>CAXXIG010000002.1:0-630454 GCA_963674505.2 Desulfobacterales bacterium
TCAATTTTATTCCCCATCCCCGATTTAAAGCAGTCGGGCATAATCTGAACATGGATGTACCGATTACGCCATGGGAGGCTGCACTTGGGGCCACAATAATCGTCCGGCTGCTGGATGGGGAGATACATCTGAAAATTCCGGCTGGTATCCAATCAGGCAAAAAAATGCGTATCAAGGGCAAAGGCATGCCTAAAAAAATGAATGGCCACGGTGATCTTTATGCATGCATTGCCATTGTAATGCCGCGGACATTGACCCAAAAACAAATGGAGTTGTTTGCCGAACTATCCAAAATATCCGATTTCAATCCGCGTGATTCCTAATGGAAAAGATTACAGATGAAAAGAAATTATTATCGCGATTGGAACAAAGTTTCAACTTACAGGTTTAATTATTTAGACGGAGTAGCGAGATGGAAACGCCGACCACTCTCATCTGGTTGGGAATTGTGATTTGTATCAGCCAATCAGCCATATTTTCCGGACTCAACCTTGCGCTTTTCAGCGTAAGCAGGCTGCGGCTGGAAGTCGAGGCGGCAGCCGGAAACAGTGTCGCCAAACAGGTAGTTTCCTTGAGGGGCGACGCCAATGGGCTGTTGACTACTATTCTGTGGGGCAATGTCGGCGTCAACGTCCTGCTTGCCCTGCTGTCCAACTCCGTCATGGCCGGTGTTGCGGCCTTCTTGTTCTCGACATTTGTGATCACGGTAGTGGGCGAAATCATTCCCCAAGCGTATTTTTATCGGAATGCGCTGAAAGTGGCCGCGCGGTTTATGCCTTTGCTAAAGGTTTACCGCGTATTGCTGTATCCGGTGGCCAAGCCCTGTGCCCTAATCCTCGATGCTTGGTTGGGGCGGGAAAGTATTCATTATTTCCGAGAACAGGATTTGACGGAGGTCATCAGGCGCCACATGGCATCTGACGAGTCCGATGTGGACATTTTGGAAGGTCTGGGTGCGATCAATTTTTTAGCTTTGGACGATGAGCCCCTTTCCCGGAAGGGAAAGCCGCTCGATCCGGCCAGTGTATTACCAATCTCCGTGGTTGACGGTCATCTGATTTTTCCTGCGTTCGAAAGACGGCCCGACGACCCTTTTCTCCGGCAGGTGAATGCATCTGGTCACAAATGGGTGGTGCTCATCGATTCTCAGGGGCAGCCTGCCTGCATTCTGGATGCGGACGGATTGTTACGGGCGGCGCTCATCGGCACCGACCCCTGTAATCCGTATAATTTTTGCCATAAACCGATTATGACTTCTCAACCCGATCTCCCGCTTGGGGAATTCCTGCGTCATCTGAAGAGATCTGCCTTGGACCCCAAAGACGGCATAATCGATAAGGATATCATCCTGCTCTGGGGCAAGGAAAAACGAATTATTACGGGCGCGGATATTCTGGGTCGGCTGCTACGGGGGATTGTATCTCGGGAAATAATCAAACCGCAAGCCGGTTCCGTCATTCCATCCCAGCTTAGCCGAAAGGAATAGGACTGTCCATATCGCATAATGGGGGCACAGTAATGACAAATTTGGTACTCCTTAGACACGGTGAAAGTATTTGGAATAAAGAAAACCGTTTTACGGGCTGGACGGATGTAGACCTGTCAGAGAAAGGGTTCCGGGAAGCAACGCGGGCCGGGAAAGTCTTGAAAAAAGAGGGATACACCTTTGATGTGGCCTTTACCTCAATGCTCAAACGGGCGATCCGGACCCTGTGGATCGTCCAGGACGAGATGAATCTCATGTGGATACCGACAAACATTTCATGGAGATTGAATGAACGGCATTATGGAGCCCTGCAAGGTTTGAACAAGGCTGAAATGGCTGCAAAATATGGAGAGGAGCAGGTTCTGAAGTGGAGGAGAAGCTATGATATCCGGCCACCGGCGCTGGAAAAGCCAGATGAAAGGTTCCCCGGTAATGACCCCAGGTACAAGCACATGGAAAATAAGGATATACCATTGACAGAATGCCTGAAAGATACTGTGGAGCGGTTCCTCCTGGGTAATGGTAAGGAAGGCCTACTGGCACGAGGTCGTAGCGCCCCTGATTCGCTCAGGTAAACGGGTCGTCATATCAGCTCATGGAAATAGCCTTCGGGCTCTTGTCAAATACGTCGATGATGTATCTGATGTTGATGTTGTGGGTTTAAATATTCCTACAGGAATTCCTTTGATCTACGAACTGGATGAAGGCTGAAACCTATTCGGAATTATTATTTGGGTGATTTGGACGAGATCAAACGGGCCACCGAGACAGTAGCCCGGCAGGGAAAAGCGTAATTTTTTTTAGCTTTCTATATGCAATAACAAGAACCCAAATGAAGAAAGGTATCAAGGATGATATACACCAGCATTTGACAAGAATATTTCGCCCGGAGGACGATTGTGAGTATCATACTGCCAAAAACAAAGGTTGTCTGCACCATCGGACCGTCCAGTGACACGCCTGAGGTCATTAGAGAATTGATTGCAAACGGCATGCGGGTTGCCCGCTTGAATTTTTCTCATGGGACACATAGTGACCATGGGAAAAAAATTCATGCCATCAGGAAAATCGCCGAAGAACTGTGCAAACCGGTTGCGATATTACAGGATCTCGGAGGACCCAAAATCCGGGTGGGGGTTATCCCTGATCCAGGGATTCGATTGGAGCCCGGAAGTCATATTATTCTTACCACGCAGTCTCTTGTGGGTTCGAAACAGCGCATATCAGTTTCTTATCCGCTTTTAAACGAACAAGTAAAGGCTGGGGATCGGATAATGCTCGCAGATGGCTTTTTGGAGCTTCGGGTTGCTGCGGTAAGCGGGGCTGAAATCCACTGTGAGATCATTACGGGCGGCATGCTGACCTCTCACAAGGGGATTAATCTGCCAACCGGAACCATTCTCATGCCTTCAATGACAGACAAAGATCGTGAGGATTTGTATTTTGGCCTGGGTCATGATGTGGATTACATAGCGATGTCATTTGTCAGAACTGCGGCAGACATCCGAAACATAAAAGAAATCATTCGCCAGGAAAACAAGAATACGCCGGTTATCGCCAAAATAGAAAAGCATGAGGCCATCGAACATTATGAAGATATCCTGGACGCTGCCGACGCAATCATGGTGGCCCGAGGTGACTTGGGGGTGGAGATACCCTTGGAAGAAGTTCCCGGCATCCAAAAACGGCTGATTCAAAAAGCCAATGCCTTGGGAAAACCGGTTATTACGGCTACCCAGATGCTGCGATCCATGGTAGATGCGCCACGACCAACCAGGGCCGAGGCCTCGGATGTCGCAAACGCCGTTTTGGACGGGACGGATGCCGTTATGCTTTCGGAAGAAACCGCGACGGGGAATTATCCGGTTCAAGCGCTTAGCTATATGATTCGCATCGTAGCTGAAGCGGAAAAAACCTATCCCCATGATCGATACCTGAAAATGGTGCCGGAAAAGGAGATTTCGGACGCGGTGACGTATGCGGCCTGCGTTTTGGCGGACCACCTGGATGCAGCTGCGATTTTAGCGCCTACACAGTCCGGCCGGACAGCCATACACATCTCCAGGTTCAGGCCCAAGCAACCGATTATTGCCTTTACGCTCAGCCAGACAACCCTAAGGCAGCTCTCTCTTTTCCGCGGGATATACCCCCGCATGATTCCGAAACACCGGAACACGGATGACCTGATTGAAAAAGTATATAAAAATGCTATTGAAACGGGCGATTTGACCGAAGGGGAGCTGGCCGTCATCACTGCCGGCAACCCTGTTTGGGTTGCCGGCATGACGAATATGGTTCGGGTGTTGTCAGTATAGGAGAGGGTGATACTCTCGAAATCCAACGCGATCCCGGCACATCCACGTCTTTCTTGATTCCCGAAATCGATTGCTTGGACATCGATCGATCGCGAAAAGCGAGAATCTGAAATGATAATAATCAGAACATTCATGAACGTGCTTCCCAAAAGCAGAAAGAGGCCTTGCAAATAGTCGGCTTTGCTATGGTTTTGTTCATCGTTCTTAACATAGAGATAGGACGGCATCCTCGATATCGCAGCAAAGAAAAATAGTAGAATTGAAGCAATGTCCGGCAAAGAAATTATGGAGTTGCCTGATCAGGAGACAAAAGACGTCGTCAACAAGAGGATTGCCAACTTCTGGCTGCGATACGAACCGATCCAAACCCTTTCCCTGTTGCAGAGGTTGGCCGAATACATTAATCAGACCCTGACCTGCCGGGCAAGAAAAGCACCCGGAGTTCAATCGCCCCCGCTGACACTGTCCGGTGGAACCGGATCCTGACGGGACTTCGCCTTGCTCTTCATGGAATCGGCAAGGTGTCTGGGCTTTGCTTCTCGCATTGTAGGCGGTTATCTCCACGCACCTTTGATGGCCCACATGTTTGGAGCGACTCATGTCTGGGCTGATACCTACCTGCCGGGAGCAGGCTGGAAGGGATTCGAACCCACTATCGGCAAAATCGCCGGGACCGATCACATTGCCGTAGAGCTAGCGAGATTGGCCGAAGCAGTGCCACCCGTTGACGGAACATTCACAGGTAAGGATATTGGACAATATCGCCCTGGGTATGGATAGAGTCGCTTCGTTCGCGGATGCCTGGTTCTGCGCGGCATTCGAAAACCGAAACTCAGGCGGCCGCTTCGGCCTTCTCTCCGGTCTGCTTGTTCGATTTTGCATGGTCCCGCGCCACGAGCATGTAGATGGACGGAATGACGAAAAGGGTGAACACCGTTCCCACGGCCATGCCTCCTACGAGGACCAGGCCGATCGAGTTTCTGGCCGCGGCGCCGGCCCCGGTGACCAGGGTCAGGGGAAAGTGGCCGGCAATGGTGGCGCCGCTGGTCATGAGGATCGGTCTCAGCCTGGTCAGGGCCGCCTCGCGAACCGCTTCCCGCTTGCCGAGCCCCTTCTCCTGGAGCTTGTTGGCGAACTCCACCACCAGGATGCCGTTCTTGGATACCAGACCGACCAATGTCACCAGTCCCACCTGGGAATAGATGTTGAGGGTGGTGGTCCAGCCGCTGGTCCAGAAGGGAACGTTGGGATCCGGCATTTTCAGGAACGTGAAGACGAGGGCGCCGAACATGGCCAGGGGAACGGATCCTGCGAGGATGACGAAGGGGTCCCGAAAACTGTTGAACTGAGCGGCCAGCACAAGGAATATGAGGATGACCGCCAAGCCGAACGCCGAGATGAACTTGTCGCCCTCGGTCCTGAGCTGGCGAGATTCTCCGGTGTAGTCCAGAACGTAGCCCCTTGGCAGAATCGCGGCGGCCTCGCTTTCCAGAAACTTCAGCGCCTCGTCCAGGGGGCGGATGGCCACGCCGCTGATCTTGACCGCGTTGAGCTGCTGGAAGCGGTTCAGGGAGCGGGCCGTCGTGGTGTTTTCGATGGTCGCGACGCTGCCGAGGGGCAGGAGTTCGTTGGCGGGCCCGGTGATATAGATATTGAGGAGTTGTTCCGGATTCAGGCGGTTCGCCCGGCTGATCTGGGGGATGACCTTGTAGCTGCGGCCGGCGATGTTGAAACGGTTGACGAAATTGCCTCCGAGCATGGACGCCAGGTCCGAGCCTACCTGCTGGAGGTCGAGGCCGAGATCCGCGACCTTGTCGCGGTCGATGACGATCTCGGACCGGGGTTGGTCGATCTTGACGTCGATGACGGGCGGGAAGGCGAACATGCCGCTATTCATGGCCTTGATCTGGATCTGGCGGGCGAACTGCAGGATCGTGTTCGACTCCGCCGTGGACGTCAGGAGAAACTCGACCGGGAACTGCCCGCCGCCCGGCAGGGCCGACGGCGTCACGGGGAACATCCGGATGCCCGGAATGCGGGAGAGTTTTCCCTGAACCTCCGGAAGGATCTGGAAAACGGTTCGGTCCCGCTCCTCCCAGGGCTTGAGGACCATGCCGCCGAAGCCGGATGTGGGACTGGTGACCTGGAAGGTGAATTGGGTTTCCGGCATGCTCAAAAAAATATCGTTGGCGGCCGCGGCATACCGGCTGTTCTGATCGAGGGTCGAATTGGCCGCCGCATCGAGGATGCCGAAGATGACTCCCTGGTCCTCGGTCGGCGCCAGTTCCACCGGCGACATGACGAACATGGGAATGGCGAGAAGGCTTGCGACGACCCAGACCGTGTAGACCGCCGGACGGGCGTCGAGGGTCGCATCGAGCAGCTTTCCGTAGAAGAGTCTCAACCGGTTGAAGCTCCGGGAAATTATTCCGGCGAGCCCGTGCTCCTCGATCCCGGGTTTGAGCAGTTTCGCCGACATCATGGGCGACAGAGTGAGGGCCACGATGCCCGAGATGGTCACGGCCCCGGCCAGGGTGAACGCGAATTCCCGGAAGAGCGCGCCGGTGAGCCCGCCCTGGAGGCCGATGGGCGCGTAGACCGCCGCCAGGGTGACCGTCATGGCGACGATGGGACCAACCAGCTCTCGGGCGCCCAGAAGAGCGGCGTCCGTGGGCGACTTTCCCTCGCTCAGGTGCCGTTCGACGTTTTCCACCACGACGATGGCATCGTCGACGACGAGTCCGACCGAGAGCACGATAGCCAGCAGGGTCAGCAGGTTGATGGTAAAGCCGAACACCTGCATGAGGAATACGGCGCCGACGAGGGAAAGGGGAATGGCCACCACGGGAACGAGAACCGACCGAAACGATCCCAGAAAGAGAAAGATGATGACCACGACGATGAGCAGAGTGTCGCCCAGGGTCTTGGTCACCTCGCGGATGGCGTTGGTGATGTAATCGGTGGCGTCGTAGGCCACGCGCGCCGCCATGCCGGTGGGAAGCTGCGCCTGGACGGCCTCCATTTCCCTGGCCACCCGCTGGACGACGTCGATGGAATTGGCGTTGGGCAGAGGCCATATGCCCATGAACACGGCGGTCTGGCCCGAAAAGCGGACCTCCGCGTCGTAGTCCTCCGCGCCCAGCACGACCTCGCCGATGTCCTCCAGCCGAACGATGGCCCCGTCCTGCTCCCGGATGACGAGCCTTTTGAACTCCCGGACCGTGCTCAGGTCGGTATTGGCGACGAGATTGACCTGGACGAGGGAACCCTTGGTTTCGCCCACCGCCGCCAGGAAGTTGTTTGCGGCCAGGGCCTGGCGCACTTGCCGGGGGCTGATGTCGAAGGCCGCCATCCGGTCGGGCTTGAGCCAGACGCGCATGGCGAATGTCCGCGCGCCCAGGATGTCGGCGCGCTGGACGCCTTCGATGGCCGAAAGCCGGGGCTGGACCACCCGGACCAGATAGTCGGTGATCTCGTTTTGCTTGAGCACGTCGGACGTGAAGCTCAGGTAGGCCGACGCGAACTGGCTGTCGACGGACTCCACGTTGATGATGGGCACCTCGGCTTCCGGCGGCAGGTCTCCCCGGACCTGATCGACCTTGGAGCTGATTTCCGACAGGGCCTTGATGGCGTCGTAGTTGAGCTTGAGGCGGACGCTGATGGTCGAAAGCCCCTGGGCGCTCTTGGATTCGATGTACTCGATGCCGTCGGCCGCGGCGATGGCCCGCTCCAGGGGCATGGTGATGAACCCGCGGACCAGCTCGGCGCTGGCGCCCACATAGACGGTCGTGACCGTGACCGCCGAATTTTCGCTGCGGGGATATTGCCGAACGTTGACCGAACGGATCGCCTGCAGGCCGGAAATAACGATCAGAAGGCTGACCACCAGCGAGAGGACCGGCCGGCGGATGAAGATATCGGTAAATGCTCTCATAGTGCGAAGCTCTGTAAGACCAACTTAAAAAAGTTAAAGCGGGACATCCTGCAACCTTCCCGAATCAGTTGTTTTCCGGCTTGGGGTCCATCTGGAATTCCGGGGAAAGGGTATTGTCGACGACGACGGACTGACCGTTGCGCAGCTTGAAAACCCCGGTGCTCGCCACCGTATCGCCCTCCTCCAGCCCCGATACCACAGCGGCGAAATCGCCCCGTTTCTCGCCCAGCCGGACGAACTGCTGTCTAAGGACCTTCGCGGTCTTTCCGGTCGTTTCGTCCTTCGACTCCGCGACAACGAACACGGAATCGCTGTAGGGGGCGTACAGAACGGCCGTTTCGGGAATGACGACCACGGGTTGCCGATCAGGCATCACCACGGCCACATTGACGTACATGCCGGGGCGAAGCCGCTCCTCGGGGTTGTCCATGGTGGCCTGGATTCGGATATTGCGCGTGGCCGCATCGACCTCCGGGTTGATGGCCGTGATCTTGCCTTCGAGGGTCTTGCCCGGCAAGGCGTCGGTCTCGACCCGGATCGTCATGCCCGGGCCAATCCGGGCGATTTCCTTCTGGGGAAGCAGAAAATTGACAAAGATCGGATCGAGGGCCTGAAGCGACACGATGGCGCCACCTTCCTTCAGGAGTTGACCGAGGTTGACCAGGCGGATGCCCAGTCGCCCCGCAAAGGGCGCCCGGATGTTTTTCTTCTCGATGACGGCGCGGATGCCGTCCGCCTCGGCAATGGCCGACTTGTACTTGGCGTCGGCGTTGTCGTACTGGGACCTCGAAATCGCATTCTTGGACAGAAGCTCCTTGATGCGCTCGAAATCGGCCCTTGCCAACGTCGCCGAGGCCTCGGCCGCTCGCAGTTGCGCCTCCTCCAGGGAGGTGTCCTGTTGCAGCAGCAGGTCTCCGGACTCGACCTTTTTGCCGGGTTCAAAGGCGATCCGGACGATCTTGCCGGTTAGCTCCGCCGTTACCATGACGCCCTGGACCGCCTCCAAAGACCCGACGGAGGGGACTGCGGATTCCCACGATTCGGCCTTGGCCCGGGCGGTCGTCACCGTCTCGGGCGGCGGTGCGAAATTCTTCCCCCGGGAGACCATCTTTCCGATCTGCAACGCCTTGATGCCGCCGATTGCCCCGACCAGGACGATCAGTCCAATGATTGCGAGAAATATTTTCTTTTTCATAATTCTGTTTTTTCACCAAGCTTCAGGGAAAATCCGTCTATGTCGTCGACCGCCGGTTTCAATAGATCGTACGGGTCCTGACCTTCTGCCAGCCCGCCAAGATAATAAACCCATCCGCCCGATTTGAACGCGATTCGTTCGATGCCGTTTCTCCCTAGCTCGTCCCAGTCGTATGCCGCAATGAAGTGCTCGATATCAAAACGTTTTAGAACTTTCGCCGCCTCGGGGCCGAGATAGGTGCCCAGTGTCGAAACCACCACTGGCTTATCCTGGTCCCGGAGCAGGTTGTAGAAGGCGAAATAATCGAAGATGCCCTCCACCAGTATGATCGTCCGGTACTGCCGGATATATCGCCCTGCCTTCTCAATGCCGTAAAGCCAGGTCTCAAAGGAAAGAGGAACTTCTCTGTTTTGGTGTTTGAGCCAGCGGATGCCCCTGTCGTCCGGACGTCTGCCGACAATTCCGGCCGGGGAGGCGTCCGCGTCGTAAATGGGGAACACGATCTGTCCGGCAAAAAAATCGCCGTAATTTCTTGAAAACGGATCTTTCCGCATGAAATCGATCTGCTGCCAAAAGTATCCGTATCCCTTCGCGGTCGCATCGTTCAAAAACCTGATCAATCCACCGTCCGAGAATTCCTCGAAGGCCCCGTCGTTCTTTTCAAAGCGTGGGGCAAAGGCGCTTACGAGCGCCCTGCCCCGGTGCTTTTCATCGCTGTATGGCGGGGCGTAGCCGATGTTGAACTCGCGTACGGTGTCCTTGTCGACACCCCGACGGGCAAGATAATCCCAAATGTGCTTGAACCGGTCTTCATTCGACATCAACAGGTCGTTGTAGAATCCGGCGGCATCGTCCAGGACGGCAGCCATTTTTTCGTCGATCTTCTTCGGTTCGGCAAAACCCGCCGTATCATCGGGTTCCGGTGCTTCGTCAGGTTCGGGGATGCAGGGGCTGAAGCCATCATAAGGCTTGAAATCCGCAACACCCGAATGCTCGGCCCAAACCTGCTGCGCCTTTCTGAACCGATACTTCTTCCGCAGCATGATAACGTCGTAAATATCCCAATCCCCCTTGCATGCCCCAAAACAATGGAATCGCACGTCGCCGGTCTTATTGACATACACCGCGAAACTGTCTTTGGCGTCGGCGTGGAACGGGCATGGGGCACTATACCGATTTTTTTTCAAGTGCTTGAAACGAATACCAAGCAAAGGTTCGATATAGTAAATGACGTCATCGATGGTCGCTGCCGATGTTATCTCCTGGTAATTTTTCATCGTGTATCCTTATTCCTGGATTTCAAATTAAATCATTGCAGGTCCTCGCCAAATTCCCGGCCATGCGGTTTCCTTGGAGCGTATCCCGCGATACCGATCATGAGTCTCACCAAACCATAGCTTAGCCAACTCGCCAGGCGCAATCCGATGGGTTTCGTTTTCCAGCGGGTCTCCTCTATTTGCCGCGCCCCCAACTTGATGGCCTGAACCAGGCTAAGTTTCAATTGTTCGGCAAAGCCTTCATCGTCGACAACGACATTTGCTTCAAGAGAAAGCAGCAGGCTGAAAGGATCCAGATTAGAAGAGCCCACAGTAGCCCAATGTCCGTCAATCACTGCAACTTTGGCGTGCATAAGGCCCTTGCGGTATTCATGAATCTCAATCCCTGCATCCAGAAAACTTCCGTATAGGGCATGCGAGGCGTAATGGAACAATGGGTGATCCATCTTTCCCTGCAACAGCAAAACCACCCGGACCCCCCGCCCGGCTGCATCCACAAGGGCATGGCGAAAATTCAATCCGGGCAGGAAATAGGCACTTGCAAGAATAATTTCGAATTGCGCATGTTCAATCGCCTCAAGATAGGCGTCTTCAATATCGCGGCGGTGACGGATGTTATTCCGCACCAGAAAAGCAGAGTGCATAAGGCCTTTAGGCGCGGTTGGAGCAACTGTACTGTCATTGTCCCGGAACCGCCGGCCGGGGCGCAAGCGGGTCGAGGCCACGCGCGACCACACCCGGCTGACGGAATCATGAATTTCTTTCACCAGCGGCCCCTCCACAGTTACAGCGAAGTCGTAGCGAATCGGCGCTTGACGATTGCTATCCGTATCATCGATAACATTAATGCCGCCGACGAATGCAATCTTCCGGTCTACAACCACAATTTTCCGGTGCAGGCGACGCAGCCGCTGACGCCGCAGGGTCCAAGGCGATGTCTTTGGCCGGAACTTCAGCACCATTGCACCGGCCGCCTCCATATATTCGACCATGGTTGCCGGCAAACGAAGCGATCCGAATCCATCGATCAGCAAATGTGTTTTTACACCGCGAAAGGCAGCCCGCCTGAGCGCTTCGGCAATGCGTCGTCCGGTATTGTCGTTTTCGAAAATATAGCTTTCCATATAGATCTCATGCGCCGCCCGGTCCAGCGCTGCTTCGACCGCCGGAAAATAAGCTTCTCCGTTTTGAAACAGGGTGATCTGATTGTCTGAAATCATGTGTCCTTTCTCTTTTCGAGTCCACGTCAAATCACTTTTCCTTCCTTTACACGCCGGGTCCCGGAAAAAGTTGGCGATCCCGATGAGCAGGTCCCGGAAAAGGGACTTCTGCTCGGCGGGATTGTTGTTCAGAAAAACGAAAACGAGATACTCCGAGACGCTGTTGCTGCGCGTGATACTCATGCGCCTCTGGATGCGCCGGAACACGGCGCTTTTCTTGTAAAAAGAAAAATCGTGTCGAGTGCGCTCGGCCAGAAACGACATGATCATATCCAACTCAACGGCTTGCCTGCCAGTTTCCCGTTGCTTGTCGGGGATCTGGGCCGGATGCATGAAATACTCCGTCAACTTTCCGATGATCGGAAAATGTTTTTTTTTCGATTTTCACCATATCGACCTTCCAACCGATATGCTCGTTTTGGCTATAATTGCCGTTTTTAACCGAAATGTCAATTTTCGTGCACCAACGCGCCGAGCCCCGCAGCTTTCAGTGCATGGTTCAATAGCCTTAGCGTATCGAATTCATTCTCTATGTTCAACGCCTTTTTCGCAATCTCGCGCCCTTGCTTCATGGCAAAGCTTCGGATGGTCCACTTGACGCGCGGCAGGCTGGACGGGTTCATGCTCAGCGAATCGACGCCGAGGCCCAGCAGCAGAAGGGCGGATGCCGGGTCCCCGGCCATTTCGCCGCATACGCCGACCGGCTTGCCCTGACGACGGGACATTTGGACGATATCGTTTACGACATGGACGACCGCAGGATGCAGATTGTCGTTCAAGCCCCGCGCCTGCGGGTTGCTTCTGTCCACGGCCTTTAAATACTGGGTAAGATCGTTTGTCCCGATGGAGAAAAAAGGCAGATTCTTGTCGCCGCCGGCGTCCAAAGTCCTTATGGTCACAGGCTTTGGAGCAAAAAATTCCAGCAGATCGCGGTAGAGACGATACCGGTCGTCTTCCGTGGGAAGCGCTTCGCGCGCGATAAAGAAAAATTCCGTGCGGTACAGGCCGACGCCTTCGTATTCTTTGGCAAGCATCGACAAGTCTTCGTCGCCGATCCCCAGATTCGCATGCAATGGAATCGACACTCCGTCCAAGGTTTGCGCCGGAAGATGGCGAAGAGCTTCGATTCGGGAGGAAACGGCCTGTTCTTCCCGTATGCGCCGCCGGTTTTATGTCGCGATAGATTTCCATAGATATCTCCAGATTAGGTACACAGCCACTGATCCGATTGCTGTCCGGAATACTCGGTCCGGGGCACTCGTTCATCGCAATATTTTTATTCAAACTTTGTGCCAGGTTTTTTAATTTCGGAGAGAAGGCGCGTATGACGTTGATTCGCAAGGACAATCGGCTTGGAAAACATTTTCGGGCCGTCGTTTGCGGCCATATGGAAAAAGTCGCACCCGCTTTAACGGTCATATTTGACCACCTGTTAAATATGACCGTTTTTACGCTTGTTGAAGAGACCTCCGTAGACGCCGAGTTCCCGAATAGTCCTAAAGCATAAAGGCGGGCGGCACGAGACGTTTTTTTTAAATCCGGCACGAAAATTGAATGCATTAGATGCCGGCGACTTGAAAAATTCCGGAAAAGCAACCGGCTCAAAACTACCGTTGGATATGCGAACCGCGTATTTGGGCGTCCGAAAAGAAATATGCAAAGGACAAAAAATACCGGAGGGAAGGTCCTCCGGCAAGAGCATAGAGGAAAACGAAAATGGCAACCGAAGGAAATAAAAACCCGTTAAGCGATCTGATGGACAAACTCCGTTCCGCCCTGTCCCCCGGGGGCCGTCCGAAAAAAAAGTTTCCGGGGCGGGACAAAACGCGTTTCAACATCTGGTATTTCGTGCTGGCCGTGCTTTTTATTTCTTATCTGCAGCCATTCTTTTTCTCCTCGAAAGTGCAAAAGGTCCCATACAGTCAATTCAAGCAATACATCGCCGAAGGCAAGGTGGCCGAATTGACCATCGGTCCGGAAAATATCGAGGGGACGCTGACAGGATCGACAGGCGCGGCTTTCACGACAGTTCGGGTGAACGATCCGGACTTGGTGAAGGAACTGGACGAACGCAAGGTCAATTATTCGGGGCGTTACGAGAATAAATTCCTGACCGGCCTTCTCTCCTGGGTTATTCCTCTCGGCATCTTTTTTCTGATCTGGCGAATGGCCATGAAAAAGATGGGCGCAGGTATGGGAGTCATGTCCTTCAGCAAGAGCAAAGCCAAAATTTTCGCCGAGAGCGAGACAAAGGTCACTTTCGAGGATGCCGCTGGCATCGACGAAGCCAAGGAAGAACTGCGGGAAGTGGTCGAATTTTTAAGGTCCCCGGAAAAATCTCGGAAACTGGGCGGAAGGATACCCAAGGGTGTGCTTCTGGTCGGCCCCCCGGGTACGGGCAAAACCCTTCTGGCCAGGGCCGTGGCAGGCGAGGCCAAGGCGCCTTTTTTCAGCATCAGCGGCTCCGAGTTCGTGGAGATGTTCGTCGGCGTGGGGGCCGCCCGCGTTCGCGATCTTTTCTCGCAGGCCGCAACGCAAGCGCCTTGCATTATTTTTATCGACGAGTTGGACGCTTTGGGCAAGGCTCGGGGAATGAATGTCATGGGGGGGCACGACGAAAGAGAGCAAACGCTCAATCAGCTCCTGGTGGAAATGGACGGGTTCGAAACGAACAAAGGAGTCATCATCATGGCCGCCACGAATCGGCCGGAAATCCTGGATCCGGCTTTGCTGCGCCCCGGACGCTTCGACCGCCAGGTCCTGGTGGACCGGCCGGATATCAACGGGCGGGAGGCAATCTTGAAAATCCACGCCAAAAATGTGGTGTTGGGTCCCCAAGTCGATCTTCGCCAAATCGCGGGCCGCACCCCGGGCTTTGTGGGCGCGGACCTGGCCAACATCATCAACGAAGCCGCGCTGCTGGCCGCCCGAAACGACAAGGAAACCGTGGAGTCAACCGATTTCGACGAGGCCATCGACCGTGTCGTTGCCGGGCTTCAGAAGAAAAACCGTGTGATGAACGCTCTCGAAAAAGAAATCGTCGCCTTCCACGAGTCCGGACACGCGATCGTGGCCGAGTCCGTCGAGCATGCCGACCCGGTGCACAAAATCTCCATTATTCCCCGCGGGATTGCGGCGCTCGGATACACCCAGCAGCAACCTACGGAAGACCGCTACCTGATGACCCGTTCGGAATTGATAGACCGACTGGCCGTTCTTTTGGGTGGCAGGGTGGCCGAAGAACTGGTTTTCGACGAAATCTCCACCGGCGCCCAGAACGACTTGCAGAGGGCCACGGACATCGCCCGGTCCATGGTGACGGAATACGGCATGAGCGATCTCCTCGGGCTGGTGAGCTACGAGCGCCAGCGCCAGCCGATGTTTCTCCCGGACAATTTTTCTTCCGGCAAAAACTACAGCGAGGCGAAAGCCTCCCAGATCGACGAAGAGGTCGCCCGCTTTTTGGAAGAATCCCATCGACGCGTGCGTAAAATCCTCTCTGAGCGACGAACCGTCCTCGACGATCTGGCCCGTTTGCTTTCCGAAAAGGAAAGCGTGGGGGGAGAGGAGCTTAGAAGGATGTTGTCGGCAGCCTATCCGGAAATGTCGACTGTATCGCCCGATCGAGCCTACCGTAACATTGTCGCGGAGGGGGGCAATGAAAACGGCATTTGACAGAGTCCATTTTTTTTCATTCCATCCATTTTTCAGGCAAGGGCCGTTGCCTTGTAGCCATGTCCAATGAAAAAAGAACAACCAAAAACCGCGGTGGCGAATGCGGGATTGTCCATCGGGGTAAAAAATAATCCCGCAAACAAGGAAGGTGCAAAATGCTGTATAAACTGGGTCAGTTGCAAGAAATGCAGAATATGTTCGACCGCTACTTGAGAGCGGCAGGGCCTCCTCAGGCTGGGAGCCAAGAGGTCATCGCAACCGGAGACTGGGCCCCCAGGGTGGACATCGTCGAGACCGGCGAAGCATTCGCGATCAAGGCGGAGATTCCCGAGGTCGATAAAAAGGATGTCACGGTTACGGTGGACAAGGGTGTCCTGACGATTCGGGGAGAAAGAAAACAGGAAAAAGAAGAGAAAGGAAAAAAGTTCCACCGAGTCGAACGGCATTACGGGACCTTCACGCGTAGCTTTACGCTGCCTGACAATGTCGACGAGACTAAAATTACGGCCTTGTTCAAGGATGGCGTTCTGAATCTGCAGATTCAAAAAGCCGAGGCCGTAAAACCGAAAGCCATCGAAATCAAAATCGAGTAAGAAAAAGGAGGTATCCATCATGAAAAGTTCGGAAGAAAAGCTCGCGATCGAGAAAGAAAAAATCGAGAGCGAAAAAGAAAAGTATGTCGAGAAACGCAAAGCCCAGATCGACAAATGGAACGTGGAACTCGATGAGCTGGACGCGAAGATCGCGGCGGCCGACGCGGACAACAAAGCGAAGCTCGAGCACAAGGAGAAAATCGCCGCGCTCCGCGGAAAGCGCGACGAGGCCAGGGAGAGATTGGCGGAGATTCAGTCGGCCGGCGACGACAGGTGGGAAAGCCTCCGGGATGGCATGGAAAACATTTGGACGGGTATCAAGAACGGCTTTTCAGATGTGAAAGCGAAATTTTAATCGACGCGGGTCGCGGAAGCAAGCGAGCGTGCCGTCCTTGCTCGCTTGTCTTCCGGCGCGTATTCGGCCCCATGCGTCCAACAGCGAGTGCGTTGTGCCTGGCACGAAAATTGATCATCCAACTTAGAAGATGTCGGCACGACGATTTTCGTCAGCGTTACTTTTATTTTCCGATACGCGATGGCGCTTCCTGTGAACCGGTGCCTGAGGCTTGCGATGCCCTTGATTCTCGAACTCATGTCTTCATTGGCCGGACAATCGCGCCTTTAATCTTCAACCGGTGGGAAATTAAAATAAACTTCGAAAAAAGTTCCACCGGTCTTTTGCACGGGAACTTCAATACAACCTTTATTAAACAGGAGGTCTACCATGAAATCAAGCACCCAGGACAAGGCAGAAGGCAAGTGGCACAAAGTGAAGGGCAAGATCAAGCAGGTCGCCGGTAAAGCAGTCGGGAACCGCGACCTGGAAGCCGAAGGCAAAGCAGAAAATGTTGACGGGAAGGTTCAAGAAAAGATCGGTCAAGTCAAAAAGCTTGTCGGCAAGTAGCGAGATGCACTATGCGCCGGCACCCTGTTGCGCAGGCTCCCGCGCATGTATCAAAACGCCGATTTTTTTTGGCGGCTAAAGAAAGGAGGTCAACATGCTTTGGACTATATTTGTGATTCTTTTGGTTCTGTGGGCGCTGGGATTACTAACCGGCTACACGATGGGCGGCATCATCCATGCACTGCTGGCCATCGCCCTTATCGTGGTGTTGGTCCAGGTTTTTCAAGGACGAAGACGGGCTTAGTGGTTGTTGCAGTGGTCCTCTGGCTGTTGAGTGTCTTCGGGATCGTTGGTTCCCTCCAAGGGATTCATATCGGCAAGTGAACGTAGGAGCCTATAAATGTTTTGCCAATGGGTTGGCATTGCCGCCAGGAATGACGAACTGCAATAGCGTACCGGAATGGAAACGGAAACCATCTTAATATTGCTGTTCGTTGTGACAACGGCCGTACTCAAGGAGGAGACATGAGCGAGACCACCTCAAGCCAGCGCCGAAAGATCGCCATTAACGAATATCAAGCAGTCGTCCCAACGATGAAAACCTTCGCCGCTCCTAGTATCGACCAAAACACATTGCGCTTCCAGGCGGAATTTTCGGGCAAGCTGTTGTCCGCGAGGCGGTTCGAGTTCGGCGGACACATCGAGAAGTCGGCTGGCAAGCACCGACGGAAAAGCCGAGACCTACAGGTTCCAAGAAAGAGAATTCTCGTGCGGCGGTCGGCATATCGCTGCTGTAAACTAGTTCTGCGGGCGGTGTTGCTCGGTTATGTGTTCAACTTGCTGATTTCGGCGGCAATGGCTCAGGAACCAGTCGGCGAACCCCAGAAACTCACCGCCCCCGCCAAAGAAGATCTCTCCCCGGCACCCGCGAAGGTGGACGTAAAACCTGTCGCGCGCGATGAAGAAATTCGCAAGCGACTCCGGAATGTCCTGGATGCCACTGACTGGTTCATCGACCCACAAGTACGGGTTGAGCAAGGAGTCGTCTTTCTCAACGGCCAGGTGGAGTCCGATGAACTCAAGAAATGGGCTGGCGATCTGGCACGAAACACCCAGGACGTTGTCGCCGTGGCCAACCGGATGGAGGTACTCGAGCCTCCGGTATGGGATTTTCGTCCGGCGTGGAGCGGACTGTTGATATTATGGCATGACTTCATCCGCTTGCTTCCTTTTATCGCGTTTGCGCTGCTCATCCTGGCGCTGTCGGTGGGCGCCGGCATGCTGGCAACCGGAGGGGCCCGGACGTTCCTTCACCGACGGATTCGGACGAAACTCTTGCAAAATGTGATCGCACGAGGGGCGGGCGGGCTCGCTTTTCTCTGCGGGGTCTATCTCGTTCTGAGAGTCTCTGGCCTGACTCAACTGGCATTGACGGTGGTGGGCGGTACCGGCCTGATCGGCCTGGTCGTCGGTATCGCATTTCGAGAAATCACCGAGAACTTTCTGGCCAGCATCTTCCTCAGCATGCAGCGGCCGTTCGAGACCGGCGATTTGGTCGAGGTGTCCGGTGTGACCGGGTACGTGCAGCAGCTGAACATGCGTACGACGATCTTAATGACCCTCGACGGGAACCTCGTTCAGATCCCCAACGCCAGTATTTACAAGAGCAACATCTGCAACTACACGACAAACTCCAACAGGAGGGAAGACTTTGTCGTCGGTATCGGCTACGACGATGCGATCAACGAAGCCCAGGAGATAGCGCGAGAAGTGCTGGCGGACCACCCTGCAGTTCTGAATGACCCCGAGCCCTCGGTATTGGCGGACAGCCTTGGAATTTCTACAGTTAACCTGCGCATCTACTTTTGGCTCAACGGTCGCGAACACAGTTGGTTAAAGGTGAGGTCTTCGGTGATTCGGCTGGTCAAACGGGCCTTTCAGAAACATGGCATCTCGATGCCCGACGAGGCCCGTGAGGTTGTTTTTCCTCAAGGCGTACCCGTCACCGTGCTCGACGGGAAACCGGCGGATATACGCGACGCCATACCGGCAAAGCGGCTCCCTGCCGAATCGCCGCACGAAGAACTCGATGCGGTGTCCACGAAAGCGGAAGCCGGCCTATACAGCGAAGCCGACCTCATCGGGGAACAGGCCCGGCAGGCACAACTATTGAGGGAAGGAGAGAATCTCTTGCAGGGTGCTTCGGGAAAGACGGACCTGAGCCCTTAAGTCGCGACGGGATCGATACCTGATTCATCGTTTACATCTAAAAAGCGAGGAGACATATGAGCCAATACAATCTGAACCGTATTTTTAACCCACGCCATGTGGCGGTGGTGGGCGCCAGCGAAAAAGCGGGAACCATCGGCAACGCGTTGATGAGAAATCTGATTGACAGCGGATTTTCCGGAACGGTGCTGCCGGTGAATCCCAAGTATAAAACCATCCGCGGGCAGGCGTGCGTCGAATCGGTTTCCACCCTGGAGACGGGCGTGGATTTGGCGATAATCGCCACGCCGATAAATAGCGTTGTGGATATCGTGAGCGAATGCGTCGAAAAAAAGATCGGCGGCGCCGTTGTCATTTCGGCGGGGGGCAAGCAGACCGGCGAAGCGGGCCGGGAGATAGAGGAAAAGGTTAGGCGCATCGCCTATGACGGCGGGCTTCGTATCGTGGGACCGAACTGCATGGGCATTGTTCGGCCGTATACGACGCCGCCTTCAAGCGCGCCGGCATCGTGCGCGTGGACACCATCGAAGAACTCTTCGACTGCGCGGAGTTGATGTCCAAGCAACCGCGACCCAGCGGTCCCCGCCTGGCCATCCTGACCAATGGCGGCGGGCCGGGCGTGATGGCGACGGACGCGCTCGCCCGGTATGGTCAGGAGCCCGCTCTCCTTGACGATCAAACGCTGCAAGCACTCGATTCGTTTCTGCCGCCATTCTGGAGCCGGGGCAACCCCATCGACATCCTCGGCGATGCTTCCGCGGAGCGGTTCGGCCGTGCCCTGGAGTTCTGCTTCAATTCGAAAAACATAGACGGCGTGCTGGTCATTCTCGCACCTCAGGCGCTCACCGATCCAATTTCAGTTGCCGAAGCGCTGGCCTCCGCGATGCAAGAACGCCGGTATCCGGTATTCGCCTGCTGGATGGGCGGCAAAAGCATCGTCAAGGCCGTTGAGATCTTGAATGAAGCGGGGATCCCGACCTATGACACGCCGGAACGGGCGGTCCGGGCGTTTCTGTATATGGTCGAATATGCCAGAAACTTGGAAATGCTTTTGGAAATTCCACCGAAGACGACCCGGCACATGGCGTTCGATCGGGAGAAGGCCCGCACGCTGATCGCCGCTGCGCCTGTCCGGGAATTTATGCCGGAAACGGACGCCAAGGAATTGCTCTTGGCCTATGGTCTGCCCGTGATCAGAACGGAAGCCGCCGCGACCGAGGCGCAAGCCTCGCGTATCGGCCGGGAAATGGGATACCCGTTGGTCATGAAACTGCACTCGCCGGACATCACCCATAAAACCGACGCCGGCGGCGTTCGTCTTGATCTGCGCTGCGATGCGGATGTTCGCGAAGCCTACGACCGAATCATATCGTCCGCGCGCGGCTACAAACCCGAAGCCCGGATCGAGGAGGTAACGATTCAGCCGTATTTTGCAAACCCGGATTTTGAAATTCTGATGGGCGCCAAGCGCGACCCCAGTTTCGGCCCGGTGATTCTTTTCGGAATGGGCGGAATTTACACGGAAGTCCTGAAAGACCGCGCCCTGGGGCTTCCTCCTATGAACCGACTGCTCGCCCGGCGACTCATGCAGCAAACCAAAGCCTATTCCCTTTTGCAGGGGTTCCGAAACCGCCCCGCCGCCGATATGGAACGACTCGAAGAGATGATCATCCGGCTGTCGCAGCTGCTGATCGATTGCCCCGAAATTGCCGAACTGGACATGAATCCCGTTTTGATCAAGGACGGCAATCCCTTCGCGGTCGATGCCCGGATACTCCTTTCACCGCTTGCGGAGCCTTCCTGCCTGCATTTGGTAATCAGCCCGTATCCGGAGGAGGAGGAATCCCATATGGTCAGTGACGACGGGCGCCGAATATTAATCCGGCCCGTCAAGCCCGAGGACGCACCGCTTTTTACGGCGTTGTTCAAGGTGCTTTCCCCCACGACGATTTACTATCGTTTCTTCGGCGCATTAAAGGAATTGGATCCCGAGATGCTGGCCCGGTTCACCCAGATCGATTACGACCGGGAGATCGCGCTGGTCGCACTGGATGAAGATACGGATGAAAATACGGGAACCGTCAACATGCTGGGAGTTGCCAGGATCATCGGAGATCCGGATGGCAAGACGGGTGAATTCGCTGTTCTGGTGGGTGATGCGTGGCAAGGCCGGGGCATTGGGTCGAACCTGCTGGAAAAATGCCTCTCAATCGCCGAAAAGCAAGGATATAAAACCGTACATGGCATCGTTTTAAGGGAGAACAGAAACATGCTTTCTCTGGGAAAAAAGCTGGGGTTTTCCATCGGAAGGGACGCCGATGTCGGAGAAAATGAACTGGTGATCCATTTCGGGAAGAGCGAACATTTCAGACATTAAAGGAGAAACATTATGAAAAAAGTCAACAAAATTCTCGTAGCCTGCGATTTGTCAAATTACTCGATCCAGGCGGTCGAGTATGCCGCCGACATGGCCGAGAGTGTGGACGCCGAACTGGTTATCCTCAACGTAATCAACCAGCGGGATCTGGATATGGTCGAAAAAGTTGCACGACACACCGACAAAATCACCGTTAGCAAATATGTCAGTGAAAACATGGAATATCGATCCGAAGAGATCGCAAAGGTCCTTGCCGCCTCCAAACGCGATCCGGCCCTATACAGGACGGCTTTCAGGACCGGCGTCCCGTTCCGGGAGATTCTGGCTGCAATCGAGGAAGAAAAAGTGGACATTCTCGTCATGGGGACAAAAGGCCGGACCGATTTGGAAGACGTTCTTTTCGGCTCCACCGCCGAGAAAATGTTCCGCCGGTGCCCCATTCCGTTGTTGAGCATTCGCATGAAAACCAATGATTGAAATAAAGAGATATGGAATTAAAAAGCAAAACCTGTTTCCGCGAAATACACTCAAGAAAAAGAGGTCATGCATTGAAAAACAAAGTCGACAGCAGTCTGCCGACAGTGCCGGAAACAGACGCTGAAACATATCCGAACAGCGCCGGAACGATGGCGGCGATCCGTCTGGCAGAAAAAAAAACTGTTCCCATGAACGACAATACCATCAACGATGCACTGATCGCACTGCAAAACAGCGAGGCGCGTTTCCGTGCCATGAGCGACGCATCCCCGCTGGGCATCTTCGTCACCGACGAGCAGGGCAGTTGCGTATATACCAACGCGGCCTATCACAGGATATCGGGGCTGACATTTGAACAGGCGCTGGGCACGAACTGGAGTATTGCGATCCACCCAAAGGATCGCGGGCGGGTCCTTGCAGAGTGGAAAGCCGCAGTGCGGAGTCTGTCGCCATTCAAGACGGAATTCCGCTTTCTGCGAAGAGACAACAGCATTGTATGGACCCGCGTCACCAGGGCCGCCATGGGGGACGGGAAGGGACCGAACGGTCATGTGCAGACGGTTGAGGACATCTCCGAGCGCAAGTCGGTGGATTTTGTGCTGCGAGCCGCCGAAGAGGCCCTTTTCGAGGAAAAGGAACGCGCCCAGGTTACGCTCAACTCAATTGGCGATGCCGTGCTGACCACCGACATAAAGGGCAGCGTGACCTATCTGAATCTGGCGGCAGAGGCAATGACCGGCTGGACCCGCGAGAACGCCCTGGGCCGGCCGCTTTCGGAGGTGTTCAGGATCATAGACGGCAGTACGCGCCAGACCGCTGAGAGTCCGGCGCTGCGTGCCATCAGGGAGGACAGGATTGTGGGACTGGCGGCGGATTGCGTGCTGATACGCCGCGACGGGTTTGAGTCGTCGATCGAGGATTCCGCAGCCCCCATTCACAACCGGGACGGCAGTGTTGCCGGCGCGGTGATCGTCTTCCACGATGTCAGCCAGTCACGGGCAATGACGCTGAAGATGTCTCATCTGGCCCAGCACGACTTTCTCACCGGCCTTCCCAATCGGCTACTGCTGACAGAAAGGCTCATACAGGCAATCGGGCTGGCCAGCCGACACCGTAAGCGGGTTGGTCTGATGTTTCTGGACCTGGATTCTTTCAAGCATATCAACGATTCACTGGGCCATGCGGTCGGCGACCGGCTGCTTCAGTCGGTCGGGGATCGGCTGACCGCGTGTATACGTGCCAGCGACACTGTAAGCCGCCAGGGAGGCGACGAGTTCGTTATACTGCTGGCCGAAATGGCGCATTCGCAGGATGCGGCAGACGTTGCGAAAAAGCTGCTCGCCTCGTTCGCTGCGCCGCACCTCATCGGCGTACACGAACTCCATGTCTCCATGAGCATCGGTATCAGCGTCTATCCGGATGACGGCATCAGCGTGGATGACATTATGCAGAATGCTGACACAGCAATGTATCATGCCAAGGCAAGCGGCCGAAACAACTACAAGTTCTTCGCAGCCGACATGAACACCCGTGCTGTCCGGCGGCTGTTCATCGAAAGCAGCCTGCGCCGGGCTTTAAAGCAGGGTGAGTTTTTGCTGCAATACCAGCCGCAGATAGATATTGCATCAGGTGAGATGACCGGCGCCGAGGCACTCATCCGCTGGATGGATCCGGATCTCGGACTCGTCCGGCCGATGAAGTTCGTGGCTGTCGCGGAAGAGTGCGGACTCATCCTGCCGATTGGACAATGGGTACTGCGCGAAGTCTGCCGGCAGGTCCGGTACTGGCTGGATTCTGGGCTGTGTGCCGTGCCGGTGGCAGTCAACATTTCCGCGCTGGAATTCAGACACAAAAACTTTCCGGACAGCGTTGCCCTGATCTTGAAAGAAACCGGTCTGCCGCCGCGCTATCTCAAGCTGGAACTGACGGAAAGCATCCTCATGCACGATGCCGAGTCCTCGGTGTCTGTGCTTGAATCACTCGATAACATGGGGGTGATGATTGCCATTGATAACTTCGGAACGGGCTATTCAAGCCTGAGTTATCTGAAGCGGTTCCCGGTCGGAGTGCTGAAGATCGATCAATCGTTCGTGCGCGACATTACTATCGACACGAATGACGCAATCATTGTCAGCGCAGTGATCGGAATGGGGAAAAAACTCGGTATCCGGGTCATTGCCGGGGGAGTAGAGACGAGCGGGCAGCTCGCATTCCTCAGGACCCATCAGTGCGATGAGGGGCAGGGCTTTCATTTCAGCCCGCCCCTGTCCGCCAAGAAATTCGCTCTGCTGCTTCCTGCCAGGCAGAATAATCCGAAGACCTAACCTGCTTCCCAAGTCTTTGCGATGTCAGCCATCCGTTGTACGCGGACTGAATTGGAGGCGAATCGGGTCTTTTAGCTCGGCCTGACATCAGGGTTTGCCGAATTCGGCTACAGCATTTTCGTAGGCCCTGGCGAAATCCTCCATCGCAGCATCGACACCTGATTTCAATTGGTCCCATGCACTTTCGCCGGAAGCACCGAGTTCCTTCATCTTTTCGGACACCGCGTCGCGTTTCCGGCGCAATGCGGCCAGCCGCTGCTCGGCCTCCATTTTAGCGTCGCCGCCCAGCTTTTCCACGCTTTCCTGCATCTGATCAATTTTTTCGTCATACTCACCGAGCTTGGTATCCATCGCCTGCCGGAAGGATTGGATCTGTTCCTGGGTGTAGGCCTTGGTGGCTTCATACGCCTCCTTGGTCTCCTGCTTGACATTTTCCTTGGACACGCCTTCCGCCTTGCTCTCAGGCTTTTCCTTCTCGCCACTCCCGGTTACGGCCACCAAGGCCACCATCAACAGAATTGTCAACAACCCTTTTACTCGATGATCAAGTTTTTTCCGCCGACTGGACAGAGCCTCCCCTCATTCCGGGCGCGGCGCAGCCGAGACCCGGAATCCAGCAGATCCGCAGAAGCGCATGGATTCAAAGCTTTCGGGAGAACGGCCAAAAAAACTTGATCATCGAGTTTTACAAACTTGGCTCTTATCATTTTGATTATCTCCTTTTTGCATACTTGCGCTTTATTGGTTTTCCAGAGCTTTTTTATGCTGATGAAGACGACCGCCAGTCCGGCCAGCATTATGCTGGCAATAAGTTTCGCATTCAATGTTTATTCTCCTGAGCCTGAAGCAGTTCTTCCATTATCGATGATTTGCAACAGAGGGCGGCCGCACTTGACGATGTTCACCTGTATCTGCCTTGCGGTTCTCCGAAAGAACTTTTTCTTTGTTTTTTTTGGATGAAAATTCTTTTTTGATCAATTCTTGAACATAAGTTCGCACATCGTACTTAATGATATCATCCATTATTGCCCCCTATCGTTTCCGGGCAAATCGCGCACCGGTCGTCAGGTGTTACCAGGGAAAACCCGCTGATCATCACACATTTATTCTGTCATTTCCGTATGCATTTAAGCATCGCATCGCCCACGAACTCAAAAACATCCGCAAGTCTGAGTACGCCGACAATTTCACGCGAATCATGCTTCGCGGTATCCGCAGTCACCAGCAGGGAATGGTGGCGTCCGCCGATGAGTTGGTGAATGGCTTCGTCCATGGTGGTGCTCTCATTGACGAATTCACTCTTTCCGGGAACATACATGATGTTTTTGATTTTAAGGTGAATGGCCTTTTCGCACAAATTTTCGAGGGCTTTTTCCCACAGGTGGTATTGTTCCAGGGTCGATTTGACGAAGCTGTCGCTGAAACCCAGGCGATGCATGGATTCATGGCTCGCCGATTTTTTTGTGTCCGCATAGTTGGGTTCGAGGGCTTCAATCATATCATGCTGGCTCAACTTGCCCACAAAATGATTGTTTTTGTCAATCACCAGAATGGCCCGATACTGATATCGGAGTCGGCCAATATCGGCTTGTGCTTTTCTCAATGCCCCGACCGCCTCCAGCAGGGTAGCCTCTTCGGCTACCGTGGCATACCTGGAAAGCGGTACCATCAACTCTTTCACTTTATAAGATTTCATTTCGCACCTCCACCTTGTCCGTTCAACCGGCTGATACTCAATTGATCGGTCCGCTGTTTTTCAACCCTCATTGGCGAAAATCAGGTCAAAAAGCGCGACATGGCCTTCATGGCTTTCACGATATCTTCGATCGCCTCGTGTATTCCCTCGCTGGATGATCCGTGCTCCGATGCTTTGTCCTTCTCAATTCTTTCCTGAATTTCGAGCTTTCGTTTTCTCAATTTCTCGGCGTAAATTTCCAGTTGGGTTCGTCGGGTTTCTTCCATGTCTTCGATTAGCCCCGAGTTTAACTGATTGAGCAGATCATCGGCTCCGGATAAAATCTTTTCGATTTTTCTGGGTTCATAGGTCGTTTTCATAAGGCTTCCTTTCTCTAATCTAACATATCTTCCTCCCCGTTGGAACCTTCGGAGGCCGGGGATTTCCTTTTCTTGGGCTTTTCAGCGACCATCGCCTCCGCAGTCATGAGAAGGCCGGCCACAGACGCGGCGTTTTGAAGCGCAAATCGCGTAACCTTTGTCGGATCCATAATGCCGGCCTTCATCAGGTCTTCATACTTTCCAATTTCGGCATTGAAACCGAAACTCCCTTCTCCTTCCATAACTTTTTGAATCACAACGGAGCCCTCGAATCCGGCATTGTCCGCGATCTGCCTCGCAGGCTCCTGGAGGGCGCGTTTAACGAGGTTGACTCCCAGCTGCTCTTCGCCGGAAAGTCGAAGCGTTTCAAGTATCTTCATGGCCCGTATATAGGCAACGCCTCCGCCAGGAACAATGCCTTCCTCAACGGCCGCGCGGGTGGCATTGAGGGCATTCTCGACCCTGTCCTTTCTCTCCTTCATTTCAGTCTCCGTCGCTGCGCCCACACTGATAACGGCCACCCCCCCGATCAGTTTCGCCAGGCGCTCCTGAAGTTTTTCCCTGTCATAGTCGCTGGCAGTCTCGTCGATTTGCCCCCTGATCTGCTTTATGCGCCCGTCAAGGGCCTTTTGGTCGCATCCCCCGTCGATAATGGTCGTGTTGTCCTTGTCTATGGAAATGCGCTTGGCAGTGCCCAGGTCTTCCAGGGTGATCGTTTCCAGCTTGACGCCCAGCTCTTCGCTGACCACCCGGCCTCCTGTCAGTATCGCGATATCTTCCAGCATGGCTTTTCGTTTGTCGCCAAAGCCCGGCGCCTTGACCGCAGCGCAATTCAAGGTCCCTCTCAACTTGTTCACCACCAGGGTCGCAAGAGGTTCTCCTCCCATGTCTTCGGCTATAATGAGAACAGGTTTGGCGGCTTTTGCCACCTGTTCCAGTATGGGAAGCAAGTCGCGCATGGCATTGATTTTTTTTTCATGCAATAGGATATATGAATCCTCCAATTGAACTTCCATCTTCTCCGGCTCGGTGACAAAATAGGGGCTCAGGTAGCCGCGATCGAATTGCATCCCTTCAACGAACTGCAAAGTCGTTTCCACGCCCCTGGCTTCCTCTATGGTAATCACCCCCTCCTTGCCCACCTTTTCCATGGCCTCGGCGATCATGTCTCCGATGGCGCCGTCGTTGTTTGCCGATATGGCCCCCACCCGCGAGATATCTTGTTTGTCTTTGGTCGGTTTGGAGAGTTTTTCGAGTTCATCCACAACCAGATCCACGGCCTTGTCGATGCCCCGCTTGACGGATATGGGGTTGACGCCCGCCGCCACAAGTTTTGCCCCCTCGCGATAGATCGCCCGGGCCAGAACGGTCGCCGTGGTGGTGCCGTCGCCTGCTTCATCGGATGTTTTGGAAGCCACCTCCCTGACCATCTGCGCGCCCATGTTTTCGAACCGGTCTTCAAGCTCGATCTCTTTGGCGACGCTTACCCCGTCTTTGGTGACTTTGGGAGAACCCCAGGATTTACCGATAAGAACATTGCGACCCTTCGGCCCGAGGGTCACCTTGACCGCGTCGGCCAGGATGTTCACGCCTCTCATCGCTTTTTCCCTTGCCTTCGCACCATATATGATCTTTTTTCCCGCCATTGCTTTAATCCTCCTAATCCTTAAGAGCTGTTGAGTGGAAATCTACAATCACCTTTACATTTGATATATAAGCAAAATACGTGCCAAAAATGGGGATCTTTATTTATCGGGACGAATGCAATGATACGCATTGCCTGTTTCAACAGGAGCCGGACATGGGAGAGAAAAAAAGAAACGAAAAAAAAGAGGTCATATATGACCACCTGCCAAATATGACCTCTTTTTTCCGCATATTTGAACAACCTCCGCTGATGCCGAGTTTGCGAATATTCCCAAAAGCATAGCGACAGGCGGTTCTATGCCGCGCAACGCAAATCCGGCACGATAATTGCTTGATTAATAACCGTGGATTTCAAAAATAGTTTTGGAAAAGCAGCAGATCCGTAAAAGACAACCATAACCGAGCATGGCCGAAATCCTATTGGATTGTCGGTGTAGACGAAATCGTCTCTCGGGGATTCTCGCAGATTGTCTAGCGCGTTTCGATTGGAAAAAAGGAGACGTCCATCATGGAAATCTCGGAAGAAAAAACCGACAGTGAAAAAGACGAGTATTTAGAGAAGTGGATAACCCAGATGAACAATTGGAACGTGGAACTCGACGAGATTTACGCGAAGATTGCGGCGGCCGACACGGATAGCGAAGCGAAGCTCGAGCAAAAGGCGCACGTCTCCGTACTTCGACGGAAGCGCGACGAGGCCAGGGAGAAACTGGCGGATATTCAGTCCGTCGGAAACGACGGATGGGAAGGATTCAAGAATGGCATGGAAAGTCTTAAGGCCATTATCGATGACGATTTTTTAAATGTAAAAGCGAAATTTTAACCGATTTGCGTGCAGCGACACGCGATTGGTCGAGCCACAAAAGCGAGAAACTGAAATGATCATAATCAGAACATTCATAAACGTGCTTCCCGAAAAGCAGAAAGAGGTCCTGCAAACGCTTCTTTCATTGATCAAGCCGTCGGGAAAGGAGATTGGATGTCTAAGCTACGCCATCTTCCGCGATATCGAAGACAAGAACTCCTTCAACCTGATTTCGGAGTGGAGCACGCGCGAAGATCTGGATCGCCATATAAAATCCGACAGGTTCGGTGTCATGCTTGGAATCAGGAGTCTCCTGCGGGAACCCCCGTCGATTCGAATCCACAAGGTTTCCAATTCGGAAGGCATGGAGATGGTCGAGGCAATCAGGAACAAAAGCACACTGGTTTTTTCCGTGTAGGAAACATGCGCGGAACGAGGGCCGCAGCCCTGAAACAGGAGGTATGCGAGCTTCCTGTTCTGCAATAAGCGGATATGGGCGTTGCATCGCGAAAAAAA
This sequence comes from Desulfobacterales bacterium, assembly GCA_963674505.2. Taxonomy (GTDB): domain Bacteria; phylum Desulfobacterota; class Desulfobacteria; order Desulfobacterales; family SKZT01. The sequence goes on from CAXXIG010000002.1 coordinate 28,970, forward strand.
TCCAGGAAAATCAAACAGCGTCACAAAATGGAGGTGACTTTTGCAGCAATTTGAACGTGCCATTTTAACCCATGGTGGCTCTGCCTCGGACCCGCGGAATTCCGACGGGCCCCACCAGGCGGCAAAAGAAGGAATGGAATTGATGGAAAACGGCAAATCCGCATTGGAGGCGGTGGTCCACGCAGTGAGATATTTGGAAGACGATCCCCGCTTCAATGCGGGTCTCGGGTCCCAACTCAGGGCCGATGGCCTTACGATTCAGCTGGATGCGTCATGCATGACCAGCAATGGATTGTTCGGGGCCGTCGCCTGCGTCGAAGGCATCCAAAACCCTGTCGAATTGGCTTGCGGGGTATTGCTTTATTCTCCTCATATCCTTTTGGCGGGAGACGGCGCTCGCTTTTTTGCGGAAAAACAGAACATACCCCTGATCGAGTTGATTGGTTCCGGCGAAAAAAGGACGCGCTCCGCTTCTTGCGATACGGTGGGAGCAGTGGCATTTGACGGCACAAACTTTGCCGCCGCTCTAAGTTCAGGCGGACTTGAAGGTGCCGCCATCGGGCGGGTCGGCGATGTTCCCCTGCCCGGATGCGGCTTGTTTTGCGGTCCCGCCGGGGCGGTTGCATGCACCGGAGACGGCGAATTCATCGTCCGGAAAATTCTGGCCAGAGAAGTCTACGGCTGGCTGGAAATAAAGATGAGCGCCGACGAAGCGGCGCAGAAGGCCATGGCACTGTTTGACGATTCCGTCGATCTTGGTATCGTGGTTCTATCTCGAACCGAATATGCGTCCGATTCTCGAAACGGCATGGCGTGGTCGAATGTTACGGAGACTGAACAGTGATGGCATCGAATCCTTTTTTCAAGGGACGTCTCATCGCAATCGGCGGCAATGAGGACAAAGCCGGCGAACTGGTCGTGCTGAAACGGGTCGTTGGGGAAATCGGAAAGACCGATTACAAAGTCGGCGTCATCACCACTGCAAGCGAAGAATCCGAAGTGCGAGGGCGGGATTACCAAAAAGTATTCGCAGCCCTTGGCGCCGCCGATATTCTAATACTGGATATCAGAGAAAGGGCGCAGGCAAACGACGGAGCGCTCGCCGACAGTCTCGAAGGCGTGGATTTGATTTTTTTTACCGGCGGCGACCAATTGCGCCTGACAACAATTATAGGCGGCTCGAGAACGCTGCGGGTTATCGAAGAGCGGCTCGAAGCCGGGACACTTGTCGCCGGCACCAGTGCGGGCGCTTCCGTATTTTCCGATACCATGATCTACGAGGGAAAGAGCGAGGACGGTTTGTTCAAAGGCAGCGTCCTTACAACCTCCGGTTTCGGTTTCGTGGAAAAAATCATCTTCGACACCCATTTTATGGCACGGGGTCGCATAGGGCGTCTGATTCAAATTGTTACCACGAATCCGACCTGCATAGGGATTGGCATCGGAGAGGATTCGGGAGTCGTGCTCAAGGAAGACGGGCAGGCCGAGGTAATCGGCACGGGACAGGTCATGATCGTGGATGGACGCGATATCGGCCATTCCAACATAATGAATATCAAACCGGGTGAGCCTATCGCGGTGGAAAACGTGCGAATTCATTCGCTGGTGGATGGATACGGCTACGATTTCAAAGAAAGACGCTTTTTGAGGCCGTCGGCGCAACATTGAGGAGATCATGGATGATTGAAATAAAAGAGTTGAGAGCATTGCGAGGCCCGAATAGACATAGCAGGCATCCGGCCATTTTCATGGTCCTGGATATCAAAGAGTTCGAGAACTTGCCTTCGGACAAAATCGAAGGTTTTTCCGACCGATTGGTAAAGCTGATTCCAACCCTCCAAGAACACGGATGCTCCATCGGAAAGCCGGGCGGCTTTATCCAAAGGCTGAAAAACGGAACGTGGGCCGGTCACATTGTCGAACATATCGCCATTGAACTTCAGTGCCTGGCCGGAATGGAGGTCGGTTACGGCAAAACGCTGGATACGTCGAAGGAGGGTGTTTACATAGTGGTCTTTCGGTATCGTGTGGAATCGGCGGGATTGAAAGCGGCCAAAGAGGCCGTATCCCTGTTCGAGGCAGTGGCACGGGAAAAAACTTTCAACGTGCGAAAGGTCGTATTCGATCTGAAGGTCCTGCGCGAAGACGATATGCTGGGTCCTACTACCTGGAGTATTGTCAAGGAAGCAAAGTCGCGAGGCATCCCATTCATTCGGTTGAACGAAAACAGTTACATACAGTTGGGTTACGGCGCCAGTCAAAAGCGGATTCAAGCCTCCCTAACCGGTCAGACGTCGTCGATCGCGGTAGAGGTGGCCGATGAAAAGTCAAGGACGAAGATGCAATTGGAGAAGTCGGGGATTCCGGTCCCCGAGGGTCGGGTGGTTTCGACCCTGCAAGAGGCCATGGCCGCCTTTCATGAAATCGGGGCACCTGTCGTTGTCAAGCCCGACGTCGGGAATCACGGCAAGGGGGCCACCATCGACATTTCCGATCCGGCCCTGCTGGAGAAGGCTTTTCAGGCGGCCAAAGGCTATTGCCCGGATGTGATTGTCGAAGAGTATGTTCGAGGCGGCGATTTTCGCCTGCTGGTCATAGATGGCAAGTTGGTCGCGGCGGCCAGGCGGGAGCCGGCCCATGTCGTCGGCGACGGCAAATCCACCATCGAAAATCTCGTTGGAAAAGTCAATTCGGACCCTCTTCGAGGGTTCGGGCATGAAAAAGTTCTGACAAAAATCGAAATCGATGAAATGAGCGAAAGGCTCTTGTCCCTGAGAGGACTTTCTCCGGGCTCCCGTCCGGGGAAAGGAGAGAAGATCTTTTTAAAGACCACGGCCAATCTCAGTCAAGGAGGTACCGCCACCGATGTTACCGACGAAGTGAGCCCCGATATTCGCAGGATGGCCGAGCGAGCCGCCTTGATTATCGGATTGGATTGCATGGGTTTGGACGCGTTGGCCCGCGACATCTCGCTTCCCCTCGGGCCGTCCGGAATAAAAGTTGTCGAAGTAAATGCAGCCCCGGGATTCCGGATGCACCTGGAACCGACAAGCGGACAAGCTCGAAATGTCGCAAAACCTTTGGTGGATATGCTTTTTCCACTGGGGTACGATCAAGTTCCCGTTTTGGCGGTAACCGGAACAAACGGCAAGACAACGACATGCAAATTGATTGCGCATACTTTGAAGTATTCCGGAAAATTCGTCGGCATGGCATGTACCACCGGGATCGAAATCGACGGAAAGTCCATCTTGACGGGGGACTACAGCGGTCCCGAGGGGGCCGGGATTGTTCTCGGGGAGCCGAAAGTGACACACATCGTGCTGGAAGTAGCCCGCGGGGGAATCGCCAGGCGAGGCCTCGGAATCGACGAAGTTGATGTAGGGATTCTGTTGAACGTCGGAAAGGACCATCTGGGTACCGACTGGATCGAATCCCGGGAGGATTTATGCCTGGCAAAGTCCACGGTGATCGAAGTCGTCAAAAAAACGGGGACCTCGGTTTTAAACGCGGACGACAGTATGACCATGAGCGTCCTGGACCGTGCCCGCGGGAATATTGTTTTATTTTCGTTGAATCCCGACAATCGAAAAATCAGAGAGCATATTGAAAAGGGAGGGACCGTTGTCACGGTAGTCAACAGAAATGCCGTCGTCAGGAAAAAACGGTTGGACATCGATGTCTGCACCCTTGAAGAAATTCCCATTACCTTCGGAGGAATCGTCGATTTCAACACCTCGAACGCCCTGGCCGCGATCGGTGCCCTGTACGGATTGAACCTGCCTATAGAACAAATTCGAAACGGTATCAGAACGTTTTATCCTTCGGCGAACCAGAACCCAGGGCGCATGAACCTGTTCGATTTTCAGAAATACAAGGTCCTGTTGGATTATGGTCACAATGTGGAATCCGCCCGCGCTCTGAGCAATTTGTTGCCCCGACTCTCGAAAGGAAGAAGAATTGCATTGTGCCACGGAACGGGCAGCCGGACCGACGAGCAAATTATCGAATTCGGCGAAGCATTGGCCTCGGTATACGATTATATCGTCCTGGCCGATTTCGATCCCCGCAGCAGACCTGCGGGAGAAACCCCGAAATTGGTTCGAAAGGGTCTGATTCAAGGCGGGTTTCCGGAGAAAAATATCGAAATCATTCCAGAACCGGACACAGCTGTGGACCGCCTTTTTTTAAAAGCCGAAACGGGAGATTTGCTTGTCATACAGCCCGATGAAATAGAACCCGTCATGGGTCAAATCATGGAGAGATATCGACAAATGCTGGAAGGCGCATAGAATCCCCCCAAAGTCGAACCGATGCTAAAAATGCCGCGGCGAAACTGTCCGGATCTTGAAAACGAGTTTAAGATCTTGAAATCCCCGGCGCAAATTTTCTCGAAAAGAAAGGAAGATATATGGCAGACAAGGGAAAAAAAGACAAAGGCAAAAAAGAAGAACAGAAAAAAGGCAAAAACACGATTAAAGAGAAACGGAAGAAAAAACGCGATAAAACGAAATCGGTTTGGCAAAATGACAAATAAAACGAATGACCATGTCAATGGGATTGAAATTTTTGCGGCACCCGAAGCATCTGGCGAAATTGTTTTTCGGATTGAACCAGACCGCACTCGGGGCACGGCGCCAGGATAATCGGCCACAACACATGCAAATTGGCGTCCCTGCTTTAAAGGATGTTGACGTTGACCACAACTGTTTATATTATTTTTTGCAGGCAAGACAAAGAAGGGGCCCGCGAATTGAAAATTCGCTTAACTGGGTATATTTCCGATCAAGATCAAGGTTCGCCGAGGTCATTATAATGTCCCGAAAGAAATGATTTCAGGCTTCTGCTTGCAAATCCAAAAGGTCAGCAGCGAACAATCCGGGAAAAAATCGCGAACAGCATAATCCACGGAGGCGGGCCGGTTGCCACAATTGCAAGGACAGCCTTTCCAGCCATAAACAGGCCAGGGAGCCGGGAAGTTGGCCTACCCCACGACATGCCTTGCCGTTTGCCTATGCTTTAGTTTTTTTTCAACCTTTTAACCAAATTCTCGAACAAATATTAGGCGGCCGCCGGAACATTCCGTAACAATGAAACGAGAACATTCCGTAACAATGAAACGAAAATTTAGAACTTAAATTTACGATAATCGAATGTTAAAAACACCTGTCGATTTTTTTTCGAGCATCCTGGATTCGATCCGCGAACCTTTGCTGATCCTCGATTCCGACTTGAAAATTTCCAAAGCCAACCGGTCCTTTTACAAAACTTTCAGCGTCGAACCCGAAGAGACCGAGGGGATGTTGATTTACGATCTCGGCAACCGACAATGGGACATTCCGAGGCTTAGAGTATTGCTCGAGGAGATTCTTCCCGAAAATACCTGGTTCAACGATTTCGAGGTCGAACATGATTTCGAGACCATCGGCCGAAAGATAATGCATTTGAATGCCAGGCGGATCATCGGAAATTCGAAGCGAACCGGGCTTGTGCTTTTGGCTATCGAGGATGTGACGGAGAGGGAAAACTATAAACGAAGTCTCGAAGAGCTTGTCGAAAAGCGAACAGCCGAACTTTTCACCGCCAAGCAAGAGGCGGAAAACAGAAAACGAATAGCGGAAACCGCCCTTGCCGAAATCAAAAAACTGAAAGACCAATTGGAAGCTGAAAGGGCATATCTGCAAGAAGAAATCAAGGTCGAGAACAACCACGAGAACATTATCGGTCGAAGCGACGGCCTCAAATACGTGCTTTACAAAGTCGAACAGATTGCAAGCGGGGATACCACGGTGCTGGTTCTGGGAGAAACGGGTACGGGCAAAGAGCTGGTCGCGAGGGCAATCCATGCAACGAGCATGCGGAAAAATCGCGCCCTGGTAAAGGTAAACTGCGCCGCGTTGCCCTCCAACCTTATTGAAAGCGAACTTTTCGGACACGAGAGAGGAGCTTTCACCGGTTCTCATTCAAGGCGCCTTGGAAGATTCGAGGTTGCAGATGGCGCCACGCTCTTTCTGGATGAAATCGGAGAACTGCCGCTGGAATTGCAGCCCAAGCTGCTCAGGGTGATCCAGGACGGCGAGTTCGAGCGGTTGGGCAGCTCCCGGACCATCAAGGTCGATGCGCGTATTGTCGCAGCGACAAATAGAAACTTGGAGGAGGAAGTTGCCAAAGGCCGCTTCCGGGAAGATCTCTGGTATCGATTGAATATTTTTCCGATCACCGTGCCTCCCCTCAGAGACAGGGGCGACGACATTCCTCTTCTCGTGGATTTCTTCGTCGAAAAAATATCCAAGCGTTTGGGAAAGACTGTCAAGATTGTTCCGGCCAGCACAATGGATGCTTTGCAAAATTATCCATGGCCCGGAAATGTCCGCGAGCTGGAAAACGTTCTCGAACGCGCGGTGATCGGCTCTTCGGGTCCAAAACTTCGTCTGGTCGACGAACTGAAAAGGCCGCATAAAAATTTAAATTCGAGCCGGAATACTTTGGAAGCCGTTGAGCGGGAACATATTTTACGGGTTCTGAAAGAGACCAAATGGAAAGTAAGCGGAAAAAACAGCGCGGCCGAAATCCTGGGGTTGAATCGCAGCACCCTGCGCGCTCGAATGCGCAAGCTCGACATTCGAAAACCATAAATTGCCGCGCCGAGAAATCGGCGCCGAAAAAGTCCATATTTGACCATTTGGTTAAATGAGACCTTTTTCACCCCGCAGTAAATAGACCCTCCCGATATCGTCATTTCAAAGAATTCTTCGAATCAACACGATACGCCGAATCAAGCAGGTGTTTGAAAGCCTGGCACAATTTGTGCTTTGATAGTATGCAACGGTTAAATAGGATCCCAAAGCAATTCGGCGTCCTCGATAAAAACAACGAAAAAAAATCACACGTCCATTTTACAGGGAGAACGAAACATGTCACTTGTCACTATAATATTCGTATTTCTGGTGTTGGCGCTCGTAGGCGTCGTCCCGATTTGGAAGCACAGCCGTTCTTGGGGATATACCCCCTTCAACATGGTAGGGCTTGTATTGATTTTCTATTCGGTCTTGCTTTTTATTGGCGCAATATAGAAAGGATTAAAAAAAAACGTGGCGAATAGAACTTCCTCGACTCTTGCAAATGGGGCACGGGAAAGTGTTCGAGGTTAAAGGAGGATAATATGTTCGAATCGAATCAATCCGCGGGAGGCGGGCCGAAGTCCATGGGTGAAATTTTGGAGGAAATTCAACGAAAGTTGAAGCGTTTCAAAAGCGGTCCTGCCTTTATATTTATCGTCGTTTTGGCGGCGGCAATTATGCTTTGGAACGTCTGGTTTACCGTGCAGCCGGAAGAGACGGGTATCGTACAGCGCTTTGGAAAAGTGATGCGTACGGCCGACCCCGGACTGCATTTCAAGTTGCCTTTCGGTTTCGAAACGGTTCGTTTCGTGCCCACGGCAAGGGTGCTCAAAGAAGAATTCGGCTTCAGGACGGTGGCGACTGTTCCGGGAGAAAAAACACGATATGCGAGCAATTCCTACAAGGACGAATCTCTGATGCTTACCGGGGACCTGAACGTCATCGATGTGCAGTGGATCATCCAGTATCGCATCGAGGACCCGATTCGCTATTTGTTCCAGGTGCGCGATACGCCGAAAACGATCCGCGACACCACCGAGGCGATCATGCGCCGGGCTGTCGGCAACCGCCTCGGCAGCGATGTTCTCACGACAGGCCGGGTGGCGGTGGCAAGCGAAGCGAAAAGCGAGATTCAGAAAGTTTTAACGGATTACGAGTCCGGCGTGCGATTGGTTACCGTCGAACTTCAGGATGTGACCCCGCCGGACAGCGTGAAACCGGCCTTCAACGAAGTGAACGAGTCGCGTCAGGACAAAGAACGGACGATCAACAAGGCCCAGGAGCAGGCCAACCAGGAAATTCCCAAGGCAAGGGGAGTGGCCACGCAAAGAATCAGCGAGGCCGAAGGGTACGCTCTGGAGCGGGTCAACCGCGCAGAAGGAGAGGCTACCCGTTTCGAGGCTATTCTGGACGAGTACCAAGGATCGCCGCAGGTTACGCGTCGGCGGCTTTATCTGGAGGCTATGACGGGTTTGCTCGCGGAGATGAAGGGGCTTTATATCGTGGACAAAGATCAGAGGGCCATGGTGCCTTGGCTTCCGCTGGAATCCGGCCGGCAACCATCGCCGAAGGAGATTCAACCATGAAATTTACTGTGAAAACGACGATAGTCGGCTTGGCGGTGGTTTTGTTCATCGTTCTTAACAGTGCCCTTTACACATTGCAAGAAGGGATGCAAGCGATCGTGGTGCAGTTCGGCAGGCCGACGGGCGACTCGGTGACCGAGGCCGGATTGCACTTTAAATTGCCGTTTATCCAGGAAGTCCGGCGATTTGAAAAGCGCCTGCTTGTCTGGGACGGCGATCCGAACCAGATCCCCACCAAAGGCCGCGAGTTCATTTGGGTGGACACTACTGCGCGATGGCGAATCTCGGACGCCAAGAAATTCCTGGAGAACGTGGCCAGCGAAGAGGGGGCGCAATCCCGCTTGAACGATATCCTCGATTCCGTGGTGCGCGACCAGGTGTCGAGCAGCGAACTTGTGGAACTGGTCCGCAGCGCATCCTGGGAAGTCCCCCAGGACGAAGAACTCAAGGACGTCCCAAAGGAGCGGGAAGAAGAACTCAAAAGAGAGATCGCCCGAGGCAGAGAGGAAATCACCAGGACCATATTGACCGAGGCGCGAAAGATCATTCCCCAGTACGGGATCGAGCTTGTCGATGTGCGCATCAAACGTCTGGATTATGTGGAAAGCGTTCGGGAAAAGGTTTACGAACGCATGATCTCGGAACGCAAACGAATTGCCGCGCAGTTCCGCTCGGAGGGAGAAGGACGCAGTGCGGAGATCCTCGGCACGATGGAAAAAGAGTTGCGCCAGATCCGCTCGACGGCTTACCGTCGGGTTCAGGAGGTCCAGGGAAAGGCCGATGCCGACGCCACGCGCATCTACGGCAAAGCGTATGATCGAAACCCGGAGTTCTATGCATTTTTGCGCACCCTGGAAAGCTACAAGGAGAAAACGAACAAGAACTCCGTCCTGATTCTCACCACGGACAGCGACTTTTATCAATACATCAAGAAGGCGAATCCGTCGGACGAGACAACGAATCCATCGGATAAGGGGTTAACAAGGAACGCAAAGTAACCTTTTTGGAAGCCACTGCATAGTTTTCAATCGGAGTGCCGGTTCCCCCGCGCTGGAGAGTTGGAACGAGCACCCCAGCCGCATCACCCGGCTCCATGCCGGGTTTTTCCTGGGGTGATGAAAACTTCGATTTTTCCATGTCGAAACATTCTCCTGGTTTTGTTCCTTTCCAGAGATCGGGCTTTCCGGTCCATTCGAACTTCACCCGGAATCTCGGGAGTTCCGTCATTCCGGCCGGAGCGCGCGGGGTTTTCCACGCAACCGTTTTTCGAACTCTCCCTGGGATTTTTGTGCGGCCCGCCGGTTTTTCAAGCAACCGCGCGCGGAGAGCCGGAATCCAGGCGTCGCCGAAAACCGACGGATTGGATTCCTGGATTCCGGCTCTCCGCGCGCTTTCAAGTGCGACGACGGCGGATTGCAAGAGACTTCCCGGCATACTCGCAGTTCTCGTCCGACTCGGGCGCCGCGCGCTCCGGCCGGAATGACGGGGAACGAAAGTTTCGGAGCGGGAAAATCGGAACGCCGACCGATGCCGTCGAGGTATTTTGGCGGAATAAAAACCGGCGAAATTATCGGCTTGATTTTGGTCCAATATTCATCACTCCAGGTTTTTCCTGGATTAGCAACTTCTCGAAAGCTGCAAATAGATGGGTTCTCGCTTTGAGTTGCTTGGCAGCGCACGAGCGCAAGATTAGAATTGCCGACTACGCTATCTCCCAATTGACAATCAGGTGGGCGAAGGATTATCTTTGGATGTTAAAAGTATTTTTCCATTAACAATCAGAGGAAACGATATAAGGCGGTGTAAGATGCTTGACCTTAGCCAAAGAAGAGTGCATTCGCGTTTGGATATCGAGACACCGATTTTGTTCGCAAAACGGGACTCTGAGGATTTGATTTCGGCAAAAATGTTGAATATCAGCGAATCCGGCATGTATTTCGAATCCGGAAAGGATGTAGGGGCGAGTAGCGATGTTTGTATCTGGCTGGAGGAGAAACCGGGCATCGATCCTCGGGAAATGAGAATTTACGATTTTTACCGAGCCAGAGTGCGTTGGTGTCGCGATCTGGAAAGCGGAGACGGTATGGGCATCGGTGCCGAGTACATTTCCAGAACCATGGGCGTGCGGGGTCCGGAATTCCATTGCGCCATGTGCGAAGAAAAAATACCCATGGGCAAAGTTCGTTTCTTAAAGGATTTTTTGTATCTATGTCCGACCTGCCATGCCGAGGTGGAAAAATATTCCGGCGCAGGCGAGGAGGAACTCCTGAGAATACTGGAAGGCAACGTGTTTTAAAGCCTTTCACATTTGCAAAATTCAAAACTCCAAGCATTGAATGGACGGCCGTTTATTTCCGACCTTCCCTTTTCAGGTAGATTCTCCGTGCTACCCTTGAAAGCCGATTTGTATCGCAGATATTATTGGCGATTTTTCCAGAATGAATTGTCAGGCCGCATACAAAAGCACGAGGAAGTAATGGCATGCGGTTCCGGCGATAACAAACAGGTGCCAGATCAGGTGGCCATATGGTATCCGCGAATCGGTCGCGAAAAATGCTACACCGACGGTGTATGACACGCCTCCGGCAATCAGCAAGAACAACCCCATTGGGGGCATGACGGCGAACAACGGCTTCGCTGCAACCACGATCAACCAGCCCATCAGCAGATAAAGACAGGTGGAAAAAACGGGATGCGCGGTTTTATAGAATGCCTTCAATACTACCCCGGCAGCGGCAAGGCCCCAGATGACCCCGAAGAGTAACCAGCCGATCGTGCCGCGAAATATGCCCAGGGTTAACGGCGTATAGGTTCCTGCGATAAGGATAAAGATCGCGGAATGCTCGATAATTCGAAAACAGCGCTTGGCTTTGCCTGTCGGCCATGCATGGTAGAGTGTGGAAGCAAAATAAAGAAGGATCATGGAGGCGGCGAAGACGCATGCGCCGACGACGAATCCGGGATCTCCGTGCCTTGCAGCCCGCATGACGAGAAATGGCGTTCCGACGATCGCGGCGAGCAGCCCTATGCCATGGCTGACACTGTTGGCGATCTCTTCGCCATGAGACTGCCCTTCCTTGGGGCTTGAAAGTATCGAGTCCACGTCAAATCACTTTTCCTTCCTTTTTTCATCGAAATGTCAATTTTCGTGCACCAGCGCGCCGAGCCCCGCAGCTTTCAATGCATGGTTCAATAGCCGAAGCGCATCGAATTCATTCTCTATGTTCAACGCCTTTTTCGCAAGCTCGCGCGCTTGTTTCATGGCAAAGCTTCGTATGGTCCATTTGACACGCGGCATGCTGGACGGGGTCATGCTCAGCGAATCGACGCCGAGGCCCAGCAGGAGAATGGCGGATGCCGGGTCCCCGGCCATTTCGCCGCATACGCCGACCGGCTTGTCGTGGCGGCGGGACCTTTGGACGATATCTTTTACGACATGAACGACCGCAGGATGCAGGCTGTCGTTCAAGCCCCGCACCTGCGGGTTGCTTCTGTCCACGGCCAGTAAATACTGGGTAAGATCGTTTGTTCCGATGGAGAAAAAATCCACGCGTTTCGACAACTCGGCGATTAAGTAGACGGCCGATGGCACTTCGATCATGGCGCCTATGCGCGGTCTTTCAACAGCCTGCCCCTCCACCGCCAGATCCAGGCAGGCGCGGTCCAGAAGCTCGAGGGCCGCGTCGATTTCGCCGACCCTGCCAATCATGGGAAAAAGGACCCCCAGGTTACCGAGCCCGGCATTGGCGCGGAGCAACGCCCGCAGCTGCGTCAAAAAAATGTCGGGGTTGTCGAGGGTGAAGCGTATTCCGCGCCGGCCCAGAAACGGATTGGTTTCGGCTATGGTGAAAAAAGGCAGATTCTTGTCGCCGCCGGCGTCCAAAGTCCTTATCGTCACAGGCTTTGGAGCAAAAGATTCCAGCAGATCGCGGTAGAGACGATACTGGTCGTCTTCGGTGGGAAGCGCTTCGCGCGCGATAAAAAAAAATTCCGTGCGGTACAGGCCTACGCCTTCGTATTCTTTGGCAAGCATCGACAAGTCTTCGTCGCCGATCCCCAGGTTCGCATGCAATGGAATCGACACCCCGTCCAAGGTTTGCGCCGGAAGATGGCGAAGGGCTTCGATTCGGGAGCAAATGGCCTGTTCTTCCCGTATGCGACGCCGAAACGCATGGATGTCCTCGGGAGAAGGGTTGATGCAGACAACCCCCCGGTTGCCGTCGACGGTGACGTCGCAATCCTCTGCGTGGCCGATCGGAAGATCGGTCAGTCCCATGACGGAGGGAATGCCCAGCGCTCGGCAAATGATCGCGGCATGGGATAGGGCCGAACCTTGAACGCAAATTATGCCGGCCAGACGATCTCGAGGCATATTTGAAATTTCGGTCGGACCGACTTCCCGTCCCGCCAGGATGCACTGCTTCGGATACGCCCTGGTCCCGGTCTCGACCTTCTGCAAATGGCCGAGAACCTGCCGGCCGATGTTGCGGATATCTTCGGCGCGCGCGGCGAGATAGGGATCGCTCATCTGCTCGAAGACTCGTGCCATCTCGAAAATGGTGTCTCTTAAAGCGCCGCGCGCCCATTGCCCCTTTCGAATCCGCACTTCTGCGGCGGCGGTCAACTTGTCGGATTCCAGCATCATGGCGTAAGCATCGAACAGGGACAGGACATCGCCGGACAAGTTGGCGCTCATTCTTTCTTTGCCCGCGTGCAATTCATTTTTGGCCGATCGAACGGCGGCCCGGAAAGCTTGTAGTTCCGAATCGATATCCTGCGCCTTGCGGTCGGGGATCGATTGCAGGTCCGCAGGTTGCGACAGCACGATTTTTCCAATGGATAGGCCGGGCGCGCAGGCAATTCCGCGGATTACAATTTTCCCTCGGTCGGATCTGTCAAGCCGCTGGATGAACTCCCATTTAGTCAAAAGGCGATGGATGACGCTCCCGAGTTGGATGGCGAGCGTCGTAAAAAAAGCCGCCTTGTCGTCGTCAAAGCGCCGCCGTTCATGCTTCTGGGCCACCAGAACGCCCAATACGCGGCCACGATGGATGACGGGCGCGCCCATAAAGCCATGCAAAAACTCGTCGCCGGTCCCAGGGACGTGGCGGAAGCCGGGATGGTCGGCGGCATCCGACAGGTTGACGGCTTCTTCATGCGCGGCCACCCAGCCCACTATCCCCTCGTTGCGAACTACCCGCACCTTGCCCGCTGCGGCGGGAATCGATCCATCCGCCGCCATCAGCAGATACCGGTCGGTTTGCATGTCGTTGACATAGGCAAAGCATGCATTTGCATCCATGGACGATCTGGAGCGTTTCACGACCAACTCCAGCGCCTCGTCCAAATGCGTCGCGTTGCCGACCTCTCTTACAATTTGGCCTGAATTTAAAATCATAACGGAACTGTCGCCATGAAATTGTTTTCGGTGCGGGCGTGGAATAGGCATGGGGCGCTGTACCTGTATTTTTTCACGCTCTTGAAACGAATGCCAAGCTGCGTTTCGACGTAACGGATTGCGGCATCGATATGCGCCGCCGATTTTATGTCCCGATAGGTTTTCATTATATCTCCAAATTCGATACATAGCCACCGACCCGATTGCTGTCCGGAATACCCGGTCCGGGGCACTCGTTCATTGCAATACTTTTATTCAAACTTTGTGCCAGATTTTTAATTTCGAAGAGAAGGCGCGCATAACGTTGATCTGCAATGGCAATCGGCTTGGAAAACATTTTCGGGCCGTCGTTTGCGGCCATACGGAAAAAGTCGCCCCCGCTTTAACGGTCATATGTGGCCACATGTTCAAGCAAGCTGGTAGTGCGGCAGATAAAACGAGCATCATAGCCACAACCGGCTTTTCCTACTGTCGAAAGACTCGATCTCGCCAATCCTTGCATTTTTTTCTGTCGCCATAAATTCAGGTAAAAAACAAATCCTGCATGAAAAATCGATTCCAAAAGTTCTAATTATATGATATCGTATCTGTAAATGCGAAAAGGTTTTTGGTCCAATATCGAATAGAACAAGAAAAGCTATATTTTCAATCATACTTTTCCCCGCCTGCCAATTTCTAAATTGCATCCCCTTTAAAATCTTACAGTCAACGCAGTGTATAACATTCTGGAATTTTAATATACTTTTAAAATTCTAATTAGAACATCGGCTGTGATAAATCGCGGTTTTTATTTTTACGAAAGGATAATGATTATGAAAGAATTGGCTCAATTTATCGTAATGGCACTGGTCGAAAAAAAGCGAGTTCCTATCTTAACCGCCGGAAGCGCCCGCAGCACGTTCTCGATGCCTTTGTTCGGGGAAAGCAATCCAAACGTGAGCAGTACTTTTTTGCCTTACACATCGAACTTATCCTTGTTGAAACCGGGATCGATAAACGGCGTGTCGACAATGCCGTGGTGTATAAAAGCACTTTTATCCTCGGGCACGGCGTAGATTTCCTTGAGGAAGACGGATGCCTCATGGCTCATCACGACCAGCCTGTCGGACAGCCGGCACATGACGTCACGGTAATCCGGGGCGGAGTCCCTCAGTACTGTATGCAGCGTGGTCACCACCGGCATGCGCAGATCCCCCAACAGTTTCAGCAGGTGCCCGCCGGACGGACCGCCTAAAAGTCCGTATTCATGCTGAACGCTGACAATGTCCGTCTGACTGATATTGAGAAATTGAGACGCCATGCCTTAGTCGCTCAATTTGTTTTGACTGATCTCGAAGCGTACCTTATCGGGATAAAGGTACCCTTCGGGCCTGTCGTTGATCGCCGCAGCCCAGATTTTCATATCGGGTGCCTGGGCGGACAAGCCTTCAACCAAGTCCGTCGTGAATGTCGCGATACCGCACCGGCGAGGAAGGTAGTTGCCGATGACGGCTACCGAATTGATCCCCGGATATTGTTTTAGCGCAGATGCCATGCTTGGTGCCTCTTTCGATCTACTCACTTTTCATTTATTCCAAGCGGAGTCGCCTTAAAGGTCATATGCGACCAGTAGTCATATATGACCTTTTGTGCAGCTTTCTAAAGGGGGAGACGGTAAAGAAAACAAGGTTAGGTTCGATCAAAAGTTTGCCTGAGAAGCGGCGGCCCTGGCCCAAGACAGGCGTCACACCCGCACGACATGAGGCAAGATAACGGGACGGCACTGGGTTTGATTGTAGAAGAAGTCTTGCAGGTTCTTGCGTATGCTGTCCTGGTGCTGACAGCCGGTTTCCTTTAAAGTGCGCTTCAGGTTATGCCGGGCTTTTTTCATAAGACTTTTGGAATTATCCATCTGTAGAAAGCCCTGACTGACCAGCCGGACTTCGCCCGCCAAGCGGCGCTGCTTGTCAACGGGCACGTAACACAAGACAAAGCCGTTTTGCGACAGGCGCTCCCGGTCGCGCACCACCCGATTGCCGATTTCGCCTATCAGGGAACCATCCACGTAGACATCTTGCGCACGCACCGGTTCTCCCAGCCAGGCGGATTTGCCGTCGCTGACCCAGGTCGATCCGTTTTTCAGAATGAAGATGTTATCGGGGCTGATACCGCGTTGTTGCGCCAAACGAGCGTGCAGGTGCAGATGGCGGCTGTGGCCGTGAACGGGGATCAAAAAACGCGGCTGGACGGCTTCCAGCATGATGCGCATGTCTTCACGGCTGCCGTGACCGGAAACGTGCACCTGGGCCAGCCCTCCATAAATGACGTTGGCGCCGCGTTCAAACAGGTGGTTGAGCATCCGACCCACATCTTCTTCGTTGCCCTCGATGGCGCCGCCGGAGACGATGATTGTGTCGCCGGCATGCACTTTCACGTCACGGTGTTCGCCGTGGGCCATGCGGTTGAGGGCCGAATTGGGCTCGCCCTGGGAACCAGTGGACAGAATCACCAGTTTGCCTTCCGGCACCTTGGTTTTGATGTCCACGAGCAAGCCCTTGGGAATTTTGAGGTAACCCAGTTCCCGCGCAAGTTCGGCATTCTGGATGAGACTGCGCCCGGTCAGGGCGATCTTGCGGTGATGTTTTTGCGCCAGGTTGACGATTTCCTGAAAGCGGGCCAGCACCGAAGAGAAGGTGGCGATAATGATGCGGCTTGCGCCAGCTTCGGCAAACAGAACGTCCAGCGTCGCGGTCACCAACTGCTCAGTGGGCGTGCGGTCCGGTCGATCGGCATTGGTGCTGTCCGCCAGCAAGGCGAGCACGCCGTTGGGCGTCAATTCCCCAAGCCGCTTTAAATCCGTGGTGCGACCACCGGCCGGTGTTTCGTCCAGCTTGTAATCCCCGGTGTGCACCACCGCGCCCACGGGGGTGTCGATGACCAGGCCGACCGAGGCAGGAATCGAATGGGCCACCGCAAAGGGGCTCACCCCAAAGGGACCTATATGGATGGTTCGGGTATCGTCGATCCGTGCCAGGGCCGACTGTTCCAGGCCGGCTTCCGCCAACTGGCGGCGCACGATTCCCAGGGTCAAATCCGTGCCGTACACCGTTGCGTTCACATGCTTGAGCAGGTATGCAAGTCCGCCGACATGGTCCATGTGACCGTGGGTCAGCACGATCCCGCGCAGCAGCTTCTTGTTTTTAATGATGTAATCAAAATCGGGCAGCACCAGATCGATGCCGTGCAAGTCGTTTTCGGGGAACATTACCCCGCAATCGACAATGATCATGTTACGGCCGTATTGCAGCAGGGTCATGTTCTTGCCGATTTCGCCCAAGCCGCCGATAGGAATGATCTTCAAACGTTTAATCATAATTTTTTATAACTTCTCTCTTTGTTATGTTGAATACTGGATACTGCAATCGTTTAGCCTGCCGCACCTGAGACGAGAATGATGCCGCGCTATGGATCCCTCCGCGCGACCCGAAACGTCATACCCATCACCCAAACTCCACGGCAGGGGCTGTCCCATCACATGTGTACTCGATGTTAGGATTGTATTCTGTGTCCTGGATTTTTTTGTAGAAGGCGGATTGAAAGAGGAGGGAAACTCATGCAACGCATTCTAATTTAAAGCCATATTTATCAGATCGAGATTGGTATGTCAACATCCAAGAGCTGGGGTGGTGAAGATACATGTAGTTTGAAAGTGAAAGGGGGATTTACGGCTTGCGGATATTGAGTTTGCGCATGCGGGTGCGCATGGCCATACATACCTTAGGCGATTTTCTCAATGCCAATCCTCATTTACACGCAATAATCACCGACGGCTGCTTTCTGCCGGACAATTCTTTTGTCGGCGTTCCGGGCTTGCACGCCGAAGACCTCGAAGAGCTTTTCCAGTACGAAGTCCTCAAAATGTTGAAAAAAGAGGGCAAAATCGACGACGCCATGATCGAAAACATGTTTTCCTGTTCCAAAAAAGTACGAACAGCTCGTCAGGTACGTGGGATATTCAAACAAATCAAGAGGCATGAGAAAAAAGGCGGAAAACGACGACGCGATACCGTCGATCGCGCCCGGAGAATTGACATCGAAACAGTTCCGCCGCAGCCGGGCGAGGCTGATTCAAAAAATCTACGAGGTCGATCTGAGGCATGGTCATTTCCAGATCGATCCTGGAATCCAGAAACCCGCCGGATCCCAAAATGGCCGACAGACCGTCGCCGAGGCCTGAGAACTCGGGGTTATCGTCGAATTCCAGGTCGGCTTCCGACATGTAGGTGAGCCCGAACCTGGTGCCGTCCGCAGGTTCGAAAAGGACTCCGGTGTTAAACTGACAGGTCCAGTCGTTGGCGTCCAGTTCCATTTTTCCGTCCGGCAGACCGGGCTCCAGGTTGTTGACGGCCGCCTTTTTTTCCAGGACCCCGTAAAGCGCGTTGATTCCCAGACCCAGGGAAAACCGTTGGTTTACCCGGTAGGACAGGGCCGGCTGAAAAGCCAGGGTCTGCAACTTGATTTCCTGCAGGTAGTAGCGTCCGGCCCAGTCGTCTCCATAATCCAGACCCAGGCCGAAATAACCGGCCATAGCCATGCCGAGTCGGATGTCGGGGGTTATCGGGTGAACATAGTACATCCCGCCGGCCGGAAGCCAGTCGGAAGCGTCGCCGCTTCCTCCGTCCGGTCCCGTGTTTTGGTCCGGCGTAAAATCCACCGACAGGTAGAGAGGCTGCGCGCCGACTATTAATTCCGAATGATCCAGGCGACTCATGCCCGCCGGATTAGTTATAACGACCGCCGCATCCTGGGCGCGCGCGGCCCATCCCGCGCCCGCCAGCCCAACCTCCGGGCCGCCCAGTTCATACAGGTACAGACCTCCGGCATTTGCGGCCCCGGCAATTAAGATCAGCAGGAACACAACCAGCAATGGGACTGGATGAGCGGAATTTCGGATATTCATTTTTCTCTCCATGTTTTTTTTTTGCGATTTCCTACGCCGCTGTTTTCGAACAGGAACAAGCAATGGATTCATCCATGCTTCGCAAGTGCAGATCTCGTTGGGGAAAAGCGATTTCGATTTTTTTCTCCCGAAAAAGCTGGTCGATTTTTTGGTGAAGCTCGCTTCTTACCGTCAGCCTGTGATCGGCGTTCCAAACCCATACGCGAAGCTCGAAGTCGAGGGTGCTTTCGCCAAAGGTTAAAAACAGGACCTGCGGCGGGGGCGATTTAACCACCATGGCGACCTCCCTGGTGCAGTCGAACAGTGTTTTCATCACCAGAGCCACGTCGGAGCCGTAGGCCACGCCTACGGGAACGATCAGTCTGATCTGGCGATTTCCCAGGGTCCAGTTGGTCACCTGGTTGGAGATCAGGTCCGCGTTGGGAACAATCAGGTCCGCGTGATCAGGTGTTTGCACTGTCGTGGCCCGTATGCCGATTCTCCGGATTTCCGCCCACTGTCCGCCTATTTCGATGATGTCTCCCACCCTGACGGGTCTTTCAAACAAGAGAATGAGCCCGCTGACGAAATTATTCACAATGCTCTGGAGACCGAAACCGATACCGACGCCGAGGGCGCTCAGCATCAGAGTCAATTTGGCAACTTCAAACCCCAGGGTGGAAAGGGCCCATAAAAAACCGAAAAATATGATCACATAATGAACGAGTCGCGCGATGGAGTGCTGCACTCCTTTTTCCACATGACGTTTGGGCAGCACCACCTCAGTCAGCGTTTTGCACACGATCCATGAAAAGATGGCCGATCCGTAAAGGATGCTTGCCGACAGCGCCAGCATCCCCACAGTGAAACGGTTGTCGCCCAATCGTTCCGAAATTCGGTTGGATTTAAATTTTGGACGCCCTATTTCGTTGTGTTCTAAATTTAAAAAAGTTCGATTAAATCGTCGATAAACGCTTCGCTTCTTATTGTCTTAATCGGCAGCCTTCCGGTATTAAGAGGATGTTGCCGTTTGCACCATGAACTATACGAGCCCGATGTTTTTCCGGCTTCCGCGAGTTTTTCCGGGAGTTTTTCAAGACTTCCGAAAACCAACTCGACATAGACCGGATTGTTTAAATTCGGTATCAGCATATATTCGGCGGGCAATGCGAAAAAATCCCGTGCGAGCTTCATGCGACCGTGAGTTTGTCGGCGAAGCCGTTTTCCGCTTCCCCAATGGGATTCGATCGCATTCGTCGTTCGTACGAAAGAAGCTCCCGCGTTTTTTTTCTCGTCGCCTCGGAACAGATACTGTCTGTATTTGCCGACATGCGACAACGCGATATTGTAAAGAGCGAGTTCTTCGCTGCTTGAACAATTGCGTCCGCTCTTCCCGAATTGCTCCATAAGATCGTTTAGAGACTCGCGAACGTCTTTCCTTCCCCTGGAAGTCAGTTCGTACGAATCGCGCATGGGACTCGGTCCCTTGGCGTCCATGCGAAGCACTTCCCGTATCCGCCGGAAAATATCGAATGCTTTCTCGTATAAATTCGCAGCGGTATCGACCACGGGATCGGCAAGGTATTTTTCAAGTCTTTCCGAAAAACCGTAAAAAACTCTCGGCAATTTGCTGATCGAGTTGTCTCTTGCAATCAAGCTTTTTGCCACGGCGTTGATTTTGGCGATTCTGCGATGGAAATAAAGCAGGTAGGGATCAAACGGAAAACCTTGCCTGCGACCGTCGTTTGCGTAGTCGAGCATCCAGGAATGCAGGCCCAGAAGAATTTCGCGGGCTAAAACGTCGGTGAATTCGAAATCCGTTGTATTTCCGCTCAACAGATCCTTGAGAATCAACCGGGCGTTCCCGTCCCTGATCTGTCCTCGAATCCTTTGCGTCTGACTGCTTCTCTGGTTCTTCAGATACGGCTGCAATTTAATGGCTCGAATGCGCTTGTTCAGCATTTTCTGGGGCGCATCGTAGAGATCCCTGCCCAAATCGCCGCATAGATGGTAGTGGCATACGCGGTGCGGACAATCCGGAAGGGCCGCTTCGCAGCTGTTGATCATTCTTTCGCTCAGATCGTGAAGGATCTCGTCCGGCTTGCCGTAAAGATCGGCGGCTTCGAGAAGGCATTTTGAAATGTCCTCTTCGTTTTCCGTGGGAATCTTCCATCCTTTGAGAAATATTCCCGCCTGCGCCTCCTTGACGCCGAAAAAAACGGGGGAACCCGGTTCGATCGTTCCGTCGATCAGCCATGTGACGTTTCCGCGCTTGCGAAGAAAGGCCTCGATCTCGGGAGTCGCCCTTCGATGAAGTTCCCCTAGATAGAAAAGAAACTTGCGCTGAATATCGTAAAGACTGCTGGCGGGTATGGGCGACAGCCCTTTCCGTTTTTCTATCTCTGCGTTGACCGATTTCAACGTGCATCCTTCCAGATAGCATTTTCTGCCGACGAAGGCGATGAGATCGAACGAGTATTTGGCTCCGGAAGGAACGATCGCGGCCAATTCCGACGAGCGAAAAGTCGAAGTCTTCGAACGGTCTTTTTTCCGCCTTGCAATCTCTATGGACCTGAATTTCGAATATTTCAGACTGATAACGGTCCGGCGCCTCGTTTTCTGAACGATGGAATTATCGACGCAAGATTCGAATACGTATTCGGCGTCGTCCGGCAGAGCGGAAATATCGGAGATTTTCCCCATGAAATCGTCTCGCAGACAGTTGACAAGTTCGGCCACTTTCAGCGAGCCGTTTTTTTTTCGAGCGAATAGAACTCGACTACGCTTCGAACATTTCCTGCGGTGACGGAAACCCCTTTTCTTTGCAACGCTCGCGAGATAGACGCCGCGCTTGCCGACGGAAACTCGATCATTCTAACAAGAATTTCAATCACGGCCGGAGAATCCATATTGTCGGGCAAAGGCGTCTCGTCGCGTCTTTGGATTGCCGACTTCGCATCGCGTTCTTCAATCCTTTTTTTCCGGGATTCTTCCTGTTTCTTTTTAAGATCGGGATCGACGGACAAATATACGGCGCAACGACCTGCCATGTATTTACTCAACCTGTCTTTGGATACAAGACGGGAAAGAAGGTTTTTTACATTCGTTTTCAACAAGCGCTCAAGTTCCTCGGCGGTGAACCCCGATTCCGAATCGTCCACTATGGAGACGATTGTTTTGTCGAGAGTGAAGTTTCGGGAAAAACGGATATCATTGTAGGCCCATAGTCCGTACGAGTCGAAATCGGGAGTATCCCGAAGGGTATAGAAGGAGGAGTTCTTGTTGTAGCTCGAATAGTAGCCGAACTTTTTCAAAGCCCGCACCACAGTCATATGCGAAATTTTCAAATGATCGCACAATTCGGATTTTCTTGCGACTTTGCATTTTCGCAATTTTTCGATTACGGCTGTTTCTCTTACAGTAAGATTTTTCATGATGTGGTAATGTATGTTGTTATAAAATGAATATGTCAATATTAAAATAACATACATTAACATTTTGGACCCTAAATTTCAATAAATCCTGCGAAAACTCTGTCAAAAGCGACCTTTTTTGAATGGAACGAGCGTCTTTTTGTTAAACTATGTGAAATGAAATTGCAAATATGTTGAATGATTTCAACATGTTGGGAGGATCCAACCGAATTTCGGAACGATTGGTTGTCGCCCGCGTTGAAGCCAAGGTCCATCAGACCTTTTAAGGCTTCTTCCAGAGTGTCGTAAACTCCCCAGATCATCAAAATACCGGGCAGCAGAATCAAGCACACGATGGCGATATCCAGAAAACGCGCCGCTCTGCCGACGGCCCTGTCCGAATCCATATTTTTAAACAGGGCGGCGCCTGCCATCGGCGAAGCGCGTATAAGCCATTCGAGGCCGCCTCGGATCATATATAAAAGTAAGATGAATACAAATACGGTAGCGATCGAATGGATCGAAGATGCGAACATCAGCAGTGAAAGAGCTTTTTTGCCCCACAGCTCCGCAATAATGACGACCCCGAAGAAAAGGGATGTCAGGTACAGCAAGCGAGCATAAAAAATCGAACCTTCCAGACGCTTGTTTTCACGGGCGAACCGAAGACAGAAGACAACGACGACAACCGATGCCAAAACGGTGAACAGCCGGAAAATCGGCAGGGGAACACTGAGCAGGTCCATGGTTCGGGAAACGATCAGAACAACGGTCAAGCCATAGATGAAACGTTTTTTCCAGGATTCTTCGATCAAACCGTCCATGAGGCGGGCTAAAGATATGGCCGCGATCGTCATATTCACGAGTTTCCATGGACCGGGCGCCCCCGCATATTCATACAGGAAGTCCGTTGCCATGTAACCGATAAACAATCCCGCCGAACAGGGGCGGCTCCCGAGAAACCGCCATCGATCCGATTCGGATAACGCCGCCCGTTTTCGATGCAGTGTCATGATCATGAAAAGACAAGTAAAGGCATGGATGAAAAAAATCCATCCATGTCGCTCAAAGAAACGGCTGTCGAACCATGATAATCGAGTCATACTCTTTTGCGCTTCATACCATAACTGACCGCTGGAGAATTGAGAAATATATCCAACGGAGAGCATCGGCGGCGAAGAATCCAGCAGGGCGCTGCGCCGTTCATCCTCGATCAACGCATCCAATTCGGAGTGTAAAACGCCTATTTTGGAATTGAGATCGGCGGCTTTTTCCTGGAGCGCCAATATCGCGTCCATCCTCGGAATAACAATGTCAAGAGCCTTGTCAATAGATCCGTTCGCCGTGTCGAAAGTCGATTTCAACACCCCCGTCTCTTCATCTATGAGAAGTGAGATCCGCCATTGACTCCACGCTTTTTTTTCCTTCAGCCAACTCTTTTTCGAAACATCGAGTTCATGAACCGCCGCGCGGACCTGGGCATCGATTTTTTTGAACTGATCCGTTTCATATTTCAAGAACTCCCTGAGCTCCAGCAGTTTGTAATATTTGTATTCCTTTGAATCTTTAAACTCTTGAATTCGATCGGCCGGAGC
The DNA here is from genome assembly GCA_963674505.2 of Desulfobacterales bacterium. GTDB lineage: Bacteria > Desulfobacterota > Desulfobacteria > Desulfobacterales > SKZT01. The sequence goes on from CAXXIG010000002.1 coordinate 52,500, forward strand.
TTTAAGGTCCGCGTCGATTTTGTCGAGTTGATTGTCCGTTTCCGATATGTCCAGCCCGCTTTGCACATTTTTTTCAAGGACTTTCAACCGCGCTTTCAACTGGGTTGCCAAAGGAACGATATCGCCCAGATCAGGGGGCGCGTCGGGCGGCCCTTCCTTCATTTCGGCGGTCTTATTTTCCGGCGCCTGGTCCTGAGCCCGGGTCCAGGAGGGGTGCGATAAGGCGTACGCTATGAACAACAGGGCCAGTATTGCTAAATGTCTCAATCTCATATGAGCCTCCCTCTTTTTTTTGCTTGTGAATCATTCGATTCTAATAGGAAGAATGCTTTCGATCGAGAAATGCTTTAAATTCCGCGGATGATCGCAGCACCTTTCGGCCGGCGGCGATAAGACGATCCACTTCTTCGTCGCTGAGATTGAAACTGGTTCCGACGCCGTGCAGATATTCCCGTTCCGCTTTATCCTCAACGGCGTCAAAACTGACCTCGACAAAATTAAAGGTCACAGTTTTTTCGGGAGTAGACAGCGCGTTGGCCCAGTTTTGATAAGAGTGGCGAACAATGTCGATGGTGTCATTGCTATAGCGACTGATGGACGTCGCCGTTACACTGCCCAGGACCTGACTCATGGACGGGGCGTATCTTTGAAGCGCCCATCGGGTGTCTGCCTGCGCTCGGGAATCCACTGAAATAATCAGTATTTGGGAAGGCTTGGGAATCCCATAGTATGAAAGAACCGTTTCCGGGTCGCCCATGAGATTTACAATATCATAAAATTCCCGCAATCCCAGGTTGTCGGATATGCCGCCGTCCACCAGGTGAAACCATGGTCGTTTTTCCGAGTCGAGATATGTCCGGAGATTTCGCGCATCCACCTTGCGTGATGTGACGGCGGCATCGTTAGCGGCCTCTTCCATCCACGCCGGCGCTTCATACCCGCACGTTCCCGCATAATTTTTCAAAGTGATGGGAGAAAACAGAACCGGAACGGCCGACGAGGCCGTCACGGCCCTGGAAATGGGATAGCTTTCGATATTGGAACAGATGAGATCGAACATGGGCTGTGTGAAAGGAAATCGTGTCCCGGTTGCCAGTTCCGTGGCATTAATAATAATCAACGGCGAATGAGCGCGGGAAAAATCTCCAAACGTCGCATTATCGAAAATATGCTTATCGTAATATTCCGCCACGAGATCGGCCTTGCCGAAGGACGGACTCATCCGCCTGATCCAGTTTACAGGATTGATTATACTGCCGATCAACGCCCCCTGTACATTTTTCCGTAAAAACCGGTCCTCAAAATCTGTAAAGATGCCTTCGCCGTGGAGCCCGAAATAGGCGGCGGTAAAACTTCCGCCGGAAACCGACGAAATTTCGTCGATTTCATGCAGCAGAGATACGCTGCGCCCGTCCACGGATACCCGCGTTTTTGCCAGTTCTTCGAGAACTCCGTAAGCAAAAGCGGCGGCACGGGTCCCGCCGCCCGAAAAAGCGACCATTACCAGCAGTTCCGGGCTGCGACCGATCGCGGTCTGTTTAACGACCCGCAGATCCCGCTCCTCGGTCCATAGTTCGATGGGTTTATTGACTGCCGTAAAAGGGCTGCATGACAGCACTGCCATGCATATGCAAAACATGAACAGGTATGATATTCGGCGTCTGAGTTTCATGATTGCATCTCCTTTTTCTCAGATTATTTCAGAATTAATGAGCGCCAATTTACTGTGATTCAGAATTTTTACCTACTTTTTCATCCCAGTACCGCTCCAGAATACCGCTGAGGACTGTATATAGAAAACCCGTGGTAAGGCCGAACATCAACACGCCGTTTGCCGCTTCCATGGCGCCCAGAAGACGACTTTTTTCGCTCATGACGACGTCTCCGTATCCGAGCGTCGAAAAGTTGACCACCGAGTGATAGAAAGCCGCTGAAAACTCAATAAATTCATTGCGGACCATGAATAACCAGGCCCACAAGACGATCTGTACGAAGTTTCCGGCCAGCATGACGAGCATGAGCATGACAAGAATCCAGGATGTCGTAACGAGCGTCAGTCTGATCATTTCCTTTTTTTCCAGAAATATTAGTACATCCAGCAACGCGCTCACCACAACGCATTGAATCGTCAGACAGACAGTCATTGTCAAAAAACCGATGGTCAGATTTTCAATCATGAGTAGCTCCTCGGTAGTTGAACCGGTCTTCACTTCACCTGCTCAAGCTCTCCCGGTCGCCAGGTCTGGTCGATCCAGGGCTGTAACGGCCCATACATTCGCAGGGCAAGCCACCAGCTCTTGCCGGGAACGGTCTGGAGCCAGTTGCCTTTTTTTCCTTCGGGCGGTCGGGGCGCGAAATAGATGTCATACGAGCCATCCGGGTTCTTTTCAACTCCTTCGGCCTGGCTGCCGAGGGTCGGGAATTGCTGATCGGTCTGCAGTTGCGAGCGGGTCTGTGTGTCGTACAGGGTCAGGGCCCAGAAATCCTTGACCGGCGGATTCGGCGGCAAATGGAGTCTGTAGGTCTTGGAGCCGTCCAGCGGCCGTCGCTTGGAATCGAGCGCGATGAGGCCGTAATCCGAGCCTTTGCCCGCGACCGTGACCGCCATGGCCGGCGACACGCAGATATAACCGAAGTGGAAGAGCGCGCGTGCGTCCAGATTGTAAGCGCCGTTCTTCTCGAAGGCCGTGTTCTTGTCGGCGTATGCCATCATCCAGGCGCTGTCTTTGCCATAAATCAGGTTTTTCGGCTCGCGCGGGAAAAAGCTGATGGCGCGGGCGGCGGCGTTGCCGATGGCGGCGGCATCGACGAGAATTTTTTTCATGCGCGCATCGGGATTGAAAGGCTTGCCTTTTTCAATGCCGATGGCCGCCATCATCCCCTTTGCTTCCGGCCCGAGATAATCGTCGGGTTCGCCCTGAATAAGATCATGCAACTTTTCAAAGAAAGAGTAATCGTTGGGCAGGATCGTGTTCATCTGCTTGCCCGAAACGTTTATGAACTCCATTTTCGGAGGATTGGAGGCCTTGGAAAGGGGATAAACCTCGAGTTTTTTACGTATATTGGCGGAAGCGGCCGGGATCGCCTTTTCCAGAGGCAGCTTCTTGTCGAGATACCCGCGCATGAAGACCCACACGCCGCTGGTTTCAGACGGCACGACAAAATATCCTTTCGGCACATCGCCCTCGTAGCCGGGAGGCAGCACCAGGAAACGACCGCCCTTTCCCTTGTCGGGACCGGCAACGCCCAGATCGGTCATGTATCGAAACGCCATGTCGTCCAATATGCCGAGCATGCCGGGCGGCAGATCGATGACCGTCGGACCGTCCTTCAAAAGGTCGAGGAAACCCACCGCGTACATGGTCGAGGTGTTGCCGGTCAGCAGGATGGTCTTCGAGTCCATCAGGTTGTCCCAGATACAGATCTTGTGGCTCGCGTCGGCGCCGACACTGGCCTGACCCTCCCGCAAGGTGTACATCGACAGCATGGGGATGGAATTGATGAAGACATTGACCGCCCTGGAGCAATCGAGGTATTCATATACGGTTTCGACTGTTTTTTCCGTGGGCACGCCATCAAAGTATTTGAGCGTACCAATGGAGGTTTGCACCTGGTCCGGGGCGGTGATCGACGCCGGGATCTCGGTGGTCATTTTCATTTTGGGTGATTCTGCCCAACCTGCAGATACCAGGCTGGCTGTCAGTAGAACGGCAAGGAAGATTTGAGATAAGCGGTTTGCTTTCATTTTGGTTGCCCTCTTTCTTCGGATTCAGGTGTCAGTGTGTATTGGAGACTGACACCTGAGGAAGGTTTGCTATTTCACGCGAACGATTTCGCCTTGACGCCATTGCTTGTCGTACCAGACCTGCGTCGGACTGTAGATGCGCCAGAGGACGTTCCACCCTTTATTCGGAATGGTCTGTATCCAGTTCACATTGCCTTCCGGTTTTTCAGGGCCGAAATAGATGTCATAAGAGCCGTCTGTATTCTGCACCACATCGCTCTGGATGCTGGTTACGCCCGGCAGGCGCTGGTCGGTCTGCAGCATGCAACGGGTCTGGTTATCGTACACGGTGATCTCCCAGAAGCGTTCCGCAGGGACATTGGCCGGAACATGCAGCTTATAGGTCTTGCCTCCATTCAGAATTTCACCTTCTGAATCACGCAGGCCGATCACATATTGAGAACCTGCCCCGACCGGCGGTTTCACCATTACCGGAGTAATACCGGTTGCATAGTAATGGAAGCGTGTACGTTCGTTGATCAAGCGGACGCCCTCGTGTTCGAAGGCATGACTTCCGCCGGCAAAGCCGATTTCCCAGCTTTTGCTGTCCGGCCAGATCTTTACGTTTTCATTCCGGTTGCGCCAGATGATCGACCGCTGGGCTGCTGTCCCGACGACAGCTGCTTCGCTCAGGATCTTCTGCATGCGGGCATCAGGTTTGAATTCTTTTCCCTTTTCAATGCCAATGGAAGCCAGCATCCCCAACACTTCGGGAGAGAATGCTTCGTTGGGTTCTTCCTGCACGACTTCGTTTACTTCATGGAAGAATGTGATGTCCTGCGCATGCAGCGTGTTAATGTATTTATTGGACACATCGTGATATTTTACCGGCTTTGGATTGTTCTTTTGGGCCAGCGGGTAAATTTTAAGATGATCCTTAATGTTTTTAACCACGGATGCGTTGTTGTCGCCAGTAGGGAAACCGCGTACAGCCAGCCAGTTCCCATAGGTTGCGGACTGTTTAACAATGTAGCCATCCGGTACATCACCTTTGTAGCCTGGCGGAAGGATAAGGTATTTGCCGCCTTTGCCCCTGTCTGGTCCCGCATTTCCGATATCGGTCACGTACTGAAACCAGAAGTCATCCAGGATAGCCAGTACATTGGGAGGCGATTCCAGAACAACCGGTCCGTCAGTGGTATTCACCCATGCAAAAAGATAAACCACGGTTGTGTTGCCGGTGAGCAGGAGGCCTTTTGAGTCGAGACGTTCTTCCCAGATAATGGCTGTTTCATTGTCGGGCCCGAATTCTCTGATCCCACGCCGGAAGCCGCTCAGCGATGCCGCCGGTGTCGTAAGGATCATACATTCAACGGCGCGCTGGAAGTCGAGCTGATCCCAAACTTTCGCTGCGGTTTCCTCAGTGGGAACACCGTCAAAAAACTTCATGGTGCCCAGTCGGGTTTTCACCTTATCCGGCATGAGCACATTTTCCGGTATCTGGGTGGTCATTTTGTAACTTGCCGGTTGTTGGGCCGTGTGGGTGCACGCCATGGTAGCCGCCATGCATACGCCCAACACCAGAGGCAGGTAATATTGTCTGTTCATTTTTACCACTCCTTTTCTGCTTTCAGTTGTCAGGCATTTTCCTGAAACCATTTTATTTCACCAGCTCAAGTTCACCCGGTCGCCAGGTCTTGTCGAGCCATGGTTCAAGCGGACCATAGGCTCGGAAGATGATGAACCAGCTTTTTTCGGGAATTGTCTGAATCCAGTTTCGTTCATCCACACCTTCCGGAAGCCTGGGTGCAAAGATCACGTCGTAGGACCCATCCGCATTTTGTTTCAGACCTTCACCCAGGCTGTTGATGCCCGCAAATCTTTGATCGGTCTGCAGCATGGAACGCGTTTGAGTGTCGTAGATCGTCACCGACCAGTTGTCCTTCACCGGCACATTGGCCGGTACGTGCAACTTGTAGGTTCTGCCGCCATCGAGTGCCTGGTGTTTGGAATCCAGACCGGCGATGAGATAATCCGAGCCGGCACCGGGTCGCGTCAGCGCCATGGCAGGTGTGACCACTACCGCGTTGTAGTGCATCCACAGGCGTGAATCGAAACGGCGCGCACCGTCTTTCAGGAAGTAGGTATCTTTGTCCGCAAAGGCCATCACCCACTCACTGTCGCTGTCTTTATAGACGCGGTGGCCGGGGTCGCGCGGGAACACGGTATTCGCACGTGCATAGGCATTGCCGATCGCGACCGCATCGGTGAGGATTTTCTTCATTCGAGCATCTGGACTAAAGGGCTGACCCTTAACGATGCCAATGGCGGCTATCAGCCCGTGCGTCTCGGGATCAAGAAAGTCGATCGGCTCTTCCTGGATCAGCTTGTTGAGGCTCTCATAAAAGCTGAAGTCGTTAGGCGGAATGGTTTTGTATTCCGCCAGCCCTGACATATTGGTGAACTCCATCCTTGGCGGGTTGTCTTTTCTGGCCAGCGGGTAAACTTTCAGATTATTCTTGATCCGGTCAGTCGCTTCTTTGGCGCCCTTCTTGACGTAGCCGCGCATAAAGTTCCACACTCCGAAGGATGTTGACTTAACCACGAAATATCCTTCAGGAACGTTGCCATCATAACCGGGAGGAAGGACCAAATACTTGCCGCCCTTGCCCTTGTCGGGACCGGCCGCGCCGATGTCGATCAAGTAACGGAAGTACATGTCGTTGAACACTCCCAGCACACCGGGCGGAAGCTCAACGACTGTTGGGCCGTCTTTTTTGAGATCCAGAAATCCCCAGGTGTAAAGTGAGGTATTATTCCAGGTCAGTACCAGAGGCTTGGAATCAGGCATATCTTCAGCGATCAGGATCTGGTTGGATTTTGTGAGATCCATATCACGCATACCCTGCCGCATATGGTACATGGAGACTGCCGGTATCATGTTAATGAATACCTCCACGGCCCGGGCTCGATCAACATAATCATAGACAATCTCGGTGGTGTTGCCGATGGGAACCCCATCGAAGAACTCAAGCGTGCCGATAGGTGTCAACACCTTATCCGGCGTGGTGATGTTCTCCGGGATAGGAGTGGTCATTTTCATTACAGGCTGCTGTGTAATCATCTTTGTTTTATGCGACATGCCCCAGGCTGAGGTCACTATGCTTGCAGCCATAATCACGGCTGCGGCCAGCGTGAATAAATGACTTGTTTTCATCTTTTTTTCTCCATTCCATTTGGCAGGAGCGTAGAGCAATACGCTCCTGCACCTCCATTTTCTTTATTTCACCAGTTCAGGGTCACCAGGCCGCCAGGTCTTATCGAACCAGGGATCGAGCGGGCCGTAGAGACGAAACAGCATGTTCCAGCCCTTGCCCGGAACCGTCTGGATCCAGTTGCCTTCTTTGCCTGCGGGCGCTTCAGGGCTGAAGTAAACGTCGTATGAGCCGTCCTCATTCTGCTGCAATTCTTTGTCCACGCTGCTGACACCCGGAAACTGCTGGTCTGTTTGAAGCATGCCGCGCGTCTGATTGTCGTACAGGGTAAATGACCAGAAATCCTTGGCCGGCACATCCGGTGGAAGGTGGACTTTATAAGCTTTGCCACCGTCCAGGGTGTTACCTTCGGCATCGAGGTAGGCCATGGCGTATTGTGATCCCTTGCCAACCATCTTCGAGGTCATCGCCGGGGTGATGCCGGTCGCGTAGAAGTGGAAGTACGCCCGGCCATCGATTACAACGGCGCCGTCTTCAATAAACTCGTGGCTGCCGCCGGGAAATGGCGTAGCCCAGGCACTTTCGCCCGGGTAGTAATAGAACTTGTCCTCACGCGGACGTGCCGCAAGCGCGCGAACCGTTACAGCTCCCACATCGGCGGCTTCGGTGAGGATCTTCTTCATCCGTGCATCCGGCTTAAAAGGCTGCCCCTTCTTGATGCCGATGGACGCCAACAGCCCTAGAAGTTCCGGGTTCTGGCCTTCGGAAGGCTCGGCCTGCACAACCTCGTTGATTTCCTCGAAGATCCCGTAGTCCATACGATGAATCGTATTGTGGAACTTGCCGGATACATTCATAAAGTTCATCTCCGGCGGATTGGCCTTCTGCGAAACAGGATAGACCCGAAAGATCTTCTTGGTCGTATCGACGGCCGGCGCGGTGTCGCCATCCACCTGGAAGCCGCGCCAGATGACCCAGTTGCCATAGGTATTCGTATGTGCGACGTGGTACCCTTCGGGGATATCGCCTTTGTAACCGGGAGGAACAATCAAAAACTTGCCGCCTTTTCCCTTGTCCGGCCCGGCGTTGCCGAAGTCGGCCACATAGTGAAACCAGTGATCGTCAATAAGGCCGAGGACGTTGGGCGGCGTCTCGATCACCATGGGCTCGTCACTCAACTCAAGCCACATCGCCATGTAGATGCTCACCGTGTTCGGCGTCAGCCACAGGGCCTTGGAATCCATAAGGTTTTCAAATAAAAGGACGGTGTTATTCGCCGGCCCGAATTTCAGCATCCCCTTGCGCATGCCAGCCATCGACGCGATCGGAATGCTGCTCAAATAGGCTTGTACACCTCGCTGAAAGTCCAGGTTGTCATAGACTATTTGAGCGGTTTTCTCGTCGGGTACTCCGTCGAATAAATTCAAAGTGCCTATCCGGGTTTCCAACCTGTCCGGAGTCGCGATTCCCGGCGGGACCTCTGTCGTCATCTTCATTTTGGGCGCTTCCGCCCAGGCGTTTGTGGTCAGACCGGTAGCCATTATCACGGCTATAGCCAGTGAAGCTAATTGTTTTATTTTCATTTTACATTCTCCTTATTGTAGTAGCCCATGGTTTTGCCTCCAATCCGGAGCGCCCCGTTGCCGTATTGCCCACCGATGATAAGTCCCCCTTTGACGATGTCCGGAAAAACAAGCACCCCTTTGGCGACCGAGGCCAACTCTTTGGCGGCCGGCGTTTGCTTGTAAAGCGATTTCAGGGCAATATCGACTTTCCCGTCGATTTCCGCAGCCGATTCGGCGAATGACGAAGAAACCGAAATCAGCCCGATAATGGTGAGTATGCCGAGTGTGATTTTGCAGAAATTGTAGATACGATTTGACATTTCAACCTCCTCTGCTGAAATGAAAGCCTTGCGCTGGAATTGCCCAAATTCTCTCTCGGCAAGGCTTTCATTCTTCGTTGAGCGGAATCAGGTCCGCCTCGTGGCGGTTTATTTGACCTCGTTCATGAATGCATGCAAACGTTTCGCCCAGTATTCAACATAGTTTTTCTCCCTTCACTCTTTGTTCAATCGTATTTTATGTTGCTGACGTTTCAAGACATCCACTGATCCATCGGAATTGGCGATCAGGTCCGCGCGTTATGCACAGTGAAGTCCGGGAACCGATTCTCCTCGGCAACAGCAGAGCCAATCGTCATTCTCACCATATGATCTTGTAGCCACACTCGACGGACCCGTCCGCAGGCCGGTCGTGGCCAGCCTGAATACCGGGGCGCAGGTAGACGCTGTGGCCCTTCGTCCCGAAAAACTTGTCGAGCATGGTCCCTGTTTCAACATCGACGAGGAGGAATTCCTCATTGTTCTCGTAGTCCAGCACAAACGTCGGGTTGATCAGTAGCCAGCGCTGTTTGTCCTCCGACATTTTGAGAAAGTAAAAGTCGAACAAGCCTTGGTGGACCTTGCCGCGGTCGTCGTCCTCATCAATGCTGAACTTGTGCTGATATGCCGGCGACACCAGATCGAATAGGCCGTCGAACGGCTTGAAAAAGACGGCGAACACTTGCGGACCCAGGGAGGTGGCGCCGGAGCCTAACACGTCTTCCGAGGCCGTATCGAAAAACACCTCCAGGCCGACGGCAATGGCCCGCTTTTTTGCCATGTCGAGGTAGGGAACGGTCAGAAATCGGATGTCTGTGTCGCCGAAACCCGAATCATTAAGATCGTCGTTTCCGTCGTCATTCACGTCGGCGTTGATATCGAGGTAGCGCGCCTTGACCCGGAACTGAAGTTTGCCTTCCAGCAACGGCGCCCGAAACTCCAGGGTGGTGATGTTCTGGTTGCCGTCGCCTTCCGTGTTCAGCCACTGGTACTCGTTGTAAATCCTGGCATCGTAGGTGAAATTGATGGGATTGGTCCCTGTTTTGTCGGACTTCATCTCCGCTTGCGCTTCCGTTTCCGCCATCGACTGAAACGGCATCGCCGCGATCAGCAATGCCGCCGCCATGGCGATCGGGTATCCTTTTTTCCATCGTCTCATTGAATCCCTCCTAAGGGTTCTTCTCCCGGCCCTTGGACGGGAGTCGAGAGCGAAGCAGATTTTACGTTGACAGGAGTTGCGGCTTTATAATGATTTTGCTCCATCGGCCCTGTCCTTTGTTTGATTCTGCGAGTTATTTTTCGCTTTTAATCAGCTGAATGAATGATAATGGAATAGCAAGAAGGGCGCATCATCCAAAAGGGGGTAGAAACGGTGTAAATTTGGCGTATTTTGCATTCGGAAGGCCGAGTTCGGGGTACAATTGCCCGCCGATTACGAAACCCGAATTGAATTATGGAATTTGATTCGATTTATTTGACGCAATCGCCATTTCTTTCAAATTTCCAAGTTCACAAACGGAACACCAGATGAGGACGAGGGGGGCGGATGTGCGAATTCGTCATGGCGTTTTGTTTGAGGACAAATTGCGAAATGAATAAAACGATATCAGATAATGGCAAGACGCCTCGCTTTTCGCACCGCGTCACGCCTGTTTCCAACGCCGAGCTTCTGGAAAATATTTTTCAAGTGTGTTTTTACGGTTGCGGGCGATATGGTTAACCGGCTTGCAATTTCCTTGTTTTGCAACCGCTCGGACAGCAATTCAAGGATATCCAGCTCCCGGTTGGTCAGGGGCTCTACAAGGGGCTGGGAGGATAAGCGATGCGTTGGAGGCGTCTGGCTTGCGCGTGGCGGGTTCATGTCGGGCGAAATGTCTCCCCGGTCGGCTCGGGAAATGGAACCGGAGGCAAAGGTCAGAATTTTATGGATAAAGCCGTGATCGGTTTTCCGACCTTGCAAACGTTTCAGCAGATCGATCATCAATGATTCCGCCTCGATAAACGGTCGTAACCATCCCAGGGGCGCCGCCATGGAAATAGCCCGTTTCAAAGATTCCATGGCTTCATCCTTTTTTCCCATTTTCTCCATTGCCATCGACAGCAGGACCTCGGCCTCCAGCGCCTGACACGAAATGTGATTCGTCTCGCACTCGCGTCGGATCTTTTTCAGCATGCCGGCGGCTTTGTCCAGACCGTTTTCGCCGCCTTCGGCAATCAGCGTCCTTGCATGGGTAATTCGCGGCGTTTCCAGCCAGGACCACAATTCATCTGCCACAGGCGAATTGCCAACTGATCGGCGACAGGTTTTCGCCGATCCCAGATCATTCCTGAGAACGGCAATGCGAGCTTTGCAGGAACGCGCCACGCAAAGATAATTGCGCGGATTCATCTCCATGGCGAACCTCTCCAGCTGACGGCATATTTCCTCTGCGGACTCTTCCATGCCCATAAGTTGAAGCGTAATCGCCAATCCAGCCATTGCGTCAAGCGAGGCCCTGGGCTCTAGTACGTACCGCATCTCGACGGCATGCTCGAAGTTTCGGGATGCATTTTTCAGTTCACCGGCCTGCAGGTCGATGAATCCCAAAAAATAATAGCTCCAGGCCTCTGTGACTCGCATGTTTCGGCTCTTGGACAACAAGAGCAGTTGCCGCGCCGCAGGGCGAGCCGCGAAGAGTTCGCCGGACAGCTGGTAGATGAAAATTAAGCCCGCGATCAATCTGGAGAGCCGATAGCTTTCCGACATATCGACCGAGTCGATTCGATTTTTCAACTCCGAAACCGCCAGCTCTTTGCGACCGGTCATGCAATGAGCCAGTCCGAGCATCAACTCGGACTCCCCCAGAACCGGGTTTTTCGTGCCGGCAAGCTTTGACGCGGCATCCTCCAGAAACCGTAGACTGGCTTCCGCCCGACCTTCAAAATACAATACGTATCCTCGGAAAAAGCTGTACTCTCCTGTTGCGATCGCATCTTCCATTTGATCCCGCAACAAAGGTTCGGCCTTTTTCAATATCGACCGGGTTTGATTCAGCCTGTGCTGGCAGTTTTTGATCCACGCATCGGCAAGAAGAAGCTTCAATCTTTTTTCCCTGACATTTTCCGGCAGCATGCGAAGCCATCGCTTGACCACATGCCAGCGATCTGCTTCGTACTCGTTGGATCGATGGTTTTCGACTATTTCGGCCGCCCGAATGAAATCTCCCGCCGCCGCGGCATGTTGGATCGATTCCGTGATAAAGCCATGGGATTCGAACCACTCCCCGGCGCGCGAGTGCAACGAGGCGATTTCTTCGGGAGAACAAAGACGCCGAAGCTGATTTTGCAGAAGCTCTTGAAACAGTTGATGAAAACGAAACCACTCGTTTTGGTCGTCAAGATGGATCAAAAAGAGATTTTCCTTTTTCAGATATCGAATAAAGCCCCAGGCCCCTTCAGGCGGTAGCTCCTGTTCATCGGCCTCAACGCAGACCGCATCGCACAAGGCGGCGCTGAATCGATTCAAAATGGATGTCTTCAGTAAATAATCTCGAATGACGGGTGTTTGGCGCGAAAGAACCTCGCTGAACAGGTACTCCATCACATACTGGGCGCCCCCCTCCAGTTTCACCGGCAAATATTTTACCTCCGCCAGGTTCCTGACCGATAGCACCGCAAGGCGAAGCCCCGTGATCCATCCTTCCATCTTTTCTGTCCATGCGGCGGCATCTTCCCTTACAATCGGCGTTTCCAGCATCCGCTCCAGAAAGGTCGCCGTTTCGCTCTCCGTAAATTTCAGGTCATTGAGTCGTATTTCGCCGATCTGGCTACGCGCGCGAAGAACGGGGATGGATAGAAAGGGATCTCTTCGACCGATCATTACGAGGTGCATGTGCCGGGGAGGATGAAGCAGAAGCGAATCCAGGAAATCGTGTATGGATGTCTCCCTGATGCAATGGATATCATCCAGGACCAGGATAAAATCGGTTTCTATGGTATCCAATTCATTGATCAGATGGTTGGTAATCGACTGGAGAGTGGGCGAGTTCGGAGAGCCTACCAGCGCCGAAGCTTCTTCCGCGGCTTCGGGAAACATCTTTTGAACGGCGGCTACGAAGTGCAATAAAAAAATCTTCAGATCATTGTCGGCATCGTCCAGAGACAGCCAGACGCCCGGATAACCGCATGTACCCAGCCAGGAACTCACCAAGGTGCTCTTGCCGTATCCGGCCGGCGCCGATATGAGAATTGCGGGACGATGAATGTAGTTTTGAAGCCTTTGTACCAGTTTTCCGCGATAAACGTGATTTTCCGGTACCCGAGGCCGGTGAAGTTTGGTGCGTAATATTGATTTATGCAGTGACTCCCCTTTCATCCCATGCACAACCATGTTTTATTTTTGCAACCAAGCAACTTCCAGGGGTTCATAAACTTTTCAGGTTGCTGTTTTGAAAAAAAATTATCGTCCGGCCAAATGAAAAACCTGCCAAACATCTTATCGAAATTCCGATTTTTTTTCAAGGTTGCTGTTTTGAAAAAATGTGGCCATCCGGCCAAATGGAAAGGCTCGTTCCCGGGCAGAGCTTAGGAAAGAGGGGAAAAAATCAATTATTTTTTCCGAGGTTCTTAGATCCCTATCCGCGCTCGCAGGCCGAAAACCCAAATCGAATCTTCCTCCGGGTTTTGCGCCGGGTCGATGAGCAATTGCACATCGGGGGTAATGGCCAGTTCCTTGGTGACCTGAATGCGGTAGTACACCTCGAAGGCATACTGGTCGTCGTCGGGGCCGAACAGGGGATCGTTGGGCTGTCCCCAATTAACGCCGAATCCCAGCTGGTGTCCGGTGCCGGGCGCCCCTATACCGTTGGGCGCGTAGCTTCCGCCGATGCTGATCGATTTTTTAAGGAGGCTGCCGCCGTCATCCGAGAATCCGCCTCTTGCGAACGCAAGCCATTGGTTGTCGAACGTATGGGAAAAGGACAAGAATGCGCCCCAGCCGTCGTCCACGCCGATTTCATCCCGCTTGTCCGCATGCCAGACCGTGAGATGAAGATTTTCGAGATAGTATTGATCCTTGGAAGTCGTCCAGCCGACCTCGACGTGTTTGAAAAACTCGTGATCGTTCCAGAACGTTTCAAATCCCTGAAAAGGATCCGTGGGATCGGAGTTCAGGTCTTCAAAGCCTGCGATGAGATACACGTCGTCCGTCAACCACCCGCCGGCCCCAACGCCCAGTGCCCCGTCGTCCGGCAGGTCCATGGTCGCCGCCCCGATGCTGAACACGAAATTGTAAAAGTCCGACCATGGGCTGGTGAGGGCGTAGACATCGACCCAGTCGGTCACGTCGAGAAATCCCGCGGCAAATCCAAATCCGTTTTCCCACTCCTGATTCCAGTACAGGTTGGTCAGATGCCACCGGCCTCCCTCGTCCCCGTATGGAATTCCGAGAAAGCCCGTGTAGCCGAGACTCTCCGAGGCAAACGGCGCCACGGGTTTGTCCGTGTAGCGGTGGCGGTGTTCCACAAGGTAGACCAGCGTTCCGGTATTTTCGGAGCCGCGACCGAGAAGCTGCCAGAAACCGGAAAAGCGAAACACGGCGCTTGCGGCATCGTCATCCGTTCCCGGCAGATTGTCACTGGCCTTCAGGCCCATGGCGTAGTAGTCTGCCGCGAAGGTATAACCGTACTTTTCCAGGATCTGGTCTTTCCATTGGTAATAGGGGCGCATGAACTCCAGATCGAACAGGGCGTCCTCCGAGGTGCGATCCGATTCGATCCGTTTTGGAACATAGTCCGGACCCCCGAACGTTCCCGTGGCCTCCTCCGGCGACGGTTCATATGATTGGGCAAAAACGGGCTGGGCCAATAGTAAAACCATCGCCGCGAACAGGAGCAGACAGGGTGTATTTAGCCATGGTAATCGGTTATTTTTCCCTCTTTTCATTTTATTTTTCTTTCTTCTGCGATCTGCAATACATGCTTATGGGCGGAGAGCCCCAACCGACGGGGAAAGCCTCGCCGGTCAGGGTTTTGACCACTTTAAAGACAGGCTCGGACCTTACGCCTCTTTTACATTTGCTCGCACGTCGAAGCTTTCAGAGCCAAACCAGTCCAACATACGTACGTTGACGTCGTCCGGGTGATCCAGCATGGACCAATGGCCGCCTTGAATGAATTCAATACGGCACTCGGCATCCACGCGTGAAGGAGTATCAATGGCCTGGGTCGGCCACAAGAACATATCTTGCTCAGGGTAAATCACCATGCAAGGCACCTTGACGTTCGGATAGTAGTTACGATCTTTGGCTGTTGCCAGGTAGTCCAAGACCATAGGGTTGGCTATGTCATAGTTTAGCCATTCGATATGGCCGGTTTCTTTGATTGCGTTCTTGACCGCTTCTTTTTCAGGATGCGAACAGAAAAAAAGATCGAAGTACTTGAAGTCGTTCGCCATGTAGAGTTCTTCCATACCAGCTTGGGTATGATGGTAGGTAAACCAGTTGGTCTTGACGGATTCAAGCATGCGCTCGGGGGTGCCTCGTTCCTGAGTCATTTCGTGGGCCTGGCCGAACACACAGCCCAAGTGGCCAACTGACAAGGAGCAGTATTTTCTGAACAGCTCCGGTTTCTGCATGAGCATGGGCCATGTAATGCCAGAACCCCAGTCATGGCCCACCAAGTTGAGATCTTTAAGCCCCAGTTCTTCGATAATTTCAAACATATGGCCAATGATCTTATCAATTTTGTAATGCTCAACTTCACGTGGACGGTCAGTGCGACCGTAACCCAGCGTATCTGGAACAATACAGCGATAACCTGCGTTTACCAATGCCGGTACCTGGTATTTCCAGCAGCTGCCGTCGTCGGGCATGCCGTGCACCAGCATTACTACTCCTTTGTCGCCGCTTCCTTGATCGCCTACGTGGTAGTTCCATCCGCCAATTTTCATTGTTTTTCCGGGTAATGACATGTTTTTTCCTCCTGTTATGATTATGTGGTTAGCGCATTGGAAAAAAATGGACAAGGATTGCGCAGGATTTTCGTTCGAATTCAAGGCGTGACGACCAACGCATACTTTACGTATTCGTCGGTCGACACAACGCGAAATTCGGACGAAAAGACAAGCAAGTCGCTCTTGTTGGTTCATTTTTTTTCCGAGGTCCTTAGTATGATTCACGGAATGTTTTTTTTTACATACCGCCTTCCCGTAGTTAGCATTGTCTGGTATCCATTGCTGTCGGCATCCGGGGGGGTAGCAATGGGCAAACACAAGTTTTAACTCTTCTCGGGCTCTTCCTTTTCGGTGTCGTGCATTTTTTGCACTCGCAAAAGCGGAAAGTGCATGTTGTAAAGGCTGTTGAGCACCCCGGTCAGTTCCGCCTGGTCCTTTAAACGGCCTTTCAATGTGGTGACCACCGATCGATCCTCCATTTTTCGCGAGGAAATCCGCATGCCTCCCAGCCGATCGGTCCAGCTTGCTTCCAACTCGCCCAGGACCTCGATGAGATACGTTGCGGGCGACCAGGAGTGGGGAATCTTATATTCATATGAGTTTTTCTCCATCAACCCCCCTTTTGAATGTTTCTGTGAGTTAAGGTCCTTTTCACTGTTGATCAGTTGGACGTATGATAATGGAATAACGAGGAAGACGCATCATCCCAAAGGTGGTAGAAACGGTGTAAAAACGGCGTATTTTCAAAGACAAGGATAGGAACTCGCTTTTTGTCAATTCAGCGGCAGGTGCTTCGTTCGCCTTTTTTGCCCCGACCTCTCGGAATAGGTCGCCAGAAACGCGAAGGGGGCCTGTTCGCCTTTGTTTTCCACCGTATCGAGCCGATCCGAAGGCCGATTACGGCGAGGTTTTTTTTGAACCTGCGAACCTCAAAACCGCCCTGCGCCGGCTCGACGAGAACTTCGCCTGCCCCCGCCCTCCGCCCGGAAAAGAACGCCTGAACGCAAAGGCCTTCCGCCCGCCTAAAAGATGCGACGCCGACCTGCCTGCAATCATGGAATTTTTCTGCTCTCGGCGTCTCATCCCTCTCCATGCCGCAGACGCCCTTCTGGAATCCGGACGCCCTTATTTACATTTTGTTAATTTAATATTTACAATTAAATATACAAAAGATAGTATTATCGAAAACATGCTTTCCTTGCGCCACACCGGGTTCCACGTCCATGTCGGCGGCAGGATTTGGCCCGAAGACGAAAACGCGCCGGGCAACCTGGCCAAGTACATTGCAAGGTCCAGCTTCTCCCGGGAGCGCATGCTCTAAATCCCCGCCGAAAAATCGCCCGACGGCTCGGCCAGGGTCGTCTACCAGCCAAAGGACTTAAAAAACCGAACAAACCTTCAACGCTCTGGATTGGCTCGCGCGTATCGTCGTCCATATTCCAAACAAGTACGAGCAGCTCGTCAGGTACGTGGGATACTATTAAAACAAGTCAAGGGGAATGAGAAAAAAGGCGGAAAACGACGACGCGATACCGTCGATCGCGCCCGGAGAATTGACATCGAAACAGTTCCGCCGCAGCCGGGCAAGGCTGATTCAAAAAATCTACGAGGTCAATCCGCTCTGTTGTCCCAATTGCGGTCATCAAATGAGGGTGATTTCCATACTCGAGGCCGGCCCAATAGTCCGAAAGATCCTGGAGCACCTCGATCTGTGGGATGTCCGCAATCACGACCCGCCTTCCGAGGAAGATTCGCATACCCGGGAACTCGTCTACGACGATTCGGACTCGCAAGTCCCTCAATACGACTATTGGGACTGAATCCCGCCTTCAATATCAAACAGGAAATTTGGGATCGGCACCGGACTGCGTCCGGAAAAAGGCCGTTTCCTATGTTTTCCGGGCTTTTTCCGAACTTCCGCAAAGCATTTTCAATCCATCGACACTTTTTACCCATTTCCTTTACGATTCGATGATCGCCCATCCGCCCGCGCCCGCCCACATCCGCAACATGTTGCGGATGTGGGCGGGCGCGGGCGGATGGGGCGCATTCGAAAAGCCCGTTGTAGTTTCCTTGACAAAAAGCGAGTTCCTATCTTAGCTGACAGCATTTACATGTCTTGAAATAGGACTCTACAAGGTATTGTCCATAGAAGTCGAATAAAATGTCCACCAGATACAAGTTGGTTTTTTCCGCAAACAACCGGCCTGTCTCTCCGACGCACGCCTCCGATGAATTCGAACAGGTCGATTCCCATGGTATTTTGGTTGACAAAAAGGGAGTTCCCATCTTTTAGAACCCAAAAATCGTCACTATCGTCAGCAAAAGGAAGGCTCTCCATTTCCAGGAAACGGCAGGCGATGTCGAAATTGCAGGCGATGTAATACGAAAAAAAAAGATTGGAAATGAAAAAAATGTTTCTGGTTGGCATTGCGTCGATTGTCCTCATCGCTGGCGGAGTCGCGTATTGGCTTTTCTACACAACTCCGGAATACTCGCTGCATCAAATCGAGGAATCCGTAAAGAATCGCGACATCACGTCGTTCGAAAAATACGTCGATATCGAGGGCATCACGATGCGTATGCTTGCCGACATTCCGGAAGTCATCGGAAAGAATACCAGGCTCGGTTTTTTCAGCGACGATGTCAATCAAATGGTTTTTAGCGTTTTGCAGGAACCGATCGCCGGAATGGTCAAGGAAGCCGTCCGTTCCTACATTGAAAGAGGTCGCTTGAATTCTAAAATGACAGAAAAAAGGGCTTTGGCGGATTTTTTGAAGCAGTTGCCCGTCAACAGTTTCAAGCATCCCAGGCTGAAAACTGTAAACACGGAAGGCAAAATTTGCAAAGTTCTCGTGGAGGTTGTCGTCGAGGCCTTTGAAGGCCGAGCCAATATCGAATTTCTGATGAGAGATAAAGGAAGCTACTGGCAAATTGCCGAATTTAGCAACCTGTATGCAATCATGGAGCAACTCGCCGAGTTGAAGCGAAGTTTCCCATATCGCAATCGCTACGCTGCGGCTATCTGGCAACCCATTCTTTATCCCCGTATCGTGCGAGGGAATCGGAGAGCCTTCCGGTCCCTTCTTCGTCCAGCCTTTTGTTGCAGGCGAACCCAAAAAACGGACCGCTTGCGCCATCGAGTTTCACAAGCGCCATATTTCGACCAGTGTTGTCGATGAACGAAGCTTTACCCGGCTTGACGTTCGACCACTCGGAAGTCTCGATACGGAAATTATGCCCCATTCCCTTTCCCGATGGCATAATCGGTCCGCCGGATTCGATTTTGGAGAGTTCCCCTTTGTCGGAGTCGATTAAGTAGATTGCTTTTTCGGAAGGGGCCGGAGGCAAAGAAACATCTGTCGCTGGCAAGCTTCCCGCCTGTGCGATTTGCAATTCCAAAATTTCCGTGAGGCAGTTTTCTTTACTGAAAACGACTTTTCGCTGGCCCGGCAAACGTGCGACTTCTTAGTTTCCTTTGGCGTCCGTCACCGCTGAAGACTCGGTTTCGTCGATAGTGACGGCTACGCCCTGCAAAGGTTTTCCAAAGATGTCCTTTACTTTTCCGTACATTTTCGTTTCTCCCGACCAGCCTTTCCCGAAAATCGACGTTGCGGCTATGCAAAACATCGTAAAAAAAACAATCTTGGTTTTACCGTTGCGCTTTGGAGCCATTCTCAACATCACTGTCATTTCAGTTTGTCTCAATTAATATATTCTCTCGGGATTTAATATAGAACATGGTTTCTTGTCAACGATTCATTACCGTACACTTTTTCTAACCTGCTGAAATTATTATGTAATTTTGATCGACGTAATTCTTGAGCAAGGATTCATTTACTCATTTGAAACAAAGGGCCAAATTTCAGGCAAGGGCATTCTCCGCGAGGCCAAATACATAAGCAACCTCAGGCCGAGCTGAAAAAGGCTCAAGTTGCAACGATCAGAGCGGTGAATCAATTTCAAAATAGACGGCTCCATTGCCAGGAGCCCCAAAAAAAATGGTCCAAACGTGCGCCAGGCAGGCGCCAAACAATAATCGCATCAGTGAACCGGATCTGACAGATGGCTTTTGTCAATATGAAAACCGCGACTCTTCTGGTCGCTGAAAAAGGTTTCGATTGTGAACCGTTTCGAATAATAATCGCACGCTTTCAAACCCGATACGAAATTGGTCACGACAAAAATCGGTTCTTCGCATCCTTCCGCCCACCACGCGACGGCTGTCACCGGTCCATATTTCCGATTTGTCACGGTGCATCCCTTGTCGGCTTCGTCCTAGTTCGGAAGGCAGTGGTCTTTGACCGCGGTGCTCAGAGCGGATTCCTTTGGCAAATCCACAATCTGGTTGCCGGCCTTGGAAAGCAAGTTCCTACCTTACATCTTTTCGTTTTTCCATTTACGCATCGCGCCGTTCCCGCGCAAAAGGTCTCGGAATTAAAAGACAATTGATTTGTACATCTGCGTGTTTTAGACTGAACGTTGTCAGAAAAACATTTGGCTACGGCGATTTTATGAAAATTACAACACCTTCAGGCCCGAAAACAGCCAGCATGAAAACCGTCACAACTCTTTTGCGAACCAAACTGCACAAGCCGCATATTATTCGGAATCATTTGCACAGGCATCATTTGGTCGAACGGCTCAACCGGTACCGTCGTCGTCCTCTGACGCTTGTCTCGGCGCCGGCCGGATACGGCAAAAGCTCGCTTTTGGCCTGTTGGCTGGAAACATCCGATATTCAAAGCGCATGGGTATCCCTGGATAAAAACGACAATGACCAGCGTCTTTTTCTGGCATATGTGCTGGAGGCGATCCATTCGCTCTTTCCCGGTACGGTTAAAGAAACCCAGGCCTTGCTCGGCAGCCCCCGCTTTCCCCCAGCGACCATTCTTGCCCGCAGTCTGATCAACGAGCTTGATATGATCGGCCAACCCTTTGTTCTCGTGTTGGATGATTATTATGCCATCCAAGCCAAAAGCGTTCACGACTTGATCGCGGAACTGCTTCGCCACGCTCCGGCCCCATTGCATCTGGTGATCTCCACCAGGGTTGATCCGCCGCTTCCTCTTGCGCGTTTACGCGCACGAAATCAGCTGGGCGAACTTCGCGTTGTGGATCTGCGGTTTTCAATGGAAGAGACCGGTAAATATCTTGAACCGTTGATTGCAAAAGCGACGGACGGCCTTTCCGTCGCCAAACTTCACGAAAAGACGGAAGGATGGGTGACCGGCATGCACTTGCTTCTGCTTACGCTGAAACAAAGGCCGGACCTTTCCCGCCAAATAGAAAAACTTCCGGACAAGAACAGGTTCGTTGCCGAATATTTTCTGGACGAGGTCGTTTCGAACCAGCGGGAGGAGATTCGGGATTACATGCTGGCCACCGCAATTCCGGATCGCTTTTGCGCGTCGCTGTGCGATGCCCTGTGTTTTCCGGGACCCCGACCGACGGAGTTCGGTATAAATGGCGCAGAGTTTTTGAGATGGCTGGAGGCCTCCGATTTGTTTGTGATACCGCTGGACGAAAAAGGCCGGTGGTTTCGCTATCATAACCTGTTTCGAAAATTTTTGCTGCGCCAACTGAAAAAACGACTCGGGGAGAAGGACATTTCGGCGCTCTACAGGCGGACCAGTCGATGGTTTGCCGAAAACTTCCTGATCGACGAGGCCCTCCGATACGCCCTCGCCGCCGGCGATCTTCTCGGCGCCTCGCAACTGGTCGAACAAAACAGGCATGCCCCGCTGAATGAAGACAGAGCGTCTATTCTGGAAAAATGGCTGTCCCTGTTGCCGGATGAAATCGTGCGGCGGCGGCCGGAGTTGTTGCTGGCCAAGGCCTGGGTCCTGAATTACCAATTCGCACTGTGGGCGATTCCGCCGCTATTGGAAGCGGTCGAAACCCTTCCGAAAGATGAATCGACAAAATTGCCGCAAGGGGAAATCGATCTTTTCAATGGAATTTTCTCGTTTTGGGAAGGTCGGGGGGAGCGTGCCATGGCACTTCTCCATCGCGCTCTCGAACGGACGCCCGAAAAAAACACAGGGGTAAGAAACGAGATTGTCATGTATTTGGCGGGATCGCGCCAGATAGCGGGTCAGGGTAGAACGGCTATCCAGGAGTATCGCAGGCGGTTTTGCAACGAAGTTTCCGAAGGGCCTTATAAGCTGCGATTGCTGGCGGCGATTTCGTTCATCCACCTTTTGTCGGGCGAATTGCGCGAGGCGCAAGAGGCAATCCGGCAGGCGAGCGACATGGCAACCAGGACCGACAATGTGTACGTTGCCGCATGGTCTGAATACATGCTGGGAATTATCCATTTCCAGTGGAACAACCTTTCGACTGCCAGCCAGCATTTCATCAAGGCCCTGAAAAACAGATTTTGGCTGGATGCCGGCGTGGACGCCGACAGCTATGCCGGATTGATCCTTTCCTACCACGGTATGGGGCAATTCGGCAAAGCCGACAAAACCATGGACCAAATGATCGCGTTCGCACAAGAGACAGGAAGCATCGACCGTTTGGCCCGTACCCGTTCACTCCGGGCCAGGCTGGGGCTTCTGCAAGGCGATGTGGAGTCGGCTGCCCGCTACATGGAAACGACCGACCTTTCAAATGACGTAGGTACCATGCTTTTCTGGTTGGATGTCCCCCGCATCACCCAATGCAGGGTGATGGCCGCCCGGCAATCCAAAGCAGGCCTAAACGAAGCAACCGAGAAACTCCGGAAACACCTTCGGTTTTGCCTGGAGACCCACAACACCCCCCAAACGATAGAAATTCTTCTTTTGCAAGCCGCGGTATGCCAAAAACAAGGCCAAATCGGCCAAGCCATGAAAGCTTTGGAACATGCCGCGACCCTGGCCCGGCCGGGTGGATATATCCGTCCATTCGTCAACCACGGAGCAAATATGGCGGATCTGTTGACCCGTCTTTTGCAATACGGCAAAGCCGCCGACTATATCGAACAAATCCTGGCCGCTTTTGACGCATATGAACCCGTCGATAGGCGGGATGAATCCTTTGCTCGGCACGAACCGCACCCATGGGAACGCAACCAAGCGCTTGAAAATCCTTTGACCAATCGCGAACTCGAGGTCCTGTCTCTTTTGGGGCAAGGATTGCGCAACAAAGAGGTTGCCGACAGGCTTTTCGTGTCCTTGGAGACAGTAAAAAAGCATGCGGTCAACATTTACAGAAAACTCGATGTCCGCAATCGTCAGCAAGCCGTTGTAAAAGCCTATGAACAGGGCATCCTCGGGCAAAACACTTGAGGCCGATAATCGCCTGCCCATTTTAGGAGACGCGTAATTTCACATCCATACCCCCTTTTTACCTCTTTTGGGGAATGTTTTTTACCTGCCCCACCCCTATATTGTTCCAGGATATTTTTTTAAACGACAATTTGTCTCTTAAAAGCAAGGACAACCATGGCTAATCAACCGGAGTTCAAAAAATTCGATGGAGACACATCCTCGACATACCGAATTCGGGTACAGGGACACGTCGATTCCTCCTGGACCGAACTCATCGGCGATATGACCGTCACGGTGGATTCGTCGAAAGGCCGGGGGCCGGTAACCGTCCTTGTCGGACGCCTGCTCGATCAGGCCGCCCTTATAGGCGTGCTGAAGGCGCTTTACGACCAGCGCATTCCGATTTTTTCGGTGGAGAATCTGGATGAAGGAAAAGGGGAATAGCATTGAAAAGATTCAAGAGAAAGGAAAAACCAATGAGAGCAAAATTCATAAAAATGTTTTTTGGCACCATCGCTTTGCTGGCGGCCGGTTTCCCGACACAAACCTGGGCTGCCGAACCGACGAAGATGAAGATGACCACGGACATCCCCGAATCCATCACCACGCCGGACAGCGTTGAGACTCGAATCGGCACGCTGAAATTCTTCGACGGCATTCCCACCAAAGAAACTTCCGCACTGGTCTATGACAACCTCGACTTCTTGCGAGGCGTGGAGGCATTCCTGAATGGGATCCCCGCCGCCTCCATGGAAGAACTCCGGCTTGGTGCGGTGTCCCTTGGCGCAACGAATTCGAATCAGGTGGTGTACTTTCCCACGCTGATGGACAGCATCCCTCTGTTCCTCACCGGCAACACCAGCACGGTGTACGCGATTAGCATGCTCGACCTCGAGAAAGATGGCCCTACCGTCGTAGAGATTCCTGCTGGCGCCGGCCCGGGAACGGTGAATGACGCCTTTTTCCGCTTTGTGATCGACATGGGCGCACCCGGCCCGGACAAGGGCAAAGGCGGCAAGTATCTGATCCTGCCGCCGGACTACGAGGGCGACCTCGAAGGTCCCATTGGCGGCAAGGAACAGGTCGTCAACGGCGAAAAATATTTCGTCGCCAAATCGAACAGCTATGTCACCATGGTCGCCTTGCGAGGATTCCTCGTTGACGGTAAACCGGATGCGGCTGCGAAGATGTGGCGGGATAGCCTGAAAGTCTACCCTCTCGCCCAAAAAGACAATCCACCGAAAATGGAATTCATCAGCGCTTCCCGTAAATCGTATAACACGATTCACGCCAATAATTTCGAGTTCTATGAAGAGCTTTACGCCGTTATCGACCGCGAGCCCGTCGAGATGCTGGATCCCGAGTTGCGTGGCCTCTTTGCGTCCATCGGTATCCAGAAGGGCAAGCCTTTTGCCCCGGACGCGCGCATGAAGAAAATCCTGACCGACGCGGTCGCGGTGGCCAATGCAACGGCACGCTCTCTCCTCTGGGATGAACGCAATCAGGAGGAATTCCTCTATGAAGGCAGCTACTGGAAGCGAGGGTACCCCGGCGATAACTATCAGTTCCTCAAGGATGAAGGCGTGGGCGGGCGCAATCTGGATGCACGGACTTTCTTTTACTACTTTGCAATTCTGAACACGCCGGCAATGGCAATGGAAATCGTTGGCGCGGGTTCACAATACGCCTGGGGCTATCTGGATGCCGATGGCAACTATCTCGATGGCAGCAAGACGTATAGGCTGAACATTCCCAAGGATGCGCCCGTCCTGAAGTTTTGGTCGGTGTGCGTCTATGACCCCCAGACCCGCTCCATGCTCCAGACAGACCAGACTTTCCCAAGCAAGCAAAGCCAGCGCGATAAGATGATCACCAACCAAGACGGCTCGATCGATCTTTATTTCGGCCCCAAGGCACCGGCCGGCAAGGAGGCGAATTGGATTCAGACGATTCCCGGTAAGGGGTGGTTTTCTCTGTTACGCCTTTATAGCCCCACCGAGGCATGGTTCGACAAGACCTGGCGACCGGGCGAGATTGAGCTGGTTAAATAAAGAAACGCACAAGCAGGCGGTCCAGCAGATGCGCTAACCCGCATTGCTGACTGCCTGCATTAGCTGGATATTTACCAATACAAAATCAGTTTCTCGCGCAGCCGTTCATCAACTACAACTTCCCCTCGAGCCCGGGCCGCTACCTGACTTTTTCACCGATAATCACCGCCAACTGGGAGGCGGACAATGGCCAGGAGTGGTTGGTCCCGCTCGGCATTGGTATCGGCCAGATCGCACGCATAGGCACGCAGCCGGTTAATCTGCAGGCCGCGTACTACTACAACATCGAGCGGCCGGACGGCGCTCCGAACTATCAGGTGAGATTGCAAGTTCAATTCATGTTTCCAAAGTGACGGAAATGTCGAGCCCTTGGAGCGCAAGATTCACGGCAAAAAACTGGATTACCTACACCTGAAGGAGTTGTGGCAAACGGCCGTGTAAAATTAATACGGCCAATGGAAGGCATCGCAAAAAAAACGAATTGAAATTGGGAGCATCAAAAGGGCGGAATACAGACCAGGATAATTGGTGACTTTGAACTGACTCATAAACTAATAAAGGAGTGCCGAAATACACTGAGAAAGGAGAAAGCATCATGAAAACACACGTAGCCACGTTGCTGACTGCCATCGCAGTCCTTACCGGAGCCATCTCCTCGGGCTTCGCCGAAGAACCGAAATACAAGGCCGACGTGCCATCGAGCCTGATGACCCCTGACAAGGTGCAGACCGAACTCCTCGGCGAGCTCGAGTTTAGGGACGGCATGCCCAGTGAAGCCACGGTCAAGAAGACTTATGACTTCATCGACCTGTCCCGCTCTGTTGACGCGTTTCTCAACGGCATTCCGGCCGCCTCCATATACGCGATGCTGGAAGGGCTCAAGCAGGCGGGCGCGAACCCAGGAGACCTGGTACTCTGGGAAAAGCTCTACGACGCCCGAAGCCTGCTCCTGACGCCCCAGACGAGCACGCCCTACGCCTTTGCCGAGATCAACGTGAAGGATGAACCCGCCATCGTGGAAGTCCCTCCCGGGCGTCTCGTCGGGGCGGTGGATGATGCCTTCTTCCGCTGGGTCACCGACTTCGGGTTGACCGGTCCGAACCAGGGAAAGGGCGGCAAGTATGTCTTTGTCGGTCCGGATTGCAAGGGCGAGCTTCCCGAAGGCTACCGAGTCGTGAAGACCCCCACCTACCGCAACTGGATGTTCCTGCGCGCTCTGGTTCAGGACGGGGACCTGGAAGCCTCCACGCTGGGCTTGAGAACGCAATTCCGCATCTATCCGCTCTCGAAGTTGAATAATCCCCCCAAGGGAAGGGTTGTCAACGCCTCGGGCGCGAAGATCAACACCATCCACGCCAACGACTATGGCTACTGGAAAGAATTGAACGCGGTCATTCAGTACGAGCCGGCCGATGCCTTCAACCCCGAGCTGGTCGGTCAGTTCGCCGCTATCGGGATCAAGAAGGGCAAGCCATTCGCGCCGGATGCCCGGATGAAAAAGATCCTCACCGAGGGCGTGGCCATCGGCAATGCCACGGCACGCTCGATCACCTTCCGGCCCCGCTACGAAAGCGCCTACTTCTATCCAGGCAAGCGCCAGTGGTATTCCTGCTTCACGGGGGGCAGCCACGAATTCATGAACAATGGCGAGCGGGTGCTGGACGACCGCATCATGTTCCACTACTACGCCACCGCTATCACCCCGGCGATGGCCAAGCCCAAGGTCGGCACCGGCTCCGCCTACGAGATCGGCGCTCACGATTCAGAAGGCCGCTATCTCGACGGCGGCAAGACCTACAAGGTCACCTTGCCCGGTCCCGTTCCCGCCAAGGACTTCTGGTCGTTCATGGTCTATGACAACCAGACCCGTTCGGTGCTTGAAACCGATCAGAAAACCGGCGGACTTGACAGTAACAACCCGTCCGTGAAGGCCAATGCCGACGGTTCCTACACGATCTGGTTCGCTCCGAAACCGCCCGAAGGGCACGAAGGCAACTGGATCCAGACCATGCCCGGGAAGGGTTACAATATTCTGTTGCGCCTTTACGGCCCCTTGCAGGAGTGGTTCGACAAGACCTGGATGCCCGGCGATCTCGAACCGGCGAAATAGAATCGGCTGAAAAACGGCGACAGCGACGGCGCTCCCGTTGCCTTGCCGACCGTCTTGGCGTCGTCGCGACGATAACAAGACGGACTTTTTAGACCAGTTGTCAACTATCAGGAAAGCATCGAGGAAATCATTATGAAACGAATGTACGTTTGCAGTTTAAACTCGACCATGTCAATTTGTTCTGGTTGGGCTCGTTATTTGTCACGGCAATTCGGGCGAACGATCGGCGGGGGCCGCATATCGGTTGCGAATCGTGTGTGCCCGAACCCGTTGGAAAAAACGAAAATCTTCGCGATATCGGCGCTCCTTTTCGCGTTGCTTTTCGCGTTCCAGGCGACCGCCGCAGCCAACGCGGTCGATCCCGAGGCCTCCAAGGTCGTTCGCTCCATGTCCGACTTCATGGACGGCTTGACCGCCTACAGCGTAGAGGCCGACATCGACAACGAAGTCGTGGATTTCTCCGGTCGAAAAATCCAACTGAGCAGTCGCGGCGCCATGACCGTGCAACGGCCGGGCAGCTTGTACATGGAACGAACCGGCTCCGTCGAAAACATCGCGCTGATCTTCGACGGCAAGACGATGACCATTCACGGCAAGGACCGCAATTTCTTCTTCCAGGCCGAAAGCCCGGGCGACATCGATCACGCCATCGACGTCGTTCGAGACGACATGGGCCTCGACGCCCCCGGCGCCGATCTGTTCCACTCCTCCCCGTACGACGATCTCATGGACGGCGTCGTCGTCGGCTCGTACATGGGGACCGGCTACGTCAACGGCGTCGAATGCCATCACGTGTTCTTCCGCCAGGCGCAAGTGGATTGGCAAATGTGGGTGGCGGCCGACGGAGATCCGTTGCCCATGAAATACGTCATCACGACCAAATGGATGACTGGCGCGCCGCAGTATTCGATTCGGCTGCGCAATTGGAAAACGAATCCGGCGATCGAAAAAAGCCGGTTCCAGTTCAAGGCGCCGGAAGGGGCTTTGAAACTGGAACGTATTGCGACCGACGAATTGGGAGAGATTCTAATCGAAGAGGAGGTAAAATGAAAAAGCACAGTCGTTTTCAAACATTTGCGATCGCGTTCGGCATCGTCGCGTCCGCGTTTCTGTTCGATGTCGCGCCATTGACAAACCCGTTCGCCGTTCGAGAGGCCGATGCGATAATCGGCAGGCCGATGACCCCCGGCAGCGTCGCGGGCGTCGCCCGCAGGACCACCCGTCGCACCATCCGCAGGTCCGCGATCTACGTGAACGCCCTGCCTGTGGGTTGCGCCAAGGTCAACGTCAACGGCACGATGCTCTATCATTGCGGCGGCAAATACTATGAGCCTTACCAGAACCAGTACGTGGTTGTTTACGTGGATTGAATCCGGCGGCGGGAAGGCCGATTTCCGGTGCCAAGGTCCTGAAACGCGGTACGAGAACCTAAAGACAGTAGAAAGGAGAAAGGACATGAAAAGAACACGGTGTTTACTTAGTGCATTGCTGATCGTTGCATTGGCCATTTTCGTCTCGGGTTGCGCGACTCGACAGAACGCGAAATCGGATTCGGGATATTCCGGATTTCTCGAAAATTACCCCGCCTTCAAAGAGGGCGTGGACGGTGTGGACAAGCGCTATCTGAAGAAAGGCGTCGATTTCGGCAAATACGACAAGGTCATGATGGACGAAGTGGTCTTTTTTTTCAAGAACGATGCGGAATACAAAGGCATCAAGCCCAGCGAAATCCAGGAGTTGGGCGAGCAATTCCACAAGACGTTCGTCGAAGTGCTGGGCGCCCGCTTTACGTCCGAACCCGGACCCGACGTGATCCGACTGCGGCTTGCCGTCACCGACCTGGAGCCCAGCAATCCCGTGACCGGCGCCGCGACCACGGTCGTTCCCGTCGGACTGGCGGTGAGCCTGGTCAAGAAGGGGGTCACCGGAAGCTACACGGGCATCGGCAGCGCTTCCATGGAGGCGGAGTTTCTCGACTCCCAGACCAACGAACCGGTCGCCGTCGCGATCGACAAAGCCCCGGGCGGCAAGTTCGACGTGGGCAAGCTGTCTCCCGCCAAGGCGGCTTTCGAATTCTGGGCGAAACGCTTGCGGGCATTCATGGACGAAAGCAAGTAAACCGCGACGGGAAGGGACTCTCTCCCCTCCCTTCGCTTTCTTTCGCAGATGGGAAGATTCATACCAAAAAGGCATTATATTCATTGGACGATTGTGATTTCAAACCATCGGACGATTTCTGCCCGAACAGAAGGGAGCGAAATTATGAGGAAAAAAAACGGAACGCGTTTCATTGCCTTGGCCGTGAAACTTTGCGCCATATGGGCGATTTTGTCTTTCATGGGCTGCGCCGGCGCTCCGGCCCGAACGCCGGTGCCGCCGGAACTGACGTCGAAGGTCGGCATAGAAGGAATCCCGGACGCCCGTTTCTGGGGCGACGAATGGCCCAGGTTTTCCGCGGAGAGGTTCGAAACCTTTACCGAAGAGGATTTCCGGAAAAACTACGAGGGCATTTTCGGCAAGCCCCACAACTACCTGGCGATTTCGGGGGGCGGCGCCAACGGCGCTTTCGGCGCGGGCCTGCTCAAGGGGTGGACCGCTTCCGGCCAGCGTCCCGAATTCACCATGGTGACGGGCATCAGCACCGGCGCGCTGACCGCCCCGTTCGCATTCCTGGGACCCGACTACGACGACGAACTCGAAAGGGTCTACACCTCCACGAAGACCAAGGACATTCTTGAAGAACGGGGATTGCTAAGCGCTCTCTTCGGCGATTCCATGACCGACACGACGCCGCTGAAAAAGCTGATAGAACAGTATGTCGGCGACGAAGTGATCGAGGCGGTCGCCGCAGAGCACCTCAGGGGACGGCGCCTGTTCGTCGGCACCGTCAACCTCGATGCCGGAAGGTCCGTCATATGGAACATCGGGGCGATCGCCGCGAGCGACCATCCGGGCAAGGCCGACTTGATCCGCGAAGTGCTCAGGGCCTCGGCCGCCATCCCGGTGGCCTTTCCTCCCGTCGTGATCGGCGTCCAGAGCGAAGAAGGAGAAACATACGACGAACTTCACGTGGACGGCGGGACCGGTTCCCAGGTGTTCGTCTATCCGGCGGCCGTAGACTGGAAGGAAATCACCGCCAAGCTCGAAGTCCAGGGCGAGCCCAACGTCTTCGTGCTCCGGAACTCGTTTCTGGAACCCGACTACCAGGGCGTCAACCGAAGCATTCTTCCCATTGCCGGACGTTCCATCGCGTCTCTGATCCGAACCCAGGGAATCGGCGATCTCTACCAGATCTACGCCCTTTGCGAAAGAGACGGAAACCAATTCCACTTGGCATACATTCCGCCGGAATTCACCCAGGAACCGAAGGAGGAGTTCGACATGGCCTACATGAAAGCCCTGTACCAACTCGGATACCAAATGGCTTTGCAGGGCTATCCGTGGTCGAAAGCCCCCCCGGGTTTCATTCGCTGACGAATTCGCCGGGGTCGCGCACCGGACACCGGGTTTTCGGCATACCCGGACGGGTATAGCGCCCACTGCGTCTTCCACCCGATGTTTTTCCAGAACGCGCTCGCTGAAAACGCATACCGGCGCGGCGGCGACCCCGATCAGAAAGGCTTCCCGGGTCGAGACTCAGTGGCAGTTCGCCGCAATCGCCACCAGTACTCCCAACGAACCGTCGACGAGCGACATCACTTTGGGGACCCCCTTCGCATACTAGGCAGATAGGATGAAAACCGCATCCGCTTCGCCACGGTGCCGGAAATATGATGGTGGCCGTTCTGCGGAACATGGCCTGAAAAAAGAAAAAGGCCGTCGAAAAAGCCCCCGCGTCCAGCGAGAAAAAGAAAAGTTTGTATGAATCTTTATTATTTACAATAATATTTACATACAATAAGCTGGGTCAATGCGGGAACAGAACTTTCGGTTTTCATTCGCAATCGCGTATTGCGCCAGAACGGTCTTTCGCCATGACGAAATCGGACGAACGCATCGACGGAATCTACAAGCCTCGCAAACCCAGGGAAACGGCCTTCTACGATTGCGTGGAAAACCATTTCGAGGAATTGGAGGCGATTTGGGGCGATCCGTACGCTTCCCGATAAGGATTCCGGCGACCATATATAACGGACGTAATCTACCGCTGGCTGGACTGCGGCGACTTTCTCAATTTCAATCCGCACCTGCACGCAATCGCGACCGACGGCTGCTTTCTTCCCGACGGCTCCTTCGTCGGCGTCCCCGGTTTCCATGCCGAAGACCTCGAGGAGGCCTTCCAGTACGAAGTTTAAGAAGATGCTGAAGAAAGAGGGCAAAATCAACGACGCGATTATCGAAAACATGCTTTCCCGGCGTCACAACGGCTTCCACGTCCATATCGGCGCAAGAATCCGGCCCGAAGACGAAACCGCCCTCGGCAACATTGCCAAATACATCATCCGAGCCAGTTTTTCCCGGGAGCGCATGCTCTACATCCCCGCCTAAAAATCCGCCGACGGCGCTGCCAAGGTCGTCTGCACCTCAAAAGACGGAAAGACCGGACAAACCTTCGACGCCCTCGACTGGCTCGCGAGGATCGTCGTTCATATACCGAATAAATACGAGCAGTTGGTTCGGTATGTCGGGGCGCATGAGAAAAAAAACGGAAACCGACGACGCGATACCGTCGATAGCGCCCGGAGAATTGACATCGAAACAGTTCCGCCGCAGATGGGCGATGCTAATTAAAAAAATCTACGAAGTCGATCCCCTTTGCTGTCCCAATTGTCAAAATCAAATGCGGATTATATCGATTCTCGAGGCCGGCCCGCCAGTCAAAAAAATTCTGGAGCACCTCGATCTTTGGGATACACGAAATCACGATCCGCCCGCCGAAGACCACTCGCATATTGCCGAACTCGTCTACGACGATTCGGACTCTCAAGTCCCTCGGTACGACTATTGGGACTGAATCCCGCCTTCTATAAAAAAAACAAATCCGGGATCGGCGCGGAACTGCGTCCTGAAACAGGCCGTTTCCCATGTTTTTCGCGATTTTTCCGACTTCCGCAAACCATGTTCAATTCATCGGCAATCTTTGCCCATTCCAGTTCGGATTCGACGACCGCCCGTCCGCCAGCGCCCGCCCTCCGCCGCAACATGTTGCGGCGGAGGGCGGGCGCTGGCGGACGGGGATCAATCGAAAAACCCGGTGTAGTTTCGTTGACAAAAAGCGAGTTCCTATCTTATTGTATTTTTTTTCAAACAATGGGGTTCTTGGGGGACCGACGGCAGAAAAAGATCGAAAAAAGCCAACGGCAGGCTTCTATTAGGACGAACATGGGACGAAAAGCCACTGGTTTCAGAACAGTGCCTGGCTGAAATGGCTTGAGACGTTGCACCTGAATTCTTCAATGCCGATGAAAACAATCGGTTTTTTAAATCAAGGTCGGCTCCTTACATTGATACATAAGGAATACGAACCATTTGGTAGGTGAACAATGAAAATCGTCGCGGATTTTGCCGGAAACGGGGGGCTTGCCATTGGGATGCCTCTGCAAGCTTCGAGTCGGTGGCCGCTGTCGAAAGGAATAAATGGGTATGCGACACGATCAGGTAGAATGACGGGGGACGTTTGTCCGAGCATATTGAGGCGTGATGGGGCATGTTCGTTCCGAGAGTACCGTAGAAACGAAAGGAACGCCGGTAAGCTTGGCGATGTCCGTTCGGAACGAACATCCCCCCATCACAATAGAGATCGTTCTTGGAAAAATGGCCGGACACCAAAGCGAGATAAGAATAGAAGAAGAAAAAGGTGGAGGAGAGCATGGAGGCTTGCATAGCATTTGCGCCTGAGGTCGGAATCGGTGCGGACGAGTTCGTTTTCGCTTGGGACGAATCGCCGTCGTGTCGCGAGATCGCGCGGGCCGAGAAGAGGGGGCCGACCCCGGCCGGGTATGGCATCCACGCCACGGCGGCCGTTGTGTTTTTGGCTGGCTTCGTTGGAAAGATCGCTGCCGACGTAGTGACCGCCCTGATCAAAGAGCAGGCTGTCAGGATCATAAAGGAAACATTTGTCGAGAAAAGAGAAAGCGACCCAGAATTCGAAGTGTTTCCGGTAAAACGGCCCGACGGCCGACGAATTTTCGTCGTCAAGGAGAAGTCGTGACACCGGGTTCGCGTCCATTGCGCGCATTCGGACGAGAATTCGCCTCTGCGGCAAGTCAAAGAAGGGAGCAAGACGAGTGACCACCATCGCCATACGCGAAATCGCCGGTTTCGGCCAGCGCCCAAACGCTGTCGTGAGCTTCGACCGCCGGGGGGAGTTTCCGGTCTCGGTTGCCGAGCCATTCTCGGAGAAGGAGAAGGCGCTGCTGGAGTGGTATTTCGAAAAGCACCTGAAGTTTCCGTTCACTCGCCAGGTAGACGCGGCCAAGGCGGCGGCCAGCGTGAAGGCTTACGGGTTAGCTCTGTTTCGCCAGATGTTCGAGGCGAACCTCGACGTTTTCGGGCAGTACTCCCGAGCTGGCATCGGGGGCGCGGGCGATCTCGCATTCGAGGTTTGCGGGTCCCCGGAATTCCATGGCCTGCACTGGGAAACCCTCTGGGATCCGCGACTGCCCCGGCCGTTCGTTCTGGACGCACCCATGGTACGATGCATCCCTGCCCCCCGCTTGCTGGTGACGGACGCGAAGGAATCTCACTCCATCAAACTTCTGGTCGTCTCCGCGCGGCCCATGGGGAAATTCGACGTGGGCTATAGGACCATTACGAGGCCCCTGGTGAAACTGCTTCGAAATGCCAACCTGCCGGTCAAGATCGATATCCTCCGGCCCGGTGCCTTCGATGCGCTGATCGACCACTTGGAAAGCGTACGGGACCGCCATGGCGCGGGGTATTACCACGTGATCCATTTCGACCTCCACGGTGCGCTTATGACCTACGACCAGGTCCAAAACTTCGAGTCCGTAAGCCCCTTCTCCTACAAGATCCAGATGAAAGACCGCTACGGCGGACGGGACGACATCAAGGTCTTTCTTGCAACCGTGATGAGGAACGTCCCCTATCACTGAAGTTTCAGGTCTTCTGGTCGGGAGAGGACGACGAAAACGGTTCCGGCATGGCAGGATGCGACGTCTACGTTAGGGAAGACGGCGGGCCATGGAGGATCTGGCTGCAAGGGACGCCCCTGGAATCGGCCCTGTTCGACGGCGATTACGACCGGAGCTGCCAATTCTGCGTCGCATCCTCCGACAACGCCGTCAATCGGGAAGAAGGGCAACTCGCGACGGAAGCATCCACGGAGACGGGCCCGCCCCTGATAGGCGACATCAACGGCGACGGCTGCGTCGGCCTCGCAGACGTGGTTGCCAGTCTGCGACTGATGACCGGGAACGCGGCGTCCGCCAGTTTGCGACTGGCCATCGACGTGAACGAAGACGGCAGAATCGACTTGGCGGAAATAGCATTCGCCATGGACGCGGCTGCCAAATAACGGTTGGAGACAGATCGATGAACGAACGAATTCGTATCGGAACGCGGGTTTACAGAATCGGCAAAAGGCGGACACTCCAAACGGCCGAAAATGAATTGAGATTTCAGAGCTTTTTGTCCGCGCTCCAGTTTCTGAAGCGCTTTTCGCACGACGCCAGGAACATGGCCGTTTTTCGTCGGGTCCTCGCATCGTGTTGTTTTGGCGCAGATATGACCAGGGTCCGCGACCGGCACTTGCTGGATCGGCTCGCAACAGCCCTTTCTAAAGGACTCGTGGCGGTCGTCGAGGACTCGCTCCGGGCTTTTTCTTCCTCGCGGGGCGGGGCTGTAAGCGACAGCGACATCTCGCGTGCGCCGGGAGGCGCGGAGGATGGCGTAGCCGCGAGCTATTCGCTGGCAAGTCGGGACGGTCCCGCGCCCATTGCATTGAAGGCTTCCGGGGACGAGGCGTCTCCAGATGAAAAAACGGAAAAGGAGAAACCCGTTAAATTCGAATTTTTGATCGTAACCACTGCCGAGGACTACTATCAAAGCGCCGGAAACAAGATGATGTTCATGGCCCAAACTGTGAGATACGCCAAAGATTTCGGACATTTGTTCGATATCGTCACGGTCTTTTATTTCGACGCGTCGCACTCGTCGAACCAAGTCGAGGCTTTTCGAAAATCCGTCGAAAAATACGGCGGCAACGCGAAAAGAGCGGGCGAGTGGAGCGACATTGCGAATCACATGAACAATACGGACATCGTCTTGAACGGCGAAGAGTGCGTGAAAAAGGTTCAAGTGCTCATTTTCTTCGCTCACGGAACCCCCGGCCAAATATGGCTGGAAAACACGAACCGCAAATATTTTCGCGAAACCGAAGCAAAAGAGGTGAACAAGGACGCTTTTGCCGACGAGCCTTCGGGGAGATATTCCAAGATCCACATGACCTCCTGGGCCTGTCAGACCGGCAACGCGGGAAATCCCGTCTGGTCCGTCGAAGAGAACATGGCGAACAGCTTGGCCCAGAAAACCGCAGACCTGTTCGGAATCAACGTTTATGCTTCGGCGACGAAGACGGATTACTCTCAGACTTGGTCGGGGGGGCTGTATGGCTTGTTCGACATGGGCAGAGAAACCATAGACGAAGGCACGGACCACGAGGCGGTATGGGAGGACAACGGGGCCGACGGCAAGATCCAGTCCAGCGACGTGAGCGCCCAAGGAACCATGGAGAGCGGAATGTACGTTTTCTCTCCGGGCCAGAAAACCGATTACCAAAAAATCGAATTGCAGTGAAAACAAAGAAGATAACTATTATTTTGGCGGTCGTTTCCCTTTTTGCGACCGCCTTCGCCACGGCTCTTTTCAAGGGAGGAAGCATGCCGACGGATAAAGAGAAAGATTGTTTCGATTGGAGCGCAAACGCGGCCGAAGTGTGGAACCGATTGCCCGAAACGCCCTATAGACCGCCCGAGGACAAGGTTTGCAGAAACCTGATGCTGGTGCTGGACCCCGAGTGCCCCGATCCGAAGTTGAAGGAAAGCGCTTTCGCCATAACGGTCCATGACTTCATCGGCGAATATTGCATTTTCAAGGGAAACTACGAAGACACGATTCGCATCGAAACCGCCCCTTGCAGGTCGAATATCGTATTTGTCTCCTTTTGGGCTTTCCACGAGAAAACGGACACGCTCATGTCGTGGAGATCCAAAAACTCCTGCGAACTTTTCGTCGGCAAGCCCTTGAAAGTGAAACTGTTCAACGGATACAACGAACAAGCGGATGCGTGGTTTCAAATAATACCGATGGAATGAACGCGAAGGTTCCGGGTATGCGTTCCGCCAAGCCGTGGCCGATCTAAAAACCAACCCCCGAGGCGCATGTTTTGTAATTCCAGGTATCGGAATAGTCGGGCGGGATTGGTTATCGAGATTTGCGGCAATGGTTGCCGCAGGCGGTTCAGAGCATCGGTCAGGGCGGGGCCTCTGCGAATGACGCCTGCTTTTTCTTGCATCAGGCGTTTCAAGGTGCTCATCGACTCCTTTACGCTTGTCACCTGCTCGGAAAACAGGCTTTCCAGGCGATTTCTTTCCTTCTCGAAAATGATTTTCCCCGCTGTCGCAGAACGCGGTTTCCTTGGGGGTGCGAGGCTTGCAGACCCCGGCGAAGTCTTCGTCGGATCTCTTCATGGAGAAATAGCGAATGTCGCCTGCCTCGCGGGGCGCAAAGCCCCTTCGAAAAGCTGTTTCACTTCTTTCGGTCCCTTTTTTCCTGAATCTTCCGGACCACCTCTACCAGGGATAGAGACTCGCCCCATGCCTGTTTGCAAAAAGAGACGAAAGGTCCCAGAGCATCCGGGCTAGGCAGCAGTTCTTTTTCTTTCAGCGCCTGGCCGGCAACCATATGATACGCGGAAAGGGCGTCGATATATGTTTTTTGTTGCGTTTTGGGGATAATAATCGGAGGAAGTCCGGCTTTGAGGACCGGGACATTGGCAAGCAGTCTTGCCAGCCTTCCGTTAGCGTTGAAAAAAGAATGGATGCGCACGAAGGAGACATGCAAATCGACATGGGCGTTCAAGGCTTTCGAGCTGTCTTCCGACGCAACCGAGCCCAATAGACTATCGTACAGCTCAAACCATTGTCCCATAAGTTCCGGCACATCGCCGGGTGGGGCGTATTCGAAAACAATCTGCCTGTCATCGACAACCATAACTGTCGAATTTGGCTCTTTCTTC
Source organism: Desulfobacterales bacterium (assembly GCA_963674505.2). Taxonomy (GTDB): domain Bacteria; phylum Desulfobacterota; class Desulfobacteria; order Desulfobacterales; family SKZT01. The sequence goes on from CAXXIG010000002.1 coordinate 89,866, forward strand.
CAGGCCCCGTCGGGTATGTAAACATCGATCACGTGCTGTGTCTGAACTGCCTTGTGCAAAGTAAACAAACGGTCTTGCGACAACCCCGTATCATTTTCCACCAGTTGGTAGACAAGATCGATAGCCCTGGCATGGCCTACTACTTCTTCGTGGTCTTTCAAGGGCTTTCCGGAAATGACGAGCCCCTCCTGCAGCACAAAAGCCGTTTCCCCGAGGGTGAGGGTGTTTCCCTCGATGGCGGTGGATGCGTGGGTCCAGAGATTGCCTATATAACGGACGTGATCTACCGCTATCTGGACTGCGGCGACTTGCGATGCGGCTTCGCCCGGATTCGATGCGACAATTGCGGCCACGAATATCTTTTGCCGTTTTCGTGCAAACGCCGCCATCCCCGATTTCTCGAGGACAAGCTTTTGTCCCTCGTGCTACCAAAAACGGGTCGTCGAGTACGGCGAATGGCTTTTGACCGACATTCTGAAAAAAGTCCCCCGCAGACACTGGGTCTTCGGCATACCCAAACGCCTCCGGATCTATTTCATGTACGACCGCTCCCTGCTCGGCAAGCCGGGCACCTGCGCGTGGAATGTTATGAGCGCTTTTTTGAAATCCGCGGTTCCCCGCGACGGCGCAGTCCCCGGAGCGAGCATCGCCATACAGACGTACGGAGACTTTCTCAATATCAATCCGCACCTGCACGCAATCGCGACCGACGGCTGCTTTCTTCCCGACGGCCCCTTCGTCGGCGTCCCCGGTTTCCATGCCGAAGACCTCGAGGAGGCCTTCCAGTACGAAGTTTACGAAGATGCTGAAGAAAGAGGGCAAAATCAACGACGCGATTATCGAAAACATGCTTTCCCGGAGCCACACCGGCTTCCACGTCCATATCGGCGCAAGAATCCGGCCCGAAGACGAAGCCGCCCTCGGCAACCTTGCCAAATACATCATCCGAGCCAGTTTTTCCCAGGAGCGCATGCTCTACATCTCCGCCGAAAAATCCGCCGACGGCGTTGCCAAGGTCGTCTGCACCTCAAAAGACGGAAAGACCGAGCAAACCTTCGACGCCCTCGACTGGCTCGCGAGGATCGTCGTTCATATACCGAATAAATACGAGCAGTTGGTTCGGTACGTCGGGTATTACTCAAACAAGTCGAGAGGCATGAGAAAAAAGGCGGAAGCCGACGATGCGATACCGTCGATCGCGCCCGGAGAAATGACGTCGAAACAGTTCCGCCGCAGATGGGCGATGCTGATTCAAAAAATCTACGAAGTCGATCCTCTTTGCTGTCCCAATTGTCAAAATCAAATGCGGATTATATCGATTCTCGAGGCCGGTCCGATCATCAGAAAGATACTGGAGCACCTCGACCTGTGGGATGTCCGCAACCACGACCCGCCTTTGGAAGAAGATTCGCATATCCGGGAACTCGTCTACGACGATTCGGACTCTCAAATCCCGCAATACGATTATTGGGATTGAATCCCTTCTCGCACCCCCGAAAAAAATCGAAATCCGGGATCGGCGCCGAACTGCGGCGCGAAACAGGACGTTTTCCATGTTTTCCCGCCTTTCCCCAAATTTCCACAAACCATTTTCAATCCATCGACAATCTTTTCCATTCTCTTTCCGACTTGACGGCCACCCGTCCGCCCGCGCCCGTCCTCCGCCGCAACATGTTGCGGCGGAGGACGGGCGCGGGCGGACGGGAAACAATTGAAAAGCACGGTGTAGTTTCGTTGACAAAAAGCAAGTTCCTATCTTTAAGACCCTCGCACAGCGTCCCGGAAGGACGGGGTGGTGATAGGGGATGACACGGTGATGATGAAAACCGGCAAGAACATGCCGGACATCACGGTGGTGTACAAATCGAGTGAGGGGTATTTCGGTTTGGGGTATGCCCTGCCCTCAACGCATTATGCGGACGGAGACAAAGATTACCCTCTTTTTGCCCAGGTACACTATCGGACTCCGGAGCAGAAACAGGAGGCAGAGGATAAACGTCTGCAACGCCGGAAAAAGTTAGATGTTCGCCGTCCGGAGGACGTAAAGAAATGGTTGACGGAACTGATTGACCAGGGACGTCCCCCGGAAGTGGTTGTCCTGCGAGGTCCCCTGCTTAGTTTGAAAATGGTGGGATACTGTGAGGAACTGAACCTGAAATGGGTGGGAATCAGTGCCAGCAACCGCAAATACAGGTTGGGACAGAAAAAGGAGGAAACGACCAGGAGTCTGTTAAAACGTACACCAAAAACCTGGCAGGTTCTTGATGATGAAGGGTTTCGCATGGTTTGTCTGGGACCGGCCCAATCCGGCACAATGGGAACGGTGAACTTGCTAATGGTAGAGCAAATGGAAGACGGCAGTCGGATGCTCTGCATTACGTCCACCGGAAATGATGAGGACAAAGGTCTCGAACTGGTGAGAACCATGATATCCATAGAACGGTCTGCACCGGGAAACAGCAAACTGCGTGACATGCTGAGGTTGCTGAAGAAGTCATCCGGTTTTATCTTGGCTGAAACAGCCGTTTTTGACCGGTGGTTCTATGTACCCTGGTTCATCCGCAGTGTTCTGGTCGAGATAGGGTTCAAACGGGTCATCGTCAAATGCAAAAGTGACCGTCCCTATTCCGTCAACGGACACGCCAAAACCTGGAAGGAGTGGGAATCGGAAGTCCGGAAATACGACCGGTACACGGTCCGGGGAAGACCGGTTAACCTGGCCCGTCTGAAGGTGACCGATCCCGACCTGGGGACTGTCCAACTGGTCTTTGTGCAGGAGATCAACACCCGTCTCCGCAAAGGAGAGTCGGTTGAAGAAATCGGACCGTGTTACGCCCTGATGTGTACCGATCCCCGGTGGAAACCGGATAAGGTCTTTCGGGCCCATAAATTGCGGTGGAAGATAGAAGAGTTCTACCGGGAAGCCCGACAGAACCACGGTTTTGATAAATTCCACGGTCGGGACAAAGAGGCCATCCACGGTCACATCGTCTTTGCGTTGATGTCCTATATCTGTGTGAGCCTTTGCCGACTGTGGAACCCTTTATTGAAAGATAAGACCCTGGGGGAGATCAAACGACGTCTTTTCCGGGGTGTCGTCAAGTTGAAACATCAGAACGGGAATATCATCGTATGCTTTGACCCGGGCTGGGTGGATACATACGGCCTGCCCGATTTCTGTCATGCCCCGATAATAGAGCGGCGACAGGGCATTGCGGGCGGAGAAAACTAGAAATGAAAAACTTTTGAGAATTGTATAAAGAATACAAACAACGTAAAAAAAGAGACAGTCGTATAGCATAGGAATATAAAATGCCCAAAATTACAAGAAATTACAAAGAAACTATTGATAGCCGACTACGAAAAGATCCGGCATTTGCTACTGCCTTGCTTGACGAGGCAATTTCACTCTTACTAAATGATGATCCAGTTAGTGCGAGATTAATATTGATAGATATTGTTAATGCTACAGTAGGGTTTGAAAAATTAGCTCTTGAAACTGAAAGACCGAGTAAGAGTCTGCACCGTATGTTATCCGCTAACGGAAATCCAACAATGAATAACTTAACACGAATAATAGCTATATTACGTCAGACTCTTAAAGTGAATTTTAAAGTTCAAACGGTTCCATGTCATCAAGACAAAACCAATCACTCATTTATGCAAACGGGTTAACCAGTCGGTCAAGCGGACCGCCGGGGCTTCCGCTCGCAAGCTCGCTACACCCCCGGCGGCCGCTTACCTCTGCGATATTTCTGGTTCCCTGCCTTCGCAGAGCCTGCCCCTGTGAAGACAGGGGGATGACCGAACGAGATTAACCTTTCAAGTCGTAATGCTTACCTTCCGGCGCCCGCCACAATCTCCCGGATGATATAACCGGCCTCCTCCATGCCGACCGTGCAGTCCAAATTCACGTCAGATAAGAGATTCACACACTCCGAGGGGGTTATACCTGCCGTGATTTCCAACGCGAGGAGCAAATCCGCCAGATCAAGGCTGCCGTCGCCGTTCACATCGCCCGGCAGAAACGAGTTAAACGGCGAGCCCTTGATGGCAAAATAAAGCCATGCGGTGGGCGCAAGGCCCTTCCATGTGGAGAGCCACCCGAAACAACTGGTCCGGTTCTCAGGCGAACCGATGAGGGAACCGTCCTCCGCCTGGCGGGAGATGAGCATATCCAGTATCTCCCTGCCGTGTTCCCCTCCTGCGGCCACATACTGCCCCATGCCCTCATGCCATATACTGATCGGTCCCATGCCGTCCAACCCCTTCAGGCTCCCGTCAGCAGTGATGGCCGCCAGGGTGTTATAAACAAACGTCAGTGCGGCCAGTCCCATTTCGGGCTTATTTACGCTGTTGTGGCGGCTGAAGGCCGAAAGCCATGTGGCCGCGTCCATTGCGATGACCGGGTCTTCATATCCCCGCCACCAGTATTTCAAATCAGCGTCCCACGCCAGATCGCCGGTGAGATACGTCTGAATTTTCTCGGCGGCCTCATAGTTGCACGTCGCCGTCATGGCCCACCACACGTCCGCATTGCCTTCGGTGCTAAGAGTCGCTTTGCCCGTCTCATCAATCCGGGGGATGAGCCAGTCCGCACATTTTCGGGCCGCGTTCAATGCCGGAGTATCGCAGGTTTTCCGCGCGTAAATCGCCAGGGCCATCGTGATCCACGACTGATCGCCCACCCAGAGATCATCCGCCAGTTCATCTCCGGTAAGGGGATTCCAGCCCCTTGCCCAATGGCCGTCGGCCTTTTGCGCCTGAATGAGAAAGTCCGCCAGTTTCTCTGCGGCCTGGGCGGGTTCGTTGACCGGAACGCCGTCTGTCCACTCGCCCTCACGGGTGAGGAGAATCAGCACCAGGGCCATGTCGTACAGCCATGCCTTGGGCGTCGGCTCCCCGTTCCACGAGGTGAACAGACCGGTGGTCTGCTGCATACTCAGGATGTAGGCCAGGGCTTTTGCGGCCGCATTTATCAGGGTCTGATCATCCTGATACGCGATGGTTTCGTATCTGGTCTGTCTGGGCCAGTCCGCGGCTTTGGTGTATTGGATGTAATCTATCTTCAGCCTCCCCGTTCCGCCTTCGCCGCCCGATGGCCGCTCAACATAAACGAAGAAGCGGTTAATCTGCGACCAGTCAATCTGTTCTATACCCCAGTGGTTGGTGAACAGTTTCTTGGGCAGGGCCAGATTGATGATCCACCGGTTGATCTGGTTCAATCCGTAATCACATTGTACGCTGTAGCGGTGGAAAACATTGTTGACATCCGCAAACATAAAACCGACCGTGTTCACGGCCTCCTCCGGGCCGCCCCCTTCAACGGATATGCCGAACAGGTCGGCGTTGCTCAGGTCTATAGGCTGGGGAAAAGAGTATCGAATCTGTGACCAGTTGCCGGTTCCGATGTTCCAGTCGAACTGTACGGCCTGCCCGTCGAGCCCTTCTGTCAGGCTGAGAGCGCACGATGAGCCGGTCTCGTCATACTCCGTAAACCAGTTTTCCAGGGTATCGCAGTTGATCAGCACTTCGCCCTTCCAGGTGTGGTCAAAGGGGTTGGGGATGGGTTGCGCGAGGGCAAATACGGGGAGCAACATCAGTGATAATACGGTCATCAACATTTTTTTCATCTTACGTCTCCTTTTAGTTTTGGTTCCTGTATAGTATTCTATAAAATCCGGAAACCCCCTTGTCCGTGGACAGCCAGAGAAAGCTCCGGTCGTCCTCCACGATGCTCTCCACCGTGTTGCGGGGCAAACCGTCCCTGACCGTGCAGCCGCGAAACCGGCCCGTGCTCCTATACATGCGGTTCAGTCCCGCCGGGGTGGCCAGCCACGGAACGCCGTCGCGGTCCTCGCGCATATTGATCACGAGATTGTCGCCGATGCTGTTCGGGTCCTTCGGGTCGTGGCGGTAGTGGACGAAGGTTTCCGTTTTCGGGTCGAACCGGTTCGGGGCCTGCGAGGCGCCCGCCCAGAGCGTTCCGTCGCCGTCGATGAACAGGCGCCAGACGTTGTTGTCGCTGAGACTTCCCGGATTGCCGGGCTCTTTCGCGTACCGCGCGAACCGCCCGGTTTTCGGGTCCAGCCGATTGATTCCTCCGAAGGTGGTGACGATCCAGAGACAGCCTTGGGCGTCTTCCCGGATGCCCCGGACCGCGTTGTGGCCGAGGCTGTTTTCGTCCTTTTCGTCGTGCAGGCAATGTGCGAAGACGCCGGTTTCGCGGTCGAACCGGTCCAGTCCGCCCCAGGCGCCCGCCCACAGCGTTCCCCGGGAATCCTCGCGCAGGACGAACACGGTGTCGCGGATCAGGCTGTCCGGATCGTCCGGGTCGTGCCGAAAGTTGGAAAAGCGTTCGGTCGAAGGATCGAACCGGGTCGGCCCCCCGCCCGCGGAGCCGATCCACACGAAGCCTTCGCGGTCCTCCAGCATGCCTGAAATAGACGAATGGGAGAGTCCGTGCTCGACTCCCGAATTTCGCCGGTACAGCGTGAACTCGGGATGGTCCGGGTCGTAGCGGTCCGCGCCCCCGCCCCGGCTTCCGACCCACAGCGCCCCGACGCGGTCCACCGGCAGCGGGTGCGTGTCGTTGTTGCTCGGGCTGTACGGGTCGGAAGGGTCGTGCGCGAACGTTTCGAACGTTTCGCTCGCCGGGTCCATCCGGCAAAGGCCGCCGCCGTGTACGCCTACCCACAGCCTGCCGTCTCCCGCGTAGCACACGTCGCATACCGGGTCGTACCCCTGACTGCGCGGGTCGGAAGGATCGTGGACGTATCTTCGGAAAGTCCCGGAGTCCGGATCGAACCGGTTCAGACCGGCCATCGTGCCGATCCACAGGACGCTTCCGGTTTCCGGAAAGGAGCCGATCGCCATGACATGGCCGTGGCTCGGCGCGGATTCGTCGGCAGGGTCGTGCCGAAAGCGCTCGAACCGGCCGCTTTCGGCGTCCATTCTCGCCAGGCCGCTGTCCGTGCCCGCCCACGGAATCGAGTCGCGTTGCGGATCGGGACGGACGGCCGTGACATCGTCGCTGTCGATGCTTTCCGGGTCGTTCGCGTCGTGCCGGAAACAGGAGAACGTCTCCGTCTCCGGGTCGAACCGGTTCGGCCCCCCGTTGCTCGCGGCCACCCACAGGAAGCCTTCGCGGTCTTCGCAAATCCCGTAGAAGACCAGATCTGAACCGATGCTGTCGGGATCGTCCGGGTCGTGCGGATACCGCTTGAAGGTTTCTGTCTCCGGGTCGAACCGGTTGAGCCATTTTCGGGTCCCGATCCACAGCCGGTTTCGGGAATCTTCGAACAACACGTTGACCGCGCCCGCGCCGATGCTGTTTTCGTTTTCCGGGTCGGGCTCGCACACCCGGAAGGAAATTCCGTCGTACCGGTTCAGAGCGCCTTCCAGAGCGAACCACATGAACCCCCGCGAGTCCTGGAGAATATCGTACACCACGGCCCTGGAAAGCCCCTGCCTCGTGGACAGGTGCTCGAACCGCACCCTCTCCCGCCCTGCTTGAGACGGCGCCGCCGACGCCAGGCAAAGCGCCAGCGCCAACGCCAGCGCCAAGCATGCCGGAATCGTTTTCCGCAAAGCCGTTTCTCCGTGTTTCTCCGATTCGCAAAGGAGTCGATGGCACGCGGCGACCCGATGCCGCCGTGTTCGCCGCCAATGGCACCTCTTCCTTTATCGACCGCCATCCGAATCGATCGTACAGTCCCCCCTCGAAGCGATCAAGAGAATTCAGGGAAAAATCCAGAAGGTTTTCGAGAAAAATCCCCACAGGCACCGGGCCTACGGCATGCCCAAGGGCCTCCTCAAACGATAAACGAAACAAAAGCCACAGCAGCCAAACCACCATCCGGCCGATTTCCACTGCCCGCTCATCCGGCGAATTACCCACGACAACCCCGCTATCCCATCTTTTCAGACGCCACATTGTCCTAAAACATACCTGTTTGAAAAATCCGCCGACGGCGCTGCCAAGGTCGTCTGCACCTCAAAAGACGGAAAGACCGAGCAAACCCTCGACGCCCTCGACTGGCTCGCGAGGATCGTCGTTCATATACCGAATAAATACGAGCAGTTGGTTCGGTACGTCGGGTATTACTCAAACAAGTCGAGAGGCATGAGAAAAAAAGCGGAAACCGACGATGCGATTCCCTTGATCGCGCCCGGAGAGATGACGTCGAAACAGTTCCGCCGCAGCCGGGCGATGCCGATTCAAAAAATCTACGAAGTCGATCCTCTTTGCTGTCCCAATTGTCAAAATCAAATGCGAATCGTATCGATCATAGAGGCTGGCCCGATAGTCAAAAAGATCCTGGACCATCTCGATCTGTGGGACACGCGAAATCACGATCCGCCCAACGAAGACCTGTCTCATATCCTAAGAACTCGTCTACGACGATTCGGACTCTCAAATCCCGCAATACGACTATTGGGACTGAGTCCCTCCCTATCCGAAAAAAAAATCGAAACCGGGATCGGCGCCGGACTGCGGCCCGAAACAGGCCGTTTCCCATGTTTTTCGGGATTTTTCCGACTTCCGCAAACCATGTTCAATCCATCGACCATCTTTTCCATTCTCTTTCCGATTTGGCGATCATCCGTCCGCCCGCGTCCGCCCACCGCCGCAACATGTTGCGGCGGTGGGCGGACGCGGGCGGACGGGAAACAATTGAAAAGCACGGTGTAGTTTCGTTGACAAAAAGCAAGTTCCAATCTTTTTTTCGCGTTGCCGAGGAAGGTTTCGAAGAACCCGGCCGCATTGGCCCGGGTCACGGTCTTGTGATCCGTCTCGTAATGCTTGGTCTTCGATCCCTCGACGAGGTTGAGCCCTTTCCAATAGGTCATCAGCCCTTCCACGAAGTGGTATGTCTTTTCGTAATTCGTGGTCGAGAACTCCGTGGCGTAGGGCGGATCGAAATAGGCGAGATCGACCTTGGCTTCCGGCAGGAAATCGTTGATATCTTTGCGTAAAGCCTTGCATTCCTTGCTGTTATTAAAAACCAGGACGTTGATTCGGGCCGCGATTTTGCGGAAACGGGCTTTGAACTCCTCGGGGCTGTCCTTCCGTTTTCCGTAACGGGTGGACGACGAGAAATGACCGAAGCCGCCTTTACCGGACATGCAGGTCTTACCCAGGGAGAACAGGGCCAGGTCCTTCTTAAAGCCCGAGAGCCGGTCCACATTGGCCCGGATCGTATCGATCAGGGCGTGGACGCCCTTGGCGAAAAAGATGCCCTTGAAATTGTCGCGGACGAAGCTCCCGGCCTTGGGATTGTCGGTCAGCAGCGCCTCCACGTCCTCGTCGCTGAGCCGGGTACTGTTATTTTCGATAATGGCCCGGGCGGCGTGATAACAGTAGTGGAGACGGTCGTTGACCAGGACCCCCAGCCCCTTGGTCTTGAACATGTAGGCCACGACCGCCGATCCTGAAAAGGCGTCGGCCGCCGATGACACTCCCTCCGGGGTGTGCTTCCAAATCCAATCGACCAGCTTCTGCTTCGAGCCGATGTAATTGGTGATGTATTTGGGCCGTTTCTCAGGAGGCAGTTCCTCCGAGACATCGCGTCCCTGGGCTTCGAGCGCCTCGAAGTCCAGGCCAAGCGCGGCGTCTGTTTCCATCAGGAACGCCAGCCGGTCACGGTCGGTTGCGAATAGCTCCATTCGGTTCGTAGGTCTCCTCGCGACAATCCGGTTAATGCCGGTGGGACGCTCGTTCCGTCCGCAGATCGCAGCCTGCGGGACTGGCGGAGAGCCCTGTCTCTGTGATATCTACCGGAGCCCGTCTGAAAGTGTCGGAGGGGGTCAGGGCTGATCTGCCGGGATGACAGGCGACGTTGAAAATTCGAAGAAGATACTTGACATTTGCACCTCTTTCTGGTTGACTCAACTCAACTCATAGCCTGGTCCGTAAATTGGCGGGTCGGGCTGTTGTCGCTGGGTGATACGGACAGCCCAAATGTGTTGATGCGAGGTACTTTCAAGGGGGCTGAAGAATGATGAAAAACGACAGCGACGTATTGAACGCCAAGGAAGCAGCTGAGTACCTAAAAGCCCACGTGGAAACGGTGAGGCGCATGGCCCGGCGGGGATAGATTCCGGCATTCAAAGTGGGCAAGGACTGGGGTGATGAAAATCATCCAATTTCGGGAATTTTTTTCTGCCAAGACTTGTTCCCCCTCGCGGCAATCCGCACGGGGCTGGTTCGGGAGCGTAGGGTGGGTCGATTCCCGGATGTTGTCGCCAATCCAACTTCTCTTGCAATAGATTGTCCGACAATCTTGCACGGAGTCCAACCCACCATTTTCCGCGCCAATTCGTCGCTTCTTCGAACGAATGACACCGAGGCGACTCGGGAAATGGTGGGTTGGGCTTCGTACAGGCTCGAAGGGCGCGGTCGTTAACAAGCTTTGAACCAGCCCCGATCACCAGGGTTTCAACCCACCCACCCTACGCTCCCGAACCAGGCCCCGCGATAGCTTGCACGGAATAAAACCCGGCGGAATTGTTACGGCTAAACAGGGAGCATTTTCATCACCCCAGGCAAGGACTGGCGGTTTCACAAAGAATCTTTAAGAAAATGGACAGAAACGCAACATTGTAGTTCGAGTGACATGTCACCGTGAATTGGGAGAAAGGATTACGTCCAACTTTTTCGAAATTCCAAATACCATCAGTATCTCTTGGTCGATAGGGCATGACGCGGGGAGGAAGAAGCAATGACATCCATGACAAAAAATACGGGAAACGACGGTTCCGGCCCTCCCGGGATCGATAAAAATCCGACCGGCATCCGGGGGCTGGATGAGGTCCTCAACGGGGGCGTTCCCAAAGGTGCCATGACGCTTCTCAGCGGCGGGCCTGGAACAGGTAAAACCATGCTGGGGCTTGAATTTCTGGTTAGCGTGGCCATGGCCGGGCAACACGGAATTCTGTTGACCTTCGAGGAAACGGAACTGGCCCTGAAAAACTATGCCGCCGGGTTCGGGTGGAATCTTGCCGAACTCGAATCCCAAGGTCTTTTGGCCGTCGTGTCGGCCCGCATCCAGCCGGAGGCCGTGCTTTCCGGTGACTTCGACCTGCGCGGTGTCATCGGAATCCTGCGGGAAAAGACCGGTTCCATGAAGGCCGAGCAGGTGCTGATCGATGCCCCGGACTCGTTTCTTCGACTTCTTGGAGACATCTCCAAAGAAAGGGCCGAACTGAACCTTTTGCACGAGTGGCTGCGGGAGGCCGGAATGACGGCCCTGATGACGGTCAAAAGCCGGACGGACCAGACCTCGTCCGCGCAAGATGCCCTCAACTCCCGGAGGGCCAGGGAAAACCTCCAGCGGCTGCGCAAGACGTTTCCTCGTGTTCAATTTGACGTCGAGGTCATTGATATCGACAAAGCACCCCAAACGGCCCTGGACCAGGGGATTTTCGTCAACCCCGCCCTTCAGGTGCTCGAGCCTGCGCCGGGAATCCTGATTTACGGCGATTTGAGCGATTTGTCGGCCCTGGCGGCCATGTTTTCGAAAGGTGATGCGCCATGAGTACCCCGAAATCACCCTCTTACGATAGGTTGAAGCACCGCCTGGAGGCTGTGGAATCGGCGCTGACGGCCATCCGGGAGGGCCGCGTGGACAAAATTTTGGGCGAACAAGAGACCCTGGTGGTTCGCCTGGCCGAGGCCGAGGCCCGGGAAGCGCATCTGAAGCAGCTGCTGTTGGCCATCCACAACGTCAACCAGCTGATCGTGGCCGAAAACGACCCGCGTCGCCTGATCGAGCGGGCGTGCGTGAATCTGACCGAGACCATGGGGTATCACAACGCCTGGATCGCCCTGCTGGGCGGCGAGGCGGGTCAGGAGCTGGGGCTGCCTGAGGCGGGACCGGTGGCGGCAGCTGCGGCCGCAGGGTTCGACGGCGGGTTCGAGTTCCTGCGCGGGCGCATCGAACGCGAGGATTTCCCAGAGTGCATGGTCCAAACACTGGCAAGCGAGGACGTGTTTGTGGTCGAAGATCCGGCGGCGGATTGTCCCGACTGCCCCCTGAGCGGCCACTACGGCGGACGCGCCGGTTTGGTCCGCCGCCTGGAATATGACGGCGTGACCTGGGGCATCCTGACGGCCTCCGTTCCCGCCGCCTACGCCCGAGACGACGAAGAACAGGCCCTCTTCAACGAGGTGGCGGGCGATCTGGCCTTTGCCCTGTACAAAATCGCGGCGGCAGGCAAATTGGAGGAAAGCCGCCGGCGCTATCGAGAAATCTTCGAAAACAGCCGTGACGGTTTTGTCATGGTCGATGATTCGGGGAGAATTCTCGATGCGAACGGCGCCTATTGCGAGATGCTCGGATACACTCTTGACGAACTGCGGGCGCTGCCGGACTTCTATGCCATCACCCCCCCGCGCTGGCATGCGTGGGAAAACGAGGAAATATGGCGGAAACGCCTGCTGGGCCAGGGCTGTTCCGGGCTGTATGAAAAGGAGTACATCCGCAAAGACGGCACGATCTTTCCCGTAGAATTGCGCTCATACGTGGTTCGCCGCGAGAACGGCGATATCGACTACCTCTGGGGGACGGCCCGTGACATCACCAGGCGCAAGCAGGCTGAGGATGCGTTGAGACGGCAGCACGCCATGCTGGCCCGTACGGAGGCGCTCGCCCATGTGGGCAGTTGGGAATGGGATATCGCCAATGACCAGGTGCGCTGGTCCGACGAGTTGTTCCGGATATTCAAGCGCGACCCGGGCGAAGGGGCCCCGTCATTCGCCCAACATCCGGAAATCTATTTGCCCGATGATATGGAGCGCCTCAAGAAGGCGGTTGAACGCTGCGTGTCCAATGGGACGCCCTATGAACTCGATCTTAGGGCCATGCGGTCCGACGGCGAAATCAGGCACTGCGTGGCGCGGGGGCAGGCGGAAACCGATGAGACCGGCCGGATCGTCCGACTCGCAGGCTCCTTGCAGGACCTCACGGAAGAGAAAAATCTGGTGCGGGAGATCCAAGACCAGCGTAACCGCATGGAATCGCTGATGCAAGCCATACCTGCGCCGGTGTTTTTCAAGGACAAAAACGGCCGCTATCTGGGCTGCAATCCTGCGTTTGAAACGCTCACGGGGAGCACCCGGGCCCAGATTACAGGCAAGACGGTCCACGAGGTCTGGCCGGAGAAATACAGCTCGACTTACCGGGACAAGGATATGGAACTGCTCGAAACAGGCGGTTCACAGCAATACGAGTTCAATCTGGTCGATGACCAGGGCAAGGAGCGGGACGTTGTCTTTTACAAGTCCGCATTTGAAGGTCAGTCCGGAAAAATCGAAGGGCTTGTGGGCGTGATTCTGGACATCACCGAACGTAAGGCGGCCGAGGAGGCCCTGCGCAAGAGTGAAAGCCGGGTGCGGACGAAACTGAACGCCCTTCTCGATCCGGAAGGCGATATCGGGACCCTGCACCTCGCCGACATTGTGGACTGCGACGAGATTCAATCCCTGATGAACGATTTCCACGCATTGACCGACATCGGCATCGGTATTCTCGACCTTGATGGCAACGTACTTGTCGGAACCGGCTGGCAGGATGTGTGCGTTAAATTCCACCGGGTTCACCCCGAGACGGAAAAGCTCTGCCGGGAGAGTGATTTGGAACTTACGTCCGGTGTAGAACCGGGAACCTTCAAAATCTACAAGTGCAAGAACAACATGTGGGACATGGTGACCCCTATCGTGATCGGCGGGAAACACGTGGGAAATCTCTTCCTCGGTCAGTTTTTCTTCGAGGATGAAGCGCCCGACATCGCGATCTTTCGGGAACAGGCGCGCCGCTACGGATTCGACGAAGAGGTTTATCTAAAGGCCTACCGTGCTATCCCCCGATGGTCCCGCCAAAAGATCGACCGGGTCATGACCTTCTACTGCAACCTGATCAAGGTCATCTCCCGCTTGTCCTACGCCCACATCAAGCTGGCCCGGGCGACCGAGGCGTTCAACGCCGCCAACACGAAACTGACCCTTGCCATGCAGGCCGCGGGACAGGGCCTGTGGGAGTGGAATCTCATCACGGATGTCATCCATTTCGATGACGCGGCCCTGGACATGCTGGGCTATCGACAAGAGGATATCCGGGGGCCCATGGAATCCGGCACTTGGTGGATGGGCCGAGTTCATTCCGACGACAGGTCATTGATGGAGGAACGGTTCAACCGTTATGTTTCGGGTAAGGAAAAGGATTATCATGTCGAATTCCGCCTTAAAACCAAGGACGGCGGCTACCGATGGATGGATTCGTCAGCCCGGCTGCTTTCGAAGGACGAGGCCGGCAATCCCGAGATGGTGGTGGGCATCCACCTGGACATCACCGAGCGCAAGCGGGCTGAAGATCGGCAGAAAAATCTTGCGACCGAACTCGAAGAGATCCTTGATGCTTTGCCTGATGCGGTGGTGTATGCCGATAAGGATCGCCGAATCAAGAAGGTGAATCCGTCGTTTACGCGCATTTTCGGGTATAGCCAGGATGAGATCCTTGGCAAAAAGACCCGAATTATTTACCGCAATGATGAGGAATACCTTGAGCAAGGTCGAAAGCGGTACAATCCGCAAGCTTCGCAAATGTGGGAACCATATGAAATCTATCATGTTCGAAAGGACGGAACCGAATTTGTCAGCGAAACTGTCGGAACACCGGTCCGTAATGCGCAGGGCGAAGTTGTCGGTCTCCTCGGACTGGTCCGGGACATCACGGAGAAAAAGGAAAGTGAATCAGAGAATGAAAAGCTGCAGGTCCAGCTCCGTCAGGCCCAGAAGATGGAGGCCGTGGGCCGCCTGGCCGGCGGCGTGGCCCACGACTTCAACAATATGTTGTCGATTGTAATCGGACATGCGGATATGATCCTGGAGGATTTGAAACCGGATCAGCCGTTTTATGCCGCTCTGATGGCAATCAGGCAAGCCGGGGCGCGCTCGGCCGACCTGACCCGGCAACTCCTGGCCTTTGCCCGCAAACAGACCGTGGCCCCCAAGGTGATCGATCTCAACAAGACCGTTGAAAGCATGCTCAAAATGCTGAAGCGGCTGATCGGTGAAGACATCGATTTGGCCTGGATTCCTGGCGACAAGGTGTGGCCGGTGAAGATCGATCCCGGCCAGATCGACCAGATTCTGGCCAACCTGTGCGTCAACGCCCGGGACGCCATCGCCGACGTCGGCAAAATGTCCATCGAAACCGGCAATACCACTTTTGAGGAGGACTGCTGCAGGGATCATGCGGGATTTGCGCCCGGCGAATACGCGATGATGGCCGTGAGCGACAACGGCTGCGGCATGGATGCCGAGACCCTGTCGCATATGTTCGAGCCCTTTTTTACAACCAAGGAACTGGGCAAAGGCACCGGCCTGGGCCTGGCTACGGTCTACGGCGTGGTGAAACAAAACAACGGTCTCATCAATGTCTACAGCGAGCCGGGCCAGGGCACGACCTTCAAAATCTACCTGCCGCGCCACAAGGCCAAGACGACCCCGCTTCCGAAAAAGGGGACGGATAAGCCAAGCGGACGCGGCCACGAGACTGTCCTGCTGGTGGAAGACGAGCCCTCCATACTGAGGATGACCACCATGATGCTCGAGCGGCAGGGGTACAAAGTGGTGGGGGCTTCCACGCCGGGCGAGGCCGTCCGCCTGGCCGCGGAACACGCCGGTGACATCCATCTGCTTATGACCGACGTGGTGATGCCCGAAATGAACGGCCGCGACCTGGCCAAGAATATCCTTTCCCTTTATCCCGGCCTAAAGTGCCTTTTCATGTCGGGCTATACCGCCAACGTGATCGCCCACCACGGCGTTCTGGACGAGGGCGTCAACTTTATCCAAAAACCATTCTCAAAAGAGGATTTGACCGCCAAAGTACGGGCGGTGTTGGATGATTGAGAATATTATATTCAGAGTTTTCACCGCTTGGAAAAATGATCGTTTTTGTCTGATAAAACACGGTAGTAATCTTTGGCCTGTGCGATGATTGCATTTGCGCATGCCTTGCTTGATGTAAAATCGCTGGTTTCAATGACAACGCCACGCATTCCCCGATATTGGGACAGAGTATTTTGGTAGTAGACCAGAAAATCCTCGGGCAAAGACCTGATGTCGTTTTCCACCAGGCGGTTGATGATCCAATCGGCTTCCTCGCGGGCATCGGTATTGCCGGGCAGGAACTTTTCTCCCGGTCGCTGCCCACCACGATCACGTCGATGTTGTCGAGCAGTGCGACCGAGTACTTGAAGATGGTCTCATTGCCGCCTCTCCTGGCGAACTGTTTCCATTCTGCGGGTGTGCTCCCGCGATGGTTCGAAACGTATTCGTCCCGAACGCGCCCGAAGGCGTCGTGGTCGTAACTGATGGCGTCCATGCGTCGGAGCATGCGCTTTTTGAAATACAGCCCCACATCTGAGGATCGCCCGGCGGTCGGCAGCTTCTTGATGCGGGCGAAAAAGTAGCTGGCACCACCGGTGTCCATATCCGCCACAGGCGACATGCCGCCGACCGGAATGCCCGCACGAAGTTTTTCCACGGTGCTCACCATCGCTCCGTTGTTGTCCAACACCGTCTCGATGAATGAAGGCAGGTCCTCGCCGTTTGTCAGCCGGTGATAAAGGCCGTAACCCTTCATTTGCTTTTCAAGATCATCATCCGACAGGTCGAAACGGTATTGATGGCGATATCCACCGCCTTTAGCAACGCCTTGTTTACAATTCACGTGCGCAACCGCCGAAGATTCCGACGGCGACGGGCTTCCCGATTCTCTGGAGGAAAACCTCCGGACATCGATCCAGATAATCCAGATCGGCCATGCGTTGTATGCATCGGCCAATTCGATCCGGACGAGGACAAAAAATGCGACGTCAAAGCCAATAGCGTGTCCGAAGCCTTGCCGGTAACCCAACCAACTTATATCCGGCTACGAACAAACTCAATCGACGAAGAGATCACCATTGGAGGCTCTTATCAAACGTTGGCTGAAATAGAATCAGAATCCGGAAATTTCCACGGGTTGGAGCAGGAAAAAATCGAATTTTTGCTGGAATTTCTGGACCGGTTGGAAATTCCCGCCAATGCAATCAAGCGCCATCAAGCAGTTTCCATATCATTTTCGCCATTTCCGATTTGACGACTGGTTTCATCAGAAGGCCGTCTATGCCGATTCTTTCAAGCTCCGCCTTGTCGATTCGGTCGCTATAACCCGTGAAAAGAATGATTGGAATATCGGGTCTGATTGCTTTTATTTTCTGTGCGAGTTGGTCCCCGGTCATATTCGGCATGGTCATATCGGAGATCACGATATCAAAAAACTCTGGTTTCGTTTTGAACAGCTCGAAGGCTTTGGCGCTGTTTAAACGGGTCGTAACGACATGCCCGAGACGCTCGAGAAGGATTTTATTGAGTTTCAATACGGACGGTTCGTCATCGACCAACAGGATTCTTTCGGAACCTTCGGGCAGTTTCTCCATTTCGGTTTCTTCCAGGGCAACCTTGGGGGTTTTCAATATCGGAAAGTAGATATTGAATGTCGTACCTTTTCCAACTTCACTGTAAACGGTGATATCTCCTTTGTGCTCCTTGACTATCCCATAGACTGTCGCAAGCCCAAGACCGGTCCCTTTGCCAGGGCCTTTCGTCGTGAAATACGGGTCGAAGATTTTATCCATCAACTCCGCCGGAATGCCGTGGCCCGTGTCTTTGACGGTCAGCAGAGCATACTGGCCGGGACTAAGGCAACTGTAGGGCAGTTCGCCGGGATTGAGGATGATATGATCGAGTTCGACGGTGATCTTTCCGCACTTATTGTCCGTGGCGTGATAAGCGTTGGTGATCAGATTCATGGCGACCTGGTGGATTTGGGTCGGGTCTGCCAATACCATGGGGCAGTCTTGTTGGATATTTTGCTCCAGTTCAATATAGCTCGGGATCGTCGCCTTTGCCAATTTCATTACTTCCTTTAAAATTTTTTGTATGCGAAGCGGAATCCGTTTGCGCTCGGATTGGCGGCTGAACGCCAGGATTTGCCTGACAAGGTCGCCGCCTCTTTTTCCCGCGATTAGAATTTCCTTTACATAATCGTATTCGGTGCTGTCTTCCGGCAAATCCTCGATAAGAAGTTCCGACATGCCAATGATCGGGTAGAGAATATTATTGAAGTCGTGGGCAATTCCACCGGCCAAAGAACCGATGGATTCCATCTTCTGAGACTGCTGAAACTGAAATTGCAGAGATGCCATTTCCGTCTCGTCTTTTTTCAGGCGGGTGATATCCTGCATGATTCCGTTGTAAAAAAGGGATTCGCCGTCTTCTTCCCTGGCTTTTACCATGTTCAGGGTCACATATACTTTCTCCCCGGTCTGATCGGTGATTGCAAGTTCACAGCCGGATTGCGCGCCGACCCGGTCGATCCAGCCCGGAAGATCGGATGGCGGGTTGTCTTCCGGATTGCCAAGCATTTCCTGGAGCGTCCGGTCGCCGGCTTGAACCGCATCGACATCCGGAAAGCCCAGAATCTCTGCCATGGCGGGGTTGGCTTTTCGGATTTTGCCTGTGCTGTCACACCTGAAGAGCCCCTCTTTGGCATTTTGGAATATGCTACGAAACTCCTTTTCGGACTGAATCAGATCGGATTCCATTTTGATCAGATCTGCCATCATCCGGTTATAGGCTTCGACAACCCGACCCATTTCGTCCGTCGAGTCCCAGTCCACTTTTTGCATGGGTTGTCCGATGGAAAATTCCTGGATGGATGCTTGCAGCCGAGAAATGGGTTTTGAAATCTGCCGTGACACCACGATGCCAATGACAGCCGCTACTACCCAGCATGCCAGTCCCACGATCAGCAGTTTGTTCCGCAATTCGTCGGCCTTCTTTTGGGACAACGCCGCAGGGATGACGCTGACCAGTCGCCAATTATAGTCGGGCATGGAAAATGCCCGGACCAGGCTTTGCTCTCCATTGATCGTTGCCGTAAAAGACTGGTCCTCCGGATTCGAAAGAAGACGATTTACGTAATCCGCATGCAAGCGCTTTCCCAATAGTTTTTTGTTGGAATGTGAAATCACATCGCCGTTATTGGAAAGCAGAAAAAGCTGGCTGTCTCTCAGTCCCTGGAGGCCCCGGAACAAATCCGCAAAATACTGTTCCTTGAAAAACACCAACAGGATGCCCAGCGGCTTTTGGGACAAGGTATCGACAAATAGCCGGCCCATGGGAATAGTCCGGGATACCGCATCTGTTTTCAGCCAGACCGGATTGCCTCCCGCCGCCTTGATCCTTTCCAGGTCTTTTTCACCGATGAGATCCAATCGCACCTTTGGATCCACCACTGTGGAAAATGCCCCGCCCTCGTTGTTCAGAAGACAAACCGCCTGGATTTCGTCCCGCCCCAGCATCATTTCGAGAAATTCATGCTCGATCTGTTTGGCCGTAAGTCCTATGTCATTGGCTGTATCCTCCCCCCGGTCGATGCTGCGGATCGCTTGTTGAATATCTTCGTTTGACAGGAGCGACATGGACAGCTGGTCCACATGCCGGGCGGTCAGGGATAAAAACAGTTTGGCGTTTTGATAGGTGCTGCCTACGTGCCTGCCGAGTTGCGCATCGATCTCTTTGTGCGTGGTCCTGCCTGCAATAATGGAGGTAGCCCCGGTCGAAACGAAAGTGACGCCGATAATGGCCGCCAATATCTTTGTTTTGATGGACAGATTCTTGAAGAACAATGAAAATCGCATCATGGCAGTGACGCTCTTCTTCGATTTTCGGCGGTTTTTTCCTGAAGCCGTTCAAATACCGTTTGCGGGTCCTGCCCGGCAAATACCATCTGGATACTGCTGTTAAACTGCTTTCCCAACTGCCCTCCCAGCCCGATATCCGGAAAAATGGCAATGTTGTCCGCCTGTGCGATCAGCCGTTTTAGTTCCAGCAGTTCGGGGCGCACCTGCTCTGAATCAACGGTGACCCGGGTGGCCGGCAACAGGCCCGCATCGATCATCAGCGATCTTTGGTAAACCGGCCGGGTGAGCCACTCGATCAGTTCCACGGCTTCTGACGTATGAGCGCACTTCGAACTTATGGCAATGTTCATATCCGTCTGCCCCATCCAGGCGACTCCGGTTTCCGGATTCTCTGTCAACAGCGGGAACGGGGCGACGCCAATTGCGTCCCCGAGAGGTGTGTCTTGGGAAATAAGGTGTTGAATGAACCAGGAGCCCATTAAGAGCATGGCCGCTTTTTTCGTGTAGAACAGGTCTATTGACTCGGAGTATCCGACGGTGTTGGGATTGTCGGGAAAAGTGCCTTGTGCCAGCAGTGCCTGAATCAGTTCTGCCGTATCTACGAAGGCCCGGTGCGTCCAGGAAACGGTCCCTGCTTTGACCTGTTCGAATATGAGGCTGCCCTGGTTTTGATAAATCAGCTGGCCCGCCAGCATGCCACCGACCCAGGGTTCTTTGTTTCCCAACGCGACCGGTACAATCCCCTGCGAGCGAAGCTTCGTGGCCGCCGTCAGGAGTTCGGACCGGGTTTGAGGCAGTGACAGTCCCAGATTTTGAAATATATCTGGATGGTAAAACAGGGCGGCCACTGCTCGCGTGGTCGGGATGCCATACGTCAGACCTTCATGGGTAAGCAGGTCGAACGACCCCGGTGGAAAACGGTCCGCCAATTCGGCGCCCTGATGCAGGAAACAATTCAGGGGCATCACCTTCCCGGCTTCGATAAAGGGTTGAAGATACGCCCCGCACCAGGTCATGAACAGGTCCGGGGGACGGTTGGCCGCCATGAGAACCGGCAGTTTCGACTTGTATTGTTCGACCGAATAAAAGGACAGGTCAACAGCGATTTCAGGACGCTCCTTTTCGAAATCGTCGCAAGCCTGCTGAAATATGGCCATGGCCGGGTTATCGACGACAGAGCCCCAGAAGAGAACGCTTATTGTCTTGGATGTCCGCACATGAGAAGCTTCTGGCGGTTCAGGCGGACCAAAGACATGCTGTTTGGCAAGAATGATCAGCGTCGTCGCCGCAAATATGATGGAGACAGTCTTGTATGGTAATCGCATCCAGCTCTAATCCTTGGAACCGCCCGTTTTTTCCGCTTTGAAAAGGTACAGCCTTTTTAAGTTGCTTGGAACCTCCAACGCCCTCGGTTGTATAGATTGCGAACTTGCTTTTTGTCAAGAACATTACATGCGGGTCCGAAATTCTAATTTTGACCCATTCGCTCGGACTGGTCGATTCATTCCCACGCAGAGCGTGGGAATGAAGGTAGTTTAATACACGCAGCTCTTCGACGGCAGGGGAATTTTTAACGCAGAGGCGCAGAGAACGCAGAGTTACGCAGAGACAAGCCGGTTAAAATTATAATTGGTGTTGATTTTCAGGCGCTGTCTTTTTATAATCGTCGAATTTTTATGAATGAAAACAGGAGGTTGCACAGGTGTTGAAGTTGGAAAATGATTTTGCGAATGCGCTTTTGACGCTTGACAGGTTGGCTGCGAGAAAGCTGCTCAACGAGCATGATCGGAATTTGTCCTCTTTGGAATTCGTAGAGAATATCGTGGTCGGGGCCCTGGAGAAGATCGGCGCCGCTTGGGCGAGGGGCGACGTGGCCTTGTCGCAAGTCTACATGAGCGGACGGATTTGCGAAGAGCTGGTCGACGAGGTGCTTCCTCCGGGAGATCCGGAGAGGAAAAACCTGCCGAAGATGGCTATCTGCGTGCTTTCGGACCATCACTTGCTTGGCAAGACCATTGTGTATTCGCTTTTGAGAGCGAGCGGATTCGATCTTATGGACTATGGCGTCCAGCAAGTCGAAAGTCTGGTACGCCGGGTCGAGGAAGACGAAATTGAGATTCTTCTGATATCGGTCCTGATGCTTCCGTCGGCATTGCGAATCCGGGAACTGCGGCGAAAACTCCGTGCGGCAGGGCTTCAAGTGAAAATCATTGTCGGTGGCGCGCCATTTCGCTTCGATGGTCTGCTTTGGCGGGAAGTTGGTGCGGACATCATGTGCAAAACAGCCTCGGAAGCCCCGGAGGCAATTCGAAAAGTTGCGAAAGGTGCAGCATGAAACAGACCGAAACCAGTTCTCTACAGCGCGTATTGACCAGTCTGGGCCGAAAGGAGCCCGACCGTGTTCCATTTTTTCTGCTCTTGACCATGCACGGCGCCAAAGAGTTGGGACTTTCGATTCGGGACTATTTTTCGAAAGCCGAACACGTGGCGGAGGGTCAGCTCCGGTTGCGCGCCAAATACGGCCACGATTGTCTCTATAATTTCTTCTACGCCCCGGTGGAGGTGGAAGCGTGGGGCGGGGAGGTGATTTACAGCGACGACGGACCTCCCAATTCGGGTCGGCCTGTTCTGAGAAACCCGGAAGAAATAAAAGGCTTGGTTCCCCCTGACGTCGGCCGAACGCCCTGCCTGGTCAAGGTGCTCGAGTCCGCGCGGATTTTGAAAGACGCAGTCGGCGAAGACGCCCCCATTATCGGCGTGGTCATGTCCCCGTTTTCTCTTCCTGTGATGCAGATGGGGTTCGGCGAGTATTTCGAGCTGATGCATGACAGACCCGAACTTTTCGAGCGCCTTATGCAGGTAAACGAAGAGTTTTGCGTCCAGTGGGCGAATGCGCAGCTGAAGGCGGGTGCGACCGCCATTTGCTATTTCGATCCGGTTTCCTCCTGTACCATAACGAATAGGGAACTGTTTTTGCGGACGGGATACCAGGTCGCCAAGAGGACCATCGCAAGGATTAACGGTCCGGTGGCGACTCACCTGGCTTCGGGGAGGTGTCTTCCGATCATCGAAGACCTGGCGGAAACAGGCGCGGCGATCATCGGGGTGAGTGCCGAAGAAGACCTGTCCCGGCTGAAAAAGGCGGCCCCGGAGGGGACGTCGATTCTGGGCAACCTCAACGGCATCGAGATGCGCCGCTGGAGTCGCGAGGAAACGGAACGAAAAGTCAAGGAGGCCATCGCCGCCGCAGGTCCGGGCGGTGGTTTTATCCTTTCCGACAACCACGGTGAGATACCTTGGCAGACCCCGGACGATGTCCTGCTTGCGGTCGCAGAAGCCGTCAGAAAATGGGGCCGGTATCCATTGGACTGGACGAAGAATTTTTCTTAAGGCAACAAGCCGGTCCGGGTCTTTTTCCTTTTCGAAAGCCATGCGGATGCCAGGGAGATAAAAACAATTCGATGGACGACATGCAAGACGACAGGGGGGCCAGGCAGGCATCCGAATATGCCATGGCGCTGGACTTGGTGGGGAAGGTCGTGCGTTCCGACACGGAGGAGGAGGCCGTCGGAAACATTTTCGAGGTTTTCACCATGCTGTTTGCCCCGAAAAGTTTGTCCTATGTCGCACTGGAAGAAGGCGACGCCGTGCGTCTGTTTATTTCCACAGCTCCCGGCGAACGGCAGGCGGAGGTGATAAAACGTCTGCAAAGAGTGAAAGGAAGCTATGAGAAAACTTCATCTCAAAAAGGTTTCATCATAAAAATCGGACGCAACGACCGGCCTTTCGGTACCTTGGAAGTCGAAGGGCTGGGCTTTCCGCAATACCTGGATCACTATCTGAACCTCGCCCTGTCGATTGTCGGGGTCTGCGGGCTGGCCATCGAAAACGCCCGAAGGTTCCAGAAAATAGCCGAACAGAAAGACCGGCTCTCTCGCGCACTGGAAGAATTGAAAAAGACCCAGATGCAACTGGTGGAGGCGGAGAAAATGGCTTCCCTTGGAAACCTCGTTGCGGGTGTCGCCCACGAGATCAACACTCCCGTGGGTGTCGGCATCACGGCTTCCTCCGCTTTGGTCGAAAAAAACGCCAGCCTCGATTCCCTCTACAGGGAGAAAAAAATGACCCGGGCCGACCTGGAGGACTACCTCCGGTTTTCCGGGCGGACTGCGAAGCTGTTGTTCGACAATCTGCACAGGGCCGGCGAACTGGTCAAAAGCTTCAAGCAGGTGTCCGCGGACCAGACGGCGGAATGGAAAAGGAAGCTTTTCTTGCATTCCTATTTGAACGACGTGGTCGAGGCGGTGCGGCCGAAATGGGCCGGAAAAAGAATCCGGATCGACATCGATTGCGATGAAAACCTGGAAATCGACAGCTACCCAGGCTGGCTGGCCCAAGTCGTGACCAACCTTCTGGTCAATTCCACTGTCCACGGCTTCGAAGGCTGCGATGACGGAACAATAACGATTTCGGCCGACAAAGAAGGAGGCCGCCTTTTGCTCCGTTATACGGACGACGGCAAGGGGATTGCCGGGGAGGTCCTGCCCCGGGTTTTCGAGCCTTTTTTTACCACGAACAAGCAAAAAGGAAGCGGTCTGGGACTTCATATCGTCTACAATATCGTAGTCAATAGATTAAAAGGCGGAATCGATTGCCAAAGCGAACCCGGAAAAGGCGTTTTGTTTGAAATGAACATCCCCTTGTAGACCCCGGTCGGGGGGCATGTCCCGATTCGCAGGGGGCCTGGAAAATGGAGTGTAATGAACAGCATGACAGATAATGATTTTTTCGACGAGATTTTTGCGGACGAAAGTGGTACCGAACAGCTTTTGGATGAGGAAAGATGGAAGATCCTGGTGGTGGACGACGAAGAGGATGTCCATGCGGTAACCCGGATTGCCTTGGACAATTTTTCCTTTCGAAACAAGGCCCTGGAGATATTGGACGCCTATTCCGCGAAAGAAGCCCGGCAGGTGGTCTCGCAACACCCTGACATCGCCGTCGTTTTTCTGGACGTGGTCATGGAAACCGGCTCCTCGGGGTTGGAACTGGTCGATTACTTACGAAACGATTTGCGGAACCAAAAAGTGCGCATCGTACTTAGAACGGGACAACCCGGAGAAGCGCCGGAAAAACAAGTGATGGAACGATACGGCATCGACGACTACAGACTGAAGACGGACCTGTCCGCAGACAACCTGTTTTCCGCGACCGTCGCCGGGCTGAGAAATTATGAATCCATCGCCAGAAACGAACAGCGGCAAATCGACTTGGAAGAACGCCTGGCCGTCCGGAACGATGAATTCCAAAACGCGAACCGGGACCTTGGACTGACGAAGCTCGCGCTCGAGCGTTCCGATCTTCGCATTTTCTGGCTCACCCCGCAGGGGCGGTTCATCTATGCCAACAACACAGCCGCCGAAAGTTTGGGATACGAGCCGGAAGAACTTCTCGCCATGACCGTCCCCGATATCGATTCCGGCTCCAGGCCCGACGATAGAAACGAGTTCTGGAAGACGCTGAAACAGGAAAAAATGGTGGCTTTCGAAACCGATCTCCTTAGCAAGGATTGTTCGAGATGCTCGGTCATCGTAAAAAGCCATTATGTCGAATACGAAGGCCGGGAGTACGAATTTCGCTTCGCCGTCGATATCATGGAAAGAAAGATAGCGGAGCGTGCGCTGGAAAGGAATCGAAGAAATCTTCGAGCGATATTGGACTCGGTCAAGGCGGGCGTGTTGCTCATCGATCCGGAGACGCACACGCTGGTCGATGTCAACAGGTACGCGACGGATATCATCGGGGCGCAAAGAGAGGAGATCACAGGACGGCTTTGCCACTCTTTTCTCTGCCCTGCGGAAAAGGGGAAGTGTCCGATAACAGACCTCGGCCAAGAAATGGACAGCTCCGAAAAGGTCCTCTTGAATAGTATTGGCCAGGAGATCCCGGTTATGAAAACCGCGAAATCCGTTCGCATCGACGGAAGAAATCTTCTGCTGGAAACCTTTATCGACATCAGTGCCTTGAAAGCTGCCGAAAAAGAAAGAGACCGACTCAGAAGGCATTTTATGCGTTCCCGGAAAATGGAGGCCATCGGCACCCTGGCGGGAGGGATCGCCCATGATTTCAACAACATTCTGGCTGTGGTGCTGGGCTACACGGAGCTTGCCATGTTTGAGGCGGAAAAAGACTCTTTTATGGAGGAAAGTCTGCAAGAGGTCTACCAGGCGGCAACCAGGGCCAAGGACCTGGTCAGCCAGATTCTCACTTTCGCTCGACAGTCGGATGGCGACCCAAGGCCCATCCAGGTCGGACTCATCGCCGAAGAAGTATTGAAACTGATGCGCCCGACCACGCCCGCCTCCATCCAGACCAGCTGCAACGTGGAAAGCAAGTCCCTGGTAAACGCCGACCCGTCCAGGATACAGCAGATTTTTATGAACCTCTTCGCAAACGCCCTGCAAGCCATGGAAGAAGACGGGGGCACGCTGAAAGTCGGCTTGGCCGACGTCAGGCTGGACAAGGAGTTTGCACGCTTGCACGGAGATCTGGAACCCGGAGATTATCTGAAAATCACGGTAAGCGATACGGGTGTCGGAATACCCGAGGAGGTCGTTTCGAATATTTTCGATCCCTACTTCACGACCAAAAAACACGGAAAGGGCGCCGGACTAGGGTTGTCGGTGGTTCACGGCTTGGTAAAAAGCCACCGCGGAGAAATTCTGGTCGAAAGCCGACCAGGGACAGGGACTGTTTTTTCCGTATATCTTCCCATCACCAAAAAAAGGGACGAAAAGGCGGACTTGCCGACCGGGTTGCTTCCCACCGGAAACGAAAGAATCCTCGTCATCGATGACGAAAAGTCCTTGGCCAGAATGCTGTGCAAATTGCTCCAATACCAGGGATACAATGTGGACATGAGGGTGAGCAGCCTGGAAGCCTTGGAGCTTTTCAAGAAAAAATCCGACTTTTTCGACCTTGTCATCACAGACATGGAAATGCCCGGCTTAACCGGCGACAAGCTCGCACGCGCCATCAAGAAAATCAGGCCGGACATCCCCGTTCTTCTCTGCACCGGGTACAGCGACAAAATTGACGAGGAAAGAGCGGCGGAAATCGGCATCGACGGTTTTCTGATGAAGCCCGCAACCAGAGATCAGCTGGTTAATACCGTGAGAAATTTGATCGATGTAGGCCGTAGTTGAATAACGGTCCCACAGGACTATTCCTTTGCAAAAAGGCCCGCGCGCGGGACAGGCAAACAGACACGCTGGCGGTAATGGTCGATTTGCCGATGCCGCCCTTTCCGTATATGGCTATTTGCTTCATGTCTTCGTCTTTTCCGCGCCCCCTTTTCTCAGAAATGCACTTGAACCTCGAAAATATCCTTAGAATTTATAGGTAATGCCAAGTTTATAGTTTCGTTCAGGCATGGGATAGCCGTAAACATACGAATAATCCTCGTCAAAAAGATTGAGAACGCTGGCTTTGACCTCCCAGTTTTCCATAAACTTAGAACGCGCGGTTAAATCCCAGACATCGAAGCTGTCCATTTCCTCGGAGCTGGATTTCATCTGGGGACCGATCCAGTTATTAATCAACTGGGTCTGCAAGCCCTTATATCCAATTCTTACTCCGGACTTGATTTCGTAATCGGAGATATAGGTCAGATCTTTTCCGGTATCGTTATCTACTTTTTCCACATTAAAACTCATGTTTTGTTTTAAGCATAAACTCGTTATGTTGGTCGGCGAAGCAAATCCAACGCAAGGCGGGAACGGAATGTCCCGGATTTCAAAAGGGAAGATAATGGTTGCCGAAAAAGGAGGAACGTCAGATGATTCATTTGGGAGAGAAAGCGCCCGACTTTGTGGCGCCGGCATACCAGCAGGCTAAATTTATGGACGTGCAATTGTCCGAATATCTGTGCAAATGGGTCTTGCTCCGTTAGGAAGCGTCGATGCATTCCAATCAAATCGCCGCGCACGGGCCGGGCTGTCTGTTCTGCGCGGTCGGTTGCCCAAAGCCAACTCCATGTGAGAATCAGCAAATGAGATCTTTTCGAAATAGAACTTATGTTCTGTTATCCATTTTTTTCATGTCGTGGGCGTCGAGCGGTTGCGTCCCGGGCAAAACCTATTCGTACGACGCCGTCCGAGGATAATACGTCCGCAGGAATGCCGTCGCGCAAGGGGACGCCGTTTCCGGAGACGCGAGTTCCGCGAAGACGGTGGAAGGTCCGCTGAGCTTGGAGAATGCCATCGGAATCGCTTTGGCGGGCAATCCCGACAAGAAAGTGGCATTGGCCCGCATCCGCAAGTCCGCAGCCGGGGTCGGCGCCGCCCAAGCCGCTTTTTATCCCTCGCTGGGGCTGTATACGGGGTTCTTGGAGGGGGATTCTCCCTCTGCGTACCTGTTTCCGAAAAATCGATCAGAGAGAGCTTGCCCCGGACACGGACTTCAACGATCCCGGAAAAATCAGAAACTTCGAGTCAAGCTTCACGGCCCGGCTCAACCTGTACAACGGCGGGCAGGACCGGCTCGGGGTCCAAATCGCCCGGACCGGCGAAAAAATTTCGCGCTTGGACTTGCATGTGGTGGAAAATTCTCTGATAGCTTCGGTGATCGAAACCTATTACGACACCCTGGCCGCCAAATCGTTGATATCCATCGCCGAGGAGTCCGTGATAACGGTCGATACGCAGCTGCGGGTCATGAACGTGAGATATCGGGCGGGCGGCGCGCTAAAGTCCGACATACTGTCATTGGAGGTGCGCCTGGCCGAGGCCAGGGAGGAGGCTGTGATCGCACAAAATCGTTATTTGAAGACCATCGCCGCGCTGGCCAACCTCATGGGAATCGGTCCGGAGCCGCCGCTTTCGCTGGTGGAAAACGAACGCGAGCCTTTGCGTTTGCCGGAACATTACCTGGGGGGCGTCGCCATGGCCCTGGCGGCCTTCTACAATTGCGTGGAAAACCATTTCGAGGAACTGGAAAGCGTCTGGGACGACCTGTACGCTCCCCGTTACGGATTCTGGCGACCATATATAACGGACGTAATCTGGGGTGATGAAAATGCTCACTGTTTGACCGCAGCAATTCCGCCGGGTTTTATTCCGCCAAGCTATCGCGGGGCCTGGTTCGGGTGCGTAGGGTGGGTGGGTTGAAACCCTGGCGTTCGGGGCTGGTTCGAAGCTTGTTAACGCCCGCGCCCTTCGAGCTTGTACGAAGCCCAACCCACCATTTCCCGAGCCGCCTCGATGTCATTCGTTCGAAGAAGCGACGAATTGGCGCGGAAAATGGTGGGTTGGACTCCGTGCAAGATTGTCGGGCCATCCATTTCAAGAGAAGTCGAATTGGCGACAACGCCTGGGGATCGACCCACCCACCCTACGGTCCCGAACCAGCCCCGTGCGGATTGCCGCGAGCGGAAACAAATCCCGGCAGAAAAAAATCTCCCGAAATTGGATGATTTTCATCACCCCAGACGTAATCTGCCGCTATCTGGACTGCGGCGACCAGACATACGGAGACTTTCTCAATTTCAATCCGCACCTGCACGCAATCGTGACCGACGGCTGCTTTCTTCCCGACGGCTCCTTCGTCGGCGTCCCCGGTTTCCATGCCGAAGACCTCGAGGAGGCCTTCCAGTACGAAGTTTAAGAAGATGCTGAAGAAAGAGGGCAAAATCAACGACGCGATTATCGAAAACATGCTTTCCCGGCGCCACACCGGCTTCCACGTCCATATCGGCGCAAGAATCCGGCCCGAAGACGAAACCGCCCTCGGCAACACTGCCAAATACATCGTCCGGGCCATTTTCTCCCGGGAGCGCATGCTCTACATCCCCGCCGAAAAATCCGCCGACGGCGTTGCCAAGGTCGTCTGCACCTCAAAAGACGGAAAGACCGGGCAAACCTTCGACGCCCTCGACTGGCTCGCGAGAATCGTCGTTCATATTCCGAACAAATACGAGCAGCTCGCCGGATACGTCAGGTAACACAAATCAGCTTATTCAGGAGATCAAGGCAACGCCCGGCGAATACCTTTCGACATTGCTTAGCATCGTTCGGAGCTTCCGTGAAAGCATAACGCTTAAACCAGCAGAAAAAAGTTTCGAACAGGGTTGGAAGGAAACTATGGCCAGCGAGACAAGGTCAATCGAAGAATTATGGACAGGTATTGGCGAAGGCGGATGAAGAAGCCACCCCAATCATCGACTCATTTGCGAATGATTGTTCGGATTTTCAATTTGCATTCCTTCAGCCTGTGCTGCTTTAACCAGACGATCATCTGCTGAAACAAATGTGAATGTTTGAGGCGCCGTTTGAGAAAAAGCAGAGAAAGTTTTCAGAGCGCACGCTAACTGGATGCTGTCGTAAGCGCGCAAGGGGTGTTTTTCCAACAGTTCGCCAGCCTTTTCATAATCGGATTTCTCAACTTCGACAATTTGAAACTGGCTGTCCCAATCCGCCTTAAAAACTTCTATACTTTGCGTCAGTACATTCAGATCAATTCTGCATTCTCGTTGTAATCGTGTAAAAGCGCTCAATGTTTCAACCCAAGTCACTCTTGCCAGAATAATCTTATTGTCCGACTCGTCATCGGTCAATGTTTCAATCCAATGCGAGCCCGTTTCAGTCATGTATTTTTTGACAAGGGCACTTGTGTCCAGGTAATAGACTTCTACCATTGTCCTCTATCCTCGATAACAATTTCCGATAGCGTTTGTTTTGAATTCTTGGCCATGGCATCTGCTAGCTTTCGCCTCTCGGCTTTTGAAATCGACGATGAGCGGGAAGGATTCGAAGGTGGTGTTATCAACCCCATCTTTACCAGAAATTGAATAATCTCGTCCCCTTTGTCAACCACAGATTCGGAAACGATTTTTATGCGAACCTTGTGTCTTTCGGGTAATTTTAAAGGTTCTAGCGGACGCAAAATCCCATCTTCATAGACAGCCATAATGCTTTGCGACATAGCCTGCTCCTTTCTTAAATTTTTTTACAAGCGCCGTCTTGTGATTTCCATTAAACATGTCCCCATTTTTTCACGTCATTTTAATTTAATTGATCGAAATGTTAAAAGAAAATAATGTCGGTCCGGTCGCTTGCAATGGATGCACCATTATTTCGGGATTTCACGGCTTTACGTAGCGACTGGAATCAATACAACTTGTATTGCATAAAACAATTGGATTCGGTGGCGTCCGGAGGCCGTTGTCCCTTTTTTGCCCGGCCTGTCAAGCTAAGAATTTCCCTCAAAAACTTATCGAGAACATCAAGAGGCTTTAATCCCCCGAAATCCTCGACGATCTGTTCCGCAGGACATTGAGGTGCGGTTCTATGGAACAGTTCAAGGTTTGGATTGCCGAAGCGTTGAGAAGCTGATTTCGGAGGTTTTCAAGCGATACGTGCCGGACTCCCGTTTCGA
Organism: Desulfobacterales bacterium; assembly: GCA_963674505.2. Lineage (GTDB taxonomy): Bacteria > Desulfobacterota > Desulfobacteria > Desulfobacterales > SKZT01. The sequence continues at coordinate 121,057 of CAXXIG010000002.1, forward strand.
GTTCTGCGACATTACGAATACCGGGGAGTCTCAATTTAAAAGGAGGCCGACGCAAGGTGGTCTCGCATGGCAAACCAACCACGCGTCTCGATTTTTTCGGATGGCAACAAATTTGAAGGCGGTTGGAACGTAGGGTGCTCGCTTCCGGTGGCAGGAAGGGCACAAAAATTGGCGACCGGCTTCTTTTTGCACGTTCAGAACCAACGTCTAAGATAGGAACTCGCTTTTTGTCAACGAAACTACACCGGGCTTTTCTATAGTTCCCCGTCCGCCCGCGCCCGCCCTCCTCCGCAACATGTTGCGGAGGAGGGCGGGCGCGGGCGGACGGGGGGCGTCGAATCGGAACGGACGGCCGTGACATCGTCGCTGTCGATGCTTTCCGGGTCGTTCGCGTCGTGCCGGAAACAGGAGAACGTCTCCGTCTCCGGGTCGAACCGGTTCAGCCCCCCGTTGCTCGCGGCCACCCACAGGAAGCCTTCGCGGTCTTCGCAAATCCCGTAGAAGACCAGATCGGAACCGATACTGTCGGGGTCGTCCGGATCGTGCGGATACCGCTTGAAGGTTTCGGTCTCCGGGTCGAACCGGTTGAGCCCTTTTCGGGTCCCGATCCACAGACGGTTTCGGGAATCTTCGAACAACACGTTGACCGCGCCCGCGCTGATGCTGTTTTCGTTTTCCGGGTCGGGCTCGTACACCCGGAAGGAAATTCCGTCGTACCGGTTCAGCGCGCCTTCCAGAGCGAACCACATGAACCCCCGCGAGTCCTGTGGAGAATATCGTACACCACGGCCCTGGAAAGCCCCTGCCTCGTGGACAGGTGCTCGAACCGCACCCTCTCCCGCCCTGCTTGAGACGGCGCCGCCGACGCCATGCAAAGCGCCAGCGCCAGTGCCAACGCCAAGCATGCCGGAATCGTTTTCCGCAAAGCCGTTTCTCCGTGTTTCTCCGATTCGCAAAGGATTCGATGGCACGCGGCGACCCGATGCCGCCGTGTTCGCCGCCAATGGCGCCTCTTCCTTTATCGACCGCCATCCGAATCGATCGTACAGTCCCCGCTCGAAGCGATCAAGAGAATTCAGGGAAAAAATCCAGGAGGTTTTCGAGAAAAATCCCCACAGGCGCCGGGCCTACGGCATGCCCAATGGCCTCCTCTAACGATAAACGAAACAAAAGCCACAGCCTCCAAACCACCATCCGGCCGCTTTCCCCTGCCCGCTCATCCGGCGAATTACCCACGACAACCCCGCTATCCCATCTTTTCAGACGCCACATTGTCGTAAAACATACCTGTTTGAAAAAATCCGCCGACGGCGTTGCCAAGGTCGTCTGCACCTCAAAAGACGGAAAGACCGAGCAAACCTCGACGCCCTCGACTGGCTCGCGAGGATCGTCGTTCATATACGCGAAATCACGACCCGCCCCTCGAAGACCACCCGCAAATTGCCGAACTCGTCTACGACGATTCGGACTCTCAAATCCCGCAATACGACTATTGGGACTGAGTCCCTTCCCGCACCCCAAAAAAAATTCGAAATCCGGGATCGGCGCCGAACTGCGACCCGAAACGGGCCGTTTTCCATATTTTCCGGGCTGTTTCCGACTTTCAGCGAATCATTTTCAATCCATCGACATCTTTTGCCCATTCACGTTCCCATTCGACGCTCCCCGTCCGCCCGCGCCCGCCCTCCGCCGCAACATGTAGCGGCGGAGGGCGGGCGCGGGCGGACGGGGGACAATCGAAAAGTCCGGTGTAGTTTCGTTGACAAAAAGCGAGTTCCTATCTTTTCTACGAAGAGGACGCGGCCATCGACTCCAACGGCGCGCAAATCGTGCCCGTCACCGCCGGCGTCTGCCTCCCCGACACCGACAAGGTCTCGTTTCCCTCCGGCACCGACTTGTCCGGAATCGACCTTGCCAGCCACCCCGAGCAGTACTACGCCTACGTGTATCGAAGCTTGAACTCCAACAACGGCTTCTACAAGATCGTCCAAGTCGACGACGACAACGACAACGCCTACGACTACGTAAGGGTGGAAGATGCCGATTTCGTCCAGGAATCGGGTGCCGCCGGCGACATTTCGATGCTCACCGCCTCGGTCGGGCGCCCGGTCGTCTACAAAAAATACTCCGACGATCACGAAAACGAAAAGGGTCGTCCTGGACTGCGCAAACGTGCCCGAAGCCTACACCATGCTCTACATCGGCGACTACATCGACGACTACCACGCCAATCCCGCCGACTACAACATCGTCGATGGCATCGACGTCAGAAAGGCCCCGGCGGTATCGCCATCCAGTGCTCCAGTCACAACGTCTACGCCAACGGCAAGGTCTACGACACCGACATAGCCATCGGATGCATCATCGACGGAAACCAGGACCACCCGGCCACCTACAACTTCGTCATGAACTACGAAATATACGACGTGATCGGCGAAGGAATCTACATCGGCGCGGGATACAAGGTCGAATACTACAACCAGCCCCACTGCAACCACATCGTGGGAAACGAAATCCACATGAGCGGCGCGACGGACGAGCTGGAAAACGCGGTGGATGTCAAGGAGTACAATCAGGGCAACGTGATCGAAAGAAACACCATCCGCCATTTCAGGCTCATGAGCCAGGCCAACGGGGCCATCGAAATCCGGGACCGCCCCCACTTCACCCTCGTATACAACAACATTCTGAAAGACATCGTCGGAAGCGACAGCAGCGGAGACACCGAATACGTGTTCAACGTCTACCCGGATACCCAGAACGTCTGGATCTTCAACAACCTGATCTACCGAACCGCCGCCAGCCAGGACTACGTCTACGCCGTCAATCTGGAAGGAAACAGTACCTCCGGAAACTTGTCCGCCCACAACACGATCCGCAACATGGACCTCGGAATTCTGTTGCAAAACTACAATTGGCGATCTTTCGTCAGGGGTACAAGCCTGGAGTGCGCCGGTAGCGCCGTCTTCCACGGCGGCGCGGTAAATTGTGCGTTCGGATTCCTTACCGACAAAGCATCGGACTTCGCGCCGCAATGGAAGACACTTTCGGGAATCGGGAGCAGCGCGCCGCCGTGGAAGACGGCGCTACCGGTATTCTCGAATTTTTCCGCTATATCCGTCAATCCCGTCCGCACAGGTCTAAAATCCTTCAGCCAGTCCTTGCCAGCATCCTTCGCCAGAGGTACCAAAGCTTTTTCAAACGCAAACCCGACGGCCGCGCCGACACCCCATTGAGCCAACCACTGTTCAATCATGGTGCTTTCCTTTTTTGCCGACCGAGACGTTCCTTAATTGTCCGACTATTTGGTGGGGTGGACAATCACGAGTTTTAGAAGCGGTGTTCTTCTGGAAATGATACGAAAATGCTCCGAATCCTCCGTGTAGAAAACCGCGCCAATGGATACCGCCTCGAATGCTATGCGAAGGTCGTTTATAAATGAGGCTTTCTGAATGACCGTCTTGTAATTTTCCGGAAGGTCGGCCAGAATACGCCCTATGGTTTCGCAATGCTTGGAAGTCAGTGCAACGATTCGGTCCGAGCGGGTGTATGCATTCAAATGCCGTCCGAGAAATCTCTTTGCCTCTCTTGTTTTTGCGCCCGCCCAAAGCTCCATGAGAACCGTGGCCCCCATATACTTGACAGTCCCCCGCCGCTGTAAAATATCGGCATGGTCTCCGTTTCGAATCGAAGAGATGTATATGTTGGTATCACACATCACTTTCATTGGAAAACATCCTCGATGATATCCCCCTTGCCTGCCATGCTCTTGTGGGCGCTGATTATTTCATCGTCGATCAAGGCCAGCTCCAAAGCTTTGTTCACGGCCTCCTTGTCCGTTTTGACACCCAATATTTCACGGATCCTGTCGATATGATCCTGGTTCAGTTCGATGGTTTTTTTCACCATTTTCGACATTGCCGGGCCTCCTTTCTCCCATATTAACAAACAAATTATATGGGCACCTCCTGCATTATGCAAGGGGATTGTTTGACTCGTTTCCGCCCGGAGCCTGGGAACGAGGTTCGACCAGATTTCCCATCCTACGGGTATCCGTAGTTCGATGGGCGAATGCCCGGGATGCCAGAATTTGATCGATGCCGAGTCCTGCCGGCGTGCTTGGTTGCCGCCGCGCAAATATCGGTCGGAAAGCGGCGCAGGCTGTTGCATCGGGCCGTCGAGGCGGTGGGGCGATTTGCGAGAGTTCCTTTTTTCCAGCCGTTCCCCGAATTCGAAACGGCACTGCCTTGATTTCCGTGCTATGCGTCCGAAGCCGACCATAATCAGGGATTTTCATTCTGTTTTTCAAGGTAACCGCACAGAGTTCTAACAGTCAAGGCTATAACGGAATAATCCCGTATATTCAGGATGTTATGTTTCCATCCCTCAACCCTCCCTCGCCAAACGGCACTGGAATTACCTGAACCATAAGATTTTAATTCAATTTAACATTTTTGTATTTTGCATATAGTTGTGCATTTATATCGATTTGTTCGCGAACAGACTTACTAAGAACAACCAATATAAACGTTTCGGCTGATTTTTTATAACAACATACATTTTTTTATTGACGTATCGTTCAGGATATTTTAGTAACCTTCTTATTATGGATCCAGTTGATTATTTCAAAAAGCCGCTTTTGCCAGACCATCGAAATTACGAAGCTTTGAAAGCTTTTTATTGCGACGGACTTGGTTCGGCTGAAACGGCCGAAAAATACGGATTGTCGCCAGCCTATTTCAAAAAACTCCGCCATCTTTTTTTGCAAAATCTCAAAAAGGGAATCAATCCGTTTTTCTCGAAAAAAAAGCCCGGTCCCAAAAAGCGTTCCACAAGCGACCAAACGATAGAGCTTATTGTCGCATTGCGTAAGCGGAATTATTCCATCACGGACATCAAGGTCCTTCTTGATTCCAAGGGAAATGCCGTTTCGCTCGACACCATCGATAAAGTGCTGAAGGCCGAAGGCTTCGCGCCTTTGCCCAAAAGGACTCGAATGGAAAGGCTCGCAGTTTCCGTTCCGGAAAAAATCGAGGCGCCGAAAAGCGTGTCGATAGAACTGACCGACGAAAAGTTCATAACGGAACACGGCGCCGGTCCCCTCGTTTTTTTACCCCTCATGGAAAAACTCGGCTTGGCGGAGGCGATCAAAAGCGCCGGATTTCCCCGTACGTCCGAACTCGACGACCTTCAAAGCGTTCTGTCTTTTCTGGCCTTGAAACTGCTGGGAGGCCTCCGATGGTCCCACGATACGAAATGGAACATGGACAGGGCTCTCGGGTTGTTTGCCGGACTCAACGTCCTGCCGAAATCGACTACTCTTTCAACCTATTCCTACCGCGTGTCAAGGTCGCAGAACAAAAGGTTCCTTTCCGCGCTGTCGCGCATTTTCCGCGACGACGAACTCGAAAATGGCGAGTTCAATCTGGATTTCAAAGCGATACCGCATTGGGGAGACGCCAGCGTTCTCGAAAAAAACTGGGCGGGTTCCAGATCGAAGGCGATGAAGAGCCTTCTCGCCCTGGTTGCGCAGGATCCTTCAACTGGCAATCTTTCCTATACCAATGCGGAAGTAAAGCACAGGAACCAAAGCGACGCCGTTTTCGATTTCGTCGATTTTTGGAAGCAAGGTCGCGGCGTGGCCCCGAAAATGTTGATTTTCGATTCGAAGTTCACGACCTACAAGAATTTGAGCGAGTTGAATCAGAGCGAGGAAAAAATCAAGTTCCTGACCATAAGAAGGAGAAGTAAAAGCCTGATCGAAAAGGCGGAAAAAATCGAAAGCAACCATTGGCGAAAGATATCCGTCGAGCGTTCGAAGGGTAAATATCAGAAAATCAGAATATACGAAGAGCACTGCAAATTGCGACATTACAAAGGCGAAGTAAGACAAATCGTTATGACCGACCATGGAAGACGAAAACCGACCTTTCTTATTACCAACGACTTTGACGCGGATGTGGGAAAGCTTGTGAAAAAATATGCAGGCCGATGGCTGGTGGAACAGGAAATTGCCGAGCATGTGGCGTTTTTCAACCTGAACAATCCTTCCTCTTCAATTGTTGTCAAGGTGGATTTTGACCTGACGATTTCCCTTTTGGCCCACAACCTGTATCGGATATTGGCAAGCCATCTTGAAGGTTTTGAAAAATGCACCGTCGAAACAATAAGCCGAAATTTTCTTGAAAACGGCGCCTCCGTGGAAATTGCCGGAGATCGGATAAAAGTTTTTTTGAAAAAGAAAACGCATCTGCCTTTACTTCTCGATGTCCCGTGGATGAAATGCTCCACAAAATTGTCATGGCTTGGTGCAATAATATCCTTTGAAACCGGAACATATTCTTGAGGTACCTTTTTTATCTGAATGAAAATCCCTGATAATTTTAAAAGATAAGGACGCATCATGAAAAAAAGATTCACGAAAAAGGAACTCTACGAAACGGGAAATCTCGTTCCGGTCAACGACTGGATTCGCGAACTCGGTGTCCCTTGCAAATTCGACGAAGACGGGCGATTCAGGTTCCTCTGTCCGGTCTGCGGAGAATTTTTCACATCGACGAAGGCCGACACGAACCTTGCCGGATGCTTCCGATGCGAAAGAAATTTCAACCTGTGCGGTTAAGATCGACGGCTCTGCCAAAAAACCCGTTTGTTCCGGTAGCGCCGTCTTCCACGGCGGCGCGGTGTCCGATGGCCCGCCATGATGGAATCCGAACGCATGAGGTCCCGCGCCGCCGTGGAAGACGGCGCTACCGGAACCATCCGGCTTTGGACCTTTCTGCGAGAGTACCAACCGCATAGGACGCGGATTTTTCATACCCGCCCCTTCAGTCTTGCAGAGCGGGTTTAAGTGACGTTTGCTTGCCTGTCAAATACATAACGCCCGGCCAGAAGAGGGCCCAGATCGCCGCCAGCACAAGAAGGGATGGCCAAAGCTCCCAGTTGAACGCCGCAGCGCCCATGCGAACGCCAGCCCAATACGCCATGGGACCGCCCAAGGCGCCGAAAAGAGCGCAGAGAAGCAAGCGGGACTTCAGCCAGGCCAAGCTGTGATGCACCAGGGTCGCCAGCCCCAGCCAGATTACGACCAGCCAGAAGGGAATGGGGAAGGCCTTCGAAGCGAACGCGAAAAAACCGACGGCGTTCAATGTTCCGTCGATTAAAAGACCGGCGACGACTAACAGCGCCATCGTCTTCAAATCCGCCTTGCGCTTGTCGGAAAGAAAAAGATGCAGGGCCAGCAGCGGCAGCGAAACCAAAGCGCCGATGTTTCCGTACCGGATGCAAACAAACCAGACGATCTGGTAGAGCGCGATATTGACAAGAACATTCATAGATCCACCTCCCTTCTCGGGTCGCCCGGCCGGGTTGCGACGATATGCACCACGCTTATGGCCTGTTCCCGAAAGCCGCCTTCGCAATAGGCGAGATAATATTTCCAAAGCCTTTTGAAGGTCTCGTCGTAGCCTTTGTCCTTCAAGGAGGAAAAGGAGGCGTTGAAACGCTGGCGCCAGTCTTTCAATGTCCGGGCGTAGTCGAAGCCGAAATCTTCCAGATGGCGCACCACCATGTCGGTCTCGGAAGCTATTAGTTCGACCATGCGGCGGTTGGAGAGAACGCTTCCGCCGGGGAAAATGTGGCGCTGGATGAAATCCACGGAACGTACATAGGAATCGTAGCGCTGGTCGACGATGGTAATGGCCTGCAAGAGCATGGCCCCGCCACTTTTGAGCAGGCTGCCGCACTTCCGGAAAAACTCCGGAAGGTATTTGTGGCCCACGGCTTCGATCATCTCGATACTCGCCAGCTTGTCGTACTCGCCGTCCAGGTCCCGATAGTCACTTTTCAGAAGAGTGATTCGGTCTTCCAGGCCTTCGGCGGCGATTCTTTTCTTTGCCTCCTCGTACTGGGCTTCGGAAATGGTGGTGGTGGTGACGTGGCATCCGAAGTTGCGAGCCGCGTAGACGGCGAACCCTCCCCAGCCGGAACCGATCTCCAGGACCCTGTCCGTCGGCTTCAAATCCAGCTTGCGGCAGACCACGGCCAGCTTGTTGAGCGAGGCCTCTTCCAGGCTGCTTTCCTTTTCCGGGTAGATGGCAGACGAATACATCATGGTCGGGTCCAGAAAACTCTTGTACATGTCGTTTCCCAGGTCGTAATGGGACAGGATATTGCGCCTGGCACCGCGCCTGCTGTTTCTGTTTCCGAAATGGGCGAGCAGCTGAAAGGGACGCAGAAGCCATGCGAACCCGTGTTCCATCTTGTCCAGCTGGGCCATGTTCAATGCCATGAGCCTTACGAGCATGACCAGGTCTTCGGATTCCCAAAGCCGCTCCACATATGCCTCCCCTGCCCCGATGGAGCCGCCGAAGAGCAGTTTGCGGTAGAACCCGGGATGAAGCACTGCGATGCGGGCCGTCAGGCCCTGCTCGCGTCCCAGGGTCCACTGCTGCTCCCCGTCGGTCAAAACGATCCGGCCGTAGCGGATTCGGTCCATCATCTTCAGGACCAGGGAACGAGCCCACCTGTCCATCAGAGACATTTCCGTACGCGAAGGGCCTGCGTCTGATGAAACGGTCTCGTAAGTATCGAATTTTCCGTTGATCGCAGTGGTGTTCATATCATTTCCTCCTTGGTCTGGTAGGGGACATAGGGCACCCCTTTCAGAAAAAGCCGCAGGGCCTGGTAATAAATGCCCCCTACTATAAAGGCTGTCATGGCAGGCTTTTTCAGCAACTGCCTTTTAACGGTATCGATGGATAGCGGCTGGCGCTCAAGGTCGAGGCCCGCTTCGAAAATGCGCCCGCGCTCGTCATGGACCGCGAGGCTTACTCCAATTCGATCCCCCGGCGCCCCGATTTTCCAGCGGTAGAACTGGTTGTCCGGGTTGAACGGGGAAACATGGAACTGTTTGTCATGGGCCGGAAAACGACCGCCGCCAGCCACATAAAAGGCGTATTGATGGCGCTCGTTCCAGGGAATGTTGGAGACCTCGGCCAGAAAGTGGGTGAACTGCCCGCTTCCGTCGAACCCATAGTAGAAATTGACGGGGCTGAAGTACATCCCGAACGTGCGCAGGTTCATCAGGCCGCATACCTGCCCGCCGACCGGCCGCCCGGTCAGCTCCCGCATCCGCTCCCGAACGCTGTCGCCAAGAGGCCGTTGCGGATCTCCCAGGTAGTCCTGGCGGTGAAAACGGCTCGCGGCCCATTTTCGCGTGGAAAACCATCGCCCCATCGCCGGCAGACGGTCCAGTTCGTCCAGGTTCAGAAACCACATGAAAAAGCCGTAGGAGAACCGGTGCGGCTTGGGAATGTATCGTCGATGGGAAATCTTTCCCGTGTATAGCGCGGATTTCATGGTCTTTTCTCCAGCATATCGCAGACCCTCAGGGCGCTTCGCACGCCGTCTTCGTGGAACCCGTTGAACCAGTATGCCCCGCAGTAGTGAATGTTTTCGACCCCCGAGATGCGATGCCACTTCTTCTGGGCGGCGATGGCTGCGGCGGTGTAGACCGGATGGCTGTAACGGAACCTCGCCAGGACGTGAGCGTCGTCGATCTCCTGGTTGAGGGTCACCAGGTAGGCGTGTTTCTTTTCGAGGCGCTGCAGCATGTTCATGTAGTAGGTCAGCGTCGTGGCTTCCTTTCCGTCATCGACCATGCGGTAGTTCCAGCTGGACCAGGCGGCTTTTCTTCTCGGAAGATGGGACGCGTCGGTGTGCAGGACGACCTGGTTGTCCGAGAACCGGAAGGCTTGCAGGACCTCCTTTTCCTTGTCCGTGGGCTGCGCGAGAAGCTTCAAGGCCTGGTCGCCGTGGCAGGCGAGCACCACATCGTCAAAGAGGAAGGTGCCGCCGGAGGTTTCCACAACCATGCCGTCTTCCCGGCGCGAAACGCTCCCGACCGGCGTGTTCAGCCTTATCCTGTCCCGGAATCTGGCGGTCAACGGCTCGATGTAGCTGCTCGAACCGCCCTTGACGGTGTACCATTGCGGCTGATCGGTCACGGTGAGAAGGCCGTGGTTGTCGAAAAAACGGGCGAAGAACTGAAGCGGAAAATCGAGGCAGCTTTCCAGCCCCATGGACCATATGGCCGAAATCATGGGGAGCAGGTAGTTCTCCTTGAACAGTGCGCCGTAGGATGCTGTCTCCAGGTACTGGCCGATGGTCCTGCTCCGGTCGTTGTCCTTGAGCACGTCCTTGTTGAACCGCAAGATATCCAGGAGCATGTTCCAGTACCGGGGCCGCAGCAGATTGCCCCGTTGGGCGAAAAGGCCGTTGATGTTTCGGCTGCCATACTCCAGATCGGCGGCGTCGTTTCTCACGGAAAATCCCATCTCCGTGGGCTGGTAGGAGACGCCGATCTCCTTTAGCAGCTTCATGAAGTTCGGGTAGGTGCGGTCGTTGAATACGATGAACCCGGTATCGATGCTCGCCTTCTCCCCGTCCTTTTCAACGTCCACCGTATGGGTGTGTCCGCCGATGTAGTCTTCGGCCTCGAACAGAGTGATATCGTTGCGCTTGGAAAGATAGTATGCGGCGGCAAGCCCGGAAATTCCCGTTCCGACAATTGCGATCTTCTTCATTTTCGCACCATCCTTTGGGATAGCCGCAGCCATAGAGAGCGCGGCAGAAAATTCAGCATTTTTAAGATGTACGTGAAGCGCTTGGGGAAATGGATTTCCAGTTTTCTTCTGGCGATCCCGTCCCGTATGTACCGGCTGGCTTCCTCTACGCTTACAAGAAACGGCATGGGAAAGTCGTTTTTGTCGGTCAGCGGCGTCTTCACAAAGCCGGGGCAGACCAGGCTGACGTCGATTTTTTCCCGGTGCAGCGCGATGCGAAGCGTATCGATCATGTAGGCGACGGCCGCCTTGGAGGCGCCGTAGGCTTCGGCCCGGTGAAGCGGCACATAGGCAGCCGACGAGCCCACCGCGACCAGGTGCGGGCGCGATCCTTCGCGCAACAGCGGCAGCACGCCTTCAATGGAGACGGCCATGGATTCCACGTTGGCCCTCATGACTCTCGCCACCAGTTCGCTGTCGAAATCGGGCAAATCGATGTACTCGCAGGCGCCTGCGTTCAAAATCGCCAAGTCCAGGCTTCCGAGCGTTGCGAACCATGCAAGGCTCTCCTTTCTATCGGTCAGGTCCACCTGGCTTGCATGAATCCCTTTTGACGCCAGTTCGGACAGCGCCTTGGGGTTGCGCCCCGCAGCCCATACTTCGTGGCCATCGGCATGGTAATCCAGCGCCAATTGCTTTCCGATGCCCGATGTGGCTCCTGTTATCAGAATCTTCATGACCCCAACCTCCTCTTGATGGACGTTACAATTCGACCCAGCACGGGAATCTGCTCGTAGAGCATGGCCCCCAAGTCGAAGTAGTCCCGATGGAAAAACACCTTGCCGGAACCTTCGAAACGAACAAAACTTGTCCCCGGCACCGTGATGGCCTTGCCTCCGCCCAGCTTGGGGTGCGAAAACTCCATTTCCCACTGCACGTATCCCTCGGATTCGCCTTTCACATAGTGGGTGAAACGAAATCGGGGCGGTTCGATATTTTCGTACAGCTTGTCAAAGTAAGCGGTAAGGGCCTTCAGTCCGACAATTTCATGCGCCGGGTCTATGAACCGAACCTCTTCGGCATAGACTTCCTTCAAGAGGTGCAAATTTTCCGCATTGAGTTTTCCGTATACATCGAGGAATTTTTCCATGGGCTATCCCTCTTTATCACTTTGTTTTTGCAGGTGTCAACAGCTGTTTTCTCAATCCTTCATCCAAAGGCTCGTTATCCCCCAGCCATATGCCGAAATAGACTTCTGCAAATTCCGGAGAAACGATGGACACCAGCTCCTGCCGGTTCAACGATAGCGTGGTCGTTTGACTTTCCGCATCGTAGCACAAGGAATACGAATCTCCTGCGCCAACCTCCCGGTAAGCGTTGTGCAAGCGTTCTATTTCGGTTTTAACGCGCTCCAGCTTCTCCGGCGCATGCTGGCGAGACAGTATCTTGACCGCGCTTTTCCTGAAGTCGTCGGCCTTCAACGCGACACTGTATCGCAGATTCAGACATCTCGATGTTTTTCCGTCTAGAATTTCCTCCGCCGCAACCGGGTCTTGAACATAGAGTTCCGCGTCATACACCTTGATGAATCCCAAGTAACGGAATTCTCCCGCTCCGTGCAGCTCCAGGCCGGAAATGCTTCCGAAAGCCGCAACGGGCGCTATTAAAAATAAAATAACGATGATTTTCGTCGGTCTGTTCATGGCTTGCACCTTTTTTCATCTAAATTTGTCTATTTCTTGAAAACAATGGTCACATCCCCGACATGCAAACCGAACTTGCTCATGGCGGCCCGGTTGATCAGTACATTGTCGGGCTGGAGAAACATCCAGTCGTCGAAGTTGACCTTCCAGGAGCTTCCATCCACCTCCAGAAGAAGCTTATAACGCCAGTTCAACGCATTGCCGTAGGCCTTGCCTTCGGCAGTGCCGACAACATCCCCGGCCGTTCCGGCAAAGGTGTGGTCGTCCGATTTCTCGATGGTCCAAGTCCTGCTGGATTTTTCTCCGTCGCTCCAGTTGAAATGCTCTTCCAGGACCAACCTTCCGCCGGCATCTATGGTACCTCTTATTTCAACGACAAACTGCCGGGTGAGCCTGCCGCTGCGGTCCTGCACGATTCCCCAGCCTTTGGTTTCCCCTTCGAAGTACTGAAACAGGTCCAGGCGGGGCTTGTTTTCGCTGTACTGCGCGACATTGATCGCGGAGCATCCGGCAGTAACCAGAATTGAAATTAGCATTGCAAAGGCTTTCATGGCATTCTTCTCCTTGGTAGGTCGAATTATTCGGGTTCATGTCACGTCATTCGCAATTAAATTTAACGAATGGGCGAGAAGGTGCAATCATTGGAAAAGGGCAGGTTAATGATAGGCCAACCTATCATTGGAATCGACGGGAGCGATGCGCGGTGCTCCTGGCGGTGTGGAACGTAAATCTGCCGGTTCATCGCGGATTTGTGGGGAAAGGTGCCTCGATGGTAACCAGACCATCCTGGTCTGGTGTGTCTTGGCTTCGAGGGAGTGGCATATTCGCGGTATCGCGACCAGAGCTGGAAGCTCTGGTCCCATATCGCGAATATGCCGCCGCTTGGAACCCGAGGCATGCCAGACCAGGATGGTCTGGTTACCATCGAGGCACCTTTCCCCACAAATCCGCGATGAGCCTTTATTTGCTTCAAAGTCCCTATGCTTCCGGGACGAAGCGCACCGGTTGCGAGATATCCAGATGGACGTCGCGCTGGGGAAAGGGAATTTCGATGTCGTTTTCCTTCAACGTGTCCCAAACCCGGAAAAGCACTTCGCTGGTGATGTTGGCCACGCCGTTGCGGGGGTCCTCGATCCAGAAGCGAAGTTGAAGATCGACGGAATTGTCGCCGATGCCCCTCAGCAGGCATTTCGGTTCGTTTTTTTCCAGTACGCGGGGAACGCCCTTGACACTGGCGATAACCAGCTCCGCAGCCCTGTGAGGTTCCGCGCCGTATGAAACGCCCACCGAGGCCTTGATTCTGACGCGGCTGCATAAAACCCTTGGCGGCGTTTTCGGCTTCGCATACCGCAAAGCCCGCTGTTTCCAGCATGTCGCGCAGCATGAACCGGTTGGCGACGGTATCGTCGACGATCAATATTTTCCGTTTTTCGCCCCGGTATCCGACGATGGTCCAATAATCTTCCAAGATACCTCTCCTTTCATTTGTTGAGGTTATAAAATCAATCAGGAGAGGTATCCTATTTTTTTACATTCGGTTCAAACGGTTTTGGCGGGAGGACTCATGTTGTTATAATGGCAGGATGTTCGTTGGGGGCTGCCGCGCTAGCGGCTTACTTGAACATGACGTTTGCTTGGCGACGATTTCTCAAATCATACCATATTTGTCGGCGTCCTCGGCTTTGTCCTCCGGCGCCTTTTGAATACGGCAGCAGATGTTCGTGGCTTCACCGGTTTCAACGAATCCTGACATAGCCGCATCACAAGCCGCCGCAATTGGGATACTGATATATCGCGTCCGAATTTGTTTGCATAATAGACAGCGTTATGGAAAAATCAGACGAAACCGTTCGGCAACGACCCCGCGCATGCAAGGGGGTTGCAGGTGTTCAACCAAAAAAAGGAAAGGAAAAAGCATGCCATTTTTCAAAATAGAAACAAGCCGCCAAATTGACGATACGGACATCCAAAGCATTCTTGAAAGAGCATCCGGCTTCATTTCAGACATGCTGGCCAAGCCGGAACAGTATGTAATGGTGTCCATCGAAGCCAACAAACAGATGATGTTTGGCGCGGATGCCGAACCGGCCGCCTTCGTACAGCTGAAAAGCATCGGGTTGCCGACAGACAGGTGCTCGGAATTTTCGAGCAGGATTTGTCAGTTTATAAACGATGAATTGCGTGTTCGCCCCGACAGGGTCTTCATCGATTTCAAAAACTTGGAACGGAACATCTTCGGGTGGAACGGGAAAACTTTTTAAACTGTTATTGAATCGAATACTCAGGTTGGGACAATACAATGGAAGAATTGTTTGAGCTGAAAAATCATATCGAACAGGGACGCTATGACGACGCATTGGCCTTGATAGGGGAAATGGAGGAGATGAGCCGCGATGACAAAATCAACAAGATTGAAAGCTATATGGAAATATTGCTTATCCATTTGATCAAGCAGCATGCGGAGCGGCGTTCGACCCGGTCGTGGGAAAAATCGATACGAAATTCCCTGGAAGCAATCAAACGTACGAATAAGCGCAGAAAAGCCGGAGGTTATTATCTCGATGCGGGCGAATTGAGATCGGCCCTGGACGAAGTCTTTCAGAATGCATTGTATAATGCATCTTTCGAAGCTTTCGAAGGAGTTCTCACCGAATCCGAGCTGTCCGGGAAAGTGGACGAGGACGAGATAAAAAAAGAAGCCTGGGATTCCATTTTGAAACAGATGGATTAGCCGTCGCCTCGTTCCAACGCTTCGCGTTGGAATGCATACCCGGACGCTTCGCGTCCGCGTTCCGCCGAGGCATGGCCGAAACGAGAACCAACCCCGTTCGAATCTTTCGGCTGGAGCGGCACGGCTCCCGTCTGCGGCCCAATATCTTTCGTCTTTGATCAGAAAAAACGGAGGCTGTCCAGTGAATATCTTTTTATTGTTTATAGTCATTGGCTCATTGCTGTTGCCCGCAACATCCAGGGGCGAAACCATAATCCTGTATGACGCTTCCGCTGGAACTCTTCCGGCCGCCCAGGGATGGACGTACGCCTTTTACCCTTTCCCCCCGTTCGGCGGCAATCAGGCGATTCAGACTTTCGACGTCGATGGCGAATATGTCCGGTTGGACACATGCGCCGACACCGACGACATGGCGGGGTTTTTCAGCGATTCTCCGGCAAGCCGGCCCTTGGAGGCCCTGCCCGAATCCATGGACCCGAGCCAGGGCTATATGCTTTCTTTCGCTGTTCAGATCGAGGAAGAAAGCCATGCCAGCGATGACCGCGCCGGATTCAGCGTCATCTTGACCGGCGACAACTATGCCAAAGCCATCGAGCTGGCCTTTTGGGAGGATGAAATATGGGTGCAGGAAGGCGGAACGAGCGAACTGCACACCCATGCGGAAGGAGTCGCGTTCGACACCGCATCTGCAATGCATTCCTACGACTTGCTGATTTCGGACGACGGCTACATCCTCCGGGCCGATGGCGAAGCGATTCTGGAGGGTGCGACGAGAGATTATTCCTCTTTTTCCGGCAATCCCTTGTTCGGTTTTCCCTATACGACACCTCGCCTTATCTTTCTGGGCGACGATACGTCGTCCGCCGAAGGCCGATTTGTTCTTCGGTCTGTCGGCATCACGCTCCCGGTTTTGGCGAATTTGGACAATGACGATGGCATCGGGTTGGATGACGCCGTGTTGCTGTTTCAAATTCTGGTCGGAACGGAGCCGGGGCAAGCGATTCTCGGAACGATAGCCGATGTGGACGGCGACGGTCGTCTCGGCATGGAGGAAGGCGCATTCATTTTGAAAAAAATCGCGGAAAATCAATGATGGCGGTTGCCATCGAACCGATCCCGAGAGAATCATGTAGATGATCGTTTACAGTGCTGTATGTCTATGTTGACATTTCCTTGAATCCCTCAGAGCCATGGACTTTTCGGCCCTCCCATTCCCGAAATTGAGAAGACTTGTGTCAACGTTCCTTTACACTCGCCTGTTTTTGCGCATCCAATAAAACACATCGAAAGCCCCGCCATTAAAGGTTTGGGGCTTGTTTGCCCAAGGTGGCATAAATCCTGATATACCAGTGCCTCGAGGACCGGCCGCCGTGCGGCCGCAAAGGACCTGGCTGTTCGGCGCTTCCGTTTCCGGGTCACAAAAAGGTCTATCGCGGATAACGGAAAAGGACGGGAAAAAATCGCAACAGGAAATGGAGGTAGAGAAATGGACGGATACGCTTCGTTCGAACCGGAAAAGAAAACACGTTTTAAGAGGCAAGTAAGTATTTTCGTGAGGAATCTGATTGCAATTGCCATGGTTTTATCGCTTTGGACCAGTCCACTGTTCGCCCAGACGGCTACGCCGCCTTCGGCGGGCGACGGCAGCACCGACAACCCGTATCAGATCGCCACCCTGGACAACCTGTACTGGCTGTCCCAAAACGACTCCGAATGGGACAAGCATTACCTCCAGACTGCGGATATCGATGCATCCGAAACCGCCAACTGGGATGACGGCGACGGGGGAAACGCCGAGGGTTTTTCGCCTGTCGGCAATTTTACAACCCAATTCAAGGGCACCTATGACGGCTATAACCACACCATTTATGGATTGACGATCAACCGCCCAAATTCAGATAACATTGGTTTATTTGGGGTTGTCAAGCCCTACAACCTCTCAAATTATAGCGGACTGAAAAACCTGTTTTTGGAAAACGTCGATATCACGGGACACTTTAGAGTCGGCGCACTGGTTGGATTATTCATGGGATACAAAATCGAATATTGCGGTTCTTCCGGTAACGTTGAAGGAACGGCTACTGTTGGAGGACTTGTCGGTGGTTCGGATTCTTCTGGCGAAAAGGAAATGGTTCTATGCCGCAGCAGTGCGAATGTTGCAGGAGATGACAACGTAGGCGGTCTGGTCGGTGTTAACCAGGCTGTTTTATCGCAGTGCTATAGTGATGGGATCATTTCCGGAGGGAGTGGTTCTGGAGGTTTGGCTGGCAAAAGCCATCGCTCGGTTACAGACTGCTACAGCGTCGCCAGAGTAAACGAGAATGGAAACGGAATGTTTGTTGGCGGGCTTTTAGGCAATTTTGCCTTGTCCGGTTCTATAGTTAATTGCTATAGCGCCGGCAATCTTGATGGCGAACAAAATGTGGGTGGTTTGGTAGGATACAATTATGAGACAGAAGGATCACTCAATTCTTTCTGGGATACCGAAGTCTCCGGATATGACGTCAGTGCCTTGGGGGAAGGCAAAACTACGTCGGAAATGACCGACCAAAGCATTTTTGCGAACGCGGGGTGGGATTTCGACAGCGTATGGACGATTTCTCCCGACAGGAACAACGGGTATCCATATTTGCGGTCCAATCCCCCGCCTTTTCCACCGATCATGGAGACCCAATCCGCAGGGAGCATTGGCACTTCTTCGGCGACAATCACCTGCAATCTTGTGGTTTTGGGAATCGATGCACCCTTGCAGCATGGAATTTGCTGGAGTACATCGTCGGACCCGAGCATCTACGACGCCAGGACCGAACTTGGGAGCAAGGAGTCAACCGGTACTTATAGTTCGGGCATGTCCGGGTTGCTTCCCGCAACGACCTATTTCGTCCGGGCCTATGCCACCAACAGCGACGGGACGGGCTACGGTGACGTCATAAGTTTCACAACGGGGTCCATCCCGGTCTTCATCGATTACCAAATCCGCACCCAGCGATACTACGCCGAGACAAGCTTTGAAACCCTTGGCGCGGAACCGGTGGTTCAGGTGCGATTTCAGATCGGGGACGCCTATTCCGGGACTGGCGCATATTCGTCATGGCATTGCAAGCGCTGGAACGGCACTTGCAACAACGGTTGCACGACAGACGACACGTCGGTTCTGTGGACGGGCACTGCCATAGACGACGCGGACAACATATACATCGGGATCCAGGGCTGGGAATCGAAAATCGAGAACGCTGGAAATGAGGATTGCACATACAATTCCGGAGACGACGAGGATTATTCGTCGAAAGAAAGCACCGCGGCCGACGACTTGAGCGCAAATTCGAGAGGGACCTGGACCCGTTTCGCGGACAATGACGGCTACGTCGAAAGCGGCTCTTCCGGGGGAAACAATTGGTACAGGGTCCAATTCTACTCCTACTGGAACTATTCCATTCCCGCGAATCCAGTCTTTTCCATTTCGAACGCGGCATCGGACGGGTTCCGGATCGATCTGACCGACCACAACGGCTATCGTATAACCGATTGGGACTATCAGGTCGCTACGGACGACGCATTCTCCAATGTCGTCGCAAGCGCGGAGGAATTGGAAAACGGGTTCGCGGACGTGACCGGCCTGGACCCGGGAACAATTTACTACATCCGCATCCGGGGGGAAAACGAAGCCGGGACCGGTGACTACACCGACTACCAGACTCAGACGACCGCGATGGACGCCTGGTCGGACGCCTTTCCCGGCAACGTCACCGAGCAGGACTGGGAGTACGAAGACACCGGCGGCAGCGGCAGCGTCGTCGATATCGCCAACGACCGGATGGAGCTTTTCGCGGAATACCCTGGCACCCCCTTCCATTTGACCGGCCGCGTGGATTTTCCGGACTACGACGACGCCATCATTTCGGCCCGGGTTCAGGATATTTCCGGGGAGCACAAATACGAAGCCCATCTGCTTCTCAGGGGCCAGGCCGACGACAGCGGCTACTTGTTCGGGATCACCGACCAAGGCGTGCTTTTCATCGACAAGCGCGTCGCCGGCACGGACTCCATGTTGGCGACGAGGACTGCGACCGGCGTGGACCCTTCGGACTGCATGCTCAAGTTCGCCGCCGTGGGCAACAAGCTGTTCGGTAAGGCGTGGACATACGGAACGTCTGAGCCCTGCGCCTGGGACCTGGAAGCCATCGACGACGGCTACGACGCCGGCGATGGCGGCGCGGGTGTGGGCGGGGCGTCGCAGAACGCCATGGTGGCTTTCGACGACATCGCCCTGGAATCGGACCTGACCGAATTCTGGCAGTCCAGCGGCGACTGCGGCGGCGGAGCGCTCCCGGCCGGAGGAGACGCGACGAAAACCGCCGGAGGCAGCCAGGTGACTCTTTATTCCGATTCTATCGATGACGCCGTATTCAGCATCGTGGAGGTCGCCGACGCTCCGGAAAACGCCTCGAAGCTCGCTGGCGCCGTTGCCATCGACAAATACCTGCAAGTCCATTGCAGCCTGGAAGACGGCGAGTTCACCGCCGTGCTCCAACTGCAATACACGGACGACGAGATCGCGGGACTGGAGGAAAGCAGTCTGCGTCTCTATTACTACGATGTAGACACCGACACCTGGCCTCTGGCGGTCGATGGCAACACGGAAGGCGCCGCCAACTGGCTGGGAGACAGCGCGCCCACCGAAAATCTGGGGGACCACGGCGTGGACATGGCCAACAACATCCTGTGGGCCGTGGTGGACCATTTCACCGACTTCGGCGCCGGCGGGACCGGCGAAACCGGGATCGGCGGGTGGGTCCTCCAGGACAAGAACATGGGAGCCAATATCTACCTCATGGTGCAAGGCGACAGTTCCCAGGCCGAAGATTCCCTGGCCATCGCCAACGGGGTATCCCTGGTCTGGGTTGCGGGCGCGGCCGCAGACGTGGACACAACTTTCCAGGACCCGTTCGGCGGCCAGCTCATGTTCTCGGGCAATCCCTCATTGGGAAGCTTCACGGTGGAAATCGGCTACTACGAGGACGGCGGTGCGGGATTCGTGTCCGGCGATACGGCGACGCTGATCATAGACGGTTCCCAGATCTACAACATGGACGCGCTGGACATTTTCGACGACGGGTCCAAGGAACCCGAAACCTTCATGGTTCCGGCGGGCCAGTATCTGGCCCTGCGCTTGACCAACAACACATTGTTCGAGCAAACGATCCTGACCGGCGGCTTGCGCAGCTGGCTCAACGCAACCAACAGCGACCAGGCCTATCCTCTGCTCATCGAGCTTGGCAGCTTCACGGCAACGGCCCTCGAAGACGGCGTGGAGCTGTTCTGGCATACGAAATCCGAGCTGGATACGGCAGGGTTCCACCTTTGGCGAGGTACCGCCCTCGACGATGAATACGTCCGCATCACCGACGCACTGATTCCGGCCCGAGGCGATTCGGTCACCGAAGCTTCCTATTCCTATAAGGACTTCGACGCGACCGGGACAGGTTTTCTTTACGAACTGGAGGACATCGGCTACGACGGAGTCAGCACCTTCCACTCCCTCACGGCAAGATACATGGCCTTGGTCCCCGGCTGGAACCTCCTCGGCGGGGACGCGTTCGCAGGCATGTCCGTGTCCGACGCACTGTCTGGCATCAGCGGAAAATATTCGGCGGTATGGGGGCTGACTGCAAGCGGCTGGCAAGCGCATAACTCGGGCCAGCCTGATTTCAGCGACCTTGAATCCTTCGAAGCGGGAAACGATTATTGGATATTTGTCTCGCAAGGGTGCGATCTGATTTTGCCATAGCCGGGCAGCTCGATATAACAAGGATTGCTTTGCGGAGGCGATATGATACAGAAAAAAAATGCGAAGATAAAGGAGAGACATTTATGAACGAAATTACGAAACGAGCCAGGCAAGAAAGAAAAAAGGTTCGGACAAATGCGGACAAAGGACCTTCCCCATTCGAGCCGCCAGCTGTCAGAACATTCGCGCGAAAGGAAATACAAGAAGAAATCGGTCCGGCGCAAATGTGTTCCCCGAGTCCGTGCCCGCTGTCCCCGTAAATTTGCAATCATCAAGTCGAATTTCCTGCGGAGGCGGGGCCAGAAGGCTCCGCCCCGTCTTTTATACAATGGCGCTGTCCAAAAAGCCCGGAAAGTCTGGAAACCATGCAAGATTTATCTACCTGTGCAGTTGCGATCGACGGCAAGGCGCAAAACTCGATTGTCCTGGTATGCATTCCAACGCAAAGCGTTGGAACGAGGCGGTGATAGCGCGGCCGGAATAAAAACCACGCATTGAGCGGGATTTGTCAGATTTTTTCCATATCGTATTTTTTCAGTTTGTTGTAGAGGGCCTGGCGGGTGATTTTCAGGGAGGCGGCGGTGGCGGATTTGTTGCCGTTGTTTTTCCGCAGAGCTTGAAGAATCAGTCCTTTTTCGTATTCTTCGAGGGCTTGGAGCAACCCGGTCGATTTCGCAGGCGCTTCCATGGCGTCGGTGCCGTCTTGTCCAGGGGGACCCATTCGACCCGTGGCAATGTAGGATTGCAGGACATTTCGCAATTCGCGTACGTTGCCGGGCCAGTCGCACTGCATCATGCGAGTAAGGGTGCGGGAAGCGAGTGGAGGCGGGGCCTTTTCGCCGCATTCTTGCCGCAGCAAATGGTTCGCAAGGAGCGGTATGTCGTCTCTGCGTTCGCGCAGAGGGGGGATATGGATGTGCAGGACATGGAGCCGATAGTAGAAATCGTCTCTTAGCAGCTCCTTTCTGCGCAATTCGTCAAGATCCCGGTTGGTCACGGCGATGATTCGAACGTCCATGGCTTTGGGGACAGCGCCGCCGACCGGCATGTACTCCCGGCTTTCCAGCGCCCGCAGAAGCTTGATTTGCATCGAATGGGGCAATTCGCCGACCTCGTCCAGAAGCATGGTCCCCCCGCGCGCGAGGTCGAAGTAGCCGGGGCGGTCGCGTTCGGCGCCGGTGAAGGCGCCTTTGACATGGCCGAAGAATTCCCGTTCGAACAGGCTTTGGGCGACCGCGCCGCAGTTGACCGGCAAAAACGGCTGGTCCGCCCGCTGGCTCAGCATGTGGATGCTCCGCGCCGCCAGCTCCTTGCCGGTCCCCGATTCTCCGGTGATCATGACGCCGTAATCGGTGGCGGCTGCATCGGCCACCTGCTTGAAAACCTCCGACATTGCGGCGCTGGTTCCCACGAGCGGCCCCAATCCGTGACAATGCGAAATGACGTTTTTAAACGCCCGGTTTTGTTTTTCCAGCCGTCGCTGGAGACTCTGGTCCCGTACGGCGACGACCCTGACGGACCGTCCGCCCCAAACCAAGGACGCGCCTTGAAGCTGCACGGGAATCGAGGAACCGTCCTTTCTTACGATCTGTTCCTCGAGGAGCGTGTCGTCCGGCGCTTCGAGCCTTCGTCGATAAAGAGGTTTCGACGCGGGAGGGACGAAATCCAAAGCGCTTTTGCCGATCAATTCTTCACGGCGATAGCCGCACATGTCGCACAACCGCGAATTGACTTCGAGGATGCGGCCGCCGTCATGGATGAAAATTCCTTCGAAAGTGGCTTTTTCCAGGGCTTTGAACCGGGCGTTTTCCTCCTGCAAGTCCCGTTGCAGCCGCCGATTGGTCAGATGCGTTTCCACGCGAGCCAGCACCTCTTCCTTTTCGAAGGGTTTCAAAATATAGTCCGCTCCGCCGGCTGCGAACCCCTCGATTTTGCCTCGAAGGTCTTTCAAGGCCGTAATGAAAATGACCGGAATGTCCTTGGTGGTTTCGTGGCTTTTCAATTCCCGGCATACCTGGAATCCGTCCATGCCGGGCATCAGGATGTCGAGCAGGATCAGATCCGGCGGGTTCGAACGGGCGGACCGCAATCCGCTTTTCCCGCTGCGCGCGGGCCGCGCAACGTAGCCCTGTCTTTTCAAGATTTCCACCAGCAGGCGCAAATTTTCGGGGGCATCGTCCACAACGAGAATTTCCGGCGGTCGAGCCGCGTGTTCGGTTGTATCCATGTTGCCCTGTTTTTTCTCCTTTTCCAATTAATGTCGAAATGGGGGCGGCGGATTCGAATGCGTCCTCCGGCCGCACTCTTTCCCCCGCTTTCGCGTCGCAAGTAAAACACGTACTGAGATGCTTTTCAAGAGTGATCGACATGTTTGAATCCGGGAAAGAGCAGTCCCGCCTTTCTATTGGCGTATTCATGTCGCCTTGTTTTTCCCCGCAATCAAATCCAGTATTTCATCGTATGCGAACTCTTGCGCCATCGCTTCCAATTTTTCCGAGAGTCTGCCGTCCATGGCATGAATCTCTTCTACGATGGCCTCCACGTCGTCCATTTTTGTGTTTACGAGAGCGGTTTTGAACCGGCGCAGCAGGTCGCCGGGCAATGCCGCGATGGAATCGTCCATGTCGAAGGTTTCTTCCGGCCGTTTTTCCTCGTTCTGCCTCGCCTCGTAGATAAAGCGCGCCCCGAGGTGTTTTTCAAGCATGGCGAACAGATCGGATTCCCGAAGGGGTTTGCGGAGAAAATCGTCGCATCCGGCCATTAGGGCGGATTCTCGGGCATCTTCCAGGCAGCTGGCCGTGACCGCTACGATTTTGACCGGAACCCGGAAAGCGTCCTTTTCGCATTCGGCGATCAGGCACTCCCTCTTCCTGATAGCCGCGACGGCTTCGTAACCATCCATATGGGGCATGCACATGTCCATCCAGACGAGGTGCGGATGCCAATGGCGATGGCAATCCACGGCTTGTCTTCCGTTTTTGGCCTCTCGAAGCTCGAAGCCAAGGGGTTTTAGGATATCGATTATAAGTTGCCGGCTTGCCGCATTGTCGTCGGCGACGAGCAATCTGAAAGAGGGCTGTCCCGGCTGAAGTCCAGTCGCTCGACCGGAGGATGTGGAACTGCGGTTGCCGACTGGTTCGACCGTCCTGCAAGGGATGTCGAAAGCGAAAGTGGCGCCTTGGCCGACTTCGCTTTCCACCCGGATGTTGCCGCCCATCAGTTCCACGAACTTCTTGCTGATGGAAAGCCCGAGCCCGCTGCCTTTGCCGGCCATCTTGCCCGTCGTTGTCTGTTCGAAGACCTCGAACACAAGATTCAGTTCCTCCGGGGCGATCCCGGGTCCCGTGTCGGAAATTTCGAACGACAACGCCTCCGTTTTCCCAACGGTTGAAGCAGGGCCCTGCGAGCACTCATCCGTCCTGTTTTCTTCCATGGCCATTCCGGAGCGGCCGGGTTTCACGCGGACGGCCACTTCGCCCCGTTCCGTGAATTTCAAAGCGTTTCCGACGATGTTGATCAGCACTTGTCGAAGCTTTGTGCCATCGGCATCGATAAATCGAGGAATCGATTCGTCCCGCGTGAATACCAGGGAAAGACCTTTTTTTTCCGCCCGCAATCGCATGGTGTCTTCCAAATCGTCCAGCATTTGAAAAAGATCGACGAGGGCGTGATCGACAGTGATTCGTCCGGCTTCGATCTTCGACAAATTGAGTACGTCCTCGATCAGGCCGAGCAAGTGTTCGCCGTTGCGATGCACGATGGCGAGATATTCCCGCTGTTTTTTTTCGAGGTTCTCGAAATTTTCCAGCAGCCTGGAAAACCCTAAAATCGAATTCAGAGGGGTTCGCAGTTCGTGGCTCATGTTGGCCAGAAATGCGCTTTTTGCCAGGTTCGCAACCTCCGCCCGGTCTTTGGCCCGCTGCAAATCTCTGGTTCGTTCTTCCACTTTTGCTTCCAGCGAGCGTCGTATTTCTTCCTGCTTTTTGATTTTTTCCCCGAAGGCTTTCGTCCTGAAATGACCGTATCCCAGACCCGCCGCGACCATAAAAAGGGTAAACAGCATGAACCGCCATTTGTACCTGTCCCAAAACGATAATTCCTTGTATCGCACGATGCTTTCGGCAGGCAAGTCTCGCTCGAGGATGCCCCATCTGCGCAATTGGCGCCAATCGAACATGTAGTGGTTGAGATCATGGGAAAACGAGATGTCCGACGGCTTTTCCCCTTTTAGGATTCGCAATCCGATCTCCGCCACCTTTGCTCCGCTCGACTCGGCGCTCAACAAGTACCCCCCCACGATTCCGTATCCCAGGGAAGATTCCCAAAGACCATACATGGGTGCGTTGGAAGCTTGGGAAATGCGAGGCAATATCTTTTGCGGGATGAATTCTTTGCCGTCGGCGTCCTTGAGTGTCAATAGATAGAGGCAGACCGTGTTTTCCGGAAGCCGGGCGACCCTGGCCAGCAGGTCGTCCATGGCAAGACCCGTCAGGTCGATTACGTCAAAGCGGCCTTCGTACTTTCCCAGTACGTCCCGAGCGCTTTCCTCATAAAAGCGGTCCACCCCGGAAGAACCCGCGATGACGGCAACGTGTTCGGTATCGGCGTGCAATGCGAGTACGACGTCCAATGTTTCTCGTATCTTTGTCGCCCCGATCACGCCGATCATATTGGGATTCGACAGTACTTGATTTTTGCGCCTTTCTTCGTAAACCGATACCACCGGCACCCCCGGAAAAACGGCTTCCGCATACTCTATCAGGAAAAAGCTCGCCGGATCTCCGATAACAAGAATCAGGTCCATTTTCTTGTCCGCATATTTTTGGGCGTACAAGTCGCGAAGTTTTTCCAAATACCCGGACTTGAAATGTTGGATAATGCCGGTAAACTCGGTGTGCAGCTTGATTTCCGCATGGAGATCCGCGTCGAATGCGTCGCGAACCGCCTTGTAGACCATGGTGTGCCAAGGAGTGCCGTAGTCCGCAGCGACCATCAGGAGTACCTGTTTTGGTTGCCCCGACGGCTGAGCGTCGTTCTCTCCGGCGGCGCAAATGCAGGGCGCTGCCAGCATGGCATTGACCGTCGTTATGAATAGGATGACACGCAGAATCGACATTTTTTCCCAACCAGAATCGATATGTAAATGAAAAAGCACGTCGCTGACTGTGTTTTCTTATGAAAATGGTGTAAGACAGGGGCCCGGTCATTGTCAACGAAAATTGCAGAGACCAAAACGGTGATCGAAAAGCTGGATGGAAATTAATAAAAAGGAAAGATTTTTTCACCGAGCCCGGGCTGTCCGAGAAAGTGGATTTGGACGAGATGAAAAGGGACGCTTGGGATTCCATTTTGAAACGGGTGGATTATAGTCTGGGGGCAGGGCCTTTTTCCGATCTTTTCCTGCCAAAAGCAAATCGGAATACCGAGAAGCTAACGAGAGCATTGAAATGGATAAAAAAATCGATGCCAATGTATCCCAGAAGGCCGGTGGGATTTCCGATCACGGGAAAATGATCGGAATCAACATAGAGGAGCTAAATGCGACTTTATCATACTCCCAGGCTCGACCAAGACCTGGAAGCGCTCCCCCGATGCCGCCTCTTGTCATTGGGCGTGAAGATGCTCTGGCCGATCTCAAAGCCCGGTTGGGGATCAAGCGGACGGGGGAGCCGGGCGGCGCGGTCCAGGTTCTCACGGCAATCCGGGGTTGGCCCGGCGTGGGAAAAACAACCATTGCCGCCCAATTGGCGCATGATAACGAGGTAACCGGCAAATTCCCCGACGGAACTTTGTGGGTGTCCCTCGGCCCCGCGCCAAATCTGTTCTCCGAACTGGCGACCTGGGGCGCGCACTGGGAACAGACGACATTTTGCGAGCCAAAACCCTTGAAGAAGCCATGGCGCAACTGACAGGATTGCTTCGCAATAAACGGATGCTTTTAATTGTGGACGACGTATGGGAGCAGGAACACGCCATGCCGTTCAAGGTTGGCGGCAGCGGTTGCGCCATGTTGATCACGACAAGGGCCGGCAGCGTAGCGCAGGCGTTGGCCCCCACTCCGAATGCGATATACAGGCTTCCCGTTCTCACGGAAGAACAATCCCTTGGGCTTTTGAAAGCCCTGGCTCCGGAAGTGGTCGATCTGCATCGCGGGCCGTGCATGGAACTGGTTGGAGAACTGGAGGGGTTGCCACTTGCCCTGCAGGTTGCCGGCCACATGCTCGATGTGGAAATGTCCTACGGATTCGGCGTGAACGATTTGCTTTCCGAACTGCGCGAAGGTACAAAGCTACTCGAAGCCAAAGCTCCTGCGGACCGAATGGATCTGGCCAACGAAACAACGCCGACAGTGGCCGTGCTTCTGCAAAAAAGCACCGACCGCCTGATTACACAAAATCCATCGAAGCTCTAAAATTGGCCGGCATGAGCGAGGGCACCCAGCGTTGCTACACGCGCTCGGTCCGCCTTCTCGTCGATTATTGCGGAAAAACGCCGGATTTGATCGACGAGGACGAAGTTCAGGATTATTTCCTCCATAGCATCAACGAGACCAAATGGTCCCCGGGTACAATGAAAATATGCGATTCGGGAATCAAATTCTTTTTCGTCAACGTCTTGAAGCGCGACTGGTATCTTTTCAAGATTCTGCGCGCCCAACCCGAAAGAAGCCTGTCGTGCGTTTTGACAAAGGCCGAAATCGACGCCGTCCTCGGCCATACGCGCACGTTTCACAACCGAGTCTATCTGACGACCGTCTATTCCTGCGGCCTGAGGCTGCAGGAGGCTCTCCATCTCCAGGTTTCCGACATCGACGGCGAAAGATGAACCCCCGCGAGTCCTGGAGGATATCGTACACCACGGCCCTGGAAAGCCCCTGCCTCGTGGACAGGTGCTCGAACCGCACCCTCTCTCGCCCTGCTTGAGACGGCGCCGCCGACGCCAGGCAAAGCGCCAGCGCCAAGCATGCCGGAATCGTTTTTCGCAAAGCCGTTTCTCCGTGTTTCTCCGATTCGCAAAGGAGTCGATGGCACGCGGCGACCCGATGCCGCCGTGTTCGCCGCCAATGGCACCTCTTCCTTTCTCGACCGCCATCCGAATCGATCGTACAGTCCCCGCTCGAAGCGATCAAGGGAATTCAGGGAAAAATCCAGGAGGTTTTCGAGAAAAATCCCCACAGGCACCGGGCCTACGGCATGCCCAAGGGCCTCCTCAAACGATAAACGAAACAAAAGCCACAGCCGCCAAACCACCATCCGGCCGCTTTCCCCTGCCCGCGCAGCCGGCGAATTACCCACGACAACCCCGCTATCCCATCTTTTCAGACGCCACATCGTCCTAAAATATACCTGTTTGAAAAATCCGCCGACGCCAAACAGATCAGCGCGAAAATCAACAGGAGGCGCACAATCTATTTTGGTAAAAAAACAAATTCGCTTTGACAAAAGACCTCCGGCGCGAATATATTTTCGACTGCTGACGGGAAAAAATGACAATCATTAGCGACTGGATGTAAAAATGAAAACCCAAACAGGATTGGCTCAACCCGATATTCAGGGCCTCGTTGACGAAATCAACCGGTTTCAAACGACACTCGACCATACCGAGTTAGACCTCAAGCGAACGAGAAAGAGGGCGGAGAACATCAAGGACAACGTGAGTATCGATTATGGGTTCGCCATCCTCGGAATGATTGCGTGCTTTGAAGGCGACGTCGAATCCATGAAAAGCTATTCCGAAAGGGCCGTACAGCAATCCGGCGGTTTACCTGAGCATCTTTACAATTATTCTCTCAGTTTGAAATTATTCAATCTCCACGAAGAGGCCTATGAAAAAGCCGATGCCGCTTATCGGAAAAACCCGGCGGACCTCAGATACTTAAACAACCTAATTCAACTGGTATGCATCCTGAACAAGCGTGACGAGTTCGATAGGTACGTAAAGTTGTACAAGAAAGCAACCCAAAAGAGACACCCGTTAGAAAAGGCCGCCCTAAATGCCATAGAGGACAATTGGGAATTTGCGACGTTCATCGCTGACAACCCAGATCTGGACGTGCGCGACAACCCGCCGGAATTCGTCGATAAATGCTTCGAAAAAATTCCCGAAATTTTCGGGACACCGATCGCCGTGGTGTTCTCCGTTATGCCGGACGAAGAATGGAAGCCGTCTTTGGTTGGCTGGATATAGTGGCATGGCGACTTTTACGATGGCATGGAACGATATTTCAGGTTCGAGGAATGGTACATCGATCAGGACTTTGATCTTGAAACGGACTCCATTCATTTCAGCATTGCGTTCCTGGGGGGAGAATGATGTTTGATTGGTCAAAATTAATTGAAGTCGCAGAACACCTTGCAAACGTAGCCGCAAAGCAATGCAATGAAGAGGCGTGTTACAGGTCTTCGACAAGCCGTTCCTATTACGCCGCTTTTTGCATGGCGAAAAACTATATATTCGAATCGGAAAAAATAAATTTCAACAGTGGCGGTGCTCATACGGATATTCGAAAACATATGAGAAAAAGCGACAACGAGACAAAGCGGAGAATTGCCAACCAGTTAAAAGACCTGCATTATGACAGAATCAAGGCCGATTATTGGAACGAGTGCAATGGGAACGTAACAACTCGCACGATCGCCATGAAAGCTATTACCATGTCCAAAAAAATTCTGGATGAATTGCATTCGTTGAAAGACTGAAAATCGTTAAGGAAGGATATTCAAGTCGTTAATAGGCTTGAGCCACAACCCTCTCGAGACGACATCAAAAAGACCGTCGAATATATCTGCGGGGCATACAGAAAAAGGCGGATATCCAGCCGTCATTTCGAATATATCATTCGAATATATCATCGGACAGCTTCTTGCTCTCCAAGTCGAAAATGCCGTGGAGAATAAATTCGAAAAGTGGCTCAATAAGGCCACCGACAAATATTTAGAGGCGATTTTGGAAAAGGGATCGGAGGCAAGGCGGTGAAAAGGAACGACGTTTTAGCCTTCATCGCGCTTATATCAAGATGCTTTCCCCGAAATGTTGAAGCGGGACCGCCAAGCTGTTAATGAGAGCGAATTTGTTCCTCCGAATTTGGGGAAAAAAGGGGTCGGCAGATTCAGAGGCGAACTTGGATCGCCCGAATGGAACGCCAAAACATTCGGTAAAATGTGATTTGCCTATTCCTGGCTGATTGAGTTCATAGGAGAAGCTGGCCTCCTTGCAATCGAGGTGCAATTTGTTAGTTTGTGGTTGTTGGGCCATTGAGGCTGCCTGGCGATGTTTACGAAATCTTGTTGAATAATTTGGGAATTTTGTTTCAAAGATGGTTTCCCCGGATATACAGAAAATAGATCGGCTTCTGCAATTTATTTTGGCGACGGCTGGCCAGGAGGATTTTGGAGGACGGGAGCTTGGCCCGATCCATCTGATAAAATACGTTTATCTTGCCGATCTGGAACATGCGAAGCATCGCAACGGGGAAACTTATACGAACCTGCCTTGGAAATTCCATCATTTCGGCCCCTGGTGCGACGAGGCATATTTGCAAATCGATCCCGCGTTGCAGGCTGTCGGGGCGAATAAAAAGGTTATCGAGCTGAACAGTCCGAAATACGAGGGGGAGTTCGTCAGGTGGTCCGTGGATGACGACGAACTGTTCGTGAGGCTCGAAAGGGAGCTTCCCTTGATCATTACAGGCCCCATACAGAAATACGTGCACGATTTCAATTCGATTACCGAGGATCTTCTTCATTTTGTCTACAAAACGTTCCCCATGCTCACGGCCAGGCCTGGGGAAACTTTGAATTTCAGTATCCCTGACTTTATCCGAAACGAGAACGAACAAGATTCCGGCGGTCCGCAAACAACACCCGAAAAACTGACCGCCAGGCAACAAAAGGAAAAAAAGGCCGATCTCGAAGCATTGAGGGAAAAGTTCAGAAAAAGGCTCGAGGAGAAAAAAAGAAAACCGAAAATCAGGTTCGAACCGCCCGTATACGATGACGTTTATTTTGAAGGGCTGAAAACCTTGGACTCCCTGGCCGGGGAAGAGATAAAGGACATAGAGGGAGTCGCCCGTTTTTCCGAAGATATCTGGAAGTCCAAAGCGAGGTTTGATCCGGATGTACCCTGATGATTCCATTCAGTCCATGATGAAGGATTGGTGGGTCGAGGACAATTCTTTTGATTATTGCCGGGGAAGATTGCTTTGGGCCTTTTTGCCGCACGTTGACCAGATTCCCAAACAAATGATCGCGACGGGTCGAACGGAACCGACCGATCATGTCCATGCAAATATCCGAATCGAACCGCTCCGGATTAAGCAAGCTCGAAAAAAGTCCGCAATGCCTGTGGCCGCCTTACCTGCCTACGGAAACGAAATCAATGCCAAAAATAGATAAGATTGCATCGATAATTATGCTGCCCATCGAGGTTTTCGTTATATTCCGTCTCTT
Source organism: Desulfobacterales bacterium (assembly GCA_963674505.2). GTDB lineage: Bacteria > Desulfobacterota > Desulfobacteria > Desulfobacterales > SKZT01. The sequence goes on from CAXXIG010000002.1 coordinate 152,292, forward strand.
TCAGCCCGAAGCGGCAGCCTGGTTTTCAAGTAGATAGGGTTCTGCATAGGCTCAGAACGAATGGGTTCAGACCCTTGAATAGCGGTTGAAGCGACAACGCATTTCAAAAATCAAGGTGTGACCCACGCATAGGAGGTTTCATTATGGTTCCTGACCAAAGTCATATAAATCGAGTTCGTGAGGCACTGTGGAAACAACCCGATAGTTGCGCTTCGGTAATGGTGGGAGCCGGGTTCAGCTGCAATGCAATGAAAGCGGGGCCTGACTCTCGACCGTTTCCAATCTGGAAAGAAGTTGCTGAAATGTTATGCACCAAACTCTATCCACCAGGAGACGGAGAACGCTTGGAGCGCGCAAAGGCTGAAGCGTCGGGAACAAGCGGGTTTCTCCGTCTTGCCCAGGAATACGAGGCTGCATTCGGACGGGATGCGTTGCACCGCTTTATTAAAAAGATGGTGCCAGACAACGATTTGGTTCCAGACGAATTACATATACGCCTGTTACGACTCCCCTGGAGAGATGTTTTCACCACCAATTGGGATACTCTTTTGGAACGTGCACGAATTCACGTCGCTGACAGGGCATACAGCGTGATTCGAACACCCGAAGCGCTCCCGTCGGCCCCAAATCCTCGAATAGTCAAGCTTCATGGGTCGTTTCCTTCTCACGTTCCTTTCATATTCACTGAAGAAGATTTTAGAAAATACCCAAAAAAATTCGCACCGTTCGTGAATACTGTGCAACAAGCTATGATGGAGACAGTCTTGCTTCTAATAGGCTTTTCGGGTGACGATCCAAATTTCCTGCACTGGTCGGGATGGGTGCGTGATAACTTGGGAAAATCCTCACCAAAAATATATCTGGCAGGATGGCTCGATTTGTCGCCTCACCGCCGCCGCATGCTGGATGTTGGCTCCGGTGAAGATTGAACCCGCCCGTGCAAAAAAATGGACCCGGCCTGAAGTTGACTAAATCGAGAAAAACAGGTGTTGTTTTCCGGCTTGGAAGCTTCTTGACCTCGCGTTCAGGACCCCGCCCGAACCCGCCCCGAACCCGCCGAAACCCGCGTGCAAGAAAAAAAGAAGGAGCCCGCCACGATCCCGCCCGCAAAAGAAAAAGGCGGAACCTGCACCGATCCGGCGGCAGACCGAACTTTGCATAAGGATGTGGCATCCTGTGCGGGCTTGCGCGGATTCTCCTTTCATGTCGAGCTTTTCAGACGATTCGAAGATTGATCAGGGCTTTGCGGATTCGAACATCGCCGCGAGCGCATCCAGCCTGGATGAAAGCCGGTCGATTTTTTTCTCCAGTCTGTCGATGCGTTCGGCGAGCGGAGCGTCTTGTTCGGGGGGCTCCTTCTTGAAAACGGCGCCGATTTCCTTAGGGGGAAGGATTGGAGGGATGATTTCGGCCATGGAGGCGAAGCCGTGTCGATTCGAAGCGGTCTCGCCTCCCGCTTTGGCCGATTGTCTTGATTTGCGGTACTGCCTGAGTCTTTCGACGCTCCCGACGAAATCCAGAGAGGTCAGACTCATGGTAAGGTCGATGGCGTTGAAGTTCTTTTGGCACGAGAAGCATCGCGCCAGATTCTTTTCGTACAGCACCGACGTGTCGTAGCCCGAGCAGATCGGGCATGAAAACCGAAAGCGGCCGGAGACGCGCCTGACCGGCATGCGCAGATGATTTTCGATCAGTTCTTCGACGGGAATTTCGTTTCGCAGCTCCCGGAGTTCCCTTTCGGAGAAACGCCGTTTCATTTCTTCCCTTTGTCGGGGGGCCTGTTCAGGGCCTCGGACTCGTGCATGCGGTAGCTCGGCCCCTCGATGTTGATTATGACCGCGTGGTGGACCATCCTGTCGACGAGAGAGGCGGTTATCACCGGGTCGCCCAGATAGTCGCCCAGCGCCTTGAAGTCGATGTTCGTGGTCAGAATCGTCGAGTTTTTGCGGTAGCGACCCTCCACGACCTTGAAGAACAGCGACGCCTTGCGCGATTCCTCCTGCTCCAGGCGGTCGAAGCCGATTTCGTCGATCAGAAGGACCTGCGGCCGGACGTATTGCTTGAGCTTTTCCTCCACGGTGTCGTCGGCGAGGCCGGACAGAAGCCTGCGCAGCATGTCGGAGGCGGTCGTGTACCTGCAGCGGTACTGCCTTTTGCAGCACAGAAGGAGAAGCGCCTTGGCGATGTGGCTTTTGCCGGTGCCGGAGCTGCCCGCCAGAATCAGCCATTGTCCGCGTTCCGCGAAGCCCAGGGTCGCCAGGTCCATGATCTGCCTTTTGTCTATCGATTTTTGAAAGTCGAAGTCGAAATCGTCCAGAAGCTTCAGTTCGTCGAGCTTCGAGTCCTTGATTCTGCGCTCTATGCGACGTTGCGCCAGCGCCGCGTATTCCATGGCTAAAAGGCGCTCCAAAACCTCGAATGTCGCTCGGCCCTCCCTTTCCGCCTCGGACAGAACGGCGTCGAGCTCCTCGGCGATTTTACGCAGTTTCATTTCCTCGAGCATTCGTCGAAGTCTTTCCATGGGATCTTCTTCCATTTTACTCTTCCTTTCCCCCTAGCAGCCGGGAGTATTCCGACAGCGGGCGCTGACGGACTTCGGGAAGTTTCTCCAGAAGCTTTCCCGCTTTTCGCCTCGCCGTCGATTCCAGTGTGCGGGGCCTGGCCCTGGCCTTGAGAATCCGCTCCACCGACTTGCCGTCGAAGGCGCGGTATTTCGAGGCGTGGCCCAGAGCCGCGTCGATGTCGTCGCAGTGGTAGTTTTCCTTCTGCCGAAGAATGCAGCGCGCCTGGAACCCGCAGTTTCTCGGGTGGGCGCTCTTGAGGCCGTCGAGAAAGTCCCCGGCATGCTCGCCGAGCCGCAGAAACGCCTCCCGCACCGGTTCCAGGCCGTAGCGAACCTTGCTTGCCAGGCGATGCGCCGGATCTTCCATTTTCTCCCTGGCCCCCAGAGGCCGCCGCTCGTGGCGGGCGATCCGGACCAGGTCGGGGCTGTAGACGAATATCTCCTCTTCGGAGGCCTTCACGGTCAGAATGTCGGCCGCGTATTCGACAGGCACCGAGTAGAAGTTCGTGTCGTGCTCTATGAAGCCGTCGGGTCCGCACACTCTGAGAGCGACTTCGCAGGAGTCGTAGGGATGCGCCGGAAGCGGCAGCAGCGCGGACTTTTCGCGCTCGACAAACAGCTGCAGGGGCGAAACGCCCGTGGTTCCGTGTATGTGCGTGTCGCTGCGATTTGCCAGCCACCACTGCGCCGTCGATCTCAAGTCGGCCATACCCGTGAATTTGCGGGCGCCGAGCAGATTCGTCTCGACGTACTGGAAGGGTTTCTCCACTTTTCCCTTGGTCTGCGCCCTTCCCGGCCGGCAGGCGACCGGGCGGAAGTTGTAGTGGGTGGCGAAGGCGGAGAAGGCCGGATTGAAGACGGGCTGTCCGGCCTCCCAGCGCAGGACCACCGTCTTCTCGCCGTCGTAGAGGCAGGTGAAGGGAACTCCCTTGAAATACGCGAAGGCGTCCTGGTGCCTGCGAATCAGGGTGAAGAACTTGCGGTCGAAGGTGAAATCCAGGTACTGCCGGCGCGAATGGCCCAGAATATAGGAAAAGCAGAGCACCTTGCGCCTTCCCTCCTCCACGAAGTCTATCGTGTACGGGCTCCAGTCCATCTGCCCCTGCCGGCCTGGTTCCGTTTCGAATCGCACGACCGGCTCGATCTTCGGACGGGGGCGGATTTCCCTGAGAAGATCGCACACGATGGTCTTTCCCCCGTCGAACCCGGCCGCGACGAGTTCCTCGCGCATCCGGACTCCGGTTATGTTCGGGAACTCCTCCAGAAGGCTCGCGATCATCGGGCGGTGCTCGTCGAGCTTGCTCGGGCGGCTCGACTTCCTTTTGTCTTCCAGAGCGTCGTGTCCCAGGTCGCGACGAGCCTCGTTTTTGCGCAGTATCCTTCTGATCGTGTTGCGGCCCATTCCGAAGTGCCTGGCCAGCGCGCGAATCGCCCAGCCTTTCGCGCGCATCGACACGATCCGATTTTCCAGATCCGCCCTGTCGGCGAAGAATTCAAACATCGGCGCCTCCCTTCTCTCGCAGCGACTCGCGCATGCCGCCGAACGCCGATTCGATGCCGTCCAGCGCCGACAGCACTCTTTTGGCGTCGGATTCGGACAGCTCCTTCAAGACGGCCGGCGGAGTCGTGGCGAGCCATATTTCCATTTTCAGCAGCCTTTCCATGATTTTCACGCTCCGGCGGACGGGCGGCCCGTCCGGTCGATGCTTTTCAAGCGCCTCTTTCGGCGACTGGAGAATCCCGCGCCTGCCCCAGGCCGGCCGGTCCGACAGAAGCCGCACCAGGCGGGCGGTTTCGTCGCTGGTCAGATTGTACTCGATCACCGCCCGCAGCGCCTCGGGCTGGTTGCCGCGCGGCAACCGCGCCAGTTCCCGGCCGACGGTCATGTTCACCAGTCCGAGCCTGAGATGCTCGGTCACCTCGTCGCTCAGCCGCTCGACCACCGACAGGATGCGGCACACCCAGCTCTTGTGGCGCCCGAGCAGCACCGCGATCTGCGTCTGGCTCAGTTTTTCGCCTCTGTGCAGCGAACGGATCACCAGTCCCTTTTCGAGTTCCGAGATCGTTTTCGCCCTCGAATTCAAGAGGATCATCGCCGCCTTGGCCGCCCGGACATTCCCGGCGAACACGCGAACTTCCAGCTTCGGCATATCCAGCTTGACAGCGGCCCTGAGACGCTTGAATCCGTCGATCATCTCGTAGACTGTCCCTTCGAAGCGGCCCGCGACCACCGGCATCATCTGCCCGCGGGTCTTCATGGATTTCTCCATCTCCGCCTCGGCCCTGGGATCGGCGATTCGCAGTTCGGCGAACCGCTCTCCGATCCTGCCGATTTCGATATGCGAACATTCGTTTTCCATTATCCCGGTGCTTAACACATTCCGGGGGCGATGTCTCTTGCGTCTTAAAAAACGCATCCCGTTAGTCGGCGAATATCCTCAATAAATTCGGCGGGTTGGCTCCATGAAGCGTCTTAAAAGACGCTTTCGCTTTGTTCGTCGATATCCCCTGTGATTTCGGCGGGTTAGGTCCATGATGCGTCTTGAATACGCTACCCCGTGTCCGGCGGGCAGGGCGCTCGCGCCGCAGGTCGCCTTTTGCGTTCCTCAGCTTCCTTTTCGATTTTGTATTTCCGAAGGATTTGCTCGACGAAGTATTCGATCACGACAAGAAGAGGCAGACCTATCGCCTCTGCAATGACGTCTCGGGGCAGATCCAGGTCGATTCTGGAGCGGGCGACCTCCGGGTCGATTCTTCCGTCGGGAGCCGACCGGCAGTACAGATCGACCTCTTCGAGCTTTTTCTGCAGGTGGTCGGCCTTCGACGACTTGCGGTTCTTCCTGTTGTATTCCGCGCACTGTCTGCGATGCAGCTCGGTTCGACATTCCGGGCCGCAGGTCTTCTGGCGGTCGGTGTGCCGGACGTCGGGCATGAACCATTTTTTGCAGATCTTGCAGCGTCTTTTTCTCGTTTTGGCCTTCGGCATTGTTTAATCTCCATCCAACGGTATGGAGATACGATACCTTGATCGGCGACCCGGGGGGCAGGATTAATGGGGGGGACTTCAGGCGGGTCCGTTTTTAAACGGATTTTTCGTGACGTTTATCCGGTCGGGTGGGTCCGATTTCCGGCGGAAAGTGGGTCCGAATTTGGCCGGAGCCAACATGCTGGAGAAGCGTAACGTGGTACCCATCGACCTCGCCCGACACCCTCGGGCCGATCAATGGGCCGACCACCTGCGTCATCGCTACTCTACCGACTGGATCCTCTATTCACTCGAATACGGACAGCCATATGAAATCTCCAATTGGCAAACTCCACCCCCAGCAAAAAAAAAGCGAGCTTCAATCCCCCATAATTTACAGCCGATCGATGAAGTGATGATAAACGCTCCAGAGAAGGAACCTGAACCGCCAAATAGAGGCAAAGACAGACCACTTCCTATCAGGGAAGTTAAAAATGTCGTCCGAGTGTGGGAACACAACCGCAAGGTTTATCCAGGATGGCTCTTCATTCCGACGACAAAGTATTATCTTTTCGAGCAATCGACGAGGGAATGGGAACAGGCGATTTTAGAGGTCATTCCGGAGTTGTCACCACTCGAAAAACTATCAGCGATGCGAGAACTGGTATGGCGACGTGAAATTCTGCTGTTTCCGCTATCGAAACAAGTGGAGGAGGTTGCCGAATCCATTCTTGAAGAGATCGACTGTCAAGCGCGAAAAATTGGCGGCAAGGAAGAAAAGTCCGCCCAGTGGCCACAGATCCGCGAAGCTTGGCGAGAAATCGCCTTGTCACTATTGACCGCAGATAGGCAAGGTTTTGACCGCGACACTTTCAACCGCCGATTATTAGATCTTGCCCCCTTTTTAGAGGATCATCCAGATGTAGCCCAAAGGGTTCAGCAAGAAAAATGCTTATGGGCTCTGTATGCTTCCGATTACACAGAACTCAACAAGCTGTTAAAGGAATGGTGCCACGAAGGTTGCGATCCAATGTGGATGACGCGAAAAGCCGCGATTTGGGCAGAAATGGGGTCCAGCGGTGAAGCGATGCGTTTATTGAACCGAAGCTTGTCGATTATCCGCAGAAGACCACACGGTGGCAATACCCTTGGCTCTCCGTCACGAGAAGGCTGGACGCTTTGGATGGCTTTGGCATTCGAGCATGGCTTTCGGCCATCAACTGACGAGGAACTGAAGGCCCCTCCAGCCTTCAAGCGTTGGAAAGAACTACATACTTTGCAGTGTGATGCATTTGAGCAGAAGCTGGATCTATTGCATAGTATGAAGGGCGAACCCGAAAAAAAAGACTTCCCTTCTTTCGACCTTGGCGTTTGCAGAAGACTAACGATACATAGCCAGAAAACTGAATATGATCGATTGGTTTCTGCATATAGGGCGATCCGGTTATGTGAGGTGGCAGGTCTGCCGCCATTCTTGGAGCATTGGGTGGTAGGTTCCGATATCTTGGCATTTGCCGCAGACATTTTGGTAAAAACCGAATACCCTGTGGCATCCCGCCTGGCCTTGCGCTTGGTGAATAACGAAAACGATCCGGTTTTCAACCGTGTTTGGTCGAGATCGCGCATTGCCGCCATGCAGCTGGAAGAGGCGAATAAGTTGGATGATCTTGTAACCAACGTCATTTCTTATGCGCTTCCCAGAGTGGCACATGAGGATACATCATACGAAATCTGGTATACACGGCTGCAGTTTGCAATAGAAGCGTTGTCGCGGCTTGTGTTAAGGCTTACTCCAGAGCGTGCTGAAGAAATATTAAATCAAGGATTAAAATATTATCGTATGGAGGGAATTTCCAAAAAAATTTGGTTTTCGAAGCCTATAAGTAACTTGCTACAACGCGCTTGGGAATCGCTTCCAATATCCCACAGGGTAAACGTACCCCTTGATATATTGAGCGCGCCGATCTCGGGACTCGACGGATTCGAAATCCCTAATAACTTAATAGACCCTGGGGATCTGCTTTTGGATTGTGGAAAAGATCACGCACCCGCCCGTGACTCGGAAACTGAGGATCGCTGGACAGAGATCATTCATTTGGTTCTACGCGGTTTGCGCAAGGGCGGTGAAGCTCGAAAACGGGCAGCTGCGCGACTCATTCCGCTTGTAATGTGGGAACGGCTAACTACTTCCGAAAGGGACCTCCTTGCAAAAGCCCTTTGGCAAAAAAATGAAACTGATGCTGACAATCTTCCAAGTGGAACTGGTATTCAAGATTGGGTATTCTTGTTGATGCCGGAACCTGAGCCGGGATTGGCTGAACGAAGTTTTAGACGTAAGTTCCTCGATTCGCAGGCTATAAAAGGCGAGAGGAACCTCAACCAATTCCTCTGGCAAGTTGGCAATGCGATTGCGAGCCTCAAGAATCATCATCGGCCACTGAAGATAACGGATGAGGAACGCAAGAGCTTGGCAACCGCTGTCGGAAGTTGGACCGGATTACCAGTGCCCTCTGGAGACGAGCCTCAACCTTTATTTGCACGTCAATTTGGCCTACGTGAAGGAATTATCGGCTTACAGCACATCCTGCCAGAAATCAATTTATCGTCTCCAGACTCCGAAGCTCTGTTTATAAAGACTAAGGCCTTAAATGAAACAGACACACCCGGATTTCGGCTATTCTCTGGCATTGCAATGTTTTTGCCTGATCGAATTGAGGAGATCGTTGTTTTAATGCGTATGGGCCTGTCCTCGGAAGGAGCAGCAACTGCGGAAGAAGCGTTAATTGGACTTCAAATTTGGCATATAGGAGCTTCGGAAGAAACCTCCCAAATTCCACCATTACCCAACGATCTGCTCCAGGAAGTCGGCGTAATGATCGCTACGCGACGAAAACGCGTCCTTAACCAAGCTCTTCAAGCGGCTCAGCGGGTTTTCTCCTGCGGGACTGCGGAACAACGCGATCTCATCGCCAAGATGACACTGCATGGGCTAAGCTATCTTATCGAGGAATTGCGTTATGATCGTGACCATGACCCGGAATTGGATATCCCCCTTCTCCGGTGGCGCTGTGTCCGTCTTGCGCTGGAGATGGCGAAGTCTGGATATAGCTCTGATGAAGCGATTAAGCGATGGGTGGAAGTTCCTAAGAACGATCCGCTTCCTGAGGTTCGCCACGTCGAAAGCGCAACTTCGGTATGGACAAGATAGAAAAAGCATATGGATAAACAAAAGTTGCCATAGAACTGTCCACAAGGCCTCTCTATCTAAATATGGAGTGGCACTAAAATGCATAATAGAGAAAGATGAATAAGGCCACACATTAAAAATCTTTGAAGAGTGATTAAGGCTAAATATCAATTCAAAAACCGAGGCGTGACCCATACACTAACCTCAAAAAATCGAGCATTTGAAATATGAATATTTCATTGAAAAATTTCGTACGAGAAAAATCAGTTACCTCATAGGAAACACTTATCAAATCTGCAATTGAGAGCGATTATTTATCTGCTGATTTAGCCGGATATGATTATAATTCAACTGAAAATCTTTTTTCTGACAGCCCGCTTGTTCTAAAAAATAAAATCTTAGATTTAATAAAGATACGAATTGAAAATGCAAAGAAAATTGAGTTCAAAAATTGCGTAATCATGGGTGATGTCATAATACAGTATGAACACCGTTTTCTTTCGGTTGATATTGGCAATAGCATTATTAGTTGATATTGGCAATAGCATTATTATCGGAAGATTGACTGTAAATGCTATAGGCCACGTTCGGCTGCAAATTGAAAACTCAAATATCAATATGCTTGTAATATACAATTCCTATGTGGAGGTAATTGATTTAAGATATTGCAATATAGGGGCTATTTCTTTTAAAGAATTAACAATTGAAAGGTTCCTGACGCTTTGTAATAAAATGGATTTCCTTGAAGTATCTAATAGCATCTTTGAAGATGTAGAATGTAAAGGAGATCATCTTGATCTTAAAGAAATTATAAAAGGACGGAATAACAATTCTTTTGACCCTATTGAATTTCAAGGTAGAACAGAAGATGAAGTTTTTGAAACGTTAGGCGATAAACAGATGACTGAGTCCCTTCCCGCACCCCAAAAAAAATTCGAAATCCGGGATCAGCGCCGAACTGCGACCCGAAACGGGCCGTTTTCCATATTTTCCGGGCTGTTTCCGACTTTCAGCGAATCATTTTCAATCCATCGACATCTTTTGCACATTCACGTTCCCATTCGACGCCCCCGTCCGCCCGCGCCCGCCCTCCGCCGCAACATGTTGCGGCGGAGGGCGGGCGCGGGCGGACGGGAAACAATCGAAAAGCCAGGTGTAGTTTCGTTGACAAAAAGCGAGTTCCTATCTTTTACAGTTAGTTGAAAGCATATTGCCCCGCAATGTGCTCCGAATCGCAACACCTCCTTACTCAATGCTCTTCGATCTGTGTTCCGGGAATCCCGCTGTTGACGGTTTCAGCGGATGCCGCGTATCTGGCATCATTCTTGCTTCAAAATGTAGCGCAAGTTCGGAAAGCCGAAACGTTTTTCGGCCTTTTCGTGACAAGCGATCAAAACGGCAGAAAGGGCGACCGGAATTTTGCGGCCCTTGCGGATTCGCGATCTCCCGGCAACCTCTCGGCAAACAACCTTCAAAGGAAAGGGGAGGCGCCACGCATGAGCCAGGATTCCGTGGAACGTTTTTTGGGAAGGTTGATCACCGACGACGCGTTTCGGGAACAGGCGCGAGATTGCCTGGCCAGTGCTTGCGTGGAAAACGGATTCGCTCTTACGGACGAGGAAATGAAAAGCCTGGAGAAGCTGAAGCTGAATTTGGTCCGGTTCGAACCTTTGTCCGGTTTCATCGACAGAGGAATCAAAAGAAGCAGAAGATACCGCGAATTCTGGATGGAGCCTGAACCCAAACGATCGATTTCGGCGAAAACGACTGACGGCGGAAAATGCTCGAAGCGACGAGAATGATCGAAGCGGAGGGATGTCAGATCGCTGCGGACGAATGCTTTTGGACCCGCTCGAACGCAGGCATTTCCCCGCAGGGGGGGAAGGAAATGGTCGATCCCCTTCCGGCGCCGACTACTCCCTTCGCGGCGACCGGAAGAGAATTGCAACGGTGTTCGTGCGGGCCTTTTTTTTCATTGTTTTGCTGCGATGAATGGGAGGCAGGCCGATGGGATAGGCGTTGACGCGGTGGAAGAGGTCTTGGCGGAACGCGGACGCGAAGCGTCCTGGTATGCATTCCAACGCGAAGCGTTGGAACGAGGCGGTAAGCGAGTGGTCGAAATTAAAACCAAGCCCCCCCTTGACCATATTTCGCATCGATTCCGGCGACCATGGCTGTGGGCTGTGGTTCTGCAAGATTTGGTTCAATGGGCGAGATCGTCGGTATCTATGCCCGCATTTTCGGCGATGCGGACCAAATGGGCAAACGTACTGGCGTTCAGTTTTTTCATGATGCGTCTTCGGTGGATTTTGACCGTGGGTTCTGCGATTTGCAAGGCGTAGGCGATGTTCTTGTTCGGCATTCCGGCTGCCACATACCGAAAAACTTCGAATTCGCGGCGAGACAGCTTATTTAAAAGGGCCTTGATTTCGCGGGATTTCAGATACGCCACCCTGGCGCGCCTGTCTTTTTCCAAGGCGTGTTGTATGGCTCGAAGGAGTTCTTCGTCGTCGAAGGGTTTGGTCAAGAAATCCAAGGCCCCTTTCTTCATGGCCTGTATGCCCATGCGCAATTCGCCGTAGCTGGTGATGAAGACGATGGGCATGTGATATTCTTCCTTGCGCAGAAGGTCCTGCAACTGGGTACCGCTCATTCCGGGCATTCGGACGTCGAGAAGGATGCATCCGTTTCCATCGAAGTCCTGCCTTTTCAGAAAAGATTCCGCCGATGAAAACGTCTCCACGCAGTAGCCCATGGAGTGCAACAGATACATCAGGCTCCTGCGCATCGATTCGTCGTCGTCGATCACGAAGATTTTTCCGATTCTTTCACTGTCGATTCCCTGTCCGAAATCGCGCACGGAGACTTCGACCCAATTTTCATCCATGCGCGTGGTCAATACGATTTTTCTGTCTTCTACATTTCTGGACGAGACGGCGTCCGCCGCGTCCATGATCAAATTCAGCAATACCTGTCTGATCTGGTTGTCGTTGCCGACGACCCGGGGCGATTTATTTTCGTGGCGCGTTTCTATTTCGATGCGCCGGGCGGAAGCCTCGCTCCGGAATATGGCCACGACTTCGTCCACGATCCGGTCGATGGCCACCGGTTTCTTTTCTTGATCGCGTCTTTTCAGCATGTTTTGCGCGTTTCGAACTACGCTCGCCGCCCGCTTTTCGTCTTCGACAATGTTTCTCAGAATATCCTCCAGCACTTCGGTTTCCATTTTGTCCGCTTTCAAGAAACGAAGGGCCGCCCGGGCGCCGTTGAAAATCGCCGCGAGGGGCTGGTTCAGCTCGTGTGCCAAGGAGCCTGCCAGCTGTCCCAGCCTTGTGGCCCTTTCGTGTGAGGCGACAAGCCTCCGGCCAATGCAAGAAACAAAAAGGCAAAGACTATATTTGCGGAAAATTTTTCCAACCCCGAAAACCAGAATCGAGTTAAGATCGGGCTTCATACAATTCTACAATCAAAACAATTAACAGCCACATTAAAACCGTCTCGGGATTCATAGCCTCCGACGTCGCGCAAGGCCCCGCCTGTTTTATGAGAGCTATTCGCTCGCCGGGTTGTCGTGCATGGCCATCTTGAGCTTTTTAATATCTTCCGGCGAGAGCTTCGGCCGGTCGATGGTCAGGGTCGGCTTGTCGGGCTTGCCGCAACACCTTGCCCAAATTTCCGGGTTGCTAAAAAATGTTCCGTGTGCAATAGGTACCAAATGGTCTTGCGGGGGGCGTTTGACTGCCAGGCAACTCGTACGGAATCATTGCCCGCGCTTTGGTTCCGCAGAAGTTGCCGCCGTGCGAAAATCAGACTGGCAGCCGGATGTGGCCCCTCGTTCCCATGCTCTTGCAATGGGAACGAGCCTGCGAGACTTGACGACGATCAAGGATTGCAAAACGCGACCGACGGGATCTTTTATGAGGATTCTCGACAGGGAAATTGTTACAACAGGAAACGTATGGGCGAAAAGAGGACAATCGAGTCGGCAGAAGAGCGCAAGCGGCTGCCAGATTCCGGGCGGCAATTGAAACAAGAAACCCGTCTGCGAGAGAAGGCCGAGGAAAAACTGACGGATTGTTTTCGTTTCCAACGCCTGCTGTTCGACATATCCACCGATTCCCTGCGTGTCTCGCATGATCGGATCGATTCGGAGATAGAAAACGCGTTGAAACGAATGTTGGAATTCTTCCAAGTGGATCGATGCGTAATGGTAAAAATTTTGCGCGACGGCACAAGCTGGCAAATCGCCTACGCCGCATTCAGAGATGGTCTGCGCGACCTTCCGAGGCATGTCGATCTTCCCATCGATATGTACCCCTGGCATTTCAATAGAATAACGGAGTGCCACGAGGTCTCCTGCTACTCTTCGCTTGATGAAATGCCCGCCGAAGCGGGCATTGACAGAAAAAATTACGAAGAATGGGGAATCCGGTCGATTGTGAATGTTCCCATCGCCGTGGACGGTTCCTTGGAGTATGTCATGTGCATATCGTCCGATTCTCGGGAACGCGTCTGGCCCGAAAATTACATTCCCCGGATGCGGATGCTGGGTGAAATCATTGTCAAATCAATGCAACTCTCCCGTGCGAGGCTCCGTTTGGAGAAAAGGCAACAATTCGAAAAACTGATCGCCGATATTTCCGCAGGGTTTGTAACGGTTGCGCCAGACGACTTCGAAAACGCAATAAACGAATGCATTCGCAAAATCTGCGGCTTTTTCAAAGCGGATCGATGCAGCTTGAGGTTGCTTTCCAAGGACGAAACCCGCCTCGGAAGGTTTTTCGAATATTCCCGGAAAGGAATCGAACCGGCCCCGGATTATATGTTGAAAAAAGCATTGCCGTGGTACATGGACCATGTCGTCCGGGGAAAAACCATGGCGATCGAAAGCCTGGACGAATTCCCGAATGAGGCGCAAAACGAACGCGCCTTCTGTCAAGCCAGCGGAATAAAATCGGTCCTGTCGGTCCCCATGGTCAGCGAGGGCAAGGTGATGGGCGCCTGCTCGCTGGTATCGGTCCGGGAGCAAAGGGCATGGCCCGGAGACCTCGTTCAACGATTGCGGTTTGCCTCGGATTTATTCGCCGGCGCGCTCTCCCGCAAACACATGGACGAGCAACTGAGGGAAAGACTGCTCGAAATCGAGCAACTCAAGACGCAGCTGGAACAGGAAAACATCCATTTGCGCAAGGAAATCGAACTGCGACACCTGCACAAGGAAATCGTCGGCCGAAGCCACGCCATGAAGGATCTCCTCGCCAAGGTCGAACAGGTCGCCCGGACCGACGCCACCGTCCTGATCGAAGGAGAGACAGGCTCGGGAAAGGAACTGATGGCCCAGGCCGTGCACCGATTGAGCACCCGAAAGGACAGGCCCCTGGTCACCGTCAACTGCGCATCGCTTCCGCCCACCCTGATCGAAAGCGAGCTTTTCGGCCGGGAAAAAGGGGCCTATACCGGCGCCATGACCCGAATGACCGGGCGTTTCGAGGCGGCCGACGGCGCCACCTTGTTTCTGGACGAAATCGGAGAAATGCCGCAAGAGGTCCAAGCCAAACTCCTCAGGGTCCTCGAAGAAGGCAAGTTCGAGCGACTCGGCTCCACAAAAACCCTTAAGGTCGATGTCCGCATCATCGCGGCCACCAACCGGAATCTGGCCCAAGAGGTAAACGATGGCAAATTCAGAAAGGACCTCTTCTACAGGCTAAACGTCTTCCCCCTTGCCATCCCCCCGCTGAGAGAACGCCCGGAGGACATCCCGCTGCTCGTCTGGTTCTTTGTCAGGCAGTACGAAGAAAAAATGGGAAAACGGTTCGAACGCATTTCGAAAAAAGACATGGAGGACCTGATTCGCTACCAATGGCCGGGCAACGTGAGGGAACTGAGAAACGTCGTCGAACACTCCATGATTCTCAGCGGGGGCAAGACTTTGGAGATTCGGCCACCGAAGAAGGCTTTTTCGGACATTTTCCGGAACATGACCCTCGAGGATGTCGAAAGAGAACACATTTCAGGGACTCTGCGCAAAACCGGATGGAGGATTTCCGGCAAGGCAAGCGCCACGGAAATTCTGGGCATCAAGCGCACCACGCTGTATTCCAAAATGAAAAAGCTGGGCATCCGCCGCCCGAAGCCATAATGTCGAAATATCGACACGCGGCGAAGCCCATACGCACATCCGCTTCTTTCGCCGCTCTGGGAACAGAGGTTCCCAATCCCCGGCTCAAGGCCATAATCAGGACGCGGCCGGAAGTCTCTTTGGAGGAATCGACTCCGAGCTTTTCTGGGCTTGCAGGTTGCCCATAGAGCGGCCTTCGGGAAGTCCGCAGTGATATACGCCTACCGCGCAACGTCGCACCGTGCGTCTCGCCACCCCGGCTACGCTCACCGGGGTAAGCGGACGACCGATCCTGGCTTCGGCCGTCGGCACCAAATGATGGGATTTGGAAAGAAAAATCCGCTCTTCGACCTCGGGTCCGCAAGTCATGACAAATCCGGCAATCAGAACGCCCAGCATAATCCTGAATATTTTCATTTTGCGTCTCCTTCCATGATGAAATGCTCCGGAAAATCATCCGTGCCCTTCAGATTCTTCAGTTCGACCTTTTCGGCATTGGTCAGGTTCTTGAAGCTGAAATCCGTTGCCGTCGCCTCTTCACCGGTCTTCCAGTTTCTGGTCTGGATGGAGTATTGCGGTCCACCGCCAATTTTCTTTGAGGTAATGACATATCGATAGGGAAATGGCCGCTTTCCTTGCGCAATCCAGATCTGCCAATCGACTTCATCCGTTCGGAAAGCCAGAAAATCGCATTCGACGCCGCCTACCACGCCGCTGCCAAGGTCCTTTACATCGAAGACATCGAGCATCAGCGCATCGTAGGAATTCGACAACAGCAAATCCGCCGCAGGCAGCGGTTTTTGGTATGTATCCCTCAATTCGTCGACCAGGTGATCGACCGTGCCGGGCACATCGAGCTGGGTATAGACATTGTGATTTTTGCCCAGCAACGTCAGTGTGTTGCCGTCAAAAGACATCTCCACATCGGCAAACCCTCCTTTGCGGGTAACGTGGATCTTGTCGGGCCGGTCGATAGCAATGGCGCCCGAACTGGCCAGGGCGAGTTTCTGTCCATCCTTGGAAACGACTTCGAGAATGGCATCGTATTCGCACGAGACGGATTTTTGCGCTGCCATGTAATCGGACATGGCTTTGAGTATGCGCCTGGCATCCGCCTCATCTGCGCTCGCTTCCGCAAACGTCCCCAAAACGACTATCGTGGACAGCGCCAAGGCGGACATGCGGCATAAAAACGTTTTTACGGCTTTGTTCAGATGTTTCTTGATCATTCGAATGTACCTTTCTTTAGAGATAAGTTGTCGGACCGGTAGACGAGCCCGCGCACCACAGCCGCACCGTCTTCAGTCGCGTAGCCTCCAACGTCGCGCAAGTTGGCAATTGCGGATATTGTCAGCTCGTGGCCGAGGCTTTCACCGGCCGCAAGTTGCGGCAAAGAGCTGGCGGAATTGTCCGCAAACGCAGGCAGGCAAAAGGCGACCGCGATGGACGCGCATACGACGACCACAATCCCTAAAATGTTCGTCTTCATTTTTGCTCCATCTCCTTTCGTTTTTATCACTTCGGCCGCAATTTCGCGGGCCGGCCCGAAGGCTTTCGAGCCGGCCCGCGCGTTTCACAACCGCAATGACGTTATTCCCGGGCGGCTGCCACCTTTTTCATGTTTTCCTTGAGTTTTTCAATGTCCTTGGGCGACAAATGCGGTCGATCCAGTTTGACCGTCAGCTTATCGAGTTCGGCGGTCAGCTTGAACGGCGGTTTGTAGTCCGCGTCGTTCACACCGGTCAGCGTATCGGAGCCGATGTCGAAGCTTTCGTCCCACTGCAGGATCATCGGCAGGGTCTTCTTCATTTTCTTGGTATCCACGACTTTGCCATCGACTTTCAACGTGCCGGTGCCTGGACGGCCGAGGCCGCTCATGCTGTTATAGGCCAGCGTGCCAACACCGAGACCTTCATATTCGAAGTCGAATTCGACGGTATGTTTGCCCGGGGCAAGCGCATCGGGTCCTTCCCACTTGATCCGTTCGAGATCGAGCATGTTCCAGCAGAAGACCGGCTTGCCTTCGAGCAGATAGAAGCCGTAGCCGGCAAAACGGCCGCCCGAAGTCAGGATCATGCCTTCCGCACCGTCTTTGGGTACGGTGATCTCGGCAGTGATGGTGTAGGAGGTGTTCAGCAACAGCGGAGAATCTCCCTGCGGCAGACCGATCATCGGCCGGGTGTAGACAAATTCCGAACGACCGGCAGTGATGTTCGGACGCGGCGCGATGACGCGAGCCGCAACGGAAGCATCCATCGGAAAAACCTGGTACCTTTCGGCCTCCTCGATAAAAAGCTTTTTCAGCTCTTCCACCTTGTCCGGATACTGGTCGGCAAGGTCCTTCGACTGGGTGAAGTCTTCTTCGAGGTTGTACAGCTGCATCACCTGATTGTTCAGCGGATCGGGATTGGCTGCGCCATAGGCTTCCCACGGAGCGCGGTTCACCTTGGTGGCAAGCAGCCAGCCTTCGTGATACAGCGCCCACTGGCCCATCATTTCAAAATACTGGGTCTTGTGCTGCGACGGCGCCTCGCCGTTTTCTTTCTTGAATGTATAGGCGAAACTTGTGCCCTCGATGGGCGCCTGCTTGATGCCGTCCACATATTCGGGGGCCGAAACGCCCGTCACCTCGAGCAGGGTCGGAACCACGTCGATTATATGCAGGAACTGCTCCCGAAGACCGCCTTTTTCATCAATGCCGTTGGGCCAGGAAACCGCCATGCACTGCCGGATTCCACCCAGCCTGGAGGCATTCTGCTTGAACCAGGTGAAGGGCGTATCGAAGGCCCAGGACCAGCCGGCGGACATGTGGTTGTAGGTATGCTCCGTGCCCCAGACGTCGTAGTATTTCATCTGCACGTCCACGGGCATCGCGTTGATGCCGTTGAAAAAAGCCACTTCGTTGGGCGTTCCAAGAGGACCGCCTTCGGCGCTGGTGCCGTTGTCGCCGTTGATGTAAATGACCAGTGTGTCCTCAAGCTTGCCGATGTCCTCGACGGCCTGGATGACCCGGCCGATTTCATGATCGTTATAAGCCTCGTAGGCGGCGAAGATTTCGACCTGCTTGATAAAGAGCTTCTTTTCCTCGGGCGTGCAGTCGTCCCATTTCTTGAGGACCTTCTCCGGCCAGGGTTCGAGCACCGCATCCGCCGGTATCACCCCGAGTTTCTTCTGGTTGGCGAAGATGGTCTCCCGCAGTTTTTCCCATCCATCGTCGAACAGATGCATATCGTGGATTTTTTTAACCCACTCTTCGGTCGGATGGAACGGCGCATGGGTTGCTCCGGGCGCATACTTCACAAAGAACGGCTTGTCCGGCTGGATCTGGTTCATACGATGCAAGTAATCGATGGCATCGTCGGCCATGGCGGTGACCAGATTCCAGGTCCCCGGCTCCGCGTCTTCAAACGGATAGATCTGCGTGGTGTTGCGAAACAGGTTGGGCTCCCACTGGTTGGCGTCGCCGCCCACAAAGCCATAGAAATACTCGAAGCCCATGCCGGTCGGCCACTGGTCGAAGGGTCCGACCTGGCTGGCGGCGAAGGCCGGCGTGTTATGGTCCTTTCCGAACCAGGCGGTCGCATACCCGTTTTCGAGCAGAATGCGGCCGATGGTGGCCTTGTCTTTCTCGATGATGCTGTTGTAGCCGGGAAATCCGGTGGACTGTTCGGAAATCACGCCGAAACCGGCCGAGTGGTGGTTGCGCCCGGTGATCAGCGCGGCGCGCGTGGGCGAGCACAGGGCCGTGGAGTGGATGTTGTTGTAACGCAGTCCATTTTTCGCGACCCGGTCCATCGCCGGCGTCGGGATGACCCCGCCGAAAGTGCTCGGAATCCCGAAGCCGGAATCGTCGGTGATGATCAGCAGAATGTTGGGGGCTTTTTCCGGCGCCACGACTCGTGGCGGCCACCAAGGCGTCGAATCGAGTGCGCCTTTTTTAATGACACCGCCGAACTCCGGTTCCGGCGCCGGCAGTTGCTTGCCGCTGATGGTCCTCGTTGCGCCGGGCGAGCCGGTCTCTGCGGCGTTTTGCGCCGCTTGCGCAGGCATAGCCGCGACAAGAGCGCACACGGCAAGGACCAAGCAGCAATTCCAAATGGCAGCTTTGCGTTTCATAAGTCTTCCTCCTTCTAGTTGAAGTTGCATTCGCAGGCCTTTCTTTCGCGAATTTATGTTTGAGCCGCATGTTCGCTTCGCATGCGGTAAGGAACCCGAAATGCCTGTGCGATTCGAAAATTTCGCCAAACCTGACTCTGCAAAATACGCGCCAGAAATAAGACGCGAAATTTCGGGGCTATCATTGACAAGGCAGGATCCGGTAAGCTGTCGTCCGGCTATAGCTTAAAATTCATCGGCGCATTCGAACAATACATATTCCAACTTTTTGCCCCCCGTCCCTTTCCAAAGCCGGACAGTCGACATTCAGACTGTGTGTCGAAATAACGACACATAGAACGCCATCCTTCGGCCGAAGCGGCCGCGAAAAGACCCGCGAACGCCGCGAAAACAACCGCATTCTCCTTTCAATGATCGATTTCCTCCGATTGGCAGCCTTTTTGCTCGATACCTGAAAACAGTCGCGAAATGTTCTGCCGCCCGAATGAAACATCGGCTTCAGGCCGCCAGTGGCGGCACGATACAGCAAGCGCGATCAGCCTTGGAATCGGCAATATCGCGGCTGTCCGTCGGATTCTTCGGAAACTAGGAGGGCCTAAAAGATGAATCAACCGAGTCGCCAAACCATCTTGAGAGCATTGGCATGCGCCATGCTGCTTTTCACATTGACCTCCTGCGCCGCGAAGCAGGTGAAACAGGAGCCGGAACCCATGCGCCCCGCAGCCCGGTACGTGAAGCCGGACGCGCAATACCCGTCCAAGGAAGTCTACGATCCCTGGGAGGGGATGAACCGGAACGTTTACAAATTCAACGCCAAGTTCGACCAATATGTCTACCTGCCGGTGGTCGATACCTACAGGCTCATCCTCCCCCCGTTCGCCCGGAAGGGAGTTTCCAACTTTTTCAACAACGTGGGGGAATTGGGCAACCTGACCAATTCCATTCTCCAGCTCAAGGCGAAGAAGACGGGAATTACGGCGGGAAGAATCGTAATGAACACCATATTCGGCATCGGCGGTCTCATCGACGTGGCCACTCCCATCGGGCTGGAAAACCCAGCGAGATCACCGACCTGGCCGAGGACTTCCACACCGCTTTCATCGAGGAAATGGGAGATATGTTGACGGGCAAACCGGGACCTGGCGTGGTCAGGATGAGACTTGCCGTGACAGGCATCGAACCGAGCAATCCTGTAACCAGCGGGTTGACCACGGTCGTGCCCGTCGGACTGGCGGTGAGCCTGGTGAGGAAAGGAGCCACCGGAAGCTACACGGGGGTCGGAAGCGCCTCAATGGAAGTCGAGTTTCTCGACTCCATGACCAACGAGAGAATTGCCGCAGGCATAGACACGGCGCCTGGCGGCAAACTCGACATCGGCAAGTTGTCGCCTGCCAAGGCGGCTTTCAAATTCTGGGCGAAGCGTTTGCACGCCTTTATGCAACAAAGCGTGACGAAAAAATAGCCGGGATGCGGTCGCGAGCAGGCATGTTTTCAATTAAAGGGGCGGTCGCGCAAACAAGCCGCGCAGAATAAAGGCATGGAGGACCTGATGCGCTGCTCTTGGCAGGGCAATGCCAGGGAATGGAGAAACATGGTGAACACGACTTGATTCTTGGCAGCGGCAAAATCGTGCCCTGCGCTGGTGCGACCGCCAACAAAAACCTGCGCCGAATCGCCTCGGGGCCTCGAATTGGC
Organism: Desulfobacterales bacterium; assembly: GCA_963674505.2. GTDB lineage: Bacteria > Desulfobacterota > Desulfobacteria > Desulfobacterales > SKZT01. The sequence goes on from CAXXIG010000002.1 coordinate 172,936, forward strand.
GGTGGTCGAAAAAAAAGCATCTTCTTGGCATTCCACATAGGATTGCATGGCGCGCGTGCCAGCCGCGCATGATCTTCCGGCGCATCCGTGTCGATATTTCGACATTTCGACGACATATCGACCCTGTCGCGTCCAGGCCTGCGCCCGTGCAGACACCAATACGACCCGGTAAACACAGCCAACCCCCACGTCTTGTTCTTGCACCCACCTTTTTTCCGCGATGGCAAGAATATTGCTTATTAAGTTTTCGGGCACTGCCTGGATATTATGAAAACGGAAACAATGTTGGTTCGAGGAGATTTGCAATGAGTAAAGCTTTATCGAAATTGAAGCATGAGATCAAGGAGGCCATCCCTCCGGCGACCTTTTTTTTCGTGGCTTTCCAATTGATCGCGTTCACGGATTCCCTAATGCTCAAACAATACGGCATCAGCGTATCGACTTTCGTGACAGCGACCGTGGGGGCGCTCATCGTCGCCAAGGTCGTTTTGATCGCGGATATGATGCCGTTTATGAATCGATTCCCCGAAAAGCCCCTCATCTACAATATTGCATGGAAGACGGCGATCTATATGATAGGGGCCATTCTCGTGCGCTTCATCGAGCATCTGATCGATTTTATTCGCGAATACGGCAACCTGTCCGACGCAATCGGCAACATGTTGGACAAAGTTGTCTGGCCTCATTTCTGGGCGGTTCAAATTTGGCTCGCGGTTCTTTTTTCAATGTACTGCGCTTTGCGCGAACTCACCCGTGTGCTTGGCGGAGATCGGATACGCCGCCTTTTTTTCACATCCCCGGCATTTCATATGGACCGGGATGAATAATCGACGGTACAGGAACTGTCGATAACCAAAAAATTCTTTACGGAAAGGAGATTAAGAGGTATGGATTTTAAGAAAAGCACGGCATTGAGCGTCATGATGGCCCTTATTGTCTGCCTTGCATCGACTGCGGTCGCACAGAAAGGCGTCGAATTGGAGGACGCCGTTTCCTTGACGGCCGAAGTGGTCTACATCGACAAGCAGGATCGAATCGTCGTCGTGAAGGGGCCCGAAGGCAACTACCATGAAATCGACGTGCCGGAGGCCGCGCGCAATTTCGACCAGGTCCGGGTCGGGGATCAAGTGAAAGTCACGTATTACGAGTCCGTGGCTTTGTTTCTCGGCGACACCGGCTCCTTGCCGGAGGAGAATGTCGATGTGATGGCTGCCCGGGCGAAAAAGGGGGAAAAGCCGGGAGGAGTTCTGGTGGGGACCGTCGAGATATCCGCGCTGGTCATGCTGATCGACAAGGAAAACCATAAGGTCTACCTCCAGGATCCCAGCGGAAGAACGGTCAAAGTCAACGTCGATCCCGGCATCAGCGATCTGAAAGACATGGCGGTGGGAGATTTGGTCCATGCCCGGTTCACGAAGGCGGTGGCCATTTCGGTGGAAAAAGCGAATTAGGATGGCATCGGTTGGTCGAGAGACCGGAAAACGGCGTCGCCACGATCATGCCAGACGAATTCTTCAACGTTTATGACAAGACCGGGCCGGGCATGACCAACTACAAACCTTAGTGCTCCGTCAACGGCGACAAGACCGGACCGGGCATAAGCAATTATAAGCCGTAGTCTTCTGAAATTGTTGGATGGAGGAAATATGTTTCGGAAAAAAAGTATCCATGTCTTTCTTTTCATTGTTTTCATGGCCTGCGGCTCGGCCCCGGTCTTTGCCGCCGACATCGGGACCATCTCTCCGATGGCCGAAGAACCGCTGCGCCGAATGTGCGATTTTATGAGTTCCCTGAAATCGTTCGCTCTTCACACGGAAAACAGCATGGAAGTGGTGCTCAAAACAGGGCAGAAGCTGCTTCTTCACCGTTCGGGCGACGCAAGGGTTCGTCGCCCGGACAAGGTCCGTGCCGACATGGAGGACGACCGGGTCAAGCAGCAATTCTACTACGACGGCAAGAACATCACGCTATACGGCGTGAACGCCGGTTTCTACGCGACCGTGCCCGCGCCCCCGGAAATCGACGAGGCCATGGATTTCGCCCTGGAGGAATTCAACTTGACGGCGCCGATGGTGGAGCTGATGTTCAATTCTCCCTACGAGCGCCTGATCGAGGGGGTCGTGTCCGGGTTTCTCATCGGGGAGAGCAAGATCGATGGCGTCGCGTGCCTTCATCTGGCCTTTCGGGAAAAAGACATAGATTGGCAGATCTGGATAGAAAAGGACCCGGCGCATCCATTCCCCAGAAAGATGGTCATCACGGACAATCTGGTGGAAGGCTCTCCGCAGTTTACCGGCGTGATCGGCGACTGGAAGGCGAACCCGCCGTTGCCCGACGACCTGTTTGTATTCCAGCCGCCGGAGAATGCCCGCAAGATAGACTTTCTGAAAAAGAAAGACCGCGATGAAAAGAAATAAATGGAGGAGGGCGAAATGAAAATTTGGATAACTTTGCTTGCGACACTGTTTCTTATGGTGGCGGTGCCTTGGAGGTTTCCTGCTGGATTGTCTTGGGACGGGCCTTCGTTGAAGAACGCCGAGGCCTATTACGGCAGCTATTCGGCGGGCGAGGTCCAAGGGTCCGGCAGTACTACCACCCGGGGCTCGGCATACCTCGACGGTTCGTACGTGACCTACTACACCGACCTTCCCGGAAGCTGCATTCATCTGGTGAGCCAGGGCACGTCCTATTACAACTGCGACGGCACGTATTTCAGGCCCTACTATCTCGGCAATCAGATCGTGTATGTGCAGGAAAGCCCGTAGAAAAAACATAACTGAGAGAAAGGACGGAAATATGGCCTTCATTCAAACCCGAAATGCCAAAGCCTTGATCCTGTTCTGCGCGACTGTCATGGTGTTCGCAACCTTCGCCCCGTTTGCCGCGGCGGCGGACGATCCGGACAAGCTGATCTTCGGACTGAAGCCGTATGTCTGGTTTCCGACGATCGAAGCCGATCTGAGGTACACGAGCCTTCCGAACGGCTCCGGGGGCAGTCCCGACCTCAAAGTGGAGCCGGACGATTGGTTCCACAACCTCGATATGGCCGCACTTCTGCTCGCCGAGGTCCGAAAGGGCAAATGGTCGTTGGTGGCCGATTTCACGTATCTCGATCTTTCCGGCTCGGACAGCGAAGTGAAGAGAATCAATTTCGGCGGCAGCGTGATCGACAGGGTGAGGGACGTGGGAACGGACGTCGATGTGAAAAGCGTTTGCAGCACGTTCGGCGCCGGATACAATCTCGTATCCGGCAAGGCGTTCAAGACGGACTTGGTCGCGGGCGTGCGCTATCTGTGGCTGGAGGCGAAGACGGAGTGGGAGCTGTCCACCACAATCGAGTCCCCCGAGGGGGATCGAACTTTCGCCAGGCAAGGCAAGATCAAGGCCGACGATGAGTTCTGGAACGGAATCCTGGGGGCAAGGGGCAGCGTCGGGCTGGGGGACAGCAACTGGTCCATCCCCTTCTACGTGGACATCGGCACGGGGGATTGCGATCTGACCTGGCAGTTTTTCTCGGCCCTGGCCTATTCCTTCGGTTCCTGGGATGTGGAATTGGGCTATCGCTACATGGAGTTCGACGCCAAGGACGACGACGATTTGATCCAGGAGCTGAAATTCTCGGGACCGATCCTGGGGGCTAGGTTCGAGTTTTAGCAACGTTAAGTAGAAACCAGCGGATAGGCCGTTTTTCCTCGTTTTCCTCGTCTCCACCCAGAGCGTGGAAACGAGGTTGATAGGTTTCCGGGAAGCCAAAAACAACTGAAAAGAGCGAAAGGAGAAAAAAGTATGAAAAGAGCAGGAAGAATGTTGATGATCTTGGCAATGGTAGGGCTGGTCGGTGTTTTTTTCGGGTGCGCTTCGAGCCAGCCAAAAGACTCGAGCATGGCTTCGGAGTATTCCGGTTTTCTCAAGAACTATCCGACTTTCGAAAAGGGAAAGGGAGACATCGACAAGCGCTATTTGAAGAAAGGCGTAGATTTCGGCAAGTACGACAAGGTCATGATGGACGAGGTGGTGTTTTACTTCAAGCATGACGCGGAATACCACGGCATCAAGCCCAGCGAGATCCAGGAGTTGGGCGAGGATTTCCACAAGACATTCGTCAAGGAATTGGGAGATCGCATGACGGCAGAACCCGGACCCGACGTAATGAGAATGCGCCTTGCCGTCACTGACTTGGAGACGAGCAACCCCGTTACCGGCACGTTGACCACGGTGGTGCCCGTAGGGCTGGCGGTGAGCTTTGTAAAGAAGGGCGTCACCGGAGGATACACGGGGGTCGGAAGCGCTTCCATGGAGGTCGAATTCCTCGACTCTACGACCAACGAACGAATCGCGGCGGGAATAGACAAGGCGCCGGGAGGCAAGCTCGACGTCGGCAAATTGTCGCCCGCCAAAGCGGCTTTCGAATATTGGGCGAAACGCTTGAAGGCTTTCATGGACGAGGCCAAGTAAACGCTTTGAAGCGCAACGCTTCTGCCAAGAACAAGAACCCGCCGAAGATGCAAGGGGCGTAGAATCAGGCAAAACGGCCAGGCTCCCGGCGTATTTACGTGGAAGGATTCGCAAGATATGGGATATTTTCGATCCACCATCAGGATGCTCATCCCCATCGACAGGGAGAGCGAAGCATTGGAAATTCTGGGTTCGGTGAACGAACAGGCGCAGTTCGAGACGGGATGCATCGAATGCAGCCTTTATCGAAGCGTGGAAGAAAAACCCAGGATCATGATGGAGCAACTCTGGAACCGCGAAGAGGATGCGCTGGAGCACTTGCGGTCCGACCTCTATCGCAGGGTCCTGCTGGTGGTCGAAATGGCCCAGGAGCCGCCCGAGGTGCGTTTCGACGTCATCGCGCGTTCGAGCGGGTTCGAAACCATAGAGAAGGCCAGAAGCAAAATCTCGACACAACATTGAATCCGCGGCGGCGCCAGGCATGCAGCGGCAAAACCAGCAGAATTGAACCACGAAACACACGAAACACGCGAAAAAGGTTGTTGCTCTGCTGTTTTTTTCACACTGCCGCTGCTCTGCTTGGCACCTACAACCTAAAACAGAGGAAATTAAAATGAAAAAACCGTTCGTCAAAACCACGTGCGCCCTGGTCGCGATTCTGGCGGGCCTGGCCGCCGTCGCGTCGGCCGGGGTCCCCGTGGACCGCACGGTCCTGCCCATCGCCGAACCGAAGCCGCCCGAATACACCGAACTCGATGTTCGCAACGCCGAACCGCCGCCGCATTTCGAGGTAAAGGCCCCCGAGGGCGCGCCCAATGTGCTGGTCGTCCTGGTGGACGACCTGGGCTTCGCGGGGACAAGCGCGTTCGGCGGGCCGGTGCCGACCCTCCATTTCGACCGGCTGGCGGGCGAAGGTCTTTTTTACAACAACTTTCACACCACCGCCGTCTGTTCGCCGACAAGAGCGGCGCTCAAGAGCGGACGCAACCATCACGTATGCAACATGGGCGGGATCATCGAGACTGGCACGGCCTTTCCCGGCAACACCGGCAAGATTCCCGCCAATGTCGCGCCGGTGGCCGAGATGCTTCGCTTGAACGGCTACAGCACCGGGGCCTTCGGCAAATGGCACGAACTGGCGGCCTGGGAGACCAGCGTATCCGGACCCTTCGACCGATGGCCGACCCATCAGGGCTTCGACAAGTTCTACGGGTTCCTCGGCGGAGAGACCAACCAGTGGGCGCCCTTCATTTACGACGGGGTCCACCCCGTCGAGCTGCCCGACGATCCGAACTACCATTTCCTGACCGACATGACCGACCAGGCGGTCTCCTGGATCAAGTACCAGAAGGCGCTGACGCCGGAAAAGCCTTTCTTCGCGTATTTCGCGCCGGGCGCCACGCACGCCCCGCACCATGTCCCCAAGGAGTGGATCGCCCGCTGGAATGGCAAGTTCGAGCAGGGCTGGGACAAGTTGCGCGAAGAGATCCTGGCGCGCCAGATCGAACGGGGCGTCGTGCCCAAGGGAACCAGGCTCGCTCCGAAACCAAAGGCGATCCCGGACTGGGATTCTCTTTCGGCCGACGAGAAGCGTCTGTTCGCCCATCAGGCGGAGGTGTTCGCCGCATACGTCGAGATGACCGACCACGAGATCGGCCGGGTAATCGGGGCGATCAAGGAGACCGGGGAATTGGACAACACGTTGATTTTCCTGATCTACGGCGACAACGGCACCAGCGCCGAAGGCGGCAGAAACGGCATGTTCAGCGAAATGACCTACTTCAACGGCGTGCAGGAGAAAGTGGAAGACATGCTCAAGGTCATGGACAAATGGGGCGGTCCCGAGACCTATCCGCACATGGCCGCAGGCTGGGCGGTGGCGTTCGACACGCCGTACCAGTGGACCAAGCAAGTCGCCTCGGACCACGGCGGCACCAAGGTCGGCATGGCCGTCCACTGGCCCAAGGGGATCAAGGCCAAAGGCGAACTTCGCCCCCAGTTCCACCATGTGATCGACGTTGCGCCGACCATTCTGGAAGCCGCCGGCCTGCCCGAGCCCAGGGAGGTCAACGGGGTTCCCCAATATCCGATGGACGGCGTCAGCATGGTCTACAGCTTCGACGACGCCAAGGCGAAAGAACGGCACGTCACCCAGTACTTCGAGATGTTCGGCAACCGGGCCATCTATCACGACGGCTGGTGGGCGCGGACCATCCACAGGGCGCCTTGGGAAATGAAGCCACGACGGGGGCTTGCCGAAGACATCTGGGAACTCTACGACACCAGCGCCGACTTCAGCCTGGTGAACGACCTTTCCGGAAAGTACCCGGAAAAGCTCGCCACCATGAAGACCATTTTCATGGAAGAGGCCGATAGAAACCAGGTGCTGCCCATCGACGACCGCACCGTCGAACGCGTCAACGCGGCCCTCGCCGGACGGCCCGACCTGATGCAGGGCCGCACGTCCCTGACGTTGGCCCAAGGCATGACCGGCATGACCGAGAATGTCTTCATCAATATCAAGAACAAGTCCAAGACCATCACGGCGGAAGTGGAAGCGCCCGAAGGCGCCGAGGCGAACGGGACCATCATCGCGCAAGGCGGCCGCTTCGGCGGATGGTCGCTTTATGTCAAAGACGGCATGCCGGCCTACGACTACAACTTCCTCGGCCTGCAGCGCTTCACGGTGGCGTCGAAGGAAAAGCTCGAACCCGGCAAGTCCACCATCCGGTTCGAATTCGCCTACGACGGGGGCGGCCTGGCCAAGGGCGGCGCGGGCACGCTGTTCGTAAACGACAAGAAGGTAGCCACCGGTCGCATCGAACATACCCAGCCGATGATCTTTTCGGCGGATGAAACCGCCGACGTGGGAATCGATCTGGCGACGCCGGTGGTGGAAACGGTCGGTTCGGAAGCCAAATCGCGTTTCAACGGACACATCCCCAAGGTGACCGTCGAGGTGCATTGATGAAAAACGCCGGGCAGCAGCAAGACACGGCTGCCCGAAACCCAACAAAGGAGGGACATTCATGAAAGCGAAAACATTCCTGTCGGCAATGCTGCTGGCGTCATTTCTGGCGGCGGGCCTGTCTGCCGCGCCCGGCGAATCCCTCGCCCAGGAAAACGACGCGATGGCCGTCCTCAAGGCCATGTCGGACTACGTGGGCGGCCAGAAGACCATCGAACTGGCCATAGACAGCGACATCGAAATCATCACGCCGCAACTGGAGAAGATCCAGTTCACCAATTCGGGAGAAGCCCTGTTGCGCCGTCCGGACAAGCTGAAGGCCCATCGGATGGGCGGCTATGCGGATGTCAGGATGGTCTTCGACGGCAAGACCGTCACCGTCTACGGCAAGCATGTCAACGGCTACGCGCAGTTCGAACTGGCGGGGGACATCGACCAATTGATAACGACTTTGCGGCAAGGCCATGGCATCGCCATGCCGGGCGCAGACCTTATGCACACCAATTCGTACGATGTGCTCGCCGCCGATGTACAGGAAGCCAAGTACATCGGCCACGGCGTCATCGACGGAAAGGAATGCGACCATCTGGCTTTCCGCAACGCCGACACCGACTGGCAGCTCTGGGTGGAGCGGGGCGAAAATCCAATCCCCCGCAAACTGGTGATCACCAGCAAGACGTTGAACTGCGCGCCGCAGTACACGCTTCGCATCAAAAAATGGAAAACCGGAGTGGATGCCCCGGATGACGCGTTCGCGTTCGTCCCGCCGCAAGGCGCGGAAAAGCTGGACCAAAACATGCTTATCGAATTCGACGAATTGCCTCCGGAGGCGTCGGAAGGAGGAAAAAAATGAGAAGCATCATACTCAGGACCTTGCTCGTTTTCGGCCTTGCAGTCGCGGGCCTTTTGTGGAATGGTGAAATGAAACCGACCGGCCAAGGATTGGTGAGCACGGTCGATGCCATAGTCGGTCGCCCGGCCACGCCGGTCAGCTACGCAGGCGTTGCCCGCCGCACCACAGTAAGAGTGGCGACGCCGGGAGTCGGGGCGCCGGGTCCCGGAGCCAGGCCCGCCAACAGAGGCGGCCCGGTGAACAGGGTCGGCGTACGTTGAGCCTGCTTGGAATGAACGACCGGACAAAGGAGATCGATATGAAATGGCTTTACAATAAAAACAAACTGTTTGCGGTGGCCCTGGCTGTCGCTCTTGCGGCGGCAGTCGGTATTCCAGCCGGCGCATTTGGCCAGTCCGCATCGGTCGCTCCCGAAGCCGACCAAAGCCTGCGGGCCATGTGCGATTTTATGGCGGGACTGGAACAATTTTCAGTCCAAACCGACAATACCCTCGAAGTGGTCCTGCACTCGGGACAGAAGATCCAGTTCGACAATCCGGCGGACCTTTCTGTGAAGCGCCCGAACAGATTTCGCGCGGAAAGACGGGGGGACCTCGTCGATCAGACTTTCTACTACGAAGGCAAAATGCTTACGCTCTTCATGAAAAACGAAAACCTCTACGCGGCAGCCGCAGCCCCTCCCACCATCGAAGAGGCCATCGATTTCGCCAGAGAATCTCTGGACTTGTTCGCCCCCGGAGGGGACCTCGTATACAAAAACTCCTACGATATTCTCATGGAAGACGTGGTTTCCGGCTTTTACGTGGGCCTGAGCGTGGTCGGCGGGGTAAAGTGCCACCATCTTGCCTATCGGGGAAACGAAACGGACTGGCAGATCTGGATCGAGGCGGGCGACAAACCCCTTCCCAAGAAATTCATTATCACCTCCAAATGGATGACCGGGGCACCCCAGTTCGCCATTCATGTCAGAAGCTGGGACCTGGATCCGAAATTCGACGACGCCACGTTCCAATTCACGCCCCCGGACAAGGCGCAGGAGACCGATTTCATCCTGTCCGACGACCGAAGCGTGTACGGCCGTCAAACGAAAGGAGAACAACCATGAGAATCGCATTCAATGCGCTGGCAATTGTTCTGGCAATGGCGTTCGCCCTGTGCCTGGATATCTCGGACAATCCGTCTGTCAGGGTGGACTTGGTAAGCGAGGCCGAGGCGATCATAGGCAGGCCGCTCACACCTCTGAGCTGCGCCGGGGTAGCCCGTCGCACGACCAGAAGGGTCATTGTGGGGACGAGCGTCGCGGCGTCCGCGTCCCAGACTGCCGCCCCTTCCTCCGCTCCCCCGCCGCCTGCTGCTACTGCGTCCCATTCGGCGGTTCCCGTCGGCACCGTCGTCGCGGCGCTTCCCTCGGATTGCAGCACGGTCGCCGTGGATGGCGTGAGCTACTCCGATTGCGGGGGCGTTTTCTACAAGGCGGCTTTCCAAGGAAACAACCTTGTTTACGTGGTGGTCGAAAAACCAATGAAATGAGGCGTATCATGAAATTCAAAACATCGGTTGTCCTACTTTTGTTCCTTACGCTCGGCTTTTTGGGGACCGGGTGCGGAACGATTCCGATTCGAACCCCCCTGCCCGAAAAATACGGTGAGACCGCCCAGATCCCTGACATTCCAAAAGCCCGGTTCTGGGGCGACGAAACTCCGTATTTTTTCCAATCGCTCATGGACCTGCCGCAAGAAAAGTTCGAGGAGCAATTCCCCGGAATATTCGGAAAGGAACACCATTACCTGGCCTTGTCTGGCGGAGGGGCCAACGGCGCTTTCGGGGCGGGCTTGCTTGTCGGCTGGTCGGCCGCAGGCGACCGCCCCGAATTCACCATGGTCACTGGAATCAGCACTGGCGCTCTTATGGCGACCTTCGCTTTTCTGGGCGAAGACTACGACGACGAACTCAAGGAAATGTACACCACATATTCCACGAAAGACCTGGTGAGAAAACGCACGATACTGGCCGCCATCACCGGAGTGTCGGCAGCGGACACCGCGCCGCTGAAAAAAATGCTCGCCAAATATCTCGACCATCGGGTCATGGAGGAAGTCGCCGCTGAATATAGAAAAGGACGGCGTCTTTTCGTGGGAACGACCAACCTGGACGCCAAGCGGCCGGTCATCTGGAACATTGGCCTGATCGCCTGTTCGGGCAAGCCGGGCGCTCTGGAACTGATCCACGATATCATCGTGGCCTCCGCGTCCATACCGGCGGCATTTCCTCCCGTACTGGTAAAGGTGGAGGCGGACGGCAAGATGTACGACGAATTGCACGTCGATGGCGGCACAGCCTCGCAGGTGTTTCTCTATCCGGCCGAACTCGACTGGAAGCGTGTCCTGGAAAAATTGGAGGTGCCAGGGACCCCCGCATCCTACGTGATCCGCAATTCCCGGCTCAAGCCCGACTGGGAAACGGTGAAACCCAAGATCATTCCCATCGCCGGCATCTCGATCAGCTCTCTCATCCGCACGCAGGGAATCGGCGACATGTACCGCATCTACCTCGACTGCCAGCGCGACGGCATCGACTACAACCTGGCATACATTCCCGAAAAATTCGACGAGAAACCCCAAGAGGATTTCGATCCGGTTTACATGGGCAAGCTTTTCGACTTGGGATACAACACGGCAAAAGACGGATATCCATGGGACAAGGCCCCCCCGGGGTTCCAACAATAGTGGAAATAGGCCGGAGCCGGGACTATGGAAAAAACTTTTCCCGATTATAACGGATTGGGGAGCGCATATAATCCAGGTCGGGGTGAACGTCGTCCATTGTCGGACTTCGCTAAATTGTTCCTCCAAATGACCTTATATGTTTTCGATAAATGCAGGAAGCAAGCGAAACCCAACGCAACAACCTGCTCAACCCGACCTACGCTTTCTCCCCTACATTTGCTATGATCGGACTTTTTCGCCACACAAGTCCGGAGCTGAAAGGTTGATCGATAATGAACTCTGTTCGGAAAAAATCATGGGTCCATGTGCCCAAATGGCGTTTGATATGGCTATGGGTCTGCATTATTCCGCCTTTGGCCGGCAATGTATGCTCCCAGGTAGAACGTTCGGCCACGGCAGAAATTTTGGTCGGGGTAACCGACACGCCTCCCGTTTATTTCAAGGCGGACAACGGCACCTGGGAGGGGTTGGGGATTGAAATATGGCAGTCCGTAGCTCGGGAAATGGGCGCGTCGTTCGAATTCCGGGAATTCCACGAATTCGGTGCACTGCTGGAGGCGGTCAAGAATGGAGAAATCGACGCCATCCCCTGCCTTCCAGCGGAGTTGCAGCACGAAGTCGCCATGGATCTCAGCCAGTCCTACTACAAATCGGGACTGGCGATCGCGGTGCCGATGATAGAAGGCGATTCCAAGTGGCGAAGAATTGTCGCGAATTTTTTTTCCAAAGAGTTCCTGGGGGCGGTCGGATTGTTGTTCCTGGCGTGCCTGGCCGCGGGATTTGTCGTCTCTTTTTTCGAAAGGCCCCGCAAAGACGAGCTGGAAGGGGCCATCAAGGGATTGGGCCACGGCCTCTGGTGGTCTTTTGTGACCATGACCACGGTCGGGTACGGGGACAAGACGCCGAAGACGACCGGCGGAAGGACCGTCGCCGTGGTCTGGATGCTGCTGTCGGTGGTCTTTCTCGCCAGCTTCACGGCCCATATCACCTCTTCGCTGACCGTCGGCGAACTGCGAGGGAAGGTCGGCGGGTTCGACGATCTCTACCGGGCTCGCGTCGGCTCCATAACCAAGTCCGAGGCCGACAAGTACCTGGCCGGCCGGGGAATCGCTGCGATGTCCTTCCAAAGCGTACAAGACGGCCTGAAAGCGGTTGCCGACAATCAAATCGACGCCTTCGTCCTGAACAAACTCGTTTTGCAGCATCTCGCGAAAACCGAATATTCCGGACAAGTTCGAGTCCTGCCCGGAATTTTCGACGAGTATTTCGTGGCCGTCGCCTTGAAAAGCAACAGTCCGCTCCGGGAACCGGTCAACCAGGCGCTTCTGAAATTGATGAAAACGGAGGGCTGGCGAGAACTGTTCAACCGTTATGTTAACTCGGGCAATGATTAGAAATCGGCCTTTCCTGGAGAAAAAAATGATCAGACAAGCTTTAATTCTCGCATTATCCCTGGCCCTTTCGGCAGGCTGTTCGCAGATCGGACCGAAAACGGTCCCACGCGACCGGTTCGACTACAACGCGGCTATTTCCCGATCATGGAAGGAGCAGACCCTGCTCAACATTGTCAAGCTGCGCTACGCCGACATGCCCCTTTTCGTAGAAGTGGCCTCGGTCGTAAGCGGCTACACCCTGGAAGGCTCCGTCAGCCTGGGAGGCACTCTTTCTTCCGAAAAAGCCGTGCAGGGCGACTATCTTTCCATGGGAACGTCCGGAAGATTCATCGACCGCCCCACCATCACCTACGCGCCGATCACCGGTTCCAAGTTCAACGAAAGCTTCATGACCCCCATTCCTCCCAGAGCGATTTTGTTTCTCATCCAATCCGGATGGCCTGCGGACATCGTCTTGCGCATTTGCCTGGATTCCATCAACGGGCACCGGAGCCGGGTGGAGGGGGGGGCCAATCGGCGCGAAGGCGATCCAGGCTTCTACCGCATGGCCGATCTGATTCGGGAAGTGCAAAAATCCGGCGCGGTGGGCATGCGCATCATCAAGGGAAAGGGCGAAGAAGAAACCACAGTGCTTTTCTTCCACCGCAAGGGCCTTTCTTCGGAAACAGTCGAAAAGCTGGAGGAAATCAACCGCATTCTGGGACTGGCGCCGGACCGGACCGAAACCAGGGTCGCATACGGGCTTTTGCCTGCCAGCGATCAGGAAATCGCGATGCTCACGCGCTCCACCCTCCAGATCATGGTGAACCTGGCCACCCAGGTCGAAGTCCCCGAAGCGCACGTGGCCGACGGTCTTACGCTCCCTTCTATGGTCGCGCAAGAAAAAGAGGAAAGCAAACAAAGACTGATCGTGATAAAAAGCGGCATCGACAAGCCGGAGCACGCCTTCACAGCGGTCAAGTACGAGGACCACTGGTTCTGGATCGACAACCGGGACTTCAAATCCAAGCGGGTCTTCGGTTTTCTGATGATTCTGTTTTCGTTGACCGAAACCGGAGGCAAAGGGGGACTTCCGCTCGTGACGATACCTGCGGGTTAGAACTTCGCGCAGCGGAACATCTGGAAACGGCCTCATGCCGCTTTTTTTTTATTATCTTCGAAATGAAAGGCGAAGACATCAAACATAAATCTTGCCATTCGTTGTTGTCATGCTTGTCGCGGCAGCTTTTGCGTTTATTCGCCGGGGCCTGGTTCTTTTTCGCGGTCTTTTGGCAATTCGCCACTTTTGCGTCGGGACAAGACCGCACCCTGATCTCTCCGGAGCAAATGGAGGTCACTCTCGAGCAGGCGCTGGTCAACTATCGCGCCGAACTGGAAAGCCTGAGGGCGCAGCTGAAAGACTTCGAAAATGCCCGAGATCAAGTACAGGACGAAATCAATGCCTATGTCGCACAGAACACCGCGCACAGCCAGTTGATGCTCGAGCCCGGCCCGCGCGTCGAAAGGCTGGAAAACGCGATCAAAAACAACCGGCTGGCATCCAGGGCCCTTGCGGAACATATCGATACGTTCCAAAACCAGTTCACTTCCGTTTCCGTTTTGCTTCGACAAACCGAGGACCGCATCGAACTTGGCAAGGCGCAGATTGTCGATATTCGGAATTCCCGGATGTCCGATACTTGGAAAAAGAACCTGGAATCCTCCACCCGTGAGGCCATCGAGATACTGAACGAAAAAAAACAGCTCGCCGAAAAACTGTTTGCCATCGCCAAACAGCTGCTGGACAATATGAAAGTCGCCCTGCAGGAGAAAAAGACCATCGGCGAAAAGCTGGCGAACATACTGGAATTCGAACAGAAAACTTCGATTTTCAAACGCATCGCGCCTCTTCGAAGCCTGAATGCCAACGCCGCGCAAGTCGAACTTCGATTTCTCGAAAGCCGAATCCGGTCGTATTTCGACCCGGAGGCATGGAAAGTCCGGTGGTCGGAAATCCAAATGGGAGGGTTCGATCAATGGGCGGTCTTTTTCACGGCGTTGGCTTTGATTGTCGCGTTTCAAAGCCGGTGCCGGGCCGTCATTGGCCGAATCGAGAACACAAGCCGGGGGCCGGGTTTTTATTATCGCGGGCTTGCGCTGCACCTGCTTCGCCGTTCGCTTCCAATTCTCGGCATGACGGTTTTTCTGGCGATATACAGTTCGTTGCGCTTTTCTCTTCTCGATATCGACTTCACACGCGTTCTTTTCCACATTAGCCTGGCCCTGCTTGCGAGCAGGTGGGGCCTGGATTGTCTGGAATACTGCGATAGCGGTCCGCCGACGGTCCTGCGGTCTTTCGTGTCCGGCCAGATCAAAAATTTTTTACGGATTTACAGGGTGATGGTCGTTTTCGTTCTGATACTTGCCTTGATCGCCGGAAGAGACAGCCTGACCATGTGGGTTGCTCGGCTTTTGCTTTCGCTTGTCTTTTTGGGATGGACCGCAGTATTCTGGCTGGGAATCAAAAGAATGTTCGTCCAAGCCAGGCGCGGCGGCCGGGCCTTTCCGAAACCCGAGAGAATCGGCTGGGTAAAAGCGTGGACGTACCTGGTCACCGGCGGGACGGTTTTTTTCAATCTGATCGGCTATCGCATTCTCGGTGGGATTTGGTTCGTCGCCTGGAACAAAACCGCGGCGATTCTGTTCTGGGCTTGGCTCGGCCTCAATGTCGTCCGCGAATGGAAGACGGATCTTCGCGCCTGCACGGAACAGAAAGAAGAATACACGAATACAAGCGGGTTCCATGTGCGCTGGGCGTTGATACAGTTTGCCTGGGCGTTTTGCGTTGTCGTCCCGGCGGCTTTCATTCTCCAAACTTGGGACCCCTCCGGATTTCTGAGGGAATGCACGGTCCGTTTTTTCAATTACACCGTTGCCATGGGCAGCCTGCATATTACGATAAGCGGTGTATTGCTGGCAGCGGCCATTCTTGTGGCGACCCGATTCGCCGTTCGAATAGGGCGCGCATTGCTGAAAGAAAAAATTCTCGACAAGCAGTCGTTGGAAAGAGGGTTGAAGGATTCGGTCATCACGATCACCAACTACCTGGGATGGAGTCTGGGCCTGATACTGGCCCTGGGGATTCTGGGCGTGAACGCCACTTCCCTGGCGATGGTTTTCGGCGCGCTTAGCATCGGCATCGGGTTCGGCCTTCAGACCATCTTCAACAATTTCATAAGCGGCCTGATTCTGCTTTTCGAGCGGCCCATCCAAGTGGGCGATACGTTGGAGATAAACGGCTTGCGAGCGCAAGTGAAAAATATCAATGTCCGTGCCACAGTGGTGCAGACCACCGACAATACGTCGGTGATCATTCCCAACTCCGAACTGGTCAGCAAGCAGGTTACCAACTTGAGTTTCAAGGACAAAAGAATCCGGCGCGACATCGAAGTCGGAGTGGCCTACGGTTCGGATACCGGCCTGGTGCGAGACACGCTGGTACGAATCGCCATGGAAACCCGGGATGTTCTTAAATTTCCCAAGCCGAACGTGATTTTTCTCGATCACGGCCCCAGCGCTCTTATTTTCCGGTTGCGCGTTTGGGTGCAAGTGGATCATTTCTGGTCGGTGCCCAGTGAAATCAGGTTTGAAATCGACCGGATATTTCAGCAATTGGGCATCGAGATCGCCTTTCCGCAGCTGGACCTGCACGTGCGAAACACGCAGCCGCGCGATTCGTTGTCCGGCTCGGAGGAAAATACCGGCCCTGACGGGACCGGTTCGGAAGCGTAGGGCGGGGTGGGGTTCAACCGGGAATTTGGGAATGGTCCTTGGCCTGTCTTGGCCCGTGCCTTTCGATCTTGTACATGCTCCAACCCGGCATTTCCCGGCGGACATGGGCTCTCGCGTCCGAAGGAGCGACGAGAAGGCGCGGAAAATGGTGGGTTGGTATCAACATGTTTTCGGCGGGATTTTTCTCGCCCCATTTGTTTGGCAATGAGTTTGAAAACAAACAAAATTTTTAGGAGGTCGTCATGAAATCGTTTTTGATTGTCAGTATTTTCTCTTTGTCCCTCGTACTATCATCCGCTTTGCGTGCGGAAGATAACACCTGCTGGATCGTCGCGCCTCCGCAGGACGCGGTTTGGGTCAAGGTCCACGATTCCGACCGCGATGGAAATCCCGGCCCTTTGATCTGGAAAGGCAAAATCGAAGCGGGCCAGGAACAAAAGATCACGTCCACCCAAGGGCATATTCGATACTCTTATACCCGCGACGAGTACCAGCCCTACGAGGGAGAAAACTCTGTCGGATGCTACGACGAGAGAAGAATCGGCGTGAACTGAATGCCGGATTGCCGATTGTCCCTTGAAATTTAAGGTGAAAAATCCAACTGTGTCCTGCAACAATACGAAAAGTTGTTTTATCAATATCGAAAATCAATGCGATTCCGGCCTTGATGCGGGAAAAAATCGACAAAATGTTCGAGCTGATAGATTCCACCGTCAAATCCGTTCGAAGAATCTCCTCGGAGCTGCCGCCCGGTCTGCTGGACGATTTCGGCCTCTCCGCCGCCATGGAGTGGCAGTCGAAGGAATTCGGGGAACGAACCGGAATCGAACGCGATTTTTCGTCGGACCCGGAAAATATTGTTTTGGAACAGGACCGGTCGGTGGCTATTCTTGGTTTTGGGGGCCAACGCTAAACTCGGCGTCTTCGGTATCGCGGAGGGCAGCGGAGCAAAACCGAATCCGCTGGTGCGTCTGGTTGGCCATTTTTTTATCCCGCTTTTTCTTTTCCGGTTTGTTTATTCGTCGAACTTGCAATATAGGTCTATATTTCATCTATTTCGATAGATGCTGATAATATTTTTTTCTCCTGTGAGCCATTGGGTGCCCGACATCTCGTAAAAGTTGTTCAAGTTTCACTCTGATTGGAGCGATAGTTCTGTCAATTATCCCACGCAGATTTTTAATGTCAACAAAGTCATATTCAAGCAAATTTTTGGCATCGTCCTCATCTTTTCGCTCAAAAGTTGCAATTTTCATAGCTATCAGATGTTCAGGAGAAATGACATAAAACTCTGTTCCTTTAATGTTTATTCTCTCTGTTGCCGAATCAATGGCGTCTTCGAATAACTGGCTCAAATCACCTTCATTAACGGAGTATCTGTCAATAAAATCAACATTTATATTTTCCGTTTCACTGTAAACGTTTATTCCTCCTATCATAAGTTCTCTGATATCATATTTCAGATTAACCAAATACTTGATAATTTTTTGCCTGTCAGATTTCTTGATGGCTGTATCTAAATCCTTGGTGTAAGAATGACCGGCAGGATCAGGCAGCCAATACCATACTGCAAGTCTTCCAATTAAAACACACTTGATTTTTAAATCATTCAATACTTTAGTCGCAAAAACAGCGCTTTCTTTTGGATCAAAGGTTGGTAGCTCCAATCCGTTCGTCTTCCTGCGTTTATCGCTCATGATCATACTCATATTTTAAAGTTTTTATCCTTAAAAAGAGAATCTGAAACCGAATCTTCTTTTCAACGGCGGCTTATCATACTGAGATCAGGCACCGTCGGCCAACGGGGAGCTGAGGGCCAGGCCTTTAAACCCCCAAGAGGTCCGATAAAAAGTTAAATTTTTATGAACCATGCACTTCCGAAAAAACCGCGCACTAAGCATGGTCCCTCACCAGCGCTTTGTTGCTCTAATCTTTCATATAGGCTGGTTCTAAATTTTTGATCATTGGATAGTGTTTGACATTTAGCGTTTTCAATTGTGCATTTTGGGAACTACAAGTAGCAGCGATAACGGAATCTGCTAACCCTACGCCATGAGATTTACCAAAGTCTCGCTTATAAAGTCCGCCAATCCTAGCAATTTCCGAACTCACTGGAATGACATCAAAAAGGGAAACAAAATTATTCAAAATCGTTAATTCTTGCTTCCCTCTTACCCCTGCATAAAGTTCAGCGATCACGATCGGCGATAAAATTATTTGGGAAGAGTTGGTATTGACTAAATCAACGGCTTTCTGATAGCCTCGTAAGAAATCAATAAGAACATCGGTATCAGGAAGGAACAGCTGTGCCATTTTTATTCCCTATTCCATTCGGAACGTATTTTTTTAAAGTCGGGGAGGTCAGAACGATTTTTCCAGATGCCGGCAGCTTCATCTAATATTTTTTTTCGTCTTTCCTGACTTGCTTGTTCAATTAGAATATCGATTGCCTCTCGGATAAGTTCACTTTGTTTTTTTCCTTGAATTTCTGAAAGTATGGCCAATTCAGATCGCTGCTGATCCGTCAAGTATATTTGAGTTCGTATCATGACACCTCCTTTTTGATGTATACATTACCAGTATACATCACGAAGGTTTTGTCAAGGCCAACGTTTAGCGCTTTATCCGGCGTCACACGGCAAAAAAGCGAAAAAATTCGATTCGTCCGGAACGTTTTTTTATTGTCTTTTTTTTCTTCGATTCCAGGATATAGGACGCAGGTGTCCTGTTGCTCGTCGATCGAGCTTCGGATTTTCATGGGAAGGGAGCGATGAAACCGACCCCGCTTCGGGAAGAGGCTGGGCCGTAGTAAAGGATGGCCGACTCGAGGGAAAAATATATTTCCAAATGGGCGATGATTCCTTGTTCAAGGCTGAGAGGTTCCGCTAAAGCTTTTAAATGACAAAAGGCGATAGAAGAAGCCTGGAAAGGTTTGGGTTTACGACCCATTCGGGAGGCAGGAAAATACCGGAATCGATCAAAGATCGGGTCCATGGCCTTCTTTTCCTGTGGAAGTATGAGATACGAGCCCTGCTTTTTCGACAACGGGACTTGGCACGGCACGTTCGAAGGTGCATTCGACAGCTCAGTCATCAATTCGGGTGTCAGCCACATATCCAGCAGACTCGCTATTATTCGGATCTGAAACATAGCACTTCGCCACTGTCACAAGCGGACGAAATGCGAGTTTCGGACAAGTCGTGAACAGAAAATTATAAGAACATTGACTCCGATGTCGCGTTCCATCGCATACAAAGCGAAGAAACAAATCCAGGGGACGTTCTATGGCTCCGGCGTTTCTATGCCTTTGCGTGCCAGCAGGGAGCCGTCCAGGCGGTACAGGTCCACCATGGCCTTGCGGTATTGCACCACCGCCTCCAGCTCGTCGATCTGGCCCTCCACCAGGTCCCTTTGGGCCTGGGCCAGGATGAAGGCGGTGGATTTTCCCACCCGGAACTTCTCCTGTTCCGTTTCCATGGCTTTTTCCCTGGCCAGTCTCGTGGCCCGGCTGGCTTTGATCAGCTCTTCGAGGCGCTGGACGTCCACGTAGGCGGAACGGACTTCCATCTGGGCCAGCTGTTGCAGGTTGCGCAGGGCCAGGCGGGACTCCTCGGCGGAAAGCCGGGCCTGTTCGTGCCGCGCGACGGCGTCCCGGTTCCGGTAGGGCAGTTCGAAGTCCAGTCCGGCCGTAACCGATGTGGCGTCCCCGCGGTTGTCGTCTCGCCGGGAGAAGGATTCGACATAGCGGTACGTGCCGACGGTCAGGAAAAAATCCAGCCGGGGAAGCAGGCCGTTTTTTGTCCGTACGACCTCGATTTCCCCTTTTCGGATTTCCAGACGGGCCTGGTTCAGGTCCGGCCGATTCTCCATGGCGAAGGAGACGTGTTCCGAGACCGGCGACAGAAGGACCGGCGACGTTTCGGGGGCCTCCAGGATGTCGATTTTTCGCTCCCATGCCTCGTCGTCCTCGCCGGGGTTCAGAAGCCTCACGAGATTGAAAGACTGCTTGGTCAAGTCGGCCCTGGCGTTGATCAGACGCTCTATGCGGAATGCCCTTTCCGCTTCCGCCGCCGCCAGTTCCGATTCCGCGAGTTTTCCGATGCGGATGCGCATGCGGATTTCCTCCAGCTGGCGTTCGGCGACGTCCAGGGACGCTTCGTAGATGTCGATGGACCTTCGGGCGAGCACGTATTCCCAGACCGTCTGTTCGGTCTGCGACAGCAGCTCTTCGGCTGCGGCGCGCAACTCGTAGACCGACATTCTGGACGACAGCCGGGCCTGTCGCAGGCTGGCCAAATTGGCGTCGAGCCCCCGTCCTTTCAGCAACGGCTGCGTCAATTCCGCGTTCACACCCGCCTCGCGATTGTCGGTCCGGTCGCCATTGTCGTTGGAGGACAGGCCCGCGTGCCCGCTCAAGCCGATTTCGGTCCCGTAGGGAAGAAACTGATCCGCGCGGACCACCGCCGAAGCGGAGTCCGTTTTCGTGTCTCCGTCGTCGGAATCGTCACGAGCAACGCTTCCGTCCAAACCAGCGGAAAAAACAGGGTCGAACACGGCCGACTCGATCTGCACCTGGGTTTCGGCCACCTTGGGTTGAAGCCTCTCGATTTGAAAGCCGACATTGTTTTCCAAAGCCATCAGGAGCGTATCTTGGAGGGTCAAGGACAGCGGGCTGCTATCGCCCTCCGAAACGACATCCGTAGGGGCGGTTTCGCTTGCTCTGGCTTCGAACCGATCCGAAAAGGCGGGCGGCTCGCCATTTTCAGGGTACATCGACTGCGATTCCGACGACCACGCCGAACCGTACGGACAATGCGCGCAGAAGAACACAATCAAAAAAAGACACCCGACGGCCGCAGTGCATACTGAGCCGAGGCGAATGAAGCGAAGATGATGTCTCATTTGGAGTTTTCCTTTCGGCATCTTCCGTCACTCGTAGCGCAGCGCCACGATGGGATCCAGGCTGGCGGCACGGCGGGCCGGAAAATAGCCGAAAAAGACTCCCACCGATCCCGACACCGCCAGCGCCAGGAGCACGCCTGCGATTTCCACCACGGTCTGGTATTCGGTGAAGTGGCTCACGGCCTCGGCGGCGGCGAAGCCGACGACGATGCCGAGCACTCCCCCGAATCCGCTGATCAGGATGGATTCCACCAGAAATTGGCGCATGATGTCCCTGTCCCTGGCGCCGATGGCTTTGCGCACGCCGATCTCCCTCGTGCGCTCCGTGACGGTGACGAGCATGATATTCATGATCCCGATGCCGCCCACGACCAGGGAGATGCTCGCGATCCCCCCCAGCAGGATGGTGAAGGTCCGGGTCACCGACGACGCCATTTCGATGATCTCCGCCTGGTTGCGGACGTGGAAATCGTCCTCGGCGCCCTCCCTTATGCGATGGCGCTTTCTCATCAGCGCTGAGATTTGCTCTTCTACTTTGTCCAGATTCGCCCCCTCGCGCACTTTCACGTCTATCTCGCTCAGGCGCTCCTGTCCCAGGATCTGCTTCATGGCCACCGTATAGGGAACCACCACCATGTCGTCCGGGTTGAACCAGCCCTGGTCCCCTTTGGATTTGAGGACGCCCGCCACCCTGAAATTGACGTTTTTCACGCGGAACCGCTCCCCGACCGGAGATTTGCTACCGAAAAGCTGCTCGGCCACCGAAGATCCAAGAATGGCCACTCGGGCGGAGCTTTCCTCCTCGATGGGCGTGAAATTCCTGCCCTTGGCGATTTCGAAGTTTCGTATGTCAAGATAGGTGGAGGCCGCTCCGGTGACGGTGGTGTTGGAATTTTCTCCGTAGTATTTGACCTGGGCGCGGCCGGACGCCATGGGGCTGATCGCCTCCACGTCGTCGATCTTCGCCAGAATTTCCGCCGCGTCCTTGACTGTGAGGTTTTCTCCCGGCTGTTGTCTGACGCCCCCTCGCCGCTCTCCTCCGGAACGGACGATCAGCAGGTTGGAACCCATGGCCGTGATGCGCTGGATCACTTGCTTTTTCGCTCCCGCGCCCAGCGCCAGCATGGAGATCACCGCCCCCACGCCGATGATGATTCCCAGCATGGCCAGAAAGGTGCGCAGCTTGTTGGCCATAAGGCTTGCGCAGGACACTTTAACGATGGTCCAAAAAGGCATGGTCACTCCCCCCGGACGACTCGTCCGTCCAGAATGCGGATCTTGCGGGCGCAATGGTCTCCGACATAGTCGTCGTGGGTCACGATGACCACCGTTCTGCCGGAAGCGTTGAGCTGTAGGAAAAGGGAAAGGATCTCGTCGCCGGTCTTGCTGTCCAGGTTGCCGGTGGGCTCGTCGGCCAGGATGATGGCCGGATCGGTGACGATCGCCCGGGCCACCGCCACCCGCTGGCGCTGGCCCCCGGACAGCTGGTTGGGCTCGTGGTCAATCCGGTCGGACAGTCCCACGGTATCGAGCGCCTTGACGGCGGTCGCGCGGGTGTTTCGAACCCCGGAGTAAAGTAGGGGAAGCTCCACGTTTCCCAAAGCGGAAAGCCTCGGCAGAAGATTGAAGGTCTGGAAAACGAACCCGATCTTGCGGTTGCGGATGCCCGCCAGGCGGTCCTTGGAAAGACGAGAGACGTCCTCGCCGTCCAGGTAGTACTCTCCCTCGTCGGGCCTGTCCAGGCAGCCCAGGATGTGCATGAGGGTCGATTTGCCGCTGCCCGACGGTCCCATGATGGCGACCATCTCCCCGCGCGCGACCTCCATGTCCACCGCGTCCAAGGCTTTGACCACC
Source organism: Desulfobacterales bacterium (assembly GCA_963674505.2). Lineage (GTDB taxonomy): Bacteria > Desulfobacterota > Desulfobacteria > Desulfobacterales > SKZT01. Next base: position 195,859 of record CAXXIG010000002.1, read on the forward strand.
GTCTCGCCCATCTGGTAGGTCTTGCTCAGATTTCGAATCGAGATGACCGTCAATGAGGACCTCCCCTCATCATCCGCATGCGCATCCGCTCCTCCCGGGCCTTGTTCCGGGCGTCATCGCCGCTTTTTTTCCATCGGTCCCCATGGCCCCCCGAATCGGCCAGGACGTTTTCTCCCTCTTCCAGGCCGCTTTCGATCTCGATCATCTCCCCGTCGTTCATCCCCGCGACGACCGGACGTTGCTCGGTGGCGCCGTCGCCTTTCACCACTTCGACGAACCGCTCCCCCCGGCGCTGCCGCACCGCGGTGATGGGCACGAGCAGAACGCCGGTCTTGTCGGCCGCCACGATTTCCACGTTGGCCGTCATCTCGGGTTTCAGCAGCTCGGCGTTGGCGCCCTTGACCTCCACTTTCACCTCGAATGTGACCACGTTGGAGGTGTTCGCGCCCTTGGTCGCCACCCGCACCACTTCCCCGTGAAACGTCAGATCCGGGTGGGCGTCCACGGTGATCCTGGCTCTCTGGCCGGTCCGGATTCGCCCGATGTCGCTTTCGTCCACGGAAACCAGAATGTAAATCCGGGACAAATCCGCCAGGGACATCACGCTGGTGCCACCGCCCACGTTGCTGACGCCCGAGGCGATGATCTGGCCCACTTGCACGTCCCGCTCCACCACCACGCCGTCTATGGGGGAGGCGACGCGCGTATCCTCCAGGCGCTGCCTGGCGTCCTCTAGTTCGATCTCGTCGCCCTTGGCCTGTGCTTCGGCGATTTTCACGTCGTGTCCGCTGGACTCGATGCGCACCAGCTCCGTGTCCAGGTCGCGAATACTCGCTTTTGCGACCTCCAGGCTCTCTTCGGCCTGGTCGCGGTCCGTTTTGGCCGAGTCAAGCTCCTCGGCGCTGGCCATTTTCCTGGCCTCCAACTGCAATGTTCTTTCGAGCTTGGCTTTGGCTTCGGCAAATTTGGCCTCCGCCGATTTCAGCGCGGCTTTCGCCCGGACGCGCTCCGTCTCCAGGTCGCTCTTGGCGATTTTAAGACTCAGCCTGGCCTGCTCCAGCTTGGCCCTGGACACGCTCAGGGAATACTCGGCCATCCGCACCGACCGCTCTTCGTCCACGGGGTCGAGCTGGATCAGCAGGTCGCCTTTTTTCACCGCGTCGCTGACATCCACAGGCAGCTCGATCACTTCCCCGCTCGCCTTGCACTTGATTTCCACCTCCCGTTCGGGCACCACTCGGCCGGAGGCCTCCACCAGCACACGAAGGTCCCCGGTTTTTACCTTTGCCGAGAGCGACGCCGGAGCAGCCTGGCTTTCCTTTTCCAGCGGGGCCGGTTCCGGACGCTTCAGCCACAGCCACGCGCCCAATCCGGCCGCCAGGACGACAATCGCCGCGAAGACGATTTTTTTCATGAATTTTCTCCCGCTCCTTTCATATTTCAAAAATGGCTTCCTTTCTCATAGCGTCAAAAAAAAAGAGCCACGAATGCCGGGCGATTCTCCGCCGGCCTTCGAGGCCCAGTCCAAAAGGAGCGTTCATTCGAACTGCGACGCCTTCGTGGCGTCGATTTCGGACTTCTTATAGTTTCTTTTTTATGTTCATGTCAATACAAATCCATCCTGTTATCGACGAGAAAACAAGGCCGGTTTTATTCGAAAAAGCGAACTGCGGCGACAAGGCTTTTCAACACCTGTTTTCAGCTTCAATATGTAGCTAAAACGAAAGTAACCGAACAGGTCGAAAGCTTTCTCCATCTTGCGAATGTTGATTTATTGTTTTTGAGCGTTATCGTCGCGCATGTAAGGACTATCATTGCAACGAAGGGGGTTGAAAATTATGGAAACCGCAAAGGATTATTTTAACGAGTCGGCAAACAAATGGGACAAGCCGATGCGGGTGGCTCTGGCCCGGGCGGTGGCGGAAGCGATAACAAACAATGTCCGTCTTTCCAAGACCATGACGGCCATGGAGTTCGGATGCGGGACCGGGTTGATCGCCATGGCACTGGCGCCTTTGGTGAAATCCGTGCTGGCCGTGGATATGTCGGAGAACATGCTGGCGGTGCTGGAGGACAAAATTGCCCGGACCGGCGCCCGAAACATTTCGACACGCCAGCTGGATTTTTCAAGAGACGAACTGCCGGTCGAGCGGTTCGACCTGATTTTTTCCAGTATGGCCCTGCATCATATAAAGGATGTGGATGGGCTGACGGCCCGGTTTCATAGTCTTTTGAATCCCGGCGGGATCGTTGCCCTGGCGGATCTGGATACGGAAGACGGCGGGTTCCACGGGGACATTCCGGATGTGTTCCATCTGGGGTTCGACCGCGAAGAACTGCGCAGCCTGCTGGAGAAAAACGGATTTACCGATGTCTGCGCAACCACGGCATATGTCATGAAAAAAGAAAACGCACTCACCGGAAAACAGGCGGAATTTCCCGTGTTTCTCATGACTGCCAAGTCCAAATCTGTGAATTAAAACCGGCAGCGGAGTATCAATGACAAATTTCAGAGAAAAATCCAACTTGATATGGGCGGTAGCAGACCTCCTTCGCGGAGACTATAAACAATCCGACTACGGCAAGGTGATTCTGCCGATGACGGTTTTGCGCCGCCTGGATTGTGTGCTGGCGCCAAAGAAACAGAAGGTGCTGGATTACCTGCCCAAAGTTGAAAAACTGTCCGACAGTGCCAAGGACCTTGCCTTGAACAAGATTGCCGGGGCCAATTTTCACAATCGAAGCCAATTCGATTTTGCCAGATTGGTGGCCGATCCCAACCATGTCGCCGCCAATTTGCGCAACTACATCAACGGATATTCCGCATCCGCCCGCGAGATAATCCAATATTTCAATTTTGACGATCAGATCGAACGCATGGATGATCCCAGGGCCAACATTCTGTTCCAGGTGGTCAAAAATTTTGCCGAGATCGATTTATCGGATATGGGCTCCGAAGAGATGGGGTACGTGTTCGAAGATCTGATCCGTCGTTTTGCAGAGCAATCCAATGAAACCGCCGGGGAACACTTCACCCCCAGGGAAGTGATCAAGCTGATGGTCAATGTGCTGTTCAATGAGGACAGCCGTGCGCTGACCCTGCCGGGCATTGTCAAAACCCTGTACGATCCGGCCTGCGGCACGGGCGGCATGCTTTCTATTGCCGAACAGCATTTATGCGGAAAAGATACCGGAATGAATTCCCAGGCCAAGCTGGAACTTTTCGGCCAGGAGATCAACCCGGAATCCTACGCCATCTGCAAGTCGGACATGCTCATCAAGGGGCAGAACCCGACCAACATCAAGTTCGGCAATAGCTTCACCACGGACGGCCTGAAAGACGAAAGATTCGATTACATGCTCTCCAATCCGCCCTTTGGCGTGGATTGGAAAAAGGCAAAAAAAATCATTTCGGAGGAACACAAGAACAAGGGGTTTGCCGGCAGGTTCGGGGCGGGTCTGCCGCGCATCAACGACGGCTCCCTGCTGTTTTTGCAGCACATGATCTCCAAGATGAAACCCCCGGCAGCCGGAGGAAGCCGCATCGGCATTGTGTTTAATGGTTCCCCTTTGTTCACCGGCCAGGCAGGCAGCGGGGAAAGCAACATTCGTCAGTGGATTATTGAAAATGACTGGCTGGAGGCGATCATCGCCCTGCCGGACCAGCTTTTCTACAATACCGGCATTTCAACCTATGTCTGGATTCTCAACAACAAAAAAAGCGACGAACGCATAGGCAAGGTTCAACTGATCAACGCCACCGGCGCCAAGGACGACGAGCAGGTGAAAAACGGAGAGCGGGAACGCAACCGTTTCTGGGAAAAGATGCCCCGTTCCCTGGGAAACAAGCGCAAACAGATACCGGAAAACGGCGATGACAAAGGCATCGGATTTGTCACCCGGCTTTACGGCGATTTTGAAGAAAACGAATTCGTCAAAATCCTGCCCAACGCCTTTTTCGGCTACTGGCGGATTACGGTGGAGCAGCCCCTCGCCGATGAAAAAGGCAACGTCGTCGCCACCCGTGACGGCAATCCCAGGCCGGACCCGAAATTGCGCGACCATGAAAATATCCCATTTTTAGAAAAGGACCGCGACGGCAAGCTGACGCCCCAGACCATCGAGGAATACTTCGAGCGGGAGGTCAAACCACATCTGCCCAACGCGTGGATCGACGAAAGCAAGACCAAAACCGGCTATGAAATCAATTTCACCAAATATTTCTACGAGTTCAAACCGTTGCGTTCGCTGGCGGAGATCAAAGCCGACATCCTTGCCCTGGAAGCCAGTTCCCTGGAGCTGGAAAAAGCCGTGCTGGAGGATTGACCGTGGACGAGGACCGGCAGGATATCATTATCTACAACACCGTGGACGGCAAGGCCGCAGTATCGCTTTATGCCAAAGACGGCATGGTCTGGATGAACCAGAACCAGCTGGCGAAACTTTTCGACACCTCCGTGCCCAACATCAGCATGCACATAGCCAACATCCTGAAAGAAAAGGAACTGGACGAAAATTCAGTTGTTAAGCGATACTTAACAACTGCCGCCGATGGCAAAGATTATCGGGTCGCCTTCTATTCCCTGGAAATGGTCTTGGCCATCGGATTCAGGGTCCGGAGCAAACGGGGCACCCAATTCAGAATCTGGGCCAACCAGCATTTGAAAGAGTATATGGTCAAGGGGTTCGCCATGGATGACGAACGCCTGAAAAATCCCGACGGCAGACCCGATTATTTCGACGAACTGCTGGAACGTATCCGGGAAATCCGGGCCTCTGAAAAGCGCTTTTACCAGAAGGTCCGGGACCTGTTCGCCCTGAGCAGCGACTACGACAAAAGCGATAAGGCCACCCAGATGTTTTTTGCCGAAACCCAGAACAAGCTGCTCTATGCCGTCACGGGAAAAACAGCCGCCGAAATCGTCCTGGATCGGGCCGACGCGGACAAACCCAACATGGCGCTCACATCATCAGGGATTTTCATTCTGTTTTTCAAGGTAACCGCACAGAGTTCTAACAGTCAAGGCTATAACGGAATAATCCCGTATATTCAGGATGTTATGTTTCCATCCCTCAACCCTCCCTCGCCAAACGGCACTGGAATTACCTGAACCATAAGATTTTAATTCAATTTAACATTTTTGTATTTTGCATATAGTTGTGCATTTATATCGATTTGTTCGCGAACAGACTTACTAAGAACAACCAATATAAACGTTTCGGCTGATTTTTTATAACAACATACATTTTTTTATTGACGTATCGTTCAGGATATTTTAGTAACCTTCTTATTATGGATCCAGTTGATTATTTCAAAAAGCCGCTTTTGCCAGACCATCGAAATTACGAAGCTTTGAAAGCTTTTTATTGCGACGGACTTGGTTCGGCTGAAACGGCCGAAAAATACGGATTGTCGCCAGCCTATTTCAAAAAACTCCGCCATCTTTTTTTGCAAAATCTCAAAAAGGGAATCAATCCGTTTTTCTCGAAAAAAAAGCCCGGTCCCAAAAAGCGTTCCACAAGCGACCAAACGATAGAGCTTATTGTCGCATTGCGTAAGCGGAATTATTCCATCACGGACATCAAGGTCCTTCTTGATTCCAAGGGAAATGCCGTTTCGCTCGACACCATCGATAAAGTGCTGAAGGCCGAAGGCTTCGCGCCTTTGCCCAAAAGGACTCGAATGGAAAGGCTCGCAGTTTCCGTTCCGGAAAAAATCGAGGCGCCGAAAAGCGTGTCGATAGAACTGACCGACGAAAAGTTCATAACGGAACACGGCGCCGGTCCCCTCGTTTTTTTACCCCTCATGGAAAAACTCGGCTTGGCGGAGGCGATCAAAAGCGCCGGATTTCCCCGTACGTCCGAACTCGACGACCTTCAAAGCGTTCTGTCTTTTCTGGCCTTGAAACTGCTGGGAGGCCTCCGATGGTCCCACGATACGAAATGGAACATGGACAGGGCTCTCGGGTTGTTTGCCGGACTCAACGTCCTGCCGAAATCGACTACTCTTTCAACCTATTCCTACCGCGTGTCAAGGTCGCAGAACAAAAGGTTCCTTTCCGCGCTGTCGCGCATTTTCCGCGACGACGAACTCGAAAATGGCGAGTTCAATCTGGATTTCAAAGCGATACCGCATTGGGGAGACGCCAGCGTTCTCGAAAAAAACTGGGCGGGTTCCAGATCGAAGGCGATGAAGAGCCTTCTCGCCCTGGTTGCGCAGGATCCTTCAACTGGCAATCTTTCCTATACCAATGCGGAAGTAAAGCACAGGAACCAAAGCGACGCCGTTTTCGATTTCGTCGATTTTTGGAAGCAAGGTCGCGGCGTGGCCCCGAAAATGTTGATTTTCGATTCGAAGTTCACGACCTACAAGAATTTGAGCGAGTTGAATCAGAGCGAGGAAAAAATCAAGTTCCTGACCATAAGAAGGAGAAGTAAAAGCCTGATCGAAAAGGCGGAAAAAATCGAAAGCAACCATTGGCGAAAGATATCCGTCGAGCGTTCGAAGGGTAAATATCAGAAAATCAGAATATACGAAGAGCACTGCAAATTGCGACATTACAAAGGCGAAGTAAGACAAATCGTTATGACCGACCATGGAAGACGAAAACCGACCTTTCTTATTACCAACGACTTTGACGCGGATGTGGGAAAGCTTGTGAAAAAATATGCAGGCCGATGGCTGGTGGAACAGGAAATTGCCGAGCATGTGGCGTTTTTCAACCTGAACAATCCTTCCTCTTCAATTGTTGTCAAGGTGGATTTTGACCTGACGATTTCCCTTTTGGCCCACAACCTGTATCGGATATTGGCAAGCCATCTTGAAGGTTTTGAAAAATGCACCGTCGAAACAATAAGCCGAAATTTTCTTGAAAACGGCGCCTCCGTGGAAATTGCCGGAGATCGGATAAAAGTTTTTTTGAAAAAGAAAACGCATCTGCCTTTACTTCTCGATGTCCCGTGGATGAAATGCTCCACAAAATTGTCATGGCTTGGTGCAATAATATCCTTTGAAACCGGAACATATTCTTGAGGTACCTTTTTTATCTGAATGAAAATCCCTGATCATGGAAAGGCGGCGTGGTGCGAAAGCAGGACATTTTCATCGCCAAAAATTACCTCGATGAAGACGAGATCGACACCTTGAATCGTCTGGTGGTGATCTTCCTGGAAACCGCCGAACTGAGAGCCAAAAACCGCTACGACATCACCATGAAGTTCTGGCGCGAAAACGTGGACCGCATTCTGGCTTTCAACGAGAAACCGCTGTTGAAAGGCAAGGGAACCATCGGCAATGCGGAAATGGAAGAAAAGGTCAGGGAAATATACCGGCTGTTCGATGCGAAGCGTAAAAAGTTCGAGGCGATTCAAGCGGATCAAGAGGATCTGGCGGAACTCGAGTCGCTGGAAGAGAAGATAGAAAAAAACAAATAATGGAACGGTACGAGAAATATAAGGATAGCGGGGTTGAGTGGATTGGGGAGATTCCGGAAGGGTGGGAAGTTAGGAAATTAAAGCATGATGTAACAGTTAATCCCCCAAAAGAAAATATTGATAAAAATTCCTCTGAAATGGTCGTATTTCTTCCAATGGAGAAAATTGGGGAAGATGGCAGAATAGATTGCAGTATTATGAAACCAATTGCCGACTCATACAATGGATTTACCTTCTTTCGAAAAAATGATGTGATTATCGCTAAAATCACCCCGTGTTTTGAAAATGGAAAAGGGGCTATCCTATACACGCTTCCAACGAATTATGGTTTTGGTTCAACTGAGTTCCACGTTTTAAGGGTGAAGATAGGTATCGATAACCGGTATCTTTTCTATGTTACTAGGTCAGAGCAGCTTATGAAGGTTGGCGAAGCGTTTATGGCCGGTTCTGCAGGCCAAAAGCGCTTGCCGGTCGATTTTGTATCTGACTTTCCTCTGGTTTCACCGATGTTAGACGCTCAAATTGAAATTGCTGACTACCTCGACCGGAAGACAGCGGAGATCGATGACCTTATTACCCAAAAAGAACGCTTGATTGAACTGTACGAAGAAGAAAAGGCCGCCATTATCAATCAGGCTGTCACCAAAGGCATAGACCCGGATGCCAAACTGAAAGAAAGTGGTATTGACTGGCTGGGAGAGATTCCTGAGGAATGGGAATTGATAGAGTTAAGGAGATTTATCCTGATTATAACGGATTTGGGGGGAGCCTTGAAAGGGCGTTACATACAAGCCCAGGGCGAAACCCTGGGATCCCGATGCCCTGCTGCGGACCAAAAGCCCTGAAAGGGCGCGATATGATGTCGGTTTTTATGTGCCGCCCTTTCAGGGCTTGCGCGACGACGGACCATGGCACCCAGGGTTTCGCCCTGGGCTTGTATGTTTTGCGCTTTCAGCGCGTTGTCCCCCCCATCGCAATGCCATTGCGATTTCGAGAGTATCGGAGACATTCCCGTTCATCGAATTTCAACAACATTGAAAAATCCCCATTTGACATTCTATCGGTCCCCCCCAAATCCGTTATAATCAGCAGAAATTCAAACTGCGCGAGATGGCCATACGCGGGTTCAAGCTGGAAAACGCCGTCGAAACCTAAACTGCGTAGATGCGGTGATTGGCAATTTACATTCTTTCAGGATTTTCTATCCGACATGCGGATGAACTGATGTTCCGGAGGAAAAACCGGGAACTCTAAAAGACATCCAAGAATTTTTCCTTGACTTTTACGACATTTTTGAGCATTATCTCGATTCTTTTGCAGACGAACTGCAGACTATTGACACGCCAACGAATGGTGATCGCGTAACAGCGTGCGAGCGCACGCCATCGGTTACAAGTTATATCATCCAGCGGAAGTTTTGAAGACGCGCCGCTTCCGCTTTCCATAAACGCATAAAGGCCGAGAAGGTTTTCGAACGGGAAGAATCCCGTCCCGGAACCCCTCGGCCTTTTTTTTGTCCGAGGAAGCGACCCAGGACAGCGTACGCGAAAAAATCGCGAAGCTCGCCCGGCAGGCCCAGCCCATGCGGCGCTATGAGAAAATCGCTACGGGCAGGCCCGCATTGTCATGCGCCGCCTGCCCGATGCCGGGACGAAAATCCGATAATCCCTCTCCAAATCGGAAGACGGTGATGATAGACGGCCAATAACAAAGCATTGGAAAGGCAGCCGCATCCCGGCCAGGCGACCATGGCTGCCTTGGAAGATGAAGCCCCGGCAAAGGGAGTCTCTGCGGGAACCCTATTCGAAGGCCTTCCCGTTTCAATTGCCGGAATTGCGCAGCCTGCCGGGACCCGTCGATGGCTGGAACTTACAACGGAAGAAAAGGAGAGACAGGAACATGAGAAAAATTGGAGTGCTTTTGCTATTGGCGTGGTTTCCGCTATGGGCGGGAGCGTCCGTCGCGGTGGCGGAAGAAGGGCCCCTGGAACAACCCCAGCAGTTGGAGGACATCGTGGTGACCGACGAGGCCGGTGCTCCCGGCATCAAAGTGACCCCCACCGAAACCGTGATCGACTTGGAGGAATTCAAGACCATCGGGCCTCAGACCAGCGTCCTGGATACGCTCAAGACCCGGGCAATCGTGGACTATCGGGGCGCAAACAACCTCGATCCGGGGATCGACTCGATTTTCCTGCGGGGATTCAGCTCCAGCCGCTTCGTCACGGCCATCGACGGCCTCACCGTCCAGAAGACCGGTGGGCGCAAGTCCTCCAACATCGTGGACTTTGCCCTGCTGCCCACTTTTCTAGTCAAGCAGGTGGAGATTCTTCCCGGTCCCCACTCCGCCCTTTACGACAGCAAGAGCATCGGCGGGGTCGTCAATATGGTCTCGCAAAAACCCCGGCGCCACGAGAGCGTGAAGCCGGACGTGACCCTGTCCGGCAGCTACGGGACCTACGATACCCAGGACTATCTCGCCACCGTCCAGGGCGCCGCCAAGGACTTTACCTACGACCTGGCCTACCGCTATTACCTCACCGACGGCTACCTGCGCCACAGCGATACCGACATCGAAACCCTCTACGGCCGCCTCGGCTATCTTCTGCCGGGGGACGGCCTCGTCACATTGAGCCTGTCGGCCACCGACACGGACCGCGACGAGCCGTGCAACAACCCCGGGGCCGCCTCGGGGGACTATGATTCGGACTACCCCAAGGTCGATAGCGCCGCCTTCGACGAATGGCAGGACTCCACCTGGGACGGCAAGTCCCACGCCTGGCGGCTGAACTGGGAGCAGCCCTCGTCGGTGGGCCTGATCAACCTGGGGGCCTTCTACAGCAAGGAGCAGCGCAACCGGGCATATTATGCCAGCTCCGGCGACACGGTTCGCACGGAGATGGACACCACTTGGTGGACGGAGGGGCTCAAGTTCAAGGACGACATCCAGTGGGCGGCCAACCATACCACCACCGTGGGCTTCGATATGTACCGCCTCTACGACAACGGCAACAACCCGGACTCGGACAAGAACGAGCGCATCAACAAGAAAGGCGGCTTTGTGCAGCACCGCTGGAAGATCGTTTCCCCTTTGGAGCTGACCCTGGGCCTGCGCTACGAGGACGTCGAAATTCATGTCAGCAACTGGACCACCACGGGTCTGCACAATCCGGCCTACGGCATGATGCCGAGCCGGGACTGGGACGAGTTCGTTCCCAAGTCCTTTCTCACCTACCAGATGGACGGCCTGGCCGCTTGGCTGCGGGACACCTCGCTTTCGATGGGGATCAGCAAGATCTGGAGGGCGCCGGACTACCACGGGCACTACAACCCCCAGGGCAGGCCGGCCGGGCTCTTCCTGGATCCCGAGCACGGAGTGGGCTACGACTTCATCCTGAGCCGCCGCCTGTGGCGGGACATCATGTTCAAGATCGACTACTCCTTCTATGACATCAAGGACTTCATGTCCTATAACAGGTCCTATGCCGAATACACGGGGGGCGGGGCCGGGGACCTGCGCTACAGCGACTACATGATCAACCTGGAGGAGGTCTATCGCTACGGCTTTGACGTGGAGGTGGGCGGCCACTTGCTGGACAAGCTTTCCTTCTATCTTGCCTATTCCTGGCAGGATTTCGACAACCAGGGCGACGAGCCGGCGGGCGAAACCGAACTGGACCAGCGCGCCGAACACCGCGTGACCGCCGGACTTCGCTACCAGCTCTTCGAGAAGACCGCCCTCATGCTCGACTACTCCTACCAGAGCGACGAAGTCACCGAAATCGCGGAGGAGGTCGCCCCGGACGTCTACACATTCCGGGAAGTGGAGATCGACGCCTACCACACGGTGGACTTCGGTATCGAACAAGTGCTTTTCGTTAATTGCGGACCTCTTAAGAATGCCGCCCTGAAACTGTACGTGAAAAACCTCCTGGACGAGGAATACTACGACACCTCGGGCTATCCGGCGACGGACCGGTTTTTCGGGGCGTCGCTGAAGTGCTCGTTCTAACCGCCGACATTGCCGGTAATGACCAGATCGGACGGGCTACTCGATGGAAAAGGCGTCGCTACTCTGGTGAAAGCCGGGATCGATTCGAAAACCGCCGGAGTCCGCGAGAAGATTCCGGCTTTCCTGAAAAGGCGCCCTTTTGCAAAGGTGTCGTCATCCCGGCGAAGGTCGTCACAATAATTAGATGAAGCAATAAAGGAGAAGGTTTATGAACGACGAGAAGAAGAAACTAACCACCAACGCCGGGGCTCCGGTACCGGACAACCAGAACGTCATGACCGCCGGCCCTCGAGGCCCGCAACTGCTTCAGGATGTCTGGTATCTGGAAAAAATGGCCCATTTCGACAGGGAGGTGATCCCCGAGCGGCGGATGCACGCCAAGGGCTCCGGGGCCTATGGCACCTTCACAGTAACCCACGACATCACCGAATACACCCGCGCCAAGATCTTTTCCGAGATCGGCAAGAAAACCGAGCTGTTCGCGCGCTTTTCCACCGTGGCCGGAGAACGAGGCGCCGCCGACGCCGAGCGCGACATCCGCGGTTTCGCGCTCAAATTCTACACAGACGAGGGCAACTGGGATATGGTGGGAAATAACACGCCGGTCTTCTTCCTCCGCGACCCGCTCAAATTTCCGGACCTCAACCATGTCGTCCATCGCGACCCGCGCACCAACCTGCGAAGCGCCAAAAGCAACTGGGACTTCTGGACATCCCTGCCCGAGGCCCTGCACCAGGTGACCATCACGATGAGCGAACGGGGCATTCCGTTTTCCTTTCGTCACATGAACGGATATGGAAGCCACACCTTCAGTTTCATCAACGCCGACAACGAGCGCTTCTGGTGCAAGTTCCACTTCAAGACGCAGCAGGGCATCAAGTGCCTGACCGATGCGGAAGCCGAGGCGGTGATCGGCAAATGCCGCGAAAGCAATCAGCGCGACCTCTACTACTCCATCGAGAAAGGAGATTTTCCGCGCTGGACCCTGTCCGTCCAGATCATGACCGAGGAGCAGGCCGCCAGGCACCCCTACAATCCTTTCGATCTGACCAAGGTCTGGTACAAAAAGGATTATCCCCTTATCGAGGTGGGGGTCATGGAACTCAACAAGAACCCGGAAAACTATTTCGCCGAGGTGGAGCAGTCGGCCTTCAATCCGGCCAATGTTGTGCCGGGCATCGGGTTCTCCCCCGACAAGATGCTCCAAGGAAGGCTCTTCTCCTACGGCGACACCCAGCGCTATCGGCTGGGGGTCAACCATCACCTCATCCCGGTGAACAGGGCTCGCTGCCCCTTCCACAGCTATCACCGCGACGGCCAGATGCGGGTGGACGGCAACTACGGCTCCCTGCTTGGCTACGAGCCCAACAGCTACGGCGAGTGGCGGGAACAGCCCGATTTTTCCGAGCCGCCCCTGGAACTGAGCGGAGCCGCGGCCCACTGGAACGCCCGCGAAGATGACAGCGATTACTATACCCAGCCGGGCAAGCTCTTCCACCTCATGAAGAAGGAGCAACAGGAGGCCTTGTTCGGCAATACCGCCCGTGCCATGGACGATGTGCCGGAAATGATCAAGATCCGCCATATCGGCAACTGCCTGAAAGCCGACCCGGCCTACGGCGAAGGTGTGGCCAAGGCACTGGGCATTGCGCTGAACAAAGTCCCCAAATAGACGATTCCAGGCTGACCATCTGCTGACAGGGGCGCGCAAACTGCCGCACGCCCCACCGCAGTAAGGGGTTTGGTTATAACGTCGGCCAACCAGCACCGTCATTCCGGGCGGAGCTTGCGGAGACACGGAATCCATGCGATAAACCCGCTGGTCGATTTCTTGGCTTTTGGAAGGGTTTGAAATTTCGCCTTCCGCAACGACCATCAACGTCGATGAATACATCCAAGCCGGCACGCCGCAGAATATCCTCGATATTTTGAAGGACTTGTCGATAATCGATTACAGGGGATACAGCGATCTGGTCCATGATGAAGACGATGTTTATAAGCGCGGTTTCGACAGTCGCAACTTCGTTATGTCGTGGGACGGCGTGTCCATGGGGAAAACCGAGGGGCAGGGCGGCAATTTCGTGGACTTCTCCACTGTTCCGCTATCCCAGATAGAGAGCATCGAGATAATTCCGGGGCCCCATTCGGCCCTCTTCTCGGGACGAGCCGTCGGCGGCGTCATCAACGTCAAGCAAAAAACACCGAAGAAATACGAAACATTGAAGCCGAATTTCCGGGGAATTACCAGTTTCAGGACATACGACACCCAGACCCACAGAATAAAAATGGACGGCGGCGTGGACTCGTCCGTCTACGGATTCTCGTGCAGCCGCCCACACCAATGGATATCGGAAATCCCGCTATGACGACGGAACCGTGATCACCGGAAGGCCGAGTCCCAGAAGTTGGGAAACGCACGGGGGGAATATAAAGGACGAATTTACCCTTTTCGAAAACCATCAGATAACGGTCGGCGCGGACCACCAGCAAAAAAAGGCCCTGGAGAAAAGTTCGAAAGAAAACGAAAGCTATGCGGGCTTCATACAGGACAAATGGAGCATCACCCCGAGTATTGTTTTCACGGGCGGTCTCAGATACGAGTATTGGAACATCTGGTTCGCCAACAAGGAAGAAAGAATTTACTACGATCCGTCCGAAGGCAGTTTTCTTAAGAAGGATTACAATCAGGTGATTCCCAAGGCGTTCCTCACTTGCGCGCTCGACAAATTGTCCGAATCGTTGAGAGACACTTCCGTGTCCATTGGCGTCAGTACAATATGGACCCCTATTTCCTATTGCGCGCATTGAAGTTGGGGCTCAGGGATCGAGGTCGATCCCATGCATGGCGTCGGATACGATCTGGTGCTGATGAGAAGAATCTGGAGAGACATTGTTGTAAAAGTCGATTATTCCTACTATAAAATGAACGATTACGTGATTTCCGCCAGTGACTCCGACTACATCGAGGAGGGGGGCTGGGGCCGCAGAAGGCTCAATCTCGACGAAGTCATCCAGGACGGGATTGAGATCGGGATCCAAGGGCACTTGTTCGATCCGCTCTCCTTCTACGTCAGTTGCAGCTATCAGGACTGGACCTATCATGGACCCGATAGAACTCCATACGGGGAAGCGGCGGAAAGTCTTGACGATCGCGCCAAGTATCGCGTGAATGCCGGTCTCAAATACCGGCCCTTCGAAAATACGATGTTCATTCTCGATTACAAAGACCAGGACGAACAGGTGGCCCTGGCGTGCGAGGAGGAGCCCGAGGGCTCCGACAATTGGGTATGCGTGGACAATCCAATGGACTCGTACCATGTGTTCGACTTTGCGGTGGAACAAACTCTATTGAAAGACAGATGGTTCGCCCAGAACGCTACCCTGAAATTCTATGTGAACAATCTCTTCGACGAGGAATACGAGAACAGCCGCGGATATCCCATGACGGACAGGACCTACGGGGTATCCTTGAGTCTCGCGTTCCGATCGGCTCGAAGAACCGGGCGATCCGACTGCGGTCGCGTCGCCCGGATTCGGTTGTAAAAAAAGTTGATTTTCGGAAAAGAAACCGGTAGATGTCGAGTCTTGAAATAATTAAGCGTTTCGGCAGAAGCCGTCGATTACCAAAAAAATAGCGATGCCCCATAACTGGTTCGCGTTGCGTGTACACGCGAACCGGGGCGCAAGATCATGAAACCGAAAGTCGCGAAGGTCTGGATTCCCGGCGCGGGAAACGACATTCGCGGCCTTTTTTTGTCGCAAAGAAGCATCCATGTCGTCCGGGTGAACCATGCCCGGCACGCTATTCCGAACAGGCCTTTGGCATCAGTAGTGTGGATTTTCTTTCGTCAAATGGATCGCTACATAATCCTTCACGGCTTCCTCCAAGGACCGGAATTTCAATGCGCAACCGGCTTTCGCCAATTTTCCCGTCTCGGCGCGCGAAAAATACTGGTAGCGGTCGGGCAAACCTCCGGGCATGTCCACGTAATCGATTTTGGGCGAACGGTCCATCGCGGAGAAGAGGGCCATGGCAAGATCGTTCCAAGTTCTGGCAACGCCGGTTCCCAGATTGAAAAGCCCGTTGACCTTTTCATGGCTCAGCAGCCACCACATCGCCTCCGTGCAGTCCTTTACATAGACGAAATCCCTCGCCTGTTCACCATCCGAGTACTCTTGCCTGTAGGATTTGAACAACCCGATCCGCCCGGTTTCCGAAATCCGCCGAAAGCCTTTGAAAACGAGACTGGCCATATCTCCCTTGTGATATTCGTTGGGACCGAACACGTTGAAAAATTTCAGTCCCGCGATTTTTTCAAAAAGCCCGTCGCGTTCGGCGAGCAGGTCGAAAAGGTGTTTCGAGTATCCGTAGGGGTTCAACGGGCGAAGCGAACGGAGGTCGCACTCGTCCGAAAAACCGTTTTCCCCGTTTCCGTAAGTGGCGGCGCTGCTGGCGTAAAGGAAACGTATGCCGCAGGCGGCGCACCAATGGGCGAGTGTTTTCGTGTATCTATAGTTGTTCTCCATGAGATATTCGACATCGCGAACGGTGGTGCTCGAACACGCCCCCATATGCACTACGGCACTGGGTTCGAACTCCAGGCGGCCGGAAATCAGCCGGTCGATAAACACGTCCTTGTGCAAGTAATCGGCAAAGCGATGCCCCAACAGGTTCTTCCACTTGTCGTTCTTGCCCAGGGCATCGACGATCAGAATATCGTCTATCCCTTCACAGTTGAGCTTTTTTACGAACGCGCTTCCGATAAAACCGGCCCCTCCGGTGACAATCACTTTTTTCACCAAGCGACCTCCGTTTCTATCCTCCCGTCGGCAAAGGCAAAAAAGTCCGGGACGTCCATTTCGCTCTGAAAAACGGCAAATCCTGCGATTGACATCGTCATGCGTAAATTCCCCTTGTCGTCGGCATACGAAGGAAACGGGACACCCCCAGAGCCTTTTCATGCAGGAAATCGCCATCGACGAGCTTTTGCTTGATCATGCTCGCGGTTCTCCTTACGGCCTTTTGCACTTGCTTTGACAGTCCAACTCCCTCGGTCGCCAGCGGTTCGATCCAGAAGAACAAAATCTCATGGGGGAGTCCGCCCGCAAGATCCGCTCTAAGGATGGCGTGCGACAAAAATTCGATTTCCCGGCAATCGCATGCCATCCAATCCGAGTGTTCCAGAAAGACATTGTAAGTCCAAACATGAAGCATCCCCGGATTCCCGCCGAAAGGGAAGGCGCCGACGGCGACCGCCAGGTCCGAACCGTACAAAAGCCCCCCTGCCCATCGAGGATCCTCGCCGAAATAGCCTATGAAAACCTCGTCGTTCAAGGGTTCCCGTCCCAAGGATTCCAGCACGTGGAAACCCGCTCCGTAATCTCCCTTGAAAAGATTCCCCAAACCTATGATCGAAACTCTTCTCATTTTCCGAATTTTTCCAAGGGGTCCTTTCCATCCGGAAACATGGCGCCGAATGGGTCGGAGCGGCTCAAGTCGGTGACTGTGCAATAGTGCATGCCTTTCGCCGACCCCGTCATCATCAACGGCTTGGCCTTGTTCACATCCAGGTAGCCGTCTGAATTCAGGGCCTTGTCGGCGACTTCGAGCCGAACCACTTTTCCCACGACCAGAACGTATTCGGATTCCTCGTACTCCATGTGCCGGGTGCATTCCATCCAGGCGTAGCAGCCGGCGATGCCCGGCGCCTCGATTTTTTCGGAGCGCTTTTCGGTCAAACCCGCGATTTCGAATTCGTCCGCCTCGGGAGGCGTCATTTTCGCCGTGGGTATCACCTTGTCGATGAAATCGGTCCCTGGCAGGTTGACGACGAATTCGCCCGTTTCCCGGATATTCTTCAGCGTGTCCCTTTTGAACGCCGAGGCCAGACAAATCAGGTCCAGCGGGCGAAGCACGGGCATGACGCAGGAATACGGCGCGATATTGCGAACGCCGTCTTTCGAAATGGTGGAAACGAATGTCACAGGAAGCGGTATGAAGGCTTCCCTCATGTTCGGCTGGAAAATCATGACTCCTCCTTATTCCTGTTCGTGGGAATGCTCGTTAACATGAAAGTGCTTATGCGTATGTCGATGTTTAAGCTCATTTTTTATTATTCCGTCGAATGGGTCGTCCGGCCGAAAGGTTTTCAAGAGAGCCGTTTCGGCCGGACGGGAATATGGCGCCGTTTGCGTTGCGGTGCCTTTGAAGCTCTACTTCACAGCCATCGGGTCGAACCCGGGGCGGGCCAGGTCCTTGGGGCCGACTCCCTATGGCAGTTCGAAGGACATAATCTCGGGTTGTTGCGAGAGAGGCCGGAAGACGAAGCGGATTGTTGGCAATCGTCAACTCCGGCCTCCCTCGACGGGGAGACTTTTTAAAAGGCTTTTTCGAAAAAAAAGCGCGTTCCTTTTCTGTTCGACTTCTATTCGACCATGCCGAGCATCGCCAGAGGGTCCTTGCCCGGCCTCGCCCAGTCGCTGGGAGCGACGCCTTGGGGAAGGTCGAACGCCTTGACCACTTTGACGAAGTTCTCGGGCTTGTCCATGTTTTCCAGGTACCAAAGGTCCGCGCAGAGCTTGTCGACAACCATGTTGCCGGATTGCGGGCACTGGGTTTCCGCCCATTCGAAGGCCAGGACGATGCCCTCCCAGTTTTTCGTCCCGTCTTTTTGGCGATAGACGATGGTCGAGGCGTTCTTGGCTTCGGGCGCAATTCTTTTCATGTCTTCTTCCGAAGGATAGCTCACCGCGTAGCTTCGCTTTCCAGGCGTTGCGTTGAGCAGGACGAGAAGGGCGTCTTCCTTGCACCATGGCTGAACCGAATGGACGAAATATCCGCCTTTTTGCGCCGGAAAGTGTTTTCTCAGGTATTCGGCCATGAGGATCCCGGAAGTGACTCCCGGACAGTAGTGGTCGTGGAATTCGAAAGCCCTGACGGCGCAGGCGGGAGCGCCTTCGGCCACGGCGTTTGCGATGGTGACGATACGAAACTCGTTGCCGCCGAAGATTTTGTTTTCGAACTTGGTTTTGTACTCCGCCGGGTGTTCAAAAAGATAGCGGGCGTCGATTCGCTCCGAAGCCTTGATCTTGAAAAGGGCGTGGGAGGTTTTTCCGCCTGCGCCGATTTTGCCGGTTTCCGACGGGTCCACTTCGAGATATGCGCAGCGTCCAGAGGCCTTGTCATAGAAAGCAAACCAAAGCGGCGCCCATGGAGCGGAATGGATTTCAATCAGAGTATTTCTTCCTCTGCTGGCCCCTGTCTTTTCCGAAAGACCGTCCAGGGAGGCTTCTGTGGATTCTTCGCCGACATCGGCGTATCCCGCGTTTGAAAGGACTACAAGGTTTCTTTCCATATTCCCGCGAGACCTGTCCTGCACCTCTATCATTTCGAGGGCCGTCCCGGCGGCGAATTCTCCGACCGACCTCCATTTTTCGTAGGACGACGACATATCGGCGGGATTGGTCGTTGCCTTTCCGGCTGAGACGTTCGCATGCGCCATGAGAAAAACGAACAGAACGGCCAGAGAAAAGCCTGGCGTTTTTCCAGGCAAATACACATGTTTTTTCATATTTCGCTCCTTTTGACCCTTGCATTTTTAAAAAAGCCGACAGCATTTAAAACCATGGCCTTCGGCCGAATTCGTTCCAACAAAAAAAGCCGGGAAGATTTCTTTGGGAATGCTTACCGCATCCTTGAAGTCTTCCCGGCTTCGTTGTTATTTTTTTTGGGTTTATTTTCTTCTGTTCACAACAGAATCGGTCATTCCAACGCTTGTTCTTTCGCCCTTCATGAACGAAAGGATGCAAAGTCCATGTTTGTGATCGAGCTTCGGATTAGTTGATATTTTATCAAATGTCAATGCTTTTTTTGTTCAGGCACTATTTGAGCCGGGCGATATCCTCCTGTTCTTTTCCTGCAAGCCACTCGGCCAGGATCATTCCGATCATGGCGAGGCATTCCATGTCCAGGTAGTGCTCGGCGCTTTTTTCGAACAGCATGGAGCAATCGGCGGGAAACTCTTCGTCCATGTCGTTGAAAACCAGGTAGATCGGCACCTTCGGCAGGGGCCGGAACACATAGGACAAGTCGCAGG
Organism: Desulfobacterales bacterium; assembly: GCA_963674505.2. Lineage (GTDB taxonomy): Bacteria > Desulfobacterota > Desulfobacteria > Desulfobacterales > SKZT01. The sequence continues at coordinate 215,400 of CAXXIG010000002.1, forward strand.
AAATTCCCAGGTCGGCGGACTTGCCCCCCAGGTCCCGGCTGTGCGCCTCGAGCGCGTCGATTTTGCCGGAAAAGACACGGAAAACCGGACTTTCCGCCGTGTTCCGAAATCCCATGACATACGGTGCGGCGTCGCGGAAATCCTTGTATGTCACGAGGCGACGGTCGTCGTTGGGAGCGTCGGGGCAGAGCAACAGATATTTGCAGAGGATGACGCTCACCGAATGTTGCGGCCGGTCGCCGTTTCGGTCCGAGATGCCTTCGGGCGTTACCGTGTAGATTTCATTCAGAAAGGGAATTTCGACCGCGTTTCCGTCCACCCGGACGTCGAGCAGTTCGGATTTCCCGGACAAATCCAGTTTTGCCACTTGTCGAAGATAATCGTTGTAGATTTTTTCGAATACGGGGGCTTCGGGTTGCATGTTTTCGTCTTTCCTTCCTACAATTACTATGCGGGACCCAAAGCCCCGTCGTTTTTGGATGGTATTTCCTTTTGCCGTATGGTTCTACAATTCGAAGGACACGCTAAAAAGCGCCGTGAAGGGCGCGCCGACATAATAGCTCGCACTTCCCGCACGGGTGTCGTCCATGGCGTTCACCACGGAAACATATTCCTTGTCGAAGAGGTTGGTCAGTTCGAGCGACAACTTGACGGCCTTGCCCAAGGGCAGGTCGCGGAAGGCGTAGCCCATCTTCAGGTCGGCCACGATGTAGTCGTCGATGCGCTCCTCGTTTTCGGCGTCGCCGTAGCGTTTGCCGAGATACCGGACCATGGGGACGACCTCGAAATCCCCGTAGCTGAAAATCAGGCCGGTCTTGCAGGACCATTCGGGCGTGTCCACCACCTGGTTGCCATCGGTGTCCAGCGTGCTGCCCTGATAGGTCAGGTCGTCGTCGTAGGTCAGGATCGTGTAGGAGGGATTGAAAAAGAAGGTGAGATTGTCGGTGACGAAGAAGTTGGTTTCCAAATCGATGCCGTAGCCGGTGGCGTCGCCGACGTTCTGGTAGTAGCTGAGCCCCACCCTCGGATCGTACACGGTGGTGAGCAGGTCCTGGTGCTTGGAATAGAACAGGGCGGGCATGATCTCGAAACGCTCCCCCCGGTAGCGAAGACCCAATTCCACATTGTCCGAAATTTCCATATCATAGCCGCTGAAAAGGTCGTTCAGGGTGACGCCCGCAGCCTGGAACTTGGCCCGGTTCTGGTTGTAGATGTTGATGAGCGGCATGTAGGCGTAGGGCCTGATCTGGTTGCGTCCGTAGCTGGCGTACCATTCCACGCTTTCGTCCATGCGCCAGGCCACGCCCAGCGTAGGCAGAAACTCGTCGTACTCGTTTTCCTCGCGGTACAGGTCGGGGGCCTTCACCAGCGTGTAGTCGGGTGCCGGAGAGGTGTACCCCTGGCTGGCCGGGTCCTTGTAATAGAAATACTTGAGTCCGGCCTGCCAGTCGAAATCGCCGGAGCTGCCGGACAGCTTGAAAAAGGGGCTGTGGACGATGCCGTCGTCCTCGTTGTCCATGTACATGCCGTATCCGCGGAAATCGAAGGTCACCGGGTCGAAGTTCTGCGTGCGGATGATCATGTCCGACGATTCGAACCAGTATCCCAGGGAGGCGGTGGCCCACGACAATCGGGAATCGAACTGTGTGATGATGCCGTAGCGCTCGATGTCGCGCTCCCGCTTGGTGATGATCCCGCCCTGGGAGGTCGCGCCCACAAGGATTTCAGTGTCCTCGTCGGAATAGTAGGGCTTGAGCGTCAACCGGAACATTTCGGAAAAATCGACGGGTATTTCGGCCAGGTAATCCCGGTTCAGATAATCTCCCCGGTTGTACTTGTAATAGTAGATATCTTCGCCTTTGACCCCGGTCAGGCTGCTGTTGTAGTCCTTCTCGTAGTATTTTCCCAAGTGGCGGACCTCGTCGTAGGCGAGGGGACGGTAGAGGTCCTGGGAAAGGTCGTTGTAATTGAACCAGAAATGGATGTCGTCGCCGAAGGGGACGGGCTGGCTCACCATGACGCCCACGTTGTTCCGGGGACCCATGCTGCCGGGGCCTTTCCATTTGTCCGCGTCCGTGTAGGAATAGGAAAGGGCGAGGGCCGTGTCGATGCGGGGCAGTTTGCCGGAATCCAGCCGCAGAAAGGTCCGGCTGTAATCATTTTCGCCGAATGCCTGGCCGAAGAATGCGCCGAAATCCTCCCCGGGCCATCGGGGCCGAAGCTCCACGGCGCCGCCGCGCGCGCCCACGCCGGTGCCGAGATCGGCGGGCACCGCTCCTTTATATACGGCGATGCTCTCCAGGTTCTCGGTGTCGTAAAGGTATTCCCGAGGCCCCATGGGATTGCCGCCGTAGTTGGGAACGCCAGACACCGTCATGGCCCCCAGATACCCGCGCACGCCCCGCACCCGTATGTTTTTCTGTTCGGCCGCGAGCCCGAACGGATCCACGCCCTCCACGCTCACGCCGGGCAGCACGTTGATCGCTTCATACACGCTGGTGGTGGCTTTGTTGCCCTGCGCGTCCAACCCTTTTCTCGTGATCTCGCTGCCGGTATAGACCGTTTCGTTGGTCTGCTTGGTGGGGGTCACCAGTTTGTCGCCGGTCACAACCATTTCTTCCAGCACCTGGACGTTTTCGGCGGGTCCCTCCGCGAGAGCCAGCATGCCCTGCTGGGTGAACAATACCATCACGAACAACACGACAAACACGCTTCGCTTCATACAACACCTCCTAAGTTTCATCGAGTTCAGATTCGCTGTTTATGTTAATCGAAGATCGTCTCCGAGGTCCTCCATTGCCGGTACGTTCGGCGATTTCAACGGCGCAATAAAAAAAGCCACGAAGGCAAATTCCACTTCTGCAAGTGTCGGCCTTCGTGGCTTGTTTGTTATCGATTCGGTTTTTTTGCGCCGTTTCGGGAAAAACACCCGATCAACGGCGATGGAACGCGCGGTTTCTACCGCATGGATTTCAAACTCTAATCCCAAATCCAGCGCGCAAAGTCAAGGGCAATTTGAGCCAGCAATTCTAATTTTGGGAGTCTCTGGCACCTTCAAGGTAACCAGACCATCCTGGTCTGGATCGAGACACCAACCGATTCCGGTTTTGTTGCCGAAACACCAGACTATGATGGTCTGGATACCTTGATCGCCATGATCGTAGCGGCATGGAGCCTTTTCCAAAATCAGACTTGCCGGTCTCGCACGAAAGCGGTTGACATTTTTAATCGAAACGGTTAATGTCAGTCTCCCGACGCAATGAAAGCGTTTAAAAAATAGTTCAATTGATCGAATATAAATTGAGCCACGAAGGCCGCATATACCAAAGCACGGTTTTCGTGGCTTTTTTTTTGGACCCGTCCAGTGGCTTTTTTCGACAGTGAAATCGAGCAACAACAACGCTAAATACCCTTTTGTCGTTGTTTTCTGCGGAACCGCCGTTTCCGTCCGTGGTGAAATTGGAATACACGTCCTAGGCGAGGAATCGGAACATGGAGTATCGTTCGATGGGAAGGGAAAATGGAAGAAAAGGATCTTGCGTATGCGGATATTGATAATAGACGGTCAGGGGGGCGGCATAGGAGCTACGCTGATCAAATATATGAAAGAAGAATTGGGTGAAAGCGCCGAATTGATCGCCTTGGGGACCAACGCCATCGCTACGTCGCAAATGCTGAGGGCCGGCGCCAACAAGGGGGCATGCGGAGAAAATTCCATTTGCAGGCTTGCCATGGAAGTGGACTGTATAATCGGACCCATTGCAATAGGATGGGCGAACGCGATGCTGGGCGAAGTTACGCCGCAAATGGCCGAAGCCATTGCCTCCAGCCCCGCGTTGAAATTGTTTTTGCCGTTGTCGCAGGAAAACGTCGAAATAGTCGGCATCGACAAGGAGCCGCTGCCGAAACTCGTGGAGGAGGCGGTGGCAAGAGTGAAGGAGGCTATGAAAAATTTGCGAAGCCAATGCGTATCTGGTCGATGAGGGACAGGAGCACTTCATTTAGGTTCCTTCGTAGGAACCGATAGACTGCGGTTTTATAAAAAAAGGAGGTTTGCAATGGAAAACGATCACAAGCACGAACATCGGCATACTCATAAACACAAGCACGAACACGAACATCCCCACGAACACGATGGCCGCACCCACAGCCATCCGCACGCACACGAGCACGAACACGGGCATACGCACGAGCACAGCCACCCGCACAGCCATGAAAGCGAGGAGCACGATCACGAGTACGGCCACAACCACGGTTCGCACGAGCACGGTCACGCGGACCACGGCAAAGAGCCGCACGACCATTCGCACGACTAGCTGCGCCGGGCGGCCGGGGCCGTTCGCGTAGCACCGGTTTTTGCGCGCGCGGCATTTCCATGCCTCTTATCAGAAAATTTGCTTAAACGAAAAAGCCACGAAGGCCTGCATCCGAGAACGGATGGCATCCTTCGCGGCTTTTTTTTTGAAAAAAATGAAGAAAGGGATTGTTTATGGATGCGATAACGGCATTGCGATCCATCCGAGAGTCCATGAATTAATGGCCCTGTATATAGAGGATCGAAAAATGCTTTTGAACATGGCGCTCAAGCCCATCGTGGATTTCCACGGGCATTTGTGCCCGGACCTCGTGCCTGGCTGCAAGCTGTCCGAGTACGCGCGGAGGCTTCTGTGCCCGGATGGAGAATGCAACGGCGGCTTTTCGGTCGTCGCGGAAAACAGCACGTCCGCTCTGGACGCCATACAAATCATGCTCGGCACCACCGTGGGCAACCAGCGCTTTCAGGTCCTGGACTACGGCAAGCACGGCTATACGCTTTTCAGTAAAAATGCCGACTCCGGGTTCAGGGCGTCTTTGAAAGCTATTGAACGATATGAAAAAAGGATTTTATAATGATCTGTGAACCGACTTGTCTCAAGCCCCAAAGCCATCGGCATCGAGAGGGCGACACCGGAAAAAGAGCGTTTTTCGACCTTTGCTGCCGGGAGGATTGGGCGTTCTTGGACTATTCGGACGAAAAGCATCGCAAGCTCGACCGATACTTGGACATAGCGGGTGTGAAAAGAGGCCATCGAGTGCTGGAGCCTGGATGCGGGACCGGACGATTCACGCGAAAACTGTCCGAACGCGTGGGCGAAGACGGCGAAGTGGTGGCCGTCGATATCAGCCCCAAAATGATCGAAGCGTGCCGCCATAGGGCCGGGCGGCTGCCCAACGTCAGGATTCTGCAAGGGGCGGTAGAACAGCTTGTCTGTCCTCCGCGCTGCTTCGATAGCGTTTTCTGCCTGTGCGTGTTTCCCCATTTCGACGACAAAGTCGAAACCCTGAGCTTTTTCAACAGGGTCCTTAAAAACTCCGGAGTCCTGATGGTCGCGCACACGCAAGGGCGCCGGATTCTCAACGAGTTGCACGGGAATCTGGGCGGCGCCGTAGAACAAGACCGCATACCGCCGTTTTCGGAAATGCAGAGGATCTTCGCCGAAGCCGGTTTCCGAATCGCCGCCTTTATGGACAAAGACGAGGGGTACTACATTAGCGCGGGCATCGATATGGGGAAAAGGAATAGGCGGGGGGGGCTTGTTTCTAAATTCGGCCACCTGGATTCCGGGTCTACGCTATAGTTCCTATTTAAAAAATTCCCGGAAAAGACGAAATCCATCTGTTTTATCGACACCCGGGTTGTATACCGCTCCGCCCGGAATGACGACTACCGGGACGATAGTCTTTGAACGTGGCCGATGTTAAAACCAATCCCGAGGCGAGGTTTCCATCCCAGCCCGTCCAAGAAAACAATTGACAAACGACTATTTTTTAGATACATAGGCTCGACAATTTTGTCGGAAAGAATTTTCGACAAGTCCGAATACGCTTGTATTAGCAAGAAAAAACAGCCACGAAGGCGTGCTTCCCGGGAAGAGACGTTTTTCGCGGCTTTTTTTTTGCGGGAAACAAGGAAAGACTCTCGCCGGTGTTGCACAATCGGGTTGACATAAAAACGGATTAAATAAATGGACGGGAAAGGCGGTTCATCCTCGGCAAAGGTCTGAAAACCGCCTTCCCGCGAAGCTTTCCCTCCGGAAAGGGGGTGCCTCGCCATCCTTCGTACAACGCGGGGCGCCCTCCGTCAACCTTGTATTTGCGAAATCTACATGTTTTTGACTTTTTCTTAAAAAGGTCGAATGGAGAAGGGCCTGAAGTACGCTCTCGGCTCTGTCTTTGGATGTCGAGCTGTTGGCTCTTTTCATTCGCACGCACTCGAAAAGGAGTTTTGCCCATGAATCGTTCCGGTTGGATCTCGGTATTGGCTTTTTTGGGATTGTCTTGTCTCATCGGCCCTCTGCCAGGCAGGGCGCAGGAAAACGATGCGGTCAAGCTGGAAGAGGTCGTCGTTACCGCCACGAAAACGGAGAAGGACGTCGAGGACGCTCCGGGAAGCGTTTCCGTCGTGACGCAGGACGAGCTTGAGAAAAGAAACGTGAAATCCATCGACGAGGCGATCAACACGATCCCCGGCGTGTACAATCCCAGGAATATCAAGGGGGGAATCATGGATTCTCTCGGAAACGGCGGTTTCACCATGAGAGGAGTTCCCGGCGCCAGCAGGGCCTTGTTCATGATGGACGGCGTTGTTTTGAACGATTCCTATTCCGGCAGCCAGAACGATATCATGGGCATCGCCCCCGAGAATATCGAGAGAATCGAGGTGGTAAGGGGACCTTTCTCCAGCCTGTACGGCGGATACGTCATGCGTCATACGACCCGTATTTCGTCGCCGATGCGAAAGTGGCCTATGAAATCAACCGTTTCGCCGAGGTTTCCCTGTCCGTGGACAATATTTTCGACAGGGACTACTACAGCTACTTCAAGGCGCCGGGAAGGTCCTGGTTTTGCCAGTTGACTTTGTCTTATCAATGACCTTGAAAAGTCGAACGGAACATTGGTGTCGAAAACAAAGACGCTCGATTGAACAAGCCGAAAAGCAGAGAACCGCAGTGACAACCAAGATCTACGCAATCGTCTGGAAAAGCCATCTGCCGCTTTTGTTGCGGGCGGTAAACGAGGAGATGGGGGTATGAAAAGGATTTGGCATGTACCGACAGCGATATTGTTGATTTTCCTTGCAACGGTTTCTTCGACCATTGCCGGAGAAAAACAGGAGGGAGAAGAACAAGAAACGGTGAAAGTCGATGAAATCGTCGTGACCGCCACCAGGACCGAAAAATCGGCGGAGACCGCGCCTGCGAGCGTATCGGTGGTGACCCGGGAGGATATTCAACGATAAATGTCAGGAAAAAGTATGAAGCAAATTGCGATTTACGGCAAAGGCGGCATCGGAAAATCGACCATCACCACCAATGTATCGGTTTGCCTGTCGGACGCCGGATACAAGGTGATGCAGATCGGTTGCGATCCCAAGCACGACTCCACCCAGATGCTTCACTGCGGGCGGTTGCAGCCGACGGTGCTGGACATGCTGAGGGCACGCGGCCCTTCGGGGGTAACGCGGGAGGATGTTCTGAAAACAGGCTACGGCGGCGTTTTGACCATTGAGGCGGGCGGGCCGGAACCCGGCATCGGCTGCGCCGGCCGCGGCATCATCTCCATGTTCGAAATCCTGGAAAAGCTGGAAGTGATCACCGAAGAGATCGACATCATTCTCTACGATGTCCTGGGCGACGTGGTGTGCGGCGGATTTGCCGTTCCCATACGGAAAAACTACGCCCGTGAAATCTATATCGTGACTTCCGGCGAATTCATGTCGCTGTATGCGGCCAACAATATCTGCAAATGCATAGCCCGGTTTGCGTCCAGGGACAAAGGCACCCTGGCCGGCGTAATCGGCAACGGACGGTTGAACAAGCCGTGGGAAAGGGACCTGATCGGCGAGTTCGCCTCCAAGGTCGGCTCGACGCTGGTCAAGTTTTTCCCCAGAGACGAGGTCTTTTACGAGTCCGAGGTCAACCAGCGCACGGTTATGGAGTACAGCCCCGAGCACGATGTCGCAGGCCTGTTCAGGGCGTTGTCGCAAAATATTGTGGATTCGCCCCCGCTGGTTTGTCCCGACCCGTTCGAACCCGAAGAATTGGAACGTCTGGTGAGACGCCATGGCTGAAACGAAAACAAAATACTGTATGCCGCGCGTAAAGGGAAGCCAGCTGTCGTGCACTCTCGTGGGCGCCCTCGGCGTTTTGTTCAATCTGCGCAATACCGCCGTGCTTCTCCATGGAACCCTGAAAATCGGATAAAGCGTACACTTTAACCCCAAAATCCAACGCCATGAACACGGTTTCCTTGAAAAACCGTGTTTTTTTTCTTGCTTTAAACGTGTACGTATAGTATTTATACGTACACCTTAAGGGGGGGATTTATGCATGGCTAAACCAATAACAGGAAAAACTCACGTCGGCGAACGGCGTGAAAAGCGTCCGAATGGCGATATTTACGTCTATGAACGGATTACGGCCTACAACGAAAAGACCGGAAAGACCTATACGGTCAGTCAGAAGCTCAAGGGAAAAATCAAGTCGGGAACGAAAGAAATAGTGCCGACTCGTCCGAGAAAACGCAAGGGCGAAGGAGGCGTTTCCGATGCAACACGTCGGCATACCGGCCTCACGGACATCCTGGAATGGGTTGGCAAGGTTTCCGGCATTGACGACGATGTACGTGCTTCATTCAGCGAGGGCGATGCCGCGAAGATGATTTCTATCGCACGCTACTGGATCGGTTCCGGTGGCAACACGCTGCCGCGCCTTGAGAGCTGGCAGGTGATGCACCCGCTTCCATATCGCGAAGCGATCACCGAAGACGTGTATGGCAAGCTGTTTAAGGACGTCGGTCGCAATGAAGAAGGCGTCCAGCGCTATTTTTCAGCTCGGGCGGCAGGCCTGGGAAAGTCTCCTGTGCTGGCGTTCGACTCGACCACCATCTCGACCTACTCTGAAAATCAGTCGGAGGCGCGGCGGGGGTTCAACAAGGATGGCGACGGACTCGACACGATCAAGCTTTTGACCTTATATTCAGTGAAGGCTTGCGAACCGATAGCCTTCTCTAAACAACCGGGTAATATTCCAGATGTCATATCCATTGAAAACACTCTGACGCAACTCAAGTGTCTCAATCTGGAAAAACCTCTGATCGTCACTGACAACGGCTACTACAGCCAGAAAAACATGATGGAATTCGCCTTGCGCAATGTGAAGTTTCTGACCCTGGTCGATCCGAATATTGTCTGGGTCCGCGAGACAGTCGATGCGCTCCGTGCAACACTGGCGGGCATGTCCAGCACTTGTCCGTCCGACCCGTCCATTTGCGGAGCAACATCGCTTGGAATGCACCAGTTCAGCCGAGTACGCCAACGATCGCGCAACGGCAAGGTTGCCGGTGAAAAAGAAACGATCTCGCGCCGTCTGTATGTGCATGTTTACTATTCTCCCGACAACGAAGCCAAGAAAGAACTCGCCTTCCGCAAGGACCTGTTTGAACTGAAGGCGCAAATAGAAAAAGGAGAAGCCGAGTTCACGAAATCGGCGCAAAAGAAAATAGACAAGTACCTGATCTGTTCCAGGAAAGGGCGCGGGGGGCAGCTGAAGGTGGGATTCAACGACAAAGCCATTGCCGAAGCAAAGAAGTACTTCGGCTATTTCGCCCTCGTCACCAATCAGACTATGGACACATTTACCGCACTTGAAAACTATCGGCTGCGAGAAAAAATCGAAGAACTCTTTGCCGTGCAAAAGGGGAGGCTCGACGGTGCGCGACCGCGCACATGGTACCCGGACAATCTGCGTGGAAGACAATTCACGCAATTTGTCTCGCTGGGCTATCATTGTTTTCTGACAAAAAAAATAAAGCAAGTGCAAGCCAAGCTCGGGAAGAAAGAATCCGGAAAAACCGAATCAATTATCAAGCTCGAAAAGAAACTGGAAAACTGGCTTGCGCAACGCTCTCTAGCCCAGATTCTGGATTGGTTCGACTGCATTGAAACCACAAAGGTACAGACTGTCATGGGCAGCTATCGATGGTCCACCGAATCAGTGGCCAGAGACAGACTGTTCTTGACGTACTTGGGAGTAGACACCAAATAGTGTACGCTTTATCCGACTTTCAGGATGGAACGGCGGGCTGCGCGCATTACGGTTTGAAGTTCTGCCAGCAGATGTTCATGCGAGAAGCGGAAATGGCACCTGGGTTGCGCCCGCCGGTCTTGAATTTTCGGGCTACGGCCCTTTCCGAAAACGAGCTGATCTTTGGAGGGGAGGAAAGGTTGTCAGCAAAAATCGAGGAGACGCTCGAAGCGTTTCCCGACTTGCCGCTGCTGGTGATTCCCAGTTGCACGGTGGAGGTGATCGGAGACGACGTCAAGGGCGTGTGCGAGCGCATGGCGGAGCAAACAGGAAGAGACATTGTCTATTTCAACATGGGGGGCTTTTTGAAGGGAGATCACTACCAGGGCGTCAACAGCGCCTATTTCGATTTGATCGACCGCTTTTTGCAGCCGCCCGAGGAAATCGACGCCAGGAAGGTGAACGTTGTCGCAGAACGCAGCCTGACCCCGACTGCGGATATCGACTTTCAGGAAGTCTGTCGGCTGTTGGGCATGCTGGGGCTGGAGGTCAACACGCGCTTTGTTCGCGGCTTGGCTTTCGAGGATTTGCGCAGGGTTACCCGGGCCGCGTTGAATCTGCCCGCTGTCTGCAACCAGTCCATAGCGGTATGCGAGAGGCTTCGGGAAAGGTTCCAAATGCCGTTTGTCCGCGAGGGTTTTCCCAGCGGCTTCAGAGATACCGAAACCTGGCTTTCAAAGATATCCGACGCCTTGGCCCTCGATGCGGACATCGAGGGCTTGATGGCATCCGAGCGCGCTTTTTTCCATCGCGAAATCGACCGGTCGGGAAATTCTCTCAAAGGTCTCAAAATCGTCGTCAACACTTTTCCTGTCCATCTGGGTTGGCTCATTGAATTTCTCGAAATGACCGGGGCCGACCTCATGGAAGTCAATGTTCTCGACACAGGCTATTTCCAGCAGGAATTCATGGACAGCGCCGAGGACATCCCCTGTCCGATGAATACCCGTATGCGTGTCGAAGACATTGTGGCAAACAACTACAGGAAAAACGCGGACCTGTTTCTGCACTGCTCGGTTCATTACTCTCCTCTCCCGAACCATCTTCCGGGGTTGCTGATTAAGGAGATACCTGTGATTCCGCCGGTGGGGCCGAGGGGACTGCTCAACCTGTTTGCAAACTGGTCGCAATGGATGCGGCCCAAAAACGTGGAAGGATGGCGGCATGAGCGTCTCGATGCAATCCAATAGTTCATTGACCAATTACGCGTTGCCCTGTTCGATGGCTGGCGCCGTATGCGCGCTCTCCGGTGTCGATGGGGTCGAAATCCTCGTGAACGGTCCCAGCGCGTGCACGGGATTCACCACCGGCCTGATGGATGCCTGTCACCCTTTGCGGGAGCGCAATTCCGGCATGTTCAGCCGCTTGGCGCAGGAGGGGCACCCCAGGATTCCCTGCAGCGAAATAACGGACGCGGACGTTATTCTCGGCATTGGGAACAAATTGATCCAAGGCGTGGACGCGTTGGCAGCAAAACGGCCCTGCGACTGCATCGTAGTAGTCAATTCGTGCAGCCTGAGCCTGATCGGAGAGGATGCCGCCAATATTCTCAAGAACCACCCGTTGTCCGAAAAGATTGTTTATCTTGAGTCCACCGGTTGCGGCAAATCCTTTGCCGAGGGGTTCTCGGACGCGCTGATTCAATTGATCGGGCAGGCGGCCGGACCGCGGACGGTCTGCCAATGCCCCGCCATCAATGTCCTGGGCGTACCTGTCACCCAATATAGCTGGAAGCACGATATGCTGGAAATCCGGCGGCTGATGGCCATGGCCGGAATTCGGGTCAATACCGTTCTGGCGGCGCAAGCAAATTTGGAGGAGGTCCGTCGGTTGCCTGCGGCGCCGCTGAATGTGGTCGTAAACCCGGCGTACGGATTGGAAATCGCCGATTTTTTGAGGCGCCGGTATGACCAGCCGTATATCGCGACATCCATGATGCCCATCGGTTTCGACGCCACGCGCAGGCTCCTGTCGGATGTGCTCGGCTTTTTCAATCTTTCCGCTACGCATGCCCTGGAGGACGAGGAGCGACGCTGTCGCAGGGAAGCATTGCTTTCGCTCAGCCATTCCCAAAGAAGCGACATGCTTCGGGGGCTGCCTGTGGCCATCTTTGGCGAGTATCATTTTGCCAGGGGCCTTTCGCTATTTCTGAGGGACTATCTCGGTTGCCATCCTGTCCTGTTGGCAGTTGCAGGGTGTGGCAGATTGGCCCCCGAGGACATCGAGGCGCTTTGGGAGAACCGGGACGAAGACGCGATGATCATTATTGACCCGGATGCGGATCAGGCCGCTGCTGCGATTCGAAAAACCCGTCCGACAGTTGTCTTCGGTTCGGCCTTTGAAGAATACCTGACGGCTCGATTGGACTATGAGCCTAAGTTTTTCGTTCAAACGACCACCCCCGGGTTCCAACGTCCGAATCTGGTCCACCGGCCCTATATCGGCTATGCCGGCGCCTTGACGTTCATCGACGCGGTTCTCGATTGCAAATTGACCAATCGATACCCCTATTTTGAAGAAAGAGGAAAAAAAGGATGACAGGTCGTCTCTGGAAGAAAGGGTTGTGGATAAAACGAAAATGACGCTTTTCCTTCACCGGGCTGGGCTGGCTGGCTTTTTATTCGTTCTTGGATTGTTGTCGGCTTCGCCGGCAATGGCCGATGGTTCGTCGAAGTCCGGGACTGTCGCGGTCGCCGACGCGCTCGGGCGGAAAGTCGAAATCCGGCTGCCCCTCGAGCGCGTGGTGACCGTCAATACTTCATCGGCAGTCATTCTCCGGGCGCTGGGAGTGGATGTGGAAAGCAAGGTGGTGGGGGTGACAGACTATATCCCCGAAAACCCCAGGTTCTGGCCCAAGCTGAAAGACAAGCCCGTGATCGAGTACAAGAACCCGAGCTACGAGAGACTCGCCGAGCTGGCCCCGCAACTCGTCCTGTTCTACGACAATTCGCCGAAATTCACGCAGGAGGAAAAATTGGGAGCTTTGGGAATTCAATGGCTTTATCTGGACTGTTTCGATCCGGGAACGCTCGCCTGCGACGTCAGGCTTCTGGGCTCGCTTTTCGGCAAGCAGAAGGAGGCCGATAAACTGATCGACTGGCTTATGCGACACGAGCAAGCGATCACGTCCCGTTTGCAAGGGGCGCCTGTTTCCAAAAGACCCAAGGTATTCTTTTTCCAGTATCCGGACTATTACCTGCCCAAGGGCGTTTACAACACGATCGGCCGGCACGGGTCCGGCCATCCTGTGATCGTCAAGGCGGGGGGCGACAATCTGGCCGCCGACTTGCCCATGGAAAGCCCCAAGGTCAGCGCGGAGTGGATCGCGGAAAGCAATCCCGAGGCAATAATCGCAGGCGTGCTCGGGAAAGATTTTTCGGGATACAGCGCGGATGCGGCGGCCGCCGAAGAAAATCTGAGGATCGTGTGGCGACGGCTTGCCGAAGACAGGGCCCTGAAAGAAACGGACGCGGTGAAAAACAACCGGATATTGGTGCTTTCCCACGACGTCAAGCAGGGGCCTTCCTATGTGGTCGGCATGGCATATATCGCCAAATTCCTCTACCCCGAACGGTTCCGGGACCTCAGGCCGGAATCCATCGCCAGGGAGTATTTCGAAAAGTGGTGCGGCCTGCCATATCGAGGCGTTTTCGCCTATTCCCTTTTAGAAGGCTTCTGGAACGGGGGAGAACCGGAAAAAGAACGGCAGCAAAAGTCGGTCATCGTCACCGACGGCATAGGCCGGCGGGTCGAGGTGCCGTACCCTCTGAAACGGGTGGCTGCGGCATCCGGTTCCTACGGCCCGGAGACCATCCTCGCCCTCGGGGCCGGCGACAGGCTGGCGGGCGTCGGAGACTACGCCAAATTGCACGCCTTGCATATCTCGCCCCTTCTCGAAGGCATACCAGGCGTGGGGCTCAAGGAACCCAGCGCGGAAAAAATCCTCGAAATCGCACCCCAGGCTGTGGTCTTCTACGAATGCTACTATCCCTATCCGGATTCTCTCATGAACGCATTGGAAAGGGCGGGCATCAGCGCGCTCATGATGGATTTCCACCGGCCGGAAGTGTTCGACAGGCACATCCGGATCATGGGCAGGCTGCTGGAAAAGGAGCAACGAGCGGAAGAACTGATCGCCTTCGAAAAGAAGTACCTCGATTTGATCGACAGCCGGGTCGCCGGGATTGCCGACGAAGACAAACCTCGTGTCTATGTCGAGCAGTATTACGATTTGAGGACCGCAACCCCCGCCAATCCGGATCACGTCTTGCTGAACCGCTGCGGCGGAATCGGCATTTTCGGAGACCTGCCCCCTTCGGGGTCTCAGGCCGTCTATATCAGTTCCGAGAGCGTAATAGAGAGAAACCCCGACGTGATCGTAAAGCAAGTCGGCACAAGCGGAATATATCGAAGCGGATACGGCGCGACAGACGCAAGCCAGCTCGAAGAGGCGCGAAACCGGATTATGAAACGGCCGGGATGGGACCAGATCAAAGCCGTGAAGAACGGACGAGTCTACGTGCTCAACACCGAAACCAAGGCGACGCATCCCAGCGTCTATTGTTCGTATCTCGCAAGATGGCTCCATCCCGGTTTGTTCGAGGACCTGGATGCCGCAGATATCTACAGAAAGTGGATGGAGGACTTCCTGAACATAGAATATAAAGGCGTTTATGCGTTTCCGGAAAAGCCGGTGGTCGGAAAGGACAATTCAGAGTCAAGTGTTTTTATGGTTCATCGCGGATTTGTGGGGAGTGGTAAAGGTAACCAGAGCTTCCAGCTCTGGTCCTATATTGCGAATATGCCGCCCTGGCCAGACCAGGATGGTCTGGTTACCATCGACACGCCTTTTCCCACAGATCCGCAATGAGCCGTTTTTATTTCTGTCGTCCCTGACGGGACTTGGGACGCACCGGCGGGTCAACCCCCGGCAAATAAATTGCCGGGCTATTGTCTGTCGTCCCTGACGGGACTGTCCTGCTTACAAACAGGATATGCTCGCACCAGCGAGCGCATACAGCGAACCCACTCTTTTTGGGGGGAGGAAAAAAGTCATGAAAATGGTATCCATCATGTGGCACAGCCACATGAACATGTTCGTCAAGGCGGGCGGAAACCTGTCGGACGTGCTCGAGCTAAAGGCCTACTCCGCCAAGAACCTGGAAGAAGATACCGAACGGATCGAGGCCGTGCTGGAGGATGCCGCCGACGCGGACATCCTGTTCATCTACCGTTCGGCAGAAAACTTCTGGGAAACGGTCGAAGAAAAGCTGCAAGACCTGGGAAAGAGCGTCCCCATAGTCTGTTGCAGCCACGAACCGTCCTACTGGGCGCTTTCGACGGTCCCTCTCGAAGTCGTCGCCAAGGCATATTCGTACATCGTCATCAACGGTGAAGAGAACATGACCAACATGCTGCGGTACGTTCTTCGCGAAGCAGGCGGCATGGAGATCGAGGCGCCCGAACCCAGGCAGATTCCATGGGAGGGACTGTACCACCCCAAAGCGCCGGACATCTTCGAAACCGTCTCCGATTATCTCCGCTGGTACGGCGGCTACTTGGGCGAAGGGGGGATGACCCCGGCAGAGAAGACCGTGGGCATTCTCTTCAGCCGCCACTACTGGGTGATCGGCAATCTCGAGGTCGAAAAGGCCATGATCGAGGAACTCGAGGGCCTGGGGTTCGGAGTGATTCCCGCATTTTCCTATTCCATCAAGGATGCGGAGCGGGGAAACAAAGGCAGCGGGGAGGTGGTCTGCGAGACATTCCTGAAAGCCGACGGAACGCCTCGAATCGGGGCCATGGCGAAGCTCCAGAGCTTCTTCCTGGGGACATCGAGCGACAGAGCGCCCGAGGACCAGGAGGTCGCCAAGGACGGGGTCGAGATCCTCAAAAGGCTGAATGTGCCGGTGTTCGCCCCCGTCACTTCCTACCACCGCACCATCGAGCAGTGGGAGAGCGACAAGGACGGCGTCGGCACGAGCATCGCCTGGTCCATCGCCCTTCCGGAATTCGAAGGCGTCATCGAGCCGATCATCGTAGGCGGGGCCAGCAACCAGGACAGCCAGGGCGAATTGCAGAAGCGAATGCCCATCGAAGAACGATGCCGCAAGGTGGCCCGAAGAATCGGCAAATGGATCGCATTGAGAAACAAGCCCGCAGGCGAGCGCAAGATCGGCTTCATACTGCACAACAATCCGTGCGCCTCGGTGGAGGCGACCGTGGGCGGCGGCGCGCATCTCGACACCCTGGAGAGCGTCGCTCGGGTGATGCATCGCATGAAACAGGCCGGATACGATGTATCGCCCCCCGAAGACGGCAAGGAGCTGATCGAAACCATCATGGAACGAAAGGCGATCAGCGAGTTCCGATGGACCACGGTGGACGAGATCGTCAACAAGGGCGGCGTGCTCAAGCAGGTGACCAAGGAAGAGTACGAAGAGTGGTTCGAGACCCTGGCGCCCCATGTCCGGGACCGAATGTGCAAGGCCTGGGGCAATCCTCCGGGAGAGGAGGTGGACGGCGTGCCGCCCGCGATGGTGTACGAAGGCAAACACGCAAATCCAGGACGGCATGCACATTTTCGGGGCACTGCCCGAGGACGAACGCCGCGTCGATTTCATCAATTCCATCCTGCGCTACGACGCCGGGCAGTCGGTTTCCCTGAGGAAGGTCGTGGCGAAAATGATGGGAACGAGCCTTTCTAAACTGCTGGAAGACAGCGCCGCGACCGATCCGCTACACAAAAAGAGCCACGGCGAGCTTTTGGAAACCATAGACGCCTACGGCAAGGCCTTCATACGGAGCTTTTTGGCCGACGGCCACGACTTGGACAGCCTTGCCAGCAAGGTCCTGGGCGAAGATTTGAAGAACAAGGCTTTCATACAGGACCTCGGAATCGTCCGGCGGAGGCTTTTGGATCTCGACCGACGGATCGACAGCTCCCTGGAAATCGATTCGCTGCTGCACGGTTTCGAAGGCGGTTACATACCCTCGGGGCCGTCGGGCTTGATCACGCGCGGCCGCGACGACATCCTGCCTACGGGAAGGAATTTCTATTCCCTGGATCCCCATAGAATCCCCACCAAGGCGGCCTGGCGCGTCGGCCAGGACCTCGCCGACGCGGTGATCGAGAAGCACAAGGCCGAAGAAGGGAGGGTGCCGGAAAACGTGGCCATCTACTGGATGTGCAACGACATCATGTGGGCCGACGGAGAAGGCATGTCCCAGATTTTCTGCCTGCTGGGGGTCGAGCCGGTATGGTGGCCCAACGGCAGGGTGAAGGGGTTCGAAATCATTCCCTTGGAAGATCTGGGAAGGCCCCGGGTGGACGTTACCATTCGGGTCTCCGGAATCACCCGGGACAACTTCCCCCACTGCGTGGATCTGGTTGACGAGGCGGTCCAGGCGGTGGCGGCCCTCGACGAGCCGAAGGAAATGAATTTCGTCCAGAAGCATACGATGGAACAACTCATGGCGGCAAGCCGGGACGAAAACGACAAGGAAGCTTTTCGAAACGCCACCCTGCGTGTTTTCGCCTCCAAGCCGGGGACATACCAGCCGGGCGTGAACCTGGCCATCTACGCTTCCGCCTGGAAGGAAGAAAAGGACCTTTCCGATATTTTCGTCTACTGGAACGGCTATGCCTACGGCAAGGGCATCTTCGGAATGGAAAAGTTCCGGGAGCTGGCCGACAACCTGAAAACCGTCGATGTGACCTACAACAAGGTGGTGACCGACGAATACGACCTTTTCGGGTGCTGCTGCTACTTCGGCACCCATGGAGGCATGACGGCGGCCGCACGGCACATATCCGGGGCCCCCGTGAAAACCTATTACGGCGACACCCGCGAACCGGAACATGTGGAGGTCCGCGACATGGCCGACGAGGTCCGAAGGGTGGTGCGGACCAAACTGCTCAATCCCCGGTGGATCGAAGGAATGAAACGCCACGGCTACAAAGGGGCGGGCGACATTTCCAAGCGCGTCGGAAGGGTCTACGGCTGGGAGGCCACCACGCAGGAGGTGGACGACTGGATTTTCGACGACATCGCCAGGACCTTTGTCATGGATCGGGAAAACCGCGAATTTTTCGAGCAGAACAATCCATGGGCCCTGGAGGAAATCGGACGGAGACTGCTCGAAGCCGAAAGCCGGGGTTTGTGGAACGCCGACCCGGATGTCCTGGAAGAGCTGAAGGATCGCTATCTGGAAATCGAAGGATGGATCGAGGAGCGAATCGGCGATGTGACCGGGGAGTTCCAGGGAGGGGCCGTGGATATCTTGACCGCCGAGGACGTGGGTAACTGGGGGGAGATGATGATGGAAGTCAAGGAGAAAATGAAGGGCGTCGGGCAATGATGGGGAGATGGGGAGATGGGGAGATGGGGAGATGGGGAGATGGGGAGATGGGGAGATGGGGAGATGGGGAGATGGGGAGATGGGGAGATGGGGAGATGGGGAGATGGGGAGATGGGGAGATGGGGAGATGGGGAGATGGGGAGATGGGGGGATGGGGAGATGGGGGGATAGGGGGATGGGGGGATGGGGCGATCATTCGGTCGGGGTAGGAGGTAGGGTGATGAAAAACATCTTTTACAAGAGCATTTTTTTTGTCGGAATTTGTTCCTCCTGCAATCTGCCGCGGCCTGGTTCGGGGGCGTAGGGTGGGTGGGTCGGGAAGCTTTGCGTTGCGCGCTGTTTCACACTCCCCGGGGGGCTCGTGCCTGCCGGTCTTATTTGGCGGCCAACCCACCGTTTTGTCGAACCTCCTTGCCGGGCTTGGTTTCGGGCTTGGTCTTAACATCGGCCACTTTCAGGGACTATCGTCGCGGCGGTCGTCATTCCGGGCGGAGCGGCATGTACCCCGGGTGTCGATAAAACAGCTGGATTCCGTCGCTTCCGGGAATTTCTTAACCGGAACATGTAGCGTAGACCCGGAATCCAGGTGGCCGAATTTAGAACCAAGCCCCTGGTTTCTATTTTGGCCATGTCCTCACCTCCTCGTTCCAACGCTTCGCGTTGGAATGCATACCAGGACGCTTTGCGTCCGAATTCTGCGGAGGCATGGCCGAAATAAGGACCAAGCCCCTCCTTGCCGCTTCCATTCACGCGAAAAGCGGCGGAGCAGCTTGGAAAACGGTGGGTTGGACTCCGTGCAAGACTGGCAGGCCGTCGAGTTCGAGAAATTCAGGAGCAGCGAAAAAGCCCGGGTATCGACCCACCCACCCTACGATCCGCGCCTAGGTCGTAAGGACATTTTGGAGGAACAAAAACGGACGGAATTGTCGTTTTTTTTTCAGCGATCATGAAAGAAACAAGGAGTGAGATGATGATTTTGAGGAGGTTTTGTCGTGTTTGGGGCTGTGCGGTTGTTTGCCTTTTGTTGTCGGGGCAAGCGGCGACCGCCCAGGACGAGCAGGAAGTGGCAGTAAAACTGGAACAAATAACTGTCACGGAGGAAAAAGACGAGTTACCGAGATACGAGAAGAGCATTGTTCCGCAGGAAGAGGTGGCCCGTCCCACCGTCGGAGGCTCGGTGCTCGACGCGCTTTCCAATCAGGCGGGCGTTCAATTGCTGCGCACGTCCCCGACCAACCCGGAAAACGGCAAGCTGCGGCTGCGCGGGTTTGACGAAAGCAGGCTGCGGGTGGAAGTCGACGGGGTCCCGATTCAGCGCGACGGCTCCTATGGCGGGGCCGGTCCGGTCCACTGGAGTACGCTTTCAACCGAGCAGGTGGAAAAAATCGAGATTTACAGAGGCGCTGTTCCCGCAAAATATGGCAATACTCTGGGCGGCGTGATCGACATCGTCACCAAGCAGCCGTCGGACAAACCCAACACGGTGGTCAGCTCCGTGTACGGAAGTCTCGACACCTGGGACAGCAAGATTTCACACAGCGCCAGGCTGGGCCGGCTCAAATGGTCCCTGGCGGGAAGCCATTTCGAAACCGACGGCTACTTGCGCAACAATTACAACGACCGAGACAACGTATCGATCCAACTCGGTCTCGACCTGCCGCTCGACTTCGAGGTGGGGGCCGGTTTCGAATACTCCGACATGGAGACCGGGATGGCGGTCTACAACTTCCCGGACAGCCCGTATTACGACAGCGGGGAGCCGGATGCGGACGCCAGCACGCTGGGCGGACCCGGCATGCGAATGATCAACGGGAACATGACCTGGGGGGACGACTCTTACGCGGACGACGAAAACACCGTATTCAACGCGTTCATAAATAAAAAATTCGAAGGCGGATCGGCCAGAATCGGATATCGGCTCTGGAACCAGGAACGGACCGAATACTATTACGACGCCGCCGATACGAGCAAGAAAATCTACGAACGCACGACGGACGTGGAAGACAACAACTGGCTGCTGAAAGCGGACGTGCAGTTCGAGGCGGGAGATCACCGGCTGGAATCGGGCGGAGAATACAAGCGATACGGCTGGGGGGACCAGACCGTCGGGTATATCGATACTTCCTATTTTTCGCCGTCGATCAATTATTTCTACTATGTCAAGGAAGGGTTCGAGGGCGCGCCCGACAACAAGCGGTACGCGGCCGTTTATCTCCAGGACACCTGGCGATTCCATCCCGACTGGGACCTGGAGGTCGGTGCGAGGCAGGAATGGTACAAGGCCGACAAGGTGGACCCCGAAGCGTTCGGGTTCGACTGGCCCGCCGAAGAAGACGAGATCGATGAAAGCCATCTGGACCCGCGCGCGGCACTGACATGGCGTCCCTGGAAAGACGGATCGATGACCGCGCGCTTCGGCATTGCCCACCGCTATCCGACCTCCCCCGAGCATTTCTGGTGGTACCTGAACAAAGGCAGCGGCTACTTCAATACGACGCTCGACCCCGAAAAGGCCATGCAATACGAACTCGGCTTCGAACAAAGGCTGTTCTCCGTTCTCGACCTGACTTTCAGGGGATACTATTACGACATCGATAACTACATCTCCTCCACCTTTGTCTCGGGAGTCGGAAGTGTCGTCTACAACATCGACGAAGTGACGATCAAAGGCGTGGAAACGGAGGTTTCCGCAGATTTGCGAAAGGACCTTCGCGCCTGGGCCAACTTCACCTGGCAGGACGGCGACAAGTCGGGCGACCCCTGGGATGCGGAAAATCGCCTGGGCAACGAAGTGCCCGACCTTCCGGACACCATGTTCAACATAGGGCTCGACTACCATGCCGACAGGCTCATGGCCAAGCTTTTCCTGAACTACGTCGACGAGCG
This sequence comes from Desulfobacterales bacterium, assembly GCA_963674505.2. GTDB lineage: Bacteria > Desulfobacterota > Desulfobacteria > Desulfobacterales > SKZT01. The sequence goes on from CAXXIG010000002.1 coordinate 236,771, forward strand.
CGAACATTTCGACGGCGACGATCGCGTAAAGATGGGGTCGTACACGCTGTTGAATCTTTTCGCGACCTACCGTTTCATGGAGAACAGCTGGAGCAAATGGGAACTGCTGCTGTCGGGAAGCAATATCCTGGAAGAAGAATACGAGGAAGAAACAGACTACCCCATGCCGGGCATCAGTGTATTGGGCGGCCTGAGAGTGACCTTATAAGGAGGAAGAAATCATGGCGAATCGATTCTTTTTATCTATCCTGATTCTGATGGCGGTATGCGCTTTTCATCCGCAGGCGGAAGCATCGGTCGAGACAATGGAACAGATCGGCAGGCAGGCTGTGGAAGCGGCGCTTTCCAAATTGGATGCCGGACCCGAAAGCAAGCTCGCATGCATTACAAACGCAGGCTACGCGACCTATGAAGGCGCCGGCACGAGGATATTGTTCGATGTCATCCCCAAATACGCACAAATCAGCCTCGGGGCGGGCAATCTGCTGTCGGTTCACAGCCGCTGCGACGAAAATCTCTGGTTTGCTTTCCTGAAAAAGGAGCAGGACGGCAACCTGCCTTTGACCTATGTCGGCATTCGGGAAGGCGTTCCGGTCGCAACGGAGCCCATCGACGTGCATGTCGGGAAAAACCAACCGTTCGAACCTTTCAAGAAAGTTCTGGGAGAAAAGGCGTTTTCGGTGGTGACCCTGGCCAACGGGTGGGCGGACCATGTCCCCGAGGACCTGATGCAGGGCGCGCTCTATCACGACCATCTGTGCAGCGGCGTGTTCAGCGGATATTTCACGGTCCGGTTCATCCGGAATGCGTTACCGCTGGAGCAGGGCGAAAGGTACATCTATGTCGGCGCTCCCGCTTGGTGCCAGGACGACTACCTGATGGCGCCGCTGAACCTCACCCCCGGCAAGCACGGATACTACACCATGGACTATCCCTGGTACCGGCCGTGGAAAACGGAAAAAGAAGTCTACGACAAACTGGGAGGAATTGTCATCCGGCACAACAGGGAAACCGACAAGGGCAAAGCCTGCCTGCTTCGGTTCGACTGGCAGGAGGCGGAATTCAAGAAATTCATCGAAATGCCGGACCTCAAGCTGGATTGGAAAACCCAGCCGTGGCTGCACGTGCTCTACAACCGCTTTTTTATGAGCCGCCTGGATCGCGCCGACCTATTCGTGTCCGTGTTGAAAGAAAAGCCCTTGGAAAACCAGACGGACCTGAATCGGCTGATCAAAATGGGGGCCAACCCGCTCGCCGAGATGCTGGGTCCGGACAGCGACTGGGAAAAAGGCTTGTAAAAGCAGGTTTTGGTTATAATGCTGGATAACCAACACCGTCATTCCGGCGGAGCTTGCGGAGACTCGGAATCCAGCCGACGATCATAGCTGTTGGATGAAAACCGGACCAAGTTAAAGACAAGCCCTAAAAACAGTAAGGAAAATCAGAAAATTATTTGATTTTTTAACAAAAGCCTGATAGAAAACTTTTATCAACTGGCGGCGGAAACCGCTCTAATTCAAAACAACAAAGAACATGGCCCGAACGGGTTTTGGATTTAACGTCGGCAAACCAGCACCGTCATTCCGGGCGGAGCTTGCGGAGACCCGGAATCCATGCGATGATCGTAGCTGTTGGATGAAAATCGGCCGAAGTTAAAACCAAGCCCCCGAACGCATCGCAGCGTCTGCGGAAAGAAGCAGGAGGCCATGTAACAATAAAAAGGCCGCGAAGGTCCGCGCACCCTGAAAAAGGCTGCACCTTCGCGGCCTTTTTTATTCGTAGCGAAAAAAGAAACGGAATCGGAAATCGCTCTTGTCGCAATCAGAACTCCGATCCCTTTCGACAGACTATGTTTCCAACCGGGGCCTATGTATACATCTCGGTCGCTTGCAAACCACCTCGTTCCCACGCTTCGCGTGGGAATGCATACCAGGACGCTTTGCGTCCGCGTTCCGCAAGGAGATGGCCGAATCGAGAGACAATCCCCCGATTGGCAATAACAACGCATTGAAAACATCTAAACCGCCAGTCCGGCTGAAAGGTAGGACTTGTTCGTCTTCCGGCCGGACGGCACACCCAATGAAGGAGGTAAAAAATGAGCATCCCAAAAGGTTGGCACGTCCTGTATCGCCCCAAATACGACTGCCCCAACATTTTCGACCTGAACGAAAGGGGCCTTTTCAGAGGCAAGCCGAAGATTACCCGGGATTTCGGCGCATGCCTGATCATCGATCCGGAGAAGCAAATCAAAGCCTACTATGCGTACCTCGCCGAAGGCGGCGGGGAACAGGGCGGCACCAGGTACGACTACCAGGTCAAGGACGGCGTCGCGAGCCTGGACGAAGATCTGAAGCTCGACTCGGACGAACTGTCGAAAATCTCCAGCCAGGACATGGTGCGGGAAATCGAAAAGGTCCATGAAGAATGGTTCCAGGCATTCGTTCCCGCCGACTCCGACGGCAAGATCGACAAGAAAAACCTTGCCGCGAAACTCGATGCGGCCCTGGAAGACCGGAAGAAAGCCCACGGGGAATATCTCGTCAGAAAAAACGGAAAATGGATCTATCCGTATCTGCCAAGGCTCGCGCACGAATTCAAAAGGGTCGTTTATCCCCTGGTTTGGGATTCGCTTTACGACGAATACAAAAAAAGAGGCGGAGAAAACAGCGAAAACGACCTCATACAAAAAATTTCCATTTTCGACCGGATTTACGGATCGGACCCGGAGCAAGAGCTGGAAAAGCCGGAAGGCGACAAATGGAGCGACGAGAACGAGATGTGGGATTGCTGGGTTGGCGGCGCCAAATCGGAAGCCGAAGCGGAAAGGATTTGCGCCACATTGGAAACGGTGCTGCGCGACGCCCGTAGCAATTTGAGCGCCGATTGATCCTCCCGGTTCGCAAGCGCGCAATCGGGCTTGGTCTTAACATCGGCCACTTTCAGGGACTATCGTCGCGGCGGTCGTCATTCCGGGCGGAGCGGTATGCACCCCGGGTGTCGATAAAATAGCTGGATTCCGTCGTTTCCGGGAATTTCCTGACTGGAACATGTAGCGTAGACCCGGAATCCAGGCGGCCGAATTTAGAACCAAGCCCGCGCAATCGACGTTGCTTGACTCTGGCCAGGCCACGAATGCCGGCGTGGAAACGCCCGGTATTCGTGGCTTTTTTTTCGGAAACTATCAAAGCCGATCAGAAAAAGGATTTGACATTTCGACAGGCTTGTGAAATCTGTAGTCGGAAAAACGGGACTTTTTTAGTCGGTAGAATTTTCTTCGAAGTCCTATGCGAAGGGAGATGAATTTGCAGTCGATAGGAAAAATCGGCGGGCTCGCTTTTTCAACGAGCGTTATTCTGGCTTTTCTGTTCGTTTCGACAATATCCGCAGTCGTGGTCAACTATCTTTACGACGATCTCGACCGGTTGACTCGTGTGGATTACGAAAACGGGACAGTCGTGGAATATGAATACGACGAAGTCGGCAACAGGACGCTGTTGAGTATCTACAAGCCTCCGGAGGCGGAATTTTCCGCGCACCGAACCTCGGGCACGCTGCCCCTTTTGATTCGTTTTGTCGATGAAACCGTCAACAATCCGACTTCATGGCAGTGGATTTTTGGAGACGGAAATACAAACTGGTCTCAAAATCCGTCCCATATTTACACCAATAGCGGCGCATACACAGTGAGGTTGAAGGCGGGCAACCCGAGCGGCTCAGACACGCAAACCAAAACGGAATACATCTCCGTTCAGCCATGTCAGAACCCGTATGCGAAGATTCAGAGAGAGCCGGAAGGAAGCTACGCATCTGTTCAGTCCGCATACAATGCCGCTGCCAATGGCGATACGATCAGGTTTCTGGCTGTGAAAAAAACGATATGACAAACTTTTTCTCGTTTAGGATTCTCAGGTCTGTTTTTCTATTTGTGCTTTCAACGACGTACCTTTTGGTTTTTACAGTTTGCGTATCTGCGGAAGTATCAGGACCCGGCTGGATCATGGCCGAATCGGATCCGGTCGGTCACGAGGATGCGCAAGCCTACTATAAATCCTTGAAATCGTCCGGTTCGGGCCCCTTCAAAGCCCCGAAAAGCCCTTCCACCGCAACATCGGCGGAAATACGGGAACTTGCCCGAGCCCTGCTGAACGAGCCCGGGCTGATTTACGACTACGTGCACAACCACATCGATTACGTCCCGTACTACGGCGTACTCAAAGGCGCCACCGGGACGTATCTGGACGGCTGCGGCAACGATTTCGATCAGGCGTGCCTGATGGTGGCCCTCCTGCGGGAAAGCGGGTACGAAGCCGATTTCGTTTTCGGGAGGATGACCGTACCGGGCGACAAGCTGGCCAATTGGCTCGGGGTCGATCAGGACCCGAATGCCATCGGAACAGTGATTCCCTCGGGCGGAATCCCGGTCGATGCCCTGTATTCGAACGGCGATTGCGAATTCGACCGGGTCTGGGTGAGGGCTACCATAGGCCAGGCAACCATCGACTTGGACCCGGCCTTCAAGCAATACGATTACAGCGAAAAAATAGACCTCGCGCAAGCGACCGGCTACGATATGGACGATTTGCTCGACGAAGCCCGCTCCGGCTCGTCGATCGGTCTATATTACGTGCGCAATCTCAACGAAATCGGAATTTCCGGAAAAATTACGGAGTATTCCAACAACCTGCTCTGCGCTATTCGCAACAATCATCCGAACAGCTCGGTCGAAGAGATCGTCGGTGGAAGAGCCGTTGTCCAATCGACCCTGGAGCAATACCCGTCGTCCCTGCCTTTTTCGCCTGCGGTCGTGGACGTTTGGAACGAGCCCCTCGAAAGCATGATCGCGACGTTGACCATTCGACACGAAGGAATCGACCACTCCTTTTTTATACCGGAAATCGCGGGCAAAAGACTCACTGTCACATACGCCGCAGGCATCCCGCAACTTCGGCTGGACGGGGGCCTGATCGCAACCGGCAATACGACAACACAGGGAGATAAATACGATCTGTCGCTTGCGGTCGATCATCCCTACGCCGCCAACAACGGCCATTACGCCGACCAGGAATCGACATACAGGGTCGAAAGCGGAGGAAGCTACGCCATCGTATCCGATTTCGGAGGAATCTCCGATTCCGCGATCGCAAAGAGAAGGAACCTGCTCGATTCGTTCATCGCACAGGCCCTGCCGGAATCGTCCGAGGAGGTCAGGGGCGAAACTCTCAATATCATGGGGCTGGGCTGGCTGACGGAACTGTGTTACGCTGACCGTCTTTTATCCGAACTCGCAGGGACGATTTCCATCAACCACCACAGGGTCGGGCTGATGGCGCAGGAATCCGGCTACTACATCGATGTAAAGACATCGCTGGGCAGCTATTTGTCCAGGCACGACATCGACGCGGACAAGAATGCCCACTTCAAACTCGGGGCTTTGGTCGGAAGCGCCTTCGAGCACGGGATTCTGGAGCAACTCATGGGCTCGGGCAATCCCGGGGCTTCGACGATCAAGCTTTTCCAGACCGCCAATGCGTGGGGCGACAAGATTTTTTCCGCCGACAGCGGCAACTTTTCTTCGATCAGGCCGCAGCTTGCAAACTATTCGAGCGCCGCTCTCGATTCGTTTCAATCCCTGGCGAACGCCGGGTATTCCCTGATTCTGCCCAAGGACGGAGAACTCTCAGTCGGCCAATGGCAGGGGCGGGCGTATATCAGCAAGCGTTTCGCAGGCGGGTCCGGTTCCATCGGCATGACCATCGGAGGGGGCTACATGGGAGGATACGCCGGATACCCGGGCGACGTCGATTCGCAGACCGCAGGCGAATCCGTCGGTCTCCGGACGCCGGACTCCAGCAGGACGGACATCGCCTGCGACAATCCCGCATCCAGGGAGCCCGTCGATATGTCCAGCGGGGCGTATCTGTACCGGCGCACCGATCTCGCCCTGGGCGGAGACGCACCCTTCGGCCTCGCATTCACGCGGCCGTACAACAGCAGCGTCAATCTCCGGGACAGGGGCCTCGGCTTCGGCTGGACCCACAACTACGACATCTATCTGGAAAGATCCGGCAACGGCTGGCCGGGTCTCGGGAAAAGACAGCCAGCGGACGCCGCCGCCATCGTTTCGGCGTTTCTCGCGGCGTTGGATCTGATGAAAAACCAGGACACTCTATTGGGGTGGACCGCGGCCTCCCTGATCGCCAAATGGGCCGTCGACCGGCTCGTAGACAACAGCGTGACCGCTCACTTGAACGACGACGTCGCGGAGTTTATAAAGCTGACCGACGGGACCTGGTCTCCGCCTCCGGGAGTCGCGTCGAGACTCGTGGAAAACGGCGACGGGACTTTCAGCATCGAGGAACGCTTCGGCACGACGATCGATTTCAACGCGGACGACCGAATATCCCGGCTGACGGACGCGGACGGCAACATCCTCCAATTCACCTACAATGCGACGAACACCGCGATCGAAGACACGTTCGGCCGAACGCTGACCCTGCACCATGCTGGTGGCAGAATCGATTCTGTTTCTCCGGCTTCGTGAACATGGAGGAGGACCCCGACGGCAACCTCGCCACCTATTACTTCGACGGCAAGAAAAGGCCGGTCGGCGAAAAGAACGCCCTCGGGCATATGTTCGCCCGGACGTACGACGACCGGAACCACGTGACGAGCGCAAGCGACCCCGGCGGAAACATCGCATCCTTCTCCTACGAGGGAAATCACAACCTGACCGGAACGACCGACCCTCTCGGCGAGTCTTCGAGTTTCGCGTACGATTCCCGGTTCAGGCCCACCGACATCGTCGATCCTCTCGGCAGCGGAATCCACATGGAATAAGACGCCGAGCACCACCCGGTATCGACCGAACACGGGATCCGATACGACGGCAATCTCTCCCTCCTCGACAACGGCCTGTATCGAACGAGCGCCGCCTGCCATGCAAACGGCCTGCTTTGGAAATTCACCGACGGCCGCGACATCGAAACCGTCTTCGCCTACGAAAACAATTTCGACAGGCCTAAAACGACCAAGGTCGGTGGACATCCTCCGGTAACGACTCCGTACGATTCCATCGGGAGGCTGACAAGCCTGACGGGCCAGGTCGGGCCCACGACCCGCTTTGCGAGCAACGACGCATTTTCTTGTATTTCGTGGTTCCAGCTTGTCAATTCTGCCGATACGTGCCTGGCCCGCCCTCTTGTTCTACGCAGCCCTCAGCGGAACAAAATCGTCCGCAGTCACTGGCGGGGCGTTTATTTTTCCCAAACCGTATAGGCGGTTATTGCCACCAACAACGTAATTTGTAATCGTTCGGCTACTCCAATGGCAAGGGAAAAACCGGTATCCTTTTATCGCCCTTGATCTCCGGCTCCTGGTTTTCCAAAGAGTTCTCTCTGGTGTACCGCGCGAGCGTGGATTCCAGCTCCTCGATTTCCAACAGGTACGAATTGTTTTTGTCCAAAAGCTTCAAATCGGAAGCGGCTAGGATGGAAAATGCCAGGGTGAACGCGGAATGCTTGCCATCCCTTCCGAGGTTGCTCCGCTGTCCCGCCCGTGAGCCATGAAATACGGCGGTATTCTCGGGGACCTCGGTTTTGTCCGAAAATGCCGGCGGCTTCCAGGGAACATCCACGCGGCAGGCGTCCAAGAATGCCACTTTCCGTCCTTTGGCGTTTTTCATGATCGCAGCCAGCTTGTTCCAGGAAATTCCGGTATCCTGCAACATATCCTGGGTTGTCGCGGTGGCGTCCCGAGGGAGAAAATGAAAGGTCCCGTCCGGGTCCGTGACTCCATGGCCGGAAAAATAGAAAAAGGAAACGCTGTCCGCGCCTCTGGCCTTGGAAGCCGCTTTACGAAGCTGTCTCAACAGAGTTCCCCGATTCGGGTTCGGGACTACCATGACATGTTCCGGGGGCACTCCCAGATAGCACTGCCCCACATGCTTCATGAGTGCAAGGTCGTTTTCCACGTAGGACATATCTCCCATGTATTCGTAATCCGACACCCCAAAAGCGGCGAGGTAGCGGTTCGGATATTGTTTGACGCAACCTGAAGCCGGTGCTGGAGCAGTTTCTTCCACAGATGGCATAATGCGAGCCGACGCCAATGGTTGCTGGTTTCCGGATATGGGAATCGACGGGGTCGATCCCGCGAAATCGATGATCTCCCCCTGCGTTTTATGAACGGAAAAAGAGAGAGGTTTCAATGTGGTATCGAACATGCCGGTCGCTTCCCGCACGGTCACGGTCGCAACGATTTCGTCCTTTTCGAAATCCGCAGGCACGAGAAAAAGAAATTCCCCTTGCTCCCTGCCTCCCGGCGGAAGGTTCCCGATGCGACACGATCCCCGATGGATTTCACCGCCGGAAAGCGACAATTCGAGAACCACGTCCCTCGCGCTCCCCTTCCCCCGGTTGGAAATATCCGCGACAAGCGCCACCTTCTCTCTGGGTTCAATCCTCCCGTTGCCGTTTCCCATGGATTCGCCCACGGCGTCGTCGTCAACGGCGAATGCAATATCGAACGATGGAGGGACCGCAGCCACGGTCCTCACTTTGATTTTCTTTGGGGGAGGCGAATATTTCCCGGCGTCCAGGCTCACCGTCAAAGTCGCCTGTCCATCCGTAACGGCATTCGGCACACCGAAAGTTATGCTTTTTGTTGTTTTGCTCTTCGGTTCGATCGCCTCCACAGATACCGTTTTTTTTCCAAAGGGGGTCTCCAGAACCAAATTCGCCGGAGAAGAGGCCCCCTTACCCTGGTTTTCGATGGTGATTTCTATCATCCCGTTTTCGCCCGAGTCGAGATACCGGTCCTGGTTTTGCGTCGATAATTTGATGCCCGAGAATGAAAGATACGGAAGCGATGCGCGAGATTGTTTTCGAGATGATTCTGAAGAAGCAACGTATCGGGGCCTAACTCCGGGCATTCCTGTCACTGCCTGAGCGACTATGTCCGGTCTGTGAAATTTGTTCCGGTATTTCGCAATTTCCTCAACCTCCATACCACTTTTTCGTAGGGTGAGATATTTTTCTCCTTTATGAGACGCGGAATAGAACCCATCGGGTGTCAGTGCCACAGCCTCTCCGTCATCGAAAAAGTAAATCTCGCAAATTTTTTCGCCCGATTCACGTTCCATAACCCTAACGAGTCCTTCTCCACTAGCAGAAATTGTGTTTTTCCCATCAGGACTGAAAGCTACCGACGTAACAATTTCATTATGTCCTTTGAAGGTATGCAATTTTTCCCCGGAGACAGCTCTCCAAAGGACTACTTTTTTATCTTCGCCTCCCGAAAGGAAAAATTTGGCGTCAGGACTGAATGCAACCGAACATACTCCGCCTGTCTGCCCTCTAAAAATCTGGCTGACTTTTCCGGAAACAATATCCCAAATCTTAAATGTATCGTCGTTCCAAGCTGAAAGAATGCGTTTGCCGTCGGGGCTGAAAGTACAACAGAAAGGAGCTTCTCCAAAAGATTGGCCTTCGAGGCTATGAATCATTTTTCCTGAATCTGTATCCCAAAGCTTAATTGTACCATCCGTACTGCTCGAAGCGATTAGATCCCCGGCCGGGCTAAAGGCAATATCGTAAATTTCTCCAGAATGGCCCTCGAAAATATTAATGATATTACGCGAACTCACCTCCCAAAGAATCAATTTCTTATCTTGCCCCCCACCCGCGACTCGTTTTCCATCTGGACTGAATTTCGCAACAAGAACAAAGCTGGAATGCCCTACAAATTTACCTAAAAGTTTCCCGGTGACGGCGTTAATCAGCCTGGCAGAAAAGTCAGGACCTCCTGCAGAGCCTATGTTAAAAGTGCCACCAGCTGAAATCAGAAAATTCCCGGCAGGGTCGAAATCAACCGAATGCGTAACGTTCAAATCGTCACAATCAATAAAAGTATTTATTTCCGCAGAAATATCGAAAACCGTACAACGTGAAGAATCGTTGTTTTTTGTGAAGATGCGCTTGGCATCCTTGCTGAAAACTACGGCATTATATCGGAGTAACGGAGACTTCGCCTGAAAGGAAGATATGCATCCGCCTGAAGCCGTATTCCAAAGCTTGACGTAATTGTCTTCTCCCCCGGAAAGAATTTTGTTACCACCTGGGCTGAAAGCTGCAAAAAAGACATTATCGGTATGACCTTTAAAGGATTGGACAAGCTCGCCACTGGTTAAACGATATAAACACAGACTGTTATCATCGCTATAGCCTCCGCAGAGCAAGTACCTACCATCAGGGCTGCAAGAAACGCTTTGAACCGCATATTCAGATTTGAAAACAGTAACTATCCGCCCTGTGAAAATGTCCCATACCTTGATTGTGCCTTCGAAACTAGCTGCTATGACAAATCGTCCGTCGGGGCAGAATGCGACGGATTCAATAGTATTATCATTGTGAAGGGAATAACTTGGTTTTAAAATTTTAGTGGCGATGTCTTTTGGATTTTCATCCAAAGACGAAACAAGCCTGCCTGAAAAAGTATCCCAAACGTTTACTTTTTTACCACTTCCTGTAGCTAATCGTTTCCCATCTGGACTAATGGACAGGGAATCACAGCGCGAATGATTGTCTAAGCTTGACAACAATTTCCCAGAATTGACATTCCATAATTTTATTCTTTTATCACAACTGCCAGAAACAAGAATCTTCCCATTTGGGCTAAAAGAAAGGCATAAAACCGAGCAAGTATGTCCTCTGAAAATTGATAGAGGTTTACCTGATACGATGTCCCATAATATAATGTTTGAATCTTTTCCGCCAGAAGCTAGGTGTTTTCCTTCTGGCCCGAAAGCAATAGAGCATATCCAATCGTCGTGACCATAAAGAGTTGACATGAGCCTTCCTGAATTCAGATCCCAAAGCTTAATAGTATTATCCTGGCTGCCAGTAGCAAAATATTTTCCATCGTGGCTGATTGCAACAGCCGTTATGTCACCTTTATGCCCAATTTGCAGAAAAACTTTTGAGTTGCTTTTTTTAGACAAAATTTGCGATGGCATTCCAGCCGGAGCAACATCAGAGTTCCTTGCAGCTTTTCCTACGGTGGATTTGGTGGATTGAGAACCGTTACATGAAAACAAAACGGCGAGACAAATCGATATGGCGGCAAAAACACAGGATCTGGCTTTCATTGTGGTTTTCCTTCATAATAATTTCTTCGTTTCAAACAGAACATCCTTCGTTAAGGCTCGACTCGATATTTTAGTGTAACCCCGAACCAGCCATCCACTTTTTCCAGGGCCTTTTTTATTCCGAGAATATCCGACTCCTTACCCGTCTTCAAATACTCGCCATTGGGCGGTTCCGGCAGAAACGAGAAATCCATCGGCTTTTTGGAGGCCACCACTTTGATTCTTTCTGTGACTGCCTTTCCATCGATGGTCAGGAAATGGAAATTTTTTACGAAGTCTTCGGGGGGAAACTCAAATCGAGAGGACTCCAAAGGTTTTCCCGTCGGATAGGAGTTTGTAAATATGTTCGGATAGATGATGGAAGCGGTGAAGTCGGCATGCAGGCCGATGATGTAAAGATATACGCCGGGTTGGATGTCGATGATTATCTTCGCGGGTTCCTTTTCGGGATACACGGCGGGCTGGCGGTCCATGCGGGCGGACAATTCGGGACGGTCGAAAATGGAACCGGAGTCCTGGAGATTTGCCACGGCGTCCTGGAAGACGCTCCATTTGCCCTCCTCGGATTGTGCGTCGCCCGGTCCCAGGGGCTCGCTCCACATGGCCACGCCGATCAGGCTGGTATCTCTTCCCACGGCCTTCAGGGTCAGTTCCATGATTCCGCAGGGATGTTCGCGGCTGTTTCGGGAGACGACCGCGTATCGTCCGACGATGATCGTGCGGGCACCGGCCTGTTCCCAGAAGTCGTTCTCCCGAATTCGTCCGCCGAAGGATTCGGCGTCGTCGATCAGGATTCCCAGTTCCCTGCGGTCGGCAACTCTCACTCCGCGGTCGGTCAGGGCCTTTTCCACCCGGTCTCGCCAACGGTTCCCCAAGGGCGTCGCCATTCCCGAGCGTTCCTCGTATATGGCGCTTACGGCCACCCTGTTTCGGGGACCGATCTTTTCGATCAGCGGTTCCAACTCGTCTTCAAACGAATTCCCAAATGGGCTTGAGCCATGGCGAACCGCGCAGGACATGCAAAACATTGACAACAAGAGCAATAGAGCGAGGACTGAATTCAAACAGAAACGCATCTTCGGACCTCCTGTTTTTCGTCTTGAAACCGAATTGGATATACAATGAACCACCTTGTCGATCGCCCGGAGTGTAAGGAAAACTCGCCGTTTTTTTAATGATGGAACCTGGTAAGAATCCATACGTTTTTCTCGAACCAACCAACCAACCAACTTTGTTTTTTGCAATTATCATGAAGACATCCCCTTTTTTTGTCAAGCTCGAATGACAACAATGTTGAATTGAGAATCTTTAGAAGGAAAATTCTCTCGAAGGAAGGCTTGCCCCGCCTTGGGCCGGGCGGTCGAAATTTTGTCCGTAAGCGAATCAAGGGACGGCCGTCGTGAAACCGCAAAGACGAAGGCGCCCGTCCCGCTACCCGGAAGCGAGGGCTGCCGCGAGAATGTTCAGGTTCGAAAAAAGAAGATAAGAAACTGGGCGAGGCGATGGCCGAATCCGTCGTGGTGTGACGGCAATCCTCCAAGCGAAAGCGTTCCCGCGTGAGAACGTTCGTTCAGAGCGTACTTGACCAAGTTCTCTCCAATTGCTGTCACTCGATGATCAAGTTTTTTCCGCCGACCGGACCGAGGCGACCGTCATTCCGGGCGCAGCGCAGCGGAGACCCGGAATCCAGGAGATCTGCAGAAGCGCATGGATTCTAAGCTTTCGGGGGAATGACGAAAAAACTTGATCATCGAGTGTCAAAGCATGTTTTGAAAATGAGGTCGTACCATGAGGTTCTCCTTTGGGCTCTCAGTGTTCGAAGATATCCGAGATCGATCCCTGGCTCACAATCTCGCCCCGGTCCATGACGATCACCCGGCGGCAGAGCCTCCTTACCAGTCGCATGTCGTGCGAGATGAAGAGATAAGACGATTTCGCGTTTTGTCGCAGTTTCATCAGCATGTGAAGGATACCGGCCTGAACGGACGGATCCAGCATGGCGGTGGGTTCGTCCAGAACGACAAGCCAGGGTTTCAGGGCCATTACCCTTGCGATGACGATCCGTTGTATTTCGCCCCCGCTGACTTCCATGGGGTATCTTTCCAGGACGCTCCGGCTTAGGCCTACTTGCCGGAGCATCTCCAAAACTGCCTCCCGGCGTTTTCCCTTTTCCACGAGCCGGTGCAACCTCAGGGGCTCCGCAAGCAGGTCCGCGATTTTCATTTTCGGGTGAAGCGATGTTTGGGGATGCTGGAAAACCATCTGGACCCGGTGGCGGATGTTTCTCAGCTTCGACTCCTTCGCATGGGTGATATCCTCGCCCCGGAACAGCAGCGTGCCGGAGGTGGGTTCTATCAGTCGTGTCAGGAGCCTTCCCAGGGTGGACTTGCCCGCGCCGCTGGGTCCTACCAGTCCCACGCACTCTCCGCGATCTATTTTCAGACTCGCCTTGTGGATGACTCTCCGGTGCTTTTTAAAAAAACTGCCATGCGCGAACGTTTTACTCAAGTCAATGGCTTCAAGCATTCAGGCACCTCGCCCAATGGTCCTGGGAAACCTGTTCCAAGCGCGGATGGATCTTATGGCATGTCGGGGTTGCTTTCGGGCAGCGATTGGCGAATCTGCATCCCTTTTGGAGACTCCGGATGCCTGCGCATCTGCCTGGCATGGGGCGGAAATCTCTGTTTGGCAAGCTTGTCAGCAGACCTATGGTATAGGGATGACGGGGCTTGTTTCCGATCAGGGAGGCGGTCGGTCCCCATTCCACGAATTCCCCGGCATACATGATTGCGAGCCTGCCGGGTAGGGCCTCCGCCGCATCGAAATCGTGGGTGATCATGATCAGGGAACGGTTGTTTTCGGATAGAATCCGAGAGAACATGGCCATGACTCCCTCTTTGGCATGGTCGTCCAGCCCCTTGGTGGGCTCGTCGGCGATGACGAGCGTCGGCTTCAGGCATACCCCCAGCCCCGCCAGGACCCGCCCTTTCATCCCTTCGCTCAACTGGTGCGGATACATGCGCGCCACGCGTCTTTCCAGCCCCAGCTCATCGAATATCCGCGCGATTGCCTCGCCGTGTCGCACCTTGCTTGCCGACCTTTTCAGCACGTGAGCGAACTGTGTTTCGATGCGCAGCACCGGGTTGAGGCAGGTAGAGGAACTCTGGGGTATGAAACCGATTTGTTCGCCTCGGAGGGACCGCATTTTCTTTTGATCCAAACCGACAAGCTCCATGCCCCGGTAGAGGATGCTCCCCCCGACCCTAGCATTGGGCGGTAGGATTCCCGCCACGGACATGGCGAAGGCGGACTTGCCGCACCCGCTTTCTCCCGCGATTACAAGAGTTTCTCCCTTTTCCAAAGTCAAATCGATCCGGCCCGCCACACGGAAAACCTCTTTGTGGATATGAAAGGATATTTCCAGATTTGCAGCGTCGAGCAGGCTCATCGATCCACCGCCTTTCGATCGCCCCTTCCGAGCATGGGGTCGATTCTTTCTTCCAGGCCGTAGGCGATCATGGCGATGGACAGGGATGCCGTCACAACCGCCGCTATCGGGAAAAAGAGCAGCCACCAGGAGCCTGAGGCCAAGGCGCCGCCATCGTATGCCTGGTGAAGCATCCGTCCCCACTCGAGACTGGAAGCCTCCCCAAGACCCACAAACCCCAATCCCACCCCCATGAGCAGGTATCCTTGCATGGCCAAAAGGAGCTTGACCACGGACAAGGGCGCCACGAAGGGGAAAATATAGCGAAACAGGATGTACGTGTCGGATGCCCCCATCGCCCTGACACCCTGTACGAAGTTCCATTCGACAAGGCTCAAGGTCTGGGATCGCACGATTCTGGCGCAAGGTCCCCATCCGAATGCGCCCATGAGCAATCCGAGGCAGAACAGGGAAGGGGAATAGACTGCGGACAAAAGGATGATGAGAGGAAAAGTGGGAATGGCCATGAGAAGATCGGTGAACCGGCACAGCGCCTGATCGATTCCCTTTCCGAAATAGCCCGCCGCCATCCCGATGAGAGTTCCCATCACGGCGGTCAGCGAAGCCCCGGCAACCGCCATGAGCATCGAGTTCTTTCCGCCGTACAGCACTTGGCTCAAGATATCCTGCCCCAGCTCGTTTGTGCCGAACCAGTACTCGGAACCCGGGGCATGCAGGGGAAAGTCGCCGATTGTTGTCGGATCGTGCCGTGCTATGAAGGGGGCCGACAAGCTTAAAGCCAGACAAAGACAAAAGATTGCCAGACCTGCCCAGCCAATGGTTCTTCTATACACCGGCTCTCACCCTCGGATCGATGGCCCCGTATGAAAAGTCCGACAAGAGATTGCCTGCGATCAGCAAACCGGTGAAAACCAGCAAAACTCCCTGCAATACAGGAAGGTCCCTTGCGGAAATCGCTTCGAATACGAGCAAACCGACGCCCGGCCAGGAAAAGACAGCCTCGATGAAAACGCTGCCCATCATCAGGTGGGCGACCTGAAGAGGAATCAGGGTCGCCAGGGGAAGCATGGCGTTGGGAAGGGCGTGCCGGAAAAGAAGGGTCGCCTCCCCGACGCCTGCGGCCCTTGCGTTGACGATGTAGTCCTGCCGGGCGACCATCGACATGGTGTTTCTCACAAGGTAATAGACGCCGGGTATGCCGCAGATGGTCAGGACAAGGAAGGGCAGCATCCCGTGGCGAACCACGGACCCCCATTGCATGCCGTGGCCCAACGCTTCCGGACCCACAAATCCGCACAGGGGAAAAAGATTCAGGTGATAGGCGAACAGAAAAATCGCCGCCAGGGACCATATATAGGAAGGCACGGCGTTCACGAAGAGCATGCCCGAGAGCAGAAAAAAGTCCCTCTTGCGCTCCGAATGCCATCCGGAGAAGGCGCCGAGCACGACTCCGAGCCCCAGGGAAACCAGCTTGGCAGGCAGCAACAGCGCCAGAGACCACAGGAGCCTTTGCCCCACCAGGCGGCTCACCGGCTTGGCGTAGGCAAAGGAACGGCCCCAGTCGCCGGTGAGGATGTCCGAAACGTAGATGAAAAAGCGCAGGGGCAATGGTTTGTCGGAATCGAACTGGCGCTGGAGCATCCCGGCAGGCGCTTCCAAGGTGAACCCTCCCGGGGCGGAGTCCAGCAGATGGCTGATATAGTCTCCGGGCATGGCGTGCATCAGGAAAAAATTGCATGCGACCGCCGCCGCCAGCGCCGCCGCCGAAAAAAGAACTCTCCACAAAAGCGCATTTCCCCGTATCGCGGAACCGGGATTCACCGATGTGTCGCCTCCCGGACAAACCGGGTCACCCGGTCGATTTGGGCGACGCTCGCGCCCACCGGCCTGCCTTCGAGGCTGTCCATGAAGATCCCGCTGTCCTGGGGAATGCCGGCAATGACCTTTTCCTTGCTCATGTGCCTGGAGAAGGCCTCTTCAACCCTGTCGTCCACCTTGTTGAGCACGAAGTGGCAATCGACTTTGGAGTTTTTCGCCATGTCCTCGATTTTCTTTGCAAGAAGGAAAGACTCGTAGGTCGGGTCCACAATGACCAGGATCATGTCGCAACCGCTTTCCACGCCCCTTCCGAAATGCTCGACCCCGGCTTCGGCATCCACTACCACGACCTCGTCGGGCCCCGTGTCCAGGTTCATGAGGAATTGTTTCGCCAAAGCCCCCATGGGACAGGCGCACCCTTCTCCGAAATGCTGAATCTTGCCCACGGCCATGAACCTGATTCCGTCGGCCTTGGACAGGCATTCCGCAGGGATGTCGTCGAAGGTCCATCGACTTTCGAAAAGCTCCAGGGGTTTGCCTTTGGGAAAAGCCTCCATCATCTTCTTCTGAAGGGCTTTTTTGCCTCCCATGTGATCGAGAAGGGAATTCGCCTCTTCGATTCCCAGCAAGCGGCTGACTCCGATGTTGGATTCGTCCGCATCCACCAGGAGCACTTTAAGTCCTTCCGCATTCAGTCCTTTTGCCACGAGCGCGGACACCGTGCTCTTGCCGCTTCCGCCTTTTCCGCAGATCAGGATTTTCATTGTATTCTTCTCCTTTTGTCAGTGATTTATTATTTTGTGGGCATGATGCTCAGCAGGGTCCTCACATCCAACGCTTGGCCGTACATTGTTCCCAAATCCCGATCGACCGCAATCCTGTCGGACCGCAGGGCCAATACCGCATCGGAGGTGCAGACGGCGACTGCGGGGACGTCGGCGGCCAGAATCTCCTGCATATCGGAGGCGATGGCCCGTCTCCTTTCAGGGGCGACGGCTTCGTGTAGCTCGGCCGCAAGCCGGTCGTACTCCTGGTTCGAGTATCCGTGCCAGTTGGGTTTGCCGAAAAAGGACCGGGATTCGAAATGGGCGAGGTCGTCGGAATCGTCGTGCATAAGATCGGGCATTGCCATGATGAACAGGTGGCTGTTGCGAGCTTCCTTGAACCAGACCGAGCGATCCGCCCGTTTGAATTGCACGTCGATGCCCAGGGCCTTGATGTCTCCGGCCAGTACTTCGGCCATTCTGTCATTGACGGCCGGATGCCCCTTTCCTCCCAGAAGGAATGTCAAATGGATTTCTTCCCCTTGGTTGTCGAGCAGGGTATCGTTTTTCCGTCGGAACCCTCCCTCTGTCAGCAGACGGCGAGCGCGTTCGATATCGAGGGTGAAGTCGAAGAGGTCCTCTCTTGCGCAACTGGAAGCCCCCCCCGGCATCAGCCAGGATGTCGCTGGACTGGCACGCCCCTGGAAAATCACCTTGCAGATCTTCTCGCGGTCAATGGCATAGGCGATGGCCTTTCTCAAAATAGGCGACGAGGTCGGGTCCAGCGTGCAGTTGAAACAAAGCTCATGGAGCCGTTTTCGGGGAAACACCGCAAGCTCGATATTCTCCTGTGCGGCAAGGGCGTTTGCCGCCCAGGGAGCGAGGTCGTCGAGCGCGTCGATCTCTCCTGATCTCAGGGCCAGCATCCGGGAATCGGCGTTTGTCAACTGTCGCAAAACGATCCGGGAAAATGCCGGTTTTAGCCCATGGTATCCTTCATAGGCTTTCATTTCGAAAAACTGGCCGGGAATCCGTTGCACGAATCGAAAGGGACCCGTGCCGACGTACTGCCGGTCTTCGTATCGCATGGGGTCCTGAACGTGCTTCCAGACATGTTCGGGGATGATCGCTATGCCGGGACAATGGGACAGATGATCGAGAAATTTCGGAAACCTGCGTTTCAAGTGGAATACGACGGTATGGTCGTCGGTACATTCCACCGTTTCGACCATCCACAGCACCGAAGCCAGCCACAACTGCTTTTCCTTGAGATAGTCATGGGTAAACTTGACGTCGCGGGAGGTAAACGGGGTCCCGTCGTGCCAGGCGGCGTCCTCGACCAGATGGAACTTCCATACCCTGGTATCTTCCAGGCTTTCCCAGGATTTGGCCAGCCATCCGTCATAGCCTCCCTGCTCGTTTCTCGTGACAAGCCCTTCGTAGAGCAAGGACCCGGTGGGAGCGCCGCCCTTGTGCATGACGCTGCCTTTCAGGAATTCATCGGCAACGGGCAGCGTGAGCTGCGCCGCCTGAGCCGGAAATACGAAAAACAGAAAGAGCGTCATCATCATCATCATCATCATCGCCGCCGGCAGCGCCATTCGGAATGATCTACATTTGCTCACGGCTTACATCCTTTATTATAAATATGGTTGACATGTCAAAACCTGTGGGAAACGGTTTCTCCCACGACCAGCAGGGCCGGCGCCCGGAGGTCTTCGGGAAGATTGTCCATTCGGTCGAGGGTCCCCACCGTAATTCTCTGGTCCGCAAGACTGCCGTGTTCGATGACAGCAGCCGGCGTGTCCGGAGACCGTCCGGCGTCTACCAATCGGCGACGGATGTCGGCGATGTTTTTTTCCGACACCATGAACACCACCGTGTCCATATCCTTCAGGCTCTCCCAGTCCAGGGTGAACTTGTGGCCGTTTCCGGATTTTTTCATTCCCGGAGCAATGGCGATGGAGGTGCAACCCTTGCCCTCGTCTTTATTCTCCGGCATATAGGTCAGGGGAATTCCCGCCAGGGTCGGGACCGCCAAGGCCGCCGTCAGGCCGGGGACGACTTCGAAGGGGATGTTCTGCTTTTTGTACTCCCGGACCTTCCAGACCGTTCTTTCGAATATGACCGGGGTCCCCAGAATCAGGTCGGCCACGATTTTTCCGGACAAGGCCGCATCGATTCGATACTGGTCGAATTTCGAAAAGGCCTCCTTTACGGGCTTCCAGAAAGCGTCGTCCGGATCGTCATGGTTTTCCGGCTTGATAGTATTCCAGGACTCGTCCAGGCTGCGAAACCCCTGCTCCTTTCGCCAGTCGTAAACGACCGCGTCGTCGCGAGCCTCTTTTAAAAGCTCCGGAGGGGCCCACAGGTTCAGAACCACTACGTCCGCTTTCCGTAAAACCTTGAGTCCCTTCCACGTAATCAATTCGGGGTCTCCGGGACCCGCGCCGATGATGTACACTTTTCCTTGCAAAATTCCACCTCCGTCGGCATAAGGCCTGAAAAGGCCTTTGTTTTTTTGTTTTAAGAACGCTGAAAGCTTTGCCAATCCGGAATACTTCCGGACGGGCTTCAGTATCGAAAGCGCACCGAGCCCGTGAAGGTTCGGTCGGTCATGGGGTATCCCCGGTACTCCTCGTATTCCTCGTCGAACAGGTTGTTGACATAGGCCCCCAGCACCATGTCCTTCAAGCCCAGCCTGCCGAGGTCGATATTTTGTTCGATGCCGAAATCGAAAACATGATATGCGTCCATGGGATTGTCGTAGGATATCCAGTCGCCGGAGCCGTCGTTCAATTCGGTGACCACGTGGGCGATCTGATCGTCCTGGTACCTGTAGTCGAGCATGAGCAGTGTGTCTTGAAACGGCCTCCATCGCAGACCAGCGTTCAACCGATGCTTAGCGATGTCTCCCAGTTCCTTGCCGGCGGGTTCGTCGCCGTCGTAATCCAGGTCCTGGTATGCATAGCTGACGAAAAAGGAGAGACTGTCGATGATATTTCCACTCGCCTCGATTTCCACCCCCTGCCGATCCACCTCGTCCAGGTTGATGTACATGTCGCTGCCCTCAAGCCCCGGCGGCAAATACAGATCTTCGGGGTCCGGCCTTTTTCCGGAATAGAGGGGATACTCGGCATAGTCCCAGTTATTGGCCACATAGTCTTTGATTTTGTAATAGGAGTAGTCGATTTTCAGACGGATGTTTTTCCATATCCTTCTTTCCAGAATGAGGTCCAGGTTGGTGCCGTGCTCAGGATCCACCTGAGCCATGCGGCCCGGTCAGCCAAGGCAGTAGGGAGCGACGTTCCAGAGTTTGCTCAAGCCTGCGGACACGGAGGTGTCCCGCAGATAGGACGCGATTTCATCCAGGCGGTAGGTCATGAAAAACTTGGGAAGCAACTGGTTGAATTCCCTGTCTATGGTCTTTTGGGGAGGATCGAGGGTCACTTGGTATCCTTTCACC
The DNA here is from genome assembly GCA_963674505.2 of Desulfobacterales bacterium. GTDB lineage: Bacteria > Desulfobacterota > Desulfobacteria > Desulfobacterales > SKZT01. The sequence goes on from CAXXIG010000002.1 coordinate 257,410, forward strand.
GATCCCCATCCGCTCACCTCGGAATAGTTGTTGATGTTCAATTCGACGGTTTCATACCGTAGTCCTCCCCGGAGCGTAAGCCTCGGAGTGAGCCGCCACGTGTCTTCGAGAAAGCCGGATTTGTTGTCCCGCACATGGATCTCATCCATTCCATAGGGTTCGAAGTCGGTATAAAAGTCCTGGGAATCGAGTCCGACCGCCAGGGTGTTTCCATCGAACAATTCGATTTCGTCCTGGACCAGCACCCCGATCTGTTTGCCTTCCGAGTTGGGGTTCTTGACGTACACATTGTTGTTGTACTGGGTGAAATAATGGTCTGGACGGTAGGTGTAGGACACTGCCGCATCGAGTTTGCCGATGGGCGTCGGCTGCTGGTATGAAACGCGGTGGGCGATGGTCCTGTAATGGGTTTGGGAGTCGATGCTGTATTTGGAAGCGCCCGTGCTTGCGTCCACCACCGGATAATCGGAGTCGTAGTCGCTTGCCGGATCGTTTATGGCGAACGCCTCCGTATCGGTCTCCGCGTATGTGCCCATGTACTTGACGAAGCCTCCCGAGGCGAACGCGTATCCCAGAGACCAGGCGTAATTTTCCGTCTCGGATTTGCCGTGCCTCAGGTAGCCGTCGGTGGAAGTCTTTTGGGCGGAAACGGCATAGTTGACGCCATCGTATCCACCATCCAGAGCCGCCCTGCTGTTGATCGTATGGTACGACCCGTAGTCGTATGCCGCCATCAGATCGGGTTTGGCGCTCTCCTTTCGCTCTGGGGCTTTGGTTTTGATGTTGATCACTCCGCCGACGCTCTTTCCCCAGTATCGAGCCGAATGGGTCCCTGGAATCACTTCGATTTCATCGACTTGGCCGATAGGGACCTGGGCGTAGTCGATCACCTGTCCGAAGGTCAGCGGCTGGTCAAAGGGGACCCCGTCTATGGCGTTGACAAACCTTCTGACATCGAAGCCCCTCAGATATACGGGGGACTCCCCCCTTTCGGACCTCACATCGATATTGCTCGCTCCCCGAAAATCCACCGCCGCGCTGTCTTTGAAAATATCCACGATGCTGCGTATAGACTTTGGACTTTCATAAAATTCGAGGTCGAAAGTCGTTTTCTCCGGCGTGATCTCCATGACCGTTTTGGGCCGGGGCGCCGATACGGTGATATCCGAAAGGTTTACGGCCTCCTTTTCGTCTTCTTGCGCAGTCGCCTCTGACTGCGTGACATCCGTATCCCCCGCCCAAACCATCGAAGCGACAAGCAGCTGCAAAAGTAGCGCCGCCACGATTTTCCATCGTAGTTTTCGCATGTTTTATCCCTCTTTCCCCCATGGCAATGGACTTGTTGGTTGTCGCAGTGCGCTCAGTGTATTGTTGCTGAAAAACACGGCGCCACTGCGTTGACAGGAAAGAGATCAAGTCGTAAATTTTTCCGCAAGCTTCTCTTTCCCGAGAATGCTTCACCATGGAGGGCGACGATTACCTTGGCCGGTTGGAGTCGCCCTCTTTCCTTTTTGTATAACTAATTCGTACGCTTTTTTTTCTATTTTTCGATGATCTTCCTCCCTTCATGAAGTATTTGACGCAAAGACATTTGAAAGCACCAGAGTTTTCAAATGACACCGGAGCTGTAAAATAAAAAAAGCCACGAAGGCTATCCCCGCTTTTATCGGGAACAGACCTTCGTGGCCTGGCTAACCCGCCTGCGACTCTGCGGGTTGAAAATCTTATTATAGAAGGCTTGCGCTTTTTTTATTCCGCCGCTTCTGCGACGCTTTACGAGCCGGTATTTATAGTGGGATATATCTCGAATGTCAAGATTTTTCGCGTTCCAACAGCTCTGACGCATCTATATTTTTTCGGATCATGCAGCGCGAAATTATACGGCGCAGACATGCCCATTTCTACGGAAAGGCCTTGAAATTTGTCGGAAAATCTCGTTTGACGCCATCCGCAGGGTCGGGTTCATGGCTGGATACGGAAACTTGAAGGCACCTGTGCGTCTTTTTTTAACGGACGGCATCGGATTCATTTCGATTTTGGGTTATACCAATCTCAGCTGGTATTTTTTCCGCAGCCTCGCTTCCGTCGCTTCCTTGTCGAGCCATGGACCGCTCAAAGTTTCCCGAACAAACCCGATGAACCCGCGGAATCCTTTCTCAATAAATTCTTTGCAAAGCGCTTCGCTGTTCCTGGCCAGTTCGTTTATAGCCACGGCAATGTTCATCGGAAAATGGAAACCCTTCATCGCGTTCCAGTTGCAGGCGTAGCGATGGCTGTAGTTGTACCCGTTGCATTTTTCGTCCTGGATTTGGTTTTCCATGTTCCAGCGTCGGCGCGCCGCAAGATTGCACCGCGCGTGCAAATTGTACGCGTCGAGCGGCATGCTCGAAATCCACGCGTGCTTCGAGTTCTTTTCGACGGGTCCGTTGGTCTTTTCGTCGATTTGCGTCCAGCTTTCGCGGCATACCGCCACGTGAACGACCTGAACCTTGCCGTCCCCGTATTCGCAGGCGATGTCGTTGACCCATCTGAAACGCCGCAGTCTGCCCTTGACTTTCATCGAACGCCGGTTCTCCGGGCACAGTTCCCTCAATCCGTCGTATTCGTCCCGTACGCTCTTGAGGCTCTTATCCTTCAATACTATCATGAAGTCCCAATTCCTATTCCGGCACGCCTCGAACACCGGGCCGTTCGGATACAGTCCGTCGAGAAGCACTATTATCGGAAGGCGTCTGAATTCCTTCTTCGGAAGTTCGGAAAGTCTTTTGAAGGCCTTGAGTTCGCAATCCTGTTTTTCCGAGTCGGGATCCCCGTCGTCGTAGTTCGGAAACACGCTGGCAAGCGGAATTCCCATCGAATTGGAGAAAGCCGGGCTCGCCTCGAGCACGTATACGCAATATCTTTTGTCGTCCGAGTCTCCGGGCACGGCGCGCTCCAAAAGATTTTCGTCCCATAGACTGACTTCCTGGCAACTTCCCGGTGCCGTCCGCGGCCACGGGGTACCTCCCCCTTATCACTCGATGATCAAGTTTTTTCCGTCATTCCCGCGAAAGCGGGAATCCATGAGCTTCCGCAGACTTCCTGGATTCCGGGTCTCCGCTGCGCTACGCCCGGAATGACGCGCATCTCAAGCTCTTGGGCGGAAAAAACTTTATCATCGAGTATCAGGTATCTTGCGAATTTCTTTTTTCCGATCAGATCCCTTATCAGGTCGAAATGGGCCTTCCGGATTTCGCCCACGTCTATCTTTTCCGGCAATCTCGCCAGCGTGTCGCAATGGGGCAGGCTTTCGAGTTCCGGAAAAAAAAGCCTCAGGTTCTCCAGGAAACATCGGACGAGTCATGGTTTCGTTGGCTTGCCTCCTCGAAGACATCTGGAAAACGAAAATCAGAATCCCGTATGTCGTCAGAAGGGAAATCGCGTACTTTATCTTCTTCGGGTTCCTCGGATCCCTTATCTCCTCCGCGCCCGCGCGCTTTGCCGATTCCCTCACGACGCCTCCTTTCGGAAAAGATCTTCGCCGAGCAGCAATTTTCTGAAATCCTTCCTCAACGCCTTGACGTAAATCCTTTTCGGGGTCGTCTCGTAGCTTTTTCCTTTTCTGGCCAGTCCGGTTCCCGTCGTCTTTCCCAGATATTTCCAGTTGGCGGCCTTGTAGCACGCTCCGTCGTGGAGTTCGGCATCGACGAAAGTCTCCATCAGCACCGGCCTGTAGTTCCAGCGCTTCTTCCAGTCTTCGCAAACCCGGCGGCCAAGCTTGCCGAGCACGTGGCTTGCCAGATTCCCGACTCCGACCCAGGGAAATATCAGAAAGCGCGTGTTGTTTATCAACAGGCCCAGGTTGTTCGACCGTTCGATTCGATTCCATCCTATCCATTTGTCCCTTGCGCCTATCGCCCTGGCCGCGCCGGCGAAAAGAGCGCAGCCGAGCAATCCTTCGCGGCATCGGAAAAAATACCGCATATGGCAGCCGAAAGGCCTGCTTGCGCCCAGATAGTGGTGCCGTGACATGCAATATTCGAACAGGCGCCTTGCCTTGTCGTCCTCCGCCGCTTCCAGCTCGACATTTCCCAAATCCTTCAATCGACCGACAATCGGACTGCGGCCAAGTTCGATTCCGGGCTCAGGGCGGGAAACTACCTTGCCTGCGCAGCCGCGCCTTCGTTTTTCCGGAAGCTTCAGCAATCCGGCGGATTCCAGTTTTTCAAGAAGCCCCAGGCATGCGTCTCTTTTGTTCCGACCCGAGAACGTTCGCCATTCCAGGTGTTCTCCAACCGTTTGGGCCAGTTCGGTCAGACTCAATTTGGGAAACAGGCCGACCGTTTCCTTTATTTGACCAATCTCCCATGCGGAAATCCATCGGCCGCAATGTATCAGACCCTTCTTTTCAATACGTTTCATAAAGCGTCGTCCCCCTTGTTGCGATTCTCAAAAAAAAAAATAACTCGACGCTAACGTATCAAATTTTGAAACTCTCGCCTATAGGCTTTTTGCGACATCTTTTTCAACGCAAGCTCTGAGTTTCGCTGACCAAGCGGTTCGGCGCGATATGCGTCAGAGCTGGAACGAGATGGTTGTCAGTACAATCGTGCGGTTTTCCGGCAAGGGAGGATCGGCCCCGTCGGTTTTGCCGGGGAATGCGGATGTCATAGTCAGAAGAAACAGGGTCCCCAGGCAAGCAAGCAATAGACTTGCTCTGCGGTCAATCTGTTCTGCCCGGACCGTCCTATTCGCATGGGAGGGCCGGGAATTTTCAGCCATTCTCGAAATAAATAAAATCGTAACTTCTCATAAAGGTCGGGTAGCACAGGACACTAGGCAGAGAACTACGACCCTTTCGGACATACTCCTCTTATCAAATCGGGAAGGTACGGCACACTGCGTTTTGCTCCGCCCAAACGGTCCATGAGATATTCCCAGAACGAGACACCCTGCTTCCGGCATGTCTTTTTCAGACTCGCAAAGGTATCCCTGCACTTTCTTCCAGTCGGGCTTCTCGTTGAACCGCTGATTTTGCGTTTTTTCACGTATTCGCGAACGACATCGAGGCGGCTCGGGAAACGGTGGGTTGGGCTTCGTACAAGCTCGAAGGGCGCGGGCGGAAACAGGCTTTGAACCAGCCCCGAACGCCGGGGGTTTCAACCCACCCACCCTACGCTCCCGAACCAGGCCCCGCGATAGCTTGGGCGGAATAAAACCCGGCGGAATTGCTGCGGCTAAACAGGGAGCATTTTCATCACCCATAGCAGCATCTCTGTCCGCCGATAGTTCGGCGTCATTCGGAAGGCTTGCGAATGCCCAGCTTTTTCATTTTCGACTGCAAGGTGGTGCGCTTGAATCCTATAATTTCCGCAGCGCCGCCCTGGCCGGAAATGCGCCACTGTGTCGTACGCAGAACGCCGGGAATATGCTCTCTTTCGACATCCTCCAGGCTCGGGCTCCGGGGCGATTCGGAGCAGCTCTTCGCCGGCGGCCGCAGTTCCAGGGTCTTGCCGCTGCCGAGAATCATGGAGTGTTCCACGACATTCTTCAGTTCCCGCACGTTTCCCGGCCAGGTGCGGCGCATCAGGTCTTCCATGTCTTTTTTCGAGATGCGGTCGAACCGTTTGCCCATCTTTTTTTCGAACTGCCTGACAAAGGTCTTCCCAGGGTGGTTTCGTCCTTGGAAAGCATCCTCAAAATGCATCGGTCCGCGTCGAAAAATTCGGAGATTTTGCGAAGCCAATTGTCGATCGCGCTTTCCAGGCCGTCCGGCGCGCCCGTTACAAACCCCGAAGAAATATCCGTGACCAGTTTCTCGAATTTTTGCCTTTTCTCCAGACGGCGCTTCGCCCGGGAGAGCTGCAAGGACCTGACGATAATTTCGCCCAGCATGCGCAGCTGGGAAATGTATTCTTGGGGCAAGACGCGTTCCCGGCAATCGGATGTTAACGACAGAACATACTCCAAAGTACCGTCCACCGTGATGGGAACATTCAGAACCGACCGGATTCCCCATTCTTCGTCTCCCTGCCGAGACCCCGCATCCGGGATCCTTCCGGTCGCGCTTTTTCCTTGCTGATTGGCCATCCGCTTTTTTTTTGTTGCAAGCAACCAAATAATTTGGGATTTTGGGATCGATGAATTGGGGACTTGGCAAATGGTATTGAAATATGACCTTTTTGGGATCATGGTAAAATGACTTTTTTCCGGAATATACGCTTTCGATTTTTGTGGCTTCCGTTTTTGTGCCTTTTGTATTTTCCATCCGTAGCCAATTTTGTATACGCCGACGAGCCACCCGACGATCCTTTGAAACGTATAACGCGGATAGAAGCGCTGCCGGACGGGCGCCTGATTGTCGTCACCGGGGAGAGCCGCGGCGTGTTTTATTCCTGTGAATCCGGATTGCGATGGAAACGAGCGGAAGGACTTCCCGATGGCGAAATCGTGGTTTCCATGGCCCGGGACACAGCGGGCGCTTTGTACGTCTCGATATCCAAAGGACTGTTTCGATCCGATGATTCGGGTATGTCCTGGGCCAAGGCATCGGACTTGAACACGGCATTTCTGGCGTGTTCCCCGGACGGTGGCACATGTTATTTCAAGGAGTGGGGAAAAGGGCTTTTTAAAGCGCCCTTGAAGATTTTCGGCAAGAAAGACAAAGAAAATGCGACAAACGCGGGTCGGGAACAAGCGACCGACCATGAGTCGGCATCTTCCCGACATATGGCCCCTTCCGGAAGCACGGACGATTTTTCGCAAGGCGCCGGGAGTGCGGGAGATATCTTGAACCATTTCGGCCAGTGGCCCATGGCGCCCGTCAAGCCTCGGCAATCGACCGAGCCGGATTCAAGGATTGTCCCGGCGACGGCGGGTCTTCCGGATATGCCGGCGCAATGCCTCCTGGCATTGTCGGAGGAGCGCGTATACGCCGGTTTTTTTGAAGATGGCGTTTATTGTTCCCAAGACGGAGGCGGTCGCTGGCTTCCGGCGAACGAAAACCTGTCGTGCCCAAAGGTGCTGGTGCTGGGAGCAGGCCCCGACGGGACCGTTTTCGCCGGCACTTACGGCGGAGGACTGTACCGTTTGCCATCCGGTCAAAAGTCGTGGTCCCCGGCCTCGCCTGAAATGGCGAGAGAGATTGTCCAGTGTCTGGCATTTTCCGAAAAAGGGACGATGGTGGCGGGGACGAGGGAAAAGGGACTTTTCATATCCGAAGACAACGGCAGGACCTGGTTCCAAGCCGAAGGGCCGGGAGCGCAGGCAAATGTCCATGCCTCGGCCATCGACCGGGAAAACCATATTTATATCGGTGCATACGGCCAGGGATTGTTCGTATCTTCCGATATGGGAAAATCATGGACGCCGAGACCTTTTGCAGACCTGTCCCATGTATCGGGATTGGCGGCCGGGCCGGACGAAACATGGTACATCCTTGTCAAAGGGTTGGGCCTGGCAATATCCAAGGATCAGGGAAACACTCTTCAACCGGCGCCCCTGCCGTTTTCTCAGGGAAATTTTTCCCGGATCGCCGCAGACAAAAAAGGAAGGCTTTTTGCCGGTTCCTTCGATCATGGGGCATATTGCCTGGAAAAGAGCGATTCAGGATGGAAAAAACGCATGGACGGCTTTCCGACCAAAGGCATCGGCGATCTTGCCGCGGACGAGCATGGGACCGTGTATGCCGCATCCGCCGACGGCGACGGGCTTTTCCGGCTCAACGACCGGGATGTCTGGGAAAAAGTGATTGCCGACGATGCCTACGGCGACAACTATACATGCTGGGGGATACGGTTTTTTCCCGGAACGGACGGCGTGGCCTATGGGCTTCAGGACATCCTGATCGCCGATAAAGATTCGGGCGGATGGCACCGCACGCGGATGGGACAGCATTACAGAAGTCTCTGGATGTCTCCTGACGGGCGAATTTGGACCGAGCGCATGATTTCCGCATTTTTTCTGGACAAGGATGGACAATGGCGGACGGGCGAAAAAAGCGGCCACGACAACTATTCGGATTTTCGCCTGATCCGCGACAGGCAATATGCCGCAATCCGCATGGATGGCGGTGTCCATATCGTGGAATGGTCCGAAAACGGTTTCGAACGATTGGGATCGGGCCTGGAAACCATGCGGGTGCTCTCCTTGGCCGTATCCCCGGACGGCACGATCATGGCGGGAGCTGAAAACGGCCTGTGGATTTCAGCAGACAAAGGTATCAGCTGGAATGAAGTAGAATTGCAGTTGAGACGAGACAGCATGACAACGGAGACGAATACGAAAATGGGAGTAGAATTTTGAAATTTCTGACCAGACCATTACTGATCGTGTTCTTTTTTCTGGCCGCCCTGGTGTTGTGGTATCGGCCTGCCGAACATGTGTTCTGGGCAAAGAAGACGGACTGGGCCGCGGAGTATGAGAAAATACACACTCCCGACTCCATGCTCTGGGGGGCCATGGATTTTGCCAGGGAGGTAATCCGCTCCTCATACCGGCACACTCCCCTGACCGAATTCATAGAGGATCGGACCCGGGAAAGCCTGGTTCGCGTCGATGACGATATCTGGCGAACATGGTATTCCGATCATTTTTCAACTTACGGCGAACCCATTGAAGACGGACAGTATTTTTGCGTTTCCGATTTTCCGATCAATGGCATCGGCCGGGAAAACGGATTCCTTGAAATCCGAAACCTCGACAGAATCGATCATCTGACTTTTGCCAGGCTGCCCGCAAAGGATTTCGGCGACAAACCCATTGCATCGCACCTTCGATACCCCTTTAGAAACCATGCCCTGATCGCATTGGCCATCGCTGCGGCACTGATGTTGTCCGGGGTATTCTTTGAAAAGGAGCCGGATCTCGTCGCAGACAGTTCGGCGGGAAAAGGGTGCAAAATTTTTGCTTCGGTGTTATTGTCCGGGATAGTATTGATAGCCGTGCCGTTTATGTATCATAACCCTAATGAAAGCCCGCCTTTTTTGGCTGTGGGCGGATTTGTCTGCCTGGCGGGAATGATCGGGATTTTACTTTACGGGATTCAATGGAGACAGGTTCGGCGTTTCATTGATGGCGAAGACTGCCTGGTTCGCTGGACCTGTTCGCCTCTTGAAAGCTCCCGGTTTGCCCGATGGGAGTTCGAGCGGGAAAAAACGGCAAAATTGGGACTTCTTCTCTTGGTCTCGGCCATTATCCTGGTCGTCGGTCTGGGATTCTGGATCGCTGTCGCGGATGAAGCCGCAGGCTATGTGTTCTTGTTTCTAGTGGGACTGACACTGTTTTTGTGGATGATCGCCTTTATTGCTCCCCGCCTTGCCTACCGAAGAAATCTCGGGCAAAACTCCCTGGTGATCGTCGGCAAATCGGGCGCTTATCTCAATGGGGCAGCGCATACCTGGACATTTCCAGGCTCGCGCCTGGAGTTTGCCGAATTTGTAGTCGATCCGTTTCCCATGATCCATATCGAATACTCCTATGTCATGATTGCCGGAAAATCCCTCGCCGTCTCGCGCCAACCGGTCACGGTCGTCCTCCCGGTGCCGGAAGGAATGCAGAAGGAGGCTATGGATGCGGTTGAGGAACTGAACACTTAGGGGCGGACCCGCTCGTCCGCCCTTGTTTGTCGCGAGAAGGACAAGGGCCGGCGATAGGGGACGACGATAGGGCGTTCGTTCCGAACATTTCCTGTCATAATGTCATAAGAATTGCCCATGGTTCTGGATTTGGATTGACAATCCAAATTAGCCGGGTTTATTTCGATTTTAAATCGAAATCGGAAAGGAGAGATGCCTGCATAATTGCCGCGGAAATCCAAAATCGAATCAGGCAGATGAACCCGTGGATGACCTACCCGGACCAGGCCGGCGCATGCATATCCCGCTTGTTGCCTCCCGTCTACGTTGATCGGGCCGCGGAAAAAACCGCTGTTTCCGATCAACGGGCCAATCTGATCGTAGGATGCAGGCAGTCGGGAAAATCGACCATGATCTGGCATCGAATCGGTGGTTTCGCGCCCAACGTTCTTTTTTTGAACATGGAGGACCCCTTGTTGCGTTCGGGCCTCGCATCGCCGGTCGAACTCGCCGAATTGGCGAGAAAGGACTACACGTTCGTGGAGGCATTGTTCAAAGCAAATGCCGAAAGCGCGTGGAACATTCCATAATCAGGGATTTTCATTCAGATAAAAAAGGTACCTCAAGAATATGTTCCGGTTTCAAAGGATATTATTGCACCAAGCCATGACAATTTTGTGGAGCATTTCATCCACGGGACATCGAGAAGTAAAGGCAGATGCGTTTTCTTTTTCAAAAAAACTTTTATCCGATCTCCGGCAATTTCCACGGAGGCGCCGTTTTCAAGAAAATTTCGGCTTATTGTTTCGACGGTGCATTTTTCAAAACCTTCAAGATGGCTTGCCAATATCCGATACAGGTTGTGGGCCAAAAGGGAAATCGTCAGGTCAAAATCCACCTTGACAACAATTGAAGAGGAAGGATTGTTCAGGTTGAAAAACGCCACATGCTCGGCAATTTCCTGTTCCACCAGCCATCGGCCTGCATATTTTTTCACAAGCTTTCCCACATCCGCGTCAAAGTCGTTGGTAATAAGAAAGGTCGGTTTTCGTCTTCCATGGTCGGTCATAACGATTTGTCTTACTTCGCCTTTGTAATGTCGCAATTTGCAGTGCTCTTCGTATATTCTGATTTTCTGATATTTACCCTTCGAACGCTCGACGGATATCTTTCGCCAATGGTTGCTTTCGATTTTTTCCGCCTTTTCGATCAGGCTTTTACTTCTCCTTCTTATGGTCAGGAACTTGATTTTTTCCTCGCTCTGATTCAACTCGCTCAAATTCTTGTAGGTCGTGAACTTCGAATCGAAAATCAACATTTTCGGGGCCACGCCGCGACCTTGCTTCCAAAAATCGACGAAATCGAAAACGGCGTCGCTTTGGTTCCTGTGCTTTACTTCCGCATTGGTATAGGAAAGATTGCCAGTTGAAGGATCCTGCGCAACCAGGGCGAGAAGGCTCTTCATCGCCTTCGATCTGGAACCCGCCCAGTTTTTTTCGAGAACGCTGGCGTCTCCCCAATGCGGTATCGCTTTGAAATCCAGATTGAACTCGCCATTTTCGAGTTCGTCGTCGCGGAAAATGCGCGACAGCGCGGAAAGGAACCTTTTGTTCTGCGACCTTGACACGCGGTAGGAATAGGTTGAAAGAGTAGTCGATTTCGGCAGGACGTTGAGTCCGGCAAACAACCCGAGAGCCCTGTCCATGTTCCATTTCGTATCGTGGGACCATCGGAGGCCTCCCAGCAGTTTCAAGGCCAGAAAAGACAGAACGCTTTGAAGGTCGTCGAGTTCGGACGTACGGGGAAATCCGGCGCTTTTGATCGCCTCCGCCAAGCCGAGTTTTTCCATGAGGGGTAAAAAAACGAGGGGACCGGCGCCGTGTTCCGTTATGAACTTTTCGTCGGTCAGTTCTATCGACACGCTTTTCGGCGCCTCGATTTTTTCCGGAACGGAAACTGCGAGCCTTTCCATTCGAGTCCTTTTGGGCAAAGGCGCGAAGCCTTCGGCCTTCAGCACTTTATCGATGGTGTCGAGCGAAACGGCATTTCCCTTGGAATCAAGAAGGACCTTGATGTCCGTGATGGAATAATTCCGCTTACGCAATGCGACAATAAGCTCTATCGTTTGGTCGCTTGTGGAACGCTTTTTGGGACCGGGCTTTTTTTTCGAGAAAAACGGATTGATTCCCTTTTTGAGATTTTGCAAAAAAAGATGGCGGAGTTTTTTGAAATAGGCTGGCGACAATCCGTATTTTTCGGCCGTTTCAGCCGAACCAAGTCCGTCGCAATAAAAAGCTTTCAAAGCTTCGTAATTTCGATGGTCTGGCAAAAGCGGCTTTTTGAAATAATCAACTGGATCCATAATAAGAAGGTTACTAAAATATCCTGAACGATACGTCAATAAAAAAATGTATGTTGTTATAAAAAATCAGCCGAAACGTTTATATTGGTTGTTCTTAGTAAGTCTGTTCGCGAACAAATCGATATAAATGCACAACTATATGCAAAATACAAAAATGTTAAATTGAATTAAAATCTTATGGTTCAGGTAATTCCAGTGCCGTTTGGCGAGGGAGGGTTGAGGGATGGAAACATAACATCCTGAATATACGGGATTATTCCGTTATAGCCTTGACTGTTAGAACTCTGTGCGGTTACCTTGAAAAACAGAATGAAAATCCCTGATAATATATTCGATTGACAGCGAGAGCCAACATGCCGTTTGCCATTAAAAACTCCGGGATTGGTCTTAACATCGGCCACTTTCAAAGACTATCGTCCCGGCAGTCGTCATTCCGGGCGGAGCGGTATACAACCCGGGTGTCGATAAATGAGCTGGATTCCGTCTTATCCAGGGATTTCTTAACTGGACGAAAGAAATCTGCTTGCGCATTCTCCAATCGGGACATTTCCCGACGACGACCAGAATGTCGTAGTCCGAGTCCGGCCCGGCATCTCCTCTTGCTCGGGAACCGTAAAGAACGACCTTTATATTATTGTCGCAGAATTTCGCCGAAAGCGCCTCTTCGACCTCTTTGATAAATTTCCTGTCGTCCATTTCAAGCTCTCCGTCGCGATAACTTGCCCAGTCATGAGGACACTTGAAACAGCTTATCGTAATTATGCGCAACTCGCGGCTGGTCGAAAAACTGGGCATGGTAAAGAACGAGCCCGGGTAAAGGTCTGCCACGCTTGACAGTTTCCTAAGGTGGAGCAGGCAAAACTCCGACAGAATCAACGTTCACCCAAGCGGCCCCTTTGTTATGGTTCTTCCAGCATGGTTCGATTCCTGGCTTGCAGATCGACTGCCTCGTAACTTCCTGCTCTCCTTCCGTCAAGACAACCCGGCTATTTCCCTGGCCCTGGAGATAAACGCCTCCTGAACATCCGCCGACAAGAGCCGGAACTTTTCCAGAAGCCACTCGATTTCCTTTTCGCTCAAGTATTTCTCGACCGCCTTTTGCAATGTTCGAACATCTTCCATTTCCTTGGGGCTTAAGACGGGAGGCGCGTATTTCAAGCTTTCCAGCACCTGGTTCGCCTTTCGGATACCGAGGCCGGCGATTTCGGATTTTTCAACGGAATGGGTTTCAATCCAACTGTTGGCGGCTTCCTTTCGTTTTTCCCGGATCGTTTCGGCGAAAGCCTCATAGGTCTCCTCGATGGGCCACGGTTGCTCGTCGTATTCGTCCCAGCTGCTGTCGCATTCCTGGGCCAGGCGGGCCGCCTTTTCCTCGAATGCTTCCCAAGTCATGGACAGATCGGACAGGGTCTGGAAGTCGCCTTTAAAGATCAGAAGGATTTTTTGCATCAGGACGAAGTCGGCGCAGTCTGCATCGTTGCCGTCATAGATTTCCAAAAGAGCACGGACCTCCCGATAGGCGGTTTCTATGTCCTCCTCGCTTTTTACGGGAAGGTTCCAAATATCCTCCGCACGTTTCGTCTGTCTTTTAAGGACATCTTTCAGCCTTGTCTGAACCTTCAAAAGAGACTCCTTCGCGTCTCCGAGTTCCTTCAAATCCAGGGTGCGAGAAAGGCGGTTCACATGGTCCCGGTATTCCTTGAAAGTCTTCAGCCCTGCCTGGATGTCCGCGACCTTGGCGGCGTTGGACAGGTTCGACATTTCCGCAGTCCAGTTTTCGACCCGGTTGCAAAGCTGATTGGCCTCCGCCGCGCGTTCGAGGTTCTTCATGACTTTGTCCGTGTGTTTGTTCAGCCCTTGGACCAGTTCGTCCAATCCCAATGCCTGCAGGTTCTTTTCCGTTCGTCCCATCTTGTGCTTGAAATTGCCTGCTTGCTCGGGGGACATGGAAACCGGGACCTGGCACGAAACCCAGTGGTCGAAAAAATTCAAGGCGGGTTCAAAGATGAGGTCTATAAAATTTTGCAATCCGACAAGAAGCTTGTAGGCGAAATTGTCCAAGAACTCCTCGAATCGAATTTTCCATCGACCATCCACGAAGACATCCTGACATCCGTCGGCATCGATTCCACGCTTTTTCAAGCAGGCCCTGCAAAAAGAAACCCGGAATTTCGAAACAAAATATTGCGGGCCTACGAATACCGCTGCGCTATATGCGGTTTCGACGTCCACATGGATTACAATCCCATCGCGCTTGAGGCCGCCCACATTAAGTGGCACAATGCAGGAGGCCCCGATGTGGAAATAAACGGCCTCGCGCTATGCTCCTTGCATCATAAATTGTTTGACCGAGGCGCCTTTACTTTAACAAGCGATTGCAAAATCATGGTTTCCGACAGGGTTTTCGGCTCTTGCGGTTTCGATGAGTGGCTCAAGAATTACCATGGCAAAAAAATCAATCCGCCTCAAAGAACATCCTATTTACCGAACCAGGAATATTGCAAATGGCATGTCAAAGAGGTTTTTCACGGTGAACATAGGGAAATATAGATGCATCTGGTCGAAAAAACTGAGCATCATAGAAACCTCGCACTGCGAAAGGTCGGCAATACATGACAGTTACCTAAAATGGAATAGACAAAACTCTGACAGATTCAACGTTCACCAAACTGGCCCCATAATCTATCGTTCCTCCTGCATGGTTCTACTCTTGCGTTTGAATTTTCGCTTTTCTCGTTGCTACGAAATTGCCGGGCTCGCTTTTTCCGATTTGGTTGTTGACACCCTGAGAGATTTGACCTAAGTCTTCGTCATGCAAGACCGTTGAAATTCCACGAGTGAACTTCAAATGCAAAAATTCAAAAACCTGGTCGCGGATAAAGTTTCGCCCGCATCGATGAAATGGAGAGTGACAAATGGCGTCTGGCAAACTCCTCCGAAAATTGATAAAAACGGGGGTGGAGGGAAATTTCGAGGCTTTCAAGGACGCTTCCATGGAAGTTATTCGCCAGGAGCGGGAAAAGCAGCATCACTTGCTTGCCAACGACCTGGAGAAAATTCTATATGGCAGACTGGAAAGCGCTGGAACGACCAGGCCATCCCTTGTCGATCGCCTTCCCAGAGACCCGGAGCGAAACCTTCCCCTGATGGAAATAAAAGAGCCCTTCCGAAGGCTGGAGGACATCGTGCTGTCCGATGAAAACAGCTCCATCCTGGACGAGTTGCTTTGCGAACACCATCGCGCGGAGACGCTCAAGAGCCACGGGCTGTTTCCTTCCGACCGGCTTCTTTTCTGCGGACCGCCCGGTTGCGGCAAGACCCTTGCCTCGGAGGTGATCGCGTCGGAACTTAGCCTGCCTCTGGCGATCATGCGCATCGACAGCGTGATATCCTCCTACCTGGGCGAAACGGCCTCGAACCTGAGACAGGTTTTCGATTTCATCTCCGCAATTCCCGCAGTCGTTTTGTTCGACGAATTCGACGCCCTCGCCAAGGAGCGTTCGGACCAGGCCGAACACGGCGAACTCAAAAGGGTCGTGAACGCCTTTCTGCAAATGATGGATGCTTACCAGGGAAAAAGCCTGCTGATCGCCGCCACCAACCACGAGGCAATTCTCGATGCCGCCGTGTGGCGCCGTTTCGACGAGGTCATGATTTTCGATCTGCCGAATATAGAACAAATCCGCCGCCTTCTGGCTGTCAAGCTTCGCGGCTTGCGACGCGATTTCGACTTGGAGCAAACCCGTATCGCCGGTCTTTTTAAAGGCATGAGCCATGCGGATATCGAACGGGTCCTGCGACGCGCCGCCAAGGACATGGTCCTGTCGGGAGACGAATTTTTAACCGAACGCCGCATAGAGGCCGCAGTTCGCAGAGAGGATGCGCGAAAAGCCAGAATGAAAAGAGGTTGATTGAGGATGGAAAAATCCCGGGAGGGCGGGAAACGGCGATCTTGGTGATTTCCAATACATCGATCTGTTTCCGCGAACATGCCGTTTTTGGCAAATTCGGCAATTTGCTGTTCGCTGAGCCTTTCGTTCGGCGCTATTTCCTGTATGAAAAGCTGTTCCGTTCTTCCCTCGACAAGCGCCACGATTTCTGCGAAATCATTCATGGGCGGGCCCTCCGGCGATAACATTCTTGCTCCAGAGTTCCCCCATCGAGTAGGATTCGAGCCAGATATGGAAATCCTTCTCTCGCAATCGTTTGAATACCGACGCGCCGTTTTTCCGATTCGCGACAATCACGTCCTCGACTTTGAAATGGTCGATCAGGGCGGGAGATTGGGTCGCCACGATCAACTGTGTTCGCTTGGAGGCGTTTTGAATCAGTTCGGCGAGAATGGCAATGGCTGTCGGATGCAATCCAAGTTCCGGCTCGTCTATGATAACCGTCGAAGGCGGGTTCGGTTGCAGCAGGGCCGTCGCCAGGCAAATAAAACGGATGGAGCCGTCGGAAAGATGGTAGGGTTGCATGGGGTAGTCCGAACCCTTTTGCCGCCAGGAAAGGTTGACCTTTCGTTTTTGCCCGAAATCGAAGACATCCAGTAGAAAGTCGTCGAAAAAGGGCATCACCAGCCGCACGGCATCCAGGACCTCTCGATACTCGACGGCGTAATCCTTCTGCAAGCGAAGTAGATACGGCCCGATGTTCGCGGCATCGAAACGCAACACTTTGTTGTCCTGCACGATTTCGTAGTGCCTCATTGGGGCCAACGCGCCGGTATCGTGGAAATGATAAATCTGCCAGGAAGAGATCGCATCGTAGACGGGCTTGCTGTAATTGCCGTCCTTCGAGTCGCCTTTGGCCTCTTTGACCAGCAGCGATTTTCCGTCCGGACTGCCGCCCAGTTCCCGCCATCCGGTTTTACTGCGACGACAATAGCGCGCTTCGGATGAAAGAATGCAATTGTCCAAAGGACCGGGCTTCAGAATAAAACGGTAGCCTCGGTCGCAAAAGCGGATTTCGAATTCCATCTTCGAAGTCGCTTTGCGCCCGTTGTAGAGAAAGTCGCTGAAGCCGCCGCCTAAACGGATGTATTCGTCGAGATTGCCGTCAACGATGTTTCGCAGCATGCGAAAGAATTCGATCAGGTTGCTTTTGCCCGAACCGTTGCCGCCTATGAAAATGTTCAAATCCCGCAACTCGAAATCCTTCAGTTCGCGAATGGACTTGAAGCCTTTGATTGTCAGCCTGTTGATCGAGAAAAACATTTTTGATGTATACTCCAGATTCAAATAGCTCCGGATTTCTGGCCTGCCTATTTGTTTAGCCTTTGTTGGTGAATTGTGTTAAAAGATGGAACATTATTTTATGATCGGGACGCATATCATAAGTTCGTTTTAAAAGGAACAATCTATGGGCGGAATTTACGAAGTATATGTGAAATCGCACTTTTCAGCGGCGCATTCTTTAAAAGGTTATCCCGGAGATTGTGCGAGGAACCACGGCCACAACTGGATTATCGAGGTGTATGTCAAGTGCGAAAAATTGGACCCGATCGGCATTGGGGTCGATTTTCGAGACATCAAAGGCGCGATCAAAGAGGTGCTGAACGGATTGGACCATTTCAATCTGAACGAATTGCCAGCTTTTCGGGATGAAAATCCGACATCCGAGAATATCGCGAAATATTTGTACAAAGAGGTTGGAAAAAAACTGAACAACGAGGATGTGCGGGTTTCGAAGGTCAAAGTGTGCGAGACTCCGGGAGCCGGGGCGTTTTACTGGGAGGAGTGATTGCCTTTAAAGGTCAACGAGATTTTTTACAGCATCCAGGGCGAATCCACCTATGCCGGGTTGCCTTGCGTTTTCGTCAGGCTGACCGAGTGCAATCTCAGGTGTTCCTATTGCGATACCCAATACGCCTACGATGAAGGCGAATTCTTGGATATCGAAGAAATCGCCGGTCAAGTTTCAGCCTACAGCTGCCGTCTTGTCGAGGTTACCGGCGGAGAACCTTTGGTGCAAGAAGAAACGCCCGTGCTGGTTCAACGGTTCATTGATACCGGAAACAAAGTCCTGCTCGAAACGAACGGCAGTCTGAATATCAATTTGGTGAACAGCCGATGCGTTCGGATAATGGACGTTAAATGTCCGTCGAGCGGTGAAAGTAACCGGAACGATATGGACAACCTCGAGCGCCTGACAATGGACGACGAGGTGAAATTCGTAATCGGTTGCAGGGACGACTACGAGTTTGCAAAACAGATTTTGAATCGGTTCATAAGGTCGAGGGGCAAGGCGAATCCCGTGCATTTTTCGCCGATTTTCGGTAAACAGGATTTCAAAGCTTTGGCGGAGTGGATGCTTGAGGACCGATTGGAGGCGAAACTGCATCTCCAGTTGCATAAGATCGTCTGGGATAGCGATGCGAGAGGAGTGTGAATTATCGTTATGAATGAAAAAAAAGCGATTGTGCTTTCCAGCGGCGGTCTGGATTCGACCACGGCCATCGCCAAGTCCGAGGGATACGAAATTTACAGTCTCAGTTTCAGTTACGGGCAAAGGCATTCCATAGAGTTGGAGGCCGCAAAAAGGGTGGCCGATGCCATCAGGGTCGCAAAGCATCTGGTAATCGATATCGATTTGAAACTGATCGGCGGTTCGGCTCTGACGGACGATATCGACGTGCCCAAAGACCGGGACGAAAGCGACATGACCGGCGAGATCCCGGTCACATATGTGCCTGCCAGAAATACGATCTTTCTTTCGTACGCGTTGGGTTGGGCAGAGGTCGTCGGAGCTTCCGATATTTTCATCGGCGTCAACGCGGTGGATAATAGCGGTTATCCCGACTGTCGTCCGGAATTCATAGAGGCCTTTGAACATCTTGCGAACCTTGCCACCAAGGCTGGGGTGGAAGGATCATCGAAAATCAAAAACCAAACACCTCTGATTCATTTGACCAAAGCGCAGATCATCCAGAAAGGCACTCGACTGGAAATCGATTGCGGTACTATAGGCTTCAAGATTAATTTTTTGGTTTCAAACTTTGTGCTGGACTTTTGAAAACTCAGAGCGTAAAAGCATGGTAAAAACTCTAACTTATGGAGGATGCCATGCAAAAAATCAGAATCCGATTGTCAAACCAAACGCATAGGAATCTTCAAAAGAAAATGAAAAACGAAAAAGCCAAAGGCAACATTAAAATGGTTCACAGGATAATGATCGTTCTTGCCGTTGCCGAAGGTTTCACATTCGAGGCTTTGGCCCGCATCTTCAGGATTTCGACCGAGACGGCAAGGCAGATTGTCAAAAACTTCGTGCTGAAAGGCGTCACGGGCCTAAAAATTCGCAAACAAAAGGGCAGACCGTCCAAGCTTACCAAAACCCAAAAAAGGCAGTTGTGTAAAATAATTATCGATGGACCGGAGAACGCCGGTTATCCGGGAGCATGCTGGAGAAGTCCGATGATACAGGATCTCATATATGAGAGATTCGGCGTTCTCTATTCGGTAAATTACATTGCTCAACTCCTGAAAAACATGGGCTTTTCGTATCAAAAGGCCAAATTCGTATCCGACCATCTCGACGAAGATGCACGCAAAAAGTGGCTGGAGAGCACTTGGCCTGAAATCATGCGACTCGCCGCCGAAAAGGACTCTCTTGTATTGTTCGGAGACGAGGCGTCTTTTCCCCAATGGGGATCGCTTTCTTACACGTGGGCTCCGAGAGGGAAACAGCCGACTGTGAAAACGTCCGGGATTCGAAAAGGCTACAAGGTTCTGGGATTGATCGACTATTTTACCGGAACCTTTTTTTGCAAGGGGCATGAAGGAAGACTCAATTCCGAGATTTACGAACAATTTTTGAAAGAGGTGCTGGAACAAACGGACAAGCACGTGATCATTGTGCAAGACGGAGCGCGATACCATACGAGCAAGGCTATGAAGGCCTTCTTCGAAAAATACTCCGATCGGATTTCGGTTTACCAATTGCCCTCGTATTCGCCAGATTATAATCCGATTGAGAAGCTTTGGAAAAAAATAAAGGAAGCCGACATTCATCTGCATTACTTTCCGACCTTCGAAGACCTGAAAAATAAGGTCGAGTTGGCACTGGAAGGGTTTCAGATAATGAAAGAAGAGGTTTTAAAGCTTTTCGGCTTCTACAGAGGTCTGAAAGCATGCTGATTTTGCCATATTATTTTTCTTGAACACTATACCCTGAGTTTGTTCATGAATCATTCAGACAACGAATACAAATCGTTCATCATTTTGCTGAGCATATTCGTAAATAGCATCACCATTGTCTTGGTGCTGGCGAATAAGATTATCGGGGTGTTTGGATTGTTTGTGCCGGCCGGCGTACTGGCTCTGGTTCAGCTCGGCCTTGCATGGCCGAAAGTCTTTTTCTGGGAAGGTGAGCAAGCCTTCCAATCGTTTTTTGTGATTATTTCTCGCTTCATTTTAGCGTCCTTTATAGCGTATGTGATCAAACCTTTTTTACAACTGGGCTTTTTTCTTTCATTATGAAAGAATAGTACTTGACTGAGATTTCTTGACTTTCTTTAGCCAAGGAATATGGAATAAGAAAGATGATAGGGATATAGTAAATTATGGGAACCCTAACGTTGTTTTTGCAAAAAGAGTTCGTTCGATTATGCCCTGATGGATGGAAAGTCAGCACTGAAAAAAAACTATTACATGACGAAATGCGCAAGTTTCTCGGATACGGTCCCCGCGTTGACGTATTGTTGGAAAAGAATAACAGTCCCGAACGCTTATGGGTGGAATTCGAAGTGAGCCGTGCCGACCCGGTTGCCAACCATGCCAAATTCGCGACGTCTCACCTTTTTCATCCTCAGAACACTACAGACTCTTTTATTTCCATGATCAGTCCGCATGTGGCTCGTGGTAGAAGAAATCTCGCTGCCAACACCATTTTCTTGATGCGTAGCATAGGTATGAGTGCCTTTCAAACTGTGCTATTTCCACATATTGAAGGAAAAGAGATCAAAAGAATAAACCATTTAGATCAAGAAAGCATAGCTAAGGAGAATCTTGACATCCAAGCCGAAATAGACCGCGTTTTTGCGGTTTCAACAGGTTGCTTCTCTTCCCCCTTTTTTAATATCCATTATGTTGGAGACATTTTAGAGGTAATGTTAAACATCCACTCGTGGAATGAAGGGGTTGCAACAGACAAAGGGAGTGAAAAATGGAAAAAACGTACTGTTGCATATTTTGCATACGACCATCAGACAAAATCATTCGCACCTGCAAAATTCTGTGCTTACACCATTGTAAAATCCCGAACGAAAAGTCTCTGCTCTGGTTTCGAAAATATGTCGTATTCAAAAATGACTATCGAAGATTATGTTCGTATCGATGCGTCGAAAGGAATATTCGACGGCAACAAGGCATGGGTGCATCTAACAAGTAGACTTGGAATGCTGAAGATTGGGTTTATCCAAGATCCTTCAATTGAGAAAAATTTTAAAAAATGGCTTAAACGCCATGATGAAAAAATCAATGTTCATCCCAAAGGACCAACATTCATACTTCCTCCACTATGGTTCAAGCGATAGGTATATGGCTGAAGCTTTAAGATGCTGCTCATAACTTTTTTTCGCTGAACGCATAAATTTCTGCAAGGGGCTTCTTCTCGATTACTGATATCCGGCGAAGACCCTCCCGTGCTGGTCGATGAATACCAGGACACCAACCTGCTTCAGGAGGGGATTTATTTCGAACTGGCAAAAAGATGCGACGGCGCACTCATGGTCGTCGGAGACGACGATCAAAGTCTCTACAGGTTTCGGGGGGCGACTGTGGACCTTTTCAGCGACTTTCAATCCCGATACAACAAGGTTTTCAAGCGGAAACCGGTCAAGGTGTTCCTCAATGAAAATTACCGCTCCACCAGCGCCATTATCGATTTCGTAAACGACTACGCCGTTCTTGACAGCGGCTATCAATCCGTTCGCGTCGCGGGAAAGCCCCCGTTGGTGAATCCCGTCGCCCAAGGAAAGTCGATCCAGGTGCTCGGCATGTTCCGCGACAACATCGACGAGCTGGCAAGAGACCTTGCCGATTTTATCCACAAGATTTCCAAAGGAAAGGGATACAGAGTTCCAAAGGCAGGTCTGATCAAGGTGGATGCGAAACGAGGAGGAGACGTGGGGGATATCGCCCGTCTGTGCAGTTCTCCCAGGGAATACAACGCGAGCGGTAAAGCCCGTTTGCCGTTGCTTCTCAAAGAGGAACTGAAAGCGCTCAAGCCGGGCATTCCCGTATTCAATCCCAGAGGGCAGGAATTTGCGGAAATCGAAGAGGTGAGAAGGTTGGGAGGTCTCCTTCTTTGCTGTCTCGACAGATACGGGGACGCCGAGGACTTGGTGGCAAAGGCCATCGGGCAGGGCATTAGAGACGTGTTTCAAGGCTGGGCCGGTTTCGCGGAAACTTGGCTGAAGTCCGGACGGGCACCAAAGGGTTTGGTTAAGTATGTGGAGAATTGGTCGAAGCGCGACCCCGGGAGAAAAGGCTATGAGTGGCCCAAGAGTTCTACTGCAATCGACTTGTTATATGCGCTGATCCACTGGTTGCCGGAATTGTACGACGATCCGGAAGGGCAAATCTACTTGGAGGTTTTCACGCGTCAACTGGCTGCCTGCGAGCAGGTAAGCGGTTTCAAGGGCCGGATTGTGGAGGACCCTGCCAAGACTGAGCTTTCTCTAAGGTCAGTCGGACACCTCTTGCAGTATTTTTTGGCCCCCGTAGCGTCGGGCACGGCAAAAATAGACGAGGATTTGATCGACAGCTTTCCCCGGGACCGGTTGAGCGTACTGTCCATCCACCAGTCGAAAGGATTGGAATTTCCATCCGTGATCGTGGATGTGGGCTCGGACTTTCCCACCAACCACCATGCCCACGCGTTCAAGCGTTTTCCTAAAAAATCAGGGCCGCCGCACAACATGGAAGATTTGGTGCGTTCTTTCACGCCTCTGAAGACCCCCGGGCGAAGCGGCGAAGACCGGGCGTTCGACGATCTTTACAGACAGTTCTTCGTGGCCTACAGCAGGCCGCAGGACCTGCTGCTTCTTGTGGGCTTAAACGCGGGATTGCCGACAGGCAGGGTAAGCAATGTCGCCATGGGCTACGACCGGACCGGGCTAAGCCTCTGGAACCCCAATAAACCTTTTGTGGAGATTTGAGCGATGCTATCCGTAAGACCCCCGGTTGCGATTCTTCCATCCTACAGCCTGACCGGAGACCTGGTCGGATTTCTCAGGTGCGGATTGCAATACCGCTACACGCGTCTGAGCCATCTTCCACCCTCCCACCCCGTCCAGTTGTGGTTCGGCCAATTCATTCATGCCGTCCTGGAGGAGGCCTACCGGACGGTTAAGGAGAAGAGAAAGGGCATGCCGCCTTGGTCGGATGAATATCTGGAAGAGCTTTACGACAGAATCGACAGGCGTCTGGCGGCGCGAAACATCATTTGCTGGAACGAGGCCTCCGAGATTCTGGGTCGCCGCAGGGCCACGGCCGCAGTCAACGAATTGGGCCCCATATTGTTTCCCTTGATCAACCAGGCCGAGGTACGAGTCAGGGGCGCACGCGCACTGCCTTCCGCAGGTGCAGGCTCGTTCGCGCGGGAGATCGAGCGATATGAAATTCAAGGCGTTATCGACGTCGTCACCCATGTGGAGCTGTTTTCACCGAAACTGAGGGGCAACAAGTTGCTGGAAATCATCGTCGAGGAGCTTCCGAAAGACCCCCCGGAGGAGTTCGAGGTCATCGTAGACTATAAAGGGATGACGCGCCCCTTGGCTTCGGAGCCGAGCTACCGCTCGAACTTGTGGGAGATATACGGATGGCAGGTGCAAACCTATGCGCATCTGCGCACCTTGCTGACTCCCAAGCCGATCATTGCGGGAGTTTTGATTTATTTGAACGAACTGGCGCCGACCAAATCGGACTTTATTAAGCTTCAGAAAGCTTTCCGTCGAAAGGACAGGAAAGAGATTTTGCCGGACGAGGACGGCGAAGACGCTGATCTACTCGGAAGTTGGCGACCAAGAAAGAAAAGTGGAGAGCCTCCGTTGTTGTCTTTGGATTATCGGCTTGCACGCGTGGTTCGCGTCGTGCCGGTGACCCGGGACTCCATGGAGGAGTCTTTGAACGCTTTCGACGAAGTCGTCGGGCGAATCGAAAAATGCCTGGGCGAGGAGGCCCGCACCGGCAGGGTGATCAAGTCGTGGGAGCGAAATTCCGAACACGAACCCACATGCGAGGCCTGCGATTCTCGAACCTATTGCCCCGAATTCAAGAAACAGAACGCGCCGAGAGTGCCCGGCATTAAGATTTGAAACTGTTATTTTCAAATCAGCAGGGAGCGGGGCAATAACCCAGCATGTTCTGTCGAATGCCGAAAGGAGTATGCTTGGCGGCCTCCTTCAGGTTGTTGAGAGCCAGCAACAGCCGGTCGGTCACAGCCGGGTCCGCTATTTCTTTGTTATCCGACCAGGATTTTCCGTCTGCGGCCAGTTTGACATACGAAGAAGAATCTACAGAATCGGCCCCTAGTTCGAAAAGCCATTTCGTCGTTTCGGGCTTTCCAAGTCCGAAGACGTGCAACGGTCGCGCGCCTGCAATTGTTCGAACGCCTTTAATCACGGATTCTATCATCTTTTTGTTCTGCGCTCGCGGAACAAGCCCTCCGATGGCGAATCCGTCGAATTCATACTTGGAAAGCTTTTTGGCCATATTTAGATAATCGTTTTCATCGCCCCCCTGTATACAGGCGAATAGGCGCAAGCCTTTGCGTCTCCGATTTCGCAACGCCCATACGGCATTGGAAAACGTGAGTCTCATTCGCCGTTCGGCTTCTTTGCGCTCCGTGTTCGGCGGAATGGGAAAATCCAAGGTAAAGGCGACATCCGCGTGCAACTCCTGAAAATCGAGAACACGCATGGGACTCAGTTCGTCAACGCCGCCGTCGTTGTGTACGCGAAGGAGACCCAGTCCTCTTTCTTCCACGATTTCCGAACGTTCGAACAATGTCGCGAACCCGCCCGAATCGATAAAAACGGGAATGCGCGGTTTTCTTTTCATCGCCTGCGCGTAGTGAAAGCTGACCATCACGGCGGGTGCCAATCGAGGAAGATAAGGCCGAATCAGTGTGTCCAGAGGATAGGTCCCGCCGAATGTGGTGACCGGAACGTAGGCCGGGTAATCGATTGTCCCGTTTTCTGTTTCCAGGAAACCCGGCCTTTCCTTTTCGTTTTTTAAACGTGTTTTTTTCATCTTTCCAACCATAAATCGTAAAGGTCCAAATCGTTTTGAATCCGGCTGCTTTCCCGTTTTTTTTTCGAAACCAGCTCGGATTCGCTCACATGCCAGCCGACCGCGATGATATGCTTGCAGAGGTTTCCTTTTTTGAAATCCATGCAATCGCACGACCAGCCGTTTTTTTCCGTTTGAATCCTGTGAGGCTCCAGACCTCCGCTGACGATGAATTTGCCTTCGGTCTTTTGCTTAACGGTTAATTCCATGGCTCGTCTCGTACGGTAAGGGTCGCCATTTTCCGGTATGTTCGGCACGGACCAGCAGTCGATAACCGGCGCGGCGTTGTCCGGACGATAAAACCGAGTTTTGGAAAGCTCTTTTGCCTCTGAAATCCACGTGTCGGCCCGTTTCGCAGAAAGCCCTTTGATTTCTTTCACATCGTCGGAGGTTGAGGCGGCAAGCTCCTTGATATTGCGAATTCCATGCAGCATTAGCTTTTTCGCCCATTTGGGGCCAATCCCTTTTACAAAGGCGAGTTCCGCCGTCTTGGGGGGAATAGATGCGACCACCATGTGGCGAACCAGTTCGAGCCTGACCGTTGTTTCATTCTTTTGGGCCGCATCCCCATCGTCGGTTTCATTTTCTTTACTTAAAACGTTATGGCTTATGGCGACAGCGGCCGACAAAAGACGGTCTAATGTTTCCCTGATTCTGAAAAGCTCAAACGGATATACGCTGAATTCTTCCGCAACCGTTTCCGCATCGTCGTTTTCGCACCAGAAAAGCATCATGGAGGCCGTTTTTACTGCGGACAAGATTCTCTTTCCTGTCGGGTCTTCGAAAATATCGCGCAAAGAGCTCAACTGCGGGACTACGAAAGACGGGGTTCCGTCAAGCATTAAGGCCAGTGTGGAAAGCTCCTCGAAGTCCACGGGAACAACCGGCTCGAAATCTGGCGTGAGGGCCAGGGTGAAAAGAATGTCGAAATAAGTGAACTCGGGAAAAAGGTTCAAAAATTCCCTTACGGCTATCACCGTTGAAGGGGTCAGTAGCCTCCGGGTTATGATTTTACCCAAAGCGGTCGCAGACAGGCGGGCTTGTCCGATGTTTTTTTCGGTGTCCTTTTCAATGCACTTTAGCATACCCGCAGAAATCATTTCGACGACCATTTTGTGAATCGGCATCGTTTTGCCTTGAAATGAGGCCAGCGAGTGGTTCAAAGCCCTGTTCAGCTGGGTGTGCGTACGGCAAAGACCGGACCCTATTTCGGCGATTATTTGTTCCGCCAAGGCCGAATCGTCGTTCAGGTTGGACGCGATGTTCTCGAACTTTCCAGAGGGATAATGGACGGAACTCTTGTCCCAACAGGCCAAAAGAAGGACAACTTCACCATTTTCGTCCAAACCGGGACGTCCTGCCCGGCCCGCTCTCTGCCACACCGTATTTACAGACAGCGGGGAAAACCGAGAGCCGTCGAAGAATTGGGTGTCGTAGATAACCACTTGGCGCGCGGGCATGTTCAAGCCCATTTCAAGGGTACCTGTGGCGATGAGAACATCTGTTTCGAGTTTTCTGAATCGGTCTTCTACCGACCTTCGTTTGCGGTGCGAAAGACCGGCATGATGATAACTGGAACGAATCCCCCGGCTTTTCAGAAACGAGGAAAGAATTTCGCACCTTCGTCTGCTTTGCGTGAAAACAAGGCTTTTTCCGCCCTTTTCGATATTTTTCGAAACCTCTTGGGTCAAAATATCGGGCTTTTCGTCGGCTTTTCTGTACCTGGCGACTCGCCATGTCAATGGAACAGGCCGCCATGGGTTTTCGTATTCGATGCCTTCCAGCCACTCGGCGAGTTGCTCCCGATTGCCCAGGGTGGCGGAAAGACAGAGAAACCGGGCGAAAGGATTCATACGGCGAATCCTCGAAATGGCTCCCTCCAATCTCGGACCTCTCCGTAAATCTCCGAGCAGATGCACTTCGTCCAAAACAATTAAAGCCACTTCGGGAATCCAGCTCCAGTGCGACCTCCAATTTCTTGTGCATGCATCCAGCCTTTCCGGCGTCATTATAGAAAGGTCGGCTTCGGAAAACGGCACGGGATATTTTTTTCCGTCTTTTGCGTAGTCACCTGTAAAGATTCCGACTTTATAGGGGGCGAAGTCGTCTTTCCATACAGGGTGCAGTTCGTCGGCGAGAGATCGCAGTGGGGTAACATATATGGCGCGGAAACCCTTTTGCAGAACGTTTTTAATTGCAAGACGAGCCAGCCAGGTTTTGCCCGTACCTGTGGGTAGCTGCAATACGCAACTGAAACCGGTTTCCAGCATCTTCGCTTCGACAACGAACCTTTGGGCCGGATTCAAATATGACGAATAATCATTTATCATAGATTTAAATTGACATTAATTTCATTAAATGTCAATTTAAATCCATATTTATTGAATTCTTGTGTGTGCATTAATCCGTTTCCGATTGTTTGAATCGAACATAAACTTGAAATCAAAATAATCAGGGCGAATTAAGAATTTCATAGCGCCTTTTAAGTTGTTGCATTGGAACTTGGTTTGGGTCATATTATTCCGCATGGAAGATTTGGCCCGGCTTGCAATCGAGAATTTAAACGTCCGCTATTTGGCGTGGAAGGAGGAACCCGATCCGACCAAATGGGCGAGTCTTTTGCGAAAAAAAGCAAGCTTTTCAGAAAAGAGAGCGTCGGCTGTTATCGCGGGTGAAAAACTGACAGACGCCGAACGTGCGTCATTAGCCGAAGCTTTCAATGTGGAAATAGAGGTCATGATAACAACGGCGCTTTTCGGGCTTTCGGAAAAAGAGATACGTATGGAAAATATCAAGTATTTGTTTCGGGAGCTTCCCCAAGGAAATCAAAAAAAAATAGCCCAAATTTTGGAGATCAGAGAAGAAACCGTTTCTCGGTGGGTTACAGGCAAAAACCCTCCATCAACAACAAATGCCCGGAGACTGTTGGAAGCTATCGGAATAGATCCAAGCGCGGACGTCAACCAAGTCCCGTTTTTTTTATCTCTCAGCCCTATGGGGCAGCTTGCTCAAAAGCGCTGGCTAATAGAAAGAATCGAAAAGATCTCTCCTGTCGAGCTTTCGAAACTATTTCCAGCCCTTGAAAAAATCTTCAGGCAAAATGAGGACTATTGATCTCGGATATACCGGCGAATCTTTTTCCGGAAAAATAATCGAATGGAAATCCCTGGGACTTTCATCCGATTGGCTGGAATTTATCGAAAAAACCGCGCCCGGCTCCAGACCCCACGATATACAAATCAAGGCAATCGAGGACTGCGGGCTTCTGCACTCGCGTCGGAATCTCGTAGTATCCGGTCCGACGAATTCAGGCAAATCGTTGCTTGGATACATGGCCCTCCTTTCCGGATTGAAACAAGGTCGCAGAACTCTTTTGCTGGAGCCATTAAGGGCATTGGCACAAGAGAAGTACGACGAGTTGATCGGTCTGTTGCCTCGATTTGCCGATAATTCGGGCCATGTGCCGGGCGTCTGCATTACAACCGGAGATTATCGTCTTGCAGGAGAAACGATGATGGCTGCGCCGCCGGAATCCGGAGAGATCGTGATCGCCACACCCGAACGCGTAGAGGCGATAATGAGAATTCCGGACTATGATCCTTGGATTCGTTCTTTCGGGTCGGTATGCGTGGATGAGGCGCATCTGATTGGTGACCAGAGAAGGGGGCCATGTCTTGAAGGCGTCATTACACGTTTTCTATGCGGAGAAGCACCGCCGAGGTTTGTTTTATTATCTGCCACGCTCGGCAATTGCGATTTGGTCAAAGACTGGCTCACACCGTGCGATATTGCACACTCGGTTGTCAGAAGCCCCTTGTTAAAGCAACAGCTTTTGGTGCTGGAAAAGGACGAAAAAGCGGATGATGCGGTAATCGAGCTTCTGGAACGAATTTTCATCGAGCCTGAAGTTTCTGTCTTGATATTCGTGTACCGCACGACAGATGCGGAACATCTTTCGGAATGGATATCCAGAAAAATGAAACCGCGATTCGGCAAGGATATCGCGGCCGCCTATCACTCCAAGATGGCGGCTCAAAAAAAGAATTCGGTGAAAGCGGATTATGAAAATGGCGAGCTATTGTGCCTGGTGAGTACCACGGCCTTGGGTGCCGGCGTAAATTTGCCGGCCACCCATGTAATTATCAGGGACCTGACATTCGGTCGCGATGGTGCTTTGTCTATTCCCGAGATTATTCAGATGAGCGGGCGAGCGGGGAGAGGTAAAAAAGCAGGTCTATCATCTATCATTTTAAAACCTTTCGATAATTGGAAAGAGGAACTTGCCGAAGAATTGAAAAGCCCCTTGCTTCCCGCACTGCAATCGTCTTTGAGACTCGACGGAAAACCGCGAAAAAATAAAAGCTTCTTTTCAAGAGAGCTGCAAAACAATCAAGTCGCAAAACTAATACTGGGGCAACTTGTTTTAAGAGACGACCAAGAGGTGGCGGATATCAAAAGTTTTTTCAATAATTCCCTCGGAGGAAAAGATGTCGCCGATCAAGTCGAACAGTCGCTTCAATGGCTTTGCAATGGCCAAAGGCTGCTGGCGTGGGAAGACGATCATTGCGTTGGAGCGACCGCGCTTGGCAAGGCCGTCTCCCTGTCTTCCATCCCTCTTGATGTCGGGGCGGGATTTGGCTCGATTATCAAAGACATAATCTACTGCGACGAGGACGACAAGATTCTGGGAAAGTGGACGCCTCTTGATACATTGATCGTTCTTGAATTAATGGACCCTCGCGAAAAAGGAATGAGACGATTTTCAAAAAAACTCGCCGAGCAAGTAGACGCATGGATTGAATCCCACCGGGTCAAACCGGTTCTTTTTGTCGAGTGGATTCGGGGAACGACCGAAGGATCGAAAGCTGAGGAAATAGTAGGTTCATTGGGAATACAGCTGAAAACAAATAAAACGAGAAGCGAACAAGCGCGCCAGCTGGCTTATTCGGCCGTAATGAGAGCCATCGTGATTTTTCAGCTGGGGGAAGGCATGCTCTTGCCCGACGTGGCAAAGCGTTGGGGCGTTAAAGGTCTTGAAGGTGTTCAAGAACGTTGGCGCGACCATTTGCTTTGGCAAATATCGGGACTCGGGGAAATCCTCGACATTCGATGCTTTTATTATTTTCTCAGGGAAGAATGCGATGCGAGCGATAAGCGCGTCAACTGTGTGAAGGACTGTTTCAAAAAAATGCGGCACGGAGTTTATGATTTGCTGGGGCTTTTAAGATTCTGTTCTCCTCTTGGCCCTGTATTTAGGGCTTTGGAATCCGCCAAGGTTGGCGTTGGAGTTCGCACAAAAGAAAAATTGGAATTTGCAGGGATATCTTCTTTTGCCGATATAAATAAGATGCCAATTGAAGAGCTTATAAGTATAGGTGTCCGAAGCGATATAGCAACTAAACTAAAAGCTTACGTAAGAAGAAGATCTCTTTAGTATAAAAAAGTAAAATCGTCATAAGCTGTTCTGGTCTTCGATAAAAAATAAGGAGCAGGCTTGGAAGCTTTTTTTGTGTTACATATCTCGGAATTATTGGGATGCTGAAAAAATATCGGGTTCATTGCATTTGCTGATTTTTTTTCGATACGACTTTCCCCTGCCGGTTCCAGGATGGGCAGCATGCTTGCCTGCAAAATGCAGGTACTCTTCGGGAACCGGTTCGACATCGGCGGGCGGCGGGGTGAAATCCGCCTTTTTGACTGCGAGACAAGGGGGCTTTGGGTATTTCGCGGAAAGCATTTGTTCCCACAATGCTCTTCCAAGTTTTTCGGCAATCAAGGAAGGTACTGCATTGCCGATTTGCCGTTGGATCTCGACGCGGGGCGAATCGATTCGGAATGATTTGGGAAACGTTTGGATGGCCGCCATTTCTTTCCAGGACAGTTTTCTGTTTTCCCAGTGGAACGGTCCCGCTGCGGAGCCCGGCTGGGCCTGAATTGTCCAAGATGGGCGATTTTTTGCCAGTTTTAGAAGAAAGCTCCAATAGCGTGTCCGCCAACCGAACAATGGCAAGACTCACTTTCTTTCGGTATGCCAGAGGTAGTTTTCCCCTTCGGGTATCTCCACTGGACCAATACGCCGATTTTGAAAACGGTTGGCAGGGAGGACCGCCAATCGCCAAATCCACGGCGTTTTTGCCGTATCCGACGCTTTTTCGGATATCCTCCGACAACACCTCCTCAATGGGGGCGCAGAGGACATCTTCTTCGCAATTCGTTCGCAGGATGTTGCAGGAATGAATATCGACATCGTTTCTGATCCCAATATTCCATCCGGCCGGTTCGATTCCGAAATCGAGACCGCCGCAACCTGAAAACAAACTGATTACACTCATTTCAGCACGTTTTTTTTTAATCCGGTTGTTCTGTGACAAATAAAGCCACGAAAAGGCCCGTAAATCGTTTCGTGTTTTTTGTGAAATTTCATGGCTGAATTCTTGATCGCCGCAATTTTGGCACTTCTCCATTTTTTTCAATCCTGCATGGTATTTAGATTCATATCAGGTTCTTCCCCTTGCATTTTCGTTGACAAAAAGCAAGTTCCTGACTTAAAGAAAATTATGATTCGCATAACGGCAAGAATACAAGCATGCGGGAGAGCGGGGAGATTATGAATGAAATGGTCCAGGAGCAGGCCGAGCGTCTTGCGGACCAAGTGGCTGCTTCGAAGGGAACGTCCCTGACGACGGTCGTTGGCGGGGAGGGGTACGGAAAGACAACGCTTCTTTGCCACATGCGCGAACGTTTGGAGCAAAAGGGGTTCGTTCCCGTACTGGTATCGCCGGCCCGGGAGGCAATGGACACCGGCCCGGCTGCCATGGTGCAGATCGGCGCCGCGCTGGAGCAGGCGGGGATGATCGACGGTCAGTTTGCGCGGCTGAAGGATGCACGGGCCCGCTGGTCGGATAAGATGGCCATCCTTTCTCGTTGGATTGAGTCGAAACACGACAGCGTGGTGCTTCTTTGCGACGAACCGGACCGTTGGCCGATTTCGGCGGATGCCGAAGCCCGTCACGCCAGTTACAACAACGGCCATACGATGGAAATAGGACGATGGGCGACGAGGGAGGCCCCCTGCCGACGGGTTGCCACCACGACTTGGAGCGACAACCCGGCGAGGCCGGACGTGCACATTGTCCCCCAGATGGACCTCCCTCTTTCGGATCTCGATCTCGGGCCGTTGCGGCCCTTGGTACAGGAACTGGAAAAACGCTTGGGAGCAAGGCTTTCTCGCATCAATTTTCTGGAAATGAAATTGCTGGTCGCTTTTGCGGCGGTCACATCGGTCGACCGATCTGCGCAGTTCCAAGCGGACTGGCCTGGTGCCAAGCGAATCGCTGGCGCCGTGGCCAACGCTTTGCAGGCTGCCCCCGAATGGTGCAGTGTCGTTCGACTTGCCGAAAAAATCGCGCTGGTCCGAAATCCGTTCGTCGGAACATTGCTGGAACAGATGGGAATTGGCGACTTGGCGGAGCATCAGCGGAATGTTTTGCTGTACGGAATTCTGCAACCCTGGAATGAGGCGTTTGCTCTCCACCCGTTGATCGGTGGCGTTTTGACTGCGCGAAGCGATCTGACGGACCAGGAACGTTTGGCTGCCCATCGCGCAATTATGGCGTATTTCCGCGAATCTCTTTTAGAAGGAAACGGGGCGCGGTGTCATGCCGCCGAACGCGAGCTGGAAGGGTACTACCATGCCGCAAGTTGCGGTGAAAGGGATTCGGGGTTCGAGGCATTCTTTCCCGATCAGTACCATACGATGGGAAGAGTTCTGTCGAAAGAATACAAGGACTACGCTGCGGCGGCCGAGGTGTTCGGCATGGCCATCCAGCTCGACGATCAAGATGACTACGCACATCACTACTTGGCCTATAATCTGGACTGTGCCGCCGGTGATCGAAAACGTATTCGAAAGGAGTATTTAAGGGCCATCGAGTTGAACGCCAAGCATCCGTGGTGGTGGTCGCGCTGGGTCAATTTTTTGATTACCACCGGACGGTTGCCGGAGGCCAAGCGCGAGTGGTCTCGTGCCATGGACGCCCTTGGATCCGGCGGCGGGCGGACGGCCGACTTCGTTTACGAGGCCCTGCATTTGTGGGTCGCCCGCCTTTTGCTGCATCGCGCCCAACTCGATTTTGCCGAAGAGGTGATAGAGGACGTGCCAAATGATTTGCGCGAGAAACACACCGGATTTCGGGCTTTGGATCGCTTGCTGAAGGCCATGGGAATCGCTGCTCGCGGACGTGGCGTGTTTCCGGTTCATATCGATCCCAAAGACTACTGGAGCAGCCATCCGCACCTGGAGTTTCCCGAGGATTACGAGGGCCTGTCTATGCATTCCTGGAACCCTGCCCGCGTGGAAGACGTAGACGATCAGTCCGTGCGTCTGATTGTGGGAAAGCACGATTCCTACAGCGATACGACGACCTACGGGAGGATCGAATTGCCGGTGGATCGCTTCGACGAAGCGTCGAAGGATGAGAAAGCGGATCAACTCGTCTCCGGCCGGTTGCTTGAATTGGCGTTTTACGGTCAAGAAGGCGTTTTGCTTATCCGGGTTCATCCGGATACTACATACACGGATCCGGATTTGCCAATTCTCGATCCGCCTGATTCCAAACGATACCTGAAGCCGGAGCCTGTGTTCCAATGATGCCCGAGGAATTGGATGCCGACTATCTGTACCTATTTGTGTTCGGGCCGGGCAAAGGGGAAAGCATTGCAATCCGTGTTCCACCGGATCTTTGGGTGATTGTCGATAGTTGTCGTGTAGCTGGTAAAGCTGCGGCGATGCACGTGCTGCCCAAGTACGGAGGCCAATGCGAGTGCATCGTGCTGACGCATCGGCATCAGGATCACTACGCGGGATTTTCCAATCTTCTGGATTACGATGTCTGGCGATTGGTCGGATGCAACGATCTCTATCTCGACGGCCATTTGGGCGAATCCCGAGATTTGGAACGTAGGCTCGCAAACGAACTGGAGCAGGTGTTCGCTTCGGTCGAACAACGCTGGGCCGAAGATGTGGAGTCCGTCTGGTGGACTTGGCGGAAAACGGCGCGACAGGTCGGACATGCGGAATTGATCGCACTGCATCCCGAAGAATCGTATGCTCGGGATTTTACGGGATATGACCGCAACGAACTTTCATCAGCCATCCTCCTGACGTGGCAGCGCGTGAAACTTCTATTGGGTGCCGATGTTCCCAATCCGCACTGGGCAGAAATCTGCGAGGTCTTCGCCGACCAACGTTTGAACGTTCATCAGGCAATGAAAGCGCCGCACCACGGATCGGAAGAGGCGCTGGATGACGGAATTTTGCAGGGAGACCCTGATCGTTTTTGGTTCATTACACCTTACAGTCCAAAACGTGTTCCCCGGTTTGAAGATGGAAGAGGCATTCACCGCATGCTTCAACATGTAAATGCCCTCCATTTGACCGGTTTGCCTCGCGCACACGACCGGCAGATGGAGCAGCCATGCAAGGCCTTTCGACGGGAACTGGCAGCCGGACAGGATCCCGTCGCGACCTCATTTTCACTTCCAGGCGGAATTGAAGGCGATCTCGAACCCGTTCGCGACGATCTGTCGTGCTACCTTGTCGCCCGATTTGACGAACACGGAAAGGGCGAAGTTGTCGGATACGGGCCCGGGTCGGTCCTGGTCAGAGAAGGTCCGTGAAGAGAAGGTCCGTGAAAAGAAGAATGCGGGCGATTTCTTTTGGATTTCCGTTGACATCACCGACGAACGCATGTATCTTTGCATGATAAAAATAGCGTTCCTGGTTGTAACTGAAAAGCACGTAAGCCCCGGAATTTCTCCGGGGCTTTTTTTATGGGAACGCGGAAAGAAGGAACCTATTGGACTTTGAAGAATTCGACTTTCACCCGTCCGTCGCCGCAGGAGTCGCGGCGGCGGGTTTTAAAAATCCGACCCCGATACAGGCCCGGTCGATACCGGTCGCCATGGAGGGACGGGACATCATGGGGCTGGCGCAGACCGGCACCGGCAAGACGGCGGCGTTTGCGCTGCCGTTGCTTGAGCGGCTCCTGAAAAGCAAGCGCGGGGGCGTTCGCGCCCTGATTCTGGCGCCCACCAGGGAACTGGCCGAGCAGATTCACCAGGCCATACAAGACTTGGGGAGAAAGACCCGCATCAAGAGCGCCGCAATCTACGGCGGCGTGAAAATCGGCCCGCAGATCGGGGCGCTGAAGCAGGCCGACATCGTGGTGGCCTGTCCCGGCAGGCTTCTCGATCATATCGGGAGAAAAAGCATCGACCTTTCCCGGCTGGAAGCTCTGGTGGTCGACGAGGCGGACCGCATGTTCGACATGGGGTTTTTGCCCGACATTCGGCGGATTATGAAACATCTGCCCGAAAATCGCCAGACCATGCTCTTTTCGGCGACCATGCCGAAAGAAATCCGTCGTTTCGCCAACGACATTCTTCGCGATCCGAAAGTGGTGGAGGTGGGGCTGGTGGCGCCTGCGGAAACCGTGAGCCACGCGCTCTATCCGGTGGCCGCGCATCTTAAGACCGCTTTGCTGTTGAAGCTTTTGGAAAGCGCGCATGCCGAGTCGGTGCTGGTCTTCACCAGGACCAAGCATCGGGCCAGGACTTTGGACAAAAAGCTTTCCGCCGCCGGATACCGTTCGGCGTCGTTGCAGGGCAACCTTTCCCAGAATCGTCGGCGGGAAGCCATGGACGGCTTTCGGGAAGGAAAATTTCAAATCCTGGTGGCCACGGACATCGCGTCGCGCGGAATCGACGTCACCCGGATTTCCCATGTGATCAACTACGACATTCCTTCCACGCCGGAAGATTACATACATCGCATCGGGAGGACGGGACGCGCCTATCGCGACGGCGAGGCCCTCACTCTCGTCACCGCCGAAGACAGCAAGCAGGTGCGCGCCATCAACAGGACCATCGGGTCCGATATCGAGCAGCGCACCCTTTCGAGTTTCGACTACGGGACCTCCGCGCCCAGGAGTGAAAAACCATCCCAAAGAAAAAGAAAACCGCAGCATAAGTTCTCCGGATTTCAGAAAAAAGCTCCCAAAAACAAACCGTATTCGAGGTCTTTCGCGTAGCCGTCCAGGATATCGACCTGTGCGGATGCATCGATGGGCAAAGCGACAATCTTCTTCCAAGGCCGGAACTACCTGTAAGGATTTCGACCTGAACGGATGCATCGATAGTCAAAGGGTAAGAACTCGCGTGGCCCGGTAGCGCCGTCTTCCACGGCGGCGCGGCCACGTTTGGAACCGGGGTGATGAAAATCCCCCGGAATGGCGAATAATTTTACACCCGGGTTTTGTTCCTTTCCAGAGCGCCTGCTTTCGGTTTTCGGGGTTCGCCCGGACTTCGGGATTTTCAAGCGGACCGTCATTCCGGCCGGAGCGCGCGCGGTTGTCGGAGGAACGGATTTTCGCTCTCTCTCGCAGCCGTTTCGAAGTTCGCCGTTTTTTTCCGGCAAGCGCGCGCTTTCAAGTGCGACGCCGCCGGATTTCAACGGACTCTCGCGCATGCGCGGAATTCTCGCCCGACTCGGGAAATGCGCGCTCCGGCCGGAATGACGGGGCACGGAAATTTTTTTTGTCCTCTGAAAAATGAACTCCGACGAAAAAAATCGTTCGATGTCCGACCGTATTCCGGCTTGATGAACATTGTCGATTTTCAGGGGCCGCGTTTCAGCCCGAACGGAGAGGGATTTTCGCACAAAAAAGCGATAACTTCCGAGGCTGTCGCGGAGGCCGGGGTTTTAAATCCCGAGAGACTCAGCTCTATCACAGTTAATACCGGCAACTTTTCCATAGCCGTATTTACAAGCATCATAGGCGGCGTTTTCAGACAATCCGTTTCTGCCACTGCCGCTTTTTCGAAATAGCAGCAAAACCATCTCGAACAAAACAGGGCGACCAGAAGGAAAGATACTCGCGTCCCCATGACAAACCTCCTTTCTTAAACTCATCAGCAATAAGCTTGGTCAACATCTCTTTAAGATAGGAACTTGCTTTTTATCAATAAAAATAAAAACGCAGTACGTCGTATCTTTGACTCGTTCCCGCGCAGGAGCGTGGGAACGAGTCAAAATAAAGCACGACCAATCCATTCCTTATCCGCCTATCTTCTTGCCGATGGAGAACGCCCCCCCGATTTTTTTCCCGATCCCGTGATACGCTTGCGTGCCGGGAGCGTAGACAATGGGCGCTATTTTTTCGACATCCGGCTCTCCTTTTTTCGTCAAAACGGACTCGTCGGCCTTGACATCCAGGATCTCGCCGACAAACAGGGTATGCAGGCCTATTTCGAACGTGTGAACAAGCTTGCATTCGAGCACCAGGGGAAACTCGCCCACGTAGGGAGCGTCCACAAGTTCGCTTCTGACCGGCGTGAGGCCGGCGGCCTTGAATTTGTCCTTTGTCTTTCCCGAGGCGATGCCGAAAAAGTCGGCCTCGGCGGCGTATTTTTCGGGGGGAATGCTCAGGGTGTAGGACTTTCGTTCGACGATATTGCCGTAGCTGTAGGTCGCCTTTCTGAGCGACACCGTCACGCACGGGGGACTGGAGCAGCAGATGCCCCCCCAGGCGGCGGTCATGACGTTGGGCTTGCCCTCCTTGTCGTAGGTCCCCACGATCAGGACAGGGGTGGGATAGAGGATGGTTTTGGCGCCGATGGATTTTTTCATAAATATCTCCTTCCTTTAATGTTCGCGACTTGATGATTTTCAGACTATTTGCGCTTGCTCTGCAAAATGCTTCGCGGCCGCACTGTCTGCATCGATAACACATTGCGGGCACTGAAAGCAAGGAAACTCGCTCTGATCAAAACACGGCGCTTTGCGTCTTTGCGTGAGTATTGAATATGTATCGGTCGGCCAAACGAACTCGCAGGTCGAAAAGCTCCACAAGATTTCCCGTAAGACAACCGCCGGGGTGTTGGAATTCCGGTGTTTGTCGGCACTGAAAAAAAGGCGAAGTCTCGTCAGAGGCCCCGCCCGTTTTGTTTTTTTCGTTGACAAAAAGCGAGTTCCTATTTTACATGCCTGTGATCGTAATTTCCGGCGGTTTCAAACATGATTTGATCGAGCTTGTAAGAATGTATGCCGTCCGGAACATGGGAACGAATACATAAAACGAAGAATTGCGGGAGGCATCATGAAAAAAGTGTTGTTGGCATTGTTCGCCGTTGCATTTTGCGTATCCGGGACCGCTCTGGCGGCGGAACCGGTCAAAATCGGAATGATCACGACCCTGTCGACCAAAGCCGGATATCTGGGAGAGGAAGTGCGCGACGCGTTCCAGCTGGCCATCGATCAGGAGGGCGGAAAATTGGGTGGCGTTCCGGTGGAACTGCTGGTGGACGACGACGGCCGCGAGCCGGAAAAGGCCAGACAGATCGCCGAGCGTTTCATCAAGCGCGACCAGGTCAAGATCATGACCGGCATCATCTTTTCCAATGTGGCCATCGCCGTCGTGCCCAAAGTCGTCCGGGACGATATTCTGTATATCAGCGCCAATGCCGGACCGTCCTTGCTGGCGGGAAAAGGATGCCATCCGAACTATTTCAATGTGGCTTACCAGAACGACAATCTGGATGAAGTCGTGGGCAAGTACGTATCCGACGAGGGATACAAGAAAGTGTACCTGCTCGCCCCCAATTATCCGGCCGGAAAAGACCATCTGACCGGATTCAAGCGCTACTACAAGGGGAAAATCGCCGGAGAGGTGTACACCAAGCTGGGCCAGTCCGACTATGCCCCCGAGATCGCGGCATTGCGGGCCGCCGAACCGGACAGCGTGTTTTTCTTCCTGCCCGGCGGCATGGGCATCAATTTCATCAAGCAGTTCTCCCAGGCCGGACTCTCCGAGACCATTCCCGTATTCGGTCCGGCGTTTTCGTTCGACGAAAGACTGCTCAAAGCCGTGGGCGACGCCGCCTTGGGCGTGAAAAACGGTTCCCAGTGGACCCATGATCTGGACAATCCGGCAAACCGGCAATTTGTGGACGCATTCAAAAAAGCCTATGGCCGGACCCCTACCCTGTATGCGAGCCAGGGTTACGATGCGGCAAAACTGATCGGCAGCGCGCTGAAAAGCGTAAACGGCGACGTGTCGAACATGGAGACTTTGCGCCAGGGCGTTCGCAAGGCC
Organism: Desulfobacterales bacterium; assembly: GCA_963674505.2. Taxonomy (GTDB): domain Bacteria; phylum Desulfobacterota; class Desulfobacteria; order Desulfobacterales; family SKZT01. The sequence goes on from CAXXIG010000002.1 coordinate 296,771, forward strand.
GATTTCGAGTCCGTTCGCGGAAAATTCGGTTTCAGCGCCAATCAGCATCCCATTCAGGACATTTACATCCGCGAAGTGGTCAAGACCGAGGACGGCGGCTATACCAACAAGACATTGAAAGCCGTCTTCACCGATCACAGCAATGTATACGTCGATGAGTGCAAAATGGAACACTAAATACCGAGCGGGCTGAATACCGTCCTCGATTTTTGTCTTCAAAATTTCGAATATGCTGCTGTTTATCGAACAATTGCTCAATGGACTTCAACTGGGGATCATGCTGTTTTTGATGTCGGCCGGATTGACGCTGGTCTTCGGCATCATGCAGGTGATCAACCTGGCGCACGGGTCCTTTTACATGATCGGAGCGTATGTCGGCGCAACGGTGACGGCCCGTACCGGCTCGTTTCTGCTGGGGCTTGCGGCCGCGCTGCCGGCCGCCGCCCTGGCCGGCATGATCGTGGAAAGAATCGTGCTCAGCCGTCTGTACGACCGGGATCATCTCGACCAGGTGCTGGCCACGTTCGGATTGATCATGTTCTTCAATGAAATGACCGTCATTGCCTGGGGACGCCAGCCGCTTTTCATGGACGTGCCTTCGTGGCTGTCGGGCAGTGTCGAACTGATTCCCGGCATCCCCTACCCCAGCTATCGCCTGGCGGTCATCGGCGTCGGGATTGGCGTCGGGATTTTTTTATACCTGATGTTCACCCGCACGAGGATCGGCATGCAGATCAGGGCCGGAGCATCCAATCGGGAGATGGCAGGCGCGCTGGGAGTCAATATCAAGCTGCTGTATACCCTGGTTTTCGGGCTGGGAACCCTTCTGGCCGGACTGGCCGGCGTCATGGCCGGTCCGATTCTGGCGGTGGAAGCAGGCATGGGGGAAAGCATTCTGATCCTGACCTTCGTGGTTATCGTCATCGGAGGCATCGGTTCGGTTCGCGGGGCTCTTGTGGGCGCGCTTCTGGTCGGCATGGTGGATACGCTGGGCAGGGCGTTTCTGCCGCTCGTCCTGCGTCTCGTTTTATCGCCCGCTTACGCGGACGGCGTCGCCGGTCCGCTGGCGGCCATGTCCATCTATATTCTAATGGCGGCGGTCCTGGTATGGCGACCTCGCGGGCTCGTTGCCGTCCATTGATTCGAGGCCATAGATTTCCAACGTGTCTTCCACAGCAAATACGGACGCCAGACCGCTTCTTTCCCGCGAAAGGACCATCCTGGGAATCGGCGCCGCTTTGCTTCTGCTTCTGCCGATAATCGCCCGAACGAGCGGCGAACCCTATCTGATTTCCCTGTTCAGCCGGATTCTGATATACGCATTGGCGGCCGCCAGCCTGGATCTGATGCTCGGGTACGGAGGAATGGTCAGCCTGGGACACGCCGCATTTTTCGGCGTAGGCGCCTACGTTGTCGCCATTTTCGCGTTTCACAGCATCGACGGCAGCCCGGTCGTATCGTGGCCGGTCGGTATTCCGGGAAGCGAAGCCGGGTGGATCGTTTGGCCGTCGGCGATTTTAATATCGGCGTTGTTCGCTGCGGCCATCGGCGCTTTGAGCCTCAGAACCACCGGCATGCATTTCATCATGATCACGCTGGCGTTTGCCCAAATGCTTCACTACCTGTTTATATCCCTGGAAAAATACGGCGGCGACGACGGCCTTAGCCTGTTTTCAAGAAACACGTTTCCCGGTCTGGATCTGGGAAACGACACCCAATTTTACTATCTTTGCCTGACGATTCTATTCGCATTCCTGTTTTTGGCGTCGCGACTGGCGAACTCCCGTTTCGGCATGGTCGTCCAGGGAAGCCGCGAAAACGACCGTCGAATGAAAGCGCTCGGCTTTCCCACCTTCCGATACAAATGGGTCTGCTTCGTCATCGCCGGGGCAGGGGCAGGGATGGCCGGGGTTTTGATCGCCAATCACACGGAATACGTGAGTCCCGGATTGCTTCACTGGACCCGGTCGGGCGAAATACTGGTGATGGTGCTGCTGGGAGGCATGGGCACGCTGTTCGGCCCTGTGATCGGAGCGGCGGCGTTTTTGCTGCTGGAAGAAGTATTGTCCATCTATACCGAGCACTGGATGGCGTGGCTGGGTCCGGCGCTGATTCTGGTTGTCCTGTTCGCCAGAAGAGGCATTTACGGTCTGCTTGCGGGAAAGGGAGCGTCGGATGGTTAGACCACTGCTTCGTGCGGAAGGATTGTTCAAGAGTTTCGGCGCGCTCCAGGCCACGTGCAATGTATCGCTCGCGGTGCGTGCCGGAGAAATCCACGCCCTGATCGGCCCGAATGGAGCGGGAAAAACCACCCTGCTCGGCCAGTTGTCCGGCGAACTCAAGCCGGACTCCGGGAAAATCGAGTTCGATGGAAAAGACATCACCCGCCTTCCGGTCCACAAACGCGCGCTTCTCGGCTTGGCGCGCTCCTACCAGATTACTTCCGTCTTCGAACGCCTTACCGTCAGGGACAATATTCTTTTGGCGATACAGGCCCATTGCGGGCACAGTTTTCGATTCTGGAGAAACGCGCGGACCGATCCTCAACTGTGCGAAAACCTGGAAGCCGCTCTGACCCGGGTCGATCTGGAAAAACGCTCCTATCTGCCTGCCGGGAGACTGTCCCACGGGGAAAAAAGACAGCTGGAAGTCGGAATGGCGCTTGCCGGCAATCCTCAAATGCTTCTTCTGGACGAACCCTATGCGGGCCTGGGACCCGGGGGGACGGTCAAGCTGACCGAATTGATTCAAACCCTGCGCCCGCAGACGACGATCTTCCTGGTGGATCACGACATGACGGTGGTTTTCGGGCTGGCGGATCGAATCACGGTCCTCGACTACGGCATGATCGTGGCCCAGGGAACTCCCGACGAAATCCGCGCCGACAAGGCCGTGCGAACCGCTTACTTGGGAAAAGAGACAGCCCGATGCTAATCGTCGACGAGATCGAAACATTTTACGGGACCAGCCAGGCGCTGTTCGGAGTCAGCTTCGAGATTCGGGCCGGGGAAGTCGTCACCCTGCTCGGCAGAAACGGAATGGGCAAAAGCACCAGCGTACGTTCGATCACGGGATTGACTCCGATCCGAAGCGGCAGCATTACCTTCGAAGGCCAGCCCATCCATCGAAAACCCAGCTACGCCATCGCCCGCCTCGGGATCGGACTGGTTCCAGAAGGACGTCAGATTTTTCCCAACCTGACGGTCTATGAAAACATGGTCGCCACGGCGGCCAATCGCTTGAAAAAGCCCGACCCGTTCACCCTGGAAGGCGTTCTGGAAATCTTTCCGCGATTGAAAGAACGTCTCAAACACTACGGCAACCAGCTTTCCGGCGGGGAACAGCAGATGCTGGCGGTCGTTCGCGCTCTGATGACCAATCCCAGGCTGCTGATCCTGGACGAGGCCACCGAAGGTCTGGCACCTCTGGTCAGAAACGAAATCTGGCATGCCCTGAAAATGATCAAAGACGGCGGACAATCGATTCTGGTTATCGACAAAAACCTGGAAGCACTGATGAAAATCGCCGACCGCCATTACATCATGGAGAAAGGAAAAGTGGTCTGGTCCGGTCCGACGGACGAACTGGTTAAAAACGACCGTCTGAAATCCCGCTATCTCGGTGTTTAGCCGGGAAAATCAATTACGGCACGACCGAGCGAGGCGGCCACGAAAAATTCTGATTATAACGGATTTGGGGGTGAAGCTGAAACGTAGGTTGGGTTGAGCGTCGTTAATTGTTGGGTTTCGCTAATTTTTTCTTTCAAATGTAACTGGAAGGTGCTCGATGCAAGCAGCATGCAAGCGAAACCCAACATGAAACCCCGCTCAACCCAACCTACGCCTGCTCCCCAAATCTGTTATAATCAGGAAAAATTTGACAAAACAAGAAAGGTTGATTCATGGTATTCAAATCGAAAGGGGAAAAACAATTCGCCACTCTGCAAATCGGAGACAGCCTGAAAACATTCCAGGCCAAGATCGAAGGATGCGATAATCCTTTATGCCAATGCAACATCGCACACATCCACCTGACCCCTCTGGATGCGAGCGAAGACCAGGCCCCCGTAATCGTGCCCTACGACCTTCTTGAAAAGGAAATCGCCTATGCCGACGGGCAGGAGGTTCCTCCGGAGGAGAAAAAGCTTGCGGAAGCGCTTGTTGCGTCCATGTCCGACGCCGACATAAAAACGGTCCTGGAGGAGTATTATTCCTACAAGCGCCGCATCACGGAAACCGCCGACATGGACGCCCTCGATCCGATCGAGTTTCCCGTCGATAAAATCGAAAACGAAGGGTTCATGATCCTTTACGGGGAAATTTTTCCCTACGGGAAAGAGTTTGCGTTCTCGGCCGATGGAAAACATTATCTGGTCGAAGACCAATATTGCCTCCGAACGAAATGCGATTGCTCCCACGCCATTCTGACGCCCCTTCTTGTCCATAAAAAAGGCAAGGCAAAGGAGCTTACCGCTTTCAAAGTCGATTACAAGACCAAAAAGTGGGAAAAAATGGGCGGCTCGCCACTGAGGGTAAAAAAAGTCGATCTTGCTTTTGTAAGGAACAATTTGCTCGAAGAATATCCGAACCTCTATCGCGAAATCGAAAGAAGGCATCGGGACATGAAAAATCTCTACGCCAAATTCCTGAAGTCCCGTGGCCCTATCCAGACTCCTTCGGCCCCCAAATCGACCCCAAAGGTGGGCAGAAACGATCCATGCCCCTGCGGCAGCGGAAAAAAATACAAGAAATGCTGCCTGAACAAATAAGGGTTGCCGGTACGGAGAACTTTTTCGCCCGGCTTCGTTCTTATTATCGGGGTTGGTTTTATGATCGGCCATGCCTTGGCAGTAATCGGACGCGAAGCGCCTGTAGCAGTTTTTCAGGCTTTTTCCGGTCGTCGATCTGGATCACGGAGAGGGTGGCTCGAGAAGCGCGAAGGATCAACGATGCGATCCGGAATGGCTAGTTACCCCCCCATATTCAATCATCGAGCTGGTTGTTCGCCTCGTCCAGGACATTTCGGACCGCCTGAACCAATTCGGATTTGGGGACCGGCTTCATCAAAAGGGCTTTGACCCCGATGGCTTTGGCCTTCTGCCTGTCCATCCGTTCGCTGAATCCGGTGCAAATAATGATCGGAATGTCCTTTCTGATCGAGATGATTTCCCGGGCGAGCTGTTCGCCGGTCATGTTCGGCATTGCCATGTCGGTGACCACAAGATCGCAGGCATCCGGGGCCGACCGGAATGTCTCAAGCCCTTCCAGGCTTCCGAATCGAGCAGTTACGCGATAGCCGTATCGCTCCAGTATTTTTTTCCCCATTTTGGCGATGGCCGTGTCATCGTCGATCAGCAGGATTCTCTCCCTGCCGCCTTGCATGGCGTCTGCGTCGCCGGTCGCGGCCGATTCCGCAGTACTTCTCAACAAAGGCAGGCATATGTCGAATGTCGTTCCTTTTCCGGGAATGCTGCGAACCTTGATATCGCCTTTGTGTTCCTTCACGATTCCGTACACGACGGCGAGACCGAGCCCCGTGCCTTTTCCCATTTTCTTGGTCGTGAAGTAGGGATCGAAGATCTTGTCCATGATCGACGGATCGATGCCGCATCCCGTGTCGGAGACGCTCAGCACGGCGTATTCGCCGGGTTCGCACGAGGGATCGACCAGCTCGTCCGACCCGATTTCGGCCTGCTTTAGGGAGATTGCGATCATCCCCCCGGTCTTTTCCACCGCGTGGTAGGCGTTGGTAACCAGGTTCATGGCGACCTGATGGATTTGCGTCGGGTCCGCCATGACCGGTCCGCAATCGGGTTGAAGATTTTGGACAATCGGGATATTGGAGGGAATCGTCGAGCGGCTCAGCTTGAACACATCTTCGAGCACCTGCTGAATGCGCAACGGCATCATGGAATGCTCGGACTGCCTGCTGAACGCCAGGATCTGCTTGACAAGACCCGCGCCCCGCATGCCTGCGTTCATTATTTCTTCTGCATTCTCGTATTCCAGACTGCCTTCAGAAAGATCTTCGAGCAGCATTTCCGACAGCCCTATGATCGGAGACAGCAGGTTGTTGAAATCGTGGGCGATGCCGCCCGCGAGATTGCCTATGGATTCCATTTTCTGAGCCTGTCGAAGGCGCTCTTCCAGCATTTTTCGTTCGGTAATGTCTTCGTGATTGCCGATGATGTACGTGGCGTTGCCGTGTTCGTCTCTTTCGACTGCGCGCGCGCGGGCGCGTATCCAACGGTACCCGCCCTGCTTGGTTTTAAGCCGGAATTCGTTCTCGTACTCGTGGGACAATGTTTTCAAATACGCCTCGGATTCCGAAACGGCACTTTGCCGGTCGTCGGGATGAACCAGGTCGAGCCAATTTTCGAAACTGGCCGGAAACTCGTCCGGTTCATACCCGAGCATGGTATAGTACTTGGGGCTGAAAAACAGCCTGCCCGTCAATATGTCCCAGGTCCAGATGCCGTCCGTCGTGGCGTCCAGGGTGTTTTTCAATTCTTTTTCGCTTTTCTTCAAAGCTTTTTCGGCCAGTTTCCGGTCCGTGATGTCCACTACGCTTCCTATGAAGTAGACGGGGACGCCATGGGAATCGCGCACGAGATTGGCGTCCAGGATGCCGACAATGGTGCTTCCGTCTTTGTGGATAAAGCGCTTCTCCATTCGATAGTGGTCGATTTCGGCGTTTTTCAGCCGGGTCTGCTTCAAGAGGTTTTCTTCCAACACCTCCGAATGGGTGATATCCTTGAGGTGTTTTCCGATCAGTTCTTCCTCCCGGTAGCCCAGCATGCCGCAATAGGCGTCGTTGGCCCCTTCTATACGAAAATCCAGCGATACTCGGGCGATCCCCACCGCCGCCTGCTCGAAGACGGTCCTGAAAAGATTTTCGGAATCGCGCAGACGGTCCTGGTCCTTCTGGCTTTCGGTCATGTCCAGAGCCAGGATGAAAAGGTGCCTTTTGCCCTCCGAGACGACCCAGGACACGCTTGTTCTTACCGGGAAAACGCTGCCGTCCTTGCGACGGTGTCGAGCCTCCAGATCGATCGGTTGTTTCTTTTCGAGGTCGCCAGCGAACGCGTCGGCTTTGACCCGCTGGATAAAAGTCGGGTCGATATCTTCGAAATTCATCCCGAGAAGCTGCTCCTGGCTATAGCCATAGGTCTGCCACGCAACCCGGCTGGCATCGACGATGCGCCCGTCCTCGTCGCAGAGAAACAACGAGGCCGGCGCCTGGTCCAACAATGTTCCGAATCCTGCGTCGCTCTTTATCAGGGGAGCGTCCAAGGATTTTGCACCGGCGACGTCGTGTTCAGCTCCTTTTCTGCGGGGATCTAACGAAGTGTTCTTCATGTCCTTGACCTCATGGGCGCTTGATTCCGCCCCTTCTCCTTTTCCATGTGTTCCTTGAACCACGGTTCGTTGCCGTAGAGTTCCTCGGCGCAACCCGGGCAAATGCCGTGGCTGAATTCGGCCTCCGAGTGCTTCCTGATATAGGATTCCAAAACCCGCCAATCCCCCTTTTCGTCCCGGATTTTCTTGCATTTGGAGCAAATTGGAAGCAATCCGGATAGCTGCTTGACCAGGGACAAGGCCTTTTGCAGGTTTTCCCTGGTCCTCTTCAATTCCAGGTGGGTTTCTATCCGGGCAAGAAGCTCCTCTTTTTTAAAGGGCTTGGAAACAAAATCCACCGCGCCTGCCTTGAAGCCCCGAACAATGTCCTCTGTTTCGTTTTTCGCCGTCAGAAAAATCACGGGGATGTCCTTGGTGCCGGGGGACCGTTTCAGCATCTCGCAGGCCTGGTAGCCATCCATGCCCGGCATCATGATGTCGAGCAACACGAGGTCCGGACGCCGCTTTTCGATGAAATCCAAGGCGTTTCTGGCGTTTTTCGCCACCGCCGTCCTGTATTTTTCTTCCAGTATATTTCCCAAAACCTGCAAGTTTTTGGGAAAGTCGTCCACGATCAGAATCAATTCGCGTTCATCGGTCTTGTCCATCGTCGCCACCTCGTTTTTGATCCAAAAAGAAAAGAAGCTCTTGCACTACGTCGGGAAACCGGGCCATTGTCTTCTCCACCTGCTCCACGTCGTATACCAGGGCTTGCTCATGCAACTGCGCCCCGTAGGAACGCAGGCAATCGAGGCCGTTTTCTTCCCCCGTTTCCCGAACTTGCCCAGCGAACCTTTTGATGTCCTCCATGACGATAAACTCGCGGGTTTCGTTCCAGATGGGCAGCAGTTCGTTTTCCAGGCGGTCGCGAAGAAAACCGGCCTTTTCCGGGGAGTATGCGGACAGTTCCGGCGGGTTCGCCTCGCACGTCGAGGCCGCTTTTTCCTCCGGCGGGCAAACGCCGTCGTCTTCCGAAAACGGGCATTGGAACGGAAGGAACTCGGCCAGGCTTTTGAAGAAATTGTGTTTGGAAACGGGTTTGCTCAGATAGCCGTCGCATATGGCCAAAATTTCCGTTTCCGCCCTTTTCATGGCCGATGCGGTCACGGCGATCACAGGGATATGCTTCAAGCCGGACTCCTCTTTCAGGATCCCTATGGCTTCGTAGCCGTCAAGCACCGGCATCTTCATGTCCATCAGAATCAGGTCCGGCTTGTTGGCCAGGGCGAGTTCGATGGCCTGTCGCCCGTCGCCGGCCTCCATGACGGCGACGTCGTGCCCGTGGAGATAACCGGTCAGAACGCTTCTGTTGTCCTCCTGGTCGTCGGCGATCAGGACCCGCGCGTCGTAAAAGCGGATCTTGTCGAAATCGAGACTGACTTCGCGGTATTCCAGCTCCATCGCGGCTGTTTTTTGGACGATTCGAACCCGGGGAAAAACGGCTGTAAACACCGAGCCCTTCCCTTTTTCGCTTTCCACGGAGAGCGCGCCGCCCATCATCTCCGTCAGCCTCCGCGTGATGGTCAGGCCCAGACCCGCGCCGCCGTATTTCGCGGAATTCGCATCGGCCTGGCCGAAGGCGTCGAAAATGGTATCCATTTGGGATTTCGATATGCCGATTCCCGTGTCCGCCACAGAGATCTCCAGTTCGAAGGTCCCGCCTTCCCCGGTTTGAAAGCCGCGCGCCTCGACTCGCAGCGAAATCGTTCCTTTTTCGGTGAATTTCAGCGCGTTGCTCAAGAGGTTCAGCATGATCTGTCGCAGACGGATTTCGTCGATCAAGGCGTATTGCGGCAAGTCCGAAGAACTGCGCACGACCAGCGCAAGGCCCTTTTCCGAGGCTTTTTGTTCGAAGATCGCGGAGACTTCGCGCAGGAGCCGACGAATGTCCACGCTGGTGTATTCGAGTTCCAGCTTGCCCGCCTCGACCCTGCTCAAATCCAGGATGTCGTTGATCAATCGAAGCAACGTCTTTCCCGAGGAGGCGATGGAGGAGAGGTACTTCTGCTGTTCGGGGTTTTCGATCTTGCCGGCCAGGATTTCGGAAAACCCCAGAATGGAGTTCATGGGGGTCCTGATTTCGTGGCTCATGTTGGCCAGAAATTCGCTCTTGGCGCGGTTGGCGGATTCGGCCTTTTCCTTTGCCATACGAAGTTCCGCCAATGTCTCGTTGAGTTCCCTCGTCCTTTTTTCCACCAAGTCCTCCAGGTGGGATCGGTGGAGGTCTACGGTGTCGAGCATTTCGTTGAAGGCATTGCCCAGTTCGGCGATCTCGTTTCCGCCCGCGGACTGGAACCTGGTTTCGGTCAGGCCGTTCTTGACCTGCGACACGACCCCCGACAGCTTCCTCAAAGGGATGATGATTGCCCATGCCAGAAGCGCGATGATGCAAATCAGAACAAACAGGTAGCTCCCGTTGGCCACCAGGAACCAATGCCGCATGTCCTGCCGGTGCCGGTCGCCTTGTCGGATGGCTTGCGCGCTTTGCCGCTCGGCACTTCGGGAAATGGACGAAAACAGGTTCATCAAGTCGGAGCTGATCTCGTCGAAACGCCGGTCGATGACCATGACATTTCCGTACAACTCGTAATCCAATTGCATGGATTCTCTCAATGTCCCTATGTAGTTCTCCGCCCGCCCGAACAGCGACTGCGACTTGGAAAGGTTCTTTTGCATCAGCTCCAATACCATTCGAAACGCCTTGTATTCCGAATCTCTCCGGCTGGCCAGATAGCCGCCCATGAAGCGATTCAGATTGTGCAATGTCTTGATCAGGGCCGGTTCGTCGGCCATCAGGAATATGGAGGCCAGGACCTGGTAGTTGGAGTCGATCTTTGTCCGGTTCAGACGCAGTTCGGTTTGCAGTTGCATCAGCCGGTCGAACGAATCGCGGTACTCTTCCATCAATTGGACGATCCGGGTCTTTTCATTGGAAAAAGGGTCTTGAATTCGATTGCGCCTGGCAAGGGTCAACGCCGCGACGATCTGTTCCGCAGTTTCCTGGAAACGGGTCTGGGCTTCCGGATCGCCTTGGGAAAAAAGTTCCCTTCCCCAAAAGCGAAGTTTCCAGAACTGCTTTTCCAGCACCTGGACCTCCTTGTTGACCACCGCGTAGGATTGGGCCTTGGAGGAGCTGGTTTCCATCCGTTCCAAATAATATGAAAGAAACGCGTACTCGACGAAAAAGAGGGAAAGCAGCAATCCGCCGATCAGGAAAAATATGGCTTGTATGCTTTTCAAGGCGGTCATCCGAAACTCTTTGGAAACGTTTGAGAAATATTTACAGGACGTCAGCCATGTCCGAAAAAAACGCCTATTTGGAAACGATCTCCAATTCGATCAATGTCTCCTTCGGCGGCGTCTCCCCTCGGAAGGATTCCACCGCCATGAGGACCCCCAGCCGCCCCAGTCTTTCAGGCAATTGGCGCACAGTGGCGGTCAATCGATTGTCGGCGACCGCTTTCACGGCCTCGTCGATGGCGTCGAATCCGACTACGATTCCGGGCGGCGTCGCGTTCTTTGCCTCGAAAGCCTCGACCGCGCCCAAAGCCATCTCGTCGTTGTGGGCGAAAATCGCGTCGAACTTTTCGTTTCCGTCTATCAGGGCGGCCACGAGTTCTCTGGTTTTCCGCCGGTTGAAATCGCCGAACAATTTTTTCTTCACGACGACATCGCCATAGGCCCTCAGGGCGTCGTTGAAGCCGTTGCTTCGCTCCCAGGCGGCCGAGGCCCCCGGAATCCCTTCGATCTCGAGCACGGTCCCCTTTCCCTTCAACTGCTCCGCGACAAACTGGCCCGCCATTCTTCCGCCCGCCACGTTGTCCGATGCCACATGGCTGATCACGTTGTCTTCGGAAGCCGATTTGCGGTCTACCGTGATCACTTCGATGTCGGAAGCCGCCGCCAGTTCGATGGCGGAGGCCGCAGTCATGGCGTGGGTCGGTACCGCGATGATCGCGTCGAATTTGTCCTCCACGAACTTTTGCATGTCCACCAGCTGCCTGGCGTCGTCGTTGGCCGCGTCCTTTACCGTCAGGCGAACCCCGTGCAGGGCCGCCGCCTTTTCGGCCCCCCGCTCCAGCGACTTGAAAAAGGGGTTGTCCAAGTCGGCGATGGAAAGCCCCACCCTTTTGCCGAAGCTTTCGTAAGTGACCAAGTCCAGGGGCGTGACGGTTTGCGCAGGCGGCGCTTTCCCCTCCAAGGCCTCCTCCGCCAGGCGGACACCGTACCGGCCCATGAGTTCGGGATGCTGTTCGATTGTGGCGTGAATATGCATCAGGCGCATTTCCTGGCGCGCCTCCTCGATGTTGTCGTAGGCCCCGATCCAGACCTCCCCGGCCTTGTCCGTCAAATGGAGCGCTTCGATGACGCCCAGGGCCATGTTGTCGTTGGCGCACAGGATGGCGTCGATATCCGGAAACTCCAACAGCAGCTTGGTGGTCAGAAAAAACGCCTCGTCCTTGTGCCAGTTGGCGGCTTCGGACGCCAGGACCCGGATTTGGTCTCCTTGCGCCAGGGACTCCAGGAACCCTTGCTTTCTAAGCTCCGCGTTTTCGACTCCCCGGATGCCTTCGACGATCAGGACATCGCCGCCTTTGCCGATCTTTCGTCCGATATAGGACCCGACCATCTGCGCCCCTTCCCGGTTGTCCGATCCAACGAACGGTATGGAGATGTCGTGGCTGCGCAAGGTTTCCGCGTGAAAGGGGTTGTCGATGTTGATGACGACCATGCCCTTCTTCATGGCCTTGCGGCAGACCGGGACCAGCCTCTTGGAATCGGCGGGGGCGATGACGAGCGCGTCGTAGTTTCTGGCGATCAGACCCTCCACGATGCCGATCTGGCGGTCGATGTCGGTCTCCCTTTCCACTCCGAAAACCTCCAGGTGCAGGCCGCGCTCCTTGGCGTACTCCTCCGCCCCCTCCTTCATGTTTACAAAGAATGGATTGGTCAGGGCCTTCATCACCAAGGCCATCCTTCTTTCGTCGCCGGCCGAGCCCGAAGCTGGAAACAGCAACAGAAAAACCATCGAAACGGCAACACATGTCGAACTCATTTTCCGATCTCCTTTTCCAATTAAATTTCCATTGCAGAAAACAGGGCGCAAGCAAGAAAGAATCCAGCCGTTCTCGTTTACCGGACCGATGCCAACTTCGGAAAAGCCGCTCGAGTCGGCCCGGCGATACGTTTCGAATACGATTGTTCCGCCTCCCCCCGCAAAAACAAACCAAGCAAGGCCGTCTTTTTACCTAATAAAAATAAAATTATATTTAAAATACAGCAGGTTTACAACCATTAATTATTCTCCTTTCGCAACGGATTCGAGGGCAGGCGCCCCGCACGGGATTTGTCGGTTCGAAAAGGACTCTCGCAAACGACTTTTTTTCTTTACAATTCGATTTGAAGCTGGTAATAGACCCATCTAAAATTAAGGATATTCTTTTATGCGGCGCTTTTTTCTCTTTGCGCAAGTACGCTTGACTTGGTTTCATACAAAATCTGAAAAAGGAGAACATTATGAAAAGGATTTTAATGATTGTGTTTGCGGCGGCTTTACTCTGTTTCGGATGCGCGACCCAGGGACCGATCATCTCTTATCCGAAAACTCCCGATCTGAAAAAGGATTCGGTCACGGTGACCATCGAGCAAAAACAAAGCGTTATCGATCCTGCCGAAGTCATCAGAGACAAGGATTACTTCATCAAGGACCGGGCCACGTTTGTCATCAGCGTTCCGACCGACTATGTCGAAGAGAGCGCCGAAAAAGACACGGAAAACATCAGAAACGCCGACGAGCTATCCGACGGAGATTCTTCCACAGGAAGAAACAACGCAGCCAGATATTCCAGGGCCCCCAACAATATCGAACTTTACAACACGTCCGGCTATTTCAATTACACCGAGCAACAAATCGAGAAGGCTTTGATGAAGCTTGGATACCGGGTTATCGACCGGTCCAAATTCGAGGCGAAATTGCGGGAGCAAAGAAGAATCGCCACGAGCATGCACGCTTCGGGAGTGGTCAGGGAGCGCGTGGACAGGGCCGCTTTCGACCAACTGAGGGACATTTCCGAGTTGGTCAGGGCCGCGCAGGACGGCGACATCAGAAGCGATTACATTCTTCAGGTCAACAAAGTTGAAATCGGCAAGACCTACGAGGAAGAGAATCTATCGATTAATCCCGAGGTCGAGGCATTCCGCGACAAGTACCCGGCGATCGCGCACGAGATTCTGAAAGTCTACCGATTCCCCGAATATTCGGCCAAATTCAACGCGAAGCTCATCGACGTCGAATCGGGCAGAATCGTCTGGATCGGAAGCCACGAGGTCACGTCTCGAAATGTCCTGGGCCAGGACATCAACGTGAAGTTCATCCTGAGACAATACGTCAATAACGAAAAGCAGGTCCGAAAATTCGTCGATGAACAGAACACCGAAGAACAGAGAAAAATCAGAGGCAAAGATCCGGTGAAGCTTCCCGAATGGCAGTACGATTACAAACTCGAAACAAGCGTCCATCCCGATTTGAACAAACTTGAAGAAAACCTGGAGGAAGACGCCGCGTCCGGGCAGCGCTTCAGCGAAACGCAGGACAAATTCTTCAATCATAGAGACAAGCTGTTGAAGCTCGTCACTTCGATGTTGATCCAAACGATCAGGGGCTATTGACGAACAGGGCAGTCCTTTTGATTGCCTTGCTTTTTGCCGTCGCTTTTGGTTTCGACGTTACCCCGGAGAAACAAAAACGACGGCATGCGGCTTCATCGTCGATATTGGAGACGACATCCCCTGCTATTAACAGACATCTTATGACCGGCTTTTGACAAGGAGCGGGGAGGATGAAAACTTTCGTTTTTCGCCTTTTCATTTTTTTCATATTTTTGCCAGCCGCATTTCACGCCTCCTTTGGAGCTGCCTCCCCAGACCGGGTAGCGCTCGTCGTCGGAAACGCGGACTACGCCATCGGCCCCCTTGCCAATCCAGTCAACGATGCCAACGACATGGAGACGCAGCTGGCAGGACTCGGGTTCGACGTCGCTAAGTTGCTGAATGCCGACAAGCGACAGATGGAAAACGCCCTCGACGCTTTCGTCGAAAAACTTCGCGGCGGCGGCGCGGGGCTGTTTTATTTCGCAGGCCACGGCGTGCAAGTGGACGGTTTGAACTACTTGATCCCCGTAGGCGCGAAAATTGCCACCGAGGCGGATGTCGAGTATCGCGCAGTGAACGCCAACTGGGTGCTGAGGAAAATGGAGGATGCCGGAAATTCGCTCAACATGGTGTTCCTGGACGCTTGCCGGAACAATCCGTTCACAAGGCGCTTCCGGTCGGCGGCCCAGGGCTTGGCCTACATGTCGGCCCCGGAGGGTACTCTTGTGTGCTTCGCTACCGCGCCCGGCAGCGTCGCCGCAGACGGGTCCGGCGGCAACGGCGTTTTCACGGAAAACCTGCTTCGGTACATGAGCGTGCCAGGTCTGGAAGTGGAACAGATGATGAAGAGCGTGCGCGCGGGCGTGAAAAAAGACACGGACGGACAGCAGACCCCCTTCAGCGTTTCCTCCTTGACCGGAAATTTCTATTTCAACGCGGCGGCCTCCCCTATGGCCCCCCCCTATCAATCCCGTGACGACTATGGCAGGCATGAAGCACCGGCGCGGTCCCGAATCGAGGCCGAACAATCGGCGGGCCAGGCGTCTCCGAAAATCCCAAGCTCCCCGGCCTACGCCTCTGCCGTACTCAGGGAAATAAGCCGCGAAGGCGATTATCAACTGCAGAGAAGCGGCACCGAACAATACGGGGTCGTAACGGATAGAGGCGCCGGCTTGATGTGGGCCGAAAAGGACAACGGGCGAGATATCGGCTGGCACGACGCACAAGAATTCTGCGACAATTACAGGGCGGCGGGTTTCGACGATTGGCGGATGCCGAAACTGCACGAGTTGGAATTGCTGTATAAGAAGCCGACTACGCTGATCACGCGCACAAGCTTTTCCCAATGGGCTTTCGAAAAAAATTACGGCGGATCATCGGTAGCAGCCTTCAAATTCGACTACGGCGTACGCTATTGGACCCCGCCGTCGCGGGCTTCCGGTGTCCGGGTCCTGCCGGTTCGCGATGTGAAGACACGAAAATGAACAAAGCTCCCACGGATATCGCACCTTGGACACTCAAACCCACACCGCGAATATCCGCTTGTTTTCGAAAGCGATTCGCTCTTGCTTATATTCTTTGTTTTTGTTGAAATCGAAAATGAGCAGGTAGCCTCTTTCCAGAGAGTAGATGTCTAGGTAGTCGCTCAACTGTTTCAGTCCTTTTCGGTGGTATTCGGGACCGCGCCAGATTTTCAGTTCGATCACGTGTCTTTGACTCTTGCAAGTGACTACGATGTCCATGCGGCGTTCGTCCCCGACGCTGGGTTCCTTGAAGTCGAAACCTTTGCCGTTGATGATCGGCCTGAGATACGCCAGGAACAGCAGGCGGCCTTCGCGTTCCAGGAAACCGGCGTTTCGCCCGGAGGCGTGTTCCTTCATGAAAGCCTGAAATCGTTGCAGCACCCGTTCGACATTCAGCCCTTCGCCCGTCTGAAACTCGACGGCGCTGTCGAACCCGGTCGCACCCGCGCCCTTTTTCCTCAGGAATTTGGACATCATGTGATCGTAAATCCGTTGTTCGAAAATGCGGTTGTGGATGCGGCAGTTTCCGTCATCCGAAGGCGCCAGGATTCCGAACAGATGCCCCAGATTGGTGACAGGATCGGAAATATGAAACGGATGGGTTTTGCCGTTTATCGCGATCTGGAACATCAGCTCGTAAAGCTCCGGGTGGTTTTCCAGCTCCTTGCCCAGACTGTCGAACAATGTAGTCGAATACGCGCCGTCTACGATCATTCGGAAAGCGGCCTCCACGTCGGCCGAGGACCAATCCTTTAGCTTTCTCGACACAGTGATCTTTTCATCGACGAACTTGCACAGCTTGCTGACCAGATACGGGTACCCAGAGGTATAATAGTGGAGCTTTCGAGCAATAATAGGAGCGTCGAGTGCTACATGCCTGTCGAGGGCGTACTCTTCCAGCATGGGCTCGATTTCCGCAGGGTTGAAACACAGATCGACATCGAAATCGGCGGCGATGTTCCATGGGCTGTCGTATTTTCTTTCCGTGTCCGGACGAATTCGCGCCTTGAGGTTTTTCACGTCGTGTACACCCGCCAGGATAACCGATTGGAAAGTGACGTCCTGCCCCTCGCTTCGCGCCAGGTATTTCGCCCTGAGCAGTCCGAGAAAATCCAGGAACAACTGCTTTCCGCTGCTCTTATCGACTTCGTCGATCATCAATACGACCGGTTTTGCCGCCCGTTCGCACAATTCCGAAATGAACCGGTCCCACTGAACGAAGGTATCGAGAGGTTCGCTTTGTTCCATCAATCGGGACAGGTCTTCCACGCCGTTGAATCGGAGAAAACGGCCGATGGAAAATCGCAAGGCTTCGAAAAAACGTTCCTTGCTGGAATAGGTATCTTCGCCCCGGCCCTCGAAGCTTATTCGAATCGGCAGGTAGATTTCGTCGGCGAACAGCCGCTTTTCAAGAACAAACAGCGTGGTGGTCTTTCCGAATTGACGGGGACGGTTGATGGCGAAATACTCGCCTTCGTCCACGAGACGGACGATGCGCTCGATCTTGCCGGATATATCCGCCATATAATGCCGATCTGGTACGCACACTCCAGTATCGTTGAATTTTTTCCGCATGATCTATCCTGTATTCAGGGGACTTTGAAAATCAAAGTCCACGATTTCCCTGATCATTTCAAAATCCCGGACATTTTCGGTGATCATTGTCGCTCCGATTTGGCGGGCAAGAAGTGCGATTGCGATGTCATTGTAGTGCTTCGGGTGCGCAGGATCGAGTTTTCCGCTGCTTCTGAGCCCTATGCAAACCTGGCCGATGGAAAGCAATGTGGCGACTGTGTGAACAATCAGCCGGTTCAATCGAATAAACTTGTCTTGAAACAACGACAGATGCCCGATTTCCTTTTTCCCCTTGGCCCCCATCCAAAGCTCATGCAACACGGGATGTGCCAAATATACGATATAGCGAAAGGGATTTCGGAGTTTTAAACATACAATCTATATGGGTATTTTATTCCGCCACATGGGAAGTGTCAAGCTTGCTTCCTATTGCTCCTTTGTATTCCATCACGCCGACCAGGAAGGCGGCAGGGTGTCGTTGAAGGGGAATCGAGGATTGCAGGATTTTTGTATTTCCTGCTTGTGTTCGCGAACGAAGTCTCGGACGTAGTGGGGCATGTCGCCGCTTCTAAGGTAGGTCCTGAAATCGTCCTCCTTTCTCGGCGCCGGAATGTGCCATTTTTCCGCCGCCGCTCCGAACAGTTCGTAGCAGCTGGTTTTTCTCATGACCGACAGCAATTCCAGAGTTTCCTCGTCGGTGAAGCCGTCCTTTTTCCTCTTCAAGCGATATTCCATGCGGTCGATGAATCGCAGAAGCAGGATCTACAGCACGGCGGCCAGAATCAGAAAAACAGGGGCCGGATTTTGAACCAATTCGGCGAACATGCCGGGAACTCCTGGTTTTTGGGTAAAAAAACTGTTACGGGACGATTAGACAATATGTCATCTTACGCATGATCCCTTAGGATTGCAACGTGAGACGACCATGCCGGAGAAGAGCCTCCTTTCCATTGCCCAATCTGCAACGCCAGCCGTAGCAAGTTCAAGAAAGTCGATACCTGATGACCCGGAAGCGGCCGTCGATTGACATGTTTGTTCGAAATGGCCACTTTTGCCCCAATTGAACCGACCCTACCTATACAGAGAGGTGACGATATGAAAGAATTGAAAAGCTTGATTGCCATCGCCGCCATGTTCGCGGTCGTTTCGGGGATCGCATCGATGAAATGCGGCTCGAAAATTTGCAATGTGGACATTTTGAAAACTGGCGGATTCGAAACGGTGGAAGTCTCTTCCGCTCGTTAATTCATCCCGAAGTCGGGAGAATTTGACTCTAAGATGGGGTGGGGGGCAGCGAACCGCCCACCCCAAACGTGCCGAATTCAAACGTTTAATCAATATCCGGCATGTTCGCCCTGCATGCAGACGCGAAATCCTCAGGAAAATGCCCGTTGATCCAACGAAGCTGTGCTTCGCTGAACGCGCCCATGGAATATGGAATTTTGGGCAGAAACGCGTAGACGAGGCGCTGGTCCGAGTGTTCGTCGGATATTCGTTTGGCGTACTCGATGACGGTCACCATTTGCGCGCCCATGTTCCACAACGTTCTCATCGCCAAAAGCATGGCCCTGTCCAGTGAATTTCTCATTCGGGTGTCGGCCTCCACGATGTTGCCGACCTCTGGCAGGGTCACGATCTGAAGCTCCCATTGGGACGTCTGCGCCTTTGGAACAAACAGCATGGCGTTTTCATCCCGCCAGACCGCCAAATCACTCTCCCCGTCGAGGCCGTCCATGCGGCGGTTGTTTTCGATGGCCCGGAGGTAGCTCTCGAAGAAGCTTTTCCCCGTTTCCGCCCTATATTCCCGGACGAATTCCGCCACCATGTCCCCGCAGGCGAAGGACTGAAACGAGGTTTTCATTCCCGGCGATTCCACGGAGGACGGAACCATGGCGAACTGCTGGTGGATTTGCTGGTGGGACGCATGCAGCCTGTATTTGGAAGCCGAGAAATCGAACCCGAAATTCCATCCCCACAGGGTGCAGTCGAAAGAACCCTCCAGCGCCTGGCCGGATTTTTCAAGGCGCATCGCAATCTCCCGCCTGATTTGTTCCAGGCGGTCCTTGGACAGTCGCATTCGTTTCTCGGGCGCCGGGATTTTTAGAATGCGCGCAAGCCTAGCGTATGTGCGTTGATAATACAGGTGTCTCAAGCCCCCCATGTCCTGCATGGAGAGATCCGAGAGCCGGTACCGGACCGAGTCGTGGGCCATGTTGGCAGCGTAATGCCCCCAAGGGATGTAGCTGTTTCTCCGCAAATATTCGAAAATATGGGTTTGGCCTTCGTCGAATTCCCCCACGATCTCGCTTGCACCCTGCACGCCGGGCCGGAGCACCATGGCAAGTTTGTAGGCGTCGGGCAGACAGGGGTTGTTGACCAAAGCCTCGAAGACATCCAGAAAGCGGATGACCGGCCTTGCGCCCCCGTTCGGGCTTTTTTGATAGACCAGCCAGGTGGGTGTGTCCCCGTCGTTTTCAAACGCGAATTCGCAACAGATGTTCGCCAGGGTCGTCAGGTCTTCGGGGTCCGAACTTTGGGTGGCGATGGTTGTAAGAATCGGCTCCGGCAAAGACTCGAACAGTTCCTTTTTTCTGTCGGAAGAAAGCGTCTCCGGTCCTTTTGCAAACCAATCGTCCAGTATTTTTGAAAAGGACATTCCCTGGGGTTTGGGAAGGCGTATTCTTTCCGGCTTTCCGGCCTTTTGTTCCGCCCAGCTTTCGGCGATGTACGTGGTGCCCCGGAACGGAAACGGGTTGGGAATTTCGTATATGGTGTCCGCCGCAGGCTCCTCGACGATTCCGGGTGGAAAGTTGGCGCGGTTTTCGTGGACTTGCCCGTCCGTAAACCGGCCCAGCGCTCCGATAAAGTCGCTTTCGCGGAAATTGTCCGCCGAAAAGCACGGTTTGTGCACGCCGTAGACGAATCGACCTTCGGGCGAAACGCATGTCCTGGTTTTCATTTTAGATCGCTCCTCCCTGATTTTCTTATACCTTTCGTGTCTTTTGTGTGTTTTCGTGGCTGCATATCTCCATGCCCGCCTTTTTTTCAATGTCTCGTTTATCGGAAATCGAGAAAAAATGGAAGATTAAAAAAATCGGTGGCTCCAAGATGCAGGGAGGCGGGACTTAGCCACGAAAACACACGAAAGACGCAAAAAAAATTTTCGATTGACCTTTTTTCGTTCCGCACAACTATATGCGAAGTTCCACCGACAAAACAGGGTGTCTTGACGGCTCGATCATAAAGGCTGATTATACCCGATACCAAAATTTCAAAACAGGAGGACATTTGACATGAAAAAATTCGTTGTTTCCATCGTATTTTTTCTGGTTGCAGGCATCGCCGCCACCTCGTGGGCGTCGGAGACAAAAAAGTATCACGACCAGGACCTTCCCGCCCCCGAAAAGTTCAACGCCCACTTCCCGGACATGGACGCCAACAGCGACGATCTGGTCGATTGGGACGAGTTCAAGAAATATTTTCCCGACGCGGAAAAGAGCGTGTTCGATGCCCTGGACATGAACAAGGACGGCGCTGTGGATCACGACGAGTGGCACGCCTTCAAGCAGGCCCATGGAATGAAGCATATGCACAAAGAGCAAATGAATAAGGACTAAACCGGCGAAACTTTGTCGAATGGGAGACTGGTACGCACTGACCCTGGCGGCGCTGCTTCTCATGAGCGCCCAGCGTTTTCTGTACAAGACGGCGGCCGAAAAAGACTGCGACACCGTGGCGACGACATTCGCGTTTTTCGCCACGGTCGCAATTCTGGGCGCTGCGGCTTTCGTCGTTACAGGGGCGACTTTCCGGGCCCCCGGATTTCTGATCGCCGTCTCCCTGGTCAACAGCGCGTCGTTTACCGCCGCCACCCTTGCCCACATGGAGTCCTTGAAACATGTGCCAGCCGCCCAGGCCTATTCGATCATTCGTCTCAACGTGGTGCTGGTCGTCGTTTTTTCCGTTTTTTATTTCGACGACCGACTGAGCGCGTTTCAGATCACCGGCATCGTCCTCGCCCTGGCCGCAATGAGGACACTGACCGTCCGGCAAGACGGCAAGTCCGCATCCGGGAATTCGCCTCGCGGACTCGCGCTTGTTTTCGCCGCTCTTTTCGCCGGAGCGGTGGCGTCTGTTTCCAGCAAGTTCGCCGCCCTGCAAGTGGACAAGTTCGCGTTCATCTGTCTGACCTACCTGTTTTCAGCCGCTTTTTCGTTTCTCCTGAAAAACCGCATCTTCAAAAAAGGGGCCGACGGCAACATGAAAATGTCCGTCAAGATCGGCGTCTGGATGGGACTGTTGAACATCGGTGGATACTATTCTTTTTTGAAGGCACTGGAAACCGGCCCGCTGTCGGCCATCGCCACCATTACAGGAATGCATTTCGTGGTGGCCATCGTCTTGTCGGCCCTGCTTTACGGAGAGAAAGTATCGGGAAAACAGGCGGCCGGAATCGCTTTGACTGCGGCTTCGGTCGTGCTGCTGCGCCTGTAAAGGCGCGTTCTAAAGCGCCTCTGAAGTTTGACAGGAAAGCATGGAACCATCTGATTCAGATAAATGCCAATTCTGGAAATTCGTTTCCTTGGACCAGTTCAGACCTCCTTCGCCGTCCATAGACAGAACCTTGAAAAAGCGTTTCTGGGGGCTTTTCAGCGAAAAAAAGCCGAAAACCGGAAGACCGGACAGCTTCGACCGTATAGAGCGTCCGACAGAGCTGGAGGAGCTTCGTTTGCATCCCCGAATCAAAGCTTCCTATTGGGATCAGGGAGCACATGCCCTGGACATAATGCTCCGACAATCCGCCTTCGCCGCCCCCGACGACTTTCTCGACTGTGGAAAGGCGGTGGTCGGCCCGCCATTCGGGGGCCACGGACAAACCCTGAGGCAATGGGCGAAACAACACCGGTTCCCCGTTGTCGATCCCCCAGAGCCGGAAAAAATAATGGAGCAGGACGAATCGCTTTTCCAACAATTTTACAGCAATGGTCCGAAGACTGTCCATGTGGTTCCGGAACTGGAACGCTTTTTTCTGCGAAACGTAAAGGGAATCGCCTTGGTGCGCCGGTTGTTCGCACAGCTTTGGGAAGGAAAGCTCGGCAGGGTCGTATTCGGTTGCGACAGCTGGGCGTGGGCCTTTCTATGCCGCGTTCTGGGACAAAACCCCGCCCCGGCCTGCGTGGCACAGGCCTTGTCCGCCGATTCCATGGCCGCGTGGCTGGCAGGGCTTGCATTCGAAAATTCGCGGGAGCCGCAACGATACGCCTTTCGAAGCCTGGAAAACGGCGCCTACGTTCTTCCCCCTCCGGACAAGGGCAAGGACGATTCCGACAAGAAGTTCAATACGCCTTCGGACATCAAGTTGCTCAACGAATATTGCAGAGGAAACCCAGGCGTTGCGCTGGAGTTCTGGAAGCGCGGCTTTAAATCGGCGCCGGAGAATGAGCCCCTCGAAAACGAGCAGAACGCCGACAATTCCAATACCGATGCGCCCGTGGTCTGGATTGTCCCTTGGGAGAAACTGCCCAAGCCCGCCATTCCCGAAGGTTTCGAGCGAGAACACGGCCTTCTGCTGCACACGCTCCTTCTCCACGGCGGGCTTCACGCCGATATGCTGGAAACGGTCCTTCCCTATTCCCGCTTCGACATCTCGCGCTACATTTCATTCCTGGGGCGGTCGGAATTGATCGAAATCCAAGCAGGCTTTCTTAAAGTCACTCCGTTCTCCTTCCCCGCTGTTCGGGAGTACTTGAAAGGGGAAGGCTATTTGAGAGAATTGTAGATAAAGGAGGAAACATGGGCGCCGACGGCAATCTGACAGACTTGGTCAACCTTTTCGACCGGCAGGCAATTTTCAAGGCGCTGGCTATCCTGGTCGCCGCCTGGATAGCCAACTACGCCGCACAGCGAACCCTCACGGCCATCGCCCGCAAGGCCTCGGGAAGCCGCCGCTTTTATATCCTGGCTTCTGTGTCGCTGATCCGTCTGATCATCATCGTCGCTGCCGTGGTTTTGATCATCCCGATCATGATGGAACCCTCCTTCGAAAACCTGGTGGCCTTTCTGGGAGCCGCCGGCGTCGCTCTCGGCTTTGCGTTCAAGGACTACATCAGCAGCCTGATCGCGGGCATTGTCACCCTCTTCGAAATGCCTTTTCGTCCCGGCGACTGGATTGAAATCGGGGGCCATTACGGAGAGGTGCGAAGAATCGGCATGCGAACGGCGGAAATCGCGACCCCCGACGACGACTTGGTTGTGATCCCCCACTCGAAAATCTGGAACACGCTGATCGTCAACAGCAACGGCGGCACGAGAAACCTGATGTGCGTCGCCGATTTCTATCTGAAACCCGGCCACGACGGCCGGCGGGTCAAGGAAATTCTCTACGATACGGCGCTTACCAGCGTTTTTTTGCAGCACCAGAAACCGATGACCGTAACGGCCGCTGAAAAGCCCTTCGGGACCCATTACCGTTTGAAAGCATATCCCAACGACCCCAGAGACCAGTTCAAGTTCACGACCGACCTGACCCTCCGGGCGAAACAGGCCTTGGCGGACGATGGCTTCGAGTTGTCAAGCATAGACTTCGCCATCGGCGAAGACCGCTAATACTGGGACAGCAAGAAGCATCGGGCCGAAATTCGAGCTTCTCCGGTTGAAATCCGATTTGGCGCTATAACGATAAAATCATGCCGGAATATTGTTGAAGCAACGCTCTGTCCAAATCTTCCCTTGTCATTTTTCCCGCCTGTTTCCTATAAACAGTGGCAGCTTTCACGACACTCTCGTGCAAAATCCTGCTGGCATCGAGAATTTGCTTAAAGACGATCGTGTAAGCATCGATGTTTTTCAGGACTACGTCTTTGGTTGTCTGGGGCAGAGGCGCCTGGACAAAAGCGGTCTTCATAGCTTCCCCCGCGTTTTCCTGAAACTTTGCTGCAACGTTCCAGGTGATTTCACAAGCGTCTTTGTTGGCGTCGGCGATCAGTTCGAAAATATCTCGGATTTCCATTTTCTTCTCCTTATTAAAGTTTCGTTTAAGCTCAACCCAACCGCATTGTGCAATGCAACATCTATTTTAACTTTTTTATTAACGGTGTCAAGTCTATTTATTGTTGCCCTGCGTCATATTGTATTGTTTCCAGCTTGGATATTTCTGGGATGATAAATCTCTGCCTGTGGCGTACTGAAATTTCGGAAAAAAAAAGGGCCTGCGAAAAATTCGCAAGCCCTTTGATTTCAAGTGGCGGGGACGACGAGACTCGAACTCGCGACCTCCGGCGTGACAGGCCGGCGTTCTAACCAGAACTGAACTACGCCCCCGTTTTTTTTGAAGGACAGTTCCCTTTTTCCGCCTGTGAAACTTGGTGGGCGGAACAGGGCTTGAACCTGTGACCCTCGGCTTGTAAGGCCGATGCTCTTCCAACTGAGCTACCCGCCCATGTTTTTAGAATCAGGCTTCGTCGTCCCTCAAAGAAAGGCCAATTTAGCAAAACCGGCGTCCAATGTCAAGAAAAATTTAATCCGAAACCAACAATTTTTTAAAAATCGAAAATCACATCAGCGGGCGGCTTTCCGTAGGCTCGACGCCCTTGCCTGCCATCACCTCGAAGGGCATGTCGCCGGTCTTGAACAGCGATTCGCCTTCCCCGGTGATCAGCGCGTGGACAAGGACTTCGTCCATATGTTCCACGTCCACGATCTCCAGCTGCTTGCTCACGCTGGCGGGAATGTCCTGAAGGTCCTTCTTGTTTTCCCTGGGGATGATCACCTTTTTGATCCCGCCCCGATGCGCCGCCAGGAGTTTTTCCTTCAGGCCGCCGATAGGAAGGACCCGTCCACGAAGCGTGATTTCACCCGTCATGGCGACATCCCTGTAGACCGGTCTTTTGGTAAGGGCGGAAACCAGCGACACGCACATGGTGATTCCGGCAGACGGTCCGTCCTTGGGAATGGCGCCTTCTGGAATATGGATGTGAATGTCGAAATCCTTATAGAACGTGTTGTCGATCATGAGGTACTCGGCTCTGGAGCGGACAAAGCTGACCGCCGCCTGTGCGGATTCCTTCATGACATCGCCCAGTTTTCCGGTGACCTTCACGTCGCCCTTGCCGGGCATGATCAGCGTTTCGATCATCAGCAGCTCGCCCCCCACGTGGGTCCATGCGAGTCCGGTCACGGTGCCGATCTGGTCCTTTTCTTCGATCAGGCTGACTCTGAACCTGGGAGGCCCCAAATATTTTGCGATGCTGTTGGCAGTCACCCGGAATATTTTTTCGTCACCGGATGATTTCATGTATTCCTTGGCCAGTTTTCGGCAAACGGACGCGATTTCACGTTCCAGGTTCCTGACACCCGCCTCCCTGGTGTAGCGCTGGATAATCTCCAAAATGGCGTTTTTGGAAAACTGGACGTCCTTGCCCTCCAAGCCGTTGAGCCTGACTTGCTTGGGGACCAGAAAATCGTTGGCGATATTGTATTTTTCATACTCGGTATAGCCCGGCAGACGGATGATCTCCATGCGGTCCTGCAAAGGGAGCGGGATTTCCGGAAGCGTGTTCGCCGTGGTGATGAATAAAATGTCGGACAGATCGTAGTCGCAATCCAGAAAGTGGTCGTTGAACGCGTAGTTCTGTTCCGGGTCCAGGACTTCCAGAAGAGCGGCAGAAGGGTCGCCCCGGAAGTCCATGCTCATCTTGTCCACCTCGTCCAGGCAGAATACCGGGTTGTTAACCCCGACCTTTTTCAAGGACTGTATGATTTTTCCGGGCATCGCGCCGATGTATGTCCTTCTGTGGCCTCGTATTTCGGCCTCGTCCCGGACGCCGCCCAACGACAGGCGGACGAACTTCCTGCCGGTGGACCGAGCGACCGACTTGGCCAGAGAGGTCTTGCCGACTCCCGGAGGTCCGACCAGGCAGAGAATGGGGCCCCGGATTTTCTTGACCAGCGACTGCACGGCCAAGTACTCCAGAATTCTCTCCTTCGGCTTTTCCAGTCCGAAATGGTCCTCGTCGAGGATCTTCTCGGCCTCTTCGATATCGGTGCGGACCTTGGAGCGGTCGAACCACGGAAGACTGATCAGCCATTCGATGTAGTTTCGCACGACTGTTGCCTCGGCCGACATGGGCGTCATAAGCTTGAGCTTCTTGAACTCCTGGCTCACCTTGCCCGCCGCCTCCTTGGACATGCGCTTCTTTCCGATGCGCTTTTCCAGCTCGTTGAGTTCGTCGGCGGCCTCGTCGTCGGCGCCCATCTCCTTTTTGATGGCGCGCATCTGTTCGTTGAGATAATAGTTGCGCTGGGTCTTTTCCATCTGGTCCTTGACCCGTCCCTTGATTCGCTTGTCCATGCGGAAGATCTCGATTTCCATCTTGATCAGCCGCAGCAGCAGGGAGAGTCGATCCCCCAGGGGTCTGGTCTCCAGCAGCCTCTGCTTGTCCTCGAGCTTGAAGGAGAAGTGGGCCGCCACTGTATCGGCCAGCTGGGAGGCGTCGGATATGGACGCCACGTTGCTCAGCAGATCCTTGGAAATGTTGGCGTTGAGTTTGGCGTATTCTTCGAACGCCTCGCCGATCGCCCTGAGCAGGGCCTGGCTTTCGGCCTGCGGCAAGGGATCGTCCTGAAGGCGTTCGACTTCCACTTGGAAAAATTTGTCGTTGGGAACGAACCCCTTGATCCTCGCCCTATACTTTCCTTCGACAAGAGCCTTGACCGTACCGTCGGGGAGTCGCAAAAGCTGCAAGACGTTGCCGATGGTACCGATGGAACTGATATCCTTTTCCTTGGGGTTGTCGATGCCTGCGTTTTTCTGGGTGGAAAGGAAGATTCGCTTTTCCTGGTTCATCGCCTCCGTGAGCGCGTTGACCGACCGCGTACGCCCCACAAAGAGCGGGGCGACCATGTGCGGATAGACCACGATGTCTCTTAAAGGCAGCAGCGGCAACTGCTCTGTGGAAGAAGATTCTTCGTTTTTAAACATTTTGGGTATCTTTATCATTTCTCATAAGACTAAGGCACGTCAGGCCTGTTTCTGGTTTTGTTCGTACAGCAAGATGGGCTTTTCGCCTTTGAGTACGACCTCGTCTCCGATCACGCATTCCTTGACGTTCTCTATGGAGGGAATGTCGTACATGACGTCGAGCATGCAGTTTTCCAAAATAGCCCTGAGCCCCCTGGCACCGGATTTGCGTTTGATCGCCTCCTTTGCGATGGCCGACAGGGCGGCGTCGGTGAACCTCAAGTTCACCCCCTCGATTTCGAACAGTTTCTTGAACTGCTTGACCAGCGAGTTCTTAGGTTCGGTAAGAATTCTGATCAAACTGTCCTCGTTGAGTTCGTCCAATGTTGCAATTACGGGCAGCCTGCCAAGAAATTCCGGAATCAGGCCGAACTTGATCAAATCTTCTGGCTGGACGTTTTTCAAAACCTCGCCCACGCTTTTTTCTTCCTTTTTATATATCTTGGCCCCGTAGCCCATAATCTTGGATGCTCTTCGCCTCTCGATGATCTGCTGGAGTCCGGTGAAGGTGCCTCCGCAGATGAAGAGAATGTTGGAGGTGTCCACCTTGACGAAATCCTGCTGCGGGTGTTTTCTTCCGCCTTTGGGAGGAACGCTCGCCGTGGTTCCTTCTACGATTTTCAGCAGGGCCTGCTGAACGCCCTCGCCCGATACGTCCCTTGTGATGGAGGGATTGTCGGACTTGCTGGCGATCTTGTCGATTTCGTCGATATAGACGATGCCTCGCTTGGCCTTTTCCACGTCGTAGTCCGCATTTTGAAGCAGGGCCAGGATGATGTTCTCCACGTCCTCTCCCACGTAGCCCGCCTCGGTGAGGCTGGTGGCGTCGGCGATGGTGAACGGCACGTTGAGGAACCTGGCCAAAGTCTGCGCCAGCAGGGTCTTGCCGCAACCAGTGGGTCCTATCAGAAGAATGTTGCTCTTCTGAATCTCCACCTCTCCACTGTTCATGGACGAATCCAGACGCTTGTAGTGGTTGTGGACCGCGACGGACAGAATCTTCTTGGCCCTGTCCTGTTCGATGACATAATCGTCCAGGAGAGACTTTATTTTCTTGGGGACGAGATCGTGCTGGAAGCCGCTCTGTTGTTTTTCCCCCTCTTCCTCGATAATTTCGCCGCATAGCTGGATGCATTCGTCGCAAATGTAGACCGCAGGGCCGGCGATCAGTTTCTTGACTTCGGTCTGGTTCTTTCCGCAGAATGAACAGAACAGGTTGTCGCTTCCATCTCCTTTTTTTGCCATTTTACGCCTCCGTTTTATCCAAATTGTCGAGATCGTCCCTGTTTGTGATGACGTGATCCACGATGCCGTACTCCTTGGCCTCGAACCCCGACATGAAAAAGTCGCGGTCGGTGTCCGTCTGGATCTGATCCATCGCCTTACCCGTATGCCGAACGAGAATGCCGTTGAGAGTTTCCTTCATTCTAAGGATTTCCTTGGCCTGGATTGCGATGTCCGAAGCCTGCCCTTGGAAGCCGCCCATGGGCTGATGGATGAGAATTCTCGCGTTGGGCAGGGAATAGCGTTTCCCGCGGGTACCGGCGGCGAGAAGGACCGCGCCCATGCTGGCCGCCTGTCCGATGCACACGGTGGTCACGTCGGGCTTGATGTACTGCATGGTGTCGTACACGGCCAGTCCCGCCGTCACTACGCCGCCCGGCGAGTTGATGTAAAAGTTGATGTCCTTTTCCGGATCGTCGGACTCGAGGAACAGAAACTGGGCGATCAGCAAATTGGCGATCTCGTCGTTGATTGGAGTTCCCAGAAAAATGATTCTGTCTTTCAGAAGCCTCGAATAGATATCGTAAGCTCTTTCGCCCCTGCTGGACTGCTCGATTACCATCGGAATTAAAGCCACTATTTCCTCCTTATAACTTACATCTTAATAAATATTTCAAGTGAACCCGCCCGAGGATTACGAGCAATCTTCGGAACAGACGGATTGCATATTCCTTTAAAAATCAACGACATAGACTTGAGGACGCTATGACTCGTCTACTTGGCTTTCCAAATCCTCGCCGGGCTCTTTTTCTGTAATTGAGCTATTTTCAATAATAAGCTTGATGGCTTTTTTTTCAAGGAGCGCATGTTTAAAAAACTCCAGCTGCTCCGGATTCATTTCGTAATGCTTTTTCAGTATTTGCGGCGGCTGCTGGAACGTCTTGGCCATTTCCTCGTAACCCGTTTCCAACTCTTGGTCGGTGAGTTCGAGGTTTTCCTGCTTGATCAGCTTCCCGAGCAGAAGGTGGCGCTTGACCTGCTTTACGGCGGTGTCCCGATGCTTTTCGGCGAGCCCCTCCTTGGTCATCCCCACTTCCTTCAGCGTCTTGCCGTGGTCTTCCACGTTCTTTTCAATATCCGACACGATCTGTTCCAGTTCGAGATTGACCATATGGTCGGGCACCTCGAAGCTTTGCCGCTTCAACAGCGCCTGGAAAATCTGTTCGTTGAGTTCCTGCTCGATGCGTTTGTCGTAGGCTTCCGCCATATTGTCCCGGATATTGCCCTTGAGCTGCTCCAACGATTCGAAAGGTCCGAGCTTTTTGGCGAACTCGTCGTCGATCTCCTCCAATTGTTCCTTGCGGATTTCCTTCAGGCCGACCTCGAAGTCGATCAGCGCGCCCGCGATTCTTTCGTCCATGGTGTCGGGAAAGGTCACGGAAATGCGCTTGGAATCGCCGACCTTCATGCCCACGATCCCCTTGTCGAGATCTTCGTGAATGGTCCCGTCGCCGATTTTCATGGTATAGTTTTCCGTCTTGGGAATTTCGGCAACGGGTTTTTCATCCCTGAACGCCTCGTAATCGACAACGACATAGTCCGAGTCCTGGACCGGGCGATCCTCGTCGATTTTCACCTTTGTCGCCATGGTTTTCTGGACCGCCTTGAGCTGGCCATCCACCTCCTCCTCGCCAACCTTCCAATTGGTCCGGACCAGTTCGAGTCCCTTGTAGTCCAGATCTTCCAGCTCCGGGGACACCTCGATGGTGGCGTCGTACCTGAAAGGCGACTTGCCGTCGATTTCCGGAGGATCGATCACCGGCATTCCGAGGGGCTGCAATTTGGTTTCCTGGAAAGCATCCACCAGAGATTGCTGCAGCAGCTTCTGGGAGACATCGGCGTTGACCGTCTTTTTGTAGTGCCTTTCCAGTACCGACCGCGGCACCTTGCCCGGTCTGAAACCCTTGATCTTGGCGGTCTTCTTCAGTTCCTTGTAGGCTTCGTCCAGTTCGCGGGCCACATCCTCCGGGGGCACCTCGATGTGCATCACTTTTTTGACGCTGCTGAGATCTTCGACGCTGACTTGCATGTTTTTCCTTTCCGATTCGAAACGTCCGGCTTTTCCGGTACGGATTTCGAGTTTGTTGATTGATATATTAAAAGGTGTATGATCTGCGAAAAATGGGATGGTGCGAGAGAGGAGACTTGAACTCCCACTCCGTTACGGGAACTGGATCCTAAGTCCAGCGCGTCTACCAATTCCGCCACTCTCGCACTTTCGACCTGTCTCGGCGGGTGCCGGCGGCCCGTTTCCGCAGAAAATCATCCTGAAACGAACCGCTATTGTCCCATCGCCCTCCACATTCGTATCTTGTTCGATAAAACCTGAAACCTGCTCAGGTCTCCACATAAATTTTTTAAACTAATATTATTGGAAAACCGTGTCAAGAAAAATCAGGCGGGCGGCCGTTTCAACGATTGGAATTTGCTGGATGGGGGGCGCTCGCAATGCCAAACGGTCGTGGCGCCGAACTAAAAGGGTCGTTGGGGACGCAATCCCAGAAAACCCGTCGAATTGCCGAAATTATGATCCGATACTATTTTAGACTTGCGCGATTCTTTCCGAAATGGTAATCGTCGGATGATTGCCGGGGCGTAGCGCAGTCTGGTAGCGCACCTGCTTTGGGAGCAGGGGGTCGGAGGTTCAAATCCTCTCGCCCCGACCAATAAAATGACTGGTGTCTCGGGCCAAACCTTCCTGGGTGCCATTTTTAGCTCGGCGCGCAAATTAGGGGCCCAATTCCACATGGAATTCGATCCAGCTCTTAAAACTTGAAATTTTCGCTAACATGATCCAAACCGGATTGATCATTGGCGGGATGACACGGTGTTACCATGCAGAAATTTTTGATGAGGGCGAATTTGGACATAAAAAAGACTTGATTTTTATTCAATGAAGTATAGAATACTTCTGAAGATAAGAGAACGGCCCTGCCAATCGCCCCTGATCAAAGTGCGCACAAAATGCGCCGCGATTGCCAGGGCCTTATATTTTTGAGAGGGTAAACAAGTGCCTTACAATTATGCAATCCTGCTTGACGGTGGATTCGTTATACAGAAACTTTGAGGAAAGCTTAAAAAGTTCCCCGAAGCCGAAGATGTTGTCAAAGAGTGCGAGCGCATAAAGAATCACGATTCCCTCAAAGAACACAGGCTCCTAAGAATCTATTTTTACCATGCTCCGCCTGCCACTGGTGAAATTACAAATCCTATTGACAAACAGAAAACAAATCTGGCGGAAACGCCCCTGTTCAACAACTCGCAGAGACTTTTGGACATTCTGGAACTTAAGCCGGATTTTGCTCTTAGGCTGGGCGAAACGGTTCCGATGGGTTGGAGGCTCGGTGAAAAGGCACTTAAATCGTTGACGGAAAACGCAAGGCCCATAGAGGCGCGGGACTTGGTACCCGACATCAAACAAAAAGGAGTCGATCTTCGTATTGGGTTGGACATTGCGCGTCTGTCATTGAACAGAATTGTAGATACTATCGTTGTTGTCACCGGCGATAGCGATATTGTCCCTGCGTTTAAATTCGCCCGCAGAGAAGGGGTAAGAATCTATCTTGATCATTTGGGACATGGAGTAAGGCGAGAGCTGAAAGCCCACTGCGACATTGTTCTGTAAATGATCTTAATACAGAGAATAACCAAGCCGAAAATAAACGATGCGGCAATTTCCATTTAATAGCTCCTTTCCTCGTATTTGGTCTAACTTCGAATTCAAAGCCCTGCTTTCCTATCCACAATCTTTTTTTCGTCGGTCCTTTCCCGGTCAATAACAACAAAAAAACCGGCCCCTGTCATGGGGCCGGTTCTTGAAAAAGGCGCTGATTTTAATAATAAATTCCCTCAACATTTTATCCACGTTTCAGGAGAAAAGCCTCGCAGAAGTTCTCTTGAAAAAAAATTTGTTAACAACGAGACCTGAAATGTATCTTCAGCTAACAGAGCATTCCTTCTATGTCAATCGATTTTTCGACTTTGTATCGTATTCTTTCTGTTCATCTGCCCACTCAAAACGGCTCCAAGGTTTGCGACCAGGGAGTCGGAGGTTCATATCTTCTCGCCCCGACCAATTGCACTCCCATCAGTCCCGCAGTTCGAATTCCGGCTCGTCGGCCGGTCCGTCCGGATGACCGGAGGAGCGAAAAAGCCTGCCTCCCTCACGAAATTCATAGGCGGGGACGCCGGAGCTTTCGGTCTCCAGATATACCTTGCCGTCGTCGCCCAAATAATAGTCCGGCATGTCGGACCAGCCCGACGGGTGCGCGGTCGTCCGGAAGAAACGACCGTCCTCGATCAAATAAACAGGTCCCTGGCCTTCCGCCAGTCCTTCCTTTCCAATACGGTACAATTTGGGAAAATGTCGAATCGCCATGCTTGCCTCCCTCTCGTTTTTTGTTTGAATGACGTTCGGCAACTATCCGAGGCCGAACGGATGCTGAAAACCACGCGGTCCAATTGCGAAGAATACGGGAAAAAGGAGAGGCTTGGTTTGCGGATGCCAAACAGGAAAGCCTGAGGAAGGGGAGACGTTTCCTGCCCGAAACGATCTCCCCCCCTCTGCGGGAAACGGGTGCGGCATTAACCGGTGTTTCAAATAAAAAAGCCCTTCAAGCGTCGATGCTTGAAGGGCTGCACCCAGTTTACTTGGCCCTTTGTTATGATCCGGAAAAGTCGCCGCCTTTTTCCTCGTACTCCGCAAGGAAACGGCTACTGTTTTGTCGTGGCAGGTCTTCTGGCTCTCGGATCGTCCTATTCTCCGAACCTTCCCGCAAGCCTAGCGACTTGCAGTGGCGTGCAACGGATTTCGTCCCCGATTACAGCGGCGGGACCGCTCCCGGTTTTAACGGGATTCCCTATTAAGCCTCGAAAGGCACCTCGACTCTATCTGTCTGGTCTCGTACCTCTTTCGATGATAAATGTCAAGCTTTTCTCCAGCCACGACCCTATTTTTTCGATCTGTACGAATGGCAGCCCGGGCTTGTTTTTAACTTCGGCCGGTTTTCATCCAACAGTCTCGATCGGCACCTGGATTCCGGGTCTAAAGCAAGCTCCGCCCGAAATGACGGGGTTGGTCGACCGACGTTATAACCAAAACCGGCAGCCTTTGATCAGGGAACACGTTCAGAGTGGCTCGGTAGCGCCGTCTTCCACGGCGGCGCGGCCCCGTCCGGCATTCGGACTCGGGGAGGCGCCGCGCCGCCGTGGAAGACGGCGCTACCGGGACAATTGAGTTTTTTCGCAATATCCGCCGCCCCATGCGCGCAGGTCGGATTTTTCCGGCGAAGTGGGGGCGAGGATTCAGCGCAGAATTTTGCTTGCGACTCGAAAGACTTGTTCGGTCCGAATTTGTTTCATGCAGGTCATGTGACCGAGAGGGCAGTGGCGCTTCAGGCACGGGGAGCAGGCAGCGGAGCTTCGGACGATTCTGGCTCGGGGGCTCGCAGGTCCTGTGGCGACATGGTCGGTGGAGCCGAAGATGGCGATCTGAGGGGTGTTCAACGCGGCGGCGACGTGCATCAGGCCGGAGTCGTTGGTGATGAAAAGGTCGCACCTGGCGATCAGGGCGATGGCTTGCTTGAGAGTGGTCCGGCCGGAGAGATCGACGGCTTCCGATTCCATGGTTTCCTGTACCCTTCGGCCGAGTTCCTTGTCCTTGGGGCCGCCGAATATCAGCGTGCGCGTGGAAAATTCGCGATGCAATCTGTCGGAAATCTCTGCGAACCGCTCCGGAAACCACTGTTTCGCCGGGCCGAACGTGGCGCTGGGGTTGATGCCGACAATCCGCTCGGAAGCGGAAATATTGGAGCGCCCCAGAATCACATCCACGGCCTTTCGGTCCTCGGACGAAAAATACAGTTCCAGGCGGGGACCGTCCGGGACAAGTTCGACCCCGCGCAGGATCTCGTTGTAATAATGGGTCTGGTGGAGACTTCGAACGCGCCTGGTGCACGGCACAGGGTGGGTCAGCAGCAGGCGTCGCGCATCCCGGTCGTAACCGATGCGGACCGGGATTTTCGAGAGGAAAGCCACCAGGGCCGCCTCGAAAGCGTTTTGCAGCAGAATAGCGGCGTCAAACCGCCGACGTTCCAGTTGTTTGGCCATGGACAAGACACCCAGTTTTCCGGAATAGTCGTACGCAATGATTTCATCGACATGGGGACTGTCTTCGAAAATCGGCGCCACCCAGGGTTTCGCCAAAATGGAAATCCGCGAGCCGGGGAAATTTTTGCGTACCGCCCTGACGGCCGGCGTGGTCATTACCGCGTCTCCGATCCAGTTGGTGGAGCGAATCAGAATGTTTTCGATCTTTTCGGTGTCCAGGGGTTTGGCCTGTTTTTCCATCATGGATTTTCGTCTTCCATTTGTCGCATGTCGAGACGTTGCTTCATGAAATGGATGAAACGATTTTCGTCTTGGCCAAGAAAGGCAATCCGTACGCCCGCAGTGTACATTTCCAACCCGGAGAAACGGAACCCGGCCAGTTTCACTCCGTCCTTTTCGGTGGCTACCAGCTTGTTTGCGCCGCATTTAATAGCCGCTTCCCGGATGGCCCGCACATCTTTTTCGCAATAGCGGTGGTGGTCGTCGAAGGATAAGAAGCACCGGGGTTCGCAACCGATTTCCCTCAGCAGGCGCTTGAAATCTTCGTTGTTTGCAATGCCTGAGAACGCGAGGCACTTTTCACCCGCGATCCGCTCCGGTTCGCAGGGTTCCCAGAAGCCATCCGCGTTCAGACGCGAGACCCGCCCCGGCGCGTGGCGGCATCGGAAAAGGGGGACCCTTTCCACATGGGGATTTTGCTTGAAGAAGTCGCTTTCGGAACCGGAAGGGTCCGACCTTGTCGCGATCACGGCGTCGGCTCGTCCTGCCTGCCTGACGGGTTCTCTCAGAATACCGCAGGGAAAGACCTTTCCGTTTCCAAGGGGACTTCGGGAGTCCATGAGAAGGAGATTGACCTCCCTTTTCAGGCGAAGGTGCTGGTATGCGTCGTCGAGAACGACCAGATCCGGGTCGAAGACCTGGACAGCCCTCAAACCCGATGCGAAGCGGTCCTTGCCGACCACGACGGGGACGCCGGGCAGACTGGCGGCGATGAGGCGGGGCTCGTCGCCGCATTGGGCAGGACCCATGAGGATTCGACGCCCGTCGGAGGCGATCCCCAAGCCATGCTCGCACGACCCGCCGTACCCGCGGCATACCACGGCGGGCCGAAGCCCCATGGACTGGGCCAGCTTCGCGACGCAGACCACCATGGGGGTCTTTCCCGTGCCTCCCAGAGTCAGGTTCCCCACGGCGACCACCTTGCAGGGCAGGCTTTTGGTCTCGAGGATTCCGGTACCGTACATTTTCGCGCGCAAGTCCATGGCGAGGCCGTACCCCTTGGAGACCAACGACAACGTCTTTGCGAACGAAGACCGGTCGTCCTTGCCGAAAACAACGTCCTCGAACTTTTTTTTCAAAAGCTCCGTGCTCATCATGGCAGATGACGAACTCAATGGCCCTTCGCGTCCTTTTCGGATAGAGACTCCGCGATCTGCCTGACGACCGCCGCCGTCCTTTCCACCGCCCCCCGATTGGAGCTAAAGACGGACATGGCGTTTCTTCCCGTGGTTTCCGCATAATTCGGATCGTACAAAAATCGAAAGACCGCGCTTTCGACCTGCCCGGCGTCTTTCACTTGGGCGGCCCCTCCGGCCTCCAGAAGCAGCCTGGAAATCTCGGGAAAATCGGACATGTCGGGTCCGAAC
Source organism: Desulfobacterales bacterium (assembly GCA_963674505.2). Classification (GTDB taxonomy): domain Bacteria; phylum Desulfobacterota; class Desulfobacteria; order Desulfobacterales; family SKZT01. Next base: position 332,973 of record CAXXIG010000002.1, read on the forward strand.
AGAATGGGTTTGGCAAACGCTGCGGGCTCCAGGGGGTTGTGCCCGCCGAACGGGGCGAGGCTTCCGCCCACAAAGGCCACGTCGGCGACCGAGTAGAGCTTGGCGAGAACGCCCATGACATCCACGACCACCACGTCCGAGCGCCCCGGCTTGCCCTGCGACATTTTCTTGACCGAAAAACTGGCCTGGGCGGCCATCCGGCAGACCTCGTCGGCCCTTTCGTGGTCCCGGGGAACCAGCACGAGCGCCAGGTCCGGAAATCTGGTCGAAAGAGAGGAGAACGCGGCCAGAAGAATCGACTCTTCTCCCGGATGGGTGCTGCCGGCGAGAAAGATCTTCCGGGACTCCTCCACGCCCAGGGACTGTTTCAGAGACAGTTTCGCATCGCCGTCAAGCTCCTGGATCCTGTGGTCGAACTTCATATTTCCCGTCACCCGGATCTTGCCGGGCGAAATGCCGATCCTGCGGAACCTTTCCCCTTGGACTTCGGACTGTGCGCAAATGGCGGAAAACGTTTCGAAAACAGGTTTCATGAGAAAAGAAAGGCGCTTGTATCCCCTGTAGGAGGCCGGAGAGAGGCGGCCGTTGACCAGGACTGCGGGCACGTTCATTTTCTCCAGCTCGAAGAGAAACGTGGGCCAGATGTCCGATTCCACCAGGACGAACGCCGACGGGCAAATCCGTCTCTGGACCCGCCGGACCGAAAAAAGAAAGTCGTAGGGATAGAAGAACAGCCGGTCGGCGAGGCGAGAGAGCCTTTTTCGGGCCTCGGCGTATCCGGTGTCCGTGCTGACGGAAAAAAAGATCTTCGCGTCGGGCATGTCCCGTCTCAGTCTTTCCACGAGTTCGACGGAGGCGAAGGTTTCGCCCACGGAAAGGGCATGGATCCACAGCGGTCCCTGTCTGCGGGTCGTTTGAGAACAGCCGTTCTTTTTTTCCGGCAGTCCGGCCAGGCCGAGCCTTTGCAAAACGGTCCTTCTTCTTTTTTTCGAAGAAAGCACCAAGGGCAGCACCACCGGAAACAAAAAAATCAAAGCGGTCAACAAAATCGTGTGGTAGACAAGAAGCATGGTCAATGTCCTTTTGTCAGTCCGCGTTCACCAATGTGATCGCGGTAAAGCATATGAACGCGGCGTTGGCGGTCCAGGCGGCGACGAAGGGCGGGAGCATTTCCCCGTATCCCAGCGAGAGACAAAAACTGTAGAACGTCCAGTACAAGAAGGCCGCCCCGACGCCGAAGGCCACCCCTCCGCCGATTCTGTCGCGCGTCTTGAACCGCAGGGAAATGCCGGCGCCCGCAAAGCACAGCACGATGCAAACGAAGGGAAAAGCCAGCTTGGCGTGCAAATCCACTTTGTAGGCGGAGGCGTCGTATCCCTCGTTTTCGATCCTTTGGATATATTGCCTCAACTCCGTGAAATTCATTTCCTCGGACTTCTTCGCCACCCGGCCCAGTTCTTCTGGCGCGAAATTGAAAACCGCCTCCTTTCTGTTGGAAAAGGCCGCGTGATATTCTCCGGTTTTCGGGTTCAACACTTGCTCCATCGCATCTACCAGAATCCACTTGCCGTCTCTGTACACTCCCAGCCGCGCGTCCACCCTGCGGGTCAAGGTGAAGCGCTCGTCGAAATAGTGGAGCGTGACTCCGTATACCACTTCGGAAACGGGGTTGAAATGCTTGATGTGAACGATGGAGCGATCCCCGCGAATCCAGATGTCCTTCTCCTTGGATACCACGGCGGATTTGTTCTTGACATCCTGGAGCCAAATACGGTTGGCCCTGGCGGCGGTAAGCGGAACAATCACCTCCGAGAAGAAGAACAGCAGGATGGAAGCCGCCAGGCCGACGGCGAACACGGGTTTCAAAAGCATGTAGACGCTGACCCCGCCGCTTCTGAGCGCCAGGATCTCGTTGTTCTTGTTCATCACGCCGAACACCACGATCACGGACAGAAAGAGACTGACGGGCGAAATCTGCGCGATCACCAGCGGCATGTTCAGCAGGAGATATTCAAGCGCCACCCACAGCGGCAGTTCCTTTTCCATGAAGTTGTCGATCTTTTCGAAAAAGTCCACCACAAGATACAACCCCACGATCAGGAGGGTCAAGATGGCGAGATATTTGAAGATCTCGCCGGTGATGTAGCGTCCGATACGGGTCATGGTCCGAGCCTGCGCCTCAACAACAGTTTTCGCAGCCAGGGAGGCAGGACCTTGAACTGGAAAGGCCGTTCGCCTGCCGCCCTTTTGAAGAAAAAAATCCCCACCAGGGCCATGGCGGCGTTGGGAACCCACATGCCGATGGCAGGGGGCACCTTTCCGGCTTCGCCGTACATCTTGCCGGCCGAAAGAATCAGGTAGAACATCAGGAAGAACAATAACCCCAAGCCCAGGCCCAGCGAGGGTTTCGCCCCCCTGGAGCGCAGGCCCAAGGGGAAAGCGAGAAACCCCAAAACCAGGCACGCCGCAGGCATGGAAAATTTCTTGTGCAATTCCATCAGCGCCTTGTAGTATTTCTCGTTTTTCTCCGGCATTTGGCCGATATGCCGCCGCAGTTCGGAAAACCACATGGCCTGCTCGTCTTCGCGCTTCGCACGGCGCTCCGCCTCGCTCTTCTTCAAATCCAGGTTGATTTCGTAGGTGTCGAATTCCAGCGTGTGGGCGCTATGGTTCTTCAAGCTGACCTGGTTGACCAGGCCGTTTTCGAGGCGCAGCTGGAACAGCTTTTTTTCCGGGTCGCTGAAAAGCTTTCCCCTCGGCGCGATCACCGTGCTGGACAGGTCCGGCGTCCTCTGGTCCACGATGAACACGTCGACCAGGGTCCTGGTCTTCATGTCGATCTCGGTCACGTAGAGCATCACGCCTTCGAAGCTGTCGTTGAAATTTCGTTCCTTCAGCCCGATGTCCACGCTGGAGGCCGCCACCTGCGCGATCATGCCGTCGAAGGACTTTTTGCCCCACGGAAGCCCGTACAACGTCATGGAGGCGTTCAGCAACGCCCCCATGGCGCAAAAGAAGAGCACTGGGGCGATCAGCCGATGAATGCCGATGCCCGCCGCCTTCAAGGCCACGATTTCGTTGTCGGCCGACATGCGCAGAAACGTCAGCAAAACGCTCATCATTACGGACAGGGGGACCACGAAGACCAGAAAATAAGGCACGGTATAGATCACGATCAATAAAACGGCCGTCGGGCTGGTCTTGTAATTGACCACCAGCTGCACGATATCGAGAATCCGGGACATGAGGAACACGAAGGTGAAAAAGCCCAGGTTGATGAAAAACGGGGCGGCCATGCGTCGAAGCATATAGCGGTATATGATGCAATTGAATTTCACGGGTTAATTTTTCAGCTGCATGCGGGTCAGTTTGAAGAATTCCCCCCGGCGCTCCATCAGCTCGGAACGACTGCCTTCCTCGACGATTCTTCCGTCCACGAGAACCAGGATGCGGTCCGCGTTGGCAATGGTGGAGAGCCTGTGGGCGATGACGAACGTGGTGCGGCCCTGCATCAGGTTTTCCAAGGCTTTCTGGACCAGCCTTTCCGACTCGGCGTCCAAGGCGGAAGTGGCTTCGTCCAGAATCAGCACGGGAGCGTCCTTGAGCAGCGCCCGGGCGATGCAAATCCTCTGTTTTTCCCCCCCGGAAAGACGGCTGCCCAGCTCTCCGATACTGGTGTCGAAGCCACGGGGAAACTCCCGGACAAAATCGTAGGCGTAGGCCGCCTTGGCGGCGAGTTCGATTTGCTCGTCGTCGGCCGCAATGTTTCCGAACGCGATGTTGTTTCTGACGGTGTCGTTGAAGAGAATGGGTTCCTGGGTGACGATGGCGATCTGGTCTCGCAGCGAGGACAGGGAGGCGTCGCGGATGTCGAGGCCGTCAATAAGGACCCTGCCCTCGGAGACGTCGTAGAAGCGAGGGATCAGATTGACCAGAGACGTCTTTCCGCCGCCGCTCATGCCCGCCAGGGCTATGATTTCGCCGGCCTTGGCATGGATGCGGATGTCCTTTAGCACCATATTGTCGTCGTAGCCGAACCAGACGCGGTCGAACTCGACCGAGTGGGGGCCGCGCCGGATATGAACGGGGTCCTGCCTCTCCACGATGTCCGATTCGCGCTCCACGATGTCGAAGATTCTGTCCGTGGCTGCCAAGCCCTCCTGGACGCTGCTGTTGACCTTGCTCAATTTCTTGACCGGATCGTAGAGCATCATCACGGCGGTCATGAAGGAAAAAAAGGTGCCGGCCGTGGAAACACCGTCGATGACCCTGTATCCGCCGTACCAGACGATGAAGGCGATGCCCGCGCCCGCCAGGCATTCCATGACCGGCGACGGGAGGTTCTTGGCCACCGCCTGGGACATCTCCTGGTCGAACAGATCCTTTGTCTTGGCATAGAAGCGGTCCTTTTCGTATTGCTCCATGCCGAAGGCCTTTACGATCTTGACGCCAGCGAAGGTCTCGTGCAGGTACGAATTCAACTGTGCGATGCATTCCTGGCAACCCGTGCTGATTCTTCGCACTCTTTTGCTGATCACGAAAATCGGATAGAACCCGAGGGGCAGAATAAGCAGGGCGTAGATGGCCAGCTGCCAGTCCCGGTAGATCACCACGAACACCAGCGCGATGACAGTGAAACCGTCGCGAAGGATTCCGGTAACAGAATTGGACACCATGCTCTTGAGAACGGCCACATCATTGGTGACCCGCGACATGAGACGCCCCGTCTTCTCCTGGTGGAAAAAGGACAGCGGAAGGCCCGTGATGCTCGCGTACAGCTCGTCCCTGAGCTTTTTGATTACAATCTGGCCCACGTATCCCATCAGATAGGAATTGCCGAACTCGGCCGCGCCCCGAACCAGAAACACGACCATGATCGCAAAGGGTATCACGGCCAGCATGAACTCGTCCTTGTTGAAAAAGACATCGTCCAGGATCGGCTTGACCAGATATGCGCACGCTCCGGTGGAAGCCCCCACCAGCAGCATCAGAACCATGGCGACAAGCAGCCGCAGGCGGTTCTCCTTTATCAACGCCAATATTCTCCGGTGGCGCTTTCTGATTTTTAATTTGCCGATTGTTTTCATGAATGACGCAATAATAGAACACGGATCGACTCGGAACAAGCATGCCGGACAAGTCCGTTCAACGGACCTTCCTGTCGAACCTCCTGTCCGCCGCCGCAGTAATCCGGTTGAGTTCGCCCTCGAGGACCTTTCTGCACTTTTCCAGCCGGGCCTGATCGGCGTCCGGGGGCACAGAAACGGGCTTTCCATAGACCATCAGGCAGCGGTTGAACGGATAGGGAAGCATGAACCGGTCCCAGGACGAGAAGACCTTGGCCCTTTTGGCGCTGTAGGTCGCCGGCACGATGGGATAGCCGGTTTTCTTGGCCAGCATAAGTACGCCGGGCTGGACCACGAATCGCGGTCCCCGAGGTCCGTCGGGAATGACGACCCCCGGCTGGTTTTTGGCCCGCAAGTTCTTGATTATTCTGGAAAGGGCGCGCAAGCCTCCCTTGCTGGTCGATCCGCGCACCGTGTCCTGCCCCTGGGCTTGCAAAATTCGGGCGATGATTTCTCCGTCTTCCGACCGGCTGACCAGAATCGACGCGTTCAATCCCGTGTATACGTGGCTGAACATCAGAATCCGGGAATGCCAGATGGCCCAGATGTATTTCCGGCTTTCCATCAGCGGCCCCAAAGGCTTTCGCCCGGAGAATTGCAGGTCGGAAGTCCGGAAAATGAAATCCACCAACAGCCGGCCGAGCATTCCCACCAGCCGCCATTTCCATTCCGTTTGTTTCGCAAGGCGTTGCGTACGCGCCACCGAAATCCCCCTAAGCGATCATGTCCAATGCGATGTCCGCCACCCGGTCCGCAGCGCCCGGCCCCCCGAAAAGGCTTCGCATATTCATCAGCTGCCTCCTGAGAAGCGCCATCTTTTCGGGGTCGCGAAGCATTCTTTCGACGGCTGCCGATATGTTCTCGGCGGTCGCCCGGTCCTGCAACAACTCGGGAAGCAGCTCCCTTCCGGCGACCAAGTTCACCAGGCTGGCGTATTTCACCCGAATCAGGGCTTTGCCCACCCGGTAACTGACCGGCGAAACCTTGTAGACAATAACCATGGGAACGCCCGACAAAGCCGCTTCCAAGGTCACGGTACCCGACGCCGCCACCAGGATCGTGGAGCGTTGAAACGTCCGCCAGGCCCCCCCCTCAAGAAGTTCCACATCGAGTTCGCCTGAATTTCGTTCGACGATCTCCTCTACGAATTGCCGATCCAACGAAGAGGCGACCGAAACGATCACGCGAAGACCTGGTATTTTCCCTGCCAAAAGGCGAGCAGCTTCGAGCATGGTTGGCAGAAGACAGACGACCTCCCGGTCCCTGGATCCCGGCAAGAGTCCCAAGACCGGCCTTTGCGCATCGGAATCCTCCCCGCGACCGGCGTGCGGCGAGGGAAGCGAATCCAGCAGCGGATGTCCCACGAAGGTCGCTGGCACGCCGTGCTTGCGATAGAAACGTTCTTCGAAAGGCAATATGACCGCCATGCGGTCCACCAGACGACGAATTTTTTTGACACGCCCGGTCCGCCAGGCCCAGATCTGGGGGCTGATGTAGTAGAGAACGGGAATTCCCAAGCGCTTGGCGATGCCCGCCACCATCAGGTTGAAATCGGGAAAGTCGATCAGGACGAGCAATTCGGGGCGCAGGTCGCGAAGAATTCGCTTGGCGGCCTTGATTCCGGCGAAAATTCTGGGAAGCTTGACCAGCACTTCGGTGATTCCCACCACGGCCAATTGCCTGGAATCCACCGCGATTTCAACGCCCTGCGCCCTCATGGCCCTGCCGCCGATTCCAACGAACCCAAGGTCCGGGGCCCGGCGTTTCATGGCCTCGACCACCTTGGCGCCGTGAGCGTCTCCCGACGCCTCCCCGGCGACAATCATCACGTGGCGGACGGAATCTCGGTCGTCCACGGTCCTAATAGCCCAGAAACTTTTTGCGGGTCCGTTGGGTCTGCTCCATGATGCTCAAAGCCACGTGAAGCGCGTCCCGTCCCATCTTTCCGGTGACTTCCGGAGCGATGCGGTGTTTCACGGAATGGACGAACGACCGCAATTCCGCATCCAGAGCGTCGGCCTTTGTGAAACACCGACGGTTGACGTCGGTCCCCGGAATCAGGCTGCCTTCCGAATGCTTGCCGTTTCGCCGGATCACCGTGATCTCCCGGTTGGCGAAGTCCACGGAAATATAGGCGTCGCGCTGGAAAAGCCTCAATTTTCTCTCGTTCTTCAAGGAAATGCGGCTTGCTGTCACGTTTGCCACGCATCCGTTTTCGAATTCCAACCGGGCGTTGGCAATGTCGCCGTGTTCGGTCACCACCGGAATCCCGGCCGACCGAATCTGCCTGATTTTCGATTTGACGAGGTTGAGAATGATGTCGATGTCGTGGATCATCAAGTCCAGGACCACGTCCACATCGGTGCCCCGTGGCTGGAAAATGCTCAATCGGTGGGATTCGATGAACATGGGAGTCTTCAGGACATCCTCCAAAGCCAGCACGGCGGGATTGAAGCGCTCCAGATGGCCGACCTGGATGATCAGGCCCCGGGATTCGGCCAGGGCGATCAGTTCGTCGGCCTCCTCCAGCGTGGTGGTCATGGGCTTTTCGATTAAGACGTCGATGTCGTTTTCCAGAAACAGCTTGCTTACCTTGTGGTGCGCCGGCGTAGGAACGACGATGCTGACGGCGTCCACTTTTCCGATAAGGTCTTCGGGTGTCGCAAATGCGACGGTCCGGTTTTTCTCGGCGATCACGGCGGCCTGCCGCTCGTCGATATCCGCGACCCCCACCAGTTGCGCGTCCTGCATATTGGCGTATTTTTCGGCGTGAAATTTCCCCAGATACCCGGCACCGACCACGCCCACTTTCAGTTTTTTCATTTTTTTCGCCACATCCGACTTTTATTCGGGCCCGTTTTCCCAGGCCTCGATGGAGATCCCTTTTTCGTCCGCCAAGGCGATCATTGCCTCCCGCTCGAAAACGACGGCCTTTCCGGCTTCCAGCAGAAGGACTCGCGCGCCCGCCTCTGCCATGGTTTCGATGGTTTTCACGCCCGTTGCGGGAACGTCGAATCGAAAATCCTGGTTGGGCTTGCACACCTTGACCACCACGGCGTCCTTGCCCAGCGACGCGCCTCTCCGGATGGTGGCGTCGGTGCCGTCGATGGCCTCCACCGCCAGCACGGAACCTTCTCCCAAAACGACGCACTGCCCGATGTCCAATCGCCCGATTTCCTTGGCGATCTTCCACCCGGTCTCCATGTCCGCGCGCTCGGATTCGCCGGGCTTTCTCCGGGTCCAAAGACCTGCCGGGGCCAGCAGCTCCGGAAGAAGAAAGGTGGATTCGAGAATCGTTATCCCCTCCTTTTCCAAAGCTCTGGCAAAAGCCCTCAAGAGGTTGTCGTCAGCAGTGTACTTCATGCCGATCATGATGGAAATGGCCTTCAAGTCCGGCTTGGCGTCCCTGAGAGCGCGCGTCTTGGCAATGCCGCCCATCATCACCGCGCGGTCGATGCCGTTGGTTCTGAAGAAGCGAATCAGCTTGTTGACTTGACCGATGTGAAGCCATTCGATGGCATCCACGTGATCTTTCAAGGCGGGATCGGCCTCCTTCATATAAGCGGCCGCGTAGACCCGGTACCCCTTGTCGCGCGCCCTGTCCGAAAAAACAAAGGGGAACTGCCCGCTCCCCGCAATGAGTCCGATCCGATTTTCCCTTTCCACCGCGCTAAGACACCCGAAACATTTTTTCTACCTGGTTATGCCCCTTTTGGACGACTGTATGAATTCTATGAAATTCACCACCTCGGGGACCTGTTCGACCTCGGCCTTCACCCGCTCGATGGCTTCGTTCAGGGTAAGCCCGATTCGAAAAATGAGTCGATAGACCTTTTTCAGTTTCAGGACCGTGCTTTCCGAAAATCCCTGGCGCTTGAGGCCGACGGTGTTCATGCCGTGCAGCTTGGCCCTGTCGCCTGCGGCGATCACGTAAGGCGGCACGTCCTTGACGACAGCGGACTTGCCTCCGATGAAAGCGTAGTCGCCCACGTTGACGAACTGGTGAATCGCCGTGAGCCCCCCCACCGTGGCATGGTTGCCGATGTGTATGTGGCCCGCCAAGGTCGCGTTGTTGGCCATGACCACCATGCGTCCCGTCTTGCAGTCGTGGGCGATGTGCGTGTAGGCCATGAGGAAATTTTCCTCGCCGATCTCCGTGATGCCGCCGCCGAACCCCGTGCCGCGGTTGATGGTCACGAACTCTCGGATGATCGAGCCTGCGCCGATTTTCACGTAGGTGGTCTCGCCTTCGAATTTCACGGACTGCGGAGGCGCCCCGATGGAGGAGAACTGGTAGATTTCGCAGTCCTTTCCGATGGACACAAAAGGCTGAATCACCGTATGCGGACCGATCCTGGTGCCTGCCGCGATGGTGACGTCCTCCTGGATGACCGCGTAAGGCCCCACTTCCACGTTTTCATCCAGTTCCGCCCTGGGACTGACAATGGCTGTTTCGTGGATTTTCATGCCTTGTCTCCGATGGTGGCCAGAAACTCGGCCTCGGTCGCCAGCTCGCCGTCAACCGTGGCCGAGCCTTTCATCTTGACCACTTTTCTGCGCTGCTTTAAAAATTCCACGGTAAAGATCAACTGGTCGCCAGGCACGACCGGCTTTCTGAACTTGACATTGTCGATTCCCATGAAATACATGAGCGACCCCCGCTCCTCTTCGGAAAGGGAATGGAAATAGAGGACCCCCCCCGTCTGGGCCATGCCCTCCACGATCAGCACGCCCGGCATGATGGGAGCGCCGGGGAAATGCCCCTGGAAGAAAGGTTCGTTGATGGTGACGTTTTTCAGGGCCTGGATTCTTTCCCCCGCCACGATTTCCAGCACCCGATCCACCATCAGAAAGGGATAGCGATGGGGCAAATAGGCCATTATTTGGTTGATATCCATCATGTTCGGCACATCTTCCTGATAATTGGTTACAATTCCTTTTTCGACATTTTTTCCAGCATTTTTTCCAGCTGGTCGATCTTTTTCTTCAATTCCGGAAGCTCCGGTATGATCCGCTGCACCCTGAGCCATCGACGGTGATCGTAGGCGGGAGCGCCGGACAGAACCGCCCCGGCGGGCACATCCTTGGCAACGCCCGCCGTGGGGCCGATCACGGCCCCGTCTCCGATGACAACGTGCTGCGAGGCCCCCGACCGGGCCGCCATGATTACGTTTTTGCCGATCCTGGTGCTGCCCGCCACGCCCACCTTGGCCACCAAAAGACTGTTTTCGCCCACGGTCACATTGTGTGCGATCTGGACCTGATTGTCCGTCTTGACACCGGAACCGATTCGGGTCTTTCCGAATGTGGCCCGGTCGATGGTATTCAGCGCTCCGATTTCCACATCGTCGTCGATCTGGACGATGCCCGTCTGCGGTATCTTCTCCCACTTTTCGCCGTCCGGGGCGAAACCGAACCCGTCCTTGCCGATCACCGTTCCGGCATGGATGACGCTTCGATTCCCGATGCGGGTGCCCCAGCCAATGGTGACGTTGGGGTACACAACCACGTCGTCTCCCAGCACGCATCCGTCGCCGATGGAAACCAGCGGATAGATCACGGCCCTGTCGCCGATGGTGACGTCGTCTCCGATCACGCAGTACGGTCCGATGTTCGGGTCTTTTCCACAACGGAAATTCTTGCCCGTATGAATCATCGAATCGTTCGCCCCCCATGTCGGATGGCGGGTCGGATACAGGACTTGCATGATCCTGGCCCAGACCGCCCTGGGGTTTTTCGCTCGAAGCAGACACGGTCTTTCCGCGCCGGCATACTTTTCGAAATCCTTGAAGGATTCCGGGACGATTACAGCCCCGGCCCCGGTTTTGTCAAGCTCCTTGAGATATTTGGGGCTTTCGGCCAGCGTGATGTCTTCGGGTCCCGCAGATTCGAAGGGCGCGGCCCCCGCGACCGCCTTTTCGGGATCTCCGACAAACTGCGCTCCCGCCTCTTGCGCCAGCGCGGATACTTTTCGGTTCGTCATGGCATTCATTCGGTAAAAATCATCCGCCTTTGGCGGCTTTTTTGTTGTAGGAGTCGATCACCTTGTCGGTCAGATCGATGGAATCGGGAAAATAGACCGCTCCGCATTCCCGCCTTTCGAGAATCAGAAGATACCCCTCCTTCTTTCCGAGTTCCTCGACGACCTTGTTGACGTCCTCCTGGATCTTAGCGATCAGCTCTCTTTCCTTTTGCTTCAGGTCGGATACGAACTTCTTTTCCGTAGTCTTCAGGTCGTTGACCTTGATCCGGAATTCCCGTTCCTGCTCCTCGCGCGTCTCCTTGCTCATCACCAGGGCTTCGCGCTCGAGCTTCTCCTTGAGTTCCATAACCTCTTTTTCCATGCCCTTGAGCTTGGCCTGCATCTTTTCGTGCTCTTCGGCGACCTTGGCCTCCGCCGTCTTTCCCGCGCTGGAACTGTCCAGGACCCTCTGATAGTCCACGACTCCGATCTTTGCCGTCTGCGCGGCGCAGATCCCGACAAATGCGATCAAAACAAAAACGGTCGCGAAAAAAACGATGTTCAAACGCTTCAGCATTCTATACCCCCTACATGTTGTATTTTTCTTTGTTTAAAAGGTGGCCCCCATGGAAAATTCCCATTGGCCCCGGTCCTCCTCGTCCTGGTAGTCGAGGATGTATCCGTATTCGATTCGAATCGGCCCCATGGGCGAATACCATCGGAACCCTCCTCCCGCGCTTTCCCGCAATTCTCCCAGATTCACGCTTTCGCCCTCGCCGTAGACGTTTCCGGTGTCGTAGAAAATAACCCCCACCAGTCCGGCTTTCTCGACCAGAGGAAAGATGAATTCCAGGTTCATCTGCACGTACTTGGTTCCGCCGACTTCCGCGCCGTCCTCGTCCGTGGCGTGGATGTCCCTATAGTCGAAACCGCGCATGGAATCTATGCCGCCCAGATAGAATTTCTCGTAGTCGGGAAGCAGCTTGCCGGCGGCCTCTTCGACCCAGCCTCCCTCCATGTGGATCAGGCCCCTGGTCGACCAAAACAAGGGGATATAGACCCCGGCCTCGCCCGTGACCTTGGTGTAGCCGATGTCTCCCCCGAGGCCCGCGTACTCGACGGTCAACGCGTGGTTCTGGCCCTCGGTGGGATTGAAGACCCGGTCCCTGGAATCGTAACGGATCGCTGCAGAAACCGCGCTTTCCGTATTCTCCCCGGCCAGTTCCTTGATCGAATCGGAAGCGTCGTCCGTGATTTCGGTGATATCCGCCACCTCGTACTTATAGCCCAAATGCACGCGCGTATAATCGAAGACGGGATAGGAAAAACGCAATCCGCCGCCGGTGGCCTCCTTGTCGTATGTGTCGTAGTCCCTGTCCCACTTGTAAAGATCCACTCCGAAGGACAGGGGTATGTCGAACAACCAGGGTTCCGTGAAACTCAGCGTATACCGGGATGTCTTTCCGCCCAGGGTGGCCTTCAATTCCAGTACCTGTCCTCTTCCGAACAGGTTCTTCTGGGAAACGGATCCCATAACGAAGACGTCCTCCACGCTGCTGTATCCGCCGCCGAAACTGAATGCCCCCGTGGGCTTTTCCTTGACATCCACGCGCAAAACCATGGAATCTTCCGTGCTGCCCTTGCGCGTGTCCACCTTGACATCCTCGAAATAATCCAGCCTGTAGAGGTTTTTCACCCCCCTTTTCAACAAGCGGCCGCTGTATTGTTCCTGTTCGTAGACTTTCATTTCGCGGCGAATCACCTTGTCGCGGGTCTTGGTGTTTCCCGTAATCATGATTTTTTCGAAATGGACCAGCGGGCCCTTGTCGATGGTGTAGACGATATCGACGGTGAGGTCCTGTTCGTGCTGATCGATGGTCGGCGCGATGTCCGCGTAGGCGTAGCCTTCGTCGGAATACAGGTCGGTCAGGGCGAGAACGTCGTTTCTGACCACCTCGCGGTTGTAGTAGGTTTCCTTGGCGATCTGGGTTTTGGCCATCAAATCCTCCTCGGGCAAAACCAGATCGCCTTTGAGCCCGATCTTTCCGACCTTGAACTGGGGCCCCTCATCGAGCTTGATGGTCACGTCGATATAATCTTCCTTGAACTCGATTTTCGGGTCCCCGACCCTGGCCTGGATGAACCCGTGGTTCTGGTAATACGCCTGTATCCGGCCCACATCCTGGTTCAAATCCTCCCGCTTCAGGTCCCCGGAGGAGGTCAGCCAGGAGAAGAAACCTTTTTCGGAGGTTTTCATAAGGTCCTTGAGTTCGTCGTCGTCGTAGGTTTCGTTTCCTTCGATGAAAATGTTCTTGATCCGGACCTTGTCTCCCTCGTCGATGACGAACCGCAGATCCGCCTGGTTGTTCTCCAGCTCATCGATCTCGTAGCCAACCTTCACATTGTGATAGTTCTTTTCCTTATAGATGGTCTCGATGCGTTCGACATTGCTGTTGATTCTAAAAATATTGAGAATGGAACCGGTTCGGATATCCAGGTTCTCCTTGATTTCCTCCTCGTCGTAGACCGTGTTGCCCTTGATCTTGATCATGCGGACCGTGGGCTTTTCCTTCACCTTGAAAACGATGAGCTTGCCGTCGGCAGTGTCTTCGGACTCCACGCGAACGTCTTCGAAATAGCCCATGTTGAAAACGTTCTTCAAGTCCTCGGACAGACTCTTGGCAAGAAAAACGTCGCCTGGCGCGGTGGAGATTTTTCTTTTGATCGCGTCGGCCTCGATGCGGTCGTTGCCCTCCACCACGACTTCCTTCACCCTTTCGCGCTTGAACAGTTTGACGCCGATGTCCTCCGATATTTCCCGCAATTTGTTGGAAAGATCGGCCGCGCCCTGGCCTTCCCGAAAAAATATCTCCGGGGGCTTGTCCGCAAAGGTCTGGTACATTCTGACGTCAAGGCTGAACTTCTGGCCGATCCACGTCAGGCTTCCCTGTATCACCTGATCGGCGGCGCTCAAGGTCCCCAGGCGCTTGGCGACCTCGGCGCCCTCGATTCGCTCGGGAAAGGAGGCGCCCTCGGGCAGCCGGGCGATATTCGCGCCCGCCTCCTCCAGCTGCTTGCCCAGAACGTCCGGGATCTCGTCTCGCAGCCGCATCCTCTCCTGGCTGGCGTTGATCTCGAAAGGGGCGATCAGGACCCGGACTTTTTCCTGGCACAACGCCCGGGATGGAACCATGAAGGCAAGGGCCAAAAACAGAACGCAAAATCGTTTTTTCATAAAAGGACCTCAATCCGTTTCGACAATTTTTCCTTCCATTATCGTCACTCGCCGCGACATGAAAGAGGCAAGCTCCATGTTGTGGGTTACAACCACCAGCGTCATTCCCAGTTCCTCGTTGAGCGAAAGCAGCAGTTCGTGGACCTGCCCGCTGTTTTTCCTGTCCAGGTTCCCCGTGGGCTCGTCGGCCAGCAACACCAGAGGGTTTAGCACCAAAGCGCGGGCCAACGCAACCCTTTGTTGCTCTCCGCCCGACAGGTCCGTGACCCGGTGGTGCAACCGATTCTCCAAGCCAACACGGACCAGTATCCGCTCGGCGCGCTCCCCGGCCTGTTTTTTGTCCATGCCGTTGATCAGGCAGGGCATCATGGCGTTTTCCATGGCGCTGAATTCGGGCAACAGGTGGTGGAACTGGAAGACGAAGCCTATGGATTTGTTCCGAAACTTTGCGAGTCTTTCGTTGTCGAATTCGAAGATGTCCTGCCCCTCGAACAGGATTTTGCCCTTTTCGGGGCGATCCAGAGTGCCTAAAAGATTCAGGAACGTTGATTTTCCAATCCCGGAGGCCCCCACGATAGCAAGCGTTTCCCCGGCAGGAATGTCGAAATCGACGCCCTTCAGGATTTCGATGCGGGCCTTGGTGTTGTCGAACCCTTTCCACAAGCCCCTGGCGGAAATGAAACCCTCCGCGCCCGGCTTTCCTGTCGCCCTGCCCGATGCGTTTTCGTCTTTTGAGTCGATCATTGTTTCATCCATAGCGAATCGCCTCGACCGGGTTCAGCTTGGACGCCTGCCGGGCCGGATAGAGCGTGGCCAGAAAACAAATCACCATGGCCGCCAAAGCGATCAGCAATACGTCCAAGCTTTCCAGCTGAACGGGAAGCTTGGTGATGTAATAGACATCGGGGGGCAGTTCGATAAACTCGTATTTTTTCAACAACATGCACAGTACGAAGCCCATAACCACGCCGATTGTGGTTCCGACCGCGCCGATGACCACGCCCTTAACGACGAAAATCTTGCCTATGCTGGAGTCCGTGGCGCCCATGGCCTTCAAAATCGCGATGTCCCGGGTTTTTTCCATGACCGTCATGATCAGGGTCCCCGCGATATTAAATGCCGCCACCAGAATAATCAACGCCAAAATGATGAACATCACGGTTTTTTCCAGCTTCAGCGCCGAGAACAAGTTGCGGTTCATCTGCATCCAGTCGCGCGCCCAGAAGGGGAAACCCAGTTCGGAAACGATCTTTTGACCGATCTCTCCGGCTTTGTAGACGTCGTCCACCCGTATTTCGATGCCCGACACCGTGTCCCCCATGCGAAGGAGTTTCTGGGCCTCCTCAATATTGATATAGGCCAGGGAACCATCATAGTCGTACATGCCCGATTGGAAAATCCCGCTGACCTTGAAACGGCGCATGGCGGGAACATGCCCGATGGGGGAGATGATCCCGGTGGGCGATATCACATAGACGACATCCCCCTTGTAGACGCCGAGACTCCTGGCAAGCTCCTTTCCCAGCACGATGGAGGGTTCGATCTCGGACGCCGGAGCGGACTTGTCGGGTTGCGCGGGAGGCTCGACCTCTCCCAACGCCTTTACCACGCCCTTGACCGTCGCCGGGTCGATGCCTCTAAGGACAGCTCCGGAAACGCCGGAGGAGGAGCGCAGCATGGTCTGGGTATATATAAAAGGCGTGGCGGCCTCCACGCCGTCGGTCGCATCGACCTTTTCGAGCACCTTCTTGTAGTCGGGCATGCTTCCTCCATGACGCAGGACCACCAAATGCGATTCCACTCCCAGAATGCGCTCTTTCAGGTCAGATTCAAACCCTGCCATCACAGCGATCACGATGATCAGGGCCATGACCCCCACAGTGACCCCCGCAATGGACAGCACCGTGATCAGGGAGATGAAGGTCTCCTTCTGCTTGGCCTTCAGGTACCTGGCGCCGACGAACATTTCGAAAGACATGGCGCTACGCCCTCTCGCTCCTTCTCATGTGCGGGAAGAATATGACCTCCCGTATGGACGCCGAATCGGTGAACAGCATGACGAGACGGTCGATGCCGATTCCCTCCCCGGCCGTTGGGGGCATGCCGTACTCAAGCGCCTCCACGTAGTCCTCGTCCATGAAATGGGCTTCCTGGTCCCCCGCCTCCCGGTCCTCGACCTGCATGAGAAACCGTTGTTTCTGGTCCAACGGGTCGTTGAGTTCCGAAAAGCCGTTGGCCAGTTCGCGCCCCGCGATGAACAATTCGAAACGGTCGGTGAGGTCGGGATCCACATCGCTTTTTCTGGAAAGGGGGGACACCTCCACCGGATAGCCCGTGATGAAAGTGGGCTGGACGAGTTTGGGTTCCACCAGAGCGTCGAACAACTTGGTGATCACCTTTCCCAGCCTGCGGGTTTTGGTGACCTTGACATCGTTTTGCTCCGCGAACTGCAAGAGCGCGTCCTTGTCGGTCAGCATAGCGGGATCCACGCCCCCCAGCTCATGGAGGGACTCCGCCAGGGTCATGCGGCGCCAGGGCCCGGAAAAATCGATGGTCTCTCCCTGGTACTCCACCTGCTCCGAGCCGTTGAGTTCCTTCGCCACCCGGCGAATCATCTTTTCGGTCAGATCCATCAGGTCCTCGTAGACCGCGTAGGCCCAATAGAACTCCAGCATGGTGAATTCGGGGTTGTGCTGGGTGGAAACGCCCTCGTTCCTGAAGTTTCGGTTGATCTCGAAAACCCGCTCGAAGCCCCCCACCACCAGGCGCTTCAGGTACAGTTCAGGCGCGATTCTCAAAAACAGCTCCATGTCCAGGGCGTTGTGATGGGTGGTAAACGGCTCGGCTTCCGCGCCCCCGGCAATGGGCTGCATCATGGGAGTTTCGACCTCCAGAAAGTCCATTTCGGTCAGAAAGTCCCGCACAATGCGAACGAGCTTGCTGCGAACCAGAAACTTCTCCCGCGAATCCTCGTTCATCATCAGGTCCAGATAGCGCTGGCGGTAACGCTTCTCGGGGTCCTTGAGACCGTGGAACTTTTCCGGAAGCGGCCTGAACGACTTGCTCAACAGCCTGAACTTTTCGGCCTGCACGGTCCATTCCCCGGTCTTGGTCTGGAACATTTTTCCCTTTACGCCGACGAAGTCCCCGATATCCAGTTTTTTGAACACATCATAGGCCTCGTCTCCCACAAAGTCCTTCCTGATATAGCCCTGAATCTGGCCCGACCGGTCCCTGAACCGAATGAACGCCGCCTTGCCGAAACGGTTGACAGCCATCATCCTGCCCGCGACGGCGAAAACCGGCGGGGGCTCCGCAGTCAGGGTCTCAGGGGATTTTTCGGTCAGATCCAGTATTTCCCGGATCGTGTGCGACACCCGGTAATCGTTGGGAAACAGCGCGACCCCCATCTCTTCGAGCTGTTTGATTTTTTCCCTGCGTGCTTCCAGAATCCTGCTTTCCTTGTCCATTTTTCATTCACTCATGCGGTGGAATACATAAAAAAAATCCTCGCTTTTGAAACTGACAATCGCAAGCGAGGCGGCAACATCGTAACGATCTTCCATGAAACAAATCTCCTTCGCTCTCCTGCGAGGAGCATATCCTGTCGATATGCTCTTTTCAAGCCATCGCGACTTGGACGACGCGAAGGGAAGATCAAACTGGATTTGCTAACGTATTTGAACGATGGTGTCAAGCTTTAGTTGGCGGTTGGGCGCTCTTTATTTTCAGGATCATTTTGGTGCCGCGCCCCTGGGAACTCTCTACGTCGAGCGTGCTTTCATAGGATTCCAGAATGCTGTGGACGATGGACAGGCCGAGGCCGGTGCCTTCGGCCTTGGTGGTGAAAAACGGGGAAAAAATGGATTTGATCTGTTCCGGGGAAATACCGCATCCGTTGTCGGCGATCTCGACGCTCCCGTGACCGCCGGAGTTTCGGACCGTTATCTCGATTCTGCCGTCCCCCTCTATGGCTTCGGCGGCGTTGAGCAAGAGGTTCCAAAGGACCTGCCTCAAATTCGACGGGTCGAACTCCACCCAAACGTCGGCCTCGTAATCTTTCTCGACGGATATTCTGTCCGAAATGTTTTTGTCTTTCTCGAACAGCGAGACGGTGTCATCCACCGCGCGGTCCAGAAGAATGGGCTGCACCTTTCCCCGGGGCGGCCTTGCGAACATCAGAAAATCCGCTACAAGAGTGCTCAGGCGGTCCGCCTCTCTCAGGACGATCTTCATCAATTTGTCCCGGACTGGATCGTAGTCCATCTCTTCGCGCAATATCTGGACGGAACCGGTCAAAGAGGCGAGCGGGTTTTTTATCTCGTGGGCCAGTCCCGCAGCCATCTCTCCGACCACCGCCATTTTTTCCACCCTTTTGACATGCTCTTCCATGGACTTCAGCTCTTGTTTCGCACCTCGCTCCCTTTCGGAAAGAAAGCTGCTTAAAAGGGCCACCCCGAAACACGCCACAGTGATGTTGGCGACCTTGTAGGCGACATACGAGAACTGGAAATAATCGGCGGTCAAGGCGCTTTTTACCCCGAACGGATTTATTACGGAATTGTACTCCAAGGCCACCAGAACGGCGTATTGGATAACGCACAAAAAGGCCACCAGCAGACTTCCCTTTCTGAACAGCAACATGCTGGAGAATATGATCAGCAGAAGATACAGAAATGAAAATATGCTTGAAAAACCGCCGGTGACCAAAATGATCATCGTCACCACGAAAGTGTCCATGGCCAGCTGGAAGAACGCGAAAATCCGTCCTTTTTTAACCCATCTGATCAGAATGGCATATATGAAGGACAGGATGAAGACGAAAACGATCAGGCCGTAGAGTACCAGCAGGGGGATGGAAAGATAGGACGCCTCGCCGAGCTGGATGAAAATGGTCGATCCCAACAGCAGCGTGGTGAATACGACCCGGAAGAACATGAGCCATTTCAGCCCCCGGAAAAAATCGAATTCGTATTTCATCGAGGCCGTTTTCTACCCCCCCGTGATGGCGCCGGCCATCTTGAATATGGGCAGGTACATGGCGACCACGAGACCGCCGATGGTGACCCCCAGAAAGACAAGCATGAAGGGTTCGATCATGGAGGTCAGGTTATCCACCGCCTGATCCACCTGTTCGTCGTAGAAGTCCGCGATCTTCTCAAGCATGGCGTCCAAGGCGCCGGTGGATTCGCCAACGGCGATCATCTGGCATACCATGGCCGGAAAAACCCCGGTCTCGGCAAGGGGATCGGCCATGGTGCGCCCCTCGGAGATGCCGGTGCGAACATTGTAGATGGCCTTTTCCACAGTCTTGTTTCCGGCGGTCCTGGCCACGATGTCCAACGCCTCCAGAATCGCCACGCCGGAGGAAAGCATGGTTCCCATGGTCCTGGTGAACTTGGCCACCGCCACCTTCCGCAGCAGAATGCCGAACACCGGCAGCTTCAGCATCAAATTGTCGATGACGTCGCGTCCCTTCTCCGTCTTGTACATTTTCTTGAACGCGAACACGAAAATAGCCACCGCCCCGATCATGTAGATAATGTTGGACTTGGTGAAATTGCTGGCGTTGACGACCAGCTGCGTGAACGCGGGCAGTTCGCTGCCGAAGTCGGCGAACATCTCCTGGAATACGGGAATGACGAAGACCAGGATGACGCCGACGACGAGCACCGCGATGATCATGGTGATGATGGGATAGGTCATGGCGCCTTTCACCTGGGACTTTAGCTTGGCCGCCTTTTCAAGATAGGCGGAAAGCCTTTTCAAAATGGTGTCCAAAATGCCGCCCGCCTCTCCGGCGGCGATCATGTTGACAAATAGGTTGTCGAAATGCTCCGGGTACTTCTTCAACGACTCGGCAAGGGTCGAGCCGCTTTCCACCGACTCCTTGATATCCTTGAGCATCCTCTTGAACGTGACGTTTTCCTGCTGGCTGCACAGAATGTCCATGCACTGGATGATCGGCAGGCCGGCGTCGATCATCGTCGAAAACTGGCGGCAGAACAATATGATGTCGGCCTGCTTGACCTTCGGCTGGAGAAAAGCGACGTTTTCGAAAACGTCCTTGGGCTTTTTCTTGATCTTCGTGGGGGTGATTCTCATCCTGTTCAGGTTGGCGCGGACAGCCTCCTCGTTGGGGGCCTCCATCTCCGCTTTCTGAACATCGCCCGATCTGTTTTTCCCTTCCCACAGATAAACCGGCATATGCTTAGCTCCTCTGTTTATTTTTGGTCGAAAGAACGACGGTGGTTTTCGGGGTCATTTTCTCTGTTGCGGTTTCAGGACATGATTCGTCGGATTCGTTATACTGGCTCGATTATTATCACAAATGAAATCAAACGACAACTAGCTTGGCCCGAAAAATCCCGCCGCTGTCCGTACGTGGAACAAAGGCATCCGAACATCCTCTATATTTCCCTTGTCAATTATCCGCAATGATTATATTTTAGCATTTTTTTTCGACCATCGTGCCGAAAAACGACCTGTACCCAAAATCGCAAAACGAACGGGTTCATCGCGGATTTGCGGGAAAAGGTGTGTCGATGGTAACCAGACCATCCTGGTCTGGCTTGACTCGGCTTCCAAGCGGCGGCATATTCGCGATATGGGACCAGAGCTGGAAGCTCTGGTTACCTTTGTCGCTTCCCACAAATCCGCGATGAACCAACGAACGAATGCCGCCGACAAATTCCGGAGTGACAATTTGAGCGCAACCCATCCATATGCAAATCCGTACGCAAAAAAAGACTTGACCGTAATCACCACCCACGCGAACGCCGACTTCGACGCGGTCGCCTCCCTTCTGGCCGCCCAGAAGCTCTATCCGAATTCGGTGGTGGTGTTTCCCGGCTCCCAGGAGCATACCCTGAGAAACTTTTTCATCAACTCCATGGCGTATTTGTTCAACATGGCGGACATGAACGGGATCGATTTCGACCAAGTCCGGCGACTGGTCCTGGTGGACACCCGCCAGCCCTCCAGAATCGGACGACTGTCCTCCCTGGCCGCCGACGACGATGTCGAGGTCCACATCTACGACCACCACCCCGCCATGTCCAACGATATCAAGGGGCGCTACGAGGTCCTTTACGCCACCGGGGCCACCATCACCATTCTCACCGAGATCATGATGGAACAAGGGGTGGAAATCACCCCGGAGGAGGCCACCATCATGATACTGGGCATCTACGAGGACACGGGCTCCTTCACGTTTCCATCCACCACCGAGCGCGATTTCCGGGCGGCGGCCACGCTTTTGTCCAAAGGGGCCAACCTCAACACGGTCTCGGACATGATCGCCAGGGAAATCACCCCGGAGCAAGTCGGCCTGCTCAACGACATGATTCAAGGGGCGGTCCACTACAACGTAAACGGCGTGGATGTGGTGGTCACGGCGGTCAGCACGGACCATTACGTGCCGGACTTCGCCTTTCTGGTGCACAAGATGGTCCGCATGGAGAACCTGAACTCCATCTTCGCCCTGGCTGGCATGGGAAACAAAATCTACGTGACCGCCCGAAGCCGAATCCAGGAAGTCGATGTGGCCGCCGTCATCCAGGAATTCGGCGGAGGAGGACACCCCTTCGCCGCCGCAGGGACCATCCGCGGTAAAACCCTGGTACAAGCACAGCACGAACTCGTGGACATGCTCTACAGGAAAATCCGCTCCAGGCGGCTGGCCTCGGACCTGATGACCTCCCCGGCCATCCTCGCGGACCCGGACATATCCTGCGGCCAGGCCAAGGACCTTCTGACGCGATACAACATCAACGCGCTGGTGATCTCCGCCAAGGACAAGGACAGGGACGACCTGAAAGGCTACATCACCCGCATGGTGGTCGAAAAAGCCCTCTACCTCGGACTCGACAATCTGAAAGTCGCCGAATACATGACCAACGAGGTGGAGTTCGTCGGACCCGAGGCCGACATCGCCGAAATCCAGGAAAAAATCATCGGAAACAAGCAACGGGTCCTGCCCGTGTTCGAAGGCGGAAAGATCGTCGGGGTCATCACCCGCACGGACCTGCTCAACCATCTGGTCAGAAAGTCGGAACTCGTCTCGGACAACAGCCCCGATCCCTTGAAGGAGAACATCCGCGCCCGCACCAGAAACGTCAAGAAATTCCTGGTGGAGCGCCATTCCCCCCGCATCATGAGCATCCTGGAAACCCTGGGACAGACGGCCGACGAAATGGACTTGAAGCTCTACCTGATTGGCGGCTTCGTGCGCGACCTGTTCCTGTACAGAAACAATGAGGACATCGACGTGGTTTTGGAGGGAGACGCCATCGCGTTCGCGAAAAAATACGCCCAAAGGCAGGGCGTACGTGTCCATTCCCACCACAAATTCGGCACTGCCGTGGTCATTTTCCCCGACGGCTTCAAGGTGGACGTGGCCACCGCGCGCATGGAATATTACCGCTTTCCGGCGGACCTGCCCACGGTGGAGATGAGTTCGCTCAAACTCGATTTGTTCCGGCGCGACTTCACCGTCAACACCCTGGCCATCCAGCTGAACAAGGAAAACTTCGGCCTCCTGATCGATTTTTTCACCGGCCTCAAGGACATCAAGGAAAAAACCATCCGCGTGCTGCACAACCTGAGCTTCGTGGAGGACCCCACACGCGTGTTCCGCGCCATCCGATTCGAGCAGCGCTTCGATTTCACCATCGGAAAGCTGACCGAGGGGCTGATCAAAAACGCCGTGAAAATGGATTTCTTCAAGCGCCTGAGCGGACGCCGGGTCTTCAACGAGCTGAAGCTGATATTGGAGGAGGAGTCCCCCACTCCCGCCATCATCCGCATGAACGATTACAAGATGCTGGGGGCCATCCACCCCTCCCTGGTGCTCGACAAGGACCTGATCAACCTGCTGGATTCCGCCAAGAAGGTGATCGCGTGGTTCGATTTGCTTTTTCTCGACGAATCCTATATGAAGTGGGTCGTCTATCTGATGACATTGACCAGCCACGCCGACAAGCGGACCGCGAAGGAAGTCTGCGCGCGTCTCGAACTTGCGCCCAAGTACAGAAAACTGCTGTGCGAGCACAGGCTGGAGGCCGACTGCAGCCTCCAGTGGCTGGAGTACCGCCTGCCGGTGGAAAACAGCGTCCTGTACGAAAAGCTCAGCGAATTCAAGACCGAGCTGATTCTCTACATGATGGCCACCACGCGGCTGGAGAAGGTCAAGAAGGCCATCTCCCACTATTTTACAAAATTGAGATACATTCGGACTTCAATTAAGGGGGACGATCTGATAAATATGGGCCTTTCGCCGGGACCGGCGTTCAAGGAGATCATGGACGCGGTGCGAAACGCCCTGCTCAACGGCTCGGTCGCGGACCGGGACGACGAACTGCTGCTGGCGAAACAATTGGCCGCCGAAAAAACGGCGCAAAACGAACAGGCGGGGGACGCCCCCCCGACGGATTGAACAACACAACCATGCTTCGACGACCGGGATTGAAAACGATCCCTGGAAATATCGGACGGACAGGAGAATCGAATGGCTGAAAAAAAGAGAATCTTGAGCGGCATGCGCCCCACCGGGCCGCTTCACCTCGGAAACCTTCACGGCGCCCTTCTCAACTGGGTGGACATGCAGGACCAATACGACTGTTTCTTCTTCATCGCCGACTGGCACGCCTTGACCAGCGACTACGAAAACACCGGCAAGGTCAAGGGGTTCGTCAGGGAAATGATGATCGACTGGCTCAGCGTCGGCCTGACGCCGGAAAAGAGCACGCTCTTCGTGCAATCCGACATCAAGGAGCACGCCGAGCTGTTCCTTCTTCTATCCATGATCACCCCCGTTCCCTGGCTGGAACGCAACCCCACGTACAAGGACCAGATCGTGCAGCTTTCCAACAAGGACCTGTCCACGTTCGGCTTTCTGGGATACCCCGTGCTCCAGGCGGCGGACATCATCATGTACAAGGCCAACGGCGTACCCGTGGGCATCGACCAGGTCCCCCACGTGGAAATCACGCGGGAGATCGCCCGCAGGTTCAATTACCTCTACGGAGACGTGTTCCCCGAACCCGAGTCCATCCTGACCCAGACCCCCAAGATCCTGGGCACCGACCGGCGAAAGATGAGCAAGAGCTACAACAACGCCATCTACCTGGCCGACGATCCCAAACAGATCGGACAGACCGTATCCACCATGATCACCGACCCGCAAAGGATGAGAAAGGCCGACCCCGGCAATCCCGACATCTGCAACGTATTCGAGTTCCACAAGATCTACACCGACAAGGGAACCGTGGAAAGAATCGACAAGGAATGCCGCACGGCGGACATCGGCTGCGTGCAGTGCAAGAAGATCATGGCCGGAAACCTCGCCGAAGCCCTGGCGCCCATCCGGGAAAAACGGGCCTTCTACCAGCAAAAGCCCGACCTGGTCGAAGACATCATTCGCACCGGCGCCAAGACGGCCGGCGAAACCGCCGCCAAGACCATGGAAGAGGTCCGCGCCGCCTTGAAAATCTGATCCGGGGAAACACGATGGACGAAGATATCTACGAAGACGGCAGCGAAGATATCTATAAGGTGAAGGTGGAGAATATCTTCGAGGGCCCCATGGACCTTCTGATCCACCTCATCCGGAAAAACGAAGTGGATATCTACGACATTCCCATCGCGCTGATCACCGACCAGTACCTCGAATACCTGGAGTGGATGAAGGCCATGAACGTGGACCTGGCCGGGGACTTTCTCGTGATGGCCGCCACGCTGGCCCATATCAAGTCCAGGATGCTTCTGCCGAGCAGCGGCGACGACGACGAGGAGGACCCTCGCATGGAGATCGCCCGGCCGCTGCTCGAATACCTCGAAATCAAGTCCGCCGCCGAGGAACTCGCCAAGCGACAGCTGCTCGGGGAATACACCTTCACCCGCAAGCCGGGCAAGCTCGACATCCCGGCCGACCCCGACGAACAGCAGTACGTCCAGGTCGGTCTCTTCGAGCTGGTCGAAGCCTTCAAGACCATCCTGGAAAACGTCTCCCGGGAACACCGGGTCAACTTCGACGAAGACCGCATCACCTTAAAGGACCGCATCGCGGAAATCGTGGACCTGATGGAAGCCCGGGGCTCGGTCGAGTTCACGGAGCTGTTTATGGAAAAGCCGGACCGCCCCATGGTCGTCATCACCTTCCTGGCCATCCTGGAAATGGTCAAGATGGGCCTGGTCCGCATCGTCCAGAACACCCAGTCGGGGACCATAAGGCTGTTCTATCTATGACCGAAGATCTCAAGAACATCGTGGAATGCCTGATCTTCATGTCCGAGTCCCCCATCACCGTCGAGCGCCTCAAAAAGGCCATCCCCGACGCGGAGGCCGCCGACATCCGAGCAGCCGCCCAGACCCTGGCGCAGGAGTACGAAGCCCGGGGCGGAAGCTTCGTACTCAAGGAGGTCGCCGGCGGCTTCCAGTTCAGGACCCGCCCCGAATACCACGAATGGGTCAAGAACCTGATCCAGCCCAACCCCGTGCGCCTGAGCAAGGCCACCCTGGAAACCCTGGCCATCATCGCCTACAAGCAGCCCATCATCCGAAGCGACATCGAACACATCCGTGGCGTCGATTGCGGTGGAATCATCCGTACCCTGCTGGAACGAAAACTCGTCCGCATCCTCGGACGAAAGGAAATCCCCGGACGCCCCCTCATCTACGCCACCACCAAATATTTCCTCGAACTCTTCGACCTGAGAAACTTGAAAGACCTCCCCAGCCCCAAGGAAATCGAATCCCTCGCGGGACCGTCGGGCGAACAGGAGGAAACCGGCGAATCGGCGGACGGCGAACAACCGAATTCCGACGGTGCCGCCGATGAGGAGGTCTCAGGCGAACACGAAACGCAGACCGCCGAATCGGTGGAAGGCGGAGGTGCTGATTCCGAAAACACCGCAGATCAGGATGAACCGCCCGAGGATGTAATCGAGAACGAAAGATCCGAAAACGGAGAACCGTCCGATTTCGAAGACGATGCGGTCCGGGATATACCCCCAGAGGACGAAACGAAAAGCGAGGGTCTCGAAAACGCAGAACTGACGGATGCCGATGATGCCGTAGTCCGGAACACGCAGCAAGATGATGAAACCAGAAGCGAAGGCTTCGATCACGCAGAACTGACGGATGCCGATGACGCCGTAGCCCGGGACGCGCAGCAAGATGATGAAACCAGAAGCGAAGGCTTCGATCACGCAGAACTGACGGATGCCGATGACGCCGTAGCCCGGGACGCGCAGCAAGATGATGAAACCAGAAGCGAAGGCTTCGATCACGCAGAACTGACGGATGCCGATGACGCCGTAGCCCGGGACGCGCAGCAAGAGGACGAAACCAGAAGAGAAGGCTTCGAGCACGCAGAACTGACGGATGCCGATGACGCCGTAGTCCGGGACGCGCAGCAGGAGAACGAAATCAAAAGCGAAGGCTTCGAAAACGCAGAACTGACGGATTACGAAGACGCCGTAGGTCAGGACATACCATCGGAGACCGAAACCAAGAGCGAAGGGTTTGAAATCGGAGAACAGCTCGATTCCGATGACGCAGCGGACACGGACCTTCCCCCCGAGCATTCGGCGGATGCCGGGAAAACCGAAAAACGCTTCGAGGACACGGTGGAGCTTGACCAATCGAATGCGGTCCCGCCACTTGCGGAACTACGTTCCGACAACGCCGAACACGACGCTTTCGACCTGCCAGACCAAGACGACCCCGCCGATGCCGCAGCGTTGTCCCCTGCCCCGGCCGACGAAAACCAGACAGCTACAAAAACGCAAGAGCATACACCAACTCCGGAAACAAAAGAACCCGACACAGAATCATTGGAACCCCCAAGCGATTCTCCGACATCACTGTCGGACCCTGAACCAGAAGGCCCGGAAACAGATGCAACACCCGAAAAAGAATAAGTGACGGCATTCCAATAACTGAAACGGTATTCCGACTACTTGGGCTTGGTTCCTATTTCGGCCAAGCCTTCATCTTTCAGCCAAGCCTTCACCGTCTCGTTCCAACGCTTTGCGTTGGAATGCATACCAGGACGCTTCGCGTCCGCGTTCCGCCGAGGCATGGCCGAAACAAGAGCCAAAACCGGCAAATTTATGCACCAATTTCCGAGTACGGGTGGGCGAAGAATAACATCCTCTTTGCCGGATCTGTTTTTCCGCCGAAATCTGCGGACCGGTGCGGTTGGTGTCATTCCATGGAGGCTCAACGCCGGATAGCCCCGGTAGCGCCCTCTTCCACGGCGGCGCGGCGCTTGTTGCGTTCGGATTTCTCAACGGCAGAGCATCGAACACCGCGCCGTCGTGGAAGACGGCGCTACCGGAAAACTCCAAACTCGGTCCCCTGACAAAAAGGCCCTTTGCCAAGTCCCGTCAGGGACGGCAGACAATAGCCCGGCAATTGATTGCCTGGGGTGGGATTCCGGTCTCCGGCAAGTCCCGTTAGGGGCGACAGAATTTCGACATATGCGGCAGGCGGCCTTTGATCAGGGAAAAAACTCAAGGTTTGTTTTTTTATCCTAACCTTTCAAAAAAACACTTGACTTGAAGCGCCCACAATTCTATAAATGATTTTCGATCATCGAGACGGGCGGTTAACTCAGCGGGAGAGTGCTACCTTCACACGGTAGAAGTCACAGGTTCAAATCCTGTACCGCCCACCACTCGAAAGCACGATAAACAAAGGCTTTGAGGATTTTTCCCCAAAGCCTTTTTTCTTTGAAAAACCATGGCGGTGCCAAAACGGTGCCATCTATTTTTTAAAGATGGCGTTTTCCAGGCGCGCCGCCGATTCCGGATTCTGTTTTTTCATCAAGTGGGAATAGACGTTCAGGGTTACGGTGGGCGAGCTGTGACCGAGCTGGCTCTGGATGTATTTCACATTTTCGCCCTGGTCGATCAGGATGGATGCGAACGTATGCCGTAGATCGTGGAAGCGGACCCTTTCGATTCCCGCTTTCTTCAGCGCCGGGTTGAAGTGTCTGTTCACCATGTTGTTGTGGTTGACAGGCCCCCCGGCAATGTTCGGAAACACGAGGTCCAGTTCGCAGGGAGGGCAGGCCAGCTTCCATTTTTTCAGGTCGGAAAGCATGGACGGTCCTACATCGATGTTTCTCCTCGATTGCTTTGTCTTCGGTTCGTACCATGCCTGATTATTGAAAGTGCGCCTTATCTTAACCTGGCTGTTCTCCCAATCTATATCAGGCCATTTCAAACCAAGGATTTCGCCCTGCCTTGCGCCTGTAGCAATGGCCAGCTTGAACAGCGTCCGGTATTTGTCGTTCGCGGTGTTCTCCAGGAGCGCCCGGATTTCATCGGGCTGCATAATCCGGATATTCTTTTCGGGCGTCGTTCCATTCTTTCTCGGCCTTTCTGCGTCGGCCAAGGGGTTGACCGTTATGAACCTGTGACGGACGGCATACTTGAATATCTGCCCCAAGGTCACGAGAATTTTTCGAATCGTATCGATAGGCATGCCGGAATTTTGACGGGCGAGAATGAAGGCCTCCACGTCGGCGGTTCTTATCCGGTTTATCTTGGCCCCTTGGAACTCCTCGAAATGGTTTCGCGTATGGCCTTCGTAGACGGACCATGTCGAGGCACGCAGGTTCGGCTTCTTGTATTCCAGCCACATGGAGACCACCTCCTCGAAGGTCGGGATTCCGGCGTCCGGCATCCAGGTGTCCGACCTTATCTGCTCCTCTATCTCGAACCGCTTCTCGTCGGCTTCCTTTTTGAGCGCCCCCTTGGGCAGAAACACCCGCCGCCTGTTTCCCTCGCCGTCGATAAAATCCACCACGTAGCGCGCGCATCCGCGCTTCTTGACCTTCCTGACTCGCGGCCCCTCTGTTTTTCTCGCCATACCAGCACCTCCTCTAATCCGGTTCGTTCCATCCCGTAGCCTCCAGGATCGCCGCTTCGATGAAACGGGACCTGTTCCGGCCATGTTCGCTCGACAGCCTCTCCAGCATCCATTTCGGCAGGCGCAACATGCCGCACTTCACCCGCCGCCGTCGTTCGTCGATCTTGGAAACTCCAGGCTTGCGCCCGGCCCCCGGTCTCGCTCCTCCCTTCATAAAATACCTCCTCAAAAAATTAGTTCGTGTTCCAACTGTTTCGGACAGGTGGGTAATTTTTACCCACATGTGGCGAAACGTGCCACAACCAAAGGTGGTTCCACAAGTCGTGGAACCACCTTTGGTTGTCTGGAACGTTTCGCTCCACCTTGTTTTTGGGGACATTTGTTACCACTTCGGTTGCCAGTGGCGGAACAAGTTGTTCCGCTAGTGGTTGCACAACCTGTTCAACAACCACCTCCTTGTCTTGTTCTTCGATTGTGTATTTCGCAGGTTGCTTTTCTGACTTGGGCTTGGGTGGAGGGTTATTTGCGGAATTTCCGCATTTAACAGACCCTTCTGTGTACTGAACCCTGTTTCTGAGGTTGTTACCGCTCACCCTATCCCCAGGCGCCGCGTTTTTGTTGATCTCGTCGAAAAGCATGGCCACAAAAAAAGGCCCCCCGAAGGAGGCCCCGTCGCTCATGCCTCGTCCGCTTTGCCATCGTCGGAGAAGAAGGCGTCGAGCTGCCTCCCGAATTCGATGGCCTCTGGGGTTTCCTTCGGCGGTTCGGGTTCGGCGAAAATTTCGTCCAGTATCGAAAGATCGAGTTCGCTCATTTTTCCTGTGCCTCCTTTGGTTGATGGAGCCTCCCGAAGGAGGCCCCGTTTTCGTTTAGTCCATCAGCTCCCAGTATCTCTTCCAGTCGATTTCCTCCAGCTTGTCCAGGTCCAGGACCGTCAACCCCTCGTTCAATTTTTGCTTTGAGATTTCCAGGTATCCGAATCTTTCCCCGACCTCTATCATTTCCCCGTCCCGCTCTGTGAATGTCGCGTATCGTTCCATGTTTCTCATTTGCTTTTTCCTCCTTTAGTTAGTTGTTTTTCCCGCTCTCTTTAAGAACTAATTTAGCAAGCTAAGAAGGAAAAGTCAAGAAAAAAATTCATGCCTCGCAAAAAAAAATCCAGATAGGAATGGACGCCCGGAAACCGAGCGCCCGCAGTCGTTCGACGTTTACTGCCCGTCGCTTTCGCCCGGCATCAAGCCGTTGTCTCTAAGGGCTTGCTCCAGCTCGGACAAGTCGATGATTTCTTCGTCGGGGATTTCCTCCTCGCGCCGCGATACCTCGTCGCAAAACGCCTTGGCCTGAAAATCGTATTCGGCGCCGGGTTCGAGGTTCGTGTCGGCGACTCTTTGCTCCCATTCTGCGTTGAGCGCTTCGAGCTGGGCGTCGGAATAGCCTTCGGTGTTGTCCTGGCGGAAAAGTCTCATGGCTACGCCTCCTCGATGTCGTCGGAAAAATATTTTTCCAGGGCGTCGATCCCGTCGTGTTCCTCCAGCCATTCCCGAACCTCGTCGGCGCTCATGGGGACGATTTCCTCTCCGCCGCCGCGCCCCCCGGATACGGGGACCGAGTACTTGGACATGGCCCCTCCCTGGCCATGGAGAAAATAGCGCCCCTTGGCCGTCAAATAGAGCGTTTCCTCACAGGACTTGAAGTCCCCGGTGTCGAGACCATTATCCCATCTGTGGATCTCCTCGGCCGTTTCGGTGTTGTAACGCAAGCCGTCGATAACCTTTTTCATTGTCGCACCTCCAAATAAAAAATGCCCGATAGAGCTGTCGGGCTATGAAAGGCCCCCGCGCCTCGCGGCAAACGGACTCTATCGGGCAAGATGTATTTTTTTTTGTAGGCGTTTCATATTCGACGCCTTCTTTTTTATACCACAAAAAGCCCGACGTCCAGCATTATTTTTCCCGGTTCCGAATTTTCTCGGTTTCGGGGTTGTCGGGCGTCCATTTTCCGGTCCTGCTGTATTTGTCCAGGATATGCCACAGCTCGTCGTCGAGTTTTTTTCTGACTTCCAGCTCCGTCTTTCCCGCAACCATCGGCGCAAGGCGCAAGGGCAAGGCGAGCAACCCGTTTCGCATCTCGGATATTCTCCAGCTCCACGCGTCGACGAATTCTTCCTTCGGAGCCACAAGGCTTTCGGCCTCGTCGGCCTTGACCTTCTCCAGCCGCGCCTTGTGGCTCCAATATTGCGTCTTGGCCTCGGCGATATCGGGCAGCTCGTCCCCTGCGGAAAAAATGTTCTCGCTCCACCAGGCGACACAAGGCCCGGCATCGTACTTGCCCCGGTCGATTTTCGGCAATCCGTTCTTTTCCCACAGGCGGATTGAGCGGGATGTCACTCCCAGTATTTCCGCAAGCTGGCTTTGGCTTACAATCATGTTTTCACCTGTGATAGGTTTTTCCTGTTATCGGCCCTCGGCAGGCCTGCAAATGGTTGAATTACATTATTGTTATTCGGAAAAAGGAAGCGACGTTTTTGTCGCAAACGTAGCCAAAAGCCGAGCTGCCCGAAACTGCTTGTGTTCAAGCCGTTGGAAGGACCCAAAAGCCTTTGTCCATGAGCCTTTCGGCATTCGCCGTCTCGTTACCATGCTGCCTTACTTTGGTTAACCTTGGCTCTTCCTGCCCCGTGCCTGGCTGCATGCCCTCTATCCATAATGATGAGTGGCGGACGCCCCTTGGAGCTGCGTTCTCCAGCTCGGACCGTCCGAGCATTGCAGGACGCCCGCCATCAATTGGAGGCGAGACGGGCCGACGATCCCGGTATTGCAAAACCGACTCCCCAATGGAGCATTTGGAAACCTGTCCCGCCAAAAAGTGTTGGGACACCCGTCCGTCCCATGGCCCGGATAGGTGTCCCGATGGTCCCGCCGAGAAAGCGCCGGATACGCCGGAAAACGGGACCATTGATCGTTTATACAAAGATGCTGCGATACTGCCCGAGGTCGGCTTCGAAGTCGTCGAACAATTGGCGACACTCGGCCCCGTCGAGTCCGTGCTTGCTGGCAATCCCGGCAAGCTCCGCTTTTTCCAGGCGCAAAGCCGCGCGCGTTTCGTCGAGCTGAGCGAGCGCGATTCTTTTGACGCTGGCTATGGCATCGGCGCCCATGCTTTCGAGCATCCCCCCGGCTTCGACTGCGAGGGCGGCCCTTCGCTTCCCAAGCTGTTTGAGCGCGATCTGAGCGCCCCGCAATTCCTCGCCGATGGTTTCGATATCCGCCCTGGCTTGCTTTCGCTCCTCCAGGGCGTCGGCGAGTTCCTGGTCGGACATCACCCGTTGACTCTCCTTGATGTACTCGTCAACCGACCTGTGGGCGTTCTTGGCTTGCTGGTAGCGAATCTGGATTTTTTCCAGCTCTTTTTCCCGCCGCTCGATGTCGCCTTCGAGCGCCTTGCGAGTCCCGAGTGCTTCCGCCAACTGCATCAGTTTTTTTTCGTTTTTCATGCCGCCGCCTCCTTTTGCCCGAAGAAGTAAGCCAAGCTTCCGTCCTGGCTTTTCATCATATGGTAAGCGGGATATGTCTTCAGCTCCCCGAGCAGGATGTCCGCTTCCGCTTTGGCTTTGCGCCCGACACTTTCAGGCCTTTGCCTGTGCTGGTTCGCGGCTTCGACCGCGCGGTGAAGCGCCTTGATATCGGCGCGCCTGTCGGGAATGCTTCCTGGTTCGTGTTCGCCCATGCCTGCGGCGAAAGACTTCATGCGGTCGGGATCTGCGTCCAGGGACGCCGCTTTGATAGCGTTTGCAAGGTGTTCGAGTCCACAGCAACGGAGGTGTTCCAGCGTCTCCGCAAAATGCTTCCCGGCTTGCTTTTGAGCCTCGGAAAGCTCTTTTTTCTTCTCGGCATATTCGGCTTTCGCTTTCGCGTCGGCTTCGAGGATTTGCTTTTCTATGAGGCTTGCAAGCTCGTTGCGGGAATATTCCATCGCGTCGGCCAAGATGCTAATTTCCTTCTCGCTGGCTTCGGTCGCCTTCGAAATGGTGTCAACGCTATCGCCCGCCATGACGCCTTCGGAGCGAATCTGCCTGACTTCGGCTTCGAGCTTTTCCTTCCGCTCCTTCGCCTTCCGATATGCGGCGACAATGTCTTCTTTTGTGAACTGCTTTTTCTTCTTGAAAATCTGCATTACTCTCTACCTCCTACGCTCTTGACTCTGTGCTTGTTTTGCTGGTAGCATTTGAACTCCTCGAAGTCTTCGAATTCGTTCCAGAGCGCCCGGTTCGAATTCCACTCGGCTTGAAGCTGTTCGTCGGTTGACTTGTCGGCGTCCTTCCCGGTTCGAATCGTAACGCTTCCGCCTTCGGGATCGGTCCACCTCTGCACCCGATTCTGCGGCCCGCTGGCTGTTTCGACTTCGCCTTTGCTTACGCGAAAACGGCCCTTCGCTTCCGCTTCGCTATAGGCTGCGAACGCTTCGAAGTCTTGAAGGAATTCTTCGCGGAGATTTGCGTCTCCGTCCCATTTCGCTTTCAGTATTTCTTTGTCCATTTTCTTCTCCCGTATGTTCGGTTAATGTGTGGCTAATAGGTTTACAACGGAATTTACATTATCACCGTTTGCTTTTGCCCGCAAGAGTTTTTTAGAGCGTTTCGGGTCGATTCCGTCCGGTTCGAAAACGGTCCCGGTTTCGATGAAATACCGCAGTCGCAAAAACCCGAAAATTTCGGCCCCGGTCAGCTCCTCCCCGGTTCGGTCCCTGGCATTCCGGCATCGCTCACAGGAAAGTGAAACATCGTTCACGCTCGCAAAATTCAGGCAACTTCGATAATGTTTGCATCGATAATTGCGCCGTGGTTGCGGCCCTCGCGGAGCGTTTCCGGCGCCCGGTCGCCTGGCCATCAGCTTTTCCCCACAAGACGCAACCCGACTTTCCGCGAAAGAAGAAAATCGGCCGCGCCTCTCTTCGTCTCGGACTCGAAGCTGTTCGCGGCATCGACAAGAGCGTTGAAGTTTTCAGAGACTCGCCCGAGAACAGTTTCCCATGCCGATGTCCCGGCCACAAGAGTTGCAACCCCGGATTCCTCGCTCGTCAGAACGAAGTCCATTAATTCCGAAAGCGCCCGGCAGGATTCAGCCGCCGCCCTTTTCAGTCTGGCGAGCGACTCGGCCCCTGGTTCCCCGGCCTGCCTCGGCGATCCGCAAATCGAACACTTGCCGTTGGTCTCGAAGCTGTGTTTTCCGCAAACGTGACATTTGAAAAGTTTATCCATGATTCGTTTCCTCTGCTAAAAGTTTGTAGATATCGAGCGGTTTTGCCGCCAGTGCCATTTTCAGGGATTTGGATCCCCGAGGGCAGCAGATGACCACGCACTCGCCCGGCCGGTATCCGTGTTTTTCGTATGCCCTGGCGACTGCCTCCCGGCAATCGTCCAGGGCTTTGTCGTATTCGGCGAAAATGCATGGATAGTCCGCCATCAGTTCGCCCCCTTCAATCCGAGTTTCGCCGCCATTGCCGCTTCCGCCAATTCCGAGCATTGCGGCAGCTTCCGGCATTCGGAGCATATCGGATAACCGATAATTCTGGTCTTTCCATGCGGAGCCCCCAGTCTTCCGAGTCGTATGGCACGAAGAAAGCCGCCATGTCCGCTGGTCGGTCGCACAAGATGCATGGTTGACCCTGCATGGAATGAATTTTCGCCATGAGTTGCTGTTCGATGTTCATAAAACGCCTCTTTTGTCGGTTTTGGTCCAGGGTGGTCCCAGGGTGGTCCAGGGTGGTCACAAAAAGGGAGACCCTGAAACCCTTGCCAGTAGCGGCTTTGAACGGGTGGTCCAGGGGGACTTGGTATTTTTGAAAAAAAACTTTTTATATTCACTGTTTTCTTATAACTTTCTATACTTCATAGACCCCTTGGACCAATAGGACCAAGCCTTTATTCATGCGGGTTTCAGGCATGTCCATTTTGTGACCACCTTGGGACGGGTTGGACCATCAATCGAAAACCCCGGATATGCCTGTTGTTTTTTCAAACTCGTCCCGGCATTCTTCGAGATATGGAATTTTGTAAACATATTCTCTTTCGCCTGTTATCGTTCGCGGCCTGCCCTTTCTCACTCCAGGCGCAAACTTCATGAGGCGGTCGCCGAATACCGAATTTGGTTCCGGGTGTCTCTCCTTTTGCCTTTCACAGTGGTCAAGATACTTGGCATGAAGCTTTTGCGTCGGCACGGTGTCCGGCCAGCTCTCCCCGTCGAACATGCGGCCCTGGTCCAGGCACTCGAACCAGAACGATTGAACAGAGTCCATCGATTCCTTTATCTGCGAAAACAGCGATTCGGTTTTCGGCGCCGTCCGGAGGTCGCTCGTTATCGTCCTGTGTTTCAGGAAGTGGAAAAGCGCCTGTATCCCGCCGTTTTTCATTTCCTCGACGATGGCCTTGAAATACGGCTTGTCCTGCATATGCCGGTCGGAAACGTCCAGGACGAAAAAGCGTCTTTCCTCCAGTCCTGCGGGAACGAACCACGAGTTATTGGAGGCTATTATGAATCGGGCGTGATTTTTCAGCGCGATTGAATCCTTGTATTTCTGCTCGATCATCGTCGTCGGCTCCGTTATCATGGCCTTGAGCCTGCCCTCGGATTCCTTCGAACCTCCCCATATGGCCTCGTCCGCAAAAACAAAAATGGAGTCTTTCAGATGTCCGTTGAATCGCCCGACAAATTGGCCCTGGTCGGCAATATGCTTGTAATGCCGGCCGAATATCGCCCCGAAGTTATGGACGAAAACGCCCTTCCCCGTCCCTTGTGGCCCCCTGAGAGCAACCGCCGTTCCCGGTCGGTCTCCGCCCGGATTTTGAACGATGTCCGCAAGCCAATCAATGAGCCAGTCGTAATAAGCCCGGTTTCCAGAGCAAATGTTTTCGAGGATATGTTCAAGGTATCGCTCGCAACTGCCCGAGGCGTCCGCTTCGACTGCGAACCCCTTCCATAAATTGTAACACTTCGGAATTTCGGGCTTTGAAGGATTGAACACAATTTTGTGGTATTCGCGCCGGTCTGGATGGTCGATCCAGATGTCCGCCGGATTCTTTCTCCTGGCGACTGTCTCCCCGTCCTTGTTTCGACTGCGAACACGCACAAGGCGATTTCGATAGAAGGTCCTGAAGTCGGCCAGATTGGAAAGCTCCACGTCGTTTTCGCCGGTTTCCGGGTCTTTCGTCTCGGTCAAAACGAAAAGTTTCCCGCCGTTGAACACCACGGCGTGCTTTTCGTTCATTTTCGGGATCACCTCGCCTTCGATGTCGTCAAATCGTTCTGAATCCGCCATGTCTTCGCCTCTTCGGTCTGTAATGCTCGGTGTTCTTTGATACGGCCCTGTCGATGGTTCTTTCCCCGTAGGTTCGACCGTCGCTGAAATGCTTGATGTCCCATTTCGCCCGGAAAAGTCCCGATTGCCTGACAACGGCATCGATCTTTTCGCGGTCGCCACCGTACCAGAATGCGAGAATCGAACACAAGGCAAGGTCCGCTTCCGACTGCGAGGGAAAACCGGAAAAGTCGCCCTCCATGAGCCTGCGGAGCTTTTCTCCCTGCTTCGATTCGAGCGCCCGTTGCATAACCTGGTCGTCGGATAAATCGATATCGACTTTCGGCGGTGGTGATGGTGGTTGCTCTTTTTCCTGTGGCGGAAAAAACTTCTTATGGAAGGTTTCGAGCTTCGCCTGTCGTTCCATGATCGGCATACCATCGTTGAAACAATTCCCGGTTACGGTAAGGTATCGCCCCGAGTCGTAGGCCTCGACGTTGCCCCGCTTTCGGCCCCCAGGCGGCAATTTTCCACGAACGAAGATTCGGATACCCTCTCCGCTCGGACTGATTTCCGAGTAGCTGTCGAAAAATCCCACGAGACGATTCGCCCAAGGTTCGATTGCCCCGGTTTTGCGATTTCGGCAGTGGTCCAAGTCAACGCCTGCAAAAGGGTCTTCCGCAGTCAGAACGAAACCGATTCCGGAATATCCCCTGCGCGGATATGCCTTCGCCACGGCGTCGAATGTCGTCCAGGTCGAAGGGTCGTCGCTCTTCGCATGTTGCCCGTTGACCTGGAAAGGCGGCTTGTCGTACTTGCCTTTTTTGTCGCTCCACTCGCCTCTCCACAAAAGCCATTGCCGCAGTTTTTTCAACTCGGCAGGCATCAGCTCGAAGCATGGTTTGAGAACTCGGTATTTTTGCATGTGTCGCACCTTTCGCATTGACAAAAGGCGGCAGGCGGGATAATATGATGGTGTTTCGATTTTTTGCACCATTTTTCGAACCCGCGCCGGTCGCCTCGCCGGTTGCGGGTTTTCTATTTTTCCCCGGATTCGACTCTGAGGATTTCCGATCCCGGAATGCGAATCAGGCTGTCCCCGAGGCGCAACGAATTCACGACACCACGCTTGACAAGAGCGTATGCCGCGCTTGTCGAAAGATTCCATCGATCCCGCATGATACGGATAGGATAGCTCTGTTCCGGGTCGATTTTGACGGGATTGATTGCGGTTTTCTTTGTCGCCATTTCTGTGTCTCCTGTTTTGAGAGTTTTCGAAACGGCCCGAGGCGTGTTGACTTTTATGGAGCGCTCCTGTAAGGTGGGCTTATCACTGTTCGTCGCACCCATTGCTTGCCGGCGGAGGTGCCTCGAACAAATCCATTACATGAGTCCCAGTGGAACCTGCGGACCAATTTTTCAATGGCGGGGTCGTTTCCAGCGGCCCCGTCATTTTTTTTTGTTTATAGCATTGTATGTTTTTTTCCGCAACCAATTGTCTTAAAAACGAATGTGCCATTTTGATTTTTTTTCCAGATTTTCCACAACATATCGACATTTAGACCTTTATGGACCATATTGGTTGTGGCGACAACCGAAGAGCATCGCTTTCGGAAAGGTATTTAGTCCAGCTTGGATATTATCTTAGTCTCCCGGCCTGTGGAGCGTCGGTCCCATGCGGCGGAAACGGTGCCAAAACGGTGCCACTTTGGTGCCATTTATCCCTGCGGTGCCAGAATGGTGCCACTTATTTTGAAAACCGGCACTGGCGAGGCCTTGACCGTATCCCCTGTGATTTCGGTATGTTACGGAAAGTATGAAAAAGAAACATAGGAAAATAAAGAAGGCTTAATCAGATTCACACGGTAGAAGTCACAGGTTCAAATCCTGTACCGCCCACCACTCGAAAGCACGATAAACAAAGGTTTTGGGTATTCTTCCCCAAAACCTTTTTTTGTTGGGAAATGCGAGCATTGATAAAGCATCGTATCTTGCCGATGCACCCCGAATATTTCGCCCTGCCTGGCCGCAGTACGGACTATCGGGTGAACGACTCCGTCGGACTTCTTTCATTTTGCGGTTGATTCTTATTCCATGAAATAATAGAACAGGAAGGGATTGACACCGCATGCGGTGTCAATATTTTTTCGTATGGTCAAAAGGAACAAGCTTTACGACAAAGCGAAAAATTCGCCGTCGAATTTGAAATTCGTGGAATTGTGCAAACTTGCTGAACAAGTCGGCTTCGTACTGAGAAATACAAGCGGAAGCCATCATATTTATAAAAGGAACAATCCAACGGGAATGATGAATTTTCAACCCGACACAAAAGACAAAAGCAAGGCCAAACAGTACCAAATAGATCAATTGTTGAACTTCATAGACGACAACGATTTGATTTGATTTGATTTGAAATCAAACGATTAACAAGAAGAGGCGAAAAAATGGACAAATATTCGTTCAGCGTGCTATGGAGCGACGAAGACGATGCCTACGTCGCCACCGTCCCTGAATTCCCAGGGCTGTCTGCATTCGGCGACACCCCCGAAGAAGCGATCAGAGAGGCTAAGATAGCGTTGAGGGGATTTATCGAGGTGTACGAAGAGGACGGCTGCAAATTGCCGCAACCCATGAAAGTCAAGAAATACAGCGGACAAATACGCTTGAGATTGCCGAAATCGCTTCACGAAAGATTGAGCAGGGAGGCGAAACATAACGGTGTATCCCTGAACATGCAGATAACGAATACGTTGTCGGAGGGCTGGGTTGCCATAAAGACGCTGGAAAAACTCTGGCAAGCGATACCAGTTCTGACGGACGCATATTCAGACTACTCGGAATCTCAGACGAAATCCAATACGTCCGGAGTGGGGTGATGAAAATCCTTTTGAATGGCGAATAACTTTTCAGCCGGTTCTCGTTCCGGCGCCTCAGGCACGAAGTTGGCGACAAGTTTTCCCTGATGGGCGTATACCAAGGCATGATATGATTCACGAAATTTCCGGTTGGAATGCATACCAGGACGCCTCGCGTCCGCGTTCCGCCGGGGCATGGCCAAAACAAGCACCAAGCTTTTTTTTCTAATATCCCCTGTAAAGATCAAGTCGAAAGGCGATTAAATTCTCGAGGTCAGTTTCGATGATGATTCCGAGCTAGCTATGACTCAAAATCTCAAGGTCGCAAAATCGAAAAACATGAAGGCAAGATCGTGAAGAAAGCGACAAGGTTACACTCTTTTAGCGATGCTGATAAAAACATAAACGTCTCAAAAAAAGGAGATTCCAGCCATGGTATAAGAAATTTTCCCGCCGGATGTGATCGAACGTCTGTCCCGTGACATGGACGCCCGTTTGAATGAACTTGCCGCAGGCGAACAAACCGCCGAAGTCAGATGGATTCGCAGAGAGAACCAGCCCGTGCCCATGCCGGAAAAGGAGCTGGCCGATGTGGAAAAGGCCGTGACCGAAGCCGGTCAGACTCCGGAATCCTTCTGGAAGCGGTTCAAAAAGGCCGCGCACGAGGATTTGTGCGAGGAAGGCGGCGTTCTTCACGCCCAGTGGAAAAGGTTCGGGGACCTGTCCGACGAAAAAGTGCTCGAGCAGTTCGGAGAAAGAGATCGGCAGGGTTCTTTGCGGGAAGTCGGAGTTTGGGATCGGTGCCGAACTGTGGCCGGAAAAAGGCCGTTCCCCACATTTTCAAGACTGATTCCGACTTTCCGCAGACCGTTTAAAACCTGCGGCCAATCTTTGCCAATTTCCTTTCCGGATCGAAGGGGGCCAATTGAACAGCCTTTGCTGGAGCGGCTGAATTCATTATAACAAGAAATACAAAAGATTTAACTTCCGGCGAATTATATTTTCATCCGCCGAAAATCATAACACCAAGCGACTTTATCAAGGAAGTAAAATTATGGGAACATTGACGATAAGGCTCCCTGACGATACTCACAAGCGCATTAAAGCCTTGGCCAAACACAGGGGAATAAGCACCAACAAACTCTTTGAAGAATTGACCACTATTGCCTTGACAGAGTTTGATACCGAATCGCGTTTTCGATTGCGAGCAGCGAGAGGATCTCGAAAACGGGGGCTTGAACTCCTGTCGAAACTCGAAAAAGCAGCCGAATCCAGCGACTGAAATACGACTCATCGACACGTGATCATTCAGGTTCGGGGATTTGCGTACGTCGATTTTCAATGGAGGCTGCCTTTTTTGGTCTCGTTCGGGCGGTTGCCGTCGCGCAGCTCGAACAGGTCGTCGACGATACCGTCGATCAACGAACCCAGCATGCCTTCGGTGAATTTTTTGCCGGCGATCTCCACCACCCTGGGTTCGTCCTCCCGGAGAAATTTCGCGCCCAGTTCGAGAAGCAATTCGTGGGATGGCCAGCCCGCTTCGGCCTCGGTTTCCGAAGGAATATCCAAGACTTTTTCGGCAAAAGCATCGCCATCGTCGTAACCTTCCTCCCGCTCGTGGAACCAAGCCGCTTGCTCCGGAGAAGAGGCGACGACGAACCAGTCTTCGTCGTGGTCCTCCGTAGTGACCCAATACAGTATCCGTTTCATAAACCTTAATCCTCCTTTCGACTAAATGAAACACGGTGGCAATCTAACAAAAAGAGCGACCTTAATCAATACGGAAAGTTTGTTTATCTGCCGACCGTCCGACGTTTGTGGAGATCAAAGCGCGGACCTCGTCGCCGACGTTAAGCAGCAAAAATGAGCCCTAAAACGTGGAATCTTCATCACCCCAGCCGTCAACCGTCAAAAGGAAATGACAGGCGCGGACAAGGAATGGAAAGGCGTGGTTTTCCGGTAAATTGGGCAAAGAAAAAAATTGTAAAATTCATGAGAAATGGGGACGTTCGTTCCGAGCTTGCCGTAACGATCAAAACAATTCCGGTAAACTCGACTATAGTACCAGCGAGACATGTTTCCATTAATGGAGTTTTCGAGAGAGGCTGCTTTAAAAAAGCGATTTGAAAGCCGGACGGGACGACCACTCGTTGTCAAAATGTGCAGTCGGATCGATTACATGCGGCGACGCCGTTTTTATCTTTGTCCCGGATTATATCGGCTTGATCGATCTTGTTTTTTTCTGCAATGGAGCCTGGGGAAGAGTCAGTTTGAAGACAATCATTCCATCTTTTTGATC
This sequence comes from Desulfobacterales bacterium, assembly GCA_963674505.2. Lineage (GTDB taxonomy): Bacteria > Desulfobacterota > Desulfobacteria > Desulfobacterales > SKZT01. The sequence continues at coordinate 374,623 of CAXXIG010000002.1, forward strand.
GGGCAAAAGGACGAGGTCTCCGTCGTGGGCGCGGGCGATTTCGCGGGCCAGACTGAGGCCGAGGCCGGCGCTGTGGGTGTTTCTGCTTCTGGCCTTGTCCACGCGATAAAACCGGTCGAAGATTCTGGAACGATCCTTTTCCGGAATGCCCGGCCCCGTATTTGCCACGGTAAACCATACCATCCGGGCATCCGTGCCGATGCAAAATTGTACAATTCCGTCTTGGCGGTTGTACTTCACCGCGTTGGTCGTCATATTTCTGATCACTTGGCCGATGAGGTCCGGATCGGCCGTGACGGATACATTTTCGGCAATGTCCGCCCGTACCGCGAGGTGAGGCGCCATGATTTCCACATCCTCGACAGCGGATTCGACGAGACGGCTTACGTTTACCGATTCAAGGCTGAGCGGCAACTGGCCCACATCCGCCCGGGCCAGCAACAGGAGTTTACGCACCACGGCTTTAAGCCCCCGCACCTCTTCCAAAAGCGTGCTGTAACGCTGTTGTTCTTCCGAGCCCGCGCGGGCGTTTTGTATGGCATTGTCCAATTCTCCCTGGAGGACCGTCAGCGGCGTCAACAATTCATGGGCCGCATCGGCGCTAAAGCGCATGGCCTGGTGAAAGCTTCTCTCCAGACGGTCGAGCATGCGGTTGATCACATCCACCAGGCGTCCAAGCTCCATGTCCGCGCTGGCGACGGATATCCGCCGATCCAACCCCTGGGCTGTGATTTTTTCGGCGGTGCGGGTAATGACTGCCACGGGGCGCAAGGCGCGAGAAGCCAGAATCCATCCGCCGCAGGCCAGCGCCAGCAAGGCAAAGGGCGTCGCTATGAGAAACATCTTTTGGAAAAAAGCGGTTTCCCGGTGAAGCTCTGTCAGGTTGGCGGCAATGACCAGCGTGAAAAACTGGTTGCCCATGAATCCGATGCGCCATTGTCCGGCGGATGTTTCATGGGTCTGGAATACAGGGGCCTTTATGCGTTTCGGCTGCTCCGGTGCCCTGCCGCCGCGGGGCGGTTTCAAAGGAGAGCCCCTATAGCCGGGTGGCAGCCGAGGGGCTTCGTTTAGGGCGATATAGCCGTCCGAGTTCCGATCATGTGCGTTAAATCTATGGGGCGGCCCGTCGAATTCCTCGGGCGACACCCGCAAATCTCCGTCTTTGTCCAGCCGCTGGATGAATTGTTCGCTAGGACGGTCGGGGGGAGCGCCTTTTGGCGATGATGGAAGATGCGGCGGCAATCCGGCGTCGAGGGCCGGGGGAGTTCTGAACGTTAAGTCGGGTGTGCGAATCCGGACAAGCTCGGCCGGCCAGTTGTTTGAGCTGAACAAGGTCCGGTTGTCATTATCGCGGATCATTACGGCAATGCGATCGGCCCGGTCGGCGCCGTAGATGAATTCCAGGGACTTTTCAAAATTTTGCCAGTGGCGCAGCGGGTGATCGTCATGGAGCTGTCCTTCTCCCAGCGATCTGATCTCTTGATCGATTCGCGCCATGCCCACCCGGCTGATGGATTCCAGGAAAAAGAAGCCGAATCCCGCCAGAACGATTCCCGACGCCAGGACGGCCAGACCTGTGATTTTGAAGCGAAACAACAGCGGCTTCACGAGGCGCTTTCCTCGCCTCGCAGCCGGTAGCCCACCCCCCGCACGGTTTCAATGAGGGAGGGGCCGCCGGAAGGATCGATCTTTTTGCGCAGGCGGCGGATGGTCACATCGACCACGTTTGTCTCCGGGTCGAAATCATAGCCCCAGACGTGTTCGAGAAGTTGCGTGCGCGTGAACACGCGACCCGGCGAGCGGACCAGCAGTTCCAGCAGGCCGAACTCCCGGGCGGTCAGCGCAATGTCATGCTCCTTGCGCCGGACCTCCCGGGAGATGAGGTTGACGGTGATATCTCCGGCCGCAAGCACGCTGAGTCGTTTGCCGGACGCCCTTCTTACCGCCGCGTGGATGCGCGCAATCAACTCTTCCATGTAAAAGGGCTTGGTCAGGTAGTCATCGGCACCTAGGTTCAGCCCTTCCACACGTTCGTCAACGGCCGATCTGGCGGTGAGAAGAATGACCGGGACTGTGTTTTTTTTGTCTCGCAGACCTCTCAACACACTCAGCCCGTCGCGTCCGGGAAGCATGATGTCGAGAACGATCACATCGAAGGCCCCCATCAGCGCCAGTTCATAACCCTCGTCTCCGTCACTGGATGCTTCCACCGTGAACCCTTGCTCCTTCAATCCCTTTTTAACGAAGGATAAAATTTTCAGATCATCTTCTACGATTAATATTTTCATATCGCACAGCTTTTCCGTGTTTTTGGGGTCTGGTTTTAAATTTAAATTCGTTACCCTATGATGAAGCGGCTGTTTTCGTCAAGCCAATTGATGGTTTTGGGGCTGGTTCTAAGGATGCGGTCTGTCATCGCCGCAGCTTCCGGTCCCGTTGCCTTGGGATGGCTCGCTGCCTGAAAGCTGTCCCGTCAAGTTTGCACTGCGGTCATCCACAAATCCTTGCAGTCCGAAGATGTCGTCGATCATGGAATATCCGAGGGATGTTTCGAACTCCGCATAGGAATAAAACGCTGTGGGATCATTCGCCACATGGTCGCTAATCAGGTTTTTCGTATCTTCGATGGTCGTTGACATGGCCGCCGGATCCATCACCCCGTCAATCAAAACTTGGATGTACCCGTGATAAGCGGTTTTGTACTCTTGGTTTTCAAGCAGTTTTGCAATCAGGGGGCGGTCCGCCAAAGTGCCGGATGTAGGTTCGTCGATATACAAACTGATCATGGCCATGCGGTCCCGGCAACCCATTGTAAAGGTGCCGAACGATTCGTTTAAATCCCACGGGATAATGGAAAACACACCGTCCTGTTCATAGATATAATAGTTGTGCGCAAGCTCCCCTTGGTAACTGTCCAGATTCGACAGGGCCGTGCTGACCGCCAGATACCGGAGGACCCCGTCCACGTCGATCACCGATTCGAGATCGCCGCCATTGTTTAATACATCGACCATGTTGATAAACGCGGCATTGTCCGAGGTTTCTTCGTTGGTTTTCAGCTCGACTCCGGAATAGGAGGCAAAATCGTTCCCGTACCACAACAAGTCGCTTCCGACGCCGTCCGGCTTGTAAAGGTCGCCGTCCGGATTGTCGAAGTTTTCTTCCAGAAATTCGCTGTCAACCTGTTCCACAAGCGTGTACAGACCATGCAAGGCGCCGTTGACATACAGGTTCACATAGGAGAGCCTGGGCGTCGGAAGATTCAAGGAGCGCATCATATCGTAGGAAATGCGCTCTCTCATGTAGGAGGGATCCTTGTAATTATTGTTCAGGTTGATCTTTTTCATGCCCAGCAGTTTCTGGCCGTCCACGTAGTAGTTCATGTCCACTTTAAAGCTGTAGCGTTCGCTGTTCATATTGGCGACCGCCTGAAGACTGGAGGAGCCCTTGGTTCTAAACGCTACGTCTTCGACCGTGATATTGCGGTAGGTGATCGAAGCGGTATGGTATTCCTCCGCCAGGGGGCTGGCAAGGATGCTTTCCCAGTCTGTTTCGTCGATGGTGATATAGATATCTTCGACCGTGTCTTCGGAAAAAAAGTCGATCGGTTCATTTTCCATGGAGGGCGTCGTTTCCATGGTTTGAGAATCCCGCGAACCATCCGGGTAGAGACCGTAGGAGAATCCTTCCGGCGCGTCTCCGTCATCCCACTCAATGTAATCGGCAATTTCGTCGTTTAAGATCAGGCTCAGGCTGTCGGATGCGCCCAGCTTAAAATCGACCCAGTAAAGGGCCTCCTCGGTTTCTTCGCCCGTGGCATATATCACCAGAAATTCGCCGGGAGAAAGAGAGACATCCGGCAAATCCACCGGCTCCTGGTCTTCGCCATCATCGACGATCTGGTAATCGCCAAGAGCTACAGCCGTGTCGCCGGCATTGTACAACTCAAACCAGTCAAATCCGCCGTCACTGTCTTTTGCCATAATTTCGTTGATCGCAAGCGGTCCTCGCTCGGCGATTTGATTTTCATATCCCTGTGTGGGAGACAGGATTTGCGGATCTCCGGAACCGTCCGGATAATTCCCGTAGCTGTAACCGATGAGCGCATCACCGTCGTCCCAGTCCAGTTCGTCGACCAGTTCATCCGCCAGAAAAAGACTCACGCAGTCATCGGAGCCCAACTTGAACGGCACGTAGTCAGATCCGTCTTCAGGTGCTTCGTCCGCAGCAATCACCACATAAAATTCACCCGGTGCCAAAGCTACATCGGGCAGCGCGGCCGGTTCACGGTCCTCGTTGTCATCCACAACCGTGTAGTCGCTTAAATTGATCGTCTCTGTTCCTGAAACATAAAACTCAATCCAGTCTTCGCCGCCATCTGTTGCTTTTGCGACAATTTCATTGATCACAACAGCTGCGGAGCCGATTCCATCGGAGTCCGAGACATCTGAAACTGAAAGTGCTTCCAGGGCGTCGAGCATCAGGCCGTCGCTTGCGCTGTTCAATTGAAATCCCGCCACTTCTCTATCCGAATCATACCGGATATAAGTAGCCGAACCGATGTCTTCGGTGAAAAAGTTTTTAGCAAAATTCACCTTTTTTTCATGGGGTTGCAGGGACAGAGCGACTTTATCCAAAAGAGCGCCGGTGTCGTCGAAGGCGATCAATTCAATGGATGCCACACTGTCTTCCACGTTCACGAAGGCGATTCCGGTCGTTCCATTTTTCTCTATTTTTGCAAAAACGCCCTGCTTGGCGCTGATATTCACACCGCTATATCCGGCCAACTGGTCGCCGTTGCGGTCGGCGAAAAGTTCGAAACCGTTCAAGGGCCGGGTAGATTCGATAGCGAACCAGGCGGTTTCCGAGGGCAGATCCAGGTCCGGCAAGACCCCGATATATTTCCCGTTTCCCTCGATAGTCAGCGTCCGGGCCGCCAGGGCGCTCCCGTCCTCCTGGTAAGGAGTAATTGTCAACGTGCTTTGCAAAGACGATGTGTTATAGACGCATACGCCCGTCGTCCACAATGTCGTATCGACAACATGAGGCAGGTATAACTCGGATGCGGAGTCGTCACTCAGCAATATCCCGCCGAGGTATTTGTTGGCGCTGGCGCCAGTGCCTGCGGCGCTGCCGAAAAGCTCGATTCCAATCACGCCGTCGCCATTTTTAATGACGGCCGATTCGATGCCGTCGGGGAGTTGACCGCCGAACATTTCCTTTATGGTGAAAGCATCGTGTTCGCCTGCGGCAAGATCCAGGTCTTTTACGGACCCTTCATTGAACTCGAAGGACAGCGTTCTGTCTGCGCCCGTAGTGTTGAGAAGGGCCACGCCGGTGAACCAGCCATTGTCGCATGCGATGTGGGGGACGAAAATATCGCCCGAGTTGACGCTGGAAACCGCCGGGACTGCGGCGCGATAAAGGCCGTCGATCCAGAATTTCGAGTATCCTGCGGCACTGCCGGATGCGATTTCAAAGACCATGTAGCCGATGTCGTCGGAATCGGCATACTCGTCGCCGATTTCAATCTGCCTTCTTGCGTTGGCTGCAAGATCTATTGCCAAATCATTGCCGACCCGGACCCCGTTGTCGTCATATGCCTTCAGGACCCCTTCCAGCGGGTGGGCCGACGAAGCATTGACGACGCCGATTTCGGTCTTCCAGTCTCCTGCGGTTGCGACATGCGGGAAATAGAGTTCTCCCGCCGCCTGAACATTCAGGGCCATCGCCAATCCGAAAATCGCAAGACCCAATATTTTTGCCAATCGTTTCATTTTGTTTCCTCCCAGCGTGCTCCTTTTTGTTTGAGTGTAACCTATTCGTGTGGAAAAAACAGTGATGCTCTTTGGTTTAGCGCTCCGACGCTGGAGCGTCCTGGTATACGTTCCAACGCTGGAGCGTTGGAAAGAGGAAACACAAATAGGTTACACTCTTTTTGTTTTAGCAGACTCTGTGTTCAGTCAGATGTTGACTTAGTTCGCCGGTCGGCCATCGGAATTGCCGCGGGGGGGCGGGTTGTCGGGGCGAAGAACCAGCCTGTCGCCTTGCTGCTCGCAGACGCCCGTCACCGTATCGCCGCGAGGACTTACAAACTCTGCGGCATCCCCTGCGGATTTTCCTTCGCATGCAGTATAGGCTTCCGGAGGCGGGCCGCCGTATCCACGCATGGGGTGCCCCGTTTCGGAATCCGATCCAAATACGTTTGTTGCGCACACGCCAAGCAGGATGGAAACGATTAACATTCTTTTAATAGTGTTCATTGGTCATGCTCCTTCTTTAAGGTTTTGATACGCTGGAATGAGTGACATCCGGTCACTCGCAACGATCAGTGAAAGTCCTTCCAGTTTTCCAGACTTTTTAATAAACATCACACAAGTAATCGTGTTGTTCCGTTGAACCTTGACTTAGCATGACAAGATGACAGATTAGGCGTCGAGAAAATGAAAAAATTGTCATTTTTGATTTCGGCGAGGTTGCAAAGGGAATGACTGGTCGGTAAATTTCGGTAATAACGGATTTGGGGGATTTAATGTCTTCGTGCTCTTCGCGTTCTTCGTGGTTCAAGCCCTTGATTTTCAACCACGAAGAGCGCGAAGGAGGACAGATCCAATTCGACGGGAAAAAGGCCGATGACGACTTGTTTCTTGGGTTTTCGGGATAAGACATGCAGATGCCCGGTCAATTCCAACCCTTTGTGGGTCCATTTCGGCCATGCCCCATTGGGAGGAGAAAAGTAATCCTCATCGCTTCGAAAACGGTCTTCGAACCAATCCGACGGAAATATTTCTCGCGTTCTTTCCAAGGTTTCTCGGATATGGTCTTCGCCGGAAACGCGGACTTGCTGGAGATGTCGTACCTCTTCGGGACTGCCCAAAATGATCGGAAGTTTTTTCTTGTCGGATTCCCACAATCGGAAATATTCCTTCAACGCTTCGTTTCCGGCGACCTGCACGAATTCGAAGTTCACTTCGTCTTCGAAACGAGTGGCGTAGCCAATTTCCTCGAAAGCTTTCCGAACCAGATGGAGAGCTTCCCCCGGCTCGCCTCCATGGCCTCGAGACGTCACAAGCCCCCTGACGTTTTCAAAGAGGATTGTCCTCGGATTAAGCTCCTCCGCGAGCCAGACGAAATCCTCGAACAGTCGGCCGCGCTTGTCGAGTACCGAACGCTGGGAGCCGCTGGAGCTGAACGGCTGGCAAGGAGGCCCCCCCGCAAGCAGGTCGGGTCGCCAGGTAAGGAAAACCAAAAATCTTGTAAATCATGTCAATCCTGTCTAAAATTTTCGGTGATCGAAATGCCGAACGGAGCGAAAAAAACGTCTCGATTTCGGCAGCCTTTTCTTTTCAAATACCCCAAAATCGGAGGTATCCATGTTTTTAGAGAATACATCGCTAAGATTTTTTCCCATCGTTTCTATTCTTTTCATTCTTTTTTTCGTTTCGTTTCTCGTCCCGGCCTCGCCAGCGTCCGCCGCCACGTACTATGTCGCGGTCGATGGCGACGACGACACGGGTGTCGGAACTTCGGCGAACCCGTGGGCGACCATCACGCACGCATTGGACAACGCGGAGGACGGCGGCCTGATTCTTGTCGGAGAAGGCGATTACGGCGGGCGGGTGAGGTTGCGGGGGCAGTTTGCACAGGGTGTGACCGTGAGAGCGGAGCCTCTTTACAAAGCCAGGCTTCGGCATAGCGGCACGGTGGTCACCTGTTTCTACGGGCAGGGCATCACTTTGGAAGGGTTCGATATCGCCCACGACGGGCCTGGGGCCGAGGCGCTGGTGGTTCAGGTGCAGAACCTGCTCGACGACGACGCGGTGGAGCGAATCGTTCTTCGCAACAACGTGCTCCACGACAGCTACAACAACGACATTCTCAAAATCAACAACGGCGCTCGCCAGATAACGGTGGAGGGCAACGTGTTCTACAACCAGGAGGGCTCCGACGAGCATATCGACGCCAACAGCGTGGAGGACGTGGACATCCGGGACAACATTTTCTTCAACGACTTTGCCGGGAGCGGCCGGACGAACAACAACGACACCAGCAGCTATATCGTGATCAAGGACAGCAACGGCGGCAGCGACGCGTATACCGGGAGCCGAAGCATCAAGGTGAGGCGGAACGTGTTTCTGAATTGGGAGGGAACCACCGGCCACAACTTCGTGCTTATCGGCGAAGACGGCGCTTCGTACTACGAGGCATTCGACGTTCTGGTGGAAAACAACCTGATGATCGGAAACAGCGAAAACGTGATGCGGGCGCCTTTCAGCGTGAAAGGCGGACGGGACATTGTATTTCGGCACAACACCATAGTCGGCGATCTGCCCTCCATGGCCTTTGCCATGCGGGTCCTGCAGGAGGGAGCGAACCCGGTGAACGACGAAATCCATTTCTACAACAACATCTGGTCTGATCCCGAGGGTACCATGGGCGCGGAAAACCCGAGCAGACCCGACGACTTTTCCGACACGCCATCGGCGAGACCGACACTTTCGGCATCGACAACAATCTGTATTACAACGGCGGAGATTCCATTCCCTGCGACACTTCGGAGGCGATCAACTACACGGACGACGCCTCGGCCGTGTTCGGGGACCCGCTTTTACCGGCTCAAGGGACGGTCTCCCTTCCGAGGTGGGACCCGAACAGCGGTTTTTTCGGCGACGGTTCTTCGAGCATAGAGGAGGCGTTCGAAAACCTGGTGACAAATTACGGCTCCTTGCCGGGGGGAAGCCCGGCGATCAATTCGGCCAGTTCCAACCACGCGTCTTCGGAAGACATTCTGGGAAACTCGCGCACTATCGGGGGCGCGCCAGACATCGGAGCGTTCGAATCCATGGTGGAGACAAGGGAAACCTTTTACGTGGCGAAAACTGGAGATTGCGGCGGAATGGGGTGTCTGCCGGGAATCCAGGACGCAGTGGATGCGGCCCCGTCGCAGGAAGAAAGCATTGTCCTGATCGCCGCCGATGCGTCTCCTTACGGGGCCGTCACATTGAATGAAGACAAGACGATTTTTCTACAGGGCGGCTGGGACCTGGATTTCAACGATCCCGCGCCGTCTTCGACATCCGAAATCGGCGGCGCGCTCGAAGTATCCGATGGCGCCGTCCAAGTGGAAAATATAGTCATCGTCGGTCTTTCATCTTGACATTCCCGCGTCGAGCCACGGTGTTGAAAACGGAGAGATTGCGTTTTCAACACCCGAATTTTGGCGCAACCCGCCGATATTTCTTTCGACACTCTCTGTCCACCCTTGTCGCAGTCTGTGCCATGCTTAAGATCCGCATATGGTTTAAAAGGATTGAAAAATTTTATATTCGGAAAAAAACGACAATGAATTTTCTGAAAAACCTGGATCAGGACTTGCGCGAATCTTTGCTTGTCCAATTGCGCAATCTCTGGACCCACGCCTCCACCGCCATCGAGGGAAACACCCTGACCCTCGGGGAAACGGCTTTTGTTCTGCAAGAGGGGCTCACCATTTCCGGAAAGCCCCTGAAAGACCACGAAGAAGTGGTGGGCCATGCCAGGGCCATCGATCTTGTCTACCAACTGGTGGAAAATGATACGGGGTTGTCGCAAGACCGTTTGTTTTCTTTGCACAGGGCTGTTCAGACACGACAGGTGATCGATGTTTACAAACCAGTCGGGGCCTGGAAGAAAGAGCCCAATTCGACCGTCATGGTCATCGACGACAGACAGATTGTTTTCGAGTACGCCCCCCCCGGCGACGTGCCGGGACTTATGGAAAAATGGTTTGAGTTGTACAACAATCTATTGGGCTCGGTTGCGTCGGAAGACAGCGCGAAAGCCTTGGACGCCTATGTCGATTTGCATGTCTCCTTTGTGCGCATCCATCCTTTTTTCGACGGCAACGGCAGGCTGGCAAGACTTCTTGCCAATATTCCGGTCCTCAAAGCCGGACTCCCTCCGATTATCATACCCAAAACGCAAAGAAAAACATATATCGATGCCCTTTCCGCGTATCATATGGTTGCCGGCCAGGCGCTGAAAGAAAAAGAGCTGCTGCCTTGCCCGGATGCCCTGGGATCTTTCGTCTCTTTTTGCGAACAGGCATGGGAGGAGTCTCTATCCCTGGTAGAGGAGGTCCGCAAGATTCAGGAAAGTAGGAACCGAACTCTCGCAGAGTGAAAGGCGAGAAAAAGAAAAGCCTCCGGCTCGAGTCCGGCAAAGGTTTTTCATGAATTGTAGCGGCATCGGCCCGCGAAGCCTTCCATCCTGCCCAAAGTCGGTCGCCACCTCTCACACAAAGCCACTATAGTTGCCACTTACGGCCCTTTTTGCGAGACCTCACATTCCCGGCAAAGCGTCCAGCATCATGTCGTCGGAGGAATTGTTGAGCTGAAGACCGGTCATTCGGGTGTCCGACGAAAAGCGGATGTAGGTGGCCGCGCCGATGTCCTGGGAAAACAGGTCCCGAGGGGCTCCCATGACTTTTTCATAAGGATTCATCTGGATGACTTGGGTTGCGGTGGCGTTGCCGTCGTCGTCGTAGGCGGTCAGTTCGAGGGCGGTGGAAATGTCCTCGACGTTGACCAGAGCGATACTCGTCCATCCGTCCGATTCGATTTTGGGCAGCACGCCGGAAGATCTTTCGATGCCGACTCCCGTATACCCGGCCAGCCGGTTTCCGTCGCTGCAAGTGAACAGCTCGAACCCGGTGATCGGCGAGGTTGCGACGATTCGAAACCAGGCCGAACCGTCCGGGAAGCATAAGGCGCGGGCCGTGCCCACATATTTCTTTCCCCCTTCGACCTTGACCGCCTGGGGAGTCAGCGATTCGCCGTCCTGACTGTAGGGCACGACGGTGAGAAAGCAATCCGAACTCGAAGGATTGTAGGCGACAATGCCCGTGAACCATTCCGCGTCGCTGGCGATATGGGTGTAGTACATTTCAGTGGCAGTGTCGTCCTTCAGGAGAATGCCGGAAAGAAGGTTTTTCCCGGCGCCTTGGACGCTGCCGAAGATTTCCAGCCCCACGACACCGCTTGCGTTCCTGACGACCGCCGACGCGATATCCGGGCGGGCCTGGTTGCCGAAAAGGCTTCTGATGGTAAACGACCGGTGTTCCCTGGCCTCGAGGCGCAACGTCTTGGATTCCCCGTTGTCGAATTCGATTTCGATGTCCTTGGGCGTGGATTCCGTATTGAGAAGGCCGATTCCCGTCGCCCAGGTTGCATCGGAGGCGATGTGGGAAACGAAGATGTCCCCTTCGTTGACTTCGGACACCGCCGGGATTGCGACCCGGTATCTTCCTTCCGTGTAGAATTTGACGTAGCCGACCGCGCCGGGCCCGTCGGCTTCGAAGACGATGTAGGCGATGGCCGAAGCTTTTTCGAACTCGTCGCCCACGGTGATCTGCCTTCTGGCATGGGGCGCCAGGGTCGCGGAAATCGGCGAAGAAACCGCCGTCCCTGCGTCGTCGTACGGCATGAACGATCCCTCTATCGCCTCTTCGTCGTTTTTGTTGATCACGCAAATTTCGGTCTCCCAGTCGCCTCCGGATGCGACATGGGGGAAGTACAGGATATCGGTTGCCGCAGACGGATCGTCGCCCGCCACGGTCACCGAAGTCGATACCGGCAAGCTTGCCACCGCGTTTCCATCCATGGCGAAGACTGCCACTTTGTAAGTACCAGGCACGGCAAAGCCGTCGTAGTCCACTTCGTAGCGATTGTTTCCGACCGCTTTCAAATCGACGATGGGAAGGTCAGTCACCGGTTCGTCGAGGGAACCGGACGAATGGTTCGGCGGGGTGACGACCGCCCATACCCGGCTGATGCCGTCGGCGTCGATCACGTCGGCCGCATAGATCAGACACGACGAGCCTTCATCGAGCGTACGTTTCGGAGAAACCTCGCCGATCACGGGAATATCTCCGGCGGTGGCCGTCTGATTTCCGATGCGCAACGCGCTCGCGGTCTCCCTGTCCGCCTTCTCGTTTCCGACACCGTTTCCGTTGGAATCGATCAGCGGTGTCTGGTCCCAGGTCAAACCGATACCGTTGGACGCTTGTATAAAAGAAGTATAGAAACTGTCGCCATTGAAAAAACGCGCCCAGAACATGAAGGAAAAAGAGAGAGTGCCCTGGGAGCAAAACAGGGCTTCCTGGTCGGCCGACGCGCTGGTGGCGACCATGCGTTCCTTGCCTGCCGGGGGGGTCAGGCAGGGCAGAAAACTGCCCGAGCGACAGGCGTCGTAGAGCAAGGAAACCTTTCCGGGCATCGTCTCCTGGAGGGTATCGAGCCAGGAGTCCAGCTCCGAGGCCTGGAGAAGCTCGGTGGCGCTGGTGCGAAAGACCTTTTCGCCGCCGTGGTCGATCATGTAGATGAACAGCTCATCCGCATCCGAAGCCCATTGGAGTATGGCGCTGCGCAAGTTGGCGTTGGTGGCGTCGGCGTCCACGTCGTCCAGGACGCCGTTTCCGTCCAGATCCAGATCGGTCCGGCCGGAAAGGTAGTAGATCGAGTCCTTGGAATACCCCTGATACAGGAGTGCGCGATACGCGTAGTTTGCGCACATCTCGGTGGCGGCCCAGATGTTGTTGGCGGCATAGGTGCCGCCGCCCGCCAGGATCACGGCCTTGGCATTGACCGCCTGCCCGGCCTGCGAGCCTTCTTCCGAAAACACCTGGACCCGGTTGTTTTCGGTATCGGCCACGTAAACCTTGCCGTTCGCCCCGACCCAAACGCCTGCGGGACTATTCAGTTGTCCCGGGTCCGAACCGAACTCGCCGAATTGCGCGATGTACTTGCCTTCGCCGGAAAGCTTCAGGATGCGGTGGTTGCCGTAATCCGCCACATAGATGTTTCCCTGGTTGTCTACGAAAAGCCCCTCGGACTGGGTTGAAAGCCCCGGCCCTCCTGTATCGGAGCTTTCCCATTTCGCCAAAAAGTCGCCTTCCGCAGTGAATTTCTGGATTCCATGTCCATCGAGGGCATACACATTGTCGTCGCCGTCCACCGCGACGCCGTTCAAACACCAGAACTCGCCGTCGCCGTCGCCGGAAACTCCCCATCTGGCGACAAATTGCCCGTCGGCGTCCAATTTTTCGATCATGCTTCCCCAATAGGAGGGCAAATACACATTGCCCTGGCTATCCACCGCCATTCCCCGCATGTAGGAGCCTTCGCAAATTTCGCCGTAGTCCCGCACCCAGATCAGGTTTCCGTCGCTGTCCACCTTGACGATGGTATTGAACAGATCGTCCAGCACATACACGTTGTCGTCGGCGTCCACGGCTATAGAGTCGGGAGAGTGAAACTCGTCGGTAAAGTCCGATCCTGTCCATTCGGAGATGAAACCGCCATAGGGACCGAACTTTTGAACCAGGTTGTTCTCGCTGTCCGCGACGTATACGTTTCCCGCGCTGTCTCCGGCAATCTCCGACGGAGAATCGAACGAGCCCTCTCCTGTCCCCGTGCTTCCCCATATGGCGATGGTTTTCCCGTAGGAGCTGAATTTCCAGACAGCCTGGTTAAAAGATCCCGCCACATAAACGTCTCCCAGACCGTCCACGGCGATGCCTGTCGGATAGCCAATGCTTCCGTCGCCCGAATCCGAACCGCGCCAGGTCGAGACGAACTCTCCCTGGCCGTCGAACTTGGATATGCCGAACGTGTCGGTAACGTAGACATTGCCATCCTGATCCGCAGCGACCGATCCGGGATTGGAAAGGGAACCGTCGTCGGGCCAGGAGCCCGCCCCCCATTTGCATACAAAGGCCCCTGCCGGGGTGAATTTCTGAATTCGGTTGTTGCGGCTGTCGGCCACCAGCACATTGCCGTCGATGCATATGGCGAGTCCTTCGGGGTAGTCGAGTTCTCCTTCGCCGGCCCCTGGAGTTCCCCACTTGTCGATGAAAAAACCGTCGCTGGAAAATACCTGGATGCGATTGTTACCGGAATCGGCTACGAATATGTTCCCTGCGTCGTCGGCTGCAATGCCGACGGGGGAACTGAACTGTCCGTCGCCTGCGCCCAAGCTTCCCCACATGGTCTCAAACTCGCCGTTAGAGGTGAATTTCTGGACCCTGTAGTTACCGGTGTCGCAGACATACACGCAGCCGTCCTTATCGACGCAGATTCCTCCGGGCCTGGCGAATTGGCCGCTTTTCGAGCCCGAAGTTCCCCATTTGGTGACAAAAGTGCCGTCGAGGCGAAATTTTTGTACGCGGCTGTTGCCCGAATCCGCGATATAGACGTTGTCGTCGGCGTCTATGGCGACCCCTTGCGGGTTGTCGAAATACCAGGGCTGCTGCAGTGCCGGCCACATTCGCTCGAACAAGTATGTTTCCTGGGGCCAGGCGGCGGAGGGAATCAAAAAGGCGATAAGAAAAAAACGCCCGACATTCTTCGGGATACGCGACCATCTTCTCAATTTTTCGACCATCTGGTTCGAAACCTCCGATGATGTTTTTTCCTGGTTATAACGGATTGGGGGGAGCGGCAATGCGTAGGTTGGGTTGAGCGGGTTCCATGTTGGGTTTCGCTTGCTTCCCAACCATTTCGCGCGCCGTATCCGTTTGTTTGACAGAATTTTGTAGCGAAACCCAACAATCGACGACGCTCAACCCAACCTACATTCCCCCCACACCCCAATCCGTTATAACCAGTTTTTTTCCGATACGCTTTTCTCGACGGAACCGGTGCCAAGGAGAGCGCGCCTCCGACGTGCAAAAAAACGACTTTCCGATAGTTATCGTCTGGAATTCCGAAAAAACCGGTTCAAATGGCGGGGGTATGATAAAGGAACGGACAAAAATGTCAAGCCGGAAAATCTCAGCTCCGGGCCTGGTTCGGGATCGTAGGGTGGGTGGGTCGAGCCCCATACGCATCAGGCTAAGCATTCTGCTTTTTCAGAATTGGATTCTTGGGACTCGAAGCTATCCATGAATGGAACCATTTGATCAATAAGTTCGAGGCTAGTTTTGCGCTTTCTTTGCTGTTTGCAATTTTTCAGAACATCCCGCTTGATTTCATCGAACATTAATTCCAGTATGCCGGAAAAAAGGGCCTTTTTAATGCGTTCCCGCCTTTTCAGCCAGTTAAAGAATTTATGTCCGCTCGCTTCCCGACCGTACTCCCAAAAAGCATACCATGCGGCGTACGCGTAAAGAGAAGTCATTGCGGCAATTGCTATGAGGCGTCCATAGACAAAGCATGTGATTCTTTCCGGGCGGGCCCCCTTCAATAAGTCGATGCCCAGCAGAGACTTCCATGTTTTGAAAATCAGCTCCACTCTCCACCGAATTCTGTATATGGTTCCGACCACCTCCGCGGGCCAAATCTTTTCGTCTACGCTTGTAATGTAAAAAGCGAACCGAAGCCAGTTTATTGTTTTTTTTGTCAGGCTTCGGCCTTTCTTTGCAGCCGCTTTGCGGGCTTTTCTGATTCTTTCGTTGACAACTTTGTCGGGCAGTTTGTAACCGACGAGCCTGGCGGGGAATTTCTCATCGCGTCCAAGCAGCGCCTCCGTCTCGATCACAGATTCCCCGGGGAATTTCCTCATGAAAAATTCCCCGAGATCTTCGATCACATCCGCGCTGAAATCGGGCAGATACAACTGGAGCGAGCTGAACAATCGACTTAGATAATCGGCTTCCGCATCCACTATTTCCTTTAATCTTGAAAGCGCGAAATATCCTAAATCCCTGATAATAAGGTCGCCTCGGCGAAGGTGGCTCAAAGCCGTCGCCGCCAGCGACTGGTCCGGCTCCTTGCAGTCGGTTATCAGGATGTTTTCGAGTTCGTCGCTATGAAGCTCGTACAAAAGGTCTATTTTCAATATCGATTTGCTGGCGCTTCCGCCGCTTCCCTTGAAAATTTCCGAAAGCTTTTCCGACAGTTTGATTTGCGTGCTGTCCTGGAGAAACACGCGGTTGAAGCCATTTAGGGCCTCGGCCGCTTTTCCTTTCCTGACGTGCTCGAGGTTTTTTTCGAGCGCCAACTCCAGAACCTTTTCCATGAAGGCTGCCGAATATTCCGAGTTTATCCGGTCGGACAGCGACTGGGGCTTCATTTCGGCCTCCGGGTTGATTTCCGTCAGACAGTCGCAAAGACCTTCCAGGGTAATATTGGGTTCCAGCATGCATGTTATGGCCAAAAGAAAGACGAAGTCGAAGCCCTCGAGCCTGCTGGTGGAGCGTTGGATGAACTTGCTTTCCTTCGCGAGTCTGCTCAGTTCGGCCCGGTCGAATATGTTCAGGATGTCTTTTTCGATTTTGCCCTCGATGGATTTCAAGTTTTTTGATTCGTTTTCATTGTCTCCCTTTCATAAAAAAAGAGTAAATAGTATCTTATGCCATATGTAAAATTTTTTGTCCCCTGAAAAATGAACTCCGACGAAAAAAAAGTCGTTTGATGTCCGACTGTATTCCGGTTCGATGAACCTCCCCGGCTTTGAAGGGTCCGCGCTTCAGCCCGAAATCTTCCCATATGAATGGACAGGCGCCAGTTATCGACAGCGGCCCCCGAAACATCGAGACGTCGCGGCAAAAAAACGCCGGTGAATTGCGCCGCCAGTTTGAACCCGTGCATGCCTGGCAGTACCGCCTGTTTCGCGACAATCCGGCGCGGGCAACTTGCGGTACCGTTTTTCAATATCGTATGTCATTCTGTCGTCCCTGACGGGACTTGGAATTCCTTGGCGAATCCACCCCGGCAATAAATTGCCGGGCTACTGTCTGTCGTCCCTAACGGGACTGGCTGGTTAAAAAACAGGGAATGCTCCTGTCTTTTTCATGGTATCATCAAGCTTACAGCTCCTCGCAACTGTTAGCCTGATGCGTATGGGGTCGAGCCCCGGGCCTGGTTCGGGATCGCAGGGTGGGTGGGTCGAGCCCCGGACGATGTCGTCGGGATAAAATTTCTTGGAATAGACAGCCCGCCAAGTCCGCACGGAGACCAACCCACCATTTCCCGAGCGGCCTCGGGCCTTGCCTCCGAAAAAACGACGAAGAGGCGCGGAAAATGGTGGGTTGGACTCCGTGCAAGATTGCCAGGACATCTATTCCAAGAGAAATTAGCCTATCGACGACATCCGGGTATCGACCCCCCCACCCTACGATCCCGAACCAACCCGTTTTAGAATGGTTCGGCCCCAGTCGCATTCTTTCATTTGCTACCATTTCTACCGTATCTCAGCAGCTTTCCAGCATGCCGTTCAATATCTGTTCGAGTAGCCACAAAGCCCCGGTAGCGCCCGCCTGGCACTTGGCGACGACATCCACATTGGCTTTTCCCGGAAGGGCGATGTCCACGCCTGCGGCAGCACGACCGCTCGCACGAAACCGGTTGATGAAATCTTCTCCCCCGAAAACCACATCGGGGTTCACGTCCGCCTTATTTTTACGCCATGCGTCGGCGCAGCCAATCTTTTCCAGAAACGCTTTCAACTCGTCTTCTTGAACACATAAACCTTCGTCTATAGAAACAGAGACCGGCACCATGCCCAAATAGTCGTACAGCCATCGGGTCAGCGAAAGCGCGACAGACCCGTCGGCTCGAAGGGCGAAAGTGCTCGCCTTGGGAAGGCCCGTCAGGGAGTTGAAGCGGACAAGAGCGTCATAGGCTCGTTTCCGGGCTTTCCGGATGTCGGCCAGGGCGGGGGCCGGATCGGCGCGCAGGGCCTTGCAAGCGCCTTTGATCCAGCGTTCCGTTTCCGAAAATCCGACGGGGGCGCCAGGCGCGGGGACCGACACGGACATTCCGTATTCCGATGAAAGAAAGGTAGAAAGCTCGTCGGCGTATTCCCGATGAATCACCAGGTTCGTTTCCGCCGCCCGAAGGTTTTCCAGCTCCCCGACGGTGCAACCCGCGCACAACACGGCATTCACCTCGATCCGGCACAGCGACAGCAGGCGTCGCAATTCGATTGCGTCGCCCTCCCAATATCGCTGGAAAATAGAAAGGCCGACCAAATTGACCAGTCGTTTTTGCACAGGGACCGCAGGGGGCGCCAAACGTTTCAGGATTTTGATCACGGTTTCCTGAAATCCCTTGGCAAAACCCGCCGAGAACCCGGCGCTCTCGATGGCCACGCACGGCGACGGGAGCCCGGCAAGGGCGATGAACCGTTCCAGGTCGTCGCCGATCAGGGCGGCTCCCGGCGAGTTGACCACGGCGATGAGCCCGTGCCCCTTCTGTGCAGCCAGAGGCAGAATCCGTTCCAGCTTCTCCGTGGCGCCGAAGACATAGTCGTGGTCGTCCAGGTAGGAGGCAGGGACACGGGGCTGGCCGAAATAAAATTCGTCGGAAAACTGCAACGGGTCCATGGAGCTTTGCCGGGGAAACTGGCCGTCGGACAAAGCGCCGTGGTAGAACTTGCATCCGGTGGGGCCGTTGAGCAACACGGCGGCGTCCCGGATTCCCTCCACTGCCACGATGGCCCCCGTAAAAGCGTCGGGCCCCATGTCAGGCAATCGAAAATCCGTCATCTCTCCATCCTTCCCGGACAGGTGATTTTAAAAGCGCCGCCCACCGGCGGGCCAGGGGCAGTCCTCCGTAGAGGCCCACGTCCGGGCACAGGGGAATGCCGTCCGCATGCAGGGCGACGGGCAGGTGCTTGGGAACGTAGTTGCAGAGCATCAGGTCGGGCCGGAAACGCAACAGGTCCGCGTCCCGTTTTTCGGGGGTGTAGTTCAACTCCAGTTCGAAACGGTCCTTGAAACGCGTGCGGAAAATGTGGTCCTGGCTGTAGTCGAGAATCCCGACCTTTTCCACGACCATGCCCAGATCGAAGGCGACCTCCACAATCCAGTCCACGTCGTGGACGTAGCTGACGATCATCAGCCGCTTTCCCGAAAGCAGAGGGAGGAATTGCCGGATGGCCGCGTCATATCTGCCCCGATGGGCCTCGGCGATTTGCTTGGCGACGTCGGCCTTTCCGAAAAACGCGCCGATGTCCTCCAGCCATCGCTTTGTCTCCGCAAACCCGACGGGAAACGGATAGGAGGCGAATGCCGCGCCGCGTTGCTCGGTGAAAAACGACCGCAGCACCCGTCCGAACTGGTCTTCGTAAGCCAGAAGGTTGAGCCGGGCCTTTTGAAAGCCGCGCAGCTCTTCGACGGACACATCCCGGACAAATCGGCAATTGATCCCGATGTCCATGGAGCGAAGCAGTTCGGAGACAACCGCGAAATTGTGTTCCGCGTTGTTCGCGATGTTCTTTTCGGCCAGAATGTTGACCCGGTCTTTTTCCGGCTCGACCGACCGGTCGATCATTGCCGCCGCTCCCTCCAGGCACGCGTTGATGACCCCTTGCATATAGTCGCCCCGGATGTTGCCGTCGGTGGTGACGGGAAAGACGGGAATCTCCGGATATTGCGATGTGACGTCGCGGACGGCGGATTCCGTATCGTCGCCAATGACCCCGGACGGGCATGTGGTGACCATGAAGACGGCTTCCGGCTGGCGGGCCATGGCTTTTTTCAGGGTTGCGCGCAAGTTGTCGCCCCCGCCGTGGATCATCACGCTTTCGTCCATGTCGGAACTCATGACCGACGGGGCCAGCTGCCGGGGCAGAAGCAGGCCTTTTCGAGTTCGGGCGCGAATCCCGCTGGCAAGTACGGTTCGGGTCGAAATATGCGCGCAGCTGCGCGGCCCGTGGATCACGGTGATGGCGTTTCGAATCTGGACGGTCGTTGTGACGGCCCCGGTGAGCGCGCATCCGTGCAGCGGCTCTCGAAACAGCATGCTCTTGGACAGCATCGAGGTGGACCCGGAAGAGCTAAGCTGGTTTTCCGAATCGGATATTTCTACGTCCGGGCGGCCTTTCACGGAGGACGAGTTCTCATTGCTCCGTGCACTCCCAAGCCCTGCCTTCCAACCCATATCTTTAGAATCGGGCGCCTGTGAATTTTCAACGCCAGTGCCATTCAGGGACCGGGGAGAGGAAAACAAGACCGTGCGCTCCAGCTCTTCGTCGCTCAGGGGATTGGCGGGAAGCAAAGAGGGATTGTCTTGAATCCTGCGAGCCAAGTCCCGGAACAGGTCGCTTTCCGGCGAATCGGGAAAGGCTTCGACAACGGTCTGGTTTCTTTGCTCCGCCTTTCGAAAGCGTTCGCTTCTGGGAATGCTGCATACAATGGGAAGCCCTGCGGCCTTGGAAAAACGATGCACTGGTGCCGGATCTTCGTCCCGGCCCCGGCTGTTAAGAATCAAACCGGCCAGTCGATAGGCGTCCGTGTCGAAATTCTGCACTCCCCGAAGGATGTTGTTCGCCGCGTAGGTCGCCATGAATTCCTCCGACGTGACCACATAGACCATGTCCGCGAACCCCTTGCGCAAAGGCACGGCAAACCCGCCGCAGACGACATCTCCCAGAACGTCGTAGAGGATGACGTCGTATTCGTCGGTCTTCAAACCCAGCCGGTCGAAAAGGGCGAACGCGCTTAAGATTCCGCGTCCGGCGCACCCCACCCCGGGCTCCGGCCCTCCGGCTTCCGCGCAGACCACGCCGCCGGTTCCCTCATGCAGCAGGTCGCCGAGCCGCTGTTCGGCCGGCGGCGTCCTTCGCATGTAATCGAGGACCGTGGTCACGACCCGACCGTTGAGCAAAAGGCGGGTGGAGTCGTGCTTGGGGTCGCACCCGATTTGCAGGACCCGCTGGCCGCTTTGGGCCAAAGCGGCGGAAAGATTGGCCGCCACTGTGGATTTCCCGATGCCGCCTTTACCATAAATTGCTATTTTCTTCAATGCTTCCTTCCGTTTTCCCCCCTGTTTTCCATCACGACCTTCAATATTCGATGATCAAGTTTTTTCCGCCCAACAGCTTGAGATGCTCGTCATTCCGGGCGTAGCTAAACTTCGACCCGGAATCCAGGAAGTCTGCGGAAACTCATGGATTCCCGCTTTCGCGGGAATGACGGAAAAAACTTGATCATAGAGTAATAGGGCAAGGACCTGCTGTTTGTCAACCAGGATACACGAGGGAAACAACGGACTTGGATGTAGGCGCGTCGGGGTCGAGCAGGTTTGATGCCGGATTCCGCTCGCTGCCAGCTTGCAGCGAAAACCATACGATTCGGTTTGAAAGAATAAATCAGCTAAATCCGACATACGAGCATTCTCCTTACATCCGCCATAACCGGGAAAAAACATCCCGGCAAACGGAAATTTTCCACATGGCCGCCGGAGACTGAAAATTGTCGGTTGGCATCCATACGGGCTTCTTATCGAAATATCGAAATGGCCCGTAAACTACTGAATTTATTAACATTTTCTCGAAAAACAAATTTGTCCTTATTTTTTTCTTGACACAGTTTGAGATTCGATATAGGAGATGAAAGAACAGGCTTTCGAAAACCATTTGGATGCGCGGCGCCAAACCGGTAGAAGCGCGGAACGGGCCTCGCATGACGATTGACGATAACGCGGTTACAGTTACAAGCGGTTTCTACAATGCTTGCGAATAATTCCTCGGAAAAAACACAACATTGCCATAATTTGGATGGATATTCGATTGGACCGGGGATGCGAAGCGAAATGCGGAGGATGAAATGCTTTTATCCATTGTGGGAAATGAAGCTCCTTTTTTGTTTCAAATGGCAGGGCAGGATTTTCGAGTCGTAGAGTTTTCTTTGCGGGAACGGATTTCGACCCCGTTCGAATTGGAACTGACATTGGCTTCCGAGGAAGAAGTCGATTTCGACGCTGTCATCGGCACCGAAGGCCTTTTCACCATCCGGGGAGAAGCAGCAGCCCGCCATGTCCACGGCATGACGAACCAGTTCGAACAGACAGGGACGATCCGTTTGGCCACGACGACTCGGTTTTATTTGTACAGGGCCGTGATCGCTCCGAGGCTTTGGCTTCTCTCCCTGGAGCAGGACTGCCGTATTTTCCAGCAAAAATCCGTACCGCAGATTATCAAACAAGTGCTGGAGGAGGGAGGGGTCCCCCCCGACCGCATTTCATTTCGTTTGCAAGGGACTTACGCCCCCAGAGAGTATTGCGTACAATACCGGGAGACCGACCTGAATTTCATATCCCGGCTTTTGGAAGAAGAAGGCATGTTCTATTATTTCGAACACGGCAAAAACGGCCATGTGATGGTTTTCGGAGACAGCATGGTCAACTATTCGCCGATCGCGGGAGACCCGGCCCTGGTTTTCAATCCGCCCGACGGCATGGCGACCGACGAGGAATATGTCTACGCATTTTTGTTGTCGCGGCGACTTCGGACCGGAAAAACCACACTGAGAGATTTCAATTTCGAAAGGCCTTCTTTGGATTTGACCTGCAAGGATCAGGACAACTGTTTCATTAAACCGGAAGTATACGATTATCCCGGCGAATACGCCGACGTCGAAAGAGGCGGCAAGCTGAACAAGGTTCGACTCCAAGAGGCGATAATGTTCAGGGATACTGCCAACGGCCAAAGCTACTGCCCTCGCCTGACGCCCGGATTTACGTTCGCTTTGAAAAAGCACGAACTGGACAATTTCAACCGGGATTATCTGGTCGTGGAGGCGTTTCATTCCGGCGCCCAACCCCAGGCGGTCGAGGAACAGAGCCTCGGAACGTCGGGCCTGTCGTACAGCAACCAGTTTTTTTGCATCCCGGCCGACGTCGCATTTCGGTCCGAGCGCGCCACTCCCCGTCCGGTCGTGGAAGGAGTGCAGACCGCGATTGTCGTGGGACCCAAGGGAGAGGAGATCTACACGGACGAACACGGTCGGGTCAAAGTGCAGTTTCACTGGGATCGGGAGGGGCAACGAGATGAAAAAAGCTCCTGCTGGATTCGCGTCAGCCAGCTATGGGCCGGCGCAGGCTGGGGCGCCATGTTCATTCCCCGTATCGGCCACGAGGTGATCGTCGATTTCGAAGAAGGCGACCCGGACCGACCCATCATCGTCGGACGGGTCTACCACGCCACCAACACCCCGCCCTATTCTCTTCCGGCCGATAAAAACAAAAGCGCCATCAAGTCCGACTCGACCCTGGGAGGAGGAGGCTCCAACGAGTTGTGCTTCGACGACTCCAAGGGTAGCGAGGAAATTTTCCTCCACGGTCAAAAAGACTGGTCCATCGCCATAGAAAACGATAAAAACCAGGCGGTCGGACACGACGAATCGATGATGGTCGCCAACAATCGCCAGAAATCGGTCGGCGTCGATCAAAAGGAGACCATCGGCTCCAACAAGACAATCCGCGTCGGGCTGAACCATAAGGAATCCATCGGGGCCAACAAAACCGTAAACGTAGGCGCCAACCACACCGAATCCATTGGAGCGAACATGGCCTTGACCGTGGGCGGCAACAAGACCGAAACCGTTTCCGTCGCCTCTGCGGAAACCGTCGGGGCCGCAAAGGCGCTGAGCATCGGCGCTGGATACCAGATCAGCGTCGGCGCCGCCATGAACGAATCTGTCGGCGGGTTGAAGGCCGAAGAAGTCGGGCTGTACAAATCTACGAACGTAGGCGGCAGCATGACCGTTACCGTCGGAAAAAATCTAACCGAAAACGTTTCAAAAACACACGCTCTTAAGGCCAAGAAAGTGACCATCGAAGCCGAGGATGAAATTACGTTCAAAACCGGAGCCGCTTCCATCAAAATGAAAAAAAATGGAGACATCCTGCTCAAGGGCAAGAATATAAAGGTCAAAGGCTCCGGAAAAATCACCCTCAAAGGCAGCAAGATTTTGGAGAACTGAAATGAACAACCGTTCGAAAAGCTCGTTACCGATGAAAAAACGCCGCGACAATGTTGTTCCAATCGGACAAGCGGCCTGTCAACCGGAAGGGTTGGTCCTCGGAAGCATTGTCGAGATCACGTCTTCCGGAAAAATCATGGTCGATTTCTCAAACAGCCCCCATGCTCCTGTTCAGGCGCGGTCCATTATCGACATTTTTCCCGACGATATCGACAGGGAAGTTTTGATCGGGTTTGCCAACAATACGTACGACCTTCCCGTAATCATCGGACGAATCCAACCACAGCCTTTGGTCGTCGAGGAAATCTGCCTGGACCCGGAAAAGAAAAAAGAACTGGTGATCGACGGTAAGCGCAAGATTTTGGAAGCCGAGGAAACCATCGAGTTGAGATGCGGCGAAAGCTCCATTCTGATGAAAAAAAACGGAAAAATCGTGATAAAAGGGACGAATATCGTCAGTCGATCCAGAGGCGCCAACAAAGTCAAAGGCGCCAGCGTCCACATCAACTGAACGAGCGACCGGGGGTTGAAAAATGCTCCAGATTTGCAACAGGACGCCTTTTGCGACGGACCTGGCGACATATCCCGATGAAAACGGGGTCGATTCCACGATCGCGGTTTTAAAGGCCACGTTCGAAATAGTCGGCGACGCAGTCCGCGTTTGCAGCCGACAGGCCGCTATTGTCAAGACCGACCAGTACTGGGGTGCTCCTGGCAAATCCTCTGTCAAATACGCTTCGGAAATTTCCCTGCCCAAACCGAATACGGACATCGTAATGATCGGGCATGCGAGCGCCCCGGAAGGCAAAGCCGCGCTTTCGCTTCTTGTCGGACTGAAAGTCGGACAATGCGAAAAAAAAGCGCTCGTGTTCGGCGACCGATATCGTGAAAGCTCTATAGGCCTGTGCTCCGAGACAAAACCGGTCCCGTTCAAAACGATGCCGCTGATCTATGAAAATGCTTTCGGCGGGTTCGACTCCCTGCGCTCGGATCCGGGCAAGACCGATTTCGAACCCGGAAATCCGGTGGGTTGCGGATTTCGCATGAAGAATGGAAAAAACGAACTGTCGCGATCAAAGCTTCCGAATATCGAAGATCCGGATCGGTTGATCTCAGGAGGGCAAGACCGCCCCGCGCCGGCCGGTTTCGGATATATCGCCCCCGATTGGGCGCCCAGAAGAAATTATGCGGGAACCTATGATGAAAAATGGCGGAAAAATCGAGCGCCGTTTCTTCCGGTGGATTTCGACAGGCGTTTTTTCAATTGCGCCCACCCGGATTTGATCGCCGACGGCTACCTGAAAGGCAACGAGCAGGTAATTGTCAAGAATGTGGGCAGATATGGCGTTACGGCTTTCCATGTTCCCATGCTGAGGTTCCAATTCATTTTCAACATCGACCGCAAAACGTTTGCCGGCAGTCCCCATTTGGACACATTGATTATCGAACCGGATCAAAACCGTTTTTCCGTAATTTGGCGATCTTGCATGCCCTGCGACAAAAAAACGCTGAAAATCCGAAAGGTAGAATTTATTTGCACCGAATCGAGCATCGACTTGGAAGATATGCATGGAAAATGACATCCTCGTCGTAGGCGCGGCAATGGCGACGCCGGTCGGATTATGGACGGACCAGGTGTGCGCATCGGTGCGGGCGGGTATTTCGCGCTTCGAAGGGCTTGAGTGGCGAGACAAGACATACAGCCCGATCACCATGGCGGCAGTGCCGGACAACTGCCTGCCGGATCTTGCCGACCCCATCGACACAGGCCATGCCCCTTCCTACAGGGAAAAAAGACTGATTCGACTTGCTGGACTGACGCGCGATGAAATCGACGGGCTATTGAAAGGCCAACCCGTGCCGTTTATCGTCGGATTGCCCGACCCAAGCGGCCCGGCGCCTGTCGATGCAGACTTGATTTTCCATTGCCTGCCGCTTCAAATGGGGCTGAACATGGATAAGAACGCGAGCAAAGCCATTGCCAAGGGACGCGCTTCCGGCCTGATGGCCATCGACCAGGCCGTGCGAACGATACGGTCGGGCAAAGCGAACATGGTGTTGGCCGGAGGATGCGACACATACAAGGACATCAACGTTCTGGGGTTTTTAAACGTGGAATCCCGGCTCGCATCCGAAACCGGACTCGACGGTTTTATTCCCGGGGAAGGCGCGGCGTTTCTGTTGCTGTCCTCGGCGCATTTCGCGAAAAGAAACGCTTTGGACGCGAAGGCCAAAATCGTATCCGCCGCGACCGGATTCGAACCCGGCCATCTCTACAGCCAAACGCCGTATCAAGGGGAGGGGCTTTTTCAAACGTTTCAGAACCTTTTTGACGACATGGCTCCGGATTTCGAGAAAATCCGGACCGTGTATTCAAGCATGAACGGCGAAAGCCACTGGGTCAAGGAATGGGGAGTCTCCTTCATCCGGTTTTCGGAACGATTCGACGAAGACATGGAATTCGAGCATCCGGCCGATTGCCATGGAGACCTGGGGGCTGCATCGGGACCGGCCATGCTCGCTCTCGCCGCGACCGCGCTGGCAAAAGGCCATCGAAAGGGACCGATGCTCGTGTACGCCTCGTCCGATCATGGAGACCGCTCTGCGGTGCTCCTGGACTCAGCCTAGGCGATAGAAATTGTGGAAACACTGAATTATGGAAACGCTGAGAGGATAAAATCATGGGACAAACAACGTTTGCCAATGGAAGGGGAATCGCCCATAAAGGAAGCGGCGGGACGAGCACGGTGTTTCCCGATGTCTGCAAAACGCCCCAGCCTTCCGGCCCCCCCATCCCCATACCCTACCCCAACACGGCAAAATCCTCCGACACCACCAAGGGACCCAAAACCGTGAAAACAGACAAGAAAATGCCCATGGTGAAAAAGGCCAAGTATAAAAAGTCCATGGGCGACGAACCCGGCTCCGCCGGAGGCGTTGTCAGCGGAAAGTTCAAAAGCGTCTGCGAATTCATGAACTATTCCTTCGACGTGAAGTTCGAAGGAAGAAACGTGTGCCGGCTGGGCGACCAGCTGTTTCACAACAAAAAGAATATCATGGGGTAGCGGGACATGACTGAAGTCGGGGAAAGCGTTTCCGTAGACACCGGATCAAAAGCATCCAGTTGCGATTGCACCTCCGTCGGGCATCCGGTGGATGTCGCCACCGGAAAAGTGTTTACCGTGGCAAAAGATATCGCCTTTGCCAATCCTTTTCCCATTGGACTGTATCGCACTTGGAGCAGTGGCCGTCCGGACAAAAAGGGAATTTTCGGATTGGGCTGGACTTCGCTGCTGGATCTGAATTTGGAAGTTTTTCCGGACGAAATCCTCTACCACGACGATGAAGGCCGCCCCATAAGCTTTCCCTCCGTCGATCCTGGAAACTCTTATCGAAAATCCTGCGAAGACCTGACAATTTACAGAGCAAGACATGAAATCACCATATCGGGAAAAGGAAAAAATTTCATTTTCCGCCCGCATTCGAAAGGAGGATGGCGAATACGCTCCATCGAAAGCGACGGCGGCGCCTCCATCGATATCGAATACGATTCCGGTTCTGCATCCAGAATCATCGATGCCGCCGGAATCGTCTACCGCCTGTCATATGGCGGAGATAAACTGTTAAAGGAAATTTTCGCTCTCCGCGACGAATCGCAAGACGAAATAAAAATCCGGCAATATCGGTCGGACAGCCTGCAACGCCTCGTTGAAGTAAAAGACGAATACGGCCATGCGGTCCGATACGAATACAACGACGACAATCTCCTGATAAAGGAAACCAATCGCAACGGCTACAGCTTTCATTACGAATACGACGCCGACGGGTGGTGCGTCGGAAACCGGGGAGATAACAACGAATTCCACCTCCGGCTTCAATATTTTCCAACCCAGGGAAAAACCGTCGTCGTCAATGAAAGAAACGCAAAAACCACTTATTACTGGAACAGTGCCGGATTGGTCACCATGGTCGTGGATCCCTGCGACCATGTCCGGCATTTCAACTACGATTCGGATCTAAAACTGATCGGGGAAATCGACGCCGATCATAATACGGTTTCATACGAATACGAGGATTCCGGCGCCAAGACTACAATCGATCAGCACGGCGCCAGGTGGAAAACTTTTCACGGACCTGGCATAGTGGTTAAAACGGACCCGCTGGACAACACGGTCATTCAGACTTTTGACGACCGGAATCGCTTGATAAAAGAACAAGACGAAGAAGGAAATACAAGAAGATATTATTATGCGCCGGACGGCAGGCGGATGGAAGGAAATCGCGTTCTCGACGAAAAAATATACGACAAATGGGGACGTCTGCTGATTAAAAGAGATGCGACAGGCAATGAAGAAAGGCTATTGTACGACCTGAAAGGGCGATTAACCAAGCATATTGACAAAAACGGGGGCCAAACTGCCTATCGGTACGACCCTGAAGGCCAACTCATACAAATCGAAGACCCTCTGTGCAACCAAACTTCTCATCGCTACAGAGGATTCAATAAGAGAGTTGAAACGCGCAATGCCAACGGCGATGCAATCCGCTTTGAATATCATCCGGATGGAAAACTTGCGGCAATCGTCAATGAAAACGGCGAAAGCCATTCATTCACATATGATTTTTCCGGAAAATTAACCCGAGATACGGGATTTGACGGGCTCACCCATTGTTACGAATACAATCGCACTGGTTTCCCGGTTCATATAGGACGTTCCGACGGAAGCTCTTTCAAGCTTGGCTACAATAAAAAGGGAATGCCCATAAATATCAAAGGCGTCGATGCCGACGGAACGGTCAGTCGAATCTCGTATGAGTATGATATTGCGAACCGCCTGGTGGAAGCCCGCAATGAGAACTGCCGCCTGCGCTTTGAATACGACAGCCTGGCCAGGACCGTCAAGGAGTATCAAAACGATTTTTTTATCGAAAGGACCTATGATTCCGAAGGCAATTTGGCAAAACTTGAAAATTCGTTTGGTGATGAAATAGAGTATGTTTACGACGATTTTCACCTGCTTTCCGAAATCATCCTTCCGGACGGAAAGAAAATCAGATATGCGAGAAATGAACTGGGCCATCCCGTCGAGCGGCATCTGCCGGGAGGCGCGTATTCCAAATGCGCTCATGACGCCATGAACAACCTTTTGAGCCAAGAACTCAAAAGAAACGGCGACGTACTGGTGAAGAGGGAATACAAATACGACGCAAAAGGCAGAGTCGTATTCGTCGATGATTCCACAAGAGGAAAAAAGACATACCACTATGATCATAATGGGCAACTTGTCCACGTTGTGCGCTCCGATGGAAAAACAGAGATATATGAATACGACGCCGCCGGAAACATATTGAGTTCCGGGCGCGGAGATAGAGCAAAATATGAAAAAGGCAATCGTTTGGTTTCAATCAATGGGACTTCTTGTCGTTACGATCATCGAGGCAATTTGATTACAAAGAAGAACAGCAGAGGCTTTCATGCATATAGATATAACGTTTTCAATCAGCTGATCGGCTATGAGGGGCCGGATGGCCAAGCCTTGGTATTTCAATACGATCCCTTTGGAAGAAGAATAAAGAAAGTCGCTGCCGGAGACGAGCGGAACTATTACTGGGACGACTACAAAATAGCCGGCGAATCCAGCAATGAAATGGAAAAACGATATTTTTATTATCCCAAAAGCTTCACTCCAATATGCTGCTATATCGACGCCGAACCCTTTTTCTACCATGTGGATTGCCTTCCAGCCCCGTCGATAATGACGGATGCGGCCGGAAAAATCGTCTGGTCGGGTATGTACGAAACGTACGGATATTGCGAGACAGGCAAAGAATCCGAGATCGAAAACCCTCTTAGATTCCCAGGGCAATACTACGACAAGGAATCCGAACTCAATTACAATGTTTGTCGCTACTACGATGCGGAGTCGGGAAGATATATTACGCACGATCCGATCAGTTACTTGTCAAACGAATTCAACTTGTATCGATACGCCAAAAATGCTCCGACCCATAGAACCGACCCAACGGGACTGGAGGCTTTAACAGCTGGATGGGGAATTGCAATAGCCGAGCCATCGCCTTTTGGCGAGATAATAATGGGAATCATAACCGTAGGTGTTGGCATCGCCGGAATCTTAATGGCGTCGAAAGCGTCCGAATCGGCGAAAAGCGACGCGGATACAAAATGTGACGAGGGTACAAACAGCAGCAGCAGCAACAATGACGACAACGAGGGGGAAAAAGAAAAAGTAAAGAAAAAAAGAGACTTTAAGAAAAAGTTGAAAAAGCTTTCAAGGCGAACAGACGATCCTCTCAGCCACGATGAAGCTACAGACCTGTTAAAAGAAGCAAAAAAATTAGATGTGGATACTCGTATGAGCCCAAAGGATTTGAATGGGGAGCATTGGCTGGGCGGAAAGCCCCATATTCACATTGACAAATACCATATTCCGGTGGAACCCAAATATGCCCCACCCACTGGATTTTAAGGGAGGTAAAAATATGAATTTCTGCGGTTATTTAATTGTCAGATTGAAAGAGCGTTTCCCCATGAAAAATTTATTTTATTGTGGCGTTGATCGTTTGCCGTTCTGGGGAGAAGGTGACGAAGATGATGAAAGCCCCATTCTGCAAAAAGCTTCTAACAAATATGACGAAAACCTTTTTACTCCGGATGAAAGCGTGGAATTTATAAATAGATATTCGGCGGCAATTGAAATATTGCAGCTATTAGATTCTATGGGGCGGGATTATGAAATCATTAAATGCCGCGTTGACAGAAATGTAATACTAAAAGAAGATTCCGATACAAAAAAAAGATTAGGGATAGATATAGCTTATTTTGGAGGGGATTATTTTTCAATGATCTATAATAGTTTTTGTTCGGAGACTATAGATGATTCTTTGCAGCCTTTTTTCAAAGAGCTTAACGAATATGGTCTGTTTAACGATATGGGAACAGCGACAAGATTTTTTAATCAATATAATCAGTTAGAATCATCCGAAGAGGGAGATTTTTGTTTCTATCGAATCGAGACGCCAAAATAACAGTATGCATTTGAATTGGCTTCCCTTTCAATCGATAGGCGACATCAAGTTTAATGAATTGGCCGAGCCAGTTATTATGAAGTATCGTTTAAAAGAACTGGAGCCCGATTCAGCAACCGCTGACTCGATGCAAACAAAGTTCCATCAAATAAACCGGAGGAAGCGATATTGAGGGATGTGGACATACAAATGCAGCCATCTTTGGCTGCTATTTTTTTCCACGTTCCTTAGAATCAAACGGGGCTTGGTTCTAACTTCGGCCAGCTTTGTCACCCAGGAGCCTCGATCATCGCCTGGATTCCGGGTCTCCGCACGCTCCGCCCGGAATGACGGAGTTGGTTGGCCGACGTTAAAACCAAGCCCATCAAACGCCATTTAGAAAAACGAATATGAACAACAATTTGGAACAAAACGAAGAAGAATTATATATCAAAGGCTTCCGCATAAACAGTGAAAACGACGAAGAGGACTTTTACAAACTGATGGCCTTCGGAGATGTGGATCGGCCTATTCTCTTGGATGGGAACATTTTTTTTCAAAAGGCAAATATCTATCCCGACAAGGATGGGTTGATCAATACCCTGCAATTCAGGCCATTAAACAATAATGACGCGCCCCAGAAAAATTACGAAAGACTGGGAGCATCGCTATTCGTAGACGACGGAAAGGTGCGATCTTGCATACGTTCTGGACCGTGGGACGATGAATAAAAGCCACTGGAAACGCATAGAGCGATACTCATCCAAGTATCGACGGACGAATATGCTTAATAAAAATGAAAAAGGCGGAAAGGTTGGAAACAAGGAATTTCGGCAAAAACAAGCATGCGGCGCACGTAAAACATCAAAAGGAGTTTTGTCGTTCCCTGTATCGGGAGCACCTGGAGGAAGCCTCCTTTCTCTATGAGCAGCGCTGTTTCCTGCTCAAAGACCCGGTGATCGGGTGGACGGATCTGGAAGATTTCGAAGACAGATTGGAAGCCCACATAAACGCCCTTGTCATCGGGGGCGACCATGCTCTGGAAGTCTGCGAGGAGAACCAGTTGATGGATTCCGGCGAACGATATGGCGCCGTGCGGGTTTTGTGTCGTTTGGGGAGAATGGCTCCGGTCATGCGGATGCTGGAATCCCTTGATTCGGAAGACGAGGAAGAAATGGCCGCGATAAGCGACGCCCTATGCCAGGACATGCCGAATCGTTCGGCCCTGGAATGCGTGCGCTTTTTGGCCGATAAAGGCGGAGCATGCGCGACGATGGCGGCGCACATCATGGGGTTTCGCAGGATGCGCGAAGGCGGGCTGCTTCGGCAAATTCTTCGACAAGACCGTCCCGACACCATAGCATCCGCCATGTGGGCGCTTGGACGCGTCCGGGACCAATCCTTCCAGCCAAAAGCATCGGCCTTGCTGCGCCACGAAGATGGAAAAGTATGCGAATCGGCCGCGTTGTATCTGCTGAGGATCGGCCACTTGAAAACAATCCGGGACTGCATGGATTGCGCCGCGACCCGAAAATGGCCCCTTTGGCCGTTGGCAATCGGCGCAGGCGTCTCATGCCTGCCTGTTTTGAAGCAACAGGCCGAGGGCGCGGACGGCACCGAAGACGCTCTGCTCGCCCTCGGCCTGTTCGGGGAGATTTCAGCAATGGATATCCTCTTAGAAAGCCTCGAACAATCCGAGTTTGCCGAGTCTGCGGCAACGGCCCTGAACCTGATCGCCGGGGCCGAAATCCATGAAGACGCTTTTATCCCCGAAGAAATCGACGAGGACGAGCTGTTTCCCGAGGAGGCCGAAAAAATAAAGCGCGGCGAAAGCCTTTATCCGAAAGGCGAAGAGCCAGGCGAAACCATAACCCGTCTTTCCCGGGACCCGCAAAGCTGGCGTCGGTGGTGGGCCGAAAACCAATCCCGATTCGAGCCCCGAACTGCCTATCGCAACGGCCAGCCCTATTCCCCGGCATCCTTATTGGAAAACCTGGAATCGGAAACCAGTCCCCCGAAGATGCGGCGCATGGCCTACGAAGAACTGGTCATCCGCTATGGTATAGATATTCCGATGGAAACAGACATGCTTGTCCTTCGACAAAAGCAAGCCATCGGCCAGTATCGGGCTTGGATTGGAAAAAACAGCGCCCGCTTTGCTCCCGGGAAATGGTATTTTGCAGGCAGGCAACTCTAATCGTGCTGGTTATAACGGATTTGGGGGTGGGTCGAATGTAGGTTGGGTTGAGCGCCGTCAATTGTTGGGTTTCGCTACAAAATCTTATCAAACAAACAGAGAAGACGCACGAAAAAGTTGGGAAGTGAGCGAAACCCAACATGAAACCCGCTCAACCCAACCTACGCATTGCCGCTCCCCCAAATCCGCTATCACCAGAAATTGTTGTTTGGGGCTTGGTTTTAACGCCTGCCAACCAACTTCCGTCATTCCGGGCGGAGCTTGCTTTGGATCCGGAATCCAGGCGATGGTCAAAGCTCATGGATACCAAAACCGGTCGAAGCCAAAACCAACCCCGTTGCTTGCAGTCTTTTTGGGTTGAAAAAGCTCTCGAAAAGGCGGTAAGTTTGAATGCGATCACGGAACATCATGGTTGTAGCCGGCGCATAGAAAGGATGTCGAAACATGCCAAGAGAACGTAAAAGAAACGGAAAACGCATCATCCTAGGCGCGGTCCTTGCCCTGTGCCTGGTCGTCCCCAATGCCCATGCCAAGTTCCGGGCGCTGCTGGTGGGCGTGGACTATCAGGGCGCCGACCCTTTGATTCCCAGGCTGGGCGGCGCTGTCAACGATGTCAGGGACATGCGCGATTTGATGACCCAAAACCTGGGAATCGATCCTTCCAGCATCAAGACCCTGATCGAACATCAAGCGACCCGGGATGCCATTTTACAGACGTTTCAGGCATGGCTCATCCAAGGGACCGAGCCCGGAGATATGGTGTTCTTTCAATATGCCGGACACGGCGTCCAGGTCCCGGACCCGTTCGGCACGCAGGCCCACGATCCTTTCAAGAGGGACAACCCCGAAGCCGTCGCGCTGGCCGAAGCCTTTGCGCCCTATGACACGACAATCGACAAAAACACCAAAACCATCCGGCGGCTGATCTTCGATACGGAATTTCATGCCCTGCTGAAACAGCTTTCCGGCAGAAACACGACCCTGTTTCTGGACTGCTGCCATTCCGGGGGCGTCACAAGGGATTTTATCCATGCCAAAGCCGCTACACGATTCTTGAGACTTCCCTGGGAGCCTCGGCAAAGCCGGGCCATGGCATCGGAAAACGCCGATGTTGGCCGTCGGGGCGACATCATCCGGCAAAAAACCGGCCGAATTCAATGGGACCCCGAATATTCCTTTTTTGCCGCTGTACAGTATTTTCAATCCGCCCACGAGTATCCCGTCCACAACGGAAAAAACGGGGCGTTCACCAAACCCGTGCTGGACATCCTGCGGGCCAATCCGCAGTCGAAACTGACCAACCGGCAGGTATTGGCCTATGCGACGTCTTTTATCCGGGACGGGGCGGGAATTTGCGAGTCCCTGCAATCTCCTCTGTTCATGGGGCCGAAAAACGCGGAGGAACAGCCGTTCGTGCTGCTCTCGGCCGCAGCCGCAGGCGCACGGGTTTCGGACGGACAAGCGCCGCCGATTGCGAAACCGGTTGAGAAACCGGAAAAGATGACCGTCTGGGTGACGGGCCTTGCCACCCCTGTCCGCTCCGACTTGATACGGGCGGTTCGCCAATGCGATTTCGCAACCGTTTCGGATGCCAATCCATACGCTGTCGTCGAAGTGTCGAAAGATCGTGTGAACATTTATCATGCCGCTGGAAAACGAATCGCTTCCGTCGAAAATGGAATGAACAGCGTCGGCGACGTCATGCAGAGATTGGAAAGGGAGTATGTGGTCCTGGAGCTTTCGGCCCTGGAAAATCCCAAAGCCCCCTTTTCGGTGGACATGTGGATCGATTCGCCGGGAAAACATACGTTCGGCTCAAGGGATCGCGTAACCCTGTACTACCGGGTGAATCGTCTTCCCGGAAATCAGAGCGCGTATTTCACCCTGGTCAACGCGGCCCCGGACGGCGCCGTGTCCATTCTCTACCCCGGCCGGGCCGATATGTACACCGGGCCGGGAAACAAACGGTTTGTCAATGCGCCGGTTGCGCCCGGGGTCGTCCATTCCATCCCCAAGAACATGGCGCTTTCTCCGGGGCAGAATGTGGCCGTGGATTTGCGCATCCGGCTGGCGGAAGGACAGGAGTATTTCAAGGGAATCGTGACCTCGGAACCCGTGGACTGGGAAAACCTGGGGCTGGGTCGATTTCGAAACTCGTTTCAAGGGGACGAGGGAAGGGACTTTGCGAAGAATCTCAAAGAATGCGTTGTCCGGTCGCGGTTCTGGGGGACCGCTTCCTTGCGCGTGGAGGTGAACCCATGAGATGGTTTCTGGCAATCGTGATTTTTCTGACGGCGCCTGGCGCGGCCATGGCCGGCGATGACTGCGCCCGCGCTACGGAAATGGTCAAGGAGGCGTTCGATCTCGGGGATATTCCTCAAGTGCGGGAGCGGCAGAAAGCCCTGCTGAATCAGGCCCTGGCGCTTTGCCCGGATCACCCCGAGGCCCACAACAACCTGGCGTACATTTACGAGACGGAAACGCAATACGACAAAGCCCTTTTCCATTATCAGGCTTCCGTACGCGCCACCCCCGGGTTCGCCGCAGGTTGGCTGGGGCTGGGCGACGTCTACTTTAAAACCGACCAGTTTCCGCTGGCCCTGCAAGCCTGGCTCAACGCCTGCCAGGAAGATCAAGACGCCCGGAGTCGAATTCGAAACGTTCTGGCCGCCGACCGTTACCGGGCGAGCGAAGCAGGCGAACTCATGAACAAGGAAAGCCTCCTGCTGCTGTTCGACCCGGAAAGAAGGGAGAAGATCAACCGAAAACTGTCGAATTGCGGTTTTAAGGCCAGCGTGACGCCGGAAATCACGTTCCGGAACCTTCAGTTCGATGTAGGCTCCGCGCGAATCCGGGAAACGTCCATCCCCCAGCTCGACGAAATCGCGGCCGCCCTGCGGCAAATCCCCGGGGTCGTCAAGATCGGCGGCCATACGGACAAGCAGCCGTTCAAAGGCCGGACCCCGGAGGAAAGCGTTTCCTTGAACCTGGTCCTCTCCAGGGACCGGGCGAACGCCGCAGCCGACTACCTGGCGGGGATGGGCGTATCCCGAAACCGGATTCAAACCCAGGGCTTCGGTCCCGATCAACCTGTCGCATACGGGGATTCCGACCGGGATTACGCCAAAAACCGGCGGGTGGTGATCGAGGTGACGGAGCAGCCATATGATTGAAAACGGTTTAATCGCAGGTTTGTGGGGAGCGAAAAAAGGTAACCAGAGCTTCCAGCTCTGGCCTCATATCGCAAGTATGCCACCGCTTACAGGCCAAGACATGCCAGACCAGGATGGTCTGGTTACCACCAGCACACCATTTTCCACAAATCCGCGATGAGCCTGAAAACCCAAGAATACTGAAATGGGGAGAGTGAACCATGAAAAAATGCAATATGTTTCCTTATTCGTTGTCGGAATTCCTGATCATTTTTCAGCTTATATTCCTGGCTCTTGCGCCGGCGGCTTTTTCTTCGGATGACGCCGTTCTCCGCATCGAAACCGGCATGCACACGGCAGTGATCGGACGCATCGGCGTTGACGCCCGGAACCGGTTTCTGGTCACCGGCTCCCATGACAAAACCGTGCGCGTATGGGACCTGGAAGACGGGACCCTGCTGAAGACCCTTAGACCTCCTATCGGCCACGGCAAAGAAGGTAAAATTAATGCAGTCGCCATTTCGCCGGACGGCGGGACCGTTGCGGCCGGAGGCTATACAGGTTATGAATGGGATGAAAAATATTCCATCTATCTTTTCGACCGGGCAACCGGCGTCATGACCGGGCGCATCACCGGCCTGCCAAATGACATCAAACACATAGCGTATTCCCCGAAAGGGCGGTTTCTTGCCGCCACCCTGGGTGCAGACGGAATCCGCATTTTTAGAGCAGGCCCCGGCGGCGGGACCTTAGCGGGGGAGGATCGCGATTACGGCGGCAGAAGTTATTGGGCGGACTTCGCCCCGGACGGAAGACTGGTCACGGCCTGTCTTGATGGGTTTATCCGGCTGTACGCCCCGGTCGGGAACGGCGACTTGAAACTGCTGAAAAAAAAGACGGCGCCAGAGGGCAAAGAGCCCTTTTCCGCCGTGTTCTCCCCGGACGGAACCAGAATCGCCGTGGGATTTAACGATTCCGCCAAAGTGGATGTGCTGTCCGCCGCAGACCTTTCCCATCTCTATTCGCCCGATACCGGGGGCGCGAACAACGGGAATTTATGCAGCGTCGCCTGGTCCCATGACGGCGGGCGGCTTTACGCAGGCGGAACGTATGATAGCGGCGGTCAAAGTCCGATTCTTTCCTGGCCGCAGGCGGGCAAAGGCAAGGTTCGGGAGCTTGACGGCGCCGACATGACCATCATGCACGTTCTGCCCCTGGCCGGTGGCGGCATGGCGTTCGGGGCGGGAGACCCCGCATTCGGCCTCCTGTCGTCGTCCGGCGAGCGCACCCTGTTTCAAGCCCCGGCCATCGCCGATTATCGTAACAATCGTGAAGGGTTCCTACTGTCCGGGGACGGCAAATCCGTGCGGTTCGGGTACGAGGTTCGGGGAAAAAGCCCGGCTGTTTTCGACCCGACGGCCCGGCGCCTGGACCAGTCCGAGCCATCGTCATCCAACCTGTATTCTCCTGACATGACGTCCCTGGACATCACAGACTGGAAAAACGACGATTCCCCCAGACTCAACGGCAAGCCCCTGAAGCTGAAGCAGTATGAAATGTCTTTCTCCGTTGCCGTGAGTCCCGCCAAGGACCGGTTTCTACTCGGCACGGTTTGGTATCTTCGGTATTTCGACGCATCCGGCAACGAGCGCTGGAACACGCCGGTTCCGGGCGTCGCCTGGTCCGTGAATCTGGCTCGAAACGGCAAAACTGCAGCCGCGGCCTTCGGCGACGGGACCATCCGCTGGTACCGAGTATCCGACGGAAGCGAGCTGCTGGCCTTCTTTCCCCACAAGGACCGCAAGCGCTGGGTGCTGTGGTCCCCGTCCGGCTATTACGACGCGTCCCCGGGCGCCGAAGACCTGATCGGATGGCACGTCAACAACGGCAAGGATCGCGCGGCGGATTTCTTTCCGGCGTCCCGGTTCCGGGACCGGTTCTACCGGCCGGACGTGGTCGCGAAAGTCCTGGATGTTCTGGACGAAAACGAGGCGGTGCGCCTGGCCGATCTTGCGGCCGGCAAAAAACGGCAGGAAACCGACATGATGCGCCTTCTGCCGCCGGTCGTGACCATTCATGGGCCTGTCCACGGGCAGGAGTTCAGCAGTAGCGCCGTCACGGTGGCATACAGCGTGCGCAGCCCGTCGGGCGAACCCATCACGTCGGTGCAGGCCCTGGTGGACGGCAGACGCGTCGGCACAAAGGGAAAGCCGGTGCGGCCGGATTCCGACACCCTGTCCGTGGCCGTTCCGGAGAGGGACTGCGAAATCGGCGTGATCGCGGAAAACCGGTATGCGGCCAGCGAACCGGCCGTGGTTCGGATCAAGTGGAAAGGCAAAACCACGGACGAATTCGTGTTCAAGCCCAAGCTGTACGTGCTGGCCGTGGGCGTGAGCCAGTATCGGGACAAGACCCTGAACCTCCGATACGCGGCCAAGGACGCCCGGGATTTCGTCGATGCCATGAAAAAGCAAAAAGGAGGGCTGTACCGGGACGTGGAGACCACGCTTCTGACCGACGAGCAAGCCGTCAAGGACAACATCCTGGACGGCCTGGAATGGCTCCAGCGCCAGACCACGGCAAAAGACACGGCGGCCCTGCTTCTGTCCGGCCACGGCATGAACGACGCCTCCGGCGTCTATTACTTTCTTCCGTCGGATTTCGACGAGAAGCGGATCAAAAGAACCGGCCTGATGTTCGCGGACATCAAAAACACGGTGGCGGCCGTGGCCGGAAAAATTCTGGTGTTCGCCGACACGTGCCACGCGGGAAACATCATGGGCGGACGCAAAGGCACGGCGGACATCAACGCCTTTGTCAACGAGCTGGCCTCCGCGGAAAACGGCGCGGTGGTGTTTTCCTCCTCCACAGGCAAACAGGTTTCCCTGGAAAGGCCCGAATGGAACAACGGCGCGTTCACCCTGGCGCTGGTGGAGGGCATATCCGGCAAGGCGGCCTACGGCAAGGACGGGACGAAAATCACAATCAACATGCTCGACCTGTACCTGTCCGAACGGGTCAAGGAGCTGACCGAAGGGCTTCAGACCCCGACCACGACCAAACCCCACACCGTCCCGGATTTTCCAGTCGCGGTGAAAAGATGACGCTTCAGTCTTATTCAAAAAAGAATTTATTTCCGAAAACAGGGGGAGAGAATGCTCGTTTTGCGCAAGGGACAAATGGACGCGTTCCAGGAATCAGGGGAGCGCCGTTTCGAAGATCGCACAATTGCTCATTTAACGACCCATTTTCCAAAAAACTGCCAATTGCTCGGGGCCGAACAGGTTCGCAATTTCGTGAAGTACGCGGTCGGACGGGGAAAGGCGGACGGTTTTTCCAGCGAACGGGAGCTTACTCTGTATGCAAATCTGACCATGCTGTTGGGCGGCGGTTTTTCTCGAGACCCCCAGCTGTCCGAGATAACAGCGGCGTTGCATTACAAAGCTTTGATCGTCGATTCCGGCCGACGTATCGGTGAAGTATACGATCTGACCATGCGGTACATCGACCGTATCGCCGGACCGGACAATGCGTATTGGGCGCGAGTGTTGCGCTATTTGAAGGGCGCTCGCATGGAGGACCTGCTGAATCCCGCGAGGGAGGATTTCGTGGAAAGCACGTTGGTGTTGCTTGCGCGAATATATCCTGAAAAATATACGGCCGTGGGCAGAAATGCTCTTATCCGCCTGATCGACCTCGGGCTGGAGCATTGCAGGAAAACAGGGTTCCAGCAGCCAGACGCTCAAGCCTTTTACATCGGCCTGATGTATCTGCTGGGCAGTGGTTTCTGGAAAGACCCCCAGTTTCCATGGGCCGCGTCGATTTTGGACAATGCGAAAGCAGGCAGCGAGACGGAAGTCTTTCGCGAACTCTACGACCGGTCCATGGCTTATTTAGACGAATGGACGATTTAGCGACCCAGATAGAACTCGATGATCAAGTTTTTCCGCCCAACAGGTTGAGATGCACGTCATTCCGGGCGTAGCTAAGCTACGACCCGGAATCCCGTAAGTCTGCGGAAGCTCATGGATTCGTAGCTTTCGCGGGAATGACGGGAAAAACTTGATCATCGAGTAGAAAAACAATTAAAACGTCCATAGGAAAGGAGCTGATCATATCGGATTAGGGGGAGACTTGCTCACTATCCTGAAAATCCTGTCAATCCTGTCAAAAATTTCGACAGGATTGACAGGATTAACGGGATTTTTGACCTCGATATCCAACGTCGCAAAGGCATTCCCCCAAATCCGTTACAATCAGGAAAGGAGATAGCGCGATGTGCCTTACCGGATGCACAAATCGGGAAAAGCTGGAAAAAGACTCCAAAGGCAAGTCAGGAGAAAGCCCTGAATCCACAACATCCACATGTTCGTCCGATGGTACTTGCTTTGTTGGCGGCGACCAAGTTCACGATGACGATAAAAGCGCGGTGAAAACAGGGGCCACCTATCAGGTCGATGGAAAGGACACAGCATTCAAGGACGGGATTGCAATACGGGTGAAATGCAAGAAAAACCCGCATATTGTCCAATTTATCAACCGGGAAGTTATCGATAAAGATGGAAACCATAAAAGCGCCAAAATCAAAACCACTGGCGGGGAATACGACCTTACGACCGACCCGGAGAATCCTTCGTGGAATACGGATTCCGCCGGGCATCCCAACCCGTATTATGAATCGGCGGGGGTCTCTGTTTCCGATTCCGATGGGTTGACCATCTTCGACCAGCCAAGGCTAACCACTCCCGCTGGCATCCTGAAACTCAAAGAAGGGGAAACCTCGAAGGCCAACTTCAAAGCATACGCAATCTGCGACGGCAAGGTCGTTCAGGAAATCAGCTGGTCGCGCAGCCAGAAATTCGGCGAAGATCCCGTCTACAATGTCGAGGTAAAAGACGCGTCCGCTCTTCCCGACTGGGCCGACAAGCAACTCAAGGACCAAGGCTACGACCCCGCGCCCTAATTTTTTATTGGAACAACAATTGCCCATATCCATTTAAAAGCGCGCGGTCTTCGGACGAGCGCTGTTCATTTCGATGGAGGAACAAATGACGGAAAAAAAGACCGACACGCAATCCGGCCAGCTGCAATGGGTGGCCAAACCCACGATCGACGCCGACGCGAGTGAAATCCACCTGTTCCTCGATCCCATTCTGGGATTGATGGACATCGACTTTCACCAAGTCTCCGGCAGCGCCTGGGACAAAATGAAAGCGGACTCCCCCGATTCGTCCGCCACCCTGGCCGTGGCACCCGAAGTCAATATGAAGCAGTTGATGGAGGCCCTGGACAGTATCCAGAAGCAGGGCGGCTACGGCTATATAGCCATCGTTGTCCATCAGCCATGATCGTAAACGACAGCGCGTCCATATATGTCAGGCCTGCCAGGCTGACCGATGCCGACTATTTGGCCCGGCGTTTGCGAAGGGACGATCTTCGAGAAATTCAGGCGGTATCCGGAGAGAAACCCGCTCAGGCTCTGCGTCGCAGCATAGAAACGTCCTGCCTTTGCTACGCTGTTGCCTGTCCGGCAGAAAGATGCATTGCTCTTTTTGGCGTCGTTCCGGATGCCGCTCCCGCCGGGTCCGCCTCTATTTGGCTTTTGGCTTCGCCTATGCTGGAACGGTTTTCGGTTGCATTTCTGCGCAAAAGTCTTTTATGGGTCGAAGCTCTAAACAGACAATATTCTATTTTGTGGAATTACGTCGATGCTCGCAACAAAAAGCATATACGGTGGCTGCAATGGTGCGGGTTTACATTGACCGACCGACCGGTCGTTTACGGATTTGAGAAAAGGCCTTTTTATTTTTTCCGGCGAGTTCATTGATTTTTGGTCTTGATTCTTTGACTGCCGAGCAACTTTCCCCCGGCGTGGTCCGGGGAAAAGCTGCTTGCAGGGAAGAATCGGGGGGCTTGGTTTTAACTTCGGCCGGTTTTCATCCAACAGTTTCGATCTGTCGCCTGGATTCCGGGTCTAAAGCAATCTCCGCCCGGAATGACGGTATTGGTTGGCCGATGTCATAACCGAAACCTGGCCGACGTTACAACCAAAACCAATCGGGGCATTTCCATCAACCAGAGACGGAACAAACTAATCCTTGTCCGGCACGCCCGCCTCGCTGAACGTGAGCACGTCCGTGAAAATGCGGACCGCCCCTTCGATCACCGACATGGCCAAGGCGCCGCCGGTGCCTTCTCCGAGGCGCATGCCCAGATCGAGGATCGGTTCCAGCCCCAGATATTCGAGCATGGCCCCGTGTCCCGATTCCTCGGACCGGTGGCCCGAAAACATGTAGTCGGCGACGGTCGGGCACAAGGTATGGGCGATCAGGGCGCCG
Source organism: Desulfobacterales bacterium (assembly GCA_963674505.2). Lineage (GTDB taxonomy): Bacteria > Desulfobacterota > Desulfobacteria > Desulfobacterales > SKZT01. The sequence goes on from CAXXIG010000002.1 coordinate 417,022, forward strand.
GCCGTGGAGATGAATCCATCGACCACCACCGGCTTGCCATGGTAGGCGGCGGCCAGGATGCAGCCGGCGATGCCGCCGATCTCGAAGCCGCCGACCTTGGCCAGAACGTCCAGGCCGTCGGTCTTGTCCGGCCGGTTGATATCGATGCCCTGCTGGATGGCCTCGCGCTTTCTGGCCAGGCCTTCGTCGTCCACGCCGGTCCCCCGGCCCACCATCCGTTCCAGAGCAACGCCGGTGACCACCGCGCCGATGGCTGCAGACGGCGTGGTGTTGCCGATGCCCATATCCCCGGTACCGATGATCTCGACGCCTTTTTCGAAAAGCTGGGAGGCGAGTTCGAAACCGGTCAGGATCGCAGTCTCGGCCTCTTGCCTGGTCATGGCCGGTCCTTTGACCAGGTTGGCCGTGCCCTTGGCGATTTTTTTCACGACAAACCGGTCGCCGCCCCTGAGTTCGCTGGGGTCAAGGTCGGGGATGATCCCCAAATCGACCACCCAGACGTCCGCGTTGACATGTCGCGATATGGCGTTGATTCCCGCCCCGCCGACCAGAAATGTCTGGACCATGGCGCCGGTGACTTCCTGGGGATAGGCGCTCACGCCGTCGGAAACCGCTCCGTGGTCCCCGGCCATGACGAGGACCGCCTTTTTTTCCACCGAAGGCGTCAGGGTTTTCTGAATGCCGCAAAGCCGCTCGGAAATGTCGTGGAGCCGTCCCAGTGCTCGGGTCGGCATGACCAGCTGCGAGGTGCGGTCTTTTGCCTTCGTAACCCACCCGGCGTCGATGGGGGAAATGGCCTTTACGATTGCTTCTATCGATTGCTTTTCCATGCCTATATGGATCTCCTCTTAGAAAACTGTGGTTAGTGTCAAGACCGTCACGTGGCCTTCGGAACGATCCACCGCATCGAACTCCCACTCGTGCCTGAGGGAAAAGCCGAGTTTCCAGTCAGGGATGAAGGTGCCGACCTCCGGCCCCATGGCGTAGACCCGGTCGTGGAGGCTTCTGTCCCAGGTCACGTCCGACCCGGAATCGTCGGTCACCTGCCACTGGCAGTACCCGGCGACGCCTACGTCCCACGTCCCTGCCAAGGTCTTGCCCACGCCCCATTCGAAGTGGAAGTCGTCTCCGGGGTGTACGTCGGTCGAAGACTTGTCGCTGTGGATTTCATACCGGCCTAAAAACGAGGCGGACCAGGTCTTGGCTTCGTCGAAATACCAGGTGCCGCCGAAGGTGAACATGGCGGTCCAGAAATCCTTGCCGGGAGACGCCGGGTCGTTCTCGTCGTATTGCCCGACCGGCACGTAGCCTGCCAGCGCGATCACGGCGTCGTATTGCGCGCCGTGCCAGGACAAGGCGAACGGTTCCACGCAAATGTCGCCCAGGCCGAACTGGCTGTCGTCGATGCCGGCCGCGCCGACCTCAAGGTCGGTGTAGATCAGCGGAATGGTGGTGTCCATGAGGAAGTCGGCCCCCAGGATCTTCAACGGCGTCACCCAGATGAAGCGCTGGGCGCTGGCGAAAACGGTCACGTCGAAATCCACGTCCAATTCGTCGCCGCCGCGACCCGTCAGGGTGTCGGCTTTGTAAAACGCGTTGTACATTTTGTAGTAAACACCCGGTCCCGGAACGCTCGCGGCCTTGATTCCCTCGACGCCGTTGACGTAATGTCCGGTTTCCCCCGCCTGGGCCGCGCCCGAAGCCATAACGACAAAAGCAATGACAATCCACAGTCTTTTCAAAAAACAATTCATTCGATATACTCCTTTTTTCAAATCAGTTCCAGCCTCTATATCAATGCCAGCAACGCTCCGAGAGACTCTTCGCCTTTCCCGGGATCTCGGTTCTGAGCTTTCACCCATTGCCGCAGCTTGTTCAAGGCCTTTCCGGAATCGATGGTTTCCCGAGCCTTTTGAAGGCCCTGCGACAGGGAGTCGGCCTGATCGGCGACGTAGAAAATCGGCGCCGCGTTCAAACATATGGTTTCGTAGGACGGTCCCTTGTCCGCGCCGGAAAGGACCCGCAAAAGCCGCAAGGCTTCCTCCCGACGGTCCGTTCCCGCCGCGATATCTACAAGGGAGACGCCGTTTTTCAGCCCCAGGGATTTCGGATCCACGGTGTACCGGGTGATTTCCCCGTCGGGTTTCAGTTCGCCGACATGGCTTTTTCCCACCGGCGACAGTTCGTCCATTCCTCCGACTCCGTTTCCGCTGGTGCCGTGAAAAACCAGCGCTTTTTTAAACCCCATTTCCTTCATGGTCTGCGCCACCGGATCGATCATGTCGGCAGAATAGACGCCGCGCACGCCCAAAGCGGGATTGGCGGGGTTCGCCAGGGAGGCTGCGATGTTCAAAATGCTGCCGAAGCTCATTTTAGACAGGATTCTGAACAGGGCCTTAGGATGGGTGGCGGGGCTCATTCCGTTGAACAGGCCGATGCCGGTCTTTTCGATGCTTTGCCGCACCGTGTCCGAATCGCACTCCACATCCACCCCGAGCATTTCGCACAGATCCACGGTGCCGCACCGGGAGGTGATGGCCCGCGCGCCGTGCCGGGCGACGCACACGCCGCCTGCCGCCGCCACCACCGCCGCGCCGGTGCTGATGTTGAAGGTCTTGAACGCATCCATGCCGGTGCCGCAATTGTCTACCAGGGGGGTTTTGGTTTCGGGCAGGACCTTTGTCGTATCGAGTTCGTAAATCGCCTCCCACGCGCCGGCGATCTCCGCCGGGCTGGGACCTTTGGCGGTTATGGCCGAAAGAAACGCCCCTTGGTGGATTTCGGACTGTTCCCCCAGAAGGATTTCCGAAAAAAGACGGCGCGTTTGCTCCCGGCCGAGGTCCCGGCCCGCGATCAGGCTGTTGATCGACTGTCCGAACTGTTTCATTTTCTCTTCCATCAGACACCTCCACGCTTGATAAAAGACTGTTGATAATCGCCGCCAGAGCAAAAAAAAATCCTCAAGCGACACGTCGCTTGAGGATTTGCCATCACCTCAAACATGTACCCTGGCGGCAGGTCTTCTGACTCTCGGATCACCCTACTCCCCGCGCCTTCCCCGTCCATTTGAATACGGACAAGTGGCTTCCTGCGGATTTCGTCCCCGATCACAGCGGCGGGTCCGTGCCGGATTTTCACCGGTTTCCCTATTATGCCCGAAGGCACCATACCAGGCTGCACGATTCGTTAAATTTTCAATATTGTATGAACGACCGGAAATGATTTGTCAAGATTTTTTTCCGGGCAGCCTGCCGTCGAGCGGCCAGGGAGGTGCGGGCTTGGTTCCTGTTTCGGCCGTACCTCCGGAGAAGGCGGACGCGAAGCGTCCTGGTATGCATTCCAACGCGAAGCGTTGGAACGAGGCGGTGAGGGCATGGCCGAAATGGAAACCAAACCCCAGCTTGCATTCCCACAGCCAGGAAAGCATCGGCGAAATCATCGACGCCAACCGTCCCGAAAACGAAGACGGCCGAAACAACCTTTTAGATTTAATTGACAACAAGCAGCTTCCTATAATAGGATTTTTTATCGAATGATGCCGACGACATGGAGGTGATACGGGGGACCGTTGTCACCTTATGGGGGCCAATGCCGTCGGCATGCTCGATAACTATATAGCAAAAATCATTTGGAAGAATATTCATGGCGTCTAACTAAAAAATACAGCCCGACCCGACCCCATAAGCGAATCTGCAGGTATCGCAGACCGAGTCGCATCATGCGTTCAAAATGCCGACGGAAAAAAAAGCAGCGGCGATGGAACCTTGGAAAAGCAGGAGTTCACTATGTTGGCGAGTTTCAAACAGATGCGGTTTCCAATCAGCAGGATTTGCGCTCTATTGTGGCTATGGAACCTTTTTGGCATTGCGGGCCTTTCGCGCTCGGTTCTTGCCCAGCAAGAGGACCTGACCGATTTGATCATCGAGGATTTGATGGGAATCGACCGCGACAGCCGCGCCGAATTCGCCGTCATGCCCCCAAGCTCCCTCACCGGCCCATTTCCCTTCATTTATTCCCTGGAGGGCAATCCGGATTTCGAGTCCGAGGAGTTGACGGCGTTTGAAAGGGGATACCGCTACGTTCCGGCCGGGATCTTTTCCCAAGACATTGCCGCATTCTACAACGATTACGATAAATCGCGGGAATTCAGGGAGCATCCGCCGGAATTTCAAGGGGCCTGCGTGTACTGGCCCTATATCATCGCAAACGACCTGTCCGGAGACACTTACGGCGTGGAGCCGGACGTCGGGTGGCAGACTTCGAAAACATTGAAATTCGATCTGGCATACTCCTCTATCGACGGGGACATTTCAAACGACGACCAGCAAGGCAGTCCCCCCCGGCACCAGGTTTCCCTTCAAACATCGCTTACGCCCCTAGAATACGTGGATGTGGATGTCTGGCTGCGTTACGTGGGCGAATCCGAAGCCAAATACGTCTACGACCCCGACAGATTTTACGATGGGGACGAATATTTGACCATGGACCTTCGGCTGGCCTGGCACCCTTCCAAGCAGGCGGATTTCTCCATGTTCGCGAAGCTGGCGACCATTCTGGAGGGTCCATGATACAGAAGCGATTTTGGCTGCGAATAGGCAATCTGTCCATCAGAACCAAGCTTTTCTTGCTGCTGAGCCTTACCGCCGTTCTGGCACTTGTGCCGGTCGCCACGTCGCTGATCATCAACGAAAAGCTCAGTGTCGAACGCAACCTGGTGGGGGAGCTTCGCTCCATGGCGGACCTGGTCGCGCTGAACAGCTCCGCGGCCCTTGCCTTCATGGACAAGGAGGCGGCCGGGGAGGACCTTCGTTCCCTGGCCGCAAGACCCAGTATCGCCATGGCGGTCCTCTACGATGAAACGGGCCGCAGCTACAGCACCTATCGCCGCGAAGGGGTCGATGCCGACGCCCTGATGGCCGATCTGGAAAAATCCTATCCTCGCTGCCCGCCCATGGCCGAGCGACTCCGCGATCAAGACCAGATCACCTGTATCACCGGCAGCCATGTCCATGTCATTCGACCCGTGTGGGCCGAAACGCGCAGGGTCGGCGCGATTCATCTCATCGACGACATGCAGCAGGTCCGCAGCCGCCTGAAAGGCTACCTCGTCCTGACGTTCGCTGTCGTTGCAACAACCTTGATCGCGGTCGTTCTTCTTTCGGCCAAGATGCAGGAGCTGTTTACCGCCCCCCTGCTGGCGCTGATGGGTTCCATGAATGCGGTGACACGGGACAAGGATTACAGTGTGCGCGCGAGCAAGACCAGCGACGACGAATTCGGCGTTCTGATCGACCGTTTCAACGAAATGATCCAGGAGCTTCAAGCACGGGACAATGTCTTGAAAAAATACAGCTCCGAGTTGGAAGAAATGGTCGCGGCTCGCACAAACGACCTTTCCAAGGCCAAAGAGGAGCTGGAAACCATGGTGGAGCATTTGAAGCAGGCCAAGGAGGAGGCCGAAGGGGCGAGCCGGGCGAAATCCCAGTTTCTGGCCAACATGAGCCATGAAATCCGGACCCCCATGAACGGGGTCCTGGGGATGGTGGACCTGCTTTTGCAAACCAGGCTCGATCCGGAACAGCGTCGGTTCGCGGACATCCTCAAGGGGTCCGGGGAATCGCTGCTGGCCATCATCAACGATATCCTGGACTTTTCCAAGATCGAGGCGGGCAAGCTTCGCCTGGAATCCATCGATTTCGATTTGCGCACCCTGATCGACGACGCAGTGCGCCTTCTTGCCACTCGCGCCCAGGCGAAAAAACTGGAACTGGCGGTGCTGGTTCCGGAAGAAACGCAGTCTCTCCTGAGAGGGGACCCGACCCGGCTGCGCCAGGTAATCATCAATCTGGTGGCCAACGCCATCAAGTTTACGGAACAAGGAGAAGTCGTGGTTCGCGCCGCGACCCTTCCTGCGAAAAAGGGAAAGGTCCGCCTTCAGATTACGGTGGCGGACACCGGGATCGGAATCGCGCCCGAGGATCGCAAGCGCCTCTTTCGACCGTTCTCGCAGGCGGATGGCTCCACCACCCGGAAATTCGGGGGGACCGGGCTGGGACTGGCGATCTCCAAGGAACTGGTGACCATGATGGGAGGCAAATTGGACTGCGAAAGCCGTCCGGGCAAAGGGACGCGCTTTCTCATCGGCGTCGAACTGCCGGAAGCCCTCGATCAAAACAAAGACAGTTCCTCCCCGTGCCTCGTCGAGCCAAACGACAGCCCGGAGACAATCGGAGGAAGGGTCCTTCTTGCCGAAGACAATTTGACCAACCAGACCGTCGCCTTCGGCATGCTCGCCTTTTTCGGGTGCGAGACCGACGTGGTTTCCGACGGACAGGAAGCCCTCGACGCGTTTTGCAAAAAGCACTATGACCTGATCCTGATGGATTGCCAGATGCCGGTCCTCGACGGCTACCAGACCACCGCCGCCATACGACGCATTGAGAAGGAAAAGGCGGATGCGTCCAGGGTCCCCATTGTGGCGCTGACGGCGCATTCATTGCAAGGAGACCGGGAAAAATGCCTGGAGGCCGGAATGGACGACTATCTCAGCAAACCGTTCAACCTTGCGGATATTCGGACCGTCCTGAATCGTTGGCTCAAGGACGCTTCCGGCTGCGGCCCGGAGAGCGGTTCGGAGGAGAAAAGACCGCAAGACCCGCGCGAACATAAGACTTGCGAAGATAACGCCGTCCCGGTCATCGACGAATCGGTCTTGAAATCGCTCGAAATGTTCCAGGCAGCCGGAGCAGACAACCTGGTTCGACAAGTGGTCGAGGCGTTCATCTCCAGTGCAGACAAGATCGTCGTCAAGCTGAACACGGCCTGGATCGAGCAGGATATCGCGTCTTTGCAGTTTTCCGCCCACAGTCTCAAGTCCAGCAGCGCGAACGTCGGCGCCCTGAGGCTGTCCGAAATGGCAAAGCAGCTGGAATTCGATTGCAGGCATAACAATACGACGGATTCGGGCGATCTTGTCGCCAAGATAGCGTCGGAATACGAAAGTGTACGCTCCGCGCTCCAAAAGAGGATAGATACTTTATGATTTGCTATCGTTACGACAGGCAAAACCCGTTGGCGCTGATCGTCGACGACGAACCATCCATGCGGCTGACCATGGGGGCCGCTCTGCGAAAATCCGGGTTCGATATCGTCGAAACGGACAACGGTCCGGCGGCCGTTTCACTTTTCCAGTCCGAAAAACCCGACCTGATCCTGCTGGATATCATGATGCCCGGAATGAACGGGTTCGAAACCTGCCAAGCCATACGCGGGCTTCCCGACGGCGCCTTCCCCCAAATTTTGATGGTGACGGGGTTGGACGACACCGATTCCATCCTGAAAGCCTACGAAGTCGGCGCCAACGATTTTGTCTCAAAGCCCGTCAATCTTGTGAAGCTCGGTCACCGCAGCAAATACATGCTGCGAGCGGGTCTCGCCTTCCAGGAGCTGATTCGGAACCAGAACCGGATGACCAAGACCCAGGAACTGGCGCAGCTGGGCAACTGGCAGATCGATTTGACATGCCACAGGTTCGATTGCTCCAAAGAAGCCTGCCGGCTGCTCGGGCTCGACGACGGAAAAAAAAGCAAAAACCTGGAAGACATGCTCTCTACTGTCGTCGCCCCTGAAAAGGATCGCATCAAGGAGCAAATCGAACTGGCTATCCGCATGAAACGGGCTTTCGAGCTGAACTACGCCATCATTCTGCCCTCCGGGACTCGCAAGCACATATCCAACAAGGCGGAAATCATCTCCAACGAAAACGGCGAGCCGGAATGGATGCTGGGGGTCGTGCAGGACGTCACCCGGCTCAAGCTGGCGGAGGAAGAGATTCGATACCTGGCCTTTTACGACGGATTGACCGGCCTGGCCAATCGAACATTGTTCCTGGACCGGCTCGATCAGGCCATCTTGCTCGCTTCGAGGGAAAAGCGCCATTTCGCGCTGCTGTTCATCGACCTGGACAACTTCAAGCACATCAATGACACGCTGGGCCATCACGTCGGAGACCTGGTGCTGAAAAATGTCGCCGAAACCCTGCGAGCCAATATCCGTCGAACCGACTCCGCCATGCGCCTGGATTCGGGGTCTTCCGATCCTTTGATCTCCAGGCTGGGCGGCGACGAATTCACCGTTCTGCTCCAGAGCATTCGAAGTCCGGAAGCCGCCGGCGTCGTGGCCAGCCGGCTGGTCAAGGCCATCCCTGAAAACTGCAAAGTGGACGGGAAAAAAATCCACGTTACCACCAGCATCGGCGTCAGCGTCTATCCGGAAGACGGCGACAAGGCCGACGTTTTGCTCAAGACGGCGGATACGGCCATGTATCATGCCAAGCAAAGCGGAAAGAGCAACTACCAGTTTTTCAGAAAAGCGCTGAACGCCGCCGCCATGGAGCGTTTTTCCCTGGAAAAGGACCTGGCCAGAGCGCTGGAGCGAAACGAGCTGGTGCTCTACTATCAGCCGCAGGTCGATCTCGAAAGACGAAACATTGTCGGGGCCGAAGCCCTGATTCGGTGGCTGCATCCCAAAAAGGGCATGATCTTGCCTGGCAAGTTCATCCACATCGCCGAAGAGTCCGGCATGATCGTCGATGTCAATCGCTGGGTCTTGCAGGAGACCAGCAGGTTCAGCCGCCGGCTAATGGAAAACGGCTTCGACAAAATCACCGTCGCGCTCAATGTCTCCGGCTACCAGATTTCCGAAGGAAGCATCTCGCGGACCCTTCAGGACGCCATCCGGAACATCGCCATGGACCCGGCCAATATCGAACTGGAATTCACCGAAAGCATACTGATGCAGAATACGGAAGGCAACATCGCCACTCTGGAAGAAATCAAATCCATGTGCATTCGAATCGCCCTGGACGATTTCGGGACCGGGTTTTCCTCGCTGAGCTACCTTACCTGCTTTCCGGTGGATACGCTTAAAATCGACCGTTCTTTCGTCATGGGGGCCATCCAGCAGAAGAGCAACCGCGTCATCATTCAGGCCATCATAGCCATGGGCCACAGCCTGGGGCTCAAAATCATAGCGGAGGGAATCGAGACCAGGGAACAGTACGAACTGATAAAATCCTACGGATGCGACGAAGCCCAAGGCTTCTACTTCAAGCCGCCGATTCCCGGGGAAGAATTCTGCAGGCTTCTCGCCCAACGCGCCCCTCTCGGGCATTGAATGTCCTTGACACGCGCGTTAAAGGCGTTCTTGCAATGATGCAATGAAAGGAGAGGAGAGAAAAAAATGACGACGACAAACAGGCTGAAACTTTTGGCGGGTTTCTTTTTTTCATGGTTTTGCATCATGGTCCCGGCGCACGCGCAGTTGACCATTTCCGCTTCGACGGGCGAGCTTGTCGGAATCAACACGCCCGATCCCGAGGTCGAACTGCATATCCTGGACGATGATAAAGAAGGAATCGTCGGTCTGCGGCTTCAGCCGTACGGGACCAACAGCGACGCCACGATTCAATTCTACGAACACACCGCTGCAGCCATGAGCCTTTACTACAGCGGTTCTCAAAACGACCTGCGCCTATACGATTTAACGGCGAACGAATCGAGAGTCACCTTCATGCGCAGCGGCAATGTCGGCATCGGCACGCAGGACACCCCCGGAGCGCTGCTGGAAGTCGCGGGAAGTCAACGCAGTCAAACAATCTGGGCTTCCGAATCCCCCGGCGGAGCCGATGTCGGGCGGTTGGAAATCGGATATGACAGCGACGACGATTTCGGAAGAATCCAGGTGTGGGACGGCGATACCAATGCGCCGACGGACCTCGTTCTTCAGACTGCCGGAGGCAGTCGGCATTGGGACAGGCGAACCTCTGACAACTGCCCCTGGCGGCAAAATCCTGTATTTCGGCGACAACGGAGGATCTCCTCCTGCGATGGCAATCGGCACGGCGGGATTGTATGCGAAAGATTTCGAAGGAACCGTCGAATTATTCGCCGTGGACGAAAACAGCAATTCGACCCAAATCTCGCCACATGACCCCTTAACGGGAGAGTGGGTGTTCTATTCCAAAAATATCAAGACAGGACGAGTCGTCTGATGGGATGCAAATAATGTAACGCGCTTTTCAAGAAAAAGCATGGACGAATTTGATCATATCATTAATAATATCAGCAGGTTATGTTGTGCGTTTCATATTTGGGACTTGACAAAATAGTGTAACGCTCGACCGAATTCGCCATAATGGGTTCTTTTTGACGGGACGTTTCCCTAAAAGGGCATTCCGTCTTTTTTCCGGCCCGCCTTTTCGACAAAAAAAAGCCGTCCATGAAGGACGGCTTTTGCGTAATTCGGAGTTTTCGGGCGTCGAGGGGTTACGGCGAGGGCAGACCGGCTATGAACTCCAGGGCGAGATTGACGTCCACGAAACTGTATTCGAGTTCCCTGGCCCTGTCGCGGCAATCCGTGCAGATCTCCTTGAACTTTCGCATGTCCCCTCGCGCGGCGACGTAGATCTGTTCGACGGCTTCCGCCTCGATGTCCTTGTATTCCTCGATGAAGTCTTCGACGACGATCGGATAGAGAACCAGCGTCTTGAGTCTGCTGAGGATGTCGGGGTGTTCGCTTTTCAAAAAGGTCCTCGCTCCGGGAAGCCCGGCCATCACGACGGGGACCCCGGCGTCCATGATTCTCTTGAAGTACGGCCAGACGCGCGGATCCAGGTCGTTCGCCTCGTCCATGACCAGAAAGCAGTCCGACAGGCCGCATATCGTCTTGAGATATTCGGGGGTGCGCCGATAGTGGGCGGTCGTCTCGTAGTTCAATTCGCGCAGAATCGAGGCCATCGTCTCGTGGACGCCGAAGAGGGATTCGACGCGGACCCCGCGAAGCTTTTTGGGCGCGATCAGATTCGGGAACCTGCTCTTGCCCGCGCCGTAGTCGCCTTCTATCAGAACGCTTCTTCCCCTGTAGATTCTGTTGTAGACCGCGCCGAGGTACGATATCCGGCGCTTGTCGTTTATGAAGCTTTCCTTTCTTTTCATTCGCGTTCGGTCCTTTCCTCGAACGCCGCGTATGGAGCGACGTCGGTTCTTTCCAGGCGGCGATCGCAGTCTATGAGAAAGGCGTCGAAAATCGCCTTCGCCCTGGCTTGTTTGGGCAGCCGAATTTTGGCTTCGTACGTTTCGTACCGCCTTTTATTGGCTTCGTGGACGCGGCGCGCGGTCTCCAGATTCAGCCCTTTTTCGCGCCTCTCCGATATTTGCTTCAAATCGACCGCCATGCCCTTGGATTGCAGAAAGCGCGCGATCCTTTCCGTTTCGTTTTCCTCCGCGACCGGTTCGACGGGCCTTGCAAAGGGCTTTCGAGGCAGCGCCTCCCCGAGAAAAACGCCGTCGGCCCCGCGTTCGAAGATGAACAGCTTTCCGCTTTCCGAACACGATATCATAACCGGCGTGCTTTTCGCCGTGCCGAAGTTTTCCGCGCCGGAGGCCACGTAGTATTCGCGTTTTCCGTAGACGAGGGTCCTTTTCTTCGAGACCGTGGCATTGACCTTCTTGTATCCGTATTTGGCGAGGCCCCGGACCGTTTCCGGGTCGAAGACGAACGTGTCGGCGTTTTCGAGGTACTCCCCGAGCATTTTCTCGGGGACCCAGGACGCCGTCCTTCCTTCTTCGGAGAAGTCGCGCATCCGGCTGTTGCGTTCCCTGCGGTAGATTTCGAAGAGCCCGTCGCTTCTCAGCCGCTCGATGTCGATATCGACGCAGGTCGCGATGGTCGCCTCCTTTTTTCCCTGGCCGAACGCAAAGCCGGGAGCGTATTTGACTATCCTGTCCTCGTAGCGCTTGAGCACGCGCGCTTCGAAGTTGTGAAGGGCCCGGTGCGACGATTCCAGGTGCGCCTTGTCCTTCGGCCTGGCCGGACGCGCGAAATCCGGCTTCATGAAGAAGCCGCCGGGCATGGAATACTTCATGTTCAGCTCTTTTATCACTCTTTCGAGGTTTCTGAAGCCGCCCGCCCCGTCCGGCCTGAACCGGACTGTCCGCCGGGGAAATTCGACGCTCGGAAGAAAATTGGAAAACAGGCGCAGGGCGCTTCTGCTGCTTTCGCCGAAGAAGGCGTCCATGGAGAACATATAGCGCGAACGCGTATCGTAGATCTCGATGAGAACCGGCTTTTTCCAGCGGCCCGCCGAATCGCGTATCCTGATGTATCTCGCCGTGCATCCGTCCATTTGAACAAGGCCGAAAACCGGCACGGATACGAAGGCGTGCCGGACCGTTCGCTCCTGTCCGAAGTCGGGCTTTTCCAAATGCCTTTTCAGGCCGGCCGTTTTGGCGTATCGCCTGAGGGCGTGAATCGAAAGGGGGCCCCCGAATTCCTCCTCGAGCCAGCAGCGGTAGTTCTCGATGGTCCTGCACTTTCGGCTCACGAACATGAAGCGCTCGTCGGACAGGTCGGCGGAGGCCTCCGCCATTTCCGCAAAGCGCCTTTTCACCTCGTCGTCGAGGGCCGGGGCGCGTCCGCTGCATCTTCTTCCCTCCTGGAGCCCCTTGGCCGCAAGCAGAAGCGGCTTCGGTATGACGCCGGTCTTCGCGTACTGATCCTTGTAGTACTTCTTCATCCGCCGTCCGGCCGCGCCCTCCTTGTGCATGATCTTCCTGTGCAGAAGAATCCGGAACTGCTCGTCCAGCGGAAGACCGGCTATTTGGGCGAGAATGTCGTCTTCCATTCGTCCGCGCGCCGCTTCAGCGCTTCGAAATTATCTTGTCCTTCATGGACCGGTTCCAAAGCAGCGCGGCCTGCCTGGAAGTGGTCCTCCACGAGTCGTTTTTCGCCAGGTCGATCTGATTCATCATTTCCAGGGCCGCCTTTTTGCAGTCGTCGCCGATCACGCCGGTCAGGTCCTTTCGAGGGTCCTGGGTCTTCGCGCCGGTCGCGCGGACGAACCGTCTTATGTTCGAGGCGGTCTGTTCGGCGCCGGACTCCAGAAATTCGCGCCAGACCCTTTTCTGCTCGACGGGCGAAAGTCGCGCCAGCACGCGGGCCTGGGCTTCGTTGGCAGGCAGCGCGTCCCCAATCGGGGAAAGATTCTCCATCACCCTGCTCGCCTCGATCAGCCGATACGCCTGGGATTTTCCCATTTCCCGGCGATGCCCGACGTAGGACTCGAAGCTGTCGAACAGCGATACCTTGTACAGCCTTTCGTCGCGGATCTTCCCCAGCGCCGCCCCGGTCTCGCGGAAACGCCGGCGGCTTCGATCGATCACCTTTTCCAAACTGCGCAACCGGTCCGCGCTCATCGTGCCAGCCGCCGGATTGCCGCGTTCGTCCGCCCGAGACGCTCCGAAGGTTCGCGCTCCGGTCCCGGCAGAAGAGTTTGCAGATATTCTACGGTGTCCACGAAGTCCAGGCCCTCGACCGTCATTACCATGTCGATGGTATTGAAGTTTTTCTCGCAGCGAAAGCATCTGGCCAGATTGGTCCTGGGATTGACCGCGGTGTCGAACTCGCCGCAGATCGGACAGAGGAATCTGAACCATCCCTCGCTGATTTTCGACGCGATCTTCAGATTGTCCTCTATCAGCCTGTCGATCGGTATCGAGTTGCGCAGCTTGAACAATTCGTTGCCTGTAAATCGTCTTTTCATCGCATTCCTTCCGGATTTTTCGTCGTTTTTCAAGCGGCGAAGATGTTTTTTTCAAATTCGCCTCGCAAATCGATCCACGATTTCTCCGGATCGACCGCAAAAATGGCAGCGGGCGGGAAAACGGGGCGGAAAATCCGACGCGTTTGCCCGTCGCGTCGTCTCTATACCCTTGTTCGAAGGGGATTTGGAAGTACCGTCATCCATGTTTTTCGAATCGGGGAACAGTTCGGGGTGGCGGCGACGATTTTCGGAGAGACAATGGGCCTTTCTGCCCTTTTCGGTCTGTCGGTACCGTTGCTGACGCCGACGGTGGGCCTGGAGATATCCGGCTCTGCGACAATGCTCTCCGCAATAGACCTGTCCGCGCCAGCAGCGACGGCATACGTGGAATCCGGCTCCGCACCACCGGCATGCGACGAAAATCAGTTTCATGAAAATCCTGTTGATCGCAACCGGAAAATCAGTTAGGCTGGTCGCGCTATAGAGCTTCCGGTTCGCATCGAAGTTCGCATCTTGAAAGCCCGAAATGGCAGTTTCGGGCTTTCTTTGTTCCCTTGCCAAATATCGCCGGCAATCGGCTCCGGTGTTGTAGACCATCCTGGAATTTTCGTAAAGGCCAAAGGGCGGCTGGGTAATCGCGGGGTGGGCTGTGTATTGTTTATTTTTCCGGGGCGGGGTATGGCGGGGTGCGGCGAGGTAGGCGGGGGAGCGCCCGTTTCAAGCGTTACACTATTTTGCAAATCGCGCGGGGTACTGCGTTACACTATTTGCATCCTATCAGAAGGGTTCGGCGGAAGCTTCGTCTTCCAGTCCGATTCCGCGATTCGAATCGGGAACCATACCGGCCTGGACAAGGACTCGGAAATAGGGTTCAGTCTCGACTTCAAGCCCTCGCAGGCGTCGGGAACGCTCGTGGACTTCCACCTGAGGTCACAGAAGCTGGCCATGGAACCGGACGGCCGACTCAGGTACGAAGTCGAAACGGAGGACGGTGTTTTCGAGGTTTTCAGCGCCCCCGTCGAACCGGACGCCTGGCATACGGCGGCAGCCCACTACAAGGACGGCTCGCTTCTTCTGGAAGTCGATGGAAACCTGGCGAGCGTCTCCGCGACCGGCGCTCTCGCGCGCTTCGAAGGACCTGCGGCAGTAGAAATCGGAACGGGCTACGTCGGGCTGATGGGCCAGTTCAGGATAATCGACTGGAACGCCCCTCTTCTTGCGACCCTTCCGAACGGCGATACGCGGATGGACGTCGCGATCGGTCCGGACGGAACGGCCGAAGCAGTTGTCTCGAGCACCGGTTCGCTCGGCGACCGCTCCTTCGTCGAAGGCCCCTCCGGATACCGGATCGCCTTCGGCTTCTTCGTGCCGGAGGCCTTCGCGGAAGCCTACGCGGGCGGCTGGACCGGCTCCGTCGGGGCGGGGACATCGGAGACGGAGCTGTCCATATGGGACATCGCGACCTACGCGAAGCGCCTTGCGTTCGAAGCCGCGGCCGGAGCCTTTACGGGAGACACGTCGACGGTTCCGGGAGCGGTCGCCGACCTCCTCGTCTCGTGCGTGCCCCTGGGAGACTCGCGCGAGATCGCCTTCCAGTACTACTACAAGTATTCTGGCGCGACGGACGAAAACGGAAAACCGAAATACGACAAGCTCGTACAAAATCTCGCCTGGCTCGGGCTGGCCTGCGACCTGCTCAGTATCACCGGGGTCGGCGAGGCGGTCAACGGCGCGATAGGCGCGTTGAAGACCGTGGTCAAGGTAATCGACCGCGTCCGGTTCAAGTCGTTCTACGAAGCGCTTTCGGCCTATATCGAACGCGCCGCCAAGGCTGCGAGGGAAAGGAACGACTGGTCGATGGTGGAGAACCTGGTGCCGTTCGCGCAGTTCGCCCTCGAGGTGATCTACGACAAGGAGCTGCGCGAATTCCTGTGCGGCGCGATCGGTTCGACCAAAGATCTGGTCGTCTGGGCAGTCTATATCGGCAGGTGGGACGAACAGCCCGACGAATTGGTTGACGGATTCGAGAAATCCCCCCTCGATTTTCTGGTAGAACCGGCATTGGCCAAACAGATGTCCGCGTTTAAAGCGGCGCTGCAATTGTTGTTGTACAAATTCGACACTCTTCCCGAAGATCTCGGAAAGGAGATGACGGTGATTCTCCGGACGCTGAACCAAGCCTGCGACGAAGGTTCGGATATAATCACGGAGGCGTACGAGCAAAAAACAATAGAGGCTCTGGTCAATATTTTTCATATCGGAGGGAGAGATTCCGTGGTGGACGTGTCCAGCTTCGGAAGTCTGGGCCGCAAAGTGGACGGCGTGTTTTACGGAAGGCTGGTCGATGAATTGCTGGACGACTTGACGAAAATCAAGCTCGGGAAAATCGAAGACAACAAGCAAAAGGCCTGGAATTTTTTTACAGACGAAGACGACCGGGAGCTTCTTCAAAATGCTGAGGACGTCCAAAACGGACTCGTCAAACTCCTGAACCATTTGAGCATAGTTTACAATAGCAGCAACTACCCGAAAGGCGCCGCCCACCATGTCCGGGTATTGGCGGAAACGATGGAACAGGTCGTCGGCGTCGAGCTGAAGCGCATGGCCGTGAAACTGAAGAACGGCGCTGCTCTGGGAAACCGGGAATACGATATTCTCGCGAACATCGGCGACGTGCTGACGCGAATGGAGCTGAAATCATGGCTGCCCCAATACGTGGAACAGAATACGCGGTCCTACCTGACCACCGGCACGAAAATAATAGTGGGCGGAGTCGAAAGAACGAAGGAACCCAAACAGCTTTTGATCGACCTTGTGGCTTTCGCCGAAAACGATTATAAAGGATATCTGTGGATCTTCGACAAGGGGATGGCTGGCAGCGAACAGCTTTTCAAGGATACTGTCGAAGATGTTCTTTTACATCACGAGAAGACTAAAGAAAAAATATATGGATGGCTGGGGGGAATGGAAACATTTCCTGATGACGACGCCTACATTGAGTGGGTAGACAGAATTGTAAAACGATTGGACAGCTTTATTATAGTTAAAGAATAGTATAACTTTGAGGAGATAAAAAATGTTCAGAGCTGATATTAAAATTTACGACGAGATTGGCATAATCGATACAAATGGAAAAGAACTGTTTTTCAGTGACGATCATAATATGCTAAGGGTGCAAAATGGTGTAACAGAGATTTTTACGAGCATGGCGAGTTATTCCAGTTTTGTCTTCGAAACGGAAGGACTGTGGCTAAACTACGGCATGAGATCGGAAAAATCCGGCACGGCGAAATTCGTAGATATCTATAACAAAAGCATTTCGTATCCAGATCTGGAAACAGGTGCCAGTTACAGGCATTATTTTACAGAAAAAAATATCATAGGAGTTAAACCGAGATTATTGTTCGATGCCTCGAAAAAAAACGGAGTTGTCAGAAAAAAGAAAGGCAAATACCACCTTGGTATTGTTGTTCTGGAAAACAAGGTTTTCGCAAGGGAAAGGGATAGAGGGCTCGTATGCTACGACATGGAATTCAAAGAAACGTGGTGCGTCCCGTTCGAGAAGACCTGTTTTACCGGTATCTTTGACGGACCACAAAATTACGAAAATCTAATTATAATCAATGTCGGTGAAAAGGACACTGCGAAAAGAGGAGAATTCGAACTGAACGCCTACGCCGCCGAAGACGGCTCTCTCGTTTGGCAGGTCGTGCTTCCGACATCCCCGGGCAGCTCCAACGTGATCGGGGACAAAGTCTACGTCTCGGTGCTCGACAAAATCATGGTGATCGACGCGGCCACAGGCAATGTTCTGCTCGAAAAGCCCCACGGACTCCGAGCCCAAAGCCACAATCTTCTTTTTCCGTACGGGAACCGGCTTCTCGTTTTCAGCGAGGCCGACGATAGATTTCACGTGTTCGACGAGGACGGGAAAAGAGTCCAGCAGATTTTTCTCCCCGAAAATTACATGGCGGGTCGCTTTGGATTTCCGGTCGTATACGACGGGAAACTCTACAAGGTTCTGATGCTAAGAAACATGCTGATGCGCGGGACCTCCGCAGCTCTCCTGACCTTGACCCCGGACGAAGACGCCGACAAGGCAATCCACTTGAAACTCCCCCCGGAACCGTCTTTCCATGTCAGCGTCGTGACGACAAAAGACGGCGAAAACGAACATGTGGTCACGGTCAGCCACGACGATCTGGACGAGATCATTCTCTATTCCACAATCCGTCTAAAGGAAATAGGCGTGGAAACCAGCAGCAGCGTCGATCCTTCGCAAAGGGATCCCAAACACAACGGCAGTCTGAGACTGTTCGTCGATCCAGACCCCCTGGAAGATCCGGAAGCCGCGTTGGAAAAACTCGGGATCGTCAAGGAAAAAGTCGAGTGGTATTTGAAACGGCACTACGAAACCGCCGGAGACGACAAGAGGGACTTCACGGTTCTGATCGAACTCAAGTGATCGAGGAAACACGCTTTCACTCGATGATCAAGTTTTTTATGATCGCCTTGGGAAAGCCTGAATCCCCGGGGTTCCAACAAACGCGCGGGATTCAGGTTCCCGGCTGCGAATCGTCCCAAATGACGGGAATTCGTCACTCCAGGCCTGAAAAAACTTGATCATCGTGTTTCACGCCTGGCAAAGGGGATGGTCCGAGAATGGAAATTTCGAATAAACGGCTTTGCTTCACAGAGGCTCTCCCGTTTTCTTCAAATCCCTTCTCCAAAACGTGTAGAGGGCCTTCCCCTTCAGGTACGACAGTCTTACGGGGCCGAAATGCCGGCTGTCCAGACTGCCGTCCCTGTCGTCCCCCAGAACGTAGACCATGTCCGTAGGCACAGCAACAGGAAAAACGGCATACTCCGAAAAGTCGCGAAACGGAAAGGCTATTCCCGGATACGATTCCCGGATCTGCCTGCCGTCGACAAACAAGGCGCCGGACAAGGCCCGTATTCTTTCGCCCGGAAGTCCGACCACCCTTTTCACGCAGGTCCTTCCGTCCCGAGGCGACTCAAATACGACGACATCCCCTCTCTCCGGAACGCGATTGCCGTAGCTTCTCGTATCGACCAGGAAGAAGTCCCCCGGAACAAGCGTGGGAGACATGGAACCTGTCGGCACGCGGTACAGTTTCAGCGGAGAAACGAACATAAGCATCGTCGGCAGGACCACCGCCAAATGAACGCAAACCGCCGCCGAATAGACACGGATACCATGGAAACGCCCAGGCCGCGCCGTTTTCTTCTTCGATTTCGCCCGACGAACGGAGTCGGCCATGCAATATAGATAAAACGCCGGAATAAACCCCGCATAGAATGCAAACCCCGAAAACCGCCTGTATAGCGCCACGAAGAACAGAACGGAAACGCAAAGCCCGATTCCGTAAAGCGACAACGCCCTCCCCGCCGAGCCGCAATAAAGATGCCCCAGGCCGGGCGTTAAAGCCGACAGCGCGGCCGCCGCAAGCGGATTTCGCCTTTTCATCCCGCTCCTGTCCGAACTCGTTTCCAAAGCCATACGCGATTATACGCCATCCTCGAATTTCAATAGAGAAAAAAGACAGCGTCCGAACCCAAACCGAATGACCTCCGGGGAATTTAGAGCAAACACGACATCCTTCGAATACGATTCCTGGAACCGGCGGATCTCGGCGACCGAGCCGGACGGCTACTCGGTTTCGATCCGCTGCGACGGAGAGGGAAACAAGACGAGCGAGATTGACGTAAACGACATCGCCCGGACGAGGGCAGGCACGATGATCGCAACTCTTGCCTACGAGCGCAAAGATAACCCAAACTTGTGTTCACCGACGCCAACGACAACCGCATCTACCGAACCGACTTCCGAAACGGCGAAATCGAAGCCGCGCCCCGCTCCTGCGACGATGCGGACCGAGCGGTCCAAATCGCAGACTCCGCTAATTGATCGACAATTTCATACGAATATGGTAGGAACGGAAAGACGGGTGCGAAAATCCGACAAGCTCTTTGACATACTGGCAAACTATCGACTACGCCTGCGAAACCAGCACCTGGTTCTCCGGCTCCTTCAGGCCCGGCGACGGCTCCGACATCCGCGAAACCGTCGTGCATGGAACCGAGGACTTTCCCGAAGGCCTCCCCGGAAAGACCACCATGGACGTCTCCGTTTCCGACCGGCTCGGACGCTCGATCGCAAGCGAAACCCACGTTCGCACCGAAGAAGGCTACGAAAGAATCTCCTGGACCGAATACGAGTACGACCAGCGCGGAAACCAAATCGGTACGAGAAGTTCCGACGGCTCCAGAACCGAATCGGCCTGGGGCTGCTGCGGCAAGGAATCCGACAGGGACGCCTCCGGCATCCTGACGACCTACGAATACGACGACCTGCGCCGCCTGGTTTCCAGCTCGCGGGAAAGCCTGGACGGCGACGTCGTCACGACCTACGAGTACGACGCCACCGGACGCCGCCTGTCGCAGACCGTCTCCGCCGGAGGAATCAGCCTGACCACAGGCAACGACTACGACGACGCCGGACGCCTCGTTCGAACAATCGACGCCGCAGGCCTCGCCACCACCTACGAATACTCGGACGACGGCCTGACCACCACCGTCACGCGCCCCGGAGGCGCCACCGAAATCACCGAGCGCCACCTCGACGGACAAATAAAAAGCGTAACCGGCACGGCCGTCGTCGACAGATATTATTTCTACGGAGTCGATCCGGACGGAACCCGATGGACCGAAACCCGCGTGGGAAGACCCGACTCCCCCATGTTCGAACGAACCCGGACCGACTGCCTCGGCCGCACCGTCAAAACCGAAACCGCCGCCTTCGAAGGCGCCTCGAAGACGACGGAATACGAATACGACCAAAAGGGCCGCCTGATCCGAACTTCGACCGCGGGACGGGCCGACACCCTCTACGCCTACGACGAACTCGGAAACCAATACCGCTCCGGCCTCGACGTCGATGGAAACTCGCAGCTGATCCCCGCCTCCGACGACCGAATAACCGAATCCGAAACCGCCTTCTCCTTCGTCGACGACACCTGGTGGCAACAAACCGTCCAGACCGTCTACCCGGAATCCGACAGCGAAGACTCCGTCGAAGTCTCCCAAAGCCTCTCCCGTCTGACCGACCTCGGAACCGACAACCTCGTCTCCGAATCCGTTCAGATCGACATCCATGGAAAACGAACCGTCTCCCGATCGCGCCTGGACCGCGAGACCCGCACCCGAACCAACACGACCGACCACCCGGATTCCGACACGGACTCGGAAACCGTCGGCCGCTACGGCCTGACCGTCTCGTCCACGACCAAGACCGGCCTGACGACGATCTTCGGCTACGACGGCCTCGGCCGCCGCACCGAAACCACCGACCCGCGCACCGGAACCAGCCTGGCCCACTACGACGCCTCCGGCCGCCCGGACTGGACCGAGGACGCCGCCGGAAACCGCACCTCCTATTCATACGACCCGTCCACAGGCCTCGAGATCGCCGAGTACAACCCGGAGGGCAAGGCCACGCGCCACATATACAACGCGCGCGGCCAGATCACGCACACATGGGGCGACGTCCCCTACCCCGTCCGCTACGTCTACGACGAATACGGACGAATGATCCAGATGCACACCTTCCGAACCGGGGAAAACTGGTCCTTCGCCATGTGGCCGACCGGCCTGGAAGGCGAAGCCGACGTCACCACCTGGCACTACGACGAAGCCTCCGGCCTCCTCGCCGCCAAGGAATACGCCGACGGTGCCCGCACGACGTACACTTACAACCCGTCCGGAAATCTCGAAACCCGCACATGGGCCAGACTCGTCGACGGCAATCCCCTCGTCACGACCTACTCCTACGACCCCGAGACCGCCGAGCTGACCGCAATAGACTACTCCGACTCCACCCCCGACATTACATTCGCCTACGACCGCCTCGGCCGCCGGAAGACCATAACCGACGCCGCCGGAACCCGAACCTTCGCATACAACGAATACCTCCGGCTGAAAGCCGAAACCGTAACCGGCCCGATCAACCACACCATAATCCGAACATACGACTCCGCCGAAGTCCCCGGCCGCTCCACCGGCTTCGCGCTCTCGACCGACGATAGCACGCCCGACTCGCCCGAATACGCGGTCTCCTACGGCTACGACGAATCCGGCCGCTTCGAAACCCTGTCCTGGAACGTGGATGCCGATCCCGCAACCGACACCGACACACCAAGCACCGGCACGACCGCCTATTCGTACCTGCCGGACTCCGACCTCCTCCAGGGCTACGCGACAAGCAGCGGCGGACCTGCGGGGCAGCAGACGACCTATGCCTACGAACCGCACCGAAACCTCAAGACCCTGGTCGAAAACGCGTTCGGAGCCAAAACGATTTCTCGATACGAATACCAATACGACACACTCGGACGAAGAACCACAGTCCTCAATACCGGAAGCGCCTTCGACCAACCGGCCTTCGAAAAATACCAGTACGACGACAGAAGCCAGCTCGTCTCCGCCGCCCGATACCTCGGCTCCGACATCTCCAACACAGACACCCCCGCCGACGACCGCTATCGCGACTACGCCTACGACCCCATCGGCAACCGCGTCAACGCGACCGAAGGCGCCGAAAACCCGGACGCCCCGGATGCCTCCAAAACACTGACCTACACCTCGAACCAGCTCAACCAGTACGACCTGATCACCGAAACAAACGGCACAGCGACATCCCGAAACCTGACCTACGACCCCGACGGCAACCTCGTCTCCGGCCTCGACGACTGGATTTTCTCCTACAACGCCGAAAACCGCCTCGTCTCCGCCGAACCTCAAAACCCCGCCGAAGGGGACAAGCGCCTGGAATTCGCGTACGACTACATGGGACGTCGAATCAGAAAAATCGTGCAAGTCCGAACCAGCGCCTCTTGGGTCCTCGAAAAACAGATTCTGTTTGCCTACGACGGTTGGAACATGATACAAGAAAAAATATCAGAAAGCGGAGCCTTTACTGCCAAATCTTACATTTGGGCACTCGATTTTAGCCAATCCCTTACAGGAGTCGGGGGCATCGGAGGTCTGATTACCATGATCGACGATTCTCTGACATTTTTTTTCAGCTATGACGGCAACGGCAATGTCGGCCAAATGGTAAAAGCAGTGGATGGCGTCATTGCAGCGGCTTATGGATATGATCCCTATGGGAACGTGAATCGTTCGCATGGCGATCTTGACAATGACAATAAGTTCCGGTTTTCCACAAAGTACCATGATGACGAGATTGAGCTAGTTTATTACGGCTACAGGTATTACGCTCTATATTTGGGCAGGTGGATTAATAGAGACCCATTTTATGAAAACGGTGGTATAAATCTATATGTTTTTATAACTAATTCTCCTGTTATTCATATCGATTTATTAGGTCTGCATGCAGAAATATTCGAGCCATTCCCATACACTTCTGATAACGGTATTAGAGCACACAATACTATTTTCCAATGGATAAGGGATCAGGAGTATCCTGAAATTAGGGACCTTAAGTTTGATAGAGCTTTCCAATGGATGGGTTTAGGGCTATCTCTAAAAAGACCGGATATCATTGACACGCATCAAAAAGAAATATGGGAAATTAAACCTGTTACACATCGTCATGAAAAATATCGTAAATCAGATTTTAACCAGCTTTTTGGATATATTGAGGAATTAGAAAAATCGGGAAATTATTGTTATGAATTCGGCGATGCATTTTCTTTGGTACCTTATAGCTATGGTGGAGTTTTTGCCGGAACTTTTTCAGGCTCTTGGCACGATAAGTGGGAAGTTAGAATTTGGCCATCGAAGTCCAAAAAAGGATTCATTTTATATTCATTAAAATACAAAGGGAATGATTTAAAAGAAAGTATTGAAGATATGGATCCCGCCACAGTTACATTAATGATCATTCTTGGAATAATTACTGTTCCAATATTGGCACTTTAAAAGGGGTTATATTGTTTATGAATAATAACAGAGATTGTGATTTAAAAATACAAGTTGCAGATGTAATAGGTAATATATCGGAAGCAATACTTAGAAGAGAACCGCCTTTCGATGATTTGCCAATACATGAAGAGGTGTATTCAAAAACACAACTAAAGTTTCTCCATTATTATAACGATATCGAAGAGAAAGATAGGCACGACTTTTTAAACTGTTTAATTGATTTGTCAAGATATACAATTAATGATTTAATTCTTAGAAACCAAAAACCTTTTGAGAAAAAACATCCCGGACATAAAGAAATTTGGAAAAAATTAATCGCATGGTCAAAGACAAAAAATAATGATTTTACAACAAAATATTCTACTCAAAATATTGAGAAAATTGAATCAAAAGAGTTAGTCGAAACAATAAAACAGGTTGTTTGTAATCGTATGCATGATTTTAAGTATTTGCCTGTGAAGAAAGGATTTCCAGGCTTAATAACCTTTGCAAAAAAGTGGAAAGATGATAACAATTTTTATATTCTGATAGATAAAGGAAAAAAAAGATTTTTTTTGGATTTTTTCATTGGTATTAAAATACCAAAAATAATAATAGACATAGCTTGTTTTTTTAATGGCTCGCAATCTATTTACCGTTATCATTCTAAAGAAAGCCTCATAAGTACAACCAACAATGCTATGGATTTGGTTGAGCAAATTTTGCCAGAATTTGAAAAAGAAATAAGTGACTTATTTAAGGCGTTGTAAAAGGGAAAATGCGTGAGCGGATAAGTCTAAAAGTGTTGAGATTTTGTCGATGATTGCCCGTATGGTAAAAAAATTCGAAAGCGGGTAATTCCGTGTAAAATCAACGGGTTAAAAGGCAAAAACGGCGAATTTTTCACCTGTCGTGCAAAAAGCCTGTAAAATCAGTGGGTTAGGTTAAGCCGTCTCGCGGCAATAAAACTTGAGAAGGCCGCCGAAGCGTTTCCTGCAAACTACCTTGCCTTGAAGCGATCCGGTATTATTCCGTTCGTTCGGAAACGGTATCGCGTTCTCGAGCCCCGTATGGTGAAAAAATTCGAACGCGTGTAATTCCGAATAAAATAAACGGATTAAATGGGAAAAACGGCGGATTTTTCACCTGTCGTCCGAAAAGCCTGTAAAAAAACAGCGGGTTAAGCAGCCTCGCGGCAATAGAACTTGAGAAGGCCGCCGAGGCGTTTCCTGCAGATTATCCTGCCTCGAAGCGATCCGGGATTGTTCCGTTCGTTCGGAAACGGTATCGCGTTCGCGAGCCCCTGATGATTGCGTTCCTCGCGATAGTGGGTCAGGTATTCTTTCAGGGCATGGCGCAAGCCGTTTTCGCCGAATATAATCAGGCGCGAGAGACACTCCGATTTAACCGGCCTGGCAAACCTTTCGGCGTAGGCGTTCAAATCGGGAGATTTCGGCGGCAGGCGAATCAATTTCAAGCCGGCTTCCTTTAAAATCCTGCGAAACGAGAGACAAAACTTGGTATCGCGATCGTGAATCATGTATTTGCAATCGGAGAGAAAGCCCCGGTCGGCCATCGTGATGTTTCTTGCGATCTGTTTCATCCACTTTTCGTCCGGGCCGGTCGTCACGCCCGCGATATGAACTTCGCGCTAACCGATTTTTATGAAGAACAGAACGAAGAACGCGATCAGTCCACGGGAGTCAAGACTTCCGTCGTGAAAAAGTCGCACGCGGCCAGAACGCTTTTATGGCTTTCGACAAATTCGTTCCACGGGATGTCGGGCCGTCGTTTCGGAGCGGGCGGGACGCCGTTCCTTTTCAATATGTTTCCAACTGTCCGGTCGCTTATATCGTATCCGAGATTGCGCAAGGCGCCGGCAATGCGATCTCAGCCCCATGTCGGGTTCTCCCGCGCAATCTCGAGAGCTTGGGCCTCGACTTCCGGATCGATCTTCGGACGCCCGGATCCCGATGGATTCCTTTTTCCGGACCCGTCGAATTTTCCGGCGACCAGTTTCCGTAACCATTCCATGACGGTCTCGGGCTTTACTATGGTCGAGACATCCTTCAAAGCCTTCAATCCGATTCGCCTGCCGATTTCCGCCAGCCGGATTCGCTCATCGTCGTTCAGTCGAATCGAAGCCTGTATCCTCGATCATAGAATCTCGTTTTCCGCTGCAAGATACTCGTTTCTCGCGAGCAACTCCTCGTCGGGATTAGGTGAGGACTTGTCGGCGATCTTCGCGACCGTAGGAAAAACCGCCATATCCGAACTCCTGTCGGTCGCGGAAAACGAAATCAGCTCCGCCCCGCCTCACTTGGCCATAGGACTCAAGACCGCTCCGCTGACGGTTTCGGTAACACGCGACGACATACGGGAAGTCGGAAACGGCGCCGCAGTGATCCAGCCCCGCGTGCTTCAGCAAAGCGTATACCCCGAAAGCGGACAGCCCCAGGGCGGAAATATCGTCAACATCTACGGCCAGGGCTTCAATGGCGATACAGTCGGAGATAGGGGATGTTAATTCCGAACGAATGAACCGAACGGTATGAAATTGAGGGTTGGAGGATGGCCGGGAAAGCCATCCTTCGGGAGCCCTTGCGAGAGGACGGGGAAGCGATTGGCAATCTCTTGTATTTTTGTTGATAAAAAGACAAAAAGCGAGTTCCTGTCTTAATTACGACCGTGTTGATTTGTATGGAAGTTTCATCTGCCCAACGTCACCTTCGACATGCTCGAATTCAGGATCTTTATGCACGAGAATGGCTGCTTTTTGTTTCGCCAATCCTGCAATGCAGCAATCGGCAAATGACATTGCATGATTCGCCTTTAACGTTCCAATGCCCGTCACATCGTCAGTTCGAACCGGCTCTTGTATGATCGACAAATCCTGCAACAAACGCAGTGGCTCTTGAGCTACGTTCGCCCCCTGCTCCTGGTATGAGATATAAAAGACTTCAATTCCGCTGATGACCGACATGTAGAGCGTATGCCGATTATCAAGGGCTTCCAGCAAGATCCGGTTGATTTCCGCCACCCCGTCCTCATTCTCGATATACGTCAGAAGCGCTGAAGTATCCAACACATAGACAGTCATAGGCTTTTATCCTTCTGTCGTTCTCGAAGCAGAGTTTCGACAAGACGGCCAGTTCCAGACCCCCTGAGTTTTCGCATGGCGACCAAGGCTTTTTGACGCTGTACGAGTTTCATCGCAGCATCGTCATCCTCAACTGTCACAGTGATTCGCGTATCGAGTGGAAGGTTGGCGGTCCGAACCAACGATGTAAAGTCCGAGACGGTAATATGCGCTAATGTTGTCATGTTTTGGCGCTCGCTCCCTTCAGGCGTGTCATTATTTTCCTGTTCTTCTTATACTTTATACGAGGAGTGTGTGATTTCGTCAAGTATTTCCGGTGTCGATTCGTTGGGCAGGCGGGGGACGCATGTGGCGGCGCAAGGGGAATCAAACCTTGAATTTTCAATAAGTAATACGGGCCGTTATGTTGTCAGTTTTATTACTATAGCGCAACTTCAATAAAATTATTCGATATGTTGTGGCTCACAAAACATTTCGGCCAATATATGGTTGTTTATTCATTTGAGTTGCTCTGTGATGTTATTGTTTTGCGAATGTTAAATCCGCCACCCCTCTTACCCCGCCTTTGAAAGAAAAGAAAGTGGTGTCAAGCTCCGGGCCGACTTCTTCGACCGGCAATTCTGGTCCGACGTCTTCAACAGCGGCGACGCCACCGCAGTTTCCATCGACATCCCCATGGCCGAAGCCCGTGTAACCGTCACCGGTTCGGGCGCTCCCTTCCCGGGCATCGCCGAGTTCGGCGCGGTCGCCAACCCGGATCTCCAGAACGCGAAATACGGCTCGGTCGAGGCCTTCTTCGCGATCCGCGAGGGCGAATTGAACGGCGTCGAGCCACTCCTGATTCTAATGACGGCGCTCTTCTTTGGATTCATCCGCGACGCAGCTGCGGGCGGAGGCATCCGGAGCGTCGGCATCCGGACGATCAGGGGACTGATCGGCGCCAGTGGCGCGGTCCTCGGGGAACACGAAAAGCCGGTCTGGGTGGAATACGACGAAGAAGACACGGCGATCCTCGGGCCCGAAAACCCGGACGACCCGGATTCGAAGAACATCGCGAGAATCTGGCTCGACACGAGCGAGCCGGACGAAATTCGGTGGACATCTTCCGCAGGTTCCGTCGAACCGGCGTCGGAAGAGAAAAGCTCGGGGTATTTCGCCACCACTCTTACAATACCGAAGACAAAAGGCGCTTTCGCGACGGTAAGGGCGTCCCTGGGAGACGGGGCCGGAAACGGCTTCGTGGAAAGCCCGACTATCCGGGTTGTCGCCGGCAAGCCGAAAAGCATCGAGGTCCAGTGCTCCGGAAGGACCGCGATAGGGGAAATAGGCGAAGTGACCATCGCCGCCACCGTCAGGGACGAATGGGGCAATCTCGTCGAAGACGGCACCGGCGTGGATTTCTCCATCGACGGCGACACATCGTTCTCCTGCGAATTCAATACGACCGACGGCGTCGCCAGGGCGGTTCTCAAGTGTCTGGAAACTCCGGGCGAAAAATACGTGACGATCTCCTCGGGCGATGTGAAGGTGGTGGAAACAGTTGTCGTCGAGGACGTGGACATAACAATTTCCATGCCGCCGACGATTCTCGCCGGAGAAAAATGCCCCGTGACGATCCATGCCTCGACTGCGGCGGGAAGCATGGACGGCCGCGCGATCGCATTGAGGCGCAACAGGGGGACAGCTGGAGGAATACGAGCCGACGCTGGCCGGAGGCGCAGTCGCGACGACCTACTACGCCGGGAAGCTGGCGGGGTCCGGCGCGGTAATCGCCTCGTTCGCCGGAGCCAGGGCCGTCGCGACCTTCGAGGTCGAAAAACAGCCCGGCGCCCCCGGACTTTCGTCTCCGCTGATAATCGGAGACCTGACCGAGGACGGAACGTTCGTCGTCGAAACGCCCGAGGGAGACCTGGAAGTGGGATATGTCGCATCGACGACTCTTACGGTGACCGGCGACCCGGGCGAGACCGTCCCGGTGACGTTGGGCGGCTTGGCGAATCCGCCGGTAGAACCGGTTCTGCACTATTCGATGTCGGGAGGCCTCCGCGGCAACGAAGTCGGGGACACCTACGGCGTGATAAACGGCGTCTGCACCAATATAGGCTCCAGCCGGGAAAGCTCCGAGGGGTTCGGCGGAAGTTTCGTCTTCCAGTCCGATTCCGCGATTCGCATCGGAAACCACACCGGCCTGGACAAGGACTCGGAAATAGGGTTCAGTCTCGACTTCAAGCCCTCGCAGGCGTCGGGAACGCTCGTGGACTTCCACCTGAGGTCACAGAAGCTGGCCATGGAACCGGACGGCCGACTCAGGTACGAAGTCGAAACGGAGAACGGTGTTTTCAAGGTTTTCAGCGCCCCGTCGAACCGGACGTCTCGTATCGACCAGGAAGAAATCCCCCGGAACAAGCGCCGGAGACATGGAAGTTGTGGGCACGCGGTACGCTTTCAGCGGAGAAACAAACATATGATCATGCGCTAAACTGGCAGCCGGGCTTGGTTTTGATTTCGGCCGATTTTCATCCAACAGTTTCGATCTGTCGCCTGGATTTCGGTTCTTCGCAATCTCCGCCGGGAATGACGCTGTTGGTTGGCCGACGTTATAACCAAAACCCTGGCAGCCTTACAGGTACCGATGAGAAATGTTCCAGGTCAGACTCAACCCCACCGCTCTCAACCTCCGTGTCCTGATCCTGGTGGGCGACTTCGTGGAACAGGATTTCACCGGCGTACCGGTCAAGATCAGACTCAGGGAAAAACGGTCCATCATGGAATCGTAGGAATCGTCCTCGAACAAAAGATGTCCGCCTTCTTTACAGCATGTAAAGTTTCTTCTTCCCGAGACTCCTATTCGTATATCTCTCTCGTGTTGTCGCGGTGATCGACCATGTAGAGCATTCTGGCGTCTTTCTTCAGGCTGGCCCGCAGTTGCTCCTTGAGCTTGCCGATCTCGCCCCGGTCGATGTCGTAGATGCGAATAAAAACCTTTCGATAGCCCTCCGCAGCGTTTTCGTAGGTGCTCAGGATGCTGACCATGCGCGCGCCGAAGGTTCTGATGATATCGGCGACCTCCTTGATGGAGCCGGGCCGGTCCTCCAGCAGGAACGCGAACTGCACGCCTTTCTTCCCGAACCCAGACAGGGAAATGAGCGCGCGGAACAGGTCGTTCTTGGTGATCACGCCTACGATCTCGCCTTGGGCGTCCACCACGGGCGCGCCCGATATCTTGTGCTGCAAAAGCAGGTCGGCGGTCTCTTCAATGGTGAAGTCGGGGGGTACCGTGAGCGGTTTTTTCGACATCACGTGTCCCACTTTGATTTTGGACAGAAGATACAGCAGTTCGTGAATGTCCAGTGTCGTCGCGTCGGAGGCCTGCGCTCTCTTCAGGTCCCGGTCGGTGACGATGCCGGCCAAGCGTCCTTTTTTCAATACCGGAAGCATCCGGATATTGTTTTCCTTCAGCAGTTTGATGGCATCTTCCATCGACTCGTCGATATCGACAGTAACCACGTTTTCGGTCATCCAGTCTTTCACCAGCATGGCGTCCCTCCTTCCTGTTTGGAGACAAGTTCGAAACGTTATTCCCCCATATTGAAAAGCAAACGGCGTGCCAGCGTGATCGAACAAGGCGAGGGAGGCAGCAGCAATTCTGATTTTGGCGAAAATTCCATGCCGAAGCGATTCGGTAACCAGACCATCCTGGTCTGGCTGCCTTGGTTCCTAAGCAGCGGCATATTCGCAATATGGGACCAGATCTGGAAGATCTGGTTACCTTTGCCGCTCCCCACGAATCCACGATGGACCAGGGAACTTTCCTGACGCGCCGGACCAGACCAGGATGGTCTGGTTACCTGAAAGGCACCGGGAAGAGTTATCGCGCTTTTCGGGCTTGGTTATAAATTCGGCCGCCTGGATTCCGGGTCTACGCTACATGTTCCAGTCGGGAAATTCCCGAAAGCGACGGAATCCACCTGTTTTATCGACATACGGGGTACATACCGCTCCGCCCGGAATGACGACCGCCGCGACGATAGTCCCTGAAAGTGGCCGATGTTAAAACCAAGCCCCACTTTTCGATAAAATTCAGGCTTGTCAAGCGCTTCGGAAAGCGGGATAATTTTCATAATCACATTCCCATCAGAACACATACATCCATGGACAGATCGAACCTGAGAAAGGAGAGAGTGTCATGAAAACTTCGAAGGTCTTGACGGCATTGTTGTTGGCGATACTTATCGCCGCGCCCGCCTTTTCGCAGCCGATCACGCTGGTTGCGGTTGGCGACAGCCTGACTGCGGG
Source organism: Desulfobacterales bacterium (assembly GCA_963674505.2). Classification (GTDB taxonomy): domain Bacteria; phylum Desulfobacterota; class Desulfobacteria; order Desulfobacterales; family SKZT01. The sequence continues at coordinate 447,963 of CAXXIG010000002.1, forward strand.
CGATGGCGACGACGGTTCGGGCGGAGGCTATCCGGCCAGACTACTGACCCTCCTGCTGGGGGACCATCCGGGCTCGACCCTGTCGAATCGCGCTATCTCCGGCGATACGACCACGGAACTGATCAACAAGCAGCTCGATTCCGCAGTGGCCGATTTGAATGCGGCCCCCGGGGCAAACCGGAAAGTCGCTCTGGTCTGGATAGGCAGCAACGACCTTTTCGGCTTGTACGCCAGCGACGTGTGCACAGAATACTATCCCCGGATTTACGCGTCGCCGGGGGCGAAAGCCGCCAGCCTGAGCGTGGCGGGCGGCGGCATAACCGTGGAAGCCTTCCAGCTGGCTTTAGGAGGGCAGTGAGCCTGAACAAAGGCAAAGCAAAGGAGGAAAAAATGTTGTTGAAAATATCCGGAAAAATCTTGGAAGAAGGCTCGGGTCGTCCCCTCGAAGGGCTGACCGTGCAGGCCATGGACGCCGATTTTCTATTCGACGACCTTCTCGGCGAGGCGGTGTCCGGGGCGGACGGCTCTTTTTCCATGCGAGTGGACGACCGTGCGGCCAAGGACCTGCCGGGCGACCGGGCCGATGTCTACCTGGTCGTCAAGTCCCCGGCGGGAAAGACATTGAAGAGCACCAGAAAAGACATTCGCTCCGACTGCGAGGGCGAAGTGCGCATCGACGTCGCGCTCCCCCGCGCGGCCCTTTCGGATACCGTCGAAACCGGGAGCGAAGGCGGCGGCCCCGAACAAAAGCGGGACCGTTTCGCTTCCTGGACCTGGAGACCCGGTTTCGACGCGTCCGATCCGGTCGTCAAGACCTTGACCGAGGACCTCGCGCAAAGTTCGTCCGTCCTGGAGCTGATGAAGAAATACCTGGAGCAGTTGAACCGGGACCCGATTCCGTCCGGCCCCTGTTTCAAAAAACTGGAAAAGCTCTTCGATCTGGGAAGGACGCCGGAAAACCTGGACGGCCATTTCTACGGCGTGCCCATCGGAATCAAAAGCGGGGACCTGGGCGGTCCCCTGAAAAAATACGGCAATTTTCTGGGGTGGCTTTGGGGAAGGACCCTGGCCGACCAGTGCCCTTGGGCGGGCAAGAGTTTCAGCCTGGCGCAAGGAGAGGAAAAAGCCGTGAAAACCATACGGGGGTTCGATCCCGACGGGCCTTTCAGCCTGGGGATCAATCATTTCTGCAAGATGGACCTAAAGGTCTTGAGCAAGATTTCCTTCGGCTTTCTGACCTGGTGGCTCGGCCTCGACCTGGCCTCCGAGACGGCCCGGTCGCTCTTCGGGCACGAGCGGGAGAGCGGCTTTTTCGTATCGCACAAAGCACGGTCGGTCTTCCCCGGCGCCGACAGGGAGGTGCTTCGTCTCAATTACCGATTCAAGGACCTGGAAAACCGGCCGCCCCTGCGGTGGCTCGTCGACGAACTGGTGGAGATCGCACAAGGGTTTTACCTGGGACAGCTCCTTTTCGCCACCCGGCGCCTGCAATACGACTTCGACCCCGAACTCGACGAGAAAAACTACCAGTACGCCCACTTCGGATATTTCATACTGTTCGACGACGCTTGGAACATCGAGGCCAGAAGGCTGTTTCCCCATTTGCAAATCCCGGTCAAGGCACCGGGGGTCTTTGCCGGAAAGAACGATGTGGACGCAAGCGCTGCCAAGTTCTCCACCTTCGCCTTCGAAGACCCTGCCCCGCCGGGCGCCGACGACGAACTGTTCGCCCATGTGAAAAAAGACCTGAAAAAGCAAAAGACCATACTGCACCTTCTGAAATTCTATTCCGACAACCTCCAGGGGGACTTCGACAACGAATCGCCCTATTTCAGAAGGCTGGGCGAGATCTTTCACAGGGGCGCGGGCTTCGGCGAGATCGACGGCTTCTACCGGGGCGCGCTGGTCACCTGGAGGTCCCACGCTATGTTGCGTTTCTTCGATTTCAACGTCATCAACGCCGCGTGGATGAAGGCCGGCCGATTTTTCAGCACCTGGACCGGCAAGTGCTTCGAACCGGCCGATCCGAAAAAGCTCGCCTACTATACCGACGGACGGGAAAAGGGCGAAATCCCGACCTTCTGGGGCGCCAACACCCAGGCCCTGCGGACCCCGAAGGAAATCTTCACGGGAAAACTCATGAAGGCGGCAAACGTCTGGTCGGAGCGAGTTCCCGCCAAGGAAGCCAGGGAAAACGGCTACGACCTGAAAAACTTCTTCTACGTGGCCAAGCGGGCGGAATCCATCAACGACAACCACAAGGGCAAGAAGATATTCCAGCTCAACTACCGCTGGCCCAAGCTCGAGACGCTCCCTCCCGACTGCTACTGCATCGACGAACTGGTCCGCATCGCCGACGGGCTCTACATGGGGCAGCTGATGTACTCCACGCAACCGTTCAGGAAATACGATCCCGACGAGAACCCGGAAGCCTATAAATACCGCAACTTTGGCTATTTCCTGCTCATGGACGACGAGTGGACCCGGATCAGGCTCGACATCGGGTTCGATCTGGAAAATTTCTGATATAGGTGGTTCAAATCGATTGTGGCGGGGGCCTGTTGAGCGGCTTTTTCACCACCGTCTCGGGAAAGCGAGGGATCGCCACGGCGCTCCATGGCGTTCTGGGATGCGGGAACATTGTCGCATTCAACCAAGCCCGGTCGTTTTCAGGCCTGAGCCTGGATATGGTGAGCATAGAGCGAGATGCCGCGTTTTTGACCTCCGACGACTTGCAACGCGCATCGATTCCCTCCCTGTCGGTTCAATCCCTGGACGAATTCGATTTCGCCAACGATGAGATGTTTGTCGTGGGATATCCGCAGGGAGTTGCCGCTCAGATCAGCTTTTCGCTGACACCCCATGCCAACGCCATCATGACTTTATCGGACATCTTGCCTTACGACGAGCGGAAGACGCTGAGACGGCGGGGCAGTCCGAATCCTGCGGAGCAGGTCCTTTTCCTTTCGGGAAGCATCCAGCACGGCTTGTCCGGCGCTCCTGTCCTGATCGGTTCGGGCAGGGTGATCGCTTTTGCCGACGGCGGCCTGGGGGAAGGGGCATTGAACATCAACTGGGCCATTCCCTGTCGGGACATCCCTTGGGAAAACGCCTCCGAGCGCCGACGCGAAATCGCGCAATTGAGCGGTGAAAGTTCGGCAGAGGACCTTTTCGGCGTTCGTCCGGAGGCCGCTTTCAAAGTTCCTCCTCTGTATCTGACCGATGCTCGCGACAGCAAGGGAAAAATATACCTGTTCAACAACGGCGACCTGTCGGTCAAATACGCGCGACCCAAGGGCAATATTTACTCCATGGCTGTTTCGCCCCGAGGCGAACTGTATTTTTCGAACCACAACGACCGCAATCTGTTCGTTCTGACAAAAGACCATCAGGAGAAACTCGTCTACACCCATTCGACCTACCTTCGCGACGTGGCCTTCGACCGCAAGGGCAATCTCTATTTCAGCGAATCGAGCGGAGCGGGAAAAGACGGGAAGATTTTTCGGCTGGCGGAAAACCGGGCGGATCTCGCTTTCACGGTCCGCTTGAAAGAGGTGGACGGCTTCTGGGCTGGCAATTTCGCATTCGACAACGACGGCCGCTTGTGGTTAAGCAGCGGAAACCGCGTCCCCGCCAACCTGTACATGGTGGAACACAATGCTCCCAAACAGGTCTTCGCCTCTTCCGGTTCCATCGCCGGCTTCTGTTTCCTTGACGACGGCAGTCTTGTTTTCACGGATTGGCGCAAAACGATCCATCGCATCACGGTCCCCGGGTTTGTCATATCCGAGATAGGGACATTGGCGCAATTTCAATGGCTGTCCGACGTAGCCCTTGCGGCACTACCTGGCGCGAAGATGTTGAAAACCGACGATTGGAAAAAGCCAATGACAACAAAGCCTTACAGAATGCTCGAAATTCAGCCGCGACAGAAACAATAGGGGCCGCGAAGCGAAAAATTTCAGAGAAAAAATTCTGGTTTATAACGGATTTGGGGGCGGGTGGAATGTAGGTTGGGTTGAGCGTCGTCAATTGTTGGGTTTCGCTATGGAATTCTATCAAATAAACAGATACGGCGTTCGAAATGGTTGGGAAGCAAGCGAAACCCAACATGAAATCCGCTCAACCCAACCTACGCTTTGCCGCTCCCCCAAATCCGTTATAACCAGAAAAAATTTATTAAATATCGATGTCCGAAATCGAGAAAAGCCTTGCTCCATGTCATATGGTGAGAATATCGGCTTTGTATTCGGTTTTTTATAGATGATTCTGAATGTTCCGAAAATCAATTCCCAAATATGGCTTTTCTCAATTTCTGGGACAATCCTTCCTGACTCAGGCATAAATTCGAGTTGCTATAGCTTTTCGAGTATCTGTTTAGCAAACATTCTCGCGTACCTTGCAGAATCTGGGCGGATGTAAGCGATGATGGGCTTGGTCCAAAATTCGGCCACCTGGATTCCGGGTCTACGCTACATGTTCCAGTCAGGAAATTCCCAGAAACGACGGAACCCGGCTGTTTTATCGACTCCCGGGGTACATGCCGCTCCGCCCGGAACGACGACCGCCGCGACGATAGTCCCTGAAAGTGGCCGATGTTAAGACCAAGCCCGCGATGATCGACTCTAAATCCTCGATAGCTTGCTGTGTCCAGAATATCTTAACCATTCTCCAACTCGTCGCACAACCTCCTCATGGGGTACGACTTTGCCTTCATCAGCCTGTTTCAATCCTGTTTCGATTTTTTGCAGCAGCAACAATCTGTCGATCACGTCGTCCACTGTCGCGGTCGGTTCGAGTTCGTCCGCGATTCCGTGCAATTCTTCCCTTACGATCATTGTCGAGCCCTTTTGTACTATTAAAGCGAAAACCTTCTGTACAGGATGTCGTCCTTATGGTCCTTCTTGCCGGACTTGAACTCCTTCTTGACGTATTCGGCGCCCTGCTGCGCCATGTCCGCCGCTTTGGCGGCACCCCTTTTTACAGCCTCCTTGGCTCTCGGGGTCATTAGGATCTTTCCGGTAAAAAGCCCCAGGGAAAACCATATGATTGCTCTTAGCATGTTTAAAACTCCTTTCTTTGCGTGTTTGCATTTAAAAATTCGCATTGGCCTTGTTTCTTGCATCCGTAAAAATAATGCAGACAAGCGGTTTTGTAAAAAAAATCGATTCGCCAACCATTACGCGCACGTTCCAATGACTCCATATTGCAAAAACGGGCTGCGAATCAATCGCCTTTGCCCAATATGTCGGATATGAGCGTGTCGCGTTCCCGTTTCGAAATATAGGGCTTGGTTTTCGCGCCGAACAAATCGTCCTCGCGTTGCTTTTTTCTGGCAGCCGCCTGTTTCGCCTTGGACAAAAGGTCGTCGAGTTCGCAGGGCTTGATCAGATAGTCGAAGGCCCCCAGCCTCAGCGCCTCCACGGCGGATTGGACATCCGCGTGGCCCGTGAGCATGACGACTTCCACGAGAGGGAGCATCGCCTTGATCGCCTTCAAGGTCTCGATGCCGTCCAAAACGGGCATGATCAAATCCAAAACGACGACATCGATGGTGTCGTCTTCTTGCAACCGCTCCAAGGCCTGCTTTCCGGAATATGCGCATTCCACCTGAAAGCCTCTGTTGCGAAGACGCTGGGCCATCGCATCGATCAGGCCATTTTCATCATCGACAAGCAAAAAATTGATCGAGGCCACTTTATTCTCCTTTATTTCTATTTTTCTTAAGGTTCTTGTACCAGACATTCATGCTCTCGAACCGGCCGCATATGTTCGTGTTGTTGACCAGGGTCCCGGCGTGGATGTACCCGTTTTTGGCGAAGGTGACGTTCATTCCGACGGATGTGGCCCTGGCGATGCTGTAGGCGATGCGAAAGCCTTCCCTTCTCAGCACCCGTTCCATCTTCTCCAGGATGACGCCGCCGAGGCCTTTTCCGCGATGGCCCGGGCGGGTGGCGAAATCGGTCATTTCCGCGTGCATGTGCTCCTCGTCCATTTCGCAGGAGGCCAGCGCGGCGATTCTTTTTCTCCCCCGGACACGGAAATACCGGACATTGTCCCGCATGGTATTCTTGACGTATCGGGGGTCGTGGATAGGAAACGGGTATGTTTCGAACACGCTGTCGTAGAGGCTGCCGATTTCCTTGGCGTCCTTGGGCGAGCATTCCTCCACCGGGACAGACTTGTCCTGCCAGCCCCCCTCCCCTCGCCGCCTTTTTCTCAACGCCAGCTCCAAGGCTTTTTCCATTTTGTCAGGGTCCTTTTCCAGCTTTCTTTCTTCGGAAAAGAATTTCGAGAGGAAAAAGCCGTCCCGGTCTCGGCCGAAAAAGCCGGGAACCAGCGCCTCCTGCTTGTACCCCCGCTCGAAAAAAACGTCGGCGCACTCTGGCTGAACTTTGGCGAAGATTTTCGTGTAGCCCTTTTCATCGGCCATCCGGTCCAGTTCGCCGACGATTCGCGCAGCGTCCGCGCTCCCCGGCTTCATCAGGTAGATCCGGTTGTTGAACGGGCCGTGCTGGATGGTCCAGTCGTCGATTTTTTCGATGGTGTCCGCCATGTCACATGCCTTTCTCCTCGTCCTGGCAGGACCCCTCGGCGGTTCCGCGGTACACGCAAAAACCCGAATAGGTTTCCTCGGAGGGGGGGACTTTTCCCGCCAGTTTTTCGAAGTCCCCGATATATTCATTCGACCGATCCAGATAGAAAGATAGACCTTTGGAGAAATTGGCCCCGATCAGGCCGTCCAGAAACATCTGTCCGATCTCCCGGTTGTTTTTCAAAAGGTACTGGCACTGCAAGAGGATTTGGCGTTCGTCGTCGGAAAGGCCAGCCAAGATGGTTTTCAGCCCGGAACGCGCCCGAGGCTGGTACATCCAGAAATAGAGCAAGTCGATGCTGTGCAGGATGACCAGTCTTCGCCAGTCCTCGGCGTCGGAATAGAAGGGCCGCTGCTTGTTTTCCAGAGACGGAAGCGCCTCCAGGACGCGCACCTGCGGAAGAAGGACCTCCAGCTTGGCGTAGGCGTCGAAGAGGCTGCTTATTTTTTCGCGATAGTCGTCCAGCCTCAGACGGATGTTCAAATCCCGGTCCGCCGTTCCCTCGATAATCCCCGCCACCACATCCGAGGAGGCCTTGGAAATCACGGCGGCCCATTTTTGCAGGTGGATGGCCGGCGCTTCGACGCCGCCAAGGGCAAGCCCCCATTCAAGGCCTGCGTTGAGTCCGATGGCAATGGGGATGGAAAGCACGCTTCTGAAGAAATTCCAGAACGCCGCCGTCCGGGGAAGCCCCCTGAACAGGTTGTGGCTGGAGAGATAGACGCCGTTGGCGAACGCGATGCAGGAATAGAGAACCAAAGGGTGCGTGGCCGTGGTCACCCCGAAGGTCTTGTCGAGCAAAAGGTTCTTGACCAAAAAGTCGAGAAGCGGGACGGACCAGCCCGTGAAGAAGAGGGAGTCGCTGATCCTGTCCCAGCTGACGTAGTCGTTCCATTTCAGAAGCGGGGAGCGGCGGAACCCCCCGCCGCCCAAGACCGACTGTACGATGTTTCTGACCCCGGTGATGCCGAACCATATGAACGCTCCCAGGTATGCCAAGACCCACCAGTGGTAATTCAGAAAAAAGGTCAAAAACGCCGGGGCGAACCCCAGCAGTATTTTGACGGTGTTTTTCAGATGGCTGTTCAAATTGGACCAGCGCAGGACGGTGCGCTTCTTTCGCTGGTCCGGCGTTTCCAGAGACAGTTCGTTTCCCTTTTCCGCCTGGGTGCCTCCCAGCGTGAAAATGTTTCCCTTTTCCGCCATGTGGATTTCCCTGTCCCTGGGGTCCCAGTCCTCCCTGTGATCAAATGCGAAGTAATCGATTCCGGGCAGCCTCCTGACCAGCGACAGGAACCGGTTCGCAAACGAATTGTAGCTGGTGCGGGGCGTGTGGATGGTCCTGCGCAGCACCGGCAGGACAATGGGAATCACCGTCCGAGGCGTCCCTTTTTGCGAAAGCGCCTCCTTGCGGCTTGTCCGCGAAATGGTTTCCAGCACGGCAAGCCCCATGCCCGGGACCTTGGGGGAGTGTCCCGTGGAGTCGCTTCCGATTCGAGATTTCAGAACAGCACCTTTGTAGAAGCTTTTCAGGGTGTCGATGTCGTAGAGAATGGCCGTCAGTTTGACCACTCTCTCCGCATTGTCGCCGCCCGACTCGCCGCCCAGGTGGTCTATGCATTGCCGGATCATCTTTTTCATGGCAATGGCGTTGCCGTCGTTGACCGCCCGCTGAAACGCGTTGATGGCCGCGATGTGTCCGGTTTCTCCCGCCACGAAATCCTTGAGGTTGAAAAGCTCCAGCCGGGAGATGACGCCTTCGCAGTCGTACAGCAGTTCGACCACGTCCTCCAGGCACAGCCCGCTCAGGTTCAGGGTGACCCGGAAGCCCGCCCGGAGCGCCATCAGTCGTTTCAACAGCTCGTCGGGCGAATGGCGAAGAAGGGCGGGGACTTCGGGGCCGCCGTCCGCTTTCTTCGGGTCGGGAAGGTCGGGGTTCTTGGACCGGTGAAGGTAGGTGTCGTAAATGGCGTCCACATCCAGCCGGTTCATTTTCTCCGCCAGCCTTTCGATTTCCCCGCGCTTTTCCAAAGACGCTTCCTTCCACAGATCCCGCAGTTCCCGGATTCGCCTGTCGAGCAAAGGCAGGACCATGGAATGTATGAATTTCGCCAAATGGACCAGCGAAGCCTGCCCGGCGCCCACGAACTTCAGAAATTCTCTCTCTTCCGCCGGGGCAAGAGAGACGCCGTATTCCTGGTTCAATTCTTCGCGATGGACCCGGTTGAATTTGTCCAGCACTTCCAGCACGTATTTCTGGTGATAGCGCGACACATGCCTGCCTTCGTCCATGAGTTCCCGGACGCGCTGCTCGGCGAGAAAGCACAGAAACGCCTGGGAGTCGGGAAAGCCCCTCGGCGCCCAGATCAGCTTGACATAGCGTCCGCGGAAAGCGGCGAAATATTCGATGCCCAGGCGCACCGAGATTCCCATGATTTCCGCAGCCTCCTGGAGTTCCTCCGCGGACCTGGGTTCGATATAGTTGTAGTGGATGACCCGCAGACGGCGGATTCCCTTGATCCAGGCGTCCATGATCAGATGGGTGGGGGATTTTCGTCCCTTGGTGTTGAAGTCGTGCACGTGGTCGTCGAAGGAGATCTGGTTCCAGTCTTCGGGCATTTCCAGAAGATGGTATTTGCGAAGCTGCTCGCGCACGATCCGGGGCTTTCCGGCCACAGTCAGGCGGAACGCGTGGGCCAGTTCCAGCTGTCGGGCGTAATCCCCGTGCGCCCGGACCACCTCCTTCATGATCTGAAGCAGCGCTCTGGCCGTGTTGATGGGCATCGGCCCCGTGGTGGCGTTCAACACTTCGCCTTTCAGGCTGCGCAGAGCGCCCAGGCGGTCGTCGATCCGGCCCACCTCCAAGGACTGGAGAATATGAATCACCGCATGGGCGATGCGAATGCCCCGGCTCTCCGCCATCTCCTTTATCCCGCGCGGATGGAGGTACCGGAAAAAACGACGCTCCCCGCTGTCCATGGTCGCTTGGCCGCTTAGAATCGCGTTGACGATTCGCAAAAGAACGTGGTCCTTGCGGTCGAATAAAATGAAGGATCGAATATCGAACATGCAGTTTCCCTAAAAAGTTCAAGACCACGGGGACCTTCTTCTTTTTTCGTCCCCGCGCTTCGCTCCGGGACGCATACCGGGCTGCTTCGCGTACATGCTTCCCCGAATCGAAGTATTTCCGATTTACAATGGTACCTGAGTTGCGCATGGAGGACAATAAGAATTGCCGAGATCCAGAAGTTTCATAAAACCGGCCGAAGTTAAAACCGGCTCATGGCGGATTTGTGGAAAAAGGCGTGTCGATGGTAACCAGACCATCCTGGTCTGGAATGCCTTGGCTTCCGAGCGGCGGCATCTTCGAGATGTGGGACCAGAGCTGGAAGCTCTGGTTACCTTTACCGCTCCCCACAAATCCGCGATGAATTTTAAAACCAAGCCCGACTCCGTGCGAGATTGACAGCCCGACCCCGTCGGTTTATCATCGGGACATGAAAAGACTGTTATCGCCGAAGACCGACATCGTGTTCAAAATGCTTTTCGAGGAAGACGAGGAGATTCTCGCCGACCTGATCGACAGCGTTCTGGATCGTCCGGAAAACCGCAGGGTTCGATCCGTGCGGGTGAAGAACCCGGGAATCCTGCCGGAGGAAATCGGCAAGAAGTTCATCGTTTTGGACATTCGCGCCGAGGACGAATCCGGCGAACAGTTCGATGTGGAGATGCAGGTGCGAAAATACGAATCCTACTCGAAGCGTTCCCTGTTCTATTTGTGCAAGCTCTACGCGGAGCAGCTGGGTTCCGGAAAGGACTACGGCGAGCTGAAACCGGTAGCGGGAATCCATTTTCTGGACTACGAGCAGTTTCCCGAGTGCCCGGATTTCCGATATCGGTTCGTGTTCAACGACTCGCTGCACCCGGAAATATGCCTGACCGAGGACATCGTTCTGCATATCGTCGAGTTGCCGGCTTTCGAGCGAACGGCCCCAAAAATCGGTCAAGGATCGTTTTCGGAATGGGTCCGCTTCATAAGCCGGGCGGACTCGGAAACGGAGGAAACCATGAGAGCAAATTATTCCAATCCCAAGATCCACAAGGCGTATCACGCCCTGGAGGCCTTGAGCGACGACGAACAGGCGCGTTTGCGCGCCGAAATGCGGGAGAGGGCCTTGAGAAACGAAATTTCGGAGCTGAACGCGGCCGAACGCAAAGGCAAGCGCGAAGGCAAACTCGAAGGCAAGCTCGAAGGCAAGCTTGAAGGGATGATCGAAATGATAATCGGAAATCTGGAATTTCGTTTCCATAACGTGCCGGAATCGATCAAAAAACGTTTGGCATCCTTTGCCGAACTCGAAAAGCTCAAGGCTATCCAGAGAAACTCCCTATCCGCGAAATCCCTCCAAGAGTTCGAAAAAATGATCGATTCCATTTGACATTCCCCATCCTCAGTTTCCGAAAAAATGAAAAAAACGGAGCCTCAATGTCTGAATTGTCCGAAAAAAAACCGTCGGAATTCCCCGTGGCATTGCGTTTGGAATGCTCGCCATTTGTAAATTTCGCCATGCAGCAAAATGCGGTGCCCCTGTTGCGCGTCTTATCCGCAACCAACGTCTCGAATGACCGGATTGTGGATTTCCGTGCCAGAATTTGGTGCGAGCCTTCCGTTGTCGAGGAAAAAATCTTCCGGGCCGACGCCATCGAGCCTGGCGGTGCCGTCTCTTTTTCCCATCTTTCCCTGACGCTGCTGCGAGGAGCGCTCAAGGCTCAGACCGAACGAGAGCGAGGGCACCTCTGGGTGGAAATGTCCGCCAAAGGACACGACCCGTGCCGGAGGCAATATCCTATTTCCGTGCTGGCCTATAACGAATGGCACGGGGCCGACTCCCTGCCGGAGATGGTCGCGGCGCATGTGTTACCCAACGATTCCGCCGTCGAGCGCATCCTGGGCGAGGCTTCCAAACTGCTGGAAGAAAAGACCGGGGACGGCGCCCTGTCGGGCTGCCAGTCCGGGGACCCTCGTCGGGCGTACTCCGAAGCGGCGGCGATCTATTTTGCGGCCGCCCGGCAGGATATCGGGTATGTGAACCCTCCGGCAAGCTTCGAAAAGAATGGACAGAAAATCAGGACCCCGGAGCAGGTCCTGCACAGAAAACTCGGAACCTGCCTGGACACCGCCGTGCTGCTGGCCGCGTGTTTCGAACAGGCGGGGCTCGGGCCCGCTGTGGTCTTCGTGGAAGGCCACGCGTTCGCAGGCGTCTGGCTGGGGGACAAGTCCTTCGACGACACGGTCACCAGGCACGCCTCCATTCTTTTAAACCGCATCGAACTGGGCGAGTTCCTGGTACTGGAATCCACCTGCGTCACCAAGACGCCCGCGCCCAATTTCCAGCAGGCGCAGGAGTCGGCCAAGGAGCATCTTCTGGATCAGTCCCGATTTCGCTATGCGGTTGACATCCGCTCGGCGCGCAAGCTCGGCGTTCTTCCCCTTTCCCTGACGGAAGATTCGGCGGACGAAGAAGATAGCGAACTCACAAGCGCGAAGGACAGGTCGGCCACTTTCATCGAAGATATCGAAGCCCCCGATTTTGTGATGTCCCCGGACGCTTCCGTATTTTCGAGCGAAAGGCCGCAGGAGGAGACCGGCGCGGACCGTCTGACCCGATGGAAGCACAGCCTCCTGGATCTGAGCCTGCGCAACCGTCTTCTCAATTTCAGGGACACCAAAAAGACGCTCCCCCTGCTCTGCCCCGACCTCGCCGGACTAGAGGACGCTCTGGCGGAAAACAAAGTCTTTCGCGTACGCCCCAGGCCCGACTCGTGGGGCCATGCCGATCCCCGCGACCCCGAGCTGTTCAGAGAACAGACGGGAGAGAAGTCTCTTTTGGAATACCTTCGCGACGAGATGGGGCAAAAACGGCTTCATGCGGGCGTCAACGACCGGGAACTGGAGTCCAGGCTCACACAGATCGAACGGACCGCGCGGCTGGGGTTCGAGGAAGGCGGGGCCAACACGCTGTTTCTCGCCCTGGGCTTTCTGATCTGGACCGAACCGGACAAGCCCGACGTGGAAAGGCGCGCGCCCATCCTCCTGATTCCCATGGGCATCCGGCGAAAGTCGGTTCGCGAAGGGTTCCGCATCCAGCGCATCGACGAGGAACCCCGAATCAATGTCACGCTCCTGCAAAAACTGAAGGCGGATTTCGGCCTTTCCGTCGAGGGGCTCGACCCGCTTCCCGAAGACGACTCTGGACTGGATCTGGAGCGAATCCTGCGGATTGTCCGCAACGCCATCAAGCGGCAGCCGGGATGGAGGGTGGCCGAGGAGGCATGCTTATCGATTCTCACCTTCACCCGTTTCCTGATGTGGCTCGACCTGGAAGCCAACTCCGAACAACTCAAGGAAAACCGGCTGGTCCGCCACCTGGTGGAAACCCCGGACAGGCCGTTCGAGCCTGATGCCCGATACCCCGACCTAGGCACCTTGGACGATACCTATCCTCCGTCTAAAACGTTCTGCCCGCTTCCTGCGGATTCCTCCCAGCTTCGAGCCGTTCTGGCGGCGGCGGAAGGCCGCACGTTCGTGTTGCAGGGCCCTCCGGGGACCGGCAAGTCGCAGACCATCGCCAACCTGATCGCCCATTGCCTGGCCGAGCAAAAGCGGATCTTGTTCGTCGCACAGAAACGCGCCGCGCTGGACGTGGTTTACAAACGGCTGGCGGATATCGGCCTGGGTCCGTTCTGTCTGGAACTGCACTCCAACAAGACCACCAAGGAGTCCTTCCGCAGGCAAATCCGCGAAGTCATGGGCGTGGCCGGGCCGCACGACGGCGAACACTGGGAGAAGGAGACCGAGCGCCTCGGGAAGATGCGCGAACAGCTTAACGAATACGTCCGGGACCTGCACCTTCCGAGAGCTTTTTCAAAGAGCGCCTATTGGGTGGTCTCCCGCCTGATCGGCCTGGAAGGCGAACCCAAGGTCGTTCTGGACCTGGGAAATACGGAGGAAAGAGACGGCGACGATTTCCAGCGAATGAAGCACGCCGTCCGCGAGCTTGCCCAGGCGGCGGAGATATCGGGCGATCCCGCAGGCCATCCCCTGAGCGCCGTGAGGCTGTCCGAATGGTCCTACGGCATCGAGGAGGACGTGGAAAACGCCATCGAAAGCGTGGAAAACGCGCTCAACGCCCTTGGTATTTCTGCGGAAAACCTTCTGCCCGACCTGGGACTGGACCCCGAAGCCGCGTCCATGGCCGAACACAAGCTTGCCGCCAGGCTGGTCTCCATGCTCGAAAAGGCACCCCCCGTGACGGAATCCATTCTGTCGGAACCCGACTGGCCCGCCAAGAAGTCCAGGCTGGAGATATGGATCGAGTCGGGGCGAGAATGCTCCCGAAATCGGAGAGCGCTGCTGGAGACCTACGACGAAGGCCTGTTCGCCCTGGATTTTACCGGCCTCGACGCCAAGCTCCGGGAGCGCCGGGAGACGTGGTTCTTTAAAAAGTGGCTGCTGGGGTCGTCCGTGCGCAAGACCATTGCCGCCGTTCGCAAGGACCGGCAAAAGCCCGGGGACCTGGATTCTCTGGAAAAAGACCTTCTCAGGGCGCAGAAAACAGTGCTCCTTTGCGCCCGGCTAAATGAGGGCGCGGACATGCTTTCATTTTTGCTGGGTCCGATCTGGCAAGGCCTGAACTCGGACTGGGACCGGATGCAAGAGGCGGTCCGGTGGGTCCACGGATTTCGCGGTCTGCTCGACCGCGCGCCGGGAAACACCCTGGAGGCCAGGCTGGAAACGAGAAAGAAATGGGTGCGCCTGGCGACTGAAGGCCGCTCCCTGTTCGCGCCTGGCGGTCCCGGCAATTTACAGTCGCAGGGGTTTATCCAGTCGTTGAAAGCATTCGAAAAGGAGCGTTCCGGTCTCGAAGCCATCCTTCGACTGGACAGCCAAGCGGCCTGGGGCAATCAAACGCGGGAGCGGATGCTGGAAACGACCCGGGGCGCGCTGGACAATCTGTCGGCCAACCTGTCGAAACTGCGCGAATGGTCCCACTACCAGTCGGCCAGGGAAAAAGTCGCACAGCTTCGCCTGGTCGAAATCGCGGAGGCGTTCGAGCGAGGGGAGTTCGACCGTGACCGGCTGGGCACGGTCTTCGAGCACTCCTTTTGCGACTGGTGGGCCAAAAACGTTTTCAAGACCATACCGTCCCTGGCGAGCTTCATCGGCGAGCGCCACGACCTGAAGATTTCCGAGTTCCGCAGACAGGAGGCCAGGATCGCGGAACTGGCGAAACAGGAGACCTTCGCCCGCATCGCAGGCAGGCTCCCCCGGGCGTCGGCCAGCCAGAGCCGGGCGTCCAGCTCCGAAGCAGGCATCTTGCAGCGTTTCGCCCAAGGGGGACGCAAGACCATCCGCCGACTGTTCAATGAATGCCCCAACGCCCTGGCCAGGTACAAGCCCTGCGTTCTGATGAGCCCCTTGTCCGTAGCCCAGTTCATCGGGGCGGACTTTCCCGAGTTCGACCTGGTGGTCTTCGACGAAGCCTCCCAGATGCCCACCTATGAAGCCATCGGCGCCATCGCACGGGCAGGGCGGCTGGTCGTGGTGGGAGACTCGCGCCAGCTTCCCCCGACCATCTTCTTCGAACGGCAAAAAAACGACGAGGACTTCGACGAAGACGCCCTGCCGGAGGAGCTGGAAAGCATCCTGGAGGAAGCGGAGGCCGGGGGCATAAAGCGCCTGCGCCTGGACTGGCACTACCGCAGCAGGCACGAAAGCCTGATCGCGTTCAGCAACCGGCACTACTACGAAAATCGCTTGCTCACGTTCCCGGCGGCGTTCGCCGAACACCCCCGGCTGGGGGTCGGATGGAGGGAAGTGCCCGACGGCGTCTACGACCACGGCAAGACGCGGACCAACGAAAAAGAAGCCCGTGCCGTGGTCTCCGAAATCGTCGGACGCCTGCGCGATCCCAAGACCAGCGGCCAATCCATAGGGGTCGTGACGTTCAGCATGGCCCAGCAGCAGCTCGTCGAAGATCTCCTGGACAACGCCCGAAACGATTTTCCCGAAATCGAACCGCATTTCTCCAACGTGGCAGAGCCCGTGTTCGTCAAAAACCTGGAAACCGTTCAGGGCGACGAGCGCGACATCATCCTGTTTTCCATCTGCTACGGCCCGGACGCTTCCGGAAAAATCCGCATGAACTTCGGCCCCTTGAACAACAAAGGCGGGGAACGCAGGCTAAACGTGGCCGTCACCCGGGCACGGCGCCAGCTGCTGGTCTTTTCCACCCTGCGCTCCGACCAGATCGATCTTGCCCGCACCAAGGCCGTCGGGGTCCGCCACCTTCGGGCCTTTCTCGATTTTGCCAGAAGGGGCAGAGAGGCCCTGGTTATGGAAAACGAGACGACAGATAAGATCGACGACGCCCTGCCCTTCGAAGACTCGATCCGCCAGGCCCTGGAGCAAAGGGGGTGGCAGATCGACAGGCAAGTCGGATACTCCGGCTACCGCATCGATCTTGCGGTGCGCGATCCCCGGGCACCCGGCCGGTATCTTCTGGGAATCGAATGCGACGGTCCCAACTACCGCAGCGCACGGTCCGCCCGTGACCGCGACCGTGTCCGCCAAGCGGTGCTGGAAGGACTCGGCTGGCGTCTGCATCGCATATGGTCCATCGACTGGTGGCTGCAAAGGCAAAAGGAGATCGACAAGCTGGAAAAAGCGATCGACGAGGCCCGCCAAACGTCCGAAAATAAAGAGTTCGAAGACCTGTCCGCCCCGACGAACATTCCGTCCGAAGCAGCGCCGGAAAACGAAGACCAGGAAAGCGAAGAGAAATTCGCCCGCCTGGATCGGATACGAAACAGTTCGAACCGGGTGCCCGAAACGCCGGCCTTGCCGACCATTGAAAACGAGGCACTTGCCGGGCAGACCCTGTACAAACGTTTCGAGCCTGCGAAGGATAAATTTACAGGCGACATCGACGATTATAAAAACGCCCTGAAAATACAGCAATTGATCAACGATATCGTCAACGCGGAAGCCCCCATTCTCTTCGAAGTCCTGTGCATCAGGGTTATGCATTTCTGCGGAATGAAGAAAGTCGGGGCCAGGGTCCGCTCGGCGGTCGAAAGCGCACTGAACCGAAACGGCCTTCCGGTTCGAAAGACAGGAAAGCGAACGTTCGTATTCCCCCCCAGCCTGGCGGATAAAAGCTACGAAGGGTTCCGCGTGCCCGCCGAAGACGACCCGCAGCCCCGAAAGATCGGCGAAATCTGGCCCGAGGAAATCGCCAACGCCGCGCGAGCGGTCCTATCGATGCACATCGCCATGGACATGGAAGATTTGGCCAAAGAGACGGCGATTCTGTTCGGCGTCAAGAGACTGGGCCCCAAGATGCGCACATCGGTGGAAAAGGCGATTTCCATCCTGATCGAACGCGGCGATTGCATTTTGGAAGGTACGAAATTGTCGGTGCCGGAATAGCCAAAATCAAGCTGGAAGCCGGATGTGATGACATCCCCCCTTCACCCTTCCATAGAACGCATCTCTTTCAGGAGATCCGGATGTCGCTCCAGCAACTTGAGGAGCTTGATTAACGGCGCAGGCGGCCGGGTCGTTCCCCGCTCATAACGCGAGAATGCCACCTTGCCGACACCAAACGCTTCAGCCAATTGCGCTTGGGTAAGTTTCAGGCTTTTTCTGATGCGCCGGATTTCACCGCCTACATCTCCTTTCACAGCCCTGATCAATGCCGCTTGGGCTTCGACATAGCGACGATAGCTTTCCTCATCCCACACTCCTTCCTTGCAAACCGGACAGAATTCGCCATGCATATCATGAAGAGTGAGCGATTGGCCGCCGTATGACAGCATTTCATCGCAAGTCTTACATATCATTTCAGCCTGGCCGCAATTCGGGCATTTCATGATCTCACCTCACCTCACTTGGCTTTGAACTGGACGACTGGCGGACGGCCGTCCTCAAAGCCGCAGATTTTGATGTAAACGGCAGTTCCGTCTTCGGTCATACCGTGGTAAACGTCTTGCCACACATGACAGTTTTCATACGAGGTCATCGATTTGTAAAATTCGCGCCTGGAAAGCTTTAGCACCACTTGTCTCATTTCCTTTTCTGTCAAGCCCAAGGCGAGTCCGTTTCGCAGGGCGGTCACCGTAAAGGGCCGACTCGTCGGATCGTCCACCAATATCTGCACCTCGGAAAGCCTGTAGTGGGGTTTTCGCTTTTCCATGGCTCATAAAATAATCAAGTTGATAAAATTAATCAATACGATATTCGCAAGCTTCGGAACGAGGCGGCCATGGCATGGCCGAGATGCAAACCACGCCCGGGTTTTGCAGCAATAGAATCGCCGCGAACGTTCCGCGTTTTCCTCGTTCCCACGCTCCTGCATGGGAACGCGTCCCCCGCCTCAGTTTTGCTCCAATGCCTCGAAGCCCGAAACGATGTCCAACAATTCCTCGGTGATGGACATTTGCCTCAAACGGTGGTAGCGGCCGTTCAGATCGTCCATGAGTTCCTCGATGTTTTTCTCCGCCCCCTGCATGGCGGCGAGGCGGGCGGCGTTTTCGCTGGCCATGGACTCGGCAAAGGCGCGGAAAATGTTGATGAAGAGGTATTCGCGGATCAGGGCGGAAAAGAGCCGGTCGGGGTCCATTCGGAAAAAGGGCAGGCTTTTCGAGTCCCACGTTTGGGCACGGCGCTTTTCCAGCCAGAGGGCGTCGATGGGAAGCAGGTTGACCGTATGGGGCGCGAAGGCCGCGCGGGATTGCCGCAGGGCGTGGCACAGGACCACGTGATCGACGTCGTTTTCGTACCTCCAATTCTCTATGATCGCGAGGATTTCCTGTACATGGGGGGTGACGGCGGAAATGGACGATGGCAGCTGGCGGGTTTTCCCGGGGACGAGACCGGCGTCGGAAAGCAGGCCGGAGGCCCTTTCTCCCACGCAAACGACAGGAACACCGCCAGTTGCTTTCACCTCTTCTCCGAGCGTTTTTTCTACATGGGAGACCACCTGCTCGTTCAAACTGCCGCACATGCCCTGATCCGAACCGAACACCACCGCGCCGACCCGTTTTCTTGCGGAAACCCTGGCGAAAATCCTGGTGTCGGGGTTGTGCCTTAAAACCACCCCCAAGGCCATGTCCACGGTGCGGGAGTATTCGGCGAGCGATTCCACGGCCTTTTCGTACTGACGGATATTGACTGCGGCAAGGGACTTCATGGTCCTGACCACCGAATGAAGCTCCCGCGTGCTGTCGATTCTACGCTTGAGGTTCGCCAGGGACTGCATCGGGGGTTTTCTCCGAAAGGGTTTTCACGGCGTCCGCAGCGGTCTCCACAAGAGACCGGATGGTGTCCTCCCCCGGTCTTTGCCCGGAGGCGATGGCTTCCAGGGCCGCCTGGTTCCGAATTTTCGTTTGTTCCAGGATTTTCTCCTGCGCTTGCGGGATGTCGGAAAGAGAAACGTCGTCCAGCACGCCCTGGTTCAGCGCCACGAGCACGGCGACCTGCTCTGCAGCGGAAAGGGGCGAGTAGCGGTATTGCTTCAAAACTTCCCGGACCCGGCGTCCCCTGGCCAGCTTTCTTTCGGTCTCTTCGTCCAGGCGCGCGCCGAACCGCGCGAAGGACTCCAGCTCCTCGAACTGGGAGTATGTCAGGCGCAGGTCCCCGGCCACGATGCGATACGCCGGAAGCTGCGCCTTGCCGCCCACGCGGGATACGGACTTTCCCACGTCCACCGCAGGCAGAACGCCCCTTCTGAAAAGATCCGGGGAAAGATAGAGCTGGCCGTCGGTGATGGAGATGAGGTTCGTGGGGATATAGGCGGAGAGGTTCTGGGCTTCGGTTTCTATAATCGGAAGCGCGGTGAGGGAACCTCCGCCCAGTTTTTCCGCCAGGTGCGTGGAACGTTCCAGCAGACGGGAGTGGATGTAGAAAATGTCTCCCGGAAAGGCCTCCCGTCCGGGCGGCCTTCTCAGAAGCAGCGACAGCTGGCGATAGGCCCGCGCGTGCCGGGTCAGGTCGTCGTAGACGATCAGAACGTCGCGTCCCTGCTCCATGAAATATTCGCCCACCGAAGTCGCCGCGTAGGGGGCGATGAACTGCAAGCCCGGAGGCTCCTCCTCCGTGGACATCATCACGCAGGTATATTCCATGGCACCGTGCTCCTCCAGTTCCGCCACCGCCTTGGCCAGGGACGACGCTCTCTTGCCGATGCCGCAATACACGCAGACGACTCCCTTGTCCTTCTGGTTGACGATGGTGTCCAGCGCGATGGCGGTCTTTCCCGTCTGGCGGTCTCCCAGGATCAGTTCGCGTTGGCCCCGCCCGACGGGAATCAGGGTGTCGATCACCTTGATGCCGGTCTGCAAAGGCACGGTCACCGGAGAACGCTCCATGATTTCCGGCGCGCGCCGCTCCACAGGGCGTCTTTCGACTTGTCGAAGCATGGGGCCGCCGTCCATAGGCTCACCCCTGGGATCCAAAACCCGCCCGATCACCTCGTCCCCCACAGGGACGGACACGACCTGCCCCGTACGGTTCACCTCCCCGCCCGCCCGAAGCCCCTCGCTTTCGTCCAGCATGACCACCCCGATCCGGTCTTCCCTCAGATCGAGAGCCATGCCGTACCGTCCCCCTTCGAAGACCAGGACCTCCTCGGATCGAACGCCGCCCAGGCCGGACACCGTGGCGATGCCGGACCCGACCGAGTGGATTCGCCCGAAATCCCTGGCCGCCAGCACGGTCTCCTTCCGGCCTAGTTCCCGGTCCATGACCGAGAACAGGTCCTCCATCGCGCCGTACAACTTATTACGATTCCGCTCCATGCACCTCGCCCTCGATGGTCTTTTCCATGTGTTCCTGCAAATCTTTCAAGTATTGCCTGCCGTTCCAAGAGATTTTCTTGCCGCCTGCGAAAAGCTCGACGCCAAAGATCAAATCCGGGTCTTTTTCGAACCGGATTTCCGGATAATCGGGACGGCGCTCCGAAAGGGTCTTTTCCACCGTTCGCCGTTGCTCTTCGGACAGGACGAAACCGGAAACGATCCGGGGTGGATCGTCGATGTGTTCGGGCAACGCGCCATCCGACAACTTCGAGAAGCTGTTCAGGAACACGTCCACCGCTTGATTCTCCAGGTTCGCATCCGCAAGGTCCGCCAGCGCCCTTTGCGCGGTACCGTAGATTTGGCGGATCGCATTGCGCCCGAATTCCCGGCAAAAAGATTCCTTCTCGTTTTCCAGGGACTCCCGCCATTTCTGGCGCATCGATTCGGATTCCTTCCGTGCTTCCTCCAAAAGGTCCTCCCGGCGTTTTGCCGCCTCCTCCTCGACCTCCCTCATCCGTGATTCCCGGGATTGCTCCAGCTCCCGTTTCATTTTCTCGTATTCTTCCAGCTTGTCTTCCGCATCCCCCTCCTTTTCCTCCGCCTCGTCGAACCGGTCTTCGATCAGCCGTGCACGCCTTTCCATGACCTGCGTAACGCGGTCGAACAGGAAATACTTCAGCAGGGCCAGGAGGATCAGGAAATTGACCACCTGGGCCGCGACGGTGAACCAGTCGATCAGCATGGCATCATCCTCCGGACCCTGCGGAAATCACGTGGTCCCAGAAGGGGTTCGCGAAAAGCAGGATCATGGAGACCACAAAACAGTAAATGGCCGTGGATTCGATCATCGCGAGCCCCACAAACAGGGACCGGGTGATCGTGTTCTTCTCGTCGGGCTGCTGCGCGATGGAAGTCAACGCGCTGGCCACGGCCCGGCCTTCTCCGATGGCCGGGCCGATGGAACCGATGGCGATGGTCAGACCCGACGTTACGACGGACGCCATGCCGATTAGAGTGATGCTGTCCATGAAGCTCTCCTCCTATCTCTATTGATATAAGGTGCAAGGCCTGAAACCCGCTGTGATAGAATTTGAGGCCTGGGCGGGGATCGTAGGGTGGGTGGGTCGGTACCCGGGATTTTTCGCTGCTCATGCCTTTCTTGAATCCGACGGCCCGCCAATCTTGTACAGATTCCAACCCACCGATTTCCGAGCTGGCTCGCCGATTTCCGAGCTGGCCCGCCGATTTCCGAGCTGGCCCGCCGATTTCCGAGCTGGCCCGCCGCTTTTCGCCTTGATCACCGCCATTCCGGCAAGGAAAAAATGGAAGCGGCAAGGAGACTCGGAAAAATGGTGGGTTGGAATCCGTAAAAGACCGGTCGGCCGTCGCATACACGAAACCTGTCACCAACGAAAAGACCCGGGTTCAGACCCACCCACCCTACGCCTTATACCTCACACCCCCCTCCTCCATTGACTCCCCTTCTCTTTTTTCTTCTTCCTCCTCCTTCCTGCTTTGCACCCGTGTGGCCGACGCGATGTAGACCATCGCCAGGATGGCGAAGATATAGGCCTGGATCAGGCCCGTGAGCAGTCCCAGAAGGTGCATGACCACGGGAAAGACGAACGGGATGACCGCCAGCAGGATGGCTCCGATCTTGGAACCGCTCATGATGTTTCCGAAAAGACGGACCGCCAGCGCCAGCGTGCGGGAAAGCTCCCCCAGCACATTGAAAGGAAGCATGAAAAAGGTGGGCTGCACGTACTGTTTCAAGTACCCGAGCAGGCCCCTTTCTCCGATGCCGTACAACGGCACCGACACGAACACGCAAATGGCCAGCGCGGCGGTGGTGGAAAGCGACGACGTGGGAGACTCGTAGCCGGGGACCACGGTGAGAAGGTTGCATACCGCGATGTACAAAAAGAGCGTTCCGATGAAGCCCACGTATTTTTCCGTATTTTTCCCGCCGACTTCTTCGATCTGGTCCCGTACGCCTGCGACCACGATTTCCAGAAGGTTCTGCAATGGCGAGATCTTTCTTCCGCACGAGGTCCTTCTGGTGGCGAACCACGCCGCTGCCGCCAGCAGGGCCATGATGCCCCACGTGAACACGATGGTCAGGTTCAGCTTGACGAACCCGTACTGAAAGAAGACCACCTGGTCCGGACTGATGTCCTTAATGTCCATGAAGTTCATACGCGGTCTCCTCTTTCGATTTCTCCCTTTGACGGCCGATCTTCGCGACGAAAAAGCGCCGGGAAAGAAGCATTCCCGCGACACAGAAAAGGACCCGCACCCATTGCCCGCCGGTGGCAAAGTAGATCGCGGCCAAGGTGACAAGGGACCTTCCGACGAAACTGGCAAAAAAGAGCATCGGGCGGGATTTTCCGTCGATCACGCGGTTGACGGTAAGCCAGAGCCCCCCGAAATGAAAACACCCGATGGCCACGCCCGCCGCCAGGCAGGCAAGACCTTTTAATATCACCGAAATCTCCATGATGCGCCTATTCTTCCTTCCGGCTTTCGCGCTTGACCCAGAACCAGGCGTTCCAGCACCCGACCACCACCCCGATCACGAGCATGGTCAGGGTCCAAGACGGCTTTCCGGGAAAGGTCTTGTCGAGCCAGACGCCGACAAATACCCCGATCACGGTCGGGATGGCCACGGACCATCCCACCAGGCCGAACATGCCCAGGCCGAACCACACACCCCGGTCAGAGTTTTTCCTGGCCTTCAGCTTGCGCTCCTGCTTCTTTCCGATCGTCCGGGAAAACTCTCGTCCGTCGGATCGCCCGTTGTCGCCCGTCCTGTTGTCTCGTCTCTTATCGGCCACGGTCCTGAAACTCCAGAAAACGCCGGATGAACCCCGCCTCTATTCTGGCGGATGCGGTCCGCATTTTGGTTTCCTTTTCCTGCAAGTTTTTGAAATCCTTTTCCACGGTTTCGTGCAACCGCTCCAGGCTTTCGTCCTTCACCGCTTTTCTCGTGGAAACGAGCACCTCGCCTCCCTTTTTGACCAACGTGCCCTCCATGACGGCCACATGGCTTTCCCGGCCGTGTTCGTCCTCGTAGGCGAGAATGCCCGACGCCAGCGCCGCCACGAAATCCCTGTGCCTCGGGAGAAGGCAGAAGCAACCGTCGAGGCCTTCGGCGTTGATCTTCCGGATTTCGATATCCAGAAAAATCTCGGTCGGCAGAAGAATTTTAAGGTTCATGGCTTTTTCGCCTCGTCGATGCCGCCGATCATGTAGACGGCTTCCTCAGGGTAGTCCGAAAATTCGTCGTCGAGGATTCGACGGCAACCATCGAGGGCGTCCTCGATGTCCACCATGCGGCCTTTGTAGCCGGTGAACTGTTCGGTGACAAAAAAGGGCTGGGTGAGAAATCGTTCCAGTCGCCTGGCCCGGTAGACTGTCTTGCGGTCCTCCCTGGACAGCTCCTCGATGCCCAGCATGGCGATGATGTCCTTCAGATTTTCGTACTCGGCCAGGCTCTTGCGGATTTCCCCCGCGATCCGATAATGTTTTTCGCCGACGATTTCCGGCGTGAGCATGCCGGAATTGGATTGCAGGGGATCGACTGCCGGATAAAGGCCCTCCCCCGCCTTCTTCCTGGAGAGCACGATGGAGGACGACAAATGGCCGAACGTGTGCACGGCGGCCGGGTCGGTGAAGTCGTCGGCCGGCACGTAGACGGCCTGCACCGAGGTGATGGCGCCGGTCTTGGAATTCGATATTCTCTCCTCCAGCTCGGCAAGCTCGGTGCCCAGGGTGGGCTGGTATCCCAGCCGGGAGGGAAGCTGGCCCAGCAGGCCGGACACCTCCATGCCCGCCTGGATGAACCGAAATATGTTGTCGATGAGAAGAAAGACGTCCCGGTGCAGGTCGTCCCGGAAATATTCCGCCATGGTCAACGCGGTGTGCCCCACCCGAAAACGCGCGCCCGGCGGCTCGTTCATCTGGCCGAACACCATGATGGTCTTGTCCAGCACGCCTGCCTGCTTCATCTCCCGGTAGAGTTCCTCGCCTTCTCTGCAACGCTCCCCGATGCCGCAAAACAGGCTGGCACCCTTGTGCTTGCCCACCATGTTGTGGATCATCTCCATAATCAGAACGGTCTTGCCAACGCCCGCGCCGCCGAACAGCCCGCTCTTTCCCCCCAGCTCCAGGGGGGAAAGGATGTCGATCACCTTGATGCCCGTTTCAAAGATCTCGGTGGAGACCGACTGACGCTCCATGCCCGGCGGGGCGTTGCGGATGCTCCGGTACGCGACGTCCCGGACCTGCTTCTTTTCGTCGATGGGCTTTCCGAACACATTGAACGCCCGTCCCAGCAGAGACTCTCCCACCGGCACCCGAAGGTCGGTCCCCGTGTCCCGGATATCGGAACCCAGGGCCAGACCTCGCGTGCCGGTCAGCCCCACGCCCCGCACGGTATGGTCGTCCAGGTGCAAAAGCACCTCGATCTTCATTTCGCCGCGCTCTCCGCATGTCAGGATATTGCGAAGCGGCGGAAGGGATTCCGGAAACCTCGCATCCACGATGCTTCCTCGCACTGAGACGATTTTTCCGATGTTGCGGCGGCCTTCTTTCATGCTTCGAGTTGCCCGATGTGTTTTATTGATTCTTTGTTTTGAAGCCGAGCCAATATCTAAATGCCGTAATATCGCAATTCTCGATTTTGTAAAAGAAAATAACAGAAAGGGACGAAAAGTAAATCAGTGAAAAACCGTATTGGAAAGCTTGAAATTGTGTATGTCAAAAAAAAGCCGCGAACATGTTCGGTATTGGCTGCCAAGCTACTTCATCCGCGATGAGGAGTCGCGATATCCCGGAAAGTTTCTCGTAGAGCAGAATGCGGGCGTCCCGGCGGTTGAATAGATCGACTCGTTCGACTCGTTCCCGCGCTCCTGCGTAGGAACGAACTGGGGTGATGAAAAGGTTCCCTGTTTAGCCGTAAAAATTCCGACGGGTTTTATTCCGCACGATCTATCACGGGGCCTGGTCCGGGATCGTAGGGTGGGTGGGTCGAAACCCTGGCGTTCGGGGCTGGTTCATAGATTGCTTGCGCCCGCGCCCTTCGAGCTTGCACCAAGCCCAACCCACCATTTCCCGAGCCGCCGAGGTGTCATTCGTTCCAAGAAGCAACGAATTGGCGCGGAAAATGGTGGGTTGGACTCCGTGCAAAATTGTCGGGTAATTTGTTTTAAGAGAAGTTGGATTGGCGATAACACCCGGGAATCGACCCACCCTACGCTCCCGAACCAGCCCCTTGCAGATTGCCGCGAGGGGGAACAAATCTTGGCAGAATAAAATCTCCCGAAATTGGATGATTTTCATCAACCCGGGAACGAACCAATCCCGGAGGGATGGCAGACAATAGCCCGGCAATTCATTGCCGGGTGGTAGCGCGGGATGTGCAAAGTCCCCTCAGGGACGACAGAACGATTTGTACGGCAGACTGTCTGTCAGCCCTGAGGGGACTCTGGGGAGCAGGCTCGAAGCCCCCGGCAATGAATTGCCGGGCTATTTAGCGCTGCGGCCTTGTGCTTTTGATTCCCTCCAAGTATGGCATGAACAACGGGTCGATTCCGAATTTGGGAAGCGAGACCGAAGATTTCATAAACCTGAAGAGGATTTTCAGGGCCTTGACGTATTCCTCGATTTTTTCCCTATTGTGGCTGAGTGGCTGGGCTTTTTTGTAAAGGACCCTCTCCGCTTTCGTCGCCTCCAAATCGAGCAAAGACAGGAATTCCTCCCAGGTTTTATCTTTATTCGGTTCGATAAACTCTCGAATTTCAAAGTGTTCGGAAATTAGTTTCACGTCCTCCCAGGTCCTTTCCAAAGAGATTGTTTCGTAGGTTTTGCAATCGGGATATTCAGAACATCGAAACCTGGTTTTGTCGGCGCTTCTCATATAGACATGCATTTTATTGCCGCATTTCGGACATAGAGGCCTGTCTTTTATGGTCGCTGTGGAATTCAATGTGAACTGCCTGCCGCAAATCAGACATTGGTACCGGCGCTCGCCGTTTTGGGTTTTGCCGTACTTGTAGTAGGCGTCCGAATGGCAATCCGGGCATCTGATTTTTTGTTCGTCCCCCATGAACGATATCCTCCGACTTTTAACGATATCCTCCGACTTTTTGCCAGAACCTTTGTCGATCTTTCTCTATATTCCTCGACGTCCGACCTTGCCTTTAAAACGGCAACAAGGCCAAGAATTCATCAATGAAAACCGCACTTGCCATAGGAAATCTCATAGCCTTTACACAATATACATGGTTTGTTAGCACATTGTTAGGAACGAATCCAATCTTCCTTTTTCGAAAACCAATCAAGAACCAACCCCGGCCTTGCTTATCGAAAACAAACGAGACGCTAATCGGGCGAGCATGATGTTCGCGTAAAGAAACAGTCCAGGGTTGAAACAAAAACTCGGCTGAAGCAGCGTCCAGGTCGAATACGGTCATATCTGGGGAACACCCGATCTGCTTTGCGCCAAAATCGATCGACAGAGGGAGAAAAGATATGGGGATTCAAAAAATCATAGAAGAAAATTACCGTCGGGCGGATGCGAACGAACGATTATGCCTCTACCTCGAATATCCGGGGCTTCGCGGAGACTTCACGGTTATCGAACAGGAAAAAGTCGCGCCAAGAACCCTCAAGGTGCCGGGTGGAGCGGTCATAACAAAGCTTTTGGACAGCCTTTTTCCGGCTATCTGAATACCTGCGGAAAAAACTCGAAATTGTTATGGGAAAACATATCGCCATGAAAAAAAAAGTGTTGATCGCCGACGACAAAAAAATATACAGGCGTTCTCTGAAGACGTTCCTCGTGGACAATAACATGGAAATCGCGGGAGAGGCGGAAAGCGGCCTGGAGATTCTAGATATGGTCGATAAATCCACGCCCGACCTTCTTCTGGTAGATATTGCGACTCCGAAGTGCCTCTGGCTCGATATGTTCAGATGGTTGCGAGCAAGGCATCCAGACCTGAAGATCGTGGTCCTGACACTGCACGAAAATCTGCTGAAAAAAGCGTTGGAATACGAAGACTCGATATTCGACGGCTATTTTTTGAAGTATTGCGATCCGGACACTCTCCTGTCGGGAATCGAAAAGATTTTAAAGAAGGAAACACTCGCCGATTCATCGGCGCCGGAACCTTTCCAATGCTTGGGAGTGCCAGGCGGAGCAGGCTCTGCCAGACCAATCTGCCAGCGTTAGATAGAACGGGAATCTGCGCTTATCCTATCCGCGTTTATCCTACCTATGCTCGTTATGCTCGTTCCCACGCTGGAGCGTGGGAACGAGCAAGATATGGATAATTTCAGGTTATAACGGATTTGGGGGTTGATGGAATGTAGAATGTAGGTTGGGTTGAGCGTCGTCAATTGTTGGGTTTCGCTACGGAATTCCATCAAACAAACTGAGAAGGCGCGCCAAACGGTTGGGAAGCAAGCGAAACCCGACATGGAACCCGCTCAACCCAACCTACGCATTGCCGCTCCCCCAAACACGTTATAAACAGGATACTTTTCATCACCACAGAAACAAAGGGCAAAACAGCACTTTGAACAGCCGGCACCCTCGAAAGGACGCTGGAGCGTCCTGGTATGCGTTCCCACGCTGGAGCGTGGGAACGAGACGAGGCATCGACGAATCGATAAATAACCAACCCCATATAACCTTTGACACGAGCGACGGGATTTGCCATAGTCGTTGCTGGCTAGTTTATAAATCCGGCCAAATATACGTAGAAGGGCCGTCCGTGATTGTCCGTGCCAGTCCGTGATTGTCCGTGCCAGTCCGTGATTGTCCGTGCCAGTCCGTGTCGGTCCGTGTCGGTCCGTGTCGCAATGACAGTCCGGGCAAAAACCCAAGCCCGTCGTTGCAGTATCGCAATTTGGGAAAAGGAGCCCGAAGCATGCTATCCAACCGTCGCACAATCGTCCGATGGGCCGAGCAGGGCAGGATCGACAAGGGAAAAGTCCATCTCGCTCTGTCCCTGGCGGGGGTGTTTCCGGACGAAGAGGACTGGCGGCGGTTTTTAAACATCCTGTTTCTTTTCCTCGGAGCGGCGCTGGTTTCCGCAGGCGTCGTTTTCTTCTTCGCCTACAACTGGGACAAACTCGGACGACTCTTCAAGTTCGGGATCGCCGAGGCGTTTATTCTGGCCTCGCTTTTCATGGCGTGGCGCTCGGGGCTGGACAGAATTTCCGGCAAGGCGGCCCTGACAGCGGCATCCATCGGCGCAGGCGCGCTGCTGGCACTGATCGGGCAGGTCTACCAGACCGGCGCCGACACCTACGAATTGTTCCTGGCGTGGGCCGTCTGCATCCTGCCGTGGGCGATTGTGGGGAGGTTTCCCGTCCTTTGGCTGTTCTGGATTTTTCTGATCAACGTGGCGACGTTCCTGTATTATCGGGCGGCAGGCGACTTTTTCTGGTTTTTCGATAGCAAAGCCAACGAGACGCTGGCGTTGTTTTCGGTCGATATCGCGGCGCTGGCGGTCTGGGAATATTGCAACGCCAAAGGAGTGGAGTGGCTGGGGCAGCGCTGGGCCAAGCGCCTTCTGGCGGCGGCCGCCGCATTCTGGGTCACGTGGGCGGCGGTGTTCGTCGTGCTGGACCTCGGACGCTGGTCGTGGCCGCCCCTGGTCGTATGGCCGCTCTGGCTGGCCGGGACCTATGCGTTCTACCGTCGCGTCTCCGTGGACCTTTTCATGCTTTCCTGCGCCATTCTTTCGGCGATTGTCGTGATCGCTTGCGCAACCGGGAGGTTTTTGCTGGAAACCACGGACGACCCCTCCGCCTTTCTGTTTGTCGGATTGGTCGTCATCGGCTTGTCGGCGGCCGGAGGATGGTGGCTCAAACAGGTGGCTGCGGAAAAGGAGAACGCATGAGCCGGGAAGACGACGGAAAACTGTGGACCAGGCTTTCGGAAGCGGGCCTTGTGCAAGGACCCTTGCCGCTTCCTTCCAAAACCGACTCTCCGTGGTACGTCAGGGCCATGATGGGCGTCGCCGGGTGGATCGGCGCGATTTTTCTCTTGCTGTTTCTGGCCGTGGGGTTCAAATTCATCATGGATTCGGAGATGGCTCGCATGGTGGTCGGCATACTGCTCTGCGGCGCAGCCGCATGGCTGTTCAAAATCGGGGAGGAAAACGACTTTTTGTCCCAGTTCGCCTTCGCGATCAGCCTGACCGGCCAAGTCCTGATCGTGTCGAGCTTCGCGGACATATTCGACTGGCGGGGAGGACAAGTCTCATGGCCGACTGCGGCATTGGAAATCGCGCTTTTCTTCCTGATTCCCAATTTCCTCCATCGCGTATGGTGCGCTTTCGCCGCCGGGATGTCCGTCGGAGGGGCCTTCAACAGCTTGGGAATCTTCCCGCTTTTCCCCGCGCTGGCAGCCGCCTGTTTCTCCTGGGCCTTCCTGCAAGAATTCGATACGGCAGGGAAAGGAATCGACAAAAAGGCACTGGGCTACGGCCTGGCCATCGCGTTGCTGTTTTCGATATTCACCAAGCGCGGCAGGTCATTCTTCGACATATTTGAAGGACGCCACAGCGGCGATCTGTTCATCGTTCCGTGGATCGGAGGGGTACTTGCGGCAATTGCGCTGGTGGCAACGGTCTACGTTCTTTTGAAAAGACGAAACGCACCCATGGAGGGCAGGACCGGCCGTCGAGCCCTCGCCTGCGCGATACTGCTCGCCCTGGTGTCGCTGAAAGCGCCCGGGATCGGCATCGCCACACTGATCCTGGTCGTGGGGTTCGCCCATGGAAACCGCCTGCTTACGGGAATGGGAATCGCCGCCCAGATCGGATACTTGTCCTATTTCTATTACAATCTGGAAAACACGCTCCTGGAAAAGTCCATCCTCATGGCGGTCTCGGGGATCGTCCTGCTGGCCGTTCGTTTCATTTTCCTCCGACGCAAGACGACGCCGGAAAAAGGAGGTGGTCTCCATGCGTAGCCTGATCGCCGTCATAGCTGGATTGCTGATACTCGCGGCCGCCAACTACCGGATCTTCGAAAAGGAAACGCTCCTGGCGCACGGACGGACAGTTATCCTGGAACTGGCGCCCGTCGATCCGCGCTCCCTGATGCAAGGGGACTTCATGGCGCTCGATTTCAAGGTCGCAAACGCCATCGGACGTTCCGGCGACGTCTCCGCGACCGACTCCGCAGAAGGCTGCGCGGTCCTGCAACTCGACGACAACGGGGTCGGCTCCTTTGCGCGCGCAGACGGACATACGCCATTGTCGGACAACGAAGTTAGAATCCGCTGGAAAATCCGGCACGGAAGGGTCCAGCTGGCTACCAACGCCTTTTTCTTCCAAGAGGGCCACGCCGACCTGTACGACGATGCCGAATACGGGGAATTCCGGGTGGACGACGACGGGGATTCAATCCTGACGGGCCTTCGGGACAAGAACTTGACACCGCTCGGGAAAAAAGTAGGCGACGAATGAAAGATTTCCAAACCTTCCATTAGGTTCAACCATTTTATCCTTTACAGCCCGCTAACATTTTTCTAACATTCCGCCAACGATACGAACGGGCTAAAAAGACACCTTTTTTTCACAACTTTTTTTTAAAAAAAATTGTTGTCGTACGCTTTTCAGCGGAGGATGAAATGAACCTATACGTACTTGCCATCGGCGTTCTTTTCCTGTTTGCAATCATGGACCTCATGGTGGGCGTCAGCAACGACGCCGTCAATTTTCTGAATTCTTCCGTAGGGTCTCGCGTGGCGCCCCGCCGGACGATCATGATCGTCGCCAGCCTGGGCATCCTGGCCGGGGTGACCTTTTCCAGCGGCATGATGGAAGTCGCCAGAAAAGGGATATTCCACCCCCAGTTTTTCCTGATGCCCGAACTGATCGCCATATTTCTGGCGGTGATGATCACCGACGTGATTTTGCTGGATCTGTTCAACACGTTCGGGCTTCCCACCTCCACCACGGTATCCATCGTGTTCGAACTTCTGGGAGCGGCTGTCGCGGTTTCGGTAGCAAAATGCCTGCATGACCAGCAGAGCCTGCTGGCGGTGGCGGAATACATCAACAGCGGCAAGGCCTTGGCCATCATCGCGGGCATTTTGCTGTCCGTGGCCGTGGCGTTCGCATGCGGAGCGGCGGCGCAGTTTTTCACCCGTCTTTTGTTCACGTTCGATTATGAAAAGCGCCTCAAGAGGTACGGAGCGCTGTGGGGGGGCGTCGCCCTTTCCATGATCGCCTACTTCATCCTGATCAAAGGGGCCAAGGGCGCGTCGTTCATGACTGCGGAAACCGCCGCCTGGATCAAGACCCACGGCTGGACCATCCTGGGAGCCGGCTTTTGTTTTTTCACCGTTGTATTCCAGGTATTGATGGCGACCGTCCGGCTCAATGTCCTCAAGCCCGTCGTGCTTTCCGGAACGTTCGCCCTGGCCATGGCCTTCGCGGCCAACGACCTGGTCAACTTCATCGGGGTACCCCTGGCCGGGTTTCACGCATTCGCCCTGGCAGGAGCCTCCTCCGATCCATTGACCGCGTCCATGGCCGGGCTTCAAAAATCGGTGCATACCAACACGTTTTTCCTTCTGGCCGCCGGGGCCGTCATGGTGGCGACACTGTGGGTGTCCAAAAAGGCCCGCACCGTGACCAAGACCGAAGTAAGCCTCGGTCGTCAGGGCGAAGGGTTCGAGAGGTTCGATTCCTCCTATCTGTCCAGGGTCGTCGTTCGGATGGTATTGGGCTTGTCCCACGGCGTCTCCAAGGTCGTTCCCGCCGGGACCAGGCGGTGGATAGGCGAGCGGCTGGATTCGGAAGGATATCGCCCGGCCCCGGGGTACGACGGCCAGGTCCCCGAATTCGACCTTCTGAGAGCCAGCGTCAACCTGGTGGTGGCAAGCGCCCTGGTTTCCTGGGCGACCAGCATGAAACTGCCTCTTTCCACCACGTACGTCACGTTCATGGTGGCCATGGGGTCTTCTCTGTCCGACCAGGCGTGGGGGCTGGAAAGCGCCGTCTACCGCGTCACGGGCGTTTTGACCGTCATCGGCGGGTGGTTTTTCACGGCGTTCATGGCATTCACCGTGTCCCTTTTGTGCGCATTCACGATCGCCTACTTGAAAGGCGCGGGCGTCGTCCTGCTGATGGGACTGGTCGTCTTTTTGATCCTGAAAAACGTCGCTGTGCATAAGCGCAGAGAAAAGGTCAGCCAGGAATTGGAGCTGCTGGATCTGAAGCGAGTGTCCGACGCGGACTACGCGGTCCAGATGTCCTTTGAAAACAGCGGCCAATACCTCGCCATGGTCCTGGAAAACATCAGCGGCTGCTTCGAAGGGATTCTCACCGAGGACCGAAAACGGCTGAAACAGCTGCGTCGCGAAACCGGAAAAATGCAGAGGTGCTCCAACGTCATCGTGGCCAATATTTTCAAGACGTTTCGTCTGCTGGGACGGGAAGAATCCAGACGGGCGGACACGTACTCGTACGTGATCTACGCCTTGCAGGAAATCACGGAAAGCTTGAGGGACATGATCGTGAGGTGCCACGTGCATACGTCCAACAAGCATGCGGGCCTGCTTGCCGAACAGAAAAAGGAACTCCAGCAGGTGCGAAGGTGCATGGAATCGCTGCTTTCGGAAACCGCCAAGATTCTCAAGGACCACGAGCCCTACAAGTACCGCGACGTGGCCGCCCATTTCATCGAATTGAAAGGCCTTCTGGAAGATTACGACCACAGCCAGATCGGAAGAATCCGCGCCGGGGTCTCCAAAACCCGTTTGAGCATCCTGTTTTACGCGCTGAACAACGCATGCCTGAAAATCAGCGAGCAAACCCTCAACCTGCTGACCATTTTCGAGAAAACCCTGTATTCGGATTCGGAGACTCAAGAAACACCCTTTTTCGACGAACAAATCATGTCCTTTGAAAACCAACCGAACTAAATACGGAAAAGAACTCGGTTCATCGTAAATTTGCGGGGGTTGGTTTTGACTTCGGCCTGCTTTTGAACCCATGAGTCTCGGCCATCGCCTGGATTCCGGGTCTCCGCAAGCTCCGTCCGGAATGACGGAGTTGGTTTGCCGACGTTAAAACCAAGCCCAATTTGCGGGACCGACAAAGGTAGCCAGAGCTTCCAGCTCTGGTCCCCTATTGCGAACATGGGGCTTGGTCTTGACATCGGCCACTTTCAGGGACTATCCCTGCGGCGGTCGTCATTCCGGGCGGAGCGGTATGTACCCGAGGTGTCGATAAAACATTTCGTTCGACGCCATTTAATCCTTTACAAACCTCCTAACAATTATCTAACATTGCCCGCCGGATACAAATGCGCCTGAAAAGGCGCATATTTTTTGCACGATTTTCAACAGAGGATGCAATGAGCGTATATATGCTTGCCATCGGCGTTCTTTTCCTGTTCGCCATCATGGACCTCATGGTGGGTGTCAGCAACGACGCCGTGAATTTTTTGAATTCGTCCGTAGGGTCTCGCGTGGCCCCCCGCCGGGTGATCATGATCGTCGCCAGCCTGGGCATCCTGGCGGGAGTGACCTTTTCCAGCGGCATGATGGAAGTCGCCAGAAAAGGGATATTCCACCCCCAGTTTTTCCTGATGCCCGAACTGATCGCCATATTTCTGGCGGTAATGATCACCGACGTGATTTTGCTGGATTTGTTCAACACGTTCGGGCTTCCCACCTCCACCACGGTATCCATCGTATTCGAGCTTCTGGGAGCGGCGGTGGCGGTTTCGGTCGCAAAAAGCCTTCAGGACCAGCAGAGCCTTCTGACGGTCGCCGAATACATCAACACAGGCAAGGCCCTGGCCATCATCGCGGGCATATTGCTGTCGGTGGCGGTGGCGTTCGTATGCGGAGCGGTGGCGCAATTCTTCACGCGCCTGCTGTTCACGTTCGATTACGAAAAGCGGGTCAAAAGATACGGGGCGCTGTGGGGCGGCATCGCCATTTCCATGATCGCCTACTTCATCCTGATCAAAGGGGCCAAGGGCGCATCGTTTATGACGGCGGAAGCCGCCGATTGGATCAAGTCCCACGGCTGGACCATCCTGGGGGGCGGCTTCTGCTTTTTCACGCTGATCTTCCAGCTGATGATGGCGACCGTCCGGCTCAATGTCCTCAAGGTCGTGGTGCTTTCCGGAACGTTCGCCCTGGCCATGGCATTTGCGGCCAACGACCTGGTCAACTTCATCGGGGTCCCCCTGGCGGGCTTTCACGCGTTTTCACTGGCAAGCGCTTCGCCCGATCCATTGACCGTTTCCATGGCCGGGCTTCAACAATCGGTGCAGACCAACACGTTTTTCCTCCTGGGCGCCGGGGCTGTCATGGTGGCGACGCTGTGGGTGTCCAAAAAGGCACGCACGGTGACCCGGACCGAAGTAAGCCTCGGCCGTCAGAAGGAAGGGTTCGAGAGGTTCGACTCGTCCTATTTGTCCCGAGTCATCGTGCGGATGGTAATGGGCCTTTCCCATAGCGTCTCCAAGATCGTTCCCCCCGTCGCCATGCGGTGGATAGGCG
Source organism: Desulfobacterales bacterium (assembly GCA_963674505.2). GTDB lineage: Bacteria > Desulfobacterota > Desulfobacteria > Desulfobacterales > SKZT01. The sequence continues at coordinate 482,964 of CAXXIG010000002.1, forward strand.
AGCGGCTGGATTCGGAAGGATATCGCCCTGCCCCGGGGTACGACGGCCGGACCCCCGAATTCGACCTTCTGAGAGCCAGCGTGAACCTGGTGGTCGCAAGCGCCCTTGTTTCCTGGGCGACGAGCATGAAGCTTCCCCTTTCCACCACGTACGTCACGTTCATGGTCGCCATGGGCTCGTCCCTGTCGGACCAGGCGTGGGGGCTGGAAAGCGCCGTCTACCGCGTCACCGGCGTTCTGACGGTCATCGGCGGGTGGTTTTTCACGGCATTCATGGCATTCACGGTTTCCCTTGCGTGCGCATTCGCAATCGTCTACTTGAAAGGCGCGGGCGTCGTTTTGTTGATGGGAATCGTGGCGTTGTTGCTTTTGCGCAACATCAATGTTCATAGGCTCAGGGAAAAGGCCAGCCGCGAACTGGAGTTGCTGGATTTGAAACGGGTGACCGACGCAGACTACGCGGTCCGGATGTCTTTTGAAAACAGCGGCCAGTACCTCGCGGTGGTCTTGGAAAACCTGAGCCGCTGTTTCGAAGGAATTCTCACCGAAGACCGAAAACTGTTGAAACAGCTGCGTCGCGAAACCGGCAAAATGCAGAGATGGTCCAACATCATCGTGGCCAATATATTCAAGACGTTTCGCCTGCTGGGACGGGAAGAATCCAGACGGGCGGACACTTACTCCTACGTGATCTATGCCTTGCAGGAAATCACGGAAAGCTTGAGGGACATGCTGCTGAGGTGCCACGTGCACACATCCAACCAGCACGCGGGTCTTCTTCCGGAACAGAAAAAGGAACTCCAGCAGGTGCGAAAGTGCATGGAATCGCTTCTCTCGGAAACCGCGAAAATCCTCAAGGACCACGAACCCTACAAGTACCGGGACGTGGCCTCCCACTTCGTGGATTTGAAGGGCCTTTTAGAGGAATACGACCACAGCCAGATCGAGAGAATCCGCGCCGGGCTTTCCAAGACCCGCCTGAGCATCCTGTTCTACGGCATAAACAACGCATGCCTGAAAATCAGCGAGCAAACCCTCAACCTGCTGACCATTTTCGAGAAAACCCTGTATGCGGAGGCGCCAAAAACCACCGATTGAGAAAGGAAAGGTTGACCGATGGACAATAGAATCGAAAACGTCCTTCGCATTTTCGAACGAATCAGCGAAATACCCCGCTGTTCGAAAAAAGAGGAAAAGATTTGCGAGTGGATCACGGACTGGGCCAAAGAAAAAGTTTTTTCATACAAGAAGGACGACGCCGGAAATATCGCGATATCCGTGCCCGCCTCCGATGGAGCGCAAAACGCCCCGACGGTCGTATTGCAGGGACACTTGGACATGGTGTGCGAAAAGACGCCGGAGTCGGGACACGATTTTTTAAGGGATCCCATCCGGCTGGTGTACGAGGGCGACAAGCTGCGCGCCGAGGATACCAGCCTGGGGGCGGACAACGGCATCGGAGTCGCCCTGGCCATGGCGGCGGCCTCCGACGGTTCCATAGTCCGACCTCCCTTGGAACTGCTTTTCACGGTGGACGAGGAGACCGGCCTGACCGGCGCGACAAACCTTGCGAGCGGCATGCTGAACGGAAAAATCCTGATCAATATCGATTCGGAAAACGACGAAATTTTCACTGTGGGCTGCGCGGGCGGCCTGGACACCATTTCGTCCCTTCCGGTAACACGGAGGCCGGCCGACGGCCTCCGCGATTTCCACCGTTTGAAAGCAAGCGGGCTGAAAGGCGGCCACTCCGGCGTGGACATCCACGAACAGCGGGCCAACGCCATCAAAATCCTGGCGCGCGTCCTCCTGTCCTTGCTTGAAAACTACAACATTCGCCTGGTCTCGGTCGAAGGCGGAAGCGCCCACAACGCGATTCCCAGGGAAGCACAGGCCTTGCTGGCGGTCTCGCCCGACGAAGAAGGGGCCATCGCAAAGTCGGTGGCCGACCTCGAAAAAGCCATCCGCAAGGAGTTCGAAAAAATCGAGCCCAACCTGAAAATCCAGCTGGAAAAAGACAGCGGCGATAAAGGCTTTTCCGAGGCCATGTCCGTCGAAGACGCCTGGAAGACGGTCCGTTTGCTCAACGCCATCCCCCACGGGGTCTATAACATGTCCTACGACATCGCCGGGCTGGTGGAAACCTCCAGCAACCTGGCCACGGTTAAAACGGAGGCGGCGGCAATCAGGATCGCCACCAGCCAGAGAAGCAGCGTCATGTCGAGACTCGCCGAAATCACAGGGACCATCAAGGCTGCGGCGATGCTGGCGGGGGCGCGATGCGAGGACAAAAACGGCTACCCGGCATGGCAGCCCGACCTGGACTCCCCTCTTCTGAAAAAATGCGTCGAAATCTTCGAAAGCCTGCACGGAAAAAAGCCGAAAATCGAGGCGATCCACGCAGGCCTCGAATGCGGGGTCATCGGTTCGAAATACCCCGGCATGGACATGATTTCCATCGGCCCGAACATCAAGGGCGCGCATTCCCCGGACGAAACCCTGGACCTGGCGTCCCTGGCCAAGGTCAAAGAGTTTCTGGACGCCGTCCTGAAAGAATACGCATCGTTGTAGAACGAGCCGCAGGGCATTGCGTTTTCAAACAGACCGCGCAGGTTCCGAAAGGGTCCGGCCCTGCAAGTGGGAAGGGCGCGAAAAACACGAAAGGCTCGCTGCAAAGTCGATATCCCGCAGGCCTTTCGTGTTCTTTTCTGGAAAAATCATTCATGCGCTCGCGCTTCGGCCGCGTTTTTCCGTGTCAGACGCTTTCTTCCGTTCGCGACCGATACGCTCGGTCAGCTCGACTTGTGGACCGAGAAATAGTTGAAAGGCGCGTTATCCTCGGGCGATTCGGGATCGACCAACTCCTTGAGAGGTAGCGGACCCGCCGTGTCCTGCCACACCCGTATTTCCACCGCTTCTCCCTGCTCCAGATGCACGATATCGCTGACGTTGGGCGCGTTGTTTTTGTACAGCGGCAGGTATTCCACGCTCCCATAGGAACCGATGACGACTTGCAGGTTGTTTCCCTGGGAGTGCATGTCGGCACCCGGCATCATCGGATCCACAGCATGGAAAATGGCGATGGAAACGTAGCTGTCTAAAAATCCGGCAACGCCCTTGATCGGTTCAGGCTGTGCAGGCTCGAGACCCGCGAGGTCGAGTTCCACTCTGGCGTTCACCTGGTAATACCCTTCCTCAAGAGCGATAAATCGTGTGCAGAAAGTTTGCAATCCATCGCAATCGGGAAAAGTCATCATCTCAAAGTGTTCGTCCCAACTGAAGGCATTGAATATGATCGGGGTCCATTCTTTGGGTCGCGTCGTGACCGCCTGCTCCTCCGTATAATAGTAACTGCGGGCGCGGCTTTGTTGATTGAAATCCACGATCCCTGTGCTGTCTCCGAAAGCAAGTCTCTTTCCAGGACCCACGACCGGCACTCCCGAATGAATCCTCATCATCATTCTATCGGAATCGTAGTCCTCCTCCCCGTCCAGATCTCCCAAATCGCCCGGAACGTCGCCGCCGCCAAAATAGTCGCGGCAGATTTTGAAGTCGGTGGACATCAGCACCACCCCTTCTAACTCCTCGAATCTCTGATCGATTCCCAGCGTGAAATACAGCCGTTCCTCTCCGGAATAATCCAGCCGGAAGGCCAGGGAGGCGTCGCCCGCTCCGTCCTGGAAAACATAGACCTGGGGCTTGTGGCTATCCGATCCATCCTGCGCCAGATCGTAGTCCTCGTCGAAATCGTAGATGTGCAGCAAGGAATCCGGCGTTTGGTTTCCGATGCAGACCCAAGCGTTGGGGTTCGTGTCCGTCTCCTCATAAGCGGGATAGATATATTGGAGACTCCCGGCCATGGTCGTCTTCCATACCCCCAAGGATCCCAATCCTGTCCAGTCCACGCCCGATGCGTTCTTGAACTGCAGCGTCCCGTTGTTGTCCCGGAAGCCGTATCCGGTCGCTCCGTCCGCGGAACCGAAATTCATGTAGTTTTCCGTCGAACCCGAATCCACCCCGATTCCGCCGGAATTGATCCGCAAGGTCTGTGCGCCGGATGTCGCCGTCAGCGCAACCAGCGACAAAACCAAAAACAACGTCGCTATTCTTCCTGTTTTCATGTTCCCCTCCTGTTGGTAAAAATAAAGGTTGGTAAAAAATGAATGGATTTATATGGCAACGCCCCCCCTCCCCCTACACTTGACTTTATGTCAAATCGATACGTGCATGTCAACGCCAGCAATTCTAATTCTGACGGAAATTCCGTGCGAAGAGGTTGCAACGGCCAAGGCAACCAGACCATCCCGGTCTGGTGGGCCCGCGGCAAAGGGGAATTTCCTGGCGCGCCGAACCAGACCAGGATGGTCTGGTTACCTTGAAGGCACCGTGAACACCCATAATTAGAATCGCTGTGTCAACGTCGCAATGATTCGCGCCTGCTTTTCAAAGCCCGCATTTAACGGTTTCGCCGACGCCGATATTCTGATAGACTGCGCCAATTTTCGATTTGCGGCGATTCGCCGTTTCATTTAATCAAAAGACAGCAAAGAAAGAGAGATTGCAATGACCCAGGAAGATTTCGATTTCAAGGTGGACAAGCAAAACCTTTACCGCGAGGAATACTATACGGACCTTCAGATCGCCACCATCCGCAAGCTGACACCCGTCAAGGCGGACGGCAGCGAGGACAAGACCCGCAAGACGCTTTACGTGGGGCAGGCCAACATGATGTCCGAAGCAGGCCCCATCCCCATCTCGACTCTGATCGACGCCAAGGATTTCAAGCAGGCGGTCAAGAAATACCCGGAGGCCATGCGCGACGCCCTGGTCAAGTTGAACGAGGAAATGATGAAATTGCATCAGCAACAGCAGTCGTCCATCATCACCCCCGGCGGCGAGGAAGAATCCAGGATCATCCTTCCGGGTCGTTGATTCGGACAATCGCGATTCGTTTTCCACCGGGCGCGGAAATGGCCGGACTATGAGACGAAGAGACCATCCACAGACAGCCCCGGCAGGCGCCTGCCCGGCTCCCGGCCCGGAATGCAGGCGGTTTCCGGTGATCGCGGCCGCGCTGACCGCACTTTTTCTGGGCGCCCTGGACGCCCTGGTCATGGCGGCCGCCATGCCGACCATCGTCGCCGACCTGGGGGGCTTGGCCCTCTACAGCTGGGTCTACTCCGCCTATTTCCTCGCCCGGGCGATATCCCTGCCCATTTTCGGAAAACTGGCGGACCTGCTCAGAACCAAGGCCCTCTTCATGACCTCCATCGCCATCTTCCTGTTCGCTTCCCTTCTGGCCGGACTGTCAGAAAACATGCCCTTTCTGATCTTTTCCAGGGTCCTGCAAGGAATCGGCGCCGGGGGCAACTTCGCCCTGGTCTACATCGTTCTGACCGATGTCTCCGCGCCCGGCAAGCGGGGAAAGACACTGGGCCTGGCGAGCTTCGTTTGGGGCGCGGCCAGCCTGCTGGGTCCGACCCTCGGCGGATTCGTCGTGGCCTATTTTTCCTGGCGCTGGATTTTCTTCATGAACGTCCCCCTGGCGCTCCTCTCCTTGGCCGGACTTTATTTTTTCCTCGCGGAGTTCCGGGAAAAAAGAAAAAAGGTGCACCTGGATCTGGCGGGCGTGTTCTTTCTCTCCCTCGGTGTTCTGAGCCTTCTGGCGATTTTTCTCTTGGGAGGAAGAAACTTCCCCTGGATCTCCCGGGAAATCTTCGCCCTTGGGCTTGCCACGGTCGCATGCTCGGCCGGGTTCTACCTGGCTGAAAAACGAGCCCCGGAACCCATCCTGTCCCTGGGCTTCTTTCGCCTGCGCGGTTTCAGCACGGGAAACGCAGCGGTCTTTCTGAGCAGCTTCGTGATTTTCGCCCTGTTCGCCTACGCGCCCTTGTTCATCCAGGGCGTGCTGTTGAAAACGCCGGTGGAGGTGGGCGTGGCCATGCTTTCTTTGAGCTTCGGATGGTCTGTCGGCTCGCTGGCCATGGGTCAGGTGGTCCACAAGGCCGGCGAAAAGAAGGCCGCTTCCCTCGGAGCGTTCCTCCTGTCGGCGGGTGCCGCCTGCACCATTGCCTTTTCCGCGCAGACAACCATGGAACTGTGCTTTTGGACATTTATGGTAGCGGGGCTGGGCATGGGATTCGTCACCCTTTCGACGCTTTTGATCGTGCAGAACAGCCTGGAAAGGCAGGACATGGGGGTCGCCACATCGTCGCACCAGTTCGCCAGAACCCTGGGGGGCACCGTGGGAATCGGAATCTGCGGGGGCTTGTTCACCTCCCGCCTCGGAAACGAAATCCGACGGCGCTCCCTGGAAGGGTTCCTCCAAATGTCGCCCGGGGAAACAATAGGGGGCGGTTTGGAAAGCATGTTCGATCCTGAAAAATTGTCCAGTCTTCCCCGAAGCGCCCTGGAATCGATGCAGGAGGCCACCCTGTCCTCCTTTTCGCTGGTGTTTTGCCTGATCGCCTGCGTCTCCCTTGCCTGCCTGGCATGCTGCCTGATGCTGCCGGGCGAAGGACAAGCGAGGACAGGTCCCGCCAACAATCCCTGAGTTTCTACAACATCCTCCAAGTGAACCGCCAGGGCGGGCTTGGTTCTAACTTCGGCCAGCGTTGTCACCCAGAAGCCTCGATCATCGCATGGATTCCGGGTCTCCGCACGCTCCGCCCGGAATGACGGAGTTGGTTGGCCGACATTACAACCAAGCCCGCCAGGCCTCTTCCCCAAACGCCCCCTCATGTATATTTTGTACTGTTGGACTTCGAAAGATCGCCTCCCTATAGCGGCGCGACTCTGCAAACAAATATGGCTCATCGCGGATTGGCGGGAAAAGGCGTGTCGAAGGTAACCAGACCATCCTGGTCTGGCATGCCTTGGCTTCCAAGCGGCGGCATATTCGCGATATGGAACCAGAGCTGGAAGCTCTGGCTACCTTTACCGCTCCCCGCAAATCCGCGACGAGCCAAAAATATTTCATAGGGATATCTTGATCGTAGCGATTTCGACATTATTTTTTGCAGTTTTGTGCATACACCCTCTACAATCGAATTGTAGCCATTTTTCGCATCAACATTTTTCGAAAGACGCGTTGGAGAAATATGAACGACAAGAACAAATCGGTCCGCAACGACAACATCAGAAACATAGCCATCATCGCCCATGTCGATCACGGCAAGACCACGCTGGTTGACGCCATGTTCCGGCAAAGCGGCGTTTTGAGAGACAACGCAGTGGTCAGCGAGCGCCTCATGGACAACATGGACCTGGAGCGCGAGCGGGGAATTACCATCGCGGCCAAGAACTGCTCGGTGCTCTGGAGGGACGTCAAGATCAACATCATCGACACCCCCGGCCACGCCGATTTCGGCGGCGAGGTGGAGCGGGCGCTGTCCATGGCCGATGGCGCGCTGCTTCTGGTGGACGCCTCCGAAGGCCCCCTGCCCCAGACCAGGTTCGTGCTGAAGAAGACCCTGGAGAAAAAGCTTCCCGTCATCGTGGCCATCAACAAGATCGACCGCCAGGACGCCCGTCCGGACGAAGTCCTGGACGAAATCTACGACCTGTTCATCGACCTGGACGCCACCGACGACCAGCTCGATTTCCCCTTCCTGTACGCCATCGGCCGCGACGGCGTAGCACAGAGAACCTTGAAGGAGAGAGGCGAGAACCTCCACATTCTTATGGACGAAATCCTGGAGAAAATCCCGGCCCCGGAACACGACCCGTCGGAACCGTTCCAGATGCTCGTCGCGGACCTGGGGTATTCGGACTACCTGGGAAGGCTGGCCATCGGAAAGATTTCCCACGGCAGGGCGAAGAACAACGACGCGCTGGTCTGCATCGGCGAAGGCGGCGCGCAGCGTTCTCTGAAGGTCTCCAAGCTGCAATCCTTCGACGGCCTGAAGCTCAATGAGACGGAGGTGGCCGAACCCGGCGACATCGTGGTGCTGTCGGGCATCGAGAACGTGAAGATCGGCGACACCATCTGCACGAGGGAGTTTCCCAAGACGCTGCCCAGAATCGCAGTGGACGAGCCCACGGTCTTCATGAAGTTCACCATCAACACCAGCCCCTTCGTGGGCAAGGAGGGACGGTTCGTCCAGTCGAGCAAGATCAGGGAACGGCTTTACAAGGAGACCCTTCGCAACGTGGCCATTCGCCTGGAGGAGACCGACGAGCGGGAGGTGTTCGTCGTCAAGGGGCGCGGGGAGTTCCAGATGGCCATCCTGATCGAAACCATGAGACGGGAGGGTTTCGAGCTTTCCGTCGGACGCCCCCAGGTGATCTTCAAGTACGAAAACGGCGAGAAGCTGGAGCCCATCGAACATCTGTTCATCGATTGCGACGAGGCGTTTCTGGGGATCGTGACCGAAAAGCTGTCCGTGCGAAAGGCCAAGATGATCAACCTGATCAACAACGGCAAGGGACGGGTGCGCATCGAGTTCTCGGTGCCTTCCCGGTCGCTGATCGGCTTCCGGGACGAGTTTCTGACCGACACCCGGGGCACCGGTATCGTGAACGGCTATTTCGACGGCTACGAGCCTTGGCGCGGAGAGTTTCCCACCCGGTTCACCGGCTCGCTGGTCTCCGACCGGCAGGGCGTCGCCGTCGCCTACGCGCTGTTCAACCTGGAACCGCGCGGCGAATTGTTCGTGGTCCCCAACGACCCGGTCTACGAGGGCATGGTCGTAGGAGAGCACAACCGGGACAACGACATCAACGTCAATCCCGCCAAGGAGAAGAAGCTCACCAACATGCGGGCGTCGGGCAAGGACGAGCACGTGGTCCTGTCGCCGATACGGCCCATGACCCTGGAGCGGGCCATCCATTTCATCAAGGACGACGAGATGGTGGAGGTGACCCCGAAATCGGTGCGGCTGAGAAAGACGGTCCTGTCCGCCCAGGAGCGCTACGCCTTGCGCAGCACCGGCAAGAAGGCGGCGGTCGGATGACGCCGCGACCCCGTCCTCTCCAAAAAAGTTTTCGAATCGGGAAAAATATGGTATTTGATTAAAGGTATTTGAACAGATATAACGGACTCGAACCCAAATTTCGACCGCGAGTTTTGAAAAATGAATTGCAAAAAAAAGATCGCGTTGTTGCTGTTGTTTTTCGCCCTTTTTTCGCCTTTTTTTCCCGATTCCGCCGTATTTGCCGGGGACCTGTCGCAATCGGTGAATGAACTGATCGATGGTTTTGCGGAACACGACTGTTTCTGGGTGGGCTGCGAAAAGATCTACGCAGGCAGGAAGCTGGTCGAGTTCTATCGAATGCGTTTTTTCCAGCCCTTGTGGGTCGAGGCCAAAGGTCCGACACAATGGGCTCGCGAACTGTCGGACACCATTTCCGACGCCGAATCCCACGGACTCGTACCCGAGGACTACCATGCCGTCTGCGTCCGCGAATGGCTCCAAAGCCTGGATCAGCGCGCGAAAAATGCGACGCCTGTGGCGGGCAAGGAACTGGCCGGACTTGAAATCGTCCTGACCGACGCCTTTCTCAATTTCGGCTCGCACCTGTCCGACGGCAAGGTGGACCCGGAAAGCATCTATCCCGAATGGCTCGCCGGCAAGGAACACCAGGCGGATGTCTTCGAGGCCCTGCACCATGTGGAGGACCAAGAAAGCGTGTCTTCGGCCTTGAAAAGACTATCCCCTCCCCATTCCGACTACTGGGGCCTGGTCCGCGAAGCCCGATGGCTGCAAACTGCGGAAAAAGCCGGGGGCTGGCCGGTTTTGGAAAAGGGGAAAAAGATCGAACCGGGCGACCGGGACCAAAGAATCGCGAATCTGGCCAGGCGCCTGGAACTCCAGGGCTACCTGCCCCACGGCTTTGCCGCCGACAACGACCTTTACGACGAAACTCTGGAAAACGCCGTCAAGAAGTTCCAGGCCAACCACGGCCTGGAAATCGACGGCGTCATCGGAAAAAACACCCTGAGGGAACTCAATGTGCAGCCCGGGCAACGGCGGATACAAATCCTGGCGAACCTCGAACGATGGCGTTGGCTGCCCCGCTTTCTGGGACAAAAGCATATCCGCGTCAACACGGCAGCCTTCCAGCTGGAGGCCGTGGAAAACGAAGAAGTCAAACTGGAAATGCGGGTCATCGTGGGAAAGGACTTCCAGAAGACCCCCGTGTTTTCCAAGCGCATGAGATATCTGGAAATCAATCCGTTCTGGAACGTTCCGAGAAGCATCTTTAAAAAGGAATTGATCTACGACCTGAAAAAGGACCCGGAACTGCTCGTAAAGGACCACTACGAAATCGTGACGGGATGGGGCGACAACAGTCCGGCGCTGGATCCCGCGACCATCGACTGGAGCAGGGTCAACGCGGCCACGTTTCCCGGCAGGGTCCGGCAAAAGCCGGGCCCCTGGAACGCTCTCGGCCGGATCAAGTTCATGTTCCCCAACCAGTTCCATGTCTACATGCACGACACCCCGAGCCGCAGGTTGTTCAGAAGGGCCCACCGCGCGCTCAGCCACGGCTGCATCCGCCTGGAAAAACCCGTGGACCTCGCCGTCTTCGTCCTCCATGACGATCCGAAATGGGACCGGAAGAAAATCGAAAAAACCATCCGGGACGGAAAAAGAAAGATCGTGGGCGTGCCCGGAAAAATCACCGTGCATCTGATGTACTTTACTTCCTGGATGGAAGATAACGGCGAAGCGCAGTTCCGGCGGGACATCTACGAACGCGACGGCGTGCTGTGGGAGGCCTTGAACCGCTCCGCCAACGGCGCCCCCGTCGTGCCCGTCATGGAGGACGCGCTTTTCGAAGCGGTCATAGGGAAACAAGCGGACCTCTCGCAATGAAAATCGTGGTCGCCCCCAACGCCTTCAAAGGCTCCATGACCGCGCGCAAGGCGGCAGAAGCCATGAAGGAAGGAATCATCAAGGCGATACTGAACGCCGAGGCGGACATCGATCAGGTCCTCGGAGTGCCGCGCGTCCAGGCTTTCCAAAGTTCGCAGCCTTGCTGGCTCACCACAATCTAAATATTTATTTTTTAATTGACAGTCGCAGTCATATTGGATAGCATCAATTTGATAACTTCGAAAAATCGATTTGTTTTATCGCCCTTTTCGCTAGTGCAATGCCGTACGACGACATCGCCGGGGCCTGCAAGCACAGCGGCCCAAAGGCCAGTTCATTCTACTCGTGTATTTGAAAAAACAGAGTTTAGAAAGACCAAGTTTCACACATATAGTGCCAGCGTTTGGGCGCTTCATGGGGAAGCTGAAGAGGGAATCCCGTGAGAATCGGGAGCGGGCCCGCCGCCGTAATTGGGGACCGAAAGCCGCAGGAAGCCACTGCCTGTTTCAACAAGGGTGGGAAGGCGCAGCTTGACGGATGATCCATAAGCCGGAAAACCTACCCAAGCGCAAATAACCGTAACTTTCGAGGATAGGAGGTACGTTATGAAAACAGGAATCATTGTGTACGTGGTGGGCGAGGGCGTCAAGGACTGCGAATTCGACGAAAAGGAGGCTGCAAGCAAACTCGACGTCAAGGCGGACCGTGTGGAATTTGTCTTTTCGGGTCAAACGGCGGGGGACCTCGCCTATTCATGGTTCCATATGACGGTCAAGGGAATGTCGAGGATCGTCTGCATGGTCGGAGAACTCGCCGGGGCGTCCGCGGTTACTCTCACCGGACGGCAGATGCAGCTGGCTGGCTATTAGCAACCGATTGTTCGAAGCCTGCTTTATGAACGGGTGATGCAGGTTCTTCCTTTTTCGCCGTCATTCCGGCCCAATCTCATCGAAAGCCCCAGCCCGAGGGCGCGCCGGAATGACGGTCCGTATCAAATGAATCCGATGCCGCAAACGAGCAGCGACAGGATGGAAAACAGACTCGTGCGCTGAAAATAATGAGGCAATAAAGTTTCCAAAGCCGAATGCCATTCACATCCATATCCATTATGTTCCCACCCGACCCCACATTTTTTATTATCCAATAATTTCAAAGGTTTACGTTACTCCTTTGTTATTCCCTCGGGGTCTTTCACCCCTTGTCGCCCCGTCCTTTCCATTCTCTTGCCGTCCTTGCAAAACCGTGTTTGATGGCTCTGTCGCCGATTCGATGCGTGTCGCAGGTGCATCATTTCTCTGGCACAAAGCTTGCTTGGCACATGGGATAATTCGTGTTCAAAAATATTTACGACCCAGGTGTGATGGAGCATACTAATAAAGGAGTGTCATATCAATGGTAGATTACAAGCCGCTTAAACGGCTTCCCGGAACCAGAAAGGAATATGTTCGCAAGGTTCGGACCATATGCCAGGAGTGCACGGTGGGCTGCGGGCTGGTGGCCTATGTGCAGGACGAGCGCGTGGTGGATGTCCATGGCGACGAAGATCATCCGGTGAGCCGGGGGAGGCTCTGCGCCAAGGGCATCGCTTTCGTGCAGGCCCTGCGCCATCCCGACCGAGTCACTCTTCCCGGAACCCGCAACCGTCTGCAAGGGCCTTTCGAGGCGTTCGACAACTGGGAAAAAGGCCTGGACCAGCTGGCCGAGCGTCTGAGACGCGTCAAGGACCAGCATGGTCCCGAATCTCTGGTGATCGCGTGCTCGCCCATGGCAGGGCTCGACTTTCTGCTCGGCGCCCGCCGGTTCGCCAGGCTATGGGGAACGCCGCACGTTTACAATCCTCTCGACGATACCAAGGCTTTGGCCGGCAAGCTGGCCGTCAATTCTCCCACGGCCCCCTGCTCCGACTGGAAAAACAGCAAGTGCTTGTTTCTCGTGGAGGCGGACCTCGCCGCTACGCACCCGGTGGCCTTTCAATGGGTCCTGGAAGCGAAAAAGAACGGCGCGAAAATCATCGCGGCCGACATCCGCTACACCGCCACCCTGTCCAAGGCCGACAAGGCGTACATGATCTCCCCTGAGAGCGAAAGCCTTCTGGGGGCCTATCTAATGAAAGCCCTGATCGACGAGGGTCTGATCGACGAAGCCGCCATCGAGACCAACCTGGAGGACGCCGCCGATTGGAAGGTTTCCTACAAGAAAGTTACGATGGACGACGCGCAACAGGCCGTCGGGCTGGCCCCGGAGAAAATCCTGGAGATCGCCCGTCTGCTCGCCCGCAAGGGGCCGGTCACGGTGATCACCGGAAAGCGTCTGGCGTTCCGGGAAAACTACGGCATCTGGCCGACCCTGGCCGCAGCCATGGGCTGGTTCGGAAAAATCGGCGGCGGATGGTACCCCATGGAATCGGGAGTGGCCTTTCTGGACGCGGAAAAGAAGATCTCCGAAGACGACGCCGAGGAAACCGAGAAGCCCGAACAATCGTATCCCTACCAGACGACAAGACACCACCGAATTCCCGACGACGATCACGGCTTCAAAGCCATGATCTGTTCCGGAAACGCGTTGGACAAGTTCATGTCGCCGTTTAAAAAGGCGGCACGGGACATGGAACTCAACGTCTTTTTCGGGGCTTTTCCCAATGTCACACGGGACCTGGCGCACATGGTCTTCCCCTCCACCCTGTGGCCGGAGCGCTACGGCGTATGTTTCAACAACGACCGCATCATCCAGTGGGGCGAGCGAATCGTCATGCCCAGCGACGCGTGCCGCACCGGTCTGGGATTCTGGATGCGTCTTGCGCAACGGTTGGGATGGGAGGAATTCTTCCCGTGGAAAAAATCCACCGGCCTGGCCGACCACGAGGCCTTCTACGATTTCGTCCTTTCCAACAGTCCCGACACCGCAGGCATCTCCGTGGAACAGATCAAGGAAAACCCCGGCGCGGTCTCTTGGCCGACTGCGGGCATCATCAACGATCATGCACCCTTGTTCAAGACCGAAACCGGAAAGATGCAGCCGGCCAAGGCCCCCGAAAAGGCCGTGTCGCCCGCCGACGATTCCCAGAAGGAATATCCCCTCTACTATCAGGCCACCCGCGTGGCGTCGCGCTTCAGCGACCCGAGCCACTGGCAGCCCTGGACCCGCGAGATCGCCGACGAAAAGGCCGTGCAGATTCATCCCGATGCCGCCAAGGCACTGGGAGTGGAAAACGGCGATGAAATCGTCATCGCGGCCAACGGCGACCAGATCGAAGGACGCGCCTGGATCAGCCGGATGGTCCGTCGCGACATGGTCTGGTCCACCCGACGCCTGCTCGAGGACCGGGTGCTGGTCTACAAGAAAGGCGCAGACAGCGAACAAGCCTTGAACAATTTAAGAGAGTTACTCCAATGAGCCCCAATAACAAGCTTACGAAGTTGAAGAAATACGCCCTGATGGTGGATTCGTCGGTTTGCATCGGCTGCCAGAGCTGCGAGGTGGCCTGCAAGCTGGAACACGACACGCCCCAAGGCCCCCGGCCGATAAAGGTCATGCAGGTGGGTCCCCTGGAGGAGGACGACGGAAGTCTGCAAATGAGCTTCCAGGCGGTGACCTGCTACCACTGCGACCGTCCGCACTGCGTCCAGGTCTGCCCCACGGGCGCCATGCAAAAGCGCGAGGACGGCATCGTCTTTTCCGACCCGGAGCTTTGCATCGGCTGCCAGACCTGCGCCGTGGCGTGCCCCTACGGCATTCCCGAACTCAACCCAGCGACCGGCAAGATCGCCAAGTGCGACGGCTGCAAGGACCGCGTGGACGCCGGGCTGTGGCCCGCCTGCGTACTGGTCTGCCCGGTCAACGCCCGCTCGTTCGGCTCTCCTCTCAGGGTGGTGCGCGACCATCAGACCCGGGAGGCGCTTAGAAGGGTTAAAAGTCTGAAACTCGAATCCTGAGAAAGGCGAGGAATACAAATATGATACGGCTAAAAACGACACCTTGGGCAAGGGACTTTCTGACCCAGGTCATGGAACGAAGCGGACAGAACCTGCTGGACTGCCTCCAGTGCGGCAAGTGCAGCGGAAGCTGCCCCATCGCTTCGGAGACCGTGGGCGGCCCCCGGCAGCTGATCGCAAAGGTCCTGTCCGGCATGAAGGACCAAGCCTTGAGCGATCCCACCTGGTGGTACTGCGTCAGCTGCGGCTCGTGCGCCTCCCGGTGCCCTGTGGAAATCAACATGTACGAGGTATCCACCACCCTGTGCGAAATGGCGGAAGAAGAAGGAATCAAGCCCAGCGAACCGGGCATCCACCTGTTCGAGGAAGTCTTCATCGACTCGGTGAGGAAAAACGGACGGGTGCAGGAAATCAAAGCCGTCATGCAATACAATATGCGAACACTGGACCCGTTCAAGGACGCGATCAAGGGCATGAAGCTCATGGCCAAGGGCGCCATCAAGCCCAAGGACATGATGGCCAAGACCAAGGAAGATCCCAAGGTCTCGCGCATCTTCGAACGAGTCGAAAAGATAAGGCATGGAGAATAGTTTCATGAAGGTAAGTTACTATCCCGGTTGTTCCCTGGAGGGGACCGCCAAACCCTACGACGAATCCACGAGAAAGGTGCTGGGCGCGCTGGATGTCGTAACGGAGGAAATCCCCGAATGGTCCTGTTGCGGAAGCTCCCCCGCTCTCAAGATGGATCGCCTGCTTTCCGTTTCCCTTGCCGCGCACAACCTGGCCCAGGCCGAAACCCAGGACGTGGACGACATCGTCATCCCCTGCCCTTTCTGCTTCCGACGGCTTCTGAGCGCGCAGGAGGAAATCAAGGAGGACGAATCGGTCAAAGAGCGCGTGGAAAAGGCCATCGAAAAGCAGCTTTCCGGGGACATGGCGATCCACAATCTGCTGGGGTTCCTGCGACACACCATCGGTCTGGACGCCATCAAGGAAAAGGTGAAGAAGCCTTTGACAGGACTCAAGGTCGCTCCCTACTACGGATGCTACCTGGTCAAACCCAACGGGATCACCCACTTCGACAATCCCGAAAACCCGGTCTCCATGGACGAAATCCTGCAAGCCCTCGGGGCGGAAGTCATCGACTGGGATTTTAAGACCGAGTGCTGCGGCGCGGGCCTGTCCGTGAGCAAGACCGGGACGGTCTGCAACCTCTCCGGGCGCATCATCCGCGAGGCCGATTACAAGAAGGTCGATGCCATCGTGGTCGCCTGCCAGCTCTGCCAGGCCAACCTGGACATGCGCCAGGACGAGATCGGCAAGGCGGACCGCAGAAAGTACGCGGTCCCGGTCATTTACTTTACACAGCTTCTGGGCCTGGCGTTCGGCTTGGACGCCGGTGAAATGGAGCTTCGCCACCATCTGGTGAACCCCATGCCCGTATTGACGCAAAAGGGATTGGTGTGATGAAGAAGAAAATCGGCGTTTACATCTGTCAGTGCGGTACCAACATCCAAGGCAAGGTCGATGTCCCCAGAATCACCAAGGAAATCGGCGAGGAAAGAGACGATGTAACGGTATGCCGCTACTATAAGTATATGTGCAGCGAGCCCGGCCAGAAGATGATCCGGGACGACATCGAAGAACTCGGCCTGGACTACGTGGTGGAGGCCTCCTGCTCTCCCAAGATGCACGAGCCCACGTTCAGAAACGCGGTCTCCTCCGCAGGCATGAACCAGTACATGTTCGAGATGGTCAACATTCGGGAGCACTGCTCCTGGGTGTCCGACGATCCCGAAAAGGCGACGCAAAAAGCCAAGGACCTGGTCCAGGGCGGAATCAAGCGCGTGCAGCACCACCGGCCGCTGGTGGGGTCCAAGAAACCGGTCACTCCGTCCGCCATGGTGGTGGGCGGAGGCATCGCGGGCATCACCGCGTCGCTGAAAATCGCCAAGGCGGGCTACAAGGTCTACATGGTGGAAAAGGACGAAATCATAGGCGGCCGCATGGCCCAGTTCGACAAGACCTTCCCCACCCTGGACTGCGCGGGCTGCACCCTGACCCCCAAGACCTCCGAGGTGGGGCGCCACCCCAACATCGAAATTCTGACCAAGTCCCAAGTCAAGGAGCTGAATGGCTTCGTGGGCAACTTCAAAGTGAAGGTGGAACAGAAACCCAGGTACGTCCGTTTGGACAAGTGCACGGGCTGCGGCGACTGCCAGCAGGTCTGCCCCATCGACTTCAAGAGCCAGTTCGAGCTGGGCATGACCACCAGGCACCCCATCAGCCGCCCCTTTCCCCAGGCCATTCCCAACACCTATTCCATTCTTCGCGCCGGAAAGCCGCCCTGCGAGGACGCCTGCCCTGCAGGGGTCAACGTCTGCGGCTACATGACCTTGTCGGGACTGGGAAAATTCGAGGAAGCCCTGGACCTGGTGAGGGAGAAAATGCCCTTTGCGGCCGTCTGCGGAAGAATCTGCTTCCACCCCTGCGAATCCGCCTGCAAGAGAGGCAAGGTGGACGATCCTCTCTCCATTTGCTACACCAAGCGCTTCCTGGGCGACCTGGAACTGGAAAAGGGCGTGTTCAAGCACCCGCCCATCGACAAGAAGCGCGATGAGAAAGTGGCCATCGTGGGCGCGGGTCCGGCGGGACTTTCGGCCGCGTACTACCTGAGACTCAAGGGATACCAGGTCACCATATTCGAAAAGCTCCCCGTCGCGGGCGGCATGCTCGCGGTCGGCATTCCGGACTATCGTCTTCCCAGAGACATCCTGGCCGCAGAGGTCAACAACCTGACAGGCATGGGCGTGGAGCTGAAGACGGGCGTGACTTTCGGCAAGGACGTCACCTTCGACAGTTTAAAGGAGCAGGGCTACAAGTCCTTCTTCCTGGGCCTGGGACTCCACAAGAGCACCTCCCTGCGCGTGCAGGGCGAGGACCTGGAAGGCGTCGTCCCCGGCACCGACATGCTCAGGAAAGCCTCCCTGGACGAGCCTGTCGAGCTGGGCAAAAAAGTGGTGGTCATCGGCGGTGGCAACGTGGCCATCGACTGCGCCAGGACCGCCTGGAGACTGGGCGCCGAGGAAGTCACGGTCCTTTACAGAAGGACCCGCGCCGAAATGCCCGCCTGGGACGTCGAGGTGGAAGAGGCCGAGCTGGAAGGCGTCCAATTTCATTTCCTGGCCGCCCCCACCCGGCTCATCGGCGAAGAGGGCAAGCTCACCGCTCTGGAATACATCAAGATGGAACTGGGCGAACCCGACGCTTCCGGCAGAAGACGTCCGGTGCCGGTGGAGGGTTCCGAGACCATTCTGGAAGTGGACAACGTGATACCGGCCATCGGCCAGGCCCCGGACTTCGCCAACCTGAAGGCGATCGGCCTGAAAACCAACAAGTGGGGCATGATCGCGGCCGACGAAGACACCATGGCCACCTCCATGGAGGGCGTATTCACCGGCGGCGACTGCATGCTGGGCGCAGCCAGCTTCGTGGAGGCCGTCGGACAGGGCCGCAAGGCCGCGATGTCCATCCACAACTACCTGGCCTACGGCGGACTCAAGCCCATCGAAGCGGAAGAAACCCCCATGGACAAGGAGCTGACCGAAGCCGAACGGGAACGAGCGGTCGCCATTCCTCGCCAGAAGATGCCCATGCTGGAAGTCGAAAAAAGAAAGGCCAATTTCGCGGAAGTCGATCTCGGGTTCACCGCCGAGATGGCCCAGAACGAAGGCAAGCGCTGTCTCGCTTGCAGTCTGTGCTCCCAGTGCGGCGAGTGCGAAAGAAACTGCGGTCCCCAGGCCATCGACCTCAAGGAAAAGGAAAAAATCCGGGAGCTGGACGTGGGCGCCATCGTGGTGGCCACCGGCATCGACATCTTCGACGCCAAGCGCTACCCGGAATACGGATACGGCAAGTACCCGGACGTCATCACCAACTTGCAGTTCGAAAGACTCTGCAACGCCTCGGGTCCCACGGGCGGAAAAGTGGTCCGTCCCAGCGACGGCAAGGTCCCCGACAGCATCGTGTTCGTCCAGTGCGTAGGCTCCCGCGACCGTTCCAAGGACAAGGAATACTGCTCCAAGGTGTGCTGCATGATCAGCGCCAAGCAGCTGTCGATCTTCAAGCACCACAGCCCCGACGGCCAGGCCTATGTCTTCTACATCGACAACCGGGCCGGCGGAAAAGGCTACGAGGAGTTCCTGCGCCGGACCATCGAGGAAGACCAGGCCCAGTACATCCGGGGCCGCGTGGCCAAGGTTTTCCAGGAACGGGGCAAGCTGGTGGTTCGCGGCGAAAACAGCCTGATCGGCATGCCGGTGGAGGTCGAAGCCGACATGGTGGTCCTCGCCACCGGACTGGTCGCCCAGAACGACTACGCCACGGTCGCCCGCGCGTTGAACCTTTCCACCGACAAGTACGGCTTTTTCATCGAGTCCCACCCCAAGCTGGGACCGGTGGAGACCTCGCTTTCCGGAATCTTTCTGGCGGGCGCCGCGCAGGGCCCCAAGGACATTCCCGAGTCGGTCGCGCAGGGCGGCGCGGCTGCGGCAGAAACTCTTGCGCTGTTCGGCGTGGGAGAGGTGGAAGTCGAGCCCACGGTGGCCGTTGTCGAAGAAAAGCTGTGCACGGGCTGCAAGACCTGCGTCGGCCTCTGCGCGTACAACGCGGTGTCGTTTTCCGAGGAAAGCAAGACGGCCCATGTCAACGAGGCCCTCTGCCAGGGTTGCGGCACCTGCGCCGCGTCCTGCCCCGTGGCCGCGATCCGGGTCCAGCACTACACGCCCGACCAGATTTACGCTCAGATCGAGGGGATTTTATGCGGGTAATAGCTGTAAGGCGCAAGCTGTCAGCTTTTGGGTAATAACATCGTGCAAAACCTATAAAGCCAACGGCCAACGGCCAACAGCTCTTCCAACAACCTGGTGACCGAGAAAGATTCGGATGGCCATTCTATCCGAAACGAACAACATAGAGGAAGAAACATGAGTGAATTCGAACCCAAAATCATCGCCTTTCTTTGCAACTGGTGCTCCTACGTGGCTGCGGACGCCGCCGGGGTCTCGCGGTTCAGGCAATCGCCGAACGTGAGGGTCATCCGGGTGTTCTGCTCTGGCATGGTGGACCCCGGATACGTGGTCAAGGCGTTTGCCAGCGGGGCCGACGGGGTCCTGGTCGCTGGCTGCCATCCGGGTGACTGCCACTACATTTCCGGCAACATCAAGGCGTTCAGGAGAAGTTTTCTTTTGGACAAGCTTCTGACGGAAATGGGCGTGGAGAAAGGACGGTTCCGCCTGGAATGGATCGCCGCCTCGGAGTCGCCCTTGTACGCCGAAGTGATCAACGAGATGGCCGACGACATCAAGAAGCTGGGGCCGTTCAGGCTGCTGCGCCAAGCGAGTTGACATGACCGAAAGCCGGATATCGAACAAACAAGAACCAAATTCCAAGGAGTATCAGATTGTCTAAGAAAACACTCGCCATATACACCGCGACCGGGTGCCGGGCGTGCGAACAGTCGGTCCTGGACATCCACTACCAGGTCAACTCACTGGCTCGCATCGCCGATGTCGTGTACTGGCCCTACGTGATGGGCTCGCGGTGGGAGGACTTGGAAAAAGCGGAAAACATCGATTTTTCCTTCTACGCTGGCGCGGTCCGCACGGAAAGCGACCATGAAGCGGCCATACGGCTCCGGGAAAAATCCGAAAATATGATTGCCATTGGAGCGTGCGCATCCTTCGGCGGATTGCCCGGCCTGTCCGACCTCCGAGAACAGGCCTCCCCCGAAACCTCCGCGGGGGACGAGGAATCGCCGGAGGGTCCTCCTCCACCACCCAGGGTGGAACCCCAGGTATCGGCTCTCTCGCAGGTTGTCGAAGTCGATTACTATGTACCCGGGTGCCCACCCACCCAAAGCCTTGTTTGGGCGGCCATTCAGGCGCTCGTCGGCGGGAAAGCCTCCTCTACCAAGCTGTCGTACGCCGCATCGAGACTGCCGGAGGCCGTCGCCCAGGCAATTGCCTCCGGGGTGCTTCCCCCCAAGGGAAGCACCCTCGCGGGGGAAAAGGCGGTGTGCGCGAGCTGCTCCCGGGTCAAGGAGGAGAAGAAGTTTGCCACGGCCAAGCGCCCCTACGAGCAATACGAGAGCACCGGGCGCTGTCTTCTGGAGCAGGGCCTGATCTGCCAGGGAATCGCCACGAGGGAGGGTTGCGGCGGACTCTGCACGGGGCTGGGGCTGCCCTGCCGGGGATGTTTCGGCAAGGCACAGGCCGTCTACGATCCCGGCGCGAAAATGGTGTCCGCGATCAGTTCCACGTTCGACTCGGAAAAAGAGGCCGAGATCCAGAAAATCGTGGGCAAATTCGACGACATGACCGGGACCTTCTACCGCTACACCCTGCCCACCCAATGTGAACTGTTACGCGCATACAGAGGTAAGATATAATGGACAGCAAAACCATAGAATCCGTCAGATGGATGGACCTGCCCTCGCGGGTGGTGGTTCTGAACGGAAGCCAGACGCCAAAGGCCTGGCTTCAGGCCACGGCTCCCATGGATGTTTCGGCCATGTGCAAGGGCCGGCAGGTCGAGGAGCTTCCCAGAATCCTGACCATCCTGTCCCCGGCGCACCACTTGGCGTCGGCCATGGCCCTGGACAAGCTTTTCGGGGTCGAGCCCCCGGCCTTGGCGGTCAACATGCGCGAAGCACTCTTGCAGGCCCAGTTTCTGACATCGCACCTGAGAAAGCTGTACTTTCTGCTCACGGCGTTCGAAAATCCGTTCGAAGACTTCACCTCGCCCCGCAAGAAGGGGCCGAGCCACGAGTCATATAAGAAGATGGACGACATCATGAAGCAGCTGGCGCTCGCCCAGGAAGCCTGCGCCATTCTGGGCGGAAGATACGACCATCCGCTGACGGCCCTGCCGGGGGGCGTGAGCCGCTTTTTAAAAGAAGAACTCTACGAACGCCTGGGCGAAATCGCCGAGGCCCTTCTGGACGGCACCCAAAAGACTGCGGCCTTTTTCATCGAAACAATATTCTCCAATCCCAAGGCGTTCGAAAAGTATGCGGAAGTCGGAATCGATCCCATGGCCGGAATGGCGGTCCAGGGCCGGGACGTCAGCGATCCGGAAAATCTTAAGGAAGGCGAAATCGTCCTCACGGACCGCGCCGGCAAACAGGCCGAGCGCTTTGCCGCAGACAAAGCCAAAGACAAGATCGACCTTGCGACCGAACCCTGGACCCATGTTCCGTTCGCCTATCTCAAGGACAAGGGATGGAAAGGGGCGGAAAGCGGCGCCGACGGCCTTTATTTCGTAGGCCCCCTGGCCAGGCTGAACTCCGGGGTAGAACTCGCCACGCCCAAGGCCGAGGAGCAGAGGCAGAATATGATCAAAGACTTGGAGGCATTTCCCCATTTCACCGTGAAGGCTGCTTTCCGCGCGCTGGTCGTGGAATCGGTGGGGGCTGCGGAACAACTGGCGGAACTTTGCGTGATGGAAAAGCTGATTGGCGCGTCCATTCGGGACATTCCCAAAGAAATCGGAAGAGAAGGACTCGCCGCCCTGGAAACTCCCCAGGGCCTTGTATACCATCGCTACCAGTGCAATGAAAAAGGCATCGTGGAAGATGTCCGGGTCGTGGACGTGTCGGCGGAAAACAACGGGCTGCGCTGTCAGATGGCGCAAAAGGCGTACGAGAACGCCGCCGCCCGCAAAGACAACTGGGACAACACCAAGAAACAAATCGAAATAAGCTTGTTGCCATTTTAATTTTCGCTCGAAAACCTTTTAAAAAGGTTTTTGGGCGTCGGGAGGTACAGTCAATCATGAAAACCTTGATTATCGACGCCGAGAAATGCACGGGATGTCGAGCCTGCGAAACATATTGTTCCCTGAAGCATGAAAACAGCGTCAATCCGGCCAGGGCGAGAATCCACGTGGTCAAGTGGGAGCAAGACGGAATCTTCGTGCCGATCAACTGCATGAAATGCGAAGATGCCGCCTGCGAGGCCGCCTGTCCCAAAGGCGCGACGTACAGAAACGTTTTGACCGGGGCCATGGAAGTCGATCCGTATCGTTGCATCGGATGCCTGAGCTGCGTGTTCGCCTGCCCGTTCGGTGCCACCTTCGTGGATCCGTTCGACGGCAAGGTCCTCAAATGCGACCTGTGCGACGGCGATCCGACCTGCGCCAAGGTGTGCCCCACCGGTGCCATTACGTGCGAAGAAATTTCCAAGGAGGCCTATCTCAAATTGCTCAAGAACGCGGACAAGATTCCCGTCCTGGTCAAGCAGGCCCTGGGAGGATAGCGGTTTTTGCAAAGACGAATCCAAAAGGGCGGCCATATAGCCGCCCTTTTTTCGCCTTGGGCCTTTCGCGTCTTCCATCCCTTTGTTCCCACGCACTGCGGCATTTTCGCCGTGAAGCGCACTTGGGGCGATTGAAATGGTGTTATTTCGACATGGCGCCAAACCAACCCGAACGAGAGGAGAAAAAAATGCCAAAATACGTCATCGAAAGAGAATTGCCCGGCGCGGGAAACCTGAACGGCGACGAGGTCAAGGGAATTTCTCAAAAATCCTGCGGCGTGCTCAAGGACCTCGGTCCCGAAATCCAATGGGTGCAAAGCTATGTGACCGACGACAAGATCTACTGCATATACATCTCTCCCAGCAAGGAATTGATCGAAAAGCATGCGAAGCAGGGCGGTTTTCCGGCGAACAGCATCTCCGAAATCAAACGGATCATCGATCCGACCAGCGCCGAATGATTGCCGTCGCTCCGAAACCCCGACGGGGCACTGCCTGTTTCCCAATCCAGTTGTTGGTGCCGGAATCTCGCATTGCGTCCCAGGCAACCAGAGCTTCCAGCTCTGGTCAGGCCAGGAGAATGGCAAACCAGACCAAGATGGTCTGGTTACCTTCGAAACGCGTACGGGCAAAAAAAAGAGAACCGGACCGGACAAACGCGCATGGAAAACGTCCCGAAACTTCATCCATTTGCCCCTTGCCCTTCGCGTTCCCATCGAATATGATAATCGGAATACCGGGATAGAGAGTCGTTTTCAATGCGTTGTTCAGTCGAACTTTTTTTCAAAACCCTTTTTTAATCACCAGGAACCTTTTAGCAAAGAGGTATGAAAACATGAGTGCGGAGAAAAAAGGAGACATTCTGGAAAAGGGCGCCATCCTCCAGCGCGACGGCGACCTTTACGCCATAGCTCCCCACATTCCCGGCGGTTTCATCGACGTGGAAAGCTTCCGGATTTTGGTGGACGTGGCGGAAAAGTACAACGCCAAGGCCATGAAACTGACCTCCGGCCAGCGAATCGCCGTGGTGGGCATTCGGGAGGAGGACATCGACGCCGCCTGGGCGGATGTCAAGCGCGGCATCGGCTTTGCCATCGGCCTGTGCGTTCGCATGGTCAAGTTCTGCCCCGGCACCACCTATTGCCGTCACGGCAAGCAGGACGCCATGGCACTCGGAAAGGTGCTCGACAAGCATTTCCATGGATACATGCTTCCGGCCAAGTTCAAGATCGGCGTGGCGGGATGCGAGTACGGATGCGCGGGATCGTCGGTCAAGGAGGTCGGCATCATCGGCACTCCGGAAGGCTGGACCGTTCTGGCGGGCGGCAACTGCGGCGCGAGGCCCCGCCTGGCCGATAAGATGGCCGAGGGCATGAAGGCCGACGAAGTGGTCGCTCTCACCGACCGTATCGTCAAGTTTTTCGAAGGCTGCGAATGGGCCAACAAAATGCGCCTTTCCAGGGTGGTCGAAAAAATCGGCCTGGACGAGTTCAAGAAAGCCGTGGGCGTCTAACGAACAGGAGGGAAAAATACCATGGGCAAAGACGATCTGTTAAACAAAGGCGCCATTCTCCAGCGAGACGAGGAAACCTACGCGGTCATGGCCAAGCTCCTGGGGGGCGTGATGGATATCGCGACAGCCAAAAAGGTGGCGGACGCGGCCGAAAAGTACGGGGCCAAGACCCTGAAATGCACCGGAGCGCAGCGCCTGGCCATCCTCGGCATCAAAGAAGAGGACATCGACTCCATTTACCAGGACCTGGGAGTGCAGTTCAAACCCGGAAGCGCCCTGTGCCAGCAGTATGTGAAGGTGTGCCCCGGCAGTGCCTTCTGCCAGAGGGGCCAAAAGGACACCCTCGGGTTCGCCCAGAAACTCGAGGAGCGCTTCTACCCGTTCCCCAAGCTGACCTCCAAGCTGAAAATCGGCGTGGCAGGCTGCTTCAACTCCTGCACGGAGCCGGCGATCAAGGACATCGGAATCATAGGCCTTCCCAAGGGGTGGGTCCTGATGATCGGCGGCGCGGGCGGAAAAGACCCCATGCTCGGCCAAGTGATCGCCAGGAACCTGGACGACGACCAGCTGCTGGACATCCTGGACAAGCTGCTCAAATACTACCGCGCGGCCGGGCAAAGGCCCCAGACCAGGAACAAGCGTCTGGGAGTCATCATGCAGAAGGAAGGCAAGGAACGAATCATGCGGGTCTGCGGACTCGAGTAAGACACCGCTTATAACGACAACAAGGAGGAAAGAACATGGACAAGTATCAGTGCAGCGTCTGCGGCTTCATCTACGACCCGGCCGAGGGAGACCCCGACAACGGCGTCGCTCCGGGCACCGCTTTCGAGGACCTTTCCGACGAATGGTTCTGCCCCAACTGCGGCGTGGGCAAGGAATTCTTCGAAAAGATTTAGCCTAGCGCAGGACAGGAAGGGCGAAACCGAAATCCAAGGCAGGAGACAAAACCCATGGAGCTGGATCTGGGAAAAAAACAGTGCGGCACGTGCAAGGACTGGCAGGGGAAGCGGGAGATCGCCGGAGGCAAGGTCCAGGTGAGCCCGTCGGCCAAGGGCATGTGCGACAAGAAGAATAAACAGAAGCCGCCCCACGGCGGATGCGGCGAATGGGAACCCGTCGAGGGAGGTGGCGATGGCTGATGAAAAACTGAGCCTGCTGGCCGAATTTCTGATCAGGCCGGGCATGGAAGAAAAAGTCAAAAAGGAAGTCATGGCCCTGGTGGCCCCCACGAGAAGCGAGCCGGGCTGCATCAACTACGACCTCCACCAGGACCGGGAAAACCCGCGACGCCTCGTCCTGTACGAAAACTGGAGAAGCAAAAAGGACCTGGACGAACACCTGGCCATGCCCTACCTGCAAGCGTTCATCGCCAAGCAGGACAAGCTTCTGGAGGAACCCATCAAGCTGACATTTTTGGACATGATCAGCGAACCGGCGAAATAGAAGTTATGTCCCCTTTCCGGCGAAAAGCGCCGGAAAGGGGAAAAACAGGGGAGAAGAAAAGTGTCCAAGACCGTCGATATTCTCATCGTTGGCGCGGGGCCGGGAGGCATTTCGGCCGCGATCAAAGCCGCAGAAGCAGGCAAGTCCTACGTCGTAATAGAAAAGGGAAAAAGAGTATTCCAGGGAATCGTCGATTCCTACCCAAAAGGCAAGGCCGTCTATCCGACCATCCCGCGCGGAGAAACCGGCCCGTTTCCCGTGGCCGCGCTGGAACCGCCCAAGGAGAAAATCCCGGTCGAGGCCTACGTCGAGATGGTGGAAAAATACGTCGGGGAAAACGACATCCGCATCGACTTCGAGCAGGCGTTCGAAACTATCGGCCAAGGCTCCGCAGGCTATATCGTCAACACCGACAAGGATGTCTACTTCGCCAGGTACGTCCTGCTCGCCTTCGGAAGCAACATACCCAACGAGCTGGGCATCTACGGCGAAGCCAGGACCGTCGCCAGGAACCTGAAGAACAACGAGGGCTACATCGGCGTGCCCACCCTGGTGATCGGCGGCGGAAACGCTGCCGCCGACGTAGTATCGGCCCTGTCCAAGGTAAAACGCGAAGCCGGCGACGCCACGCCCGTGTACTGGGCGCACATCGCCGAAAAATTCGAAATCAACAAGGACACCGCCAGGGACCTGGGAGAGGAGATCCTGCTGGGCGGCCAGATCAAGATTCTGCAGGGCGCCATCCCCAAGATCGGGGAGGTGGACTCGGAGGGAGTGGACCGGCTTTACATCCACCAGTCCCCTCCCCCGCACGCCGCAGACGACGTCTTCATGTACCAGGGCATGAGCTTTCCCATGAAAAACGTCATCGCCTGCATCGGCACCCACGGCCCGGCCGCCATCTTCGACAAGCTCGACTTGCAGCAGATCACCTGCACAGGGGAACTGTGCAGAATCGCCCGGGAAGGCGAAAGAGTGCTTCTTCTCTCCAGGAAGTTCCAGACCAGCAGAAAAGGCGTCTACGCCATCGGCGGCTCCATCAGCCCCTCCTACATGGAAATCCAGCAGGACCGGACCATCCGCGAAAAAAAGCACTCCAACCTCATCTACACCGCCATCCGGGATGCGGCCATGGCGGTCGAGGACATCCTGGAAAAGGAAACGACCGGTTAAAAGACCCCAACCCCTTACTGCAACGCCAGCGTACCGGCCTCGTTCATATAAATCCAGCATTGACTCCCGTTTTCGAACGCCTCCAAGTCGCTGAATTCGGGGCGGGCCGGTCGATCCGATTGGCCGCACCGGTTCCTTGCCTAAAGCATGTCGTCGAGTTCCGCCAGGAACTGGTCTGTCGTGCGCTGGCGGCAATAGCCGGCGATATGCTCCAAAGATGTTTCATGCCGCTGCAATGTGCGGGTGGCGCAGGCATCGGAAATCAGCGTCACCAGGTAGCCTAGGTCGCAGGCGTCACGCACTGTGGAACTGACGCACTGGTCCGTCAGCAGACCGCAGAGCACGAGGTAGCGTACGCCCAGGTTTCCCAGGATGTAGTGTATGTTGGTGGAAATGAAGACGCTGGAGGAGGTTTTCGGGAAGACTATTTCGTCGTCCAAAGGCGCGATGGCGTCGATCACACGGGCATCTTGCGAGCCTTTGGGAACGTGGAACCCGGTGATTTTATAGTCGAGACTGCGGTCGCGCCCGTCTTTGGTCAGGCTCTCGATGACAGTATACATCACCTCGATGTTTTTTCGGCGGCAGGCGTCGGCCAGCCTGCGCATATTCGGCACCACGAGATTTTCCAGCCGCCCGAAAAAATATTTGTGCTTTTCCATCGCCTGCCCTTGCGTCAGGCCCTGCGCCCGGTACAGCCCTCCGTCCGGGCGCGCGTTGTAGTTTTGCACGTCGATGAAAAGCAAGGCCGACTGGCTCGGCAGGACGGGGATTTCTCTACTCAACGTCTCCATCGTTTGCTTCCTTCCGAGGGTTCAATACCTCTCCGCCAGCAGGGCGACCTCTTCTTCCAAGCTGGAGTCCTTGAAATACTCCCATTCGTTCTGGCGCACTGCAATAAAAGAAGCGGCCAGTCCCTCGCCCAGGGCTTCGAGCAGAACATCGTCCCGGCGAAGGGCCTCCAGAGCCTGGCCCAGGTTGTCCGGGAGCGGATCGATGCCCTTTGCGCGGCGTTCGTCATCGGGAATCAGGCCGGGGTCCACGGCGACTTCTTCGGGAAGAACAAGGTTGCGCCGAAGTCCGTCGAGACCGGAGGCGATGAAGGCGCCCATGGCCAGGTAAGGATTGGCGGTGGCGTCCGCAGTCTTGAATTCGAAACGGTCGGCGGCGCCGGACTTGTCCTTGCACACGCGCACGGCCGCCTCGCGGTTCTGGTATCCCCACGCTTTGAAAGCGCCCGCCCAGAAATGGGGTCGGATGCGACGATACGAGTTTTTGCTCGGAATTGTGACTGCGGCCAGGGCGGGAAGGTGGTCCAGCACTCCACCGACAAACGCTCCGGCCTCGCGGCCGATGCCGGCGGCCTGCTCCGGGTCGCCCCCGATGTTTTGGCCGTCGCGCCAGAAGCTGAAATTGAGATGGCATCCGGACCCCGCCTTGTCCTCGAAGATCTTGGGCAGAAACGAGGCGATCAGGCCGTGCCTTGCGGCAACGCCCCGGACAGTCTCCCGGTAGACGATCTGTCGGTCGGCCGCCCGCAAGGCGTCGGCATAGCGAATGTTGACCTCCTGCTGGCCGGGCCCCGATTCCGGATAGTAGCTTTCGACTTCGAGACCCTGGACGATCAGAGCGTCGGCGAGTTCGCCGATGAATTCCCTTTGCAGGTTCATCGAACCCGTGGAGGCGAAAACGGTTTGGTCCGCCGGTGTCAAAAGACCGTCGGCATTCTTTTTCAGCAGGTAGAACTCGTTTTCGAATACCGCCTTGAGCGTCAATCCGGACTCTTCGAGCCGCCGAACCTGCCGTTTCAAGAACCTGCGGGGGCAGTGTTCCCACACCGCGCTTGTTTCGCTCATGACCATGTCGCAAAGGACCTGCGCATGGCCTTGGGCAAACGGCAAAATCGTCAACGTGGACCAGTCGGGCATCAGGCGGACTTCGCCGACCGGACCCAGGCCGGTCTCGGGCACCGGGCTGTCGAACATCACCGGCACGGCCATCTGCGCCATGGTTATTCCGATGCCGTTTTCCGCCAATTCCTCCAGAAAATCCACATGGGCGGCCTTGGCGCGAATCACATTGGCATTGTCGCACCATAAAAAACGAACGAACTTGACCCCCGCGTTTTTCAGGGTTTGCTTGATTGCATCCTTCATGGTCGTCCTTTCTTAGAAAAGTGCACAGGCGATTATCGCATGCCATCCATCGAGATGCTTCGGACCAGCGCGGTAACTCTCCATCAGTCGTCCTTCCCGATCTTCGTGTCCTTCGTGGCAAAATTCATTGATTATAAACCACGAAGAGCACGAAGAGCACGAATATTTTTAAGGCTCATCGCGGATTTATGGGGAGCGGTAAAGGTAACCAGAGCTTCCAGCTCTGGCCCGAAGCCGCGTATATGCAACCCCTTCGGAGCCAAGCCACGCCAGACCAGGATGGTCTGGTTACCTTCGCGAGGCCTTTTCCCACAAATCCTCGATGAACCATTTTTAATTCCCCAAATCCGCAATAATCGGCCTTGTTGCATTCCCAACTCCCATTTATTATCGTCTGGGCTCGGTTCCAAATTCGGCCACCTGGATTCCGGGTCTGCGCTACATGTTCCAGTCAGGAAATTTCCTGAAGCGACGGAATCCAGCTGCTTTATCGACACCTGGGGTACATACCGCTCCGCCCGCAATGACGACCGCCGCGACGATAGCCCCTAAAAGTGGCCGATGTTAAGACCAGGCCCTTCCCACTCGCGGCAATCGGCACGGGCTGGTTCGGGCTCTTAGGGTGGGTGGGTCGATCCATTGGCGTTGTCGCCAATAAGACTTCTCTTGAAGTGGATGGCCCGACAATCTTGCACGGAGTCCAACCCACCATTTTCCGCGCCAGTTCGTCGCTTCTTCGAACCAATGACATATAGGCGGCTCGGGAAATGGTGGGTTGGGCTTCGTACAAGCTCGAAGGGCGAGGGCGCAAGCAAGCTTTGAACCAGCCCCGAACGCCAGGGTTTCAACCCATCACCCTACGCTCCCGAACAAAGCCCCGCAATAGCTTGGACGGAATAAAACCCGGCGGAATCGTTACGGCTAAACAGGGTGCATTTTCATCACCCCTGTGGTCGTATCCGATCGGCCGGCTTTTTTGCGTTTTGTTCGAACAAAGAAAAATGATAATATGGTTTTTCGCTTGGGCATTTGAAGGCTCGTCAATAAAAAATCCGACGATCCGACTATTTTGCCCCCTTATTCTTTTGAGCAAAGGCACAGTCGATGATCGACAAGAACGCTTTGAGGGAAATCGCAAGCCAGGACGAAAACGCGTCCGTGGAATTCAAGACAGGAAGAATCCGCCCGGAGTCCCTTGCAAAGGAGATGGCCGCTTTCGCCAACAGCAACGGCGGGGTGATCCTGTTCGGCATTGACGATTCCGGAAAAGCAACAGGCATGGAAAGCGCCCCTGTCGATGAAGATTGGGTGATGAATGTCGCCCGCAATAACGTGACACCCGCTTTGGAGATCGATTTCGGGCTTGTCGAGTTGGACGGGGAAATGATAGCGGTCGTGGACGTGTCAAAGGGAAAGGACAAGCCCTACGAGACCATGGGCAAATACTATCTCAGGATAGGTTCCACCAACAGACAGGCCACGCAGGCGGAGCTGCTTCGGCTTTTCCAGGCTTCGGGCCTGTTCCATTTCGACCGCTGCGGCGTACCGACTGCTTCCGCCAAGGACCTCAACATGACCGCGCTGGACCGGTATTTCCGTCGATACGAAATCGAATTTTCCGAGGAACCCGAGGATGAAAAAGAATCGTTGCTGGCCAACACTGATATTTTGATTGAGGAAAGGCAGGCGTCGGTCGCCGGATTGCTGATCTTCGGCATCGACCCGTCGCGCCATCTGCCCCAGTGCGGCATATCCTTCGCCCATTTCGCCGGCGAAGAGATCGGCGGAGAACTCATCGACAAGCAGAATATCGACGGGACCCTGGACTATCAGGTCACCACCGGCCTGGCAGTAATCAAAAACAACATTCTCGCGCCTTCCACCATTTCCGGAACCAGGCGGGAGGACACGTTCGCGTCGATCCCGGACAAAGTGTTCCGGGAGCTTCTGGTCAACGCCTGCGTTCACAGGAACTATTCCATCGCGGGATCGAAAATCCGGGTTTTCATGTTCGACGACAGGATCGAATTCATCAGTCCCGGACGTCTGCCTAACACAGTGACCGTGGAAAAACTCAAGGCGGGCGTCTCTTATGCGGTCAACCCGGTCATCGTCAAGTTCATGGAAAATTTGCGTTTCGTGGACAGGCTGGGAAAGGGCCTGCCCATGGTGTATCGGGAAATGAAGAAAATCGGCGGGCGAGTCGATTTCCAGGAAATCGGAGAGGAGTTCAAGGTGACTCTTTTCTGGCCGGAAAACGAATCTGATTATAACGGATTTGGGGGTGAGACTGAAACGTAGGTTGGGTTGAGCGTCGTTAATTGTTGGGTTTCGCTGATTTTTCCTTTCAAATGTGACTGGAAGGTACTCGATGCAAGCATCCTGCAAGCAAAACCCAACAAGGAAGCCCGCTCAACCCAACCTACGCCTGCTAAACTGTGTCAAACAACAGGAGGTAATCCTTGCATTACGAAGGAAACATGATCAGGCCGCCGAGCGAGGCCAACAGCATTTTGTTGCAGGCCACCGTGGGATGTTCCCGCAACAAGTGCACATTCTGCGGCGCCTACAAGGGAGAGAGATTCAGGATCAAGCCGGACGAAATCATCATGGAGGACATCGATTTCGCATCCAGATATTGCCGAAACCAGCGTCGTCTTTTCATCTGCGACGGAGACGCGCTGATCATCCCGCAGAAGCGGCTGATGAAAATCCTTCGCGAAATCGAAACCAGGCTTCCCTGGGTGACACGGGTCGGGGTATACGCCAACGCCAAAAGCATCGGGCTGAAGTCGCCGGAGGAACTGGCCGCGCTGCGGGAGCATGGCCTGGGCATCGCCTACATGGGGCTTGAGACCGGCGACGACGCCACATTGAAGGCGATCAACAAGGGCGTGGATTCCGAAAGGATGATTCAAATGGGGAGAAAAATACGGGATGCGGGCGTCAAGCTTTCCATCACGGTCCTTCTGGGAATCGCGGGCAGGGAGAGGTCGGATATTCACGCCAGGGAAACCGGACGGGTGCTGTCGGCCATCGATCCGGAATACGTGGGCGCTCTAAGCCTGATGCTGATCCCCGGCACGCCGCTGTACGACGATTACCGGGCGGGGCGATTTCCCCTTTTGGGGCCGCAGGAAATGCTTCGGGAACTCAGGACCATGATCGCCGAAACCGACATGACCCGGGGCCTGTTCCACGCCAACCACGCGTCCAACTATCTTCCGATCAAGGCGCGCATGCCCAAGGACAAGGAAAGGACCTTGGAACTGATCGACCGGGCGCTGGCCGGAAAGGTCGGGCTCAAGCCGGAGTGGCTCAGAGGTCTTTGACGATTGGAATTGCCGGAAAAGCCTTGAAAATGGCGACGATTCATTGTAAAGAGCCACCAGTCTATTTTCCATTCGATGGAACGAAATAAACGAAAAACATGAAAAAAAAGGCCGGTGGAAATCGCCGCGACTCGGGGCGAATCGGCCGAATTGCAAGAAAAGGAGATTATTCGAAAATGAGCGAAGGCAACAAGGGAAACACCTGCGACCTCAACGACATCTGCGTCAACACCATCCGGGCGCTCTCCATGGACGCGGTCCAGAAGGCCAACTCCGGCCATCCGGGCGCGCCCATGGGTCTTGCGGCGGCCGGATACGTCCTGTGGACGCAGATGCTTTCCCACAACCCGAAAAACCCGAAATGGCACAACAGGGACCGGTTCGTCCTGTCCGGTGGCCACGCATCCATGCTTCTCTACAGCCTTCTGCACCTCACCGGATACGACCTGAGCCTGGAAGACATCCAGAATTTCCGCCAGTGGGGATCCAAGACTCCCGGCCACCCCGAATACGGGCACACGCCTGGCGTGGAGACCACCACCGGCCCGCTCGGGCAGGGCTTCGCCAACGCCGTGGGAATGGCCATGGCCGAGCGTTTCCTCGCGGCCCGCTTCAATCGTCCCGACTTCGACGTCGTCAACCACAATACCTACGTCATGTGCGGCGACGGCGACCTCATGGAGGGCGTCTGCGCCGAGGCCGCTTCCCTGGCGGGCCATCTGGGACTGGGCAAGCTGCTCGTGATCTACGACGACAACCGCATATCCATCGAAGGCCCCACCGACATCACCTTCACAGAGGACGTCGCCAAGCGATTCGAAGCCTACGGATGGCAGGTGATTTCCATCGAGGACGGCAATCACGCGGGTTCCATCCTGAATGCGCTGAAAGAGTTCAAAAAGGACAAGGACCGCCCGACCATCATCAAGCTCAGGACCCAGATCGCATACGGAAGCCCCGGCAAGCAGGGCAGTGCCGACGCCCACGGCGCGCCTCTGGGCGCCGAAGAGATCTGCCTGACCAAGAAGAACCTGGGCTGCCCCGAAAACGATGATTTCTGCATCGGCAACGACGCCTGCAACATTTTCGGCGAATGCGTCGAAAAGGGGAAAAAAGCCGAGGATGAATGGCAAAAGCTCTTTGATTCCTATGCGGCCAAATACCCGGAACTGGCCAAGGAATACGAGCAGTTCATGAACGGCGAACTCGCCGACGGCTGGGATTCCGAGATTCCCGATTTCGTCGGCGCCGCCCCTGTCGCCACCCGGGCGGCCTCCGGCCAGGTCCTGAACGCCATCGCGGGCAAGGTCTTCAACCTGATGGGCGGTTCCGCCGATCTGGCGCCGTCCAACAAGACCTTCATCAACGGTTCTCAAGTTTTTCAAAAGGACACTCCCGAGGGAAGGAACATCCGGTTCGGCGTCCGGGAGCACGCCATGGGCGCCATTGTCTCCGGCATGGCCCTGCACGGCGGCATGAGACCCTACGGCGGCACGTTTCTGGTGTTCGCCGACTACATGCGCTCCTCCATTCGCCTCGCAGGCCTGATGAAGCTTCCGGTGATCTACGTGTTCACCCACGACAGCATCGCGGTGGGCGAGGACGGCCCCACGCACCAGCCCGTGGAGCACATGGCGTCTCTCCGGATCATACCGAACCTGCTGACCATCCGCCCTGCCGACGCCGCAGAGACCGCCGAGGCCTGGAAACAGGCCATGCTGAGCAAGGACCGACCCACGGCCCTGATTTTGAGCAGGCAGAAACTGGAAGTCCTCACCGCAGGCGACGGGAAAAACCGTCCGGCGGCAAACCTCTCCAAGGGCGCCTACGTTCTTTGCGATCCGGAAGGGACCCCGGACGCCATTCTGATCGCCACCGGATCGGAAGTGCAGCTGGCGATGAAGGCCGCACAGGCTCTCAAGGAAAAGGGCGTGGCCGCCAGGGTCGTGAGCATGCCCTGCCGGGAACTGTTCGAGGAAGCTTCCGCCGAGTACCGCGAACAAGTGCTTCCGAAAGAAATATCCGCCCGCGTGGTGGTCGAGGCAGGCGTGCCCTTCGGATGGGACAAATACGCGGGAGACAAGGGCGCGGTCGTCGGCATCGACCATTTCGGAGCTTCCGCTCCCGGGGGCGTACTCATGGAAAAATTCGGATTCACTGTGGACCGGGTCGTTTCGGAGACTTTGGCGCTCGTAAAAAAACAGGCGTAGGAGACGTTTGCAAACAAGCCGTTTCCTTTTCGGAATAATTGTTATATTAAAAAGAGTACGGATGCGCGAAAGCCCCGTGCTCTTTTTTTTGAATCGAAAACGAACAACGAACGCAACGGGCGCCGCGCGGATAATTCGCGTGGCGGCTCGGAAAAAGGCTCGGGAGAAAAAATGGACCTAAAATTGATGTTGACGACCTTCGGGCTGGTCTTTCTGGCGGAACTGGGAGACAAGACGCAACTGGCCACGTTCTGCCTCTCCGCCGACTGCGGAAATTCGAAATGGACCGTGTTTTTCGGCTCGGCCGGAGCGCTCGTCCTGAGTTCTCTTCTGGCCGTGCTTCTGGGAGACGCCATCGCCAGGGTCGTGCCGCCCCACTACATAAAAATCGGAGCAGGCGCCTTTTTCGTGGTGGTGGGGCTTTATACCCTTTACACGGCCTACAAGGGAGTCTGCGCCTTGTAGAAATTCCGGCGCCTTCCTGCACGGGAGCTTTTCGACATTGTCTGTTAAAAAAAGCGTTCGGCGGGGCTTGGTTCCTAATTCGGCCATGCATCGGCGCAACTCGGACGCAAAGCGTCTTGGTATGCATTCCAACGCGAAGCGTTGGAACGAGGAGCTTAAAAAGCGCGGCCGAAATAGAAACCAAGCCCGTTCGGCGTCGCGGACCGACCGCCGCCCGGTCGGTTCCAACCGGCAACAGTCAAGGAGAAAGCCATGAAACTGAAGGAAAAGATGATCGACGAGGCCTTGAAAAAAACCAAGGACCTTTTGAAAAAAAGACTCAACGCAAAAAAAATCGACGAACTGGCGCCGAAGCTGGACTTTAAAAAGCCGAAATCGATCACCGATCTGATCAAGACCCAAGACATGTACACGCCCGCATCCAGGGACAAGACCACCGCTCTTTACGAGCAGCTCAAGGGCATGTGGGACAAGGTCAAGGCGATATCGTGAGAAGAAAGCCCTGGAAGCCTCATTTGCACGCCCGCGTCAACCTTGGAAGCAAAATCAACTGGGATTTGAAGATCGAATGGAGAAAGGATGTTTCATAGAAAATGAATAGAAAAGCGATCATCGGCGTCATGGGAGGCGGAGAGGCTTCGCCCGAGGCCGCCCGCGACGCCTACATCCTGGGAAAGCTGATCGCGGAAAAAGGCTGGGTGCTTTTGAACGGCGGAAGAAATTCCGGGATCATGGAGGCCTCCGCGCGGGGGGCGGCGGAAGCAGGCGGACTGACTGTGGGAATTCTTCCCGACGACCACGGCCAGAGCGTCTCCGAGTATGTCGCGATTCCAATACTCACCGGCATGGGAAGCGCGCGAAACAGCATCAACGTTCTTTCCAGCCATGTGGTGATCGCCTGCCCCGGCGGGGCCGGGACCGTCTCGGAAATCGCCCTGGCATTGAAATTCGGAAGAAAGGTCGTGCTTTTGAATTTCGATCCGGGCAAGGTGTTCGACCGATATCGAAAAAGCGGTGATCTGGTCGATGCCAACAGCCCGGAAGAGGCGGTGGGCCTTGCCGAAGGCTTCCTGGAACAGGCGAGAGGCCGGTAGGTTACAATCGGCCTTCCCGCTCCTTTAGGATACATGTCGCGAGCACAAGATCTTCGGGCGTGGTGATCTTGATATTGGACGGGCTTCCCTCGACGACCAGGACCTTTTCTCCCAGACGTTCGACGAGAGAGGCGTCGTCGGTCCCCAGAAAGCCCTCCGCGACAGCCGTCTCGTGGGCCTTCAACAGCAGTTTCCTGTCGAAGGCCTGAGGGGTCTGGGCGAACCAGATGTTTTCGCGGCTGGGGGTTTCCCGTACCACGCGGTCCTTCCCCACCCTTTTCAAGGTCTCGCGGGCCGCGACCCCCGGAATGCACGCGCCGGTCTTCCGAGCGCCGTCCAGAACGCGTTCTATGTCCGACGGGCCGATCAGGGGCCTTACGCCGTCGTGGACAACCACGTATCTGTGGCGGGAAGGCGTGGCGCAAACGCCGTTGAAGACGGAATGCTGTCGCTGCTTTCCGCCGGGGACCAGGACGATTTCCTTGTTTTTCCGGCAGCCGGACAGCACGTTTTGCTCCACGTAACCGAAATCGTCTTCGGGTACGACCAGAAACACGGAGTCGATCCGTGCGCATTCGCTGAAGGCCTCCAGCGTGCGCGCCAGAATCGGACGGCCATCGAGAAGCAGATACTGCTTTCTCGTCGGGCCTTTCATCCGCACGCCGGAGCCGCCCGCCACCACCACGGCGGAAACGCCCTCCCCCGACGCGGAAACGTCCCTGTTTTCATCGACCGGCACGACCAACGGATCACCGAAGATATTTGAGTTCCTTGGGAAGGGGAATGTCCTTTCCCATGGTGTCCTCGCCGTAATTGACGCTGGCCAGAATCTGGATGTCGCGAAGCGCACGCGCGTCGCCCTCGAACACGACCTCCTTGATCTTTTCCTTGGCGATCTTTCCGCCCGCCCACTGGATGTCCAGCACGCTGCTGGCGTCGAAGCGGTCGGAGTCGACGCACATTTCCACCTGCCCCCCGTACTCCTGGACGATCTTGGCCACCAGGAGACTGGGCCGGAGATGGAACCCCCGCTTGACCGGAATTCCCACCCGAACGGACGACCGCTCGATGTTTTCGTTCAGGATTTCCTTGGCGAGCTTCTTGCCGATGTTCAGATAGTGGCAAACGTAATAGAGGCCGTAATTGATGGTGCGATCCAGCAGCGTGTCCGGATCGACCAGCTCCGACAGCCGTTCCTGGACCATCTTGTAGATGTTTTTGTAGCCGGCCTCGTGAAGGTGCCTTTCGTAGAAATGAAGCAGCCTGCCGATGATCTGCAACAGGTGGAACACGCAGGAGAAATAGCCCCGCAACTGCTTGAGCTTGCGCTTTCCGCGGCGGAACCCCCCGTGGATGACATAGGTGTCGAAAGAAGATTGCAGGTTGTGGACCAGCATCTCGAACCTTCGAATTTCCACCTCGTTGACATTTTCCGGAACGATCAGGCGAATTTTTTCCATCGAAAACGGCTCGTAGAACCCCAGCTGGTCGAAGTTGGAAGCGATGGACAAAAAGCTGTTGGCGATCTTAACGATGTTTTTTTCCTGCTGGTCGTTATTGACGTCGTCGATGTTGTATTCCAGCTGCTGGTTGGTGGTGACCCCGGGAAAGTCGCTGGAATGGAAACTGTCCTCGGGGATGGCGATTCGGAGTTCCGCGGCGGTTTCCAGGATGACGGGGGCGATTCTTCTCAGGCAAAGCGTTATGAAATCGAAAGTCGCTTGACCTGCGGCCGCGAATTCTCCGGAATTGGGCAGGTCGTAGAACGCGAGTCGATTCATGATGTGGTTCTGGGAATAGCCCCCCAGGCTCAAATGCCTGACGGCGGCGGATAGTTCGCGATACAGGTACCAGTCCTTGTTGTTCTTTCCCCCGTGGAAGTCGAGAAAGTCCTCGACCAGCTGCGAGGAGGATATCAGCTTGGAGTACAGTTTCTTGGTGAAGCAATATTCCCCAGCCTCCCGGCTCGCCAGGTACTTGCAGAGCATAAGGTATTCCTGGGAGAAAAGCGTGGCTTTCTCATGGAACGTGAGGTCCATTCCGGGTGTTCTAAGGTTCATATGTCAGAGTGTCCCACCATATTAATCATTGCATGTGGATTTTGGATCAAACGGGTCGAAGCGGTCCGTAAGCCGAATCCTGTTCCACGCTTCGGGTCGCCCCGAAAGCGGGCGGCGATCATTCATCTATGGACGCCAGTTGCCTGGCGCCTCTTGCGACCTACCCGGGAACTCGGACGGACCATCCTCGATCATTCCCCTATTTGGTCTTGCACCGGGCGGGGTTTACATAGCTTCCCCGGTCGCCCGGGGAACTGGTGCGCTCTTACCGCACCGTTTCACCCTTGCCGGCGCGCCCTGTTTGGGGCGCCTGTGCCGGCGGTCTGCTCTCTGTTGCACTTTCCTTCGCGTTTCCACGACTCCCCGTTAGGGAGCGCCCTGTCCTGCGGTGTTCGGACTTTCCTCCGGACCGGCCTGGGGCCGGTCAGGCGACCGCCCGGACCACTCCGACCCGTTGTTCCAATAAATCATCCTCCTGCAATGCGGGCAGAATTCGACACTGTCGCAACGCTGCAACTCGTTGAACATCTGGGGCGGGATGTTGAGATGGCACCCCTGGCAAACTGCGTCTTTTACGGCGACAATGGCGTTTCTTCCCACACGCCCCTTGACCCAATCGTACTTGTCGAGCAAGGCGGCATCCACCTTCTGCCCGATGCTGTCCATCTTCTCCTTCAGCTGCCGGGCCTTTTGCTCCAAAGCCTCCGTTTCCTGCTCGATCGCCGCTCTCTGCCGCTGCACTCTCTGCGCGACGTTCCCGTGTTCCTTCTTTTTTTCGGCGACCTGCGCCTTCAAGGACTCCTGTTCGT
Organism: Desulfobacterales bacterium; assembly: GCA_963674505.2. Classification (GTDB taxonomy): domain Bacteria; phylum Desulfobacterota; class Desulfobacteria; order Desulfobacterales; family SKZT01. Next base: position 522,288 of record CAXXIG010000002.1, read on the forward strand.
CGAGCATGGCCAGCATCTGATCCTCCAAGCCGGACACCTTCTTCTTGATGTTGGCGATTTCCTTGAGCATGGCCTGGTAATCCTTGTTGTTCTTGATGTCGCGCAACCTTTCCTGGTTTCGCTTTTCGCGGCTCTGCTCGCTTTGCGCCTCGCCTTCCAATTCCCGGTACTGCTTGGCCAATTCGCCCAGCCGGGCTTCCAGCTCCTCGACAACTGCGGCGGAGGTCTCCAACTCGCCGTCCAGGGCCGCCAGCTTCGAAGGCGCATCGTTGAGCTTCGCACCGACAATGTCCTTCTGGGTCCCGATTGTTTGTATTTCGACGAGCAACTGTATTTGTTCCCTGGCTATCGAATTCATATTTCTTCCGTTACTGTTTTGTTGTTTGGTTGTCATTCAATTCGCTGTTTTTATCCGGGGCCCGCCTTTCTTTTTTTCTTAAACGATTCTAAACGGGTCCCTTTCCATGCGACACGCGTCCACGACAACGTCGAGCCCCATCTTTTCCATGACGCTTTTCAAGCTGTCCACGAGGAAATCGGCGACAACACGCTCGGAACCAAAATGGCCGATGTCCATCAGCCCCTTCTTCCGTGCTTCCGCGTCCCTGGCGTCGTGGTAACGCAAATCGCCGCTTACATAGACATCGGCCCCGGATGCGAAAAATTCTTTCATGAGCCCGGAACCGCTCCCGGAACAAATCGCCGCTGTCTCCACGGTCATGGACGCTTCGCCGACGATTTTCACGGATGACAGTCCAAGTGCGCTCTTGGCACGCGACGCAAAGCTTTCCAACGTTTCGGGCTTCTCCAGCTCGCCGACTCTTCCGAGCCCGACATCCGAACCTGCAGGTTCCAATCTGTAAACATCGCAAGCGGGCGTCTCGTATGGATGGACCTTATTCAAAGCCTTCAGAATTCGTTCCACATCCTTTTGCGCCACCACCGCCTCGATCCGGACCTCGTCGATCTCGGTCGCTTCCCCTCGCTCGCCGAGATAGGGTTCGGCGTCGGGTCCCGGCCGAAAAGCGCCCTTTCCTTCGCATCGGAACGAACAGCAATCGTACGCGCCGATCCTGCCCGCTCCGGTCGAACAAAGGGTGTCCAATACCTGGGACTGATGTTCCGTCGGCACGAAAACGACAATCTTGCAATGCGATTCCGTCTGCGCGGGAGCAAGTGGCCTTGCGTTCTTCAGGCCCAACAGGCCGGTTAAATAATCGTTGATTCCGCCCCGGGCGCTGTCCAGATTGGTATGAGCGGAAAACACGGCCAGCTTATGCTCCAGGGCCATGCGAACGATTTGGCCCGCAGGCGTGGAAAAATCGAGGCTTTTCAAAGGACGAAAAATGAGAGGATGGTGGGTCACAAGCATATCGACACCGTCGTCGCATGCCTGCTCGACCACCTCGGGAAGCGGATCCAGGGCCACTCGCACGCGACGGACAATCCATCGGCCATCGCCCACCTGCAACCCCACGTTGTCCCAGCTCTCCGCCAGGCGCGCAGGCGCGATCTCCGCCATCGCCCTCGCAACGTCGCGAACCGCAGTCTGTCTTCTTTCCATGGTCAACCTCGAATCGCTTTTGCGTACCGCCCATGGCGAGTTCGTTCGACAGAACATGCGCCTTTTGGCGCCAAGGAATGCACGGAAGCGAGAAAAGCAGAAAAGGCGTGGTTTTCAAACTCCACCACGCCTTTTCTCGTATGATTCGCGGGCTTTTCGGGCACACCCGTCATTGTCCGTCCTCCGAGCCGTATTTCGAACCTCGCCAATATTTCGTCTCTTGCTTCATATCACCCCTGCTTTCGTTCGGAAATGCGCCGTCGTAGGCTTCGCATTGGAAAGATGGTGGGCCCACCTGGGTTCGAACCAGGGACCGACCGGTTATGAGCCGGTGGCTCTGCCAGCTGAGCTATGGGCCCTCTGCACCTGAACCGCGTTTCCGAATGAAAATGTCTGCCTTCGCTGTTTCTAAAGCCTCCTGAAAATCCGAAGACGATTCGGATTGATATCTTCATAATCCGATTTTGTCAAGCGATTAAGTGTCGATAAAGCTTTTAAGTTTTCGGCTCCGGGTCGGATGTCTGAGTTTTCTCAACGCCTTTGCCTCGATCTGGCGGATTCTCTCGCGGGTGACCGCGAAATCCTGCCCGACCTCTTCCAAGGTGTGGTCCGCCTTTTCCCCGATTCCGAAACGCATCCTAAGCACCTTCTCCTCGCGCGGCGTCAGCGTCGCCAGCACCTTGCGAGTCTGCTCGGCCAGATTCTGGCTGATGGCAGCGTCGGAAGGCAGCATGAACTTCTTGTCTTCGATGAAATCCCCGAGGTGGCTGTCTTCTTCCTCGCCGATGGGCGTCTCGAGCGAAATGGGTTCGCGGGCGATCTTGAGCACCTTGCGGACCTTTTCCAGAGGAATTTCCATTTTTTGCGCGATCTCCTCGGGCTTGGGCTCCCGCCCGAGTTCCTGCACCAGGTAGCGGGAGGTGCGGATCAGCTTGTTTATGGTCTCGATCATATGCACCGGAATGCGGATGGTGCGCGCCTGGTCCGCGATCGCTCTGGTGATCGCCTGGCGAATCCACCAGGTGGCGTAGGTGCTGAACTTGTAGCCGCGGCGGTATTCGAATTTGTCCACCGCCTTCATCAGGCCGATGTTTCCCTCCTGAATGAGGTCCAGAAACTGCAACCCCCGATTGGTGTACTTTTTGGCGATGCTGACCACCAGCCTCAAGTTGGCCTTGACCAGTTCGCTCTTGGCAAGCTTGGCCTTTTCCCGGCCGATCTCCACTCCGGACATGACCCTTTTCAAAGTGCGGCCCTTGGACTTGATCGCGAACTCCTTCTCCCGAACTTTATCCACGGCGGCCTTCAGATCCATATACAGGACCTGCAAGTCCTCCTCGTCGAATTCGCATCGTTCCTTGGCCCACTGGACAAAGTCCTCCCGGCAGTCCATGTGGGACTTGAGTTCCGTGGGGGATGCGTCCAGCCTGTCGGCATACAGGAAGATCTTCTTGTTCATAGAATCGAACCACTCGATCTGCCGTCGAATGATCTTCTCGATCTTGTCGATGACGCCGCTTTCCAGTCGCCAATCCTTGAGGGCCTCGAAAATTTTATTGCTTCTTCGGGTAATGCTTCTCCGGTTTTTTCTCTGCTCGTCGGCATCTAGCGAGTTTTCGAAGAGCTTCTCCCTGAATTTTTCGTTCTCCTCGTTCAGCTTTCGGATCCTCTTCAGAGTATCCATGAACGTATCGATCTGGGCGGCATCGTCGGGGAAGGTGTCGCCCTCGTCCACATCTCTCAAGACATGTTTCGGACGGAGGTCGCCCCTTTCGATGTGATTGCCGAGATCCAGAATGCAGTCCACCCCGGTGACAGTCTCCAGCAAGGCCTTGAGGACCTCCTGCTCGCCCGCCTCGATCTTTTTGGCGATCATGACTTCGCCTTCGCGACTCAGAAGAGTGACCATTCCCATTTCGCGCAAGTACATCTTGACAGGGTCCGTTACGGTCCCGAAGTCGGCCAGGGAGGGATCCTCGGTCGGCTTGGCCGACTTTTTCTCCGCGCTATCGGAGACCTTGCGCTTTTTTTCATCGACGATCTCTATGTTCATCTCCTCGAACAACGCGTAGGCTTCTTCAATCTGGTCGGCGGTCAGCATGTCCTCGGAAAGGATTTCGTTCACCTCGTCGAACGTCAGGCATCCTTGGGCCTTTCCTTTTTCTATCAGTTCCCGTATCGATTTTTCGTCGGCCTTGGGTATGATCTTATCTTCAGTATCTTCCGTAGCGACTTTTTTGGTCATTTGGTTTCGCCTCCCGAATAATTCAGGTTCCTTGCCCCAATTTGTTCATGTTCGACGCATTTTTCAACAGGGCCGATCTTGTCTCCTGCCCCGCCAAAGCCGACCGATGTTGCCGGGCCAGCAGTTTCAGCAACAATTCCATGTCGTTGTTCGCCTCTGCGTCCTTAATTTTTTCAAGCAGTTGCTTTTCGTTTCGAAGCCTGCCCGCTTCGATAAACTGCAAAATGAGCTGGCGCTTTCGGCCGCCCCTCTCCATCCAGGAATCTTCGTCTTCCTTGGCCAAAGCGACGGCCAGCCTCCGTTGCGTCTCGTTTTCAAGACAGGAAGACAACTCCGAAAGATCGGTCCTGCCGAAGCCATCGCCGTCGAAATGCAGCAGGACGGCCTGCGCCACCGCCTTCAAATCCTCGTCCTCGAAGTAATCCAGCACATTGTATGTCACGATGTCCGCCAGCGTTTCCGGGCAAAGAAGCATCATGGAAACGATCTTTCTTTCCGTCTTGCGCTCCGGTCGCCTCCCGCGCATCGACCCCTCCATGGGCGGAGCAGAATCCGGCATCGCCGACTCGCGCATTTCCGGCGGCGCTTCGGAAAAGTCCGCCGGGCAGTCCAGAAACCCCGGAGGCTCCTCGGGCAAACCGGGGGGAGCATCGTACGCCGCCGGGGGGCTTTCCCGCCCAGGTCTCGATGGCAGGGAGCGCTTCTCCGTCTTCCAAGAAGCCATGCGCACACTCTCCAGCACCGCGTCTTCGTCGATGCCCAACCGGGCAGCCAGCTCCTTTGCGTACAGCGAACGGGCAGCCGGATCGCGAACACCGTTCAGATGCCCTTTCATATCCTCCAGCACCGCCAGCTTGCCCTCCACCGACAGCCCATGCCTGCCGATGGCGGTCTCGGTCTGAAAAGCCATGGCGCCCGGCGCCTTTTGCGCCTCCTCTAGGAAGGCTTCGCCACCGAACTCGAAAACAAAGGAATCGGGATCGTGTCCCTTGGGAAGCGCCATCACCCGAGTGTCGATATCCTGCTCCCGAAAAAGAGGGATGCTTCTCAATGCAGCTTTTGTCCCCGCCTCGTCGCCGTCGAACACCAGAAACACCTTTTTCACGGTTTTCTTCAGCAATTTGACATGATCGGGCGTCAAGGATGTCCCCAAGGTGGCCGCCACATTCTTCACGCCGTGCTGGTACAAGGCGATCAGGTCCAAGTATCCTTCCACGACGAAAACCGCCCCGGCCTCCCGGCACGCCGCCCGAGTCAGGTTCAAACCGTACAGGCACTTTCTTTTGTTGAACACGGGCGTCTCGGGAGAATTCAGATACTTGGGAAGGGAATTGTCCATGACCCTCCCGCCAAAACCCGCCACCTGCTTTCCGGCGTTTATAATCGGAAATACGACCCGATCCCTGAACCGGTCGTAATAGCCGTTCCCGGAGGGTCTTCGCGCGATCAGCCCCGCCTTTTCCACGGTTTCCGGCTTTTCTTTCCTCCTGGAAAAGAAACCGAGAATATTGTCCCACCCGCAGGGGGCGAATCCAATCTGAAAAGCCTCGATCATCTCCCTGTCAAGCCCCCTTTTTTCCAGATACCGATTGGCGGCCCGCCCGCCGGCAGACTCCAGGTTGCGTCGAAAAAAGCCCAACGCCGCCTTGTTGACCGCGAAAATTCTCTCCCTCTCTTGCAACCTGCGCATCATCTCCGGGCTCATTTGCCGGTCGGCAATTTCAATGCCCGCGCGACGGGCCAGCAACTTTACCGACTCCACGAAGCTGAGACCGTCATGCTTCATCAGGAAATTGAATACGTTCCCCCCCGCCTGGCAACCGAAACAATAGTAAACCTGCTTTTCCTGGCTCACTGTGAACGAAGGCGTCTTTTCCGTATGGAACGGGCACAGCCCCAAATGGTTCCTGCCCGCCTTCTTCAAAAGCACGTGTTCGGAGACCACATCGACTATATCGACACTGTTTTGAACCTCTGCGATCTTATCCTCGGGAATTATGCCGGACAATCGTTGCTGGCCTCCAGTGCGGGGTTTGAGGTTTGAAACCGGTCTTTATATGCAGGAGGGAAATTCTTTATGTGAAACGGCTTTTGCCTGGTCGTCTTTCCGGTCGCATCTCTTAATAAATTCAATCCCTTAGCCAATCAAACGCCTTGCGATTCCCATTGTTAATCGATCAAACCTCGGAAATCTAATGATACATGAAAAGCATGTCAAGATTCCGGCGCAGGGGCCAATTGTCACATAGGCCTCGGAAACGACTCCAACATTGTTGCGAGGCCGTCCTCGGCCAGTTCCTCGGCCGTCAGCCACCGGGCGTTTCTCTTGAGAAACAAACCGAGTTTGAAAAGGTTCTCGTTCAACGGTTGCTGGGTCTCGTCGAAATGGCCGCTCCAAAGCAGGCGACCGTCCGAAACGTCGTATAAAAGAAGGTCGAAAGCCGCAGACGCAGACTTTTCCACCGAATAGGAAGCCCCTATTCTTTCTTCGAACCGAAATACCTGCCCGACCAGTACCTGGTCGGCGCCCACCGCCTTGCCGGTTTTCAGAATCAGGTCCTTTTCGCCGATATCCTCCGGGCTTTCCGACATCATCGCGGACCTCGCCCCCGTGGCCTGGCCCGGACCGATGAGATTGAAATTCCGGCTCTCCTTCAGTTTTTCGTACAACAGCTTCGTCAGAAACGAATCCGCGCCCTCTTCGACCTTGCCGACCATGTGTACAGCCCCGCACAACGGGCACTTGAAGCTCACGCTCTTTCCATAGATCTTGTACATATTCTGGAACGGAAGCACCAGTATGTCGCCCAATGCCATGGGTTCCGGCGGAGGCTTGGGATCCGGGCCGCTCGCGCAGCCCGCAATGGCCAATACGGATAAAATGACCATGGTTGGGACAAGTTTTTTGGTGTGGATGCCGAACGGCGGGAATAAAGGTCGAAGTTGGACGATCATGTGGACCTCGATTAAAGGTTTCTCTTTAAAATACGATCAGCAGGAATATGTAATACATTTTCCAAAAAAAAACAACCGGATACTTTCATTTTCTGAAAAAAGAGCAAAACCGGCCGAAATCTGTTCTTTTGGTCTTGTGTTCTTCATGCGATTCGTTGTATCAAGCCGGTTTTTCGCCGATGGACGGCGCAAGTAAGGTTTTGCGAGACACTCGAAAAGAAAGGAGCCAACGATCAAGGGGAACCGGAAATTGAATATTTCCTTGGTTGGACACAAACAGGGGAAAAAAAGAAAGTGGAGATGAGGGGATTCGAACCCCCGACCTCTGCGTTGCGAACGCAGCGCTCTCCCAGCTGAGCTACATCCCCACAGGAAACGAGACCTCTAATATCAGATTGAAAAGCCTCGGTCAATGGCAATATTCGTCGAATGTTAAAATTATCGAAAAAAACACATCAAACACAAAGTAAGGCCCCGAGCCTGTTTAACCGATTTTCGGAGGAATCATGTCGTACGACTTGCAATTGAAGGACGCCTACAAACGCTTCACCCTGGATCAGGACAAAGTGGCTTCGCCGGAGGAGACTGTCCGACGCTTTCGCGAAAAACTAGAACGTATCGATCTCGACATCCTGGAATCCACGGTTCGAATCGACAACGGCCGGCTGGACATACCCGTATTTTTCAGCGTATGCGGCAAGGATGCCGAAAACGCGATCGGCACGAAAAAACAGATGGGCAAGGGAGGCACGCCTTCCCAGGCGGAGGCCAGCGCCGTGATGGAACTGGCGGAACGCTTCAGTTTCTTTTCCTTTTCGGCCGACAAAAACAATTTCGAGCGCGCCACCTATGTCGATGTCAAGGACCGCTCGATTCCTTTCGAACTGATCGCCCGTTCGGTCCACGACGAAACCGACGAGGCCTCGCGCGCCGCGAAGATTTTCGAAACCATTCCCATGAGATGGGCCGAGGGCTACAACCTGACGAGGCAGGCACCAACGCTGATTCCGTTCGACTGGTTTTTCGCGATCAACGAATTTAACGGACCGTCGGCCGGAAACTGCGTCGAGGAGGCCCTGAGCCAGGGGATTTGCGAAGTGGTTGAAAGACACGTATCGTCTTTGGTGGCCAGGGAAAAAATCAGGACGCCCCTGGTTTCCACGGCGAACGCCGACGACCGGCTTGTCGAAGAAATGCTGGCCAAATACGCAAAGGCCGGGGTGGAATTGTACGTGTCGGACTTTTCGCTTGACACGGGGATACCCACCGTGGGCGTGCTGGCGTTCGACCGCTCCACGTTTCCGGAAAAAAGCGAGATCGTATGGACTGCGGGTACCACCCCGGATCCGCGCAAATCCCTGAGCCGCGCCCTGTCGGAGGTCGCGCAGCTGGCGGGGGATTTCAACACGGGCTCCAACTACGTGGCAAGCGGACTTCCCAAGTTTTCCAGAATCGAAGAAGCCGATTATGTGATCAATCCGGGCCGGACCGTGGCTTTAAAGGACCTTCCGGACCTTTCCGACGACAATATAAAGGTCGAGATCCAAAACCTGGTATCGGCTTTGAAAAGGATCGACATGGAGGTGCTGACCATCGAAACGACGCATCCGCAACTGCGAATTCCGGCGTTCTACACTATCGTGCCCGGCGCGCATTTTCGGGAAAGGGCGGCGGGGACCAGCGTGGGGATGTTCTCCACGAAACTGATCGCCGAAAACTTCCATCCTTTCGAAGCGCTCTCGCGGCTGGAGGAGGCCGAGAAGGTCCTGCCTGACAAATATTACATCGAATTCTACAAGGGGATGTGCCGCCTTTCCCTGCAGGACCCGGGAGGCGCGCTCGCCGACTTCAGACGAGCCATGGACCTCGACCCGGCCAAGGAAGACATCCCCAGCATCTATTCCTACGCGGGGCTTTGCCTTAAGGAGATGGAACGTTTCCGGGAGGCGTTGCAGGTGCTGAAAAAGGGTATAGAAGCCGACCCGGAAAGGACCGACATCCACAACCTCATGGGCTTTTGCCATTTCAAGCTCAAGGAGCACCAAGAGGCCATCGGCTGTTTCGAAAACATCCTGAAGCTGGATCCCTCCTCCGCCATCGACTACGCCAACATCGCCTCCAACTACAGGGACATGGGAAAAAAGGAGGACGCCGTCCGATACTACCGCATCGCCCTGGAGCTGGATCCTTCCATTGAATTCGCGAGGGACAATCTTGAAAAACTAGGGGGAATTGGACATGGGTAAAACGGCACGCTTGACGGGACGCCGGAGCGTCCCGGTATGCGTTCCCACGCCGGAGCGTGTGAACGAGTAGCCTCACCCGGCTTCCAGCTTGATTTTCCTTTGTCTCGTTTTCTCGTTTTCTCGTTCCCACGCTCCGGCGTGGGAACGCCCTAAGGACGCTCCCGCGTCCCGTAAAAACGGGCCATATCTCGAGGCTCCGTTTCCGGAAAACGCATTCTTGCAAAGGTACGGGGAACTTGTACATGGGTAAGCGGTACGCTTGAAGGGACGCCGGAGCGTCCCGGTATGCGTTCCCACGCCGGAGCGTGGGAACGAGCAGCCACATCTGGCTTCCATCCTGATTTTCCTACGGCAGCAACTCCCGCAGAACCAAACCGAGGGCTTTGGTCCTGCGGAAATCGCCTTGCAGTCAAAGAGTTGGACGCCCGAGCTTTGACAATCTTCGGAAAGCGCAGTACTTTTTCGACCATCCGAACTCGGGGATTGGTTTTAACATCGGCCACTTTCAAACACTATCGTCTCGGCAGTCGTCATTCCGGGCGGAGCGGTACATAACCCGGGTGTCGATAAAATAGCTGGATTCCGTCTTTTCCGGGAATTTCTTAACCAGAAAATGTAGCGTAGACCCGGAATCCAGGTGGCCGCATTTGAAACCAAGCCCCGAATTCGTAAAACCTTTTCAAAGGAGACACCCAATGGAAAAAAGCACTCTTAAAATACCCAACATTTCATGCGGGCATTGCGTCAACGCGGTCAAAAGCGAACTGGAGGAGATGGACGGCGTCAGTGCCGTGACGGGCGTTGCGGAAGATAAGACGGTCACGGTGCAGTGGGACCCTCCCGCGACCCTCGACGCCATCCGGGACAAACTGAAGGAAATCAACTACCCGGCCGAATAGGCCTCAAAGCGTGGACAAGCCCATGGCCGAAAAGAACACCACCATACCCGTCACGGGAATGAGCTGCGCCAACTGCGCCATGAACATCGAGAGGGCTTTGAAGAAGATCGAGGGCGTTTCGGAGGCGTCGGTGAATTTCGCGGCGGAAAACGCGTCGGTCGTCTACGATCCAAAGAAGGCGACCCCCTCCGATCTTGTCGCAAAGATCAAGTCGGCGGGGTTCGACGTTCCCGCCGCTCGCGCCGAGCTGGCGATCACCGGCATGAGCTGCGCCAATTGCGCCATGAACATCGAGCGCGCTCTGAAGCGCAAGATTGACGGCGTTCTGGACGCATCGGTCAATTTCGCATCGGAAAGGGCGACGGTGGAATACGTCCCGGCCCTTTCCGATCTGGACGACATCGTCGCTGCCATCGAGGGGGCGGGTTTCGGAGCGGTGTCCGGAGACGAGAACGAATCGGAGGAAGGCGACGCCGAGCAGGACGCCCGGGACGCTGAAATCTGGGACCAGACGAGAAAGTTTCTGACCGGCGTGGTGTTCGCCCTGCCCCTTTTTGTTCTCAGCATGGGACGGGACTTCCAGCTGCTCGGACCGTGGAGCCATGCGATATGGGTGAACTGGCTGTTTTTCGCATTGGCGACGCCGGTGCAGTTCTACACAGGGTGGGACTATTACACGGGCGGTTTCAAGAGCCTGAAAAACAAAAGCGCCAACATGGACGTCCTGGTTGCGATGGGTTCTACGACCGCCTATGCCTATTCCGTCGCGGTCCTGCTCTGGCCCGGCGCGGGCGATCACGTGTATTTCGAGACTTCTGCGGTGATCATCACCCTCATCAAGCTGGGAAAGATGCTGGAAGCCCGGACCAAGGGCAAGACCGGAGGCGCCATCAGAAAGCTCATGGGGCTCCGTCCGAAGACCGCGTCGGTGGTAATCGACGGTGAAGAGAAGGAAATCCCGATCAAGAAGGTCCGGACGGGCGACACGGTGCTGGTGAGGCCGGGAGAACGGGTCCCCGTTGACGGAGTGGTGATCGACGGCGCGTCGTCGGTGGACGAATCCATGCTCACGGGCGAACCGATTCCCGCAGACAAGAAGGCAGGCGACACGTTGGTGGGAGGGACCATCAACGGAGAAGGCGCGCTGACCTTCACCGCCACGCGTGTTGGCAAGGAAACCGCTCTTGCGCAGATCATCCGCCTGGTCCAGGAAGCCCAGGGCAGCAAGGCGCCCATCCAGGCCCTGGCGGACCGGGTCGCGGCGGTGTTCGTTCCGGCCATCATTCTGATCGCGTTCACGGTGTTCGCCATCTGGTGGCTTGCGCTCGGCGAGTTCGTCCCGGCCATGATCCGTCTCGTCGCCGTGCTGGTCATCGCCTGTCCGTGCGCCCTGGGACTCGCGACACCCACGGCGATCATGGCGGGTACCGGAAAAGGCGCCGAGATGGGAATCCTCTTCAAAAGAAGCGAAGCCCTGGAAACCACTACCAAACTCGATGTGATCGTGCTGGACAAGACAGGGACCATCACCGAAGGCAAACCCGTGGTGGTGGACATAGTCCCCTTCGCCCCGGTCTGCGAAAGCGACGAAGACCTGCTTCGGCTGAGCGCCTCCGTCGAACAAGGCTCGGAACACCCCTTGGGCAAGGCGGTGGTGAAAGAAGCAAAATCACGGGGAATCGAGCTAGAAAAGGCCGGGGATTTCAAGGCCGTCGGCGGCCTGGGAGTGGAAGCTGCTCTGGGCGGGGAAAAAGTACTGGTTGGAAAACCCAAGTGGTTTCAAAAACCCGATTTCGACATCGAACCGTTCCAGTCCGAGATAGACGAACTCCAGGCGGAAGGCAAGACGGTGATCGTGGCGGGAAAGGCCGGGAAAATCGCCGGGCTGATCGCAGTGTCCGACACACTCAAGCCGGATTCCCGACAGGCCGTGAAAGACCTTCGCGACCGGAAACTGAAGGTGGTCATGCTCACCGGAGACAACTATCGGACGGCCCAGGCCGTCGCCAGACAGGCGGGTATCGACGAAGTCGCCGCAGAGGTGCGTCCGGAGGACAAGTCCGCCAAGGTCAAGGAGCTTCAGGAATCCGGTGCGAAAGTGGGCATGGTGGGCGACGGAATCAACGACGCGCCGGCGCTCGCGCAGGCCGACGTGGGAATCGCCATCGGCTCCGGGACCGATGTCGCCATCGAGACGGCCGACGTGATTCTTTCCGGCGGAAGCCTCTCGGGGGTGACCGGCGCAATCCAATTGAGCAGGGCCACCATGCGAACGATTCGGCAGAACCTGTTCTGGGCCTTTTTCTACAACATCATCCTGATTCCCCTGGCCGCCGGGGCGCTCTACCCCTTCGAGGAGCTTCCCGGTTTCCTGCGCCAGCTGCATCCCATTCTGGCGGCCCTGGCCATGGCCTTCAGCAGCGTTTCGGTGGTATCCAACAGCCTGCGGCTCTCCAAGACGAAACTCGGGCAAAGCCCGAGGCGATGATAGCCTAAAACCTCTCCAGCAGTTCCCGGGCGACCCGTACGTAGTCTTTCGCCCCGTAGCTTCCCGAGCGATAGAAGACCACGGGCTTTCCCACCTCGGCGCTCTCCGCGATAGTCGTGTTGGCCCGCACTACGCTTTCGAACACGAAATCGCGGTAATTCTCGTTCGCCCTCAGCTTGTCCAGTACGCTTCGGCTGACCTTTGTCCTGTTGTCGACAAAGGTGGGTACGATTCCCGAAACGCGAAGGTCCGGGTTGATCTCCTCGTTGACCGCCTCGATGGTATCGAAAAGGTCTTCGAGAGCGCCGTACGCGTACGGCTGGGTCTGGCAGGGCACCAGGACCTCGGTGGCGCAGGTGAGCACGTTGATGGTCAGAATCGAAAGACTCGGCGGCGTGTCCATGATAATGAAATCCCAAACCCCCGTCAAAGTGTCGCAGACCTCAGTCAGGCGATTCTCTCTGCCCTCCACGTCCACCAGTTCCACTTCGGCGCCCGCCAGGTCCACGTGGGACGGAATGATGTGGAGACCTTCCCATTTGGTGGCCAGGACGGCCTCGTCGGCCGAGCGTTGCGAGGGGTCCTTCAAAAGATCGTATATGCTCGGCTGCCCCTCGGCCAGTTCGATGCCGAGCCCCTTGGTGGCGTTGGCCTGGGGGTCCATGTCCACGATGAGCACCTGCTTGCCGCTGTGCGCCAGTGCCGCGCCCAGATTGATAACGGTCACCGTCTTTCCCACCCCTCCCTTTTCGTTCGCCACTGCGATCACGCGGGGTGCGTTCTCGTTCATTTTTGTTCCTCCTTTCGGCCTGTTGCCGAAATATTGCCTGTTGCTTCGTCGAAGGGGGTATCGGTTCATCGCAGATTTGTTGAGCAGTAAAGGTAACCAGAGCTTCCAGCTCTGGCCCGAAGCGCGTATATGAATCCCCTACGGAACCACGCCAGACCAGGATGGTCTGGTTACCTTCGCGAGGCGTTTTCCCACAAATCCGCGATGCCCCAGGGTATCTTCTCACGTTTGCGTTCCGGCGACAAGGGCTTAACGCGCAAGACACGGCATTTTACTGCGTTGCTTCGGCAATCCCCTCGCGGACGCGCTCGATTCTGTCCTGCAAGCCCGCCGACGCTCTGGCGAGTTCCGCAAGGAGCCGCTGGGCGTCGTCCTTGTCCTCCTTGTGCTCCCGGATGCCCTCGACCAGCATGGACAAGTCCGTCACATAGGCCTGGAACCTGTCCCGGAGCGCTTCGTGCAACGCGTTGGAAACGGCGTCTACCAGCCGGAACACGTACTGGAACTTCATGTTCTCCCGGTAGTTTTTGAAATGATCCTCGACGGACTTCTCCGTTTCCCTCTTGATTCGCGCAACACCCACCTTGAGCGCCTCGAAGGCCTGGCGCTCCCTGTCTTTGGCCGGCCGCTTGAAAATCTTTCTGACAAACCCGGCGAACCTGCTCACCCCCAGGCGCATGAAGGCCTCGGTCCTGATTCTGGCGGAGTATTTCAACGACGCCCTGGCCGGAGGATAGTCCAGCCCGGCTATCTTCTTGACCGAGTCCATGCCGGGAAATTCCAGCGGCCGCACCTGTTCCTTCAGCTCGATGCCGAACTCCAGCATGGTCTGGTTGTATTCGGAGAGGGCCTCCTGGATCAGGCCGTCGTAGGGCCTTGCGGTGAGCATCAGATACTCCTGGGTCTTTTTTTCCACCTCCCGGATGAAATGGATGATCTCCGGGTTGACGCTCTCGGTCATGAAACTGTCGAGGCCCTGCTTGAAATCCTGGAATACGGCGAAGAGGGTGCCTTTGAAACCGGCTACCTTCAGCTGGTCCTCGACGGCGTCGTACGTCACGCTGTAGGCGCGGATGAAATCCGTTATCCGCACCATGTTCTTTCCGTAGCGAAGGTCGAAGAAACTGTCCAGGTCGTTTCTCAGCTCCTTCTTCAGCTTTGTCACGGCACCGTCCAGGGTGTTCTTGATCACCGACTCGATCTGGGAAATGCCCCTCTGGTGCTGGCTGACCTTGGCGGTGATTTCCGAAGCCCCTTCGGCGTCGCGGGCCAGAATGTCGGAACTGACGCCGATCCAGCCGTCCAGCCCGGACACCACCACAGCCATGCGCTCCAGATGGTTTTTCAAAAGAAGAAAATATTTCTCCGAGGTCAGCTTTCTTTTCAGCGACTTGTGGAAGGCCTCGTACTGGCGGTCGGAAAAGCTCGCGATCTCCTTTTCCTTCTGCCATTGCCAGAGCCTGGCGGTGTCGCGCTCGGACAACTTGGCCACATTGGCCTTGAACAGTTCGTAGAGCGCGGAGAAAGTGTACAATTCAGGGTCGGACTTGATCAGGGCGATCTCGTCGCCGGTCCGAAGCGACAGCTTTTCCAGTTCCCCGAGAGACTCGTGCTCGCTGACGTCGCAATTGACCACGAAAATGACGTTGTCCATGATTCCCATCTTCCGAATCATGGACAGAAACCTGATGTCCGCCCTGCGAAGCCCGGTCCTGCTGCTGATCACGTAGACGATCAGATGGGTCCGCAGCATGTAGTCCTGGATCATGGCCAGGTGCAGGGGATTGGGCGAGTCGCTGCCTTGGCAGTCGGCGATCTCCACATTGTCGTCCAGGGAGGACCCCACGATCTCCAGCTTGATGTCCTTCAGATACACCGCCAGGGAATCGTCGCCGGAAAAATCCCTGTGCCTGGCAAAGTCCCCGTCGCCGTACTCCCTCACCTCCGTTTCCAGGGACATGACGTCCTTGACCCTTTCGTAGCCTTCCAAATAGGACGAGATCAACACGCTGTTGACATTTCTCGCATCCTGGGTGAACAGGAAATCGGCGTCCAGGCCTTTGAGGGCGTCCTCCAGTTCCTCGCGGTCGCTTTTTCTGCGAATGTCGACGGGATCGGATTCGGAGCCCCGCTTAAACGACGGAAAAAGCACCAAGGCCTGGTTCAGGTCCTCGTTGACCTCGTCCCACGACTTCAAATACAATTTCGCGCAAAGCGATTCCCCGTTGCTGACACGGGTCACGATGGATGTGACCACCCCCGCGCCCCGCTTCAAATAGTCGTCTTTGAGCAGGGCGTTGATAAAGGTGCTCTTGCCCGACTTGATGGCCCCCACCACGGCCGCGCGCACGGTCTCCTCGGAGATCTGCCTGTGGATGTCGCCCACCGTCTTTTCCCAGTTGGCGAAACTGTTGTCGGAGACGCCCGGTACCTTCTTGGCGTTTTGGAGCAGGACCGATACGTCCTGGTTCAGTTCGAGCAGCTCCTGTTTCAAACTCGAGTATCCATTCATGGTCAAATGCCGTACAAACCCCTTTCCTTTTTCGAATGGTTACAATCGACCTTTCGGTCCCAAACCGGCAAATGGCATGTTTCATACAATGAAATCGAGCAATTGTCAAAAGAGGTTTCTTCAATGGCAGCTGGCGGGAACTTGGGGGTGAAGAACGAAAGGAACGAAGAGAGTATCAGGCATGACCTGCGGTGCCGGTGAGAAGGAGGGGATCGATCCCCAGCTTCTTAACGGCTTCGTCCCAGCGCTTGTCCGCAGGGACATCAAAGATGACCTCGTCGGACACGGGGCCGGTGAGCCAGGCGTTTTGCGCGATCTCGCCCTCCAGCTGGCCGGGCCCCCAGCCCGCCGCGCCGATGGCGATCAGCAGGTTCTCGGGCCCCTCGCCCCTGGAGACCGCCTCCAGAACGTCGCGCGTGTTGCTCAAGGCCAGCGTGGCAGTCACCTGGAAACACCCCTTCCAGCCGAACGGCGGGCCGTGGAGGATGAATATCTCGTCGAAATGCACCGGCCCGCCGATATGCACGGGCAACTCGCGTGCGGCCGCCGTAGCATCCATTTTCAGCTGGTCGAAAATCTCCCCCGCCCGAACCGTCGGGTGGATGCGGTTTACCACGATACCAAGCGCCCCTTCCGGGTTGTGTTCGCAAAGACAAGTGAGGGTGCGTTGGAAATTGGGATCTGCCAGACCCGGCATGGCGATCAGAAAATGCGCTTTGAGCGTGGTCGTTTCCTGGCTGCCCATGTCGTTGCTTTCCATAAAAAAACCGTCTCCATGAAAAAGGTTTTCGTCAAAAACGACAACCGCCATCGTCGTTTGCAGTGCGGACAATATATCTTCAGTTCGACGCCACATGCAAGGACAATCTCGATTTTTCCGGATGCCACATCCCGAAATCGCGGAAAAAAAGCCCTCGAAACCCGCCTTGACAAGAAATCGCCGAGTAAGTAACGTCGATCTAACAAAAAGATAACCGTTGACGCCCGTTCAACCCAACCGAAAAAGGAGGTACCCATGGTATTCGGAAGAATCATTCGCCTGTCGGCAGTTCTGGCCGCCGCCCTGTTTTCGCTCCAGTCCCCTCTTCTCGCTGGAGAGCCGGTCAAGGACATGAAAGGATGGGAGGTCGGCAGCAAATACAACAGCCATTACAACGCGTCCGAGCTGGACAAGTTCAGGGCCACCGTGGTGGACATTCTCGAAGTCGAGCCCATGAACGGAATGTCGCCCGCCACGGCCATCGTCTTGAAAGAATCCCCCGACGACGACCCCATCATGGTCCATGTCTGCCCCGCCTGGTTCGCAAACGAGGAACAGCTCGGGCTCAGCAAGGGAGACCGGGTCAAGATCAGGGGCTCCTGGGCCTACATCGACGGCAAGGACGTCTTCATGGCGTCCAAGATCAAAAAGGGCGACTATTTTTCATTCAAGGTCCGCCTCACCAGCGACGGCACACCGTTCTGGACCATGTCCGAAGAACAGCTGGCCAAGGAACGGGCGACCGACTGAGCCCGCGAAACCGAGGCGATGACAAAAAACCTGAAAGAGGGAAGGCTTCCAAGGCTTTCCCTTTTTATTTGACTCCCCGCTAGTTCCCGCGCTTTGGCTCGTTTGCTCGTTCCCACGCTTCGCGTGGGAATGCATACCCGGACGCTTCGCGTCCGCGTTCCGCAAAACACTTCCCTTTCCTTACAGCATGCATTCCAGAGTTCCTCGTTGCCCGAACACGATTTTACTTGACAGGCAAACCTCGATGCCGCACATAAATGAAATAAATGTACGTCACAAATAATCAAGGAGGGTTGAATATGAACACGAAATTAACTTTGCGGCTTGACGAGGAATTGATCAAGTCCGCCAAAATTTACGCGAGCCAGTACGGCAAATCCGTGTCCCAAATGGTGGCGGACTATTTTTATCTACTCGATAAAAAACATTCGGGCGAACCCACCGGACTCCCCCCGATCGTGAAATCATTGAAAGGTTCCTTACGCGGCGCCAACATCGACGAAGACGATTACAAATCGCATTTGGAAGATAAATATTTATGAAAATTCTAATCGATACGAATATCATTCTGGACGTCATGCTGGACCGCGCTCCTTTTTCCGAACCTGCCAGCCGCTTGCTGTCAATTGTCGAGCGGGGTCAACTCGCTGGATTCGTATGTGCGACAACCGTCACCACGATCCATTATCTGGCCTCTAAAGTTATGGGAAAAGATCTTGCTCAAAAGCCAATAGGCGTTTCCTCGGCCAATCCGGGAGAATCCTTGATTGCCATGCAATTTGCGAATTCTCGACAAAACACAGGCTGATGTAAAAATCGCAGTAATCATCGACAACACGGGCGGGTTCAAAATTGTCAGGCTGTATGAAAACAGCGCCGACCTGATCCGCGAAATCGGGGGAAGCTGCAGGCGAACCGACTACAGCCCGCCCTTGCCTCTTTCCTCCGACTACGCCAGCGGAAACCTGGAGCTTGCCACGGACAAGGCGGGACGCGATTGGCAGAAAGTATGCGAGGAGCCCGAAAGGCTCAACTGACGACATATCTCTGCATGCCAACGAGGTGGAACTGAGCCCCGTCGAATTTGTCGATGCCATCGACGACGAGAACGCCTTGGGCGGGATCGACAAGGTCCGGCAGGCTTTCGACTCCATTTACGACAGCATGGAGCAAAAATATACCGCAGATTTGGCTGAGGAGTACGGCCGGATCGACAGTCCATACGCAAGGCAGCTGGTTTTCGCGATGTCCATTCCGTCGGGGCTGATCCGGGCCGACGAACCGGTCGCAATCAAAGCCATCGCCAAGGACTCCGACAACTCCTTCGGCAGGGACGAGATCACGATTTTCGCGATTGCCGACGAAACCTATCCCGAAATTGCGATCACCCGGCCGGAAACCGGATTCGGCCCTCCCGAGGCGCCCGATTTCACGCTGGGCTTCCGCACCTGCGACAGCCCCCCGCAAATCACCTGGATTCGAATTCTGGATTCCAGGGGATTCAACCTGGGCGACACCCTTTCCGAAATCACCGAAGGACGCCAAATCGTGGTCAACATTGTCGCCTCCGATCCCGAGGTGGGCGTGGAGGCCGCAGGACTCTACCAATCCGTCGGAGGCACTTCGTACACCGCCTCAGGCCGGGATGAAACTGCCCCGTTCCAGTTCCATCTGACCGTCCCGTTGGGCCATGGCGAGACTCTGAGTTTCAAGGCCGACGCCGAGGAGAGGACGCCGACGGGTATTCTTCCGCGATGTCCGCCCCGTGAGATCTGACGATTCTGGCCGACCAGCCCCCTTCGGTCCGGATTGTAAAGCCGGACAACGACAAGTCGGCGGCCATCGACGGGCAGGATATCGAAATCATGGTGTAGGCCACAGACGATATCGGCGCGGAATCCCAGCGCGCCGTCTTCATGGCCCTGACACAGGAAACCAGGGAAAAAACCACCGGCGAATGGCTCGCGCAAGCCGGAAACGAGATCGAGATCGAGCTTTTCAGAAACGACTCTCGGTCCGATTCGGACTCCATCCCGATCAGCGATCAGGACAACGACGAATTCAGCGGCGGCGTGGGCTGGAGCGAAGCGAAAGCCCACGCCGTCCGCTGGAATGATTGGTTGGGCTTCGATTTTATACCAATCAAGAAGCATTCTTAGCTTTGGAAATACGATTTTTCAATCGTAATACAGTTTCCGGTTCCAAGCCGGATTCCGGTTCTACAATTTCACGCTCTTGTAGAATTTTTTCCAATTCTTCGGCTGATGGATTTCCCAATCGCTTTATTCGTTCAATGAAATCATTTTGCTGAAATACTACGTCTTTCTCAGATACCTTACGAATAACTGGAGTCAGCATTGCCTGTCGTGTGAGCGCGAATAGAATATATTGTTCGAGGGATACGCCTTCTTTTATGGCCGATGTTTTCAGCTGATCCAACAGGGTATCAGGCACGCTTATTTCAATTTGAGACATGTTTACCTCGTAGTTTGATTAATACGCCAAGCAGGTTACAAAACCTTCCGGGGTCATAACAGTTAGCCCCAAAGATTTTTCAGCTTCCCTGAAATCACGTATGTTCGATGTTGTTATTATCCCTCCTGAATTCAAAGCACAATCTATCAGGTGATCGTCCCCGGGGTCAGGCGAGGATGGCCTCCATGCGTACCAGACCGTCACAAATTCCGCTTTATCAAGAAGCGCCCCCAAAGCAGGTTTTATTCTCAGCCATCGGATCTTTGACAGCTTGCAGGAAAGAACGTCCTCATATTCGTATGAAAGCGCATTGGATACACAGGCTCTAAATATTCCCGCTGCCCATGCATCAATAATCAAACCTGGAGCGCCACCTTGCTTTGTAAGTCCTTCAAAAAGAACGTTTGTGTCAACAATCGCTTTTAAAATTGGCATCTTAAAATTTTAATATTAAGCATCCCAACCTTCAAAATAAACAGCGCTTTTTTGCGTCCGCTGGTTTTCATAGTTGGGCACTTAACTTAATATTATTCCTTATATCTTTGTTAATTTCACTTAAAAAAAGGAGCCAGTTTGAATGTGTACGAATGTAATGGTTAGTAGCTAATTGTGCCGGTACTGTACCAAGCCCGCCAAATGGAACCCAGCAAAGAACAACATTCAAAGCCGAAAATTCAAAGTCTGATTTTCCAAGTTTTGTATTAATTTCTTCCCTTTGAACCTTCAGAGAATCTGCAAGTTCGGCGCGGGACGCAAGAGTTTCTGAGAAATTTCGTACCGCCTTTCCGACTTGAAGCATCTGGACACTATCTTTAAATATTAGGACTAACTCTTCTGGAGACAGGAATAGCTGATCATAGGCGGTTGGAGAAGTTCTCATCTTTTCACTCCGAGAAACAAGTGATGGGATTTCCAAATCAACTATCCATTTGGCAATCGCAGACTTTATATTGTGCCCTTGAGGCTCAATATTTTGAAAATCAGGTGTGTTGAGAGCTTGCTTGGCAATTTCTGCGATTCTATTTATGTCCTGCACACGATAAGTTGAGAGGCAAAAGGGAATGTCATTGCGGACACAAAAATCATAATTGAACACATCTTCGAAATCAGGAACATTCAGATTTGGAAATTTTCCAGAAAATATCGCATTAGTTGAAGCATCTAACTCATTTGGATCTTTGGCAAAATGAACCTTGCCCATTTCGAGAAATTCCTGAAAAGCCTTGCCCCACTTCCCCTTTTGACACTCATCAGGGAATAGGGTGTCAGGATGCATCGCAATATTGTCGTACATCATTAAATTATAGAACAATCCTCCATTTAAACCGATTTTGGGGAAATGCCTCCAATATAGGCCAAATTGTTCTGTTTGATAATGATCGGCAAATACTTTCATGCTCACACTTTAATGCCCAACCAGTGATTCAACGATTTTTTTTTGCGTTCAACATGTTTTTTTTACATATTGAACGAAAAACTCGGATCTTTTCAATACCTTTCTTTAAAGTGATTTTTTTGAGAATGCAAGATTTTTTTTTGCGTATGAAATGATTGAATTGTTATCGAATTTTAAAAATGTAAATGATTTTGGTATATTGGCGATTTCGATTAAAAAAAATCAATTGAACATATTTGCAAATGGTACAATTTATGCTCTTCGTTCAATACGCAAATATCGCATATTCACCGGAAAAGGGAAGGGAAACGACAGCCCTCACCCTCAGACAGGCAGAGGGAGCATTCCTGGTTTCTTAACCGTTATCTACCATTAATTTGATTTTTGGAGTAGCTACTCTCTTTGACTTTTCATTCTCAAATTTCTCTTTGTATCTGCGATAGGAACGTCCACCCCGCAAGCGGACCGCCCCTGGGCGGAAACACAGTCGATATCTACGGCCTGGGATTCGACCACGACACCGTCGTCGCGTTCGGAGGGGTCACGGCCGGAGACCTGGTGGTCAGAAACTGCAGCCATGTGACGGTACGCGCGCCAGCCGGAAACTTCGGCTACGTCGATGGGTCCGTCTTGAGCGCCAAGTTCCCCGACGAAACCGGCGTCCTGCAATCCGCCTATTTCTACGCCAATGCGAGCACGGGCTCGGTGGGCCTCTCCCAGGAAGGGCACCGGTCCGGACCGGTGGCGGCCATCGCATTGAAAGGCCAGGCCCTTTTCGTCGCAACCGGCGGGGGATACATCGCCGTGGACGTCGAGGGACGGGAGCTGCGGCGCTTTTCGACCTCCAAGGGCCAGCTGGTGGTGGCCGACGTTTACGACCCGGTGCACCTGGAACTGATCTACAAGGAAACTGCGGACGGCAGCCTGCCGTATCACATGGACGTCCCCCTCGCTCCGGAAGGGTTCGTCGCCATGGCGCCCTAAGAAAGAGACCTTTTCCTGACGGGAGGCGCCGCGCTCTACCATTTTGACATCACGCTTTGCGCCGGTCCCCTGCTTCTTTCCGAAACCCTGCTGACCGAAGAAGTCCGGAACGTGGTCGCAAACGACGGCTTGGCCTATCTGTCGATCGCCGTTGGCATGACAATCACCGGCTCATGCCGGACCGGTACTTGAGACAGTTAGCGGTTATTTCCACAGACGAACTCGGGGGCGTCCCCGACGACGCGGTGGTCCGGGACAAGAACCTGTGGGTCGCTCTTGCCGAAGAATCCAAAGTCGTGGCCGTCGAGTCGAGCTTGTCATCGGCGGCGTCCGGATCGAGTCAAACGATTTCACAAGCCTGACCGACACCAGCCTGTCCTAGATCCTGTCCGCCCTGGCCGACGGAGTACCCGAAAAACGCCTGGTGGGAATATCCGTTTCCAACGGCATTCTGGAAAGCTTTCTGGCCAGACATTTGTCTCGTTCGACGACGGCCAAGTCCACCGGGGGAACCTCTTCGGCGCGGGATGGGAAGCCCTTTCCGAAGCCACCCTGGCCATGGCGGCGGACGATGCTTTCATATACCGTGCCGTCGCCGGTGGAAGAAGGTGCCGCTGCGGAAATCCGCTTCGATGTTTCGGGCGATGTCCAGCTGTTGAACCAGGCGGAGATGACCATCCACGGAAAGGACCTGGGGTGATGAAAATCATCCGGTTTTCGGTATGAAATTTCCTCCGAAATTTGTTCCGGCTTTGCGGGCCTAAACAGTTGGACGGGGCTGGTTTTGTTCCGTTTGTTAACTCCGGCATTTCCGTGCCCCGTCATTCCGGCCGGAGCGCGCGTTTCCCGAGCCGGACGAGAACTCCGCGCATGCGCGAGAGTCCGTTGAAATCCGGCGGCCGTACACAACGGGGTCCGGACCGTGTCCCTCTCCTATGCGAACCCGCCATATCACAGACCGCAGGCGGTTCCGGCATCGTCGAGCTGGAACTCCGGATAGACTACGGGTGGGGTGATGAAAACCCTTCGAAATGAAGGCTCATTATTCAGCCTTGTTCCGTGCCGACGTCTCGGGGTTTCAGGTGTCGGGTTTCAGATGTCGGGATGCC
Source organism: Desulfobacterales bacterium (assembly GCA_963674505.2). Classification (GTDB taxonomy): domain Bacteria; phylum Desulfobacterota; class Desulfobacteria; order Desulfobacterales; family SKZT01. The sequence continues at coordinate 545,461 of CAXXIG010000002.1, forward strand.
ACTCCTGACACCTGAAACCTGAAACCTCAATAATGGAACAAATTCCGGCGGAAAATAATCCCCCGAAAAAGGATGTTTTTCATCACCCAAGGTGATTCCTCGGTCGATCCGTGAGAAACCTTGGATACTCGCTCAAATTTTCGACCGGGCTTGACAGGCAGAACCAAGTCCAAGTCACAGATCGGACTTTTTCCCGAAAGATATTGATTGCCTCCCTTTCGAATGGTATGAATCGATGCATGAAAGAAAGAAGGCTTGGCATAGGCGGTCGAATCATCCGGTCTATATTTCCGGCGGCGGGACCGGGCGGGGGAGGATCGAAACGATTCTATCTAAAAAATTTCGTCCTTCATTTCCGACCTGCGACGGTGGATCGGACCACGCTGAGATTCACCCTTTCCTGGGGCCTCGGAGGCATGGCCGCCGTGCTGGTCGCAATCCAGCTCTTCACGGGCATCCTTCTTAAATTCTCCTACGAGCCTTTTCCCGCACGAGCCTACCAGTCGGTCCAAGCCATTCAGAGCGAAATCCTTTTCGGCGGTATGATTCGTAATCTTCATTATTGGAGCGCCAACATTCTGGTCCTGGTCGTTTTCCTGCACTTTCTTCGGGTGTTTTTCACCGGAGCGTTTCATTTTCCGCGCCAGTTCAACTGGGTCGTAGGTCTCTTTCTGTTCGGCCTGGTCCTGGCGGCCAATTTCACGGGATACTTGCTTCCGTACGACCAGCTGGCCTATTGGGCGGTGACCATCTGCACCGGACTGCTGGATTATTTCCCCGTCGCCGGTCCATGGCTGAAGGACCTGATACAAGCGACGCCCGAGGTCGGGCCGGAATCGTTGAAGACCTTCTATACATTTCATACGGCGGTGGTTCCCGCTGTTCTCGTCGCCGCCATGGCCTTCCATTTCTGGCGCGTTCGCAAGGCCGGAGGCCTGGCGACTCCGAAAAAAGACGATAGCGAAGCCGGGACGGTTTCCGGAAGGGTCCCTTCGGCGCCGCACCTGCTCGCGAGGGAAGCGTCGGTCGCCTGCGCGCTGACGGCTTTCGTCATGGCGTTCTCGGTCCTGTTCGACGCTCCCTTGGGAGAACCCGCCAATCCGGGTTTGAGTCCCGACCCGACCAAGGCGCCCTGGTATTTCGCCGGATTGCAGGAACTTCTCTTGCATTTTCATCCCCTGTTCTCCGTCGCGGTCATACCCGCCGCGATTCTGCTCGCCCTCGTCCTCTTGCCTTACCGGAACTACCGGACGAACACCTCGGGGATTTGGTTCGCCTCTCAGTCCGGGAGCCGCTCGGCAGCCTCGGCGGCGATCTTTTCCGCTGTCGCAACCGCATTTCTGGTACTCCTGGACGAATATGCGAAAGGTATCTTGCAAACAGGCCTCGACTTTTCCCCGGTAATCGCCGACGGTCTCATCCCGCTTGCCGTATGCCTCGCCGCAGTTTCGGCATTTTTACTGATCGCAAGAAAAAAGTTCTCCATGTCGGACAACGAAACAGTGCAGGCGCTTTTTACGATCTTTTGCACGGCGTTCGTTTTTCTGACCCTTGTCAACGCCGGGTTCAGGGGGAGAGGCATGGCCTTGGCATTCGGACATTAGGCGCGCAACATGGGAAAAACTGAAAAATCGACGGCGAAAAACGAGGAAAAGAAACCTGCGGAAACGGATACGGGCAGGCGCGGTTTCCTCAACAAACTCTGGCTCTTTCTGGCGGCGCTCGGATTGCTGGAATTCGCCGCTATCGCATTTTCCTTCCTAAGATCGCATGGCCCCTCCACCCGCGCGCAAGCTTTGAAAAACTGGATGGACGCAGGCCGGGTTGACGATTTCGAACCCGGTTCCGTAACGGCCTTTCCCAGAGGCGGATTTTATCTGTCGAGGCTTCCCGACGGCGGCTTTTTGGCGCTGTCTCGGAAATGTACGCACCTGGGTTGCACCGTGCCATGGATAGAAAAGGAAAAGAGATTCGCCTGCCCGTGCCACGCCTCCGCCTTCGACATCAAGGGGGACGTCCTCAAGTCTCCGGCCACGCGCGCTTTGGACCTGTTTGAAACCCGGATAGAAAACGACACCGTGCGCGTGGCGACCGGCCGTCCCATCAAGCGCAGTCGTTTCGAATCGGACCAGGCCGCCTATCCGAACCCGGAAAACGCTTAGACGAAAAGGTCCGACATCCGACAAATGAACGAACTGTCCGAACTCAAAATCTGGAAAATCGTCGGAATCGTCGCGGCGGCAGTCGCGATTCTCTGCCCCCCGGCCTACTTGCTGAAGCAAAAGCTCGCGCGGTCGGGCATCGAAGCGCAGGAAGCTCGATTTGTCGGGAGCGAAAAATGCAAGGACTGCCACAAGCCCGAGTACGACCGCTGGAAAGGCTCCCATCACGATCTGGCCATGGACGTCGCCTCCGAAGAGACGGTCCTGGGAAATTTCGACGACGCGACATTCCAGTATTTCGGCGCCGCCACCCGGTTCTACCGCAAGGACGGCAAGTTCATGGTGCAAACACAGGGACCGGGCGGAAAAACCCAGGACTACCAAATCACCCACACATTCGGCTGGACCCCGTTGCAGCAATACCTCGTCCCCTTCCCCGGCGGCCGCCTGCAATGCCTGCCCGTCGCCTGGGACGTTACGAAAAAAAAGTGGTACCACCTCTACCCGGACGAACCGCTTTCTCCCGACGACTGGCTCTACTGGACCAACAACGGCCAGAACTGGAACGGCATGTGCGCCGAATGCCACTGCACCGATTTGAAGAAGAACTACGATCCCGAAACGGACACCTACGACACGACCTGGTCCCGGATCGACGTAGGCTGCGAGGCCTGCCACGGCCCGGGTTCCGACCACGCGGCCTGGGCGGAACTGCCCGATATGGCCCGCCCGGAAACGGAAAACTTCGGCCTGGTCGTCCGCACGAGAAACATGTCCCCCCGCAGGCAAAACGAGCTTTGCGCCCCCTGCCACTCCCGGCGCATGTCCCTGGGCGACAACGCCCACCGAAACGAGGATTTTCTAGACTACGCCGCGCCCACGCTGCTGACCCAAGGCCTATATTTCTCCGACGGCCAAATCCTTGACGAAGTGTATGTCTACGGCTCCTTCATGCAGAGCAAGATGTACCACCGCGACGTAAAATGCGGCGACTGCCACGACCTTCACGGAGCAAGGAGAATCAAGGAAGGCAACGCCTTGTGCCTCCAATGCCACCGGGCCGACGTCTACGACGCGAAAACGCACCATTTTCATAAAAAGAAAGGGGAAAAAGGCCAAGCGATTCGTTCCGCAGACGGCGAAATCCTGTTCGATGTCGGAACAGGCGCCCAATGCGAACAATGCCACATGCCCGGCCGCTACTACATGGGAATCGACTACCGCCCGGACCACAGCTTCCGCGTACCCCGCCCCGACTTGACTTCCGCCATCGGCGTGCCCAACGCATGCGCCCGCTGCCACGCCGACAAGACCCCCGAATGGTCTTCCGAATACATCGCCAAATGGTACGGCAGCAAATACAAGCCCCACTACGGGACCGTTCTTGCGGGCGGAAGGCGCGCAAACCCGGAATCTGCCGACGACTTGGTTCGAATCGCCGCAGACCGCCTGTATCCCGCCATCGTCCGCGCCACGGCCCTGGCATTGCTGGCGAACCTCCCGGGCGACGCCTTCGGGGAGGCTTTGCAGAAGTCTTTGCTCGACGAAGAGGCTATCGTCCGCCAGACCGCCCTGCGCCACGCCGACGCTCTTTCTCCGGAAATGCGCGCCCGTCTTTGCGCGCCTCTTCTCTACGATCCTGTCAAGGCGGTGAGAATCGAAGCGGCGAACGCCCTGGCGGGCGTCCCTTCCGAAAGTCTCCGCCACGGACAAAAGGAAAAATTCCTCACCGTCCTAAAAGAATACGAGCAGGCCATGTACCACAGCGCCGACTTCGCCGCGTCCAGGCACAACCTCGGAAACCTGTACGCCAGGCTCGGCAGGTTCGACGAGGCTGTTGCCCAATATCGGAAGGCCGCTCGGATCGACGATCTTTTCTATCCGGCCAAGGTCAACCTCGCCATGCTCTACAATCAACGAGGGGAAAAGGAAAAGGCCGAATCGCTCCTGAGAGAAGTCGTCGAAAAACACCCCGACTTGTTCGAAGTCCACTACTCCCTCGGCCTCTTGCTGGCCGAACGGAACAATTTGCCAGAAGCCGCCGTATTCCTGGAAAGCGCCTCGCAGGGCCTTCCCCAACGGTCCAGAATCGCCTACAACCTGGGATTGACCAGAGCCTATCTGAAAGAATTCGAAAAAGCCGAAATCGCCCTTTTGCACGCCCAACGCCTGGAACCGGACAATCTCGACTTTCTCCACGCGCTGGCCAACTTCTATCTGAAAACCGGAAAACCCTCCGAAGCAGAAAAGTACGCGCGACAAATCATGGAAAAGCACCCGTCATGGCCTTATGGACCCCAGTTGATGAAAATAATTTCGGATATGCGAAATCGTTCGTTGCCGAAAGGGAAAGACAATTAAGCGCATCGAAATCCGTTCCGAAAGCGAGGACAGCCGGGATGCGATGCCGCCATAGCCGCCGCAGACCCTGAAAAAGCACCTTGTTTTCAATAATTCGCTCCAAAACGGGTCCGGCCGAGGCGCAGACCGCTGAAAGCAGGAAAAAAATCGCAGATTCGGCGCATGGGGGCCTCGGCCATTGGAGATATGGCGCCTTGTTCAATCAGTCATCGACCAGTATTTTTCGTCCTTCGGTGTAGAACAGGCGGATCATGTCGTATTCGAAAGGCGATCCGCTTCGGTAATACCGGAATTCGTTCTGGTGCCGCGCATCGACCGCATTCATTCCCGTGTAAATCCAGCTCAACTCCTCGTTGTGGTCGAAATTGAACGGATCGATGGCGTAGAAGGCGGCCGCGTCGAATGCCAGGCCGCCCGTGTCTCTCAGGTTGGAGGGCCCCAGAATAGGAAGCACGATGAACGGTCCTTCCCCCGCGCCGTAGTATCCCAGCGTCTGGCCGAAGTCCTCGTTCTGTCGTTGCAGCCCGACGGGCGTGGCCACGTCGATGAGCCCGCCGATGCCGAATATGGTGTTCATGACGATTCTTCCGGCGGTGATACCCGTTTTCTTCGGCTTGAGCTGAAGGATCGAATTGGTCAGGTTGTCCAGTTCCCCCACGTTGTTGAAAAAATTGGACACGCCGTCGCGCACGAAGGGCGGGAAGATGACCCGATAGGTGTTGACCACGGGCAGGTAGACGTACTTGTCGAATTTGGCGTTGAACTTGTAGACGTTTCTGTTGAATCCCTCCCAGGGGTCGGAGACTCGCTTGACCACGTAATCCCGGTCCGGATCCACGTATTCGCTGGCCGGGCGCAGCGGCGCGGGTTCCTGCTTGACCTGCTTGGCGGCGCAGGAGGACAAGATCGCGATCATGAGCATCGCTGCCAGTATTTTCAGAATATTCTTGCGGTTTTGTGAATTCATTGCCGTCACCTCCCTAATTGTTGAAGAAATCGAGCATGTCCTGGACGAACCACTTGTACTGCATGTTGCCGCAGTGGCCTCCGGTGGGGTAGATTTTCGCCCTGTCGCCGAAAACCTCTTCGAAGAAATCGATTTCTCCCGGGGCGAGGATGATGTCGTCTTCGTTGGTCATCAACCCGATCTTGGCGGCGGTCCTCAAGTAGTGTTCTATGCTTTTGAGGCTGATGCGCTCGATCAGGGTCTGTTCCGCCAGGCCGGGCTCCCTGCTCCTGAAATACGGGTAGAAATATTCGTGGTAATAGTCCTCGAAACTGGTCCGGTTGCACACGAGAAACAGGTCGGTCAGGGATGTCCCCGTGGTCGGCACAGCGCCTTGCGGGACCACGTAGCCGCCGCCGTTCATTACATCCGCAGTGAAGATCATTCCGCTGGAGGACAGGCGGAAGGAAATGCCGATCAGGGCTTCCAGGGTGGTGTCCTTCGGGGGACTGTACTTATAGACGTCGTAGAGAAAATCGGGATCGGTGATGTCCAGTTGCCCCGTCTTGTTGTAGTAGGAGGAGATGACGGCGAAAAACCGGTCGAAAAATTCGGAGAAATTCTCCGGGCCGCCCGGAATGCCATTTTCAAGCATGTCGTCCAGGATTTCCACGGAGTTGTACAAGCTGACCGGAGGATTGATCATGAGGACCTTTTTGAAGTCGAAAAGTCCCCGCTCTTCGTCGAGCTTGGACACGAAGGCCGCCTGGGCCGCCCCGAGGCTGTAGCCGGTCAGATAGAATTCGGACACCTCGATATCGCCGCCCACTTCTTCCATGGCCAGCTCCATGACTCTGTAGAGATCCTCGGCGTCCTCGACAATATGGCCGGGGACCATGGATTCGGAGGCCGAGACGATGAAGTCGGGGTGCGTGGGCGACGAAAGCGAGATCACATGGAACCCGGCCGCGTACAAGGCGCGCTGCATGTAGATCATCTTGCCCGAGTTGTACCCTGCCCCGGTGCCGGCGATGTTGAACACCAGCGGGGCCTTCTTGTCCTGGTAGACCAGGGAGCATTTCAATTTGTCGAGGTACCAGAACACCTCGGGCGTCCGGCGATCCTCGAAGACGGTCAGTTCGAACTGCCTGACCGGGACCTTGGGGGGGACCGGGGCCATGTACATGGTCGGCGTGCCCAGGACCGTCGCTTCGTATTGATTGACGAACGGGTAGTCCCACATTCGCTCCGTGGCCGCCCAGCATGCCGAAGCCGCGAACAAGCCCAAAAACAAAAACAGGATTTTCTTCATCTACTCCTCCTTGATAGGGTATCGTGTTTTAATTGTGTTGTGTTGTCATTTTCAGTGGCCGATGGACCGGCTGCGCAAGCAGCCGCCGTTATTCCGACCCCGAAAACGACACATATTCGATTTTCAGCCTCTCCTTGTCGCCTCCAAACGCTCCGCTTCAGCCAGCCCCTTTTCCCGGTCCAACGCAACATTTGAACCGTGCTTTTGGCGGATGTCGGAATTCTAATTTCATCTGCGACCTAAGATGTCAATAGAAATAAGCCGGTTTCAGCCGTTTTTTCGTCGCGGACAAGGGCCCGTCCGATATTGCCGAAGAATTGCCCCGCGCCCTTGACGATGTCCTTGGTGGAGATCTGTGGATCACCGAATCAAGCGGCATCGCCCGCAAGCGATATGGCCACATGCATGACACCGTCTTCGAGATGGCTGTTCACCGGAAAACCTGCCCTGGAAAACACGGCGAGCATCGCCCTGTTTTCTGGAAGCACCTCCGCCACGAACCGACTCACGCCCTTATCCAGCGCAATGCGCGAAAGATGCCCCAGTACGCGACTGGCGATTCCCTGGCCGTGATAGTCTTCCTCCACCAGAAAGGACACTTCGGCGACACGCTCTCCATTTGCGGTATCGTAGGCCGTATAGCGTCCCCCGCCGATAATGATTTCGCCGGCCCCATCCCCGACCGACACCACCAGCGCCACCACGTTCTCGAAATCGACCTCGGTGGCAGCCTTGAGTTCCTGTTCGGTCAGGTCCTTTTTAAGCCGGAAGAACCGCGTGTAGATCGATTCGGATTCGAGGTTCAGGAAGGCCTCGTGAACCTTTTGCTTGTCGTCGATCCGAATGGACCTGATTTTTACATCCATACCGTTCTTCAGCGTCTCGGTCGCTTCGTATTTTGCCGCGTCTGTCATGATATACCCTCTTTTTTTTGTTTGATCCCTTTTCAAAAAGCCGGATTGCCGCATTTTACACGGACTGCCACATTTTTTTTATTTGTACTCGTCCAAAAACACCTTTCTTAAATTCAAAACTTTTGTTTTTGATTAGGGCCCGAACCATGAACCCGGCACTTTTGTTTTTTTCCTCCTTAAAGGTTCGATCCCGGCAGGTGATGCGTTACAGCGTTTCTTTCCAGGTGTCGCCCGGAGTCGACTCAAGCCGAGACCTGCCCGATAGATTTTCCCGCCTCCGCCGAGAGAGCGGTAGACATCGACAAGGTTCTTTGCCACAGCACCCTGCATCACATAAAATAGGAACGCGCTTTTTGTCAACAAAAATGCAACCGGCTTTTCAAACGTGCCCCTTTCGGTCGTCATGTCAGGAGCGGAATATGCAAAGATATGCAACTGCATTCGGGCTCACACCATTTGCCAGGGCGTTCAATGGCTGGCCAGCGCGAAGATCCCGATCGATTTTCAAAACCGCTCCCATCGGATGACCGACGAGATTATTGAAGGAAGGGCCTCTCTTTATTAGGATGGTCAGCGCTTGGCCTGCTATCGACGTTTCTTCCGCCGGATATGGAACGACTCGGACGGATCGACCTGTTTAGGGGATGAATGCGACATGTAAAGTGTTTTGTCTTGGTTTTTGGGGGTGATCAATGGCTGCAAGCCAGTCGAGAGCGTTGAATAAATCAAGATATTCGGCGAATTTTCCTGCTGGGCCTTATGGTGTCCGACGACCGTGCCGAAGCCGTTTATCGAATAATGTATTCAAAATGATAACGCCCATCCAAGGCGCTTTTGGGATCGCCGTCGGGAAAAACCCGGTTGCCGAAAGTGCGCGTTTGGTTGAAGATTGCGTCAACTTCGTTTTTGGCTGGAACGTAGGCGTATTTTTCCGTTTCGCGTGAACAATTTGGAGGATATGCCATTCGCGTCCCCAAACGTTTACGAGTTTACAACAAAGAACTTGATCCTTTAACTCGATGATCAAGTTTTTTCCTCCGACTGGACCGAGGCGGCCGTCATTCCGGGCGCAGCGCAGCGGAGACCCGGAATCCAGGAGATCCGCAGAAGCGCATGGACTCGAAGCTTTCGGGGGAATGACGAAAAAAACTTGATCATCGAGTTTAAAAGCAGAAGGGGGCGAAGGAAAACACGTGGCACCGGATGGCAAAAAATCCAAAGACATCTGGGAAAAGCTGGCTTCGATCTCCTCCCTTGTTTCGGGCGTATTGATAGCGAGAATCGGCCTTTGGGCGACACAGGCCTACAACTATCGCCAACTGGAAATCAACAAGCTTGCGGCGCTGGACAAGTTCAGGCCTCTTCTGGATTCGGAAAAATCGCAAGACCGCGAGTTCGCCTATTCCGCGTTTGTCTTGCTCGGGCACGAGGAACTTGCCGTTCGCATGATCTCCCAAAACCAAGACGAAGCGGGGAAAAGAGTCCTGTCCGATCTGGCGGCGACATCGGAGAAAAACTCCACAAGAGACTATGCCAAAGAGACGCTGACTTCCCTGAAGAGAATCTGGTTCCTCGACAATGCCGACCCGGACTACAAGAATCCGCCGTTCGGAGACACTATCCCGACGACGAAACCGCCATCGACACGGTAGCCATTTCTTCTTCCGGCCACGCCTACGTTCTCACAAGCAGGGGCACGATACGCAGGCATTCCATTCTCCGGGTCGATCCCAACAACGGGGCCATATTAAGCGAAGCGGCCTTCGGCGGAATCGATATCGCCTTGGACGATATGCATTACGCGATCTGGATGGTCGGCGCCGAAATCAAAAAACTCAATATCTTTTTGGAGGAGGAATGGATACACGGAGCCCAATACCGCATAGTTCTATAAGCTTTGTACTTGGCTACTCGTTCCCGCGCTCCAGCGTGGGAACGCATACCGGAACGCTCCAGCGTCCAGTCAACCGGATGGCGCTCCTTGTTTTCGCCATCTTAGTCTGGTGAACGTATGGCAAACTGACGCGCGCGATGTGATTCTCTGGGCACGGGACGCGGGAGAGTCCTTCAGGCGTTCCCACGCTGGAGCGCGGGAACGAGCAGCCACATCCGGTTTCCAGCCCTTTTTTACCATGGCCGCAGCTTCTTCGGAACCAAAGAATGGGCTACTGTTGCACAGGAGTTGCTTGGCAGATTCTCGGTAGCGCCGCCGCGGAAGACGGCGCTACCCGGACAAGCGAGTTTTGCGCCTTCCTATCAAGCCCAACTGCACTGGTCGGAATTCTGCCGGGACATGGCCGGTTGCAAAATCAACCGTCGAGGATTTCTTATGGATCGATACCCATGGATTTGAGTTCGGCCGCAAGTCTCTCCGCCCCTTCGTTTTCCCTGTTGGCTTGTTCGCTTTCTCTATTCGCCATTTCGCGTTCCCGCTCCGCGCTTTCCTCGCCCAGGAGAATCAGGTTTGCTTCCGGGTCCCGCCACCGCAGCCACTTGTCGAGGATTCCTTCGAATCGCCCTTCCCAGAGGATCGCCTGCAAACCGACGTTGGGCAATTGCGAATCGAATTTTGGGGTGTAGTGTCCGGCGTATAAATCGTAAACGCGCAAATCGCTTTTTTGCACGAGTTTCATGGGGTCGAAAACGATGTATTGCCAAACCCCGATCCAGGCGTAAATGTCGAACCTTTTGTCCATTTCTCCGCCCTTGGTCTCGATGATCAAGTTTTTTCCGTCATTCCCGCGAAAGCGGGAATCCATGAGCTTCCGCAGACTTCCTGGATTCCGGATCTCCGCTACGCTACGCCCGGAATGACGCGCATCTCAAGCTCTTGGGCGGAAAAAACTTGATCATCGAGTTGGTGTTGGAGACGATTTCCACGGCTACCTCGGGCTGCTTGCCGTAAATCCAGCTGAAGTATGACCGATGTTTCTTGATCCAAACATCTTTGGGCGGCACGACATCCATACTCAGGAACATATCGGGCACCACGGGAGGAAGGTCCAAGCCGTAGAACAACCCCACGTTGGCGAATGCCATGAAAGGCCTGCCGGGTTTCCATCCCGCATTCAACGATCTGGCGAGAAGGCGCTGCTGCTTTTCGGAGAACAGGTTGTCCACGGCTTCGTCGTCCTCGGTCACAATTCGGTCGTAATCCGAGATGTTATGGATCAGCGCCCGGCCTCTGATAAACGATCTACGCTTTTCCGCTACCCAAGCCATTCGCCGACTTCCACAACTGCGGAAGCCGCCTCGACAATGGCGCGAGGTCCCCCAAGCCTGAGAAAAATGGGGGCCAAATCGACGAGTCCGCCCCAGCCGACGAGAAACTCTTCAAAATCTTCAAAATCGTAGAGGAAATGATTGCAATCCCAAGTCGTGCAAAGAAGACGAATCGCATCGGCGTCGGACATCCATTGCGCGCATCCAAGTATGGAGCGCAACATATCTTCGTCGCCGTCGCGCCAATAGTCTTCCATGAGTTCTTTTACAACGGATGGGCGTTCTTCTTGGGGCAGGTATGGTACGAGTTCCGCCAAGCCTGTTATCCGGCTTATGCCATGGGTCTTTCGAACCAAGGCCAAAGTCCGTTCCCAGCCAAATCTTGCGCATATGGCCGATGTGTAATTCAAAAATAGCGCTTCATATCCATCGTCGAGCGAGTCAATGGTTTCCAGGCGAATATCTTCCAGCGAATCCAGGCCGATATGTTCGGGAACCGGGCGAGTCTCCGGCAAATGGCGACCCGGAACAGGATGGACGGTTGGCGCCTGATTCGTCCAGTCGCAACCGGCGCAAGCTTTTTTCGCGGTATCGACCAGCATTCGCATTTCGCTGCGCTCAGGCTCGTCTACAACCTCGGCCAACGATACGATTAATTCGACTCGCCGACGTCCGACGCGTTCGCTTGGCGTCAGATCGATGCGCGGGGCCTTGTACTTTGCCTGCTCTTCTGCATCGACCGGTTCTACTCTTCCTTTGTCCAGCAGGGAGGCTTCCACGACAACGCACCGGAGCAAATCGCGCAACGCAAGCAGGCGTTTTTCCACATCGGCGGCAAGACATAGGTCTTTCTCCGCGACTCTTCGCGCCCAGCGTACGTCGGTGAGGTAGCCCACGAGGCTATTGGGTTGGCCCATCCATAGCTTCATCCATAAAGGGGACGCCAGAAGCATAAGTTGGCGCAAGGGAGCATGGCGGCGAACCATGTGAGCGCCAAGATACCGTACCATGTATTCCAGGGCAGCGTCGTCTTCGCTATAGGTCATGGTTGAAAGCACTTGCAATCCGTACTCCACGATGCGTTTTTCCGCTCGGTCGAGTTTTTCCTCGTCCAGTTTCGCCGCCCACTCGCTGCGGACGTCATCGTTGGCGAAGCGCAAAGTGCCGTTGGCGTTTTGGACAATCCATTTTCCAAGGAGGTGTTTCTCTATATCCGCAGGCGTAAGAATGTTTTTCGGAATACCGCACAATGCGAGCAAGCCGTCGCAAGAGACAGGGGCCATGGCGACGCAAAGCGCATCGGCAATTCCTCCGGCCGGTTCGGAAAAATCGCCGATGCCTGCGACAATGCCGCTGTCGCTTTCCATGCTGTTGGACTGGGAGTACATGTTCTTCGGGATTCGCATTGTCGCGGCACCGATACCGGAGGGAACCAGTTGCTTTCGCCATTTCTCCATATTTTGCGATTTGCCATCCGCATGGAATGAAACAACAAGTTTCTTGCCGTCCCCGATTTCGCCGAGAAACGGGAGCCCCATATCGAGCCGCCAATCCGTCGCTCGATCGATGCCGTCGATTATGGCGAGCAAAAGCTTGTCCTCGGGTTCGGATTCGCAGCTTAATGCGATTCTAATTGCCAGTCGGAGTTCTTGCGGAGTACAGGGGTTGGAGAACATGGCCGTGGCGCAGGCGGGCAATGCCCCGAAAAGAATCTGAAGGGCTTCGCGCTCGATAGCCGTGCCAAAGCAGGGACTGACAGGCAAAAACGCGATGTCGGCCTTTTCGGCTTTTCCAAGGGCAAGCGCCCAGCGTGCGAGGAGCAAAGTGCACGAACGGCTGTCCCGGCTTTCCAGCAAAAGGACACGGCCTGGCCCGTCCAGCCACTCGTCAAGCTCCTGTAGCGGTTTCGTGTCGGACCCGTTTGAAGGCAATTCGTCGATTTCATCCATGGAAGAACCCCAAAAAGCTTCCAGTCCTTCATGGGAGTACGAATAATTGTCCAGAAAAATACGAAGAATATCGCTGTTTTTCATTTTTAGTTTCATTTCAGATTGCACTTTTTCATCGGCTTGTATGTCGATTCGCCGTTCCAGGATTTCAGCTTGTTTCTATTGTTGCTGGTGTTGTGAGCGAAAACTCCTTTTTCAATGCCTATGTCTTGAATCATCTCCTTGCATTGTTCGCATGGATTGGCGGCATATCTCTTTCCCTTTTCGAAGTGTCTTTTGTTGCCCTCGTACGTTTCGATGGTGTATCCTTTCTCGTTGAAAAGCTTTGCGAGGTCTTCCTTGGTTGTATTGGGCCCAATGTCGTTCGCCAGACTTGTCAATGCGGTAGTCTCCGCACATGAAGCCCGTGCCTTGTCCCCTAGCGCCGGGTGTACTCGTTTGACGCCTCCGCCTTCCTTTAGATTGAGTCCTTCGGCCACAACGTTGCCATCCGACCAGACGATTTTTCCATGGTCGTCGGCCGCTTCCTGAGGCGCGCCGACAATGTCGTTGTGAAAAAAGACAATGGATTTGTCCGCTTCAATGACGGCAAGAGGCTCGAAGGATCGGGGATAGAACACGAACTCCCTTGCTCCGCGACCCTTTTTGCGATCCGACAGAATGCAGTCGGCGTTCCATGCGAATGCGGTGACGCCTTGATTGTTCTGTTTCGCGATTCGACGGCCCTGTGCGTCGTAGGCAAAACGGACTATTGTTCCGTCGTCGCCTTCGGCCCGAATCAAACGGTCGTTTTCATCCCAGTGGAAATACAATTCGCGATTTTCGTCCTTGCGGCTCGCCAGGTTGCCTGCGTCGTCGAATTGGTATTGGGCATTTTCGCGAACCATGGTACGTAGTTCGGAAGCCTCGCGACCGCGTTGTCTTAACAGGTCGCCAGCCTGGTCGTACAGCAATTTCATGTTTTCGCCTTCGGGATTTAGATATCGGTCGATGCGGCCGCACGGGTCGTAGCTGAAGTAGCAGTCGCCCTTGGCGGAATCTTTGCGGGCGATCAGGTTGCCGACGGGGTCGTATTCGTACGACCTTTTGATTTCCGACAATCCCCACAATATTTGCTGGCCGATCAGACAGCCTTGCTCATCGTAATCGTATCGGCGCTGGATTTGCTCGTTGAGCACATCTTTTACGGCATTCCCCCGCCTGTCGCGGTCGATCTTGATCATGGCCTTGCCGTTGATGGCAATGGCTGTGACATTGCCCAGCGGGTCGTAGCTGAAATCGACCTGGTTGCCGTGCGATGTGGCGCGCTGGATTCGGTGGCTGGCAAGATCGTAAGTGTTTACGACTGTCACGTCGTGGCCACTGGATTCTTTGATCAGGCGGTTGTCGGCGTCGAAGGTGCGTCTGATGGTAGCGTTTTTGTTTGCGTGCTCGATCAAATTGCCGTTTTCATCGTAGGCAAAGATCTCGGATTTTCCGTTGTCGAAGATTTTGGATGTGAGCCGTTTCAGCGGATCGAAAGTGTATCGGGTGGCGCGTCCCAGCGGATCGGTGCTTTCCAGCAGGGTCCCGGCCGGATCGTAGCGGAACCTGCGACGGTTTCCCCAATAGTCGATCTCTTCCACGACGCGGCCCGCATGGTCTCGTATGAACCGGAGCGTCTCGTCTCTTTCATTGGTTACGCCGATCAGGTTTTCTTCCTTGTCATAGTGGTAGGAGACTGTCGTTCCGTCCGGATTTTGCCGCTTTGACAACTCGTTTAAGCCGCAATATTCGAGCCGGGTTGTGCGACCGGCCTCGTCCTTGTACAGGGTCAGGTTGTCTTCGTCGTCATAGGCAAGCCGCACAGACTCTTTTGACGGTCTTACAACCCCCAGAAGCCGGTTTTTGGCGTCGTAGGCGTAGGATGTCATTTCTCCTGCCGGATCGACGATGCTGGTCAGATCTCCTTTTTCATCGATATTGAATCGGGTGCGGGCGTCCAGGGGATCGGTAACGGCAATCAAATCCCCTTTCGGGTTGTACTCGTATCTGGTGGCGGCCCCGACAGGACTGATCAGCCTTACCAACTGACCAGCCGCGTTGAAATGCTGGATCCATACATTGGACCTGTAATCGGTGATGACCACCGGGTTGTTCCGATGGTCGTATTCGATGCGAAGGGTCCGGCCATCGGGCCGGGTGACGGAAGTCAAATTGCCGGCTCGGTCGTTTCGGTAGACCGTCTTTTTGCCTGCCGGATCGATCACCGCAGCGATGCAGCAGGCTTCGTCGTACTCCCATCGGGTTGTGGCGCCCTTTTTGTCGGTTTTGGCGATCAACAAGTTGTTGTCGTCGAATTTCAGGACAAACGGGTTGCCAAGCGAGTCGATGCCGCGGGTTTCGTGGTCGAGATAGGTAAAACGGTAGTCGAAGAGTCCGTCGGGTCCATAGGTATGCACGCATCGGGGAGGGGTGTGTCCGTCGTATTCGTAGCAGAATGCGACGCCGTTGCGGTTGGTGGTTCGGGTCAGCATGCCGCGGGCGTATTCAAATCGGTGGGCGGCGCCCAGGGCATCCATTGCGGCGACCAGCTCGCCTGCATCGTCATACTCGTATCGAACCAGAGGGGCCAAGGTCCCGTCGGCTTTTACCGCGTCCATTTGAAAAATGAGACCGTCGCGACCGGCGACCTTTACGACCGGACCGCAGTTGTCTGCTACCTCGGTAAGATTTCCGTCGATTCGCCTGAATTGCAGATAATTTCCGCATGCATCGGCGATCCGCTCAACGGCCAGTTGCTTGAACGACGGGTAGGGATTTGCGAACGAATAACTCAGGCCCGATTTCAGCCTTACAATCAGCCATCCCTCGATCCGTTTCAGCACGGCGCCGTTGACACCCTCCATAACGGGTCTTTCTGTTGGCAGTGTTCGGAATATGGTGGCGTTGGGAGAACCGTCGAAAAAGAGCACGTTGCCGTCGTCGTCGATGGCCAACCTTGCGTCGGCGGGACACTGCCAGTTATGCCCGCATGCGCCGCGCGTGTTTTTGCGGGACGCATAATAGCGGTTCCATACAAGAGGCAGTCGGCCGTACAGGGTGAAATCGTGCAATGCTTCGATCACTTCGCCGGTCACGGCATCGACCGGGTGGCCGTGCTTGCATTCCGCATTGGTTTCGGCATTGTCCGAGATCTTTTTCGTGGCCACATTATCGGATGACGCAGCCTCTTTCCTCGCTTTTTCGGCGGCTTCTTTCGCGGCTTTTTCCGCTGTTTCCTCGGCGGTCTCTTTTACTGCTTTTTCAGCGACATGTTCTATAGCTTTTTCCGCGACTTCCGATGCGCCTTTTCTGGCTCTTCTGGCCATCACTCCTCCGACGCCGCCGGTCACGGCACCGATGACGCCTCCGATTATGGAGTCTGCCGCCGTTTGTTTGACCATTTCCCAGGCACTGAGAGATTCTCCGGTCGCGGCGGCATAAGCGCATTGTTCCGCGACGGAGGAAACGGCCCCACTTAAAGCGCCAACTCCGGCGCCTCCGGCTACGGTAGCCGTTACGCCTACCGCGAAGGCACCTTCGACGGCGGCGCCGACGCCGCCGCCCACGGCCCCGACCACGCCGCCGACCAGAGCGGCTTTTGCAATGCCCCAACCGCTATAGCCTTTTTGATCGCCGCGTTCGATCGCCTTGCTTTGACGGTATGTTTCCACGGCTGCGCCAATGGCTGCGCCGATGAGGCAGGCGCAAAGGAGGAATTCGCCGTCGGAATCCAGGCGATTTACAGGGTCGCCATCGCAGTATATGTAAAAATTGCCGCTTCCACCTTCCTCGAAAAGGGGGTCCCTTGTCAGGAATCTGCCTGATTGCGGGTCGTAATAGCGGGCCAGGTTGTAATGCAATCCGGTTTCTTCGTCGTAATACTGGCCGGCTAGGCGGAAGGGCTGCCTGATTTTTCCGACCTGAATGCGGGCTTTGCCGAATGCGTCGTATTCGGCTTGCCAGACCACGTTCCCGAGTTTGTCGGTCGCGCAAAGAGGTTCCCCCCCCCTTAATCCCGACTGAAAAAAGAAATGCCCGACAATGTTCCGGAGGGGTTGTATTCGACATCGAAATGCTTGTTCCGCCATGCGACGATTCTTTTGATCCGGTTTTCCCCGTCGAGATCGTATAGGGCCGAACCCATGTCGGGGGCTGCCATTCCGACGAGAGCGCCAATTTCGTTTCGCGCATACTCGACGGTTCCGCCATACGCATTTTCCGAGAGGATGCGACCTTCGGTGTCGTAGGCGAATTCGATCCGGCTGTTTCCGCTGACGGCTTCGACGAGTTTGTTTTCTTTGATAAGCAACTTCGATTGTTCGCCGTCCGCGCCCGATATTGCCAGACTCCCTGTACTCGGATCGAACTTGAAAGCCGCTTGCGGTTCGCCGTTGACATAAAATCGGCTCAATGCGCCGTTCTGGTCGTAATCGAAATCGTACCGGTTGCCGTTGGCGAATTCGATCTCACAAGGGGCGTCGAGTTGCGAGTATCTGAAACGGGTCTCGTTGCCGTTTGCATCGATGCAACTCGTCAGTTGCCCGGTAGCGGAATAAACATATGACCGCTTGTTGCCGTTGCGGTCGATAAATCTGACGAAATTGCCGTTTTTATCGTAATCGAACCGTTGCGCCGTTTTGTCCGGGTACTTGATTTCAATGAGGTTGGAAGACTCGTCGTATCTGAAGCCGTAAGCGTTGTCGGTGCCTCTATAGATTCCGATCAACGGCTGTTGGCTATCATGTAGGAAATCGGTACGGAACCCTGAGGGGTCGGTTATGGCGGATAGCCGGTTTTCGGAATCGTAATCGAAACGGTGGGTACGCTTCTCCCCGGATATCAGAGACAAGCTGGCGTCTTTGTCAGAGCGGATCAATGCCGTGCCGCCGGATTTGTCCCTCAGCGCGACAGCGCGATTTTTCGGATCATCCTCGGCTTCGATTCCTTTCTTTTTTAGATCCTCTGCAACGGCCTCGCGAAGCTTGGGTGAAATGGCCTTTTGGAATATTCCCATTTGTTCCCGACGAATGATAAGCATTTTGTTCCCCTGTTAGCAAATGCATGAACGCATGCGATAGTTGCTGTAATTTTTTTTCAAATGGCTGTTTTGTATAAGACGGGAACTCGCTTCTTGTCAACGAAAATACAACACGGGTAATTTGTTCTAAACCACTTGCATGCTACTAGCGGGAGGCTTGAGAATTTTTTGTCATTTTCAAATAATCCAAAACCGATCTGGTGTTTTTATTCAGCTTTCTCATTTTCTGGGCCACGCTATCCACCTTTTTGGATTTGATGAGACCGATTGCGAATTTTCTGAGCCGCGCCACATTTTCAGGACCGTATCCCTTTCTTATTCTGCATCTGTCCTCGTCGTAGTTCCAATCCAGAATGTAATGGCAGCCGTTTTCAACCGTCCAATGCTTGCGAATGGTTCTATTTATCATTTCCGGGGATGCCTCCTCGGAAGGCCTGCTTGTAATTCCGTATACGGTTTCTTTTGAAACCTTGCCCGTTTTTTTCTCGATGGATTCTCTTTTTATCATAAAGGCCTGCGTGACATGCGGAAAATTCAGATATCCGTTCAATTCGGTCGTCGTCCAAATACGGCGCGTTTCTATGCGGCCGTGTTCTCCGTTTGAGATATTGACGTCTTGCGCTTCCGAGTCGATATTCTGAAAAAAGAACTCGATATCCGAGCGCA
Organism: Desulfobacterales bacterium; assembly: GCA_963674505.2. Lineage (GTDB taxonomy): Bacteria > Desulfobacterota > Desulfobacteria > Desulfobacterales > SKZT01. Next base: position 564,055 of record CAXXIG010000002.1, read on the forward strand.
GGGTGGGCTGGTTGTTTTTTGCGATCAGAAAATAATGGGCCTTTCGCTCCAGCACTATGTAATCGGCAAAACGCGTCTGAGTATGCAGGGCATCGGCCGTTATGTTTTTTCCTTCTATGTCGAGAGGTTCGAGCAGGGGTATGGCGACCTTTATCTCGTTGGTTTGCTTTTGTTCGTCCGAACCTTCGCCGACCGGCAGCGTGCCTACTTTTTTTGGGTGTAGCAAATATTACTTTCATGGCCGACGACATTCATGACGTGGACCTGCCTGCCGTCTTCGTCGATGGCGTTGCACATGACTTTTCCATCGATCGCCAGGCTCTCGTCTTCCGCCCCGTAGGCTTCGTTCCACTTTCGAAGCGCCGAATCAAGATCGTCCGGATTCACGCGCACCAGAACGTCCCTGATTATCGATTCGCTGGGAACGACGTATCTGCCCTTTTCCCTTCTGCAGCAAAAACGGGCCCTGGCTTTCTGCCCAAGGTCGTCGGCCCAGTCCGAAATCGCCTTGTATCCGCGCATTCCGCACAGGATTGCGCCTGCGGCTATCGCGAGAACCGTCGGCAGGCTGTGACGTCTGCCCTGTGCTCTGCGAGGATCGCGAATCGTTTTGAAAAAATCCGGCAATGAACGCATGTGGTCGGCTTTTAAATTCATTCTACCTCCTGCTTTTTCATATTCGTTTTCGAGAAAAGGTCGAGACAGAATCCGTCTTGCGTTTTTGACCAGCGGTTTTACGAATACCAGCTTCGAAGTTCCAACCGTCTCCGCATAGCCGTTCTTTTTCCTGGCGAAACCTCGCGTTCGACCGACGAGAAGCCAGTTCGACGCCTTGTAGACCGTGCCCGAAAAAAACTCCGGATCCACGAATGTTTCCACAAGAACGAGCCTGTGTCCGAAAAACTCCATCCAATCGTCGCCGATTCTCTTCAGGCACAGTGCGATGGTTCGCGACGCCAGATTCCCGATATGCCAGCCCGGCAGGATCAGGAACCTGTTGTTGTTGGCGATCAGTTTCAAACGGCCGTATTGGTGACGATGTCCCCATCCAATCCATTTGTCCCGAGCCTTGCACTTAAGGGCCGCCACCGAAAAGCCGAGCAAGGAAGTCCAGTTGCCCTCGATACAGCCGACGTACCATAGCGTCTGCCCCATTTTGGGCACGAATCCCAAATAGTGGTGCCTTTGCATAAGGGCGCGGAATCTGGCTTCCTCGGTTTTCAAAACTGGCCGAACGATCAATTTTTGCAAACACATGGATTTCACCTCGATTCATGTAATTGCGCACCAGAATACACCAAATTTGACCGTTTAACCAGAATTTTCTGCAACATACTGATTTTATTATGTATTTTTAGAAGAACGAATTAACCCTGGAAAATACAACGAGACTTTCAAATGTGTAACGTCCTCCCGCCTCGGCCCCGGCATGCTGCGTCCGAAGCGGGGCGCGGGCGGATTCAAATTGGCGGATTTCGGTCGCGACGCCGACAATTCGTTGATGCACCCTTTCCACCAATTAAAAGATCCATCCTGTAAACAATGCCCTCCATAGGCAGTATGCTTTAGCTATGTGCCGAGATGATTTTTCCAAACGAATCCCTGATTTTGTCCGGAAACGGGGCGTGAACGGGGTTTCTGTCCTTGTCTCTTGTGACCCAGACGGCCTTGTGTTCTCCATAGGCGAGCTTGGTTCTGGTCCCGTCTTCATCCTCCCTGAAAAAGTCGAAATACAGGCGAACGCTGCAGACTTTGAGAGTTTTAAGCGCAACGGAGACAATCACGCGGTCGAAGGGCATGGTTTCTCTTTAATGCTCCACCCTGGTTTCCAGGCACAGCAATTCGCCTTTTTCTCCGCTTCCCATGTAGTATTCCGGGGACGCAGGGTCATCCAGGCCGAAAATAAATACGGCAGAGAAATAATCGGAGGACTCGCCGTTCTGTTGTTTTGAAACTGCGCATTTGACCATGGTTTGGGAGGAGTCCTTTTTCAATTCTTCCACTTGCGATCATACAAGAATACGGGCACCGTTTTCCTGGTCGATGGTAATTGCCTTCATTGCCTGTCCCCGGACGGCGGCAAACCGAATCAATTGTTCGAGATCGAATGCTCCGGCAAGGTAAAAATTCCGGCAGAACGGTTTCGAGAACCGTCGAGTCTTCCGCCAATTTGCAAAGCCGGTAAAGCTGGAGTACTTGAAAAAGAATCGCCGTTGTCATTGCGACGCAAGCCTAGCCGTGGCTCAGGATTTTTCTCCGTGGGGGCTCCAGATCGAAATGATCGTCGATGATCTCGCAAATCCCGGCTCGTTTAAAATAATGATCGAGAATCGGAGCAAATCCGACGGGTTTGGTCCGGACTTCGTTTGTTTCGTATTCAACCATTTTTCGTTCCCCTTTCCCGTACTTTTTTTCCGTTCCTACGGGATTTTATATTAGATGCGGAGAACGAATTCGTTCAGTTCGTCTAACGACAATTAATCATGAATATGTCGATAATGACGGTATTTTCTCCTTCATGCAATTGATATCAAACAATTTCGCGCGTTTTTAAATTGTCAAAACATGGTCGCCGAAAAGCGAAATCCAAGGTATAAATATTATACGCTCACGTTAAAATGCAATAAAAAAAGCACGGTTTTTCAATTAAAATGTGCTCATGGCGTTGTGATTTTTGTTTATAGTGTACGCTTTTTCCGATTTTCAGGAAAATATCTCGGGAATTTTTCAGCAAGAGTTTTTTTCGTTGACAAAAGGAAAGTTCCTGTCTTATAAGTCGAGCATCAGAAATCATCCGAGCAGGACGACGAGGCGGTGGAGGGGAGCTTAGCTCACAATGCCATGATCGCGGCGGATGCTCCGACCTTTGCGGGCGAAACCGTTTGTACGTGTTGCGGAGGGCAGATTTCGAAATAATCGGTATCTTGGCTGCCATTTGGTTGCAAACAGGGCCGCGTTGGCAGCGGAGGCTGAACAATGCGCGAAAAAAACAATAATAAAATTTCTTGTTTTTGGTGGCTGGCTCGCAAGTGGAGGCGACACGGGGTCGGAATTATTCTCATCATAGGCTTTTTGACCTTCGTCTTTGCCGCTATCGGTACTTGCCCGTTAACGAGGGAGCTTAACTGGTCAGAGGATGCCGGGGTTTCGTTAACGCAGGACCTTGAGTTGCCTGAAGGCGCGGGCAAGGCTTTGCGCGACTGGAGCGTGATGCCATATCGGATCGCGCAGATATTCTTGCTGAACTTCAGTGCTCAAGATATCGGAAACTGGTTTACGGCATTGGCTTCCATTCTGGCGGCAGGCTTCATGTTGATGTCGATCGCCACATTTCTGATGTATGCCTTCGACAGTTTGCGTCTGCGCAAGCTGGACCTGTTGCGATGGACTTTGCGCCGCAGGCATATCGTGATCTGCGGGCTGGGCCGCATAGGCTCTACATTGGCGGCAGAGTGCGCCAATCGGGTGTTTGGGCGTTGCACTCCGCTTGTGATCATCGACAAAGGCTTTCAAAAACGGAAACTTCAGACATGCCGGGAAAAAGGGGCCATCGTTCTTCAAGGCGATGCGACGGACCGTGAACTGCTCGTTCGCGCGCGGGCCCACAAGGCCGAACGAGTGTTTTTCGTCACCCGTTCCGATACGGACAATATCAAGGCGGCCATGGATTTGCGCCGAATCGGCGGCAGAGAAGGGCCGGTCTGCCATATACACATCACCGACCCGCTTCAGGCTCGGATGGTGGAGGAGGCATGCCTTTGGGAAGGCGATTGCATCTGCCGCGAAAGCCCGAAAATACAAATATTCGACATATTTCGTTCAACCTCGAGACAGTTTGCGGCAAAACATTTGTTAAGCTGCTTTCCGCAGGAAGACCAGATTGCCCATTACGTATTGCTCGGTTTTGGGCCTATGGGGCAGGAGCTGGCCCTTCAGACGGTACGCCAAGCCCATTTCCCCTCCCACAAGCGCTCGAGGATGACTGTTTTCGACCACGACATGGAAACCAGGAAAAGCTCTTTTTTAATCCGCAATCCGGCGTTTTGCCCGGAACCGGGAACCCTGGACCTTTCGAATCCGTCCGAGCGCTGCGACGACTGGGATTGCAGCTTGCTAAGGCCGTGCAGCGCCGCATGCGTGGCGGATGAATACCGAGATATCGCCGTCGAATATGCCTGCAACGCGGAGTTCAAGGAGATGCCGCCCGGCGTAAAGGCTGCGGAATTCAGAGAAGTACTCCACAGCCGTTTGGAAAAACCCCAGGTGAAGGGAGCTGTCATCGTCTGTTTCGAGGACGAACGGCGTAACTTCGAAACCGCTCTGCGACTCAAGGACCTGCTTTGGCGAAACAGGATGGGGCCCCTGACGATATTTGTCTGGCTGCCCAGGCTGACGGCACTGGCGGACCTGGTGGACAGTGCGCACAAGAAGAAGGCCGGGCCTGAGGAACAAGCAGCGGGTACGGCGTCCGTCCAAGTAACCGCCTTCGGCAGAGCAGAGGAAGTATGCGGTCTCGATACTATTATTCAGGATCGCCTGAGCAAAACCACTTTGCGCATTCATGAAGCACATCGCAGGCTGGTTGCCATGCGTGAACCTGAACGGGCCGCTGCTAAAACGATCCCTTCCTGGGAAATGCTCAGCCCTGACCATCAGGAATCCAATCGCCAGCAATACGACCATATGGATATCAAACTGCGCGCAATGGGTTGCAGCCGAACTGCGGCGGCCCCGAAGGAAGATATCGCCATTTTCGAGTTCACGGACAGCCAGATCGAGACTCTGGCAAAGATGGAGCATAACCGTTGGATGGCTGAACGACTGCTGGCTGGCTACAGATATGCACCGTCTGATCAAAGAGATGACCGCGCTCGCCTACACCCCGATCTGGTTCCTTGGGAAAAGCTGCGTGATAGCGCAAAGGAATACGACTGCAAGGCCGCCAGCCGTCTGCCGTCGCTGTTGAGAGAGCTTGGACAAAAGGTGGTACGAAACGGCTGATACCGATTTTGACCGCAAAGATCGGGCAATGGCCCTTTTGATGGAACCGGCTGTCTCAATGGCCGCCGAGGGAGGAAACCTTGGAGTGGGGAATTTTTATCCGTACTCCGAATACAATAACACAACATAGCGATATGGGATGACGGTGTCATAGGTTACAGAGGTGGAAATGGAGAACCATAATCAGAGTCCAAGTGGTGTGGACGGCATAATGCTGCCGGAAGAACTGTCGGAATTGCTCGAAGTTTTGGCCATGCAGGTTCACGAGGTCTGGATGAAGCGGCGTCTTGACGACGGCTGGTGTTATGGGCCGCTGCGCGACGACAAAAAAAGGACGCATCCCTGTCTGGTTGCCTACGACCGGCTTCCGGAGTCCGAAAAGGAATACGACCGGCTGACTGCGTCAACTACGCTCAAGACAATACTGGCGGCTGGATTCGAGATACGCAAAGCCGAAAAAACATAGGAAATATCGGAAATCCAGAAACTGCCCAAGAAAGGCCGTGGAGGAACATATGCAGATCGCTACATTCCGAAAAAACAATTGGAAGCGTCTGATGACCGAGATCGAGCAAAGAAGGGTTATCCCGGTGATCGGAGCGGAGCTTCTGGACGTGATCGTCGATGGACAAGCCATCCCGCTCTACACCCATATCGCAAGGGAGTTGGCGGAAAGACTCGACGTGGAGGGCCTGGACGACAGCTCGGACATGAGCGAAGTGGTTTACATCTACTCGTGCAGTCCCGGCAGCGACCCGTCCGAACCCTACTATGAAGTCTGGGACATCCTGCAGGAATTGCAGCAGGTCGAATTGCCGCAACCCTTGCGTCAGTTGGCGCAGATCGAGCCGTTCGACCTGTTCGTTTCGACGACTTGCGACAGTTTCATGGCCAGGGCCATAAACGAGACGCGCTTTCAGGGCGAGCCCAGAACATGCTCGCTTTCGTTTGCAAAACGAGGCGGCGTCGAAGACATCCCGGCCAGTTCCGTCGGCGCGCAGATCGATCCGCCGGTTGTCTACCATGTGTTCGGCATGGCCAATACGCTGCCCAAGTATGTGCTTACCGAAGAGGACCTTCTGGAGTTCGGCCACCATTGGCAGGACAAGGACCGCCGTCCCCACCGCCTGGTGGGGGCCCTTCGGGACAAGTTTCTGCTGATACTGGGCTGCAGCTTCGAAAACTGGCTGTCCCGCTTCTTCCTGTGCGCATTGAAGGCCGATTCGCTGTTTATCGGAAAGCAGCAGCAGGGCGTCGTGGCCGATGAAAAAACGCGGCGAGACATGGAACTGAGCCTGTTTCTGTCGCGCTGCCAGACACGCCTCTACAAGGACGGAAGCGCGCGCGAATTCGTGGCCGAACTGGCCTCCCGGTGGAAGGAGTACGCATCGAAAACATCCGGAGAACACGACCGGACCCACTTGAAGGAACATGCCGACAATCCCTTCCAAAAGGGTTCGTTCTTTATAAGCTACGCCAGCGAAGATCACGCGGCGGCCGCCTTGATAAAACAACGCCTCGAATCGGCCGGATTGGATGTCTGGTTCGACTCGCAGCGCCTGGAGCCCGGAGACCGGTATAAAAAGAAAATTCTCCGCCATATCGAACAGAGCGCCTTTTTTTTGCCGATCATTTCCCGGCATGTCGTCACTTCCGAACGCAGATTTTTCAGGCTGGAGTGGGCCCACGCCATCGAAGAAACTCAATTCCGGCCAACGGGAATCCCCTTTGTCATACCGCTGGCGATCGATGAAACAAAAGAAGACGCACCGTTTATTCCGCGTGAATTTATGGATGTACAATGGCAACGCCTGCCCGACGGCGAGGTCTCCCAGGACTTTCTCGACATGTGTCGCCGTCAGATACGCAAGCTGCGCAGGCAAGAGGAGGCTCGACGATGACAACGACCAGTCAGACCGAAGACCGGAAAAAAAATCCCTGGCTTGGATTGGCGGCCTATGTGGAAAACGATGCGTCCGTCTTCCACGGGCGCAGCCAAGAGGCCGAAGAATTGGCCCTCATTATCGCCGAGTCCCCGCAAACGACCATTTACGGTCCATCGGGCGTCGGCAAAACCTCCCTGTTGCGCGCAGGGGTATTTCCCCGGATCGAAGAACGCAATTTCCTTCCGGTCTACATCCGGCTCAATCACGGAAATGGCGCGCCGGATTGCAAGACCCAGGCCTTGGAAAGCCTGGAAGAAGAGTTGGCCGGACGCAAGGTCGATGTCGAACCCCTTGCAGAGCGCGTGGCACCGCAATTGCCGGAAACGCTTTGGGAGTACCTGCACAGGCATGAATTCTGGAGCGAGAAAAACCACTTGCTCAGACCGGTTCTGGTCTTTGACCAGTTCGAGGAGGTGTTCACTTTGGCGGATGCTTCCCGAGCCGTTCGTCTCATTACCGAACTTGGGGACCTGTGCGACAACTCGCCGCCCCGTGAGCTGGACGAATTCCTCGGCGCAAGCGGCCGGCGTCTCGGCTACTCGGCAGAGACGCAGAGCTATCGCGTCGTCATCTGCCTGCGCGAAGATTTTCTCGCCCGGCTGGAAGAACTTACCGAACAAATCCCGTCCCTGCGAAGGCATCGTTTCAGCCTGCAAGCCATGAGCAGGGCCCAGGCCCTCGAGGCCGTGCTAAAGCCGGGGGGCGATTTCGTGGATGAGCCAGTCGCCCAACGCATTATCGACGCGGTGACAACCTCCCAGGGAAGGCAAAATCCGTCCAGCGCAATCCCCATGGCCGGCCAGAGCGTCGAACCCGCGCTGCTGTCCCTTTTTTGCAGGGAACTAAACAATCGCCGTATCGCCTCGGAGGAAGCGCGCATCACCATCGAACTGGTGGATCAGTCCCATACGGATATTCTTCGCGATTTTTATCTCGGCGCGGTCGATTCGGTTTCGACGCGAACCGCATCGTTCATCGAAGATCGCCTCATCACCGCCAACGGCTTTCGCAGCGCCGCAGCCTTGGACGATGCGACCGCTGCCGGTGTTCCCGACGCCGAACTCAGGGAGCTGGCCGACCGCCGCGTTCTGCGTTTCGAGCAACGCCAGGGATTGCGTTGGGTCGAACTCAGCCACGATATCCTGACTCCTGTCGTGCGTGAAACCCGCGACGCCCGTCGAAACGAAGAGAAACTTCGGTCTGAACGGCTGCAAACAGACGCCCTCCGCAAAGAAAGCGCCATTCAAAAAAGACGCTTGCGCTGGGCCATGGGCGGCATTGCGGCGCTCCTCCTTCTGGTGGCGGGACTGGCGGGGCTCATCCATTATCAGTTTTTTAAGGAACACGTCACCTATTACCGGGCGATGGTCAAACGCCATGGTTTCCCGGAAGGAATCGGCAAGCTGAGCCCAGAGCAGGCCGCCCATCGGCAATGCTCCTATAAATTCATCCAACACGGCAAACGTGACCCCAGGTTGGTTTTTCCATCTGGAGAACTGCCCTTCTTTCCGCCGAAACCCGTCGAAAGGGTTGTGGCTGTCAATGGGTATTTCGAACCGACGCTTGAGCATTCCATGGAAACTTACTTGTGGTCGCAATCCGAAGAAGATGTCGATAATCGGCAGCAAGCGATCTTGTCCGATGTGATGCGGCAAAAGCTGACCGGCGTATGCCAATGGGAGTTTGTCCGGGGAGAAGACGGTCGCATTGTCTACGAAAAGGGCATTGACAAAGACGGAAACATGGTCTGGGGCTTGGTCTACTCTCCATCGCCGGAAATGGAAAAGACCGTCTCTGCACATTTCGTGGGCCCCATGGGGTTTCCTCAAAAACAGCGGCAAAGCGGCGCCGAATATGTGAAGATTACATACAACGCCAAAGGCTTCGAGGAACTCCATGAGTTTAGAGATATTCATGGAGACCCCGCACCTGGAAAATGGGGTGCCTATGGACAGCGATTTGAATACGACGAGCGCGGTTTATGTGTCAGTCTATTTTCAATTGATGCTGCTGGCAATTACATGCTTGACAGCGCAGGAAATTCCGGAGCACGATCTGTTTACGATATGTTTGGAAATCCAGTTGAAGAAAGAAATTACAATGAAGATTTAGAATTGTGTTTGGTAAAGCTAGGTTTTGCAATAACTCGTTGTGAATATGATGAATATGGAAACGTTGAAGAAGCACGATTTTACGATATTGAATATGAGCCCTGTCTTTTCCAGAAATTAATTCATGGTGTCAGAACCGAATATGATAACCGTGGCAATAAAATTGAAGTGACCCGTTTGGGGATTGATGGAATGCCTGCCGCGCTATCGGACGGATATGCCACGGTAAGGTATAAGTACAACCAAGACGGCAAGGTGAATGAGGAACGCTACTACGATGCCGATGGAAACCCCTGTTTGCAAACAGATGGATACCACGGCTTCAAAGCCGAGTACGACGATCAAGGCAATGAGATTGCAAACACCTGGCTGGGCATCGACGGCGAGCCTGTCGCGCTGGGGGAAGGATATGCCACGGTAAGGTCGGAATACAACCAATGCGGCAAGGTTGCTGATCAGCGCTACTACGATGCCGATGGAAACCCCTGTTTGCAAACAGATGGATACCACGGATTCAAAACCGAGTACGACGATCAAGGCAATGAGGTTGCAAAAACCTGGCTGGGCATAGACGGCGAGCCTGCCGCGCAGGGGGAAGGATATGCCACGGTAAGGTCGGAATACAATCAACGCGGCAAGGTTACTGATCAGCGTTACTACGATGCCGATGGAAACCCCTGTTTGCAAACAGATGGATACCACGGATTCAAAACCGAGTACGACGATCAAGGCAATGAGGTTGCAAAAACATGGTTGGGCACAGATGGCGAGCCTGTCGCGCTGGACGAAGGATATGCCACGGTAAGGTCGGAATACAATCAACGCGGCAAGGTTACTGATCAGCGTTACTACGATGCCGATGGAAACCCCTGTTTGCAAACAGATGGATACCACGGATTCAAAACCGAGTACGACGATCAAGGCAATGAGGTTGCAAAAACCTGGTTGGGCACAGATGGCGAGCCTGCCGCGCTGGCGAACGGATATGCCACGGAAAGGTATGAATACAACCAATATGGCAAGGTCACTGGAGTGCGCTACTACGATGCCGATGGAAAACCATATCTGCACAAAGACGGCTATCATGGCTTCAAAATCGAATACGACGATCCGAGCAATGTGATTGCAAGAACCTGCTTAGGCTTTGATGGCGAGCCTGTCGCGATTGTGTATGGATATACCACGGAAAGGTATGAATACAACCAATACGGTAAGGTAACTGAAGTGCGCTTCTACGATGCCGATGGAAAACCATGTCTGCATAAAGACGGCCATCATGGCTTCCATACTGAATACGACGACCAAGGCAATGAAGCTGCAAAAACTTGGATAGGGGGTGATGGCAATCCTGTCGTGATTTCGGACGGATATGCAATGGTAAGGTATGAATACGACCGGCAAGGCAAAGTCACAGAACAGCGCTATTACGGTATCGATGGTAAGCCCTGTCTGCACAAAGATGGATTTCATGCCGTGCGAAAGAAGTACGATCAATTCGGAAATAAAACGGAGGAATCTTTTTTTGGCGTCGATGACCAGCCCCTGATCAGTAACGTGATTGTGATCGCCCAAGAAATAGTACCTTCATCCGAGGCTGAAAAAAAAGGGGTAAATGAAGGTGATATTCTTCTTCAATACGGGCGTTGGTCGTGCGAAGAGATAGAAAAAGACCCTGAATTCCATAAGTTGATTGCCGAGTTTGAGAGGTGTAAAAAGAAGCGCAAAAGCGTTGTGTTTTATCGAAAAGGAAATATCTATGCCTATGAATTTCCGCCCGGGCTGATAGGAGTCAGATTTGTCGATTATGTATTGGTTGGTGATCAAATAGTAAAGATGCGCGAAGCATACGAGTCTTTCCGACAAGGGAATGCATCAACACCATTCGAGTGAGTGCGTTTATCGAAGGACAAGCGAAAACTTGCCCCGGCATGCGGCATTTATGGCCCGGCGGCGCTTTCCGGACCGTTTTTCAATTGAATCGGCGCCATCGACTTGGCAGCGGCATGCTGGAACTGACAAATAGCGCAATCATCCTTGATCGGCTGCTTTGGCCTTGTCCAGCACTTCCCGGACCGTTTTCGCCAGATCGGCTTTCACCATCGGCTTGTAGGCAAAGGCTTTGATTCCAATTTCCGAAGCCGTCTCTTCGGATATCTTTTGGCTGTATCCCGTGCAAAGCACGACGGGGATATCTTCGCGGATTTTCATAAGCTCGACCGCCAGTTGGTCCCCTGTCAAATTTGGCATGGTCATGTCCGTGATGACGAGATCGAATTCATCCGGCTTTGACTGAAACAGTTCCAGGGCGCCTATGCTGCTGGTACGGCTTTCGACCGAATAGCCCAGGCGCTTGAGAATCTGTCCGCCCATTCTGGCGATCGGCAATTCGTCGTCTACGAGCAAAATACGTGAAGGGGGACGTTCGTGAAGGGGGACGTTCGGTACGTGAAGGGGGACGTTATGCTGCGAGTTTTTTTATGTTGCGAGTTTTGACCCCGCTATCCCGCTATCCCGCTTACCCCGCTTACCCAGCTTACCCAGCTTACCCAGCTTACCCAGCTTACCCAGATTACCCAGATTACCCAGATTACCCAGATTACCCAGATTACCCAGATTACCCAGATTACCCAGATTACCCAGATTACCCAGATTACCCAGATTACCCAGCTTACCCAGCTCTTAAAATATAATAATACCCCGCCTGACCCCGCTCTTTGAGGAACTTTCAACATGGGGACCATTCTCTTGGGTATCATGTCGAGTTCAATCGAGGCGTCGCGGTCCTGTTTCGCCTTCCGCCTTCTTTTGTCCGCATGCCTAAAGGCGGGCGCCGTTCCGTGTTATTGTGCCTTGAAACGATCCTGGAGGATCATCGACGACTTTGAACGCGAATCGGAAAAGGAGGCGTCAATGGGCATAATGCAAACAATCAAGGAATACACGGACAAAATTGTGGACGGCGGTTTCGACGCTGCCGAAGGCGTCTGCGAAAAATGCAACGAAAAACCTGGTGAATACAAACTCCACGAATGTCGCAAAAGGCAGGTTCGATTTACGGTCGGTGCAGCCGTCGGCATCCATGTCCGAAACCCTGAATGTAAAAAAGCCATACGGGAATGCAACGTCTGCCGGCGCATTCCCCGGCGACGGGTTGACCATGGCATGAACCTCTTTCAGAACCAGGCCCGACCCCGCAGGCACGGCCAGAGTCGCATACGCCCCTCCAGCGGCAGTTTCCAAGGATGCGGCACCCGGTTCCTGGTAGTCCCAAGTTCCGCTGGCGTCGCCGTCGTAAGCGGGATTGTCGCCGCTGGGGCCGCTCTCGACGGCGTCAGGAACGCCGTCCGTGTCCGTGTCGCCGTTCTGCGCTCCGAAAAAGGCGGAGACCGATTTGTCTGCGTCCATGGTCAGGCTGTCCGGGTTGGCCGGGCCAGCCAGGCTGCCCTGCCACTGAAGGAATTTCATCCCTGCCGCAGCTTCGGCCGTCAATCGAACCTCCGCGCCCTCTTCGTAACCCTCGGCGCAATCGACCGGGCAGTTTATCCTGTCACCTGTCACCGTAACGTACCCGGCCGGGCTGACCTCCACATCGAGAAAATACTCTTGCGGAGGCCGTACTCGCACCTCTCGTTGAAGCAGGTTCCCGTTGGCGTCATAGGCGTACGTGATGGTTCTGCCGTTGCCGAAATCGGCCCCGACCAAGCGGCCCGCATTGTCGTAGGTGTAGGCGACGACCGCGGCGGAAGCCGAAGCAGGAAGCGCCACTAACAGAGAGATTAAAAACACGAGCGGTTTCATCTTTATTCCAGTCCTCGGAAGATTTGAAACGATAGGATAAGCACGACACCTTTTCCATACCACGTCCAAATCTATGGCAAAAATTCGGCCGGTCTGTCAAGAAAAATGGTTCGTCGCGGAATCGGGGGCATTTTCCCGAGTGAGAAATTTCGCGCCCAGTTAGAGAAGCAATTCGTGGGATGTCCGCCCTGCTTCGGCCTCGGTTTCCGAAAGAATATCCAAGACTTTCTCGGAAAAAGTGTCGCCCTTCCTCGTAGCCTTCCTCTCGCTCGCAATACCAGGCCGCTTCCTACGGAGAGGAGGCGACAACGAACCAGTCTTCGTCGTGGTCTTCCGCCGTAACCCAACACAGTATTCGTTTCATAAACCTTCATACTCCTTTCGAATGGATGAAATACGAAGCAATCTAAAAAAAGAGCGGTTGTGATCAATATGAAAGGTTTGGCCATCCATTCTAAAACGCCAGCCGCGTCCGCAGTCCCCAGACCGCAATCAGGTTTTCGTCCGGGTTGAGCGCCGGGTTGAATAAAAACTGGATATCCGGCGTGACGGTCAGCACTTTCAGCACCTGGAACCGGTAGTAGAGTTCGGCCGTGTACTGGTCGTCCAAGTCCTGGCCGAACGTATCCTCGTTGGGGCGGCTCCAGTTCAATCCGAAGCCGAGGGCGTCTCTTGTGCCGTGAATATGGTAGGCGGCACCCGCGCTGACGAAACGTTCCCACAGTGCACCTCCGTCTTCGGCGTATCCAGCGCGCAAAAACGGCTCCCAGGTGTCTCCGAAGATGTGGCTGAAGGAAACGCTCAGGCCCCAGCCGTCGGATACGCCTGCGGCTTCGCGTTCATCCGCATGCCACCAGGTCAGGTGGATGTTATCGTCGAACCGTTTTTCCCAGGAGGAGATCCACCCGACCTCCGCGTGGGTGAAATATTCGGCGTCGTCGAAAAAGGACTCGAAGAACTTGTCCGGCCTGGTGGGATCGCCATTGGCATCGGAAATGCCGCCGACAAAATAGAAACGATCGGCGGCCGGTTCGAAAAACCGGAATGGTTGCAGTTCCAGCCCCTCGTTCTCGGGACTTGCATCCGGAAAGAACGAGGGGCGAACGGTCCACAGGATCAATGAAATCCGGGGCCTATTTGTCCGGCGTTATTTCGACTCGTCGGTTCATGGCCCTTCCTTGCTCGGTATCGTTCGAGGCGGCGGGTCTCTGCTCTCCGTAGCCGACGGCGGACACCTGCCCGGCCGGAATTCCCCTGCCAAGGACATACCGCATGACAGCGTCCGCCCTTCTTTCCGGCAGCCGCTGGTTGTAGGCCGCAGCGCCGACGCTGTCCGTATGGCCTTCGAAAATCGCTTTCAAGCCCGGGTTCATGTCAAGGATTTTCGCGACTTCGTCCAGCAGCGGGTATGCCTTCGGCTTGATAACGGAGCTGTCGAAATCGAAAAGGACTTCCCCCTTCAGCGCCCAGCAGCCCCGGGCATCGACGGTGGCGCCGGCGGGCGTGTTCGGGCATCTGTCGGCGTCGTCGCAGACGCCGTCTCGGTCGCTATCGACGCAGGGCGCGGGTCTCGGAGCGGGTTTAGCGACGGGTTTCGGCGGGGCCTGCTTTTCGGTCAGAAATACGCGCTCCACGAAACCGCCCATCCCCGATGAGGAGTAAAGGTCGCCAGCGGTGGAAGCGAACCCGCAGCCGGTTTCCCCCGCAATTCCTTCCAAAAGCGCTCTTCCACCAGCGTCGTCGCCCACCAAGGCGGTGTATAGTGTTCAAGAAAAATAATATGGCAAAATCAGCATGCTTTCAGACCTCTGTAGAAGCCGAAAAGCTTTAAAACCTCTTCTTTCATTATCTGAAACCCTTCCAGTGCCAACTCGACCTTATTTTTCAGGTCTTCGAAGGTCGGAAAGTAATGCAGATGAATGTCGGCTTCCTTTATTTTTTTCCAAAGCTTCTCAATCGGATTATAATCTGGCGAATACGAGGGCAATTGGTAAACCGAAATCCGATCGGGGTATTTTTCGAAGAAGGCCTTCATAGCCTTGCTCGTATGGTATCGCGCTCCGTCTTGCACAATGATCACGTGCTTGTCCGTTTGTTCCAGCACCTCTTTCAAAAATTGTTCGTAAATCTCGGAATTGAGCCTTCCTTCATGCCCCTTGCAAAAAAAGGTTCCGGTAAAATAGTCGATCAATCCCAGAACCTTGTAGCCTTTTCGAATCCCGGACGTTTTCACAGTCGGCTGTTTCCCTCTCGGAGCCCACGTGTAAGAAAGCGATCCCCATTGGGGAAAAGACGCCTCGTCTCCGAACAATACAAGAGAGTCCTTTTCGGCGGCGAGTCGCATGATTTCAGGCCAAGTGCTCTCCAGCCACTTTTTGCGTGCATCTTCGTCGAGATGGTCGGATACGAATTTGGCCTTTTGATACGAAAAGCCCATGTTTTTCAGGAGTTGAGCAATGTAATTTACCGAATAGAGAACGCCGAATCTCTCATATATGAGATCCTGTATCATCGGACTTCTCCAGCATGCTCCCGGATAACCGGCGTTCTCCGGTCCATCGATAATTATTTTACACGACTGCCTTTTTTGGGTTTTGGTAAGCTTGGACGGTCTGCCCTTTTGTTTGCGAATTTTTAGGCCCGTGACGCCTTTCAGCACGAAGTTTTTGACAATCTGCCTTGCCGTCTCGGTCGAAATCCTGAAGATGCGGGCCAAAGCCTCGAATGTGAAACCTTCGGCAACGGCAAGAACGATCATTATCCTGTGAACCATTTTAATGTTGCCTTTGGCTTTTTCGTTTTTCATTTTCTTTTGAAGATTCCTATGCGTTTGGTTTGACAATCGGATTCTGATTTTTTGCATGGCATCCTCCATAAGTTAGAGTTTTTACCATGCTTTTACGCTCTGAGTTTTCAAAAGTCCGGCACAAAGTTTGAAACCAAAAAATTAATCTTGAAGCCTATATCGGCATCCGAGAAGTATTGCAGGCAGAGGTAGGCCCAAAGTCTTGCTCTGATGTTGTCGGGCAGGACAGGTTCCGCCAGGTAATTGGCCATCAGCTCGATCCCCTGGTCGAGATTGCCTTCCATCTGGCGACTGAAGCTCATTTCGGCAATGGCCACCGCCCGTATAAGCAATGCCTGTCCGGGAAGCAATCGCATGGCTTGCCGCCCGGCAGTGAATACGTCGGCGGACGGTCCTGCAAAAATATTGAGCACGCCCTGCAATGCATACACTTCGCCCGCCAGTGTCTTGTATTGATCGGAATCTGTGGAAAGCTCGGCCGACATGTTTTTCGCCCGGGCTGCCAATGCGGAAAATTCGGGACCGGCGGCCCCGTTCAACGCAATGAACGCGCGTGCGCTCACCAGAAGCGGGGTCGAATCGACGACCTCAGCGGGCAGCAGCTCCAGCCAGCGGTGCAAGCGGCGAAACTGCTCCGAATTCATCAATTCGTAACGATGGTCCACCACCAGCCGGACGGCGGCCCCGGTATTGCCGGCGGCCAGCGCGTGCCGGATGGCCTCCTCGGTCAGGCCGTTTTCCTCGAACCAGTCGGAGGCTTTCATGTGGAGTTCGGCAATGGCGTCGGCGTCCGCCTGTTTTCGCAACAGCTCCCGGAGAAACTCCCGGAACAGGTGATGATACCGAAACCAGTGCCCCTTGTCGTCCAACGGAATCGCGAAAATATTGGCCCCGACCAGCCATTCGATGAATCGCCGCGCTTCGGACCCGGACACCTCGTTCTTCCCTGCAATGAGTCTACGGTGCATGGCCTGGCACAGCGGCGCGCAGAAGCGGTCCGGGATCGAGGTTTCGACGAGGAAGGTCGCCATTTCCGGCTCCAGCCCGGACAGCACCTCGGCAATCAGATACTCCGCGATATGCCCCGAACTTCCGTGGAGTTCCCGCACCCGATGCTTCAAGTCTTTCCGGTCGCTCAGGTAGAGACCGGCCAGACGCAACCCCGTGGCCCAGCCCTCGGTCTTGTCGTCCAGAAGCGCGGCTGTGGCCTCGTCCACCGGAATTTCGAGCTTTTCTCTAAAAAATGCCGCGGCTTCCGCCTGCGTAAAACGCAGGTCGGCGACCCGGATTTCCGTTACCTGCCCGCGACCCCGCAGCTTGGGGATGGGCAAGGACGGGTCACGCCGGGTCACAAGCGTCAAATGCATGGTCTGCGGCGGGTGGGTCAGAATCTCTCTGACCACCTCGTTGGCGGGCATCGTTCCCCGGATATGGTGATAATCGTCCAGCACGAGGATGAAAGACTCCGGTATCCGATGCAGATCGTTGAGAAAATAGCGGGCCAATACCGGAGCGGCGGGCAGCGGCTCCGCCTCCACCAATTCCCCGGTCCGCAGCTTCGTCTTCGGGAACACCGATCGAATGGCGGCCAGAATGTAACTCAGGAATACGCGCGGATCGCTGACGTTTTCGTCCAGAGATACCCATCCGCACGGAGAATCGCAAGCCTCGGCCCAGCGGCTGGCCAGCGTGCTCTTGCCATATCCGACCGGGCGGATATCAGGGTCAGGGGCCTGTGGCGCCCCTCGTCGAGCCGTTCCAGCAGACGGAGCCGCGGCAGAATGTCGGGGGCCACGGGGGGCCGTTGCAGCTTGGTGCGCAGTATAGGGTCTTTCATGTCGGCGAATCGACTGCTTGCAAGAATCTCAAGGCGCTTGCGGTCGAAACTTCATGGTTCCGCTGTCGGCCGGCAATTCCAGATATAATTTTCCGTTTTCGGCGAAAAAGGAAACCGCCCGCTGCAAGTCTCTCATGTACGGGCCGTCCTGGGAATCCGGAGGGCAGGCCATGCGCGTGGACATCAGCGGACCGAACGACAGCTTGCCCTCGGAGATCGTATAGCTACCGCCGCCCCGGTTGCAGTCGAACCGGACCTGGGCCTTTCCGTCGTCTTTCAAAAGAAAGGTGTAGCGCTCCGGATCGGTTGCCTCGATTTTTTCGACCGGTGTGACGGTCGATTCCCACTGCCAGGTTTTGGCCAAAACGGATTCGGGGTCCGTTTTCCGGTCATTTTCAGTTGCCGAAAGGCCGGTGGCGCAACCGGCCGCCAATAGTCCGATTAAAAGAATGACAAATATTCGATGCATTTTCCTTCCTTCTTAATTCTGTTTTAACAGTATTCATGCTCTTGATGCAGCACCCATCCTTACCCGAATTTGTTATTATGATAAAAGCGCGCCCGCAATGCAAGGCGATTTTGCGGATGGGCCTTTCAAGAAATATCATACTGTCTGAAATTCCATGGATATCTCGATTGCAAGACCAGTTGCAAACATTTTCCGGCACTCACCGCATAAGACCGCCTGAAACTTTGTTTCAGTCATTTGTTTTCAAGGCCGTCCAGGATCATGGTTCCCGCCCCGAGTTCCAGCCTGTCGAACCGACAAGTCCCCGAACGGGAAGCAAAATCGCCGTCCCAACCGCCCCGCAGGGTGTAGATCGTATCCTCTGCGAGTACGATATTCTCGTTGAAGTCGCCGTCCATAATGTCGAGAATGCGCGCCTCATTCGGCGATTGCCACGGCGATCACCTGGCTTGAAACGGCTGGGGACTTGCCGGGGCACAGGCCCGAGTGGCAAACATAGACATGCAGCGGCTTTTGCGAATTCCAGCGGGCATAGCTCAAGCAGGCTTGGGAGCATACCCTGTTTCTTGCCAACCCGGCGGAAGGCCCAGTCGCCAGAGATCCCATTTGGTCCTCTGACATTGGAATTGCCGACTTCGTTGACAAAGCCCGGCAGTATGATCTAAGTTCTTTGAAATAAACGTAAGATCATTTGGAGCCTCCGCGCATTTGCTTTTCATCTTCCGCGGGGTTGCAACTCCGGCCCTCGGGCACGGTTTTTTCCAGGCAAGGAGCAAAAAATATGGAAACCAATGTCAAAGAAAGCGATTTCGAGGTGGAAAGACTGGGCGAAGCGCGCATCGCGTCGCCCATGGGGGACGAACGTTTCGTCGAAGACGACGACAGGATCCTGTACACCACCAGTTCCCGGCGCTTGCAGGCCTTTTTGGCCGAAGGCAGGACCCCGCCCTCCTTCGAAAAGGCGGGACCGAGGGAACATATTTATTTCGACCCGTCCAAGCTCCGCTGCGGCATCGTGACATGCGGCGGCCTCTGCCCCGGCATCAACGACGTTATCCGGGCCATTGTCCTGTGCCTGCACTACATCTACGGAGTGCCGACCATCTGGGGATTTCGATACGGGTTCGAAGGCCTGGCACCCGCCTTCCATCACGAGCCAGTGGAACTGGACCCTCAGAAAGTGACCGACATCCACCAGAAGGGCGGCTCTATCCTGGGTTCTTCCAGAGGCCCCCAGCCAGTGGAGCAAATCGTGGACACGCTGGAAAGGATGAACATCGGCATTCTGTTTACCATCGGCGGCGACGGCACGCTGAGAGGCACCCAGGCGATAGCTGCGGAGGTCCGCCGCCGAGGTCTCAAGATCGCCGTGGTGGGAATCCCCAAGACCATCGACAACGACATCGCCTACATGGACCTTTCCTTCGGATTCATGACGGCGGTTTCGGAAGCCTGCCGGGTGATCTACGGCGCCCACTCCGAAGCCACAGGCGCCAGAAACGGCATCGGGCTGGTGAAGCTGATGGGGCGGCATTCCGGGTTCATCGCGGCCCACGCGGCCCTGGCCAACAACGATGTCAATTTCTGCCTGATTCCCGAAGCCCCCTTTTCCCTTCCGGTTTTTCTGGACGCCCTTCGGGAGCGAATCCGCCTCCGCAGACACGCCGTGGTCGTGGTGGCCGAGGGCGCCGGGCAGGACCTTTTGGAGACCGCAGGCGGCAAGGACGCTTCCGGCAACTTGCGTCTCGGCGACATCGGCCCCTTTCTGAAGGAACGGATCTCCGAGGATTTCAAGAAGCACGGCCTGGACCTGGTTCTGAAATACATCGACCCGAGCTACACCATCCGCAGCGTTCCCGCCAACTCGTACGATTCGGCCTTCTGCCTTCTTCTGGGGCACAACGCCGTGCACGCGGCCATGTCCGGCAGGACCGGCGTGGTGGTAGGCTTCTGGAAAAACCACTTCACCCACATCCCCATCCCGCTGGCGGTGTCCCGCCGCAAGGAAATTCCTCCCGATTCCCGGCTTTGGCAAGACGTTCTGATCTGCACCGGACAGCCGAAAGATCTCACGCAACATGAAGAAAAAAACGAGGACCGGTAAGAATCGAAAACAAAATTAATGGTACAAAGTTTGGTCCGAGCGTTCCTCCCTCAAGGGGGGAACGCTTGCACCGAAAACGGTAGGTGGAAAACCTGTTCCGATTATTTATTTTTTGTCCCTAAGCGGTGGGGAAGACGACGGTGATCCTCGATTCGGCCATGTCTTTGCGTAACGCGGACGCAAAGCGTCCTGGCATGCATTCCCACGCGAAGCGTGGGAACGAGTTCAGCGGGTTCACTTATTCGGGCTTCCAGGTGCGAATCTGGATAAGCTCCGGAAACGCGTGGGCCTTGTAGATGGATTTGTCCTCCAGAACGCGCAGGCATTCCTTGATGCTCTCCGACATGGTGGGATGGGGGTGGATGGATTTCAGGACTTCCTTGAGCCCCTTGTTCTGATCCATCAGAAAAGCGATGGACATGATGGTGGTGGAAACCTGCGGCCCTGCGGCCCTCATTCCCAGAATCAGCTGCCTGTCGTCGTCGCCCACGATGATCTTGACGAACCCGTCGGTGGCGCGCATGGCGATGGCGCGGCTCAACAGCGCGTAGGAATACTTGGCGACGCGGTACGGGATCTTCTTTTTCCGGCAGCTTTGCTCGTTGAGTCCCACGGCGGCCAGCGCGGGCTTGAAGAACATCACGGTGGACATGTGGTGGTAGTTCAAGGGCCATTTGGAAAGTCCGAACATGTGCTTTACGGCATAGCGACCCTCCATTTCCGCGATGTTGACCAGGGCCGGATGGCGAAGGACATCCCCTGCGGCGTAGATGTGGCCCTTGACCCGGCAGTTCTCGTCGGCCTTGACGAAACCGAACTCGTCGGTCTCGATTCCCGCCTTTTCCAAATCCAGACCGTCCAATGCCGGGACCCGTCCGATGGAAACCAGCGCGGCGTCGGCCTCCAGCACCTTGGCCCGACCGTCGTCGAAGTCCAGAACCACCTCCAGATGGTCGTCGTAGGAATTGATGGTCCTGACCCTGGCCGAGTGGAAAATCTCGATGCCGTTGTTTCTGAATTTGGCGCTGACGAACTCGCTCATGTCCTCGTCTTCGAAGGGAATGACCCGTTCCCGGTTGTCCACGAGAAAGACCTTGGTCTTTCGGAAGTTGGAGAAAATGGCGGCGTACTCGCAGCCCACGATTCCCGCGCCGATGATGACCAGGCGCTTGGGAAAGGACGTCAGGTTCAAGACGCCGTCGGAATCCAGGATGCGTTTTTGATCGACCCGAATGTTGGGCATGCCGCGAGGTTTCGATCCGGTGGCGATCACGAAGTTGTCGGCGTCGATTTCCTCCGCCCGGCCGTCCTTGTAGGCGATCTTCGCTCGGCCGGGGGAAAGAAAGGAGCCTTTTCCGCGCTTGTAGACCAATTCCCCCGGTCCTTTCCACGCCGGGGCGGAATAGGTTTCGATCTGCGACAGCATCTGGTACTGCCGCTCCTTGACGGCCTGGACCACCGTGTCTCGCACCAGGCGGTAATCCACTCCCAGCCCCTGGGCGCTGTAGCCCCGGTCGGTCTTGCGCGCGACATCGAAGTCCTTGGCCAGCTCCCACATGGTCTTGGAAGCCAGAGCGCCCCATTTTACCGCCGTTCCACCGATTTCGTCACCTTCGACCAGACATACCCGCTTGCCGTGGTCAAGCGCCCTCATGGCGGATGCGAACCCGGCCGCGCCGCAGCCGAACACGCACAAATCGAATTGTTCCCTCTTCCCGTTTTCCATATTGATTACGCACGCCCTCTTCTTCGAGCTTTTTCGTTCATAGAAAACCCAAACTCGGTTTACATTTCGTCTCCAGCCGTCCCATGCCCGAAACTATAGGCGAACGAGACACGCCCGTCAACATAGACGTTGTCGGCCTCGGTTTCCATTTCTGCCGCGCCATCCCCGCCTCGTTCCTCCCTCGTTCCCCTCGTTTCAACGCTTCGCGTAGGGTGTGAGCCGCAGGTACCGTCGGCTCAGTCTCAAACGGCGCCATTCGTCTCTGATGCCAGAGACGATGCAATCCTACCTTTGCAAGTCCGTACTTGCGCAGAAATGCCTGCTCGAACCTCGCAAAATCTGGATGCGCTTATGCGTCAGCTCAAGCGAAGGAAATTTGTTCCAAAGCCCGCGTGACGCACCTTTATTCCCAAAAGCGAGGGCAAATTCCGCCCGCCGGGCATTCCCTGCGTCCGGGATCGAATAGCCCAGGAGGTGCTTCGGCTCCTGCTGGAACCTATTTTCGAACCGTTGTTACATAACGATTCGTACGGATTCCGTCCAAAGCGCAACCGCCACCAGGCCGTGGAGCGGGTATTGGAACTCTGGCATCGTGGATATCGGCATATTCCGGACGCCGATGTCCGGTTTTTTTTCGACAATATACCGCACTCGGTCATCATGGGTGGCATGGCCGCCGTGATCGCCGACGGTCGAGAACGCAGAAGACCGCCTCCCCGCCGTTGGAAAAGAGCCCCCCGCCCCCGAGAAGCCCGCTTTCGTGGAGCTGGGCGTTTTCGAGTCCTCCCCCGCCGCTTGTCGAGAATGCACCATAGAGACGAAGTGGAGCGACGGTTCCGAAACGAAGATCGGCTTCAGGGGCGAAAGCTGCCCCGACCCGATCGAAATATGCAGGATTTTTTGGAGGAGGGAACAGTGATTCAAGCGACGCCCACATGAAAATTCTCTACGCCGTAGAGCCCGTCGATTTCAGAAAGGGAATCGACGGCCTTGCGGCGATCTGCCGCAGGCATCTGGAAACAGATCCTTTTTCCGGATGCATGTTCGTCTTCGGAAACAAAAGCGGAACGGCCATAAAAAGCAAGGTCCTTTCTCGACGTTATGGCCCAGGACAAATTCGGGGTCCTTCCATCCAGCCTAGTCGAAAAAGCCAAGAAGATGGAGTCTGCGGAGGTTTTGAACGATCTGATCGGTCCTCCTTCGTGCTCTTCGTGACCTTCGTGGTATAATGCCTTTACTTTCAACCACGAAGAACACGAAGATGTTCGCCCCCCCCCAAATCCGTTCCAATCAGGCGAGTCTCATCGAAGCATTCCGGGACGTGCGACTTTTCGTCGTTCTGACGACCGCTCCGGATTTCATCAGGCAAATCGGTCAAGCAGCTCTCGTTTCAGGGTGTGACTATTTGGATATTCTTGTGAGTGAATCCACGTTTCGCGATTTGGGTGAACTAAGTTCGTCTATTCAGCAACGGAAAAACATTTTCATCACGCAAGCGGGATTCCATCCAGGTTTGCCGGCAGTGTTCATCAGCTACGGCGCCCAATACTTCGACAAATATGGAAAGGCGATCATTGCCGTGGCTATGATCGCCCGATTTGAACGCGCGGAGCAAGCTGCCGAAATCATTCCGCTGGTATCGGAATTCGAGGCGGATATTTTTAAGACAGGCTCCTGGAAAAAAGCAACCTACAGAGATGCCATCGCCATCGACATGGGAAACCGGTTTGGCAAAATGAAACTCTTTCCGATCCAAATGGCAGAGATCAAACGAATGCCGGAGATGTTCGATTTGAGTGAAACAGGGGTTTATGTTTCTGGTTTTAACTGGTTCGTCGATTATTAGGTTTTTCCTATGATTATGATCAGCAAAAAAATCAGAAAAGGGCTGGCAACAGGTTTGCTGGCCAAACTCTTCACTTGGCGTGTAAACACATTTTCTTCTTCCTGTCAGGGTGTGGCATTCTTGAACGAGGCCGAAGGAAAAAAAGACGGAAGCAAGGTAAGAGTTCGTATTGTCGCAGAATGCGATGACGCATATCTTTTCACTGCGATTCCTGTTGTGGCATGCTTGGAGCAGTATTTTGACGGCAAGCTTCCTCCGGGATTTCGGATGATGGGACATGTCGTTGATGAAAAAGCGTTGTTCAGCGACATGGAGAAGATGGGGGCAAGAATACGAACAGAAATGGCAAGCGCCCCGCAGGGATAGCCATCGGTTATTCGGGGACTCCGGTTTGCCCCGCATACCGGATGCCGCAAGCCGTATTGTTCTGCTTTACGGGCTATGTGCGTGCACAAAGAACGAACGAAACCCGCTGGCCGCCGCCCGACGATGCAAACGTTTGACAGAGACAGACATGAAATCGGTTTTTCTTTTGCAGCATCCATATGACAACCTTGATCAAACCGATGCTTTCAGGCTCGTGCGTGAATATGAAAAAAAAAGCCATAAACAATCCTACTGGGCCAAGGAAATTCTCTGAGACAGGTCTTAAAAAAAACGTTCCGGCATGGCACTTTCGGCCGGGTCCCTGCCTGGATTCCCGCCTAAAAAAACCTTTGCAATCCCCCCAAATATCTGGTATCCGATTTTTCGAAAAAACGTCGTGCGGCTCGGTTCAGCCTCGTTTTTCCGGCATCGAGTAGACCCTGCCGTTTTAAGATCTTTCAAGCCAAAAAAAAATCCCGGATATATCCTTTTTTTTCTCCCTTTTGTCGCGTGACGCCGCATAAGACGCCGAAGTTTTGGACGCCTTGTGCTGTTGGCGCCGGAAATGATGAAACGATTCAGTAAATTTCCGTTCGCTTGCAAACCAAAGGAGGATGAATTGGAACCGGTATATCGAAGGTGGCGACGCGAACTTTTACGGTCGCGTACTATTCGTTCTTTACGCATGAATCAAACAGGGAGGAAAGAAATGGTTGGAAGGTATTCAATGACCCCGTGTCTATTCGATTGCGGGGCGGCGTGGTTGAAAAAGAATGCGGCATTGTTGGCGGCGGTTTTGTTTTTGTTATCGCCCCCTTATGTTAACGCGGCTCAAATCGTCGTGGATACAACCGATGACGAGTTGGACGGTTCTTCCGGCAACGGCTGCTGTTCCCTTCGCGAAGCCGTTGCAAACGCCAACAATGACAATGGAACTCAGGCCGATTGCGATGCCGGCGACGGCGACGACATCATCGCCCTGCCCGTCGGAACCTACACATTGACCGGGCTTTACGGAGATGACGCCAACACGAGCGGGGACATCGATATCACAGGCACGTTGACCATCGATGGGGAAAACAGGACTACCACCATCGTTCAAGCCGGAACGTCATCGCCCATCAACGGTTCCTGCTCCGACTGCGTGGATCGGGTGCTGCACGTTCTTTCCGGCGCCACCGTGACGGTAAACAATGTGACCGTTCGATACGGATGGTCATCGTATGCCTTCGGCGGGCAGAAGTCCCTGTACGGCGGTGGTATTTTCAATTCTTCATGTTTCCAGCAGTACCATTTCCAACAATGAAACAGGACAGGGAGGCGACGGCGGCAATGTCACCAGCGGCGACGGCAACGGCGGCAATGGAAAAGGATCCGGATACGGAGGCGGAATATACTGTCATACCGGAGCCCCGGTGGAAGCCGTCGATAGCACAATCAAGTCCAATGCTTGCGGATGGGGAGGTACGGGCGGTTTGGGTTCGGGTTCGGGAAAGGACGGAAGCGACGGCTTTGGGGGATACGGAGGGGGGGTGTATCTTGGCACAGGCGAGCATTCGATCGCAAGATGCCTCTTGAGGGACAACGAGGCTCGGACTGCGGGCGGCGTTTACAACTACAACCAAGCGGTCACGACCATCAGCGACAGCACCATCAGCGGAAACATTGCCGACGGCGAGGGCGGAGGCATCTGGAATATGGATCCGGGTATCATGAGCCTGGATCATGTGACCGTCACCCTGAATACGGCGAACAACGACGATGATACTGACGGAGACGGCGGCGGCATATATGCTCCCAACAACCTGACCATGACCAACACCATTGTGGCGAACAACAGCGTCAAGGGCGGACAATGCCCGGATTGCTATGGGGAACCCGTTTCGCAGGACTACAATCTGCTTGGGATATGCGAAGGTATTTATTGCACTTTTGCAGCCCAGGCCAATGATTTGGTCGGCACGACCGCATCTCCCGTCGATCCGCTCCTTTCAGCGCTGAGGGACAACGGCGGCCCGACCTTGACCCATCTTGTGGACATCGCCAGCCCGGCGGCAGGGAAAATTCCGGAGGGAGTCAACGGATGCGATTCCATTTCCGTCGATCAGCGCGGAGTCATACGCCTTGCTCCCTGCGACATAGGCGCCTATGAAACCGGCAAGGTGTGGGGCGGCGACGAGAGCGACGACTGGCACACCGACGACAATTGGCTCCCGAGCGGCGTGCCGAGCATCGACCAACCGGTGACGATATACGCTGGAGACAATGACGCAACATGCCTTGTAGACGATGCGGAGGCTGCGGTGGTTTCGATCGCGGGCGGCGCTTTGATCGTGAACGACTATTATTTGACCATCGGAAACACGCCATAGGGAATCGGCGAATCAAATTTTTGACGTCATGAAAAATAAAGTATTGATGGCTATTGGGATTGTATTGATACTTCATTCCTTATTGATGTGGGGGGCGCATTTCATGGGGTCTATAACACTCTATGAAAAGGGTCCTACTGCCATATTTATCACAGCAAGCTTGTCGGTGCTCGGCAATATCATAAACTTTGTTCTGTTTGTTTCAGGGATCGTGTTATTGGCTGTTGCCTTGAATAGGGAGCGATCCACATGAATCACAATTTGTCGCCTTTTGGCTATGCGATCGTGTTGGACTTCGAGGCAACCTGCGATGACCAGAAGCGGTTGCTGCCACAAGAGATTATCGAATTTCCGTCAGTGGTTCTTTCGCTCGATGCATTTGAAATTATCGACGAGTTTCAGGCGTTCGTCAAACCGCATCACCATCCGGTTCTGACGGAATTTTGCCGAAAACTGACGTCTATTGACCAACACGACGTGGATACGGCGTTGCCATTTGCCGATGTGTTCGCAAAACACCAGGCTTGGCTTCATCGCCACAAGATGACGACGGAGAATGCCGTCATTGTGACATGCGGCGACTGGGACTTGGGAACGATGCTTCCTGCGCAATGCGCGACAGCCGTCCCAAGCGTCGATCGGATACCGGCTTTGTATGCGCGCTGGCACAACATCAAGAAGTCGTTCTGTTCGGTCAGAAGAGTGCGAAAGGCCCCTGGTATGGCGGGGATGCTGAGGGCGCTTGGTTTGCAGCTGGTTGGCCACCATCACAGAGGGATCGATGATTGTCGAAATATTGCCGCATTGTGTCGTGCGCTGGTTCGTGAAGGGGCTGTGATCGATGTCACGAAGACGCTTGCACCTCCGCATCATGCTCCCTTATCGATAAAAAACGATGGAAAAAATGGAACGGAGGATGTCTATGGATTATCGTGAACTCGTTTGGCCGCTCACGCGGCACACCTTCGCGAGTACGGCGAGTACAACGGCATCGTCGAACTCACAACCCGCAAGCTGTCGACGACGGAAGAGCAGTGCTGGGAATTCACCGCGCTGGCAACGAAAAACACCGACTCGATGGGCTTTGCTTCCGACTACGAGTATCATTTGCGGCTTGTCGATGGCGTATGGCTCGTTGAGAATCTGTTCTACATCGACGGGTCCGAGAAGTTCGAAATGCTGTAGCGTCACGCTGCGACAGCTGCTTATGAAAGACAAATAGCGCCGGAGCGCCGGTTCCGCGATTCCCCGGAATCCACATCTCCATCCATTGTCGTGCGCCTGAATTTTTGCGAGGAGATCATTGTTCGGGTGTAATATCCAGAATCGCCGGGCTTCTTTATCGTTGACAGAAAAGCTTTTATTGGGTATGGAAGTGCGAAGTTTTTATCGGGATATGAAATCACGATAAGCGAACATTAGAATTCTATACGCAAATCGGAAAGCCACGAAGGCCGTTATCTCAAGAATGCATAACCGGCCTTTGCGGCTTTTTTTATTGGGGAATCATGAAGCGGCGCATAGATGTCAAATGGAACGGCGGCCCGACCGAATCGGAATTCGACAAGCGAGTCGGACTTTCCGAAGATGTGGATATCGACGACGGCCATTGCCATCCGACACTGACTTGCGAAAATTTCCGCATCCGGCCCGGCGTTCGGCTGATGGTAGCCGATCACACTCAGGGGCGGCTCGTCCGCATGGAATACGAAATCGAGCGGGCGCCTGTCAGTTTCAGCTATACCCTTTCCGAGCGGATTCGGTGCACCATTCGCCATGGTTTGCGTTCCTCCACAGTGGCGGAACGTGTCCCCGGAGACGGAGTATTGGCCTACCTGCCCCAGACGACCGGGACCGTCGAAATCTTTCCGGACCGGCGGGTTGTGGGGGTCTCTCTTCATTTCAGCGTGTCTGCGTTCAAAGAACTGTTTCCTTCGTTGCCGCCTTTTCTCGAACACTTGGACGCTGACCTTTGCGGCCCATCGGCCGGCAAGCCGGTCTATCGGCAAACCCGCTTCGGCGCCGACACCTTTCATGTTCTCGAGCAGATTCTCCAATGCCCCTATACGGGAAATCTCCGAAGGCTTTTTTTCGAGGCCAAAGCCCTGGAGCTGGCGGCCCTCAAAATGGCCGAATTCGGTCAAGACAGGAAAAAAACGGCGCCGCATCCGGGACGCCGCGATATCGACCGAATCCACGAGGCCTACCACATCCTTTCGACCCGGCTCGACTGTCCGCCCAGCCTGGTCGATTTGAGCCGTATCGTGGGACTCAACCGCAACAAGCTCAACTGCGGGTTCAAAGCCCTTTTCGGAGACACCGCCTTCAACCTGCTTCGCTACGCGCGGCTTTCCAAAGCCCGGTCGCTGCTCAAAGACACGGACCTGAGCCTGTCGGAAATCGCGCTTGCGGTGGGGTATAACAGCCAGGCCAATTTTACCACCGCTTTTCGCAAGCATTATGGCAAAACACCCAAGGCAGTCCGCATGGACAAGTATGGCGATCCGCCCGACCCGGCATTTTTTCCATGACTTTGTGCGGCACGCATAAAAGAAAATGCGTGCCGCAAAATACAAACCCCCTCCTTTCCTATATACAGGACCGCAATGAACAGGTGGCCGAAGCCACTGGATATTGGTTGCGTCAAGATGAAAGAAAACCGGTACATCGGCCATTTGCGGCAGCCCGTCGGACAAGGAAAGCCATGAAGGTTTCTCCTGTGACAGGGGAATTGCTCTTGTGGCTTTTTTGTTTGGAAAAGAGGAGGGGTTGGTTTGAAGAAAAGCAGTTTGAATACGCATGTTTTTCGGGGGCGGCGGGTCGCAACGAAAATGATCGCGTCGGGGGCGTGCCTGCTCGGGTTGCTCCTGTCGGGCCCGGCAATCGCCGAAGAGGGAGAAAGCCAAAAGCTCGACGATATCGTGGTGACTGGAAAAAAAGCGAATTCCGAAATCGTTTACACACCGGAAAAGACGACCATCGATGTGGGAACCTATACACCGGTCGGGACAGTGCAAAACATCGGGGACATCATAAAGGAGCAACCCGTCATCGATTTCAGGGGGGGCCTCCGATCTGGTTCCCGGAGACTTGGTGGACGGCGACGACACGCTCTGGATGAGGGGCTTCGGCAGCAACCGGTTCGTCACCTCCATCGACGGCTCGAACATTCACAAGCCCGGAGGACGCCAGACCTTTCATGTGGTGGATTATTCGTTGCTGCCTACCTTTTTAATCGAAAGAGTCGATGTCATGCCGGGACCGCATTCGGCATTGTATCCGGGGCAGAGCATCGGCGGGGTGATCAACCTGGTCACCAGAACTCCCGAACGATACGGCGACATGAAACCGCAGGTCCATGTCTCGTCCAGTTATAAAACGTACAATACCCAGAACCATAGCATTTACGCAAGGGGCGGTATCGACGAATTCGCTTACGACGCAGGCTACCAGAAATACTCCACCGACGGTTACCTGAGACATTGCGAGGCGGACATCGATACCGCCTTTGGCCGCATCGGGTACCTGCTGCCATCGGAGGCCTACGTTGCGTTTAGCGTCAACCACACCGAAGCGGACCGGGAAGTGCCGGTCAAAAACGACCCTTCGGTCGGGGACTACGACAACGACTATCCCAAGGTGACCCAGTCTTCCTATTTCGAATGGCAAGCGCCCGAATGGGACGAGACGGCCACCGCCTTGCGCCTGAACTACCATCAGCCCTCGCCAGCGGGGGAGTGGGACTTGAACGCTTATTACAGCGAAGAAGAGTGGGACAGGACGACCCTGCGCACCAACGCCCAGGGGATTTACGACGCCGGATGGGAGGCCGTCTGGTACACGCGCGGCGCGAAGTTGCAAGACACGTTCCGATTTTCGGACGCCCATGAAACCGTTTTCGGGGCCGAGGTCCAGCAGTTTTCCGACAGTAACGACACAAAACAGGGATCGCCCGCCGCATACGACGACCACAAGCGGGTCGAGACCCGGGCGGGGTTCGCACAGCACCGATGGCGAATCGTTCCGCGCCTGACTCTTACCGCCGGTTTGCGATACGAGCATGCCGACGTTTGGACGTACAACCTTTCCTCCAGCACGGGAAATCTCCTGATCACGGGACAGTCTCGTTGGATCGAGAGAAGCTTCGACGACTGGCTTCCCAAATCGTTTCTCTCCTACGAACTGGACGACCTCGCGGAAGGTCTGAGGGATACGACCGTTTCCGCAGGGATCAGTAGAATCTGGCGAGCCCCGGTCAATTTCGGAGACTTCAATCCCCGGGGAATGCCGGCGGGCGCCTGGACCGAACCCGAACACGGCATCGGCTACGACTTCGTCCTGACCCGGCGGCTGGTCGGCGATATTCAGATGAAAGTCAATTACGCCTACTATGAGATCGAAGACTATCTCGCCTGGAACTGGGACTACGCCCAATACACCCCAAGCGCAGGCAATCCGGTCGAACCGGGCATGGAATACAAGGACTACATCATCAATCTCGAAAAAATCACCCGGCACGGCCTCGAAGTACAGTTGAGCGGCCATCTCATGGACGATCTCTATTTCTATGTGGGGTACGCCTACCAGACATTCGACAACAAGGGCGGGGAGCCGGCCGGGGAAAACGTCATCGACGATATCGCCGAAAACAGGCTCAACGCAGGCCTGCGCTATCGTCCGTTCGAGAACACCTTGCTTCTTCTCGATTACAAGTACCAGGACGAACAGGTGGTTCAAATGGGAGAAGAGGTCGCCCCGGACGAATGGTTGTTCACGGAAATTCCCATGGACGCCTATCACGTTTTCGACCTGGGAGTCGAGCAGACTCTGTTTAAAAACTGGGGCTTTTTGCAAAACGGCGTCCTTAAAGTCTATGTCAACAATTTGTTCGATGAAGAATACGAAAACCTCAGCGGCTATCCGGCTACGGATCAGACATTCGGCCTCGCTGTCAGTTTCGATATCTAACACCGCGTAGCGGGGCTGATTTTATAGTCGGCCATGTCTTCGCGTAGCGCGGACGCAAAGCGTCCGGGTATGCATTCCCACGCGTAGCGTGGAAACGAGGCGGTGTGTGAACGGCCGAAGTATAAACCAATCCACGCGTATTTTTGCGCAAAAACGTCGTTCGAAACGGTTATGAAGAAAAAACACTTCCAATTTAAAGGGAAAAAAACGTCGCTGATCATGCTTGCAACGAAGCTGTTCTTTGTTTTTGCCCTGGCTGCGGGATGCGCGGATCAAAATGTCGCCGACAACGGGAACACCGGTCGAAAAAAGATAACGGACTGCGCGGGCAGGGAGGTCTCGATCCCCGCCAAGGTCGAAAAAGTCGTGGATTTGGCCCTGCTGGACGGTACGCGGACAATGGTCGAACTGCAAGTCGCCGACAAGCTGGTCGCCGTCAACGATGTCGTCAGGGATTTCATGTACGGACAAGAGGGAAGAAATTTCGGGTGCTGGTTCGCGCCGCCAAAGGCGGTGCCCCACCTGAAAAACCTCTTGAGCGTGGGAAACTGCCGCGAACCGAACGTCGAACTGATACGCTCCATCGAGCCCGACCTAGTCCTCCACCGTCATTCCGGGCGGAGCTTGCAGAGCCCGGAATCCAGGCAATGATCGAAACTGTTGGATGAAAACCGGCCGAAATAGAATCCAAGCCCGATGATGCGTGACCATGGTCGCACCTATTTGTCTAAACCCTGTTGCCGGACATTTTTCAAATTGGCTGGATCGGATTTCGCCATCCCCCCTCGTTTTTTATCCTTTCCCCCCTTGTCTCCGATGGCGCTTATGCCATTAAAGAAGCGCTCATCGTAAACGCCTCGATTGGAAATGCGGGCGTTACGGTCAATTCGATTTTCACGGGCGAAATCGGTTCGATCACAGGACGGGAATCTGATATGCAATCCTACAAAAATTTCCTGTTGTTGAAAATGTCATTTGCTAATTTTGGGTCGCGTATCGGGCGCACCGGGAGTCCTTTGATTGGCGTCCCCAATGGCCTTTTTGATTTTTTCTTCCACAACGGCCCGGACCATGTGCGGCAGGGGCTCTTTTTCCACGCCCACGATTTCGATGTTTTCCTGGGTGAGCGGCAGCAGGATTTTGACTGCGGGACTCGACATGACGGCTTCGGCCATCTGCGGGGTTACCTCCCCCAGCATGGCATTGGCCCAGGTGATTCCCACAGGGCCGAGGATGCAGTCGGCGGCCATGACGGTGACCCGGATGGCGTTTTCTCCCGAGGCCCCCCGGTTGGCGCCGGCCTTGAGCATCTGGGCGGTGGCGATGGCGTTGGTTCCCAGGCCGATCAGCTCGATGGATTCGCCGTACTCCTCCTTGAGGTATCGGATCAGCGTGGCCCCGATTCCTCCGCCCTGGCCGTCGATGACGCAAATTTTCTTAGGCAATGTTTTCACCTTTATAGTTTCTTGACCAGTTGGTTGGAAGCGGTCAGAAGCGGGTCCCAGACCGGGCCGAACGGGGGTGCGTAGGCCAGGTCCAGCTGGCTGAACGCCTCCACGGTCATATGGTTGTGAAGTGCAGTGGCTGCGGCGTTGATGCGATGGGCGCAGCCTTCCCTTCCCACCATGATCGCTCCCAGGAGCCGTCCGGATTTTCTGTCGCCGACCATTTGCACGTGGATGGTGGTGGAACCGGGATGGGCGTGTGCCCGGGACCGGGACTTGATCGTCACCGACGCCGGGTCGAACCCTTCCTTTTCGGCCTCGCGGGGAGTCAGGCCGGTCCTGGCGACCTCCAGGCCGAACACTTTGAAGACCGCCGTGCCCGCGATGCCTTCCAGCTCCGTCTTTGTTCCGCAGACATTGTCCGCCACGGCCCACCCGGCGCGGTTCGCCCGCAGGGCCAAGGGGACCCAGGCCTTTTTTCCCGTGACCACGTGGTAGGCGTCGGCGCAGTCGCCTGCGGCGTAGATGTTTTCGTCGGAGGTCCTCGCAGTCCGGTCGGTGGAAATGGAATTTCCTGCGGAAAGCTCCAGTCCGGCGTCGGAAGCGATTTCGCTGTTTGGGAGTATTCCCGTGGCCACCAGGACCATGTCGCCCGAAAGCTGCGCGCCCTCCGCCTCGACCGTCCATCCGTCGCCGTCGCGTTCGGCCCGCAGAATCTTGTGTCCGGGATACATGCCCACACCGTGTGCTTCCAGCTCCTTTCGGACCATGTCCGACATGCCGGGGTCCATCCAGGGAATGAAGGCTGCCCTGGGCTTGACCATGTCCACGTCGATGCCGCGCTCCCGCAGGGCCTCGCACATTTCCAGCGCGATATAGCCCATGCCCAGCACGACCACTTTCCTAGCGCCCTTTTCCCTGATGTATTCCTTGATTTTCCTTCCGTCGTCCAGGTTTTTCAAAACCCGGATGCCCGGCTGATCGAAACCGGGCAGATCTGGAACAATGGCCCGCCCGCCCGTGGCGATCAGCAATTTGTCATAGGAAACCTGGAAAGGAGCGCCTTCGGACGTGGTTCCGGATACGGTCCTGGCCGCCGGGTCGATCTTTTCCGCCCGGTGTCCCGTGCGAAGGTCGATTCCCTGCTTGTCGCGGAACACTTGGGCTTGGCGCACCACCAGGTCGTCGATGGCCCTTTCGGGGTCCGCGATGTTATAGGGCATTCCGCAGGCGCTATAGGACACGTCCATGGACTGCTCCAGAACCACCGCCTCCATGTCCGCAATGCGGCGCTTGGCCCGGCTGGCCGCGCTCATCCCGGCGGCGTCGCCGCCGATGACCACAAATCTCATTTCGACCTCCTTTCCGACGAGGAAAAAAAGGGACGGTCCCGCAAAGGGAGCGTCCCCGGCAAAAGACTTCGCTATGGCCTAAGTGGACAGGGCCTTGATCAGAAGACCGACATAGAACCTGGCATGGCTGATGGGAGCGGCCAGGTTGGCTCGGTGATTGGCGAAAATGCTGCCCAGGTCGCTTTCCATGATGAGCCACGGCTGGATTTCCGTCGCGTGGTGCAACGACAGGATCGCGTGATGCAGTATCTCGGTGGACCTGCGTGTCTCCAGGGTGGCGTGGAAATCTTCGTGGATCGCCTCCAGAATGACCAGCATGGAATTGGCCACGCCCTGGGTATAGTAGAAATAGTCGTCCGCATCAGTGAAACCCACCGGACTGCCGTCGTCCTCGGCGGCCTTGACCAGGTTTTCGTCGCAGCTGCCCAGAAGGTCCTCGAAAGACGCCAGCATGGGGATCAAGTTGTCGGGCCGGGTCCAGAACTGGCCGCCTCCGCTCTCAAGACGGGCCTTGTACCCTCGAAGCTCGTCCAGGCCCTCCTTGTATTTGGATTCGGCCGACGGAAACCAGTAGGCTTCCGCCTTGACCATGAACCAGTTCATGGCCCTTTCCAGGTTGACGTCGTAGGAGGCGGTGCTTCCGGTCCTAGCCAGACGTTCGGCCAGCGCCACCGTGGCCCTGCGGGTGACTTCCAGCACCCCGAACTGGTAGTTGTTGACGTTGTCCGTGATGTTGACCACGTCGTTGGGACGCCACCCCCACCATCTTTCCTCAAGCTCGTAGGCGAGGGGCTGGATGATGGCCTCCGTGGTGGCGATTCCGGGCCTTCGGGGCGCGTGCGTTCCCGAGTCGGCCGCGCCGTGCGCCCCGGACGCCGGAGCGTGGGATGCGGCCCCTTCTCCATGGTCTGTCGAATCGCCGTGGGAACTCGTCGTGGTCTTTGACCGCGTGCGTGCGTCACGGGAGGTCGCTTGCGGAGAATGCGAGTCGGCAGTCGCGCCATGGCTGTCGTGCGAAGACGCGGTCTCGGCGGAATGGGAGGCGGTCCCGTGGTCGCCGCCGGATGTCGTATGGGACGCTGCGGGGGCATGGCCGCCCGAATGCGCATCCTCGGCGGCGACATGATCGCCCCGGGCCGGTTCCACGCTGTGCCGGTCACTCTCGGGCTCCATGCGCTCCTCGATATCGGCGATGTTCTCGTTTCTGGCCACATGGGCGGTGTCCGAGGTTTCGAAGAAACCGATCACGGTGCCCACCAGCCACAGGAGCAACAGCACGCCCACGACGGCTACGACGATCTTCTTGGGAGTCATTGCGCCCCCTGCCCCTCCGCCTGCGGGCGGGGTCGCGCCTGCGCCGCCGCCCCCCGACCCGGACGCGCCGGCCCCGGAAGCCGCCCCGGCGTCCCCAGTCCCGGACGTCCCTGCCTGGGCAGCGTTCGCGCTTTGCCCGCCGGCATCCGAACCCGCAACCTTTTCCGCCCCTTCTTCCTTGGATTTTCCATTGAAAATCTTCATGGTCTCTCCCCGCTTCTTCCCTCTTTTTTTGTGGCTATAAAAAACGGTCCCTATCTGATTTTTCCAATTTTTTATACTGTTACGCCCGGAATGTCAATTCGAGGACGCTCCTTTTCCCGGAGCTTAAACCCGAATCATCCGCTCCGAAGCTTGCGGATGTCCCCGATGCGAATGGTGACGTTCTTGGAATCGAAATGCTCGATCAGGGGAATGACGTATTTTCGCGAAGCGCCCGTCATGTTCTTGAACTCCGGAGTGCTGATCTCCCCGTTTTCCCGCAGGTAATCCACCAGCTGCGTTTTAAGGTCCGCCATGGTCTTTGCGTCGAAATACAGCTCCTCGCTGACCTTGACGATCTCGCCCTCCTTGACCATGAGCATCAGGACGTCCTTGACGGTGGACGCGCTCACATCGAGCAGCCCCGGCAGTTCCTTGAAGTTCGGGGGGGTGAGCCCGCTTTTTTTGAAAACCTCGGTCAGCTTGCCCCTGACTTCGGTCTGGTCCTCCCGGAGGGAGACTTCGTGGCCCGCCAGCCGGACCGTGTCCTCCTCCCGCACGATTTCACCCTCCTTGATCATGGTATTTAAAAGCAGGGTGTAGAGCTTGGGTCCCACCACCGGGGGCAGCTTGGACTTCAGCTCCTCGCCGGACATGCCGTTCTTGAGAGGATAGGTTTCGTGGTACCTGGACAGGAACTCAAGGGACTGCTCCTTGAGGGCCTCGATGGACTCCCGGTGGATGTAGATCCGCGCCTCCTTATCGACCACGACGATTTCCCGTTTGGAAAGAAATTGCTGGAGGATATTGTCGAGCTGCTTTTCCGCCGTGTTGGTCATCACCCGCAGGGCCGAAAAGGAAACGCCCGGAAAACCGGATTCCCGGACATGAATGGCGACGGCGTCCTCCGGGGAGGCGTCCACGAGCTGTTCGAGGTTCTTGACCACCTCGGGACGATTGCGCTTGTGCTTGGGCGGCACGGGATTCAAAATGGCCCCGCCGCCGATGGTCCTCACCGGGGAATAGCTCCTGAGGACGTACCGGTCGTCCTTGACCAGGGACACGGGGTAATCGAGCCTGATTTGCGCCACGGTCGATTCCCCCGGCTCCAGCGTTTCCCGGTCCAGCAGGATCAGAAGCCCGAATATTTCGCTGGTCCCGGCGTGAAACCGGACCCGCTCCCGGTTTTTCGCCGCCCTCTTGTTGCTTTTCAAATACTGGATGGAAACATCCACCATGTAGCTGGGAATCAGCGCGCCGGGCACCGACAGGACATCGCCCCGGTTGATGATGCTCTTTTCCAGCCCCTGGAAGTTCACCGCCGTTCGCATGCCGGCCTCGGCGGTATTGACGCTCTGGTTGTGGACCTGGACGCCCCGGACTTTGGAGGCGATTTCAGACGGATAGATTTTTATGGACTCTCCGACGGACACGCTTCCGGAAATGAGCGTGCCGGTGATCACGGTCCCGAACCCCTTCATGGTGAACACCCGGTCCACCGGAAGCCGGAACAGGCCCGAAGAGGTCCTGCTGGGCACCTTGGAACAAAATTCGTCCAGGGTCTTGATAAATTCGGGGATGCCCTGCCCGGTGACAGACGAAACCGGCACGACGGGAGAGCCCTCCAAAAACGTGCCCTGCGCAAACTCCATGACGTCCTCGGTCACCAGTTCCAGCCACTCCTCGTCCACCATGTCGATCTTGGTGAGCACCACGAACCCGTACTTGACCCCCAGCAGCGTGCAGATTTCCAGATGCTCCCGGGTCTGGGGCATGACCCCCTCGTCGGCGGCGATCACCATGGCCACCACGTCGATGCCCGACGCTCCCGCCACCATGTTCTTGACGAACTTCTCATGCCCCGGAACGTCCACCACACCCAGGTGCTGCCCGCCGGGAAGGTCCAGCGACGCGAACCCCAGCTCGATGGTGATCCCCCTGGCCTGCTCCTCCTTCAGCCGGTCCGTGTTGACACCGGTCACCGCCTTGATCAGGCTCGTCTTTCCGTGGTCGATATGCCCGGCCGTACCTAAAATGATCTGTTTCACACGCCCGACTCTCCTTTCCCCGATTCGCGTTCTTTCTTTTGCCGCCAATATTCCATAACGTAGGCCAACCCCACCAGAAACACCCAGAGCCCAGCGACGTAGAACAGGGCGACCTCGCCGTAAAAAAACCTCACCAGAAACACGGCGAACATCAGTCCCAGAATCGCCCGGATAACGAATATGTAAAATCGGGTCACGATACCCCCCTTCCGTTGCAAGTCAAAAAATATATGGATTCTAAATCATGCGTTCAAAGGGGTCAACATTAAGTTTGCAGGACCTGCGGATATGCGGCACGGCCAAAATATTTGGGGTTGCATTTTCTTGTCAATAATCCAAGCGACTTGAACAGCCACCCGTCTTGCGAAAGCGATCATTTATGAACCATACCTTGTTTATGATGAGATATTCAGCGAACCTGTCGGTGATCTCGTAATTCAAGAGTTGCCAATGAGGCTCGTTGTAATAGATTCGGAAAAACAGGAGGTGAAAAAATGGATAGCACCACAATGTATAGAAAAATAATCAAAGAGGTTATTTTGAAATATGCCCGCCTGCGTCCGTCTCATGGGAATATCCGTCTCGATCCGGTCTTTGACGAAGCCAACGACCGTTATGCGCTGATGCAGACCGGATGGGACCGGGAGCGTCGTGTCAGGGGCAATCTTATTTACATCGTTCTGCGTGATGGGAAAGTCCATATCGAATACGACGGGATAGAACGCGGTATTATCGAGGATCTTGTAAACGGCGGCATACCTGAAAACCAAATCATTCTCGCCTACATGCCCGAACTGAGAGTCGCCTGATAATTTGTATCCGAATACGGATAAACGGGCGTCAGCTGGCAATGGAGGATGGCGTCGATGAAGGTCAGCGCGCCGGAAAAGCCGATATTGGGGCGATAGACCAGGTTGGTTCTGTTGAAGGACGGCATGGTGGTCTGGACGAAGAATTTGGGCGCGTAATCCATCTGGTCCAGCATGTACTGTTCGAAGGACGATCCGAAAAGGATGGCCGGTTTCATTTCCCGAATCATCTCCATGGCCTGGTCGGCGTCCGGGTTGAACAGCGTTTCCGCTGGCAAACTCCCGCCTGCAGCCATGTCTTTGATGTCTTCCGAACCCGGCGTCCCCCTGCCCAGCAGGACCGGATGGCACCCCAGGTAGTCTTCCAGTAACCGCGACAGGCTGGCCACAAAGTCCCATTCCCCGAAGACGGCCACAGGAAGTCCCCTGATCTGTTCGGTCCGGGTGGAGTGGCTCAGCTCCAGCAGGGCCTCCTTGCGGCAGTATCGCTCCTCTTCGATCAGGTCCTCTTCACATTCCTTGTTCAAGCGGTCGTTGCCCACGATGCCTGCCAATGTCCCCGTGTCCCTGGAAGAAAAACGGGGGATGAATTTGCAGATATTGTTGGCGGCATACAGGGACATGTACTCGCCGGATGCGACGATTTTCTCAGAAATGTACTTGAACCTCCAGCAGATAGCTAGTTCCGGGAGCGATCGAACAGATGTAATATTCCTTGTCGAAAATGTTGTTGATCGAAATCGAGCAGTCCGCGTAGGGGACCGGAGAAAAAGTGACCTTGGAATCCCAGACCCAGCGTTTCGAGTGGGTGCCGTAGCGTCCCTGGATGTCGTCGTTCATGTGTTGACATGGAAATCGTCGGTTACAGCGCCACCATCTTCTCCACGGCGCCCAGAGCGGGGATGCGGATTTCTTCCGGGACTTTCACTGTCGGCGCCATGGTCTCCAGGCTTCTGGCGATGTCTTCCAGGGAGATCTTCTTCATGTCCCGGCAGAACATTTCGTTGCTGGCCGGGTAGAATGTCTTGCCCGGGTTTTGCTTGCACAAGGGATGGAGAATGCCCACCTCGGTGCCGACGATATATTCCTTGCTTTCGGATTCGGCGGCGTATTTCAGCATTCCGGATGTGCTGGCCACCACGTCGGCCATCTCGAGAACGTCGAGCCTGCATTCCGGATGGGCCATGAAAACGGCGTCCGGGTGTTCTTTTCTCGCGATTTCCACGTCTTGCACGGAAAGCCTGTCGTGATAGGGGCAGTAGCCGTCCCACAGGTGTATTTTCTTGTCCGTTTTCGTCGCGGCGTACCGGGCCAGGTTTCGGTCTGGCACCATGAGCATTTCGTCTTCCTCCATGCTCCGGACGACCTTCACCACGTTGGCGGAGGTGCAGCAGATGGTGGTGAGGGCCTTGACGGCTGCCGACGAGTTGACGTAGGTGACCACCGGGACCGTCTTGCGGCCGGAGGAAAGTTCCTCCACGCGTTTTTTCAGGGCTTCGGGCGTTACCATGTCGGCCATGGGGCAGCCGGCGTCGGCGCTGGGAAGAAGCACCGTCTTTTCGGGACACAGGATGGATGCGGTCTCGGCCATGAAATGCACGCCGCAGAAGACCACGACTTCGGCGTCGGTCCTGGCGGCCTTTCGGCTGAGTTCCAGCGAGTCGCCGCAGAGGTCGGCGATATCCTGGATCTCGGGGGGCTGGTAGTTGTGGGCCAGCAAAATCCCGTTTTTCTTTTTCAGAAGTTCTCTGATTTTTTCCTTCATTTTTTTTAATTCTCCTGCTTGCCTATTCCAGTTCCAGAATATCCACGCCCTGGGGAATTTTAAAATGGAACAGATCGTCTTCGAGGGTGACGTCGAAGTTGTAGTTGCCCATCCGGATCCGGGTTTCGTCTTCGTAGGGATTCAATGTCACGATGTTTTTAACAAGAAAGGTTTCCGAATCCACAGCGATGAATATCGCGGCCAGTTCCAGGCTCGGGTCCCTGGGTTCCAGCTTGAGGCGATAGTCGCTGTCCTTGTCGGCGATGTCCCGGTTGGCGTAGCCCTCTTCCATGGAGATGTCGAACTTTTCCCTCAGCAGCTTGATATCGGAGAGAAACCCCGCCCCTTTGCCGTCCTTGAAGAAAGCGGGCGCCTTTCCCAGCATGACCTGATTGTCCTCCGGCCTGTAGATCCATAGACTGTCTCCGTCGGTGACGATGGTCTGGGGTTCCGGGGTGGCGTACTCCCATCGCATCATGCCGGGGCGTTTGACCATCACGGTCCCCGAGGCGGTGTCGGTGATGTCCATAGCCTTCAATGTCGATTCCTGGTTGAACTCGGCAGCGAAGGAAGGCGAAGAGTAGCGCCTTTCCAAGCCGTCGAGGACTTTTTCCAAGCGCCCCTGCCCGGAGGGGACCATCCCTTCCGGCATCTGCCCCGGCGCCGCCTTTTCATCGGAAACGGCGCCGGCCTTGGAATTTTCCGCAGTCGCGTCTTGTCCGACCTGTTTCGGCGGGACTTGCGCTCGCGCATCACGGGGACCGCAAGTCCCCGCCCAAAGAACCATCATGAACGAGACGATGGCAAATGTAAAAAAACGGGTCTTTCCATGCTTTCCCAAAATGTACCTCCGTTTACAAACTTTTCGGTTTACAAACCTATCGATATGCTGTCCGATCAATATGCTGTCCGACAATTGTCGCATCGACAAACCGTTTTTCCAGCTTGCCGATGATAACGATTCGTCCCGGAAGGGCAACCGGGCAGGACAGTTTGCACCGTGGCATTGTATCGCCGGATGTTTGAAAAGTCGACTCTGCGTATAGAACCAATTATACATGGCATATCGGAACGACATCGATATGCCTTTCTCCCGGCGTCGGGGTACGCAGCGGAAAATCTTCCGTCGGCCATGCGCTTCTGTCTTCGTAAATGTACAGCTGGTATTTTTCCGGAAACGATTCGGTCGTCTTGATGACAACCTCGGAAAAAGGAACTTTGTACCTTTCGAAATAGTCCATCCCTGGCGCCCTGACATGGCAGGCCTCCTTTGGATTCGGAGCGGGATACTCTATCGTGGTTTTGCCCAGAACAGGCACAGGAAGAACGGCCATCCCGCCTGGCTTCAGTATTCTGCGGATTTCCGCGACGGCTTTTTGGTCGTCGCGAACATGCTCCAGCACATGGGAGGCGTAGACGAAATCATAGCTTGCGTCTGCGAACGGCAGGCTTTGGATATCGACATTGTGATCGACACCTTTCGTGTCCAGGTCGGCAGTCTCGTATTTTCCGAAAAGTTTCTCGAATATCGGCTTGAAAAAAGGTTCCGGGGCGAAATGGAGCATTTTCATTCCCGCAGCGTCCTTGCTCTTTAAAAGGTCCGTCATAACCAAGTATTGCAGTCGATGCCTTTCCATTGCGCCGCATTTGGGACAACATGCGTGCTTTCTGATGCCCGTCGTCGTGTTCAAATCCATGAACGGCCCGGAATAGCGGCAGACCGGGCATTGAAACGTCTTTTTTCGCAGGTTTTTCAACCGGAACAAAACCGGTTTCAATTGGCGCCGAAGGTTATCGAACAGGCTCAATTGTTTTCTTCCTTTCAAAGTTTGGATTCGTATGGTTTTTCCACGACGTGTCGCCCATGTCCTCCAGGTGCGGGACGAAATGCGTATCGCGTCCTTTCCAGCAACCAAGTACCCGAATGTCGCAAACTGATTATCAGCTTGCGAGAGCGATGTAAAGAAAAACAGCACCCCCTCCCGTCCGGCATGGAGTTGTACTCGAAGAAAAATCCTTTTCCGCTTTTTGGTCCGGGTGGCTTTTGCATCTGCGGATCGTTTTGTTCGTGGAGGACATGAGCTTGGAATAGCACCCGCTGTTATTGACTTTTTTGCCACCATTTCGTATAGATTCGATATTGACATCCAATATCGAAAAATCAGGAGGTTCCCATGCTCTTGTCCTCGATTTTCGGGAAATTTTCGGAACATACCGAATACGCTCCCCGTCCTTTGCTTAGCGGGCTATCGTCTGTATGCCTGTGTTTCACGCTTTTTATTCTTGTCTTTGGCTCGTCCGTCAGCGCCCAGGGAATCTTCAAGTGGGTGGACGAGGACGGCGTGACCCATTTCGGAAACCATCCCCCATCGGATGGCGAGTATGAAACCATCTCGGAAAAGGTGGAAAAGCCTGCTGAAGCGGATTCGACTGCGGAAAAGAAAACCGGCGACGAGCAGCCCCCCGATCTTTCCATGCCCGCCTACGGGGAGGCCTATCACAAGGAGGCGAAAAAAATGGCGACGCGAATTCCGGTTTCCCTGTCCAGGGGTTTTGTTCTGGTGAACCACGAGATCGGCTCGAGCTGGCTCCCCTATTCGTGCCCCCTGACTTCCGACCCTCCGGTCCCGTTGTACAACGAACCCGCCTACGAGGGAGGTTCGT
Source organism: Desulfobacterales bacterium (assembly GCA_963674505.2). Taxonomy (GTDB): domain Bacteria; phylum Desulfobacterota; class Desulfobacteria; order Desulfobacterales; family SKZT01. Next base: position 607,003 of record CAXXIG010000002.1, read on the forward strand.
GGCTATACGGAAAGCTGGACCTGGGGACTTATCCGGCCAGGTCGCGCGCGTTCGTGTTCGACCTGGTCGATGCTCCCAACCCCTTGCTCTATTTCGATGTCAACGGCAACGGGGACTTGACCGACGACGGCGGGCCTTTCTACAACCAGGGAAGCGGGATATTCTCGACGGAAATCCGAATTCCCGTGGCCGGTCTGATCAAGGAGCTGGAATCCAAAGAGGACTTTTCGATCTGGTTTTTCACCAACGACTCGCTGTGGGAAAAGCGATATGCTTCCCACTACAGCAAAAGCCAGCTGAAAGGCACCGTCCTGATCGAGGGCAGGACCTACAACGCCATCGTGTCCGAGAGAGGGACCAACGACGCGGACTTCACCAACGACGGCATCTGCGTGGACTGGAACGGCGACGCAAAATTCGACCGCAAGACCGAAACGGTCATGCCCGACCATGTCGTGGAGGTCGGGGGCCGGGAGTATTATTTCGACATCAGCTGGTAGGCTGGCCGCTTTCGAACACGTACCCCACGGCGCGTACGCTTTTGAAAAAGACGGGGTCCTTGGGGTCCTTTTCGAAATATTTCCGAAACCTGACGATGAAATTGTCCACGGTCCTGGTGCTGGTGCTGCGGTCGTAGCCCCAGACGCTTTCCAGTATTTCCCCCCTGGACAGGGGTCTTCCCCGGTTGGCGATAAAAAGCCTCAGCAGCCTGATCTCCAGGTCCGTCATGTGCACCTCCCCGACGCCGCAAATGGCGGTCATGGTGGAAAAGCGTATTTCGTTGTCCCCGAACCGGTAGGTTTCGCCGGCAAGCTCGGCGATCGCCCCCACCTTGTCCGCCGAAGACCACGCGCTTCTCAGCAAAAGACGCTCGACCCTCAAAAGAAACTCCTCCAGGTTGAAAGGCTTTGTCATGTAATCGTCCACGCCGCAGGAAAGCCCTTTTATCTTGTCGCCGGAGGCGTTCTTGGCGGAGAGAATCAGGATCGGCACGCGCTCGTTCTCCTGGCGGATGGCCTTGAGCACCGATATGCCGTCCATGACAGGCAGCATGATGTCCAAAACGACCAGGTCGGGCGAAAGCGACCGCCATTTTTCCATGCCCACGCTTCCATCCTCCGCGATTTCGACATCGTAGCCCTGCAAGGACAGGTTGAGCCGGAGGCCTTCCGCGATGTGCGGTTCGTCCTCGATGATCAGGATGAGACTTTTTCGGGTATCGGTCATTTTTGCACCTTTTGGGGGAAAGGCAGTACGAGTTTGAAAACCGAGCCCTTGCCGGGTCCGGGGCTGTCGGCGACGAGCTTGCCGCCGTGAATCCGGGCCACCTGCTGGGCGAGATAGAGTCCCAGGCCGCTGCCCTTGGCGGTCATGTTGTCGGACTTGCCCACCTGGTAGAATTTCTTGAAAATTTTTTTCAGCTCCGTCCGCGCCATGCCGATTCCGTTGTCCTCGAACAGGACGGTCAGCTTTTTGGGCTCGTGCGCAAAGGATATCGCCACCGCAGGCACAGCCGATTCGTTATAGGAAAACGCGTTGGTCAGAAGGTTCATCAGCAGCATGTCGAACAAGGAACGGTCGATACGGCAGGGCAATTCGAGACGTTCTTCGTCTTCGATTCGAATTTTGCCCCCGGGAAACAAGTACGCGTTGTTGGCGCAGAATCTCTTGACGGCTATCACGATGTCGGTTTCCGCAAAATCGCCCGCGTAGGTCTTGCTCTCGAGACGGGCGACGCTGAGAATGCGATTGATATTTTCCGACAGTCTATCGACGTCGCGAAGCATGTATTCCAGGTACTTTTTTCTCACGTCCCGGTCCAGGTCGTGCTTCAGAAAGGTTTCCAGGTACAGTTTCAGGGACGTGACCGGCGTTTTGAGTTCATGGGTGAAATTGTTGATGAAATTCTGCTGCATCCGGAACAACTGGACCGTTTTCTGGCTGTAGACGAAAATGATGAAGATTCCCGCCAGAATCAGCGCCACCAGGATGGAAAGCACCAGGATGACCACCCAGGTCTCGTACGCGAGCACGCTGCGCGCATCCAGATCGAACCGGTCGATCACCGATCTCAATCCGGCGCTCACCTCGATGTACCAGTATATGTAAAGGAACAGGGATAGCGCCAGCGCCAAAATGGAAAAGACAAAAACGAAAATGGGATGAAAATACCAACGGGACCTGTTCATACGCCTCGCAAACGAAGGTTTTTTTAAGAAATCGACCGAATCATACCAGATTCCGCGTTTGCGTTCAAATCAATACGGAACCGGTCCCGACGGGGTTGGTTCTCGCTTTGGCCATGCCTCTGCGGAGCGCGGACGCCAAGCGTCCTGGTATACGTTCCAACGCGAAGCGTTGGAACGAGGCGCTGAGGGCATGGCCGAATTAGAAACCAACCCAGGTCCCGACATTGCGGAATCGTTTGCAATATCAGCGAAAATATGAAAAGAAACTTTTTTATGGACCGACAAAAAAACACACTTGAAACCGGCAATCGAGCAAGCGAGGGACATGGAGCGATGGACCGATATGCCAACTACGAGCAACTCGCCGGCAACGAAGAAGAGGGAACCGACTACGCAATCGAATATGTCGCCAACCATTCTACGGTTCTGATCGTCGCTCCCCACGGCGGAAAAATCGAATTTCACACGAGCGCCATCGCAAGGGCCTTGGCCGGAAGGGATTTTTCGTACTATTCGTTCAAAGGATTGAAAAAAAACGGCAACCGCTCTTTGCACATCACAAGCCACAGATTCGACGAACCCACGGCTTTGGCGGCGGTCCGAAAGGCCGAAACGGTCCTGGCCATCCACGGAGCGAAAAGCAGGGACGGCGCCTTTGCCATGGCGGGAGGACTGGACAGGGACCTGGCGAGAAAAATCGCGCTGGAACTGGAGCGTGCCGGGTTCGAAATCCGTTCCCCCGAGCCCGGCCTGGGAGCGTTGCATCCGGACAACATCTGCAATCGCGGAAAAAGGGGAAAAGGCGTCCAACTGGAACTGAGCCAGGCCTTGCGCAAAACCCTGGGAAAAAACCGCGACGAGTCCGCCCGCTTTGTCCGAGCGGTCAGAAAAGCGCTTTTGCAATGAAGTTCTGTTTGGCGCTTGACTTTTGCATTTGGGTTGTGTTAGCAAACATACAACATACCGATACGAATGCGGATATTACAATCATCCTGCAGAAAAGCGCCCCGCTGGGCGCTGGCCGATTTTGAAATCGCACCACGGAAGGAACGGAAGTTTTTCCGGAAAAAACACGAATTTTCGAGGGTCTCCCCCCCGGAAACGCGGTAGGACAGGCAACGTTTTTGTTGTTAACCATTAACTGCAAAGGGAAGGAGGTTTGAGATGTCCGAGAGTGTTTACAAGATCATCCAAGTGGTAGGTACCAGCCCGAATTCTTGGGAAGACGCGGCGGCCAAGGCGGTGGAATCGGCCGGCAAATCCTTGAGGGACCTGAGGATCGCCGAAGTCACCAAGCTTGACATGAAGGTCGAAGACGGCAAGGTGAAGGCCTACCGGGCACGGGTCAACGTATCGTTCAAACTGGAGCCATAGCCGGCCCCGAATATCCGGATTGGAATCCGTAATTTTCCATAGGAAAACCATGCCGAAATCCAACAGCATGAGATTCGGCGCAAAAAAACCGTAGACAACAAGGCAGGGCGAAACAAGCCCTGCCTTGTTTTTTTTGGAGGAACCGAGCTTCCACAATACAGCCACCCGACCGGAGGAAAAAAAATATGGATTACGAAAACATCATTTTCAAACAGGAAGAAAATATCGCATGGATAACGTTCGACCGTCCGAAGTCGCTCAACGCGTTGAGCAGCGTGCTTCTGGACGAATTTTCCGACGCCTTGGACCGGGTGGCCGAAAACGAGGACATCCGGGTCCTGATCCTGACGGGCGCCGGGGACAAGGCGTTCGTGGCGGGCGCCGACATCAAGGAGATCGCCGAGTGCAACACCCTGACCGCCAAATTGTTCGCCGAAAAGGGCCAGCGTGTGATCGGCAAGCTCCAGGAGCTGTCTATCCCCGTGATCGCCGCCGTCAACGGTTACGCCCTCGGCGGCGGAAGCGAGATCGTTCTGGGATGCGATTTCGCGTACGCTTCGGAAAACGCCAAGCTCGGGCTTCCGGAAATCACCCTGGGGGTCATACCCGGCTTCGGCGGCACCCAGCGCCTCTCTCGGCTGGTGGGGACCGCCCGGGCAAAGGAAATGATATTCACCGGCGACATGATTTCGGCCGAAAAAGCGCTGGAATACGGGCTGGTCAACAAGGTGTGCAGTCCGGAAAACCTGCTGGACGAAGCCTTGAAGACCGCCAAAACCATAGCCTCCAGAGGCAAGGTGTCCGTCCGCGCCGCCAAGGAGGTGGTCAACTCCGGCATGAACGCGGACTTGGAGACAGGCTTGCGCCTGGAGGCCGACGCCTTTGCCATCTGCGTGGCCAGCGAAGACGCCCTCGAAGGCACCACCGCCTTTCTGGAAAAACGCAAGGCCGAGTTCAAGGGCGGTCTGAAAGGCTGACCTTTTTTCCTGGCCGTCCAATTTTCCTTGACAGTCCAAATTTTGTCCGCTATAAGATTCGGTCACGATTCGTCAAGCCAAGAGACGGCAACCGTGGGTGGATGGAAATCGTGAAAAACCCCATGGTATCGATAGCAAGGGCTGTGGGTTGCAAAAAACCTTCAGCCTTTTTTTTTGCCTTGGACTCGGGCGCCCCACGATAACCGTTCGGACCCGAAAACGCGAACACGGATAGCGAGGCAAACGATTTCTTGCTTCGCGGTCGCGTTTCCTTGCATCGCGGTCGCGAATTTTGCAAAAAAGATTCTCGATTCTCGCACAACCAGAAAGATTATTTACAGAAAGGAGAGGGACTTAGATGATTTTCGATATCGAATACGAGACCATGCCGCGCGAGGCCCTGGCCGCCATACAGCTGAGGCGGCTTCAGACCACGGTCGAGCGCGTGTACGCCACCGTGCCCTTTTATCGGAAAAAATACGACGAAGCGGGCGTGAAGCCCTCCGACATCAAGTCGCTGGACGACATCCAAAGGCTTCCGTTCACCACCAAGCAGGATCTGCGCGACAACTACCCCTTCGGGATGTTCGCCACCCCCATGGACAACGTGGTTCGCATCCACGCGTCTTCGGGCACTACGGGCAAGCCCACGGTGGTGGGCTACACCGCCAGGGACATCTCCACGTGGGCGGGTCTCATGGCGCGCGCCCTGGCCGCAGGCGGGGCCAACCGGGGCGATATCATCCACAACGCATACGGCTACGGTCTTTTCACCGGCGGCCTCGGCGCCCACTACGGCGCGGAGCGGCTGGGCGCCTCGGTCATTCCCGTGTCCGGCGGCAACACCAAGCGCCAGATCGTGATCATGAAGGATTTCAAGCCCACCATTCTGACCGCCACCCCCTCCTATACGCTTCACCTGGTCGATGTGGCCGCCGACGTGGGCGTGGATTTCAGAGACCTGAGCTTCAAGTTCGGCATCTTCGGCGCCGAGCCCTGGTCGGAGAAGATGCGGGGCGAAATCGAAAAGAAGACCGGCATGACTGCGGTGGACATCTACGGATTGAGCGAGGTCATGGGACCCGGCGTGGCCATCGAATGCCACGAGGCCAAAAAGGGCCTCCACGTTTTCGAGGACCATTTCATCCCGGAAATCATCGATCCGGATACCGGCCAGACCCTGCCCTACGGAGAAACCGGCGAGCTGGTGTTCACCACCATCACCAAGGAGGCCTTCCCGGTCGTGCGCTATCGCACCCGCGACATCACCTCTTTGAACCTCGAACCCTGCATTTGCGGACGGACCATGCTCCGCATGAACCGCGTCAGCGGCCGGACCGACGACATGCTCATCATCCGCGGCGTCAACGTGTTCCCGTCCCAGATCGAAAGCGTGCTCATGGAAATGGAAGAGGTCGAACCCCACTACCAGCTGATCGTGGACCGCGAGGGCAACCTCGACAAGCTGACCGTCAACGTGGAACTGGGCGAGAAGGCCTTCTCCGACGAGGTCAAGGAGCTTCAGAGCATCGCCACCAAGATTTCCAAGAACATCAAGGACTACCTGGGCGTCACCGCCAAGGTAAAGCTGGTGGAACCCAAGGCCATCGCCCGAAGCGAGGGCAAGGCCGTGCGCGTGATCGACAATCGCAAGATTTAATTTGATTCATCGACCTTGCAAGACCCAAGACTAAGGAGGCATGCATGCGAGCGGAACAAATATCCGTATTTCTGGAAAACCGGGCCGGACGGCTCGCCGAAGTGTCGGCGATTCTTGCCGAAGCGAAAGTGAACATCCGCGCCCTCTCCCTGGCAGACACATCCGATTTCGGTGTGCTGCGGCTCATCGTCGACGACAACGAAAAGGCCAAGGAAGCTCTCAAGGCGGCCGGCTTTACGGTCGGAAAGACCAACGTGGTCGCCGTGGAGGTGGAGGACCGCCCCGGCGGGCTCCATAAAATCCTCGGCCTGCTCTTCGAATCGGGAATCAACGTGGAATACATGTACGCGTTCGTGCAGCAGAGCGGAAGCAACGCCGTCATGATCTTCCGGTTCGACAAGACCGACAAGGCTTTGGAAGTCCTTTCGGCAAACGGAATCAAGATGATCGAAGGGACCAAGCTGTATAAGATGTAACGTCGCAGAGGATGTCGGAGAGACCGATGCCCTCGAAGGTGGCCAAGGCCGTCGCGGTCCTCGGCTCGCATCGCTTTTCGCGAACTTCCCGGGCATCGCGATTCCAGAGCGAAAAGCATCGGTTGCTTTTTTCGAAACTGTGGTGTTTTGCCGCAGACGGCGAAACACGGGGAAGCGTATCAAACCAATCTCGAAAAAGGAGGAAGAAATGAGAGGAAGAATGTTCACCAGAAAAAGCGCCCTGCCCATCATTTTGGCGGTAGCGGGGGCCTTGCTGTTCTCCTGGCCGGCTTTGGCCGCGGACACTTACAAAATCGGAGGGATTTTTTCCGTGACGGGCCGGGCCTCCTTTCTGGGAGATCCGGAAAAGAAGACCATGGAAATGGTCATCGAACAGATCAACGCCGCAGGCGGCATCGACGGCAAAATGCTCGAAGGAATCATCTACGACACCGAAGGCGATCCCACCCGCGCTCTGACCAACGTAAACAAGCTGATCAACAAGGACGACGTCATCGCCATCGTCGGCCCCAGCACCACGCCGACCACCCTTGCGATCATCAATCCCGTAATGGGCGCCCAGGTCCCCCTGATCAGCTGCGCCGCCGGCGTGGCCATCACCGACCCGCCGAAAAAATGGGTGTTTAAAACCGCGCAGAGCGACGTGCTGGCCGTGGCCACGGTCTATCGGCACATGCAGGCCAACGGCATCAAGAAAATAGGAATTCTCACGGTCGCCGAAGCCTTCGGAGAGAGCGGGAAAAATCAGCTGCTAACCCAAGCGAAAGACTTCGGCATCGAGATCGTTCAGTCCGAAAGCTTCGGGGCCAAGGACACCGACATGACCGCCCAGCTGACCAAAATCCGCAAGACCGAACCCCAGGCCATCGTCTGCTGGGGGACCAACCCCGGACCGGCCGTTGTATCGAAAAACGTAAAGCAGCTGGATTTGCAGATACCCCTGTACCAGAGCCACGGCGTGGCCAGCCCCAAATTCATCGAACTCGCCGGCACTGCGGCCGAGGGAGTTATGCTTCCCACCGGCAAAATCCTGGTGGCGGGACTTCTGCCCGACGAAGATCCGCAGAAGGCGGTCCTGTTGAAATACATCGAAGACTACGAAAGCAAGTACAAGATTCCCGTGTCCGGCTTCGGCGGCTACGCCTACGACGCCATGATGATGCTAAAACAGGCCCTCCCGGGCACCGGCGGAAACAAGGCCAAGATCCGCGACAACCTGGAAAAAATCCAGAACCTGGTCGGCATTTCCGGGGTCTTCAATTTCTCCGAGACCGAACACAACGGACTCGGCCCGGAGGCCTTCGTTATGGTGAAGATCGAGAACGGAACCTGGAGCCTGATCAAGTAGAGCACTGGATTTCAGTGTTCAGTGTTCGGTGTTCGGTGTTCGCTCAACAAAAACGCCCTCCTCGTGATTCGTACAGGGAGGGCGTTTTTTTCGCCATGGAGCGACTCGTTCCCACGCTCCAGCGTGGGAACGCATTCCGGGACGCTCCTGCGTCCCGTCATTCGAGGCACCCCTTTTCTTCCCGTCCTAGTGCAGGATGATAAGGGTGTTTTCGCAAAAGGCTGCAAAAGACGCGTTCTCCTGCCTCGTTCCCACGCTTTGCGTGGGAATGCATACCAGGACGCTTCGCGTCCGCGTTCCGCCAAGCTATGGTAGATACGAGAGCCAACCCCGCGCGGCCAAAAAAAGAATCGCCCCCGGCTCAGGAGAGCGCGGGAGGGATGCGGAACGACCGTACGCCTGTTCCCAAGCGGAGCGACAAAACGGAAAGCGCCGGACACCTGAAATAAAAAATTCGAGTTGCCGGGTCTTTACAAATCGATCTCGTTTAGGCTAAAAAGATCATCAACAATTTGCGTAACGAGAAACGTAACGAACAAAGTGATCCAGGAACTTCTGCAATACATATTCTCCGGCGTGACCAACGGGGCCATATACGCGGTGATCGCGGTGGGCTTCTCCATGCTGTACAGCTCCACGGAACTGATCAATTTCGCCCACGGGGAGTTCGTCATGCTGGGAGCGATGGCCCTGGTGACGCTCTGGGGCGGTCTCGGGCTTCCGCTTCCTGTCGCGTTCATCCTGGCGGTCGCGGGCACCGCCGTGGTCGGCCTGCTCTTCGAACGCCTCGCGCTGCGCCCGGTCAGAAAACCCAGCCACATCGTCCTGATCATCATCACGGTCGGCGCGTCCATTTTTCTTCGCGGCGTGGGCATGCTGCTCTGGGGGAAGGACTCCCACAGCGTGCCGGCTTTCTCCGACAACGCCCCCATCGACCTGGCGGGCGCCAAGCTCCTTCCCCAAAGCATCTGGATCGTATTCATCGCCTTGTTCTGCGTGGTGCTCCTGCACCTGTTCTTCAAGAAGACTTTGACCGGCAAGGCCATGGAGGCCACGGCCATCAGCAAGAAGGCCGCCTGGCTCACGGGAATACCGGCGGAGAAAATGGTGCTGCTGGCGTTTTTCTTCAGCACCGGCATGGGCGCGGTCGCCGGGGTGATCATCGCACCCATCACCATGTGCGCCTACGACATGGGCGCCATGCTGGGACTGAAAGGGTTCTGCGCCGCCATGCTGGGCGGGCTGGGAAGCCTGTGGGGTTCCATTCTGGGAGGTTTTATTCTCGGAATACTGGAATCTCTGGGCGTCGGCTTTTTTTCGTCGAGCTTGAAGGACGCCATCGCGTTTCTCCTGCTCCTGCTGATCCTGTACGCCAGACCCGGGGGAATCATCTCGGCAAAAGACGTCAAACGGTTTTAGGCACGATGAAATATCATTTGAAACCAGACGCAAACAGAAAACGCATCGGAAAGGAAACCCAACTCCGTTGAACCGGGACAGGATCGCATACGTCGCTTTTTTCCTAGCCATAGTCGGGTCGGGCTTCGCCGTGGAAAACACATACTATCTTCAGCTAATCACCGTAATCGGAATCAACACGATGCTGGCGCTCGGGCTCAACATGCTCATGGGCTACGCCGGGCAGATATCCCTGGGACACGCGGCCTTTTACGGAATCGGCGCGTACACCACCGCTATCCTGACCGCGAAATACGGATTGAATCCATGGATGGCCCTGCCCTGCGCCATACTTCTGGCCATGCTGGTGGCCTTTGTCGTGGGCCTTCCCACGTTGAAGCTCACCGGATACTACCTGGGCATGGGGACCCTCGGGTTCGGCATGATCGTCCACATCCTGATCCGGGAGTGGTCGACAGTGACCGGCGGCGCCTCCGGATTCATCGGCATACCGCCCCTGCAAGCCGGCTCCATATCCTTCACCTATTCGGCCCGCAACTATTTCTTTCTCGTCTGGCTGACGGTCCTGGTCAGTTTCATCGTATGCAAGCGCCTGATCGAATCCCGGATGGGCCGCGCCTTGCGGGCGATCCACGACAGCGAAAACGCCGCCCGGGCCGTGGGCGTGAACACCCGGAACATGAAACTGGAAATCTTCGTCTTCAGCGCGGCGTTGTCCGCCCTGGCCGGTTTCTATTACGCCCACATGGTCAGTTTCATCAGCCCGGGATCGTTCAATTTCATTTTTTCCATCAAGATCGTCACCATGGTGGTCATCGGCGGGATGGCCAGCGTCTGGGGGGCCGTCCTGGGAGCGTCTCTTCTGACCATGCTTCCGGAATGGCTCCATTCCTTCTCCGATTTCGAAATGGTGGTCTACGGCCTCATCCTGATGGTGGTCATGATCATCACCCCCGAGGGGTTGACACGCGGAATACTCGATATTTATGAACGCTCCCGAAGAACAAAAACTGAAGACCGATAACCCCATCCTGAGCCTGGATTCCGTCAGCAAGGCCTTCGGAGGCCTACAGGCTCTGTGGAACATCTCCTTCGATATACAACCCGGTGTCGTACAGGGCCTGATCGGCCCCAACGGCGCGGGAAAGACCACGCTTTTCAACGTCATCACGGGGGTCTACAGGCCCGACGAGGGCCAGGTGCGGTTCCAGGACAGGAAAATCAGCGGAAGGCAGGTCCACGACCTGGTTCGCCTGGGCATCGCCCGCACCTTTCAAAACGTGGAGATCTTCGGCAGCATGACCGTGGTGGAAAACGTCATGGTGGGACGCCACGTAAGGACCAGGTGCGGCTTCTGGGGGGCCGTAACCCGCATCCCCTGGATGATGCGCGAAGAGCGCGAATCACGGGAACAGGCCATGGAGATATTGAAGTTCGTGGGCATCGAACATCTGGCCGACAGAAAAAGCTCGGAGCTTCCATTCGGATGGCAGCGGCTTCTGGAGATCGCCCGCGCGCTTTCGTCCAGTCCGAAGCTGCTTCTTCTCGACGAGCCCGCCGCCGGGCTCAACGCCACCGAAACCCGGCAGCTCGGCCAACTGCTGCACAAGATCCGGGAACGCGGCATCACCCTTCTTCTCGTGGAACACGACATGAGCCTGACCATGGAAGTCTCCGACCGCATCGTGGTGCTGGACCAGGGAAAGAAACTCGCCGAGGGCACGCCTAGGGAAGTGCAGAGCAACGCGGCCGTCATGGCCGCCTATCTGGGGACAGGCGACCATGCTTAGAATCAGGAACCTGAAATGCTACTACGGCCGCATCATGGCCATCAAGGGGGTGAGCCTGTCGGTCTCCGAAGGGGAACTGGTCTCCTTGATCGGCGCCAACGGCTCGGGAAAAAGCACCCTCTTGCAGGCGATCTGCGGCCTTCTCTCCGAGTGGGACGGCGATCTGGTGTTCCGCAAAGAATCCTTAAAGGGCTTGAAACCGCCGGCCATCGTCCAGAAAGGAATCAGTCTCGTGCCCGAAGGACGCATGATTTTCCCGCCCATCTCTGTTTTGGACAACCTCAAGCTCGGCGCCTACACCCGCTACAGAAAAAAGGACCACAAGGCCATCGCCGAAGACCTGGACATGGTGCTGGAGCTTTTCCCGGTTCTCAAGGACCGCGCAGGCCAGGCGGCCGGGACCCTCTCGGGAGGAGAACAGCAGATGCTGGCCATCGGACGAGCGCTCATGGCCCGCCCTTCCCTGCTGCTTCTGGACGAACCCTCCATGGGACTCGCCCCCCTGCTGGTGGAAAGGATTCTGAAAACCCTTGTAAAACTCAGGGAAAACGGGTTAACAATTCTCTTGGTGGAACAAAACGCCCAGGCGGCGTTGAAAATCTCGGACCGCGGCTATGTGCTTGAGACCGGCCGAATCGTGTTGCAGGGCCTGGCCGAGGACCTTCTGGCCGACGACGAGGTCAAGCGCGCGTATCTGGGCAAGGATTACGGGGAATTCTACGACGGCAGGCAGTGACAAGGAGGGCATGATATGATGGAGGGACCGGACAGAGAGCAAAGAATCCAGGTGCAGTTGGAGAGGCTTCAAAGCACGTTGAACCGGGCGTACCGAAGCGTGCCGTTTCATCAGAACCGCTTCGACGATTGCGGCATGGACCCGTCGAAGGTCGAAACGCTTTCCGACCTTTCCAGACTGCCGTTCATGAGACGAAAGGACCTGGGGGAGCACTACCCCTACGGCCTCTTCGCCGTTCCCCTAAGAGACATCGTCCGAATCCACACCGCGCCCGGCACCAACGTAAACCCCACGGTCACGGGATACACCAGGCAGGACCTGAAAACATGGCAGGAAATGACCGCGCGCGCACTGGCCGCATCGGGCGTCACCCCCATGGACATCCTCCAGATCGTGTTCGACCCCGGCCTGGCCAACTGGGGCCGCGACTACAAGGACGGCGCCGAAGCCCTTGGCGCCAGCGTGATTCCCAACAATCCCCTGTCTTTGGAAAAGCAGCTGATGGTTCTGCGCGACTACAAGACCACGGTCTTGATTACAACGCCGTCTTCGGCCTCCCAGCTTGCCAGCCAAATGTTCCGGACAAGAGTCAACCCCACCGGTCTCAACCTCCGGGTCCTGATCCTTGTGGGCGACTGCGTGGAACAGGATTTTAGGGACTTTCTGGAAGAAAGACTCCACGCCAAGGTCTGGATTCATTACGGCCTGAGCGAAGTCCCCGGCCCGGCCATGGCCTTCGAGTGCGAAAACCACCAGGGACTCCACGTCAGCGAGGACCATTTCCTGCCCGAAATCGTCGATCCGGAAACCGGCGAAAACCTCCCCGAAGGAGAAACCGGCGAACTGGTCTTCACCTCGCTGAGCACCCGCGCCTTTCCCCTGGTACGATTTAAAACCGGCGACAGAGCGCGCCTCGTCGCGGAAACATGCTCCTGCGGATGCCCTTTCGTCCGCATGGAATGGGAGGGCGAAAGGACCGACGACCTTCTCAGCATCAACGGCGTCAAGCTCCAGCAGGACCAGCTCCTGCGCCAACTGGAAAACGCCCTGGGATACGCGCCGAAAGACTGCCGCATTTTCAAAAACCGCCATTCCCACCTGGAAAAATACGGCGCCAGAACTTTCCTGGAAGTCTGGCTGGCCATCGACGAACACCTCTTTTCCGACGAAATCAAGGAGCTGGAGAAACTCATCGTCAGAGCCGAGGAAAAACTCGCGGAAAACACCGGCGTACCGGTCAAGATCAGACTCAGGGAAAAACGGTCCATCATGGAATCGTAGAAGGGTTCGTTCTTAAAGGCAAATTGACAATCGGTATGCTCGGGGGTATTTTGGTGGTATGAAACTCAAGACATCAATAACATTGTCAGAAGAAATCCTAAAAGCTATCGATCTGCATATAGGGGTCTATAAAAGCCGGTCGGAGTTTTTGGAGACTGCGGCCCGATATTTCATTGAACAGATTAAAAGAAAAGAGACCGAACGACGCGACCTCGAAATCATCGATAAATGCTCGGATACTCTCAATGACGAAGCGGAAGATGTGTTGGGCTATCAGGTCCCTATATGAGGCGCGGCGATTTATTCAGAGTCAAACGCCCTTCCTCGCGAGATCCGAAAAAATATAGATCATTTATGGTATCGAAGCTGTGCGATTAAGATGGCGTCTTCTGCAACCTTGTAGACGAATGTATGATCGTCGTTGATCCGCCGGAACCTGTGACCGTAAAGGGCATGCTTGAGATGTTCGGGTTTTCCAAGCCCCTCAAACGGATTTGTCCTTCGACATGAGAAATTGTACGTCGATCACCCAAAAAAAATCGGTTCATCGCGGATTTGTGGGGAGCGGTAAAGGTAACCAGAGCTTCCAGCTCTGGTCCCATATCGCGAATAGGCCGCCGCTTGTAAGCCAAGGCATGCCAGTCCAGTATGGTCTGGTTACCATCGACGCACCTTTTCCCACAAATCCGCGATGAGCCAAAAAATCTCTCAAGCGTTGGTTAAGTCTTTGAAATGAACTTAAATTATTTTCTCGATTTTGAAATTCGATCGACCCAATACTTTGGCCGAACCGATGTTGCCAATGAGATTGTCGATACGTTCTTGAAACTTCCAAAGAAATTCAGCCCTACCAATTGTGTCGGGACAGATTTTAAGAAAAAGCCATTCTTTTTCAAGTGTGGGCTCAACTGATTATAAAGGTATTGCCAATGAAGAAACAATCCCAAAAAAATACGCAAAAAAAGAGATTGAAGAAAAAGAGTTCGAAGGCTTCTCCCAAGAATTTCGTTGGCCAAGCCGAATACGAATTCCAAGTAGGCCAGGCAATAAGGGTCAAAAAGGGAATTTTCGATCCGGACTACGATTTCGATATCGGCGGGTGGAGCGGAACGATCTATCATGTCGATGCCGGGCAGGACCCGATCATAGCTATTGACTGGGATTGTGAAACACTAAGCAAAATGACGAAGTCGCTTATCGACAGATGTGAAAAAGACAATCTCAATTATAAAAAAATGAATCTTTTGGCGAGTGAATTAGAGCCGTACAATCCGAATGAAGATGGAAAAAAATAATTGTGCCGGAAAAAAAGGAACTCTATGATCATCGGAATAGATTCAGGTACGACAAACAGCCTCGGGTCGGTCAGAAAAGACGGAGAAATCCAATTGATTCCCCATGCGCAGGACAGGTACCTGACACCTTCCGCAGCCAGCATCGACGACAACGGTGATATTCTCGTGAGAGTAGCCGCCAGGGATCGTCTGACAACCCATCCGGAAAGAACGGAGGCGGGTTTCAAGCGACAACAAGTATCCCCTTGGCATCCCCGGTGGAAAAATCCCCCACGAACGCCAGCAGACACCCCATCGGGCCTTGCCCAGGCGATTTTTCAGGCGTCGGCTTGTTCGACAAGACAAGGGAACCAGCGCCAGCAAGGCGGGCAAAAAAACCAACGTATCGACGAACGCCAGCATCACCCCGACGCACGCGAAAACGCATAGGACCGCTATGGGCGCCAGCTCCTAAGTGGAAAAAGACCCCGCAGCCGTAGTCACGTTGGTCATCATGACCACAGCCATGCCAGAATGCCCCAGAGCGTAGGCCTCGGCGTCCTCCTTGTCCCCGCTTCGACGGCATCGATAGAAGAAAATGGACAGGATATGCACGGACGTTCCCACACCCACGGCCAGAAAAAACGATGGCAGAATCTGGGTGGACACCTTAATATGGACTCCCAGGGCGTCCATCAGTGTCACCACCGGAGAACCCGCCACCCAGATCGAAAGCTCAGGAAAACGAAACTCCTCCGCGACCCGGCGCACCGCATCCAGCGCTTCGCTGTTTTCTTGCTCCGTCAGATAGACAGGAGCGGCTGCTTCCGGTGCCGTATCGGGTTCGATTTCCGGTTCGTCCCCGAATTCGTCGTCCCCGAACCCCTCCATCAGGTCCATTTCCTGTGCAAGATCGCATGCCCTTGCCTGAAGAATTCACTGGAATGCTAAAGGCAAACAAAGCCCTTGTGTTTTTGATCCTATCTTTTATTTCCCTGATTACTCATCGAAAGCTTCGCAAAAAAGCCCTCGCCGCATATCCTTTTCATAAATCCTATGAACACACCTGGATTTTCTGCAAATCCGGAAATATTACGATTCTAACAAGCCCCCGATCAACTCGCTGCGCCGCGTATTAAAACGATCAAAAACAGAGACGTGCAATAACCTGCCGATTTTACGCAAGATTCTATACATCTCAACCGATGCGCCGCAATTAAAAACGGCCCGTAAACTGTGTCTTCAAAACCGTTTACGTCGCGCATATTGCGGAACATAAAATTCTATTGACACCCGCAACCTCCCTAAAGTACAAGGGTATTTTGATGTTCGGCCCCGACGCGCCGCAATTGATTGCGGCGATTGGGCCGCCCAATACATGTTGAACTGAACCGCTTCGCGCTAGTCATCCCGACCGGATCGCCTGCAATATCAACAGCATAGCCGCCTCTTCGAAAGGATTTCCCATGAAAATCCCGAAAATGTTATAATCCATTGTATGGGACGGGTCCCCCGGGCTCGGGATCCGTATCTTCCACGAAAACCCCATGCAAAGGAGGTATCGCCATGTCCGAACTTAGACAAAGAATGATCCGGGAGATGGAGCTTCGGGATTTCGCCGAAAACACGCAGAAGGCGTATCTGGCGGCTGTCGAAGGGCTCGTCAGGTTCTATATGAAGCCGCCCGACCAACTGAACCGGGAGCAGGTGGAGGACTATCTGCTCTGGCTCAAAAAAGAAAAGAAGTCCCCGTACAGCACGAGAAATCAAATAACGAGCGGGCTGAAGTTCTTCTACAACAGCACGCTGAAAAGAGACGGCTTCAGGCTGGAGCTTCCGAAAAAGACCGGAGAGCGCAAGCTTCCGGAGGTTCTCGCGCCCGAGGAAGTTCTCAGGGTCGTCGAGGCGCCGGCCAACCTGAAGCACCGGGTCCTGCTGAAGACCACGTATTCCTCGGGACTGAGAGTCGGCGAAGTCATAGCCCTGAAGCCGGAGCACATCGACAGCTCGAGAATGCTCGTCAGAGTGGAGTCGGGCAAGGGTCGCAAGGATCGCGACACGATTCTCTCCAAAAGACTCCTTCCCGAGCTGCGCTACTATTACAAAGTGTGCCGCCCCCGCAACTGGCTGTTTCCCGGCAAGGATCCCGAAAAGCACATCTGCGCCACCACCGCGCAGCGGGCCTATACGAAGGCGAAGAAAAAGGCTAAAATCATAAAGGGAAAAGGCATCCATACCCTTCGCCATTGCTTCGCCACCCATCTTCTCGAGATGGGCTACGACATCCGCAAGATCCAGATGCTCATGGGGCACAAGTCGATTCAATCCACCATGATCTATCTCCACGTTTCGAGAAAGCACCTGACGTCGGTCAGGAGCCCGCTCGATCTTCTCGGGAACGAAAGCGACGCTCCCGCAGAAAAGGAAAAGAACGATGACGGGAACGCATAATTCAAAATTCGAAGTCGCCGACATATTCCGCGAGCATATACGCGACTACCTTAAGGTCTACAAGATGCCTCCCGCCCAGTTCGAGGTGGTCTCGGACATAATCGGCTGCCGCACGGAATGGCTCGGAGGCCGCATTCAAAAATGCTCCGATTGCGGAAAGGAAGTCCCTCTCTACAATTCCTGCCGCAACCGCCATTGCCCCAAGTGCCAGTCCATGGCCAAGGAACGCTGGCTTGAAAAGCGCAAGAGCGAGGTGCTGCCGGTCAAATATTTCCACAACGTCTTCACCGTCCCGCACGATCTGAATCCGATTATTCTCTGCAACAGGAAAGTCGCAATCAACATTCTGTTCAAGTCCGTGTCGGAAACCCTGCTGCAATTCGGCGCGAACCCGGACAACGGACTGGGCGGCAAACTCGGCTTCATGGCCTTTCTTCATACCTGGGACCAGGCGCTTCTGGACCATTTCCACGTCCATATCATCGTTCCCGCGGGAGCGCTGTCCGCAGACGGCGAGAACTGGATCGCCTGCGAATACGACTGGCTTTTTCCGGAACGCGCCCTGTCGAAGGTCTTCCGGGGCAAGTTCATGTTCCACCTGCAAAAGGCGTACGACAAAGCCGAACTCGCATTCCCCGGAAACACGGCCAAATATGCAACCTCGAAAGGTTTCCGACAGCTGAAAAACGTCCTGTGGTCCAAGACATGGGTCGTCGATGTCGAACCGCCTCTCGACAACCCCGACCGCGTCATCGACTACGTCGGCCGCTACACGCACAGGGTCGCGATCTCCAACAGCCGGATTCTCGATCTGTCCGACGGAAAGGTCACATTCTCATACAAGAACCGCGAAAAGGGAACCGTAGAGGTTATGAGGATCGAGGCGGTGGAATTCATCCGAAGATTTCTTCTTCACACCCTACCGAAGGGCCTGATGCGCATCCGCTATTACGGATTTCTCGCCAACCGCTGCAAAAGGGAGAGCCTGAAAAAATGCCGGAAAAGCCTCGGCGTCTCGGAAGCGCCGGTCTTGGCGGAGCCCAAAACCGTCCGGGAAATCATGATGGAGAGAACAGGGCGCGACATAACGAAATGTCCGTTCTGCAAGAAAGGCGATCTGGTCGCCGTTCAAAGCGTTCCGCCGCGCTCGGGAACGAGTCCGTTCGAAATAATCCACGGCCGGACTCAGCGCAACCTGGTCCGGCTCGAGTGAAGTTCGACGACAAGACGAAACCCGACTTTCAAAAAAAAAGCTCGATCAACGAGCAACAGGACAACTGCGTCAAAAATCATGGAATCGAAGAAAAAATACAATGAAAACAACGACTTAGGAAGGTCATCGATGAAAATTCGAGCCGTTTTCCGACAAAAAATCGATAAAACCGGAACGGCACGGCCTCTGTCTCCGGCCCCCTCCCAATTTTCCCGCCTCAAAAAAGCCTTTACAATCCCCATATATATTTGGTATCCGATCATTCTGAAGGATGTCATGCGGCTCAGTTCAACCTCGTTTTATCCGGCATCACGCTGACCCTGTCGTTCAAAGACATATCAAGCAGAAAAACAAACGTCCGGATGAATCGAATTTTTTCGCTCTTTTGCCGCGTGACGCCGGATAAAACGCTAAACGTTATGTTTTGAAGAGGATTATTCTTATGGTCCAAAATTTGATTAGTGAATCAAGTTTAGAAACCTTGAATGAAGCAAAAGATAAGTTGAAAAGCAATTTTAGTGATAGGATATCATCTTTCTCTGAAAAAGAACTTTCAAAAAAACTTCTTAAAGAAGATTTAGACAAAAATAATCAAGCTTCAATCAATGCACATTTGCAATCATTAAACTCGCAACTTGATAAAATTTTGAATAAAAATTCCAGCCATTTAAAGCACGAAGTATTGTATTTTGAATTTGCTAAAGGGATTACACTTTTTGATATGATAACAGGTGTATTTGATTTGAGAGCAATTATTAGGGGAGCTAATTATATATCAAGTCAGCATTTTTATAAAAATGCAATTGGGTCATACACCAAAAATGTTCTTTGCTTATATATAGGTGGTTTGGAATTTTCATGTATTCCTCTTAATTTAAGGCTTGGGATTGAGATATATTTCAAAAATTTAATAGGTTATACTGTTGCATATAAAACGAATTTAACGGGTAAATACAAAGATAAAGTCAATGTATATCCACTTTCAATTTCTGAAATATTGAAATTTTTTTCTCACAAAAAATATAAAAAATACATTAGATTACCTATGGATATCAATATAATTCGAAATGTTAATTATTGGTCAAACAACTTGGTACATACAGGTATAACAACTTTTCCTTGGCAAAGTATGAGCGCCATAGATTTCTTGAAACCCCTTTTTTATACATCACACGAAAATGGACATTTGCATATAGAAGGTTATAATTATCTTAATTTGGAATACACACAAGATAATTTAAACTCGGATTTAAACAAGTTCCTTTCTAATAATTTTCGAAAAATTGAAGTCATAACTGCTAAACGAGATGACAATAAACCGCCTTTTGAAGGTGCCTATTATTATCCGAAACATAACAAGGCTAATTCAGCCGAATCAAAAAGACGCAAAGATCATTATACTTGAGAAAAACAGTTTCAAACAATTTTGGCGTTGTTTAAAGTGGAATGAATAGCAGAATTATAAAATTTATGACTATCAATTCTCATTGCAAAATAAATTGAAATAATAAGGAGTACCATTGGAAAAAAACTTATATTCATTTTCCTGTAAAAAAATTGAAGTAATAAAAAACATAACCCGGCGCTGAACTCGGACGCAAAAGGGTTCCGGTCGCTATCGCTCCCTCCACCCTTTTGCGCCGGTTAGCTTAGCGTTATCTAATAATATGGATTAAAATGAAAAAATATCAATAAAGTCATTTCAAGAAAAAACAGTATGAACTTGTGGAGAAAATAATTGGAAAATTTATCAAGTTTTACAAAAGTGGCACAATATTTGACTCACCCATTAGTCTTGATAGGTTTTGTTTTGATGATGGTTTTTGGAATTCATCGACAAATGATAAAATCTGGTCTTTTATCCAAAATCACACCAAAATCGAGTAATGACATTTTAAAAATCATATTAAGATATGGTTTTTGGATAGGTCTCGTCATTGTAATATCAGGCATAGTATTGCAGATATTACAAAAGGGTTGAATCATGCAATTGTTAACATATATTCTTCAACAGCCATTAATTCAAGCAGGTATAGCATACATGCTTCTGTTTGGAATATATCGTATATTGATTATTTCGGGGATCATCTCTCCTGTTTCCAAAAAAGAAAGCAGCCGATTGTTACGCATATTACTGCGTGATGGTTTTTGGCTTGCCCTATGTCCAATTTTACTTGGGTTTGGATTAGAGTTCTGGAAAATCTACCAGCCATCTATTGAAAAAGATGTTGAAAAACTGCCGAAAACGGCTATTCAATATGACATCGGAACTATTGATGGGCTTCCATATGGATGGGGATATTATGGTACGAGGAAGAATTTTACTAAAATTATTGCTGTCCCGTATTCAGTAAAACAAATGCATACAATATTCGATTTTGATCTTACAATGAACTCAGATGCGATTGATAGTATTCCTGATGATATTGATGTTTCAGGTATTCCAAAAGCTTCATATTCGATCATTATAGCTAATGATACACAATACGGTGTAAGTATTGAGAATGTTGTACTTAAGTTAGAATCTTATGAAAAGATTCCTCGACGTTATATATCTTATTGGAATACTAAGGGATTTATCAAGAGATTAGAAAAAAATATCCGATTTTCTCCTGAAATTAGGGAATATCCCATATTTGAAGGAAATGATTCTATCTATCAATTAGAGTTAAATCAAAGTTTCCCATTACGCATTAATGTAACAGATGCGAAACCAGGTATATATACTTTTTATATAGAATCCTCAGTCTTGATAAACGGCAAATCATATAAAATCAAGAGTAATTCACAACAATTAATTGCACCTGATAGGCAGGCATCCACAAACATAAATATCCTTTCAAACCAGTTTGATGAAAATATTGTGAGATCGCTTTTAGCCTTGAGTCCTGAAAGTTATGCACAGATAGCTGAATACTTTAAGGATAAATATCCTAGAGAAGATGAAGTTAAGAAAATTTTACAGAATCAGTATATTATTTATGAAAAGCGTAGTCAAAAATTTGATTTCAGAAACATGAAGGATTTTTCATATGATTTGTATAGTAAAAACCTTGAAGGGATAAAGTTAATCGGACAAACCTATGGTTATGAGGAGGCTGTTAATCATCTTAAAGATTTTGTTCGTTTTTATGAGTCGCCAAAAGCATTATCGCTCTTAGTGAAGTTTCTTGTCTATACAGATAAAAAAAAGGATGCAGAGGTAGTTAGTACTGACTTATTAAAAAAATTTCCATTAAATTCAGAAGCATACTTAGCTCAATTCTATATTACCCGAAATATGGATTCTTTAGAAAATGCGATAAAGTTTGACCCTGAAAATATCAATACATATATATTAGCAATGCTTGATCATATAGTAAACAAAAAAAAATTGCCCAATAATTTTTTTAGCAACTTGGCAAAAAGAGATTCAATATCAAAAAATATAGTCTTATCTATAATTACCTATATGTATATTGAGCACTTCGGGTTGAATTATGACGATCGTACTTTGAAGGAGATGCTCAAACTTTATCCTGAATTAGAAAGCCTTTTTTTCTATTTCCCTGAATATTCGGGCGCATATAAAGAACTTTTCGACAAAATAACGGGTAGCCAAGAAAATCCAATAATTATAGGCTATGTACAGGACAAAAAACTACTATACTTTAAATCGATTTTGTTGAGGCACTTTCTATCAGGGGCTGCCGACCCGAAAAATCTTGCCACCAAATCTCTGAATGCGTCAAATCGGTCGCTTATGTTCAACAAAACATCCCGTAGTTCGTTCAGTCCGTGTCGAAAGAGGCTGATCTCCTTTCGACCGTGCTTCTTTGTCTTGATTTCCTTTATCGAATTCATCCATTTGCCGGTGGCGACGCACCAGCAATACGCGATGGCCATCAGAGCCACCAGTTTTTGAACTCTTTCCGGCTCGACGACATGGGTGCATTCGAAATCGAATCCGCGCGTCTTCAAGCAGCCGAACAGGGTCTCTATTTCCCATCGTTCCCTGTAATCGTCCAGCGCCCCCTCGGGATCGGAATCGGTCACGAGGATCAGATATTCGGAATTCGGCAGCCGCAGGCCGATTACATGGAGCCTGACACCGCAAACGGTTCTCATGCCGTCGAGAATCTTCCACTCGCCGGGTTTCAACATTCGGAAAAAATTCTTGGCGGGAACCGGCGCGCCCCTGGAATTGGTCACCATTATATTCTCTTTTATTCGCATTCGAAAGGGGATGGTTTTGTCGAGCAAGTATCGGAACCAGGCCTGTCCGATAAATTCCCTGTCTCCGGTCAGGCATTTGATTTTCCGCAGCGGAAAAATGTGAAGAAACGCTTTGACGATCGATATCCTTTCGGAGGTGTTGGAGTTTCCCCGTTTGCGCAGGGGAATCCAAAAAAGCGGGATTGCGCTGCCTTGGTACGCGACTCCGAGCGTGAGAATGTTGAGGTTGATCTTGCCGTATTTCCAGTTCGTCCTGTCCATGGCCAAAGTCCAGGATTCCAGTTCGCTAAGCACCAGCGAGGCGATAAGCTCGGCAATCATGAAAAGATCCAGTTCGAAGTCGCGCAGAAATCGCTGTATTCTCTTGTATTTCGAGTCTCTGTGGGCCGCTCCGGGCATCCCGGTCGCGACCTTTTTCAGATTGACCGTACTCGTTTTCAAAAAGCCGACTATGAAACATGCCAGGAAATTAATCCTTGCGCCGTGCATTATTACGAGTTTTTTCAAAGCGGCCTTGATCAAATTGAACTCTTTCACGATGCAACCTCCTTGGTAAAAGGTCCTTGGTTGCATCCTTATTATGCACATATCGCGATAAAAATCCAGTGATTTGTATAAAAACTATTTATGCTTGTCAATGAACGATAGACTTTTTTTGTCCCGTACACAGAATTATAGGTTCAAAAGAACTATTGAATGGATCATCAAAGATACTAAAATCAAGTAAGAAAAACGTACCTGAAAGGGTTGTTATTGCGTCAAAAGAAAATTTAGATACATTAGTTAGCATATTTATATCTATAGGAAGAATTGAGCTCGCAAAATATTACGCTCATATGTTAGACGATAGAGAAACGTTGATTAAAGTGTATGCTTTCTCTTTTGATTTTGATTCACTTATTAAAATAGCTATTCAAAATTTAGATGGTAGTTTGAATGCATTTGAATTTATTATTTGTGGATTTGCCATAATAGAAAGAGAAGAATGGGAATTATTTGATAGATATATTAATGTATATCAGAAAAAG
>CAXXIG010000003.1:0-4244711 GCA_963674505.2 Desulfobacterales bacterium
CGGACCTCGTGCAATTCGAACTGGCGACGTACGACCTTGCGCACACCTTCCAGTTCGGTGACCGAGAATTCCTTTTTTCCCTTTTTTTCCACGTCCTCTTTTTCCACCAGCAATTCCGATTTGGACGAAAATTCTACGCCGAAATGGTTTCTACGGTCAAGGTACCCAGACCATCCCTGGTCTGGCGCTTTCACAAAAAGCGTCAATCATTATTCGCGCCAAACCAGGCCAGGATGGCCTGGCTACCTTCGAGACACCGAAAACGCACGCAATTGGAATTGCTGTTTTTACACGTACTTGATCGCCATCATTGGTTCAAGCGTCCCATAGCATCCTCCAGCTCGTCCAAACCCTCGAAAAAGGCCACGTCGATCTCCGCCAGGATTTCCGCCGGTATCGCGGTCAGCAACGACGAGACCGCATACACGGGCGGTCCCTGCATCCATTTGGTGGCGATCATTTCGACGAACGTGCCACAGGACGCGCCGATCACTGCAAGACAGTCGCAGGCCTTTGCCAGCTCGAACGGCTCTTCGCCCCAAGTGACGTCGTCCACGACCCGATGGGCGGACGACGCGTTTTTCCGGATTCGCGCGATATATTCCTCCGACTGCTCCTTTGCGTGCGGAGCGAACGCGAGCGCATCGGCGCCGCCCGCTTCCAGATAGCTTTCCATGGACCAGAGCCCCACCCCGCGAGCCGGAACGCCGGAAATACCGAACGAGTTTTCGGCCAGAAACTTCCCCAGCCTCCTCGACGCGGCTTCCAGAGTGCCCGCCGCAAGACCCGCCGTCTTTTCGATCAGTTCCGCGTTCGTGGGGCAGATCACTCCGATTCGCTTCATGGTTCGTCCTCCGTCGCCTCCACGGTCACCGCAATCCGACAAGACGGCTGCCGTTGCCGCCCAGCAACGCCCGCTTCTCCTCGTCGGTCATCCACGGGTTGGCTTTGAGTTTCGCCACGATTCCCTCCAGGGTCATGCCGTAGTGCAGGGGACCGGGATAGTCCGTGGCGAAGAGCACCTGGCCGAACCCATCTACGTCCCGGATTTTCTCGATGTTCTTCTTGTCCTCGAAAATGTACTGCACGGCGCTGATGTCAGCATAGACGTTTCCGCATTTCTTCAGGGTGTCCAGCGCGTTGTCGAACCAGATCATGGGCTTTCCGGAGCTGTAGGAGCCGAAGTGGGCCAGCACCACGGGCACGTCGGGATATTTCTTCGCCATGGGCTGCCACAGTTCCGGACGCGAGTCCTGGCTGAGTTCCTCCAGTTCGAACGGTCCGGCGGCGCAGCCGGTGTGGGACAGAATCATCGAACCGGTCCGGCGGCAATATTCGAACAGAAGCTCCATGTTTTCGTTCTCCGCCGGGTTGAAGAACTGAGAGTACGGCAGAAGCTTGATTCCCCTGAGTTTCAGCTTCTCGATATATTCCAGCTTCTTGGCCACGTATTCGGGACTCTTGGACAGGTTCACCGACCCGAAACCGATCAGGGTCTCGGGATAGTCGGCCACCCAGTCGGCCACGTCCTGGTCGGTGACATGGGTGGTGGAATACAGGTCCTTGCGGATGAACTCCAGGTATTGTTCGAACGGGACCTTTTTGGAATATTCGGAACGGGAAAAGCATTGCTCGAGCCTGGCCCTGATTTCGGGCCGGTCCACGTCGGAGGGGTCCGTGTCTGTGGCGAGAATCACCGCGTGGGTGACACCGGCCTTCTTCATGTCGGATAGAAATTTCAGGTCGGGCATCTTGGGATGCACGTGGAACTCCACAGTGGGATAGATATCGGGCTTTTCGGCCACTTGGTCGATTTTTTCGATGTCATACCCCGCCTGTTCCAGTTCGGCGGCGGTGTACGCACCCTTGCCCTTGACCACCGCGTATCCATCGACCTTGACGGGCCTCTGGATCGAGTCCAAGGCCATCTTTATCCGCATGACAATGTCCGGCTTCGGGGGTTCCTGGATCTGGTTGAGGCGGTCGATGAAGCGTTTTCTGGCCTCCGCGAGCCGTCCGGGATCTTCGATCCTCAGAAGCGTCCTGACCGAGCGCCAGCGTATTTCCGGCGGATCGGAGATCAGCGACTCCAATAGCTGGTCGATGTCCGGAAAATCGCCGAACCCTATGTACGATCCATGCCGATCATTCATGGCAACCTCTTTCCGGGACGGTATCCATTCAATCGTTCGGGATTGAAATTTCGTCCCCTCTTGATTTCCCTCGCTTTTCCCGATTCGTTCCGACGCCTACCCGATCCTCAGCAGCCTGGCCGCGTTCTCCCCCAGCACCTTTCGCTTTTCCTTCTCCGTCAGGTGCAAGTTGGCCTTGATTCCGCTCGTAAGGTAGGTCATGGTCACGCCGGAGGTCAAAGGGATGGGATAGTTGGAGGCGAACAGCACCCGGTCGAAGGTCATGGTCTTTCGTATTTCGTTGACTACGTTTTCCTTGTCCAGAATCCAATCCGCGGAGGAGAGGTCCGCGTAGACGTTTTTGTGCTTCTGGCCGAGCTGCATGGCCTCGTAGAGCCAAATTCCCGGTACGTTGGTGCTGTAGGCGCCGAAATGGGAAAGCACCAAGGGAACATCCGGGTGTCTTTTCGCGCAGGACTCCCAGTTGGACGGATGGCTGTTTCTGCTCAGCTCAAGTATCTCGAACGGCCCCAGGCCGCATCCGCAGTGGGCCATGACGACCATCCCGGCGTCGGCGCAGAACTCGAACAGCAAATCCATGTTCTCGTTCTCCGACGGATTGAAAAACTGCGAGTGCGGAAACAGCTTGATCCCCTTGAGCCCCATCTCCTTGATGCTTTCCAGGGTCTTTTCCACGTACTCCCCGTCCTTGGACATGTTCACGGAGCCGAACCCGACCAGCTTGGCCGGATAGTCGGCCACCCAGTCGGCCACGTCGCGGTTGGTGGCGCGCATGGGGGAACGAAGGTTCGCCTTGATATGCTTCTTCAAACTTTCAAACGGCATGCGGCTCGCCTGGGCGCACTGGCTGTAGGCCTCCTCCAGCCTGGAACCGATCTCCGGACGTTCGATGTCCTCCGGGTCCATGTCCTCGGCCGCGAGCACCGCATGGGTGACTCCCGCCTCCCTCATGTCCGAAAAGAACTTGATGTCCGGCGTCTGGGGCTGCACGTGGAAATCCACCACGGGAAAAAGCTCCGGCGGACACGGCGTTTCCGCTTCCTCTATTTCCGACGGTTTCAACGCCCCCTTGCCCTTCACCAGGATGTAGTCCTCCTGCTTCAACGGGCGATGCAGGGCCTGCAGCGCCAAGGTCAGGCGCTCCCTGACATTCTGGTCGTCGGTTTCCAGAAGGTGGGGCCGAAGCTTTTCGATCAGCGCTTCCCTGTCCTTGGTCTCCTTGATATGAAATAGTTCCCTGGGTACCCTCCATCGGATCTCCGGCGGATCGTTCAACAATCGGTCGACAATTTCATCCGGTTCCGCAAGCGGCGGAAATCCCTTGTAGCAGTCCTGTCTCTCCATCAAACGCTTCCCCTCGTTTTTTCCATGGCTTCGATCATCCTCCGATTCTCGACATGCTTTTTCGACAATGGCTCGTTTCCCGGTCCAGACGATGGCCGGCGGGCTTCAAGTCGATGGCTTCCGCGATGATACCCATCAGCTCTTCCCGGCCCGCGCCCTCTCGCAATGCCTCTTTGATATCCACCTCCCGGTCCGACAACAGGCACGGACGCAACTTGCCGTCGGCGGTCAGGCGCAACCGGTTGCAGGTGCTGCAAAAGTGGTTGCTCACCGCGCTGATCACGCCCACCTCCCCTTTGGCGCCCTCGAACCGGAACCGCTCCGAAGGCCCGTCGAGCCTTTCGCCGGCCACCGGAATCAGCCGTCCGACCTTTTCCAGCCGCTCCATGATTTCCGGGGACGGCACCGTTTTCTCCAGGTCCCAGCGGCTTTCCACCCCGACCGGCATGTATTCGATGAACCGCATATGAAACGGCATGTCCAGGCTCATCCGCGCGAACTCCTCCAGCTCGTCGTCGTTGACCCCGCGAATCACCACCATGTTGATCTTGACCGGGTCGAACCCCATGTCCCTGGCGGCGGAAATGGCATCGATCACCTTGTGGAAATGGTTGACACTGGTGATTCTCATGAATTTGAACGGATTCAGGGTGTCCAGGCTGATATTGACTCGCTTAAGCCCCGCCTCTTGCAGCTCGCGGGCCTTTTCTTTGAATAGTACGCCGTTGGTGGTCAGCCCCACATCGACAATGCCGGGCGTGCCGGCGATTTGCGAAACCAGACTTCCGATGTCCTTTCTAACCAAAGGCTCGCCGCCGGTCAGCCGAACCTTGACGATCCCCAGGCTAACCGCCGCCTCCACCACCCGCACGATCTCCTCATATGACAGAATCTGCGAATGCGAAAACGGAGTCACGCCGTTTTTCGGCATGCAATAGAAACACCTCTGGTTGCAGCGGTCCGTGACGGACACCCTCAAATAGTTGATCTTGCGGTCGAAACGATCCGTGTTCAGGCCCAATGTTCGTTCCACTCCCCCTTAGTATTTCAGTGCCGCGCGCAAAACAGACAAGCGCGCGGCAGGTTGGCAATCTCACGACACGGAAGCAAAATTCGTACCATGCGAATCTCGCAGGCTCGCGCCGGAGGATGGCCGGTTCGACAAAAGGACGTTGAACGAATGTATCCCTTCCTGTCCGATGGTTTGCGGAAAAGCCGCTTAAAAAAACGCCCTTGGCGTTTCCCGATTTTCCGACCCGTTTGTATCCCATTCGTTCCCACCCGACCCCAAAATGTCGAATTCTATGTAATTTCAATAGGTTACGACCGAATGCCGCAAAGTCGGCGGGGTTTTTCATCCCTAAATGAGACAGCACGTGCGAAAACCATTGGCCGACAAAGATCGAAGACGGGTTCGAGTACGAATTGCTTTCCACCGCAATAGCCAATGCGCAGGACGGCGACTCCTTTATTCTGGGCCGTATGCTCGTGGAAGAGGACGCGAACATCGAAATGGAGGACACGACGATACTGCTGCAAGGCGGCCGGAGCTGCGACTTCGGCAGCAGGACGGATGCCTATTCCGCGATCCGGGGTTCGCTGACAGTGGCAATCGGCACGGCGGTCATCGACGGGATCGTCCTTTCCGGAGCGGTGGAAGCCAATTGATGAAACTTGGCGCAAAATTAGACCACGAAATACACGAAATACACGAAATACACGAAATACAGGAAACGCAGGAAACGCAGGAAATACAGGATCTGAGTTGGGTTCGGGGTTGTCTGGCTGTAACCAATTCGGGGGAGTATGCTTTTTTTTGATTAGTCCTCCTTCGCGCTCTTCGTGTTCTTCGTGGTAAAATTCCTTGATTGTCAAACCACGAAGAACACGAAGAGCGCGAAGAGCTTTAGTCCCCCAAATCCGTTTTAGTCGGGAATTTTCGATCATTGGCCTAATTAGGGTTCCCCGATTCCCAAGCCTATGACTTCGTCCTTCGGAATCGCGGGAAGCTCCTGTCTAAGGTGCTCCGGACGGTCGCAAGCTATATGGATACGGGTGTTCAAAGGCTTCTCGCTCCAGGCCCATCCGTCGCAGTAGGGGCATCCAAGCTTGCAGCCGTCCTACCTTCTAACACTGTAAGAATAAAGAAACAGCTCGTTCAATTCTTGCCGCCTTGGCGACAATACCGGGCCGGATTGCGGAATCTCGACATATTGGGCCATATCGACGCTTTTCGCTAACAAGATAGATCATTGACGAGTTTGATCTCTTTGGAGGCCCTCGCCAGGTAGCGTCCAGGCCTGTCGATGATCTCGGATATGGACAGTCCGGCCGAGGAAAAAAGGGAACGCATTTGAGGTGCTTCGGGCAGGACGTCTCGTTTGACGGAGGAGTGTCTGGCGTGATGCTCGGCCAGTTCTTCGCGGCTCAGGAGGTGAGCGACGATCACCGTTGCGCCGGGGCGCACGGCCCGGGCTATTTCGCGCAGCGCTTTGTGCGGATCGGAAAAATGGGGGAATGCCGCAAAGCAAATGGCCCGGTCGAAGGTCGCGTCTTTGAAAGGGATGTGGTGGACGTCGGCCTGCAGGGCCGCGTCCGCCTTGTTTTTCAGTTTCCGAATCGCCTGGCGGGCCATTTCCATGGAGAAATCGAAGGCGCAGACGCGTCCGTTTTGGCCGAGCCGGTCTCTGAGATAGGGGATGAGGACGCCCGGGCCGGTGCCGATGTCAAGGATGTTCTCGCCTTGTTTTACGCCGAATTCCTCGACCAGTTCCTCCAGGCGCGCCCGGACGTCCGGGGGGTAGCAGGTCTCTTCCCAATTCGCTGCCCGGGAATCGAAAAAATCGGATTTTCGTTCGGTTTTCAAAATATTCGTCACTCCACGTCCACGCCCAGCTCCCGGTGGATTTTCTTCATCCATTCCGGGACCGCCGGGTTTTCGGCCGCGTAGTAGTTCTTCACGTAGGGTTTGATATCCACGACGGGGCTGCCGTCCACGGCTTCGAAACCCTGGACCTTCAGGATGTTTCCGTCGCGTTCGATAAGCGGCACCGCCGACACCAGCACCGGGTTGGGGCGCGCGGGGCTGCACGTGGCGAAGATGCCCTGGACGGGAAGGTCCTTTCTGCCCATGGGATGGACCTTTTTGAGTTTTCTTCGCTCCGGGTCGATCAGGTGCGGCCAGTAGAGCACAAGGATATGGGAGAACTCCTCCAGGCCGTCCAGAAGATCGATCCACGGAGGAAAGATTTCGATTTCGCAGACCGTGTTTTTCGTCTTTTCGTGGTATTCGCGGATTAGTTCCATGCGTTCGGCCAGTTCGAGATCGGCCAGCCCTGCCAGGAGCATGGGCTCCTTGATTTCGCTTCTGACCACGCCGACTGCCTGCAGTTCCATTTTGGGCATATTGGGGGAATTGTCGCTCATAGGGTATCCTTTCTTCGGAATTTTGAAATTCCGGTTTTAACGGATTTGGGGGGGATGCGCGCAGGTCGGGTAGAGCGGGGCGTTGCGTTGGGTTTCGCCGGCTTCCTGCTCCTGTCGAGAGCATGTTAAACTGTTTTGAAAGTACAACGCAGCGAAACCCGAAAATATACGACGCTCAACCCAACCCACATTCCACCTCCCCCAAACCCGATATCGCCAGCCGAAATTCTATTTGGTTAAAAACGGCGCGACCTGTCCGATGACGCCGTAGTCCTTCTTCATGCCCTGGTAGACGGGCGCGCCCACGAGAAACGTGTAGATTTCGTCGGCCTTTTTTTCCGGATCTACATCCTCGAAACGGTCCTTGTAAAGGATTTTTCCGATGGCGTAGGCGTCGGCAGCGGCGGTGCCGATGTTGGTGGTGTAGAAGTTGTAGGGATAAAGGGTGCGGACCCTGCCTTGCTTGAAAGCCGTCAGGGCGGTGTAGAATTCGGGCTTCTTTTTGTAATCCTCTTCGACCAGGGCCAGGCCGCCGCCATCGACGAAGACGATGTCCGGGTCCAGTTCCAGAAGCTTTTCCTTGTCCAGAAACACGTGGCTGTCGATGGAGGATTCCACTTTCAGGGCGAGGTTGTTTGCGTCCACCCACTCGAAGGGCGTGTACCTGTGCTCGGTGCTTTCCAGGCCTTTGGCGCCCCGGTAGCCGATGCCGCCCACGTAGACGCCGGGCTTGTCGTCGTCGGAAATGCCCGCGACCCGGTTTTGCAAATCGGTTCGCAGGGATTCGATGGTTTCCACGACCTTATCGGCCCGCTCCTCGCGGTTCAGGACTTTCGCGGCCGTGCGGATGGCGTCGTAGACCTTGGTGTCGAAGGTGGCGAACATGCCGTAGCTGATGACCACCGTGGGAATTCCCAGGGTTTTCTGGACCGAATCGGCCATGGCGGCGTCCATGTAGGTGACGAAAATCACGTCGGGAGCGCACGCCAGCAGCGCTTCCAGGTCCGGCTTTTTGTTGATGCTCGCGGGGCCGCCGGGACCGCAGCGGGGAAGCTTGGCAAGCTCCGGGCTGGCAAGCCAGTAGGGCCGTCCGCCCGGGTTCTTCTTTTCCGTGTCTTCCACGCCAACGACCTTGTTTTTTGCCTGAAGATAGACAATCAGACGAAGGGCGCCGGGGCCAAGACAGACGATTCGTTCCGGGTCGAAAGGCGCTTCCACCCGCCTTTGGACCATGTCGGTGACGACGAAGGTCTTTTCGGCGGCGGAAGACGTTTTGGGGAAAGCCGACCAGACGAAGGCAAGAGAAAGGCAAAGAACGAAGGTCGATAGTTTCTTCATGGGAAATCTCCTTGGAAAGGTTGATCTACAGGGGAGTTACCACCGTGTGTCCGTTGACCTCGGATATGGCGACCTCCACGCCGTACACTTGGCGAATCAGGTCCGGCGTCAGGTCCTCCTTGGCGGCGATGGCGTGGATGCGGTGGTTTTTCAGAAAAAGGAAGGTGTCGGCGAAGCGCACGGCGATGTTCAGGTCGTGGATGGCGGCGATGGCCGACAGGCCCTGCTCGTCCACGA
Organism: Desulfobacterales bacterium; assembly: GCA_963674505.2. Lineage (GTDB taxonomy): Bacteria > Desulfobacterota > Desulfobacteria > Desulfobacterales > SKZT01. The sequence continues at coordinate 8,499 of CAXXIG010000003.1, forward strand.
TGCGTCGCACAAGGCCCATCACCTCCAGCTGGTTCTTGAGATCCAGGTTGCTGGTGGGTTCGTCCAGGAGCAGGACCTGCGGAGACTGGGCAAGCGCTCTGGCGATGACCACCTTCTGAACCTCGCCGCCGGAAAGGTCGCTGACGGGGCGCAGCGCGAGGTGCTCCATGCCGATGCTGCGGATGACGCTTTCGGTCAACTTGTAGTCGTCGGCGCTCATGGACCATCGAATGTGGGGTTTTCGCCCCATCAGGACCGCTTCGAAGACCGTCAAGTTGTTCTTGGGGTGGCGCTGGGGCACGTAGCCCACCATTTTCGCCACGCTGTTCTTCCCCATGCAAAACATGTCCTCTCCGTCCAGAAGGACCGTTCCCCGCTGGGGCTTCAGGATGCGGTTCAGGCATTTGAGCAGGGTGGATTTTCCGGCGCCGTTGACGCCGAGCACGCACATGAACCGTCCCCGGCCGAGGGTGAAGCCCACATTGTCCAGGACGGGATGGCCGTTGTATGAAAAACGGATGTCTTCTGCGGCAAGCATTATTTGAATCCTCGAATTAAGAGAAAAAGAAACATGGGCGCGCCCAGAAAGGAGGTGACGACCCCCACCGGCAGGGCGCCGGACCCGATCAGTTCGCGTCCCAGGGTGTCTGCGGCCAGAAGCAGCAGGGCGCCCAGGACGGCGGAGAAGGGAATCAGCAGGCCGTGGTCGTCGCCCACCAGGCGTCGGGCCATGTGGGGCGCGATCAGGCCCACGAAGGCGATCACTCCGTGAAAGGCCGTGGCCAGGGCGGCCACCAGGGCGCACAACACCATGCCGATCACGCGGATTCTTTCCACGCTCACTCCCAGGCCCCGGGCGGTCTCCTCTCCCGTGGACATGGCGTTCAAGTCCCATCGGACGAAAAACATGGCCAGGGAGGCCACGATCACTACGGCGGAGGTTGCGCCGATCTGCGCCCAGTTGGACCGGGCGACATCGCCGAAAGTCCAGAACACCACCATGGCCAGCTCCAGTTCGGTTGCCATGAATTGAATCAGGGTCGTGGCCGACGCGAACAAGGAGGACAGGGCCACGCCCGCCAGAATGATGGCTTCGGGGGAAAGCTTCTTGAGCCGGGCCAGGAGCAGGATGACCCCTGTGGCGCCCATGGCCCCGGCGAACGCGAACGCGGTGGTGGAAACGACGCCCGCGCCGAACGCGACGATGGAGAGCGCCGCGCCGAAAGCCGCGCCCTGGCTGATTCCCAGCGTGGAGGGAGAGCCCAGCGGGTTTTTCAAAAGGGATTGAATACCCAGGCCGGAAAGCGCCAGGCCCCATCCGCAAACCAACGCGGCCGCCACTCTCGGGAGGCGAATGTTGAGCACGACCACGCGGGTAGGGCCCTCGGCGTTTCCGGCCAAGGCGGATAAAACGTCCATGATCGGTATCTGAAACGCCCCTCGCGAGACCGCCAGCGCGGCCGCAAGCACGATGGCGCCGATCAGCGCGGCCATCAAGACCATTTTTTGCCGCACCTGGCTGAAATGCGCTTGCGTAATGGACTGTTCAGGCGAAGGCCTGGGCATGTTTTTGATTCGGGTCGATGACAACACCGTCGTTTCGTTCATGATCTTGAAAAATCCCATAAAAAAAGGCCACGAGGTCGCGTCCCGCAAATGGGGCGCAATGACCTTCGTGGCCTTTGTTGCAATAATTGACCAAGCCGGTCTTTCGACCTGGAATTCGATTCTTTTTTTTCGAGGGCTTTTTTACATCAAACCCCTCTCTATAACGTTCTCAATCTTCGGATGTCGGCTTCTGCCAACGATTGGACACTGCTTATAGCCCGACCGGACCGCGAAGTCAAGGGGATTATAGGCGGCCGTCCAGCAATTCCTATTTTGACGAGATATGCGCGCCGAAGAGGTCGCAACGAAAACCAATAGGTAGCCAGACCATCCTGGTCTGGCGCGTTGATACAAAGCTGGAATCGACCGGAACCCCAAACCAGACCAGGATGGTCTGGCTGCCTTCGAGGCGCCGGGAACACGCATAATTGGAATTGTTGCAGGCCGTCGAAATATTGATGTTTTCCTGTCCATCGCCCTGTCAAAATGAATTCTGCAATTCGACGATTCTATCGATGGTCATATCCACCACTTTTCTCTCCTTATTGAAAAACTTCTGGAGCCGTCCTAGCAGCTCCTTTTTCTTTTGCGAATCGTTGGCGTAATAGTCGTGATCCATCATCCGCTCGACCCAGGCCAGGTTGGCATCCACCTCCAAGGGGACCCTTTCGCCATCGTGGCGGACGGCGTCCTCCGGGCAGGCTTCGTGGCATATGGCGCATCGGATGCACTTGTCGTCGTCTATGGAAGCGATTCCGTCGGCCAGGGCGATGGCCCCGGCCGGGCATTGCTCTTCGCATGTTCCGCAGCCCGTGCACATCTCTTCTTTCACCCAAGGCATTTTTCTTGTTGTTTCTCCTTTCTTGGAAAATTTACGCAAGCTTTTGGGCGGCGTCGCTTAAAAGGCCCTTGAACCGGTCCAGCGAAACGGGGTAGGGCGTCATGGGAATGCCCATCCAGTCGCTGTATTCCAGAAACTCCTCCGGCTTTTCCGCCATGTAGTTGTCCATGAAGCCGATGGCGTCCAGGACCACCGCCCCGCCGGTATGGCGCGGGAAGTTCTCGTTGGCGAGGCCCTGGTCCCAGCCCTTGAAAACCTTGTGCCGGAACCGGATCCAGCCGGGGGTCATCCACCAGACCTTCTCCCCGCCTGCCACCTCTTGGGCGATGGCTTCCCGTTCGGCCTCCGAGGCGATCATGTCCATGCAATGGGTGGCGTCGATGCGCGCTACCCCGGCGCCTTGTTCCTCCATGATCACGCCCATGGTGCGGGTGGGTTCGTCGGCGTTCACGTAGCAGAACTTGCCTCCGTAGACCACCAACACTTTGGAGACCTCTTCTTTTGCTTTTTTTATCCGTTCCAAAAGCTGCCGTTCCAGCTCGTGGATGTCCTCGTGCAGTCCGGGAGTGGTGAACAGGAGCCTTGCTCCGTCCAGAAACCCCTCGTCCTTCAAATGCTTCAATTCCAGGGTCAGCGTGCCGCACGACACGATGGCGATGTCCGAAAAGGATGGTTTTTCCATTATAGACTCCCTTGCCGGAAATTGTCGTCCATGGCAATCAGTACTTCAGCGCAAGTTCGTAGCCCGCATGCACTGCCGTAAAGATGTCCTGGACTTCTCCGGCGTCTCCGATGATTTCCATTTTTTCCACCATCTGGCGGATTTCGTCTTGGGGGCCGGGCGACGGGCGCATCCCCGAAGCCAGTATCACGGTCTGGAAGGGCGCAAGCTTCTTCTCTTGGCCGTCCTGCTCCACGACGACCCCGCCGGGCGCAAAGGACTTGACTGCGGTGTGGGGCATCAGCGTCACGGTTTCCATCTGGCCGATTCGCATCAGGGAAAGCTTCCGTGTGATCATCTCCATCATGCTTCCGATGGGATCGGTGCGTTTGGTGGCCACTACCTCGAACTTGTCTCGTCCCAGCTGTTCGGCGATTTCCAGGCCGGACCTGCCTGCGCCGATAATCAGCACCCGGTTGCCTTCCACCTTTTTGTCACCATTGAAGAATTCCACTGCCGTCATGGTGTTCTGTGTATCCAAGCCCTCGATTTCCGGCTTAAAAGAAACGGCACCCGCCGCCCAGACCAGAAGGTCGGGTTTGTATTTGGACACGATGTCCGCATCCACGGCCGTTCCCGTAGAAACCGCGACGGCGGCTTTTTCGGCTTCCTTCTTGAACCATTCCAGGCCTTGCCTCATGCCTGCTTTTCCCGGCGCGCGCCATGCCAGTTCGAACTGGCCGCCCAACTGCTCGCTTTTTTCCACCAGGTTCACCTTGTGACCGCGTTTTCCGAGATAGACTGCGGCGCTCAGACCGGCAGGACCGCCGCCCGCCACCAGGACATTCAAGGGCTTGCCTGTCCGTTCCAGGTCGCCCATTCCGATTTCCGGGTTGATGTTGCATCCCAGGGGCTGCTTGTTCTTGAGACGGTGCAGGCAGCCTTGCAGGCAGTACCCGCAGGTCCTCGCCTGGTCGGAACGGCCGCTCTCCCATTTCTCGATCAGGTCCGGGTCCGCGATCAGCGGCCTTCCCAGGGCCGCCAGGTCGAACAGTTTCTGTTCCATCATGCGCTCGACCCTTTCGAGGCTCCCCAGGCGTCCGGCCGCCACCACCGGCAGGGAGGTCTTGCTCTTGATCCAGGCCAAGGCGTCTTCCTGGGGCTTTGCCGGAAGGCTCCCGTGGTGAAAGTACCAGGGCGGGCTGAAGCACGAACTGCCCATGCCCGCATGGATTGCCACCGCCCCTTGGGACTGGGCGAGATCCATCAAGGGGGACAGGTCGTCTGGGCCAATCCCGAACTCCGGCGACATCTCGTTGCCCGAAATCCTCGCCATGAAAGGCAGGTCCGGCGCTCCCGCCCGGACTGCGGAAAAGACCTCCTTGGCAAAGGCGAGACGGTCCTGCCCGTAGCGGTCTTCGCGCTTGTTGACTTTTCCGTTGGCAAACTGCGAAACCAGGTAGCCGTGCCCGGCCTGGATCTCCAGCATGTCGAAACCGGCCTCCACGGCCTTTTTCGCGGCCAATTCGTATCCTTTGACAATGGCTTCGATCTCTTCTTCGCTCAATACCTCGGCCGTCTTTTCGTGGGTCGGGCATGTGATGGACGAAGGCGCTTTCGGCGCGCCGCCGATGACCATCGGATTGGCGGCCGCGCCTGCGTGATTGAGATGCAGGCACGCCAGGCGGTTTTCTCCGTGGATTGCCCGCGCTATCTTTTCAAGATGCCCCACGCTGTCGTCAAGATGCACGCACAGTTGCTTGGGGTGTTCGCGTCCTTCGGCCGTCACCGCCACGGGCTCCAGGATGAGAAGCCCGGGACCCTTTCGGGCGATCTGTCGGTAGAACAACAATTGCCTTTCGGTCACCTTGCCCCCCGGTTCTCCGTAGCCGGTCTTGACAGGCGGAAATACGAACCGGTTGGAAAGGGTCAGCGGACCCAGGTTGCAGGATTGAAACAATGTCTCCATAGATATCTCCTCTTTTTTTATGGGCCGAGAGCCTCCAAAAGCGCCTTTTTCAGGTCGGCAGCGTCCTGCAACCCGATGAAGCGCGTCAACTCGCGGCCGTTTCTGAATATGATCAACGTAGGAAGGCTCGCGACTCCCAAATGGATCGCAAGCCACTGCTCCGTTTCCACGTCGATGTTCAACACCCGGACCCTTTCGCCGAACTCCCCGGACAATTCGTCGATGGCAGGCATCTGCTCCTTGCACAGCGCGCGCATGGAGGAAAGAAAATGGACCAGGCACACCCCTGCGGGAAGGCGCTGCTTCCATGTATCCAAGTTCATGGTCGTTGTTTGAAGCATCGACTCGCACCATTGAAATTCCGGAACTCGCGTTTAAATGCCGGGTTCATCGCGGCTTTATGGGAAAAGGCGTGTCGATGGTAACCAGACCATCCTGGTCTGGCATGCCTCGGTTTCCAAGCGGCGGCATATTCGCAACATGAGACCGGAGCTGGAAGCTCTGGCTGCCTTTTCCAATCCCCACAAATCCGCGATGAACCAAATGCCGCCGCGAACGGCAACCGATATCGCTTGCCTTCCGCAGTTGCTTCGTTTTTTTCTATTGCCAATGCTTAAACAAGAACTGTGCCAATCGAACCGAAAGGCTTGCGTTTAAAACATTCATTCCGCGTGGAAGGGCTCGACGGACAAGGCCAAAAGCCTCGCATGGGATTTGGTTTTTGTTTCGGCCATGCGTATCCGTTCGACGCAGGCGCAAAGCGTCTTGGCATGCATTCCAAAGCGAAGCGTTGGAACGAGGCGGTGAGGGGTGCCGAAATAAAAGCCAAGCCCTCGGCATGAACCGGCAGCGCCGTCTTCCACGGCGGCGCGGTGCCTCTCGAGTCCGGATTCCAGAAGGGGCCGCCCGCCGTGGAAGACGGCGCTGCCGGGACTCTCTGGATTTATTCTCTGATAAAAGGTCTGGCTGCCCTGGTCTCTGCAACCTTTTTGGCTTGGAATTTCCGCCATATTCAGAATAATCCACCGGAATTGGATGATCTTCATCACCCCGGTTGACATCCAAAGCCGTCACAGTTTACAATAAGTAACGTTACGTAACGAACGTTACCCGCCCCGGGTTGCCGCAGGAGGCCGCAAATGACGAAAAAAACGCACGAACTTTGGAACTATCGCTTTTTCAACAAGATCATCGATTCCATGGCCGACGGGGTCTTCACCATGGACGCCCAGGGCCGGATCACGTCCTGGAACCCGTCGATGGAGCGCATCAGCGGGTATACGGCCCGGGAGGCTTTGGGCAAGACGTGCGGGATTCTGGGGCTCAGCCGGTGTTTCGGAACGGCGTGTCCGGCGGGCATCGAGCAGTGCGGAATCGTGGAGAACGGCTTTTCCGAGGTCAAGGAGTGCATGCTCAGGCACAAGGACGGCCACGAGGCGTCGGTGATCAAGAACGCGAGCGTGGTGCGCGACGACGAAGACAGGGTGATCGGGGTGGTGGAGACCGTCACGGACATGACGGAATTGAACGCGGCGCGGCGCAAGGCCGACGAGGCTTCGCGGCGGTTGGGGGAGGTGTACCGGCTCGACAGGATCATCGGCAAGAGCCATGCGATGCAGGAGGTGTTCGAGGCGATCCGGGTGGCGGCGGCGAGCGAAGCCACTGTATTGATTCAGGGGGACAGCGGCGCGGGAAAGGAGCTGGTGGCGTCGGCCATCCACTACAACAGCCCCAGGGCGAAGGCCCCTTTGATCACCGTCAACTGCTCGGCGCTGCCCGAGTCTTTGCTGGAGAGCGAATTGTTCGGGCACGTGAAGGGGGCGTTCACGGGAGCGATCCACAGCCGTGCGGGGCGATTCGAGGAGGCGGAGGGCGGCACGGTGTTTCTGGACGAGATCGGGGAGCTGAGCCCGTTTATCCAGGTGAAGCTTTTGCGGGTGTTGCAGGAGCGGGAGATCGAGAGGGTAGGGGAGTCGAAGAAGCGCCGAATCGACATCCGGATCGTGGCCGCGACCCATCGGGACCTATACACGTTGTTGCAGGAGGGTACGTTTCGGGAGGACTTGTACTATCGTCTCAAGGTGTTTCCCATTTACTTGCCGCCTTTGTCGAAGCGGCGCGAGGACATCCCTTTGTTGTTCGACCATTTCGTGCGGAAATTGAACGAGAAGACCTCCAAGCGCATCCAGGGTGCGTCGTCTGCGACCCTCAGAATATTGATGGAGCATTCGTGGCCGGGCAATGTTCGGGAGCTGGAAAACGCGGTCGAACACGCATTTGTCGTCTGCGACCGTCCGCTGATCGAACCTGCGGACCTTCCCATGGAAATTCGACAGGCCCGGCTGCACCCCTCGATGCTTTGCTATGGAAACGCGGCGAATGCTTCCCTGCCGAAAGGGGCGAAGATCGACCGGGAGACGCTGGTGGCCATCCTTGGCGATTCGGACTGGAACAAGGCGGAGACGGCCAGAAGAATCGGGGTCAGCAGGACCGCCGTCTGGAAATACATGAAGAAGTGGGATATTCCTTTGCAGCCGCCCAAGGCTTGAAATTCGAATCGCTTTCACTCGATGATCGAGTTTCAAGGGATTTTGCGCTTCACATTCCGCAAGATGTTCCTCACCTGCTTGGCGTGGCTGGCCAAATAGATGGTCAGCTCTTCCAGGGCGTACTCGTCCAGTTCGATATCGCTGGATTCGATCAGATACGCCAGTTCGGCCGCCGCATCGATTATCTTGTCGTATGCGTCGGCCTCTTGCTTGGTGACGGCCGGCATGGAGGGCGACTATTTTCCCTTGGACTTGGCGCCGGATTTTTTATCGGGCGTCTTTTTTTCGTCGGCGGTTTCGGTTTCGTCGGCTCCGGTTCCGTCGGGTCCTGCTTCGGCTGGCTTCTTGGATTTCGCGGATTGGGGCGCGGCTTTTTTCAAGGGTTTTACGCCTTTGAGAATCTTGGTGACTGCCGGGCCGTTCTTGGCCAGGAATATGGAGATTTCATCGACGATCTTGTCGTCGAGATCGATGTCGAGATCGCCCTGCCGGATGAGACCGGCGAGTTTTTCGGCGGCGTCGAGCATGTTGTCGTACGCGTCGGCCTCTTTCTTGTCCTCGAACACCTTGTCGAGTTCGACGCCGTTTCTGACGATGAAATATTTCGTAATGACAGCCATGATTATCAATCCCCTTTTAATTGACGTTCAAAACAAAAGCGGGATATTACCAGACGATCTGCGCGGTTACAATAGGATTTGTTTTTTTTCGGCTTCGGCCTCGGCTTATGCTTGTTGCAAATGTCGGCCGCCGGGTGCCAGGGCGCGGTTGGACATCCCGTGCGCACCGGCGTCGGATACCCGGTCGCCGGCAGCAGTTCTGTTTTCGAGTGTCTCCGGCGCCTTCAAGGTAACCAGACCATCCTGGTCTGGTTCGGCGCGTCGGGAAATGCCCTATTGCCGTGGGCATACCAGACCAGGATTGTCTGGTTAGCTTGGTCGTTGCAACCTCTTGGGCATGGAATTTCCGTCAAAATTAGAATTGCTGGGTCGCCGGGTTTTCTGTTGTATTTCGTGTTTTTTTGGATTATCTAAATGTTTTTGGAAATGTCGTCGAACGATCTATGGGGAGAACGGAAACGGTTCCAATGCATGACAGGTTGAAGGGATGCTGAGAACTGGAATCGGAATCATTTCTCTGGTGGCAGTTGTTCTCTGGTTGTCCACAGCAAGCGCGTGGACAGAGACTTTCGGGGTGGTGCCGCAGCAGTCGGCTCAGAAGCTGGCCCGGAAATGGGGGCCTATCTGCGCCTACTGGTCCGAGCGAAGCGGGCTTGCGATCACGTTCGCCACAGCGCCCGACATACCCGAATTCGAGCGTCGTCTTGCCGCAGGCCTCTACGATTTCGCCTACATGAATCCCTACCACTATACGGTCTTCTGCGTTCGGCCAGGCTATGAAGCTTTTGCCAGGCAAAAGGACAAGCGCATTTCCGGAATTGTTGTCGTGCGCCGGGACTCCCCCTGCCGGGATTTGCGCGAGCTTGCGGGAAAGACCCTGGTGTTTCCGTCGCCTGCGGCCTTTGCGGCGAGCATCCTCACCAGGGCGCAGTTTCGGGAACTGGGAGTCCCCATTGTGGTGAAATACGTAAAATCGCACGATTCTGTGTATCTCAATGTGGCCCGTGGGTTTTACGAGGGGGGCGGCGGAGTGGTCCGGACTTTTTTGAATGCGGAACCTTCCGTCAGAAACCGGCTGAGAATTCTCTGGAAGAGCGAATCGTATCCTCCCCACGCCATCGCCGCCCATCCCCGGGTTTCCGCGGAAGACCGTCGCCGGTTGCTCGAGGCGATGCTGGCGATGAACGACGATCGCGCTGCCAAGCCGCTGCTGGAAGCCATCGAGTTCAAGGGCTTCGCCCCGGCCGAAGACCGGGAATGGGACGAAGTTCGAGCGTTGGAGATCGACGCGTTGGAGATCGACGCGTTGGAGCGGCCGGACAAACCATGACGATCAATACCGTATTGACGAGGTCCCCATGTCCTTTCGCATGAAAATGATCGCGGGGTTCGTCGTGATCCAGACCCTTTTGCTGATCGCCATCATCTGGAGCGCGCAGTTTCTGATGCAGCGCTCCCACGAAACGGAGCTGAGGCAAAGGGCCGCGACCGCCGCCGAACTCTTCGCCACGACTACAAAGGACGCTGTCTTGTCCATGGATTTGGCGTCACTGAGCAGTTTCGTGGACGAAGTCCTTAAAAACCCCGACTTTTCGTACGCCCGTGTTTTGGATGCCATGGGACGCGTCCTTGCCGCCGCAGGGCCGTCGATACTGCTGGAACGGCCTTTCCGGGAAGATCTGAACATTCGGGGCCTCGACGACGGTGTCTTCGACACGTCCGCCAAAATCAAAGAGGCCGGAATTGTCTATGGAAAGGTGGAAATCGGAATCTCGGCGGGAAGCATCGTGGACGCCCTGGAGGACTCTCGAAGGATCATCGCGCTGGTCGCGGTGGCCGAGATCGCCATTTCGATTCTGCTGTCCACGCTTTTGGGTTCCTACCTGGCGAGAAGGCTGGATTTGTTGAAGAAGGCTTCGGAGTGCATTGCCGCAGGGGAGGTGGGGTACCAGATCGACATCTGCGGCAACGACGAGATCGCGGTCGCGGCGAAGGCTTTCAATCAGATGTCGCTTCACTTGAAGGAATCCCTGGCCGAAATCTATGCGCAGAACGTATCTCTGGAGGCCGAAGTCGTAGCGCGCCGGGAGGCGGAGGAGCAGTTGCAGAAAGCGCACGAAAAACTGGAGAAGCGGGTGGCCGAACGAACGGCGGAGCTTGCGGGGGCCAACGACAAGCTGAAAAAGGAGATCGACGAACGGCATGCGGCGGAGTCGAAACGAAGAGAGCTGGAGCTGCGTCTGCAGCGAATAGAGAAAATGGAGGCCTTGGGAACGCTGGCGGGCGGGGTGGCCCACGACTTGAACAATGTGCTTTCGGGCATCGTCACCTATCCGGACTTGCTTTTGCATAAGATCTCTCCCGACGATTCGATGCGAAAACCCGTGGAGAGCATCCGCAATTCCGGCCTGAGGGCGGCGGCCATCGTCCAGGATCTCCTGACTTTGGCCAGAAGGGGCGTTGTCGCTTCGGAGGTCCTGAACCTGAACCATATGGTTGACGGATATATGGGAAGCCCCGAGTTCGAAAAGCTTGCCGACGGCCATCCAGGGGTTCGATGGGAGAAAAAGCTGCAAGAGGGGCTATTGAACGTGGACGGTTCTCCGGCGCACCTCATGAAGACCGTCGCGAACCTGGCGACCAACGCCGTCGAAGCCATGCCGTCGGGCGGGTGCGTGGAAATCCGCACGGAAAACCGCTATGTGGACAAGCCCTTCGGCGGGTACGATTCCATCGTCGAGGGCGACTACGCGGTGCTTTCCGTGGCGGACCAGGGAGCGGGCGTCTCGCCGGAGGACCGGGAGAAAATCTTCGAGCCGTTCTATACGAAAAAATTCATGGGCCGCAGCGGCACCGGGCTGGGGATGGCCGTCGTCTGGGGAACGGTCAAGGACCATGGCGGCTATATCGACGTGCAAAGCGACCCGGAACGCGGAAGCGTTTTCCACCTTTACTTTCCTGTCACGCGAAAAGCCTTGACGGCTGGATTTTCGCGAATTCCGCCGGAAACCTACCGGGGCAAGGGGGAAACCGTGCTGATCGTGGACGACGTTGCCGAACAGCGGCAAATCGCAAGCGACCTCTTGTCCGAACTGGGATACGAAGTCGGGACCGTGCCCAGCGGGGAAGCCGCCGTGGCGTATCTTTCCACAAACCAGGTCGATCTGATCGTCCTGGACATGATCATGGAGCCGGGCATGGACGGGCTGGACACCTACAGGGCCGTGATCGAAGTGCATCCGGGGCAAAAGGCGGTCATCGCCAGCGGGTATTCCGAAACCGACCGCGTAAGGGAAGCCCAGCGCCTGGGGGCCGGCGAATATGTGAAAAAACCCTACACCATGGAGAATATCGGCATGGCCGTGCGCAGCGCTCTCGATTCCGTTTGAGACCGCCCCCGACTGACAACACCCCGACTGACACGCCGTGCGATTCATTTCATTTGAAAAATCAAACCACGCACCGGCAGCCGCATTCCAGTTGAATCTCCGCCGGAGAAGCCAGGTGCCGGACCCCGTCGCGCCGTACGTGGATCACCAGGAGCGTGTAGGGATTGAAAACGACCACGTCCTTGACATTCTGCGCCAGATAGAATTGGGGACCGATGATCAGGTCCTTGGCCTCGTAGCCTTTGCTGATCACTTCGACCACGGCTTCCGGAACCAGCGTCACGGCCTCCTCTTCCTCGTCTGGTTTTCGGCAGAAAATCGCGATGTCGGGCCTTTTGAAAGACCCGTCGGGAAAGTGGACGTACACGTCGGACACATGGAAGCAGGAACAGTCCTCGTTTTCCGAGGTCGATTCGTTTTCGATCGTCGCCCGGATTCGGTCGATGGCCAACTGATGCTTCACTACCGGATGGGCTTCCCAGATAGGCAGTCCGCCGACAATTTCCAGCCGGATTCCCAGTTCGTCGGCACGAAGGAACTTATCCATCATGATGCTTGCATCCCTCCCGGTTCATTGGAGAATAATTCTTTTTCATATTTTACCTTTTTAACGGATATAACTGCGGCAATAAAGATCGCCTTTCCAAAATCGACATTCCGAGTTCAATGTTAGGTTGAGAGAATCGTTATGCAACTGAACACCCGAAAGAATTTCTTTACAATAGCCGTGAAAATCTGATATCTCTGCCGACAGTGAAAAGACGGTGCTGTAGCATTCAACCCCGCCTTTCTCAAATTTGACACTTTCGTTCCACAATGCGGAACGAATTGGCGAAAGCGACGAATATGACTCGACGACAGTTCGCGATTGGTTGGCGCATGTCGTCGGAATAAGTGGCCAGCCTTGGCCCAGCGACTGAAAAGAAATATGCGAACTCGATTTTTTACCGCTATTTCGAATACGATAATTTTTTCCGGAACACTTGCAGCTGACTGCTATGTGCCCGAAATCACTGCTTTTTCCAGAGAAGCGAGAACGCTTGGACAATCGATTTAGTGCCGAGCGACGACTTTTGCCGAAAGAAATCTTTCGCCTGGTCATTTTTCTGCTTGCCGTTTTTCTGACGGCATCCGTTGGATCCTCCCGTGCCGACAGCTCGTCTGGCTTGGAAATCACTGAGGAGGAACGAGCCTGGATGGATCAAAACCCCGATAAACTTGTGCTCTGGTTCAACACCGAGTTTCCTCCCATCGAGTTCGTCTCCGACGCAGGGGACTTTGCGGGCATGGGGGCGGACATCGTTTCCATGGTGGAAGAGAAGTTGGGGATCTCTTTTATCAAGCGCGCGTCGGACGATTGGAACGAGCACTTGGCCGCGTTGGAAAGCGGAGCGTGCGCAGTTGCGCCGACCATCGTGGCGACGCCCGAACGGGAGCGCTATGCCTGGTTCACGTCCCCGTACGCTGCGGCGCCCGTGGTCATCATCGCGGGAAACGGGTCCCCCGGCGGCCTGGAACTGGCGGACCTTGCTGGCATGCGGGTGGCGGTGGTTTCCGAGTATGCAACGGAAGGCTATTTGCGCGACTGCGGCGATATCGGGGTGGAGGTGGTGCCCATGCCGGATGTGGTCCACGGCTTGCGCGCGGTGTCTTTCGGCCAGGTGGACGCGTTCGTGGAGAATCTGGCCGTGGCCGCCTATTACATCGGCAAGGAGGGCATTTCCAACTTGCGTGTGACCGGGGGCACCCCGTACAGTTTCGCCTGGAGCATCGGGGTCGGCCGACGGTATCCGCTGCTTTTCAGCGCCGTGCAAAAGGCCTTGGCATCGATTCCGGGCGAGCAACTCGAAGCGGTGCGCAGGAAATGGATTTCTCTCGAAATAAACGACGACTTGTCTTCCGAGACGTCGCATCTGCTGCTTGCCGTCATCGTTTTCTCAACCCTCCTGGCCGTGGGGCTGTTGGGTGTCAGCGACGTTCTCAGGCGAAGGATGAACCAGAGCGAAGCCAAGTTCCGGGCGATTGTATCAAACGCGCCTATCCCTCTGGCCATTGTCGCGCTGGACGAGACCATATCCGAGGTGAACGACTGTTTCACCGACCTTTTCGGATACACCGTCGAAGACATTCCCGATATGGATCGTTGGTGGCAGCTCGCCTATCCGGAGCCGGACCGTCGGGGCCGCGCGAAATCAGCCTGGCAGAGCGCGGTTCGCCTGGCAATCGATTCGAATGCCAAAGTGGGGCCGGCAGAGGCCAGCGTGACGTGCAAGGACGGCCGCGTCCGAAAGGCGGTCGTTGTTGCCAACGCGATCGGGAATGCGATCATTGTCAGCCTGTTCGAAATCACCGAACTCAGGGAGAAGGAAGCGGCCCTGCAAGAGAGCATGGAACTCTTGAGGGCGACCTTCAACGCCACCAACGACGGAATCCTGGTTGTCAACGAAGACTCGAAAATCACCCAGGCCAACCGGAAATTCTACGAAATGTGGCATGTCCCGCCCGGTCTCCGGAAAACCGATGAAGAGGGTGCCTTGCGGGAATTCGTTTTGGAGCAATTGCAAGACCCTGCCGGTTTTCAGGACAGGGTCGATACCCTTTACAGCAGCCGGCGCCAGGACATGTTCGAAATATCGTTCAAGAACGGACGGGTGTTCGAATGCTACACGGCGCCGGTGGTCATGTCCGGAAAGGAGACCGGCCGGGTGTGGGACTTCCGGGACATATCGGCGCGCAAACAGGCGGAGGCGGAGATTGACTTCGAGCGCCGCCAGCTCCTTTCCATTTTCGACAACCTGTACGAAATCATATATGTGTCCGATCCCGTCACCTATGAAATGATCTTCGCCAATCGCCGTCTCAGAGACCTTCTCGGCAAGGAACCCGCAGGAGAGATGTGCTACCGGGTCCTCCAGGGCTTCGACCGGCCCTGCCCGTTTTGCACCAACCAGATCATTCTCGACAATGGCAGACAGCCCTACAGGTGGGAATACCACAATCCCGTGAGTCATATCGACGTCGATATCGTCGATCAGATCATTCGATGGCCGGACGGACGGGATGTCCGGCTCGAGATCGCCGTGGACGTCACCGAGCAGAAGCGGGCCAAGGAGGCCCTGCGCAAATCGGAAAAGCAACTGCGCTCCATTTTCGCGGCCATGACCGACGTGGTTCTGATTTTCGACGCGCAATGTCGTCTTGTGGAAATCGCATCCACCAACACGGAAATGCTGCCTCCCCGAGAACACCTGTGGACGACTTTCTCGGAGGTCTTCCCGCCGGAAATCGCCGATGTATTTTCGGAAACGGTCCGAAACGTTCTGTCCCGCAAAGAGTCGCTGTCGCTGGATTACGAGCTGACCATCGACGGCCGGCAAGTCTGGTTTGCCGCCGACGTTTCGCCGCTGTCCGCCGATCAGGTGATCTGGGTAGCGCGGGACATCACAAGCCGCAAGCAGGCCGAAGAGCAGCTGCGCCTGTCCGAGGAAAAATTCTCGAAAGTCTTCGCCATGGCGCCGGACATCATCACCATCAGCCGTCTGGAGGACGGAAGGCTCGTAGATGTCAACAACGGTTTCGAGGAGATCACTGGCTGGAAAAGAAGCGAAGTCGTCGGATTGAGAAGCGACCCCGATCTGCATTTATGGGTCGAGCCTTCCGAACGGGAGTTTATGGTGGAGGAATTGAAGGCGGGCAGGGACGTGCTGCATCGGGAGATGGAATTTCGGCGCAAGGACGGGCAGGTACGTCTGGGGCTGTATTCCGCACGAGCGATCAGGGTGTCGGACGAATGGTCGCTCATTTTCGTCATGCAGGATATCACGGAGATGATAAAGCTGGAATCAGACCGTCGAAAGCTTCGGGATCAGTTGCTTCAGGCCCAGAAAATGGAGGCGGTCGGCACTTTGGCCGGAGGCGTGGCCCACGATTTCAACAATATGCTGGGCGCCATCATCGGATACGCCGAAATCGCCCTGGTTAAAATGGAACACGATCATCCCTTGCTGAAAAACATCACCAGAATCCTCGACGCGGCCGGACGTTCCGCCGCCCTCACTCGCCAGCTGCTGGCATTCGCACGCAAGCAGGCCATCGCGCCGGAGGTCTTCGATATCAATGACGCCGTGGAGGAACTTCTGAAAATGCTGCGTCGCCTCATCGGCGAACATATCGACCTGGACTGGCTTCCGACGACCCATCCGTCCCGCGTTAGGCTGGACCCTTCGCAGCTCGATCAGGTGCTGGCCAACCTCTGCGTGAACGCCCGCGACGCCATCGGCGATGTCGGCCGCGTCGCAATAGAAACCGACTTGGCGATCTTCGACGAGGCCGCTTGCAA
Source organism: Desulfobacterales bacterium (assembly GCA_963674505.2). Lineage (GTDB taxonomy): Bacteria > Desulfobacterota > Desulfobacteria > Desulfobacterales > SKZT01. The sequence continues at coordinate 24,475 of CAXXIG010000003.1, forward strand.
GACCCATCCCGGCTGCCGCCCGGGCGAATACGTGGTCCTTTCCGTCAGCGACAACGGCTGCGGCATGGACAAAGATACCTTGGAACGTATTTTCGAGCCGTTTTTCACCACCAAGCCAGTGGGGAAAGGCACGGGCCTGGGCTTGGCGACCGTGTACGGCATAGTCAAGCAGAACGACGGATTTGTCAGCGTCTACAGCGAGCCGGGCCAGGGGACGACCTTTACGCTCTATTTTCCCAGACATGAGGAGGAGGTTCGGACAGAAAACCAGACTTCCAAGGATATCGCCGGCAGTCGCGGAGAAACCGTCCTTCTGGTCGAAGACGACCCGCTGCTGCTGGAAATGAGCGCTACGATGCTGGAAAGTCTGGGGTACCGGGTGCTGTCGGCAGGAACGCCCACCAAGGCCATTCGCATGGCGCAAGACACTCGAAGAGAAATCTATCTGCTACTGACCGACGTGGTCATGCCCCAGATGACCGGGCGAGAAATGGCGAACCAACTCAAAACGCTCCGCCCCGAAATAAAACACTTGTTCATGTCCGGATACACGGCCGACGTCATCGCCCACCAAGGCGTGCTGGATGAAAAGGTCCATTTCATCCAAAAGCCCTTTTCGCTGAGAGATCTGGCCGTCAAGATACGAGAGGTCTTGGACGAGGGCCAAGGGCCGAGGGCTAAGGGGCGAGGGCCAAGGGCCGAGGGCTAAGGGGCGAGGGCCAAGGGCCAAGGGCCAAGGGCCGAGGGCCGAGGGCTAAGGGGCGAGGGCCAAGGGCCAAGGGTCGAGGGGCGAGGGCCAAGGGCTAAGGGCATGAGGCTGGGGTGATGAAAATCCCGTCCAAAGCATGCTGGCAGTTCCTGAAGTTTTTGTACTGCAAAAAAGACTTTCTGGCGTGGGCGGGGAACGTAGGGTGGTGGGTCGAGGCCCGGGAGTTGTCGTCGGTTCGCTTTATCGGGGCAGGTCGTCGAGGCGACTCGGGAAATGGTAGGGTGGGCTTCGTACAAAAACGACCGGCACGGGAGCAATCAGGCTTCGAACCAGGCCCCGACGCCTATACTACGACCCAACCACGCTTTCGGTCAGTCCTCGCGATAGTCTGCGCGAAACCAAAAACAGCGAAAAATTAACAGCCAAATAAGGATACTTATCATCACCACAGTCATAGACCGCGCGTTTAGCGGTTTTGATAATATTGGACCTTTACGGATGAACGCCTTTTCCAGAACAAAGATCGGATCGACCGGTAGCGCCGCATTCCACGGCGGCGCGGCCCCTTGCGCAATCCCAACGGGAGCATACCCTGACTCTTAACTGCACAGTCCCGTTAGGGACGACAGACAATAGCCCGGCAATTTATTGCCGGGGGCTGCCCGTCGGTGGTACCAGAGTCCCGTTAGGGACGACAGAAATGAAATGTCTGGCGATGGGGCTTTTCTCCGAGCTTGCAAGAAACAGGGAATGCTCCCGTTCGGATTCGAGAGTCGCCCAGCCGCCGTGGAAGACGGCGCTACCGGACCATCCTACTCTCGCCTCTTGACCCTCGCCCCTTTGGCCCTTGCCCCTTCACAGTATTTCGTCGATGGAATCGATGGGTTTGCCGGGTGTGCGGACACCGAGCGCGGCCGTGTCGGTGTCTTTGAGGCCGCTGCCGGTGGAAAAGACAACCACCACGGCTTCCGGGTCGATGGTTTCCGCCGCATTTTGAAAGGCTGCGAAAGCCGCCGCTGCCGCAGGCTCCGCGAACAATCCCGCAGTACGGGACAAATACGCCTGGGCTGCAATAATATCGTCGTCGGATACGCAGGTCGTGCTTCCTCCGTACGTTTTCAATTGCGACAAGGCGTGAATGCCGTTTCGGGGATTGTCCACGCAAATGGAATCGGCGACGGTGGAGGTGGTCTTGTTTTCGAATTTTCCGGTGAGAAAGGCTCGATGCAGTGCATTCGATGTTTCCGCCTGTACGCCGACGATTTTCGGGATCGATGCGATGAAGCCCAGCTGCATAAGGTCTCGGAACCCCTTGTATACGCCGGATAGAATGCATCCGTCTCCCACCGGAAGAAACACGACGTCCGGGGCGCGCTTCAGTTGCTTGAAAAGCTCCAGTGCAACGGTTTTCTGGCCTTCTATGGTCAACGGATTGTAGGCGGTGTTTCGATTCAATCCCCCTTTTCGCCTGGAAAATTCCAGGGACATTTCGTAGGCCTTGTCGTAGTTGCCGTTGACCCGATAGACGGTGGCGCCGTACTGGAGAGCCTGCACCAGCTTGGCCGACGGCGTCGTTTGCGGAAGAAACAATGTGATTTTCTGTCCTGCGGCGGCCCCGACGCCCGCCATGGATGATCCCGCGTTGCCCGAGGAGGCCAGGGTGATGTTCTCTATGCCGAACATTTTGGCTGCGGCGGAAACCAGAAACGAAGCCCGGTCCTTGAAGGAATGGGTTGGGTTGGCTCCGTCGTCCTTTAAATAAAGGTTCCTGAAACCCGTGGCCTTCCTGATGTTTTCCGGCGTCCATAAAGGGGTGTTTCCCACCGGGATGGGAGGAAAACAGTCCGGATTCACCGGCAGCAAGTCGGAAACGGCGAAATCCGGTCCCGCATTTCCGGTAAGCTCGACCTCCAGAACCCCTTTGATCGGTTGGTCCTTTCCCTGCCCCCGGGAGCAATCCGGGCATACCGTCCGTTCCGGCGCGATGTCGTAATGTTTACCGCAAAGGCTGCAACGATAGCAAAATTCCATATGCCGCTTCTCTCCGCAATCTGTTTTTACTTGTAACCTCGTCAACCTCGTTTCCAAGCTTTGCGTGGGAACGCATGCCCGGACGCCTCGCGTCCGCCCCTTCCCAAGCCGCAGCTTAAAATTTTTCGTTCCATTCGACGATCAAGTTTTTTCCGCTGGTCGGACCGAGGCGACCGTCATTCCCGGCGCAGCGCAGCGGAAACCCGGAATCCAGGAGATCCGCAGAAGCGCATGGATTCGAAGCTTTCGGGGGAATGACGAAAAAAACTTGAGCATCGAGTTACAGTTTCGGAAGCCATGGCCGAATCGAGAACCAAACCCGCAGGATGTTTCAAGTACAAGCTTTCTATGAGCCGGATTTGATATATTAATTTCGATCTTGTGTCAACACGTCTATGCGAGCGAAAAACGCCGATGAAACTTGAAGCGATACCATAAAGGAAAAAAATTGGTTTAAGACGGGGATATTTTTCAAGGACTGTGGCAGCAAGGCACAGGGCGCAAGATGCCAGGTGCTCTGGCGCCTTGCGCCCCGGCTTTCACAATTTTTCCACCTTCACCCTGGTGCTGCTGAAATCGGGGATGCCGCCGACCGTATCGACCATAGGGGTGTCGCCAAGGTTTTCGTCCAGGCGGGCGATGTCGTTGAAGTTGAGACCGGCCGCGAATTTCGGGTTCGGGATCAGGCCGTTTTCGTCCGTCACCTCTTTTCCTCCCTGGAATACGGTTTCCGCTTTTTCGACATAGAGGCGAGACGCCCCGAACTGGGTATGGCCGTAATGAAAGGATATGGCGACCGCGCCGGGGCGAACCAGGCTGGTCGTGCGGACTTTGCCCTGGATGCCTTCGGGCCTGCTTTTCGACGCCACCCGCACCAAATCGCCGTCTTTCACGCCCAGTTTTTCGGCGTCGGCCCGGTTCATCTCCACGAAATTCTCCGGCAGGATCTGCATGGCGAAGTCGCTCCACAGCGTGCGCGACTGGGTATGGAGGTTCTTTTTGTAGGTGACCGCCGAGAAGGGATAGTCCGCGTCGATCTCTTCCAGTTTCTGTCCGGCCGAATTCGCCGGCGGCGTGTATTTCAGAGTTCCGGAAAAACGCTTGCCGGTGAGAGAATCCACGGTCGCGGCGAGTTCTTCGTTGTAGACCGCGACGCGTTTGATTCCGTGCTTGAACTTGTCGCCTTCGAACACGTTTTCGTACGGCAGGAAAACGCCGCCTCTTGCGAGCATGTGGCACACCTTGTTCCACTGGCTCTCCGGAAGAATGTCCTTGAACCGGGAAACCGGGTAGTTGGATTCCACAAAGGCCCTGTCTTCGGGGGAGGCCTCAGGCACGCCAGCGTTTTCGGCGATGTTGGCGAAAGCCCGCAGATAGAAGTCCTCGGCCCGGCGCAGGGCATGGAGCTTGCCGTCGCTTGCCGGGATGGCCCCTTTGCCGAACCCGGGGAGCCCGATTTTTTCGGCCGCGTCGATGAAGAACGTTTCGGTGCAAAACGGCCGTCCGTCGGCGGTTTTTCCCGTCAGGGGCTCGATCATGGGCGTTCGTATGCCGGTGAATTTCAGAGCGGGGGCGTGGGGATTGAGCCATCCGTAATGCCCCTCGGCGAAGCTCAGTTCCGGGACGATGTAGTCGGCGTAGACGTTGCTTTCGTTGATTGCGATGTCGAAAGACACGTGCAAAGGGACCTTGCCGGTGTCCTTGAGCGTCTTACGGAAGCGATAGCCGCCCGGGATCGAATACACGGGGTTGTAGAGATAGGTGAAGAGAATCTTGCACGGGTAGGGATACCCCATGTCGATGCCGCTGAGCGCCTCCACGCTGAGTCCTCCCCGGGAGAATGGAAACCAGGGTCGTTTCGCGGGATAGCCGGTGCCGTTTTTGGCCTTTTTGGCCAGATACTCGGAGGTTTTTTCGTAGGCGAACTTCTCGCGGGAGATGGCGCTGCCCGAGTTTTTCACCTTTCCGGGGAATGTCTTCAAGTCGTACAGTCCCTTGGACTGCGAGCCCGCGCCGCCGCCGCCCTTCAAGTAGCCCCCTCGCATATCCACGCTTCCGACCAGGGCGTTTAGCATCGCCACGGCGTAGGAGGCGTAGACCCCGCAAACATAGTTGCCCGCTCCGTGGTACGGGGTTGTCGCGGCTTTGGTTCCATGGGAGCTGAAATCGGAAGCCGCTTTTTCGATCTTGCCTTTCGGCACGCCGCAAAATTCGGCGTATTCCTCCAGGGAGTGCTCCATGAGCCCTTCCTTTAGCAAGCGAAACGCCGTTTTTACCCGGATGGCATTGCCGGAGTAGTCCTTGACGGTCGCCGCATCGTCCAGGACGGCCTCCGTCGCGGTTTCCGAAGCCGAGGGCTTTTCGGATTCGGCAGAGAGAACCACCAGGTCTTCGCCTCTCTTTTCTCCTGCCGAGGGGTCGATGTCCCCGTAGCGCAAAAAAAGCCCGTCCTTGGGATGGTCCGGGTCGCAGACCACCAGGTGGGGCGCGTTGGAGTAGGCCGCAAAACCGCGCTTTCGGGCTTCTTCCAGATTGGGCGACGACAGGAATCGCTCGTTGAATTTTTCGTTTTCCACGATCCAGCGGGCGATTCCCATGGCCAGCGCGCCGTCCTGGCCCGGCTTGACAGGAAGCCAGTCCTCGGCGTGGGCCGAGGCCTTTGTGGCCCGGGGATCGGCGACGGAAAACGACAGCTCGCCCCCGGAGCTTCTCTTGGCCACCATTGCGCCGTAGGTGTTGACTCCGGGCTGCAAGGCCTCGTAGATGTTGGCCCCGAATACCAGGATGAATTCCGCCCCCAGGGGATCGGCCTTCAATTCCACCTCCTGTTTTTCCGTCAGCGCCCAGTTTCCCATCCGGAAACCGAGACCGCAGATGTCCATGTGGCCGATCCGGTTTTTGGAACCCATGGCGTCCTTGACGAAACGGTCGATGAATTCCTTCCTCCCGGACTGCAACCGCCCGGTGATCAGCACGAACCCGTTTCGTTTCGGCCCCAGCTCCGGCGCGTCCGCCACGATGGGATCGTCGGTGTTCAAGTCCTCGAGGCCTTCGACACGAACGTCCTCGCCCAGGTGCGCGAAAAGCTTTCCTCCTTCGGACACTTCCTCCACCAGCTGTTCCCATTCGATGGGTTCGAACTTGCCGGACCCGCGCGGCCCCGAGCGCTTCAGGGGCTTTACGATCCGGTATGGACTGTAGACGTGGGCGGGAGTGTCCAGGGCCTTTCCGCAGACCGGGCTGGGCACGGCCATGGAGCCTTCTACTTCCGCGCTATAGTCGATGGGTTCGAAGTTCATGTTGTACGGGTGAAAGGGATTGCCCGAAATGTTGACAAGAGCGCCGTCCTCCACCACTCCGCGCACGCCGCAGCGGGCGTTGCAGGCCAGGCAGACCGAATGGACGACCTTGACTCCCTTGTCGAGCCTGACTGCCGACGTTTTCCTCGGCTGGGGCGCGCTTGGGGCCGGAGCGTGCGCGCAGCCCGGGCCGACCCCCAAGACCGTCCCGGCCGACGCGGCCCCGGCGATCTTCACAAACTCCCGGCGCGATATGCTCTGCTTTGTATCCGTTTCCCGTATATCCGTTTCCAGGCGGCGGTTCTTTTTCATGACGCTCCCCTCGCGATCCATTTATATAAAACGCTGGTTTCGATTCCCCGGTCAGGCGGTCTCGATATCAGTTCGGCTTTTTTCAAATAATCGGCGAATTCGCCCTCCGGCTTGTCAAAGTCGCCCCATATTCTCGCTTTGGGCGCGCAGGCTTCCACGCATGCGGGCACCATGGCCTTTTCCAGACGATGAAGACAAAAATCGCACTTGTCCGACCGTCCTCCGAAACGGGCGTCCAGAAAGCGGGCGTCGTACGGACAGGCGTCCACGCAATCGCCCTGGCCGGTGCATTTGCTCCAGTCCGTGGCCACGATCCCGTTTTCCATCTTGAAAATGGCCTGTTCCCCGCATGTCTCCATGCAGGGCGGATCGTCGCACTGGTTGCACTGTGTCGGCATAAAATAGGGGCGGGCGTCGGGATATTCGCCGGTCTCCTTCTCCAGTACCTCGGTATTGAAACGATTTTCCACCGTGCGATTCTGCAACTTGCACGCGACCACGCAGGACTGGCACCCCGTGCATCGGTTCAAATCGATGATCATGCCCCAGCGGTGGTTTTCAGATGAAAATTGCGCCCCTGCTCTCCGAGTCCACGCGACTCCCCCCGCTCCCAGGCAGACCAGAAGGCCGTTTTTCAGAAAAGTCCTTCGGTTTTGCAATGCTCCTCCCATGGTCGTCTCCAATCAGTCCGCCTTGTAGGATACCGAGTAGACGAACGTCTTCGGATCAAAGTAGTTCAACGTCTTTCCATCGACCTGCGCGAAGGGATACATCAGATAGTTGACCGGGTCCCCCTGCTGACGCGGTTCCAGGATCACGCCCCTGGAGTTTTTCTCCAGAACCACCCGGAAAAGATCGTCGCCTCCCCAGAAAAACTTCCTCCAGTCCCCGGCGTCCTTCAATTCCAGCTTGTGCACGAGCATCATCTTTCGGACATCCGCCGGATCCACCGGCACCCAGCCCGTGCCCGGAAGGTAGAACTCCGCCCAGCAATGAAATCCGCTGGTGATGTCGCCGTCGGAAGGAGAGGCCAGCCTGAGCCCGAAAACGTCGCGCGCGGGCACGCCGGCCGCCCTGGCCACCGACACGTACACCGAACTGATGTCCGCGCACTTGCCGCCTCCCTTGCATTGAGTGAGCGTCTGCCCGGGAATCCCGAGCCCGCACCCCTTCACCGCCGGGTCCCTGAACGTGTTCTCCACCACCCAGTCGTATACTGCGCGCGCTTTTTCCAGTGTGCCGGTCTTGCCCTCGGTAGCCTTTGCGGCGATCTCTTTGATGCCGAGATCGTCGGACGGTACGAACTCCGAAGCCTCGAGGTATCTTTCGACCGGTTTCGGAATCGGCCCCTTGGAATCCACGATGTTTTCGACCTTTCGGTCTTCCAGATCCACATGGAACGAAAAAGTCAACGACGGCTTTTCGGCGATTTTTGCCCAGTCCGCGTGCAGAAACACGGCCTCCGAGGCGGCGTCCCTGTAGACGGCCACCGAATCGTAGTTGCCCTTCACGGCGACATTGGAAATCTTCTGATGCTCCCTGGACAAGGGGTAGGGCAGCCACAAGGCCGCCTTTTGGGAATCTTTTTCCACGTTCAAGTCGATGTCGTAGACGACGGTTCCGGAATGCCCGGCGAACGAAGTGGCCGCGAACAGCATGGCCGAAAGAAAGAAAGCAAAGGTTTTTCCAGTCATTGCAAGCTCCTTGAATATTGGTGTTTTGGGTTGACAAAAAGAGCGGGCAGTATGTTTTGAAAATTTCTATTTGTCAAACAGAAAATATCGATAGGTGCCGGGTCCCTTATCGGGCGACGCAGGCTTGGTTGTCGTTTCTGCCATGCTCGGCGGGACTCGGACGCGAAGCGTCCTGGTATGCATTCCAACGCGAAGCGTTGGAACGAGGGGACGAGGGGCAATGATGGGCAACGAGGCGGGAGAGGGCACGGCCGAAACAGAAACCGAGCCCGACAACGTCTATGTTGACTGGCGTGGCTCGTTCGCCTATAGTTTCGGGCGTAGGACGGCTGAAGACGAAATTAAAACCGAGTTTGGGTTTTCTATGACCGAAAAAGCTCGAACAAGAGGGCGTGCGTAACCAATATGGAAAACGAAAAGAGGGAAAAATTCGATTTGTGCGTGTTCGGCTGCGGGGCGGCCGGGTTCGCATCCGCCATGAGGGCGCTGGACCACGGCAAGCGGGTCTGTCTGGTGGAAGGGGACGAAATCGGGGGAACGGCGGTGAAATGGGGCGCTCTGGCTTCCAAGACCATGTGGGAGCTGGCCAAGGACTTCGACATCGCCGGCAAGACCGACCGGGGATACAGAGCCCAGGGACTGGGGGTGGATTACCGCCTGGTGCGAGACACGGTGATCCAGGCCGTCAAGGAGCGACAGTACCAGATGCTTTCGCAGATCGAGACCTATTCCGCCCCCGCGTGGAAAGGGCCGGGGGAATTGGTCTACAAGCGCGGAAAAGGATCCTTTCTGTCCCCCGGCCGAGCGAAGGTCGTCTACAGGGACGGTCGCGTGGAGGAAATCGACGCGGACAATTTCGTGATCGCCACAGGCTCGAAACCGCGCGGCATGCCCAATATTCGAACCGACCAGGAACGCATCCTGGATTCCGACGGCGTCTTGAACCTGACGTCCTTTCCCAAGCGCCTGGTCATCATCGGCGCGGGCATCGTGGGTTGCGAGTACGCCGCCATTTTTTCCAATTTCCGGCAGACCAAGGTCTTTCTCGTGGACAACCGGGAACGGGTCATCCCATTCGAAGACGAGGACCTGAGCGAGTTCGTCAGCACCAAGTTCAGAAACAACGGCATCGAGATCCTGCAATCGGCCAAGGTCAGGACCATCAATTCCTACGACGACCATCTCGAGGTGGTCCTGGATTTCGAAGACGGCCGGGCCAAGGTGCTGGAGGCCGACGCCGCGCTGGTTTCCATCGGACGGGTCCCCGCCTTGGACGGTCTTGATATCGAAAAGGCGGGAATCGAGACCGACGAGTTTGGGTTTGTCAAGGCCGACGAGAATTGCCGGGTCAGAGAGCACATCTACGCGGCCGGCGATGTTCTTCGCCATCCGGCCCTGGTCAACATCGCGGAAATGGAGGGCCGCTACGCCGTAAAGCACATGTTCGGCCTGGCCAAATGGCCCTTGAACTACCAACACATGTCCACCGTGATGTTTTTCAAACCCGCGCTGGCCGCCGTGGGACTCAACGAGCAAAGCTGCCGGAAAAAGAAGATTCCGTATCGCGTCGCCAAGTACTCCTACGCCTTTTTGAGCCGCGCCATCGCCATGCGCGCCACCGACGGGTTCGTCAAGATCATCGTGGGCGACGACGACAAGCAGCTGATTCTGGGCATGAGGGCCGCAGGGCCGCAGGTTTCCACCACCATCATGTCCATCGCGTTTCTGATGGATCAGAACAAGGGGCTCAAGGAGGTCCTGAAATCCATCCACCCCCATCCCACCATGTCGGAGAGCATCAAGGAATGCCTGCGCGTTCTGGAGGACAAATCCATCTACAAGGCACACGCGTTTCCGGAACTCATCCAGATTCGCACCTGGAAGCCCGAATAAGTGAACCCGTTGAACTCGTTCCCGCGCTTCGCGCGGGAATGCATGCCAGGACGCTTTGCGTCCGTGTTACGCAAAGACATGGCCGAATAGAGGACCATCGTCGTCTTCCACACCGCTTAGGGACAAAAAATAGATAATCGGAACAGGTTCTCCACCTGCCGTTTTCGGTGCAAGCGTTCCCGCCTTGAGGAGGAACGTTCGAACCAAATTTTGTACCATGAATCTCGTTTTCGATTCTTACCGGTCCTCGTCTTTTTCTTCGTGTTGCGTGAGATCTTTCGGCTGTCCTGTGCAGATCAGCACGTCTTGCCACAGCCGGGAATCGGGAGGGATTTCCTTGCGGCGGGACACCGCCAGCGGGATGGGGATGTGGGTGAAGTGGTTTTTCCAGAAGCCCACCACCATGCCGGTCCTGCCGGACATGGCCGCGTGCACGGCGTTGTGTCCCAGAAGAAGGCAGAAGGCCGAATCGTACGAGTTGGCCGGAACGCTGCGGATCGTGTAGCTCGGGTCGATATATTTCAGAACCAGGTCCAGGCCGTGCTCCTTGAAATCCTCGGAGATCCTTTCCTTCAGAAAGGGGCCGATGTCGCCGAGGCGCAAGTTGCCGGAAGCGTCCTTGCCGCCTGCGGTTTCCAGAAGGTCCTGCCCGGCGCCCTCGGCCACCACGACCACGGCGTGTCCGCGAAGGCGGATTCGCTCCCGAAGGGCGTCCAGAAACACCGGAAGGGAAAAGGGGGCTTCGGGAATCAGGCAGAAATTGACATCGTTGTTGGCCAGGGCCGCGTGGGCGGCGATGAACCCGGAATGCCGCCCCATCAGCTTCACCAGCCCGATGCCGTTTCTGGCGCCTGTGGCTTCGGAATGGGCGCCGTAGATCACCCGGCAGGCCTCCGAGACCGCCGTCATGAATCCGAAGGAAAGGTCCATGTAGGCGATGTCGTTGTCGATGGTCTTGGGAATTCCCACCACGGCGAGCTTGAGACCCCGCCGGCGGACTTCCTCGGCTATCGCCTGGGTGCCTTTCAGCGTGCCGTCCCCGCCGATGGTAAACAGAATGCCGATGTTCATCCTTTCCAGCGTGTCCACGATTTGCTCCACCGGCTGGGGGCCTCGCGAGGAACCCAGGATGGAGCCGCCCTTCTGGTGGATGTCGGTCACTTTCTGCGGGTCCAGTTCCACTGGCTCGTGATGGTAGGCGGGCGCCAGGCCTTCGAATCCGTACCGGAATCCCCAGATGGTCGGCACTTCGTAGATGTAGTGCAGGCACAGGACAATGGCCCGGATAACGTCGTTGATGCCGGGGCAGAGGCCGCCGCAGGTCACGATGCCGCAGCGAAGCTTGGACGGGTCGAAATAGATTTTTTCCCGTGGCCCCGCTTTTTCGAAGGAGGGCGGGGTCCTGCCTTCGGCGATGAATGATTGCAAGCGCCGGGAACTTGTGGTGTACAGGATCCTGTCGTCGTCTTCGACGAAACGTTCGTCCCCCATGGGCGACGCGATGCGCGCTTCGCCCAGTTTTTCCACCTCGAAATCGCTTTCCTTGACGTCGGTTTCCATATTTTTTTAACTCCTTGCCTGGAAAAACCCGTGCCCGAAGGCCGGAGTTGCGACTCCGCGGAAGATGAAAGCCTGATGCGCGGAGACTTAGAATCATATCGAGGAGCTTAGACCATAAAGTCGGGCTTTGTCAACGAAGCGTATTGCTTTCAAACGGCCTCCCGGACGGATGTCCGGGAGGACTGTTGCCGGATTTTTTATACTCTCGAATCGGCTCCGCCGATGACGAGGCTTCCTCCCTCATCGATGGTGAGGCTGGCCCCAGGGCCGATGGTCAAGCTTTCCGGGCCTTCTTCGGCCGATGTCAGCGTGCAGTCCGATCGCATGTCCCAGTTTCCGCTTGCCGGCACTGCGCAAATATTGTCAAACAAGCCGACGACTACTGGATCGTGGTCCGAGCTTCTATACGGATCGGCGTTGTAGAGAATGCCCTTCTGGTTTTCGGTTTTGTCTTCTTCGTTGTAGTCCAGGACCCTCGGTTCGTCGGCGTTGATGTGCCAGACGGCCCCTCCCGTGACTTTAGGCGATATGCCGGGGCTGGACAAGATATAGTCCAGCGAGCCCCACTGACCGTAATACAAATAGGAATAGTCGCGGGCTTCGTTGACATACCCCGCGTTTTCGAACTCTTCGACCGGGTCTTCCATGGCGTAGGAGTTCAGGTCTCCCATGACCAGATAGCCCGCATCTCCGCTCCCTGCGGGATCGGTCGAAAGCCATTCCAAAAGGGCTTTGGCGGCCTGGACGCGGGTGCAGTTGTTGGCGCCCTGCCCGTCGTTTTGGTCCTCGTCGGCCTCGTAGCCGGTGAGCGATCCCTTGGATTTGAAATGGTTCACTACCACGGCGAAAAATTCCTGGCTTTCGATATGCTGGAATTTCTGTGCAAGCGGCTTCCGGTTGTAATGGTCGAAGGGATAGACGCCGTCGCTTCCGGAACCGCAGGCTTCCCCGAGATCGGCCGTTCCGAAATCATCCCCCACTGTGACGGAACCGCCAACGGGCGCGACCGTATCGGTTTTGTAGATCATCCCGACGGTGATGGCGTCGCTGCCCAGTGCGGCCCCGTCGCCGCCAGGGTTAGGAATGTAGCCGTATCCCGCAAGGCCGGTTTCGTCCCCGACCAAATCGCTGATGGCATTTTGGCCGGTGTTTTCCAGCTCGATGAGACCGACGACGTCGGCGTCGAGCAATGTCAGCGCCGCTACCAGCTTGTCGCGTTGGCGAGCGAATTCCGAAGAGGTGCTTGCTCCGCGACATTGCTGGTCTCGATTCGGACCGCAGTCGTTGCCCGAACCCAGGGTCGTAAAGTAGTTCAGCATGTTGAATGTCGCCACGGTAACCATCCCTCCCACTCGGGGGGCGGACGTCGGACGGGGATTCGAGTTGACGAAACCGGGAAGCTGTTCGTTGAGGGGGTACAGTCGATAGGTATCGAAACCGTAACCCAGAACGGCCGACAAGCCGGTGACCGTGTCGCCGCCGCGCAACGTGTCGCCGGCGCTCAGTTCGTACGGAGGATTGTTGGAAAAAACGATGGGGTCCGGGTTGCTGGCGGTGCTGGCGTCGTCGAGAACGATCTGGTTCAGCTCGTTGGCGTCCAGCACGGCATTTGCGGGGTCCCCCGTTTCCGCCGATTGGGAGGGCTGGCAGAGCCGGTCTCCCGCAGACAGCGCCACTTCTCCGTACTTGCCGAGGTCGTAATGGTCGGTAACGTACAGAGTTTGGGAAAACTCGACCAGCATGCCCTCGTATTTTTCCCAGTCGTTTTGCGCCGAAGCCGGCAATGACACAGCGGCGGCCATCGGAAATAGATTGCCGCTGCCGATAACGGTGGCACTGGCTACGGGACTGAGTTCGGTCAAATCGTAATATTCCTTGACCGTCCCCTTCACTTGGACTCGGTCGCCCGGCTGCACTTCCGTGTTGGAATACACGAAAATGCCTTCGGAGGTCGTGGGGTCGGCGTCGGCGTCCGCGTCCTCCTCTTGGACGAAGAAACCGTTCAGAGAAGAGGAGCCTTGATAGTCGCCGGTCACGATGCCGTCGATGACGACTTCGTCGCCCGCCAGGGGACTGGCCTCGCCGTCGCCCTGAATCTCGTGGATTTTGGTGATTCCCGTGTCCTTGATGTTGGCGACGGCGTTGTCGATGGAAATCCCTTCGTATCTGGCGTCGTCGCTGCTGGCCGCATGGGTGATGGCTCCGGTGTGGTCGCCTTCGACCTCACCGTCGTCGATGGCGCGCACATGGACCGTCGCAGGGGTCGTGTCGCTTAGGTTCAGCACGACGAGATTGGCGTAAGTGGTGCCGCCGTCCTTGCTCACCTGAGTTTCTCCGTCGAAGACTTCCACCCTGATGTCCACCTGTTCGGAGGGCGTGGTATCGAGCGCCACCGTGTAGCTGTCTTCTATGCCGTCCTCGCTGATCTCGACGGGAGAACCTGCGATGGTTACGGTTCCGGGAGAATCGTTGTCGGCGATGTTGGCCGTCGCGTCGTCGATCTCGATGTCGGCGTAATCGTCGCCGGAGTCGGTCACCGTATGGGTGATGGTTCCCATGTGTCCGCTTTCCATTTCCGTGTCATCGACGGCGCGTACGTAAATCGTCGCCGGGGTCGTATCTGTCAGATTCAGCACGACGAAGTCCGAGTAAGTGGTGCCGTCGTCATTGCTCACCTGGGTTTGTCCGTCCAAGGCTTCCACCTTGATGTCCACCTGCGCGTCGGGCGTGGTATCCAGCGCAACCGTGTAGCTGTCTTCGACACCATCCTCGCTCACTGCCACAGGAGAACCTGCGATGGTGACGCCTGGCGCGGGGGTCGATTCGCTCAATACGCGAAAATTGTCGAAGGCGACGTCCTCGTCGCCGTCGTCGAGGTATTCTATGGTTACGCGGATTTCCAAAGTCGAGCCCGTTTCGGGGATGGACGCGGAAAATTCGGCGAACGTCGATGTCAGGGGCGTACTGTCTCCGACCCCGTCGAAGTCGGTGTCCAGCCCGGGCTCCTGATTATATGCGTCGCCGTCGTCTATTTCCGCGAATTGAAGAATCTTGTCCCACCCGCCGCCGTCTATCTGGTATTCCACAGAGACTTGGGAGGCGTCGTCCCAATCCTGGTTGTCTCCATCGTCGTCTTCCGCGAAAAGCCCCTTGAAGGTCAGGCCGGAAAAACCGGAAATATCGACAGGTTCGAAAGCAAGGGTTTCGATGCTCATGGTGCAAGGGTCCCCATTGGTGTCCTGTGCTGTGAAATAATAATCGCCGTCGGCGCCGGTCACTTCGTAGTTCTCCGATATGTCCGTTCCGTCCGTGCGGGTGAAAAAATCCGACACGCCATCGTTGCAGTCTTCGCTCGAAGTGTAGCGGACGCCTTCTCCGTCCGTTTCGAAGCTCTCCTGCCAAACCACGGTTTCCGCCCTTGCCGTCTGGATTCCGGCAAGCAGCAGGATCATCGCGAAAAACAGCATGGACAAAAATCTTGAGATTTCCAATCCTTTCGTTTCCATATTCCCCCCCACTGATTCAAAACTTTTTCAAAAAGCCTATGCCCCGTTTCATTATCGATCCTTCGCGTTGGCCGAACCAATTATATGAAAATGGGCGTCATGGTTTTTACCGGGTCCTCTTTCTGCTTTCTTACTTCGGACAAATGGTCCGCTTGACATTTCGAAAAACAAAAGACTTTAATTGCACGCATATGTTTGTAAAGTGTTGAGTTTATCCTCGAAAATTGCCGTATCGTCTTGAATTCAGGGGGGGGGCTTTGGCTCAAAGAGGTTGGTAACGTTCAGGGACATGAAATCCGAGTGGTTTATCCTTTCCATGACCCAGTATCTCGCGGAAGCGGCATCGACTGCGATCCCGGCAGTTGCGTCCCTGCCAGCAATGGGTATTGTTCGCGCTTGCGGAATAGAATGCGTGGGCATGCTTCAGACGTTCCCACGCAGGAGCGTGGGAACGAATCAAAACGAAGCACGACCAATCCCTTCCTTACCCGCCTATCTTCTTGCCGATGGAGAACGCCCCTCCGATTTTTTTCCCGATCCCGTGATAGGCTTGCGTGCCGGGAGCGTAGACAAGGGGCGCTATTTTCTCGACATCCGGCTCCCCTTTTTCCGTCAAGACGGACTCGTCGGCCTTGACATCCAGGATCTCGCCGACAAACAGGGTATGCAGGCCGATCTCGAACGTGTGGACAAGCTTGCATTCGAGCACCAGGGGAAACTCGCCCACGTAAGGAGCGTCCACCAGTTCGCTTCTGACCGGGGTGAGGCCGGCGGTCTTTAATTTATCCTTTGTCTTTCCCGAGGCGATGCCGAAGTAATCGGCCTCGGCAGCGTATTTTTCGGAGGGAATACTCAGGGTGTAGGCCTTTCTCTCGACGATATTGCCGTAGCTGTAGGTCGCCTTTCTGAGCGACACCGTCACGCACGGGGGACTGGAGCAGCAGATGCCCCCCCAGGCGGCGGTCATGACGTTGGGCTTGTCCTCCTTGTCGTAGGTCCCCACGATCAGGACAGGGGTGGGATAGAGGATGGTTTTTGCACCGATGGATTTTTTCATAAAGCTCTCCTTTTTTAAATTCGCGTTTTAAAATCCGGCACTTGAGGCACTTCATTCCGGCTTCACTCTTAATTGGAAAGAGCGTCGCGGCTGCATTGTTTGAATCGATAACACATTGCGGATACCGAAAGCAAGGAAACTCGCTCTGGTCAAAACAAGGTGCTTTGACTCGATGATCAAGTTTTTTCCGCCCAACAGGGTTCATCGCGGATTTGCGGGAAAAAGGCGTGCCGATGGTAACCAGACCGTCCTGGTCTGGCATACCTCGCCTTCCAAGCGGCGGCATATTCGCAATACGGGACCAGAGCTGGAAGCTCTGGTTACCTTTGCCGCTCCCCGCAAATCCGCGATGAACCAAAAATGGCGGAGCCTCTCACGAGCCTCCGCCATTCTCTGGATTGTGAACCAAATGGCGACGGGCAATAGGGGGGAATGATCGAATTATGGGGGTAAAAACTGTTGCCTCAGGATGTGCTTTCCAGCGTTCCTGACATTTCCAGGCGTCCTTTGAGGGAAAAACCTTGTTGTTTTTTCGTTGACAAAAAGCGAGTTCCTATCTTACATGCCTGTGATCGTAATTTCGGCGGTGTCAAACATGATTTGATCGAGCTTGTAAGATTGCATGCCGTCCGGAACATGGGAACGAACACATTAAACGAAGAATTGCGGGAGGCATCATGAAAAAAATGTTGTTAGCGGCGATCGCCGTTGCATTTTGCGTGTCCGGGACCGCTCTGGCTGCGGAACCGGTCAAAATCGGCATGATCACGACCCTGTCGACCAAAGCCGGATATCTGGGAGAGGAAGTGCGGGACGCGTTCCAGCTGGCCATCGATCAGGAGGGCGGGAAGCTGGGGGGCGTTTCGGTGGAATTGCTGGTGGACGACGACGGCCGCGAGCCGGGAAAGGCCAAACAGATCGCCGAGCGATTCGTCAAGCGCGACCAGGTCAAGATCATGACCGGCATCATTTTTTCCAATGTGGCCATCGCCGTGGTGCCCAAAGTCGTGCGGGACGATATTCTGTATGTCAGCCCCAATGCGGGACCGTCCTTGCTGGCGGGAAAAGCGTGCCATCCGAACTATTTCAACGTGGCGTACCAAAACGACAATCTGGACGAAGTCGTGGGCAAGTACGTATCCGACGAGGGGTACAAGAAAGTGTACTTGCTCGCCCCGAACTATCCGGCGGGAAAAGACCACCTGACCGGTTTCAAACGGTATTACAAGGGGGAAATCGCCGGGGAGGCGTACACCAAGCTGGGCCAGTCCGACTATGCCCCCGAGATCGCGGCATTGCGGGCCGCCGAACCAGACAGCGTGTTTTTCTTCCTGCCCGGCGGCATGGGCATCAATTTCATCAAGCAGTTTTCCCAGGCCGGGCTTTCCGAGACCATTCCCGTGTTCGGTCCGGCCTTTTCGTTCGACGAACGACTGCTGAAAGCCGTCGGCGACGCCGCGTTGGGCGTGAAAAACGGTTCGCAATGGACCCATGATCTGGACAATCCGGCAAACCGGCAATTTGTTGACGCATTCATAAAAGCCTACGGCCGGACCCCCACGCTGTATGCCAGCCAGGGTTACGATGCGGCAAGATTGATCGGCAGCGCGCTGAAAAGCGTAAACGGCGACGTGTCGAACATGGAGGCTTTGCGCCAGGCCGTTCGCAAGGCAGATTTCGAGTCCGTTCGCGGAAAATTCAGTTTCAGCGCCAATCAGCATCCCATTCAGGACATTTACATCCGCGAAGTGGTCAAGACCGACGACGGCGGCTACACCAACAAGACATTGAAAGCCGTCTTTACCGACCACAGCAATGTTTACATCGACGAATGCAAAATGGAACAATAAATTTCGGGCGGGCTGAACTCCGCCCCTGATTTTCTTCTTCGAAATCTCGAATATGCTGCTGTTTGTCGAACAATTGCTCAATGGACTTCAACTGGGGATCATGCTGTTTTTGATGTCGGCCGGATTGACGCTGGTCTTCGGCATCATGCAGGTGATCAACCTGGCGCACGGTTCGTTCTACATGATCGGGGCGTATGTCGGCGCTACGGTGACGGCCCGTACCGGTTCGTTTCTTCTGGGGCTTGCGGCCGCGCTGCCGGCCACCGCCCTGGCCGGCATGATTGTGGAAAGAATCGTGCTCAGCCGTCTGTACGACCGGGAGCATCTCGATCAGGTGCTTGCCACGTTCGGATTGATCATGTTTTTCAATGAGATGACAGTCATTGCCTGGGGACGCCAGCCGCTTTTCATGGACGTGCCTTCCTGGCTGTCCGGCAGTGTCGAACTGATTCCCGGCATTCCCTACCCGAGCTATCGCCTGGCGGTCATCGGCGTCGGGATTGGCGTCGGGATTTTTTTATACCTGATGTTCACCCGCACGAGGATCGGCATGCAAATCAGGGCCGGAGCATCCAATCGGGAGATGGCAGGCGCGCTGGGGGTCAACATCAAGCTGCTGTATACCCTGGTTTTCGGGTTGGGTACCCTTCTGGCCGGACTGGCAGGCGTCATGGCCGGTCCGATCCTGGCGGTGGAAGCGGGCATGGGGGAAAGCATTCTCATACTGACCTTCGTCGTTATCGTCATCGGAGGCATCGGTTCGGTTCGCGGCGCTCTTGTGGGCGCGATGCTGGTCGGCATGGTGGATACGCTGGGCAGGGCGTTTCTGCCGGTCGTCCTGCGTCTCGTTTTGTCGCCCGCCTATGCGGACGGAGTCGCCGGTCCGCTGGCGGCCATGTCCATCTACATCTTGATGGCGGCGGTCCTCGTGTGGAAACCTCGCGGGCTCGTTGCCGTCCATTGATTCGAGGCCTTAGGTTTTCAACGTGTCTTCCACGGCAAATACGGACCCTGGACCGATTCTTTCCCGCGAAAGGATCGTCCTGGTAATCGGCGCCGCTTTGCTTCTGCTTCTGCCAGTTATCGCCCGGGCGAGCGGCGAACCCTATCTGATTTCCCTGTTCAGCCGGATTCTGATTTACGCCCTGGCGGCCGCCAGCCTGGATCTGATGCTCGGATACGGAGGAATGGTCAGCCTGGGACATGCCGCTTTTTTCGGCGTAGGCGCCTATGTTGTCGCCATTTTCGCGTTTCACGGCATCGACGGCAGTCCGGTCGTGTCGTGGCCGGTCGATATTCCGGGAAGCGAAGCCGGGTGGATCGTGTGGCCGTCGGCGATATTGATATCGGCGCTGTTTGCCGCGGCCATCGGCGCATTGAGCCTCAGAACCACCGGCATGCATTTCATCATGATCACCCTTGCGTTTGCCCAAATGCTTCACTATCTGTTCGTATCCCTGGAAAAATACGGCGGCGACGACGGTCTGAGCCTGTTTTCCAGAAATACGTTTCCCGGTCTGGATCTGGCAAACGACACCCAGTTTTACTATGTCTGCCTGACGATTCTATTCGCATTCCTGTTTCTGGCGTCGCGAATGGTGAACTCCCGTTTCGGCATGGTCGTCCAAGGAAGCCGCGAAAACGACCGTAGAATGAAAGCGCTCGGTTTTGCCACCTTCCGATACAAATGGGTCTGCTTCATTATCGCCGGGGCAGGGGCGGGGATGGCCGGGGTTTTGATCGCCAACCATACGGAATACGTGAGTCCGGGGTTGCTTCACTGGACCCGGTCGGGCGAAATTCTCGTGATGGTGCTGCTGGGAGGCATGGGGACGCTGTTCGGCCCGGTGGTCGGAGCGACTGTGTTTTTGCTGCTGGAAGAAGTATTGTCCATCTATACCGAGCACTGGATGGCGTGGCTGGGTCCGGCTCTGATTCTGGTGGTCCTGTTCGCCCGAAGAGGCATTTACGGTCTGCTTGCGGGAAAGGGAGCGTCGGATGGGTAGACCACTGCTTCGAGCGGAAGGCTTGTTCAAGAGTTTCGGCGCGCTCCAGGCCACGTGCAATGTATCGCTTGCGGTGCATGCCGGAGAAATCCACGCCCTGATCGGCCCGAACGGTGCGGGAAAAACCACCCTGCTCGGCCAGTTGTCCGGCGAATTCGAGCCGGACTCCGGGAAAATCCAGTTCGATGGAAAAGACATCACCCGCCTTCCGGTCCACGAACGCGCCCTGCTCGGCCTGGCGCGCTCCTACCAGATTACTTCCGTCTTCGAACGTCTGACCGTCAGGGACAATATTCTTTTGGCGATACAGGCCCATTGCGGTCACAGCTTTCGATTCTGGAAAAATGCGCGGACCGATCCGCAGCTTTGCGAAAACCTGGATGCCGCTCTGACCCGAGTCGATCTGGAAAAACGGGCGCATCTGCCTGCCGGGAGACTGTCCCACGGGGAAAAAAGGCAGCTGGAAGTCGGAATGGCGCTGGCCGGCAATCCCCAATTGTTGCTTCTGGACGAACCCTATGCGGGCCTGGGACCGGGGGGGACGGTCAAGCTGACCGAATTGCTTCAAACCCTGCGCTCGCAGACCACGATATTCCTGGTGGACCACGACATGACGGTGGTTTTCGAACTGGCGGATCGAATCACGGTCTTGGATTACGGCATGATCGTGGCCCAGGGAACTCCGGATGAAATCCGCGCCGACAAGGCCGTGCGAACCGCTTATCTGGGAAAAGAGACAGCCCGATGCTAATCGTCGACGAGATCGAAACATTCTACGGGACCAGCCAGGCGCTGTTCGGCGTCAGCTTCGAGATTCAGGCCGGGGAGGTCGTCACGCTGCTCGGCAGAAACGGAATGGGAAAAAGCACCAGCGTACGGTCGGTCATGGGACTGACTCCGGTCCGAAGCGGTTCCATTGCATTCGAAGGCCAGCCCATCCATCGAAAACCCAGCTATGCCATCGCTCGGCTCGGGATCGGACTGGTCCCCGAAGGACGGCAGATTTTTCCCAACCTGACGGTCTATGAAAACATGGTCGCCACGGCGGCCAATCGCTTGAACAAGCACGATCCGTTCACCCTGGAAAGCGTTCTGGAAATCTTTCCGCGATTGAAAGAACGTCTCAAACACTACGGCAACCAGCTTTCCGGCGGCGAGCAGCAGATGCTGGCGGTCGTTCGCGCCCTGATGACCAATCCCAGGCTGCTGATTCTGGACGAGGCCACCGAAGGCCTGGCGCCTCTGGTAAGAAAAGAAATCTGGAATGCTCTGCAAATGCTCAAGGACGGCGGCCAGTCGATTCTGGTGATCGACAAGAACCTGGAAGCGCTGATGAAAATCGCCGACCGCCATTACATCATGGAGAAAGGAAAGGTGGTCTGGTCCGGTCCGACGGACGAACTGGTTAAAAACGACCGTCTGAAATCCCGCTATCTCGGGGTTTAGCCGGAAAAAACAATTGCGGCGCGTCCAGGCAGGGCGGCTGCGATTATCTAACAAAACAAGAAAGGTTGATTCATGGTATTCAAATCGGAAGGGGAAAAACAATTCGCCACTCTGCAAATCGGAGACGGCCTGAAAACTTTCCAGGCCAAGATCGAAGGATGCGACAATCCTTTATGCCAATGCAACATCGCACACATCCCGTATGGTGAAAAAATTCGAACGCGGGTAATTCCGTGTAAAATCAACGGGTTAAACGGCAAAAACGGCGAATTTTTCACCTGTCGTCCAAAAAGCCTGTAAAAACAGTGGGTTAAGCCGCCTCGCGGCAATTAAACTTGAGAAGGCCGCCGAGGCGTTTCCTGCAAACTACCTTGCCTTGAAGCGATCCGGGATTGTTCCGTTCGTTCGGAAACGGTATCGCGTTCTCAAGCCCCTGATGATTGCGCTCCTCGCGATAGTGGGTCAGGTATTCTTTCAGGGCATGGCGCAAGCCGTTTTCGCCGAATATAATCAGGCGCGAGAGACACTCGGATTTAACCGACCTGACAAACCTTTCGGCGTAGGCGTTCAAATCGGGAGATTTCGGCGGCAGGCGAATCAATTTCAAGCCGGCTTCCTTTAAAATCTTGCGAAACGAGAGACAGAATTTGGAATCGCGATCGTGAATCAGGTATTTGCAATCGGAGAGAAAGCCCCAATCCGCCATCGTGATGTTTCTTGCGATTTGCTTCAACCACTTTTCGTCGGGATTGGGCGTGACGCCCGCAATATGAACTTCGCGAGAGCCGATTTTGATGAAGAACAGAACGAAGAACGTGATCAGTCCGGAAGGAGTCACGACCTCCGTCGTGAAAAAGTCGCACGCGGCCAGAACGCTTTTATGGCTTTCGATGAATTCATGCCATGAAATGCAGGGCTGTCGTTTAGGAGCCGGCGGGACTCCGTTCCTCTTCAATATGTTTCCAACGGTCCGGTCGCTTATATCGTATCCGAGATTGCGCAAGGCGCCGGCAATTCGGCCATAGCCCCATGTCGGGTTCTCGCGCGCTATCTTAAGAGCTTCGGCCTCGATATCCGGATCGATCTTCGGACGCCCGAAACCCGGTGGATTCCTTTTCCCGGACCCGTCGAATTTTTCGGCGATCAGCTTCCGGAACCAGTCCATGACGGTCTCGGGCTTTACAATGGTCGCGACATCCTTCAAAGCCTTCAATCCGATTCGTTTACCGATTTCCGCCAACCGGATTCGCTCCTCTTTGTTCAACTGAATCGGCTCTTGAATCTTCGAACGCATAATTTCATTTTCAGCGGCAAGATACTCGTTTCGGGCGAGCAATTCCTTGTCCACATGCCCGCCGACCAATGCCAATACTTCCGCGCTTTCCATGCATCAACCTCCTTTTTGTTTGCGTTAAAAAAATCGATCCGCGGCTGATTACCAATTTCCCGCCGTCTATGACAATCTTTTTTCACCTTGCAAGTTGAATCAATCTGAAACCCTCAATACCGGCGCCAACATCCTGACCGTATCGGCGGCCGACTTCGCCATGAACGTCTCGACAACCGCCGTCTCCGTCACAATGCAGCCCCCGCAGGTACCCGTCGTCTCCATCGAAAGCCCGGCCGACGGGGCAATCCTGACGGAGGCCTCGACGACTGTCTCCGGCTCGGTGCGCTCGTCCCTCGAGCCCGGCGAAATCCGGCTGTCCCTCGGCGACCGGATCGACTTTCCATCCGGCACGGACGGCGAGTACTCATTCTCCTTCCATGACGTCCCCCTCGTGGAGGGCGCCAACATCCTGACCGTCGCGGCCGAGACCGTCTACGGAAGCGCATCGGCCCAGGTCGCGGTGACATGCCGCGAGTCCTCCGGCGACGAGGGCGACAACGAAGCCCCGACCATCGAACTGCGTTCCGTCCGGGAGGAAAACTTCGTATCCGGCGAGTATTTCGCGGTCGCCGCAGGCTCCCTATCGTCACCCGGCCCGAAGGCGTCGATTTCGAATACGGCAGGTTCGAAGACTTTTACGACCCCCTGGAGCCTCTGGGAGCCGAGCGGGAGACTCTTTTCGGATTCGGCCTCGAAGAACTCGCGGCGACCGTGTACGGCCGCGACGAAGTGAGCTATACCGCCGCGTACGACTGGTACAGCTGCTGGAGCCGGAGGAGCTTCTCGCCCTGAGGCTCTACCGCAACGCGGACGCCGAAAACATATTGTGGGAATACGAGCACGTGGGCATCGAGATCGGGCTTGTCCAGGGATACCCGTATCCGATCATGCCCGGCCAAATCGTCCAGTTGTACGGGCTGACCCAGCCGCGGGACAGAAAGCTTCTATGGAGGATCGAGCACCGGGACCCGGGCTTGAACGCGGCGATAAAATCCCTTGGCGAAGGCGCGTTCTGTCTTTTCAAGGCCGAGGAGACATGCAGGACGGGCTGGGTCGTCGTTTCGGCCTCCGACGTGGAATATCCCGAAAGGTTCGCCCAGGCGGCGATCTACGTGGGATGTCCCAATTGCGGCAGTTGCGAGCGCGAGCCCGAACCCTACGTTACCGGGCACCGGATCTCGTTCCCGTATGGTAAAAAAAATCGAACGCGGGTAATTCCGAATAAAATCAACGGGTTATACGGCAAAAACGGCGGATTTTTCACCTGTCGTCCGAAAAGCCTGTAAAATCAGTGGGTTAAGCAGCCTCGCGGCAAAAAAACTTGAGAAGGCCGCCGAGGCGTTTCCTGCAGACTATCCTGCCTTGAATCGATCCGGTATTGTTCCGTTCGTTCGGAAAGGGTATCGCGTTCTCGAGCCCCTGGTGATTGCGCTCCTCGTGATATTGAGTCATGTATTCTTCCAGGGCATGGCGCAATCCGTTTTTGCCGAAGACGATCAGGCGCGAGAGACATTAGGATTTAACCGACCTGACAAACCTTTCGGCGTAGGCGTTCAAATTTGGAGATATCGGCGGCAGGCGAATCAATTTCAAGCCAGCTTCCTTTAAAATCCTGCGAAACGAGAGACAAAACTTGGTATCGCGATCATGAATCAGGTATTTGCAATCGGAGAGAAAGCCTCGGTCGGCCATCGCGATGTTTCTCGCGATCTGGTTCATCCACTTTTCGTCGGGGCCGGTCGTCACGCCCGCGATGTGAATTTCGCGAAAGCCGATCTTGATGTGAATAGGGTCACACCTTGATTTGTGAACAAGCACCTTTTTTTTCAACGCGAACAATTCGTTTTTAAATCTCCGTTGGTGCCGATATGATCCTGGACGCGGCGGGCGAACAGGTCCGCGCGCTTCTGAACGAAGGCGAACAGCTCCTGGAACTCGAATGGATCGATCCCGGAATGTCCGCGGAAGAATGGCTGGTTCTGCGGCTCCATCAGTCCGGCGACGACTGCAACCTGCTGTGGGAATACGAAACCCTGGACATCGACATACGGATCGAGGACGAAAACGACCGGAGAATCGACCGTGTATCCTACGGGCGGACCGCCACCGCCAAGGGGGAAACCAATCCTCCCGGCAAGAAGCTGACATGGAGCATTCCGACGCAAACCGACGGAGTCGATGCGGAGATCGAAGCGGACTCCGGCATAATTACGGTGAAACCGAACAGCGGGGACGGCTGGATCGTAGTCCGGGCGACCCACCAGGACGCCTTCAATGACGCGGCGGTATACACGGGCTGCATGAACTGCAAAAACTGCGACAACGCCTCGGGCGGCTTCGTCACCCTCTCGAGCGTGGACGCGCGCCTGAGCATGGGCAAGGCGGAAAACGGCCTCGCCGCCGGCCACGTGACGCTCGTCGCCGACTCTCTCTCCGGCGAAACGTACACTCCCAAGGCCCTGGGGTTCTCCACCCTGGCCGACGGAGTCGAGGCCCTGCGCGACTCGAACGGTTTCCGGCAGGTCATGGCCCCCGAGGCCCTGGCCGACGTCGTCGCCCTCGGGGACGACTCGTTCGAGGTCCGCTTCTACTCTCCCGGAGACGTCGAGGGAAAGTCCGGCGGATTCTACGAGACGGACCAGTCGGCAACGCCGATGGCCGTCTGGCGCGTGGAAAACCCCTCGGAGGGCGACGGCTTCGACCGCCTGAAGATATCGGAAATCCGCGACGGCCGGACGACCGCGTACGAATTCTCGTACGACGACGAAAGCCGCGAATGGTCCCTTCAAGAGGGAAACGGCCTGCGGACCGCAGCGCGGCGCGAGACTACCGACATATCCAGAAAGGAGCGCGCGGTCGCGGAGACCGTGAGGAACGTCTCTGGCGAAGTCGCCTCCGCGACCCGCACCGTCTTCAGGGACTTCGGCCGGGGCGAGTCGGTCGTCGAGGAGACCGTCGATCCCGACGGCGCGGCCCTGACCACGACATACGAATACTTCGAGGATTCGTCGCTGGAAGGAAGCTTCGGAAAGGTGAAGAGCGTCGAAAGGCCCGACGGCTCCTGGACGAAGTACCTCTACGACGACGAAGGCAGAATCGCCAGCGAGACGAGTTCGTGGCTGGACCTGGCCGCCGGGGCCACTTCCGCCTCGGCCAGAACCGTCGTATACGACTACGAGCCGGTCGATCCGAACGACGCCGAGTCCGAACGCAACGCCGACAGCCCCCGGACCGTCGTCGAATACATCGAGGGCAAGGCCGTCTCCAGGACCTTCCACTCCTACATGGAACAGCCCGACGGCGGCCGAATCCACATGGTCGAGCGCTGCGCCGACCCCGACGCCTCCTTCGGCGACCCGGGAAACCTCCGCACCGTCACGTGGCACAACGGACCCGACACGGCCGAATACGAAGTCGGCCGCGTGGCAAAGGTCCTGCATCCCGACGGACGCACGGACACCTACGCCTACGAAACCGGGACCTGGTTCGACGGCTCCTTCAGACCCGGCGACGGCTCCGACATCCGCCAAACCATCGTCTGCGGCACCGAGGACTTTCCCGAAGGAATCCCCGGAAAGACGACCATGGACGTCTCCGTTTCCTACCGGCTCGGACGCTCGATCGCCAGCGAAACCCACGTGCGCACCGAAGACGGCTGGGAAAGAATCTCCTGGACCGAGTACGTGTACGACCAACGCGGAAACCAGGTCGAAACGAGAAGTTCCGACGGCTCCAGAACCGAATCGGTCTGGGGCTGCTGCGGCAAGGAGTCCGACAGGAACGCCTCCGGCATCCTGACGACCTACGAATACGACGACCTGCGCCGCCTGGTTTCCAGCTCGAGGGAAAGCCTGAACGGAGACATCGTCACCTCTTACGAGTACGACGCCACGGGCCGCCGCCTGTCCCAGACCGTCTCCGCCGGAGGACTGAGCCTGACCGACGGCAACGAGTACGACTCCGCCGGACGCCTCGTTCGAACCGTGGACGCCGCAGGCCTCGCAACGACATACCAATACTCGGACGACGGCCTGACCACAACCGTCACGCGCCCCGGAGGCGCCACCGAAACCACCGAACGCCACCTCGACGGACAAGTCGAAAGCGTCACCGGCACGGCCGTCGTCGACAGATATTATTTCTACGGAGTCGATCCGGACGGGACCCGATGGACCGAAACCCGCGTCGGAAGACCAGACTCCCCCATGTTCGAACGAACCCGGACCGACTGTCTCGGCCGCACCGTCAAAACCGAAACCGCCGCATTCGAAGGCGCCTCGAAGACGACGGAATACGAATACGACGACAAGGGCCGCCTCATACGAACCTCTACAACAGGACAAGCCGACACCCTCTACGCCTACGACGAACTCGGAAACCAGCATCGCTCCGGCCTCGACATCGATGGAAACTCGCAGCTGATCCTCGCCTCCGACGACCGGATAACCGAATCCGAAACCGCCTTCGCCTTCGTCGACGACGCCTGGTGGCAGCGAACCGTCCAGACCGTCTACCCCGAATCCGGAATCGAAGACTCCGTCGAAGTCTCCGAAAGCCTCTCCCGTCTGACCGGCCTCGGAACCGACAACCTCGTATCCGAATCCGTTCAGATCGACATCCACGGAAAACGAACCGTCTCCCGATCGCACCTGGACCGCGAAACCCGCACCCGAACTGACACCGTCGACCACCCGGATTCCGACACGAACTCCGTAACGGTCAGCCAATACGGCCTGACCGTCTCTTCCACCTCCAAGACCGGCCTGACGACCACCTTCGGCTACGACGCCCTGGGCCGCCGCACCGAAACCACCGACCCGCGCACCGGAACCAGCCTGGCCCACTACGACGCCTCCGGCCGCCCGGACTGGACCGAGGACGCCGCCGGAAACCGCACGTCCTATTCATACGACCCCTCCACCGGCCTCAAGATCGCGGAATACAACCCGGAGGGCAAGGCCACGCGCCACATCCACAACGCGCGCGGCCAGGTCACCCAAACCTGGGGCGACGTCCCCTACCCGGTCCGCTACGTCTACGACGAATACGGACGCCTTGCGCAAATGCACACCTTCCGAACCGGGGAAAACTGGTCCTTCGGCATGTGGCCGACCGGCCTGGAAGGCGAAGCCGACGTCACGACCTGGCACTACGACGAAGCCTCCGGCCTCCTCGCCGCCAAGGAATACGCCGACGGCACCCGCACGACATACACCTACACCCCGTCTGGAAATATAGAAACCCGCACCTGGGCCAGACTCGTCGACGGCAATGCCCTGACCACGACCTACGCATACGATCCCGCGACCTCCGAACTGACCGCCATCGACTACTCCGACTCCACCCCCGACATCGCCTTCGCCTACGACCGCCTCGGCCGCCAAAAGACCATAACCGACGCGGCCGGAACCCGAACCTTCGCATACGACGAATACCTCCGGCTGAAATCCGAAACCCTAACCGGCCCGATCAACCACACCATAACCCGAACATACGACTCCGCCGAAGTCCCCGGCCGCTCCACCGGCTTCACTCTCGCGACCGATGAAAGCACGCCCGATTCGCCGGAATACTCCGTTACCTACGGCTACGACGAATCCGGCCGCTTCGAAACCCTGTCCTGGAACGTGGATGCCGACCCCGCCTCCGACACGAACACTCCAAGCACAGGCACGACAACCTATTCGTACCTGCCGGACTCCGACCTCCTCCAGGGCTACGCCACAAGCGCCGGCGGCCCCGAAGCCCAACAGACCACCTACGCCTACGAACCGCACCGAAACCTCAAGACCATGGTGGACAACGCGTTCGGCACCGAGACGATTTCTCGATACGAATACGAATACGACACCCTCGGCCGAAGAACAACCGTCCTCAACACCGGCGCCGCCTTCGACCAGCCGGCCTTCGAAAAATACCGGTACGATGATCGAAGCCAGCTCGTCTCCGCCGCCCGCTACCTCGGCTCCGACATCTTCGACACCGGCACCCCCGTCGACGACCGCCACCGCGACTACGCCTACGACCCCATCGGCAACCGCATCGCCTCCACCGAAGGCGCCGAAAACCCGGACGCTCCTGAAGGTTCCAGAACCTTGACCTACACCTCGAACCAGCTCAACCAGTACGACCTGATAACCGAAACAAACGGCTCAACGCAAACCCGAAACCTGACCTAAGACCCCGACGGCAACCTCGTCTCCGGCCTCGAAGACTGGATATTCTCCTACAACGCCGAAAACCGCCTCGTCTCCGCCGAACCCGAAAACCCGGCCGCAGGAGACAAACGCCTCGAATTCTCGTACGACTACATGGGCAGACGTGTACAGAAGCTGACGTATGTTTATGTTGCCGATGAATGGTATTTAGAAAAAAAATCCTATTTATTTATGAAGAATGGAACCTAATGGAGGAAATCACCCTTGAAGGCACGGATGAAACAATTCGGTATTTTATGTGGGGTCTATATTTGAGTCAGAATTTGCAAGGTGCTGGGGGCGTCGGCG
The DNA here is from genome assembly GCA_963674505.2 of Desulfobacterales bacterium. Classification (GTDB taxonomy): domain Bacteria; phylum Desulfobacterota; class Desulfobacteria; order Desulfobacterales; family SKZT01. The sequence goes on from CAXXIG010000003.1 coordinate 53,734, forward strand.
GACTGCTGGCTGTGATAGATCTGGGAGTCACCTATCATGTCAGTTTCGACGCCAATGGAAACGTAACCCAGCTTGTGAATGCGGCGGATGAAACTATATCGGCTCACTACGAGTACGATCCCTATGCCAAAAATAGCTATTATTATGGCAGTTATACAGATGAGAATTCTTTCAGGTTCGGCACAAAACATAGGGATTATGAGACCAGGCTTGTTTACTATGGATACAGATACTACTCATTTGAGACGGGAAGGTGGGTTAGTAGAGAGCCATCAGGCGAAGAAGATGGTGCTAATTTATACCATTATGTACAAAATAATCCTATAACCCAATGGGATCTTTTAGGATTAAAAACTTGCAAGCAGAAAAGAGGTTATAAGCCCAAGTGCAATGGGTGTGGTCCAGAAAGCTCTAAATTATTAAATTGGATGATACCAGATCGTGCTCTTGCAGGATATGACTTCACACCAGCATGTAATGAGCATGATACGTGTTATGGTACGTGCTGTAAAAATAAGGACGATTGCGATAGAGCCTTTTTTGGCAATATGAAAAAACAATGCGATAAATGGATTGAGAGAGTGTATGGCCCTAACGCTAATATCATAAACAAGATTCTCAACCAGTTAACAAAAAGCTACTTTAAAGATTTTGACAGAAATACATGCTACGGCTTCGCAACCATGTATTTTTTGGCAGTATCTACTACAGAAACAGGAAAAAATGCTTATCAGTGTGGACAGATAGCCGCATGTGAATGCCCACCTTCATCTTACAAATGTAAATAGAAATAAAATGGAAAATTCATACTATTTTTAAAAGGTAAAAAATCCGATTTGTACAAACAAGAAATATCGTATCTTTTATTTGCGGATTTTTAATTTTGTCTGAAGTAAAGTATCCACCCCCAGAGGGGGTGGCTTTGGAATAACCCCATAGGGGATAATGTGGCGTCTCAGAAAAACCTTACAGGCAGAGCCTTTGTTTCTGACCACACCCGTAGGGCAATCGTTCCGAAATTCGGTTGGATCCTCCCAACATGTTGAAATCATTCAACATATTTGCAATTTCATTTCACATAGTTTAACAAAAAGACGCTCGTTCCATTCAAAAAAGGTCGCTTTTGACCGAGTTTTCGCAGGATTTATTGAAATTTAGGGTCCAAAATATTAATGTATGTTATTTAAATATTGGCATATTCATTTTATAACAACATACATTACCACATCATGAAAAATCTTACTGTAAGAGAAACAGCCGTAATCGAAAAATTGCGAAAATGCAAAGTCGCAAGAAAATCCGAATTGTGCGATCATTTGAAAATTTCGCATATGACTGTGGTGCGGGCTTTGAAAAAGTTCGGCTACTATTCGAGCTACAACAAGAACTCCTCCTTCTATACCCTTCGGGATACTCCCGATTTCGACTCGTACGGACTATGGGCCTACAATGATATCCGTTTTTCCCGAAACTTCACTCTCGACAAAACAATCGTCTCCATAGTGGACGATTCGGAATCGGGGTTCACCGCCGAGGAACTTGAGCGCTTGTTGAAAACGAATGTAAAAAACCTTCTTTCCCGTCTTGTATCCAAAGACAGGTTGAGTAAATACATGGCAGGTCGTTGCGCCGTATATTTGTCCGTCGATCCCGATCTTAAAAAGAAACAGGAAGAATCCCGGAAAAAAAGGATTGAAGAGCGCGATGCGAAGTCGGCAATCCAAAGACGCGACGAGACGCCTTTGCCCGACAATATGGATTCTCCGGCCGTGATTGAAATTCTTGTTAGAATGATCGAGTTTCCGTCGGCAAGCGCGGCGTCTATCTCGCGAGCGTTGCAAAGAAAAGGGGTTTCCGTCACCGCAGGAAATGTTCGAAGCGTAGTCGAGTTCTATTCGCTCGAAAAAAAAACGGCTCGCTGAAAGTGGCCGAACTTGTCAACTGTCTGCGAGACGATTTCATGGGGAAAATCTCCGATATTTCCGCTCTGCCGGACGACGCCGAATACGTATTCGAATCTTGCGTCGATAATTCCTTCGTTCAGAAAACGAGGCGCCGGACCGTTATCAGTCTGAAATATTCGAAATTCAGGTCCATAGAGATTTCAAGGCGGAAAAAAGACCGTTCGAAGACTTCGACTTTTCGCTCGTCGGAATTGGCCGCGATCGTTCCTTCCGGAGCCAAATACTCGTTCGATCTCATCGCCTTCGTCGGCAGAAAATGTTATCTGGAAGGATGCACGTTGAAATCGGTCAACGCAGAGATAGAAAAACGGAAAGGGCTGTCGCCCATACCCGCCAGCAGTCTTTACGATATTCAGCGCAAGTTTCTTTTCTATCTAGGGGAACTTCATCGAAGGGCGACTCCCGAGATCGAGGCCTTTCTTCGCAAGCGCGGAAGCGTCACATGGCTGATTGACGGAACGATCGAACCGGGTTCCCCCGTTTTTTTCGGCGTCAAGGAGGCGCAGGCGGGAATATTTCTCAAAGGATGGAAGATTCCCACGGAAAACGAAGAGGACATTTCAAAATGCCTTCTCGAAGCCGCCGATCTTTACGGCAAGCCGGACGAGATCCTTCACGATCTGAGCGAAAGAATGATCAACAGCTGCGAAGCGGCCCTTCCGGATTGTCCGCACCGCGTATGCCACTACCATCTATGCGGCGATTTGGGCAGGGATCTCTACGATGCGCCCCAGAAAATGCTGAACAAGCGCATTCGAGCCATTAAATTGCAGCCGTATCTGAAGAACCAGAGAAGCAGTCAGACGCAAAGGATTCGAGGACAGATCAGGGACGGGAACGCCCGGTTGATTCTCAAGGATCTGTTGAGCGGAAATACAACGGATTTCGAATTCACCGACGTTTTAGCCCGCGAAATTCTTCTGGGCCTGCATTCCTGGATGCTCGACTACGCAAACGACGGTCGCAGGCAAGGTTTTCCGTTTGATCCCTACCTGCTTTATTTCCATCGCAGAATCGCCAAAATCAACGCCGTGGCAAAAAGCTTGATTGCAAGAGACAACTCGATCAGCAAATTGCCGAGAGTTTTTTACGGTTTTTCGGAAAGACTTGAAAAATACCTTGCCGCTCCCGTGGTCGATACCGCTGCGAATTTATACGAGAAAGCATTCGATATTTTCCGGCGGATACGGGAAGTGCTTCGCATGGACGCCAAGGGACCGAGTCCCATGCGCGATTCGTACGAACTGACTTCCAGGGGAAGGAAAGACGTTCGCGAGTCTCTAAACGATCTTATGGAGCAATTCGGGAAGAGCGGACGCAATTGTTCAAGCAGCGAAGAACTCGCTCTTTACAATATCGCGTTGTCGCATGTCGGCAAATACAGACAGTATCTGTTCCGAGGCGACGAGGAAAAAACGCGGGAGCTTCTTTCGTACGAACGACGAATGCGATCGAATCCCATTGGGGAAGCGGAAAACGGCTTCGCCGACAAACTCACGGTCGCATGAAGCTCGCACGGGATTTTTTCGCATTGCCCGCCGAATATATGCTGATACCGAATTTAAACAATCCGGTCTATGTCGAGTTGGTTTTCGGAAGTCTTGAAAAACTCCCGGAAAAACTCGCGGAAGCCGGAAAAACATCGGGCTCGTATAGTTCATGGTGCAAACGGCAACATCCTCTTAATACCGGAAGGCTGCCGATTAAGACGATAAGAAGCGAAGCGTTTATCGACGATTTAATCGAACTTTTTTAAATTTAGAACACAACGAAATAGGGCGTCCAAAATTTAAATCCAACCGAATTTCGGAACGATTGCAGAAAGGCGGTCGGAGTCATGCCGTTGAGATGCAGGTAGACCGTCCGGTAGCGGTTCCTGGGCATGCTTTGCCTGAAAAGGCCGAGAAGCGAAGTCTTGCCCACGCCGGTCTGGCCGGCGACGAGAGCGAACTCCGACTGGCGTCTGAAGAATTCCAGGCGGGCCAGGGCCTGTCCGAATCGGTCGTCGGCCAGCAGCCAGTCCGGCGGCGGGGCCTCGCAAAAAGGGTGGTCCGCAAGTTTGAAATCTCTCGTTTCGCAAGATTCTAAAGGACGCCGGCTTGAAATTGATTCGCCTGCCGGCGAAATCTCCCGATTTGAACGCCTACGCCGAAAGGTTTGTCAGGTCGGTTGAATCCGAGTGTCTCTCGCGCCTGATTATCTTCGACGAAAACGGCTTGCGCCATGCCCTGGAAGAATACCTGACCCATTATCACGAGGAACGCAATCTTCAGGGGCTCGCGAACGCGATACCGTTTCCGAACGAACGGAACCATCCCGGATCGCTTCAAGGCAGGATAGTCTGCAGGAAACGCCTCGGCGGCCTTCTCAAGTTTTATTGCCGCGAGGCGGCTTAACCCGCTGTTTTTACAGGCTTTTCGGACGACAGGTGAATAATTCGCCGTTTTTGCCGTTTACCCCCTTGATTTTAATCGGAATTACACGCATTCGAATTTTTTTACCATACGAGACTTTTAATGCGCCTACGCCTATGATATGGTTCATTTTAAGAAAAAAAAGACTCAAGCAAGCGCGAAGAAACCTATGACAATAGACGAAAATACAAGAATGGTCAAAAGCGGAAATGGCCGGACGCGTGGACGTTCATGTCACCCATGCCAGCCGGTTGGAAAAGGAACGTTATGCAACCTCGTTTGATCTTTAAAAAAGCCGGCCGAAGCCTTTGAAGCGACCACCGACTATCTTCTCTATGAAAACGCGCACAGCATCGGACCATTGAATTTCAAGGACAAAACGCCTTATGAAAAGATCAAGGTCGTCGATAAATTGGCAAAAGCGGACCGTAGCTCCATCAGCGGCGTTATCGACGCCTTTCTGACCAAGCATCAAATGTGGCAAGTGCCGAACAAAAAAGATATGGTTATCCAGCAATAAAAAGGAGTGCCGCCATGCAACAAGACACGATTTCACCCAGCGAGCAAGTAAGGCTCATTCTGACGAAAATCAGGATGCTACCGCCGGACAAAGTCGCCGAGGTAGCCGATTTTGTGGATTTTATCAGTCAAAAAGATCAGAAACGACAGCTGATCAAGGCCGCCGGCAAAATGGCGGAGGACTCGTTCAAAGAGGTCTGGGACAGTTCCGAGGACGATGCATATGACCGATTATAAATTCGGGGATATTGTATTGGTACCGTTTCCGTTCACCGACCAGACCACAACCAAAAGACGTCCGGCGGTAATCGTCAGTTCGAACGCCTATAACCAAGACAAGCCGAATATTGTCATCATGGCGGTCACCAGTCAAATCCGCGATTCTGACTATTTCGGCGATGTCCGCATCCGAGATTGGCAGCGTGCCGGTCTTTTAAAGCCATCGGTCGTCAAGCCGATTCTGACCACTATTGAAAAAGGCCTGGTCATAAGAAAATTGGGCAGCATCGTAGACAGCGACCGGGCGGCTTTAAACGAAGGTCTTCAAAGCATTCTTGGAGAATGATTTTTTTTCTTCGCCGCTAAAAATAAGAAAAATCAGATGGAATTCCTTATTTTCACAGCGGTTATCCGGTCAAATCGATGGAGCATCCGCAAAAACACATGCCGGAGCCGGGATTCCTTTCCTTTTCAACCGCAAAAAGAAAATAGACAGAATACATTCGAGGCCTTGTACCGAGCCCGCCGCTTTGCGACGCATCGAACCTGGTAAAAAATAAGATCAGACCGGCTCTGCGCGCAAGGAGCGGAAGCCCGGCATTCTTTCGCCGTGCTGGAGCCCGAGCACGGAGACATACCGCCAGGGAGAGGAAGGCCTGCTGCGGCGTGCGGGCCGACCAAAGAGACGCTTTCGCCCTTTATCGGCACCTCCGCCACGCCAAGGCCGCTTTCAGCGGTCCCGCTAACAGGAAAGCAGTCCTCGCGCGTGAATTACTCCTTCAGGATCCATGATGGAGTGCAGTGCTATGGTCGTCCCGCTTGCGATGTTAAAAAGATTGCCATGGACTGCGGGAAATTGGCAATCGGCCCCGGAACGATTTTTTCAACCCAGATAAAAACGGAGGTTCACGCATGGAAAGCGCGGAAGTGTTGGCAATTGGTCGGCGGGTTTGTAGACGAGGAATTGCTCGCCCGAAACGAGTATCTTGCCGCAGAAAACGAAATTCTGCGTTCGAAGATGCAAGAGCCGATTCGATTGAACGACGAGGAGCGAATCCGGCTGGCGGAAATCGGCAGGCGAATCGGATTGAAGGCTTTGAAGGATGTCTCGACCATTGTAAAGCCCGAGACCGTCATGGAATGGTTCCGGAAGCTGGTCGCCGGAAAATTCGACGGCTCCGGGAAAAGGAATCCATCGGGATCCGGACGGCCGAAGATCGATCCGGATATCGAGGCCCAGGCGCTGAAGATGGCGCGCGAGAACCCGTCATGGGGCTATCGCATTGCCGGAGCTTTGCGCAATCTCGGATACGATATAATCGACCGGACAGTTGGAAACATATTGAAAAGGAACGGCGTCCCGCCCGCTCCGAAACGACGGCCCGACATCTCGTGGAACGAATTTGTCGAAAGCCATAAAAGAGTTCCGGCCGCGTGCGACTTTTTCACGACGGAGGTCTTGACTCCCGCGGGACTGATCACGTTCTTCGTTCTGTTCTTCATCAAGATCGGCTCTCGCGAAGTTCAAATCGCAGGCGTGACGACCAGCCCGGACGAAAAATGGATGAAACAGATCGCGAGAAACATCGCGATGGCCGACTGGGGCTTTCTCTCCGATTGCAAATACCTGATTCACGATCGCGATTCCAAGTTTTGTCTCTCGTTTCGCAAGATTTTAAAGGAAGCCGGCTTGAAATTGATTCGCCTGCCGCCGAAATCTCCCGATTTGAACGCCTACGCCGAAAGGTTTGTCAGGTCGGTTAAATCGGAGTGTCTCTCGCGCCTGATTATCTTCGGCGAAAACGGGTTGCGCCATGCCCTGGAAGAATACCTGATCCATTATCACCAGGAACGCAACCATCAGGGACTTGCAAACGCGATACCGTTTCCGAACGAACGGAACAATCCCGGATCGCTTCGAGGCAGGATAGTCTGCAGGAAACGCCTCGGCGGCTTTCTCAAGTTTTATTGCCGCGAGGCTGTTTAACCCGCTGTTTTTACAGGGTTTTCGGACGACAGGTGAAAAATCGGCCGTTTTTGCCGTTTTACCCGTTGATTTTGCACGGAATTACCCGCGTTCGAATTTTTTTACCATACGGGATCTGTAGATGTGAATGTTCTCTTTGGAGCATTAGTATTTGAAGTCTATGACAAATTTCCAGTCTTCTTGTTTTTCGTCATAAGTAATATTATATATTAATTTTTTCCATTGTTTTCCATATTTTTTAAATACGTCCGAATGTTGACAAATCAATGTATATATTTCATCTGGAGGAATTACGATATCCTTTTCACCCTCAATATTTGAAATGGACATTGGATATCCTTCTTCACCATGTGGCATGCTCACATGTTCAACATCGAGTCTTATTGACCACCAGGTTTCAGGAATAACGGATAACAACATTTTGACAATTTCAATATCTATTGGTTTATGCAATTTTTGTAGTTTTTTATCATCAAACATAATTATTCCCCTATTTATTTAGGATCTCGACAGTCGTAAATTTGTAAGAAACGATTGGACGCAATACGGCGCTGTCATCCATAATCTTTGGATAACTGTCCAATCTGAAATCCGTGTAGATGCTCGATTCCCTCTTTAAAAAGAAGGAACAAGGCGTCTCAATGGCTGTTCTTGTCCGAAATCAGGCTCTGAATTTCTCGCATGATCCCGCTGGAAGCGACTCTCAAAATAATATGGCAAAGGCAGCCAGAGAGCACGTGCTTGACCGTTCTTTCCGAAGGAAGCTCGCGAGACCGGGTGCGCAAATACGATTCGAAATGATTCCAGACCGTCTTATGGTATTTTACCGAAACGAGCTGAAGCAGGCCGAGCGATATTGCGCCGATCATCGCGAATCTCTCTATCGCCATCCAGCATTTTTTCACCTTTTCGACGTTGTTTTTCGACGGTCCTCTCAGCTTCGCGTTTTTTTTCGGCTTGCGGGAATGGAGCGGCAGGCCCTTGGACCAGAACCGATACCTGAACGCCCCGATCAGGTTCTTGAGCATGTCGAAGGCAATTTCGATTCGCGTTCTCGCGCAATACAGCCGAAGCGCCGTTACCGCTTCGATTTTCAAGTCGTTGCACATCAGCACTATGGGACCGCGGCTGGTACGGGCCAGGACGAAGCGGACCAGGTCGCCGGTGGGTCTCCACAAGAGGTTGATCGCCAGCGCGGAAACCTCCTCGGTTTTGCCGTAGACGGAACATTCGAACTTTTCGAACGCCTCCATATGATCGAAAAGCTCCATCAGGACTATCTTCGCGCCGTATTTCCTAGGGCGACCTTTCGCGCCGGGTTTTGCTTCCGCCTCGAAATAGGCGACGAAGTTCTTTTTCGCCCTTACAATCAGCGACACGAAAGGCTTTCGGAACTTGATCGACCAGTGGGAATTAGCCAGTTTGAAAAGAATTTTGCTTGGAAAAAAAAGCGTCCAGGACAAGGTAGCATATCAAATTCTGCTCCATGCAAAAATCGAGCGCCATATGGAAAATCCGAGGTCCCAGGGTCGAATCCTCCTTGCCCCCGTCGCTGCCGATATGCACAAACCCCTGGTGGATGCCCAGATTCAAGGGAACTCCAAACGGAGCCAAAAGCGAACCGGCCAGGCCGACGACGGCTCCCCAGCAGTGACCCCGGAAATACGACGGCTTGCTTTGAGTTTCCGAATCCTGGTGCAGGGTGACCACGCCCGGCATTCTCTGGCCGTCTTTCGGAACATAGGTGTGATCCCCTTGCAGCACGACTCTCCCGTCGATAGTCACGAGTTTATTCTGCGATACCACGAATGCCTGCCAGCACGCGACGACGTTGCCGAGAGACCAGGCCGACGACTTGAAAAAATTCAGGAACATGCCGTAGCCCTTGTCTCCAAGGCCCCAGAATCTGCACAGGGATGTCACTCCGACCATTTCGGAGGCGCCTATAAAACCTATGATCGCCATGCAGAAAACGACCCATGGCTTGTTATAAGAAAAACAACCGCGAAATCCTTTGAGGGCATGCAAAATAAAATTGATCATGAGAACCTCCAATTTTTGGCCCTTTGAACAGGGCGTTAAAACAATTGTCTATGAGATTCTATAGATTTGTTTTATCTTTGTCCTCAAAAATCCGCACGCCAATCCGATTTTTTTGAAAGCTTGTCAAAGAACCGTTTTTTTGTTAAAACTTACGACTGTCGAGTTAGGATCGTAACGCCATAAAAGACCTTTCCGTCTACAGTAATATAATGTGTCACAGCATAAGGAGTTGTTTGTCCAGCCTGGCGCTTTGGGAAATGCACGGTTTTTACCACGGAATTTGGATTTTCCTTAGCTATCCTTCCTGCTAAATTTTCAAAAACTCTTTTAGGTCCGAGATTTGAACCCGCTGATTCCGATATAATATTCGATTTAACATTGACTATCTTCGGTTCATCCACCATATTTTCTGGAATCAGATGCCCACGATGATGTCCGGGATCACGGCCACCGACAGGTTCGGGTCGATATCCTTTAGGTCTATTTGGATGTGGACCTGTAATTCGTCCCTCAGCACGAATTGTCAAATTTTCAGCGTTGGTTCTTGCAGTGTATGAACTCTTTGGGGCATTGGTTTTCGGCACAAGTTTGATATTGCCAGGAAACGACCCCAACCCTTCTACTTTTACTTCGGCCGTCAAATATTTAACGGCTTTTTCCGACGCACCGTTGGCAATCTCTTGGGTCAACCTCGGTACGATTTCCGATGCTCTTTGAGTTAAGCTGGAAAATTTCGCGCTTGCGGCTCTGGAAAGCTTGGCCATGCCCTCCTTCACGCCGGAATTGCCAAGAAATTCGTTGAGTTGGCCACCCTGTTTTGCCGCATATCCGAGAAAAGCTCCAGCGCTGGCCATCAACGCGTAGTCGCCTGCGTCGCTTAGCTTTCCGTTCCAGGCGTCTTCGGCCAATTGATATCCCACTCCGGAGGCTGCTCCGGCCGCCGCGAACTGAGTGGTGAGAGCCATGCCTTCGGTCGCGACACCGGCGGCCCCCGCGCTTGCATAGGTGGCGGCCGCGAGAGACAGGCTCTTCGCACCCGCCCATCCTGATCCCTCGATGTAATCCAAGGCGGAAATTTCGCCTCGATCATATCGGTCTCTCAATTCGTCGTGCCTGTCGATGAAGCCGAAGGAACAAAAGTCTGCGAGCTTGTATCCGGCTTGCAGTCCGACCAGGCCTGCAAGCTTTGTCGTACCCCATATACCTCCTTCCTCGGCCGCTTTTGTCGCCGCGATATCGAGTTCGGTCCCTGTCGAGTAATAGCCGAGCAAATCGATATACACAGTCGGATTGCTGTACGCGTAGAGATACCGATGAAGCGACGGCGGGACGCCCGGGTCTCCGAGGTACGGGTCTCGTGTGGCGAACCTTGCGATTTCCGGGATGTAGTATCTGGCGCCGAAGTATACGAGGCCGGTTTGTTCGTCGTGTTCCTGGCCGGTGAAGACCATGCGGTTGACGGTTTCGCCCTGCCGTTGGCGGATGCGGCCCCAGGGGTCGAGTCTGTAGGAGACCTGGACGGCGCCTTCGAAGCCGGTGATGTTCGCGGTGCTGCCGAGGGGGTCGTGGTGGTAGTATTGCATGCCGGTCTCGAAGGAGGTTTCGTGGCCGGTGTACATGGAGAGGAGGCGGTCGGCGTACGTGTAGCGGGCGATCGGGGAGCCGTCGGAGGCGTCGCGTTCCTCGAGTACGGCTGTTTCGTCGTAGTAGTATTCGACGTCGCCGCGTTCGCTCGACAGATGGCGGACGCGAAGGCCGGCGTGGTCGTAGTCGTAGCGGCCCAGCAGGGTTTCGGAACCCTCCGGACCCTGGACGGCCTCGATCAACTGGTCCCGGGCGTCGTAGGCGTAGACGGTGTCGCTGTCTGTCAAAGAGCTGTCGGATTTTCGCACCGTGTTTCCGTTTCTATCATATTCGTACGAAATTGTCGACGAATTCGCGAAGTCCGCGACTTGGACCAGGCGGTCGGTTGAATCGTACAGGTATGTTTTCGCGGAGACCGGGGCGCCGTCGTCCTCGACGGTCTCGGTCTTTCGGTTGTAGCCTTCGTACGTGTACGAAACGACCCTGCCTGGGGAGTCGGTTGCGATGTCGGCTTCGTCCTTCAGGACGTACCCGGCCAGGCGGTCCGCAGCGTCGTAGGAGTATGTGGTCGTTTCGGTTTCTCCGTTCTGGAACTCGGTCAGCGAGACGCGGTTGCCGTTGGGGTCGTACTGGCAGGCGAACGAGGATATCGGGGTGTCGCCGTACTTGTGCTCGATGGATTGTATACGGTTGTTCGGCCGGTAGAGGTACTTCGTGTCCGTTCCGTTGGGATACGTCACGGAGTCCTTCTTTCCGTCGGGGGTGTGGAAGAAAAGAGTCGTTGGAGCAGTCGGGTCGGGGGGAAGAGCGTCCGTTTCCAGGGAGACGGCCTTCGACAGGCGGTTGCGGTCGTCGTAATCGTATCGGGTCGTGCCGTTCGGGCTCGAAACCATGGTCCGGTTGCCGTTGGCGTCGTAGTCGTATTCGATCTCGACGCCGCGCCGCGTGGTCTTCGTCCCGCGGTCGAAGTCGTCGTAGACGTTTTCGGTCGTGTCGACGACGCCTCCGGTCTTTGTCTCGACGATTCGGACGACGTTGTCGTTGCCGTCGTATTCCGTCCGGACACGCAATGTCTCCCTCCATGCCGTCCCCGTCGACGGGAACGTCGTCCCGGTCCGGCGGTTCAGCTTGTCGTAGGAGTAGTTCGTCGTCCGGCCTTCGGGATCCGTGACGGAAACCGGGTTTCCTTCGGCGTCGTAATCGTAGGTCGTGGCGAATCCGGCCCTTTCCCGGCGGGTGTTTCTGTTCAGCGAGTCGTATTCCAGCTCGACCTTCGCGGACCCCGGCGGGGTTTGGGCGACCATGTTGTCGTTCGAATCGTAGGCGTAGGATGTGACGAGTCCCGCCTCCTCGAAGGAAACCATCCTGTCGAACGGGTCGTAGGCCATGTTCTTCGCGTTGCCCTTTGGCCTGACGACTTTGACGAGGTTTCCGGCGCCGTCGTACTCCCTGCTCGTGGTCTCCCCGGCGAACGCAACGGAGATTTCCCGGTTTTCCCCGTCGTACGCGTGGACGGTCTCCTTTCCCTCCTCGTCGGTGAACGAAACGAGGTTGCCGACGCCGTCGCAGGCTTGGGAGACGGTCGTGGAATCGGCGAACGCCGTCGAGGTCCGGAGGTTTCTTCCGTTGTATCCGTAAGTTGTCTCGTTTCCGTTGGCGTCTATGAACCTGGTCGGATTTCCGTTGGGGTCGTAGACATGGGTTTCGATCGTCGTCCCGGCCCTCTTCCGGGTTTCGGGGCGGTACACGGGGTCGTACGACGTAGTCGATACGATGCCTCGCTTGTCAGTGACGGAAACGACGTTTCCGACCTTGTCGTACGCCGTTTCGACCGTGTATCCCAGAGGATCGACCGCGAGCACGGTACGGCCCAGGACGTCGATTTCGTAGTTCGTCGTATTTCCGCGCCTGTCCGTGACGGATTTGATCTGTCCGGTCAGGTAGTATTCGGTCGCGGTCGCGTTTCCCTCGGGGTCCGTGACTGTCGCGGGAAGATAGACGGCGTTGTAGGCAGTGAGCGTGGCGTTTCCCTTCCAGTCGGTCTCGCGGACGGGATGTCCGGTCCTGTCTCTTTCTATGGAGCGGGAGCGCGAGATGTCGCCGTCGGTTTGCGAAACCCCGACGAGGCGGTCTTCGGCGTCGTAGGCGCTGGCGGTCTCCAGTCCCCGGGGATTGACGGTCTTCACCGCGTTGCCGTTGAGATCGTAGGCGTATGTCGTCCCGAAGCCTTCGCCGTCCGTGTATTCGAGGACGTTCCCGTTGCCGTCCCTGCTCCAGGTCCGGGATACGCCGTTTCCGTCGGTCTCGCTCGTCTTGTTCCCCTCTCCGTCGTAGCGGGCCGAGACGGAGTAGCCGTCCGGATCGGTCGCCGAGATCCGCCGGTTCCAGAAATCGTATCCGAAGGATGTCGTGTTTTCCCCTGGCGTCCGCGGCGGTCAGGCGGTTTTGATTTGATCGCCGCCTTTTTTCTTTATTGGCATTCGAGGGTGGCGTATAATCGCATATGGCTTTGGAGACGAGTTCGGACAGGATAGGGATGAAAAAGCGAAATCCGCTTGCGGCGGCCGCGCTGTCGGCTTTGACGCCCGGCCTGGGGCATCTTTATTGCGGCTCTGCGGGAAGGGCTTTGTCGCTTTACGGAATCGGGCTTTGCGTTTCCGTTCTGTTCTTCGTGGCGCTATACAGGCGGTTTTCGGGGTTTGCATTCTATGCGGGGTTTATTCCGGCGTTTTATCTATATTGCATGGCCGACTCCGTTCGTCGGGCGAAATCGAAGAAGAAAACGGCGCGGCCTGGGCGTTTCCATGGTATCCGTGTCTATTCGGCGGCGGTTTGCGTTCATTTGGCGGTGGTCCTGCCGACGATGCTTATGTTCGTTTCTCCGCTGAAACCGTACCGCGTGCCGACAGGTTCCATGTCTCCCACGCTTGTTCCGGGGGACTTCTTCCTGGTCGATACGAGAAGCTACGGCAATCGCGTTCCGGAGAGAGGGGATGTCGTCGTATTTGAGTCGCCTCGGGACGGAAGGACCTGCGTGAAAAGGGTGGTCGGACTTCCGGGCGAAAGAATACGGGCCTTGTCCGGCGCCTTGTTTGTCGACGGCAGGCAGATCCGGGAATCGTATCCGGGAATAGCCTTTCCGTTTCGCGACTTTTCGGAGTATGCCGTTTTTCCTGTTGCTGTGCCTACGGACATGGTCTACGTTCTGGGGGACGACAGGGACGGCAGTCTGGACAGCCGGCATTTCGGCCCCGTAAGACTGTCGTACCTGAAGGGGAAGGCCCTCTACACGTTTTGGAGAAGGGATTTGAAGAAAACGGGAGAGCCTCTGTGAAGCAAAGCCGTTTATTCGAAATTTCCATTCTCGGACCATCCCCTTTGCCAGGCGTGAAACACGATGATCAAGTTTTTTCAGGCCTGGAGTGACGAATTCCCGTCATTTGGGACGATTCGCAGCCGGGAACATGAATCCCGCGCGTTTGTTGGAACCCCGGGGATTCAGGCTTTCCCAAGGCGATCATCAAAAACTTGATCATCGAGTGAAAGCGTGTTTCCTCGATCACTTGAGTTCGATCAGAACCGTGAAGTCCCTCTTGTCGTCTCCGGCGGTTTCGTAGTGCCGTTTCAAATACCACTCGACTTTTTCCTTTACGATCCCGAGTTTTTCCAACGCGGTTTCCGGATCTTCGAGGGGGTCTGGATCGACGAACAGTCTCAGATTGCCGTTGTGTTTGGGATCCCGTTGCGAAGGATCGACGCTGCTGCTGGTTTCCACGCCTATTTCCTTTAGACGGATTGTGGAATAGAGAATGATCTCGTCCAGATCGTCGTGGCTGACCGTGACCACATGTTCGTTTTCGCCGTCTTTTGTCGTCACGACGCTGACATGGAAAGGCGGTTCCGGAGGGAGTTCCAGGTGGATTTCCTTGTCCGCGTCTTCGTCCGGGGTCAAGGTCAAGAGAGCTGCGGAGGTCCCGCGCATCAGCATGTTTCTTAGCATCAGAACCTTGTAGAGTTTCCCGTCGTATACGACCGGAAATCCAAAGCGACCCGCCATGTACTTTTCGGGGAGAAAAATCTGCTGGACTCTTTTCCCGTCCTCGTCGAACACGTGAAATCTATCGTCGGCCTCGCTGAAAACGAGAAGCCGGTTCCCGTACGGAAAAAGAAGATTGTGGCTTTGGGCTCGGAGTCCGTGGGGCTTTTCGAGCAGAACATTGCCTGTGGCCGCGTCGATCACCATGATTTTGTCGAGCACCGAGACGTAGACTTTGTCCCCGATCACGTTGGAGCTGCCCGGGGATGTCGGAAGCACGACCTGCCAAACGAGAGAGCCGTCTTCGGCGGCGTAGGCGTTCAGTTCGAATTCTCCTCTTTTCGCAGTGTCCTTTTCACCGACATTGATTATAATTAGATTTTCGTAATTTTGTGGTCCGTCAAAGATACCGGTAAAACAGGTCTTCTCGAACGGGACGCACCACGTTTCTTTGAATTCCATGTCGTAGCATACGAGCCCTCTATCCCTTTCCCTTGCGAAAACCTTGTTTTCCAGAACAACAATACCAAGGTGGTATTTGCCTTTCTTTTTTCTGACAACTCCGTTTTTTTTCGAGGCATCGAACAATAATCTCGGTTTAACTCCTATGATATTTTTTTCTGTAAAATAATGCCTGTAACTGGCACCTGTTTCCAGATCTGGATACGAAATGCTTTTGTTATAGATATCTACGAATTTCGCCGTGCCGGATTTTTCCGAACTCATGCCGTAGTTTAGCCACAGTCCTTCCGTTTCGAAGACAAAACTGGAATAACTCGCCATGCTCGTAAAAATCTCTGTTACACCATTTTGCACCCTTAGCATATTATGATCGTCACTGAAAAACAGTTCTTTTCCATTTGTATCGATTATGCCAATCTCGTCGTAAATTTTAATATCAGCTCTGAACATTTTTTATCTCCTCAAAGTTATACTATTCTTTAACTATAATAAAGCTGTCCAATCGTTTTACAATTCTGTCTACCCACTCAATGTAGGCGTCGTCATCAGGAAATGTTTCCATTCCCCCCAGCCATCCATATATTTTTTCTTTAGTCTTCTCGTGATGTAAAAGAACATCTTCGACAGTATCCTTGAAAAGCTGTTCGCTGCCAGCCATCCCCTTGTCGAAGATCCACAGATATCCTTTATAATCGTTTTCGGCGAAAGCCACAAGGTCTATCAAAAGCTGTTTGGGTTCCTTCGTTTTTTCGACTCCGCCCACTATTATTTTCGTGCCTGTTGTCAGGTAGGATCGCGTATTCTGTTCCACGTATTGGGGCAGCCATGATTTCAGCTCCATTCGCGTCAGCACGTCGCCGATGTTCGCGAGAATATCGTATTCCCGGTTTCCCAGAGGCACGCCGTTTTTCAGTTTCACGGCCATGCGCTTCAGCTCGACGCCGACGACCTGGTCCATCGTTTCCGCCAATACCCGGACATGGTGGGCGGCGCCTTTCGGGTAGTTGCTATTATCGTAAATTATGCTCAAATGATTCAGGAGTTTGACGAGTCCGTTTTGGACGTCCTGCGCATTTTGAAGAAGTTCCCGGTCGTACTTGTCCGTAAAAAAATCCCAGGCTTTTTGATTGTTTTCTTCGATTTTCCCGAGCTTGATTTTCGTCAAGTCGTCCAGCAATTCATCGACCAGCCTTCCGTAAAACACGCCGTCCACTTTGCGGCCCAGACTTCCAAAGTTGGACACGTCCACCACGGAATTTTTCCCTCCGATATGAAAAATATTGACCAGAGCCTCTATTGTTTTTTGCTCGTACGCCTCCGTGATTATATCCGAACCTTCGTCGCAGGCCTTGTTCAGCGTCTGGAGAATCACCGTCATCTCCTTTCCGAGATTTTCGGGAAGAGTGTCGAATTTGTACAACAATAATTGCAGCGCCTCTTTAAACGCGGACATCTGTTTGGCCAATGCCTGTTCGACCAGAAAATCGAAGGGGAATTTCTCGAATCCGTCAACCAATTCGTCCGGCTTTTCGTCCCACCTCCCGATATAGACTATCCAGACGACCAGATCTTTGGTCGAACCGATCGCGCCGCACAGGAATTCGCGCAGCTCCTTGTCGTAGATCACCTCGAGGGCGAACTGCGCGAACGGCACCATGTTCTCCACCATCGACCAGTCGTTCCTTTCCCTCGCCGCCTTCGCGACGAGGTCGATATGGGCCGACAGCGCTTCGTAGAACGCCTTGAACCGGACGCGGTCGATTACCTTGACCACGGTCTTCAACGCGCCGATCACGACGTTGACCGCCTCGCCGACCCCGGTGATACTGAGCAGGTCGCAGGCCAGCCCGAGCCAGGCGAGATTTTGTACGAGCTTGTCGTATTTCGGATTTCCGTTTTCGTCCGTCGCGCCAGAATACTTGTAGTAGTACTGGAAGGCGATCTCGCGCGAGTCTCCCAGGGGCACGCACGAGACGAGGAGGTCGGCGACCGCTCCCGGAACCGTCGATGTGTCTCCCGTAAAAGCTCCGGCCGCGGCTTCGAACGCAAGGCGCTTCGCGTAGGTCGCGATGTCCCATATGGACAGCTCCGTCTCCGATGTCCCCGCCCCGACGGAGCCGGTCCAGCCGCCCGCGTAGGCTTCAGCGAAGGCCTCCGGCACGAAGAAGCCGAAGGCGATCCGGTATCCGGAGGGGCCTTCGACGAAGGAGCGGTCGCCGAGCGAACCGGTGCTCGAGACAACTGCTTCGGCCGTTCCGTCCGGACCGATCGCGACGTCCATCCGCGTATCGCCGTTCGGAAGGGTCGCAAGAAGAGGGGCGCTCCAGTCGATTATCCTGAACTGGCCCATCAGCCCGGCGTAGCCCGTTCCGATTTCAACTCCCGCAGGTCCTTCGAATCGCTCGAGAGCGCCGGTCGCTGGGACGCTCGCCAGGTTTCCATCGACTTCCAGAAGAAGCGAGCCGTCCTTGTAGTGGGCTGCCGCCGTATGCCAGGCGTCCGGTTCGACGGGGGCGCTGAAAACCTCGAACACGCCGTCCTCCGTTTCGACTTCGTACCTGAGTCGGCCGTCCGGTTCCATGGCCAGCTTCTGTGACCTCAGGTGGAAGTCCACGAGCGTTCCCGACGCCTGCGAGGGCTTGAAGTCGAGACTGAACCCTATTTCCGAGTCCTTGTCCAGGCCGGTATGGTTCCCGATTCTAATCGCGGAATCGGACTGGAAGACGAAGCTTCCGCCGAACCCTTCGGAACTTTCCCGGCTGGAGCCTATATTGGTGCAGACGCCGTTTATCACGCCGTAGGTGTCCTCGACTTCGTTGCCGAGGAGGCCTCCCGACATCGAATAGTGCAGGACCGGTTCGACCGGCGGATTCGAAAGGCTTCCCAGCGTCACGGGGACGGTCTCGTCCGGGTCGCCGGTCACCGTAAGAGTCGTCGATGCGACGTATCCCACTTCCAGGTCTCCCTCGGGCGTTTCGACGACGACCGTTCCGTCCTCTGTCAGGTCTCCGATTATCAGCGGAGACGAAAGTCCGGGGGCGCCGGGCGGTTTTTCAACCTCGAAGGTCGCGACTGCCCTGGCTCCGGCGAACGAGGCGATTACCGCGCCGGACCCCGCCAGCTTCCCGGCGTAGTAGGTCGTCGCGACTGCGCCTCCGGCCAGCGTCGGCTCGTATTCCTCCAGCTGCCCCCTGTTGCGCCTCAATGCGATCGCGCGACCGTCCATGCTTCCCGCCGCAGTCGAGGCATGGATCGTCACGGGGCATTTTTCCCCGGCGAGAATCGTCGACGGCATGGAAATTGTTATCTCCACGTCCTCGACGACAACCGTTTCCACCACCTTCGTGTCGCCCGAAGAAATCGTCACGTATTTTTCGCCCGGAGTTTCCAGACCCTTGAGAACCGCCCTGGCGACGCCGTCGGTCGTAGAAAATTCGGAGGAGAACGATGTGTCGCCGTCGACGGAGAAATCCACGCCGGTGCCGTCTTCGACGAGATTGCCCCATTCGTCCCTGACGGTGGCGGCGATGGTCACTTCGCCTATTTCCCCTATCGCGGTCCTTCCGGAGCACTGGACGTCGATGCTTTTCGGCTTGCCGGCGACAACCCGGATAGTCGGGCTTTCCACGAAGCCGTTTCCGGCCCCCTCTCCCAAGGACGCCCTTACCGTCGCGGAAGCGCCTTTGGTCTTCGGCATTGTAAGAGTGGTGGCGAAATACCCCGAGCTTTTCTCTTCCGACGCCGGTTCGACGGAACCTGCGGAAGACGTCCACCGAACTTCGTACGGCTCCCTGTCTTCCGGCTTTCTCATGCTGTAGCCGGCGATCACCAGGTTCAAGGACAGCTCCGGCTTGTCGGCCGATATGGCGATTTCTTCGGTTTCCGCTTCGTCGGGGGTGATCAGCACGTTTTCGAAGGCGAACTCCCACAGTATGTTTTCGGGGTCGTGATTCATGTATAGCCGAAGGGCGAGGAATCCTTCGGCGTCGAGCGAGTCGAGCATGTCGAGGTCCAGGGAGAGGCTTGCCTCCTCTCCGGAGACGGTCGCCTCGTATTCGCGGTCGCCTGCGACGATCGCCGCGGTCGTTCCCGGCCCGAGCGGGTCGAGCGGGTCGAATTCGTCCTGGAGCAGCGTGTAGTCGAACTCCAGTTGACTGTCGGATGTGGAAACGAAGGGGATTTTGTAGTCGAAGACGTCGTCGGTCCGGTCCTCCGAGTAGGTGCGAAGAAGCTTCGGACCCTCCAGGTCCAGGACGGAGAACCGCATCTCCGGACGGTAGACCATTCTGTAGACGGGGGCCGCGTCTTCGTCGCTCCGTCGGGCCTTGATAGTGGCGACTTCGTCGTATATCGGCACCTTGATCGGCACGTAGTGGATCGGGCGCTCCTCGAGGGGGGCTTCGCCCGGGCCTACGGCGGAGCCGGCGTCCGAATAGAACGGGTCCCACTTTTCCGGGTTTCCGCTGACGTGGATGTAGAAGTGCGCGGTTTCGAGATCGGTCCCGCTCAGGGCCGCGAACTGGGTATGCGTGCCGGGTTTGATCGGAAACTCTGATATATTGTGGAGCCTGTCCGCGGGCTCGTCGCCCTTGGGAACGGCTGTTTTGGCGATGCGGGCGGTGTAGCCGGGAAAGTCCGGATCCGCAGGGAGCGGGGAGCCGTCCCGGTCGTACCAGCGGGTCGTGATCTTGACGTACTGGTCGGTCTCCAGGCCCGCGCCTTCGAAGCCCACGATGTAGTTGCGGGTTTCGTCTTTGGTCAGACCGTGCTCGACCTTGTACTGGCGCTCGGCCTCGATTTCGATGTTTGGCGGGCGCATGACGATTTTTTCCGGATGCACGGATACGTTCGCCCCCTGGATTCTCTCCGGGAATGCCGCGACGGCGGTGCCTATGTACCCGGTGGCGCGGTTGATCAGGACGACCTCGAGCTTTTCTCCGGGCCTGATCCGGTCGGCGCGCGCGCCGTAAAGCTCCGGGTCGAGCAGAGTCTTCGACTGGAAGGAGACGATGTCTTCCGCGGCCGGGTCGATGAAGGAGGCCGGGCCCCTGAACAGGAAGCGGTAGTTGATCAGACTTTCGGAGTCGCCGGATATCTCGTAGTCGTGCAGCCCGGTCCGTCCCGCGACCGGGCGTCCGTTGGACTGGCGGTAGACGAGCATGTCCGTCGTCTTCAGGTCCTTGGCGTCTATCGACGCCAGAAGTCCCCGGTCGAAGATGTCGGGCGGGGTGTCGGGAAGCCGTACGCTGTCCGGGGGATCCTCGTCCGGATTGTTAGTGTCGAGCCAGATTCTCACGATGTTCTTCGAATCCGGGTCGTCCGGGTTTTCGGGCCCGAGGATCGCCGTGTCCTCGTCGCCGTCTCCGTCCAGATCGAAAGCGTCGTAGACGCCGTCGCCGTCCGTGTCGAGATTGTACATGATCGTCTCTTCGAACGCGGGTTTCTCATACAGGTAGGTCGTGGGGCCCCGGGGAACGATTCCCTCAGCCTGCGGATCGAGTCCTATGGCGAACGCGCCGTCTTCGCCTTCTCCGACTATGCGCCTTTCGTTGGCGAATACCGCCTCGCCGGCCAGCATCGCCAGATCGACGGAGACGTTCTTGTCTCGCAGGCGCTGGGAGGCCTCGAGCGGCGCTTCGACGGCGGTCGTTGCGATTTTGGCCGAAGCGGTCTGGAGACTCCATACGTGCATGTTTTCCGACAGTCCCGTGCAGTGGTCGTAGAGCCTGTGTCGGACGTAGTATACGGCGGGGAGCCTGCGCCTGGGATTGAACTGGCTGTAGTAAAGGCCCGCGTACATGTGGTGGGCGTACATGAAGGAGGTCCCGACGCACCCGGGGACAAGGTAGGAATGCGCGAAGACCCCGTCTTTCGAGACGTTTCCTTCCAGGCTCGCGAACGCGCCGATGCTCGCGCCGTGCACGGGCGCCCACAGGGTGTCGCCGGGCTCGCAGCCGAACATGGAGTTTCTTCCTTCGGCGCTCGCCAGCGGGTCCGCGCCGGCCGGGGTGTAGAAGGCGACGAGGTACCCGATGTTGTTTTCGGAGGCTGCCAGGACCTCCCGGGACGGTCCGACCAGGACCGATTCGGTGTCTTCGCCGACGCGTGGATCCGGGACGAGCCCTTCGGATTCGACATCGGCGAGGTACGCCTTTTTCGAGACGGCGCGGGCGTCCGCGAATTCGTCGACCGCTTCGCCTATCACGCGCGCCACATCGCCGGCTTCGTCGTACTCCGCCCAGACCGGCTTTCCGTTTTCCCCGAGGACCGCGCCCCTGGCGCCGATCAGGCCCCTGATCGTCCGGATGCCGCCGCTTTGGATGCCTCCGCCCGCAGCCGCGTCGCGGATGAATCCGAAGAAAAGCGCCGTCAGAAGAATCAGGAGCAGCGCGATATGCGGGCGAATGCGAGCGGCGGCGCCTTTATGCGTTCCGGGAGTTTTATCGGTTGCTTTCGAGTCGTCGTATTTCATATGAACACCGCGGACCTTTCCGTGTATTGTTTTCAAAGTCTTACCGTCTTCCTGTTCTATTGTTGGAGGGATCGAAGGGCCCCGACCAGTTCCCCGAGGCCGATTTCGTCGTTGGCGAACATTTCCAGATACGGCTGCGCCTCGTCGGAGACCGGAGCGAAGCCAAGGACATCCAGCCTTTCGAGGTCCGGGGAACCCTCGCTTTCGAGGGTCCGAAGATCCCCGTCGACGCGGCCTACCCCGACCGGGACGATCAGGAGCGATTCGGCGTCCAGGCCGACGATCAGGGCGCGTTCGCCAATGCTCTCGACGTAGTCGTATCCGCCCGCCAGCGCCGGAAGGGCGAAGGCGACCTTCGGGTTTCCGGAGATTCGAATGCCGCCCGGCTGGACGCAGAACGCCCAGCTGGGGACGGCTTCCGGGAGAAACCGGTACGGGAGCTGCTCCGTCGCGGCGAACTGGGCGTGGGCGGAGCCCCGGTCCGCGCCGTCGGGAAACAGGATTTCGGCTTCCGACAGGTCCAGCCGCAGCTCGCCCTCGGCCAGAAGGACCTCGGAGTCGCCGCCCTGGAGCGCGACGAACGGGACCTCGGGATTCAGAAGCGGGAGAAGCATCGGCTCCACGTCGTTCAATTCGCCTTCTCGGATCGCGAAGAAGGCCTCGACCGAGCCGTATTTCGCGTTTTGCAGGCCGGGGTTGGCGACTGCGCGCCACCGGCCTTCCGGGAGCATGTCCCCGACCGGGCTTCCGAAGCCGAACCCGAACACGCCGTCGGCGTCGGAGAAGGCGCTCTGCCCGGCCTCCTCCAGACGCACCTCGATTCCCTCCAGGGGCCGCATGAACTGGTCGAACACGGCGCCCTGCACCAGGGTGGGAAGGGGGCGGACCGAAAACTTCGACCGGAAGATCCCGGTCCCGCCGTAGGCGACCGACACGAAGACTTCCGAGCCGTAGGCGAAGTTCCCTTTCGGATAGAATGCCGCCGCGAGGCTGTCGGGAAGGACGACGGTCCCGCCTGGAACCGGCTCGCGGTCCCGGTGGACTTCCTCGAGTTCGACCGCGCCGAATTCGGCGATGCCCGCGCCGGGCTCGGCGGATACGTAGTCCTCGCCGTGGACCGTCTCCTCGATGGCGACCTCCAGCAGGCCGGGATCGATCTCCCTGTTGAAATAGAAGGCCGCGAAGACCGTCGGCTCGACGTCGGTCGCCCCGTCGGCGGGCTCGGTCCGCTCGACTTCGACGGGCAGGCTTTGCTCGTCCACGACGGAGAAGGAGGCGGACGCGGACGCCAGGAGCTGGCCGGACTCGCTTTCCACCGAGATTTCCAGCTCGCGGTCGCCGGGGGCGACGGTCGCCGAGCCCGAGGCGTAGTCGCCGGATCGGGCCAGGGCGACCGGGGTCGAGCCGTCGAGGACGGCCGAGACCGTGTCGTCGATAGCCGCGCCCGGAACCGCGACGGCGATCCCGATATCGTACTCCGCGCCGTCGGAAAGGTATTCTCCGCCGTCCTCCGGGGAGAGCAGGCGGATGTCCAGGGCTGCGTCCAGTTCCAGGATTAGATCGACGGCCGTCCGGTTGCCCGCCAGATCGACTGCGACGACGGACACCGGGGTCTGGACGTTTCGGACCAGGTCGATTTCGGCGAAGAATTCCCACTGGTCAGGGTCGGCCGCGGGGGCGGCGCCGACGGCATGCCCGTTGACGGTAAGCGACGCGAGGTGCTTTTCGGTCGCGGTTCCGGCAAGCTCGTACGGGGTCCGGCCCGCCGCGCTGACGGCCGGGGAGGCCTGCAGGGACGGGTCGTCGAATTCGACTGTCGGCGGTTCGGCGTCCCGGACGACGGAGAAGGAGACGGTCGCGATTCTCGATTCGACATCGACGGCAGCAACTTCTATCTGCATGCTTTCCCGGCCGTCGAAGAAGACGTCCCGGGAAAACGAGACGAGGGTCGTGGAGCCGGAGAGGGAAACGCCTTGGCCGTCCACGGTCACGCTCTGGACGCCGGAGGCGCTGGCGGCCGTGCCGGCGACCGTGAAATACTCGCCGGAGACGAAGTTTTCCTCCCGGACGGAACGCAGCTCGACGGTCGGGGCTTCGTCGTCGCCCTCGTCGCCGGAGGATTCGCGGTATGTCACCGCGACCTGGTCCGAGGCGCTTCCGTAGACGGTCTCGGCCGTTACTGTCAGGATGTTGGCGCCCTCGACGAGGGGGATGTCCTGGAATGAGAAGGCGTACTCGCCGTCCGTGCCGGATGGAAAGTCGATCCGGTCGCCGAGGGACAGCCGGATTTCGCCGGGCTCCAGGGACGAGCGTACCGAGCCGGAGACAGTCGTCGAGGCCTCCGTCAGGATCGCCCCGTCGGCCGGGCTTTCGATGGAGACCACGGGTACCTGCGGGGGCTGCATGGCGACGGATACGGCGGCCGTCGCGACGTTCATGGCGAAGTCCGCAGCCGATACGGTCAGGATGTTGGCGCCGGTATTGAGGGTTTCAGATTGATTCAACTTGCAAGGTGAAAAAAGATTGTCATAGACGGCGGGAAATTGGTAATCAGCCGCGGATCGATTTTTTTAACGCAAACAAAAAGGAGGTTGATGCATGGAAAGCGCGGAAGTATTGGCATTGGTCGGCGGGCATGTGGACAAGGAATTGCTCGCCCGAAACGAGTATCTTGCCGCTGAAAATGAAATTATGCGTTCGAAGATTCAAGAGCCGATTCAGTTGAACAAAGAGGAGCGAATCCGGTTGGCGGAAATCGGTAAACGAATCGGATTGAAGGCTTTGAAGGATGTCGCGACCATTGTAAAGCCCGAGACCGTCATGGACTGGTTCCGGAAGCTGATCGCCGAAAAATTCGACGGGTCCGGGAAAAGGAATCCACCGGGTTTCGGGCGTCCGAAGATCGATCCGGATATCGAGGCCGAAGCTCTTAAGATAGCGCGCGAGAACCCGACATGGGGCTATGGCCGAATTGCCGGCGCCTTGCGCAATCTCGGATACGATATAAGCGACCGGACCGTTGGAAACATATTGAAGAGGAACGGAGTCCCGCCGGCTCCTAAACGACAGCCCTGCATTTCATGGCATGAATTCATCGAAAGCCATAAAAGCGTTCTGGCCGCGTGCGACTTTTTCACGACGGAGGTCGTGACTCCTGCCGGACTGATCACGTTCTTCGTTCTGTTCTTCATCAAAATCGGCTCTCGCGAAGTTCATATTGCGGGCGTCACGCCCAATCCCGACGAAAAGTGGTTGAAGCAAATCGCAAGAAACATCACGATGGCGGATTGGGGCTTTCTCTCCGATTGCAAATACCTGATTCACGATCGCGATTCCAAATTCTGTCTCTCGTTTCGCAAGATTTTAAAGGAAGCCGGCTTGAAATTGATTCGCCTGCCGCCGAAATCTCCCGATTTGAACGCCTACGCCGAAAGGTTTGTCAGGTCGGTTAAATCCGAGTGTCTCTCGCGCCTGATTATATTCGGCGAAAACGGCTTGCGCCATGCCCTGAAAGAATACCTGACCCACTATCGCGAGGAGCGCAATCATCAGGGGCTTGAGAACGCGATACCGTTTCCGAACGAACGGAACAATCCCGGATCGCTTCAAGGCAGGATAGTCTGCAGGAAACGCCTCGGCGGCCTTCTCAAGTTTTATTGCCGCGAGGCGGCTTAACCCACTGTTTTTACAGGCTTTTTGGACGACAGGTGAAAAATTCGCCGTTTTTGCCATTTAACCCGATGATTTTACACGGAATTACCCGCGTTCGAATTTTTTCACCATACGGCCTCGGTTTGAGCGACGATTTGCGGGAGGCGCTCCGGCGATGCGCAGTGGTCGAAAAAATGGTAGAAGAAGACTTGTAATCTTAAACACAACGCAATTCGAAAAGGGACTTCCCTTTTCTACAGTTTCTTAAAAAAATCATGGAAAAGGTCGTCTTTATTGAGTTCGGGGTGGAACGTGGTAGCCATGATCCGGTCGCTTTGTATAAAAACCGGATCACTGTCCCTGCGGGCATGCACGACCACATCAGCTTCCGCCCGGTCGATACGGGGCGCGCGTATGAAAACGGCCGGATAGCCTACCAGTCCCAGAACAGGGACATCGACATGCCGGATGTCGCTGGCGATTTGACGTCCGTAAGCGTTGCGAACGACCGAAATCGGCAGGGCGCCCAGCTTCCCCCGCCCGCCATCCACCTCTTCGGCCAGCAGGATGCACCCGGCGCACACGCCCCACACCGGCATGCCTTCTTCGATCCGGCGTTTCAACGGGTCCACCATGCCAAACTCCCGGAGAAACTTGGCCATCACCGTGCTCTCCCCGCCCGGAATGATCAACCGGTCGATAGCCAAAAGCGCTTCGCTGTCCCGCACGATGCGATGGGCGACGCCGCAGCGCTTCAAGTGGGGAATATGATCGAGAAAAGCGCCTTGCAGTCCCAACAGACCGATTGTCTTCATGCAACACCTCCTCCTATACCCCACGTTCCGCCATCCTGACCGCCATCGACTCCTTTTCGAGACCGATCATGGCCGTGCCGAGGTTTTTGGAAATCTCCGCCAATCTGGCCGGGTCCTGGTAGTGGATCACCGCCTGGACGATGGCATGGGCCATTCGGGGCGGGTCCTCGGACTTGAATATTCCGGAGCCGACAAAGACCCCGTCGGAACCCAGCGCCATCATCAACGCGGCGTCGGCCGGGGTGGCAATGCCACCCGCAGCGAAATTGACAACGCTCAGACGCCCCAGGTCCCTGGTCTCTTGAAGCAGAGAGAGCGGTACGCGCATCTCCCCCGCCAGCTTGATGCTCTGGTGCTCGTCGAGTCCCTTCAAGGCTTCGATCCCTTCGTTAATCGCCCTCATGTGGCGAACCGCCTCCACGATATTCCCGGTTCCGGCTTCACCCTTGGTCCGAATCATGGCTGCACCCTCGTTGATTCGTCTCAACGCCTCGCCCAGATTGCGCGCGCCACAGACGAAAGGAACGTCAAACTGCTGCTTTTCCACATGCCGACTTTCGTCCGCCGGTGTCAGCACCTCGCTTTCGTCGATGAAATCCACCCCGAGGGATTCCAGTATCCGTGCCTCCATGAAGTGGCCGATACGCACCTTGGCCATCACCGGAATGCTCACCGCCTCCATGATGGCCAGGATCATGGCAGGATCGCTCATTCGCGCCACCTGGCCGTCCTTGCGAATGTCCGCGGGCACCCGCTCCAAGGCCATCACGGAGCAGGCGCCCGCCTCCTGGGCCACCGCCGCCTGCTCCGGCGTGGTGACGTCCATGATCACACCATTTTTGAACATTTCCGCAAAGCCCTTGTTGATTTGTTCTCTTGCCATGATACTATACCTCTTTTGCGTTGGGTTTTCAGGAACAATCAATCAATTAGAACGGTACAATAATCGAATTGTCTCAGTCGTGTCAAGCATGAACTCAAAAAAAACTCTATACCAGTCCATCGCCGACGATCTGAAAAAGAGGATCGCATCGGGTCTCTACAAGCCGGGGGAACGGATTCCCACCATCCGCGAAATCACCCGCGAGTTCGGCGTCAACAAGGCGACGGCGCACAAGGCGTTCGAGCGGCTCAAAACCGAAGGACTCATAGAAAACAGGGTGGGCAGCGGCTCCTATGTGCGCTTTCCCGAAAAGATCCAGTCCTTTGCCGGACGGTTCGATTTCCGGACCGATTATCTCAACGAGCTGTTGTTCCCCTACCAGCAGGCGCAGAAGATCTTCAACGACATCTTCACGTCCGAAACAAGCTCGGCCCTGGCATCAACGCCAGCGGAGGGAGATCCCGAACTGCTGCAAGTGCTCAGCCAGCATTACCATGTTCCGGCCGACCGCATGCTGGCGGTCTCCGGGTCGCAGCAGGGCCTCGACCTGGTGTCCAAGGTGTTCTCCGCCAAGATTTCCGAGTCGATCCTCTTCGAAGATCCCACCTATCCCGGTGCCATATCGCTGTTCAAGGCGCGCCATTTCGTCCCCCTCGGCGAAGACGGACCCGACATGGACCGACTGGACAGCCTGCTCACGGACGACTTCAAGCTGTTCTACACGATGCCGTCGATCCACAATCCGACCGGCATCTCCTACAGCAGGGAAAAAAAAGAGGCCGTGGCCCTTCGAGCGCGGCAAAACGGTTTCTACATCATCGAGGACGACTACCTGGGCGAATTGAACCAGGGGGCCCCGCGTTTCATCGATATCGACCCGGACCGCACCATCCACGTCAAATCATTTTCCCAGACCACCACGGCCGGCATACGGCTGGGATTCATGGTGGTCCCGTCCGACCTGTACGGCAAGTTCCTCTACGCGAAGTACTCGTCCGATATCAACTCGTTCGGCCTTCTCCAGAAATTTCTAAGGGAATTCATCAAGCAGGGCCACTATGGACGGCACATCGAAAAGGTCCGAAAACTTTGCCTGAAACGACGTTCCCTGATGGAAGCGGTGATCGGGAAATACCCGTTTTTGAGCATCGACTATCGACAAAGCGGATACAGCATTTGGGTCAAGTCCGCCGTCCCCGTTTCCGTCCCCCAGCCCCCGTGGTGCGACGGCAACGAATTTTCATTCAACCCCCGATACAAAAACCATTTCAAGCTGACCTTCATGCACATGGACGACCCGACATTCGAACGCAGCCTCTCCTATCTGGACGATGTGATCAAACGAACCGTCTGATGGAGACAATACGATTTCAGGCCCCTGGTGGCCATGCTTGACTCGTTGGATTCGCTCCCACCGTTCCAGCGTGGTAACGCCTGCGGGACGCTCCCTCGTCCAGCGCGAAGGGACCGCGGCCTGCCCTGCCTCGACTCGTTCCCACGCTGTAGCGGGGGAACGAGACAAAGGAGACAACGAGTCATCTACGGCGCGTAATACGGAGAATAGTTCCTGGCCATGAGATCCATTTGCGGCTCATTCGGGAAAGTTACGAAGGCGCCTTCCTGGCAAACCCCTCAATCTATATTGTTCCTTTGGCATGAAGCGCATTGATCGCCATGAACAAAGCCGCGAGCCAATTCGTATAGGCAAATATCAATTTCAACGAAAAGCCACTGAACAAATGGGAAAAATATCCTTCTCCGAGTGCCGACAGGAAGTCGGCGGCCAGGGCGAACAGCACGGCATATCCGACCAGCAGACCGAAACGAACGTTGCATTCGAGATAGGCGGTCATGTGGATAAAAAAAAGCCGCAAAGCACCTGGCTGGCGATCAAGATGGCCCTGCCGGTTGTAGAAAGCTTTGTAATGCCGATGAAATGCGATATGACCGGTCAGGGCAACGGTGTTCTTTTGTGGAATTTCTATCAAATTTGATCAATTTTTCTTGGATTCATCCAGCACTTTTCGTACCATCCGAGCCATATCCGATTTAAGGACAGGCTTCATCAAAAAACCTTTCACCCCCATATTCTCAGCCTGCTCCTTGCTTATCCTTTCGCTAAACCCTGTACAGATGATAATCGGTATATCCGGCTTTATCGATGAAATTTCTATTGCAAGCTGATCACCGGTCATTTCCGGCATGGTCATATCGGTAATGATAAGATCGAACCCATCGGGATCGTCTTGAAATGTGTCCAAGGCCTTTTGGCTGGCGACATGGAAGGTGACATCGTAACCCAAACGGGTCAGTATCTGCGCCTCAAGCCTGGCAATGGATTCTTCATCGTCAACCAGAAGAATTCGTTCTTTCCCTCCTTGGCGACCTTCGGTTTCCGTCAATGATTCGGTTCTGTCATTTTTTTCCATCAACGGCAGATAAATGTCGAATGTCGCGCCTTTCCCTGTTTCACTGTACACTTTTATTTTTCCCTTATGCTCCTTGACAATGCCGTAAACAACCGCCAACCCGAGACCGGTACCTTTTCCTTGTTCTTTGGTTGTAAAATACGGGTCGAAAATCTTGCCGACAAGCTCCTCCGACATTCCATGCCCGGTGTCCGAAATAGAGAGAACCGCGTAAAGGCCTGGATGAAGATCGGTATCCAACGGCTTTGGAGTTCCCAATACCTCCTGCCTCAATCGAACAGATATCTTGCCGCCGTTGTTTCCTATGGCGTGAAAAGCATTGGTAATGATATTCATGCCGATTTGATGAATCTGGGATGGATCTGCCATGACCATTCCACAGTCTTGTTGAATGTCCTGACATATTTCAATATTGGAAGGTATGGTGGCCCTGGACAGTTTTATCACTTCTTTGAGAACGCTTTGAATGCGGGTAGGTATCATCTTGTGTTCCGATTGCCTGCTGAATGTGAGAATCTGCTTTACAAGATCACTGCCCCTTTTTCCGGCCTTGAAAATTTCTTGAACATTTTCCCATTCGGGACTTCCCATCGGCAAATCTTCGAGAAGAAGTTCGGACATCCCCGTTATAGGGAACAAAATGTTATTGAAATCATGCGCGATCCCGCCAGCAAGATTTCCTATGGATTCCATCTTTTGAACCTGATTCAATTGCGCCCGCAGTTTCTCCCGCGCCTCTTCCGCAAGTTTGCGGGAGGTTATGTCGATGTGGGTGCCGAACATCCATTGAGGTTTGCCGTCGTCGGTCCGGGAAATCACCTTGCCCCGATCCAGAATCCATACCCAATGGCCGTTTTTATGCCTCATGCGGCATTCGCAATCGTAGTAGTCCGTTTCACGGTTGAAAAGCTTCTGGAGCATCTCGTCGCTGGATTTAAGATCGTCGGGGTGGGTGTTGCTTATCCAGGTGTCGATCGATATTGGGGCCAACTCTTTCAAGCTGTAGCCAATGATCTCTGCCCAGCGCTCGTTGAAAATGGTTTCTCCGGTTTGGACATTCCACTCCCAGGTTCCGGCTTGGGTCCCTTCGATTACTCCCTCCAGCCGCGCCTTTTCTTCCGCCAATCGCTTTGATTCGACGTGCAGCAATTCTGTTTCCCTGCTCTTGAAAAGAATTTTTGCGGAAAGGATCGTCGATAAAGTGAATACGGCGGCAATCATCAATGCGGTGACAGCTTCATTTCTCCATGATCTTAGATATTCATTTGTCGCATTTGCGGCAATAACAAAGAAAGGATATTCGTCTGTCTTGCGTAGCGATGTCATCTGTTCGATGTTGTTGTACGGTACAATTGCCTTGTATGTCGCGGCAACAGTGTCCCTTGCTATCAAGTTGCGGGTTTTCTCCGATAATAATCGAGAGCCGATCTGACAGCCCGGTTCTTTGCTCTTGGGCCAATAGGCGATCAGTTCGAACTTGTTGTCCCTTAGTTCTATATGGCCTTGGCTTTCGGTTTTGAGTTCTGAAAACAGGTTGTTGAAATAACTGATATCAAACATGCCGACGGCAGTGCCCGCAAACGATCCGTCAGGATAGTCGATTCGTTTCGCAAGCACGAACAACCATCTTCCGGATACCCGTCCGTGTAACAGTTTCGAAAGCACCATTTTCTTTTCCGGATTTTCGCTGAGATACCTGAAATAAGCACGATCTTTGATATTGACCGATTTGCCGGCAACCATCTCTGTTCCGTACAGCACGTTTCCTTTTGCATCAGCTACGCTCAGATCAAACAGTTCGGGCAGATTCTTAAGCAGACGCTCTATATATTTTTCAAGCTCCGCCTTATCGATCTTTTGTCCGGCCAATTGCCTTTCTGTTTCGTTCATCAGCGCAAACAACCCAGTATCGATTCGGTCAAAAATACCGCGGATATTTGTCGCAATGACCTTGGCCATGTTCTGGGTGGTGCTTTCGGCCATATGATGGTAATATCGTCTGTCTTTATAGAGCCAGAACCCGATCATCGCATATATGAGAATGTTGATAATGATGATGGTCGCGGTCAGCCTGAGAACGAAACTGCTTCCCACCCAAGAGCTGTTACCGAGGATGCGAACCAGCTTTATGGGATGTTTTCTGAATCTGTTCATTTCGTTATTGTCATAATCGATTGGTATTTTTGCCTACCGCCAGCGATTAACCCTCTTTAAAGAGAGATCAATACTGGAAATATATTCGATACTTGTCTCGGACACAAGCGGTTTTTTAGAGGACCAAAATTCCGGCGGACTTGATCGGAAAAAGAGGCCTACGAGAGCAATCCGGTTTTCGTGATGACCAAAAGCCCGATCTTGGTTCCCCCGGAGGGAGCTGCCGCCCTCGTAAATCCCGAAGCAACGCACAGGCGTTTCGAGCATTCGCTTGGCATCCTTGAATTGGCAGCCCCCGCTTGTTCCGGTATCACCGAGATGCGTTCGGACCTTGTTTTTAGCTGAAAGCCGTTTTCCGTGATATACAAAGTTTTCGTATTGGATTTTCCCCTTTCGCGAATGATCGCCTCTATAATAAGGTACTTTTTTAACCGGCTCCGTTCTTTTCGTCTTCGTCCCGTACAGGTCGAAAGTTTTCCCCGAGTTTGGCGCAGGATATGGGGCTGCCTTTTCTCTTGTCGATGTATTTCTGCGCCTGGTCGTATTCGTAGCAGATGGCGTGGCCCATCAACCTGTTTAGGAAGGCGCGCGCCCTGTTCTCCTCCGAAGGTGAGCGTGTAGAGCAGGAATGCCTTGGTTTTACTACGGTTCTAAAAGCCGCTGGCCTTTACGTTGGCCGAAAAAGAAAACCGTGCAAGTTGGAGCAAGGATATGGAGCCTTCCGAGGGTTTCCGCCGTGTCAGCAGCCAGGGCGATCAGACATCTCATTTATGAACTACCACTGAAGTAAAAATGCCGGCGAGAATAAGTATGAAAACAGTGGCGAATCCCGGTATCATGCCGTTAGGGCCTCCAAAGCCTGAATCAGCAAGCATCATTGAAGCGCGGCCTCGAATTCAAGGCCGCGCTTCGATCATCGTTGAAATCGCGGCGCTTTTTTCGACCTATGCGTCGGATTCTTCCACAGTTTCTTCCGTCTGTTCCCGAACGATCTCTATACGATCCACCTTTTGATACCCTCTGGGCAGTTTTCTTCCCCGCAGGCCCCGTTTGCCGTAGAAGTTTTCGATGTTGCCGGGCGTGAGCTTCATCGCTTGTCTTCCCGCGTGGATTTTGAGAGTATCGCCCTCGGAGAAATCCAGGACGATCTTGACGAAGTCCTCCCGTTTTTTCACCTGTTTCGGCGGGATTTGGATGATCTTGTTTCCCTTGCCTTTGGGCAGTTCGGGCAGGTCGCTCAATTCGACGACCAGCATGCGGCCCTGCTCCGTGACCACGGCGAGCAAGCCGTTTTTGGGATCTTCGGGGACGACCGGCGCCAGAGGTTCGGCGCCCTTGGGGACGCTGAGCATGGCCTTGCCCTTGGTGTTTTTGGCGATCAGGTTGGAAAGCTCCGTGACAAAGCCGTAGCCCGCGTCGCTGGCGAGAAGGATTTTGGTCTTTGGATTTCCCATGAGAACGCTGATGAAGCGCGCGCCCTCCGGGGGAGAAAGCCTTCCGGTCAAGGGCTCGCCCTGTCCCCTGGCCGACGGAAAGCTGTTGGCGGGCAGGGCGTAGGATCGTCCGGTGGTGTCCATGAAGACCGCCAGCTGGTTTGATTTTCCCTGGGCGGCGCACAGGAACTCGTCGCCCGCCTTGTAGCTCAGGTTGACCGCATCCACGGCGTGCCCCTTGGCGGACCGGGTCCATCCGTTGACCGACAGCACCACCGTGACCGGTTCGGCAGGGGTCAGTTCCACCTCGCTGATGGCCCTGGCCTCCTTACGCTCCACGATTCGCGTGCGGCGCTTGTCGCCGAACTTCTTGGAGTCCTCCCTAAGCTCCTTTTTGATCAGGGTCTTCATGCGCTGGCTGGACGCCAGGGTCTTTTCGATCCAGTCCTTTTCCCTCTCCAGGTCCCTCTTTTCCTTCTTGAGCTTGATCTCTTCCAGGCGGGCGAGCTGGCGAAGTCGAATCTGGAGGATGGCTTCGGCCTGGATATCGCTCAGTTCGAAGCGTTGCATCAGTTCGGACTTGGGCTCGTCGCTTTGCCGGATGACGCGGATGACTTCGTCGATGTTGAGATAGGCGATCAGAAGGCCTTCCAGGATGTGGAGGCGTTCGTTGATCTTGTCGAGGCGAAATTCCAGCCTGCGCGTGACGGTTTCGGTCCTGAATTGAAGCCATTGCCGCAAAATTTCCAGAAGGCCGATGGACTGCGGCTTCCGGTTCAGCCCGATGACGGTCATGTTGACCTTGTGGCCCTTTTCCAGGTCCGTGGTGGCCAGCAGATGTTCCACGAGGGCGACCTTGTCCACGCGGTTGGAGCGCGGCGTGATGACGATGCGGGTGGGCTCGTCCTGGTCGGAGAGGTCCCGGACGTCCGAAACCATGGGCAGCTTCTTGGCGGCCATCATGGCCGCGATCTGCTCGATGATTTTTTCCGCCGACACCTGATAGGGCAAGGCGGTGACGACGATGTCGCCGTTTTCGTACTCGTAGGAGGCCCGCATGCGGAGCATGCCGTTGCCCGACTCGTAAATCCTGGCAATCTCGTCCCTGGGAGTGATGATTTCCGCGCCGGTGGGAAAGTCCGGGCCTTGCACGATCTCGCAGATCTCTCCGATGCCCGCGTTGGGATGGTCGATGAGGTAGATGCAGGCTTCGACGATTTCGTAGAGGTTGTGCGGGGGGATGTCCGTGGCCATGCCCACCGCGATGCCGGAGCCGCCGTTGAGAAGAATATTGGGCAGTCTCGCCGGCATGGTCTGGGGTTCGGTGAGGGTGCCGTCGAAGTTGGGGATGAAGTCCACCGTGCCCATGGACAATTCGGAAAGGAATATATCGGCGTAGGCCGACAGCCTCGCCTCGGTGTAGCGCATGGCGGCGAATTCCTTGGGAGACGCGATGGATCCCCAGTTGCCCTGGCCGTCCACCAGCGGGTACCGGTAGGAAAAATCCTGGGCCATGAGCACCATGGCCTCGTAGCAGGCGGTGTCGCCGTGGGGATGGTACTTGCCCAGAACGTCGCCCACCGTGCGGGCCGATTTCTTGTGCTTGGCCGTGTTGCGAAGCCCCAGCTCGCTCATGGCGTAGACGATCCGGCGCTGCACCGGTTTCAAGCCGTCGCCGATGAACGGAAGCGCGCGGTCCATGATCACGTACATGGAGTAGTTGAGATAGGAGGGCCGTACGAAATCCTCCAGGGAAATCCGTTCGACCCCCTCGTATGCCAATGCTTGATCCTGCGACATGTCAGTCCTTTATGTGCCTGTCTTATATTTGTCTGTCTTATATTTGTCTGTCTTGTATGTGTCTGTCTTGCATGTGTCTGTCTTGCATGTGTCTGTCTTGCATGTGTCTGTCTTGTATGTAAAAACCACGCCCCGTCTTCATGTGGTTCCTATAGAACGTCTTCCGGCCTCGCCATATCGCCTTCTTCCTCCAGCCAGTGCTTGCGGTCCTTGGAGCGCCCCTTGGCCAGGAGCATGTCCATGGTTTCGAACCCCTTATTCTCGTCGTCCAGAGTCAGTTGCACCAGGCGGCGGGAATCGGGAAGCATGGTGGTTTCGCGCAGCTGGGACGGGTTCATCTCGCCGAGGCCCTTGAATCGCTGCACGTTGATCTTGCCTTTGGACGCCGAACTGTTTCCCAGCCGTTTCAAAATGGCGTCCTTTTCGTGTTCGTCCAGGGCGTAGTAGACCTTTTTTCCCTGGTCGATGCGATACAGGGGGGGCATGGCCACGAAGATCTTTCCGG
The DNA here is from genome assembly GCA_963674505.2 of Desulfobacterales bacterium. Taxonomy (GTDB): domain Bacteria; phylum Desulfobacterota; class Desulfobacteria; order Desulfobacterales; family SKZT01. Next base: position 89,104 of record CAXXIG010000003.1, read on the forward strand.
TTTCGATCAGCGCCCTGAAATGGCGGAAGAACAGGCCGCAGAGCAATGTGGCGATATGAAGGCCGTCGGAGTCGGCGTCGGCCAGCACGACGATCTTGTAGTAGCGAAGGTCCGAAATGTCCTTGGAGCCGGGATCGACCCCCATGGCCACGGCCAGGTCGTGGACCTCCTTGGATTTGAGAACCATCTGGGTATCCACCTCCCAGGTGTTCAGGATCTTGCCTCTCAGGGGAAGCACCGCCTGGGTGTTCTTGTCCCGGGCCTGCTTTGCGGAGCCGCCTGCGGAGTCGCCCTCGACGATGAAAAGTTCGGTGTCGGCCGGGTTCTGGGAGATGCAGTCCGCGAGCTTTCCCGGCAGGGTGGGACCGGAACCGGCCTTTCTCCGGATGACCTTCTTGGCGGAATTGAGGCGTTTGCGCGCGCTGTCGATGGCCATTTCCGCCAATGCCTCGCCTGCCTCGGTGTGGCGGTTGAGCCACAGGGCGAAGGAATCCTTGACGATGCCCGAGACGAACGACGCCGACTGCCTGGAGGAGAGCCGCTCCTTGGTCTGGCCCGAAAACTGGGGATCGCTCATCTTGACCGAAAGCACGTAGCTGCACTTGTTCCATATGTCGTCGGGGGAGAGCTTGATGCCTCTGGGGATGAGGTTTCTGAACTCGCAGAATTCCCGTATGGCGCCCAGCAGGCCGCTTCTGAAGCCGTTGACGTGCGTTCCGCCCTGGAGCGTCGGAATGAGGTTCACGTAGCTTTCCGCAATGTTCTCCGGGGCTTCGGGCAGCCAGACCACGGCCCAGTCCACGGTTTCCTCCTTGCCCTCGAATCGGCCGACGAAGGGAAACTCGGGGATTTTCTCGTACTCCGCGAGATTTTCCAGCAGGTAGTCCTTGAGCCCTTCCTGGAACAGCCAGGTTTCGGTTTCGCCGGAAACCTTGTCGGTCAAAACGACGGTCAGCCCGGGGCACAGGACCGCCTTGGCGCGCAGGGTGTGCTTGAGCCGGGGGATGGAGATCTTGACGGTGTCGAAATATTTCTCCTCCGGCCAGAACCGGATGGTGGAACCGGTGTTGCGGCCCCCCACCGTCCCGATTTCCTCCAGCTCGGTGGTTTTTTCGCCGTTTTCAAACGAAATGGCGTATTTCTTGCCCCCCCTGCGAATCTCCACATCGACTCTCTTGGAAAGGGCGTTGACCACGGAGACCCCCACGCCGTGCAGACCGCCGGAAAACCGGTAATTCTTGTTGCCGAACTTGGCGCCCGCGTGGAGCTTGGTCATGATCACCTCCACGCCGGTCATTTTCTCTCCGGGGTGGAGATCCACGGGCATGCCGCGACCGTCGTCGGCCACCTCCACGGAGCCGTCCTCGTGGTGGATCACCTGGATTTTCTTGGCGAACCCGGCGATGGCCTCGTCCACGGCGTTGTCGATCACCTCCTGGGCCAGATGGTTGGGCCGCCCGGTGTCGGTGTACATGCCGGGCCTGCGCTTGACCGGGTCCAGACCCTTCAGGACCTCCAGCGAAGACGCGTCGTAGTCCTTGCCCGAAATGCTGTCAAAAATATTCCCGTTTTCGATGGTAAACCTCCCGGTTCTTATTTCCTTGCGCGTCGCTTCCTGCGGGGAAAACCGTTTTCCGGTTGCCCGCCCGGGGCGAACTTCCCGCTGCCCGGCGGCGATGCTTTGTTTCAACGCGACGCGATGGCTGTCAATCCAGAGAGTGGCAGGTGCCGCTCTCAAGGCCATCGCCTCCCGTCGCTCAACAGGGCACTTTAAATGATGTTTTTCAGATAATCAAGCGGGTGCTTGCGGTTGGGGGGCACTTTTTAATCGATTGAACGCAGAATGTTCAATATTTCGGTTGGGGAGTAAACAGGAATTTCCGACTTTTTAAACCCTTTCCGATCTCTGGTGACAATGGCATCTGCCACGGCATGATAAGCGGCTTGACAGACAATGGCGTCTTCAAAGTCCGAGAAACCCGAACGAAGAGCGTCTTTGATTACAACTCTGTTGACAGGAGCGATCTCCAACAAAGCTACAAGTTTTTCTATTTGTTCCTGTGCAAGATCTTTTCCCAAAACCTTCGAGGCCAGGTAATGAATCGTGGTTACGGTTGTCGCACATACGAACCCTCCAGCTTTGCCATGTTCGACAATTGACAACAAATCGCAAGCCGGTTCGGAAAAAGGAGCGCGATCAAGCATGACATCCAGAATAATATTCGTATCGATTAGAATTTTCATAAATATTTATCTTCCAAATGCGATTTGTAATCGTCTTGGTCGATGTTGGCGCCGCGCAAGGACCCTTTCAATGATTTCACAATGGGGGTAAGCTCGGTTGGTTCGTCCGAATGCATTTTATCAAGCAGATAAAAATAGTCCGCCACCATTTGAGATACGGATTTGCCGAACTGACTTGCATGAATTTTGGCCGACTTGATCAGTTCTTCGTCAAGCCGCAATGTAAGTTTTGTATTCATTTTTTTGCCCTTTCCGACATGAGACGTATATAACTATATTTTCCATACGCCGCAAGAGTTCGCGTGTCAAGAATAAACGGAAATATTCCTAAGATAGGAACTCGCTTCTTGTCAACGAAAATGCAACGGGCTTTTGATTCCTGCAATTGGGACAACAGAGCGGATCGACCTCGTATATTTTTCGGATCAGCCTCGCCCGGCTGCGGCGAACTGTTTGGACGCCGGTTCTTCGGACGCGATCAACGGAACGGCGTCATCGGTTCCCGCCTTTTTGCGCATGCCCCGGAACTTGTTGGAATCCCCTACGTACCTGACAAGCTGCTCGCATTTGTCGGGAATATGAACGACCAGACGCGCGAGCCAGTCAATGGCGTCGAAGGTTTGTTCGGTCTTTCCGTCTTTTGACGTATAAACGACACTGGGAGTAGTCGGACCGGATAACGCTTCCGCGCTGACCCAAACCGCAATTTCTTGAAGCATGCTTGCCGACCGTCCGCGGCAGCCGTTGTTCCATCGCGGCCGCTCGGGCGTCTTCGCGAAACCGCCGACAAACAAAACGGAGAAGAACCATGAAAAACGCGGCCATCCTCGCAACCTCCGCAATTCTCATATCTCTGGCGGCCCTTTGCCTCCAGGCTCAGGCGGCCTCCAGAGACAGGCTCGCCCTGGTGATCGGCAATGCTGCGTACCCGCCGGCTCCGCGCGCGCCAACCCGGTCAACGACGCCGACGAGATGGCCGCGCTGTTCTTCGAATTGGGATTCGAGGCAACCCGTCTCGTCGATGCGGGCAAAAGGGAGCGGCAGCTCCGGGAACAGCGGGAGAAATGGCAACAAGCCCGGGAGTCCGAATTCGAAACGGTGCAGCGCATCGACGCGAGCCAACACCTGGCCGCCTCCGAGAAAGCCGACGCCTGGAAGCGCTTCCTGGGCGATGTTTCCCAGGACAATCCTTTCAGCAGCCGCGATGACGAAATGCGTGCCCGCGCAAAGTCGCGGCGGGACCACTACTGGAAGTCCGAACATTCGTCAGGACTCCAAAATGTCTATGAGTACGCCGCCACATCCTCCTCCAACATACCCGCACGCTTGACGGAAATCGCCCGTGGCGGGCATTACATCGCCTACGACGACGGCTTGGTCATAGACACCCGCACCAACCTCATGTGGGCGGCCAAGGACAACGGAGAGAATGTCAACTGGAACGTTGCGAGGGTGTATTGCGAAAATTACAGGGGCGGGGGGTATTCGGATTGGCGGATGCCAATCCAGCCTTTTATTTGGTGTAAATCACCCGGGGCATCCGTATGCCCTTGATCGCGTCCGATTCCTCCCATTTGATTCCGACTGCCGTATCCGCGTCCACGATGTGCTTCAAAGACGCGGACGCGGTGGAAAGGTACGCGACAATTTCCGCGATCCCCCGGGTGATCGGATATTTTCGGACAATTTTCTCGAGAGTTACCTGGTCGTTTTCCAGAAGTGCGAAGTTCGGCCTTATTTTCTCAAATTCCATTATTAATTAATAAATAAATTTCATTAATTGACTATTTAGAATAAAATATCCAATTACAATTCGTCTCCGATGCATGTGCGAAAACCTCGCGAACCTATTTTTCCAAATAAAAATAGAGGGTTGCGATCTGTTCCGATAATCTTCGCAAGATTCTGATTTTGCAATGTAAATATATAATGTAGATGGTCCGCAAGGTCATAGGCGCAAGTGGGGGGGAGCGAAACCTTTCCCTTCGGAAAAATTGTAATTGGCGCTTGCTTTTTCATATCATCCCGTGTACACTGAACGAGCAATTCGGGAATATTTTTTTGGTTGTTTTCGAGAGATATTTGAACGCAGGGTTTCCACGCTTTTGCAAGGAGGGAATAAATGGACGGCAAATGGACGAAAGGCGGTACGATCGGCAAGGGCTTGTTTTTTGTTGCGGCGATTTTCATGTGCCCAGGCATTTTGTTTTGCGGCGACTGGTCCCCGGCGTCGTCGCCCGGAGAAACGGATTCCTACCGCATGGAGGACCTCTACCAACGTCTGGACACGGGCGCGGCCGGCACGCCGAGCGCGCAGACGGAACCGTCCGCCTCTCCCGATTCCGGCGCTCCCGGATACGATATCAACGAAATCATGGGAATCGCGCCCGCCGCAGACGACGCCAACGGCGCGTCGGCTTCCGACGTGGCCGAGGGCAAGACGTTCTGGGGGCTGACTTCCGGACAGTGGGGGCTGCAAACCGGCACAGGAAGCTGCAACGATACAAAGGTCCCCAAGACGGGGCAGACCACGTCGTACTGGTCGGGCGACGACGGAGATCTCCAAAAAGGCGCGGCTTGGCCCGTTCCGCGATTCGCGAAAAACGGGGACGGGACCGTGACGGATAATCTGACCAACCTGGTGTGGCTGGAAAACGCGACTTGCGCGGGACCGAAAAGCTGGCGCGACGCCATCGATTTCGCCAAAGATCTTCACGATATAGTCGGCGACGGCAGCGACGACGACTGCGGTCTTTCCGACGGCTCCGTCGCCGGCGATTGGCGCCTTGCCAACGGCAAGGAGTTGCAAAGCCTGATCACCTGGGACTATTCGTACCCGGCATTGCCCGACACGGAGGGTGCCGGGCAATGGACCCAGGACAATCCTTTCCTCGGCGACCTTGCCGGACGCGAATTCTGGTCGAGTTCTTCGCCTGTGCACGACTCGGATTATGTAATCTACATCGATCTCGGATATGGAACTACCGGCAAGGCCCTGCGTACCTCTCTCATGCACGTGTGGCCGGTTCGGGACATCAAATAAGTTTTTTTGACTTTTGGAAAATCTATAAACCTACAATTGCCAATCGGTGAAAATCCAAGTTTTCCGAGGAAAATTCGTCGCCGGAGGAGTAAAAAATGAAGGTCACAGCAAGTAGAGCATCGGCAATCGCTCTGATATCGCTTCTTTCCATCGCAATGCTGATTCAGCCGTGCGAAGCCGGTATGATCGATCCCGACGGCGACGGCCACAAGTTCGCCTACTCGGAGAGCATTTTCTGGGTCAATTTCGAGCCCGTCCACGGCGGCGGTGTCACCGTGACGGATTCGCAAGTCAGCGGCTACGCCTGGAACTGCGCCGCAGGCTGGATCGACATGGCTCCGGACCTCGGCGGGGTAGTTCACGACGGCAACGGCAACCTCTCAGGATGGGCCTGGGGGCCGAGCGTGGGATGGATCAGCTTTTCCTGCGAAAACACGGACAGTTGCGCCACGGTGGACTACGGCGTGGCCATCGACTTGGCCACCGGAGTTTTTTCCGGCCATGCCTGGGGAAACAATATCGGCTGGGTCGCATTCGATCACACCTATTCTTCGGACTTCGGCGTTACAACTTCGATCTCGCTCCAATCCACATACCTGACCTTGCCGAAAAGCGCGACCGAAGGAGACGGCGTTCTGTCGGGCGCCGGTTTCGTATCCATACCGTCCCCCCTGGTGGACGATCTTGTCGTGAACCTGTTTTCAGACGACGAAAGCGAAGCGACCGTGCCTGCTTCGGCGACCATTTCCGCAGGACAGACGTCGGCGGCCTTCGATATAGCCATCATGGACGACCTGTGCGCCGACGGCTCTCAATTGGTCACCATAACCGCATCCAGCACGGGATGGGGTTCGGCGTCGGCCACCATGGGAATTCGGGACGACGATCCGGCCATTTTGACGGTGACCGTCCCCGAATTCGCCACGGAAGGCGACGGGGTTTTGACCAACGCCGGGACCGTGAGCGTTTCGAGCTGCCTGGAGTCGGGCCTTGCGGTCGCCCTTTCGTCCGACGACACAACCGAAGCCACCGTGCCCTCCACCGTCTTCATCCAGCCCGGTTCGCTTTCCGCCGATTTCGACCTCGCCATCATGGACGACCTGGACATCGACGGCTCCCAATTCGCCTCGATAACCGCATCGGCTGAAGGATGGACTTCGTCTACGGACGTCGTCTGTATCTTGGACAACGATCCCGGCGCTCTCCGGTTCAGTTCCGCCACCTATTCCGTACGGGAGGATGATGGCTTTGCGGTTGTCGCTGTCGAGCGAACCGCAAGCGTAAGCGGCGCGATCACGGTGGAGTATGAAACCCGCGACGGCAGCGCCGAGGCTGGGTCGGACTACACGCCCGCGCATGGCTCGCTGCAATTCGCGAACGGGCAGACAAGCGCGACCTTCGAAATACCTATCATCGACGACAACCTCTTGGAAGGCCCCGAAACCGTCACCCTCGTCCTCTCGAACCCCGAAGGCGGGGCGGTCCTGACAAGCCCTTACATGGCCGTTCTCGAAATCGGAGACAACGACCAAATCCCCTCGCCTCCCTACTACCAGGACTTCGAGGCCGGAACGGTTTTCCAGGAGTGGAAATACTATTCCTCGAACGAAAACGGGCGTATCCAAGACATTGACGGCAGGCTGCGAATGGATGTCGCCTCGGACGGCGAATACTGCCTGAACGAAGCCGTCTTGACCCTCAACATGGAAGGCTTCGAAAACCTGTTCCTCAGTTTTTTCCATGCGGAATTCGGAGACGAGGCCGCGGCACTGCCCGACTCCTTCGAGGGCCATGCCGACGGCGACGGCGTTTGCATAAGCAACGACGGCGCGACCTGGTATGCCATACTGAACGCTTCGGACCTGGACTCCGGAGAAACGGGACAAACCTACCAAGTCGATCTGGACGCCCAAGTCGAGTACATCCGGAACACTTTCGATCCCGATTTCGGGTACACGTCCCGGTTCCGGATCAAGTTCCAGCAGTACGACAACTACGCCTACCCGTCCGACGGACGCGAATGGGACGACATTTCCGTGGAGGGCGACCAGATTATGCCCCAATTGCTCCTTTCCCTGCCGGCGGCAGCGAGGGAGGGCGACGGCGTTCTCTCCGTACCAGGGACGGCGAGCGTTTTGCAAGCGGCGGACATAGACATCGAGATCGAATTGGTTTCCGACGACGAAAACGAGGTCGTCGTGCCCGCCTCGGTCGTTATACCCGCCGGATACCTGTCCGTCGATTTCGACGTGGAGGTGATGGACGATGCGCTTTTCGACGGCACCCGGACCGTCGAGGTCTCCGCCTTCGCTCCTGGCTATGCGCAGGCGTCGGAAATCATCGACGTGCACGACAACGAAATCGCCACACTGACCGTGCAAATTCCCGACGAAGCGAACGAAGGCGACGGTACCCTGGCAGGGCAAGGTACTGTGGCGATCGACGTCGTCGCGGACAGCGACATCGCAATCGAGCTAGCTTCCGACGACGAAACCGAGGCGGTCGTTCCCGCGACGGCGACGATTTTTTCCGGTGAAAGCTCCGCGACGTTCGACTTGACGGTCGTGGATGATCCGCTCTTCGACGGTGCGCAGGCCGCGACGATCACCGCCTCCGTGACCGGCTGGAATTCCGGAAGCGATACGATTCAAGTCTACGACAACGAATCCTACGACCTGTCGCTGTCGGTCCCGGCTGCGGTAAGCGAGGGCGACGGAGTGCTGAAGCCCGGGGGAACGGTGGAAATACCCGGAACGCTCGAATACAGCCTCACGGTGCGGTTGTCATCGAGCGACATGTCCGAACTGGTCGTGCCCTCGTCGGTAACCGTACCCGCAGGGCAAAACCTTGCGCACTTCTACCTGATGGTCGTAGACGACCTTGAGATCGACGGTACGCAGATCGTGACGATCACAGCCGAATCCGCCGATTGGGTTTCAGGCAGCGCCGATGTGTCTGTTCTGGACAACGACCCGGGGTCGCTGCGTTTCAGCACGAACATCTTGCGAGTCGGCGAGGCAGATGCGCAAGCGGTTGTCACCGTGGAAAGAATCGACAGCGACAGCGGCGAAATCACCGTGGACTACGCCACTATCGACGGCACGGCCGTCGCAGGACAGGATTACGTCGCCGCCTCCGGCACGCTGACTTTCGAGGACGGCGTTTCCCAGGCGAGCTTTTTCGTGGAAATCCTTGAGGACGATGAAATCGAGGGGGAGGAAACCCTCGATCTGTTCCTGAGCAATCCTGGCGGCGGAGCGTCGCTGATCAAACCCTACAATGCGACCCTTGTCATCGAAGACAACGAAACCAGAGACTATTTCACCGAAGTCTTCGCAACGGATGCCGGCGACACGGACTCGAACGAATACGACTTGAATTATAGCAGTCTGACCTTTGCTCCGGACGGCAGCGCGCATTTCTACGAAGCCTGCGTCGAATCCGCCGACGAATTTCCGACCGATCCCGCCGGAGGCGCCACCCTGTCTCTCGGCGACGACGACTACATCGAGGTCGTTCTCCCGGATGACAGCCAGGTTTTCCTCTACGGGACCGGGTGGTCTTCCTTTTACGTCGGCAGCAACGGATACATCACCTTCGGGACGGGAGACGACAACTATGCTCCCGGCCTGGACGCCCATTTCGGTCTCCCCCGCATATCGGCCTTGTTCGAGGACCTGAATCCGGCAGAGTCGGGCGTCGTTTCCTGGAAGCAGCTGGACGACAGGGTGGCCGTGACTTATCAGGACATTCCGCGCTTCGACGCTTCCGGGCCAGCAAGCTTCCAGGTGGAGCTGTTTTTCGACCAAACGGTTCGCGTCACATGGCTCGATTGCGGAACGCCCGACGTAGTGGTCGGCCTTTCCGAAGGCGACGGGACCCCGGACGACTTTAATCAAAGCGACTTGAGCGAATACCGTCCCTGCATCCTGGGCGATCTGGCCGTCGATCTGCCGGGGACCGCGACCGAGGGCGACGATCCGGTCGTCGCCGAGGTCGTCGTGATTGCGGATGCCCCCCCGGAAAACGACCTGACAGTGAGCCTTTTCTCGGACGACCTATCCGAAGCGACGACGCCTGCGACGGTCACCATCGCCGCCGGAACCTTCACAGCGACGTTCGAGGTGGCGATCCAGGACGACGACTTGCTGGACGGTACCAAGACCGCTACGATCACGGCCTCGGCAAGAGACTACAACGACGGAGAAAACGCCATCGACGTCCAGGACGACGAAATCGCCGCGTTTTCCGTAGACATTCCCGACCTTGGGACCGAAGGCGACGGAATTTTAAACACGCCGGGGACCGTGACCGTCGGAGGTCTGGTGGTAGGCGACACCACCGTATATCTCGGTTCGAGCGACTCGTCGGAAATCGTCGTTCCGAAAAGCGTGACGATTCTCTCCGGAGAAAATTCGGCGACATTCGAGGTTCAAGTGATCGACGACGATCTCATCGACGGAACGCAAAACGCCGTCGTCACGGCGTCGGCCTCGGGCTGGACTTCGGGAAGCGACGCCATCGAGGTGCTGGACGACGAAATCGCCGAGTTCTTCGTGGAAATTCCCGCCCTTGGAACCGAAGGCGACGGCGTTCTAAGCACGCCGGGGACTGTGACCGTGGGCGGTCTGGTGGTAGGCGACACCACCGTATATCTCGGTTCGAGCGACTCGTCGGAAATCGTCGTCCCGGAAAGCGTGACGATTCTTTCAGGAGAAAATTCGGCGACGTTCGAAGTTCAGGTGATCGACGACGATCTCATCGACGGAACGCAAAACGCCGTCGTCACGGCGTCGGCCCAGGACTGGACTTCGGGAAGCGACCCCATCGACGTGCTGGACGACGAAACTACGGCTTTGACACTGACAGTCCCGGAGACCGCGCTTGAGGGCGCCGTCCTGCCTGCGGACGCCGGGGCAGTGTCCCTGACGGGAAGGTATCATTCCGACCTCATAGCAAATCTGGGGTCGTCGGACGAAAGCGAAGTCTCCGTGCCCGCTTCCGTCACCATCCCGGCGGGACATACGTTTGTTTCATTCGGCGTGACGCCCAATGAGGACAACGTGTTCGACGGACCCCAGACTGTCGCCGTCACGGCGTCCGCAACCGGATGGACATCCGGGGAAGACCAAATAACGATAGAGGACAAGGATCCTCCGCCTCACGTGCAGTTCGCCCTGGCATCTGCGGAAGGCGACGAAAGCGCCACGAGCGTCGATATCACAGTCACCCTTTCTCCCGAGTCGGAATTGCCCGCGACGGTGGACTACGCCGTAACCGAAGGCACCGCCGGCGGCGGGGGCGTGGACTACGAACTGGCCGAAGGAACCCTGACGTTCGAACCGGGAACGACGGTCGGAAACATTTCGTTCTCGGTGATCGACGACGAGGAGGACGAAGACGACGAGTATTTCACCGCGGTCTTGTCGGCGCCTTGCAACGCGCAGTTGGGAGAAAACGAGCAGTACGTATACACCATCGTCGACAACGACCGTACGCCGGTCACATGGTCGGTCTGCGCTTCGGGCTGCGACTTCGACAGCATCCAGGCGGCCATCGACGCGGCGTTCGAGGAGGATACCGTGGCGATCGAACCGGGCGCCTATTATGAAAACATCGATTTCAAGGGCAAGGCCATAACCGTGCAGTCCACCGGCGGGGCGGCAAAGACCGCCATCAACGGCGGCTGCTCGGGAAGCGTCGTGCGGTTCGTATCCGGGGAAACTTCGACGTCGATCCTGCACGGGTTCGCCATCGAGAACGGCTGCGCGGACTACGGCGCGGGAATTTTCATAGACGGCGCGTCGCCCTTGATTCGCCATTGCGACATCGCCATGAACGACGCGAACATCGCGGGCGGCGGCGTCTACGCCACCAACGAGGCTTTCCCGGAATTCTTCCGCACCTCCATCGACGACAACTATTCCGCAGACCGGGGGGCCGGTATCGCCTGCGACACGGGAAGCGAACCCCAAATCGAACTGGGGTCCGTCAACTACAACATCGCGGAAACCGACGGCGGCGGCATTCACGCAAGCGATTGCTCTCCGGAAGTCTCGCGGACGCAAATCGTCGGCAACTGGGCGCTGGGCGACGGAGGCGGAATGACAATCTCCGGAAGCGCCTCGCCGTCTTTCGACCGCGACGAAGTTCGAGACAACTTCGCCTTCGAAGGCGGAGGCGGCGTCCACATTTCGGGCGGCGCGTCCCCCACGTTCGTCAACTCCATGATGACCGGCAACACGGCACGGTACGAAGGCGGCTGCTTTTTCCTGCTGGGACCGTCATCCACCACCGACGTTCTCAACTGCACCGTGGCCGACAACGACGGCGCCCTGGGCGGCGGGTTGTACGGCGACAATGCCGACGCCACGATTCGCAACAGCATCCTGTGGAACAACGGACGCGAAATCGATCTGGACGGCGACGGTTCCGCATTCGTGACCTATTCGGACGTGGAACAGGCAGAGGGGACTTACGAAGGCGAGGGCAATATCAACGCGGAACCCATGTTCGCTTCGCCGGAAAGAGAAGACTATCGCCTGCAAGAGGGCTCTGCCTGCATCGACGCGGCCAACACGGAACAAGCCCCGGCCCTCGACTTCGACGGCGAAACCAGGCCGTATGGCGACGCGGCGGATATGGGCGCCGACGAATGGAACGGCGACATCCCCGGCGTGTACTTCACGGGAACGCCAACAAGCGGCTACGCTCCCTTGGAAGTCGTCTTCACGGACCGGTCCTTTTCCCAGTCCGGAATACTGTCGTGGCTTTGGGACTTCGGCGACGGCGAAACCAGCGAAGAGCAAGACCCGGTCCATGTATACGCCGAGCCCGGCGACTACACCGCGAGCCTGGCGATCACCGAAAACGACGGGGGGTACGCCGTCAATACGAGATACAACTACATCGAGGCCAAAGGCGACCAGCCTACGGCGGCCTTCGACGCAAGCCCCACGACCGGCTACGCCGCGTTGACCGTGTCGTTCTCCGACCAGACCTATTCTCCCGACGGCATTGCCTCGTGGCTCTGGGAGTTCGGCGACGGGACCGAAAGCGACGAACCGAACCCCAGCCACTCCTACTCCGAGGATGGCCAATACACCGTGCGGCTGACCGTGACCGACGAAGACGGCGATGCCGATTCCGCGACAAAGGTCGGTTTCGTGACCGTGATCGACACGACTCCGGAGGCCGATTTCCGGGGTTCTCCCCGTATCGGCAACGCGCCCTTGACCGTCGATTTCTACGACAGCTCGTCGTCCTACTTCCCCATCGACTCCTGGACCTGGGATTTCGGGGACTCTTCCCCTGTTTCCGGAGAACCCAATCCCACCCACGCGTACGATCAGGAAGGCGTGTATGAAGTGACGCTGACGGTGGAATCGGAGGGCGGACAGGATCAGATGGTTCGCAGCGAATACATCCGCGCGGTCGACAGCGCGCAAGTGCTGGAGGTGTGCCCGGACGGCGGTTGCTCGTACATGACGATCCAGGACGCCATCGACGCCTCGTTCGACGGCGACGAAATCCAGGTCCAGGCGGGGGTCTACCAGGAAAACATCCGTTTCAAAGGCAAGGCGGTGAGGGTGTCGTCCGTGGACGGACCTGACACGACCGTCATCGACGGCCTTTGCTCGGGTTCCGTCGTCAGCTTTCTGGACGGCGAGGATGCCGGGTCCGTGCTCGACGGGTTCACCATCCGCAACGGATGCGCCCAGTACGGCGGCGGCGTCCACTGCGACGGGTCGTCGCCTACGGTTCGAAATTGTCTGATCAGAAGCAACAAAGGCTACGCAGGGGGCGGCGGCGTGGCGGCCATGAACTCTTCCAGCCCGTTGATTCGCGACAGCGTCGTGAAGTACAACAACGCCCCGCGCGGCGGCGGAATCGGCTGCTACGATTCGTCGTCGCCGGACATCTTCACAGCTGAAATCCGCGAAAACCAGGCGAGCGAGAGCGGCGGCGGACTGTACGCCTATTCCTCTTCGTCTCCCCGGCTGAAATCGACGGTGGTCGAAAACAACGAAGCGGGAAATCGCGGCGGCGGCGTTTACGCGACCCTGGGCGGAATCGTCCTGGCCGATAGCCAGTTGAAGGGCAACCAAGCCGACGATGGCGCGGGCATCGCGCTTGTCGATGCGTCCGCGCCCATTCTGGAGCGCTGCGTGATTTCCAACAACACGGCGACCGGCAACGGCGGCGGCGCGTATATAGCCGACACCACGCTGCCGGAGTTTAGAAACTGCCTCGTCGTCGGAAACACGGCGCAAAACGGCGGCGCGGCCTTCTTCGACGGCGTCTCCGCAGCTCTTCTGGTCAGCTGCACGGCGGCGGACAACCAGGCCGAGCAAGACGGCGACGGCATTCGGGCCAACGCGGTGGAACAGTCCCTGACCGTTCGCAACACGATTCTGTTCAACGGCGGAGACGAATTGAACCTGACCGCCTCCGACCCGGCAACGGTGGAATATTCCGACGTGCAACAAACCAGCGGCGTCTTTCCGGGGGTAGGCAACATCGCACTGGATCCGCTATTCTCCTCTCCTCCCGACAGCTACCGCCTCGGTTCGGGCTCTCCCTGCCGAAACGCGGGAACATCTTCGGGCGTCCCCCTCGACGACCTGGAAGGCGAAGCCCGCCCCAAGGGCGCGGGTTTCGATATGGGATGCTACGAGGAGGAAAACCTTCCTCCGATCATCACGCAGAACGGTCCCTTGCCGGTCGTCATGGACGAGGACGAAGATCCGGTACCATGGACCAGGCCGTCGCTCTCTGCCACCGACGGGGACGGGGATGTATTGGAATGGTCCGTGTCGTCGCCGGCATCCGGCGGAACTGCAGACGTTAGCGGCCAAGGGGATTCTCCGGAAACCTTCGACTATGATCCCGAACCGAATTTCAACGGGGGTGACACTTTCGAGGTGCAAGTGTCCGACGGCCAGGGCGGGACCGCTTCGGTGCCTGTCCAGGTGACCGTCCGTCCGGTCAACGATCCGCCCTCAATCGAGGGCGATCCCGCGACCGAGGTCAATGCCTTCTCCCTCTACGAATTCTACCCGTCCGCCACCGATGTCGATCTGGGCGACACGCTGTCCTTCGGCATCGAAAACAAACCCGAATGGGCGGAATTAAACGAAACAACCGGCGCGCTGACCGGCACGCCGACGAACCAAGACGCGGGACCCCACGCAGGTATTGAGATCACGGTGACCGATTCGCTGGGCGCGTCCGACTCCCTCGGACCCTTCGACATCGAAGTGATATCGGTGGCGGCCGCCCCGGACGCCGCGACCACGGAAGCCGACCCGGTCCTGTCAACCAACGCGGTCCTGAAAGGGACGGTCAACTCCAACGGCGAGAACACGGCCTGGTACTTCGAATACTGGACCGACCCGTCCGACAAGCGGCAAACCGCCGCTTCCCAATTGGCTGCGGGCCTGGAACCGGTCGCGGTGGAAACGACCGCCTACGGACTCATGCCGAATACCGGATACAGCTTCCGCATCGTCGCCCAGAATGCCTTGGGGACCGCGACGGGAGAAGAAATGTCTTTTACTACCCAACCCGTCGGAAACGACGTCGAATTCGTGTACGTCGAACCCGAAGCCGAATGCGGCGGCAACCCCCCCTGCTTTGCAACCATCGGCGACGGAATCGGGTTTTGCCCCGACGGCGCGACGGTTCGAATCGGGGCCGAAACGTATTTGGAACAAATGATTATCGGTCCGGGAGTGACCGTCGAACTCGACTGGGACTCCGACTTCACCACGCAAGTCAACGTCGGGCCCGTGGTTCTGGGCCCGACCCAGTAATGTCGCCGAGCCAAGCCCAGGAAACGCGAACAAGCCCCGGGCTTGGCTCACTGGCGACCCTTTCCAATGCCCTCCGAAGCTTCCGTAGCCAGTGGCAAGCCAGGGGGGATCTTGGTTCGGCCATCTGGATTCCGCCTCGTTCCGCCTCGTTCCGCCTCGTTCCGCCTCGTTCCGCCTCGTTCCGCCTCGTTCCGCCTCGTTCCGCCTCGTTCCCACGCTTCGCGTGGGAATGCATACCAGGACGCTTCGCGTCCGAGTTCCGCCAAGAAATTGCCGATTTCGGACCCAACCATGGCAAGCCACAGCGTTCCTATTTTGGCCTAAAGAACGAAAATTCATTGGTTCATCGCGGATTTGTGGGAAAACGCGTCCCGAAGGTAACCAGACCATCCTGGTCTGGCGTGGTTTGGCTCCGAGAGGGTTGCATATACACGGCTTCGGACCAGAGCTGGAAGCTCTGGTTACCTTTACCGCTCCCCACAAATCCGCGATGAACCAATTCATTAAATCCCACAAAAATTGGACCGTTGCGGTTGATGTTCTTCCATTAAGGTTCAATGCAGGATAGACTTGGGGTGATGAAAATCATTCTGTTTTCGGTATGAAATTTCCTCCGAAATTTGTTCCGGCTTTGGGAGCCTATTCAGGTATTTCCGTGCCCCGTCATTCCGGCCGGAGCGCGCGTTTCCCGAGTCGGGCGCCTCATTCCGCGCATGCGCGAGAGTCCGTTGAAATCCGGCGGCGTCGCACTTGAAAGCGCGCGCGGAGAGCCGGAATCCAAGCTTTCGTTCAAGTCCCGGCGGCGCGGCGGCGGACGGCGGCGAAAATCTCCGAGCCGCAAGCTGCGGCATCTTGACGGGGCAAGAACGCCGATGCGCCGGGAAACGAACGCCTGCTTTCCAAAAGCTCGGGGCCCGATCATTCCGCCTCGCCCCCCGTTCGCGAAAACTCGCCAAAGCCTGGATTCCGGCTCTCCGCGCGCGCTTGCCGGCAAAAAACGGCGAACCTCGAAAAAGCAGCGGGAGAGATCGGAAAATCCGTTCCTCCGACAACCGCGCGCTCCGGCCGGAATGACGGTCCGCTTGAAAATCCGAGGTTCAGGTGAACCACGCAAACCGAAAGCAGGCACTACGGAAAAGAACAAAACCCGGCTGAAAAATTATTCGCCATTCCGGGGGATTTTCATCACCCCAGACTATACCCGGTGAAGCCGCCTTCCACGGCGGCGAGGCACTTCGAAGGTTCGGATTTCACAATGGCAGATCATCGGACACCGCGCCGCCGTGGAAGGCAGCGCTACCGAGGCAAGCGAGTTTTGCGCCCTGCCTCCAGTCTCAACACCACAGAGCGAAAACATTTGTCCCGATTATTTGATCTTTGGCCCTGAAGTGCCCAGTTCTCCGTAACAATCGATGGGAGAATTCTCTTCTCCTTTTCCAAAGTCCCGTCGGGGGCGATAGACAATAGCCCGGCAATTCATTGCCGGGGCGGGACCGGCAGGCGCGAAAAGTCCCGTCAGGGACGGCAGACAATAGCCCGGCAATTCATTGCCGGGGTGATGGCATATAGGTTGCGCCAAGTCCCGTTAGGGACGACAGAGCTATTCGGGTTGGGGCTTGGTTGTAACTCGGTCCGGTTTTCATCCAACAGCTACGATCATCTTTTGGATTCCGGGTCTAAAGCAAGCTCCGACCGGATGACGGTGTTGGTTGGCCGACGTTATAACCAAAACTCGGAAACAAATTCGGGGGGACGACTGATGGCAGGTCAAACGTTTTCATTGGTTTCGATTATAACGAAGAAAGGTGCCTGTCGAATTCTTCAAGGCTTTCCGCCGTAACGGCTCGCCTCTGCACCGATGCAAGCGTGTCTGAATCTTCCACGGCGTTCAGTTTTTCGCGTATTTCATCCGAGACGAAACGGAAACGAAGTTCCAGTGTCTCGAATATCAGCCTTAGCATCCCCCTGCGTTCTCCTCTTCTTTCCCCTTCTCGTCTTGCCTCATTCAATTCGGACACTTCGTCTTTAAGGGCTCTTTCTCTCATTTCGGCCAGCTGGCGCGCCTCCTCGTCCGCGCTCAGAACTTGGAGAGCGCGAAACGCTTTGTGGATATTGGGATTCGTATAATTTTCCATGACGGTTTCCTCCGTTTCATTAACGGCGTTGTTAAAGAATCGGATCCATTCGGCCAGGTCCGAATCGACCTTTCCGGTTTTAATTCTTTCGAAGACGGGAAGCTCCAGGATATGAAGAACGATATCGTCTGTCAGGCAAATTTCCGGATGCCGCAAGTCCTTGAAAGAGAATCGAAAGTGGAACTCCGGACAGCCTTCGAAGGCGATGTAATCCAGAAAATATACTCCAAAGGGCCGAAAATCGCAACATAACGGTATTAAGAATTGTCGATAGTCGCTTTCTACATTCCGCATCTTGTCCGGCTTTTCAAATTCGGGTATATTCCGGTCAACGGTTAGCAACATCGCCATTGGCCAAGGGAGGAAAAGACCATGTCGAAATACGATGCGTTCATCAGCCACAAATGGGAAAGCAAACCGTGGGTGGAAACGCTGACCAGGAACCTGAAAAGTCTTGGCTACGAGATTTTTTGGACATTTGGGAAACAATTCCCGGCGATTCGATCGCGGAAAGCTTGCATCGAGCGTTGCAAAACTCCAGAAACGGCATACTGGTCGCAACGCCGGAGGCACGGGAGTCTGGATGGGTCAAAGACGAATACACTGCGATGATAGCCCGGAAAAGGGAAAATCCTGATTTCAGGATCATTCCAGTTATCTATGGCGATGAGATTCCCGATTTTCCGTTCATCAATGATATTTACAGAGTGGATTTTCGTCATACGCAAAACGACCGACGGGCCTACAAGGAATCCTTCTACCGTCTCGTTTGCGGGTTGGATGGAAAGGTGCCGGGAGCTGATGCCTGCTTGTTGAACGAATTGGAATATCCAGGGGCGAAGTGCAATCGATCGGGCATGTTACCGAGCCCGAACGAAGATCGATTTTTGAACGAACTGTTCGAGATGCTGCATACCAAACGGGCGATCATATTGCTTGCCCAGGAGGACAGGGGACAGGGACGCCTTGTACCCGGCCTGATGGAAAGAGCGGAGAAGCGGTTCGACCGGAAGAACGTTTTTCATGTAGGGCCTCCGTACGGGCGCGATGTGGACTTGGCCGATTTTTTCGCTACGCTTGCCATGCAGTTAAATCTTGGAAAAACCGAGATAAATTCGAGCATTTCGTTCCAGCAAGCCTTGGAAAGGAAATTGGCGAACGGAAACGGCCTTTTTATGATGGTGAGCGGATTCGAAAACGCTTCCAGTACGGGACAGGAGCAGCTGGCAGGCATTTTCAGAGCGCTCAACGAGCGCTATCCGCATATGTTCCGAATCGTAATCAGCGGCGGAGAAAAACTGGCGGACCTTTATTACACCGGGGCCCTATCATTTCTTAGCCATGCGGAGGTGAAAGAAATGCCCGAATTGACCCCGTATGGTAAAAAAATTCGAACGCGTGTAATTCCATGTAAAATCAACGGGTTAAACGGCAAAAACGGCTGATTTTTCACCTGTTTGTCCAAAAAGCCTGTAAAAACAGCGGGTTAAGCCGCCTCGCGGCAATAAAACTTGAGAAGGCCGCCGAGGCGTTTCCTGCAGACTATCCTGCCTTGAAGCGATCCGGGATTGTTCCGTTCGTTCGGAAACGGTATCGCGTTCGCGAGCCCCTGATGATTGTGTCCTTTCGGCAAGCGTGCATGAATTTTCCGTCGCGAGGTCTATAGCGCTGAGATAAATTGACACAGTTTCGCTGAGATAAATTGACACAGACAACCCGCCTTTTTTCCAACCAATCTATCGAAGTCAGATACCTCCGGCAAAGCCGGAGGCTTGAATTGTGAACCGCTCAAAGCGGTATTAAAACCATGAGCCGCCTAAAGGCGGCATACCCTAAAACACTTGCAGTTGATCAATCCGACGGTCCGCCTCTTTCTGTTTCCGTATATACTTTCCTATCGTCTCCTCGTCTCTGCCAACCGTTGACACGAAATAGCCTCGGGATTCCGGGGACACCTTAGGGAGCCACAACAAATTAAGTTACCCGCATTTTTCTTTGTGATGAATTTATGACGCCGAAGTTTGCACAAAATGGATGACGAGAAATAAAAAACGGTTTCGAAACGAAAAAGTGCGGGACAAAGAAAAAGCGAGCTGGTAATAGACACAGTGCACGCAAGACAAAGGTTTCGAGCCGCTCAGCGAAAAGACGCCGGTTCGAGGTAGTTTGAATTTGCAAATCCAAGCACTGTGGGGACGAACCAATGGAGGAAATGAGCGCGGGAGAAAAGGAGTTGATAAAAGATGCTTGCAGTCGGCTGACCGGCTTTAAAAGACGCGAATACCAGGCGTCCATCGCATTGAAATACTTCGGAGGCAGAGCCAGGAAAACCGAAAGGGAAATGGGATGGGGAAGAAAAGGCGTGGAAACCGGTCTGGGAGAGGCGAGAACCGGAATACGATGCATCGACAACTTCAAAGGTCGAGGTCGAAAACGAACGGAAGACGAATTGCCGGGACTCAAGGAGGACGTAAGCTCCGTCGCGGAGCTTCATACCCAGGCCGATCCCGCCGTCAAAAGTTCTTTGACCTATGCGAAGCTCACCGGAAAATCGCTTAAAAAAGCCCTTGTCGAGGAAAAAGGATATCCGGAGGACCGTATCCCTTCCGAGAATACGCTGCGAAAAATACTGAATCGATTGGGGTACAATAGAAAAAGAGTGCAGAAGTCCAAGCCGGTGAAAAAGATCAAGCAAGTCGACGAAATATTCGACAACGTTCACGAGGCCAACAAAGAATCCGACGAGAATCCCGAATCGCTTAGAATTTCCGTCGATGCCAAGGCGAAATTAAATATCGGTCCGTTTTCGCGAAATGGAAAGTCGCGCGACCGCGAGGCCCGGCGAGCAGCCGACCACGACATGAATCCCGAATTGAAACTGGTCCCCTATGGAATTATGGACGTGCTTGGCGGACTCCTCTCGATTTTTTTCGGCACATCCTACGAAACCAGCGACTTCATTGTCGATTGCATCGAGGCATGGTGGGATGCGAACGCGGCGAAATATCCGCATATCAAGGAACTCGCCATAAATCTCGACAACGGTCCGAACAACTCGAGCGGCCGGACCCAGTTTATTCGCAGGATGATAGAGTTCAGCGACCGGACGGGTTTGAGAATCCGACTTTTGTACTATCCTCCATACCACAGCAAATACAATCCTATTGAAAGGTGCTGGGGAATTTTGGAGGAGCACTGGAACGGCGAACTGCTGGACTCGGTTTCAAAGGCGATCAACTGGGCCGCAACCATGACTTGGAAGGGGATCGAGCCTGCTGTGCGCTTGATCGACAAAATTTACGAGAAAAAAGTCAAGCTGACAAAAAAGGAAATGAAAAAATACGAAGACAGAATCAAGCGTTCAAAAACTTTGCCGAAATGGGACGTCACTATTGCGCCAACTTATGGGTAATTTTAATTCTTGTGGCTCCCTTACTTAATTGTTGACAGATTCCATTGTATTTTGTTTCATAAAACATGGCACGAATGGCGAGAGCGGTAGCGCCTGGTATGCCACATCATGTGACGCAACGTGGCAACAGGCGACAACAGACCTTTTTCAACGATGAAGATTATCAATCCTATTTGGAGTTGATGGCGCAGTGGTGCGAAAAATACAAAGTGGAAATTTGGTCGTATTGTCTTATGCCCAACCACGTTCATCTTATTGCCGTCCCTGAAACAAAGGATGGATTGAAACTGGCTATTGGCGAAGCGCACAGACGTTACACGCGAAGAATCAATTTTCGGGAGGGTTGGCGCGGCCATCTCTGGCAAGGGAGATTTTCATCATTTATGATGGATGAAAGATATCTATTGGCATGCGCAAGATATGTCGAATTGAATCCGCTACGCGCGGGCTTGGTGGAAAAACCCGAAGATTGGCGATGGAGCAGCGTCGGACCGCATATCCAAGGCGAGGATGACATTCTGGTTACGGTCAAACCGTTGCTTGCCATTGTGAAGAAACGATGGAGTGATTTTTTAAGAACGGATGCGCGAGGATCGGAAATAAAGCTGTTTAAGAGACATGAGCGAACCGGCAGACCTTTGGGTTCGGATTCTTTTATCGATACAATGGAACGTCTTTTAAACCGAAAGCTCAAACCTCAAAAACCTGGTCCCAAGAAAAAAGATAAGTAAGGTGTCCCCGGAATCCCCCCGGAATCCCAATTTTCCCCTGTTTCGTCTGGATGGTGCCATTTTGGCGCCTCTTTCAATTTTTAGAAATGTTGGTTTACGAGGTCTGTAATTTGAGAAAACAGGGGATGATTTTCCGGTTTGGAAGCCGCTTGACCTTGCGCTCCGGACCCCGCCCGACCCGGCCTGGAACCCGCGTGCAAGAAAAATAAGAAGGAGCCCGCCCCGAACAGGCCCCGAACCCGCCCGCAAAACAAAAACGCGGGATCCGCGCGGAGCCGGCGCAAGGCCCTGGCCTGGCAAGAAGAGAAAGCGGCCGGGGCAGGCCTGCGCGGCTGCTCGTTGCGGTCAGGCCGCAAAGACGTTTGGAAGATTGTTCAGGGCTTTGCGGATTCGAACATCGTCACAAGCAGGTCCAGCTTGGCTGAAAGTCTGTCGATTTTATTCTCCAGCTTATCGACGCGTTCGGCGAGCGGACCTTCTTGTTTCGAGGTCTCCTCCTTGAAGACGGCGCCGGTTGCGGCGCGGGGAAGGATTGGAGGGATGATTTCGGCCATGGAGGCGAAGCCGTGTCGTTTCCAAGAGGTTTCGCCTCCGTCGCCTTCGGTTTTGGCCGATTCTCTTGATTTGCGGTACTCCTTGAGTCTTTCCACGCTTGCGACGAAATCCAGAGAGGTCAGATTCACGGTCAGGTCGATGGTGTTGAAGTTTTTTTGGCACGAGAAGCATCGCGCCAGATTCTTTTCATGCAGCACCGACGTGTCGTAGCCCGAGCAGATCGGGCATGAAAACCGAAAGCGGCCTGAGACGCGTTTGACCGGCATGCGAAGATGCTCTTCGATCAGTTCCTCGATGGGAATTTCGTTTCGCAGCTCCCGGAGTTCCCTTTCGGAGAAGCGTCGTTTCATTTCTTCCCTTTGTCGGGGGGCCTGTTCAGGGCCTCGGACTCGTGCATGCGGTAGCTCGGCCCCTCGATGTTTATTATGACGGCGTGGTGGACCATCCTGTCGACGAGCGACGCGGTGATCACCGGGTCGCCCAGGTAGTCGCCAAGCGCCTTGAAGTCGATGTTCGTGGTCAGGATTGTCGAGTTTTTGCGATAGCGCCCCTCCACGACCTTGAAGAACAGGGACGCCTTGCGCGATTCCTCCTGCTCCAGGCGGTCGAAGCCGATTTCGTCGATCGGAAGGACCTGAGGCCGGACGTATTGCCTGAGCTTTTCCTCCACGGTGTCGTCGGCGAGGCCCGACAAAAGCCTGTGCAGCATGTCGGAGGCGGTCGTGTACCTGCATCGATACTGCTTCTTGCAGCACAGCAGGAGAAGCGCCTTGGCGATGTGGCTTTTGCCGGTGCCGGAGCTGCCCGCCAGAATCAGCCATTGTCCCCGTTCCGCGAAGCCCAGGGTCGCCAGGTCCATGATCCGCCTTTTGTCTATCGACTTTTGAAAGTCGAAGTCGAAGTCGTCCAGAAGCTTCAGTTCGTCCAGTTTGGAGTCGCTGATGCGCCGTTCTATGCGACGTTGCACGAGCGCGGCGTATTCCAGGGCGAAAAGACGCTCCAGAACCGCGAATGTCGCCCGACCCTCTCTTTCCGCCTCGGACAGAGCGGAGTCCAGCTCCTCGGCGATCTTATGCAGTTTCATTTCCTTCAGCATCCGCCGAAGTCTTTCCATGGGATCTTCTTCCATTTTACTTTTCCTTTCCCCCGAGCAGTCGGGAGTATTCCGACAGCGGACGCTGTCTGACTTCGGGAAGTCTCTCCAGAATCCTTCCCGCCTTCTCCCCCGCCGTCGATTCCAGGGTGCGCGGCCTTGCCTTGGCCTTGAGAATCCGCTCCACGGACTTGCCGTCGAAGGCGCGGTATTTCGAGGCGTGGCCCAGAGCCGCGTCGATGTCGTCGCAGTGGTAGTTTTCCTTCTGCCGAAGGATGCAGCGCGCCTGGAACCCGCAGTTTCTCGGATGGGCGCGCTTGAGGCCCTCGAGAAAGTCCCCGGCTTACCCGCCGAGCCGCAGAAACGCCTCCCGCACCGGTTCCAGGCCGTAGCGCGCCTTGCTTCCCAGGCGATGCCCCGGATCTTCCATTTTCGCCCTGGCCCCGAGAGGCCGCCGCTCGTGGCGGGCGATCCGGACCAGGTCGGGACTGTAGACGAAGATCTCCTCTTCGGTGGCCTTCACGGTCAGAATGTCGGCCACGTACTCCAGCGGCACCGAGTAGAAGTTCGTGTCGTGCTCGATGAATCCGTCGGGTCCGCACACTCTGAGCGCCACCTCCGAGGAGTCGTAGGGATGCGCCGGAAGCGGCAGGAGCGCGGACTTCTCGCGCTCCAGGAAAAGCTGCAGGGGCGAAACGCCCGTGGTTCCGTGGATGCGCGTGTCGCTGCGATTGGCCAGCCACCACAGCGCCGTCGATCTCAAGTCGGCCATGCCCGTGAACTTGCGGGCGTTGAGCAGGTTCGTCTCGATGTGCTGAAATGGCTTCTCTACTTTTCCCTTGGTCTGCGCTCTTCCCGGCCGGCAGGCGACCGGGCGGAAGTTGTAGTGGGTGGCGAAGGCGGAGAAGGCCGGATTGAAGACGGGCTGTCCGCCCTCCCAGCGCAGGACCACCGTCTTCTCCCCGTCGTAGAGGCAGGTCAGAGGAACTCCCTTGAAATACGCGAAGGCGTCCTGGTGCCTGCGAATCAGGGTGAAGAACTTGCGGTCGAAGGTGAAATCCAAGTACTGCCTGCGCGAATGGCCCAGAATGTAGGAAAAGCAGAGAACCTTGCGCCTTCCCTCCTCGGTGAAGTCAATCGTGTACGGACTCCAGTCCATCTGCCCCTGCAATCCGGGTTCCGTTTCGAATCGCACGACCGGCTCGATCTTCGGACGGGGGCGTATTGTCCTGAGAAGATCGCACACGATGGTCTTGCCCCCGTCGAACCCGGCCTCGACGAGTTCCTCGTGCATCCTGACCCCGGTTATGTTCGGGAACTCCTCCAGAAGGCACCCGATCATGGGTCGATACTCGTCGAGCTTGCTCGGACGGCTCAGCTTCCTTTTGTCCTCCAGGACGTCGTGTCCCAGGTCGCGCCGAGACTCGTTTTTGCGCAGTATCCTTCTGATCGTGTTGCGGCCCATTCCGAAGTGCCTTGCCAGCGCGCGAATCGCCCAGCCTTTCGCGCGCATCGCGACAATCCGATTCTCCAGCTCCGCCCTGTCGGCGAAGAATTCAAACATCGGCGCCTCCCTTCTCTCGCAGCGACTCGCGAATGCCGCCGAACACCGATTCTATGCGGTCCAGCGCCGACAGCACTCTTTTGGCGTCGGACGCGGACAGCTCCTTCAAAGCGGCTGGCGGAGTCGTGGCGAGCCATATTTCCATTTTAAGAAGTCTTTCCATGATTTTGGCGCTCCGGCGGGCCGGCGGCTTGCCCGACCGACTCTTTTCAAGCGCCTCTTTCGGCGATCGGAGAATCCCGCGCCTGGCCCAGGCCGGTTCGTTCGACACAAGGCGCACCAGGCGGGCGGTTTCGTCGCTGGTCAGATTGTACTCGACTACGGCTCGCAGCGCCTCGGGCTGGTTGCCGCGCGGCAACCGCGCCAGTTCCCGGCCGACGGTCATGTTCACGAGTCCGAGCCTCAGATGCTCGGTCACCTCGTCGCTCAGCCGCTCGACCACCGACAGGATGCGGCATACCCAGCTCTTGTGGCGGCCCAGCAGCACCGCGATCTGCGTCTGGCTCAGTTTCTCGCCTCTGTGCAGCGAACGGATCACCAGACCCTTTTCAAGCTCCGAGATCGTCTTCGCCCTCGAATTCAAGTGGATCATCGCCGCCTTGGCCGCTCGGACATTCCCGGCGAACACGCGGACTTCCAGCTTCGGCATATCCAGCCTGGCCGCGGCCCTGAGACGCTTGAAGCCGTCGATCGGCTCGTATCCGTTCCCTTCGAAACGGCCCGCGACCACCGGCGTCATCTGCCCGTAGGTCGCCATGGACTTTTACATCGCCGCGTCGGCCCTGGGATCGACGATTCGCAGTCCTGCGAACCGCTCCCCGATCCTGCCGATTTCGATATGCGGATATTCGTTTTCCATGGTCCATGCGTTTAACACATTCCGGGGGCGATGTCTCTTGCGTCTTAAAAAAGGTATCCCGATAGTCGGCGAATATCCTCAATAAATTCGTGGGGTTGGCTCCATGATGCGTCTTAAAATACGCTTTCGCTTTGTTCGTCGATATCGCCTGTGATTTCAGCGGGTTAGGTCCATGATGCGTCTTAAATACGCTACCCCGTGTCCGGGGGGGAGGGCGCTCGCGCCGCAGGTCGCCTTTTCCGTCCCGCGGCCTTCTCTTCGATTTTGTGTTTTCGAAGGATTTGCTCGACGAAGTATTCGATCACGACAAGAAGAGGCAGACCTATCGCCTCGGCAATGACGTCTCCGGGCAGATCGAGGTCGATTCTGGAACGGGCGACCTCCGGGTCGATTCTTCCGTCGGCTGCCGACCCGCAGTACATATCGACCTCGTCGAGCTTTTTCTGAAGGTAGTCGGCCTTCGACGACTTGCGGTTCTTCTTGTTGTATTCGGCGCACTGTCTGCGATGCAGCTCGGTTCGACATTCGGGGCCGCAGGTCTTCTGGCGGTCGGTATGCCGGACGTCGGGCATGAACCACTTTTTGCAGATCTTGCAGCGTCTTTTTCTCGTTTTGGCCTTCGGCATTGTACAATCTCCATCAAACGGTATGGAGATACGATACCCTGATCGGCGACTTGGGGGCAGGATTAATGGGGGGGACTTCAGGCGGGTCATTTTTTAAACGGATTTTTCGTGCCGTTTATCCGGTCGGGTGGGTCCGATTTCCGGCGGAAAGTGGGTCCGAATTTGGCCGGAGCCAACATTTTTAGACACAATGCAAATAATTTGCGAATGTGCGACAATACCAGAAATGGGCCGTGCGGAGAAAATCCGTGAGTATATGCTCCAAATGATTGCGGAATCAAAAATTGACCGACCCCGTAGACCAAGGCGAAATAAAAGGGTGGTTAAAGTTAAAATGTCAAAATTCAAACGAAAACGAAGCGCTGACAAATCCGAATACGCAAATTTCATAGAAGACATGGAAATTATACACAAAAAAGCTGCATGAATGAGATTCATTCACGGGTATTGGTTTTAAAGGCCCGTTGTATTTTCGTTGACAAAAAGCGAGTTCCTATCTTAATCTTAAGTTGGCGGGATTTGTTTATCACGGGTTGGTCGAATCGGGTTTTTCTAATGAGGGTAATAAACGAGCCAAATTTTAATCGCCTCAAATGCAAAACGATCTTCATTCAAAGCTTGGTGCAACAGTCCCAATTAACAGAACAATAAACCGAGGTGATCTTAAAACAAGCTATACTCGCTGAAAATCCTAATTTAGAAATCGCATAAAATATTCTCAGAGCGTTATTTAATTGACAGTGACAAGGTGTTAATCATATAATAACATTTTAAATTTTTGTAACCGTTCACGACGATTTTTATAGCAATTAAAAAAAAAATCGAAGAATTTGAAAAAAGTTCGTGCGTTCCAGGCTGGATTGTTGTATGACAATGGCCATGGAAACAGTTGTGACATATCGAGGACGGTCTGTAAGCCAAGACGACATAACAACGATAAAGAAGGTAATCTACGATTATCCCGGTTCAAGTCGAAGATTCATTTCACAGGAACTCTGTCGAATATGGGACTGGCGCCAGCCAAACGGTTTGCTGAAGGACATGGTATGCAGAAGTATGCTGCTTTTGCTCGAATCCCGCGGGTTCATCAAGCTGCCGCCTCGAAAATGCACGCCGAACAATCCATTGGCCAACCGAAAAAAGCCGGAGAAGATCGTCGTAGACGAAACGCATTTCGAATGCAGGCTGTCCGAGCTATCCATTTCTCTGGTTCAAGTTCGAAAAACCTCCCGTGAAAAAATGTTCGACAGTCTTGTCGAACAATACCATTATTTGGGCTACACCCAGCCGGTGGGCGAACATCTCAAATATATGGCTTTCCACGACGGCAGGCCGCTGGCGTGCCTGGCCTGGGCTTCGGCCCCCTGGCATATCAAGGCAAGGGATCGATTCATCGGATGGACGAAGCAGGAGCGGCGAAAGAACCTCCACTTGATAGCCAACAACACGCGTTTTCTGATTCTGCCGTGGGTTCGGATACCATGCCTGGCTTCCCGTCTGCTTTGCGTCAGCCGGAAAAATTTGTCGGAACACTGGCTTCGGCTCTACAACCATCCTGTTTATCTTGTCGAAACATTCGTCGATGTTCGGCGTTTTTCCGGAACCTGCTACAAGGCGGACAACTGGATTCTGGCGGGTCTGACCACCGGGCGCGGCAAAGCCAACAAGACCCATGTGCCGTTGGTATCCAAAAAGGCCGTGTTCGTCAGAGCCTTGAGAAAAGATTTCAGAAAGAGACTGCGCGATGTCGCCTGAGGACGCTCTGAAAATATTTCTCGAAGGCCCGCAAGCCGTCGTCGACAAGCTTTGCGAACTCGAAGAAACCGTCCGTCGCCAAGCGAACAAAATCGAGGAGCTTGAAAATAAAATCTCCAGGCTTTCCAAAAACTCTTCGAACAGCGGCAAGCGTCCATCGTCCGACGACATCGTAAAACCCGAATCCTCCGGGAAGAAAAAAGAGGGCAAAAAACGGAAAATCGGCGCCCAGCCCGGTCATCCAAGGCACGAGCGTCCTCTTTTCGCCCCCGACGAAATAGACGTTTTCAACCCCCTCGTCTATCCGAGCTGTCCGGACTGCCACGGCGAAGTATTTCCGACGGGCGGCGCTCCTCGGACAATCCAGCAAATCGAGTTGCCGGAGGCGCCCGTGATCAAGTTCGAACACCGCTCCTATCCGGTACAATGCGAAAAATGCGGCGGGATCCACTACATGCCTTTCGACGACGATATAGTCAAAGAGGGTCTTTTCAAGGAGCGGCTGACCGCTCTTGTGGCCTACATGAAATACGTGTGCCACGTCTCTTTTTCCACGTTGAGGAAATTCGTCCGGGACGTCCTCGGGGTAAAGGTTTCCCGGGGATACTTGTCGAAATTGATCGGAAAGGTCGGCCTGGCTCTCAACGCTCCGTACAACGAACTGCTCGACCGTCTGCCCTTGGAGAGAATCCTGAACGTCGACGAAACCGGACACAAGGAAAACAAGGAAAGATTCTGGACCTGGGTTTTCAAGGCGGAATTGTACGTATTGTTCAAAATAGACAAATCCAGAGGTTCCCAGGTGCTGATCGAGGTTCTGGGAAAAGAGTTCGACGGCGTTCTTGGCTGCGATTATTTCTCGGCATATCGCAAATACATGAAGGATTTCGATATCACGATCCAGTTTTGCATCGCGCATTTGATTCGAGACATCAGGTTTTTGAAGACTCTGCCCGACGAAGACACGAGGCGATACGGCGAAAAACTTCTTGAAAAGGTCCGAAACCTTTTCAAAGTGATTCATGGACGCGACGAAATGTCCGACCGGGATTTCGCCGAGGCTCTGGCGGAAGCCAAAAAAGAAACGATCGAAACGGCTTTGCAAGACGTTCCGAGCCGAATCGACGAAAACGGAAAGGAAACAAAACGCGAAGCCCAAAACATGGCGAACAGGTTTCGGGAACACGGCGAGGCGTATTTCGAGTTCGTCACCACCCCCGGCGTCGATCCTACTAACAATGTCGCCGAGCGCGCAGTAAGATTTATAGTCATCGACCGACATGTAACCCAAGGCACACGAAGCGCTAAAGGAAGAAATGCCAGCGAACGATTGTGGACGGTAATTGCCACCTGCGCGCTGCAAGGACGCTCCGCGTTCGATTTCATTCTGCAGGCGGTCCGAGCTTTTTTCAATGATCGCCCCGCTCCTTCTCTGATTCCGGACACGTCGTAGTTTCGGCGAGGCCGCGTTCTATTCGTCAATGTTTCGAGATATGAACATGCGAGCCTTGAGAGTACGGATTCATTGCCGCGGCATCCCGCAAATCCTCGCTGTTTCAAGTCCCGGCATTGTCGATTTGCGATTTGTTCGCGTATTCGCCGAAATGTCGATTCGCAACGACCGCATCTTTAAAAAGAACTATAGCGCTGAGCCAGGCTCGAAGAGACTTGATGCGAACCGCCGAAGAGCTGCGCGGCATCGCATCCCTCTGCGTTCCGTAAACGAGCTTTTGGAATCGGGACGACTTTACGCCGACCGCCGGAACAACGCCGTCTTCCCAATGCTTGGAAAAAATGCCCATATCGTCGGCGCGGAGTTGCGCGGCACAGGCGCGGCGAAATGGAAGGGCATGACCCCCGGAAAAGTCTCGGCGCATTCATCGTCAACTCGCGCAAAAGCAAAAAGATGGCCCTCTGCGAATCGGCCTTAGACGCCATATCGGTCTTCATGCTTCTCCCATGGTGCGTCGCCGTTTCGACCTCCGGGGTCTCGGCCGATCCGGCGTGGCTGGGAAACGTCCTGTCCAAAGGATACGCGGTGTTCTGCGGCTTCGATTCGGACGAAACCGGAGAACGCTTCGTCCGAAAAATGATCTGGATCCATCCGTCCGTTAAAAGACCGAGGCCGGAACGACGTCATCAAAAACGCATAGCGTCGCGATTCCCTACATCGCGTTCTCTTTTTAATCCACCCTCGCAAACATATCCCGAAGATCCCTTTCCGGCCATGCGTCTTCGAATCGACAATTCAGAGCGGCGTCACTTGAATCCCCTTCTTCGCCGTATCTCCATATCGATTTCAAATACAATGGACAAATCCATTCAGCCCCACGCCCTGAATTTTAAGCTCTACTTGGAAAGAAAAAAATGAATCGCCATGTTGATGAATGTGTCAATTTACCTCAGCGCAATTGTATCAATCTATCTCAGCGCTATAGAAAAGAAGCAATCCGGCAAATCCCCGTTGAAAAACGAAGGCGGCAATCGAAAAAAAAGCTTCCACTTCCCATGAACCGAGACGGCAAAGTCTTGCGCAATTCTCCGAATCGCACAGAGCATTTCTTTGACTCCTGACTTTTTCAACCGGCATCGTCTTCTTTGCCACAGATTCCGAGATTCTTTTGCGAAAGGTGCGACAGTAGTCTTGAGATGCATCGGGATGCAAAGCAAGGGCTTGCCAGGTAAATCCAAGAGAACTCGAAGCATCCCCGTTTTACAATTGCATCCGCGTTTGAAAGCGATCGGAAAGGCTGGCGTTTTCGCAAATGCCGACTGGATGGCGAACGTCCAAAGTACAAGGCGAAACGTCGAAGAAACACTAGATACTTTAGCTTCAATTACAGCGAAAGAGATCGACCGCCGAGCCATTTTAAATGTCGTCAAATAGCATTGTTTGCTAAAAAGCCAGCGCCGAAACATTCAGGTCGATAGTTGAAGCTTTTCTGGTTTTAACTTGAATTAAGCAATACAGCCCGTGAACGGTTACAAATTTTTTAATAGCCTTGCAAAGGAAAAGCCAATTGGACCAGGCTATAAACGATAACGAAAAAACTATGCAAATCAAAGAAAAGTTTCTAAGGGTCACCGAAGAAACAAATGCCATTGATTATTTAGAAAAAGCGGCATTTTATCTTAAAGAAACGGAATCTGTGGAAATGGCTTGGAAGTGGGTGATAATTTCTTTACACGGCGCTTTATATGGTTTCGCAATAGCAGCATCAAGTGGAACCGATAGTCGAAGTGTAATAAAAAACAACAATAAATTATTGAGTTTCTGGGCCGCCATAAAAAGATGTGAAAAGCCTGACATAATGTGCACATTGGTTGGTTCAAAAGCTCTAAAATTAACGTCTGAACAAAGGGAATCAATTGAAATACTAACAAGACTTCTGAGAAATAATTTTGCACATTTTTCACCCAAAAACTGGATTATCGAAATACATGGTCTTCCCAAGGTTTCTTTGGATATTATTGAAATTATTAGTTTTTTATGTTTTGAAACAAAAACATATATTCTTTTAAAACCGCATTTAAGAGAAAAGACAAAGGTAATTATCGATTCTTGCAATAAAACAATTAAGAATATGGCTCTTTACAAAGAATATTTAAAACTTTAAATCCAATATGAAACTAAAATAATGTAGCGCGAAAAACAAAACGGTTGTTCAAATACATAAAAGTTGCCCCCTTTTATGAAAACAAATAAAAAAAATGGCCATACATTTTTAGATTTGTTCTCCGGTGCAGGAGGGCTTGCAGAGGGGTTTATCAGAGTCGGATACACACCTGTCGGGCACGTTGAGGCGGATCCAGCAGCCTGCTATACTATGAAAACCCGCATGGTATATCATTGGCTTCGGGAACAAGACCGGCAGGATGAATATATCAACTATCTGAATGGGAAAATATCCAGATCGGATCTTTATACTCGATCATCAAGTTTTTGAATGTCACCTTGAAGAAAATGGTTGGCGGTCATGTCAACAGATACGACTCCGAGCCTCGTCTCTACTCGGCCCTTCACAGTGATAAAAGCTGGCAGACCGCCAAAATCGAGTTTATATCAACAAAATGATTATGTCGATAAAAAAAAATTGACGAAAACCGCGCAGAGCCTATGGACAAAAGGATCGTGGCCCGCTAAAATATGGCTGAAAAGTCTCGATTCGCCACGAGACATGTCAACCATATACGAGCGGAGGCATATGTTCATATCCGACACCCTGCCATTTGTCAGAATTTATATCGACGAAATCGACAGCGCCTTGAAAGAATACGATGAAAATGCCAAACTCACCAAAACTCAAAAAGCCTGGCTGGGGTTTTGCGTAATGGCTATTTTCGTAACGCGCACGTTTTGCTGGGCCAAGTTCGAAAGGGCCTGCCTCGGCTCCAGATCGTCGTCGGCGCTGTCCTGGATGTTCAGATGGTCCGCGATTCCATGGCAAATTCTGCTTGCGGCAAGCACTGTTATAATAATAAGGCGATTCGGAATAATTCGCGGCCGCCTTGTTTTAGACGAAACCGACAAGAAAAGATCCAAATCGGCCAAATTCATCTTCAACCTGCATAAAATCAAGGACAAGGCAAGCGGCGGGTTTATCAACGGACAAAAGCTCGTGTTTCTTTTCCTGGTAACCGATATCGTGTCGATTCCCGTCGGTTTCGAGTTTTACAAGCCCGATCCGGAACTGAAAAAGTGGAAAAAGAACGACGAAAAGCTTCGCAAGCAAGGGGTTTCGAAGAAAAACCGTCCGCCCGAACCGACGAGAAACCCGAGCTGCCCCACCGTCGCCGAAATCGCGTTGAGGCTTTTGAGACAATTCCGGCTGAACCATCCCTGCGTAAAGATCGACTGCATTCTCGCCGACGCATTGTACGGAACGCAGACGTTCGTCGACGAGGCTTCCGCCATATTCGGAGGAGTCCAGGTAATAAGCCAGATCAAAACAAACCAGAACGTCAGATACCGAAACAGGGACATCGCGGTTGAAAAATATTTCTCTTCCTATCCGGGAACAACGCAAAAAATCAGGATACGAGGCGGCAAGCAGCAGACGGCGACGATAGGAAGCGCCAGGTTGCATGTTTGTTCCCACGGGAAAAAACGATTTGTGATCGCTTTGAAGTACGAAGGGGAAGAAGAATACCGCTATATAGTCGCGACCGATTTGAGTTGGAGAACCTTGGATATTGTCGAAGCATACACCTTGAGATGGCTCATAGAGGTTTTCTTTGAAGACTGGAAGATCTGCGAAGGATGGGGCAGACTGACCAAACACACAGGCGAGAAAGGATCGCGCAGGGGCGTGATTGTCAGTCTGTTGGTAGATCACTGCCTCTTCTTTCATCCGGATCAGCAAGCCTTCATAGACGACAAACTTGCCGCATGCACTGTGGGAAGCCTGATGCGTCAAATAAGGACCGAATGCTTTCTGCGATTTGTCGAGAATTTGATATCCGATGAAGATCCGCATAAAAAATTGGAGGATTTGGCGAAAATTTTGAAAGACGGAATATATGAACTCAAGCCTTCGTCAAAACACATGTCGGGCAGAACATTGGGACGATTGGAGCCGACACCATCTTTGAAATATAAAAATGGGGCATAGCGTTTTTCATTCAGACATTTAAAAACTTGATGATCGAGTTATAGCCTTGCCCCGGAAACGGTGGTTGGATCGGTGATTAATCGAAAAATTGAAAAAAAATCGCTATCCGACATATTTGCTCATATCGATAAGCTTTTAGACGGTCATTCGCTTGATCTGATAACCGGAGGTCCACCCTGTCAGGCATACTCCCTCGTAGGGCGCTCCCGGTCTGGGGAGGCGATGAAGGAAGACGAGCGGAATTACCTCTATGAATATTACGCCGAATTCTTGACCCGTTATAAACCTGAATATTTTCTGTTTGAAAATGTACAGGGGTTGCTCACGGCTGAAAACGATGTCGGTGAGCTTTATTTTGACAAAATGAGAAAATTATTCCAGGAAGTTGGTTACAAAACGGAATACAAAGTTCTTTGGGCAAACAAATTTGGGATACCTCAGCACAGGAAACGTATAATACTTGTAGGAAAAAGAGGGAAAGGAACCGGATTTTATCCTGAACCTGAAAAATGGGAACCAGGGGTGATAATCGAGGAAATTATCGGAGATCTTCCTTTCCTAAAATCAGGGCAAGGGGGCATCTCACCATGTGAACTCAAAGATTACAATGGGGAATATCTTTATCAGTCCGGTATCCGCAATGATGATATTCCTGTTACCTGGCACAAGGCACGGCCCCATACAGAGCGTGACCTCGAAATTTACCGGATTGCTGTTCGCAAATGGAACCAGAAAAAGGAACGTCTGGATTACAACGATCTCCCTGAAAAACTTAAAACCCATAATAATAGAAGCTCATTTAAAGATCGTTATAAGGTAGTTGCCTCCGACCTGACAAGCTGTCAGACGATTGTTGCTCATATATCAAAAGACGGCCACTATTATATCCATCCTGACATCAGGCAAAACCGGTCGCTTACACCGCGCGAGGCTGCACGTCTTCAGACTTTCCCAGACGATTATTTTTACGAAAGCATCGCAGAGCCTCCAGGACGCACACCGGTATTTCATCAGATTGGAAACGCAGTACCTGTTCTTCTTGCCCAAAAAATTGCCGAGAAACTCTTGGAGATATGGTAATGGTCCAGAAACCTTCATTTCGAACAATGGCACGGGTCATCAGGCAACTGGGGGAACAACTTATCAGAAACGAGTCGATTGCCCTTCTTGAACTGATAAAAAATTCCTACGATGCCGATGCCTCCGTTTGCAAGGTCAAAATGTTTTCCCCCGATAAAAAGGATGAGGGGCGGATACGGATATCTGACGATGGAGAGGGAATGGATTATGATACCCTCGTAAATGTCTGGCTGGAAATTGGAACAAGCAACCGCGTGGATCTCAGGAATAAAAAGGCGAGCAATAGAAGTCCGAAATTTAAAAGAATGCGGCTCGGGGAGAAGGGCATTGGCCGATTGGGGGCCCATCGTCTTGGAAAACAAATTGAAATTATTACCCGAAAAAAAGATAAAGATGAATTTGTCCTGAAAATAGACTGGGATGATATAGAGAATAGCCGATATGTTGAAGATTTGCCGGTGAAGGTATGGGAAAGGAAACCGAAAAAATTTGTGGATAATTCCGGAACTATAATCAACATCCGCAGACTCCGTGTAAACTGGACCAGAGGTTTGGCTCGTTCCTGCGCACGATCAGTAACATCCTTAAACTCCCCGTTCGACAGCGATGATGAATTCAGGGTGTCATTTAAAATATTGCATTCGTCATGGCTCGATGGAATGCTATCGTTCAATGATATTGAAGAGTACAAGCTCTTTAGCTTCGACATAACCATGGAGGGCAACGAGATAACTTACTTCGATTATGAATTCACCCCATGGGACACGATGAAAAAGCTTGATAATCGGAGGGTAACACACGAAGACAGCAGGATGAACAAACTGCTGAGAATGGTTTATAAGGACAGTGAAACAAAAGCGCTTGATGATATTAACTTGGATTCTTACCGCATCGGGGAGGTTCGATTCAAGGGGGTTATTTTCGACAGAGACACAAAAACACTCGCTTTGGGTGTCCAAGACAAACAGGGGCTGACAAAATACCTTGATCAGAATGGCGGTGTCCGTGTTTTCAGGGACAACATGCGTGTTTTAGACTATGGTGAGAAAGGCAATGATTGGCTCGATCTTGACGGGCACCGGGTCAATTTTCCAACCAAAAGGATAAGCAACAATATACTTTTAGCTGCCGTTTACCTGGACCGTGACGATAGCGATGATTTGGAGGAGAAGGCAAATCGCGAAGGTTTTGTAGAGAATGATGCATATTGGGAACTTTGGCGTGCGCTTCGATTTGCAATTGATCGCGTTGAGTCCCTGAGGAAAACCGATAAAGACCTTCTCCGTAAGCATTACAGCCCTAAAAAGGTATCAAAGCCGGTTGTTACATCCATTGCAGAGCTTCAGGAATTTGTTGAAAATGATGTAAAGGACAAGGATACAAAAAGAAAAATCAATCGTTATCTGAGTCGTATAGAAAACGAATATGAACATATTACCGAAAGCCTGATAAAAAGCGCCGGTGCAGGCTTGAATTTAATAGTTGTTATTCATCAAATTCAGAAAATAGTTAAAGATATCAAGGTAATGCTTCGAAAAAAGGCGTCTTTTGATATTCTGGAGGAGAGGATAAAATCTCTGTCTTCTCTTATCGAAGGCTATAGTATTCTTGTAAAAAAATCCAATAAGAAGGTCCGGAGCCTCAAGGTGCTCGTAGAACAGAGTGTATTCAATGAGAATTTCCGCCTGGAATCTCATAAAATTGATCTCGAATGTGTTTACCGTGAAAAGAGAATCAGAATGGAGGCTTTATGTTCCGAAGGTCATGTGCTTAATGCTTTGATGAATCTTTTTGACAACTCAATCTGGTGGCTTGAATATGCTCAAACGAAAACCCCTTCGATTTTTATTGACATCACGGACGATTTACCTGGCTATACGAGTATCATATTCGCCGATAATGGTCCGGGATTCACCATGTCCGTGGATGAAATTATAAAACCATTTGTAAGCGATAAGCCGGAAGGGATGGGAATTGGACTGCACCTTACTCACCAGATTATGGAGTCGCTTGGTGGAAAGATTCTTTTTCCTGAAGCGAACTTGTTCGAAATCCCCAAAAAATATAAAA
This sequence comes from Desulfobacterales bacterium, assembly GCA_963674505.2. Lineage (GTDB taxonomy): Bacteria > Desulfobacterota > Desulfobacteria > Desulfobacterales > SKZT01. Next base: position 125,698 of record CAXXIG010000003.1, read on the forward strand.
ACGGCGCGATCATTGTCCTTGCCTTTAAAAAAGGAGACAGTTGAGATGCATCTTCCTAACAGCGGCCGGATTGTGTTGATTGATGACAAGGCGGAAGAGGTAGAGCCCCTTATCCGCGCTCTTGGTAGAGAGCCAGTGCCATACATTCATTATGACGGAAGAAGGGAGAATCTACCCAAAAAGCCTCTGGGTGGAGTGCGTTACGTTTTTCTCGATATAGAACTTGAGGGTATGGAAGGACAAAACGAAAAGACTAAGGCTTCTGGAATTACTTCTATATTAAAAAAAATCATTTCTGATTCAAACGGACCCTATGTGATCATTTTCTGGACAAAACACGAAGAGATCATTAAGGCAGTTGTCGAAAATTGTTTAAGTTCAGGTATTCCACCAGTTGAACATATAAGCATGGAAAAGGCTAAATGGGTGAATGGCGATGGCGATGGTGATGGCGATAACATTCAGGAATTATCCGAGGCACTGCAAAAAAAACTTGAACCAATAGGGGCGTTTCTTCTCTACATCCAATGGGAAAATATTCTTAACGATTCATGCAAGCAATTTATCAAAGATTTTGCATCGCATGTTGATCCCGGAGAAGACTGGTCTCGAAATACATCTTACTTATTTTATGAGCTATATAAAGCATTTGTTGCAAAACACGAACTCGAACAGCAGACCGAACAATTCAAGTGTGCATGCCACCTAATGAATCGGAGTTTCCAGGATACATTATCCGAAAAAACATCAGCAGGATTATTATTACCTCGGGGATTCCGGTTAATGAAAGGCAATGTTACAGATGAAACAAAGGCGAAGCTGAACACTTCGCTTTTTACAGGAAGATCTCTCACTTCAAAACCTATGTCAGGGAATGTATATTTGTTTTCCGATAAAAATTTATTAACAAGTCTTAAGAAATTTATGTTCAAGGAAAAGCTGGCCCCAGATGATATTGAGTTGTGCACCGTCATAGTGACCCCTGAATGTGATATTGCTCAGAATAAAACAATAGGTATTTTTGTAACGGAAAAAGAATTAAAGCCATCACACAGAGTTATATTTGGATTGTTCTATGAAATATCTGGTGAGATGAAAAATGAAAAGAAAAAACTTCATGATCGAGGGAAAGATGGACGTTTTATTATAGGTCCATTATGGTGGGACAATAAAAAACATTTGCTTGTTATTCACACAGGTACGCTTTCATTTTTAACTGAAAAAGATTTTTCTGAAGAGCCATTATTCAAACTGAAAAGAGATCTTTTGTTCGATCTCCAATCCAAGACAGCCAACCATATTAACAGACTTGGGAACTACCAAATTTCCTGATCCAATGGGAATGAACAAGCACCGAAAAAATCAAGCTACAATATGTTCCAAATACGAAGCAAAAATACAAAACAGGTGAATAGGGATATAAAAAAAACAGCTATATTCAAATATCAAGGTATGCCCCATTCATCTTGTGTGGAAATTTCGGAGATTAAAAGATCTGTCAAAAATAAAGATCTGCCTCCGCACACATAGGACTCAACGAGGTCAAGGAGGTATAATGGAATTCGATCCATTAAAGAATACTGAGCAGTTTGATACAGACATTATAAATGCAGCTAAAAAAAGAGAAATCAGAAACATATTAAAATCTTACGTAGGAATTTATGATTCTTTTTCAGAATTAATACAGAATGCCATGGATGCTGTTGATAAAAAGGCAGAAGTGGCTGACGATTCATATAAAAAGAAAATATGGATTAGAATAAATTTAAAGGAAAATTTATTTAGCATAACAGATAATGGAATAGGGTTTAGCCAGCAAGAATTCCAAGTGCTACGTCCCAAATTATTTGACCCGAAAAGTCCCGGATTATTTGGTTCGGCAGGACCGAAAAAAAGCGCCTTCCCAAAAACGAGGAAGGCGCCGGCAAATGTTAGCGGGAGATGTCCTTCAGATACTCCACCGCGTCTTTGAAGTTCATGCGTTTTACGACCATCACCATGTCGATGGGGTTGAAATTCCTGCGGCATCCGAAGCATCTGGCGAGATTCGTCTTCGGGTTGGTAGCCGTATTGAATTCGTTGCATACGGGGCAGAGGAACCTGAAGTATCCTTCGGTCGTCTTCGAAGGCATGTCGAGAATGTCTCCTATCACACATTCAACACCCCAAAATTCATTTTTCCCTGTATTTTTCAACCATATAATAAATCTGCTTTCATTCGTTCTTTGGGGTGACAAAGGCGTCCTTTCTTATCCCTAAAGCTATCAAATATTCCTTCTGCTGTTTCGTCATGGGTTTGTTCAATTTCCTTCCGGAACCGGATAGCAACACGATAACTCCCGCAAACTTCGTCATCAACATAAAGGAAGTCGGTCTTGCAGTCCTGCGGTTTTTCCAACCCGGCAAATCGCGCCCTGTGTTTTCCACATATAGACGCATCGTTCGTTCTATCAATCTCCAGACGAGCAATGAAAGCAAAAGCACAAGACCCAGCGCTTCTATCCTCTCCGGCTTCTTCAAAAAGATGCTGTTTACTATGACGGGATCCTTCAGAAATCCGAAATTTCGTTCTATTCCGTGCTGATCCTTGTAGGCCTTCAGAATGTCCTTCGCCTTGTAGCCGTCCTCTCCTTCCTCGCACACGTTCGTCAAAAGGACGAAACACCCCGCTTCTTTCCTGAATCTCTCTATGGCGCTCGTCTTTTCCGCGACCGTTCCGCCAACCGAGTACATCATCCTGTCCAGTTCTTTGACTCCGTTCTTAGGCCTGCCTCTTTTGTACTTCGGAATCTCTTCCACTCGCGCATCGATGCTGTAGTACTTGTTCTTCTTCTCCGCAAGCTCGGCCTTCGCCTTCTCCGCGTCCGCCAGACAGTGGAATTCCTTTTTCGAAACAGCCTTGAGCCTTGATTCGACGTCCTTCATATCAGTCTTCAACTCTCTGTCTATTCTCTTTTGCCGACGCTTGTCGTGGGAACTCGAATGGACCACGACCGCTCTGTATTTTTTTCCGTACAACTCGACCGTGCTTTCCGAAGCCTTGTAAAACGCCGCCGGCCGGTTTTTTGTCGGCTTCGTTTCGGCCAGCACCCCGACTTCTTCCCATTCGTCCTTTTCTATCGCTTCGGATATCGCTCTGCCGCATTCGTTGTAAGTCGCCGGAAGCCTGCTTATAAACAGGATTGAAGGGTCCGTTTTCGCAAGATTTTCTTCCGTCACCATCGCGCTGTCGGCTATGTAGATAAACGCGCCTTCTTCGATTCCGCATTTGGCAAGGTGACTGGATACCGAGGAAAGGACCTTGTTGTTAATGTTTTTGTCCGACTCGTTGCCGCTTTCCGTTCCGCCGACGAGAGGTATGTTTCTTTCGACGCAAAGCAGGGATATCAGAAACTGTTTCAAATCCGGCCTGTGGTCCTTGCTGTGGCCGTGCGTGATCAGAAACGGAATATTCGCGTCGTCCGAACCTTGTTCGTAATCTCCGAACACGCTGACCGAGGTGGTGTCGAAGCTGACGTGCTTCATGTCCACGTCGAAAATCAGCACTGCCCTTTTGGAAAGCTCGGCGAATATCTTCATTGTGCCGACTTGGTAGGCCTTGTCGAGCACGCGCGCCACATTGTAATCGCAAAAGGCCTCCGGCCCGACTTTGTCTCCCAGCAGCAGCTCCGTATCCTGGTTTTCAAAGAACTCGTCCAGTCTGTACAGCGGAGATCTCCCCGAAAGCGTATCCAGAATCATTCCCAGGAAGACGGTACCGGGACTTTCTGCCATTTGGCTGGGGATCATGCGGTTGATCTCTTCGACTATTCCAAGCTTCATTGCGAATTCTTTGATAATCGGAAGGTGGCCCACCGCGTACGCGATCATCTTTTCGCGTTTTTTTTTCATTTCCATTTCGATCGGCATTCTCATGTTTTCACCTCAAGAAAAAAGTTGCACTGCTCGAAGTTCGAATATCCGAAAATTCCGATCTTGTCCACTATTATTGCGATTTATTTAATGAATCATATTCATTCCAATCTTGTAAGTTGCGTAACATGCTGTGTTTACAGGCTTTTTAAAAATTCCGTTACCTCGAATCAAAAATTCTAAATTTTCCCACGAAAGGGGTGTTGAAAGTGAGTCCTATGACGATCGATATGGGTATTTCGTTTCTCAGCCTGGCCAGGAGTTCCTTTGAATACATGCTTGCTCCTTTCGCTATGCCAGACCGAAGTCGGACATTGTTTCGTTCACCAGATCGGCCCCGATCTGATTTGCTTCCGTCGCCGCGCCCGCGATCAGGCAGGCGGTGGCTATGTTGTTGATCTGCCTGGGAACGCCTCCCGAGTAGTCGTGTATTATTTCCTTGGCTTCGGATGCGAAGATTTTTTCGTTTCCGCCGGCCATGCGCAGGCGATGGTCGATGTACGCCGAAGTCCTCGGCCTGGAAAGCGGCCGAAGCCTGCAGCGAATCGATATCCGGTTGTTAAGATCGGCCAGCGCCGAGCGCTTCAGAGTCTCCAGCAGCGATTCCTGTCCGCTCAGAAGGATTTTCAAGGCCCCCGAGCCCGTCGCGGGCGAACATGCGAGCAGTCTAAGGTCGGTCAGAGACTGCGGAGATATGAGGTGGGCCTCGTCGAAGATCAGGACGGTTTTGGCTTCGCTGTTTTCCACTCTGTCGATGATTTGGAGAAAGAGGCGATCCTTCCCCATTCGGGGCGCTTCTCCCAGCCGCGCGACTATCAGCCGCAGAAAGGCGGTCGGAGTCATGCCGTTGAGATGCAGGTAGACCGTCCGGTAGCGGTTCCTGGGCATGCTTTGCCTGAAAAGGCCGAGAAGCGAAGTCTTGCCCACGCCGGTCTGGCCGGCGACGAGAGCGAACTCCGACTGGCGTCTGAAGAATTCCAGGCGGGCCAGGGCCTGTCCGAATCGGTCGTCGGCCAGCAGCCAGTCCGGCGGCGGGGCCTCGCAAAAAGGGTGGTCCGCAAGTTTGAAATGGTTGAGAAACATCGTTTTCACTCCTTTGCTTTTATTATGTTTTCAAGTTCCAGGAGGATATAGGGAAACGACTTGTCCGGAGCATTTTCGAAGGCCTTTTTGACCATGCCTTCGTCGAGCGAGGCGCATTTGCCGTATGCTTTTCGAAGCGCTTCGAGCTGCTCCGGGCTCAGGGAGGCCAGGCCGCCTTTCAAGCCGAGCAGCCTGGCGAAGGTTCTTGCGAAAAGCTGGAAGGGCCATGGCTTCGAGTCGCCGGCCTTTCGATAGTCGATTCCCCGCGTATTCTCCCGCAATTGCCTTTCGTGCTTTCTCTCGAGAAGGCCTATGTAGTCGAACTTCGCCTCCGGCGCGGGGCTTTGCGTCTCGGGTATCCGCTTTACGCTTCTGTCGTGCAGCGCGCCCTGGCCGAGATACCTTCCCTGCGGCGAATAGATATCGACGACGTCGAAGGAGGCGAAAGGATCGTAGGCGACCTCGACGCGGTCTCCCCGATGCTTCGAATCGACGAGGAAGAACAGATTGTTGAGCCGCACGTCCGAGAAAGTCCTGTTGACCGTTCGAAAGACCCTTTGCTTGAACGCGTCGAGGACCCTGTTCATGTCCACCGGGCGCATAGCGGTCAACCCGCTTTTGTATTTGTCCTCCGGCGGACAGTGGATCTCGCTGTGGACGTCCTTGTGGTAGGCGACAGCAACCCATGCGGCCAGCCCCCTGTTGAGTTCTTCCAGATCGACGAGGCCCGGCCGGACCCTGACTTCCGCCTCGTACTGGTCCTGGACGTCGAGTATGAACCGTTCTATCAGTCCGCCCGGAGCGGGGTCCCCCGCAGGCCTGTGAAGCAGGCGGGCGTTCATGACGTGGCACGCCGCCCGCAATCCCAGAGACAGATAGACGCTTCCTCGATCCACGTATATCGAAAACGGCGCTCCGTGCTTGGCCAGCGCGCGGATCAGAGAATCGACGAGAACGTCGAGGTTTTCCCGATAGTAGTAGCGGGCTTCGACCGCGTAGCGGCTGTGGCAGTCCACGAAGGCCGACAGGTAGGTGGGGACCGCTTCTCCGTTTTTCAACACGTACGGTCCGTCGGAGAAATCGCCCTCCCGCATGTCGTGGGTTTTTTCCACGGTCCAGCGACCCCGGACCTTCATCTTGCCGATTCCGAGCTTCAGCCTGGTGGCGCCCGCCTGCTTCAGATGGCGGTAGAGCGTGGACCGGCTGACCGTCTCTCCGAGCTGCTCCTCCAGAATTCGGTTTATGGCGCGGTCCGACCTTTTGGGCTGGTCCTTCTTTATATCCACCGCAAGCGATATCGCTTCCGACGAATTGGCCCGAGTGCCGCCAAGGTCGCTTCGCGGCTTCCTGAAGAGCCCCTCGAAACCGTGTTCCTCGAACTTCGCCAGCTTTCTCTTCAAAGTCGACAGCGACGGCTTCTTGACCTTGCCGTCCGGAAACTCCACGGCCTCCGACGCTATCTTTTTCAGCATGGCGTTCTTCAGTCCGGGCCCGATCTCCTCGTAGATGATCGGAAAGAGCAGGTCGCACCAGAACACGGCCCATTTTTTCTGTTTTTTGTCCATAGAGTGCCTCCATGAGAGACACTCTACATCAGCCGTGCAGACAGGCCGTGGCCAACTCGGGGAAAATCGAAAGGCCGAATGTCGCGCGGTATTCGCCCTCGAAGAAAAACAATCGTCGGCACCGCTCCAGCATCGATTTTCTCGCGTCGCTTCGATGCTTCGCAGGGCCGACCGAAAGCTTCGCGGAGTCCCGGCAAACGTCAGAACACGGAGCGGCCTGCAGAATCAGATCGGCGGCCCGCGCCAGCGTCGTCTTCAGACGACTCAGAGAGGTCAGCCAGCGATGGACGGTCGAATGCTCCAGCTGCATTTCGCTGTCGCGATAGCCGGGTTGCGCGCTGCGAACGACCTTTCTGTAGGTCGCCGCCTCGTCCTCCGTGTATTTCGAACACAAATCCATGATCGTCGGCAGCGTGTATCTCTTGTATGGCAGGGCGAAGTCGGGATACTGCGTGAAAGTCTTGCCGCAGGCCGGGCATTTCCACCTGATCAGCAGGCCGGTCACGACATGGACGAACTGCTCGACGACGACATGGAAGTTTCTCCGCCGCAGATCGTGACGTTTGAACCGGGCCGATTCCAGATCGCAGCCGGGGCACGGGGGCAGAATGCAGGCTATCAGCCCCTTGATGACCATGCGCGTGTATTCGTTTATTTGTTCGACGGTGGCCGAAGCCGGATTCGGGGTCTTGCAACTGCGGGTGTTTTCGGTGTACATCTTCCAGAGCCTCCTTTTTCATTGGGTTTTGGTTTGCAAACCGACGACATCGCGCATTGTCGCGCAATTGTCAACGGCCTGGAACTGGAGGCTTTCTCGAAAACTGCGGGGTAGGCGGGGTATTATTTGATTTTTTCGGCGGGGTACGCGGGATATGGCGGGCTATGCGGGGTCACCTAATCCGGGACTCTTTGGGCCAAATAATGTTGGACTTAGCACCAAGCGTTTTTAGCACCAAACATATCGTTTAAAGAGGGAAGGAATACAAGAGGAAATAAAGGCGTCGGGGCAACATATATCGCATATGGGTTCAATTATTTACAACTAGGAACAAAGCACCCTGATTTTGAATTTATAGGCGAAATTAGTAATGGTCGAAAGTGGGTTGAAGACAAGGAAGGCATTGTCCCGAGGCCGTTTGTAAAACAATCGCACTTAATCCATGAACCTTTTGACAAAATTGAATCGGGCTCAACCTTTACAATAAAATATGGAGGTGATTTAACAAGGCCAAAAACTTTAAAGTATTTTAGCGCTCACTCTGCTTGGCAGTGGCGATATCTCTTGTTGTTAAAAACACCATTAGGTTGTATTGATATATTTCGGACACAGGAAAATCCAATAATCTTTGATTTATCATGTGTCAATTTAGAAGGTGAACTTGAAGAAACGAATGATCTGGAAGCATCATACATATATCCTCATCTTAACCTGAATGCCTGTGCTGACTTAAAGATCATTCTTACAACACATAAAAAGCTGATCGAGCAAGAGAGAGACCCGACACGACTTCCCTCAAAATATACTAAAATGAATGGCATTTTTGAATTTTATTCAACAGATGAGCTTTGCGAACTACCTACCAAAAGGTATGAACCAGAGCACAAAGAATTGATCGAAAATTACAAAATTGAAGCATATGGCTTCTTTTCCTATTCCACGAATTTATGGGACGAGTTTAACGATAAATTAGCAAAACTTCGAAAAGGTTGGAGAGTTATTAGAGGAGGTCTAATATTAGCAAACAACTACATGATACAAGGAGACTACCTGTCTATACCATTAACTTCTAACATAGGTTATCAAAACCAAATTCATGTAATTGTGCATTTTAAAAATGCCGACCCCGATTTGGGAAGAAAAGGCTTCCAACCTGAGCTAAAAGAAGTGGCCGAAATCCTTGCAGTGGGAATTGTCAACAGATTAAAAAAATGGTAACCGTTCACGGGCTGTATTGCTTAATTCAAGTTAAAACCAGAAAAGCTTCAACTATCGACCTGAATGTTTCGGCGCTGGCTTTTTAGCAAACAATGCTATTTGACGACATTTAAAATGGCTCGGCGGTCGATCTCTTTCGCTGTAATTGAAGCTAAAGTATCTAGTGTTTCTTCGACGTTTCGCCTTGTACTTTGGACGTTCGCCATCCAGTCGGCATTTGCGAAAACGCCAGCCTTTCCGATCGCTTTCAAACGCGGATGCAATTGTAAAACGGGGATGCTTCGAGTTCTCTTGGATTTACCTGGCAAGCCCTTGCTTTGCATCCCGATGCATCTCAAGACTACTGTCGCACCTTTCGCAAAAGAATCTCGGAATCTGTGGCAAAGAAGACGATGCCGGTTGAAAAAGTCAGGAGTCAAAGAAATGCTCTGTGCGATTCGGAGAATTGCGCAAGACTTTGCCGTCTCGGTTCATGGGAAGTGGAAGCTTTTTTTTCGATTGCCGCCTTCGTTTTTCAACGGGGATTTGCCGGATTGCTTCTTTTCTATAGCGCTGAGATAGATTGATACAATTGCGCTGAGGTAAATTGACACATTCATCAACATGGCGATTCATTTTTTTCTTTCCAAGTAGAGCTTAAAATTCAGGGCGTGGGGCTGAATGGATTTGTCCATTGTATTTGAAATCGATATGGAGATACGGCGAAGAAGGGGATTCAAGTGACGCCGCTCTGAATTGTCGATTCGAAGACGCATGGCCGGAAAGGGATCTTCGGGATATGTTTGCGAGGGTGGATTAAAAAGAGAACGCGATGTAGGGAATCGCGACGCTATGCGTTTTTGATGACGTCGTTCCGGCCTCGGTCTTTTAACGGACGGATGGAGCCAGATCATTTTTCGGACGAAGCGTTCTCCGGTTTCGTCCGAATCGAAGCCGCAGAACACCTCGTATCCTTTGGACAGGACGTTTCCCAGCCACGCCGGATCGGCCGAGACCCCGGAGGTCGAAACGGCGACGCACCATGGGAGAAGCATGAAGACCGATATGGCGTCTAAGGCCGATTCGCAGAGGGCCATCTTTTTGCTTTTGCGCGAGTTGACGATGAATGCGCCGAGACTTTTCCGGGGGTCATGCCCTTCCATTTCGCCGCGCCTGTGCCGCGCAACTCCGCGCCGACGATACGGGCATTTTTTCCAAGCATTGGGAAGACGGCGTTGTTCCGGCGGTCGGCGTAAAGTCGTCCCGATTCCAAAAGCTCGTTTACGGAACGCAGAGGGATGCGATGCCGCGCAGCTCTTCGGCGGTTCGCATCAAGTCTCTTCGAGCCTGGCTCAGCGCTATAGTTCTTTTTAAAGATGCGGTCGTTGCGAATCGACATTTCGGCGAATACGCGAACAAATCGCAAATCGACAATGCCGGGACTTGAAACAGCGAGGATTTGCGGGATGCCGCGGCAATGAATCCGTACTCTCAAGGCTCGCATGTTCATATCTCGAAACATTGACGAATAGAACGCGGCCTCGCCGAAACTACGACGTGTCCGGAATCAGAGAAGGAGCGGGGCGATCATTGAAAAAAGCTCGGACCGCCTGCAGAATGAAATCGAACGCGGAGCGTCCTTGCAGCGCGCAGGTGGCAATTACCGTCCACAATCGTTCGCTGGCATTTCTTCCTTTAGCGCTTCGTGTGCCTTGGGTTACATGTCGGTCGATGACTATAAATCTTACTGCGCGCTCGGCGACATTGTTAGTAGGATCGACGCCGGGGGTGGTGACGAACTCGAAATACGCCTCGCCGTGTTCCCGAAACCTGTTCGCCATGTTTTGGGCTTCGCGTTTTGTTTCCTTTCCGTTTTCGTCGATTCGGCTCGGAACGTCTTGCAAAGCCGTTTCGATCGTTTCTTTTTTGGCTTCCGCCAGAGCCTCGGCGAAATCCCGGTCGGACATTTCGTCGCGTCCATGAATCACTTTGAAAAGGTTTCGGACCTTTTCAAGAAGTTTTTCGCCGTATCGCCTCGTGTCTTCGTCGGGCAGAGTCTTCAAAAACCTGATGTCTCGAATCAAATGCGCGATGCAAAACTGGATCGTGATATCGAAATCCTTCATGTATTTGCGATATGCCGAGAAATAATCGCAGCCAAGAACGCCGTCGAACTCTTTTCCCAGAACCTCGATCAGCACCTGGGAACCTCTGGATTTGTCTATTTTGAACAATACGTACAATTCCGCCTTGAAAACCCAGGTCCAGAATCTTTCCTTGTTTTCCTTGTGTCCGGTTTCGTCGACGTTCAGGATTCTCTCCAAGGGCAGACGGTCGAGCAGTTCGTTGTACGGAGCGTTGAGAGCCAGGCCGACCTTTCCGATCAATTTCGACAAGTATCCCCGGGAAACCTTTACCCCGAGGACGTCCCGGACGAATTTCCTCAACGTGGAAAAAGAGACGTGGCACACGTATTTCATGTAGGCCACAAGAGCGGTCAGCCGCTCCTTGAAAAGACCCTCTTTGACTATATCGTCGTCGAAAGGCATGTAGTGGATCCCGCCGCATTTTTCGCATTGTACCGGATAGGAGCGGTGTTCGAACTTGATCACGGGCGCCTCCGGCAACTCGATTTGCTGGATTGTCCGAGGAGCGCCGCCCGTCGGAAATACTTCGCCGTGGCAGTCCGGACAGCTCGGATAGACGAGGGGGTTGAAAACGTCTATTTCGTCGGGGGCGAAAAGAGGACGCTCGTGCCTTGGATGACCGGGCTGGGCGCCGATTTTCCGTTTTTTGCCCTCTTTTTTCTTCCCGGAGGATTCGGGTTTTACGATGTCGTCGGACGATGGACGCTTGCCGCTGTTCGAAGAGTTTTTGGAAAGCCTGGAGATTTTATTTTCAAGCTCCTCGATTTTGTTCGCTTGGCGACGGACGGTTTCTTCGAGTTCGCAAAGCTTGTCGACGACGGCTTGCGGGCCTTCGAGAAATATTTTCAGAGCGTCCTCAGGCGACATCGCGCAGTCTCTTTCTGAAATCTTTTCTCAAGGCTCTGACGAACACGGCCTTTTTGGATACCAACGGCACATGGGTCTTGTTGGCTTTGCCGCGCCCGGTGGTCAGACCCGCCAGAATCCAGTTGTCCGCCTTGTAGCAGGTTCCGGAAAAACGCCGAACATCGACGAATGTTTCGACAAGATAAACAGGATGGTTGTAGAGCCGAAGCCAGTGTTCCGACAAATTTTTCCGGCTGACGCAAAGCAGACGGGAAGCCAGGCATGGTATCCGAACCCACGGCAGAATCAGAAAACGCGTGTTGTTGGCTATCAAGTGGAGGTTCTTTCGCCGCTCCTGCTTCGTCCATCCGATGAATCGATCCCTTGCCTTGATATGCCAGGGGGCCGAAGCCCAGGCCAGGCACGCCAGCGGCCTGCCGTCGTGGAAAGCCATATATTTGAGATGTTCGCCCACCGGCTGGGTGTAGCCCAAATAATGGTATTGTTCGACAAGACTGTCGAACATTTTTTCACGGGAGGTTTTTCGAACTTGAACCAGAGAAATGGATAGCTCGGACAGCCTGCATTCGAAATGCGTTTCGTCTACGACGATCTTCTCCGGCTTTTTTCGGTTGGCCAATGGATTGTTCGGCGTGCATTTTCGAGGCGGCAGCTTGATGAACCCGCGGGATTCGAGCAAAAGCAGCATACTTCTGCATACCATGTCCTTCAGCAAACCGTTTGGCTGGCGCCAGTCCCATATTCGACAGAGTTCCTGTGAAATGAATCTTCGACTTGAACCGGGATAATCGTAGATTACCTTCTTTATCGTTGTTATGTCGTCTTGGCTTACAGACCGTCCTCGATATGTCACAACTGTTTCCATGGCCATTGTCATACAACAATCCAGCCTGGAACGCACGAACTTTTTTCAAATTCTTCGATTTTTTTTTAATTGCTATAAAAATCGTCGTGAACGGTTACAAAAAATGGAAGAAACTGTTGAGAAGAGATACGGGTGCTCGTCCAATAATCACGCCGCAGATTAATTTGCACGAATGGGTTAAGGAGCAAGAGCGTCACGAGGAAGAGAATCCTATAACGTTAAAAAATCAACATTTTTTCAAACCGATCCACGAAATTTCAATATCCTCAACACCGCAGTCGGAGCAAGACGTCATTGTTCTTTTTAACCAGCTAATAGCCGGAGGTGTTATAAGAGGAATAAAATTGATGGCGACTAGCCAATATGAGACATACGATGGTATTTTTAGATTCTACACAGAGGAACCCGTAGCTAACCACATCTTTGATAAAGAAATTAACCCTTTAGGTGTGCAAGAAATCGGAATACCCGTAGGGAAAAAATCTCACCCGAACATATTGGAATACAAGTATAACTTGGACGCATTATTTCAAGAATTTGAGAATGAAGAGAAATATGAAAAGGATATTAACCTTGCCGTCGCTTGGGAGGTTGGCGATAATTGGCGAAAAAATTACGAAATCACATCATTGCTGGATTTAGACAATCTCCACCATCGCCATTTTCATGGCATAACACATCTAATTAGTTCGCAGACTTCTACATTTTACCTCATAATCCTTGGCGAACTTTTAGAATATTTGAATGACGTCGATAATGCTCAAGCTTATCATCAAGCACAATACAGCGAGGAAATGTTCAGGGAATAACGAGCCCTATCAGAGTTTTGCATTTTTCTTCAGAAAGACGTTACTATCAAAATAGAAGAGAGAGGATAGCTCTGATTCTCGAATCGGTCAAGGACCGGAAATACTGGTTACGGTTGAATTCCGTCATTCAGGCCCACGGACTTCCAATCGACGCCTGGGCCGTCGGCGAAGGGACCTACTGAACCGCCCGTAACCTGCCTATAATCACACTTGACATTTCCGACCTGGTTGTGGCACTTTAGAGGTGCTAACAACTTAAATCCAAATGGCCGACAAGACAGGCCTCCATAATAATGCATAACTCACAAAACTCACAAAACATCGCGGAGGTTCAGGAAATCTAACCCTGAAATCTCCCTCGGCTAACTCTGAAGGCTCATGCGCAAAGCAAAGCAACTGACCTATAGCGCTGAGGTAAATTGATACAATTGTGCTGAGATAAATTGACACATATAGACAGCCTTTTTTCAATAATTCCATATAGAATAACGATTCTTCGAATTGAAGTTTCAAAACAAGGTTTTGAAAATAATTCTTGATTAATTCTGAAAAGTATTGTAAGTGCCCTTGATACTCAGACTTGAGTTGCATGGGAAAGGGAAATGTTTACGCGCGTAAACATTGCACCCATTTCCATTTAATCACATATTATGGACTTAACTTGTGAGAGATATATTTATACATAAAGTTAAACTGATATAAAGACATAAAATCTGCATACAGTCTATATGTCAGTTTCGAACTACATAGAACTGGTCCGTGTCAGTTTATAGCCAGTTCATGGGAGCTTGCGTTTGCGCTTTTCTAACATTTTCTGCCTGCTGAGGCGCCCCCCAATCGTCAAGACACAATTTGGCAAAATTTAAGGTGGATCCTGCTCCTTCATTTTTACATTGAACCACCTCTTTTTTTCCTGCGCCCCCCTTTTTAGGCCCGGTCCGATCCCGCCAAGTCCGGCGAAATTACAAAATCGTCATCCCTCTGTAAATCCCTTCGGGAACATTATAAGCCAGAGACTGGCGGAGCCTCTCGCTGTTTTAGACTCCAATGTACTTTCCGAAGCAATGGATTGCTTCTGCTATGCCACGGTAGCCTTTTGCTTATGCCTCGCTTGTACTTCAGACCCCTCCACAGTCGCTCGGCGAAGACGTTGTCGCCCCCTCGCCCCTTCCCGTCCATGCTTGTCCTTACGCAATTTGCTTCCAGGATTCTCGCGAAGCCTATGGTAGTAAATCGGGAACCATTGTCGGTGTTGAATATTTCCGGCATGCCTCTTTCCAACCTTTTCTCAAGAGCAACCATGCAGAACTCGCACTCAACGTACCGGCTCTAACAGTCCATCACGACCACCAGGTACACGAATCCGGTCCTCATTCTGATATACGTTATGTCGCTCGCCCAGACCTGGTCGGGTCGCTCCACATTCAGGCCGCCGAGCAGGGACGGATATTTTTCATGTTCCTTGTCGGCCCTGCTCAGGTTGGGCTTTTGATAGACAGCCTCGATGCCCATTTTCGCTATTAGCCGGCTTGCGCGCTTTACATTGACGCTGTGGTCCTGCCGCTTCAGCCACGCCGTCAGCCACCGGCTGCCGTAAAAAGGGTGACAAGTGAACTCTTCGTCCATTAGACGCATTATTTGCAGGTTATAGGCGCTCTCTCCTTTCGGTTCGGTTTTCCTCAAATTTTCCCTAACGCTGTGTCCAAATTTTGGGGAGCATCATACCAGCCATGGATCTGTGACTCGTCAATCCAAAGGGAGGATGTGAATCCCCTTCTTCGTCAAACCACCGTTTCGATCTCCGATACGATTGACGAATGAATTCAGCCCCTCGCCTTAAATTTAAAGTCCTACTTGGAAAGAAAAAAATGAATCGCCATGTTGGTTAATGTGTCAATTTATCTCAGCACAATTGTATCAATTTATCTCAGCGCTATAGACTGACTCAGATTCTCACGGTTCAGACTGCATTCGCCGAAATAATTTGGAACAAATAAAGCTGGCTCGATAACATCGCCAAATCTCCAAAAAATTGAGTTCGGCAGTGACCCAACGGCGGGCATAAGGCGCGGCGGTTTTTTGCCGTCGCCCTTAATCCCCTGGTTATAAGTCTTTCCTGGTAATCAGTATTCTTAGTATTAATAATGACCACTTTGTTGAGTCGTATACAACCGCTGATATAACCGGCTTGGTGCCGTGAACATCGCTCATGCCAGATCGTAATTTTTGCATAATAAATGCCGCTTGATTCAATGAACCTTCAAGGTTATGCGACAATGGATTGATGTCTGTTTCATCCCATCCAATTTCCTGAAGCTCATTTTTCAGATTTTCAATTGCCCCAATAGCTATTATAGATTTTTTTATTCTCTCTTGAAATGATGAATTATAAGGATTTCCAAGGTTAAATTCTTGATAAATAGTGTCTGAACGAATGATGGGATGCAAATAATGTAACGCGCTTTTTAAGAAAAAGCACGGGCGCATTTGATCATATCATTAATAATATCAGCCGGTTATGTTGTGCGTTTCATATTTGGGACTTGACAAAATAGTGTAACGCTCGACCGAATTCGCCAAAATGGGTTCTTTTTGACGGGACGTTTCCCCAAAAGCGCATTCCGGCACTTTTCCGGCCCGTCTTTTCGACAAAAAAAAGCCGTCCATGAAGGACGGCTTTTGCGTACTTTGGAGTTTTCAGGCGTAGAGGAGTTACGTCGGGGGCAGACCGGCTATGAACTCCAGGGCGAGATTGACGTCCACGAAACTGTATTCGAGTTCCCTGGCCTTGTCGCGGCAATCCGTGCAGATCTCCTTGAACTTTCGCATGTCCCCTCGCGCGGCGACGTAGATCTGTTCGACGGCTTCCGCCTCGATGTCCTTGTATTCCTCGATGAAGTCTTCGACGACGATCGGATAGAGAACCAGCGTCTTGAGCCTGCCGAGGATGTCTGGGTGTTCGCTTTTCAGAAAAGTCCTCACTCTGGGAAGCCCGGCCATCACGACGGGGACCCCGGCGTCCATGATTCTCTTGAAGTAGGGCCAGACGCGCGGATCCAGGTCGTTCGCCTCGTCCATGACCAGGAAGCAGTCCGACAGGCCGCATATCGTCTTGAGATATTCGGGGGTGCGCCGATAGTGGGCGGTCGTCTCGTAGTTCAATTCGCGCAGAATCGAGGCCATTGTCTCGTGGATCCCGAAGAGGGATTCTACGCGGACCCCGCGAAGCTTTTTGGGCGCGATCAGATTCAGGAACCTGCTCTTGCCCGCGCCGTAGTCGCCTTCTATCAGAACGCTTTTTCCCCTGTAGATTCTGTTGTAGACCGCGCCGAGATACGATATCCGGCGCTTGTCGTTTATGAAGCTTTCCTTTCTTTTCATTTGCGTTCGGTCCTTTCCTCGAACGCCGCGTATGGAGCGACGTCGGTTCTTTCCAGGCGGCGGTCGCAGTCCAGGAGAAAGGCGTCGAAAATCGCCTTCGCCCTGGCTTGTTTGGGCAGCCGAATTTTGGCTTCGTACGTTTCGTACCGCCTTTTATTGGCTTCGTGGACGCGGCGCGCGGTCTCCAGGTTCAGCCCTTTTTCGCGCCTCTCCGATATTTGCTTCAAATCGACCGCCATGCCCTTGGATTGCAGAAAGCGCGCGATCCTTTCCGTTTCGTTTTCCTCCGCGACCGGTTCGACGGGCCTTGCAAAGGGCTTTCGAGGCAGCGCCTCCCCGAGAAAAACGCCGTCGGCCCCGCGTTCGAAAATGAACAGCTTTCCGCTTTCCGAACACGATATCATAACCGGCGTGCTTTTCGCCGTGCCGAAGTTTTCCGCGCCGGAGGCCACGTAGTATTCGCGTTTTCCGTAGACGAGGGTCCTTTTCTTCGAGACCGTCGCCTTGACCTTCTTGTATCCGTATTTGGCGAGGCCCCGGACCGTTTCCGGGTCGAAGACGAACGTGTCGGCGTTTTCGAGGTACTCCCCGAGCATTTTCTCGGGGACCCAGGATGCCGTCCTTCCTTCTTCGGAGAAGTCGCGCATCCGGCTGTTGCGTTCCCTGCGGTAGATTTCGAAGAGCCCGTCGCTTCTCAGCCGCTCGATGTCGATATCGACGCAGGTCGCGATGGTCGCCTCCTTTTTTCCCTGCCCGAACGCAAAGCCGGGAGCGTATTTGACTATCCTGTCCTCGTAGCGCTTGAGCACGCGCGCTTCGAAGTTGTGAAGGGCCCGGTGCGACGATTCCAGGTGCGCCTTGTCCTTCGGCCTGGCCGGACGCGCGAAATCCGGCTTCATGAAGAAGCCGCCGGGCATGGAATACTTCATGTTCAGCTCTTTTATCACTCTTTCGAGGTTTCTGAAGCCGCCCGCCCCGTCCGGCCTGAACCGGACTGTCCGCCGGGGAAATTCGACGCTCAGAAGAAAATTGGAAAACAGGCGCAGGGCGCTTCTGCTGCTTTCGCCGAAGAAGGCGTCCATGGAGAACATATAGCGCGAACGCGTATCGTAGATCTCGATGAGAACCGGCTTTTTCCAGCGGCCCGCCGAATCGCGTATCCTGATGTATCTCGCCGTGCATCCGTCCATTTGAACAAGGCCGAAAACCGGCACGGATACGAAGGCGTGCCGGACCGTTCGCTCCTGTCCGAAGTCGGGCTTTTCCAAATGCCTTTTCAGGCCGGCCGTTTTGGCGTATCGCCTGAGGGCGTGAATCGAAAGGGGGCCCCCGAATTCCTCCTCGAGCCAGCAGCGGTAGTTCTCGATGGTCCTGCACTTTCGGCTCACGAACATGAAGCGCTCGTCGGACAGGTCGGCGGAGGCCTCCGCCATTTCCGCAAAGCGCCTTTTCACCTCGTCGTCGAGGGCCGGGGCGCGTCCGCTGCATCTTCTTCCCTCCTGGATCCCCTTGGCCGCAAGCACGAGCGGCTTCGGTATGACGCCGGTCTTCGCGTACAGATCCTTGTAGTACTTCTTCATCCGCCGTCCGGCCGCGCCCTCCTTGTGCATGATCTTCTTGTGCAGAAGAATCCGGAACTGCTCGTCCAGCGGAAGACCGGCTATTTGGGCGAGAATGTCGTCTTCCATTCGTCCGCGCGCCGCTTCAGCGCTTCGAAATTATCTTGTCCTTCATGGACCGGTTCCAAAGCAGCGCGGCCTGTCTGGAAGTGGTCCTCCACGAGTCGTTTTTCGCCAGGTCGATCTGATTCATCATTTCCAGGGCCGCCTTTTTGCAGTCGTCGCCGATCACGCCGGTCAGGTCCTTTCGAGGGTCCTGGGTCTTCGCGCCGGTCGCGCGGACGAACCGTTTTATGTTCGAGGCGGTCTGTTCGGCGCCGGACTCCGGAAATTCGCGCCAGACCCTTTTCTGCTCGACGGGCGAAAGTCGGGCCAGCACGCGGGCCTGGGCTTCGTTGGCGGGAAGCGCGTCCCCAATCGGGGAAAGATTCTCCATTACCCTGCTCGCCTCGATCAGCCGGTACGCCTGGGATTTTCCCATTTCACAGCGATGCCTGACATAGAACTCGAAGCTGTCGAACAGCGAAACCTTGTAGAGCTTTTCGTCGCGGATCTTCCTCAGCGCCGCCCCGATCTCGCAAAAACGCCGGCGGCTTCGGTCGATCACCTTTTCCAAACGGCGCAACCGGTCCGCGCTCATCGTGCCGGCCGCCGGATTGCCGCGTTCGTCCGCCCGAGACGCTCCGAAGGTTCGCGCTCCGGTCCCGGCGGAAGAGCTTGCAGATATTCGACGGCGGCTACGAAGTCCAGGCGCTCGACCGTCATTACCATGTCGATGGTATTGAAGTTTTTCTCGCAGCGAAAGCATCTGGCCAGATTGGTCCTGGGATTGACCGCGGTGTCGAACTCGCCGCAGATCGGACAGAGGAATCTGAACCATCCCTCGCTGATTTTCGACGCGATCTTCAGAATGTCCCTTATGTTGCGAGTTTTCCTAACCCCCTGAAATTATTCAGGATATGCCACAAAACGGGTTGAATTGCAAATCTTCAATAATTTCAGTGGGTTATCTGTTTCTCGTTCAGTCTTGAAAAAAACACGCAACATAAAATTCAGGGTGGGAAGTCACCTCCGCATCCTCTCGACCGCCTTCGTATTCAATCACAGGCTGTCGAGCCATTTCAAAGTTTCGGTTTTGTTTTCCCAGTCGATCAGTTCGTCGATCTTTTCGTCCTGTTTCAACCTGGATTCCGTGTACTCGATGAATTTTTTCTGGATCTCTTTCTTGCGGGTGATGTTCAGATGGAGATAGATCATGGTCGAATTGAGGTTTTCGTGGCCGAGATGGTTCTTTATATCGGTAAGCGAAGCTCCGGAAAGCAGCAGGTTGACGGCGCACGAATGCCTGAAGCTGTGGGCCGGGTTCAGATTTTTCAATTGCTTGGCCGGCAGGCTTTTTTCCAGATATTTTTTGCAGAGTCGGCGAATGCCGTGTCGAGTGAACTCTTCGAGGCGCTGGTTGACGAAAAGACGTTTGCGCCATGCTGGTTTGGGCTCCGGGCGGTGGTCGGCGATATAGCATTCCAGCAAGCCGGTCGTTTTGGGCACATAAGTCTAAAAGTTGTGAGATGCGGCTTTAGAACGCATTGTCGCTGAACAAAAACGCGTTATGCACATTCATGGTTTCAATCCAAGGCAGATCGAAAGTTTCTCCCTGCGCCAGCATAAACGGGCTCCTGTGCGCATTTTTGGCGCCCGGCAGAAAAGGAAGAAAATTGCGCGCGTTCGCCATCGCCCGGAAAATATGCAGAGTGCAATCCCTGTCGCGGAAGCTTTCCGCCTGCCTCAACTTCCTTTTGACTACCTTTAGAAAGCCATCGACTTTGGAAGTAGTCGGGGTTATGCCTTTTCTGTTTCTGCACGAAGTATACCGAACGGCGTCCTCCTTCAGGGAATCTATCCTGCCCTTTAAAATCGGATGTTTGAATGCGTCGTGCCGCAATGCGTTCAGGCGGGCTCTCATAGCTCCGCCCGAGTACGAAGTCTCAAGTATTCCTTTTACTGCCCCGTACAATTCCGAGAAGTCTTTATGGCTGCATCCGGTTTCCTTCTGGTATTTCAGCAAGTCTCCGTAAAGCTTTTTCAGAAAGTGGCGGCGGCAAAACCCGATCCAGATATTTTTGAACACCGACTTCAAGGCGTTCGTCGAAGCCGCCCATTTGTCCTTGGTCACACCGAGAACTTTGAATTCGATTTTCTCGACGAACTTTTCGAAGGAGGCGGCGAGCGTGTTTTCGTCGACGGCGTCCACGTAGTCCGAATGCCAGACCAGCATGTTCGCCGGGTCCACCATCACTACGGAGTACGTCCGGAGATTGGGTTCCTTTTCGAAGCCCTCGTCCTCCTGCAGGTATCCGGAACCTTTCACGCCGGCTCTCGATAGAATCGCGGCCGGATGCAGCGTCCCCATCCACCTCAGCCAGTTCAGAACGGTCTGCCTGCTTTTGACGGGCTTCTTCAAAAGCTTCAGATTCTCCAGCGCTCCCTGGATGCTCCCGCCGAAGCGAAGCATGTTGTCGAACACCCGCCCGATTATATTCAGACAGAAATGTTTCTCTCTCGGCAGGAAGCTCGGAACCATGGAAAATCTCTGGTTGCAGCTCAGGCACTGGACCATGCGGATTGGAAATTCCCTCCTGCCTTCCACCGCGAAGGTTCTGCGAGGCTTTTGCCGAAACCCGCACAGCCGGTATCCGAAAGAATTCTTGCAGTGCGGCTTGTGACCCGTGGCGTGCGCGTTTTTTTCCAGAAATTGCGCGACTTCGGTCTTGAACTTTCCCCGGTCGCCGACCAGTTCGACGTATCCGTCCGGGTCGTCCCAGGGGAAGATGTACGTTTTCTCTCCCCTGTCGGATGCGATCTCTTCCGTTTCTTTTTCAATCTTCCTCGAGCAATGGACCTCGAAAGCCTTGAGCACGGCCTTTTCCATCTCCAGGGAAACAACGGTTTCGCGCGGCGCGGCCTCGCACAGGAGTTTCGCCATATGCTCGAGCATGTCGTCCACGGTTTTGAACAACGCCCGGCAATCCTTTTCGCGTTTTGTCCGTTTAACCTGCTTTTTCCCGGAAACAGGCTTGATCATTTCCGACAGCACGTTTATGATATTCGACAGTTCTTTCAGGCAAAGGCTCGCCACTGCGTAAAAGGCTTTGACGCCGGCGAACATGCGATATTCGCCAATCCACCCTCGCATTGTGCGTATCGCAGTTGCGATCTGATCCAGAATCGGCGGACGCTGCGAGGGCAACAGGAATTTCTGGCGGCTCAATCTGTCCACCGCCTTTTCCAGCATGGTCAGCACCCGCTGGATGTTTGACAGGGTTTTATTTCGATCTTTCATCTTTGGCTCCTTTTGCGTGTTAACCGTTCTTTTTTAGGAATTCACGGTCCCAAAAATTTTACGGTAACATCGATTGGAGCCAAAGTCCATAGCTAAGTTCATTCGCAATGCATAAATTCATGCCGCAATCACAATCGCCGATGAAATCTCAACACATTTAGACCTATGTGGTTTTGGGCCAGAGCCCTATCATCCGATACCGTTCGCCTTTGCCGAGAATGGCGAGCGTTTTTTTATCCGGATCGAACCAGTCGATATTCAACCGGGCGATTTCGGAAGCTCGAGCGCCCGAGTCGTACAGCAGATTGAGGATGGCGTAGTCGCGGAAGCCTTCCTTTTTTTTCAGGTCCACGCTGTCGAAGACTTTCACCATGTCCTCGTGCTGCAAATAGCCCACGAGTTTTTTTCCGGTTTTCTTTTGGGGAATGTTGAGGATCATGTCGGCGATCCGGACATGCTCGGCATGCAGCAGGCGAATCATTCTGGCGAAGGATTTGAGAGCGGCGAGCCGGTTGTTTCGTGTTCTCGCCGTGTTTCCCCGTTCTTTTTCCAGCCAGTCGAGAAAGGAGAATATCAGCGCGGGGGTGACCCCTTCCAGCGTCAGTTCCCCGACGGGCGTCGAGTAGTATTCCGACGAGAATCTCAAAAAAAGCGAGAACGCGTCGCGGTAGTTCTTTATCGTTTCCGGGCTCGCGCCCTTTATGCGATTGAGATAGTCTTCGAAGTACGTCCGGACACAGGCGGAAAGGTTCATATTTCCTCCTGGCGCCTGACGGAAAAATCGACCAGATTGCTTCTTTGCTCGGCGTCCAGGAATTTGAGATAGACCGCCGTATACCGATATTTCCGATGCCCCATGTAGACGGAAAGAACCGGCAGCATCTCTCTGGCGGAGCCTCCCCTTTCCCTTATGCTTTTGAGCGTGTTGATCGCGAAAGAATGTCTCAGGCTGTGAGGCGTCGGCGCGCCGAATGTCGTGTCGGCGACCTCGCTTTTCGGCCGCAGCGCCCCTATTGCTTTTACTGCCATACGAAAAGGCCTGTAGACATCTTCGGGGCTCAATGCTCTCCCGTCGCCCCTCGAAAGCAATTTAAGCCTTTTCGACTTTCCGACGAATGCGCGCCTTGCGCCCAGGTAGTTTTCCATATGGGCCAGGCAGGTTTCGGGAAGAGGGATCAATCTGTCCTTGTGGAACTTGGTTCGCTCGATGTACAGAGAGCCTTCGTTGCGGCCGTAGTTTACGGGGAGCAGTCGCAGCGGTTCGGATATTCGAAGTCCGCAGCGAGCCATAAGCAATATCGCGGTGTACGCGGACAGATCCCGAAAGAAATACTTTTCCTCCTTGCGAATCGCCTTTTCCACCGAGCGAAGCAATTCTTCCGTCCGCCGCCGGGAGAAAACCATCGGCGCGAACGCGTTCTCCTTTTCGAAAGGTATGTCCTCGACGGGATTGCGGCGCAGAATTCTTCTTCTGACAAGGAATCCGCAAAAGCTTCTCGAAGCCGACATTTTCATGTTCCTGGTGGAGGCGCTCGTCCCGAGCGACCGCCTGAATTCGAGAAAGAACAAGGGCGTCAGATCGTCCGTATCCGCTCGGCGGACTGCCGCGTACTCGTCCAGCGAATGGAGCAGGGACCTTTGGCTCCGGGAGAAGAAGCCGATGGAGCGGCGCCATTCGAGGTACTGCTCCAGCAAAGGGGCCAGAGCGCTTTTGTACTGTTTAGCCATCGAAGAGTCTCCGCATGGATTGAAGGTCGATTTGGAGATAGCGCCGCGTCGATTGAATCCGGTCGTGCCCCATCATCTCCTTGACTTCGAAAATGTCTGCCCCGGCCGACAGCATGTTCTGCGCATAGGTGTGCCTGAGCCAGTACGCGGTGGCTTCGGGATTGACGGGTTTGAGCGCCGCGGTTATTTCGGCGCTGGCCCTTTGGACCGACAGCGGAGAATACGGCGCCGTCAGAGCCAGGAACAGATGTCTGTGTCGGCTGTCGGGTCTCGCGCCGATAATATAGGCCGCGACGGCCTTGATCGCGGCCTCCGGCAGCGGCAGTTCGACCGGGTTGTCGCATTTGCGCTTCGGAATGACGATCGCGCCCCGCTCGAAGGATATGTCGTCGAGCAGCACGGAGCATATTTCCTTGGGCCTCAGTCCCAGGGAAAATGCCAGATGGACCATGGCGGCCTGCCGGCAAGATTTTTTGTCGTCGAAGGAAAGATTTTCGAACACGAGTTCGGTCTCGCCGGGCCTTAAAAATTTCGGAGGTTTTCTTTGCGCGAATTCCGTGGCTCCGACGATCAGACCGGCTATGTCTTTTTTCACGATGCGCAGCTCGAAACGCAAATATTTGAAGAAGTTTCTAAGGTGCGAACGGTTGCTGCGGTTCGCGCTCGACGAGAAACGACGATTGCGGCCCGCGAGGAACTCGTCGACGTGTTCGATCTCGACGCGACCCAGATCGAGTCCGCGCCTTTCAAGGTACATGCGAAAAGCGGACAACAGTCGGCGGGCGTCGTCCAGATAGCCGTCGCCGACTCCTCTCGCGTTCTTGAAATACGCCAGGTAGTCTTCATAGATCTCGGGAAGCTTCCGGACCGGTTTTTCGATCGGAGAGCGGACGAAGCCTTTCGCGCAAAGAAAGCGCGAAAGGCCTTTGACCGCATCCGTTCTGGCCCAGGGCCCCTCGGCTTGCCGATAATGCCGCACAAACGCGTACGTCAGGCTTTCCGGCCATGGAATCCGTGCGGATTCCACAAACTTGCCGAACCGCTTCAGAGCTTTGGCATGGGCGAGAATCGTACTATCCGCGTATCCGTTGGCTTTCATCCAGCCGAGGTAGTCCTCGACGGCCTGCGCAAATTCCATCGTCTCCCCCTTCGCCTATCTCGTCGATCGGCCTGACAGACCTTCGGGAGAACCGCCGCCGCGTCCGGCATTGCTCAGGAAAGCCTTGAGAGACTCCGCGGCTTCGACGAACCCGACGCGCCGGCAAACCATGGCCAGGTCGATGGTGTTGAAATTTCTTTCGCATCGGAAACATCTGGCAAGGTTCGTGTCGGCCTTCGTCGAGGTGAAAAATTCTCCGCAGACGGGACAGAGGAACCTGAATCGCCCGTCTTCGTCGAACTTGCAAGGGACACCGAGTTCGCGAATCCAGTCGTTGACCGGAACGAAATTTCGCAGTTCGTATAGTTCCCTTTTCGTGAATCTTTTTTTCATGATGCGTCCTTTCTTCAAAAATTATCGCCAGCTTCGGACGCATACCACGAAAATCAGGACGGAGCCGTTTCGAAGTCGGGGAACGGCCCCGAAAAAGGAAATCTCGCAAATCGCCCCACCGCCTCGACGGCCCGATGCAATAGCCTGCGCCGCTTTTCCGACCGATATTTGCGGGGCGGCAACCAAGGTGGCCGCCGCCTGTTTTCCTTCGACGGCTCGGTTTCTTCGAAATGGACGGACGCCAAATACTCCATGAAGCGCCAGACGGTGGAACGGGACACGAAACTGTCGCAAAGTCCCCGTTCGTCGGGATAGCCGATTTCGTTTCCGTCTTCGACCACCGCGTCGGCATAGCTCGATTTATCGTTTTCGAGGTATTTTCGACTCAGGCGGACGATCTCGGGAAGCGCGAAGCGCTTGTGCGGCGCGATGAAAGGCGGATATTGGGTGAAAGTCGCGCCGCACAGCGAACATTTCCACCGCAGTACAAAGGTCATGGCAACCTCGACGACGGCGCCGACCGAAAATCGCACCTGCCTTTTGCGACATTCGTGGAGCTTGTATTCGCCAGGCTTTTCGTGGCATTTTTCGCAGATGCCTTCGGCAGCGTCGAAATTGCCTTCGACAATTTGGTTCGTGTATTCCCTGATTATTTGCATTATGCCCATTGACGCCTCCTTTTCCTATTCGATGTTCAATGTCGTCGATGATCCTCCAGGATCGTTTCAAGGCACAATAACACGGAACGGCGCCCGCCTTTAGGCATACGGACAAAATAAGGCGGAGGCCGGAACAGGACCGTGACGCCTCGATGGAACTCGACATGATGCCCGAGAGGATGGCCGCCAGGTTGGGAGTTCTTTAAAGGGCGGGGTCAAGCGGGGTATTATTTATTTTGAGGGCGGGATAGGCGGGATAGCGGGGTCAAAACTCGCAACATAAAAAAACTCGCAACATAATGTCCCCTATCAGCCTGTCGATCGGTATCGAGTTGCGCAGCCTGAACAATTCGTTGCCTGTAAATCGTTTTTTCATCGCATTCCTCCCGGATTTTTCGTCGTTTTTTCAAGCGGCGAAGATGTTTTTTTCAAATTCGCCTCGGAAATCGGTCCACGATTTCTCCGAATCGACCGCAAAAATGGCAGCGAGGGGGAAAACGAGGCGGAATATCCGACGCGCCGCCCCGTCGCTTTGTCTCTATACGCCTGTTCGGACGGTGTTTTGAAGTACCGTCATCCATTTTTTTCGAGTCGGGGAAAAGTTCGGGATGGCGACGACGATTTTCGTAGATACTATGGGTCTTTCTGCCTTTCTCGGTCCCGCGGTACCGCCGTTGGCGGCGGCGCTTGCACCGCAGATATCCGGCCCTGCGGCACGACTCCCCGCAGTAGGCCTGCCCGCGCCAGCAGCGGCGGCATACGTCGAATCCGGCCCCGCACCAACGGCATTTGACGAAAATCAGTTTCAAGAAAATCCTGTTGATTGCAACCGGAAAATCAGATAGGCTGATCGCGCTTGAGAGCTTCCGGTTCGTATCGAAGTTCGCATCTTGAAAGCCCGAAATTGCCGTTTCGGGCTTTCTCTATTCCCATGCCAAATATCGCCGACATTCGGCTGCCGCTTTGTAGACCGTCCTGAAATTTTCGTAAAGGCCAAAGGGCGGCGGGGTAATCGCGGGGTAGGCTGTGTATGGTTTAATTTTTCCGAGCGGGGTATGGCGGGGTGCGGCGAGGTAGGCGGGGTAGCGCCTACTTCATGCGTTACACTATTTTGCAACTCCGGCGGGGTAGTGCGTTACACTATTTGCATCCTATCATTCGAGTCTTGCAGGAGACGGTGCGAATCTACAAAGACGACAACCCTGTATCGGAGTTCGACATTGAATCGGTTCCTCGGACAGCTCGAGCGCTTGGAAGCGGGCGAAGCGCTCGTGCCCGCGCCGATTCCGCAGGAGCCAGGAGCCGTATGTCACATCGACGGCCACATGATCGCATTTTGGACCAAGGCATCCATGCGCAAGGGGAAGATAACCATGCCGGGGAGGATCATGGCCGGGTCGAACGCGGTCGTGTCGCACAACGAACGCGGAGACGCTCTGTTCTTCGAGTTTTTTCCTCCCGACATACGATTGCCCGGAGTGATAATGGATTATTGCGAAAAAGTTATCGCCTCGACCGGCATCAGGCTGTTCGCCATCGACCGCGAAGCGAACTCCGAGAAGGTGGCCAGGGCCTTCGAAGACAGGAAGCGGGGCCTGATTTGCATGTTGGACGCGAATCGATACGAAGGCCTGTCGGATTGGGATGCGGAACGCATAGGGCGTCTCGAGGACGGAAGCAAGGCGTGGTCCGACCCTTGGAAGGAGCCGGGGAACGACAGCAGGCGTTTCGCGATCATGGAAAAGGAAGACCGCCTTCCGCCGTTTTGGGGAACGCCCTGCGCCAAGGAGATGGCGGAGCCGATCGACTGGCCGGGAATCTATTGCCGGCGCACCGAGGTTCGGGAGAACAGCTTCAAGAGAATGAAGGAACACGGTGCTCTCGACGTCAATTTCGGGACGAAGACGATATTTTCGGAAGATCGACGCCAAGCGAGAAAGAAGGAGAAGCTGGAAAAGAGTTCGGCCGCGATTCGCGGAAAAATCGAAAAGAAGGAATCGGGAATAGCCTTGCAGGAGGACAAGGTAGTGGAGTCGAAGGAGATGGGACATGGAAAGCGCCTTTCCCGGCGCGAGGAAAAGCTCTCGGAGCTGCGCGGCGAACTTGACGGGCTGAATGAAAAAGCAAAATTGGCGGAGGAGAAGGTCGAGGCGCTCGGTCCTCCGAAACAGCTGGCCGACAGGGACTTTCGCAAACAGAAGGTCATGGCTTTCCGGACATTGCTTCTTGAAAATCTTCTCGTTCGCTTCCTTCCGGTCTTGACGGAACAACGGGATGAAAAAATAAGCCTGGGCTGCCTGCTTGATCTGTTTTTCAAAAGAAGCGGCGGCTGTGTCGAAACCTTTCGGGAAATCGCATACTGGATAGACACCGACGGTCTGTCGTTGAAAAACAAACGGATATTGCGGAAAGTGGCGGACGGGGTCTGCAGGATGCATTTGAATCGAGATGGAAAACCTGTTCGCGTGGAATTGCGCTCATCGCCCCCTTAACGAGGGGCCCGGACGCGGTGCAACGTCAATGTCCGTTTTTTTTTTAACCGTGTAAGAATCCTGTGGCAACCTCCGGTCCATTCAAGGTGCCAGAGGGGCCCAAACGATACTTCGAGTCAAGCAATCGCTTGCGCGAATCAACGTTCAGTCGGTGAGGGCATTGAAGCTCGCCAGAGCGCGGGGACAGGGAATATCGGGAAATCAAATCCACCACATTATCGAACAGCGCCTATGGCGTTCCAATCCGGCTCTAAAGCGGCTCTTCCAGACGGTGGACGACATTCCCGGCGTCAGTCTGAGCAGGGCCCAGCACCAGGCATTTACAAGCGCCTGGCGTAACATGTTCCCCTACAGCAACCAGGCGGGCCACATTGCCAGACCGACTCTGGAGCAGATCGTCAGGGCGGCTGAGCAAATTTACGCGGGCCATCCGCAATATTTGAAAGCCATATACTTGGCCCTGCTATGACAAAGGAGAACATGTCGTTATGAAAATCAAACTCCGGACCGTCTTGCCCGCCGATGCCAAAGACCTGCTCGCGCGGGACAAGACAATATCCGACAATTTAAACCTGAACTCAGGCGTGGTTGAAATCGATTCCGCGAATGAGCTTCTGGATCGGCTCCTCCACGCCACGAAAAACTCTTCCGGAATCTGGTTCAATCCGGTGATGAGTTTCACGAAAAAGGAGATGGACGCCTCGCGCTTTTTCCAGCTGGAAAGCCGAAAGACCGTCAATGAGACCGAAAAGGACTATGAACTGAACTCCGCGCGCCTTGAACAACTTGATTTCATTCACACTACCGACAGATGCAGGATCAAATTGCTGGACCGGGTAGCTTTAAGCCGGGTGAATCTCAAACCCAACATGGTCGCGGGAGTCGATCAATGGACCGCCGAGTTCGTGATCGCCTCCGGCGTCGCCTCTGTTTTCGAGGAAAATCGATTCTCGGGAATGGATTTACGCCCTGTCTTCGACCCGAAGACCGGAAGCAATCGCGATGATTGCCGGTTGCTTTTCACTTCCAACATTATGCCCCCCGTCGAGTACGACACCACCGTCCAGAGCGTCGAACACGAGATTCCCGAGGAGGGAGGCTTCCGAAAGCTGGGCTGCCTTTCGTACCATTTCGCGCAGGGGCCGCCAAAAGAGGATTTTTTTCGCACTGCAGAAAACTTCAGCGGCAACTTCATGCCTTTCTGGGTGGTCTCCGCAAGAGTCCGGAGATGCTTTGTCGAAAACAAGCTCCTGGGATGGGCCTTCCGGCCCGTTCTGGAAAAAGAAAGCCAATACCACAATGCCTACTTGAAAAAATGGCAAAACTTGATTGAACGGATATCGATCAATCCTCGCAATCATTTTTAAAGGCTTGCCTTTGCGAAGCTTCTGTTTCAAAAGCCCCGGTTGTTTTCGAGCAGGTGGGAAAAAGAATGTTCGAGTCGTTACCGAGTTTTGCTCGGTAACGACCCGCGAAAATGGCTTTCAAAGCGATCGGGCAGGACTCGCGGCTATGATTCCGGCGTCCGGGTCCTGTCCGGCTTGCCAACCTTTTGGAGCGTCTCCTTGTAAGCACTCATGAATTTCAGATATTCGCTTCTTTCGTAATCGTTTGCGAAATTCAGTTCCTTGTTTCGGTAGATCTCGTAGGCCTTGTCGAGATAGACGAAGGCTTTTTCGTAGTCGCCAAGGGCCGCGTGGCACCTGCCTATGCAGGCATAGGTGTATTCGACGTTGTCGTCGTCGGGATCCGAGCCGAGCGATTTTTCGAACAGCTCGGAAGCCCGAAGATAATTGCCTTTGGCGAATTCGCTCGCCGCCCTTCCGAAATGGATCGGATGGAGCAGTTTCCTAAATAAAGATAGCGCCATAATGCTCTCAGAAGTTATTTGTCAAATCGATGATCCAGCTCACCCAGCACAGCAGCAGGCACATGGCCAGTTTGAATGGCTTGCTTGAGAATTTTCCGTAGCACATCGCCCTGCACAGATTCAGGTCGAACTGGGGTTTTTTCGCCTCGCCCAAGGGCGGCGGCGGGTTGACCTGGACGGTCTCTATGTACTTGGACATCAGGACGACGGTCATCATCGCCAGCATGAGGAACATCATTTGGCGCATCAGCTGCATGCTTATCAGAGCGTATGCGAAATACATGCGTCCGGATGGATCGATATGCATGACGGGATTGTTGGCGCCGTAGGCGTACTTGTGAAGCGTGGGTGGCTCGAAAACATTGCCTTTGTGGGTGTCCATGGTGATGAAGCGGCCGGTGTTCTGGTCGTAGTAGCGCGCGCGTAGGTAGTAGTAGCCGATGTTGGGGTCGTACTGCTCGCCGGTATACAGGTAGTTGTTCTCGGAGACGCCGGCCTGGTCCAGCATGATGCCGAATGCGTCGAAGGTGTATTCGTCGGTCACATCGCCGGATTCGTTCGCAAGCTGCCGCACGGACATTTGCCCGTCGTACAGATAGAATCTTTTGGCTCCCCGATCCTGGCTGATCAAGTCGTCGCCGTACACATAGCTTACGACAATGTTGCAGATGCCGTCGCGCTCTTCCAGGACTTGCGCGTGGTCGCGGTTGGAATCGACCAGGTACTCGGTGACCTGGCCGCCGATGTCCTGGAACACGCGATTGCCCTCGTGATCGTATTCGAAGGCGGTAATAACGCCGTTCTTTTCGACCTGGACCAGTCTGTTTTCATAGTCGTACACGTAGACAACGATATCTGTGCCGTCGTCGGTTTGCAGAAGATTGCCGTTGGCGTCGTAGTCGCAGAAGCGTTTCGAGCCGGGGACGCTTTCGGTGAGCAGACGGTCGTTGGCGTCGTAGTCGTATACGGTGAGGCCCTGCGAATCGGTTTTCGTAATCCGGTTTCCGAAGCCGTCGTAGGTGTATTCGATGGTTTCGTCCCCGTTGATCGAATCCAAGATCTCTTCTTTCACGAGTCTGTACAATGTGTCGTAAGTATAGTTGACGATCCTTCCGGTATGCTCGACCACGCTCAGACGGTTGCCTGCGGGACCGAGCGTGTAACTGTATCCGGATACGAGAGTGCCGTCTGCCTTTCTGTTCTCCATGCCTGTGAGGCGGTCGAGGCTGTTGTATTCATAAGTGGTCGTATTTCCGTTGGGCAGAGTGACGCTCGCCCTGTTTCCGACTGCGTCGTAGGTGTAGGAAGTCGCTGCTCCGTCCGGGTCGGTCGTTCGCACAAGGCGATTGAGCTGGTCGTATTCGTAAGTGACGTCTCCCGAAGCCGTGGAGACCAATGTCCGGTTTCCCCGGTTGTCGTACTCGTATTGGATAAAAGAACCGTCGGGATTGGTCCGCCCGATCAGTCTGTCTTTGTCGTACACGTACTGGGTGACGCCCCTCTGGTCGGTCACCGTCTCCTTTTTCCCCGTCTCCGTGTACGTGTAGGACACGGCGGAGCCATCGGGATAGCGCTTTTCAACCAGCCGGTTTGCGGCGTCGTAGGAATATTCCACGGTGACGCCGTTGTAGTCCGTTTCGGAAAGCACGTTTCCGTTGTCGTCGTAAGCGAACGTTTTGGACATGCCCAGTGGCAGAGTCTGGCGAACGACCCTTCCTGCATCGTCGTATTCCCAAACGGTCGTATTTCCGTTCGGGTCGGTCTGGCTTGTCTTGTTTCCAGATTCGTCGTAGACGTATTCCAGCCTGCCGCCGAGCGCATCGACAACTGCGGTCAGGCGCCCGAGCGCATCGTATTCGTATTGAGTCGCGACACCGTTTTGGTCGGTCTCGGAGATCACGTTTCCATTGGCATTGTAGCTCAGCTGAGAAAAGGTGCCATCCGTGTAAGTCGTCTTTACCCGCCTGTTTTGGGAATCGTACTCGTATTCGACGAAATTACCGTTGGCGTCCAGTACGAAAACGAGATTTCCATTGGCATCGTACTGAAAATTCGTTTCGTGCCCAAGCGCGTCGGTCGTTTTTGTTTTTCTGCCTGCGTTGTCGTATTCGTACCACGTCGTATTGCCGGCGGCGTCTGAAACCGACCGGACATTGCCTGTCGCATCGTAATCGATATCCAGGCGACTTCCATCGGCATGAACGATCTTAGATATTCTCTTCATGCTTTCAAGAGCGTCTTCGTCCAGTGCGAAGCGTTTGTCGCAGGTCTCGCAACTTTCGCAGGACTCGCAATTGGCGCAGCGAGGATCATCGTCCTGCTTGCAGCCGAAAGAAAGAGTGTCGAAGACGTTGTTATTTGCGTAGGAAACGCTGTCGTAGCCGAAGGCGGTGGTTTCGCCTTCGGCGTTGGTAATCGATTCGATATTGCCCTGCTTGTCGTAACCGTATTCCGCGGAGGTCCCGTCGGGCTTGTCTTCGCGGACCATTCGACCGAACATGTCGTAGCTGTATCCGGTGGTGTTTCCGTTCTTGTCGGTTTTCGTGGCGATCTTGTCGAACGATGTGTAGGTGTAGGTCGTGGTTGCGCCGTTGGGGTCCGTTTCCGTGAGCTTGTTGTTGTTCGCATCGTAGCTATAGCTGGTGACGCCGCCGGAAGGATCGGTTTCCTGGAGCAGGTTGCCCCGATTGTCGTACTGGAACGACTTGGTATGGCCCAAAGCGTCGGTGACCGAAGCCACCTTGCCGTCGGAGTAGGCATATGTCGTGGTATTGCCGAGAGCGTCGGTCTCGGTCAGCCGGTTGCCTTTGGCGTCGTAGCTGTAGGAAAGGACAGAGCCGCCGGGTCCGACTTTTCCGGTGAGGTTTCCCCGCGCATCGTATTCGTAGGTTGTTGTGTTTCCGAGCGGGTCCGTTTCGGAGGCGAGCTTGCCGGATGCCGTATAGGTCTTTAAAGTCGTGTTGCCGTTTTCGTCGGTAAAGGAGACGAGGTTGCCGTACTGGTCGTAGGCGGATTGAGTCGTTGCGCCGTTTGGATCCGTCGCAGAAGTCTGGTTTCCATCGGCGTCGTAGGTGTAGGTCCAGGTGTTGCCCAGGGCATCCGTCTTGGAGGTCGTGTTTCCATCTTCGTCGTAGGTGTAGTAGGTGGAGTCGCCGCCGAAGTCGGTCACGGTTTGTTCGCCGTTTTCCACATCGTAGTCGAGCGCCATTTCACCGCCGTCCGCATTGATCTGGCGGATAACCCGGCCTTCCTCGTCGTATTCCGTGCGGGTGCCGGACACTCCTCTGGGATCGATGATTTCGTCTAAATAATGGTTCCGGGCGTATTTGAATTTCGTTGTGTTGCCGTTGGGGTCGGTCGCGGAACGAAGGTTCCCGAGGCCGTCGTATGCATAGACGATCTGTCTTCCATCGGGATCGACGACCGATGCGATTCGACCATGGGAATCCCTGTTGAATTGAATGCTTTGTCCGTCGGAATGCACGATTCCGCTGTCGGAAATATCGATCTGGTTGCCGTTTGCATCCGCGATTCGATACACCTTTCCGGTACTCTGATTGTAGTAGTACTGGGTGCCGTCGAGCAGTGTGAGCCGGTATCTGTTTGGATTGAGGGGCTCGAAAGCGGAATCCAGCAATTCGCCGCCCATCAGGAATTCGAAATGGGAGTTGTCGAGGGGTTCCAGGGTCGAGAAGGTCCCCGGCTTGGGATCTATTCGCAAATAGCCTTGCGCAAGTCCTCCTGCATAGGCGTAGGAAGCCACCGGAGTGAACCTGAATTCCTGCCGAGGCGCTCCGGGGATGTTGACGACAATGTCGTGCGCCTGCGTTGCCCGGACCCCGTATGCGAAGCAAATTCCAAAAGACGACGAAGCGCAGTAGATTTCGTAGCCGATACTCGGGTCCGTGGTTTCGTCGATTTTGACATTTTGCCTGATGTCCAGGTTCCAGCCGATTCCAAAGTCGCGTTTGGTTTTCACCCGGCTGTCGTAAGTGCGGACGATTTTCATATCGATTCCGGACAGGTTCAGGCTCATATCGTTGAACGACAAGGTGAAGATTCCCAATTTTTGTTTGCCGCTAACCAGGACCTGGACTGTATCGGCAGTAATTTCGCCGTAGATGTCCACGGCTGTCAGAAGGACCGTGTAAAGTCCATTTTCCAAAAGGGAACCGTCGAGGGGGCCTAAGACATCGTTTGCAACCGGTTGTTCGCTTCGGTGGTACTCGACATAGTCGGTTTCGCCCTCTGCCCGGTAGCTGAGCGTATAGAAGGCCAGGTCGGCGTCGTCGGCCGTTCCGATCACATCGACAAGCCCGAAAACTTCTTCCCCGTCGGCTGGAGAAGTGATAACGGCGACAGGCACCTGGACGTTGGAACCATCGACAGATACCGGCAGTACCGTCGTATCCTGGGCGTAGTTTCCGCTCAGATCGTAGGCGGACGCCACAGCCGGAATATTGCCCTGGCGCTTGGCGACGTATTCGGCCCGCCCGTCCTGAACGTGGACGTATACGCCGTCCACCTTGAGCCAGATCCTCTCCGTGTCGACGCCGGAGTCGTCCTCGGCAGACACGGCGAAGACCACCGTTTCGCCCACGGCCGGAGCATTAGGAGAGTATTCCAGAGAGACCGTCGGCGCGGTGGCGTCCTCGACCGAACTGACGGACAACCAGGCTGTATCAAACCCGACGTTGCCCGCGTCGTCTTCGGCCCGCGCGACCACCTCTATAAGACCTTCGTCGCCTGCCAGGTACCAGCACTGACCGTCGACGCTTAGCGTCTGTGGAGCGCCATCGACTTCAAGTTCCACCGAGGCGACGCCGATGTTGTCCTCGGCTGCCACCGCGATCAATGTGAAACGGTCCGGTCCCACAGGGTTGGCCGAAAACCGGACCGAGACTTCCGGAGCGACTACGTCGCTGTGCACCGCCACCGTGAAATCCACCGCGTTTCCGACGGGAACGGATGCGCCTCCTATGGGATTCTGATCGAGCACCTGGCCTTCCGGCACTCCCAGGTCCATGCGCTGGGCGACCGTTCCGACGACGAGTTCGGCGCTTTCGATCAGGTCGGTTGCATCGGCCTGGCTTTGGCCGACCACGTCGGGTACGACGACCATTTGCACGCCGAGCGACACCACGATATCGATTGGGGTGGTGTCGATCACGCTTTCGCCCGGCGACGGCGCGACGGAAATGACGGTCCCCTGGGGCGCGGTCTGGCTGTATTGCTCGGTCGTCTCGCCCAGGGGCAGCCCGGCAGCCGCGATGGCGACCAGGGCGTCGTCGTAGCTAAGGCCGACCAGGTCTGGGACCACGACGATCTGGTGGTCGCCGATGGAAACGACCAGGTCCACGGACGAGCGAATCTCGATTTCGGTCCCGGCCGAAGGGTCCTGGGCGATCACGGCGCCTTCCGGCACGGAAGAGCTGGACTGCAATTCGACATCGCCGACGGTCAGGTCCGCCGCCAGGATGGCCGATTCGGCTTCCGCACGGGCGAGCCCCGTCACGTCGGGCACCGCCACCATGGGCGGGCCGAGGGATACGACGATATCGACGTTAGAACCGATCTGCGCGCTGGAACCGGCTGCGGGATCCTGCGAAACGACGGAGCCGGCGGGAACGGTTTCGCTGTCGATTTCCGTCACCGTCCCGAGCGTCAGGCCGGCGTCGGCAATGGCGGCCTCCGCGTCTGCCTGCGGCAGCCCGGCGACGTCGGGCACGGCCACCATGATTTCGGCGATGGCGATGGACTGCGACACGGAGTCTTCGAGCCCCCTATCGTCGGTCACCGTCAGCGTCACGACGAAGGTATCGACGGACTGGAACACGTGGGTTACGATCCGGCCGGTCGTGGCGCTTCCGTCGCCGAAATCCCACTCGTACGAAGCGAGGGGAGAGCCTTCCGGGTCGGACGAGGCGGAGGCGTCGAAGGTCAGGGTTTCAAGACGGGTCTGCTCTCCGCTTACCGCGAAGGAGGCCTCGGGCGGCAGGTTGGCCGGATCCACGGTCACCTCGAGTTCGGCCGAGTCGAGTCCTCCCCGGCCGTCGTCGGCGCTCAGGGTCACCATGTAGGTCCCCGGGGCGTCGTATGCATGCAGCACGGTTTCGCCGGTCTCCGCAGGCGTGCTGTCGCCGAAGTTCCAGACGAACGTCAGCGGATCGCCGTCGGGGTCGCCGGACGAAAGGGCGTCGAACGCCATGGGGACCCCGGCTTCGCCAGTGTCCAATCCCGTTATGGCCGCGACGGGGGGACTGTTGGGCGCTTCGATCTGGCAGACGGTTTCCGCGGACGCCGTCGCGCCCCGGTCGTCGGTGGCGTACAGGGTCACCGTGTAGGTGCCGGCCGCCGCGTAGACGTGTTCGACCTGTTCGCCGTATCCTTCCTGTCCGTCGCCGAACGCCCAGTGGTACAGAGCGATGGCGTCGCCCTCCGGATCGATGGTCCCGGAGCCGTCGAAGGCGACCGCAGTCTCGGTCATGCCCTCGTAGGGACCGCCCGGATCGACCGTCGGCGCGGTGTTGGGACGCGGCGTCACCGTAATTTGATAATACTGGGACGCCGAGGCCAGGCGGGCGTCGTCCACGCGCACGAATATCTCTACGATACCCGCGTCGGCGAAGGTCGGGGTCCATTGGATCAGTCCGGTGGCCGGGTCGATGTCCATGCCGTCCGGGGCCTGTTCCAAATAATAGGCCAGGGCAGCGCCTTCCGGATCGACCGCCTCCAAGTCGTAGCTGTAGAGCTGTCCTTCATGGGCTTCGACGACGGGAGCGCTCGTGATCTCCGGCGGCAGGTTGCGGATGCGGCCCCGGGAGTTGACGTGGACCGGGCCGGAAAGCAGCGTCTCTCCGCCGATTTCGCAGCGCACGCGGTACCAGTAGTCCTTTTCCATGACGACGTTGTAGTCGATGAACGTGGAGTAGGTCGAACCGGTGGTCCCGATGGTCACGTAGCCGCGGCTGGGTCCGGTTTCGGAGCGAAGCACCTCGTAGACGTCCGCGTCGATGTGGGTCCAGGTCAGCTGGCACTTGGTGGCCTTTGGCCTGGCCGCCAGGTCGTACACGCCGACGTCGAACACGTTGACGATGCCGAAGGCGCTGTTTGTCAGGTCGGGCGAGCCCGCCTGGGGAAACGCGGCCGCCGTGTCGTCGGTCGCGCGAAGCGCTATGTCGCGGTGTCCGGCCCGGTCGAATCCCGGCACTTCCACGATCTCGCCGGAGGCTTCGCCGAAGTCGTAGGGCGCCACGAAGTCGATCTCCCAGTCCCAGGCCGTTATGGAGTCGCCGTCGGGCTCGTCAACGTCGTAGGAGCCCGAGCCGTCGAGCAGGATCGGCTCGCCGACCGTCGCCAAGTAGGGACCGCCCGTCACCGCCGTGGGCGGATGGGGCGGTATGGTGATCTCCACCGCGACGGTGGTGGTGTCGAACCGCCGCGGCGTGCTGTCGTCCACGACTTTCAAGGTGACGACGTAGTCGCCCAGCGCGCCGTACACGGTCTCGGCCGACGGGCCGGTCGCGTCGGGGAAGTCGAAATCGACCCCGTCGGAGGCGTCGAAGTCCCAATAGTATTCCGCGACCGTCTTGGCCGGATCCACGTGGTAGGAGCCGGAGCCGTCGAGCGAGATCAGCTGCCCGGCCGCGCCGGGGTTGGGCTCCGCCGTCGCCACCGCAACCGGCGGCTTTTCGAACAGCGTACGGGTCAAAATGATCACCGACCAGGCGGTGGCGAGGCTGGTCGAGACGTATTGGCCGGATCGCCAGGAGCCGTTGTCGTTCTGACGGTCCACCAGCTTGCGCGCCATGCCCCGATTTTCATCGCCGTACCAGTCGATGCCGTTGTAAAGATTGACGACCTCCTGCGGAAGCGCCAGGCGCATCGCCTTGGCGAACGCGTAGTAGCTGTAGTAGTTGCGGCCGTAATAGTTGTCCGCGAAGCTGTCCCACCTGCCCGCCAGCCAGTTTTCGGCCGTCCGCCAGCGAGAGTCGGACGTTTCGAAGCCGTCGAAGGCCAGCTGAATCATTCCCGAGGGAGTGGTGGCCCACCCGTTGCCCCGGCCGGTGTAGCCGAAGCCGGTCCCGTTGTAGCTGTAATTGAGCCACACGTTGTTGCGGTCCTTCACCCACTGGGGGACGACGCATCCGAAGTGCCTTTCGGCGGCGATCAGTCCGATCGCACCCCACTGGGCGGCTGAGTTGTCCGGCCACTGGTTCCAACTGTAGCGCCAGCCCCCGCCGACCGAGGAGTGGTCGTACTGGCCCCAGGCGTACATGTCGCACATGTCCTGCACGATGTCCCGGTAGCGCCTGCCGACGACATTGGTCCCACCCTGGCGGGCGGTGGCGTCCGGCGTGCCGGTGGCCACCAGAGCGTCCATGACCGCGCCCAGTTCGTAGATCTGGCGGCCGCCGGAAACCGTCAGGCCGATTCCGTTGCCGTTGGCGTCCGGGTTTCCGTATGTCTGGTTGCCGATATTGTAGCTGTTGATGCGGGTCGTAAGATAGTCGATGCCGCCGCGAACGGCTTCGGCGTAGGGATTTTCCTCCGGGTCCCCGGTTTCCAGGTAGCCGTTGATTTCGAAGGACTGCACTGCGGAGGCGGTGGAGTTGGCCACGTAGGAGGAGCTGTGCGTCCAGCGACAGCCGGCGGCGCCCATGTCCTGCCTGTTCAGATAGAGCCACCAGAGTCCGTCGTCGATGGCCTTGTTCACCTCCGTGTCGAGGGTCCTGGCCTTGACCAGCACGCGGTATTCGTCGGAGGAGGATTCCCCGGCGGCGTCGGTCACGTGCAGCCGGGCCACGAAAAGAGAGCCCGGAGCCGCCGCGTAGGAATGGGTGGCGGAAAGATTGTCCGCGTTGGAGATGGAGGCCGGGGAGGTGGACGTGCCGTCGCCCAGCTCCCAGTAGTAGGTGCCGCCGGAAAGGTTGCCGTCGTCGTCCCGGGCGACGCCCTTCAAGACCGCGGGCTCCCCGGACCAGGTCTCGTGCGGCACCAGCGGGTCGGCGGGAAGCTGCGGCACGCAAGTTACCCGCGGCGCCGCCGCCTCGGCCGACGAGGGCCCGAGCAGGTCGAGCAGCTTCGTTACAATTCGAGGCGTATCGAATCGCCATTCGGCAGCCTCCGCCAGCTGCGCGACTGGCATGCCCTGAAGGATCATGCAGAAAACCAGGATTTTCGCACAAACCCCGATATACGGTCTTTTCTTCAAACGCGAAATCATATTTCCCCCTTGCAAATTAAATAAGTAAAATTTCCGGACGTTTCCCGGCCGTCCCCGGCGGCCGGAAATTCGAATTCCGGATGTCGATGTTCCCCCTTTGACTTCTTTCCCTCGGTTCCCGGCTCCGATCCGTGCCCGCTTCCTGACAAACTAAAATGATTTCCGACATTTTGCCGTTTCATTCACGGCAATAAGCATGGTCTAAAATAAAAATCGCAAATAATTTCGGAAACTTACATATATGAAATTTGTCGTTTTCAGTTTTGTAAAGAAAACCGACATCTAACATAGTGGGCTTGAAATTTTTGGACCTGTGCGGTTGCCCTTCAAAATCCTCACGCAAAGGCACAAAGACGCAAAGTGACGATTCGGCAACCTTAGGTCTTTGTGCCTTTGTGTGAGGGGCAAATGGGGATCCTCGAACCAACCGCACAGGTCGAACTTTTTCCAAACGCGAAATCAGAGTATGCTCCCGTCGGTATCGCTTTCGGCCTTTCGCAAAAGCGCAGAAATGCCGAAATGTGTCGCTGGTAATTATTTCAGTTGAATGGGACTCTTGGATGAGGTGGTCGTGGTTTTCAGGAGCGTAGCGACAGCCCTTTCTTGGAACCAAGTGCATATAAGACCGCTATGCCGCCGAACAGAAGAAATATCGTGGAAGGTTCGGGAATGGGGGTGGCGCCGCCGCCTTTTATGTCCAGATCGCCATAATAAAAGACGCTCTCCGAACTTTCGGAATCATTATGTTCCAGATAGAAGCCCGAAAGGGGCGCGGCTTGGGAAAGAATCAGTTCTATTGTCGCGGACTGCCCTGCGTTCAGAAAGAAGTCCCATCCGAGCGCAAAGGAAACATCGTCCTTGGCCGATTCAGGTACGTTGTTGCTATTGTCCAGCCCTCCATAGGAAAAAGGATCGGTCGCATGGTCGTAAATGTCGCCGAAGACCCAGCCCGGTTCGTCGATCTCCCAGGATTGTCCGGCATCCAGAGTACCGCTGGCCGCGCCGTATTCGTTGAAAAACGTGTTGATGTCTTCGTCGATTTCGAAATCAAAAAAGCCGATGAAGGTGTGGAGGCCCGTCTGGTTTGTAGACCAGCTCAACGTCCCCAGTCCGGACCCGTCGAGACTCCCGGTGGCGGGCATTGTATCGCCCCCGTATGCTTCATAGATATCCCCGTCTATAAAGAAAGCCCAATCCTCCAGATTCAGTGTCGCCATGGAAGGCCCCGCAGCAAATATGATAAAGATAAACGCCAAGATCGAAATAATCCCCTTTTTCATTTTTCCCCCTTGTTTTTTTCTCCTTCGGTAAAAGTGGTTAACTTAAAAAAGCCCCAAAAGGTTTGCCAAGTTCGAAGCAAATAGCGTACCATTACCGGCTGCCATTTCGAGATGCTTTGTAACCCGTTGATTTTTATATGGAAAATCGCATCCCC
The DNA here is from genome assembly GCA_963674505.2 of Desulfobacterales bacterium. Classification (GTDB taxonomy): domain Bacteria; phylum Desulfobacterota; class Desulfobacteria; order Desulfobacterales; family SKZT01. The sequence continues at coordinate 166,103 of CAXXIG010000003.1, forward strand.
GGTTTTGTTTTTAAGAAATTATATGGTTTGGTGGAAAGGGAAGTGTAAGAAATTCCGACATTTGTCCTGGAGTTTATGCGGGCGGAAGAGGAAGGGCGGTAAAAATCGTGAAAAAAATCAAATGCTTACGCTCCGCATTTCCCCGGCCGATAAATGTGTAAAGAAATACGACATCGTGCATTGGCCGCTGTCGCTTTGGAACTGCAAGAAATGCAGAGGGAATAAAATCCGATTCAAGAGGGATGGTTCATAACAATGGAGCCAAATGGCAGCAGAAAAAAAAATCGTTTTTTCGCAATTCCAACGAAGAACTATTGCAGTTCGACGTAGATGGCGTCCATGCGGCCGCCGTCGTCGATGCGTCCGATTCTGAGTATGGACATGTCCGTGTCGAGGACTTTGACAAGTTGCGATTCGCTTTCGACAGGAAAGCCGTTGACGTCTTCTATCAGATCGCCTTCGCCAATACCCATTTTGTCGAAAAGGGAATTTTGCGACACAGCGGTGATGCGAAGGCCGGTTTTGGGGGGCGGCATGACTGCGGAGTCGGATTCTTCGAAGACCGGCATGATTTCTGGGTCATGGGCGGCGTCTTCGTTGGACACGATTTCGAGGACACCGGAGATTTGCTTTTCCAAAAGTCTCTTATCGCGAATTTGCTTTTCAAACCAATCCTTGTCGAGTCTTTTGATGTGATCGTCTTGGGTTGGCAGGGCGTCGTCAGCAAACTGCGGCGCTTCCTGAGGATTTGTCGTGGCCAAAGACTCGGTCGGATTGGATTTGGTACCGAATACCCATATTTCCGAAATGCTTCGGTCGCCTTCGCCCGGACCGTAGAAAACTGCGTAGTTGCATCGGTTAAGCAGTCTATGCAGCCCTTCTTCGACCGGTACCGACTTGATGTCCACGGTCACGGAATGGTTCAACCGGGCCGATGTTTTGAATACGATGCCTGTCTTATGCGAAACGGCGTCTATTATTTGCTTAAGGGACGCTTCCGAGGCCGTGATGGCAATTTTGTCGTTCTCGATTCGAACATCGATGCCGGCAGCATGGCAAAAAGAGCCTGCGAGGATGACAAGCGAAAACAAAAGGGAAATTGTTTTGAACGTTTTCATTCGATGGCCTCTTGCATAGCAGGTTGTTGCTTGTTTGCAGGAGTCCCTCTCCCCGGTTTGGGAGAGGGACGTTTTCAGTGTTTATGCCAAGAGAAGCTACCGCAGCCTTGAAGTGACTGTCGCTTTCGCGCTATTGGATCCGCAGCCGTCGCTGGTGGTGACCCGATAATAATAGGTGTTGCCGACAATCACGTTCTGGTCCAGGTATGTGGCGTAGGTTGTGACATGGTCGTTGGCGATAAGCGTGAACGGTCCGCTCGGGCCCGCGGTGGAGCGATAGATGTCGTAGCTGTCCGCTCCGGTGTGGGTCCATGTCAACTGGACTTTGGTACGCTTGGGCCTTGCGGCGAGGTTGCAGATGCAGCCGTCGTATACCGTAACTATGGTGAAATCTTCGTCTGTCAGATCGGGCATACCGCTTGTTGGATAGGCTTCCATCGTATTGTCGGTCACTTTGAGACCGATATTGTTCAAGCCAACATCCAAATAGGTCGAGGGATCCGAAATCGTGACAATTTCGCCTGACGCATCCGTATAATCCCAAGGCGATCCTTGGAGGTCCCATTCCCACGACATTATTTCGTCGTAGGGCGGATTCCCGCTTTCGCTTTCGCCTTCGTCGATATCCCAGGACCCGGACCCGTCCAGAGTCAGCGTATCGCCGACGCATGTCGATATCATGTATGGGCCTCCAGCGTCAGCCACAGGCGGATGGGGCGGATTGGTCAAATTGACGGTCAATGTATAGGTGTCGGTCACCGGGACAGGATCTGTGTCGTCGGTAACCCGCAATGTAACGGGATAAGCGCCCAGCGGATAGGACGAAGATGGCCATTGGTGAACAATGAGGGATGGCGTTGCGGTGGACTCGTCGTATGTTCCATCGTTGTCCCAATCCCACTCGTAGAGGACTAGGCTTTTGGCCGGGTCGTGGTGGGTGGAACAGCCTGGATCGAACGTGATGGGAATATCCAGGTAGCCTGGATTGGGTTCCGCGTCGAAACAGGCTTCCGGCGGAGGCGAGAACGGACTCGGAGTAAGAATGAGTACGCCGAAGGCAGTTCCCATGTCTTCTCTGATATAGCCATCCATCCAACCTGTTCCCCGCCAGTGGCCGTCGGAGTATTGATCCGGAATCATGACCCCGACATAATCTTCGTACCAATCCGAAGTCCCCGGACTGCCTGGCAACGACTCGATGCCATTGAGCCGGAACCCCTTCATGATCGCATACATGGTGTAGTAGGCCCTGTGTCCGTACCAATTTTCAGTCCACCTGTTCGAAGTACCGCGCCAATTGGCCCCTATAAAAGGTTCGATTCTGGCGATGTCTGCGGCAAACGTGCCTGCTCCGTTGTACGAATTGTACAGGGTTTCGCCAACAAGCGCCATTCCCACCAAAGCTCCGCCAGTAAGACAGACATTAGGAGTGCCGTCGTTTGCTCGATACGAAACCCATCCGTTTCTGAGCGCAATCTGGCTATGCAGGTATCCCGAAAGCTGTTCCTTCATCCATTGGGGTATATGCGTGCCGAAATTGGTCTCGGCCGCCTCGAGTCCTATATAGGCCCATTGGGAAGCGGAATTGTCACCATAAGTCCCCGATCTGTTGCTGTTGTTTGAGGCGGTGTAATACCACCCGCCCCTTGCTCCAGAGGTCGGAAAATTGTATGAATCCTCTTGGCTCCAGGCATACCAGTCGGCCATATCCTGAACGATTTGGGCGTATGTGCGACCCACGATGTAAGGGGCGTGGCTGGAGTTGTAGGCTGTGGTCGCAACGGCGGCAGGGTCGCCGCATCCAGCGATGGCGCCCATGGCAAGACCCTGTTCGTAATTGGTATGACCGCTGGAATGGTAGCAGAAGAGCCCGTAGCCGTTGCCATCCCCCGTGCCGTCATTGTCGTAGTCTTCGGGGTGTCCATACCTCTGGGCATTCATGGATTGGTAAAATGTCCTGGCAAGCAAGTAGTTGATCCCTCTTTGGACATCTTCCGCGTAAGGATCTTCCGAAGGATTGAGAGGGTCCGCTTCGGTTGTCAGCAGGTGCCCCTGTACTTCGAAGGCCCATACGCAAGCACCCGTTCGGCCTACGTAGTAACTATTGTCGTTCCAGTAACCGATAGGTACCGATATATATCCCCCGGTGGTTCTGACCATCTGGGTGTGGAGATACCAAAGGCCTTTGTCGATGGCGATGTTGACCTTGGCATTGTCGTTGTTCGGAGCGAGCAGCACATTGTAATTGTCGGACTTTCCGGCAATTGTCAATTCGGTCTGAAACGTCGCGCCTGTTGCGCCGACGAACGTATGTGAAACTTTAAGGTTGTAAATCCCGTAGCCCGGAACTGAAATGTTTCCAGTGGCTGGACTGGAACCGTCTTTGAAATCCCAGCTGTAGGAAAAGTTTCCTCCGGTCGAGTCTCCATAAATGACGGCGTAAAGATTGACAGCTTGACCGCTGATCGCGGTATGTCCCAAGGCGGGGTTGCCCTCCCAAGGAACGCACAAGACTCTATCGACGCCGGCAGCGGCAATGGAGACGCTCATGGCGGCCCAAAGCAACACCAGCGCCAAAACTAAAAATCCTTTTTTCGTTTTCATATATGTTCCCCTTTCATTTTTGGTTTTGAATATTGAAATTGCGTTTGCATCCCAACTGGTGTCCCCAAACATCAATTGGATGCAATTCCCCCCTTTCTATTTAGTCAATCTTATTTTTTTCTTGTTCTGTTTCTTGCCATACACAATCCTAACAAACCCGCGCCAAGCAGAAAGACGGTCGATGGTTCCGGAATCGGCTGCCCGTCGATTTCTATTTTGCTGGAAAAGTAAATACTCGCTTGGCTATCGGGATCTATATGCTCTAAAAAGAACCCCTGATTTGGAGCGACATCCGATACGATGAAGTCTATGTATGCGGTTTCGTCGGTCAAAAGAGAAAAGTCCCATCCCAAAGCCATGGAGACGTCGTTTGGCGCAGCCACGGAGTTGGTATTGTCCAGCGTTCTGTCTCGGACATTAAACCAAATGTCTCCATACCACGGATCGTCGAGTTCCCAAGATTGGCCTGCGAGCGGCGTTCCACCAACCCCGACCTCGTTGAAAAAAGTGTTGTCAAATTCATCGATCTCATGATCGAAAAAGGCGATTATCGAGTGTAGGCCGACGCCCCCGACGGTTGCGCTGACAGTCCCCAGCCCGGTGACCCAGTCGAAGCCGGAGCCATCTATGCCGACAAGCGTGTCTCCAGGCTCATAAAATGTGCCATCGTAATTGAACGCCCAGTCGAATAAGGAAATTTCCGCGGCGTGGCTTGCCGGTACCCACAACATGAGTAACGCCAAAAAAAATACTAATATCCCCGTTTTTTTCATTTTTTACCCCCTTTACGATGCTTAGGGAGGAATGTCACGGATTATATGCCCCAGGTTTCATTCCCTTCCCCCAATATTAATGAAAACAAAGCTTTCCCCTTTCGAATGTTCTCTTTTCACCTCCTTTTCCGAATAAAAGCTGTTGGATATGACGCCAAATCGTCGATAAATACCCTTTTCTGAAGGGCGAACAGTTCCGCCCTGAAAAGAACGCCAACGCACGGTTAGATGCGTTGTTCTGGTTTCAAAAACGCTGATACGAGGATTCCGGACTCCGAGGGGGATTTTACAACTGTGAGAGCAGTGGGCTGTTTAAAAATCAATGGATCGCTGAAAAAAGAAATCGGTTTTTTATCGATATGGACAGAATCTTGACAATCTTTCTCATACATCTCGAAGGCTCTGAACATGCGAATCATTACCCAAGCGGCATTGCCGAGTATCGACAATATAGTCAGCAAAAAACATACCAGGTTCTTCGTCAAAATGACTTTTCGGGAAACCTTTGACAGGCAAGGCTTTGAGGCGATTTTTTCATGGCGAAAAAAAAGGGTCTTTTTGTTTCAATCGAAATTGTAAAGTATACCGACGCTTTCAAGGGGACAAGGTCTGCGGGAGCTAAGTCCAAACGGAAAAAATCCAATGATTACAGACGGTTAGGGGGTGCCGTCTCGAATGTTTAAAATCTGTAAAAAATTCCGACAAAAAAGCTGCTGCAATGCAATGATGCAAAGATCAAAAACACGGAGAAAATTTAACTGCGAACTTGACATGTGAGGTGCGCTAAGTCTATAGATTCCGAACAAGGCAGAAAGGTGCCGAGCGATCACGACTGTATTGAACGGACAAGGTCGGATGCGCAGTGGTGGAAACCATCCCGAGGGCTCGGTTTTAACTTCGGCCGGTTTTCATCCAACAGTTTTGATCGTCGCCTGGGTTCCGGGTCTAAAGCAAGCTCCGCCCGGAATGACGGTGTTGGTTGGCCGACGTTATAACCAAAACCCCATCCCGAATTCGGGGGTAGAGGGGGCGCCGGCTATTCGAATTCCGGCGGCAAACCGCATTGTCGCCACAACCGAGCAAGCACTGGAGCATTGATATGAAGCTTAATTTATCGGAATTCTTTGTCGTTTTGTTGGCGTCGTTTTTTTTATCGACCGTTTCGATGGCACAAGACGCCCCTTCCATGGCACAAGGTGCCCCGGATGGGCCGGGCGAAGCGCCCGGGGCTCTGCCTGGAGATCCGCCCGGAGGGATTGAAGTCAAGGCCGACATTCCTATGATCAGGAAATTGTCGGACGGAAAGTTTCAGATCGACAACATTGTGGTAAGCAAGCCGGAGGGTTCGGTCTCGGCGCCGGGTGTTATCAACATGGACGAGGGGCTGGTGGAGTATTTGGCTTGCGGTCCTGCGGGCAAGCTTCACGAAAGCGTGCTCAGGGTCGATGTGAAGCCTTATTACTTGCAGATCGCGCTGCTTCTATTGGGGCTGGAACCCGGAGACAAGCCCCTGGATTTTCAGGGGGCCGATGGAGTGCCCGAGGGCGATCCCGTGGAGATTCTGGTCTCCTGGCAGAACGGGGGGGGCAAGAAGGTGGAGCGCCGCGCCGAGGAGCTGATATTGAATTCGTTGACCAAAGAGCCCATGAAGCGGACTCATTGGGTTTTTGCCGGTTCGAAGATCGTAGACGGGAAATATATGGCGCAGATCGAGCAATCCATCGCGGCCACGTTCCACGATCCTTTTGCCATATTGGACCATCCTCTACCCACGGGGAGCGACGACACGATCTATTACGTGAACCAGGACGCGGTGCCGCCGAAGGGTACGCCGGTGGTTTTCACGGTGAAGATAAGCGGCGAGTCGGCCAAAGAGGCCGATTGAGTTCTGTGGCCGGGATGCGGGTTTTCAAGCGACTTCATACAACGGTGGTGGTTCCGTTCGTGGCGTTGTTCTTCGCGTTGAGCGCTTTGTCGGCGTTCATGGTCTTTCATTTTCAGTCCCGTTTTCTGGAAACGCGGATAAAGGGCCGCGCGGATCGATTGGCCGAGGTGCTGTCCCGGTCGGAATTTGTCATGAATCCGGCTTACATGGAGCGACTTCGGGAAGTGATCGAGGCCGACGTGGCGGTGGTGGATTTGGACAAGAGGGCGGTCGTATCCACCTGCGGGACGGATTTTCCGATGTCGCTGGAAAAATACCCCGGTTTGGACGGTTTTTTCCGGGACGCCGGGGAAAAGGAAATTTCCGGCGGACACGAGGTCTTTTCGTCGGACGGTCGCCGGTTTCTGATGGCGTGCAGGCCTCTGGGATTTGCTCAAAGCCGCGAGGAACGCCGGTTGTTGTGCGTGATCTCTTGCTCGGAGGATGCGGGGGACGTCAAAAGCAAAACATTGCGGGCGCTGGTGGCGATCAACGTTGCCGGGGTCGCTTTTGCGACCGCAATCGGTCTTGCGATCGCAAAATTCGCGGGAAAGCCAATCGACAAGTTGATATCGCTCACCGAAGAGATTTCGGAAGGCGGGTTCGGGAAAAAAGTCAGCATATCCCACATCCGCGAGTTCGAAAAACTGGCTGACGCCGTCAATACGATGTCGGAGAAGCTTCGGGAATACGAAAGCCGCGCCGCCCGTTCGAACCGTCTGACAGTGGCCGGCAAGATCTCTTCCGCCCTGGCCCATGAAATTCGAAACCCGCTTTCCAGCATGAAAATGAACGCGCAACTGATGCGCGACAGGATGGGTTCGGAAAAGGACAAGGCCATGGCGGTGTCGCTCATCGAGGAGATCGACCGGATCGACGGAATCGTCAACGATTTGATCGGTATTTCCAAGCCCTCCGAACTTGCCCGGTCGGTGGAGAGCATCAACAGCGTCCTGGAGGAGACATTGGCCGTCCTGGAAATGAAGCTGAGGCACCGCAATATCGTTTTGGAAAAAAGGTTCGACTCCTCGAATCCTCTGGTGAATATCGACAAGGGCAAGATCAAGCAGGTGGTGATGAACCTGACGATCAACGCCATGGAGAGCATGCCCGGGGGTGGGAAAGTCAGGGTGCGCTCGAAGTTTCGCGAGGACTTGTCCGAAGTGGAGATTGCGGTCGAGGACGAGGGCTGCGGGATCGGAGGGCTTTCCATGGAAGAGATGTCCGCTCCGTTTTTCACGACCAAGGAGCAGGGGTTGGGACTGGGGCTTTCCACCAGCAGGGAGATCGCGGAACTGCATTCCGGTCGGCTTACGGTCGAAAAGCGGCCCGAAGGCGGGGCCAGAGCGGTCCTTCGGCTGCCCGCGATGTTCTGATGATTTTTCTCAAAGGAAGCGGATCGAGGTAGGTTCGACATGGCCAAGATACTCGTTGTGGACGACGAGGAGAAGATTTGCATCGCTTTCGAACACTTTATCGAAGGGCTGGGGCATCGGCCGTTCGTGGCGTCCAACGTCGCCGACGCCCTGCTGATCGTCGAAAAGCAGTCGCCTGAAATCGTGTTTCTGGATATCCGGCTTCCCGGAGAAAGCGGCATGGACATGCTGGAAAAATTGAATTCGGAGAGGTTTCCGGGCAAAGTGATTGTCATGACCGCCTACGGCAACATCGACACGGCCATAAATGCCATGCAGAAGGGGGCCTACGAGTATCTGACCAAGCCGATCGACCTGGATCGCGCCCAGGCGATCGTGGAGGAAATTCTTTGCAGCTGCGACGTCGAGGTCCTGCCGGTCGATTTTGTCTCGGCTTCCGGCAAAGGTCCGAGCGATGTCGAAATCATCGGCAAGAGCGCCTGCATTCAGGACATCTACAAGCTGATAGGCTTGCTGACCACAAACGACGTCCCTGTTCTCATCGAAGGCGAAAGCGGCGTGGGCAAGGAGCTTGCCGCCAAATCCATCCATTTCAACAGCAAAAGAAAGCATTTTCCCTTCGTGGCCATCAACTGCGGCGCCATGCCGGAAAACCTGCTGGAAACCGAGCTGTTCGGGCACGAAAAAGGGGCGTTCACGGGCGCGGACTCCGAAAAGATCGGCAAGTTCGAACATGCGGGGCAGGGGACCATCTTTCTGGACGAAATCGCGGAACTCAACGCCCCCATGCAGGCCAAGCTGCTGCGGGTCTTGCAGGAGAAGCTCCTGACCAGGGTGGGCGGCTTGCAACTCATACCCGTCAAGGCGCGAATCGTCGCCGCGACCAACAAGAAGCTCGCCGAGGAAGTCCGTTCGGGCGCGTTTCGCAAGGACCTGTACTACCGGCTCCAACTGATCTCCCTGAACATTCCCCCTTTGAGGGAACGAAAGGAAGACATTCCCTTGCTGGTCAACTTTTTCATCCGCCGGGCCAACGAGGAAATCGGCACCGAGATCAAGAGCATCGAAAGCAGGGCCGTGGAGCATCTGGCCGCCTATGACTGGCCGGGAAACGTGAGGGAGCTGGAAAACACCGTCAAGCGTGCGGCGATCGTCGCACGGGGGGATTGCATCGGCATGAGCCACATCGGCCCCCTGGAATCGGGAGGCGCCGGAAAGGCGTCGGAGTCCGGGGACCGAATCGAATCCGCCGTGCGGGATTGGTTTCGAAGACGCGCCTCCAAAGGATTTTCATCCGAACGTATTCATAAAGACCTGATCGAGGCGGTCGAAAAGACCCTGTTCCTCGAGGCCCTCGAATATACCGGAAGCAACCAGGTGAAGACATGCGCAATATTGGGCATGAACCGAACCACGTTCAGAAAAAAAATAAAGGAATACGGACTGGAATGAAGAAACACGGTCGAATGTATAAAAAATGTACAGCGGATGACGTGTTCTGTACACATGATACGCGCTTCCGTGTTTTTCCGGACAAGGGGACCGATGTGTTCCTCGCTCGGATCGTCAACAATATCGGGCGGTTGGAATATGTTTTCAATTAAATCGAACGGGGATGAAAAAAAGGCACGGAAAATGCTTCATTGTCTGGAAAACGCTGATTTATATTTCCCCTTTCAGCATTCCGGCGCTCGACCCCCCCAAATCGAGCGCCGGAAAACCCCAAAATACGCATGTGTCCAGGGAACAACAACAAAGTTTCCCATGGACTTTTTGCGTTTGTCCAAAAAGGCGAACTCCGCCTGTTTTTTTTCCCCGGTTTGAACGCCGATTTTCCGGCCTGCACAAATCGAAATACTTGCCTTGTTCGCGTGCAAGGATATGAGAGATCATCTAATACGGGTGGCCAAGGAAAAATCATGGTCGAAAAGCAACGGCTCGACAAAACCGCAGCCGCCAATTATCGAAAAACCTTGGCAACGCAAAGCCAACCTAAAAGAAAGGAGTCGTCATGAAATTTTCAGCATTGGCCAAATCCCCGCACGTTTTCCACTTTTTTCTGGTATTGATCGCAATGTTCCATTTTTCGGGATTGAGCGCCTTTTCGGCCGGATTGGATTCGCCCCAAAAGGACCTCACCCTGAAAAAGGAGGCCGAGCGTTCGATGAAATTGGCCCGCGATTATCTGACGGACCATCAGAACGCCGACGGTTCCTGGTCCAACCCGGAGTTTCCGGCACTGACGGCGCTGGTGGTCTACGCGTTTTTGAGTTCGCCGCAATATTCGGAATCGACCGAGCTGCCGCGTTTCATCGAGAAGGGCCTTGATTTTATCGTAAGCCAAGCACAGGCAAATGGCGGCATCTACAAGGAAAAGCTGCCCAACTACAACACGGCCCTTTGCGTGATGGCTTTGAACGCCGCGAAAAATTCGAAGTACCATCCCTATATTCTCAAGGCTCGTCGCTACCTTGTTACGCTTCAGCAGGACACTGGAGAGCCGGGAGTGACCGACCAGCCCTTCGACGGCGGAATCGGCTACGGCACCAAGGACCATTCGGACATGTCCAACACCTACATGGCGCTGGAGGCGATCAAGTTCACCGAATACCTGGAATCGGAGGAGTACCTGAAACGCTACGAGGAGCTGGAGGAGTTCAAGGACAAGAAGCTGGACTGGGACGCGGCCCTGAAATTCATCCAGCGCTGCCAGAACCTTCCGGGCAGCAACGACCAGGCGTGGGCCAGCGGGGACCCGCAGAACAAGGGGGGCTTCGTTTACTTTCCGGGAAACAGCAAGGCCGGGGAGCAGACCCTGGAAGACGGCAAGGTGGCGCTTCGCTCCTACGGAAGCATGACCTATGCGGGGCTTTTGAGCATGATCTACGCGGATTTGAACAAGGACGATCCGCGCGTGGCCGCAGCCTACGAATGGCTCGGGAAAAACTATACGCTGGAGGAGAACCCGGGGCTCGGCCAGCAGGGGCTGTACTACTACTATCACACCCAGGCGAAGGCGCTGAAGGTTTTGGGCGAGGACCGGCTGGCCGTACCGGGAGGCGCTTCGGTCGATTGGAAAAGGGAGCTTTGCAACAAGCTGGTGGCCCTTCAAAAGGGCGACGGAAGCTGGGTCAACGACAACGGAAGGTGGTGGGAGAACGATCCGATCCTGGTGACCGCCTATGGCCTGATCACCATGAATATTGTCAATCGAGAATGAATACAATAGAAAAAAGGCCGATATGAATCGAAAAAAACTTATTTTCGTGTTTCTCGCTCTGGTGGCTGTTTGTTCAATCCCGGCAGCTGGCATGGCGCAGGATGCCGGAAACGACCCGGTCGTCCTGGATCCGGTGGTTGCATCGGCCACCCGGATTCCCACCCGGCTGGGTCAGCTTCCCGGCAATACCACTGTTTTGACGAGAGAGGACATAGAGTCCGCAAGCCCTGCGGGAATCGAAGACTTGCTGAGGCAAGTCCCCGGCCTGCACGTGGATCGGCCGGGCGGACGCGGCGGTCTCAGTTCCGTCTATGTCCGGGGCGGCGACCCGAACTTCACCGTCGTGTTCATCGACGGAATCCGGGTCAACGATCCGACGAACGCCCGGGGCGGTTCCTTCGACTTTTCCACCCTGAACCCCCAGGAGATCGAACGCATCGAGATCGTCCGGGGTCCGCGCTCCTCCCTTTACGGTTCCGACGCCCTCGGCGGTGTAATCAACATCGTCACCCGAAATCCCGAGAGAAAAAAGAGCGTTGTCGCCGAAGCGAGAGCAGGCTACAAGGATTTCTACGACGCCATGGCGGGCTACAGCGGACCGCTTCGCGAAAACGCGGATGTTTCCCTGAATTTCCAGTACACTCATGACGGCCACATCGTGGAAGGCAGCGAATATACGGGCAAGACCGCGAACGCGAAATTCGTCGTCTACCCCACGACGGACTCCGTGTTCGAGGGCGTCGCCAGGTACAACGAGTACGACTCGGAAAGCTTTCCCGACGACAGCGGGGGTCCGGAATACGCCGTCATCCGCGACGTGGAGGAGACCGATGGGCGCCAGGCGAATATCGGTCTCAAATATGAAAAGGATGTGGCGGGCTGGTTTTCCATAAAGTCCAAGGTGGGTTTCTTTTCCCAGAAGGACGAAACCAGTTCGCCCGGCGTGGCGCCGGGCGTCCGTGATCCCTACGGCATCCCAGCCAACGATTTCGACACCGATTTTCACAGGCTCGATTTCGAAATCAGCGGACTGTTTTCATTCCTGGAAGCGTCGAAACTGCTGGTCGGAGGCGGCGCGCAGAAGGAGAAGGGAGACAGCGACGGGGTCCTGTACATGCCGGGCTTTGCCATGGACAGCGATTTTCAGCTCGAGCGCTCCGTCTACAGCCTGTTCATGGAGTACCGCCATTGCTGGGACATGGGGCTGAGCGTGCTCGGCGGCATCCGGGCCGATTTCCCCGAGGACTTCGACGACGAGTTCAGCCCCAGCCTGGGCGCGGTGTACCGTTTAAAAAAGACCGGCACGACTTTCCGCGCCAATTGGGGGCAGGGGTTCAAGCTGCCGAGCTTCTTCGCCCTGGGAAATCCCGTGGTGGGCAATCCGGATCTGAAGCCGGAAAAGAGCGACAGCTTCGAGGCGGGGGTGACGCAGGACCTTTTCGGCGGGCGGGTAGTGGCTGGCGTGACTTGGTTCTACACCAGCTACGAGGACCTGATCGACTTGGAGGAAGGCCCGCCGCCTCGTCTGGTCAACCGCTCCGAAGTCACCGCGCAGGGGGCGGAGGCCGAATTGTCGGTCGCTCTGATCGATTCCCTGAAAATCCATGCCCACGCGACCTACGTGGAGACCGACCTGGAAGATTCCGACGAGGAACTGAGGAACCGTCCCGAATGGCGGGCGGGGGCCGGTCTCAATTACAAGCTCATGGAAAACTGGAACGTGAAACTCGAATACCTCCACGTGGGGGAATGCCTGGATTCCTCGATTCCCACGGGGGACCAAGACATGGACAGCTACGACAGGCTCGACACCGGCGTGGTATGGACCGTGTCGGAGAGTTTGCAGGCCGGAATCATGATCGACAACGTGTTCGACGCCGACTACGAGGAGGTGGTCGGCTTTCCCGCGCCCGGGTTCCGGCCCTGGGGGTTCGTCAGGTGCAGGTTCTGAGGCTTCGCCAGAGGCGATGATCTTTTACATTGCCTCGGGTGCTTTTTTTCAAGATGGCAAGGGAATGGGCAAAGGTCGGCAAGGGAATGAAACTGGGGTGATGAAATTGTTCCTTGTTTTGCCGTTACAATTCCACTGTGTTTTATTCCGCGCAAGCTGTCGCGGGGCCTGGTTCGGGAGCGTAGGGTGGGTGGGTTGAAGAGCTGGTGCTTGGGGCTGGTTTAAAGCTTGTTTACGCCCGCGCCCTTCGAGGTTGCACGAAGCCCAACCCACCATTTCCCGAGCCGCCTCGGTGTCATTCGTTCGAAGAAGCGACGAATTGGCGCGGAAAATGGTGGGTTGGACTCCGTGCAAGATTGTCGGGCCGTATGTTTCAAGAGAAGTTGGATTTGCGACAACGCCTATACATCTACCCACCCACCCTACGCTCCCGAACCTGCCCTGTGCGGATTGCCGCGAGGGAAAACAAATCCCGGCAGAAAAAATCTCCCGAAATCGGATGTTTTTCATCGCCCTGGATCAAACCCGTACCGCGAAAATCTCCTTGCTCTCTATATCGACCTGTTCGATTTTGCGATTTTCGTTTTTCTTGCGGGTGAAGTCGAATACGATCAGATACCCTTTGCTTTGACCGGTACGTTCCAGATAGTCGGCCAGTTGACGCAGGCCCTTGCGATGGGCCTGCTCGTCCCTCCATATTTTCAGTTCGACGATATAACGACGCGCCCCGGAAGCTACGCGACATCCAGTCTTTTTTCCTCGGAGATTTGCGGCTCCTTGAAAGCAAAACCCCATCCGTTCGGAATGGGTTTGAGAAAGGCGAAAAACAACAATCGGCCGTTGCGCTCCAAAAAGGGGGCGTCCTACGAGCTGTACTCCTGTCGGTTTTGGTTATAACGTCGGCCAGCCAATACCGTCATTCCGGGCGGAGCTTGCGGAGACCCGGAATCCAGGCGACGACCGAAACTGTTGGATGAAAATCGGCCGAAGTTAGAACCAAGCCCCTCCTGTCGCAGGCACTCCTGGAATTTCATCAGAACCTTTTCCAGGTCCAGGCCCCCGTCCGGTTTCACGAACTGGGTTTGGACGTTGTACGGACTCATCCTGAATTCGCGCAGTTCCCGAATCTCCAGGTTTGTGGTCATATAGTCGTAAATCAGCTCCCGATAAATGCGATTGTGGATTGCGACCACGTCGTGCTTTCTCGTCAGAAGCCTGTACATGGCCCCTTGCTGGAACATGGGGCTGTATTGGTGGAAGGTGACCTGTTCGCCCCCGATCGCGATTTTCTCCACAAGGGCGTACAGTTCGGGGTGGTTTTCCAGGTTCTTGATCAGGTGGTCGAAATTGGTGTTTATCCCTCCGTTGCGCCTGTCGCCCCCACGTGACGGCAACACGGCCGAATCGCACAGGCCGGAAATTCTGCCGTCGCTTTCGTCCATCATAGCTTTTTCGGCATGTTCCATCAACTCGTATTCGGCCTCGAGTCAGGGCGGTCGCCCCGGAGACAAGCCGCAGTCTGGGGTGATGAAAATCCCCCGGAATGGCGGATAATTTTTCAGCCGGGTTTTGTTGCTTGCCGGAGTGTCTGCTTTTGTTGCTTGCCGGAGTGCCGGCATTCGGTTTGCGTGGTTCGCCTGTACCTCGGATTTTCTATCGGACCGTCATTCCGGCCGGAGCGCGCGCGGTTGTCGGAGGAACGGATTTAAGCCAGCCCTTTGCAGATTGAAGCGAGGGGGAACAAATCACGGCAGAAAAAAATCTCCCGAAATTGTTTCAATTATTTTCTTTTCGTTCTTATCTGGCTATTCTCATGGCTACGGAACCATAAACGAAGAAGGGGTTGGTTCTTGATTCGGCAATTTCTTTGCGAAATGCGGACGCAAAGCGTCCTGGTACGCATTCCCGCGCGAAGCGTGGAAACGAGGTGGTGTGCGAACAGCCGAAATTAAGACCAAGTCCACAAAGGGAAAAACAATCATGAAAATCCGAATTCTGCACGTCTCCGACTTTCATCTCAAGGGCGAAAACGAACCCGTGGATTCTTTCAACCAGAAGCAGGTGATCGGGTCTCTGGTCGAGTATGCCGGGAAGCTGGCGAAAGACGAAACACCTTTCGACCTCTTGGCGATCACCGGGGACTTGGCCTATGGGGCGAAACCGGCGGAATACGCGGCGGCCGCCAGGATGTGCGAAGATCTGCTGGCCGCTCTTTCCCTGGATCAAAGCCGGTTGTTCGTGGCGCCGGGAAACCACGATGTGGATCGCGATAAAATCGATCCTCTTTTTCTGAAAACCCTCTATTCGTTCCAGTCCCAGGACGATATTCTGTAGAGAATCGGCCATGAATTCTTTCGCAAAAATGTGAAGGAAAAGCTGGCCGCATTCGAGTGTTTCGCCTGGAACGTCTCGGGAAAACCCCGTTACGACCCCGATTGCTTTCACTACACGGAGAAATTGCGAATCGAAAAGGACGGCGGGTCCGCCATGGTCGATATATTGGGGCTGAACTCCGCCCTTTTCGCCGGATACGATGGCGACGACGATAAAAAGCTCGCATTGGGGCAGTTTCAGGTCGATGCCGCGTTGAAGGAGGCGGAGAAAGGCGCCGACCTCACCATCGCGCTTTTCCACCACCCCTTTCCCTGTTTGCATAATTGCGAAAAGGTTTCGAGAAACAGCCTGATTCGAAACGCGGACCTGATCTTGACGGGGCACGTCCACGAAGAGGGGAACGTCCAGCAAAGGGACGCGGCCGGAAACGCCGTTCTGATCGGCGCGGGCGCGTCCTTTGCCGCGCGCGAATGGCGCAACTCCTTCGGCGTTCTGGATATCGACCTCGACACCGGACGGGGGCGGGTACGGTTCTACGAATATGTGGCCGACCACAACACGTATGTGCCGAACAATCGCGTCAATCCGCGATCGAAAAGAGGGGACGGCGCATTCGCTTTCGTGGTCGAATCGCTCCGCGAAAACGACCGGCCAGACGAACCCGAATTGAAAACCGGTTCTGCCGGGGCTGAAAAAACAGTTGGCGAAACCAAAGACGGGAAACCTTCGGACCCTCTTTTCGAAAGCCAAATCGACAAATACCTGGAAAAAGCCGCCGCGTTTCACGAGTCTTTGCCGCTGGCCGGGTTCAGGACCAAGCTGCTGGTCCCGATTCGCATCGAAGACATCTACGTTCCGTTGCGGGCCATGGTGCATTTGTCGGCCATTGCCGGGGAGTGCTACGGAGGGTCCGAGGAGGCCGAGGAGAAGATGGACCGGGGCGTGTGCGAGGATGTCCCTTTGAAGGACGCGTTTCTTCTGGCCCGGCAGCTGGGCCGGAAAGGGCTGGCGATTCTGGGCGACCCCGGTTCCGGAAAGACCACGCATTTGAAACGCATTCTGCTCTATTGCGTCAACCAAGACCCGGAGAAGCTGGGGCTGCCGAAAGGCATGGTTCCCGTATTTCTGCCGCTGCGGGAATTGAAGTCCGTGAAGGCGGGGCTGGATTCGTTCATCCAGGAACAGCTGTCGGATGCCAATCTCGGCACGCCTCCCGGCTTTGGAAAAAAATTGCTGGAGGATCGTGGAAACCTGCTGCTGCTCTTCGACGGCCTCGACGAAATCTCCGACTTCAAACATCGGCAGAAGGTTTCCCGGTGGATCGAAAACGCGCTCCAATACCATCACAAATCCTGCTTTTTCGTGGCGACCTCCCGGTTCGCGGGCTACAAGGACAATGTGCGTCTCAACGAACACTTCCTGGAAATGCATGTCCGTCCCCTGTCCGAGGAACACGCGGAGCAATTCATTCGAAACTGGTATTCCATCGTGGAATCCGGGGTCATGACAGACAGGCGGCAGGCCGGGATCACGGCGGAGAAAAAGACGAACGCATTGATTCGGCGCCTGAGAGCCCCGGAATTTCGCGCCCGCCGGGTGTTCGAAATGACGAGAAACCCGCTCTTGCTCGCCAATCTGTGCATCGTGCACCGTGCCCGCGGCGACCTTCCCCGTACCCGCGCCAAGCTCTACGAGGAGTGCGTGGACGTGCTTCTCGAGCGCTGGCGCCAAGGCGGGGGAGTGCCGACGAAGATCACAGCCGACCAGGGCAGGCGTGTCTTGCAGCCGGCCGCCCGCTGGATGCACCAGCAGGAAAACCGCGCCAGGGCCAAGGCCGATGAGCTTGCACCCGTCATCGAGCCCACCCTGCGCAAAATCGACTGGCGCCACGGCGACGCCAGGCAGTTTCTGGAAACCGTGCGCGACGAATCCGGAATCCTGGTCGGATGGGGCGACGGCACCTACGGCTTCATGCACCTCGGGTTCCAGGAATACCTGGCGGCCAGGGAAATCCGCAATCTGGCCTTCCGGAATAAACTGGTCCTGCGGCAGCTCGCCAAGCGGTTCGGCGAAGCCTGGTACCAGGAGGTCATCCTTCTTTTGCTCGCCCTGGAGGAGCCGTCCCTGTTCGCCCCGTTCATGCGGGAGGTGGTAAAAAGGGACGCGTTCTTCCAGAATTCCGAAATGGTGGACCTTTGCCTGGACGAAGCGGCGGAAAAATCCTTCGAGCCGTTCTCGGAGCTTGTGGAGAAGGGGCCGGGGATAGGAAACGACGAGGACTTGTGGAGACGGCAGCTCGCCGCCCTGAGAGTTTTGGAGCGATGGGAACCGTCGGCGGTCGCCCCCCTGATGGACATCATACGGAACCATCCTTTCCCCGAGATCAGCCGGCGGGCCAAAGACGCGGACGCCGAAGCACGTCAGAAGACCATCCGGCTGGGTCCCAGCCAATACGAGCTGGTCTGGGTGCCGGGGGGCGAGTTCATGATGGGGTCGGATGAATCCGAGTATGAAAGACCCATTCATCGGATTTCCTTGGAGGGGTTCTACATGGGACGCTACCCGGTGACCAACCGGGAATACGGCCGTTTTCTGGAAGCGACCGGGCACGGCGAGCCCAGATATTGGGACGACCGAAGCTTGAACCAGCCGAAGCAGCCCGTCGTGGGCGTTAGCTGGCACGATGCGAATAAATTTGCGCAATGGGCCAACCTGAAACTCCCGTCGGAAGCCCAATGGGAGTATGCCTGCCGCGCGGGGACAACTACCTGCTACTATACCGGAGACACGGAGAAGGATTTGGATCGGGCTGGATGGTACGATAAGAATTCGGGAAAGAGACTTCACCCGGTGGGAGAAAAGGAACCCAACGCCTGGGGGCTGTACGACATGCACGGCAATGTGTGGGAATGGACACGGAGTCTTTGGGGGGAGACTTGGAATCACCCTGAATTTCCATATCCATACGATCCCTCAGACGGTCGGGAGGACATGTCAAGGGGCGCGCAGCGGGTGGTTCGCGGCGGCTCGTTGGACGACATCGCCCTCGACTGCCGGTCGGCTTTTCGCTTCGGCGCCCCCCCCTGCCGATCGCGACCGCGGCATCGGCTTCCGGCTTGCCTGCCTCCCATTGGCAAAAAAAGAAGAGAGCAAGAAATAGCAGGCAGGAAGCGAGGCGCGGAGGGACGTCTGCCTTGGATGGAGATTGGCGGGAAAAGCGAAGCGCCGCCAAGTGCGCGAGGCATGATCGCGCGATTGGAGGTGAGAAGCCGTCGAGGCTTCGAGTCCTCTGCGGGGCCTATCGGAGGCAACCGCGAGTCGAAGGCAGCTGCGTCGTCGCGAGGCGACGTGGGGTGGAAGCCTTAGACGTACCACAGCACTGAACGAGAGTGAAGCTCCGATCAGGCGGTTCCGGACGGGTCAGCATCCCTGGCAATGCGACGCCCGATATCCGATCGAGTCCGGAGTCGTAGAGGAGACAGCGGCGGTGGGACATTTCGCGATCTTACCCTCGGAGATCTCCGCAGGTCCAGCCACCCTTTGCAGGGCTTGCTCTGGCGCTGGGATAAATGGATGGTAGGAGGCAAAGGAGGAAACGACTTGCTTCCGACGCCTGCGGAGAAGTCGGATTACCTAATAGTAGCGATGATGCCGGGTAACGCCGGCGGAGCGAAGGAGGTAACATAATGGAAAGCGTTAAATACAGGCAACTGGCGCTCGTGTTTGCCGACAGCCCGGAAGGGGGCGGACAGGAGGAGGTCTCGGGCGTACCCGAGGGCAAATCCTGGCTGCTGCGTATAGCGAAGGCCAAGGAGTCTGACCATTTAACCGCCCGGGAAACCGACGCGAGTCGGTTGCTGGAACAAGCGGCGTCGCCGTCGAACATGGCGAAGGCGCTGCTGAACGTCGCGCGGAACAAAGGCGCGGCGGGCGTGGACGGTTGCGGCGTGGACGAAGTCGTCGAGAATGCGCGGACGCTTCTGCCGCAACTGCGGGAGGCGCTGCTGGCGGAGGACTACAGGCCCGGAGACATACGCAGGGTCTGGATACCCAAGCCAGGGGGAGGTCAACGCGGTCTGGGCATTCCCAACGTTGTCGACAGATGGGTCCAGCAAGCGGTGTTCCAGGTTCTGGAGCCGATTTACGATCCTCTGTTCGACGACAGCAGCCACGGGTTTCGGCCCGGAAGGGGCGCGCATACGGCGATCAGAGAAGCCGCCGGGTACGTGGAAGACGGATGCGGCATAGTCGTGGACATAGACATATCCAAGTTCTTCGACCATGTGAACCATCAGAGACTGTTGAACCGACTGGCTCGACAAGTCGAAGACGGGAGGGTCCTGAAACTCGTGCACCGGATGCTCAAGGCGAAAGTGGCGATGCCCGACGGAACGGTCGTGGCCGCGGAGGAAGGCACGCCGCAGGGGGGACCTTTGTCCCCGCTGCTATCCAACGTCGTGCTGGACGAACTGGACGGGGAATTGAGGCGTCGGGGACTGCGGTTCGTCCGCTACGCCGACGACTGCAACATCTTCGTCTGGAGCGTGCGCGCCGGACATCGGGTCATGAACTCGATTCGTCGCTTCATCGAAAGGCGGCTGCGGCTGCGGATCAACGAGAAGAAGAGTTCCGTCACTCGACCGGAGAAAACCCATTTCCTGGGTTTCAGAGTGGAGCTTGACTGGGACGGCATAGCCAGGATTCGCCTGTCGCAGCGCAGCATCGACCGTATGAAAACCCGTATCAAGGAGCTTACGCCGAGGACCTGGGGCGGCTCCCTGCAGGAGTGCATGGACGGAATCAGCAAATTCATTCGAGGATGGGAGGCGTACTTCGGCATCTGTTCGGAACGGAGACTGTTCGGAAATTTCGACGCCCACATTCGCAGGAGACTGAGAGCCATTGCGATCAAGCAGAAGAAACGCCCCCGGTTTCTCTACCGCTTCATGATTTTCCGCAAGGTTCCCGCGGGAATCGCCAGAGGTTCGGCCTGGAGTCCCAGAGGCATATGGCCCCGCAGCATCACCAGGGGGATTCATATGGCATTTCCCAACAAGTGGTTTTTCAGACGCATGGCGTCCCTGCTGAAGTTGTGGGAAAGACGACAGCCGAAAACCGCCAAGCCGGGCGTGCGAGTGCAGCTGTTGCTGCCGTTCGCACAATGACATTGTGAGGAGCCGGATGTGTGGACCACAAGTCCGGTTCTGTGAGAGGCGCGGGGAGGCAACTCCCTGTGCCTACTCTACACGCCATCCAAGGCAGACGGCCCGCCGCGCCGAGCGGCCCTCCTCGATGGACCAAGCCCGGCGGGGATATGCCGCTATGTCAAATACCATGAGCAAATTTCGCCTCGATCCCGCGCAGGAGCGCGGGAGCGAGGCGAAATTTCTTCGCGGCCCGGGCGTAAATCGTGGGTTGGTCGGAACCGCGATGTCGGGGGCTGGAAAGAGGCTTGTTTACGCCCGTGCTTTTCAATCTTGTACGAGGTCCAACCCACCATTGCCCGGACCGTTGTGGCGTTGCGCTTGTTCCAACGCTCCTGCGTGGGAAGGCATATCGGGACGCTCCAGCGTCGCGTTATCCGAGCGAGTTCCTTGTTTTTTCGCACCTGACGAGGGATGATAGGAGGATGTTCGTCTCTATGCCATTGACAAACGACAAATTTTCACTTTAGTACTGTAATTTAGTAGCTGATATTTCGGCAACGATTGCGAGATCGTCTTTCTATAGCAGCCCGGAGCGGAAAATAAGTTCGGTTCATCGCGGATTTGTGGGGAGCGGCAAAGGTAACCAGAGCTTCCAGCTCTGGTTCCATATCGCGAATATGCCGCCGCTTTGAAGCCAAGGCATGCCAGACTAGGATGGTCTGGTTGCCATCGACAAACCTATTCCCCACAAATCCGCGATGAGCCATAAGTTCTTGGCGAGGCAACGAGGATTGATCGGTGAACGAGACGCGCCGAAATCTTTTTTGGTTCATCGCGGATTTGTGGGGAGAGGAAAAGGTAACCAGAGCTTCCAGCTCTGGTCCCATATCGCGAATATGCCGCTGCTCGGAAGCCAAGGCATGCCAGACCAGGATGGTCTGGTTACCATCGACACGCCTTTTCCCAAAAATCCGCGATGAACCTCTTTTTTTAAGCGAGGAGTATGGAACATGAAATTTTTCAACACTGCCGGACCTGTCGATTGCAGGGACCATTATTGCCTTCCGCCTTTGGAAAGACTGGATTTGGCGACGGTCATGCCGTTGATCGGCCAGAAAAAATATTTCGTTCTGCACGCGCCCCGCCAAACGGGAAAAACAAGCGCCCTTTTGGCCTTCACGGCTTACTTGAACCGCGAAGGCGACTACATCGGGCTCTACATCAACGTGGAAAAGGGCCAATCGGCCAGGGAAGACGTTGAAAGAGGCATTTTCGCGTTCATTGCCGAAATCGCCCAGCGCGCTCGGGAGCACCTGGGCGACATGTTTCCGGTCCGGCACATGAAGGAGTTCATGGATTTGCGGGGGCCGGACAGCGCTTTGAACGAAATGCTCACCGCCTGGAACAAGACCCTGCCCAAACCTCTGATTCTGCTGGTGGACGAGATCGATTCGCTGGTGGGCGACACTTTGATATCCGCGCTTCGGCAAATTCGCGCGGGATACGACAGGCGGGCCGTCAGCTTTCCCCAATCCGTCGTCCTTTGCGGCATTCGCGACGTTCGCGACTACCGTATGCATTTCCGGCGGGAAAACGAGATTATCACGGGAGGCAGCGCTTTCAATGTAAAGGCCGAATCGCTGAGAATGGGCAACTTCTCCCGAAGCCAAATCGCCACGCTCGTACCCACGCTCCAGCGTGGGAACGCATACCTGGAAGCTCCGGCGTCCCGTCGAGCTTACCGCCTGCGACTGTCCTGTTCCGCTATGCAAGCAGCTCTCCAAGATTCCCGGACACGGAAGCGCGGGGGGAGTCGCTCGGCAGTCAACTCTCTTAAATGGTGAAAAAAAATGACCGAAATCACTGTGAATTCCACAATCTGCGGCTTCGTCCATAAAATATGCGGACAAAAAAAAGGCAAATTTATTACCGTCGATATCGATACTCCATGCGAAAAGGTAAAAAAGTTCTCCCACATGGAGGTCCCCATGAGGGAAATCCTGGATATCAAAAACAACTATGTGATCGACAGGGCGCAGGAAGCCGGTTGTTCATCCAATTGCCTGGTACCCTGCGCGATTTTGAATCTGTGCAGAATCGAGAGCGGTCTCATCGCGAGATCTCTGGCGAAAAAAGCGGGTTGCCTCAGCATAGAAATAGATGAAGTGTAAAAAGGCAACCCAAAAAGTACAACCTGTGCGGTTTGCGTTCTTCCATTGAGAACCAAAGCCGGATAGCCCCGGTAGCGCCGTCTTCCACGGCGGCGCGGTGTGGTACGTTCGGCTTTCACGACGGCAGAGCATCGCGGACACCGCGCCGTCTTGGAAGACGGCGCTACCGGGACAAGCGAGCTTTGCGCCTTGCCGTCGATCTCAACTTGCACAGGTCGAAAAAGTTAAGACAAAAAGCTTGCGAGGAATTCGTATCCATGAGACAAATCCTGATTGCCATCGTTGTTTTCGGCCTTTTGAATTTTCCCTTTCCGGGCGTCTTCGCGGCCACATACTATGTGTCGTCCGACTCCGGCGACGACGATGCGGCCGGAGACCAAACAGCGCCTTGGAAGACGCTTCAGCATGCGGCCGACCAAGTCACGACGGGCGACACGGTCAAAATCGCGACCGGGACCTACGCGGGCTTTCGCGCCAAGTCCGGCGGAAGCTCCGGATCGCCCATCGTGTTCATGGCCGACGACGGCGCGTCGCCATTGCTCAACGTGGTATCAGCAGACTGCATAAAAGGGAGCATCGTTGAGATCGAGGAGTTCGACTGGTGGGTGATCGACGGGCTTGAAATTCGCGACGCTCCTCGGCACGCGGGCGTCGATGTCCGCGTGGCCGATCATGTCACGGTCAGAAACTGCGTCTGCCTCCAAAACAACACGTGGGGAATTTTCACGGGATACGCGGAATATTTCACCGCCGAATACAACGAATGCGCGTACTCGGCCGAAGAGCACGGCATCTACCACAGCAACAGCGCGGACAACGCCGTCATCCGCTACAACATATGCCACCACAACTACGGCTGCGGCATTCAGATCAACGCGGACCCCAGGATGGATGGCGACGGAATCAGCAGCTGCGACGTGGTGAGCCACAACATCCTGTACGAAAACGGAAACGGCGGCGGCGCGGCCATCAACCTGGCCTCCGTGCGCGATTCGCTGATTGCGAACAACCTGATCTACATGAACCACGCGGGAGGAATCGCCGCCTGGGACGACGGCTACTACGACGAGTTTCACTCCTACGAATTCGGCTGCAAAAACAACAAATTCTACAACAACACCGTCCACATGCCCTCCGACGGCCGATGGGCACTCAACATGATCAACGGCAGCACCGGAAACAGCGTCGAAAACAACATTTTCGTCCACGACTCTTCCTACCGGGGCGGCATCGAGACCGATTCCTCCAGCCTGACGGGCCTTTCCAGCGACTACAACGTCATGTGCCGCGCCAGCCTAGACGACGCCATGGACCTTTCCGGCTGGCAGTCCACGTATTCCGCAGACCAGCATTCCCAATGCCGGACTGCGGCCCAAATCTTCGAAGCGCCGGGAAGCGACTACCATTTCCTGGAAGGCAGCTTTCCCCATGACGAAGGAACGACCTTGGCGGAGGTCGCCGACGACTTGGAAGGCAATTCCCGCCCGCAGGGCGCAGGCTACGACATCGGAGCCTATGAGCAAAAATTCTGCGACAACGACCCGGTCATGATCCTGGGAGGAGATTTCTTCACGTCGGTTCAAGACGCCATCGACGCGGCGGTCCAAGGAGATACGATCTTATGCGAAGCTGTCGAATTCCAAGAGGGCATCGTTCTATACGAACTGCCCGCGAAAACGGTGGGAATCATCGGCGGCTATGATTGCGTGCCCGACGGCAATCCGACTGGCACGACGACGCTCGGCGGGCAAGTATCCATCGAAAGCGGCGCGATCATTTTGAGCGGCGGCGCGCTCGCGATAGAGTAAGCCTGGGCCGATGAAAATCATATCCTTTTTTCTGTATTATCTCAAAATTCGCCTGAACAAAGAATCGGCGTGAGAAAGCAAAGATGACACGCATGAAATCCCAAACATTTCAGGTCAGAATACCGGAGACGGGGATGCTCGAAATTCCCCGCGAGATTTTAAAAGGCTTTGCGGGTCGCGTTGCGAAAATCGTCATTGTCGAAGTGGAACAACCGAAGCCCTCTGGCCGAATTCGATCACTGAGAGGCAAGTACAGGGGATTTCTCAGCACAACGGATGAATTCGCGGCGCGTAAAACGGCTGGATTCGCGAACTCTTAAGTCACTTGCAAGCTCGACGAGGCCGGGCGATTCCGGTTTCCTTGTACCTTATCGAACGAGTTCGCGGCGACGCCCTTGCCTTTTTGTATTGACACCAACGACGAATCGATTTATTTATCGACACATAAGTGCGATATGTGTAAATGGAAAGGGGGGAGTATAAAATGAATATCACGCTTTCCGCAGACGAAGAGCTTGTCAAGAAAGCTCGCGAGGTCGCGACCCGACAGGGCAGCAGTCTGAACCGGATGATCCGGGAATATATGGAAAAGCTCGCAAGCGTAACGGACGTGGACAGCATTGCGGAAGAATTCGCCATGCTGGCGAGACAGCAGGGGGGCGCAAGCCCGCACGGGTTTGTTTTCAATCGCGAAGAGGCGCACGAGAGATAGATGGTTCCGCAATGAGACGGTATTTCATTGATTCCAATATCCTGATCTATGCCAACGACCGGAACGCGGGTGAAAAGCAAGCCGTGGCCATAGAGGTGGTCGCAAGATGCATGAAGGCCGGAAACGGCGTGATTTCCATTCAGGTACTTCAGGAATATGCCAATATCGCGCTCAAAAAACTGATGCAGGATGCCGCCGTTGTACTCAGACAACTCACTCTTCTCGACGTATTCAGGATCATAGCGCCATCGTCCACCATGGTGCGTCGCGGGGTTGAAATTCGGAGCGCGTACCGGATTTCCTTCTGGGACGCATGTATCGTGGCTGCGGCAGAAGCCGCCGACTGTGATTGCATACTATCGGAAGACCTGAACACGGGCCAGTTTTATGCCGGCGTGAAGGTGATGAATCCCTTCGCGCCAGGTTTCGATCCGGCTGAACTGAACAAATAGTACCCGTGCCCGGGGTTGCCTGGGTCTAACCTTATTTTTATGGTTCATCGCGGATTTGTGGGGAGCGGCAATGGTAACCAGAGCTTCCAGCTCTGGTCCCATATCGCGAACATGCCGCCGTCCAGAAGCCAGGGCATGCCAGACCAGGATGGTCTGGTTACCATCGATACGCATTTTCCCACAAATCCGCGATGAGCCCAACGCGAAGCGTTGGAACGAGGCGGACGAGGCGGTGCGTGAACGGCCGAAATAGAAACCGAGCCCGAGAGCACCTTGACAAAGAGGGGTCGGAATTGAAAAAAATCGGAAGGTACGAAATCAGGTCCATTCTCGGAAGAGGGGCCATGGGGTCGGTCTACAAGGTCGTGATCCCCGAAATTCGCAAGATAGCGGCGTTGAAAGTATTGAATCCCCATTCGCAACTGACGGAAAAAACCGGAGAAAAATGGGTCCGCGACCAATTCGTTAGCGAAGCCGCCATGATCGCCAACATGAGGCATCCCAATGTGGTGGATGTCTGGAGTCTGGAAGAAGACGACGGCCGCCTGTTCTATCTCATGGAGTATTTCTGCCACAATCTGGGAGAATTGATCGGCGAATCCTACTGGGCCGACGCGCCCTCCCGAATCGTTCGCGTCGAAAAGGCCCGGGGCATTCTGGTCGATATCCTCCGGGGGCTGTTTCGACTGCATGCGGCCGGAATCGTCCATCGCGACCTCAAGCCCTTCAACGTCATGCTCACGGACGAAGGCGTCGCCAAAATCGTCGATTTCGGGCTTTCCAGAAGAAGAGGGGAGGTTTCCCCCGTGGACGCCGACCTGTTGATCGGCACCAAATATTACGCCGCTCCCGAGCAGATCGGCTCGGGAGATGAACCGGACCCGCGATCCGACCTGTTTTCCGTCGGCGTCATCGCCTGGCGCATGCTCACCGGCCATCTTCCCGAAGAAGACGCGCAACCTCCGTCCGCTTTGAACAAGGAATTGGATGCGTCGTGGGACGAATTTCTACTCAGGTCCATGGCACAATCCCCCTCGGAACGATTTCAAAACGCACGGGAAATGCGGGAACATCTCGAATCGGTCTGCGAAGCACACGGAAAGAAAAAACGAACGGAGTGCGAAACCAATTTGCGGCAGGCGCTTGCAGTATCGGAGAAACCCGGCATCCAGGTCGAACTTCGCTCCCGGCCCGCACGAATCACGTCGAAACAGGCTCCATCCGTTTTTCAATTGAATGAGTTGCGACAACCCGAATCCTTCGTGCAAAACCGATTGCGGCAAGAATCCGACCACACGGTGTCGGACTTGGCCACGGGCCTCCTCTGGCAGACCTCGGGGTCCGATTTTCCCATGATATTCGAATCCGCGAAACAATACGTCCAACGCCTCAACGACGAAAAACCAGGAGGGCGGGACGACTGGCGGCTTCCCACCGTCAACGAACTGCTGTCCCTGCTCAACCCGCCCCGCGGCGATCTGGACTACTGCTTCGACTCGCCCTTTTCCCGGCGCCAAAAATGGATTTGGAGCGGCGATACCAGGTCGGTGAAAGCATCCTGGGTCGTGCACGTGGACATGGGGTTTGTCTCATCCAACGATATCATGGATTTTTTCTACGTGAAAGGAGTGTGCGGTCCTTGACACCTGACCGCTGTCAGGAATCAAAAATCAAGAACATTGTTCTTGAACATTGTTCTTGAACTCCATTGTCGCGAGTGTTTCTCGGAAAGGATACGACCATCCGGCATACGCGTTGTCTTCAGCGTCTCTTCCCCTTGTCATTGGGAAATAAAATGCGGGCATATCGCTCGGGAATGCCGGCCGCGACTATTTTACGCGACGCCGTTTCATAATCGTAAGGCACGTACCTTATTTCCAGCCGACAGGAATCCGAATCCCATATCGCATATTTGGCCTGGGGGTCGCCGTCTCTGGGTTGGCCTACGCTTCCGACGTTCACGATATATTTTAGTTCTCTGTCCAAGTGGTAAATGCCTTGTTCCAGCTTCACAGACCGCAAATCCCCTTTTTCTCGACAGACCATTCTCAATTGATGGGTATGGCCTACGAAGCAGATGGATTCCTTCAGTTCCGCAAGAGACTGCAACATCCTGGAATCGTCGATTTGAAAAAGATAGAACCGCGCGGAATCGGGGGGAAACCCGTGGACGAAGCGAAGGCCGGAGGCGGACAGGCTGGTCTTCAATCCCCGTATATATTCCTTGGATTCTTCGGACAGTGAATCGATGGCGATGTCCACCGCTTTTCGCGAATCCTTTCGGAACCATTTCCGCACCTTTTCGTGACATACCGCCAGGTCATGGTTGCCCAGAATGGAAATTATGCCCCTGCAACGAATGATCGAGACGATACTCTCCGAATCGGCGCCGTAGCCGATGTTGTCTCCGAGGGAAACGACTGCGTCCACGTCTTGCGACGTCAAATCTTCGAGGACGCTTTCGAAGGCTTCCAAATTACCGTGAATATCCGAAATTACGGCTGTTTTCATCGTTTCGATTCCCAAAATTCGTCTATCTTTGCGGCTTTGCGCGAGAATGACAATTGGTATCCGTCGAACCAACCGCACGGGTCGAAAAAATTTCGACCTGTGCGGTTACTCATCAAAACCCTCACGCAAAGGCGCAAAGGTTTCGTATTTGACAATCTTAGCATCTTGGCGCCTTTGCGCCTTTACGTGAGAATTAAATATGTATCCGCGAGCCAACCCGCACGGGTCGAAAAAATTTCAGACGCCATATGCAGCCGATCTTCCAGGCCCTGCGCCTCCTTGAGTTCCATCGTTGTCAACGGCCTTTTATGACATCGCGAACCTTGGCGGCCAAGTCTTTTATGCCGAACGGCTTCTGGATGAAATCGACGCCTTCTTCCAGGACCCCGTGACGGACGATCACATTGGAGGTGTATCCGGACATGAACAGCACTTTGACGTCCGGCCGGAGTCTTTTCACGCGGTCGCGCAAATCCGCGCCGCTTTCGCCCGGCATGACTACGTCGGTCAGCAGCAGATCGAACGCCTTGGTCTCGTCTTCGCAAACCGCCAGGGCATCCGAGGGGGTTTCGGCTTTGACGACCGCATAGCCGATGCTCTCGAGCATGGTGGAGGTCATTTCTCGTACCATCTCGTCGTCTTCGACCAGCAGGATCGTTTCGGTGCCGGTGGCCAGGGGGCTTTCGGCGGAATCTTCGACGACATCGATCTCTTCCTGGATTTTCGGAATGTAGATTTTGAAGGTCGTCCCATGCCCGGGTTCGCTGTAGACATTGACGAAGCCGTCGTTCTGCCTGACAATCCCGTAGACCGTGGCCAAGCCGAGCCCCGTTCCTTGGTGGACCTCCTTGGTGGTGAAGAACGGCTCGAAAATATGCTCCAGGGTCTCTTTGTCCATGCCGGCCCCGTCGTCGGCGACCACCAGCAGGGCATATTCTCCGGCGGTGCAGTCGATGTTGGACAGGCGGCAGGATTCGTCCAAACGAATCTCGAACGTCTCTATGGTGAGCCTGCCGCCGTTTGGCATGGCGTCGCGGGCATTGACCGCCAGATTGACCAGAATCTGGTCGATCTGGGAAGGGTCGAACAGGACCCTTCCCAACTGTTCGTCGGGAACAAACCGCAATTCGATGTCCTCGCCGAGCAGCCGGAACAACGTGCTGAGCGCCACCTGGATCTGGTGGTTCAGATCGACGGGCCGGGGCGCGATGATCTGCTTTCTGGAAAAAGCCAGGAGCTGGCGCGTGATGTCCCGGGAGCGAATGGCGGCTTTTTCGATCTCGCAAAGATCGGAAATTAGAGGGTCGGACTCGGACAGCTTCAGCATCATCAGCTCCACATGGCCCAGAATGACGCCGAGCATGTTGTTGAAGTCGTGCGCCACGCCGCCTGCCAGGCGCCCCACCGATTCCATCTTCTGCGCCTGGTTGAGCTGTGCCTGGAGTCTTTCCCGTTCCTCCTCGGCTTCCTTGAGATGGGTGATGTCGCGAATGCCGCCTACGGTGCGCACGGGGCGGCGATGGTCGCCTTCGCCCTCGAAAACGGTCTGGGATCGGGCGGTCAGCCACCGAACGCTGCCGTCGCGTCGCACGATGCGATGCTCCACATCCCAGAGCCCGTCGCCTTCGGGGTCGTGGGCCCCCCGAATCTCCGTCTTGATTCTCTCGAGATCCTCGGGATGGATAAGCTGGATGAATTCGGGCAGGCCGCCCGGCTCCACCGGCGACCACCCTAGAATTTCCTTGAGCCGAGGGGACCAGTAGAAGGCGTCGGCGAGATGATCGTGGTCGAAAATGCCGATCCTGGCCACGCGCAAGGCTTGGCGCAGGCGCTCCTCGCTGTTGCGCAGCGCCTGCTCCGCCTCCTTGCGCTCGGAGATATCGCGCACGAAGGCCACGTGGAACTCGCGTTCGCCCAACCAGAAATGTTTCGACGAGACCTCGACAGGAAACTTGGTGCCGTCCTTTCGAAAATGGGACGTTTCATGGCGCCGGATGCCAATTTTGCCGTCTTTTTGATATTCTCCCCACCATTTATGCCACCGCTCTTTCGGGAATGCATTATCGATATCCCACAAATGCAGGCGCAGCAATTCGTGGCGGGTATAACCCAAGGATCGGCAGGCCTGCTCATTGACATAGTCGAATCCCCCATCGCCGTTAAGCCAGAAAACGGCATCCGGGGCCTGATCCAAAGAAAAGCGGAACGTCCGCAGTTCGTCCTCCCTGCTGCGACGGCGGGTGATATCCTGAATAGCACCGATCATACGAACGGGGCTGCCCGAATCGTTTTCAATGACTGTTCCGGTGGCATGAATCCATCGCAGGCTTCCGTCCGGTCTGACAATGCGGAATTCGAGATCCTTGAATTTTCGGGTGAGCAAGGTTTCCCGAAAATGTCGCCGAACTTCCGGCCTGTCTTCCGGATGAAGCTTTTCTATGAATGCATCGAAAGAGGGCGGAACCGGCTGCGGTTTCAAGCCGCAAATGCGAAATGTCTCGTCGGACCAGATCGTTTCTCGGGTTGCCAGATTCAACTCCCAGCTGCCGACATGGGCCAGCCGCTGGGATTCGTCCATGAGCATTTCGCTTTTTTTCAGTTTTTCCTCCGCGCTTCTGCGGTCGGTGATGTCGGTCAAAACGCCGATGGACCCTGCAAATCGGCCGTCTTCGTCCCAAAGAGGACCACCGGAAGCGACGCAATAGATTTCCCCCCCGCCCTTTCCATCCTTTCGCTCCAATTTCAGCTCATAGGTCGTGGCGATACCCTGTCTTCTCATTTCCTGCTGTTTCAGCCAGTGATCCCGGTTGACCGGATCCAGCAGGTCCACGAACTTACGCCCCACGACATCCTCGGTTTTCACGGCCAGCATTTCGCAGAACCGAGGATTCACGTAAGTCAAAACGCCGTCGGCATTGGCGAACCCCATGGCCTCGTTCATGGCTTCCGCGCCTTTGCGAAAGCGCGCCTCGCTGCGCCGAAACTTCTCCACTTGCTTGCTCTTGGCAGCGATCAGACGGTGGACGGCTTCGGCGAGCCGGGACAGATCGTCGTCGCCGTTCGAAATTTCAATCCGTCCCGAATCGTCGCCACGGGCTGCCTTTAGTACGACATCGATGATTCCTGCGATTCGTTCCTGTTCTGTTTTTTCCATTTCCTTTGCCAATCCAGTGAATTGAACCAAGTATCGTCGCCAAGATGCTAGGGCAAACAAAGCGTCGAAAAACTCCGACTTAAATTTTATCATAATAGATGGGACACGCTTTTTGTCAACGAATCATTTCCCTTGCGGATGATTTGGAAAATATGTGCAGCCCGATATCGTTGTGGTTTGCGATCCCTGGGCGATCCCGAAAAACTAGACAGACGCGGATGCCTGGGCGCTCCCGACTGGGTGGTGGAAATCGTATCCCCGTCCACCGCCGCAAAGGACCACATCGAGAAGCTCCTTTTGTACCAACGCGCCGGTGTCAAAGAGTACTGGATTGTCCATCCGGCGTATCGGATGATCGCCGTGTATTTGCGTGGAACGGACGGCAAATACGGCCCTCCGAAATCCTATTCGGAAAAAGACAAGGTCGAGTCCGTCGTATTGCCAGGGTTTGTTCTGGAACTGGCTACGGTCTTCGAGGGTGTGCAGTTCGAAGGATGAGGGCTTGGCTTTAGTTTCGGCCGGATTTTGTTAGGGACAACAATTAAATAACTGAAACATTTTTTCAAAGAATAATGACGGTCCGCTTGAAAATCCGAGGTCCGGGCGAACCCCGCAAACCGAAAGCCGGCAATCCGGAAAGCAACAAAACCCGGCTGAAAAATTATCCGCCATTCCGGGGGATTTTCATCACCCCGGGTCAGACCGTCTTACCCTTTGAAAAAGCAGTAGGGGTCCTTTTCTTCGAATATATCCATGCCGTTGCCGTAGGCGCTCGCTAGGCATCCCCGGCATACGAGCCATAAATCGCATCCCCTGCAGGGTCCCGGACCGTCGCGGTATTTTCGGGCGAGATCGGAACGATAGGTTTCATACAAACCAGCGGCATGAATGTTTCCGATGGGAGACGGAAATTTCCGGCAGGCGTGAACCTCGCCGTCGGGAAGAACGGCAACGAAATTGAACGCGGCGCCGCAGCCGTAGCCGGTGCATCCTCCGAATAACGGCTTGTTCTTTTCCTTCCTGACGATATTGAAAAGATTGTCCTTCAAACCCAGGACCGGGTTTTGCCCGGCGGCGGCCTCGTATTGTCTCAAAAAATTTTGGAAGTCTTTTTTTTCCGGAAGGAAAAGGCTTGCGCCTTCCCCGACGGGCGACAGACGGTTGAACGTGAAATAGTCGGCCTTTCCCCGCAAGAGTTCTCCCAGCGGAAGCACTTGTTCCAAGTTGTCCCGGGTGAGAGTGAGCATGACCATGGAGAAAATTTCCAGCTTCCGGAGAAGTTCCAGAAAACGGAGAGAGCGCTGGAAATGGCCTTGCCCTCGAATATAGTCGTTGTGAGACGCAAGGCCCTCCAAGCTGATCTGGAAAAAAACGGGTTTTGCTATTTCAAGCAGCTTCTCCAGCTGCTTTGCCAGCGACGGGTTGCCCAGTATCGCGAGAGCGAAGCCCCGGTCGTCGGCCTCTTTGTAGATTTCCGCAAAATGCGGATAGAGCAGGGGATTGCCGCCGGTGAACGAAACCTGTCCCCGGACACGGGATTTTTCGCAGAAATCGTGGAAATCGTCCAGGACCGCGACCGCCTTGTCAAAGGGCATGGGACTTCGGTCGCTCCTGTCGTAGCAATGTCTGCAATGAAGGTCGCATGTCTGTGTGATATGCCATTGAAGGGTGAAAACGTCCGTTTGAAGAAACGGCGCCAATCGCCCCTCCCCAAGTTCAAAATTCGCGGGTTCCCGCCGGATTGCGGACGGCGGCGACAGCAAGATTCCCCGGTCCGCCGCTCTTTTTATCACGCCGCGAATCGCGTCGATCCTGACTCCGCCCAATGCGGCCGCGTCGCGCAAGCCGATTCCTTCCACGGCGATCTTCAACGCCAGCAGGTCGATATCTTCGGCCTCTTCCACGCGCGGCTGCCCTCTGCCTCCGGGCCGCCAGACCATGACATGCCTCGGGGAAGGGGACGGCTTCGGCGACGAAGACTGGCCGGCTTCCGGTCCTTCCATCAGTTCCGGCAGACCCGAGAAGGAAACCGGTACAAGGGTCAGCGAAGGGTTGACGGAGAGTTTTTCCACTTCTTTTTCGCCCGTTTCATCGCGGTTTCCCGCATTCCAAAGAGCCAGTTCCAGGCGCGCCAAGTCTGCGACGGATTCGGAAAATCCGGGTTGCCCGCGCAGGGCCGAAAGGCGCTCCGGGAATTTTTCCGGAGCAAAATCTTCGTCCAAAGCCGCCGTCGCCCCGCCCCAGGCAGTCTCTCCGAGGACGCGGCGGCAATGGGAAAAGATTCTCGCTAAAACTGTTTTGTTGAAAGTATTCAATTTGTTCGGATTGATTCTTGGCTATCGCTTTGTTTCGTCGATCTCGGCATGATCGACAATGCGTGTTTTCGTGCGCGGACCGCGCACAAGCCGATCAGCTTCACCCGCTTTTCGCAGGTTGCTTGTCCTTGTCGGCGCCGCCGGCGCCGGATGTGTCGCCGCTTCAACCGCTGGGGGAGCCACCGGCCCCCGGTTTTTCCCCGCCTCAGGCGCTCTTTCCGGCACAGCCCGCCACCGGAAGCGTGGAACCCGCGATCAAGCCGGCGATGCAAAAGCCCGCCAGTATTTTCTTCAGATCGTCAACATCCATCAGGCAATCCTCCCGTCTTTTAAACAATTTGTCCCGATTTCATGCGTCTCCCCCTGGGGTGAGAGCCCGGCAACCGAATTTCCGCTTTTCATCCGACCGTGCGGATTGAAATGCCCTATGAATTTCGTTTGCCGTATCGAAACAATTTATCAGGAGGATGCGCGCATGTCAATCAAGGAGCCTTCGACCGCAACGAGATGCTCAAAATATCGCCCCGTCGAGGAAACCGCATGCCGGGTCCCCACGTGCCCGCCCCCCGGGAGACGACGACGTCCATGCCATCGACGTTGTAGCGCCCGGAAAAAAGCGAATATCTTCTTTTGACAAGATAGCCGAACGGCCAGATTTGTCCCGCGTGGGTGTGGCCGCTGAGCATCAGGCCCGCCCCGTGTTTCGCCGCCGTTTCGGCATAAACGGGGCGGTGGGACAAGAAGACGGTCGCGCCGGGTGGACGTTTTTCCATCGACCGGGCGATTCGGGACAGGTTCTTTTCCTTGTTTCGCCCGTCCCTGATATCGTCCACGCCTGCCACGACCAGCCCGGGCGCGGCCTGCTTCCATTCGTCCGAAAGCACCTGGAACCCGGCCATTTTCAAAATTCGCTTGCAATTTTCGGGGTCTCCGTGGGCCTCGTGATTTCCCAGGACCGCCCATTTTCCCAATGGCGCACGAATCTTGCCAAGGGCCTTCGCGACATCGCCCCCGATTTCCCCGTGCCCTTCGAACATGTCTCCGATAAATACCACCATGTCGGGATGCTCGGAGCGGACGGCTTCCACAAGCCTGTCCACCCGATGGTCGGAGTTTCGGCTGTTCAGATGCAGGTCCGACACGGCCACGAGCCTGGTGTCGTCCAGTGCGGCAGGCAGCCCCTTCAATCGAATCTCGTGACGTTCCGGCACGGGCGGGGCATTGCCCAGGATCAAGGCGATGGCGGACACCGCGAGACCGGAGAACAGGGCGGCGCTCCTGGCGGCCGGAGCGATACGGGGAAACAGAAAGCCGAAACCGGTGCACACGTCCACCGCCAGCAGCGCGGCCGTAGTGAGAAGCAGCGTCCCCATCCAGGTCATGCCCGAAAATTCAAGCAAGAACGCGAGCGCGCCGGTCCCATGGTGGCCGTAGACCCTTCCGAGAACGAACACGAGCCATAGCGACAAGGCGACCGCCAGAATCCATACCCGGCCGATTCTTCCTTTGATCGGCGGCGATACCGCCGCCCTCCAAACGACATAGACATGCATCGACGTGCATACAGCGATCAGAATGGTTCCAAACAAAAGATACTCCTTTCCGATTCATTTCTCAGTTATGCCGGTAACCCGATATACACAGAGGAGTGTAACCGATTTGCGCGCAAAAGAAAATCGGGCAGCGACGTCCGCCTTCCAGTCCAATTTTTCGACCTGTGCGGTTGGTGCTCTCACAGAAAGGTCCAAACCCGGCTATCCCCGGTAGCGCCGCCTTCCACGGCGGCGCTACCGGGGCTGACGCGGGGACACAAGGGAGGATGTCTTCGAAAACAGCCCCGCGACGCGCTCTCCCGGCACTGGACGCTGGCGCGTCCTCAATGCGTTCCCACGCTGGAGCGTGGAAACGAGAAGCCGAGAAGCCGCATCCGCCTTCCCGCGCTTGATTCGGCGCATGAAATGTTATAAAGGAAGAATGCAAACAAACAATGGATGAGAACAACAACGCCAATTTCAAAAAGGATGATTTAACTGTGGATGAATTTTTTACCTTGGACAAAGCGTACGAACCCGGAAAAATAGAGCAGGACATTTATGATCGATGGTTGGAGGCAAAAGCCTTCCATGCCGTTCCCGACGAGCGGGACAACACTTATGTGATCATGATGCCCCTTCCCAACGTGACCGGCGCCCTGCACATGGGGCACGCCATGGACAACGTGATGCAGGACATGCTGATTCGCTGGCGGCGCATGTCCGGCGACAACGCGCTGTGGATGCCGGGCACCGACCATGCGGGCATCGCCACCCAGGCCGTGGTGGAAAAACGGCTCAAGGAGCTGGAGAACCTCACCCGCTTCGACGTGGGGCGCGAGGGGCTGATCCAGAAAATCTGGGAATGGAAGGATCAGTACCAGAAGCGCATCGTTTCCCAGCAGCAGCGCATGGGATGCTCGGCCGACTGGGACCGCCAGCGCTTCACCATGGACAAGGTCTGCACCCGGGCCGTGCGCCACACCTTCTTTCGCATGTACAAGGACGGTCTGATCTTTCGGGGCAAGCGCCTGATCAACTGGGACCCCTTCCTGCAAACCAGCATTTCCGACGACGAGGTGTACCACGAAGCGGTAAACGGACACTACTGGTACCTCAGGTACCCGGTCGTCGATCCTGCGCCCGGCGATCCTGCGGCCATCGTGGTGGCCACCTCCCGCCCGGAAACCATGCTGGGCGACACGGCCGTGGCGGTTCACCCCGACCCCGAAGGCGCGCTGGACGACAAAATCGAGCAATTGAATGCACAGCTGCAAAAAGCGCCCAAAAAGGAGCGCGCAGGCATCGAAAAGGAGATCGAAGAGACGACGGAGCGACGGCAGACCATGCTGGAACAGCTCAAGCACCTCACCGCCATGGCCAGGGAAGGCCGGCAGGTCATGCTGCCGCTGCTGAACCGTCCCATCCCTCTGATCATGGATCCATGGGCCAAGCCCGAAAAGGGTTCGGGCTGCGTGAAGATCACCCCGGCCCACGACCCCAACGACTACGACGTCTGGACCCGCCACCGGGACCACATCGATATCATCAACATCCTCAACCTCGACGGCACCTTGAACGCCAACGCAGGACCCTACGAGGGCATGGATCGTTTCGACGCCAGAAAGAAAGTCGTTTCCGACCTGAAAAAACAGGAATTGCTGGAACGTATCGAGGACAAGGAAATCGAAATCGGCCACTCCGACCGCTCCAAGTCCCCCATCGAGCCATTCCTTTCGGACCAGTGGTTCGTGCACATGGGCGACAGGCAAGAGGGCGTGGTCATGGGCGCGGGCACGGACAAGGCCCATACGTGTCCGGGACTGGTGCAGGCGGCCATCGACGCGGCCAACGACGGCCGGGTGAGCTTCCACCCCGAGCGATTTAAAAAGACATACCTGGAATGGCTGGGGGAAAAGCGCGACTGGCCCATCTCCCGCCAGCTCTGGTGGGGGCATCGCATCCCGGTGTGGTCCAAGAAGCTTTCCGCCGAACAGGCCCAGGAGGAGATCGACCGGGTCCTGGAAAAAGACGTCGCCGGCCTGCTGCCCCAAAAAGCCTGCGTGCGGCTGGTTTGCACGGAAAACGACATTTCCGTTCTGCTTGAAGATTGCGGGGACCGTCCCGAACTCCAGACCGCCCCGGACGAACCCTGGAGAATCGACGTCTGTCTTCTGGAAGACGATCCCGAGGGCGTGTACTTTCTGGAAAACCTGGGGTACGAACAGGACCCTGACGTGCTGGACACTTGGTTTTCCTCGGCCCTCTGGCCCCACTCCACGCTGGGATGGCCGTCGCCCGAGGACGCCGATCCCGAAGGCGGCGCGTTTCTCGGAAGCCGGAACGGATTCCCGGACAGCCTGGCCACCTACTACCCGGGATCGTGTCTCGTCACCGCACGGGACATCATCACCCTCTGGGTGGCGCGCATGGTGATCTGCGGCCTGTACAACCTGGGCGACATTCCCTTCACCGACGTGTTCATCCACGGAAACATCCAGGACGGCAAGGGCGAGCGCATGTCCAAATCCAAGGGCAACGGCATCGACCCGGTGGACATCATCGCCACCTACGGCACCGACGCCATGCGCTACGTGCTGTGCGACATGCAGACCGGAAACCAGGACATCCGCCTGCCCGTGACTGCGGTCTGCCCCGGCTGCCAGGGCAAGAACGACCTGGCCAAGGCCAAGCACGGCAGCAGCGTGTTCACGTACATGTGCGCCCATTGCAAGGAGGAGTTCGACGTCCTGGGATCCATCCCCCACGTGCCCAACGCCACGTTGATCAGCGAGCGGTTCATGGACGGCTCCCGGTTCTGCAACAAGCTGTGGAACACGGCCCGCTTCGCCCTGGGACACTTGACCGAGACGCCGTGCAAGCAGTTGTCCATCGACGACCTGGCCCTGGAAGACCGCTGGATTCTGGCGGCTCTGAACAAGGCGATCCGCGCGGTGAACAAGGGGCTGGAAGACTACAACCCCTCCGCCGCCATCTCCGCCGCACGGGAGTTCATGTGGGGACAGTTGTGCGACTGGTACCTGGAGCTGATCAAGCCGCGACTTTTCAGTGAGGACCCGTCGGCGGCCGACACCGCCCGCCAGGTGCTGGCCCACGCCCTGGACCAGACACTGCGCCTGCTGCAACCCTTCATCCCCTACATCACGGAATTCATCTACGGACGCTTGGCGAGCCAGGTCCCCGAACGCGGCTTGCCCGGCCTCTGGCCCATCGACTGCTCCTCCGAAATGCTCATCAAGGCCCCCTGGCCCCAAGCGCAGGAAAAGCTGGACGACCCGCGGCTCGTGGACGTCTTCGCGACTTTGCAGACCGTCACCAGCGGAATCCGCGACGTCCGTTCCTCAAAGGGCATCTCCCCCGGAAAAACCCTGGATGTCACCCTGAAGCCGCCGGAGAAGGACGCCGCAGCCATCGCGGAGCGCTCCCACGTGGTCAAGCACATGGCCAACGTGGACCAGCTGCAAGTCGATGCCCAGGCCAAGCAGCCCGCAGGGTCTGCTTCCATCGTCATCGGCGATTTGCAGATATTCGTCCACGACGTGGTGGATGCCGAGGAGGAAAAAGCGCGCCTGGAAAAAGAGCTGGAAAAAGTGGAAAAAGAGATCCAGATCTGCATGAAGAAATTGGGCAACCCCAATTTCGTGGACAAGGCCCCGGTCGAGGTGGTGCAGGTTCAAAAAGACCGGCTGGCCTCCTACGAGAAGCAAAAATCGGTCATCGAAAACTCCCTTTCCGAACTGGGATAGAAGGCCCGACTACAGCCCTGCTGCGGAGCTGCCGCAGCAGGGCAATATCTCGCCATACGCTAAAAAATCGGTTCATCGCGGATTTGTGGGGAGCGGTGAAGGTAACCAGAGCTTCCAGCTCTGGTCCCATATCCCGAATATGCCGCCGCTCGGAAGCCAAGGCATGCCAGACCAGGATGGTCTGGTTACCATCGACACGCCTTTTCCCGCAAATCCGCGATGAGCCAAAAAATCTCGCCTTTAATCCGGTTCTATTCGCGGCCGTCCCACGAACCTTTCGCTTTTGGCCCGGTAGGACCGTATTTGCCCCTTTTAACGTACTCTGTCAAAAGACTCCCGGCGATTTTGCCAAGGATCGAATGGCTTAGTATAGAACCGAGGATGGGTCCCAAGGCGGCGGCCAATATTTCGGAAATGGCTTTTTCGGTCAAATGGGCGGATTCGATTTTTCCCCAACGATTCAAGAAATTCACCCATTTGGGTTCCGTCGGCTTGTCCTTTTCCAGGAAATCTGCGGAGATCAGTTCGTAGGTCTTTGAACAATCGACGGACACTCCTTTCTTCGTCTCGTTTATCAAAGCGAATTGAATGCTTCCAAGCAACGTGCCCGGAACGGGATATCTGCGCTTTTCCGTATAATTTTTGCCTATCGAGCCATATGAAGCATGTCCGTTTTTAGACGAGTAGATTACAAATTTCTCGCCTTTCCTTTCCAGCTTTTCCGGAGACAGCCAGACCCCGCCGCTGTGTTGAGAAAGATAAACTTGATCGACATCAAAGTTCGCGTGGTCGATTCGCAATGTAATGTGTTCCCAGTCTCCTTCATGTTCGCCCAGAGGCGCGAGATTCGCTTTTCCACTGTGCACGCTCTTTCCCGCCACCAAGGATTTGATCTTGGCCGTGCCGGGACCGTTGTAGGCATAGAAAAACCAAAATTGCAGGTCCGTCTGTTTCTCTTGAGCTTTGGCATGGACATATGCCTTTGCGAGCGACAAGTCCCCGGCCCTGGAACCGTCGTCCTTCAACTCCAAGTGGTATTTTCCTTTGTTCTTCCGCCCCTGTGGAAGATTGTCCATGGTCGCTTGCACTTTTTCTCCTGTTTCGCTGTTCACAAGCCAAGCCCGCGGAAGAAACCAATCGACGCTGGTCATGTGATATTTTTCGTCGGGATGCATGAAAACCACAGGGCCGTAGCGTTCGATCAGCTCCTTCAATTCCTCGCGACTCGGAGGTGATAAAGAGGAGCGCTTGATGCCTGTGTGAGGAAAACGAGACGGCGAAGACGGCGGTTTCACCTGCGATGTAAAAGGCGGCGGCACCTCTATGGAGTCCTTGTTTAGTTCCTTTTGCGACAAAACACTGATATCTTTCTCGTCAAGCGGCTTTTTCATTGTTCCTTCCTCATCCATATTGGGTTCAAGTTCGATGTCGGTTCTGGCACTTCAAATACCAATAAATTAGAAACTTGTTACTTGTCAACGTAAAAGGAGGCATTGCGCGAATGCCTCCGGGATCGGCGGCTTCTGTTCCGGATCATTTTCCGAATGGCGGAAGTTTCAACGTCCCTGTCAGAACCGTGGCTTTCTTCGTTCGGGCATGCTTCAACAGGGCGACGTGAATCCGTTTTTTCCCGACAAGGACCGCAGGGCTCGAGAAAGCTTCTCCGGAAAATTCTCCGCGCAGTTCGAAAATTTCGAAAGGGCCTGTTGCCGAGAAACCCGACGCCAGAAACGTTCCTTCCTTGGAGGTCGCGAAGACCGCGATTCTTTCTGCAGAAGCATCCATTTGGAATTCGTATGCAGTACGACTTGGAAAGAGTTCTGAGGAAGGTCCCGCAGGAGAGAAATCTTTCCCCAGCCTGGCGAAATTAAGGTTTCCGGGCGCGATGCCATCGCCCATGGCCGGACCCGGCTTGTCGGTCTTGTAGAAAACGAAGAACTCGTCCAAATACTCGAAGATCATCCCGCCGATGCAGGGGCCCAAATCGGCGATCTTGCTGTAGCCCTCGTCCCGAACTCTTTCAAAAAGCGCCAGCCGTTCCTTGTTAACCACGGCGGAGACGAAACGGGACGGATCATGGTTACATCCGACCATGAAACGAGGGTCGCTGTAGCTGTCGAAGGGATAGTCGGGGCCGACTTGCGTTTGCCTTGACGGGTCGTTGGCGTCCGTCGCCAGGATGTTGTCCGCCGCGCCTCCGGCCCTCTGAAAAACGAGCGAACAGCAATTGTCCGAAAGGGGGACCGCGTCCCAATCCGGGGGAGGCGGCAGCAACTGCGGAATTTTGAAGAGGATCGACGCAGGCTTCCCGCTGTCGGAAATCGAGACGGACAATATTGTGGTTACATAGTTGGAGAAATTGTCCCCGGATTCCGCAGTCCTCGATAGAAGAAGCAAAACCCCCTGTTTCGTTTCGACGAGCTTGATCGACGACAAGCCGGAGGAGTCATCCAGTTCGAACGGAGAAAGACGGATGTCGGGCATCCCTAAAAGAGCGCCGGAGTTTTTCCCGCTGCCATCGGCGTTGCCTGCATTGTCGTCCGCAAGACACGAAAAGGCGGCCGCCATGCTGGAAACAAGCAGAAACAACACCAAGGCCCACAATGCCGGAAGCTTGCCGACTATTTTTGTTACTCGGATACCATTTCCAACTCCCAGGAAAACTTCCCGTATTCCAGCGCATGAACGCCTAAGGATGTCGCATTCGGGAAAATCGCCGATGGGCATGGTCCTATTTCCTCCCGTCGAGAGAAAACGTCGCCTGCACCACTCGCGATTTGGGGGTTCGGGCGTTTTCCAGCGCGGCGATGAAGATACGAGACGGGGTCGCAAGGATGGCAGGTCGCGAGAGCGCCTCTCCTCCAAGCTCTTCTTCGCATTCGACGGTCTCGAACGGTTCGTCCGGGGAGGCCCCCTTGGCAAGAAAAGACCCTTCTTTGGAAGTCGCGAAAACGGCAAGCGACTCCTCGGACGCATCGACGTCGAACTCGAATATGGTGCGACCGGCAAACAGTTCGACAGCCGTTTCCATGCCGGTTTTAGAGATTCTGGCGCAGTAGAGCGCGCCCGGGGCGATGTCGTTTCCCCTGACCGGCCCGGGCCTGTCCGCTTTATAGAACACAATGAATTGCTTCCGGTGCCGGACGATCATCCCGTCGACGCACTCGCAATAATTCGCATGCCTTTTGTAGGCGCCGTCCCGGCCTCTTGCAAAAATAACGAGGCGTTCCTTGTTCTCTACGGAGCTGATCGCGTCGGCGGGATGTTTGCCGCTCCTGCCGACAAAGCGCGGCTTGCTGTAACTGTCGAACGGATAACCGGGGGGAACCTGGATTCGATTTGCCGGATTTTCGGAGCTAGCGACCAGAATATTGTCCGCAGCCCCTCCCGCTCTCTGGAAAACGAGCGAAAACGAATCGTCCGGGTTGACGGCCGCATCCCATTCCGGCGGAGGCGGAAGCAGTTGGTCTATGGCGAAAAGCCGGGACGCGGTTTTTTCCCCCCTGAAAAAGGGAATCGAGTTTATTGCGGTTTCATAGCCGGAAGCATTCGACGCCGGCTTTTGGGTAGCAGACCACAGGAGCAAGACCCCGTCCTTGGATTCCACAAGTTTGATGGTCGTGATCGACGAAGAATTCTCCATCCCGAATGGTGAAAGGGCTATTTTGGATTTGTTTGATTGCATGTCGATTCGCCTCGAATGGTTGTTTGTTTCATGGTTCAGGGCCTCGGCTTTCAGGGGATTAGCGCGCTTGTGGTCAAATCGTAGAATCGCAAAAGCCTCGTGGTTGTGTTCAATGCCTTGTCGTAGCCTGCCCGGCCCCCCTGCGTAAGACCGTCGATCGCCGCGTTCTCCCATGCCAGGGGGTTGGCGTAAGGCCCGGCGCCATAGGACGGGTCGTAATAGGTTCCTGCGTAGCGCACGATAAAATGGTTCTCGAAGGCCGGCGGGGGGTTCGCATTGCTTTGTCCCGGTATGCCAGGCAATTCGACGCATTCCGTCCCCCTGGCATGGGTGAAGGAAGTGGCGGAGGAGGGCGGCGGGTGGTTGAATCTCCAGTTTTTCACCAGAAATCCCGGGGCCGAACCGAGTCCTCTCACAATCAGGATCTTGTCGCCGGCGGCAATTCCGTGGACCCTGTACATGTCCAGGAGAAAATGCGCCCACGAACCGCACTGGCCGCTTCCGTCCGCGCTCTGCAAAAGTTCCCTCGTATTGGTTACGGTCGTGGTGTCGGGGTTCCAGTATGTCAGCAGATGGTTGTCTCGTTTTCTTCGCATGCTCCGGCTGACAAAGGGGACGAACACGCCCGCGACAACCGACGCCGCGTCGATCCTTCCGGCTGCGGCCCTGCACGAAATATCCAGCAGCGTCCAATAGGCCGGAGTCCCGGATGGCGCGCCGAGGGTCGCATAGATAACGTTGCGGCTGTTTCCGGCGCCGGCCCAACCCGTGCTCGCCGGATTATACTCCCAACGGATATCGGTGGAATCATAGCAGGCGACGAAATTGGGAATGGGTGCGCTGCTGGTCATGGCCGGTGTCGAGACTTCGGTCGCGGAGGTGTTCACGGAGACATTGGCAGTCCATTCGAGCGTGGTCGTATGATACGTGAATCTTCCCCTCACGGCGACGGTTTCCGTTCGACCCGGATGCCTGACCACATTGAATTTCGCGGTCAGGCGAACGCTGGTATTCCTGGTGTAGCAAACCGGGTGCTGAGTCGCCCTGCCTTCCACCCATTCCGGAGAAGAGAAGTTGCCGAGAGTGTCTTTTTCGACAACATGGTTCCCGGCAAACCGGATTTCCTTGATCGCAAGCGTCGCGTGGATAATGCGAATGGAAACCTGCACATTGATCGTTCCGCCCGGTCTGAATCTCGCATCGACGGAAGCCGTTCCTTGTTGGAATCCTGTCTTTGTGGCCCGCACTTCGTAACGGTCGGCCTCCAGATTGGCGAATTGGAATCCGCCCTGGGCGTCGGTCGTGGGCGTCGGCCTCGTTCTGCCCGCTATGCTGGCAGTGGCGCCGGAAACCGGGGTGTCTCCCGGAGTTTCGACAACCCTGCCGTTCAACGTGCCGATGGGCGTGACCAGCACTTCGGCCGAAGCGGTCTGGGCGCTGACCACCGTGGCGCTTCCCGAGCCGTCGGTGGTGCCGTTGCGCGTCACGCGTATGGTGTAGCTGCCGGGGGTCAAATTGCGAATCATGGTCACGCCGCTCGAATCGGTCTGTCCGCTCCCGCTTGCCGATCCCGGACCGCTGACTTCCACGTCCGCATGTTCCAGGGCCGGACGATCCGAACCGTATCGATACCGGACCGTGACTCGCAAATGCCCGTCCTGCAAAGGACAGCCGGCCACAGGGCCAGCATCCTGGGAGGGGCCGGCATCCATGTCGCTTGGCGCGGAACCTCCAAAGCACATCGCAAACCTCCTTTGTCCATGGTCACGTCGAGCAAAACGCGGCTCGAATCAGCCTTTGGGCCTTTCGACCCGAGGCGCTCCCTTCGACTCGAGGCGCTCTCGAACAAGAGCGCTCGCCTTGGCGCAAAGCCTCTCCGCTCGCAGACGAGGGTCCTCGATGGTCTCGTCTTCGAGAATCTCCGCCGCCCAAGGAAACTTCAAGTCCGTATCGAAACCGCTCCCCAGCATGTACATCAATCCGATGTAGCCCGCCACTCCTCGCTCCGTGGATATGTCGTATCGTTTCGCCGCCTCGATGCCGCTGCGGATCAACTTGCGCGCGCGATCTTCGCCCAAATACGCATACTTTTCCGGATGGATTTTTCCCAGCAGGGTCAGAATTCGGTTTTCAAACGGTTCGGAGAAAAGCCCGGGAGCATCCTTGAAGTTCGGCAGAATATCGACATCCGCCCGACAAAGCCTGATCATGGCAGATTCGATTTTTTCGCCCTTGTCCCCCGCCACCTGGCGAGAATAATCCATCGTCTTGTCGTAAAGCTTGTCGATACGCAAATTCG
The DNA here is from genome assembly GCA_963674505.2 of Desulfobacterales bacterium. Classification (GTDB taxonomy): domain Bacteria; phylum Desulfobacterota; class Desulfobacteria; order Desulfobacterales; family SKZT01. The sequence continues at coordinate 210,956 of CAXXIG010000003.1, forward strand.
GGTCGTCCGAAGCAGCATCCGTCAAAATTTCGCCGGCCCACGGAAATTGGGGATCTTTGTCGAAACCTGCCCCCAGGACAAAGACCATGCTGGCGTACAGCCGACAGCCCCTTTCGGAGGACAGTTCGTACTCTTTCGCCTTTTCGCATGCGAAGCGCACGATCTCTCGAACCCTTTGCGCGCCCAGCTCGGAGAAAGCCGCAGGAAACGATTTGCGGACATACTCGACCAGGCGCTCCTGGAATTCCAGAGCGGCGATCCGGTCAAATACGTCCATTTGCTCTTTTCGCATCGTTAGCATCGAATCTCTCCGCAACTTTCCGACCTGTGCCGTTGCGACCGATTGCAGGGCGCAAAGCTCCCTTCTCCCGGTAGCGTCGTCTTCCACGGCGGCGCTTCGTAGTGCATTGAATTTCACAACGGCAAGGCATCAAACACCGCGCCGCCGTGGAAGACGGCGCTACCGGGGCTATCCGGCTTTGCTCATCAATGCAAGAACACCAACCGCGCCGGTCGCAACTTTCGCGACTCGGCAATTTCTCTTCTTGGAAACAAGAGAGCGAGCCTCACAGAGACCGTCCGAATTCGACAAGGGAGCGTCATGTCCCGCAGGGCGTCCTCAGCCGCTGCTTATAGATTCCCCCCACCCGGACGAACCCCATCCTCTCGTAGAACTTGCCGGTACGTTCCGCGTTCACGTCCGTCGAAACGCCCAGGCAGACCTCGCACGCTCCCCGCGCGCGCGCCCAGTCGCAAAAGGCCCGCAGCAGCCTCCTTGCCGCCGAACTTCCCCGATATTTTCGACCGACGTACAAGACGACATCCATGGCGAGCTTTTCGCCGCAAAAGAAATAATCGGTCAGGTACCCGACGAAAACACCGACGATCCTTCCGTTTTCCTCCGCCGCCAACATGCATCTGGTTTCGGGAGTTTCTGCGTAGGAGAGTAAGAGACGCCGCACCTTGTCGCGGTCGAACGGCAGGAAACGGTATGCGCTTTCCGCGTGCATGAGGACGCCCAGTTCAAGAACTTCGTCAATGTCCTCGGTTGTCACCCGGCGGATCTGCATGGTCGCGAATTTGAATCCTTGTTGGCTGCAAGGGAGTTTCAAGCACCTTGCCGTATAGCATGTTTTCCGGATTAGGCTTCGACATTTATGATAATGGGGGCTTGCTTCTTGTCAAGGAAATCAGAGCATTCCCATTATCGCAGACTCCGGACCCGTTTCGCGCATGCTCCGGTCCGTTTTCGAACCGAACAGCGTACTTTTTGCGACATGATTGATTGATTCATTCCGAATGGCCACTATGAAATCCCCTCGAAAAGCATATGCAATGTAAAACCCGCATCGCAGATAACGCATGGCAACCCCAATGAGATCCAAAGTTTGGATGTTTCCAGTCGAACATGACAACAGCCAGAGAATCGTCATCTACGGCATCCCATGCCCGTAAACCGGGTTTTATGTCCCGGTATATGTCCGCAAGGTCATCTGCCAAATCACCTATTTCAGGCTCGTGCTCCTCGTCAACTGGTTCGCTCGGATCAAAATAATCCCAGTAGAAGCGCTGCATTCCGAATATCGTAGCCACCCTGTCAAAGATTGATTTCCATTCGTCACCGTCTACATCATACGATTTCTCATCAAAGGTGGCCTCTGAAATTTCGGCATCAGGAAGGCTGTGCGCGGACGAATACAAATCAGATAGAGTCTTCAGAACTTGTTCAGCCCATCGATCTCTATTCGTGGGGAGAACTTCCAGCAGCTTACAAAAGCGATTTGCCGAATTGACGAATCTTAGTATTTTGTGGTCGTCTCGCATGGTCATAATGATTTTGACTGAGATTCACAGGCGTTCGCTGCTTGGTGCCCCGTGCAGTATCGGGTTATGCCAACAGTTCTCTTGAACCTTCATAGATATTCGGATATTGCAGAAAAGGCAAAAGTTCCGACCTGAATCGGGAAGTATCCCCATAGTAGGACACCCGCCCGATATCGATAAAATCTTTTGTCAACGGACTTTTCGTGTTAAACACCTTTGATACGAACTCGAAAATTTCCGCAGCCAGATAGATGAGCCACAAGGGCATTCGCCATGGTCGGCGACATCCCCACAAGTCGCAAGCGAAATCCAAGAAGGATTGCAAGGTATCGTTTCCTTCGTCGCCAATATGGTAGATGCCCGATGCGGTCGTACTCTTGATCGCGGCCACGACCGCTCTGCAAAAATCCGTCTTTGAAATCAGGTGGATTTCAGTCGGTTGTCGCCATACGCCCAGAAGAAATCTTTTCGCGAACCATTCCGCCGCATCGATCATCAATATCCCTTTGCCGTAAACCATGCCGACTCTCAGCGATATGGGACGTTCGATCTCGCTGAAAAGGTATTTTTCTTCCTCGAGCCTGGTCCTGGCGTGAACCGATATCGGGTTCCCGTTCAAGCTGCCTTTCGCGGGCTTTTTCCTCGAAGTCGGCCCTTCTACATGAGGGAAACCGATCAAAATCACCTTGCTTATTTTCCTGGCTTTGGCCGCGCTGACAAGGTTCTTGAAATACTGGACGTTCGTTTCCAAAAGAAATTTTTCCGGGTTCGCCTTGAACAGAACACCTGCGAAATGAACGATCGCATCCGCGCCGTCCAGGCATCCATTCAATGTTTCAGGCTTTGCGAGGTCGGCATTTCTTACCGTTATTCCGGGATTGTGTTTAAGGTCGCTCGGGACCTGGCTCTTGTGCTGCATGAGAATAAGGTTCAGGTCTTTCTCGTTGTCCATGATGTGCCTTGCCAAAAGGCTACCCAAGTTACCTGCCGCACCGGTAATCAATACGTTCATTCTCACCTTTCCACAAACGTTCGGTCTGCGCCAGCGTCCAGCGAATGCCTTCAATGCGCGTGGCGTGACTATTTGACGAGGAATATGTCAATATCGCCAATATACCTCGGAGGGCCATAATGAGCCAGCGCATGGCCTACGGCAATAAGATACTGAAGGTTAAGGGCGTTGCATAGCTTTACAAAATGCTCCGCTGTGCTGCCTGAGTTATATTCCATGTCCCACATTGTTTCATGATTTATGTAACCGGTTGCGCCTTGTTGTTCTTTAAACATGATCGCAATTGGGTCTCCGCATGAAGAATGCCCCAATACGAAAAAACCATCTCTCAATATAAACGGAGCACCTTCATGCTCTTTGACAATATAATCATAGGCAAGTAATGTGCCGGTTCCAACTGGATATTCTAACGAAATAGCTGTTTCAAGCAAGAACTGCTTTAATTCTAAAGGAACGAATAGTCCATTTATCCACTTGAGATATTCTTTCGGTGGAGGCCTCAAAGGCGCATATGGTACATCGCAATCTTGATTGCCTAATGCTTTAAAGAATTTTTCTTTTTCGATTTTCATATCATTTTCCTGCGTGTTTATCCTTTGTGCCTGTTTTTTTTTAAACCTTGCTTGCCTCGGCAACCAGTGATCGAAAGCCGTTTTCCGTTTATCATTATTCTGCTCATGCGGTGCGCAAGCAGTGTTAGTCTCTTGTTTTTCATCCTTCGTTGAAAGAACCAAGCTCTTCTATTGAAAATGCACTGACAATCTCTACAGGACCGGCCTCTTTTCGGATTTCTTCGTAGATCGTTCCGGGATATTTTTCGTACCGTTTCGAAAAATGAAACGGAACGAGGCGTTCGACTCTTGCGGCGCGAGCGATTTCGACAGCCGCGCGGGCGGTGAGGTGCTGGGTGGCCTCCGCTCTTTCCTTGTCGGCGGTGGAGAAAGCCGTTTCGCAGAAGAGGGTATGGGCGCAGCGGGCCAGGGTGATCATTTTTTCCCGGTTTTCCGGTGTATCGGCCATGTCGGCGGCGTAGACGAGCTTTTTTCCGGGATGGACCTCGACCAGACGTTCCGCGAGTTTTTCCACCGTTTGTTTGGTTCCGTCGGGAAGCAGGATTTCGGTTTCTAGGTTGTCGGAGGAGACCGATTTTTTCAAATGGCCGAGCCAAGGACCGGGAGGCCAGCCGGTGGCTTCGAGTGCGTCCTTTATCACGGCGACTTGTTTGGCAAACACGAGGGCGTAGGCCACAGACGGTATGCCGTGGTCGCAGACGGCGGCTTTTACGCGGAAGCTTTCGTCAGCGAGGATGGTTCCGTCGCCGAAGGTTCGGCAGGGCAGGGCGATCTTTTTTTTGCCGGGTTGAAGCCTGGCGCGCCGGAGAACGCCGTCGGCGATTTCGCAAACTTCGAAAACGGGGCCGTCGTCGCCGATCCTGTCCCAGGTGACGGCGCCCAGGAAATACTCAATGCGGTCGATGGTGTCGGCGGGACCGAATATCTGGCAGGGGGTCGAGTGGCCGATTCTGGAGCGCAGCAGCCACAGGAATCCTCCGATGTGATCCACGTGGGCGTGGCTCAGGAACACGGCCCTGACTTGGTGTGCCACCTTCGCATGGAGCCGTGCGGGGTCGCCGAGGTCGAAAAGGAAGCTTTGTTTCAGATTGCGGATTCTCACATGAAGGAGGGGATCCCCGAGCACGCCGCCCGCAAGGACCGCCCAGGCCGGTCCCACTTGGCATGCGACCGGCGCTTGCCCGGCTTTCGGGGCGGAAGCGTGCGGTCTCATCTCGTCCGGTATAGGGCGTCGGCCCGGGTTGATCGGGCGAGGGACGGTGGAGAGCTTTCCCTTTGCGTTTCGCTCGGCGTCCCTTATCAATATGCAAGCCGGACGGCCTTTCGCCCAACCGGGAGAGATCCGCATTTTCAGTTTTCCCCCGTCGAGTTCGATCACTTCTCCCATGCCCGCCGTGTCGCCGCCGGCAGTCAGCAACGCCGCTTGCCTGCCCGCCCACGCATCGGGCTTGTCCACGGGAGGGGGCGTGCCCAGAAGCCGCATTCGGTCCGTAAGGAAGGTCTCTTCGACGCTGTCCTCAAGAAACCGGTCCCAAAGGTTCGTTCTCTGCGCCAGCCTTTGGCTTGCGGAAGGCCGCCTGGCTTCGGGCGAGGAAAAAACACGAATCACCTCCGCGTTCAGCGAAGACAATACTTGCGAAAGCGGAGGCGTTTTTCCCTCCCGATGGAGCGCCAGCACGGCGTCCACGAAGAGAGTTTCCGCCAGCGCGGCCAGAAGCTCGGCCCCGCCCGCGCCCTTGGCGACGCCGGGAGGATCGATCAGGATTGGAAAGTCCCCGCCTTTTTGCTCGGCGACCGCCATCAAACGGCGGGCCGCCATGACAAGCGGGAGCCTGAACCGAACGGCGTCCAGCGTGCAAAGTGCCTGGCAATCGCCCCACGCGAGCCTTTCGCCCTCCCACCGGCCGAGACAGATCGCGCCGGGAACGCCGAAAAGAGGCGTGCCGGGCTCCAGGGACAGTATCCGGCACCCGCCGGACGAACGGTCCAGGCACCGGGACAAGGCACAGGCCAAGGTCGATTTTCCAGCGCCCATCTCGCCCCAGACCAGAATTCGGCGCTTTCCTTCCAGCCGGGTCGCCAAGCGCAGCTTTTTCTCGGTTTCGAATACTTGCACTTTAAAAACAGATGCCCCGCGTTTTTTCGGTACCATATAAGTTTATTGTGTTTGCGCAAGCAGAAAGCATTTATTGCCTACCTCATTTGTTATAGCTGCGTCGCAGCTCGGTTTCAAATCTTGGCTATCTGAATTCAGCTCGAATCGAATCTTCATCTGTTTTCAGAGTTTCATTAGAGCCTTAAGTGCGCGAGCCAGACTGGGAGAATTCTCCGCCGCGCGCTCCGGTTCCCATGAGCTGTCCACGAAGGCGCACAACACCTCATTGTATCGTGGGCCAATATGAGCTGAGCCGTAAGGAAGCATCTCGCGATGGACCTTCTTCCGTCCCTTTCTGCGAATCGCGTTCAGGAGATGTTTCTTGGGATCATCCAGCCGATCGGGATGCATCGAAAAGTTCGCCGCCGGAATTCCAATGTATTCAGCCCAAGCTGCATTGTCTGCGATTATCCAAGATTCCACCTCTCTTACCGCAACCCTGAATATGCACTGTGACGGGAGATCGACAGGATCTCCTTGTGGAATGGCGAACCAGTCGCGTATCAGGGCACAGGCGCATTCAGCGGTGTCAAGATCTGTTATTATGAACGTATGGTTGCCAGCTATAGCCATTTTCAGAAACGCTTCGCATTTACTCTTGATGGCGCCATATCCCTCCGTAACAGCGGGGAACCCGTCGCGGAAGACAAGCCTGTGGTCCGACCGGGCATTGCGGTTGGCTATAAGCTTTTGCGCTACGGCAGCGCTGGGGGCATCTTCAACAAAGGCGAAGCAGTATACATCCGTCATATCAAATCCTTTGCACTGTTACCGCTGTTTGTGGAAGAAGTATATCGGCGGCTGAGAGTCCGGCCCGCATTGCTTCGATATCCGCATCGGAGGGTGGAACAACCTTCGTGGCTTCACCTCCTTGTCCCGGCTGAAGTATCAGGAAGTTGCCGTCTATGCTCTTGTTTGCCAGCATGACTTCGCTGTGGGTGCTCACAAGAATCTGACTGCCGGATTTCTTCCGCTGCCTAGTCTTGTAGAGTAGTCCTGGAATTTGTTCGACGATGGCCTTATGAAGCGACAACTCGGGTTCTTCCAAGAGAATCATCCTATTGGAAGACAGGAGCGTCCACAGCATTGCGAGAAGCCGTAATGTGCCGTCGGAGAATTGGTCCTCTCTCTGCCACCCCGCATTGGGTCGCCAGTGGTTGTAGAGCATCTCAAGGTGAGGCCTGCCTGTTGTCTCGTCCTTTTTGAATTGGAGCTGCTCCAGGTTTGGAATGACCTTCAAAAGAATATCTTCGATGGTGCGAAGACGGAAATCGCGCGTACGCTTTTGTGTCCCCGAAATCTCTTCGAGGAGACCTTGACCGAAGGGGTCGGACTCCAAGTGTTTCAGAGAGAGTTGGTCACTGAATTTTAGAAGTTGCGGCACAAGATGCAGATAGAGGACATCGGAAAAAAAACTCGACACCTCGCGATACTCGCGATTCATGTTTATCTGTTCTATGTACGTTTGAATTCTCCTTTCAGGATCGGCTTCGTCGTCTTTATCGGGACGTCCTACCAATTGTTCTTCTTTTCTCCATACCTCTTCTTTAAGTACTATGGGCCGCTGTTTCCCTTTCCCTTCGTAGTTTATCCTTAGTACATAGCGCCATTCTGCCGGTTCATCGGTATCCTGAAGGTCTTCTCGGAATTCGAACTCCATCTCTACCCAAGCCGGTTTTCGCGCCGCCAAGCTTCGTATTCTTTTTAGCCCTCCGCGAGAGTCAATTGCCTGCTGGAGACCACCGCCCTTGGGATTGACGATATCTCTCAAGAAACGGAAAACATCCAGCAGGTTGGACTTTCCTGAAGCGTTGGGTCCAATAACATAGACCGTTTCTTTGAGATTCACATCGACATTGGTGAAGTTACGCCAATTTCGCAGCTTCAAATTTGATATATACATGTTTGTTCTCCGTAGATGGTGCCAAACTCTTTATATTCCCTGTGTCTGTCTATTGTTGGTTACTTGCATGGTATTTTTTTCCTTTGGTTAAATTTTCAGGTTTTATATCTTCGCACCGAACCAGTGATTGAATGTTTCTTTTTGCGTTTATCACGAGCCTCTTTATGTTCGACGAAAATCATATCATCTGATTTTGGGTTCATAATTAGAGCATGAGCGGCGAAATTTGCAAGGATTTTTTCTGATTATAACGGATTTGGGGGGGAGGCTGAAACGTAGGTTGGGTTGAGCGTCATTAATTGTTGGGTTTCGCTAATTTTTTTCGGTTCATCGCGGATTTGTGGGGAGCGGTGAAGGTAACCAGAGCTTCCAGCTCTGGCCCCAGATCGCGAATATGCCGCCGCCAGAAAGCCAATGTATGCCAGACCAGGATGGACTGGTTACCATCGACACGCCTTTTCCCACAAATCCGCGATGAGCCAAATATGGATATTTTTCGTCGCCCCGCTTTGCATCTGATTCACGCGCCCGTTACTGGCCGTCGAAATCCGGCGTATTCCTCTCCGACCACCGACGGCTCGTAGAGGTCTGGGAAGTAATAGGGAAGGGCTTGGAGAGGCAGGCCGATGGTCAGCGGCGCGCGGTGGGATTCGGATTCCAGCAGGCCCTCCTCCACGAGTTCGCTGACCACCCGCCGGGCGGTCCTGGTGCTGGTGTTAAGCACTTCGGCCGCCTTTCCCCGGGGCAGGGCGCCGCGCATGAACACGCTTCTCAGAAGCTTGGCGGCTTCTTTTCTGAGGGGCTTTTGCGCGTCCCTGGATCTGGTCTCCACGTACCAGTCGATTCTGGATTCGATTTGATCGAGTCCCAGAAGCCTTCCCATGAATCCGATCTGGTCGAGGCAGGTTTCGAAGAAAAATTCGCAGAAGTCCGCCAACAGGTCGTCGGAAAACCAGTGATCGTCGTTTTCCGGCTCCTCGGGCGAATCCGCCGTCCACAGATTGAACATGTAGGCCTTCTTGTTTCTCGAAAACCCTCTCGCAAGGGACCAGAGGTTGCCCCGGTTGATTCCGATGCGCGCCAGGTACAATCCCGAAAACAACCGGGAAACCCGTCCGTTGCCGTCCTTGAAGGGATGGAGCCAGGTCAGCCTGTGGTGGCTGGCGGCCATGGCGATCAGGCGGTCGTCGCCGTGATATCTTCCAGGGTCGTATTCTTGGGAGAAAACAGCGAGCAAGTCCGGCAGGTCCTTGTGCCTGGGGCCGTGGATGCTGAAGCCGTCCACGGAGATATCCAGGTCCCTGAACTCGCCGGGTCCGACCGGTATGTCCGTGAAGCCGCCGCTCGCGTGGGTGAACAGGTGCTCCTCGGGCAAATACTCGTAGAAGGAGGAATGGATGTTTCGAAGGAAATCGGGGTCGCAAACATTGACCGTTTCATTCCCCAGGACGCGTTTCATGAGTTGTTTTTCGGCGTGCACATGGGCGGCGCACAGTTCCTGGGCGTACTTTTGCTCCGGGTCCCGGCTGAAATTCTTTTCCATGGCCCGTTCGATATCCGGAATGGTGGTCTTGTGCCCCTCGATCAGGTTGCTGTGATAGCTGTTGATCAGGCGAAGCTTTTCGCCGATGGCGAGCGCGGTTTCCCGGGCGACACGGCCCTCCAGCCCGGCCGACGCCGATATGACTTCCTGGGCCATGTCCCGCAACGGCCCCATGTTGCCTTGTCCGGGAAGAATCGGCGACAGACGATATTTCGGGTTCATGGCATCCCCTGCATTTGAAAATTTTGGCCGGTTTTGCGGCCGGTTTTTGCATCTTTCAGAACCATATGTATACGTGGTTTTGGTGATTTTTTCAAGTGCTTTGAATCGATTTATTCCGTCTTTTTTGGCCGGTTGTATGGCCGGTTGTTCGATCAAAGGTCGAGATGCTCGAGCCGGCAAAATACCGCGATCAAATGCCGAAAAGCATTTTTTTTCCGGCAAGGCCGATGAGGTCGAGTCCCGCATGGCACAGAATCAACGGCCAAAGGTTCCTTTTTTCCATGTATGCCTTGCCCATCACAATCCCGCAAATCAAGACGCCGAGAAGCCCCATGCCTTGATAGGTGTGGTACGACAGGCGAACGCACAGGCTGATGGCAAATGCAAGCTTTGTGCTTTTGACTTTCTCGACGGCGGTAAACAGATATCCCATCAGAGCGAATTCTTCGAATATCGCATTGATGACAGAAAGAGCGACAATCGAGAATATGTCGAGATCGATGATGAAATCGGGGAAATATTTGAACAAATGGGTAAGATCGTAAAGGAAAAAGGATATGAGGGCTGCGGGCAGATACAGGAAAACAACAACCGACAGATAGCATTTCATTATCAGCCAAAGGCCGTACGTGGTTGAATTCGCATCCACATTCAATTCGAGGTTGTTTTTTGAATATCCTCTTAGCGCCAGAATGAAAAAAACCGCCAATAGAACCAGGACTTCGAACAAGAGCAGGATAGCGACATTGTAATTCGTGATGATTGTCGGCTGGTTATAGTTAGCTCCATAGTACAGGCCTTTGCTCGAATTGTATATCGGGAATGCAAAGAAAAGAAAATTTACGATGAAAAATTCGTTTTTGGGGCTGAGTTTTCGAATTTGCGATTTCATAGCGCGTCAGTCGGCTGATTATCGGCCGTTTGTGTTTGCCGGGCTTTTCCCGGAATCATCAATCATCAATCATCGTCCAGCGCCTTCCGAACGGCGACGGCAAAATCCCCTCTGCCGACCGGTTTCATTACGAAACCCCGTATGCCGATCTCGTGCGCCTTGCTCTTTGAAATCTTCTCGCTGTAGCCCGTGCAAAGCAAAACGGGCATATCGGGTCTGATTTTCAGAATTTCGGTCGCCAGCTGTTCCCCTGTCATTTTGGGCATGGCCATGTCCGTGACGACCAGATCGAACGCGTCCGGATCGTCTTTGAAAATCTCTAAGGCCTCCTTCGGGTCCGTGGTCCCGCGAACGAAATAGCCCAATTTCTCCAGGCGCTGTTTGCCCAGCATTTTTATCGCCGGCTCGTCGTCGACGAACAGGACCCGTTCGCTGCCTTCGGGCAAGGCCGGGGCTTTCTCCGGTACTCGCTCTGTTTCTCCTAGGCACGAAGGAAAAAATATGGTGAAGACCGTCCCTTTGCCCTGCCGGCTTTCGACGAAAATCTTTCCTCCGTGGCTTTCCACGATGCCATGGACGACGGCCAAGCCGATGCCCGTGCCCTTGCCGATCTCCTTGGTGGTGAAATAGGGGTCGAAAATTCTCTTCAGCGTTTCGCTGTCCATTCCCGTCCCGGAATCGCGGACTGTCAGCCCGACATATTTGCCGGGGGCCAAAGACGGATACTTGAACGTCATTTTTTCGTCGATTGTTACGTTGCGCAGCCCCACTTGGATCGAACCGCCCGAATCGATCACCGAATCTTTCGCGTTTGCGCAAAGATTGATCAGCAGCTGGTTGATCTGGGTGGCATTGCCATAGACGATATCGACCTCGTCGGAAATATTGCGTTCGATTTCTATGTTCGCCGGGATAGTGGACCGGATCAGCCCTATGGATTCCTCCACGACCGATGCGATCCGGATCGGCTTCTTCGCGCTGTCGTCCTTTCTGCCGAAGGCGAGAAGCTGCCGGACCACATCCCTGGCCCTCAGCCCGGCATTGTGGATTTCCCGGATATAGCCCTTCGACGGGCTCCAGTCCGGAGTATCGTCGTCGAGAAGTTCGTTGTTTCCGATGATGATGCCGAGCAAATTGTTGAAATCGTGGGCGATGCCGCCCGCCAATGTCCCGACCGACTCCATTTTATGGGCGTGGATCAGGTCGTTCTGGAGCTTTCTTTCCCTTCTTCTCGACAATTCCCTGTCCGTGACGTTTCGGGAGACCTTGAGCACGGAAGAGATTCTGCCGTCCTTGTCTTTCAAAGGAACTGCGATATTCTCCCAATAGCTCTCTCCCGCCGTCTTGGAGTCGGGTTGATGCATGATGCCCGTTTCCATTCGGCCGGTTTCGAACGCCTTTACGCAATAGCAACCCTCGCAGCATGTGTCCTTGCCGGGGAATGCCTGGTAGCAGGTTTTGCCGACCGCGTTCGGCTCGAAGTCCAAAGCGGCCTTGTTGGCCCAGAGAACCGTAAGGTCCCGGTCGACTTCCAAAATCATGTCCGGCAGGCTGTCCAGGATGAACTTGAGCCTTAATTCATTGGCCTTCAGCCTTTCTTCCGTCCGTACGCGCTCGGTGATGTCCAGGAATGTCCCGATGGTACTGAGGGGCCTGCCGGCGTCGTCGTACAGGTTCCTTCCCTTTCCGTGGATATGCAGGATGTCTCCGCCCGCCCGCACCAGTCGAAACTTGATGTTCATGTCGGTGCGGTTTGCCAAGGTCAGGCCGATATGGTCCCTCACCCGCTCGATATCGTCGGGATGCATGTATTTCATGAATTCGGAATGGTCGCAACGAACATCGCCCGGCTCTTCGCCCAGCAGCTTGTAAAAGCCTTCGGACCAGGAGCCTTCCCCGGTCTGCCAGTTGCGTTCGAAATGGCCCAGCCCGCCCAGAAGCTCGCTTAATTTCTGCGATTCCAGGCTCCTTTCCAGCCTTTGCTCAGACTTTTTGCGTTCGGTGATGTCCAGAATGATCCCGTTGAACACGACCTCGTTGTCGCGAACCGAGGGCGTGGAACGGCCGGAGATCCAGATTCGCTCTCCGGTGGTCTTCTGCAGCATTCCTTCAAAATGCCACGGGCTGATTTCCCTGACCGACTTCTCGATGGATGCGTCGAACGCCTGCCTGTGCTCGGGCACGATCAATTCGGCGAAGCGTTCGAAAAATCCGTCGAGATCGGGTTTCAGACCGGCGATCTCTTCCGACCTTTCGCTCACATAATACAATCCCATTTCTCCATTGGGACGACAATAGAACTGATAGACGGCCCCGGGAACCTGGCGCGTTATCTCCGACAGCTGTCGCTGGCTCTTCCTGAGAGCCTCCTCGGTCCGCCCGCGTTCCGATGCGGCCTGCTCCAATTCACGGATTCTTTTTTCCAATTCTTCGTATGTAGGTTTCCTGGAGGACATGATTCACACCTCTTTTCCACGGTTCTCGTCAGCGTTCTGCAAAGCCTTGTTCGAACGATTCAACCGAATCCATAGAATATGACCCCGGCTGGTGTCAACGAAATTATGAGAGGGGGGTCGCGGTCGCCTGCGATGTCCCGGGTTGCCAGGCGAGCGGGCAGGAAGGTTGTTTTTCGCCGCTTTTCGTTTTTCAGCGACGCAATTCCGAGTCGATCCGTTCGGCAAGAAAAATCGGCTCATCGCGGATTTGTGGCAAAAAGGTGTGTCGATGGTAACCAGACCATCCTGGTCTGGATTGATTCGGCTTCCAAGCGGTGGCATATTCGCGATATGGGACCAGAGCTGGAAGCTCTGTTTACCTTTACCGCTTCCCACAAATCCACGATGAACCGAAAAATTATTGGCAAGGACAGGTAAGGAGTGGGGTGATGAAAATTTCGAATTTCGCGTATTGAAAAATCCTCCCGGTTTTGTTCCTTTCCGGAATCTCGGCTTGCGGACCGGGAATTTTCGCCGCCGTCCGACACGGCAACGCCGGTGCTGCGGACAGTCACCTGGATTCCGGCTCTCCGCGCGCTTTCAAGTGCGACGCCGCCGGATTTCAAAAGACATCCATGCAGACGCGGCTTTGTCGCCCGACTCGGCAAACGCGCGCTCCGGCCGGAATGACGAGGCACGCAAATATCGGAGCGAAAAAAACGGAACGTTTGCCGAAACAACTCGGATTCGATTCCGCGACGGTATTGCCGGGCTTTCGAGCCCCGAAAGCCCGGACAAATATCGGAAGAAAATCCATACCGAAAAACGGATGATTTTCATCACCCCAGGTACGGAGCATCCAACTTGTTGACCAGCAGTTTCAATCGTTCGAGCATGTTGATCATGAACCCAAAAAATTGCAAGTTTCAGTTGTTTTTGTGTCTTGGATTGGGTCGGAGATGATCATATTTCGTGATCGATTTCAGGTTTCCATTTGCATCGTAGTCCTTCTTTTCCAAGCGATTCCCATCCGGATCGCAAGCGATTTCGCTAAACCCCTCCAAGCCGCCATCCTTGTCGATATATTCGATTCTGGAAATGAACCCCGAATCTCCGTAGATGTATTTGGTGCTGCCTTGAATCTCGCCCTTCAAATCTATCGTCAAATCCCGCACCCTTCGGTGTCGTTCATCGAACAGATAAACGTGGACCCTTACGGGACGGTCTTCGGCGTCGTAGACTTCGTTTCGAATGCGTTCCCCATGGGAGTCGTAGTAGAAAGCCACCCTCGACGTCGGAGAGTCCTTGCCGTCGTAGTTGCGCTGCTCGATTCGGTATCCGTCGGCGTCGTATTGGTAGAGCGCGTACCACGACATCTCGTTTTCCGGGCCGAACCGGCTCTTTTTTTTCATCAGCCCGTTTTCGTCGATCTCGTATTCGAACCGGCTGACGACCTTCTGCGAACCGTCGAAGCTTGCCCTGGAGATCATGTTGCCGTAGTCGTCCCGCTGGATATCCATTTTCCTCGTCAGATTTCCCAGGCTGTCGTATTTTTCATATCCCGTTACCGCCTTGTTTCGGTAGATGTACATGCCGATCTGGCCGGGGTTGTGTCGGGGTTGCCTATGTACCGAAGCGCAGCCGATCTGGCATATGGATGAAAACAGGAACAAAGCCCCGAAAATAAGGAAAATAAATGTTTGGTTCGCCATTTGACGTCCTTTCAGAAAATCCGATTGTAACGGATTCAGGGAATGCAATATCTTCGTGTTCTTCGTGCTCTTCGTGGTTCAATATCAAGACATTTTACCACGAAGAGCACGAAGAACACGAAGAACGGCTTGTCTGAAAGAATACCAGCCCACAAATCCGTTACAATCGGCAGAAAATTTATGTTCTTGCCTTTTTTATGGTTCTCATATGTAACGATTTAAAGCATCCCGTTCAAGGTGGTTTGTTTCCCTCCGGTGCCGAAGCCGGACATGGCGGGCGGGGATTGTAGGGTGGGTGGGTCGATTCCCGGACGTTGTCGCCTCTGCTAAATCCCTTTGCCACCGATGGCCTGCCGATCTTGCACGGAGTCCAACCCACCATTTTCCGAGCGTCCTGGCCGCTTCCTATGACAAAAGACGCAGGGACGGTCCGAGAAATGGTGGGTTGGTCTTCGTGCAAGCTCGAAAGGCAAGGGAACAAACAAGCCGCGCACCAGCTCCAAACGCATGGGTCGAAACCCACCCACCCTGATACCATACCGAGTTAGAAATATTGTTGTGCGAGTGAGTCCCGCGATCAGCTCGCGGAGCACGACAATTTTCTAACTCGGTCTACAGTCGAAGATGTTGTCGCGATCATGATATTAACTTGTATTGCCAAGATTGAAGTGAAGCTCCCCCCGAGTTGAAATAGCCATCCAAATCCATTTGGTGGTATTCTGAAAGCAGTCCGCAAATCTGCGGCTGCAAAACGGAAAGGAGCCTCACCATGAAAAATCAAAGCATTTATCAAGATCGAAGTCAAGAGATACTTGCGTTGTTCGAGAAAGCCGGCGACGCTTCCAAGATAATGTGCGTACCGATAGACTACGCCAAAAAGGACCACGTCGCCATGTTCTGCGACGGCAACGGCGGCATTCTGAGGAAGCCGTTTCCGGTCCGAAACACGCCGGAAGGTCTGCGCTACCTCGAAGATCAGGTTTCCAAATCCTGCAAACAGCGGGGAATCAAGCCGGAACACGTTTTTTTCGGTGGAGAGGAGGTGGGCTCCTACGCCGACAATTTCATATCGGGGCTGCGCGGCGACGGATGGCTGGTGGCCGGAGTCAACGCTCTGGACGCCAAAAACCAGAGGGCGAATCTGCGCGCGACCACCGACAATCTGGCCTTGCCGGCAATAGCTTCCCTGCTGATCAACAAAAGAGGCAACTGCGGCCGCGCTCAAACCGGAATCTATCTGGATCTTAAGAATCTTGTTCGCCACAGAAGAAAGCTGGTTCGCATGAAAACGGAGGTGCGCAATAGAATGCACACGGTCGTGGACAGATTGTTTCCCGGATTTCTGGACGAAGGCAAAAGCGGCATCGCGCCGTTTTCGCCAGCATGCCTTCGGCTGATGGAAGACAGATTCAGCGCCGGCCAGATCCGCCGACGAAGGAAGCCGACGCTCGTCGAATCGCTGAGGCGCTCGAATACGCCGGAACCGGAAAAGGCCGCCTGCCGATTGCTTGAATACGCTTCGCAGGTGCTGCCTCCGCAAAAGGAACATGTCGATACCTGGCAGATCTGTCTGACGCAGCATGTGAAACACTACGCGTGTCTGGAAGACGGCATAGCCCAAATGGAGAGGCAGGAGGCATTGTTCCTGTCGCAGACCCAGGGCGCCTTTCTGCCGAGCGTCCCCGGGATCGGAATCGTCCTGGCCGCGGGGGTGACTGCCGAAATCGGCGATCCTTTCGCCCAAAAGCCCGTGAAAAGGCTGGTCTCCTATTCCGGGATCGTTCCCAATACGGACCAGACGGGCGGCCCCGAAGGCCAGACGCATACGGGGAAGGTCTCGAAGCGCTGCAACCGCATTCTCAAGGACTATGTCGTTCAATGCGCGTCGCATATGGGCCTTCACGGCCCGGAGGAATTGATGGCCGATTACAAGCGCCGCGACGCCAACGGGCAGCACGCCGACTTCGGGATCGGCCGTCGGTTCCTGCGCATGGCGATGTGCCTGATGCGTTCGAGCCAGATATATATGCCGAAGCGTCTTCGCGCCCCCGGATGTCCCTTGGAACAACGCGCCTTCTATTATTTGGACGCCTGGCCCAAGTTTCGCGAAAAATGGCGCAAGGCCGGCGTCCTGGAAGAGGCGTTCGGAAAAAATCGCCCGCTGTGGCGATGGAGAAGTGTCGTACAGCATTTGTACGATATCAGATTGAAGTTATAATAATTGGAAAAACAAACGTCTTATATTGTACTTTTTTTGAACTTCGGCGGACAGGATGGCTCCACCCACCCCGCCGCGCGGCTCGTTTTCGCGTCGATGTCCGCGACGGCTAAGCGTAGAGTGTCGTTTCCCTGTCCGTCCCCCTCATATTATGGCTCAAAGGTGCTTTGATCCTTTGCCTGCCAAAGAGATCCAGTACACCAGGTTGCCAAATCGGACACAAAGGGCGGGGAATACCACTTGACAAGCCGGATTTGAAAAACTACGATAAAATGATTTGTTTTTACCATTTAAGCAAATCCGTCTCGGACGGCACAGGGGGAGTGTTGTATCGCAATATTTTGAAAAATATCCTTGACTTTAGCCTGGTACTCTACGATCCCTCCCCAGCCGCAAAGGTATTTTGGCGGAACAAAGGCGGTGTAAGAAAAAAACAAAACCGGAAACCATTCATTAACGTCCGATCAATACCAAGCCGCAAAGCATTCCCGTTTTCACCGTCTCCGGATCGGTTTCGCGCGTGATCCGGTCCATTTTCCATCCGGCGGCCGCCATGAGGCGGGAGACGTCGATGCCGAAGCCGGACATGGAGGGCCTGGCGAGATCCGGGTGACGGCATCGGCCGTTTTCCGACAGGGCGAGGCAATCCGGGTGGTCCTGGCAAAACAGGGGCTTGCAGGACCCTCCGGCAAAGGCCTTGGAACGGTCGTATCCCTTTTCCACCGCCGCCTTTTCGATGCTGGCCGCGATCGTATGCAGCGACCGGAACGCATCGACTTTTTTCTCGGAAAGCAGGGTTTCGGTGGGAACGTCGATTTTGAACACAATCGCCAGGGTGTAATTTTTAAGCAGTTTTGCGAATCCGGCGGGACCCGACACGTGGGGCGGGCAGGAGGCGGCGAGCCCGTAGTTTTTGCAGGAACCCATGCAAAAATCGGTCAGCGATTCGTCTATGGTCACATCCTCCGTGGAAACCGCCTTGGCGTCGCTGGCTCCGTTTTGCAGCGCCACATGAATCAGCCGGGCGACTGTTTCGGCGGTCGTTTTGCTGTCTTTGCTTTCTTTACTGTCTTTGCTCATGGTATTTCTCTACCTTGCATGCAGGGCCGGGCTTGATGCCTTACATCTTCTATCGACGCAATTCAGAGTCGATTCGTTCGGAAAGAAAGATCTTCAACAAGGACTGATACGGGACATCCCGCTTATTGGCCAACAGCTTCAATTGCTCGAGCATCGACCCGGGAAGACGGATTGAAATCGTTCGGGTGGAAGGCTTAAGGCGAGAGAATGTCTCTTCCTCGGCATCGGACCAGTCGATATAATCGGAAGAATCGTTTTCTTGCCAGAAACGCCGTTCCTCCGCCTCGCTTTCGAATTTTGGTATTTTCTTTTTCATTTGCAATATCTTTCCATTTCCGATTCGGTCATATCCTGCGGAAATAATCCTGATTTTGTCGTTTCGAACCGTAAACACCGCAAAAAGCAATCGGAACGTATCTGTTTACGTTCAAACATTCAATAAAAAGACGTCTCTTATTCTTTCAAAATGCTTCGTGTTCAATGTTGCGACACATAGATTGTTGGTGGGGTGATGAAAATCCCCTCAAACGGTGCCTAAATTTTCCGCCGACTTTTGTTCCTTCGATCTAACTAATTTACGGAATTTCTTTCTTTGCGAATACACCGAGTTCCCGACATTATCCTTCACCCATTTCCACACCTTTTTTGTCGGGGTCGAGGCGATCGCCGCGCCTATCGTGTCCATGTCGAAGTCGGAAACCGCAGCGGCGAGACCAAGGATCATTCCGGTGAAGCCTCCCTTTACCTGGTCGTTATGCAAACGCTTGTACTTGCCGATTACGGATTCGATTATTTCGCTGCTTCCAAGAAGAGTTTCGTCTTCCCCGACCCCTTCCTGCCGCTTCCGCTCGAACTCCGCCAGCTCTTCCTTGATATGCGGGAACCGGAGGCTTGCCGGCAATTCCGACAAATAGTCGTCCAGGTCCTCGTGGACGCCCCTGTACAATCCGACGAAATCCACGAAGGCGTTCGCGCCCTCGACGATTTCGACCAGACTCCTCCAGTCCTTCAAATCTTCCCGGAATTCGCAGATCCAACCGAATTTCGCGTACATTTCGGTTTCTTCGAAATCCTCTCCCTTTTCCGCCTTTTCGAGGTCCAGGCCGCAAACGACGTCGGAGCCCCAGCGGACGAGTTCCCCCGCGTTCATGTATCGCGCCTTGCTTCTCTGGTTCGGCGAAGCCATGTACGAAAGCTCCGTTTGCTGGACCTTCTTTCCGGATTTCGAGGCCCCGCCTGCGAATTCAAGCCAGTCGGGGTCGCCGTTGAGTTCCCGCTTGAGAACGGCGGCGCCCTTGTGCTTCATGTCGTACGTGCCCGGCGTATCGTGCTTCAGGCAGAACTCGACGACGCCGGATTTTATGTCCGTGCCGCAGTCGCAAACGATTTGCCTTGGATAGCCCGTTTTTTTGGCGCATTCCTCGAGCTGTCGCCAGACGATTTTCCCGTTGGATTTCTTCACCGGTATCAGATCGATAGGCTCGACGTCCGCGTGCCTGAGGTGCAGTTCCCCCTTCGGCAGGTTTTTTTGCCGGATTCCCAGGATCACCAGACATTTTTCAGCGCCGAGCTGCACGGTATGGTCGATTATCCATATCCAGTCGTCGGCTTTTTCCTTGGGCCGCGAAAGCTTGTGCAATCCAAGCCTCGGCAGCCACAGGCGCCCGGTCGTCCAGCACGGAACCGGAATTTCCAGTCCGAGAAAGGAGAAGAATATCCCCATGGCCTTGCTCGCTCCCCTCATGCCTATGCCCGCCCCGAGAACAAGCAGCGCGAAAAGATGCATGTGGCCGAGCGAATAAGTGTGGTGCGCCGGCACTACTTCGAATTTTTCGGCGGTTTCCCCGGAACTTTTAGAGTTTTTTTTTTTCGGATTCGGAAAGTTCCCTCTCGAGTTTCTCTACTCGCCGTTCCAGCTCGGCTGCCTTGTTCTTCCAGTATCTTACCTTGTCGGCCAAAAGCTTGGCCCTGTATTTCGCATCCTTGTATTTCGCCTTCCAATTGTCCCGGCCCTTTCTGAAAGTTTCGCGAGCTTGGATACGGGACTTTTGTAATCGGTCGTTTTCGAATCCTCCGGCATGGTATAATCTCCCTAAAACCAAAAGGTTAAAATTATACCCATACCCTAGTTTCAATCAAATTTCCAGCTATATCGACGTTATTTTTTGAAATTCTTTATAAAGATTTTTCCAACGGAATATTTCCCGGAGGATTTTTTTTGGGGCATTTGGGGCAATTTTCATCACCCCAGCCGCCACCCCCCAAAAGAAGTTTTCGTTCGTTTGTCGCTGGGCACCCAAGCCGAAGCGCCAGGCCGAGTTCACCGGCAGCAGGAGGGATATTTCCGAATTGTCCTGGAATTCAGAATCGTAGGCGACCCCGAAGTTGAGCGTCCACGGGTCGTCTATCCGATACTGGGCACCCAGCGCGACGTGCCAAGTGTCCTTGAAGTCCAGGTCGGTCGTGAGGCTCCGTGGATTGGACGTATCGTCGATGCCGATCCTAACTTGTCCGAATTTCGACCATTCCTGTCCTGCCAGCCCGCGCTGCCGAGCAACGCCCAACGGTCGTTCACCCGGGCGAAAAAGCTTCCCATCAACTGCTGCGGCACTTTGATCCCCACCTTGATCGTGGAGTCCAGAAGCCCCCTGCCGTTCAACGACGCCTATAGGCCGGGGGCGAGATTCGAAAATTCCGCCTCCGCCTCGAAGTCGAGGTCCACCTGCGAATTCCAGACGAGTCCAAGCCGAATTTCTTCGCGGATTTCGTAAAGCAACCCTAAGTTGACGCCCCAGCCCAATTCCTTGTCGTCCATGGAGAGTTCGCCGTCATCGAAGGAGGGATGAACGTTGTTGATCGCCACCTCGTTCTTGTAAATGCCGTACATGACGTTCAAACCGGCTCCGAACGAAAGCCTGTCGGTCAACTTGTAGGCGACAGAGGGAAGGAACGACATCCCGACCAAGGCCGTTTCCTTGACGTAGTAACGCCCCACCCAATCCTCGTCGTACTCCAGAGCCGTCCCGAAGTTGCCGGTCAGCGCGACCCCCATCTTCAACCCGGGGGACAAACTGTAGCTGAGAAATCCGCCGCCGCCCGGGAACCAACCGTCAAAACCGATTGCGCGGCCGCCATCTTCCCGGCCCAAAGCGGAAGATGTGCCCGAGTCGGCAGAGAACTCGGTGTTGCTCCAAAGAATCTGGCCGGAAGCCAAAAATTGCGTGCCGCCCAGCCGCGTCATGCCTGCAGGGTTGGTGAACACGACAAACCAAAGCGCCGAGACCGCCGCGAAGAGCGTTGAAACCCGAATTGCACCACCTCGAAAAGGCATAACGATTCCCCTTTCATTTCAAATGATTCTTCATTTTTTCCGCTATTGCATCGAACCCGGACTCGTGAGGATTCTTGGTCGTCTCGACCACCAGAAGAACATTGCTGTGGATGTCCCGGGGCCGAGGTTTCGAAACGTCCTCGTCGCTTGCTCCGAGTTGTTCGAACATAACCAAGCCGAGGGCCGGTTGGTTAAGGCGCCATTGTCTCCGGGGTAACTTCCCAACCAGCCTCGGCACCTCCGGGTAGCATCTGGCCGCGGTCCTCACCGACCTCGTCGTCGATAAGCCTGTTGAGTTTATCGTTCATGGCAACGACGAGTTCCCGGTACTTCTTGCCGTCCACCGCCAGATTTTTCATTTCCAGGGGATCGGCTTTGACGTCGTACAGCTCGACATCGTTGAACCGGTATAGATCCTCCAAATTGGTCGGCCGGTTGTGCAGTTTCGGCGAGAAGTAGCGCGCGAACACGTACCGGCCATCGTAGACCATCCGCACCGCACCGCGTTTCGTCATATCCGGGACAATGCCGGCTTCCTTGAGTTGTTTCGGATTTCCCCCCTTCTTGATGTGCGCGACGGCCTTGTAGAGAAAATCCCCGTCGATGTACGCGAACATGTTGTAGTTGAATAGGGCGCCATCCCTTACAGAGTCGATGTCCGCGAGTTCCGGGGCGGCCAGTACGGAGGAAAAATCCTTGCCCGGAAGCCCCCTGACGATATCGGCGCGTTTTTTCGGCTCCACTCCGGTCATTGCAACCAGCGTCGGGGCAAGATCGACGTGCGACGTGACGGCGCGGCATTGCTTGCCGCCCGGGTAGGCGGGGTGGGCGACAACCAGCGGCACCTGATTCTGTTCGCGATACGATACCGCGCCCTTGGCGTGCAACAGGTGCGCGCCGTCCATGTCGCCATGGTCGGAGGTAAGAATGACAATGGTGCGCGCGGCAAGTCCAGCCGCATCGAGTTCGGCGAGTACGGCTGCGATGTTCCGATCGACGTCGCGCATGCAATTCAGATAATAGTTGTGACGCCGACGCCAGCGGGGTTCCTCGTTGGGAATTTCGCCTACAAGCGCATCGTGCGAACGCAGGAAATCGCGGTGCGCCGGCGGTCGCCCCGGCGCGTCGAATGGGTTCGCGTGATTCGCCGGAAGGTCGAAGGGCCATCGTTTGGCGTATAGCGGATCGTCCGGTTCCCGCACCACATGAGTGAGAGCGGTCGGGGCCTGGTGCGGCGAGCCGCGAGCATCGGTATCGTAGAACATGACGTCGTGCGGATTGACCAGGTTGACAGCCAGAAACCAAGGCTTGCCATCGGCCGCCAACTCGCGTCCCTTGCCGCGCAACCAACTCACGGACATGGCGGCGATCACGCCGTCGTGCAGATAACCGCCCTGATGGTGCGCGATAATGTCGCCTACCCCGAAATAGTCGGAGAAGCCGTAGTCCTCCATTTCCCTAGTGAATATTTTCGTGGGCGTGCCAAGTGTGTTGACGGTCTCGAAATCCTTGTTCAGATGCCACTTGCCCTTGTATGCGGTGTAGTAGCCCGCTTGACGCAGCATGTCGCCTATGGTGGAAATTTCGAACGACATGCTGTCGATCCAGGGAAAATTGGTGTTGTCGAACATGCGCGTGTGCTGAATATGCTACCCGGTATAAAGCACCGAACGGGACGGCGTGCATACGCAGGAGTTGATCCGGTGATTCAGAAACGTCGTTCCCTGTTTCGTCAATCGCTCATGGGCTGGGAGACTGAATCCGGAAGGCAATTCGCCGGGTCGGAAGAAACGTTCCTGGTCCGTGAGAATGAAGAGGATGTTGTACGGATCCGTGTTGCGAGCCCCGTCCTTTATTGATCGACTCTCGCCATGCGCTGCGGATGCCGCGCGGGATATCCCGTTGATCGTACCGAGGCCCAATGCCGCCACGCCCGCGCCTGCAAGACGTAGAAAATCGCGTCGCGAAACAGAAGAACCGGGTTCATAGTAATCTTTCATGTTTTTTCCTTTCTGTTGATGTTTCCAAACGACCGGCTCCGGCCCCCGGTACGCAACAAAGAGTCCTCTGGAATTTCGATATCGCCGAAATCCTTTGACGCGTAGCTCCGGGCCAGACTCCCATCGACGCCCAACGACTGCAAGACGGCCTGGGCAAGTTGTATAGAATAACTTTCCGATACGCTCTCGTTGACCACCGTGTGAAAAGCCATGATCACAGGACCGAGAATCAAGTCGAACGCAAGCTTTTCGTCGGTGACGGTGAACAGGCCGGAGGCGATGCCGGCTCTTATATCTCGCGGTACGGCTTCGGTCGCCAGGTTTCCCGCACTGATGGCAAGAGGCCCCCCCCGGGCCACGAAACTTGAGAACACCGGATACGTCTTGGCCAGCTTGAGGACCGAGACGAGGCCGAAGGCAAGGCCCGCAGCGGCATTTTCTTGCCGCTGCACAAGGGGATCGACAGCCCGAATAATTTCATTGCTGACCTCCCTCGCCACCTCGACAAACAATTCCTCGTTGGTGCGGAAATAATTGTAGAACGTACCCCGCGAGACGCCGGCTTTTTTGATGACCGAGTCGATGACCTTCGCCTCAGCACCGCGGCGCGCGAAAACACGCAAGGCTCCCTTCAGGAGTTTCGCGCGCGTTTTTTCCCGTCGCTCCGCAGCGACGATGGTCCGGTGATTCACAGGCTTCTCGCAAGCTTTTGATTTTTTACGTTTCATGGAATTCGGATTCGATTTTCAAACGCGTTCCGATCGGCACGAGAAAGATGTTCGGCAACAAAATTCCCGTCTCGATCTAAATGACATTTCTGTCAATATGACATGAATGTCAATTCAAGGCAAGCGGTTTTTTGCCCATTCGTTGCCGATCAATCAAATCTTTTCGGAATGGGCACGGGGCAGCGGTTGGGTGATGGGTGGCCGGTCTGGACTTCCTGGATGTAAGCGCCGCCTTGCATCATGTGAACTGCGACCGGGAACTGTACTTTTCGATACTTGAAAATACTTTGCGACAGTACCGGGACATCGGGGAAAAGATCCGAAAGACTCCGTACAGCGGAGACCTGAAAGCCGCCCGGCGGTTGGTCCATTCTTTCAAGTCCGTGGCCGGCACGATGGGAGCCGGAACGTTGCAGGAAATATCTTCCCGGTTGGAAACCGCCATCAGGGACAACCGAAACGACAGGGTTCCGCGCTTGGCGGATTCGCTTTCCAACGAGGCAAATCGGGTGATGGCGGCCCTTGCATCCTGGCTGGCGGAAAATGCCCGAAGGGAGGGGGCCTGGAACAAAGAGACCGAAGCGCCGTCCGAGGAGCCGGACAATTGTTCGCCGAACTTTCCGGACTGATCGACGACGGCGATATAAAGGCCCTCGACGTTGTCGCGGAAATAAAAAGAGGGAAAAATCAGCGACGCCATCATCGAAAACATGCTCTCCTGGTGCCACACGGGATTTCACGTCCATATCGGCGGAAGGATTTGGCCCGAAGACGAAACCGCCCTCGGAAACCTTGTGAAGTTCATTGTGCGAGCCAGTTTCTGCTAGGAGCGCATGCTCTACATACCCTCCGAAAAATCCGCCGACGGCTCGGCCAAGGTCGTCTACCAATCAAAAGACGTAAAAACCGAACAAACCTTCGACGCTCCGGCCTGGCTCGCAAGGCTCGTCGTCCATATTCCGAACAAATACGAGCAGCTCGCCGGATACGTCGGGGCATATTCCAACCAGTATGAACTCGTCTATGACTATTCGGACTTTCAAGCCCCTAAATACGACTATTGGGACTGAATCCCGCCTTCTATAAAAAAAAACAAATCCGGGATCGGCGCGGAACTGCGTCCTGAAAAAGGCCGTTTCCCTCGATTTTCGAGCCGTTTCAAGTTTTTCGCCGAACCGATTTCAATCCATTGCCGACCTTTTCCCATTCCCCCTGCCATGCAACTTCCCCGTCTGCCCGCGCCCGCCCTCGGCCGCAACATGTTGCGGCCGAGGGCGGGCGCGGGCAGACGGGCAACGTTTTAAAGGCCCGTTGTATTTTCGTTGACAAAAAGCGAGTTCCTATCTTATAGAGGCGGCTTCGCCCGTGTTCGATGCGACCATTGCGGCCACGAATATCACCTGGCGTTTTCTTGCAAGCACCGCCATCCCCGATTTCTCGAGGACAAGCTTTTGCTCCTCGCGCCAACAAAAGCGGGTCGTCGAATACGGCGAATGGCTGTTGACCGACGTTCTCAAGAAAGTCCCCCAAAGACACCGGATCTTCGGCATACCCAAGCGTCTCAAGATCTATTTCATGTACGACCGCTCCCTTCTCGGAAAGCCGAGCACGTGCGCGTGGAATGTTATGAGCGCTTTTTTGAAATCCGCAGTCCCCCGGGACGGCGCGGTCCCCGGAGCGAGCATCGCTATACAGACGTACGGAGGCTTTCTCAATCCCAATTCCGCACCTGCACGCCATCGTCACCGACGGCTGCCTTCTTCCCGACGGCTCCTTCGTCGGCGTCCCGGGATTCCATGCCGAAGACCTCGAGGAAGCCTTCCAGTACGAAGTCTAAGAAGATGCTGAAGAAAGAGGGCAAAATCAACGACGCGATTATCGAAAACATGCTTTCCCGGCGCCACACAGGATTCCACGTCCATATCGGCGCAAGGATTTGGCCCGAATCGCTCCCGTTGCAATTCGATGTCCGGGTGTCCCGTATACCCACCGGCAAGGTGGGAACCTTTTCGGCTCGGCTTCAGTGGGAATACTCCACGTAAACTTCGTAAAGCGAGTTGTCGCCGTAAGTAAGAAAGACATCGACAAAATAGGTGAAGCTGGTGTTGTCGATCATTGTATTGTCAGGCGGAGTCAGCGTATATAGAAAAGGGTCCGGGGTGGGGTGATGAAAATTGCCCCAAATGCCCCAAAAAAAATCCTCCGGGAAATATTCCGTTGGAAAAATCTTTATAAAGAATTTCAAAAAATAACGTCGATATAGCTGGAAATTTGATTGAAACTAGGGTATGGGTATAATTTTAACCTTTTGGTTTTAGGGAGATTATACCATGCCGGAGGATTCGAAAACGACCGATTACAAAAGTCCCGTATCCAAGCTCGCGAAACTTTTCAGAAAGGGCCGGGACAATTGGAAGGCGAAATACAAGGATGCGAAATACAGGGCCAAGCTTTTGGCCGACAAGGTAAGATACTGGAAGAACAAGGCAGCCGAGCTGGAACGGCGAGTAGAGAAACTCGAGAGGGAACTTTCCGAATCCGAAAAAAAAAAACTCTAAAAGTTCCGGGGAAACCGCCGAAAAATTCGAAGTAGTGCCGGCGCACCACACTTATTCGCTCGGCCACATGCATCTTTTCGCGCTGCTTGTTCTCGGGGCGGGCATAGGCATGAGGGGAGCGAGCAAGGCCATGGGGATATTCTTCTCCTTTCTCGGACTGGAAATTCCGGTTCCGTGCTGGACGACCGGGCGCCTGTGGCTGCCGAGGCTTGGATTGCACAAGCTTTCGCGGCCCAAGGAAAAAGCCGACGACTGGATATGGATAATCGACCATACCGTGCAGCTCGGCGCTGAAAAATGTCTGGTGATCCTGGGAATCCGGCAAAAAAACCTGCCGAAGGGGGAACTGCACCTCAGGCACGCGGACGTCGAGCCTATCGATCTGATACCGGTGAAGAAATCCAACGGGAAAATCGTCTGGCGACAGCTCGAGGAATGCGCCAAAAAAACGGGCTATCCAAGGCAAATCGTTTGCGACTGCGGCACGGACATAAAATCCGGCGTCGTCGAGTTCTGCCTGAAGCACGATACGCCGGGCACGTACGACATGAAGCACAAGGGCGCCGCCGTTCTCAAGCGGGAACTCAACGGCGACCCCGACTGGCTTGAATTCGTAGGCGGGGCCTCGAAATCCGGAAAGAAGGTCCAGCAAACGGAGCTTTCGTAAATGGCTTCGCCGAACCAGAGAAGCAAGGCGCGATACATGAACGCGGGGGAACTCGTCCGCTGGGGCTCCGACGTCGTTTGCGGCCTGGACCTCGAAAAGGCGGAAAAGGGAGAGGATTTCGAAGAAACCGAAATGTACGCGAAATTCGGTTGGATCTGCGAATTCCGGGAAGATTTGAAGGACTGGAGGAGTCTGGTCGAAATCGTCGAGGGCGCGAACGCCTTCGTGGATTTCGTCGGATTGTACAGGGGCGTCCACGAGGACCTGGACGACTATTTGTCGGAATTGCCGGCAAGCCTCCGGTTCCCGCATATCAAGGAAGAGCTGGCGGAGTTCGAGCGGAAGCGGCAGGAAGGGGTCGGGGAAGACGAAACTCTTCTTGGAAGCAGCGAAATAATCGAATCCGTAATCGGCAAGTACAAGCGTTTGCATAACGACCAGGTAAAGGGAGGCTTCACCGGAATGATCCTTGGTCTCGCCGCTGCGGTTTCCGACTTCGACATGGACACGATAGGCGCGGCGATCGCCTCGACCCCGACAAAAAAGGTGTGGAAATGGGTGAAGGATAATGTCGGGAACTCGGTGTATTCGCAAAGAAAGAAATTCCGTAAATTAGTTAGATCGAAGGAACAAAAGTCGGCGGAAAATTTAGGCACCGTTTGAGGGGATTTTCATCACCCCAGGTCCGGGGTATCGTTAACCTCGGGATTCTGCTCCCTCATGACTGTCCAGGCCAGAGCGAGGTGCTTGTTTGGGAATCCCCACCACCCCGTGGCCCCGCCAGGTCGGGCATACAAGGATAGAACGTGAGCGTCGGTATAGCTGTCGCCGGTTTGAGCCGGCGAATGATTTTCAGTCGCCCAACGTACTTTTACCGCATTCAAGGTTACCCCATCGGGTATTTCCAGTGGCATTCGAGCGACACTTCCGATCTGAGGCTTCTCCCAGTTTTCCCCGCAACCGTCTACTCCGGGTTCCGTACAATAAAAAAACATTGGAGGCGTCGGCCATTCAACTGGTTCTTGGCGAAGCAGCCATGTGTTCAGTTCCGGAGCTGTGTAGCATGGCAAACCGACGTTGGCGAAAACGTGGGTTCCATAAACGGCCATTTTCACTTTGGGGCAGCCATCGAGTTCTCGCGCCTGCCAGTGCTCCGGGCCGTAGGAAATAACCTTGGTCCCGGCCGTTTGAATATTCCCGTCCACGACCAGGTCACCGGTTACTCGCGCGTTCCCCTGGGCGTAGACGGCCCAGGCGTTGTCGCTTTCGGCCCGGCCTAAAACTCCGATCGTCTCGCCGGCTCCGGTCGCGTAGCCTTTAACGCCTGCGGCCCCGTCGCTGTCGCTGGAATTGTAGCCGTACACGCCGTAGGTGGCCCCGGCGAAAGCCGAGCCGTAGACGCCGGCGGCGCCTTCGGTGTAGCTGGCGGTAGAGCCCCAGACTCCCGCGCCTCTTCCGGTGCTGGACGCGGGCGTATGGATTCCCTTGACGCCCGCCGTGAGCGCCAAGTTTTCGCCTTCGGGAATTTCCTCGTTTTTGGAAAGGCCTTGAACCCCGTAGGCCGAGCCGGATACGGCCGTCGAATAGGCGTAGACGCCGGTGCCGCCCGAGCCGCTCATATTGGCGGCCTCGACCGCGAAGTCGGCGTTTTCGGTCTCGGCGTACACGGCGTAGCCCTTGCCGTTGACGTCGACGGCGCGAATCGAGCCTTTCACGGTCAGCTGCGCCGTTGGAAGGTTCGTGCCGATTCCCACGCCTCCGGAGGCGTTGATCAGGAACTGCCCGCTTCCGGTGCTGTCGAAGTAATCGCCGCCCGAGGAAGCGCTGTTCCAGACAAAGGTCGATTCATGTTCAGCCAGCACGCGGGCGTATGCGCCGGCGGCGAAACTGTAGTTTCCGTACGCTTTGTTGAGCACGCCTCCGGGAATCGTGCTGTAGGCGCCGTCGGCTTCGTTGCCGTAGCCGCCCCCCGCGCTGGAGTAGATACCGTCCGCGCTGTTGTAGTAGCCCCCCGCGACGGTTCCGTGCGTGGCGCCGATCGAATTGCGCTCTCCGCCTCCGATCGTCCCGGCGTATCCTTCCACCCAGTTGGACAGCCCTCCCCCGATCGTTCCGAAATCCTTCACCACCCGATGCTGGGCGGCCTCCATTCCGCCTCCTGAGATGGTTCGACCCGCAGCGTAATGGGTGCAAAACGGACAGCTTTCCTCGTCCGGGGTAAGCAGCGAATTGGACCGATATCCAGCCACAATGTTCGGCGATTGGTTGGAAGCGGGCACGGATGTCTGCCCGCTGTCCACGGAGGGCAGGTAAAAGCCGAGCGCGCGAAGATTGTTGATGCGGATATCCAGACCGGTTTCGTCGCTGGTTCCCAGAAAGTCGATTCCCTGGGTCGTTCCGGAAGTGCCCGTCAGCCCCCAGTATTCTCCGCCACCTCCTCCGGGAATCGCCGTGCAGTTCCATTGATCGCCGTCGTATCTGGGCACGTAGCCCGCGCTGCAATCCGCCTCGTTCACCTTGACGTACCCCAGACCCGCCAGAGCCCCGTCCGCCTCGGCGGGCGTGTCGTAGGCCTCCTCCCGCGCCCAACCCCGGATGGAAATTTCGCTGTTCCCCGGTTCGTAGGGCACGCATAGCCATCCGGGCACGGCATTGTCCCGTATAAGAACAAAGCCGTCGGCGCACGAAGGCGGATCAAACGGGCGAACGTACCCCTCCAGCTCCACGGACTCGAGAGCCCATTGCCTGACCGGTTGATCCAACACGTTGAACGTGTTCCCCACAAGTTCCAGCGCGGTACCGGCCGCGTACGAACTTCCTACGCCGTCAGGCCAGCTGGATCGTGTCACCCCGCCAAGTGTCAGGCTGTTTACGTCCATGTCCAGACCGCACCCGATATCGATGGTGCTGCCGATGCTTAGATTCGCGGCGGACTGCGCCCTGGTCGCGGTCCCGGAAACGGAAACCGACGCTTCGTAAAATTCCCCGCGAATCTCCGAGTTCAGAGACGACTCCGAAACAAGCAGTCTGGGTTGCATCGCGTCCCCGTCGATTTCGAACTCCACCCAAGGTCCGTCCCCCGTTTCCGAAAGCTTTAAAGATTTCGAAAGGTCGCCGTACAGCTTTCTGTCCGGCGAAAAATAAAAAATCCCGTCCGCCGGCTCCACGACCTGCTTCTCCTCCAGCAACAGATCGCATCCGGTGATCGTCCGGTACAACCTGCAGGCGACCGGCAAGACCGAGTTTTCGACTGCGGAACCGTCTTTTTCCGAATGCAACTCGAATTTGAACGAGAGCGTATCGGACGCCCATGAGGCGGTTACCGGTATGCATGATAAAACCAAGGCCAATAGAACTATCCGTTTGAAATTGTCCATTAATCCCTTCCCTCCTTTCGCTGAATGAACCTATGTGTTCATAGAAAAAAACAATATTGCCGATTCCGGCGATCATTGCATTTGCCGAATTGTTTTCATGGATTGTTTGGGACGCTTAAAAACGGGCCGGGACGCCAAGTTTCGAATTCTTCAGCGGACGGCCTGGTTTCCTTACCTAGACGGTCGAATCGGAAACCTCGATTATATTTATCGTCGGTTTGGAACATCGTGTCAATAATTATAGTTTTGCCGTCGCATACGGTTGATCGGTTTTTCCATTTGGGATACAAGCCTGGGTATATTCGACAGCGAGTCGTTTCTTTTTCCCCTCTTTGGCGCTTTTTGTCGATTGACGATTCGTGACCGTCACAATTCCAAAATTCGTCTATCGACTCTTTTAACCAATGTTCAGCTTTATTTCAGACGGTTATAGCATGGGTGAGAGGGCTTCGCCGAACCCGAATTCTATGCCAGTCCGCTTGGAAATCAGGTCGAGACAATCGACCGTTATTCCGGCGGGTTCCCGGTTTTTCTCTATCATTGAAAACGGCGGGAAATCCCATAGGTTCACGTTGACCGTCGGGCGTGTTTCAACCTGTGCTTTTTCCGAGTCGGACATGCCGATGCCGATTTTAGAATTCGCATGGATATCGACAATATAGTTTTTCAGAATGGATGACCGTTCGGCGTCGGTAATCGCCGAAAGTTCCTTGTTGACGATCCCCGCCAGTTCGGGCCAGTCCCGGCGAATGGAGTAAACCATGCCGATGGGGTGGTCCTTGACGATGGCCTGCAATTTTATGCCGGTAATTTCATTCGAAATGATTTCGTGGTAGAAACCGGGATCCGAAATAGCCGCATCGGCCTCTCTCCGAATCAGGCGATCCCAAAGGCCGGGACGGGTGGCGGGCTTGGTATTGCATCGACGGAACTTGTCGCATTGTCTTTCAGGCCGTCCGGAAAGCGTTGCTTGCCGAAGACCGCGCTAAAGCGTGCATCAAGCAACCATTCGCCCCGCAAGGTCGCTTGTATTTTCAGCGTACCCGTTCGTCAAAGGCCCCACTGCTCGGCAACGCCATCCGGCCAATCGCCCCTTCCCGCGCGGCCGGCGATTTACCCTCGGCGACCTTCCTCCCGCATCTTTTCAAATGCGACATAGCCGGAAAACCAACCTTTATGTAAACATTTTATGCTATTATATTATTTACATTATAATTTACACACAATAAAATGGATACAAAACCGAGACAGCTCTTTTCGTTTTTTCGTTTTTATTCGCAATCGCGCATTACGCCCGAACGGGCTTTCGCCATGACGAAATCGGACGAACACATCGCCGGGGTCTACAAGCCTCGCAAACCCGGGGAAACGGCCTTCTACAACTGCGTGGAAAATCAATTCGAGGAACTGGAAGCGATTTGGGACGATCTGTACGCGCCCAGGTACGGATTCTGGAGACCATATATGACGGACGTGATTTACAGGTATCTGGACTGCTGCGACTTGCGATGCGGCTTCGCCCGGGTTCGATGCGACAATTGCGGCCATGAATATCTCTGGCAGTTTTCGTGCAAGCGCCGCCATTTTTGCCCCTCGTGCCACCAGAAGCGGGTCGTCGAATACGGCGAATGGCTTCTGACAGAGGTCCTCAAGAAAGTTCCGCACAGGCACTGGGGTTTCAGCATACCCAAGCGCCTGCGTATCTATTTCATATACGACCGCTCCCTGCTCGGCAAATTGAGCAAGTGCGCGTGGAATGTCATGAGCGCCTTCTTGAAATCCGCTGTTCCCCGCGACGGCGCAGTCCCCGGAGCGAGCATCGCCATACGGACATACGGCTATTTTCTCAATCCACACCCCCGCTCATAATACCTGTCATTGTTAACCTCCTGATATTATTGGAAAATTGATAATTGAACCTGCGAATCATCCCCTTTTATTCGAAGTTTCCCGGTTTCTCGCAGATTCTTGAGAATATATTGAATCCGTTCGGAGTCCAAATCCGACCTTTTTATTTCCCATGGCGCCCAAGGGACTATCTGCTCCTTTTTCAACACCCCCTTTGAAACCAATTTCTTAATGGTACTTTGGCTGACATTGCAATATTTGGCCGCTTTTTGCAATGTCAGAATGTCGGGATCGGGTTTTGTTCTTTTTTGACCTGGAATAGAGCTTCGATACCTGATTGTTTTCACCCTTTGTTCATTCCATCGTTTGCCCTTTCCCGTTTTGCGCCCCAATTTATTCAACACCCTCGCGATTTCATCGTCCCCGTAGCGAACCCCCATTTTTCTGATGACGTCAAGGTCCTCCATCGACGTCTTTTGGCCCGCGCCCGAACGAGGCCTGTCCATTTCGAACCGTGTATGCGATCCTCCTTTCCAATGGATGACGAAGACAAGCTTGTCTTCCGAATCGTTCGAATTCGCAACCACTTCCTCTACTATGGTCCGAACAATTTTCTTCTTCATCTCGGAAGTACAGAATTTGCTTCTCCATACGATCTTGAAATTTTCGCCGAGTTCCTCCACCCTCTTTTCCTCCACTTCCGAAAACGCAGTCTTTTCATCCTCTATTTCGGACAGTAGCACTTTAAGCCTTTCGACTTCCTCCAGCTTTTCGTTCCAGCGTCTTTCCAGCTCCAGGGCGACAAGCCGATTGCGGGGATCTACCTCGTCGTATTGTTCGAAAGCGCGCATTGCTTCGTATTCCGCCTGGGCGATCTGCTTTTTAACTGCCTCGACGCGGCCGCTGTTTTTTCCGCCCATGCGCTTTATTGCTTCCATGCCGGCCCTGACTCCGAAAGGAGATATGACTTTCAATATCTCCTCTTCGAATCTTCGATCCACCATGCCTCCCCCGAAGCCAAGACAGTGCTTTCCTCCATTGTCGAAGTCCCCCTTGCAGAGGTAACGGGCATTCGTACCGCTTTTGCCCCAATAGCGAACATTAAGCTTGCGACCGCAGCGGCCGCAGCGAACAATGCCGGACAACAGGCCCTGTCCCGCCCGCACCGCTCCGGCCGATTCATCCTGGCCCAGGTTGAGATTGTTTTTTCTTATCATCTCCTGATTTCTTTCATATGTTTCCCAGTCGATATACGCTTTGTGGTGGTTCCGGATGAAAACCTTGCATTGCTTCGGAGGAAGAATTCCACCCGTCCGCTTGACGACCTTTCCGTTTTCGACAACCTTTTGCGTTTGGCGACGCCCGTAAACATAGGCGCCGGCATAGAAAGGGTTGATCAAAACATCCTTGATAAAGGATCTGGTCGGCAACTGCCATACAATACCTATTTTACCATTTACACTTTTATTGACCGGAAGATCAAGCCCTTCGGCGTGAAAATACAGGAAAGTTTGACGAATGCTCCATAATTCCGCAAATTTTTTGAAAATCAGACGGATTGCATTTCGGATTCTCGCACTGGGATCCATAACGGCCTTGCCGTCCTTGTCCTTTATATATCCGGGAGGAAGCAACCTTATCATTTCCCCTCTCCGTGCTTTTTGTTCGGCGCCGGCCAACAGACGCATCTTAAGGACCTTGAGTTCCACGACACTCAGGGTCCCCTTGATTCCGAGAATCAACTGATCGTCGAGTTCGTTCAAATCATAGACCTGATCGACGTCTCCGATAAGGGTCCCGAAAATCTGGCACACTTCCAGCAGACGGCACCAGTCCTTGTCGGTCCTTGACAACCTGGATATTTCACTGCTCAAAACGATCCCGGCCTCCCCCTTGGCCACCGACGCTATCAACTGGTCGAACCCTTCCCTGGCAGCTGCTCCCATACCGGCGCTGGATCCCAAATCGGTATCGATCACCTCGATCTTTCGCCATCCGTATTCTTTTGCCTTATCCACCAGAGAATACTGAAGCCGCTGGCTTTCCAGATTGTACTTCGCCTGCTTTTCGGACGACTGGCGCAAATAGACTATTGCTTTTCGTTCCAAATGCGACGAGTTGATTTTGCTATTGCTCGGAAGGTCCTTCATTTTCCTTTCTCCTTTCGTTTTTGAAAACTTCCCCAATGGCTTCCGCCATTTGACGAACTATTTCCTCTTCGATTACTTCTTCCAGAAAAACTTCTCTTTCCGCGAATTGGCCGTAAACTGTCGTAAAAGTCAATTGCCGCATTGCGATAACCTCCTTTGGCTATTGGTTTACACAAAGGAGGTTATCATCGACGGTTAAATCGTCACATCGTTTTCTTCCAGAAATGATTCAACCAGTTCCGAGAGGAAAAGAAGGGCTCGGGGACATATCGCGGCATGATCGGTCAGACGGTAATTTTCCGCTTGCGGCATTGTCATCCATGACGGAATCTTCATCCTTACACCGTCCGGATCGACAATCGTCAATGAGCCCGCTCCCTTTTTTGGTCTGCAATCGACCTCAAGTTCGCGGCCATGCAGGGGGTGGAAAGGATAGAACACTGTAATCTTGGAACTTATGGTCTTTTGGTTGCGGGTGCCCCAATCCGCACCTGCACGCCATCGTCACCGACGGCTGCTTTCTCCCGGACAACTCCTTTGTCGGCGTTCCGGGCTTCCACGCCGAAGACCTCGAAGAGGCCTTCCAATACGAAGTCTTGAAGATGCTGAAAAAAGAGGGAAAAATCAACGACGCCATTGTCGACAACATGCTCTCCTGGCGCCACACGGGATTTCACGTCCATATCGGCGCAAGGATTTGGCCCGAAGACGAAACCGCATCCGGAAACCCAGCAAAGTACATTGTCCGAGCCAGTTTCTCCCAGGAGCGCATGCTCTACATACCCGCCGAAAAATCCGCCGACGGCTCGGTCAAGGTCGTCTGCCAATCAAAAGACGGAAAAACCGAACAAACCTTCGACGCTCCGGACTGGCTCGCGAGGATCGTCGTTCATATTCCGAACAAATACGAGCAGCTCGTCAGATACGTCGGGGCATATTCCAACAAGTCCAGGGGCATGCGCAAAAAGGCGCGAACCGACGACACCGTGCCGTCCATCGCGCCCGGAGAATTGACGTCGAAACAGTTCCGCCGCAGATGGGCGAGGCTGATTCAAAACATATACGAGGTCGATCCGCTCTGCTGTCCCAATTGCAATAAACAAATGCGGATCATATCGATCCTCGAGGCCGGGCCAATAGTCAAAAAGATTCTGGAGCACCTCGATCTATGGGATGTCCGCAACCACGACCCGCCTTCCGAAGAAGATTCGCATATCCATGAACTCGTCTATGACGATTCGGACTCTCAAGCCCCTAAATACGACTATTGGGACTGAATCCCGCCTTCTAAAAAAAAAACAAATCCGGGATCGGCGCGGAACTGCGTCCTGAAAAAGGCCGTTTCCCTCGATTTTCGAGCCGTTTCAAGTTTTTCGCCGAACCGATTTCAATCCATTGCCGACCTTTTCCCATTCCCCCTGCCATGCAACTTCCCCGTCTGCCCGCGCCCGCCATCGGCCGCAACATGTTGCGGCCGATGGCGGGCGCGAGCAGACGGGCAACGTTTTAAAGGCCCGTTGTATTTTCGTTGACAAAAAGCGAGTTCCTATCTTAAGTTTCCCCTTTTGGGCAGCGGAATCCAAAAAAGCGGAATTGCGCTGCCTTCGTACGCGACGCCGAGCGTGAGAATGTTGATGTTGATCTTGCCGTATTTCCAGTTCGTCCTGTCCATGGCCAAGGTCCGGGCTTCCAGTTCTGTCAGGACCAGCGCGGCGATCAACTCGGCGATCATGCAAAGATCCAATTCGAAATCGCGGAAAAATCTCTGTATCCTTTTGTATTTCGAGTCCTTGTGAACCGCTCCCGGCATCCCAGTGGCGACTTTTTTCAGATTGACCGTACTCGTTTTCAAAAAGCCGACGATAAAACATGCCAGGAAATTAATCCTTGCGCCGTGCATTATTATGTGTTTTTTTAAAGCGGCCCTGATCAATTTGAACTCTTTCACGATGCAACCTCCTTGGTCTAAGGTTCATGGTTGCATCCTTATTATGCATATTTTGCGAAGAAAATCCAGTCATCTGTAAAATATTTTTTTATGCTTCGCAATAAACGATAGTATTTTTTTGTCCTGTACACAGAATTTCCTATACAATAAAAAATTATGTTTACCAACATATTAATCAAAACCAAACTGAGCCGACCGGTTATTTCTGAAAAAGCGGTTCCCCGGCTTCGGCTCATCTCACGGCTTGAGGAAGGGATTAAAAAACGCGTAACCCTTATCTCTGCGCCGGCCGGGTACGGCAAAACCACCCTGGCCGCGCAATGGCTGGCGCAGGATACGCGGGCCGCATGGGTGTCTCTGGACCCGTCCGACAGCGAGCCGGAGCGTTTTCTCCGATATCTTGTTGCGGCCATTGAGTCTGTCGTTCCGGGATTCGGGGCAGGTATTCTCCCCCTGCTTGTATCCCCCACCCTCCCACCCCCGGATTATCTGGCCGATACGGTGATTTCGGAACTGTCCGTGACCGGCACGCCGTTTTCTCTCGTTCTCGATGACTATCACACCATTGCCGACGAAACCGTTCAGAAAATTATCATCCGGATTGTTCAGCACCTGCCGGACAACCTGCACATGGTCATCCTCACCCGTAAATATCCGCCCTGGCCCCTGAGCCTCTGGCGCGTCCGGGGATGGATTAACGACATTCGGGCCGGCGACCTGTCTTTTTCCGGAGAAGAAGCCCGCTCATTTCTGAATCCCGGCCCGAACAGGGATGTCTCGGATAAAACTGTGGAAATGCTTCAACGCCGGACAGAGGGATGGATTGTCGGCCTTCAAATGGCCCGCCTTTCAATGGTCCATGCTGATAATCCCGAAACATTCGCCATGAATTTCTCCGGCAGTGACCGCCTGATCGCTGACTTTCTGATGGACGAGGTTTTATCTTTACAACATTCTGAAATTTTTGATTTTCTTATTGTAACGGCGATGTTTGAGCGTTTCTGCGCCTCCTTGTGCGATCATCTGCTGGCGAATGAATCTGAAATCCGTGACAGCCATAATCTTATCGAACTGCTGAAGAAGGAAAACCTGTTTCTTGTGGCGCTTGACAGTGAAGGGGACTGGTATCGATATCACCATCTGTTTCAAACCCTGCTTACCCGAAAAATGAAACCGGTTCTGCTCGCGGAACGCAGAACCCGGATCCACCGCCGCGCCGGGGAATGGTTTGCTGGTCGGGGACTTATCGAGGAGGCTGTCACTCATCTGATTGCGGCCGGAGACATAAATGCAGCCGCGGAACTGATCGGAGAGAACCTGCATATGACTCTTGAACAGGACTTGTCACGCCGCACCCTGCTCCGCTGGTTGAAGATGTTCCCGAAAGACGCGGAAAATAAACACCCTGCACTGCCGGCAGCCCATGCCTGCTGTAAAATGTCCCATTTGGATTTCGCAGGAATGCGGTCTTTGATGGACGAAGCCGAGAACCTGCTGCACAGTCCCGTCTGCACCATTGATGAATCTATGCGCCGGATACTTCAGGGATATATTTATGTCCAGCGCAGCTTTTATCTTTACTGGCAGGGAGATGTAAAGGATGCACTTCATCATGCCCGACAGGCGATTAATTCTGTCCCCAGGCATCATAGCTGGGCATATAACATAGCCACCATGTATGCTGCTTCATCTCTGGCGAGTATCGGCCGTCGGGAGGAATCTCTGCAACTGTTGTCCGAAGCTTTGTCCGGGGATTGTTCGGCGGGCAGCCGGAATATCGGTATAATTCTAATGGCCAGGATGGG
This sequence comes from Desulfobacterales bacterium, assembly GCA_963674505.2. GTDB lineage: Bacteria > Desulfobacterota > Desulfobacteria > Desulfobacterales > SKZT01. The sequence goes on from CAXXIG010000003.1 coordinate 248,936, forward strand.
GATCCATTGCTACGAAGGAAATCTGGATGCCGTCGAAGAAATCGCCGGTCAGGTGCTGGAAAGTCATAAAACAGTTCCCGTTGCTGATTTTTGGCTCAACGCGGCCTATTATTTTCTGGGATTCGTTGCTTACGAGCGCAATCTTATGGATAGGGCAGCGGACTGTTTCGGGCGTGTCGAACAGATGATCTACCGTGTGAATACGCCTGTCTATCATGATTGTCTGATCGGGCTTGCCCTCGTGGCCCTTGCCGGACAGAAAACGGCAAAAGCACGGGAGTACGCGGACAGGGCGCTCTCTTTCGCCATTGAAATGAACGACCTGTACTCCAGGCAGATGTCGGATTCCTTTCATACGCGGCTGGCCATGCTTTCCGGAAAGGTTCTTACAGAGCCGGCATTGTTTCCCTCCACCATTGACAGCAATAAATTCTGGCTCGAGATTCCCGGCCTGACCCGTGCCGAATATCTGATCAGTCAATCGGAATTCCGCAGCGCGCTCTCATTCATCGAGGATGCCCTGAAACAGGCGAAGCAGCACCATAATACCCGGCAGATGATCCAGTTCCTGGTCGTTAAGTCCGTGGCACTGAAATGCGCGGGCAGGCGAAAACATGCCCTTGGAGTGCTTGAAAAAACGCTGGGCATGGCAGAACCCCTCGGATTTGTGCGAACATTTGTTGACCGAGGCCCCGTTATGCTCGAAATGCTGAATGAACTGTTGAACAGCAGTTCAGTGCCCCATTATATAATCCGCCTTTTGAGTGCATTCGGGCAGGTCGTGCCCGAACAAAGATCGGCGTCCCCGTTTTCGGACATAGCAACCCCTTTTAAATCCGGTCAGGCGGCGAACCTGCCGTATGATAACCCGTTGACCCGGCGCGAGCGTGATGTGCTGAAAATGCTTGCAAAACATTTGACGTACAGGGAAATTGCTGAAAATCTGTTTGTCTCTCCCGAGACAGTCAAAAGCCACGCAGCCAGAATTTACCGCAAACTCAGGGTGTCGGGACGCGGTCAGGCAATTGACGCGGCAAAGAAATTCGGCCTGCTGTCTGAAAATAAGTGACGCCAACCCGTTATTTTTTTCTTAGAAGCTGTTTTAAAAAGTCTCCTTTATCCCGATTTCTGCGTCAGCCGGAAGATTTTAATCCCCAAAATACTTCATGTATTCCTCCGGTTAAAATCTTTCGTCTTCCTTGAACCCGGACCAAATTGAACATTTTAAAACAGCTTTTTATAGATTCTCAGAAATAATTTGCAGTTTATCATAATGAATTTAAATATAATTTCAAATAGATAATAATATTATTTTATGCGGTTATTTATCTGAAAAAATATTGATTTCATAATAATTCTCGTTAGCTATGTCTTAATTATCCCCCGATTTTTCCCCCGTTCGGGTGATTGACAGTTTATCTGCCAAAACAATATATTTTAGTCTTAAAAACTGAAACCGGCCTTACTGACGGTCGGATAATGGACCCGGAGACGAATGATATGCTCAATTATTTGTCACGGCTTTCTTTTCGATTTTGGGGTTGAAGGATGCGGTGCGGGAGCTATCTAATGAAACAACTAAACGGAGATTAGGAGATGAACGAATGAAAGAGCTAAGACGAAGATTAGGAGACGGACGAATGCGCGATAGATTCTCGGAGCGTTCGACAGCGATCAATTGGCTACGAGGCTGCACGAGACTTGGCACCCTGTTCGTGGTGCTGCTTCTCTCCGGCTGCAGCACATTCGGGCCGCAGCTCGTCCTGAATTCCCATATCGATTACAACAAGGCCATCGAGCAGGTAATCCAAGAGGAGCTTCTGCTCAACATTGTTCGCCGGCGGTATTACGAAGCGCCTCAGTTCGTGACGGTTTCAAGCATCAGCACGAGCATGAGCACTTCGGCCGGCATTTCCGGAGGTGCCGCCTTCGGCAATAAGGGCACGCCCACGACGGGCAACATTGGCGGCAGTTTCAACTGGTCCGATTCGCCGACCGTCACAATCACGCCCCGGCAAGGGACCGAGATCCTCGGGCCCCTGACCACTCGGATGAGTGTCCTTACGATCGCCAAGATGGCCAACGCCGGCTACCGTTTTGATTTTCTGCTGGCATTGATGGCCGAGGGACTTACCGATGTTCGCGGACCCGAGGCTGGTGTTGGCACCGATTTCCGCCCGGGTGATAAGGAATTTATTGAAGTCATCCAATCGGTAGGAAGACTCATTGACAAAGGACAACTCAAAGCGGGAACCTTCAGTTGGAACGATCCCTACTCTGACATTACCCACAAGCGCGAAGATATTACGGTCGATAACCAGATTACCGCCATCGCCCTCGGTGGCGGCAGAGCCCGGTTCCGCAGCTACGATGGCGGAGAGACCTACTACTTCACCGACAAATACGATTATCCAGCCATGTGGATTGACCCGGAGGCTCGAACATCAAGTGATGGTAAGCGCATAATTGAGATTCTGAATCTGCAACCCACTCCCTTGAAAAGAGTCTGGTCCTTTTCTTCGAACCGGGTTGTAGAGGGTACGGACTTCGAAAATGTGCCCGACGATCCTCGGCCAGAGGTTAGGATGCAGCTACGCTCCTTCTACTCGGTGCTGAACCTGCTTGCTTACGGCATCGATATCCCCCCGAAGGACGAGGCGGAAGGCCGGGCCTTCACCAAGGCCTCATACGATCAGGCGGTTCGCGAGGGACGCGCGGTCGATCTCTCTGACAAGTTCGTGGTGCAGTCGAGCAGCGAGCGCCCGGCGAACGCCTTTGTAGCCGTGAAGCATCGCGGCAGCTGGTTCTACGTGGACGATCGTGATCACGTCTCCAAGCGATTGTTCAATGCGGTCTACGACCTCTTCAACATGGAGATTGCCCCCTCGGGTGGCGGCGGTGGTCCGATCCTGACGGTGCCAGTGAAATAGCGCCGGCAATCCGACCGGCGCCAGCGGCAAGTATTCCGTTTGAGGGGTTCAAGATCCTTCCCCTCATTCTCTTAGAGATAATGACCTGTTCTTAACTAAAAACAAGGAGGTTTATTATGAAAATGAATCGTCGACAGTTTAATTTTTTTGCAGCGGTATCCGCCGCCGGTTTGGTCGTTCCCGGGCTGACCACAGCGAAGGCCCAAACGAACATGTTCGAAGGATCAAAGAACAAGTTCACCGCGGCGCCCCCCGCGGAGGGCAAGAACTGGCACCCCTTGGCGGCCGAGCGACCTCATAACGATATTCTAGCCCGTATTCAAGGCCTTATGAAGCGAGATGGATTTGAGGCTCTCATACTGCTGACACCGGAAAATATACTCTATTCAACGGGCTATTTTTCCAAATTCGCCTATGCACCAGGGGTTCCTGCAGGAGCCCAGACAGCGGCAGTTATTCCGGCAAAAGGGAAGGCACATCTAATCGTTAGCTTGTACGAAGAAGATGATGCCCCAAGACAGACAATAGATGTTGAGTATTCGTCCGTAGCCGGTTTCGTTTTTGTAGATGACGGAACCCCGGAGTCACATTCGGAACGCGATCCCGTCCTTGACCCAGCTCTTACCATTAAACAAGCAGTATCCATTGCACAGGACGTGGCTCCCAAAGGAAAAATCGGTATCGAGATGGGCATGTTGCTCGCAGGATTTAAGGATTATATAGATAGTCAAATAGGTAAGCGGTTAGCGGACTATGGCATGTTGATGTATGAAGCGCGCCTGATCAAGTTTCCTTGGGAAGTCGATATGCTGAGATTGGCGGCCCAACACGCGGAGCGTTTCATGGCGCGCGCAGCTCGGGAACTGAAACCTGGGATGAACGCCATGGCTTTTGATCAAATGATTCAAATAGCGGCTTGGGAAGAAGATAGAGAAAACTCCATGAGCACTCTTGGCTACCAGACTGGAATAGGACCTTATTGGGGCATCGGCTTAGCACCTCGGAACTATGTGATCAAGGAGGGCGATGTTGCGCGTATTGATGGCGGAGGGACGCATTTGGGCTATATCAGTGACATCTCGCGTACCTGGGTCGTTGGTGGCTCGAAGCCGGGTGAAAAATATGTGGAGACCTATGACGCATTGTATGCCGGATTCGCAAAAGGCCTCGAGATGCTCGGGCCTGGCGTGAAGATGAAGGATCTTTATGCTGCAATCCGAAAAGAAGTCGAAAAGTCGTCGGTTATTCCTGTTTACCCACGAGGACACATGGGGCACGGCATTAGCGTGGCTCCGACAGCAGAGGACATTCCTAAGATCTCGGCAACTGAGGAAACCGTATTCCAGCCTGGCATGTGCATTAGTATGGAGTGCTCGTATATGGCGGCGAAGGGAGCTCCAGCACCGGGACCTTACAACATTGAAGACTCCTTTGTGATTACCGAAGATGGATACGAACGGTTCACCATGGCCCCAGATTCGATAATCTGGAACGTATAGCGACTGGATAGGAACGTGTTCTCCGGAGGGGCTTTCTCGGAATCGCGGTGGAAGCCCCTCTGGGGTTTCATCCTCACCTGCACATCTGGTTTCCGATGGTTGTTTCCATAAGACCGGTGAAATAGCGTCGGCGATCCGACCGGCGCCAGCGGCAAGTATTCGGTTTGAGGAGCCAAGTCCGTAGCTCCTCATTCTCTTCGAGATACGAACCTGTTAACAATTGAAAATTAGGAGATATGCTATGAGAAAGTTATTTATGAGCAAAGTGCTGACGATGCTAATGGCGCTAGCGCTGATCGGAGCGGTTACAGCCCACGCGCAGGACTATGACGTTGTGCTGAAGGGTGGGCGGGTCATGGACCCGGAGACCTCGCTCGATGCGGTCATGAATGTGGGCATCAAGGGCGGCAAGATCGCCGCGGTGACCGAGGACGAACTCTCTGGCAAGGAAATCATCGATGTGAAAGGGCTCGTGGTTTCGCCGGGCTTCATCGACACCCACCAGCACAGCCTCGACATTGCCGATGGCCGACTTGCGGCGCAGGACGGTACCACCACCCACATGGAGTTGGAGTTCGGCCGCAGTCCCGTGGCCGAGGCCTACGACCACGTAGCAAAGCGCGGTCACCCGATCAACTACGGCTTTTCCTCCAGCTGGCCCATGCGGCGGGCCGAGGTCATGACGGGCTTCAAGGGCGAGGCGACCTTCGAAGGCCTGACGGAGGCTTTCGAAGGGTGGGGCGAGACGGTCTCAAATCCCGAGCAGGAAAAGCAGATCCTGGCGCTGATCCAGAAGGATTTTGACGATGGAGCCCTCGCGCTCGGCTTCCCCCCCGCCTACGGCAGCGGTGCCGGCATGAAGGAGTCGATCAAGCTGTGGAAGTTGGCGGCGACCAACAACCTGCCGGTTTCTGTTCATTCGCGCTATCAGTCCATGCTTGATCCGAAAAGCTCGGTTGAAGCCGTGAACGAGACGCTCGGCTTGGCTACCGCATCGGGCGCCCACGCCATTCTCTGCCATATCCAACTGCTCGGCCTCAGCGATCCCTACATGATGCTCGACGTCATCGCCGCCGGTCGCAAGGCCGGGCTCTGGCTCACCACCGAGGTCTATCCCTTCGGCGGCACCGCTCCGCCGATATCCGCCGACTACTTGAAATGGGAGAACTCCGATGAGCGCATCGGCTTCAAGTGGAACAAGATCCGCACCGAGGCGAAGCCACACTACACGTTCAAGGATAAGGCCGACTTCCAGAAGCACCAGAAGGAACATCCCGTTGACTTCGTGCAGATGCAGTACATCGACGAGAGCTCGCCCAAGGGCCTGGCCGCGATGCGCGCTTGTGTGACCTTCCCCGAGACCATCCCGGCCGCCGACGGAACGCCCATCGCGTGGGAGGGCAAACCCAAGGGCGCGGACAAACTGGGCCTGGGGTCCGGGGTTGATGTCTGGCCCTTGCCAAAGGATGCCGGCGGCCAGCCGCGAACCACCAGCACCCACGCGATCATCCTGGGGAAATGGGTGCGAGAGCAGGGTGCGCTGACCCTGATGCAGGCGCTCGCCAACTCCACCATTGTTCCCGCCAAGGAGCTGGGCCCACACATTCCCCAGTTCAACACCAAGGGGCGCCTGCAGGTGGGCATGGACGCGGACATTACGGTGTTCGACCCCAAGACCGTAAAGGCCAACGCCACCTGGGACGATGTCGCAGCGCTCAACGACGGCTTTCATCACACCCTCGTCAACGGCGTCTTCATCTTGAAGGACGGCAAGATTGACACCAAAGTCCTGCCGGGACAGCAGATCCGGCGAACGCCAAAGGGGCACTAGGAATAGAACGCAAATACCAGATACGAAGAAAGGAAAAAGGTTAATGAGTAGAACGCCCTTGTTCTTTAGTTTTGGGGGAAGTCGGTCAGCAGAGGTGGCTTGGCGCTTACGGCATTGTTAGACGGTTGCGAACCACCGAAGAGCCAGGGCTAACTTCCCAAGCATGCAACGTTCAGGAAAAAGACCTGTTCTAAACTAAAAAAAACGGAGGTGTATTATGGAAATGAATCGTCGACAGTTTAATATTTTTGCAGCGGTATCCGCCGCCGGTTTGGTCGTTCCCGGGCTGACCACAGCGAAGGCCCAAACGAACAACTACCAAGCCTCAAAGCCCGCCCCCCCCCCGAAAAAGGGCATGAACTGGCACCCCTTGGCGGCCAAGCGACCTCATAAGGATATTATGGGCCGTATTCAAGGCATTATGAAACGAGAAGGATATGGTGCATTAATACTGATGCTAGCGGAAAATGTATGCTATTCAACAGGCTATTTTTCCAAATTTGCCTATGTTCCAAGTCTTCCTATAGGAGCCCAGACAATCGCAGTTATTCCGGCAGATGGGAATCCACATATATGTATTAGCTCGTACGAAGCAGATGATGCTCGAAGACAGGTAGTAGATGATGTTGCGGTTGAGGTCATGCCGGGATTTGTTTTTATAGATGACGGAACCCCGGAGGGACGTGCGGAAAAAGATCCCCACCTAGACCCACTTGTTACCGTTAAAACTGCAGTAAAGATTGCAAAGGACGTGGCTGGCAATGGAAAAATCGGTACCGAGATTGGCATGTTGGCCTGGGCATTTAAGGATGTGATGGAAAAAGAATTAGGGGCTGATCGATTGGGGGACTGTACCGGTTTGATGTATGAATCGCGCCTGATCAAGTTTCCTTGGGAAATCGATATGCTGAGATTGTCTGCCCAACACGCAGAGCGTTGGATGGCACGCGTAGCTAGAGAACTGAAACCCGGGATGAACGCCATGGTTTTTGATCGGCTGTGTCAAGAAGCGGCTTGGGCAGAAGATACAGAAAACTCAATGAGCATACTTGGCTACCAGACTGCAATAGGACCTTACTGGGGCATAGGCTTAGCACCTAGAAACTATGTGATCCAGGAGGGCGATGTTTGCCGCATTGATGGCGGAAGTCTACATTTGGGCTATACCAGTGACATCGCGCGTACCTGGGTCGTTGGTGGCTCGGAAGGCAAGCCGGATAAAAAGCATGTAGAGACCTATGACGCCTTGTATGCAGGGTTCCAGAAAGGCCTTGATATGCTCGGGCCTGGCGTGGTGCTGGGAGATCTTTATGAAGCAATCCGGGCAGAAGTGGAAAAATCTCCACTCTTTCCTAGCTACGCCCGAGGCCACATGGGGCACAGTATTAGCTTAAAACCGTCAGCAGAGGACTCTCCTACGATCTCGAGAGGTCAGAAAGCCAAATTCCAGCCTGGCATGGTCATTAGTATGGAGCTCTCGTATATGGCTGCTCAGGGCGCCTATGCACCAGGAGGGTACAACACTGAGGACTCCTTTGCGATTACCAAAGATGGATACGACCGGTTCACCATGGCCAACGATCATCTAATCTGGAACGTATAGTGACCGGATAGGAACGTGTTCTCCGGAGGGGCTTTCTCGGAATCGCGGTGGAAGCCCCTCTGGGGTTTCATCCTCACCTGCACATCCTGGTTTCCGATGGTTGTTTCCATGTGGATATGAAGAGGGACTGGAAAAGTGTTCCCACCAAAATAATTGATGGATAAAGATAAAGGAAGATTGACATGTTTTTTATTAAGAAATGTATTGAGAAAAAAAGAGCGATAAGCAAACCGACCTTGTTTCACTGGCAGCGGTTCGCGTTGTCGCTTGTTCTGCTGTTGGCTCTGTTCTCAACCGCAGCACTGGCCGAGGAGACAAAGACCGCAAAGCCCACCGGCGACGGCACGGAACACGGCAGTCTCGGTGAACTGGGGGCGAAGCTCAGCGACCCGACGTCGGATGTCTGGGCTTTGTTCACCGAGTTTGATTTTTCGTGGAGTCGGGGTGACTTAAGCGACGATGATTATAAATTTGGCTCAGCTATGATCTTTCAGCCGATCATGCCCTTTAAGTTTACCGAAAATTTAAAATTGCTGACAAGGCCGGTCGTGCCGTTTATATTCAGCACGCCGGTACCAACCGGCCTCAATCCGGACGGCACGGTCGATTTTTCCAACAAGGGTGGTTTGGGCGATATTTCTTTGCCGCTCATGCTCTCACCCGTGCCGAAACCTGGGGACGCTTTTTCATTCGGCATTGGCACGACCTTTCAGTTTCCCACCCACACTTCATCTGAACTGGGCACGAAAACCTGGGAGGCCGGTCCGGCGGCTGTCGTCACCTATAAAACAAAGAAAGCCACGATGGGCCTTTTCGGCCAATACTGGTGGTCTTATGCAGAGTATGGCAGCAACAGTGCCGGTGAGGACACACCAAGTACCAGCCACGGCGTGATACTCCCTTTTTTCTTCTACAACCTGCCGGAAGCCTGGCAGATTGGCTTCCTCCCGAATATCACCTATAACGACAAAGCCACTTCGGGGAACAAGTGGCGTGTGCCTTTGGGGCCCGTTGTGACGAAGATGACAAAGTTCGGCAAACTGCCGGTGAAGGTGCAGCTTGGCGTAGAATATGCGGTGGTACGCCCGGATGATTTTGGCACTGAATGGATGATAAAGCTGAATATTATTCCGGTGATAACGTCCCTGCAGAAGAAGCCTTTTTTCTAGCCTTTCGGACAAGACGGGCAAAGCCCTAAAGAATTGTAGATGGCTCGTTATTACGGCCATTACAGCAACGTTGCGCGGGGGAAACGGAAAAAGGCCGACGAAGACGACAAGATTCCCTGCATTCTGGAATCGGAGCTTTCAGACCAGGATTTCAGGCGAAATTGGCCGCGGTTGATACAGAAAATTTATGAGTTTGACCCTTTGGTGTGTCCTAAATGTTCCGGCGAGATGCGCGTCATTGCATTCCTCGAGGCCGGGCCAATAGTCAAAAAGATTCTGGAGCACCTCGATCTATGGGATGTCCGCAACCACGACCCGCCTTGCGAAGGAGATTCGCATATCAATGAACTCGTCTATGACGATTCGGACTCTCAAGCCCTTAGGTACGGCTATTGGGACTGAATTCCGCCCTCTATAAAAAAAAACAAATCCGGGATCGGCGCGGAACTGCGTCCTGAAAAAGGCCGTTTCCCTCGATTTTCGAGCCGTTTCAAGTTTTTCGCCGAACCGATTTCAATCCATTGCCGACCTTTTCCCATTCCCCCTGCCATGCAACTTCCTCGAAATGAGCGATTCGGATTTCGAACTCGATATCGAGGCGATGCAGCTTTTCGAAGGTATTCAAGGTCTTGACGAGAGCGAGGTCAACACCTATTACACCGACGAGCAGCGCAAAATGAACGACTGGCGAAGATGCATGGTCGAGTTCGCTTACGACCTCGCTTTCACTCTGATCAATTATCGACTGAGCGAATCCGTCATCAAAAACAAAGAGGACATGCGATCCATTATCGAAAATCTGGAAGTTCTGGCCCAAATTCCGGCCGAAGGCGCCAGCAAAAAAGTGATGGTCCGCCATCGGGGACTCACTTCGGGAGCCGATTCCTCGAAGGGCGGCGATAATACAGGACACGACTACGTCATTTCCTCCGGCGATTGCATCATCGACAACCAGACCTTGAAATATCTCATTAAAAACAAAATTATGGACGATAAGGGTCTGATCAAGAAATTGGATAGGGCTTTTCGTTTTTTCAGCCTTTTCAATATTCATATCCTGGATGTGAATTTAGGGGAATGGGAGCTTCGAGACAAACAACTGGTGGATGCGTCCTTGCTTCTCTGGGCGCGATATTTCACCAGGGTCAAAAGCAAATCCGGAATCGTATACGACGAATCCCGAACCTGACCGTATTATCGGGGTTGAACAGCGTCAAGACGAAAAAATTCCAGGATTTGGTATTCAAGGTTCACAAGGCCATGAAGTCCGAAAAGCAGCGGGAGAAATTTTCGGTGGTGGTCCAGATCAGACCCTCTGCATTTAGGTCGTGCACATTAACAATTCTTCCATGCTCCAGACATGATCTGTAAGGCCACTTGCCATAAAAGGCGTAGTCGGAATTCCGCAGCGCTTTGTAAGTGTCCTGTGCGGACAGCAAAAATGGTAATAAGCCAGACTGAGCCTCAACTGGCGCACATGGTTTTCCTTAATCTTGGAGAATCGCAGAGTTTTTCGGTTGCAACGAGCGTTCATGTGCCTGATCGTCCCGTTTCCTCTCTCGACGTAAGCCGTATTGATCTTCCGACTCACAGGCGACTTTCCAAGTACTTCGTCCACCTTTTCGGGATCTCCGAATATTATTTTGCGGGTAACTTTGAAGACCCGATTCTCCTTGTATTGCTTTACGACCTGGACGTAGAGCAAGTCGTCGGGCGGCACGAGCCTCGCATTCGGAGTTCTTCCTCTTGCCGACTTTCGGTTCGGATATTCCTTCCTGCCGTACACCTGCAGAAGCGCCCGCGCGTAGTGAACCAGCTGGTCGGAAGAAAATAGCAAAGGCATTCTCGAAGTAACCCTCCGGACCTCTTCTACTACTTCGACGGCGAAGGGCATGGTGCGCTTGCCGACATTGGCGGCCAGAAAGACCTTGTTTACCGCATCGAAAGCCACCCAAATCCATGCGTCGCCTATGTTCGACTTCATTTTTTCCATCGCGCCGAGGTTCTTCTCCTTTTTTCCTATGAAAGACCACATCTCGTCAAGCTGGCATTCGGAAACGCAAATATCGCGAAGGTACGATTCGTTGACCTTGGCAATATGCTCGGAGGCTCTGGCGAGAACCAGCAGGACGGTCTTCTTGTCGATATCCTGGATTCGAGCCGTGCTCGAACCCCCGACTCCTTCGGCGAGAGACCTGGCCGCCGTCGCGAAAACCCGGTCGTTCAGGCGGGAACGATACAAGGCCGTTCCCGTGCGCGGATTGGGCTTTGAACGAAATTTCGACGATGAAAGAACGACGCCGGAAGGATCGATGAAAATCCCGGCGACTCCGTGATTTTCCAAAGCGCTCGAAAGCTCCTCCGGCACCTTGAAGCGGCGGTCAAGCACGCCCCTGCGCGCCTTTTCGTAAAGACTCTGAGGCATGTCTTCCTCCTCCATAAACCGAGAATGCCCGCAGGCTTCGCCGCCGACTGTAAAAGCTAATACTTGAGGCCCCCTTTTTTTCCGAGTCCCAGCTGCTCAACGATTCTCTCGACCGTTCGACGGGAACATTCCACCTTGTATATTCGGATAATTTCCTTGCGCAGCTTCTCTCCGGACAGACCCGGCTCTTCGATCTTTCGATGGGCCACGTAGTTCACAATTTCCTGGTTGAGCGCGATGACCGGCCGACGTCCTTTGCGAGACCCCAGCAGCGACACGTATCCCCGCTCCATGAAAGTTCGTTCGAGGCGGTAGAAATACTCCCTTGAGAATCCGAACTGTCGGCACGCTTCCGAGACGGATACGTTGCCGACCCTTGCCAGGCGCAACATCTCGTAACGGACCTGCGGCAGGTCCAAAGGATCGAAGAAATCCAGGCTTTCGAATTCCGAACATAAAACACGCTCGGGATTCGGGTTGAGGATTCCCTCTTTTTTCAGGAATTCCCTCTTTTTTTTGCCCATGGTCTTGCTCCTCTCTCTTTTGCACAAGACCATAATGGACTGTTAACATAAAAGTGTCAACCATTTATGACGTTATACGCGCCTATTTGACCAATTTTATAGAGAAATTTGGAGTTGTTATGCATATTTGCGTCATATATTGTTGACACTTTACGGTGCAGTCCGGTGTTCAATAGATGCCGTTAAGCCCTGTGAATACAAACATTTGTCAAAATTATATAAAATTTGGGCTGTTCGAAATAGGCGGCATGTTATATCCACTTCAACCAAATTTTCCAAAGTTGACAGCATTTTCAAAGCGATATTTATGATCGACAAACTCAGAAACAAACTTTCTCGCCCTGCGGTCGAAATCAACAACAACACCTACGTGAAGATTTGGAGGCAGTGTTTCGACGAAAAGGGTCGCTTCGACCGGTCGGTCTTAAATTGCGCAAGATGTGTGCCAATAGAAAAGATGCTGTTGGCGATCTCTTCGCCCTGCGACTGCCCTTCCTTGGGGCTTGAAAGTATCGAGTCCACGTCAAATCACTTTTCCTTCTTTTTTTCATCGAAATGTCAATTTTCGTGCACCAACGCGCCGAGCCCCGCAGTTTTCAATGCATGGTTCAATAGCCGAAGCGTATCGAATTCATTCTCTATGTTCAACGCCTTTTTCGCAAGCTCGCGCGCTTGTTTCATGGCAAAGCTTCGTATGGTCCATTTGACGCGCGGCAGGCTGGACGGGGTCATGCTCAGCGAATCGACGCCGAGGCCCAGCAGCAGAAGGGCGGATGCCGGGTCCCCGGCCATTTCGCCGCATACGCCGACCGGCTTGTCGTGGCGGCGGGACCTTTTGACGATATCTTTTACGACATGGACGACCGCGGGATGCAGGCTGTCGTTCAAGCCCCGCACCTGCGGGTTGCTTCTGTCCACGGCCAGTAAATACTGGGTAAGATCGTTTGTTCCGATGGAGAAAAAATCCACGCGTTTCGACAACTCGGCGATTAAGTAGTGCCTGGACGAAAATTGTCAGAGCCGCTGTATTCAACGGGTTGGCCAAATTATAAGCAATCGAATTTTTTTGCTTATTGCTAATGATGTCGAAGTTTCACGCTTGACTTTTTTTGCCGTCTATGATACCCAAACCCTTGATATTTCAAGGGAAACGAAATGTCGGAGGCAATCGACCGGAAAGGCCGGTCGCAAGTCAAACCAAAAACATTCGGAGAAGAGGTCATGCGGAAAACAATCGAACCCCAGATGAAATTCGGCGAAATAGACATCGCGAGCATTCAATTCGACGTGCGGTCGAGAGACGAAATACCCAAGATTCTGATAGGAATGCAAAGCATATACAAAAATGAAGAAACAAGAAACAGGCTGTTCGAGGAACTCGAACGCATCGTTCCGGCGGGCGTGGACAAGGGCAAGGGGCGCAGAGGCATGGATTTATGGAAAATTTTCGTCCTCGCGACCCTGCGCCTCGAATGCAACTGGGATTTCGACAAGCTGCTTGAAATGGCGAACGAGCACAATTCCATCCGGCTGATGCTTCTGCACCCCAAATGGGACAAATCCAGGTATTCTCTTCAGAGACTGAAGGACAACATTTCCCTTTTTACCAAGGAGGTTCTCGACAGGATAAACGCGATCATAGTGAAACACGGGCACGACATAGTCGGGAAGAAACCTGGCGAGGAACTTTTCGGCAGCTGCGATTCGTTTCCCGTTTTGACCGACGTGCATTTTCCGACGGACATAAATCTGCTTTGGGACGCCATGAGAAAAGTGGTGACCATCGTCATGCTGTTGTGCGACGATTTCGGATTCGCCGGTTGGAGAAAGGGAAAGCACAACCTTCGAAAAGTCAAAAGGCTTTCCAGAAAAGCGCAGAACACGAAAAGGTCCGGCTCGAAGAATCCCGAGAAAAAGGCGGAAAGAGATCGTCTCGTCGCGGAGGCCCACGCGGCCTACCTGGAATTCTCGGAGTCCCTGCTCGAACGGGCGAAGGAACTGACCGCGAAAATGCCTGCGGACGACGTGCGCGCGTTCGCAATGGCCTTGGAAATCCAAAGATTCGTCGATCACGCTGAAAGGCAGATAGACCAGATCCGCAGGAGGGTATTGAACGGAGAATCAATTCCTCACGCGGAGAAAGTCTTTTCCCTTTTCGAGGAGCATACGGAATGGATAGTAAAAGGAAAGGCGGGGGTTCCCGTTGAACTGGGCCTTAACGTTTGCATTGTGAAGGATCAGTTCGGATTTGTTCTCGGCAGTCGAGTGATGCAAAACGAGACGGACGACAAAGTGGCGGTCCCCGTCGTAGAGGAAGTGCAAGGCTGGTTCGAGAACTTCACCGGATGCAGCTTCGACAAGGGGTTTCACAGCCCTTACAATCAGAAGCGGCTTGGAGAGCTTCTCGACAAGGTCGTGCTTCCGAGAAAAGGAAGGCTGTCTGCTGACGCCAGGAAAATAGAAAGCGCGGAGGAGTTCGTTGAAGCGCGCAGGAAGCACTCGACGGTGGAGTCTTCCATCAACGCTTTGGGGAAGGGTGGGCTGGACCGTTGCCCCGACCGCGGCATCCGCGGTTTCGAACGCTACGTAGGTCTCGCGGTAGTCGCGCGCAATCTCCACAAGATAGGCGCTGTCCTGCAAAAGAAGGAAATCGAGCGAAGAAAAAGGAGCAAGGCGCAAAAGTTGCCCAAGGCTGCATAGAAATTTTAGGCTCCCGACAAGTTCTAGTAGAAAGGAAAAGGGAGAGTTGCGCCCGAAATCGGACGTTTTGCTGCCAAAAAGGAAGCTTCGCCTGTGGTCAGATCAAAAAAAGCGGCTGAGCCGACAATATAATATGAATACGATTCACTCGACTTGGAAATTGCGGCTTTTTCGTTCAGGCACTAAGTAGACGGCCGATGGCACTTCGATCATGGCGCCTATGCGCGGTCTTTCCACAGCCTGCCTCTCCACCGCCAGATCCAGGCAGGCGCGGTCCAGAAGCTCGAGGGCCGCGTCGATTTCGCCGACCCTGCCAATCATGGGAAAAAGGACCCCCAGGTTACCGAGCCCGGCATTGGCGCGGAGCAACGCCCGCAGCTGCGTCAAAAAAATGTCGGGGTTGTCGAGGGTGAAGCGTATTCCGCGCCGGCCCAGAAACGGGTTGGTTTCGGCTATGGTGAAAAAAGGCAGATTCTTGTCGCCGCCGGCGTCCAAAGTCCTTATCGTCACAGGCTTTGGAGCAAAAGATTCCAGCAGATCGCGGTAGAGACGATACTGGTCGTCTTCGGTGGGAAGCGCTTCGCGCGCGATAAAGAAAAATTCCGTGCGGTACAGGCCCACGCCTTCGTATTCTCTGGCAAGCATCGACAAGTCTTCGTCGCCGATCCCCAGGTTCGCATGCAATGGAATCGACACCCCGTCCAAGGTTTGCGCCGGAAGATGGCGAAGGGCTTCGATTCGGGAGCAAATGGCCTGTTCTTCCCGTATGCGACGCAGAAACGCATGGATGTCCTCGGGAGAAGGGTTGATGCAGACAACCCCCCGGTTGCCGTCGACGGTGACGTCGCAATCCTCTGCGTGGCCGATCGGAAGATCGGTCAGTCCCATGACGGAGGGAATGCCCAGCGCTCGGCAAATGATCGCGGCATGGGATAGGGCCGAACCTTGAACGCAAATTATGCCGGCCAGACGATCTCGAGGCATATTTGAAATTTCGGTCGGACCGACTTCCCGTCCCGCCAGGATGCACTGCTTCGGATACGCCCTGGTCCCGGTCTCGACCTTCTGCAAATGGCCGAGAACCTGCCGGCCGATGTTGCGGATATCTTCGGCGCGCGCGGCAAGATAAGGATCGCTCATCTGCTCGAAGACTCGTGCCATCTCGAAAATGGTGTCTCTTAAGGCGCCGCGCGCCCATTGCCCCTTTCGAATCCGCACTACCGCGGCGGCGGTCAACTTGTCGGATTCCAGCATCATGGCGTAAGCATCGAACAGGGACAGGACATCGCCGGGCAAGTTGGCGCCCATTCTTTCTTTGCCCGCGTTTAATTCATTTTTGGCCGATTGAACGGCGGCCCGGAAAGCTTGTATTTCCGAATCGATATCCTGCGCCTTGCGGTCGGGGATCGATTGCAGGTCCGCAGGTTGCGACAGCACGATTTTTCCAATGGATAGGCCGGGCGCGCAGGCAATTCCGCGGATTAAAATTTTCCCTCGGTCGGATCTGTCAAGCCGCTGGCTGAACTCCCATTTAGTCAAAAGGCGATGGATGACGCTCCCGAGTTGGATGGCGAGCGTCGTAAAAAAAGCCGCCTTGTCGTCTCCAAAGCGCCGCCGTTCATGCTTCTGGGCCACCAGAACGCCCAATACGCGGCCACGATGGATGACGGGCGCGCCCATAAAGCCATGCAACAACTCGTCGCCGGTCCCCGGGACGTGGCGGAAGCCGGGATGGTCGGCGGCCTCCGACAGGTTGACGGCTTCTTCATGCGCGGCCACCCAGCCCACTATCCCCTCGTTGCGAACTACCCGCACCTTGCCCGCTGCGGCGGGAATCGATCCATCCGCCGCCATCAGCAGATACCGGTCGGTTTGCATGTCGTTGACATAGGCAAGGCACGCATTTGCATCCATGGACGATCTGGAGCGTTTCACGACCAACGCCAGCGCCTCGTCCAAATGCGTCGCGTTGCCGACCTCTTTTACAATTTGGCTTGGTTTTAAAATCATAAAGACACTTTACACTTGGCCGATGAAAATAGCAACATTTCGGCATTAACCATTCGGATCGGCTCAGTGACTCCAGAGGGTTGGATGAAAGAACTATCATCGTTTTGCGTCGTTCTTAGGGGGGGTAAGCGAAAATCCGCTTATGGCTCCGACCACCGGTTTCAACATGTCCCAAGGGGTCCGGCCTTCGGCCAAACCGCCGAGGTAATAGACCCAACCTGGGGTGATGAAAATCCCCTCAAACGGTGCCTAAATTTTCCGCCGACTTTTGTTCCTTCGATCTAACTAATTTACGGAATTTCTTTCTTTGCGAATACACCGAGTTCCCGACATTATCCTTCACCCATTTCCACACCTTTTTTGTCGGGGTCGAGGCGATCGCCGCGCCTATCGTGTCCATGTCGAAGTCGGAAACCGCAGCGGCGAGACCAAGGATCATTCCGGTGAAGCCTCCCTTTACCTGGTCGTTATGCAAACGCTTGTACTTGCCGATTACGGATTCGATTATTTCGCTGCTTCCAAGAAGAGTTTCGTCTTCCCCGACCCCTTCCTGCCGCTTCCGCTCGAACTCCGCCAGCTCTTCCTTGATATGCGGGAACCGGAGGCTTGCCGGCAATTCCGACAAATAGTCGTCCAGGTCCTCGTGGACGCCCCTGTACAATCCGACGAAATCCACGAAGGCGTTCGCGCCCTCGACGATTTCGACCAGACTCCTCCAGTCCTTCAAATCTTCCCGGAATTCGCAGATCCAACCGAATTTCGCGTACATTTCGGTTTCTTCGAAATCCTCTCCCTTTTCCGCCTTTTCGAGGTCCAGGCCGCAAACGACGTCGGAGCCCCAGCGGACGAGTTCCCCTGCGTTCATGTATCGCGCCTTGCTTCTCTGGTTCGGCGAAGCCATGTACGAAAGCTCCGTTTGCTGGACCTTCTTTCCGGATTTCGAGGCCCCGCCTGCGAATTCAAGCCAGTCGGGGTCGCCGTTGAGTTCCCGCTTGAGAACGGCGGCGCCCTTGTGCTTCATGTCGTACGTGCCCGGCGTATCGTGCTTCAGGCAGAACTCGACGACGCCGGATTTTATGTCCGTGCCGCAGTCGCAAACGATTTGCCTTGGATAGCCCGTTTTTTTGGCGCATTCCTCGAGCTGTCGCCAGACGATTTTCCCGTTGGATTTCTTCACCGGTATCAGATCGATAGGCTCGACGTCCGCGTGCCTGAGGTGCAGTTCCCCCTTCGGCAGGTTTTTTTGCCGGATTCCCAGGATCACCAGACATTTTTCAGCGCCGAGCTGCACGGTATGGTCGATTATCCATATCCAGTCGTCGGCTTTTTCCTTGGGCCGCGAAAGCTTGTGCAATCCAAGCCTCGGCAGCCACAGGCGCCCGGTCGTCCAGCACGGAACCGGAATTTCCAGTCCGAGAAAGGAGAAGAATATCCCCATGGCCTTGCTCGCTCCCCTCATGCCTATGCCCGCCCCGAGAACAAGCAGCGCGAAAAGATGCATGTGGCCGAGCGAATAAGTGTGGTGCGCCGGCACTACTTCGAATTTTTCGGCGGTTTCCCCGGAACTTTTAGAGTTTTTTTTTTCGGATTCGGAAAGTTCCCTCTCGAGTTTCTCTACTCGCCGTTCCAGCTCGGCTGCCTTGTTCTTCCAGTATCTTACCTTGTCGGCCAAAAGCTTGGCCCTGTATTTCGCATCCTTGTATTTCGCCTTCCAATTGTCCCGGCCCTTTCTGAAAAGTTTCGCGAGCTTGGATACGGGACTTTTGTAATCGGTCGTTTTCGAATCCTCCGGCATGGTATAATCTCCCTAAAACCAAAAGGTTAAAATTATACCCATACCCTAGTTTCAATCAAATTTCCAGCTATATCGACGTTATTTTTTGAAATTCTTTATAAAGATTTTTCCAACGGAATATTTCCCGGAGGATTTTTTTTGGGGCATTTGGGGCAATTTTCATCACCCCAGATTGTTGGCAATTGCGGTAGACGCAATGAAAATATCTCTGAATTCAATCAGCTTTTTCTCTTCTATCAAATTCTGGTAAATTATCGAGGACACTTCGGCAATTTCATCATCAAAAGGGATTGTCGCGATCCACTTGCGGAGTTTTTCAATGTCCTCCGAATGCTTTTCTGTTTTCGCTCCGCAACGCAGTTCGAATACTGTAATGGAGGACATGAAACATTCGTTATTTTCTCTTATGCCCCAAAGCGCGGCCTTGTTCTTCTTCAGCTTTCTGAGAAAATCGATGATTATCGAAGTGTCTATTAAAACTCTGTTATGTGCCATGATTTCATCCTGACGTCGTCTTCTGCGATATCCCACTGGGAAATGGACATAAAATCCTTTCTCCATCCTTCATTATCGACATCATCGGTTTTTTTTTGGGGTATGATGATAATTTGCACGTCCTGGGCGTCAAGCTCCTTGGGCAATTCAAGAGAAATTCGATTTCCCGAAATCCTGCCATAGGTAACCCATGTGTGAATTTCTTGGATTTGAGACATATTTGTTCTCCTCATAATTTGTTTTTGGCGTAGCTTTTTTGAAAAGTATCCCGCATTCACACCTGTCATTATTTGATCATTAACAAAAAACATTGCAAGTTTTATTTGTTTTTTTGCTGGTTATCACGGATTTGGGAACGAGAACGTTTGGATTAATATCTTAATGCCCTACTCCCCCAAATCCGTTATAACCAGCTTTTTTCGTTCCAACGTCCTTCTCGTTCCAACGTTTCACGTTGGAATGCATACCAGGACGCTTCGCGTCCGAGTTCCACCTATGCATGGCCGAAACAAAAACGGTTCACTGCGGATTTATGGGAAAAGGCATGTCTATGGTAACCAGACCATCCTGGTCTGGCATGTCTCGGCTTCCAAACGGCGGCATATACGCGACATGGGACCAGAGCTGGCTCTGGTTACCTTTTCCGCCCCCACAAATCCGCGATGAACCACGGGACTCGGGGCTGGTCAAGAAAGAGGTCGGGCCCCACGAACACAAGCCCCGCGCTCGGCACGGCGGGTCGTCTGCTTTGGATGGCGGATGTCGGCGCTTCGCTTTTTTCCGCCAGTCTCCATCCGAGGCCGACGACCCTCCGCGCCTCGCTTCCTGCCTGCTATTTCTTGCTCTCTTCTTTTTTTGCCAATGGGAGGCAGGCAAGCCGAAAGCCGATGCGGCGGGCGCGACGGGCAGGGCGGGACCTGCCGCGATAAGCCGACCGGCAGCAGCGGGTGCCGAGGTCCCACGAGCCGCCGCGAACCACCCGCTGCGCGCCGCTTGACATGTCCTCCCGACCGTCTGAGGGATCGTATGGATATAGAAAATCGGGGGACTTCCAATCCTCCCCCCAAAGACTTCGGGTCCACTCGAACACATTGCCGTGCATGTCGTACAGCCCCCAGGCGTTGGGTTCCTTTTCTCCCACCGGGTGAGGCCTGCCGTCCGAATTCTTATCGTACCATCCGGCCCGATCCAAATCTTCTTCCGTGTCTCCGGTATAGAACCGGGTCTGGGTCCCGGCCCGGCAGGCATATTCCCATTGCGGTTCCGTAGGCAACTTCAGCCCCGCCCATTTCGCGTATTTTTCCGCGTCGTGCCAGCTCACGCCCACCACCGGCTGATTGGGCTGGTTGAATTTTCGGTCGCCCCAGTCGTCTGGCTTTTTCGCCTCCGGGTTTTCTTCGAGAAACCGGCCGTACTCCTCGTTGGTCACGGGGTAACGGCCCATGTAGAAAGACTCCACGGCGACTTTGTGTTGCGGGCCTTCAAACTCCCAACGTCCTTCTTCCTTTTCCAGCGATCCCATCAAAAACTCGCCGGCGGGAATGCAAACCAATTCATAGCCTCCCCGTTCGGCTTTTATAATCGGACGCTGGGCTTCGCCCGCCCGTGACCCGATCCACTCCCGTATGGTCCTGTCAGGATGGTTAGCCAGGCCGGGGGCCATGCCGGCCACGAGTTTTTCGTCCATGCGCTCCAGGATGCGCAGGGCAGCCAGCTGCCGTTTCCATAGTTCCTTGTTTCCTGCCGGGTCGCGCTTGACCAGATCGACGAACGGCCCCTTGTGGACTTCCACCGAGTCTTCCAGGCACATCTCCACCAGCTCCAGGTTCTCGGCGAAGGCCGGAAGCCGGGTCGC
This sequence comes from Desulfobacterales bacterium, assembly GCA_963674505.2. Classification (GTDB taxonomy): domain Bacteria; phylum Desulfobacterota; class Desulfobacteria; order Desulfobacterales; family SKZT01. The sequence continues at coordinate 269,772 of CAXXIG010000003.1, forward strand.
TTCGTTCATGAAATCCACGAACAGGGACGGGTCCTCGTCCACGGCCAGAAGAAGCAGGCACACCTCCTGCCACCACGCCTCCCCGAAATGTCCCGCCAGCTCCTTCAAGATGGACTCGTTCTTTCTAGACAGGTAGATGTTGCGAATCTCCCGGGCCGCCAGGTATTCCTGGAAGCCGAGGTGCATGAACCCGTAATTCTTCCGGTCCCAGCCCACGAGCAGGCCGCTTTCGTCCCGCACCGCCTTGAGAAAGTCCTCGGCCGAACCGTGCGCCCATCCCACGGCTTCCACGGGCTTTTCCATGACCGGCGCCAGTTCGCCGGCGCTGGCTCGAGTCCGGTTTTCCTCCCGGTGCATCCAGAGGGCCACGGGCTGAAGCACTCTTCTTCCGGCGCGAGCGGTCACCCTGGTGCGAATATCCGCCAATCGTTCCGAAATTCGGTTGGATTTAAATTTTGGACGCCCTATTTCGTTGTGTTCTAAATTTAAAAAAGTTCGATTAAATCGTCGATAAACGCTTCGCTTCTTATCGTCTTAATCGGCAGCCTTCCGGTATTAAGAGGATGTTGCCGTTTGCACCATGAACTATACGAGCCCGATGTTTTTCCGGCTTCCGCGAGTTTTTCCGGGAGTTTTTCAAGACTTCCGAAAACCAACTCGACATAGACCGGATTGTTTAAATTCGGTATCAGCATATATTCGGCGGGCAATGCGAAAAAATCCCGTGCGAGCTTCATGCGACCGTGAGTTTGTCGGCGAAGCCGTTTTCCGCTTCCCCAATGGGATTCGATCGCATTCGTCGTTCGTACGAAAGAAGCTCCCGCGTTTTTTTCCTCGTCGCCTCGGAACAGATACTGTCTGTATTTGCCGACATGCGACAACGCGATATTGTAAAGAGCGAGTTCTTCGCTGCTTGAACAATTGCGTCCGCTCTTCCCGAATTGCTCCATAAGATCGTTTAGAGACTCGCGAACGTCTTTCCTTCCCCTGGAAGTCAGTTCGTACGAATCGCGCATGGGACTCGGTCCCTTGGCGTCCATGCGAAGCACTTCCCGTATCCGCCGGAAAATATCGAATGCTTTCTCGTATAAATTCGCAGCGGTATCGACCACGGGATCGGCAAGGTATTTTTCAAGTCTTTCCGAAAAACCGTAAAAAACTCTCGGCAATTTGCTGATCGAGTTGTCTCTTGCAATCAAGCTTTTTGCCACGGCGTTGATTTTGGCGATTCTGCGATGGAAATAAAGCAGGTAGGGATCAAACGGAAAACCTTGCCTGCGACCGTCGTTTGCGTAGTCGAGCATCCAGGAATGCAGGCCCAGAAGAATTTCGCGGGCTAAAACGTCGGTGAATTCGAAATCCGTTGTATTTCCGCTCAACAGATCCTTGAGAATCAACCGGGCGTTCCCGTCCCTGATCTGTCCTCGAATCCTTTGCGTCTGACTGCTTCTCTGGTTCTTCAGATACGGCTGCAATTTAATGGCTCGAATGCGCTTGTTCAGCATTTTCTGGGGCGCATCGTAGAGATCCCTGCCCAAATCGCCGCATAGATGGTAGTGGCATACGCGGTGCGGACAATCCGGAAGGGCCGCTTCGCAGCTGTTGATCATTCTTTCGCTCAGATCGTGAAGGATCTCGTCCGGCTTGCCGTAAAGATCGGCGGCTTCGAGAAGGCATTTTGAAATGTCCTCTTCGTTTTCCGTGGGAATCTTCCATCCTTTGAGAAATATTCCCGCCTGCGCCTCCTTGACGCCGAAAAAAACGGGGGAACCCGGTTCGATCGTTCCGTCAATCAGCCATGTGACGTTTCCGCGCTTGCGAAGAAAGGCCTCGATCTCGGGAGTCGCCCTTCGATGAAGTTCCCCTAGATAGAAAAGAAACTTGCGCTGAATATCGTAAAGACTGCTGGCGGGTATGGGCGACAGCCCTTTCCGTTTTTCTATCTCTGCGTTGACCGATTTCAACGTGCATCCTTCCAGATAACATTTTCTGCCGACGAAGGCGATGAGATCGAACGAGTATTTGGCTCCGGAAGGAACGATCGCGGCCAATTCCGACGAGCGAAAAGTCGAAGTCTTCGAACGGTCTTTTTTGCGCCTTGAAATCTCTATGGACCTGAATTTCGAATATTTCAGACTGATAACGGTCCGGCGCCTCGTTTTCTGAACGAAGGAATTATCGACGCAAGATTCGAATACGTATTCGGCGTCGTCCGGCAGAGCGGAAATATCGGAGATTTTCCCCATGAAATCGTCTCGCAGACAGTTGACAAGTTCGGCCACTTTCAGCGAGCCGTTTTTTTTTCGAGCGAATAGAACTCGACTACGCTTCGAACATTTCCTGCGGTGACGGAAACCCCTTTTCTTTGCAACGCTCGCGATATAGACGCCGCGCTTGCCGACGGAAACTCGATCATTCTAACAAGAATTTCAATCACGGCCGGAGAATCCATATTGTCGGGCAAAGGCGTCTCGTCGCGTCTTTGGATTGCCGACTTCGCATCGCGCTCTTCAATCCTTTTTTTCCGGGATTCTTCCTGTTTCTTTTTAAGATCGGGATCGACGGACAAATATACGGCGCAACGACCTGCCATGTATTTACTCAACCTGTCTTTGGATACAAGACGGGAAAGAAGGTTTTTTACATTCGTTTTCAACAAGCGCTCAAGTTCCTCGGCGGTGAACCCCGATTCCGAATCGTCCACTATGGAGACGATTGTTTTGTCGAGAGTGAAGTTTCGGGAAAAACGGATATCATTGTAGGCCCATAGTCCGTACGAGTCGAAATCGGGAGTATCCCGAAGGGTATAGAAGGAGGAGTTCTTGTTGTAGCTCGAATAGTAGCCGAACTTTTTCAAAGCCCGCACCACAGTCATATGCGAAATTTTCAAATGATCGCACAATTCGGATTTTCTTGCGACTTTGCATTTTCGCAATTTTTCGATTACGGCTGTTTCTCTTACAGTAAGATTTTTCATGATGTGGTAATGTATGTTGTTATAAAATGAATATGCCAATATTTAAATAACATACATTAACATTTTGGACCCTAAATTTCAATAAATCCTGCGAAAACTCGGTCAAAAGCGACCTTTTTTGAATGGAACGAGCGTCTTTTTGTTAAACTATGTGAAATGAAATTGCAAATATGTTGAATGATTTCAACATGTTGGGAGGATCCAACCGAATTTCGGAACGATTGAATATCCGCCGCCGCGCGCCATCGCTCCAGCAGCACGTCGATGCACTCCTCGTACAGGGCCGCGCGGGTGTGGGGAAGGTTTCCCCGGTCGAGATGCACCAGGCACAGGCAGGTCAGCAGGAGCGGGTTTCGGGTCATCTCGAACACGCGGCTGGCACGAAACCCCGGGGCCTTGAGCCGTTCTATCAGCCTTTCGGCCTCGTCTTCGGCCAGTTGCGCCGCCTGGCTCGGGTCGTCCGGCTGTTGCTCCCGCTTCACGATGCCGTACCAGTTGTGGATGAACCGGCTCGCCTGGTCTTCGGAAAGGGGACGCATGTGCATCTCCAGAAACTGCGGACCCAGCCTTGCTTTTTCCGTGTAGCCCGCGAACCGGCTGGTGACCGGGAACCAGCAGGTGTCGTAAAGATCGTGGGCCTTTTCGATCCAGCGGGACACGCCGCTCCTCCGGTCCGACTCGGCCACCTCGTCAAGGCCGTCGAGCAGAAAGAGAAGATTGCCGCGTTTCATCAGTCGTCTTCCGAAACCTTCAGGCGTTTCCAGGTGGGGAAGGTCCAGCTGCCGCCGGATGAAGTCCTCCAGTTTCATGCGGGTGTCGCGCAACTCCCGGAGGGGCAGAAACACCGGGAGCATGTCCGGCGGCAGCCCGATGCTCTCCGGGCCTCCCTTCAGACACCAGAGCAGGACCCGTTTCAAATGGGTGGTCTTGCCGGAGCCGGGGTCCCCCAGGATCACGACCCCGTGCCGCCCGACCTTTTTCGCTTCCTGGAATGCGTCCGGCACGGAGATTTCGTTTCCTCCGCCGCATTCCCGCAGCTTGTCCTCGGCATCCGCGGCGTCGGCAAAGCAGGCCTTGCCCGTCAGACGCCTATCGACCATGGCCCGCAGCGGCACGTAGATGTCCTCCAGGCGAATCGGCACCCGCAGGGACACGCCGAATCCGACCAGAGGAAGGCTGGCGTGGAGAGACTCGCACTTTTTGCGGTAGTCGTCGATTTCTTTTTGGGTCGGCTTTTTGTCCGGTTCGGGGTCGTCGGGTTCCGGGGGATCGGGTTCGGCATGATTCGTCGAGGACGAGGATGTTTGGTCGTTATCGGTTTCGGGAGCTTTCGCCGGTCCTCGGACCTGGATTGCGTACCAGGGCTTTTTATCGTTCTTTTTCCCCCACCGGTAATCGGGGTCCCAGGCGCCCATGGGCTTATCCTTTTTCCGGGTATGCACGGTGATTTCGCCTTTTTCCCGGTCGTAGACAAGAAGGTTGTACTGATGGGGAATTCCGGGGACCTGCTCCGGGGCGGGCGCGCCGAAAGTCCCGGCGCCGACGAGATGGATTCCCCGCTCCGTGTCGTAATCGTAATGCCCTTTCTCCGCCTCGTGGATATGCCCGTGCAGGGCAGCCTTTATTCCGCGGACCGAAAGCTGCTGGAGAAAGGCGGTGTCCTTCATGGTCTGCGCCCCTGTCACGGGGTGGTGCCAGACCGCGATCTTGAGCCAGTCTTCGCCGACGCAGCCTTCCCGATCCAGGGCGTCCAGGGCGTTTGCCAACGCGATGCGGTGGATGCCGGAGCGGTCTTTGTGAAAGTGGTCGATCTCCCAGCAAGAGTTCATGGAAAGAAACACGATTCGGTTGTCCCGGTCGATGGATACAATGCCCTGCTCGTCCTCCTTTTCCGGGTAGGCCTTGCCCGCGACCGGCTCGTAGAAATGCTTGGAGAAATGGGCGAATCGTTTGCGGTATTTTTTGTCGTCTCGAACCATCCACCCGACATCGCCTGCTTTTACCGCCTTTTCGGCAATTTCTTTCGGAAGCTTGTCGGGGTATTTTCTTTTGTAGACGATTTCATAGGCTTTTTCCGAGATATCCCAATTCAAGTCGTGATTTCCCGGGGCTACGATCCGCCGTTCTTCCGGGACATGGTACCGTTTCGCGATTTGCGTAATCAGTTCCGCCGCCGCCTCGTACTCCTCTTTCGTGGAATAGGTGCCGATATCGCCGGAAACGACCAGGTAGTCCAGCCTGTCGATCTCCAGTTCGACGGTCAAATCCGCGATCAACTGACTTCGATATTGGCTGGCGTCGTCCTTGGTCCCCAAATGGATGTCGGACAGATGGAGAATGTGAATCATGATTTTCGCCCTTTTTTGGAAATTGGAATTCGGAAATTGAAAATCGGTCGCTCTCGGGACCTTCGCCGCGTCATCCGACCGCCAAGCTACCAGCTCCGAAAGCGACCTTGTGTTGTTATACGATTCCCAGTTTCCTCAAAAGAAAATCTACCCTTTCAAACACATCCCTTTCCAGCATTGCGCGTTCTTCTTCGTCCGCTACATTCTGAAAATCGGACACAAATCTCGGACCTGTATGCTCTGTCGATGCAAAATTCTTCGCCAGCTTTTCAAGCCCCTCCCGCACCAGTTTGTTTTTCATGCGCGATTGAAACTCCGGAACCAAATCCTCCAATTTTTCGGCATATTGCTTGAGACAGTAATAGATGTCATATGCATCTTTTTCTTTCAGCCTTTCATCCAATACTATCGCTTTCATGGTTATAAATGGAACGATAGACGCAACCTTGACAACGGCCGAATCCAGAGAACCGCCTGGAAGCCTGCCCGCAATTTCCCGTTCAACCGGGTCCTTGAATACCAGATCGCATCCACGGACCTTCCGGGCGTGAACATTTTGGATTTTCTGATGGCGATGGCTTTTTCCGGTCCCTCCGTACTCTCCGGACAGAAGATCAACCCCCACATCGATTTCGACCCCGGATACGCGAACAGACCGATGGAAGATGAACGGCTGCTTTCCCCTTTTATAGCCCCGCGAAAGAAGAAGATCGTTAATGCTCCTATAACCTTCGTCGGTCAGCTTTTCATGATCCATGGCCAAATCGACATCGATACTGCCGGTGTGCAAATCCTCGGAATTTGGAAACAGCATTTGGGGCACCCATCCTCCGATCAGAACGATGCTGTCTTTGTATTCTCCGAGGACCCTCAAGATTTCCAACAAAACGGAACGGGCTGCTTGCACTGCAAGTTCATTGTAATCGTCTACCGTCACCATGATTTGGCAAGAATCCTTTCAAATATGGCTTGGGAGGCTTCCTCGCCTCGTCCACGAAATCCTTGGAGATCCAGATAGAGTTGAATTTCCGATACGACCCTGATTCCATCGAAGATGGACGTTCCATAAAAAACGCCTTTATCGTACGGGGAAAACAGCAAAAGGTTCCCTCCGCTCGGGACCGGTTTCAGGGAAAGTTCCGAAAAGGCTTCGGCGGAAATGCCCGAAACGTAAACCATCGCTTTTTGATAACGAACTGCAAGCGCGGTCCTCGCGGCCCCTGAAAATCCGGTCAATGCATAATCGATATTGTTGTCGCCGCAAAATTCGGCCACGGCTTTTTCAACCTGCGCAGCACTTTGCATTGAATACATTTCTTGAATTCGATTGCGGCTGCCGTCGTAATTTTCGGCCCATTCTTTGACAAGGGCCTCCGGCGCCTTCAGCTTTAATCCTCCCCTTTCGCCCGAGATAAATTCGCGGTCGCATAAAAAACGTTTCACGTTGGAGGCCTGACCGAGACTGACCTCGCTTTCGTCAGCCAAATCCTTTATTTTCCATTTCTTCCCGGGACTGCATAAAAGGACCCTTAAAATCCGCTCCGCTTTTGGAGAATACAAAGATTTCAAATCGCGCTTTTCCGAATACTTGTTGGGCGCGCCCTCCTTTTTTATGTAAACTGTATCGAAAGCCAACAGGCAGTTGCCCGACAAATCAAGATAGCCGATATTTTCCGACCGGCAGATTTCTGCCGCCCTTTCCGATATATAAGGCGCAATAAAGACAAAATAGGCGTCGGGCATCGACTTTTTATATCGAATCATCTGGTTTACAGCCTCCCTGGCAATTCTCGGCTGTCCGCTTTTTCTTACTTCAGATACGACCCGTGTGGAGCCCCCTGGAAATTTGACTTTGGCGACAAGGTCGGCTTGAATATCCTGGTGGCGACAGGGTCCCTCGAACTCTTCTATTTCCATGAATCCAATCTCGGCCAAAGAAGATAAAAGAGCGTTTTTTGCGGAATCTTTAATGTCCGGCTCTATTTGTTTCATTGCATAACCTTTTTTCAGCATACGTTGAAAATAGACAATAGAATGAAATTCGTTTGCCGTCAACCATTTTTCATTGAAAGAAATTCTTTCAACATGCGGTGAAAATTACAAATCAACTGAAACAATATTGTTTCGACCTGCGCGGATGACGGCCTTTCTTCAGGAGAAAATGCCTGGAGTACCCCGGTAGCGCCGTCTTCCACGGCGGCGCGGCGTTCCTCGGATGGGGCAGCGCCGGTGCGCGAGGCATGATCGCGCGATTGGAGGTGAGAGGCCGCAAGGCTTCGAGTCCTCTGCGGGGCCTATCGGAGGCAACCGCGAGTCGAAGGCAACTGCGTCGTCGCGAGGCGACGTGGGATGGAAGCCTTAGACGAACCACAGCACTGAACGAAAGTGAAGCTCCGACCAGGCGGTTTCGGACGGGTCAGCATGCCGGCCAATGCGACGCCCAATATCCGATCGTGTCCGAAGTCGTAGAGGAGACAGCGGCGGTGGGACATTTCGCGACCTTACCCTCGGAGATCTTCGCAGGTCCAGATCCCCTTCGCAGGGCTTGCCCTGGCGCTGGGTTATACGACTGGTAGGAGGCGAAGGAGGAAACGACTTGCCCCCGATGCTTGCGGAGAAGTCGGATTGCCCCATAGTAGCGAGGACGCCGGGTAACGCCGGTTGAGCGAAGGGGGCAACATAATGTTAAGTGTTGAACGAGGGCAACTGGCGCTCGTGTTTGCCGACAGCCCGGAAGGGGGCAGGCGGGAGGAGTTCTCGGGCGTACCCGAGGACGAATCCCGACTGCCGCGAATAGCGTAGGCCAAGAAACCTGACCGTTCAACCGCCCGGACTAACCGATGCGAGTCGATTGTCGGGCGTGCAGGTGCAACTTTTGTTGCCGATTGCACAACGGCATTATGAGGAGCCGGATGTGTGGCCCACAAGTCCGGTTCTGTGAGAGGCGCGGGGAGGTAACTCCCTGCGCCTACTCTACCCGTGGAAGACGGCGCTACCGGGTACGCGAATTTTTGCGCCTTTTGGTTCGGTCGGTTTTGGTTGTAACGTCGGCCAACCAACACCGTCATTCCGGACGGAGCTTGCTTTAGACCCGGAATCCAGGCGACGGGCGTGGTTCTAATTTCGGCCACCTGGATTCCGGGTCTACGCTACATTTTCCAGTTGGGAAATTCCCGGAAAAGACGGAATCCAGCTATTTTATCTACACCCGGGTTATATACCGCTCCGCCCGGAATGACGACTGCCGGGACGATAGTCTTTGAAAGTGGCCGATGCTAAAACCAATCCCCGAAATTTTTTTGTTTTGTACATTCGCAGATTGCAAGGGTAACATTCCCTGCTTTTCGAAAATCATGCGGAAGGCCGCCAACCGCCATGCCGTGCCCCTGTTTGTCTGTCGTCCCTGACGGGACTCGGGACGCATCCCCGCCACCACCAGGCAATGAATTACCAGGCTATTGTCGGGCAGGTTTTTTAGATCGGCCGATTACCGGATCGTACTCAGAACGCAACGCAGCAAGATCTGAACCAATGGGACCTATAGGACCAACAGGACAAATTGCCGGCCGACTTAGCGACCAAGCCCCTATTGCCTGCCGTCCCTGACGGGACTTGGTGCTGGTCAAGAAACAGGTCGTGCACCCGTACGCAAGCCCACCGCGCCTAACTTCCTGTCTGCTATTTTTTGCTCTTTTTCTTTTCTTGCCAATGGGAGGCAGGCAAGCCGAAAGCCAAGGAGGTGGTAGCGAACAATAGGGTGGAAACTGAAGCGATAGGCCGACTGGCATAAGCGGGCGATGTAGTCCCACGAGCCGCCACGAACCACGCGTCGCGCGTCCCCTGACATATCCTCCCTGCCGTCATTGGCATCGTAGGGATACCTGAAATCAGCGTGTTTCCAATCGTCCCCCTAGAGACTCCGAGACCATTCCCATACATTGCCCGCCATGTCCTCGCATCCAAAGGGACTTGCCCCTGATTGAAAGCATCCCGCTGGGCTGGTCGATTTTATTTTCGTGCCATTAAAATTCATTCTGTTTTCATCCTCTTCGTCGCCCCACGGAAAAACAGTCATTTTCCGTCCCAGAGCGGCTTTTTCCCATTGGGCCTCCGTCGGCAATGTCACAATTCCTTTTGGCCTGTCGAGCTTTTTAGCCAGCCATCGGCAATAGGCGTCAGCATCGTGCCAGGATACACATACCACTGGATGGTTGTCCACGGTGTTTTCCTTTTCGAAATCCTCATCATCCACCTCGTACCCGGAATCGTGGCAAAATGCCCGGAACTGGGCCACGGTGACCGGATATCGGGATATATAGAATCTGAGCAGATCCACATCGTGAGCGGGGGTTTCAGACTCGTAGTTCAAATTGCCAGAGGGGGATTTCCCGAATTTTTCTTCCAACATCGGAATGTCCTCTTCCAGTATGCCCATACGAAAAGGCCCGGCGGGTATCTCGACGAACCCGCGCATGGGGTCTGCGGGCAAATGCCAGAAATCCGGGTCGAAGCGGGGATCTCCCAGCCTGGCCAGGGCGTTTCCCATGGATACGCGTTCTTTGGGAGCGAGGATGTCGTCCGCGCGGATGGCCTTTTCCATCCATTTGACGACGCGTCCGTGGGCGATTCTTCCCGGCTCGGTCTGCCGGGCTTCCATGACGCCGATTTCCAGAAGGGCCTCCGCCGCAATCTCGGCCTTTTGGAATGAGGCCGCGTCCCGTTTTTCGGCTTCGTCGGGAGACTGGGAGCACATATGGGAAATGGCGCTGATCCCCTGGCCCATGGGCGCGTGTCTTGCGGCCAGCACGAACACCACGCGCCATTTTCCGGGATCATCGGCCGCAAGGCGCGCCGTTTCGACGGGGTCGGCCATCTCCACCAAGTGGCAGGCGGCCATGAATTCCTGGAACGTGCGGTGGGGAAAGGCGAAGGTTTCGGGGCGATGGCAGACCAGGAGGCCGGCGCGGTTTTTCACATAATCCAGGAATATCTCGGCCTTGTTTAGATCGCCGAGGCGCTTTCTCAAGATTTTCAGCAGGGCCAGGTCTGAAATGTCGGCGGTTTCGGCGTCCGAATTCCGGTCCGCGTGGATTTGGAAGGCCACTTCGTAGAGGCTCGATTCCAGGCCTTTCATTTTCAGGCCGGGGATGTTCAGGGCTTCCAGAAGGCCCTTTTCGCCGCCCAGGCGGTTTTCCCATCTTCTCAGGAGCAGATCGACAGTCCAATGGTACAGCTCCACCCGGTCCTCGGGCAGCTGCCCCCGGAAACTGTGCAGCATGGCCATGACCGTCAGGAGCAGGGGCCTTTCGGCCAGCCCGGCAAGGTCTTCGCGCTTGGTGGCGTTCTTGAGCCGTTCGGCCCGCTCTTCGGCCTCTCCGGAATCGAAGCGCCCCATTTCCCGGAGCCTTTGGTACCAGATGTCGATAAAGGCTTCTATGCGCTTCGTGTCGAAGGGCACGAGGGTGGCCTGCCTAAACCCGTTGAGCTGGTATTCGCAGCCGATGTAGGCGTAGATGCGGCAGGTCGCCAGGTAGCGGTTCTCCGGGTACCGGGCGCAGAAATCCTCCAGGGACGCGACCACGATTTTTCGAACTTCGGACGGGACTTCGTCCAGGCCGTCCCAGAGCATCAGGTAGTTTTGTTCGGGTTCGCGGGATAGCAGGCCCTGGTAAAAGGCGTACCAGAATCCGGAAAACTCCGATTCCATAAAAACGGACCTGAGATATTTCAGAAACAGGGAGGCGTCGCCTTTTTCCGGCACGGGTTTCCGGCTTCGGACATGGACCGCGAAGTCCTTCAGTACAATCCGCACGGGCAAAAGCGGGCCGCGACTCCACGGGCCGCTTTTTTCCAGACGCTCCATCCAGGGGGCCGGGTCCTTTTCCAAGAGCGCGTTTGCCATCACGTGGGCCAGGTAGTTGACCAGGGTGGATTTTCCCGAGCCCGGGTCTCCCAGAAGGACCAGGCGGCCGTGCCGATCGACCATGTCCTGGGCGGACAGGCGTCGTTCCTCCTGCCCCTCCTGGCCGCGCATCATCATGTGCATGCGCACCTGCTCTTCGTTCTCCGGGGGCTGCTCGATCTCCCGGGTGTCCAGGGAGGTGTAGATGTCCAGCAGACCGAGGCGTCCGCTTCCCGCCGGGCTGCACGTGGCGTCGGCCTGCTCCGGGTCGAGGCTCGCCCATGGCAGGTTCCGGGTGGCGTTGACCAGCTCGGCCAGGTAGGTTTTCCGGGAGGTTTCGGGATCGGGGACTTGGCGAACCGGGGAAGTGGGCGCGGACGCGGGCGACGGTTCGATATCGACATCAAAGGATTTCGCGGGTTTCCGGACTTGGATTTTGTACCACGGCTTTTGATCGTTCTTTTTCCCCCACCGATAGTCGGGTTCCCAGGCACCCATGCGTTTTTCCTTTTTCCGGGATTGCACGGTGAGTTCGCCCTTTTTCCGGTCGTAGGCAAGCAGGTTGTACTGGTGGGGAATTCCCGGAACCATTTGGCGAATCGACGCCCCGAAGGTGCCCGCGCCGATCAGATGAACCCCCCGATCTTCGTCGTAGTCGTAATACGCTTTTTCCGCTTCGTGAATATGCCCGTGCAGCACGGCCCTGAACCCATGGACCGCAAGCAGCTGGAGAAAATCCACATCCTCGATGGCCTTTGCGCGCAAGACCGGATGGTGCCACACCGCGATTTTGAGCCAGTCTTCGCCCTTGCAGTCTTCCAGGGCATCCAGGCCGCTTGTCACGGCGATGCGGTGGATGCCGGAGCGCTCCTTGTGCAGGTGGTCGATCTGCCAGCACGAGTTCAGGGCGAAAAACACGATACGGTTTTCTCTGTCGATAGTGACAATGCCCTGCTCGTCTTCGTTTTCCGGGTAGGGCATGCCCGCGACCGGCTCGTAGAAATGCTTCGAGAAATGGGCAAAACGCTTCCGGTATTTTTTGTCGTCTCGAACCAGCCAACCTACAGGCCCCGCAGACACGGCCTTTTCGGCCATATCGCCGGGCATCGGGTCGGGAATTTTACTCTTGGGAACGAAAGGATAGGATTTCTCCGACAGCTCCCAGTTCAGATCGTGGTTACCCGGCGCTATGATCAGCCGTTCTTTGCGAATATCGAATCGTTTCGCGATTTGCGTAATCAGTTCCGCCGCCGCCTCGTACTCCTCTTTCGTGGAATAGGTGCCGATATCGCCGGAAACGACCAGGTAGTCCAGCCTGTCGATCTCCAGTTCGACGGTCAAATCCGCGATCAACTGACTTCGATACTGGCTGGCGTCGTCCTTGGTCCCCAAATGGATGTCGGACAGATGAAGAATACGAATCATCGAATTTCTCCTTATTTTTCTTTCAATTGCCGCAGAGTTTCTTCCAGCACCGGCAGGCGCTGCTTGTCTTTGGAGTCGGCGGATGTTTTCTTGAGTCGAATCAATGTTTCAAGGTCCAACACGCGAATAACGCCATTCCTGAACTCGATCTCCAAGGTATGTTCGAGGAGGTCTTCGTAAGCTCTGCCCCCTTCGATAACAGATAGAACATCCAAAGGACCAAGCCGGGTTGTAAAGAGGGAATGGCCCGTTCCCCAGAGGTCTTCTTCTTTCGGCTCGATTGCCTTGTCGTCCGGGCGGCGGTGAATCGCGCCGACCGAATTCAGAAACGCAATCAGTTTGGCTGTATTTTCGGGAGATCGGTCGTGAACGATGTCCACATCCATGGTTGTCACGGGCGCTCCCTGGACCACGGCGGCAAGTCCTCCGACAAGAATGAAATCGACGCCTGCCTCTGTCAGCCCCTCAAGAATCGCGCCCAGATTCACATTTTTCCGCTCTTCTTTTTTTGAAGGCATGTCTCAACTCCAAAATTGTGTTCACTGCGTTATCATTGGCCTGCAAACGTTCCTCTGGCGACATTTTCAGGAACATAGCGACCAATCCTTCATCTACGCCGGACAGGTTCTCGGTTTTTGTTTTTTCACCCATTTGACCCTCTTTGGAAAAGGTTTCAGGACGCCAGCCATTTCCTCGCTTTGAAAAAATTGCCGATTTCCCCCATGAAAATCAGGGTGGTTTCCTCCTTGATCACTTTTTCGACGTCGGGATCGAATTCCATGTCCCCGTCTTTTTCCCTGATCCCCAGGAGAAGCAGGTTGAAGCGCCGTTTGAATTCGCCCTCCCGGATGGTTTTTCCCGCCAGGCGGGAGTTTTTCGGAACATAGACCTGGCTGATGCGAATCACGCCGTCCTTGGACCGAAGCATGCTGTCGAGGAAATTGACCACGGTGGGCCGGATCATTTCAGAAGCCAGGCGCAGGGCGCCGATCATGTTGGTGGAGACCACGCCGTTGGCGCCGGCTTTGTACAGCTTGGGTTCCAACCTGGGGTCGGTCATGCGGCTGATGATGCGCATGGTCGGGTTGAGCATTCGGGCGGTCATGGTGACGTAGAGGTTGTTCTGGTCGGAAGGAAGCGTGATGATGATTCCGGCCGCTTTCTCGATGCCTGCGCTCACCAGGTTTTCGTCCTCGGTGACGTCCCCATGGATGAACAACAGATCGCGAATGGCATTCCTGCATTTTTCGATGCTGTCTTCGTCCTTGTCGATCAGGACGCAGGCTTCGCGGTTTTTCAGAATTTCCTCGACCACCGGGCGGCCGGTTTCTCCCCCGCCGCATACGATGTAGTGTCCGGACATCTCCCCAATCCTGGTTTTCATGTGCTTTCTCCTTATCATTCCCGAGAGTTCCCCCTCCACGATGACGGCAGTAAGCGTGCCCGCGCCGTAAAGGATGATCCCCATGCCGAACACGATCAGAAACATGGTGAATATCTTGGCGCCCGTATCGCCGGAAACATCGATCACCTCGCCGTATCCCACGGTGGTCAGGGAGATGACGGTCATGTACAGGCAGTCGAGGAACGACTCTTGGTAATCGTATATGAAGTAGTACCCGAAGGCGCCCAGCATGATCACGAAAAAAACGGACAGGACCGCGTAGAACAATCGCTGTTTCATTATCATGGGAGCGCGCCTCCATCTTTGTCGAGTACAAGTTTCATTATCGCCTCCGACGCAAATATCCATAACTTAGGTCAAACTCGACCTCTTTAAATCTTATACAGATGTGGATTCATTTTGCAATCTTTTAATCGAAAGGCGACAGCCTGTGGAAACCGAATGCGGGTTTGGTTCTTGATTCGGCCATGGCTTGGCGGAACGCGGACGCAAAGCGTCCTGGTATGCATCCCACGCAAAGCGTGGGAACAAGTTTTCGATGTAGCAGGACTTCCATTTTTTCAATAAAAGAATCCACCCCCAAAGGCCTGCCGGTTCGTTCATGCTTTCTCAACAACTTCATTTCCGATCCTCGCGCATCTGTCTTAACCGCGTTGTGGAAGCGGTTGCAAAAGGGCAAAATCGACTATTGCTGGTCCTGGCCACCGGCATTGCCGAGAAATCAAATTTCTTGACGTCCACGGCCTGATACGATATAATACATGAAAAACGTAGCCTCAACCTTTAGGAGGAGAGTCATCCGTCAGAGCACGCCATGAATCACTCAAGAGGTTGGCCCCTGCAAATACAACCCGAGTTGAATTTCTTGATGTATGATGGGAATCGAGAAGTAACTGACTAATTACTTGAGGGAAAATGACATGAAAAAGCAGCTATTCATCCTGGTAACCGTGGCGCTGGCGCTTGGCCTGGTTGTCTGTCAGGCCGAGGCGGAGATCAAAATCGGTGTGCTCGCCAAAAGCGGACCGCTTAAGGCCATCGAGCAATGGGGACCGACCGGAACCTATCTCACCAAACAACTGGGGGAACGGGTGAGCATCGTCCCCCTTGGTTTTAACGATGTCTTTCCAGTGGTTTCCTCCAACCGGGTTGATCTCTTTCTTGTCAACCCCTCCATGTTCATGACGGCCAAGATCAAGTACAGTGCCGCTCCGGTCGCCACCATGATTAACTCCAGACAGGGCAAAGCGCTCTCCTCTTTCGGCGGCGTGATCTTTACCAAGGAGGACAACAACGAAATCAACAATTTGGCCGACCTGAAGGGAAAAAAATTCGGTGCGGTCTCCCAGACCTCATTCGGCGGTTTCGAGATGGCGCAAAAGGAGATGCTTGACCAAGGCATCCATATGTACAGCGATTTTGCCACTCTCCGTTTTTTCAACAAACACGAAGCAGTGGTAAAGGCAGTCCTCAGCGGTTCTGTTGACGCCGGCACGGTGCGTACCGACACCCTTGAACGCATGGCTATGTTAGGCAGGGTCAACATGACCAAGGTCAAGATACTCGCCCGGAAAAACCACTATGACTTTCCCTTTGTCTGCTCCACCATCCTTTATCCGGAATGGCCCTTGGCCAAAACGGCAAATACCGACTTTATGGTGGCCAACAGGGTTGTCACGGCCCTGAAACTCCTGACCGAAAACGATCAAGCGTGCAAAGAGGCCAAAATCATCGGCTGGACCGATCCGCTGGACTATTCAAGCGTGGAAGAACTGCAGCGCGATTTAAAGGTTGGGGGATATCAGTAAGCACTGATCCTTTTTTCTGCAAAGCGAAGTGAATATTGCCATTTACAACAAGGCGTCATTGATTTTTTCAATCCATTCCATATCGACCATGTCGGGCGACAGGACCCGGCTGTCCAGGTCGGTGACCGCGACCGCGCCCATCAGAGAGTTTGTCAATAGAACCAGGTCGGCGTCGCACAGGTACTCTGGACGCAATTTTTCGCAGACGGACCCGACGCCTTGTCGCCGCAGAAAATCCAGGACGGCCGCCTGGAATACGCCGGGAAGCACGTGGGGGGATTGGGGGACGACCACGCGGTCGTCTTTGAAAACAAGGATGTTGGCCGTGTTGGTTTCGCTAACGGTACCGTCGGGGTTCAATACGAGGGCTTCGTCCGCCTCGTTTTCCGCAGCCCACCTTCCGGCCGAAAGATAATAGAGATAGTTGATGGTCTTGTGATCGGCCAGCGGCGTCTGCCGGGGGTGCGGATAGGTCTTGAGACGCAGGCCTCGGGCGTTTTTTTTCAGCTTCAGCCTGTGAACGTAGGGCCGGGCCGCGACCAGCAGGGTCCTGTTTTCCCACGGCGACTCGCCTGCGCCGCGAGTCGCCAGAATCTTGACGGCGGCGACATCTCTTCCCAAATGGTTGGCCTCGACCACCTGCCCGATCGCGTCGGCCCAGGTGATATCCGGCGGAGGATCGGGAAACAACGCTTGCCAAGCCCGGTGGAACCTTTGCAGGTGTTCTGCCAGGAAACGGGGAACGCCTTGGACCACGCGGATGGTCTCGAAGAACCCGTGGCCGTATTGGAAGCCTTCGTCCAGGACGGATGCAGTCGCCAGGCGGGCCGGGCGCAACGCGCCGTTGATCCAGACCATGGGCGGGGAAGGGGAGGGGACGGCCGCTTTGTTTCGGCAAGACTCTGTCAGCACGGAAGAAAGCGTCTGTCCCTTGTGAAGGGTTTCCTCGAACTCGGATTCCGGGTCGGAGTCGTACACGATTCCTCCGCCCACGGAAAAATAGACCTTGTCCCGCACAACGGTCGCCGTGCGGATGGCGATGTTCAAGTCCATGGTTCCGTGGAAGCCGATGTAGCCGATGGAGCCGGTGTAGACATGGCGGCGGCACGGCTCCAGTTCGTCGATGATCTCCATGGACCGGATTTTGGGACACCCCGTGATGGAGCCGCCGGGAAAGGTCGCGCGAATCAGGTCGGAGGCGTTCTCTCCCTCGTCCAGCTCGCCCTCCACCACCGATACCAGGTGGTAGACGTTCCGGTAGGCCTCCAGGCGCTTGTGCTCCGCCACCCGCACCGAACCCGCTTTGCAAACCTTGCCCAGATCGTTTCTCAACAGGTCCACGATCATGGACAGCTCGGCGTCGTCCTTTCCGCTTTGCAGCAAATCCTCCCGGTTTTTGTCGTCCTCGGCAGGCGTCTTGCCCCTGGGGCGGGTCCCCTTGATGGGGCGGGTTTCCACGCGGTTCTCCTTCAACAGAAGGAAACGCTCCGGCGACGTGCATACGATTTGATGGTCGCCCGCGTTGACATAGGCGAAGAAGGGTGCGGGATTGTTTTCGTACAGCCGCGCGAACAAGGCGAAAGAATCTCCGGAAAAATCCATCTCGAAGCGCTGGGACATGTTCACCTGGTAGACGTCTCCCGACTTGATGTATTCGACGATTCTTTCCACGGCGCGGATGTAGTCGGGCTTTTCGATATTGGAACGTAGGCTTTTCCCGTCGCCGCGAAAGCTTGCACTCTCCTTTTTCCGCCCCTGGAGGACGGCTTTGAATTCCTCCAGCGCATTTCGAACGCGAAGGCGGGAACGTTCGCCGCCGGGGCGTTCTCCGGAAAAAATCCTTTTGGGAACGAACAATCGACATTTTTTCTCTACCTTGTCATGGAGCATGAGAACGCGATGGGAATACAAAAGCAGGTGGGGCAGGGCAAGAGAATCGACGGAGGTGCGGGGAAGTTTTTCGATCACATCCTTCAGGTCGTAGGATAGATATCCCAGAAGGCCCGCTCCCAAAGGGGCGGGAATGTCGGAGTCCTCGATCTGGAAATGCCCGATCAGAAAATCGAGCAAAGCGAAAGGGTCCGCCTCCAGGCAGAAATTGTCGGAATCGATTTGCAACGCGAGGGCCTTGCCATTTGCGGAAAAAGCCAGCCAGGGATGGGCCCCCAGAATGTGGTACCTGGCGCAATCCAGGTCTCCGCCGCTCATGAGCAGCACCGTTCCTTTCATGTGCGCAAACCGGCTTGCGGCGTCCATGAAGCTTTCCGCCAGTTCGATCTCCTCGCAATGGCAACCGGAGAGACGGCCTGCGGCTTTCACAATTGTATCTTTCATTTTCTCCATGCTTCTATTCGGTCATCAAAAAAATTGAACATCGAGCTTGAAACCCAACATGAATGCCCGCTCAACCCAACCTATGTTCCAACCGCTCCCCCAATGCACAATCATCAGACGAAAACCGGTTCATACGCCACCTGAGACTCGACGCATATCGGCATCAAGCCGTTCCCCTTTCCGGGGTCCCAGCCTGTTGAATCGCGCCTGACGCTCAACGGCCCCTCCTCCAAAAAATTTTCCACGAGGGTGAATCCGTGTTCGGTCAAAAAGCTTTCCGGATGAAACTGGACCCCGTGCAGCGGGTATTCCGGATGCCGCACCCCCATGGGAACGCCGTCGTCGCTTCTGGCGTTCACCCGCAACTCGGAATGGTCGAATTCGATCATCAGGGAATGGTAGCGCGCCACGGAAAAAGGGGAAGGTGCTCCTTGGAAAAGCCCGTCGCCTTCGTGGCGGACCAGGCAGGTCTTGCCGTGCATGGGAAGGGGGGCGCGCACGGTCCGCCCGCCGAACGCCTCGTTGATGCACTGCATCCCGAGACATACGCCCAGGACGGGTGTCCTTTTGTAAAACGCCCGAATCAAGGGGATGGAAACGCCGGCGCTGGCCGGGTCCTTGGGTCCCGGGCTGATCAGAATATAGTCGGGACCATACCCGGCGGCTTGCGCCGTCGTGATTTCGTCGCTTCGACATACCTTGATTTCCAACGGGTACAGACGGAACATCTGCACCAGGTTGAACGTGAATGAATCGTAATTGTCGATCACCAGAAGCTTGGCCGCCATTTTCGCACCTCCAAAAATAAAAAAAGCCATCCAGAAAGAGTCTGGATGGCTTTCGCCTGGCATAACTCGTATAATTTGTTCCCGAAAGTTCCCGATAATGCCGCTTTGTTTCAAGGCGATTCGGAAAGCTTTCCAATCGTTTCGGACTTCGATATCGCAAATTTCGGCGAAAGTCAACAGCAAATCCAAACTCGCAGCAGTTCAAATTTTGGGTGTCTCCGGCGCCTTCAAGGTAACCAGACCATCCTGGTCTGGTCTGGTTCGGCGCGTCGGGAAATGCCCCTTTTACCGCGGACATACCAGACCAGGATGGTCAGGTTGCCTTGGCCGTTGCAACCTCTTCGGAATGGAATTTCCGTCAAAATTAGAATTGCTGCCAAACTCGTTCCCACGCTCCGGCCGTTCCCACGCTGGAGCGTGGGAACGAGATAACATAAGCGTCTGAAATCAATACGAATCGAACATCGTTGAAGTGTTACCAAATCGGAAAGATGCGAGAATCGATACTTCTATTTTGCAATAAGTTTATATCAATGTTGCAAAAGTGCGATTTATGGAGTTTTTTTCTGAATTGATTTTTCAAAGATTATCAACCATATTGATATTTAAATGGTTTAAGAAATTTGGAGGTGTGTATTCGAATGACAGAACCGAAAACGATCTCGGCTGAAGAATATTTCGAATTTGAGCGGGGGTCGGAAACGAAACATGAATACAAATGCGGCGAAGTTTTCGCAATGACGGGGGCCTCCGTTGTTCACAACCTGATCGTAGCCAATGTGGTTTCCGCTTTTCGTATCGGGCTTCGGGGGAAAAACTGCTTCGTTTTTCCGAGCGACATCAAAGTGGGAATCGATTTCGACAAACATTACGTGTATCCGGATGTCAGCGTGGTCTGCGGGAAAATCGAAACGGAGGACGGGAGAAGCGAAGTTATCGCCAACCCGAAAATAGTCGTCGAAGTTCTGTCCGAATCCACGAGGGACTATGACAGAAGCTCGAAATTCAAGTCGTATCGGAAGCTTTCGTCATTGACTGATTTCATAACTATCGACCAGTATGCGACATCGGTTGAGCACCATTATAAAAAAGAGCGGGGTTTCTGGATTATGCGGGAATACGAAAATATCGGCGAAATTTTGACGATAGAGGATTTGGATATTGCAATTCCCCTTTCCGAAATTTACGAGCAAGTGGAAATCGCGAGAGGTTGAAAGTTAAAACTCGAGCCAATTTGCATCATCGCTCCAAGCGATTCAATTTTCTTCCATAAAAACGTTGGCCTTTTCGCTGATTCCCGAGACGGAAAAGACAAACCCGACGTGCTTGCCTAATGTTTCCGCATCGACAAGCTCTTCCATCTTTTCCAGGAACTGCTCTGCTTCGCCTACGGAGAATTTCCTGGTGTCTCTGGATTTGACTTCTCCAATGATGCTGTAGTGTTTCGGTTGAGCTTTTGCGAAAACATCGACCTGGATGTCTCGTTTTCCAAGGGGAGAGGATTTGTAGGACCAGACGCTTTTGTAATCGACGAAGCGGAAATCTTGGGGTAGGTTGCGGACAATGGACTTGAAATATTCGTTTTTTCCGAACGCGTGGTTGAAAGACGAGCCTCGCGAGCCAGTCGATGGCGTCGAAGGTTTGTTCGGTCCTTCCGTCTTTTGAACGGCAGACGACCTTGGCAATGCCGTCGGGCGATTTTTCGGCGGGGATGTAGAGCATGCGCTCCTGTGAGAAGCTGGCTCGTATTGTGTATTTGGCAAGGTTTTCGAGGGCGGT
Organism: Desulfobacterales bacterium; assembly: GCA_963674505.2. Lineage (GTDB taxonomy): Bacteria > Desulfobacterota > Desulfobacteria > Desulfobacterales > SKZT01. The sequence continues at coordinate 290,538 of CAXXIG010000003.1, forward strand.
TTCGTCTTCGGGCCAAATCCGTGCGCCGATATGGACGTGGAATCCGGTGTGGCGCCGGGAAAGCATGTTTCCGATGACGGCGTCGTTGATCTTGCCCTCTTTTTTCAGCATTTTCAGGACTTTGTACTGGAAGGCCTCCTCAAGGTCTTCGGCGTGGAAGCCCGGAACGCCGACGAAAGAACCGTCGGGAAGAAAGCAGCCGTCCGTGACGATGGCGTGCAAGCAAGGAGTGGGATTGAGAAAGTCTCCGTACGTCTGTGTGGCGATGCTCGCTCCGGGGACCGCGCCGTCGCGGGGAACCTCGGATTGCAAGAAGGCGCTCGTAACATTCCACGCGCGCTTGCTCAATTTGCCGCGCAGGGAGCGGTCGTATATGAAATAGATCCGCCGTTTTCGTGGTTGGAAGGGACGACCGAGGACGTCCCTTGGTTCGTTCGGGTTTGGTCTTGAGCCGTCGGATCCGGCTCTCTTTCGAGAAAGACCATGTCAGTCTGCGGCTTTGTTCGTTTCGGCAATCGGATGGGCGTGAAATACACCCGAAAATATCGTGACTGAATTTCTCCATCCTCGGCGACCCACTCGACGAGGGCGACAAGACATATTGGTTTTTTAGCGGTTTACATTTCCGCGATCTTTCGTTTTCGAACGCAAGGCGAGCAGGTTCATGATCGAATTCATTTCGATATTCTATGGACGATCATCGCGGACACTCTGTACCATGTTTTCGCTGCCGATTTGAGAAGATTCGAAAAGAATCTCGCCCCTGTTGTATGGGATGTCCGAAACCACGACCCGCCTTCCGAAACAAATTCGCATATCCCGGAACTCGTCTACGACGATTCGGACTCTCAAATCCCTCAATTCGACTATTGGGATTGAATCCCCGCCCTCTCGAAAAAAAAACGAAATTCAGGATCGGCGCCGAACTGCGGCCGGAAAAAGACCGTTTTCCATGTTTTCAAACTTTCCGCGAAAAATTTTCCCCCATCGACAATCTTTTCCCATCGCCTTGCTGTTGACGCTCCCCCGTCCGCCCGCGCCCTCCCTCCGCCGCAACATGTTGCGGCGGAGGGAGGGCGCGGGCGGACGGGACGCATTCGAAAAGCCCGTTGTATTTTTCTTGACAAAAAGCGAGTTCCTATCATAACATATTCTAAATTAACGATATGGAGACGCCATGAGAGATTTTATCAAGGTCATGAAAGCCCTGTCCGATCCAAATCGGGTCAAGATGGTCAAGCTGCTTCAGCGGCGGGTGCTGTGCGTGTGTGAGATTCAAGAGGCTTTGGGCCTGGCCCAGTCCACCGCCAGCAAACACCTCAAGATACTGGAAGAGGCCTGCTTGATTACCTATTTAAAGGAAGGACCGTGGGTGAATTACCGTTTGGCCGATGGGGCCAGGAATCCCTATGTGGCCAACCTGCTGGGCAATTTGCGACATTGGCTGGAGGATGACGCGGATGTGGCCGCACTGGTGGCCAGACTGCCGGAGATTAATCGCGAAAACATCTGTGGCAACTGATTTTTTTTAACCTAATTATATCGTCGTATGACGAAATTAGAATAAGACGGCGACCCACGAAACCACCGGCCGGAACGCGAGGCCGCCAACGCAAGGAGCAGACGTTATGAAGGAACGCACCAAGCTGTTGTTGATCGTGGGGATTTTCGTGGCCGCCTACTATGTTCCCTGGGGCCATCCGGTGATCTGTCAATCCGGGCTGGAAGCCTTTATGATGCTTCAGGAGTACGCCCGGGAACATGTTCTCACCTGTTTGATTCCCGCGTTTTTCATCGCCGGGGCCATTGCCGTGTTCGTGTCCCAGGCATCGGTGCTCAAATATTTCGGGGCGCAGGCCGGCAAATTCCTGTCCTGTTCGGTGGCCTCGGTTTCGGGAACCATCCTGGCGGTGTGTTCCTGCACGGTGCTGCCTCTGTTCGCGGGCATGATCTACGGCGCGATGTTAGCGTAAATGACTATTGGGGGATGAAACATGAATCGTCTGGAAATCGAATGGCGTTATCTGGACAAGGATGGCAAAACTTGTGCCCGGTGCTCGGATACCGGGGAGACGGTCCGCGCTGCTTGCGCGGATCTGGTCAGGGAACTGGTACCCAAGGGCTGGAAGGTTGCTCTCAAGGAAACGCTTCTAACGGATCAGGATGTTCCGGAATCGAACAGCATATATTTGAACGGCATCGCCATCGAAAAGCTGCTGCCCGACACGCGCAAATCGGAAAACTGCTGCGCCTCGTGCGGCGAGATTCTCGGCGCGCCAACCATGTGCCGGACCCTTGAACGTGACGGTCAAACCTTCGAGGCGATACCGGCCGCCATGATTGTCGAGGCGGCCCACAGATTTATCGAAACACAAACCAAATGAAGGAGTGTCAAAATGGACATCAAGGTACTGGGCCCTGGCTGTCCCAAATGCAAGCAGACGGAAAAAGTGGTCAAGGAGGCGGTGGCTGAAGCAGGCGTGCCCGCAGATGTGGAAAAGGTCACCGACGTGATGAAGATTGCCGGATACGGTGTGTTCGGCACACCGGCGGTGGTCGTGGACGGTGAGGTCAAGTCGGTGGGTAAAATTCCTAAAAAAGATGAGGTGTTGTCTTGGCTCAAGTAAAGCGAAAAGGCTTTTCGGGCGTTATGGTGGCTGTATGCCTTGCCGCGATGCTGCTCTCTCTGGCGTGGGCACCCGCTGCGTTATGCAAACAGCTGTCGAACAAAGAGGCAAAAGATACTCCCCGATTCATCGCCTATTACTTCTATACCAGTAAAAGATGCGGCCCCTGCAAGCGAATTGAGCAGTGGGCCGAAGAGGCTGTGACCACGAGATTCAAAGATGAATTAGCGTCCGGCAAGCATGTGGGCAAAGTACTGCCCTGTCTGAACGCGGTTCTGGGCGGCACCCAGTATTTCAGCGATCCGCCGGAGGTGATGTTTCACCATCACGGCAGGATTATCAAAGTTGGGGCGCGGGAGATCGCGATCAACGCGGTGGAAGACGAACAGGAAGCGGATCGCATCCTGGAGTGGCTGAAAAACGAGATTAACCAGACGTGGGAAAATCGTGATGCGATCACGCCCTGCTATACGGGCAAGACCAGACCGGTATTGATGGAAATATTGAAGCTGCTGCCCAAAACCAACTGCAAGAAATGCGGCCAGCCCACCTGCATGGCCTTTGCCGCCCAGGTGATGGAGGGCGGCCGGGGAGCGGAACACTGCCCGGAACTAAACGAGGAAAATCGAACGAAGCTGTCCGGCTATCTGGCCGGCTTCGTATTTGAATAGTGTGATGTTCTCGAGAGTCAAATGCAAGGGAGAAGAGAAATGGAACAAGTGCTTAGAAAACTCACGTTGGAATTTTTTGGTAAGGGGAAACATAAAATATCACCTCATAAATTTTTCGAAATGGGAAATGGTTTTTTCCTGGATGTTCGATCCAAAGAAGAAGCCGATTCTATTTCAATAGCCATGAAATCGCACCCCAACATAGAATCCAAAAATATACCGGTCCATGAGATTCCGGATAGACTTGACGAGGTACCGAAAGATAAACCGATAGGCGTATTTTGTCCCGCGAATGTTAGATCGGCTATCACGTATGCCTATTTACTTTCCGAGGGATTCTCGGACGTCCGCATTGTTGACGGTGGATATTCCGAGTTAACGGAGGCTTTGAAGCCCGGGCCGGTGCTTAAAGCGCTTCAAAGCAAGAAATGACCAAGGATTCGAGGAATTCTTAAATGACCAGCTTGATTATCGTCGGTTTCCTTATTTTCATTGTCGCTGTTGCCATGACCATGGTTGGAAAAGGTGGCGGCAATTTTTATGTCGTGATTTTGGCGATAGCCGGTATTCCCATGCATGAGGCGGCGACAACCGGTCAATTTATTCTTTTTTCAGCATCTGTGGCAGCCATGATCGTTTTTCAAAAGAATAAATCGGTATCGTGGCTTTTGGCTATTCTGGTTGGTACGTTTACGGCATTATCCGCGCTTGGCGGCGGGTATTTCTCGCATTTGTTCAGCGGTTTTTCTTTAAAACTGATATTCGCTGTTATGTTGCTGATCGCCGGCATTGTCATGCTCATTCCTGTCTCAAATCGGCAAACTTTTACTGAGAACAAACATTTCGGTGTTATCCGAATTCGATCCGGCTCGGAAATATATGCCTTGAACCTGTGGATCGCACTGCCTGTAACGATCTTAACGGGCTTTGGCTCGGGGATGGTGGGCGTATCGGGAGGGTCTTTTCTGGTTCCGCTGATGGTTTTGGCCTGCGGGGTCCCCATGCATACAGCTGTCGGAACGGCGTCAACATTAATAGCGGCAACCGCTTTCATGGGGTTCGCAGGCCATGCGGTCCAGGGAGATTTTAATCCTTCATGGGCCATCCCATTGGCCATTATTACTGTTGTTGGGGGAATGCTTGGCGGGAAACTGGCATTGAGCACGAAGCCTAAACACCTCAAAAAGCTTTTCGCCTATACGAACTGGCTTGCCGCTCTATTTATGATTGCAAACGCACTCCATACAAAAGGGATTATATAAATCTGTCTGAATGAACTCAAGGATGGAGCATGACCGATTCGACCATCAAGAAACTGAGCTTTCTGGACCGCTTTCTCACGCTGTGGATCTTTCTGGCCATGTTCGTCGGCGTGGGGGGCGGTTACCTGTTTCCGGAGATCAAGAATTTCATCAACCGTTTTTCCGTGGGTACCACCAACATTCCCATCGCCTTAGGGCTGATCCTGATGATGTATCCGCCTCTGGCCAAGGTGAAATACGAAAAGCTGGGCTTCGTGTTCCGCGACATCAAGGTGCTGACAACGACTATTTGGACACGTTTTTCAAAAAGGTGACGGACACCAAAACCATCGTCATCGCCTACTGCAACGGCGAGGCGTGTTCCCTGGGTGAAGACCTGGCTTTGATGCTCAGTGACATGGGCTATGAGAATGTCAAGGTGTTGATCAGCGGATGGACGGTGTGGACGCAAAATGGTTACCCCACCGAACAGGGAGGGCATCGTGAGCCATAACGAGGAACGGCTATCCGCAGGATGGCTGACATTGATCGCCCGCCTGTTTCTTGGCGGCTATGGAATGGTGCTCGAAACGGTAAGGAAGAATTTGCATATTGATGAGATCTCAAACGATTTGAAAGGACGGTGTATGACAAAAACGAAATGGTTCATATTCGTCGGCCTGATAGCCGCATGTTTGGCGGCGGTGGCGGCCTCGGCCGGAGATTCTAAAAACGACGCCATACCGCCTGTTCCCACACCCGGCTTGGTCACCATGGTCGATCTGGGAGCGCACAAATGCATTCCCTGTAAAATGATGGCCCCTATTATCGCGGAACTTCAAAAGGAATACAAAGGCCGTGCCTCCATCATCTTCATCGATGTTTGGGAGCATCGTGAGCAGGCGCAGCGGTTCGGCATTCGCGGCATTCCGACCCAGATATTCTACGACAAGGAAGGCAAGGAGGCCGGCCGCCATGTGGGGTTTCTGGACAAGAAAAGCATCGTGGCGACATTCGAAAAGTTGGGCGTTCCCAAGGAGGGCGGCCAATGATCAACGAGCTACTGATTACGATCAACGAGTGGATGGCCGGCGGAGTGGGCATCGCGGCGCTGGGGTGTTTCTTATGGGGTGTGGTGAGTGTGGCGCTCAGCCCCTGCCATATGGCTTCCATTCCACTGATCGTCAGCTATGTAGCCGGCCAGGAAAAGGGCCTGCACACAAAAAGCGCGGCATTTTACGCGGTGGCCTTCACCATCGGGTTGTTCATCACCATTGCCCTGGTGGGCATTATCTGCTCGCTGCTGGGGCGGATGTTGGGCGATGTCGGCCCCTGGTGGACGATCATCGTCGGGGTGATTCTGATTTGGGTGGCATTGGATATGCTGGGGGTCAAAGCCTGCTCCATGTCCGGCTCTCTGATGGCGCGGCTTCGTGTGAAAGGATTGGGTGGTGCGTTTCTGCTGGGGTTGGCGTATGGGGTTCTTTCCGGCTCTTGCACGTTCGGTTTTATCGCACCGATTCTGGCTATCATCACCATACAACAAAAGGTCGCCACCGGCATTCTGTTCATCGTGCTGTTCGGCATCGGGCATTGTATTCCCATTGCCGTGGCGGGTTCCAGCGCGGCCCTCGTGCGCCGCGTGCTGGAAAACAGCCGGTTTCAGCAAGGCGGTATGTGGTTCCGCCGCATTGCCGGTGTGGCGATTGCCTGTTTGGGCGGGTATTTCATCTTTCAGCCCTTTGTGGCAGGCGTCTGAATCGTTACGGCGTCAAGCCTCATTGCATAATCTGGATTTATAGTGTGTTGAATCCTGTGTATTGAATAAAGGAGGGTGAATGTTAAGGTTCCGTCGATCTCGAGAAGCAGCGTCGCCAGAGTCGCGAAGGTGGCCTTCGCCAGAAAGCCCTGCTGGCTCCTCGTCCCCGGTCCCTCCAGACCTTCCCGCTTTTTCAAAAGATTGAACGGCCTTTCGCAGTTCTTGCGAATATCCAAGGCTTCTTCGACCAACTTGCCCGGATGCGGAATTCTCTGGAAAACCCCTTCGTCGAATTCAATTCGCCCGACTCTCGGACACGCCCCCTCCCTGAAGCATTCGCCAGAGGCGGCGGCGCATTTGAACTCGTGGCGTCGGTCGCCGGCGCCGGCGTATTCCATCGGAATTTCGCACAGATCGTCGAATGTCACATTCATGGTCTCTTCATCGACGTTCGGCGGCAGGCGCACCTTCGAATTCGCCGGTTTGACAAGATCGACGCCGGTCTGCTTCGGCAATTCGCCGGCGCCGTCATTGTAGGCCTCGTCCGCGCTGACCAGTTTCACGTCCAGTCCCATGGCCCGGCCGAGGCTGCTCAACGGCAGCAAGAAGTTGCTGTCGTGGTGATTCGCCGGGGCCAGCAGGGAAATCAGCGGATAGCTTTGACCGGTTCGAGTGTTGACTGCGGAAAGCGTGTGGAGGCGGTATCCGACGACGTAGACCGACTTGTCCCTCTTTTTCCGCCGAACGCCGCAATCGCAGTCGATGTCGTTGTATATGCGTATTTTCCGCCCTTTTATTTCGACTTTCGCCAGCAGCTTCTGGCATTCGGACGCAAGCTCCGTGGAATCCACGCAATGTACCGTTTCGTCGTCCAGAAAACCGCACTGCATGAACTGATGCAAAACGTAGGTCGTCAAATTCACCATCTGCTCAAAAGTCAATCCGGCGCGAAACTGGCAAAGCTGAACGTGGCTGAAGATTCGCTTTTCCCTGAGTCCCAGCCCGATAAACGCGCGGTTCTGTTTCTGGTCGCGGCCGGTGTAGGAATTGCCGACCTTGTGCTTTTCGTCGGCCCTGTCGTCCCCGCAAAACTTCCTGTAGCTGATTTCGGGGTATTTGACGGCTTTCAGGATTTCCGCCCACGGAAACAGGCTGGGGGAATATTCCCTCAGCGCGGGCGAATATCCCTCGTAGGACAGGAGTTGATCGACTATCTGGTTGTCGAGCAGTCCGTCTATTATCCGCAGTTCCTCGTCCTTGATATATCTGGAGGGCTTCATGCCCCTGGTCTCGAACATTTTCCCCCGGTAATGGCTCTCGACGAAACGTTCCATCTTCTCAAGGTTCATTATGTCCTCGGATACTGTCTGTTCCTCGATTCCGAGCAGCTCGTGCGGCGGAGTCTTCACCTCTTTCTCGAAATCGTAGCTGCCGACGACCTCGTCCAGAACCTTCCTTGCTATTTCTTTCTTTTCTTTCTTCCGGAGCCGCTTCCAATCCGGATAATTTTTTTCAATTGTTTTCTGATTTCGGTTTTGATATCCTTGTGGTGCATTTAAAGCCTCTGATTGGGTTAATGGTTCTTCGTCTATGTATTTACTCTTTTAGAGGCTTTTTGGCATTTAAGCAACTGTTTTTACACGGTATTTGGTTAATCTTTTTAACACCTTTTCATACCTTGAGGCATTGCTTTGCCACGCATCTCCTCGAGATGGGCTGCGACCTGCGCAAAATCCAGATGCTGCTCGGCTATAAGTCGATCAAGACCACCCCGATCTACCTGCACGTATCCAGAAGGCGCCTGACATCCACGAGAAGCCCCCTGGATTTCATCGATTTCGAAAGCAAAGACGAAAACGGAGGCGAAAATGCCGGCAAATCGCAGTTCCACCGTCGAAGTCGCCGACATATTCCGGGAACATATCGGAGACTGCAGAAAAAAGTACAGGATGCCGCCGGAACACTGCGAGGTCGTTTCGGACATCGTCGGATGAAGGACCGAATGGATGGGCGGGCATATTCAAAGGTGCGACTCGTGCGGCGAGGAGATCGCCCTGTACAATTCGCGCCGCAACCGCCACTGCCCCAAATGCCAGTCCATGACGAAGGAAAGATGGCTGGAAAAACGCAAAAGCGAGGTCCTTCCGGTCAAATATTTCCACAACGTCTTCACTGTCCCGCACGAGGCGAACCCTGTGTTTGCGTGCAACAAGAAGACGATGATCGACATTCTGTTCCGCTCCGCTTCCGAGACGCTTCTCGCTTTCGGCGCCAACCCGGCCAACGGTATCGGCGGAAAAATCGGAGCCATGATGTTTTTGCACTCGTGGACACAGAAGATGCTCGAACATTGCCATGTTCATTGCATAATTCCGGCAGGCGCTCTTTCCGACGACGGCTCGAAATGGATCCCGTGCGAAAACGACTGGCTGTTTCCGGAGAAGGCCCTTTCAAAAGTCTTCAAAGGCAAGTTCATGCACTACTTCGCCCATGCGTTCGAAAACGGCGAGCTTGCCTTTCCCGGCAACACCGCCAAGTTCGCGACCCGCGAAGGCTTCCACGGCCTGAAATGCGCCCTCTGGTCCAAAACATGGGTGGTCGACGTGGAGCCTCCATTGGACAATCCGGACCACGCGATCAAATACGTCGGAGGATACACGCACAGAGTGGCGATTTCAAATCACAGAATCACCGATCTTTCCGGCGGCAAGGTGACGTTTTCCTGCAAAAACAGAGCGAAGGGAACCGTAGAGGTCGAGGTCGTGGACGCCGTCGAGTTCATCCGCTGCTTCCTTCTCCACGTCCTGCCCAAGGGCCTGATGCGCATAAGGTACTTCGGTTTCCTGGCGAATCGGAACAAAAGGGAGGCCCTTGCCAAATGCAGAAAGCTGCTTGACGCCGACGAACCGATAATATTCGAAAACAGAACAGTCAGGAAAATCATGCTTGACCGAACAGGCCGGGACATCGAAAAATGCCCGTTCTGCAAGACCGGAAACATGAAACCGGCGAAGAGCGTTCCTCCTCATACGGGAACCAACCCGTACGATATCGTTCACGGGACGGCAGAGACGAACCAGATACAAAGAGAATAGACCGTGATATTTTGAAAGGCCGAATTTTTTTTCCGCGAAAAAACGGGTTTATCGCGGATTTGTGGGGAGCGGTGAAGGTAACCAGAGCTTCCAGCTCTGGTCCCAGATCGCGAATATGCCGCAGCCAGGAAGCCAATGCATGCCAGACCAGGATGGTCTGGTTACCATCGACACGCCTTTTTCCCACAAATCCGCGATGAACCGAAAAAACTTGATCATCGAGTAAAAGGAGATGATTTTCATCGCCCCGCCCGCAACCTCTTCACGGCATCGACAACGACCTCTATGGCGCGGTCGATCTCGTCCGCAGTGGTAAAGCGGCCGGTGGTGAAACGCAGGGTGCCTTTGGCCCAAGGCTCCGGTATTTGCATGGCTTTCAGCACATGGGAGATTTCGACCGTGTCGGCATGGCAGGCGGCCCCGGCCGAGGCGGCCACGTCGAGTCCGATCTCCTCCAGGATGCGATTGGCTTCCAGCCCCAAGAACGACACGCTGCAAGTGTTGGGCAGACGTTTTTTGCGGTGGCCGTTGAAGCGCATGTCTGCCAGGGCCTGCGAAAGCCCGTCCTCCAGCCTGTCGCGCATGGCCCGCATATGCTCGGCGTTTTTGTCCAGATCGCGACCGGCGAGTTCGCAGGCCTTGCCCAGCCCGACGATCTCGAGGACATTCTCCGTTCCCGCCCGCCTGCCGTTTTCCTGTCCGGCCCCGTGGCAGAAAACCGCAGTCTCGACCCCGTCGCGAATGTACAGCGCCCCGATTCCCTTGGGGGCGTAGATTTTGTGCCCGGCCACCGAGAGCAGGTCCACTCCCAGCTCGTCCACGCGCACGGGGATCTTGCCCACCGACTGCGCGGCGTCGGTATGCATGAGGATGCCTCTTTCGCCGGCCATTCGGGCGATCTTTTCGACGGGCTGGATGGTCCCCACTTCGTTGTTGGCGTGCATGATGGAGATCATGACGGTGTCGGGCCGGACGGCGGAGGCCACGTCGGCCGGATCGACGAGTCCGTCGGCGTCCACGGGTACGATGGTGACGGAAAAGCCGCAGCCCTCCATGAACCGGCACACTTCGAGAATGGCAGGGTGTTCGATGCTCGAAGTGACGATGTGGCGTCCCTTGGCGCAGCAGGCGCCGGCGATGCTTTTTAACGCCTGGTTGTTGGACTCGGTCCCGCCGCTGGTAAAAAGCACCTCTTTGGCCGCGCAGCCCAGGATTCCGGCCACCTTCTCCCGGGCCGCCATAATGCCCTTTTTCGGGGCTATGCCGTACCAGTGCCCGCTGGAGGGATTGCCGAACTCGGTTTCCAGAAAGGGACGCATGGCCTCGATCACCTCGGGGGCGTGGGGCGTGGTACCGTTGTAGTCCAAATAGACAGGAAGTTTCATTTTTTTTTTGACTCCTTGTTGATCTTTTTGCGTGATTCGGCAATCCGACGTCGGAAATTGTCGATCTGTGCGGTTGGGATCAACGGCACGCGCAAAGCTTGTTTTCTCGGCAGCGCCGCCTTCCACGGCGGCGCGGTGAACGTTGCTACGCTGGTATGAATTCCGAAATCACAAGCGCCGCGCCGCCGTGGAAGGCGGCGCTACCGGTATGTCCGGCTTTGTTCCTTTCTGCAAGAGCATCTCTTGATAAGAGCGCCAACCGCACAGGTCGGAAATTTTATTTGGAAATGGACACGGTCAATTTATCCTGCTCCTTTTCCACCGGAAAACGGGCAATCGGACGAGGAGCGGGACCGAACACCTTGTTTCCGTTTGAATCGTAGGTGGATTTGTTGACGCTGCAACACTGGACGGTGTCGGTTCCGGGAACCGGATCCAACCGGCGATGCCCCAGATGCGTACAGCGGTTATGATACGCTCGGTACTCTCCATCCTCGCCGCAGACAACAAGCACTCGTTTCGGAAGATCTTTGCCTTCGAACCGCAATGCGCCGCCGTTTTTTTTCAGTTCCGGCGCCTTGCCCAAATCGATGGTCATCTTGCCGCTGGCGTAACTCCAGCAATCTTCCGCGCCCGGTTTCGTGGTCGCCGGTATGCCCAGCAACCGCTGAAAAAAGCTTCTTTTTATGAACTTTTTTTCCATGTTATGCTCCTTCTCTTCCTTTTTCAGTCTTTGTTGCGTCCAAGACCTCCCGTACGACTCGCGCCAGGTCGGCCTCCACGACGGGTTTGTAGATAAAGGCCCTGATGCCGGTTTTCAAGGCTTGCTCCTTTGAAACATGGACACTGAACCCCGTGCACAAGACGATGGGCAGGTCCGGTCGTATTTTCAGCAGCTCGGCGCTCAGCTTGTCTCCGGTCATTTTCGGCATGGTCATATCGGTCACGACCAGATCGACATCGTAGGGGGCTTTGCGAAAACTATCCAGGGCGTCTATGCTGTTATCGGCGGCGAATACCCGGTAGCCCAGTTTTTCCAGCATTTCCCGTCCGACATCGAGCAGCTCCGGTTCGTCGTCGATGAGCAAAATGCGCTCCGTGCCATGGGGCGGCTCGAAGTGTTCCCGCTTTTCCGCGACGGTTTGACTTTCGTAGGACGGAATATAGACATTGAACGTGGCGCCGCTGCCGGGTTCGCTGTAGACGGAGACTGCTCCCTTGTAGCTCTTGACGATGCCGTGCACCACGGCAAGGCCGAGGCCCGTGCCTTTGTCCTGATCCTTGGTGCTGAAATAGGGATCGAAAATCTTGGGCACGATTTCCGGAGGTATCCCCCGGCCTGTGTCCCGAATGCTGATTTTCAGGTAGTCGCCCGGATTCAACTCCGGATGAAGCCGGATGTCGCTGGCGGACAGCCTTGTCTGCGACAGGATTGCGTCCAGACGCCCGCCGTCGGGCTCCATGGCATGGGCGGCGTTGGTGCACAAGTTCATGACGATCTGGTGAATCTGGGTGGGATCGGCCACGACCGGCAAAATATCGGTCTGGAAATCCTGGTTGATTTCGATTGTGGTCGGCAGGGAGGAGCGCAACAGTTTCAACGCTTCCTTGACCAAAGGCAAGGGGTGCAGCGGACGCAGTTCGCGATTGCTTTTTCTGCTGAACGTTAGAATCTGATGCACCAGGTCCTTGGCCCGCATTGCGGCCGCGTAGATTCTCCGCAATTTTTCCTGCACGGGAGAGTCTTTCGGCACGAGATAGGACGACAGTTCGGAATTGCCGATCACGATCCCCAGAATATTGTTGAAGTCGTGGGCGATGCCACCCGCCAGGGTCCCGATGGCCTCCAGCTTCTGGGCCTGAAGCAGCTGCGCCTCCAAACGTTTTGCCTCCTCTTCCGCATGTTTCTTCTCCGTGATATCGAGCAGCATCGTGCGCGTGCCGGTCGCGGCGCCTGTTTCATCGCATTCCGGAAGGGAATGCGCGAGAGCGTGCACCGTTTTGCCGTCGCGGGTCATCAGTTCGCGCTCCTCCGGACGGGACTCTCCGCTCAATGCGCGACGGTAGCCGCCTTTCTCCCCCATTTTCCGTTGAGATTCCTCGGAGTAGTAGCGGGCCAAGGGCGTGTCCAGAAGTTCTTCGCGGCTGTAGCCCGTAACTTCCAGGACCATGTTGTTGACGTCCTTGATATAGGGTTCTCCCTGGCGGTTTTCGGTGACGATATACATCACCGGGGCTTCGTTGAACAAATTTCGGTATCGCCGTTCGCTTTCTTCCAAGGCCTGTTTCGACCGCTTGCGTTCGGTTATGTCCTGGACGAAGCTCACCGCGAATTGCTGCCCGTCGTAGCTTAGCAAATTGGAAGCGATCTCGACCGGCAATTGGGTGCCGTCCTTTCTCGTGTGGACCATTTCGAAAATGTCAAGCACCCCTTTTTCGGTCAGCACCTGCCACATGCCTGCCCACTTTTCGCGGTCGAGCAGCGGGTCGATGTCATAGACGGTCAGTTTCGCAAGCTCTTCTTTCGTGTAGCCGAGACTGCGGGCGGCATGGTCGTTCACATCGAGAATCCGCGCGTTGCCGTCGATCCGATAGATGCCGATGGCGGCCTTGTCGAAGCAGAAACGGGTTACGCGAAGATCGGCCTCCGTCTGCCTGCGTTCGGTAATGTCCGTGGACAGGCCCACGACCACCTGTTCGCCGAATTCTTCCGCGTCGCAGGGCGTTTTGGTCACATCCAGCCATCGGACCCTCCCGGTGTAATCCTGGAAAGACATTTCGGGAATATGGAGCGTGCGGCCCGACTCGATTGTTTTTCGGTCGTCGCTCAGCATTCTTTCGACCTGCGCGGAATCGGGATGAATATCCCGATGTCGCTTGCCTTTGATTTCCTCCGCCGTCATGCCGTACCGGTCCGCCACCGCCCGGTTGACGAGAATGAAGCGTCCGTCGGCGCTTTTGACGAAAATCAAGGACGGCACGATATCGATGATTGTTCGCAGCATGCGTTCGTTTCTGCGGGAATCTTCCTGGCTTGCTTGCAGGGATGCGATGGTCTCCTGAAGCTTGGAGATCATGGAGTCGAGGTCTTCCTGCAAAGCTCCGATCTCGTCCGGCATGACCCGACCCGTGGTCCTGGCTGTCAGGTCTCCTTCCTCGACCCGCTTTAAAAGCCGGAGGATCGACTGAATCCGGTCGAATATGGAAAACCTGAACATGAGAAAAATCACAATGGACGTGACAAGCACCGCCGCCATAGAGCCAAGGAGGACGACGCGCAGAATGTCGGCCTTCTCGGCCTGTGCGCGTGTCGTGTTCATTTTGAGGTAAACGAACAAAAAAGGAGTGCTGCCGTCCATGGCGAAAATCGGCGTGACACTGACAAGGACATTGTTTCCGTTTTCGACCATATGTTTCACAAACGGTTGGGTCGTCTCCTTTGTGAACCATTCGGGAGCCAGGCCCGGTATCTGGGCCACACGCATCCCCATTTTCCCGGAGTCCAGGGTATGGAACACGCGCCCGGCGATGTTCACGACCATGCCTTCCACCAGCTGCTGCCCGACCAGGCGCTCCATCCTCGGACCGTCGGCCACCAGAGAGTAGCTGAGAGATCCTTCCGCGATCAGGGCGCCGGGAATACGGACCCTTTCCTCGACCCGCCGGTCTATTTCCCGGCTGAATCGGTCGATGTAAAACCCGCCGATGATCGCAAGAACGACGATCTCCACCAAAATAACGACCGACCCGATTTTGGCGGCCAGGCTGTTAAAGACTGTTTTTCTCATGAAACGGCACATGGTCCTTTTGTACCATAATTCGCGCCCGCCATCTATTCTTCGTCCATAAAAAACTGGCACGGATTGGTTGGCGCAGGATGGGGGTAGGTCCACGAATGGGGTATGAACGTCGGCACATTATGGAAACCGGGATTCAGAACGCCGTAGCGAAGAGGAGGCGTACTGATCCCCACCGCATAGAATTGCTCGGCTGCGATATCCAGAATCTCCGACATCAAGGAAAACTGCTTTTTCCGGTCGGCCGTCGCGAGGATTTGATTGTAAAGACGCATCTGTCTCCGAACGATTTCAGGCGGAGGTTCGCCGAGCGGGTCGTCTCGGTCATGGTACCAGCGGGCCCACGGGATCGCATAGTTCGACTCGATGCGAGAGGACGGGAAATACCAGCGGGGCTCCAGAAGCACCTCGATTCCGCCGTCGCCCACCCACATTGCGGCGTCGTGCAGGTTCGCCGCTTTTTTCTCGTAAAATGCTTCGCGCTCCATGACATTGAGCCGCGTGCGAATGCCTGCGACGTTCCAGTGTTCGGGTATGAATCGGGCGACTTCGAGCATCGACAGAAAATCGATGACGTCCAGGGTCAGCGAAATGCGTTCGCCGCCGGGTCCGAGCCGGAAGCCCTCCGCGTCGCGTTTCACACAGCCAGCCTTGTCCAGGTGCTCGAAGGCCAGAACGGGATTGTATTCCGTATACTGATGGGCAAGCCGTTCGTGGTAAAATGGAGATTCCGGCTTGGGCGCCGCCTGATAGGGCTCGCCATCCCCGTCGAAAACCTCGGTGACGATTTTTTTCCGGTCGATGGCATAGGACAGTCCGATGCGAAAGTTCTTGTCCTGGAAAAGCTTGCGCATCGCCGGATCCGGGTGGGTCAGGTTCAAACTGACAACCGCCGTGTTCGAAAAACTGGAGACCAGGGAGAACGTCCGCTCCCGCCCCAGCTCCTTCAATGTCTTCTGGGAAATATGGCGCGTTTGCATATCGAGTTCGCCATTTTTCACCATTTCATCCAGTTGAGATTTTTCATCGAACACTCTGTACCGGATGCGGTCGATGTACGGAAGCTGGTTGCCCGCCGGATCGACCTTCCAGTAATAGGGGTTGCGCTCGGCCACGACCTCGTCCGCCTCCGGCGAATAGACCGTCTTCAATGCCCAGGCATGCAGCCTTGGAAGCTCCGGGTTCTGCCAGCGGCTCGGGTGGTCGATGTCGATCCCCGCCTTTTTTCTGAAAAGCTCCGTCCATACGCCCAGTCCCGCCCGGGACACAAGCTTGTCAATGCCGTCGGCATTGTGCCGGGGGTGAAACCTTTTCAGGTAATGGAAGGGATATTCGGTCGGTTCCGCGCCCCAAGGCGCCGCGAGGTTCATCGGAAACAGCCCGTTGGGGACCTCGAATGAAAAAACGACTGCGAAGTCGTCCAGTTTTTCCACCTCGACCGGCTTTGCTCCGCTGGCAAGCCAAGCGGGAATCGACGGGGTCAGCTCTCTGTTTAAAAGGACATCCTCGTACCAGAACAGGATGTCGTCGGCGGTAAACGGGTGTCCATCCGACCATCGCATGCCTTTGCGAAGATAAAACGTATACCTGGTGGCTTCTTCGTTCACCTCGTACCGTTTGGCGATATTGGGTATGGCATTGATCCACAACGGGTCCCACCGCATCAGGTTCTCGTATCCGACGACGCGAATGAACGATGCGTGGTCGCGGTTTCTGCGAATCGCTCTCGTCCATGTCCCGCCGTATGTCCCGATACGCTCGAATGGCTGCACCAGCGCGGGGCTGAGAGGCAGGCGTTCATCGACGGCCGGGAGCTTCCCCGCTTCCACCAGACGATTCAATTGCGGCGATTCCCTGTAAACGGTTGGAGGTGCTTCTTGGGCGGCGCTGGCGTTTCGGTATTCGGAAAAACGGCAGATACCGATCAAAACGACCGTCATGAAGAGGAAAAAAGTTCGGATTTTCCCTTTTCGGCAACTATATTGAAAAACTCGCATCCGCTATTGTCCTACACTTGCCAGGTCGTATCCGAATACATCATGGTTCGGCATCGACCAACTCTCCGTTGCATTTCGGGCAGATTCCAACATTTCCTTTGTCCATTTCATTCTGATTTCAAGGAGATTGGCAACCGCCGGTCGGACGATTCAGGTCAACCGGCATTTTTCGATTTGACCGACAAAATTCGATCCATTTGTTCATGTTTTTAGACCGAGCGCTTTACAATTGCAATGCTTTTTTCGCCGCTTTGCGAATTTGCACAATCTCTCCGCCAAAGCGCGCGCACAGCGTTTGACCCGCTTTGAGGAAGAAAACGCCGCGAGAAAAAAGAATTCGAAAACGATTAGAATTGCTGCGCCGATTCGTTTTTGCTTGACGCACGAACCGGTTCCGACCTGGGGTGACGAAAAATTCACGTTTCAGGGCTTGATTTTTCTGCCGGGACTTGTTCGCGATTTCGTCTGCGCGACCATCAAAGCTGAACGACATCGATTTGAAGCATTGACATCTTGGTATCACATTGATACCATCTTTCCATGCCAAGGAAAATTCGACAACTCATAAAAGAGCTTGAGCATGCTGGCTTCATCAACCGGGGCGGAAAAGGAAGCCACCGGAACTTTTTGCATCCCAAAGGCATTGCCATTACGATTTCCGGAAAACTTGGCGACGATGCCAAAAGCTATCAGGAAAAAGAAGTCGAATTAAAAATCGAGATGTCTGAAAAATGAAAAAAAAAGACCGCTATTTGAAAATCGTGGAATGGTCCGAGGAAGACCAATGCTATGTGGGGTCGATCCCCGGATGGATAGGAAAATGCTGCCACGGCGACAACGAAGAAAAGGTTTATCGTGAATTGTGCCGTATCCTCGACGACTGGATCGAGATTTATGAAAAGGACGGCATTGAACTGCCCGCTGGAATCGCATCGAAAAAATTTTCGGGCAAATTCCAATTGAGAGTGGATAGCGAATTGCACAAAGCGCTTGCCATTCGGGCCATGCAGGAAAATGAAAGCCTAAACGGTTTTTGTGTCAAAGTATTGAAAAAAAGCGTTTTGAAATCCGATTTACCAGAAACCGAAGGTCTGTGAAGATGAGCCGATAAAGCTTCTGGGCCTGATTTCTATTTCGGCCAAGCCTTTGCCGCCTCGTTCCAACGCTTCGCGTTGGAATGCATACCAGGACGCTTCGCGTCCGCGTTCCACAGAGGCATGGCCGTAAAAAGAACCAACCCCGAGCTTCTCTTAATCAATATCCAGAACCTTCCGTATCGTTTCCGCCATCTCCCGCATCACCAATGGTTTCATGACGAAGGCCCTTATCCCCATCTCGCGGGCCTTCTCCTCGTTGACCTTGGCGCTGAATCCGGTGCAAATAATCACGGGAACATCGGGTCTCAAAGCGATGATTTCCCTGGCCAGCTCGTCTCCCGTCATATTCGGCATGGTCTGGTCGGTGATCACCACGTCGAAGCCGTCGGGTTGCGACCTGAAAAGTTCCCAGGCTTCCCGGCTGCTGTTCTTCGCCGTGACCCGATAGCCCAAAGTCTCCAGAATATGTCTTCCCACATCCACCAGGACCGGCTCGTCATCGACAAACAGTATGCGCTCCGTTCCCATAGGAATTATTTTTTCCTCTCTTGCTTCGACTGCGACCCTTCTTTCGATGGCAGGCAGGTAAACCTTTATGCTGGTGCCTTTTCCAGGCTCGCTGTAGGCAAGAACGGTCCCGCCATGGCCCTTTACAATCCCGTGGACGACCGAAAGCCCGAGACCTGTTCCCTTACCCTTTTCCTTTGTGCTGAAGAAGGGATCGAAGATCCGGCGCAGCATCTCGGGCGGCATTCCGCAGCCGGTGTCGCTTACCGTCAGTTGCAGGTAGGGTCCGGGGTTCATATCGGGGTTTCTGCCCGCGAAATCGGAATCGAGTTCCAGATCGAGCAGGCCCACTTCCAGCACGCCGCCTTTTTCCTCCATGGCGTGGCTTGCGTTGGTGCACAGATTCATCATTACCTGGTGAATCTGCGTGGGGTCCGCCATCACGAGCCCGGTGCTTGTCACATCCTGGCGAATATCGATGGTCGAAGGCAAAGTGGCCCTGAGAAGTTTCAAAGCCTCTTTGACTATCAGACCGATTTGCGTGGGTCTCAGTTGCTGCTCTGTCTGGCGGCTGAATGTCAGAATCTGCCGGACGAGGTCTTTTGCGCGGCCTGTCGCGTTTAAAACCTCGCTCAGGTATATTTCGAGCCTGCTTCCCTTGGGGGCCTCCATCATGCCGAGTTCCGTATAGCCCATAATCGCGCCGAGGATATTGTTGAAGTCGTGGGCGATTCCTCCCGCAAGCGTTCCGATCGCCTCCATCTTCATGGCCTGGCGGAGCCGGGATTCAAGCTCTTTTTTATCCTCTTCCGCCTTTTTTCTCTCGGAAATATCTCTTCCGACGCCGATAATGGCCGTTACGTTCTTATCTTCGTCCAGCACGGCCGTATCCGCCCAGGCCAGCCACCGCCAGCCGTCTCTGGTCATGGCCTGCTGCTCCACATAAATCGCGTACGGCGGTCGATACAGGCCTTTCATCGCCTCGGCGGTAGCTTGCCGATCCTCTTCGTGAACCAGAGGCATGAACGTTTTGCCCAGCAGTTCCTTTTCCGTCTTGCCGAACATCCGGCAGTAGGATGGGCTGACAAACAGGAAACGGCCTTCGGTATCGACCTTCACCACCAGGTCCGTCTGATTTTCGATCAGCAGTCTGTAGTTTTCCTCGCTCTTTTGAAGCTCTTCCGTCCGCTCCCTGACTTTTTGCGCCAAGTCCTCGGTCAATTCCTTCAGATCCAGATGAATCTTGACCCGCGCCAGTATCTCCTCCGCCTCGAACGGTTTGGTGATGTAATCGACCCCCCCGGCCTGGAACCCCTTCACTTTTTCCGAAAGGTCGTTGAGCGCGCTGATGAAGATGACCGGGACCCTTCGGCTTTTTTCATCGGACTTCAGCCTCCGGCAGACTTCATAGCCGTCCATGTCCGGCATTTTCACATCCAGCATGATCAGGTCCGGCGCCTTGGCCGCTGCGGATTGCAGCGCGAGAGGACCGTCCGTGGCCGGACGCACGCGGTACCCATGGTCCGCAAGAATGCGAGTCAGAAACCGAAGGCTGGCCGGATTGTCTTCGACGACAAGAATTTCTCTACGATTTTCGTTTGTTCTTCCAAGCGCGGTCACGATTTTTCCCCGGACCCGGTATCCTTTCTTCCAAGCATGTTCAGCAGGCGGCGATAATCGAGCTTCTCCGCCTGGATTTTCAATGCGCCGCCGACGGAGGCATCTTGTTCGGCGATCTTGCCGATCGCCTCCAAGGTCCTTTCCATATCCAATTCGACCACGGCCTGATATAGCCGATCGACCAGTTCTCGGGGCAATGCGTCCAATTGACCGGGTTGCAATTTAGAGTCCTGTTTTGCGATGTCAACCCGGTCCAGTTCGTCTTCATACACATATCTTACATTAAGATGCCTGGCCATTGCGTCGAAGATTTCGTTCTCGCGAAAGGGTTTGCGCACAAAATCGTTGCAGCCTTTCGCCAGGATTTCCTCCCTCTCGTCCTCCATGGCATGGGCGGTGAGGGCCGCCACGACGGTCGATTTGCCCTCGTCGGTCTCCTTGATGCGCCGCGTGGCTTCCAGGCCGTCCATCACCGGCATGCGAATGTCCATCCAGATGAAACGCGGACGCCACTGTCGAAAAATGTTCAGCGCCTCTTGGCCGTTGACGGCTTCTCGAACCTGAAATCCCACGGTCCTCAACATTTTCGCCAGCAGTACTCGGCTTTCCTCGACATCGTCGGCAACCAGAATGCGAGGCGGGACATCTTGTCCGTCGAGACCTTGCGCGAGACCAACGACGCGCCGCTTTGGAATCAGTTCGTTCATATCGGACGCGTCGGCCTTTCCGATAGAGATCTCAAAGAAAAAGGTACTTCCTTTGCCCGTTTCGCTGGCTACGGAAATATCCCCGCCCATGGCGCGGGCATAATCCCGGCTGATGGCAAGTCCCAAGCCGGTGCCGGTTTTGAGATTTTTGCCGCTCTGCGTCTGTTCGAAATACTCGAACACCTTGTCCAGTTCGTAATCGGCTATGCCTTCGCCGGTATCCGACACTTCGAAAAAAAGACGGGTGTCTGCAACCGGTTGTTCGGATGCGATTGGCAGGGCATGACCGGAAGGCCCCTGGTTTTTTCCGGCTTTTGCGGTGCCCACTTGCAGAACGACGCTCCCTTTTTCCGTGAACTTGAGGGCGTTGTCAAGAAGATTGATCAGTACCTGGAGCAGTCTGTTCCGGTCGGTTTTCACGTGTCGCGGCACTTCGTTTTTTCCCAGTATCGCGAACCGTATCCCTTTGGCATCCGCCCTGGCGCGATACATGCTCTCCAGGTCGCAAAGCAAGGCGTGAAAGTCGAATGCGGCGATCTCCAAATGGATTCGCCTTGCTTCGATTTTGGCTATTTCCAGCAAATCGTCGATCAGCGCCAGCAGATGTTCTCCGCTGCGGTTGATGATTTCAAGATTTTTTCGGTGTTCGAGCTGCAACGCGAGATCTCTTTGCATCAATTGGGAATAGCCCAGGATCGCGTTCAGCGGGGTGCGCAGCTCATGGCTCATATTGGCCAGAAAATCGCTCTTGGCCCGGTTCGCCGACTCGGCGGCCTCCTTTGCAATCTGGAGTTCCCGGGTCCTTTCCGCGACTTGTCGTTCGAGCCGTCTTCTTTGGCTTTCCATAGCTCTCACTCGCCATCGATAGCTCCCGAACAACAGGCCCGAAACAAGGATTGCGGCAAACGCTTTGAGCCAGGCTGTCCGCCACCATGGCGGCAAAATCCTGATGGCGATGGCGCTGCCCTGTTCGTTCCATACCCCGTCGTCGTTGGAGCCTTTGATCCGCAAGGTATATTCTCCAGGCGACAAGCCGGTGTATCGTCCGAACCGTCTGGTTGCCGAAAAATACCAATCCTGATCCACGCCCTTCAGCATATAGGCATACCGGTTTTGCCGGGGGTTTGTGTAATTCAAAGCCACGAATTCGAACTCGAAAAAGTTGTTTCGCCAATCCAGATCGATTTCCTTTATCCTTTCCGGAGCTTTTCCCAGGTCGATCTCTTCTCCTCCCTGCTTGATGGCCGTGAAATGGACCGGCGGGATATAGGGGTTGTCGGCGAGATCTTCCGGACGAAAGCTGTTCGCGCCGGTGATCGTGCCAATCCAGATGCTGCCGTCCCGGGCCTTGCACATGGCGGCTTCCTGGAACTCGTTTCCGGCCAAGCCGTCCTCCTTGGTGTAGACCCTTGCCGTTTCGGCTCGGGGATCGAACCGGATGTATCCGACCTTCGAGCCCAGCCACAACATTCCCTGGTCGTCCTCGAGAATATTCGTAACGGTGTTGGTGGGAAATCCGTTTTCGACCGTATAGCGGTCGAAGGTCCCGCTCTCCTTATCGAACTTGTTCAATCCGCCGCCATAGGTGCCGGCCCAGAAATTGCCGGCGGAATCCTCGAAAATGTGGGCGACGGTATTGCTTCCGATGCTTGTCGGATTGTCGGGATCATGCCTGTAGTGCTTGATTGCTTTTTCGGTTCTCGGATCGAACTTGTCCAGTCCGCCCCCCATGGTGGGCAGCCAGATGAATCCGTCGGCATCCTGGTGCAGATGGGCCATGTGGTTGTGGCCCACACTTTCCGGATTGTCCGGGTCGTGCGCGAAAACCGCAGTCCGATGGCTTTGCTTGTCGAACTTGGCCAGCCCCTCGCCCCAGGATACAATCCAAAGAATATTCGGCTCGAAACGATCTTCGATGACCGTGACCGGGAAGCTCACCGTCTTGTAGATGGCCGATGCCTCGCCTTTTTCCCGGTCGAACAGCGAGATGTAATTGTCGGAGGACAACACCCAGAAATTGCCCTGGCTGTCTTCCAATGGACCGCAGATAAACCCGCCCGGTATGCTTTCGGGATCGTCCGAATTGCTCGGATAGCGGGTGAATCGTCCACTGTCTCTGTCATACCGGTTAAGCCCGTTTCCCGCGCCGAACCAGATCGTGCCGTTGCGGTCTTCATAGGCGGTATTGATCAGCTGGTCGCCGATGGTGTTCGGATCGTCCGGATCGTTCAGATATATCTCGAATTTGCGGCTTTTTTGGTCGTATTTGTCCAACGCCCCGTTTAAATGCGCCAGCCAGATGATTCCCTGGACATCTTGCAGGATACCCACCACCGAGTCGCTGCTGATGGAAAAGGGATTTTTCGGATCATGCCTGTAGTTGGTGAATACCCCGTTTGTCCTGTCGAAAAGGGTCAGTCCCTTCAATTCGTTGCCATGGCCTATCCAGAGGATTCCGTTTTCGTCCTCGTGGATGACGTGAACCAGGTCGCAGGGCAGACCTTGGGGACTTTCGGGATCGGATTTGTAGCGGACAAAGGTGTTTGCGGCCTTGTCGAACTTGACAAGCCCTGTGTCGGTCCCGATCCAGAGAGCGCCGTCCCTGTCTTCGATCACGCAGTGAACGGTGCCTTCGCTCGCATCCGCGCGTCCGTCAGGATAGATATCGTACCTGGTACAGGTCCCGCTTTGCCGGTCGAATTTGTTTTGTCCCGCATCCGTGAAAATCCAAAGAAAGCCTTCGCGATCTTTGTAAATGGCAAGAATGCTGTCGCTGTCCAGGCTGTCGTTTTTGCCGGGAGCATGGAGATAGCGGGTGAAAGTTTCCGTGCTCTTGTCGAATGAATTCAGCCCGTTTGAGGTCGCGATCCAGATTATTCCCGCCTCGTCTTCCAAAATCGCATGCGACGACGCGCTGATACGGTTGCTGCCGATGCTGTCCGCCCTATCCTCGTCGTGCAGATAGGACCTGAAAGTGTCCGACGACTTGTCATAGCTGCCGAGCCCGCCCAGAGTGCCAATCCAGATGATTCCATCCCTGTCTTCATACAGCGAGACGACATTGTCGTCCGGAATCGATCCGGGTCCGGCGATGTATCTCTTGATTTCGTAGCCATCGAACTTGATGACGCCGCTTCCCTGGGCGCCTATCCAGACAAACCCCTCCCGGTCCTGAATCATTGGGCCGGGAATCAGCATGGAACCCGTACCGACAACCCGGTCGAACCTGAGATTTCGTCCCTGCCCCCGAGCGTCCGTCCATGGGCCGAGCAGAAGCGCCGCCAGCAGGGCCATGGCGTTTCTGATGAAGAATCGACGGATACGATATCGGTTATTTTTTCCCATAAGCTGCACATACTATCCGGGCTCGAATCCTGGTTCGGCCGGTCGCTCTCCGCCCCGTTCCCGTGCTTCACGAGCAAACGCATACCAGGACGCTTCGTTTCGCGTCCGAGTATCCGTCGTCCTTCATGCTCTTCGTAGTAAAAATCCTTGATTTTCAAACTCACGATCAGCCAATTGCGTCTCCTACACCACTTCGAATCCCTTCCTCAGCAAAGTCTCCCTGCTGACCACGCCCTTCAGCTTTCCATCCTCGCCCACCACCGGAAGCCGCCGGAATTCTTTTTTCGTCATGATTTCGATGGCTTCCTCCACCGGGGCGCCTTCCTTGGCGGATACGATGTCGGTCTTCATGATCTCGCCCGCAGTTTTTCTTCGGAGTTTTGCGCCGAAATCCCGAAAGCAGGCCTTTTTGTCTCTCGACGGCATCACGCGGCACAAAAGCTCCCAAATGCCGGGGTGTTCCTCGTGGAATGCCGCGAGCAGGTTTCTGTCGGAGATCATTCCCAAAAGACGGCCGTCGCGGTCCGTCACCCACACCCTAATCACCCCGCGTGCGTGGATGAGCCGTATGACTTCCTCCACGGGTTCGTCGGGTCGAACGGTCGCAGGCGCGGGCTCCATGATGTCGGACACCTGGCGGACATTTTCGAAGACCGCGGATTGTTCGCGCGACTTTTCGCCCGTGGCGGACGCCCTGGTCACGGCCTTGAAAATGTCGGTGCGGGAGACGATGCCGATCAGCTTTCCGGAATCGTCCATGACCGGCAGTCTTTTGACTCCCTTTTCGATCATGGCGGCCACCGCCCGGGTCGCGGGTGCTTTTTCGTCGATGCAGACCGGCGGGGAGTTCATGATGTCCTTGGCGAGGCGATGGGACAGGCCGCGCTTGATTTCCTCGATCCTGTCCCTTGCTCCGGCCATGAGCGCCAGGCGCAGGGGCATGCCCGCGCGGTAGATCATGTCGGTCTGGGACAGGACCCCGACCACCCGGTTTTGGTCGTCCACAACGGGCACTCCGGTGAATGTGCTGGAAAGCAGCGCCGCGAGAATATTGTCCAGGGAGTCGTCTTCGCGGACCCGAACCGGATCGGGGGTCATGAGGTCCCGGACCAGAAGCCGGGGGGACAGAAGACGCCCCTTGGTCTTGTTGGACAGGACCGTGAGGTCCCGAACCCCCAGCAGGCCATCGACGACGATTCTGTCCAGGTCCGCCAGGATTTGTTCCGATTCGGCGGCGGGGACGACGATCTCGATCTTGAGCGGCATGTTGTAGGACAAGTCCAGAACCTTGGAAGAGGCCGTCTCCCCGGTCTCGTAACCCCCTCCCACCGCCTTGAACACCAGGCAGCGGGCGGACGTGTTCAGGCCCTGCACGTACTCCACCACCCTTTCGTAAACCGGCGCGCCCCGGCTCACGGAGCCTTCGGACGTGTATATTTCGATCACGCGATATTCCAAGGCCATGTTGTCATTGCCCTCCTCTTAAGACGGCCCCGACCAGCCAGAAACCGGCCACGACCATGACGCAGCCGCCGAGGTTGTTGGCGAGAATATTGGCGGCAGCCAGGTAGCTGCCGTCGCGCAGCTGGTTGACGCTTTCCAGGGCGTACGTGGAAAAGGTGGTCAAGGCGCCCAGAAAGCCGGTCATGAAGAAAAGCCGGGCCGAGGGGCTCAGGATCTGGGTCCGTTCGCCCAGCGCGAACGCGACGCCGATCAGAAGGCAGCCGGTCATGTTGGCCAGGAAGGTGCCCCATGGAAAACGAACGCCGATGAGCCTGGCGGCCGCCAGGGCGAACCCGTAGCGGCTCAGCGCCCCCAAACTCCCGCCGGCCATGACCAGCAGAATCTTCTTCGCAATGTCCAAATCGGATTTCCTTTCCTTTGACTCAAGGGACCGGCAACGGACCGAGGGCCTTTTCCAAGGCCATTTTCAACGCTTCGCGCCGGTAGGGCTTGTGCAGGAAGGCCTGGGGCCGTTCGGAGTGGTCCTCGGCCATGGCCCGGGCTTCGTCGTAGCCGCTGGCCAGGATGGCCGGAATGTCGGGCCGGACCTTTCGCATGGCCGCCAGCGTCTCCCATCCTCCCATGTCGGGCATGGTCAGATCGCACAGGACCAGGCGGATTTGATCGTGCCTGTCGCGGAAAACAGCCAGGGCTTCCGCGCCGTTTCCGGCGGCGATCACTTCGAAGCCGAATCTCGCCAGCATGGCCTCGGCCATGCTTCGAACCATGGCTTCGTCCTCCACAAGAAGCACGACGCCGCCTGCGGCGCGGGGCTCGCCCGCCTCCCTTTGAACCGCCTTGCTCCTTTCGACGCTGGCCGAGGAGAGCGGAAGGACAACCCGGAATTCGCTTCCCCGAAGCGGGCGGCTTTCCACGGCGATGCATCCGCCGAACGACTTGACGATTCCCAACGCGACCGCCAGCCCCAGGCCGCGTCCGACAAACTTATCCGTGAAAAAAGGATCGAAAATCCGATCCACCGTCGCAGCATCCATCCCGCAACCCGTGTCCGAGACGGTCAGACAGGCGTAGATGTCGGCCGAATTTTTCCAATCGGTGGGAAAAAGGCGCACTGCCTGGATTTCCGAAGCTTTCACAGTGCCGACCGAAACGCTCACCCTTCCGGCAGAATTCTCCATGGCCTCCCAGGCATTGGTGACCAGGGCGTTCAATACCTGTATCATCTGCGCCGGATCGGCTATGACCACGGGACCGGATCGCAAAAGGGAAGTGTCCAGGGCCACATCCTTGGGGATGTCGGCGCGCAGGCGGTCCAGGCATTCCCGGCATATTTCCGACAGATCGACGGGAATGCGTTTTCCCCTTTGCTGGCCCAGAAAGGCCAGCAGCAGCCCACTCATTTCTGCGGCGCGACGCGAGGCCAGGTCCGCCTCCGAAATGTATTCGGACACCTTGATCAAGTTGGGCAGGTCGTTGGCCGCCAGTTCCAGATTTCCGATGACCACCGCCAGCATGTTGTTGAAGTTGTGCGCGACCGCCCCGGCCATGCGCGAAAGGCTTTCCGCCTTTTGGATCTGGTGCATGCGACGCTCCATTTCCTTTCGCTCGCCGACATCGCGGCTGATTCCGAAAATGGCGTCCCTGCCTTTCCATCGGCCGATCTTCAACTTGGATTCCACGGGTATGAGCTGCCCGCTCCTGGTTTCCATAGGAACGTCGCAGGTGTCCCTTTCCCCCGCCAGCATCTGCGCCATGATCCCTTGCGCCTTCTCCCGCTGGTCTTCCGGATGCACCGAGAGGATATGCTTTCCGACCAGTTCTTTTTCCGCGTACCCCAGGCGTTCGCATACGATCCGGTTGCACCCGACGATCAGCCCGTCCATGTCGAAAATGAAAAGCATGTCCTCGATGGTGTTGAACAGCGTGTCCAGGTCCCGGCGATTCTGGCGGGTCTTCTCCGCTTCCATCTCGTGCACGATGAACGAACCGGCATACGCGGCGATTCTTTCCAGCGCGACCTTCGCATGCTCGGATATTTCTGTCGAGGTGCGCGAGCCGACATTCATGCAGGCGACCGCCTTGCCCTTGAACATCACGGGAATGATGGCGACCGCTTTGACTCCCTCTTTCGCGATATTTTCGGGCAACCGCCAATCTGGATCGTCCAGGGAACGATAAACCGGCCTCCCTCTTTGAACCAGGCGGGCGTCTTTCGAATTTCCTTCGTAATGCGCCACCTCGTTGACAAAATCCCGCGAGATTCCCCGATGAACGACCAGGGACAAAGCGCCGTCGGACTCGTCCACCAAGTACAGGCAACCGCAGTCCATGGAGGAAATCCGGACGGCGGTCTCCAGGCAGATTTCCAGCCTCTTGTCGAAGGCAAACGCGCTGCTCCATGCGGCCCCCATGTCCCGCTCGGCCCGGACCAGCTCTTCATAGCGCTTTTTCTCGGTGAAATCCGCGATGACCTTGATCACCCCGGACACGCCGCCATGCTCGTCCAGATAGGGATGGCTGCTGTGGAACCTCCACGCGGAGTTTCCCTGCCGGTCGGTCGATTCCAGGACGGCCTGGTGGGGAAGACCGTCGGCTATGGTCTCCATGACGGGACAGTCCTCGCAGGGCGCCTCTTTTCCCTCGAAGAACCGGTAGCACGGCTCTTCGTACATTTCGGGACCGTCGCCGTAAAGGTCCTTTGCAGTCTTGTTGCTCCAGATCGTCTTCATGTCCTTGGAGACGATCAGGACCTGATCCTGGATGGCGGAGAGGATTTCGGACTGGAGGCGAAGCGCCTTTTCGTTCTTGCGCTGCTTTTCCAACAGCCGCCTGTTCTCCCTGGCCACTTCGGCAGACACGGAAAGCTCGTCTCCCAGCGCGAGGATCGCGATGGTCTCGTTGGCATGGAGACTGACGCCGTTGTCGTTTACGCCCTGCTCGCCAAAGGAATAGAAGCCGACCAGGGGAATATCGGGGGCGAACGTCCGCATTCCGGCGATCTCCTCGGGTACCCGGTCTTTCAGAATTCGCGTCCGCAAGGCGCAGGAAAACACCAGAGCGGCGGCCGGACGGCGAATGTCCCCTTTGAGCAGCGCCTTTTTCAGGGTCTCTCTCCCCGCTTCGATCAGCTTGTCCGGAGACGAATCCATGATGGCGACGCTGCTCTTTTCGGCGATGGGCTGCGCGAACCGGACATGTCCTTCGGGGGAAAAATAGCTGGCCACATTGATTCGATACTGGTCCAGCAGGTCCGGGGTCCCGGCGGGACGGCCCGACGCCAGGGTGACGTGCTTGCCCGCGAGGGACTCCATGTCGCTTCCCAGCATGGACGCATAGACCCGTGCCGCGTCTTTGCCGTCGAACTCCACCACGCGGTGGCCTAGGACTTTGGTCGCCACCGCCTTCCTGCGCGAGGGGGAAAAACCGTGGCCCACCGCGATGCCGAAACGAAGCTCGGTTTCGAAGACCGCCACCAGAAGACTGTCAGGGAAGACCTTTGTTCCGAACAGGACATGGTTTTGCTCCATGAGCCAGTCGTCGGCGCTGCTTGCCCCGAAAAAAGGGATGTTGTTGGAAGATCGCCCTTTGAGTTCCTCCAGAATCTCGAAACTTCTGGAATCGGCGTACCGTGTGTTTCCGGGGGAAAACAACATGGAAAACACCGATTTTCCCCGGCGCTTCAAATCGCACCGGAAATCGGCATTGTCTTCTTGAAAGTGGGGTTGGACGCCCTGCGCGTTCAGGGCCTGCTCCACCGCGTTTCGCCAATCGGAGGAAACCCCTTCGCCCACGCCCGCGCGCACCGACAGACTGTCGGAAGCCAGGGCCACGACGACCGCGCCTCGCCTTCGGGGTTCGTTGCAAATCTCCCCGGCCGTGGTCGCCCCCATCACCGGCGCGTCGCCGACCACGCCCCCGATGCCGGCCAGAAGGGCCGCCAGGTCGTACCTGACCGATGAGAAAACCAGGACTGCGGAAAGCGGCTGCCCGGATATGCCCGCTACGGCCTGCCGGGCAGCCTCCTCGCCTGCGGCGAACGAATCCGCCCGCTCCGAAACCCCGTATCCGACTTCAAGATGGTTCGGTTTTTTCTCCACAGCCTGATAAATCCGCGACATGGTCATGGCCGTCTCCTATCTCGCAAGCACGGCTCGGGTCGGCGAGGCCTCCGCGCCTCTCGTTTTCAACGGAAAGCAGAACAATGTGAACCTTCCCGGCGGCACACAGACCAGATCGATGCCCTCCAGGACCAGTACGCCGGCCGAAAGCAGCATTCGATGGGCGGGAAAATTCAGGTCCTCGTATTTTTCGATGCTTACATAGTCGATGCCGACCAGGGCGACGCCCTTTGCCACGCACGCGGCAGCCGCCTCCGGCGACAGGTGGACGTAGCGCTGCGAAAAAACACCGCTGCGGCAGCGTCCCGACACGGAATTTTCGGTGCGGAACAAAACCGCCTCTCCCGGTCGAATATTCGCTTTCTCGACGAAAGACGCCTTGACGCACTGCCTGTCGTCGATGTTTACAACCAACGCGGAAAAAACGAAATCGCCAACCTCGTACTGGTCGATGGTTTTTCCGCCGGGAACAAAATGGGCGGGAGCGTCGATGTGGGTGCCCGAATGGGCGCTGAGTTCCAGGCTAGAAAGATCGTAGGCCTCGCCGTCTTCCAACCTGCTCGACAACTCTCGCCGAAAAGCGGTGTCTCCGGGATAGTCGATGGATTCCTCCCCGAGCGTGACGCTGATGTCGTACATGTTCTGGTATCGAAACATTTCCTCTACTCGTTCAATTGCAATGTCGATTCGTTCCAGACAACCGGCGAGTTCCCGGACTGAAAGCGTACTTGCTCGTCCCTGGCCGCCGGAGCAGGTCGGCCAAGATTAGGGCGTTCAGTCGAGAACAGGGCCATTTTTCACCTCGCTAAAAAACGGACACTCTAAGAAGTACTATTACCAAATTCCGACAAAACCTGCAAACGACATTTCCGCAGGCCGAAAAACAGTCTAGGTTTTCAGCACCTTGGCGATATCGACCCCGTATTTTTTCATGCGGTTCCAGACGGTCACCCGGTTGACCCCCAGGATGCGAGCCGCCTGCGTCTTGTTGCCGCCGGTCTGGCGCAGGGCCTCGATCAGCTCCGTTTTTTCCTTGGGCTGTCCGGCCAGCGCAGGGCATTCCTCGATTCCTTCGAAAGCGTCCTTCCGCAATAACTGGGCAGGCAAGTCCTCCTCCTCCAGCAACGCCCCTTCGGCGACCACGAACGCGTACTCCAGCGCGCTTCTAAGCTCCCTGACATTGCCGGGCCAGCAATACCGGAGACACCGGTCCATGGCCCCGCGCGACAATCCCTTGACGGATTTGCCGGTCCGCTCGTTCAACTGTCGCATGAACGAATCGACCAGAAGGGGAATGTCGTCCTTGCGGTCGCGCAGGGGCGGAAGGTGGATGGGGATGACGTTGATGCGGAAAAAAAGATCGTCCCGGAAAAGCTGGCGGGAGACAAGCTCCTCCAAGTTCTTGTTGGTTGCGGTGATCACCCGCGCGTCCACCGAAACCGGACGGTGGTCCCCCACCCTCTCGAACTGCTTGATTTCCAGGACCCGAAGAAGCTTCACCTGTATGCCCAACGGCACGTCCCCGATTTCGTCCAGAAAAATGTCGCCGCCGTCGGCCGCCTCGAAACGGCCGATCTTGTGACGCACCGCCCCGGTGAACGCCCCCTTCACATGACCGAACAACTCGCTTTCCAACAAAGATTCGTTGAGGGCCGCGCAATTGAAATGAACAAAAGGACCGTCCTTTCGAGGCCCCAGGTTGTGGATGGCCCGTGCGACCAGCTCCTTGCCCGTGCCGCTCTCCCCGTAGATGATCACCGGCGCGTCGCTCCTAGCGGCCTTCTCCGCCACGTCGAACACCTTTTGCATCAAGGGAGACTCTCCCACGATCCCCTGAAACACGCCCTTTTCGTCCAGCTGCCGCGACAGGCTCTCCACCTTTTGCTCCAGACGGTCCAGCTCGCCGATGTCCATGATCGTCTCCACCACTCCCAGCGGTTCCCCGTCGTCGCCGCGCAGCACAGAGGCGTTCTTTACCGCCGGAAGCCAGCTTCCGTCCTTTTTCATGATCATGCACCGACAACGCTTGATGTCCCGGTGATCCCTGGAAAAAAGGGCGCACCACTGCCCTCCGCCGGATTGCAGCGTCTTTTCGCACGCATCGCACTTGAGCAGCGTGCACGGCTTCCCCACCACCTCCTCCGCCGCATAGCCCGTCAGCTGCTCGAACGCCGCGTTGACCATCATGATCGTCCCGTCCGGCCCGATCAGTATCAGACCGTCGTTCATGGTGTTGATGATTCGTCTCCAATGGCGATTGATGTTCAGGGTCTTCATCGTTTTCCGTCCCCATTTTTTATCCGAGCCCCGCCCTTGCAAGGCTCCGTCGTCTCCGACGCGAATTCAGGTATCGTTTCCGAATTCGTCCGGATATGCTGAACGGCTGTTGGCTTGGCAGCCCAGGTTCAACAACCGTTAAACTTCCTTGAACACCTGTAAAAAGTACCATGATGGAAACAAAACGACAAGGCTCCCCTCTGCATTCCCCAGCACGCTGACAGCGAAAAATCTTTCAATCACTGATTATAATTCGTATAATTCGCAATTGTTTGGAAAAAAGAGAAAGCTAAAGACTGCAAAGAACATTCGCAATGTTTTGAAGCTTGGCTTATCGTTTTCCAGAATGCAATCCATTGCCGAACAAGGCCCTGCGATGGACTGGGATTGCGCTGCGGTCCATCCCTGCCAGTGAGCTTGGACCTTGCCTGGGGCGGTAAAAAACAACTTTTCGATACCTTCCGTAAAAGATAAAGACACAATGCCTTGAGCCGCCAGGCATTGTTTTGCCGCACGATCACCTGCCGTCCTTCCGGATATTCCCGCGAACAAGCCGGGACAACAAGTGTCAAATACGTTTAAACATATGTTTAAGAGGCGTTGTGCGACAACGCGGCAAGATGAAAATCTTTGAACGCGCATCCCTTGTAAAACCGTGCGTTCGGCGAGTTCTCCCCGATTTTCCGTAGATTGGCGCCGTATTTGCTAAAACCAGGCCCTGGAAGGCAATGATCGAACGCGCAGGATTCGCACGGACGAAGCGGCGCGCTTTTTAACAAGCGAGGCGCTCGGACTTCAAGTTTTCGAATTTTCCGATCGTTCCGGAGAAACCATGGAGAACAGGACCGAATACGATTTGACCGAATTGGAATGGCCGATCTGTCTGTTGCTGTTCAACCGTCTTCTGGACGGAATCGCTGACGGGTATTCGGTGGATGTGCTTTTCGCGGACCCGGACGTTGTTTCTGCCGTGCGAATGATCGTGGACAATTCGCCCAGCCGGATCGCAGAAATCGAGAAGGAGGGAAACCGGTTCCGGGTTCGCATTGTGAAATGCGCGGGGCCGTGAGACTGGAAAACGACAGATCGATGCAACCACTATTAATAAGGAGGACGATATGAATCTGATATTAATAAGGAGGACGATATGAATCTGACTCGGCGAGGATTTTTCAAGGTCGCGGGAGCGGCTGGGGCCGCTGTTGCGACTGCGAAGCCGAAATCCGCGCGCGCCCGGTCTTTGAAGGCCCCGCCCGACGCCTACGGGTGTCTGGTGGACCTGACCCGGTGCGTGGGATGTCGGAAGTGCGAGCATGCCTGCAACCAGGTCAACTCGTTGCCGCCCCCGGAGCGGTCCTTCGAGGACCCCACCGTCATGAACAAGGTCAGACGGCCTGACGAAAAGGCGTTCACGGTGGTCAACCGCTATTTTCCCGGACAGTACAACGAGCGGAACCAGCTTGTGCCCACGTTCGTGAAAATCCAGTGCATGCACTGCCAGGACCCGGCGTGCGCGTCGGCCTGCATCGTGGGGGCGTTGAGCAAGGAGGCCGACGGTTCGGTGCGATACGACGCTTCCAAGTGCATCGGCTGCCGGTACTGCATGGTGGCGTGCCCCTTCGAGATTCCGGCGTACGAATACCACAATCCGGTCACTCCCCGGGTCATGAAATGCACGTTTTGCTACGACCGGATCGCCAAGGAGAACGGGCTTCCGGGCTGCGCGGGCATCTGCCCTGTGGAAGCCATCACGTTCGGCAAGAGAAGCGTGCTTCTTACGACGGCAAAAAAACGCATCAAGGACAACCCGTCCAAGTACATCGACCGGATCTACGGGGAAAAGGAAGTGGGAGGCACGTCCTGGATGTACATTTCCGGAGTTCCCTTTGAAAAGATCGGGTTCATCGACGTGCCCGAGGAGCCGACCCCGAAGCTTGCGGAAACCATCCAGCACTCGCTGTTTTCCTACCTCTGGTCGCCCATAGCGCTCTACGGCATCCTGGGCGGCGTCATGTGGGCGTCTCGAAACAAGCGCGAGCAAAATGAAAACGACATAGGAGGCAACCCATGAGCAGTCATCATCCTTACCCGTTGCGGACCAGGTTCTGGACGCCCGGGGTCGTCACGCTGGCCTTTCTCATGGCCGCCGGGGCGGTCGCCGTCATCGCGCGGTTCACCGGGGGGATCGGATACGTGTCCAATCTTTCCACCGCCAGGCCCTGGGGCATCTGGATAGGAGTGGATGTCGCCTCCGGCGTGGCTTTGGCCGCAGGCGGATTCACCACGGCCTTTCTGGCGCACATCATCGGAAGGCATTACTACGAACCGGCGGTGCGCCCTGCCCTTCTGACCGCCATGCTGGGCTACACGTTCGTCGTGCTGGGCCTGCTGGTGGACATCGGACGCTCCTGGGCGATCTGGAAGCCCACCATTTTCTGGAACTTCAATTCGGTGCTGTTCGAAGTGGCTATGTGCGTCATGTTCTACCTCCATGTGCTATACATCGAATTTCTGCCGGTGGTAACGGAGCAGTTCAAGGGGCGGGTGAACCTTCCCGGCCCCCTGTCGGCCTTGAACGGACCGGTGGAAGCTTTGCTGGAACTGGCGGACAAAATTCTTGACAAGATCATGTGGGTGTTCATCATCGCCGGGGTGGTGCTGTCTTGCATGCACCAGTCGAGCCTCGGTTCCCTGATGCTGGTGGCGCCCACCAAGCTGCACCCGCTATGGTACACGCCCATCCTGCCCCTGCTGTTTCTGACTTCCGCCATCGCCGTGGGATATCCCATGGTGGTGTTCGAAACCACTCTGGCCACCAAGTCCATGAACCTCGACTCGGAGATGAAAGTACTGACTCCGCTCACCAGGTTCACCGTCATTTTGCTCGGGCTCTACCTGGCCTTGAAGGTCGGGGACATGGTGGTCCGGGAGACGTACGTCTACCTGTTCGACGGGACCGCGCAGACCAATTCGTTTCTGGTGGAGCTGATCGTCGGGGTGGCGATTCCTTGGCTGATGCTGCTGTCGGAGAAAATCCGCCGTTCCAGGCAATGGCTTTTCGTCGCCTGCGCCATGATCGTCGGGGGAGTGCTGCTCAACCGCGTCAATGTCTTTGTCGTAGGATACAGGCCGCCGGTGAGCGAATCCCATTACTTTCCCGCCGTGGGGGAAATACTGATCACGGTGGGACTGATCTCCGCCCTCATGTTCCTGTATCGATTTTTGGTCACATATCTGCCGGTGCTCAGCGCACCGAGCCGGGAGGTGTCTTCATGAAAAAAACAACCATTATCATGCTTTCCGCGCTGGCGGTGGTCTTTCTGGCAGCAGTCGTACCGTGTGCGCCGGGCGGAAGTTCGGGGTTCAACGCCATGGCGGCGACTCCGGAAGAAGGCGAAGAGGGCAAGGCCGCCGATACAAAAACGCCCGAAGAAGCCGATTGGAAAGCGCCCGACCAGGAGGAGGCCAAAGCGCGCGCAAGCGAAGTGGTCCCGTTCGTCGAGGCGGTGGTGGACGAATGTCTTCTGTGCCGCCAGCAAAAGCTCAGAGACAAGGGCTTCGGGGTGAAGGACATCACCCGCAGCTATTTTCTGCTCGACAGCCCCGTCATCAAGAAGCGCGAAGACATGTACGGACCGGTGCGATTCATGCACAGCAAGCACGCCGCGTCCATGAAGGACTGCGCCGTGTGCCACCACGCCCGTCCCGCCGACCCGGAGGCTTCCGAAACCACGCGCTGCTCGGCGTGCCATCAGGAGCCGTTCCAGGAGGACCATCCGGAAAGAATCGGCCTGAAGGCAGCCTACCACTTGAACTGCATGGGCTGCCACGAAAAGATGAACCAGGGTCCCGTGGACTGCGCTGGCTGCCACAGAAAGAACATCCACGACCACGACAAGCTCGTCCAACTGCCCGCGAACCCGGAACCCACGCAGGTCACCGACGAGTGCCTGCGCTGCCACAAAAATTCGGGCGAAGACATGCTCTCCACCGTGCACTGGCTCTGGAGGGGCCACTCTCCCTACACCATGGATCACAGAAGGCAGGTGCGGCACGGCAAGGGCACGACAGCCATCAACAACTTCTGAATCAGCCCCATTAGCAACGAGGCTCGTTGCACAAGCTGTCACGCCGGATACGGATGGAAGGATTCATCATTCGACTTCAACGACATGAGTAAAATCGACTGCCTGGTGTGCCACGACACCACCGGGACGTACAAGAAAGAACCCACGGCGGCGGGCATGCCCGACCCCGAAGTGGATTTGGTGAAAGTAGCAAAGAACGTAGGCCCCACGAGTCGCCGAAGCTGCGGCGCCTGCCATTTCAACGGCGGCGGCGGAGAGGCGGTCAAGCACGCCGACTTGTCGCGGCAACTGCTGCATCCCAGCAGAAACTGCGACATCCACATGGGCGGCTACGACTTTTCATGCACCGAATGCCACCAGACCAGAAACCACAAGATCGCGGGCAGAAGCTCATCGGTCCCGCCTGCGGAAGGCCCCCTGGACTGCACGGACTGCCACACCAACAAGCCCCACTACGGCAACCATACGCTCGACCATCACCTGAACAAGCACACCGACACCATCGACTGCAACACCTGCCACTCGCCGGTCTACGCCAAGTGCAAGCCCACCAAGGTCTGGTGGGACTGGTCCAAGGCCGGAGACAAGAAGCGCAAAGTAGGAAAGGACAAGTATGGCATGCCCGACTACAACTGGAAGAAGGGCGAGTTCCA
Organism: Desulfobacterales bacterium; assembly: GCA_963674505.2. Taxonomy (GTDB): domain Bacteria; phylum Desulfobacterota; class Desulfobacteria; order Desulfobacterales; family SKZT01. The sequence goes on from CAXXIG010000003.1 coordinate 326,986, forward strand.
GTGGAAGGAATCCGCAAAGCCGGTCTACAGATGGTTCGGCGGATTCACCAAGCGCATTCTGTTGGGAGACCCGTTCGACATGGACGCCGAGGTCGTCGCATTGACCGAGCCGGTGGGTTCCTTCAAGGATCCCAACTCCAAGATCTCCCCTTTCAAGGTCATGAAGGGAGTGCAGGCGGTCGATGCCAAATACAAGTACGCCCTGGTGCCGCACCTGTTTCCCAGAAACAAGGAGGACAAGACCGCCTTCTGGAAGCACCGCGACTGGCAGAAGGCCTTCACCGACGGCATGGAAGCGGTGAACCTTGCCTACAGCGGAGACTACGTCTGGAAGGAGACCTGGATGTACTGGGGCCTGAACCACGAAGTCATGCCCGGGCCCATGGCCCTGTCCTGCGTGCAGTGCCACCAGAGCTTGCAGGGCGAACGCACATGCGACCGCTGCCACCAGGACAGCCGCGAAGTGAACTTCAAGCAGATCGCCCACAAGGGCACCGACTTCTCCTGGATGGCCCAGCAGGGCCGCGACGTCAGCCATCTGGTCGGCGCCACCGACTACATCGACTTCAAAGCCCTGGGCTACCAAGGCGACCCCATCGTCTACGGTGGCAGGTTCAAGAAGCTTCCGATGGGATACAAGGTGGAGAAGACACAGCCGTAAATACGGTATAACGCGTCAAACGCTCTTCAAAGGCCCTGGCTATTCCGCGGTAGCGCCGCCTTCCACGGCGGTGCCGCGGATGCCCAGGAACCGGCGCCGACTCCGCCAAGGCCGCGGTTGTAAAAAAATAGCGATTTCATGAAAAAAGTTCGGAACACGGTGACCTAATCCATGTTACGAGGAGGGCATGTGCCTGAATGATCGTAGCATAAACGAACTCGACCCGGTTTGCGACGGCGGCGACGAATGTTGCCCCGTCGATTCAGATTCGGTTCTCGAGTTCTGCGGCGCCGAATCGAATTCGGATTTCGCCTTGCAGACCGCTCGCGGTTCCGAAAACGGCGATGATTGCATGAATTGCCCGCTTCGTCGGGAGAATTCAATATTGAAGAGCGAAAGAGCGTATTGGCGGAAAATGCATCAAAAGGCGGTCGAGAGAGAAAACAGGCTGAAGGGCGAGAAAGCCGAACTCGAAGCGAAGCTGAAGCTTCGCGAAAAACAGCTTTACGGACGCAAGTCCGAAACGAGTTCCGGAAAATCCGAAACCGAAAGACCCGACGCCGAAAAGAGACCCGGAGGGCGGCAGCGCGAAAGTCGAGGTCGCGGTCGCAGGGACTATTCCCATTTGGAAGCGGAAACGGAGGTCTTGTGCCTGCTCGAAAACGAACGAACCTGTTCGATTTGCGGGCTGCCTTTCGAGGAGTTTCCGGACACGGATGATTCCGAGGTCCTCGAAATCGAGGTCGGGGCTCGAAGGCGAATCGTCAAACGGAAAAAGTATATTCCCGCGTACCGCTGCCGTCCCCCGCCCGAAATCGTCTGCGCGCCTCCCGCCGCCAGAGTCCTGCCCAAGGGGATTTACGGCGTTTCGGTCCGGGTCGAAGCGCTGTTGGACAAATATCTCTTCATGAGGCCGACGAATCGACTCCTGGAAGATTTGCGCACCCGCGACTTCGACTTGGCGCAAGGCACGCTGACCGACGTGCTAAAGGCCATGGCTCCGATATTCGACCCCGTCTACGAAGCGATAGTCGCCAAAAACCTCGAAGAAGAACAATGGCACGCGGACGAGACCCGCTGGTACGTTTTCGCCATGATCGAAGGCAAGGTCGGATACAGATGGTATTTGCGGGTTTTCATTTCCGAATCCGCAGTGGTCTACGTTCTCGATCCGAGTCGAAGCGCCAAAGTCCCGAAGGAGCATTTCGGAGAAGACATAGAAGGCTTCCTCAATGTAGATCGCTACGGCGCCTGCAAATCCATGGTCAAGGAATGCAACATCGTCCTCGTCTATTGCCGGGCTCGCGTTCGCGGGGATTTTCCGACCGTTTCCAACAATTGGCCGCAATGCTCGGACTGGGCCATGGAATGGGTTGCGTTGATCGGCAACCTTTTCAATTTGAATCCCAGGCAGTGGCTTGAAATGTATCTGCAGGCTTGCGCGGAAAACGGAGGCGAGGCTCCCCGGGACATTCGAAGTTTTTTGCCATGGAATATGACAAGCCGACGCCTGCCGAGTTGTCTCTCCAGCCGGCGCACAGGGATTCCTCCTGATAGAATGCGTGTTTATCGATATTGCGGAAGAGATTTCACCGCCGAGGAAATAGAAACCATATGCGCCATTGTCGCGCAAGATCCCGGAAACAGCCGCACGAAGATTTCCAGACTGGTTTGCCAGGCCCTGCAATGGTACAAGCCCGGCGGCGGCCTGAAAGACATGAGCTGTCGGGTCGCCATGCTGCGCATGTGCGAATCCGGCCTGATAAGCCTGCCGCCTTCCCGAGGTCTCGACGGCAATCCGAAAATGCAAATCCAGTTTACCGAAGAGACTGCGCAAAAGCCTTGCCTGACGACTCCGGCAGGGGCTTTGGCCGACCTGCGTTTCGATTTGGTTTCCGAAAAAAGCAATCCTCCTTGTGGAACGAATACATTCATCGCTATCACTATTTGGGGTACAAGAGGCTTCCGGGCGCCCAGTTGCGATACATGGTCCGCAACGGCAACGATCTGCCGGCCCTGCCGGGCTTCGGCGCGGCCGCCTGGAAAACGGCTCCGAGGGACCGATTTATCGGATGGAACGATCGCCAACGGCAAAACAAGCTGAATTTGATCGTGAACAACTCGCGATTTCTGGTCCTTCCCTGGGTGAGTTCGAAAAACCTCGCCTCCAGAATTCTCGGAGGAATAGCAAAAAGGCTTCCCGCGGATTGGCATTCGAAGTACAATCTGCATCCGGTTTTATTGGAGACATTCGTAGAATCCGGCAAGTACAAAGGAACATGCTACAAAGCGGCCAACTGGATTTCCGTCGGGCAGACCAAAGGCAGGGGAAAGCTTGGCGACCACAAGGCACGCATACCGAAAAAGGATGTTTTTCTTTACTCTTTATGCGGAAATTTCAAACAAATCCTGCTGTCGAAGTAGAAATGTAGCAATAAAATCGAGTATGGGTTAACCGAATATTTACCTTGCTTTCTCTTCAAGAAAAGCAATCGGGGCTGCCATTGAACAAAAAAAGGAAGTTGAACGGCTTGAAACAGTAGCTTTTCTATCCGTGAACGCTTACCAGAATAGGAAGCAGGTCTCGCATGGAACAGGCTCCATACACACTCGTACAATATTGATCGTAACTGTCTGAAATATTTATAGAATCAATCGGACATTCAAAAAAAAGGGCGCGATCATACACTCCCAGACGTATACCAAAAAAGGGAGGCGCAAAATTGCACGCGAAAAAAGATACCGCATGGGACGATGGAATTTCAAGGAAGTTTTCCGACGGCAGAAAAATAACGGGCTGCCTTAAAATGCGAATGTTCGAAATACTTGCGAACAATCCGGACTGCCAGACTCGCCTGCTTATCGAACAAATCGTGGAAATCGAGGGACCCGTGCCTCTCAAGGTACGGCATGTCAACCGATTGAGACTGGAATGGGGCTTGGGCGGCAAACGCGGCAGGCCCGCGAAGAGGGAACCGACCGGGGAAGACGCCTGCCGGAACAAGGATTTGGTCGAGATTCGTCCTCGCATTTCCCATGCGGGTCCGCACTTGTTCGACATCTGGCTGGAGACGACGGATGGGCTTTGCGAAACGATTGGAATCTTGCAGGAAACCGTGCGAATCTACAAGGACGACAACCCTGGCAATTCGTTTCCATTGCCGAATCACGGAAGCGAAACGCTCGAGCGTCGATTCAAGGCCTTGCTTTACGCGTCGCTTTTCGGGATCGGCAAGCTCACGGAATACGACATGAAGGAACACGCTCTGGAAACGATCGTAGGCACGGGGTATCAGAGTTCGACATTGACTCAGTTCCTCGGACAGCTCGAGCGCGAGGAAGCGGGCGAAGCGCTTGTACCCGCGCTGGTTCCGCGGGAGTCCGGGGCCGTTTGCTACATCGAGGGCCACATGATCGCATTCTGGACCAAGGCATCCATGCACAAGGGCAAGATAACCATGCTGGGGCGCATCATGGCCGGGTCGAACGCGGTGGTGTCGCACAACGAACGGGAAGACGCTCTGTTCTTCGAGTTTTTTCCTCCCGACATCCGGTTGCCCGGAGTGATAATGGACTATTGCGAAAAAGTTGTCGCCTTGACCGGCATCAAGCTGTTCGCCATCGACTGCGAAGTGAACTCGGAGGAGGTGGCCAGGGCCTTCGAAGACAGGAAGTGGGGCCTGATTTGCATGCTGGACGCAAATCAATAAAAAGGCTTGTCGGATTGGGATGCGGAATTCATAGGGCGGCTCGAGGACGGAAGCAAGGTTTATTCCGGCCCGTGGAAGGAACCTGGAGACGATCGCAGGCATTTCGTGATCGTGGAGAAGGAAGACCGGCTTCTGCCGTTTTGGGGAACGCCCTGCACGGAGGAGATGGCGAAGCCGATCGAATGGCCGGAAATCTATCGCCGGCGCACCGAGGTTCAGGAGAACAGCTTCAAGAGAATGAAGGAGCACGGGGCTCTCGACGTCAATTTCGGGACGAAGACAATATTTTCGGAAGATCGGCGCCAAGCGAGAAAGAAGGAGACGCTGGAAAAGAGTTCGGCCGCGATTCGCGGCAAAATAGAAAAGAAGGAATCGGGAATAGCCTTGCAGGAGGGCAAGGTAGGGGAATCGAAGGAGAAGGGACACGGAAAGCGCCTTTCCCAGCGCGAGAACAAGCTCGCGGAGTTGCGGGGCGAACTGGACGGGCTGAATAGGAAAGCAAAATTGGCGGAGGAGAAGGTCGAGGCGCTCGGTCCTCCGAAACAGAGGGCCGACAGAGACTTTGGCAAACAGAAGGTCATGACTTTCCGGACATTGCTTCTTGAAAATCTTATCGTTCGCTTCCTTCCGGTCTTGACGGAACAACTGGATGAAAAAATAAGCCAGAGCTGCCTGCTTGAACTGTTTTTCAAAAGAAGCGGCGGCTATGTCGAAACCTCTCGGGAAATCGCATACTGGATAGACACCGACGGTCTGTCGTTGAAAAACAAACGGATATTGCGGAAAGTGGCGGACGGGGTCTGCAGGATGGATTTGAATCGAAATGGAAAACCTGTTCGCGTGGAATTGCGCTCATCGCCCCCTTGACAAAGGGGCCGGGCGCGGTGCAACGCCAATGTCCATTTTTTTTAACCGTGTAAGAATCCTGATTAACCAGGATATTTATGGTTTTTTTCGGCTGGCGAAAGACAGTTGCAAACCGAATCGGAAAATTGCAGGCGGAACTAAACCGATCCGAATTGTTAGTGTCGAAATGTTGCTATTTTCATCACCCCAGTGTAAAGTGTCGTTATGATTTTAAATTCAAGCCAAATTGTAAGAGAAGTCAACAACTCGACGCATTTGGACGAGGCGCTGGCGTTGGCCGTAAAACGCTCCAGATCGTCCATGGATGCAAATGCATGTTCTGCCTATATCAACGACATGCAAACCGACCGGTATCTGCTGATGGCGGCGGATGGACTGGCTTGCGCCGCAGTAGGCAAGGTGCGGGTAGTTCGCAACGAGGGGTTGGTGGGCTGGGTGGCCGCGCATCAAGAAGCCGTCAACTTGTCGGATGCCGTCGATCATCCCGGCTACCGCCACGTCCCGGGGACCGGCGACGAGTTGTTGCATGGTTTTATGGGCGCGCCCGTCATTCATCATGGCCGCGTATTGGGAGTTCTGGTGGCCCAGAAGCATGAACGGTGCCGCTTTGACGACGACGAGGCGGCTTTTTTTACGACGCTCGCCATCCAGATCGGGAGCGCCATCCATCGCCTTTTGTCTAAATGGGAGTTCAGCAGGCGGCTGAACGAACCCGGCCGAGGAAAAATTTCCATCTGCGGAATTGCTTGCGCGCCCGGTCTTTCCATTGGAAAAATCGTGCTGTCGCAACCTGCGGACCTGCAATCGGTCCCCTACCGCAAAGCGCGGGATATCGATTCGGAAATACAAGTTTTCCAGGCCGCCGTTCAATCGGCAAAAAATGAATTGCTGGCGGGCAAAGAACGCATGAGCGCCAGCTTGTCCGGCGACGTCCTCTCCCTGTTCGATGCTTACGCCATGATGCTGGAATCCGACAAGTTGACCGCCGCCGCAGTAGCGCGGATTCGAAAGGGGCAATGGGCGCGCGGCGCTTTAAGAGACACCATTTTCGAGATGGCACGAGTCTTCGAGCAGATGAGCGATCCTTATCTCTCCGCGCGCGCCGAGGATATCCGCAATATCGGCCGGCAAATACTCGGCCATTTGCAGAAGGTCGAGTCCGGGATCGGGGCCGGGACCTATCCAAAGGAATGCATCCTGGCGGGAAGCGAAATCAGTCCTGTCGAGATTACAAATATGCCTCGGGGGCGGCTGGCCGGCGTGATTTGCATTCAAGGTTCGGCTCTATCCCATGTTGCGATCATTTGCCGGGCTTTGGGTATTCCCGCCGTCATGGGGCTGGCCGATCTTCCGATCAGCCATGTAGAGGATTGCGACATCACTGTCGACGGCAACCGGGGGGTTGTCTGCATCAACCCTTCGCCCGAGGACATCCATGCGTTTCGGCAGAGCATCCGGGAAGAACAGGCCCTTTCCGCCCGGGTCGAAGCCCTTCGCCATCTTCCGGCGCAGACCTTGGACGGGGTTTCCATCCCTTTGCATGTGAATCTGGGGATCGGCGAGGAAGACTTGTCGATGCTTGCCAGAAAATACGAAGGCGTAGGCTTGTATCGCACGGAATTTCTTTTTATCGCTCGCGACACGCTTCCCACAGAGGACGACCAATGTCGTCTCTACCGCGATCTGCTGGAATCCTTCGCTCCAAAGCCCGTTACAATAAGGACATTGGACGTCGGCGGCGACAAGAAGCTGCCTTTTTTCACCATAGCCGAAACCAACCCGTTGCTGGGTCGGCGCGGGATACGCTTCACCCTCGACAACCCCGACGTTTTTTTGACGCAGTTGCGGGCGTTGCTCCTCGCCAATTCCGGGCTCGGGAACCTGCGGGTCCTTTTTCCCATGATCGGCAGGGTCGGCGAAATCGACGCGGCCATCGAGCTTTTGGACCGCGCCTGCCTGGATCTGGCTGCGGAGGGCCGGGCTTTTGAAAGGCCACGCATAGGCGCCATGGTCGAAGTGCCATCGGCCGCATTTTTAATGGCCGAGTTGTCGAAACGCGTGGATTTTTTTTCCATCGGAACAAATGATCTTACCCAGTATTTACTGGCCGTGGACAGAAGCAACCCGCAGGTGCGGGGCTTCAACGACAATCTGCATCCAGCCGTCGTCCATGTCGTAAACGATATCGTCCAAAGGTCCCGTAGTCACGGCAAACCGGTCGGCGTTTGCGGCGAAATGGCGGGTGACCCGGCATCCGCCCTTCTGCTGCTGGGTCTCGGCGTCGATTCGCTGAGCATGAATCCGTCCAGCCTGCCGCGCGTCAAATGGACCCTCCGAAGCTTCACCATGAAGCAGGGGCGCGAGCTTGCGAAAAAGGCGTTGAGCATAGAGAACGAATCCGATACGCTTCGGCTATTGAATCATGCCTTGAAAGCCGCAGGGCTCGGCGCGCTGGTGTGCGAAAATTGACATTTCGGAAAAAAACGGTAATTATAGTCAAGCCGAACATACTATTGGAAGGTCGATATGGAGAAAATCGAACAAAGCAATTTTCCGGTCGTCGGGATTGGGGCTTCGGCATGCGGACTGGAGGCTCTGGAATCTTTCGTCTCCGGAATTTCCGAAAAGAGCGGCATGGCATTCGTGGTGGTCACTCATATCCACCCCGGATCACAAAACCCGGCTGCCGGAGATTCTCGAACGAAAAGCAAGACTGCCTGTGGTGCTTCTCAAAGACGGCATGCGTCTTTCCCCCGAAACGGTCTACATCCCTCCTACGGATTACGACCCGATCCTCGAAGATTTCTCCTTACAAGAAAAGCACCGTGCTCCGGCGCATCCAGAGGCGCATGCGTGTCAAGCGCAGCAACAGCGTCTCGGAGTATCTCGTTCTCGTTTTTCTGAAGAACAATCCCGCCGAGCCGAATTCCCTTTTCCAGGATCTGCTCGTCGGGATCACCAACTTTTTCCGGGACCCGGCGTGTAAAGGAAGGAAAAGTGATTTGACGTGGACTCGAAAAGAGAAAGGACACATGATTTCAGACAATCAGATCACCCTGTTTCAAAACGGAGAAGCTTATTTTCCGGCGGTCGAAGCAGCGCTGGACCGGGCGGCGCATGAGATCTATATGGAAAGCTATATTTTCGAAAACGACAATACCGGACGACGCATTGCCGAAGCGCTCAGGCGGGCTGCCTTTCGCGGTGTAAAAACCCACCTGCTGATCGATGGATTCGGATCGCTTCGTTTGCCGGCAACCATGGTCGAATATATGGAGGCGGCCGGTGCAATGGTGCTGAAGTTCCGGCCAAAGACATCGCCTTGGACCCTGCGGCGTCAGCGGCTGCGTCGCCTGCACCGGAAAATTGTGGTTGTAGACCGGAAGATTGCATTCGTCGGCGGCATTAATGTTATCGATGATACGGATAGCAATAGTCAAGCGCCGATTCGCTACGACTTCGCTGTAACTGTGGAGGGGCCGCTGGTGAAAGAAATTCATGATTCCGTCAGCCGGGTGTGGTCGCGCGTGGCCTCGACCCGCTTGCGCCCCGGCCGGCGGTTCTGGGACAATGACAGAACAGTTGCTCCAACCGCGCCTAAAGGCCTTATGCGCTCTGCTTTTCTGGTGCGGAATAACATCCGTCACCGCCGCGATATTGAAGACGCCTATCTTGAGGCGATTGAACATGCGCAATTCGAAATTATTCTTGCAAGTGCCTATTTCCTGCCCGGATTGAATTTTCGCCACGCGCTTGTGGATGCAGCCGGGCGGGGGGTCCGAGTGGTCTTACTGTTGCAAGGAAAGATGGATCACCCATTGTTGCATTATGCCTCGCACGCCCTATATGGAAGTTTTCTGGATGCAGGGATTGAGATTCATGAATACCGCAAGGGCCTTATGCACGCCAAGGTTGCAGTGATTGACGGGCATTGGGCTACTGTGGGCTCTTCGAATCTGGATCCTTTCAGCCTGCTGCTTTCTCTTGAAGCAAATGTCGTTGTCGACGATGAAGGCTTTGCCGAACAATTGAAACTTAGCCTGGTTCAGGCCATCAAGTTGGGGGCGCGGCAAATAGAGGAGACCCGCTGGAAAACAAAACCCATCGGATTGCGCCTGGCGAGTTGGCTAAGCTATGGTTTGGTGAGACTCATGATCGGTATCGCGGGATACGCTCCGAGGAAACCGCATGGCCCGGAATTTGGCGAGGACCTGCAATGATTTAATTTGAAATCCAGGAATAAGGATACACGATGAAAAATTACCAGGAGATAACATCTGCAGCGACCATCGATGACGTCATCTACTATATCGAACCTTTGCTTGGTATTCGTTTCAAGCACTTGAAAAAAAATCGGTATAGTGCCCCATGCCCGTTCCACGCCGACACCAAAGACAGTTTCGCGGTGTATGTCAATAAGACCGGCGACGTGCGATTCCATTGTTTTGGCGCATGCAAAGGGGATTGGGATATTTACGACGTTATCATGCTGCGGAAGAAGTATCGGTTCAGAAAGGCGCAGCAGGTTTGGGCCGAGCATTCGGGTGTTGCGGATTTCAAGCCTTATGATGGCGTCAGCCCCTGCATCCCCGAACCTGACGAAGCACCGGAACCCGATGATACGGCGGGTTTTGCTGAACCGAAGAAGATCGACGAAAAAATGGCTGCCGTCCTGGACGATGCCGCCGGCTTCTACAACGACCTGTTGATGTCGAATGAAGACCGGTTCAAGCACATTTGGGATTATCTTGCCCGCCGGGGTGTCGACAAGGACACCGTACGCGAGTTCAACATCGGCTACGCCCCGCCATACAGCGATGAAAAGCACCGGGGCAGGGCGCTCGTAAGCGCTTTTGCCCCACGCTTTGAAAAGAACGACGGGGCCTTCGAGGAATTCTCGGACGGTGGATTGATTAGGTTTTTGAACGATGCGACCGCGAAGGGATACGGATACTATTGGCAGCAGATCGATTTCATGCGGAAATATCCGTTTTCAAGAAATTACGGCGATTTTTTTGCCGGGCAGATCGTGTTCCCCATTTGCGACGCGGACGCCTCTCCGGTTGGAATTGTCGGCAGACGTCCGGACGATAGGGGCATCCGCTGGCTCAAACACCAAAACAGAGAAGTTCCTCTTTCCTCCGAGACCTGGCTTTACGGCATTGAGAAGGCAGTGCGATATATCCGGCAGTACCGGACGATCATACTGGTGGAGGGCATCTTCGATTATTTCGCCTTCTACAACCTGCTACGGGACCAGGATAAGCCAGTGGTGGTTTCGACACTGGGTACCTATCTCGGCCCCGAGGCGGCGAAAGTTCTAAAACGTTTTGATATCGAGCACTTCATTGCAGCATACGACTGGGACGAGCTAGGGAGAAACGGCATCGAACGAATCGCGTTCAAATCGGGCGGATGGGTTTATTATCTTGGCGGGCTGGCAGACGGTCAGGACCCGTACGATCTATTGAAACCGGCGGTCGACGACATAGACGGATTTTCCCTGAAGCTTGGTGAAAAAACAGAATTATGAAAAAGAAAATATTTCTCGCAATCATTGGACTGATCGTCCTGGTCGGGGCAATCGGCGGCATCAAGGCGTTGCAGATCGGAAAGATGGTCTCCCGGGGGAAGAATTTCGCACCGCCGCCCGAGACGGTGACGACCGCCCGGGCCAAGGCCGAATCGTGGGAATCTGCGGTCCCCTCCGTCGGGTCTTTGGAGGCGGTCCAGGGCGTCATGGTAACGGCGGAGGTGACCGGCAAGATCGTCCGGATCGCCTTTGAACCCGGCAAAAAGGTCGAGTCCGGAGACCTGCTGCTGCAACAGGACACCTCCCTGGAGGAGGCGCAACTGCGAGCGGCCGAGGCCTCGGCGACGTTGGCAAGGGCCGATTTCGAGCGCATCAAGGAGCTTCTGTCCAAGAATGCGATTTCGAGGTCCCAGTACGACAACGCCGACGCCAAGTACAAGTCGGCCATTGCCGAGGCGGACGGCATCCGCGCCGTCATCGAGAAGAAAAACATCCGGGCACCCTTTGCGGGGCGACTGGGCATCCGCCTGGTCAACCTCGGTCAACTCCTGAAGGAAGGTGGCGCCATCGTGTCGCTTCAGGCCCTCGATCCGATCTTTGTCAATTTTCTGCTTCCCCAGAAGGAAATCGCCCGGATTGGCCCGGGCATGACGATCCGGGTCGAGACCGACGCCTTGCCGGGCAAGACCATAGAAGGCAAGATCACGGCCATCAACCCGGAGGTCGATGCGGCCACGCGCAATATCCGAATCCAGGCCACCATGGACAACCCCGAGGAGCGGCTTCGCCCCGGCATGTACGTCAATGTGGCCGTGGTGATGCCTGATCGGCAACCCGTGGTCGTCATTCCCGAAACGGCCGTTCTGTACGCCCCCTACAGCGATTCCGTGTTCGTTGTCGCGGAGTCGAAGGACGAAACGACCGGAAAGACCGCGAAGGTCCTTAGACAGCAGTTCGTCCGGCTGGGCGAGAAACGGGGCGATTTCGCCGCTGTGGTATCGGGGCTGGAGGAGGGCGATACGGTGGCGAGCACCGGGGTTTTCAAGCTGCGCAACGGTCAGTCCGTCGTCGTCGACAATACCCTTTCCCCGGAATTCCAGATGGACCCCAAGCCGGAAAACAACTGATTCGGGAAGGTTGCAGGATGTCCCGCTTTAACTTTTTTAAGTTGGTCTTACAGAGCTTCGCACTATGAGAGCATTTACCGATATCTTCATCCGCCGGCCGGTCCTCTCGCTGGTGGTCAGCCTTCTGATCGTTATTTCCGGCCTGCAGGCGATCCGTTCGGTCAACGTTCGGCAATATCCCCGCAGCGAAAATTCGGCGGTCACGGTCACGACCGTCTATGTGGGCGCCAGCGCCGAGCTGGTCCGCGGGTTCATCACCATGCCCCTGGAGCGGGCCATCGCCGCGGCCGACGGCATCGAGTACATCGAATCCAGGAGCGCCCAGGGGCTTTCGACCATCAGCGTCCGCCTCAAGCTCAACTACGACGCCATCAAGGCCCTGTCGGAAATCAGCTCCAAGGTCGATCAGGTCCGGGGAGACCTGCCGCCGGAAGCCGAGGTGCCCATCATCAACGTGGAGTCCGTCGACAGCCAGTTCGCGTCGGCCTACCTGAGCTTCACGTCCGACGTGCTCAAGCAAAACGAGATCACCGACTATCTGGTCCGGGTGGTCCAGCCCCGGCTTTCGGCCATCGAAGGCGTCCAGCGCGCCGACATCCTGGGCGCGCGGACATTCGCCATGCGCGTCTGGCTCAAGCCCGACCGGATGGCGGCCTTCGACATCAGCCCCCGGCAAGTGCGCCAGGCCCTGGCCGCAAACAACTTCCTGGCGGCGGTGGGCGAAACCAAGGGTTCCCTCGTCCAGGTCAATCTCGTCGCCAATACCGACCTGAGCACGGTCCGGGAGTTCAAAAGGCTCGTCATCCGGGAGCAGGACGGGGCCATCGTTCGGCTGGAGGACATCGGCGAGGTCGTGCTGGGCGCGGAGGACTACGACGCGGAGGTCCGCTTTTCGGGCCAGACCGCCGTGTTCATGGGCATATGGCCTCTGCCCAACGCCAATTCCATCGACGTCGTCCAGCGGGTGGCCAGGGAAATGGAGGCCGTCCAGGCGCAGCTTCCCACCGGCATGGCGGCGCGCGTGGCCTACGACGCCACCGATTACATCACCAACGCCATCCGCGAGGTGACCAAGACCCTGGGCGACACTCTGCTCATCGTCGTGGTCATCATCTTTCTCTTTCTGGGATCGTTTCGGTCGGTTCTCGTTCCCGTGGTGGCCATTCCCCTTTCCCTCGTCGGCGCCGTATTCCTCATGCAGGTGTTCGGCTTTACCATCAACCTGCTGACCCTGCTGGCTATCGTGCTCTCGGTCGGACTCGTCGTCGACGATGCCATCGTCGTGGTGGAAAACGTCGAACGGCACCTGAGCGAGGGAAAGTCGCCCACGGACGCCGCTCTTCTGGGCGCCCGAGAGCTGGTTGGTCCCATCGTCGCCATGACGGTCACCCTGGCGGCGGTCTACGCGCCCATCGGCCTCCAGGGCGGGCTCACCGGCGCGCTCTTCCGGGAATTCGCGTTCACCCTGGCCGGGGCCGTGACCATCTCGGGCATCGTGGCCCTCACTCTGTCGCCCATGATGTCGGCGAAACTGCTCAAACCCGGGATCGAGGAGCACGGGCTCGCCGGAATAATTTCCCGGAGCTTCAACCGGTTGAGACTCTTCTACGGAAAGCTGCTCGATGCGACCCTCGACGCCCGTCCGGCGGTCTACACGGTCTGGGTCGTCGCAAGCCTTCTCGCCATTCCCATGTTCGTCATGTCGCCGGTGGAACTGGCGCCGACCGAGGACCAGGGAGTCATCTTCGGCATCCTCGATGCGGCGGCCAATTCGACCCTCGATCAGAACAGCCGGTATGCCGCGGCCGCCAACGATATTTTTTTGAGCATGCCGGAAACCCAATTCACCTTCCAGGTCACCAGTCCCACATCCGGCTTCGGCGGCATGGTCCTCAAGCCCTGGGAGGAGCGGGACCGAACCGTTTTCCAGATCCTTCCGGAGGTTCAGGGAAAACTCTCCCGCATTCCGGGCATCCGGATGTTCCCCGTGACGCCGTCGGCCCTGCCGGGCGGCGGGCAGTTCCCGGTCGAGTTTCTCCTGACGTCCACGGCGGAGTCGAACACGATCCTGCAGTTCGCCCGCCAGATCCAGATCAAGGCCATGAATAGCGGCATGTTCGCCTTCCCGCCCGTCATCGACGTCAAAATCGACCAACCCCGGTCCGAGATCGTCATCGACCGCGACAAGGTCGCGGATCTCGGCCTCGACCTCCAGCAGGTAGGCTCGGACCTGGCGTCCATGCTCGGAGGCAATTTCGTCAACCGTTTCAACATCGCCGGCCGCAGCTACAAGGTCATCCCCCAGATCAGCCGGGCGAACCGCCTGAATCCGGAACAACTCCTCAATATCTATATCACCGGGCCCGCCAACGAACTCCTGCCCCTCGGCAGCGTCGCGACCATCGAAAACACCACGACGGCCCGCTCCCTGAACCGCTTCCAGCAGCTCAACGCGGTCAAGATCAGCGGCGTGGCCATCCGCCCCCTGGACGAGGCGCTGAAGTTTCTGGAAAGCGAGGCCGCCGCGATTCTGCCAAGGGGCTACGTTCTGGACTACACCGGAGAATCTCGCCAGCTCAGGACCGAGGGCGACAAGTTCATCTCGGCGTTCGGCTTGGCGGTCATCCTCATATTCCTTGTGCTGGCCGCTCAGTTCAACAGTTTTCGGGACCCCTTCGTCATCCTCGCAGGATCCGTTCCCCTGGCCATGTTCGGCGCCCTCGTCTTCACGTTCCTGAAAATGCCGGATCCCAACGTTCCCTTCTGGACCAGCGGCTGGACCACCACCCTCAACATCTATTCCCAGGTGGGACTGGTGACATTGGTCGGTCTGGTATCCAAGAACGGCATCCTGGTGGTGGAGTTCGCCAACAAGCTCCAGGAGAAGGGGCTCGGCAAGCGGGAAGCGGTTCGCGAGGCGGCCCTGACCAGGCTGAGACCGATCCTCATGACCAGCGGCGCCACCATCGCCGGACACTTTCCCCTGACCCTGGTCACCGGCGCCGGCGCCGCGGCCAGAAACTCGATCGGCCTGGTCCTCGTAGGAGGCATGGCCGCGGGAACGGTGTTCACCCTTTTCGTCATTCCGTCCATCTACATGCTCGTGGCGCGGGACCATGCCAAATCGAACAAGCAGGCCCGAGAGGTTGCCGCGACGACCGCCTGAGTTTCGGTTTTTGAATGACAGGCCATACAAATCGAATACAGCGCGATCGGTCGCCTCGATATCGCCTAAACGAGGCGCCTCCGAGAGCGCTTTGCGGGTGGACGCGAGAACATCCTTCCGTTGTGGAATTCGGATTCTTCCAAGGTATTGGGCCTGAAACCGCAAAAATCCCCGCGCTCCCCCGTGCAATCTTGCTTCACCGGTTGAAGCGTTGCTCGCCGATCAACACTTGCTGACCCAAACCCCCACATCAAGACGCGACTTCTCTGCACCTATGAACGTTCCGTCAACGGGTGGCACTGCTTCGGCCAATCTCGCTACAGCTACGGCAATGTGATCGGTACCGGCGATTTTGCCAATAGTGGGATCGAATCCCTTCCAGCCTGCTCCCGGCAGGTAGATCTCAGCCCAGGCATGAGTCGCTCCAACCATGTGGGCCATCAAAGGTGCGTGGAGATAACCGCTTACAAAGCGAGAAGCCAAGCCCAGACACCTTGCAGATTCCATGAAGAGCAATGCGAAGTCCCGGCAGGATCCGGTTCCGCCGGACAATGTCAGCCGGGGCGATTGAACTCCGGGTGCTTCTCTTGCCCGGTAGGTCAGGGTTTGATTTATGTATTCGGCCAGCCTCTGCAACAGGGAATAGGTTTGGATCGGTTCGTATGGCAGCCAGAAGTTGGCAATCCACTTGTTGACGATGTCTTTTGTCTCCTGATCAGGCAACTCCATATATGGAGAAAGCAAAATGCGATCGCCGGGTTTGTATGCAAATGGGTAGTCGACTGCGTATTCGGCAACCAAAAAATCGAGGGGGGCCTCGTTGTTCTGCCGGATTATCACTTCGCTCTCAATCGCAAGCTGGCTGGCGGGGGAATCGAAAGATGCCAGGGCGACTGAATTGCCTTCCACGTCTCGATGCCAGAGCAGGTTCGCCGCAGGGGTGACATTTAAAACAAAAGATTCAATCCGCAGTTCATGATCTTCTCGTGGACGGAGGAGTAATTTATGCGTCCCGAGAGTCACTTTTTCCGAATAATTATAGTAGGTACGATGTATAATTTTATATCGTTGCATAGTTCACCCCAAAAAGAACATGTTCTGATCGATTAGCCGGACACGATAAGTTTTTGGATGTAAAGCAGACTTCCAGAGCGCGGCAAAACCGCTCCGCCGAGGCGTCGCCGAGGATGTCGATGGGGTTTCCCCGGCTCCAGAAGGGCGGCAGGAACGCATCGAAAGCCTGCATGGTTTCAGTGTCGAGGGAGGCGAGTTCACGGCCGTGCCGGGCGAGGGTATCCGTCTCCGACTCGGACTGGTCGAAATACCGGCGATGGTTTCAAGCGCGCGGAGCATTCTCAAAACGATGGCTGCGTTGCCGACGGCATTCTGCCTGATCTGGTCGAAGGCGTCGGTCGTTTTCATTTTTGGTTGCTCCCCGTTATTGCTTTCGTTCTCTCGTCGCGGTCGGAAGCGCGTGCAAAGTTTTTTCTATTTTTTTGTAATAATCCAGATCGCATGAATCAGCCCCGGGACATAACCCAACAAGGTCAATATGATATTAATCCAAAAATGCAGACCGATACCTACCTGCATGAAGACCCCCAACGGCGGAATTATCACAGATAGTACGATACGAAAAAAATCCATTGTGCCTTCTTTCATATTAGTGCTCCTTTATGTCTGTCCGATTTGAGACCGTTGTCGATTTGAAGAACTCGTCACTAAAACCAAATCGGTGTATGGATTCATGCTTCGCGGATTTTCCGATTTCTCCGTAGTTGGGTCCCAAAGCTTCGATCATATCCGATCGACGCAAATCAGGTCAGATAACTTGTCATGGCCTTCATGGCCTTCACGATATCCTCGATGGCCTCGTGGATTCCCTCGCTTGTGGAAGCATTTTCCAGTTTTTCGGCTTTCTCTATTTTTTCAAGGACTTCGAGTCTTCGTTTTTTCAATGTCTCGGCATATGCTTCCACCTGGATTCGTCGGGTTTCTTCCATGTCTTCGATCAACCCGGAGTTCAACTGGTCGAGCATTTCGTCGGCCCGGGACAGAATTTTCTCGATTTTTTTCGGTTCGTAAGTCTTTTCCATGATGTCTCCTTTCTGAAATCGGGCCTCCCGGCATTTCGGGACGCCCATTTTTTCTAATCTTCGACGGCACGCCTTGCGTATGCGGAAGATTTTCTTTTTTGTAGCTTGTCGGTTTGGACAGTCTTTTCAGTTCATTCACGACCAGATCGACGGTCTTGTCGATGCCTCGCTTGATGGCTACGGGGTTCAAGCCTGCCGCCACGAGCTTTGTGCCCTCGCGATAGATGGCCCGGGCCAGAACGGCCGCAGTGGTTGCGCCGTCTCCGGCCGCATCCTCCTAATTTTCTTTGCTGCGATATCGAGGAAGCATCCCATCTCTACGGCGTACTCCTTGGTAAAGCCGTATCCGATGTACCCGACGGGCTCGAGGTCTCGTCCGGAGTCGCTTTCTTGATGTATCGATAAAAGTCGCTGTCCGTGGTGAGTATCAGTACGGAATTCTTGTTCGAATTCTCTTTGTAGCTTTCAAGGGTGCGCAAGAAAGCGTAGAATTCGGGATTTCGGTCGTACGCCCGACCATAAATACCCGTGGCGTCCGCGTCGGCTTGGCCCTGGATTTCCTGTACCCGGCGGTAGGCCTCGGAGCGAATCTGGCGCAGCTCTTTTTCCATCGTACCGAGGATCTCCGCGCTGCGTCCTTCTCCCTCGGAGCGAAACTGCGCGGCGATGCGCTTGCGTTCCGAGATCATGCGCTCATAGACCTTTTCACGAACGCTTTCCACATAATCGAGGCGCTTGATACGCAAATCGACCAGTTCGATCCCGTACTGAGGGATGATTTTTTGCGCTTCGGTCAGTATCGTTCGGGTGATGTCCTCCCTCCCGCGCGCGATTTCTCTTTTAAGCTCTTCTTCCCGCTCCTTCGGGACATCCTTGAGCACTTCATCCTCTGGAATTTCCCACGATGCGCTGCGAACGAGTTCCACAAGTTCGCTGCTCGACACCTGGTCGCGCACGACGGAATCGAGGATGTCGTTCAGACGGGATTGCGCTCCCTCCTCGCTGGCAACGTTCTCGAGAAATTTTTTCGCGTCCGCGATTCGCCATCGTGCCGTAGTGTCCACCCAGATGAACTCGCGGCCTTTGGTTGGAATCTGGTTCGGATCGCCGTCCCAGACGAGCAATCGCTTTTCGAACCGCCGGATTTCTTGAATAAAAGGCAATTTAAAATGCAGTCCCGCCTCGGTCACCGCTTCGCCCACCGGTCGGCCAAATTGCACGACAATCGCCTGCCTCCCCTCTTCCAGTGTATAAATTGCGCTGTAAAGCAGGATAACCGCCGCTATGACTATGATCGCCGTTTTTAAAGTAATTTTCATGGCTGAATCTCCCTCGCCGAGGTTTGGTTACCGGACTCCAACGGGAGCCAAGGCACCATGGCCTTCTGATCCCTGTCCACAATATAAAGTCCCTTCATCTCCGACAGGAAACCCGTCATGGCTTCAAGATAAAGACGCCGACGCGTGACCTGCGGCGATACTTGGTACTCGTCCAGAATAGCCTCGAAACGGGTAGCCTCTCCTTCTGCGCGGTTGACCCGCTCCAGAGCGTACCCTTCGGCCTCGCTGATTCTTTGCGTGGCCACTCCCCTTGCCTTGGGAATTTCCCGGTTGGCCTGCTCCTGTGCCTTGTTGATCGTCCGTTCTTTGTCCTGACGCGACTCGTTCACTTCGTTGAAGGCCGGTTTAACGCTGTCCGGCGGGGTCACATCCTGAAGTTCCACGGTAACCAATCGCACGCCGGACTCATAGGCCGCCAGGACTTTCTGTATCTCATTTTTGGCTTCGCTTGCGATCGCCACACGACCGGTCGTCAGCACATCGCTGCCGAGGCGGTTTCCGACCGCCCGTCGCATGATAGCCTCGGTGGTATCGCGAATCGTTTTCGGCGTGTCGCGTACCTGGAACAAATAGCGAATCGGGTCTTCGATGCGATACTGGACGATCCATTGGACATCGATAACGTTCAGATCTCCGGTCAGCATCAGCGACTCGTCCTTGTAGGATCTGCTCGCATATTGCGTCTTTTCGCCGGGAATAGTGGCCACTGTCCTGAAACCGAACTCCTCTTTGAGTACGCGGGCCGTGGGCACGAAGCGCGTCTTCTCCACGCCGAAAGGCAGTTTGAAATGCAGTCCCGGCCCTGCCGTGCGCATGACTTTTCCAAAGCGTTGCACAATAGCCGTCTCCTCCGGCTGAACAGTAAACCAGACGTTCCAGGATATAATCGCCACCGACGCCAAAACAACGACAGCTATAAAGTACGGACCGCTTTTGAACCTCTTGATCTTCGGTTGAATTTTCTCCAGCACCGCTCCCAAAGATACGGGCGCACCTTCTGGAGTTTGATTTTTTTCAGACATAATTTACCTCCTCTTCATTTCAGCGAATGCCCCTGGCACTCTTTTGGAGAAACACCGACCTGAAACAGCTACCTCACAATTCGACAATATCTGCCCGTTGCATTTTTGCCTTGACTTTGGGTGGCATTGCGTCGGCGGATCAGGCCCGCCGGCGACCTTGAAAGACCTGGAGCAGCACCACAATAATGGCAATCACCAGCAGGGCATGAATGACGCCGCCCAGCGTGTAGCCGGTCATCAGCCCCAAGCACCATAGAATTAAAAGTATTGCGAATATTGTCCAAAGCATGTTGACCTCCTTTGAAGCGCCTTCATTTAGGATGTTGGCGTATTTGATTACTTATCGAAAACTCTCTTGATATCGCCGGCTTTTTCTTGAACCTTGCCAACTGTGTATTCATCTTTTCCTTCGGTTTCCAGTTCGGTGCTGCCGGTTATCTTGCCGGCGACCTCTTTGACTTTACCCTTGATTTGGTGGATCTTGCCCTCCACTCTGTCTTTTGAGCTTGATTTCATGGCATGTCTCCTTCTGGTTTATGGTTTGATGCATAGTTGGTCAGGGTCGGACAGGTACGTTTTTAAACTTGCTGCCGGTCCTTGCGCGTACATATGTATTCAATTTTTATGCCAGATATCGAATGTTCGATGGAACGGCCCATCGCTCCGATCTTTTTATCAAAATGGACAAACGAAAACTCCCCCCGATCGATGTCGGGCGCCATGTGGAAAGGGGCATATGCAACCGATGGTCACAGATTACCCCCTCTTTTTCTCCCCGTAGTACGTCGAACGGCAGGCAAGGAAAGAGAAAAACCCGATCCGCCAAAGGTGCCCGGCTCCTTCATCTTTTCGTAAACCGCGTCGCGTTCCATCTGTCGATAGATCTTCATTTTCGCATCGCAGCCCGGATTTGTCCGTTTTTTTAACTCCGGAAATACTTTTCCCTTTTAACTCGCACGAAAATTGTTTATAATCGAACATTGTCCCAAGTATTCGACATTCGGTTAGCCGGCGTGTATCGCGCCCATTTACCATGGCAATTGCCCTAAAACTTGTTCGGTCCGGACATTTGCCGCTATGGATAAAGGTCTCATTTGCGCAATTGGCCATATGTGGCCTTTTTTTGATCCTTGTACGGTTGTGGGAGCCGGGCAATAAAATCGGATTGAAAACATAATCTGGAAAGTTCAGGGTTTGCCGAATGCGAGATCCTGAAAAATTGCCTCCGTACAGAAATTTTCAGGCGGAACGGCCAAGTCCGATCGCCGAACATGATAAAATGTCATATTGTTGCATTGATTTGGATCGGATTCGTCCAGCATGGCACGAAATGTGCCAGGCATATATGAGTTGGTTGAGTTGAACAGGAGACGGGCTGGTAAATTTCCATGCTATACTAACGCATGTGCCTTTATATTTGTCTGTTCTGAGAAAAGAATGGTAAGAATAATCGAAAAGGAGGTTTTTCAAATGAAAATCGTTATGTTTACAAGAGTTTTTACGGCAATCATGCTGCTGCTGGCCTTGGGGGCCTCGGCGGGTTGCGGAGAAAAGGAACAAAACCAGGAAAAGGCCGCAACCGTATCCAAGGAAGATGTCAAGAAGGAAGCCAAGGAAGCTTATGACGCAACCAAGGCATACACCCAGGAGCAGATGCAGGCCTTTCGGGAACAGGCGGAAGCAACAGTTGATGAATACAGGGAAAAAATCGACCAAATGCAGGTAAAGGCGGAACAACTCGAAGGGGATGCGAAGACTGAAGCTGAACGACAGCTGACGGAATTGCGTCAAAAACGAGATGACGTGGCTGAAAAGTTGAAGGAGCTGGGTTCTTCCAGCGAAGATGCGTGGGGAGAAATAAAATCGGGAATCGAGGCGGCCATGGAAGATTTGGGCAACGCCTACAATAAGGCTGTGGCCGAGTTCGACAAATCCTGAAAAGGAGTAATACCATGAAATCGAGCAGTCAAGACACCGCAGAAGGCAAGATGCACCGAGTGAAGGGTAATATATGGGAGATCGCAGGGAAAAATTGGGACCTGTGCGGATGCACGGCGGCACAATTCCCCCCCCCCCCCCAAGGGGGTAATTTCGATACATCCGCACAGGTCGAAAAAATTATCCGGATTGGAAGCGGCTCCGGAAGAAAGAAAAGAAAGAAATCGCAAGGAAGGTTCTGGACGAGGTCGTCGGCAGCTACGATTTCGAGAAAGAGGTGAAGACTCCGCCGCACGAGCTGCTCGGAATAGAGGAACAGACAGTATCCGAGGACATAATGAACCTTGAGAAGATGGAACGTTTCGTCGAGAGCCATTACCGGGGGAAAATGTTCGAGACCAGGAGCATGAAGCCCTCCAAGTATATCAAGGACGAGGAACTGCGGATAATAGACGGACTGCTCGACAACCAGATAGTCGATCAACTCCTGTCCTACGAGGGATATTCGCCCGCGATGAGGGAATATTCCCCCAGCCTGTTTCTCCGGGCGGAAATCCTGAAAGCCGTCAAATACCCCGAAATCAGCTACAGGAAGTTTTGCGGGGACGACAGGGCCGACGAAAAGCACAAGGTCGGCAATTCCTACACCGGCCGCGACCAGAAACAGAACCGCGCGTTCATCGGGCTGGGACTCAGGGAAAAGAGAATCTTCAGCCACGTTCAGCTTTGCCAGTTTCGCGCCGGATTGACTTTTGCGCAGATGGTGAATTTGACGACCTACGTTCTGCATCAGTTCATGCAGTGCGGTTTTCTGGACGACGAAACGGTACATTGCGTGGATTCCACGGAACTTGCGTCCGAATGCCAGAAGCTGCTGGCGAAAGTCGAAATAAAAGGGCGGAAAATACGCATATACAACGACATCGACTGCGATTGCGGCGTTCGGCGGAAAAAGAGGGACAAGTCGGTCTACGTCGTCGGATACCGCCTTCACACGCTTTCCGCAGTCAACACTCGAACCGGTCAAAGCTATCCGCTGATTTCCCTGCTGGCCCCGGCGAATCACCACGACAGCAACTTCTTGCTTCCGTTGAGCAGCCTCGGCCGGGCCATGGGACTGGACGTGAAACTGGTCAGCGCGGACGAGGCCTACAATGACGGCGCCGGCGAATTGCCGAAGCAGACCGGCGTCGATCTTGTCAAACCGGCGAATTCGAAGGTGCGCCTGCCGCCGAACGTCGATGAAGAGACCATGAATGTGACATTTGACGATCTGTGCGAAATTCCGATGGAATACGCCGGCGCCGGCGACCGACGCCACGAGTTCAAATGCGCCGCCGCCTCTGGCGAATGCTTCAGGGAGGGGGCGTGTCCGAGAGTCAGGCGAATTGAATTCGACGAAGGGGTCTTCCAGAGAATTCCGCATCTGGGCAAGTTGGTCGAAGAAGCCTTGGATATTCGCAAGAATTGCGAAAGGCCGTTCAATCTTTTGAAAAAGCGGGAAGGTCTGGAAGGACCGAGGACGAGGAGCCAGCACGGCTTTCTGGCGAGGGCAACATTCGCGACTCTGGCGACGCTGCTTCTCGAGATCGCCGGAACCAGAAAGAAAAGCAAAGCCGTGAAAGAAAAGCACAGGCAGCTGGAATTGCCTCTGGCCGCGTGATCATGGCTTGCGATACGCAAATGCATTCGAGCCTCGGAAAGAGAGGATGGAAGGGTCTCCCGGTATCAAAGGAACGACCTTTGGATGTCGATATAGAGGTATCCGGCACACGGACACATCAATATATAGCGTGTTGCGGGAGAGATGGATATTCATTTTTGGAGGAATCTCCGATGTAGATATATTGGCAGATCGACCATGCAATTGGCCAAGCCTGTTGTATTGAAAATCTTGGATTTTGCAGCTTCTTCAAAAAGCGAGCCGCCCAAAAAGGGACAATGAAAGGCTAAAACAAAAACAGAATTGCAAAATTCAGAATAATAGATTCAACGGAGTTCTGGCAGGACGTCGAAACGGGCTGCGAACCGTCAACGCAAAAAAATTGCCTGAAGATCTGGAGCGACTTTTTAACACCCTTTATATAGCGGTATTCTTCTTCCCCTTCGTACTTCAAAGCGATCACAAATCGTTTTTTCCCGTGGGAACAAACATGCAACCTGGCGCTTCCTATCGTCGCCGTCTGCTGCTTGCCGCCTCGTATCCTGATTTTTTGCGTTGTTCCCGGATAGGAAGAGAAATATTTTTCAACCGCGATGTCCCTGTTTCGGTATCTGACGTTCTGGCTTGTTTTGATCTGGCTTATTACCTGGACTCCTCCGAATATGGCGGAAGCCTCGTCGACGAACGTCTACGTTCCGTACAATGCGTCGGCGAGAATGCAGTCGATCTTTACGCAGGGATGGTTCAGCCGGAATTGTCTCAAAAGCCTCAACGCGATTTCGGCGACGGTGGGGCAGCTCGGGTTTCTCGTCGGTTCGGGCGGACGGTTTTTCTTCGAAACGCCTTGCTTGCGAAGCTTTTCGTCGTTCTTTTTCCACTTTTTCAGTTCCGGATCGGGCTTGTAAAACTCGAAACCGACGGGAATCGACACGATATCGGTTACCAGGAAAAGAAACACGAGCTTTTGTCCGTTGATAAACCCGCCGCTTGCCTTGTCCTTGATTTTATGCAGGTTGAAGATGAATTTGGCCGATTTGGATCTTTTCTTGTCGGTTTCGTCTAAAACAAGGCGGCCGCGAATTATTCCGAATCGCCTTATTATTATAACAGTGCTTGCCGCAAGCAGAATTTGCCATGGAATCGCGGACCATCTGAACATCCAGGACAGCGCCGACGACGATCTGGAGCCGAGGCAGGCCCTTTCGAACTTGGCCCAGCAAAACGTGCGCGTTACGAAAATAGCCATTACGCAAAACCCCAGCCAGGTTTTTTGAGTTTTGGTGAGTTTGGCATTTTCATCGTATTCTTTCAAGGCGCTGTCGATTTCGTCGATATAAATTCTGACAAATGGCAGGGTGTCGGATATGAACATATGCCTCCGCTCGTATATGGTTGACATGTCTCGTGGCGAATCGAGACTTTTCAGCCATATTTTAGCGGGCCACGATCCTTTTGTCCATAGGCTCTGCGCGGTTTTCGTCAATTTTTTTTATCGACATAATCATTTTGTTGATATAAACTCGATTTTGGCGGTCTGCCAGCTTTTATCACTGTGAAGGGCCGAGTAGAGACGAGGCTCGGAGTCGTATCTGTTGACATGACCGCCAACCATTTTCTTCAAGGTGACATTCAAAAACTTGATGATCGAGTTTCAAGATCAGGGCAACGCTGTCCGGAAAGTTTTTGTGTCTGAATTCCAGCGCGGAAATGTTGACTGCCACCGGCACGGCACACAGCCCCGTATCCAGCCAGTACCGGACCTGCCGGCAGACTTCGCGTAGTACCCATTGTCCAATCGGCAGGATGAGTCCGCACTCTTCCGCGACAGCCACGAACTTCATCGGCCGGACGAGTCCGAGATCCGGATCCATCCAGCGGATGAGTGCCTCGGCGCCGGTCATCTCACCTGATGCAATATCTATCTGCGGCTGGTATTGCAGCAAAAACTCATCCTGCTTTAAAGCCCGGCGCAGGCTGCTTTCGATGAACAGCCGCCGGACAGCACGGGTGTTCATGTCGGCTGCGAAGAACTTGTAGTTGTTTCGGCCGCTTGCCTTGGCATGATACATTGCTGTGTCAGCATTCTGCATAATGTCATCCACGCTGATGCCGTCATCCGGATAGACGCTGATACCGATGCTCATGGAGACATGGAGTTCGTGTACGCCGATGAGGTGCGGCGCAGCGAACGAGGCGAGCAGCTTTTCCGCAACATCTGCCGCATCCTGCGAATGCGCCATTTCGGCCAGCAGTATAACGAACTCGTCGCCTCCCTGGCGGCTTACAGTGTCGCTGGCACGTATACACGCGGTCAGCCGATCCCCGACCGACTGAAGCAGCCGGTCGCCGACCGCATGGCCCAGTGAATCGTTGATATGCTTGAAAGAATCCAGGTCCAGAAACATCAGACCAACCCGCTTACGGTGTCGGCTGGCCAGCCCGATTGCCTGTATGAGCCTTTCTGTCAGCAGTAGCCGATTGGGAAGGCCGGTGAGAAAGTCGTGCTGGGCCAGATGAGACATCTTCAGCGTCATTGCCCGTGACTGGCTGACATCGTGGAAGACGATCACCGCGCCGGCAACACTGCCGTCCCGGTTGTGAATGGGGGCTGCGGAATCCTCGATCGACGACTCAAACCCGTCGCGGCGTATCAGCACGCAATCCGCCGCCAGTCCCACAATCCTGTCCTCCCTGATGGCACGCAGCGCCGGACTCTCAGCGGTCTGGCGCGTACTGCCGTCTATGATCCTGAACACCTCCGAAAGTGGCCGGCCCAGGGCGTTCTCGCGGGTCCAGCCGGTCATTGCCTCTGCCGCCATATTCAGATAGGTCACGCTGCCCTTTATGTCGGTGGTCAGCACGGCATCGCCAATTGAGTTGAGCGTAACCTGGGCGCGTTCCTTTTCCTCGAAAAGGGCCTCTTCGGCGGCTCGCAGCACAAAATCCACCGACTTGCGCTCGGAGATGTCCTCAACCGTCTGCACATGACCGTTCGGTCCCTTCCCGTCCCCCATGGCGGCCCTGGTGACGCGGGTCCATACAATGCTGTTGTCTCTTCGCAGAAAGCGGAATTCCGTCTTGAATGGCGACAGACTCCGCACTGCGGCTTTCCACTCTGCAAGGACCCGCCCGCGATCCTTTGGGTGGATCGCAATACTCCAGTTCGTGCCCAGCGCCTGTTCAAATGTCAGCCCCGATATCCTGTGATAGGCCGCGTTGGTATATACGCAACTGCCCTGCTCGTCGGTGACGAAGATGCCCAGCGGGGATGCGTCGCTCATGGCACGGAAACGCGCCTCGCTGTTTTGCAGTGCGATCAGTGCATCGTTGATGGTATTGTCGTTCATGGGAACAGTTTTTTTTCTGCCAGACGGATCGCCGCCATCGTTCCGGCGCTGTTCGGATATGTTTCAGCGTCTGTTTCCGGCACTGTCGGCAGACTGCTGTTGACTTTGTTTTTCAATGCATGATCTCTTTTTCTTGGGTGTATTTCGCGGAAACAGGTTTTGCTTTTTTAATTCCATATCTCTTTATTTCAATCATTGGTTTTCATGCGAATGCTCAACAACGGAATGGGGCACCGGCGGAACATTTTCTCGGCGGTGGAGCCGAAAAGAACGTCTTCCAAATCGGTCCGGCCTTTTGTCCCCATGACGAGAATGTCCACTTTTTCTTCCTCGATTGCAGCCAGAATCTCCCGGAACGGGACGCCGGTCCTGAAAGCCGTCCTGTATAGGGTCGGATCGCGTTTGGAGGCGGCAAGGACCTTTGCGATCTCTTCGGATCGATATTCCATGTTTTCACTGACATATTTGCTAACGGTGATTTTGTCGGTGTGTCGTGCAACTTTTTCGACCATATCCAGATCCCGCTGGTTGATTACGTTGAGGATAACCAGTTCGGCGTCCACACTCTCGGCCATGTCGGCGGCATACTCGACCGCCTGGATCGAGTAATTTGACAAGTCGCAGGCTACGAGAATTTTGTTGACTTTTTTCATAATATTTCTCCTTTAATGTCTGAAATGTTCGCTCTTCCCGAAATGGATCACCAGTTCATTTTCTCCGACATCGGCGTCCCTTCCGATGGAAAACCCCAGCTTTTTTCCCAGAGAAAGCATGTTTCTGTTCTCCCTTAAAACGATGCCATGTACGGTTTTATATCCTTGCTTTTCGGCGATTGATAGGCATTTTTCCAGCAGGTTCGACCCAATGCCCCGGCCTTGCCACGCATCACCCACCAGAACGGCGAATTCCCCCGTCCTTCCATCCGGATCTCCGATGATCCTGGCAACTCCCAGCATGTTGACGGTTCCCGTATTTTCATCCGTATCTTCATCCAGTGCGACCAGCGCGATCTCCCGGTCGTAATCGATCTGGGTGAACCGGGCCAGCATCTCGGGATCCAATTCCTTTAATGCGCCGAAGAAACGATAGTAAATCGTCGTGGGGGAAAGCACCTTGAACAACGCCGTAAAAAGGGGGGCGTCCTCGGGCTTGACGGGCCGGATGAATATTCGGCGCCCGTCGACACTGACCATATGTGATTCCTCCTCCTCCGGATACGGGCTGATCACCAAATGCAGGAAAGAAGGCTCCGCAAGCGGTGAAACGAGTATCCGGGCATCGACCGCGAAGGGATTGCCGTCCTTGATCAAAACGGGATTCATGTCCAGTTCGGCAATTTCGGGACAATCGATCAGCAGCTGCGACAGCCGGATGATCATCTCTTCGAGTCGTTCCATATCGGCGGCGGGGCGGTTTCGGAACCCCTGCAAAAGGGAATAGGCTTTGGTTTGCTGCATGAGTCGCCGGGCGAGCAGTCGGTTCATAGGAGGAAGCCCCAGGGCGCGGTCTTTCAGGACTTCCGTGTAAATTCCGCCCATTCCGAAAAGAATCACCGGGCCGAAACTGGGGTCGCGCTTGGCGCCCATCAGAATTTCAAAATCAGGGTTTGCAAAATACGGCTGAATCGTTACCCCCTCGATCCGGGCTTCGGGTTTGTAGCCGCGCGCGGACGATATGATTCGGTCGTAGGCTTCGCGAACATCCGCATCGCAGCGCAGATCAAGACGAACGCCGCCGGCGTCGGTTTTATGGGTGATGTCCGGCGAGTGCAGTTTCATGACCAACGGGTATCCCATTTCCCGGCCGATACGCGAGGCTTGCGCCTCGGTCGCGGCGGCTTCCGTTCTGATCACGGGCAGACCATAGGCCAAGAGCAATTCCTTGGCGTCCGTTTCCGGCATAAATTCCCGGACAGGCGCAGCGGCGATCAGCGTGCGGGCCTTCTCCTGATCGAACGCCATGTGCCGGGTCGTCTTCGGTGGAATTTCCAAAAGCATTTCCAAGTTTCTGGCATATTCGACCATATACAGAAACGCCCGGACCGCCCGTTCCGGAGAGTCATAGGTCGGGATCCCCGCTTCATTCAAGATCTCAACGGCCTTGACGATGCTTTTGCCGCCCATCCAGCAGGCGAATACCGGATACCGGCGTTCTTGCATCGCGGCGGCCAGCGCTTCGGCAACTGAAATTGGATCGGTGAGCGCCTGAGGTGCGAGAATGACCAGTACGCCGTCTATGTTTTTCGAGTTGAAACAGGCCTCCAGGGCGCGGCCGAACCGCTCTGCGGAAGCATCGCCGAGGATGTCGATGGGGTTGCCTCGGCTCCAGAATGGCGGCAGAAAGGAATCGAGTGCTTGCAGCGTTTGATCGTCAAGGAGAGCGGGCTCCTGACCATACCGGGCGAGCGTGTCCGTCGCCATAACGCCCGGCCCGCCGCCATTGGTCAGGATGGCCAGGCGGGGACCGCTGGGTCGCGGTTGCTTGGACATCAACTCCGCACAGTCGAAGAGTTCTTCGATGGTGTCCACACGCACGATGCCGGCGCGCTTGAAGGCGGCGTCGTATACCGCATCTTCTCCGGCCATGGCCCCCGTGTGGGAGGCGGCGGCCTTTGCACCCGCGGGGCTTCTGCCGGATTTGAGGACGATGATGGGTTTGAGCCGGGACACGGAACGCGCGGCGCTCATGAACTTGCGGAAATTCGTCAGGCTCTCGATATACATTAAAATGCTTTTCGCCGAGGGAGCATTGCCGAGATAATCGATCATGTCCCCAAAATCGACGTCCAGCATGGAGCCGATGCTGACAAAATGGCTGAAGCCGATACGCTCCTTCAGCGCCAGATCGAGAATCGCCGTGCAAATGGCGCCGCTCTGGGACACAAAGGCCAGATTTCCGGCCACGGGCATCTCGGAGGCAAAACTGGCATTAAGGCCCACAAGGGGCCGAACAATGCCCATGCAGTTCGGTCCCACGATACGAAGCCCGCCGTCATAGGCGATGCGCCGAACCTTTTCCTCTATCTCCCGGCCCGCTTCGCCGGTCTCCTTGCCCCCCGCCGAAATGATAACGGCGCCGCCGATCTTTTTTTCGACGCATTCGCTCACGATATCCACGACGCTATTTATCGGAGTGGCGATTATCGCCAAATCCACGCCCGTCTCCAGGGTGGAAACCGATTCGACGCACGCCTGCCCGCGGATGGTTTTATACTTGGGATTCACCGGCAGCACCGTTCCGGAAAATCCGCTGTCAATCAGATTTCTCATCAATGCGTTTCCGATGGTTCCCGCTTTTTCGCTGGCGCCCACAACCGCCACATGGCGTGGGTTAAAGATACGGTTCAGATTGTATTGGCTCATATGTCTCCTCGCTTTTTAGATGTAAACGATGAATCAGGTATCGATCCCGTCGCGACTTAAGGGCTCAGGTCCGTCTTTCCCGAAGCACCCTGCAAGAGATTCTCTCCTTCCCTCAATAGTTGTGCCTGCCGGGCCTGTTCCCCGATGAGGTCGGCTTCGCTGTATAAGCCGGCTTCCGCTTTCGTGGACACCGCATCGAGTTCTTCGTGGGGCGATTCGGCAGGGAGCCGCTTTGCCGGTATGGCGTCGCGTATATCCGCCGGTTTCCCGTCGAGCACGGTGACGGGTACGCCTTGAGGAAAAACAACCTCACGGGCCTCGTCGGGCATCGAGATGCCATGTTTCTGAAAGGCCCGTTTGACCAGCCGAATCACCGAAGACCTCACCTTTAACCAACTGTGTTCGCGACCGTTGAGCCAAAAGTAGATGCGCAGGTTAACTGTAGAAATTCCAAGGCTGTCCGCCAATACCGAGGGCTCGGGGTCATTCAGAACTGCAGGGTGGTCCGCCAGCACTTCTCGCGCTATCTCCTGGGCTTCGTTGATCGCATCGTCGTAGCCGATACCGACGACAAAGTCTTCCCTCCTGTTGGAGTTTGTCGTGTAGTTGCAGATGTTGCTCTTGTAAATACTGGCGTTGGGGATCTGAACAAGGTTCCCGTCGAGGGTCATTAAGATCGTCGTACGCATGTTCAGCTGCTGCACGTACCCGGTCACACCGGACACCTCGACCAAATCGCCGGTCTCGAACGGCCGCTGCATGCTGAGGAAGATGCTGGCCAGGAAGTTCTCGGTGATTTCTCGAAATGCGATACCGACGACCAGGCCGATCAGGCCGGTACCGCCGACCACCGTCAATGCCAGTTGAGTCAGGCCAGAGACTCTCAGAACGAGATAGACCCCGCAGAGAAAAGCGAGCCCGCCCGCCCCTCGTGCGATCACATTTTGCAAGAGTTTCGTCCGAATCCGTCGGTGAAGGAACGTCCGGGCCCCTCCGGTTGCCAGCATGCCGGCGCCCACCGACAGCGCCAGGATGAGCAGCGCAAACGCGATAAAAGGAAGCAAGCGGATGAAGTCATGCCATAATATCAACAGTCCGCTCCACGCCGGACGAAAATCCCATACCGGAGGCTCGAGTACCACCATCCGGTTGGCCACGGCGACAACGTCCTGGGTGTTTCGTGCCAGATCGCCAGCCCATTTCTTGAGTTCATCGGACTCCACCTGGCCGTTGAGAAAGACGACTCCTTGCTCAACCCGGACTTGTGGGTCGATGAACCAGTCAGTGGCATCCAGGACATTCTGGAGTCGCTTGCGAATTTCTTCATCGCGCGCGACAGGTTTTACGTCCACCTTCGCGGGTGCCGGGGAGAGTTCTTCTTTGGCGGGGGTGGTGAGTTTCTGGGGTTCGCCGACTGGTTCCTGTGCCATTGCCGCCGAGATCAGCAAGTTGAACACATAACCGAGCAACACCGCCCGCAGAAGCAGCTTACAGCAGCGATATGCCGATCGCCGCACGAGAATCCTCTTTCTTGGAACCTGTAGGTCTCGGCTTTTCCGTCGGTACTTGCCGGCCGACTTCTCTATGTGTCCGCCGAACTCGAACCGCCTCGCGGACAACAGCTTGTCCGAAAATTCCGCCTGGAAGCGCGAGGTGTTTTGGTCTATACTCGGAGCGGCGAAGGTTTTCATCGTTGGGACGACTGCTTGATATTCGTTAAGGGCGATCTTTCGGCGCTGGCTTGAGGTGGTCTCGCTCATGTCTCCTCCTTGAGTACCGCCGTTGTCACAACGAACAGCAATATTAAGATGGTTTCCGTTTCCATTCCGGAACGCTATTGCAGCTCGTCATTCCTGGCGGCAATGCCAACCCATTGGTAAAACATTTATAGGCTCCGACGTTCACTTGCCGATATGAATCCCTTGGAGGGAACCAATGATCCCGAAGACACTCAACAGCCAGAGGACCACTGCAACAACCACTAAGCCCGTCTTCGTCCTTGAAAAACCTGGACCAACACCACGATAAGGGCGATGGCCAGCAGTGCATGGATGATGCCGCCCATCGTGTAGCCGGTTAGTAATCCCAGCGCCCACAGAACCAAAAGAATCACAAATATAGTCCAAAGCATGTTGACCTCCTTTCTTTAGCCGCCAAAAAAAATCGGCGTTTTGATACATGCGCGGGAGCCTGCGCAACAGGGTGCCGGCGCATAGTGCATCTCGCTACTTGCCGACAAGCTTTTTGACTTGACCGATCTTTTCTTGAACCTTCCCGTCAACATTTTCTGCTTTGCCTTCGGCTTCCAGGTCGCGGTTCCCGACTGCTTTACCGGCGACCTGCTTGATCTTGCCCTTCACTTTGTGCCACTTGCCTTCTGCCTTGTCCTGGGTGCTTGATTTCATGGTAGACCTCCTGTTTAATAAAGGTTGTATTGGAGTTCCCGTGCAAAAGACCGGTGGAACTTTTTTCGAAGTTTATTTTAATTTCCCACCGGTTGAAGATTAAAGGCGCGATTGTCCGGCCAATGAAGACATGAGTTCGAGAATCAAGGGCATCGCAAGCCTCAGGCACCGGTTCACAGGAAGCGCCATCGCGTATCGGAAAATAAAAGTAACGCTGACGAAAATCGTCGTGCCGACATCTTCTAAGTTGGATGATCAATTTTCGTGCCAGGCACAACGCACTCGCTGTTGGACGCATGGAGCCGAATACGCGCCGGAAGACAAGCGAGCAAGGACGGCACGCTCGCTTGCTTCCGCGACCCGCGTCGATTAAAATTTCGCTTTCACATCTGAAAAGCCGTTCTTGATACCCGTCCAAATGTTTTCCATGCCATCCCGGAGGCTTTCCCACCTGTCGTCGCCGGCCGACTGAATCTCCGCCAATCTCTCCCTGGCCTCGTCGCGCTTTCCGCGGAGCGCGGCGATTTTCTCCTTGTGCTCGAGCTTCGCTTTGTTGTCCGCGTCGGCCGCCGCGATCTT
Organism: Desulfobacterales bacterium; assembly: GCA_963674505.2. Taxonomy (GTDB): domain Bacteria; phylum Desulfobacterota; class Desulfobacteria; order Desulfobacterales; family SKZT01. The sequence goes on from CAXXIG010000003.1 coordinate 359,802, forward strand.
CGCGTCCAGCTCATCGAGTTCCACGTTCCATTTGTCGATCTGGGCTTTGCGTTTCTCGACATACTTTTCTTTTTCGCTCTCGATTTTTTCTTTCTCGATCGCGAGCTTTTCTTCCGAACTTTTCATGATGGATACCTCCTTTTTCTTACTCGATTTTGATTTCGATGGCTTTCGGTTTTACAGTCTCGGCTTTTTGAATCTGTAGATTCAGAACGCCATCCTTGAACAAGGCCGTAATTTTAGTCTCGTCGACATTGTCAGGCAGCGTAAAGCTACGCGTGAAGGTCCCGTAATGCCGTTCGACTCGGTGGAACTTTTTTCCTTTCTCTTCTTTTTCCTGTTTTCTTTCTCCCCGAATCGTCAGGACACCCTTGTCCACCGTAACCGTGACATCCTTTTTATCGACCTCGGGAATCTCCGCCTTGATCGCGAATGCTTCGCCGGTCTCGACGATGTCCACCCTAGGGGCCCAGTCTCCGGTTGCGATGACCTCTTGGCTCCCAGCCTGAGGAGGCCCTGCCGCTCTCAAGTAGCGGTCGAACATATTCTGCATTTCTTGCAACTGACCCAGTTTATACAGCATTTTGCACCTTCCTTGTTTGCGGGATTATTTTTTACCCCGATGGACAATCCCGCATTCGCCACCGCGGTTTTTGGTTGTTCTTTTTTCATTGGACATGGCTACAAGGCAACGGCCCTTGCCTGAAAAATGGATGGAATGAAAAAAAATGGACTCTGTCAAATGCCGTTTTCATTGCCCCCCTCCGCGACAATGTTACGGTAGGCTCGATCGGGCGATACAGTCGACATTTCCGGATAGGCTGCCGACAACATCCTTCTAAGCTCCTCTCCCCCCACGCTTTCCTTTTCGGAAAGCAAACGGGCCAGATCGTCGAGGACGGTTCGTCGCTCAGAGAGGATTTTACGCACGCGTCGATGGGATTCTTCCAAAAAGCGGGCGACCTCTTCGTCGATCTGGGAGGCTTTCGCCTCGCTGTAGTTTTTGCCGGAAGAAAAATTGTCCGGGAGAAACATCGGCTGGCGCTGGCGCTCGTAGCTCACCAGCCCGAGGAGATCGCTCATGCCGTATTCCGTCACCATGGACCGGGCGATGTCCGTGGCCCTCTGCAAGTCGTTCTGGGCGCCGGTGGAGATTTCGTCGAAAACCAGTTCTTCGGCCACCCTGCCACCCAAAAGAACGGCCAGTCGGTCTATCAATTCCGAACGGGTCATCAGGTAGCGGTCTTCCGTAGGTTGCTGCTGGGTGTATCCGAGCGCCGCAATCCCGCGGGGAATAATGGAGATTTTGTGCACCGGGTCGGCATGCTCGACGGACTCGGCCACGATCGCGTGTCCGGACTCGTGGAAGGCGACGATTTCTTTCTCGAGAGCGTTCATCACACGGTTTTTCTTCTGAAGCCCGGCAACGACCCGGTCGATGGCCTCGTCGAAATCGGTTGACTCCACGGTTTCCTTGTCGTTTCGGGCGGCCAGCAGCGCGGCTTCGTTGATGATGTTGGCCAGGTCCGCGCCCACAAAGCCCGGGGTGCGGCCCGCGATTTGGCGAAGATCGACTTGGGGACCCAACACCACATTTTTGGCGTGGATTTTCAAGATTGCCTCCCGCCCGTTGATATCCGGGCGGTCCACCAGGACCTGGCGGTCGAAGCGTCCGGGGCGCAGCAAAGCCGGATCCAGGATTTCCGGCCGGTTCGTGGCGGCCATGATGATGACCCCCTTGTTCGTTTCGAACCCGTCCATCTCCACCAGGAGCTGATTGAGCGTTTGCTCCCGCTCGTCGTGCCCTCCCATGACGTTCATCCCCCGGGCCTTGCCCAAAGCGTCCAGCTCGTCGATGAAAATAATGCAAGGCGCTTGCGTTGCGGCCTGCGAGAAAAGATCGCGAACGCGGGCGGCCCCCACGCCGACGAACATCTCCACGAACTCGGAGCCGCTGATGCTGAAAAAAGGCGCCTTGGCCTCGCCTGCCACGGCCCTGGCCAGAAGGGTTTTGCCCGTACCCGGGGGGCCGACCAGAAGCACACCCTTGGGTATCCTTCCGCCCAGTTTCCGAGATTTTTCCGGGGACCTTAAAAATTCGACCACTTCCCGCAGTTCTTCCTTGGCTTCGTCGATGCCAGCGGCATCCTCGAAAGTGACCTTTGTCTCGCTCTCGGCGAAAATTTTGGCTTTGCTCTTGCTGAAGGACATGACTCCCATACCTGCGCCCATCTTTTTCATGGCCATTCGCCAGATCAGAAAAAAGATGCCGAGAGGAATAACCCAGGAGAGAAGGCCGGTCAGGAATTTATTCTCGTAACGCCCCGAATAATTGACCTTGCGTTCGTCCAGTTCCTTCACCAAGTCCGGATCGTTCACCCGAACTGTCGTGAAAGCCGCGCCTGTCGATCCTGTCAGCGTCCCCTCGATATTTTCCGGACCGATGGTCAATTCGGCCACCTTGCCTTCGGCGATGTATTGCTTGAATTGACTGTATGGGACCTTTTGCACTTTCGAGGAGAAAAAGAATGGCTGCAGATAAGAAATAAAAAGCACGGCCAGCACGAAATACCAGATGTTGAAACGCGTTTTGTCCCGCCCCGGAAACTTTTTTTTCGGACGGCCCCCGGGGGACAGGGCGGAACGGAGTTTGTCCATCAGATCGCTTAACGGGTTTTTATTTCCTTCGGTTGCCATTTTCGTTTTCCTCTATGCTCTTGCCGGAGGACCTTCCCTCCGGTATTTTTTGTCCTTTGCATATTTCTTTTCGGACGCCCAAATACGCGGTTCGCATATCCAACGGTAGTTTTGAGCCGGTTGCTTTTCCGGAATTTTTCAAGTCGCCGGCATCTAATGCATTCAATTTTCGTGCCGGATTTAAAAAAAACGTCTCGTGCCGCCCGCCTTTATGCTTTAGGACTATTCGGGAACTCGGCGTCTACCGAGGTCTCTTCAACAAGCGTAAAAACGGTCATATTTAACAGGTGGTCAAATATGACCGTTAAGGCGGGTGCGACTTTTTCCATATGGCCGCAAACGACGGCCCGAAAATGTTTTCCAAGCCGATTGTCCTTGCGAATCAACGTCATACGCGCCTTCTCTCCGAAATTAAAAAACCTGGCACAAAGTTTGAATAAAAATATTGCGATGAACGAGTGCCCCGGACCGAGTATTCCGGACAGCAATCGGATCAGTGGCTGTGTACCTAATCTGGAGATATCTATGGAAATCTATCGCGACATAAAACCGGCGGCGCATACGGGAAGAACAGGCCGTTTCCTCCCGAATCGAAGCTCTTCGCCATCTTCCGGCGCAAACCTTGGACGGAGTGTCGATTCCATTGCATGCGAATCTGGGGATCGGCGACGAAGACTTGTCGATGCTTGCCAAAGAATACGAAGGCGTCGGCCTGTACCGCACGGAATTTTTCTTTATCGCGCGCGAAGCGCTTCCCACGGAAGACGACCGGTATCGTCTCTACCGCGATCTGCTGGAATTTTTTGCTCCAAAGCCTGTGACCATAAGGACTTTGGACGCCGGCGGCGACAAGAATCTGCCTTTTTTCTCCATCGGGACAAACGATCTTACCCAGTATTTAAAGGCCGTGGACAGAAGCAACCCGCAGGCGCGGGGCTTGAACGACAATCTGCATCCTGCGGTCGTCCATGTCGTAAACGATATCGTCCAAATGTCCCGTCGTCAGGGCAAGCCGGTCGGCGTATGCGGCGAAATGGCCGGGGACCCGGCATCCGCCCTTCTGCTGCTGGGTCTCGGCGTCGATTCGCTGAGCATGAATCCGTCCAGCCTGCCGCGCGTCAAATGGACCCTCCGAAGCTTCACCATGAAGCAGGGGCGCGAGCTTGCGAAAAAGGCGTTGAGCATAGAGAACGAATCCGATACGCTTCGGCTATTGAATCATGCCTTGAAAGCCGCAGGGCTCGGCGCGCTGGTGTGCGAAAATTGACATTTCGGAAAAAAACGGTAATTATAGTCAAGCCGAACATACTATTGGAAGGTCGATATGGAGAAAATCGAACAAAGCAATTTTCCGGTCGTCGGGATTGGGGCTTCGGCATGCGGACTGGAGGCTCTGGAATCTTTCGTCTCCGGAATTTCCGAAAAGAGCGGCATGGCATTCGTGGTGGTCACTCATATCCACCCCGGATCACAAAACCCGGCTGCCGGAGATTCTCGAACGAAAAGCAAGACTGCCTGTGGTGCTTCTCAAAGACGGCATGCGTCTTTCCCCCGAAACGGTCTACATCCCTCCTACGGATTACGACCCGATCCTCGAAGATTTCTCCTTACAAGAAAAGCACCGTGCTCCGGCGCATCCAGAGGCGCATGCGTGTCAAGCGCAGCAACAGCGTCTCGGAGTATCTCGTTCTCGTTTTTCTGAAGAACAATCCCGCCGAGCCGAATTCCCTTTTCCAGGATCTGCTCGTCGGGATCACCAACTTTTTCCGGGACCCGGCGTGTAAAGGAAGGAAAAGTGATTTGACGTGGACTCGAAAAGAGAAAGGACACATGATTTCAGACAATCAGATCACCCTGTTTCAAAACGGAGAAGCTTATTTTCCGGCGGTCGAAGCAGCGCTGGACCGGGCGGCGCATGAGATCTATATGGAAAGCTATATTTTCGAAAACGACAATACCGGACGACGCATTGCCGAAGCGCTCAGGCGGGCTGCCTTTCGCGGTGTAAAAACCCACCTGCTGATCGATGGATTCGGATCGCTTCGTTTGCCGGCAACCATGGTCGAATATATGGAGGCGGCCGGTGCAATGGTGCTGAAGTTCCGGCCAAAGACATCGCCTTGGACCCTGCGGCGTCAGCGGCTGCGTCGCCTGCACCGGAAAATTGTGGTTGTAGACCGGAAGATTGCATTCGTCGGCGGCATTAATGTTATCGATGATACGGATAGCAATAGTCAAGCGCCGATTCGCTACGACTTCGCTGTAACTGTGGAGGGGCCGCTGGTGAAAGAAATTCATGATTCCGTCAGCCGGGTGTGGTCGCGCGTGGCCTCGACCCGCTTGCGCCCCGGCCGGCGGTTCTGGGACAATGACAGAACAGTTGCTCCAACCGCGCCTAAAGGCCTTATGCGCTCTGCTTTTCTGGTGCGGAATAACATCCGTCACCGCCGCGATATTGAAGACGCCTATCTTGAGGCGATTGAACATGCGCAATTCGAAATTATTCTTGCAAGTGCCTATTTCCTGCCCGGATTGAATTTTCGCCACGCGCTTGTGGATGCAGCCGGGCGGGGGGTCCGAGTGGTCTTACTGTTGCAAGGAAAGATGGATCACCCATTGTTGCATTATGCCTCGCACGCCCTATATGGAAGTTTTCTGGATGCAGGGATTGAGATTCATGAATACCGCAAGGGCCTTATGCACGCCAAGGTTGCAGTGATTGACGGGCATTGGGCTACTGTGGGCTCTTCGAATCTGGATCCTTTCAGCCTGCTGCTTTCTCTTGAAGCAAATGTCGTTGTCGACGATGAAGGCTTTGCCGAACAATTGAAACTTAGCCTGGTTCAGGCCATCAAGTTGGGGGCGCGGCAAATAGAGGAGACCCGCTGGAAAACAAAACCCATCGGATTGCGCCTGGCGAGTTGGCTAAGCTATGGTTTGGTGAGACTCATGATCGGTATCGCGGGATACGCTCCGAGGAAACCGCATGGCCCGGAATTTGGCGAGGACCTGCAATGATTTAATTTGAAATCCAGGAATAAGGATACACGATGAAAAATTACCAGGAGATAACATCTGCAGCGACCATCGATGACGTCATCTACTATATCGAACCTTTGCTTGGTATTCGTTTCAAGCACTTGAAAAAAAATCGGTATAGTGCCCCATGCCCGTTCCACGCCGACACCAAAGACAGTTTCGCGGTGTATGTCAATAAGACCGGCGACGTGCGATTCCATTGTTTTGGCGCATGCAAAGGGGATTGGGATATTTACGACGTTATCATGCTGCGGAAGAAGTATCGGTTCAGAAAGGCGCAGCAGGTTTGGGCCGAGCATTCGGGTGTTGCGGATTTCAAGCCTTATGATGGCGTCAGCCCCTGCATCCCCGAACCTGACGAAGCACCGGAACCCGATGATACGGCGGGTTTTGCTGAACCGAAGAAGATCGACGAAAAAATGGCTGCCGTCCTGGACGATGCCGCCGGCTTCTACAACGACCTGTTGATGTCGAATGAAGACCGGTTCAAGCACATTTGGGATTATCTTGCCCGCCGGGGTGTCGACAAGGACACCGTACGCGAGTTCAACATCGGCTACGCCCCGCCATACAGCGATGAAAAGCACCGGGGCAGGGCGCTCGTAAGCGCTTTTGCCCCACGCTTTGAAAAGAACGACGGGGCCTTCGAGGAATTCTCGGACGGTGGATTGATTAGGTTTTTGAACGATGCGACCGCGAAGGGATACGGATACTATTGGCAGCAGATCGATTTCATGCGGAAATATCCGTTTTCAAGAAATTACGGCGATTTTTTTGCCGGGCAGATCGTGTTCCCCATTTGCGACGCGGACGCCTCTCCGGTTGGAATTGTCGGCAGACGTCCGGACGATAGGGGCATCCGCTGGCTCAAACACCAAAACAGAGAAGTTCCTCTTTCCTCCGAGACCTGGCTTTACGGCATTGAGAAGGCAGTGCGATATATCCGGCAGTACCGGACGATCATACTGGTGGAGGGCATCTTCGATTATTTCGCCTTCTACAACCTGCTACGGGACCAGGATAAGCCAGTGGTGGTTTCGACACTGGGTACCTATCTCGGCCCCGAGGCGGCGAAAGTTCTAAAACGTTTTGATATCGAGCACTTCATTGCAGCATACGACTGGGACGAGCTAGGGAGAAACGGCATCGAACGAATCGCGTTCAAATCGGGCGGATGGGTTTATTATCTTGGCGGGCTGGCAGACGGTCAGGACCCGTACGATCTATTGAAACCGGCGGTCGACGACATAGACGGATTTTCCCTGAAGCTTGGTGAAAAAACAGAATTATGAAAAAGAAAATATTTCTCGCAATCATTGGACTGATCGTCCTGGTCGGGGCAATCGGCGGCATCAAGGCGTTGCAGATCGGAAAGATGGTCTCCCGGGGGAAGAATTTCGCACCGCCGCCCGAGACGGTGACGACCGCCCGGGCCAAGGCCGAATCGTGGGAATCTGCGGTCCCCTCCGTCGGGTCTTTGGAGGCGGTCCAGGGCGTCATGGTAACGGCGGAGGTGACCGGCAAGATCGTCCGGATCGCCTTTGAACCCGGCAAAAAGGTCGAGTCCGGAGACCTGCTGCTGCAACAGGACACCTCCCTGGAGGAGGCGCAACTGCGAGCGGCCGAGGCCTCGGCGACGTTGGCAAGGGCCGATTTCGAGCGCATCAAGGAGCTTCTGTCCAAGAATGCGATTTCGAGGTCCCAGTACGACAACGCCGACGCCAAGTACAAGTCGGCCATTGCCGAGGCGGACGGCATCCGCGCCGTCATCGAGAAGAAAAACATCCGGGCACCCTTTGCGGGGCGACTGGGCATCCGCCTGGTCAACCTCGGTCAACTCCTGAAGGAAGGTGGCGCCATCGTGTCGCTTCAGGCCCTCGATCCGATCTTTGTCAATTTTCTGCTTCCCCAGAAGGAAATCGCCCGGATTGGCCCGGGCATGACGATCCGGGTCGAGACCGACGCCTTGCCGGGCAAGACCATAGAAGGCAAGATCACGGCCATCAACCCGGAGGTCGATGCGGCCACGCGCAATATCCGAATCCAGGCCACCATGGACAACCCCGAGGAGCGGCTTCGCCCCGGCATGTACGTCAATGTGGCCGTGGTGATGCCTGATCGGCAACCCGTGGTCGTCATTCCCGAAACGGCCGTTCTGTACGCCCCCTACAGCGATTCCGTGTTCGTTGTCGCGGAGTCGAAGGACGAAACGACCGGAAAGACCGCGAAGGTCCTTAGACAGCAGTTCGTCCGGCTGGGCGAGAAACGGGGCGATTTCGCCGCTGTGGTATCGGGGCTGGAGGAGGGCGATACGGTGGCGAGCACCGGGGTTTTCAAGCTGCGCAACGGTCAGTCCGTCGTCGTCGACAATACCCTTTCCCCGGAATTCCAGATGGACCCCAAGCCGGAAAACAACTGATTCGGGAAGGTTGCAGGATGTCCCGCTTTAACTTTTTTAAGTTGGTCTTACAGAGCTTCGCACTATGAGAGCATTTACCGATATCTTCATCCGCCGGCCGGTCCTCTCGCTGGTGGTCAGCCTTCTGATCGTTATTTCCGGCCTGCAGGCGATCCGTTCGGTCAACGTTCGGCAATATCCCCGCAGCGAAAATTCGGCGGTCACGGTCACGACCGTCTATGTGGGCGCCAGCGCCGAGCTGGTCCGCGGGTTCATCACCATGCCCCTGGAGCGGGCCATCGCCGCGGCCGACGGCATCGAGTACATCGAATCCAGGAGCGCCCAGGGGCTTTCGACCATCAGCGTCCGCCTCAAGCTCAACTACGACGCCATCAAGGCCCTGTCGGAAATCAGCTCCAAGGTCGATCAGGTCCGGGGAGACCTGCCGCCGGAAGCCGAGGTGCCCATCATCAACGTGGAGTCCGTCGACAGCCAGTTCGCGTCGGCCTACCTGAGCTTCACGTCCGACGTGCTCAAGCAAAACGAGATCACCGACTATCTGGTCCGGGTGGTCCAGCCCCGGCTTTCGGCCATCGAAGGCGTCCAGCGCGCCGACATCCTGGGCGCGCGGACATTCGCCATGCGCGTCTGGCTCAAGCCCGACCGGATGGCGGCCTTCGACATCAGCCCCCGGCAAGTGCGCCAGGCCCTGGCCGCAAACAACTTCCTGGCGGCGGTGGGCGAAACCAAGGGTTCCCTCGTCCAGGTCAATCTCGTCGCCAATACCGACCTGAGCACGGTCCGGGAGTTCAAAAGGCTCGTCATCCGGGAGCAGGACGGGGCCATCGTTCGGCTGGAGGACATCGGCGAGGTCGTGCTGGGCGCGGAGGACTACGACGCGGAGGTCCGCTTTTCGGGCCAGACCGCCGTGTTCATGGGCATATGGCCTCTGCCCAACGCCAATTCCATCGACGTCGTCCAGCGGGTGGCCAGGGAAATGGAGGCCGTCCAGGCGCAGCTTCCCACCGGCATGGCGGCGCGCGTGGCCTACGACGCCACCGATTACATCACCAACGCCATCCGCGAGGTGACCAAGACCCTGGGCGACACTCTGCTCATCGTCGTGGTCATCATCTTTCTCTTTCTGGGATCGTTTCGGTCGGTTCTCGTTCCCGTGGTGGCCATTCCCCTTTCCCTCGTCGGCGCCGTATTCCTCATGCAGGTGTTCGGCTTTACCATCAACCTGCTGACCCTGCTGGCTATCGTGCTCTCGGTCGGACTCGTCGTCGACGATGCCATCGTCGTGGTGGAAAACGTCGAACGGCACCTGAGCGAGGGAAAGTCGCCCACGGACGCCGCTCTTCTGGGCGCCCGAGAGCTGGTTGGTCCCATCGTCGCCATGACGGTCACCCTGGCGGCGGTCTACGCGCCCATCGGCCTCCAGGGCGGGCTCACCGGCGCGCTCTTCCGGGAATTCGCGTTCACCCTGGCCGGGGCCGTGACCATCTCGGGCATCGTGGCCCTCACTCTGTCGCCCATGATGTCGGCGAAACTGCTCAAACCCGGGATCGAGGAGCACGGGCTCGCCGGAATAATTTCCCGGAGCTTCAACCGGTTGAGACTCTTCTACGGAAAGCTGCTCGATGCGACCCTCGACGCCCGTCCGGCGGTCTACACGGTCTGGGTCGTCGCAAGCCTTCTCGCCATTCCCATGTTCGTCATGTCGCCGGTGGAACTGGCGCCGACCGAGGACCAGGGAGTCATCTTCGGCATCCTCGATGCGGCGGCCAATTCGACCCTCGATCAGAACAGCCGGTATGCCGCGGCCGCCAACGATATTTTTTTGAGCATGCCGGAAACCCAATTCACCTTCCAGGTCACCAGTCCCACATCCGGCTTCGGCGGCATGGTCCTCAAGCCCTGGGAGGAGCGGGACCGAACCGTTTTCCAGATCCTTCCGGAGGTTCAGGGAAAACTCTCCCGCATTCCGGGCATCCGGATGTTCCCCGTGACGCCGTCGGCCCTGCCGGGCGGCGGGCAGTTCCCGGTCGAGTTTCTCCTGACGTCCACGGCGGAGTCGAACACGATCCTGCAGTTCGCCCGCCAGATCCAGATCAAGGCCATGAATAGCGGCATGTTCGCCTTCCCGCCCGTCATCGACGTCAAAATCGACCAACCCCGGTCCGAGATCGTCATCGACCGCGACAAGGTCGCGGATCTCGGCCTCGACCTCCAGCAGGTAGGCTCGGACCTGGCGTCCATGCTCGGAGGCAATTTCGTCAACCGTTTCAACATCGCCGGCCGCAGCTACAAGGTCATCCCCCAGATCAGCCGGGCGAACCGCCTGAATCCGGAACAACTCCTCAATATCTATATCACCGGGCCCGCCAACGAACTCCTGCCCCTCGGCAGCGTCGCGACCATCGAAAACACCACGACGGCCCGCTCCCTGAACCGCTTCCAGCAGCTCAACGCGGTCAAGATCAGCGGCGTGGCCATCCGCCCCCTGGACGAGGCGCTGAAGTTTCTGGAAAGCGAGGCCGCCGCGATTCTGCCAAGGGGCTACGTTCTGGACTACACCGGAGAATCTCGCCAGCTCAGGACCGAGGGCGACAAGTTCATCTCGGCGTTCGGCTTGGCGGTCATCCTCATATTCCTTGTGCTGGCCGCTCAGTTCAACAGTTTTCGGGACCCCTTCGTCATCCTCGCAGGATCCGTTCCCCTGGCCATGTTCGGCGCCCTCGTCTTCACGTTCCTGAAAATGCCGGATCCCAACGTTCCCTTCTGGACCAGCGGCTGGACCACCACCCTCAACATCTATTCCCAGGTGGGACTGGTGACATTGGTCGGTCTGGTATCCAAGAACGGCATCCTGGTGGTGGAGTTCGCCAACAAGCTCCAGGAGAAGGGGCTCGGCAAGCGGGAAGCGGTTCGCGAGGCGGCCCTTACCAGGCTGAGACCGATCCTCATGACCAGCGGCGCCACCATTGCCGGCCACTTTCCCCTGACCCTGGTCACCGGCGCCGGCGCCGCGGCCAGAAACTCGATCGGCCTGGTCCTCGTAGGAGGCATGGCCGTGGGAACGGTGTTCACCCTTTTCGTCATTCCGTCCATCTACATGCTCGTGGCGCGGGACCATGCAAAATCGAACAAGCAGACCGGAGAGAAGGCCGAAGCGGCCGCCTGAGTTTCGGTTTTCGAATGCCGCGCAGAACCAGGCATCCGCGAACGAAGCGACTCTATCCATACCCAGGGCGATATTGTCCAATATCCTTACCTGTGAATGTTCCGTCAACGGGTGGCACTGCTTCGGCCAATCTCGCTAGCTCTACGGCAATGTGATCGGTCCCGGCGATTTTGCCGATAGTGGGTTCGAATCCCTTCCAGCCTGCTCCCGGCAGGTAGGTATCAGCCCAGACATGAGTCGCTCCAAACATGTGGGCCATCAAAGGTGCGTGGAGATAACCGCCTACAATGCGAGAAGCAAAGCCCAGACACCTTGCCGATTCCATGAAGAGCAAGGCGAAGTCCCGTCAGGATCCGGTTCCACCGGACAGTGTCAGCGGGGGCGATTGAACTCCGGGTGCTTTTCTTGCCCGGCAGGTCAGGGTCTGATTAATGTATTCGGCCAACCTCTGCAACAGGGAAAGGGTTTGGATCGGTTCGTATCGCAGCCAGAAGTTGGCAATCCTCTTGTTGACGACGTCTTTTGTCTCCTGATCAGGCAACTCCATAATTTCTTTGCCGGACATTGCTTCAATTCTACTATTTTTCTTTGCTGCGATATCGAGGATGCCGTCCTATCTCTATGTTAAGAACGATGAACAAAACCATAGCAAAGCCGACTATTTGCAAGGCCTCTTTCTGCTTTTGGGAAGCACGTTCATGAATGTTCTGATTATTATCATTTCAGATTCTCGCTTTTCGCGATCGATCGATGTCCAAGCAATCGATTTCGGGAATCAAGAAAGACGTGGATGTGCCGGGATCGCGTTGGATTTCGAGAGTATCACCCTCTCCTATACTGACAACACCCGAACCATATTCGTCATGCCGGCAACCCAAACAGGGTTGCCGGCAGTGATGACGGCCAGCTCCCCTTCGGTCAAATCGCCCGTTTCAATAGCATTTTTATATACTTTTTCAATCAGGTCATCCGTGTTCCGGTGTTTCGGAATCATGCGGGGGTATATCCCGCGGAAAAGAGAGAGCTGCCTTAGGGTTGTCTGGCTGAGCGTAAAGGCAATAATCGGTTGCTTGGGCCTGAACCTGGAGATGTGTATGGCTGTCCGGCCGGACTGTGTAGGCGCTAAAATCGCAGCTGCATCCAGGTGGTCCGCCAAAACGCAGGCCGCATACGTCACCGCGTCCGAAATCTCCTTTTCCGGCACCATTTTCAGGTATCGATCATGGGGATAGGTTTTTTCCGCTTCAGCTACGATGCGAATCATATAGCTAAGCGCTTGAACCGGATAATTCCCCGTCGCGGTTTCTTCCGAAAGCATAACGGCATCCGTCCCGTCCAAAACGGCGTTTGCGACATCCGAGGCCTCGGCCCTGGTTGGTCGTGGCGCATCTACCATGGATCGCAGCATCTGGGTAGCCGTAATAACCGGTTTTCCCAAGGCATTGGCTTTTTGAATCAGCCGTTTTTGGATGCCGGGAACTTCTTCCAAGGGTATCTCCACCCCCAAGTCACCTCGGGCCACCATGATTGCGTCGGCAGCGTCCAGGATATCTTCATAATGTTCGATGGCCTCATGCTTTTCTATTTTGGCGATAACCGGCGTATTCTTGTTTTCCTGGCGAATGATTTCTTTTATGTTTCGGATGTCTGCCGCAGTTCTGACAAATGACATCGCTATGTAATCCACATCATGACCCAGGCCAAAATACAAATCCTCACGATCTTTGTCTGTCATTGAAGGCATGAGAATGGTTCCGGTTGGCAGATTAATCCCCTTGTGAGAGGTCAGCATGCCGCCCGTAATGATCTCACAGTGGATTTCAGCCCCGCTTACCGCAGCAACCCGAAGCTCCAAAAAGCCATCTGCGAGCATTATCCGATCCCCAGCCTTTACTTGTTCGTTTAAAAGCGGATAAGAAACTGATATGCGCTGTTTCGAACCCACAAGAGACTGCGTGGTAAGAATAATATGACTTCCGGGCTCCAATCGAATCCCTGGATCAGGGATAACCCCCACCCGGATTTTGGGTCCTCCGAGATCCTGTAATATCGCAACCGGTTTGCACAGTTCTTCGGCGATTTTCCTGATGGCATGAATTTTTTTCCCATGGTCACTATGTGTCCCATGAGAAAAATTCAAGCGGGCAACCCGCATGCCGTTTGCAATCAATTCTCTAATGACCTCAGGCGTGTCACTGGACGGTCCGATGGTGCAGACAACCTTTGTTTTTGGCAGTATGATACTCACAATCGTCCTCCGGGCGAAATATTCTTGTCAAATGCTGGTGTATATCATCCTTGATACCTTTCTTCATTTGGGTTCTTGTTATTGCATATAGAAAGCTAAAAAAAATTACGCTTTTCCCTGCCGGGCTACTGTCTCGGTGGCCCGTTTGATCTCGTCCAAATCACCCAAATAATAATTCCGAATAGGTTTCAGCCTTCATCCAGTTCGTAGATCAAAGGAATTCCTGTAGGAATATTTAAACCCACAACATCAACATCAGATACATCATCGACGTATTTGACAAGAGCCCGAAGGCTATTTCCATGAGCTGATATGACGACCCGTTTACCTGAGCGAATCAGGGGCGCTACGACCTCGTGCCAGTAGGGGAGGAACCGCTCCACAGTATCTTTCAGGCATTCTGTCAATGGTATATCCTTATTTTCCATGTGCTTGTACCTGGGGTCATTACCGGGGAACCTTTCATCTGGCTTTTCCAGCGCCGGTGGCCGGATATCATAGCTTCTCCTCCACTTCAGAACCTGCTCCTCTCCATATTTTGCAGCCATTTCAGCCTTGTTCAAACCTTGCAGGGCTCCATAATGCCGTTCATTCAATCTCCATGAAATGTTTGTCGGTATCCACATGAGATTCATCTCGTCCTGGACGATCCACAGGGTCCGGATCGCCCGTTTGAGCATTGAGGTAAAGGCCACATCAAAGGTGTATCCCTCTTTTTTCAAGACTTTCCCGGCCCGCGTTGCTTCCCGGAACCCTTTCTCTGACAGGTCTACATCCGTCCAGCCCGTAAAACGGTTTTCTTTATTCCAAATACTTTCACCGTGTCTAAGGAGTACCAAATTTGTCATTACTGTGCCCCCATTATGCGATATGGACAGTCCTATTCCTTTCGGCTAAGCTGGGATGGAATGACGGAACCGGCTTGCGGTTTGATTATTTCCCGAGATACAATCCCCCGTAGCAGCCGACCCAGAATATCCGCGCCCGTAATAATTCGTTTTTCCTTGCCCCAGAGCAGGATGATATCCTTATCGATTATGCCGTCTTTGGGGTCCAAGGCAGATCTCTTCAGATGACGCAGGAATTCCCCAAGCGGGAGATCGGGTTGAGAAGTCATAATCGGTTTATGGCAAAAATTATACGGATTACAGGGGTCGGTGCCGATGAGCGCCGCCCGTAACAATCCGTCCGCATCCAGAATGCAGGCAGGCTGCCCCTGAGAATCGATGAGCACCACCCATTTGTGACCAGATGCATTCACCTGCCGGAGAAAAGGGTCGTCGGGCCGTCTTTCGAACGCAGGAAAAATCAGATGACCGTCAACCACGGAGATTGGTAATACACTGGCCGGATCGAGCGGCTTTCCCTTCCGGGAAAGGGGCTCATCGTCCAAAGCTAAAAAATTGATCGCACCCAGACCTTCCAAAATGTCCACATCGGACTCGTCAGATGCCATGTGGCGCCTGATGACCTCCGTCAAATCCTGTTCTCGGAAATAATGAATACTTTCCCGCCCCAACCAAGCATCGAGGATTAGGGCACAGGGCTTGGCCACCGGATACAGCAATACGCGGTAAACCTTTAGCAAAGGCATAAACCGCGCGGCCACTTTCAGCGCATTCCGATAAAAATACGCTTGGGGAATGATTTCGCCCACTACCGTGATCACAAATGTCGAGAACAAGAAGGCCGCAACACCGGCCATGACGGAGTTGGACAGCAGGGCAAGCAGGACGTTGACGCCGACATTGCCCCACAGAATAGTAGTCAACAGCCCATTGGCGTCGCCCCTCAAGGAAACTACCTGTTTGGCGACACTGTTTCCAGCTGCCGCCTCGACTTCCAGCCGCAGCCTGCTTACGCTGAAAAGCGCAAGGTTGAGTCCGGAAAATATGGCTGATTGGCTGATACAAATCACAATTCCCAACCAGATGAGAGTGGTCGGCGTTTCCATCTCGCTACTCCGTCTAAATAATTAAACCTGTAAGTTGAAACTTTGTTCCAATCGCGATAATAATTTCTTTTCATCTGTAATCTTTTCCATTAGGAATCACGCGGATTGAAATCGGATATTTTGGATAGTTCGGCAAACAACTCCATTTGTTTTTGGGTCAATGTCTGCGGCATTACAATGGCAATGCATGCATAAAGATCACCGTGGCCATTCATTTTTTTAGGCATGCCTTTGCCCTTGATACGCATTTTTTTGCCTGATTGAATACCAGCCGGAATTTTCAGATGTATCTCCCCATCCAGCAGCCGGACGATTATTGTGGCCCCAAGTGCAGCCTCCCATGGCGTAATCGGTACATCCATGTTCAGATTATGCCCGACTGCTTTAAATCGGGGATGGGGAATAAAATTGACATTTAAGTACAAATCGCCGGGAGGTCCGCTATTCACACCGGGGCCTCCCTTTCCGGTGATGCGGATTCTAGTACCGTCGTTAATTCCCTTTGGTATTTTAACCTGGTAGTTCCGAGTAACCGGCGTCACCTGTCCTTTGGCATCGATTTCGAAACTTTGCAGACTGATACCTTTAGTCGCACCCGAATAGGCTTCTTCCAAGCTGATTTCTATTTTTGCTTCATGATCTTGCCCGCGCAAATTCCAACTTCCATATGCAAAATCATTCGACTGTCCCTGTTGTTCGTTGTTAGCTCTGAATAAAGCTTCGAAAAAATCACTGAACCTTTTGCTATTTCTAAATTCACCCTGATCGGATTCTCTGTCAAAATGTTGATGTTTCCATTCAGGCGGCGGCTTGAAATCTTGTCCGTTTCTCCAATCATTTCCCAATTGATCATAAAGATTGCGTTTTTCAGGGTCCTTCAGCACCTCATAGGCTTCGGCAACTTTTTTGAATTTTTCTTCGGCTGTTTTCTCTTTGTTAATGTCCGGATGATATTTTCGAGCCAATTTCCGGTAGGCCTTTTTGATATCCTTTGCTGTTGCATTTCGCTCAAGCCCAAACATTTTATAGTAATCTTGATATTTTGTAGCCATAATCCATTCCGTTTTCTCTCATCCATTAAACAATAGGGCAGGATAGGCAAACGGCTTCTCCCATGCCCGGCCTGACATCTTGCAATAGGTTTCGCAATCTTGAACCGGCATAGAATCCCCTCGATTATAAAATAAAGTCGGTCGCCAAAAATTTGCTTTTGTGTTCCCGCACGATGCGGGTGATGATCTGTTTGTTCAACTCCGTCTGTTTGGCGGCGACAAGGGTTCGAATGGAAAAAGCCCGCAAGGCGTCGGAAACGGAAAGCGTTCCTTCGGCGGAATCCTTGCGCCCCGTGAAAGGAAACGTGTCCGGTCCCCGCTGGCACTGGCTGTTGATGTTGACCCGGCAGACCTGGTTGACCAGCGGGTCGATCAATCGTGCAATCTGGTCCGGATCGCTGCCGAAAATGCTGACTTGCTGGCCGTAATTGGAATTGATCATGTAGGCGATGGGCTGGTCTATGTTGTCGAAGGGCAGCACTGGAACCACCGGTCCGAACTGCTCTTCACGAAAGACTCTCATTTTATCGTGGACCGGATAAAGGACGGCAGGAAAAAAGAAGCTGCCGCAAAGCGTTCCTCCGTGCGGATTCATGATCCGGGCACCTTGGGCAACAGCGTCCGACACCAGTTCTCGCAGATAATCCGTTTTGTCTTTTTCCGCGACCGGCGTTATGAAAACCCCTTCCTGCCATGGCATTCCAAAGGGAAGGGCGTTAACAGCCGCGGCAAAGCGGTCGAGAAACGCCCCGGAAATACTGGTTTCCACAAAAATGATCTTAAGTGCCGTGCAGCGCTGCCCGTTGAAAGAAAGGCAGCCGAGTACGCATTCCCGGACGGCCAGGTCAAGATCGGCGCCTTTGATCACAATGGCCGGATTCTTGGCCTCCAGTCCCAGCACACAGCGCAGGCGATTGGGGCTAGGGTGCAGTTTTTTCAAGGCATTGGCCGTCTTGCTCGTGCCGATCAGCCCCAGCACGTTGACTTTGCCGGATGCCATGAGCGGGGGAATCACTTTTCTCCCCTCGCCATATATGACATTAATGACGCCTTTCGGAAAAACATCGCCGAAGGCCGCCAAGAGAGGTGCGTAAAGAAGCGCGCCGTGCTTGGGCGGCTTCAAGATCACGGTGTTTCCCATGACAAGCGCCGGTATCAGGGTGGTGAATGTCTCGTTGAGCGGATAATTGAACGGTCCCATACAGAGCACAACGCCCAAGGGGGCGCGCCGAATCTGACCTATGATTCCCTCCTCGATAGTGAACCGGGAAGAAATTCGATCCAGGTCTTTAAGAGCCGCGAGGGTATCGTTGATGTATTTGATCGTCCTGTCAAATTCTTTTTCCGAATCCTGAAACGATTTTCCGACCTCCCACATCAAAAACCGCACGACCCGGTCCCTTGCTTCGATCATCCGGAAAACGAACCGCTCCATGTGATCAATGCGTTCGGCCACGGAAAGGGTGGGCCACAGACCGCGCCCATGATCATAGGCGGCAACCGCCGCATCCAGGGCCTGCAACGCTTCGGCTTCCGTCAACAGCGGATACTCGCCAATAAAAAAGGGCTTCGGCTCCATGCTGTCCACCACCCAAACGGGCGAGAGCACCTCCTGACGGGGCCCGTCCCAGACCTGAATCTCGCCATCTACGAGATAACCGGTCTGAATGCAGGGGATATCCTTTAAGAAGGTTTGCGGTATGTCGGTGATTCGCGGAAACAGGTTTTGTTTTTCAATCAAATTGTCTTGCTCCATCTTAATCTCCTTAAGTAATTGCATCCAAAGCTTCCTCCCGCTTTTCACAAGAGCACTTTCCGGCGTGTCCGCCCGAAGCTGTCCGAAGCTATGCCGCTGCACCTCATTTCCCATCCGCCCATGACCTCGGGCAGGTTTTTCGTTGGCCAAGGGAGTTCGGCCAGTCTGCGTCGCCACCTTTCGTCCCGCGGCAGCAGTCGCTGACTGACGGGCGCATAAACCGGCCCGGACGTGGGGCGGTTGTAGAAGAGGTGAAGTTCGGTGATTTTACCCTGGCTGCGGCGCGTCTCGCTCTCCATGAGAATCTGCCCCACAAGCGGGGTGATGGCATTGACGGAGTTCGGCACGGCAAAGTGGCCCATCAGCGGCAGGCCCTCGTCCGCCAGGCGCGCATGAACGCGCTCGCCAACTGCCCAGAACTCGGGTTTGGCAGAAAGAGCCGCCAGCGTCTTGACTGCATAATCGGTCACCAAATCATTAAACTGACCCACTAGTCCCTGGTCCGAACCGAACACAACCGCGCCGATCGCCGCACCCCCAAATGCTTGCCCTTTTTGTTCGGCCATCGAAGACGCCGGACCGCTTTGCCGGAAACATACACCCAAGCCCAGTTCTACCGTGCGATAGTACTCGGCCAACGAACGCACCGACTTCTCGTATTGTCCGATGCTCGAGGCGGCCACGGCTTTCATCGTGCGGACGACGGATTGGAGATCCCCGGCTCCGCCGATCTTGAGGCGAAGGCTCGCCGTAGTTTCGCTCATGACGCCTCCGGTGAATTCGCCCGGAGCAACGGCAGGGTCGACGGCCAGCAAGAGTGCTGGAGCCCCGCGTTATCGATGGTACGAAAAAACCGCTTTGCATCTGGCTGCTTTTGTCTCATTTCTTATCTCCCATGTGGTTTGTTTGTGTGATCATAAATGATCTGCTTCAGTTCTTTTTTTCCTCTTTGAACAAAACCGACTCCGTTTCGAATGCTTCTTGTACAAGCGCCACGCGGCTCTCCAATCTTTCCCGGTCGTACGGCGTGTTGCCAACCTGACGAGGATCGCAGCAAGGTAGTCCACGCACATCACAGCAGTCGTGGAGTCGTCGATGCCCGGCGACAGCGCTTTCAGGGCAATGTTCACGATTTGCCGGATGCCGAAGGCCGGGTCCCGTTCCGCTGTGCGTTGGCGGTTGATGCTGTAGACAGCGTTCAGCCTGGCCGTCTTCTTGTCGTCCAGCTGTCCAGGGCCGGCTACGGAGATCAGAGGCGCGTCCTTGATGACGAACTCGCCGATACCGCGTTCCATGCGGATAATCGTCCAGCGTCCCTGGGCCAAAGCCAGGAGATCGTCCTCTATGGTTTTGGTCCTTTCGTATTCTCCGCGTCTTAGCGCTTTATCAAGTGGCTTCGGTGTCTTGCTCCGGCTCGGACTTAAAGTCCGTCCGGGGCGAGAACTCTTCAAGCGCTTTACGGGCGATTTGGATAATCGTTTCACGATCCTCGTCGCTCAATTTTTCGGAGGTGTCCAATCGTTCGCACACCTTCTCCGGTATGTCCGCCGCCGCTGCGCGCAGGGCCTCCTCGGCGTCCGGCATCCGGTCAAGCGGCACGCGGTCGAAGAGTTCGGCGGTCAATGCCAGCAGCACGGCGATTTGCGCGGGCACGGGTACCGGGGCGAATTCCGGCTGTTTGAGGCAGGCGCGAATTCGCCGTCCGTGCTCGATAATCTTGCGGGTGTCTTGATCCAGGCGGGCGCCGAACCGGGAAAAGGTTTCGAGTTCCTCGAACTGCGCGTAGCCGAGCTTGAGGTCGCCTGCCACCGCGCGGTAGGCCGCGCGCTGCGCCTTGCCGCCGACGCGCGAAACGGATTTGCCGACATCGACCGCGGGCAGCACGCCCAATTCGAACAGCGACGGCGAGAGGTAGATCTGTCCATCCGTGATGGAAATAAGGTTGGTCGGAATATAGGCGGAAATGTTCTGTGCTTCGGTCTCTATGATGGGCAGGGCGGTGAGCGAACCGCCCCCGCGTTCCTGGCGCAAGTGCGTCGCGCGTTCGAGCAGCCGCGAGTGGATATAAAAGATGTCGCCGGGAAACGCTTCGCGACCGGGCGGACGGCGCAGCAGCAGAGACAGTTCGCGGTAGGCGCGCGCGTGATGGGTGAGGTCGTCGTAGACGATCAGCACATCCCGGCCCGCTTCCATGAAAGACTCCGCGATGCTGGTCGCAACGTAGGGCGCGATGTAAGCGAGACCCGGCGGGTCGTTGCCCTCGGTCACGACGAGGACGGTATAATCCATGGCGCCCTTTTCCCGCAGGGTTGCCACGGTCTTGGCGACGGCGGACGCGCGCTGACCGATGGCGCAATAAACGCAAAGGACATCCTTGCCGCGCTGATTCAGGATGGTGTCGATGGCAATGGCGGTCTTGCCCGTCTGGCGGTCGCCGAGAATCAACTCGCGCTGGCCGCGTCCGACGGGAATGAGCGCATCGACGACTTTGATGCCGGTCTGGAGAGGCACCGTTACAGGCGCGCGGTCCATGATGGGCGCGGCGGGGCGTTCGACGGGCAGGCGCTTGTTTGCGGCCACCGGCCCGTCGCCATCGAGCGGCCGGCCGAGGGGATCGACGACGCGCCCCAGCAATCCATCGCCCACGGCCACGTCCATGACCCGGCCCGTGCGCCGGACTTCATCTCCCGCGTGCAGATGCCAGTATTCGCCGAGCAGAACGACGCCGATTTCGTCTGCGTCCAGGTTGAACGCAATGCCGGGCACATCGCCGGGAAACGTCACCAATTCGTCAAAACCCACGCCGGGAAGGCCCGACACCTTGGCGATGCCGGTGGCGACACTGGTGATCGCACCAACCTCCTGTGGGGTCAGTTGCGGCTTAAAGGCTTCCCGCACCTGGCTTATTGCGGCAAACGCGCTGTCGAATACGTTTTGGAGGCTCTCAGGTTCCATGTTCATTGGCTTTCCGTTTCGAGTTCAGGCTCGGCTTTGGCCTCGGGCCTGGGTTCAGCCGTGGCTTCGGGCTCAGGCTCGGCTTCGACCGCAGCGTTGCTCTTCTTCTTCAAAAGTTCGTCGATCCCTTTTTCCAATGACGCCAGGTAATCGGCGATGGTCCACGACACCTTTTGTCCATTGGTGCTGAGTTCAATGCCGCTGATCAGATCCGGCGCGGTCTCGAACCGGACATGGATTTCAGCAGAGAAGGTTTCGTCGAGCGCATTTTGTATCGCCGCGCGTTGCTCCGCAGGCAGGTCAAACGCGCTGCGCACGCGCGCGGGGTCGGACGCTGCCTTAAGGGCTTCGGCGAGGCCTGCCTTCGCCTGGCCGTCCATCTCTCGCAAGCGGCGAGTGAATACGTCGCCCAAGCGTTCTTCCAAACTTGACGTGGCAAGATCCGTAAGCGCCTTTCGTGCGATGGCAAATACTTCCTGCTGGGTGCGCCTGCTGATGGCCTGATTCAGGTTGCGCGAGTCGTTTTTCAACGTTTCAATCCTTTTGGCGCTCAAAGCGTCGGCGGCCTTGCGCGCTTGGTCGAGGAGCCGCCGTCCTTCGGCCTGCGCCTCTTCCGTCGCTTTGCTTAAAAGCGCGGAGCGTTGCCGGTCGAGCGTCTCGTTTTTGTGCCTGAACTCGTCGCTCTCCTTTTGGGCTTCGGCCTTTTTCTTGTCGGCGTTCGCGAGTTCCGCCGCTATTCGCTTCTCGCGCTCATCGATGGCGTGGAGAATCGGTCTGTAAAGAAAGCGCTTCATCAACCACACCAGGATGAGAAAGTTGAGCGTCTGTGCTCCGACCGTGAACCAATCGATTAACATAGCTTTACTTTCCTGTGGCTTGGGCGATGACATGGTTCCAGAACGGGTTGGCGAAGATCAGAATCATCGAGACCACGAAGCAGTAGATGGCCGTGGATTCGATCATCGCCAATCCCACGAACAAGGTCCGGGTGATGGTTGCGGAGGCATCGGGCTGCTGGGCCAGCGAACTCAGCGCCGTCGCGACCGCCCTGCCTTCCGCCAGCGCAGGCCCCATAGTGCCGAAAGCGGTGGTGATGCCGGCGATGACAATCGATGCCACCGCGATAATTGTCATGCTATCCATAGGTTCTCCTTTCTTTGTTGCGGTTCATGCCTCAGTGTTTTTGCTCGGGTTCAGGTTTGGGCTCGCGCACGCGCGTGGCGGCCGCGATGTAAACTGCGGCCAGAATGCTGAAGATGTAAGCCTGCACCATGCCGGTGAGCAGACCGAGCGCCGTCATGACGATCGGGAAGATGAAGGGTGTAATCGTGAGCAGGATACCGATTATCATCGCCCCGCTCATCATGTTGCCGAACAGACGGACGGCCAGGGCCAGCGTGCGCGAAATTTCGCTGATGATGTTAAATGGCAGCATGATGAACGTCGGCTTCACATAGGATTTGAGGTAGTTGCCCACGCCTTGTTCCTCGATGCCGAAGGACGGCACGGCCACAAACACGCACAGCGCGAGTGCCGCCGTGGTCGAGAGCGATCCGGTCGGCGGCTCGTAGCCGGGAACGACAGTGCAGAGGCTGGCTGCGGCGACAAACAGGAAAAGCGTACCCAGAAAGCCGAGATATTTCCGCGGTTGACCCAGGCCTACCTCTTCAAGTTGTTTCTCGATGCCGGTGACAACGATTTCCAGAAGATTCTGCCATCGGGAACGTTTCAGGCCGATGGAAAGTTTGCGCGTGATCAGCTTCGCGCCTAAGGCCAGCACGAGCATCAGGCCCCATGTGAATACGATTGTGGCATTGAGTTTGAAAAACCCGTATTGCCAGAAGATGATCTCGTCAGGACTAAGACGCATGCCCGGCCTCCTCCGCTGGGGAGTTTGGGTGTTCGACCGGCGGTCCGGCGAGCCGCGTCACGACAAGGCGTGCCATCAAAAATCCAAGGAGACACGCCAGCAGCCGCTCCCAACGACCGCCGGAAACAATGTAAAATCCAGCCAGGGCAATGCTCGTCCGCAGCAGCATGCTGCCGAAGAACCAAAGCGCCGGCTGTTTGGACGAAAAGCCCTTGCGAACGGTCCACCAAAGGCCGCCGAAGAACATCACACCGAGCAAAACGCCCGTCGCCATAGCCGGCGCCGAACTCAAAGCTTCATTCATCATTATCCTCCTGTTCCTCCCGTATGGCCTTGTCTTCCTTGGCTACCCAATGCCACGCATTCAAACACCCGATCGCGAGGCCGACAACCAGCAAAGCCATCGTCCAGGCGCGACCTCCCGGATAGCGTTGGTCCAGCCAGAGACCCAGCGCCGCGCCGAGCAGCGTCGGAATCGCCACCGACCAGCCGATCAGTCCCATCATGCCCAGGCCGAACCAGACGGTTCGGGTGACGTGACGTTGCGCACGGAGTTTGCGCGTCGCCTTTGCGCCGACCTCCCGACTTAAAGCACTCCGGTCTTTCGCGCTCTTGATTTCAGATTTTTCACTCATGATGAAACTCCGCCAAGCGGCGAATGAAACCGCTTTCCATTTTCGCGAGCACCGAGCGCACGCCCTGCTCCCGTTCGTTCAGGTTCAGAAACTCCCGCTCCACCGAATCGCGCAACTGGCCAAGGTCCGTTCCGCCAATGGCGTTGCGCACGGAAACGAGCACGTCCAAGCCGGTCTTGACCAGCACCCCTTCATCCACGGCCACGTAAACCTCGCCCTGCGTTTCGGTTTCGTAAATCAGAATCCCGGGCGCAAGCGCCGCGGCGCAGTCGCGTCGGTGCGGCAAGAGTCCGAACGAACCCTCGCTGGTCTCCGCAACGATGCGCGCCACGCCGGTTTTCTCGGCGAATATCCGGAACGGCAGGAGGACCTTAAGATTCATGAATGCCGGCTGCATGCTCGACCTCCTGTTCAGGTTTTGGCCCGGCCTTGGCTTCGGTTTTGGACTCAGGTTCGGCTGCTGCTGCGGGCTGGCCGGGTTTCGCTTTTTTCTTCGCTTCGCCAACCGTCCCGATCATGTAGAGCGCCCTCTCCGGATAGTCTTTGAATTCATCGCGCAGGATTCTCTCGCAACCGTCCAGCGCGTCCTTGAGGCTTACGAGCTTTCCTCTAAGGCCGGTGAATTGCTCGGTCGTGAAAAAGGGCTGGGTGAGAAAACGCTCCAGTCGACGGGCGCGGGCAACCACGTTGCGGTCCTCGGGCGAAAGCTGCTCCAGGCCGAGCATGGCAATGACGTCCTTGAGTTCCGCGTATTGCGCGAGCGTCTGTCGGATTTCCTGCGCGAGGCGATAGTGCCGATCGCCGACGATGCCCGGTGTGGCCATTTTGGAACTGGACTGCAAAGGGTCGATGGCCGGATAAAGACCTTCGCCGGCCCGCTTGCGCGAGAGCACGATCGACGCGGAGAGATGCGAGAAGGTGTGCACCGCCGCCGGATCGGTGAAATCGTCCGCCGGCACATACACCGCCTGAATCGAGGTGATGGCCCCGGTATCGGTGTTGGCGATTCGCTCCTCCAATCCGGACAACTCGGTGCCCATCGTGGGCTGATAGCCCAGACGCGACGGCATCTGCCCCATCAGGCCGGACACTTCCGAGCCGGCCTGGATGAAGCGGAAAATATTGTCGATCAGCAGCAGCACGTCGCGGTGTTCGTCGTCCCGGAAATACTCGGCCATCGTCAGCGCGGCGTGGCCCACGCGGAACCGGCTGCCCGGCGGCTCGTTCATCTGGCCGAAGATCATCACCATGTTCGGCAGCACGCCGGCCGCATTCATGTCACGATAAAGCTCTTCGCCTTCCCGGCAGCGTTCGCCGATGCCACAGAAAATGCTGACGCCCTCCTGCTGCCCGATCATGTTGTGGATCATTTCGGTGAGCAAGACCGTCTTGCCCACGCCGGCTCCGCCGAAAAGTCCCGCCTTGCCGCCGCGCTCCAGCGGCATGAGCACGTCGATGACCTTGATCCCCGTCTCGAAGATTTCAGACTTTGTGGAACGTCGCGCCAGCGGAGGCGGGGCTCGATGAACGGTGCGCCACGCCACGTTCGAAACTTTTCCTTCCCGGTCGATGGCATTGCCGAACACGTCGAACATGCGCGAAAGAATGCCCTTGCCGACCGGCGCCTTCAACGGCCCGCCCGTGTCCTCCACTGCGTTGCCGCGGGCGAGTCCCTGGGTGGGGGTCAGCGCGATGCCTCGCACGCGATGCGCGTCGAGTTGAGCTAAAACCTCGACGGCAATTTCCCCCTCCTGCGCGTGCAGCAACGAATAGATGGGGGGCAAATGCGTATCGAACCGTATATCTACGACACTGCCGCGCACCGAGACTACCTCACCGAAATTTATGGTATTTGCTTTGTCTTTCACTCTTGTCCTCCCGTATTTGGCCCATCACCCTGGCCGAGTAGCATAGCTGGCATCTGGGGTGGTGAAAATCCGCCTGAATAAGACCCTTTAATTCCGCTATGTTTTGTTCCCTTAATAAGTGGCTTGGGATAAGGTTTCGGGTTTCGGGATGGCACCCGTGTCTCAAAAGGCGCTATCCCGAAACCCGACACCCGAAAACCGCTACCCGGACCTTCAATTCCATAACAAATACCGGATTACGAAAAACTTCTTAAAATGGATTGTTTTCATCAACCCAGTTGGCATCCTTCGTTATTAAGATTAAATCATTCTGATTATCCAGCCGTTTCCATTGCCCCGGCATACTTTCCGTCGCGGGATAGACCGTTTAACCGGCAGCGCTTCAAGAACGTTTTCTGAGCGACAGCCATATTACCTTCCTGATCTTTCCAGCTTGCAAGCACTGGTGCCGGCAATAACCATATTCGGCTTCAGCAACATACCCTCGAACAGCAAGCGGTGGGCATCAAGCGAGACGATAGCTTTTGTTACAGATCTGAGTTTATCGCTGTTCCTGGGTAATTCCCCTTCTCGTTTTGTTGCTTCATACAGTAACGCCGCATTACCAACCAAAAAAGGCAGGGCCACATGACATGAAAACCAAAAATAATGTTAGCCCCACCTTTTTGATCGGCGCTGATGCGATTGTTCGCAAGCCCACAATTCTCGTTTTTAAATCCGGCTTACTTTTTGGTTTCTTCCTTATTTCCTTTCTTTCCGCCAGTCATCGGACCTTGACCAGAGCTATTGCCCTTTCCCTTGCCCTTACCTTTACCATGACCGTCTTTCGGTCCCTGACCTTTAGGGCCGGTTCCATCTTTATTCGGCATATTAACCACCTCCTTCCTTGCCGGCGAACGATAGCGACCGTTACTTTGTCGTCGCCTGAATCCGTCTTGTCGGCTGATTTTACCTTCTATTGAGCTTTACCTTGGTTCGCTACAGCTTTCATTGCTTGAGCTACAGATTCTGACTCCCCCAAATAGTAATGTTTGATAGGTTGCAGGTCCTTATTCAGCTCATATACCAACGGTATTCCGGTAGGAATATTCAGTGCGACAATGTCTTCATCTGAAACATTGTCGAGATACTTCACCAATGCCCGTAGGCTGTTGCCGTGAGCTACGATGATCGCTCTTTTTCCCGCTTTGACGGTAGGTGCAATAAATCCCTGCCAATAGAGCAAGAAGCGCTCGACTGTGTCTCTTAAACACTCTGTTAGCGGCAAATCGCGATCATCCAATCCCCGATAACGCGGATCATGGACCGGACATCGTTCGTCCGTTTTCTCCAAGGCCGGGGGCTTGATATCATAGCTTCTGCGCCAAAGGTGTACCTGTTCCTCCCCAAAGCGCTTTGCGGTCTCCGCCTTGTTCAAGCCTTGCAGAGCCCCATAGTGACGCTCATTCAGCCGCCACGAACGCTCGACAGGAATCCACATTTGGTCAATTTCATCCAGCAAAAGCCAAAGTGTGCGTATGGCTCGCTTCAGCACTGAGGTATAGGCGATATCGAAGCAGTAGCCTTCAGATTTGAGCGTCTTGCCGGCTTCTCGAGCTTCGATCCTGCCATGGTCGGAAAGATCGACATCCGTCCACCCCGAAAAACGGTTTTCCCTATTCCATACGCTTTCACCGTGCCGCAATAGCGTCAATTTCATCATCCTATCACCCTATGCTCTTTCTTGTCAGCGAACGTTTCGGCTCATCGGAAGTTTACCCGAGTGAGACGCTGATTACCCCTCTTCTTCAGCAAAGAAGACTTTAAAAGATAGGGGGAATCAGAATTTTTTTCCTACTGATGAGATTTCTGCCTTTTTCATATTTTCAATTCCTTTTATCAAAGCATCCGGGTTAAAGGAAATACTGTCGATACCACATTCAACAAGAAATCGTGAATATTCTGGATAATCGCTTGGAGCCTGGCCGCATAACCCAATCTTCACACCGGCAGCTTTTGCTTTTTTGATAGCCATACGAATAAGCTGCATAACAGCAGGATCAAACGGAGAGAAGATTTCACTGAGTAATTCTGAATCCCTGTCTGCACCAAGGGTTAATTGAGTCAGGTCATTGGAGCCAATTGAAAAGCCATCAAAATGTTTGGCAAATTCCTCGGCAAGTAATGCATTGCTCGGAATTTCAACCATCATATATAATTGCAATTCATTTTCCCCTCTTACCAACCCGTTTTCTCTCATAATATCAATTACTCTTGTTGCTTCCTTAACGGTTCTCACAAATGGAAGCATCAGTTTTACATTGGTAAAACCGATTTCTTCCCGCACCATTTTCATTGCATTACATTCCATAACAAAAGCATCTTTATATAAAGGATGATAATAACGTGATGCCCCCCTGAAACCAATCATTGGATTCTGTTCAACGGGTTCAAATGTTTTACCGCCAAGAAGATTGGCATATTCATTTGATTTGAAATCACTCATTCTGACAATTACATCTTTGGGATAAAAAGCAGCAGCAATGGTTGCAGTTGCCTCTGCCAGTTTGTGAATGAAATAATCTTTCTTGTCAGGATAATGATGGGTTAGGTTTTCAATTTCCTTCTTGACTGAATCATCTTTTAATTTATCGAAATTATGCAGCGCCATAGGATGAATTTTGATGACGTTGTTAATGATAAACTCCATCCTCATAAGTCCTACACCATCATTCGGAAACATGGAATACCGGAATGCTTTATCAGGATGTGCAAGAAT
Organism: Desulfobacterales bacterium; assembly: GCA_963674505.2. Classification (GTDB taxonomy): domain Bacteria; phylum Desulfobacterota; class Desulfobacteria; order Desulfobacterales; family SKZT01. The sequence continues at coordinate 388,219 of CAXXIG010000003.1, forward strand.
GAGCATAATCTGAGTTTCAGGCATTTCAATTTTGGCTGTGTCAATCTCATGTTCGTCCCAGGTTCCTTTGCCTTCATAAACATAGCCGGTATCGCCTTCGGCAGTAGAAATGGTAACCAATTGACCATCCTTGATAACTTTGGTTGCATTACCTGTTCCGACAATAGCTACTGCACCTACTTCACGAGCCACAATAGCTGCATGTGAAGTTCTTCCACCCTGATTGGTAACAATGCCCGCTGCCTTTTTGAGAATAGGATCCCAGTCGGGGTCAGTTCTTCCTGTAACTAAAATTTCTCCTTTATTCAGTTTGTCAATATCTTTTGGTGAAGCCAGTATTCTTGCAATACCTGAAGTGATACTGTTACCTAAGCCAATTCCCTTGCAAATTAATTTCCCCTTGTCTTTGATCTGGTATTCCTTGAATAAATTTTTGTTTTTATTCTGGCTGTGCACTGTTTCGGGGCGTGCCTGCACAATATATATTTGATCACTGTCACCATCTTTTGCCCACTCAATATCCATGTGTCGTTTATAGTGCTCCTGGATGATCATGGCCCACTTTGCCAATTGCACTACTTCTTCATCATTAAGAATAAATTGTTGCTTACGCACTGGTGGTGTGTCCAGGTTAATGATGGCATCTTCGGGTTTTAAAATCTCAGACGTTTTTTTTTCGGCATACACCATTGTTTTCTCTTTGCTACCCAATTTTCTTGAAATAATTGATCGTTTAACTTTCCCGACAAATGGTTTATAGACCAGGAATTCATCTGTATTTACGCTTCCCTGCACCACATTTTCGCCAAGCCCCCAGGCACCGGAAATAAGAGCTACTTTATCAAATCCCGTATCAGGGTCGAGAGTAAACATCACACCTGCACAGGCTTTATCGGAGCGAACCATTATCTGTATCCCAATAGATAATGCAACTTTCATGTGGTCAAAACCATTGTCAACTCTGTATTTTATGGCTCTATCGGTAAAAAGTGAAGCATAACAGCGGTGACAGGCCGCAATTAAGTTTTCCTCTCCCTGTACATTAAGATACGATTCCTGTTGACCGGCAAAACTTGCATTAGGTAGATCTTCGGCTGTTGCACTGCTGCGTACCGCAAGAGAAAAAGGCTTTCCCGAACGTTTTTCTAATTGTTTATAGGCGGATTTGATTTCATCCGCTAATTGTTTGGGAAAAGAAGCATCAAGCAAAAATTGCCTGGCTTTTGAACCAATTTCGGAAAGGTTATCAAATGTTTTAAGGTCGAGTTGTGAAAGGATATCGGTGAGTTTCGGAATAAGTTTATTTTCGTTCAGAAAACTCCAGTAAGCATCACTTGTAACGGCAAAACCATCCGGCACTTTAATGCCTTTGGAAGATAGCTCTGAAAACATTTCACCGAGTGAAGCATTTTTACCGCCAACCAGTATAATGTCTTTTAAATGTAGTTCTGAAAAGTCTTTTATCTGTTTCATTTTAATTTCCTGAATTAAAGTTGTAAGTGCAACTCATAGCCGTCGGCTTGAGAAGCAAGCTGTGATAGGGAACTTGTTAATATATTCGTCCAATCCGGTATTGTATTGATTTGCTAATGCATTCTTTGTGCCAGGTTTCCAACACTCAGCGTCGCGTCACCTATCCTTCTGATTTTTATGAAAAACTATTTAATAAAGCATTCACGGGGCTGTCTTTAATTGCTTTGTAATAAAGGTCATATGTAATCAGTGGCCATATATGACATTTTTTTTAGGGCTCTTACTTTCTACGCCACGTCTCAATTTCGATAAATATTCGCTGAACCATTCATTTACCTTGATCCATTCCATGGTCCGATCCTGGGCGATCAGAATTTTTGTTTTTTTCGAAATGGATCACCAGTTCGTTTTCTCCGACGTCGGCGTCCCTTCCGATGGAAAACCCCAGCTTTTTTCCCAGAGAAAGCATGTTTCTGTTCTCCCTTAAAACGATGCCATGTACGGTTTTATATCCTTGCTTTTCGGCGATTGAGAGGCATTTTTCCAGCAGGTTCGACCCGATGCCCCGGCCTTGCCACGCATCACCCACCAGAACGGCGAATTCACCCGTCCTTCCATCCGGATCTCCGATGATCCTGGCAACCCCAAGCATGCTAACGGTTCCCGTATTTTCATCCGTATCTTCATCCAGGGCGACCAGCGCGATCTCCCGATCGTAATCGATCTGGGTGAACCGGGCCAGCATCTCGGGCTCCAATTCCTTTAATGCGCCGAAGAAACGATAGTAAATCGTCGTGGGGGAAAGCACCTTGAACAACGCCGTAAAAAGGGGGGCGTCCTCGGGCTTGACGGGCCGGATGAATATTCGGCGCCCGTCCACACTGACCATATGGGATTCCTCCTCCTCCGGATACGGGCTGATTACCAAATGCAGGCAGGAAGGCTCCGCAAGCGGTGAAAGAAGTATTCGGGCATCGACCGCGAAGGGATTGCCGTCCTTGATTAAAACGGGATTCATGTCCAGTTCGGCAATTTCGGGACAATCGATCAAAAGCTGCGACAGCCGGATGATCATCTCTTCGAGTCGTTCCATATCGGCGGCGGGGCGGTTTCGGAACCCCTGCAAAAGGGAATAGGCTTTGGTTTGCTGCATGAGTCGCCGGGCGAGCAGTCGGTTCATAGGAGGAAGCCCCAGGGCGCGGTCTTTCAGGACTTCCGTGAAAATTCCGCCCATTCCGAAAAGAATCACCGGGCCGAAACTGGGGTCGCGCTTGGCGCCCATCAGAATTTCAAAATCAGGGTTTGCAAAATACGGCTGAATCGTTACCCCCTCGATCCGGGCTTCGGGTTTGTAGCCGCGCGCGGACGATATGATTCGGTCGTAGGCTTCGCGAACATCAGCATCGCAGCGCAGATCCAGACGAACGCCGCCGGCGTCGGTTTTATGGGTGATGTCCGGCGAGTGCAGTTTCATGACCAACGGGTATCCCATTTCCCGGCCGATACGCGAGGCTTGCGCCTCGGTCGCGGCGGCTTCCGTTCTGATCACGGGCAGACCATAGGCCAAGAGCAATTCCTTGGCGTCCGTTTCCGGCATAAATTCCCGGACAGGCGCAGCGGCGATCAGCGTGCGGGCCTTTTCCCGATCGAGCGCCATGTGCCGGGTCGTCTTCGGTGGAATTTCCAAAAGCATTTCCAAGTTTCTGGCATATTCGACCATATACAGAAACGCCCGGACCGCCCGTTCCGGCGTGTCATAGGTCGGGATCCCCGCTTCATTCAAGATCTCAACGGCCTTGACGATGCTTTTGCCGCCCATCCAGCAGGCGAATACCGGATACCGGCGTTCTTGCATCGCGGCGGCCAGCGCTTCGGCAACTGAAATTGGATCGGTGAGCGCCTGAGGTGCGAGAATGACCAGCACGCCGTCTATATTTTTCGAGTTGAAGCAGACCTCCAGGGCGCGGCCGAACCGCTCCGCGGAAGCATCGCCGAGGATGTCGATGGGGTTGCCCCGGCTCCAGAATGGCGGCAGAAAGGAATCGAGTGCTTGCAGCGTTTGATCGTCAAGGAGCGCGGGCTCCTGACCATACCGGGCGAGCGCGTCCGTCGCCATCACGCCCGGCCCGCCGCCATTGGTCAGGATGGCCAGGCGGGGACCGCTGGGTCGCGGTTGCTTGGACATCAACTCCGCGCAGTCGAAGAGTTCTTCGATGGTGTCCACGCGCACGATGCCGGCGCGCTTGAAGGCGGCGTCGTATACCGCATCTTCTCCGGCCATGGCCCCTGTGTGGGAGGCGGCGGCCTTCGCACCCGCAGGGCTTCTGCCGGATTTGAGGACGATGATGGGTTTGAGCCGGGACACGGAACGCGCGGCGCTCATGAACTTGCGGAAATTCGTCAGGCTCTCGATATACAATAAAATGCTTTTCGCCGAGGGAGCATTGCCGAGATAATCGATCATGTCCCCGAAATCGACGTCCAGCATGGAGCCGATGCTGACAAAATGGCTGAAGCCGATACGCTCCTTCAGCGCCAGATCGAGAATCGCCGTGCAAATGGCGCCGCTCTGGGACACAAAGGCCAGATTTCCGGCCACGGGCATTTCAGAGGCAAAACTGGCATTGAGGCCCACATTGGGCCGAACAATGCCCATGCAGTTCGGTCCTACAATACGAAGCCCGCCGTCATAGGCGATGCGCCGAACCTTTTCCTCTATCTCCCGGCCCGCTTCCCCGGTCTCCTTGCCCCCCGCCGAAATGATAACGGCGCCGCCGATCTTTTTTTCGACGCATTCGCTCACGATATCCACGACGCTATTTATCGGCGTGGCGATTATCGCCAAATCCACGCCCGTCTCCAGGCTGGAAACCGATTCGACGCACGCCTGCCCGCGGATGGTTTTATACTTGGGATTCACCGGCAGCACCGTTCCGGAAAATCCGCTGTCAATCAGATTTCTCATCAACGCGTTTCCGATGGTTCCCGCTTTTTCGCTGGCGCCCACCACCGCCACATGGCGTGGGTTAAAGATACGGTTCAGATTGTATTGACTCATATGTCTCCTCGCTTTTTAAACGTAAAAGATGAATCAGGTATCGATCCCGTCGCGACTTTGCTCGATATTGGGAGGGGCGAAGGTTTTCATCGTTGGGACGACTGCTTGATATTCGTTAATGGCGATCATTCGGAGCAGGCTTGAGGTGGTCTCGCTCATGTCCTCTATTTTACGATCAGATCGTTTTTTACGGATCTGACCCCCTTGACGCTGCGTGCGATTTCGACGGCTTTGTCGACGGCCGTTTGCTTATTCACGAAGCCGCTCAGTTGAACGGTGCCTTTGAAGGTTTCAACACCGATCTGGAACGACTTGAGAAAGTCATCTTCGGCAAGCATCGCTTTGACCTTGGTCGTGATGACCGAGTCGTCCACGTATTCCCCGGTGCTTGACTGTTTGGAGGTCGATGCGCAAGCCACCAAGGTGGCGATAAAAATGATCAGAACCAGATAGCCAATAATCTCACATCTTTTTTTCATGGCAGTTTTTCCTTAATTTTAAATAGCTCGCCTTGCCTGGCGAAAGTTTAACGGGTTAAACCCGTCTTCGTCCTTGAAAAAACTGGACCAACACCACGATGAGGGCGATTACCAGCAGTGCATGGATGATGCCGCCCATCGTGTAGCCGGTTAGCAATCCCAGCGCCCACAGAACCAAAAGAATCACAAATATAGTCCAAAGCATTTTGAACTTTTTTCTTTAGCCGCCAAAAAATCGGCGTCTTGATACATGCGCGGCAACCTGCGAAACAGGGTGCCGACGCATAGTGCATCTCGCTACTTGCCGACAAGCTTTTTGACTTGACCGATCTTTTCTTGAACCTTCCCGTCAACATTTTCTGCTTCGCCTTCGGATTCCAGATCGCGGTTCCCGATTGCTTTTCCGGCGACCTGCTTTATCTTGCCCTTAACTTTGTGCCACTTGCCTTCCGCTTTGTCCTGAGTGCTTGATTTCATGGTAGACCTCCTGTTGATGTACCTAATATTACGAGGGATTTCGGCCAATACCCGTTGTGAGCGCTGTTGGACGCATGGGGCCGAATACTCGCCGGAAGACAAGCGAGCAAGGACGGACGCTTGCTTGCTTCCGGACCCGCGTCGATTAAAATTTCGCTTTCACATTTGAAAAGCCGTCCTTGATATCCGTCCACATGTTTTCCATGCCGTCCCTGAGGCTTTCCCATCTGTCGTCGCCGACCGACTGAATCTCCGCCAATTTCTCCCTGGCCTCGTCGCGCTTTCCGCGGAGAACGGCGATTTGCTCCTTGTGCTCGAGCTTGGCTTTGTTGACCGCGTCGGCCGCCGCGATCTTCGCATCCAGCTCCTTGAGTTCCACGTTCCATTTGTCGATCTGGGCTTTGCGTTTCTCGACATACTTTTCTTTTTCGCTCTCGATTTTTTCTTTCTCGATCGCGAGATTTTCTTCCGGACTTTTCATGATGGATACCTCCTTTCTCTTCTTTTTCCTTGGACATGGCTACAGGGCAACGGCCCTTGCCTGAAAAATGGATGGAATGAAAAAAATGGACTCTGTCAAATGCCGTTTTCATTGCCCCCCTCTTCGACAATGTTCCGGTACGGTTGACCGGGCGATACAGTCGACATTTCCGGATAGGCTGCCGACAACATCCTTCTAAGCTCCTCTCCCCCCACGCTTTCCTTTTCGGAAAGCAGACGGGCGAGGTCGTCGAGGACGGTTCGTCGCTCAGAGAGGATTTTTCGCACGCGTTGATGGGATTCTTCCACAAAGCGGGCGACCTCTTCGTCGATCTGGGAGGCTTTCGCCTCGCTGTAGTTTTTGCCGGAAGAATCCGAGCAGATCGCTCATGCCGTATTCCGTCACCATGGACCGGGCGATATCCGTGGCTCTCTGCAAGTCGTTTTGGGCGCCGGTGGAGATTTCGTCGAAAACCAGTTCCTCGGCCACCCTGCCGCCCAAAAGAACGGCCAGTCGATCTGTCAGTTCCGAACGGGTCATCAGGTAGCGGTCTTCCGTGGGTTGCTGCTGGGTGTATCCGAGCGCCGCAATCCCGCGTGGAATAATGGAGATTTTGTGCACCGGGTCGGCATGCTCGACGGATTCGGCCACGATCGCATGTCCGGACTCGTGGAAAGCGACGATTTCCTTCTCGAGAGCGTTCATCACCCGGTTTTTCTTCTGAAGCCCGGCGACAACCCGGTCGATGGCCTCGTCGAAATCGGTCGATTCCACGGTTTCCTTGCCCAAAGCCCCAACTCGTCGATAAAAATAATGCAAGGCGCCTGCGTCGCGGCCTGCGAGAAAAGATCGCGAACGCGGGCGGCCCCCACGCCGACGAACATCTCCACGAACTCGGACCCGCTGATGCTGAAAAAAGGCGCCTTGGCCTCGCCGGCCACGGCCCTGGCCAGAAGGGTTTTGCCCGTACCCGGGGGGCCGACCAGAAGCACACCCTTGGGTATCCTTCCGCCCAGTTTCCGAGATTTTTCCGGGGACCTTAAAAATTCGACCACTTCCCGCAGTTCTTTTTTGGCTTCGTCGATGCCAGCGGCATCCTCGAAAGTGACCTTTTTTTTCGGTCGGCCCCCGGGGGACAGGGCGGAACGGAGTTTGTCCATCAGATCGCCTAACGGGTTTTTATTTCCTTCGGTTGCCATTTTCGTTTTCCTGTATGCTCTTTTCGGATGACCTTCCATCCGGTATTGTTTGTTCTTTACATATTTCTTTTCGGACGCCCCGAATACGCGGTTCGCATATCCAACGGTAGTTTTGGGCCGGTTGTCTTTCCTGAATTTTTTAAGTCGCCGGCAATCAATATATCCAATTTACGTGCCAGGTTGTCGAAAAAAACCGTTTCGTGCCGTCCGCCCTTATGCTTTGGGACTATTCGGAAACTCGGCGTCTACGGAGGTATCTTCAACAAGCCCGAAAAGCGGTCATATATGGTTTGTGGCCATATATGACCGTTAATGCAGGCCCGGCCTTTCCATATGGTCGCAAACGATTGCCCGAAAATGTTTTCCAAGCCGCTTGCCATTGTAAATCAACATTACATGCGCATATTTTTTACGAAATTAAAAACCTGGCACAAAGTTTGGCTCAACGTACCGCGATGAACGAGTGCCCCGGACCGAGTATTTCGCTTTGACATGAAACAAGCGCGCGAGCTTGCGAGAAATGCGTTGCGCATAGAAAATGAATGCGATAACCTTCGGCTATTGGAACCATGCATTGAAAGCTGCGGGACTCGGCGCATTGGTGTAAGAAAAAAGACATTTCGGTTAAAAACGACAATTCTAGTAAAAATGAGCATATTATTGGAAGATCGATATGGAGAAAATCGAAAAAAAACATTTTCCGATCATCGGGATCGGGGCTTCGGCCGGGGGACTGGAGGCGCTGGAATCTTTTGTTTCGGAAATTTCCGAAAAAAGCGGCATGGCATTCGTTGTGGTCAGTCACAGCCACCCGGCTCACAAAACCCGGCTTCCCGAGATTCTCGAACGAAAAGCAAGAGTGCCTGTGGTGCTTCTCGAAGACGGCATGCGTCTTTGCCCCGACACGGTCTACATCCCCCCTTCGGATCTCGACCCGATCCTCGAAGACGGCGTGGTCCGCCTGAAAAAAAGACAAAACAGGGCCGATCTTCACATGCCGGTCGATATTTTTCTGCGATCTCTGGCGAATGATCGCAGCGAGGCGGCCGGCTGCGTCATTTTGTCCGGCACGGGAACGGACGGTTCCCAGGGGGTTCGGCAGATCAAGGAAAAAGCCGGTGTCGCGTTTGCGCAGGACGAGGCCACGTCCCGGCATTGGGGGATGCCCGGCAGTGCGATCGAAACCGGTCTGATCGATTTCGTGCTGGCGCCGTCCAGCATGCCCGGAAAGTTGACGGAGTATTTCATGCACCCGGCCCGAATCCCCGACAAGCAACGGGAAACCGGCGGGCAAGTCGTAGAGTTGGATATGATCCTGTCGATTCTGGCCGAGCGCACCCGGCACGATTTTTCTCTTTACAAGAAAAGTACCGTGCTCCGGCGCATCCAGAGGCGCATGAGTGTCACGCGCAGCAACAGCGTCCCGGAGTATCTCGTTTTTCTGAAGAACAATCCCGCCGAGCCAAAGTCTCTTTTCCAAGACCTGCTCATCGGGATCACCAACTTTTTTCGGGACCCTGCGGTATTTGCGTTTTTGAAAAAAAAGGTACTCCCGGATCTGATTGGCCGGCAACGGGGCAAAGGAAGTTTCAGGGCGTGGATTCCGGGGTGTTCCACCGGCGAAGAGGCTTACTCCTTGGCCATACTGGTCAAAGAATGCATGAGCGAACTCGAAATCGACCGCGAAGTACAGATTTTCGCCACGGACATCGATGCCGCAGCCATCGAGAAGGCCCGTCAGGGGGCGTATCTCGTAAACATCTCGACAGACGTATGCCCCCGAAGGCTGGAACGTTTTTTCGACCAGGAGGGTGATCGATATCAGGTTAAAAAAGAGATCCGCGAGTCGGTTATTTTTGCCGAACAAGACGTCTTGCGGGACCCTCCGTTTATGAACCTGGACTTGCTGATGTGCCGCAATTTGCTCATCTACCTCCAGGCAGAGGCGCAGAGCAAGTTGATCCCGCTTTTCTACTACAGCTTAAATCCAGGAGGCATTTTGTTTTTAGGCGCCTCGGAGAGTACCGGCAGTTTTGTGGAGCTTTTCCGGCCCATAAACAAAAAGTTCAGCATATATCGGAAAGAAGATGGCAGGGACATTCGCTCTCGCATTCAGTTTCCGACCGGGGAAACCAAGTCGATACTCAAAGTGGCGCAAAAAAAGCGACGGTCGAGCGGCCTTCCGGACGATGTCGGAATTGCCCAGGCCGTGGAGCGCTTGCTATTGGAAGAACACACTCCCCCCTGTGTGATCGTGGATAGCGGAGGCAATATTGTCTACGTACACGGGAGGACGGGAAACTACCTGGAACCCGCCCGGGGAAAGGCCAATTTGCGAATCGTGGACATGGCCCGCGAAGGTGCGGCCATAGCACTATCCAGCGCTTTGCACCAGGCACGCAAAAAAAAACAGTCGGTCCGCAAAAAAGGGCTGTGGATCAGGACAAACGGCAAGCATGTCAAGATCGATCTGGCCGTGGAACCCATCAACGCGCCGCCGCTCGAGGACTGCTTCATGGTTCTTTTCGAGCAGGTGGGCGACGATTTGCCGCAAAACGGGGCATTCGTCGATCCGAATGCGGCTCCGGCCGGCAGCTCCTGCAACGCCATGCTGGAAGAGGAGCTGGCCATCGTCAGAGACAATTATCATGCAACCCTGCGAGAGCTTGAAGCCTCCAACGAAGAACTCAAATCCGCAAACGAGGAGATGCATTCCTCCAACGAAGAGCTTCAGAGCACAAACGAGGAACTGGAATCTTCGAAAGAGGAGCTTCAATCGCTCAACGAGGAGCTTTCAACAGTCAACAACGAGCTTTACGGAAAGATCGAAGAGGTTCAGGATGCCTACGATTCGATTACGGACGTGCTCAACAGCACCCGGATCGCCATCGTGTTTGCAGACATGGATCTTCGAATCAAACGATTCACGGCGGAGGGCGCCCGGCTGATCAACCTGATCGATACGGACAGGGGAAGACCCCTGGAGCATATTTCCCATAATTTGCGATACGAGGGCCTTGCGAAAAAGGTGCGGATGGTAGTTCAAAACCGGTCCGCACTGGAAGAGGAAGTTCGCACCAAAGACGGACAATGGTATCGCATGTCCATCATGTTGCACCGCAGGGGCGACGCCGTCGAAGGAGCGGTGCTCACCTTTGTCAATATCGACGCGCAAAAAAAAGCGCAGGCCGAACTGGAAAAGAAGGAGAATCTTCTGAAATGAAAAAGGAAAATGAATCGGCTTTCGAATCGTTGCGAAAGCGGGCCGAGAAGGTCATTCGACAAAGGGGGACGAACACGTCGGGTGGAGACGAAGTGGAATGGCTGCGCCTGCTCAACGAGATCGAAGTGTACCAGGTGGAACTCGAGCTTCAAAACCAGGAATTGAACCGGTCGACCAAAGAACTGGAAGCCGCGCGGAACGATTACTTCGAGCTGTACGATGCGGCCCCGGTGGCCTATGTGACACTCGACGGCGACGGCATGATCCAACGCAAGAACAGGGCAGCGGAACTCTTGGCGGCCGAATCGGGGAATTTGCCGGAAGGGTCCCTGTTTGCACGTGCGGTCCATCCTGCGGATCAATCCGCCTTTTTCTCCTATCTGAACAGAAACGTCACGGAGAAAAAACAATCTTCTTGCGAGGTGCGACTTCGGACTAAAGACGACCGGCAGTTGTGGGTGCAATTCATAGCCAGATCCATCTTCGATATGCAAAAAAAATTCGGCGGATGGCGACTCGCCATCGTCGATGTGACCGAACGCAAGAAGCATGAGCGCGAAATGCTGACTGCGGGAGAGGAGTTGGAACGTCGGGCGAGACAGTTGTCCCGGCTGTCGGTTGAACTGACCATGGCGGAACAGCGCGAGCGCCGCCGATTGGCGGAAAGAATGCATGACGGCCTGCAGCAGTTTCTGGCGGGGGCCCGGCTCAATCTCGAAATGGTGAAAACGAAGACCGCTGCGGATCGACATCCGTCTTTTAAAACCGCCTACGAACTCGTCCTCCAGTCCATGGATGCTTCCCGAAATCTGTCGATCGAACTGTCGCCGCCGGTCCTGTTCATGCAAGGCCTTCCGGAGGCCCTCGCATGGCTTGGGCGCTGGATGGGGAAAACCCACGGTCTGGATGTCGAAATTCAGGCGGAAACAGATGATCGTCCGCTCGAGGAGGCAATTAATGTGTTGTTGTTCCAGTCCGTCCGGGAGTTGCTGTTCAATGTGAAAAAGCACGCAAAAACAAATTCCGCCCGAGTGGCAATGACCCGTCGGGATGATCGGCTGATCATTGTCGTCGAAGACTCGGGGGCCGGGTTCGATCCGCAAAAACTGTGGCAGTACGATATCGAATCCGACAAGGGATTCGGTCTGTTCAGCGTGCGCGAGCGGCTGGTGCTGTTGAACGGGGCGTTTGAAATCGAAAGCTCCCCGGACTGCGGCACGACTGTAACCTTGACCGTACCGAACTCGCGGATGCATGGACCCGGCGTGTAAAGGAAGGAAAGGTGATTTGACGTGGACTCGATCCTTTCAAGCCCCAAGGAAGGGCAGTCGCAAGGCGAAGAGATCGCCAACAGTATCAGCCATGGCATAGGACTGCTCGCCGCGATCGTCGGAACGCCATTTCTCGTCATGCGGGCTGCAAGGCACGGAGATCCCGGATTCGTCGTCGGCGCATGCGTCTTCGCCGCCTCCATGATCCTTCTTTATTTTGCTTCCACGCTATACCATGCGTGGCCTACAGGCAAGGTCAAGCGCTGTTTTCGAATTATCGAGCATTCCGCGATCTTTATCCTTATCGCCGGAACCTATACGCCGTTAACCCTGGGCGTATTTCGCGGCACGATCGGCTGGTTACTCTTCGGGGTCATCTGGGGCCTTGCCGCTGCCGGGGTTGTATTGAAGGCATTCTATAAAACCGCGCATCCCGTTTTTTCCACCTGCCTTTATCTGCTGATGGGTTGGTTGATCGTGGTTGCAGCCAAGCCGTTGTTCGCCATCATGCCCCCAATGGGGTTGTTCTTGCTGATTGCCGGAGGCGTGTCATACACCGTCGGTGTAGCATTTTTCGCGACCGATTCGCGGATACCATATGGCCATCTGATCTGGCACCTGTTTGTTATCGCCGGAACCACATGCCATTACTTCCTCGTACTCTGGTATGCGGCCTGACAATTCGTCCGGGAGGAACCACGCATTTTATATGCTGAAAAAAGAGAAAGGACAAGGTATTGGGCCTGAAACCGCAAAAATCCACCGCGCTCCCCCGTGCAATCTTGCTTCACCGGTTGAAGCGTTGCTCGCCGATCAACACTTGCTGACCCAAACACCCACATCAAGACGCGATTTCTCTGCACCTATGAATGTTCCGTCAACGGGTGGCACTGCTTCGGCCAATCTCGCTGCAGCTACGGCAATGTGATCGGTACCGGCGATTTTGCCGATAGTGGGATCGAATCCCTTCCAGCCTGCTCCCGGCAGGTAGATCTCAGCCCAGGCATGAGTCGCTCCAACCATGTGGGCCATCAAAGGTGCGTGGAGATAACCGCTTACAAATCGAGAAGCCAAGCCCAGACACCTTGCAGATTCCATGAAGAGCAATGCGAAGTCCCGGCAGGATCCGGTTCCGCCGGACAATGTCAGCCGGGGCGATTGAACTCCGGGTGCTTCTCTTGCCCGGTAGGTCAGGGTTTGATTAATGTATTCGGCCAGCCTCTGAAACAGGGAATAGGTTTGGATCGGTTCGTATGGCAGCCAGAAGTTGGCAATCCACTTGTTGACGATGTCTTTTGTCTCCTGATCAGGCAAATCCATATATGGAGAAAGCAAAATGCGGTCGCCGGGTTTGTAGGCAAATGGGTAGTCGACTGCGTATTCGGCCACCAAAAAGTCGAGGGGGGCCTCGTTGTACTGCCGGATTATCACCTCGCTTTCAATAGCAAGCTGGCTGGCGGGGGAATCGAAAGATGCCAGGGCGACTGAATTGCCTTCCACGTCTCGATGCCAGAGCAGGTTCGCCGCAGGGGTGACATTTAAAACAAAAGATTCGATTCGCAGTTCATGATCTTCTCGTGGACGCAGGAGTAATTTATGCGTCCCGAGAGTCACTTTTTCCGAATAATTATAGTAGGTACGATGTATAATTTTATATCGTTGCATAGTTCACCCCAAAAAGAACATGTTCTGATCGATTAGCCGGACACGATAAGTTTTTGGATGTAAAGCAGACTTCCAGAGCGCGGCAAAACCGCTCCGCCGAGGCGTCGCCGAGGATGTCGATGGGGTTTCCCCGGCTCCAGAAGGGCGGCAGGAACGCATCGAAAGCCTGCATGGTTTCAGTGTCGAGGGAGGCGAGTTCATGGCCGTGCCGGGCGAGGGTATCCGTCTCCGACTCGGACTGGTCGAAATACCGGCGGTGGCTTCAAGCGCGCGGAGCATTCTCAAAACGATGGCTGCGTTGCCGACGGCATTCTGCCTGATCTGGTCGAAGGCGTCTGCTGTTTTCATTTTTGGTTGCTCCCCGTTTTTGCTTTCGTTTTCTAGTCGAGGTCGGAAGCGCGTGCAAAAATTTTTTTTCGCGGATTTTCCGATTTCTCCGTAGTTGGGTCCCAAAGCTTCGATCATATCCGATCGACCCAAATCAGGTCAGATAACTTTTCATGGCCTTCATTGCCTTCACGATATCCTCGATGGCCTCGTGGATTCCCTCGCTTGTGGAAGCATTTTCCAGTTTTTCGGCTTTCTTTATTTTTTCAAGGACCTCGAGTCTTCGTTTTTTCAATGTCTCGGCATATGCTTCCACCTGGATTCGTCGGGTTTCTTCCATGTCTTCGATCAACCCGGAGTTCAACTGGTCGAGCAGTTCGTCGGCTCGGGACAGAATTTTCTCGATTTTTTTCGGTTCGTAAGTCTTTTCCATGATGTCTCCTTTCTGAAATCGGGCCTCCCGGCATTTCGGGACGCCCATTTTTTCTAATCTTCGACGGCACGCCTTGCGTAGGCGGAAGATTTTCTTTTTTGTCGGCGGTCGGTTAGGACAGTCTTTTCAGTTCATCCACGACCAGATCGACGGTCTTGTCAATGCCCCGCTTGATGGCTACGGGGTTCAAGCCCGCCGCTACGAGCTTCGCGCCTTCGCGCTAGATGGCCCGGGCCAGAACGGCCGCAGTGGTTGCGCCGTCTCCGGCCGCATCCTCCTAATTTTCTTTGCTGCGATATCGAGGAAGCATCCCATCTCTACGGCGTACTCCTTGGTAAAGCCGTATCCGATGTACCCGACGGGCTCGAGGTCTCGTCCGGAGTCGCTTTCTTGATGTATCGATAAAAGTCGCTGTCCGTGGTGAGTATCAGTACGGAATTCTTGTTCGAATTCTCTTTGTAGCTTTCAAGGGTGCGCAAGAAAGCGTAGAATTCGGGATTTCGGTCGTACGCGCGACCATAAATACCCGTGGCGTCCGCGTCGGCTTGGCCCTGGATTTCCTGTACCCGGCGGTAGGCCTCGGAGCGAATCTGGCGCAGCTCTTTTTCCATCGTACCGAGGATCTCCGCGCTGCGTCCTTCTCCCTCGGAGCGAAACTGCGCGGCGATGCGCTTGCGTTCCGAGATCATGCGCTCATAGACCTTTTCACGAACGCTTTCCACATAATCGAGGCGCTTGATACGCAAATCGACCAGTTCGATCCCGTACTGAGGGATGATTTTTTGCGCTTCGGTCAGTATCGTTCGGGTGATGTCCTCCCTCCCGCGCGCGATTTCTCTTTTAAGCTCTTCTTCCCGCTCCTTCGGGACATCCTTGAGCACTTCATCCTCTGGAATTTCCCACGATGCGCTGCGAACGAGTTCCACAAGTTCGCTGCTCGACACCTGGTCGCGCACGACGGAATCGAGGATGTCGTTCAGACGGGATTGCGCTCCCTCCTCGCTGGCAACGTTCTCGAGAAATTTTTTCGCGTCCGCGATTCGCCATCGTGCCGTAGTGTCCACCCAGATGAACTCGCGGCCTTTGGTTGGAATCTGGTTCGGATCGCCGTCCCAGACGAGCAATCGCTTTTCGAACCGCCGGATTTCTTGAATAAAAGGCAATTTAAAATGCAGTCCCGCCTCGGTCACCGCTTCGCCCACCGGTCGGCCAAATTGCACGACAATCGCCTGCCTCCCCTCTTCCAGTGTATAAATTGCGCTGTAAAGCAGGATAACCGCCGCTATGACTATGATCGCCGTTTTTAAAGTAATTTTCATGGCTGAATCTCCCTCGCCGAGGTTTGGTTACCGGACTCCAACGGGAGCCAAGGCACCATGGCCTTCTGATCCCTGTCCACAATATAAAGTCCCTTCATCTCCGACAGGAAACCCGTCATGGCTTCAAGATAAAGACGCCGACGCGTGACCTGCGGCGATACTTGGTACTCGTCCAGAATAGCCTCGAAACGGGTAGCCTCTCCTTCTGCGCGGTTGACCCGCTCCAGAGCGTACCCTTCGGCCTCGCTGATTCTTTGCGTGGCCACTCCCCTTGCCTTGGGAATTTCCCGGTTGGCCTGCTCCTGGGCCTTGTTGATCGTCCGTTCTTTGTCCTGACGCGACTCGTTCACTTCGTTGAAGGCCGGTTTCACGCTGTCCGGCGGGGTCACATCCTGAAGTTCCACGGTAACCAATCGCACGCCGGACTCATAGGCCGCCAGGACTTTCTGTATCTCATTTTTGGCTTCGCTTGCGATCGCCACACGACCGGTCGTCAGCACATCGCTGCCGAGGCGGTTTCCGACCGCCCGTCGCATGATAGCCTCGGTGGTATCTCGAATCGTTTTCGGCGTGTCGCGTACCTGGAACAAATAGCGAATCGGGTCTTCGATGCGATACTGGACGATCCATTGGACATCGATAACGTTCAGATCTCCGGTCAGCATCAGCGACTCGTCCTTGTAGGATCTGCTCGCATATTGCGTCTTTTCGCCGGGAATAGTGGCCACTGTCCTGAAACCGAACTCCTCTTTGAGTACCCGGGCCGTGGGCACGAAGCGCGTCTTTTCCACGCCGAAAGGCAGTTTGAAATGCAGTCCCGGCCCTGCCGTGCGCATGACTTTTCCAAAGCGTTGCACAATAGCCGTCTCCTCCGGCTGAACAGTAAACCAGACGTTCCAGGATATAATCGCCACCGACGCCAAAACAACGACAGCTATAAAGTACGGACCGCTTTTGAACCTCTTGATCTTCGGTTGAATTTTCTCCAGCACCGCTCCCAAAGATACGGGCGCACCTTCTGGAGTTTGATTTTTTTCAGACATAATTTACCTCCTCTTCATTTCAGCGAATGCCCCTGGCACTCTTTTGGAGAAACACCGAACTGAAACAGCTACCTCACAATTCGACAATATCTGCCCGTTGCATTTCCGCCTTGACTTTGGGTGGCATTGCGTCGGCGGATCACGCCCGCCGGCGACCTTGAAAGACCTGGAGCAGCACCACAATAATGGCAATCACCAGCAGGGCATGAATGACGCCGCCCAGCGTGTAGCCGGTCATCAGCCCCAAGCACCATAGAATTAAAAGTATTGCGAATATTGTCCAAAGCATGTTGACCTCCTTTGAAGCGCCTTCATTTAGGATGTTGGCGTATTTGATTACTTATCGAAAACTCTCTTGATATCGCCGGCTTTTTCTTGAACCTTGCCAACTGTGTATTCATCTTTTCCTTCGGTTTCCAGTTCGGTGCTGCCGGTTATCTTGCCGGCGACCTCTTTGACTTTACCCTTGATTTGGTGGATCTTGCCCTCCGCTCTGTCTTTTGAGCTTGATTTCATGGCATGTCTCCTTCTGGTTTATGGTTTGATGCATAGTTAGTCAGGGTCGGACAGGTACGTTTTTAAACTTGCTGCCGGTCCTTGCGCATACATATGTATTCAATTTTTATGCCAGATATCGAATGTTCGATGGAACGCCCCATCGCTCCGATCTTTTTATCAAAATGGACAAACGAAAACGCCCCCCGATCGATGTCGGGCGCCATGTGGAAAGGGGCATATGCAACCGATGGTCACAGATTACCCCCTCTTTTTCTCCCCGTAGTGCGTCGAACGGCAGGCAAGGAAAGAGAAAAAACCGATCCGCCAAAGGTGCCCGGCTCCTTCATCTTTTCGTACACCGCGTCGCGTTCCATCTGTCGATAGATCTTCATTTTCGCATCGCAGCCCGGATTTGTCCGTTTTTTTAACTCCGGAAATACTTTTCCCTTTTAACTCGCACGAAAATTGTTTATAATTGAACATTGTCCCAAGTATTCGACATTCGGTTAGCCGGCGTGTATCGCGCCCATTTACCATGGCAATTGCCCTAAAACTTGTTCGGTCCGGACATTTGCCGCTATGGATAAAGGTCTCATTTGCGCAATTGGCCATATATGGCCTTTTTTTGATCCTTGTACGGTTGTGGGAGCCGGGCTATAAAATCGGATTGAAAAACGTAATCTGGAAAGTTCAGGGTTTGCCGAATGCGACATCCTGAAAAATTGCCTTTGTACAGAAATTTTCAGGCGGAACGGCCAAGTCCGATCGCCGAACATGATAAAATATCATATTGTTGGATTGATTTGGATCGGATTCGTCCAGCATGGCACGAAATGTGCTCGACATATATGAGTTGGTTGAGTTGAACAGGAGACGGGCTGGTAAATTTCCATGCTATACTAACGCATGTGCCTTTATATTTGTCTGTTCTGAGAAAAGAATGGTAAGAATAATCGAAAAGGAGGTTTTTCAAATGAAAATCGTTATGTTTACAAGAGTTTTTACGGCAATCATGATGCTGCTGGCCCTGGGGGCCTCGGCGGGTTGCGGAGAAAAGGAACAAAACCAGGAAAAGGCCGCAACCGTATCCAAGGAAGATGTCAAGAAGGAAGCCAAGGAAGCTTATGACGCAACCAAGGCATACACCCAGGAGCAGATGCAGGCCTTTCGGGAACAGGCGGAAGCAACAGTTGATGAATACAGGGAAAAAATCGACCAAATGCAGGTAAAGGCGGAACAACTCGAAGGGGATGCGAAGACTGAAGCTGAACGACAGCTGACGGAATTGCGTCAAAAACGAGATGGCGTGGCTGAAAAGTTGAAGGAGCTGGGTTCTTCCAGCGAAGATGCGTGGGGAGAAATAAAATCGGGAATCGAGGCGGCCATGGAAGATTTGGGCAACGCCTACAATAAGGCTGTGGCCGAGTTCGACAAATCCTGAAAAGGAGTAATACCATGAAATCGAGCAGTCAAGACACCGCAGAAGGCAAGATGCACCGAGTGAAGGGTAATATATGGGAGATCGCAGGGAAAAATTGGGACCTGTGCGGATGCACGGCGGCACAATTCCCCCCCCAAGGGGGTAATTTCGATACATCCGCACAGGTCGAAAAATTGTCGCCGAGCAGGATTTTTCAGGCGCAGCGGCCAAGTTCGATTTGTTGTTTCGGATCGCCCGGTCGGGAAGAGGGATTTAAGGTTTTCGTATGTCGAGCTTGCGCATACGAGCACGCAGGGTGCTTCGATTCAGGCTGAGAATTTCGGCCGCGCTGTTTTTTCCGCTCACTTTCCACCCGGTCTGCTCAAGTACCCGAACGATATGGTCCCGTTCCACGGCTTCCAAAGTCTTTTGACTTGCAGGCAAATTTTTCAACGGCTTCTTAAGCTCGTCGACCAACCGCAGTTTGGGACCGGACGAGTTTATCACCGCTCGTTCGAGAACGTTTTCCAACTCCCGGACATTTCCGGGCCACCGATAGTTTCGCAATGTATCCATGACGCCCAATGGAACGACTTCGATGATTTTGCCCAAACGCCTGGAAATCTTTTCGACGTAGAAATCCACCATGAGCGGTATGTCGTCGATGCGGTCGCGGAGGGGGGGCACCGTGATCGGAAAGACATTCAACCTGTACCAGAGATCTTCGCGGAAGCCTCCCTTGCGAACTTCCTCTTCCAGATTGCGATTTGTCGCGGCTATAATTCTCACATCGACCTTGATGGTGCGGGAACTGCCCAAACGTTCGAATTCGCCGTCCTGAATCACCCTGAGCAACTTCGGCTGCAATTCCAGCGGCAACTCTCCGATTTCGTCGAGAAAAAGCGTGGCGCCGTCGGCGAACTCGAATCGCCCGAGCTGCCTGGAATGGGAACCGGTAAAGGCCCCTTTTTCGTGACCGAACAACTCGCTTTCGATAAGGTTCGAGGGCAGCGCGGCGCAATTTACTTTTATCAGCGCGCGGTTTTTCCGAAGGCTCATTCCGTGGACGGCCCTTGCGACCAGTTCCTTGCCCGTTCCCGTCTCGCCGAGAATCAAGACGGTGGTGTCGCCGGCCGCAATCTGTTCCACTTTGTAGAGCACGTATTTGAGTCCGTCGCTTCGACCGATAATGTTCTCGTGGTTGTTCTCCAGCTTGATTTCTTCTTGCAGATATGCCCTTTCCGCTTCCAGCTTATCTTTCAGAATTTTTATTTCGGAAAGGGCGGTTTCCGCCCTTTCTCTGGCGGCGACGAGTTCGACCGTTCGCTGTTCGACAAGCTCCTCGAGGTTTCTCTTGTATAGTTCCCTCTCTGTCACATCCTCGATGGCCAGCAGAATCATCCGGGTTCGGTTCGAATTTCCGTGTACCCGCCTGGCGTTCAGGCGCATGATCTTGGGGCCGATGTCCTTGAAAGTATGTTCCACTTCGAAATCGTTAAAAAAGGTATTTTGGGGAAGGACCTCCTCGAGCAATTCCCTAAGCTGCGGGATGTCCCATTGCCGGTCTCCCAGATCGTAGATCAAAATCCCCTCTGTTGCGCCGGGTTCGACGCGAAACGACCTGTAAAAGGATTGGTTGGCTTTGACGACCTTCAAATCCGGATCGAGCGCCACCAAAGGTTCGCGAATCGAATCCAGGAGATCGCCAAATATTTCGACATAGTTTTCCATCGTTCGTTTATCGTGTCCCCGATTTTTCAAATTTTTGCTTCGTTTTTTTCAGCTGCCTGATTTCTGCCCGTTGCGATAGTCCGCACTGCGCAAAAGCTCGGAACCGACCAATGGGCAAATTCTTTCCACGTCTCCGACTTTCCTTGTTTTACTTTTAAAAATCATACAATGCGTGCCTGGAACGGTCAGTAGAAAATAATACTTAATTGCCTTTGTTGTCCAATATGCCGCATTGTTTATATTGCAATCGGACATGTCCGAAATATCGAAAAAAAATTTTTATAATTGTTGACTTGTTAACATAAGACCGTATCGACGCCTTGTCATCCAGAATCAACCCTGAATTTTTTCGGAAATTCGGAAAGAAAGTCTTGAACGAAGCCTTTTTTCTTTATTCGCCGTGTTCCCTACCTGTCCGCGTAAATCTTCCTCGTCCGGACGGGAGCGGATGGTTCTTTTTTTCATATTTTCGTTGACAAAAGGCAGGTTCCTATCGTACTCATATATTTAAATAAGCCAAAAATGCGAAATACATATAAGGGACTTGGAAACAAATAAATATGCCATTTCGCCTGTCTTTGCGCCCGTATGCCGTCTTTCAACCAGAAATCCTGCGCGATCTTGGCCGTTTTATTAATTTCCAAGTCCCTAAAAACTTCTTTGGCCGAAGCGGGCGAACAGCTATCTTGGGAATGCTTTCGGCAAAGGGCTGGCCGCAGCGAAGCCGATCAACGTAATTAAAGGAGATGCATTATGTTTAACCATTTACTCGCACCGCTGGACGGTTCTTCGTTGGCCGAGTCGGTGATGCCGTGGTTGGCGACGCTGGCGCGATCGATGGAGGCGCGGGTCACTCTTTTGCGAGTGTTGGGCAGGCCCGAGACGGGCGGTTACTTGCAACTGGTGGATCCGCTGGAGTGGCAGATGGGCAAGGCCGAGGCGGAATCGTATCTTGGCGGATGGAGCAAGCGATTGCAAGCGGCGGGGATTCAGGCGGAGCACGTTATTCGGGAGGGCAACCCGGCACAACGGATAATCGAATTTATAAACTCCCAAGGTGTGGACCTGGTCGTGGCGAGCAGCCACGGCAGAGGAGGGCTTTCCGGGTGGAGCGCGGGGAGCGTTATCCACAAGGTCGTTTTCTGGTCGCGAATTTCGGTCATGCTTGCTAGGGCGCACAGGCCGTCGCCCGAGAGTCTGGATGGCCTGAAAATACGGAAAGTGCTGGTACCGTTGGACGGGTCCTCGAGGGCCGAATGCGTGATGGGGTTCGTGAACAAGCTTATTCGCCTTCACGACGTCAAGATTCTGCTTGCCAGCGTTGTGCGCAAGCCGGAGACGCCTCGGCGGACGCCTTTGTCGCGGGAAGACATGGAACTTTGCGACCGAATAACGAAACGCAACCGGGAGGAGGCGGAAAAACACCTCGAGTTGCTTAAATCCAGATTGGACGCGGACGTGGAGGTCCGGCTGGATGTCAGCGACGATGTGGCCGAGAGTCTGCACGAACTGGCGAACAAGGAAAACGTGGATTTGGTGGCGTTGAGCGCGCACGGGTATTCGGGCAAGACCAAGTGGACTTACGGGGGGGTGACGAATACCTTTATCAACTACGGGAATACGCCTCTTTTGATCGTGCAGGATTTCGCGAGAGAGCAGATGGAATTGACGGAGATGGAGATGGCGGCGAGGGAGAGCAAGGGACATTAAGGTATTGGAGGGAATGGCATTGGAAGACGAGGCAAAAAAAGACGATATTGCGCGGCGAGCGCGGGAGCTGGCTCGTTTCGGGGAGGCCGGAAGGCGGCCGGGGGATGTTGTACGGTTTCACCAGCGCCTGGAGAAGATAGACGAGCTGCTGGGAAAGGCGCATCGGATTTTTACCCGGTCCTCGGAGCGGGAATTTGCCGTTTCGCACTCGTCGGAATGGCTTTTGGACAATTTCTACTTTGTACAGCAGGCCCTGCGTCAGATTCGAGAAGACATGCCCAAGGGGTATTATCGCGTATTGCCCAAGCTTTCCGGGGGAGAGTCGTCCGACGAGCCTCGCGTTTACGCTCTTGCGATGGAAATCATTCTGGTTTCCGGAATTCGGTTGAAAATCGAAGAGCTGACCCGATTCGTCCATGCCTATCAGGAAATTTCGCCGATGACGATCAACGAAACATGGGCGCTCCCGACCATGCTTCGCGCGGCAATTATGGAATACCTGGCACAAGCGGTGGCGAAAGTCGCCGAATTGGACATGCCGCGTGATCCCTCCCCCATGGCGGATGCATCGTTGCCTGCGGGTATGTCCGACGAGGACGTGGTGGCCAATTGCATCCTGAGCCTGCGCTTTTTGGCCGGTTGCGACTGGAAGGATTTCTTCGAGGAAGTCAACCCCATGGAACGCGTTCTTCGGACCGATCCAGCGGACTGCTACGCGTCAATGGATTTCGAGACCCGGGACCTCTATCGAAAAAAGATAGAAAAAATAGCATTGGCCGCAAACAGGAGTGAAGCGGAAGTGGCGCAGGCGGCAATCCGCCTGGCAAGGGAGGAGCGGGAACGGAACAAGAGAGATGATCGACGGGAAAACCACGTGGGATACTACCTTCTGGACGAGGGCCGGAAAACCCTGGCGGCACGCTTGGAATACAAACCCTCGGTTTACTCCCGTGTGCTATGGTGGCTCGGAAGTCGTCCGTCGGCAATCTACCTGGGGTCCGTCGGGGTCGCGGCAATTGCCCTTTTTCTGCTCTTGACGAGCCTCGCATGGAGCGGAGGGGCATCGTCGCCGCAGATATTCCTGGTCGCTTTTCTTATACTGGTCCCGAGCTTGACTATGGCCGTCAGCCTGGTCAACTGGGCCCTGACGCATATTTTAAAACCCAAAGTCCTTCCTAAAATGGATTTTCGGAATGGCATTCCCGATGATTGCCGAACGATCGTGGTCGTTCCGGCGCTCTTGACCGACTCCGAGGAAGTAGAGTCACTTCTGCACCAATTGGAGCTTCATTTTTTGGGCAATGAGGACCCGAACCTTTCCTTCGCGCTTCTGACCGATTTCACGGACGCGCCGGAGGAGAATCTTCCGGAGGACGAAAAGCTCCTCGAGCAGGCTATCGCCGGTATCAACGCATTGAACGACAAACTAAGGCCGACGGCGGAGGCCGAAGGCGTCGGCGCTCGCTCGCCTTTTTACCTCTTTCACAGGAGGCGACAGTGGAATCCCGGCGAAGACGCGTGGATCGGTTGGGAACGAAAGCGCGGCAAGCTCGAGGAGTTCAACAGCTTGCTGCTCGGGGACGGCAATACCTCTTTTATCGTTCGATCGGGCGACGCGCAAGCCCTGCGCCGGAACAAGTACGTGATCACCCTGGACGCCGACACGGCTCTTCCGAGGGAAAGCGCGCACCGGTTGGTCGGGACCATGGCCCATCCGCTGAACCGCGCGCGCTTCGACCCGGATACGGGAAAGGTGGTCGCGGGCTACACGGTGCTTCAGCCCAGGACCGAGATCAAGCCGACGAGCGCCAACCTTTCCGTTTTCACGCGGGCGTTCGCGGGCGACTCCGCCCTGGATCTTTATACCCTTGCCGTTTCCGACGTGTACCAGGATCTTTTCGGGGAGGGCATCTACGTCGGCAAGGGAATTTACGACGCGGCCGCGTTCGCGCGCAGTCTGGACGGCCGTATCCCGGAAAATTCGCTCTTGAGCCACGACCTTTTCGAGGGGCTCCACGTGCGGGTTGCGTTGGTTAGCGATATCGTGCTCCTGGAGAATTATCCCTCCACATACGTGGCCTACGCGCGAAGGCTGCGCCGCTGGATTCGGGGAGACTGGCAGTTGCTTCCATGGCTGGGCAAAACGCCGCCGCAAGGGGCGAAAGGCCCTCTGCCGGGCGCTCTTTCCCTGATCGACCGCTGGAAAGTAGTCGACAACCTGCTTCGGAGCCTGCTGGCCCCATCCCTTCTGATTTTGTTGACCTGCGCTTGGCTGGGGTTGACCGGGGCCGCGTGGGCGTGGACCATTTTCGCGTTGCTCTCCCCGGCCGTAGCGATTTTGATCGGAACGGTCTCCGAAATGGTCAACCGGATCAAAGACAGAACATTTCACGGGTTTTTCTCCTCGAATATCCGTTCCCAGGCGACGCGATGGATGATGATGGTGGTTTTCCTGCCCTACGAGGCGATCCTCTCGGTCGATGCGATCGCAAGGACCCTGGTCCGATTGAAAAAAACGCGGAAACGGCTGTTGGAATGGACCACGGCAGCGAATTCGGCCAGATTTTCCAAAGGAAGTGAACTGTCGGAGACCTGGCGCGAGATGGGGGTCGCGTCCCTGTTCGCCTCGGCGTTGGGCCTTCTTTTGGGATTTACCCGGTTTCATGCGTTTCTATTGGCGTCCCCGTTGCTCCTAGTATGGTTCCTATCTCCCCAGATCGCATACCTGCTGAGTCGTCCGATAAGAAGCAAACCCGAGCCGCTGACCATGGGAACGCGCTACAAAGTGCGGCGACTGGCGCGACGCACCTGGTTGTATTTCGAAAGGTTCGTGGGACCCGACGACCATTGGCTTCCCCCGGACCATTTCCAGGAATCGCCGGGCGGGGCCGTGGCCCACCGGACCTCGCCCACCAACATCGGTCTCATGCTGCTCTCGACGATTGGCGCATTCGAGCTGGGATACGTCGGGTTGCCCGCGTTGGCCCTGCGCCTTGGAAACGCTTTCGACACGCTTGAACTCCTGGAAAGATACCAGGGACATTTTCTGAACTGGTACGACACGCGGACTTTGGAACCTTTGCCCGCGCGGTACGTCTCCACGGTAGACAGCGGCAACCTGGCATGCTGCCTTCTGGCGGTCCGGGAGTTCATGCACGGGATCGAGGACACGCCTGTCCTGCGCTGGCAGCGTTGGCAGGGCGTGCTGGATACGTTCGACGTGCTCGACGAGATCGTCGAAAAGATGGAAAAAACAGCTTCCGAAGCAATCAAACCACTCCAAGACCACTGGGGCGGCATCAGGGAAAAAGTGCTCGAGACCAGGGAGCACCCGGAAAAATGGGCCTCCCTGCTGATCAAGCTGGAGCAGGACGAAAGACCGGAACTCGACCGCCGCTTGATGGCCCTGATGGAAACCAGCCGAACTCGATTTGATCCATCCAACTTGAGCAAGCTTCGTATCTGGACCGAACGAATCCACCACCACTTGATCCCTATCCGCGGGGAAACGAACGAACTTTCCCCCTGGTCGATCCTCATCGGCCAGCCGCCCGTTTTGTTTCGCCACGCCGAGACCAACCCGCAAATTAGCGAGCATTGGCAGGCATTGGTCGATGCCCTGCCTTTGGCGCCGCGCCTTGGAGACGTGGCCGGAATTTGCCAAGACGCGCAAGCCCCTTTGTCTCGTCTTCGGGAACAGATCGGTCCGAATTTTTCCCGGGACGAACTCTCGACGGCGGCGGTCGAATGGTGCGAACAGGTGGAAAAATCCTTGAACGAGGCTCGCGAAAACGCGCAACGGATGATAGACTACTACTCCGCATTGGGCCGACAGGCGGACTCGTACTTCGCCGCAATGAACTTCAAGTTTCTGTTCGACTCGCAACGCCAGCTGTTCCATATCGGCTACAACGTGGACGCCGGGCAGCGGGACGGCAACTACTACGATCTTCTGGCCTCCGAGGCGCGAATCGCCAGTATCGCGGCAATCGCCAAGAACGACGTGCCCCAGCGCCATTGGTTGCACATGGCGCGTCCCCTGACCTTGGTGAACGGGATACGGGGACTCGTTTCATGGAGCGGAAGCATGTTCGAATATCTGATGCCCACATTGTTTCTCGGGGAGCAGGAAGATTCTCTTTTGGGCCGGAGCAACCGGGCGGCCGTGGAAAAACAGATCGAATACGGCCGCAAAAAGGGAACGCCGTGGGGGATTTCCGAATCTGCCTATTACCGGTTCGATGCGAACATGAACTACCAGTACCGGGCGTTCGGAACTCCGGGACTGGGATTCAAAAGGGGGTTGAAGGACGACCTGGTGATCGCCCCGTACGCGTCGCTTCTGGCCTTGTCGCTTCGACCGCAGGCAGTCATGGAAAACGCCGAGGCCCTGATGAAACTCGGCATGCTCGGCGACTACGGTTTCTACGAGTCCGTCGATTATACCTCCTCCCGACTTCCCCTGGGCCAAACGCACGCCATTATTCGTTCCTTCTACAGCCACCACCAGGGCATGATCTTTCTTTCACTGACCAATTATCTTCTCGACGACATCATCGTTCGAAGGCTTCGCGACAATTCGCTGATTCAAAGCGTGGAAATGCTCTTGCACGAGCAGATACCGCAGAGGGCGCCGGTGGAGGAACTTCGGGACGAGGAAATGGCCGTAGGCCGCGAAGCCCGCTCCAAAATCAGCGCGACCCCGTGGTTCGCGCCGGTCCATGCGCCTTTTCCCCAAGTCCATTACCTTGGCAACGGCAGATACGGCGTGATGATCACCAGCGCCGGCGCTGGATACAGCCGCTGGAAGGACACGGACCTTACCCGGTGGAGAGCGGATTCGACGCTGGAAAACACGGGGTCCTGGATTTACGTCCAGGACTTGGAAAGCGGGCGGTTGTGGTCGGCGGGCTATCAGCCGGTCGCCGCTCCCGAACAGCGGTGCAAGGTCCTTTTCTCTCCCCACAAGGTGGATTTCCGCTCCGTGATGGGGGAGATCTCGGTCCATGAGGAGGTTGCGGTGCCTCCGGAGGACGACATGGAAATCCGAAGAGTAACGGTGACAAACCGCGATCAACGAAAACGAAGGTTGAGAATCGTAAGCTATGGAGAGGTAGTGCTGGCGCCACAGGAGGTGGACGGAAGGCACCCGGCGTTCAACAAGCTTTTCATCGAAAGCGAATACCTTCCCGATTTGAACGGATTGCTGTTCCGCAGGCGCCCCCGTTCGCAGGACGAAGAGCCTGTCTATCTGATTCACGCGCTTTTGCCCGAGCCGGGAATCGAACCTACCCGGGCGTACGAGAGCGACAGAGCGCGGTTTCTGGGGCGAGGCGGGACCGTTCGCGAACCGGCGGCTTTCGACAAGGAAAAGGGGCTTTCGGGGACCGCCGGGATAACCCTCGACCCTGTCATGTCCCTGGGCCAGGATATCGAATTGGGGCCGAACACGTCGGTCCAGCTCGCCTATATGACGCTGGCCGGCGAAACCTTCGAGCAAATTGAAAGCCTGGCCTCCCGTTACGCGGACTGGTATTCCATCGACCGGATATTCGGCAGGGCCCGCTCCCGGAGCGAGCTTGAACTGAAGCAACTCGAACTTTCGACGGCGGAACTGGAGAACGTTCAGAAACTGCTTTCGTTTCTGATCTATCCCGGCGGAACCATCGGCGCGGACCCGGGGACCATCGCGGCGAACAGGAAGGGACAGCCGGGACTTTGGCCTTTCGCAATCTCGGGCGATTATCCCATCCTGCTGGTTATGATCAATTCCGAGGAAGAGGTCCCACTTGTGCAGGAATTGCTGCGGGCGCATAAATATTGGCGCAACCGGGGACTGAAAATAGATCTTGCGATTCTGAACATGCGCGAATCCGGTTACGCCCAGGAGGTGCAGGGACAGTTGCAACGATTGCTGACAGTCACCGAAAGCGACGCGTGGTTGAACCAGCGGGGCGGGATTTTCATTCTCCGCGCCGACCAGACGAGCGAAGAGGACCGGGTGCTGCTGGAAACTTCAGCCCGTGCCGTAATGGACGGGGAATTAGGCACGTTCGAGAACCAGTTGAAGGGCATTCTCAGACGACGGGAACATCTTCCGGCTTTCAGCCCTTCGAAAACAGCCGCGCCCGAAGTCATGGACATCGCACCGCCCGCGCGGCCCCCCGCCCCCTGGATCAACGTCATCGCCAACCCGAATTTCGGTTTTCTGGCTTCCGAGGCGGGAATGGGAGTCACATGGGCGTACAACAGCGGGGAAAACCGGCTGACGACCTGGAGCAACGACCCGGTGAGCGACACTCCGGGCGAGGCCGTCTATTTTCGCGACGAGGAAACGGCGGAGGTCTGGTCCCCTGCACCGCTTCCGGCCGGGACGAACGCTCCCTATCTGATTCGGCACGGGGCCGGGTATTCCGTGTTCGAACACAACTGCCGGGGACTGAAACAGCGGGTGCGCGTTTTCGCGGCATCGGACGCGCCGCTGAAGGTGATCCAAGTGCGGTTGGAAAACGCCCGAAGCGAAATCCGGAGAATCACGGTGACTTATTACGCGGAATGGCTCCTGGGCCACAGCCGGGAAACCGTGCAGCAGTTCGTGGTCCCGGAGTACGTGGCGAAAGCCAGAGCGCTGCTCGTCCGCAACCCGTACAATGTGGAATTCGGGGAACACGTGGCGTTTCTTGCCTCCAGCACGCAACCGCACAGCCTGACCACCGACCGCGCCGAGTTTCTGGGACGCGCGGGAAGCTTGAAAAAGCCTGCGGGACTCGGTCGAATCGGCCTTTCCGGGACTGTGCGCGCAGGGGTGGATCCTTGCGCCGCGATACAACTCCATCTCGATCTGCCCCCGGGGGAGGTGCGGGAAGTGTATTTCCTGGTCGGGCAGGGAAAGGACCGGGACGAAGCGCTTGAAGCGATCAAACGTTTTCAGGACGGGGAGCAGATCTCCGTGGCCTGGGAAAAGGCGACCGGTTTCTGGGACGAGTTTCTGTCAACGGTGCAAGTGGATACGCCCGACCCGGCAATGAACCTGGTATTGAACCGATGGCTGCCTTACCAGAACCTCGCGTGCCGCGTGTGGGGACGCACGGCATTTTACCAGTCCGGCGGCGCGTTCGGGTTTCGAGACCAGTTGCAGGATGTTATGGCGTTGACCCACGCCGCGCCGCAACTGGCGCGGGAGCATATTCTGCGTGCGGCCCGCCACCAGTTCGAGGAAGGCGACGTCCTGCACTGGTTCCATCCTCCCAGCGGGCGAGGCGTGCGCACACGCGTGTCGGACGACCTGCTGTGGCTTCCCTTTGTCACGGCGCATTACGTGACAAGCACGGGGGACGAATCCGTTCTCGGGGAAAAGGTACCGTTTTTGAAGGGCGGTCCTCTGGAGCCGGAGGAAGATGAACGCTACGGCTTATACGAATCGACTTCGGAAATATTTACTCTCTACGATCATTGCATCCGCGCAATCAAGAAAGGATCGACCCGGGGATCGCACGGGCTTCCACTGATCGGCGCCGGGGATTGGAACGACGGCATGAACCGGGTGGGAATCGACGGAAAAGGCGAGAGTGTTTGGCTGGGATGGTTTTTATATGCGACACTGATGGCATTTGCGCCTTTGTGCTCGAAAATGGACGGAAACGGGAAAAGGGGGGACGAGTCGCCGTCGCGCCTCCTCGAACAGGCCGGACAACTGCGCCGGGCGCTGGAAGAACATGGTTGGGACGGGCAATGGTATTTGCGCGGCTACTACGACAGCGGAAATACTCTGGGGTCCTCGCTGGACCTGGAGTGCCAAATCGATTCCATCGCTCAATCATGGGCGGTTTTATCCGGAGCAGGGGACGATTCGAGGCGAAGAAAGGCCATGGAGGAGGTAAAAAAGCACTTGGTGCGACAAGACGACGGACTGATACAGCTTTTCGCTCCCCCGTTCGACAAATCGCCCCGGGACCCTGGCTACATCAAGGGATATCCGCCGGGAGTCAGGGAAAACGGCGGCCAGTACACCCATGCGGCGTTGTGGACCGTCTGGGCTTTCGCGCAATTGGGAGAAGGCGACATCGCCGAAGGGCTTTTTCGCTTGTTGAACCCCGTATACCACGCCGACACGGCGGAAAAGGCGGCGCGGTATCGCGTGGAACCTTACGTGGTGGCGGCCGACGTGTACGGAGCGCCCCCGTTCACCGGGCGCGGAGGATGGACCTGGTATACGGGTTCCTGCGGATGGATGTACCGTGTGGGACTGGAGGCTATTCTGGGGGTTCGCCGCACGGGAAACCTTTTGCGGATTGCGCCTTGCATTCCCGGAAGCTGGCCGGGTTTCGAGATAAAATATCGTTACGGAAAAACCGCGTATAAAATCAGGGTGGAAAACCCCGACGGCGTAAACAGCGGGTTGAAACGAACCGTGTTCGACGGAGAGGAAGCGGAGGCGGGCGAAATTTCCCTCGTGGACGACGGGAAACCGCACGAGGCGAGAATAATCATGGGTTGATCGGAAAATGGTCGAGAACTAAAAAAACGGCAATAAAGTAGCGTTTCAAATCTCCAGCCGAACGCCGACTTCAATCGTTCGGTCCGCCGGAAGATTAAAAAACGAGGTGGCATCTGCCGCATTGCGGGACATAAAAATAAAAAGGTTCGCACGCCAGCACATCATGGCGGATGTTCCGGCGATGACAAGGTTTTCACGGCCGACATAAAAACTTGTTGTTCCCGGATCCAGATCCAAACCCTGGTCGCGGGTCAGTGAAAAGAAGGTGTCAATGCTGGGACCTTCCATGAACCCATAGCGGGCCACAATGCGATGAAATCCACCGCCTAATTTTTCGGTTTTGATTTTTTCCAGATTTGGAACACGAGGGACGTTTTCCACCCGAAAATGAAGCAAGATAGTTCGGCTGTGCACGACATGATTGTGCTTGACGTTTTTTGCCAGGGCCACGGGCACAAGGCTTCGGCTTCCCGACAGAAAGATGCCGTCTCCGTCGATTTTGTTTGGTGGTCGGCTGCCCAGATCGACGATAAATTGATGCAACGGCGGCATATTTTTGCGCAGTTTGCCTGCCAGGATCAGGCGTCCCTTGGCCCAGGTGAGCATCAATGTAAAAAATGCAGCCCCGATAACTATCGGAAACCAGGCGCCATGAAAGATTTTGCTGATGTTGGCCGCAAAAAAAGGCACGTCCACCAGCATAAAGAGGCCTGCCAGCGGTGCGGCCCACATCAAAGGCCAATGCCACTGCCTGCGCGTCACGACAAAAAACAATACCGTGTTAATGATCATCGTGGAGGTTACGGCCAACCCGTATGCAGCCGCAAGCTTGCTGGAGGATTGAAATCCAGCCACGAGGGAAATCGTGCAGACCATGAGCATCCAATTGACCGGGGCCACATAGATTTGGCCGATTAGCGTCGCGGCGGTATGCCGTATTTTCAACCGCGGCAGGTATCCCAGTTGGATCGCTTGTCGTGTCATGGAAAAAGCGCCGCTGATGACCGCCTGGGAGGCGATGATGGTGGCCAGGGTGGCCAGCAGCACAGTCGGAATCATGGCCCAGGCGGGCACCATCGCGTAAAAAGGATGACCTGCCGCTTCCGGATCGACCATGAGAAGGGCTCCCTGCCCGAAATAATTCAACACCAGGGCGGGAAATACGATGGCGAACCAGGTCAGACGAATGGGCCCGGGACCGAAATGCCCCATGTCCGCGTATAGCGCTTCGGTCCCGGTAACCACCAGGAATACGGCCCCTAACACCACAAAACCGTGCAGTTTATTGAAAACAAGGAAGTGGATCGCATGCCACGGAAAAACCGCCGACAACACTTGCGGCGCATGGGCCACTTGAACGGCCCCGGTTACAGCCAGAAAACCGAGCCAAACCAGAATTACCGGTCCGAAAAGACCGCCCAACCGCGCCGTGCCATGGCGCTGGATCAGAAACAGGCCAATGAGAATGGCAATGGTGACGGGGATCACGTAGCGCTCGAACAGGGGGGTGATAACCGCGAGCCCTTCCACGGCGCTCAGAACCGAAATCGCCGGAGTGATCATGCCATCCCCATACAGAAGGCACGCCGCAAAAAGACCCAATGCGATGACGCCTAACCTTCGTCGGTTTTCGGAATGCCCATTTTTTCCGCGAATCAAAGCGATTAGAGCAATCTCACCGCCTTCCCCATGGTTGTTGGCGCGAAAAACAAAGGTCAAGTACTTCAGGCCTACGATCAATACCAGCGACCAGAACATCAAAGAGAGAATTCCCATCACGTTGGCATGACTCGCATCGATACCGTATTGACCGTGGAAACACTCTCGAATGGCGTATATCGGGCTGGTGCTGATATCCCCGAAAACCACGCCCAGGGCGGCAAGTGAAAGCCTCGCCAATCGGCTTTTCTGTTTGGGTTGCGCGCCCTGACTTTTGGTTTTTTCCGGGCTGGCTTTTCCAGCCCCTTCATGGGTAATGGTCATTCCTGGTCCTTTTCCTTCGGATCAAATTTCTTTGTGTCAATTTCACCACCCATATCGGCCGGCAGATGCCGCAGCAAACGGATATACGCGTCAAGGCCGCCCGCCGAACCGCCCACGCAAACGAGAGGAAAATCTTTTGCAATACGCCCATCATTCATTATTATTTCTCCTCTGCAGTCAGTGCTTCGAAACCGGAGATGACGTCGAACAGTTCCTCGTCGATGCCGCTCTGGCGCAAGCGATGGAATGTCCGGTTGAGTTCCTCCAGCAATTCGTCGATGTTTTTGTCGGCGCGTTGCATCGCCGCCAGGCGGCTCGCGTTCTCGCTCGCGAGAGATTCGGCGCATGCCCTAAAAAGCGAGACGAAAAGATATTCGCGGACGAGCGCCCGCAAGGTCGCGGTCCCTCCGCCCATGACCTCTGGCAAGTTTCCCGTCGGCCAGGAAAGTTCGGCCAGCCTGCGTCGCCACCTTTCGTCCAACGGCAGCAGTCGCTGACTGACGGGCGCATAAACCGGCCCGGACGTGGGGCGGTTGTAGAAGAGGTGGAGTTCGGTGATTTTACCCTGGCTGCGGCGCGTCTCGCTCTCCATGAGAATCTGCCCCACGAGCGGGGTGATGGCATTGACGGAGTTCGGCACGGCAAAGTGTCCCATCAGTGGCAGGCCCTCGTCCGCCAGGCGCGCATGAACGCGCTCGCCAACTGCCCAGAACTCGGGTTTGGCAGGCAGGGCCTCCAGCGTCTTGACTGCATAATCGGCCACCACATCATTAAACTGACCCACCAGTCCCTGGTCCGAACCGAACACGACCGCGCCAATCGCCGCACCCCCAAATGCTTGCCCTTTTTGTTCGGCCATCAAAGACGCCGGACCGCTTTGCCGGAAACATACACCCAAGCCCAGTTCTACCGTGCGATAGTACTCGGCCAACGAACGCACCGACTTCTCGTATTGTCCGATGCTCGAGGCGGCCACGGCTTTCATCGTGCGGACGACGGATTGGAGGTCCCCGGCTCCGCCGATCTTGCGGCGAAGGCTCGACGTAGTCTCGCTCATGACGCCTCCGGTGTCGTCGCCCGGAGCAACGGCAGGATCGACGGCCAGGAAGAGTGCTGGAGACCCGTGTTATCGATGGCACGAAAAAAACGCTTTGCATCGGGCTGCTTTTGTGTCATTTCCCATCTCCTATATGGTTTGTTTGTGCGATCATAAATGATCTGCTTCAATCCTTTTTTTACTCATGAAACAAAACCGGCTCCGTTTCGAATGCTTCTTGAACACGCGCCAGGCGGCTCTCCAATCGTTCCCGGTCGTGTGGGGACGGAATGGTGCGTTCGGCCAATTCGGCTATCCATTTCACCTGTTCACGGAGCGCCCGACGACGTTTCGTGCTTGACGTCAGACGGGCGATGGTTCGAAGCGCGCCCAGCATCCGCGACATGACGGCGATATTGCCGTCGGCATTTTGCCGGATCTGGTCAAAGGCTTCGGCCAACAAGCTCTCGAAGCTCGGGCCTCGGGCAACCACGCGCAACTCCCCCTGATCAAAACGGCGGGAGGTTGCAATCCGGCGTGTTGCCAACCTGACGAGGATCGCAGCGAGGTAATCCACGCACATCACAGCAGTCGTGGAGTCGTTGATGCCTGGCGACAGCGCTTTCAGGGCAATGTCTACGATTTGCCGGATGCCGAAGGCCGGGTCCTGTTCCGCTGTGCGTTGGCGGCTGATGGTGTAGACAGCGTTCAGCTTGGCCGTCTTCTTTTCGTCCAGCTGTCCAGGGCCGGCTACGGAGATCAGAGGCTCGTCCTTGATGACGAACTCGCCGATACCGCGTTCCATGCGGATAATCGTCCAGCGTCCCTGGGCCAAAGCCAGGAGATCGTCCTCGTCGATACTCGCAATATAACCGGTCTTCCGTGCCGGGACGGTGTACCAGGCATGATTTTCGAGTGGCATTGCGCTCTTTCCGTCGATGTTTTCGTCGGCTTCCCGACCCAGTTCCTTGGGAAACAAATGATCCACGGCGGCGATGGTTTCGTGTGCCACCGCCGCAATAATGTGCGACGCCTGGATGGACATCGAGATGTAGTGAATGAAGTAGATCAGAAAGCCGATTCCGACGAACGCGAGGAACAAGCCGGCCAGCACCGCCAGGGAAGGGACGAACGCCCCTTCGTCACCTCCCCGGATAGTTCGGAGCACACTCAGGCAGTAGGCGAATATGCCGACGAACACGCCTAACACCACTTGGTTCATCCGATCGCGCATGAAGTTGCGAAGAACCCGCGACGTGTACTGGCTTGACGTCAGCGAGAGGGCAACGATGGTGATTGAGAATACCACCCCGGCCACCGTGATCATCGAACCGGCGACGGCTGTGAGCAGGCCGCGAGCGCCAGCCGCGCCGGCGCCGAATAGAATCGGCCACCTCTCGACAACATCCAGATTGAAGGTCGCATCCACTGCGATCAGGACGGTTGCGAGCGTCACTGCGTCCAGAACAATCACTGCGGGTACGAACCAGAAGCTCGACCGCATTTCCAGCCACCAATGTTTTAGTTTCGTTTTCACACTCGGTCTCTTTTCCGTTATGGTTTTGGTCCTTTCGTATTCTCCGCGTCTTAGCGCTTTATCAAGTGGCTTCGGTCTCTTGCTCCGGCTCGGACTTAAAGTCCGTCCGGGGCGAGAACTCTTCAAGCGCTTTACGGGCGATTTGGATAATCGTTTCACGATCCTCGTCGCTCAATTTTTCGGAGGTGTCCAATCGTTCGCACACCTTCTCCGGTATGTCCGCCGCCGCTGCGCGCAGGGCCTCCTCGGCGTCCGGCATCCGGTCAAGCGGCACGAGGTCGAAGAGTTCGGCAGTCAATGCCAGCAGCACGGCGATTTGCGCGGGCACGGCCACCGGGGCGAATTCCGGCTGTTTGAGGCAGGCGCGAATTCGCCGTCCGTGCTCGATAATCTTGCGGGTGTCTTGATCCAGGCGGGCGCCGAACCGGGAAAAGGTTTCGAGTTCCTCGAACTGCGCGTAGCCGAGCTTGAGGTCGCCTGCCACCGCGCGGTAGGCCGCGCGCTGCGCCTTGCCGCCGACGCGCGAAACGGATTTGCCGACATCGACCGCGGGCAGCACGCCCAATTCGAACAGCGACGGCGAGAGGTAGATCTGTCCATCCGTGATGGAAATAAGGTTGGTCGGAATATAGGCGGAAATGTTCTGTGCTTCGGTCTCTATGATGGGCAGGGCGGTGAGCGAACCGCCCCCGCGTTCCTGGCGCAAGTGCGTCGCGCGTTCGAGCAGCCGCGAGTGGATATAAAAGATGTCGCCTGGAAACGCTTCGCGACCGGGCGGACGGCGCAGCAGCAGAGACAGTTCGCGGTAGGCGCGCGCGTGATGGGTGAGGTCGTCGTAGACGATCAGCACATCCCGGCCCGCTTCCATGAAAGACTCCGCGATGCTGGTCGCAACGTAGGGCGCGATGTAAGCGAGACCCGGCGGGTCGTTGCCCTCGGTCACGACGAGGACGGTATAATCCATGGCGCCCTTTTCCCGCAGGGTTGCCACGGTCTTGGCGACGGCGGACGCGCGCTGACCGATGGCGCAATAAACGCAAAGGACATCCTTGCCGCGCTGATTCAGGATGGTGTCGATGGCAATGGCGGTCTTGCCCGTCTGGCGGTCGCCGAGAATCAACTCGCGCTGGCCGCGTCCGACGGGAATGAGCGCATCGACGACTTTGATGCCGGTCTGGAGAGGCACCGTTACAGGCGCGCGGTCCATGATGGGCGCGGCGGGGCGTTCGACGGGCAGGCGCTTGTTTGCGGCCACCGGCCCGTCGCCATCGAGCGGCCGGCCGAGGGGATCGACGACGCGCCCCAGCAATCCATCGCCCACGGCCACGTCCATGACCCGGCCCGTGCGCCGGACTTCATCTCCCGCGTGCAGATGCCAGTATTCGCCGAGCAGAACGACGCCGATTTCGTCTGCGTCCAGGTTGAACGCAATGCCGGGCACATCGCCGGGAAACGTCACCAATTCGTCAAAACCCACGCCGGGAAGGCCCGACACCTTGGCGATGCCGGTGGCGACACTGGTGATCGCACCAACCTCCTGTGGGGTCAGTTGCGGCTTAAAGGCTTCCCGCACCTGGCTTATTGCGGCAAACGCGCTGTCGAATACGTTTTGGAGGCTCTCAGGTTCCATGTTCATTGGCTTTCCGTTTCGAGTTCAGGCTCGGCTTTGGCCTCGGGCCTGGGTTCAGCCGTGGCTTCGGGCTCAGGCTCGGCTTCGACCGCAGCGTTGCTCTTCTTCTTCAAAAGTTCGTCGATCCCTTTTTCCAATGACGCCAGGTAATCGGCGATGGTCCACGACACCTTTTGTCCATTGGTGCTGAGTTCAATGCCGCTGATCAGATCCGGCGCGGTCTCGAACCGGACATGGATTTCAGCAGAGAAGGTTTCGTCGAGCGCATTTTGTATCGCCGCGCGTTGCTCCGCAGGCAGGTCAAACGCGCTGCGCACGCGCGCGGGGTCGGACGCTGCCTTAAGGGCTTCGGCGAGGCCTGCCTTCGCCTGGCCGTCCATCTCTCGCAAGCGGCGAGTGAATACGTCGCCCAAGCGTTCTTCCAAACTTGACGTGGCAAGATCCGTAAGCGCCTTTCGTGCGATGGCAAATACTTCCTGCTGGGTGCGCCTGCTGATGGCCTGATTCAGGTTGCGCGAGTCGTTTTTCAACGTTTCAATCCTTTTGGCGCTCAAAGCGTCGGCGGCCTTGCGCGCTTGGTCGAGGAGCCGCCGTCCTTCGGCCTGCGCCTCTTCCGTCGCTTTGCTTAAAAGCGCGGAGCGTTGCCGGTCGAGCGTCTCGTTTTTGTGCCTGAACTCGTCGCTCTCCTTTTGGGCTTCGGCCTTTTTCTTGTCGGCGTTCGCGAGTTCCGCCGCTATTCGCTTCTCGCGCTCATCGATGGCGTGGAGAATCGGTCTGTAAAGAAAGCGCTTCATCAACCACACCAGGATGAGAAAGTTGAGCGTCTGTGCTCCGACCGTGAACCAATCGATTAACATAGCTTTACTTTCCTGTGGCTTGGGCGATGACATGGTTCCAGAACGGGTTGGCGAAGATCAGAATCATCGAGACCACGAAGCAGTAGATGGCCGTGGATTCGATCATCGCCAATCCCACGAACAAGGTCCGGGTGATGGTTGCGGAGGCATCGGGCTGCTGGGCCAGCGAACTCAGCGCCGTCGCGACCGCC
Source organism: Desulfobacterales bacterium (assembly GCA_963674505.2). GTDB lineage: Bacteria > Desulfobacterota > Desulfobacteria > Desulfobacterales > SKZT01. Next base: position 425,757 of record CAXXIG010000003.1, read on the forward strand.
CTGCCTTCCGCCAGCGCAGGCCCCATAGTGCCGAAAGCGGTGGTGATGCCGGCGATGACAATCGATGCCACCGCGATAATTGTCATGCTATCCATAGGTTCTCCTTTCTTTGTTGCGGTTCATGCCTCAGTGTTTTTGCTCGGGTTCAGGTTTGGGCTCGCGCACGCGCGTGGCGGCCGCGATGTAAACTGCGGCCAGAATGCTGAAGATGTAAGCCTGCACCATGCCGGTGAGCAGACCGAGCGCCGTCATGACGATCGGGAAGATGAAGGGTGTAATCGTGAGCAGGATACCGATTATCATCGCCCCGCTCATCATGTTGCCGAACAGACGGACGGCCAGGGCCAGCGTGCGCGAAATTTCGCTGATGATGTTAAATGGCAGCATGATGAACGTCGGCTTCACATAGGATTTGAGGTAGTTGCCCACGCCTTGTTCCTCGATGCCGAAGGACGGCACGGCCACAAACACGCACAGCGCGAGTGCCGCCGTGGTCGAGAGCGATCCGGTCGGCGGCTCGTAGCCGGGAACGACAGTGCAGAGGCTGGCTGCGGCGACAAACAGGAAAAGCGTACCCAGAAAGCCGAGATATTTCCGCGGTTGACCCAGGCCTACCTCTTCAAGTTGTTTCTCGATGCCGGTGACAACGATTTCCAGAAGATTCTGCCATCGGGAACGTTTCAGGCCGATGGAAAGTTTGCGCGTGATCAGCTTCGCGCCTAAGGCCAGCACGAGCATCAGGCCCCATGTGAATACGATTGTGGCATTGAGTTTGAAAAACCCGTATTGCCAGAAGATGATCTCGTCAGGACTAAGACGCATGCCCGGCCTCCTCCGCTGGGGAGTTTGGGTGTTCGACCGGCGGTCCGGCGAGCCGCGTCACGACAAGGCGTGCCATCAAAAATCCAAGGAGACACGCCAGCAGCCGCTCCCAACGACCGCCGGAAACAATGTAAAATCCAGCCAGGGCAATGCTCGTCCGCAGCAGCATGCTGCCGAAGAACCAAAGCGCCGGCTGTTTGGACGAAAAGCCCTTGCGAACGGTCCACCAAAGGCCGCCGAAGAACATCACACCGAGCAAAACGCCCGTCGCCATAGCCGGCGCCGAACTCAAAGCTTCATTCATCATTATCCTCCTGTTCCTCCCGTATGGCCTTGTCTTCCTTGGCTACCCAATGCCACGCATTCAAACACCCGATCGCGAGGCCGACAACCAGCAAAGCCATCGTCCAGGCGCGACCTCCCGGATAGCGTTGGTCCAGCCAGAGACCCAGCGCCGCGCCGAGCAGCGTCGGAATCGCCACCGACCAGCCGATCAGTCCCATCATGCCCAGGCCGAACCAGACGGTTCGGGTGACGTGACGTTGCGCACGGAGTTTGCGCGTCGCCTTTGCGCCGACCTCCCGACTTAAAGCACTCCGGTCTTTCGCGCTCTTGATTTCAGATTTTTCACTCATGATGAAACTCCGCCAAGCGGCGAATGAAACCGCTTTCCATTTTCGCGAGCACCGAGCGCACGCCCTGCTCCCGTTCGTTCAGGTTCAGAAACTCCCGCTCCACCGAATCGCGCAACTGGCCAAGGTCCGTTCCGCCAATGGCGTTGCGCACGGAAACGAGCACGTCCAAGCCGGTCTTGACCAGCACCCCTTCATCCACGGCCACGTAAACCTCGCCCTGCGTTTCGGTTTCGTAAATCAGAATCCCGGGCGCAAGCGCCGCGGCGCAGTCGCGTCGGTGCGGCAAGAGTCCGAACGAACCCTCGCTGGTCTCCGCAACGATGCGCGCCACGCCGGTTTTCTCGGCGAATATCCGGAACGGCAGGAGGACCTTAAGATTCATGAATGCCGGCTGCATGCTCGACCTCCTGTTCAGGTTTTGGCCCGGCCTTGGCTTCGGTTTTGGACTCAGGTTCGGCTGCTGCTGCGGGCTGGCCGGGTTTCGCTTTTTTCTTCGCTTCGCCAACCGTCCCGATCATGTAGAGCGCCCTCTCCGGATAGTCTTTGAATTCATCGCGCAGGATTCTCTCGCAACCGTCCAGCGCGTCCTTGAGGCTTACGAGCTTTCCTCTAAGGCCGGTGAATTGCTCGGTCGTGAAAAAGGGCTGGGTGAGAAAACGCTCCAGTCGACGGGCGCGGGCAACCACGTTGCGGTCCTCGGGCGAAAGCTGCTCCAGGCCGAGCATGGCAATGACGTCCTTGAGTTCCGCGTATTGCGCGAGCGTCTGTCGGATTTCCTGCGCGAGGCGATAGTGCCGATCGCCGACGATGCCCGGTGTGGCCATTTTGGAACTGGACTGCAAAGGGTCGATGGCCGGATAAAGACCTTCGCCGGCCCGCTTGCGCGAGAGCACGATCGACGCGGAGAGATGCGAGAAGGTGTGCACCGCCGCCGGATCGGTGAAATCGTCCGCCGGCACATACACCGCCTGAATCGAGGTGATGGCCCCGGTATCGGTGTTGGCGATTCGCTCCTCCAATCCGGACAACTCGGTGCCCATCGTGGGCTGATAGCCCAGACGCGACGGCATCTGCCCCATCAGGCCGGACACTTCCGAGCCGGCCTGGATGAAGCGGAAAATATTGTCGATCAGCAGCAGCACGTCGCGGTGTTCGTCGTCCCGGAAATACTCGGCCATCGTCAGCGCGGCGTGGCCCACGCGGAACCGGCTGCCCGGCGGCTCGTTCATCTGGCCGAAGATCATCACCATGTTCGGCAGCACGCCGGCCGCATTCATGTCACGATAAAGCTCTTCGCCTTCCCGGCAGCGTTCGCCGATGCCACAGAAAATGCTGACGCCCTCCTGCTGCCCGATCATGTTGTGGATCATTTCGGTGAGCAAGACCGTCTTGCCCACGCCGGCTCCGCCGAAAAGTCCCGCCTTGCCGCCGCGCTCCAGCGGCATGAGCACGTCGATGACCTTGATCCCCGTCTCGAAGATTTCAGACTTTGTGGAACGTCGCGCCAGCGGAGGCGGGGCTCGATGAACGGTGCGCCACGCCACGTTCGAAACTTTTCCTTCCCGGTCGATGGCATTGCCGAACACGTCGAACATGCGCGAAAGAATGCCCTTGCCGACCGGCGCCTTCAACGGCCCGCCCGTGTCCTCCACTGCGTTGCCGCGGGCGAGTCCCTGGGTGGGGGTCAGCGCGATGCCTCGCACGCGATGCGCGTCGAGTTGAGCTAAAACCTCGACGGCAATTTCCCCCTCCTGCGCGTGCAGTAACGAGCAGATGGGCGGCAAATTTTCATCGAACCGTATATCTACGACACTGCCGCGTACCGTGACCACTGCCCCGATGTTCGAAGGATTGATTATTGTATTGCCCATGCAATATCTCCTTTGGTCGGCCGCTTTTTCAAGTCAGGCGGCATATCACGAACCGCAGTTCCTTTTTTTCGGGATTTGCCGAACTCGGCTGCAGTCTTTTTGGTAAAGAGTCTGTGACGAAATGTTCCGCGATCTTTCCGACATTCGGCAATCGAAAACGCACCCTATTTTTTCTTCTGGCTGCGATTTTTCGACATTATCAGCGAAAACAGTATGCCCATGAATATTCCGATCAGCAGGGCGAGCGCAATCAGAATGGCATTGGGCATTGCGACTTTGAAGAAAAAGAACCTTGTTTCCACGGTTTGCGTGTTCTGAAGTATCACGATCAGGCTCAAAGCGGCAGCCGCGAGCGCGCCGATCAGTTTCGCTCTGTTCATCCGGTCATCCTCCTTCCTCGTCTTTCGTTCCCATGTTCTTCGGGAAATCGTTGCGAAGGGTCCGCAATCCCTCATTCCCGGCCCAGCGCCTCGCACATCTTTTCGGCGAGGTCCTTCGTTTGGAAAGGCTTCTGAACGAAGCACACGCCCTCTTCCAACACTCCCCTGCGGGTGATTACATCGGAGGTGTAGCCGGACATGAACAGGATTTTGAGGTTCGGTTTGATTCGCAACAGTCGTTCGGCCAAATCCCGCCCGTTCATTTCGGGCATGACGATATCGGTGATCAGCAAGTCGATCTTGCCGGAATGCTTCTCGACCAGTCGCGTGGCTTCGTCAACCGTACTTGCCGTCAGTGCTACGTACCCTAGCCTTTCTATCATTGTCCTGGTCAGTTTCAGAACCTTGACATCGTCCTCCACGATCAGGACGGTCTCGCTGCGGCCCTTCGGGATGCCAGATACACTCGCCTTCTTCCGGGGATCGACCGCTTCGCCCCGGTGCCGCGGCAGATAGAGCTTGAAAATCGAACCTTTGTCCGGTTCGCTGCGGACTTTGACGAACCCTTCGTTCTGTCTGACGATTCCATAGACCGTGGACAAGCCGAGGCCGGTGCCCCGGCCCACTGCCTTGGTGGTGAAAAAGGGCTCGAAAAGCTTTTCAATTGTCTTGCCGTCCATGCCGCAACCGTTGTCTCCGATAGTCAATACGACAAAATCTCCGGGCGCGAAACCCGAGTTGCCGTCGAAGCGAGTTTTGTCGAAGGTCGCCATGCCCGTCTTGATGGTGATCTTTCCGACGTCCGCGATAGCGTCCCTTGCGTTGACGCAAAGATTGGCCAGGATTTGGTCGATTTGCGCGGGGTCCATCTTGACCTTCCACAAGTCCGAATCCGGCAGCCAGGCAAGCTCCACGTTCTCGCCGATCATCCGCCGAAGCATATTGAGCATCGGCTCGACGGTCTCGTTCAAATCGATCACTTTCGGCGCGATCGTCTGCTTGCGGGAAAAGGCCAGCAATTGCCGAGTAAGCTCCGCGGAGCGATTTGCGGCCTTCAGGATTTCACGGATGTCTTCATGAAGCGGATCGAACTCGTCCAATTTGAACAAGGCCAGTTCCGCGTAACCTTGGATCACTGTAAGAATGTTGTTGAAATCATGGGCCACGCCGCCAGCCAACCGCCCCACCGCTTCCATCTTCTGGGCCTGGACTAGCTGGAATTCCAAGGAAAGCCTTTCTGTGACGTCGTCGACCATCTCTATCACCGCCGCAACCTCGCCCGACGAATTGAATATCGGGGACGATACGATTCGGTAATCGCGCATTTTCCCTGCGTGGGGCTTTTGCATGGCGGCTTCATGAACAGCGCCGTCCCGGAATGTTTTTTGCGCAGGGCAGTCGTCGCATATCTTGTCGCGCCGAGGGTCGCAAATTGCATGGTAGCAGGCGGGGCGACCCTCGAGATCGACAAGGGGGAACCATTCGCGCATCCTGCGGTTCAGTTCGAGGACCTCCATCTCGGGGCCGATAAGGGCAACGCCGATTCCTATGTTGTCCAGAATAGCCCGCGTCTTTTTCTCGCTTTCTTTCAAGGCCCTTTCGATTCCTGTCCGGACCGAAATATCGCGGATATTGCATTGGATTACCTTGACGCCGTCCACCAGGTAGGCATTGGAGATGAATTCCACCTCCACGACATGTCCGTGTTTGCTTCGCAGGGGCAAATGCTCGTAACGGATGTATTCTTTTTCCTGCAGGACATTGAAAGCGTTCTTGGAGGCTGCAATATCACGAAAGCACCCGATCTCCCATAGATGCTTCCCATGAAGTGAATCGTAGGAATAACCGAGAAGCTCCATCAAAAAAGGGTTGACATCGACGATTCGTCCCGAATTCGCATCGAGAATCAAGATGCCGTCCCGAGCCGATTCGAAGAGCCGTCGGTAGCGTTTCTCCGAATCTTGCAACGCCTTCTCGGCACTTTCCTTTTTCGCCAATTTTTCTTCCAGCAGTTCGATTCGCCGTTCCAGCTCACCCTTGGTAAAGCGAAATCCGCTCTCTATTTCCGTGTCCAACATAATTGTGACCTCCTTCAAAGCGCATCGCCTGAAATGACGACGACAAAATTCAGATAAAAAACTGCGCGGCAAGCGTTCGGCCATCGGCTATCGCAGAATATGCAGTTCGCATACCTTCCGGTAGTGATGGCCGTATATCGAAAGTGTTATGGCCACCGAAAACAGCCGGGGCTTGCACATCAAAGTCCAAAGCATCAAGCGCCAGTAGTGGAAACGCTCCTTGCCCATGACCCCCAGCCGAAACGCGGACCGAAATACGGAAAGGAACCGCTGGAAATTAATCGGCTGGTTGATTTCAGGCGCTTTCAGCTCCGCCATTAAAGTCCTGACCCGTCCATAGTAGTTCTCGGGAGAATAAAGCTGTTTCATAATCGACCGATACCCATCCACAAGCCTGTCCATGCCCATTCGGGGAACGATATTGGTCGCCCCGTCGACATTGTCTCCGGAAAAAGTGTCTACCACCCGGCTTTCCCGTTGCATCCTGTCGTAAAGACGCGTCCCCGGAATGGCCTGGAGCATGCCGACCATCGCGGTGACGATTCCGCTCTGCTGAATGAAGTCGATCTGCCGCTGGAAAATGGAGGAGCTGTCGTTGTCGAAGCCCACGATAAATCCTCCCATCACCTGCAACCCCGACCGGTGGATAGTCCTGACGCTTTCAAGCAGATCGCGGTTTTTGTTCTGGTTCTTGTGGCACTCCGTCAGGCTGACCTCGTCGGGAGACTCTATTCCGATAAAAACGGAATCGAACCCGGCCTTTACCATCAGGTCTATCAGGTCGGGATCGTCGGCGAGATTGATGGAAGCCTCCGTGAAAAAAATGCATCCCTTTTTATCCTCGCGCCATTCGATCAGGGCGGGAAGCAAGTGTTTTTTGAGATAGCCTTTGTTACCGATGAAATTGTCGTCGACGAAAAATATGCTGCCGCGCCATCCGGAAGCATAAATTCGATCCAGTTCCGCGACGACTTGCTGCGGCGTCTTCAGGCGCGGCCGATGGCCGAACAAAGCCGTCACGTTGCAGAATTCGCAGTCGAAAGGACATCCCCTGGAAAACTGGACATTCATGGAGGCGTATCGTTTCGTTTCAATCAGTTCCCAAGAGGGCATGGGAGTGCCGCGAAGATCGCAGAAAGAATCGGCCCGGTAGACCTTTTTGGGTTGTCCGTCTTGCAGGTCCGACAAGAAAGCGGGCAGCGTAACTTCCGCCTCGTCCAAAACGAGATGGTCCACCTCCCCGAATACATCGGGTTCGGAGGTAAAAAGCGGGCCGCCCGCGACGACTTTCACATTCGCGGCCTTGCATCGGACGACGATTTGTTCGGCCGATTTGCGCTGGACCGCCATGCTGCTTACAAAAACCATATCCGCCCAAGCCAGGTCCTTGTCTTTCAGTTTGTTCACGTTCAGGTCCACAAGGCGTTTCGGCCAGTCTTCGGGCAACATGGACGCGACCGTGAGCAGTCCGAGCGGAGGAAAAGCGGCCTTCTTCCCGATGAAACCGAGCGCATAGGCAAAAGACCAGAACGTATCGGGAAACTTCGGGTAGACAAGTAATATTTTCATGTCGCATGCCTCCTGTCTAATTCCGTGCCAAGTCCCTCACACGGAAAAAATCAATTTACTTTTTCTTCTGATTGCCTCGACCATCTCCATGCCTTCCGAACTGGAAACCTTGTGGATTCGAATCGAAGGCGGTTCGCGCAAAAGGCTCCTGGTCCCAAGCAAAACTCCGAACCTGTCGGATTGAATATGGCGGTCGAGGTCTTCGCGGGTGTTCCATTCCGATATCAGGTTGTAAACGTTCTTGTCTTCGATATCGTGGAAAATGGCGTAGCTCAGGCAACCTTTCTCCTTTCCCGAGGGCTTTATCAATGAAAGAAGCGTTTGCAAAACCTCATTCTGCTTTTCGGGAAGCGCGTTTATAGACGTTCTGATTATGACCATCTCGATTTCCCACTTTTATAAATTGATCGGCCGATGTCCGACAAGCCGATCTTCAGTCATTCCAACTCGGTCTGTCCGACCGATTAGGCCCGCGAAGAATCGTGTGCCGATCAAAACTTCTCCTTGACTTTGTCGAAGCCGTCCTTGATGCTCTTCCAAATGCTTTCCATGCCATCCTTGAGGTCTTCCCACCTGTTCCTGTACTTTCCCCTCTAACTTTTCGACTTTGCCCTCGTTTTCCAAATTGCGATTGCCGACAATGCCGCCAACGGTCTCCTTTTCTGCCGCGATTTTTTTGCAAGCTTCGGAATACTTTTCCACTCGATGATCAAGTTTTTTCCGTCATTCCCGCGATAAATTCGAATTCATGGGTTTCCGCAGACTTCCCGGATTCCGGGTCTCCGATGCGCTACGCCCGGAATGACGAGTATCTCCAGCTGTTGGGCGGAAAAAACTTGATCATCGAGTTTTAGATTCTTGCCGAGTGCAAAATTGATAAAGCAAATAACGTGCCATATAACCCCGGTCCTGTCTCCGGCAGCCCAACGTTCAGATTTTGGGGACTATTCGAGGGCTCCGCGTCAAAGGAGTGATCGTCGATAACCGTAGAGTAAAGGTCATATTTGACAGGTGGTCGTATATGATCTTTTTTCGGCCCCGCAAGATTATGGGCATCAAGCGATAAGGCTGGATTCAAAAAGGATTTATCTCTTGCCATTTTGCCTTAACGGATGGTCCTTCTTTATTTTGCCTCCAAGCTAACATGCGTGGCCAATAGGCAAGGCCAAGCACTGTTTTCGAATTATCGAGCATTCCGCGATCTTCCTTCTTATCGCCGGCACCGCAAGCAATTACTTCATAGTGCTTTGGTATGCGGCCTGACAATTCGTTCGGGAGGAACCACGCAATATAAATGCTGAATAAAGAGAAAGTACAAGTTGGCGCGAGCCGCATGGTACCAGACAATCAGATCACCCTGCTGCAAGACGGCGAAACATATTTTTCGGCGGTCGAAGCAGCGCTGGAACGGGCAGTGCATGAAGTCTATATGGAAAGCTATATTTTCGAAAACGACAATACCGGACGACGTATTGCCGAAGCGCTCAGGCGGGCGGCCTTTCGCGGGGTAAAAACACACTTGCTGATCGATGGATTCGGCTCGCTTCGTTTGCCGGCAACCATGGTCGAATATATGGAGGCGGCCGGTGCGATGGTGCTGAAGTTCCGGCCCAAGACATCGCCTTGGACCCTGCGGCGTCAGCGGCTGCGTCGCCTGCACCGGAAAATTGTGGTTGTAGACCGGAAGATTGCATTCGTCGGCGGCATTAATGTTATCGACGATACGGATAGCAATAGTTAAGCGCCGATTCGCTACGACTTCGCTGTAAAAAGATAGGAACTCGCTTTTTGTCAACGAAACTACACCGGGCTTTTCGATTGTCCCCTGTCTGTCCAAAAGGATCTTGATGCTCGACAAAAGCTCTGCCACACCTATATAAAACTTGCCGGATTTTTCAGCGATCTTGACCAGCCTTTCCGGCGCGATCAGTCTCAATCTCGCACATGCCTTCAACACAAGACGCTCGTGTTCGCTCAGCAGATGAGGTCCATACTGGCGCTATTCGGCGGTCAACGACCGTCGGACGCGGCGGGTTCACATGGCGCTGCACGGCAGGGTGGTCCGGGCGGACGATCCGTTCTGGGACACGTTCTATCCTCCGAACGGGTTTCGCTGCCGATGCACGGTCTACAGCCTGTCGGAAAGGCAGGTGGAAAAAGAGGGGCTGAAGCCGGAAACGCTGAAGCCCGGTGACATGATCGAGCCTTTGGACAAGAGATTCGGGCGGTCCTGGCCATGCCGGACAGGTATTTCGACAACAATCCGGCCAAGTCGTACTGGAAGGCGGACACGGGGCGGTTTCGCGCCGATGTCCGGCAATTGGTTCTAAGGGAGTTCGCCAAGGCGTGCCCCGAGGATTTCAGCGAGCCGTGCGAGTTTGCGGAGACGGATTGTTTCAAGCGACTGAGGCGGCATTTGACGCAATCTTCGACCCGGCCAGGATGGTAATTCGTCGCCTGGGGCTTCTCGGCGCGGGGCAGCCGCCGGCAGTGGACGGCCTTGGCCACGCGAGTATTAGGGGCGAAAGATTTTTCGCCCCTAATACGGGCGAAACATCCTTCGCCCGTACGTTACCATACACGACATCAAACATTGGAAGGGAGGACGCAGTGGACCCAAAAGACCAAAAAATAATACGCGATCACCGTCGGCGTCGGGCCGGAGACAATATATGTTGATGATGCATCGGTGCCGAGCGGTTCGGATCTCTGGTGCGAACTGGAAATAGACGGAGACGTCCTTTATCCGCGAATTCCCGTCGATCAATTGGCCGAACCCTTTTCTTTACGGGGAGACCGGTACCGGGCGGATGCGGCCCTTTCCGCGTCCGCTGGCTACGGAGCGGCTTCGCCGATTTCGGAAGGGACCCTGGTGCTCGGAAGCGGCGGCGCCGGCAAACATGCCGGAATCGATTTTCGCAAAGCCGTTTCCCCTTGTTTCTCCGATTCGCAAAGGAGCCGATGGCGCGCGGCGACCCGATGCCGCCGTGATCGCTTCCAATGGCAACTCTTCCTTCATAGACCGCCACCCGAATCAATCGTACGGTCCACGCTCGAAGCGATCAAGGGAATTCAGGGAAAAATCCAGGAGGTTTTCGAGAAAGATCCCCACAGGCACCAGGCCTACTGCATGCCCGAGGGCCTCCTCAAACGATAAACGAAACAAAAGCCACAGCCGCCAACACACCATCCGGCCGATTTCCCCTGCCCGCGCAGCCGGCGAATTACCCGCGACAACCCCACTATTCCATCTTTTCAGACGCCACATTGTCGTAAAATACACCTTTTTGTAAATTATTTGAAAATCCTTTATATTTACATTCAAATTAACATGCGATAGGGTGGGCCATTGGGGGAACAGAACTTTCGGTTTTTATTCGCAATCGCGTATTGCGACGGAACGGTCTTTCGCCATGACGAAATCGGACGAACGCATCGACGGAATCTACAAGCCTCGCAAACCAAAGGAAACGGCCTTCTACAATTGCGTGGAAAACCATTTCGAGGAATTGGAGGCGATTTGGGACGATCTGTACGCTTCCCGATACGGATTCTGGCGACCATATATAACGGACGTAATCTACCGCTATCTGGACTGCGGCGACTTGCGATGCGGCTTCGCCCGGGTTCGATGCGACAATTGCGGCCATGAATATCTCTTGCCGTTTTCGTGCAAACGCCGCCATTTTTGTCCCTCGTGCCACCAGAAACGTGTCGTCGAATACGGCGAATGGCTTTTGACCGACGTTTTGAAGAAAGTCCCCCGCAGGCACTGGGTTTTCAGCATACCCAAACGCCTCCGCATCTATTTCATGTACGACCGTTCCCTGCTCGGCAAGCTGAGCACCTGCGCATGGAATGTCATGAGCGCTTTTTTGAAATCCGCGGTTCCCCGCGACGGCTCAGTCCCCGGAGCGAGCATCGCCATAAGGAGGTACGGAGACTTTCTCGATTTCAATCCGCACCTGCACGCAATCGTGACCGACGGCTCCTTCGTCGGCGTCCCCGGTTTCCATGCCGAAGACCTCGAAGAGGCCTTCCAGTACGAAGTTCTGAAGATGCTGAAAAAAGAGGGAAAAATCAACGACGCCATTATCGAAAACATGCTTTCATGGCGTCACACCGGCTTCCACGTCCATATCGGCGCAAGAATCTGGCCCGAAGACGAAACCGCCCTCGGCAACCTTGCCAAATACATCATCCGAGCCAGTTTTTCCCAGGAGCGCATGCTCTACATCCCAGCCGAACAATCCGCCGACGGCGTTGCCAAGGTCGTTTACGCGTCAAAAGATGGAAAGACCGAGCAAACCTTCGACGCCCTCGACTGGCTCGCGAGGATCGTCGTTCATATACCGAATAAATACGAGCAGTTGGTTCGGTATGTGGCATATTACTCAAACAAGTCGAGAGGCATGAGAAAAAAAGCGGAAACCGACGATGCGATACCCTCGATCGCGCCCGGAGAAATGACGTCGAAACAGTACCGGCGCAGATGGGCGATGCTGATTCAAAAAATCTACGAAGTCGATCCTCTTTGCTGCCCAAATTGTCAAAATCAAATGCGGCTCGTATCGATCCTCGAGGCCGGCCCGATAGTCAAAAAGATTCTGGAGCACCTCGATCTTTGGGATACGCGAAATCACGACCCGCCCCCCGAAGATTGCCCGCATATTGCCGAACTCGTCTACGACGATTCGGACTCTCAAATCCCGCAATACGACTATTGGGACTGAGTCCCTTCCCGCACTCCAAAAAAAAATCGAAATCCGGGATCGGTGCCGAACTGCGACCCGAAACGGGCCGTTTTCCATATTTTCCGGGCTGTTTCCGACTTTCAGCGAATCATTTTCAATCCATCGACATCTTTTGCCCATTCACGTTCCCATTCGACGCCCCCCGTCCGCCCGCGCCCGCCCTCCGCCGCAACATGTTGCGGCGGAGGGCGGACGGGGGACAATCGAAAAGCCCGGTGTAGTTTCGTTGACAAAAAGCGAGTTACTATCTTTCGAGCGCCAAGATCATGATTGCGGGTGTCCCACGGGGCCAGGTGAACCAGGATCTTGCGGATCACGTCATAATCCACGATAAAGGTGATCACACGCATCCGGCCCTGGCACCTTGGACACTGCAAGGGACAAAGCAGTCGGTTAGTTCTTTAGAGAGTTTTCAAATACACTAACAGCGCATCGGTTTGCTCGGCAGACAGGTTTGTGAATGCCGGCATCACCCGGAAAGGTGTTTTTAATAGGGAGCGAATATTCGCATCTGATACCGGTTTACCGCTTGCAGACAAATTTTCGCGAGAGAAGAGGCCAAGAAGACCAGGGCCGACTTTGGTATCTGTTTTGTCCGTGAAATGACAAATTGAACAGCGCTGATTAAAAATTTCACTTCCCTTCTGGGCAAGCTCATTGTTAACGCCGGCTTCGGCCTTACCGGAAGTGGCGTAAACAAGCTCACCGCCAAAATAACCAAGCCCGATGACAGTGAAAAAACAGAGGCCGTAAGCAGGTAAAATAGTAAGCATATTGGTTTTAGCCCGACGGCGCAGAGTGATCACGACCAGCAGAAAAATCACCAAGGCGCCGGCCAGCAGCATCTTCATTTTAATTGGAAACAACAACGTGCCGCCGTAGAAATGCTGCCAGTCAACATACCCAGCTAAAACTGTAGGAAATAAGCCGAGAAACGCGAGAATCATACAATGTCCACCTGTTTGCGCTAATGAATCGGTCCGGAATAGCCCGGCAAATATGGCAAAGAGGGTTCCGCCAAGAACCAGACCAACCGGCAAATGGGTCAGGGCAGGATGTAATGGATGTGTGTAACCGATTTTCGCCAAGGCCTGGTAAATACTATCGATCATGATCAGCCACTTGTTTTATTCACCTATAAGTCGAGGCGTCCTTTTTTTCAGGGCAAGTCCAACCTGTCCCTTTTGTATCAGGTACCTTTTCTGTTTAGAAGCGGTCGAGGTTCATGACCTTGGTCCAGGCAACGACGAAGTCGTTGACGAACTTCTCTTTCGAGTCGTCGAACGCATAGACTTCAGCAACCGCGCGCAGCTCGGAGTTTGAGCCGAAAACGATATCCACAGAAGTTCCTGCCCATTTGAACTCACCTGTTTTGCGATCAAAGCCTTCATAAATACCCTCAGACTCTTCTGATTTCTTCCACTCAGTGGCCATATCAAGCAGGTTCACGAAGAAATCGTTGCTGAGCACGCCGGGCCGGTCCGTAAACACGCCATGCTTCGACTGTCCGCTATTGGCATCGAGCACACGCAGCCCGCCCACTAAAACGGTCATCTCAGGAACGTTCAGATCAAGCAGGGCCGCCTTGTCAACAAGCGCGTCGGTCGGCGAATGGTAATTCCCCTCCCCGTAGTAATTGCGGAATCCGTCGGCTTTCGGCTCGAGCACAGCGAAAGAGTTCACATCGGTTTGTTCCTGTGAGGCATCGGCACGGCCCGGTTTAAAAGGAACCTCCACGTCATAGCCGGCATCCTTTGCCGCCTTCTCAACGGCCGCAGCTCCGCCCAACACAATCACATCCGCAAGCGAAACTCTCTTGTTTCCAGAGAGCGATTTATTGAGGGCTTTCTGAATCTCTTCCAAACGCGATATGACTTTCGCCAGTTCCTCCGGATCGTTAACTTCCCAGTTCTTCTGCGGCTCAAGGCGCACGCGCGCCCCGTTGGCACCCCCGCGCATGTCGCTCACGCGGAAGCTGGAAGCCGACGCCCAGGCCGTTTTGACAAGCTCCGGCACGGTCAACCCGGATTCAAGAATTTCTGTTTTCAGCCGTTTGGCATCACTTTCGCTGATCAAATCATGATCGACTTCAGGAATTGGATCCTGCCAAATCATCTCCAAATCCGGCACATCCGCGCCGATATAGCGTGCGCGCGGCCCCATATCACGGTGAGTAAGCTTGAACCAGGCCCGGGCAAACGCCTCTTCAAGCTCTTTCGGGTTTTCCAGGAAGCGCTTCGCGATCTTCCTGTATTCCGGGTCCTCTTTCAGTGCAAGGTCCGTGGTAAGCATGATCGGCGCATGCCTCTTACCTTCAACGTGCGCATCAGGCACCAGGTTCGCGGCAGATTCATCGGTCGGAATCCACTGCGTCGCACCGGCGGGGCTCTTGGTCTGTTTCCAGTCAAACTTGAATAGGAAATCAAGATACATATGAGTCCATTGCACCGGAGAAGCGGTCCAGGCGCCTTCCAGCCCGCTGGTGACCGTGTCTTCGGCATTGCCTTTACCGCATTTATTTTTCCAACCGAGTCCCTGTTCTTCAATCGGAGCACCGCCTGGCTCGGGTCCGACGCATTCATCCGGCTTATGCGCGCCATGTACCTTCCCAAAGGTATGCCCCCCTGCGATGAGTGCCACGGTTTCTTCGTCGTTCATGGCCATGCGGCCAAAGGATTCGCGAATAGCCTGTGCCGCCGCAAGCGGATCAGGATTCCCGCCCGGCCCCTCCGGATTGACGTAGATCAGGCCCATCTGAACCGCGGCAAGCGGTCCTTCCAACTTCCCCTCTTTGTCGCGACGTTTCGCATCGAGCATCTTGTTTTCAGGTCCCCAATAGACCAAATCAGCTTCCCAGTCGTCTTCGCGGCCGCCCGCAAAGCCGAGTGTCTTAAATCCCATATTTTCCATCGCAACATTTCCTGCCAAAATCATCAGGTCTGCCCATGAGATCTTTCTGCCGTATTTCTGTTTGATGGGCCAAAGCAGCCGCCGAGCCTTATCAAGGTTTGCGTTGTCAGGCCAGCTGTTGAGTGGATCAAAGCGCTGCTGCCCGCCGCCGGCGCCGCCGCGACCGTCAAGGGTTCGATAAGTACCCGCGCTGTGCCAGGCCATACGAATGAAAAGGGGGCCATAATTGCCATAGTCTGCCGGCCACCAGTCCTGTGAGGTAGTGAGCAAGGTATCTATATCCTTTTTCAAGGCTTCTATATCGAGTTTCTTAAATTCCTCTGCGTAGTCAAACGATTCACCGTAAGGATTAGACTCCGGCTGATGCTGGCGGACAGGACTGAGATCGAGCTGCTCAGGCCACCAGAAGAGATTTTGCTTTGCCTGGCCTTCACGAAATTGAGGACTTTCCATGGCTGCAGCAGACAGCGAAAAAGCCATCAAGCCAGCTATAACTGCAGTCATCAATACGTTCCATTTTTTCATGGCTAATACCCTCCCTGAATGTGCGCTGCCTGGGCAGCGCTCTAGTTTCATAATCTTATGACAAAATATAATCCAACAATCACGAAGATTTTCGATGAATCCTTAATTTATATTTTACGGTTGTTTATGCCTATGAAATTTAATTTAGCGGAGCTATAATAATAGTTTCAGGGAAAAGTGAAAACATAAATGGATTGAAAAAGTCAAGAACCAACTGTGATACATGAATCTCTCAAATCCATTTTCCTTGGCAGATTTTTTGCCTTCCGCTCAGCAACGAACCAACAGCAAGGTTCGAACCATAATATAAGATAGGAACTCGCTTTTTGTCAACGAAATTACACCGGGCTTTTCGATTTTTCCCCGTCCGTCCGCGCCCGCTCTCCGCCGCAACATGTTGCGGCGGAGAGCGGGCGCGGACGGACGGGGGGCGTCGAATCGGAACGTGAATGGGCAAAGAATGTCGATGGATTGAAAATGGTTTGCGGAAAGTCGGAAACAGCCCGGAAAACATGGGAAACGGCTTGGTTCGGACAACAGTCCGGCGCCGATCCCGGATTTCGATTTTTTTTTTCGGATGGGCGGGGGCTCAGTCCCAATAGTCGTATTGCGGGATTTGAGAGTCGGAATCGTCGTAGACGAGTTCGGAGATATGCGTGTCGGCTTCGGCGGGCGGGTCGTGATTTCGCGTGTCTCATAGATCGAGGTGATCCAGGATCTTTCTGACTATCGGGCCGGCCTCGAGAATCGATATGATCCGCATTTGTTTTTTGCAATTGGGACAACATAGCGGATCGACCTCATATATCTTTTGAATCAGCCTGGCCCATCTGCGACGGAATTGTTTCGAAGTCAATTCCCCGGGCGCGATGGACGGCAGGACGTCGTCGGTTCCCGCCTTTTTGCGCATGCCTCTGGACTTGTTGGAATACGCCCCCACGTATCGGACCAACTGCTCGTATTTATTGGGTATATGAACGACAATCCTCGCGAGCCAGTCGAGGGCGTCGAAGGTCTGCTCGGTCTTTCCGTCTTTTGAGGTGTAAATTACCTTGGCAACGCCGTCGGCGGATTTTTCGGAGGGGATGTAGAGCATGCGCTCCTGGGAGAAGCTGGCTCGAATGATGTATTTGGCAAGGTTGCCGAGAGCGTTCTCGTCTTCGGGCCAAATTCTTGCGCCGATATAAACGTGGAAGCCGGTGTGTCGCCATGAAAGCATGTTTTCGATAATGGCGTCGTTGATTTTTCCCTCTTTTTTCAGCATCTTCAAAACTTCGTACTGGAAGGCCTCCTCGAGGTCTTCGGCATGGAATCCCGGAACGCCGACGAAGGAACCGTCCGGGAGAAAGCAGCCGTCTGTCGCGATGGCGTGCAGGTGAGGATTGAAATCGAGAAAGTCTCCGTACGTCTGAATGGCGATGCTCGCTCCGGGGACTGCGCCGTCGCGGGGAACCGCGGATTTCAAAAAGGCGCTCATGACATTCCACGCGCAGGTGCTCAGCTTGCCGAGCAGGGAACGGTCGTACATGAAATAGATGCGGAGGCGTTTGGGTATGCTGAAAACCCAGTGCCTGCGGGGGACTTTCTTGAGAACGTCGGTCAACAGCCATTCGCCGTATTCGACGACACGCTTCTGATGGCACGAGGGGCAAAAGTGGCGGCGCTTGCACGAAAACGCCAGGAGATATTCGTGGCCGCAATGGTCGCATCGGACCCGGGCGAAGCCGCATCGCAAGTCTCCGCAGTCCAGATAGCGATAGATCACGTCCGTTATATATGGTCGCCAGAATCCGTAACGGGGCGCGTACAGGTCGTCCCAGACGCTTTCAAGTTCCTCGAAATGGTTTTCCACGCAGGCGTGGAACGGGCTGTCCTTTGGGTTTCGAGGGTTGTAGACCCCGGCGATGTCGTCGTCCTGCGTCGTCATGGCGAAAGCTCTTCCTCGCGAATCGGCAATGGCGGAGAAAAAAGCGGATTTCAGTTGCGAACCTAAGCCAATCCTGCAACATGTAAATATGTATGTAAAGTTTAAATGCGCACTGAATGATTACAATTCGATTGACAATTAACCGGGAATCGGTGGTTGAATCGATGATCGGCGGGATGCGAAGGACGGCGCTGAAAGCGATGCGGCCGTTTATTTCAGGGCTTCGGGTCAAGAAAGGAACGAATGGGAGCGCTTCCCGTTTCTTGCACGCAGTCCCGTCGGGGACGATGGAATGCGCTTCGATCCAGGAGATCCGTCGTCCCTGACGGGACTGTGAATCCAGGAGACGATCCGTCGGCAGTCTGGATTCCGGTTCTGCGCTGCGGCGGGAATTCCCGCGAAACCCGACCGGCCGGCTGGCCCATGCTCTTTCGATGCTTTTAGACGCATGCCCGCTTCGCCCGGAATGACGGCGAGAAGGATCGAAATGGAATCGACTGGTCGGCACAAGCCGAAACGGTCTAAATCGGGCATTTCGATGTCGTCGCGAACGGGTATTCCTGTTTCCTGTTGCTCCTGGACAGGAAAGCCCGGCGGCGGGGAATGCTTCGCGCTGCCGCCGGGCCGGGGGGAAGGCGCCCCGGAGGGCGCGGGTATTTGGTCAGACTTCGGGGCGGGGGAGGACTCCAGCGCGTTCGGCGATTTCGGGGACCTTGTGCTCCCATTCGATGGCCATCAGGTGGACGCCTGCGACGCCTTTCATCTCCTTGAACTCCTCGATCTGCTCGCGGGCGATCTTGAAAAGATAGGAACTCGCTTTTTGAAAGATAGGAACTCGCTTTTTGTCAACGAAACTACACCGGGCTTTTCGATTGTCCCCTGTCTGTCCAAAAGGATCTTGATGCTCGACAAAAGCCCTGCCACACCTATATACACACCTATATAAAACTTGCCGGATTTTTCAGCGATCTTGACCAGCCTTTCCGGCGCGATCAGTCTCAATCTCGCACATGCCTTCAACACAAGACGCTCGTGTTCGCTCAGCAGATGAGGTCCATACTGGCGCTATTCGGCGGTCAACGACCGTCGGACGCGGCGGGTTCACATGGCGCTGCACGGCAGGGTGGTCCGGGCGGACGATCCGTTCTGGGACACGTTCTATCCTCCGAACGGGTTTCGCTGCCGATGCACGGTCTACAGCCTGTCGGAAAGGCAGGTGGAAAAAGAGGGGCTGAAGCCGGAAACGCTGAAGCCCGGTGACATGATCGAGCCTTTGGACAAGAGATTCGGGCGGTCCTGGCCATGCCGGACAGGTATTTCGACAACAATCCGGCCAAGTCGTACTGGAAGGCGGACACGGGGCGGTTTCGCGCCGATGTCCGGCAATTGGTTCTAAGGGAGTTCGCCAAGGCGTGCCCCGAGGATTTCAGCGAGCCGTGCGAGTTTGCGGAGACGGATTGTTTCAAGCGACTGAGGCGGCATTTGACGCAATCTTCGACCCGGCCAGGATGGTAATTCGTCGCCTGGGGCTTCTCGGCGCGGGGCAGCCGCCGGCAGTGGACGGCCTTGGCCACGCGAGTATTAGGGGCGAAAGATTTTTCGCCCCTAATACGGGCGAAACATCCTTCGCCCGTACGTTACCATACACGACATCAAACATTGGAAGGGAGGACGCAGTGGACCCAAAAGACCAAAAAATAATACGCGATCACCGTCGGCGT
Source organism: Desulfobacterales bacterium (assembly GCA_963674505.2). Lineage (GTDB taxonomy): Bacteria > Desulfobacterota > Desulfobacteria > Desulfobacterales > SKZT01. The sequence goes on from CAXXIG010000003.1 coordinate 444,949, forward strand.
CGGGCCGGAGACAATATATGTTGATGATGCATCGGTGCCGAGCGGTTCGGATCTCTGGTTCGAACTGGAAATAGACGGAGACGTCCTTTATCCGCGAATTCCCGTCGATCAATTGGCCGAACCCTTTTCTTTACGGGGAGACCGGTACCGGGCGGATGCGGCCCTTTCCGCGTCCGCTGGCTACGGAGCGGCTTCGCCGATTTCGGAAGGGACCCTGGTGCTCGGAAGCGGCGGCGCCGGCAAACATGCCGGAATCGATTTTCGCAAAGCCGTTTCCCCTTGTTTCTCCGATTCGCAAAGGAGCCGATGGCGCGCGGCGACCCGATGCCGCCGTGATCGCTTCCAATGGCAACTCTTCCTTCATAGACCGCCACCCGAATCAATCGTACGGTCCACGCTCGAAGCGATCAAGGGAATTCAGGGAAAAATCCAGGAGGTTTTCGAGAAAGATCCCCACAGGCACCAGGCCTACTGCATGCCCGAGGGCCTCCTCAAACGATAAACGAAACAAAAGCCACAGCCGCCAACACACCATCCGGCCGATTTCCCCTGCCCGCGCAGCCGGCGAATTACCCGCGACAACCCCACTATTCCATCTTTTCAGACGCCACATTGTCGTAAAATACACCTTTTTGTAAATTATTTGAAAATCCTTTATATTTACATTCAAATTAACATGCGATAGGGTGGGCCATTGGGGGAACAGAACTTTCGGTTTTTATTCGCAATCGCGTATTGCGACGGAACGGTCTTTCGCCATGACGAAATCGGACGAACGCATCGACGGAATCTACAAGCCTCGCAAACCAAAGGAAACGGCCTTCTACAATTGCGTGGAAAACCATTTCGAGGAATTGGAGGCGATTTGGGACGATCTGTACGCTTCCCGATACGGATTCTGGCGACCATATATAACGGACGTAATCTACCGCTATCTGGACTGCGGCGACTTGCGATGCGGCTTCGCCCGGGTTCGATGCGACAATTGCGGCCATGAATATCTCTTGCCGTTTTCGTGCAAACGCCGCCATTTTTGTCCCTCGTGCCACCAGAAACGTGTCGTCGAATACGGCGAATGGCTTTTGACCGACGTTTTGAAGAAAGTCCCCCGCAGGCACTGGGTTTTCAGCATACCCAAACGCCTCCGCATCTATTTCATGTACGACCGTTCCCTGCTCGGCAAGCTGAGCACCTGCGCATGGAATGTCATGAGCGCTTTTTTGAAATCCGCGGTTCCCCGCGACGGCTCAGTCCCCGGAGCGAGCATCGCCATAAGGAGGTACGGAGACTTTCTCGATTTCAATCCGCACCTGTACGCAATCGCGACAGACGGCTGCTTTCTCCAGGACGGCTCCTTCGTCGGCGTCCCCGGATTCCATGCCGAAGACCTCGAGGAGTCCTTCCAGTAAATGGATAAAGTCTTTTGCGCATTGTTCGGAGAAGGGTGCGCAAAGACAATGCGATTTCACTTGATGGGAATTCCCGTGGCGCTTTACGGAGTCGGGTATTATGCGGTGTTGTTTTTCGCGTCATTTTTATTTCCCGAGGCCGTATTCTGCCTGGTCATGGCCGGAGTGGGCATCGAGTTCACTTTCATATGGATCATGGTCCGTATTCGGGCGTTCTGCATCTTCTGCATTTTCAACGCGTTTGCCGTGGCGGGACTGTTTTTTCTGTTCATCGAGGTCGGCCTTGTATGGCGGGCCTCGACTCTGATTCTGGCGACTTTTGTTTCCTCCCTCTACTTTCTTTACAGGGAAAATGCCGAGGAATTCGAAGGAGGAACCGAAGAGAGCGCCAATGATATTGCCGCTGAAATCGACGGAGAACCTATCCTGATGGAGGATTTGCAGCAGCCGCTGGCGCAAAGCATATACAAGTTGCGAGAAAAGATATACCGCTTGAAAAGAGACAAGTTCGACGAGCTGATTAAAGAGCGTCTTTTCGAATTGGAAGCGAAAAGAAAGGGCATTTCCAAGAAAAGGCTTCTGGAATCGATTCTGGATGGAAAGATCGAGGTTTCCGAAAAAGAGATCGAACGATTCAAAAGGGAGAATCCCGATCGATTTTCGCAATTGGAGAAAAACTCCGGGGATTTGCAAGATCGAATCCGAAAGGTTATTCGATAAAGAAAGAAGCGAAGCAGAATCGAGGATTTCGCCGAATCTTTGAAAGAAGACAGGCACGTGGAGTTTTTTTTGACAGAACCCAAGTTGCCTTCCAACCAGGTGGAAATCGGAGACGATCCGGCCAGGGGGCCCGAGACCGCCGCCGTTGTAGTCGTGGAATTCTCCGACTATTTATGCCCGGCCTGCCGCAAGGCCCACGAGGTCGCCGAGAAAGTCAGGAAAAAATATGAAGACCACATCCGATGGGTGTTCAAGGATTTTCCCCTCGAACGGCACGAGGGCGCCGACAAGATGGCGGAAGCCGCCCACTGCGCGCGGGAGCAGGACGGTTTTTGGCGATATCAGGACCAAATGTTTTTCTGCGACGAAAACCCCGACAGGGAAAAGCTTGTGAATTTTGCAAAACAATGCAGTCTGGATGCGGGCGAGTTTGAAAAATGCCTGGAAAGCTGCCGCCATCGTGAAACGGTGCAACGCAATGTAAAAAACGGCATGAAAGCGGGAGTTACGGCTACCCCCACATTTATAGTGAATGGGCGAATCTTTTCCGGAGCGTTGTCGCAAGAAGAGTTCATAAAGTGGATTGAAAGCGCGCTCGAAAGGGCTAAGGAAAAAGCTTGACGTCATGATCGTGAATCAATGGAGGCGTCCAATATTATTGGGGAAATGGGCATTGACAAACACGACGTCGGTATTGGAAGGTACGAACTCTTGGGGACTGCGATTTTGAATACTCTACTGCCAAGGAAAAGTTAGGGTCCATCCGGTATTTGTTATTTCGAACTAACGGTTTAATATTCGAGATGTTAATCCGAAGCGCCGGCGCCTTTTTATGCGATTCGAACATAGTAAATTCGAAGCTTTGAAAACGCCCGGCAATGTGATCATCCGTTTAATAGAAAGGAAAAAAATGGACGAAAAAGAAGCCTATGAAAAGAAGATGAAAGCCCGTTTGGAGGAAATCCAGGCGGAAATCGACCGTATGAACGCCAAAATGAAACAAGCGGGAGCGGATGCCAATATCGAGTTCCAAAAACGATTGAATGAACTGAAAGAAAAATACGACGATGCCAACGACCGATTCCTGAAATTGCAGGACTCCTCCCGAGAAGCTTGGGAGGAAATGCGGTCGGGCCTGGACAAAGCGTGGAAAGAGATGAACGCCGCAGTATCGTCGGCTGCGGAAAAGTTCAAATAGTGCATTCCTGAAAAAACGTTTTGGTCAGTAAAAAAAACAAAGCGAATGGAAATGGCCACTCTTCCAACGGGTGCGGGCCGCGAAATAAAAAGACTCATTCAATGGGCCTCTGGTCGGCCACATCCATCGGAGTCGGCGCCGGCATTTTCGCTCTGGTGCGCATCGCCGTGGAAACGGCCGGCAAGCTGGCTTGGATGTCCTTTTTGATCGCCGGGGGGGTGACCCTGGCGACAACCTACTCGGTGTCCAGACTGGCGGTGACGTATCCTAGCAAGGGCGGCCCGGTGGAGTATCTCAACCGGGGTTTCGGTTGCGGTACCTTTGCCTGACGATCTGCGCGGCCGATTTCCGCTGAACCGCCATGCCGCTGATGAAAACCATATCCGCCCATACAAGGTCCTTGTCCTTGAGACTGTCCACGTTCAGGTCTACCAGGCGCTTGGGCCATTGCTCCGGCAACATGGAAGCGACCGTGAGCAGGCCGAGCGGCGGAAAGGCGGCTTTCTTTCCGATAAATCCCAGCGCGTAGGTAAAAGACCAGAACGTATCGGGAAACTTAGGGTAAATAAGTAATGTTTTCATGTCGCATACCTCCTGTTTCATAGTCGCGGCCTTCGTTCCGCGCCATGTCTCTTACACGGAAAAAACCAGTGTGCTTTTGTTCCTGATTGCCTCGACCATCTCCATGCCTTCCGAATTGGAAACCTTGTGGATTCGAATCGACGGGGGTTCCCGCAGGAGACTCTTGATTCCAAGCATGACACCGAACCTGTCGGATTTTAGATGGCGATCCAGATCTTCGCGCGTACTCCATTCCGAAATCAAATTGAAGGAGTTCTTGTCTTCGATATTTCGGAAGATGGCGTAGCTTAGGCATCCAATCTCCTTTCCCGACGGCTTGACCAATGAAAGAAGCGTTTGCAGGACCTCTTTCTGCTTTTCGGGAAGCACGTTTATGAATGTTCTGATTATGATCATTTCAGTTTCTCGCTTTTGTGGCTCGACCAATCGCGTGTCGCTGCACGCACATCGGTTAAAAATTCGCTTTTACATTTAAAAAACCGTCATCGATAATGGCCTTAAGACTTTCCATGCCATTCTTGAATCCTTCCCATCCGTCGTTTCCGACGGACTGAATTTCCGCCAGTTTCTCCCTGGCCTCGTCGCGCTTCCGTCGAAGTGCGGAGACGTGCGCCTTTTGCTCGACCTTCGCTTCGTTATCCGTGTCGGCCGCCGCAATCTTCGCGTAAATCTCGTCGAGTTCCACGTTCCAATTGTCCATCTGGGTTATCCACTTCTCTAAATACTCGTCTTTTTCACTGTCGGTTTTTTCTTCCGAGCTTTCCATGATGGACGTCTCCTTTTTTCCAATCGAAGCGAACTAGACAATCTGCGAGAAACCCCGAGAGACGATTTCGTCTACACCGACAATCCAATAGGATTTCGGCCATGCTAGGTTAAGGTTGTAATTTGCGGATCTGCTGCTTTTCCAAAACTATTTTTTAAATCCACAGCTATTAGATAAGCAATTATCGTGCCGGATTTGCGTTACGCGGCATAGAACCTCCTGTCGCTATGCTTTTGGGAATATTCGCAAACTCGGCATCAGCGGAGGTTGTTCAAATGTGCGGGAAAAAGAGGTCATATTTGGCAGGTGGTCATATATGACCTCTTTTTTTTCTCTCCCATGTCCGGCTACTGTTAGAACAGGCAATGCGTGGGGTGATGAAAATCATGTTATTTGAAGGACTATTTTTCCGCTGGAATCTGTTCCGTTCCAAAGGTTGTGCCGGTATCGGTTTCGGCCGCCCAAGGTAACCAGACCATCCTGGTCTGGCCTCATATAGCACGGGTGATCGCGGTTCGCCAAAAAGCCAGACCAGGATGGTCTGGTTACCTTGGGACGCGCAGGCTGGCGGAATAAAAACGGGATGTTTTTTTGACACGTTTGCGGCGGCATTTTCATCACCCCAGGCAATGCGTATCATTGCATTCGTCCCGATAAATAAAGATGCCCTTTTTTTTGGCACGTATTTTGCTGATGATTTAAATGTAAAGTTGATTGTAGATTTCCACTCAACAGCTCGTAAGGATTAGGAGGATTAAAGCAATGGCGGGAAAAAAGATCATATATGGTGCGAAGGCAAGGGAAAAAGCGATGAGAGGCGTGAACATCCTGGCCGACGCGGTCAAGGTGACCCTCGGGCCGAAGGGTCGCAATGTTCTTATCGGTAAATCCTGGGGTTCTCCCAAAGTTACCAAAGACGGGGTAAGCGTCGCCAAAGAGATCGAGCTTGAAGACCGGTTTGAAAACATGGGCGCGCAGATGGTCAAGGAGGTGGCTTCCAAAACATCCGATGAAGCAGGCGACGGCACCACCACGGCGACCGTTCTGGCCCGGGCGATCTATCGCGAGGGGGCAAAACTTGTGGCGGCGGGCGTCAACCCCATATCCGTCAAGCGGGGCATCGACAAGGCCGTGGATCTGGTTGTGGATGAACTCGAAAAACTCTCCAAACCGACCAAAGACAAACAAGATATCTCGCGGGTAGGGGCCATATCGGCAAACAACGACGGCGCCATCGGAGACATGATCGCCGAGGCCATGGAAAAGGTGGGCAAGGAGGGGGTGATTACCATAGAGGAAGCCAGGGGCGTGGAAACGACTTTGCAGTTCGTTGAAGGGATGCAATTCGATCGCGGCTACCTGAGCCCCTATTTTGTCACCGAGCCGGAGAAGATGGAAGTTCAATTGGAAGATTCATATATCCTATTGCATGAGAAAAAAATCAATGCCATGCGCGACTTGCTTCCCATACTGGAACAGGTGGCAAAAGCCGCCAAACCTGTTCTCATTATAGCCGAAGATATGGGAGGAGAACCTCTTGCGACCCTGGTGGTGAACAAGTTGAGAGGGACCTTGAATTGCGCTGCGGTCAAGGCGCCGGGCTTTGGCGACAAACGAAAAGCCATGCTGGAAGATATCGCGATACTGACAGGAGGCCGGGTGGTCAGCGAAGAGCTGGGCGTCAAACTGGAAACGATCACCCTGGAAGACCTGGGCACTGCCAAGCGCATTTCCATAGACAAGGACAACACGACCATTATCGACGGGGGATGCGACCAAAAGGCCCTTGACGGGCGCATAAAGCAGATCAGGGGGCAAATCGACGAGACTGCCAGCGACTATGACAGGGAAAAACTTCAGGAGCGCCTGGCGAAACTGATCGGGGGGGTGGCCGTTATCAGTGTGGGCGCAGCGACGGAGACTGAAATGAAGGAGAGAAAGGACAGGGTCGAGAATGCCCTCAATGCCACCCGCGCGGCCGTTGAGGAAGGCATTGTTCCTGGCGGAGGCGTTGCCTATATACGGGCCATGAAGATACTTGAAACGCTTCGACTTTCCGGCGAAGAGCAGCTGGGAGTCAACCTCGTTAAACGCGCCCTCCAGGAGCCTGCGAGGCAGATCGCGGACAATGCCGGATTCGAGGGCTCCGTTGTGATTCAAAAAGTTATGGAAGGAGAAGGGAGTTTCGGTTTCAATGCCGAAATTGGAAAGTATGAAGACCTGATGAAGGCCGGCATTATGGATCCGACAAAGGTTACGCGATTTGCGCTTCAAAACGCCGCGTCTGTGGCCGGCCTTCTCATGACTGCGGAGGCGATGGTCGCTGAAAAGCCCAGGAAAAGGAAATCCCCGGCCTCCGAAGGTTCCAACGGGGAGGAAGATATGTTAGATTAGAGAAAGGAAGCCTTATGAAAACGACCTATGAACCCAGAAAAATCGAAAAAATTTTATCCGGAGCCGATGATCTGCTCAATCAGTTAAACTCCGGGCTAATCGAAGACATGGAAGAAACCCGGCGAACCCAACTGGAAATTTACGCCGAGAAATTGAGAAAGCGAAAGCTCGAAATTCAGGAAAGAATCGAGAAGGACAAAGCATCGGAGCACGGATCATCCAGCGAGGGAATACACGAGGCGATCGAAGATATCGTGAAAGCCATGAAGGCCATGTCGCGCTTTCTGACCTGATTTTCGCCAATTAGGGTTGAAAAACAGCGGACCGATCAATTGAGTATCAGCCGGTTGAACGGACAAGGTGGAGGTGTGAAATGAAATCTTATAAAGTGAAAGAGTTGATGGTACCGCTTTCCAGGTATGCCACGGTAGCCGAAGAGGCTACCCTGCTGGAGGCGGTCGGGGCATTGAGAAAAGCACAAGCCGATATTGGCCGACTCCGATATCAGTATCGGGCCATTCTGGTGATTGACAAAAACAATCATTTTGTGGGCAAGTTGAGCCAGCATGATATGATTGAAGCCCTCGAACCCAACTATGCGGACACAAAAAAATCGGCGAGTCATGAATCCATGCATCGCCTGGGTTTCAGCGACAGCTTCGTCAAATCGACCCTGGAACAATACCACCTGTGGGAAAAAGCCCTCGAAAATTTGTGCGAAAAGGCCATTCACCTTAAAATCAAAAACATCATGTATGTTCCCGGAAAGAGTGAATTCGTCAATGAGAGCACCACCATGGACGAAGCCATCCACCAACTCATCGGCGGACGCCACCATTCCCTGCTGGTGACTGCGGATACCGCGAAGCATGATTCGCGTGAAATTGTCGGCGTACTCAGACTTGCGGATGTTTTTGAGTTCGTGGGCGATGCGATGCTTAAATGCATACGGAAATGACAGAATAAATGTGTGATGATCAGCGGGTTTTCCCTGGTAACACCTGACGACCGGTGCGCGATTTGCCCGGAAACGATAGGGGGTAATAATGGATGATATCATTAAGTACGATGTGCGAACTTATGTTCAAGAATTGATCAAAAAAGAATTTTCATCCAAAAAAAACAAAGAAAAAGTTCTTTCGGAGAACCGCAAGGCAGATACAGGTGAACATCGTCAAGTGCGGCCGCCCTCTGTTGCAAATCATCGATAATGGAAGAACTGCTTCAGGCTCAGGAGAATAAACATTGAATGCGAAACTTATTGCCAGCATAATGCTGGCCGGACTGGCGGTCGTCTTCATCAGCATAAAAAAGCTCTGGAAAACCAATAAAGCGCAAGTATGCAAAAAGGAGATAATCAAAATGATAAGAGCCAAGCTTGTAAAACTCGATGATCAAGTTTTTTTGGCCGTTCTCCCGAAAGCTTTGAATCCATGCGCTTCTGCGGATCTGCTGGATTCCGGGTCTCGGCTGCGCCGCGCCCGGAATGAGGGGAGGCTCTGTCCAGTCGGCGGAAAAAACTTGATCATCGAGTAAAAGGGTTGTTGACAATTCTGTTGATGGTGGCCTTGGTGGCCGTAACCGGGAGTGGCGAGAAGGAAAAGCCTGAGAGCAAGGCGGAAGGCGTGTCCAAGGAAAATGTCAAGCAGGAGACCAAGGAGGCGTATGAAGCCACCAAGGCCTACACCCAGGAACAGATCCAATCCTTCCGGCAGGCGATGGATACCAAGCTCGGTGAGTATGACGAAAAAATTGATCAGATGCAGGAAAGCGCGGAAAAGCTGGGCGGCGATGCTAAAATGAAGGCCGAGCAGCGGCTGGCCGCATCGCGCGAGAAACGCGACGCGGTGTCCGAAAAGATGAAGGAACTCGGTGCTTCCGGCGAAAGTGCATGGGACCAATTGAAATCAGGTGTCGATGCTGCGATGGAGGATTTGGCCAGGGCCTACGAAAATGCTGTAGCCGAATTCGGCAAACCCTGATGTCAGGCCGAGCTAAAAAACCCGATTCGCCTCCAATTCAGTCCGCGTACAACGGATGGCTGACATCGCAAAGACTTGGGAAGCAGGTTAGGTCTTCGGATTATTATGCCTGGCAGGAAGCAGCAGAGCGAATTTCTTGGCGGACAGGGGGGGGCTGAAATGAAAGCCCTGCCCCTCATCGCACTGATGGGTCCTGAGGAATGCGAGCTGCCCGCTCGTCTCTACTCCCCCGGCAATGACCCGGATACCGAGTTTTTTCCCCATTCCGATCACTGCGCTGACAATGATTGCGTCATTCGTGTCGATAGTAATGTCGCGCACGAACGATTGATCGATCTTCAGCACTCCGACCGGGAACCGCTTCAGATAACTCAGGCTTGAATAGCCCGTTCCGAAGTTATCAATGGCAATCATCACCCCCATGTTCTCGAGTGATTCAAGCACAGACACCGAGGACTCGGCATCGTGCATGAGGATGCTTTCCGTCAGTTCCAGCTTGAGATAGCGCGGCGGCAGACCGGTTTCTTTCAAGATCAGGGCAACGCTGTCCGGAAAGTTTTTGTGTCTGAATTCCAGCGCGGAAATGTTGACTGCCACCGGCACGGCACACAGCCCCGTATCCAGCCAGTACCGGACCTGCCGGCAGACTTCGCGTAGTACCCATTGTCCAATCGGCAGGATGAGTCCGCACTCTTCCGCGACAGCCACGAACTTCATCGGCCGGACGAGTCCGAGATCCGGATCCATCCAGCGGATGAGTGCCTCGGCGCCGGTCATCTCACCTGATGCAATATCTATCTGCGGCTGGTATTGCAGCAAAAACTCATCCTGCTTTAAAGCCCGGCGCAGGCTGCTTTCGATGAACAGCCGCCGGACAGCACGGGTGTTCATGTCGGCTGCGAAGAACTTGTAGTTGTTTCGGCCGCTTGCCTTGGCATGATACATTGCTGTGTCAGCATTCTGCATAATGTCATCCACGCTGATGCCGTCATCCGGATAGACGCTGATACCGATGCTCATGGAGACATGGAGTTCGTGTACGCCGATGAGGTGCGGCGCAGCGAACGAGGCGAGCAGCTTTTCCGCAACATCTGCCGCATCCTGCGAATGCGCCATTTCGGCCAGCAGTATAACGAACTCGTCGCCTCCCTGGCGGCTTACAGTGTCGCTGGCACGTATACACGCGGTCAGCCGATCCCCGACCGACTGAAGCAGCCGGTCGCCGACCGCATGGCCCAGTGAATCGTTGATATGCTTGAAAGAATCCAGGTCCAGAAACATCAGACCAACCCGCTTACGGTGTCGGCTGGCCAGCCCGATTGCCTGTATGAGCCTTTCTGTCAGCAGTAGCCGATTGGGAAGGCCGGTGAGAAAGTCGTGCTGGGCCAGATGAGACATCTTCAGCGTCATTGCCCGTGACTGGCTGACATCGTGGAAGACGATCACCGCGCCGGCAACACTGCCGTCCCGGTTGTGAATGGGGGCTGCGGAATCCTCGATCGACGACTCAAACCCGTCGCGGCGTATCAGCACGCAATCCGCCGCCAGTCCCACAATCCTGTCCTCCCTGATGGCACGCAGCGCCGGACTCTCAGCGGTCTGGCGCGTACTGCCGTCTATGATCCTGAACACCTCCGAAAGTGGCCGGCCCAGGGCGTTCTCGCGGGTCCAGCCGGTCATTGCCTCTGCCGCCATATTCAGATAGGTCACGCTGCCCTTTATGTCGGTGGTCAGCACGGCATCGCCAATTGAGTTGAGCGTAACCTGGGCGCGTTCCTTTTCCTCGAAAAGGGCCTCTTCGGCGGCTCGCAGCACAAAATCCACCGACTTGCGCTCGGAGATGTCCTCAACCGTCTGCACATGACCGTTCGGTCCCTTCCCGTCCCCCATGGCGGCCCTGGTGACGCGGGTCCATACAATGCTGTTGTCTCTTCGCAGAAAGCGGAATTCCGTCTTGAATGGCGACAGACTCCGCACTGCGGCTTTCCACTCTGCAAGGACCCGCCCGCGATCCTTTGGGTGGATCGCAATACTCCAGTTCGTGCCCAGCGCCTGTTCAAATGTCAGCCCCGATATCCTGTGATAGGCCGCGTTGGTATATACGCAACTGCCCTGCTCGTCGGTGACGAAGATGCCCAGCGGGGATGCGTCGCTCATGGCACGGAAACGCGCCTCGCTGTTTTGCAGTGCGATCAGTGCATCGTTGATGGTATTGTCGTTCATGGGAACAGTTTTTTTTCTGCCAGACGGATCGCCGCCATCGTTCCGGCGCTGTTCGGATATGTTTCAGCGTCTGTTTCCGGCACTGTCGGCAGACTGCTGTTGACTTTGTTTTTCAATGCATGATCTCTTTTTCTTGGGTGTATTTCGCGGAAACAGGTTTTGCTTTTTTAATTCCATATCTCTTTATTTCAATCATTGGTTTTCATGCGAATGCTCAACAACGGAATGGGGCACCGGCGGAACATTTTCTCGGCGGTGGAGCCGAAAAGAACGTCTTCCAAATCGGTCCGGCCTTTTGTCCCCATGACGAGAATGTCCACTTTTTCTTCCTCGATTGCAGCCAGAATCTCCCGGAACGGGACGCCGGTCCTGAAAGCCGTCCTGTATAGGGCCGGATCGCGTTTGGAGGCGGCAAGGACCTTTGCGATCTCTTCGGATCGATATTCCATGTTTTCACTGACATATTTGCTAACGGTGATTTTGTCGGTGTGTCGTGCAACTTTTTCGACCATATCCAGATCCCGCTGGTTGATTACGTTGAGGATAACCAGTTCGGCGTCCACACTCTCGGCCATGTCGGCGGCATACTCGACCGCCTGGATCGAGTAATTTGACAAATCGCAGGCTACGAGAATTTTGTTGACTTTTTTCATAATGTTTCTCCTTTAATGTCTGAAATGTTCGCTCTTCCCGAAATGGATCACCAGTTCATTTTCTCCGACGTCGGCGTCCCTTCCGATGGAAAACCCCAGCTTTTTTCCCAGAGAAAGCATGTTTCTGTTCTCCCTTAAAACGATGCCATGTACGGTTTTATATCCTTGCTTTTCGGCGATTGAGAGGCATTTTTCCAGCAGGTTCGACCCGATGCCCCGGCCTTGCCACGCATCACCCACCAGAACGGCGAATTCACCCGTCTTGCCATCCGGATCTCCGATGATCTTGGCAACTCCCAGCATGTTGACGGTTCCCGTATTTTCATCCGTATCTTCATCCAGTGCGACCAGCGCGATCTCCCGGTCGTAATCGATCTGGGTGAACCGGGCCAGCATCTCGGGATCCAATTCCTTTAATGCGCCGAAGAAACGATAGTAAATCGTCGTGGGGGAAAGCACCTTGAACAACGCCGTAAAAAGCGGTGCGTCCTCGGGCTTGACGGGCCGGATTAATATTCGGCGCCCGTCGTCACTGACCATATGGGATTCCTCCTCCTCCGGATACGGGCTGATTACCAAATGCAGGCAGGAAGGCTCCGCAAGCGGTGAAAGGAGTATCCGGGCATCGACCGCGAAGGGATTGCCGTCCTTGATCAAAACGGGATTCATGTCCAGTTCGGCAATTTCGGGACAATCGATCAGCAGCTGCGACAGCCGGATGATCATCTCTTCGAGTCGTTCCATATCGGCGGCGGGGCGGTTTCGGAACCCCTGCAAAAGGGAATAGGCTTTGGTTTGCTGCATGAGTCGCCGGGCGAGCAGTCGGTTCATAGGAGGAAGCCCCAGGGCGCGGTCTTTCAGGACTTCCGTGTAAATTCCGCCCATTCCGAAAAGAATCACCGGGCCGAAACTGGGGTCGCGCTTGGCGCCCATCAGAATTTCAAAATCAGGGTTTGCAAAATACGGCTGAATCGTTACCTCCTCGATCCGGGCTTCGGGTTTGTAGCCGCGCGCGGACGATATGATTCGGTCGTAGGCTTCGCGAACATCCGCATCGCAGCGCAGATCCAGACGAACGCCGCCGGCGTCGGTTTTATGGGTGATGTCCGGCGAGTGCAGTTTCATGACCAACGGGTATCCCATTTCCCGGCCGATACGCGAGGCTTGCGCCTCGGTCGCGGCGGCTTCCGTTCTGATCACGGGCAGACCATAGGCCAAGAGCAATTCCTTGGCGTCCGTTTCCGGCATAAATTCCCGGACAGGCGCAGCGGCGATCAGCGTGCGGGCCTTCTCCCGATCGAACGCCATGTGCCGGGTCGTCTTCGGTGGAATTTCCAAAAGCATTTCCAAGTTTCTGGCATATTCGACCATATACAGAAACGCCCGGACCGCCCGTTCCGGCGTGTCATAGGTCGGGATCCCCGCTTCATTCAAGATCTCAACGGCCTTGACGATGCTTTTGCCGCCCATCCAGCAGGCGAATACCGGATACCGGCGTTCTTGCATCGCGGAGGCCAGCGCTTCGGCAACTGAAATTGGATCGGTGAGCGCCTGAGGTGCGAGAATGACCAGCACGCCGTCTATGTTTTTCGAATTGAAGCAGAACTCCAGGGCGCGGCCGAACCGCTCCGCGGAAGCATCGCCGAGGATGTCGATGGGGTTGCCCCGGCTCCAGAATGGCGGCAGAAACGAATCGAGTGCTTGCAGCGTTTGATCGTCAAGGAGCGCGGGCTCCTGACCATACCGGGCGAGCGCGTCCGTCGCCATCACGCCCGGCCCGCCGCCATTGGTCAGGATGGCCAGGCGGGGGCCGCTGGGTCGCGGTTGCTTGGACATCAACTCCGCGCAGTCGAAGAGTTCTTCGATGGTGTCCACGCGCACGATGCCGGCGCGCTTGAAGGCGGCGTCGTATACGGCCGAACAATGCCCATGCAGTTCGGTCCTACAATACGAAGCCCGCCGTCATAGGCGATGCGCCGAACCTTTTCCTCTATCTCCCGGCCCGCTTCGCCGGTCTCCTTGCCCCCCGCCGAAATGATAACGGCGCCGCCGATCTTTTTTTCGACGCATTCGCTCACGATATCCACAACGCTATTTATCGGCGTGGCGATTATCGCCAAATCCACGCCCGTCTCCAGGATGGAAACCGATTCGACGCACGCCTGCCCGCAGATGATTTTGTATTTGGGATTCACTGGCAGCACCGTTCCGGAAAATCCGCTGTCAATCAGATTTCTCATCAACGCGTTGCCGATGGTTCCCGCTTTTTCACTGGCGCCCACCACCGCCACATGGCGTGGGTTAAAGATACGGTTCATATTGTATTGGCTCATATGTCTCCTCGCTTTTTAAACCTAAACGATAAATTAGGTATCAATCCCGTCGCGACTTTGCTCGATACTCGGAGCGGCGAAGGTATTCATCGTGGGGACGACTGCCTAATATTCGTTGTTACCGGCGATCTTTCGGCGCGGGCTTGAGGTGGTCTCGCTCATGTCTTCTCCTTGATTACGGCCGCGGTCACAACTAACAGCAATATCAAGATGGTTTCAGCTTCCATTCCGGTATGCTATGGCAGCTTGTCAGTGCCGGCGGCAATGCCAATCCATTGGCGAAACGTTTATAGACTCCGACGTTCACTATCCGATATGAATCCCTTGGAGGGAGCCTATGATACCGAAGACACTCAACAGCCAGAGGACCACTGCAACAACCACTACGACATTGAGGATATTCTTCATCGTGGCCTGCATCGGTATGTAGCTGTTAATCGCCCAGAGAATGACCCCGACGACGACCAGAATAATAACCAATTGAATCAATGGCATCGTAATTCTCCTTTGATTAAATGATAATCGTTGCTTTGCTCTTTCCACATAGGCGTTTCAGGCCAAAAAACGATCAGTCGAGAGAACTCCTGAAAATAAATTCGAAGCTAACGCCCATGTGATCTAAATAGCTTGCCTTTACCATCGGTGCCTATTGGCTCGGCCAAGGCATGATCGGCACCGTGCTGATGCTGTTTTTCGGGCTGCCCGCGATGACCCGATCGCTATAGGACACGTAGACCATAACATTGCGCTCGCGGTCGAAGAAGCGCACGACCTGAAGCGTCTTGAATACGAGGCTGCGGTGTTCGTCGAAGACCTGCTCGCCGTCCTTGATCTCGCCAAGCAAATGAATCGGCCCGATCTGGCGACAAGCGATGCTGGCGTCACTCGTGTCCTCGGCTACGCCCATGCCGCCTTTCACGCCTCCGGTCTGAGCCCGGGAGATGTGGCAGGCGACACCCTGCACCTTGGGGTCGTCGAAGCCGTCGATCACGATCTTGTCATTGGGGCCGAGCCATCTAAAATTCGTGCTGATCGATCCGGTCGTTCCGCGTTCGGGGCGGCTGAAAAACCACCATCCGAAGAGTACGACGACCAGAAGGATTCCTGTACCGATAATTATTCCGACCCTTTTCATGATGATTCACTCTCCTGGGATAATCTCAATTGTTGTGAAGTCAGCCGCAAATCTTACTTGGTCAATGCCGATTTAATCTTTTGTGCCCAGAATTTTTGCCTATTTTACGATCAGATCATTTTTTACGGATCTGACCCCCTTGACGCTGCGTGCGATTTCGACCGCTTTATCGACGGCCATTTGCTTATTCACGAAGCCGCTCAGTTGAACGGTGCCTTTGAAGGTTTCAACACCGATCTGGAACGACTTGAGAAAGTCATCTTCGGCAAGCAGTGCCTTGACCTTGGTCGTGATGACCGAGTCGTCCATGTATTCCCCGGTGCTTGACTGTTTGGAGGTCGATGCGCAAGCCACCAAGGTGGCGACAAACATGATCGAAACCAGATAGCCAATAACCTCATATCTTTTTTTCATTTCAGTTTCTCCTTTATTTAAAATAGCTCGCCTTGTCTGGCGAAAGTTTAACGGGTCAGGGACTTGGAAAGAAAAGAATCTGCCGTCTTGCTTGTCTTCTATCCCGTAAGAGCCAAAATCCGGCGCAATCCTGCCGTTATATTTCTCTCCAATTCCCTTAAGCCCGTCTTCGTCCTTGAAAAACCTGGACCAACACCACGATAAGGGCGATGGCCAGCAGTGCATGGATGATGCCGCCCATCGTGTAGCCGGTTAGTAATCCCAGCGCCCACAGAACCAAAAGAATCACAAATATAGTCCAAAGCATGTTGACCTCCTTTCTTTAGCCGCCAAAAAAAATCGGCGTTTTGATACATGCGCGGGAGCCTGCGCAACAGGGTGCCGGCGCATAGTGCATCTCGCTACTTGCCGACAAGCTTTTTGACTTGACCGATCTTTTCTTGAACCTTCCCGTCAACATTTTCTGCTTTGCCTTCGGCTTCCAGGTCGCGGTTCCCGACTGCTTTACCGGCGACCTGCTTGATCTTGCCCTTCACTTTGTGCCACTTGCCTTCTGCCTTGTCCTGGGTGCTTGATTTCATGGTAGACCTCCTGTTTAATAAAGGTTGTATTGGAGTTCCCGTGCAAAAGACCGGTGGAACTTTTTTCGAAGTTTATTTTAAGTTCCCACCGGTTGAAGATTAAAGGCGCGATTGTCCGGCCAATGAAGACATGAGTTCGAGAATCAAGGGCATCGCAAGCCTCAGGCACCGGTTCACAGGAAGCGCCATCGCGTATCGGAAAATAAAAGTAACGCTGACGAAAATCGTCGTGCCGACATCTTCTAAGTTGGATGATCAATTTTCGTGCCAGGCACAACGCACTCGCTGTTGGACGCATGGGGCCGAATACGCGCCGGAAGACAAGCGAGCAAGGACGGCACGCTCGCTTGCTTCCGCGACCCGCGTCGATTAAAATTTCGCTTTCACATCTGAAAAGCCGTTCTTGATACCCGTCCAAATGTTTTCCATGCCATCCCGGAGGCTTTCCCACCTGTCGTCGCCGGCCGACTGAATCTCCGCCAATCTCTCCCTGGCCTCGTCGCGCTTTCCGCGGAGCGCGGCGATTTTCTCCTTGTGCTCGAGCTTCGCTTTGTTGTCCGCGTCGGCCGCCGCGATCTTCGCGTCCAGCTCATCGAGTTCCACGTTCCATTTGTCGATCTGGGCTTTGCGTTTCTCGACATACTTTTCTTTTTCGCTCTCGATTTTTTCTTTCTCGATCGCGAGCTTTTCTTCCGAACTTTTCATGATGGATACCTCCTTTTTCTTACTCGATTTTGATTTCGATGGCTTTCGGTTTTACAGTCTCGGCTTTTTGAATCTGTAGATTCAGAACGCCATCCTTGAACAAGGCCGTAATTTTAGTCTCGTCGACATTGTCAGGCAGCGTAAAGCTACGCGTGAAGGTCCCGTAATGCCGTTCGACTCGGTGGAACTTTTTTCCTTTCTCTTCTTTTTCCTGTTTTCTTTCTCCCCGAATCGTCAGGACACCCTTGTCCACCGTAACCGTGACATCCTTTTTATCGACCTCGGGAATCTCCGCCTTGATCGCGAATGCTTCGCCGGTCTCGACGATGTCCACCCTAGGGGCCCAGTCTCCGGTTGCGATGACCTCTTGGCTCCCAGCCTGAGGAGGCCCTGCCGCTCTCAAGTAGCGGTCGAACATATTCTGCATTTCTTGCAACTGACCCAGTTTATACAGCATTTTGCACCTTCCTTGTTTGCGGGATTATTTTTTACCCCGATGGACAATCCCGCATTCGCCACCGCGGTTTTTGGTTGTTCTTTTTTCATTGGACATGGCTACAAGGCAACGGCCCTTGCCTGAAAAATGGATGGAATGAAAAAAAATGGACTCTGTCAAATGCCGTTTTCATTGCCCCCCTCCGCGACAATGTTACGGTAGGCTCGATCGGGCGATACAGTCGACATTTCCGGATAGGCTGCCGACAACATCCTTCTAAGCTCCTCTCCCCCCACGCTTTCCTTTTCGGAAAGCAAACGGGCCAGATCGTCGAGGACGGTTCGTCGCTCAGAGAGGATTTTACGCACGCGTCGATGGGATTCTTCCAAAAAGCGGGCGACCTCTTCGTCGATCTGGGAGGCTTTCGCCTCGCTGTAGTTTTTGCCGGAAGAAAAATTGTCCGGGAGAAACATCGGCTGGCGCTGGCGCTCGTAGCTCACCAGCCCGAGGAGATCGCTCATGCCGTATTCCGTCACCATGGACCGGGCGATGTCCGTGGCCCTCTGCAAGTCGTTCTGGGCGCCGGTGGAGATTTCGTCGAAAACCAGTTCTTCGGCCACCCTGCCACCCAAAAGAACGGCCAGTCGGTCTATCAATTCCGAACGGGTCATCAGGTAGCGGTCTTCCGTAGGTTGCTGCTGGGTGTATCCGAGCGCCGCAATCCCGCGGGGAATAATGGAGATTTTGTGCACCGGGTCGGCATGCTCGACGGACTCGGCCACGATCGCGTGTCCGGACTCGTGGAAGGCGACGATTTCTTTCTCGAGAGCGTTCATCACACGGTTTTTCTTCTGAAGCCCGGCAACGACCCGGTCGATGGCCTCGTCGAAATCGGTTGACTCCACGGTTTCCTTGTCGTTTCGGGCGGCCAGCAGCGCGGCTTCGTTGATGATGTTGGCCAGGTCCGCGCCCACAAAGCCCGGGGTGCGGCCCGCGATTTGGCGAAGATCGACTTGGGGACCCAACACCACATTTTTGGCGTGGATTTTCAAGATTGCCTCCCGCCCGTTGATATCCGGGCGGTCCACCAGGACCTGGCGGTCGAAGCGTCCGGGGCGCAGCAAAGCCGGATCCAGGATTTCCGGCCGGTTCGTGGCGGCCATGATGATGACCCCCTTGTTCGTTTCGAACCCGTCCATCTCCACCAGGAGCTGATTGAGCGTTTGCTCCCGCTCGTCGTGCCCTCCCATGACGTTCATCCCCCGGGCCTTGCCCAAAGCGTCCAGCTCGTCGATGAAAATAATGCAAGGCGCTTGCGTTGCGGCCTGCGAGAAAAGATCGCGAACGCGGGCGGCCCCCACGCCGACGAACATCTCCACGAACTCGGAGCCGCTGATGCTGAAAAAAGGCGCCTTGGCCTCGCCTGCCACGGCCCTGGCCAGAAGGGTTTTGCCCGTACCCGGGGGGCCGACCAGAAGCACACCCTTGGGTATCCTTCCGCCCAGTTTCCGAGATTTTTCCGGGGACCTTAAAAATTCGACCACTTCCCGCAGTTCTTCCTTGGCTTCGTCGATGCCAGCGGCATCCTCGAAAGTGACCTTTGTCTCGCTCTCGGCGAAAATTTTGGCTTTGCTCTTGCTGAAGGACATGACTCCCATACCTGCGCCCATCTTTTTCATGGCCATTCGCCAGATCAGAAAAAAGATGCCGAGAGGAATAACCCAGGAGAGAAGGCCGGTCAGGAATTTATTCTCGTAACGCCCCGAATAATTGACCTTGCGTTCGTCCAGTTCCTTCACCAAGTCCGGATCGTTCACCCGAACTGTCGTGAAAGCCGCGCCTGTCGATCCTGTCAGCGTCCCCTCGATATTTTCCGGACCGATGGTCAATTCGGCCACCTTGCCTTCGGCGATGTATTGCTTGAATTGACTGTATGGGACCTTTTGCACTTTCGAGGAGAAAAAGAATGGCTGCAGATAAGAAATAAAAAGCACGGCCAGCACGAAATACCAGATGTTGAAACGCGTTTTGTCCCGCCCCGGAAACTTTTTTTTCGGACGGCCCCCGGGGGACAGGGCGGAACGGAGTTTGTCCATCAGATCGCTTAACGGGTTTTTATTTCCTTCGGTTGCCATTTTCGTTTTCCTCTATGCTCTTGCCGGAGGACCTTCCCTCCGGTATTTTTTGTCCTTTGCATATTTCTTTTCGGACGCCCAAATACGCGGTTCGCATATCCAACGGTAGTTTTGAGCCGGTTGCTTTTCCGGAATTTTTCAAGTCGCCGGCATCTAATGCATTCAATTTTCGTGCCGGATTTAAAAAAAACGTCTCGTGCCGCCCGCCTTTATGCTTTAGGACTATTCGGGAACTCGGCGTCTACCGAGGTCTCTTCAACAAGCGTAAAAACGGTCATATTTAACAGGTGGTCAAATATGACCGTTAAGGCGGGTGCGACTTTTTCCATATGGCCGCAAACGACGGCCCGAAAATGTTTTCCAAGCCGATTGTCCTTGCGAATCAACGTCATACGCGCCTTCTCTCCGAAATTAAAAAACCTGGCACAAAGTTTGAATAAAAATATTGCGATGAACGAGTGCCCCGGACCGAGTATTCCGGACAGCAATCGGATCAGTGGCTGTGTACCTAATCTGGAGATATCTATGGAAATCTATCGCGACATAAAACCGGCGGCGCATACGGGAAGAACAGGCCGTTTCCTCCCGAATCGAAGCTCTTCGCCATCTTCCGGCGCAAACCTTGGACGGAGTGTCGATTCCATTGCATGCGAATCTGGGGATCGGCGACGAAGACTTGTCGATGCTTGCCAAAGAATACGAAGGCGTCGGCCTGTACCGCACGGAATTTTTCTTTATCGCGCGCGAAGCGCTTCCCACGGAAGACGACCGGTATCGTCTCTACCGCGATCTGCTGGAATTTTTTGCTCCAAAGCCTGTGACCATAAGGACTTTGGACGCCGGCGGCGACAAGAATCTGCCTTTTTTCTCCATCGGGACAAACGATCTTACCCAGTATTTAAAGGCCGTGGACAGAAGCAACCCGCAGGCGCGGGGCTTGAACGACAATCTGCATCCTGCGGTCGTCCATGTCGTAAACGATATCGTCCAAATGTCCCGTCGTCAGGGCAAGCCGGTCGGCGTATGCGGCGAAATGGCCGGGGACCCGGCATCCGCCCTTCTGCTGCTGGGCCTCGGCGTCGATTCGCTGAGCATGAACCCGTCCAGCCTGCCGCGCGTCAAGTGGACCATCCGAAGCTTTGCCATGAAGCAAGGGCGCGAGATTGCGAAAAAGGCGTTGAACATAGAGAATGAATTCGATACGCTAAGGCTATTGAACCATGCACTGAAAGCTGCGGGGCTCGGCGCGTTGGTGCACGAAAATTGACATTTCGGTTAAAAACGGCAATTATAGCCAAAACGAGCATATCGGTTGGAAGGTCGATATGGTGAAAATCGAAAAAAAAACATTTTCCGATCATCGGAAAGTTGACGGAGTATTTCAAGCATCCGGCCCAGATCCCCGACAAGCAACGGGAAACTGGCAGGCAAGCCGTTGAGTTGGATATGATCATGTCGTTTCTGGCCGAGCGCACTCGACACGATTTTTCTTTTTACAAGAAAAGCGCCGTGCTCCGGCGCATCCAGAGGCGCATGAGTATCACGCGCAGCAACAGCGTCTCGGAGTATCTCGTTTTCGTTTTTCTGAACAACAATCCCGCCGAGCAGAAGTCCCTTTTCCAGGACCTGCTCATCGGGATCGCCAACTTTTTCCGGGACCCGGCGTGTAAAGGAAGGAAAAGTGATTTGACGTGGACTCGAAAAGAGAAAGGACACATGATTTCAGACAATCAGATCACCCTGTTTCAAAACGGAGAAGCTTATTTTCCGGCGGTCGAAGCAGCGCTGGACCGGGCGGCGCATGAGATCTATATGGAAAGCTATATTTTCGAAAACGACAATACCGGACGACGCATTGCCGAAGCGCTCAGGCGGGCTGCTTTTCTGGTGCGGAATAACATCCGTCACCGCCGCGATATTGAAGACGCCTATCTTGAGGCGATTGAACATGCGCAATTCGAAATTATTCTTGCAAGTGCCTATTTCCTGCCCGGATTGAATTTTCGCCACGCGCTTGTGGATGCAGCCGGGCGGGGGGTCCGAGTGGTCTTACTGTTGCAAGGAAAGATGGATCACCCATTGTTGCATTATGCCTCGCACGCCCTATATGGAAGTTTTCTGGATGCAGGGATTGAGATTCATGAATACCGCAAGGGCCTTATGCACGCCAAAGTTGCAGTGATTGACGGACATTGGGCTACTGTGGGCTCTTCGAATCTGGATCCTTTCAGCCTGCTGCTTTCTCTTGAAGCAAATGTCGTTGTCGACGATGAAGGCTTTGCCGAACAATTGAAACTTAGCCTGGTTCAGGCCATCAAGTTGGGGGCGCGGCAAATAGAGGAGACCCGCTGGAAAACAAAACCCATCGGATTGCGCCTGGCGAGTTGGCTAAGCTATGGTTTGGTGAGACTCATGATCGGTATCGCGGGATACGCTCCAAGGAAACCGCATGGCCGGGAATTTGGCGAGGACCTGCAATGATTTATTTTGAAATCCAGGAATAAGGATACACGATGAAAAATTACCAGGAGATAACATCGGCAGCGACCATCGATGACGTCATTCACTATATCGAACCTTTGCTTGGTATTCGTTTCAAGCACTTGAAAAAAAATCGGTATAGTGCCCCATGCCCGTTCCACGCCGACGCCAAAGACAGTTTCGCGGTGTATGTCAATAAGACCGGCGACGTGCGATTCCATTGTTTTGGGGCATGCAAGGGGGATTGGGATATTTACGACGTTATCATGCTGCGGAAGAAGTATCGGTTCAGAAAGGCGCAGCAGGTTTGGGCCGAGCATTCGGGTGTTGCGGATTTCAAGCCTTATGATGGCTTCAGCCCCTGCATCCCCGAACCTGACGAAGCACCGGAACCCGATGATACGGCGGGTTTTGCCGAACCGAAGAAGATCGACGAAAAAATGGCTGCCGTCCTGGACGATG
The DNA here is from genome assembly GCA_963674505.2 of Desulfobacterales bacterium. Classification (GTDB taxonomy): domain Bacteria; phylum Desulfobacterota; class Desulfobacteria; order Desulfobacterales; family SKZT01. The sequence goes on from CAXXIG010000003.1 coordinate 467,558, forward strand.
CCGCCGGATTCTACAACGACCTGTTGATGTCGAATGAAGACCGGTTCAAGCACATTTGGGATTATCTTGCCCGTCGGGGTGTCGACAAGGACACCGTACGCGAGTTCAACATCGGCTACGCCCCGCCATACAGCGATGAAAAGCACCGGGGCAGGGCGCTCGTAAGCGCCTTTGCCCCACGCTTTGAAAAGAACGACGGGGCCTTCGAGGAATTCTCGGACGGTGGATTGATCAGGTTTTTGAACGATGCGACCGCGAAGGGATACGGATACTTTTGGCAGCAGATCGATTTCATGCGGAAAGATCCGTTTTCAAGAAATTACGGCGATTTTTTTGCCGGACAGATCGTGTTCCCCATTTACGACGCGGACGCCTCCCCGGCCGGAATTGTCGGCAGACGTCCGGACGACAGGGGCATCCGCTGGCTCAAACACCAAAACAGAGAAGTTCCTCTTTCCTTTGAGACCTGGCTTTACGGCATTGAGAAGGCAGGGCGATATATCCGGCAGTACCGGACGATCATACTGGTGGAGGGCATCTTCGATTATTTCGCCTTCTACAACCTGCTCCGGGACCAGGATAAGCCAGTGGTGGTTTCGACACTGGGCACCTATCTCGGCCCCGAGGCGGCGAAAGTTCTAAAACGTTTTGATATCGAGCACTTCATTGCGGCATACGACTGGGACGAGCTAGGGAGAAACGGCATCGAACGAATCGCGTTCAAATCGGGCGGATGGGTTTATTATCTTGGCGGGCTGGCAGAAGGTCAGGACCCGTACGATCTATTGAAACCGGCGGTCGACGACATAGACGGATTTTCCCTGAAGCTTGGTGAAAAAACAGAATTATGAAAAAGAAAATATTTCTCGCAATCATTGGACTGATCGTCCTGGTCGGGGCAATCGGCGGCATCAAGGCGTTGCAGATCGGAAAGATGGTCTCCCGGGGGAAGAATTTCGCACCGCCGCCCGAGACGGTGACGACCGCCCGGGCCAAGGCCGAATCGTGGGAATCCGCAGTCCCCTCCGTCGGGTCTTTGGAGGCGGTCCAGGGCGTCATGGTAACGGCGGAGCTAACCGGCAAGATCGTCCGGATCGCCTTTGAACCCGGCAAAAAGGTCGAGTCCGGAGACCTGCTGCTGCAACAGGACACCTCCCTGGAGGAGGCGCAACTGCGAGCGGCCGAGGCCTCGGCGACGTTGGCAAGGGCCGATTTCGAGCGCATCAAGGAGCTTCTGTCCAAGAATGCGATTTCGAGGTCCCAGTACGACAACGCCGACGCCAAGTACAAGTCGGCCATTGCCGAGGCGGACGGCATCCGCGCCGTCATCGAGAAGAAAAACATCCGGGCGCCCTTTGCGGGGCGACTGGGCATCCGCCTGGTCAACCTCGGTCAACTCCTGAAGGAAGGTGGCGCCATCGTGTCGCTTCAGGCCCTCGATCCGATCTTTGTCAATTTTCTGCTTCCCCAGAAGGAAATCGCCCGGATTGGCCCGGGCATGACGATCCGGGTCGAGACCGACGCCTTGCCGGGCAAGACCCTCGAAGGCAAGATCACGGCCATCAACCCGGAGGTCGATGCGGCCACGCGCAATATCCGAATCCAGGCCACCATGGACAACCCCGAGGAGCGGCTTCGCCCCGGCATGTACGTCAATGTGGCCGTGGTGATGCCTGATCGGCAACCCGTGGTCGTCATTCCCGAAACGGCCGTTCTGTACGCCCCCTACAGCGATTCCGTGTTCGTTGTCGCGGAGTCGAAGGACGAAACGACCGGAAAGACCGCGAAGGTCCTTAGACAGCAGTTCGTCCGGCTGGGCGAGAAACGGGGCGATTTCGCCGCTGTGGTATCGGGGCTGGAGGAGGGCGATACGGTGGCGAGCACCGGGGTTTTCAAGCTGCGCAACGGTCAGTCCGTCGTCGTCGACAATACCCTTTCCCCGGAATTCCAGATGGACCCCAAGCCGGAAAACAACTGATTCGGGAAGGTTGCAGGATGTCCCGCTTTAACTTTTTTAAGTTGGTCTTACAGAGCTTCGCACTATGAGAGCATTTACCGATATCTTCATCCGCCGGCCGGTCCTCTCGCTGGTGGTCAGCCTTCTGATCGTTATTTCCGGCCTGCAGGCGATCCGTTCGGTCAACGTTCGGCAATATCCCCGCAGCGAAAATTCGGCGGTCACGGTCACGACCGTCTATGTGGGCGCCAGCGCCGAGCTGGTCCGCGGGTTCATCACCATGCCCCTGGAGCGGGCCATCGCCGCGGCCGACGGCATCGAGTACATCGAATCCAAGAGCGCCCAGGGGCTTTCGACCATCAGCGTCCGCCTCAAGCTCAACTACGACGCCATCAAGGCCCTGTCGGAAATCAGCTCCAAGGTCGATCAGGTCCGGGGAGACCTGCCGCCGGAAGCCGAGGTGCCCATCATCAACGTGGAGTCCGTCGACAGCCAGTTCGCGTCGGCCTACCTGAGCTTCACGTCCGACGTGCTCAAGCAAAACGAGATCACCGACTATCTGGTCCGGGTGGTCCAGCCCCGGCTTTCGGCCATCGAAGGCGTCCAGCGCGCCGACATCCTGGGCGCGCGGACATTCGCCATGCGCGTCTGGCTCAAGCCCGACCGGATGGCGGCCTTCGACATCAGCCCCCGGCAAGTGCGCCAGGCCCTGGCCGCAAACAACTTCCTGGCGGCGGTGGGCGAAACCAAGGGTTCCCTCGTCCAGGTCAATCTCGTCGCCAATACCGACCTGAGCACGGTCCGGGAGTTCAAAAGGCTCGTCATCCGGGAGCAGGACGGGGCCATCGTCCGGCTGGAGGACATCGGCGAGGTCGTGCTGGGCGCGGAGGACTACGACGCGGAGGTCCGCTTTTCGGGCCAGACCGCCGTGTTCATGGGCATATGGCCTCTGCCCAACGCCAATTCCATCGACGTCGTCCAGCGGGTGGCCAGGGAAATGGAGGCCGTCCAGGCGCAGCTTCCCACCGGCATGGCGGCGCGCGTGGCCTACGACGCCACCGATTACATCACCAACGCCATCCGCGAGGTGACCAAGACCCTGGGCGACACTCTGCTCATCGTCGTGGTCATCATCTTTCTCTTTCTGGGATCGTTTCGGTCGGTTCTCGTTCCCGTGGTGGCCATTCCCCTTTCCCTCGTCGGCGCCGTATTCCTCATGCAGGTGTTCGGCTTTACCATCAACCTGCTGACCCTGCTGGCTATCGTGCTCTCGGTCGGACTCGTCGTCGACGATGCCATCGTCGTGGTGGAAAACGTCGAACGGCACCTGAGCGAGGGAAAGTCGCCCACGGACGCCGCTCTTCTGGGCGCCCGAGAGCTGGTTGGTCCCATCGTCGCCATGACGGTCACCCTGGCGGCGGTCTACGCGCCCATCGGCCTCCAGGGCGGGCTCACCGGCGCGCTCTTCCGGGAATTCGCGTTCACCCTGGCCGGGGCCGTGACCATCTCGGGCATCGTGGCCCTCACTCTGTCGCCCATGATGTCGGCGAAACTGCTCAAACCCGGGATCGAGGAGCACGGGCTCGCCGGAATAATTTCCCGGAGCTTCAACCGGTTGAGACTCTTCTACGGAAAGCTGCTCGATGCGACCCTCGACGCCCGTCCGGCGGTCTACACGGTCTGGGTCGTCGCAAGCCTTCTCGCCATTCCCATGTTCGTCATGTCGCCGGTGGAACTGGCGCCGACCGAGGACCAGGGAGTCATCTTCGGCATCCTCGATGCGGCGGCCAATTCGACCCTCGATCAGAACAGCCGGTATGCCGCGGCCGCCAACGATATTTTTTTGAGCATGCCGGAAACCCAATTCACCTTCCAGGTCACCAGTCCCACATCCGGCTTCGGCGGCATGGTCCTCAAGCCCTGGGAGGAGCGGGACCGAACCGTTTTCCAGATCCTTCCGGAGGTTCAGGGAAAACTCTCCCGCATTCCGGGCATCCGGATGTTCCCCGTGACGCCGTCGGCCCTGCCGGGCGGCGGGCAGTTCCCGGTCGAGTTTCTCCTGACGTCCACGGCGGAGTCGAACACGATCCTGCAGTTCGCCCGCCAGATCCAGATCAAGGCCATGAATAGCGGCATGTTCGCCTTCCCGCCCGTCATCGACGTCAAGATCGACCAACCCCGGTCCGAGATCGTCATCGACCGCGACAAGGTCGCGGATCTCGGCCTCGACCTCCAGCAGGTAGGCTCGGACCTGGCGTCCATGCTCGGAGGCAATTTCGTCAACCGTTTCAACATCGCCGGCCGCAGCTACAAGGTCATCCCCCAGATCAGCCGGGCGAACCGCCTGAATCCGGAACAACTCCTCAATATCTATATCACCGGGCCCGCCAACGAACTCCTGCCCCTCGGCAGCGTCGCGACCATCGAAAACACCACGACGGCCCGCTCCCTGAACCGCTTCCAGCAGCTCAACGCGGTCAAGATCAGCGGCGTGGCCATCCGCCCCCTGGACGAGGCGCTGAAGTTTCTGGAAAGCGAGGCCGCCGCGATTCTGCCAAGGGGCTACGTTCTGGACTACACCGGAGAATCTCGCCAGCTCAGGACCGAGGGCGACAAGTTCATCTCGGCGTTCGGCTTGGCGGTCATCCTCATATTCCTTGTGCTGGCCGCTCAGTTCAACAGTTTTCGGGACCCCTTCGTCATCCTCGCAGGATCCGTTCCCCTGGCCATGTTCGGCGCCCTCGTCTTCACGTTCCTGAAAATGCCGGATCCCAACGTTCCCTTCTGGACCAGCGGCTGGACCACCACCCTCAACATCTATTCCCAGGTGGGACTGGTGACATTGGTCGGTCTGGTATCCAAGAACGGCATACTGGTGGTGGAGTTCGCCAACAAGCTCCAGGAGAACGGCTTAGGCAAGCGGGAAGCGGTTCGCGAGGCGGCCCTGACCAGGCTGAGACCTATCCTCATGACCAGCGGCGCCACCATTGCCGGCCACTTTCCCCTGACCCTGGTCACCGGCGCTGGCGCCGCAGCCAGAAACTCGATCGGCCTGGTCCTCGTAGGAGGCATGGCCGTGGGAACGGTGTTCACCCTTTTCGTCATTCCGTCCATCTACATGCTCGTGGCGCGGGACCATGCCAAATCGAACAAGCAGGCCCGAGAGGTTGCCTCGACGACCGCCTGAGTTTCGGTTTTTGAATGACAGGCCATACAAATCGAATACAGCGCGATCGGTCGCCTCGATATCGCCTAAACGAGGCGCCTCCGAGAGCGCTTTGCGGGTGGACGCGGGAACATCCTTCCGTTGTGGAATTCGGATTCTTCCAGGGTATTGGGCCTGAAACCGCAAAAATCCCCGCGCTCCCCCGTGCAATCTTGCTTCACCGGTTGAAGCGTTGCTCGCCGATCAACACTTGCTGACCCAAACCCCCACATCAAGACGCGATTTCTCTGCACCTATGAACGTTCCGTCAACGGGTGGCACTGCTTCGGCCAATCTCGCTACAGCTACGGCAATGTGATCGGTACCGGCGATTTTGCCGATAGTGGGATCGAATCCCTTCCAGCCTGCTCCCGGCAGGTAGATCTCAGCCCAGGCATGAGTCGCTCCAACCATGTGGGCCATCAAAGGTGCGTGGAGATAACCGCTTACAAAGCGAGAAGCCAAGCCCAGACACCTTGCCGATTCCATGAAGAGCAATGCGAAGTCCCGGCATGATCCGGTTCCGCCGGACAATGTCAGCCGGGGCGATTGAACTCCGGGTGCTTCTCTTGCCCGGTAGGTCAGGGTTTGATTAATGTATTCGGCCAGCCTCTGCAACAGGGAATAGGTTTGGATCGGTTCGTATGGCAGCCAGAAGTTGGCAATCCACTTGTTGACGATGTCTTTTGTCTCCTGATCAGGCAACTCCATATATGGAGAAAGCAAAATGCGATCGCCGGGTTTGTAGGCAAATGGATAGTCGACTGCGTATTCGGCAACCAAAAAATCGAGGGGGGCCTCGTTGTACTGCCGGATTATCACATCGCTTTCAATGGCAAGCTGGCTGGCGGGGGAATTGAAAGATGCCAGGGCGACTGAATTGCCTTCCACGTCTCGATGCCATAGCAGGTTCGCCGCAGGGGTGACATTTAAAACAAAAGATTCGATCCGCAGTTCATGATCTTCTCGTGGACGCAGGAGTAATTTATGCGTCCCGAGAGTCACTTTTTCCGAATAATTATAGTAGGTACGATGTATAATTTTATATCGTTGCATAGTTCACCCCAAAAAGAACATGTTCCTATCGATTAGCCGGACACGATAAGTTTTTGGATGTAAAGCAGACTTCCAGAGCGCGGCAAAACCGCTCCGCCGAGGCGTCGCCGAGGATGTCGATGGGGTTTCCCCGGCTCCAGAAGGGCGGCAGGAACGCATCGAAAGCCTGCATGGTTTCAGTGTCGAGGGAGGCGAGTTCATGGCCGTGCCGGGCGAGGGTATCCGTCTCCGACTCGGACTGGTCGAAATACCGGCGGTGGTTTCAAGCGCGCGGAGCATTCTCAAAACGATGGCTGCGTTGCCGACGGCATTCTGCCTGATCTGGTCGAAGGCGTCGGTCGTTTTCATTTTTGGTTGCTCCCCGTTATTGCTTTCGTTCTCTCGTCGTGGTCGTAAGCGCGTGCAAAATTTTTTCTGTTTTTTTGTCATAATCCAGATCGCATGAATCAGCCCCGGAACATAGCCCGACAAGATCAATATGATATTAATCCAAAAATGCAGACCGATACCTATCTGCTTTTCAAGAACCTCGAGCCTTCGTTTTTTCAATGTCTCGGCATATGCTTCCACCTGGATTCGTCGGGTTTCTTCCATGCCTTCGATCAATCCGGAATTCAACTGGTCGAGCAGTTCGTCGGCCCGGCGAATGGCTTTTGACAGACGTTCTGAAAAAAGTCCCCCACAGACACTGGGTCTTCAGCATACCCAAACGCCTCCGGATCTATTTCATGTACGACCGCTCCCTGCTCGGAAAACCGAGCAAATGCGCGTGGAACGTTGCGAGCGCATATTTGAAATCCGCAGTCCCCCGCGACGGCGCCGTGCCGGGGGCGAGCATGGCCATACACACCCGTAGCGACTTTCTCAATCACAATCCTCATGTACACGCCATAATCACCGACGGCTGCTTTCCGCCGGACAATTCCTTTGTCGGCGTACCGGGTCTGCACGCCGAAGACCTCGAAGAGCTTTTCCAGTACGAAGTCCTCAAGATGCTGAAAAAAGAGGGCAAAATCAACGACGCCATATGATGCCTCAATAAAAATTGATCGCTTGCATTGTTTTTTCGCTTGCGCCAAACACCTATCGATTTTTTTTCTTTGCTAAGATAGTTGCTGATGCAATCAACAGAGACAGAACAATTGCTCCCCAATGCGCAATGGAGGGGATGGCAGTCGAACCGCCTACGATATTGACGGCATTGGTGTCGGTGTTGTTGCTTGTGTCCGGGTCGTACAAGCCTGGGGGAGCCGTGACGACGGCAGTGTTGTTCAACGAGCCCGAAGCAGAGGAATTGATCGTGCAGGACGCGGTATAGACAATAGAATTGCCCGAGGAAATATTCACGGTATCCAAGATATCTCCCGGTACCGCTGTCACGCCGCCGGAATCGGCTGACGCGGCCCGACTCCAGGTGCAATCGGTCAATTCTTCGGGAAAAGTGTCCCGCACCGTGGCTCCCGTTGCGTCGTCAGGGCCTGCGTTGCTCACTTCAATGGTGTATGCAAGTGTTTGCTCGGGGGCCGCTTCGGTCCGATCGCTGTTTTTGGCAATGGAAAGGTCGGCTTCGGCAACGACCGGAACAAAGTTGAAGGTGGCCGTGCAGGCTCTGTTTGAATCCATCGTCACATCGACGGAAGCATTCGTTCCCGAACAGTGTCCCGACCAACCGGAGAAAACGGAGCCGGCATGGGGCTGGGCCTTCAGGGTGACGGTAGTACCGTCCGCGTGCTGCGTGCAATTCGCCCCGCAGGATGTTCCTTCGGGATCGCGGCTCACTTCGCCCGATCCGTTGCCATCGGTTGTTACGGTCAGGTTGTAAGAGACCGGAGCGGTAGTAAAGGTGGCCGTGCAGGCTCTGTTTGAATCCATCGTCACATCGACGGAAGCATTCGTTCCCGAACAGTGTCCCGACCAGCCTGAGAAAACGGAGCCGGCATGGGGCTGGGCCTTCAGGGTGACGGTGGTACCGTCCGCGTGCTGCGTGCAATTCGCCCCGCAGGATGTTCCTTCGGGATCGCGGCTCACTTCGCCCGATCCGTTGCCATCGGTTGTTACGGTCAGGTTGTAAGAGACCGGAGCGGTAGTAAAGGTGGCCGTGCAGGCTCTGTTTGAATCCATCGTCACATCGACGGAAGCATTCGTTCCCGAACAGTGTCCCGACCAGCCTGAGAAAACGGAGCCGGCATGGGGCTGGGCCTTTAGGGTAACGGTGGTACCGTCCGCGTGCTGCGTGCAATTCGCCCCGCAGGATGTTCCTTCGGGATCGCGACTCACTTCACCCGATCCGACTCCGTTGATGGTAACGGTCAGGCTGTAGACCGTCGAGTCGGAATTCAAAAACCTCGCGACAAAGATTTCACCGTTAAAATTTCCCGCCGCAACGATCCGCTCGTCGGACTGGAGGGTTATACTTTCTATGTGGGCCCATTGAAAAAGATCCAAAAACGCGTACCCGTTGCTACCAAAAGATGCGTCCAAAATTCCGTTCGGTGCGAACCGCGCAAGGTAGACTCCCATATCAACATTGCCGGGAGGACGCGCTCCCGCCACAACGATTTTCCCGTCGGACTGAATTGCCGCATCCGAGCTTCCGCCCGCTTCAAGCTTGGTGTAACCGCCGGAGTCGCCAAAGGCCGGATCCAATACGCCGTTCGTATCGTATTGCGCGACGACCGTGCCGCCATCCTTCGTGTCGTAGTCTATTGAAGAACCCAGGACCACGATTTTTCCGTTTGGCCGGATTGCGACTGCTGTAGCCAAATCATAGGCTCCCAAATTCAGCAGGGTAAATCCGTTTGGGCTGGCAAAGTCGGTGTCCACCGTTCCATTCGGGTTAAATCGCGCAACGGCGAAGTCCGCGTTCTTATAATCAGCTGCGTTGAATGAATGGCCCGCCACAACGATCTTGCCGTCAGCCTGAACGGCTGCGGAGGCGACATCGTCGCTGTCATTTCCCAAATCCAATATGGCGAACCCGTTCGGACTGCCGAAGTCGGTATCCACCGTACCGTCCGCCTTAAATCGCGCGACGGCAATATCCTTATAGATATTCGAAGCCGTTTGCCCTACTACGACAATACGGTCGTCATTCTGGACGACCATATTTCTTACAATGTCGTGATTTCCCCCCAGGTGCAATGTATTGTATCCTTGCGGGCTGTTGAAGGTGTCGTCCGACGAGCCGTCTGGATTGAGCCGGAAAACGGAAAAATCGTTTCCGTTATGGCCGGATGAATTGTAAAAGGTGCCCGCTAAAACGATTTTGCCGCTATTCTGAACACCAACATAGCAGTCAGATGTGTCGTCGTCGCCCATTTCAAGCAATACGTAGCCGTCGGGGCTGGAAAAGGAATCGTCCAGCGTACCGTCCGTATTATAGCGCAGGACGATGCACGCGGTAGCAACTGGGCCACCAGCTCCCCAAAAAACGAGATCTCCAGAAACAAGGATTTTTCCATCGGCTTGAACAGCAACACTCAAGCCTTTTTGCAGCCTTTGGCCAGGATCTAATGTGTTATAGCCCAAGGGGCTGTTGAAATCAGTGTCCACGCCATATGAAACCGCCAGGGATTCGGGTGGGCCAAGTTGGATGACCGAAAAGATCAGAATGCATACGAACGCTGTCGATACGAGCTTGAACCTTCTTTTCCGTTTTAAAATTATGGCAACATCGCTTTTTGACATCGTTTCCTCCTTTCCAAAAGTGTCCGGAACTACGGGCTTGGCTCTATTTTAGTCCACTTGGTGAAGAAAATGGACGAAAAACGAATTATATAAAAAAAAATGGGGGGGGGGCAAGCAATTTGTGCGTGGGGTCATGCGTGGGGTCAAACCTTGATTTGCGTGGGGTCAAACCTTGATTTGTGAACAGATTTTCAACAATCAAGGTTTGACCCCACGCACCTACAGATTTTCAACAATCAAGGTTTGACCCCACGCACCTATACCCCACGCACCTATACCCCACGCACCTACTGGGCATTGGGGCTCATCAAAGAGACCAGTGGCATTCTTTTGGATAAAAGCAGTGAAGCCGAAATGGCATCTGCCTTGCGCTCCATTATCGAAAGCGATCCCTCCAACCGGATCGTTGATCTGCATCTATGGAAAGTGATTTGCGTGGGGTCAAACCTTGATTTGTGAACAGATTTTCAACAATCAAGGTTTGACCCCACGCAAGGTTTGACCCCACGCACCTATTGATTTGTGAACAGATTTTCAACAATCAAGGTTTGACCCCACGCACCTATACCCCACGCACCTATACCCCACGCACCTACTGGGCATTGGGGCTCATCAAAGAGACCAGTGGCATTCTTTTGGATAAAAGCAGTGAAGCCGAAATGGCATCTGCCTTGCGCTCCATTATCGAAAGCGATCCCTCCAACCGGATCGTTGATCTGCATCTATGGAAAGTGGGGCCGGAAGCCCACGCAGCCATTATCGCCACCTTCTCTTCGGTGCTGGCCCGCTTTCAGGAAATCGTCAACCTGGCGCAAAAACATCACCGCAAGATCGCCCTGACCGGGCGCAGTCTCATCCAGAATGCCGAACTTGCGCGGGAACTGGGTTACCTCAAAATTCCCAAGGGCTTGCTCGTGGACATCAAAACCAAGGTGCCGGAAGGCAAACTGGTGATTCTGTCCACTGGTTCCCAGGGCGAGCCCAATTCGGCCCTCAACCGCATGGCCCACGGCGAACACCGTGACGTGAAAGTGCATGCCGGCGACACAATCATCGTCTCCGGCGGCGCCATCGAGGGCAACGAAGAAGATGTGGGTCGGATGCTCAACCACCTGTTTGAACGCGGCGCCAACGTCATTTATGGAGGGCTGGCCCAGGTGCACGTTTCCGGTCACGGCAGCCGTGAAGACATGCGCATCATGCTGGAAGCCGTCCAGCCGCGTTTTTTGATCCCCGTTCACGGCCACAGCCGCCATCTGCACCTGCACGCTCGTTTGGCGCAACAACGCGGTATCAGCCCCGATAACATCTTCATTCTGAAAAACGGATCGACCTGGGTCAGCGACGGCAAATCCGCCTGGCTGGGAGAACCGGTGCGTGCGCAAGATGTCTACGTGGATGGTTCCCTGATAGGCGAAATCGGCAATCGGGTGGTGCGCGACCGGGAGCGCCTGTCGCAAAACGGCTTTGTCTTGTGTTACGTGCCCGTTGACAAGCAGCGCCGCTTGGCGGGCGAAGTCCGGCTGGTCAGTCAGGGCTTTCTACAGATGGATAATTCCAAAAGTCTTATGAAAAAAGCCCGGCATAACCTGAAGCGCACTTTAAAGGAAACCGGCTGTCAGCACCAGGACAGCATACGCAAGAACCTGCAAGACTTCTTCTACAATCAAACCCAGTGCCGTCCCGTTATCTTGCCTCATGTCGTGCGGGTGTGACGCCTGTCTTGGGCCAGGGCCGCCGCTTCTCAGGCAAACCTTTGATCGAACCTAACCTTGTTTTCTTTACCGTCTCCCCCTTTGGAAACCTGCACAAAAGGTCATATATGACTACTGGTCGCATATGACCTTTAAGGCGACTCCGCTTGGAATAAATGAAAAGTGAGTAGATCGAAAGAGGCACCAAGCATGGCATCTGCGCTAAAACAATATCCGGGGATCAATTCGGTAGCCGTCATCGGCAACTACCTTCCTCGCCGGTGCGGTATCGCGCCATTCACGACGGACTTGGTTGAAGGCTTGTCCGCCCAGGCACCCGATATGAAAATCTGGGCCGCGGCGATCAACGACAGGCCCGAAGGGTACCTTTATCCCGATAAGGTACCCTTCGAGATCAGTCAAAACAAATTGAGCGACTACGGCATGGCGTTTCAATTTCTCAATATCAGTCAGACGGACATTGTCAGCGTTCAGCATGAATACGGACTTTTAGGCGGTCCGTCCGGCGGGCACCTGCTGAAATTGTTGGGGGATCTGCGCATGCCGGTGGTGACCACGCTGCATACAGTACTGAGGGACCCCGCCCCGGATTACCGTGACGTCATGTGCCGGCTGTCCGAGCTGTCCGACAGGCTGGTCGTGATGAGCCATGAGGCATCCGTCTTCCTCAAGGAAATCTACGCCGTGCCCGAGGATAAAAGTGCTTTTATACACCACGGCATTGTCGACACGCCGTTTATCGATCCCGGTTTCAACAAGGATAAGTTCGATGTGGAAGGCAAAAAAGTACTGCTCACGTTTGGATTGCTTTCTCCGAACAAAGGCATCGAGAACGTGCTGCGGGCGCTTCCGGCGGTTAAGATAGGAACTCGCTTTTTGTCAACGAAACTACACGGGGCTTTTGAATTGTTCCCCGGCTTGTCCAGGCATATAAAAAAGGTCAAAAGTGGTCGATAGGTCGAAAATGGCTTGCGGAAAGTCCAAAGCCGTCTTGAAAACATGGAAACGGCCTTTTTCCGGACGCATTTCGGCGCCGATCCCAAATTTGTCGATTTTTCAAAAAGGCGGGATTCAGTTCCAATAGTCGTATAGAGGGACTTGCGAGTCCGAATCGTCGTAGACGAGTTCCCGGGTATGCGAATCTTCCTCGGAAGGCGGGCCGTGATTGCGGACATCCCACAGATCGAGGTGCTCCAGGATCTTTCGGGCTATTGGGCCGGCCTCGAGTATGGAAATCACCCTCATTTGATAGCCGCAATTGGGACAACAGAGCGGATCGACCTCGTAGATTTTTTGAATCAGCCTCGCCAATCTGCGTCGGAACTGTTTCGACGTCGGTTCTCCGGGCGCGATCGACGGTATCGCATCGTCGGTTTCCGCTTTTTTCTCATGCCTCTCGACTTGTTTGAGTAATATCCGACGTACCGAACCAACTGCTTGTATTTATTCGGTATATGAACGACGATCCTCGCGAGCCAGTCGAGGGCGTCGAAGGTTTGCCCGGTCTTTCCGTCTTTTGAGGTGCAGACGACCTTGGCAACGCCGTCGGCGGATTTTTCGGCGGGGATGTAGAGCATGCGCTCCCGGGAAAAACTGGCTCGGACGATGTATTTGGCAATGTTGCCGAGGGCGGTTTCGTCTTCGGGCCGGATTCTTGCGCCGATATGGACGTGGAAGCCGGTGTGGCGACGGGAAAGCATGTTTTCGATAATCGCGTCGTTGATTTTGCCCTCTTTCTTCAGCATCTTCAGGACTTCGTACTGGAAGGCCTCCTCGAGGTCTTCGGCATGGAAACCGGGGACGCCGACGAAGAAGCCGTCGGGGAGAAAGCAGCCGTCGGTCGCGATTGCGCGCAGGTGCGGATTGAAATTGAGAAAGTCTCCGTACGTCAGTATGGCGATGCTCGCTCCGGGGACTGCGCCGTCGCGGGGAACCGCGGATTTCAAAAAAACGCTCATGACATTCCACGCGCAGGTGCTCGGCTTGCCGAGCAGGGAGCGGTCGTACATGAAATAGCTCCGGAGGCTTTTGGGTATGCTGAAGACCCAGTGTCTGCGGGGGACTTTTTTCAGAACGTCGGTCAAAAGCCATTCGCCGTATTCGACGACCCGTTTTTGGTGGCACGAGGGACAAAAATGGCGGCGTTTGCACGAAAACGGCAAAAGATATTCGTGGCCGCAATTGTCGCATCGAATCCGGGCGAAGCCGCATCGCAAGTCGCCGCAGTCCAGATAGCGGTAGATTACGTCCTTTATATATGGTCGCCAGAATCCGTAACGGGGAGCGTACAGGTCGTCCCAGACGCTTTCCAGTTCCTCGAAATGGTTTTCCACGCAATTGTAGAAGGCCGTTTCCTTTGGTTTGCGAGGCTTGTAGATTCCGTCGATGCGTTCGTCCGATTTCGTCATGGCGAAAGACCGTTCCGTCGCAATACGCGATTGCGAATGAAAACCGAAAGTTCTGTTCCCGCATTGATCCAATGCTTATTATATGTAAATATTATTGTAAATATTAAAGATTGATACAAAATTTACAAACAGGTATGTTTTAGGACAATGTGGCGTCTGAAAAGATGGGATAGCGGGGTTGTCGTGGGTGATTCACCGGCTGCGCGGGCAGGGGAAATCGGTCGGATGGTGGTTTGGCGGCTGTGGCTTTTGTTTCGTTTATCGTTTGAGGAGGCCTTCGGGCATGCCGTAGGCCCGGTGCCTGTGGGGATTTTTCTCGAAAACCTCCTGGATTTTTCCCTGAATTCTCTTGATCGCTTCGAGCGGGGACTGTACGATCAATTCGGATCGCGGTCGATAAAGGAAGAGGCGCCATTGGCGGCGAACACGGCGGCATCGGGTCGCCGCGTGCTATCGACTCCTTTGCGAATCGGAGAAAAACGGAGAAACGGCTTTGCGAAAAACGATTCCGGCATGTTTGGCGCTGGCGCTTTGCCTGGCGTCGGCGGCGCCGTCTCAAGCAGGGCGGGAGAGGGTGCGCTTCGAGCACCTGTCCACGAGGCAGGGGCTTTCCAGGGCCGTGGTGTACGATATCGTACAGGATTCCCGGGGGTTCATGTGGTTCCCTCTGGAAGGCGCTTTGAACTGGTACGACGGAATTTCCTTCCGGGTGTACGAGCCCGACCCGGAAAACGAAAACAGCATCGGCGCGGGCGAGGTCAACGTGTTGTTCGAAGATTCCCGAAACCGGCTGTGGATCGGGACCCGAAAAGGGCTCAACCGGTTCGACCAGGAGACCGAAACCTTCAAGCGGTATCCGCACGACCCGGACGACTCCGACAGCATCAGTTCCGATCTGGTCTTCTACGGGATTTGCGAAGACCGCGAAGGCTTCCTGTGGGTGGCCGCGAGCAACGGGGGGCTGAACCGGTTCGACCCGGAGACGGAGACGTTCTCCTGTTTCCGGCACGACGCGAACGACCCGGAAAGCATCGACAGCGACGATGTCACGGCCGTCCGTCCCGATCCGCAACGCGACTCGATTCCGTGGGTGGGCACGGACAGCGGCCTGGCGAGGATGGACACCGAAAGCGGCCGGTTCGAGCGCTTTCGGCACGACCCTGCCGACGAATCCACCCTGAGCCACGACCATGTCATGGCGATCGGCTCCTTTCCGGAAACCGGAAGCGTCCTGTGGATCGGCACGATGGTCGGTCTGAACCGGTTCGATCCGGACTCGGGGACTTTCCGAAGATACTTCCACGATCCTTCCGACCCGATCAGTCCGGGGTACGACCCGGTATGCGACGTGTGCTACGCGGGAGACGGCAAGCTGTGGGCAAGCGTACACGGTGGCGGCCTTTGCCGGATGGACCCGGCGAGCGAAACGTTCGAAACGTTCGCGCACGACCCTTCCGACCCGTACAGCCTGAGCAACAACGACACGCACTCGCTGCCGGTGGACCGCGTCGGGGCGCTGTGGGTCGGAAGCCGGGGCGGGGGCGCGGACCGCTACGACCCGGACCATCCCAAGTTCACGCTGTACCGGCGAAATTCGGGAGTCGAGCACGGCCTCTCCCATTCGTCTATTTCAGGCATGCTTGAGGACCGCGAGGGCTTCGTGTGGATCGGCTCCGCAGGTGGGGGCCGACCCGGTTCGATCCTTCGACCGAACGCTTTTCCAACTTTCGGCACGACCCGGACGAGCCGGACAGCCTGATCCGCGACACCGTGTTCGCCCTGCGCTAGGATTCCCGGGGAACGCTGTGGGCGGGCACCTGGGGCGGACTGGACCGGTTCGACCGCGAAACCCGTTAAAACAACACAACGGCGATACGCTTCCTATGTTCAGAGAGCGGACTTGATTTAGCAAAAGTGTTCGGGGTGATATGGTATCAGCGATCCAAAGAATTATTTCCAAAACATTTTAATGTCAAACCTTTTCGATATTTATTTGATGAATCCGGTTCACCGATCAAATAAATGGCGATAGAGCGTCTGATTTTTTTGCAATGCGCCGGTGCGCGTTGGAGAAATCATCGGGGGATCCGGACACCGTTTCTGCGTGGGGCGGACGGGACCTGGCGCGGAGGCGCATTCGTTTCCACCGGAGCGCCGTTGGCGACCAAATTGTATGGATAGAGGGACCGGGCCGAGATATTCTTCGGCAGGTCGCGATGGAGCGACCCTCGCGACCTATATGAAAAGACGAAACGCCCGGAGAAAGGAGGCGAGCCCATGCATTATCCGTTGCCGGAAGTCATCGGCGATCCCGATCTTCTCGTGGGAAGAAAAAAGGTCTAGAAAGCGAACCCCTTTTCTTTAAACAAGCTGACGCATGCGTCCACGACTTGCCGGTCGAAGCCGGCCCCTCTTTCCGACCGCACGTATTCCAGGGCGGCGTTGACGCCCATGGCCGGACGGTATGGTCGATGGGAGGCCATGGCTTCGACCACGTCGGCGACGGCCATTATTTTGGCTTCGAAAATGATTTCGTTCTTCATAAGCCTCATGGGATAGCCGTTGCCGTCGAGGCGTTCGTGATGCTGATAGGCTATTTCCGCAAGGGGCCAAGGAAAATCGATATTTTTCAGAATGTCGTATCCGGCTTTCGGATGCGTTTGCATCAGGAGAGTCTCGGCCTCGTTGAGCTTAGAGGGTTTAGAGAGTATTTCGGACGGAATGGCGATTTTGCCGAGGTCGTGGATGACGCCTCCCATGCTGATTCCTTCCAGTTGAATCCGGGAAAGGCCGAGTTGCTTTCCGATCGCGCGGGCCAGGGTGGCGACCCGGCGCTGATGACCCGCCGTGCAAGGATCGCGAATGTCGATGGTCATGGCCATGGCGAATATGGTTCCCCCTACGGTTTTTTTCAGGGCCTTGAGGACCTCGATGTTTTCCTGTTCCGCCTTTTTTCTTTGCTCCAGGTTGGTCCTCTCTCGCAGGACCCGCAGGATTCTCAGATTGAGTTCGTCGAGTTCCACGGGTTTTTGGATGAAGTCGCTGGCGCCTTGTAAGATCACTTTTTCGTAATTGAACTTTTGGGTGAGGGCGGTCATCACGATCACGTCGGCATCGAAATGTTCGCGGATGTTTTCGGTCAGTTCGATGCCGTCCATGCGGGGCATGTTGATGTCGGTCACCACCACGTCGATGGGGGTGTCGGCCATGATTTCCAACGCTTCCACACCACTTTCGGCCTCCACGCAGTCGTACCCGGCGCGGGCCAGACCCTTGAGAAGCATTTTTCGCATGGGGGTTTCGTCGTCCACGATCATTAGTTTGAATTCGCCTTTTTCTATTTCCCTGAAAGCATCCATCTCGCGTCTCCTCGGGTCCGGAACTCCCGAACCGTCGATTTTCGGGGCCTGTTCGACTTCATGCGTTTTTCGACCTATTCCAAAATCGCGTTGTCCGTTATTACATTTTCCATCTAAATACCACCGACACGACACCGCAGTCAATGAGATCGTAAAGAATTGTAAATTAGCTGCAAAATGGAGCTGTACAAAAGTTCAGCCAATTGGTATGGTTGCCAAGTCTGGAGCGGTCGATACGCTTTGTGTCTCGTCGGGGATTTGCGGAAGAGGCGTGTCGATGGTAACCAGGCCATCCCGGTCTGAAACGCCTCGGCTCCCAAGTGGCGGCATAATCGCGATGTTGGACCTGGGCAGCTGGAAGCTCTGGTTGCCTTTGCAGCTAGCTGCAAACCCGCGATGAACCCGTTTTGTTTTCCGAGAAGACGGGATTTCTAACATCAGGGGGGTCGCATTCGGAGTACACATTTTTTTCAGCGGACAAATGCGCCGTTTGTTTCGAGTGATCAATGATGGATAAGCCAGGTCAATTCCCAGGAATCGAAGAAATACGCAAGGCGATGGACATCCTCGGCGCTTTTGGCAGCGAAGAGCGCTTTGCGGGACCCGGTCAGGCCGGAATTGTCCGGTCGGCCATGGAAGCCATGGAGCTTGCGGCGGAAGCGGTGCAAGAGGCCGACAAGCATCGAAGGCGACTGGTGTCGATGTTTCAGGGCATTCGCAGGGTCAATCGCCTGATCGTCGGAGAAAAAAGCCCGGCACGTTTGATTCAGGGGGTTTGCGACATTCTGGTCGAAACCCGTGGCGTGAATGCGGCATTCATCATACTTGCGGAAACTCCGAAACGAATCATTGGCCAAGCCGCCAGCGGTGTTGCCGAGGAAAAATTTCGCTTACTGATGCGAAGAATGGCACGCGGAGTTTATCCCGCTTGTTTTGATCAGGCTTGCGAATCGGCGGACGCGGTTTCGATTCGAAACTCGAGAGACATTTGCATGGACTGCCCCTTGGTCGAAGACCATCCGGATAGGGGGGCCATAACGGCCTCGCTGTTTCGACAGGGACGCCGGTACGGATGGCTTGTCGTTTCCGCCCCCGCTCGATTCGCAGACGATCCGCAGGAACGGTCGCTGATTCGGGAATTGTCCGACGACATTGCCATGGCCTTGGAAAATATCGAGCGGGATAAGATGCGAAAGGAGAACCGCAAGCGCCTGGAAGCCAGCGAAGCTCGCTACAGAAGGCTGCACGAAACCATGCGCGATGCTTTCGTCCAGGTCGATATGACCGGAAAAATCATCGATTTCAACAAGGCGTTCCAGCTCATGATCGGCTACGCCGAACAAGAAATCCCCTTTTTGACCTATCCTCAGATCACGCCTGCCAAATGGCATGAATTGGAACAGAGGCTCGTGGCGGAAAAAATACTTACCGGCGGGCATTCCGGAGTATACGAAAAGGAGTACATTCGCAAGGACGGCACGGTGTTTCCCGTGGAGTTGAGTACTTTTCTCGTACGCGACGACGCGGGCGAGCCGGAATCCATGTGGGCGATCGTCCGGGACATATCCCGAAGAAAAAACGCCGAGGCCGCAATTCTAAGAGAGCGAAGCCAGGCGCTGGCGCTGCTTGACGGTATCGAAGACGTGATCTACGTGGCGGACCCCGATACTTACGAGTTGCTCTATGTCAACGCGATTTGCCGAAAAATCTGGGGGGAAGATATCGTGGGGAGAAAATGCCATCAGGTGCTGCAAAATCGGCAAGACCCCTGCGACTTTTGCACCAATGCCCTAATCTTCGGCGAGTATCTGGGCCGGACCTACGAGTGGGAGTTTCAAAACGAGGTTTCCAAACGATGGTATCGTTGCGCGGACAAGGCGGTTGAGTGGGTGGACGGGCGAATGGTCCGGTTCGAACTCGCCGTCGATACCACGGCGGTCAAGGAGGCTGCCCACGAGTTGCTTCGCATTCGAATGGCGGTGGAGGAAGCCGGCGACGCCATCGGCATATCGACTCCGGAAGGCAGGCATTTTTATCAGAACAAAGCGTTTACGGAACTCTTCGGATATGATGTGCGAGAAGTCGAAAACCGTTCGCCCAAAACGCTCTACGCGGACCCGAAAGTCGGAGAAACGGTCTTTTCCTCGGTCATGGCAGGCGAATCATGGGCCGGAGAGGTCGAAATGCGAGCCAAGGACGGCCGGACGATTCCCGTGCTTTTGCGAGCCGACGCAGTCCGAGACGAATCGGGCCGGATCGTTTCGCTGCTGGGAATCCACACAAACATATCGGAACGAAAGGCGATGGAGCGAAAGCTGGAAAGAACGCTGGACGAACTGCTGCGTTCGAACCGGGAGCTGGAACAGTTCGCCTATGTCGCCTCTCACGACTTGCAGGAACCCTTGCGCATGGTGTCCAGCTTCACCCAGCTTCTGGCGGACCGCTATGGGGACCGACTCGACGAAAAGGCCCGCAAGTACATCGATTTCGCGGTGGATGGAGCGACTCGCATGCAGGGGCTGATTCAGGCCTTGCTTGCCTATTCCCGGGTGAATTCTCGCGGCGGGGACCTGGAACCGACAGACAGCGGACGAGCCTTGGAAAGTGCCCTGCTCAACCTGACGGCGGCTGTCGAGGAAACCGGTGCGCATGTCAAGGCGGAAGAGCTTCCCGTCGTCCGCGCCGACGCCGTCCAGCTGGCACAGCTTTTTCAAAACCTGATCGGTAACAGCATCAAGTTCAGAGGGGAGGCCCCCCCCGAAATCAGAGTGTTTGCGGACAGATATGGAAGTATCTGGCGCTTCGGAGTCGCCGACAACGGAATCGGAATCGACGAAAAATACAGTGACAAGGTGTTCGAAATCTTCCAGCGCCTGCATGCGCGCAGCCAGTACTCGGGAACGGGAATCGGCCTATCCCTTTGCAAACGGATCGTAGAACGGCACGGCGGCGAAATCTGGTTCGAATCGAATCCCGGAAACGGCGCTGTTTTTTATCTTACCCTTAATGCCGTTTGAGAAAACAAGAAAAGGAAAGATTGGAAATGCTCTTACGACCTGTCGAAATCCTTCTGGTGGAGGACAACCTTGGAGACGCGGAGCTGGCGCGCGAAGCGTTGGAGTTCAGCAAAATTCGCAACAACTTGCATCATGTCGAAGACGGCGAGGCGGCCATGGCCTTCCTGAGACAGGAAGGCGAATATTCCAATTCGGTCCGTCCCGATCTCGTCTTGCTCGACTTGAACCTTCCGAAAAAGGACGGTCGGGAAGTGCTGGCGGAGATCAAGTCGGACCCTGTTTTCAAGCGCATCCCCGTTGTCATTCTCACCACATCCAAGTCGGAAGAGGACGTGCTTCGAACCTACGATCTTCATGCCAACTGCTATATCACGAAACCCATCGATCTCAATCAGTTCATGAAAGTGGTCAAATCCATCGAGGATTTCTGGTTGAGCATCGTCGTGCTTCCTTCCGCGGGAACTTGAGATGGACAAGCTCAGAAAGGTCCTCCTGGTGGAGGACAACCCCGGAGACGCCTTTTTTGTAGGCGAAATCGTCGCAGAAATAACGGGCGGCAGGCTTGAACTTGCCACGGTCGAAAGCCTGGCCGAAGCGATGGAGTATCTTGCGACCGACAACGCGGACGCCGCCCTGCTGGATTTGGAATTGCCCGACAGCGACGGGATCGATACGGTTCGACGGTTTCGCGAAGCCGCCCCCTGGGTCCCGGCGGTGGTCCTCACGGGAAACGACGATCCCCGCGTAGGCCTGGAAGTGGTAAAGGCGGGAGCGCAGGACTATCTGGTCAAGGGCAAGTTTTCCGGCGACCTGCTCGAGCGTGTAATCCGCTACGCCATGGAGAGACATCAGACCAACGAGATTTTGCAGGAATCGGAGGCCTTTCTGCGGACCGCCCTGGACTCCTTGTCCTCCCGCATCGCCATTATCGACGACAGCGGGGGGGTCCTGAGCGTGAACCGCGCATGGAGAAGTCTGGCTGAAAAGGAACATTGCGTTTTCTGCAATGCTTTGGAAGGAGACGATTATCTGGACGCGTGCGTACAAGTTCCAGATGAAGAGCTTGCCGACGCCGTTGCTTTTTCCGGTGGAATCCGCTGCGTCATGTCGGGCGAAAAGCGATTCTTTGAAAAGGAATTCCCCTGCATGACAACGTCTGGTAAAATTTGGTTCCGCGCTAGCGTGACCCCCTTTCCCGGCAAAGGTCCGGGCCAAGTGGTGATTTCGCTCGAGGACATCACCGAAATGCGAAAGGCGGCCGAGGAACTGCGCAACTCCGAGCTTCGCTTGCGGACCATTTTGGATGCGCAGGCCAGCGCAGTGATCCACGTGGGAACGGACTTGAAGGTCCTGTGGCCCAACCGGACGGCCTGCGAAGCCGCCGGTTTGGTCCGAAACGAGATCATAGGAAAACCATGCCATGCGATTTGGCGCGAACGAGCCAAAGGCTGCAAGGACTGTCCCGTTGTGTCCGCCATCGAGTCGGGAACCCCCCAGGTCCGGCTACAAAAGGATGCCAGCGGGAAATCTTGGCGGGTCCTGGCATGCCCGGTGCGCGACGACTCCGGCCGGATTGTCAGCGCCGTGGAAGTGTTCGAGGACATCACCCGGAGTCTCGATTTGGAAAGGCAGTTGCGCCAGTCCCAGAAAATGGAGGCCATCGGCACCCTGGCGGGAGGGGTCGCCCACGACTTTAACAACGTCCTGGCTTCCATCATCGGCTTTACCCAGCTGGCCCTGGACGAAGCCGAAAAGGGGTCGGTCCTCGCCGACAATCTGCAAGAAGTCTACGCGGCTGGAAGGCGCGCTAAAGGTCTGGTCAAGCAAATCCTGACATTCGCGAGGCAGTCCGACGAAAAACCAAGGCCGATTCGGGCAGAGCGGATCGTCAAGGAAACCCTCGCATTCCTGCGCTCTTTCATCCCGGCCACGATATGTGTCAGGCAACGCCTGGAAAGCCGCGCCACGATCATCGGCGACCCCACCCAGCTCCACCAGTTGTTGATGAACCTTTGCAACAACGCTGTCCAAGCCATGGAAAAAGGCGGAGGCGAATTGGGTATCGTCCTGAAAGACATCTCTATCTCCGGGGACCGCGAAGCGCTGGAAACTGGATTGCCGCCGGGACGCTACGTCGAGATCGAAGTTGCCGATACGGGGCCGGGAATCGCCCCGGAACTGATCGAATCGATTTTCGAACCATACGTTACGACCAAGAAAGTCGGGGAGGGCACCGGTCTGGGGCTTGCCGTGGCTCATGGGATCATCGAAAGCCATAGAGGTAAAATCGTAGTGGAGAGCGAGCCGGGAAACGGCGCCGTTTTCAAGGTTTACTTGCCGGCGCTGGAAGGCATGGCCATGAAGAAAAACTTTCTATACGAATCGGAGGTCCTTCCCTCCGGCGACGAGCGCATCTTGCTCGTAGACGACGAGGACTTCATTGTCAGGATGGCGAGCAGGCTCCTGGAAAAAATGGGGTACTCGGTTACTTCAAGGACCAGCAGCATCGCCGCCTTGGAACTTTTCCGATCCCGTCCGGACGATTTCGATCTGGTCATAACGGACATGACCATGCCCAACATGACGGGGGACCTGCTGGCAGCGGAAATGCTTAAAATCCGACCGACCTTGCCAGTTATCCTTTGCACGGGATTCAGCAAGAAAACAGCCCAGGACTCGGCCCGCAAGCTGGGCGTAAAATTCGTCCTGACCAAACCGTTTGAAAAGGAATACATATCGAAATGCGTCCGGAATGTTCTGGACGAGGCCAAAGGGGCTGGACGGGAGTAACCCGGCGCATCTGACCGGAAAACATGCGCCGAAAGGGAGCTTTTTTTATCGTCTCACCTCCGATTTGCTGGAAATGTCCCCTCTTGAGGGAGACAGCGCAATAACGGGTTCTTTTCGGTATGTTAACGCTTCCCTCAAGGGGTAGGACCCGCAAACCGATATTCCCCGACTATTCCGCGATGAACCTTTTTTCTCTTCATCTTTTTCGAACATCAGGGCTCAAGGAGTTTTAGAAAAACGCATTAAAAGGCTTTCTCCATTGTCCCGGTATCGTTCTTTTATTTCCAATATTTCACCTTTGGCTGCGAAAAAGGCATCCGTCACGTCGGGGTCGAAATGCTTTCCCTTCGAATCCCGTATGATGGAAAAGGCTTTCTCCAAAGGAAAAGCCTGCTTGTAGGGCCGCTTGGAAGTCAAGGCGTCGAAAACATCCCCGATAGCGACGATTCTGCCTTCCAGCGGAATGTCTTCGCCCGCGAGGCCGTCGGGATAGCCGGAGCCGTCCCACTTTTCATGGTGCCTCAAGGCGATGGTCCGCCCCATGACGATGACATCGGCTTCGGAGCCCTCCAGGATTCTGGCGCCGTCGGTGGTATGCCGCTTCATGATTTCCCATTCTTCCCGGTCGAGTTTTCCCGGCTTCAGCAAAATTCTATATCCAGGAGAACCCGGTCGGGGGGATCTGGGCCGAATATGATCTCCAGGGCTTTCGGACCGCTGGTCGCGAATTTCACCCTGAATTGTTCTTTCAAAATGTTCCCCGGAACATCTATGTTTTCGGGGGCGTCATCGACGATAAGCAATGTTTTTTGTTTCGTGTTCATCGTCATAGGGTGTATCTTGGAAAAAAGTTTGGTATCGTTGTCATGCTGCTATTCCTTTGTTCGAAAGGAGGACCGAGCTTGTCCGACTTTTTCTGCTTCAATCCCCGCAAATCGGCAGTGTGAAACGGAAACAGCTTCCGGCGCCCAGCTGGCTGTCCACCGATATATTTCCGCCATGGGCCTCCACTGCAAGCTTGCAAAAGGCAAGGCCCAAGCCTGTGGAGCAATATTTCTTCCTTATTTGCGCGGATTGCCGCGAGACGAATTTGCAGAACACCCGGTCCAGGAATTCGTCCGGAATACCTTCGCCGGTGTCCTTGACGGAAACACATACGAGGTTGTCAGTCCGGGTGATTTCCATCGAGACTTCGCCGGAGGAGGGCGTAAATTTCAGGGCGTTTCCAACCAGATTGTGCAACACGCGGCGAATCAGTTCGCAGTCGCATTCCACCCGGACTGTTTCCGGTAGATCCGCGAGACGGACCTTTCTGCCTGAAAATGGAGATCCCGGATTTTCAGCGACCTGGGCGGCCAATTGGACCAGATCGCAAGGGGCCTTGCGAATGGGCATTTGTCCCGATTCCAGCCTGCTTACATCCAGCAGGGATTCGGCCATGTCGTTGAGCCGGACGGTGCAAGAAATGGCTTCGGTGATGCTCTCCATCTGGTCTTCGTCCAAAAGTCCCTCGGCGTCTTGGCGCAACATTTTCAGGTATCCCCGAATAATGCCGATGGGCGAGCGCATATCATGCACGACCATATGGACCAGATCGTCGCGCAGCTGCTCAAGTTCCCTGAGGCGCTCCAATCGTCTGGCCAATTCGCGATTTTGCTCCTTCAGCTTCAAGTGCGTCGCCACCCTCGCCTTTACCTCTTCGGGCCAAAAAGGCTTGTCCACGAAGTCCACGCCACCGCAGGCGAACGCCTCGAGCTTCTTTTCCACGTCCTGAAGGGCGCTGATGAAGATGATCGGCATATCGGACAGGCCATCGATCTCTTTTATTTTTCGACACGTCTCGAACCCGTCCATGACGGGCATCATGATGTCCAGCAATACGAGATCCGGCGGGTTTTCGGCCTGGGCGATTCGCAGCGCCTTGCTTCCGTCCAATGCGAATTTGATTTTATAGTCCTTGTCCAGGATTCCGCCCAATACGTCGATGTTTTCCGGGGAGTCATCCACAATGAGAATGGTGTGTCTGCGTTCGTTTTGCATGGGGACCTCCGTTTTGTTTCGGTTACGTCGTTTTTTCTTCCCAATTGTCCATGATTCTCGACAAGGCTTCCAGGGCAGCGTCGGAGTCGTATCGGCCGATACATTTTTCGACGGCGTCCAGTTCCCGCGAAACGGCGGACCCGGTCGCCGCCTTTTTGATTTCTTCCAATTTGACCACCGCGTCCAAGTCGTTTTCTTCCAGCAGCGTTTTCAGCTCCCCGAGCATGGGCGGAATTCCCGATGGAAGCGGGAGATCCTTCCGGTTCTCGGCTTCCGTTCCTCCGCGGTCCAGTCCAAGGGAATCGATTCCCGAAAGTACTTGTTTCAAACGCTGATCGAGAATTTCCACCCGTTTGCGCAAATCGTCCTTTCGTTCGACAAGGGCTTGCTCCAGATTTTCGGCGGCTTGGCGGAGTCTTGCCGCGCAGAGATTGCCAGCGACACCCTTGATATTGTGGCAAAGTCGAATGGCGGCATTTCGGTCGCCCCCCAATGAGGCTTCCGCGATTTTTTCGACCGTGTCCTTTTGCAGAAGGGAGAATTTCGCCAGCAGTTTTTCCACGGCTGCTTGATTTCCCAACTTGTTCGACAGCGATGCAAGGTCGATTCCCTCCACGGAGTCCGGCAGGCGGCAATCGCCCTCGTCCCCCGCAGCGTTTTTTGCAGTGAGCCTCCTGCCTTGAAACACCCCGTGCTCGAGCCCTGTCTTTCTGGATTTTATATTTTTGGACAGGACGTAAAAGACTTTTTTCGGCTCCAGTGGCTTGGTGATGTGGTCGTCCATGCCCGCCGCCCTGCTCTTTTCGAAATCCGAGGGCATGGCGTGGGCGGTCATGGCGAATATGGGCACATCGCCTTTTTCTTTCAGCGCGGGATCTTCAGCGTTTTTGAACCCTCTGATTATCCCGGTGGCTTCGTATCCGTCCATTTCGGGCATTTGAATGTCCATGAGGATAGCGTCGTAATGCTTTTCTTTGGCCATTTCGACCGCCTCTGAACCGTTGCAGGCGGTTTCGACGACCACCCCCGCGCCCTTTAGCAGTTCCGTGGCGAACTGCCGATTGATTTCATTGTCTTCGGCAAGAAGGATTCGGGCGCCTTGGACATGCGCCAAAGCTTCGGTACGCTCGGAAAACTCCATTTCCTCTTCGCCGACCCGAAGTGCCCGGTCGGGGAATGCGTTTACGATCAGGTCCAGCAGCGGGGACCTGGAAACAGGTTTCATGAAATGGCCGTCGGCGCCTGACCACTTGAGTTCGTCTTCGAACTCTTGCCGAACGAACCCCGTCATCACGAAAACCTTGGGGACGATGGGAAGCTCCAGCTCGCTCTTGACTTTGCGCGACACTTGCATCCCGTTTGGCTCAGGCATCATCCAATCGAGGATCAGCAACCGGAAAGGGTCGGAATCGGCGGCATTGCAGACCATCTCCATGGCTTGGGCGCCAGTCTCGCAGAGTTCCACCTCGAACCCCATGGATCGAAGCATTCGGCCCATCAGTTTTCTCATGGGGGCCTCGTCGTCGGCCACTAGGATTTTCATCCCCCGAATTCCGGAAGGTATTGTCCTTTTGGCTTCGGGATATTGGTCCGTCCGGCCGACCCGAGCGGTAAAATAGAAAGTACTGCCTTCCCCCACTTGGCTCTCCGCCCAGATTTCCCCTCCCAACATATCGACCAGAAGCCTGCAAATGGCAAGGCCAAGGCCCGTCCCTCCGTGTTTCCTGGTGGTTGAGGACTCCGCCTGGGAAAAAAATTCGAAGACGCTCAACATCTGCTTTTTGGTCATGCCCACGCCCGTATCCCGAACGGAGAATTCCAGCAGTGTCTCCATCCCATCCTCCCCGACCGGCCGAACGCCGACTTCCACCTTGCCGGAATCGGTGAACTTGACGGCGTTGGTAATCAGGTTGCTCAGGACTTGGCGCAAACGAAGCGGATCTCCCGTGACAACCGAAGGCGTCTGCGGAGAGGTTTTCACAGACAGCTGCAGCCCCTTTTGCATCGCGGGGATACTTTCCATTTCAATGGTGGAGCGAAGGATCTCGGAAAGGTCGAAGTGGACCGATTCCAGCCTCATCCTTCCCGCCTCGATTTTGGAAAAATCCAGAATGTCGTTTATGACTCCCAGCAGAGACTTGGCGGAATTGTCGATTTTCTCCAGATAGTCGCGCTGCCTGGGAGTCAGCTCCGTTTTAAGTGCCAGGTAGGTCATTCCAATGACGGCGTTCATGGGAGTGCGAATTTCATGGCTCATGTTGGCCAGAAATTCGCTTTTTGTGCGGGTGGCATCCTCGGCCTTGTCCTTGGCCGCGAGCAATTCGTTCTGGATTTTCTTGAAATCTCCGATGTCGGCCAGCCAGGCGATGACACCTTCTTCCCCCTCGTATTCCATGGTCGAAAACGTGCCCAGCAAATCTCGGATTTCTCGATCCGCGCCGTATACTTTGAGTTCGAAGTCCCGAAGAATGCGGTTTCGAGCGATTTCCCTGAGCATGAACTTCATGTCCTCCGGATTGACATATTGGTTTACGGGGCTTTGCCCGACCGCCAAGCCGGTCATCTGGGAGAAACAGGGGTTTGCGAATCGAATGGTGTTTCCGCAGGTGATCGCCACGCCCGTCGGGCTGCCCTCCAGGATTTGCAGAAATTGTCTTCGTTCCCTGGTCAGTTGTTCCTCGAACATTTTCCGTTCCGATATGTCCTCAAGGGTGGCGATCACCTCGCTGAGCGAAGAACCCGGAGTGATGGGATTGAACACGACCTTGAGCCAGCGGAAGGATTTGCCGCTGACAACGGCGGTGTAGGGCCCCTCGTATTGGGAATGTTCTCCGTTCAACGCGGAAACCGCGGCGTTTCTCATTTCGGATTGCACGACATTTCCGGGCATGTCAAAACCGATTATTTTATCTCGGGTCGCGCCCAGAATTTCCCCGAGCTTGTCGTTGCAATCGATGATTTTGCCATCGGTGTCCAACAAGAACATCCCTGCGGGCGACTTTTCGAATATGACCGTTCGTCGTCTCTCTATGGCCTTGATCCGCTCTCCGGATTCCGCCAGTTTTTTCGCGAACGATTCGGCCAGCGCCTTTTGCTCTTGGGCATCTTGCATCAGGTTCAGTGCGTCGCGCCTGGATTTGTCCATCTGTCTGTTGGCTTCTTCCAGTTCGGCCGCGTGCCCTTTGAGTTCCGCGCTTTTTTGCTCTGCGATCCTTTCCCATTCGTCCCTGGCCTCCTTCAGTGTGTTCCGGATCCTCTCTCCACTTTTGACCACATATCCGACCAGAAGAAAAGTCAGGAACACGGTCAAGCCGAGGATGGCCAGGATCAAGCTTCGACTTTCCCGATGGGATGCGAGCGCTTCTGTCTCGTCCATTTCGACGACGGTGCCCAGCTTCAGGCGTTCGTCCCATATCCATGCGCCCAGCACTTGTTTCCCGCTTTCGCCGGGATATCCGTCAACATCGATGCCCGAACGACCTGCGGCGGCCTCGGATACGACGCGTCCGCCCGCGTGCTGCGCCATCGTACTTTCCGGAACAAAATTCTGGCTTACGATCCGTCCGTCCCTGTCTATCAAGTAAACCTTCCCGGATGTTCCGATTCTTCCAAGCCCGCAAATCCCCTGCAATAACCGAAACGTTTTCATTTTGGCCGCTGCCGCGGCGATGACTCGGCCTTCCGTATCCTGGACAGGCGCGACGATGAACGAGGACGGGCGGGAAGACGTTGTTTGTTCGAAAGCGCCGCTTGCGCCGGAGGATAGACGAATCGACGGTATGAAAACCGTTTTCCCCTCGAATGCCATCCGAAGCAGGCCCGGCCGCTGATCGACAATGGGATGGCGCTTTCCAAGCATTTCTTTTTCCGAAGAACCGACGTCGATCATGTCGGTGGCGATGATGGCAAGGTCGGCGACCGGGGAAAGGGTTTCCCATGGGAGACCTTCGCTCCATTCGGAGGCTTCGCATTTTCGCAGTGCCTCCGGAGTGCGTTGGCAGGCCAGCAATTGTTTTGTGTGTTCGACGAATCGGGGCTTTTTCACAAGGGAGGAAAGCTGTGCGGCTTCGCTGTCAAACCATATGCGAAGGGACTCTCGGATTGTTTTCGCCGCGAGTTCCAGATGCTCGCCCGCCAATTTTCTCGCGCGTGTTTCCAAGTTCCCGATTCCGTACCATGATGTGGTGACAATGGATAACAGAAAAAGCGCCGCAATAAAGATTGCCGTTTTGTCGCCTCCCTTGCCGGCGAAACCGGGCGGAAGCTTGTTGCCGATAAATTTCAAATCCACCCCTTTCCAAACATGAGCATCATGCCACCGAACACCTTTGCACAGATGTTTTCCAACAACTCTATTTGCTTACCACTCGCCTGACCTCGAGAAAATCCGTGTGCCCCATGAAAACCTTCATAATGCCGTCCTGCTTCAGCGTCGTCATGCCGTCCTTGAAGGCCTGCTCGAAAAGCTCCTCCGTGGACGCCTTGTTCTTGATTTTCGTTTTGATTTCCGGCGTGCCCTCCATGAGTTCGTGTATGCCCATGCGGCCCTTGTAGCCGGAGCCGGAACAGGCATCGCAACCCGCTGCCCGGTAGAGCGTCAAATCGTCGTCGTATCGGATGCCCGTTTTTTCGAAAGCGGACGGGCCGTACTCGTTTACGATGTCCTGAAAATCATCCCGAGTAGGGTGGTAGGCTTGCTTGCAATTTTTGCACAGCCGTCTGACCAGTCGCTGGGCGAGGACCCCCAGAAATGCGTCGGAAAAATTCAGCGCGTTGATTCCCATGTCAATGAGCCTGGTGATGGTCTCCGGGGCGCTGATGGTATGGAGGGTGGAAAAGACCAGATGGCCGGTCAGGGAAGCTTCCACGCCGATGGAAGTCGTCTCCTTGTCCCGCATCTCTCCGATCATGATCACGTCCGGATCGAGCCTGAGAAAGCCCCTCATGATTCGGGAGAAATCCAGGCCGATTTTCGGGCGAGCCTCTACCTGCCTTAAACCCTGCTGGGTGATCTCCACCGGGTCTTCGGCCGTCCAGATCTTGATGTCCGGGCGGTTGAGGTATCCCAGCGCCGAATGCAGGGTGGTGGTTTTGCCCGAACCGGTCGGACCCACCACCAGCACGATGCCGTATGGCTTGTTGATGATGCTTTCGAATTTTTCGTAGTTACGTTCCAAAAGCCCCATATCGCCCAGCGCCATCGCCCCCGCCTGGGCGAGGATCCTCAACACGGCGTCCTCGAAACCGCCTGCCGTGGGCATGGTGGAAATGCGAAGTTCGAACTGGGGGATTCCCTTTCTTCGCATCTTGATCTTGCCGTCCTGGGGCAGCCTCCTCTCGGCGATGTCCAGCCCCGCCATGATTTTCAGCCGGGAGATGATGCCGTTGATCATGGCGTTGGGTATTTCCATGTATTGGTGGCACACGCCGTCGATTCGAAAGCGGATGGAAGTCCTGCTGGAAACCGGGGAGGGTTCGAAATGAATGTCCGAAGCATTGTCCCGATAGGCGGTCACCAGGACCTGGTCCACGAACCGCACCACTTGCCCGGAGGATTCGTCCAAAAGGTCGGGCAGGTCGTCTTCTTCCTCCTCGACTTCGTCGAAGGTGATCTCGGGAATCAGGGAGTCGAGGTCCCGCATCATGTTCTTGTCCGGCTTTTTCTTCGCGCTTCCGAAAAAATGCTCGATGAATTTGACGATGTCCTCGCGGATTCCCACGGAATAATTGACTTTGGCCCTGGACATCAGCGCCTTGATGTTGTCGGTTTTTCGAAGGTCCCCAGGATCGTCGATGAGGATGTCCACGCCCTGCTTGCTCCAGCGAAGGGGCACCCAAAGATAGTAAAGAAGAAACGATTTCTTCATCTTGCCGATCAATTCGTAGGGTACGTGCATTTCGGGGTCGAACCCCACGAACGGACACCTGTGGTAGGCGGAAAGGGACTTGCCCAACTCCGCCTTGTCGATCTTGAAATGATCCACCAGCACGAACTCGATGCTCTTGTTCGATTTCCGGGAAAGCTTGGAGGCGCTTTTCAGCTGTTCCGTGGTCACCAGCTTTTTTTTCAACAGATAATCGAACCTCGTCGCGTTGGAAAAACGCGCGTCGATCTCCTCCACTTTGGACTTGGCCTTTTTATCCTCCGGGTCCAAGTCGGCTGCGGCCCTATACATGGAGGCGGCCCGGTCAAGCTCCCCTTTGCCTTCCAGAACGCCGCCCATCTGGAAACGAGCATTTGCGAGGTCTTTCCTGCTGGGCTTGATCTTTTCGGAGGCCTTCTTCAAAAAAAACTCCACCTCGGCGGAAGGCTTTGTGTTCAGCAGGCAAGATGCGTAGTCGCCGAGCACCTGGCCAGGAGAATAGTCGCTTTCGGACCGGTCGAATTCGAATAGTTTTTCGTATTCCTTGGCGGCCTCCTCCACAAGACCCATCTCCCGCAAGGCTTTGGCGCCCTGCAAGATCGTGGGGATATCCGGATTTAGAGCGATCTTTTTTTTCAGATATACATAGTCGGCCGACTGTTCTTTTTTTGCAGCTGGCATTTCGAGACCGTCAATCTCTTCTTCTATCATTCGGACCTTGTTCTCGATCGACCGGACTTCCTCCTCGCCAAGCCCGATGTCGCTATCTAAAATTTCCCTGTAGATTGCCAGCGACTCCTCCAGCAATCCCATGGACCAGCATACCTCGGCCTCTTTCAATTTCGTCCCGGTAGCGGCTTTTTTCTCGGAAGAACCAGCTTTCGTGTTTTTTTTCATAGCCCCGATATCTCAATGAATTCGGTGTTGCGAACCAATCGGGAACCGACGATCATTTCTCCCGTCTCAAATGATTTGCCAAATTTCACCGGCACCCCCGATCAACAGTTTTCACCATTCCGACAAGTTCCTCGACCACTGCCGATTCCTCTTGAAAAGCTCATGGAATCAACTCTTCAATACTGAACAGGTACGCGATTTTTGTCAACGAAAATATCCCGGGTCTTTGCCGGGTTTCAAGAGTCACTTCCAGGCGGAAATCTCCTGTTTATTGCAAGTTCGGAATGATTGTCTTTCAACGATTAGAAAAATCCGCAGATGGTTTTTGGTTCAAACTTCGTTGCGCCGGGCACTTGGCGACCCAAAAAAACGACCGGCGACGCCATTGCAACAGAGAGAGCCTTTTTATGTTGCGCCATCTGATCGGGGCCGATTTTCTCGATAACAGATGGCGGGATCGCAAACGATTCTCTCCGTCATTCGCCCCAAAGCGAGGCCAGTTAGATTTCAACCTCTTCGAACGGCGCTTCCCGGACGCGGTCGCTTTCGGAAACCGCGTCCTCTTGCCAATCGAACCTGAAAACGGGATACTTTGCATGTCACCTTTTGCAAACGGGAAACCCTATCAAAAAAACAAACCAATAGAAGGGTACCATGATAGAGAAAAGCTGCAATCGTCGCGTTGTCGATCATTTTCTCAATCCTGTTCGCCATGTCTGGTCCAGTCCTGTCGCAGCCCGTTACGCTGGTGACCGCAGGAGACAGTCTCACGGAAGGCGACGGCGACGACGGTTCCGGCGGGGGGGGCCCGCGCGGCTGCTTGCCATGTTGCAAGACGACCATCCGGGATCGACCTTGTCCAGCCGCGCCATATCCGGCGACACGACCCAGGATTTGATCAATAAGCAACTCGACGCCGCCGTGGCCGACTTAAAAGGAGCGCCGGAAGGCAATTGGAAGCTTGCCTTGGTCTGTTCCGGCAGCAACGACCTGTTCGGTCTTTACGCCGGCGACACCTGCACCGAATGGTATCCCGACCTGGAAATCTGCGAGCGGGAGGAACTGGGCATGGCCCACGACAATTTGAACACGATCCTCGCGGCTTTGGAGGCTACGGGAGCGGAACTTTTCATAGCGCTTCTGGACGACCAGACGAAACGCCCGGTTATCGCGAACTTCGCGTTGCGAAACGCGACGTTTCCCGGCATCACCGACGAAGAAGTCCCCAGAATGTCCGATCAGATCGAGATATACAACGGCTGGGCGCAAACTCACGGGGCCACGCACGGGGCGTCCCTGGTTTGATTGCGACGACTCCGACTCCGCGATCCGTTTACCGTCAGGGGCCTGCTCGGGGTGAATTCCCCGGCGGGAATCGAATCCGCCGTGATCCGAAACGCCCAAGGCGTCATAGGACTGGAGCTTTTCGGAAGTACAACCGGAAATGGCTATTACTTGAGCGGCATTTTGCTACGCGACGACACGACCCGCCGCATCTGCTATCCCCACGTGGTCGATGACGAGACCTAGTGGACCGGCATGGTTTCCTACAACCCGGAAAACGTTCCGTGTACCATGACGATTCAGCCCTATCAAGTGGACGGGACCGCGCTTGCGCAACAGACTGCGGACATCAAGCCTGGTGCAAAATATATCGGAGGAGCCGAGGCACTGGGGCGCCTTCCGGAGAGCTGGTCCAGCCCTCGGATTTCACCTACCTCGGCGCTTTTCGGCTTCCCGGAGGGGAAACGCCACCCGAAACCTTCGCATACGATGGAAACGCCATGACGTTCAATCCCGACGGAGAGCCCGGCAATGCCGATTCGCACGGCGGGTCGCTGTTCATCACGGGTCACGACAGGCTCGCCTGCGGAGGTCTTCCGGACGGCGACCAGATCGCCGAGATCGCCATCCCCGCGCCCGCCATTGAGGACGACCCCGCACAGCTGCCCGCGGCGACCTTTGTCCAGGATTTCCACGACGCCACCGCAGGCTTTTTTACGAGCATGGAAGAAATTCCCAAAGTCGGCATGCAGTATTTGAATCATCCCGACACAGGCCCCAAGCCGCACCTGTGCTGGGGGCGGCACCTCCAGCCGGCCAACCAAGCGTCCCACGCCTGGCTGGACCCGACCCTTGAAACCCCGAACATGCAAGGGGGGACATGGTTCATCGGAAACCAGAACCTTTACAGCGTCAACGGCTACATGTTCGACATCCCCGCCGAATGAGCCGATGCCTACGCCAGGGGACGCTATCTGGCGACAGGCAGGATGAAAGACGGCGGGCAGGGCGGCATGGGACCGACTCTTTTCGCATGTCGCCCTTGGCTGGCGAACGGCGAGCCCACGGATTCGGGTACGAGGCTGGATGAGACGACCTTGCTTCTCTACGAAAACTCTTATGCCACCGCAAATATCGAGCGCTGCATGAACGGCTACCAGCATCCCGACGAGTGGGAAGGCGGTGCGTGGATTGTCTCCCCCGCCGGCGAGTCGGCCGTGCTGTTCACGGGAACGAAAAGCACCGGGACCAAATATTGGTAAGGCTTTCGCCATCCGGACGGCCCCGACGTTCAAAGATAGGAACTCGCTTTTTGTCAACGGAACTACACCGGGCTTTTCGATTGTCCCCCGTCCGCCCGCGCCCGCCCTCCGCCGCTACATGTAGCGGCGGAGGGCGGGCGCGGGCGGACGGGAGGCGTCGAATGTGAACGTGAATGGGCAAAAGATGTCGATGGATTAAAAATGATTCGCTGAAAGTCGGAAACAGCCGGGAAATTATGGAAAACGGCCCGTTTCGGGCCGCAGTCCGGTGCCGATCCCGGATTTCGATTTTTTTTGGAGGTGCGGGAAGGGACTCAGTCCCAATAGTCGTATTGCGGGATTTGAGAGTCCGAATCGGCGTAGACGAGTTCGGCAATATGCGAGCAATCTTCGGGGGGCGGGTCGTGATTTCGCGTATCCCAAAGATCGAGGTGCTCCAGAATCTTTTTGACTGGCGGGCCGGCCTCGAGGATCGATACGATCCGCATCTGATTTTGACAATTGGGACAGCAAAGAGGATCGACTTCGTAGATTTTTTGAATCGGCATCGCCCGGCTGCGGCGGAACTGTTTCGACGTCGGTTCTCCGGGCGCGATCGACGGTATCGCATAGTCGGTTTCCGCTTTTTTTCTCATGCCTATCGACTTGTTTGAGTAATACAAGACGTACCGAAACAACTGCTCGTATTTATTCGGTATATGAACGACGATTCTCGCGAGCCAGTCGAGGGCGTCGAAGGTTTGCTCGGTCTTTGCGTCTTTTGAGGTGCAGACGACCTTGGCAACGCCGTCGGCGGATTTTTCAAACAGGTATGTTTTACGACAATGTGGCGTCTGAAAAGATGGGACAGTGGGGTTGTCGTGGGTAATTCGCCGGATGAGCGGGCAGTGGAAATCGGCCGGATGGTGGTTTGGCGGCTGTGGCTTTTGTTTCGTTTATCGTTTGAGGAGGCCCTTGGGCATGCCGTAGGCCCGGCGCCTGCGGGGCTTTTTCTCGAAAACCTCCTGGATTTTTCCCTGAATTCTCTTGATCGCTTCGAGCGGGGACTGTACGATCGATTCGGATGGCGGTCGATAAAGGAAGAGGCGCCATTGGCGGCGAACACGGCGGCATCGGGTCGCCGCGCGCCATCGACTCCTTTGCGAATCGGAGAAACACGGAGAAACGGCTTTGCGAAAAACGATTCCGGCATGTTTGGCGCTGGCGCTGACGCTTTGCCTGGCGTCGGCGGCGCCGTCTCAAGCAGGGCGAGAGAGGGTGCGGTTCGGGCACCTGTCCACGAGGCAGGGGCTTTCCAGGGCCGTGGTGTACGATATCGTACAGGATTCCCGGGGGGTCATGTGGTTCGCTCTGGAAGGCGCTCTGAACCGGTACGACGGAATTTCCTTCCGGGTGTACGAGCCGGACCCGGATAACGAAAACAGCATCGGTTCGGGCTCCGTCAGCAAGCTTTTCGAAGACTCGCAACAGCGGCTGTGGATCGGGACCCGGAAAGGGCTCAACCGGTTCGACCCGGAGACCGAAACCTTCAAGCGGTATCTGTAAGACCCGGACGACCCCGACAGCATCGGTTCCGATCTGGTCTTCTACGGGATTTGCGAAGACCGCGAAGGCTTCCTGTGGGTGGCCACGAGCAACGGGGGGCTGAACCGGTTCGACCCGGAGACGGAGACGTTCTCCTGTTTCCGGCACGACGCGAACGACCCGGAAAGCATCGACAGCGAATATGTCACGGCAGTTTGTCCCGATCCGCAACGCGACTCGATTCCGTGGGCGGGCACGGACAGCGGCCTGGCGAGGATGGACACCGAAAGCGGCCGGTTCGAGCGTTTCAGGCACGATCCTGCCGACGAATCCACGTTGAGCCACGACCATGTCATGGCGATCGGCTCCTTTCCGGAAACCGGAAGCGTCCTGTGTATCGGCACGATGGTCGGTCTGAACCGATTCGATCCGGACTCCGGGACTTTCCGAAGATACGTCCACGATTCTTCCGACCCGCGCAGCCTGGGATACGACCCGGTGTACGACGTTTGCTACGCGGGAGAGGGCAAGCTGTGGGTGAGCGTTCACGGCGGCGGGCTTTGCCGGATGGACCTTGCGAGCGAAACGTTCGAAACCTTCGCGCACGATTCTTCCGACCCGTACAGCCCGAGCAACAACGACACGCACCCGCTGCTGGTGGACCGCGTCGGGGCGCTGTGGGTCGGAAGCCGGGGCGGGGCGCGGACCGCTACGACCCGGACCATCCCAAGTTCACGCTGTACCGGCGAATTTCGGGAGTCGAGCACGGACTCTCCCATTCGTCTATTTCAGGCATGCTGGAGGACCGCGAGGGCTTCGTGTGGATCGGCTCCGCGGGCGGGGGGCTGACCCGGTTCGATCCTTCGACCGAACGCTTTTCCAACTTTCGGCACGACCCGGACGATCCCGACAGCCTGATTCCCGACACCGTGTTCGCCCTGCGCGAGGATTCCGAGGGAACGCTTTGGGTGGGCACCTGGGGCGGGCTGGACCGTTTCGACCGCGAAACCGGCGTCTTCGCCCACTACCTGCACGACGAAAAGGACGAAAACAGCCTCGGCCACAACGCGGTCCGGGGCATCCGGGAAGACGCCCAAGGCTGTCTCTGGATCGCCACCACCTTCGGAGGAAACCCATTCTCAGGTTCATGATGTCCCATGATGCGAGTTCTTTCTCCCCGGCACCGGTATCGATGTTCTTGGCCGCGTCGGAATGCACCCATTCAACGGTTCCGAACAGCCCGGTGTCCTTTTGACCCAACGGCTCCTCTTTCTCGTATCTCAGCGCCAATCTGCTCTTTAGCGGCGCTATCTGCCCGAGGTCCTTGTCGTTGTTGTTGTCGGGGTAACTGTCCTTGCGGCCTCTTTGATAAGCAATTCCTCCATCCAGAGAAAACCCGTAAATCAGATCGACTCCGGCTTTGATGTCCCCTCCATAGATGTGTGCGTCAATGTTCGTATGACTGGCCCAAATTAAAACCAAGCCCTGCGAGGTTAAGGTCGCTGGAAGAAAACGGCCGGTTGCAGGGCAAGGGGAAAGGGGCCGGATGGTATTGCCGAGGGGGGCCTTTGAGGAACGAGAACGCAGAATGTTCGGATGTGCGGGGCGGTGGAGGGCACCGGAGTGTTGCCCGCTCTCGAGCGTGGAAACCGCGTTCGAAAAGAAATACGGCGAAAAAAAATATGTAAGATGTTTTCAAGTATCGCATACATTGTCGTCAGAACACTTTTGAGGCCTCGAAAAAAACTTGAAAACGAAATTCGTGTGGCGAAAGCCGATCTCGATTCGCGAACTTGCGCGTTCTTTCCGGAGCGAAAGACAACGGTTCAACCGTAGGCTCGCCGCTGCGAAATTTTTGGCTTTCAGGTCCGTTCATTCATTCAGTAAATCATTCAAAAACAATTTTTGGAATCGGTAAAACAATCTTTGGGAAAGGAGAACTGTTATGAAACGAATGTCTAAGACAATGGCGATTTTTTCGTTGCTTTTCGCAGTGGCGATCATCGTAACTTGCAATCCCGCTCCTGCGTCGGCAGGCGATTGCGCAGGCCCCGTGGAATGCCTGGGAACCTACGGAATGACCATCGAAACCCAGGCCCAATGCGAGTTGGTTCAAGAACACGCTACCTACGATGCCAGATGGAAATGCGGTTTGTCCACGGAAGTGGATCACGACATTTTGGGCTGCGACGTCGCCGCCTACCGCATCCAGTGGTTCAACGGCAGTTGGTCGCAATGGTTCGTCACGGGAATCAACGACATCGACCCAAAATTCAACGAACCAAGCTCCGGCAATCAAGTAGTGGGAAGCCTGCGAAGAATGTGGGCCTATTTCTACGACCACGACCACGAATACATCGTCTGCTGTCGTCCCGACAGCGCTTGCGACGATGTCCCGCAGGGCGAGGACATTTCGTCGGATGAAGATGTCGATTTTCGATTCGAGGCTCACTGAAAACCGCTGCCCATAGACGGGGCTATGTTTCGATAAATGGATATGGGCATTCAGGGTGATGCCTTCGACACAAACCACGGCCGGGACCCGAGAGGCTTCCCGGCCCTTTTTTTCGTAAGACTTTCCCTGTCTAAAGCAGCGAAAGCCCAAAAATGCCGAAAGGAAGAAACCATGCAAAGGAAAAATTTTACGACCGCAATCGCTTTGGTTGTCGCGCTCGCCCTCGTTCCGGCGGCGGGTACGGTCCACGCGGGAAAGAATAAAAACGCGGGCTGCGGCATAGACCTGGGACCGGAAACCCGGAATTACGACGACCATGTTTCCAAAAGGGACATCGAAACGGTGATCGACGCCGCTGCCGGCGATGTCGTTACCGCTACAGTCGTCGTCCAAGGGGTCGTCGATCTCGACACCTATCAGGTGGAAATCGCTTTCGATCCGGAAAAGCTGGAACTGCTCCAAGTCTCCAAAGACGCCCCGGTGTCGGGATTCGAAAATATCCTGGAGTCGAAAGGCGGACAATGCCTGGGCTACGAGTCCGTGGACGAATCGGGAGGGGTCGTCAACATCGCCAACTCCCTGGTGGGCCGTGACTCCGCGCAAGCCCCCGATGGTTCCGGAGTTATCGCCGTACTTCGATTCAAAATATTGGACGACCGGCCCGCCTTTTTGAATCTCGAAAACGTCGTTTTCATGGATTCCGCATCGAACCGAGATACGATTTCCGCTCTTGCAAACGCGAAGATAGAGTGAGGAACGAAAAATGGACATGACAGAGAACGCGGCCCGGTATTTTGGAATGGCAAAAGTTCTTCTATGCGCGGTTTTCGTCATTGTCTGCGCTTCGGCCCCCTCGTGGGCGGGACCCAACGAAAAAGCGGGATGCTCGATCGATGCGGACGCCACAACGTTCGACTACGACGACGCCGTAAGCCGGACCGACATAGAAACCGCGGTATTCGCCGAGGCGGGCCAGAATTTTTATCTGCTTGTCGCGGCCCAAAACGTCGTAAATCTCGACACCTTCAATATTCTGGTGGATTTCGACCAAGACATCCTCGAGTTCGTCGGCGGAGAGACCTCCTCTTTGGATATCGAAAACATCATGGAAAAAGAAAACGCGTTCGCCGTGTGCATGAAACCGACCGTGCTCGAAAGCTCTCCCGGAACCGTGGCGTTCGCGTGCAGCCTTCAGCGCGGCCAGGAAGGCAAGGCTCCCGATGGTTCCGGGGTCGCGGCGATTCTCGAATTCAGGCTGAAAGAATGCGGCCGTTGCACGAAAGTCGCGCCCGTCGATGTCTCTTTCTGCGACGTGGAAGGTTTCCCGGCCTGCGACAGTCCGGCAATCCTGCGCCCTGCATTCGTGAATTTCGGGACCGTTCGGGCGGTCGAAAAAGAGGACGACCTGGCCCGATGCTCGACGAGCGAACGATGTTTCGTCGGCATCGCCGCCGCCACGGAAGCCTTGGGCGAATGCGGCGAACTCCTGTTCGATCCCGGTCGTTTCGAGGGGCCTTTGGTGATCAAGGGGGATGTCACGGTTGTGGTCGAGGACGGCGAGACGGTGATTTTTTAAATCCCGGCTAACTTAGTTTACGCCTGGGGATTCGGGAAACGAAAACGGTTACATTCCGACCCTTGGCAATGAAAGGAGAAAAAGATGAAATATGTAAACATAACGGGCGATATCCGCCGAGCGGTATTGGCGATTTTCCTCGCGACGGGAATGATTTTTTCGATGGCTCCGCAACTCGCGGCGGCTCAGTTCGCTCCGGTTCTCATCTATGCAGACAACGCGACCGAAATTCGCGTGGCCCCTCTCGTGCAAGGAGGACTTCCGGATCTGCAAACCGCTCTCGTATTGACAGCTTCGGCCGCTTGCCAGACCGACCCGAGCGAACCGCCATTTCTCCTGTCGCTCCAGGATACGGGAGATTTTCTGGCCGTTTGGAGAAACCTCGCCACGGACGAGTGCTGCTATTCCAGGTTCGTCCCCGACGGCCAAGGCGGCTTTGTCGAGGATTTCAAAGGCGAATGGCCCGGAGGTGCCAAATCCATCGTAGACGGCCCCGGGGCCAATTTGTGGAATGGCAAAGCGGCCGGAGATTTAACCGGAGACGGAAAGGAAGATTTGGTGCTCAGACGCGCATATTATCCTTCCGGCGGCAGTGGCGTCACATTCGAGTACAAAGTCGCTACGGGGCGAAACGACGGGGGGTTCGATTTCGGCGCAAGTCCGATCACGTATGTAACAGGTGGCTATCGCGGCGGATATTTGGTCGAAGACATCGACCAAAACGGCCATCGGGATTTTGTATATTTCAGCTTGGCCAACGGCGGCGCCGTGTCCGTCGATTGCTACATGCTCGAAGGAAACGGAGACGGTACTTTCGCCGATATAGCCTACAAAAAGTTGCTTTTCACATCGGGGTCGGGCAGGGGGTTCGTTACGACCCCGCTCGCCGATTTCGACTCGGACGGCATTACCGACGCTTTCATGGGACCCGATGACGACGTATCGGACGAGGGGCAAGCTTATATAGCGTTCGGGACCGGAGGCGGCAATTTCGGCCCGCTGCAAGAATCCATTGACTTCGTGCCGAACGACGAAGGACCTTCCTCAGATTCCTTTGCTGCGTACGTGACCGCACAGGATGTGGATTTGGATGGAAATGTGGATATTTTCGCAAAGGAATGCAATCGGAGGACAAAGACTATGGTCGGAAGCGTCTGGTGGGGCGACGGAAACGGGGGCTTTTCTCCGATCCGGGACGTGCTTTTTACGGTGGCGAGCCAGGATCAGCCGATGCTGGACTGGCTGTATTCGCAGGAGATTTCTCCTTCCACTGAAAAAGTCGTCATGGACATGGATCTCTCGACCACAAACTATTCCTCGCCGTCGGACATCGAGCCGGAAATCGAAATCCGGGAAGGCGACGAAATTTGGGTTGCCGCAGTCGCCCTGGATGTCGAGGATCTGGACACTTACCAAGTGGAGATCGAATACGATCCCGAACGCCTGGAATTGCTCGACTTCGCCGAAGACGGCCCGGGAGGCGAGCCGGAAAACATCCTGAAAAAGAACGGCGGCGTCACGACCGGCATCGTCGGGACCGAAACGGCGCCGGGCAGGCTCAACCTCTCCAACACTCTCGCAGGCGCCGATTGCGAACAGGCTCCCGAAGGCAACGGCGTTCTGGCCGCGTTGAAGTTCAGAATCCTGGAAAGCGATTCCGCAGAATACTTGGACTTGGTTCCGGGAAACGTGTTTTTCGTCGATTGCAACGACCAGAACAAGGAAATCACGGACCTTCGAAACGGGACCTTCATCTTGCCGGGTTCGTGCCCGGCGGATTTCAACGGGGACGGGAAAGTGGATTTCATAGACTTGGCGATGCTCGCCGACCACTGGATGACCGAGAAGGGAGATCCGGTCTGGTCCGTACGGTACGACCTGAACGACGACAGAACCGTCAATTACTTGGATTTGGCGATTTTCGGGGACTATTGGCTCACGCAGTGCTGACAAACCGACCGAGTGAGTCTTGGTTTTCCTCTCGTCCGGGGCAATGAAAACCATCCGTTCTGCTCGTCCATCTTCCGGCACGCTTTTGTTACGGGTTGGACCGCCAACCGATGGTGACCATGAAAACGAGGAAATCGTGGATTTGCAGACCGGGACCTTTGTCCGGGAGACTTCAAGAAGGACGGAATCGTGGACGAAGTCGATTTAAGCCTGCTGACGGAACAGTGTGCTCGAAGCAGGCGACGAGAATTGGGACGGCGTTAACGACCTGAACCAAAAAGGCGTCTTTCACTATCTCGACCTGAAAATCGTGGGAGACTATTGGCTCATGAAGTGTCGATTTCCGCAGGTTGGTTGCGCAGGGCCTTTTTTTGGAGGCCCTGCGCCGGCAATCTACCTTCGTTCTTTTCGAAAATGACAGTGTCGCTAAATTGCTATTTGACCAGAATC
The DNA here is from genome assembly GCA_963674505.2 of Desulfobacterales bacterium. Classification (GTDB taxonomy): domain Bacteria; phylum Desulfobacterota; class Desulfobacteria; order Desulfobacterales; family SKZT01. The sequence goes on from CAXXIG010000003.1 coordinate 510,054, forward strand.
ACAATTTGGCATCCGCAGCCAGGTGGACAAACAACAATGGTCGCGGACCCCTTTATGATTTCGAAAGGGCTTTGGTCTTCATAGAACTTTTCTCTTTCGATTGATTCCATGTCGTACTCTCCATCGTCTGTAACCAAAGAACTGTAGAATTGGCCGTTGATGTAACGAATTTTCAAAGGATATGTTCCTTCCGGAATTCCGTCCGAAATCGGAGTTTCCGATTCGAACAACCCTTTTGTTTGGACTATTCCGACGATCTGCCCATCCGCAGTGTTCATCGGAGAGTTGGTCCAGTCTGTGTAATTGTAGAAGCTCCTTGCGGGAGTCAAAGAAACAAAGTCTTCATTTCCAACGCCGACGATGGTTTCTTCGATCAAATAGTCTTCGGTTTCGATGTTTTTGTCGTACATGGACGACTCGAGGTCTTCCAGTGCGCCAAGATAGAATGTTTCGATCGAAAGCGAAGAGTCGCGACTGCCACTCTCGGCTTTTTCGCCCAAATAAACAAATGGCGAAAACAATAGAAACAATGCGATCATGATTTTCGCAGCCAGTTTTGAAAATGCTCGATTTCCCATTTGAACCTCCTTTTTTTCCATGCATGAGTTGATGTTACGAACGCGTTGGGTGTCTTTTAGAACATATGCGAAGCGCTTAGACACAGGAAGAATTCGAAGAAATTCTGCGATTCGGATGATCGATACTGCTTCTGTCTGAGCTTTTGGGGGTTTCAAAAATGCTAGAAACGAAACGGATTCTGATTTCCGTTTGACTGAAAGCAAAGAAGCTAACTATACCAAAATTAAATTATGACGAAATACAGTGGGGCGAAAATCGGTGTTGAACAAGAATGGTTGCCGAGATCGAGCGAATCGGGTCTGCGGGAGTCCTGAATTCCTTGCTCTCAAAAGGATGGCGGTGCAAGTCGGCGGAAAGGTTTGCTGAATTGGTCGATGCTGCTTTGTCTTGGAAAAACCCCGGCCGCTATCAGGTTCCGATTCCGCGCAACTCGGTTTTTTATTGGATAATGCAGCCTGGAAGCATTTTTGACGTGCGCGTAACTCCGCGCACGTCAAGTCCGCACATCTTAGAAAAGAATAATCTGACCATTGTTCACGCAGAACTGGCAATTTCCGATCATAAGAGGGTCGGGACAATTAGCTTCCATTTGACTTCCATCGATGACGCTGACGATGTAGACACTGTGGCAAACGTCGGCATTCGATGTTTTGCAAGGTACGAAATATATAAGAGTGTTTTCGATGTTCCTAAAGAGTGTATAGCATCCACCAGGTATCCAAGCACTGTTTTCGTCCTTAACATACGGCTCGTCGAAACTGATCGCTACCCCTCCGACGACCGCTTCTCCGCAAAAAAACCTGAAGAGGGGCTCTGTCGGATTTGCACTGCAGAAGAACCCGGTGCTTAAGCCATATCGGTAGACGAAAGATTCGAAACTGTATTGGGTGCCGTTGTCAATCTCGGCTATGAAGGATTCGAACAGACAGTTTTCGAAATGGATGATCGTCTCTTCCATTTCCGGTGGGCACTCGTCCCCGTCGGATGCCAGCGAGTTTGGTGCCGGTTGGCCAAACAAAACAATGAAAGCGAGAATCGACAATACCACGACCTTTAGTTTCTCAATGCGTATTCGGTCCATTTTTGTTTTCTCCTTTTCGGATTTATTCAAAATATGAAATATAAGACAAGTACCCCGTGTGCTCGTCCGCGTCCATTTCGAAATCGAAGTACAGCGTGCCCGTCGCCTGTGAATCGACACCGTTGCGGGAGCGGCCCGGCGATCCTGGTCTATGGAAAAGCGATTGATGCCGATTTCGCTGCCTAGTCTCGCGTCCCGCAATGCGTGGCGAATCCGTGTCAAGCTTCGAAGATTTCCGCTTCCTCTTGACTGTCGAAGGTTGTGCCCCTGTGCAATTCCAATTCCGCACTCACTATTGCAAAATGATTTTGCCGTCTATTACGCAAAATTTTGAGTTTCCGACCGTCAATGTGTCGGAGGGGGAACAAGGGGGGGAGGCATAACAGAGATTGTTGTCAGGGCATCCAGCATCCGGGTATTGGACGACATCGGCCACGTAGAAGACGGAGCACTCATCCACCCAAGTTGCGCCTTGTGGCATAAAATAAATACGAAAATTGTCCAAAGTCCTGAAAAGCGTGTAGCTTCCTGCCGGTATCCAGTTCCCGTTGTTATCCTCGATATATTCCCCGAGGAATTGAATTGCGTCCCCTCCGACGACAGCCTTCCCGCATATTTCCGTGTCAATGAGATCACTGGCGGGAAGATGGCATACGAACCCGGTCGTTTGATTGCAGCTATAGGAAAAGGAATCGAAACTGTATTCGATTCCATTGTCAAGCTCGTCCACGATGGAATCGAAAAGGCAGTTTTCGAAATGGATGATCGTATCTTCGATTTCAGGGGCGCAATCTTGCCCGTCGAATGCAAGTACGTTAGATGATGCATGGATAGCCAAAAAGAATACCGCGACAATCGACAAAGCCACAAACTCCATTTTTCTCATGCGAATTCGTTTCATTTTTCCTCCTTATCGTTTTTTCAGAAATATAAAATGAAGGACAAGTAACCTGTATGCTCGTCCACGTCCATGCCGAAATCGACACCCTGGCCTCCCACCGCCGACGAATTGACATCGTTGCCGAATCGGTACTGGTAGGCCGCGTCGATGGAAAAACGTTCGAAGCTGATTCCGCTCCCAATGCTTATTCCCCAGAAATCGTCGGGGCTGCCTTCGGCCGGGCTTGGGTCATAGAAAAGCCCGGCCCTGATCGGCACCGTGTAGCGTGCGGCTTGGTTGGAAATCAGGTATTCGGCCCCGAGCCTAACTTGATATGTAGGGTCTACGTCGGAATCCTTCAAAGGTTTGCCGGAAACAGCGGACGTTTCGTTTCCACTGGAATCCCTGTATACGAAATCGTCCCATTCGGTCCTGTACACATCCGCCGACATTCTGAACGAGTCCGTGAATCGGTACGCGACGCCGATACCGAAAGAAAGGGGCATATCCAGTTCCAAATCCTCCGGTGCGGTCTCGTCAAGTCGGGTCGTATTGTTCGTCGTTCTTCGGATGTCCGCGGTGAAAGGGGTCTTTAACACGACCCCTACGCTTAATTCTTCGGATGCGTGCCAGAGCAATCCTATGTTTGCGTTGAATCCATCGAATTCGTTTTCCTGGGTTTTTGAATCATCGAATGGCATAGGACCGTATCCGATATCGAGGGTTCCCCTGAAACGGTTTTTTTCCTTCCAACTGTTGTCCGACGCGGCATCGTCCCAGTAATTGAGAGTGAAGCCTGCGGACAGACTCGGCACGATTTGGATGCAATACGCCAGTCCCAGCGCGGAGAGACTTCCTTCCTGTCGCCAAGTTGCTTCCATATCGACCGTGTACTGGTCGTTCTCGAGCGTGATCGGAAAACTCAAGTCCCGGTTGAAATCGTACAATTTCTGGTAGTTCAGGGATACCGCCATGTTGCGATTCAGCCAATTGAACGGATAAACGACGCTCGCATAGTTGAGGTCTTCCTGGGTAAGGGTCGTCGAACCGTCCGCTTCGGGATGATTGGGCCCGAAATCGCTCGATTCCTTCCGGCTGTAGCCCTCGACGACGAACGAAATTTCAGGGTTTTTCAGCTGCACGAGTCCTCCGGGGTTCCAAGAAGCGGCGGTCGCATCGTCCGCGACGCCGATGAACGCTCCTCCCATGCCGAGGGCTCTCGCGCCGGAGCCGACGGGGTTGGGCGAGGAGCCAAAATAAACGCTCGTCTGTCCGGGCGCCTCCTGTGCCGAAGCGGCCAGCAGTCCCGCCGCGAACACCAATGCCAACAGTTTTTTGCATGCCATTGCAACACCTCCTTGAGTTACGTAGTTCCTTTTGAAGTTCAGGTCGAACTGTATTCACATCGTCGTTCCCCTCCGAACGACACCGTAGCGCGTTTCCAGAATTTCGATCAGTTCCGCGGAAAGATTTTGCGACGCGACGCGCCCGGAATCGATTTTCCGGGCGGGAAGCATCGTGGTTTCCCCGGTTTCCGCGTCCAGCAGTTTCATGTGCAGGGTTTCTTCGAAAAGGGGCTTTCGCGACCGGATGAACAGGATCAGCCGTGCGCCCAGCAGTCTCGGGCGTAGCTTTTCGCCGGGGGACGCGAGGTTGGTGAGCGACAGGTTCAGTTCGTCCAGGACGATGTCGAGCCGTTTTCGTTCCACGAACCTGACGTTCGGGCACGCCTTTTGAACTTGGATTTGGATGGCCGAGGCGATGAGTTCTTCGCGGCCTTCCGCAGCGCCTTTATTATCCGGGTCGTACAGAATGGCGACGGCGGGAGTCTTTGATGGAGACGGCGCGGATTCGGGATCGGGGGCGGGCGTTTTGGCGTGCAGCTTTTCGATCAGTTTCGCGATTCGTTGCTGTTTGCGCTCCGCCAATTCCGCCGCCAGCTTCGCATTTTGAAGTTGGAGCCACCGGTGTCCGAAATGCGCGGCCGTCGCCAGACAGGCCAGGGCCACCAGCAGGATTGCGGCGTTTTTGACGCGTGCGTGCACCGGGAAAACGGACGGAGTGCGGGTCGCGGATGCGGAGACCGACCTCGGGTGGGGCGTTTCCCTTTCCGTGTGCGGCGTCCGGGCGGACCTTTCGGGCCGGACCTCTGCGGCGGCGACGTAAACTGTTCTCGGGTCTCCGTACAAGATGTAGCTTGCCCATCCGATGTCGGTTTTCCTTCCGCTCGTCTCCAGACGGGCCGACCGCACTGATTCGCCGATGCTGACGCCCGACAGCAGGCGGCGGTAGAAGGCTTCGGCGAACCGCCCGCCGGGACGATCCATGATTTCCCAGAACGGCCCCAGGTAATGCCGGACCCCGGCGAACAAAAAGGCGTCGGCCAGCCCGAACGTTTCGCGAGCCAACATTGTCGTTCCGCGATTCGATTCGTTTCGCGCCGACTGGCATGCGTTGGAAAAAACCAGGGAAGGCAGGGCGGGGCCGCCCTCCATTTTTTTTACGTCGGCGGCGGTGAAATCGACGCCGTCCAGTTCCCAACCGTTGTTTTCTGGATTTTGGGCATCGTAGCGGGCGTGGCCTGCGAAGTGGACCATGTCGTAGTCCCGAATCTTCATTTGGATTTCGCTGGGCGCGATTCGCGAATAGAGGCTGGCCCTTACCCTGCCGCTTCGGTTGGCCATGTTGCACAGCCGCCATCCCTCGGCACCGGCTTCGTTCAAGTCCCCTTTCGGATCGGCGAGAATGAGCATGGAAAGAGGCTTTTTTCCATCCAAGTGTCGAAGGGCGCTTTTCGCCGTCTTGCGGCTGGTTTTGATGCGCTTGCGTCCGACGCAGAAGCGTTCGCAAAGTAACCGTTGGTCGATCCTGAGCAGTTCCCAGGGGATATGCGTCAGCCTGTCGTCGAGGTCCAGAATCAGAAAGTCGGCGTCGGCGCTCGCGAGCTTCTCTTTGGAAGCGGGCCCCAGGATGTCGTCCCAGAGCATCTGGCCCGCCCTTCGTATTTTCTCCAGGGCGGACCTGGCCCCGAAGTTTTCGCGGCCAAAGCCGTTGAGGGTTTCCACCATTTCGCGGCATCGGGCTTCGAGGGCGGGCATGGATACCGCCGAGTCCTCGTAGGCGCATACTACGTCGTCCTGGGCATGGACACCCACGCGAAGGCGACCCTTTTCTTTCGAGACCTCGAAAATGACGGCTTCAGGTTTCATGGATTCCAGTATGGTCGGCGACAAAAGCCCAGTTTTCGATTTCCTTTTCGTTTTCGCTCAGAATCAGCCGGTACGCACCCATGGGGATGCGTTCCCCGAAAGCCCCGGAATCGTCGAGCGGCAAGGATACCGCCGCACCGTCCCGGCGCACCAAAGTGATTCTGTCGGCCCACCCGCCTTCTTGGCCCGACGTTCTTTCGACGCTGAAATCGAAGTGGTCCGCGTCGGGGCTTCCAATATAGAATTTGACCGCGCAGGCGCCGAACTTTTTTTCCCAAACGCGGGCGTTAGAAGCGTCGGGCGCGGCCGTGCGGGCGCGGGAAAAGGCCGGCCCCCGCCAAAGGGCAATCGCCGATCTTGCGAACCTGTCAAACGCGTAGGCCACGCGGCTTAGAAACGGTTCGGCCCGTTCCCGTGCGACGGAGAGCCCCAGCGCATCCATCGCGGTCCTGGTTTCAGCGGCGTTCAAAGCCGTCCAGGTTTGCAGGGACTCGTCGTTGAAAACGGCGGCGGCCCCGGCCAGGCTTTCCAGGCAGGCGCGGCACGTCTCCAGATGTTCCAACAGGGCCGCTTGTTCGCTTTCGCGCAGGCGGCCCGCCAAAAAATCTTCCATGGTTTCCAAACGCAGACATTCCATATGTTCCATCCCCGGCGTTGGGTTTCGAATCAGGCGAAAATCCGAATTATGACGTTTTCAAAGCGGTTTTTCGCCCGTCATTTTCGCGATGGTCGTCAAAATCTTTCTCTTGGCCCGATACGCCATGACGCGGGCGGCCTCGCTGCTTTTTCCCATGGCGGCGGCGATTTCGTCCAGCGAACGGCAATCGAAATAGAGTTGCTCCACGATTCGCCGGTCGGCTTCTGGCAGTCGCCGCATGGCCTTTTCCGTCAAGGCCAGCATCTGCCTAGCATCCAGTCGATCTTCCTGATCGATCCGAAAAGCAGGGGCGACATCTTCGATTCGCAGCCGAAAATTTCTCTTTTTCATGTCCATCATGCCGTTTTTTCTCAACTCGCCCAAAACGGTCTGACTGGCGACGAGCTTGATCCATCCCGGCAGCCCCGTTCCTTTTTCCGGGTCGTACTGGCGAAGGCGGCGGCAGTCGTCGGCGAATAGCCGCAAAAAGGTTTCCTGCCGCAAATCCTCGACGTCCCGGCGGTCGTGGGGTACGCGATAAAACGAAAGAAGACTCTGCGCGACGCGTGCCACCAAATCCCAGAATTCCCCGACGACCGCCTCTCTGCGCCCTTGCTCCAGACAGGCATGCAACAAGGCTTTTTCTTCGCCTCTGTTCATCGGCACACGACGCCGTCTCCCGGCACGGGCGGCCCCGACGGCGACGGTTCCAGTAGCACGATCCCGTTTTCGCCCATGGCGGCGTCCCCCAGAATGAATGCGTCGGAACCGAGGGAGACGCGGGTGACGGGATTGGTCCTGCGTGCCGTTCGGCGAAACAGGAGCATGGGCCAGCCCCGCCTGATTTCGGCGTTTTCTTCGAAATCGGCCCGAGCGGTTGTCCGGTTCACCTCCGAAACGGCGCCCACCGACAGGGGAAACGCCCGGTGGATTTTTTCGCTGAGCCGACCGGCCATGGCCGCCAGGGATTCTTCGGTGCATACCAAAGAGTAGGCGTCCACCGTCGCCATGATCTCGGAGGTGCGGACATCGACGACGCGAGCGACGATTTCCACCCCGTGCCTGTCCTTGGCCGTGTTGCCGAAAAGCAGAGCGTCCGCCCGCTCGCCTTGTTTTGCGACATGCACCGCATCTAAGTCCTTCGCCGGTGCCGAAAAGGGGGCTTTTGCGGAACTTGCCGGGCCTTCTTTGCGGATGGTCCGAAACCGCTTGCGCCCGGCCATGTCCTCGAAAATTTCGGCTTGGAGCACGCCGCGCTCGACATCCGTCAGAAAACGGTACCGGTCGAACCCTGCGGGCAACGCGGCGAGAATTTTTCCTAAGATCGTCTTTTTGTCCCTATTCGCGGAATCGTCGAAGGGATGAAGGCCGAGAGCGAATCGGTGCTCGGCGCGAAACGCGCCGGGAATTCTCCGGACAATCCGCAGGGTTTTCGTCGCTTGCCCGTTTGCCTCGTCCACAGACCGGAACACCAACGTGTTTCTCCCGACGCCAAGAGGCACTACGCGGTCGAAAAAGAAGGTGCATCCGGAAACGGGCCTGCCGAATTCCGTTTTCATTTCGAGAACGTCCTGCCTGCGGTCGTTGGAGACGGAAATCGAGAGAGAGACGAGGCTTCCGATTCCCTTCACGCGGCCCGCCACCTTCACGGCCTCCAAGAAAACGGTCTCTTCCTCGGGCCACCCGTGCAGATGGATTTCCGGACTCCCGCCGGAGTCCCGGAAACTTTCGGGCACCGCGTCGCTGGCCATCGTCTTGTCGTTCGTCGCGAAAAGCCGACGCCCTCGCCCCGATGTTTCGTACTTCGCCTTCACGTTCGCCAGCGTTTCGTTTCCGAGTTCGTCCGTTGCCCGAATCTCCACGGAACGCATTCCCGGTGCCAAAGGAATCGAGAAATCGCCGTCGTTCGCCGAGGGAATCGCAAGCGGCCTGCCGTCCGCCAGCAAAGAGACGACGGCCGAATCGTCGAAAACCCGACCGCGCAGTCGTGCCCCGGGAACGAAGCTCTCCACGACGATCGCGGGCCCCGAACGGTCCACCCTGATTCGCAAATCCCGCTTTTTCCTTCCTCCCAGCAAGTTGGCAGCCTCGACCGCGACGACATGATCTCCCTCCGGCAGATCGACGCCTTTTTCGAAACGCACTCTCCGAGAGGCCCCCTCCATAAACAAAGGGACGCCGTCGATCATAACCGAAGATACGTACTGGGGATCTTCGGCGGTCCCGACGACGACTGGCGCAAGAGCGGCGGTCGCGAACGAACCGTCGGCCTTGGCGATGGCCGAGGCCGCCTCGACCCAAAGCGTCGGATCGGACACGGCCGCTTTCCTTAGTTCCATCCGGCGTTTTCGCACTTTGTCCAAAAAGAACCGCGCCTTTTCCGAGGGCTCTTCGGCGATGGAGCGTTCCAGGCAGGCGGCGGCTTCCAGCAATTCCCGTTCGGGATCGACAAAATGTTCTTCGGGACGCAGGCTTCTCAAATAGTGGACGATTCCCTTTTCGCGACGGGGAAAATAGTCGATGAAATGCATGCCATAGGTGTTGGTCCATCTTTTTTCGCCAGTGTTGCGTTCCAAGGCCTCCTGCAAGTCCTCCAAGGCCGCTTCGTAGCACTCCCCTTCCATGCACGATAGCGCCCGCTCGTAGTGGTCGAACCAGCGGCCAGTGAAATTTCCCCTGACCGTGCAAAAACTTTCGCCGTCCTTGGCGCATTGCCTGCCGGGCGACACGGCGCAACCGACCATCAGCGCCAAAGCGCTCAGGATCGCCGCCTGGATCAGATAGGCTCTCGCCATATCGCTACAACCTCTCCGCATACCTATCGTTGCAAAACAGCCTGCGCCGTTTTTCGCGCCGTTCATTTATCCTATATGCGACTTCGTCGGATTTCGTACAAAAAAATTGTGTTTGGGACTCCGTGCCGAAGACCATGGAGAAAGACAAGCCCCTTTGATTTTATTTTCGATACAAACTACTCTCCATCTTTCTTTTCGGTCTCCGAATCGACGATACTATCGGTTCCGCCGCCATCGTTCGCGACTTTCCCCTCGACCGGCCAGGCCCCGTTGAGAAAACGCACGACCGGCCCGCACAGCTTCTCCTTTTGCGGCAGCATCGGCCCCTCGTCCAGCACCGCGACGGACGGAACCGCCGCCCCGGTTTTTCCTGCGGAACGAAGCTGGCCGCTTTTGACGTCGGCGATTCTGAGCAAAACCAGCAACTTTCCGTCTTCTGCGGAAACCGCGTTGACGAACAAAAGCAGCCGAGCGCTCAAGATTTCCGGGGCGATCTTGTTTTTTTTCGGAACCAGGCGGGATTCCACGATGCGGTATTCGGCTTCGACGGCGTCCCATCGGATACGTTCCACGACGCGAATCTGCGGGCATTGTTCCACGATGCAACCGCAAAGGATGTTGGCGGCGACATGGGATGCGGAATCGACGGTTGAGGCGCTTTGTTCCAGCACTGGCGCAAGAGTGATCGGCATTGGGTCGTCTATCGACTCGTCGGTGCCGGGCTTTAGCCAGGCCAGGATGGAGAACGCGGTGAAAATCATCAGAAACAGGCACGCGGCAACGGTTTTTTTGCGAGAAAGCGCCGGGGGTTCCTTGGATTTTCGGTTTGTATCGCGCTTTTCGGGTTCGTCGTTCCGGGGCTCGACTGCGCCGGGTTCGTCGCCTTGGGTTTCAGCCGCGCCGGTTTCGGATTTCTCGGTCCGGCCCTTTTCGATTTCCCTGTCTTCGCTTTCCGGTCGTTTCCCCTGGCGTTCGGATTGGCTTCTGACGGCGAGAGACTCGCCGTGTTCCGTTCGGCCGCCTTCCAGGTCCGTGATTCGGGAATGCAGCCTTTCCGGGGCGGCTTGCGGAAATCGGCGAAAGTATCTCTCTTCGGGATCCCCGTACAGGACGTAGCCGGCCCAGCACAGGTTGTTTTCGTCGCGGGAAAGGACTTCTCGGGCGCTTTTGACCGCTTCGCCTATGCTCTTTCCTTCGAACAGCGTACGGTAGAAATTCAGGGCGAAGTAGCCGCCCTGCTTGTCGTCGATCTCCCAGAGATTGCCCAGAAAATGGCGGACGCCCGCACGCATGGCGGCGTCGGCGATGCCGAAGGCACCGGCGCGAAAGGTTTCGGCGGGTTCGGGCGGTCCGGTCCCGGCGGATTGACAGGCGTTCAAAAAAACGAACTCCGGAGCGGCGGCGCTTCCTTCCAGGCAGGAGAAGTCGCGAGCGCTAAACAATTCGTCCTTCAATCTAAGAGCGCTTTCGGCAGGGTCTTTCTCGTCGAACCGGACATGGCCCGCGAAGTGGACGACGTCGAATCGGGAAAGACCGGCCCGAAAATCGTCCCGGCCGATTTCGCCGTCCAGAAAAAGGCGGACCGGTTCGTCTTTCCGTTTTTGAAAGCTTCTGAACAAGGTCAGTCCTTCCTCGCCCGCGCTGGGAAGGTCGCCGCAGGGATTGGCCACGATCCACATGTCGCGCTTGCCTTCGGAAGACGGCTTTCTTACCCCGGAGGCGTCCCAGTCGCTTTCCACCCAACGGCCTGCGGCGAAACGGCAACAGAGAAACTCGCCGTCCAAACGGAGCAGTTCCCAGGGAATCGCGGCCATGGCGTCGTCCAGCACGAGAACGAGGTATTGCTTGTTCGCCTCCCTAAGGGCCTTTTTGACCTTAGGAGACAGCAATTCGTCGCAAAGCAGCCCCCCCAAATTTTGCAGCGCCCGCAAACCGGACCGCGCCCGCGACGATGCGGCGCTTTGTCCGAGTCGTATCGAATGGATCATCTCTTGGCGAATCCGCAGGACCTTTTCCCAATCCACGGCCCCCCGTTCCTCTTTGCCGGCTTTCCACATGGGGGGATCGGCGACTTGCAGCGAAACTGTGGATTTTTTGGCGGCCGAAGAACCGCTGCGGGAAATTTTGAGATGAATCGCGTTACCGCTCATGGATTCCCTCCGGGCCGACCCGGAATCGATAACGGCCCGTTTCGACGCCTGCTCGCTCCAGGACCAGTTCGTGATCTCCGAAAGACAGTCGTTCAAAGAAAGCCCGGCCGTCCTGGAAAACGCGCCCTGCGGCCGCGCCGCCGATTCTTTTCGCCAAAAGGCTGTATTCGGCCGAATCCGTTGCATCCTGCGCAAGAACGGCTTCCAGGTCGAACCGGTCGTCTGCGGCCTTTTGCCAGATCAGTTCGAAACGAACGCCTCCCAAGGTCTTTCGCAGGCGCAGGTAGTCGGTTTCCTTTTTTTTGCAAGCGTCGCCATCCCGAACCGAATCGCCCCTTCGCACCAATGCGGTGGCCGGCATGGCGCTGTTTGGACAAGCCGTCCATCGAAAAAATTGGCGGACTTCGGAAAGGACCGACTCGAGCAGCGGACGGCGGACCTCTGCGATTTCCGCATCGCTTCGCCGAATTTTCTCGTCGTTTAAAAGCTCGCTGGCGGCAACGAACTGCGCCAGGCAAAAGTCGCATTCCGCGAGGTGGTTTTCCACTTTCGTCCTGTCTGTTTCGCCCAGACGATTCAAAGCGAAATCGTAAAGCGTCATGGCATCGATGCAGGGCGTTTTCATGTCGGGGCCTTTCTTCTGTTTTTCCGAAAAATCGGCTTATGGATAAGAATATGTCGCGTTCGGCCGAATCTTACGTCGAACGCTTGTTTTTTTCGTCTTCGAAACGCTTTTGCACGGCCATTTTGAGCTGATTCATGGCACGGAATTTGGCGGTGTACACCGCGCTGCGGCTCATATGGAGAAAATCGGCGATTTGCTCGAAGGACAAGTCCCGGTGATAATGCATTTTCAAAATCAGTCGGCTTTTCGGGGGAAGTTCCTTCATGCAGTCTTCCAACAGCATTTCCCGCTCTTTGCGCTCGAAATGAAGGTCGGCGGGCGCTTCGGTCGCGAAAGCGTCTTCCAGGGGAATCGTGCCGCCGCTCTCGCCGAGGCTGAAAAGCCCTTTCTGCCTCAGCTTGGCCGCGACGGTCTGGTTGACGACCATCGCCACCCATCCGGCCAGGGTTCTGCCTCCGTCGTCCTTGTACAGCCACAGCTTGCGGCAGTTGTCGTCCAGAAGCTGGACGAAGGCGTCGTGCCGCAGGTCTTCGGCGTCCTGCTCCGAAAAACGGACCTTGTACAGCCTGGAAAGCTTTTGAATCGTGTATCCGACCAACCGCCAGTACTGTCGGACGAATGTGTCCCTTCTGCAACAGAACAGGCATTCGTATAGCAGTTCGCGTTCTTCATCCTTGGAAAGCTTTTTCATTGGGTCATCACCCGATCGCCGATTCGGATCGCGCTGTTTGCTTCGAACAGGGCGTCGCATTTTTCGCCTAAACAATCGCAGGCCAGCACCACGGTATTCCGACCGAGTTCGTCCGCGTTCTCGCCGCTCGTGCCGCCGCCTGCTTCGCGAAACACCATGTAGGGCCACGGCCTCCGTCCGGGCATTCCTTCGCAAGACACGACATACCGGGGAGAAAACCAGGCGTGCTCGATATCTTCCACGACGCCCCCGGCCCTTGGAAAAGCTCCGTGGTATTTTTCCGACAATGTATCGGCCAAAACGTTCCATTTGTCCTGCGTGCCGTTCCCTTCGAATGCGTCCACGACGGCCAGTACCTGCGAGGTTTTCACGCACACCAGCCGGGTGACGATCTCGGTCCCTTCGGCGGATTCGCGCACGGCCCCCGCGACCAAGGCGTGAGACGGCCTGCTCGTTTCCGGCCGCACCTCTTCGTTTTTCTGATCCGCCATCAGACGGAACCGGCCCCCGTTCAGCAACCTGGTTTCGAAGCCGTGCATGAAAAGCGGCCATTGGTCCGCATCCTCGACGTTTTCGAACGGTGTCAGCCTGATGCGATAACGGTATCGGCGCTTTTCGTGCTCCGGGATTTCGCGAATCAGAAAAAATTCCTTGGAGACGACGAGCCCGGATTCGGACCTGGCTCGAATCGAAAAATCGTTTCGTCCGGGACGCAACTTCGCGAAATGGCTGAATATCGAAATGCGGCCGTGACGAAATTCCAGAGCGGTTCCGTTCACCGTTATGGATTCGAGGGGTATGTTGCGTTTCACTTTGAACCCGATGCGAACGGTGTGCTTGAAGACGTTTTTGCGTTTCGGAGAAAACGTTTCTATGGCGATCGGAGCCGGAGGGCCGGCGTCGAAACCGGATTCGGCGTCCGAGGCCGCGAGCGGGGACCAAGAGGCGAACAAGGGGGCGGGCCGCAGCGCGAAACGTCCGGATACGTCGATAGAGTCGGTAGTCGCGTTGCCCAACTCGTCGATGGCGGACAATTCGACGCGGTTTCGGGAATCGGACAAGAGGATCCGGAAAATATTTCCGGCGGGGGGCGGATCGAAGAAAACGCCGTCCGCCGAAAGGTCGTCCAGATACCCCTCTATGTATCCGCCCGGCTCGATTTTCGTAATGGTGACTACAGGCCCGGACCTGTCAGCGAGAATACGTACGACCGATTTGGAAACTCCCCCCAAAAGGTTTCTGGCTTCTATTTCGATCCCGTGTTCGCCTTCCTCCAGAAACAGCTGTTTTTCAAAGGAAAGCTTCCGTCGGGAATAGCCGACGAAAACGTCCTTCGCCTCGATTCGAATTTCGGAAACGTATCGTTCGTCGAACGCCTCGCCGGTCAGAGAAAACGGGTACGACCGCGTTTTGATCGCTTTTTCCCCGCTCATGCTTCTCCCGGCCGAAAGGATGGCAATCTGCGGCTTCCCTGCGGATAGGCCTTGCAAAAGCATGGTTTTGCGGCGCACCAAGTCGAGAAAATGGAAGGCTTTGTCGGAAGGCTCTTGCGAGATGGACAATTCGAGCGACCGACGGGCCGCTTCGTATTCGCCCTTGTAAAAATGGACGAGGCCTCTTTCGCGGTTGGGGAAATAATCCAGAAAATGATAGCCGTACGCACGCGCGTTCCATTTGTCCTCGGAACGCTGGGCGAGCGCCTTTTCCAAGCATTGCGCCGCCTCGTCGTAGAAGCGGCCCTCGATGTACGACAGCGCGCAACGATAGTGGTAGTCCCAGTCGCCCATGAAAGCCCCGCCCGTCCAACCGAATCGGTTCCCGTCCCTTTCCAGGGTTGGACAAGGAGGCGCTCCGGCGCAGGACGACAAAATTGCCGATATCGCCAAGACAGCGACTGCGAAGGACAGTTGCCCAAATCGTTCCCGTTTCATTTCAATTCCCGCTTTCAGATGCGTATGTTCCGCGATTTTTTGATTTGGAACTCGAACTTTCCGCTTTGGTCAATCGGTGATACTCGATGTTCAAGTTTTTTGGCCGAAATTGACGGCCAATCAAAGTGGAAGCGGTTTCCAGCCGCATTTGCCAAGCGGCTGGAAGCCGCTTCTACCGTACGTTCGGAAAAAAACTTGAACATCGAGTGATAAGCTTCTTGCATCGAACGCTACACGATAAAGCAGCGAATCTTTCCATTTTTTGCGAAAACAATCGGTCGGATTCTACAGTAAGATCCGACTCGAAGTCAAATGGTCAAAGATAGGAACTTGCTTTTTGTCAACGAAACTACACCGGGCTTTTCGATTGTTTCCCGTCCGCCCGCGCCCGCCCTCCGCCGCAACATGTTGCGGCGGAGGGCGGGCGCGGGCGGACGGGCGGTCGTCGAATCCGAACTGGAATGGGCAAAGATTGCCGATGAATTGAACATGGTTTGCGGAAGTCGGAAAAATCGCGAAAAACATGGGAAACGGCCTGTTTCGGGCCGCAGTCCGGCGCCGATCCCGGTTTCGATTTTTTTTCAGATAGGGAGGGACTCAGTCCCAATAGTAGTATTGCGGGATTTGGGAGTCCGAATCGTCGTAGACGAGTTCTTAGGATATGAGACAGGTCTTCGTTGGGCGGATCGTGATTTCGCGTGTCCCGCAGATCGAGATGCTCCAGGATCTTTTTGACTATTGGACCGGTCTCTAGTATCAATACGATTCGCATTTGATTTTGACAATTGGGACAGCAAAGAGGATCGACTTCGTAGATTTTTTGAATCGGCATCGCCCGGCTGCGGGGGAACTGTTTCGACGTCGGTTCTCCGGGCGCGATCGACGGTATCGCATCGTCGGTTTCCGCTTTTTTTCTCATCCCTCTCGACTTGTTTGAGAAATACCAGACGTACCGAACCAACTGCTCGTATTTATTCGGTATATGAACGACGATCCTCGCGAGCCAGTCGAGGGCGTCAAAGGTTTGCCCGGTCTTTCCGTCTTTTGAGGTGCAGACGACCTTGGCAACGCCGTCGGCGGATTTTTCAAACAGGTATATTTTAGGACAATGTGGCGTCTGAAAAGATGGGATAGCGGGGTTGTCGTGGGTAATTCGCCGGATGAGCGGGCAGGGGAAAGCGGCCGGATGGTGGTTTGGCGGCTGTGGCTTTTGTTTCGTTTATCGTTTGAGGAGGGCCTTGGGCATGCCGTAGGCCCGGCGCCTGCGGGGCTTTTTCTCGAAAACCTCCTGGATTTTTCCCTGAATTCTCTTGATCGCTTCGAGCGGGGACTGTACGATCGATTCGGATGGCGGTCGATAAAGGAAGAGGCGCCATTGGCGGCGAACACGGCGGCATCGGGTCGCCGCGCGCCATCGACTCCTTTGCGAATCGGAGAAACACGGAGAAACGGCTTTGCGAAAATCGATTCCGGCATGTTTGGCGCTGGCGCTGGCGCTGGCGCTTTGCCCGGCGTCGGCGGCGCCGTCTCAAGCAGGGCGAGAGAGGGTGCGGTTCGAGCACCTGTCCACGAGACAGGGGCTTTCCAGGGCCGTGGTGTACGATATTCTCCAGCAGGACTCGCGGGGGTTCATGTGGTTCGCTCTGGAAGGCGCGTTGAACCGGTACGACGGAATTTCCTTCCGGGTGTACGAGCCCGACCCGGATATCGAAAACAGCATCGGTTCGGACTCGGGGACTTTCCGAAGATACGTCCACGATCCTTCCGACCCGCGCAGTCCGGGGTACGACCCGGTATACGACGTGTGCTACGCGGGAGACGGCAAGCTGTGGGTAGGCGTACACGGCGGCGGCTTTTGCCGGATGGACCCGGCGAGCGAAACGTACGAAACGTTCGCGCACGACCCTTCCGACCCGTACAGCCCGAGCAACAACGACACGCACCCGCTGCTGGTGGACCGCGTCGGGCGCTGTGGGTCGGAAGCCGGGGCGGGGGCGTGGACCGCTACGATCCGGGCATCCCAAGTTCACGCTGTACCGGCGAATTTCGGGAGTCGAGCACGGACTCTCCCATTCGTCTGTTTTAGGCATGCTGGAGGACCGCGAGGGCTTCGTGTGGATCGGCTCCACTGGCGGGGGGCTGACCCGGTTTGATCCTTCCGCCGAACGCTTTTCCAACTTTCGACACGACCCGGACGATCCGGACAGCCTGATCCCCGACACCGTGTTCGCCCTGCGCGAGGATTCCGAGGGAACGCCGTGGGTGGGCGCCTGGGGCGGACTGGACCGGTTCGACCGCGAAACCGGCGTCTTCGCACATTGCCTGCACGACGAAAAGGACGAAAACAGCCTCGGCCACAACGCGGTCCGGGGCATCCGGGAAGACGCCGACGGCTATCTGTGGATCGCCACCACCTTCGGAGGGATCAATCGGCCGGACCCGAAAACCGGGCGGTTCTCGCGGTACGCGAAAGAGCCCGACAATCCGGGAAGTCTCAGCGACAACAACGTCTGGCGCCTGTTCATCGACGGCGACGGAACGCTCTGGGCGGGCGCCTCGCAGGCCCCGAACCGGTTCGACCCGAAAACGGAAACCTTCGTCCACTACCGCCACGACCCTAAGGACCCGAACAGCATAAGCGACAATCTCGTGATCAATATGCACGAGGATCGCGACGGCGTTCTGTGGCTGGCCACCCCGGCGGGACTGAACCGCATGGACAGGAGCACGGGCCGGTTTCGCGGCTACACGGTCAGGGACGGTTTGCCCCGCAACACGGTGGAGAGCATCGTGGAGGACGGACGGGGCTTTCTCTGGCTGTCCACGGACAAAGGGGTTTCCAAATTCGACCCCCGCGAGGAAACCTTCTTTAACTACGACGTATCCGACGGACTCCAGGGCGACAAGTTCTACGGCTCCGCGTACCTGAAGACCCGCGACGGAGAGATCTATTTCGGCGGCCCCGACGGTCTCGATCGGTTCCACCCGGACCGCATCCGAAACAACCCCCATCCGCCTCCGGTCGTACTGACCGATTTTCTGGTGTTCAACGAGTCCGCTCCCATCGGCCCGGACGCTCTGATGCCGAAACAGGTCGGCTACGTCGGCAGGATCGTCCTGTACCCCCGGCATTCCCGCTTCGCGTTCGAATTCGCCGCGCTCGACTACGCCGCTCCCGGGAAAAACCGCTATGCCTACATGCTGGAAGGTTTCGACAGGAACTGGACTTTCGCCGACAGCGAAAGGCGTTTCGCCACCTACACCAACCTGAATCCCGGACAATACGTCTTTCGGGTCAAAGCCTCCAACAACGACGGAGTTTGGAACGAAGAGGGCGCGTCGGTGCGGGTGGTCGTGCGGCCCGCTTGGTGGAACACCTGGGCGTTCCGGTCCTTTCTGGCGCTGGCCGCCGGATGCCTTCTGTGAGGCGGCTACCGTTGTCGGCCGTCAGGATTTCGTCCAGGCCGTCGCCGTAGATGTCGGCCGTCGCCAGATTTTCGCCATGTGGAAAAAATTTCCTCGCAAGGCTCGCGTAATGCAGACACGCTTTTTTCCACGATAGCCCTGCCACTTCTGCACAACTGAAGTTGCCGGTTTGCCGAGGCTGGTTCCGAGAATTTCAACACGCCCCGGCGGTGATTGCCCTTACGATTTCTTTTCCGAAACGTTTGAAAAAGTCAGATTCTTTTTCGTTGAGTTTCGACCGAAAGCTTGATAGCTTCATGTCCTATTTGTATGCGGAGTCTGTGTACGGGACAAAAAAAGGCTAATGTTCATCATAAATCATAAATATTACCCATAAAAACAACTGGATTTTTATCGAGATATGTGCATAATAAGGATGCAACCAAGGATCTTTTACCAAGGAGGTTGCATCGTGAAAGAGTTCAATTTGATCAAGGCCGCTTTGAAAAAACTCGTAATAATGCACGGCGCGAGGATTAATTTCCTGGCATGTTTCATCGTCGGCTTTTTGAAAACGAGTACGGTCAATCTGAAAAAGGTCGCGACCGGGAAGCCCGGAGCGGCCCACAGAGACTCGAAATACAAGAGAATACAGCGATTTCTGCGCGACTTCGAACTGGATCTTTTCATGATCGCCGAGCTTGTCGCCTCGCTGGTGCTTAGCGAACTGGAATCCTGGACTTTGGCCATGGACAGGACAAACTGGAAATACGGCAAGATCAACCTCAACGTTCTCACGCTCGGAGTCGCGTACGAAGGCAGCGCAATCCCGCTTTTTTGGATTCCCCTGCGCAAACGGGGAAACTCCAACACCTCCGAAAGGATATCGATCGTCAAAGCGTTTCTTCACATTTTTCCGCTGCGGAAAATCAAATGCCCGACCGGAGACAGGGAATTTATCGGGCAGGCCTGGTTCGAATACTTGCTCGACAAAACCATCCCCTTTCGAATGCGAATAAAAGAGAATATAATGGCGACCAATTCCAGGGGCGCGCCGGTTCCCGCCAAGAATTTTTTCCGAATGTTGAAACCCGGCGAGTGGACGATTCTCGACGGCAGGAGAACCGTTTGCGGGGTCAGGCTCCATGCAGTCGGCCTGCGACTGCCGAAATCCGAATACCTAATCCTTGTGACCGATTCCGATCCCGAGGGAGCGCTGGACGATTACAGGGAACGATGGGAAATCGAGACCCTGTTCGGCTGCTTGAAGACGCGCGGATTCGATTTCGAATGCACCCATGTCGTCGAGCCGGAAAGAGTTCGAAAACTGGTGGCGCTGATGGCCATCGCGTATTGCTGGTGTGTCGCCACCGGCAAATGGATGAATTCGGTAAAGGAAATCTAGATAAAGAAGCACGGTCGAAAGGAGATCAGCCTGTTTCGACACGGTCTCAACGAACTCAGGGATGTTCTGTTGAACATAAGCGACCGATTTGACGCATTTAAAAAATTGGCGGCGAGATTCTTCGAGTCGGCCGCTCCTGATAGAAAGTGCCTCAACAAAGTTGATTCGAAGTATAGTCATTTTTTGTCCTGTACATAGATGCGGAGTAGCGGGTCACGTGGAAAAAAAGAAGAATTAATGATGGATTGTCGAAATACAAAACATGCCGTTGAGCGTGGCAAAGTCACGGGCGTGTTTTGCGAACCGCAAAGAGCAGCTCCAATGCTCGGCCAGTTCAGACGGCTTCCAAATCCGTTTCGCGCCGGAAATAACGTCCGGACATTTTCATATCGACTATCGCCGACGTAAAATCGGCGCGAGAAAGCAAAAATGATACGCATGAAATTCCAGACCTTTCAGGTCAAAATACCGGAGACGGGGATGCTCGAGATTCCCCGAGAGATCTTGAAAGGCTTTGCGGGTCGTGTCGCGAAAATCGTAATTGTAGAAGTGGAACATACGAAGCCCTCCGGCCGCTTTCGATCACTGAGAGGCAAGTACAAAGGATCTCTCAGCACGACGGATGAATTCGCGGCACGCAAAACCGCCGAAAAAAAACTGGAAATTTAGTTGCTACTGAATGCGCTATCCTCGACGGTTATCTCTCCGTTGCCGTAGATCGCCCCTCCCAAAGCATCGGATCCCGTCGCCAAGTTATCGTTCATGATGCTGCCGTAGACTGCGGTGCGGCCGTCATTCGCTCCGATCCCCCCTCCGCTTCCCGTCACCGAGTTGCCGCTGATCGCCGAGTTGCTAATCGTGAGATTCTCCTGGCTGCGTATGGCTCCGCCGGAAACGGCGGCGTTCCCTCCAGTCAGGGTAAGGCCGACGATCTCAACGTCGAGCAGATTGGAAGCGTTCGAATCGTCGATGTTGAAGATTCGCGAGTTGCCCTGGGCATCCACCGTGATCGCGTCCGAGCCCGGGCAATTGATGATCAGCGAACCGGTGATGGCGATCTCGCCCGACGCGAGCGAAATGGTCCCGGCCAGCCCGTCCTGGAACTCGATGACGTCGGTCGCGTCGCCGCCGGCGTTGGCGTCGATGATCGCTTGCCGCAGCGAGCTTGGTCCGTCGTCGTCGAGATTGACGACCGTAAAGGTGGTCGGAATCCTCCGGCTTTCCGATGATTCCGCCAGGAACTTGCAGTCCTGCGACGCGTCCGAATCGGTCCCGTCGTCGATGGCAGGCGCGGATTCGCTCCGCGACGCGACATGCCGGTCAAGGGTCGGCGCAGTCCCGTCGGGGTTTCCATCGACCCGATCGGCGAATTCCGCGAATTCGGTCTCGCCCGCGACGGCGAGGGAACCCTCATTGGCGCTCGGTGCTCCGACCGGCCCGGCGGAGATGACGGCGATCGTGAGGAGAAAGAGCGTCAGGACTTTGGACGGCAAAACGAACTCTGCGGCATTTCTGGCGTAAAAAATGGCGTTCCTTTCATTTAGCGCATGCAGCTTTCGGCGTACTGGTTGAATGTTGGCAAAACATATTTACGTGCGCTATCGCTTTCAACCTTTGCAAATTGGACATTGGACGCGAACTGGGGTGATGCGGCGAACAGGTCGCACATGGCGGGGTCCGAGTATCGGCCGCACGCCACGATTTTCACGTTGCCGCCTGCGCCGGGGAACTTGCTTTTTCCCTTGGCAAGGAAATTCGGGAAGCGGCAGGGCCATTCGAAGCCGAGGCGAGTGCGAAACCCATCGCCGCAATCCGCTTTGCTCAACCAGCGATTCGTTCCACCCAAAAGTCCGCGTAACCAGACGCCATCCATTTCGTCGGCGCAGCCGTTTCTCGTCGAAACGGCTGCGCAAGAATATTGTTCTAACGCGCCGAAAAAAGTGATTGACATAATGCAATCGTTTGTTTTATTAAATCCGAACGTGTTTGCTGGCCGCCGCTCAGAGCCTTCGGCCTGGTCCGCCGCAATTTGCATGCAATTTCGGACCGAAGAAAACAAACGGCTTGCGGCGCGACCGGCGAACGGATTGGGGCGGGCGATGTTTCGGGCGGCCGCCAATGAAACGCTTCGCAAAAAGAAAGGAGGAGGTGGCGCAATGTCCTTGAAGATGGAAACGCTTGCGGAAGCCGACCAAAATCGGATGGAAAGGGACATCGAGGAGGTCGCGAAAACGAAAGGCTTGCAACGTCGTCTTTTCAAGGCGTTCGGAAACGAAACCGACATGGGCAAGGTCGTCGACTATGCGAACGCCTTGCGAATCGACGGAAAAAACATGACGGCGGACGATTTGCGGTTTGCGGACGCGGAAAGATTGTCCGAGCAAAAAATCGATACTTCGGAGGCCGCCCGAATGTACTTGGAAGGCCGGATCGCCGTTCATTTGAATTTCGGGGGGGCGGCAACCCGCATGGGATTGGGGTCCATGTACGCAATCAAGGTGAAGGAGCTGGCCAAATGTGCGATCGGAGAAACCAGCGAATTGACCGAAGAGCAGCAAAAGGAGGTGCGAAAAGCGTTGAAAGGCAAGTTCGCAGGAAAAGGCGCGCTGGACGAATATCGGGAAAGCGTGCGAAAGGCCTTCGGCGACTTGGACGACAAGTGCCCCGATCCCGGAATGGGACCCCGCCAAGCGATGGCCTTGAGGGCGCTTTTGGAGAGAATCGCGTTCGACAACGGCAAGGATCCCGAAGAGATGATCGCTCAGTTCGTCGTAATTTTTCACGTCAACGACGGGATCGTCGATAGCGTGGTCGATGATTTGCGTCGAAAACGATTTTACGGCTTCAGATCGGAAAACGTCTACATTTTGGCGGACCGGCTTTTCAAAGGGTACGGACCTGGGCCGGAGCCCGGACGTTTCCTGCTGGACGAAGACAGCCTGGAATTGCCCCCCGGACACGGATACGCTCTGGAGCAGCTCGCAAGGACAGGGCAAGTGCGAGCGGCTGCGCAAGACGGCGCCTTGTCGGTCGTCGAAAACGAGAGCCTTCTCGACATCTTGGTGAGCCGAGGCGTCGAGGTCGTCCGCTCCCAGCGCATCAACGACCTGACGATGTGGACCGAAGACGTCGTCAGCCTGAAACGTCTGGCATACTTTCTTCGCAAAATGAACGAAAGCGGCGCGGTTGTCGGCGTCGAACTGGTGAACAATCCACATGGCCAAAAAGGCGGAAGCTTCGTGCAGATCCGCAACACTGAGCGCAAGTTTCTTGCGGAGACGATCTGCCTCAAATCTCCGGGACTCAGAGAACTCGTCGAGCGCGCCGGGAAAAGATATGCGCCGTACAACGCCTTTCGAAACTACTATTGGGTCGGCGGACTGAAGAACGCGCTGGAGCGAGCCCGATTGCCTCGATATTTGCGCTGCAAAGGGGCCAGGCTCTACACCGAAACGGTTACCGGCGACGTCACGCAAATCGTCGGGGACAAAACGGCCGGGTTCGTATTGAACGATTCCGAGTCGATTCACGATTTCAAGGAACCCGGCAACCTCGAGGAGGCGCTGCGGTTTATCGGCATATGGGAAAAAATGATGCCGGCGAAACCGGGGGCGGCCGCTTGATGGATCGAAACCTCTTTTCCTAGGCGTCCAACGAAATTCCGGGTTGAGCGGCGGCGGCTCCGCCGCTTTGCAGATCGCGGGCGGGCGCTCCGAAAGGAGCGCCCGTTTTTTTTCGATCCATCTTTTTTTTCTGGAGCAAACGGTCCCTATCCGATTTCGTAATCGAGGGTATCGAAGAACGTCTCTCTTTCGAACAGGAATTTCACGATGCCGTCCACGATTTTTTTCTCGCACCGGTTGGGGATTTTCTCCATGGCTCTTTTGATCTTCGCGTTGTCCTCCGCATATTCGAAAAGCTCGCGCTGGAGGATAGCCACCGGGTCGAGCCTGAACTCCTCCAGCTTGATCGTCCTCGTCAGCCCTTTGTCCTCCATGTTCTTTCTGATCTTTTCGACTTGCCAGTGATTGGGCTCCTCAACGCAGCACATGGGAACGCGGCATGCGATGGCGTCGTTGACGGTGCCGCCTCCCGCCCTCGATACAATCAGATCGATCCCGTGAAACAGCTCCTGGTAGGTCCCGTCGGTGACATCCCAGGCGAAGCGTATTTGCTCCGACGCGTCGCCGGTCTCGTTCTCCGCCTTCCAGCATTGTACGCGCAGCGTTTTCAGCACGCTGAATTCTTCCCCCGCTTTCGCGTCTCCCTTCTGATCGCGGATTTCGAAGTCGCGATTGCCCAGCCCGAACTTCTGGCCTGCCTTGTCGGTCGGGCAGCATACGATGTTGAAAGGCAATTCTTTCTTTCGTTCCTTGGCCAGCGCCAGGGAAACGATTCTCTCCCACATCGGGTCGGTCCAAACGTCGGTGCCGCCGCCCGACAGAAAGATGATAGGTTTCTTGTTTCCGGTATCGAACCCCAAGGCGTACCTTACGACTTCGCTCTTGACGTAGTGGTACAACAACCGGTCGGCCGAGTCTTCCGCCTGTCCATTTATTTGGGCTTCGTACAAATCGACTCGCCCGGGCTCTCCATCTTTCGGATTCAGCAAATCGTAAATCGCTTCGTTGTTGATGCCCACGTCCTTTCGACTTTTCGCCTTGAAGAATTCGACCATTTTCCGGCGGCATTCCTCATATTTGTCGGGCATCAGCTCGCGCTTTTCCGTGATGGTCCTGGCGTCTGCGTAGAAGGGATCGGAGTCGTTCTGATTTTCCGAACCGTCTCGTTTCAAAATCGCCATGACCGCATCGGCGATTTTCAGGGTCTGGCGCTTTTTGCCGCCGAGAACTCCGCCAATGTTTTCGGTCTTGGCGAAAGTGGTCTTTCGCCATTGTTCGTGGTACTCCTCCGGAGTTACGAAAGTCGGGAAATAATAGACGAGATTCGCGAGGGCTTCGTCTTCCCTGATTTTGTCGAGAGCGACCTCGACGGCTTCCCCGACGGTTTTTTCTCCTTTGGTGAACGTTTCCTCCTTTCGGTACAATTCGATGGTTTTCTCGTAGCTGAAGCTCCATTTGTGATCGAAAACGGTGATGGCCGGAATGTTTCTCTTGGACGCGGCCCTGACAGCCGCGGGCGTCCCGAAGTCGATGACCGCGGAGCAGCGCGAGTCTCCTTCGATGCGGTTGACCGGAAAGGTTTCGTAAGCCTTGCTGAGAGTCGGATAGCGGATCAGCTTGCTCAGCGAATCCTCGAACCCCAGCTTGCCTTCCCCCTTGCCGAGCCTGATCACGTTGTCGATAGGTTCGACTCGCAGCAAACCGGCTTCAATGTATTTCCGGTAAAGATTGCGATTGTACTTTTCCTTGGTCTTGTTTCGAATATCGACCCGGAAGTTGCCCAAGCCGTCCTTGTCCTGTTCGATTCTCTCCAAAAGCTCCTTGGCGAAGTAGAACGTCAGCGAGGACGGCCCCAAGCCGTCCTCGTTGGGAACGATCAACAGGCTTCTCCGGGGGGGCCTGGTCGCATCGACTGCGTAGTGGGCCGCCCCGCGCATCGCGTATTCCGAAGTTTTCACAACCGGGGTCGTTTTCTGCTCCCCAGCCTCGCCATGAAACTCGATTTCGACTTTCTGTCCCGACGCTTTCCTGAAATGCGTCCTGACCTTTTCCGCGAACAAATGCTTCGATCCGCAAATGGCTCCGCCGATCAAGACGGTCTCCGGCCGAAAGCCCTTCAGCGCGCGAGCCAGGCATTTGCCCAATTCCTGGCCGAAAAAGCCGAATACCAAATCCCCCAAGCGCGTGTTGGCATCGGCCTCCCGCGCGATATCTTCCACGCTTTTCCCCCCCGCTTTTCCCCCGTGCGGCTTGGCGACGTAATCGTCGTACTCTTGCTTGAGCTTCTCAAAGTCGATTGTCAAAGATTCGCCTTCTCCTTCGAGCGATCCGTATATCCTGGAAATTCCGGCGGCCGAGAGAAGAAATTCGAAATCGGCAGTCTTTGGCTCCCCTCCGTCGGAACGCGGATTCCCGGATGGCAAGTTCGCAAAAGGCGTTTTCAGAGACTTGCTGAAATCTACCGCGCCCGCCTCGAGATCTTCGAAGCTGTAAGGCTGGCAATAGATTTCGCCGCCCGAGGGGATCCTGTGGATGTCTTCGGCCGGCTTTCCGTTGAACAACAGGGAGCACCCCAAGCCGGTTCCCAGCGTGATCGCAACGAACCTGTTCACGTGGGTGAATTTGGATCGCCAGGCGCCGAGGGCGAAAGCCCTGGCGTCGTTGATGAAAAAAACTCTCGCCTTGAGTTTCTTTTCGATCGCGCTTTTCAAATCCTCGCCGCAAATTCTCGCCAAGTTCCGCTTGTGGGCGATATAGCAAACGCCCCTGTCGTAATCGAACGGGCCGGGCACGGAAAGCGCCACGGCAGAGAGCCGTTCCTCCTTGTTTTCAAGGCCTGGAATGAGCTTTTCGCCGAATTGGTGGATCGCATCGACAACGCCTTCGATGGAAACGGGTTGTCCATTTTCCAAACGGTACAGTGGTTCCTCGAAAAAGGCGTATTTTTCATCGAAATTGTTCGCGTACGGATCGTAGATGCCCATCCGCAGATTGGTCCCGCCCAAATCGACGGCCAGTATCCTCTCCCTCCGATCTCTTGCCATAATCTTTTTCCTTTCCTCCATGTTATCGAATTTCCGATCCGAGCTTTCGACGGGGGGCGAAATCTCGGACCTTCAAGATTTCGCGCGCGGCTCCATGGTTTTGACAGACCCCCTGATTTTCAGCTCGGTGGGCAGCACGATCTTCTTGCCCTCCGTCGTACCCGATTCCTCCCACTGTTCCATCAGGATCTTCGCCGCGATCATGCCCATATCGCGGCAGTTTTGGGACACTGTCGTCATGGGAGTCGACAGATACGGCATGTAGAATTCGTCGTCGAAGCCCACGACCGAGACATCGTCCGGGATTTTGAGCTTATTGGTTCTCGAAATATGTTCCAAGACGCCCATGGCGACATTGTTGTTCAACGCGAAAATCGCCGTCGGGGGATCGTCCATGCTCAGCAGAAGATTGGCTTCGGCCCGAGCCTCGCTCTTGCTGTATTCTCTTCCCGTCAAAAGCCTTTCGTCGATCTCGATGCCCGCTTCGCCGTGCGCTCTCGCGAAGCCGTCCATTCGCTCTCTGGTTATGGCCAGAGGGTTCAGCGCGGGGACGGCCGCTATGCGCCGGTGATTGCAGCCGATCAGATACTTGGCCATTTCGTATGCGCCCTGCTCGTTGCCGGCGCCCACGAATGGGCATTTCAGCTTTTCGTCGTAGCGATCCATGGCGACCGTCGGAAGGCCGTCCCGGAACGCTTCGTTGATATGGTCTACTTCGAAGCCCACCGGACAAATGATCATGGCGCTCACGATCCTGGTCCTCATCAGTCGCACCAGCTTCACCTCCCGCTCGACGTCTTCCCTGCTGCTGCCAAGCAGAATGGAGAACCCGAACGGCGAGATGCTTTCCTCGACGCTCTGCACCATGGCGGAGTAGAAGAGGTTGTGGATTGCGGGAACGATCACCCCGACCATTTTTGCCGGTTCGTTCAGGCGAACCGCTCTCGAAAGGGCGTTGGGATAGTACCCAAGCCGCTCGGCGATTTCCGCGACTTTTTTTTGCGTCGCTTCGCTTATCTTGAATTCGGGGCCCTTTCCGCTGAGCACCCTGGAGACCGTCGATTCGGACAATTCCGCCTCTTCGGCGATGTTTTTTATGGTGACGCGCTTTGGCATTTTCATTCGAGGCCTGTAAAACAAACGATTGCATTGAAACAATTTTCGACCTAAATCTTGATTTCGTGAAACTATTAGCCTGATTCGAATTCGAATGTCAAGGCCAAATTCCAGCCGTCTTGCGTTGAAACGGCATAGAGCTGTCCCGTTCGAATGCAAATAAGGGCAAACATTTGTTCTATCGGCGGGCAAGGCACTCCACATCCATCCGAACGGCTATCGCCTTTTCGTCGCGAAGGCCGAAGATTCGATCATACACAGCGCAATTGGCCGATTTTGGTCGCTCATCCCAGGTTTTCTTTTCAAAAATGGAATCGCGGTTTTGCAAGGAAACTGTTGACAAAAGAAGCTTCTGCATTTTAGGATGCGCACTTGGATTGTCCGGGCTTTTGCGGCCGATGGCCAGCAAGCCGATAATCGATTCCGGCAAGAAGAACAGAGGCCGTTCGCAGATTGCCGAAATCGGTGCAAAATAGATCAAATCGAGGAAATTCTTCGGCGTCGAACCTTGCGTCCGAACCGACGAAAATTGCCATGGGAACGTCTTCGCAAGCGGCTATCGGTTCGCGTTCCGCCGCCTGCCACGACCGAACTCTGTTTCAACGATTCGAAGAAAGGAGAAAGGCATATGGGCAAAAGGATAGCTGTGAAGCTATACGCCAACGAGGATGGGCTAGGTCCGGCGATGGGAGTATACTATATCGTCAAAGGCTTGATCGAATTTTTTCGGAAAGAGGCTTCATCGGGAAACCGGCTGCACGTTCGCGTACAGTCCGAATCGGTCAAAATCACCCGATTCCTCTACGCCGCCCTTCTCGAAGAGCGGTGCGACGAGCCCCTCGAGAAAGACCGCGAAACCGGCTTCGGAAACGAGGACATCGTGAAAGTGACCGTCGTGCGACGCGACAATGTCTTCAAGCTTGGCAAGGACCTGCGCGGCGGAGTCAACAAGGAGGAGACCCAAAGAAACCTGCAAGCTTGGAGCGAGGGCCTCGATGACTATATCAAAATGGAAAAGGAAGATCTCAAATCCTTTTTCATGGAAAATGAAGAAACGTGGGCCGATCAATGCGTGGTGATCAGCTTCGGCTGCCCTGCCGCGCTGAAAGCAGCGAAGGAAGCCGACGAGTCCAGAATATCGCGAATCGAAGTTTTCGATCACGCATGGGGCTACACTTTGTCCAGGATATTCGGAAAGGACAGAGTGGAAGCCCCGGAAGTCAGGGCTGGCATTGATCGGATGAGAGACATGGAAAATTGCGCCCAGCGAGTGTTTCTCTATCCGGAGTACGTGGCTCCGAGCCAATTCTACTCCTACTGGCTCGGAAGGATCGGTTCGGTCTACCGCATCCCAGGCGTTTTCGGAGGGTTGCCCGATCAGTTCGTCGTTCGCAGCGACGACGGCCAGCCAAAAGAGTGGCAAAAATACAGCACTTCCGCTAATTTAGAAAACGTTCCCGGCGTATTCGCCATCGAAACCGAAGATAGATCAGGGCTGGGTTTAGGCACGTTTTTGGCCGCCGATGAAGCTGAAAAATTGTCACAAAGCAGGGATGAAATCAGACAAGCGGCTCGCGACTGGCTGGTTAGGCAGATGAACACTTGGGACTCGAAATTTTTCGGAAGCCCCTCGCCCGACTTCCATTTGAAACGCTTTAGAGACGCGCCGGTGGTCGTCGTCCAAGGAGGTGCCACGGACGTGTGGAACACCTATATCGCCAAACTGATCGAATCCCTCGTCCAGGCGGAAGAGGATGGGGACCTGGACTACTGCGTCTTGTTTGCCCACGTTCCTGCGGCAACCGCTTACGGACAATACTGTCTTGCGAGGAAGCCTAAGGAGAAAAAATCTTTCCAACTGAGAAAAGGAACGTATCCAGGACGCACCTACAACGACATTCTTCAGTTAGAAATGGGGAATGGCAAATCTCAAGCCGAAGCCGAGAAAATCGCCGAAAAAAACATCATGATTCCGCTGGGCGAAGAACGCCTGAAAGAGCATTTGAAAAAATCGACAAAAATAAGGACGTTGCCGGATAAATATTTTCCCTTCTTCCAGGAGGTCTACTGGGCCGCGAACATGATTTATTCCAGAGGCGGGGGAGTGACGGCAAACGATGCGGTAGCGACCTTGACGCCGCTGACCATCGTGGAGGAAGTCGGCCAATGGCAGACGGAACAGATACGCGAACTGTTCAGGCTCTCGGGCTTTTCCCACACTGTCAGCTACGGCACCTTTCTCGAAGGCGAATACGGCATAATTCGAATGTATCTGCTGAAAACCGCCGACAATCAAGAGATCGTGTCGAAAATGGCCTGCCATCCGTCGCACCAAGAGCTTTGGCTCGCCAGGCAAATAATCGATCTGTAGCTATTGAAAACGCGAAATGGATGCGTCGCGCCCGTTTTTCGAACTGCTCCCGCAACGAACAGGATACCGAAACAAGCCGCCTTCGAAAGGTCTCGCATTGCCGGCGTCAAGCGCCGGCGATGCACCTCCCCGTGCACCCATGGCAAACGTGAAGTTACGCGATGTCCGGCATACGATCTCCCTTCCGCAACGCAACGCGATGCAAATCCTCCGATACAATGGTACCGTTTCGCTCCGACGAAACATCGGATCCTCGACATGGGCGCGGGCCGCGATGGCGGCGCATCGACCAATCGAAACCTCGCTCCTCCGATCCTAATGCTGCTGCCGCAGGCACCGACAAATGCCAAACGGACGCTGTGGACAGCGGCATGGGCGGGATGCTCGCGAAAACGGACTATATCAAAGATAGGACAGGCTCCATACACACTCGTACAATATTGATCGTAAGGTGATTTGCATAAATATTCATACCGACAACCTGGTAAAATCTTGAAAAAACTCAAATATACAGCAAAGGAGGGATGGACAAAAAATTCGCAAAGAGATACATTACCTCAAGTTTAATAAATTGGCATGAGGTAATCGTATGAAATCAGATTTTTCAGGAGAGTTTGGCGCAAGCGACAAGAATTCATTGGAGGCCGGTCATATTGAAGATTTAAAAAAAGGCCGCAAAGAAAATGAAAGGATCCAAACGCAGGTCTTTCCAGGCTGAAATGTCACTAAAGTATTGTCAAGGAAATCCTCGTCAAACGGAGGAAATATTTGGCTGGAATCGTAATTCCGTCGAGCTTGGGGCTTCACGAGAAACGCACCGGCTTCACCTGTTTGGGTCCGCATAAAGCCTGCTGCGGCAACAAATTGTGGGAGGAAAAACATCCTGAAGCGGCCGCGTTTTTATTCAAATTAGCGGAATCGCAATCTCAGCAGGATCCAACCTTCCAGACAACCTTGTCATTTACTCGGCTAACGGCAAAGGAGGCTCTAAAGCAATTGAAAGACAACGGTTTTGCGCAGGAGGCGCCGTCGCCCAGAAGCATGGCGAACATTCTCAATCGCAACGGGTATCGGCTGCGACCGGTGCTAAAAGCCAAGCCCCAAAAAAAACTGCGGAAACTGACGCCATTTTCGGCAACATAAAAGAAAAGGACGGACAAAACAGCGGGGAAGGAAAAGCCAAGCGGGTAAGCATAGATTGCAAGGCCACCGTGAAGATCGGCGACTATTCCAGAGGAGGCAAAACGCGGGGGGACGACAAAGCCGCCGACCACGACATGGGCTGTACTGAAAAATATACCCCGTTCGGGGTGCTGGACGAAGACACCGGGCAATTGCACATCGCCTTCGGCAGTTCCGCCAAGACAAGCGATTTTATCACGGACTCCTTGCTTGACTGGTGGGACAGTATGCCGTCGGCGGAACGCGAAGAAATTTCTCTGCTTCAGATCAAAGCCGACAACGGTCCGGAAAGCAGTGGGCGGCGAACCCAATTTCTTAATCGCATGGTGGACTTTACGGATTATATCGACACGCCCGTGCAACTGCTGTATTATCCTCCATATCACAGCAAATACAATCCTGTCGAACGGTGCTGGGGAATCTTGGAAAAGCATTGGAACGGAGCAAAACTGGTTGATGCGCATACGATGGTTGAATGGGCAAAAAGCATGACTTGGAAAGGGATTAACCCTGTTGTGAATCTAAGTCGAAAAGTGTATCAAAAAGGTCGCATACGTCTATAAGTGTTGGGGTTGGCACCGAAACATGCTCTAACGGCCTGAAATGAAAGCTGGACTTTGGCTCCAAGTGTTGATAAAAAAATTTTGGGATCTCACCGGTCCTGAAATTTGAATCAACAAAAGGAGCCAAAGATGCGGAAAAGAAACGACGCGCTGTCGAACATTTTGAGAATTTTAACCCAATTTGAAAAAGCGATCAACCGTTTGCGACGGCAAAACCATTATAATTCGAAACAAGGCGGACCTGTTTTCGAAAAAATAGAACGGGCGATACGGACAATGCGCGACTGGGTAGGTCGGCTTCGACCGTTTGCAAGTATCGACGCTCTATTCATGGCTCTTGGTCTCGCCGTAAAAAGAATCGGGGAATTGATAGCTCTGCTCGGCCTGAAAGTTACTCCTCTGCCGGGCAAAAAGAGAATTAAAAAATCCCGACTGGAAAACGACCGGCGTCAAATTCTAAAGACCGTCGATTCGATGCTCGGCCATGTTGCGGATATTGCAGGGAACAGCCGTCGCGCGGACAACGATTTGGCGCCGGAACTGGAAAAATACGTGTTGAAATCCTTCGAAACCGAGTGCGGCGGTCAAATCGAAGAAGTTTTCGACGCCTTGGAATCGGACGGAGGCGAGAAGAGCTATGTTTTTCCATGGGCGGAACCGGACAGCTATGGAGACCTGGTTGCGGATCCGGCAAAAATCCAATCGGAAACGAAACGGTTTTTACAGGAAAACAAACACGCCACGGGCCATAAACCCGGCTGCTCCGATCATAGCCGGTACAATTTGTGCGGTTTTCGGTCAAGGCCTCGCAAGACCGACACGCCGACGGGTCGCAAGGAATATCCGATTCGCATGGTCGAATGCCGCGACTGCGGACAAAGGTTTTCCATGGTTCCGAGTTTTCTGCCGAGAGAAAAGCATTTCAGCCTTGAAATAATAGGATCGGTCTGCGAAAGCATGCTTCGTTTCGGAGCGAGCATTCAGGCGGCGATGCAAGGTCTGCAATTGATCGCGAAACCGGTACGGAGCAAGCAGACGATTTTGAACTGGCTGCGATGGATCGGCGCTCTCCATCCGGCGGCGGTTTCGACCAGGGCCGGAGTCGTCGGTTCCGGTTATTTGCAGGAGGACGAAGGATTCGAAAAGGAGCCGAATCTGCGCACTTATTCCGCAGTGCTGGTGGATCCGAAAAACCTGCTGGTTTGGCATTGCGATTATTTGGACGGCGTCGACGAGGATTCTCTGGCTTGCTCGTTTGAAAAATTCGTCCGGAATATTGAATTCAAAATTCTCGGCGTGACGAAGGACAAATGGCTCGCATCTACCAACGCCTTGAAAAAAGTACTGAAAAATGTCTGGATAGGATTTTGCAGAAGACATTTTCTGAAAAAGCTTTTCCAGGAATTGAAAGAATATCAAAAGCAAACCGATTGTT
The DNA here is from genome assembly GCA_963674505.2 of Desulfobacterales bacterium. GTDB lineage: Bacteria > Desulfobacterota > Desulfobacteria > Desulfobacterales > SKZT01. The sequence continues at coordinate 542,776 of CAXXIG010000003.1, forward strand.
CCGAATGCAAGATTTCGTGGCTATATAAAGAGGTGAAAAAAATACTGGAGACGGCATCGTCGGAAAGCGCGCTCCGAGCAAAACTCAACCACTTTCTTAAAGACGACGCATTCGAGCATCCATTGCTGAAATCCAGGATTGAATCGCTAATGGAAGACGGCGTTCACTATACTTGCGTCAACAAAAGAAAAGGTATAGCGCCGACCACGTCGATAGTAGAAAACTTTCTGAAAATAGTAAAAAGAAAACTGAGGCAAGCGGAAAGTTTTCGCGACCCCGAAAGCGCCGGATGCCTGTTTCGAGCGATGGCGAACGCGAGAAATTTTCTTCCGTTTTTACCGGGTGCGAAAAATGCGCACAAAAGCCCGTTCATGCTTGCCGAAAGAGAGGCTTTCAATCTGCCTTGGATACAAACCATGAACGTGCACAATGCATTTTTGTTGTCCCTAAATGCTTGCTAATATGAAACCTCAACACATTTAGACCTATGCGAATAAGCCATGGCTTGGTTTTCCAAAGACCAGTCGGGATGAAAATCCTTTGCTTCGATGTGCGGAAACGGACGCAAGAATATCTGGGCGGTGCGACGGCCGAACGAGGGGCTTTTTCTGCCAAGCACCTCCCGCTCCATGAAACCGATGAAAGAACCGCAAAGAATCAGCACGACCCTTCCCGAATTTTTCCAGTCCCGGTCCCAGTATTCCTGGATGACCGACGGCAACTCCGGGCTGGCGCTCGCCACCCATTGAAATTCGTCGATCACCAAGACAAACTTTTCTTGTTTTTTCAATTGGCCGGTGATCGCGGAAAAAATGTCCGACCAACTGTCCGCCGACAACGATCCCAGCAACGGTTCGTCGAAGGCCTTGGCCGCCTCTTTCAAAAATTCCCTCATTTGAAGGGTCGATGAGGTGGTCTTTCCCAGAAAATACAGGCCGGGCTTGTCTTCCATGAACTTCAAGATCAATTCGCTCTTGCCGACCCTTCTTCGGCCGTAGATGGGAATGAACGCGGAGCGCCCGCTTGAAAACGAGTTCTCAAGAAGCTCCAGTTCCTTTTTTCGTCCGACGAACATGCCGCCCTCCTTGTTTTCGGATTGGGGCTTGGTTTCTATTTCGGCCGCGCCCCCACCGCCTCGTTGCCTCGTTCCAACGCTTCGCGTTGGAATGCATACCAGGACGCTTTGCGTCCGCGTTCCGCCGATGCATGGCCGAAAAAAAAACAAACCCTCCGATAGTTTTCCTGTGCGACGAAGATAGCGCGGCGAGTCGCGGCTTGTCAAGTCGCGACAAGACAAGTCGCGACTCGTAAAAATGCGACGGGTGAAACTCGATGATCGAGTTTTTTCTTCATTCCCACGAAAACTTCGAATCCATGCGCTTCTGCGGATATCCTGGATTCCGGGTGTCCGCTGCGCTGCGCCCGGAATGACGATCGCCTCGGTCCGGTCGGCGGGAAAAACTCGATCATCGAGTGATACTGTTCCGAAAGCAGCTTGATTTTCATGATGAAAAACAGTTGAAGCTTCTCTAAAAAAAAGACAGATTTACCGCATGAAAGAAATCATATCGCAACTGATCGACGATTTCCATGAAAGACAGCTGCCGAAACCGACGCCGAGGGAGGCGAAATTCCACGACATCGCAGGCAAGGCCGACGTGGTCATCGGCATGAGGCGGGCCGGAAAAACGTGGTTTTGCTTTCAGAAGATCAACGAGCTTCTGGCTGCGGGGGGGTCGAAAAAGGAGATACTTTACCTGAATTTCGAGGACGACCGTCTGTTCGAGTTCCAGGTGAAGGATTTCCAGGCGATCGTCGATGTGTATTTCTCCAAGTATCCGGAGAATCGAAGCGGGGTGTGCCATTTCTTTTTCGACGAGATACAGCGCGTCGATCAATGGGAACTGTTCATAAGGCGCTTGCTGGATACGGAAAACGTCCGGATGTATCTGACGGGTTCGTCGTCCAAATTGCTGAGCGCGGAGATCGCCACCAGCCTCAGGGGAAGGTCTCTTGCCTCGGAGATTTTTCCTTTCGGTTTCGCCGAGTATTTGCGACATCGCGGGTTGTTCGAAAGCGCGCCGCAAACGTTTGGAACACGAAGAACGATTTGTACGACTACCTGGGCCATTTGACGGACGCCTTCGTGTTTTCCCGGGTCCCCATTCACACCCGTTCCGAGAACGCCAGAACGATCAATCCGGCCAAGTTCTATCCCATCGATACCGGTCTTGTGAACGCCATGACATTCCGGAATTCCGCAGACAACGGTCCGCTCCTGGAAATCATGGTTTTCATGAAACTTCGCCGCGACGGCTACGAAGTGGAATATGTGAACACCAAGGACGGCTACGAGGCCGATTTTCTGGCAAGGGACCGTATTTCGGGAAAGCGAAGGATGATACAGTCCTGCTGGGACATTTCCGACGAGAGGACGTTCGGCCGCGAGGTCCGGGGAATGAGAAGCGCCATGGAGGAATTGTCGGTATCCGAAGGCGAAATTGTTACATGGGACGACGAACTGTCCGTGGATGGGAATATTCGCGCGGTGCCGGTCTGGAAATGGTTGTTGGCGTAGCTCTCGTTCGCAGTGGCTTTCTTCAATAACCGGAGCGGATGTTTTAATAGATGGAAAGCCTCGACTCCTCGTCGAAAATATGCAGGTGTTCGAGGTTGAGCCCCAGCTTCAAGGTGTCTCCGGCCGCGACCTGCCTGCGTCCGTCGCACTTGGCGGCGGCCTTGACGCCCGCGATGTCCATGTGGAGGTTGGTTTCGCTTCCCAGGGGCTCCACCACCTCGACGGTCCCGTCGATCATCCAGTCTTTTGCGAACGTCCCGTTTTCATCCACCAGGACGATATCCTCGGTGCGCAGTCCCATCACCACCTTTTGGCCGTCTGCGATCCCGCTTTCGGGGCGCTCCGGGACCGGGACCTTGAAATTGTCGTTGAGGAACAGACGGAATTTGCCGTCTTCCATGGCCACCTTCGCGGGAAGAAGGTTCATGGGGGGCGAGCCAATGAACCCGGCGACGAAGGTGTTGACCGGGTTTTGGAAAATATCGATGGGCTTTCCCGTCTGCTCGATGTAGCCGTCGCGCATGACCACGATTCTGTCGGCCAGTGTCATGGCCTCCACCTGGTCGTGGGTGACGTAGATGATCGTGGTTTGGACCTTCCTGTGCAGGCGCTTGATTTCGATGCGCATCTGGGTTCGAAGCTTGGCGTCGAGGTTGCTCAGGGGTTCGTCGAACAAAAACACGGAGGGGTCCCTGACGATGGCCCTTCCCATGGCCACCCTCTGGCGCTGTCCGCCGGACAGCTCGTGGGGCTTTCTCTTCAACAGGTCTTGCAGTTCGAGCATTTCGGCGGCTTTACGGACGCGCTTTTCGATCTCCTCCTTGGGGGTCTTGCGCAGTTTCAGGCCGAAGGACATGTTTTTGAAGACGTTCATGTGGGGATAGAGGGCGTAGTTCTGAAAGACCATGGCCGCGTCCCGGTCCTTGGGCGCGACATCGTTGACCACCCGGTCGCCGATGAGAATTTCGCCTCGGGTGATTTTTTCCAGGCCCGCCACCATGCGGAGCGTGGTGGATTTTCCGCAGCCCGAGGGTCCCACCAGGACCACGAACTCCCGGTCCTGGATATCCAGGTCGATTCCGTGCACCACTTCCACCTTGCCGAATTTTTTCACCACGTTTTTCAGGATAACGCTTGCCATGATTCACCTCGAATAATTGTCTGGCTCTGTTTTAGACCGATTGTTGCAAGAGTTGCAAGAATTTTTGGTTCATCGCGGATTTGTGGGGAACGGAAAAGGTAACCAGAGCTTCCAGCTCTGGTCCCATATTGTGAATATGCCGCCGCTTTGAAACCAAGGCATGCCAGACCAGGATGGTCTGGCTGCCATCGACACGCCTTTTCCCACAAATACGCGATGAGCCGAATGTTTGCGTCCTGTTCGGTCGGCGGCCTTTTTTCAAGGAATCAAGCCTGGAGGATCGGTAGCGCCGTCTTCCACGGCGGCGCGGTGCTTCGGGAGTCCATGTTTTACAGAGGCCGCGCCGTCGTGGAAGACGGCGCTACCGGGGCACGGGAATTTTTGCGACCTGTTCGCTTCATGGAATTAATCCTTGACTATAAAGGTGCAAATGGGCGAAGAAAGTTCAGGAGGAGGACGCATTTCCCATTAAACGTTTTTAGCGAGAGGAGGATTTGTCGATGAAGAAAAACACAGCGTTTCTGTTGGCGTTGGCAGCCGCCGTCATGGTGTTTTCGAACGCGGTCGCATCGGCCGCTCCGGTGGAGATTCAATGGTGGCACGCCATGAGAGGAGCGCGCGGCGAGGTGGTGGACAAGATCGTCGATGCGTTCAACCAGTCGCAATCCGACTACAAGGTGGTGGCCACGTACAAGGGGGAATACGACGAGGTGGTCAACGCGGGCGTCGCGGCCATTCGCGCCAAGAAGCAGCCGCACATTCTCCAGGCCTTCGAGGTCGGCACCCAGACCATGATGCTGTCCGGCGCCATCTATCCCGTGTACGAACTCATGAAGGACAAGGGGTACGACATCGACTGGTCCGGGTATTTGCAGCCGGTGCTGTCCTATTACATGAACGCCGACGGCAACCTCATGTCCATGCCGTTCAATTCCTCGACCCCGGTCATGTATTACAACGTGGATTTGTTCAAGAAGGCGGGCATCGACGTTCCCCTGTCGAAGACCAAACCGGTGACCTGGGACGAAATGGGAGAGATCACCGGCAAGCTGGTCAAGTCGGGCGTCACCGGCGGCATGGTCACCGCGTGGCAGTCCTGGACCCAGGTGGAAAACTACAGCGCCATCCACAACATCGAGTTCGCCTCCAAGGCCAACGGCTACGAGGGCCTGGACTGCGAACTCAAGATCAACAATCCCAAGGTGGTCAACCACATCGCCCGCCTGAAATCCTGGATGGCGGACAACCGATTCTTCTACGGCGGCCAGAAATACCAGGGTCCCAAGTCCGAATTCATCGCCCAGAACGCGGGCATCTACATCGATTCCATCAGCGCCATCGCCAAGCTGAAGCAGGCGGTCAACGATTTCACCTGGGACGTCGCGCCCCTTCCGGTGGAAGCCTGGATGGAAAATCCCCAGAACAGCATCATCGGCGGAGCCTCTCTTTGGGTTTTCAAGGGCCATCCCGACAAGGACTACGCAGGCGTGGCCGCGTTCATGAACCACCTGGGCCGCACCGACATGCAAATCCTGTGGCACAAGGAAACCGGATATTTTCCCATCACCCTCAAGGCCTACGAGCAGTTGAAGGCCGACGGCTACTACGAGCAGGACCCGTACCAGGAAGTGGGCATCTTGCAGCTTACTCGCCGGGAACCCACCAAAATTTCCAGAGGGCTTCGCCTGGGATATTTCATCCAGATCAGAAACATCATCAACGAAGAGCTGGAGCTGGTCTGGAACGACACCAAGACGCCCCGGGAGGCCATGGACAGCGCGGTGGCGCGCAGCAATCTGAAGCTGCGGGAGTTTGAGAAAACCTATAAGTAGTCCGAATCATAGTGAATGTGAGGACGGTCCAATGTAGGTTGAGTTGAGCGTCGCACAAAGGTCCCAAGCCGGATAGTTCCGGTAGCGCCGCCTTCCATGGCGGCGCGGGGCCTTAAGCTTACGAATTCCATCGAGTCAAGGGGGCTTGGTTCCAAATTCGGCCACCTGGGTTCCGGGTCTGCGCTACATTTTCTGGTTGAGAAACTCCCGGAAAAGACGGAATCCAGCTGTTTTATCGACACCCGGGTCATATACCGCTCCGCCCGGAATGACGACTGCCGAGACGATAGTCTCTGAAAGTGGCCGACGTTAAAACCAACCCCAGGCAAGACACCGAACACCGCGCCGCCGTGGAAGGCGGCGCTACCGGAACTCCGAGCTTCGAGCGCCTGAAAAAGGCCGCCAACCGCATACGTCGAAAAATTTTCCGTGTACATGAGTTATGCATAGCAGTTCAGGCTCAACGAATATTTCAGCAGAAAGATTGGTTCCATGATTAGAAAGCGCTCGTATTTTTCCTCGAGAACATTGCCGTACCTGCTGATCCTGCCGCAGCTGCTGGTCACAGCCACGTTCTTCTACTGGCCGGCGATCCAGGGCCTCGCCCAGTCGCTCATGCTCAGCGATCCGTTCGGGCTGCACAACAAGTTCGTGTGGTTCGACAATTTCATCAGTCTCTTCAAGGACCCTCTCTACCTGAAGTCCATCGTGATCACCCTGGTCTTCAGCGCCTCCACCGCCGCCTTGGCCATCGCGACCGGGCTTTTCATCGCGAGCCTGGCCAACCGCGCGCTTCGGGCCAAGGCGGTCATACGGACGTTTCTGATCTGGCCCTACGCCGTGGCGCCCGCCATTTCCGGAATCCTGTGGCTGTTTCTGCTCCATCCATCCTTCGGGGTGGTGGCCATCGCCATGAAAAACTGGTTCGGGCTGGACTGGAACCCGGTGTTAAGCGGCAGGGACGCCATGGTCATGGTGATCCTGGCAAGTTCCTGGAAACAGATCAGCTACAATTTCGTGTTTTTCATGGCGGGCATGCAGGCCATCCCCAAGTCCCTGATCGAGGCGGCCTCCATGGACGGCGCCGGGCCTTTCCGAAGGTTTTGGACCATCACGTTTCCGCTGCTGTCCCCCACGCTGTTTTTCGTGACGGTCATGAACGTGATATTCTCGTTTTTCGAGACTTTCGGGATCATACACACTGTCACCCAGGGAGGTCCGGGCGGGGCCACCAACATCCTGGTCTACAAGGTCTACCAGGACGGCTTCATCGGCTTGAACCTGGGATCGTCGGCCGCGCAGTCCATCGTGCTCATGACCCTGATCATCACCATAACGGTCCTTCAATTCAAATACGTGGAAAAGAAAGTGCAGTATGTCGGTTGATATGGTTTTGATATGGTCGATTTGACGGAGAACGGAAATGGTTGAAAAGACGCCGATTCTGGACGCGTTGACGTACCTGTTTCTGATGCTGGGAATCGTGGTGGTCTGCTTTCCCATCATATATACGGTCATCGCGGCGACCCTTCCTTTGGAGGAAGTGTCCAAGGTCCCCATGCCTCTGATACCGGGGGACCGGTTTTTCGAAAACGTTCGAGCCGCCTGGGATCGGGGAAACCTGGGCACGCAATTGTTCAACTCCTTTGTCATGGCCTCGGGGATCACCGTCGGAAAAATCATAGTTTCCCTGTTCGGGGCGTTCTCCATCGTCTATTTCGACTACCGGTTCCGCACGGCGGCCTTTGTCACGGTTTTCTGCACGCTCATGCTCCCGGTGGAGGTCAGGATTCTTCCCACCTACGAGATGGCGGCCAACCTGTTCGGCCCCCTCCAGTATTTCTGGGACGCGCTGCATCTGGACTCCGTGGCGAGCTGGTTCGCCGGCCACGAGATCGAAGTGACCCTGGAGTGGAGCCTTCTGGACAGCTACACCGGCCTGATTCTTCCCCTGGTGGCGTCGGCGACCTGCACGTTCCTGTTTCGCCAGTTCTTCCTGACGGTCCCCGAGGAGCTTTGCGAGGCGGCCAAAATGGACGGCGCATCCCCCATGACTTTTTTTACGAAAATTCTCGTCCCTCTTTCCAAGACCAACATCGCCGCACTGGTGGTCATCGAGTTCGTCTACGGGTGGAACCAGTACCTGTGGCCGCTTCTGATCACCACCGACCCGGACATGACCACGGCGGTCATCGGGCTCCAGCATCTGATCCCCTCCCCGGAGGACCTTCCGGACTGGCACATCGCCATGGCCGGCGCGCTTCTCGTGATGCTTCCGCCCATCCTGGTCGTCCTGCTCATGCAGCGATGGTTCGTCAAGGGACTGGTGGAAAGGGAGAAATAACATGGATCACAAGGAAAACGGCGCGGACAGACGATTCGTCGTGGATCCGCGCAAATGCCGGGAGCTTTGCACCTGCGGCGGACCGCACCCCGAGCCCCTGGTCGAAATCGTGTCCGGCGGCGACATTTATAGAGCCCTGGCGAAAGACTGCGAAAAATTTCTATCCGGAGGCCGGTTGCTTCTCTTGGACGACGAAAATACGCGCAGGGCGGCAGGGCACGGGGTGGCGCAGGCCTTGAAGGAAAGGAATGTCCGCTTCGACGAAATCACCGTGCCCGGCGATTCGAGCCTGTCGGACAAGCTGGTGGAAAAAGTCGAAAGGCGAATCGACGGCCACGTCCTGATTGTCGCGACGGGTTCCGGGACCGTCAACGATTTGGGAAAGTCGGCGGCATCCGCCAGGAAAATCCCCTACTGGTGCGTCCCCACGGCGCCGTCCATGAACGGGTACACCTCGGCCATCGCCGCAGTGAAAGTGGCGGGGGTCAAAAGGACCCTGCCCGCGCCCCCGCCGAAATTGATCTACGCGGACATGGAGGTGGTTCGCAACGCCCCTGTCAAACTCAGACAGTCCGGCTTTTGCGACCTTCTGGCCAAGTCCGTTTCCGACATCGACTGGCGAACCGAGTCCCTGCTGTTCAGCGGCTCCTACTGCGAACTGCCCTCGGCCTTGGTCGAAGGGGCCGAATCGATCTACATGGGAAACCCGGAAGGCATCGGGACCGGGGACTTGCGGGGGGTGCAGGGCCTTTTCGACGGCCTTCTGATCTCCGGCGTCGCCATGAGCGTGGCCGGGTCCAGCGCGCCCGCGTCCGGCGGCGAACACCTGATTTCCCACTTCTTCGACATGAGGGAAGCCATCACCGGAAAGCCCCCCGAGCTTCACGGATTGCAAGTGGCTGCCGGAATCGTGCTCTCCGCCGCATGCTACGAAATCTTGTCGTCCATCGACAAAGAGGACCTGGCGATATCCGGAGAAAAACGCTTTCGAAAGGATTTCGACCGAATACCGGAAATATGGGGGGAGCTGTCCGACGAGGTGAAAAAACGTTTTTTGAAAAAGCGCGACCAGCTGCTTGCGTTCGAACGCGCCCTGCCGGACCGTTGGCCAACTCTTCGCGCCATGTTCCAAACAGTCAAGAAACCGGAATTCTTCATCGACCTGATTCGAAGGACCGGATTTCCCATGACCATAGAGTCGGTGGGGATGGCGAACGACGAATATATCCTGGCCGCCGAAACAGCCAGGACCATCCGGGAACGAATCACCGTGCTGGATGTCGCGGCCCACTGCGGCGTCCTGCAAGATGCCGCCCGCCGGGCCGCAGAGCTTCTGCGACCAAGCAGCTGAACTATTACTCGATGATCAAGTTTTTCAGCCGACCGGACCGAGGCTACCGTCATTCCGGGCGCAGCGTAGCGGAGACCCGGAATCCAGGAAATCCGCAGAAGCGTATGGATTCGAAGCTTTCGGGGGAATGACCCAAAAAACTTGATCATCGAATATTAAGGAGACGAAAATGAAACCATGGCTCATCGCCCACCGGGGCGCCAACGACGAAGCCCCGGAAAATTCCAGGTCGGCCTTCGACCGCGCGCTCCAATACCCCGTCGACGGCATGGAATTCGACGTCCAGATGACGGCCGACGGCGAACTGGTGCTGTACCACGACCGGACCTTGTTCAAGATCATGGGACGGAGAAAAAGAATCTCCGACCTGACTTTCGAACAGCTCAAAGGACTGCCCTGGGGCCGGCATCGCCCCGAATTCGCCGACGAACCTCTTATGACGCTTCGAGAAAACCTCGAACTATACGCCTCCCGCACCCGCCTCATGGTGGAAATCAAGTCCAGAAAGCACGACAGAGAATCCGGCAGGTCTTCGGAGATAACCCGGAAAGTTCTGAAAGAGCTGGAAAGGCCCGAAATACAAAAGCACGCGGAAAACATTTTTATCCTTTCGTTCGACCCGGACGTGCTGACGCTGGGGTTCGAACACGCGCCGCAATACAAATACGTCCTGAACGTGTCCGACGAACCCGGCGGCCCCACCGGCTACCAGTCCATCGTCGAAAGATCGCCTTCGGAAACCGGCCATCTTTTCGCCCTGTGCGCAGCGGTGAAGAACCTTTCCGACCAGCTGGTCCAATTCTGCCACGAAAACGACAAGCTCGCGATGACCTATGTCTGCAACTCGCAGAAACAGCTGCGGCGGGCCACCGGTTTCGGGGTCGATGCGGTCATGACCGACAAGCCGGGGTGGTTGACGGGCTTTCTAAAATGATATGAAAAAAATGATCGTGTTGACCCTAGCCGATTACCGGCACGAAACCAAATCGAGCTGAAAAATCAAGGCTGAAAACGGATGATTTTCATCACCTCAGTCTCGAACCAAGGTCGTCGAACATGAAAATCAAATCGCCATCGGACATGTCGCCAATGTTGGCTTTCGATTTCGACAGTCCCCGCTCGTGTACGAATCGGGGGTCCCGGTCAAAATCCGAACTGCCGGTTCGTTTTTTACGCTGTTGACGAAACGCTGCCTGTCAAGATATAGTTTGGAAACGATTTACGAATTGGAACCAAACGCAAGGCGGCAACCCGTTCCCGGAGGCTTTCCGGAAACTTGCTTCCGCTATGCGCCAGCATTGAAAAGAAAGACGGTGCTCATGTATCGACTCTACTTCAATAAAAAATTGGCCCCTTTCTGGATTTTATCGATAGCCTGCATACTCAGTTCCTGCGCGAGCTACGAACGACGGATCACGTCGGAACCGCCCGGCGCCGTCATATACGGCGGGTTTTCCAAGGACAAATTGAAGCCCATACTGAACGGCGCGAAAACCCCGTATCGCGACATGGGCTCTGGGTGGTCCGATTTTTATTACCAGGCCAGAAAAGAAGGATACCATGATTCGGAAATTTACTTTCAGAAGGACATCTACGGCGATATACATGTCCACTTCGAGTTGACGCCTATTTCCGGAAAAACAAAACCGGCCGCCGCCGAGAGCGGGCCGGCCGCAAATAACAGACCGTCCCTCGCGGCCACACCGCAAAAGCAGTCTGTCCAGCCTGTCGAGGAAAATGCGCCTGCGTCCTCTCGAAGTTCCGAAAAGCGATTGGCGTTGATCATCGGCAATGCAGACTATTTGCACGGCGGGCGTCTGGCCAATCCTGTGCACGACGCGCGCTCTATGGCCGCGGTCCTGCAAGAACTTGGATTCACGGTGCAAAGGTTCGAAAACTGCGACCAAAAAACGATGAAACGGGCCATAGACGAATTCGGCAGTTCCCTTAAACGCTACACCGTGGGTGTCTTTTTCTATGCCGGGCACGGCGTCCAGGTGAAGGGGAACAACTATCTGCTTCCGGTCGATGCCAAACTGGAAAGCGAAAACGACGTGGAATACGACGCCGTCAGGGCGGACCGGGTGTTGGCGAAAATGGAAAGCGCCGGCACCGCCACCAATATCGTGGTGCTGGACGCATGCCGCGACAACCCGTTCGAGCGAAGCTGGAGACGGAGCGCAAGGGGCAACGGACTTGCGTTCATGAATGCGCCGTCCGGGTCCATCATCGCCTATGCCACGGCCCCCGGCGAAACGGCATCCGACGGCGACGGGCGAAACGGGCTTTATACTTCGGCCATTCTGGAACATATCAGAACGCCTGGAATCACCATCGAAACCATGTTCAAGCGCGTGCGATCCACCATAATGGAAAAGTCCGGCAAACGGCAGATCCCTTGGGAATCCACCTCCTTGAGAGGGGAATTCTACTTTAAGGAACGCAAAATAAATAAATGATACATAATTTGGTCCGAGCGTTTTTTCCTTCAGGGTTGGCCAAGGGAACGTCCAATGCCGCGTCTTCCTGTTCGTCGTCCAGCCCTGGCCCCCTCGCAATGTTGTTGACGCAAGCATTTTGAACGGGGAAACTCGGCCTTTCCACCCGACAAATGCAAGGAAAAAAGACGGAATCAAAAAACCTCATTTTTGATCTTTCAAACCTTAGTAGCAGGCGACTCCATTTTTTCCTCCAACCTTATTGCCTTACCTGCTGGAAACGGATTGCAACTCGGACAGGTCCGAGGTGAACGATCAATAAGGTAATAAGGTTTAACAAAAAGGGGATCTCGCACCACCAATGTTGAAAAGAACAAAAATAAGGTTTTTTCCGCTTTTGAAAACAACAACATAATGTCCGCCATCGCGCCCTCCATCACCCAACCTCGTCCACAATCGCCGATAATGTTAACCGTCTCGGAAATAGGCCGCTTCGCATGGGCAAGAGCTGACAGTTTTCAGTTACGAAATTTTCCGCATTATGGTACGATCAATAAAAAACGAGATTTTCTTTCGCATCAAGGAGGAATTCAAAATGCTTTGCAACATAAAGGCAACGTATGAAAAAGGAGTTCTTCGGACCGACCATCCCCTGGATTTGCCCGATGGCACCGAAGTCGTTCTTTCGGTTAGTACCACTTCCGACCATGAGACGCCCCCCTTGGACAGGGGAAAAATCAGGGATGCTCTCGCTGCAGCCGGATTGGTTGATAAGGAGTCTCCGAAAAAAACAACGAAACCGATAAGATTGTCCTTGGCCGAAAGGAAAAGACTCGGACGACTGTTTGCAGGAGAGCCATCGCTTTCAGAAATCATAATTTCCGAAAGGGACGGGAAATAATGTCGATTTATTACGCGGACAGCAGCGTTTTGGTAAAGCGACACGTTCTGGAAAATGGCAGCCCATGGGTACAGGACTTGTTCGACCAGTCATCCGAAAACGCCGTTGTAACTTCCAAAGTGAGCATGGTTGAAGTACTCTCGGAATTCTACAGAAGAATTCAGGAAAACGACATAGAGCTTGCAGACTGTTTAGCTCTGGGGTGATGAAAATTGCCCCAAATGCCCCCAAAAAAATCCTCCGGGAAATATTCCGTTGGAAAAATCTTTATAAAGAATTTCAAAAAATAAAGCCGACATAGCTGGAAATTTGATTGAAACTAGGGTATGGGTATAATTTTAACCTTTTGGTTTTAGGGAGATTATGCCATGCCGGAGGATTCGAAAACGACCGATTGCAAAAGTCCCGTATCCAAGCTCGCGAAACTTTTCAGAAAGGGCCGGGACAATTGGAAGGCGAAATACAAGGAGGCGAAATACAGGGCCAAGCTTTTGGCCGACAAGGTCGGATACTGGAAGAACAAGGCAGCCGAGCTGGAACGGCGAGTAGAGAAACTCGAGAGGGAACTTTCCGAATCCGAAAAAAAAACTCTAAAAGTTCCGGGGAAACCGCCGAAAAATTCGAAGTAGTGCCGGCGCACCACACTTATTCGCTCGGCCACATGCATCTTTTCGCGCTGCTTGTTCTCGGGGCGGGCATAGGCATGAGGGGAGCGAGCAAGGCCATGGGGATATTCTTCTCCTTTCTCGGACTGGAAATTCCGGTTCCGTGCTGGACGACCGGGCGCCTGTGGCTGCCGAGGCTTGGATTGCGCAAGCTTTCGCGGCCCAAGGAAAAAGCCGACGACTGGATATGGATAATCGACCATACCGTGCGGCTCGGCGCTGAAAAATGTCTGGTGATCCTGGGAATCCGGCAAAAAAACCTGCCGAAGGGGGAACTGCACCTCAGGCACGCGGACGTCGAGCCTATCGATCTGATACCGGTGAAGAAATCCAACGGGAAAATCGTCTGGCGACAGCTCGAGGAATGCGCCCAAAAAACGGGTTATCCAAGGCAAATCGTTTGCGACAGCGGCACGGATGTAAAATCCGGCGTCGACGAGTTCTGCCTGAAGCACGATACGCCGGGCACGTACGACATGAAGCACAAGGGCGCCGCCGTTCTCAAGCGGGAACTCAACGGCGACCCCGACTGGCTTGAATTCGCAGGCGGGGCCTCGAAATCCGGAAAGAGGGTCCGGCAAACGGAGCTTTCGTACATGGCTTCGCCGAACCAGAGACGCAAGGCGCGATACATGAACGCGGGGGAACTCGTCCGCCGGGGCTCCGACGTCGTTTGCGGTCTGGACCTCGAAAAAGCGGAAAAGGGAGAGGATTTCGAAGAAACCGAAATGTACGCGAAATTCGGTTGGATCTGCGAATTCCGGGACGATTTGAAGGACTGGAGGAGTCTGGTCGAAATCGTCGAGGGCGCGAACGCCTTCGTGGATTTCGTCGGATTGTACAGGGGCGTCCACGAGGACCTGGACGACTATTTGTCGGAATTGCCGGCAAGCCTCCGGTTCCCGCATATCAAGGAAGAGCTGGCGGAGTTCGAGCGGAAGCGGCAGGAAGGGGTCGGGGAAGACGAAACTCTTCTTGGAAGCAGCGAAATAATCGAATCCGTAATCGGCAAGTACAAGCGTTTGCATAACGACCAGGTAAAGGGAGGCTTCACCGGAATGATCCTTGGTCTCGCCGCTGCGGTTTCCGACTTCGACATGGACACGATAGGCGCGGCGATCGCCTCGACCCCGACAAAAAAGGTGTGGAAATGGGTGAAGGATAAAGTCGAGAACTCGGTGTATTCGCAAAGAAAAAAATTCCGTAAATTAGTTAGGTCGAAGGAAAAAAAGTCGGCGGAAAATTTAGGCACCGTTTGAGGGGATATTCATCACCCCAGCCCTTGGCTACTGGGCTATGGGAGGGTTCGATTCCAAAGCTACAAGCGAGGAAAGCAACATGACAACCAAACAAGAACAGGCCGGGCATATCGTCAGTTTGCCGGACGATGAATTTTTTTCCTTCGATGAAGACAAACATCTTGAGCTTCAGATGGCTTTGTCCGATCTGGCGGATGACGACGAGGGGGTGGAACCGACAGGCGCACCGCCTGCTCCGCTTCTGGCAATCGGCGCGCCCAAGCTCGTTCGCCTGGACGAACGAAAAACCGTGCCGGCGATCGTAGGTCTCCTGGAGTCGGGGCTGCGCGCCTGGCAGGTGAACCATGCGACCAACCTCCATGTCTTTGTCCGGAACCTGTCGAACGGCGACTTCTTCATCGCACAGCCCCTTGTCGATATGCGACGCGGGGAACTGCAGCATTTGTCGGGAGCAGGCGGCCCTCCTGATGAGCTGGACGCTCAAATCGTGCATTCTTCGGTGAACCTCGTGGACTTGCAGGGAAAGCTGGACGGTCGTCTGGCGCCGGGACGCTAAATGGTCACTTCAGTCGCCTACGATTTGCTCTCCAACAGCGTGCCGATGCGCCTGGCCAGAAAAGACACGCCTCCAGTCGCCCGTATGCGACACCCGCAGCCTTATGTGCAATCCAAGCTGATTGAAAACATGCAGCTCGAAAAGCAAGTCTTTATGCCCGAAAAAGCGTCGGTTGACGACGACGGTTTCATTTTCGCGGCCTTTCAACTGGAAAAAGACGCGGGCGTGCTGAAAATTCCATCGGGAGAAGCATTTTGGTCCGGCGCCCTGATCTTTGTGAAATTGGACGAACATCCTGTGATCGTCCCGGTGGCAACCCCGGTCAAAGAGGTGTCCGCCGCCGACGGAACTTCGGTGTTCAACGCCGCTTTCCAGGTCGCTTTGAGCGAGGTCGCCAAAATGGCCGGTGTCGGCAGGTACGTGGTCTACATGGATGCCGGGCTGGAGGTGCTCGGTCCTTATCCGCTGGCGATCACGGACTAGGTCGTTTGCATTTTTTGCTCTATCTCGTCTTTTCAAATTTTGCGAGCGCGATAAAATAACAAGCCGTGCTGGACAGGTATAGGCGATAGGCCACGAAAAGCCACGAACCTTTTAAAGCCTCGGTTTCTATTTCGGCCATGCCCTCGCCGCCTTGTTCCAACGCTTCGCGCTGGAATGCGTACCAGGACGCTTCGCGTCCGAGTTCCGACCGGGCATGGCCCAAACAAGAACCAAAACCCCTTTTACCGGGGCGATATCGTTGTCCGGAGTTAGAAGGCGTCCCAGGAAATCTCGTATTCGCCGGTTTCGTCCCCGTGATTGTCGTGCGCCCTGGGCGAAATTGGTTTGCATTAGGTCTGTTTGTTATATATTATTCGGCATGGAGGAAATTATGAATAATTATAACAAAGAAATTTTCGAATTTTTGGCTCGTAGCTGATTTTTAATAGGAGCGTCTCATGCAAACAGAAATTGACGAAAACATCTTAAAACAAGTGTTCAAAGAGGCCCTTCTTGAAATGCTTGAAGAAAAACGCAGTTTTTTTCAGGATATTATCGTTGAAGCACTGGAAGATATCGCATTAAGCCACGCCATCGATGAAGGAAAGGACAGCGGAAATGCAAGCAGGCAGGAAATCTTCTCAATCCTTGGTGACCACTCGTGAAGACGGAATTTAAGAAGAGTTTTGCCCAAGACTTGAAAAAACACTCTCAAAACAAAAGTCTATTGGAACAGGTGGCCCAGATCATCGAGGCTGTGGAGGCCGCACAATCACTACAGGACATCGGCAACCTGAAAAAGCTTAAATCCGGTGAGAATGCATTCAGGATCAGGATTGGCGATTACCGGCTGGGCTTGATCATCGAAAACGAAACCGTCTGTTTTGTTCGCTTGCTGAGCAGAAAAGAAATCTACCGATATTTTCCATAACAATCGCATGCATCGTCGATTTCGCCCCCCCCCCCCCATTCGTCCCTGTGCGGTATGGAAAACGTCTGGAAAAGGCAGGAGGCGAACGCCATGGAAGCCGCCGCAATGGGGGGCGAAAGCCGGCAGCCAGCGAGATCCAGATATAAACCCCACCTGCTCGCCGAAACCGCCGCATACACCGCCGGGCCGACCGCCTGTCCCGGTCTCGCCTGATAGGATGCAAATAGTGTAACGCAGTACCCCGCCCGAGTTGCAAAATAGTGTAACGCTTGAAACGGGCGCTACCCCGCCTACCTCGCCGCACCCCGCCATACCCCGCCCCGGAAAAATAAACAATACACAGCCCACCCCGCGATTACCCCGCAGCCCTTTGGCCTTTACGAAAATTCCAGGATGGTCTACAACACCTGAGCCGATTGCCGGTGATATTTGGCAAGGGAACAGAGAAAGCCCGAAACTGCCATTTCGGGCTTTCAAGATGCGAACTTCTATGCGAACCGGAAGCTCTCGAACGCGACCAGCCTATCTGATTTTCCGCCCCGTTTTCCCGCCCGCTGCCATTTTTGCGGTCGATCCGGAGAAATCGTGGATCGATTTCCGAGGCGAATTTGAAAAAACATCTTCGCCGATTGAAAAACGACGAAAAATTCGGGAGAAACGAGATGAAAAGACGATTCACAGGCAACGAATTGTTCAAGCTGCGCAACTCGATACCGATCGACAGGCTGATAGAGGACAATTTGAAGATCGCGTCGAAAATCGGCGAGGGATGGTTCAGATTCCTCTGTCCGATCTGCGGCGAGTTCGACACCGCAGTCAATCCCAGGACCAATCTGGCCAGATGCTTTCGCTGCGAGAAAAACTTCAATCCCATCGACCTGAAGATCATGCACAAGGAGGGGTCGGCGAAAAGACGCCTGAAGAAGTACGACAATGACCGGTACGCGAAGACGGGAGCCATACCGAAGCCGCTTCTGCTTGCCGCGAAGGGAGCCTTCGAGGGAAGAAAATGAAGCGGACGCGCCCCGGCGCTCGACGAGGAAGTCAAAAGGCGCTTTGCGGAAATGGCGGAAGCATCCGCCGACATGTCCGACGAGCGCTTCATGTTCGCAGGCAGAAAGGCCAGGACGATCAAGAACTACCGCTGTTGGCTGGAAGAGGAGTTCGGGCGGACGATTTCGCTTCACGCCCTCGGGCGATTCGCCAGGCGAAGCGGGTTGAGGAGGCATCTGGAAAAGCCGGATTTCGGAGAGGAGCAAACGGTCCGGCACTCCTTCAAATCCGAGCCGGTGTTCGGCCTTTTGCAAATGGACGGATGCGCCGCGGAATACATCAGGATACGGGATTCGGCGGGCCGCTGGGAAAAGCCGGACCTCATCGAGATCTACGACACTCGTTCGCGCTACATGTTCGCCATGGACGCCTTCTTCGGCGAAAGCAGCGCAAACGCCCTTTGCCTGTTTTCCGATTTTCTTCGGCGCGTCGAATTTCCCCGGCGCACCGTCCGGTTCAGGCCCGACGGGGCCGGGGGCTTTAAAAACCTCAAAAGAGTCATCAGGGAGTTGAACCTGAGGTATTCCACGCCCGGAGGCTTCTTCATGAAGCCGGACTTCGCTCGTCCGGCCAGGCCGAAGGACAAGGCGCACCTGGAATCGCAGCACCGGGCCCTTCACAACTTCGAAGCGCGCGTGCTCAAGCGCTACGAGGACAGGATAGTAAAGTACGCGCCCGGCTTTTCGTTCAAGCGGGGAAGAAAGGAAGCCGTCGCCGCGACCTGCGTCGATATCGACATCGAACAACTCGGAAGCGACGGTTTCTTCGAAGTCTATCGAACGGAACGCAACCGCGAACCGCGCCGATTTTCGGAGGAGGGAAAGACGGTTTCATGGGTCCCCGAGGAAATGCTCCGGGAATATCTCGAAAGCGCCGACACTTTCCTCTTCGATCCGAAAACGGTCGAAGACCTCGCCAAGTACGGATACAGGAAGGTCTCCGCAACGGTTTCGAAGAAAAGGACTCTCGTCCACGACAAGCGCGAATACTACGTGGCCTCCGGCGCGGAAAACTTCGGCGCGGCCAGAAGCACCCCGGTTTCGATCTCCCGCTCGGAAAGCGGCAGGCTATTCATCTTCGAGCGCGGGGAAGACGGTGTCTTTCTTGGAGAAGCGCTTCCCCGCAAGCCGTTTTCAAAGCCCGCCGAACCGGCCCCCGGGGAAAACGAGGCGGAAAGGATCGCGCGCCTGCTGCAATCCAAAGGCATGGCGGTCGATATGAAGGAAATAGTCGAACGGCGCGAAAAAGGACCCACGCTGGAGCTGGCGACGCGCGTCCACGAAGCCAACAGGAGCCGATACGAGAGGTACGAGGCCAAGATCCGGCTGCTGCGGGAAGTCAAGGCCAAGGCGCTCTTCGACGCCTTTCTCCTGGACTGCGACCGCCGTCTGGAAAAAAACGACGTCGCCCCTTACGCGGCGTTCGAGGAAAGGACCCTGTGAAATGAAAAGAAAGGAAGACTTCATCAGTGACAAGCGCCGAATATCGTATCTCGGCGCGGTCTACAACAGAATCTACAGGGGAGGCAGCGTTCTGATAGAAGGCGGCTACGGCGTCGGAAAGAGCAGGTTCCTGCAACTGATAGCGCCCAAAAGACTTCGCGGCGTCCGGGTCGAATCGCTTTTCGGCGTCCACGAGATCATGGCTTCGATTCTGCGCGAGCTGGACTACGAGACGAAAGCCCACTGCAGGCGCACGCCCGAATATCTATAGACGATATGCGGCCTGTCGGACTGCTTCCTGGTCATGGACGAGGCCAACGACCTGGATCGTCGCGTCTGGTCCTACTTCAAGAGAATCATGGACGCGGGGGTCCCCGTCGTGATGGCCGGGCTTCTCAGAGTGAGGACCTTTTTGAAAAGCGAACACCCCGACATCCTCAGCAGGCTCAAGACGCTGGTTCTCTATCCGATCGTCGTCGAGGACTTCATCGAGCAATACAAGGACATCGAGGCGGAGGCGGTCGAACAGCTCTACGTAGCCGCAGGCGGAGACATGCGCAAGTTCAAGGAGATCTTCGCAAGGTCAGGCATACCAGCAATACGTTCCTGATGAAATTTGTAAAAACTTTGGAGAACTGGTGGAACGAAATTTTGAACTAGTTCTTTGAAAGAATAACAAACGGGTTCGTAGAAGGTTTGAATGGGGCGCTTAGGAACATAATCCGCAGAGCTTTCGGTTACCGGAACTTCGACAATTTCAGATTCCAAGCGATGGCTGAACAGAATTTCCCCACAAATCCGCGATGAACCAGAAATCTTTCCTTTTTATTAATTTCCATCCAGCTTTTCGATCACCGTTTTGGTCTCTGCAATTTTCGTTGACAATGACCGGGCCCCTATCTTACACCATTTTCATAAGAAAACACAGTCAGCGACGTGCTTTTTCATTTACATATCGATTCTGGTTGGGAAAAAATGTCGATTCTGCGTGTCATCCTATTCATAACGGCGGTCAATGCCATGCTGGCAGCGCCATGCATTTGCGCCGCCGGAGATAACGACGCTAAGCCGTCGGAGGAACCAAAGCAGGTGCTCCTTATGGTCGCGGCGGACTATGGCACTCCTTGGCACACTATGGTCTACAGGGCGGTTCGCGACGCATTCGACGCGGATCGCCATGCCGAAATCAAGCTGCACACCGAGTTTACCGGCATTATCCAACATTTCAAGTCCGGGTATTTGGAAAAACTTCGCGACTTGTACGCCCAAAAATATGCGGACAAGGAAATGGATTTAATCCTTGTTATCGGAGACCCTGCGAGCTTTTTTCTGATAGAGTATGCGGAAGCCCTGTTTCCGGGGGTGCCGGTAGTGTCGGTTTACGAAGAAAGGCGCAAAAATCAAGTACTGTCGAATCCCAATATGATCGGCGTGATCGGGGCGACAAAGATACGAGAAACATTGGACGTCGTACTCGCATTGCACGCCGATACCGAACACGTTGCCGTCATCGCGGGTTCTTCCGGGGTGGACCGCTTTTATGAGGAAAGCGCTCGGGACGTACTGGGAAAGTACGAAGGCCGCTTTGACGTAATCGACCTGACGGGTCTTGCCATGGACGACCTGCTGGCCAGGGTCGCCCGGCTTCCGGAAAACACGGTCTGCCTCTATCTATTGACACTCAAGGACGCCGACGGCAAAGAATTCATCCCGCAAAAGATATTGCCTCGCATTTCCCAAGCTTCCAACGCACCCATGTATGGTCTTTGGGAGTCTTCCCTGGGATACGGAATCGTTGGGGGGTACTTGTTGAGCGCCGAGTCGAGCGGAGCAAAGGTGGCGGAGATCGGATTGCGAATCCTAAAAGGGGAAAAGCCGTCGGACATCTCGTTTTCCCATGATCTCAACCACTACATGTTCGATTGGCGCCAATTGCGCAGATGGGGCATCCTCGAGCGAGACTTGCCTGCCGAAAGCATCGTGCGATACAAGGAATTATCGTTTTGGGACAGGTACAAATGGCGGTTCATGCTGTTTACCCTTTTTATGATCGCGGCGGGTCTGGGATACGGTCATTTCAGGACGAAAGCCTTCGGGGAAAAAATCAAAAAGCAGGAAGAAATACGACGCTCGCTGGAAGCAAAAGTGGAAGAACGAACCAGAGATTTGCAGCGGGCCAAAGACCGGGCGGAGGTTGCGAACCTGGCAAAAAGCGCATTTCTGGCCAACATGAGCCACGAACTGCGAACCCCTCTGAATTCTATTTTAGGGTTTTCCAGGCTGCTGGAAAATTTCGAGAACCTCGAAAAAAAACAGCGGGAATATCTCGCCATCGTGCATCGCAACGGCGAACACTTGCTCGGCCTGATCGAGGACGTACTCAATTTGTCTAATATCGAAGCCGGACGAATCACTGTCGATCACGCCCCCGTCGATCTTTTTCAAATGCTGGACGATTTGGAAGACACCATGCGATTGCGGGCGGAAAAAAAAGGACTTTCCCTGGTATTCACGAGGGACGAATCGATTCCTCGATTCATCGATGCCGATGGCACAAAGCTTCGACAAGTGCTGATCAACATCGTCGGAAACGCTTTGAAATTCACGGAACGAGGCGAAGTGGCCGTCCGCGTGAAACCCGGCCGCTCCGGAATGGCCATGGAAGAAAACAGGACGGATGAGTGCTCGCAGGGCCCTGCTTCAACCGTTGGGAAAACGGAGGCGTTGTCGTTCGAAATTTCCGACACGGGACCCGGGATCGCCCCGGAGGAACTGAATCTTGTGTTCGAGGTCTTCGAACAGACAACGACGGGCAAGATGGCCGGCAAAGGCAGCGGGCTCGGGCTTTCCATCAGTAAGAAGTTCGTGGAACTGATGGGCGGCAACATCCGGGTGGAAAGCGAAGTCGGCCAAGGCGCCACTTTCGCTTTCGACATCCCTTGCAGGACGGTCGAACCAGTCGGCAACCGCAGTTCCACATCCTCCGGTCGAGCGACTGGACTTCAGCCGGGACAGCCCTCTTTCAGATTGCTCGTCGCCGACGATAACGCGGCAAGCCGGCAACTGATAATCGATATCCTAAAGCCCCTTGGCTTCGAGCTTCGAGAGGCAGAAAGCGGAAGACAGGCCGTGGATTGCCATCGCCATTGGCATCCGCACCTCGTCTGGATGGACATGCACATGCCCCATATGGATGGTTACGAAGCCGTCGCGGCCATCAGGAAGACAGAGAGCATGATCGCCGAATGCGAAAAAGACGCTTTCCGAGTTCCGGTCAAAATCGTAGCGGTCTCGGCCAGCTGCCTGGAAGATGCCCGAGAATCCGCCCTGATGGCCGGATGCGACGATTTTCTCCGCAAACCCCTTCGGGAGTCCGATCTGTTCGCCATGCTTGAAAAACACCTCGGGGCGCGCTTTATCTACGAGGCGAGGCAGAACGAGGAAAAACGGCCGGAAGAAACCTTCGACATGGACGATTCCATCGCGGCATTGCCCGGCGACCTGCTGCGCCGGTTCAAAACCGCTCTCGTAAACACGAAAATGGACGACGTGGAGGCCATCGTAGAAGAGATTCGCGCCATGGACGGCAGACTCTCGGAAAAATTGGAAGCGATGGCGCAAGAGTTCGCATACGATGAAATACTGGATTTGATTGCGGGGAAAAACAAGGCGATATGAATACGCCATTAGAAAGGCGGGACTGCTCTTTCCCGGATTCAAACATGTCGATCACTCTTGAAAAGCATCTCAGTACGTGTTTTACTTGCGACGCGAAAGCCAGAGAATCCTCGTCGACGCCGTCCAAATAATCGCAATGCCAAACCAGCAGGTTTTTCGGATCCACCAGCACTGCGGAATATGTGCGCAGATTCGGCTCCTTTTCGAAGCCTTCGTCCTCCTGCAAATAACCGGAACCGACGACTCCGGCCCTGGTCGAAACCGCCGCCGGATGGAGAGAGCCGAGCCAGCGCAGCCAGTTCAAAATCGTCTGCTTGCTCCGTACCGGTTTCGCGATCAATTGCAGACCTTGCATCGCCGCCTGAATGCTCGGTCCGAAACGAAGCATGCTTTCGCAGACCGATCCTATTATTTCAAGGCTGAAATGCTTTTCTCTCGGCAGAAAACTCGGAACCATGGAAAACCTTTGTCCGCAGTCGCGGCATTCGACCATGCGAATCGGATATTCCTTGCGACCCGTCGGCGTGTCGGTCTTGCGAGGCCTTGACCGAAAACCGCACACATTGTAGCGGCTATGATCGGAGCAACCGGGTTTATGGCCCGTGGCGTGTTTGTTTTCCTGTAAAAATCGTTTCGTTTCCGACTTGAATTTTTCCGGATCCGCAACCAGGTCTCCATAGCTGTCCGGTTCCGCCCATGGAAAAACATAGGTCTTCTCGCCTCTGTCCGATTCAAACGCGCCGAAGGCTTCTTCGATTTGATCGACGCACTCGGTTTCGAAGGATTTCAACACGTATTTTTCCAGCTCCAGCGCCAAATCGTTGTCCGCGCGACGACTGTTCACTACAATCTCCGCCACATGGCCGAGCATCGAATCGACGGTCTTTAGAATTTGACGCCGGTCGTTTTCCAGTCGGGATTTTTTAATTCTCTTTTTACCCGGCAGAGGAGTAACTTTCAGGCCGAGCAGAGCTATCAATTCCCCGATTCTTTTTACGGCGAGATCAAGAGCCATGAATAGAGCGTCGATACTTGCAAACGGTCGAAGCCGACCTATCCAGTCGCGCATTGTCCGTATCGCCGTTCTATTTTTTCGAAAACAGGTCCGCCTTGTTTCGAATTATAATGGTTTTGCCGTCGCAAACGGTTGATCGCTTTTTCAAATTGGGTTAAAATTCTCAAAATGTTCGACAGCGCGTCGTTTCTTTTCCGCATCTTTGGCTCCTTTTGTTGATTCAAATTTCAGGACCGGTGAAATCCCAAAATTTTTTTATCAACACTTGGAGCCAAAGTCCAGCTTTCATTTCAGGCCGTTAGAGCATGTTTCGGTGCCAACCCCAACACTTATAGACCTATGCGAATTCAGGCACGCCCGGCGAAAAGGGAGTGTCACGGTCCCCCATCCGAAGAAGGAACTCCCGCTTGGCACTTTGAAGAGCATAGAGCGGCAATCGGGGATCAAGTTCAGTTGAGGACAATCATGGCAAATTTCATCGCCACCGTGCATAAAGAAGACAAAAGTGACTTCGGAGTATCCTTTCCCGATTTTCCGGGTTGCGTCACCGCCGGCAAGGATATCGACGAAGCCAAGGACATGGCCCAGGATGCTCTTGCCTTGCATATTCGGGGTATGCTGGAAGATGGCGATCCCATGCCGACCCCCTCCAGGCTCGAAGATATAATGATCGATCCGGAATATGCCGATGCAGCCGCCTATTTGGTTGTCTCGGTCCCCGACGCGAAACCCCGAACGGTTCGAGTCAATATCACCCTTCCGGAAACGACCTTGAGGCAAATCGACGCCTCCGCAAAAAAACGCGGAATGTCCCGGTCTTCGTTTATGGCACATGCCGCCAAGAAGGTTATCGATTTTGACAATCAGGAATGATTTTGGGACAATCACAGTTAATATCCGATCGACCTCATCAATCCCTTTTCCGTTCAAAATGAACAGGTCCTGAGACGGATTTTTCGATTTCGGATGACGATGCCAAAACTCGGCATTCACGGTATAGGAACTGCCACCGAAAAAATCGTCCCGAAAGCATCCCCGCGTTAGCGATGGACAATCTCATTGAAGTTTTTCCTGGCAATCGTTTTTCTTGCGACATTCACGGGGCGGAAAGTCGGATTTCGAAGCGCCACACATAAGCGGATAGCCGAATTCGCCCCGAATGCCGCCAAAATGACGACGGGCTTGGTTCCTATTTCGGCCATACATCTGTGGAACGCGGACGCGAAGCGTCCTGGTATGCATTCCAACGCGAAGCGTTCGAACCGACCAGAGTATGCATGGTCATAGGAAAGCCGTTCACCGATTTCATACTGGAACATCATCCGCAGGAATCCACCAGGCTAAGCCAGGAAGAGGCCTTGGAACTGCTCGAAGCCGAGCATGCGAGGGGGCATTTCCATACGGCGTGGTTCAAGGACGTGATGATGGACAGGTTCTATGCGATCTGCAATTGCTGCAAGTGCTGCTGTCTGGGGCTGGACAACATGGTCAACTACGGCGCTCGTTTTATGTCTTCTTCCGGATATGTCGCGAAAGTACAAGAAGACATTTGCGACGGTTGCGGCGAGTGCGCGGAATTTTGCCCTTTCAGGGCCGTGGAAATCGACCGGTTTGCGACCGTGGACACCGACAGGTGTATGGGATGCGGCGTCTGCGTGGGTCGATGTTCAGTGCAGGCTGTGTCTTTGCATCTCGATGAAACCAGAGGGCTACCTCTGGATGTCCGCCTGCTTTCAGAAAATAAGGAAAAAGTCGGACTCTGATAACGTCTTTCCTCCCCGAAATAAAGGACCTCGCCACTTCACTTTACGAGGCCAAGCCGCGATTCTAATGATTGCGGCTTGGCAGGGGATGTTTGTATCACCGGAACGTCTATATGGAAGTCCGATGCCTCCGTTTCATTAAGACGGTCACTAACCCCAATAACACCAGCAGGATGACAGTGCCTGTACCCGATAATGCGGGAATTGGCGCTACAACTACTAAGGTCGCGTTTGCACTGCCGCTGTTGCCAAAGCTGGAAGTCAGATCGCCGGAGGTGTTGGGGTATTCGCCCGGCTGCTGGCCGGCGACATCGACGGAGACCGCGCACGAGCCGCCCGCCGGAACAGTCCCCCCGGTGTAGCCGACGACCGCCGTTGCCGCCTCGGCTGTGAGAGTGCCGCCGGTGCAGGTGGTCGATGCGTTGGGGGCCGCGGCGACGACGAGGCCTGCCGGCAGGTTGTCGGTGAAGTCCAGCGAAGTTGCGGCTGCCGCGTTGGCCGAATTGTCGATGGTGAATGTCAGGGTGCTGGGCGCGCCCGCTGCGACGGAGGCGGGGGAGAAGGCCTTGCCGAAAACGGGAGCCACGGCGGTCACCGTCAGCGTGTCAGCCGCAGTGCCGCTGTTTCCGAAGCTGGAAGTCAGATCGCCGGAGGTGTTTTCGTATTCGCCCGGCTGCTGGCTTGCGACATCCACGGAGACCGCGCACGAGCCGCCCGCCGGAACAGTCCCCCCGATGTAGCCGACGACCGCCGTTGCCGCCGCGGCCGTCAGAGTGCCTCCGGTGCAGGTGGTCGATGCGTTGGGGACTGCGGCGACGGCGAGTCCTGCCGGCAAGCTGTCGGTGAAGTCCAGCGAAGTTGCGGCTGCCGCGTTGGCCGAATTGTCGATGGTGAATGTCAGGGTGCTGGGCGCGCCCGCTGCGACGGAGGCGGGGGAGAAGGCCTTGCCGAAAACGGGAGCCACGGCGGTCACCGTCAGCGTGTCAGCCGCAGTGCCGCTGTTTCCGAAGCTGGAAGTCAGATCGCCGGAGGTGTTTTCGTATTCGCCCGGCTGCTGGCTTGCGACATCCACGGAGACCGCGCACGAGCCGCCCGCCGGAACCGTCCCCCCGATGTAGCCGACGACCGCCGTTGCCGCCGCGGCCGTCAGAGTGCCTCCGGTGCAGGTGGTTGATGCGTTGGGGACTGCGGCGACGGCGAGTCCTGCCGGCAAGCTGTCGGTGAAGTCCAACGAAGTTGCGGCTGCCGCGTTGGCCGAATTGTCGATGGTGAATGTCAGGGTGCTGGGCGCGCCCGCTGCGACGGAGGCGGGGGAGAAGGCCTTGCCGAAAACGGGAGCCACGGCGGTCACCGTCAGCGTGTCCTCCGCAGTGCCGCTGTTTCCGAAACTGGAAGTCAGGTCGCCGGAGGTGTTTTCGTATTCGCCCGGCTGCTGGCCGGCGACATCGACGGAGACCGCGCACGAGCCGCCCGCCGGAACAGTCCCCCCGATGTAGCCGACGACCGCCGTTGCCGCCGCGGCCGTCAGAGTGCCTCCGGTGCAGGTGGTCGATGCGTTGGGGACTGCGGCGACGGCGAGTCCTGCCGGCAAGCTGTCGGTGAAGTCCAACGAAGTTGCGGCTGCCGCGTTGGCCGAATTGTCGATGTTGAATGTCAGGGTGCTGGGCGCGCCCGCTGCGACGGAGGCGGGGGAGAAGGCCTTTCCGAAAACGGGAGCCACGGCGGTCACCGTCAGCGTGTCCTCCGCAGTGCCGCTGTTTCCGAAACTGGAAGTCAGATCGCCGGAGGTGTTTTCGTATTCGCCCGGCTGCTGGCCGGAGACATCGACGGAGACCGCGCACGAGCCTCCCGCCGGAACCGTCCCGCCGGTGTAGCCGACGACCGCCGTTGCCGCCTCGGCTGTCAGAGTGCCGCCGGTGCAGGTGGTCGATGCGTTGGGGACTGCGGCGACGGCGAGTCCTGCCGGCAAGCTGTCGGTGAAGTCCAACGAAGTTGCGGCTGCCGCGTTGGCCGAATTGTCGATGTTGAATGTCAGGGTGCTGGGCGCGCCCGCTGCGACGGAGGCGGGGGAGAAGGCCTTGCCGAAAACGGGAGCCACGGCGGTCACCGTCAGCGTGTCCTCCGCAGTGCCGCTGTTTCCGAAACTGGAAGTCAGATCGCCGGAGGTGTTTTCGTATTCGCCCGGCTGCTGGCCGGAGACATCGACGGAGACCGCGCACGAGCCGCCCGCCGGAACCGTCCCCCCGGTGTAGCTGACGACCGCCGTTGCCGCCTCGGCCGTCAGAGTGCCTCCGGTGCAGGTGGTCGATGCGTTGGGGACTGCGGCGACGGCGAGTCCTGCCGGAAGGTTGTCTGTGAAGTCCAGCGACGTGGCGGATGCCGCGTTGGCGGAATTGTCGATGGTGAATGTCAGGGTGCTGGGCGCGCCTGCTGCGACGGAGGAGGGCGAGAATTCTTTGCTGAAGTCGGTCGGAAGAAACGCAAGCGGAGCAGCCAAATCCCTTGCGGATTCTTCTCCGGGCAGGGAAAGACCTGTCAATACTGTCGCAACGGCCGTAGCTTGGTCGATACTGAAAAACGACGCGGCCGACGGGGCTCTGCCGACGGCGTACATGGGATCATCGGCTGTGCCTGTATTCAATGCGTGAATACCCGAAATCTGGTCCAAGCCAGGAAAGCCATCATTTACCTTTGTTGCGTTGGCTGTGGAAGGATCGATGACATACAGATCCGGACTATTGCCAAATTGGGCGGCAGCGAGTCCGTATAACGTTCCAGTGGCTTGGTTGAACGTTATGCCCCGCAGGCGAAAACCGATGCTCCCGACGTTACTGACGAACGCACCGGTATTTCGATCGAGGATGGTCAGTCTGTTTGTGGAAAAATTGAATCCATACAGAGTGTCTGTCGAGGCGTCGTAGGCCAGTTCTTGAATATCGCGGTCCAAGCTACCTATGACCTGGACTGAGCCTGCGTCTGGAAACGTAGATACGTCGATGGTGAGAAACTCCCCCAGATTTCTGTCTACGGCATACAAAACGTTGGGAAAAGGACTGGGCGATAGGCCCGGTATCAATCTGTTTTCCATGGACCCCAGCAGGGTGTATACGTACGTCTCGGTATCGATCGAATACAGAGATGTCGGGGGGACAGAATCGTTAACCGTAAAAAAGAGTGTCGCTGCCGTTGTTCGGCTCGGGCTTGAAACGGTTGCCATTCCAATCGCGAAGATAAATAAAAAAACGCATTTTTTCCTCATTGCCGTACCTCCCTGCGACCTGTCATAATAATTAAAACTATGTTATATCCTTCTTGGATAAGACTTTCGAATCTTTCTACCATGGCGTATCCGGTATGTCAATTTCCAAATAATGAGGGGATTCATGGGATTATACTTTCTTACTATGAAAAGAGAACAACACCCATTGCCGTCAATAGGATATAAACCTGATTCTTGTCGAGTTTCAAGGTTTTTCCGCAAGGCCGTTTCCGAATCGACAACCAAACCGTCTTTTTTCAAGAATGATTTGCGATTTCAGCGAATCGAGTAGCCGGTTTCGAATCTCGCATATACCTGCTTCGATGAACTTGCGTTTGAATACGCGAATAAAAAACTCTGCCGCCATGTTGACATTCCAATGATGTCCGAATATAGAAAATATCATATCCGATGCGGTCGGGGGTCGGCCGAGCAACGTCTTGGATTATAGAAATGTTTTCAGAGAGGAATGGCTTGTGTCGAGCAGTCCAAAAAGCGCCGCAAAGAGGCTGAAGAAGGTCCTTGCAAAACATTTTGGCGGAAGAATAAAGGATGTCGTGCTCTTTGGATCGCAGGCGTCGGGAAAGGCGCATGAAGATTCGGATTACGACATGCTGGTGGTTCTCGACCGCGATTGCGACTGGGACTTCTGGAACCAAGTGATGGAATTCGTCTACGAGTTGGAGTTGAAACTCGATGTTTTGTTCCATGTGTTCCTGATTTCCGAAGAAGAATTGCGCAATTCGCCGAGAGGAGCGCAATCGGCGTTTGGAAACGCCGTGATGGAAGGGACCTGGGTTTGATGGAAAAGGGTGGCTTGTTTTCTATTTAGGTTGATTTGCGCATGGACCCTGAAAAATATTTGCGCCAATACGAAACCGCCCGGCTTATGCGCGTTGTTTCGTGGTTCGCCAACGAGTATCTTGACGCCGGTGTTCGTCGGGATTTTTTGGCGCTGTGCGAAATAGACAATTCCTTCTTGAACGGCTTGAATTGCGCCAAAAGTCCAGCCATGTTCGCAACGGCGCTTGCCGCCGCGTTCAAGAAATTCCATGTTTCGGAAAAAAAGCCCGAATACCACCCGATGCCCTTCTTTCTCTCCGGCATCGCGGACTTGCCTCGACCAAGCGCCTTGGACGACGCCGATTTGGCCTTTTCCGAGGCCATCGTCGCTCGGGCGCGGGAGAATGCCAGGGCGCTCAAGGCCCGAAGCGCCGTGTGCCGCATCGAGTCTCCGCCGGAACATCCTTTGGGAACGGGCGTGTACTTGTCTGGCGGGATGCTTCTGACCTGCGGGCATGTTCTGTCCGCGGCAGGCGGCCGCAAGGCATATGCGAGGTTCGGATATTCCCGGGAAGACAGAAAATGGGGCGACTACAAGCTTTTCGAAATCCAGACCCCTGCAAAATGCATCGATAAAAAAAAAGACTTTGCGCTTTCTACCTTGAAGGACGAGCCTACGAAGGGCGAGCCTACGGAATTTCCCGCCCAAATTCTCGACGGCATTCCCGGAAGCGGCCCGGAAGCGTTCGTGCGCCTGGTACACCACTTTCAGGGAGGACCGGCAGTCGTGTCGGAAGGGGGCGTTGTCGTTCAAAGGGACGAGGACTTCCTGTACCATACCGTCGGCCCTGTGGAAAAAATGTCGTCTGGGGCGCCGCTTTTCAACCGGGACTGGAAGGTGGTGGGGATTCACCGGGGGGACGGCGCGCTTTCTATCGATGGACCGCAGGGTGCGTCGGTGGCAGTGCCGGTCGATGTTTTCGCAGGCCCGTTGCATTCGGAAAGACGGAACAGGGACGATTTTTGACAATGGGGAATGGTTTTTCAAAAATCCCGGAACAGGAGACCGAGCGTGCGGGGACCGGATTTGCAATCGAAGGGAGATGGAAATGACATTTATGGGGAGCTTGAAGGAGCTTTTTAATAGGCAGGCAGAAAAACACGCGGTCGTTCGCATTCCCGAGGAGATGACCGATGCGCAATACGATCCCGAACCTTTTTCCGAAGGCGAGTCCTACTGCCGGGTCTGGCTGGTGGAGATGTGTCTGGAAAAGGGCGTGGAATGGCTGAAAAAGCGATACCCGGTGGTCTATTCCTCCGTTCGGTTCCAGCACGGGGGAAAGGAGATGGCGGTCCCGTTCATCGCGGGCCCAGACTTTCTCAAGACCCAGACCCAAAAAAACTACGACCGCATCATCCAGCTCGACCACCCGCTGACTCCGCTTTTTCCCTTCAGCCACGGCCTGGTGGAAATCCAAGCGGGACTGTTCAGCATGGTGGCCGCAGACTGGGTGAACCGATTCGTCAACACACTGGACCGCTTCTCCAAGCTGATCCGGGTCCCGGAGCTTTCCTCGGCGGTCAAAATGGTATCGCCGGTGGTCGGCGGCATAGAAGATCTGCTCGGCATCGGCGACCGAAGGCTGGAAATCGGCTACCAGCAGACCTTCGCAGGCACCGAGGAAAACCCCAATCGCCTTCGGCCCGGTTATTTCGCGGTCTTTCGGGCGGAACCGGCGGAAATAAGCGAACTCGATCTGGGGGTCTTCGAGGAACGGCTTTGCGTTATGCCCGGAAGCAGTCAGAGCCAGATCAAGCCCGAGCCCCTCGCCGGATACAGCTACATGCTGTTTCGGATCGAGAAGAACCCGAACCAGAACTGGGAGGGCCTGGCAGGCATCAAAACACTGGTGGACAAGATGGTAGAGGCGATGAACGGCGGAAAGAAAAAGGAACAGGAAACCATCTATCAAAACTTGAGACTCGCCGTCGCCGGCAGCTCGGACATCACCCGCGCGCACAGACGGCGCATGTGGGACAACATCAAGGCCTATATTCGGGACAGCCGCCTGCACGGAGCGACCTCCACCGACGGGTCCTTGTCGCTCTATGCGATTATGCAGCGAAACGAAGAGCCGTCCGCTGAAACGGTAGAGGAAATAGCGGAACTGGAAGCGATTTTCCAACCACACAAAGGGTGATGCAAGCTCGTAATGGATCCGAAAAACGAAAAAAAGCGGTTTTTTAAAATCCTGATGAACATTTTCGGCCTCAAAAGCCCCGATGAAAGGAGCGGGACCCTGGCGTTTTGTTCGGTGGAGGGCGCAAGTCGCAATCTGAATTTCGCAGCCAAACCGGACAGTTTCTGCATATCTCTTTTCAAAGCGCTCGCGGGCGGCAAGGCGGACGATTCCGACGAAAATGCATTGGTGGTCTTTTTCAGGGAATACCTGGAAAACATTTGCTGCATGATCAAAGACATCGACGACAACGACGAAGCCTTTCTCCAAGAGTTCCTGAAATGCCGTTCGGAGGAAGATGGCTGCCACGCGTTTTCATCCAAAGGCGGCAGGTCCCGTGGCCGAGGCGAACGAAGAAGAAGCGATATTTCCGATCTGGATTTGAAAAAAATGGCCGGCGAATTTATCAAGGCCCTCGACGATCCGGTCGGCGTGTTCGGTTTTTCCATCGGCAGCTTTTCCAATATTTTCATCCGGGAGTATTTTCTGGACCGCCTGTTGCGAAGCTTCCGGCAACAAGTCAATCATCCCTACAGCAAGAAGAACTTCTACATTTCGATCCACGATAAATCCGAGAGCAAGGCAAGCCCGGAAAAGTCGATGACCGAAGAGATCGTTTCCCTGGCGACGGAACTTCTGGAAAACGACGACGCCGAAGACCTGATTTTCATTGTCTGGAACAAGGACATCGAAACGGATAAATTCACGCCCATGGTCGAAAGCGCCTGGCAGGTGTTGCAATCCAAGGCCCCCTCGCTGGAGGGAAAGTGCCGATGCTTCATAGCCATGTGGATGAACGACCGCCATTTGCCGGTGAACATCGATCACGAGCGCTTCACGGTCCTGCCCCCGCCGGAGGAGTTCAAAAGTGCGGATGTGAATGATTTGAAAAAACTGTTGGAAGCCAAGGGGTTCGACGACCAGGAAGTCCGAAGGCGCGCAGGCCAGTTCGAGTCCCTGAAAAACGACCCGGAAAACGCATATTTTCTTTTGCATGAAATTTTCAGCGAAATGCAAGGAGCATGAAGGTATCATGATCGAACACGACAGAACATATTTCGGCGACGGCGAAAGCCACTACGACCCCTTGGACGGCGCCAAAGACAACGAACAGGAGCCGTACGTGGCCGACGACCAGCTCGTCGATGCGGTCAACCTGGCGTTGTACTTGAAAAGGCCCTTGCTGCTCGAGGGCGACCCGGGCTGCGGCAAGACCCGGCTGGCCTATGCCGTGGCCTACGAACTGGGGTATCCCCTGTACGCCTGCTACGTGCGGTCCACCACCAAGGCGGCCGATTTGCTCTATTCCTTCGACCGGCTGGAACGCCTCTACGACATCGAGGAGGCGAGGGTGAAGGCGAGGTATCAAACGTTCGAGGCGGAAGAAGGAGGGACCGGGGCAGGGCGGGGCGACGCATGCGGGCTGCCGGAAATGGCGACCTACAGGAAACTCAAAAGCCTCGGCCTTGCCGTGGAAAAGGCGCAGGAGAAGAAAATCCCGTCGGTGGTGCTCATCGACGAAGTGGACAAGGCCGATATCGATTTTCCCAACGATCTCTTGCAGGTGCTCGACGAATGGCGGTTTCGCATCGACGAGACCGACGAAGATTTTGACGCCGGGAAAAAAGCGGGCTTCGGCGCGGACAACCGGCACCTTCCCCTGGCCATCGTCACCAGCAACCGCGAAAAGGAGCTTCCCCCGGCATTCCTCCGAAGGTGCCTCTACCATTACATCGAGTTTCCAAGGCAGGACACCATGGAGAAGATCGTCAAAAAACATTCCCTGGACAAGCTCACGCCGCTTTTCCTGTCTGCCATCCGGAAATTCATGTGGCTCCGGAACGAATCCGGGATCAAGTGGATCAAGCCTCCCAGCACCAGCGAGCTGATCTTGTGGATACAGGGGCTGGAGAGAGAGGAGCGGACCCGGGGGTTGACGGCCCAAGACCTGGACCAGTGCGAACTGAAAGACCTCCCGCTGCCCGGAGTCGTCGTCAAGAACAAGCGCGACCGGGAAAAGCTGTTCAAGTCGTAGGGAGCGCATATGCGAAACCCGGAGAATTTTCTGTTTCCGTTTTTCGACGAACTCAGGCGCGAGGGATTGCCGCTGGGGGTCGAGGAGTACCTGGAGGCCGTCGCGTGCCTCCGAGCCGGTATCGGCCTGGAGGCCCCCCGCCGCCTGGCTCAGACCCTTTGCCTGATCTGGGCCAAGTCCCGGGAGGACAGGGAGGTGCTGCAGCGCCTTTTTCGAAAGAGAATCGCACCCCTGCTGCAACATGAAACTCCGAGAGGCAAGGCTGAAAAGGAAGAGGGCGCTCCGGAAATCGGGGAAGCAAGAGACGTATCGCTGGAAGTGTCGTTCGGTCAGGCGGTGATGAAGCCCGGCGAGCCGGACGAGCCGGATTTCCAGCGCGCGGAAAGGCCATACGAGCTGGACCGGGAGACCGGGCAGTTCCAGTTGACCCCTCGATTTCCCGTGCGCAGGCGCGAGACTACCCGCGCTTTCCGAGGGCTTCGGCGGATGGGTCGCATCGGCCCTCCCGTGGAACTCGATATCGACGAGACCGTCGAAACCATCGGCAAAACCGGTTTTTTCCTCGGCCCCGTCCTTCGTCCCCTCCGGAAAAACATGTCGGCGCTTCTGCTGCTGATGGACAGGCATGGTTCCATGGACCCATTCCTGCCCATGATGGAAAATCTGGAGGAGTCCATTCTCAAAGGCGGCATGCTGGGATGCGTGGAAATATTGTATTTCCACAACTGCCCGACCCGGCTGCTCTACGAACAGCCGAACCTCACCGGCCCGGTCCCGTTGGAAAACATTCTGAAAGAAGAAGACCGTGCCTGCGGGCCTTGCACTTTGATCGTCGGCGACGCCGGGGCCGCCAGGGGCTATTTCGACAAGGAGCGGGAAGAGGCGACCGAAAAATTCCTCCGGCGGGTGGGCGATTGCACGAACAACTACGCGTGGATCAACCCCGTGCCTCCCTCCCGATGGCCGGGGAGCACGGCGGAAAAGGTCGCGAAAATGGCGCCCATGTTCCCCTTGACCGAAGACGGCCTCAAGGACGCCATCGACCGCATCGGCGGGCGCACCGTCTGATCGGATTGGACCCATGAAGAATATCGCGGAAAACGGCAACGGAAAAAGCCACTGGCTGGAAGAGGAATCGGCCAGGCTGGCCTTGTCCGCCTTCGAAAGGAGGTTCGGCAAAAAGCATGTGATTCTCGCCTGCCACGCGGCCCTGCCCCTGCTGCTGACCCCGGAACTCGTCAACCTGATCCGCCTCAACTTCACGGAAAAACTGGAAATTCCCTGGATCGCGGAGGCCGACATCCTCCTTTCCTCCCTGTGCATGCCCATGGGCGACGGCGCCTACGAAATGGAACCCCGCATCCGGGACCTGCTGTTGAAACGCCTGGAAGCCCTGTTCGGAAAAAAACGCACCGAACAACTCGCTTTGTTCCTCCTGGCCTGGCTCAAGCACCGCCACACCGTCAAGACCCGCGCCGACACGGCGGAATCCCACCGGTGGATCGCCATGGCCTACGTGGACCCGCCCCAGCTGATCGACGAGCTGGAAGCTCGGCTGGACAAGGCGCGAGCCGGGGGCGGAGCGATGGGCGTTCACCGCATCGAACAGATCCGGCTGTGCAACCTGGCGGAAATCATCAGCCGTCCCATGCTGGCGAGCGGCGAAAAAGAACGGTTCAAAAAGTGGCGGGACAAACTCGCGCCTGACAAACCCGAGCCGGGAAAAAAGACGCGGGGCAGGGGAGACGGCGGACCCAAGCAGGGCGATATCGTCGAAGTCGCGGTCGGCAAGGGCGTTGCGCCAATGAAGTTCGTCTTCATCCCTCCCGGCGAGTTCGTCATGGGCAGCCCGGAGGACGAGCCTGGACGTTGGGACGACGAAGAGCAGCAACGTGTCCGGCTGATCAAGGGGTTTTATATGCAGACCACGCCGGTGACCCGAGGTCAGTGGCGGACGTTTGCGATGGGAACACATCCAAAAGACGATTTTGAGGACGATTGGGATTGCGAAGGAATGGCCGAGCCCGAATTCGATCAGGAGGAGGACCATCCGGTTTGTTGCGTTTCCTGGAACGAAGTTCGGGCGTTCATCGAGTGGCTGAACCGGAAGGAGGGCGCCGTATCGTACGATCTTCCGACGGAAGCGCAGTGGGAATACGCTTGCCGGGCAGGTACGCAAACCGCCTGGTTTTTCGGAAGCGATGAAAAAGACCTGGAACGATACGCTTGGTTTGAAAAAAATTCCGGAGGCCGCACCCGGCCAGTGGGAAAGCTCGGGGCCAATCCCTGGGGACTGCACGATATGCACGGCAATGTTTGGGAATGGTGCCTGGATCATTGCGATTACGATGAAAAAAGTGACCGAATTGTTACGGACACTTATCGGGAAGGCATTAAAGATCCCGTCTGTCGGAAGGGCTCGCGCCGGGTCGTTCGCGGCGGTTCGTGGGGCCTTTCGCCCCGCCTTTGCCGGGCCGCCAACCGCTACGACGCCCCCCCCGGCTACCGGGACGCCCATTTGGGTTTCCGGCTTGTCCTGCTTCCAGGTCGGTTGGCGAGCTGAGGCAGGGGGAAAGCATGAAATAAAACGGGCGGGAAAGAAAGAGCAGGCAGGAGAAAGCCGAGACCGGGGACCGTGGAGCGCCGTTCGCGGGAGCGGAGGGACGGAGCGACCCGAACGGCGCTCCACGGTCACCGCGTCTCGGCGGGTTCGGCGGGGTACGCGGGATCGGCAAGGATGCCATATCTCCCGCGCCAAGCGTGGGAACAAGTTGCCTACTCGTTCCCACGCTCCTGCGTGGGAACGCCTGAAGGACGCTCCCGCGTCCCGTGCGAAGGGACCACGCCCTCCGCAGCCGGGGCTTGGTTTTAACGTCGGCCAACCAACTCCGTCATTCCGGGCGGAGCTTGCGGAGACCCGGAATCCAGGCGATGATCGAAACTGTTGCATGAAAACCGGCCGAAGTTAAAACCAAACCCCGCAGCCGCTTGCGTAAACACGCTCCTGCAAAAGAAAAGGAAAAACAGGACAGGGGGGCGAGAAACGATTGACGGGACGCCGGAGCGTCCCGGTATGCGTTCCCACGCCGGAGCGTGGGAACGAGGGGGAATCGCTTGCCGCCTCGTTCCTCGTTCCCACGCTTTGCGTGGGAATGCATACCAGGACGCTTCGCGTCCGCGTTCCGCCAAGCCATGGCCTATCTAAGCCCCCCCCGCCAAGCCCTTGCCGATTCAAGAACCAACCCGTCTTTTTGCAGGAATGACTTGCGATTTCGGTGAATCGAGTATCCGGTTTCGACTCCTGCGGATATCTGATCGATGCGCTTACGTTCGAATACGCGATAAAAAGCATTTCCTCCATGTTGACCTTGAATTGCCGCCCGAATATAAAACTGTCATATCCGACATGGTCGGGGATCGACCAAAACGGATTCGGATCGTTTAACCGTTTTCAAAGAGGAGCGCTTGTGTCTATTGATCCAATCAACGCCGCAAAGATGCTGAAGAAGGTCCTCTATGAACAATTCGGCGAAAGGATAAAAGAGGTCGTGCTTGTTGGATCGCGGGCGTCGGGAGCGGCGCGTGAAGATTCGGACTATGATGTTTTGATCATTCTCGACCGCAAGCACGATTGGGATTTCTGGAGCAAAGTGACGGGTTTTGTATATGAGTTGGAGCTGGAATACGATATTTTGTTCAATGTGTTCATGATTTCCACAGAGGAATTGCGCAATTCGCCGCGTGGGGCGCAGCCGATATTCAGAAACGCCGTGCGGGAAGGGGTCTACGTCTGATGGAAGGCGATGATCGAAAAAAAAAACGGTTTTGGTTATAACGTCGGACAATCAACACCGTCATTCCGGGCGGAGCTTGCTTTAGACCCGGAATCCAGGCGACAGATCTAAACTGTTGGATGAAAACCGGCCGAAATTAAAGCCAAGCCCAAAACCTTGTTTTCGGTTCTCAACCTTAGCAGCGGGCGATGACCTCTCTGCAACGCAACCTGATTACCTTATTGTTCCTTATTGTTCCTTGTCGTTCCGCAATCCGGCAGGAAATATTGGCAACCCGTTTTTCATTTTGGTGCTGCTGTTCCGTTTTGCGGGGCCTGGTTCTAATTTCGGTCACCTGGATTCCGGGTCTACGCTACATGTTCCAGTCAGGAAATTCCCGGAAGCGACGGAATCCAGCTGTTTTATCGACACCCGGGGTACATGCCGCTCCGCCCGGAATGACGACCGCCGCGACGATAGTCCCTGAAAGTGGCCGATGTTAAGACCAAGCCCGTTTTGCGATTTTGTTTCCCTGCATGGCGATCATCGAAGCTTTGAAAATAAGGCAATGGTTGGTGTGATTTGCCAGGCGCCGGTTATTGACTCAATTTGGAACTGACAATGCGATTGAGGCTTACGCCGGATTCAGCGGCTTGTATGGCCAATTTCCGATGTACATCAGGCGGGACCCTGACCAGGAATTTTCCACTAAAATATTTGGTTGAGATGGGTTCGGGAATTTGTTCGTTGTTTTGGACCATATCCGACAATACATCCGCCACAACTTTTCGGATTCCTTTTAAAGCCTTTTCCTGTGTATCAGCCAGCCAACTTAAGCTGGGAAATTCAGCACACAGGCCTATATACTCGTTATCATCCTCGGACCAGGTGACCCGATACGTGTATTTATCATTTTTCAGGGACATGGCCAACCTCCATTCTTTCAATAGCCAAAAGCACCTGCTTGACTTGATATGCCTTGGCTTTTCCTTTGTCATTTTGAATATTTACCCTTGGGTCTCCTTTCCAAGGTGTCTTGTAAATTCGATGGCTGCTTTTTTTCTGACGCGGTTCGCCGAAATAATGATCACATAACCGGCATAAATCGGAAAATCGCACATCCTTCGGATTTCGTTGCATCAATGTCAGCATGTCATCGATTTTTTTCATAGCTATTTCATAGTATCAATATTGGTATCATTGTCAAGGGAAAACGTGGATATCCCCGGAAGGGACGGGCAATCCAACAACGTCTTTAGGCTCAGTCGAACGTTTCACGAAGGCTTGGTTTCAGATTATAACGGATTTTGGGGGGGGGAGCCCTGAAAGGGCGTTACATACAAGCCCAGGGCGAAACCCTGGGATCCCGAGGCCCTGCGGACCAAAAGCCCTGAAAGGGCGCGACATATGATATCGGTATTTTTTATGTGCCGCCCTTTCAGGGCTTGCGCGACGACGGTCCATGGCACCCAGGGTTTCGCCCTGGGCTTGTATGTTTTGCGCTTTCAGCGCGTTGTTCTCCCATCGCAATGCCGTTGCGATTTCGAAAGTAGCGGAGACATTCCCGTTCATCGAATTTCAATAACAATGAACAATCCCCATTAGACATTCAATCGGTATACCCCCAAATCCATTATAAACAGGAAAGCGGCTATTGATCCTCATGATTTAGCAGTGTCATTATATGCTGATTTTATTCACAATATACCGATAACCGTGATCAAACCGCGATAACATTCTGCATCTGAATTGTTCGAGCTTTTCGGAGATATCGGGATCGTCAAAATCTTTCGAGTTCTTGTTCAGAAAGCAGGCGGATTCCGGCTTTGTACCTCTCAGATGATAAATAATCGAGGCATATACAATGGCATCCTGTGGTGACAGATCATGTTCTTTCTGATGTTCAGCCGAAGATTTCAGAATATCAGAGTTCAAAGGCACAGTTTCGGCGACTCCGATCAGATTGTTCCTTACATCCTCAAGCCGCTTCATTTCGTCTTCGGTGCTTTTTATCAGAAGGTTCGTCAGGCTTTGAATTTTCTGAATATCAGATGTGTAGGAATCGGTACGGGCCAACTGATTCAATTCCGTATCAAGAGTATTCTTCAGTTTTTTTCGTTCCTTATGACGTCTGATAAGTGTTTCATAAGGTTCTGCAAGGCTGTAAGCCGGAATGATCAGATTTATCCTGTGATCTCAGCATAAGACGGCAATGGCCTCGCAATCACGGCACTGTTCCTGTCTGAGTGCTATTTCCAATACAAAATTGGTTTCCGCATAAACATTCACAGAGCTACCTCGTGCCTAATGTACCCCCCGGTGATCGCAGCCGGAAGCCCGGATTTATAAATCCCATTAATGACCTTGTTTTCATGGTTCAGAGGTTCTCCTGTCTGTAATACGGAATTCAGCCACGAGGTGACGATAAATTCGAAGCTTTGGGGACTGATTTCTTCCAGAGAAAGACCGCTGTCATTCAGATACGGTTTCAGAACCTGCTTTGCATCGATCTCGAAAGTGGGCGCGGCAGGTTCAGGGTCGGTTCCCGCATTTTCCCAGATATAAAAGCGGTCGGGCATGGCAATCATAAAATATTTGGCATCGGGCATGTTTCCGTGAGAAAGCATGTTGCGTCTCCATTTGGCTGCCCACTCTGCGGAAACCCCTGTTTTTTTCTTTATTTCCGCTATGAGAATTATCTGACCGTTACGGTCATATACTACGAGATCAGCTTTCATAACAGTCGTACCTTTCTTTTCAAAATATCCGATTAATCGGATTTTAAAGCGCTGTTTTTCAACACTTTGCCACAAAAACTGTTTTTTTTCGCCGACCGGACCGAGGCGACCGTCATTCCGGACGAAGCGCAGCGTAGACCCGGAATCCAGGAGACCCGCACAAGCGCATGGATTCGAAGCTTTCGGGGGGCTTGGTTCTAAATTCGGCCACCTGGATTCCGGGTCTACGCTACATGTTCCAGTTGGGAAAATCCCGGAAAAGACGGAATCCAGCTGTTTTATCGACACCCGGGTCATATGTCGCTTCGCCCGGAATGACGACTGCCGGGACGATAGTTCTTGAAAGTGGCCGATGTTAAAACCAAGCCCCTTTCGGGGGAATGACGAAAAAACTTGATCATCGAGTAAAAGGGGCATATGCTGCGTCGGCCCAAAGAAAGCATCGATGGATGTCGGTTCAGTCTCCTTTTGGCGATTTGCCTTTTTCTTCCTGCCCTTGCTTCTTTTCCTCCTCCTTCATTTGCCCCAGGAATTTGGGTAAATCTAGTCCGGCCATTTCGGCGATGTCGTGCAGGGGCGGGAGGCTTTTGATCATGCCGGATACGAAGTTTGCGGTGGCGGGGGCGTCGCCGTTTTTTCCTCCGGCATGGTCCCAGACGGTGATCTTGTCGATTTTGAGGTTGCTGACGGCCTCCACCTGCTTGGCGACGATCTGTTCGAGTTTTTCGATCATGAGCAGGGTCGCGGCGGAGCGGGCGTCTCCGGCGCAGCTTTTGACCAGTTCGGCGTAGCCTGCGGCCTTGCTTTCCAGGACCTGCCTGATGCCTTCCGCCTCGGCCTGGTATTTCATGAGGGTGGCGTCTGCCGAACCTTTTGCCTCCCGGCGGGTCTTTTCGGCTTCGGCCTCGGCGGCGATTTCCACCTGGCGCTTTTCGATTTCCTGTGCGACGACTTTTTCGGCGTTCAGGCGCTCGAGTTCGGACTTGTACCGGGCCTTCTGGATTTCCGCCTCGGCTTCGCGTTTGGCCACCTCCCCGAGTTTTCCGGCCTCGGCCTGCTTGACGGCGAGCTTGGATTCGGCGTCGGCGATGTCGGCCTTGGAGGCGTTTTCTCCGGCCACGGCTTCGGCCTCCATCTGCTGGACGTAGATTCGCTTGTCGGCGTCGGCTTTCTTGCGGCCTTTTTCGGCTTCGGCCAGGTTTTCGGCCACCTTGATTTCGCGCTCCTTGTCGGCCTCTGCCTCGCCGATGGCGGCGGCGGTCTCCTGTTGCTGCACGTAGACGCGGCGGTCGGCCTCGGCCTTCTTCTTGCCCTTCTCGCTCTCGGCGAGGTTTTCGGCCACTTTGATGGTTTTTTCACGGGTGGCCTGAGCCTGGCCGATTTCGCCGTATTTTTCCTGCTCGGCGACATCCACCTTGGCCTGGTTGATGGCCTCGGCGGCGGCCTTCTTGCCGATGCTCCCGATGTAGTCGGATTCGTCGGTGATGTCCGTGATGTTGACGTTGATCAGGTAGAGGCCGATCTTGTTCAATTCGGGGGAGACGTTCTTGCGGATGGATTCCAGGAAGCTTTCCCGGTCCTGGTTGATCTGCTCGATGGTCAGCGAGGCGACGGTGAGGCGCAATTGTCCGAAGATGATCTCCTTGGCCATCTCTTCGATTTCTTCCTGCTTCAGGTTCAGGAGGCGTTCGGCCGCGTTGTTCATGATGCCGCTCTCCGTGCTGATTCCCACGGTGAAGGTGCTGGGCACGTTGATGCGGATGTTTTGCAGGGACAGTGCCTTGGAGAGGGGGATGCCGATGGTGAGAGGGGTGAGATCCATGTAGGAGTAGTCCTGGATGAGGGGCCAGACCAGGGAGCCCCCGCCGTGGATGCACCGGGCCGACTGGCCCTTGCCCACCTTTCCGAAGATGACGAGTATCTTGTCCGAAGGGCAGCGTTTGTAGCGCGAAGCGAGAAACGCCAGCGTAACTGCCACCAGAATGACGAAACCGGCTATCGGCAAAAACCAAATTCCCAATCCCCACATGATCTTTTCCTCCCTTTTTTTGAGTTATTGAATTTTTTGCACCACCAGTGTGTTTCCCTCCACCCAGAGCACCTGGACGGGGGTGTCGGTCTTGATTTCGGCATTGTCGTGGGAGCGGGCCTCGTATTCTCTGAGCCGGTCGCTGACCTTGACGTTCACGATACCCGTGCCGTCGACCGGAATGGTGAGATAGACCCGGCCCTGCGCGCCGACGGCGGTGTCGATCTGGATGTTTCCGCTAGATTGCAGGCGGGCGGCGAGGCCGAAGAGCTTTCCGATGACCCACACCGATCCCAGGCCCGCCAGGATCGCGGCGACCATGGAAAGGACCACGCCCATCTGGCTCTGCCGGTACATGGCCAGACCCACCAGGCCGAACATCATGAAAAAGGACGTGATGCTGTGAATGGACAGTGCCTTGAACCCGGCGTCCGTGTCGGGGTGGTCCGTGTCGAAGGAAATGTCGCCGCCGTCCGTGTGGACGGCATGGTGATCCAGCCCGATGAACTGCATGACCAGCCGGAGCAGGACAAACGTCCCCCCGACCGCCGCGCAGACCATGAAGAAAATCTCCACTCCGTCGAAATTGGACAATGCGCTCTGCATGGTTCTGCCTCCCAGAAAAAAGTGTTTAAATAAAAACAAGTTAAGTTCGGGTCTGGTTCGGGAACGTAGGGTGGGTGGGTCGGGACCTTTGCATTGCGCGCTGCTACGCACTGCCTTGGGGCTAGTGCCTGCCGTTGTTGTACGGAATCCAACCCACCGTTTTGCCGGGTATCCTATTCGCTTCCGTTCAGACGAAATGCGACGGGGCAGCCCGGAAAACGGTGGGTTGGACTCCGTACAAGACTGGCAGACCGTCGGACACAAGAAACTCAGGCGCAGCGAAAAAGCCCGGGATCCGACCCACCCACCCTACGATCCCAGCCACCGCCGTCAAAGCGGCGGGGCAGCCCGGAAAACGGTG
This sequence comes from Desulfobacterales bacterium, assembly GCA_963674505.2. Taxonomy (GTDB): domain Bacteria; phylum Desulfobacterota; class Desulfobacteria; order Desulfobacterales; family SKZT01. Next base: position 586,030 of record CAXXIG010000003.1, read on the forward strand.
GGTTGGACTCCGTACAAGACTGGCAGACCGTCGGATACAAGAAACTCAGGCGCAGCGAAAAAGCCCGGGATCCGACCCACCCACCCTACGATCCCCGCCACCGCCGTCAAAGCGGCGGGGCAGCCCGGAAAACGGTGGGTTGGACTCCGTACAAGACTGGCAGACCGTCGGATACAAGAAACTCAGGCGCAGCGAAAAAGCCCGGGATCCGACCCACCCACCCTACGATCCCAGCCTCCGTCAAGGCATTTTGGCCGAACAAAATCCAGCGGAATGTTCGGCGTGTTTTGAGGGGCATTTTCATCACCCTTCCCGAACACCGAGCCCATGAAAATCTTATAGCCGCCGCGTTTGCCATTGGCAAGGAAAAAAGCGGAACCCGCTTCTCTTCTATTCCTGTCGGGTCTTGCTCTCCAGTTCCTCCCACCGCAGGAGCGCTTCCTCGATGGCCATTTCCGTCTCCTCCAGTTCCGCTTTCATTTGCGCGATTTCCTCCTGGCCCGTCTTGTAGAACGCCGGGTCGGACATTTTACGGTACAGCTCCTTCTGCCTGGCCTCCAGCCCGTCGATTTTGGCCGGAAGCTCCTCCAGCTCGAGTTTTTCCTTGAAGGTCAACTTTGCGGGTTTGGGCGGCTTGGGCTTTCGCGCGGGCTTTTCACTGGCCTTTTTTTCCTTCTGTCCGTCGGTTTCGTGCGCGGGTCTTTGCAGGAGCCAGTCGTCGTAGCCCCCGGCGTACTCGACCACCTGACCGCCGCCGTCGAACGAGAGGGTGCCGGTCACCACGTTGTTCAAAAATTCCCGGTCGTGGCTCACCAGGAGCACGGTTCCGGAGAATTCGAACAGAAGCTCCTCCAGCAATTCCAAAGTTTCGGCGTCCAGGTCGTTGGTGGGTTCGTCGAACACCAGCACGTTGGCGGGGCGGGTGAAGAGCTTGGCTAGCATCAGGCGGTTCTTTTCCCCGCCGGACAGCACGTGCACGGGCATGCGGCAGCGCTGGGGCGAGAACAGAAAATCCTTGAGGTGGCTGATCACGTGGCGCTTCTGGCCGTTGAATACGATGAAGTCGTTGCCCTCCAAGATGTTTTCGGCCACCGTCTTTTCCTCGTCGAGCTGCATTCTAAGCTGGTCGAAATAGGCGGCCTGGATGTTGGTCCCGTGGCGGATGGTTCCGGAGTCGGGCTCGATCTCCTTTAACAGGATTTTCAGAAGAGTGGTCTTTCCCACGCCGTTTGGGCCGATGATTCCCACCTTGTCGCCGCGCATGATCAGGGTGGAGAAATCCTTGACGACCGGTTCGTTCCGGTAGGAAAAATTTACGCGCTTGGCCTCGACGACCAGCTTTCCGGTCCTTTCCGCCTCTTGGATTTTCAGGTTGGCGGTCCCCATGCTCTTTCGTCTGGCGCGGTACTCCTCCCGCATTTTCAGCAACGCGCGTTTTCGCCCCTGGTTTCGGGTCCTGCGGGCCTTGATGCCCTGCCTGATCCAGATCTCCTCCTGGGAGAGCTTCTTGTCGAACCGCCGGTTTTCGTTTTCCTCGGCCTCCAGCGCGGCCTGGCGACGTTCCAGGAAGGTGGGGTAGTCGCAGGCGTAGGAGGCCAAGGCGCCCCGCTCCAGCTCCATGATGCGGGTGGCGATGTTTTTAAGAAACGCCCGGTCGTGGGTGATGAACAGCAGGGTCTTGACGTGTCGAAGGATGAACTGTTCCATCCAGACGATGGACTCGATGTCGAAGTGGTTGGTGGGCTCGTCTAACAGAAGCACGTCGGGGGACTGGGCGACGGCCCTTGCCAGAAGCGCGCGGCGTTTCATGCCGGCCGACAGGCTGGAAAAGGCCTTGTTGCCCTCGAGGCCGGTCCGCGACAGCACGCTTTCCACCAGGTTGAACAGCTCCCAACCGCCCTCGGCTTGCAGCGACTGTTGCAGTTCGTCGCGCTTTTTCACGAGTTTTTTTGATTTGGAAACATCGGGGGCGTTGCACAGACGGTTGTATTCGACCAGCGCTTCGCCCTGGTCTCCCAGGCCCTGGGCAACCACGTCGAACACGGCGCCGTCGAACCCGGCAGGCACCTCCTGCTCCAGGGCGGCCACGCGCACACCCTGCTGTCGCCAAACCTCTCCCTCGTCCGGGAGCATGTCCCCGGCAAGAATCCTGAAAAGGGTGGATTTTCCCACGCCGTTGCGGCCCACGAGGCATACCCTCTCGCCCTTTTCCACCTGAAAATCGATATTTTCCAACAACGGCGGATCGTCGAACCCCCAACGTACCCCCCGCATGCCGATCAATGCCATGTAACGTTCCTTCTCATTAAATAGAATGCAAACCAATGCGATTGGACCCAGCAATTCTAATTTTGGATGTCTCCTGCGCCTTCAAGGTAACCAGACCATCCTGGTCTGGTTCGGCGCGTCGGTAAATTCCCCTTTATCGCGGGTCCGCCAGACCAGGATGGTCTGGTTACCTTGGTCGTTGCAACATCTCTGGCATGAAATTGCCGTCAAAATTAGAATTGCTGGATTGGACCTTGTCAACATCGCAAAATTCGCCTATTTTGCCACCGCGAATAACATCCGTCAACACGAGACAGGCTTCGGATTGAAGACGAAAGGCCCGAAGATCGGGATTGAAAAAATGTTCGAAATAAATGAAAAAAAACGCGGAAGGATGATGATAGCGCTGCTGGCGCTGTTGTCCGCGTTTCCGCCGCTTTCCACCGACATGTACCTGCCCGCCATTCCCTTTCTGCAAAAGCAGTGGGGAGTCTCGCTGGTGAAGATGAACCTCACGCTGATCTGCTTTTTCGTGACGTACTGTTTCTTTCTGTTGATCTACGGCCCGGTTTCCGACCGGTTCGGAAGGCGGAGGCCCCTGATGGCGGGCATCGGCATTTTCATCCTGGCCAGTATCGGCTGCGCGCTGGCCGTCGGCGTGGATTACCTGATCGCGTGCAGAGTGTTGCAGGCGGCCGGAGCGGCGTCGTCCTCCACGCTGGCGCTGGCCATTTCCAAGGACGTGTTCGAAGGGCACATGAGGGAGAAGGTGCTGGCCTACGTGGCGGTCATCATGGCGGTGGCGCCCATGACCGCGCCGATCTTCGGCGGATGGATCATCACGGCGTGGTCCTGGCGCTGCGTGTTCGTGGCGCAGGCGCTGCTTGGCGCGGTGTCGCTGGCGGGCGTCTATCTCATGCCGGAATCGCTTCGGGACAGAGTGAAGACCACCCCCTTGCAGATGGTCGCCAGCTACGCGCGCCTGGCCGCCAACCCTCGATATGCGAGCCTGGTCCTGGGCGTCTCCATCCTGGGGTTTCCTTTTTTCGCTTTCATCGCGGGTTCTGCCGACATCTATATCAACGGTTTCGGGCTCAGCGAGCAGGTCTTCGGATATTTTTTCGGATTCAACGCCGCAGGCCTCATGCTGGGCGCCATGGCCTTCAACCGGCTGCGAAGCGTCTTTTCCTCCAACGCTCTGGTCACGGCCGGATTTTCCGGCATATTCATCGGCGGACTGTGGATGTACCTGGGCGGCCGAGAGACTCCGTGGGACCTGGCTCTCCCCAATTTCTTCATGGCCTTGAGCTTCGGCCTTAGCCGTCCCCCCAGCAACAACCTGATCCTGGAACAGGTGGACCGGGAGGCGGGCGCGGCCTCGTCTCTGCTGGTCTTCAGCTACTTCATGGTGGGCGCGGTGGCCATGTGGATCATCTCCCTGAACTGGACGGACAAGATCGGCGTGCTGGGTTTTCTCGGCATTTACGCCGGGGGGGCCACGCTTTGCCTGTGGATTCTGATAAAAGGCAGGCTGCGGGGTGGAGCGGCTGGAAGCCGGGCAGGGCAGGGGGGATAACGAAGGGCGGCCCGGTTATCGTTGCCCCTGCTATAGGGATTTTTTATAAGGAAGAGCTTGCGGTGGGTCGCACGCCCTATGGCGGAAATCCCGACGGAAGCGACGACATGTTTGTCCGCTCGGAGGACGTCCCAAGCGGCGAATTGCAGTACGGCCAAGAGAAGCCATTGCTGTTCAATCTCCAGGAGCCGGTCCCTGTAGCCCTTTTCGACTTTGCGAAATGCATGCTGGCTTTCCACGGAAAGCTGGGCGAAGAGGAGGACGCGATGGTCGGCAAATAGTGAGGTTCGTCAACATCGTCGAAGCCTACAAGGAGCAGGCCCCGCTTTAAGCGCAATTTCCAACAAAGCGAACGTAATGGGGTTGAATCAAGAATTTCAAATAGAAAGCCATTGGTGGAATACGGTAATTCGGCATGCCTTTCCCCGGTTTTCCGGCCATTCGAAATGCCTGTCGTGAATCGAGCGATAGATCGAAAATTCACAGATCTCGTTATGATCCACTGTATTGAACTCGGCGTTTCTCTTGTTTTTCATAATCGATGAAAGCTTTTTGAATGTGTATTGTGGTTTGGCATAGCCTATCATTAGAGCGTCCTGCATGGCCCATGCATAGTCGCCGACCACAAATCGTATCAGGCCTTTTTGGCAGTAGCAGGATAGGACGGGATGTCGCCTGTCCACTGGTTTGCATTCCACGAAAAGGCCGTCCTGAATGCTGATAATCGGCAAATGCTCACGTTTCAGGTCGAAGTGCATGTCGGGCATTTTATCCGGGTGGCTCCCGTCGATGTTCGAAATTTTCTGGTCCCTTGTCACCCTTCCGAACAACGCCGGATTAAACCCATCAATTTCGCCTCTTTGCCGCAACCGGTTTTCTATAATATCGATCAAAACCAAAGTGATGTTATTTTCGTTCTCGGATTGCAGGTCGAAGCCGGAAGGCGGGTGTTCTTTCAGCAATCGCCACGCCCTTTGGATTACCTTGCAGATGAGCAAAGTAACGCGTAAAGGAATAGGAGGGTGCGGCAACTTGAATTCTACACAGTCTGTAAAAAGTCCAATCGCCATCCGATTTAACCCATGGGGAAAAAGTCCAGGTGGTTGCGAATTATGTCTATAGCGCAAAGTCTGGCGCGGCTTTTCGTCCAATAACGGTATTGATCGACGATGCCAATGACAAGTCGCTCGTTTCCGCGCATGGTCGCACGGCTGCATCCGGTCTCGTTGGCTTGCCTGGATATTGCGAGAACAAGGTCTTGCAGTTCGTTTGGCTTGGTACAAGGAGCCGCCAAGGAGGAACAAATAGCGAAGAAATGCCAGGCCAATGGAATGTCTCCTTTTTCTAACCCGATTTCTTCGATGGAAACCGTTTCACCGGTGACTGCGAAATATGGAGAAAGAAAAACGCGAAGCTCATGGTAAAACGCATTGCGCTCGTCCTTTGTCGGAGCAGCATTGGCGATGTCCCTCGATTTTTTGAAAGGTTCAGCTGTCTCAAGCGTGTCTTTAACCACTTGCATGTCGTGCTCGTTCAAGCCGTAAAGCTCGGAAATGAAGCGGTTGATCGCATCCCATGGTTTTTCGATGGAGTGTTCTATCTGATGGGACAATTCCATCGCTTTGTTTTTACAGGCTTTGGAGAACCTTTTGAGTTCCGGAAAAATAAATTTTTCGATGTTATCCTTGAGAAAGGCCCGTCGCTCCGCACCCATTTTCGAGCTTGTCATCAATAGATGATACCGAAACAGGTCCGAATGGGTGATCAAGTGGAGCACAGAAACAAGCAATTCGGGCTCTTCGCTGCCAAAGGCCGAGAAACCATAGTAGCTGGACCTAAACACGATGGACTCCCGAGATATCCAGGACTTGGGTGAAAACTGGGATTTTCCCGGTGACTCGGGCACGATCAGCAACGGCCCGTTGTATAGTTCGATTTGTCTCGGTTTGTGAGCGGAAGGCAATCTGAATTTGTCAAAAAACAATCCCTTCAAAGAGAAGCCGTTATCGGGGGGCTTGGAAAATACGGGCAAATCCCTCATGAAGTGCGCGTCTTTCTGTTTTTGCTTGGGAGACAGGTTGAAACCCAGTCCGGAATACAGACCATGTTCTTTCCAATATGTCTTGATTTCAGGCCATCCCAGATCGTGCAGCTTGCGGACGACTTCCACGTCGAGCGCCGTTCCGACCGCAAGCGCCTTGAAAAGCCACGGTTTTTCCTCGGCTTCCGAAATCGCCACCGGCTGGGCGGATTGGCAGTCGATGCGCAATCTTCCCTTGTCGTTCAATGCGCTCTCGTATCGAGGCGTGACGAAATAAAACCGGTGGTCCGTCGCGGGGACACGGTTGCGGGCGAAAAACAGCATGAACGGCTGATTCATACCCGGCCACACTTTGGTGTCCGACAGGTTCGAGCCGTTGAGAATCCCCGTGATTTGTATCCCGCGCAAAATCGCGCGGAATGGCTTCGTCCCTGCTTCTGTCTGCTTCAAAAAAATGCGGCCGGGCAATGCCATGGCCACCATGCCACCAGGCTTCGCCCAATTTACCGACCTCCACAGAAAAGGCAGGTCCGGATCGTTGTCCGGGTTCCGATATTTTTCCGCCATTTCTTCCATACCGCGTTCCATAAGAATACGTCGAGTCAACTTAGTGAATTCGGCATTGATCGCATTCACGTCGCGTTGGCTCTCTCGACTGTCTTTTCTAATGCGCCCCCAAGGCGGATTGCCGATCACAAGATCGAACCTGGAATTCCATTTTTCGGAAAGGTCCGGTTTCAGGCTGCCCAGTGCGAAGCCTTTCTTGTCTCGCTTCTCGGACCGTCTTTGGTTGTGGAGGACGACACCCTGAAGCGGACCTGGAAACCTCAAGCTGTCGGGGGGACGAGGCGATGCGTTTAGTTCGATTGCCGTTATGTACAAAGACAAAGCCGCCAGCCGAAGGGCGGGTTCGTTGATGTCGAAACCACGAATCTGATTGTAAAGGATGGATTGAATCGTTTGGGTGCCGGGCCTTTTTCCGTCGCTTTCCCACCGGGCCGCCATTAGCCTCCGAAAAGCCAGGACCAGGAAAATTCCCGCTCCGCAACTCGGATCCAGGATTTTGGCGTTTTCTTTTTCGGCGATTCCTTCGAAGGCTTCATCGACCAGGTAGCGGGCTATGTTTTCCGGCGTGTAATAGACGCTTGTCTTTTTCCTTTGGCCGGGGTCCCAGACTTTACAGAAGTTTTCGTACGCCTGACTGAGTACTCCGACAGGAATGTGCGCGAAATCAAGGTCGCCCCAGTCGATCGGCAATTGAAACTCGCCGCCGCCCGTCTGTTTCCATCCTTCCAAGATGGCCCTGGTGTGCAGAAACACTTTGCCGTCCGTTCGGTCGGCGGCGGATTCGAATACGGCTTTTCGTTCGGCGGAAAAGGGAAGCAGGTCCCCATTGAAGGTTTCGTCCAGCCAGCGACATGTGGCAAAACAATTTCCGACGCCATCGAAACACTCTCCCGGCGACTCGGCTTGCGGGCAAACCACAGGAAGGTCGCTCGGGAGCACTACGCCCCGGTCCCAGAGGAATCGAAAAAAAAGTGCACGGCCGAGCATCGAAAGCGCGTCCAACGGTTCAACGCCATACTTTTCGATCATCACCTTGGACGATTTCGTCATCAGATCCAGGATTGTCCGGAATACGCCGTCAGACGTGCGAGGCTGGCCGTCCAGAATGAAAATCCCGCTTGCGATGCTCTGGAAAAAAAGCGGTGCCTGCGGAGAATTTCGTTTTATGCTGGCTCTGCCGCTTTTCTCCAGAACGCAACGGTTCAGGTTGACTGGATAGACGTTCAGTTCGCCAGGACTTAGAATCCCCAGAAACGCGCTTTCCCCCCGGTTGGCCAGCAGGCATTGCAAATCCAGGCGACAGCTCTCGTCGGCGCCGCTCATCCGGTCCGCCGAAACGATGTACAAGAGAGGTCGGGATTGAAATTCGGCCACGGCATCGACTTTGAGTCCGAAGCCGCGTTTTTCCGTCAAATCGAGGTAATTCAGGTGACTGGGGCACGGGTTCTCGTCAAGCGGCACTACATCGTGGCAACCGAAAGCACGTGCTTCCTTTTCGATGTTCATGGCCTTTCTCCGCATTCTCCGGCCCGGACAATCCCTCGGTAGAGTCCAAGGATGCGAAGCCGATCTCCATGGTTTGCAGGGAACACCAAGTTTTCGAAAGCGGGATTTTCCGGTTTCAACAAGATCCCGCCAGGCTGGTAACACACTCGCTTCAATGTCGCCTCCCCGTCGATCAGAACGGCACCGATTTCGCCGTTTTCGACACGACACTGTCTTCGGACCACGGCAATGTCGCCGTCCTCGATCCCGGCCCCCGTCATGCTGTTTCCGACCACCCGCAACGCGAACAATTCCCCTTCGCCGAACAGCGAAGGGGAAACCGGGACCCGTCCCTCGAAATTTTGCTCGGTCCAAATGGGAAAACCCGCCGCAATGCGCCCCAAAACCGGAATGCCATCCACCCCAGAAAATATCTCTGGCAAACCGGGGCCAACGAGTTGTATCCCCCTGGCCTTGCCGCTTTCCAGCCGGATGTATCCTTTTTTTTCGATCAGCGACAGATGTCCCCTCACCGTGTTCGAACTACTGAAACCGAAATGTTCGCGAATCTCCGCCTGCGTCGGCGGAAAACCCTTGCACGAAATCCGCTCTGCGATAAAGTCGTATATGACCTGCTGCTTTACGGTTAGTCTATTCATATCTGCCAAATCATGTTCAAATAAACACTGTCAGAATACACAGTATGTCAAGAAAATGCAAGGAAAAGAATGGCAGAGGCTTCTGGCATTGTATTGGCACTACGGCAGGCATGAAAGCGCCGACTGGGTGCCGGAAAAGGCCAGGGACTGGATATTCGGCTTGAGACAGAAGCTTCAATTTGCGGTGGATGGCATTGTGGAAAAATACGGAGTCGGCCGGGATTCGTGTCCGGACAGATAACATCTGGGGGGCTACTCCCATTGGCGCTAACTTTCCAGGCGCTTTCAGCGCGAAAGACCGCACCTTTAAATTGGCGCTTATGGGGACTACTCCTCGACAGCCGGCAGGAAAACATCGACCTTTGTTCCCTTGCCGGGTTCCGAAGCCACGGCGACGGCGCCGTCGTGGATTTCGACAATCCCCGACACGGCGGCCAGGCCCAGGCCGCGTCCGTGGAACCTGGTGGTGAAAAACGGGTCGAATATTTGCTCCGCAATCTTTTCGTCCATGCCCTGGCCGTTGTCCTCCACCCGGAGGCAGGCATAGCGGCCCGGCTTGACGTTCGCGGTCGAGCCCGGAACATTTGCGAAGATTTCTTCGTTGCGCGTGCTGATCGTGATCAGGCCCTTGCCGTTTACGGCTTCGGCCGCATTGGCGATCAATTCCGAAAGGACGATCTGTATCTGGACAGGATCGATGCGGACGCTGAAGACATTGTCCGGCAAGTCTTTTTCCAGGCGAATATCGGCGCTCAGGGCATGTCTGACGATGGCCGCGTTGGAGGTGATGAACCAGCTCAGGGGGACGATCTGCATCAGGTAGTTGCCCTGCTTGGAATAGGCGATAAGCTTGGCGGTAAGGTTGGCCATTCGTTCGACTGCGGATTCGATGGTTCGCATGAAAGATTCGATCGGTCCCGGATTGGTGGCTGTTTCCCTGAGCAGTTCGACATTGCCGGCGATGATGAACAGGGCGTTGTTGAACTCGTGGGCGATGCCGCCTGCTAGTTTGGCGATGGCCTCGGTTTTTCTTGACCGAATCAGCGCTTCTTCGTTTTTTTTCCGTTCGGTGATGTCGCGCAGGGTGATCAGGGTCGCAGGGGCGCCTTGCCAATCGATTTCGGTGGTGCGCATTTCAGCGAAAAGCGGTTTGGAGGATTTTCTCAGGATTTGGATTTCCGTCGCTTCCCCCACCGGATATCCGAAGGGTCTGTCTTGAAAGTCGTCGGCGCAAATGCCGAACATGGATTCCGCCGCCGGGTTGACGAACAGGGGATTGCCCGCCTGATCGACGATGACGACGCCATCGGGACTGTTTCGGATGATCTTTTGGAAATTGACGTCCATCGCCATGTTATTTGCCGTCGGGCCTGAAAAGTTCGTCGAGCCGGTCGATTTCTTCCCCGGGGGTGCTTGTCAGACGGCCCGATAGAATTCCGGTCACGTTCCGGAAAGGTTTTCCGATATGGAGTCCTTTGTTGTCGATGGTGAATTCGAAAATGTCTTTGGCATGCTGGGAACCGCGCATTTTGAGAACGGTCAGCCCCCTGCGCATCTCCCCGAACATTTCTACGTATCGCAAAAGGATGATGGAGTCGGTCAGGGTCGAAATATGGGCTTCCGTGATGGACGGACCGCCCATGAGGGTCGGTGTGGTGGATGTGAAAAGCCCCGCCGTTTCCTGGTGTTTGATGAACGACGTCAGGCCGATGACGAATTCGCGGAAGCCTTTGATGGTGGAAACCCTTTCCAGGGCGGAGAGGCTGTCCACGGCGACGCGGTGGGGCTTGAACTCCTCGATGGCCTTTTTCATGCTCAAAAGCCGGTCCTCCAGGCCCCTCACCTCGGGATACTCGCATATCAGCTTCAATTTGCCTTCGGCCTCGATCCTTTCGAAATCGACCCCCCATCCTTCGGCGTTTCGAAACAGCTGTTCCCTGCTTTCTTCGAAAGCGAAAAGCAGGCAGCGTTCCCCTTTTCCGGCACCGCCTTCGATGAATTCGGTGGTCATCAGCGTCTTTCCCGTCCCGGTCGCGCCGGAAACCAGTACGATGGAGTCGCGGAAGAAGCCGCCGTTGCAGATTTCGTCCAGTTCCGGGCACCCGGATGTGATGCGGACGTCGGCGGATTTCTGTTTCAGTTCCATGCCGGCGAGAGGAAGCACCATGATGCCCGATTCGGGTACGATGGTGAAGGGAAATTCGCCTCGGTGATGCTCGGTCCCCCGGCATTTGAGGATCTCCATGGTGCGTCTGCGTTTTTCGTCTTCCAGGATATTTCTGAGAATGATGATATTGTCGGCGACGAAGGCCTCCACGCCGAACCTATCGACGGGGCCGTATTCGTCCGGGCGCTCGGAGGTCACGATGGCGGTAACGTCCATTTGTTTCAGGGCGTGGATGATGCGGAACAATTCGCAGCGTATGGTGGACGAGTCCGAGAAACGGATGAAAACCGAGCCGAGGGAGTCCATGGCGATGCGGCGCGCCCCGATTTTTTTCACCGCTTGCTCGACGCGAACCAGAAGCGCGCCGAGGTCGAAGTCTCCCACGACCACCGCTTGTTCCGCCGGGTCGGGGGAAGCATCGACGAACAGCCATTTTCCCCGGGATTCCCATTCGGCGATGTCCCAGCCCAGAGAGGACATGTTACTTCGGATGTCCTCGGGGGACTCCTCGAAGGTGACGAACACGCTGGGCTCGTCCGATTTCAGAATGCCCTCGGCCAGGAACTGCGCCGCGAAGACCGTCTTTCCGCTTCCGGAGGTGCCGGACACGAGAGTGGCTCGTCCCTTGGGAATGCCGCCGCGGGAGATCAAGTCGAAGCCTGGGATGTTCGTGGCCAGTTTTTCGACGACCGGTCCGCTTTTTTTCCTGCCCATCATTGTCCTCCTTTTCCATCGTCGCAGTTGAGAATTTCATGTGGAACATCGAGATACGCCAAGACCTTTTGCCTGTCGGACATGTCCCCGACAATGCGACAGGACGGCGAGGGATGAAGCCTGATCAGCGTCGGCGTCGCCAGTATTTTCGTTTCTTCGGCCTTTTCCGGCCGCTCCAGAATGTCGATCACGGTCAGTGCGCATGCGCCGGACAGCTCTTCCTCGCAGATCCGTTTCAAATTGGAAATGGCGCGCCTGGACACGGCCGTCTTTCCCGTGACATACAACTCCAGTTCGAATTTGCTCATAGCGTGTTCCTTGTCGCCCGGCCAGCCTGCATCTGGTAATACGTTGCCAGGTATCCCATCAATGTAAGAGCCACGAGCCGTCCTTCGTCGGCATATGCGCTCGCTTTCGGCCTGGCCGATCCTTTGCACTTTCGTTTCAACGACGTCATGTGGACTTCGATCACGTCGCGCGGGCAGGCTTTCAGGGCACCGAGGCGCCAAGCCAGGTCCCTGATTTTTCCATCGACACGACGTTGCCCCTTGAAAGCGCTTTCTTCCAGGGAGGCCTCCAAGAGCTGTCCGTGGGAACGCACCAGCTCCTCGAACCTATCGGGCATCGCGACGCGCAATGTTGCCTGTTCACGGTTCGTTTCCGAAATCGATTCGACAGAGCCCGCATGCATGCTTTCCATTGAGAGGAATTCCTTGTACATTGCCTTCTTCTGTCTTTGTTCTTCGCGCATGCGCCCGATGGCCAGCGCGTACAGATCGGCCAGCCTCGAAACCAGCATGACATCCGAATCGTCGAAATCCCTGCCGGGATTGACCATGGCGATCTGGCCGACAGTTTCGCCGTCGATAACCGATGGTACGGCAAGAAAGCTGTCGATGGCGACCGCTTCGCCGGAATTTCCGGAAAAGCGAGGGTCCCTTCCCGGTTCTTTGACGACCAATGGTTTCTGGTTTCTGGCGGTCCAGTCCAGGGCATGGCGCGCCTGGGGAAGGACCTCCTCCGGGGGGGCCGTCGAGCACCCGTCTGCGTCGCCCTTTTTTCGAAAGCAGCAAATGTCCTCGCCGTTTTCCCCTCCCGCGTGAAAGACCATTCCCGTTTCGCTTCCGGTCAAATCCTGCCCGTGCCGAAGAACCAGGCGCGAAATCTCGGGCATGGACATGCTGGCGATCAGGGAACCGGCCAGTTCCGCAAGAGCGGAATTCACGGACGATTCCCAATATAGTCTTTCCTCGTTGCGTTTCAAATCCCTGTAAAGAATTCTGTGCGGCTTTTCAAACCCCGTTTCAATGACGGCCTTGTATACGAGATAAAAGGAGACCACTTTGAAAAAATGGCCTACAAGATTTGAAAATCCGTATACGTCCACATACCGGGTGAACGCCAATTCGCCGCAGATCGTCACGACGACCGCCGCGATAAGAAGCCTGAACACATCGGCGTCGAATTTGTCGCGGTTTTGTTTCAGCAAGATTGCGACACCGACCAGAATTGCGCAAACGACATATTCGCTTGCTATTTTGAACCCGGTCAAACCGTTTTCTTCATCGAAACAAACGGGAAAAATTTTCCATGCGAATATGGAAAAGAGCAACGCCGCAGCGAATACGGCATAGCCGACGAATACGACTTCGATTCTTAAAGGCCGCTTCATGGCGAGAAAGGCCGCGAAAAGAGACAGGCTTTCAGTATATCGCGCCGCAATCCAGAGCTGTGTCGGCAAGTTGGCGCCGTACCCTTGAAAAATGCCCATTCCCTTGTATGAAAGCGTGTGAAGCAGATCCAGGCCCCCTACAAAAAGATAGGCGACACCGAGAAATGCCAGGTAATCGTTTTCCATGAATCGACGCGCATTCCAGGCAAACACGCTGATGCACCCCGCGATGACCACGCTGAAAATTTCCACGAGGCTGTGGAAGACAAGGTAGTTGTACAGGCTCGTGAGATAAAGCCCCGCAAAAACAAGTCCTCCGCAGGAGATTGGCGTTATGTAATGTTTGTGCGACATATGGTTCCGTGTTTCCTGGATTGTCGTCGCCGTTCCCGCAGGCTTTTTAACGGCCGTCGGAGACGGTTCTGAGAATATGGCCCAAGTCTTCCAGGCCGATTGTTCCGTCTCCGTTTGCGTCCGCATACGGGTTGATCGGCGCCTGGGGAGGGTATCCGACGAGGATTTGCGATCCGAAGACAGCGTCGCCGAGGTCCACGTCCAGATCGCCGTCGATGTCCCCGTCGAGGTCCGTGCCGAAAGCGAAGCTCGCGTTTACCGAGATATCCTCCGTGACGTTTCGGTCGGTGCGCGGGTTTACGGCAGAGCCGTCGCTCCACTGACTGAAGTGATAGCCCGTGTCCGGCACGGCCGCGACCTGGTCGCCGTCGGAACCGTGTTCGACGGTCTGGGAAGCATCGCCTTGGATCGCGCCGTGCTCGCCCGCCGCGTAGGCGAGTGCGTAGACGTTGATGGCGAACGCAGCGGTCACGTCGATGTCCGCGGTGACGTTTTCGTCGGTGCGCGGATTTGCGGCAGAGCCGTCGCTCCACTGAGTGAAGTGATAGCCCGTGTCCGGCACGGCCGCGACCTGGTCGCCGTCGGAACCGTGTTCGACGGTCTGGGAAGCATCGCCTTGGATCGCGCCGTGTTCGCCCGCCGCGTAGGCGAGTGCGTAGACGTTGATGGCGAATGCAGCGGTCACGTCGATGTCCGCGGTGACGTTTTCGTCGGTGCGCGGATTCACGGTGGAGCCGTCGCTCCACTGATTGAAGTGATAGCCCGTGTCCGGCACGGCCGCGACCTGGTCGCCGTCGGAACCGTGTTCGACGGTCTGGGAAGCATCGCCTTGGATCGCGCCGTGTTCGTCCGCCGCGTAGGCGAGTGCGTAGACGTTGATGGCGAATGCAGCGGTCACGTCGATGTCCGCGGTGACGTTTTCGTCGGTGCGCGGATTCACGGTGGAGCCGTCGCTCCACTGATTGAAGTGATAGCCCGTGTCCGGCACGGCCGCGACCTGGTCGCCGTCGGAACCGTGTTCGACGGTCTGGGAAGCATCGCCTTGGATCGCGCCGTGCTCGCCCGCAGCGTAGGCGAGTGCGTAGACGTTGATGGCGAATGTAGCGGTCACGTCGATGTCTGCGGTGACGTTTTCGTCGGTGCGCGGGTTTACAGTGGAGCCGTCGCTCCACTGATAGAAGTGATAGCCCGTGTCCGGGACCGCTTCCACCGGCGAGCCGTCCAGGCAGTCGCAGACGGCCTGGAAGCTTTTTCCCGAGATGCTCCCTCCCGGGCCTGCCGCGTAGTTTAAAAAATGGCGTCCGCAGCATCCGTTCTCGCAGTCGAGATAGCGCACTTGCAGGGCGGGGCGCAGGGACGGATCGTCCTGGTACTCGTTGCTTCTCCAATATATGGCCGCGCTTTTTCCCTCGTTGACGGCGAGCATGAGGCCGTAGTTCGGCTCTCCGGAAATCCACGCCGCGAATGCGTCCGTGACGTCGAAGGACATCCACTGTTCTCCGTCGAGTTTGGCATCGGCACGGGAAACGGCGGTCATGGGAAGGCTCGCGGCGAGGGAGAGTTTTCGGTAGACCTGGGGCCATAAATGCTGGCCGTCGAAGGTGCTCAGGGTGACGCCAGTTTCGGTCCAGTCGTGGGTCAGCTGATAGACATGGACGGCATCGTCGTCGTCGAGATCGCTTCCGTCGTATGCGTAGAGCAAGAGCCTTGCTTCAAGCACTTCCACGTTTTCGGCTTCGAACCCAAGGTCTTCGAACGCGATCATGGTGTTTCTCTGGTAGTTGACCCATGTCTGCAAAAGGTTGTTGTCGCCGTAATTGTTTTCGTTGATGTAGTAGGCGTCCTTGCCCCCGGAATAGTTGTTTTCGCCCTGTCGGAAAACAAACGTAAGCACATGGTCTTGGCAATAAAGACACAGATTTCCAGTCGTTTCCGTCGCCGGGACAGAATTTCCCCGTTCGTCGAAGACTTCGTCCGTCAATGGACCGATTTCGACGAATTCCACCCCGTCGGGGGCGGCGTCGAAATCCAGATGGAGTCGAACGACTGTTTCGCCGCCTTCCAGGGGCAGGCCGTAGATATCGGTGGCGGACACGATGGAGGCCGACCCGACAGCCCCTCCGTTGGTTTTCAAAGCGATGGAAAAATCGGCGGGCGCGACCCCGGCGGAAAGATCTTCGGCGCCGTAGACCGGGCGGCTGAAGGTGATATCGGCGAAACCGTTGTCGTGGGACAATCTGGCGTCGGCGATGGAAGCCAGCGCCGTGAATCTGATCCCGCGACCCGATAACGGGGCCGATGCCGTGGGAGAGATTCCCTCCGTCGAAACTGTGGCGGTGAAATCGAAAATGTCCGAATCGTAATCGTCGGTCCGGTTTCCGAGCAGCCGGAACGTGGCATGCCGGTCGTCCACGCGTTGCAGATTGCCGATTTGCACGCCTGCGGGAAGGTTTTGAAAAGACCAGTTTGCCGGATTCAGAGGGTCCGCGAAGGAGATGCCGTCGCCGAGCAAAGCGGCGGTCGCCGACACGCCGTCTTCGGACCCTTCAACGATTTGGCCGTCGCAGTCGAGGGAAAGCTCCGCCGAGGGGCGGAAACCCCACATCCAGCTGCTGTCCTTTCTCGACGAGACCACGACGCAGTAAGGCGTCAGCACGATGTCTCCTGCGATGCCTTCCACCGTCAATCCCTGGTACGTGGCCTTGTCCGGCATGCGCGAAAACGTATGGGAAAAGGCCTGGGCGCCGTCGGAGGCGTTCAGGACGACGAACTGGCTGTCGGTGCTGAAATAGATGTAGTCTTTGTCGGCGGCGATGGTCTGCTGTGGGTAGGATTCCGTTCCCGGAATCGTGTAATAGCAAAGTCCGAACTGGCAGGGGGTGCAGTGGTAGACGGTCCTGTGGGTGGTCGCCACCGCGCCGCCGTCCCCCCAGGCTTCGTCTGGAACCAGATCCGCCTTGGCATAGGCGCGAATCTGGTTTTCGAACTGGACGTATACCCGACGGTCGTCTATGCAGAAGGATATGCTTCGATGGGAGGACAGCGGCAGATCGACAAAGCCGCTCAGGGAGAAACCGTCCTCCATGTCCCGGCAGACCAGGCGCTGGGCGGTATACGTCACCCTTTCCACCGCGTACATGTAGCGGCCGTCCAGGGCGAGCTTGTTCACCGCGTCGGTGGAGGTGGCGAAGAAGCTCGAAATGCTGTCCTGCCTGGGCGACGGCGGGAGATATATTTCGTCGGAATCGATCAAGACGTTGGCCAGCACCTCGGGCCTGTCCGCCGCCAGGACCACGTAGCGGCCGTTGTCGTAAAGGGAACCGTCGGAGTGCTGGCCGTCGTTTGCGAACAATACGATCCTCTCGTCGTCCCAGGCGTGGTCCACCAGCGCCAGGTCGTACTTTTCCTTTTTGGTGGACGGATCGTTGTCGTGGTCCCAGGCGAACTCGGCGTACCTGGCGTCGCCTTCGCTCCAGAAATAGAGGGAACCGCCCTGGTAGTAGGAAATGCCGCTGTAGGACACGTATCCCTTGTTGTTTTTCCAGGCCCACCGAGACCACGGCCCCAGGACGCGGCTTCCTCGAACCGAATGGCTGTTGGCAAGCTCGGACATATGGTACGGGACCCGGTCGTCCACGTCGAACATCGACCACTGGGTGGCGTAGAATGCGCCCGCGTGGAACGAGCGGAAACTGCGCGGATGGGGAGAGTCGGCCAGCTGGGTGGAACGCGGGTTGGTGTGATCCTGTGTGTCGGAACGCTTCTGGCTCCATTGCTCGTAGGTCCCGTCGACGGGATCGAGCCTCCAGAGGTATCCGAGGCTCTGCTGGTAGTCGCTCGACAGGCGGAAGTAGACGTATCGGTCGTCGGCCCGGATCAGCGTGCCGTGACGGTGGATCTCGTCCTGGTCGAACCCGATGTTGCCTGCGAAGGACAGATCGTCGTTGGGGTCGAGCATGTCGTTTGTCCAGGCCAGCCGCAAGTCGGGTCCCGGCCCCGAGGACAGAAACGCCCTGCCGTTGGCGGGCCCGTGGTACTGCCCCCAGAATCGGTCGGTGTCCGAGGCGATGGCATCGGCGACCGGGTTGAGAAAAACACACGACATGAAAATGATCGCGGCGAGCGCGATGTGACGGTTTTTGTTCAAGACCATTGGAAGCTCCTGCTCGTTTTTTGGATTGGAAAGCCGAATATTCGATTTCCGGTCCATCTCACTTTTCGTTTGCGACCAGTTCCACCTCGAAAATCAAGGGCCAGTTCTTGCCGGTCAGATAGAACGTTTTGGTATCGTCGTTGTACGCGATTCCGTTCAGTACTCCTGGCCTCGGGATATCTTGCCCCGATAGCGGCGATAGATGCGAAAAGAGAGGACCGGCGTCGATCACACCGTCCACCGTGCCGTCCGATGGGTCGATTCGGACGATGTATATCTCCTGCCAGACATTGGCGTAGATTTTTCCCTCGGCGTATTCCAGTTCGTTGATTCGGCGCAGGGGAGCGCCTTGCAAGGTGACCGGGATTTTTCGTTCGATGGCGAAGGAGAAGGGGTTGCGAAAGAAAAGCGTGTCGGAACCGTCGCTCATGATCAGACGACGGCCGTCGTCAGTCAGTCCCCATCCTTCCGTCCGGTGCTTGAAGGCGCCGATTTTGGCAAAGCTTGGAAAATCGTAGACAAAGGCGGTCTTGTCCCTCCAGGTGAGTTGCACGAGCCGGTTTTCGAACAAGGCCAGGCCTTCGGCGAAAACGCCGGGCACGGCCATGTTTTTTTCCACTTTGCCTGTTTTCGCATCAATACGTTGCAACGAGGATTGTCCGACCAGGCCAGTGCTCTCGTACAGTTTGCCCCTATGATATAAGAGGCCCTGGGTGAAATTGCGAGGATTATGGGCGATGCTGGCTACGACTTGGACCGTCAGTCGGGATATTTCGTCCTTCTGCCGGCCGGAGCCTCCGGAGTATGCCGGTGCGCTTGCCGACAGCAGCGACATCGCGATAAAAATTGCCGACAACAAAACAACGTGTAAGCTTGTTTTTTCCATGCTCTGTCCCTGCTTGCCTCCGAATTTGGAATGTTGCCTTTTTCCGACGATCCCGGCCCTGATGTCGGGCATCCTGTCATGTCAGTCCATTAAAGCATGTGAATAAACGTTTTTCAACAGTTTGAAAAGCATCGTATCCATTGAATTATTTTGTACCCGTTCATTCGCGGTTTGACACCCATGTGCCTTTCGTATATATTCCCAAAGTTTATCGGTTTAGTTTCTAATCGGAACGGTTTGTTATTTTTTAAGGAGCATTCAGAAAGCGCGATGGAGTACACAGCCAGGATCACCGGGACCGGCTCGGCTTTTCCCCGGAATCGAGTCACCAACGAGACGCTCGCCGAGCAAATGGCCAAGCTGGGCGTGGAAACCAGCGATAAATGGATCAGCACCCGCACCGGAATCAGGGAAAGGCGGTTTTCGGAAACTGCGGATTCGAACGAACACAATTCGTCTTTGGGCCTGAAAGCGGCGGAGAGGGCCCTGGAAATGGCGGGGAAGAACGCGTCTGACATCGAGCAGATCGTCTGCGCGACCTGTTCCCCCGACACGCTGATTCCCTCGACCGCCTGCTGGATTCAACACAAGCTCGGCGCGCGAGACGCCTATGCCCTCGACATCAACGCGGCCTGCTCGGGTTTCGTCTACGGTCTGTCCATGGCGGAGCAGTTCATCAAGACCGGAAAGGTCAAGGTGTCGCTGGTGGTGGGTTCCGAGGTCCTGAGCCCGTTTCTCAATTTCAACGACCGGACCTCCTGCATCCTTTTCGGCGACGGGGCTGGCGCTGCAGTGGTGGAAAGGGGCGTTTCGGAGTGCGAAAGCCGCATTCTGTCGAGCCATCTTTTATCCGACGGAAACCTCTGGAAACTGTTTTACATCCCCGCAGGGGGGTCCAACCTGGAAGTCACCCCCGGCCGCTACTATCAAAACCTGCACAAGATGAAAATGAACGGCAAGGAGATTTTCAAGGTGGCGGTGCGTACGCTGACCGCATTCGCGGAAAAAGCCTTGCACGAAAACGGCCTGACCATCGAAGACCTGGACTGGCTGGTGCCCCATCAGGCCAACTTGCGCATCATCGAGGCCGTGGCGAACCGCCTGAAGTTCCCCATGGACAGGGTGGTGGTCAACGTGCACCGCTACGGCAACACGTCGGCGGCCACCGTGCCCTCCGCCTTGGACGAAGCCGTGCGCGACGGCAAGATCAAGGAGGGCGACCTGGTGCTTCTGGACACTTTCGGAGCGGGATTGACCTATGGTTCGGTTCTGCTCAGGTGGTAAGGTCTTTCGCTGTTTCAAATCCGTGTTTTCCCTGATTGCCGGTCGATGATCATGGCAAGTAAGATGAGGCAAAAAACCGAAGAAAAGGGGAAAAACCATGAAATCGAGACTTCGCACGATCAACCAGATCGTAGAGGACCAGGTCCAGGCGTGGCTTCTTTCCCAGCCTCGCATACAAAAGGAGGAGGCCCCGGCGCCGGTGGTGACGCTTTCCCGAGACCCGGGAAGCGGAGGCAACGAACTGGGGCAAAAACTGGCAGACGAACTGGGATTTACCCTGTTTCATCAGGAGGTCATCCACGCCATGGCCGAAAGCTCCAATGTCAGCGAAAGGCTTTTGGAGACCCTGGACGAAAAGGGCCTTTCCCTGCTGGAGGACTGGATCAATTCCATGGTTGACCGGCGGCACCTGTGGCCGGATCAATACCTCAGGCACTTGCTGAAGGTAATCGGTGCTCTCGGCAAGCACGGTTCGGCCGTTCTGATCGGAAGAGGCGCCAATTTTCTGCTTCCGGCAGAAAGAAGGTTCGCGCTTCGTGTCGTCTCTCCGCGAGAAATCCGCGTCAGGAACCTCGCCAAGGAGTTCGAAATTTCCCAAGAGGACGCCGGAAGGCGGGCGCTTGAAATCGAAGCCAATCGCAAGTCGTTCATAAGAAAATACTTCAATGCGGACATCGAGGACCCGTTGAACTACGATCTGGTCGTCAACACCGGCGGCATCTCCCTGGACGTGGCGGTCGCGGCGGTCAAGGCGGCTTTCGAAAAATGGGGGGAAGGCCGGTCCTAGGGCTTGGTTTTTTTGGTTCATCGCGGATTTGTGGGGAGCGGTAAAAGGTAACCAGAGCTTCCAGCTCTGGCCCGAAGCTACGTATATGCAGCCCCTTCGGAGCCAAGCCCCACGCCAGACCAGGATGGTCTGGTTACCTTCGCGAGGCGTTTTCCCACAAATCCGCGATGAACCGTTTTTTTTCGCCCGTCAAACCGAATCCCTCCATTGCAATCTCTTTCGTTTTGTGGTTTATTCTTTTACGAAAAGGGTTTCTTCGAAAGTGCCAAATCCAACAAACGGGGAGAAAATTGTGAAAACAACCGCAATCATTGCAATCCTTTCGATTGCTTTCCTCATTCCGGGGTGTCTTTTGACGAAGGCTGTGACTGTGCCCATGCGAGTGGTGGGCGGTGTGGTCTCGGTGGTCCCGGTGGCGGGGGACGCGGCCCACGAAGTCATCGACACGGCGGCGGAAATTATCGACGATGCGCCGATCTGATCGTCTCGCCGGCCGGCCTACATGCCCTGCTGGGCTTGGGGACCGCTGAATGGGACTTCGCAAGATTCTGTTTCTTATCGCCTTTTTCGTGGCGTTTTCCCTTGCGCTGTCCTGTTACGTCTATTATTCGAGCGTGACCGGGCAAGCCTACGAGGCGGCCCTTGCCGAAATCGAGCGCAACGCGCGGGACGTGGCGCGCCGGTTGTCGTACCTTGCCGGGCAAGACCTTCAAACGGCCGCTACGCTGTCCGAATTGCCTCCGATAAGAAACGCGCTGCAAGGCGATTCGATTTCCGGCCTGTCTGAGGTCAACCGACTCCTCGACATTTTCCAGCGTTCCTTCGGCGCCAGCGTCTGTTATTTGATGGACAGAACCGGCCTGACGGTCGCGTCGAGCAACCGCCACGACGACGACACGTTCGTCGGCAGCAACTATTCGTTCCGTCCCTATTTCCAGGAAGCCGCAAAAGGGAACCCCTGCGTTCACTTGGCGCGGGGCGTGACTTCGGGAAGAAGGGGGGTCTACTACGGGCACCCTGTCAGGGGCGAAGGCGGGGACGATGTCCTGGGCGTCGTCGTGGTCAAATTGTCCATCGGCGAAATCGAAAGGCAATTGGACCATGTGGAAGGGATGGTTTGCAGTCTGGTGTCTCCCCATGGCATCGTGTTTTCCACCAATCGAAGGCCATGGCTGTTCGGGGCCATGTCGCCCTTGTCGGATTCGGAACGGGAAAATATCGCGGGACTGAAACAGTTCGGCGGCGGGGCCTGGGAATGGATTGGGCTGAATTTCGAATCCGGCAATTCGGCGATTTCCGAAGACGGTCGCCGATACATCGTCCACCGCGAGACCTTGCGGGCTTTTCCGGGGTGGCAGCTGGTCGTTCTAAAGGACGTCGAAATGGTTCGAGAGGAGGCCCTCGCGCCCGTGT
Source organism: Desulfobacterales bacterium (assembly GCA_963674505.2). Classification (GTDB taxonomy): domain Bacteria; phylum Desulfobacterota; class Desulfobacteria; order Desulfobacterales; family SKZT01. The sequence goes on from CAXXIG010000003.1 coordinate 608,056, forward strand.
TCCGGCCGACGACCCTGGTTTTGCTGCTTGTTTGCCTTTGCGTTGCAGTTTCCTCGACGCTTCTCTATCTGCGGGCGTCCGATGAAATCAGAAGGCGCGAAGAGACGGAAAAGGCCCTCAAGACAGCCAACGAAAGCAACGAGGAACAGAACGCCAAGCTTATGACTGTGAACGCCGAATTGAACAACGCCATCGAACGGGCCAACCGGCTCGTGGAGGAGACCGATATCGCCAATCGGTTGAAAAGCGAGTTCATCGCCAACATGAGCCATGAAGTCAGAACACCGTTGAACGGCGTCATCGGAATGGCCTCCATGCTGATGAATACCGAGCTTACCTTCGAACAGAGCGAGTTCGCCTCCAGCATTCTAAGCAGCGCAAATTGCCTTCTGGTCATCGTCAACGACATTCTTGACATTTCCAAGATCGAAGCGGGCAAGCTGGAAATGGAGACCTTGGATTTCGATTTGCGGGTCTCTTTGGAGCAGACGGTCAAGACCCTGTCGTTTCGCGCGCAGGAGAAAGGGCTGGAATTCGATTTCGAAATCGAACCGGACACGCCTTCGCTGCTTCGAGGGGACCCGGGACGCTTGCGCCAGGTGTTCATGAACCTGGCGGGAAACGCCGTGAAATTCACCCCGGCCGGAAAAATCCGCATTCGCATCGGTCTGGACAAGGAAACCGAAGCATCCGCATTCCTGCGCTTCACCTTCCAGGACACCGGCATCGGGGTACCCGAAAGCCTGAAGTCGCGAGTATTCGAACCGTTCACACAGGCCGACGCCTCCGTGACGAGAAAATATGGCGGCATTGGTCTGGGGTTGAATATTTCAAAGAAACTGGTCGAAAGGATGGGCGGCGACATCGGTGTGGAGAGCCGGGAGGGGCAGGGCGCGACCTTCTGGTTCACGGCGGAGCTGGAAAAGCAGGTTCCGAAAAAATACGTCGATTCCAGCGTCTGCGATTCCATCTCCGGCAAGAAAGTCATGGTTGCGGACGCCAACCGTACGGACCGCAACTATTTGGTCGCGCTGCTTTCGTCGTGGGGCTGCCGCCACGAGACGGCCGTGACCGTCGACGAAGCATTGGACAGGCTCCGCGCCTCCGCAGAGCAAAAGGACCCTTTCCACATCGCCGTAATGAACATCCCCATGCCCGGCATGGACGCGGAAGAATTCGGACAGGCCGTCTCGCAAGATCCCTCCATAGCTTCGATATTCCTTGTGGCCATGACCTCCGAAGGCAGGCGCGGCGACGCCAAGCGCTTGAAACAGGCCGGGTTCAAGGCGTTCTTGTCCAAGCCCGTCTCCCACTCCCTGCTGTTCGACTGCCTGAACGCCGTTTTGAGTTTCCCGGACGAGGTGCGCGACGCAGACGACCAGTATTTCATTACCAAATACGACATCGCGGAAGAACGAAAGCAAAGGGTCAGGATATTGGTGGTGGAGGACAATGCCGTCAATCAGCGGGTCGCCCTGAAGATCATCGGCAAGTTCGGCTACAGCGTCGAAGTCGCGCAAAACGGTCAAGAAGCCCTGGACGCCTTGAAGAAGGACACCTACGACTTGATTTTCATGGATTGCCATATGCCCGGCATGGACGGTTTCGAGACCACGAGGACCATCCGGCAGGACGGAGTCGGGATTGTGAATCCGCAGGCGCCGATCATCGCCATGACAGCCAATGCCGTCGAGGGGGCCCGGGAGGAATGCCTGGAGGCGGGCATGGACGACTACATCGCAAAGCCCATCACGCCGGAAACGGTCGCCAGAACAATCCAGAAATGGCTCCCCCTGTGACATGGACGAGCTGAGCGGCGCGTCGGCCTTTCTTCTGGGGCTGGCCGGAACGGGCCACTGCATCGGCATGTGCGGTCCCCTGGCGGTGGCAATCCCGGGAAGGACCGGGAAATTTTCCTCGCACCTGTATTACCATGGCGGACGGACCGTCACCTACGTGGCGGTCGGCGCGTTCATGGCGAGCCTCGGCCTGGGGCTCTCCGGCATCGCCGACAGCCTGGGGGCGGACCCGGTCTCGTGGTTTTCCAGAATACAGGTGGCCTTCTCCCTGGTCGCCGCCGGATTTCTCCTCTGGTTCGCGGCCGCACGCATCGGCCTGGTCCGGGAACCGTCTTGGATGTCCGTCTCCTCGCCGGAGCTTGTGCCCGGATACCGGTTGGTCCTGAAACGTTCCATGTCGGAAGGAAAACCGGGCGGCATGTTTATGACCGGCATGGCCATGGGCTTTTTGCCCTGCGGCCTGTCCTTCGCCGCTTTCGCGCGCGCTCTGGCGGCCCCCGGTCCGCTCGCGGGAGGTCTGCTGCTAGCGGCGTTCGCCTCGGGGACCATGCCCGGCCTGCTGGCCGTGGGCGCGGGCGCGTCGGGGATTTTCAACAGGTACCGGAAGCATTCCGACATTCTGTCCGGACTGCTCATGATCGGCATGGGGCTTTCTTTGGTCGCAGATGCCTTATTCGCCTTTTTATAGGAGTTTTTTTTGCTGCAAATGAAACCGGAGACGTCGATGAGAAGATTCTTTTCATACGGTCCTGTGGATGAAAAAAGGCATTTCGCAGTCCGCAGGGAAAAACTGGTGCGAAATTGCATGGAAAACCTCGTCGGAGACGATTCCTTCAGGGGCCACTATTTCACGCTGTGGGGACCGAGACAGACCGGAAAGACCTGGCTCATGCAGCCAAGTCGTGCGGCGCATCGAATCCCTGTACCCGGACCGATTCGTTGTCGCGCAAATGTCCTGCCAAGGCACCCTCGTCGACGACGATGCTTCCGACAGAGTGTTTTTCCAAAAAATCCCCAAGCTGATGCTCGATGCCTTCGATATCGATGTCGAGGCGCCGGAAGCCTGGGAAGATTGGAGCCTTTTTTTTCACAAAAAAAAGGGGCTGTTCGACAAACCGCTGATTTTGTTCATCGACGAGTTCGACAGTCTTCCATCCAACCTGATCGACAAGTTGGTCGGGGTTTTTCGCGATATGTATATGAAACGGGAAAGCTATTTCCTGCACGGCTTGGCATTGATCGGCGTACATGCCGTGCTGGGCTTGGATAGCGATCGCGGCTCCCCCTTCAACGTGCAGCGCTCCATGCACGTGCCCAACTTCGCTGCGGAGGAGGTCGAAAACCTTTTCGATCAATACCGGCGGGAAAGCGGACAGGACGTCGATGCCGAGGTTGTCGGGCGGGTCTTCCGGGAAACGTGCGGGCAACCGGGACTGGTGGGATGGTTCGGGGAACTGCTCACCGAAAAATACAATCCGGGAAAAGGACGGACCATCGATATGTCCGCCTGGGAAAACGTATATCAAAAGGCCTTGTACAAGGAATGGAACAACAATGTCCTGAATTTGATCAAGAAGGCGCAGGGGGAATACGCCGAATACGTTTTGGAACTGTTCGGACGGCCGGACCTTCCTTTCAGTGTCCGGGCCGACTGGTGCGCCTTCCTGTACTTGAACGGCGTCATCGACGAAAAGACGGTGGCCGACGATTCCGGAAGGTCAAGCCTGGTGTGCAAGTTCTCCTCGCCGTTCGTTCAGAAATGCCTTTTCGACGCCTTTGCCACGATCCTGGTCGGCCATCGCATGCCAATCCTGGCCTTGGAACCTACAGACCGCGTCACAGACCTTTTCAAAAAAGCTGATATCGACCTGCCGGGCCTGCTGCAACGCTATAAAAACTTTCTAAAACGGCTGAAGGCGAAAGGTTTGTATCCGTGGAAAGGTCAGCCGCGCCGGTCGGATTTGAGGCTGACGGAAGCGGTCGGCCATTTCCATCTCTATTCGTGGCTGCAAAACGCCGTCGGAAATTTTTGCGCCGTCAGTCCCGAATTTCCGACCGGAAACGGAAGAGTGGACCTACACCTGGAATGCGGCGGCAAGCTGGGAATCATCGAAGTCAAGAGCTTCCGGGACTTGGCAGAAACGGAAAACGCCGTGGTTCAAACCGCCGGATACGCTCTGAAATTGGGCCTGCATACGGCGGCCATGGCCTTGTTCGTCCCTGTCGAGGACGAGGAGGTACTCAAACGTCTTTCCGGCGAAACGGTTGTCGATGGCGTGACGGTCGCCGTCGTCGCTATCGGGTGGCTGTAGGTTCGCTGCATAAGAAAAAGTCTGGTTATAACGGATTTGGGGGGGGGGGCGTTAATTGTTGGGTTTCGCTAATTTTTCCTTTCAAAAGTGACTGGAAGGTACTCGATGCAAGCAGCCTGCAAGCGAAACCCAACATGGAAGCCCGCTCAACCCAACCTACGCCTGCTCCCCCCAAATCCGTTATAATCAGCCTTGTTTTATTCTGCATCTGTTCTGTCTGCATTTCCAATCTTTGTTGACAATAGAAGTGTCCCCGACCTATAATTTTCGAATTTATAAAAATACGTGAGGTGGTGTAATATGAAAAAGATTTTGGTTTTGCTTTGTTTCTTGTGTTTTGCACTTATTCTTAACGCAGTATTTCAAATGCGGGACAATCAAGATCTGAAAAACGAAATAGAACAATTGCGATCCGATGTGCGTCGTTTGGAACTGGTCGAAAAAGATTATCGCAAAGCCGAGGAAACAATCGCGTCATTGAAAAACAAAATCCAACAATTGAAGACCGAAGCACAAGCTTGGCCCAACCAGTTGACTTCTATCGGCTTTTACGCGATCATAGCTGGCAACGCCCGAAAACTGGTATTTCTCGAAGCCGATGATTCATTAAAAAAAGCATCTGACGGCCAGCTTGAACTCTTCGTGGAGTTGCGCAAGGGGGATTTTCTATCCTTGTTTGGGGATATGATTGAAGGAACGCTTGGGAGTTCAATACGCATCTGTGAATTTGATATGGAAAACAAGAGGTTGGTGAATGTATCGGGAGAGGATAACTTTTTTATTGTGCCAGAGGCACTGCCGATAGAAAAATTTTTTCACCTTGAGCCGGAGGCTCCTGTGTACGGTCGAAGCCTTTTGAAGCTCGTTCCAAAAGAAAATATTGCCAATGGATATTATTTTTTAGTAAAGCAAGTACGTTTTTTGGGTGATGTGGAAGTTATAGGATTTTGCTTGAACAGATGAATACGAAGGCAAGCGTAATCGCCGTTTCACCTTGGGTACCGCACCGATTCGTTTGACAATGTTTCGGAAATATTATAGAAAGGTCGTACTTGTCGGTGCCGCGAGGCTTTGTAGGGAAAACGGTGAAAGACCGTTGCGGGACCGCCGCTGTGACCGGGGACGACCCCTTGAGAAGACCACTGTGCGCTAAAGCTCGCACGGGAAGGAGAGGGCGAGTGCGAACCGGGAGCCAGAAGACCTGCCGACAAGAGCGCGTCGTCTTTTTCCGAAACCTGCCTTCGAGCTTTCGGAATCGAGGACGCTTCCGTACCGGCCGCCCCCCTCGCTGTCAGGGGCACGCTCGGGAAAATGCTTCGGGATCGAAAACGGCGTTCCGGGATTCATCGAATGGGTCCCGTTTTTTTTGCCTTTCCCAAAGCCGATTCCACCGCTCTCGAATACAGCAGGGTCGGGCCGACCGTTCGAATGTTGCGAGTGATTCAACCTGATGTCCAACCTTCTTTTTCGAGGCAGTGAGGAACATGGCGCTATTAACCGGTTTGTCCCATTGGAAGAGGCTTTGTCGAAAGAGTTTTCGTTTCTTGCCTTCAGTCCTTTTTATTTTTCTGGCGGTCCAGCCCGCCGTCTCCCGCTGCGAATCGTCGAGTTCTCCTTTGCGGGCCCTGCCGGTCGATTCGCAAAAAACGATGTTCTCTGCGGACAAGTCCGCCGAAGGCGCAGAAGACCCCGGAGCCGACGGTGGAGAAAATTTCGCCCAGCTGGAGGAGATGGTGGTCACGCCTGAGGGCGGGGATCGCCCGGCAGGCGAAGATCGGCCGCTGCAGCTCGACGACGTGGTGGTCACATCGGTCAAGCAGGGAACGGCTTTGCAGACCGGGGACGTGGACTTCGAGCTTACCCCCGTGTTTTTCACCGTCATCGACAGGCTCCAGTTCGAGGGCAAGATCATGGACGTGGGCGAGATCCTGAAAAAGGAGACCGGAATCCAGATCCGGCGGGCGGGGGGCATGGGAAGCTTCTCCCAGGTGTCCATCCGGGGATCTTCGTCGGAGCAGGTCATGATTTATCTGGACGGCATCGCCTTGAACGACGCATCGGGGGGCGGAGTCAACCTGGGCAATCTGAGCTTGTCCGACGTGAAACAGATCGAAGCGTTCCGGGGGTTTACGCCGATCAACTTCGGCAGCGCCTCCATCGGCGGGGCGGTGAACATCAAGACCCTCCGCTCCGAAAAGGGGCTCAAGACCGATGTCTCCGCCGGGGCGGGCTCCTTCGGCACCTACCAGGGCGGCGGGTACGTGAATTACAAGCCCTCGGAATGGGACTGCCTTCTTTCCTTCGACTACCTGGAATCGGACAACGACTTCGAGTTCGACAACGACATGGGCACCCAATACAACCCTGCGGACGACCGCACCGAAAAACGCCACAACGCCGGTTTCGACCAGACCAGCCTTTTGGGGAAATTCGGCTACGATTTTTCCGAGAACACCCGGCTGGACCTGCTCAAACAGTATTTTTCCAAGCACCAGCAAATTCCCGACTGGAGAAACAACGAGAGTACGCGCACCTTTCTGGACACCGAGAGAAATGTGACCGCTCTGAAGCTGACCGCCGACAACCTGGGATATACCGGTTTAAACACGGCGGCGACCTTCACGCACGTTTACAAGGAAGAAGAATACGACGACAGTCTGGGGCAGATCGGCCTGGGAAAGCAGCATACCGTGGACGAAACCCGACGCCTGGGATCGCAGGTCTTCGGCGAATGGCTGACCGATAAAAACAGCCTGCAAGTGTCCCTGGAATTCAACTACGAAACCTACGAACCCGAGGACAAGCTCAAAGACATCCCCGCCAGAGACAGCGACCGACGGCTTTTCAACGCGGGCGTCCAGGACACCGTGCTTCTTATGGACGAGCGTCTGATGATCACCCCGTCCTTGCGCTACACCTATATCAAGGACAAGCTGGAAAGCGCCACCAGCGCGTACGGCATTTCCCTGGAGGAGAGGGACCGCGACAACAGCTACGCGGTGCCGCAAGTCGGCGTCAAATATGCCCTGACCGACGATCTGTCGCTGAAATCCAACCTGGGCCAGTACGTCCGGGAACCTTCGTTTTACGAATTGTTCGGCGACCGGGGGCTCTTTTTGGGCAACACGGACCTGGAGGAGGAAAAGGGGGTCAATTTCGATATCGGCTTGGAATACCGCAAAACTTTCCAAACGGCGCGGGTGAATTCCATATCCTTTCGTACCACGTACTTCCACAGCAAAATCGACGATCTGATCACCAGGAGCTTCGACGCCCGCGGGGTGGGAAAGTCGGTCAACCTGGCGGAAGCCCGCATTTACGGACTGGAGACAGGCTTTACGGTCGCCTTTCTGGACCGTTTCAATTTCATCGCCAATGCCACGATGCAGGAGACGGAGAACCTCGAGGACAACAAGGCATACAAGGGCAAGAAGCTTCCCGGAAGATGGCGCAACGCCTATATGGCCAGGCTGGAAGCGGTTTTCGGAGATTTCACTCTCTACGGGGAGTACGTCGGCGACAGGGACATGTACTACGACACGCCAAATCTTCTGGAAGCAGAGGACAAGGACGAGTTCAATGTGGGGGTGAAATGGGCGCGGGGCAAATGGAGGGCCGAACTGGAAGCCAGAAACGTCGGCGACGAGCAGTACGAGGATTTCAACGGTTTTCCCATGCCGGGACGCAGCTTCTATTTCAAAGTCGGATACACTCCTTTCGGCGGGGACGAGTGATCGAAGCGGGCAGTTGAAGTCGGTGCGAACAAGGGACGGATGGCGCAAGAGAAGATATTGAAAGAAACGAATCGCAATTGGTCCTAATGGTTGGCGGCAAGAGGAAGGTACGCTGTGACGAGACTTCCTTTGCCGATCTCGGAGTCCACCTCTATCCACCCGCCATGCTGTTCCATCGCGCCGTATGCCGCCGCCATGCCCATTCCTCTGCCCCTGATCTTGGTCGTGAAAAACGGCTCGAAAATTCTCTTCGCGACTTCCGCAGGCATTCCCTTGCCCGTGTCGCTCACTCTCAAAAAGAAGTAACGGGCGGGGAATTGCCTGGTTGCGTTTTTCGAATTTTTGGGAAACCGGGTGGTTGTACCCGTCTCCACCGTGATTCTGCCTTTTCCTTCGATGGATTCCGCCGCATTTTCGAGAATCGCCGTCGTCGCCATTTCAATCCGGCCGGTGTCGATCATGACGCCGCCGTCGTCTTCCGGTATGTAGAGCGAAAGCTCGATGCCGCTTTCTTCGAGGCAGGCGCGAATCTGTTCGGCGTGTTTCCGAACGAGCTTTCCCATGGAGACGAACCTGGGCTTCTTGCCCCCGCTTCCGGCGTAGGCCGACAGACGGGCGTTCAATGTGGCCATCGCCCGGACCGCTTCCAATATCCGATCCAGGTATTTCCACAGCCCGTGGCGGTCGGGACGTTGCATCTTGATCAGTTCTATGTTGCCGCCGATGCCGAAAAGGATGTTGTTGATCTGATGTGTCATTCCCTCCGCAAGTTCTTTGAGCGCCCTGGCGCGGCCTGTCCGTTTCTCCTCGTCCAGCCGCCTTTCCAGTTCGAGGACTCGCAGCCAAAGCTCCGCGTTCTCCCGTTCCAGTTTTTCCGTCGATTTCGACGGACGGGACCCTCCTTTATTGTCGTGGAGAGGCGGTACCAGCTCTCCGGGAAATGACACTTCGGCCCAATATCTGGCCGTGTCTGTCTTGCGGCTCATAAAAAACCCCCGTTTCCATTGCTCCGAGAGGGTGTCAAGAACGGGACCGCCTTTGAAGCCCGTTTTCATGAATCGGCATACCCGCTGTTCACCCTGTCCCTGAGTTCTTTGCCGACCCGGAAGTAGGGCATTTTCTTGGGGGCGACGTAAACGCTTTCGCCGGTCCTCGGGTTCCTGCCATTATACCCTTCGTAGCTTTTGACATTGAACGAGCCGAATCCCCTAAGTTCGACGCGCTCGTTGTTTTTCAGGCGCAACGCCATCTCGTTGAAAATTGTGTTGACGATTTCCTTCGCATCTTGGAACGCCATTCGCGATTCCTTGGCGAATTGCTCGATCAGTTCCTGCTTGGTCATTTTCACACCCCCATGCTATCAGGTTTTTGAAAGAAATGAAAACAGTGCGCGGCGATTCGTCGTCAGTCGCCGATTTGCCGCAAATAGGTCGCAAGGTTGATCCTTCTGTTCTTTATCTGCAGCTTTTTCCGGATCGAAGCCCTGTACGACTCCACGGTCCTCGGAGAAATGGCCATCATGCGCGCGATATCCTTTGTCATGCCGCCTTTGGCGATTAGTTCGCACACTCGCATTTCGCTCGGCGACAGCGTTCCGAAATCCTCCGATTTGAACCGTGGCTTCCAGCGCGAGTCGTCCATGTACCGCAAATTGGCCGACTGTTCTCGCAGGATGCATCGCAGTCTTTCGTTGTTTTGTTCCATCCGCCTGCGGCCGGTGATATCTCGCAGGAACCCTTGGATGTGGAAGGTCCTTCGCCGAGTGTCGAAAAAAGCCCTGACCTTTTCCTCGATCCATCGAACCTGTCCGTCTTCCCGGAGCATCCTGCACTCGTTGGCGCAGGTAATCGCACGATTCGAATAAATGGCGCTTTGGTTCTCCTTTCTGTCGAGCCAGTCCTCCGGATGCACCAGCGAAGGCCAATCGGGGAACTCCCCGATCAGTTTTTCCATCGGGTGCCCCAGGATATCTTCCACTGGTCCGTAAAAAACCAGGCGCTCCTTGATCCCGGCCCCTATCCGGGATTGTTCCTCGCCCGGCCCTTTTTGCGAGTACAGGCAATAACAGGCCATGTCGCCGGCCATATCCAAATACGACCGGAACATCTCCATTTGCGTGTGAACATCCAACAGGGGCTCTCGCCCCGGAGCGATCTCCAAGATTTTGTCCGTGTTGAAATCATACGCCGCCTCGAGCATGTTCGCCTGTCCCATTTTTCACTCCCTCCCTGGTTGACCTTTAATGGACGGAGGGTTGCATTACCCGCCGCCGGAGACCGCCTGTATTCCAAAACGTGGTTCGCCACCGTCTGAGAAACATCGAAATTTCCCTCTGGAAAACCGATTCCCGCCAGCTGCAAGCGAGTTCTCTCAATGTTCGGCCAAGGCTACAGCAAAGCGCGTGCCATAATGGGAAAAAGGTAGGTTCGTCTCGAAAAGACGATCATTCCAGCATTTCAGGCACCCGACGGTGCGCCCGATTTCATTTGTGCGGATGTGTTTCCACTGGAAATTCTCGCCGGATGGGAATGTGTCCTAAAAAAGTGGAATGTGGGGGATTCGGCAAAATGGTGGGTTGGCCGCCATGCAAGAATGGCAGGCACGAGCCCCCGAGGAGTGTGTAACAGCTCGCAACGCAATGGTCCCCGACCCACCCACCCTTCGACTCCGAACCAGGCCTGCGATAGTTGTAGCGGAACATAATGCCGCGTAAATATTGCAGCAAAATATGGATGATTTTAATCGCCCAGTATGGGACCCGGCGTGTTAAAAAAAATAGGTTAACCGTTGGGTTCCGATGTGATATGAATACGAGCTTCGGGGGTTGCTTCTCAAAATGGCCGTGCTTTGGCGCAGCCCGGACGCGAAGCGTCCTGGTATGCATTCCCACGCGAAGCGTGGGAACGAGGCGGACGAGGCGGACGAGGCGGCAAGAGATCGGCAGAAGGGAAAACCAAGCCCGAGTTTTGTAGGCGGAGAAGGCGGTGGGCCGCCGTGGTCGCGAACCATATCGAGGGAGGTTGTCATGAAAGCGTTGTTGCTGGAAGATATAGGAAAGATCGGCGTCGGGGAGGTCCCGGAACCGGTGCCGGGGCAGGGGCAGGTACTTCTGAAAATCAAGGCCGCCGCGATTTGCCGCACGGACGCCAAAATGTGGAAAATGGGGCATCGGGACCTGGTCCTGCCGAGAATTCTGGGACATGAAATTTGCGCGGTTCGCACCGACGACGGCAAGCGGCATGTGGTTTGGCCGGGGACGTCCTGCGGAAAGTGCGAGTACTGCAACAGTGGATTGGAGAACCTTTGCGGGGATATGAAGATCATGGGGTTCCACAGCGACGGCGGCATGGCCGAATTCGCGGTGGCTTCGGAAGCGGCGCTGATCGAAGTTCCGGAAGGTCTTTCCGACGGGCTGGCCTCGCTGGCCGAGCCCGTGGCATGCACGATGAACGCCGTGAAGATGGGCAAGGTGCAGCCCGGCCAGAAGGTACTGATCATCGGAGGCGGACCTGTCGGGCTCATGATGGCCTTGGCGATCAAGGGAAGCGGCGCCGACCCCACTGTGAGCGAAATAAACCCCGAAAAAAGGGAGCTGAGCAGAAGCTTCCAGGAAAAGACGGGCATTCCGGTAAAGGGAGAATTGCCCGAAGGCGGCTACCATGTGGCCATCAACGCCGCGCCTTCCCTTGCGGCTTTCCAGACGGGGATCAAAAAACTGCTCACCGGCGGCACTTTCTGCATTTTCAGCGGGTTCACGGATGTCAAGGACGAAATCGCAAAGGAGATCGTCAATGTCCTCAACGAAATCCACTACCGCCAGCTGAAAATCACCAGCGCCTACGGCTGTACGCGCGATCAAATGCGTTCGGCCCTGGAGCTGATCGAAAAACGCGCCGACGATTTTTCGCTGTTGATCCAAAAGACCCTCGTTCTGGAGGAAGCTCCTGACGCACTTTCCGAAATCTGGAATGGAAACGCGCTTCGCCACGTCATCGAGTTCGAATAGATCGCTTCGGAGAGCCTTCGACGGGGCTTTTCGGAAAATTCGCGCCCGCTTTTTGCGCGGGCGCGAATTGGGTTGTCGGAATGAGGCCTTAGACGCCGTATTGCATGTTTGGTTCTACCCGATCCGGACGGCCCGCATAAACGGGCTGATCATGCGTCGGATGGCCGCGTGGCGGGTGATTTCCGGCTGGACGCCGCGGGAGGCGATGGCGTTTTCGTTGTACAAAAGCGGGTCGTGGACGACCAGGTAGACGACTTCCACGGTGTCGGCGTCCAAGAGCTGGGCCGACGGAAACCTCTTCTGAACTTCCTGCAGCCTCTGGTTCGCCGTTTCCATTATTTCTTCGCGGTCGCCGAAATTCATCGCGCCGGTGGGGCAGGTGGCCACGCAGGCGGGCAGAAGGCCGTTTTGCACGCGGTCGATGCACATGTCGCATTTGGCGACGTACCCGTTTTCATCGGCCCGGGGAATGTTGTAGGGGCAGGACTCCCTGATTTCCTCCGGGTCGTAGTTTGCGGTGTTGGCCGTGTAGAGGACCGCGCCGGTGGCTTCGTCCTTGAAGATGGCCGTGGGATCGCCTACGGTGTCGCGGCAGGGAGGCTCGATGCAATGCCTGCACTGGTCCGGGAAAAACAGCCAGTTGAGCTTGCCTTCGATGACCTCCTCCCTCATGCGGACCAGCTTGTAGGTCTGGAAGGACAGATCCGGCGGGTTCTGGTACGTGCCCCGGTTCTCGGTAGCTTCGGCCGGCAGGTCGTGCCACTGCTTGCAGGCGACCTGGCAGCCCCGGCAGGCGGTGCACAGGGTCGTGTCTATGAAAAAGGTCTTGCTCATCGGATCACCTCCTTTACAGCTTCACGATGTTGACCATGAAGGCCTTGGTTTCGGGGATGCGGGTGTTGGGATCGCCGGTGGAGGGCGTGAGCAGGTTGGCGCTGTCCTCCTTGCCGTTTTCGGGCCATCTCCAGCCGAAATGCCACGGAAATCCCACCTGATGGACCGTCGCGTCGCCCACTTCGAAGGGCTTGATGCGCTTGGTCACGATGGCCGTGCACTCCAGGGAGCCGCGCGCGGATATGGCCTTCACTCTCTCGCCGTTTTGGATCCCCTTGATGTTCGCCAGCTCCTCGCTCATCTCCACGAACACCTGGGGATGCAATTCCAGCAGCCAAGGCTGCGGACGGGTCATCAGGCCGGTCTGCCAGTGTTCCGAGACGCGGTAGGTGGTGCCCACGAAAGGAAAGCGCGCGTCGCAAGTGGCGTATTCGTCGGCCTCCGTGGCGTAGACCGGCGCGGTGGGATTGATGCGCTGGTCGCTCATGAAGTTTTTTTCCACCGGGCATTCCAGCGGTTCGTAATGTTCGGGGAAGGGACCGTCGGCCCTTCCCGGTCCGAACACGCTGGCGAAGCCGTGGGGCTTCATGATGAACGGCCACTTGGATTTGGGGTTCGGGTTGTCCAGGCTCCCCAGCGGGGGCCAACCGCCGTCCGGAACGTCCCCGACCCATTTTTCGCCGTTCCAGGCGATCACCGGATCTTTCTCGTCCCACGGCTGGCCGTCCAGGTCCACCGACGCCCGGTTGTAGATGATGCGCCGGTTGACCGGCCAGCACCATGAAAATTCCGGATACAGGCCGATCTTGTTGGGGGCGTCCTCCTGGCCCCGTCGCGCGGCCATGTTGCCTTTCTCCGTGTAGCTGTTGCAGTAGAGCCAGTTGGCCGACGACGTGGAACCGTCGGCCTGCAAAAACGCGAAGCTGGGCACCAGGGTCCCCTTCTTGTAGACTTGGCCCTTGATCTCCACGTCCTTCAGGAAGTAGCCGTTGATCTCCTTGGCCACCTTGTGGGGATCGTACTTGCCGTCGGTCATGTAGTCCCACTTCAGATATATGATGGGTTCGCGGAACTTTCCTTCCTTCTCGTACAGCTCCTTGATCTTGAGCCCCAGCTCCATGACGATGTCGCCGTCGGGCTTGCTGTTGCCCATGGGCTTGGGCCCTTGGTAGCGCCACTGCATCCATCGTCCGCTGTTGGTGATGCTGCCCTCCTTTTCCACGGAAACCGCAGCCGGAAGGAAAAACACTTCGGTCTTTATGCTCTTGGGGTCCATGCCCGGCCCCTTCCAGAAGGAAGCGGTTTCGTTGTCGAAGAGATTGACGTTGACCATCCAGTCCAGCCTCTTCATGGCCTCCCGTGTCTTGCCCGCGTTGGAGCCGCTGCACGCCGGGTTCTGTCCCCAGGCCAGAAGACCCTTCATGTTTCCCTTGTACATTTCGTCGAAAATGTCCATCCAGGAGTAGGTCTTTCCGACATCGACCTTGGGCATCCAGTTGTAGCCGTAATCGTTGAACTCCGTGGCGTTGCCCCCGAAGAAGGACTTCAAGAGACTGACCATGTACTTCGGTTCGTTCTGCCACCAGTTGGCGCTGAGCGGGTCTTTGCTCTCGGGCCTTCGATTCAGGTAGTCGGACAGCTTGGGCCACTTGGTGCTGGGCGTGGCCAGGTATCCCGGCCAGATGTGCCACAGCAGGCAGTGGTCCGTGGAACCCTGCACGTTGGACTCGCCCCTCAAGGCGTTGACGCCGCCCCCGGCCACTCCCATGTTGCCCAGAAGCAGCTGGATGATGGCCATGGTGCGGATGTTCTGCACGCCCACGGTGTGCTGGGTCCATCCCATGGCGTACATGATGGTTCCGGCCTTGCCTTTGGCGCCGGTGGCGCAATAGGTCTCGTAGACTTTCTCAAGGTCCTTTTCGGGCGTGCCCGTGATCTTGGAGACCAGCGAAGGATTGTAGCGGGAAAAGTGCTTTTTCAAGAGTTGGAACACGCAGTTGGGGTCATTTAGCGTACGGTCTTTCTTGGGGACGCCCTGCTCGTCCATCTGGAAACTCCAGGTGGACTTGTCGTATTTGCGATTCTTTTTGTCGTAGCCGGAAAAAAGTCCGTCCTTGAAGCCGAAATCCGGGTTGACCAGAAAGCAGGCGTTGGTGTAGGCGGCCAAATACTCTTCGTTGTAGAGTTTTTCGTCGATGATGTACTTGATCATGCCCCCCAGAAAGGCGATGTCCGTGCCGGAGCGAAGGGCTGTGTAGATGTCGGCCTTTGCCGAGGTCCTGGTGAAGCGGGGATCCACGTTGATCAGCTTGGCCCCGTTTTTCATGGCCTCGCTGACGTACTTGAACGAAATCGGATGGTTTTCGGCAGCGTTGCTGCCCATGATAAGAATGCAATCGCTGTTTTTGATGTCGATCCAGTGATTGGTCATCGCGCCGCGTCCGAACGACTCTGCCAGAGCCGCAACAGTCGCGCTGTGTCAGATGCGCGCCTGGTGTTCGACATACACCAGTCCCAATGCCCTCATGAGCGCCTGGTAGATCCAGCACTCCTCGTTGTCCAAAGCGGCGCTGCCCAAAGACGCGATGGCCTCGGTGCGAAATACGATTTCGCCATTGTCGTTGGTCTTGCGGAATGTGGCGTCCCGGGTCTCCTTGATTTTCTCCGCGATTTTTTCCAGCGCCCAGTCCCAAGAAACGATCTCCCACTTTTCGCTGTTGGGCGCCCGGTACATGGGTTGGGTGGCGCGGTTTTCGTTTTCGCACAGCTGCTTTAGGGCCGCGCCTTTGGAGCATAGAGCGCCCCGGTTGATCACATGGTCAGGGTCGCCTTCGATGTTGATGACTCGCCCGTCGCCGCGCTTGCTGGTGTGGACGATGGCGCCGCAACCCACCGCGCAGTAGCAGCAGATGGTGGTGGTCTCCTTGGCATACTTGGTCTTGAGCATCTGGGCGCGCGCTTCGACCGGTTTCAGATCGAAGCCCAGGCGGCTCGCGGCCAGGCCTGCGGCTGTCGCGCCGGTGATTTGAATGAATTGCCGTCGATTGACTCTCATAGACTGCGCCTCCTTTCGCGTTGGTGGCCTTTTTGCGCGCGCGGATTTCGCCGGGTCCGGCCCGCGTCGCACAAATTGGCCGAAAATTGGTACTGGCGTGTATCGAATATTTCCCCCGGTGGACAATGCATGCTTCTATCGGTGGTTCGGAAATTTGTCCGCAGTAACAACTGAAATCACTATCACGGGCAGGGTTACAAAAAGGTTACAGGGGGATGGGGGCTGGGGTGATGAAAAACAACCAATTTCGGGAGATTTTTTTCTGCCGGGATTTGTTCCCCCTCGCGGCAATCTGCACGGGCTGGTTCGGAATCGTAGGGTGGGTGGGTCGATGCCCAGGTGTTGTCGCCAAGCCAACTTTCTCTTGAAATAGATGGCCTGGCAATCTCGCACGGAGTCCAACCCACCATTTTCAGCGCCAATTCGTCGCTTCTTCGAATGAGTGACACCTCCGCAACGCGGGAAATGGTGGGTTGGGCTCCGTACACGCTTGAATGGCACGGGCGCAAACAAGCTTTGAACCAGCCCCGAACGCCAGGGTTTCAACCCACCCACCCTACGATCCCGGACCAGGCCCCGTCAAGGCTTGCGCGGAATAAAACCCGGCCGAATTGCTACGGCAAAACAGGGAGCTTTTTCGTCACCCCGGATGGGAGGCTTGCCTTTGTTCTATAATCCGTTTGTAGAGCCGCGTCGTGGACTGGTCCGGTTCGATTCCGATGTCTTGTTGCAGGCGTTTTTTGAATGTTTCGAAAACCAGGAGGGCTTCGGCGGAGCGGCCGCTGGCGGCGTAGATCTCCATGAGGCTGCGGGCGGCGCGTTCCAGACAGGGTTCCGCCTCGATGATCTTGGCGCAATGGCGCGCGGCCTCGTCCAGGTCGTCTTGGTCGCGATGGATTTCCACCATTCGGAATAGAAGATTGATGTACTCCTCCTTCAGCGCCAGCCGTTTCATTTCGACCCAGGGTTCGTAGGGATCTTCGGGAAGAAAATCTCCCCGGTAGAGTTCCACGGCGCGTTCGCCGAGTTTGAGCACCTTGGCGGAGTCTGAGGCGTTCTGCCGTCGCGCGGATTCCTTGCAGCATCGCGCGAATTCCTCCACGTCGGTGCGGCACAAGCGGCGGTCCAGGGAAATGCGGTTGTCTTTCAAATGGATGTAGGAAGATCCCCGGTCGGCGTCCAGGTCGGTTTCCAGCACCTTGCGCAGCCTGTGGAGGGTGACTTTCAGGTTTCCCCGAGCGGTTTTTTCGGGGCTTTCCGGCCACAGTTCGTCCATGAGGACGTCCGACGGGACTTCCTGTCCGCCGTGGGCGACGATGGCCTTGAGAAGCAGTTTGGAGCGTCGTCCGCCCCATTGCTTCGCGCTTATGGGCGTTTCGTCTTCCAGGCAGACCCGAAATCCGCCGAACGTGCGGATAGTAAGACGCTTGGGCTCTACAGGCGGAGTTTCGCGAACAGGCGTATTTCCGGATTCCGGCGATGTCGCGGAACTTCGTCGGGCTTTTTCCGGCGAAAGGCCGTTTTCGTCGGGCGCGTTTGTCGAACCGGTGGCGAACGTCGCGGACAAGAGACTTGCGCAGGCCGCGATTCGCGGTTCGTCCAGTTCGGAAGCCAGCTTGCAGGCGAGGGAGAAATCGCAAGGCCTCAAAACGGCGAAGTATCGGTATCCCTTTGTCTCCGCAATTCCGAAGCCCTTCAAAAGATACTTGTCGCAGTCTTCGGACAGTCCGGCGGCGTGGGTCATTAGACTTTGGCAAATGCGGGTTTCGGCGACGGACATCAGGTGGCCGTTTGCTTCGAAAAATTCTACGGAGGATTCGAACGCGCGGGCGGCTTCCTCGAACTGTCCCAGGTTCGTGCAGATCAGCCCCAGCATGAGCCTGGCGCGCATCAGGTGGACCGTGTCGCCCTCCATGGCCTCGAAGGACAAAATCGCATCCCGGATTGCCTTCTTCGCCTCGCAATAGCGATTCTGGAAGAAAAGCGCCGACGCTTCGAGCCGCTGCGAAAGGCCCCGGTGATAGGTATTGCCGGACATCACGGATGCGTCGCGCAATTGGCGAGCCGAAGCCATGGCCCTTTGGCACTGCCCGAGTCTGATGCGCCATTGGCCCTCCGCGTAAAGAAATTCGGGGTAGAGAAACAGCAGTCCGTAGGTTTCGATCTCCTTGCGGGCGGAATCGAGCAGCCTCCCTGCTTCTTCCAAGGCCCCCTTTTTCAGGCAAAGCTCGGAGCTTATGATGTTTTGAAAGACGGTATGTTCGGGGCAGGGAGCGCTGCCTGAAAGAGGGCGGATGCGCTCCAGTACCCTTTCGGCCTCTTCGAATTCGCCGGTGGTGGCGTAGCCGAGCACGGACACGATTCCCGCGTTGGCCCGAAGTTCCGGGTCCCCCATTTTCGTTGCGAGCAACTCCGCGTTCTTGCTGGCCGACAGCCCCTTTTGCACGTCCACGCCCCCAGAGATATATCCCAGCCCCATCTCCAGCCACAACAGCGTTCGGGCGTAGGTGAAATAGGGCACGCCCGCCAAGTCTTCGAGCAGCCTGCGCGCCCGCTCGAGCCATACGCGTCTGGCGTTCAGATCGTCGTCTTGGAACACGGTCGCTTCGATCAAGTATGCCAGGGTCATGATGGTGCCCCTGACGTCCTTTTTTCCCTCGAATCGTTCCAGGGCGATTTGAAAATCGCGGAGGCTTCGCTTGCCGCCCCTGTAGCGCCGGGTCAGGGTGAGAATGAGAAACAGCCAGGGATCCTCGTCGATAAAATGTTCCGGCAGCTTCGCCAGCCAGTCCTCCAATTCCTGGAACCGTCCCCGGATGCAAAGGTCGATTCCAATGGCCTTGATCGCGTCGGCGGCCTTGCGGAAATCCTCGGCAAGCAGGAAAAATTCGACGGCGTCTTCTCTCCGGCGCCTTTTTCCGAGAAGCTCCCCCGCTTTGAGGTACAGCGCGGTCCGCTCGTCCGGACCGAGGTCGGAACGAAATCGGGCGAGCAGAAAGTCCCTGAACATATGGTTGTAGCGAAAGACCGACCCGAGTCTTTCGTCGTGGAATTCCTGGACGAATGCGTTTCGCCGGACCAGGCTTTCCAGTATTTCTTCATGGTCGGCGAAACCGGTCAGCTCGCCTGCGATCAGAGGCTCCACGGCCTCGAATATGGCGGTACGGACCAGAAAACGCCTCACGCGCTCGGGCTGGTCCGAAAAAACCACTTCGTTGAAGTACTGCACCGTGTCGGCCCGCATTTTTTCCGGAAGGCCGTCCATGATGTATTCGACAACCTTTTCTCCGGAAAGCGACAGCAGCGTCTGGGAGATCAGGACCAGTCCGCCCGCCCATCCGCCGGTCAGCTTGAACAGCCGCTCCACCGCGTCGTCCTCCAGAAGGACGCGGTGGTACGTCCGGAAAAAGTCCCGGATTTCCCCTCTTGTGAATGCCAGGTCCTCGTTGCCGAGGCAAAACACCGACCGCTTGACCTTCAGGTCGCGCAGTCGCAAACGGGGCGCGCGCCGGGAAAGAATGAACAGCTTGACCCCCGGCGGCGTTCGATCCACCAGCTCTTGAAGAAGTTGGAACGCGGGTGCGTCAGTGGGCATCCTGTCCAGGTTGTCCAAGACCAGGTAAAGGGGCTTGTGTAGACGTTCGAAAGCGTTTCGCATGCGAGCGCCGAAGCGGCAGGGATCGTGACGGTGCGCCAGGGCGACGAACGCGGGTCGGATCAGGTCGGAAAAATCGTTGTCGGTGCCTGTGGCGTTTTGCAGCGCGTGGATGAAAAGGTTGTAGAAATCGGCCGCGACTCCGTCCTCGCGTCCGAGATGCATCCATGCGGCATCGGCCCCGCTGTCTTGCAGAAAGTCTGCCGCCAGCGTGGATTTTCCCTGCGCGGCCTGTCCCGTGACAATGTACACCTGTCCCGCCGCGTTTTCCCGGAGGAAATCGATAAGTCGAGAGCGCCTCACGGTTCCCCGGATCGCGGGCTTCGAATATTTAACAGGGTTGGGTTCCGGCAGTTCGTCCATGGAAACAATTTAATAACAAAACGGTGACATTTTCAACACTTCATGTTTTTATTTTTCGATTATGGATGACAAATGCTCGCCGCCATGGTAGTCTTATCGGATAAAAGGTTCGTTGTTCTTTTTTGCTGTCGAAACAATTTTCGGCACGTTTTCAGCGTGATTTCCGGGATTGTTTAGGCGCGCGTTCTATCGCATATGTCAATCCATTGAATCCAAACGGAAGATAGAGCCATGGTGGAAGACTGCTTTCCGGAACTCTGCGAAAAACTGGACCAGTTGCCGCTCAATGTCAGCGACGTATTGAGCGACAAGGCGAAGATTCTGGTGGTCGACGACGACAAGATCAGCCGGAAACTCCTTGCAGGACTTCTGCGCCCCGATTATTTCGTGCTGCTGGCCGAAAGCGGCCAGGAGGCCATCGAAATGATCCACGACTGCCCGCCCGACCTGATCATTTTGGATATCATGATGCCGGAAATGAGCGGTTTTCAGCTCATCCGGAAACTGAAGACCGGCAACGCGACCCAGTCCATTCCGGTGGTGTTCATCACGGCGTTGAACTCGATCCGCACCGAGGAGGAGGGGCTCAGGCTCGGGGCGGTCGATTACATCACAAAGCCGTTCATGCCCTCCATCGTGGAGGCCCGAATCGGCAACATTATGACCATGGTGCGGCAGCGCAAGCTGCTGGAGACACTGGCCCATATCGACGGGCTGACCGAAATTCCCAACCGGCGCTATTTCGACCAGGCCCTAAGTCGCGAGTGGCAGCGGTCCATGAGATACAACAGCCCCTTGTCGGTGGCCATGGCGGATGTCGATTTTTTCAAGCAATACAACGACAACCACGGCCACTCGGCCGGAGACCGCGTTTTGCGCATTCTGGCCCGGGAACTCCGGACCAATCTGAAACGCCCCTACGACCTTGCCGCCAGGTACGGCGGCGAGGAGTTCGGAATCGTCCTGCCCAACACGTCCTCGGAAAAGGCCGCGCTCTTCTGCGAAAGCATCCGCGCCGCCGTGGAAAATCTGTGCATCGAGCACGGGCACTCCCCCGCCGCAGGCAATGTCACCATCAGCATTGGCGGCGCCACCCTGATTCCCGCCCAGAACATGGAACTCTACACGCTGCTGGAACTCGCCGACCGCCAATTGTATCGCGCCAAAGGGGAAGGCCGCAACAAGGTCTGCTGGCTGAACTGAATCATTCCTGGCGATCTTTTCATGGCATAAAAACTTGCCGTGGCAGGTGGAGATCGAAAACGGGTTCGAGCTGCGATATAAAGGAATGGCAACCAAGCCGAACCTGTTTTGCGAGTATCTGGATGCCGGACGTTTTAAAAGGGAGGAACAACTCCCGATTTTTAAAGACTATCTATAGAAGAAATATGCCGATCGCAGATTGGATTTCGTTATTTTTGAAAGCCCGCCTGCGGCCCTGTTGTATAAGTGTTTTCCCGGTACCTTCAGGAGAGCTTTCAAATTCGAACCTGCCTCCCAGGCATCGGATTCGTTCTTCGATGTTGAAGAGTCCGAATCCTGTCATTTTGCCGCCCTTTTTGCGGAAGATCGACGGGTCGAAGCTTTTGCCTTGGTCTGTCACGCGAATTCGGATACGGGTGTTTCCGTTGTGCTCGTCAAACTGGGCGGAATCGGCGCCGGAATGCTTTACCGCGTTGAACAGAAGTTCTTTTACTGAACGAAACAGCATGGAGTCGAGGGCTTGGGAACCGGTTTCGGAATCGCCTTCGGTTTTGACGGCGACCTTGAAACCGTGTTTTTCTTCCACGTCTTTGGCCAGCCATTCCAGGGCGGCGAACAGGCCGTTGCGGTGCAGGACCGGGGGGCTCAGTTCGTAGTACAACGATCTGCTTTTTCGAATGCTTTCTTCGACCAGTTCGTTGAGTTCCAAGACGTGCTTGTCAAATGCGGAATCTGCGGAATCGTCCGGGTCTATCATTTGGATGCGAAAGCGCATGGCGGCCAGAATCTGCTGCAAATCGTCGTGCAGCATGGACGCGAATCGTTTTCGTTCTCGATCCTCGGTATCGGAAAGTTCCAGGGCGAGCTGGCGAAGTTGCATGGCCTGGGTTTCCGCCATGGTTGTTCGTTCGGCGACGCGTTGCTCCAGAGTCGCTCTGTATTTTTGCAGGGTCTCTTGGGTGCGCCGTTTCTCGGTGACGTCCTGAAAAACGAGCACCACGCCGATCACTTTTCCTTCGGCATCCAGAATGGGGGATGCCGAATCCTCGACCGGCAGAGTCGTGCCGTCTTTTGCCACAAGAGCGGCATGTTCGGCCAGGGGGACCGGCCCGCCCTCCCGCAATATTCGCTCGACAATGTCTTCCATCGGTTGTCCGGTTTGCTCGTCGACGATGCGAAACACTCGTAGGACAGGTTCTCCCATGGCCTGTTCCGCCTTCCACCCGGTCATGGACTCCGCTACCGAATTCAAGAAGGAGAGCCGACCGTGGGCATCGGCGGCGATTACCGCGTCTCCGATGCTGTTCAGAGTGACCCGGAACCATTCCCGTTGCTCGCAAACCAGACGGTCGGAGCGGTGCTTGTACGTGGCCAGCTCGATCTGGGTGGCGAGTTCCCGTTCTTCGAACGGCTTGAGTATGTATCCGAAAGGTCCGGTGAGCTTGGCTCGGGCAATGGTCGCACTGTCCGAATGGGCTGTGAGGTATATCACGGGAACGTCCAGGAAAGGTCTTATTTCCTTTGCGGTTTCGATGCCGTCCATGGGACCATCGAGCCGGATGTCCATCAACAGGAGGTTCGGACGCAGATCGCGGCAGAGCGATACGGCTTCGGGACCTTCGGATGTAATCCCGGTCACTTTGTAACCAAGACGGCGCAGTTTGCTTTCCAGATCGGCTGCGACAATCGCCTCGTCTTCAACTATGGGAATGGTGGTGTCGGTCATGCATCGGTCCTTTGATGACGGTTTTGGAATCGTTGCCTTTTGGTTGGCCAAGCGGTCGTCCTTATGCATTTGGGGGGAGCAACCGCAAAATCGATCTGTGCGGTTGGTTCTATGGCACCCGTGTAATCCTCACGCAAAGGCACAAAGACACTAAGGTTGCCAAATGGTCGCTTTGCGTCTTTGTGCCTTTGTGTGAGGATGTAAAAGAGCAACCGCACAGGTCCAAAAATTTGGGTCGAATCCTCGCCGGGAAAAGGATCGACGTTTTATTTCACGTTGAAAAGCCGCGATGAATGAGGTGTATGCAAAGCCACGCCAATAAAATGCAATCCCGTTTCCGAATCGAAATCCGACGTTCCGGTTAGACCTTGCGAAAGTGGGCGAGAATGATAGGCTGCGTTATTTCGGCCCTTTTCCTCTTTCATTCGACGTGGTCGCCCGCATGGTCCCAGGTCGCCGAGGATGCAGCCTCCTGCTTCGAGCACAGGCGCATTCTGCTTCTGTTCTCATACAGTCCCGGCCTGCCCGCGTATCGGAAACTCCTGTCCGCCTTTTTGTCCACGGTGGAAAAAGAAGGCGTCAGCCCGAACAATCACGTCATGGACATCAGATAGCTTCTAAGGTTGGTCTGCTTGTTGCTCAGGCCGAACTTGGCCCGAAGGTTCTTCCTGTGGAAATTCACCGTGGACAGGGAGATGTTGAGCATGTCGGCGATTTCCTTGCTGCTCTTGCCGTCCTTGACCAGGGTGGCCACCTGGAGTTCCTGGGGCGTCAGGACGGAACTCAGGGCCGAAACCCTTTTCAGAAAAGGAGATATGATGTCCTTGAGATGGTTTTCGACGATCTCCAGCGTGGATTTCTGGCTGCTTTTCAGGTTGGAATTCTTCAGCTTCTCGATGTAGGGAAACACCAGCTCCTTGATGTTGTCGAGTACTTTCTGCTCCAGATCGACCCGGTCGCCCTCCCGTTGCCTCAAAAGGACCTTCAGGGCGATGTTGGCTTCTTCCAGCTCCTGCTTTTGTTCCTTAAGGAGCTTTTCGTTTTCCAGGAGAGATTCCTCCGCCAGCTTGAGCGCGGTGATTTCCTCGTGGCTGACGATGGCCATGACCGTTTCCGGGTCGGCCAGGCGGATGGCCCTCATGTAGAACCAGTGCTTTTCCGTGGGCGTGTGGCACGGATAGTCGAACAGGAATTCCTCGACGTCGCCCTTGATGACGTCCCGGATGCCCTGGGCGGCCTTTTGGCCGTACACGGCGTCCTCTCCGTCGGAGGCCTCGCATATTTCCACGTAGTTGTAGCCGACGGAATCGAAGTCCCCCTCCATGTCGTTGGCCCCTGCGAACCTCTGCCAGGCGCGGTTCGTCGCCAGGATGACGCCGTTTTCATCCAGAATGGCAATGTGCGCGGACAGCGAATCGAACACTGTCCGGGCGAAAGGATCGTTCAATCCAGACTCCCGTTTTTCGGGAACGCATACGATGTTGTTCCGATCTTCCATTGGACCCCTCGTTTTGTCGATATCTCTTGTTGAAAACGCCGGTTCGCGACGATTTCCGTTCGTCTTTTCGAAATTGCAAAGGAATATTCTGATCCCCCCAAATCCGTTATAATCGGGAAATATTTTAAGATCGGATTTCGGATGTGTCTATGTTTCCGGGAGATCGGGCCTGGGTCTTGATGAAGCTATTCCAATAGTTTTTCCATCAGGCGTAGGGGATTGAAGAACCTATTTTTGATGTCGGTGTAGGATTGCCGGTCGAAAATGACTCCCAGCTCGTTTTCCGCCATGGTTTTTCCGAAGTATTTCAGCAGGGTCCGGGTGGAGAAGGGGTGGCTGAAAAGGACTCGGGACATGCATCCCGCCCAGAACAGGTCTCGTCCGATGCTCTCTTTCAGGCGGGCTTCGTATCGTTCCATGGCGTGGAATCCCTCGTGCAGGGCCTCCGCGATGGTCTGGGCGGCCAGCCGCGCCGACTTAAACGCGTAGTAGATGCCTTCCCCTGTTATGGGGTCGGACAGGCCGGCGGCGTCGCCTGTCGCCAGGCCCTTGTCGTTGGCAACAACGTTGCCCGGGCGGGGAGAATAGGGGATTCGGCGGCCCCTCAGCGGGCGGATATGGGAAAAGCCTGTCGCGTTTTTCAGTTTCAAATAGTTGTGAAACCATGTTTTCCATCCGGAAAAGCGCCCGTCCAGCGTGACGATTCCCACGCTCAGGTGGTCCTTCTTGGGGAAGACCCAGCCGTACCCGCGCGGGACGACGCCGAAGTCGAAATGGGCCGTGCCGCAGTAGAGGTTGTGATTCCAGGGTTTGGCATAATGCAGTTCGCCCTCCACGGCGGTCATGAAACTGCCCCGGACGCGAAGGCCCAGAGAACGGGCCGTCCGGGAGAAGGCCCCGTCGCATGCGGCGACGACCGACGTCCGAAGGTTTCCGCCGGACGTGCGAACCGTCAGGTCCCCGCATTGGCCGGAAACCGAAAGAACGGCGGTGCCGTCGCAAAGCTGCGCGCCTGCGGACACGGCCTTTTGGACGAGGAAATGGTCCAGTTTCTCTCGCATGGTCATGGCGATGACGGGCCGGTCAAAGGTCTCGACGAACAAGGGGCGGTTTTCATAGGACAGGCGGGCTTTAAAGACCCGGTCCTCGATCACGTGGTCCAGGGAAAAGGGCAGAAGATCCATGGCTCGGCGAGTCACGCCCCCGCCGCAGGCCTTGTATCTCGGGAGGCGTTTCTTTTCGACGATGGCGACCCGCACGCCTTTTTCCGCCAGCCAATAGCCCAGCATGGACCCGGCCGGTCCCGCGCCCGCGACCACCGCGTCGTATTTCCCCCTGTGGCCAGTGCTGTCATTACGGTTCGATTTTTCCATGGCCCTATTAATCACTGGACGGCCCTTCGGGTCAACTGGTTTTTCTCTTGATTCGAATCGATGAATGCCCCATATTGCCGAATTAACCAAAACGAGGCCTGAAAAAGAAATGGATCGGAACGAAAATTTGAAGGACAAGGGGGGCGCAAAGCCCGAAATACTGGCCCCGGCAGGCAGCGAGGCCTCTTTTCTGGCCGCTCTGGCGGCCGGTGCCGACGCCGTGTATTGCGGCCTGAAAGCTTTTTCCGCCCGCATGGACGCAGACAATTTCGAGTTCGACGACATGGCGAAACTGGTCCGTCTGGCCAGGGACAAGGGCGCGAAAACCTACGTGGCGCTCAACACCCTGGTGAAGCCCGGCGAGATGGCCACGGCGGCGGAGATCGTCCACAGGCTCAAGACGCGGGTCGCGCCCGACGGCTTGATCGTGCAGGACCTGGCCATGGTGGAACTCGCCCGGCGCACGAGCTTTCCCGGCGAGATCCATTTGTCCACGCTGGCCAACGTGTCCTTTCCATCCGCCCTGGAATTTGTCGGAAAGAGGCTGAAGATCGACCGGGTGGTCCTTCCTAGGGAGCTTCATATCGACGAGATCAAGGCCATGGCCGAGGCCTGCCCGGACGTGACGGGGCTGGAGGTGTTCGTGCACGGCGCCCTGTGCTACGCCGTGTCGGGCCGATGCTACTGGAGCAGCTTTCTGGGGGGAAAAAGCGGCCTGAGAGGACGGTGCGTCCAGCCGTGCAGAAGGCGCTACCGCCAGGGGGACAAGAGCGAGCGTCTCTTTTCGTGCCTGGATTTGAGCCTCGACGTTCTGGTCAAGACCCTCCTGGACGTCCCCAAGATACGGGCGTGGAAAATCGAGGGGCGCAAGAAGGGCCCCCACTACGTGTACTACACCACAAGAGCGTACCGGATCTTCAGAGACGAAGGCTCGGACCCGGACAAGAAAAAGGAGGCCATGGAGCTTCTCTCCTACGGCCTGGGACGGACAGGGACCCATTATTGTTTTCTGCCCCAGAGACCTTTCAGTCCGCTGAAAAAGGAGGGGCACACCGGTTCCGGGCTTCTGGTCGGAAAAGTGGGGGGCGGCGGGCAGACCCCGTTTCTTTCGCCCCGGGAGCAACTGTTTGCGGGAGATCTGCTTCGTATCGGGTACGAGGACGATCCCTGGCACGCCCTGCACAAGGTCGGCAAATGGATCCCCAAAAGGGGACGGCTGGTGTTGAAGAAAGGGCCGGGGCAGAAGAACATCAAGGGCGCTCCCGTTTTTCTGATCGACAGGCGCGAGCCGGAATTGGACAAGCTGCTGGCGAATCTGCGCGGCGATCTGGAACGAATCGTCCTGCCCAGGGAGAAAGCGCCGCCTTTCTTTTTCAAAGAGCCGAGGCAGATCAAGGCGAAAGGGTTCGACAGGGAGTTGAGGGTCTTTCGATACGCTCCCAAGAAACCGCCCTCCGGGCGCATGGGGGTGTGGCTTGCGCCGGGCATGCCGGAAAAAATCCCGAAAAAGGCCTTTTCGACATGGTGGTGGTGGCTTCCGCCGGTGATTTGGCCCGACGACGAGCCCGAATTCGTTGCGACATTGAAAAATGTTCTGGAGAAGGGCGGGAGAAACTTCGTGTTGAACGCGCCTTGGCAGGCGGCTTTTTTCGGCAATCCGGCCAGGCTGAACCTTTGGGCCGGGCCTTTCTGCAATATCGCCAACCCACTCGCCGTGTCGGTTTTAAAGAAGCTGGGATTCAAAGGCGCGGTGGCGAGCCCCGAGCTGGGGGGCGAGGACATGCTTCGCCTGCCTGGGCAAAGCCCGGTGACAATGGGCGTGGTGCTGCGGGGAAATTGGCCGTTGTGTCTTTCCCGGACCGCGTCGGACGATTTGAAGCTTGAGAGACTTTTGCCAGCCCCAAAGGGGAAGAGGCCTGGCTGCGCAAGCACGGTTCGACCCACTGGCTGTATCCCAACTGGAAACTGGACATATCCCAAAGCAAGGAAGAACTTGTCCGGGCGGGGTACGCGCTGCTTGTCGTCCTGTCGGAGCCCGTTCCCAAAGGCGTTCGCCTGAAAAAACGTCCGGGATTGTGGAACAGGGATATCGGGCTGTTGTAGGCTACTTTTCCAGTACGGACAGGGAATACAGGCTTTCCTTTTCGAAAAACACCTGCTGCACTTCGTAATCGTTTCCGACCTTCAGGTCCAGGACGATCCGAAGCTTTCGTTCCGGGTTTTCGTAGGCCCCGACGCGGATCTTTTCGATGTATTGGCCGTTTACGACGATCTCCTTTGCCACGTCGGGATGCAGGGTCGCGCCGAAAAAGTCGCACACGATTCTGGGCTTTTCCCCTTCTAGCACGAAGGTTTCGGGCACGAAAACCCTGTCCAGATCGACTTTGACGGTTTCCATGTCTTTTTCGGACGTGTCGGCGCCTATGGCGGTGATCATCGCGGGGCTGGCTTGTTCGGGTTTTTCGCCCGCCTTGGCCATGGCGACGAAATTGCTGTGAATCCAGCCGTTCGCCCCCGATTCGAGTTCGACCCGAACCCAGGATCCCTTGGTGTGGATCAGCTTGAGTCTTTCGGTCCCGTCCAGAGAACTCGTGGGATTTTCTTCCGGATTCGGGTTCTCCCGCAATCCCGCCGGGACGACGGCCAGGAGCAACTCCTCCGCGACCTGATCCTCGACACCGGTCTGGGGTACAGGGCGGAATTCCTCCTCTACTGGCGCTTCGAAAGGTTCCGGCTTCGCGAAAACCCGCTTGGGTACCCAACCGACCAGGTTTTCTCCGAAGCTTACCGCGTACCAGTCCCCGTTTCTCAAAAAGACCGTGACCATTTCGCCCTGCCTGACAAAGCCGACGATCCTGGCGTTCTCGGACGGCTGCTTGTGGACCTTTCCTTGGACGACCTCCTTGGATTTGGGCAGGAAATCGATCTCGGTATTGGCTGCGGATGCCGTAGAGGCGGGGTCTGCCGCATCCGCGCCCGCAGGCCCGCCGTCGGCTTGGCAAAGCGCGCTATTCGCGGAGAACAGCGGTATGGAAACAATGAAAAATATCAGAATGAGGCATGGCGTAACGGGTGAACCGATGGTTTTTCGAATCATTTTATCCTCTTTTTCAACGATGTTTTCCGGGGTCTAAGATACGGGGTCGCTATCGTCGGAAAACGGGTTGTGTTCGTGAAAACATTGAAATGGCGACCTCTTTTGCGACGGATTTTATTCGAAGTCGCCCAAATATTCAACTTTTTTGTTTTATGTGCCTCGAAAATGAGGTATGTAGAGAGTCGAACAGCAGTTTCCGCGACGCTGAACAGGGGAATGTCGCGCCCGGACGGACCGAATGAAAAACGGATTCATCGCGGATTTGCGGGAAAAGGCGTGTCGGTGGTAACCAGATCATCCTGGTCTGGCATGCCTTGGCTTCCAAACGGCGATGTTTTCACGATAGGGGGCCAGAGCTGGAAGCTCTGGTTGCCATTACCGCTCCCCGCAAATCCGCGATGAACCGAAAAACGCCTTGATTAAAAAGGCCGTTTCTCGTATCGAGAAACGATGGGACCAGAGGAATGATATGCTTCGGATCTTGGTCATAGACGACGATGTGCAGGTTCGAAAGATGCTGCGGCTGACATTGGCCGCCGATGGGTTCGACGTCATAGAGGCCCAGGACGGCAAGGTCGCCATGAGGCTGTTCCGGCAGGACCCGGCCGATCTGGTCATCACCGACCTGATCATGCCGGAAAAGGAAGGCATCGAAACCATCATCGAACTCAAACGGGATTTTCCCGATATCAAGATCATCGCCATTTCCGGGGGGGGGAGAATTGATCCGAAGGATTACCTCTATCTGGCCGAAAAGCTGGGTGCGCAAGTCACCTTGGAAAAACCTTTCACCCGCAAGGAAGTCCTAGAAGCGGTCCACGAGTTGATCCCCGATAAAAAAATCAGCAAGTGAAACGTCGTCCGGCGAAACGCGCCAGTCGCCCTTTTTTGAAAGGCCGGGGACGCAAAAGCCCGCCCGCTTTTCCCGGCTTTGCATGCAACCGATCCGTGCCATGAAAATATTGATCGTAAAAACCAGCGCCATTGGCGATGTCACCCACACCCTTCCCGCCCTGAACGCCTTGAGAAAACGTTTTCCCCGTGCCCGCATCTCGTGGCTGGTGGAGGAGCCTTCAGCCGAAATCGTGAGGGGCCATCGCGCTCTGGACAGAGTGCTGGTTTGCAGAAGAAAGCAGTGGGCGAAAGCTCTGACAGGCAAAGGCGCGTTCGGGGCCATTTTCGATTTTTTCAAGTTCGTCGAAATGCTGCGAGCGGACGAGTACGACCTGATCGTCGATTTTCAGGGGCTGCTGAAAAGCGCGATCTGGGTTTTTCTGGCGCGAGGCAAGAGAAAGGTCGGGTTCGGGCCGGGCATGCAGCACGCAGAACAAAGCCACCTTTTCTACAATGAAAAGGTCCCGGCGGTCAGCATGGAACATCACGCCGTGGACCGCTACCTGATGCTGCTTGCGGCCATCGGCGTGCCCGCGCGCGAAATCGAGTTCGGCATTCCGGTGGCGGAGTCGGACAGAAAAGCCGTCGCCGAGCTGCTTTCGAAAAACGGCGTCGGCAAAGACGACCGAATCGTTTCCGTCAACCCCGTCGCGCGATGGAAGACCAAATTGTGGGACAACGCCATGTTCGCCAAGGTGGCAGACCGGCTCGTCCGGCGAGGGTGGAAGGTATGCCTCACGGGGGCCCCATCCGACCGGGACACTTTGGAAGACATCTTGTCCCGTATGGAAGAAACAGCCTTGAACCTGGCGGGGCAAACCTCGTTGAAATCCCTGGCGGCGCTGCTGGAACGCTCCGACGCCATGGTCACGACGGACACCGGTCCCATGCACATCGCGGCCGCGATGAAAACGCCCACGGTCGCTCTTTTCGGCCCCACCGCACCGTGGCGCACCGGACCCTACGGCGACGGCCACAAAGTGATTCGAGTTCCAATGGACTGCGCACCGTGCTTTCGGAGGCACTGCCCCACGGCGGCGTGCATGGCCAAAATCACGCCGGACATGGTGATGGAGGGGATCGACGAATTGCTCGGCGGCGCGCTTAGGGGATAATAACGACGGAGATCATTTTTTTCCGGATTTTCTCTTTTCCAGGTCCTTCTTGAGTTTCTTTTCGATTTCGTCGAAAAGGCTCTTTTTCTTTGCGGCTTGTTCAGCCTGCATCGCCTCGATTTTCTTGGAGTGTTCCTTTCTGGCGCTCTTGAACTTTTCGAGTTCTTCGGCCAGTACGTCCTCCTGGCCGCCTCTGGGGATTTGCTCAATGGCCAAGTGATCGCGAAGAAAGACGCGGGAGCCGTAGGCCCCCTGGGTGACATCCAGGATTCCCAGTTCCGCGAGCTTTCGGACGATCAGGTTCCCCCTTTCGGCGGAAAATGACAGTTCCCGGCAGATATCTTCAATGGAAGGCGCGTTGTCGTGCCTGTGTTCGAGCACCCGAACGGCTGCGACAACGAGATGGGCGTTTTCGTATAAATCCATGGGTCGAAAAAACTCGTTTTTTTCTCGAGGATTTTTTTCTGCCTCGATTTTTTTCGTTTCAGAATCCGACGGCATGCGGGTGCCGCAGGTTTGCCGGGCTGCGGACCGACCGCCGGAAGCCCATGGCAATCTTGACATCCAGAATCGGGGAGGGTAACATCCTTTTTTTATTTTTGTCAAGACGGCGCAGGCTATCGGCCGTGAGTTCAATCGATAATAATGGAGAGTAGGATATGACGGAGATCATCGATGTAAATGCCAGGGAAATCCTGGATTCCAGAGGAAACCCGACGGTGGAGGTCGAAATCGAATTGGCCTCCGGGGAGACGGGAAGCGCCGCCGTGCCTTCGGGGGCCTCCACGGGCGCTAGAGAAGCCTTGGAACTCAGAGACAAGGACGAGTCCCGCTACGGCGGAAAAGGGGTCCTGACGGCGGTGGGCAATGTCAATGGAGAGATCGCGTCGGCCATCGTGGGCATGGACGCTTCGGACCAGGTCGCGCTGGACCGCGCCCTGATCGATCTCGACGGCACGGAGAACAAGTCCCGGCTGGGCGCCAACGCGATCCTGGGCGTTTCCATGGCGGCCGCCAGGGCTGCGGCGAACTATTACGAACTGCCGCTGTACCGCTATCTGGGCGGAATTAACGCGCGATACCTCCCGGTGCCTATGATGAACATCGTCAACGGGGGCGCGCACGCGGCCAACAACCTGGACATCCAGGAGTTCATGATCATGCCGGTGGGCGCGGAAAGCATCGCCCACGCGGTCAGGATGGGCGCGGAAACCTTCCATGCGCTCAAAAAGATACTCAACAAGAGGGGCGTGAGCACCGCAGTGGGCGACGAAGGCGGGTTCGCCCCGGATCTGGAATCCAACGAGGCCGCCATCCAGTGCATCCTGGAGGCCATCGACGCGGCCGGCTACCAGGCTGGCCAGGATATCGGTCTCGCCATGGATTGCGCCGCCAGCGAGTTCTTCGAAAACGGCCGCTACAACCTGAAATCCGAAAACAGGACCATGTCGTCGGAGGACATGATCGACTATTACGAAATGCTCATGGACAAGTATCCGTCGATTCTGTCCATCGAGGACGGCCTGGCCGAGGGGGACTGGGACGGCTGGGCTCTGATGACCGACCGGCTCGGCGGCGCCCTTCAGATCGTGGGGGACGACGTTTTCGTGACCAATCCGGAGATTTTCGCCAGGGGCATCGACGCGGGCATCGCCAATGCAATCCTCATCAAGCTCAACCAGATCGGCACTCTGACCGAAACCCTGGAGTGCATCGAGATGGCCAAGCAGGAGGGGTATATGACCGTGGTCTCGCACCGGTCCGGGGAGACCGAGGACACCTTCATTTCCGACCTGGTGGTGGCTGTAAACGGCGGACAGATCAAGACCGGTTCCATGTCCCGGAGCGACCGCATCGCCAAATACAACCAGCTGATTCGCATCGAGGAAAGGCTGGGGGATTCGGCCCTGTTTTCCGACCATTTGTTCGTAGCCGAATAATCGGGGGGCCGGCAGGCGGACCGTTGGAAGGCGCAAGGAAGGCGGGGGATGCGCGAAACCTTATGCTTCGCGTTCCCTCCTTTCTTGGCAGGCGCATCCGTGCGTGCCTTTGTCCGAACAGGTCCCTTTCCGACAAGCCGAAAAACAGGACTCGCCAAACAAAGAATCCGAGGTTAATTCATGTCATTCAACGCGAAATATATTTTTGTCACGGGAGGCGTGCTGTCTTCCCTGGGAAAAGGCCTGGCCTCGGCCGCCATTGGATCGCTTCTGGAAAGCAGGGGGCTGAGGGTTTCGATACAAAAGCTGGATCCGTATATCAACGTCGATCCGGGTACCATGAACCCTTTCCAGCACGGCGAAGTCTTCGTCCTGGACGACGGTTCCGAAACCGACCTGGATTTGGGCCATTACGAACGTTTCACCCACGCGAAGTTGACCAAGGACAACAACTTCACCACTGGAAAAATCTACCACAGCGTCATCACCAAGGAGCGAAGGGGCGACTACCTGGGCGGGACCGTACAGGTGATTCCCCACATCACCGACGAGATCAAAAACAGCATCAGGCTGGCGGCCAAGGACGTGGACGTTCTGATCGTGGAGATCGGCGGCACCATCGGCGACATCGAAAGTCTTCCCTTTCTGGAGGCCATCCGCCAGTTCAAGACCGACGTCGGCAAGGACAACGTGCTCTACATACACCTGACTCTCGTGCCCTATATTTCCACGGCCGGAGAGGTCAAGACCAAGCCCACCCAGCACAGCGTCAAGGAGCTGCGCAGCATCGGCATACAGCCCGACATGCTTCTTTGCCGCACGGACCGGTATCTTTCCAAGGAGATCAAGGCCAAGATCGCCCTGTTCTGCAACGTCGGGGAGGACGCCGTCATCACGGCCAAGGACGTCGATTGCATCTATGAAGTCCCGCTGGTCTTTCACAAGGAGGGCCTGGACCAGAAAATCGTGGAGCTGCTCCATATCTGGACCCGCGCGCCCCGCCTGGGGGCGTGGGAGAAGCTCCTGGAACGGCTCAAGTCCCCGGTCCGCCAAGTGGAGATCGCCATCGTGGGAAAATACACCGACCTGACCGAATCCTACAAGAGCTTGAACGAAGCGCTGATCCACGGCGGGATTCCCCACGACTGCAAGGTCAATCTCAAGTTCGTGGACTCCGAGACCATCGACGAAAACAGCTGCTCAGGGGAATTCGCGACCGTGGACGGCATTCTGGTGCCGGGCGGGTTCGGCTCACGGGGCGTGGAGGGCAAAATCTGCGCCGCACGGTACGCCCGGGAAAACAAGCTGCCCTATTTCGGCATCTGCCTCGGCATGCAGATCGCCGTGGTGGAGTTCTCAAGACATATAGCGGGGCTTGAAAACGCGCAGAGCGTAGAGTTCGACAAGAACACTCCCCATCCCGTCATCTATCTGATGCTCGAGTGGTTCGACGAAAAGACCCAGACCGTCCAGCGTCGCGACGTCGATTCGGACAAGGGCGGAACCATGCGGCTCGGCGCCTACCCGTGCAAGATCGAAAAGGACACTCTCGCCTACAAAGCCTACGGCAAGGAGAACATCTCCGAAAGACACCGCCATCGATACGAATTCAACAACGATTACCGGGACAAGCTGGAGGAATGCGGCCTGGTGATCAGCGGGACGTCCCCGGACGGCCACCTGGTCGAAATGGTGGAATTGGAAGACCATCCGTGGTTTCTCGGATGCCAGTTCCATCCGGAATTCAAGTCCAGGCCCATGGCCCCCCATCCGCTGTTCAAGGCGTTTATCGGAGCGGCCCTGGAATACCGGGAGACGGTGAAAAAATAAGAACCGACCATCGCATATTCTACGAAAGCGCCCGGAGAATGAAGGGCCTGGAAGACGAGACCGTCGATCTGCTGCTCACGTCCCCGCCCTATCCCATGATCGAGATGTGGGACGATATTTTCGCATCCCAGGACCCCCGGATCGAGGAGGCGCTGGAGAACGGGGAGGGGGACGCCGCCTTCGAACTGATGCACGGCGTGCTCGACCCGGTTTGGGCCGAGACGTGGCGGGTCATGAAAAAAGGCGCCATCGCATGCGTTAACATCGGCGACGCCACCCGCTCCGTCGGCGGACGGTTCTCGCTTTTCGCCAACCATTCCAGAATCCAGCACCGGATGCGCCAACTGGGCTTCTCCTCCCTTCCCGCCATCCTGTGGAGAAAACAGACCAACGCCCCCAACAAGTTCATGGGCTCCGGCATGCTTCCGCCCGGAGCCTATGTCACCCTCGAACACGAATACATTCTGGTGTTTCGCAAAGGGGACAAGAAAATTTTTTCTACCGAAGACCAAAAGCGGATGCGGCGGGAAAGCGCCTATTTCTGGGAGGAACGCAACCTCTGGTTTTCCGACGTCTGGTTCGATTTGAAAGGCGCGGGCCAGGAAATGGCGGACAGCCGGACCCGGGCGAGAAGCGGCGCCTTTCCTTTCGAACTGGCCTATCGCATCGTCAATATGTTTTCCGTCAAAAACGATCTGGTGCTGGACCCGTTCATGGGGACCGGGACCGCCATGTGCGCCGCTGCGGCGTCGGGTAGAAACTCGGTCGGCTACGAAATCGATCCGGGCTTCGAAACGACCGTATCGGCCAGGGCGAAGGATATCGTGGCCATGGCCGAAGACAGGGAACGGCGCCGCCTGGCTGGGCACGTGGAGTTTGTCAGGGAAAAGCTCGATAGAAAGGGCGCTTTCAAACACCGCAACCGACACTACGGCTTTCCCGTGACCACGGCCCAGGAAAAGGAACTGCTATTGAGCCCGCCGGAGTCGGTGGAAAGAACAGGGGAGGGCGGCTATCGGGCTGTTCACCGCCAAGGGCCATCGGAACCGTTCGTTCTCGATTGGCAGGATGATTGCTTTAAAACGACCCCGGTCGCCGGAAAAAACGCAACCAAGAAAAAACAGCGGCTCGATCTGTTCGAGGCGCTGCAAACCATTTCAAAAAAAGGAGGGAAACAATGAGCGGATGCGCAAACTGCAAGTTCAGGGCTTTTTACGAAAAAAAACCGCACTCTTTGCTGGGACGGCTTTGGAAGTGGCACACCGGCTGGTGTCTGGGGTGGAAATCATACATGAAGTCGCTCTCGGAGCAAGAGAGGGCAAAACTCGGAAATTGATGGAGACATGAGACACTTCCACTCATACGGCCCGGTCGATTCCGCACTGCATTTTTGCGTGGATAGAAAGGACCTGATCGAGCAGTGCACGGAAAGGCTTTACGGCGATCCGGAAAAAGGCGGCCATTATTTCACCATCTGGGCGCCCCGGCAAACCGGCAAGACCTGGCTGATGAGGAAAACCATTGAAAAACTGAGCGAAATATACGGCGCCCGATTCCAGATCGGCGCCCTGTCCATGCAAGGGGGCGTCCTGTCCGAGGACGACCCCTGTTCGGATTTTCTCCGTCAGGCGCCGAGGCTCATGCGAAACGGGTTCGGCATCGCGAACCTCCCGCAGCCTTCCGGCTGGGACGAATGGCTCGACTATTTCCATCGCGCAGGCGGGCTGTTCGAAAAGCCGGTCGTTCTTTTCATCGACGAATTCGACAATCTCCCCGCCTCCGTGATCGACAGGCTGGTCGCTTTGTTCCGGGAAATGTACCTGGACAGGAAAAACTACTTGCTCCATGCCCTCGCGCTTGTCGGGGTGCGCGCCGTTCTGGGGGGCGGGAAGTCGCAGAGGATCTCCGTTCAATATCCAGCGCGCCATGCATGTGCCGAATTTTACGAGGGATGAAACCCGGTCGCTGTTTTTCCAGTATGAGAAAGAAGCCGGACAAAAGGTCGAAAAGGAGGTCGTCGAAGACGTCTTTTTTCAGACAAACGGCCAGCCCGGCCTGGTGAACTGGTTCGGAGAACTCCTGACGGAAAAATACAATCCGGGGACAGGCAAGGCCATCGACTGCAAAACCTGGAAAACCGTCCTGCACAAGGCCATTTATGTCGAACCCAACAACACTGTTTTAAATCTTTTGGCCAAGGCGAGGGAAGGGCGATACCGGGACGCGATGATGTCGGTGTTTTCCAGGCCGGATGTCCCTTTCGCCTTTCACGATCCGGTCGGAAACTATCTCTATCTCAACGGAATTATCGAACCGTACACCATGGAATCGCCGGATAAAGACCCTCAGGAGTGTCATCGCGGATTTGTGGGAAAAGGCATGTCTATGGTAACCAGACCATCCTGGTCTGGCATGTCTCGGCTTCCAAACGGCGGCATATACGCGATATGGGACCAGAGCTGGAAGCTCTGGTTACCTTTTCCGCTCCCCACAAATCCGCGATGAACCATTCTTCTTATGTTTGCCGAGCAAATGGGACCTGCCGGTTGATCGCTTCGATCTCCTGGATTTCCAAAAGGTTGATTCGGCGGATGTTGTTGAGCATGAGGTTTTGCATCCGGGAATCGTAGAATTTCAGCATGCAGAAGCTCGGGACGGACAAAAAGCCCCGCCTGATCTTGTGCGCGCCGCCTGCGCCTGGATTGTAGAAGCTGATGCCGTTTTCTATGGCCCATTGTATGGGATGGTAGTAGCAGGCGTTGAAATGGAGGGAATCGAACTTGCGGCTGCACCCCCAGTACCGGCCGTACAGCTGGTCGCCTTTTGCCACAAGCAGGGACATGCCCACCGGCTCGTCCCCCGAAGACCTGTGGAACGCCGCCGTCATCAACAGTCTGGGGCCGAAGCTTTCGCACAGGCCGCCGAAGAACTCCCTTGAGAGATACTTGCAGCCCCAGGGACCGAACTTGTCGTTGGTGCGGACATAGAAATCGTACATGTACGAAAAGAACTCTTCCGGGATCTTTTTTCCGGCAAAATTCTTCAAAAAAAGCCCCTGTTTTTCCATGGCCTTTCTTTCCCGCCGGATGTTTCTTCTCTGGTTGGTCCTGAACTGGGCGAGGTAGTCGTCGAAGGTCGCAAAACCCCTGTTTTTCCAAATGAAGCTCTGGTGAATCCAGGCGTGGCGGCCCAGTCTTTCCAGCATTCGCTTGAAAGAGGGTTCCACGAACAGAAAATTGCACGCGGAGTAGCCGCTGGCCAGGCAGAACTGGTCGATTTTTTCCAGCATCAGCCGGGTCATTTTGAACTCGTCGAATTCGGGATCGATCAGGAACCGATACCCTGCCACGGGTGTCACAGGACATGCGCCGACCATTTTCGGATAATAGGAGACGCCCAGTCGAGACGCCGCCTCGGCCCAGGCGTAGTCGGATACGAATTCGCCCTCGCTGTGGTACTTGGCGTACAGGGGCGCGGCGGCCACCAGTCGGTCGCCGTCGTAGACCGTCAGGTGTTTGGGAAGCCACCCGGTTTCCGGGGCGATGCTTCGCGAACGCTCCATTAAGTTGAGCCAGTTCCATTCCAGAAAAGGGGATTTCAGCGGCAGCGCAAGCCGATCCCATTGTTCCCGGTCTATGGTCGATATTCCCGCTATCCATTTTGCGCGCATCTTGCGTTTGGTTCTCCTCGATTCCATAATTCGCTATAGTAAGAGCTGGCAGCCAGCTTATCAACGAAATCCTTCGACCAATAAGAGCGAAAAGCAAGTTCGATTCAAGCGAAAAAACCAAGCCCGAATTGCCGACGCGCGAACGGCATCCTTGCAATTTCGGCGGATTTGGCCTACCTTATCCCATGGCTGATTTGAGAAAGGGAGGACTATAAATGCCGGAACAAAATGAAATAAAAGCGACGGTCGAGTCGCCGGAAGTCCATGCGCACCTGGGGTTGCTTCAGGGTGTGATAAACCGCATAGCTGGAAACAGCGCATTGTGCAAGACCCTGTGCGTCACGATGGTGGCCGCCGTAGCCGCCATCGCCGCCAGCGCCGGATCTGCCGCCGCGCTGTGGGTCGCGGTGTTCCCCCTGGCGGCTTGCGCGGTCCTGGATGCCGCATACCTCTCGCAGGAAAAGGGCTTCAGGGCCACATACAACCGGACGGTGGAAAAATTGCACAACGGCGAGTTGACGCAAACCCAACTCTTCATCATCGAGCCGGAAAAAGGATACGCCAAGCCTCGCAAACTATTAGAGGCGGCAGGCTCTTGGTCCGTCTGGGGGCTGTACGGGGCTTTTGCCCTGTTGCTCTTGATCATAGGGCTGATCGTCTGACGCGCTTTGTTTTAGGTTCTTGTTTTTTTTCTCGCACAGGTACTGCTCGGAAGACAGGTCGAACCAGCCCTCGTACAAGATCAGTTCCGGATGGTCGTCGAGCGATTCGTAGCGGACGACTTTGACATCCTCGTTGCGGACCTCCAGAGGGTCGAAAACTCTGAAATCCACCACATGCCTGTCGTCGGCCCTCGTCTGTATTACGAACCTCAGGGTCCAAACCCAATCCGGGTCCTGCTTGAGCCTGACGATCAGATGCAGGCCGATGGCTTGCGGCAGCTCTTTGGGACGAAATTTGCGTTCGACTTTCGGGGCCGAATTCGCCCCGTTTTCCTTTTTCCAGAATTTCAGGTTCAATGCCATCTTGCGCCTCCTTTGTTTTTGAATATTAGATTTGTTCGCGGGACTGTCGGGAAGATCCTTCCGCAGTTCCGGATTCCATGCTTTTTTCTAAAGATTGCAAAAAGCGTGACCACAAAAAAGCCGATCGACGTTGCAAAGCCGGATTGCCTTTCGTATTGTGCCGAAAGGGTCCTGCAATCGGGACGCCTGCTATGTGTTCTTTCGTGCAGGGCCACTTCCCATGCTTGCGGGTCGAGTTTGAAAAGGCGATTTTTTTGAAAATTCGGGAACTGTCGATTCTGGTTTTGGCCGAATTCGGAACCGCGAGTTCATGGTTCGGCCATTTTATCCCAGGCAAATCGACTCCCTGCGTATTCGATGTCCGTGCCTGGGTTCCGGGGGCTTGGTTTTTTATTTCGGCCGTTCGCACACAGCCTCGTTCCCGCGCTTCGCGTGGGAATGCATACCCGGACGCTTTGCGTCCGAGTTCCGCTAAGACGTGGCTTGAATCGAGAACCAACCCCGGTGCCGGAGAGGTTGCTGTCTTAGGTAGGAAGTTGAAATTTCATCATTTTTTTTTGTTTGTATCGATTTTATGCGCGTCCTTGCTTTCCAGTCTCGCACATGGAGCGTCCGACGCCGGAGGATGTCCTATGGAAATCCGGGATAGTTGCGAAAAAAGGCTCGAAGAACACCTGGTTGCATTGACGGAGACCATCGGGGAACGAAGCGTGGCCGTTCCCGAAAACATGGGCAGGACCGTCGCGTACATCGAGTCCTTCTATAAAGGAATCGATGTACCCGCTAAGAGGCAATCCTACGAATTTCGAGGCAATACGGTGCACAATGTGGTGGCGGAGATCGTCTCGAGCGCGGATTCTCAAAAAAGATTCCTGATCGGCGCCCACTACGACTCGGTCGAGGGCACGGTCGGCGCCGACGACAACGCCAGCGCCATTGCCGTGCAGCTCGAAACCGCAAGAGCGCTGAAGCTGATGGCCGACCGCAACGAACTGAAAGCGTCCGCCGTCTTCGTCTCGTTCGCCCTCGAAGAGCCCCCCGCCTACGGCACACGCCATATGGGAAGCCGCGTATACGCACGAAATGCGCGTCGAAACAAGGAGAGAATCGACGGAATGATCTGTCTGGAAATGGTGGGCTACACCTGCCATGAACCGGGCTGCCAGCAATATCCTTTTCCCCTCAATTTTTTCGGATATCCCAAGCAGGGCGACTTCATAGGAATCGTGGGCAACTGGGGTGGCGGAGCATTCACCGCGCCCCTTTTCGACGCGTTTCGGAAAAACAGGGCGCTTTCAGTGGTAAAACTGAACGTCCCCTTCAAAGGCTGGCTGATTCCCGCAGTCCGGCTCAGCGACCACGCATCTTTCTGGGACGAAGGCTACGACGCCGTCATGGTCACCGATACAGCGTTCTTCAGGAACCCCTACTACCACACCCCCTCGGACACCATGGACAAGCTGGATTTTTCGTTCATGGCACGTCTGGTGGACAGCCTGGCATTCTTTTTCCGCATAGAATAGTATTCGCAGGAGTTGCCTCCATGGAAAAATCAGGCTGGTCAGCTGATTCCAAATGCGCTGTTTATCGAAGGAATATGAGACATCATACAAATCGCCATAAACGGTTATGAATACGCAAAAGAAAAAATCCCCATTTGTACATTCCAATGTCAAATTGTTCGTCGCTTTCCGGCTCTTTTTCAATTCCAGGTTTTATTATCCCGTCTTCTCCATTCTATTCCTGGATTTCGGCCTCACGCTGTCCCAGTTCGCGGTCTTGAATTCGGTTTGGGCCGCGACCATCGTCATATGCGAAGTCCCGTCCGGGGCCCTGGCCGACATCGTCGGGAGAAGAAACCTTCTGGTGTTTTCGGCAATCCTGATGGTTTCGGAGATGGCCCTGCTGGCCTTCGCTCCCAGGGGAGACGCCGACTTGCTGTTTCTCTTTTTTCTGGCGAACCGAATACTCAGCGGCATGGCCGAAGCCTCGGCAAGCGGTGCCGACGAGGCCCTGGCATACGACACGCTGGTCCGCGAGGGCGATGTCAGGGACTGGGGGATTGTACTGGAAAAGCAGATGCTGGCAAGATCCGTCGGGTTCATTGTCGCCATGATCGTGGGAGCGGCGGTCTACGATCCCTCGCTGATGCAAAAAGCATCGGATTTTATCGGGTTCGGCATGACTTTCGACAAAAACGCCACCTTGCGCCTTCCGCTGTATCTGACCCTGGCACTTGCCTTATGTGCGCTGGGTTCGACCCTTTTGATGAAGGAGGTTTGTCCGGCCGAGTGCGAAGAGACTATGGGAGGTTCGAAACCGGTCGCGGAGGCTTTCAAGCTGACATTCCAGGCCGGACGGTGGATTCTGGACACCCCCTTCGTTCTGGTGGTGATGTTGACCGGCCTGGTTTTCGATTGCTTCAGCCGCATGCTGATCACCATGGGAAGCCAGTACTATCGCACCATCGGAATTCCCGAAGCCATGTTCGGCTTCATCGGCTCGGCGCTGGCGGTCGGGGGCATTTTCATTCCCCGGATTGCCAGGCGCTTGTCCGAAGGCCGCAAACCCGGTTTCAACGTGGCGGTCATGGCGACGGTCGCATTGGCGGGCATGGGCGGCATGGCCATGGCATGGCCCCTGTTCGGCCTCGTACCGGCCCTGCTGGTGTTCTGCAACATGTATTTCAACAATTATTTCGCCAGCTATTACCTGAACCTGGAAACCCGCTCGAACCAACGCGCCACCGTTTTAAGCTTCAAAGGCCTGGCCTACAACCTCGCCTATGGCGCGGTGGGCATCCTCTATTCCCTGCTGCTTTCCTTCCTGCGGCCTTCCACAAGCTCCAAACACCCCGAACTGACCGGCGAAGCCCTGAAAAATGCCGTGTTCGTCGATTCGCTCGTCTGGTTTCCCGCATGCTTTGCCATCGCCCTGCTGGTGGTGCTGGCCTTTTCACGGTGGAAACTGAGAAAAGCATGACACGGCCCAGCATTAAGTATATCAAGAGTCGGATTTATGGTAATAGTCAGTTTCTATTTATCTATATTTTTTTGTTCCTTGTTTTGTATTGACACTTAAAACCAATTGAACGTACATGGAAGGCGTGTATGTATATAACGAGCTTCCAGAAGAAGCGCCGGCTCCGCATGCGCCTTATATTGCGGGGCGCGAATGTCAACCGACCAGACAAAGGAGGAAAGGGATGAAAAAAGAATTTTTACTGGCCGCATTGTGCGTGATCCTTATGACCGGGACCGCCGCGTGGAGCGCCGGGCCGACCTATGTGCAAGGAGAAAACATTTTTATCGAAACGGGAGTCACCAAGCCCGATCGGGACCCGACCTGGTTCGCCCCGATGGTGTCACAGCCCTATACGCCCGTTTTCGAGATTCTGGCCACCCGGGGCACGCAGGGTCGTTATTATCCGTACACCTACGCCGTGACCATCAAGGACATCGTCAAGTTTCACGGCCATGACTGCGAGGGGCTGTCCCACGCTTCCTGCTGCTGCGCGATGGCCTTCAAGATTTTATTTCCGGACGGAATCATAGACCGCAGCGTGCTTTGGGCGATCACAGGCACGTCTCCCTGCTGGACCGACGCGACGGCCTTTCTGACCGGCGCGCGCATCCAGTACGGCAATTTGGGCTATTTCAAGGACAAAAATTACGGGCACGCCATCGTTCTCTACCGGGAGGACACCCAGACAGCCGTATTGGCCACTTGGAAAAAGGGAATCAACAACATTCCGGGAGAACCCGTCATGCTGCCGGAGGAGATCGCATGGACCCCCAAGGTGAACATGCAGGAGGTCCTGGATTTGAAAAAGGTCGTAAAGGACGCGGGCGGCAATCCCACACCGTACCAGGTGGACCTGATGCGATACTACCAATACATGCACATCGA
This sequence comes from Desulfobacterales bacterium, assembly GCA_963674505.2. Taxonomy (GTDB): domain Bacteria; phylum Desulfobacterota; class Desulfobacteria; order Desulfobacterales; family SKZT01. The sequence goes on from CAXXIG010000003.1 coordinate 651,094, forward strand.
CGACATCCAAAGCCGCCCTTTGGAGGAAAGCTACCAGGCTAAGATTCTGGAAAATTTCAAATGGGAGGAATGGGCCGACCCGACCAAAGCCGTTGCCAATCCGCACAAACGCGGCGACATCCGGCTTAAGAACTACCCGTATCGCGGCAAGCCCGTCGAAGGTCCCCAGCCTTAGAACGGCAACGATTTTCGTAAAAATACGCGGCGGTCATAAACATTTGGCCACAGGCATCTTTTTGGATACAACCCGGAGGGATGAAAATCGTCCCAAACTGTGGGGTAATTTTTCAGCAGGATTCCGTTCCTAAACCTGAAGATCTCAAATTTCAGGTGTCCGGTTTCAGGGGTGCAACTTCTGAAACCGGACATCTGACACCTCCCGAATGAAACAAATTCGAGCGGGAAAACGGGAAAACAGACCCGGCAAGATGACGGTTTCTATAATGATTCCAAAAAAAAACTGGCGAAAAACGCTCCCTGGCAAGCCCCCGCAATCATATCGATGACGAATTCGCCGATCCGCAGCACCAGAGAATCGCACCTCAAGGTCCTGCGGAACAGATCGTCGAGGATTTCGGGCGGTTCGAGCCTCTTGATGCCCTCGATAAGATTTTGCGGCAATATGCATAGCCTGTCTTGCGCCAAATACAGGAGGTTCTAAAAAGATGCGCTACATTCTGCCCGCAGTGCCCGCGTTTGCTCTGGTCGCCGCCCATTTGTTCGACGACAATCTGGCTGCCAAACGGCTGGCGCGAATCCGCGAAGGTTTTCTTCGGCTATGCGGCTTGCTCCCGGTTCTCGCGACGACTTTGTGTCTCGCCGTTCTTTTCTTCCCGCACAAGACGGACTTCGGGACTTCGGGTTTGTCCTGCTTTGGTCTTAATGGAAGGACGCCAAGCGCACTGGTCGAAATATTTCCAGTGGCGGCCGGGCTGCCCATGGGCTACTTGCAGAAACTCCACGCAATGTGGTACGAAATGACTTTGAATATGGGTATAGAGCAAGATCGGCAGGAAATGCGGGCAGGTTTTCCGATGGAAGATTTCCAAAGGCCCATGTTCGGACTTTTGGTTCATCGCGGATTTGTGGGAAAAGGCGTGTCGATGGTAGCCAGACCATCCTGGTCTGGCATGCCTTGGCTTCCAAGCGGCGGCATATTCGCGATACGGGACCAGAGCTGGAAGCTCTGGTTACCTTTGCCGCTTCCCACAAATCCGCGATGAACCGGACTTTTTAACCCTATGCGCAAAAAGGAGGCGAATGAAAGCCAATTTCTCAATACGGACATGCGGGGCAGTCGTGTTATTGTCGATTGTCGCTATATTTTCGGGGCTGGCTTCGGCCCAGGAGGCTCCGGTCGAAAGCAAGGTGCTTGTCGTGGGGACCAAGGAGTCGCCGCCGTTTTCCATGAAGGGGGCCGACGGTCCCTGGACCGGGATCAGCATCGAACTGTGGCGCCATATCGCAGACGGTCTCGATTTGAAATACGAGTTCAAGGAAATGGCCTTGCCGGAGATTCTTGACGGGGTTTCCAGCGGCGGCATCGACGCCGGAATCGCGGCGATTACCATCACGTCGGAAAGGGAGAAGAGGATGGACTTCAGCCACGCCTTTTATTCGACCGGCCTGGGAATCGCGGTCCTCGAGCAGAATAGAAGCCCGTGGCTGAACGTTTTGAAACGGCTCCTGTCGCCCGCGTTTTTGAAAGTGGCGACCTCTCTTGCGCTTCTGCTTCTGGTCGTGGGACTTCTGGTCTGGGCGCTGGAAAGAAAGAAAAACCCCGGGCAATTCGGGGGCCCCACACTCAAAGGGATCGGGTCGGGGTTCTGGTGGTCCGCCGTGACCATGACCACCGTGGGATACGGGGACAAAGCCCCCTTGACGCCTCTCGGCAGGGTGGTCTCCATTATTTGGATGTTCGCCGGGGTGATCCTGATTTCGGGTTTCACTGCCGCGATCACGGCGTCGCTGACGGTGTCGGAGCTGACATCGAAAGTCAAGAACCCCAACGACCTTCACCGGTTTGCCGTGGGCGCGGTTTTAAATACCACCAGCGAGGCGTACCTGCGGGAACAAAACATCGGATTCTTTTCGTTCGCTTCCGCCGACGAAGGCTTGGAAGCGGTCGCAAAGGAAGAAATCGACGCCTTTGTCTATGATGCGCCGCTGCTCAAGTACCTGATCAGAAGGAAGCATTCGTCCAAATTGAAAGTCCTGGCGCATGTCGTTTCGCCCCAGTCCTACGGAATCGCTTTGAATCCAGGTTCCGCCCTGCGGGAGCCGATCAACCGCAATCTGCTGGCCGCTGTCAAGGAGGCATGGTGGAGAGAAATGCTGGCGCGTTATCTGGGAGAGTAGTAGAGCAAAACTGCGTCATCCCCCTTGCCGTTTTGACAAGCCCGCCGACAATACATGCGTTCGTATCGGTATCGCCCCCTCACGCAAGCGTTTGTCGTAATGCCTCGACGCAATTCGAACCCGCCTCCGAATGACGGAAAGCGAGCGTGAAGGCGATTTTGACAAATCCAGCATGGGGATGGCAAGGGATTTGCCTACCGCCGCGAGCATCCGCCCGCCACTGGTTCACTTCCGCGTTTGCGTATTTTTCCGTCCAGGCGCGGGCCTTTCCCAGTGCCTTCCGGCGGTCGCCCGGATGGTTCATCAAAAAGGCAATGGCTGTCACATAGCAACTTGCCGCGTGGAGACAAGTGTCGTTGGAACGGCGAATGGCAAATCCCATGTCGAAAGGGCGGGACCGAACCCAATCGGCATAGCGCCTGGCGATCGGATCGAGCTGCAAGGAGCCGCATTCGGCCAATCCTTGCGCAAGGCACAAAGTCGGTTCTCCGTCATCGGCGATCTGCCCGGGCGCGAATTCCAGTTTTCCAACGCCGGGCATGGTCAGCGCGCGTTCGATTATATCTTCGTCCGGCTTTCTCCCCAGCATCTCAAGCGGCGCGTCCGCAGCGTCGCCCGCGCAGGCGCCGAGAATACAGCCGAGAGACGCGTCCTCGAGCGATTTTGCAGTTTTCGCCTTGCCAAAGACCTTGCGAAAAAAATGCATTATAAGCCTTTCGCTTTTTCCAAGCGGTGCCTGACTTCCATCAGGCCGAACCCAAGCAAGTTCAAGCCTTTCCATAAATTGGGGTTTCCAGCGCCGGGGTCGTCCTCTGCCAGCCCGATTCCCCATATTCGGTCCCGAGGGCTTGCTTCCACCAAAACTCGACTGCCGGTATTCAATAGGAACTCACCCAGCTCAGAGTTTTGGGAAAATTTCGCCATATTGCCCGCCACGACAATATCGAAGCGTTTTTCCTTCCACAGATTCTCGGAAAAATTCTCGATGGTCCTACCCAAGTGCTTGGCTTTGCCCGGATCTTCGGCGCGAATGATTTCTCCGAGCGCCTCGGTATCGCCGAACAGCCGGGCCTTCTCGGCCATCATGTAGCTTTCCGCAGTATGGTAGACGATATTGTCGATTTTAAAAGGCGACGGATACCATTGGCTGAAACAGTGCTTGCCGACCGAATCGCGCTTTTTGGGACGATGGCTCCAGAAATGTATGAATTTGACACGATTTCCACGGTTGTAATAATCAACCAGTTTGTCGCGATTGCGGATTTGCCCTATCGATTGCATTGTTCCCCCCGGCGTTTGACATGCGTCGTCCGATCCAAGCCGCGCACCGGTCATATCGCGGTTTTCGGGCTTGGAGTTTTGTTCGGCCGAATGTTCGCGACACGGCGAACATGGTAATTCAAGGACCTGCAAGGCCGAATCTTCGATGAAAATTCGACAGAATTTGCAACCAAGCTCCTGTCTCTGTCATAATTGGATTATGTACTTCGAGAATTCTATCGGTGTCAACAAGTTGTTGAACGGCCGGGAAAAAGCCGAACAGCTATTCACCATACAATTCCATTCATCTCTCAGGTGTCAACGGCATGCCAATCCTGCGGTTCACAGCCCTGCCGCTCGGACGGGGTTGGCAAGTATCGCGGGTTCGAACGGGCTTTCCGTCGAAAAATTCTCGTTCAATCCGAACTCGACAATCACGTCCTTTCCGATCTCCACATTTTCGGCGTAGGCGCCGCCGGCGACCTTGACGACTTCGCCGCCGGTGGCGTAGGCCAGTGCATCGGAGACGAGCGCAAAGCAAGGCGACCGCTGGCCGCATTGCCCGGAGGACTCCACGTACAGGTTTTCGCCGACGAATTCGTAAGCTCCCAGATCCAGTGCGCCGTCGGCGGGACGGGATTCGCGCGCCAAGTGCTTGACGTACTGGTCGTTTAGCTCGTGGCCCGGGGGAAAGGAGAAGTTTTGCACAGCGTCTTCGACCGCAGCCTGGTATTTTGGCCGGTAATCTTGGCTTGCTGGCCGTCGTTGAGCAGCTCGCCGATATGGCAGTATTGCACGGTGATTTGGCTGCCGCTGCTGTCGCTGCCTCCGTGGTAGATGTTGTGTTGAAGGTAGGAACTGGTGTGCACGCCGTTGTCGTGAATGTGGCAGTATTCCAGGACGGCATCCTCCGTGTTCGACGCGAAGATACCGTTCTCGTTGCCATGCACGTCGCAGTCTTTGACCACGGCGGTTCCTGTGGAAATCCGAATGCCTGCTGCGTTGGAAGTGTAAGCGGAGGCCTGGCCGCTGTCGTCTAAGAAAGGAACTCCGTAGACCGCCCCGTGCACTTCTAACCCTTCTACGACGATATGCTCCGCCTGTTTCGAACCGTACTGCCCGATCAGAACGATCTGGCGGTCCTCGTTCCAGTAATAGTTGCCATAGTTGGTGTTGTCCTGGGCGTTGTAGCCGTAAAAGACCGGCTTGTTTCCTTCGTCGTCGGGAATTCCGACCACGCGGATGGGGTTTTCCTCCGTCCCGACCCCGGCGACGATGAATTTTTCGACATAGGGCTCCCGGTTCGGCTTGGCGTATATTCTGACGACGTCGCCTTCTTGCAGAAGATGCAGGCCCACGTCGCGGGTCGATTCGTAGGTCTTGCCGGGACCGGTCTCGTAGACGGTCCCGGCCGAAGGGTTCATCGCGGTGATGTAGTGCTTTTTCGTTATCGTATCCGTGCCGACAGAGTTTGCGACGGTCAATTCGACCGTGTATACGCCGGGTCCCTCGTATTGGAAGGAGGGGTTTTGAAGCGTGGAATCGACCGCGCCGTCGTTGTCGAAATCCCATTGCCAACTGACGGGGGAGTTGCCGGAAGCGTCGGTGAAAGTCACGGTGAAGGGAGCGTCGCCAATGGTCGCGTCGGCCGAAAAATCGGCGATGGGGGCGCCGCCGGTGAACTCCGCCTCCACGGTCTTGTCGCTTGTCATGGTCAACCGGCAGGTCTGTTCGCCCTCGCAGGATTCCCCGCTCCAGCCGGAAAAGACGGACCCGGCGGCGGGCGTCGCCGACAACTCGACCATCGTTCCCGGGAAAAATTCCGCGCCGCACGTACCGCCGCAGTCCAGCCCCGAAGGACTGCTGGTCACGACGCCGTTCCCGTCGCCGGTCTTGTCGACGGTCGCCGTCCATGGATCGTCGATGGCGATCAGCTCGATCCTGTCGCAAACCAACGCCTGGTTGTTGTCGTAGTTCGCGCACAGGTTCACCAGATCGTAGACGCCGGAATCGCTGTCGCTCAGCACGTAATCGGTGGAACCCGAGCCGTAGGGACCTATGACGGCGCTCCCCATGTCGTTCCAGTCACCCGTGGCGCTGCTGACTCTTCTGTCCGGATCGCCGAAGCTGACCAGCGGCGCAATGGATATCAGGGTTAATTCGTTCTTCTAAAAATACATAATAAAATCAGTATGTTGCAGAAAATTCTGGTTAAACGGTCAAATTTGGTGTATTCTGGTGCGCAATTACATGAATCGAGGTGAAATCCATGTGTTTGCAAAAATTGATCGTTCGGCCAGTTTTGAAAACCGAGGAAGCCAGATTCCGCGCCCTTATGCAAAGGCACCACTATTTGGGATTCGTGCCCAAAATGGGGCAGACGCTATGGTACGTCGGCTGTATCGAGGGCAACTGGACTTCCTTGCTCGGCTTTTCGGTGGCGGCCCTGAAGTGCAAGGCTCGGGACAAATGGATTGGATGGGGACATCGTCACCAATACGGCCGTTTGAAACTGATCGCCAACAACAACAGGTTCCTGATCCTGCCGGGCTGGCATATCAGGAATCTGGCGTCGCGAACCATCGCACTGTGCCTGAAGAGAATCGGCGACGATTGGATGGAGTTTTTCGGACACAGGCTCGTTCTTGTGGAAACATTCGTGGATCCGGAGTTTTTTTCGGGCACGGTCTACAAGGCGTCGAACTGGCTTCTCGTCGGTCGAACGCGAGGTTTCGCCAGGAAAAAGAACGGCTATGCGGAGACGGTTGGAACTTCGAAGCTGGTATTCGTAAAACCGCTGGTCAAAAACGCAAGACGGATTCTGTCTCGACCTTTTCTCGAAAACGAATATGAAAAAGCAGGAGGTAGAATGAATTTAAAAGCCGACCACATGCGTTCATTGCCGGATTTTTTCAAAACGATTCGCGATCCTCGCAGAGCACAGGGCAGACGTCACAGCCTGCCGACGGTTCTCGCGATAGCCGCAGGCGCAATCCTGTGCGGAATGCGCGGATACAAGGCGATTTCGGACTGGGCCGACGACCTTGGGCAGAAAGCCAGGGCCCGTTTTTGCTGCAGAAGGGAAAAGGGCAGATACGTCGTTCCCAGCGAATCGATAATCAGGGACGTTCTGGTGCGCGTGAATCCGGACGATCTTGATTCGGCGCTTCGAAAGTGGAACGAAGCCTACGGGGCGGAAGACGAGAGCCTGGCGATCGATGGAAAAGTCATGTGCAACGCCATCGACGAAGACGGCAGGCAGGTCCACGTCATGAATGTCGTCGGCCATGAAAGTAATATTTGCTACACCCAAAAAAAGTAGGCACGCTGCCGGTCGGCGAAGGTTCGGACGAACAAAAGCAAACCAACGAGATAAAGGTCGCCATACCCCTGCTCGAACCTCTCGACATAGAAGGAAAAAACATAACGGCCGATGCCCTGCATACTCAGACGCGTTTTGCCGATTACATAGTGCTGGAGCGAAAGGCCCATTATTTTCTGATCGCAAAAAACAACCAGCCCACCCTGCGCTCGGATATCGAGTTCTTTTTTCAGAATATCGACTCGGAAGCGCAAGACGTCAATATCTCAAACGGAGAACACGGCCGCATAGAAACGCGCCGTATTTGGACGACGACCGAATTGAACGGATATCTGAATTTTCCGCATGTCACGCAGGCCTTTATGATAAAAAGAGAATCCATCGAGAAAAAAACGGGCAAGGTTTCAAAAGAAACCGTATACGGAATTACAAGCAGGCCTTCCGAGGAGGCATCCCCGGAAATGATAAATAGAACCATTCGCAAGCATTGGACGGTTGAAAACGGCTGCCATTACATTCTGGATTGGAACTACGACGAGGACAGATGCAGAATAAGAAAGGGATACGGTCCTGAAAATGTGGCGCGGCTCAGAAAATTCGCAATCGGTCTCATCAAATCCAAAAAGGTGGATAGCGTGGCCCAGAAAATGAGAAAGCTGAATAAAAACACCAGATCGGTTTTGGATTATTTGAAAATGACAAAAAATTCTCAAGCCTCCCGCTAGTAGCATGCAAGTGGTTTAGAACAAATTACCCGTGCAATGGATATGCTCTGGCTGGAATTGTTGTACCAATAGGCCCTGACAGTGTTGCCTTCGGCGAAAAAACGATACGAACCTGTCACCCCCTGGAAGTTGTAGGCGGAATTGTCCCCCACCACGATGGTTGTACCGCCGGGACCGATGTCTACATAATCCGTGTAGATGTCCAATATCGCCGTGTTCCATCCCGGAACTTCGAACACGTTCTGCGCTTCCGCAGCACCGAAATCGATTAGAACTGCTGTAGCGGAGGCGCAAGCGTCGGGACAAGTAGCCGACGCGACCAAAGCCGCCAGGGAAATGAAATAGAGACATCTCTCACAGGATCGAAACAGCGGGCAGGGAAATGTGAAAAACAAATTGCAGATGAAATTCGCATATTTCGCAAAACGGTCCATGTTTTTCCTCATGATCGTTGGAATGACTGACAGTTCTCCATGTTAAGGGTGAAGAACAATCCGGCCGGATTCAATTCCGACCAAAATGTTGTCCGCAATGTCCATTGCGAGTTCTTGAATTTCGGCATTGCGCATTTTCAAATAGTTGACAGAGGCCTCTTGCGAAGTCATACTCAATGCCATCGTCACGTTCGGGGCGCAGTCGTCGCATTGCTCGTCGCAATCCCCCACACAGATAATCCAAGGCCAGGATTCATGCTCCAGAGGATCGGTTCCGAGATCTTTTTCCACTCCGTCCGGACATCCGTCGTCGTCGCTGTCGTTGTCAAGAGGATCAAGTTCTCCGCTATCCCTGACGCCATTGCCGTTTGTGTCTTCATACCCATCTGAAAGCCCGTCCTGGTCGGAATCGAATCTACAGGGATTGGTTTCCCCCGTATCCACGACACCGTTGCAGTTTGCGTCTTCGGTTCCGTCAGGAAGTCCGTCGCCGTCGGAGTCCGTCGCCTCCAGGCTTGTGCAATAATTGTCCTCGATGAAGTCCAAGAGTCCATCGCCATCGGAATCCCAATCGACCAAGATGCAATGCGTTTTTTCTTTGTCGTCGCTGCCTCCGAGTCCGGTAACGATCAGTCTTGCCGTGAAGCTGCCAACCTTATAGAACACATGCGTCGGGATCTGCTCCGTGCTGGTGTTTCCGTCCCCGAAGTCCCAGGACCATGACGTAATTAATCCTGTGGAACGATCCGCGAAATCCACCGATAAAGGAGGCCTTCCGATCAAAGGCGAAGCCTCGAAATCCGAAATCGGGGCCTGGCTGTCGAAAAATACCAAACCTGGCCTTCTGTCGATTCGCCAAGTTGGTCTGTGGCGACGATTTTCCAATAATACGTCAGTCCCGGCAGCAATTCTCCGGGATCGCAGTTCAAGGAACTTTGACCTGCAAATATTTTGGATTCGGGAGGGTTGGTTGTGCCGAAATATACGTCGTATGAGACGGCATCCCCGAAGTCCCACGACCACGACGCAATCAATCCGGTGGAACGATCCGTGAAATCCACCGACAATGGGGGCCTTCCGCTTAGAGGCGAAGCCTCGAATTGCGAAACCGGGGCGGGAAAAACGGGGGTGCATTCTAGAATGGTCACATTCTCGCCCACAACGTACATTTTAAAATCGGGACTGACCCATGCGTCCTTCAGCCAATGGTTGGTAACATTATCCATTTTGGACCAGTTATGTTGCATCGCTCCCATGTCTCCCACCGCAAAGACGTCGTCCTTTGTGACTACTGCAATGCTCTGTAGCGTATTGGTTTGCGTTAAGGGGATTTCGAACCAGGATGTGCCGCTGTAGCAAATGGCCGTGCCTCCATTGCCCCCCACGGCGTAGACATAACCGCTTTCGTCTCCCCAAACGCCGTAAAGCGACCAAACAACAGGCACTGTCATCTCGCTCCACGCGGCGCCGTCGTAATGGAGCACCGTCCCCGATTCGCCAACGGCAAAGCATTGTCGCCGGAAGTTCCCCAAACGTCGTAGAGGGCCTTGAGTGTGAAGCTTGTCATTTTTTCCCATTCGGCCCCGTCGTAATGAAGGATGGTGCCGCTGGTCCCAACTACGAAAATGTCGTTTTCCGAAGTCCCCCAAATCCCGTTGTAGGATTTGTTGAAATCGACGGGAACCTGACTCCACGCGTATCCGTCGAAATGGAGAATGATATCGTTGGATGCCACCGCGAAGACGTTGTCGGAAGAACTTCCCCAAATACCTTTCAGGCCGTAGCCGTAATAAAGTCCCGTCTCCATCTCCGACCAGCTTTGCCAGTCGTAATGCATGATGACATTGCCGACCGCGAAAATATCGTCGCTTGAACTTCCCCAGATGCTGTACAACTCCTTTGATACGTTCTGTCCGTGGTGATTTCATGCCAGTACAACCCGTTATAGTGGAAAACGATTCCGTATTCGCCGACGGCGTAGGCATTGTCTTGCGAACTTCCCCATATCGCATAGAGTTCACTGTCCCAGCCGAGACCGACGTCGGTCCAGGAATCGCCGTCGTAATGCTTTATGCCCGTGCTGTTGGCCGCAAAGACATTGGTACCCGAAGTTCCCCAAAGCCCGTTTGCATCGTAAAACAACCCGGAACTCATCGGGGTCCATTGGTCGCCGTCATAATGCTGAAAAAAAAACGGACAACCATCTTGGCAACCCGGCGATCTTATCGAAATCCGCAACCTTCCGCCCCCCCAGTCTTTCGACAAGTTTGGTTAAGAAAGATAAGAAAGTATGCCTAAAATGGAACGAATCGTGTTGTCAAGGATAAAATGTCGTGAAAAATCAGTTGGCAAACAAAAACTCTGGTTTCATTGGAAAAAAAATGCCGGGTACAGATTATGAGTCTGCCGAACAGTTTCCCGATATTAACGTGGCTTTTAGTGTCGAATTTCGGCCTTTTTTACTTTGTTGTTCGTATCAGTCTCTATTCAATCGGCGAGGGAGAGCGATTCGTAATGGATATCTTGAATAGTCGCTCTGAAGAAAATTTTCATGTAGAGTATCATGAAAAAAGAAAGGGTAACAGACATGACTCTGTTACCCCTTGAATTTGGTGGCGCACCCGGCAGGATTCGAACCTGCGACCTACGGATTCGTAGTCCGGCACTCTATCCAGCTGAGCTACGGGTGCGCAACTGAAAAAAACAATTGAAATGTGACCCGTTAATAAAGTATACGAACGATTCTGTCAACGGATTTTTTCGCGTCGGGGGAAATATTCCGCGCGAAGTTTGGGGAAAGATGGTCGAAACGCACGAACGATGGATGGCCTTGGCCTTGGAAGAGGCCGGGATGGCCGGGCGGATGGACGAAGTTCCGGTGGGGGCCGTGCTGGTTTCGGGGGACGGGGAGGCTTTGTCGTTCGGGCGCAACCGGGTGATTTCCGCCTGCGACCCCACGGCGCACGCCGAAATGGCGGCCATTCGCGACTGCGCGCGGCGAATTGGAAATTACCGGTTGTTAAACACGACGCTCTATGTTACCGTCGAGCCCTGCGTCATGTGCATGGGGGCGGCGGTCCATGCGAGGGTGAAAACGGTGGTGTTCGGCGCGCGGGACGAAAAATGGGGGGCGGCAGGCTCCCTGTACGATTTTTCGGAGGACAGCCGGTTTAACCACCGCGTGGAGGTGGTGGGCGGCGTTCTCGAAGACGAATGCCGCGAGCTGATGCAGGCGTTTTTCAGGGAAAAAAGGGTCAAGCGGCAAGGTTCAGAGGACTGAACCAGGGCTGCATGGATTTTTTTAATGGATCTTTAAACGAGGAGCTTTGACCGACGGGAATGCCCCAGTCGGTCGGATTTCAACAGTACCTTTATATATCAAATAAATTCAAGGACGACAGTCCGTTTCAAAGGAGTTGCAAGTGGCAAACATCGTAATTGTCGGAACACAGTGGGGGGACGAGGGAAAAGGCAAGATCGTGGACCTGTTGGCGGAGTATGCCGACTACGTGGTCCGGTTCCAGGGCGGGGCCAACGCGGGCCACACCATGGTGGTGGACGGACAGCAGTTCATCAGCCACCTGGTGCCGTCGGGGATTCTGCAAGGAAAGACCTGCTTTGCCGGCAACGGCATGGTGGTGGACCCCGAGATCATTCTCGAAGAGATCGAGACTCTCAGGGAAAAGGGAATCGAGGTGTCCCCGAAAAACCTGATGATCAGCGAAAGGGCGCAGGTCATCATGCCCTACCACAAACAAGTCGACAATGCTCGGGAAAAAAAGAAGGGCGACGGCAAGATCGGCACCACGGGACGGGGGATCGGACCGGCCTACGAGGACAAGGCCACCCGCCGCGGCATACGTTTCGTAGATCTGCTCGAGCCCGATACTTTTCGGGAAAAGGTGAGGGCCAACTGCGAGGAGAGAAATTTTTATTTGAAAAACTATCTGGACGCCGAGGAGGTCGATGCGGACGCGATTATCGAGGAGTATTCGAAGTACACCGAAAAGCTCGCGCCCCACGTGGCCAATATTTCCATCGTCCTGGACGAGGGCATCAAGAGCGGAAAGCAGGTGTTGTTCGAAGGCGCGCAGGGAACGCACCTGGACATCGACCACGGCACCTATCCGTTCGTAACTTCTTCCAACACGGTGTCCGGCGGCGCGTGCTGCGGCTCCGGGGTCGGCCCCAAGGCCATCGACGGCGTTCTTGGAATCGTCAAGGCCTACACCACCCGCGTGGGTGCCGGGCCTTTTCCCACGGAGCTTTTCGACGAGGTGGGCGACCGCATTCAAGAGGTCGGCGTGGAATTCGGCGCCACCACGGGTAGGCGGCGACGATGCGGATGGCTCGACACGGTCATCGTCATAAACGCCGCCAGGCTCAGCGGCCTCACCGGCCTGGTCATCACCAAGCTGGACGTCCTCGGCGGCCTGGACACCCTCAAGATCTGCGTCTCCTACGAGTACCACGGAAAAAGGATGGAGCATTTCCCGGCCAGCCTCACTGTGCTGGGGGAATGCCAGCCGATCTACGAGGAGGTCGAAGGCTGGCAGGAGGACATCTCAGGGGTCAAGGAACTTGCGGATCTTCCGGAAAACGCCAGAAACTATCTGAAACGCATCGAAGCGCTCACCGAAACGCCCATTGAGATCGTGTCGGTGGGGCCTGGCAGGGACCAGACCATCGTTTTGAAAAACAGGTTCCTGTAAAAAATCGAGCATGCCATTTTTATGTTGACAAACCGACGAAAATGGCATAAAAAACCCAATTGTTTTTCCGAGTCGGGAAGTGGCTCAGTCTGGTAGAGCACAGCGTTCGGGACGCTGGGGTCGCTGGTTCAAATCCAGTCTTCCCGACCATATAACTATTTGATTTTATACGTTATTTTTTCATAGCCTTGGAAATTGTGGCCATTTTATGGCCTTTTTTTCAGGGCTTTTTGTTTCTGGAGCGCCCACAGGCCAAAAATTTGCTGGCCTCCGTTTATTATGCCAAGGCTTATCATTTGACTGTTAAGCCATGAACCGGCAGACATACCCGCGCGAAGCGTGTGAACGACGGTATCGCCGAGATGATGTTTGGGTGCATAGCCTGCAAAGGACAAGGTGGCTCGTCCAGGAAATCCTCGATGAGCCTTGAAGACAATCATGCCGCGCTTTGGGATGGCGGGGCGTGCGACAATGGTATCGTCAATTGGTATACGCCCTCTTCGAGTTTCGCGTCGATACGGTCTGCCATTTTTCGAAAGACATTCATCATGGCGGTATTTGCGAAAAGGACTTCGGCGGTGAAGCATTCGATTCCGTGCTCTTTGGCATGCCGCGCGAGGAGCCGGTACATGAAGGAACCCACGCCGATTCCCTGGCGGGCTTCGTCCACCAGAAAAGCCACCTCCGCGTAAGGCCTTTCCATTTCCCGTATATATCTGGCTTCGGCCACGATACGGCCCTTGCCAGGTTTTCCCTCGAGACCGACAATGGATGTCGCCTGTCCCCAGTCCACGTTCACGTACTCCTGCACCCTGGAATGGGGCATTGCCCGGATTCGGTTCAAGAAACGCTCGTACACGCCTTGTTCAGAAAGGCGGTAGAATAGCCTCCGGACACCTTCCTCGTCCGAAGGCTTGATCGCTCTGAAACGAAGCTCGCAGCCTCCCTTGAACGTATGTTCCACCTCCAGGTCCGAGGGATAGAGCTTGGCGCTTCCGGGGATGAAAATCTGATCCGAATAGATCAGCTTTTTTTCTTTCGCCTTTTCCATGAGCAAGGGTCGGTCGTCCGGGTGGGCGATATCGATAAGGACCTGGGCGCGTTCACGAAGGGGCCGTCCTTTCAGGCTGGCGATTCCGTATTCGGTGACGACCATGTCCACGGATTCCCGCATGCCGAATCTGTTGGGAAATTCTTCCAGGGAAAGATGAAAGTTGGACTCGTTTTTCATGTTTCTGCTGGCAAGCGCGAAAACGCATTTTCCTCCGTGCGATATCCGAGCCCCGTCGAACAAGTCCATCACTTCCGTGGGACCGGTGGCCACGTTTCCTTTTCCCACATGAAGGGCGATATTTCCGGAAAGGTCGATTTTCCGGGCTGGCAGAATCGCGATGAATCGGGGGTTTTCGCCGATCAGGACCGGATTGTACACCTTGTCTATGCCTTGAAAGACGACCAATGGATTGTTGTCCAGCCACTGGAAAAGCTCCCTGGTGCCCAGAGCGTGGCTTGTAATCGATCTTCCCCGGTATATTCCCTTGTATCGATTGGTGACCGCCCCGCTTCTGACGAGATCCATCAGAGCGTCCGTGAAAAGCGGAGAATGCACTCCCAAGTGCTTTTTGTCCTTCAGATGAGGAGTCAGCGCGTCGAAAACCGGGCCTATGGAAAAGGCGATGCAGCTGCGGTCCTCGACAAGGGAGGCCACGTTTCGGGCGATCTTGTCGAAAATTTCGTCCACCGGCCATCGCTCGAAATAGTAGGGCGGGTATTCGGCCAGGACCAGGTAGTCGAATTCGGTCACGGGCACGAAAGCGTCGCCATAGGTGAAGGGCGCGTCGCGGTTTATTTCGCCGACCCTGATCTCGGCGCGTTCCATGGCCAAACGAGCGACATCGACGGCGGGACCGAAACTGCAGTATCCCGCGTCGTTGGGGGGCGAAACTTGGACAAATGCCGCGTCGATCTGAATGAGTCCCGATTCGACCAGTTCCGGAATGGTCGAAAAGCGGCTGGGTATGAGATCGATGTCCCCCCTTGTGATCGCTTCGCCGGTCACCCATCCGGAAAAGAAAGTCTTCAGCCTGTACTTTTTCAAACATATTTCTTCCGGGCAGATCGCCTCGCCGAAACTGACAAGCTGAATCAACTCCAGATCCTGCAGGTTGGACGCCTTGCTGCTCATCAGGCGTCGCACCAGAGTTCGCGGCTCCGCCGCGCCGGTGCTCAAAAAGACGTTCATCCCCGGCCTGATGCTTCTCAATACGACCTCGGGATCGACGACTTTTTCTGCCCAGACGATGGACGAATAAGGGCACATTTGGCAAACTCGTAGCTTTGCGTTTCTCCTCGCCCGGCTTCCGGGTTTCCCCGGTGCTGTCTGCCGAACGAGGAGGTTGTTTTTTTCGCCTTTTGCTGCCGCGTTTTCGGTTGCGGCGGGAGCTAAAAGCCGTCGGCCCCCGCCGGATATTTTAGATTTTCTTCAGCCCTGGACCATCTTCTTGATTTCCTCGACGACCTCGGGGTTCGCAAGGGTCATGGTGTCGCCGACGTCGCCCTTGTTGGAAAGGGCCGCGAGCACTCTTCGCATGATCTTTCCGGAACGGGTCTTGGGCATGTCGGGAACGATCCATACTTTTCGGGCCTTGGCGATGGGTCCGATCTCCTTGATGAGGGCGTCGTTCACTTTCTTGGCTAGTTCCGGGGTGGCTTCGTAGCCCGGTTTCAGAGCGACGTACATGTCGGGCTCCTTGCCCTTGATGTCGTGCTTGACCGGGACGACCGCCGCCTCGGCGACTTCCTCGACCACCAGTGCGGCGGACTCGAGTTCCTTGGTGCCCAGGCGGTGTCCGGATACGTTGATTACGTCGTCGATTCGACCCAGGATGCGAACATAGCCGTCCTCGGCCATGACCGCGGCGTCGCCGGTCAGGTAGGGCCAGTCTCTCCAGTCCTTGCTTTCGGGGTTCTTGCAGTATCTGTCGAAATAGTTCGTGACGAAACGGTCGCGGTCTCCCCATATGGTCTGGAACATGCCCGGCCACGGGTTCTGGATGCAGATGTTGCCTGCGATGCCCTGTCCTTTGGGGACCTCCTTGCCTTCGTCGTCGTAGATGATCGGATGGATGCCGGGCATTCCTGGACCGGCGCTTCCGGGCTTCATGGCCTTGATGGCGGGAATGGTGCTGCAAAGGAACCCGCCGGTTTCCGTCTGCCACCAGGTGTCCACGATGGCGGCCTTGCCCTTGCCGACGACCTCGTAGTACCATTTCCAGACTTCGGGTTCGATGGGTTCTCCCACCGTGGTCATGTGCTTGAATTCGTAGTCGTACTTGGCGGGTTCGTCCGGACCGATCTTTCTGAGAGCGCGGATGGCGGTCGGGGCGGTGTGGAAGATATTGACGCCCAGGTTCTGGGCGATTCGCCAGCATCTTCCGGCGTCCGGATAGTTGGGTATGCCCTCGTAGATCACGCTCGATGCGCAAATCGCCAGCGGTCCGTACACGATGTAGGAGTGGCCGGTGATCCATCCGATGTCGGCCATGCACCAGTAGACGTCTTCGGGATGGATGTCCTGGACATACTTGGAGGTCCCGGCCACGTAGGCGAGAAAGCCGCCGGTGCCGTGCTGGCATCCCTTGGGTTTTCCGGTGGTGCCGCTGGTGTACATGAGAAACAGGGGCGCCTCGGCAGGCATTTTCACCGGTTCGACCCTGGCGCCGTAGTAGTCTTTCAGCACATCGTTGACGAAAAAGTCCCTGCCTTCGACCATGGGCGTAGCTGCCGAATACTTGCCGGGATAACGCTGCCATACCAGGACCTTGTCCACGGTTTGCCCCTGCCTGGCGGCGATTTGGACGGCTTCGTCGGCTTTTTGCTTATGGTCGAGCAGTTTGCCGCCGCGGTAGTACGAATCCATGGTGATCAGCACGCTGCTACCGGAATCGACGATCCTGTCCGCGCAGGCGTTGCCGCTGAATCCGCCGAACACCTGGGAATGGATAATCCCGAGCCTTGCGCAGGCGAGCATGGTGACCGGAAGCTCCGTCGTCATGGGCAGGTGGAGCGTCACCCTGTCGCCCGTCTTAAGTCCGCAGAAATCCCTGAGCACCGCCGCCATTTCGTTGACCCTCACCCAGAGTTCCTGGTAGGTCACGTGCTCGACTTTTTCCTCCTCCAGTTCGGGCACGAAATGGATCGCGGTCTTGTTTCTGTTTTCGGCAAGGTGCCGGTCGACGCAATTGTAGCTGACGTTGATCAGTCCGCCCTTGAACCATTTGAAGCAGGGCGCGTCGCTGGTATCCAGGATTTCGTCCCAGTATTTGTACCAGTCCAGAAGATCGGCGTATTCCTTGAAACAGTCCGGAAAATTGTCGAGACTGAAACGGTCGTAAATCGTTTCGTCGGTCATGTTCGCCTGGGCGATGAACTTCACACTGGGCATGTAGTAGCTTTCCTCGCCCCAGTGCACGGCGATCTGGGCCTCCGATGTTTCGGTTATTTCCTTGTCCGCCATTTACTTGTCCCTCCTTGTTGATTGTTCGAGCATCCATTTGGTTCGGCTTGAATCCCGCCCCCCCCCCGATGCTTGACGCGCAATCGGGATTCAAACGCATCTTCGGATAGATACGGCTTTCAGGCTTTTTTTCTCTTTAGAATTCACCTCCTTCCAAAATCCTTCGCATCGTCATTTTCCGATTTTTTTCGAGAAAAAAACGAATGCGGTTTCAAGGCTTTGCTTGCGGGAGTTCTATTCCTCGTCGAGCAGTCTATTGCTTTCCTTCCAGAGGACGATTCCCTATGGCAAAATCCGTTTAGCGTCGGACAGAGCCAAAGTCTTTTTCGACGAAAGCGCACGTGACGATTCTCTCCTCGAAACTTGCAGCCATGGCTTAAAAGGAGTTGAGGGACAGTTCCTTTATTTCGCTATCAGTTGCGGCGTCAGGTTTTTGGGGTCTCGCTGGGTTGAAGGCGGAGCATGTTCGCCAGATGAAGCGGAACGAATTCGCAGGCATCGTACATGGCCTCCTCAAAAGGTTCCTTTTTTTGTACCGGGCGAAGTCCTTTATGCGAAAATGAGATCCATCGTTTTTTCTACAGCAGATGCTCGCTTTTTGTCAAGAAAAAAACAACAAACAACATCGGCAGAAATGTTCCATCTTAGAGTTTCGCTTCAAGCCGGTCGCCGGCCCGAACCTGGGGTGATGAAAATCATTCGGTTTTCGGTATGAAATTTTCTCCGAAATTTGTTCCGGCTTTGCGGGGCCTGAACAGTTGGATGGGTTTGGTTTTAATTAATCGGCCGGATTTGTTACCCGGAAGCCTCGACTATTGCCTGGGATCCGGTCCTCCGCAAGAACAGCCTTGAATGACGACTGCCGGGACGATAGTCTTTGAAAGACGTGCATTCTTGTTGAATGGAATTTCACTGGCGGCGGAATGACGACTGCCGGGACGGTATTTTTTGAAAGTGGCCGATGCTGAAACCAATCCATAGCGGAATCGAATCCGAGTCGTTGCGGCCGACCTTCCGTTTTTTGTTTCACTCCGGCATTCCCGCGCCCCGTCATTCCGGCCGGAGCGCGCGTTTCCCGAGTCGGGCGAGAATTCCGCGCATGCGCGACAGTCCGTTGAAATCCGATGGCGTCGCACTTGAAGGCGCGCGGAGAGCCGGAATCCAGGCTTCCGTTCAAGTCCCGGCGGCGCGGCGGCAGATGGCGGCGAAAATCTCCGAACCGCAAGCCGCAGCATCTTGACGGGACAGGAACGCCGATGCGACGTGAAACGAACGCATGCTTTTCAAAAGCTCGGGGCCCGAATTTACAAACAGAACCTTGTTTTGGCATACAACCTCTCATGATAGGGACTTTTTTTTTACCAGCTGCAATTGGAGAAGATATCCGCTTTTCAGCGCGAATCCGATCTGGAGCGACGTCTTTACAACGGTGAGAAAACCGCCAGCATCATATTGGAAGACACCCGCCCCGGAGTCTGATTGAATTCGCATATACCATTTCGGGGCGCAACCCGGTATTTCAGGGCCGCTATGCCGACACTGTCGATGCGGCGTGGTCCGTACCGCTTGCGCGCCTTCATCACTATCGATGGATTTTCGACAACGGCCGTCCGGTTGCCCACAGGACCTACAATTGCCGCAGGAAGCCGGCGAGCAATAGAACCGACAAGGGCGTCGAATACAGTTATACGGACAATGACATCGACGCCGTCCTGATCGATAGCGATCTGCCTGTCTGGTACCTGCCGTAATCGGTTGCCAATATAAAGCGGTATTCTTCTTCCCCTTCGCATTTCAGCGCGATCACAATGCGTTTTTTCCCGTGGGAACAAACATGCAACCGGGCGCTTCCTATCGTCGAGGTCTCATTCTTGCCGCCTCGTATTCCGATTTTTTGCCTTGTTCCTGGATAGGACGAGAAATATTTTTCAGCCGCGATTTCCCTGTTTCGGTATCTGACGTTCTGGTCAGTCTTGTTCTGGCTTATCATTTGGACTCCTCCGAATATGGCGGACGCCTCGTCGACGAACGCCTAAGTTCCGTACAACGCGCCGGCGAGAATGCAGTCGATCTTTACGCAGGGATGGTTCAGCCGGAATTGTCTAAGAAGACTCGTGTCGTATATGAACATGTGTCTCCGCTCGCATATGGTTGACATGTCTCGTGGCGAATCGAGACTTTCCTGCCATATGCAAGCGGGCCAAGATCCTTTTGTCCAGAGGCCTTGCGCGTTTTCGTAAAATTTTTTCATCGACATGTTCGTTTTGTTGATATAAGCTCGATTTGGGCGGTCTGCCAGCTTTGATCACTGTGAAGGGCCGAGTAGAGACGAGGCCCGGAGTCGTATCTGTTGACATGACCGCCAAGCTTATTTTTCAAAGAGGCATTTAAAAACTTGATGATCGAATTTCAGTGTGTCAATTATTATATAATAATTAATTGCTTTATTAGATCATCATGCAAGGCAAATTAGGCGGTGTTTATGGATCGAAAACCTTCATACCAAGAACTTGAACAACAGATCATCGCGCTTAAGCAAGAAATTGAAACTCTCCGGTCAGAAGCCATTAAGTACAGAACGTTGTTCAACTATTTTCCACTCGGCATCACCGTATCGGATTCAAGCGGTCAAATAATTGAAACCAACGAAATGGCGGAAAAACTGATTGGCTTAAAAAAGGAAGAGCATGAAAAAAGATCCATTGACGGACACCAGTGGAAAATCGTTCGTCTTGATGGATCAGACATGCCTTCAGATGAATGGGCCAGTATCATTGCATTAAAGGAAAAGCGACTTGTTACCCAGTGCGAAATGGGAATTGCAAAACCCAATGATCAAGTGAAATGGATTGGCGTTGCCGCAGCGCCGTTGCCCGCTGAAGGGCTTGGGGTGGTCGTTACCTATACCGATATTTCTGAAAAAATAGAGGCCCGGAAAAAACTGATGGAAAATGAAAACAAGTTCCGCCTGTTTTTTGATAATGCCGGCTTCTATGGATATATACTTTCACCGGAGGGATTCATTCTGGAGGTCAACAATACAGCTCTGTCAGCCCTGGGTTATTCCCGCGATGAAATCATTGGGCGCCCGGTGTCCGCTCTGTATGCCCGGGAGAGCCTGGCCGCTGCGGAAAAAGCATTTCACGAATGGCATGCAAATGGCCGCGTCTGCAATGTGGAGTTGGTGGTTCAGGCAAAAGACGGCACAAAAAGGGATGTTCTTCTGAACGCCGATTCCGTGATGGATGATTCAGGCCGTATTGTTCATTCGACATCTATACAGGTTGACATTACCGATCGCAAAAAAAGTGAGATGTACCTTGAAAAATATAAGAACATTGTTTCTTCCACTGCGGACGGCATCTCATTCCTGGACATGGATTACAGATATATTATCGTGAATGAAGCCTATGAAAAGTTTTCAGGTGTCCCCCGCGATCGTTTCATCGGCTTGACCGTTTCTGAATATCTCGGGAAAGATGCCTTTGAAAATTGCATCAAACCGCAGTTCGACCGCTGCCTGCAAGGTGAGACCATCAAATACCAGGAATGGTTCGAATATCCGAGCATCGGCAGGAGGTTTGTGGATGTTGCCTACTATCCTTTCAGGGACAGCTCCGGTCGCATCTCCGGCGTCATCGCGAACACACGGGACATCACCGATCAGAAGCGGGCGCAAGAAGCGCTCCGGGAACATGAAAAACATTTCCAAAATGCCGTGGCCCACTCCGGAATGATTTATGCCCAGACGGACCGTGATTTGCGATATCAGTGGATTTACAACCCGTATCCGGATTTTCGCGAAGAAAATCTGATCGGAAAACGGGATGACGAGATCGCGGACAACAAAGGCACAAGAGAACTGATGGTATTAAAACGGCAGGTTCTGGAAACCGGGGAAAAACAATGCAGGGACATCTCTTTCCCGCTGTCGGGCGTTATCCGTACCTACGACATCAGCGCCGAACCGATAAAGAATATCGCCGGAGACATTATCGGCGTGGCAACATGCGCTCTTGACATCACCGCAAGGAAGCAAATGGAAATGGACCTCAGGCTCTATGAGGTCATCGTTTCTTCAGCGACGGAACCCATGGCCGTGATCGACCGGCAGTATACCTATCTGATGGTTAACAAAAGTTATGAGGATTTTGGGGGATGCAGCCGGAAAGACATTATCGGCCAACGAATCAGTGACCTGTTGGGCGAAGATATCTTTCGAAACACGATAAAAGAAAAGGTTGATCGGTGCCTGAGGGGCGTTCGTGTCAATTACAGCGCCTGGTTTCAATCCCCAACAAAAGGGGAGCGGTACATGAACGTCAATTATTATCCTTACAGGGGGGATAACGGGGATGTCGTCGGTCTGATCAACATCTCCTATGACTTCACCGAACAGAAGCAGCTCGAAGACCTTCTGCGCAAAAGCGAGGAACAATACCGGTTTCTAATGGAATCCATTACCGACAGCGTTTATGTCCTCGATCCGGAATGGAGGCATGTGATGGTCAATCAGGCGGCTTCGGATTTTGTGCGGCTACCCAGGGAAAAATTGGTCGGAGGCAAACTTACCGAGCTTTTTCCAGGTATCGAGGATACGAGTTTTTTCAAGGTTTTTAAACGTGTCATGCAACATCGTCAACCCGATACCGTGATCAATGAATACAGTTTCAAAGACGGAAGAAAGGGTTGGTATGAAGTTTGGGTTTATCCGGTTCCGCAGGGCATTTTATGTATATCCCGAGACATCACGGATCGTAAAACTGCGGAAATGAAGCTCGAGGAATCAGAATCGCTTCATCGGATAACTCTTGCCAATATTTCAGATGCGGTGATGATCACGGACGACGAAGGCAATTTCACATATATCTGTCCGAACACGGAAGAAATATTTGGGTTCAGCTCCGAAGCGCTTTCTGAACAAGGCAATATCTCATGCTTGTTCAAAAACGATCTTTTTGCCATTGAAGACTTAATTAAGAAAAACGAACTGTTAAATAATGAAGTGGATTTTATCGACAAGAGCGGCGGTCAACGCTCATTACTGGTGGATATAAAACGGGTGTCCATCAAAAACGGCACGATCTTATATACGTGCAAAGATGTCACTGAGATAGTGCATTTCAGAAAAGCCCTTGCGGAATCGGAAAGTGCTCTGAAAGCGACAATGGATGGCCTTTCATCTCACATTGTCTTGTTGGATGAGCACGGTGTGATTATCAAGGTGAACCGGGCATGGCGCGATTTTGCCGAAAAGAACGGCATTGCTTCCGATCTGGTTTCCGAGGGGATAAACTACATCCGGGTTTGCGACGAGGCGAAAGGCGAAAGCGCCGAAGAATCGAAATCGTTCTCAATCGGTATTCGAGAAGTGCTGTCCGGTGAAAGAGGACGGTTCAGTTTGGAATACCCGTGCCATTCGCCTGATGAAAAACGATGGTTTCACGCTCATGTCTGTGTTGTCCCCAAAGAAGGGCCTAAACGCGTGGTGATTGCACACGAGAATATCACAGAAAGGAAACTATCGGAACTTGCTTTGAAAGAAAGTGAAGTAAAATATCGATCCATTATGGAAGCAATGGATGAATTGACATACATTTGTTCTTCCGATTTTCAGATTGATTACATGAACCCCGCGATGGTTAAATGGGTGGGCAGAGATGCAACCGGAGAAAAGTGTTACAGTGCGATTCACGGCCTTGACAGCAAGTGCCCCTGGTGCGAGCATGAAAAGGTGATGAAAGGAGAATCCGTTAAAACCGAATTGATTAAGTCTGGTGCGGATAGGTTGTTTTTTATATCCCACGCGCCTATCTTTCATTCAAACGGGACAGTTTCGAAATTGTCACTCTATCGGGACATTACAGAAATCAAAAAGCTGGAAAACCGGATTCAACAAGCCCAGAAAATGGAATCCATCGGCAACCTCGCCGGTGGGATTGCTCATGATTTCAACAATATTTTGTCTCCCATCATCGGCATGTCGGAGTTGTTGTTGGAGGATTTGCCTCAAGACAGCCCTGAACGGGAGAATGCTCAAGAAATTTTCAAAGCGGGCAAAAGGGCCAGTGATCTTGTCAAACAGATACTGGCATTCAGCCGCCAGTCAGAGCACAGAATGATCCCCACCCGTGTTCAAAACATCCTCAAGGAGGTCTTAAAGCTTTCAAGATCGACGATTCCATCCGATATAGAAATCAGCCGAGACATTCAACCCGACTGCGGTTTGATTCTGGCGGACCCCTCACAGGTTCACCAGGTCGCGATGAACATCATCACCAATGCCTATCACGCCGTGGAAGAGAACGCCGGTCAAATACATGTTCGGTTAAGAGAAATCCATTTGGAGACCTCAAATAGGCTCGAGCCCGGAAAATATGCGATGTTATCCATTTCCGATACGGGTCATGGGATGCCGGCGGATCTTATAAACAAAATTTTCGATCCATACTTCACGACAAAGGAGCAGGGGAGAGGAACAGGGCTCGGTCTATCGGTGGTTCATGGAATCGTGAAAGAACATAAGGGAGATATCGATGTTTACAGTGAAGTCGGAAAAGGTTCGACTTTCAACGTATATCTGCCTTTAATGAAAGAATCCGAGGCCGACGTTTTAATACATACCGATGAAGAAAGCCGTTTTGGAACCGAACGCATTTTACTGGTTGACGATGAATCGTCCATTGCCAAGCTTGAAAAACTGATGCTTGAACGCCTCGGATATCATGTTACGATGCGAACTGCCAGCTCAGATGCGTTGAAAGCGTTCAAGGTCAATCCATCAAGTTACGACCTGGTGATTACCGACATGACGATGCCGAATATGACCGGCATGCAGCTTGCCCGAAAGCTGAAACAAATAAGACCGGACATTCCGATCATTATTTGCACGGGGTTCAGTGAACGAATCAACGAAGGAAAGGCCGAAAAGATCGGAATTGAAGGCTTTATAATGAAACCGGTTACAAAGTCCGACTTATCGAAAATAATCAGAAAAGTGCTGGATAAACTCAAGATGAAAACAAATCGATAATGAGAATCAGGAAGATCATTAAATGGTAGCAAAATAATGAAATGACGATGTGCTCAAAAAGAGGAACCGCCCACATAACCATGCTTTTGCAGCGGAGCGCAGAAGGCAGCGCCCTCTGAAAAGCGTCTTTCTTTGAAAGACAACGTGGGGTCCAACACAAAATATGCATCAGATACCAGAAGAAGAATTGGCAGATCCAAGATCACTCCCATGAAACGAAAAAGAATGAAAACATCCCTTATCTTTGCCATATTGCCCGCGCTATTTTTTACCATTGGATTGGCGGCTCCCGTTTTTGCAACCATGCAGATCGGAAACACGATCATCCTGTTTGCCGGCGCAGATGCTTCGACCACTCAGAACGCCGTGGATTCATTGCCGCCGACGGCGGTACCGTGAAGCTCAATGCAGTGTGTATACGCATTGTCGCAAGGTATCCATATCGACAAATTCAATGTGACTCTCATGGATGAAAGCGGTACGCTTCTGCGGTTGAACGATTCGGTGGACCAGCCTGTGATACTGGTGGGCACGGATGCGCAAACCCATGTCGAAGGCGATGAGATTCAAAACGTTCGAATCTCAAACCTTTAGATCGATGGAAACAAGGACAATCAGAACCAGATCGCCTTCAATTTCCTTTCTTCTTCGTAAAGAGAAAATACGGCGGTCGGCGGAAAAAACTCGATCATCTAATTTCGCGTTTCCAGGAAAAACTTCCAGGCGCAAAACCACTCTTCCGGGTGGTCGTCCGGGGGGCAGGCCACGCATTCGGTGCGGAAGCGTTCGTCGATGGCGGAGGCGAAGTAGGGGTACTCCACCATGCCTGCGGACTTGCACGGGTAGTCTTCCAGCCCCCGGCGTTTTCTGGCGGCCTGCACGCGGCAGTTGTCCATGCGGAAGACGAAGGTGTTTTCGTCGATGTCGTGGCAGGACTGTTCGTTGATCATGGCGTAGAGGCGGAAGGAGAGAGCTTTTTTCAATGCGGGTATGCCGCCTTGTTCGGAAAGGCCCAGAAGGTCCTTGATTCTATGGGCTTCGTACGGGGAGAACCTGGTCCAGCAGGTGTCGTTGCAGCGCTTGGCGTCCACCATGCCGAAGCGTTTCTCCACCGCCTGGAACCAGATGCCGTCGTTGGCCAGCCAATTGATGGCGAGGCTTTGCAAGAGCAGAAGGAGCTGCTCTCTGGAAAGGGAGTCCAGGAACGCCGGAAAGCCGTCTTGCACTTGGAAATCCAGGGTTTTTCCCAGCCGGTTCATCTGGTTGGGCAGGCTCGCTTCCCACACGTCCTTTTCCACCGCGAAAGCCTTTTGGGTCCCCAGCTGGTGTTGCACCTCGGAAAACCAGGCCCCGTTGTGAAAGACGATGCGGCGGAAGGCGTCTCCGACCATTCGCACCAGCAGCTTGGTATCGGCGTTTTTCAAGTCGTTTTCATGTTCGCTCATTTTTTTCTCCCGTTTCTCCCGTTTCTCCCGTTTCTGTCGTGATAAAAAAAGGAAGTCTCCCAGTCCTCGCGGCGAATGTCAAGGCGATTTTTCTTGAAATTTGTGCCCGGCGCCTTTAGGCTGTGAATTGTTTGGGGATTTCTTGCAGGGATTGTTTGCCAAAGAAAATTATTTAAAAGGAGAGCCGAATGAAATGGTATTACGCGGAGGGCACGAATTCCAAGGGGCCCTTCGAAGCGGATGAATTCATGGAGCTGGTCAAAAACGGCACGGTCGAGGCCGACGCCTTGGTGTGGCGCACGGGTATGAGCGAGTGGAAGAAATTGTCGGATGTGGAATTGCCCGAGGTCGATTCGGGAAACGATTTCGATGCTTCCAGTTCTCGCGCCAGTTTTGAGGAAGCCTCGTACGGCGACGCGTTCGAATCGGCTGCCGGGACTGCGGCCGCAGCCCATGTGGAGACCGAATACGAAAGCATGGGGACCGGTCAGCTTTGCGTCGAGTGCGGCGGGACATTTCCGGAAAGCGACATGGTCAGCTACGGCGGACAATGGATTTGCCAGAGATGCAAGCCGCTTTTTTTGCAGAAGATCAAGGAAGGCATGGGGGTTGCCGGGGGGCTTCGCTACGGGGGCTTCTGGATCCGTTTCGTGGCCAAGCTCATCGACTTTTTCATTTTAGGTTTGTTCGGCGCCTTGATCAACGGCGTCCTCGGCGCGGTTGTTCCCATGGGGCCGGAATCGGAGGAAGGCTTGGTCGTGTTCGTGGTCCTGTCCAACATACTGCAAATCGCCTTGGCGGTGGGCTACACCACTTATTTTCTGGGAAAATTTGCCGCCACGCCCGGTAAAATGGCCTGCGGCCTGAAGGTGATCACGCCGGAGGGCGACCCGATCACCTACAGCCGGGCTCTGGGACGGTACTTCGCGGAGGTCCTGAGCGGCCTCATATTGGGTATCGGCTATCTGATGGCCGCATTCGACGAAGAAAAGAAGACCCTGCACGACCGGGTCGCAGGGACCAGGGTGGTCAAAAAATGACGAATCGCCGGTTGACAATCCAAGCGCCGGGTCGTAACTGTTTCGCGTATTTTCAATCCATTTTTCACATAGAGGGGTTCGCCCAATGGCAAAACCAAAATTGAAACAGCATGTCATCAACCGGGAATGGTGCAAGGGATGCGGCATTTGCGTGGAGTTTTGTCCGAAAAAGGTCTTGGAGCTGGACCAGCAGGAAAAGGCGGTGGCCGCGAGGCCCGAGGACTGCATCTGTTGCAAGCTCTGCGAGATGCGCTGCCCGGATCTGGCCATCGAGGTCGAAACCGAGCCCGAAGAGGCCGATTCGCAAGATTCGGATTAATCCGAAAAATCATCTGACGGGCCATACCGGAAAAGGACCATATCAAAACAGGACCATATCGAAAACGGACCAAATCATATGGGAACATTAAAATTTTTACAAGGAAACGAGGCTTGTGTCGAGGGGGCGCTGTACGCGGGGCTCCAGTTTTTCGCGGGATACCCCATCACTCCCTCCACGGAAATCGCGGAAACCTTGTCGGTGAAGCTGCCGCAAGTCGGCGGCAGGTTTATCCAGATGGAGGACGAGATCGCCTCCATGTGCGCGGTAATCGGCGCTTCTCTCACGGGAAGCAAGGTGATGACCGCCACCAGCGGACCGGGGTTCTCTTTGAAGCAGGAAGCGCTCGGCTACGCCGTGATGGCGGAAATCCCCTGCGTCGTGGTGAACGTCCAGCGCGGCGGGCCCTCCACGGGGCTTCCCACCAGCGGCTCCCAGGGCGATGTCATGCAGGCGCGATGGGGCACCCACGGCGACCACGCCATCGTGGTCATGACCGCGTCCAACCACCAGGACGTCTTCGGAATCACCGTGGAGGCGTTCAACATCGCGGAAACCTACCGGACCCCGGTGATCCTGCTCTTCGACGAGGTGGTGGGCCACATGAGGGAGCGTCTGGTCGTGCCTGAGCCGGGCGAGGTGCCTTTGGTGGAAAGGTTGAGGACCTCCGTGAAGGAGGGCGTGGACTACCACCCGTACCTTCCCCGCGAGGACGGCCGTCTGCCCATGTCCGATTTCGGCGGCGTGCACCGCTACAACGTCACGGGCCTGTATCACGACATGTGGGGGTTCCCCACCGGCAACCCGGCCATCGTCGACGGCCTGATCCACCACTTGACCGACAAGATCAGAAACAACGTCGATACCATCACCAAGTACAAGGAGTTCTTCCTCGAGGACGCCAAGACCATTCTCATATCCTACGGTTCCTCGGCCCGTTCGGCGCTGCACCATGTGGTCAACCGGCGCAAGAGGGGCGAACGACTGGGGCTGCTGGAACTGCAAACCCTATGGCCGTTCCATGGAGACCTTATTCGGGAAAAGTGCGAGAAGGCCGATATCGTCGCGGTCGTGGAAATGAACCTGGGGCAGCTCTACCGGCAGGTCAAAGTGTCGGTGGATCGTCCGGAACGCGTATTTCTCGTCAACCGCGTGGACGGGTCCTTCATCAACCCCACCGACATCAAGGGAATGCTTCGGCTGATTCACGGAAGAGGAGTGTAGGCAATGGCCATCAAAGATTATATTCGCGAAAGGTTTTTTCCTCATATCTGGTGTCCGGGATGCGGGCACGGAATCGTCCTCAACGCGTTGCTGAGGACTTTCGACGGCCTGGGCATGAGCAAGAACGAAATCGTCATGGTGTCGGGAATCGGCTGTTCGGCGCGTATTTCCGGATACGTGGACGTCCACACCCTGCACACGATTCACGGAAGGGCGCTGGCGTTCGCCACCGGCGTGAAGATGAGCCTTCCCGAACTGAACGTGATCGTGCCCATGGGAGACGGCGACGCGCTGGCCATCGGCGGCAACCACTTCATCCATGCGGCGCGCAGAAACATCGACATCACCGCCATCGTGATGAACAACCGCATCTACGGCATGACCGGAGGGCAGTACTCGCCCCTGTCCGGCGAGGGGACCCTGGCGACCACCGCGCCATACACCAACATCGACCAGGCGTTCGACATCGTGGAGCTGGCCAAGGCGGCGGGCGCGACCTTCGTGGCGCGCACCACCACCTACCATGTCAAGCAGATGTCCGACCTTTTCAGGGACGCCATCCTGCACGAGGGCTTTTCCGTCGTCGAAATCCTGACCCAGTGCCCGACCTATTTCGGCAGGAAAAACAAGGCCGGAAGCGCCGTGGACATGGTCAGATCATTCAAGGACAACACGACTCCCGTCGGTTCCAAGGCCAAGCAGGAATCGCCCGAATTGATCGAAAGGGGCATCTTCGTGCAAAAAGACCTGCCGGAATACACCCGCGAGTACGACAAGATCATCGAAAGGGCGCAAGCAAAGAGGTAAGAAAATGGAAAGAAGCAGATTGGTTTTTTCGGGCTCCGGGGGCCAGGGCGTGATCACGGCCGCCATCATACTCGCCGAGGCCGCCGTCCTGCACGAAGGCCTCAATGCCGTGCAGGCGCAGTCCTATGGTCCGGAGGCGCGGGGCGGGGCCACCAGAAGCGACGTCATCATCAGCGATTCCGAAATCTTGTTTCCCAAGGTCACCCAGCCCAACGTCCTGGTTTGCCTGACGCAGGAGGCTTACAACAAGTTCTACACCATTCCCCGTCCGGGCGGCACGCTGATCACCGATTCCCATTTCGTAAAACCCTGGAAGAAGGTGGATTCCGTGCAACGGGAGCTTCCCATCCACGAAACGGTCATGGAAAAGGTGGGAAAGCCCATCGTTCTGAACATCTGCATGCTCGGCGCGGTCATCGGCATCACCAGGCTCGTCAAGCCCGAATCCATCATGAAGACCCTCGAGTCGCGCATCAACCCGGCTTTTCTGGGCATGAACCAGAAAGCCTTGGACTTGGGCTTGGAGCTGGCCGAAAAATATGGCGGTTGATGGCCCCTTTGGGCTTGGTTCTAAATTCGGCCACCTGGATTCCGGGTCTACGCTACATGTACCAGTCAGGAAATTCCCGGAAGCGACGGAATCCAGCTGTTTTATCGACACCCGGGGTACATACCGCTCCGCCCGGAATGACGACCGCCGCGACGATAGTCCTTGAAAGTGGTCGATGTTAAGACCAAGCCCGCCCCTCTTGCGGAACATCCGAATGGCGCTCCGGACTGTTGCGGACTGTATGTGCACGTGCCGTTTTGCGTCAGAAAATGTCCGTATTGCAGTTTCTTTTCCATAACGGACCTTTCTCTTAAAAAAAAGTACATCGACGCCCTCGCAAAGGAAATGACGTTCTATGCGGGGCGTCGTTTGTTTTTCGATACGGTCTATTTCGGAGGGGGCACGCCCTGCCTGCTGGCCCCTTCCGAAATTTCGTTTCTGCTGGGGCGAATTCGCGAGACTTTTCGCATTTCCGAAGATTCGGAAATCACATTGGAGGCCAATCCCGGCGCGGTACCCGCAGGCGGGTGGCGAGGCTACCGCCAGGCGGGCGTCAACCGGGTCAACCTCGGCGCGCAATCCTTCCGGGAGAAGAACTTGCGATTTCTGGGGCGAATCCATTCGGCCGAGGCTGCCGCGCGAGCCGTGGGTTCCGCCAGGGACGCCGGGATCGAAAATATCGGCCTGGACTTGATATACGGACTCCCGTCCCAAACCATGGCCGAATGGCAGGAAGATCTGCGCAAGGCCCTGTCCCTGGTCCCCGAGCATCTTTCCTGCTACATGCTCTCCTACGAGAAGGGCACGCCCATGCAAAGGGCCGCGCAAAGGGCCGAAATCGTACCGCTGGACGAAAGCCGGTCCGCCGGGCTTTTCGCATTCACCCTGGAATTTCTTGCCGAAAACGGATACCCTCCCTACGAGATATCCAATTTCGCCAGGACAGATTCCCAGAACCCCGGTCGTTTCCAATCCCGGCACAACCGAAAATACTGGGACCTCTCCCCCTACCTCGGTCTGGGACCCTCGGCCCATTCGTACCTGCCTCCGGCCCGTTTCTCGAACGTCGTTTCGGTGGAAGGTTATATTCGCGCGGTCGATGGCGGACGCCCGCCGGTGCGCATGAGCGAGATCCCGAACCGGGAACAGCGCATGATGGAAAGGGTGATGCTCGGCCTGCGGACGGCGCAAGGGGTGGATCTTGCAAGGTTTGCCGGGGATTTCGGCGTCTCTTTTTGCGAGGTGTTCGCAAGGCCCCTGGCACGGATGATCCGGGAGGATTTTCTGGTTCTGTCGGAAAAACGTTGCGCGCCCACCTTCAAAGGCATGCGGTTTCACGACGGCATTTGCGAACTTCTGGTCCGCGAGATCTGAAAGAAGGAGCATTGTTTTCGTAGAGGTCGGACGCGAAGCGTCCTGGTATGCATTCCCACGCGAAGCGTGGGAACGAGGCGAACGAGCCGAAGCGCGGGAAAGAGGCAGGCGAATCGACGAGGCGCATCGGGAGAGGCAAGCCAGGGCCAGAGACCGAGGTACCTGTCGCGACATTTAGGTCGCCTTTGGCGACATGGATGTCGCGCGGACGAATTCCCAATAAAATCGGCATGTTGCGACAATGCTGAAAAGGCACTGCCCGTCTTGTTTCGCGTGCCGATGACTTTTTGGTCGGGTTGCGAAGTCGAATGCGGGCTCGCAGCGCCGTGTCCGGTCGAAAAATTGCGACCTGTGGGGTCGAGTCGGCAGTGAGGCGGAAAGCCCGGTTGTCCCGGTAGCGCCGTCTTCCACGGCGACGCGGTGTCTCGGGCGTTCGGAAGGGACCGAGCGGGGGCAAAGCGCCGCCATGGAAGACGGCGCTGCCAGTCTTGATCGGCGTTGGTTCCCGTGCGAAAATCGCCATCCGCAAAGGTCGAAAAATCGCCGCCGCATCTTGCCCCGAACGCGGAATTTCTTTTGGCCCTGCACTGGACACTTTCTTTTCCGGCATCCTTGGCATGTTACTTGCTTAGTCCATGGTCAGGATTTACGGGTCGAAAAAAAAATTCGGGTTCCACCTCGAAAGTTCTCTCCCTTCCTGTCCCGTATCCGAAATGTTTCAAGACCGGGTGCTTTCCTCCCATCGGGCATTCCTCCTCCCCCAAGTTTCGATGACAAAAAAATCCGGTCTTGAAACCTTTTTTTTTCAATGCCAGTCCCCCGGCGGCGCGGGAGGAGGAGCGGTCCTTTTCGACCGGGGCAAGGCGGGGGCGGCAGAATTGGTTTGGTTGAATCATGGTTTTTGTCTTTCGAACATCGAGAAGGCGGCTGTGAAGCCGACGGATACGGATTGGTCGATGCCATCGGATATCAAAAGGATTCTCATCGTGGACGACGAGCCCGAGTTCGTGAAAACCATCCAGCGGCACTTGAGGCGCAAGGGTTTTTCCATTTGTTCGGCATTCGACGGCAAGATGGCGCGGGACCGAATCGAGGAATCCATCGCCGAAGGATTGCCTTTCCAGCTGGTGATCACGGATGTATTGATGCCTCGGATGGACGGAGTCGAACTGATGAAATGGATCGACGAGTCCCATCCCGAGATTTCCGTGTTGGCGGTATCGGGTTTCGCCGATCCCATATTGGCGGAGAACATCATTCGTTCCGACCGGGACGAATATTGTCAGAAACCGTTCACCCCGGACAAGATGATGGCGTTGTTGGGCAGTATCGAGCAGAAGCGCAGGAAAATCGTATCGAGGGAAGCGTAGACATGGCCGTTATGCAAGGCGCGGGCGACGCGAGGCCCAGAAGAGTGCTGGTGGTCGATGATTCGAGCATGATCCGCAAGGCGATCCGCAGGATCTTCGAGGACAGCGACGCCTTGACCGTGGTGGGAGAGGCCGCCAACGGGGCGGAGGCGCTCGAATTGATACCGCAGGTCGAGCCCGACGTGGTCACGCTGGACATCAACATGCCGGTCATGGACGGATTGACCACGTTGAAGCACATGATGATCAAGAGTCCCCGCCCGACGGTGATGGTTTCCACTTTGACCAGGGAAGGGGCGTCGATCACGTTCGACGCCTTGAAATACGGAGCGGTGGATTTCGTGCCGAAGCCTTCGCAGTTCAATCCCCAGAAGATATCCGAGCAGCGGGAAAACCTGGTGCGAAAGGTGATGCTTGCGTCCGGCGTGGAGATGGGCGCTGTAAGATATATGAGGCCGTCGGTCAAATCCGGGGCGGGCGAAGCGAAAAAGAGGGCGGAACTGCGTCGCGTTTTCGTGCTGGGGGCGTCGGAGGGCGGCTACAGCACCTTGTTGAAGATCGTGCCGTTGTTGCGGCCCGATCTTGCGGCCGCCGTGTTGGCGGTGGTCTATGTGGAGCCGACCCACGTGGAGTCGTTTGCCGCGTATTTGAACGAACACAGCTTTGTCGAGGTGAAAAAGGCCGAGGACAAGGAGCCGCTTTCGGGCGGCGTCTGCTATTTGGCATCCGGGGACGAATACCTCGGCGTGGAAAAAAAAGGCGATGGCTATTCGCTGCGGGTCGTGCCCGGTCCTCCGGCAGGTCGAAAAACCTCCATCGACGCGCTTTTCGTTTCCGCGGCAGAAAATTTCGGAGACAAGGCGGTCGGTATCGTGCTTTCGGGGTCGGGCAGGGACGGCACCGAAGGGTTGAAACAGATCATGGGACGCGGAGGAATAGGGGTGGCCCAGCATCCCCGGACCTGCTTGTGCAAGGAGATGGCTCTTTTCGCCCTGAAAGAACTGAAGGTCCATCACATTGTGCCGGACCGGGAGATCGCCTCGCGCATCAACCAATTTTTCCAGTGAAGGATTGTTTCGATGGCAACTGGTTTCAAAGGGAACGTTTACAAACTTGGTCAATTCAACGACCGGGGAAGAAATAGCTCCGGATAAAGGAGACTGGCGTTATGCAACAGGAATTTACACTCAGGCAGGCGGAAGAGCAGAGAAAGGAACAACTGATTCAGCTCGTCGGATTCATCATCGGAAAGGAGTATTTCGGCGTCGATATCCTGATGGTCCAGGAGATCATCCGATCCACGCCGATCACGGCCGTTCCCAATTCCCCGGACTTCATCGAGGGCGTGATCAACCTCAGGGGAAGCATCATTCCGGTGATCGACCTTCGCAAGAGGCTGAACCTGCTCGTCAAAGACGAAGGCTACAACAAGGAGGACATCTGGATTGTCATTCTCGACGTGGACACTCGCGTCACGGGGTTTATCGTGGACAAGGTCACGGAGGTCATGAAAATCCAGGAAAGCTCCATCGAACCTCCTCCGGAAATCGTGGTGGCGGGCTTGAAGAGCCAGTACATCCGGGGGGTCTGCAAAATCGACAAGCGTCTTATGATCATGCTTGATTTCAACAGGATACTGATGCTCGACGAAATCAAGAAGCTCAAGGAAATAGACGCGTAATTATAAAGCTCCCAATATCCAAAAGGAGACTCTCATGATTGACTATTCGATGCTCCAGGAGTTCATAACCGAGGCGGGCGAACATCTCGACGAGATGGAATCCGACCTTCTCCAACTGGAGGTGGAGCCCGGCAACCGAGAGATTCTTAACGACATATTTCGGGAAGTCCACTCGGTGAAAGGGGCCGCCGACTATGTCGGACTCGAAAGAATATCCGAACTCTCCCACAAGCTCGAAAACCTCCTCGAGATTCTTCGGCAAGGCAAGCTCGCGATCAGCAACAATATCATCGACACGCTGATCGAGGCCAGGGACCGCATGGCCCTGTTGAACAAGGACCTGGAGACATCGAAGGCCGAAAATACGGAAATCGCGGATGTCGTCAAGGAAATCGACCGCCTTTCCGGCAATGAGGTCGAAGGCGGGCAAGAGGGTCAGGGCGCGGGGTCCGAGGAAGAAACCACTTTGTCGGAAGGTCTTCAAGCCGCCGACGATGAAGACGATCCCGTTGCCGACGACGAAGGACCGCCTGTGGAAGGGGGCTCGGAAAAGGCCGAAGAAAAAGGCCCCGACCAGGACGAGACGGACTTTTTCGCCGGCATTCCAGAATTCGAATCGAACCCCGAAGCTTCGGTGCCCGAGCAAAAGCCGGTGCAAGCTTCCGCTTCCGAGGATATCGACTTGGACTCGGAGGAAATCGGGGACGATGAAAATTACGAAGAGGAGTACGATTCGGAGCTTTTCGAAATTTTCATCCAGCAGCTCCTGGACAACGTTTCCCGCATAGCGGACAAGTACGGCGAATTAAAGGAAGGCAAAGACCCCGGCGCGCTTTTGGACGAGATGGCGAAGAACGTCGAAAGCCTTCGTTCCTCCGCCAATTACATGGGCTACGAGCGTCTGGTGGAGATCTATTCCCGCTGGGAAAAGGACCTTCAAAGCGCCAAGGAGGACACCGCTGCGGGGGCAAGCCCTTCCTACCGGTTCGTAAACGCCTATATTCGCAAGCTGGTTGTCCGTTTTCCCAGGTTGAACGAGATTGTTTCCCTGG
Source organism: Desulfobacterales bacterium (assembly GCA_963674505.2). Taxonomy (GTDB): domain Bacteria; phylum Desulfobacterota; class Desulfobacteria; order Desulfobacterales; family SKZT01. The sequence goes on from CAXXIG010000003.1 coordinate 686,316, forward strand.
AACCGGTGTCCAGGGAAGAGGGGGCGGAACCGGAACCCGAAGTTGCGGCGGAGGTCCCGGCAGGGGAGCAGGAAGACGAATTCGCACAGGCCGTGGAAGAGGGGTTCGACTTGTTCGGAGAAGACGATTCCCAAGTGGATGTTTCCGAGGAGACGAGCGGCGAGGTTGCCGAGGAAGTCCCGGTGGAGGCGACCGCCGACGAACCCGAAGAAGCCCCCGAGCCAGCAGCCCCTTCCGGCCCCGAAGACGCTGGCGCGGAAGAATCCGAGCTGGTGGCGGTCGTCGCGGCCGAGCCCCAGGACGAAGACGAGGACATATTGCCGTCGGCTGTGGAGGCGCCTGCCGAAGAAGAGCCGGAGGCCAGGGTCGAGAGCGAAATCGAAGAGGTGAACCTGGAAGATCTGGAACTTCTTCTCGACGACCACAAGCTCTACAGCAAGCTTGATCGCGCCTTCGATTCCGCGCTGGGCGATTTGGTGGCGCCCGTGCCCAAGGGCTCGGTGGAGGAAGATCTCTTTTCTGCGGACCAGGGGGCTTTGGACCAGGAGGCTTTGGACGAACCGGTCGGCGGGGACGAATTCGAAGCCGCTGAGGAAGGACCCCTCGTCGCGGAGGCCGCCGAGGAGGAAGCCCCGGAGGACGAGGTCCCGGAGGGGCGGGAAGCGGAGGCCGAACTCGCGCCGGAGGAATCTTTTGAAGCCGTGCCCGTCGAAGCCGTCGCCGAGGAGGAGATTCTCGCTGCGGAGGCCGAGGACGAAGAAGCGGCGGATGTCGAAGAAACCGTGGAAACCGTGGAAGCCGCCGAGGTCGAAGAAGCGGCGCGCGAGGGCGCCAAGGAGGGCGTTTCTGCGGAAATCGGTTCCGTGGCCGCTCCGGAGGGACCGGTCGCCGGCGTACCCGAGCCCGAGCCCGAGGAGGGCGTCGAGGCCCCGTCGGAAAAGCGAGAAGCCGTTCGGGATGAAGCTGCGGAGTATAAGGACATCTCCGACATGGATGTAGTCGAAGAAGGGCTGTCCGAGGAAGAGGAAGCCGAAGAAGGACTGTCCGAGGAAGAGGCGGAGGAGCTGATGGCTGCGGGGCGCGAGGCCGAGACGGACACCGAGGAGGAGTTCGTTCCCCAGGAGATCATCGACAGGCGAAAGAGCGAGCTGCTCGGCGAGCGGGCGGTCAAGCAGACCCTTCGGGTGGATTCCAAGAAGATCGACGCTCTGATGAACCAGGTCGGCGAGCTGGTGGTCAGCAGGGCTTGGTTTTCCCAGCTTTTTGGCGAAATGCGCGAGTTCCAGCAGTACATGAAAGAGTCCATGCGCATGGACAAGAAGGAGATGAAGATGGTTCGCGGCCTGACCTTCCGCCTGAGCGAGGCCACCGTGAACCTCGGACGGGTGGCCAACGAGCTGCAAGAAAGCATCATGAAGGTCAGGATGCTTCCCATCGCCAACCTGTTCAACCGATATCCCCGAATGATAAGGGACCTGGTCAAGAATTCCGACAAGCAGATTCGCCTGCAGGTCAAGGGCGAGGACACCGAGCTGGACAAGATGATGATCGAGGAAATATCCGATCCTCTGGTGCATATCATTCGCAACGCGGTGGACCACGGCATCGAAACCATGGCGGAACGTCGCAAGGCGGGCAAGCCGGAGACGGGGGTCATCACTTTGGAGGCCTACCACGAGAGCAACCACGTGGTGGTGGAGGTCAAGGACGACGGCGTCGGCATCGATCCGGCCGTGGTCAAGGCCAAGGCCTTGGAGAAAGGGTTCGCCAAAAAGGAGGAGCTGGCGGTCATGAGCCGCAAGGAGGTCATCGGCCTGATCACCAAGCCGGGGTTCTCCACCAAGGTCCAGGTGACCCAGACATCGGGGCGCGGCGTCGGCATGGACGTGGTGAAAAAGAACGTGGAGAAGTTGAACGGCAACCTCGAAATCGATTCCGTGCCCGGCAAGCAGACCCAGTTCCGGATCAAAATCCCTCTGACCCTGGCGATCATCCATGCCCTGCTGGTGAAGGTGGGCGACGAGCTTTTCACCATTCCGCTGGCCAACGTGGAAGAGACCCTGCGGATTTTCGTGGACGACACATCGACCATAGAGGGCGTGGAAGTGGTGCATCTGCGCGACCAAACGCTGCCTCTGGTGCGCCTGTCGGAAGTTTTCGGCCATAATTCCAACAATCGGGACGAGAAAAAGGCGTTTGTGGTGGTGGTCAGCACGGGAATCCGTCGCGTGGGCCTGGTGGTGGACGCTCTGATCGGCCAGGAAGAGGTGGTCATCAAGCCCCTTGTGGACTATCTGCAGGAAAACAGCGGCTTTTCCGGAGCGACCATACTGGGCGACGGCAAGATTTCGCTCATTCTGGACGTTTACGAATTGGTGAACCTGACCATCGACCGGCGAACCAGAAAGCTGGCCGCCGCGTCGTTCCAGATCGGGACTTCGGCCCTTTCGCCTGCGGAAAGAAAAGGCAAAGCCGGGGCTGGCCGGTTGCCCGGATAGTCTGAAAAACGAGAACCGGAATAAAGATGGCTGGTCCCAAGAAAAAAGTCCTGCTGGTCGATGACGAACTTCCCCTGCTGGAAGCGCTGGGGAAATATTTGGAGTTGGATCGCAAGCGATACGATTTGCTGACGGCGTCCGACGGCAAAAAGGCCTTGGATATCGTGGAACGAGAGGATATCAGCCTGGTCGTTTCCGACATATTCATGCCCGAGGTGTCCGGCATCCAGCTTTTGAACGCGATCAAGGACACGCGTCCGGAAACGGCGGTCGTCCTCATGACCGCCTATCCCACGCCGACCATCCGGCTGCAAGCCGAAAAGTCCGGCTGCGTCCAGTTCATCGGAAAGCCCTTCGAGCTTTCCCAGCTGAGAAAACTGATCCTGGCCCAGCTCGACAAAAGAGACGAAGAAGGGTTTGTCGGCACGCTGAAAAAGATCCAGCTGGTGGATCTCATTCAGATGTGCTGCCTGTCTCCGGTCACCATGAGCATCCAGGTGACCCGAGGCGGGGAAAAGGGCGTGATTTTCCTTCAGGACGGAGAAATCGTCCACGCCTCCTGCGAGGACATCGAGGGAGAAGAGGCCTTTTACGAAATTCTGGGCTGGGGTTCCGGCAATTTCGAAACCCTGCCGCCCGACAAGGTCCCTGTTGTCAATATCGAGAAGAACTGGCAATCCCTTTTGATGGAAGCGGCCCGAAGAATAGACGAAAAGGATGCCGGACATTCCGGCGGCCCCGAGCACGGGGGGGGCGAAGCGGGGGAAGGGTCGAGCGCAAACCTGTGGAACGAAGACGACGACATCATGGAATGCCTTGACTTTCTGGAGGCCCCGGACAGCTGCGAGGCAGGCCGCGTCGGCGTGCTGATCGTGGAAGACTCCGCCATGATGTTCAAGGCATTGGAAAAAATACTCAGTTCCGACAAGAACATCGAAGTGGTGGGAAAGGCGAGAAACGGGGCGGAGGCTTTGGAGAAGGTCGGCGAGCTGTCGCCGGACCTGATCACTCTGGATGTCAACATGCCCGTGATGGACGGCGGCACGGCCCTGAAGCACATCATGATCAAAAATCCTTGTCCCGTGGTGATCGTCAGCAGCATGGGCAAGAAGGCCCAGACCCGTGTCTTGGACTTTCTGCGCCTGGGGGCGGTCGATTTCATCGGCAAGCCTTCGAACACCGGGGATCAGGAGGCGTATCGAAAGCGCTTCATCGAAACGGTGAAGGTCGCGCGCGGAGCGAGAACGTCCAATTTCAAGAGGGTCAAGAATCACAAGGTGATTCGCGACAAGTCCTTGCTGGGGGCAAAGGAATTCGAATGCGAGCGCCTGGTGATCGTCAAGTCGGGGCCGGGGGGCTATGCCGAAGTGATGCGGATCGTGCCGGAGCTTCCCCGGATGCTCAACTGTTCGGTATTGGTTTTTCAATCCATGTCCGCGGATCTGGCTTCGCCTCTGGCAACCTATCTGAGTGACCGTTGCATCGCCCCTGTTTTCGAATTTCCAGCGTTCGGCGCGGACGACCGTTCGAAAAAGGTTTCGGGAGGGCTCTGTTTCATAGGGCCCGAAGACGCGCCCTATGCGCTCGTCAAAAAAGGCAGCGAATACTATTTGGAGCTGCTGGACCCGAGCGAGGAACCGCCCGGACCCGACGGCAGCCACTTCGACCGGTTCCTGGTTTCCGCTGCCGAGTGCTTTTCGGGTCCGATACAACTGGTCTTTCTTTCCGGCGCGCAGATGCAGGGGGTCGAAGGCGTGCGTCGAATCAAGACAAAGGGCGGGAGCATCGTCGCACAGTCTCCCTCCACCGCCATGGTACCGGCGCCGGTCGAAAAAATCATCTCCAAGGGCATGGCCGACATGAAGGCGGCCCCCTCGGAAATCATCGAATATATCATCGGCGGTGTGCGATAAAAAATGCGAAATGGCGTGGCATTCAATTCGGTGAAAGAATGGCAAAGAGAATAAGCGTACTGGTTGTCGACGACTCGGCGTTCATGAGAAAGGCCGTGACGGAAATCCTGGAATCCGACCCGGACCTCAAGGTCGTCGGCACCGCCAAAAACGGCTTGGACGGTCTCGAGAAGGTCAAGGAGCTTAAACCCGACGTGATCGTGCTGGACATCGACATGCCGGTCATGGACGGGTTGACCTGCATGCGCCATATGATGATCGAATCTCCGGCCCCCATCGTCATCCTGAGTTCCCTGTTTTCCGACGGCGCCATCACCTTCGAGGCCCTGCGCCTGGGGGTCGTGGATTTCGTCCCCAAACCGTCCGGCGCCATTTCGGAAAACATTGCCAAGGCGAAGAAAAACCTCACCGGCAGGGTCAAGCTGGCCTACCACGTCAACCTGTCCAACATTCGCCGGGTGCGTCTTGTCAAATGGAACCAGGATTCCCTGCTGGAGGACCTCTACCGGTTTCGCACCCTGGATTACCTGCTGGCCATCGGCACCACCCTTTCCGGTCCCAACACCGTGATTCGGCTCTTGGGGAACCTTTCTCCCCTGATTCCCGCCGCCGTGGTGGTGGTCCAGGAAATTTCGCCCAAAATCATTTCCGCTTTCGTGGAAAAGTTCGACGAACACGTGCCCTGGAAGGTGGAGGTGGCTCGCCACAACACCATTCTGGAACAAGGGGTCTGCTACTTGAGTTCCAACGAAAAGCGCCTTCGTCTGAAGACCAACAGGAACGGGCAGGTTTACATAGCGTTCGAAAAGACCGAAATGCAGCCGCTGAACCTGCTTTTTTCCTCGGCGGCCGAAGTTTTCCACAGAAACGCCATCGGCCTGCTTCTGACCGGCATCGGCAACGACGGTGCCGAGGGGCTCGCCGAGATTCGCAGGGCCTCCGGCGTCACGCTTGCACAGGAGGCGCAAACCTGCGTCTATCCGAACCTGACCGACAACGCCATCAGAAGCGGGGTCGTGGATGTCGTATTGGACGAAGCCAGACTTTCGAAGGCCATCGAAACACTCATGGAATAAAAGAGGACAAACCAAGGCGCCTTTTTAGGAGACGATATGATCATCGAGTGCAAAAACTGCAGTACGAGGCTGAAGGTGGACGAAAGCCTGCTCAAACCGCAGGGGTCCAAGGTGAGGTGTTCCAACTGCTCCGAAATATTTCTGGTGAAACCGCCTTCCATAGAGAGCGCGGAAACGTCCTCCGCGCCCAAGCCCAAGAGCGGCAAGTCGAAGAAGGTTTCTGCCGTCATCGCCCTGAGCAACCAGAAAGGCGGCGTGGCCAAGACCACCACCTGTCTCAATCTGGGCATTTCCTTTGCCCTGATGAAAAAAAGGGTCCTGCTGGTGGATTTCGACGTGCAGGCCAGCCTGAGTTCCTGCCTGGGGTTCCAGCATTCGCTGTCCTTCTACGAAGCCATCACTTCCGACGACAGGAAAATCGACCGCGCCGTCCGAAAGACCCGGTATCCCAATCTCTGGCTCGTGCCCTCCAATCGCAACATGGTCAACCTCAACAAGAAATATTTCGGCGCCAAGAATTTCGAGTACGTGCTGATGGAAAAGCTCGCCCCCATACGCGACAAGTTCGACTTCATCCTGATCGACACTCCTCCGTCCATGGAATTCTACACCCTCAACGCGCTGACCGCCGCCGACTGGGTGATCATACCGTCGAACTGCGAATTTCTCTCCACCCAGGGGGTCCACCAGACCGTCAATTTCATGACCGCCATCGAGGCGAATACCAACCCCGGCATCGACTATCGCATCCTGGTGACCATGTACGACGGCCGGGACACGGTGTCCAAGCTGATCTACGCGAAGCTCAAGAAAATGTACGGGGACAAGAACTATCGCACCGTCATCGGCGTGGACAACAAGATCAGGGAGTCGCAGGTGATGAGGACCCCCGTGATCTACTATTACAAGCACAGCAGGTCCGCCTTGCAGTACGTGACCCTGGCCCGCGAAATTCTCGGGGACCTGAGCAATGATTAGAAACCGGAAAATAACGCCCCGGTTTTGCTCCATCGTTTCGTTTTTCACCGTGCTTCTGGTGTGGTCGCTGCTGGTCGAGATCGGGGGCTTCAGCGAGACGGTCTTTCCCGGTCCGTTCAAGGTGGCGCGGAGCATGTGGGAGCTGGCCGTTTCCGGGGTGTTGCTGAAACACACGGCGGCAAGCCTGTTTAGGGTCACGGCCGGGTTCTACCTGGCCGTTGTGCTCGCCGCCCCCCTGGGCATCATGCTGGGACGCTCCGCTATCCTGAGGTGCTTTGTGAGCCCGGTCATCCAGTTTCTTCGGCCGATTTCGCCTCTGGCATGGATACCGCTTTCCATGCTCTGGTTCGGCATCGGAGACAAACCGGCGGTCTTTTTGATTTTTCTGTCCAGCTTCTTCCCCCTGGTCGTATCCACCACCGTGGCGGTTGCGGAAATCAACCCCGTGTTTTTCTACGTGGCGGCCAATTTCAATTTCAGCAAGGCCGAGCGCATCACAAAGATCATCGTTCCGGCCATCATGCCCACCGTGGTCACCGCCCTTCGAATATCGCTGGGCATCGCGTGGCTGGTGGTCGTCGCCGCAGAGATGATCGCCGTCAAATCGGGCCTGGGATACCTCATTCTGGACAGCAGAAACGCCCTGCGCATGGATTACGTCATGGTGGCCATGATCGCCATCGGGGCCATCGGCCTGGTTTTGGATTACGTGATGAAAGCCTTGTCCCGTTTGGAATCGGTGTTTTGGGGGCAGATAGGTTGATGATACGAAAACGTCTCTTCAAAGATGGAAATGGAACATATCGTCTTTGGCAATAAAAATGATAAATCAATTAATACCAATCGAAACAAAAGGAGATTCTCTATGAAGAAGGCTATGGTAAGTTCGACCATTTTAACTTTCTCTCTCTTGCTTTCAGTGATTTTTGCCGGAATCGGATTTTGCCAGGGAACGAAAATCGGAATCACCATTCCAATGGAAGGCCCCTATGCGCAGCAGGGAATGGAGCAGCTTAATGGGTTCAAACTTGCCATCAAAGAAATCAATGACAAGGGCGGAATGCTCGGAGGGGATATCTCCTTCTTGTTGGCAAACACCAAATCCAACCCCGAGCTGGCTGCGGCTGGAGCTGCCGACCTCGCTTCCAAAGGCGTCGTCATGGTTACCGGCGGTGTCAGTTCCTCGTCCGCCGTTGCCATAAGCAAAGAATGCCAGCAAAGAGGGACCCTTTTTTTGGCGGGGATTACAAACTCCGGCCACGTGACTGGAAAAGATGCCCACAGGCATACTTTCCGATGGTATTACAGTTCGCACCAAACTTCCAAGGCGTTGTCCGGAACACTCATTGATCGCTTGGGAAAAAATGCCCGTTACGCCTATATTTACGCTGATTATTCCTGGGGGCAAAACGTGACGGAAACCATGAGCAACATACTCGAATCCAATGGAGCAAAAACGGTGTATAAGGCGGCAACTCCATTAGGCGCCAAAGGCGGGGTTGCCGCTGCGGAGATGAAGAGGCGCATCGGTTTTCTCGCCAAGCTCGAAGAAGCTATGAGGAACGATCCCGATGCATTGATTTGCGCCCAGTACGGCGAGGACCTTGTAGCCATCCTGCAGCAGATCGACAAAATGGGGCTGAACAAAAGGATGACCATTGTCGCTCCGGTTTCCGATTTGATAATGGCGAAGAAGGCCGGGGCGGACGCCATCGATGGCCTCCTGACAACCATTCCGTGGCATCATGGTTTGGCGGAAACATACGAGGGGTCAAGGAAATTCGTGCAGGCTTACGAAAAAGAATACGGCGAAACCCCAGGCGATTCCGCCGCTATTGCCTATATGAACATCATGGTTTGGGCCGATGCGGTCAAGCGCGCGGGAACAACAGATTCCGCAAAGGTGATACTGGCCCTTGAAGACCACCATTTTTCATTGTTGATGGGGGATGAATATTTCAGAGGATGGGATCATCAGGGGATCCATCCCGTTTTCGTAATGCAAGGCCAAAGAACCGTTGGCAACAGCATGGATTATTTCAGAATCGTGAGTCAACTGGATGGCGAGGAAGCTTCCAGGACCAGGTCGGAGAATCCGGTGCAACTCGAAAGTCTCCCCGGCGAACAGCGGCTCGGCAGGTTGTCGTCGGAGCAGGAATGATCTCGATTATCGAGGAAAAAAATGGGACACATCGTCATTGAAAATCTGGGAAAGCACTACATCGACCGCCGAAACGTCCCTCGAAGCCGCGACGACAAGAATGGGAGGACCGGCAGGCGCGTGCAGGTGCTGGAAAACATCGACCTGGAGTTCGAGGACGGCGAAATGGTGTGCATCCTGGGGCCCTCCGGCTGCGGCAAGTCCACCCTGCTGAGAATCATCGCCGGGTTCGACACCTCCTATACCGGCGAGGTGCTCATCGACGACAAAAAGGTCGTCGGCCCCAACCCGGACCATATCTTCGTGTTCCAGCACAGCTCCCTTCTGCCGTGGATGACCGTCTGGGAAAACGTCGGCCTGGGGCTTCGACACATGGGAAATCGCGAGGAGATGGCGGAAAGCATTCAGGAAAACATCGAAATGGTGGAGCTGGAGGGGTTCGAACACCACTTTCCGCACCAGCTTTCCGGCGGCATGCAGCGCAGGGCCGAGCTGGCCCGCGCGCTGGCCGTGGACCCGGACGTCCTCTACATGGACGAGCCTTTCACCGGCCTGGACTATTTCACCCACTTGAGAATCCGGGAAGAGGTGGTCAACATGCACGAGTTCCTGGGAAAAACCACCCTGATGGTCACCCACGACATTGACGACGCCCTGGTCCTCGGCGACCGAATCGTGGTTCTCAACGGCAGGCCCGCGAATGTGATGCTGTCCAGAAAGCTCGAATTCGAAAGGCCCAGGGACTTCGTCAAGGAACCCAAGCTGGGGGAATTGAGAGAGGAAGTCTTTCTGATGCTGGGGGTCAGCCATGCGGTGTAGTCAAAGACTTTGAAAAAAAGGAGGTGCCGAAATGAGTATCAATGTTTTCGAAAAGCGATGCAGATCGTCCAAAGCCTTGAGCGTCAAATACGGTTATCGTCTTCGAAAAAAATATTATACGAGCAAAGCGGTTCCGTGCGTTTTGAGCCGGGAAAGAATCTCGTACTGCTTGATGCTCTCGGCGCCGATATTGCTTGCTTTCTTGGCATGCGCTTTCGCGAGCATGTGAGGACGACCACGCAAAAAGGAGGAATCTCGTATGGTTTTACCGACGAACGGGGAAGGCCGGTGAGCTGGCGACGGCAGGGGCAAAGGAGCGCGTCCGGACATTGCAAGCCAAGGTTCACTCGAAATAGAATCGAAAACTGTGAAATTCGGATTACATCCAAATACAATAATAAACCAATCAACCAAGGAGACTATCAATGAAAACTGAAAAGGGAAAAGCAACCGTTCTAATTTTCTCCCTACTGCTCGCGGCCGTCTTTGCTGCAAGCGAGGTTGGCGCGGCAACGGTCATTGGAATTACGGTACCGCAAACCGGGGCGTACGCGAAGCAGGGGGAGGAGGAGCTGAACGCATACAAGCTCGCCATCAAGGAAATCAACAATCAGGGCGGATTGCCAGGGGGGCCGATTTCATATTTGGTCGGCAACACCCAAACCAATCCCCAAGCGGCTGTGAAAGTCGCGCAGGACCATATTTCCAAAGGGGCTGTCATGATCACCGGCGGGTCAAGTTCCTCGGTCGCCGTCGCTTTGGGCGAAGAATGCAATCGAAGAGGGGTCGTTTTCATGGCGGCGGTCACCAGTTCCAACGAACCTACGGGAAAAAACGCCAACAGACATACGTTCCGATGGTATGTCAATGCCCACATGTTCACCAAAGCCCTTGCCAAGACGTTTGTCGGCCGTTTCGGACCGAACGCCCGCTACGCCTATATCTATGCGGATTATGCCTGGGGGCAGGGCGTGACCGAACTCATGAGAAAAACCCTGGAACCCCAAGGTGCGACCACGGTCTATACCACGGCCACTCCATTGGGCTCCAAAGCGGGCTTGGCGTCCAGCGCCATGAAAAATCGCCTGGGGTATCTCATGAAGCTCGAGGAGGCGGCCAAGGCCAATCCGGACGTTTTGGTCTGCGTTCAGTTCGGAAACGACTTGACTGCGATTTTAAAGCAGGCGTCGTCGATGGGATTGAAGAACAAGATGGCGATCGTTGCTCCTATTCTCGACATGAATACTGCCGAAGACGCCGGGCCCGAGGCCATCAGCGGCGTTATCGGTATCTCCCCGTGGTATCACGCCATGTCGGACAGATACGAGGGGTCGAGAGATTTCGTCAGGATGTATGAAAGCGCGTACGGGAAAAAACCCAGCAGCGCGGCCGCAACGGCCTACGTGAGCCTCGTGGCATGGGCCGACGCGGTCAGGCGCGCGGGAACCACGACACCGGCGAAGGTCGTTCCGGCCCTGGAAGACTTTCGATTCACACTGCTTTTGGGCCAGGAGTATTACAGAAAATGGGACCATCAGGGAATCCATCCCTTTTTGGTCGTCGAGGGAAAACGTTTCCAGCCGGGAAGCCAGGACTGCTTCAACATCATCGAAGAGATAGATGGAGAAGCCGTCGCGCCGACCCGTGCGGAAAACCCCGTGCAGATGGCACTCTTCCCCGGGGAGCAGGAGGCGCAAGCCAGCCCGGTGTATCCAGCGGGGACGGGGACCGGCGCCTCCGCAGTTTCGGAATAGTGTCGGAAAGACAACACATGTATTACGAACGGGATTGGAGACCGAACCCGGTCTCCGACCCGCCGCGAACAGTTTATTAGACAAGATAGACAAGCTACCAAACCTTTAAGAAATAGGAGGTTATCATGAGTCCAGTCCGGTGGTTCTTCAACCTCAGTTTGCGGTGGAAACTTTTGATTTTCGCCCTTTTCATCAGTATGATCCCCATCGGGGTCGTGGGATACTTCGCCGACGACGCGGCGGAACAAGCCTTGGTCAAGGAAGCGGAAAGCAAGATGATCGCCGTCCGCTCCTCCCGGGCGCAACAGCTCACAGACTGGTTCACCGAACGTTCCAAAAACTTGGTTTACAACTCCAGACGACCGGTTGTCGCCCAGGCCTTGGAGGCCGTGGAGATGACCTTTCAAGTTTTGGGGGACAACCAGCGCGCCAGGAATTCGGCCGCCAGAAGCGCCCTTGCGCCCAACGCGCCCGTGAGCGCGTTCAACGAAAGCTACCGGGCCACCGACGAGGCCCTGGCAGGCTTCATCGACATCTATGGCCTCTATGACATTTTCCTTATCGCCGAGGACGGCGACATCGTCTGGAGCGCCCAAAGGGAGGTCGATCTTTTTTCCAATCTGGACAACGGGACCTATGCGGAAACAGGGCTCGGTAAAACATTTCGCAAGGCGATCAAAGGAAACTCCGGAGACGTTTTCCTGAGCGAACTCGAATTCTACGCGCCGTCGAACGAAGGCGCTCGCTTCATGGCCGCTCCGGTTTTGTCGGAAGGAAGGGCCATGGGGGTCCTGGCTTTCCAGCTTCCGTTGAATATTATCAACGCAATCCTCCAGAACCGCGAAGGTATGGGCGAGACCGGCGAGTCCTATCTTGTAAACAGCAACAACTTCCTCATGCTCTCCCAATCCCGCTTCGTCACGGAGACGACCATCCTGAAAAACAAAGCGGACCACGAATCGGTCAAGGAGGGCGCGCAGGGCAGGACCGGCGTCATGGACGTTATCGACTATCGAGGCAACCAAGTCCTTTCCGCCTACCAGCCCGTCAGCTATTTCGGCGTCACCGAGGTACTCGTTACGGAAATAGACGAGGCGGAGGCCTTGGCTGCGGTTTTCACACTTAGAAAAAATCTGGGGTACATCGCCGTCGGCGTGGCCGTCGGCGTCCTCTTGATCGCGTTTTTCATGGCGCGGACCCTGGCCAATCCGATCATCGGCATTGCCAAGACGATCAATCAGATGGCGCAGGAACGAAACCTCACCATAAAAGTGCCTGTGACGCACACCGACGAAATCGGCAGCATGGCATCCGAGTTGAACAATCTGATCGAGCAGCTCGACGAATCGTTCGGTTACATGCTTGAATCGGCGGACGTAGTGAAGAAAAGTTCCGAGCAAGTGAATACGGGCGCTTCCAGCGCCAAGAAAAATATGGAGGAAGACCAGAAAAAGCTCGAGGAAACCCAGAAGACCATGCAAGAGATGGGAGCTACCGCTGGCGAGGTCGCTGCGGCTTCCTCCGAGCAGGAGAAAGCGGCGGCCCAGTCCCAGGTACACGTCGAGGAACTCATCAAGGCCTTGGCCGAGGTGGTCGATATCGCCAAGGAACAGACCGAGCAGGCCAACATCGCCACCGAGCGCGTCGGCGCCATGGGACAGACCGGCGCGCAGGTTGTGGCCACCGCGCAGAAACAGGGCGAGGCCGTCGTGGAATCGACCAAGGCCATCGACGCCATCGGTAAGATCATCCAAGAGATGGTCGAGGCCGCCAGTATGGCCATGGAACAGGGCGAAAACGTAAGAAACGCCGCCAACGAGGGTGCCGAATCGGTCAAGGCGACCGTTGCCGGTATGGCCGAAATCGCCCAGTCCTCGGATCAGATCTCCGAGATCATCGGCGTTATCACCGAAATCGCCGAGCAGACCAACCTTCTCGCCTTGAACGCGGCCATCGAGGCCGCCCGTGCCGGCGAACACGGCAAGGGCTTCGCGGTCGTCGCCGACGAAGTCGGCAAGCTCGCCCAGAGGTCTTCGGAAGCCGCCAAGGAGATTACCGGCCTCATCAAGAACTCGGTGTCCAGGGTCGAGGAAGGTACCAAGCTGACCGACCAGTCCACCAAGGCCCTTGCGAAAATCGCCGAAGGCGGCCGGGCCAACCTCGACGCCATTCTCGACATTTCGCAAAAGGCGCAGCAACTGGCCGAAGGCACCCAGCAGGTGGACAAGACCATGGGCCAGTTGAACGAACTCGCCGAGCAGATCGGTAGCCTCGCCGGTGCCCAGGGCGAACGTAGAAAAATCGCCGAGGAAGCTCTCGGCTCCCTGGTGGAAAAGGTCGAGACCGTCGCCAAGCTCTCCGCGAACGCCGACGAAGTCGCGGAGCGGATCGGAAAGGAAATGCAGGGCGTCGTCGATCGAACCAAGAAAACCGAAGAAATGACCGGCTTGCAGGCCCAGCGCTCCAAGAGGCTCATGGCCATTACCGACGAGTCCCTGCAAAGCTCGTATCGATCCACCGAAGCTGCCGAGGCAAGTGTGCGGCTTGCCGGGGAAATGAGCGCGGTCTCCGATAAGCTTCTCGAACAGGTCATGCAGTTCAAGGTTTCAAGCATGAAGAAAAAATAGAAGACCCGCCGGCGGGCGGACAGAAAGCGCCGGGTTTCCAGCCGAAGCCCGGCGACATTTCATTCCACCAGAAAGAAGCATTCTCAGGTCGAGCAACCGGATGAAGGACGCGGGGCGGCCAAGCGCGCCCCGTGTCTTTTACGGTTTGTCGTCCCTTCCAAGAGTCGTTGCCTTTCGGCCGGACAGGTTCCTCCCCTACCGACCAGATTGCAGATTGCTTTTTTGAGAGCACGCGCGCTTTTGAGATGTAGATGCTTTTGACATGTAGAACGTTACAATCCTGAATCTGAAACGGTGTTTATGGCAACGCAAAACCCCTCGCACTGATAAAAATTTATTGAACGACATTTTGGTCGCCATTGGCGTCTTAAACGTCGCCATCCTTTGATTTCCGGTATGCGATTTGCCGCAGATCCGGTTTGCATAGTTGGTTATTCTTATGAAAACCAACCGAAATCATTCATCGTTTATCTTTAGGGAGGTCGAAAATGAGAGGTATGAAAAAGGTGTGTTCGCTGTTTTTGGGGCTTTTCGCGATTTCCGTTTTTTCTCCGATGCTGTTTTCTTCGCCATTGCAGGCGCAAGAAAATAAAATGAAGCAACTCGTTATGAGCAAAATGCCGAATCTTGAGGAAATTGCCCAGGCCGAAATCCTCGTGAAGGCCGTAAGGGAACAAAACGCCGAAAATATGAGCCTGGAGGAAATCCAAAGGATAGACCGAGAATGGATGGCCGGGGGGCAACTCGAGTTCGTCCAGCAACTCTTGGCAAGGGAACCGTCGATATATTTGAAAATCCAAATTCAGAAAAACAAATTCCTGTATACCGAAGGGTTTCTTTGCGACCGAAACGGGGCCATCGTCGCCTTGTTTCCCAAGACCTCCGATTACTGGCAGGGGGACGAGGAAAAATTCACCGCCTGCTTCAACAACGGTTATGGGGAACTTTTTATGGGACAACCCGAGTTCGACGAGAGCAGCCAGACGACGACAATCCAGGTGTCGCTGCCGGTGAAGGACCAAGGGGAGACCATCGGGGTCCTGGTGATCGGGCTGAAATCGTTTTAGCAGGAAATCCGTTGTCTTGCCAGGATGCTCAGCAAGATAGCCTTTTGTTCAAGCTCGAAAGGGGAAAAAAAGAGGATATTGAAAAGGCGCGTTCTTTTTTAAGAGTGCGCCTTTTTTTGTCGGGGGGGGAGGCGATTCGTTCCCGCTTCCAGCGCGGGAATGAGTCGAACGAGTCGGAAGCCGGGTGTGGCTGCTCTTACCAACACCGGAGCGTGGCCACGAGTCGAATAGCCCGGCGATTCATTGCCGGGACATGGCCGCGCCACGAACCGAGTCCCGTCGGGGAGGACAGGCAATGGCGCGGCAATTCTTTGCCATGTTGACTTGTTCCCACGCTCCAGCGTGGGAACGCATGCCGGGACGCTCCGGCGTCCTGTCAACCGTAGCGCGCACCCCTGTTATGTGTTTCCCCTTTGCTCACAGTCCCGTCAGGGACGACAGACAATAGCCCGGCAATTCATTGCCGGGTTTTCGAACCGTTTTGCCAAAAGTCCCGTCAGGGACGACAGAAAGCAACGCCGGAAATGCGTTCTGCCGTCGCTTCCGAGCGCAATTGTTGACATAAGGTTGTTTTTTTGGCATAAGGGGCCGAATTTCGGTTTCTGTACCCAAGGCCCAAAAGGCTGAATAATACCGTCAACATTAAAAAAAAGGAGTTTGCATGGAAAAGCTGGAGAAACTTTTGGACCGTATTTTGAATCGCGTAAACATCAATTTGCGGAGACAATCCGTCGATGTGAGGCCCTATATGCGAGAGCTTGTTTCATTGGATCAACTGGTCAAGTTCTACGCGTTCTACGGAATCTGGTCCAACCACCAGATCCACTTTCATTTCAGCAACTCCAACTTGGCGGGGACCTACTTTCTGGGAAGATGCAAGGTTGACAATTCGATTCTCTACAAGTGCGACGTCCGGGGGGACGAACTCAAAGAGATGGGGGAGGAACTCGACGTGAACGGCACTCCTCTGAAGTGCGAGGAAGACGAAGTCATCTGGATCAAGGATAGCTTTCTGGTCAAGACCCTCGTGCACAATTTTTCCCACAACCCGGAAAAGATGGAGCTTTATCTGATCAAGAATACGACCTCCGCCCCTTACGCCAACATACACGGCGCCCCTGTGGAGGGCTGCTTTCTGGAGCCTTTCAGCACCGTGGACCTGACCACGCTTCACGACTGCCGGGTGGGGACCTACACGTACTTGCAGGTCGGGGAGCTTTCCCACCAGGAGATCGAATCCGGGCGTGTCTGGGTGCGGTACGAGGATGTTTTCGATTTCAATTACCTTTTCCCAAAGGACGTATTGCGCCAGAAATACATCGCCTTCGAGCCCGGCAAGGGGGCGATGGGTCTGTTCATGGACTTTGCCGAGGATCGCAAGACCGATTTCCAGGTGCTCTACGACGTGGTGCATCTGGGTTCTCCCGTCAAGGAGGTACCTCCCGGCGCGTCCATCAACCGCTACAGCGTGTGGAGGGGCAAAAACCGCATTAGCAGGAACGTTCTGGTGTCCCAGAGGGCCTATCTGGAAAATTCGTACTTGGGAGAGGGGGCCAACGCCCAGGAGAACTGCTACATCAGCTATTCCAATCTCGAAGGCTACAACGTGACCGCCCACGGCGCATCCATCATCCACGCCAACATGGGCAAAAAGGTTTTTGTCGGATTCAACTGTTTTTTGTGGGGAAGAAAAGACTGCAAGTTGACCGTCGGCAACGAGTGCATCGTGATGCCCCACACCATCATGGATCTTTCCGAACCGGTAAAGATTCCGGAAAAGCATCTGGTCTGGGGCTATATTCGCAAGCAGGAAGATCTGAAGGAACACAGTATTCCGCTGGAGAAACTGGCGGAAGTCAAAGGGGAGCTGACAATGGGGGCTATGAAGTTTACCGGGGACGGGGCCGCTTTCGTGCATGCTTTCCAGCACCGCATCGAACACATCCTGGAAGCCAACGGCGCCTTTTTCGACGGCCAGACCAACCGCGGCCACGCACAGAAAGGCCAGGACATCTCGTTCAACCTCGTCCAGCCCTATCCGCGCGGATCTATGGAAGGGATTTATCCCTCCATCGATATCGAGCCCTAGTTTGCAAACAGAAGGTTCCCTGCATTTATTGGGGGAGCCTTCTGTAAGTGGTGTGGGGCGAGCGGTGATGAAAATGACGTTGAAAACACTCTGATTATTGGGCCTGCTGCGCGGATTGGTTCGGGATCGTAGGGTGGGTGGGTTGGAACCGAGGCGTTGTCGCTAATGCAAATTTTATTGGAATAGACGGCCTTTCGAACTGGCATGGAGTCCAACCCACCATTTTTTGCGCTCATTCGTCGCTTTTTCGGACACAAGGGTCCGATGCTGTTCGGGAAATGGTGGGTTGGACTCCGTACTGGCTCGAAAGGGCACGGAAAGAAACAATGTGCCAACCAGCCCCAAACGCCTGGGTGCCGACCCACCCACCATCCGATCCCGACCCACCCGCCATACGATCTCGGCTTTCGATCCGGCGCGGAGTGCAGCGCGCCATTTTTCGCGTCTCTTCGTCGCTTCGTAGGATACAAGGATCCGATGCTGTTCGGGAAATGGTGGGTTGGACTCCGCTCTGGCTCGATAGGGCACGGAAAGAAACAAGGCTGCAACCAGAGTCCCGAACGCCTGGGTGCCGACCCACCCACCCTACGATCCTGCCCCATCCTCCCTACGATCCCGGCCCACCCGCCATACGATCTCGGCTTTCGATCCGGCGCGGAGTGCAGCGGGCCATTTTTCTCGTCGCTTCGCTGCTTCGTCGGACGCAAAAGGATTTGTGGCGGCTCGGGAAATGGTGGGTTGGACTCCGTACTGGCTCGAAAGGGCACGGAAAGAAACAAGGTTGCAACCAGAGTCCGAACGCCTGGGTAGCGACCCACCCACCCTACGATCCCGGCCCACCCATCCTACGATCCCGACCTATGCACCCCACGATCCCGAACCGGCCCACCCGAGAATCCCGATTGCGGCCTTATTTGAAGAAGTTCAACAGGGCGTGCAGGTTCGTCAGCGGGTGCGGGGGGCACCCCGGAATGAACAGATCCACCGGGATGATGCTGCCGAGCCCCTCGCTGACTTCCGGGCTTCCGTGAAACGGCCCGCCGGAAATGGCGCAGCTTCCCACCGCGATCACCACCTTGGGCGACGGCACGGCCTCGTAGGTCTGAAGCGTGGCTGTTCTCATGTTTTTGGAAATCGGGCCGGTGACCACGATGCCGTCCGCGTGGCGAGGGGAAGCCACGAAATTGATGCCGAAGCGGGCCAAGTCGAAAAACGGCGTCGCCAAAACGTTCAAGTCCGCCTCGCAAGCGTTGCATCCCGCCGAACTCACCTGCCGCAATTGAAGGGACCGTCCGAAAAGCTTCTTGAAATGCTGGCGCGAATGCTCGGCCAAATCCGGAAGCGGCGTTCCGTCGGTGACTAGGTGCTCCCTTTCCGCCGTCGAAAGCTCGAATGCTTGGGTGAAGGAAACGAATTTGCCTTTGGACAGGCGCTCGCAGGTCCCGCAGAACACGCAGCGTCCCATGTCGATCACGCGGCGCTCTGCGTCGATGGCGTTCTGGGGGCAGGCCAAAGCGCACTGTTCGGCCAGCTCCTTTGCGGCCGACCTGTAGACGACCGGCATTCCCCGGTATCGTTCCGGCAATTGGATGGTCGTCCGGGGATAGGCCGATGTCCTGTAACCTTGTTCGTATCTGTTTTTTAATGTATTGAGCATGGTTGTTCCACGTCGTTTCTTTATGTTTTTTATGTTTTTGGGGGCATGGTTCTAACTTCGGCCACCTGGATTCCGGGTCTACGCTACATTATCTGGCTTGGCGACGCCGAGGGAAACCAAGCCCCTTTGGTTTTTATCGACATCCGGGTTGAATACCGCTCCGCCCGGAATGACGACTATAGGAGCAATTGTCTCTAAATTGGCCGATGCTAAAACCAAGCCCGGTTTCTTAGATCTTGTTTTCACCGAACGCAAAAGGGCCTTCGGCCTATAGGTCGAACCCGCAATAGGACAAGTTGTAGCTCTTGTTGTTCAAAGGAAAGTCGGAAATTCCCGTATCCCGCAGAGACATGGACAATCCGTTCCAGTTGTGGAAGGAAGGGTCCTTGATCTTGTAGCGCTTGATGCGTCCGTTCTTGTCGGTCAGAACGCAGTGCGACACTTCTCCTCGCCAGCCCTCGTTGACCGTCACCACGAATGACGAAGGCGCAAGCGCTATTTCCTCGGCCGGCGGCACACATTCGGTGTCGATATGCTTTTTGAGCATGAAACGCACCATCTCCAAGGAATGAAGCGTCTCGTCGGCGCGGACCCTCGCCCGGGCGTAGACGTCGCCGCTGACCGCGTCGTTTTCCGGCACGTACAGATTGGGATAGTTCTCGGTGGGAAATGTTCTGCGCGCGTCGTAGAGAACGCCGCAAGCGCGCCCGGCAGGGCCCACGAGTCCCAGTTTCTCGGCGTCTTGCTTTGAAACGGTCCCGCAGTTTTCGAAACGGGCCCGCACGCTGGGCGTGGAAAACAGCAGTTCGATGGTGTGTTTCACCTGAGGCTGGAGTTCCGCGATTCTGCCGTCCAGGACCTCCCGGTCCTCGTCGGTGAGGGGAAATAGGACGCCGCCGGGTCTCACCAGGCCTTTTCCGAAGCGATTGCCGCACATCCAGAGCGACATGTTGAGAAAGTCGCCGCGCATGCGTCCGCAATAGTTAGCGGGGGGCAGAAAGGCCACGTCTCCGCTGAGCGCTCCCAGGTCGCCCACATGGTTGGCGATGCGCTCCAGTTCGAATGCGACGGTGCGTATGACACGGGCGCCCGGGTCCACTGTCTTGCCCGCCAGCCCTTCGAAAGCCTGGGACATGCACAGGCTGTGTCCGATCGCCGTATCCCCCGCGATGCCCTCCGCCAATATCGGATAGCGCTTGGGATCGCATGTCAGAAGGGTCCGTTCGATTCCCCGGTGCTGGTATCCCAGTTGAATCTCCAGGTTCAGCACGCGTTCGCCGATGCAGTTGAACCGGAAATGGCCGGGTTCAATGACACCGGCATGGACAGGCCCCACGGCGACTTCGTGAATCTCTTCGCCCTCCACGGAATAATAGTTGTAATTGCCGGGAATGTCCTGCTCGTAGTCGTTTCCGAAAACATCGTCCACCCCCCGGTAGTTGGCATGGTAGCGAACCATTTTCAGCCACGGATGCCCTGCCGGGTGCACGCCGTATTGTTCCGCGATCTCCCGCTCGAACATGTGCAAGGGCTCGCAGTGGGGAGTCAGGGACGGATATGTCGCCGGCATGGCGCAGCTTCCGGCCGCAAGTTGTTCGTCGTTTCTCAACACCGCGAGCAACTTGAGGTTCGAGCCGTCCGGATAGGCGAAATACTGTACGATTTTTCCTCCGGAGTTCACATTGTAGAGGACCTCGCTGCGGAAATCCGCGAACGACAGCTGCGGGATCTGGTCTCCGGCGACCGCCTTTCCATTTCCTACCTTTAAAAAATAACCCGATTTCATTAAAATCCCCCGCCTATGGTTTCGACAGCATTGATGATTGTCTGATACAAGGTGTCCGGCATCCACAAGCACAGCACCAGGGATGTCATCAACAAAACATATTGGGGCCAGACCATGGCCGGGTGCTCATCCACCGGCGGCACGCCGCGAATGTCGCCGAAGGAAATCTGCATGACATGCTTGGCGAAACCGGCGAAAATGACGCAGATGCTCAGGATGAAAAGTCCGACAGGGACATAGTAGCCTGCCTTGAACGCGGCGATCACGATGAACAGTTCCCCTAGGAATATGCCGAACGGCGGAAAGCCCGAGATGCCCGCGAAACCGCCGAAGAACGCCACGAAGGTTTTCGGCATCTTCTGGACAAGTTTTCCGGTGCTCTCGATCAGGCGGCTGCCGAAGCCCAGAAGAATGTTGCCGGAGCACAGAAACAGCGACGATTTGATCAGGCTGTGGTGAATCAGGCAGATCACCGCGCCGTACACCCCGAGTCCGCCGACGCCGGTGCCGAAGGCGATGATTCCCATGTTCTCGATGCTGGAGTAGGCCAGGAGCCTTTTGTACTCGGTCTGTTTCAGAATGAAGGTGGCTGCCGCCATGATGGAAACAAGCCCGAACACAATGAGTATCGTGCCGGAAAAGTCTGCCATGCCGGCCGCGTGCATGATCTTGTTGGTCTTGAAAATCCCCAGGTAGGCGCAGTTGAGGAGAACTCCGGACAGCAGTGCGGAGGCCGGGCTGGGCGCCTCGCTATGGGCGTCCGGAAGCCATGTGTGCATGGGGGCGAGACCCATCTTGGTCCCGTAGCCCACCAGGATGAACACGAACCCGGTCTTGAGCCACAGCGGGTTCAGTTGCTTGGCGACTTGCGCAAGGCTTGTGAACGCCAGCGGCGCATCGACCCCGGCCACGTCCATGGACAGGGCGATCAGCACCGAACCAAGAAGCGCCAAAGCGATGCCCACCGAACAGATCAGAACGTATTTCCAAGTCGCTTCGATGGACGCCGCCGACCGGTGCGTGTAGATGAGCGGCGCGCTCGCCAGGGTCGTGGCTTCGATGGCGATCCACATGACCATGATGTGGTCGGACAAGGTCACCATCGTCATGGTGGACAGGAAGAGAAGCATGAACCCGATGAACGCGTTTTCGGAGCGAAGTTCGGCCGCCTCCAGGTAGGCTCTCGTATAGATGGATATCAGAAAGAACAGCAGCGAAATCACCAGCAGCGACAAAAGCCCTTCCGGCGTAACCGTGAAATAATCAGGAAGGAAAGCTTCCGGGCGCTTAATCCACAGAAAAACGGACAACGCCAGGTGAACCGCGCCGATGACCACCAGAAGTACTCTTCCCAGTTCTTTCGGCATGAAAAACGCCAGCGCTCCGGCGATGAACGGAATCAGAAAAACGATTTCAACCATGAATCAAACCCCTATTCCTTTAATGTTCTCAGCAGGGCCGTATCCACATCGTCAAACTCGTGTTTGATATTTTGCAGGATAATGGCCATGATCATGACGCCCGCCAGTACGTCCAGCAGGATGCCGAACTCCACGATATGGTGGACGGCGACGGAAAAGCCGGTGCCCACGAGGTAAATCCCGTTTTCTATCATGATGTACCCGAGGACCATGGCAATGGCGTTTCGCCTTGCCATCAGCAGAAACATTCCCGCGACCAGAAGGGATATGGCGGTGGGCAGAAGCAACACGTACTCGCTTGTCTGGGGAAGATTGAATTTGGGGCTGACGAATGTCGCGCCCACGATCAGCAACAGCCCTGCCAGAAGCGACGCGTGATAGCCGACGATCGGTTCGACCTCCCGCTTGATCTCCACCTTTTTTACGGCGTAGTAGATGCAGCCGGGAATCAGTATCCCCCTGATCATGAGCGTGACGATGGTGAATATGATGCCTCCCGTGGACAGGTCGAAATCGAAGAACAGCGGAACGACCGACACGACGATGCCCTGAAACGCCAGCACCTTGATCAGGGTCGGCAGCCTGCTGGACCCGAAGGAAAACAACACGGACAACAGGGCCAGCGCCAGTATGGTATCTACCATTTGGATCATTTTACAAACTCCAAGGTTATTACGGTTGCAAAGAAGGCCAACGCGAAGGAGGTCAGTACGAACTGAGGCACCTTGTCCATGCGGTAGCGGGCCATCACCGATTCCGTAACGCCTACTGCGGCGTAGACTGCGGCGAGACTCAGAAAGAACAGTCCCGCGTCGGCGGCGAAGCCGCCAAGGGAAAACGGGCAGATCAGGCGGGCGACGAGGGTGGAATAGAAGAACAGCTTGAAAAAGGAGCCCAGCTCGATGAAGGCGAAGTCCGGCCCGCTGTGGTCCAGGACCATGACCTCGTGTATCATGGTCAGCTCCAGGTGGGTGGCTGGGTCGTCCACGGGGACCCTCGAGTTTTCGGTCAGCAGGATGATGAAAAACGCGATCGCCAGAAAAAGCAGCGGCGAGCCTGCCGTGCTCCAAAGCCCCATGGGCTGGTCTCCGGCAAAATAGGCGGCAAGCCTCAGTTCGCCGGTGAGCACGTAGAAAAGAATCAGGATCATGAAGAGCGTGGCTTCGCAGATGATCGGAAAATACGCTTCCCTGGCCGCGCCCATTCCCTCGAAGGGAGAAGCCGTGTCCATGGCGGCCGCGATGGTGAAAAATCGTCCCAGGCCGAGCAGGTAGAGCAGAAGAATAATGTCTCCGTCAAAGGAGAAAAGGGGCGCTTGTCCCGCGATGGGAACGAACATCAGCGCGATGGTCGCCACGCAGAGCGAGACCATCGGTCCCAGCTTGAAAATGTACGTGGTGCTGGTGCTGTAGACCGACCCCTTTTTCAGCAACTTGGCCAGGGTGTAGTAGTTGATGAGCAAGGGCGGCCCCTTTTTTCCGCCGAAAAACGCCTTTACCTTCAGGATAAGCGCGGAATAAAAGGGCGCCAGAATCATCGCCAAAGCGAAAAATATCAATGATTTGATCATAAAGTCCTCTCAAGGTACGGGTTGCGACCGGGAGGGCCCGGATTCAACGGCGGCGAAGGACGAAAGATGCCCTCGAAACCGAAGATTTTCGATTCATCGCAGATTTGCGGGAATAGGCGTATCGTTGGTAACCAGACCATCCTGGTCTGGCGTGTCCTGGTTTCGACTGGGTGGCCTATCCGCAGTTTCGGACCAGAGCTGGAAGCTCTGGTTACCATTCGCGCTTCCCTCGAAAGGGGCGGCGGACACGCGTTTTTTCCAACAAGTCCGCGATGAACCAGGTTTTCTACAAAGAATTTTTTTTCAATAAAGTACATATTCAATATGGTGACGAGTCGGTCAAACAAAAAACAGAAGGACGACGATGGTCAGAAGAATGTAGCCGATGTAAAGGTGAATGTCCCCGTGCTGAAGCCATCGCAGCTTGTCGAACAGCCACAGGACCGGGCGAACCACCGCCCCTTCCATATGCATCTCGGCAATGTCGTGCACGTGGCTGTGATAATGGGTTTTCGCGGGGAAACGCCCTTTGACCGGCGGGTGGTCTTCGCTGACCGGGGCCAGTACGCCGAAAAAGTCCAGGATGGAACCGGCATAGGAGGACCCGGTGTATTGCATCTTGGCGGTCGGCTGGGTGAACCCGCATCCCCAGGTCCCCGAACTTGTCACGGTCTTTCCTCGGTATAGACGCGTGCGGAGTGCGAAGATCAGAAGAAGCAGGGCCAGGAAAAGCATGGCGCCCTTGGTGATGTTGCCGGTCAACTGCATGAACGGCTCCATGGAAACGGAAGCCATATCCAGTCCCAAGGCCGAGACCGCTTTGACGGACATGGCGGCGAAGGCGGAGGGAAACAGGCCGATGATTGCGCACGCGGCTGCCAGGACCACCATGGGAAGCAGCATGGCCGGGCCTTTTTCGTCCACGTTTTCGGCCGCCGAACTTCTCGGTTCGCCCTGGAACACCACTCCCACCACCTTGGTGAAGCAAGCGAGGGCCAGGCCGCCGATGACCGCCAATGCGACGATCCCCATCAGGTTCATCGCAAATGCCGTCTCGCCGATGGCAACCCCTTTGAATCCGCCGACGTAGATCAGAAATTCGCTCACGAAACCGTTGAAGGGAGGCAGTCCCGAAATGGCGAGAGAACCGATCAGAAACGTGGTTCCGGTAACCTTCATGTTCTTGATCAGCCCGCCGAGAACATCTATGGTGCGGGTCCCCGTCTTGTGAAGCACCATCCCGGCGCCCATGAAAAGAAGCGACTTGAACAAGGAATGGTTGAGGACATGAAGTAGGCCGCCGGAAAATCCCAGCACCGCTACCACTGGATTTCCGGTCGCCGCGCCGATCATCCCGACCCCCATGCCGATGAGAATGATCCCGATGTTTTCCACGCTGTGATAGGCCAGAAGCCGTTTCAGATCGTGCTGTCCGAGCGCGTAGACGACCCCCAGGACCCCCGAGACAATCCCCGCGATCAGGACGATGTATCCGAAGGCGGGCGTCGGCCAGTCCAGAATCGCGTACATGCGCAGGATGCCGTAGATGCCGGTTTTGATCATGACCCCGGACATCACCGCCGAAATGTGGCTGGGGGCCGCCGGGTGGGCGTGGGGCAGCCAGACATGGAACGGAAAAACGCCCGCTTTCGATCCGAACCCTACGAAGGCCAACGCGAAAACAAGAAGCTTGACCGCTTCCGGAATGCCTGCGGCCGCATCGAAGCCCAGATCTCCCGTGTGGGCGTACATGGTGCCGAATGCCGCCAGAATGAACATGGCGCCCACTTGCGAAAAGATGAAATAGAGGTATCCGGCGCGACGATTCTGGGCGTCCTCGAAATCATGGACCACGAGGAAAAACGAGGATAGGGACATAAGTTCCCACGACAGCATGAACGTCACCAGGTTGCCGGACGAAACCACCAGGGCCATGGACGCGATGAGGAGGCTGAAAAAGAAGTAGTTGGAGGCGATTCGCCGGGCCTTCCCCTCGTTGCTCATGTAATGGAAACTGTAGATTGCGGCGAGCAACGAGACGAAGAAGATGGCTAGCAGAAAAAAAGCCGATAGAAGATCGATTCGAAAGGACAATGGAAAGGCGTTGAGCGGAAAATCGAAATCCGCGATCCATCCTTCGGGCTTGACCAGTTTGCCGACCGCGTCGAACACGCCTGCCAGGCATCCGGCCGACAGCAATCCGACGGCCGCCTGTTTCATCGTCGCGAAACGACGCCACAAAAAGAGGGGGACAAGCCCCCCGAAAAAAATTAAGGACAGCGATAGAAAAAATAGGTGCATAGGTTCCCCTTCCGGTTTTCCGGACTCAAAATTCGAGGCAGTTCCACGCCTGGAGGCGTTGTCGAACCCTTCTCGAATACTGATTTGTAATAGTCTTTTTTAGAAACCAGACAAATCTGAAAAAGACCGCCGAAAAAAAAATTTCCGTACCTTTTATTTCAGATAGGGACCATAGTCAACCCCATTTTTTCGGAAAATCGGCGCGGCTGCCGGGGGAGGTGGCGGACAGGAACCGTTATGAGCAAAAGCCCGAATGATGGGGCGATGCATTTATGACAGTTTTTGTTATGTTTCTTTGTTTCGGGCGTCCGGGGTTCGGAAACTATGCGTTCGACGTTCGAATATAAGACGTTTGTCGTTCGGATCGGGGCGTTTGGCTGGGCTGTGAAAAAGTCTGTTTGAATGTGCAACGTAGCGAAACCCGACAATCGACGATGGTCAAGCCAACATGGGTTTGCCCCTAAAGCCGTTATAACCAGGAACGGTCTTGTACATTCATTGCATATTGATCGGTACAATGAAACGGCCGGTCTTTTTCCGAAATTGGGTCTAATCGAGCTTGCCAAAATGATCGGGGAGTATCTGGAATGGCGCACGACGCAAATACAATCGGCGTGATTTTAGATAAGTGCCGGGTTTCGTTTCTCAAATCGACCTCTACATGGGATAATTCAGAGCGGAAACGTTTTTCAGGTCTATCCTTAAAGGATAAGCTCTGTCCTTGGCGTCTTTGGCATATTTTTTTATGAGATTCAATTGATTTCTATGTTCATTTAGGAGACTATTTGAATTGTTTCTTTTGTAAGAGTCAACAATATTGTAGAATTGGTCGTTTTCCGAACCAAATTCCGGGGCACTTTCCCAGAGTTCTTCAAGCCAGTCATACCAAGTGTCATACTTATAATTTATGTAGATAAATTCCAGGAAATCCACAATCGAATTGCCGGAGTCACTGAAATGAAAAGGAAATCGGGGCGCTCCTTTCGGCTGAATATGAACATGCGGCAGCTGTTCTTTAAATAAGGGGCCCAGGTTGTTTAAGTCGTAATCAAACCTGAGATAGTGATAATTCGCGTCGTCTTTCAGATAGAAGGACTCGATATCGCTGTCGAGAATGATAATTGCCTGTAGATTTAAGTAGGTCAATTTTTTTTCTTTCCATTTGATATGCCCCAAAAAAGCAATGTTGTCTTCAATTGCGATTCGAGACGGGTCCTCTTCCGAAATATTATCGACAAATGTCACAAACCAGTCATGGAATTTGTCGCCGCTGAATCGGGAAATAATCCCGTCGAACCGATAGGGAATAAATTCTTCACCATCCGGCCGTTTCCCAGGATTGATCTTATACAGGATATTCGTTACGCTTTGCGATAAAATCCTTTGCATGCAT
Source organism: Desulfobacterales bacterium (assembly GCA_963674505.2). Taxonomy (GTDB): domain Bacteria; phylum Desulfobacterota; class Desulfobacteria; order Desulfobacterales; family SKZT01. The sequence goes on from CAXXIG010000003.1 coordinate 713,426, forward strand.
TCACCCAGTCATTATTACAATTGATTAGAGACCATCCGGAAGCTCAGGTTCGGCCCCCGCTAAAACAAATTCCCGTAGGATGTCGCTTTCCCGAGCATATAATTTCATTGAACAGGAATCCGGTCTTAGGCGGATCGGTTTTTTAAAATCCAGCAAGATGCTATATTCCAAACCGACTGGCTCCAATGTGATCACGTCGAATTCATAGGCATAAAGAAGTGGGTCCTGTTTTAGAGCTTCCGATGTAATGCAATGAAGGGGTTCTACTTCTATATCCAGATAATTTTTTATTGCTTGATGGAGTCGTTCGCAATAATCGGAATGATTTCCAAAAATAGTGCGTGATAGTTCGGAAAAGTTTTTGTGGATTTTTCTGATATAGCTCTCCTGTATGGTCTGTTCTTCGATATCGTACAGACCGTAATCCATGCCTTCTCTTTTCATGGTCGTAAGAACGGCCATAAAAGAGTCTTTTCCCATTCCCAGCCTGGCTGCGGCCAGTTTCATGGGCAGCAATCGGCATGCCTGAAAAAAAAGCTCTAAAGCATGTCGGTTGATAGCTCCGTCCGGTTTTACCAAATCGTCTTTTTTATAGAATTGATGTCCCCAAACCTTCAGATGCCCGATCAAATTCTCATCCGGAAAATCAATGCCATAAAGCTCCGTTATCAAGGCCCGTGTGCAAAATCGTTCTTTAAGAGCTTTCAACCTGTTTTTTTGTTCTTCGTTCATTTTTTTTACCTGTCGGTTTCATGTAGTATTTGTTTTAGATGGACGCGTTGAAAATAAAGTTCCCTATTATCTCTGCACCCGTTATAGCCAGAATTTTTTTGATTGCCATGGCTATGCCGGGACTTTCAGGACCACCATAGTGACGTCGTCTTCGGGGTCGCACCTGTCCTGGAACCGGGAGAGCGCGCCGAGGGTTTCCTCGACGATTTCGTTTGAAGAGCGGTCCGCGTTTTTCCGGATGGTCTCCAGGAGTCTGGTTTTGCCGAACATTTCGTTTTTCGCGTTTCTAGCCTCCCAAAGGCCGTCGGTGGCGAGAACGACCAGGCTTCCTTTTTTCAGGGAGTCGGATTCGTGTGTCATGTAGCGGTGGTCGGGGTCCAGTCCCAGTGCGACGCCCGAGCCTTTGAGTTCGGAAAAACGGTCCTGGACGGGATCGTAGACGATGGCGGGGTCGTGTCCGGCCCGGACCCATTTGACGCTGCGCGCTTGGGCGTCGATGTTCAGATAAAATAAGGTGACGAACTGTCCGGAGTCCTCGATGTCGCGAGACAGTTCCCGGTTGACGTCGGAAATGATGGCGGCCGGGTCGTCGCAGAGTCTGGCGCGCAGGCGCAGGGAGGCCCTGGCGCTGGCCATGAGCAGGGCCGAGGAAATGCCGTGGCCGGATACGTCGCCCACGACCACGCCCAGGCCCGAGGGACCGTTTTCGTCGTCGATCAGATAGTCGAAATAATCGCCGCCGGTTTCGTCGCAGTAGAGGCTCTTGCCGGCGATGTCCAGGCCCGGAACTATCGGGTCGCTTTTCGGCAGAAGGTTCTGCTGCACTTCCATGGCGAGATTCAAGGATTGGCGCATCAGGTTGCGCTCCTTTAAACCCTCGGTCATCTTGTTGATGATGTCTCCGGCGTAGCCGATCTCGTCGTTGGAAAACACCCGCACGTGCTGGTTGACATCGCCCCGGCTGATGCTCCTGAGCGCCTGGATGATCTGTTTCATGGGGCGGGTGAAATTGACGCACACGAACATGGTCAGTACGGATCCCATGAAAATGAACGCGACGGTTTCGAACAGGACGATGGTCTGCAGTTTCCCCAGGGCTTCGACGGGAGGCAGTATCCCGTTTGCGACCACTTTTGCGGAGCCCAGTATGGTGAGATGGATTGCGCACATGGGGATGATGCATCCGGCGACGCTCAAAGCCAGGAAACGAACGGCCAGGGGGGTCGAAAATGTGCCTTTGGTGGCGTACAGGCCGCCGTCGGGGAAAAAGATCGGAGCGAGGCGGTGCTGGATGATATGTTCGACCCAGAAGAATGTGATGGTCATGGTGATCAGCCCCGTGACCGAGCAACGAATCATGACCCCGGGGGCCAGAAAGCGCACCGAATCGTTGGTCTGCACCACGTAGCTGAAGACCAGGCCCGCCGATACCCAAATCAGGATGGTCACGCCGATCACAAACAAGGGTTCGTTCAGGAGTCGCTTGCGGGCGAGTTCCAAAAGTTCGGGATCGAGTTCCCGGTCCTGGAAAATATCCGCCATGGTTTTTCGAATCGGTCTTTCATATTGCAGTGTGCTCGCCACGGCGAAGACGACGGCGGTTATGAGGAAGGCTATGGTGATGGCGCACATGCTGGGAATCAGTTCGTATTTGGGGATGATAAGAGAACTCAATTTTTCCACCATCCACCATCCGATGAAGTTTGCCGAAAAATGTCCGAACATCACGGCGTTGGACAGGAAAAGATACCTTGCGGTGGACGGAAGGATTGCTTCCTTGGAAACGGTCCTGGCGAAATTCATGAGTCCGCTCCTTTCGTTTCGGGAGTTTGCGCGTTCGTGCGCGTCATGTCCAGACAGCCGAACGGCGCGAGGATTTCGCCCGTCGCGGCTTTCAGGTCCTGCCAGGCTTGCCTGAGGGAGACCCTTGCCAGGGCCAGTCTCGCTTCGGCCCCGGTGAGGTCCCGCTGGGCCTCGTTCAGTCGGACCAGCGAGGTCTGTCCCGCCGCGTATTCCTTTTCGACCAGCTCGCGGTTTTGCCTGACCAGTTGCGCGTTGGACCGCTGGAGGACCAGTTGCTCCTGGGCGGAACAAAGGCTTTCCAAGGTCTCTCTCACTTCTCCTTTCACGGAGATCATAGCATCTTCGAAGTTGTTTTCCGCCTCTTTTTTCGCGAATTTTGCTTCGTTGACCCGCGCGCGGTGCAGACCGCCGGAGAAAATATTGTAGGAAAGGCTGAGCGCGACGGAATTGCCGAAGTCGTCGGCCGCGAGCCTGGCGCTGTTGGGCCGTTCCCCGTCCAGGTTTCCCACGAGTCGAACCACGGGATAGTAATCCGATTTGGCGATCCCGATTTCTTTTTCCGAACGCTGGACCGCGAATTCGGCCCGGATCAGGTCGGGGCGGAAGTTGACCGCAGTTTCGATTAGCGGCTCGGCAGAGGGGGCATCCAGCTCGACTGCAGTTTCCTCTTGCAGGTCGGACAGTTGCAGTTGGGCGGGAAACTTCGCGTCGGGCAGGCCCATCAGCGAGGCCAGTGCGTAAATCGCGATCTGGAAGGAACGTCTTGAAGCGATCAGATTGGATTTGGCCGTGTTGATCTGCACTTCGAAATTCAGTTCGTCGCTCAGGGAGCCGGTGCCGACCCGGCGGCGGGCTTTGGCGTCCTCCAGCTGTTTTCTGTTGAACATCTCGTCGGCTTCGGCGATGCGGATGTTTTCCCGAGCCAGCAAGGCGTTGTGGTATGCCTGGGACACGGCCGAAAGAAGGAGTCTCTGGGTTTCCCTTTCGGCAGCTTTCGATTCCCGGTGTCCGAACCGGGCGGCGGCCGTGGCGAATTTTCTCTCGAAGCCGTCGAAAACCGTCCAAGATGCCGACAGGCCTGCTCCGTAGTATTCTTCGGGATTGTTCGTGTCCAGGTCGATGCCAAAAAGGGAGGAATATGCGCCGGTGGATCTTTGCTCTTCGTTGTCGGAGATTTCCACGCGGGAAGCCGATGCGGAAGCGTCGAGTACGGGCCAGTAGGCGGACTTGGCCTGGGCGATTCTCTCCTTGGCCTGTTTCACGCGCTGGGCCGCGGCCTCGATGGACGGGTTTTTCCCAAGCGCGATTCGCTGGGCGGTCTCCAGGTCCAGGTCCTGGATTTCGTCGATGGACGATGCGTTCGCCGTGAAAGAATTCGCTGCGAGAAACGCGAATATCGCTGATGCCACCATTATGAGTAATCTGGCAGGTATTTGTTGGATTTTGTTTTTCATTTTCTTTTCAAATGTCTTCAAATTAGGTGTACTCGTCGGATTTGTCGTACTCGTTCCCACGCTCCGGCGTGGGAACGCGTTCCGGGACGCTCCCGCGTCCCTTCATACAAGCGCGCGCCCTTGTTTTTGCCCCCCAATGAAGAAGGCCAGGAGGATGGCTCGCAAACGGTTGCTTGAAACGTGTTCCCTCGACACGGGACGCAGGAGCGTCCTTGAGGCGTTCCCACGCTGGAGCGTGGGAACGAGGGAATACGATGCTCCTTTTTCTGTCGTTCCAAGCGGGACACGGAGCGGGGTGCAACCGACACCCCTGCGATGTATCGCCGGGCCATTGCCTGCCGTCCTTTCCACTAGTAATTCTTTGCCGCGACCGGAGGGCTTCCAGCCCGGAAGCCTTCCTTCTCGCTCGAATCCGGGTCGTCGTATCTTGTCGCGGACGGCTCAACCGTCTCCCGCGAAACCCATTGCCCTGTCCACAGCTTCGTCGCCACCAGACGAAAATCGTTCAAAATCCCCAGCAGGCAGGGAATCAGCACCAGAGTTAGCACGGTGGCGAACGCCACGCCTGCGGCCAGCGACAGCGCCATGGGAATCAGGAACTTGGCCTGGAAATTGGTCTCCAGAATCAACGGCGTCAAGCCGCCCACCGTGCTCAATGTGGTCAGCACGATGGCACGGAACCTGCGAATTCCGCCGTTGACGATGGCCTCGAAGAAACGTTCGCCCTGGGCCAGGTTTTCGTTGATCCTCTCGATCAGCACGATGGCGTCGTTGACCACCACTCCGGACAGCGCCACGAAGCCGAAAACGCTCATGATCGACAGGGTGTAGCCCAGAAGAAGATGTCCCAGAATCCCGCCGATGATTCCGAACGGGACCGTGAACATGATCACGAAAGGCTGCGCGTAGGAACGGAAAATAGTGGCGATGATGATGAAAACGCCCAGCATGGCCAGAGGATACCCCACGAAGAGAGTGGAGAAGGATTCCCGCATTTTCTTCTGCTCTCCCTGCAGGGCCACGTGAAGCCCCCTGTACTTTCGTTCCAGTTGCTGGAAAAAGCCGCCGTTCAATTCCGCGAATATCTCGTTGGCGTTGGCCTTGTTGGTGTCCACGTCGGCGCTGACCGCCACCCGCCGCATGCCGTCGGTGCGGGTGATGGTGGAATATCCCGGGGCGAACCGGCAGTCGGCCACCGAAAAGAGCGGGACTTCATGGCCCTGGGGCGTGCGAATCCTCACCTGTTCCAGATCGGACAGGCTCCTTCTTTCGTCGGCGGCATAGCGCACACGGACCCGAATGTCGTCGCGACCCCTTTGCAGGCGCACCGCCTCCTCTCCGTAATAGCCTGCGTACACCTGCCGAGCCAGGTCTTCCACCGTCAGTCCCAAGGCGCGGGCTTCGGGTTTCAGGGCGAGGCGAAGCTCGTTTTTCCCCGGGGAGAAATCCGAACGCACCTGATACACCCCGTCGAATTTTCTCAGCCTCGCCATGAGATCGTCGGCGGCGGACAGAATGTCCCCCATGTCGTGGCCTTGCAGCCACACCTCGATGGGAGAGCCGGGGGGGCCGTGCTGCATGCCGGTAATGGTCAGCGCCTTGACTCCGGGGATGGGACCCACCTCCTTTTCCAGCGCCACCATGAGGTCCTTGGAATGGACCCCGCGCTTTTCCGAGTCCAGAAGGATCGCCTGCACGCCCCCCACGTGGGGGCCGTAGTCGGGGATGTCGCCGAAGGTCATCCCCACGAAGGACAGACGGTCTTCCAACAGGGGCTCGCCCGAGATGGTCTTGGTACGTTCGGCGACCCGCAACAGCGCTTCGTCGATTTGCCGTACCGCTTTTTCCGTGGTTTCCCGGGGGGTGCCGCTGGGAAATTCCACGTTGGCGTTGATCACGAAGCCGTCCACCTCCGGAAAGACCTCGAACTTCAAAAGACCGCCCGCCACCAGTCCCACCGTCAGCAACAGAATGGAAATGGCGCTGCACAAGGCGATGTAACGCCATTGCAGGGCCGTCTTCAAGAAAGGAACATACAGCCGGTGCACGAACCACTCCATGCCGCCTTTGACCCATCCGTGGGCCGCCTCTCCCATCCTGGAAAAAACGCCCCCGGTTTTTTCGCCGGTCTTGGGCGCGGGAAGGTCGTTCAAGTGGGCCGGGAGCAAAATCAGGCACTCCACCAGCGAGATGCACAGGCACGCGATCACCACCTTGGGCAAAATCGCGATGAATTTTCCCATCACCCCGCCCACGTACGCCAGGGGGATGAACGCCACCACCGACGTCACAACGGCGGCGACCACCGGCATGCCCACCTCGCAGACGCCGTCCACGGCGGCCTTCAACGGCGGCGCGCCCGTCTGCCTTTGCACGTAGATCGACTCCCCCACCACGATGGCGTCGTCAACCACGATTCCCAGCACCATGATCAGGCCGAACAGGGATACCATGTTGATGGTATCCCCCATGCCCCAGATGATCGCCAGCGCTCCGGCGATGGATACGGGAATTCCCATCCCGGCCCAGAAGGAAAGCCTCAGGTCCAGAAACAGCCACAGAAGTCCGAAGACCAGGCACAGGCCGATGATTCCGTTTTTCAGCAGAAGGTCGATTCTGTCCTGCAACATGCCCGTGTTGTCGTACAGGACTTTCAGATTGGCCCCGGCCGGAAGCTGCCTTTGCTTTTCCGCAACGAACTTGTTCACAGACTTGGCGATGGCCAGGGCGTCCTCTTCGGGGGTCTTGGAGACGATCAGGAGGACGGAGCGTTGCCCGTTGATTTCCGCCTGCATGGGGTCCTCGGTGAAACCGTCGCGGATTTGCGCCACCCTGTCCAGGGTGACGATGTCGCCCTCGGGGCTGGCGCTGACCACGATGGAGGCCATTTCCGCGCCGGTGTACTTTCTTCCCATGGTGCGCACGCGGATTTCCTCGCCGGTGGTTCGGATGGTCCCCCCGGCCAGGTTCATGTTGCTTTTTCTCACCGCCCGCGCGACTTGCTCGAACGTCAGATTGTACTCTCTGAGGCGCTCTTCGGATATCTCGATGCCGATCTCGTAGTCCCGCGCGCCGAAGGTCGATACCTGGGATATGTGCGGTATCTGCTGGATTTCGTCCTTCAAGGACTCCGCCCATTCCTTCAAAAGCTTTTCGGACATGTTCCCGGACAAATAGAGAAGAACCACCGGCTCCTTGAGCATGAGTTCCGTGATGATGGGCTTTTCGGCGTCGGTGGGAAACGTGGAGATGGAGTCCACCTTGTTTCTGACACGATCCAGGACTTCGTCGGCGTCGTAGTCCTCCCGGACTTCGATGGTGGTGTAGGAGGTATTCTCCGCCGAACTGGTGGTGTACATCTTGATGCCTTCCAGCCCCTCGATGGCCTCCTCGATTTTGCGGCTGATGCCCTCCTCCACTTCCTCCGGATCGGCGCCGGGGTAGGCGACTTCGACGGTGATCATGTCCAGGGAGAACTCTGGAAAGTTCTCCCGGATCATTCCCAGCGCCGCAAGTGCTCCGGCAAGGAATATGAGCACCAGCACGATGTTGGCGAACACGCGGTTCTTGGCGAAAGCCGTCAGGAAAGTACGCATGGGATCAGCCCTCCTCGCTTTCCAGGCCTTCGATGGCCAGCAGGCTGTTTTCCAGCGGGTTGGCGAGCCTTGTCACGATCACAAGATCGCCGGGATCGATTCCCGAGGAGACCAGGGCCGTGTCCCCCTGGATACGGGCGACCTCCACCGGCACCGTTTGAAGACGGTTTTCCCGGGACACGTACACCGTGTTTTCGAAGCTCACCGCCCAGCGCGGCAGCTGGAACACGTTTCTCACGGTCTTTCCCGGGATCTGGACGGAACAGAACATGCCCTCCACCAATGGCAGGGCGTCGCGGCTGTCGGAAAGCGCCCGGGAAGCATCCACCCGAACCGCCAGGTGAAGCATGCGCGTGTTGGGGTCGAATTTGACCACCCGGTGCAGCACCCCGGTCCACTTGTGCCCGCTCGCATCCTCGGTCCACTGGATCTCGCACTCCACCGGTTCCAGCCCGGCAAACCACGCGGCGTCTGTCTGCCCCCGGCCTTCTTCGAATTTCAGCCACTGGCGGCCGTCCCGGCTGTCTATGGGAACATGGATTTCCAGCACGGAGTCGTCGGCCAGCACCACTGCGGGATTGCCCGGCCTGACATACTGGCCGGTCTCCACCGATACCTCCTTGACACGGCCTTTGAAGGGCGCAAGCACCCGGCAGCGCTTCAGGTTGGCCTCGGCCAGCGACAGACCCGCCCGGGCCGATGCCAGGCTGCTCCTGGCCTCCCCGATCTGAATCGGATACAGCTCCACCGCCTGCGACATCTGGTCCGCCTGGTCCCTGGCAAGATTATAGGACCGCTCGGCCGCGTCCACGTTGGAACGCGCTCCCACCTTGTCCCGCTCCAAAAGCGTCTTCAGCCTCTCGAATTCCTGCTTCGCCAAATCCCGGTTGCGCACCAGCGTATCGAGCCTGCGACCGTCCAGATCGTACCTCTTCTCCAGAATGCGGATCGACTGGGTCCAGCGCTCCACCGCAGCCTCGGCCTCCTGTTGGGCCGCCTCGTAGTCCACCGGATCGATTTCGAAAAGCAAATCCCCTTCGGAAACCACCTCCCCGACTTCCAGTCTGGGATGGATTTGCAGAATCCTTCCGGTCACTTCCGGGGAAATCGGGACCACGTCCAGCGCCCGGACCTCCCCGAATCCCGCGATGACCACCGGAACGTCCGCAGTCCTCGCCGCAATCGCCTCCACGCGCAGCGCATGCTCCTCCGGAAGCACCTCCGCCGGGGGCTTCTTCAAATTCGCCAGGGCCATCATGCCCGTGGCGCCCAACAGGAGAACCAGCACGCACATTGCGATTCTCAAGAAAACCCTTCTCGATTGTTTCCCTTCGTTCATGATTCTTCGATGACCTCCCTCACCTTCCTGACCGCCTCGTACCATTTCCGGGCGTTATCGGCACCCATCTTCCTGACGATGTCCTCGAACTTTTTCAATATCGCCGCTTCCACCCGCTCGATCTCCTTCGCCGCCTTGGGAGAAACCCGCACCACAACCTTCCGCCGGTCCTCCTGGCTGCGCTGCCTATGCAAGACCCCCCTTTCCACCAGCCGGTCCACCATGGTGGAGGCCGACGGGGCAGAAACTCCCAATATTTCCGCCAAGCGGGTTATGGTGGCCTCGCCTTCCCGGTTCACCGCCTTGACCGCCTGTATCTGGTTCATGGAAAGCTCGCCCAAGCCCGACTTGCTGCTCTCCTGGGCAAAGCAGCCGGTCTGAATCTGAAGCACGTGTTCGTGAATAATCTTGCCCGCGCCGAATATATACCCTGCCAGTGTTCTGATTTCGTTTTCGTCCATGTTTCCGATGCCCCTTACATTTCGAAAATTTAAAATTAAGCGTGTCGAAAATTTATTGGAATTAAAAAATAGTTTTCATAAAGATAAGCATGAAAAACAATTAGGGTTTCTAAATAAAAAATCCTTCGCAGAATGTCAATGTTTTTTTTCATTGGCTTCCGGGCCGTTGCAGGTTCAACTCCAATTGCATTACGACTCTGCGGGCCATACCGTTTATATTGGATTTTAAGATAGGAACTTGCTTTTTTTCAACGAAAATACATCGGACTTTTCAATTGCGCGGGGGTTCTTCGAGGCGGAAAGGGAATGGGAAAATACTGGTCATAACGGATTGGGGGGAGAAGGCGTAGGTTGGGTTGAGCGGGGTTTCATGTCGGGTTTCGCTTACTGGCTGCTTGCATCGAGTACCTTCCAGTTATATTTGAAAGAAAAAATTAGCGAAACCCAACGATTAACTGACCTTTTAAGAACAAATCGCCGAACCCGACGCTGCACTCGGACGCAAAGGGTTCCGGTAGCTATGGCTCCCTCCACCCTTTGCGAAGGTGAGTTTTCCGTTGTCGGCATTCGGGTCTCATTTCAAACGAACCAGCACGCTGTTCGGATCGCCGACGAGCCTGGGAGTCTGGTCCCGGTCGGATTTCTTTCTCGCCCAGAATTTCACTTCCGGCCGCACGAAATCTTGCATTTCCCGCGCCGTGATTTTCTTGTCCCCGTTTTCGTCCGCGGCGCCGCCCAGTCCTTTCAAGAAGAAATAGGTGAACATGGAGTGCCTCTTTTCCGGATACCAGGTGGCGGTCTGGCCCTGGGCCGTGCTGTGGAAAACCACGGCGTCGGATACCTCTTTCACATGGTTCCTGGTCCTTACGACGCCGCTGCTCGTATTTTTAAAAAGAAATCCCGCCTCCGAATCGCCCGAATAACACGAATCGATCACCACCGTCTTCTTGGGGACGTTCAATTTTCCGACGATGGCGTAGAGCAACTCCAGATCGTAGCCGTTGTTGTGGATCAAATCCGCTTCGGCGTCCACGGGGACCAGATAGGACGTTTCTCCCTTGGGATGGGGAAGGCCGTGGCCCGAATAGTAGATGAAGATCTCCTTGGTTTCGTCTCTTATGTAGCTGTGAAGCTTTCCCCTGCCGTCGGCGGATTTTCCGAAAATGGTGTTGAAATCGCCGCTGGTGACGTTCTTCCGAAAAATCATGTCGTCCGGATCGAACCCCTTGGTTTTCTCCAGATACTGTTTCACGACCGTCGCGTCGCGTTCCGCGTATTCGACGTCGGCGAGCCCCCGGTTCATTCTCGCGTAGCGCTGGTTTCCGATCACGACCGCGACGCTGAAAGGCGGCGACGCGATTCCCCTGGGAATGTTTTTTTCGACATCGGTCGGATCCCCCCGCAATTTGTCGTTCGTGCGGGGATTTCCGGCGATGCGGGCCAGGATCGTATCCACGTCTTCGTTTTCCGCGACCGCGACCGAACCGGTTTCGGAGGTCCGTTCCAACAAAGGGGGCGGCGCCGCGTTATCGACGTAGGCGCGGTACAATTCGTCGAAAGCTTTTTCGAACGGAGGATAATCTCTGTAGGAAGCCATCAGGTATTTGGCCTCGTTGTAGGCATCGAATCCGTTTCCGGCGTGGAACTCATCCCACAGAAGGGCGACGGCCCTTTGCGCCGCTTGGTCGAAGGCGTCCGCGATTTTCTTGTCGCCCGGAAATCGCTTTTTCGCGATAGCGGCCTCTTTCAGGGCCAAATCGTTCTCCCCCGCTCCGGAAAGCGCCAAAATGTGCGCTCTGGCCGCCCGTGGATCGGAATCCATGGTTTTGAGTCCCGCCAGGCCGGCTTTCAAATCGCCCCGTTCGATTCCGCCCAGAAAATACTTCAAAGACTTTTCCAACGTCTCGTCGTAGGCGGCCGAAATTCCATCGTCTTTCGGAAAGCTTTCCCTGGCCACTACCGCCTCTTGGAAAGCCGACTCGTAGCGTCCCTTGCCGAGAAGGGCCAAAACCAAGACTCTGGACACTTCGGGATGGGGACCCAGTTTTTTCAGTCCTGCCAGGCCGCCGTCCAAATCGCCCCGGTCGATTTCCAGCAGGCAATTCTTGACGACAACATCCAGAATTTCGGCATGGGACGCGGCTATCCTCGGGTCCTCCGGCCCTTTTCTTTTCGCGGACTCGATGGTTTGCAAAGCTTCGTCCGGGCGGTCCAGAGCCAGGTTCGCCCTCGCCAGGGTGTCGTAGGCGGCCAGATAGTCGTCTTTCAACCGAATCGCCTCCTGCGCGAATTTTTTGGCGTCCCGGGGATTTCCGATTTCCAGAAGGGTCCCGGCCAGGTTGTTCAGCCACAGCGGGTCGTCCTTGTTCTTTTCCACCGCGAGGGCCAGGTGCTTGGACGCCTCTTTCGGATGGCCGTGCCGATACAGAGCGATGCCGAGGTTGTACTCGTAAGCGGGATTTTCCGGACAAGCTTTCCGTGCTTCGTAAAACAATCCCAGTCCCTTGTTCTTGTCCTTTTCGAAAATTTTTTCGGCGTCGCCTGCCAGCCTTTTCGCAAAATCGCAATCGTCCGCCGGACACACCCCCGGAAACCCCATGGCGGCCGCGAAAAAAACGACCGAAATCGCAACGGCCCAAATCGCTTTTTTCATGATCGTCCTCCTTTGGATCAATCGCCGCAATCGGGGGAAACCGCGTATTCGAGGTCGAACTGGCTCCAGCCCGAAGCGCGCTCCAACACTTGCAGCATTTGTTTCATTTCGCCCCCGTCCTCGCCGACGCACTCTTTGTTTTCCGCGACCGGAATCTTCGAAAAATCCAGAGGCGTCCTGCCGGCCACCACCTTGACCTGTTCCACGACGGGCTTTCCGTTCGTCATGAGCAACTCCAATACCATATCGTCTCCCAAGGAGGGCGGCGGAAAAACGAAACGGCCGGACCGCCACTTTCGGTCTTCGAGCTTGGAGTTGGGATACCAAAGCGCCGCCGTATAGTCGGCCGCGAGGTTGATCAAGTACAGATACACGCCTGGTTCCGTCTCCACCGTTATTCTCGCCGATTCTCCATGCAAGTAGCATGCGGGCTTTTTGTCCCATCGCGCCGTCAGCTTCGGTCCGTCCTCGGGCGCTTTCGCGTCGAAAACGCTTGTATACTTGTCGTGCCAGACATTGCCGTGCTTGACCATTTGCAGGGAAATCCAGCCCGGGGGACAATCGTCCCAATGGGAGAACCCGCCCACGTTGGAACTGTCGGCCACCCGATACGCTGTCACCACGATGTAAATCCGGTCGGTTTTTTCCCCCGATATCGAGGACGAAACGGTCCTGTAGCGCCCGCCGATCACCACGTCCGCGCCGGCATCTTCCCACATTTGCCGTTCGCTCTTTCGAAACCCGTGGCTTTCCACGTCGTCCATGATCATGCCCAGGTCCCTCCGGGCTTTGATATCCACGCCTTCGCCCCGCAGCGCGAGTTGCACTTTGTCCCGGTATTCGTTTCCCAACTCCGTCACGTCGCCGGACCTCGTGTCGTAGATGAAAGAAACCGCCGCCGCTCCCTCCGGTCGAATCGATTCGGCCAGCCCGGCCACTTTCGCCCGAAAATCGTTTTCGGCGGCCGCGTTTTCGGGAGGGGCCGAAACCGCGCAAGCGGAAAGAAGCAGAACCGACGCGAAGACAGAGAAAAGAGGGGACCGGCGACCCGCGAACGATCCCCGACGCTTGTTTTTCCAAAAGGCGCTTTCCTTCATGGCGGATTCCTTTCGTTCGTTTTTAGAAAGGTCAATATACCACTTCTCGTCTTCCGGGGCAACGGGGTATCTCTCTGCACAGCTTTTTTGAAACCGGACATCCCCGGGGTTTTCGCCAAAAGGCTACTCGCTCCGGGGATGCCGCTTCCGATTTGATCCGCCTTGCGACGGATGCGCGAAACCGAGCCAGTACAGGAATAGGACCGTCCCGGACGCCGTGGCGGACGGGATTCCGTCGGTCCCTGTATTGCTGAGGCGAAAGTACGACCGGATTTCCTCCTGCAAATCCAGCAATCTGCGTTTCGAATCGTGGAAAACCACGAAATCGTCCATATATCGGACGTAAAAGCGCATTCGCTTTGTTTCCTTGATCCAGTGGTCGAATGGATCCAGGTACACGTTCGCCAAAAACTGGCTGGTCAAATTGCCGATGGGAAGACCCATGCCCGGTACAGGCGAATTCCGGACGACCTTATTTTTGTACTTGAACACCTTAGTAGCACGGAGATCTCCCCTCTCTTGCCAAACCTTATTACCTTATTTTTCATGATCGAAAGGAAAGCCGGAATTCAGGGCGAATAATTTCAAAATAAGGTAATAAGGTTATGGGAGAGAGAGAATCCAACATGCTACTAAGGTTAAAAAATAAAAATAAGGTTTTTTTAAGGATCAAATCAGATAATTCAACAAAGCTTGGCTCGAACGTTACCCTCTTGAGGGGGCAGCGGGGGGGCTTCACGTTTACCTCTTGCAAGCCCCCCTCCCAGGCCCCCTCAAAAGGGAGAACGCTTGCTCCGAAAATAGAAGCTCTTAACCAAATAATTTTGTCCCGATTATTTAATTTTTGGTCCTAAGGCGCGCGAAATGGCTGGGAAGCAAGCGAAACCCAACATGAAACCCGCTCAATCCAACCTACGCATTGCCGCTGCCCCAAATCCGTTATAAATATGATTTTTTTTCCTGGTTATAACGGATTTGGGGGTGGTTGGAATGTAGGTTGGGTTGAGCGTCGTCAATTGTTGGGTTTCGCTACGGAATTCTATCAAACAAACAGATACGGCGCGCGAAATGGTTGGGAAGCAAGCGAAACCCAACATGAAACCCGCTCAACCCAACCTACGCATTGCCGCTGCCCCAAATCCGGTATAAATATGATTTTTTTTCGATTCGTTCTTGTTTTAATCTGAGGTTCCGGCATCCCGGGCCGCGTTTCGGTTACGGTTTACTCCGTCCACAGTGTCCACATGGCCTAATTTATAAGAAAGCCCCGTTTATTTGTCGTGTCGTTCTCTCCGTCATCCCGGGGCTCCGTTGTCATTCCTTGTCGGGCGACACCGATACCGCGATAATTTCCGCCAACATTTCGAATGTCGGAGAGACGGACCGCTCCGCCCGGAATGGCGGACAAACAAAATGGAAAAAAAACGGCCGGGCTGCGCCCGGCCGCCGACCAAAAGGTAAAAATGTAAAAATCCAAAAGGTTATGTACCGCTGAGGCGAAAGCCCAGACCGGCGCCGCGGTAGCCGGGCCCGGCGCCGCCGCGGTCGGCGCAACGCAAGTACGATGGCGAAGCGTGCCAGCCGCCGCCGCGATCGACGCGATCGGACCCGCCGCCTGCGTCATATATGGGGTTGTTTTTGCCGTGTTTGCTGTAGTCGCCGTAGGAATCCTGGACCCATTCCCACACGTTGCCGCTCATGTCGTGCAAGCCGAGGCCGTTGGGCGCTTTCGTCGCCACGGGATGGGTTTGTCGGCCACTGTTGTTCCCATACCAAGCGACTTTGTCCGGGTCGCCGCCGCCCGAGTATTTCTGCGGCTTGCCTCCGCTTCGGCAGGCGAACTCCCATTGGGCTTCGGTGGGAAGGCCCAGCTTTTTTCCCGGGTTTTTCGCGTTCAATCGCCGGACGAACTCCTGCGCGTCATCCCACGAAACCTGTTCCACGGGATAATCGTCTCCATTTTGGAAACGCGATGGATTGTTTCCCATGATTATTTTCCACTGCCCTTGGGTGACTTCCGTTTTGCCCATCCAGAAACCGTCCAGGACCACCCTGTGGAGTTTTTCGTCGCTTTCGCAGTCTCCATCCCAATCGCCGCAGCCCATCTGGAAATCGCCCCCCGGGACCCATACGAACTCCATGCCCGTGATTTTTTCGACCCATACTTTACCACCGCCCTCTTCCCACACCGGCTCGAAAACGGGTTCCACCCATGCGCCGCAAAACGAGGCCCACGACAGGGCTGCGACGGCAACCAACGCGAATACGGTTTTGTTCAAGCTTTTATCCTTTCTTCAAAATGCCGTTCATGCTTTCCGAATCGGATGCGTAGTCGAGTTCGTCGATCACGACACAGACGTCCAAATCGGAATCTTCGACGCAGTCGCCTCTAATGCGAGACCCGAACGCCCATATTTTCGCATCGGGATATTTGCGTCGCAGTTTCGAAGCGAATTGATCGAAAACTTTCTTGTCGTTTCCGGACATCATGCAAAACCTCCTCTGCCATTTTGTTTCACTGATCATGATAACCGATCAGCCAAAATCGGTCAAATTGTGGGGTTTTGTCGCAGCAGTTCTAACTTTGGGTATCTCCGCTGCCTTCAAGGTAAGGACGAAAACAAAATTAATGATACAAAGATATGCTGGAAGGTTCTGCCAAGCGCTACGGTTTTCATTGACCGTCATTCCGGGCGCAGCGGCAAAGTTCTACGAAATCCCGCTCATTGTCGAAGCGCAGGTCCCGTGCGGATTCGTGAAAATGAGAATTGCTGGCAATCCGAAGGCGCCGGGATAGATTCGGCGGGCTCTGTTCGAATAATCTTTTTGTTTCCATTTGCCCGATCTTACTGTAAACAGGGCAACAAATTGCCTTGATGAAACATGAAACCCGAATATGATTCGGATTGGAGTTGAATCCTATGGGAAACGCATCCGCAACTGCGGCAAGCGACATCAACGGAATGATCGACGAAATCAACCGATACCAATCCTCCCTCGATTTCACCGAGTTCGACATCCGGAGGTTGAAACGGGCCGCGATAAAGATCAAGGAAAACGTCAGCGTCGCCGACGGGTTCGGTTTGCTTGGCATGGTGGCGTGTCTCGAAGGCGATCTGGAAGCCATGCGGAGTTGTTGCGAGAGGGCCGTGCAACAATCCGGCGGGGACCCGAAGCACCTGTACAATTATTCCCGGTCGCTGAAATACCACAACCTTTACGGCGAAGCCGAAAAAGAGGCCGAGAAGGCGTACGAAAGAAATCCCTCCCATCCTGGTTATCTGGACAATCTCATCGAAATCGACTGTGTTTTGGGAAGGAAAGACCGGTTTCGCCGCCACGTTGGGGAATGGTTCGAGCTGCGAAAAAAGCGGCATTGGCTCGAAGCCGCGCCGTTGGCCGTTTGGGAGAACCGCAGGCGATATCGGGAGTTTGTGTCGGCAAATCCGGAACTGGATATCATCGACCGACCTCCGGCCTTCGCATCCGAATGCTTGCGAAAGCTGCCCGAATTTTTCGGCATTCCGCTGGCCATTGTGATCGGCATTGTGCCGAACGAAGCGTGGGACTCGACGATGATCGTCTGGGCCCAGTGGCACGGCGACTTCGAAGAGGGGCTGCAACGCTATTTCGCGTTCGAAGAGTGGTATGTGGACAAAGGCTTCGACCGAATGACGGGCCTGTTGCATTTCAGCTTCGAATTCGCGGAGGAACGATGCTTTTCGACTGGGCAAAGCTGATCGAAGTCGCGGAACATTTGGCCGATGTGGCCGTAGAGACGTGCGACGGCGAAGCCTGTTGCCGGGCTTCGACAAGCCGCGCATATTACGCCTCCTTCGGAGTGGCGAGGCAGTTCGCGGAAAGATCCTCCGGCAAACGATTCGACGGCGGCGCCCACTTCAAAGTTCAGAGGCATTTGAGAGAAAGCGGCGATCCGAATGCCGCTCGAATTGCCAATCGTCTGAAAACTCTCCATGCGGAAAGAACCAAAGCCGATTACCGCAACGGCGCCGTCGAAGCGAAAAGAGCGCGCGCAACTGCGAAGAAGTCGATCGCCATGTCCAGAAAAACAATCGAAGAAATCCGGGCGATGGAGTCGGATTCCGAACCCGCACGGGACTAAGCCAAGCCTTCCGGCTATCGAATCCGGAACCAAACCGAACTGAAAGAATAAAAGGCCCCTTGGATTCCAAGGGGCCTTTTATCGTTTGCCCCCCCGAGTAAAAAATATCGAAAAAACTTCCCGAAACAAGATTTGGTTCATCGCGGATTTGTGGGCAAAGGTGCCTCGATGGTAACCAGACCATCCTGGTCTGGTGTGTCTTGGCTTCGAGTGAGTGGCATATTCGCGGTACTGCGACCAGAGCTGGAAGCTCTGGTTACCTTTACCGCTCCCCACAAATCCGCGATGAACCCAAGATTTTCTGTCCATAACGTCCACTACCTATTTGACCCTCCGGGAACAAACGCCATATGGTGGCTACGACAATTGACAACAGCCAACCTATGGGAGTCGGGGTGGCAGCTTTCACAACCTCGGAACTGAACGAACAGATAACTTGGAGTACAGGGGCTTTCTTTCCGACGAGTACGGCACGCCGTTCGACGGGATGTTCGACGTTACGGCATCCTTGTGCGGCGGCAGCCGGTGCGACGAGCAGGTTTGGGGGCCGGAAACGTTCCGCGATGTCGTTTTTGCCGACGGCGAGTTCGAATTGACACTCGGTCAAAAAGAATCGCTTCCGCGCGAAGGTTTCGATTCGGAGCTGTACCTGTTGCTCGAGATGGAGGCCTACGCCATCGACACATGTCGAGCGGTTCGAATCGTTCCGTTCGAGGAAGAAACGCAAGACTTGGCGACAAGAAGCTATGACGGTGCAAGCCATGCCTT
Source organism: Desulfobacterales bacterium (assembly GCA_963674505.2). Classification (GTDB taxonomy): domain Bacteria; phylum Desulfobacterota; class Desulfobacteria; order Desulfobacterales; family SKZT01. The sequence goes on from CAXXIG010000003.1 coordinate 731,452, forward strand.
GTTGACGAGGGTCCCGTCGATTTACGGCTTGCAGGTCGTCAATGAAAGCGAGGGAGCTACCGGCCTGTACGTCGTAGGCGACCAATACGGAATTTACGCCGAGGAGACCGGCTACGACAGCGATATCGGCATATATACCCCCGATTATGTCCACGCCTTGGGCTATCGAAGCGCTTCGGACAGTTACATATTCGTCCCGGCGACATCCGGGGTCCTCGCTTCCAACGGCGATAGTGAAATAACGGTCTTTTATTACGGAAGGGTCGGCATAAAGGACCCTACGCCTGGCACGGAATATTATTACATTCCGATCGCCGTGCCCGGGGAGCTTTTCGGACAGGCAACCACCGTAGAAGGCATAAGGGTTCACTACAGGACCTCCGACTCCACGAGTTATATCGACAGGACAAGTCTTCACCGAGCCACATCCAGCGGGTCGCATGAGACACTGATCGACGACGGCACCAACCGCAGTTCCACGACAGATACGTATTACACCCTGACGGCAGCGGGAGAGACCACGTTTTCATCGGCTTCCGGGCCGTTGCAGGTTCAACTCCAATTGCATTTCGACTCTGCGAGCCATACCATCTACATCGGATTTGTTCGGGTCGAGTTCGGACATCTCGATTAAAAAAAAACAGGTTATAAAAGATTTGGGGGTGGGTGGAATGTAGGTTGGGTTGAGCGCCGTCGATTGTTGGGTTTCGCTACGGAATTCTATCAAGCAAACAGATAAGGCGCGCGAAATGGTTGGGAAGCAAGCGAAACCCAACATGAAATCCGCTCAACCCAACCTACGCATTGCCGCTCCCCCAAATCCGCTACAACCAGAAAGAAAACAGATTCATCGCGGATTTGTGGGAATGGCAAAGGTAACCAGAGCTTCCAGCTCTGGTCCCATATCGTGAATATGCCGCCGCCAAGAAGCCAAGGCATGCCAGACCAGGATGGTCTGGTTACCATCGACATGCTTTTTCCCATGAAACCACGATGAGCCAAACATTGGTTGTTTCGATTTTATGGAACGGGCATAAGAAGAAATTGGGGTGAAGAAGATGGAAGAAGCGTATCGAAAACTGGCGAGACACTTGGACAATCTGCCCACCGGTTTTCCTTCGACCGACACGGGGGTGGAGATCCGGATTTTGAAGAGGCTGTTTTCTCCCGAGGAGTCCGGGATCGCCACGGCGTTGAAAATGAAGTTCGAGCCGCCCGCCAAGATCGCCAAAAGGCTGAAGACGAACGCGGCGGAACTGGCGCCGATTCTGGAGACCATGTCGCGCAAGGGGCTGATCTTCAGAAAGGGCAGGGGGGACGAGCGTTTGTACATGGCGGCCCAGTTCGTGATCGGCATCTGGGAGTACCATGTCAACAGCCTGGACGAAGGTCTGGTCGCCGATTTCAACGAATATGTCCCCTACCTGGTGAAAAAGGGGTGGGCGAAGCAGAAGACGCAGCAGCTGCGGGTGATCCCCATCGACAAGAGCGTGGTGGCGGAGGCTGCCGTGGCGCCTTACGAGCAGGCGGAGGAGATCATCCGGGAGCAGTCCAAGATCGTGGTGGCGCCCTGCATATGCAGAAAGGAGCACAGGCTGGCGGGCAAGGGCTGCGACGCTCCTTTGGAGGTCTGCTTGATTTTTTCCACGGGCGCCTATTATTACGAGGAGAACGGGCTGGGCCGGGCCATCGAGCAGGAGGAGGCGCTGTCGTTGTTGAAAAAGGGCGTGGAGGCGGGCCTTGTCATCCAGCCGAGCAACGCCAGGAAGGCCGCCAACATTTGCATGTGCTGCGGGTGCTGCTGCCAGGTGCTCAAGAACATCAAGGCCCTGCCGGAGCCTGCCAAAGCGGTCCGGACCAATTATTTCAGCGAGGTTGACGATGAGCGATGCACGGCCTGCGGAGCGTGCTCCGACCGTTGTCCCATGGATGCCATATCCATAGAGGACGCTGCGACAGTGGATTACTCCCGCTGCATCGGATGCGGGGTCTGCGTGCCGGCGTGCGATTTCGACGCCATTCGTTTGAAGCAGAAGACGGGCAGGGATCAATACAAGCCGCCGGCAACCTTCGCAAGGACGTACCTGAAGATTGCCATGGAGAGAGGCAAGCTCATGAAAAATATCTTTTAGAGTAGAACAGCAACCGCAAGGAAGGAGGAGTTATGGGAAAAGCGATCAGGATATACGAAACTGGCGGACCCGAGGTCATGAAGTGGGAGGATTTCGATCCGGGCAAACCCGGCGCGGGAGAAGTCAGGTTGCGCCACGAGGCGGTGGGGCTGAATTTCATCGACGTGTACCATCGCAGCGGACTGTACCCCTTGCCCGCCTTGCCCGCCGTTCCGGGCATGGAAGGCGCGGGCGTCGTCGAAGAGGTCGGGGAGGGGATCGACGAGTTTTCCGCCGGAGACCGGGTGGCCTATGCGGGGCTTCCGCCGGGGGCATACGCCGAGTCCCGGTTGATTCCCGCCCACAGGCTCGTGAAGCTGCCCGACTCCATATCGACGAAGCAGGCGGCCGCGATGATGCTGCAGGGCATGACGGCCCGCTACTTGCTTTGCGGATGCTATGCGGTGGGAAAGGGCGACGCGATACTGATCCATGCGGCCGCAGGGGGCGTGGGACAAATCGTGTGCCAGTGGGCCAAGCATCTGGGCGCGCTTGTGATCGGGACCGTAGGGTCGGAAGAAAAGGCCGAGGTCGCCAGGGCCAAAGGCTGCGAACATCCCGTTTTGTATCAAAAAGAGGACTTCGCCGAGCGGGTTCGGGAGATTACGGACGGACGAGGGGTGGACGTGGTGTACGATTCCGTGGGCCAGGCCACGTTCATGAAGTCTCTGGACTGTATCAGGCCCATGGGCACGATGGTCTCCTTCGGCCAGTCTTCGGGTCCCGTCGAACCTTTGAACACGGGAATTCTCGCCGCCAAGGGCTCGCTTTTTCTGACCAGGCCCAGCCTGATGACCTACACGGAAAAGAGAGAAGACCTTCTGGCCCACGCCAGGGATCTTTTCGACGTGGTGGAAAAGGGGGCGGTCAAAGTGGAGATCAACCAGACGTATCCGCTTTCCGAGGCTGCCAGGGCGCACGAGGAACTGGAGGGCAGAAAGACGAAAGGCTCCTCCGTATTGCTTCCCTGAAGACCCTGAGCCGGGCTTGGTTTTAGCATCGGCCACTTTCAAGGACTATCGTCCCGGCAGTCGTCATTCCGGGCGGAGCGGTATGTACCCCGGGTGTCGATAAAACAGCCGGGTTCCGTCTTTTCCGGGAATTTCCCGACTGGAACATGTAGCGTAGACCCGGAATCCAGGTGGTCGAGTTTAGAACCAAGCCCCCCGGAGCCCTGTCTGGCAACTTCTTCGGGACGCAGGAGCGTTTTTTCGACGTTCCCGCGCCGGAGCGCGGGAACGAGCCAAGCGAGCCAGGCCTCCGGCGGGCACTGTCGTCATGGAGCAGCCGTCTCGGGTTTTGTTTTCAAATAAATCCAGATTTCCAGAACGTTCCTGCCGTCCTCCCGCGAATAGGTCATGGCGTTCATCTTGTTTCTGATCAAATGAATTCCGAATCCTTGCTCGGTATCGGGCGAGGTTTCGGATTCTTCTTTCCTCGGGACCGTCAACGGATTGAATTCGTCGCCGTCGTCTTCAACTCGGATGGCGATTTCGTCCTCCTTGGCTTCGATCCGGACTGTGGCCTCCAGCCTGCGTCCGTCGTCGCAGCCGTGTTCGACGGCGTTCGCAAGGGTTTCCTCCACGACGAGATCGACGGCGGTCACAATTTCCGGCGGCAGGCCGCGCGGTTCCAGAAAAACGTTGACGGTTTTGATCAGGTTGGATATTTCCTCCGGGGTCCCCGGAATGGTCAGGACAATACGGTTCAAGATTGCCTCCCTTGTTGTTTTAGGGTCGTCGCGAATAGTGCCTCCTGCGTTCTGGCGGGCTTGGTTTTTCTATTTCGGCCATGCCCTCGTCCGCCTCGTCCGCCTCGTCCGCCTCGTCCGCCTCGTTCCAACGCTTCGCGTTGGAATGCATGCCAGGACGCTTCGCGTCCGCGTTCTGCGGCTGTATGGCCGAAATAAGAACCAAGCCCCGTTCTGGCACATTTTCTTCGACCGAGGGCAGGACTTCGTTCGACCCCCGGTCCTTGGCAAGCATAAGGAAGAATGGTGGTTTCGTCAATTGTTAGCAAAATGTTGGCAAATCGCAGGCGGATTGTTGGCCGCCGGTTGGTGGACAGATGGCCGGGGCTGCGGGCAAGACGGTTTCCTCCGACTGGGGTGATGAAAATCATCCTTTTTTGCCGGGTTGATTTTTCTGCAAGATTTTGTGGTTCATCGCGGATTTGTGGGGAGCGGCAAAGGTAACCAGAGCTTCCAGCTCTGGTCCCATATCGCGAATATGCCGCCGTTTGGAAGCCGAGGCATGCCAGACCAGGATGGTCTGGTTACCATCGACACGCCTTTTCCCACAAATCCGCGATGAGCCGATTTTGTTCCGGTTTTACAGATCGGCAGGCGTAAGGTTTAAGGTTTAAGGCGTGAGTCCCCGAAGCTTACGACTTACGCCTTACGCCTTGCACCTTACGCCTCTCCCTCGATAATGGAATAAATCCCTGCGGAATTATCAGTCTGTTTTCGGAGACATTTTCATCACCCCGGTTTCCGGCCGTCGGTCCGATTAGTCTTCAGACCGCAATAAATCCAGGCTTCGCGACCGATTTGAATTTTGGATTTGACAAGCGCGGCCCTTTTTTTCTATTATCCGAATTTCGAGCGCAAGGAAATAACAAGATCGAATTAGAATTGCAGTGCAAAAGAAATGTTCGTTTTCTCGCACGACCGAACCGTCAACCGTTGGAAGAGGTAAGATACCATGCCATTTCTGGACCGCGTACTGAAGGCCGCAATCAAAGCGGAGGCGTCGGACTTGCACGTGGCGCCGAACGAGCCGTTCGTGATTCGAAGGCTGGGACGCCTTCGCAAGATGAAGGGCGACAGGCTCTCTCCGGAGCAAACCCAAAAAGTACTTCTGGAAGTTTTGACCGACGGGCAGAAGAAGCGCCTGGCCGAGGACCACCAGCTCGATTTCGCCTACGAAGTGAAGGGGCTCGGCCGGTTCAGGGGAAGCCTGATGCTCCATCACCGGGGGCTGAGCGGCGCCTTTCGAATCATTCCTCCCGAAATACCGACCCTTAAACAGCTCAAATTGCCCCCGGTAGTGACAAGGGTCCTGGACAACCACCAGGGTCTGATCCTGGTCACCGGCGCCACGGGGCAGGGCAAGTCCACCACTCTGGCCGCCATGATCGACCACATCAATTCCACCAGGCCCCATCACATTCTCACCGTGGAGGACCCCGTGGAGTTCGTCCATCCGCTGAAAAAAGCCGCGGTCAACCAGCGCCAGCTCGGGCGCGACACCCGGTCGTACGCAAACGCTTTAAAGGGCGCCTTGCGGCAGGACCCCGACGTCATCATGGTCGGAGAACTGCGGGACCTGGAGACCATTTCCCTGGCCATATCCGCAGCGGAAACCGGCCACCTGGTCATGGGCACGCTCTCCACCGCCAGCGCCGCCAAGACCATCGACAGAATCATCGACTCCTTTCCCTCCTCGGAACAAAGCCAGATCAAGATGATGCTCGCCGAATCCTTGAAGGCGGTCGTCACCCAGCGCCTCATACCCGGCGCCGACGGAAAGGAAATGGTCCTGGCCCTCGAAATCCTGATCGGCACGCTTCCCTTGGCGAACCTGATTCGCGACGGACGGACCTTCCAGATCAAATCCGTCATCCAGACCGGGAAGAACCTCGGCATGCAGGCCATGGACGACTGTCTGATGAACCTGGTCGAGAAAGGACGCATCACCATGGAGGACGCCGCCATGAACGCCGTAAACCCCGAAAGGTTTAAAACGGCGAACACGGGGGAAAATTCAACTGGCCAGTCTGTCGCAAGCCAAGGCTTGAAAAATTAAGTTGCTCCAGAGTCTCTTTTTTCAAATTTCGGCCGGTTCATCGCGGATTTGTCGGGAGCGATAAAGGTAACCAGAGCTTCCAGCTCTGGTCGCATATTGCGAATATGCCGCCGCTTGGAAGCCGAGGCATGCCGGACCAGGATGGTCTGGTTACCATCGATACGCCTTTTCCCGCAAATCCACGATGAGCCGTTCGACCTTCATGCGAGCGACAGGAAAGAATTGAAAACAGGAAAGGACGGTAAGTTTCAATGGCAGTGATCGACGAATATTTCAGGCGGATGGTTTCCGAGGGGGCGAGCGACCTTCACATGGTGGTGGGCTTTCCCCCGCTGATTCGGCAGGGAGGACAGCTTGCCCCTCTGGATTTTCCGGAACTGACGGCCAAGTCCAACCGGGAAGTCCTGTTCGAAATCATGAATCCCGAGCAGCAGGCCGCTTTCGAAAAGCAGCGGGATTTCGACATGGCTTACGAACTAAACGGGGTGGGACGGTTTCGCTGCAATTTCCTGTATCAGCACCGGGGCGTAGGAGCTGTCTTCAGAATCATCCCCACCAAGATTCTGACCCTGGAGCAGCTGAGCCTGCCTCCCGCCATCAAGAAGATCAGCGAATTCAGGAAGGGTCTCGTGCTGGTCACCGGTCCGACCGGAAGCGGAAAGTCCACGACCATGGCGGCCATGATCGACTATATCAACGACACCAGGGACGCCCACATCATCACCATCGAAGATCCCCTGGAGTTCGTGCACAAGAACAAGAAATGCCTGTTCACGCAGCGGGAGATCGGAGCGCACGCGAAAAGCTTCGCCGACGCTCTGCGCGTGGCCAGCCGGGAAGATCCCGACATCATCCTGGTGGGGGAGATGCGCGACCTGGAAACCATATCCATGGCCCTGACCTGCGCCGAGCTGGGAATTCTCGTGTTCGGCACACTCCACACCAACAGCGCGGCCAAGACCATCGACCGGATCATCAACGCCTTTCCCTCCGAAGCCCAGGCCCAGACCCGGACCATGATGTCCGAGTCTCTCCGGGCGGTCATCGCGCAGCAGCTGCTCCGGGTCAAGGACGGCAAGGGGCGATGCGCGGCCGTGGAAATCCTCATCGGGTCCTCGGCCCTGGCGAGCATGATTCGCGAGGGCAAGATCTCCCAGATCAATTCCCTGATCCAGACCGGCACCCATTCGGGAATGCAAACCATGGACCAGCACCTGGCCCAGCTGATCAAGGCGGACAAGATCACCAAGGAAGCCGCCTACGAAAAGGCCATCGACAAGAAGCTGTTCCAGTAGAAGGGCCTTCGCCAGTCCTGCCGCCCCGGTCGATCTTCCGGTAGCGCCGCCTTCCACGGCGGCGCAGTGTTTCTCAAGTACGGTTTTCAAAAAGGACCGCGCCGCCGTTGAAGACGGCGCTACCGGAAGGCCCTTGCCTTTTCGCCTTGTCCGTCCATCCCATCCGCACAGGTCGCAATTTTTTATCCCCGCCAGGTTGCGCCACGCCGTTTTTTCCGATATACACGTTTGCGTCGTCGTTCATGGCGGCGATTTTTTCATGCGCGATAAATTTGGAACGTAACCCGAACCGAACCATGGAGGAGCCAATGCCGGTGCATGTCGTGGAACATCCGCTCATTCAGCACAAGCTGGGCCTGATGCGGAAAAAGGACATTTCGACCAAGGATTTCCGGGACCTTTCTTCGGAAGTGGCCCGGTTGCTGACCTACGAGGCGACCAAGGACCTGGAGACGGAGACCAGGACCATAGAGGGCTGGGCCGGACCCGTCAGGGTCCAGCGAATCAAAGGCAAGAAGATCACGATAGTTCCCATCCTGCGAGCCGGCCTGGGCATGATGAACGGGGTCATCGACCTGATTCCCTCGGCCAAGGTCAGCGTGGTGGGCTTTTATCGAAACGAGGAGACCCTGGAACCGGTCCAGTACTACGTCAAGGTCACCAACGAAATGCAGGAGCGCATCGCCCTCATCCTGGACCCCATGCTGGCGACCGGAGGCACGCTGATCGCCACGGTGGACCTTCTCAAGAAATCCGGCTGCGAAAACATCCGGGGCCTTTTCCTGGTGGCCGCCCCCGAGGGAATCGCCAACTTGGAGAAAAAGCACCCCGACGTGCACATCTACGTGGCGTCCGTCGACGAGAAGCTCAACGACATCGGATACATCCTGCCCGGCCTGGGGGACGCGGGCGACAAGATTTTCGGCACCAAATAAGCGTAAAACCAAGTTTTTGTTATATGATGGGAGGACATATGGACTTGAAGATTTCCGGCACCGACTACGATTTCAACGCGGGCGGCGTCCTGGTGGGAGCCCAGATGATGTTCGTGGCGTTCGGCGCGCTTGTTCTGGTGCCGCTGCTGACAGGGCTCGACCCCAATGTCGCGCTGTTTACCGCCGGACTCGGCACCCTGATTTTCCAACTGATCACCAAAGGCAAGGTGCCGATTTTCCTGGCCTCTTCCTTCGCCTTCATCGCCCCCATCATCTACGGCGTGAAAACGTGGGGAATCCCGGCCACCATGTGCGGCCTGGCGGCTGCGGGCGTGGTGTACATGTTCCTGAGCGTTTTCATCAAGTGGCGGGGAGTCGGCGTGGTGCAAAAGGTGCTTCCGCCGGTGGTGGTGGGGCCGGTGATCATGGTCATCGGCCTGATTCTTTCCCCCGTGGCGGTGAACATGGCCATGGGCAAGACCGGCGACGGCGGGGCCGTGCTGGTTCCGGAGGCGCAGGCGTTGACCGTCTCCATGCTGTCGTTGGTCGTCACGATTCTGGTTTCTCTCTTGGGCAAGGGGTTTTTAAGGCTGGTTCCGATTCTGTGCGGAATTGTCGCGGGATACGTCGCATCGCTGGCGTTCGGGATCGTGAACTTCGCGCCCATCGCAGCGGCCCCCTGGATCGCCATACCCGATTTCGTTTTTCCGGAATGGAACACCCAGGCCGTCCTGTTCATCGTACCGATCGCCATCGCCCCCGCCATCGAGCATTTCGGAGACATTCTGGCCATCGGCTCCATCACGGGAAAAAACTACCTGAGGGACCCGGGTATACACCGCACCATGATGGGCGACGGCGTCGCCACGAGCATTGCTTCTTTGCTGGGCGGGCCCCCCAACACCACCTATTCCGAAGTCACGGGGGCCGTGGCCCTGACCCGCGTGTTCAACCCCGCCATCATGACCTGGGCCGCCATTTTCGCCATCGGCCTGGCCTTTATCGGAAAGCTCGGAGCGCTGCTGCAAACCATCCCCGTCCCGGTGATGGGCGGCATCATGCTTCTGTTGTTCGGCGCCATCATGGTGGTGGGCTTGAACACCTTGGTGAAGGCGGGCGACGACCTGATGGAGCCCAGGAACTTGGCCATCGTGGCCCTGATTCTGGTCTTCGGCATCGGCGGCATGAGCTTTTCCGCAGGCGAATTCACCCTCAAGGGAATCGGTCTGTCCGGGGTGCTGGGGGTGTTTCTCAATCTGGTGCTGCCCAGGGGGCGCGGCAATTAGGCGGTAAGGAGAAAGGCTGATTATGCCGGATTTGAGGGGGGGCAGGCGTAGGTTGGGTTGAGCGGGCTTTCATGTTGGGTTTCGCTTGCAGGCTGCTTGCATCGTGTACCTTCCCGTTGCATTTGAAAGTAAAAATTAGCGAAACCCAACAATTAACGGCGCTCAACCCAACCTACGTTTCAGCCTCACCCCCAATCCGTTAAAATCAGAAGAAAGGCGAAGTCAAAGGTGGATGAAAACAGAGGCGCTTATCAGCGGAAAATGGAAGCCCGGCTGAAGGAGTGGGAGGCGAAAATCCGGAAGCTAAAAGCCAAAGCCGAACAAATCGGGGGCGACGCCAGGCTCCAATACCTGATTCAGGTCGAGGAGTTAAAAGGCAGAAAAAAGAAAGCGGAAGCGAAACTAGCTGACTTGAAGCAATCGGGCCGGACCGCCTGGAACGACGTGAAATCCGGCCTTGAAACCGCGTTCGCCGACCTGAAAAAGGCATTTGAAAGCGCCAAGGGCAGTTTCAGGTAAAGGACGAGGGCCGAGGGGCAAGGGCCGAGGGCGGGGGGCAATCATCCTTCAGTAGGTAGGCGCAGCCTGGGGTGATGAAATTGTCGCTGAAAACATACCTGTAATTCTGACAGTTTTTTTCCGCCAAAATGCATTGATGGCCTTGGTGGTAATCGTAGGGTGGGTGGGTCGGAATCCGGGCGTTTTCGCTGCTTCTGAATTTCTTGACTTGGACGGCCTGCCAGCCTTGTACGGAGTCCAACCCACCGTTTTTTCGAGCTGTCCGGCCGCCTTTCGCCAGTGATGAAGCGGCAAGGATATTGGGCAAAATGGTGGGTTGGTCGCCATGCAAGACCGGCAGGCATGGGCCCGTTGGAGAGCGCGAAACAGCGCGCAACGCAATGGCGCCCGACCCACCCACCCTACGATCCGTCCGACCCGCCGTTTTTTCGAGCTGTCCGGCCGCCTTTCGCCAGTGATGAAGCGGCAAGGATATTGGGCAAAATGGTGGGTTGGTCGCCATGCAAGACCGGCAGGCATGAGCCCGTTGGAGAGTGCGAAACAGATGGTCTCCTCTTTATCCGACGAACTCCTAAAGCCTTGCATATTCGCGCAAAAAACGCGCGGTATGGGACCTTGTTCCTCTCGCGATCAACTCCTTGGGCGATCCCTTGCACACGATTTTGCCTCCGCCGTCCCCGCCTTCGGGACCCAGATCCAATATGTAGTCCGCGGCACGTACGACTTCCAAATTGTGTTCGATCACCGCCACGGTGTTGCCGGCCTCCACCAGGGCCTGGAGGACATCGACGAGTTTTCGAACGTCGTGCAAATGCAGGCCCGTGGTGGGTTCGTCGAGAACGAAGAACGTGTGGCCCCGGCCGGGATAGCCCAGTTCGGACGCCAGCTTGATTCTCTGTGCTTCGCCCCCGGACAGTGTGGGGCTGGGCTGGCCGAGTTTCAGATACCCGAGGCCGATGTCGCGCACGAACTGCACCGCCTTCTTGATGACCGGGACCGGCTCGAAAAACTCGGCGGCCTCCTCGAAGGTCATGTCCAGCACCTGGGAGATGTCCTTTCCCTTGTATTTGACCGCCAGGGTTTCCGGGTTGAAGCGGTGGCCCTGGCAGGTTTCGCATTTGACGTACACGTCGGGCAGAAAGCTCATGGTGGTCTTGATGCTTCCCCGTCCCCCGCAGTTTTCGCACCGCCCGCCCTTCACGTTGAAGGAAAACCGTCCGGGAAGGTATCCCCGGCTTCTGGCTTCCCGGGTGCGGGAGAACAGTTCCCGGATTTGGGTCAGAAAGCCGACATAGGACGCGGGGACGGAACGGGGAGTGCGTCCGATGGGAGAGTGGTCCACTTCCAGGACCCGGTCGATGTTCTTCCATCCGTCGATGCCCCGGTTTGCTCCCTCGTAGTTTTCCTGCTTGAGCACCCGGTTGCGAAGGCCCCGGTAAAGGGTTTCCTTCAACAGAGTGGATTTTCCGGAGCCGGACACTCCCGTGACGCAGATAAAAGTTCCCAGAGGAAAGCGGGCGTCGATTTTTTTCAGGTTGTTCGCACAGGCTTTTTTGACCGTGACAGTCGGGTTTTTCCTGTACGGTCTCAGCTTGGAAGACAATCCTTTTTCCCGGTCTTTGAAAGTGGCGCCGGTGACGGATTCCGGGACTTTCTTCAGATCGTCCAGCTTGCCGACGGCCGTGACGGTCCCGCCGAACTCGCCCGCTCCGGGACCGAGATCCACGATGGTGTCGGCGGCCAGGATGGTGTCTTCGTCGTGTTCCACCACCAGGATGGAATTTCCCCGGTCCCGCAGGACCTTCAGGGCGTCGATCAGGATATGGTTGTCCCGGGGGTGCAGGCCGATGGTGGGTTCGTCCAGGATGTAGCAGACGCCTGTGAGGTTGGAGCCCAGCTGCGCGGCCAGACGCACCCGTTGGGCTTCCCCGCCGGAAAGGGTGTCGCCGCTTCTTCCCAGGGCAAGGTAGGAAAGCCCCAGGCGGTTGAGCAAAGACATCCGGGTGAAAAGCTCCGACATGATCGGTTCGGCTACCGGCAGGTGGCGGGGCGAGAAGGAGAAGCTTTTCAGCAATTCCAGTGCCTTCTCGTCGGGGACTTTCATGAGGTCCCAGATGGAGACGCCGCCGATTTTCACGGACAGGGCTTCGGGTTTGAGACGGCTGCCGCCGCACGACGGGCAGGCCGGACCCCCGAAACCTTTCCCGCTGAATTCGGGCGTTTCCTCCTCGTCGGAAACGTTGACGGTCCCCAGACCCTTGCAGACCGGGCACGCGCCTTGTCTGCTGTTGAAGGAAAACAGGCGCGGGTCGAGCGGCTCCACGCCCACGCCGCACTCGGGGCAGATGCCCTTGGAGCTGAATGTCTCCTCCTTGCCTTCGCTGTCTACGAGGATAAACCCTCCGTTTCCTTCTCGAAGCGCTATCTCCACCAGCTCCCGGAGATCTTTGGCCTTGCCCGCGTCCTCTTTGCGATGAAAGACCGGTTCCCCGTTTCGGACCTCTCCCACGACCACCTCGATGGTGTGTTCGTGGTATCGGCTCAGGGACATGCCTTTCTTCAGTTCCGTCCACTCCCCGTCGATGCGGGCGCGCATATAGCCGGAAGAGACTGCGGCGTCCAGGATGTCCTTGTGAAAGCCTTTTCTTCCGGCGATCCTGGTGGCCAGGAACACGGCGGACTTGTCTTTGTACCGGGCGCGGACCACGGCGGCGATGTCCGCGGGTTCTAGGGCGGAGAGAGGGCGGTCGCATCCGGTGCAGTGCTGCTGGCCCAGCTTGCTGTACAGCAGCCTCAGGAAGTGGTAGGTCTCGGTCAGGGTGGCCACGGTGGAGCGTCTGCTGGCGTGGCTGACACGCTGCTCGATGGCAACCGTCGGGGGAATGCCGTACACCAGGTCCACGTCGGGACGCTCCAGTACTTTCATGTACTGGCGCACGTACGGCGCGAGGCTTTCCAGGTATCGTCTCTGTCCCTCGGCGAAGAGAATGTCGAAGGCCAGCGTGGACTTGCCCGATCCGGAAACCCCCGTGAGCACCACCAGCTGGTTCTGGGGAAGCGACAGGCCGATGTCTTTCAGATTGTGCTCCCGCGCGCCCTCCACCGTGATGTTCTTGTCGAAAAAGCCGGAGGACTCCGCGATTTGCATGGCCGGGCCGAATTCCTTCAGGCGCGATTTTCTGTTCAGGACGTCGGCCAGGTATTTGCCGGTGCGCGATTCGGGGGCGGCGGCGACCTCCTCGGGAGTTCCCGCGCATACCACGGTCCCGCCTTTGTCGCCCCCTTCGGGTCCCAGGTCGATCACCCAGTCGGCGTTCTTGACAACGTCCATGTTGTGTTCGATCACCAGCACCGTGTGGCCGTTGCCCACCAGCTGCTTCAATGCCTCCAGAAGCTTTTCCACGTCGTCGAAATGCAGGCCGGTGGTGGGTTCGTCGAAGATGAACAGCAGTTTCTTTCGCTTTCCCAGGTTCAGGTATTTGGAGAGTTTCAGCCTCTGGGCCTCGCCCCCGGAGAAGGTGCTCACCGGCTGCCCGAGGCGGATGTACCCCAGCCCCACCCACGACAGGGGAAGCAGGGCGGACTGGATTTGCTTGTTGCTTTCGAAGAAATCCAGGGCTTCGGTCACGGTCAAGTTCAAGACGTCGTGGATGTTCTTTCCGTTGTAGCGAATGTCCAGGACTTCGGGTTTGAATCGCTTGCCCCCGCAATCCGAACAGGTGACGAACACGTCGGACAGAAACTGCATCTCGATTTTCTCGAAGCCTTCGCCCTTGCAGGTTTCGCATCGTCCCTTGTCCACGTTGAAGGAAAAATAGCCGGCGTCGAATTTCTGCTTTTTCGCCTGCCTGGTTCCGGCGAAAAGCTTGCGGATCGGGTCCAGAGCTTTGGTGTAGGTGAGAACGTTTGCCCTGGGAGTGCGGCCGATAGGCCGCTGATCGACGAGGATCGCGTCGGACACGTGCTGTGCGCCATGCAGGGCGGCGTGCCTGCCTGGCTTTCCCTGGGAATCTCCCTTTTGTCTTTTGACTGCCTTGTAGAGGACTTCCTCGGCCAGGGTGGACTTGCCGGAGCCGGAAACGCCGGTCAGGCAGACGAAAAGCCCCAGCGGGATGCTGACGTCGATGTCCTTGAGATTGTTTTCACTGGCGCCCTTGACGGTCATCCACTTGGTTTTTCTGGGGCGGGTTCGTTCTTGGGGGACCGGGATGGCTTTGGTGCCCCGCAGGTACTGCCCGGTGAGGGAGCCGTTCACGCTGGCGGTGGGTCCGAAATACATGATTTCGCCGCCCAGCTCCCCGGCCCGTGGGCCCAAATCCAGGAGATAGTCGCTTCGGGCGATGATGTCCGGGTCGTGTTCCACCACCACCAGGGTGTTGGAGAGGTCCCTGAGCCCGTGGAGGATGTCCACCAGGCGGTTGGCGTCGCTGGGGTGCAGTCCGATGCTGGGTTCGTCGAGAATGTAAAGCGTGTTGACCAGGGACGACCCCAGCGCGGCCGCCAGGGAGACCCGCTGGACTTCGCCGCCCGACAGGGTCCGGGACTGGCGGTCCAAGGTGAGATATCCGAGCCCCACGTCCTTCAGGTATCGCAGGCGGCTGGTTACGGCCTCCAAGATCATGTGCGCGGCCTCGTCGCCTTCCGGGACGGCCAGCCGCTCGAAAAAGTCGAGGGACCAGTGTACGTTTTCCGCGTAGATTTCCGCGATGGTCTTGCCGTTCAAACGATACAGGAGGGTTTCGTCCTTGAACCGCGCGCCGTGGCAGGAGGGGCAGGTATCGTAGCTCCGGTAGCGGGACAGAAACACCCGGACCGGCATTTTGTAGGTCTTTCTTTCCAGCCACTGGAAAAATCCCCGCACGCCGTAGAAGGTCGAATCTCCGTCCATGATGGCTCGCCGTTGCTCTTCCGAGAGACTTTGGAACGGGATATCCTCGGGAATGCCGGTCTCGCGGCAATAATCGATCAGGTCCATGAATTCGGGCTTGGCTTCCTCCAGATTGCCCCAGGGCTTCACCGCGCCGTCCCGGATGGAGAGCGACGGCTCCGGCACGATCAGTTCCGGGTCGATGTCGATGACCCTTCCGAACCCCCGGCATTCGTCGCAGGCCCCGGCCGGGCTGTTGAAGGAGAACAGGTTGGGGATGGGCGAATTGTACGAGATCTTGCAGTCCGGACATTCCAGGGCTTCGCTGAACGACATGGTTTCGCCATCGAGAATCCGGATATTCAGGCTTCCGCCCCCGAACCGGAAGGCAAGCTCTAACGAGTCGATGATTCGCGAGCGGTTTTTCTGTTTGAAGATCGCCCGGTCCGCCACCACGTGCAGAGTGCGGTCGGCGGTCTCCATGGTTTCCATGATGGAAGGGGTCAAGTCCGCGACAGCCCCGTCGTTCCAGACCCGGTCGAAACCCAGGCGCATCAGTTCCTTTTGAATTTCCTCGGGTCCCGCGCCGTTGCAGTTGTACGGAAACGTGATCACCAGCTTTGCGCCTTCGGGCAGGGCCGAGAGCTTCTCCCAGACCATGTCCGGGGTCTCCGGGAGGACGGGCTTTCCGCAGGACTGGCAGTGCAGCTGCCCCAGCCGGGCGAACAGGAGCTTGACGTAGTCGGTGATTTCGGTCATGGTGCCCACGGTGGAGCGCGATGTGCGTACGGGGTCTTTCCGGTCGATGGCGATGGCCGGGGGAATGCCCTCGATGGCGTCCACCTGGGGACGGTCCATGCGGTCCATGAACTGCCGGGCGTAAGGAGAAAAGGTCTCCACGTAGCGCCGCTGGCCCTCGGCGTAGAGCGTGTCGAAGGCCAGCGAGGACTTGCCCGAGCCGCTGACGCCCGTCACAACGGTCAGGCGGTTCAGAGGTATTTCCAGGTCCAGGTTCTTCAGGTTGTTCTGTCTGGCGCCTTTGATCTTTATGCTTTCGATTTTCATGTTCGTTTCATGATCGGGTTTTCGTAACGTTGCCATGGGCGGACCGCGTTTCCGGGGACCGCCCGCCGTTCGGGAACGGGAAGGTAAGTCGGATTTTCCGAAAAACAAACCGGGTTCGAGGCGGGAATGAAGGTGGGAATGAAGGTGGGAATGAAGGAAGAATATATCGTCGGGTGCCTGCTCGGCACAGCTGTCGGAGACGCCTTGGGACTGCCCTACGAGGGGCTCGGCCCTGCCCGGGCGGCGCGGATGTTTCCGGATTGCGGACGGCACCACTTTCTTTTCGGCAAGGGCATGGTCTCCGACGACACGGAGCATGCCTGTTTCGTCGCCAAGGCCATGATCGAGGCAAAGGGCGACCCCGAAATATTCCAAAAGCGCCTGGCCCGTTCCCTGCGCTGGTGGCTCCTGGGACTGCCCGCCGGGGTGGGGTTTGCGACGCTGCGGTCGATTCTGAAGCTTTGGGTGGGGTTCAACCCGAGAAAGAGCGGGGTATTTTCCGCCGGGAACGGCCCTGCGATGCGAAGCCCGGTCATCGGCGCGGCATGCGGTGGGGATAAAAGCATGCTTCGCGAATTCGTCGCACGGTCCACGGAGATCACGCACCGCGACCCCAAAGCGCTTTACGGCGCGCTGGCCGTCGCTGTGGCGGCGCATATGGGCGCGACATCGCCGGTCGTTTCAGGGGAAAGGTTTCTCGAGGAACTGCCCGGATATTTCGGCGGCTGGAAAGATGACGCAGGCGGGTTTGGTTCTTGCTTCGGCCACGCATCTGCGGAACGCGGACGCGAAGCGTCCTGGTATGCATTCCAACGCGAAGCGTTGGAACGAGGCGGTGAGAACATGGCCGAAATAAAAACCAGGCCAGACGCCTGCGATTTTTTCAAGCTGATGGAAAAGGCGGCGGAATCCGCAGGGAAAGACGAGCCGGTTGCGGAGTTCGCGAAATCCATCGGCTCCCGCCGTGGGATTTCCGGGTACGTCTATCACACGGTCCCGTGCGCGATTCAGGTTTGGCTCAAGAAGCCGGACGACTTCGAAGGGGCATTGCGGGAAATAATTTCCGCCGGAGGAGACGCGGACACTACAGGAGCCATTCTGGGTGGCATTCTGGGCGCTCGCCTCGGAAAACAAGCCATACCAGAGCGCTGGTTGAACGAAATCATGGAATGGCCCAGAAGCACACGATGGATGGAGCGTCTCGGCACCGCCCTTTCCAAATCGCTCGAAGGCGACCGCGAAACAAACCCTCCCGGCTATTTCGTGCCCGGCGTGGTCTTCAGGAATCTGTTTTTCCTTGTGGTAGTCCTTGCCCACGGTTTCAGAAGACTGGGGCCTCCCTATGGTTGATGGACGATACGGGCAACATGGACAGCATGGACTATATGGAAGGGATGGACGATATGGACAGACCAAATTGCCAAGAAGACGCTTCGCAGCGTTCCGGTTTCCTTCCTGCGCTTTGCGTAGTAACTCTTTTGTGACGCTCCTCGTCCGATGCCCATGTCCATCCTATCCTTGGTTTCATGTCCATCCTATCCTTGGTTTCGTGTCCATCCTATCCTTGGTTTCGTGTCGAACCTATCCTTGGTTTCGTGTCGAACCTATCCTTGGTTCTGGGGCGAAATCGTAGGGTGGGTGGGTTTGTGCCCGGACGTTTCGCGTTTTGCCTATGCTTGTTCAAGGCGAATGCTTTCGATCTTCCCGGGAATCCAACCCACCATTTCCCGAGTCGCCTCGGTGTCGTTCGTTCATTCGTTTGTATGTCTCGTTGTCTCGTTCCCACGCTCCAGCGTGGGAACGCATGCCGGGACGCTCCAGCGTCCTGTCGAGCGTGCCGCCTGCCCTTGTCCTGTTTTTCCCATTCTTTTGCAGGATACTGAATTCTTCCTCGAATGCGGCGAGGACCGTACAGTGCGTTTACGCCCATCGCGTCATCTGGATGGAAAACAGACGCATGTGTGGAAAGTAATAAGGTAATAAAGTAATAATGTAATAAGGTTTAGGGATTGGCAATGCGACATGCTACTAAGGTCAAGAACAAAAAATAAGGTTTTTTTCAGATCGCAACGGAATTTGGGCAATGGTTGAAAAGCAGGTCGAATGGCAACAGGGGCGAATGCCAGCTTTGAAGCCCCCCCGTTTTCCCTTGGCTCGTTGCCACGTTCCAGCGTGGGAACGCATACCATGACGCTCCAGGGTCCCGTCGGGCGTGCCGCCTGCCCCTGTCCTGTTTTTCTCATTCTTTTACAGGAATGGGTTTTCGCAAACGGCTTCTCAAGATGCGGAACCTTGACGCAGGATGCGGGAGCGTCCATCAGGCGTTCCCACGCCGGAGCGTGGGAACGAGTCAAGGTCCCGTCGGGCGTGCCGCCTGCCCCTGTTCTGTTTTTTTCATTCTTTTCCAGGAATGGGTTTTCGCAAACGGCTTCTCAAGATGCGGAACCTTGACGCAGGATGCGGGAGCGTCCATCAGGCGTTCCCACGCCGGAGCGTGGGAACGAGTCAAGGTCCCGTCGGGCGTGCCGCCTGCCCCTGTCCTGTTTTTCTCATTCTTTTACAGGAATGGGTTTTCGCAAACGGCTTCTCAAGATGCGGAACCTTGACGCAGGATGCGGGAGCGTCCATCAGGCGTTCCCACGCAGGAGCGTGGGAACGAGTCTAACGAGCCGAGAACGAATGGACGCGTCGCCCTGCCTATTTGCAAACATCCCGCCTGCACATCTTTTTGATGTCCGCTTTCTTGCATTTGCCGTAGATCGGGTCGTCGCCCGAATAGCAAGGGACCGCCGATAAAATTACCGACAGGGCCAGTAAAATTACTGTTATTTTTGAATTCATGGCTTATTCCTTCTTGAGATGTTTTGGGTGAAAGTTTATTGTCAACAAGAAATGGACTTGAATATTTCCGACCCAAGCGGATTTGGGTGCGAGGTTGGGTGTTGGTTATAACGTCGTCCAACCAACACCGTCATTCCGGTCGGAGCTTGCTTTAGACCCGGAATCCAGGCGCCGATCGAAACTGCTGGATGAAAACCGGCCGAAGTTAAAACAAAGCCCGCGAGGTTGAAGCGTAGGTTGGGTTGAGCGTCGCTAATTGTTGGGTTTCGCTGATTCAATCTTTCAAATGGAACTGGAAGGTGCTCGCTGCAAGCAGGCATTAGGCGAAACCTGGGGTGATGAAAATGTTGCCTGTTTTGCCGTAAAGATTCCGCCGGTTTTTGTTCCGCCTGAAACACTGCCGGGCCTGGTTGGGAAGCGTAGGGTGGGTTGAGCGCCTGGCATTCGGAGTCGGCTCAAAATATGTTTGCGCCCGCGCCGCCGATCTTGCAGGAATTCCAACCCACCATTTTTCGAGCTGGCTCGGTGTCTTTCGCCCGAAAAAGCGACGGAGAAGCGCGGAAAATGGTGGGTTGGAATCCGTGCAAGATTGGAAGGCCGCGGCTTTTTGGAGAAGTCGAATTTGCGGCAATGTCCGGGCCTCGACCCACCCACCCTACGCTCTCGAACCAGGCCGTGGCAGATTGCGGAAGGAACAAATCCCGACAGAAAATATACTCTTAAAAAAGGTAGATTTTCATCACCCCTGGCGAAACCCAACACGCCACCCCGCTCAACCCAACCTACGCTACTCCCAGAATCCGTTATGGTCGTGAATTTTCATTGAAATCTGGATGCATGTTGATTGTCAACGTTTTGTGGTTGAGGGAGACACCATGTTG
Source organism: Desulfobacterales bacterium (assembly GCA_963674505.2). Taxonomy (GTDB): domain Bacteria; phylum Desulfobacterota; class Desulfobacteria; order Desulfobacterales; family SKZT01. Next base: position 751,118 of record CAXXIG010000003.1, read on the forward strand.
AAAAAATTCATCGGTACGATTTTGGCGGGGCTCTCCGTTTCCATCCTGCTATCGGCGATGCTGCCGGGCATCTGCCTGATCTCTTTTCTATCGACGAGCGGCGCGGGCGGGTTTTCCCAGAAGGACTGCGTCGATTTGTTCCAGCCGTCTTTCCGGATTGTTTTCCCATGCGTGCTGCTTCTGCAACTGGTCGGCTGGGTTTTCAAAATCAAATGGATTTCGAAGATCGATCTGTTTCGCATTTTCAACGGACCTTCCAAGCAGTGAGGGGACGTTTGCATTTGCTCGATATAATTGTGAATGGTATAGAATAAAATTGCGAATGGAATTGCGGCATGGCCGTTGCGGTAATAAGCTGCATAAAATGGGAATTGGAGACGGAAAATGATCCAAACCGGCAAGCATGGAAAGGCATATTTGGTGCGAATAGTACTCATTGGTCTGGTCTTGTTTTTTTCGGTGGCGTTACCGAGCGCCGTATTTTGCCAACAGGAAGGAAGGGGCAAGGTCCTGGTCAAGGTGCGGCAAAACGACGGTTCCGTTGCGGACACGAATCTATACAACTCCAGCCGTGCGCTTCTGATCGGCGTGAGCGACTACACCGCCGGCTGGCCCGATTTGGACAGCGTTCCGGCGGAACTTGGGCAGGTGAAGGACGTTCTTGCGTCCCAGGGGTTCCATGTCGAAATGAAGCTCAACCCCGATGCCGACCAGATGGAGGAGGCGTTCGACAATTTCATCGACAATTTCGGTTTCGATTCCCAATCGCGTCTGCTGTTCTTCTTCGCCGGGCACGGCCACACCAGAAGAAACGGGACCAGAGGGTATCTGGTCCCGGCCGACGCCCCCGACCCGAGAAAGGACGAAAAGGGCTTTCTGAAAAAGGCCCTCCCCATGAGCCAGATCCTGGCGTGGTCCCGGCGCGTGGAGGCCAAGCACGTCCTGTTTTTGTTCGACAGCTGCTTTTCCGGGACCGTCTTCACCCAGAGGGACCTTCCGGAAATCCCCCCGGCCATATCGGAGCTGAGCGTCAAGCCGGTCCGGCAGTACATCACGGCTGGCGGGTGGAAGGAATCGGTGCCCGCCAGGAGCGTTTTCGCCCCGGCGTTCGTCAACGCGTTGAAATATCGCCTGGGGGACTTGAACCGCGACGGCTACGTGTCCGGCACGGAACTCGGCCTGTACCTGCAAAGCGAAGTCCCCAAGTCCGCCCACCAGCTGCCCCAGTACGGCAAGATTCCCGACCCGGACCTGCGCATGGGCGATTTCGTGTTTCTCGTCGGAGGCGGCGAACCGCCCGTACCCAAGGCCACCGTGGCGGTCAAGTCCAAGGTGCGGGGCGCCATGGTTTTCCTGGACGACCGCCTCGTGGGCAACACGGACCTTCCCGACCACGAAGTATCGCCGGGAACGCACACGATCCGGGTGGAAAAGCCGGGATATCGAACCAGAGAGCAGGCGTTCGAGACCGAGGCCGGACGTTCCGTCACGCTGGTGGTCGATCTGTCGCCGGAAACGACAGCTGCGACCCCGCGTCCGCCTTCCAAAGGCAGGCTTTTCGTGAGCACCGCCCCGGAAGACGCGCGCGTGAGAATCCTGAACATCGCCCCGCCATACCGCGACGGCATCGAACTCGACCCGGGGCCATACCACCTGGAGGTTTCCGCTTCGGGCTACGAGACCCGGAAATTCTGGATCGATTTGGACGGCGGCGAAGACAAAAGGCTCGACATTGCGTTGGGGCCAGTGGATGTCTCGCCAGGAACAAGCGCCGGGAACAAGATACGCAACGACCTCGGCATGGAGTTCGTCTACATTCCGCCGGGCAGTTTCGACATGGGAAGCCCTTCGGGAGAACCGAAAAGGGAAGACGACGAAAAACAACGCCGGGTCACGTTGACGAAAGGGTTCTACCTGCAAACCACAGAAGTGACGGTGGGACAATGGCGGGCGTTCGCCCGGGAAACCGGATACAAAACCGAGGCGGAGACCGGGGACGGCGCCTACGGCTGGACGGGAAGCGAATGGAAAAAGGACAAACAATTCAACTGGAAGAATCCGGGCTTCAGCCAGAGCGAAAACGACCCCGTGACCTGCGTGTCCTGGAACGACGCGCAAAAGTACATCCAGTGGCTTTCCCAGAAGGACGGAAGGCGGTATTCCCTTCCCACCGAGGCCCAGTGGGAGTACGCCGCCCGTGCGGGAACCACGACGCCCTTTTCGTTCGGCAGCTGCCTTTCCGCGGACCAGGCCAATTACGACGGCAATTATCCCATGCCCGGCTGCTCAAAAGGCCAATACAGAGAAAAGACGGTACGGGTTGCGAGTTTTTCCCCGAACGCCTGGGGTCTTTACGACATGCACGGCAACGTATGGGAGTGGTGCCAGGACCGGTATGGAGCATATGCTCAAAACGATGTTGTAGATCCGAAAGGACCGGAAGAGGGCGCGATCCGGGTCCTGCGGGGCGGCTCCTGGAGCAACTTCGCCAGGGGCTGCCGTTCGGCCGACCGCAGCGGGGACTACCCGTCCGTCAGCTACTCGGGCGGCGGGTTTCGGCTCGCGGCCCCTCCAGGTCGCTGAATCTGTTTTAATTAACTGTTTTGTAACCTGTATCTGTCTGAAAGCGGAGCGATTCGGTCCTCTGCATTTATCGAGCGGAGAGATCTGTCTGCTGTCTGCTCGACGCCGATAAATGCAGAGGACCGAATCGCGGAGCTTTTTTTATGGGGGGCGAATTTCGCACCGGTCGGTCTTGGATCAAGGCTTTTGATCATCCCGGGCGACGCGGCCCCGTCCGACATCCGGACTCGAAAAGCGCCGCGCCGCCATGGAAGACGGCGCTACCGGGTCACTCCGAACTTGTTCCCCTGGCAAAAGACCGCTATCCGCACAGGCCTGCTCGTTCCCAAGCTCCAGCGTGTCTACTCGTTCCCACGCTCCAGCGTGGGAACGCCTCAATGACGCTCCCGCGTCCCGTTTGAAGGGACCATCTCGCGTGGCCGTTTGCGGAAAAACGGGCTTGGTCGCAAAGTCGGCCGGTTATTTGTCTTATTGGTCCTATTCGTCCCATTGGTTCAGATCTTTCCGCGTTGCGTTCCGAGCACGCTTCGGTAATCGGCCGGTCTTAAAACCATGCCTGCGGAAACGAGAAATCTCAAGGGGCAATGCGGTTTTTTGACATGAAATCCAATTCGGTATAGAATCGAACCACATTTCAACAACGAGCGCTGCAATAACCACAACGGGGGTACGATCATGGCGGAAGCGGAACAGGAAAAGGGCATTTCCCACGACCAGAATTTCAAGAACCTGATTCTGGACTATCCCAGGGACTCGCTGCGGTTTTTCGCGGAGCCGGAGGCTTTCGATCTCGGCGACGACGTTACAATCACGCCGGTCCGGCAGGAACAGCTGAAGGACCGTCTGGGCGACCATTTTTGCGAACTGGACACGCCGCTGAAGGTGGAATGGCCGGACGGAAGCCGGGCGGCCGCGCTCTTCGTGGCCGAGGAGGAGACCGAGGCGGGCACCTTCTCCATCCATCGGATGTGCCGCTACTGCGTGCATTTGTCGGAACTGATGGAGACGGATCGCGTGGTCCCGGTGGCCATCCTTCTTCGCACCGGAAAATACCCGACGTCGCTGGTTTTGTCGGGCGACCGGCATACGTACCTGCGTTTCGAAATCATCGCCTGCGATTTGAAAGGCATCCCCGTCGACAGGTACATGGACAGCGACAATATCGTCGCGCGGGTGAACCTTCCGAACATGGCGTACGACCGGGAACGAAGGCTGGAGGTCTACGCCAAGGCTCGCGAAGGCCTGGTGGAACTGGAACCGGATCCGAACAAGCGAATCAAATATTCGGAATTCATCGACATGTATGCCGAACTCGACGAGAGCGACCTTATCTTGTACCAGGAACAATATTTCTAAAAAAGTCGTCATAGGGAGGAACTTATGGGATTTACACAAATGATCCGGGAAGAGGGCATGCGGGAAGGTCTGCAGAAAGGGACCATTCTCACTTTGCGTCGGCAATTGGGAATCAAATTCAAAACAGTCCCCGACTGGGCCGAGGAGCTTCTGAAAAATGCCATGCCAAGCGATTTGGAGCAATGGACCGACCGAATCCTGACCGCCGACACCATCGAGGATGTTTTCGGCAAGGGGCATTAGGGCGCAGTCGCCTATTGGGGGCCTGGTTTTAACATCGGCCACTTTCAAGGACTATCGTCCCGGCACTCGTCATTCCGGGCCGAGCGGTATGCACCCCGGGTGTCGATAAAACAGCTGGCTTCCGTCTTTTCCGGGAATTTCCTAACTGGAACATGTAGCGTAGACCCGGAATCCAGATGGCCGAATTTAGAACCAAACCGCCTATTGGCAAACAGTTGCGCGCTGCAACAAAGACAACGGGAGACGATCATGGCGGAGGCTGAAAAGGAAAAGGGCATTTCCCACGACCAGAATTTCAAGAACCTGATTCTGGACTATCCCAGGGACTCGCTGCGGTTTTTCGCGGAGCCGGAGGCTTTCGATCTCGGCGACGACGTGGAAATCACGCCGGTCCGGCAGGAACAGCTGAAGGACCGTCTGGGCGACCATTTTTGCGAACTGGACACGCCGCTGAAGGTGGAATGGCCGGACGGAAGCCGGGCGGCCGCGCTTTTCGTGGCCGAGGAGGAAACCGAGGCGGGCACGTTCTCCATCCATCGGATGTGCCGCTACTGCGTGCATTTGTCGGAACTGATGGAGACGGATCGCGTGATCCCGGTGGCCATCCTGCTCCGCACCGGAAAATACCCGACGTCGCTTGTCTTGGCGGGCGACCGGCATACGTTTCTGCGTTTTGAAATCATCGCCTGCGATTTGAAAGGCATCCACGTCGATAAATACATGGACAGCGACAATATCGTCGCGCGTGTGAACCTTCCGAACATGGCGTACGACCGGGAACGAAGGCTGGAGGTCTACGCCAAAGCTCGCGAAGGCCTGGTGGAACTGGAACCGGATCCGAACAAGCGAATCAAATATTCGGAATTCATCGACATGTATGCCGGACTCGACGAAAAAGACCTTATTTTATACCAAAAACAATATTTGAAAAAAAGTCGATATAAGGAGGTACTTATGGGATTGACACAAATGGCCCGGGACGAGGGCAGGCAGGAAGGCCGGAAGGAAGGCCGGAAGGAAGGAGGGATTCTTATTCTGCGCCGGCAATTGGGAATCAAATTCAAAACGGTGCCCGACTGGGCGGAGGAGCTTCTGAAAAATTCCGTGCCAAGCGATTTGGAGCAATGGAGCGACCGAATCCTGACCGCCGATACCATAGAACAGGTTTTCGGCAAGGGGCATTAGGGCGCAGTCGCCTATTGGGGGCTTGGTTTTAACATCTGCCACTTTCAAGGACTATCGTCCCGGCACTCGTCATTCCGGGCGGAGCGGTATGCACCCCGGGTGTCGATAAAACAGCTGGCTTCCGTCTTTTCCGGGAATTTCCTGACTGGAACATGTAGCGTAGACCCGGAATCCAGGTGGCCGAATTTAGAACCAAACCCCCTATTGGCAAACAGTTGCGCGCTGCAACAAAGACAACGGGAGACGATCATGGCGGAGGCTGAAAAGGAAAAGGGCATTTCCCACGACCAGAATTTCAAGAACCTGATTCTGGACTATCCCAGGGACTCGCTGCGGTTTTTCGCGGAGCCGGAGGCTTTCGATCTCGGCGACGACGTTACAATCACGCCGGTCCGGCAGGAAAAGCTGAAGGACCGTCTGGGCGACCATTTTTGCGAACTGGACACGCCGCTGAAGGTGGAGTGGCCGGACGGAAGCCGGGCGGCCGCGCTCTTCGTGGCCGAGGAGGAGACCGAGGCGGGCGTGTTCTCCATCCATCGAATGTGCCGCTACTGCGTGCATTTGTCGGAACTGATGGAGACGGATCGCGTGGTCCCGGTGGCCATCCTGCTCCGGACCGGAAAATACCCGACGTCGCTGGTTTTGTCGGGCGACCGGCATACGTACCTGCGTTTCGAAATCATCGCCTGCGATTTGAAAGGCATCCCCGTCGATAAATACATGGACAGCGACAATATCGTCGCGCGTGTGAACCTTCCGAACATGGCGTACGACCGTGAACGAAGGCTGGAGGTCTACGCCAAGGCTCGCGAAGGCCTGGTGGAACTGGAACCGGATCCGAACAAGCGAATCAAATATTCGGAGTTCATCGACATGTATGCCGAACTCGACGAGAGCGACCTTATCTTGTACCAGGAACAATATTTGAAAAAAAGTCGTCATAGGGAGGAACTTATGGGATTTACACAAATGATCCGGGAAGAGGGCATGAAGGAAGGCAGGCGGGAAGGCAGGCAGGAAGGAGGTCTTCTTTTTCTGCGCCGGCTCTTGGGAATCAAATTCAAGACGGTGCCCGACTGGGCCGAGGAGCTTCTGAAAAATGCCGTGCCAAGCGACTTGGAACAGTGGACCGACCGAATCCTGACCGCTGATACCATCGAGGAGGTTTTCGACAGGCAGTCGTCATAGGAAGGAACTTATGGGATTGACACAAATGGCCCGGGAAGAGGGCAGGCAGGAAGGAGGTATTCTTATTCTGCGCAGGCAATTGGGAATCAAATTCAAAACGGTGCCCGACTGGGCCGAGGAGCTTCTGAAAAATTCCGTGCCAAGCGATTTGGAGCAATGGAGCGACCGAATCCTGGCCGCCGATACCATAGAGGAGGTTTTCGGCAAGGGGCATTAGGGCGCAGTCGCCTATTGGGGGCTTGGTTTTAACATCGGCCACTTTCAAGGACTATCGTCCCGGCACTCGTCATTACGGGCGGAGCGGTATGTACCCCGGGTGTCTATAAAACAGCTGTCTTCCGTCTTTTTCGGGAATTTCCTGACTGGAACATGTAGCGTAGACCCGGAATCCAGGTGGCCGGATTTAGAACCAAACTGGGGTGATGAAAATCATCCAATTTCGGGAGATTTTTTTCTTACGGGATTTGTTCCCCCTCGCGGCAATATTCACGGGCTGGTTCGGGAGCTAGGGTGGGTGGGGAGATACCCGAATGTTGTCGCCAATTCAACCTCTCTTGAAATAGATGGCCCGACAATCTTGCACGGAGCCCAACCCACCATTTTCCGCGCCAATTCGTCGCTTCTTCGAACGAATGGCGCTGCGGCGGCACGCGGAATGGTGGGTTGGGCTTCGTATAAGCTCGAAGGACACGGGCGCAAACAAGCTTTGAACCAGCCCCAAACGCCAGGGTTTCAACCCACCCACCCTACGCTCCCGAAACAGGCTCCATGATAGTTTTCGCGGAACAAAAATCGGCAGATAATTTACGGCAAAATAGGGAACATTTTCATCACCCCAGAAGCAAACCCTCCCGAGGGCTTGGTTTTAACTTCGGCCGGTTTTCATCCAACAGTATCGATCGTTGCCTGGATTCCGGGTCTAAAGCAAGCTCCGCCCGGAATGACGATGGCGGTTGGCCGACGTTATGGTCAAAACTCGTCCCGATATGCGTTCCCGCGCTTCCGCGTTGGAACGAGAACTGGTCCTTGGCTTGTCTTTGCGTTGAATCTTCGCCCGTGATTTGTTACTTTTACGATATCGAAACGAACTCCATTTCGAAACGCGCATGCGGCTGGCGCGTTTCAAATAAAACGGAAAAAAAGATGGCGAAAAAGGACGGGCTCGATTACCCGCAAAATTACGATGTGGTGGTCAAATGGCTGGCCGAGGCGTTTCAGGGAGAAACGCTTGCGGCCATCGGCGTGGATACGGGGCGCATCGTCGATGTCTTCGGTTTCGAGCCGGTGGATATCAAGGTGCAGGCCGGGCGGGTGGATGTCATGTTTCGCGACGACCGTCAGAAGCTGTATCACCTGGAGGAACAGCGTGACCTGCAACTAAAAGACATGTTCCGTTTCGTGGCCCACCATTTCATGGGGGCCGCAAAGTGGGGCGTCCATGTGACGGACATCGTCTTGGCTTCCGGCAAGGTCTATCCCGGGGACAAATCCGTTGTCACCGACAGCGGGACCTACAGCCCGGTTGTCCTGGATTTCAGCGACCGGGACGGTTTCAAGAGGCTTGCGGAAATCCGCCAGGCCATCGCGGACGGCGCCTTCGAAGACTATCTGGAACTGGTGTTTCTGCCGCTGTACGGGAAAGAGACCGGTCTGGCGCGGGTGGAACTGGCGGAGAATACGATCGAGCTTCAAACCGAACTCTATCACGCCAAAAAGATCTCGTCGCGCTTGCTGGGGGCCACGCTGATCATGGCCAACAAAATGATCGGCAAGGACCGTCTCAGAGAAATTTGGGAGAAGATTAAAATGCTGGATATTTTGGAGATCGCCCATGAAGAGGGCGAAAAAAAAGGCATAGAGAAGGGCATAGAGAAAGGCGAGGCCATTGGCATCGCGAAAGGGTCTCGAAATATGCTCAAGGAGCTGATTATCGAAAAGTACGACGAGATTCCGGAACGGATTTTCGAAAAGATCGATGAAATCGAAAGGATCGATATTCTGAAAACGCTTTTCAAAAAGGCCCTCAAGTGCGAAACCATCGATAAGTTCGAAAAAATTCTCCGACTCTATTGATATGAATCCGGCGAAATTGCGATGTTGTGGCCAAATGGCTGGCCGAGGCGTACCGGAGAGAAACGCTCGCGGTCATCGCGTGAATACCAGGAGGAACGTCGATGTCTCGTTCCCACGTTCTCCAGCTCGCCTCGTTCCCACGCTGGAGCGTGGGAACGAGTAGCCACATCCGGTTGCTTTCAACAACGAGAGTTGCAATAACCACAACGGGGGTACGATCATGGCGGAAGCGGAAAAGGAAAAGGGCATTTCCCACGACCAGAATTTCAAGAACCTGATTCTGGACTATCCCAGGGACTCGCTGCGGTTTTTCGCGGAGCCGGAGGCTTTCGATCTCGGCGACGACGTTACAATCACGCCGGTGAGGCAGGAGCAGCTGAAGGACCGTCTGGGCGACCATTTTTGCGAGCTGGACACGCCGCTGAAGGTGGAATGGCCGGACGGAAGCCGGGCGGCCGCGCTCTTCGTGGCCGAGGAGGAGACCGAGGCGGGCGTGTTTTCCATCCATCGAATGTGCCGCTACTGCGTGCATTTGTCGGAACTGATGGAGACGGATCGCGTGGTCCCGGTGGCCATCCTGCTCCGGACCGGAAAATATTCGACGTCGCTTGTCCTGGCGGGCGACCGGCATACGTACCTGCGTTTCGAAATCATCGCCTGCGATTTGAAAGGCATCCCTGTCGATAAATACATGGACAGCGACAATATCGTCGCACGGGTGAACCTTCCGAACATGGCGTACGACCGGGAACGAAGGCTGGAGGTCTACGCCAAGGCTCGCGAAGGCCTGGTGGAACTGGAACCCGATCCGAACAAGCGAATCAAATATTCGGAATTCATCGACATGTATGCCGGACTCGACGAAAAAGACCTTATTTTATACCAAAAACAATATTTGAAAAAAAGTCGATATAAGGAGGTACTTATGGGATTGACACAAATGGCCCGGGACGAGGGCAGGCAGGAAGGCCGGAAGGAAGGGCGGAAGGAAGGCCGGAAGGAAGGAGGGATTCTTATTCTGCGCCGGCAATTGGGAATCAAATTCAAAACGGTGCCCGACTGGGCCGAGGAGCTTCTGAAAAATGCCGTGCCAAGCGACCTGGAACAATGGAGCGACCGAATTCTGACCGCCGATACCATAGAACAGGTTTTCGGCAAGGGGCATTAGGGCGTAGTCGCCTATTGGGGGCTTGGTCTTTACATCGGCCACTTTCAAGGACTATCGTCCCGGCACTCGTCATTCCGGGCGGAGCGGTATGCACCCCGGGTGTCGATAAAACAGCTGGCTTCCGTTTTTTCCGGGAATTTCCTAACTGGAACATGTAGCGTAGACCCGGAATCCAGGTGGCCGAATTTAGAAGCAAACCCTCCCGAGGGCTTGGTTTTAACTTCGGCCGGTTTTCATCCAACAGTATCGATCATTGCCTGGATTCCGGGCATAAAGCAAGCTCCGCCCGGAATGACGATGGTGGTTGGCCGACGTTATGGTCAAAACTCGCTTTTCTGCCGCTGTACGGCAAGGAGACCGGCCGGGCGCGGGTGGAACTGGCGGAGAATATGATCGAGCTTCAAACCGAACTCTATCAAGCCAAAAAGATCTCGTCGCGCTTGTTGGGGGCCACGCTGATCATGGCCAACAAAATGATCGACAAAGACCGTCTCAGAGAAATTTGGGAGAAGATTAAAATGCTGGATATTTTGGAGATCGCCCATGAAGAGGGCGAAAAGAAAGGCATCGCGAAAGGGTCTCGAAATATGCTCAAGGAGTTGATTATCGAAAAGTACGATGAGATTCCGGAACGGATTTTCGAAAAGATCGATGGAATCGAAAGGATCGATATTCTGAAAACGCTTTTCAAAAAAGCCCTCAAGTGCGAAACCATCGATAAGTTCGAAAAAATTCTCCGACTCTATTGATATGAATCCGGCGAAATTGCGATGTTGTGGCCAAATGGCTGGCCGAGGCGTACCGGAGAGAAACGCTCGCGGTCATCGCGCGGATACGGGGAGGATCGTCGATGTCTCGTTCCCTCGCTCTCCAGCTCGCCTCGTTCCCACGCTCCAGCGTGGGAACGTCTTTTGGACGCTCCCGCGTCCCGTGTCAAGGAACTACCTATTGCGAAGGGGCTTGCGGAAAAGCATTCTTGCCGAAGAACGGGTAAAACACAGGACAGGCGCAGGTGGCACGCTTGACGGGACGCCGGAGCGTCCCGATCTGTATTCCCACGCTGGAGCGTGGAAACGAGTAGCCACATCCGGTTGCTTTCAACAACGAGGGTTGCAATAACCACAATGGGGGGACGATCATGGCGGAGGCTGAAGAACTTATGGGATTGATGCAAATGGCCCGGGAAGAGGGCAGGCGGGAAGGCCTGCAAAGAGGGACCATTCTCGTTTTGCGGCGGCAATTGGGAATCAAATTCAAAACGGTGCCAGACCGGGCCGAAAAGCTTCTGGAAAATGCCGTGCCAAGCGATTTGGAACAATGGACGGACCGAATTCTGACCGCCGAGACCATCGAGGAGGTTTTCGGCAGACAGCCGTCATAGAATGGAACTTATGGGACTGACCTCTGTTTCGCAAACAATCCTTGAAGGATGGCGGGAGAGCTGACGAAAAATGAAAAATCTGTTCGCATACGGTTCTTTGATGTTCGAAAAGGTGTGGTTGAGGGTCGTGGGAACGCCTCGCGAATCGGCGTCCGGCAAGGTGGCCGGTGTCAAGAGGTTTGCGGTGAAGGGGGCTTCGTATCCCGGAATGGTGGAATCGACGACGGAATCGACCGTGGAGGGGGTTGTCTATTTCGATCTGGCCGACGAGGATTTGGTTTTGCTGGACCGGTTCGAGGGGGGTTGCTACAAACGGCGCGCTGTGACTTGCGAACTGGACGACGGGCGGATTGTCGCGGCGTTTTGCTATTTCTTCAGGGACCGGTTCCGGTATCTTCTGGCAGACCGCGAGTGGGATGTGGATGGGTTTGAAAGAGAGGGGATTCGTTCGTTTCTGCGTTAAAAGAGGGCGCTTTTCTATCCGGAGACAGGTTTGGGGAAAATCGGGAAATGGTGGGTTGGACTCCAAGCGAAATCGAAAGGCATCGGTTCGAACAAGCGTCGAACCAGTGCGAAATATCCGGGCGCAAACCCACCCACCCTACGATTCCGACCGGATTCGAATAGCTTTGGAGAAACAAAAAATTCATGCGCCGCCCGAGGTTTCCTATGCCTTGGACCCCAATCCCGGCTGCGGGGAAAATGGTGGGTTGGACTCCAGGCGAAATCGAAAGGCATCGGTTCGAACAAGCGTCGAACCAGTGCGAAATATCCGGGCGCAAACCCACCCACGATTCCACCCGCGCTATCCTTCCAGAATCTCCTTCACCTTGTCCGCCAGCTCCCGCATGGAAAATGGTTTCTGAATGAACCCGTTGCAGCCCTGTTCCAGGATTCTGGAGGCCTGGCCGTCGATGCTGTAGCCGCTGGAAAGAAGGACCTTGACGCCGGGGTCGATGTCGCGCAGGCGGACGAAGAGGTCGCCGCCGCCCATTTCGGGCATGATCATGTCGATGATCACCAGGTCCACGTCCGACGGGTCCTGGCCGAAGGTTTTCAAAGCCTCGGTCCACTTGCCGGCCGTTTTCACCTCGTATCCCAGAAGTTCCAGCATTTTCGTTCCCACTTTCAGGATATGGGGTTCGTCGTCCACCATGAGGATTTTTCCGCTGGCCTGGCCGGGCACGAAGTCGGCCTGCTTGCGCTGGACAGGCGTCGGTCTGCGGGGCTCCGCCTTTTCCACGGCCGGAAAATAGAGGTTGAACGTGGTGCCGTGGCCCAGTTCGCTGTAGACGGTGATCATGCCCCGGTGGTTTTTGACGATCCCGTAGACGGAGGCAAGGCCCAGACCGGTGCCCTTTCCGATTTTTTTCGTTGTGAAGAAGGGCTCGAACAGACGTTCCTTGGTCTCTCCGTCCATGCCCGTGCCGGAATCGGCGATGGCGATCTGCACGTAGTCGCCGTGGACCACGTCGTAGCCTTTCACGTACTGCTCGTCGAGAACGGTGTTCTTGGTCTCCACGCTAAGGGTGCCGCCCCCCGGCATGGCCTGCCAGGCGTTGATGAAGATGTTCAGAAGCACCTGCTCGATCTGGCTTTGGTCGGCCCGGATCGGCCACAGATCCTCTCCCGGCTTGACCCGGATTTCGATTTCCTTTCGCGTGCGGCCGAACATGTGCAAGGTCTTTTCCACCAGGTCGTTTACTGCCGTGTCCTCCACCTCGTATTTTCCGCCGCGCGCGTATCCCAGAAGCTGCCGGGTCAGGCGGGCGCCGCTCTTGACGTGTTCTTCGATTTCGCCGACGTCCTTTTCGATGGAAGGCGGAATGTCCGGGTCGGCGAGTATGATCGACGCGCGTCCCTGGATGCCCATGAGCAGGTTGTTGAAGTCGTGGGCGATGCCGCCTGCGAGCGTGCCGAGGGCCTCCATTTTCTGGGAGGAGACGATCTGTTTTTCCAGCTCGGCCTTTTCCTCCTCGGCGCGCTTGAGCCGTGTGACGTCCACCATGGCGTTGAGCAGGCAATCCTCGCCCTCTATGCTGATCACGACCGCCGACCACAGAAAGTCCCGCATTTTGCCGTCCTTCATGCGGAACCGGACCGGGTGGGCGTTGATTTTTCGTTTTTTCCGCAGCAGGTCGCAGATTTCTTCCCGGTCTTTCGGGTGTTGCCACAGGCCGATCTCCACTGTGGTACGGCCGATGGATTCATCCCTTTCATACCCCGACTTGCGGAAAAAGACGTCGTTGGCCTCTATGAGAAGGCCCTCGTCCACGGTGGAAAGGAGGTTCCAGATGGGGCTCGTGTTGAAGAGCTGGAAGAACTTGTCCTCGCTTTCGCGCAACTGCCTTTCGGTTTTTTTTCTGCGCTCGGCGTCCCGGGCGAGGCGCCGGGCGGAGGCGTCGTTGACGGCGGCGAAAAAGAACAGGAACCATGCGAAGGGCCAGATGTCGTCCAGATAGTCCTCCATCTGGTCGAGCTGGATGTCGCCGAGCAGGCCCGACCATTCCGCCGCATTGATCAGGTATTTGGCCGCGCTTATGACCAGAACGATGGCAAAGGCCCTTCGGCCATTGCGCATCAGCGTGCGCCTGCCGCCTGCGGAAAAAAAGAATATCGCGACCAGGGACCCAACGAAACCGATCAGTTCGAACAGGCTTTCGGGTGTCATTTCGCAGGCCTCCTGTTTTTATCCTCCAGGTATGCGGCCCGGCACCACAGGGCCAGCAAGACGCCGCTTGCTCCGCTGGAAAAATGCTGGAGGAAATTGAAAAAACGTTCCCACAACAACGCTTCGACCACCGAAAATCCCCAACTGGCAAAAAGGGCCGCAAAGCAGGAAAACACCAGTTTCGCACCGGGCAGTTCCCATATTTCGGACCAGCGGAAAATCGCGAAAGCCATCACGCAGCAACTGATAATAAACGAAAGCAACTCTCTGTCTTCCATGTCGTCTCCTCGAATAGCGTTGAACGGGTTTGGTTTTAATTTCGGCCGGTTTTCATCCGACAGTTTCGACCGTCGCCTGGATTCCGGGTCTAAAGCAAGCTTCGGCCGGAATGACGGTGTTGGTTGATCGACGTTGTAACCAAAACCCGTCGAACAAATGACGCGAACAGGAGGTTTACGACAATCCGATCAAATGTTTGTTCGGGGGGGATTAGCTTTTTGTAAGAGCGGGGCTCTCCTTTTTCATGGCGGCCGCGGCGGCCATGGACACGCAGCTCATGGCCACGGGCAGCAGGAGTCCTGTGAAGGGTTCGGCGGCGTCCTTGGTTTCGAACATGGGAGGAAGTTCCACCATGTGGCTGATGGGGAATTTGAAGAAGCAGATTTGTTCGCAGCAGGAGGGAAAGGCCTCCTGGGAAATGACCAGCATGCGGGCGTGGCGGGCGCCGAAGGTGGAAAGGTCGTCCTGCGCGCGCGCAAGGCCCCGCCTGCTGGTGGCATCGACGATCACCAGGTTGTCCTCGGTGGTGTCGTAGTCCTCGCGCAAGACAGGGAAGTACCAGTGGCCGAGGGCGAAGAACGGGGTTTCCGAGCTATAGGTCAGGTAGTCGGAGGACTGGTTTAAAAAGACGTCGGTGGTGCGTCCGCCGAGGTAGCGTCTTTCCCATTCCGCGATCTTGTCCCTGTCGTGTTTCTGAATCATGGCGTTGCCGGGTTCCAGGCGCACGTACTTTTCATCGACCTTGGGGTCGATGGTGACCAGGGGGCCGTGGGCGCTCTCCCCGAAGTAGTAGTCCTGCAAAATCATGGAGGAGTACTGGTCGAACCGGTCGGTCCACAGTTCCCCCACGCCGCCGGGAGGGCCGATGAAAAGCGCCGTCTCGTAGCTGCTGTTGGCCCCTGCGGCGTATTCGATGCTGCCTTTCAGGTCGGCGCTTTCCAGGATGCTGTTCAGAAACAGGCAGCCCTTCTTGAAGAAATGCTTGACAATCCGGCCGCGTTTCGGGGCGATCTTTTCCATGGAGTCGAGGAGCATGAGGCCGACCGTGAAATAGAGCAGGTCGGACCCGGCGAAGGAGCTGGGATTTTTCAGAAAGCAGCTTTCCATGGAGTCGCCGAAGGCCCTTGCATCGAAGGCCGGACCGACGTAGACGCCGCCGCCGGGGACTTCCAGGCCCAGCGTCAGGGGCGACTTTCGGTCGTGGGACTTGCTGTCCATCAGGACGGTGAAGGAATGGGATGGAAATCGGTCGGAAAGCTCTCGGGGACTCGCGGTCCTGAAGCAGTTGGGTAGAATGCGGTTGAACTGGACCGCCAGGTTCCTGGCGGCGGCCCTGGCGGGCCGGTCCAGGGGCACGAACACGATCTCCCTTTCTTCTTCCAGGGCCTCGGCAATGCGGGACAATGCCGCTCGGGGGGCGCCTCCGCCGGCCGCCTCGATCAATGAACCCAAAGGGTTTTCGTCATTGGCGATCCGCACAAGCTCCCGGATTGTCTGGTAAAAGGTCTTTTCCCAGAAATGTTCGGACTTCGTTTCCCAGAGGGTTTCTCTTTGGAACCATTTTTCCGGCGCCAGCCGTTCCAGGTCGATTCCCCTGCTTTCATAGTCGATCAGGTGGATTTCCGCAGCGGGAGAAAGGGGCTTTTCGAAAAGTTCCCTGGCGGCGGTGACGGACTTGGCGCGGTTTCTGGGAAAGTCCGCCGCGCGCCCTCGGGCCTTGCCGAAATAGAAGGAGAAAAGATAGTAGAAGGCGCAGTCCACGAAGAACTGGAGCACGGGATCGACTTCGGGTATGGACACGCAGCGGTTTCCGCAGAAGGTTTCCACGGAGGCCATTTCCCGGATCGACGTGGTCACGGCGGCGAAAGGCGTCTTTTCCAGGAAAAGCAGTTTCATGATGTCGAGGGCTTCGTCCAGGCGCGGCTTGCAGGTGGCGTGGACCATGATCAGGTTTGATCCCGGATGCTTTTTGAGGCACTGGAGATAGAAGTCGTCGTAGTCCAGGGGCTTGCCTGCCGACGACCAGCTGGTTTCCGCGAGCTTCATGGCCGCCTCCACTCCGACTCCTGTCGAATCCAGGGCGTCGATTAAGAAGCTTGCGCTTCCGTACGCGCTTTCCCAGGCTACATCCTCGCAAAAGTTCTTGACCTCCCAATCTTCGAGCAGGCCCCTGAGAATGTCGGGGATGTCGTGGAGCAGCTTTTGAAGCTCCTTCGCCTTTTTCTTGCAGTGAAGCCTGTGGCAGAGCCAGACCCCCAGAAGGCAGAGGCATTGCAGCGTGCACAGAGTGCTCTTGATTCCCGACACGGTGATTTCCTCGCCGCTCAGCGTGGAGACGACCCCCGCGCTTTTGCCGCCGACCAGTCCCAGGTCGGAGAAGACCTTTTCCGTAACGGCCACGAACGGGACGTCGTGCCTTTGCAGCAGGTTGGCCAGCTGGACGATTTCCGCGCTGGTGCCCGACCAGCTGGTCAGCACCACCAGGTCCTTTTGAGGCGAAATCAGCTTGAGAACGTTTTCCACCTCCACCGGCTTCAAGGCGACGGCTTCGATGGCGGGCACGGCGGCTTCGATGAAACGCCGCGCCGCGTAGTTCATGTTGTGGGAACTTCCGATCCCGACGAGCACCACGCGTTCCAATCTTTCGAAATCGCGGCCGAACCGGCGTTGCA
This sequence comes from Desulfobacterales bacterium, assembly GCA_963674505.2. Lineage (GTDB taxonomy): Bacteria > Desulfobacterota > Desulfobacteria > Desulfobacterales > SKZT01. The sequence continues at coordinate 767,917 of CAXXIG010000003.1, forward strand.
GCACGCCGGTCCTCAGCTTGAAACGGGGAGGGGCGTCCTTGTCCGGGACGTAGAAGTCGAGAATGTCGTCCAACCTGTCCGGAATTTCGTGAAGGTGGGTTTCGAAAAAGGAGTTGTAGAAGTCCTTCTGCATTTGCGGAGGGCTCAGGATGGTTTCGAAGGGTTCGATCTCGGGGATGGGGTTTCCCTTGAAATCCATGATGTCGATGGCTTTGACGGGCCCTTCTTTTTTTTCCCGGATTTGAATCCTGGCGAAGATCTCTTCTCCGTCGAGGGGAAAGACCTGTACCTGGAACGTGTTTAAAAGCTGGCTTTCCCGTCGTTTGAATTTTGCAAGTTCGGCTTCCGCGATTTCTCCGGTGGCGCGCATGGCCGAGGGGTCCTCGAAAAATTTCCGGTAGCCGGCTCGGAGCGTCTCCAGTTCCCGGGCGACCATAGCGATCTTTTTCTGGGAAAAAAGACCCATGGCTGCGTTGACGTCCGAGACCACCATGACGTCTCCGGTTTCGATCCGACGGACGATGAACACCGGACGGTTGTGGCAGACCAGAAAGATCTTGAAGGGCGAAACCACGCTGGCCCCGGCCACCGCGATCTGTCCTCCGCCGCGTATCATCCGCCTGGCGGCTTCGACGAAGGCGATCTCGTCGATCTGCTCTTCCGATTTGCCCTGGATCTTGTGGAAGATCTTGTAGTCCACGGACTGGCTTCCGATGTCGTAGGACTCCAGGCCTTTTTGCAGCTGGGAGGTGATGCTGCCGTATCTTTTCTGCTCCTGGCGGAGCCTGTCGAAAAAATAGCCCCAGAGCATGGCGTAATACTCGGAGGAATTTTCGCTCCTGAGGCGAAAGCACGCGACATCCGTCAGAAACGAACGCACGTCGTTTTCCAGGCTCGAATTGAACTGGCCGTTCAAGACGATCATGCGTTGCCTGGCGTTGTCGAAGAAGGGGTGGCCGTTTTCGGCGGTCACCGCCGATTGCAGGGCCCACCGGCCCTGGGACAGGATGGGGGGAAGCAGCCTCGACAGCACGGCCGGGTCGGTCCTTCCCGGCAGAACGTACATGCCCATGAGCGAATCTTCGATGGCGTCGTCCGGCTTTTCGATTTTCTCCGAATATTCTTTTTCCAGGTAGACCATGGCGGCCGCCGCCGCGTAGCCGTAGACGTTGACACCTTTCTCCGCCATGTAGAGGGTTTTCCAGTCCATGGAGGCATCGGCCGCGCCTGCCCAGAGGTTTTCGAACCGCCTCTGGAGTTCTTCGACCAGGCGCGGGATCGACGGCAGGCGGCACATCAGGGCGGCGTCCAGGAGTCTGAACAGCCCCCGCACCCCGTCGTTGTCGTAGTCCGACGGGACCGCGACCCGGCAGCTTCCCAGAAAACGCCACATGAGTTCGAAGGCCTTCTGGTTGTGCCAGAAATTTTCCTTTTCGAATTCCGGGGCCTTGGGGACGCCGTCTTCGTCCAGACAGTCGTCGAACACGTGGTCGAAAAGCACCGGCAGCGTGTCGGGATCGATCTCCAGATAGCCTTCGTTGCCGCGTTTTTTGGCCAGGCGCAGAAGGGCGTCTTTGAACATGGCCTTGATCACCACCGGGGAGATGTCGTACCGGTCCACCAGTTCCCGAACGGCCTTTTTCAGGTCCTGGCTGGAATTGACATGAGGGACGGTTATGGGGTGGGGGCGTCCCGGCCACCCGGGCACGATTCGGGGCGCCTGCGGGTCCTTATCGTCGATGAGTTCCGCGAAAAGCGGATAGGAGAAATATCCCTCCTCGAGCCCCGACATGTAGGTGTCGGGAAGTTTTTCGTAGTTGAGCAGCCAGCGCTGGCGGTTTTCCAGATTGGCGTTGTCGCCTGCGGAATCGAAAAGGCCCATCAGCTCCTGGGGTTCGTTGGGATAGAGGGGCTTTTGGAGCAGCAAATCCGCCAGCTGGACGACCGAACCCACGGTTTTTCTTGTCCTGAGGGGCGAGTTTTCGCACCCGAACACGCCGATTCCCGTGCTGTCCGGGGCTCGATAGATGATGGCCTCCATGGCCGTGAGAACGCGCGCCAGGCCATTGGGGGCGCTTCCGAAATATCCGACGATTCCGCACAATTTCTATTTCTCCGCTACGTGCTTGATGAGGTGTCCCAGCTCGGGAAAGATCAGTTTCTCGCAGGCGAGCTTGCATGCCTTGAGGCTTCCGGGTATGCAGAAGACCACCAGCCTGCCCACCGTTCCGGCGGCGGCCCTGGACAATATGGCGGCCGAACCGACCTCCTCGTAGCTCAGTTGCGCGAACAAGGCGGGAAACGCGGGCAACTCCTTGGCGAACCTCGGCCGCACCGCCTCGATGGTGACGTCCTTGGGGGCCACCCCGGTGCCTCCGGTCATCACCACCGCCTCGATTCTTTTGTCCCCGGCGCATTGATCCAGGGCTTCTTCGATGTCGCCGACATCGTCTTTGACCACGCGGTGCAAAACGATTTCATGGCCTTGCTCTTGCGCCTTTTTTCCGATCCACAAGCCGCTTTCGTCGTTTTCCAGGGTCCGGGTGGAAGATATGGAAAGCACGGCGATGTTGGCCTTGCTGGGGGCATGCTTCTTGTGTTCGCGGGTACCCATCGTTTTTCGCTCCTTTTTGTTTCGCTCCTTTTTGTTGTTTCTCATTCTCTTTTTATTTCTAACCCATGTATCTCGATGAAATCAAGGTCGATGGCGGAAATGGGCGGCTTTTTTTCCGTTTTTGCAGTCTTTCTTGATTTTAAGCGTCGATTCCTCTATGTTTTCCGTTTCATCACGAATTTGTGGGAAAAGGCGAGTCGATGGTAACCAGACCATCTTGGTCTGGCATGCCTTGGTTTCCAAGTGGCGGCATATTCGCGATATGGGACCAGAGCTGGAAGCTCTGGTTACCTTTGCCGCTCCCCACAAATCCGCGATGAACCTGTTTTCCAGTCGGGAGCGCGACGGATTTCCAAACCGGATCGGCTTCCGCGACAGATCGAAATGTGGAAAAGATCGTATTTCATTGATCGGCGAACCGCAGCGTCCGGGCGACAATCGGACGAGGCGACAATCAACGGGGAGGGCGGGCAGTCACATGAAATATCCCTGCACAGGCGTGATTTTGGCCGGGGGCCTGGCGACTCGGTATTCCGGCAAGACCAAGGCTTTTTTGGATATCGACGGAAAAAAAATACTGGATCGGATATACGGTGTCTTCACCGAGCTGTTCGAGGAGATCGTGCTGGTCACCAACAATCCGCTGGATTTCCTGGACTGGGATCTGAACATGGGGACCGACCTGTTTCCGGTCCGAAGCTCCCTCACCGGACTGCACGCCGGTCTGTTCTACGCGTCGAACCCCTACGCGTTCTTTTGCGCTTCCGACGCGCCCTTTTTAAAAAAGGCCCTGGTGGAAACCGTTCTGGAGGCGATCGAAAAGGACCCCGACGTGGCGATTCCCGAAACGAGCAAGGGGCTGGAACCCCTGTGCGCGGTGTATTCCAAGCGCTGCATCGGGCACATGGAACGGCATCTCGAAAAGGGGCGTTTCAAAATCCGCGACGTCTTCAAAAAGCTGCGGGTGGTGACAATCTCCGAAAAGCGACTGAGAATGGCGGACCCGGAACTCGCGAGTTTTTTCAATGTCAACACCCCCGAAGACTTGACCCTCGCCAACAAGACCTTAAATCAATAGGGTCTTTTCTTTCAACCCACAGGAAACGGAGGCGAGATGGATCTCGTTCGAATAATGGAGAAAATGAAGGCCCACCCGGATTTTCACAAGGCCGGGATGGTCTTGTACCATAACGGCGTGGTGCGGGAAACGTCCCGGGACGGCCGGAGGGTCACGGGCCTTCGCGTGGAGGTGGACCGCGACAGGCTGGAGAAGGTCCTCGCGACAGCCAAAAAGACGCCGGGCATCGTGGAAGTCCTCGTACATATCAACGAAGGCGTGGACCTGACCGTCGGAGACGACGTGATGTACCTGGCGGTGGCCGGAGACGTGCGGGAAAACGTGATCGCGACGCTGGGAAAAACCCTGGACACCATCAAGACCACGGTGACCCGGAAGACGGAATTTTTCGCGGATTAGGCGTCGAAAAGAACAAGGAACACCTCGAAAGGAACGCGACGAAGATGACGGATTTTACGCACATAGACGGGGAGGGAAGGGTGCGCATGGTGGACGTCACGGAAAAGGACGCCACCGACCGAGTGGCCACCGCCCATGCCAGGATCTCCATGAACAAGGAAACCTTCGATAAAATCCAGGACCGCAGCGTCAAGAAGGGCAACGTGCTCGAAACGGCCCGGATTGCGGGAATCATGGCCGCCAAGAAAACCCCCGAGCTGATTCCCATGTGCCATCCGCTCAACATTACGCACGCGTCGGTGGACTTCTTTCCCGAACCGGAGCTGTGCGCCGTGCGCATCGAGGCGTCCGTGCGCCTGAGGGGCAGGACCGGCGTGGAAATGGAAGCCTTGACCGCCGTGTCGGTCGCGGCTTTGACCATATACGACATGTGCAAGTCCTACGATAAGTCCATGGCCATCACCGATGTCTTCCTGCTGGAAAAGGCGGGGGGCAAGAGCGGGCATTTCATAAGGAAAAAATAGCCGGACATTCGGCAAGGTCCCATTCCAATGACGATCTTTGACAAACAAGAAGACAGGCTTGCTGCAAGGACGCAGCGGGCGACGACGATCTTTTTATTCGCCCTCGCCGTCCTTGTCTGTGCAGGCGGATGCGCCTCCCGGAAAGAGGAAAAGAAACCGACTGGCCCGTTGATTCTCCTGTCCGCCGACCGCCACCCCGATTTCTACGACGACCGTCTCTACGACGGCCTGGAGGAGGGAATCGAGGCGAGTCTGCGTTTCATCGACAGGGCCTCGCCAACCCGAAAGTTCCGATTCGGCGAGGACCTTTACACGGTCGATCGAATGAGGCGTTCGCTGGCGACATTCCGGGATTTTATCCGGAACAAGCCCCAGCCCGGCGATCTCCGGCGTTTCATCGCCGAAAACTACCTCGTGTACAAGTCCAGCGGGGCCGAAGACACGGGCAAGGTCCTGTTTACGGGATACTACGAGCCGACGCTGCGGGGAAGCAGGATCTCATCCGAAATTTACAATCACCCTGTCTATGGACCGCCGGACGACTTGACCGTGGTGGATTTGACGCCGTTTTCGTCCAAATACAAGGGAGAAAAAATCGTCGGGCGTTGGAACGGCCGGACGTTCGTTCCCTACCACGACCGCTTGGAGATCGATTTCAAAGGCGCTTTGGCCGGGCGGACGGACCCCATCCTGTACGTGGACGATCTGGTGGACCTTTTCTTCTTGCAGGTCCAGGGATCGGGTATAGTGGTGCTGGAAGAAGGCGGCACGGTCAATCTCCATTACCATTCCACCAACGGCAGGGCCTATCGCAGCATCGGCAAATATCTCATCGACCAAGGCAAGGTGGAACGTTCCGAGATGTCCATGCAGAAAATCCGGCAGTACTTGAACGAACACCCGGAGGAAATGGCCACCGTCATGGGCTACAATCCGAGCTACGTCTTTTTTGAAACGGTATCCGAAGGGCCTCTGGGGGCCTTGGGCGTGGCGCTGGTCCCCGGCAGGGCCGTGGCCACCGACCGCAAGATCTTTCCCGACGCGGCCCTGACGTTCATCGAAACCGAAAAGCCCCTGCTGAAACAAGACGGCGAGATCGACCGCTGGGTCGGTTTTTCACGGTTCGTGCTGAACCAGGACACCGGCGGCGCCATCCGAGGACCGGGTCGCGCGGACGTCTTCTGGGGAAACGGCGGCTACGCCGAGGTCGCCGCAGGGCATATGAAACACCCCGGAGACATGTATTTTCTGGTCTTGAAATCTCCGTGAACAAGTCGAAGGAAAGACACGACTTTTCGATAGGCAGTCGGAACGCGTATTTGGAAGAACTCAAACCTTAAACGAGACGGGGAGGAAGAAGCATGTCGGAAAAAACATTCCAGGCAATGTTGGTCGAAGAGGGCGAGGACAAAAAATTTCAAAGAAACATCGTCGAGAGATCCACGGCGGACCTTCCGGAAGGGGATGTGCTGGTAAAGGTGCAATATTCTTCCCTGAATTATAAGGACGCGCTTTCGGCGTCGGGGAACAAGGGGGTGACGCGCAAGTATCCGCACACGCCCGGAATCGACGCCGCAGGGACCGTGGAAGAGAGCGCCGACGGAAGGTTCAAGCCCGGAGACCGGGTGATCGTCACCAGCTACGACTTGGGCATGAACACTTCCGGAGGGTTCGGAGGATACATCCGCGTGCCCGCCGGATGGGTGGTGCCCATGCCCGATGGGCTGACGGAGCGAACCAGCATGATTTACGGCACGGCGGGGTTCACGGCTGCCCTTTCCATCTACCAGCTCGTGGAGCACGACGTGACCCCGGACAAGGGCCCGGTACTGGTTTCCGGGGCCACCGGGGGAGTGGGGGGCATATCCGTTTCCATTCTGTCCAAGCTGGGCTTCTCGGTGGCGGCCGTGACCACCAAGGAGGACAAGGCCGATTATCTGAAGGAAATCGGTGCGTCGTCGGTCGTCGGAGCGGGAGAGCTTGTCAAGGACGTGAAAAAACCGCTGCTCAGGGCGGTCTACGCCGGATGCGTGGACACGGTGGGCGGCGACGTGCTGGCGGCGGCGATCAAATCCACTCTTCCGGCCGGGGTCGTGTCCTGCTGCGGCAACGCCGCCTCGCCGGACCTTCCGCTGAACGTGTTTCCCTTCATCCTCAGAGGGGTGATCCTGGCGGGAATCGATTCGCAAAACTGTCCCATGCCGCTCAGGCAGAAGGCCTGGGAGAAGCTGGCGGGGGAGTGGAGAATCGAGTCGTTCGAGAAAAAAACGTCCGAAATCGGACTGGCGGATTTGGGCGGCCGAATCGAGGCCATGCTCCAAGGCAAGCACGTGGGCAGGGACATCGTCCGCCTGGCTGAGTGATTGGAGAAGTATCCTGTGATTTGACCGACCATTGGGGGCCTCATTGACTTGAGGCCTCATTGACAAAAATCAAGTTCCTACCTATTGACTTACTTCGACTTTTTGTTGGATTTTAGTCAATACTTATATTCCTTGGATTGAATATCTACATGCGCCTCTTTGAGCTTTGCGGCGTTCCGATCCCTCGGGGTCGGCACCTTCATTGCCTCCATATGGCGGAAAGGAGGTTAAGATGAAAAGTAGAATTGCATATGCCTGTTTTCTAAGCATAATCGGGATGGTAGTGCTGTCAATGCCATCTGCGGCGGCAGTGATCAATATCGGTCCCGGCGTGGTCCTGCAGGGAACAATGATCGAGGTGGTCGATCCCGAAACCGATCTGGTTGCCATTATGAATTCCATCTCCGACGCTTCCGAGCAGAATCCATTTCTCATAAAAATTGGCCCGGGTTTTTTCGAGCTGAGCGGCAAGCTATTGGTCAAGCCTTACGTCCATCTGCTCGGCGCCGGACCCGGCGTGACAATCCTCGGCGGCAATTTTGGCGGCGCATCCATAAGTGGCGCATCGGCGCTGGTGGAGCTTGCGTCGGCGTCTTCTTCCGATTCGGATGTCGCCATTTCGATACGATATCTGTCCATCGTTAACAATGCTTTGGGAGATTTCGATTCGGCCGTCGCATTGGGGCCGGTGGACGATTTTCACCAGATCGAATACGTCAATGCATCGGCGACCGGCGGTGTGTCTATCAATGTGGGTGTTTATCTGTTAAACAGTTCCGGCACTACTTCAATGATATCGAATACAAACGCCATCGCGACGGGAGACGGTGTGAACAACTATGGATTCTACGGATCGAATGTCAAAGGAACAATCATCGCCAGCTATGGCCTCGCGTCGGGCGACAACGCCACCAATTACGGCATCAGCCTCAAATCTTTCGCAGAGACGGTTGTTCGCGACAGCCGTTTTCTGGCCCAAGGCGACGGAGGCGCCAACAGGGGCTTCGAGTCCATTTCCATCGCCTCGCCGCGAATGGAAAACGTCGAAGCGCTGGCTACGGGTATTGGTTCGACCAATTGCGGGGCCAGGGTCGCTTCGATTTCCACCCTGACATCCGAGGGTTCCATCATGAAAGGAATCGATAGCTCCGGCACGGGAGTCAGCGCCGGCTTGTGCGTGGATAGCAGCTCCCGAGCCCGCATCCGACGCAGCACCATGGAGGGAAGCACTGCGTCGTTGGATCCCGTTGGTTCAACTTCCGAATTTCGCATCACGCAATCGACCTTGATTCCCGGCTCGGCGGGAACCACCAACGGCACCGGAAGCTACGTATGCCTCTATTCCGATCTTTTCACACCCGGTTCGGGCTCCAGCGGTGCGGATATGATCGAGGTGCTGGATACGGACTGCGACAACTCGAACTGACGGTGGTCCAAACCGCGTTTGGTTTCCTATAAAAGCGGGCCTTTATGATTTTGGCAATTTTTTCAGAATTAATTCTTGATATTTTTAATAATCTGTGAAAAAAAAGCGGACATCAAAAACTAGAGAGGAAAGATGGATGGGAACCAATGAACGGGCCGACAACGAGAGACTTTTTGGAAAATATTTTTTCAAAACGGGAAGAGGGGATGCCGCCTTTTTTGTCTTTTTTTAAGTTATATAATTTGGAGTTATATAATTTGGAGTTATATATTGACTAACAGTTTCCCCGTGACATTCATGAAAAATGAAGCCCGAATGAGAATGTGCAAAAAAAGAATCGAAACGCTGTTGGTGTTCCTTTCGTTTTTGTTTTCATTTTCGGTTGCGGCCTTTTCTCAAGATCGTCCCGTTTACAGGATTGTTGTGGCCGAACCTGAGAAAGCGGTTTCCAATGTAAAACATCGCGTCGATGAATCGTATTCCGAATTTTTGCGAGAGGAACTGGAAACGTTAAGTGACGACCGGCATTGCGAATGCTGCATTCTTCTCGAAACAGACGAAACAGCATTGGAGGAACTCAAAGACGCGATTGCTGATATGTATAGCGATTTTCACGACCCGGCAGGCCAGGTTGAGTTGGGAAAATGGAAAAGCCCCAATTATTATTTGAAGCTCAAGGTGTCAATACGGTCAAATACTTTATACATGCGGCTAATCGGCATCGATATGCGCACTTCCGTAAAAAGGAAGTCCGGTACCAAGAGTGTCCAAGTAAAAGGACCTGTTTTTGACAAGGTCGATCAGGGAAAACTGGAAGACGCTTTGCGGGATATTTTCGACGAAGTGATCCGATGCGAAAGTACCGACGAAGACGAAGACGAAGATGAAGACGACATCGGCGAAAAGCCCCGCGAAAAAAAGTTTATGATAGAAACATTCAAGTTGCTCCACTACAATCCGGGGGCTTTTCTTCACGACGATTCCATTTCGAGATTAAAGTACGTGGCAAAATGGATACAAGAAAAATCCACGGAGGGGTTCAAGCTGGAAAAGGTCAGGCTTCGGGGATTTGCGGACGGAATCAGAAACCTCGGCCTTTCAGGATTGCATCTTGCAACCCCGAATTGCTTGGAAGATGATATCGGATCCCTCACGGGAGAGGCTGCCGACGGGGCTTTGGCGACCCTGAGGGCCTGTGAAGTCGAACAACTCCTTTCCAAATTGTACGATGGGCTGATCATTGATTACCTTGCACCTTTCAATGAGCCGGAAGGGGGCGTGAAGTCCGGGTTCATGCGAGGAGTCGAAATCGAGGTGGTGGTTCGAAGAATCGAATAACTCTTAAAAGGGCAGGCGAGGATTTTTGGGACATGCTTAACAAATTCCAGGTAAAAATTGTCAAGTCCGTAGTTTCACAAAACGAAAGATATTGGAAAGCCATCGAAAATGAAATCGCGGCCATTCGAGAGCGTTTTCATTTAGGTGAATATCAATCTTATTACAAGATTGATCCAGATACAATGGAACAAGTCAGGATGTATTGCCAATTTGAAACCAAGCATGTGAAAAAATATCTCAACATGGGGTTGGATCTGTCGGTCATGCAAATTATCGATGGCATTCAAATGGGTTTGATTGCCGCCAAGCATAGTCCAAGACTTTGTTCCGACAATGAGGTCCCCAGTGAGAACCTTCTGCCGCAAATTGAAGAGAAGCTGGAAGCGAAAGAGATTGAAGATAAACCCGAAGCGTTGGAGCACGCCATTCGAAACGAACAAAGTTCGACGGGGACGGTATTGAAAAAAGCAGCGACCTATTCTTTATTTTCAGTCGTTGTGCTATTTATAGGCATTTCGTACGCTGTGTATTTAACCGTTTCGTTGAATAATAAATCTGCAAGCGAAAAAATCGAAGTCGAACGAGAGTTGAACCAGACGCGAAAAGAGGAATTGAAAAGTTCTGTTGCCATAGAAAAGCTCAAATTGCGATTCACTCAAAAGCTTAACAGAATAGGTGCAAGCCAGAGCAGGCTCGAAAAGATGCGGGAAAGGATTTACGACCTGGGCAGCTTTATAGCATTAAAGGAACAGGAAGACAAAAAGAATCTTGATGACTTGCATCGTCTGGCCGATGCTGGGTCTCTTTCGAAAAAAGAAAAAGAGGGGATTGAAAAAAGAATAAAGAAATACAACGAAACATGCCAATGGGTAGTTGAACAGAAGCAAATTGACCGTTTCATAAACGATTTGCAGAACTTGCAGAAAAGGGACAAGGAGCATGAGCGGCTCTCCGGCCTTTTCAAACGGGCAGTCGACAACTTGTTCGCACTTCAAATGTGCTTGGCTGAAGAAGGATTGACTTCTTGCGCGGATAAAGCCGACAAGCCCGACGATGATCTCTTGGATATTTTGGATGAATATTCCGAGATCTTGATCGAGGAAGTAGACGCGATAATCGAGGATTCCGCCAGGTAAATCAGCGGCTATTATGTTTTGGTTTCTTGGTGGCTCCTCTATAGAATGGCGTTACTGATTATAGAGGATATGGGTGTGAGGCTGAAACGTAGGTCGGGTTGAGCGTCGTTGATTGTTGGGTTTCGCTAATTTTTTTTTTTTTTTTTTTTCTTTCAAGTGTAATTGGAAGGTACCCGATGCAGGCAGCCTGCAAGCGAAACTCGACATGAAACCCCGCTCAACCCAACCTACGCCTGCTCCCCCAAATCCGTTGGAGCCAGTGGCGTTTTTAGCTAAACAGATCGAAATGATCGGAGTGGCCGCGACTTGCATTCGAGCCAAATTCTGTGTTCTTCGTCCAGCAGGGGGGATAGGCGGTCGCAGACCTGCCTGTGGTAGTCGTCGAGCCATTCCTTTTCTTCGTCGGTCAGCAGTTCGGTTGCCACGAGGGTGGTGTCTATGGGGCACAGGGTAATGGTATCGAAGGACAGGAATTCGAGGTCTTCCGTGGAGAGTTCTTCCTGCTTTTCGACCACTACGAGGTTTTCGATTCGGATGCCGTATTCGCCTGTCTTGTAGAAACCCGGTTCGTTGGACAGCACGTTTCCGGCCTGAAGGGGTACGCCGGGTTCCCTGGAGGAGATGGCCATGGGGCCTTCGTGGACATTGAGGTAGTGGCCGACTCCGTGGCCTGTTCCGTGATTGTAGTTTTTCCCGATGTCCCACAGGGGTTTTCTGGCGGCAAGTTCCAGCTGCCTGCCGCTGGTGCCTTTGGGGAACTTCAAGGTGGCGATTCCGATGTGGCCCTTCAGGACACGGGTGAACATTTCTCTTTGCTCTGCGGTTGGATTTCCCAGCGCGACGGTCCTGGTGATGTCGGTGGTCCCGGTGCGATACTGTGCGCCGGAATCGACCAGGAGCAGTCCGCGTGGCTTCAAGGGGACGTCGGTTTCGGGGGTCGCCTGGTAGTGGATGATCGCGCCGTGTTCCGCATATCCTGCGATGGTGGGGAAGGAGAGGCCTGCGAATCCCTCGCCCTGTCTGCGAAAGGATTCGAGCTTGTCCGCAGCGGAAATTTCCGTCACTCCGCCCTCGGGGACCGATTCCTCCAGCCACTTGAGAAACCGGACCATGGCGACGCCGTCGGTCGCCATGCATGTTGAAAATCCTTTGAGTTCCGTATCGTTTTTGACAGACTTCAGGTCGGCCACGGGGGATCGTTCCTTGTGAACCTTGGCCTTGCCCTCCAAGGGGAGCATCAGCCATTTGTTGGTGGCCTTGGGATCGATCCAGAATTTCGCGCCTTTTTCCGCTTCTAATTTCAGACAGTCGGAGATTTCCTCGTAGGGACGAATCTCCGCAAGGTCGTCCAGGTGCTTTCTGACGCTTTCGGTCGCTTTTTCCGGGTCTATGAACAGTATGGCTTTGTCTGTCGTTATCAGGGCGTATGAAATGAAGACCGGATTGTAGTCGATGTCCTTTCCTCTCATGTTGAAGGTCCAGGCGATGGCGTCGAGGGAGCACAGCACGTGGCAGGAGCAGTCCTTCTTCGCCATTTTTTCCCGGATGCATTTCAGTTTTTGTTCCGTGCTTTGGCCTGTGATTTCGACGGGAAGGACTTCGAGGGGCGCGTCGGAGGGAGACGGCCGTTGTTCCCAGATTTCATCGACGAGGTTGCGGTCTATGGTTTTGACAGACGCCCCTTTGTCTTCGAGGGCCTTTTTCAGATCGGAGAACGCTTCGACGGACAGCACCCGGGGATCCACGCCGAGCACGCCACCGCCGGCGAGTTTTTCCGCGAGCCATTCTTCCAGTTTCGGCACGTCCGGGGTTTGCATTTTGAAAAGGTCCAGCCCCGTGCCTTTCAGCTGGCTTTCGGCCTGGAGGAAATACCTGCCGTCGGTCCACAGGCCCCCTTGGTCCATGGTAATCGCCACATCTCCCGCAGAACCGGTGAACCCGGATATGTACTGACTTCTTTTCCAGAATTCGGGAGGGTATTCGCTCTGATGCGGGTCCGTGGACGGTACCAGATAGGCCTGGATCCGTTCTGTTTCCATCAGTTGCCTGAGCTTTGCGATTCGTTCCTTGATTTTCATCGGGATTTTTCCATGTAGCGATAAGTTAGGCGGGCGGGTTCATTTTCCTTGACGCAGAAGGGCCAGCTCCTTGCGCAAGCGTTCGAGTTCGGCTTCGGCTTTGTCCGCCCGTCGGGCTTCGGCCTCGGCCTTTGTCGGAACAAGGTTGCCGTCGATGTCGAACAGTCGAACCCAGCGAGCATGGACGCGACATATTTCGCCTTCCCACAGTCCGATATCCGCGCCCAGCTGCTCGCAGCGCATTCTCCCGTTGCTGTCGGGCTCCACCGGTTCGTACCCGTTTTGGTCGAAACACCAGCCGTACAGCCGTTTTTCCTTTGGATCGTAAACAAAGTAGTAGGGTGTGCGGAATAATTTCTCGTAAAGGTCTTTCTTCTTTCCCAGGTCGATTTGAATTGTGGACGGGGATGCCAGTTCCACGATTACGTTGGGATACAGTCCCTTTTCGAGCCATAAAACCCATGAATCCCGGTCGCGGTCGCCATCGACGTCTTTGACCACGAAAAAGTCGGGACCTCTGTATTCCCGATTTCGGGCCTGCTGCAAGCTGTAATAGATGAACATGCCGCCGCCCGCGAAAAAATCCTTCCGGTCGCGCCATAGCCAGTGGACGGAGTCGATCAGAAGGTTGATCTGTATCCTTTGCCAGTTGCTTTGCAGGGGTACTATGTCCTCCGATGGCAGTTCCATTTCTTTGAGCTGCTTGATCGAGGCTTTGAGGTTGCTTTCCAAGGGTACTCCGTCCTCCGAAGGCAGTTCCAGTTCTTCGAGCTGCTTGATCCAGGCGTCGGCTTCGTTCGGGACGTATTTTTCCTCGTCCGGGCTGTCCGATACCTCGGTTTGTTGAAGAATGGACATGGTTCATCCTCTCGGGTCCTGGTCGGTTTGGGTTGAAAAACTTTCGACCTGTGCGGTTACTCTTCAAAACCCTCACGCAAAGGCGCAAAGACGCAAAGTTTCGTATTTGACAATCTTAGCATCTTGGCGTCTTTGCGTGAGAATTGAATATGTAACCGCGAGCCAACCGCACAGGTCGAAAACTTTCGCCGTTCATGCTTTCGAGCTTAATAGCGATCCCGGCGTAAGTCAAGGCGGTTCGAACAACCGACGCATTCCTATTTTAGCGCCTGCTCGAATTTGTCGGCGACTTGCAGAAGGTTCTCCGTCCAGTTTTCCGCCAGGGGGTCTGCGAACACCACTTGGCCGCCGATTTCCTTGGCGACCAGGTCGGCGCTTCTCGTGGAAAACTGGGGTTGGACGAAAATCACGCGGATGCCCTTTTCCCTGGCGTGTTCGACGAGTTCCATCAGCTGGGCGGGCTTGGGGTCCTTGCCTTCGATCTCCACCGGGACCTGTTCGATGCCGTAGGAACGGGCGAAGTACCCCCAGGCCGGGTGGAACACCATGAACTGCAATCCCCGCTTGTCCTCGAATATTCGTTTCAGACGGGCGTCCAGTTCGTCGATTTTCCGAAGGAATTCCTCGTAGTTTGTCTCATACTCGGCTTTGTGTTCCGGATCGATTTCCTGAAGGCCGCTTTTGATGTTGCGAGCCTGGATTTTGACCAGCGGAGGAGAAAGCCATATGTGGGGATCCAGTATGCCGTGGTCGGGTGCGTGGTCATGGTCGTGACGGCCAGGACCCTCGGCGTGTTCCGCTTCGTGGTCGTGTGCCTCGCGGTCATGTGCGTCGCGCTCGTCATGGCCATGGAGAGCCTCCTCTTTATGGTCGTGATGCCGATGCGCCGCCATGGGGGCCTTGTCGATTCCTTGCTCGGTGTGAAACACTTTCATGTCCGGATTGGTGGCGGATATCTTATCCAGCCACGCCCTTTCGAAAGGCACGCCCACCGCGAAGTAGGCTGCGGATTTCGACAGTTCCACCATTTGACGGGGTTTGGGTTCGTATGTGGCGGGACTGGCGCCGGGTTCCACCATGACGTGCACATCCACCAAGTCCTTGCCAATTTGTTGCACGAAAAATTTTTGGGGCACGATACTGACGAAAACTGCCGGCGTGTTCGACGCCAAGACCGTCTGGCCGAAAAAAATTGTGAATAAAGCCAGTGCCAGTGTTCGACATGCATTTTTCACCATTTCAAACCTCCTCGTTTCAATCCGTTGTTTTGGGTAAAAAAGGTGCTATTCCGCTTTGGAATGCAACTTAGTTGCATATACGGTTCGAAGCTCGGATTGTCAAGGTTGATTTCGGAACGGGCATCTGGCATCCAACTATTTTCGTTGACAATGCCGGAACATTTATCTTAAAATAACTCGACATTAAACAAGTGAAAAGCGCCGAATCGCTAGGTAGCTAATAATTTGCGCCTGTCGATCCATTTCGAATATCAACCGACCGCAGCCGATCTCTTTCGCGTTTATTTGGAATGCGTTTCCGACAAAAGCGTCCGTACGGGTAACTGGCCGTCATGATCGCTTTTCGGAGTGTCCACCCTTTGTCCTTCCTTTGAAGCATTCGTCGCTTTTTACAGCTGTCCATTTCAGGTGTCTGGGCCTGGCATGGTGCCCGTCAACAATTAGAGAGGTTCGTACCGACGAGAATATCGGTAGGAAGGGAGGAGCATGAAAGGAAGCATTGTTAGTCGTACATTTTTAACTATTTTTTTCTTTCTGATGGCGATTTGCGTACCGTCGGGCGCGAGCCTTGCTGCGGACGGCAATTCGATCTACTTTCCCCATGCGATGAGCGACGCGACGTGGGGCAGCGAGTTCTGCGTGGTCAATACGAGCGCCAGCGAGAACCTCACAGGTGCTTTCACGGGATACGACGAATCCGGGGCTGTTGTCTCCTCCGTCAACGGGGTGGTTCTCGGCCCGAACGGGCGCAAGCAACTCACTCTGGCTACCGATTTCGCCAATGCCGCATCTATTCGTTATGTGGTATTCGACGGAGACCGTTCGACCGGGGTCGGCTACATGAAATTTTTCGTCGATGGCAAATACAGGGTGGCGACCCCGGGGGTCCCGGGTTCCGAACTGAATTCGGGGGACATTTTCGTATCCCATATCGCATCGGATGAATACTGGCAGACCTTTGTCAGTCTGGTGAACACCAACTCGCAGGCGGTATCCCTTGCCATTGAATTCAACAACGGAGCGACCCGGCAGATCGATTTGGCCGCCGGAGCGCACCGGTATTTTTCCATTGCGGAACTGTTCGGAGGGCCGCGCCAATCGACCATCACTTCGGCTGTGATCAAAAACGCCACCGGGGTGATCGGCGTGGAGTTGTTTTTGTGCGAAAATCTCAACATACTGAGCGGCATCGTAATCAACGACGATACCACCGACCGGCTCTATTTTCCCCACATTGCGGCGCAAAACGGCTGGGCCACGGGTATCGTGGCCTTCAACCCGTCGGACGCCCCCGCCCAGCTCACCGTGGTCTCCTACGACGCCGCAGGCGCGATCCTCGACACATCGAACGTAACCGTCGCTTCGAAAGAAAAATATGTGGGGACCATTGCCAAGCTTGGCCTGCCATTGACCACCGAATGGATTGACATTCAGTCCACGCGACAAATCGCGGGTTTCGAGCTTTTTACCATCACCAACAGGATGGGAGGCTACACCGGCGTGGACATAAGTCGCACCAGCGGAGTATTTCCGAAACTGGAAAAGAACGGCGGCGCCACCGGTATCGCTTTCGTCAATTTGGACGACCAGCAGGCGACGGTGTCCCTTAAGGCCTACAACGATGCCGGGAGCGTGATCGCGACGCGGTCGCTCGGGGTTGCGGCCAAGAACAAAATCGTGAGCGTCGCCCCGAAACTGTTTGCCCAGGATATAGGCAACGCCACTTACATCGGTTTCGATTCCGACCGGGAAATCGTCGGCTTCCAGCTGAACCAGACGGCCGACAACATGATGCTGGACGGCCTTCCTGCTCTGGGCGCAAAGCCCCGGTCCGAGCTGGAGCAGGAGGTGTCGGAAAACATCGACCTGATCAACTCCCTGGTAGGCGAACAGTCATGGGCCTTGGACGAAGTCTCGGCCATTATGGAGGGCGAGGGCCCTGAAGCTACAATCACGCCGCCATTGGAATCCATCGATTTCGAAAATCTTCCCAGTACCATCACGATGAAAATCGATTATGGCAGCGGTTACACTATCTCGGACGGTTCCGTGGTTTCGGGGAGCATCGTTTTGAATCTGACCGATCTCGTGTTTTCCGAAACACAGATCAACGTGAACATGTCTC
Organism: Desulfobacterales bacterium; assembly: GCA_963674505.2. Classification (GTDB taxonomy): domain Bacteria; phylum Desulfobacterota; class Desulfobacteria; order Desulfobacterales; family SKZT01. The sequence goes on from CAXXIG010000003.1 coordinate 785,094, forward strand.
TTACGTTCAACAATTTTAAGCGCGACGGCGAAACAGTGGCAAGCGGAAGCATTGCGGGAAGCCTGACTCTGAAACCCGGCAGCGGCAATACGTTGACTCTCGACGCCCATATACAGTTCAACAACGTTCAGCTTCAGGGCGAAACCATCTCGGGAAAAATCAGCATGACGGCGTCGGGGCTCTCCCTGGATCTCGAGGATGTCACCGAGACCGGCTTCGGCAACGTGACCATAACGTTCGAAAACCTCGTCATGGGAGAGGAGCAGATTTCCTCGGGGACGATCACGCTCACTCCTTTGAGCGCGACGCAGTTCCGGGTAAGCGTGGATCTTTCCACCGGCAGAGGGCCGGCGGACATGATTCTGCTCGTCGATATGATTGACGAATACACGACCGTGCTCAACACGAGCGGGAGTTCAGCCATCGGCGACATGACGTTCAGTATGAACAACGTGACAATGGATACCCAGGTATGCGAGGCGTTTCCCGTGAGCGGAACGATGACCTTCTTCAAAGGAGGCGAAAGCGGAGCCGTGACGTTTACGGATGCCTGCGACGGCAGCTATCTGTATACGGAAGGCGATTAGGCGGGGTACGCGACGCTACGGCATGGTTTCGATCAAGCCGTTCGACGGCCTGCCGTTTTCGGAGGTGTCGATCTGTACGGCTTTTCTCATGGCCAGGACGGGGTTCTGGTCATAACGTCGGCCACCCAACACCGTCATTCCGGGCGGAGCTTGCGGAGACCCGGAATCCAGGCGACGCTCGAAACTGTTGGACGATAACCGGCCGAAGTTAAAACCAAGCCTCCAGGACGGCTTTGATCTGTTTTCAAACGGCAGCCGGGATATCCAGTATCCAATCTCCAGGGTATCCCGGCTGAATCGGCCGCCCATTCTCCCTCTGGTTCTTAACCGGTCGTATTGGCCTGAGTCCGGTCCCGGGAACCAGGGACCCGGGACCGGACCGGCAGGTTAGTTCGGAGTTCAGCGAATCGGCGTCCTTTCCGATGGCTTCTTTGCAGCCGAAAACGCCGGTGCAAAGGTTCATCGTGGATTTGTGGGAAGCGGCAAAGGTAACCAGAGCTTCCAGCTCTGGTCCCATATCGCGAATATGCCGCCGCTCGTAAGCCAAGGCATGCCAGACCAGGATGGTCTGGTTACCTTCGACACGCCTTTTCCCACAAATCCGTGATGAGCCGGTGCGAATCCTCGGATGGAGATGGAACGGCCCGCTTGAGGCCTTCTATTTGTGTGGAATAACCAGCGTCGGACATTTGGCGGTGTTGATGACGTGTTCGGAAATAGTCCCGGAGACGAAGTCCTTCAGGTTGTCGCGACCGTCGGTGGCTATGACGATGAGATCGCATCCGCTTTGGTAGGCGTATTCGGAGATCGTGATTTCGGGTTTGCCCTCGCGCAACACGTAATCGACGTCCAGATCCTGGGCCTGGAGTTTCTCGACATGGCCCCGCATCTTTTCCTTGCACTCCTCCGCCGTCTTCTTGAATTTTCCCTTGACGTCCGAAACGCTGACACGAAGCATGCGGCGTTCCTTGTCGTCCATGAATTCCTCATGGATGTTGAGAAGCACGATTTTTGAACCGAACTGCCGAGCGAGCGCGACGGCTTTTTCGAGCGCGGCGAAAGATCTTTCGCCAAGGTCGGTGGGGCAAAGAATGGTTTTGAACATGGTAGCCTCCTAATCTGTTCGGGTGGTTGGAAACATCTCCAAAATGGCATTCTATACTTTGGACGATCCGTTGGTCAACCGATCATTTGCAGGGGGATTCCTATAACGCGGAGGTTTCGATGAAACGGATTTTCGCCTGCCTTATCCTGCTATTGATGCTTGCTTCCTTGGGATGCGCCAAAAGGCAGGTGGGCAAAGCCATGGAAGTGACCGCCTATTGCGGGTGTTCCGAGTGCTGTCAATGGGAACGCGGCAGCTGGAAATATCTCAAGCTCGATTTCTGGAACCGGTACGTGTCGTCCGGTCCGCGAAAAGGCAAGCCCTATTCGGGACTTACCTCGAGCGGAACCAAGCCGCACGAGCCTCGTCCCGGTCTTTTTTCCATGGACAGTGTGAAAAAGCCGTGGATGATTCCGATCCGGATTGTCTTATTCCCATGGCTGCTTTTGCCGAGGGACGGGACTGTGGCGGCTGACACGCGCTATTACCCCTTTGGAACGAGAATGTATATTCCAGGCTACGGCTACGGGAGGGTGGAGGACAGAGGCGGCGCGATCAAAGGCGAACGCCGCCTCGACATTTTCTACAAATCCCACAGCGAAGCCCTGGAATGGGGCCGTCAGAAGATTTATGTGCGGTTCGTGGATTGAGCAGGAGATGGCGCTTCGCTGGCCTGTCTATTCCCTTTCGTCGATAACCACGTAGTGGTTGGTCTTTGGTCCGGTGTAGACCTGCCTGGGGCGATACAGACGCCTGGCCGGATTGTCGGCGTCCTCCTTCCATTGGGCGATCCATCCGGGCATTCTTCCCAGAGCGAACATGACCGTGAACATGTTGGTCGGTATTCCCAGCGCGCGAAGCACGATGCCGCTGTAGAAGTCCACGTTGGGATACAGATTGTGGTCGATGAAATAGGGATCGTTGATAGCGACCTGTTCCAGCTCCATGGCGATATCCAGCAGCGGGTCGTGGAGGTTCATTTTTTCCAAAAGGTCGTCCGCGGTTTTCTTGATGATCCTGGCTCTCGGATCGTAAGCTTTGTAGACCCGGTGGCCGAACCCCATGAGGCGGAACGGGTCGTTTTTGTCCTTTGCCCGCTCGACGAAGGGCTTGATGTCCCCGCCGCTGTCCCTGATGGCCTCCAGCATTTCGATCACCGCCTGGTTGGCGCCGCCGTGCAGAGGACCCCAGAGTGCCGCGATGCCTGCGGAGATGGCGGCGTATATGTTGACCCGGCCGCTGCCCACCAGTCTGACGGCGGAGGTGGAGCAGTTCTGCTCGTGGTCGGCGTGCAGTATCCAGAACACGTTCAAGGCCTTGATCGCGTACTTTTCCGGATGGTATGGCCGGACCGGACTGTCGAACATCATGTTCAGGAAATTGGCGCAATAGCAATAGTCCGGCCTCGGATACACCACCCTGTGGCCGAGGGAAATCTTGTAGGACATGGCGGCCATGGTGCGGACCTTGGACAGGAGCCTGGTGAGGGTCATGTTGATGCTTTCCTGGCGGAACTCCTCGGTTTTCAGGACCGGATAGAAGCTTTCCAGGGTGTTGACCATGGAAGAGAGAATGCCCATGGGGTGCGAGCGAGGGGGAAACTGCTGGTAGAACCCTCTCATGTCTTCGTGGACCAGGGACTGGTCGTTGAGTCGAACCGAGAAAGCGGTCAATTGCTTTCTGGTAGGCAAAGCTCCGTTCAGGAGCAGGTAGGACGTTTCCACGAAGGTGGAACGCTCCGCCAGTTCCTCCACCGGGATTCCCCGATAGCGGAGAATGCCCTTTTCCCCGTCCATGAAGGTGATGTCGCTGGTGCAGATGCCCGTGTTGCCGAGCCCCGGGTCCATGGTGATCATGCCGGTTTTCGCCCGCAGCTTGGAGATGTCGATGGCCCTTTCTCCCTCGGAGCCCACGATGATCGGAAGTTCGACGATCTGATCGCCGATCGTTAGCTTGGCGGTTTCTTTTACGCTTTCGTCTTTGCGCATATCCATAAAAGTCGTCCTCTTTATCTGTACTTAAAAAATATATGGCAATGGAAAGATCGAATTTACAGGAAAAACAGGCGATCTGTCAAGCTTCGGTTGGGCACGGCAGCGGTTCTTATTACGGGTGTTCACGGTGCCTTCAAAGCAACCAGACCATCCTGGTCTGGTTCGGCGCGCCAGGAAATTCCCATTTACAGCAGGCCCGCCAGACCAGGATGGTCTGGTTACATTGGTCGTTGCAACCTCTTCGGCATGGAATATCCGCTAAACTTAGGATTGCTGTGGGCGCGGCGAGAATCCCTCCAAGGCTATTCGGCCCTGGGAAGGACGATTGCGAACGTGGAACCGACTCCCGGTTCGCTCCTGACGTTCAGTCTGCCGCCGTGGGCTTCCACGATGCTTTTCACCACCGCCATGCCCAGGCCGGTGCCCCGGGCTTTGAAACCCGAAAAAAACGGGTCGAAAATATGTTCCAGCTCGTTTGGCTTCATCCCGATACCGGTGTCGGTGGTTTCGATCTTCAGAAAACGGCCCACCTTCCATGCGCTCACCCGAAGCGTACCGCCGTCCGGCATGGCTTTGACGGCGTTTTCGGCCAGGTTGGCGAATACGCGAAACATGCGTCGTTCGTCCATCAAAATCTTGATATGCGGATCGATTTCCAAATTCAGTTCGATGTCGTGCGCCGTGAAGCTCTCGGAAAATTGCTTGGAGAACATGGCGAAAAAAAGGTCCAGCTCGACCAGGGACATCTCCAGCTCGATGTCGCCCCGACAGAAATCGAGAAGCTCCTCGATCAGGTCTGCGACCCTTTCCACTTCGATGGTGATTCTGTCGGCCCGGTCCTTGGTTTGGGGCAGGTCGGAGGGAACTTCGCGAATCAGCTCGGCATAGCCGCGAATGATTCCGATCGGGTTGCGGATATCGTGTATGATGAAGGAGGAAAACTGGCCGATGGCGGCGAGGCGTTCGGCCTTCAGCAGTTCGTCCTGGGTGTTTTTCAGTTCGAGGTTGGCCTGTTCCAGCTGCCTGTTTCTCTCCCTGAGAAGCTCGATGAACATGGCGTTGCTTCTGCGGACCATCCCGGAGACCGACCTTGCGATGGAGATGGAGATGGAACTGTTCTCTCCGAGGATGAAATCGAAATCCTCCTGGTAGATGCACAGCATGCTGGACGGTTCCTTGGCGATCACCGTGGCGCTTCTGGGGACCTTGTCGAGCAGGGCCATCTCGCCGAACATTCGACCCGGCCCGTGGATAGCCAGCAAGTCGCTGTTTTTGCCGCCGTAGTCCTTCCAGACCTCCACCCGGCCGGTCAAAACGATGAACAGCTTTTCGGCCTGGGAGCCTTCCGAGAACACGATTTCGTCGGTGTCGTAGTGCTCTTCCCGGCAGACGCTGCAAAGCTTGCCGATTTCATCTTCGTTCAGGTCCCTGAACAGATCGACTCCCTTCAGAAAAACACAAAAATCTTTCATTCCTCCATCCTCGCGATTTGGATCGGTTTTCGAACGGACATGAATATAATTTCCGCCAGGAACGTGAAGGCGGATCCGGGTTTCGGATGCGACGATTTTCAATAGGCGGAATCCCGCGTGCTTTTCCTGTTGGGCAGGAAAAAAGCGGGGCCGGACGATTCAGGCGCGCAATCGAATAGAATTCTTGCAGATTCGAAGGCTTAAGTCAACTGTTGCGTGCGATTCGCAGCGATTCTAATTATGGGTGTTCACGGTGCCTTCAAGGTAACCAGACCATCCTGGTCTGGTTCGGCGCATCAGGAAATTCCCCTTTGCTGCGGGTCCGCCAGGCCAGGATGGTCTGGTTACCTGGGCCGTTGCAACCTCTTCTGTATGGAATTTCCGCCAAAATGAGAATTGCTGTGCGATTCGGGGGCTCGGGTCCCTTCGGCTTTTCAGGATTTCATCCATCGGAACAAGTAAGACCCCAAGGCCATGAACACGACGGTCATGGCGGACAGGACCGATATTTCGAACGTCAGGTCTCCCAGGCCTGCCCCGTCGTTCATGATGCGTCTCATGCCCTCGGTGACGTGGCTCAGCGGCAAAAGCCGCGCCAGAACCCGGACCCATTCCGGGGAGCCTTCCAGGGAAAACCACACCTCGGAAAGAAACATCATGGGCCACGCGATCAGGTTCAAGAGCCCGTTGGCGAACTCTTCGCTTTCGGTCCAGGCGGCCAGGATCAGCCCCAGGGCGATGTTGGCAGCGCCGCCGAGGCAAAAGACCGCCAGAAGGTCCCAGTATGAGCCTTCGCACCGAAAGTCGAAGATCCACATGCAGACCGCGTACACGATGCCGTTTGTGATCAGCAGCAAGTACATCCGGGACAGCACCTGGGCGGCGAGAAATTCGAAGGGAGTCAGGGGCGTGGCCTTGAGCCTCTTGAGCACGCCGATCTTGCGATACCGGACGATCACGTAGCCCACGCCGTACAGCGCGCTGAACATCATGTTCATGGCGATGATGCCCGGAAACAGCCAGTCGAGATACTGGATCCGCCGCCCTTCCACCGCCTGTCCGTCGGCCAGGCGTGCCGTTTCGGCCGGGTCGCAAACGGATTTGACCAGCAGGCTTTCTGCGACTCCGCCTTTCGGGGAACTCCGGTTGATCCAGTACAGGACCGGGGGGCCCGTAGGTTCCAGGACCAGGTCGAGCTTGTGGCGTCTGAGCTTTTCCAGAGCTTCCCGACGGTCGGCAAATTCCACAATGCGGACCAGGCCGGATTCGCGGACGGAGCGAACCGCCTCCTGGCCGAAAGCGCTCGGGGCCTGCGATGGAACGACGCCGAACTTGTATTCCGGCTCCGGTCCCCTTTGAAACATGACGGAAAAACCGGCGATGATCAGAAACGGGAAGATGAAGTTCCACCAGAAAGCCTCCCGATCCCGGAAATATTCCCGGTTCCGGGTTATGAAAATAGTAAGGATTCGTTTCAGCACTTGGCGGTTCCGTTCGTCTTTGCGGTTTTCAGTTTCTCAGGCGATGGCCTGTCTTTTCCAGAAACAGGTCTTCCAGGTTGCGCGACCGAAGGGCGATGCCCGACAGGTCCGCCCCGGCGTCAAGCAGCGCCCGCATGCATCCGTTTACGTTTCTCGTATGGAACTCGACGCTGTTGTGATTTTCAAAGGTGTTCCCGCGCTCGAACAAGGCCGGGTTTTCGTCCATGACCCTTTTGATTCTTTCCCATCCGCCGTCCTTGGGAAGGGTCGCCGCGACGCCGGAGCAGTGTTCCCGCAAAAGAGCTTGGGGCGCTCCGTTCAAAAGGATTTTGCCTTCGTCCATGATGACGATTTCGTCGCAGAGCTTTTGCGCCTCCTCCATGTAGTGGGTGGTCAGGACGACGGTTTTGCCCTGGGAGCGAATGTCTTCCACGATGGCCCATAGATGTCGCCTGGCCTGCGGGTCCAGGCCGGTGGTGGGTTCGTCCAGAAAGACCAGGTCTGGATCGTTGACCAGGGCGATGGCCAGCAGCAGGCGCTGTCTCTGTCCCCCGGAGATTTTGTCGTTTCTGCGCTCCAGGATGTCCTCTATGCGACATGTCGAAATCACCTTTCGAATCGGGGGCGGGTCTTTGTAAAGGTTGCGGAACGTTTCCAGGGTTTCCCCGACGGACAGCAAGTGGAATAGGGCGGTGGACTGGAACTGGATTCCCACCTCCTGCTTGAAGCGTCCGGTCTTTTTTTCGCCTTTGTAATAGATGCCGCCGGAGGTCGGCGCCAGCACTCCCTCGATGATTTCCACCGTGGTGGTTTTTCCCGCGCCGTTGGGACCCAGCAGGCCGAAGCAGACGCCTCGGGGGATTTGAAAGGAGATGCCGTCGACGGCCACGATGTCGCCGTACTTTTTGACCAGGTTTCGAACCTCGAGAATCGGCGCCATCAGGCGGGTCCCATCGTGGCTTTTGCCGTCGCTTTTTTGTCGTCGCCCCTGAAGAAAGCGACTGCTATGCCTAGGACGGCAAGAATGGTGCCTGCCAGCATGGCCCCCTTGAAGCCGGACATGAAAAAGGGTTCGAGGTCGGGCGAGTAGGCTTTCAGGTTCGCGCCGCCGCTCTCCGCCCTGTATATCATGTTGAAAATCAGCCCGGCCTGCGAGACGCCCACCACCATGCCCACATTGCGGGCGGTGGCCACGGTCCCGGAGGCGATGCCCCGTCTTTCGGGCGGAAGCGCGCTCATGGCGATGCTGCTGTTGGGCGGCAGAAACATGGCCACTCCCGTTCCCGCGAGAGCCAGGCGCCATGCGATTTGCCAATATTCGGCCGATGCGGGCAGTTCGGACATGAAAAAAAGGGCCGTCGCCAGGATCGTCATTCCCGCCGTGCAGAGCCAGCGGGAACCGATTCTATCCGAAAGCGCTCCGGAGAACGGGCTTATGAAGAACAGGCACACAAAGGGGATGACCATGGTGTATCCGGCCTTGTCGATGGGCAGTCCCATAGGGTTCACCAAGTAGAACGGCATCAGGAACACGATGGTGAACAATCCGGCGAAAAGGATCGCGGAGGACATGATCGGAAGGGAAAACAGACGGACTTTGAGGAGGGACGGGTCGAAAACGGGGTGTTTCACCCGAAGTTCCAGGATGGCGAGCCACAGGCCGGTCAAGGCGGAGATGCCCACCAGTCCCAGCGTGGTCCCGGATGTCAGGCCCCAGTCCAGGGCCTTGACCACGGCCAGAAAAAAAGAAACCATGCTGACGCACATTAAAATGGCGCCCCTCCAGTCGAAAGTCTCCTTACGGGCCATGTCACCGGGACCTCCCCTGAGAATGAAATGCGCCAGCACGGCGGCCACGATGCCGATGGGGATGTTGACGTAGAAGATGGCGCGCCACGAGAAGGTCTTGATGAGCAGCCCGCCCAGCGCCGGTCCGGTGGTCAGGCCCGACGCCACCACGGTGCCGATCATCCCCAGGGCCTTGCCCCGCTCGCTGGGGGGGAAAGTGTCCACGACCAGGGCCGGAGAACAGGCCATGAGCATGGCCGCACCCACTCCCTGGAACGCCCGGAACGCGACCAGATAGTACGCGCCGGGGGCCAGGCCGCAAAACGCGGAACCGGCCGCGAAAATGATAAAGCCGCGGCAATAGACCCACCGTCTTCCCTCGATGTCGCTCAGTCTGCCGAGCGGAAGAAGAAGCGAGGATACGCTGAGCAGGTAGACGACAACCACCCACTCGATGGTGTGCATGTGCACTCCCAGGTCCTCCATGACGGCGGGAAGGGCAACGTTTACGATGCTTCCATCAAGAGTGGACATGAAGACGGACACGGCCGCGAGCGAGAAGACAATCCATTTTTTGGAATTGAGAGAATTTTTCTGATCAGTCAATCATTCACCGGTGCTTGCAATTTGGGGTGCGGCCCTTCGCGCGCGTTCGGTCGTAAAACAGGCGCGTCCGGCCGCATTCTGGAAGGGTTGGGTTCATGGCGCGTATCGGGACAGGACCTTTTTGAAGTCCTCCACGGTCTGCGGAGGTGATCCAGAGGCGCCGTCGAAAATCTGGTTCGGGGTAATGTACTGCTGTTGGTACAGCGCGGCGTTGGCTGCGTCGTCGATCTGAAGGGCCGCGCCTTCCAAGGCGACACCCGCGAAAAGCCCTCGGTTTCTGGAATACGAATAGATCTCCGACTTCAGCTGGATGTCCGTGCCCGCCTCGGCGTGCCGTCCCACAGGACCGGCCGCCACGGAGGCGTCGGCCCCCAGGGTGAATTTGCCCCTTGCGATGGCATCGACGCTCTTGCGGGATTTGAATACCAGAATGACGTCGGTGGACTGGGCGCCTGCCTGCCATCCGACGCTTCCTCCCGTCAAAGTGACGAACGACGGATTGCTCCAGCCGCCGGAGGCGTTTCTGACGCAGATCACGCCCTGCCCGTGCCTTCCGGCCACCACGAAACCCAGCTTGATCACGCCGGGAACGATGGCGATGCCGTGGGCGTTTTTCAGCAAGTGCGGGGCGATGGCGTTCTCGGGGATTCGGTTGATTTCGTGCAACACCTCGATGGCGTCGAGCAACTTGCTCTCTTCGTCCGAATCCGCCCGGGAATCCGGGCAGAATGCGACCATCATGGCCAAAAACAATAGACAATACCGTATCGCGCGCTCTTTCATGACTGTCTTCCTTTCATTGTTTCGTTGTCGTACGTTGGGTTCGTCAACACGAAATCAATCGAGCGCGCTTTGCGTTTTTCCAATGGCAGGCTCATTTCCGGTACCATTTGCCTCCGTCGTTCTGGAGCCAGTCGCCGGGCTTGGCCAGTTCCCGGAGCTGAATCGCCCTTCGCCTGCCTACCTTTTCCACCGTCGTTCCTTCTTTCTCCGCGATCTTTTCGTAGACCAGACGTCGGTCTTTGTTTTCGGCGTCTACCATGTCCTCCATTTTCTTTTGGCCGCCCACGAACTCCAGGTATCCCCCGTTGTTTTCTCCGACCGCCCCTTCGTTTTTCAACTGGACGATCTGGGGCACGCGTTCCTTGAAGCGATCCTTGATGCCCTGCGCCAAGGCTGTCGAGCAAAGGGCGAACAAAAGAATGGCCGTTACGGAGGCAAGCGTTATGCCAAGCTTTTTTTTCATATGCGGGTTCTCCTCGTATTTGGTTGCCGATGGATGCCTGTATGTCTGACAATCATTTGACATCGGTTTTTTCCTTGTCTTCGGTTTTTTCGATTTCTTCTTCCGCCGCCTGGTCGATGTCTTCGAAAAAGTTGTCCAGCGCGCGGTCGACGCGGATGTTGACGTCGATGGTGATATGGATGGGCTTGACTTCGACCGGCGCGACTTCGACCTTGTGCTGGGTGGCGCAGCCCGCGAAAAGCGTCAGCAGGGCCGCAAGCAAAATTCCGCGATGTTTCTCGAACATATGTTCTCTCCCGTGTTTGGTTTCCGTTTCAATCCCTCTGCTCGGAGACGACCTGCTCGGTCACGGTCTATTCGAGCATGCCTTTGATTCCCATACCGTACTTTAAAACTTCGTCGAGGGGAAGCGTGAAGTTGACATCGAGCCGGATTCCCTGGAAATTGGAACCGGGGCTTCCGGCTTCGACCCTGGCGAAGCCGCCGAACTGCTCGTCGTATCGGAACGGAAGCGTGCCGACCGGCTTGCCGTCGAGCTTCAGATTGAGATGCAGTGCGTCCTTTTCCGTTCCGATGTTGATCTTTGCCCATTGGTAATCGTAATTTTTCAGTGCTTCCCTTGCCAGATCGAGCTGGGCGAACTGGGGCGTTCCCTTGGGGATGCCGGACATGATGGCGTCGGTCCCGGCGAGCCGGATGACGCCCCCTTCTCCCGGCGTGGAATAGAGAAAGCCGTCGTGGAAGGCAAATGCGCCGTTTTCGTATGTTACGGGAATTCGCCCGTTGACCGCGCCTTCGCCTTCGCCCTTCACGCCGCCCAGCTGCTTGAGTACGCGCGCCAGATTCAACCGGTCGCAATACAGGGTCAAATCCAGTTGCTTCAACGGTATCGCGATTTTCGCCGCGTTGGTGTCCACGTTGCCCCCGCACCATTTGAACGTCGTCTTCTCGATGGAAAAAGAGTCCGGGGAATCCATCCGGAAGAATACGACGCCGTCGCTTGCCTGGATGTTGCCGGCCGCTGCGGAGGCGAACGAAAGCTTTTGATTGGGAAGGCTCCGCAGGGCGAAAAGGTCCGGGACGGCGAAATCTATGGAAACGCCTTGCACGAGGACCGATGGTTCCTGCATGGAAAACCTCAGATCTTCGGCTTTGGCCTGCAATCCGGTTTTCGTTTTCGACCCGGTCTGCCGGTATTCGCCTCGGAGCGAGAGGCTTCCTCCGATAAGCATGCCTTTTGCTGCGGGAGACAGCTCGCCAAGGTCGAAATCCGGCCCGATGCGAAAATTTTCAACGCCGAATTCCACGCGTGTTTCCGTCCCTGCCGGGCTTTTTTGAACGGAGCCCTTGAAATCGACGGCAAGTCCGGGCAGCAACGGGCATTCGAAGACCCCTTCGAAAGAGCCTCCCAGGCCGGTCTGCCCTACATTGGCAGAGACGTTCCCGATTTTCCTGCCGCCTTGCACAAGCCTGTCAATTGTCAGCTTTCCCCGCTTGGCCTTTTCCTCGGGGGGCCAGACCAGGGGAAGGTTCAAATGAAAGCTTTCCAACGACGTGTCGAACAGGGAATCTTTCACCGGCCCGCCGGAAATATCCAGCTCCGATTCGACCCTGGGCATGGTATCGCTCAGGTTCGGGAGGTCCCCGGACAACCGGATTTCCTCGAGGCGCACTTCGGTCGAGCCCCCGTGCATTTCGGCGTCCGACAATTTCACCGAAAAGGCCAGCGCATTTTTGCGAGCCTGTTCGGACTGATTCGTTTCCGGCTGCTTCAGCTCGGCCTTGGCGACAAGGGAAGGCACCAGGACGGAAAACAGCCCCGCATCCACGCCGATGTCGGAAGACGACAGATCGACCGAGGTTGTGTTGCCGTGAACGTCGCCGTTGCAGACGATTGTAACCGGCGGAAGATAGACCCTCAGATCGTTGCCGCCGTAGCGCACACGATGCCACCCTTTGCCGCTTCGAGCTTCGTTTTCGGCGTCGCCGGGGCTGTTTTGCATTTCCAGGCCCCACTTGTCGCCCTTGTCGTATTTAAGAGTGCCTGTCCATTTTCTTCGCATCGGAGGTTCGAACTGCAAGGTGCCGTCGCCAGCCGACCGCAAGACCGTTTCTGCACTGAAGCCGCTTTCCGCGCGGTTTCCGTCTATGTGAATCGCCGCGTCGATTTTTTCCAGCTCCATATGCGCGGGCGCCATGGCCGACAAGCCGGAAAGAGAAACCCTCCAGTTCCCGCCCCCTCCGTCGGCCGAGAACCGCAATGGTCCGTTTTGATCTGTGGAGGCCCCGAAGATGCCGCTTGGGGAAGACGCTTTGAAATCGTTCGATTCGACTATGATACTTCCGGCGATCAACACGAAAGGTCGCAGGGAAAACTCGGCATTGGCATCGATGTTCAATGCGCCGTCCAAATCCACGCCCAGCGGCCTGCCCAGCAGGCGCAAAGCGTTTTCGGGAGGCAAATCTCGGGCGGAGAAAGCGACGGTCGCTCTCTTGAACCACTCGTAGAACTCCATGGTTATCTCGACAGGACTGCCGAACGGAAGCAGGGTGCAGTCGATTTTCGCTTTCTCGAAGTTGGGTCCCATGGAAAGGACCGCCCGATCGACGGGAAGGTGGAACGATCTTCCCTCGAATCGGCCGTGAACCACGGCGTTTTCCAGCTCGATTCGTTCCACCTGCCAGGCGGGGGAAGCTGCTTTGCCGGGCCTGGCCTCGGAACGGGGCGTTTCCGTACCCGATAATTTTTCGATGTCGATTCCAGGAAATTCGATTTTTCCGTTTTCCACTTGCAAACGCAGATCGACGCCGCTGATTCGCAATCGTTCCAGCGTTCGGTCGAAAAGGCCGGATATGGAATAGTCCAACTGCACGGAAGCCACGGCGACCGCCTCGTTGCCGAGGCCGCCAACTTTGATCCCCCCGAAGTCCGCCTTGGACAAGCCCACCGTTCTGACCTGCCAGGAAAACCCCCGGATGCCGGTCGTGGCTACAAGGTCCGGGACAAGACTTTTCTCCAGCCACGGCGGTAACACCGCGATGAAAACGAGAACCAAAAGGGCGAAAATCCCGGCCAAAACAACCAGGGAAATTCCGATTGCGCGTCCTGTTTTTGACATGTTCTCCTTTATCGTCCTGTTTTTAAAAATTGCAAGTGTAAATCATCGCGCGCCGAATTTCAAATCGGTGATTCGGCCCCCAGCAATTCCATTTGGCTCATCGCGGATTTGTGGGAAAAGGCGTGTCTATGGTAACCAGACCATCCTGGTCTGGCATGCCTCGGCTTCCAAACGGCGGCATATACGCGACATGGAACCAGAGCTGGAAGCTCTGGTTATCTTTATCGCTCCCCACAAATCCGCAATGAACCTTCCATTTTTGAAGGAAATTCCATGCCGAAGAGGTTTCAACGACCGAGGTAACCAGACCATCCTGGTCTGGTGGGCCCACGGTAAATGGGAATTTCCCGACGCGCCGAACCAGACCAGGATGGTCTGGTTACCTTGAAGGCACCGCGAACTCCCATGATTGGCTTCGCTGTTCGACGCCTTGGACCTGCCAAGGATTTCGGATTGCGCTTGTCATGTTTCATTCGCCTGTGATAAACACTCTTGTGTTATGCCTCGAAAAACAAAATCGAACAAACATATCAAAATTAAACACAGGGGGGTCTATATAGATGGGCATCATGCAAAAGTCCGAATTTCTGAAGGAAATCGAAGTCGGGGGAAAGAAACTCAAAATCCATGATATCAAACTTCTCGAAAAACAGGGCGCGCAGATCGACAAGCTGCCCTTTTCCATAAGAATCCTGGTGGAAAACCTGTTGAGGAAACTGGACGGACGAGTCGTAACTGAGGAGGACCTGCTCAAGATCGCCAAGTGGGAAAAAAGTTACGACGCGCCGGTGGAGATTCCCTACCACCCGGCGAGGGTGCTCATGCAGGATTTCACCGGCGTGCCTGCCGTGGTGGACCTGGCCGCCATGAGAGACGCCGTAAAATCCCTGGGAGACGATCCCTCCAAGGTCAACCCCCTGGTTCCCGTGGAACTCGTCGTGGACCATTCGGTCCAGGTGGACTACTTCGGGACCTGCGATTCCATTACCAAAAACGTGGCCAGGGAGTACGAAAGAAACCAGGAGCGCTACGAGCTGCTGAAGTGGGCGCAGAAAAGCTTCGAGAATTTCAAGGTGGTGCCTCCCAGTTCCGGGATCTGCCACCAGGTGAACCTGGAACACCTCGGGCGCGCGATCATCGTGGACGAAACCCCCGACGGCGCCGTCGCCTATCCGGACACACTGGTGGGCACCGACTCCCATACCCCCATGATCAACGGCATAGGCGTCATGGGATGGGGCGTGGGGGGCATCGAGGCGGAGGCGGTCATGCTGGGACAGCCCTACTACATGTCCATCCCCGAAGTGATCGGCGTCAAGCTGACCGGAAAGCTGAACAAGGGCGTCACGGCCACCGACCTGGTCCTGACCGTCACCGAGCTGCTCAGGAAGGAAAACGTGGTGGAAAAGTTCGTGGAATATTTCGGAGAGGGCATGAAAAGCCTGTCTGTCACCGACCGCGCCACCATCGCCAACATGACGCCGGAATACGGCGCCACCCTCGGTTTTTTCCCCATCGACGAGAAAACCATCGGGTACCTGAACCTGACGGACCGCAGGGAACGCGCCGCGATCACCGAAGCCTGCGCCAAGGCGCTCGGATTGTTCTACACGGGGGAAACCGACCCCGAATACACGCGCGTGGTGGAATTGGACCTTTCCACCGTGAAACCATCGCTGGCCGGACCTGCAAGGCCCCAGGACAGAATCGCGCTGGGCGACATGAAGGTTTCTTTCGCAAATGTCCTCGGCTGCGAATACGACCGGGACGCGGAAGCGAAGAATTACTCCACGTTCATCGACGAGTCCGGGTGCGAGACCAAGCGGGCGAAAAAATGCAATCCGGTGAGCAGGCGCACGGTGGATGTGGACTTGAACGGCCAGCCTGCGAAGCTGGGCGACGGATGCATCGTCATCGCGGCCATCACTTCCTGCACCAACACGTCCAACCCCTCGGTCATGCTCGGGGCGGGCCTGCTGGCAAAGGCGGCGGCGGAAAAGGGGCTCAAGGTCCCGCCCCATGTCAAGACATCCCTGGCCCCGGGGTCCAAAGTCGTGGTGGACTACCTCGAAGACGCCGGGCTCATGCCTTATCTCCAGACCATGGGCTTTCACGTGGCAGGGTTCGGGTGCACCACCTGCATCGGAAACAGCGGACCGCTCCATCCCGGCATCGAAAAGGCCATCAAGGACAACGACCTCACCGTCGCCTCGGTGCTCTCCGGAAACCGCAACTTCGAAGCCCGCATTCACCAGAGCATCAAAGGCAATTATCTGGCGTCGCCCATGCTGGTGGTGGCGTTCGCCATCGCGGGCCGCATCGACGTGGACTTGGAACATGAGCCCGTGGGCCTGGATCCAAACGGCGACCCGGTCTATCTGGACCAGATCTGGCCCTCGGAGGAAACCATCGCCGAACTGGTCCAAAAGCACGTCAAGGAGGAGTTTTTCAGACGGGAATACGGTAGAATCTACGACGGGGACGAATTCTGGAGAGAGCTGGACGTGGCCGAAAGCACCACTTTTAAATGGAGGGAAGGTTCCACGTACATCAAGAACCCTCCTTATTTCGAAGGCTTTTCGGTGGAGCTGGACAAGCCCTGCGAAATCGAGGACGCTCGCGCGCTGCTTCTTCTGGGAGACTCGGTCACCACCGACCACATTTCCCCGGCAGGCGCCATACCCAAAGACTATCCGGCCGGCAAATATTTGATCGCAAACGGGGTCGCGCCCGAAAGCTTCAATTCCTACGGCGCCAGGAGAGGCAACCACGAGGTGATGATGCGCGGCACCTTCGGCAATATTCGAATCAAAAACAAGCTGGTCGATCCCAAAGAGGGCAGTTTCACTCTCAAATTTCCCTCGGGGGATGAAAAATTCGTCTACGACGCCGCCATGGAATACGCTGAGGAGAAAAAGCCGCTGGTGGTTCTGGGCGGCAAGGAATACGGCACGGGATCGTCGCGGGACTGGGCCGCCAAGGGCACGACGCTTCTGGGCGTAAAAGCGATCGTCGCCGAATCCTACGAGCGCATTCACCGGAGCAACCTGGTGGGCATGGGCGTGCTGCCGCTGGTGTTCGAAGACGGCCAGGGATGGGAAAGCCTGGGGCTCGACGGTTCCGAGACGTTCACAATAAAAGGCGTGGAAAACATGGAGCCTAGAAAGGTCTTGCAGGTCACGGCCAAGAAGAAGGACGGCTCCGAAGTCGCCTTTTCCGCCAGGGCCAGGCTCGATACCGTCGTGGATGTCGAATATTTCGAAAACAACGGCATTTTGCCCTGCGTTTTGCGCAAGCTCTTGAAAGGATGACCAAAGGGGAGGCGGTTGTGAAAGTGATGTCTTTTTTCAACACTTCGGTCAAGATACTCGACAAGATCTGGCAGGTCGGGGGAAACGGTATGACGGGAGCGGGGGACGCGGCCGTCTATCTGGTCCGCTTCGGAGACAAGGCCGCCTTGATCGATTCGGGTTGCGGCGGGGGGCACGAGCAGTTGGTGGAAAATATTCTTTCCTGCCTGGACGAGGGCGTGGAGATCAGCCACCTGCTCTTGACCCATTGCCATTTCGACCATACGGGCGGGGCGGCGGCGTTGAGGGAAAGATTCGGCTGCGGGATTATGTGCCATAAGCTCGACGCCGAATATTTGGAAAAAGGCGACAGCGAGGTGACCGCCGCTTCGTGGTACGGCGCCGTCATGGACCCTTTGTCCATCGACGGCGCTTTCCAGGGAAAATCCAAGACCATTCCGGTCGGAAATGGCGAAATACGCGCCTACCACTGTCCGGGACATTCCCCCGGTTCGGTGGTGTACACGGTGGAGTCGGAGGGAAAAAAAGTCCTGTTCGGCCAGGACATTCACGGTCCGCTTCACTCCTCTCTTCTTTCCGACCGGGAAAAATACCTGGATTCCTTGAAATTCATTGTCGAACTCAACGCCGATATTCTCTGCGAGGGCCATTTCGGCGTTTTCAGGGGAAAAAGCAAGGTTCGGCATTTCATCGAATCCTACATGGGTTGAATCCGCGCGATTCGGTTGGATCGAGCATTGACAAAAGCTTGCTCATGTTGTTTTATACCGGTTCGATTTGGGTCTTCCCGTTTTGGGGTTGAAGGGAAGTCGTTTTCGGATTGAAAACCGATAGGAACAATTTATTAAGAGATAAGGATCAAGGTTTCCCATTGGACGATCACGCACAAATAGGCTGGCCTCTGGCGGCTCTCGGACGGACGAGCCTTTTTCCGGTCCGGCATCTGGGACGGGTGGCCTTGTTTTTCATAAAGGGGTTTCTGCTGGTTTTTTCCTTTCCGATCCAGTTCCACAAGATCATCCAGCAAATATATTTCATCGGCATGAAGTCGCTGATCGTCATCTGTCTCACGGGCGCTTTCACCGGCATGGTGCTGGGGCTTCAGGGATACTACACGCTTTCCAAGTTCGGGTCCGAAGGATTGCTGGGGGCGGCGGTCGCCTTGACGTTGATCAGGGAACTCGGACCGGTGCTGGCCGCGATCATGGTCATCGGCCGAGCCGGTTCGGCCATGGCCGCCGAGATCGGAATCATGCGCATTTCCGAGCAGATCGACGCCCTGGAAACCATGGATATCAATTCCATTCGATTCCTGGTGAGTCCTCGCCTGGCTGCCGCGATCATCAGTTTTCCGGCGCTGACGGCGGTTTTCGACGTGGTGGGCATATTCGGGGGATACTTGACCGGTTCCGGGCTTCTGGGCATCAGTCCGGGCATCTACTTTTCCAGGGTCGAGTCCAGCGTCGCCATGGTGGACGTCATGGGGGGCTTCTACAAGTCGGTCGTATTCGCGGTCGTCATTGCCACCATGTGCTGTTTCCAGGGGTATTATACCCATTTGCAGGCGGAGGGCTTCGGCGCCAAGGGCGTCAGCCTTTCCACGACCTCGGCGGTGGTCATATCCAGTGTGCTGGTCCTGGTTGCCGATTACGTACTTACCACCTTTTTACTGTGAAAAAATGGCCGAACCTCTGATCGAACTGAAGGACATTCATAAAAGCTTCGGGGAGCAGCAGGTCCTGAAAGGGGCCAGCTTGAAAATCCGAAAGGGGGAAGTGACCGCCATCATCGGCGGAAGCGGCGGAGGAAAAAGCGTCCTCTTAAAGCACTTGGTGGGACTGGTGTGGCCTGATTCCGGGCAGATCCTGATCGAAGGAAAACCTTTGGCGTCCATGTCAAAGAAGGACAAGAGGGCGCTCAAGCGCAAATTCAGCTATATGTTCCAGGGGTCGGCCCTCTTCGATTCCATGACCGTGTACGAAAACATCGCCCTTCCGCTGAAGGAAAGGTCCCGGATGCATCCTGCGGAAATCCGGAAGCGAGTCGATGACAAGATGCAGCAGCTGGAGCTGGGGGGCAACGAGGACAAGTATCCTTCTCAGCTGTCCGGCGGCATGAAAAAGCGCGTCGCGCTGGCTCGCGCGCTGGTGACCGACCCGGAGATCGTTCTTTTCGACGAACCCACCACCGGCCTGGACCCGGTGAGGAAAAACGCGGTCCACGGCATGATTTCCGATCACCAGAAAAAATTCGGCTTCACCGCCGTGGTTGTCAGCCACGAAATACCGGACATCTTCTACATTTGCCAAAGCGTCGCCATGCTGTTCGAGGGAAAGATTCTGATGCAATCGACCCCGGACGAGTTCCAGAGGTCCTCCGACCCGGTCATTCAGAATTTCATCCACGGCCTGGAATCCGACAACAACGAGATGATGAATGGCCTGTCCACCCACAAGCAAGCCAGGACGCGTTACCGGGAAGCCATGGTCCATTTGCGTCGAAGCGAAATCGCATTCTCCATGATCGTGTTGACCATGACCAACTTGGAGCAACTCAATGAAAAGCTGGGATACCTTGCCACCCAGGAGATACTCAGAAGGTTCGTGGGCGAGGTCAGGAAGAGAATAGAAATCACGGACACCTGTTCCCTTTACGGATTGGACAAGATCATTCTGGTACTGTCCAACGCGGATCGGCAGAGAGCCAAGGAATTTTGCGCACGGCTGGCCAAGGAAATACAAGGCGAGCATCTCGTCGCCATCCAGCCGTACCCCGGTTTCTGCTTTTGCATAAGCGCGGGGTTCGCGCAGGCCCAAAAGGACAGTTCCTACCAGGACGTATTGAGAATGGCCGAGTCCGAACAGAACATTTTTCTCGAATTTCGAGTGTGTTGAATAAATGGAGGCCTTATGACGAGATACAAAATGGAGATGGCTGTCGGCGTATTCGTGCTGATCGGCCTTGCCTGCATCGGGTATCTGACGATCAAGCTGGGCAAGATGGAATTGCTCGGAGAAAACTTCTACACCCTGAACGCCAAATTTTTTTCCGTGTCCGGCCTGAAGGCAGGCTCCGATGTGGAAATGGCGGGCGTGAAAATCGGCCAGGTCGAAACCATCTCTCTTGACACGGAACGCTACGTTGCCGATGTTTCGTTGAAGATTCAGAAAGGCGTGCAGATCAGCGACGACACCATTGCCTCCATCAAGACCGCAGGTTTAATCGGGGACAAGTTCATCAAGCTGTCTCCGGGCAATTCGGACATCTATCTTGCGCCGGGCGAGGCGATCATAGATACGGAGGCCGCTTTGGATATCGAGGAGCTGATCAGCAAGTATGTTTTTGGCGGCGTAGATAAGGATTGAAGCAAATGGTTTTCGGAAAAGGGAGGATGAAATCATGAAAAGGCCGAGGGACCTGATACTTTTACTGACCGTTTTTTTCATTGTTTTTTCGGCTGCTATGGCGTCGGCCGAAAAGCCCATCGACGTTATTCAGACCGGAGTCGACAAGGTCTTTGGGATCCTGAACGATCCCGCGTACGCCCCGGAGGGAAAAAAGGATGAGCAACGCGACAAAATCTGGACGGTCATCCGCAGCTTCTTCGATTTCGATACCATCGCAAAGGGAACGTTGCGTCGCCACGATTGGGATAGATTTACCGAGGATCAGAAAAAGGAGTTCATCGACCTGTTCACGGATCTGATCGGAGAAACCTACCTGGAAAGAATCCAAGGGGAATACAAGAACGAAAAAGTGGTGTACGGCGAACAGGAGATGCTTTCCGACTCCAAAGCCGTGGTTAAAACGACAATCGTCCGGGAATCCCTGGAAATTCCCGTGGACTACCGCTTGTACCTGAAGAACGGCAATTGGCGCATATACAACGTCTATGTAGAGAATACCAGCCTGGTGACCAACTATCGCGACCAGTTCAGCCGGATTCTGATGAAGGGCACCCCTGCCGAGCTGATTGAAAAATTAAGGGAAAAGACCATTAAATCGGAAGGATAGGCGCAAATGTCCAAGCATGCCCATGTAACCATGTTTTTTCTCGTATTCGCGCTTTGCGCCGGATCTTCGTTCGCGTCGGCAGGCGACGTCCCCGACTATGCGCAATACCATGGCGACAGCTTCGGGGGCCTTCGCCTGATGGCGCAGGCGGAAACAGGGCCGGACGACTATTTTTTCCCGGATGACCCCGAGGACAATCTGGACAAGTACCACATCGCCGATCCCCTGCGTCCGTTCAACATCGTCATGTACCACTTCAACGACAAGCTCTATTTCTATGCCCTCAAGCCCGTGGCCAGAGGTTGGCGGGCTGTGGCGCCGGAAACGGCCAGAACAGGGGTGAAAAACTTTTTTCACAACCTGGCCGCCCCCATTCGATTCGTCAACGCCCTTTTGCAGCTCAAGGGGGAAAAGGCCGTCGCAGAACTGGGCGGTTTCATGCTCAATTCGACCTTCGGCGTTCTCGGTTTCGGCAATCTCGCCAAAGATGTCGAAGGCCTTGAGCCGGCCCCCGAGGACTTGGGGCAGACTTTCGGCCATTACGGCGTGGGACACGGGCTCTACCTGGTTCTGCCCGTATTCGGTCCCTCCTCGGCCAGAGACGCGGTCGGCTTGGTCGGCGATTCTTTCCTCGACCCCGTGGGTTACGTGGATCCCTGGGAATTGGAGACGGGACTGAGCATTACCGACGCAGTAAACAAAACTTCGTTTCGAATCGGCGACTACGAGGCTTTGAAGGAGGCTGCGCTCGAGCCTTACGACGCGCTGAAGAACGCCTATCTCCAGAGACGCACCAAAAGCGTGAACAATTAGCATGCCCGATCGGACATGAAAGACAACAGCCAAGACGCACCTGACGCCGCGCAATTGGACACGGTGATCTACAACGGGACCGTCGTCACCGGAAATCCGGAGCTTGAAATTGTAGAAGCCGCGATCGTCGGAATAAAGGACGGCGAGGTGGTTCGCCTGGAGAAGGAAACCCCGGACCACCCGGTCCCGGAAGCTCGAAAAAAACTGAACGCCGAAGGGGCGCTGGTCGTTCCCGGGCTGGTCAATACCCACACCCACCTTCCCATGACTCTCTTCCGGGGTCTTGCCGACGACCTTCCCCTGGACCGCTGGCTAAACGAACACATTTTTCCTGCGGAAGCAAGGCATGTCAATCCCGATTCCGTTTACTGGGGCTCGCTGCTGGCCTGCTGCGAAATGCTGCTGTCGGGAACCACATCGTGTTGCGACGGCTATTTCCACGAAGAGCATGTCGCCGCCGCCGTGTCGGAATCCGGCATGCGCGGCGTTCTGGGGCAAGGCGTCATCGATTTTCCAGCCCCTGGCGTGCCGGACCCGGAGAGGAATGTGGAGGCGGCCGTGCGGTTTGTGGAAGACTGGAAGCAAAAGTCTCCGCTGATTCGCCCTTCCATTTTCTGCCATTCGCCCTACACGTGCTCGGAAAAGACCCTGTTTGCAGCCAAGAAAGCGGCGAAAAAACACGACGCGTTGTTCCAAATCCATGTCGCGGAAACCCTGCGGGAGAGGACGGACTGCGAAGCCCAACGGGGGATAAGCCCGGTGAGATACCTCGAAAGGCTAGGAATTTTGGACAAGAACACGCTTCTGGTACACGCGGTCTGGATCGACGACGAGGACATCGAAATCATCCGGCGAACGGGGGCGGCCGTGTCCCACGCGCCCGAAAGCAACATGAAGCTGGCTTCCGGGACGGCTCCGGTGCCGAAGCTAATCGAGTCGAAAGTCCCCCTCGGCCTCGGTACCGACGGCTGCGCCAGCAACAACACGCTCGACCTTTTTTCCGCCATGGACGTCTGCGCCAAGCTTCACAAGGTCCATACACTGGACCCCACGGTTTCCAGCGCCCGGCAGGTGTTCGCCATGGCCACTTCAGGCGGCGCAGCCAGCATCGGCCTGGGAAATCTCGTCGGTTCCATCGCCATCGGCAAGCGCGCCGACATTGTACTGGTGGACATCCGAAAGCCGCACCTGGTTCCGGTCTATTCGCCGGTTTCCCACTTGGTTTACGCAGTGAAGGGGACCGATGTCGCCCATGTGTTCGTCGACGGGAACCACGTGGTGGAAAACGGACGAATCAAGACCCTGGACGTCGATGAAATCATGGACAGGGTCTCCACGCTCGCCACAGGGATCGCCCGGCAGGCATAATCGGGCCCGGCGGCTGTCGCAAGACGGGAAAGAACATGGCTTCTTTTTTCGGCGGGCGCGTCGTTGCAAGACAATCCTCTGATTGCCAAATCCTATCTTTACAAATCTGAAAAACAGGAGGCTGCACAATGAAACGAACGGATCGGATTGCGGAACTGATCGAAGCGGCAAGAGGCGATGCCGCGTCGGACCTCGTGCTGAAAAACGCGCGAATCGTAGATGTTTTCACGGGCCGAACCATGGAGGCGGCCGTGGCGATCAAAAACGGCCATATCGCAGGCCTCGGCGAGTACGAAGGTGCCGAAACCGTCGATCTTCAAGGAAAATATGTCGCTCCGGGCTTCATGGATCCCCATGTCCATATCGAAAGCTCCATGGCCTGCGTGTCCGAATTCGCACGTACGCTCGTCGCCAGGGGGGTCACGACGGTCGCGGCGGACCCGCACGAAATCGCCAACGTACTGGGCGCGGAGGGCATCCGGTACATGCTGAAGTCCGCCGAAGGACAGCCCGTGGATATCTTCTTCACCCTTCCTTCCTGCGTGCCCGCCACAGATCTGGAGACATCTGGCGCGAAAATGACCGTCGCGGACCTCGAACCGTTCATGGGGCACGAAAGGGTCCTGGCATTGGGGGAGATGATGAATTTTCCCGGCGTGATTTTCCGCGATCCGGAGGTCATCGCAAAGGTCGAAATGGCGAGACGGTTCGGAAAACCGGTTGACGGGCATGCGCCTGGCCTATCTGGTCAAGACCTCCAGGCCTATCTGGCTGCGGGGATTTCCAGCGACCACGAATGCACCGAAGTCTCGGAAGCCCTGGAACGACTGCGGGCGGGCATGCACATCATGATCAGGGAGGGCACCGGCGCGAGAAACGTCGAAGCACTGGCCTCCATCGTGGATTGGCGCACGGCCCCCCGGGTCATGTGGTGCACCGACGACCGCCATCCCCATGAACTCGTGGAGGAAGGCTCCATCGACCACATTGTGCGCAAAGCCATAAGGCTGGGGGTGGAGCCGTTCGCTGCGATTCGGGTCGCCACCCTTTCTCCAGCGGACTATTTCGGATTGAAGGACAGGGGTGCCGTGGCCCCCGGAAGACTTGCCGATCTGGTGGTTTTCGAAGATCTGCGGAAGCCGGAAGCGGCCATGGTGTTCAAAAGAGGACGGCTTGTGGCAGAAAACGGAAAAATGCGCCCGGACATTTCGATCCCGTCGCCTGTCGAAATATCGCCTTCGATGAACGCCGATTTGTCTTCCCTGGATTTTAGCGTTCCGGCGGAGGGCAAGACCGCGAGGGCGATCAAGATCGTCCCGGATCAGATCGTCACCCGCCAAACATTCTTCGAACCGGACATCCGCGACGGCTTCGCCCTGCCAGACGTGGAAAGAGACATTTTGAAAATGGCGGTGGTGGAGAGACACATGGGGTCGGGAAAAGTCGGCAAGGCCTTCTTGAAGGGGCTCGGCCTGCGGCAGGGCGCCATTGCTTCCAGCGTCGCCCACGATTCGCACAACATCGTGGTGGCCGGGACGAACGACAGGGACATGGTTGCGGCTGTCGAAGAGGTGGTTCGGATGGGGGGCGGACTTTGTTTTGCGCGGGAAGGCAGGACGGCTGCCAAGCTTGCGCTTCCGGTCGCGGGGCTGATGAGTACCGAGTCGGTGCATGCGGTCAGCGAGAAGCTGGATCGCCTGGTCGGGGCCTGCAAGGAATGCGGGGCCGCGCCGAAAGATCCGTTTATGACCCTGTCTTTTCTGGCGCTGCCTGTCATTCCCGAGCTGAAACTGACCGACAAGGGACTCGTGGACGTGGGCAAGTTTCAATTCGTGCCCTTGTTTGTTTCCTGATCGAAGCGACGGGCTGATAGAAAGCGGGGTTGCACGTGAAACGCAAATATTTCGATATAGATCGACGGGACCGGCGAGCTTGGTTTTTCGGAAACGGAAAGAGGGGTCGCTCTCGATAATTGGAAAACTGCCTGCTCGCGGCGCGAGTGGCAGGCGGTGCGGGGGAGGAAAGCAGGATTCGAGACCGGATGGTTTCTATTTGTCTCGACATCCTGCTTGCTTTTTTATTGAAAGGCCCTCGTACGAGCCGCCCCGTCGCACATGGACCTTGCGGCCTTCCTGTTTTTCGATTCGCGCAGCTATGCGCCGAAAAAAGCCCTGATCACTCTTTCAAGAGTTGTTCTGCAATCAAATGCGAAGGATGCTTTGGCTAAAAGGCTTAGGCGTCCGTTCGATCGACCGTCATCGACAAGCTCCCCCCCAAGGCACATTGCCGGAACACGGAAATACTATTTGACGGCGTCTTTCAGGGCCTTGCCGGGCACGAACTTTGGCACTTTCTTGGCGTCAATTTTCATTTCCTTGCCAGTCTGCGGATTTCTTCCCATCCTGGCTTTGCGCTCCGTGACTTTGAAAGTCCCGAAACCTACAAGCGTTACCGTGTCCCCCCTTTTAAGCGCCTCGGAAATCGAATTGATAACCGCGTCAACGGCCACCTGAGCGTCTTTCTTGCTGCCCATTTCGTCGGCCACTTCATTGATAAGCTCGCCCTTGTTCATAGAAAACGTTCCTTTCTCCTTTTTTCCGCACCGTGATCGATGCATCGAATTTACAATCCGCATCCGACGATCGGAACATCGAATGCCAACCTTTTTACCTCTTCTTCTCCCCGTTATAACAATCGAACGGTCCCTCTTTTCACCGCATAAGCTGCGTATTCGAAAGAGGCGGTCCCGACTTCCAAGTCAAGGAAGCATCGAGGACTCCTCGCTCGAAACTCCATGACATATAACCGTAATAGGCGGCGCCCGTCAAGTCTTTGTTTGGCATTTATTGGCACAAAAGCCTTGTTTGGCTGTATTTTCCAACCAAATCCGAGCGTCGTTCTCAAGCTAATCGGGCAAATTGTCCTCGTATTCGTCATCGCTTCGAATGCTTTTATGGCAAACGGGGCAATAAAAATAGTTGGGAAAGGGGTCGTTTCCGCATTTGGCGCATACTCTGCCCGATTTTCCGCTCGGTTTTTTCGCCTGTTCGGCCCTTTTTTTGGCGGCGGAAACTTCTTTCTCTTTTTTCGAATACCCTTTGGCCCTTTCCAGTTTGGCTTTCTGGCATTCGGGGTTGTCGCAATATTCCGCCGATTGTTTGTACATGGCCGGCATGAATTCTCTGCCGCATGCCCGGCACACCTTGGTTTTCATTTTTTTCGATTCCAAACCGCCCTTTCATCAAGACGCCTGCGAAATGCGGCGCATGACCCGTTCCAGAGGACCTGTTCCTAAGTACGTCTCCCATGCGAACGAAAGGATCGTGGCAACCACGTTGAACGCCGCAGCCGAGAACAGTATGAAAAACAGGGGCTGGTTTTCGACCATGAGTTCGGCCAGATCCAAAGCCCCCAGCCCCAGCAGCACGTGCCCTATATAAATGGTGAGGGCCATGCGCCCCGTGGAAACCATGGGCTCCATCCAGCGGGCCTCCCCGAATCTTTCCGCCAGTGTCAAGGTTGCCATTGCGGCGATGAACCCGGTCGCGCCTGCCGAGAAAACGAAAAAAACCGACGGAGGGTAAGGGGTCGTCGCCAAGTAATAATCGAGTCCGGGCAACGCCGACCACACCTCCGGACGATCAAACAAATCCAGCGACAATGTGGAAACGGACTCTGAAATCACGAAAACCCAAAGCGCCGCCGCAAACACCCTTTTGCGAAACGCGGCGCTGCGCAGATCCTGCCGTCCAAGCCACATTCCCGCCAACAAGAACGCCGTCCAGGGAAACACCGGAAAATACCCGTTGAAAAAAATGTGCCGCACCATCCCCGGCAAGGACCATAAATCCGAATACTCCATGTTCTCGAAGTCCCAGCCGGTCGAATAGTCGAATACATACATCAAAAGGGCCGAAATGAAAATAAAAAACAGCGCCCCTATGGGCAATTCGCGGTCCGGCCTTGCCGCGAAGAAAAGCCCGACAACCAGATACGCGCTGTAAAAATGAAGAATGTCCGGCGGCCAGAACTCGGTGTAGGAGAGCCCGACCGCGAAAAGAAACAAGCACCTCTTGATCACTTTTCTTCGGACTTTGCCCATCTCGCCCGGATCTTGCGTAGCACGGGCGTTTCTGCTCAAAAGAGAAAGCCCGACGCCCGAAAGTATCACGAACAGGGCGGCCGCCCGGCCCTCCACCGCCTCGATGGCGACTTTGAGCCACACTGGCCCCGATTCCTCCCCGCCCATGGGCGCGTTGAAATTGATCAGGACCATTCCGTAGATCGCCAGCGCCCTGGCAAGGTCGATCCCGACCACGCGCGCTCTTGTAGTGATCAACCCTTGTCAAGCCTCCTTGTCGTCATGCTTGGAAAAAACAATATCGCTGGCTTGGTTCTACGTTCGGCCATTCGTTATCCGCCTCGTTTCCACGCTTCGCGTGGGAATCGCGTGGAAATGCATACCAGGAACGCTTCGCGTCCTGGTTCCGCCAAGAATTGCCCGATTTTGGAACCAACGCCCGAGAAGGCATACAACCCGACCAATTCCAATCGTCGGAAATGCGAAACGGCGCATTATACAACCAATCAGGAAATGTGTGCGCTTTTTTTCGAGGCCGAGGCTTTTTTTTTTCGAACCATGAAACTCGTTGTTCAAGTTTTTTTCTTGACCGGACGCTTTGTTGTCGCGGACAATAAAGCCAACAATGGTATTGGCATCTAGAAGAAAATGGAATGAAAGGACCCCGGCCACGAGAGGCTCGCGATGAAAAAACAAAAAACGCCCCCTGCCTGGGTGGTCAAGCCCCTGGTGCCGGAGCCGGTGTATACGGACCGGGAGGAATTCCTGGACTATTTCTACCAGGCCGCGCCGAAGGCGGCCACGAGAAGAACCATGCCCACCGTTATGCTGGGACAAAGGCGCATGGGGAAGACCGAGATTTTCAAGCGGGTTGTAAACCGCCTCTTTTTCGAACAGGACTCGCAATCTCCCTATGCGGCAGTCCCCGTATATTTCAGCTTTCCCGACGCGCCCATGGACAGGACGGCCTTCGCCAAGCTCTACATGGGAAATTACATCCGCTTCTACGTGGGCTTTCTGGCACGCCAGCCCGATTTAATCGTCGAGGAAACCGAGGGAGAAAAGCTGCTCTCTGCGGTGGAGGCCTCCCGCTCCCTGTATCCATTCATCCGCGCGCTGGATGTGATTCCGGACAAGTACGACGCGATTATAAAAGGATACAGCACCATGGATTCACAGAATAAACGGGCATAACATAACCAAATGGATCCTGTATCTGTCGGCCCTGGACGAAAACACCGAAGAGGAAAAGCGCGGTCGGTTGAACGTGAAAAGAATCCGGAACGAAGTCTCCGCCAGGGAAGGGGCGCAGACCCGAAGACATTCGGATGCCCGACATGTTCGTTTTCGTGGAACATCGACACCGGCCCGGGGCGGGCAAGGAAAGGGAGATCGACGTCTTCGGCGCCGCCGGGGCCGAACAATGGGTCTGCCAGAGCAAGTGGACCGAGGGCCGCAAGACCGGCATCGGCGTCCTGAAAAAACTCTTCGAGCAGGGCAAGGCCCTGCAGGACGAAGAGGGACGGCGAACCATCCGCATGTGGCTCTTTTCCCACGACGGTCTGACCAGGCAGGCCCAAGACTTCGCCCCAAAAAACGGTATTTTCTAGTCAGCGCGCAAAGAATTCGACGAGCTGATGGAGCATCTGGGTTTGACGAAATTGCCGGACGTCTGATTGACACCTTTAATTAGTCTCGGAGGTAAATATGCAGTACGCGCTGCCCGAAAGCATCGGCAACCCGGACCTTCTGGTGGGCAGGGAGTGGGATTTCGACGAGTTCGGAAAATGGCTGTCGCGCATTCCGGAATGCCTGTCCAAGTCCAGGGTGATTCTCGATAGAAGAAAGAGCGGCAAGACCGCCTTTGTCCGGCGCATCGAACTCTGGAGCCGGAACGGCCAGGTCGTGCCGTTCTATCTGGACATCGCGGAAAATCCGGTCTGGTATCCCAACTTCGCCTTTCACTATTACCAGAATTTCGCCTCCCAGTTCATTGCGTTTCTCGAACGCGACGAAGACGTTGTCAGCTATCCCTTGTCGCTGGACCAAATCCGGGAATACGGGGTCGCCAAGAACATCAAATATTGAGAAGTCTACCGCGAGCCCGTATCCAACGAGACCGCCGCCATGGTCAACCGGCTGTGCTTATCCGGCCCGTTCTTCATCTCCTGTGTAGTGCAAAGCCGCTGTTCCGGCCGGGATCTGGCAACGGCTAGGGGCGTTGTGGACACGGTGCATTTCGAGGCAGTAAACAAGCAGTCCGAGCTTTCCATGAACTGGGGCGAAATACATCGAGCTGACTTTGAAATCGACGTGATCGCCCGGTCGGACTGCGGCCGCATGCTTCTGGTCGAGGTCAAGAAAACAGAAAAGAGGTGCCATGCCGTAGCCTTCGCCTCGGTCTTTTCGTACCGGGCTACCAGCGACGGCATGGCGTTGGGTTTTCGTCCCGAAAAAGCGGAGACGGGGGACCGCGCTGACCAGCGACGCACTCCGGCTGTCCTGTGGGCTGGGAGGCGGACCAGGCGGAATCTCCTGTTCCTGTCGTGGTTGTCCGGCTCGTTCCTGTCTCGGATTGCCGAACGGCAGTTCCTGGCATCGTCGTTCCAGGAGCCGCCCCGAACAACGCGGCCCGACCCTCTTGCGCGGGACCCCGAAATTCACTCTAATCCATTCCGGTTGAAATGGATTGGAAATTCATACGCCAGTCACAATAAGTCCGAAAATCCCGTTTTCAAAGTTTCCGACTATATCGGATCTGGGGAAGGACGCCCAACCCCCCATAATTGACGCTGTTAATGCTCGACCGCAATTGAGTTAGATAAAATGGAACCTTGCTTAATGTAAACGAAAATCCGGTTCGGCATTCGCAAGGTTCCTGCGCAATATTGACAGTTCGAACCCGTCGGTTTATCATCGGGATGTGAAAAAGCTTTTATCGCCGAAAACCGACATCGTATTCAAAATGCTTTTCGAGACGGACCCTGAGATTCTCGCGGATCTGATCGACAGCGTCCTGGATCGTCCGGAGAACAAAAGAGTTCGCTCCGTGCGGGTGAAGAACCCGGGCATCTTGCCGGACGAAATCGGAAAGAAATTCATCGTTATGGACATTCGCGCAGAGGACGAGTCCGGCGAGCAGTTCGACGTGGAGATGCAGGTGAGAAAATACGAGTCCTACTCGAAGCGCTCCCTGTTCTATTTGTGCAAGCTTTACGCGGAGCAGCTGGGTTCCGGAAAAAACTACGGCGAACTGAAGCCGGTGGAGGGAATCCATTTCTTGGACTACGAGCAGTTTCCCGAGTGCCCGGATTTCCGGTATCGGTTCGTTTTCAGCGACTCGCTGCACCCGGATATCCGCCTGACCGAGGACATCGTTCTGCACATTGTAGAACTGCCCGCGTTCGAGCGAACGGCCTTGGAAACGAGCCAGGGGGCGTTCTCGGAATGGGTCCGCTTCATAAGCCGGGCGGACTCGGAAACGGAGGAAACCATGAGAGAAAATTACACGAACCCGAAAATTCACAAAGCTTTTCACGCCTTGGAGGCCCTGAGCGCCGACGAGCAGGCGCGATTGCGCGCCGAGATGCGGGAAAGGGCCTTGATGAACGAAATTTCGGAATTGAGCGCGGCCGAACGCAAAGGCGAGCGCAAAGGCGAGCGCGAAGGCGAACGCAAAGGGATGATCGAAATGATAATCGCAAACTTGGAATTTCGTTTCCGTGATGTGCCGGATTCGATCAAAAAACGTCTAACTTCCTTCACCGAACGGGAAGAGCTGAAGGTTATCCAGAAATGTTCCTTGTCCTCGAAATCCCTCGGCGAGTTTGAAAAGATGCTCGATTCTATTTGACGCCTTTCATTCAATATCCAAAATTCACAAAATCCAGCCTGTCCGCCGATTCTTTTTGCGAGCCTTGGCAATCCGGTCGGCCTTTTCCCCGTAGGGAATCGATTGTTGTAGCTCTCCGAGAAAAACTAGCCATTTCAGAGGGGCCGTTTGCCTTTGACATTGACATTGACAATGAGCGCACTCTCGATATATATTACCAAGCTTGATTTTCGAAAACCGTTTGTGCGGAGGCGCGCCGGATGCGGGAACGGGCGTTTTCGATACTTCGGGCGCGCGAGTCGTTGCACGGCGGCAGGCGGTTTTTTTTAAGAAGCATACGGGAACATAAACCGGGAGTAGCAATGAAATACTGGATGTCCGAAAAGCTGGTATGTCCGGCGTGTTCCGGCCAGGACGCGCCTTTGAAATTCAATATAATGGAGGAAAAGGACGGCGACGTGATGGAAGGGGACTTGGGGTGCCCGGCCTGCGGTGCGGAGTATCCTGTCCGGCAAGGCGTGGCCGTGCTTCTGGCCGAGGGTTCGGACGCGCGCAAGGCCCTGGACGACGACCGGGGGTACAACAGCCCGCTAATGCTGTCTTCCTATCTTTGGAGCCATTTCTGCGACCTTTTCGGGGACCCGGACGCGTCGGACGCCTACCGGGTGTGGGCTTCGGGGGTTGGAAAAAACGATGGCGACGCTTTGGACGTGGGTTGCGCGGTGGGCAGGCTGACGTTCGACATGGCCGCGACCCATAAAAAAGCGGTGGGCATCGACACGTCGGTGGCGTTCGTTCGAAAAGCCCGGGAGATCATGAAGAACAAGCGCATGGAGTTCGAAATGATCGTGGAGGGCCATGTCACCGAGCCGCGAGCCTGCGATTTCGGGGACCGGGATTTCGACGGCGTGGATTTCGTCGTGGCCGACGCGTTGGCGCTGCCTTTCCGGTCCGGGGATTTTTCCACCGTATCGGCCATCAACGTGCTGGAAAAAGTCCCTGACCCGCTCAAGCATTTGGAAGAGGTAAACCGCATATTGAGAAAAAGCAAATCCGCCTTTGTCTTCTCCGACCCGTTTTCCTGGGACGAGGACTTTTCCCCCAGGGAGAAGTGGCTGGGCGGAAACGGGAGCCGCATCTACAGCGCGCGGGGAATCGATACCATGCGCCGGTTGTTTTCGGGCGAACTCGGCGTTTTCGATCCCCCTTTGAATATCGTGGCTCAGGGTGACGTCAAATGGAAAATCCGAAAGACCGAGCATTTGTTCGAGCACATCGTTTCGCAATACCTGCTCGGACGCCGGAATTGATGAAAGGTTCAAAGGTTCAAGGGGGATAGTTTGGAAAAGAAACACGGCATTTGCGGCATCTGTTTTCACAGCCCCGGCTGCGGGGTGGTGGCGCACTTCGACGACAACGGGCGGATCGTCGGCCTGGAGCCGGACCCGGAAGCTCCCCTCGGCAAGGTCCTGTGTCCCATCGCGGAACATGTTGAAGAGGTCGTCTATTCGGACAAGCGACTGACCAGTCCATTGAAGCGTGTCGGACCCAAGGGGACCTACGAGTTCGAGAAGATCTCTTGGGACGAGGCCTACGACATCATCGCGGAAAAGCTTCAGGAGACCAGGGAGAAATACGGACCGGAGGCGGCGGCCTTCTACGCAGGCACCGGCTCGTACGAGAGGGCCTTCAAGGACGCCTACAAGCTGAAGGGCTCGGAAATCTACCTGGCCTCCAGCATCCTGTTTCCATTCGGCTCGCCCAACACGTTCGGCGTGGGCGCTCCCTGCTACACGTCCCTGGGCGTGCTGGCGCCCAAGCTGACTATGGGGTGCCTGCACATCG
This sequence comes from Desulfobacterales bacterium, assembly GCA_963674505.2. Lineage (GTDB taxonomy): Bacteria > Desulfobacterota > Desulfobacteria > Desulfobacterales > SKZT01. The sequence goes on from CAXXIG010000003.1 coordinate 817,756, forward strand.
ACATGTTTTCCGACGTGGACAATTCGGAGCTGATCCTGGTGTGGGGGACGGACCCTTCCACATCGACGCCTCCGGAGATGTTCGAGCGCCTGAAGACGGCGGCGGAAGAGGGCGCGGAGATCGTGGTGATCGATCCGCGCAAGACCAAAAGCGCGGAGCTGGAAGGGGCCGAATGGGTTCCCATCCGGCCGGGATCCGACGGCGCGCTTGCCCTGGGGCTCTCCCATATCCTCATCCGCGACGGCATCTACGACAAGGAGTTCGTGGAAAACTGGACCGTTGGTTTCGAGGAGTTCGCCGAATACGTTCAAGAATTTCCGCCTTCCCGTGTGGCCGAACTCACAGGTATCGACGAAGACGCCATCGAGGATTTGGCCGAACGCATCGCGGAGGCCGACGGCGCGTCGTATGTCATGTACACCGGCCTGGAATACACCAAGAGCGGGGTGCAGAACATTCGCGCGGTGATGGTTCTCTGGGCGCTGGCCGGGCAGCTGGACGTGGAGGGCGGCCGCTGTTTTCTGGGGCGCGGACGCACCCTGCCCGTCCCGGACGGAAAGCAGGTGGCGACCCCCGGTTTCGAACTTTCCGTGGGCAAGGGCCGGTTTTCCGTCTACGCCCACTACTGCGGGGGAGAACCCCACGCCATGCTGCTTCCCAAGGCGATCATCGACGACGATCCGTATCCGATCCGTTCGCTGATCGTCCTGGGCGCATCGCTTTTGACCGCGTGGCCCAACCCGGACCTGTGGCAGCGGGCCATGGAAAAGCTGGACTTTCTGGTCAGCATCGATTTGAAGTTCACCCGGGAGGCCGCCTACGCGGACCTGGTCCTGCCCGCGACCACCGCGTTCGAGCAGGAATCCTACTGCTTCTACGGCAACTCGATCCGATACCGGGAAAAGCTGATCGAACCGGTGGGAGAATCCAAGCCCGCCTTTCAGATCTTGAAGGAACTGGCCGACCGCCTGGGTTACGGCGACCTGTATCCCGCTCATCCCAACGAGCTTCTGACGGCCATCCTCGAAGAATCGGGGGCCTCCTTGGACGACATCATGAAGGCCGACAGAAACGTCTTCGCCCTGCCCAAAACCCCCATGACCTGGAAGAAATGGGAAACGGGCCTGCTGCGGGCCGACGGCCAGCCGGGCTTCGAGACCCCGTCGGGCAAGTTCGAGATCAAGGCTTCGGTGCTGGAGCAGTTCGGCTACGACGGTCTTCCGCGATACGAGGAATCCGACGAGACCCCCGTATCGGACCCGGACATGTACCGGAGGTTTCCGCTGATCCTGGGGACCGGTCCGTTCAAGCCCGACATGAAGTCGTGCTTTCGGGGCGTGGAGGGTTTCAAGAAGAAATACCCGCACCCGAATTTGCAGATGAACCCGGCGGACGCCAAGCCGCGCAAGATCGCCACGGGGGACTACGTGTCGATCAAGACGGCTAGGGGCAAGGTGGTGATGCGGGCGTTTGTGACCGAGGACATCATGCCGGGGTTCGTCTACGCCCCGGTGGGCGGGGGCGGTCCGCTGGGGACTGCGGAATGGCGGCAGGCCAACGTGAACATGTTGACCGACGACCGGCAATACGACGAAATATCCGGGTTTCCGGTCTACAAGACACTGCTTTGCCAGGTTAAAAAAAAAAGCGCATACGACGCGGGATAGCTTCTGCGGACCCGAATTTGGGGTGCGGAGGATGACCCGAGAGAGGTGTAACCAATCATGACGGACGAAGAATCGTACGAATCGAGCCTTTCCCGGCTGTTTCCGGAAAAGGTCGCGGCGGCTCAGGAAGCCGTTTCGAAAATAAAGAACGGCAGCCGGGTGTTTCTGGGCACGGGGTGCGGCGAGCCGCAGCATCTGATCGAGGCCATGGTCAAGGACCCGGAATTGCGGGATGTCATGCTCTACCAGATGCTTTCGTTCACGCTGGCCAAGTACGTGGACGATCCCGAATTCCACAAGCGTTTCCAGCTGAAGCTGTTTTTCATCTCCCGGGGCATTCGAAAGGCGGCCTTCGAAGGCAAGATCGACTACATTCCGTCGTATCTTTCCCAGATTCCGGGTCTGTTTGCCAGCCGCCAGATCGGACTGGACACTGCACTCATACAGGTCAGCCCGCCGGACCGGTTCGGGTATTGCAGCCTGGGGGTGTCGGTGGACATCACCCGCGCGGGCATGGAGAACGCCGATTTGGTGATCGCCCAGGTCAACCCCAGGATGCCGCGCACCAGCGGCTCCAGCTTCGTGCACGTGGACGATATCGACTATATGGTCTACCGCGAAGAACCCCTGGTGGAAAGTACGCCCATCGAAAAGGACGAGGACGTCGCGAACCGGATCGGCATGTACGTGTCCCGCCTGGTGGACGACGGCGCCACTTTGCAGGTGGGGTTCGGCCACCTTCCCTACGCGATACTGAAGCACCTGGAGGGCAAGAAGGACCTGGGGCTGCATACCCAGGTGATCACCGACGCCTTCCTGCCCCTGTTCGAAAACAAGGCGATCACCAACAAGAAAAAGAGCTTTCTGAGAGGAAGGACCGTCGCTTCCCTTTGCATGGGGACCGAAAAACTCTACAGGTACGTGGACGAACACCCCGGCTTTTATTTCCGGGCGTCGGACTTCGTCAACGATCCCGCCGTGATCGCGCGAAACGACAACCTGGTGTCCATCTCCTCGGCGCTGGAAGTGGACCTGACCGGCCAGGTCTGCACGGACTCCGTCGGGTACCTGTTCTATAGCGGCATCGGCGACCAGGTGGATTTCATTCGCGGAAGCGCCATGTCCAAGGGCGGGTTTTGCATCGTGGCCTTGCCTTCCACGGCCAAGAACGGAGAGGTTTCCCGGATTGTCTCGCATTTAAGCGAGGGCTCGGGCGCCGCTGCGGTCCGGGGCGACGTCAATTTCGTGGTCACCGAGTACGGGGTGGCGGAGCTTCAGGGAAAGAGCATCTACCAGCGGGTCATGGAGCTTGCGCAGATCGCGCACCCCAAGTTCCGAAGCCAGCTGATCGAGGAGGCCAAGAAGCACCACTACATCTTCGCCGACCAGCTCCCGCCTCCCCAGGTCGATTTGATCTTCGTGGAAAAGTACAAGGACTCCAAAAAGCTCCTCAACGGCAAGACGGTGGCCTTCAGCCCGTTGTTTCCGTCCGACGAGTTCGAGTACAGGAATTTCTTCTATTCACTGAGAGAAAAGACGATATACTCCCGATTTTTCTACCGGATCAAGCTTTTCCCCCACAGCGCCATGCAGAAGCACTGGGCGGAGATGGACTACAGCAAAAGCCTGTCCATCATCGGCAAGGTCAGAAGGCGCGGGGGAAAGGAGATCGTGGCCATCGGCAGCTACGCGCCGGGGGAGGAGGGTCGGGCCGACGTCGCCTTTGTCGTGCGCGAAGACTATCACAACCTGGGCGTCGCCTCCCACCTCTTGAAGATATTGGAACAGGCGGCCAAGGAAAACGGGTACGTCGGTTTTTCCGCCAACATATTGCCGGAAAACAAGGCCATGCAGCAGGTTTTCCTTAAACGCTATCCCCATGCCGATTTCGAGGAGGATGGCGACAACGAGATCAAAATCCTGATGGATTTCGACCTGGAGAGCTGCGAGTCCAAGGAGTGCAAGGAATGCACCTGGGAAAAACTGATCTGAAAAATTTCAGGAAGGTCGTCGCCGAGGGCGCTCGCGGGCTGGGAATAGTCCTTGACGACGACCGGCTTTCTCTTTTCGAAACACACGCTTCGCTGCTGCTGGAATGGAATAGAAAGACCAACCTGACCGCCATCACGGACCCGGAGGAGATTGCGGTAAAGCATTTCGTTGATTCCATCGCGGCCGTCCCCATGCTGCCCAAGACTGGTACCCTTCTGGATATCGGTTCCGGAGGGGGCTTTCCGGGGCTGCCGTTGAAAATCGTCGTGCCGGAGCTTTCGGTGCTTCTCATCGATGCTTCCCGGAAAAAGATCAGCTTCTTGCGCCATGCGATCGGGATGTTGAAGCTCGACGGCATTGCGGCCAGGCATGTTCGGGCGGAGGACCTGGCGAAGGAAGGCGGTGGCGGGGACAAGTTCGACGCGGTGGTAAGCCGCGCGTTGGCGGACCTGAAGACTTTTTTCGAAATGGCCCGCCCTATGGCCGGACCCGGCGGGGTCGTTTTGGCGTACAAGGCGAAACCCTCCGACGCGGAAATCGAAAAGGCTCGCCGTTTCGCCGAATCGCCTGACCAAACGGGCGACGCATGGACTGTCGAAGTGACCGATTACCGGCTGCCCGTGCTCGATCAAAGCAGGGCTGTCGTTTCTTTCCGGCGGCGTTGAAATCGCCGCGCCTGCATAATATCGGCCTTTCCGGATATGTTGTGTGGTTCATCGCGGATTTGTGGGAAACGGCAAAGGTAACCAGAGCTTCCAGCTCTGGTCCCATATTGCGAATATGCCGCCGCTTGGAAGCCGAGTCAAGCCAGACCAGGATGGTCTGGTTACCATCGACACACCTTTTCCCACAAATCCGCGATGAGCCTGTTTTGTATCTGGGAGCATTCCCTGTTCTATCCTCCGCTAATTATGCAGTCCGCTAATTATGCAGTCCGAATGTGCGAGGCGCCCCGCCGCCGTGGAAAGCGGCGCTACCGGGATATCCGACTTTGGTCCTTTCTGTAAGAGCCCCGCGTTGCAAACGCGCCAACCGCACAGGTCGAACAGTTGCCGCGCGGCATTTTGAGGAATGCTCCCTCATGGCCTTATCTTGAGATTTCCCTCTGCGTTCTCTGCGCCTCTGCGTTGAATACACACACAGCCCTTCGATGGCAAGGGGGATTTATAACGCAGAGGCGCAGAGGGATGCAGAGAAGAACCTGTTAAAAGTAGAATTGCTGCCCGGCTGCTTTTTCTGCAGCAATTCTAATTTTGACGGCAATTCAATGCCGAAGAGGTTGCAACGGCCAAGGCAGCCAGACCATCCTGGTCTGGTATGCCCACGGAAAGGGGGCATTTCCTGGCGCGTCGAACCAGACCAGGATGGTCTGGTTACCTTGAAGGCGTCGGAGACACCCAAAATGAGAACTGCTGCTTTTTTTGTTGATTGATCGGCGCAAACAGATTATAAATGAAAATTCGACGAATCGGCGACGAGAATTCGAAGAATCTGCTTGGTTGCTTCGAAAATAGAACGTAATTGTTCCCGGCTAAAACTCGTAACTTCGTACGGACTTCGATCGGAGAAAATCATGAGCTTAGAAAGCATGACCCATGACGAACTATTGGCCCAAATCGAGTCCCTGAATCGCAAGAACCGCCAATACGAGCAAATGTTCGAGGATTTGTCCCGGCGCATCGCATCGCATTCCTCCGGCTTGGCTCCCCGTTCCTCCGACCGTGCCGCCCCCGGTCCGCAGCCCGGCAACGGAGCTTCCAAACCACCCGCAGCCGGAAACCAGGACGGTCCGTCCGGCAGCCCGCCTTTGAAACGAGAAGCCGATCCATCGCAGATGCAATTTCGTGCGTTTGTGGAAGAAAGCATGGACGCTATTCTTCTGACGACCAATGACGGAAAAATTTGCTTCGCCAATGCCGCCGCGCGCGAGATGTTCCGGATGACCCGGCGCGAGATCGCCGACGGCGGATGCGAGGCCCTGATCGACAAGGAAGATCCCCGGTTTGCCAGAATGTTGAAGGAACGCCAGGAAAGCGGGCGTTTTCGGGGGGAGTTGACGCTTCGGCGCCAGGACGGTTCCCTTTTTCCGGCCGAGGTATCTTCCGTTGCTTTCCGGGACGAACAAGGCAACCAAGGGGCCGGAATGATCGTCAGGGATGTCGGCGACAAGAAGAAGCTGGAAAGAATGATTCGCCAGACGCGCAGAATGGAGGCGGTTTCCACTTTGGCCCAAGGCATCGCCCACCAGATGAACAACGTGCTGGGGGTGATCATCGGCAATGCGGAACTGGCCATCGAGGACGAGATCGAAAAGCGCCCTTTGGGCAAGTACCTGAGAGAAATCCTCGACGCCGGAATCACCGGCAGGGACTTGATGAAGCAGCTGCTAAGCCTGAATGGCGGAATCGACGAGGCCCGGCGAAGAATCGATTGCAAACAGATCATCGAGGACTCCCTCAAATTGATGCGCATATCCATCCCGAACAACGTCAGGCTCAGGCAAAACGTCCAGGAACTCCCCTGTTTCGTGAATGCCGCTCCCACCCACTTGTTTCGCGCAACCGTGAACCTTTGCAAGAACGCCCTGTGGGCCATGAAGGGAACGGGAGGAGTATTGACCGTGGACCTGCGGCGTGTCGAATTCGACGCCGAAGAACTCAATTGCCACCCGGACCTGAAGCCCGGTCCTTATATCAAGTTGAGGGTACAGGACAGCGGCTGCGGAATCGCCCCGGAAATCATGGAACGTATTTTCGACCCCTATTTTTCCACCAGGGACGGCGAAACCGGAAGCGGCATCGGCTTGGCCGCAGTCTATGGAATCGTTCGGGACCACGGCGGCGGCATCGAGGTCGTAAGCGAGCTGGGAAAAGGCACGACCTTCGACCTGTATTTCCCAGCCTTGGAGAAGATCGACGGCGATGGCGCTCCCGCTTCCGAAGCGTTCAAAAAGGGCAGCGAGAGGATTTTGTTCGTGGACGACGAAGAGGCGCTGGTGAAGACGCAGGTCAGGCACTTGGAACGACTGGGCTACCAGGTCGAATCGACCACCGACCCGGAAGAGGCCCTGGCTCGTTTCCAAGTCGCCCCGAACGCCTTCGACCTGGTCATCACGGACATGTCCATGCCCGGAATGTCGGGCGACCGGCTGGTTCTCGAGATTCTGAAAGCCGATCCCGACGCCAGGGTCATCCTGTGCACCGGATACAGCCGCGAACTCGACCAGGAAAAAGCGTTGGAAATCGGAGTCAGCGCCTACGTTCAAAAACCGATCACGCGCCAGAACATGGCACAGACCATCCGGGACGTCCTGGATGGAAAATCGGCCCGATGACCGAGGGCTCATGATCGAAAGGAGGGACGACACGGAAAACAAATTTCACACCGGCAAAGTGGTGGGGCTGTCGGCCTGCCACTTCATCCACGACATCTATTCGAGCTTCTTGGCGCCCCTTCTTCCCCTGATCATCGAAAAACTTTCCCTGACCTTGACCCAGGCCGGATTCTTAAGCACCGTCATGCAGATTCCGGCCCTGATGAACCCGTACATCGGTACCTTGGCCGACCGGTTCAGCGTACGCTATTTCATCATCCTGGCCCCGGCCGGCACCGCCATTCCCATGAGCCTGATCGGCGTGGCGCCCAACTACGGCGTTCTTTTGATCCTGCTTTTTGTCACCGGCGTGAGCACGGCTTTATTCCACGTGCCCATGCCCGTAATGGTGGCCCGCTTTTCGGGGCCGCGCGTGGGCAAGGGCATGAGCTTTTTCATGGTGGGAGGAGAGGCGGCGCGGACCGTCGGTCCTCTGGTCGCCGTGGGGGCCGTGGCTCTCATGGGCTTGGAGGGTTTCTATCCGATCATGATTTTCGGCGTTTTGGCGTCGGTTTGGCTCTTTTTCCGGTTCCGGGAGGTCACCACGACTGTCAAGTCCAAGGAACGCCAGCCCCTTTTGCGGGTCTGGAAAAAGGTGCGTTTCTTCATGGCGCCGCTGATTGCCATCGTCTGCGCACGCGGGTTCATGCACGCGTCCTTGGGGACCTTTCTTCCGACCTACCTGGAGATGGAGACGGGAAACCTGTGGCTTGCGGGCATCGGCCTGACCGTGCTGGAGGCCACGGGGGTCGCGGGGGCGTTGCTGGCGGGCGCGCTCAGCGACCGGTTCGGCAGGCGGACCATGCTTATGGTTTCGCTTCTGGGAGCGCCAGCCGGACTTCTGCTGTTCGTATACACCGGCGGATGGCTGCGATTCGCCATGCTGGTGGTCACGGGCTTCACGCTTTTATCTACCACTCCCGTCATGCTGGCCCTGGTCCAGGAACACGCAGGGGAACACCCGGCGGCCGCCAACGGTCTCTACATGATGTCCTCCTTTCTGGCACGATCCGCCATCGTGGTGGTCGTGGGATGGATCGGCGACATGGCGGGGCTGAAAACCACGTACATCGTCAGCGCCGCGCTGGGCTTGATCGCCATCCCTTTCATATTGAAGCTTCCCCGAGACAAAAGCTCCGCTCTGTAAGAATTTTTCTTACAGGGAAATCAGAATAAGTCGAATTGACGACAATTCCCGGCCCTGCGAAACTATATGTAGGTTCTTGTTTCGGCCATGCCTTGGCGAAACGCGGACGCGAAGCGTCCTGGTATGCATTCCAACGCAAAGCGTTGGAACGAGGCGGTGAGGCAAGGCCGAAATAGAAACCACGCCCGAGAATACGTTTCAAGTATTCGGGCAATTCGGGAAAACAAACGGTGTTTCGAGGCCGGGCATACACGCTTATGAAGCTTCGTCTGATATTGCTGGTCCTCTCGCTGCTGGCGTTTCTATCCGCGTCGGTGGGGGGCTACATCTATTACCATTCCCTGCGCGAGGCCGCGTTCAAGGAGGCGGAGAGGCAGGCCGCTGGCCGCGTGGTGGGAATAGAGAAAAATCTCTCCTCCTATCTGTCGCGGCACGTCATGCCTGCCAAGGCCATGGCGGGGCTTCCGGAAATGCGCGACGTCCTGGTCTCCCTGGACGAACGTTCTCTTGCCGGGGCGAACCGTGTCCTGGACTATTACAACCATGTGTTCGAGACCGAAGTCTGCTATCTCATGTCCGGGGGCGGACACACCATCGCGTCGAGCAACCGCAATTTTCCAGACAGCTTCGTGGGCAAGAATTTCGGGTTTCGCCCCTATTTCAAGGAGGCCATGGATGGAATGCCGTCGGCCTACCTGGCCTTGGGGACCACGTCGGGAAAGCGCGGAGCCTATTTCAGCCACCCGATTTTCTTCCAGGAAGGCGACGGACCGGTGGGGGTGGTGGTGGTCAAGGCCTCCGTCGAGCAGATCGAAAACGAATTGCCGGTATCCAATGAGGAGATCGTGTTCGTCGTCGATCCCGACGGCATCGTGTTCATCTCCAGCCGCAAGGCTTGGCTGTACCGGTCGGTAGACGAACTGTCGGAGGAGCAGGTATCGCGGATAGCCCGTTGCCAGCAGTTCGGGGCCGGACCTTGGGAAACCATCGCCTTGAAACCTCTGGACGGACCATACGTGGAGGACGATTCCGGAAGGAGATACCTGATTCACAGGGTGCCGCTGGCCAATTTCAAGGGATGGCGAGTCGTGCACATGCAAAACCTGGACTCCGTGGCCCGGCGGGTTTCCGAGCCGCTTTGGCGGACCACTGGCCCCATCGTGGCTTCGCTTTGCCTTCTCGTGGGCCTCGGGGTGCTGTTTCTCTACAGCGGGGCCAGCAGGGAGATAAAAAGAAGAAAAGAAGTGGAAAAGGCCCTGCGGGACAGCGAGGAGCGGTATCGGTTCATCTACCACAACACCCCGGCCATGCTCCACTCGGTCGATCCGACGGCCAACCTCGTGAGGGTTTCCGACCACTGGCTTGCGGCGTTGGGATACGAGCGCGAAGAGGTCATCGGACACAAGCTCTTCGAATTTCTAACCCCGGAATCGGCCCGGTTCGTCAAGGAACATGTGATCAGGGAGTTTTTCAAGACAGGCCGCTGCCAGGACATTCCCTACCAGTTCGTCAAGAAAGACGGCGAGATCATGGAAATACTTCTTTCGGCCATCGGGGAGCGCGACGAGAGCGGAGAAGTGATTCGCTCCCTGGCCGTATCCATCGACGTCACCCAGAGAAATCGGGCGGAAAGGGAACTCAAGGAGGCCAAGGAGCAGTTGAGCCGGTACTCCCGGGACTTGGAACGCCAGGTCCGAAAGAGGACCGAGGAGATCGCCAATTTCCTGAAATACACGCCCGGCGTGGTTTCCCTGAAAGACCGCGACGGCCGGTATCTGCTGGTCAACAAGCGCTTCGAGGACCTGTTCAACGTCAAGATCGAGAATATTCGCGGCAAGAAGGACTTCGACATCCACGACCGGGACTTGGCCGACCAGTTTCGCGCCAACGACCTGCGCGTGCTTGCGGAGAAACGCTCGTGCCAGGTCGAGGAACAGGTGCCCCAGAGCGACGGCGTGCATACCTACCTTTCCGTGAAATTCCCCATTCTGGACGAACAGGGCGAGCCCACCGGCGTAGGAACCATCGCCACCGACATCACCTCCACGAAAAAGGCCAGGGATCGGTTGAGAAGGCTTTCGGGAAGCATCATGGCGGGCCAGGAGAACGAAAGGGCCGCCATCGCCCGCGAGCTTCACGACGAACTGGGCCAGACCCTCACGGTGTTGAACATGGACGCGGCCTGGCTGGCGAAGAGGCTTGTCGAAAAGGACCCCCAGGCGGCGGGCAGGGCCGAGGACATGCGCAAGTTCATCGACGAAACCATCGACGCGGTTCGCGGCATGGCCCTGCGCTTGAGGCCCAAGGTGCTCGACGACCTCGGGCTGGTGGACGCCCTGGAATGGCTGACCTCGGATTTCGAAAAGCGCACGGAAATCAATTGCATTTTCCACGTCGAGGATGTACCAGTGATTCACGGGCCTGTGGCCACGGCGGCGTATCGCATCGTGCAGGAAGCACTCACCAACGTGGCGCGCCATTCGTTCGCCAACCAGGTCCGGGTGGAATTGTCCGCCCAGGAGGGAACTCTTTCTCTTTTGATCGAGGACAACGGACGGGGGTTCAACGCGCTGGATATGTCCGAATTTTCGGGACTGGGCATCGCGGGAATGCGGGAGCGGGCGACGATTGTCGGCGGAATCTTGGACGTGCGTTCCCAGCCGGAGCATGGCACGCGCATCTCGTTCAAAGTCCCGCTGGAAGGCAAGGAGAACATCGCGAAATGATCAAGGTGCTTTTGGTCGACGACCACGGAATCGTCCGCGCGGGACTCCGGAGGGTCGTGGAAGAATGCGGGGCCATGGAAGTAGTAGCCGAAGCCTCCAACGGCAGGGAAGCCATATCCATGGCGAAAAAGGACCCCCCCGACGTGGCGGTTTTGGACATTTCCATGCCCGGCATGGACGGTCTGGAGGTGATCTCCCATCTCCTGGCCTATTTCCCGGACCTTCCCGTCATCGTGCTGACCATGCATGAAGAGGAGCAATATATCGTGCGTGCCATCGAGGCCGGCGCCATGGGATACATGACCAAGCGCTCGGCGCCGGAGCAGCTGATCACGGCCATTAAAAAGGTCGTTGGCGGGTCGCGCTACCTTACGGAGGAAGCGGCTGAGGCCCTGGCCCTTCGATTCGCCAAGGGCAAGGCCGGAAGCTCCCCCCTGGACCTTCTTTCCAACCGGGAACTCCAGGTGCTTAAACGACTCGCCCAGGGCAACACCAACCGGGAGATCGCCGAAGCCTACGGCATCAGCGTGAAAACTGTCGATACCTATCGGCTTCGCCTGCTTAAGAAACTCAACCTGAGAAACAACGCAGACCTTTCCCGGTTCGCCATTCAAAACAACATTATCCAGGCCTGAGTTCGATTCCCTTCTACTGCCAGTGCTTTGCCATTTCGCCGAGCGCTTTGAGCTTTTCGTCCGGCAGGGGGGCGGTGCGATGTTCCATGGTCTGGAGGGTCTGTTCCCGCAGGCGTTCCTGGAAGCGCCGCCCGCCCTGTTCGAGCCAGGTGGCCCGGTCGGAGCGGTCGAACAGGTTGGAGTACCAGGCTTCGCGGAAGTGCTTGAACGTGTCCCAGATTTTCGCAGGAATACGGCCTGCCCGTTCCGGTCAAAAGCCGGCGCGGACGATCGATCGGGCCGGAGATTGCACAAATACATTTCCGCCTGCGGCCCGAGCCCGGCCCGCCCGTTATTTGTCCAGCATTTTTTTCAATCTTTCGATCTCTTTCAACGCCTTTTCTATTTCCTTTTCCGCCCTATCCCTTTCTTTTTCTATTTTTTGCCTTGCCGCCCGTTCCTTTTCCTTTTCCGCCCGTTCCTTTTCCTTTTCCGCCCGTTCCTTTTCCTTTTCCGCCCGTTCCTTTTCCTTTTCCGCCCGTTCCTTTTCCTTTTCCGCCCGTTCCTTTTCCCTTGCGACAATGGCTTTTTCAAGCTCCGTCAAAATGGTCTGCCGAACCCTTTCCCCCTCCAGGCGGCTTTGGTAGAGCAGATAGTTTTCGCGGTTTTCCGAGAATTCTTCCAATACGTCCATGGCGTCCCTCATTTCCTTCGAGTTTTTCAAAATGTCCGGCGGATCGTCCACGTCGATGTTCCTGCCTTCCTTGAAAAAATAGACCCACCGGTCCTTTTCGGATATTCGTTTTTTTCGCATCCTCCATCTGGGCAGCTGGAGCACGTGCATGGCGAAATGCTCGCTGAAAAGGAGCCCGGCATCCGGGTCTCCGATGCGGAATCGGAGGTGGCAGAGCCGGGTGTCGGCGAAAAGCACGCCCGTTGCGATCCATACCGATATCACCGGCTGGAGGAGCGTGTATTCGTCTCCCTTGCCCAGCAGGGAATGGTAGATGGCGCTCCACGTGTACAGCATTCTTTCTTTGAGGCCCGGATGCAGCGCGGCCTGGATTTCCACGTGAAAATTCCGGCCCGAAGCCTCCCGCGCCTTCACATCCACCACGCCGAGCTTGTCGTCTTCGAACTCCCGCTCGTTGTACGGGTTCTGTATCCGTACGTCCACCACCTTTCTTTCCGGGTCTTCGTGGCATTCCAGGACCGAGTTCAAAAAGTGGATCAGAAGATGCTTTCTTTTCTCGCTCCCGAGAAGCGCTTTGAAAACGCAGTCGATGGTCGGATTGATTTTATGTTTCATGGAAACGTCCCCTGAACTTAATATTTTTCCGCCATTTTCTCGATAAATTTAATTTTATCACTCATGCGTGAAAAGAAACAGGAATATTTCGACGCCATAATACCGCAATCGCAGGGGCAATACCATTCAAAACAACATTATCCAGGCTTCCATTCAGGTCCCGGCGGCGCGGCGGCAGACGGCGGCGAAAATTTCCGAAACGCAAGCTGCGGCATCTTGACGAGACAAGAACGCCGATGCAACGGTAAACGAACGCCTGCTTTCCAAGGTCGGGGCCCGAACATTCCGCCTTGCCCCGTTTGCGAAAACTCGCCAAAGCCTGGATTCCTGCTCTCCGCGCGCGCTTGCCGGCAAAAAAAGGCGAGCCTCGAAAAGGCTGCGGGAGAGATCGAAAATCCGATCCTCCGACAACCGCGCGCGCTCCGGCCGGAATGACGGTCCGGGTTTTGGTTATAACGTCGGCCAACCAACACCGTCATTCCGGGCGGAGCTTGCGGAGACCCGGAATCCATGCGATAATCGTAGCTGTAGGATGAAAAACGGCCGAAGTTAAAACCAAGCCCACGGTCCGCTTGAAAATCCTAGGTATAGGCGAACCCCGCAAACCGAAAGCTGGCACTCCGGAAAGGAACAAAAAACGGCTGAAAAGTTATTCGCCATTCCGGGGGATTTTCATCACCCCAGTTACCATGCATAGCGCGGGAACGAAGTAAACGATGGAACGGCGCATGTGGCGGGTTCGGCAAAGACTATGAATTTAAAATTTTGCGGATAGCGGGGGGATATGTCCCCCGCCCCCCCTGGCCCTGTTAAAGGATCAAATGACCAAATAACCAAATGTTTCAATTGCCTCGACGCACCGGCAACGCACGCGCTTTGATGTCGGTGTCCCGGGGGATGAAACCCCGGCCGCCGTCGCCGAGATAGATGAGGGGCTCCGACCCACTCTTGGTTTCCGAAACACATGCCCAATAACATGAAAGACGGATTGTATCGGTTATCTTCAATTTGATTTTATCATCGCAATCAGCGGGGTAGCCATTTTTGCTTTCATCATACAGCCCGGACAACTCATCCTCGGTCGGCATCCGCCAATCGGTATAACCGCCACCCCGGTAATTTTCGCAATATTTTTTGGCATCGCGCCAATTGATAATCTCACCGTTGTCCCTGGCGGCCCACATGAGATTGGTTTCGGTATCCAGGACCACGCTCTTGTCTCCGTCGTCGTATGCGATGTACTGGCCGTCGCGAGAGATTTCCCTGAGCCTGGTGGAGACGTTGGTCGATGCGATCAGGCCGGCTGCGGCGAGTTTGTCTTCGCGGGTGGGTTTCGTGCGGGAGGCCTCGTCCTGCCAGTGGCTTTGGCGGGAGGTCGCGTAGTCGCGCATCTGTTCGTCCTGGGAGCTGTGGGGGTTGTCTTGGGAAACTGTGCCCAGGAAGATTCGCCAGGCGTCGGCCTTTTCCCTGGCCGAGAGGTACCGGTCGGAATCGAGTTGCTTGACCTTTTCGAAATCGTTTTGCCGGGCCTGCTGCCAGCTTCCCCATTTTTCCTCGATTTCCCGTTTCTTTTTGGAGGACTGGAAGAAATTGTCGAAGGAGACGGAGGGTTCCTGGGGCAGGGACGGCGGGGTGTCGGCGGAGGAAAGCCCGGCCCCGGAGGTCGCGCCGGCCGACTGGTTGAAATAGAAGTTGCCGGTGAGCGAATGGACCACGAAAGGCGTTTGCTCGCCTCCGGTTTCCCTTTGCACGCCCGCGTTCGCCAGTCGGAGCATGGGGCCGACCTCCACGCCCGGCCGGGCCATCTGTTCGAGCAGATTTTTGGTGAACACGCCGTTTCTGCCGCCGCCGTCGGCCGCGACATCGCCCGGCGCGGTGGCGTAGGCGACCAGAGAGCCCCGGGGGGCGTCCATGGGGGCGAGACCCTGCAGGGCGGATCGGAATTTTCTGGAAAAGGGATTGTTCCGACAGGCGTCCAGAAAGACCATGTTGAGCGGGTTTCCGGCGTCCTGCATCTTGCTCAGGACCCGGTTGGCGTTGACCGCGAAATATTTCACGTCCCCTTCGGTGTCGATGTTGGCGCCGACGGGAATCAGGTAGTTGAACCCGCCCACCTGCACGCCGTGTCCGGCGAAAAAGAACAGCCCCACGCCGCCGCTCTGCAGTTTTCTTCCGAAAGCGTTGATGGCGTTTTCCATCTCCTGCTGGTTTGCGTCGGTCAGCTTGGTCGTCTGGAAACCGAGCCGGGAGAGCTGGGCCGCCATGTCGTCGGCGTCGTTCACAGGGTTTTTCAGCCTGCCGATCCTGTAATTGGCGTTGCCGATCACAAGGGCGTGGCGGTCTGAGGCTGCGGCGGTCGCCTCCGGCTTTGGCCCATCCTGAGATACAGACGATACAATCGCAAAAACGAACACGAAAAGAAAAGCCGACCAGAGTCTCATTTTTCCATTCCTTTTTTTGACATTCATCATCTCTCCAATCCTTGCATCCTTTTATAAGTCAGGGGAAAATCGTACCAAGCATTGCACCGAAAAAATTAGACGAAATCGTTTTCAATGTCAACGATACCTTGCACCGGCAGGCTCGAATGCGCACGTGGCTTGGATCATAGCTCGCCGCTCTTTTCTGGTACCGCGCCGCTTTGCCCCTGAACGGAGGCGGCGAGGAGACTCGGAAAACGGTGGGTTGGAACCCGCGCAAGATCGAAACGCACGGCCTCAAGGAGGTGTGAATCAGCTTGCAATGCCTGGGTCGCGACCCATTCACCCTAAGATTCACGCCGAAATCGCATATGCATTTTTGATTCGGTCGGCTTCCCTTACTGCCAGTGTTTTGCCATTTCGCCGAGGGCTTTGAGCTTTTCATGCGGCAATGGGTCGATTCGATGTTCCATATTCTGGAGGTTCTGTTCCCTCAGGCGTTCCTGGAAGCGCCGCCCGCCCTGTTCGAGCCAGGTGGCCCGGTCGGAGCGGTCGAACAGGTTGGAGTACCAGGCTTCGCGGAAGTGCTTGAACGTGTCCCAGATTTTCGCAGGAATACGGCCTGCCCGTTCCGGTCAAAAGCCGGCGCGGACGATCGATCGGGCCGGAGATTGCACAAATACATTTCCGCCTGCGGCCCGAGCCCGGCCCGCCCGTTATTTGTCCAGCATTTTTTTCAATCTTTCGATCTCTTTCAACGCCTTTTCTATTTCCTTTTCCGCCCTATCCCTTTCTTTTTCTATTTTTTGCCTTGCCGCCCGTTCCTTTTCCTTTTCCGCCCGTTCCTTTTCCCTTGCGACAATGGCTTTTTCAAGCTCCGTCAAAATGGTCTGCCGAACCCTTTCCCCCTCCAGGCGGCTTTGGTAGAGCAGATAGTTTTCGCGGTTTTCCGAGAATTCTTCCAATACGTCCATGGCGTCCCTCATTTCCTTCGAGTTTTTCAAAATGTCCGGCGGATCGTCCACGTCGATGTTCCTGCCTTCCTTGAAAAAATAGACCCACCGGTCCTTTTCGGATATTCGTTTTTTTCGCATCCTCCATCTGGGCAGCTGGAGCACGTGCATGGCGAAATGCTCGCTGAAAAGGAGCCCGGCATCCGGGTCTCCGATGCGGAATCGGAGGTGGCAGAGCCGGGTGTCGGCGAAAAGCACGCCCGTTGCGATCCATACCGATATCACCGGCTGGAGGAGCGTGTATTCGTCTCCCTTGCCCAGCAGGGAATGGTAGATGGCGCTCCACGTGTACAGCATTCTTTCTTTGAGGCCCGGATGCAGCGCGGCCTGGATTTCCACGTGAAAATTCCGGCCCGAAGCCTCCCGCGCCTTCACATCCACCACGCCGAGCTTGTCGTCTTCGAACTCCCGCTCGTTGTACGGGTTCTGTATCCGTACGTCCACCACCTTTCTTTCCGGGTCTTCGTGGCATTCCAGGACCGAGTTCAAAAAGTGGATCAGAAGATGCTTTCTTTTCTCGCTCCCGAGAAGCGCTTTGAAAACGCAGTCGATGGTCGGATTGATTTTATGTTTCATGGAAACGTCCCCTGAACTTGATATTTTTCCGCCATTTTCTCGATAAATTTAATTTTATCATTCACGCTTGAAAAGAAACAGGAATATTTCGAGGCCATAATACCGCAATCGCATGGGCAATACCATTCAAAACAACATTATCCAGGGCTGAGTTCGATTCCCTTCAACTGCAAGTGCTTTGCCATTTTGCCGAGCGCTCTGTGCTTTTCGTCCGCCAGGGGTTCGGTTCGATGTTTCATATTCTGCAAGGTCTGTTCCCTTAAACGTTCCTGGAAACGCCGCCCGCCCTGTTCGAGCCAGGTGGCCTGGTCGGAGCGGTCGAACAGGTTGGAATTCTTTTCCCCGCCTGCCATGATGACCGCCATTTCATAGATTTGCTCCAGGCTTTCCACGTCCTTGCAGCAGAACACCATTGGCTTTTCGCTGTGGGTCATGGCCGTTTTCATGACCAGGCGGTCGGCGAATTCGGCCGGGACGTCGTCCGCCAGTCCGAAGGTCA
Organism: Desulfobacterales bacterium; assembly: GCA_963674505.2. Taxonomy (GTDB): domain Bacteria; phylum Desulfobacterota; class Desulfobacteria; order Desulfobacterales; family SKZT01. The sequence continues at coordinate 835,092 of CAXXIG010000003.1, forward strand.
TTCCCCATTCATAGTTCGGAAGGGCGTCCAGCAGGCTTGCGGTCTTGCGGCAGTCTTCGAGAAGAAACCTTCTGCGTTCCCCGGTGAAGGGTTCCAGGTAGTCCAGGCTCGCGCCGAACCAGCTGATGTTTCTCTCCAGCCGTACCAAACGCTCGCCGTTTCTCTTCCCCAGAGCGATGCGGGAAGGCGCCTTGCGCAGGGCGTCTTTGACCACCCAGTCGGGAATGCGAACGATGTCGTCGATTACGCGCGCGCCGACGTCGTCCAATAGATCGAGAGCCTCCGGATGGCGGATTCTCGCGCCGGTGCGCTCCATGACTTCCATGGTGGCCGAATAGACGTCTTCGATGTCGTCCGGTCTGAAAACATCGAGCCTTGGCCAGAATCGGGCGAAGCAATTCCATGCTCGCGTGCATTGCCCTTGCGGACCGAAGCACTTCGGGAACGAACAGCTCGCCGGTCTTGAAGCGCTTTCCCGCTTCGTTCATTCCCACGAGCAGGTCGTTGTCGAGAATCGTCTTGGCCTCGGTCCCTTTGTCCAGGCAGCGTCGCAGAGGCTCGGGTGCCAGAATTCCGACTTGAAATGCCGCATGGTGTGGTCCTCGTACAGGTAGTGCCCGTCGGGCCCGACGTTGTGGATGACGTCGGTAGCCAGGGTTTCCTCGTCTACTTCGATGCCTCGCGTGATGCGCCGCGAACACCGCCTTGTCCAAGGCCTCGAAAGTGCTCAGCGGAGGAGACGAAGGTTCGCAGTAGTGCAAATAGTTCGGACGTCTTTCGAATGCTTCCTGGCCCCCGGCTTACGCGACGGCGATTTTGTGGATGTCCATGGAATCGTCCCATCCGTAGGACCACGCCACGATGGGCTTGCTGGTGTTGGAAAACATGGTGGCGAACTCGTAGGACGCAGCCAGGTCCGGGTGGACGTCGCCGACAGTTCCCAGGGATTCGCAAAAGTCGATGTTGGGCAGGCGTCCAACACCGTGGCTACGATGCGGGCGTCTCGCTCGTTTGAACACCCTCCTTTCTTGGAGCTATAGGGTTTTGTCTTCAGGTCTTGACGGGTTTGCTCGGCGACCGGTAGGCCGCGATCCAGCGTTCTCCCCAATCGTCTTTGCCCAGCGCCAGGTCTGCGGCGAGAATGGGGGTCGCAAGCTTCGGGTCCAAAGGGTTTGCGATGGGGCACGTCAAACCCGGCCGGATAGCCATCGCCATGAAGGTTGCGTTGACAACCGAACGGTCTGGGGGTCAGAACGGCACGTTGCTGACTCCCATGGCGATATTGACGCCGAACTCCTGCACGATCAGTTCCGTCGCCCGGAGCGCCGCTTGCGCCGCGCCGCCGTCCGTCGCGATGATCGACACCAGCGGATCGATAACGACATCTTCGACCGGAATGCCCAGCCTGGACGCCTGCTCGATGATTTTTTCCGCGATAGCCAGACGCTTTTCCGGCTCGGTGGGAATGCCGTCGTCGTCCATGCACAGGCCGATGACCGCCGCCCCGTGTTCCTTGATCAAGGGCAGCGTTCGGTCCAGCGAACTCTTTTCGCCATTCACAGAATTGACCAGTGGCTTGCCTTCGTACGTTTTCAAGGCTGCGGCCAGGGCTTCCAGGTTGGTCGTGTCGATGCAGAGGGGAAAGTCGGTCGTCTCGACGACCGCTCGGATGGCCCCTTTGAGCAGGGAAGGTTCGTCGCCGTCGGCAACGCCGGCGTTGAAGTCGAGGATGGAGGCCCCCGCCTCCACTTGGGATTTGGAGTCGTGTTTCACCAATTCGAACCGACCGGCTTCCATTTCGGCCTGGAGTTTCTTTCTTCCGGTGGGATTGATGCGCTCTCCGATGACCACTGTGGGCAGGGCTCGATGGATTTCGACGACGCTTGTCTCGGAGGATACTTTTGTGGTTTTGTTTTCGGTCATGGTGCACCCCCTTGAGGATTCAGCGTTTTTAAATTCGGCCTCGAACCCCGGACGCCGGTTGGAATCCGGTCGCGGGTCCTTCTTCCGAACGCGTGACGGTTTTTTCGTTCGCAGACCTTGCTTGGGGAAGATGCACGGAATATGTCAAATGACCTTTCATCCAATTTGACAGATCGGAAAATATGGTTCAAGAAAATTTGACAAGGCCGACGAATTATGGAATCTTGAAAATTATAGCTTATGCGATGCGTCGTCGCTGCCGGCGAAGTACGCAGGTGGCACCCTCTGTTACGTTCCCGTCAAGACTCAAGGGACGTATCGCGGGTCAACGGAAGCAAATCGAATGTTCAGACAGAGTATCACGCAGGAGGCCCGAAAATGTTTCCCGTCAAACCGAATCCACCTATAGACAAGAAGAGAGAAAAAGAAAAATTTGTAGTCCGCAAGGAAGACCAGGCGCGAAAGGTCCTGGACGCCCTCTTCGAACATGTGGTGTACCACGACATGCAGCTGAGGGTGCTTTGGGCCAATCGGGCCGCATGCCGGTCGGTGAATCTTCCCCTCGAAAAACTCGTAGGATGCCACTGCTATGAAATCTGGTCCGGCCGTTCCACCCCTTGCGAAGATTGTCCCGTGATCAAGTCGATGGAAAGCAAAATGCCGGAGGTTGTGGAAAAACAGACGCCGGACGGACGTTTCTGGCGCTTGGCGGGGTCGCCGGTTCTGGATGACGACGGCGAAATCGTGGCTATGGTCGAACTGACGCTTGACATAACCGAACGCGTCCAAGCCGAGATGTCTCTGAAAAGTGCCTTGGACGACCGGGAGAAGGTCGTAAGAGAGCGCACCCTCGACCTGGAAAACGCAAACGAAAGGCTTAAGGAGGAAATCGAAAAGCGAAAAAGAAAGGACAGAGCGCTGCGCAGGAGCGAGCTGCGCTTTCGCAAGGTGTTCGAACACTCCGCCACGGGAATCGCCATCGTCGATTGGGATGGCAATTACAGGCACTGCAACCCCGCCTACTGCGCGCTTCTGGGGTTCACGGAGGAGGAGCTGCGGGGGATCGATTATCGCTCCCTTTTCCATCCCGAGGACCGTGAGGCCAATCTTCTGGAAATCGGCCGCCTGCGATCCGGGGAGATCTCGTTTTTCAAGTTCGAAAACCGGTATGTCCGCAAGGACGGAAGCACTGTGTGGGCGCACAAGGTCGTTTCCGTTCTGCCCGACGAAACCGGAACGCCCGGCAGCATGATCGCGCTGGTAAACGACATTACCAGCGAAAAAATCGCGGAAGAGCAACTTCGCGAGCTTAACAAAAGACTCGTGGAACGTACCAGGGTCGCGGAGCAGAGAGCTTCGGAGGTCAAGCGCCTGGCCTGGGAGCTTTCCGAGGCCGAAAACCGGGAACGCCAGCGCCTCGCCAGCGTCCTGCACGACGACTTTCAGCAAATGCTGGCCTATTTGAAACTGAAGCTCAAGAGCACGTTCGAAAACGTCGAGTTCAAGGAAGACGTGGATATTCTGTCCGGCATAATTGACGAGTGCATCGGCACCTGCCGCAATCTCGCCAACGACCTGATGCCTTTTTCGTCGCTTCGAAACGACCGACGCGATCTCGGAGGGGCGCTCTCTCGTCTTGCCCGGAGAATGGAGGAAATGTACGCTCTGGAAGTAGAACTCCAGGTCCCGGACGGTCTCGAGATAGCGTCCGATACGATTTTATCCATGTTGCTGCGTTCCGTTCGGGAGATTCTGTTCAACGTCGTAAAGCATTCCGGGCAGAAAAGCGCGAGCATTCGCGTGGTGCCCGACGATGACAAGGTGCTGATTCGAATAGCTGATCGAGGAAGGGGATGCGACCCGTCGGAGATAAAAGAAAAACAGGACGACGACAAGTCTTTCGGGCTTTCCTCCATAGAAGACAGGTTCAAGATCCTGGGCGGTTCCATGGAGATTGAAAGCAAATCCGGTATCGGGTTCCAGCTGTCGCTATCTGTGCCCGTAAAGCTGTCGCAACCCGCCAAGCATGGCACCGAGAACCGCTTTGCGACTTCCGCGCGCAAATCGAATGTCGGCATGCGGGCCCCGGATGGCTCGGCATCGGAGGAAAGGGCCACCATAAGGGTCCTGGTCGCCGACGATCACGATTTGATGCGAGACGGCTTGGCAAGGTTGCTTACGGAAGAAGACGGCATAGAAGTAATAGGCATGGCGGTCAACGGGAGGCAAGCCTGCGAATTGGCGGCCAAGCTCAAGCCCGACGTCGTCCTGATGGATATCAACATGCCCGTGTTGAACGGTATCGAAGCCACCGCGAAAATAAGGGAATTGTCGCCGGAAACGAAAATATTGGGTTTGACCATGTATACGGATGCCGTTGCCACTCAAGAAATGTTGAATGCCGGCGCATTCGAGTGTCTCACGAAGGACAGCCCTACGGCGGTGCTCTTGAAAACAATACGCGCGGCGAACTCGGGTGGAAACGCCAATTCGGCATTCCCGGATTATTCTTGAACGGGCATGCAACCTGGCATGTTTGTCGAACCTGTTCCGAACCCGTTTATCGGTTCGCGCAACTGCAATCATCGATCCATTTGCGGCAACTGAGACACACGCCTTTCGAGCGCTTGTCAACGGGGAGCAAATAGAGTTCGGCGGCCGGCATGTCATGGCCTCTGCCGGGGTCCAGTCGATCCATATGGTCGCTGGATTCGATACCCGAAAGGTGGCGTTCGTCCGAATCGCCGGAATCTCCCACCACATCCGCTATTTTACGCAGGAAGTTTTGGATTTCCGGGTCGGTGTCGCAATCCAGCTCGGCGTCGAGAAGGTCGAACCAATGAGCCAGCATTCTCAGCTTTTCCGCGTCGTTCATTTATGTCTCTCCGTTGGTTGAATGGAAAAAGAGGCACCCTGGCAAGGGCGAATAACCATTGAAAACTTAAATGGATAAAATTGCGTCGGATTGCGATTTGTCAATAGGCAGGCATGGGTCCCCGGTTTTTTTTGAGCCAATTTTAAACGAATGTTCGGCGTGTAGGTTTGAGAGAGTTGGAGAAGAAAGGCGAGCGTTTTTCGAGAAACGAGGACTTGTCGGTATCGGCGGGCGTATTTGCGGCGTTGCTGTGCGTCATGTTCGGCGCGAATACGGCGGCGGTCAAGTTCAGCCTGGCGGGGCTGGGGCCGTTTACCGCGTTGGCGATTCGCTTCGCGATGGCGTCGTGCGCCATCGCCCTGTGGGCCAAAGCCGGCGGAAGGTCGTTTCGTTTGAAAAGAGGGCAGGGGGGGCAGATTTTCGTCCTGACCTCTTTTTTCGTGGTTCAGCTGTCCTTGTTTTATCTCGGACTGAGTCGCACGTATGCTTCCAGAGGGGCCCTCATTGTCAATCTGTTGCCATTTTTCGTGCTGATTCTCGCACATTTCTTTCTTCCGGGGGACCGGATCGCTTTCAAAAAATCGGTCGGTATGATATTGGGGTTCTCGGGTGTCGCGTTCTTGTTCGCGAATCAAGGCGGGGAATCCGGCGGCTTTCGGTCGGGCGATCTTATCGTCTTGGCTGCGACGACCATCTGGTCGTGCAACACGATCTATGTGAAACGGATCATCCACGACTTTCAGCCGTTCCATATCGTGCTTTATCCGATGCTGTTCGCGACGCCGATTTTCTTGGTGGGAGGTTATCTCTGGGACAAGCCCATGGCGGGCAATGTCGGTTGGGGAGTCGTCGCCGCCATGGCGTACCAGGGGCTGGCGACTGCGTCGTTCGGCTTCGTCGCGTGGAACACCATGCTACGGAGATACGGTGCCACGTCGCTTCACGCGTTCGTGTTCATCATGCCAGTCTCCGGGGTGATATCCGGGGCGATGCTGCTGGACGAACCAGTGACGTCGAACCTTTTGCTGGCTTTGGTCTTGGTGACAACGGGAATTCTCACGGTGCATTTGAAAAACGGGGCGGGGGTGCGGATATTTCCGGCAAAGCACGTGTGAGCGTTCGTCGAGAATAAGAGTTATGTTCGGAAAAAAGATATCGAGACGGCAGTTCCTGGGGTTGTCGGCTGTGGCCGCAGCGTCCATGACGATCGACTGGAACAAGCTCGAAGCGATAGCCGGGAAAATCCGGGACAAAAGGCGATTCCCCGCGTTGGTGATCGGTGCCGGTCTCGGAGGGCTTTGTTGCGGGGCGTTTCTTGCCAGGGCTGGCTTTCCGACCGTCATCGTGGAACAGAATACCACCCCCGGGGGCTATGCCACTTCGTTTCAAAGGGCCGGCGGCAAATTCGATTTCGAAGTCTCCCTGCACGGCACGACCGTCGAAAACAACGAGGCCGCCCGTATTCTGGAAAAGCTGGGCGTTCTGGACAAGTTGCGGCTTGCCGAGCTGCCCGAGATCTTCCGGGTCAAGACGCCGTCCTGGGAATATCCCGTGCCCCAGAAAGACCCGGAAAAACTGATCGAAATCCTGTCTTCCCGATTTCCGTCGGAGACCGTCGGCATCGCGGGCTATATACACGAAATGTTGGCCATCGAGGAGGAGGTTGACCGCTACAACAGGAAAAAAAGCCAGAGGCGGACGACGGCCGATCTGCTTGTTCCGTTGCAGTTTCCCAGAATGTGGAGAATCCGGAACAAAACTCTGGAGGAACACATTGCGCAATTCGTCGCGGACCCCGAATGCCAGGCCGCTCTGGGAAGCCTGTGGGCGTATTACGGACTTCCGCCGTCGAAGCTTTCCGCCTTTTATTATGCCATCGCCACCGGCGGGTATCTCAAAAACGGGTCGTGCTACATCAAGGATCGGTCGTCGGCTCTGAGCGATCTCTTGGCCGGGGCCTTCGTGCAGGCGGGCGGAACCATACGCTACGGCGCCAGGGTGGAGAAGATCGGGCTGCGAGACGGTCGGGTTAGCGGGGTGACCCTCGGCAACGGCAAGCCCTTGGCTGCGCGCGCGGTGGCCGCCAATTGCGGCGCTCCCGCGATTTTCGACAAGATGCTCCCTGCGGAAGCCGTGCCCGAAAAATTCAGGCGAAAACTTGCGAAATGCCATCCGAGCATTTCCACGTTCATCGTCTGGCTGGGACTGAACGAGGAACTGAGGGGCAAGATCGACGGCTGTTCGTATCACATGCAAAGGGCCGATTCCCACGAACGGGACTACCAGGACTGCATCGACGGCCGCGTGGATCGGGGCTACTATTCGGTGACCATCTACGACAACGCCTACGAGGGCTATTCCGGCCCGGGGCTTTCCACGGTGATGGTGCTGTTCGCATGCGGCTACGGGCCTTGGAAAAAATTCGAACAGGACTATTGGCGGGGCGAAAAGACCGCATACTACGAACAGAAGAAGCGATGGACCGACATTTTGATCAGAAGGGCCGAAAAGGACGTTATTCCGGGATTGTCCGGCATGATCGAGGTGGTGGAGGCGGCCACCCCGCTGACCAACTGGAGGTACACCGGAAACGCCGACGGGGCCATTTACGGATTCGAGCAATCCATGGAGAATTCGTTTGTCAGGAGGATATCCGAAGATCCGCCGGTCAAAGGGCTTTTTCTGGCCTCCGCCTGGGCGAACCCCGGCGGCGGCTTCACGGGTGTGTTGCAGGGGGGCGCGTGGGCGTTTCTGTCCATGCTACAATACTACGAAAGATACCAAATATGATGATTGATCGATTCCGGTTGCACCCGGAGAACAAGTTGAAATTCGTTTCCTCCGCACCTTTTCGCCAGGTCTTGGAATCCTTGGACCCAAGCGCAATGGCTTTCAAAACAAAGCCCTGTGACAAGCCCTTTCTGAATTTCCCCTTTCACATATCGGTGGAAAAAGTTCAAACGATGGTTATTGTCGAGAGTTAAATCTCTTGGTGTCGTTCTGGCGAGCAGAGTCTTTGTTTTTTCAAACGGCTTGGTGCCAAAGTGTCGGCGACGGTGGGTCTTGGTCTTAACATCGGCCACTTTCAGGGACTATCGTCGCGGCGGATGTCATTCCGGGCGGAGCGGTATGTATGCCGGGTGTCGATAAAACAGCTGGATTCCGTCGCTTCCGGGAATTTCCCGACTGGAACATGCAGCGTAGACCCGGAATCCAGGTGGCCGAATTTAGAATCAAGCCCCGACGATGAAAGACGAGGGACAGGATGTGTTTATAAAATGTGTTTTCGGTGGATTGCAGAATCGAACGCAAAGAAAACGAATCAGTCGAGGAGGGTTGAATGAAATATAAAAAGGAGCTTGCCGTTGCATTGGCGGCGGTGGAAAACGCCAGCAGGCTGTGTTTGAAGGTGCTTGAACAATCCTCCATCTCCTCGGTGGAAAAGGAGGACCGTTCCCCCGTGAGCGTGGCGGACTTGGGGAGCCAGGCGGTGGTAACCCTGGAGCTTCTGAAAGCCTTTCCCGGCGTTCCCGTGGTTGGCGAGGAGGAAGCCGACACTCTTGTCGCGCACCGGCATTTGAAAGAAATGGTCCTTTCGCTTGTCCGGCAGCAGAACGATTCCATCGACGAGAGCCGTCTTTTGGAGGCCGTGGATTACGGCGCCCGGGAGTTCGACCCCGGCGAGAGGTTCTGGACCCTGGATCCCATCGACGGCACCAAGGGATTTCTTCGCAGGGAGCAGTTCGCGGTGGCCTTGGCCCTGCTCGAAAATGGCGAACCGGTCCTGGGGGTCCTGGGCTGTCCGAATTTTGTTCTGGACGACACGGACCCGTCTGGAAAGGGTGCTTTCTTTTATGCGGTCCGAGGCGAAGGGGCGTTTTGCAAACCTCTGAACGGCGGCAAGGACGCGGCCGTCGGCGTGGACGGCATCACGGACATGGCTTCGGCGCGCTTTTGCGAATCGGTGGAAAAAGCCCATGCCGCCCATGGCAAACATCAACGGATTGCCGACGCCTTGGGAATCCGCGCCGCTCCCTGCCGGATAGACAGCCAGGTCAAATATGCGGCGCTGGCTCGCGGGGACGCTTCCATCTATCTTCGTCTCCCCAGATCCAGCGAGTACCGTGAAAAAATCTGGGACCACGCGGCCGGCACCATCGTCGTGGAGGAGGCGGGCGGCAGGGTGTCCGATTTCGGCGGGAACCCGCTTCGGTTCGATTTGGGAAGAAAGCTTGCGGACAATGTGGGCATTTTGGCGACCAACGGACGGATTCACGACAGGGTGCTTGCGGCCATCAGAGATGTGGTCGGGCCCAAATAGGCGAAGTCGTCCGAAAAGAATCGACAATGAAAAAAACTCGTCGTGGATTTGCGGGAAAAGGCGCGTTTATGGTAACCAGACCATCCTGTTCTGGCATGCCTTGGCGTCCGAGCGGCGGCGTATACACGAAATGGGGCCAGAGCCGGAGGCTCTGGTTGCCTTTGCCGCTTCCCTCAAGTGCGCGATGAAACAAAACAAGAAAGGAGCAAGACATGGCCCGAATAACACTGAAAGGAAATCCGATCAATACCGTGGGAGAATTGCCGGAAAAAGGCGCCGACGCTCCCGACTTTCTTTTGACCAGGACCGATCTGTCCGACGTGACTTTGAAGGACTACGCCGGAAAAAAGATCGTACTCAATATTTTCCCCAGCGTTGATACCCCGGTTTGCGCCACGTCGGTGCGAAAATTCAACGCCGAGATCGACAAGATCGACAATGCCGTATGCCTGTGCGTTTCCCGGGACCTTCCGTTCGCCATGGAACGGTTCTGCGGCGCAGAAGGGCTTGACAACGTCGTACCGGCCTCGGTGGTCCGGAACCTTTCGTTCGGCGAAAAATACGGCATTGGCATCGCCGACGGTCCCCTGGCAGGCCTTCTGGCGCGGGCCGTGGTGATCGTCGATGAGAACGGCAAGGTGGCCTACACGCAGCTGGTGCCCGAGATCGCCCAGGAGCCCGACTACGACGATGCCCTGGCCCAGATGGGTTGACGGGGCGCAAGGTTGTTGCCGATAAGTCGCAAGTCGCCGGCAGGTGTCGGAATGGTAACAAGAGCTTCCAGCTCTTGCCTTGAAAACGAAGAAACGGCTGGCGGCTTGCGACCTGGAAAGGGCACAACGAGGACGAAGTTGATATCTGGATATAGGCCAGACCAGGATGGTCTGGTTACCTTAAAGGCAACCGTTTAATCCAAAAACAGTAGCGAGGAGAAAATGACCCAATACAAAATCCATCCAATCCCCATGGGAACAAAAATCTTCGACAAGACCATGATGACCTACCAGCACGATCCGGGACAGGAATATACCATTCCCATCTATTGCTGGTATATCGAAGGCGGCGACAAGAAGATTCTGGTGGATACCGGGGAGATGAGTCCCATCCGCTCCGAAGACCGGGAAAAGGCCATCGGCGGAAAAATCTACACCTTCGAGGAGGGTCTGGCCAAATACGGGCTGAAACCGGAGGACATCGACATCGTGATTCACACCCATCTTCACAACGACCACTGCGAAAACGATTACAAGTGCGTCAACGCACGGTTCTTCGTGCATGAAAAGGAGATCGAGCGAATCTACAATCCCCACCCATTGGATTTTCGGTATCTGGAGGACTATTTCTGCGACGTCCACGAGGCGGGGCAGGTGACCGCAGTGACCGAGGACCGCGAGATCGTGCCCGGTATCAGCGTCATGCACACCCCCGCGCATACCGACGGCGGTTTGACCGTCCTGATCGACACCGCGTCGGGAAAGGCCGCCATCACTGGTTTTTGCTGCATCATGGAAAACTTCGATCCCCCCGTCACCGTCAAGGCCATGGAAATGGAGGTCATTCCTCCGGGGAGCCACGTGAACGTCTACGAAGCCTACGACATCATGCTGAAGGTCAAGGAGGTAGCCGATATCCTGATTCCGTTGCACGAACCCCGTTTCGCGGCCATGGACGTCGTAGAGTAGCGACTTCGAGGAAAGAAAGGAAAAAAAACATGCGCGGCAAAAGACACTATCTCGCACTGGTTTTGGTCGTGGCCTTTTCGGCCGGACTGGCGCTGGCAATGGGTTCGTCCTGCATAGCGGGCGAGTTCAAGAAGGAATACCGGATGACCGTGAACGTGGGACCGTCCTTCTACTGGGGGATGGGGGCGACCAAGTTCGCCGAACTTGCGGCCGAAAAGACCGGCGGGAAAATCAATATCAAGCCCTATTTCGGAAGCTCCCTCTTGAAGGGCGCACAGCTGAAATCCCCGCAGATGGTGGCCAAGGGCATCATCGACTGCGCCTACGAGTCCACGATCAACGCGTCTCCCGTGATTCCCGAAATGAACATCTTCTCCCTGCCGTTTTTCATCAACACCTACGAGAATCTGGACGCGCTCGAATACGGCGAGACCGGCAAGGCCATCTTCGCGGCCATGGAAAAGAAGGGCATGATGCCCCTGGCCTGGGCGGAGAACGGCTTTCGCCAGATCACCAACAGCAAAAAGCCCATCATGTCCCCGGAAGATTTGAAGGGCTTGCGGATTCGCGTGGTGGGAAGCCCCCTGTTCATCGACACGTTCAAGCAGCTGGGGGCCGATCCGGTCAACATGAACTGGGGCGACGCCCAGACCGCCTTCCAGCAGGGCGTGGTGGACGGCCAGGAAAACCCGGTCGGGGTTCTGATCCCGGTCCAGATCTGGCAGTACCACAAGTACGCAACCTTCTGGAACTACCTGGCCGACCCGCTGATCGTCTATTGGAACAAGACGGAATGGGAAGCCTTTCCGGAGGATATCAAAAAAGCGTTGAAAGAAGCTGCCCTGGAATCCGCCCGGTTTGAAAAGGCACTGTGCCGCGCCGGGCTCGACGGCGAAAAGTCTTTGAAGATTCTCAAGGAAGAGTTCGGCTATGAGATGGAGGTTCCCCAGCCGGTCAAGTTCATGGAGGAAAAGGGGATGACCGTCGGGTTCCTGTCCGAAGAGCAGCGCCAGGCCTTCGAGGACGCCACCCGGCCGGTCTACGACCAGTGGATCGGAGAGATCGGAAAGGATCTCTACGAAACAGCGAAAAAAGATATGGGGAAGCAATAGGATTCGTGAAAAGACGCGAACGAATCGGCATCGACCGCTGGATTGCCGCGATCCTGCTGTTTGTCATGGCCGCCATCGCCTTTGCCAACGTGCTCAGCCGATATTTCTTCCATTTGTCCTTCGCCGCCACCGAGGAGATCACCATCAACCTGTTCGTCTGGATGACCGTGGTGGGGGCGGGGATCGCCTTCGAACGGGGCGAGCAGCTCGGCATGGTCACGCTGTACAACGTTTTGCCCTGGAAGGTCAAAAGGGTGGTGATCGTCGCCAGCGCCCTGCTCGGCGCGCTTTTGTTCCTCCTGGTGGACATCTACACCGTGCAGGCCATCTACGATGAGGTAACCCTGTTTTGCGCCCGGTCCGCCGCCCTGAACATCCCGGTTTGGATTTACTACCTGGGGGTGCCGGTTTTAAGCGTTTTCGTATTCCGGGGGATTTTCAGGGACGCCAAACGAAGATTGTCCCGGCGGGAAGGGGAGGACGGCTGATCCATGGAGTTTCTGGTCGTCGGGGCCGTTTTTCTCGTTCTCATGGTCGTCGGCGTGCCCATCGGCACGTCGCTGGGCGTCGCCGCTGTTGCGACCATCTATTATTTCGATCTGGGCATCGGGATGCTGGGGGTCAATTTTTCGTGCGGAATCGCGTCCTTTCCGCTCTTGGCGATCCCCTTTTTCGTGCTGGCGGGGGTGATTCTGGAAAAAGCCGGGCTTGCGGCGACCATCGCCCGTTTTTTCGAGCTTCTGGTGGGAAAGGCTACGGGCGGACTGGCCATGGTGGCGGTTTTCACGTGCATGTTCTGGGGAGCGCTCTCCGGTTCCGGCCCTGCCACTACGGCGGCCGTAGGCCTGATTCTGCTGGCCCCCATGATCCGGCACGGATACGACAAGAGCTTTGCGGGCGCGACCATCGCCAACGCGTCGGACCTGTCCATCATTATTCCCCCCAGCATCGCGTTTATCATCTACGGAAATATCACCAGCGTGTCGGTAAGCGCGCTTTTCGTCGCAGGCATCGTGCCCGGCCTGCTCACGGGTGCCGGGACGGTCCTGGTGGCGTGGTTGGTCTCGAAAAAACGCGGATATCGCGGCGTCTCGCAAAGAGGCACCCCCCGTGAAATTTGGGAAGCTTTCAGAAAGTCCTTTTGGGCCATCCTGTCTCCGATCATCATATTGGGGGGCATATACGCAGGCGTTTTCACCCCCACCGAGGCCGCCGTAGTGGCGGTGTTCTACAGCCTTTTCGTGGCCATGTTCATCTATCGGACCGTCACTTTCCGGGACCTGATTCTGATCATGGCCGACGCCGCAGCGACCAGCTCGGTGATCATGTTCATCGTGGTGTTCGCCGGAATCTTCACCTGGGTGGCGTCGGTGATCGGCGTGATCGATTCGGCCGCGCAATTCATCGTGGACATATCCCCCAACGCCGCCGTCATGATCATACTCGTCAACCTCTTGCTGCTGGCCCTGGGGATGATTCTGGACGCCATTTCCATTTCCTACCTGATCATGCCGATCCTGATTCCGGTCCTGGCGGCCTTCAAGATCGATCCCCTCTGGTACGGCGTGATTTTCATATCGGCTCTGGCCATCGGCCAGGCGACTCCTCCAGTGGGCGTGAACCTGTTCACGGCGGCAAACCTGATCAAAGGCGACGTCGATTCTGTGGCCAGGCAGGCCATACCGTTCGTGATCATGGATGCCGCAGTCCTGATCATTTTGTCCCTCTTCCCCTCCCTCTCCCTTTTTCTTCCCCGGGCTGCGGGGCTCTATGCGCCGTGAATTACAATTCGGGATTGTAATTCACGGCGCCTAGAGGGGGTGCATTTTACAACTTGACAGAATGCGTCCAGTCTTTTATAAGTTTGAATCATGAATCTAAAGCCCCGGAATCAATACACTTTTTGTTTTTCAGGCTTCTTACGGAGAATATGGGCAGCTCCCTAAAAGACATGTTCACGAAAAATGCGCTCAAGCTTCGGCAAGATCATACAGCTCCTGAGCCAGCTCGCCAAAAAAGGGGTCGTCATAACATGAGGCCTCGAACCGAGCGTTTTAAATCGATGTTGTTCAGACATCGTCCTTCCATGGAGGGTGTGGCCGTAAACACAAATCTGATCCTGCGGTCACTTGTGCTAATACAGAACGAACACATGAAACTGGCAACCCAGATCAGATTGTTGAACCAGGAGGAAGTTTGTAATCATTTGAGCCGAACGATGTAACGACGAAATGCAAAGAGCGATTTCCATTGCGGATTTGGATAGTTGGACCTGAACAAATAACCCTCAAACCAATATTTTCCGTCGAAAAGAGCAAGTATTGTAATTTAAAGTGCGGAGCTATATTCAAACTTCAAACTTCGGAATTAAAAAGGACAGGAACGCATGCAATTTATCGACTTGGCGGTCCAGCAAGACAGGATAAGGAAAAAAATCGAGCAAAACATCCAGAACGTGCTGAGCCACGGCAAATATGTCATGGGACCCGAGATCAAGATGCTCGAGGAACGACTGGCGGACTTTGCAGGCGTAGAGCACGCCATCGGATGCTCTTCGGGAACGGATGCGCTGCTTTTGTCGCTGATGGCGAGGGGGATTGGATCGGGCGACGCGATTTTTACCACTCCATTTACCTTTTTCGCCACTGCCGAAGTGATCCGCTTTCTTGGCGCGACCCCGGTTTTCGTGGATATCGATCCCGAAACATTCAATATTGACCCGGACAAATTGGAAAAAGCGATTCAAGCCCTTCGGGACAACGATTCCAAAGCGCTTCCCCTGCCTCGCGAAAACGGGGTCCCGTTGGAATTGAAGGCGAGAGGCGTCATTGCCGTCGATCTTTTCGGCCTTCCCGCCGATTATTCCAGGATCAATGAAATCGCCCGAAAATACGGCCTGTTTGTCGTCGAGGACGCCGCCCAGGCGTTCGGCGCCGACTATTTCGGAAGGAAGGCCGGAAACCTGGCCGATATCGGATGCACTTCCTTTTTTCCCGCCAAGCCTCTGGGATGCTACGGCGACGGCGGGATGTGCTTCACGAACGACGACGATCAGGCGAAAACCATCCGGTCCCTTCTCGTTCACGGACAGGGCTCCGACAAGTACGACAACGCCCGAATCGGGATAAACGGGAGGCTCGACACGTTGCAGGCCGCAATTCTCATGGCCAAGTTCGAAATTTTCGAGGAAGAGATCGATCTTCGAAACAGTGTGGCAGGCCAATACAACCGACTGTTGGAAGGCAGCCCCTCCGTGAAAACGCCGGCCGTCTTCCAAGGCCTCAGGTCCGTGTGGGCGCAATATTCGATCCTTGCCAAAGACGGTAATGAGCGGGAACGATTGCAAAATGAATTGAAGGCAAAGAATGTCCCCACCGCGATCTATTATCCGAAGCCACTCCATCTTCAGACGGCTTTCGAACCGCTGGGATACCAGAACGGCGATTTTCCGGTCAGCGAGGATTTTTCCTCCAGGATTTTCAGCCTTCCCATGCACCCGTACCTGGGTCGCGAAGATGTCGAATCCATTTGTTCGACAATCGTCGGAAGCTAATTGCGGCTGTCCGGGGCCGCGAAAACAGCGCAAAATAATGCAAAAAACTCCACTGTTTTTTGTTCGGCAATCCGGATAGCGGCAAACGCCGCACATAATTTGCAGGCTGCAAGGGTTTATACCTTGCACCTCACGCCCTACACCCCTTTCCATGCAAGCGAGGTCACATCATGCCCGAAACTCAGCCTAAAATAGCAGTTATAGGAAGCGGCTACTGGGGAAAAAACCTTGTCCGCAACCATCACCGAATCGGCTCCCTCAAACTTATATGCGACCGCAACGTAAGCCTGCTTGAATCCTTCGCGAGTCAGTACGACGGTGTCGAAACTTGCATGGCAATCCCCGATGTCCTGTCAAGAAAAGACATTGACGGGGTGGTTATCGCCACGCCTGCGGAGACCCATTTCGGTCTCGCCAGGGAAGCGCTTCTCGCGGGAAAACACGTATATGTGGAAAAGCCCCTGGTTCTGGACGAAAACGAAGGGCGTATCCTCATAGACATCGCTGCAAAGAGAAATCTGGTCCTGATGGTCGGCCACCTTCTCCAATACCATCCGGTCTTCATAAGGCTGAAGGAATTGGCGCAGAGCGGCGAACTTGGACGCATCGACTATATCTACTCTCACAGGCTCAACCTCGGCAAAATTCGCCGGGAGGAAAACATCCTCTGGTCCTTCGCCCCCCACGACATTTCCATGATACTCTCTCTCGCCGGGGAGGAGCCCGAAGCCGTATCCGCCAACGGAGGATACTATTTGCACAAGAAAATCGCCGATGTCACCACAACCCACATGGAATTTCCTTCCGGTCTCAAAGCCCATATTTTCGTGTCTTGGCTGCATCCGTTCAAGGAGCAGAAACTGGTGGTTGTAGGGGAACGAAAAATGGCCGTTTTCGACGACACCCTGCCATGGGAAGACAAGCTTCTTCTTTACCCGCACCGCATAGACTGGAAAGCCGGCGCGCCGATTCCGGTTAAGGGAGAGCCCGAAAGACTCGATATTCCCCAGGCAGAACCCCTGCTCAAAGAATGCGAGCATTTTCTCGACTGCCTTTCCAATGGCACCTGCCCGGCCACCGACGGCGCCGAAGGCCTCCGGGTCCTCAAAATCCTCAAGGCAGCCCAGCGATCTCTGGACAATCTCTGCTGTCAAATAAACCTGGATATTTCGGACAAGACCCAATCCGAGAGGACCCGTTCCAAGCTTGCAAACGAGGGGTATCCATCACGGAAATTTTTCGCCCACGATACCGCCGTAATCGACGAAGGGGCGCAGATCGGCCAAGGATCGAAAATCTGGCATTTTTCCCACGTGCTATCCGGCTCGAATATAGGGGAAAACTGCAACATTGGGCAGAACGTGGTGGTCGGTCCCGATGTGACCGTCGGCAACGGCTGCAAAATACAAAACAACGTATCCGTGTATAAAGGCGTTACTTTGGAGGACGGAGTATTCTGCGGTCCCTCCATGGTGTTTACCAACATTTACAATCCCCGGGCGGAAATTCGCAAGATGGACCAGGTGCGCCCCACGCTGGTGAAACACGGCGCCACCCTTGGCGCCAACTGCACCATCGTCTGCGGAGTCACCATCGGCCGCTACGCCTTCATAGGGGCGGGCGCCGTTGTCACCGACAACGCACCCGACCACGCCCTCATGGTCGGCAATCCCGCCCGCCGCATCGGCTGGGCATGCCAATGCGGCGAACGCCTGGGCGACGACCTTGAATGCTTATCGTGCGGAAACAAATACGCCGACAACGGCGATGGCCTGGAAAAGAAAAGCCAATAGCAACCTTTTGTAACTGCGTCGTTGCGACTCTGTATTTTCATATCTCATGCTGTTTTCCTGTGAATCGGCCCTGTTCCCTTTAAACCTTCGCGTCTTTGCGTGAGAATTTTTTACAATGCAAAACAGAGTTGCCGCACCGGACTTGCTTCATTGCGAATCAGGCTCAATACATAAAGGATAAAGGAAGGCAGGAAGGCAGGAAGGAAGGCAGGAAGGAAAGCCTTTTTTCGATAGTGCGCAATGCCAAAAAACAGGGGCTTCCGGAAGAAACGATTTCCAATATCGTCGGGTTGGACGCTGACGCGATTAAAAAAATATTGAATCACGAAGATTTCGAGGTGCCTTTGCACCTTCTGGATTCGGACCGGGAACCCTGAATCCTTCTTCAATAGATGAATTCAAGAAACTATTAGAGGCTGTGAGGTCAAAAAAAAATCCCTCTACGAGATCGATGCTCTCGTAAACCTGTATTCAAGGCAATAATCGTTTCCGAAAGACAAGGCGTCTCCCTCATCAATCGTACCAAACACCGTCGAACCGGTATAACACTGCAAATTGTATAACAAGGCAGGTTTGCGTCACGGTGCCGTTGCCAAACCAAATGCTCCTTGGCCCTTGACCCTTGGCCCTGATTAAAATTTTTGGAATCGGTGGTAATTTATCTCTTTAGAGCAACGAATATAGAGACCGAAAAAGTGGTAGGTTTCATTTCCGAAATTACCGTCAAGGGAGGACAAATCGCCATGTCAACCGCCGAGAGACTACGACATGAAGGAAGAAAGGAAAGTATAGTTTCCATTGTCCGAAACGCGAAAAAACAGGGCGTTTCCGAAGAAAAGATAGCCAGAATCGTCGATTTGGATATTGATCTGGTTACAAGAATATTGAATCATGAGGACATAGAGATCCCGTTGCACCTTCTGGACCGGGATTAAACCGTTCGGTTTCTGCCGAAAACCCATTCGAGACAGGCAAGTTGGCGATAGAACTCTGCGATCGGTCTGGGCGCGATTTGCTGTCTTTCATTTCGGAACGGGTGGAATCGGAAACGGACATGGAAGAATACGAAATAGAAAGGCTTAAAAAGCTGGACGAGAAAATAAAAATTTCGAAGCCTTTTTGAATTGTCTTCGAGATCCGGAAAATGGACCTGCGGCCCTATAACCACAGAAATTCATTGAAATATTGAAGATGGACATTCAAACGTTGGCTAAATCAAAGACAAATCTCTCATTTGACCGGAAAAGAAATGACTGCAATCAATAGTTCTTAGCGGCTTCGCGTCTTTGCGTGAGAATTTTTTACAGTGCAATAGGTAGCTGCCGTACCGGCCCCTTCCTTCATTGCGAATCAGATGACCGTTGTGCGAAGAGAACCCCACGACCAAAATTTCAAGAACCTTTACCATATTGACAACCCAGTGGTCAAAATCCTTCTGCCGAAGATGGATTGTCCGCCGGAAGATCGTATCGAGGTGATACGGCATGCTTACATGGGGCTGTTTCGGATGGCAGTCGCCTTGCTGTTCGATAAATATGTCGATTTCATCGACGCTTATGCGGGTGTCTGTCCGGAGGAGCGGGAAACCATATATTGCGAAATAACCGAACACAAGGAGACCGCAATGTTGGCTCAATATATCAAAGATAAAGGTCGTGAGGAAGGCTGGCGTGAAGGTCGGAAGGAAATCCAGAGAGAAAACATCGTCGAGATTCTCCAAATACGGTTCGGCACAATTCCGACCGGAATCGTTGATCGAATCAATAGCATAGAAGACCCGAACGCGCTCAAAAACCTGCTGCGCATGCCAGTGCAGCTCAAACAAATAGACCCGGACAAACTTTTTTCCTGACTTGCCCTCGGTCGTGTTCTTTTCACACTTGTGTCCTTTGTCTCTCGGTGTCTTTGCAATCGGCGTTGGTTCACTGAACCAATAAACCTTCGCGTCTTTGCGTGAGAATGTTCCATGTTATAGTGTATGGTATAACATTGGAGGTGGAATAATGCGCGCCAGCGTAACACAAATCGGCAATTCAACCGGCGTTATCCTTCCCAAGGAAGCCGTTGCCCGTCTTAAGGTGAAAAAAGGCGACAGCGTCTTCTTAACGGAAACGCCTGACGGCTATGCGATCACGCCCTACGATCCGGACTTTGAAGCCCAAATGAAGGCTGCCCGGCGCGGCATGGCCAAATACCGTAATGCCCTGCATGAGCTTGCCAGGAAATGAAATGGCGTTGGCTTAGGGAGGATGTCGTTGTTGCCATGCACAGCGAACAAATTGCCGAACACGGTGGAAGCCTGGGCATCCGCGATGGCGGTCTGCTATCATCCGCTCTTGCCCGACCGCAAAACCAGGCGGCCTACGGCGAGCCATCCGTTTTCGATCTTGCGGCTGCCTATGCTTTCGGCGTCATTTTGAACCACCCTTTTGTAGATGGCAACAAGCGCACGGGTTTTCTTGCCGCTTACGTTTTTCTTGATCTCAACGGATGGGAGTTGAAGGCATCGGAAGCCGAAGCCGTGGCGGCTGTATTGGCTTTGGCGACAAGGGGGATGGATGAATCCGGATTTTCGGACTGGCTCAAAGACCATTCTCTCATTTGCCCGGAAAAGGAATGACTGCATTCAATAGCTTTTTGCGCCTTCGCGTTTTTGCCTGAGAATTTGTTTTCGGCAAATAGAAAAGTTCCCCATAAACCATTGTCCGAAACGCGAAAAAACAGGGTGTTTCCGAGGAAAAGATAGCCAGAATCGTCGATTTGGATATTGATCTGGTTACCAGAATATTGAATCATGAGGACATAGCGATCCCGTTGCACCTTCTGGACCGGGATCAATCCGTATGCCCTTTGCGCTGCCAACGTCGCCCGGCAAGAACTATCCGGTAGAAAGAGAACCAGCCGATGCTGATTGCGGAACAGCACCAATGAAATGTTCACAAGACCTCTTTGAATCCAAGTGTATCCTTGCTCCATTGCGAATCAGATGACCATTGTGCGAAGAGAACCCCACGACCATAATTTCAAGAACCTTTTCCTGGATTTTCCCGAGGATTCCCTGCGATGGTTGCTTCCTTCGGTTTAAAAAACCTGGGGTCCGGTCAGGCATGTGGAGTTCGTCCGGCAGGAACCCAAAAAGCGCAATCTTTCTGATCGCGGCCTCGTTCTCGATCTGCCGATCCTGTTCACGTTCGGAAAGCGGCAATTGTTGCTGTGGCTGGTGGAATTTCAGGAGGACACAACCAAGTTTTCGATCTACAAATTGTTGCGTTACACGACGGATCTTATTGAGGGCTATCCGAAAGCGTCGGTTATTCCCGCCGTATTGTTCGCCGACCGAAAAAAATGGCGCAAATCGGTGTTGCGGCAACTGGAAACAAAACTGAACGACCGTCTGTTCCTGCATTTCGAATACGTGTTCGTCAAACTTTTTGACTTTAAGGCGAGGGACTATTACAATATCGACAACCCGGTGGTAAAAATCCTGCTGCCCAAGATGGATTATGCGCCGGAGGAAAGACACGAAGTGATCCGCCGGGCGTATGCGGGGCTCTATCGCTTGGCAAGCGCAGTCTTGTTCGACAAGTACGTGGATTTCATCGACCTCTACGCGCGGATCGACCCGACGGAACGAGAAAAATTATACCGGGAATTTTCCGAAAAAGAGGATACGGCGATGCTGGCTCAATACATAAAAGATAAAGGAAGGCAGGAAGGCAGGAAGGAAAGCCTTTTTTCGATAGTGCGCAATGCCAAAAAGCAGGGGCTCTCGGAAGAAACGATTTCCAAGATCGTCGGGTTGGACGCCGACGCGATAAAAAAAATACTGAATCGCGAAGATTTCGAGGTGCCTTTGCACCTTCTGGATTCGGACCGGGAACCCTGAACCCTTCTTCAATAGATGAATTCAAGGAACTATTGAAAGCATATCAAAATACAGATTTTCAGTTTCTTAACCAAATTTTCCACTCAATGCCTTCGGCCCTTGACCCTTTGACCTCAGCCCCATTTCGAATACGTTTTCGTCAAACTTTTTGACTTCAAAGCCAGAGACTATTACAATATTGACAACCCAGTGGTCAAAGTCCTTTTGCCGAAAATGGATTATCCGCCGGAAGATCGTATAGAGGTGATTCGGCATGCTTACGTGGGGCTGTTTCGGTTGGCATCCGCCTTGCTGTTCGATAAATATGTCGAATTCATCGACGTTTACGCGGGTGTCCGTTCGGCAGAGCGGGAAACAATATATCGCCAAATAATAGAACACAAGGAGACCGCAATGTTGGCTCAATATATAAGGGAAAAAGGCCGTGAGGAAGGCCGGCAGGAAACCCAGAGAGAAAACATCGTCGAGATTCTCCAAATACGGTTCGGCACAATTCCGACTGACATCGTCGATCGAATCAATAGCATAGAAATCCCGAACGCGCTCAAAAACCTGCTGCGCATGGCAGTTCAGCTCAACAAAATGGACCCGGACAAACTTTTTTCCTGACTTGCCCTCGGCCGTGTTCTTTTTAAACTTCGGGACTTTGTCTCTCTGTGTCTTGATTGTATTGTAAGACGAGACCATGAGAAAACGAATAATGACGGGGCCTGCGATGTCAGACATTCGATCATGGAATTGCGGGGGCGGGGGCAAAGGCGAGGCTTTGGTAGAGAGGCTCCTTAAATCGCGAAGAGAAGATAAAAAACTCGATGAACGAAGATGAGACCGTCTATGTTTTCGACACTTCGGCGTGGCTCGCTTTGATCGAAGACGAACCGGATGCCGAAATGGTCCAGAATGTGCTGGAAAAAGCCGCCTCCGGCATTGTCGAAGTCTCCGTGTCATTTATGAGTTCCCACCTCACTCCGGAAGATATTTCTGCTGCTTAGCGATTTGCAGCGGATTATCTGGAAGATGAAGTTGCTGTTTATGGCCAAGAGAAGAACTCGGAGCTATCGAGTGTCCGGGGATATAAGATTGTCCTTTTACCCATGACGCCATGACGCAAGCGCAGGCCGCCGAAAAACCGACACTCTCTCCTAAACCCTTGGCTCTTGGCCCTCGGCCCTACAAGACTTATCGCCTTCGCGTCTTTGCGTGAGAATAAAATTCAAGACCGCACGATGAAAAGATACCGAAACAAGCTCACCCCCGCCCACCGGGACATATTGACCCTGCTGTCTGGACGAGGCTTGGAAAACCACGCGCCCGACTGGCCGGAAATTTTGAGGATCGCGGACGACAACAGGGTAAAGCCGTTGATCTACAACAGTGTCCGGTCCCTGCGCCTCGACGTTCCCGAAGAGTTTCTTCTCCCCTTGGCGAAAGCCTACGCGAGCACATTCGCTAAAAATTGCGAAATTCTGATCGCTTTGGACGAGATGGGCTGCTTATTAAGCCGTTACGGCATCGAGGCGGTCCCTATCAAGGGGGCGTCATTGATTCAGCGGGTGTACAAGGATCCGGGGCTCAGGCCACTTTGGGACATTGATGTCTGGATCGACGGCGACAAAGCTCATTTGGCGAATCGAATCCTTCTGGAAGCAGGATTCGTGAATCAATGGGATAAACCCGAAACCATGCAATTGCGAAAGGATACATACGCCGCTCCTCCCTTTTGCAAGCGTCTAAACGCCGAAATCGACCCGCAAATCGGTCGTTGGAACATACGTCCTCATTTGCCCCCCCTGCTGTTGCCCAGAGGAAGCGGCATCAAGTTTGAAATCCATCATCACTTGGCTTGGGATCCTTCGATCCTTTCGCATCAAATGACATGCGGCATTTGGAATCGGCGAAAACCCGTTGCCGAAAAAAAAGGACTGGCGTTTGTTTCGGAAAAAGACGAGCTGATCATCCTCGTAGCGCACCTGCTTAGCCACATAAAAAATTACAACCACAATCTGTTGCACCACATGGATATAGCCCTCGCATGGCAAAAGGAGGCTTGGCGGCTTGGAATAGAGAACACGGCCAATTCAGAGGTCAAGGAACTCGTCAATCTTTCCGTAGCGGCGCTGTCCCCTCCCGACGGCGCTTCCGCCAGGCCAGCTCGTATCGACTCGTCCGGAAATTTGTTATTCTGCGGCATCAAACCGGGTATAGTAGAAAAAAACGAATGGCTCTTGCACAGGTTGGTGAAAATATGGCAAGTCTACGGCTTTTTCAAGCTTGTCCGCTACATCGCAGAGTGGGTCGTTCCTTCTCCCGCCGACTTTCGCTATCTCTCAGGAAAACGAAAAGGAAGTCTTTTATTCTACTACTTCCATCGCATATTCAAGAGAATCCTGAGCATGTAATGAAGGAATCGCTCGCACGATTATTGGGGCCTCGGAAAAAATAGAATGAGACGCCATTTTTTTCAACGAACGGATCTCCGATAATGCTTGTCATTGCCTGGCATACTTATCTTGTGATTGGATTGATCGCCGTCAGGTATTTATTTCCATGCACGATACCACGCCGCAGCCTCTTTGTTAAAAGTTATTTGATTGCCTCTGCTTTTATGTTTCTTTTGCACTATATTTCTGTTTATGAACTGAATTTGTCATATTCTCCAAACGCTTTAGGCACATTCTCTCCTGATGGCGCCTTTTATCATGCGGCTGGTATAGTCAGGAGCCAAAATCTGGAAAATCCATCTATAATCACCTATGGAAGCTGGACAATCTCGTGGCAGTATATCGTAGCTATCAATTACCGGATATTTGGCATCGACCCCTTATTTCCGAAAATCTTCAATTTGTTTTGCTTTTCTGTTTCGGCGATAGCTTTCGCCTGCATTTCTTTTCTTGTGAGCAACGATGAACGCGTTGCGAAAAGGTCGTACTGGATGTTTAACTTTTTTCTACCACTTCTCTATTTCAATGGAAGGTTGCTTAGGGAGACTTTCATGACCTTTCTTATCATAATGATCTTCTATTTTTTCGCATTGATAAAAGAGCGCATAGAGGCAAAATGGATTTTACTTATAATATGTTTCTCGCTTATTCTCTTTTTTACAAGAGCAGAATATTTGATCATAATTGGAAGTGTAATTACGCTTGCTTACATTTTTGGGCACAAAATTGACGTGTCAAGGAAAATTGTTTATGGAATAGTTTGTGTGACCATTATGGGCATTCTTTCGAATATGCCCTTTATAAAAAGTTCTCAAATAGCAGATACTGTCACAGGAGAAGGAGGCAGGCAAAGATATGTCAAATCAAGCACGGATGAGGCTACTGTTGTAACTGGGGGATATCTCGGCTACGTGAAAACTGTCGCTTCCAATCCTTTACGGTATGCCAAAGCGGTTTTAAGGGGTACCATCGGTTTTTTTTTAAGCCCTTTGCCGAATAAGTTCCTTCAAAAGCAAAACTATACGACGCTGGGATATTATTTCTTTGGTTCCGTTTACAATGTATATTTTTACTTTCTTTTGCCTGCGATCACATTTGGATTTTACTTCAAATGTAAGCTTAAGTCTTTTGATTCTCTTGATTTTGTAATTTCCGCTACCATTTTATTGACACTAACGGCTATTTCTTTGAGCATGAGAGATCCCTTAAGGTATAGATTGCCGGTTTATCCCTTACTGTTGATATATGCTTCCCATGGCATAAGTCTCTACAGGCATTGGCAAAAATATGTCGGCTTTGTAATTGTCATTATGGTGGCAGGCGTTTTGTTTTTTACCATCTTTTTCGACGTTAAAACACTGGTCTCATAACACATTTTGCGTCATAAAAAAACATTAGACAGAGTAAAAAGTGCCTGACTCAACCCAAAAAAATATTGTATATGTCGTTTTAGGGATATACCCTTGTTTCACAGGTGGAATGGAAATTTTCTACAGCAAGCTTTTGCCGGAAATTGCCCAAAAGGAAAACGTCGTTCTCATTACCAAATGCAATAAAATAAAAGATGAAAATTTTAAAATATTGACCATCCCCGACAAGTTCCTTCGGATTCCTGGAACCGGCAAATTGGCATCCATCCTCTTTACGGCCGTCGAATTGGTCAAATTGAAAAAGGACATTAAGGTAGTACACCTGCCATATACCAGTAATGCAGGAAGATGGGGGACTGTTTTTCCGTTGCTGAAATGGTTATTCGGGATTCATTATCTGTTGCATATCCACGGCGGCGGAATGAAAGAATGGAAAAAATTAGGCGCGGACAAAGCTCTTTTTCATAGTGCATCCAAAATTATTTCTGTTTCCGATGTCACAAAGACGGAATATGAAAAAAGGACGGGCCGAACGGTTGAAGTCGTATTGCCATTGGTACCTTTTAAAAAGGTTTTTGAAAACAAAGAAAAGATTAGAAAAAAACTGCGCTTGAATTCCAAAGAAAAAGTTCTTCTGTTTGTCGGATCGCTGAAAGGTCTTAAGGGGCCTGGCGTGTTGCTGGACGCGTTTGTTTTACTCGGCCGTAAATTCATCGTTGAAAAACGTTTGAAATTGATATTTGTTGGCGACGGACCTTTGCTAAGCAAATTGAGGGAAAGGGCCCGAGAATCCGGCTTATGCGAACACATTGTGTTTACGGGGCTGGTGGATTACGATGAAATACCTTTCTTCTACAGGACCGCCGATATTTACATAATCACTTCTCACTTTGAAGGAACTTCAAAATCTCTTTTGGAGGCCATGTTCAACGGACTGCCAATCATAGCGACGAACGTTACCGGGATAAACAACATTCTGACTCACAATGTTGATGCGCTTTTATTCGAGAAGGATGATGTCAGCCAGCTAAAAGAAAGAATAGAATGGATGTTAAACGACAAAAATAGGGCAAAAGCTTTGTCAGAAGGTGCTTTGAAAAAATATGACGAGAGCTATGCTTTTAAAAACACCAAAAAACTGCTATTTAGAATTTATGACGGATTTTAAATGACGTTCGATTGCATGACGGCATTTTTTTGCGAGAACCTGTTTTCCAGAGTTCTGATGGCTACTGAACTATCTGTGAAACATAGTTTCAAGTAACGAGGAATTTCTGGTGAAAGTATTAATGTTTCACAGTATAGGAAACGAGGACACGGGGTGGTCGAGGGCATTTCTGTCCGTCAATCCGGTCCATTTTGAAAATTTCTGTTACTACTTGAGTGCCAAGAAATTTCAAACCCTTATTCTGGATGACTGGTATGAACTGCAGAGCGATAAAAGAAAAATCAGCAATAGACACCTTGTTCTTACCTTTGATGACGGTTATCTTGACAACTGGGTATTTGCGTACCCAATTATGAAAAAATACGGATTGAAAGGCACTGTTTTCATCAACCCGGAGTTTGTCGATCCTTCTTCAGAAAAACGAAAAAATCTTGAAACGGTTAATTTCGATCAAGACAAACTTACAATTATCGACAAGCTAGGCTTTCTGAACTGGCCTGAAATTCAGGAAATGGACAATTCCGGCGTCATGGACGTACAGTCCCATTCCATGAGCCACAATAGGTTTTTTAAATCTAATAAGATAATCGATATCTATACCGGGCAAAAAACTTACGATTGGCTTAATTGGATTGAAAAACCGGAGCGAAAGCCTTTTTATTTGCTGGAAGACCAGAAAAGATTTGTTCCATTTGGTTATCCTGTATTTGAAAACGACCGAGCGCTTTCACTTCGCCGCTATTTTCCAGATGGTCGCCTTATCCGGGAAGCGGTTTCCATGTATTCCGACCACGCAAGTAACGAGGAGGTCCTATCCAAAGAAAAAAAAAGAAAAATTATGACCCATCTCGATTCCCTCGTGCGTGGCAAATATCCGGGTTCATTTGAGACGGATGGTGAAATGAAAAAACGGTATAGGTATGAATTATTTGAAAGTAAAAGGATACTCGAAGAAAAGCTTAAAAAGAGAGTTAGCTTTTTATGCTGGCCCGGAGGGGGATATAACGACCTTTCGGTAAAGCTGTCAAAAGAATCTGGGTATATTGCCTCAACGCTTTCATCCAGAGATAGAAAATGCCGTTTTTCAAATGATGATATCTATAAAAGAATCCCTCGAGTAGGTATGGGCTCTTTTATTTATAAGGGAAATAAAAGAAGCCCATCAAAATTAAAAAAACACCTGATCTATTCCTACAATGCCAAAACTGGAAAAATTCTTCCCAAAGTGATTTTGAAAATTCAAAAATTACTTGTTTAATATATAGTGTTCCATCTTGGAAACAGGTATAAAAATATTTCACATTATCTCATCTCTTCCGCGTGGTGGCCGGGAAAGACAGCTTTCCACAATAGTTTATAATACGAACCAGGAAAAATATTTTTCAAGAATTATATTTTTCAACAACTCCGAAAATCATTACTTTGATGAATATAAACTACACGAATTATCTATAAAAATTCATGCTAAAAGATATTGGCGCCGGCTGTCGGAACTGAATCAATTGATTAAAACAGAAAAACCGGATCTAATATATACTTGGGGGAGCTTGGAATCCACCTTTATACTTCTACTGAATCCTTTTCATAAATTCAAATTCATCAACGGATCAATCCGACACGGTATCCGGTCAAAAAGACTTTCCCATTACTTGAGAACGCTCCTCCTTCACTTAAGCGGCTTCATCGTTGCCAACTCCAAAGCAGGACTAAAAGCCAATAATTTGAATCGCGGCTATGTGCTTTACAACGGGATTGACAATAAATTCATCTGCAGACTTACGAAAGAAGAGAAAGCCAAACAAAGAAAAGCGCTACTCACCATGGACCCAAAGTCCATACTGCTGGTTTCCGTGGCGAATTTGGTTCCATACAAAGATTATGAGACAATCCTGCGAGCCTTGAAGACACTCAAGGAAGAAAATAACAGCTTCCATTATCTGATTTTAGGCGATGGTCCCCTCAGAGGTCGCATGGAAAACAGAATTCGGGAATTCCATTTAACCGAGAATGTTTCCATTTTGGGCACGGTTCCAAATGTGGCGGAATTTCTTCAACTTTCGGATATTTTTATCCATTCCTCCAAAGGCGAAGGGTGTTCCAATGCCATTCTCGAGGCCATGGCCGCAGGAATTCCGATCATCGCCTCAAATACCGGCGGCACATCTGAAATTGTAAATGCAGGAAATGGCTTTCTTTTTGAATATGGTAATTTCTTGGAACTAAAAGATTTGTTAAAGACTCTTTTCCAAGATACGATAATGTGTGAAAAACTCGGAAAATCTTCACAGGAACAGGTAAAAAAAAAGTTTACCGTTAATGCCATGATGAAAAATTATTATCAGATTATCGAGGAGCTGGCAGGTAGATAGGATGACCCGGTTTAAGTTTGCACTATTAAAGAATGAAAATGATGACGATCATCTCGGCTGGTTAAACGCCTGTAACAATCACAGAGATAAAATCGATGTCGATATAATCGATCTGACATCTAAAAACTGGCTGAATTCGGTTACGAATAAGAAATACGATTTCTTTCTCGCCCGAGCCCCGGGAAAAATAGCTTATTACAAGCAGCTCTATGACGAAAGAATCTATATCATAAATCAGGTTTTAAAGTTACCGGTGTATCCAGGGATCCATGAGCTGCTTATATATGAGAATAAACGATTTTTGTCCTATTACCTTAAAGCCAAAAATATCCCCCATCCGCAGACTTGGGTTTTTTACAGTCAAGATGAAGCAGGCCTATTTTTGAAAAACAGCAATTTTCCGATTGTCGCCAAAACTAATATCGGCGCAAGCGGAAGCGGGGTTGAAATTCTTAAAACGAAAGAGGCGGCTTTCCGCTATATTGAAGATGCTTTTTCCTGCAAAGGCATAACGAGGTCATTTCTCCCCAATTTCAGGAAAGGGGATTATATAAAAAGGTTTAAAAAACGTATCGCCAATTTCAGTGGCTCAATGCATTATTTCAAAGAGAAAAAGAAGGCGGCAACTATAGACCCCCAAAAATGGTTTGTTCTATTCCAGGAATATATTAAAATCGACTACGAATGGCGGTGCGTTGTGATAAATGATTCATATTTCGGGCATAAGAAACTTAGATCCATGGGAGAAAAAATCAGCGGGACGTCAAAAGTCGGTTGGGATACTCCGGATACGGAGCTTTTGGACTTTATAAAAAAGATCGTCGATGAAAATCAATTTTGGTCTCAAGCCATCGATCTCTTTTACCATAACAAAAGAGGTTATCTGGTCAATGAGATGCAATGTTTCTGGGGGGCAAAGAATCCACATCAAATGATCAAGGACGGAAAACCAGGCCGGTTCATCTTTGAAAATGGTAATTGGGTATTCGAAGCGGGCGAATTTAACCGGAACAACTCTTATGACCTTCGCCTTCGGCACGTTTTACGGTTATTGGAAAACACATGAAAAAGCTATACGGCAGGATTAGAAATTGCCTGGATGATCGGCATAAAGGCACCCTCTCAAAGTTGGCCTTTACTTTTTCAAACAGGCCTTATGTTCGAAGAGATTTTATTAATCCGGCCTTGAAATTTCCGAATAAAGAAAATGGCGGCCTGATCATATCGGCCGACTTTGAAATGGCCTGGGCATGGCGGTATACGAAAACCGGCTCAGACCACATTGATAAAGGTCGTATTGAAAGACAAAACATACCAGGGATAGTTGACCTTCTGGAAAAATATAATATTCCCGCAACCTTTGCCACGGTGGGGCACCTGTTTCTCGAAAAGTGCAGGCATGGCGATCACGACTGGATGGCTCGGATTCCCCATTTTGACGATCACTGGAAATTTATCAGCGGCGACTGGTTTGATCATGATCCATATACCGACTTTAATGACGCTCCGGAATGGTATGCGCCTGATCTGATTCGGATGATCCTCGGGTCTAAGGTCAAGCACGAGATCGCATCCCACACGTTTACTCACATTGACTTTTCATATAGAAATTGTCCTTCGGATGTTGCAGACGACGAACTAAGGGCTTGCCTGAGCGCGGCGGCCCCGTACGGTATCCGCCTGGAGTCCATGGTATTTCCAGGTGGGACATACGGTAATGTTGAAATATTGAAAAATCATGGGTTTCAAATTTATCGAAAAAAGGATAAGTTTGAGTTGGCATATCCTTATCGAGATGAACAAGGGCTATTGGTCACCGCCAGCTCAGGCTGTCTTGAATATAATCTGAAATATGGCTGGAGCGCAGATTATTTTTTAAGCCGCCTGAAAAAGTATGTCTTAAAGGCGATAGAAACGCATACCATCGCGCATTTATGGTTTCATCCCTCACTGGATTATTATTTCCTTGAAAATATCTTCCCAAAATTCTTTGAATTTGCTGTAACACACAGGGAAAAAGGCGATTTATGGATCGGTTCCATGAACGGGATTTCAAATCATATAAATAAAAATCAGGTTGTATAAATCAGTGGAAAAGTTGAAATGCGCAAAAGGTGTCGACGGAGTATTCAGGATAGATAAATGATTAAAATCAGAAAGTCTCACAGAAAATTGGCAAGTGGTATTGTCTCGTATATCCCCGGAATAGGAAAATATCTTTTGCAAAAAAGAAACACCGGTGGGACTGAAAATGCTCGGTATTGCTATTCCGTCTGGTTAAGGCATCTTGTGATGGCAAATAAGAGCCGGTTGAATTCTTATCCTAAAACAGTGGCGGAATTAGGCCCCGGCGACTCTTTGGGTATCGGCTTATCCGCGTTGATATCCGGTTGTGACCAATACTTTGCTTTTGATATTGTTGACTTTGCCAACATTGAGAGAAATATGCGCATATTCGAAGAACTTGTAGAACTTTTTGAGAACAGGAAACCGATTCCGGATGACAGAGAATTTCCGAATGTCAAACCATATTTGGAAACATATAATTTTCCAGAAGATATCCTCGACAATGAAAGACTGGGCGATGCATTGGAAAAATCCCGTTTGGAGGCGATAAAGTCGGCCTTGAAGAATATGAATCGGAAAGACTCCAAGATACAGTATAAGGTGCCATGGTACGATGCAAAAGTTTTACAGGATGAATCGGTTGATATGATTTATTCCCAAGCAGTTCTGGAACATATTGACGACCTGAGAGGCGCTTACAAAGTCATGAAAAAGTGGCTGAAACCTGATGGCTACATGGCTCACCAAGTTGATTTCAAATGTCACGGCACCGCTGAGGAATGGAATGGGCATTGGGCCTATTCGGATTTTATGTGGAAACTGATTAAAGGAAAAAGGCCTTACTTGCTAAACCGAGAGCCGTACTCTACGCATGCTAGAATTTTAAATGAAGAAGGATTTAAGGTTTTGCTAAATATAATGTATCAATCAGAATCAAATTTAAAAAGAAGCCAGCTTGCTCCAAAATTTAAAACTACTTCCGACACCGATCTTTGCACCAGCGGGGCCTATATGCAGGCCGTGAAAGGATAGTTTCAGCCAGTCAAAGGCATTGATCATCGCTCGGAGCAATTATAATTCCTCGCCTTCTGTGGAATGCATTTGCCCGTCGATATTCGCCCTGCCAGAGAGATGTTCCATATATTTTTTTCATGTTGAGGGTTTGTGGAATAATGATCATGTCGCCCGAAATGGAAACGTTGATTATGACAAAAAGTGGTTTGAACAGGATATTATAGGCAGAAATTATGGCGGGAATCGCAGGAATTGTTCTTAAAAATCCGAGGCATGGCGAAGAAAGACTGGGTAAAGCTTTTGCATCCATGATGCAAAAACTTTTTGTTTCCGATTCACAAATGACCCATAAATTTACCGCCACCGATATTTGTTTCGGCAATGTCATGCCTGTCTCATGCCGGAAAAACGACCATTTCCAGTATAACGATAAACTGGAAATCCATGCAGTAATTGACGGACTGGTATTTGTCGATCGCAGCGAACGTTCGACTCTGACCGCCAAATACAATATAACCGGGCGGCAAACCGATTACTATTTGATACCATACCTTTATGATCTCTATAAAGAGGATTTTGTATCGCACGTCACCGGCTGGTTCAATATTTTTGTCTATAATGAAAAAAAAAGCCAGTCCTTACTGGTCAATGACCATTTCGGACTGCTTCCACTTTTCTATCACGAATCCGATTCCTGTTTTATTTTTGCGTCAAAAATAGAGGCGGTCCTGAGTTCAGGGATGCTGTCCTCGGTTAAGCCGGACCCGGTTACCATTGCCGAGCGTCTCTTTTTTAATTATCCATTGTCGGACCATACCTATATTGAGAATATTTTTACCCTATCCAATGCCCACCGGGTTAAGATCGGTGGAGAAAAAACGTCAAAAGAACGATATTGGTCCATGGCGGATTGGTATGATTATCCCCCGGTAGGAAAAGATGAAAGCTTCCATCTGCTGAATGATGGGCTTGCACAATCCGTTTCTAAAATGACAGCCCAGTGCGAAGGCAAGCTCAATATGTCGCTGACCGGCGGGTGGGACAGCCGGGTTGTGCTTTCGTATTGCCTACCAGAGCATAAAGACAGGTTGAATTTGTATTCGTTCGGGGCGGAACAGTCGGATGACATATTGGTCCCAAAGCACATAGGTCGGGCGGAAAATCTCGCTTACACTTCTTATATTTTAGATCAGGAGTACCTGAAATGTCATTTTATACCCAATGCAATCGACACCATTTTGCTTTCCAGCGGGGCCAGAAACTACAAGCGGACCCATTATCTTTATACCGCAAAAAAAATTTGCAAAGCATCCAATTATCTTCTAACAGGTATTTTCGGAGACGAGGTGTTCAAGGTGGGAAAGCCAAGCGGAGGCGAGGTCCTTTCCCGCAATGCAGTCTCTCTTTTGCAAACAGATTTCGATCTGGATAAAACAGTGGCTAAATTTTTGACCAGCCCGGCATTGCAATGTTTGAATACAAACCGGGATTTGGTCGTGAACGGGTTCAGGGAACGAATTGAATCGATAGAAGACCGAATGAAAGCGTTTGAATCGATTTCGCAAAAATATTATTGCTTCCGGTTTGAATACAATCTTCGAAAATATTTCGGCGCTGAAATCAACAGCTATAATGATTTTGTATTCTGTTTTTCCCCATTTATCGACCAGACTTTTTTAAATAAATTTGCTCATAGTAGATTTTTCGGCATCCATTACGATTTTAATTCCAGCAGTATTCATCTGAAAAAGCAAAGCGCACGGCTATACCATGACATTGTCCAAGCAAACTATTCACCATTGACCGGATATCCCAGCGATAGGGGATATACAATGAAAGATGCCGCCAACCCGATGGGGAATCTGAAGCTCCTCTATCGTAAGTATATAAAAAGAAGAAAAAAAGTGGATGCCTTTAACACGGGTTCGACCGGTTGGCTTTTTGCTTCCTTTATTGAAAATCGACAATTACGATCCAATATCTTCAACTCTTTTCAATCGACACCGGCAGGAAACGGAGATCCAAATATACTTTCCTTGTTTTTCTGGCTGGCATACATCGAACAAAAAAATGAACAATAATCGCCTGAAAATCCTTTTCGTCTGTAGCGGAAACTCGAAGAATTTCGATATTGCTCCTTTTATAAAAGCCCAGGGTGATTCCTTGGTTGATGCCGGAATTGATGTGGCCTATTTCCCTGTCGATGGAACGGGTATCAGCGGATATTTGAAGGCTGCTTTCTCCTTGAGAAAGTATTTGAGGAAGACACCTTTTGATCTTATACATGCCCATTATACCCTTTCCGGATGGGCAACGGTATTGGCATTCCCAAAAACAGCCATTGCGTTGTCCCTGATGGGCACAGACGCATACGGGGATTTTATCGGTGTAAAACAGGTAAGGCTATCCAGCAAATATCTGATTTTATTGACTTATCTGATTCAACCTTTTGTCGATGTTATAATCTGCAAATCAGAATTCATTCAGAGATTTGTGTGGATAAAAAAAAAATCTTTTATAATTCCCAACGGTATTTTATTGGATAGGGTCACTGTTCATAAGCGCGATTTCAGAAAAGATTTAGGCTTGGACACGAAAAGGAAATACGTTTTATTTTTAGGTAATAAGTCAAGCCAGAGAAAAAATTTCAAGCTGCTTGAAGATGCATTTAGCTTTATAGAGGCTGAGGATGTATGTCTGCTGGCTCCTTATCCTATATCTCACAGTGATGTGATAAAATATTTAAAATCTGTTGATGTTTTGGTAGTTCCATCCTTCATGGAAGGCTCCCCGAACGTGGTCAAAGAAGCAATGGCCTGCAACTGCCCGGTGGTGGCCACGGATGTGGGGGATATCGCCTGGCTGTTCGGAGAGGAACCGGGATATTTGCTCGCTGGCTTTGAGCCACGTGATGTGGCGGATAAAATTCAAGAAGCTTTGACATTTTCCACAAGTGTCGGAAACACGAACGGTCTGGAAAGGTTGCTTAAGCTTGGCCTGGATTCCGAGACAGTGGCCCGAAATCTTATTGCAGTATACGAGGAGGCATTGCGAAGAATATGAAACTGAAGTATGGATGGCTTTTATAAAAGAGAAAATGTATTGTCGGGCAGAAGTATACAATCAGCCGCGATTAACATCTTTTGCATATTTTTCCGCAATTAGCAAATGGTTCACCACTCACCACCGTTGACTCGAAACTCACAACGAAATCCCGGTGCCATCGTAATCGAAGGCCATGTCCAAGGGCTGTCAAATACACGCGCCCTGGGCGAGGCCGGCATCCCCGTGGTTGTGGTGGACAAGATGGATTGCATTGCCCGATATTCCCGATTCTGCCAAGGCTTTTACCGGTGCCCGGCTTTTGATGGCGATAACCTGGCGGATTTTCTGATGGCCCTGGCCGAAGAACACGGCCTGAACGGCTGGCTGCTGCTGCCATCCAATGACCATGCTGTTTTGACCATTTCCCGAAACAAGGCACGACTGGAATCGGTTTTCAAAGTCATCACTCCGGGGCTCGACGTTATTGGGACCATTTATGACAAGTCCCGACTGCTGGCGGCGGCTCATGCATCCGGGACACCAACTCCGGGAACATATTATGCCGAAAGCACGGCACCCGAAAATTTTCCTTTGGCGTTTCCGGTCCTTACCCGGGGCCGGTTCGGCCTTGATTTTTATAAAGCCACCGGCGTGAAGGCGTTCATGGCTCATGACATGGCTGAACTCCGTAAGCAGCTTGCAGTCATCGATGCCGTTTTTGCCGTCGGCAAGACTATGATCCAGGAATTGATTCCCAGTGATGGCAACAATCGTACCATCTCTTATGCAGCATTCTGCGTGAACGGCAAAGTCAAGACTTGGTGGATGGGAGAAAAAGTACGGCAGCATCCCCTTCGATTCGGTACGGCTACGTTTGCTCGAAGCGTAGCTGTGCAGAACTGCCACGAAATGTCTGTAAAGCTGCTCCGGGCCTTAAACTATAGCGGAGTGTGCGAGGTGGAATATCTGAAGGATCCAAGAGACGGGCGCTATAAATTGATTGAAATCAATGCCCGCACTTGGCTGTGGGTGGGCCTGGCACGAGTCTGCGGTGTGGATTTTGCGCGATTGGCCTACGATTATGTGAACAGCGATAAGGATCGCCTGCGGTTCCCAACAAGGTATGAAACCGGAGTATGCTGGGTGAATCCGGTAACCGATACGGTATATGGGGCCAAGGCCATACTCAGCGGCCGGCAGGGTCTAACGGACTACGTGAAATCAATAATGAACCATAGAACAACAAATGCGCTGTTTGAAAATGGCGACTGGAAGCCGGGAATTTTCTACTTCCTGAATTTGGTTAATTTTCTGAAAAACCGGTAATCTTCGAGAAGTCAAGTTATGAAGGTTAACAATCTTAAAAAAAGGTGTAACTGATATTCCGATGAAACCGATAGCAATCCACTATTTGTCATATGGCTGGACCCAGCGCTGGATTCAATATTGCGAGATGAAGGCAATACCCTTCAAAAAAGTTAACTGTTACCGCTCTGACATAATCAGTCAACTAAGGGAATGCTCGGCTTTACTATGGCACTGGAATTATGAAAATTACAGGGATAAACAATTTGCCAACAAGCTCATTTTTTCTGCCGAGCAGATGGGACTAAAGGTACTTCCAAATTATGCATGTTCATGGCACTTTGATGACAAAGTCGCTCAGAAGTATTTACTGGAGTCCATAAGAGAACCCCATGTTAACACGTGGGTTTTCTACGATAAAAGTTCGGCTTTCGAATGGATTGGAAAGGCCGATTTCCCATTGATTTTTAAGCTTACGACTGGCGCTGGTTCGCAAAATGTAAGACTAATAAAAAGTATGGCGCAAGCCAAAGAGGTTATAACTGTTAGCTTTGGACATGGTTTTTCTTCAAAAAACTACACTAATATCATAAAAGACCGATATAAAAAGACGTTAAAATACCAAGACTTTCAGTCTTTGAAAAATTTATTCAAATCGGTTTTTCGAGCCGTCAAGCCTGCCAGTGATTTCAAATTTATTAACAGGGAGAGAGGTTATGTATATTTTCAGGAATATTTAGCTGGCAACGATTTTGACACTAGGCTGGTTGTTATTGGCAAGAGATGTTTCGGCTTCAGAAGGTTTAATCGTGAAAATGATTTTCGAGCGTCAGGAAGCAGCAGTTTCTCATGCGATCCAGAAAAAATTAGCATTGCTGCTGTGCAAATTGCTTTTTCTGTTGCAAAAAAAATGGATGCAAGAACTTTAGCTTTGGATTTTTTATTTGATGACAGACATAGTCCATTGATCGTGGAAATCAGTTATGCTTTTCCTGTTAAATCTGCTTCTGATAATTGTCCGGGCTATTGGGATTCAGAATTATGTTGGCATCCAGGTAAACAAAATCTACAGCATTTGATGATTGATGACTTGTTAGGGGAGTTGCCTTAGGAAAAGGATGGGAAAATCATTTTTTTCTTTGGCGAAAATCGACAGGGTTTCTTAAGGATTGTTTGGATGGGTGGGTTACCATACGAAGTTTCCAGCGATCCATTTTATTTAATTTTTCTATTGTCTTTGGTTGATACTTAGCAGAATTTAAAGTGTGTTGATATGTGCGGAATTGCAGGGTTCATAGATTTTAGCGGAAAATCCTCTTTACCGGATTTGGTTCGTATGAAAGAATCCCTGGCACACAGAGGGCCTGATTCATCGGGAACGTATTTTGATGAAATACCAGGGGGGTCAATCGGCCTGGCTCATTGCAGATTATCCATAATTGATTTGTCCGACAACGCTTCTCAACCAATGTCGTATCAGAATTTGACAATGGTTTTCAACGGTGAGGTATATAATTTTCAGGAAATAAGAGAGGACCTGGAAGAAAAAGGGTATGAATTTTCCAGCAATTCGGATTCCGAGGTCGTGTTGAAGGCATTCCACTGTTACGGTGTCGAATCTGTTGACAAATTTATCGGTATGTTTGCCCTTGCAATTTACGACAGGGGTTCAGGCAAGATATACTTTTTCAAAGACAGGGCGGGCGTAAAGCCGCTGAATATATACAGAAGCGAGGGGCTGATCCTTTTTGGTTCTGACTCGCGAGTCTTTAGGCATCATCCGGCTTTTAAGGAAATTATTTCCAATACCAGCCTGTTGCAGTATCTGCATTTCGGCTTTGTCCCCTCGCCGTATTCGATCTACGAAAAGGTAGAAAAAATCGACCCGGGTTCCGTATTGGTTGTCGATATAGCTTCCAGGCGGGAAGAGAAGATCGTCTACTGGGACGTATACGATGTTTACCAAGGTCCGACCCTTGAAATCTCGAGGGCCGAGTCTCTGGATTTAATGGATAAATTGGTAAACAGATCTGTGAAATACAGGACCATTGCAGACGTGCCGATAGGGGTGCTTTTGAGCGGAGGCTTCGACAGTTCGCTGGTTTCATATTATCTGCAAGCCAACTCTGACAAACCGGTCAGAACCTTTACCGTCGGATTTGAGGAGTATGGATACGATGAATCCGCCCATGCGAAAAAAATAGCCGAGTATTTAGGAACTGAGCATCGGGAACTAAGAGTTGGAGTGAGCGACTTTATTGAGGCTATACCAAAAATCGCGGATATCCTCGACGAACCTCTGAATGATTTTTCCATCATACCAACCTATCTTATTTGCAAATTCGCATCGGAAAGTGTAAAGGTCGCCGTTTCGGCCGATGG
The DNA here is from genome assembly GCA_963674505.2 of Desulfobacterales bacterium. Classification (GTDB taxonomy): domain Bacteria; phylum Desulfobacterota; class Desulfobacteria; order Desulfobacterales; family SKZT01. The sequence continues at coordinate 873,398 of CAXXIG010000003.1, forward strand.
TGGGGAAGAGACATTTGCCGGTTATGATAATTATATAGGCAAGTATAGCAGAAATCGGCGTTTAAGCACTTTTTTGCAATTAATGCCGCAATTTGTGTTCAGCGTTATGAAAAGGGCGAAAAATCGTCCAAGAATTCGCCTGCTGCACGACTTGGCATCCAAAGAGTTCATTTTCGATGAGAACGATTTTGTTAACGAAGCACGGTTGCTGGCCGATACAGATTATGATCCTCGGCCTACTCCGTTTGAATCATTTGTCAACATTCGGAATGACTGCTATGAACAAAGATTGTTGGCACGAGACTACAAAACCAGGCTTTTAAATGATTTTCTCGTAAAAACAGACAGGGCCTCCATGTACAATGGCCTTGAACTCAGAGAACCGTTTTTGGATCATCACCTGCTTGAATTTATGGCTAGATTGCCGATAGGGCTGAAGTGCTATGGAAACGAACCAAAAGGACTGATGAAGCAGCTTGCATATACGAAAATACCAAAAGAGCTTTTGGACAGACCCAAGATGGGGTTTACGATTCCCCTGGCAAAATGGTTCCATGCCGAACTCAAAGATTTCGTACTCGACCTTTTGTCCTCGGGATCCTTTAAACAAAGCCATTATTTCAATTTCTGTGGCGTTCAATCCCTGCTTGAAAGATTTTTCCTACATGGGTACAACCCTCGGAATTTCAAAAATTACAAGCTGATAACCGGGTTGTTGATATTCCAGTTGTGGCTCAATCGGAACTATTGAAATAATCTTTTTCGATACATTCATATTGATAAGTATACAGCAAAATTTCCCGTTTATTCCGAAAAATTTATCATTTTGTACCAGAACTTAATGAGATGTTACAGTTGATCGTATATCTCGGCTTTGTAGCCAAGTCCCACGGTCTTTGCAATAGTCTTCTCTTATGAAAGCTTAAAAATTTTTTCAGGCTTTTCCCTGGTTACTGGTGTTTCTCGATAGTTGTTTACCAACAGTCTTGCAAACAATTTAATACACATCGATGACTTTCTTGTCCCGGACTTTTTTCAACAGTCTTTCAGGAGGTTAAAGTATTACGAAAATGAATATCCTGATCAACACTGGCCATCCAGCCCAGGTACATAATTTCAAAATAGTAAAAAAAATAATTGAAAAAAAAGGTCATAGGGTGTTCTGGTTGGCTACCAACAAAGATGTCAGCAGATACTTGCTAAATTGTTACGAAATCGAATATGCAATGATGCCCCAGCCAGGCAAATCCTTTCTGAAGAAAGCCATGACCTTACTCAGTAACACTGTTGTTGCTATCAAATTTTTTCGGAGAAACAAAATAGACCTTGCCGTCACGCGAGTGTCCCCGTATATTGCATTGGCTGCCTTTTTTTTAAGAAAGCCTCATATTGCGCTTTCCGATACCGAAACATCGGGTATTTATGATACAATTTTCACCAAATTTGTATCAGCTTTTATCACGGCCAAATCATTCCGACGCACGTTGCGAAAAGATCAAATTCGATTAAATGGCAATATAGAGCTATTCTATTTGCACCCTAAACGGTTTCGCCCTGATGATTCAATATTCGATTTGCTGGGAATCAACAAGAATGAACCATATGTGGTCATGAGATTTGTAAGTTGGGATGCATATCATGACAAGGGGCTTTCCGGATTCACAAATATAAATAAGTTTAAAGCAGTAAAAGCGTTCTCAAATTATGCTCGTGTATTTGTAAGCGCTGAAAAGGAACTTTCGCCAGAGCTTGAGCCATTTCGCATTAAAATACCGCCGGAAAAGATGCACGATGCCTTGGCATATGCATGTATGTTTTTTGGTGAAAGCGCAACTATGGCTTCGGAGAGTGCGGTACTTGGCACTCCGGCGATTTATTTGAATGAGAGTTGGCTGGGCTACACTGATGAAGAGGCGGATTCAGGTCTCTTATTTAAGTTCAAATCCCATTTAGAAGATCAAGAGAAAGCTATTTCAAAAGGGGTTGAGCTGCTTGCAAGCCCAGATACAAAAAATGTCCTGCGAAATAATAGGAATACATTCTTGAAAGATAAAATAGATTTAACAGCTTTCATGGTTTGGTTTATAGTAGAATTCCCGGAAAGCCTTCGGATTATGAAGAAAAAACCGGATTACCAGAAACGGTTCGGTTGATCCGGTTTTCTTTTATGTCAAAAAATTACAAAAGCCTGTAAAGTAGTCAAATTTACCATATTCCCATTATCCTTGCCTTTTTTTATGGATTTTACTTTAGACGCCTACAAACGATTCCTTGTGAACGTAAAAGCCCAAGGATACGTTTTCCAACCATTTCAAGAATTTCTTCAAAACCCGGCTCTGAAAGCGATGATTCTGCGCCACGACATAGATAAATCGCCTTCCAATGCACTAAAAATGGCGAGCCTTGAGCATGCATGCGAGGTCAAGGGATCCTATTATTTCCGGGTGGTGCCGGGGAGCTGGGATAGGGCAATAGTGAAACAGATCGTCAAAATGGGCCACGAATTGGGATACCATTATGAAGACCTGACTCTTGCAAAAGGTAATCATGAAAAAGCTATTCAGAATTTCAAATTACGGCTGGCACAGTTCGAGGAGTTCTATCATGTTAAAACCATCTGCATGCATGGAAGTCCCTTGTCCAGGTATGACAACCGGGATATGTGGTATTTCTATGATTACCGAGATTTTGGAATCATCGGCGAACCCTATTTCGATGTGGACTATAACAAGGTGTTTTACATCACCGATACCGCCAGAAAGTGGAACAATGCTGCCGCAAGTATTCGGGACCGGGTTGTATCCGGGTTTGATATTCCGATCAAGAGCACGGCCCATTTGGCAGAGTTGGCAGGGCAAGGGGGATTGCCGGACCAAGTTATGATAACGGTGCATCCCCAGCGTTGGGAAGACAGACCTTTGCCTTGGATAAAAGAGTTGCTTTGGCAGAACATCAAGAACGTGGTCAAAAAGGTGCTGGCGAAGCAGAATACTCACAAAAAGATGGACTCAAACAAAGGCGCAAAGTGAGATGCGAGAGCGGGGTCTTCTTTTCCTTGGCGCCTTTTCGTGAGATAAAAATGGGCTCGCGCAGAGGGAAAAATATTAACAGCAAAGACGCTAGGCCTGCCATGCGAAAATATTAAATACACAGGGCAATCGTCTCATAACAGAAGGCTTCATTGCCAGGAGCCCTAAAAAATGGTCCAAGCGAAGGCCAGGCAGGCCCCGAAAAATAACCGCGTCAGACTGGGAGAGTCGCGCAGGTGGCTTTTGTCGATATGAAAGCCGCAGCCTTTCTGGTCGCTGAAGAAAGTTCCGATGGTGAAACGTTTCGCAGGGTGTAAATCAACATCGTTGGAACCAAACGATATAAAATGCAAAAAGTGCGGGATTTTTAAGACGCCTTTTGATACTCGATGATCAAGTTTTTTCCGCCGACCGGACCGAGGCGACCGTCATTCCGGGCGCAGCGCAGCGGAGACCCAAAATTCAGGAGATCCGCAGAAGCGCCTGGATTCGAAGCTTCCGGGGGAATTACGAAAAAACTTGATCATCGAGTGATAGTTGTCTAAAAGGACAATTAACCAAAAGGAGAACGGATCACATGGAAATGAATGAATAAGACGAAATGACCGAAATAATCAGCGACATGCTTTCGGAAAAAAATTTTGAAACCGAAAAACAATTGGCCCGCCGGGCCCTTACGGTGGGCCGCGACATTTCGACCTGTGCGGTTGGTATGAACCGGTTGCCAGGGCGAAAAATAGACACGATCTATATTTTTATTTTTGTTAGCTCACAAATAACTGGAAAATTATCCGAAAATATGTTTTTATGTGCTGAATCTATGCCAACTTTAACAAGGAAGGTTCAGCTACATGGGAAATTACAAGATCAAGGTCAACATAGAAATCGTCGAATGCTCCGACAGCGAAGGGGCGGGAGAATATCTTGAAAACAACGGTTCCTTTGCGATGACAATCGACGAAAAGGACGCGGAGAGCATCGACCAATGCGAAAGTTCCGTTTTGGCTGCGTCTCACGAGGCCGTCCGGGAGGCGCTGACGAAGCACCTCGAGGCAATGTCGAAAAAAAAGCTCCGAAAAAGCGGAGCAAGGCCAAAGAATAGAGCGCAACCGAAAACCCTATAGAATAGACGGCGAAGCCGGTCGTTTGGAATTTGCGACGCACTCCGTTTTCGACGGGAACGACAAACTCGTTTTCAATTCGGCGGCGGACTTCTATCCGGCACTGGGGTCCAAGGAATATTACCGGACGGTCGGTTTCAAGGAAATCGCCTATATTTACGGGGATACCGAAAAATCGTTTCGCAAGACGGCCGATTTGCTGAACCGCGTCCGACACCAGCAAATCGGCGGGACTCCGTTCCGGACCCTTCAGGAATCGACGGAAGAGGGAAGGCGGGCAGATCGTCGATCTGTTGAGGGAGAAGACGGCGCGTTGCCTGCGTGAAAACGGGTTCGACTAAAACGCCCGGCCGACATCCGTCGATGATAAGTATTTGGAGGGGAGACCTGAGACGCTCGAAGAAGACGCGCTCAGGGAGGCGGCGGAAAGTCTGCCCGAGCAATACGATGTCGAAAGGCTCCTGTCGAACCCGGTTCTCTTCGAAAAGCCCGAATCGACGGTCAACGTCTCCTTAGACGACGTGACCGTTAAAAGGTAGGAATCGGAAAGGCCGAAGGAGCGTGCCGAAACAGGGGAAAAGAAAAGAAAAAAAGCCCACAACACGGTTTGCCATGTTGAAAAAGGAGGGGCGAGCTACACTCTGAACGGAGGATCGACGAAGGAGGTTCTCATGTTTCTGATAGCCTTTCTTTTCGAGAACAAATTGACCGGAAACAGAATACAGTTCTTTACGGACGGACACACGATTCTAAACGCAATGTCATTAACTTAAGCGGCGGCTTTGCATGAAAAAAAAACCGCCTGACGGATGCTTTGTGTTTCCTTGGATATTTTCTGTCAGGACGCACCGGCTCCGTTGTTTTGTAAAAAAGTGTCTGCAGATCGGGAATTATCGACAGTACGACGTCTTTCGATCTTGGAAATAGCAAGGGGTAACGCCTTTCATATTTGACAACGCCTGTGCGAAATTGACCTGATGACGGTATTTTCGTTTTATCCCGTCGTCGTCAAGTCGGCTTTGGGGCGAGAAGCAAAGCACGGACGTCAAATTCTTCTGAAATATCTTGGCATGGAAATCCTGGTATATCGACAAGACGGTTTTTCCCGAAAAATTTTCCAGCTGGAGCCAGCACTTCATCGCCTTGTAGTCTTCCTCCACCGGCCAGCGCTTGTGGTAAAGCTCCTTGAAGATGCGGTGCGGGTATCGGCCAGTGTCGAGGAGTGAGGTTACGAGGATTTCCACTTCTCCCGACTCCAGTTCGACGCGAATCAGCCTTACTTCGAAAGGCTCGGTATCGAGGCCGAGCCTGCCGAATTTGAGCGCGGTGCAGCGCGATGCGGAGAGCGTGACTATCTGTTCGTCAAGGCCGGATTCCAGAAACTGGCGAACAACTTTCCACCTTTTGTTGATTCGGGCGCAGAAATTCGCCTCCATTGTCAATATTGCCTTGAAGAGCCAGAAAGCCGGGTAGCCTCTGTCGAGAAGCACAAGGTCGCACGGCATCAAATTGAGAAACAATTCGTGGGCATGCTGTCTTTCGTCGATATTCTTCGGGGTGATCACAGCGGCGATGGATAGTTTGTTCAGGGTGTCGAACAATTGGGATACGCAAGCCATGGCCGACGGCTTGCCCTTTTTTACATTGTATACGCCGAAATGCTCGGCGATCTTGCGAATATTCGGCAGCCGGCACATGGTTCCGTCTTCGGCGACCAAGCGGAATCCGTTCCAAAGCCTGGGCTGGAAGCGACTTCCGAAAAGATGGACAAGGTGGCGATTCAGTTCGACGAAAGCGGAGAATTTCAGCTTTTTGCGAGCTTTGCACAATGCGGATTTCGAGACGCACTTTTTGACTGTTTCCCATCCGCCTATCGCCTTGAAAAAAAAGTTCAGCTCCACTTGGTACGAGTTTTTCGCGATGTTTATTAGAAAGGTAACCAGATAATGGAAGGGCAACTTCCTGTCTCTGGTGAAATCGGATGGTTTCTTTTTGTGGCGAGCGACGAAGTCGTATGAAGTTAGTAAATTCTTCAACGATTCAACAATACTGGCACAGGTATTGGAGAGCAGGTTTCATGCCATTCTTGTTCCGATTTTTTGATTTTTTTGACATTTTTTCCTCCTTTTTTCATTGAAAAAATCAAATTACACACGACGTAAAATACCATTATTTACCAATAAATTCAAGCACTTATGTGCAATACCGCTTAAGTTAATGACATTGATTCTAAACGAGGCCATCTTGAAAGTCTTTTGCTGGATAGCAAACACCGGAATCATTCTCGACTGGTACCATCTGGTCAAGAAGTGCAAGGAGAAGCTGAGCATGGCTCTCAAGGGAAGGCGGATTCGAAACGACATTCTGAGGGAGTTCATGCCTCTTTTATGGCACGGTCTGACGCGGGACGCGATAGCCTGTCTCGAAGGAATCGACGATGAAAAAGTAAAGAACGGGGTAGCAGTAGAAGAACTCGTTGCCTATCTTGAACGCAATACCGCTTATATTCCATGCTACGCTCTGAGGAAGCGTCTCGGATTGCGCAATGGCAGCAGCATCGGAGAGAAAATGAACGACTTGATCGTTTCAAACCGTCAAAAACACAATGGAATGGCCTGGTCGAAAAGCGGTTCCGTAGCGCTTGCAACGGTGACGGCTCTGAAAAGAAACAATGAGGCCGACAAGTGGTTTCGGGAAAGGAAGCTCGATTTTCAACTGGCGGCGTGATATCTGAATTTATACCAACCGCACAGGTCGCGATATTTCTGATATTTTGCAGGAAGTGGGTCGCAAGACGACCAAAAAGGTGCTGGAAAAAAACCGGGACGAAATAGTGGAAAAACAAGTCCGAAGGTTTAACGATACTCAAGAAGCCGGCTATTAAGTTCAATGTTGTTTTCGGAAAAATCGAAATCAAGTCATCGTATTTATATTTGACGGGCGAAGGCAGCAAGCCGCTTCGCGACGTTATGAACATAACGCACCACGGGCGAAGCCTTGCCGTAGAAAGGGTCCTGACGGACTTCGGAAGCGAAGAATCGTTCGAACATGCCGCCAAAAGATTCGAGGGACACTATCGGTTCCATATCGGCTCGAGCCCGGCTGGAAGGGCGACGAATAAGTCGCCTAAACAGCCTGAAAGCTACATTAACGACAAACTTGCGGAGGCGGATATCGAAAACGACGACGACGGGCAATACGCGGACAAAATGCTGATAGAGCTTGACGGTTGCGAAATCCGCACCGCTGTATGGAAAAGGACGAAAATACCGAGGAGAAAACCGCCGTTTACTGCATTACCAAAAGGATAAAGAACGACGGATGGCGCGACGTTCGTTTGGGATTTGTGCAACCGCTGAACAGAAAGATCAAAACGTTCGTCGGCGGAATGGTTTCCTATCCAGTCGTGGACGGTCAACTACTTCTGGCCGAGAAGCTTCCAGGGCTGAAGTCCGAAACGGAACCAATAAGCGTAGCTGATGGAGGCAACGGACTTTTCGAAGAGTTTAAAAGACAATTCCCGAAAATGCGATTCATATTGGACATGCCGCATTTGAAGGATCCTTTCTACGATACTTCCGAACAATTGGTAATACCCGCCAAGGGCGGACCCGCATGGGTGAACCCTCGTGTCGAAACCATAAGCGAAGGAAACGTATCGACGGTCATGGAAGAATTGGCGATACTTTTTGCCGAGAACGGTAACAAGCGGCTCGGCAGGCTTTTAGGCTACTTGGAACGATTCAGGGAATGTCTGGATTACGACGATTGCCAAAACAGAGGATATCCCATTGGTTCGGGAGAAATCGAAAGCGCCCACAAATATGTGCCGCAGAAAAGGTTGAAAATACCGAGAACGAGTTGGTTTGGCTCCATAAATCCGATTCCGGTTTTGGAAAGTAATCCGTTGAAACTTTGTCCGCTTTCGCCAACTATGAAGGAGGAACCGTGCTTATCGGCATCGACGACAACGGGGAAATCAAGGGCGCTCGTATGGGGCCTGAAAGAGTCCAGCAATGGATCAATCAGGTCAAAAGCTCAACTTCGCCCTCCATTATACCCGACGTCGATTTTTTTCCCGCCGAAACAAAACCGTTGTCGCCCTGTCAATGCCTTCATTTCCTGTTAAACCCGTAAGTTTCAAAACGGAAATATGTATTATCGCAAAACGCATACGGTTATAAGGTTTGACATTTTTATAATTCGTTGAAATTGTATTATTTTCAGCGAAATCCTTCTAAGTATGGGGTATTAAGTTTTTTTTTGTAAAAAACTTTTGCCAACATACTAAGTTTTATAAAAATTATATTTTTTACTTGAGGTCTTCAAAATGGCTTTTAAAGATCGATCAGGATTTGTGCAACATGAAATAGATTGGGATGCAGAAAAAATATCAAATATATGGGGTTACTATTCGCAGAGTCCTTCAATCAGAAAGCAGTTTTTCGGGTATAATGCGGGCGGGAAAGTAGCTAAATATATATATGAGAAAATTAATATAAAGGAGGTTGAAACCGTTTTAGATTTCGGTTGCGGCAATGGCGATTTAATTAAAGCAATTCTTGAAACTAAAAAATTCCGTGCGCGAGTATATGGACTTGATTTTTCGAATGACTGTGTCAAGAATGCTGAGAGAAATCTTTCTGGTGAAGACTTTTTTGAAGGAGTAGAATGGGTTCAAAGATTACCTTCAAAATATGCAGATAATTTTTTTGATCTGGTCATTGCAACTGAGGTAATAGAGCATATAAAAGAGCAGCAGCTCGATGAGATGCTTAAAGAATGTATGCGAATAATGAGATACAGAGGATATTTGGTTTTAACAACCCCTAATAATGAGAACCTAAACAAAAATAAAGTTATATGTCCTGAGTGCGGTTGTATCTTTCATAGGTGGCAGCATGTGAAGTCATGGAATGAGCAATCGATAGCAGAGAAAATGGCTCAACATAATTTTGCGGCTGTGGAAATTTCCACTTTGTCCTGGGGAAGTTTGTCCCTTAAAGGAAAAATACTCAATGTTGTAAAACGAAAAAAAAGACAGGGTAAGACCTTGCTTTATATTGGAAGAAAAATTTGATATGGGGAAACAGCCTAGCCTCAAAAGACAGTCCATTTATTTGTTCTCAGGAAAAACATTAGGCTTTATTGTGCACTTTATAACGCCTGTGGTATTGGTTAGATTGCTTTCGAAGACGGATTATGGAGTTTATCAGCAGTTTAATTTGCTGGCTCAAATGCTTTTACCAATTTTGGGATTGTGTTTAAGTTCTAGCTTGTATTATTTTCACCCTATTTCTGATGATGAAAATCGCCGCATATTCATTCTTCAAACCTTTTTGGTTTTGTCTGTTGTGGGACTCATATTTGTAATTACTTTTAGCTTTTTGGGTAATTCTATACTCGAACTCTTAAGTTTGTCTTCTCTGAATGAATTTAATGAGGTAATCAAATATTATATACTTTTTATGCTTGTCTCATCAATCACGGATTTTTTATTTGTGTTAGAAAAAAAACTTAGGTTTAATTTATATTTCTATCCACTTGAAAGATTAGTCCGCTTAGGCTTGATTGTTTTTTTCGTGCTATTAACCCAAAATACTTATGGTTGTGTCATTGCTTTATTGAGTTACTCTTTTTGCCGGTTCGCATTTACATTTGTCTATATATTCATAAATTATTTTAAGGACGTACGAAAAATTTTTAAAATTCAATTTGTTGCCGCACAGTTTAAATATTCATTGCCATTTTTAGGTAGTTTAATTTTGCAAATTATTTCAAATAAGTATGACAAGCTGATTGTTAATCAATATGTGGAGCCCTCTGAATATGCGGTGTATTCTTTAGCGTTTATTAACATCCCAATTCTCCATGTTTATTTTACTTCCATTCAGGATGTTGTAATGCCAGAAATAAGTCGTTGCGCAAGTCAGAAAGATAAAATTCGAGTAATGGAAATATGGCATAAGGCAATAAAAAAATTGGCCAGTATCACAATACCTACTGTACTGTTTTTTATTTCTATGGCAGATGAGATTATTACTCTATTATTTACTGAACAATATTCAAGTGCTGTCCTTTATTATAGAATATATTTACTCAGTTTTTTCTGCTATATGCTCGGTTTTGGACTTATATTGCGGGGGTTTAAATTGACATTCCTTATGATGAAATCCAATATTATCAGTTCAATTGTGACAGTATTGCTTGGATATCAACTAATAGCACATTTTAAATTGACAGGTGCGGTAATCACTGCTCTGATAGGAATATGCTTGCCAAGGTTTATTAATGGATTTATTCATGAAAAAAAGTTGCTTGATTTGCCCTTAAAAGAACTGCTGCCGTGGAGAGAGCTATGTGATTTGACATTAATTTCACTTTTATCATGTTGCTTGATTATGCCTCTAAAGTACTCTGGTATAGGAAACTTTTTTGTTCTTATGATAAGTAGTCTCGTTTTCTTTCCTACTGTGGTCTTATACGAATATAAAAGGGATCTGTTTATATTGCCTGAGTTGTTTAACAAGTTTGGGGCTTCGACAAAACGGCAATAAGTACTTTAACAAAAGGTATCATTGTCTTGTGTAATCCATCTCAGCTTTTAATGGACTTGGAAGGCTTGGTAAAAAGGTGATTTCCTTATTGCCGAAAGAAAGTCCGGCAGGTCGTCTCTGGATAGCGGGCAAAAGCAGCGTTCGCATATGGCTGGCCTGACACACCATAGCGTCCGACTTTTATGATCACGGTGCATCCACAGCTGCGGCACGACCGGCCCTTGCCGTTGACGAAAGAGTTGGTTTGGCAGAATGCCAAGAACGTGGTACAGAAATCCCTACGCGGTCGAAGACATTCACCATGAGCTCTATTATGCGGACCTGTTGTACGGAGACAGTGCTACAATGGCCTGCGAAGCGGGGTGTATGGGAATTCCGGCCATATGTATGGACGACCGGGGCAGGGGCTATACGGACGAGTTAGACAAAAAATACGGACTGGTGTACAAATTTCGGTTGTTCCCGGCAAGGCCAGGAATGGTCCATCCCGAAAAGCGCGGAGATTCTCAAGGCGACGAAAATAAAAAAGCGCTGGCATGAAAAGCCGCGAAAATGCTCGAGGACAAGATGGATTTGACGGATTATCCGGTGAAGTTCGTTGGCAACGTCTATGCGTGAGATAAAAATGGCTTCGCGCCAAGCCGTCAAACGTTTAAGGCTCGAAGCAAGGTGCGAGGACACGGAGGAATTCTTCTTAGAATCTTGGCCTGAGATTATTTTCCTTTTGATCAACCTGTAGAAGAACGGAGACGGTGCGAACATGGATGCTCGAATCGAAGTAGACGAGAAACTTCTCGACGATCAGAGCGGAAGGGGGGCAAGCACGTTTGTTCTCGGGATGATCGATTTGCTTTTGTTGTTGGTCTCCTTTTTCGCTTTGAACGTAATGAAAAGAGGGAGCTTGATCCTCGAACCAAGGTATGCGAACTTGCTATTCGTATTCCTGGGAGTGTGGTTCGCCATCTCCTTGGCGACCCGCAAGTTCAAGTGTGGCTCATACGATAATTTCAGGCATGCAATGACCGTACTCGTAAAATCGAACCTGTACATGGCATATTGCGTAGTACTGTCGGTCGTATTGACAGGTTTATATTCCTATTCGAGGTTGCATATATTCGGAGCTTGCGCGATCACACTATCCTTTGAGGTTTCTATTTTATCGGTTTTTTACATCCATGCCAAACCCGGAAAGATTAGAGAGGATCTGCTGGGAAGGAAAATAGTCGGCAGGGAAAAGTATGAGAGCGAACTTCTTGTTTTTGATTTCATTTTGGTCGGTTTATCTTTTTTTGCCGTGCACTATTGGCGAGTAGGCCAACTGAGCTTTTCGGGGGAATACGAGAAGCTTTTGGTGATCTTTTACGGTGTTTGGTTTTCGGTTTCGGTAGCTACCGGCAAATTCGAAGCGAGGTCGCACGGCAACTATTACGATGCGATGTGGCGATGGATCAAAAGTGCGATCCTGATGGCTTTCGGCTTGGCTGTCGTGGTATTCGGAATGCGTTGGTTGCATTTTTCGAGGACCCAGGTTTTTGGTTCCGCATTGCTCCTTCTATTTCTGGAAATTGTTTTCCACAGGATACATTTCGTGGTGAAACGCTCCAAAGGGGATTGCGATATCGAATCCGCGGATCAAATCAAGAGGATACTGAAACAGGAAAAGTTGCCGCTCGCCTTGAATTTCGACGAAATTCGAAAGCATCTTCTCGAACCGGTGAGGGACAACCTTCGCGATAAATATTTGAAGTGCGACCACGGACTATTCGAATTTCTGGACTCCTCCATTGATCTTTCCGAAATCGTGCAGGCGGAGATGTCGCTCAGGCAAAGCGACAACATGTTCTATTTCGACCTGATGAACGGACATCCCATTCGCTTGTTCGTCAATCTTCACAAGGTAAATGACATTCGCTGGTTGAACCGCTATTTTCTCGAAGTACACAAGATGTTGCTCAACGGAGGCTATTTCGTCGGAGTCGCGCATACCATCGCAACACACAAGGACTGGATTCATGATAGATTTCCAAGGCATTTGGCTTCGGTTTATTATCTGGTAGATTTTGCAATCCACAGGGTCCTTCCTAAATTGCCCTGGGTTAAGACCCTGTATTTTTCCGTCACAAAGGGAAAAAATCGGATCGTTTCTCGGGCGGAGATACTAGGTCGCCTTTCGTTTTGCGGTTTCAATATCGTAGGGGAGAAAGTCATTAACAAGAGACTGCATTTCATTGCGCAAAAGACCATGACTCCCTCGATCGACCAGAACCCGACCTACGGTCCGTTCGTGATGTTGAAAAGGGTCGGGGCGGACGGCAAGCCGATGGTTGTTTACAAGCTCAGAACCATGCACCCTTATTCAGAGTATTTGCAGGATTACGTATACAGGATTAACGGCTTGAAAAAAGGAGGCAAGATCGAGAACGACTTTCGAATCACGGGGTGGGGCAAGATCGCCAGAAAGCTTTGGCTCGACGAGCTTCCCATGCTCTATAACTGGCTTAAGGGGGACATGCAGATTTTCGGTGTACGCCCGTTGAGTTCCCATTATTTGGGGTTGTATCCGGAAAACGTGAAGGCGTTGCGAAAGAAGGTGGTCCCGGGGCTCGTTCCCCCATTCTATGCGGATATGCCGAAAACGTTCGAGGAGATCTGCACGTCGGAGAGGCTCTATATAGAGGCCTATCTGAATTCTCCGGTGAAGACGCAGGTTTCCTATTTTTGCAGAGCGTTCTGCAACATCGTTTTCAGGGGGGCGAGGAGCGGGTAACCATCTCTCGCAAAGCCTCAAAACGGCCAACAAGGGGGAGGGGAACAAGCCGGATGCGCTGGCGGGATGAATATTGTCCATATTGGGATTTTTTTCGCTTGGCCTTGATGAAAGCAGTTGTTGACCTATTTTCTTTAAGGGTTATTGTTGAACTGTGGAAAAACGGCGGCCGCATTATGAACTCAAGTCGATTCAAGCCCAAATGAACTGTGTCGAGTCGATGAATATGACGATAGCCGCCAGACACGGCTTTAAGGCCATTGGTTTGAGCATCGATGATGTTCTGGGCGTCGTGCAAAGTTTGAGGCGTTGCGATTTTTATAAATCGATGACAACGTATTCCGACCATCGCGTGTGGCAAGATGTTTAACATGCGGAATGGAAGAATAATTTTTTGTACATAAAATTTCAACAGCTTGACGAGTATTTTATCGTATCGTTCAAGGAACTGTGACATGAGCATTAAATGGAACAAAAAAACTTGCCCTTCATGCGGGAAGGGCACCCTTGAGCATAGGGTTAAGAGGACATCCTTCGAGTATCGCGGCAAGCATTTAGAATACGAGCAGGTGGGTTCTTGGTGCGATCATTGTCCGGAAGGTGTTTTGACCGGAGAAGAGGTTGCCGACACGGAAACGTTGCTCGATTCGTTCATGAAACAGGTTGACGAAGAGCAAGCCGGGGAATTGGCTCGTATCCGGAAAAAACTTAAACTTACCCAGAAGCAAGCCGCAAATCTTACAGGGGGCGGACATAACGCATTTTCCCGCTACGAGCGGGGCCAAGCAAGGCCATTGCCGGCTGTTATGAATCTCTTTAGATTGTTGGACCGTCATCCTGAATTGCTGGAAGAATTAGAGACTCGTTGATTGTCATCGGGATCGAGTAGCCCTTGGCGTGGAAAAAAGGGTAAGCGGAAAATTTCAGAATCAAACACGTGCGGAAGGGAGGTGCCAAATGATTAAAACAATTGATATAGATGAGGATGTGATTGCAGCCATAGAAAAGCTGGTTCATAAAAACAAGGTCGGCGTTGATCAAATAATGTCCGATCTGATCATGGAAGCCTCAAATGCGCGTCGGATTGAATCGCAGGACAAATTCGACGAATTTGAAACTGTAGGAGGTTTCCGCCCTTTTCCTTCAAGAGGGGTCGTTGTTACGGATGAACAGGTTGATATGTTGCGCGAGCAGGAAAATATATAATGCGCGCCTTGCTGGACGTTAACATTCTCATCGCCTTGCTGGACAGCGACCATGTTTTCCACCAAAAGGCGACCCTTTGGCTGAAAAGCCAAATGGGCCATGGTTGGGCTTCAAGGAAGAATGCTTTATCAGAAGCATATTAGAGCGGACAAATTTCCGGAATATCAGTTGCTTTTTTCCTTGGTACGACCTGGTTCGGTCGAGGAAAGGCGGAAAAGGGCATTGGCTTTGATTCAAGGTGCGACAATCGATTGGGCCTTCATCTTGGACCAGGCCGATAAGCATCGCTTGTTTCCCGTCATGTATTCCACTGTCAAAAACGCGCGCTTGCAGTCGTTTTTGCCGGATTTCGCGATGAAAAAGCTGACCCGTCGTTATTTCGGGATTGTCGGTTACAATTTGGGGTTGTGCAAAAAGTTGATGGAAGTTCTGGCTCTATTGAATGGGCGGAACATACCTGCCTTGCCAGTCAAAGGAGCTGTGCTGTCCCACATGTTGTATGGCGACAGCGCCTTGAGAGTAAGCATGGACATGGACATCCTGGTCCCCAAACGGTGCGTTGCTCCGGCTCGGGATGCCTTGTTGTCATCCGGTTTTAGTTCGCGCATGGGGGCTATCACGGGCAAACAGTTTGAACAGGTTCTCAAATACGGAAGAGAGTACGAATTTTTAGATCAAAAAAACAAGTATCTCCTGGATCTGCATTGGGAGCTGGGCGGCCCGTTTCGCCTTTTTTTCGATTATGGCTTCTGCGAGGACCGGATGCGTACAATCCGGTTTCAAGGTCGAGATGTCTTGGTTTTATCCACCGAGGACACCCTGTTGCACCTTTGCGTAAACGGTAGCTGCGATATCTGGCAGTCCATGGAGCAGGCTTTGTGTGTCGCCAAGCTCGTCGAACGCTATCCACATCTCGATTGGAACACCGTAACGAAGCTGGCGGAGCAAAAGCGTTGCGGAAGAATGCTGTTTACCGGTCTTTTTCTGGCTCGCGATCTCTTCGGGATTTCACTGCCTGAAAAAATTGCATATCGTGTTGAAACGGAAAAGAATGTGGCCGGGGTTGTCGATCGAATCTACGTCAGGCTTTTGCGTGGAGCGAATCGGAAAAGCCACATGCGAATGCGGGCTGCGCAACTTCCCTACTACCTGGCAATGCGGGAGAGCTTGCCGGAAAAGGTCCTTTATCTTTTGAGGCGGATTTTCGTGCCCACGACAAAAGACTGGCGGAATCGCGTTGCGCATCCGAAGTTCCCGTTTTTGTGTTTCTTAACGCGTCCGTACGATCTGATGTCGGATTTTTTGGAGGCGCTCAAACCTTTGGAATCGAACTCGAAAACCGGAAAAAATGTCGCCGCATAGGGCTTGGCCGGGCAAACCAGGCGCGACCGATTCGGGAAAAACCCTGGCGGAAAAAAAACATCTCGAAAAGCGAAGGATTATGTGCCGATGGATGCTTGGCGCTTGTCTCTGCATCATTACGTTCGCGGCGGTAAAGCCGCAAGTCGGCAACTCAAGCGAGGTAATCTTTTGGATAGGCTTGGATAAAATCAAACACTTTTTGGCCTTCGCATTCGTAACGACTCTTGCCATCGGCTCGTTTAGAAAGGCGACAGCCTATAGCGTCGCCTTTGCAGCGCTATGGAGCATGCTTTTCGGTGTCGCCCTGGAAGGAATTCAATTCCTGTTGCCGTCTCGAACGTTCAACCCATTGGACATTTCCTCGAATGCGGTAGGGACCCTCGCGGCCATTATGGCTTGGTGGCTTTTCAGAAGAATAGAAGACAGGAAATGAACGATACAAGGTTTTTCAATCGCGACAAAATGGATACGCAAGAATTTGATACTCGCAGATACTGGTTCCGAAAGCCTCAGGTCTCCGTTTGTCTCGAAGGCGACAATGCAGTTTTTTTCGACTCGGATACGGGTCGCGAGAAGGTTGTAAATTCCACAGGGTTTGTCGTCTGGCAGGCGATGGACGGGATATCGAACACGGAAGGTTTGGCTGCCGCGCTCGCCCGTCGGTGCGCAGTGCCCTTTGACGGGCAGATTCGCCTGGATGTCGAGACATTCGCGGAGGAACTGCTCCGCGACGGCTTTGTGGTTGCTTCCGATACGCCGGCCCCGGCTCCCGCCCAAGTCGAATCCTATTCGAGGATAGAAGAAGCGCCCAGGGATTTCGATATTTCCCTGACCGGCCGGTGCAATCTCCATTGCGCCTATTGCTTCTACAACGACGAGATGGTCGGGCGGAATGATTTGCCTGCAAAAAGATGGCTGGACTTTTTCGGCGAATTGAGAAGCTTGGCTGTACGGAATGTTACGCTAAGCGGCGGCGAGGTATTTACGCGGCGAGATTTGTGGGCTTTGATCGACGGCGTTGTCGAATCCAGGATGCGTTATAGTATCCTGACCAACGGTACTCTGATCGATGAAACTACTCTGTTGCGTTTCCAGAGGAAGGGGCGTCGGAACCGCCTGAATTCGATCCAGGTATCCATTGACGGTTCCCGCCCGGCCATCCACGATGCATCGCGGGGAAAAGGAAGCTTCGAAAAGGCTCTCCGCGGTTTGCGCCTTTTGAAAGAGGCCGGTTTTCCGGTTACGGTGAGAGTGACCGTCAACCGCCATAACGTCGATGACCTTGACAATATCGCGCGGCTGCTGCTGGACGATGTCGGCATATCGCGGTTTTCCACCAATGACGCCATGCCCATGGGCACGGGTTGCGCCCATCAGGATCGCATCATGCTTCTGCCCGAGCAGCGTCCGGTGGCGATGAGAGCGCAGGTGCGCTTGCAGGAAGAACGGCCTGGAACCATTATTGCCTCAGCGGGGAGCTTGGCGCTATGGCATATGTTTTGCGAGATGGAGCAGGCCAAGGCGACCGGCCAAAGGCCGAATCGGTGGAAAATGGGTTGCCTTTCGTCCTGCGGATGCATGTTTTGCAAGCTGGCTGTTCATCACGACGGCATGATCGTTCCGTGCAACATGCTCGCTGCCGCCTCCTTGGGAACTATCGGCGAAACTCCTGTCCGGTCCATCTGGAGAGACCATCCTCTTTTAGAGGAAATGCGGAAGCGCGACCGCATCCGGATGGAAGAGGTGCCGGGCTGCGAGGGCTGCGAGTGGGCCCCCTTTTGCAGTGGAGGGTGTCCCGCCGTCGAATACACCCGCACTGGCAATTTGTACGTGGCAAATCCGAGCTGTTGCTATCGGAAGTTCCTTCAAGAGACGAAAAGCGCATTGAGAGAGGAAATGCAAGCTTCCAACGCAATGTGTTAAAGACAGTTTCTGGAAAAAGAAACGATCAGAGCGAAGCGTAGATATGACTATTCGGAAAGATACATGCGACGGGCTTGAAATTTCACTTGAAAAAGACAAGTCCGACCTGGAGTTGCCGCCGGGTGTGCCTCCCCTGCTCATGTTCTATCTGTACCTTTCGGCAGGCTGCAATCTTCATTGTCGTCACTGCTGGATAACGCCTTCCTTTATCGACGGGGAACCCGTTCCGGCGGAATGCCTTGATATCGAATTGATCAAGGATGCGGTATTGGAGGCCAAAGCGCTCGGGTTGGCCTCGGTCAAGCTGACGGGCGGCGAGCCGGTGCTTCATCCGGA
This sequence comes from Desulfobacterales bacterium, assembly GCA_963674505.2. Classification (GTDB taxonomy): domain Bacteria; phylum Desulfobacterota; class Desulfobacteria; order Desulfobacterales; family SKZT01. The sequence goes on from CAXXIG010000003.1 coordinate 891,699, forward strand.
GTTCGCTCGAATTGCCGATTTTCTGTCAGAGCAGGAACTGAGCCTGACCATGGAGACCAACGGGACGTTGATTGATCGATCTCTGGCTCGTCACTTGCGCGATAAGACCAGGCTGTTCAACGTTGCCGTCAGCTTGGACAGCCATGATCCGGACTGGCACGACCGGTTCCGGGGCAGGCGGGGTGCGTTCGACGCCGCAGTTCGTGGTGTCAAACACTTGGTCGAAGCAGGCTTCCGTCCGCAGGTCATCATGTCTGTCATGCGAGAAAACGTGGAGCATGTCGAGAGCCTCATCGCGCTGGCTGTGAGTCTTGGAGCGGGTTCGGTCAAATTCAATCCTGTACTGTCCCTGGGGCGCGGAGCCGATTTTCAGAGACGGGGACTGCTGTTGTCTATCGACGAGGTGGTCGCTTTAAAGCAGCGTATACGAGGACCGATCCAGGAACGATATGGAATCTATCTCGGAATGATGCTCCCGCCCGCGCTGATGACAGTCAAAGAGATACTGCGCCACGGCGGCAGTGGCGGCGCCTGTCATGTCCGAAACATCCTGGGACTGCTCGGCACCGGGGAAATGGCGCTTTGCGGCATCGGTCGCAACGTTCCTGAACTGTGTTTCGGAAAGCTCGGCAGAGACAGTGTCCGAGAGGTTTGGTTTACGAATCCGACTCTGATTCAGATGCGACGCGATCTGGAAGGGGCTTTGCCGGGACTCTGTGGCGATTGTATCCATGCCAAGGGGTGTCTGACCCATTGCCTGGCCATGAATTTCGAGGCCACGGGCAGGCTTGTCGATACATCGCCGATATGCACGGAGGCGCAGCGGCTGGGGCTTTTCCCCGAAGGAAGAAGGAAGAAGACGGCAAGCAAGGGATAATCGGAGATACAAACATGTTTGAACTGACAACTTATTATCATCGGCCGACTATTATCTATAGATCAGGCACCCGTCAAAGGGAAGCTGTGGAGGGCGGAAAATGGGCGACAAGCCAAAATTGAAATATGAAAAGCCGGTGAGCATCGACATGGGTCGCGTTTCGCCCGTATTGGGCCAAGTATGCTCCACCGGTACCGGGGCGTCGGATTGTTCGCCCGGATTTAACAATACGTATATCCCGTCTTGCGGGCCAATCGGGCTGGGAGCGACAAACTGGTGCCAGACTGGAGAGGCGGCCCAATCAACGTGCCAAACTGGCAATGCTGCTTTGGCTTGCTTGCCGGGAGCCAGCGCTACATACGGTTTTCCACCCTGACCATGGGATTTCATCCCTGCTTTTTTTCGTATTGGCTTCCTCGCACGTGATGGCGAGAATCAGGGCATATTGGTTTGAAATCCAGGCCTTGGTTTTAAGGTTGGCAAACCAACACCGTCATTCCGGGCGGAGCTTGCGGAGACCCGGAATCCAGGCGATGATGTAGGCTCATGGGTTAAAAAGCCGGCCGAAGTTAAGACCAACCCCGAAATACAAAAAACAAACCTGGATCGAATGTCTCGTTGCCTTGTGTTTTGCACCGGGTCAAGAGACCGATTCGCGATTTGCCGTTGAAGAGTGCCTCAGACATTATGAATGCACGGTATGTAGTCAGGAAATCCGTAGCCATCGAATATTTTGAAGAAGGTTCGTTGGTATTCATACCGGAAACAAAACGGTTGATAAGAATCAACAGAACTGCCACCGATATTCTCAGGCGCATGGATGGAAAGCAAACCACGCGCAGAATTATTCAGGACGTCGCATCGTTCTACGGGGCATCTTTTGATTCGATATGCCAGGACATATCACGCCTTTTGACAGATTTGGCGGAAAAAGAAATCATTTCGGACGTCCGACATTTGGGTCGGGTACGAGGTTACAATGCCATGGATGACGTTAAGTTCATAGTCAATCACGATGTTTCCTGCCGTATCGAAGATCCCGACGGCGCGATCCTGTTCAATCCGGAGACCGATGCGGTTCAGGTCGTCAACCCTACCGGGCTGGTCATATGGCAAGCTTTGGAATCCCCTCGGGGAAAGCGTGAAATCGTCGAGCATCTGATGGATGTTTGCGAAGGCGTACCGGAAGATCAAGTGGTTCGGGATGTGGACGAGTTTGTCGAAAAACTGAAGTCGGCCGGTTTTTTAGGGGAAGTGGCGGAATGATTGTCAAAAACGGCATGTATTTGCATGCTGTGGCTGTTTCGGGGCCGAAAGGGGCGATTTTATTGCTGGGACATTCTTCGTCGGGAAAAACGACTTTAGGCTCATTGGTTTCCAGGGATTTCCCGGTGCTGGGGGATGACTGGCTTTTCGTATTTCCCGACCGGAACGGCGAGTGGATGGTTGCGGATGGAAAACGCCTAAATATCAGACCTGAAACATGCAATCCCGGAATGTTGGACGAACTCTGTCATAAAGGTATCGCTCGTCCGGTGCACTCCCTGATCCGCATTTTCGCAGCGGAAAAAACCGAACTGAAATCCATATCCTCCTTGAAAACCTGCGAATACATTATGAACGCGGTGTTCGAGATTCCCATGCAATCTATGAACACCTGCCTGCACACCCGAAGGCAGTGGTTTCAATCCGCCGCAGACATGGCGAGGAAATACAGAGGCTGGCGTCTGCAGTTTTCGTTGAATGAGGAGCGTGCAATGAACGCGCTTCGCCAAGCCAGTTGAAAATCAACTTGAAACAGAAGCACAAACTCAAGACCTTCGTAAAAAGGTTTTATCGTGGCCACAGTATGCGAGGGACATTCCGGCAAGGCGACTTGTTGGTTGTCGGGCCGGCCCGAGTGGATGCGTTGCGGCCGGGAGACGTGGTTGTTTTCATCCGAGGGACTGGGACGAAACGGCAGGAGATCGTGCATCGCGTAATTCGCCGGGCTGCCGACGGACTGGTGACGCGAGGGGATGCTGCGGCAGGCGAGGATAGCGGCCTGGTGAATGAAAGCAATCTCGTGGGTCGTGTGCTCTGCAGGATTCGCAACAGCCATGTCGGCAGCGTACAAAACGGCTGGCAGGGCCTGATCCGGGGTGGCTGCCTTCATTGTCTCTTTGGCATTCGGCGCTGTTTGTCTCGTATGGCGCGAAATCCATACCGCATGCTCCGGGAAGCGGGGATAGTCGGCCGTTTCTGGAGACCGCGCATTATTCGAGTGAAGTTTGAATCCACGGATGGGCCATGTTTTCATTACATATGCAATAAGCATGTCGTAGCTCGCCATTGGCCGGAACACGACAGGTACGAGTGCGGAAAACCCTGGGACCTCGTTGTCCGCCGCATGTCTCGCACGGATCGTTGGTTCGCGCAAGATAAATGAGCGGCATGAAGGCTTTTATTGTAAAAGCGCGTCGATGGGTCCGGTTGGACCGCGCGATCCGTCTGGTATGGCAGGCGGGTCCGAAATGGGTAGTCGCCTCCGGCGCGGTGACGGTCTTGCAGGGGTTTTTGCCTTTGGCGGCGTTATATCTTATGAAGCTGATTGTGGATGCCGTTTCGGAAGCCGTGGGCACTGCCGATCCGGCAATGGCTTTCAAACGGTTGCTTTTCCTGGTAATCCTTGCCGGATGCGTAGCCTTGATCCAGGCGTCTTTGCAAGCCGTTTCCGGCATAATCCAAGAGGGCTTGAGCTTGACCGTCGGCGACCGCATGTACGACATGCTGCATGCAAAATCGGTCGAGGTCGATTTGGACTATTATGAAAACCCTCGATATTTCGATACCCTCCACAGGGCGCAGCGGGAAGGGGCGTTTCGCCCCGCGCAGATAGTGAATACCCTGATTGGGCTCGGCCAGAGTTCCGTATCGCTGATAGCGGTTTCAGGGCTTTTACTGTCTTTTCATTGGGCGGTGTCCTTGTTGCTGATTGCGGCGGCGGCCCCCGGTATTTTCGTCCGAATAAAATTTTCTCGGATCATGTTCGATTGGCAGACGGCAAAAACACCGGACGAACGCAAGGCCATGTACTTCAACTGGATACTCACCGGAAATGTCCACGCCAAAGAGATGCGGCTGTTTGGCATCGGAGAGGAAATTTCGAGACGATTCAGCGAGGTGCGCCGGTTATTAAGGAGCGAAAAGCTTGCCATATCCCGTAAGCGTGCAATGGCCGAATTCCTGGTCCGGGTGTTCGGTTCTTTGATCGTTTTCGCCATGCTTGGCGCGGTTGTCTACAGGGCTGTACTGGGGGCGATTACACTGGGCGACATGGTAATGTTCTATCAGGCGTTTCAGCGGTGTCTGGGTTCTTTGAAAAGCTTGCTGGGAGCATTGGCGGATTTGCACGAAAACAACTTGTTTATCTCCTATCTTTACGAATTTCTGGATCTCAAACCCCGCGTCGAGGAGCCCCTGGCTCCGTTGCCGCTGCCTCGAGAGGCGGTGCGCGGTCTGCGAATCGAACACGTGTGGTTCCGATATCCCGGCACGGCACACATGGTGCTCAAGGACATTTCCTTTCATGTCAGGCCCGGGGAGGTTGTCGCGCTGGTCGGAAAAAACGGGTCCGGCAAAACCACGTTGGCAAAGCTGATTTGCCGGCTCTACGATCCGGCCGGGGGGCGGATCGCCTTGGAAAACATTCCTCTCCATCAATTATCAAAGGCGTCGCTTCGCTGTGCAATCAGCGCGGTTTTTCAAGATTTTGCAAAATACGAACTGACTGTCGAAGACAACATCCGGTTCGGTAACGTCGATTTGCCCGCGACAGATATGGAAAGCGTCGAAAATGCCGCCATGGCCTCGGGGGCTGACAGATTCATCGCCAAACTTCCGCGCGAATACCGGACCGTTCTCGGAAAGCTTTTCCAGGGAGGGGTCGAGCTGAGCATCGGTCAATGGCAGATGATCGCCATAGCAAGGGCGCTGTTGAGGGACGCCCGCCTGATCGTTCTGGACGAACCCGCCAGCAGCCTCGACCCCAACGCCGAGTTTCGAATTTTCAGCCGGTTCAAAAACATGTTGGAAAAGAAAAGCGCCCTTCTGATCAGCCATCGTCTTTCCACGGTTCGCATGGCGGATCGTATCCTGGTGCTCAAGGACGGTCGCATCATAGAACAGGGAGCGCACGAAGAGCTGATGGGTCGAAGCGGGTATTATGCCGATTTGTTCCGGTATCAGGCGAAGATCGATAGAGAGCAGGCGAAATGCGCTTGAAATTTAGAGCATGGGGTTTGCTGTTGAATTCGCACCATTCATATGGTATCTATAGTTCTTGCGCCGACTTCGGTTGCAACCGAGTTTATGTTTTCAACAACCGCGCGTGAGAAGGGAGGTTGGGAAGATGGGGGAAAACGCAATTGCAACGTTAACGAGAACCTTTTTCACTCTTTTATTCCTGATGTTAGCAATTCTGGTTCCAAGGGCGGACTGCGCCGAGCCATCCGCTCCCGAATTGACAGGCGAATTCGCGGAAACGGTGTTTAATCAATACTCCCTGCAAGAGGCGGTTCGGATGCTCCTTGAAAAAAACATTCCTGTGGAACAAATTATCGAATTGGCTCAAAAGGCCGGCTATGGGGACGGCGAAATAACCGTCGCCCTTTATGTTTCCGGTCTGCCGTCCGAAGATGCTATAATGGGGGCTTTGCGAAGCGAAATGGATGCCGCAAAGGTTATGGCCGCCCTCCGAGATCAAGGAGTTGAGCCGCTTTCGGTCATTGACCTTCTTGCCGTACAAGATCTGGATGTGGAGCGTCGTGTCTCTGTCTATAAATTCATGCTCGGCGGCGATTTTACGGAAAGCGGGCTGATGGAGGCGTTGTTCAGGTCCGGTATGGATTACAACGCGATCGGCATAGTCGCCGAACGTTTGGGGATTGCCCCGGCGACCATCGTGGCCGCATATCGCACCGTTTTTGGCGGACAAGGAAAATTCGGACATCTATATACCAGCCAAACATTGCCGCAGTCAGCGCTCATTACCGTCGGTGTGGAAAGGGGACGGAATGAGATCAGTCCTTCGAGACCTTGACGTTGCGAAAAATTGGCCGATAACGGCACACCTTGGCGAAGAAACGGTCGATGCCCATTCGATTTGTTCCATGCGCGTACAATCGGTTGTTCATTCGCGCGAAACGAGATACCAAAACCGACGCTTTTTTTTATCGAGCTTCTTGCATTGCCTTTTGCGGCAAGGACTCGGCCGAATATCGCCGGTTGGTCTGATCAACTAGTGTCGCACCATTCCTGATAAAAGCTTGGTGATTCCACAGGAGGGGAATGTGGAAAAACGAAATTTCATTGGAATCGTTATTATTTCAGTCTTCATTGCAATTCCCTTGCAGAGCGGCAATTCCTGGCCGGTGGTTCACGCTGCAAAGAATACCAGTGCCGTCGAGCTTCTCGGGTTGGTGACGGTATCGGGATACGGCAATACGCTTGCCATGTCATCCGGCCCAGGCGACAATCGAAGCCGGGATTCCGGCGCTGCTGATTCGCCCCGGCTTGTTTTGTCCGAAGAACTCGGAGAAAACGAAGGATCCATTGATGGGGACGAGGTTTTCGGCGGTTGCGGCAATCTTCACCTGTTCTTTTCCATAATGCAGTTGTATAAATCGAATTTGTATAAAACAAAGTACGACAAGGAAGATGTTTGGGCGACATATTTGACGCCGGGCGTGTGGGCGGCGATACCGGGCAGTTGCGAACGCATTGTCGAAGTTGTCACCGCAAGCGCCACGCCGGGCGGGTTGGTGGTAAGTCCTTTTTATCCGAAAACCAATCGGAAGTACCAGGGGTTTTTGTTGTATAGCCCTCAAGCCGAGATATATTACGGAAAAAGCGACGAGAACATGGTTTCCCATCGGGCGGATGCCTATTTTCGTTACCAGACCATGAACAAATTTTCTTTTCGGGTGCTCGATCAGTTCAAATATAGTCACGATTCCGTATCCTCTCGGGCGTTGACGATCGACGACCGGTATAAAAACAATCTTTTCAATGCGGTCGGGACCTACGATCCCACGGCGAAGCTTGGTTTGCGCTTGGATTATTCCAATTTTTACCTGAACTACGACGATTCCGAAAACAGCCGGGCCGACCGCATGGACAATTCGTTTTCCTCGTATGCTTATTTTAAATTTTCTTCGAAGACTTCGATCTTCGCCAATTTTGAATATACCGATCTCCATTACGAAAACATCGATTCGGACAGCGAGGAATATCGCTACTACGCGGGATTCCGATGGGAAATCACCGACAAAACCAGCGGCCAGCTGAAAGGCGGATACGGCAAAAGGTCATACGAGCAGCCAGGTCTGAAGGACGCCGACTCCTGGGTGGCGGAACTCCAGTTACAATATAACTTTTCCCATCGCACCAACATAGTGCTGAACGCTTATCGTCGCTACGACGAACCGATCGGGGAAATCGTGAACAAGGACGATGTCGAGGGAAGTGTCACCAAATATATCTTGACAAATTTCGTAGGGTTGGCCGTCAATTACGACCTGACGTCGAAACTGCATTTGAATCTCGACGCCACGGTGTTCTACGACGAATACAAAGACGAGGAGGGGTTTTCCTCGCAAAAGGAACGAAACGATTGGGAGTATGGGATTTCGCCGTCTGTGAAATACGAGTTCAGGGATTGGATGGCATTCAGTTTTACCTATGTCTATACGAGGCGCGATTCCAATTATTCCGAGTATGATTTCGACGACCATACCTTGGTTCTAAGGGGAAGCATATACCAATAGAAACTTCGGCTGTATCATATACTTGTCGATAGGGATGGCAATGGATGTTTTATGCGATGGGCTTGCTAACCAAAGCCCGTTTTTTTCGCTTTAATAAGGTATTAATGGTTTTACTTCGAACTATACTTATTTTGGGGATCGTTTTTTTGGGCGTGTCCCCGGGTTCGTCCCAAGATTACATTCTCGGAGAAGGGGACATTCTGGAAATCACCGTCTACGATCATTCGGATTTGCACACAAAAGCCCGCATAAGCGGAGACGGCACAATAACGTTGCCGCTCATCGGCCAGGTGAATGCGGCGAACGTGAGCGTAAACGAGCTTTCGGCCAAAATCGAGTCGCTTTATGCGGATGGATACATCATCAATCCGCAAGTCAGTATTTTCGTGGAATCGTTCAAGAGTCGCAAGGCCACGATACTCGGGGAGGTCGATTCCCCCGGATTGTACGAAATCGAAGGATATACGAGCCTTTTGGAATTGATATCGACGGCCGGAGGATTGACCGACAATGCGGCGAACAAAGTGATCGTGCATCGCAAGGTGAACCTCGGTTCCACCCAAAAGGACAACAAGATGGAAATCAGCCTTCGCCGGCTCATGGAGGAAGGGAGCGATTCGGAGAATATCCAGATCGTCGATGGCGACAACGTATTTATTCCCAGAAAAGAGGTGTTTTACGTATCCGGGGAAGTAAAAAAGCCGAATTCGTACAACTACGAAGACGGCCTCACTGTCATCCAGGCGCTTACCATGGCAGGCGGCGTAAACGACAAGGGGGCGCCCGGACGTACCAAGGTCATTCGCACGATCAACGGTAGAGAGCAGTTGCTGGAAGACGTGAAAATGGACCAACCCATCCTGCCAAATGACGTTATTGTGGTGCCGGAAAGCTATTTTTAAAATTCTATCGAGTGTGAAATGGACAATATCGTACTAAGAGAAGAAGAGACCATCAGTGTCAAGAAGTATATTCACATACTTAGACGAAGGAAATACATTATTCTGCTCGTTTTTTTCGTCAGTCTTCCATTTGTTTTCATCAAGGCGACTTCAGGAGTGCCGCTCTATATGGCTTCGGCCAAGCTTCTGATCCAGGAAAACAGTGCGCCTCCGATATTTACGGCGACCGGTTTCAGGTACGACCCCGGTTTTCTGGCCACCCAAACCCAGATTATCAAAAGCACCAAAGTAGGGGAAATGGTGGTCAGAAGTCTGAACCTCGATGAAACGTACACCCGATATTTTCCCCAGGACAACTCGGGCCCCTCCTTTCTCGATTCCGTTGGTATCTGGTTTGGAAAAACGTTGGATGCCGCGTTGAAATTCGCCGGAATCGTGGAGAAACCGCCGGTTTCCATGACGGTTCAGGATCATGTTCTGACCGAAAAGGAGTTGAAAGAGCAGAAAATCAAATCCATGGCCTTGATGATCACAGGCGGCATTTCCGTTTCCAAGGCGGCGGAGGAGGGAAATATCGTTATCGTCGGTTTTACATCGACCAGTCCGGTTTTCGCGCAGAAAGTCGTCAATAGCGTCGCCTCCGCATACAAGCGCGTTCTATTGGAGATGAGCACGCAATCGACCGGGGAAACCATCGAATGGATGAAGGCCAAAGCGGATTTGCAACGGGAAAAACTGGAGGCAAGTGAAAAGGTCCTGCAAGAATACAAAAAAAGAAACGATATTTACACCGTCGGCAACGAAGAGCTGCTTTTTCCACAGAAGATAACGGAATTGAGCAGGAAGCTGACCATGGCCCAGGCGGAAGTAAATGAGCTGGAATCCTTGTACCGGGAGATCAGCAGGATTTCGCCGTCACAGGCGTTGAATCTGGCAGTGGTTTCCCAGGACCCTGCCGTCGGCAATCTAAGACAGAAGGTCATCGACAAGGAACAGGAGATTCAAAGGCTGTCCAAAAAAATCGGGCCGAAGCACCCCCAGATGATCCAGGCCAAGAGTGATTTGGCCGCCATGCGGGAGAAATTATATGGCGAAATAACGGCGGTGGTCCGGTCGATTAAAAACAAATACGAATTGGAACAAGAAGGGGCGAACAGCATACAAAATCTTCTCGATCAGACCAAGCAGAACGCGGCGGTCATGAGCGACAAATTGATCCAGTACGAGATCTTGAACCGGGATGTCGAGGTGAACCGGTTGCTCTATGAACGCTTAATCAGCCGGATCAAGGAATACAATGTGACCGAGAATAAGCAGACAACCGATGTCTGGGTCGTCGAAGAGGCTCGGATGCCGGCATTTCCAACGACCAAGGGGCCGAGGCGAACCATAATCATGGGGCTTGTGGCGAGTTTGATGGCGGGGGTGAGCCTTGCGGCTTTGCTCGAATACCTCGACAACACGGTGAAAACCGCCGAAGACGCGGAGACTCGGCTGGACATGCCTGTGCTGGGGATGGTGCCTGTCTTGAAAAACAAATCCCAGGATATTGAAAAGGTTGTCCATTTTTCACCCAATTCCGCGGCTTCCGAAAAATACAAAGCCATTCGGACCGCTTTGCTGCTGTCCGCGTCAAAAGGAAGTATGACTCCTGTTCTTGTTACAAGCATGACGCAAAAGGTCGGAAAAACAGTGTCCGCTTCGAATTTGGCGATCTCTCTGGCGCAGTCCGAACGGCGCGTCCTGCTTATCGACGCGGATTTGCGCCGGCCCAGGATTCACAAAATTTTTGGAAAAGACAACAAGAAAGGACTGAGTACCTGCTTGGCCGGCAATTCCGCCGTTTCCGTCCGCAAGACCGAAGAATCGCAATTTCTACATCTGTTAACTTCCGGCCCGGTCCCCTCCAACCCTTCGGAGTTGTTGAGTACGGGACGGCTCAATCATTTACTCCAAAATCTCCGATCGAATTTCGATTTCGTTATTTTCGATTCCCCTCCGATGGCGGACGTGACAGATGCCGTCTTGATCAGCAAAATCGTCGATTACACCATTTTAGTTGTGAGATCGGGCGTTTCCACGTACGATTCCGCTGGTCTTGCCATTAAAACGCTGAAAAATATCGGCGTGAACATTCTGGGACAAATCGTCAACGCGGTGGACGAAAAAAAGCACGATTACTACCATTACAGGTATTACGGTACCTATGGAAGCTACTATACTGAGAACAAGGACGAAAAATCGGATACAAAATGAGGGATGGAATGATCGACTGCCATTGCCATATCTTGCCGGGCATCGACGATGGCGCGTCGGACATGGCCGAATCGCTTGCAATGGCGAAGATCGCTAACGCGGACGGAATATCCGGAATCGTCGCGACGCCGCATGTCCGACATCCCGGTCTTTCGCCGGAAGACATTATGAAACGAGTCGAGGAATTGAACCGGCATCTTGAAAAACGACATGTCCCGGTTGGAATCTATCCTGCTGCCGAGGTCTCGATTTCCCTCGATTTTCGCTTGTTTGAAAAATACACCGTCAACCGGACCAGGTACGTGCTTGTCGAGTTGCCTCACGATTACCTTCCTCCCTTTACTGCCAACTTGCTGTCATGGCTTGGCGAAGAGGGGTTGTATCCGATTATCGCCCACCCCGAACGCAATTCCGCCGTGGTTCGGGATCCCCAAAGACTTTTCGATGTGCTGCGGGAAGGGGTGTTGGTTCAGATTACCGCCGGCAGCCTGAACGGCGACTTCGGCGTCGATTCGCAAATTTGCGCGGAAGTGCTCCTGGATTCAGGAAAGGTCGATATCATCGCATCGGATGCGCATTCCAGCAAGTTCCGTCTGCCGGTCCTTTCCAAAGCAGTCGAGGCAGCCGCAAAGCGCATCGGGGCAGAGCAGGCTATACGGCTGGCGAGCGACAATCCCGCCGCCGTTCTGGAGGGAAGTCCGGTAGGATAAAGTCTCACGCAAAGACGCAAAGGCGCCAAGATTCCCAGGCAAGGCACTTTGCGCCTTCGCGGCTTTGCGTGAGTTTTTTTTCACGGCCTTGATAATGAACCGCGCAGGTCAAATGCATTCAGAAGACGATATCCATCCATGCACAAAACCGCCTACCATCTTTTCCTCGCCGCTTTGATCTTTGCTCCCTTGGCTTTCGGAACAGTAGAGACATGGGCCTGCACTGTTTTACAGTGCCTGATCTGCGCAAGCGCCTTGCTTCTATTCATTTCCAAAGGCCGTTCGAAACTCTACCGAGCGCCTGGTATATTCCCGCTGCTTCTGGTAGGCGGGGCAATATTGTTTCAGGCCATTCCGCTTCCCGCCGGGTTCGTCCGAATCGTTTCTCCTGAGACGGAGCAAATCTATCGCAATTCCGCAGGGGCCCTTTCCGCCGCGAATTGGATGCCCATTTCGGTTCATCCAGGCTCGACAGTGAAGGCTTTCCTCCGTTTTTCCTCCTACGTGCTTTTCTATTACATCGCCGTGCAGTTTTTATCGGACTCGACGTTCCTAAAAAAGACCCTTCGTGTCGTTTCCTGGTTCGGTGCCTTTTTGGCCCTGTTCGTCATTTTCGAGTTTTTCACGAAGATTTTTGGCTATCCGTTGCCTCATGAAAAAATAATGTTTCTCAGAGAATCCGTGTATGGGCACCAGGCCGTAGGACCGTATGTAAATCGAAACCATTACGCCGGGCTGATGGAGATGCTTTTTCCCTTGGCATTGGGACTGTTTTTGATTCATCGACCGGTTATCGCGAAAGTTTCGTTACGGCGAAAGGTTATGGATGCCTTATTGTACAAAAAACTGCATTCTCATCTTCTGTACGGTTCGGCTGCTGTCTTGATGGCGACCTCTCTTTTCGTCACGCTTTCCAGGGGCGGCATTGTTTCCTTGACCATTTCCATGGGATCTCTTGCGCTATTCATCGTTTTTAAAACGGGCCGATACAAAACGGGTCTCTATTTTGGAATTGTTATCGTAGCGGTATTGTTTTTTGCGGGTACCGAATCCTGGAAACTGGTTATAGAAAGATTCGAAAACATTTACAACGAGTACGGCGAGCTTGCGACCGGCCGTCCGGTTTACTGGTCCGATAGCATCTCGATTTTCCGGGATTTTCCGGTGTTCGGCTCGGGGTCCGATACGTTTGTCCATATTTATCCCAAATATCGGACCTATCCCGGAACCCGTATTCTAGAACATGCGCATAACGAATATCTGGAATTTCTGGTCACCGGAGGCCTGATCGTCGTTGGCTTGGCGCTGTTTGCCTTGGCATTCATTTTGTACCGGTCTTTTCAAACCTTTCAGAGACGCCGGGAAGGTTTCGCCATATATTTGTTTGCGAGTTGCCTCGCCGCTGTTTTATCCATCCTTCTGCATTCGGTGGTGGACTTCAATATGCAGATCGGCGCCAACGGGCTCTATTTCTTCTTTATTCTTTCGGTCGCTGTTTCCGCAGCCCATACCCGTTTTCGAAAGGGGCTGCCGGCGACTTACCTCCAGCCTTGCGCAATCCGGTCCTATCCTGCGATTCTGGTGTCGCTACTTCTCTTCGCAGGCGTGCTTTTCATCAATTTCGGCGAGCTGAAGGGAAACTACCATTATTCGGATTTCAGAAATATGAACATGGACGGAGACATCTCCTCCGAAAAGCGGCAACTTTTTAGACAGGCCGTTGAAAAAGCCGCCCAAGCCGACCCGATGAACCCGGAATATCGTTTCCTGCTGGCAAAAGCGTACGCCGCTGCAAAACAAAACGAAGACGCTTTGCGCAATTTCCGAACAACGCTTATGCTGGACCCTCTAAACAGCCGGTACTTGCAGGAAGCGGGCTTTTTTCTATCCGGTCGCGGACGGAAGAATGGCTCCGGCCAGTTGATGCGCCTGGCCATAGCATACGACCATCAAAACCCGTTGCCCTATTTGAGCTATGCGTCCTGGCTGTTTCAGGAAAACATGGTCGAAGAGGGGCTGGATGTCCTGCGGTCGGCCATGGAGAGCGAGCCGAGAATTGCAGACGACTGTCTCGCATTGATGGTCTGGTTCGGATTGAGCGAAAAGCAGATGCACGAGGCCCTTCCTTCACTGGTTCTGCCCCATTTGAAGTTTGCCGATTTCATGGTCTCCCAGGGGAATAGGGAAAAGGCCGAGTCTTCGTATCTGGAAGCTTTGCGCTATGTATCCAGCGAAGACCGTGTTCAAAAAACGTACTTCTTGACAGTTTACCGCTTTTTTTATTCAAAAAAGGAGTATGAGAAAGCACTGCCCGTAATTCAACAGGCCCTTGAATTCTTCCCGGAAGATTCTGGCCTGCATCGCGTTGCCGGAAGTCTTTACGAAAAACTGGATCTCGCTTTTCGAGCGGAAGAAGAATACCGCAAGGCTTCGATTTTAAAGCCATGAAAGCATCATTTCAAGCTGGGAAACCCTGGCTCTCAACCTCAGTCCCCCTACCTTTTTTTAGCGAATAATCCTTCCTTTTCGCCGAAAATCTCGGCCATTGCCGCGCTCAATTCGTCTATTTCAAAGGGCTTGCTGATATAGCCCCTGATTTTGTCCGCCAAATCCTGGGGTATTCCGTCCGGCCCTTCCTTGTCGTATCCGGAGAGAAAGACGATTTTCGCGTCGGGATCGAAATCAAAGAGGATTTCGGCTGTTTCGACACCGTCCATGCCGTCCATGTTCCGGTCCAGGAGGACCAAATTTGGCGCGATGGCCTTGTATATTTCGGTGGCTTCGTACCCGGACAAGGCGGAGAAAGTGCTGAATCCCATCAGATTCAAAAGCTTGTTGGTTACCTTGTTGAAGCTTTCGTCGTCGTCTACGATCAAAATTTTCTGGCCCTGCCCCCTGACGGACGTGTTGTCGAAATTCTTGTCCGGCAGCTGCTCCGCCTGTCGGGCCGGAAAGGATATTCTGAATGTGGTCCCCAGGCCCGGCTGGGAATACGCCTCGATATTTCCCCCATGGTCCATGACGATGCCGTAGGCGGTGGAAAGCCCGAGGCCTGTGCCTTTTCCTTCTTCCTTTGTGGTAAAGAAGGGGGTGAAAATCTTTTCGCAAGTGACTTCGTCCATGCCGACGCCCGTGTCGGAAATGACGACGATGATCTGGTCGCCTTCGCGTCTGGCCTCGATGTCGAGCACCCCGCCGTCGGGCATGGCGTCCCTGGCGTTGGTGCACAGGTTCATGAAGACTTGATAGAGCATCGAGGGATTTCCCTTGATGTGGATTCTTTCGGGCCATTTCTTGCGAATCTGGATTTTCTTGTCGAAGGAGTGGGCCACTATTTTATAGACTTCGCAAAGGGTCGCGGCCAGGTTGAAGACCTTCTGCTCGAACACCTCTCCCTCTCGTGAGAACCGAAGCAGGTTGTCGATGAGTTCGGAACCTTCGAAACTCAGTTTCTTAATGCCCTCGACAAGAGTTTCAAGCTCCTTGTCGTATTGGTCTTTCATCAGAATCAGCTGGCTGTTGGCGATGATTCCGGCCAGGATGTTGCGAAAATTATGCGCCACCCCCGAAGATATTTCGCCCATGCATTCCATCCGCTGGGACTTGATGAGCTGCTTGCGCAGCTCCTCCTTTTCGGCGCTCGCCTTTTGGTTTTCGATGGCGTTGGCTATGGAATCGGTTGTCATTTGCAATACGTTCACCTCCATTTCCCGCCATTTCTCGTCGTAGGCGCAGTCCGCCAGCAAAAGAAAGCCCTCGAGTTGATCTTGTGCCAGCACTGGAATGGCAAGGACCGAACGGATGTTCCGAAATTCGAAAAAGGCCCTTTCGTTTTCCGGCAGGGCCGATGTCAATTCGTGGACGAGTTCCCCTTCGGACAAGACATCGAACCATCGGCGAAAAATATCGTCGGCCATAATCTGTTTCAACAGGGAGCCTGTTTTCTCTATTCCATTCCGGCTTTCCTTCGATATCCACCTGGAAAGCGGGAAGGCCATTGCGGCGCCGTCTTCGAGGCTTTGGTTCTCGTACCAGAGAACTTGACGGGCATGGTAGGCGTTTCCCGCGATTTCGAGAATTTCCGGGATTTTCTTCCTGAAATTCTTCTCTCGAATGAGCAGGGAAGCGATCTGCGCGGAGGCTTCGATGCAGCCGGTCAGCCGGCGAAGCTCGGTAACGTCGTTGAAGGAGAACAAGGCGGAGGAGATGCCGTCGGGGGTGACGTCCAGGGGGGCCCCCGAGACGATGAAATGGTGGTCCAGCCCGTCGCGATTCCTGAGCACTCTCTCGAACGAATACCTTTTGCCGGCTGTGAAGAGATTGTCGAACCCGGCTTCGCATGCCGAACAGCAGTGTTCGTTTTGGCAGGCCAACAGATCGTGGCATTTGCGGCAGACTGTGGAACATCCTGAAATATCGAAAAAATCGAGAAAAAAACGGTTGGAAAACAGAATGTTTCGGTTTCGGTCCAGCACCATGATCCCGTCGCCGAGATGGGACATGATGTCGGAATAGTAATCCAGTTGTCTGATTTTCCGTGCGAGCTGCCTTTGGGTATTCATGTGGGAAGTCAAATCGTAAAGCAATATCAGACCGGCCCCGAAATTGAAGATTTCGTCCCTGTGAAAGCAAATGACGGCAACCTCCAGGGTCTTGTTTTCCGTCTCGACGACGAACGGTTCGCTTTTTATGTCCGCATTTCGCTTCAATCGGTCGATGGTCTCCGCTATCCGCATTGCCGTCTGCCGCCCGAAAAGACAGTCCATGGGCCTGCCAATGAGCTGGAGGGTCTTTTTGCCCGCGAGCCTTTTTGCGGCGATGTTTACCTGGAGAATTTTCTGGTCGGTGTCGAAGACGACGACGCCCTCGCGGAGGTTGTGGAAGATTCTGGTGATGTCCGACCGGGAGTTCAAAAGCTCCCGGACGATTCTTCTTTTTTTAAGGCCGTGGGGCGGCAAAAAAAAAACATTTTTCTCGGTTCGTTTGACTTCGATGGCTTGGAGGACTTTTTCGACCTGGGTTCGAAATGCGGCCGGGGCGGCCTTGGCGATTAGAAAGTCGGCCCCTAGGGATTCGACATTGTCGTATTCGGCAAGTACGCCCGACGTGGCGACGATTACGGTTTTGGAGCCAGGGTCTTTCTGACGTGCCAGACGGATCAGCAGTTCTCCGGAAATCTTGGGCAGGATCAGTTCGACGAACAAAATGTCCGGAAGCCTCCGCTTTATTTCGTCGAGTCCCTTTTTTCCATCGGAGGCGGCACGCACCTGGCACCCCTTCCTTTGGTTTAGGCATTCCAAAAGGGCGGAAAGGAATTTCGGATCGTGTTCTATCACCAGTATGTCTGTCGATTCCATGAGGATTCAATATAAAACGGCAAAATTTTGCTCTAATCCCCCATCGCCGGAACACATGACGTCGGGTGGAACGTGATTCTTTCAACCGGGTTAAAAACTGGCCGCGTATTTTTTGATCGCCGATTTCTTTTCCGCCAACGGGATGCCGATTTCAAACCGATTTCCGTCCGCGGAAGTTACAATATGAAGGATTCCGTCCATTTTTGCAAGAATTTTCTGTACGATGGACAGGCCGATTCCCGCATTGTTTTTCTTTGTGGTGAACATCGGAACGCAAAGCCTTGCGAGGTTTTTTTCAGAAATTTCGGGACCGTTGTCCCAGAAAAAGACATGAAGACGGCCTTCCGAATTCATGGTCCCGATGGTGATTCGCGGTTCCTCGACGTTCTCGACGGAGTCCAGCGCGTTTGTCAACAGGTGTCCGAAAATCGACCGCAGCGCGTTCTTGTCGGCGCGTATCCATTTGGCTTCGGACGGGCTTTCCACCGCAATTTCAATGCCTGATTCCTTTGTCTTTCTGTTTACGGTCATCATGAATTCGTTCCAGAGAGGAGAAAACGGCATGTCGGTTATGTCGCTGAGCGTCGTTCGGGAATAGGATTTCAACGCCCTCATGACTTTTGTCTGTCTTTCGGTCTGTTCCAGCGCTCCCTGGAGCATTTTCAGCTTGTGCTCGTCGTCGAATACATCGAAATTGCGGACCAGGACTTCCAGTGCGATTTTCACCGAATTGATCGAGTTTCCCATCTCGTGCCTGACAGGCGCCAGGACCTGGTCGATATTGCTGAAATATTCCGGCGCCATGGTCGGCTCATATCGTCGTCTGGCATTTTTTTCCATAAAATCTCCAGAAATGCTCGAAAGTCGGCTGTTGCTCCGTACCTGTTCCGATATGGAACGTTGCGACCGGCGTTTTTTCAAGTTTTTTCAAACTTGTTGCATCGAAGATAAAGCCGCATTTGTTGGGCAACTGCTCCGAAATGACGGATTTCCCGAATGTTTTCCGCAGGAAAATGTACCTGGAAGAAAAATGGAGGCAATTGCATTGCTTTTCGTAATGGACGGAAACGGGGTTGTCGTACCTGAAAAGGAAAAGCGTTCCGGGCCTTTTCCTGTGGAAGAACAGAGAGCTGTAGGACCCCGCGATCAGTGTCGTGGCCTGGCGAATATCGGCCACGAGCCGGTCTGACGGCCGAACCAGATTCAAGTCGTCCATCAGCGCGAAAATGGCCTCGCTGTCCACAGAGCCGATACGGTCGCCGGTTCTGCCGGAGGCCAGGGCGCGGTACGAAAAAAACTCGTCGTCGTTGGATATCGTCCCGTTGTGAATGCCCACGGTGTCTCCTACGACGATGGGATGATTGTTGTTTCTGTCCAGCACGCTTCCCTTTGTCGGTTTTCTCGTGTGGCCCAGCAGTATCGTAGTCTCCTCCGTCACGGACTTGTCCAAAAAGTCCGCAAACAGAGAGGTCTCGACGAATTCCCGGGCGTTCACCGCCAGTTTTTCCACCCTGCAAGCGCCGTCGTACTTCAAGGCCGCCACGCCGGTGGCCTCCTTGCCGCGCACTTCGTTGGCGATCAAGTTGGACTTGAACGTATCCTTGACATGGTCGAGGGCCTGCCTTCCCAAAGGGGAACCGATCAAAATGCCCACCAATCCGCACATTATTTTAAAAACACCATCCTTCCCAATTCCCGGTGCCAGACCGGCTCCCTGTACTTGAGAGCGGCAAGCTTCATATCCAGGGATTTCGCTGGAATACCGGCCTTTATGGCCGCCAATTTGACCCAGTTCGAGTAGTCCTCCTGCCTGTCGATCAGCCCGAGTTCGATGATTTTTATCAGTCTCATGTCTTCCGCCGCGGAATTGTCCCCGGGGTTCAGGAGACGACGCAGCTGGCCGTCGATTTCCCGCCAGTCGTCCTTTTCGATTCTTCTCAAAGATATCGGCAGTTCGGAAAGGGCCTGCAAGACCATCTCCGCAGGAGTGTCCAATACGATGAAAATGCTTTTCAAAAACATGAGCAGCTCTCTGGCGTTGGTCCGGAATTCCTCCATGACATCGCCTGCGACTGCCGACGTGTCGCTGGCGGCAAGGGTGCCGTCGTTGTTGCTGATCAGATCCATCAGCTCCTTTTTTCTCTTCCATTCGTGGATTTTTCCCACATGTAGGAGACCGAACTTGGAAATTTCGACCGCCTTCAACAGCATCGCCAGCATCAGAAACGTTTTGGCGGATATGCTTACAGCGCTCAAATCGCCGTCCGGGTAGCGAAGTTCGATATGAAATGGGAAGACATCCTTGTTTTCGTCGAACCCCGCATGTTCGAGATTGAAGAAATTCTGATGTTCCGGGACCTCCAGGCTGTCCTTCAAGACCTTCTGGATCTCGACCATTTTCATGTTCGCAGGGGACAATCGCATGAATTCATAATGGGCGTTGTGCTGCCGCCTTCTGCACAATCCGTCCGGGCGGAAGCCGGCGCTGGTGAGAAATTTCAGGCCGGGCGCGTATTTTCTCTGGATGTTCCAGAGATTGGCCAGGACGATGTCCGGTATGCTCTCCGACAATCCGATGCCGATCATGTGAAAATGCAGTCCGCAGGTGTATTTCATGCGGATTCGCTTGTCCAGCAATCCGGAGAGGATCTGATCGTATTGGCTGACCAGCGCTTCCCAGTGCGGGTGTCTGCCGATGATTTGCAGTTCGATGCCGCAGTGTTCCTTGACCACGTCGAAAACGCCCAGGTCGCCCAGGCGGTTCATGTCCTTGGAAGGCTTGAGGAGCTTTTCGATACCGGGTTGAAACTCTTCTCGCCGCGCCCCTTTCGGCATGGCGAACTCCAGTTCCGTTCCGACTTTGACGGTACGGTACAGAAGGTCCTGGTAGTACCTGGCCTGGGCCAGTGTCAAGCAGTCGTCTCTTCTGAAAAAGACGGGGGAATCGACCGTGTTTCGGTTTTTTCGCGATTTCTGCATGGTCATTCCCCCGTTTTCTCCTTTGTCATTCGTTCGCAATAGCCGGACCCATCAGTCTTCGAAAGTGAATGCGATTTCGCTGCCCCGGACTTCGGGCCTGGATGTGATGGCGCGATGGGCGTGCTTGCCAGCGCGCAGCAGGGCGGCTTCCCCCACGTTCATGATCGGGCAGGTGAAAGGAATCTCGACGCCGGTCTTCAGTATTCTTTGCGTCAGCTTCCATCCCTGGCACTTGTCGACCACCAGGCTCATCTTGTTGCCGTTTTCCACCACTTCGAACGATTCGATGAAACCGATTTCGTCGGCGAAGATGCGACCGATTTCCGTCAGTACGTCCTTGGGGTTTTCTCCTGAAATCTCCAGTCCCATCTCGTTTTCCATGATTTTCAAAATCTCCTTGCCGACTTCGTTCATGGTCGCGAAAGCCGTTTCCCCGAACAGGTCGTACAGGGACTTTGCAAGACCGGCCAGCATGATCGTCATGATTCTAAACAGGTTCTTCTTTTTTTGTTCTTCCGTCGCCATATCTTCCTCCTTTGGTGTCTTTTGGTTTCTCTAAAGGTTTTTACCGACCGAAATTATCCGAGAGCATTCGCGAATTTCGGCAAGAATTTGTTGGCCACCAGCCTTACGTTTCCGAGGGTGGAATCCCTGTTCACGATAATGCCGACGTAGTATTTCGGGTTGACGAACTTGGTGACAATCCAGGCGCCCTCGCTTTGCACCAGGTTTTCCTCCACGGCTCCCACGTTCTGGATTTCACCGCTCGACTTTTCCACCAGCCGCATCACCATGGCGAACTTGGCGCCGAAAGCGTCCGTGTTGGCGCCCTCCGGGTTGTGCGTGGCCACGGCAATGCCGTCCATTCCGAAAAGACCCGCCGCGATCACTCCGTCGATCTCGTCCGACATTTCCTTCAGCAATCCCTTGTAAGTTGACATCCTTGATTCTCCTTCCTTAATTTGTACAGGTTGAAATTCATCTGCGTCCTCCGGAGCATTTCCGTCCGGATTCGCAACCTCGCCGCTTTTGCCGTCGGAAGCCTTCGGTCTTGCGACGGTTGCTTCGTCGTCCGGCTCCTTTTCGTCGGTCGGAGTCGGTTTCCCGCCTGGCGCATCCCCGGCGAAAGCCTCTTGGCTTTCTCCGGAGTTTTCTTCCTCGTGGAATTCCCGGTTTTTCGAATTGTCCTGCGGCTCGGCTTCCACGTCGCCTTCCATTTTCAAAACGGTTTCAGAGTCGCCTGCCGTTTCGCTCTCCGCCAAAACTCCGTCGTCCTTGGCCCCGTCTTCCTCCCCGATTCCCATCGAATCGGTCGCCGAACCGAAATGATCTGAATCGTTTTGAGGAGCGTCTGTTTGTTCGTCCATCGAATTGGCGGCCTCCATCAGCAAAGACATCAGGCCCCTTTGAATGCTTCGGCGTATGCGTTTGACCGGCAGGGTCCTGAACGTCAATTTCACGCTTTCCCAGGAAAGCATTTCCAGGGCCGCCAGTTCGCCTTTCATGCGCTTGTACACCGCGTCGAACAGGATGCCCTCTTCCAGATAGAAAAAACCGCTTCCTTTCCCGTCGGACTCCACTTCCAACAGGCATGTCTTTTCTTCCATTTCGATGAGCTGGAGAAAATTCGACAGGGATATTCCGAACACGCTTCCTGTGTGGGGACCGCTGGCCAGGGAATCCTCGACGATTTTCAGCATCTTGTCGTAGTCGAGCGGCTTGTCCAGGATACCCGTTATCCCGAGAGCCTTCAGCTTGTCTTCGATTTCCGAGGTCCCGTAGGCGCTCATCACAACCACCGGGATTTTCGAGTATTCGGCGTTCAGGCGGGCCAGAAGTTCGAAGCCGTCCATGACCGGCATTCTCAAGTCGGTCACGATCAGGTCCACCTTGTTCTTGCCTAGTACGTCCAGCGCCGCGCGGCCGTTTTCCGCAGTCAACAACTGCGTTTCGCTGTTGTTGAGGAAGCCGGAGCGTACGCTTTCCAAAAGAGTTTTTTCGTCATCGACAAACAGGACTGTTTTCATGGGTCTCGCCTCCTTTGGCAAGTGTATTGAGCAAGTTGCGTGCCATCATGGGGGAAACCGTCGAAAAGAGCGGGGCGAGGAGATGTCGTCAAGACGTGGATTGACGACGCCGGTCGGAACGGTTCGTTTTGGGCGCCCCATTTTGACGCACCGGGCCAAAAGGGACCGTTTCGCATCCAAGGAGCACTCGGTTCTGGTTGTAACGTAGGCCAACCAGCACCGTCATTCCGGGCGGAGCTTGCGGAGACCCGGAATCCAGGCGACGATCGGAACTGTCGGATGAAAACCGGCCGAAGTTGAAACCAAGCCCGACCGCTCGAATGGCGCAAAGCCGCATAATCTGAGTCGCATGGCGATGGAAATCCCGCCGGTTTTCTAAAGGTTTTTCAATTTGCGTTTTAGGGTGGAACGGGAAATGCCGAGGACCTTGGCGCACTGTGTGTAATTGTTGTCCAATGCGTTCAGTGCGAAGCGAATATGGGCATCCTCGACGACCTTGAGGTTCGGGATGCTGTCGATATCGAAAGGCTGGTCGTGGCTGTTATTGGGTGTCGGATTGAAATACGGGGGGCAAGTGGCGCGGGTCGGGGACGGAGGGTTTATTTCCAGAAGGCGGGAGGGCTTGAATTCGCCGTTGTCGCCCAGGATCGCCGCCCTTTCCAGCACGTTTTTCAGTTCTCTCACATTGCCCGGCCATCCGTAGTTCTGGAGTCTGCGGATTTCGTCCTGCGAGATCTCCGCGATTGCATGGGGGGCGATCTGTTCGAGGAAAAAACGGCAAAGCTCGGGAATATCTTCGATTCTCTCCCTCAAAGGAGGTACATGGATTCTCAGGACGCTCAGCCTATAATAAAGGTCTTGTCGAAATTGTTTTTTTTCCATGGCGTCTTCGATATTTCTGTTGGTCGCGGCGATGATTCTCGCGTTGACAGGTATCGGGGAGCGCCCGCCGACCCTTCTGATCAGTCTTTCGTCCAGGACCCCCAGAAGTTTGCCCTGCAAGTGCATGGGGATTTCGCCGATTTCATCCAGAAAAAGAGTGCCTTTGCCCGCCATTTCGAAAATCCCGTGTTTTCTGGACACGGAGCCTGTATAAGCGCCTTTTTCAGCGCCGAAAAGTTCGGCTTCGACAAGGTTTTCGGGCAAGGTTGCGCAATTGAGGCTGATGAACGGAGCGTTTTTTTGTGGGCTGCCATAGTGGATCATTCTGGCTAAAAGGCTTTTGCCCACCCCGGTCTCTCCTGTGACAAGGACCGGGGCCGAATTTTGCGAAGCCAGTTTCGCCAGCTGTCTCGTCTCCGGCAAATGGCCGACGAGCTTGGTTTTTTTGATCAACCGTCGGTTTTCGAATTTTTGAACCTGCTCCAGTTGTTCCAGGTCGAGGGTGCGAAAAGCCTTGTCCACGGCAAGTCTTATTTCGTTCAGGTGCAGGGGTTTGGAAAGGTAGTCGTGCGCGCCGAACTTGATGGCGTCCACTGCGTTTTCAAAGGTGGGGTAGGCGGTGGTGAAAATGATCTTGCACTGCTTGTTGGCCGCGAGGATGTCCGCGCAGAAATCGACGCCGTCGCCATCGGGCAGTTTTTGATCCAAGAGAACGACGCCCATCTGGAATTTCCGGCAGAATTCGACCCCTTCTTTTCCGGAGTGGGCGATGTATACCGACATGTCCCGGCAGAAGTCCAATGCCACGGCGTTGCAAAACAATTCGTCGTCGTCGATGATCAGGAATCTCTTTGCCATTATCCAAGGACCTCGCGCATCTTCACCGCCAGGTCCTGCAAGGAAAAGGGTTTCTGGATGAAATGAACGTCCTCGTCCAGCACCCCCTCGTGAACGATCACATCGGCCGTGTAGCCGGACATGAAAAGGTGCCTGATGCCGGGTCGGATTTCTTGCAGCCGCGCGGCCAGCTCCCGGCCGTTCATCTCCGGCATGACAACGTCGGTGACGAACATGTCGATGCTGCCGTCGGTTTCCAGCGCGATACGAATCGCTTCGGTGGGCACTGCGGCGTGCAGCACCTCGTAGCCAAGGGTCTGGAGCATCATCATGCTCATCTCCAGAAGATTGGGGTCGTCTTCGACGATGAGGACGGTTTCGCCCCGGCTGAAGGGAACTTTTTTTGACTTTGCGTCTTGCTCGTCGGACGATTCGACGCTGTTCAAAGGAATGAAGATCCGAAAGGTGGTGCCTTTTCCCGGATCGCTTTGAACGTCGATGCCTCCACCGTTCTGCCGGACGATTCCGTAGACGGTCGCCAGACCCATTCCCGTGCCTTCCCCCATTGCCTTGGTCGTGAAAAAGGGTTCGAAGACATGCGCCAGGGTCTCCGCGTCCATGCCGCATCCGTCGTCGCGTACGGCCAGCATCGCATATTCGCCGGGCGCCAAGTCGTCTTGGGAGACGCGTTGGCGTTCGTCGATTGAGACGGTCTCGGTTTCGATGGCGAGTTTGCCCACGTCCTCGATGGCGTCCCGCGCGTTGACGCACAGATTCACCAGTACCTGGTCGAACTGCGCGGGGTCCATTTTCACCGTGCACGGTCCCGGGCCGGGCGACCAGGCAAGATCGATGTTTTCTCCGATGAGCCGCCGGACCATCTTTAGCAGGGTGGAAACCGATTCGTTGAGGTCGAACACCACCGGCGCGATGGTCTGCTTTCGGGCGAAAGCCAACAATTGCCGGGTGATGTTGGCCGACCGGTTGGCTGCGTCCAGAATCCGGTCCAGGTTTTTGCGAAAGGGATCTTCGGGGGACATTTTGGCCATGGTCAGCTCGGCGTAGCCGATGATGGCGCCGAGCATGTTGTTGAAATCGTGTGCCACTCCGCCTGCGAGTGTTCCCACCGCTTCCATCTTCTGGGCTTGAAGCAATTGCCCCTGCAATCTCTCCTTTTCGGCGTCCGCCCGTTTTTGCCTGGAAATGTCCCGAAAGACCCAAACCCTTCCGATTTCCCGGTCGTTCAGCGTCATGGGCGCGGAATAGCATTCGAACACCCTGCCGTCTTTGAAAAGGAGTTCATATTCGTCCTGAATGTTCGTATGATAGAGTTTTTCGAGCATGCGCCGAAAACCGGTCGGGTCCTCCAGCTGATCCAAGGCGAATTTTCGAAGCACCGCCTCTTCATCGGTTTTTCGAAGCTCCTCCGGAATGCGCCACATTTTATACAGCTGTCGATTCGCCTGGGTGACCTTCATATTGTGATCGATCACCAATATTCCGTCGGGAGTGGCGTTGAAGGTCGCTCTGAGCAGTTCCAGGCTTTCCAGCCGGGCGGCTTCTTCGCGTTTGCGTCCGGTGATGTCGAAAAAGCTTACGAGCATTCTGTCGCCGATGACGCTAGCTCCGATGATCATGTCGCGAATCGTGCCGTCTTTGGCGGTCACTCGATATTCGCCGGACCGGACATCGGCGCCGTCTCGCAGTGCCCGATCGACATCCGCTTGCCAGGTCTCCATGACCAGGGCGCGGTAATCGGGGGCCGGGTAGGCTTTTTCCCACCAGCTGTCGATGGTCGGGATGTCCTCCCTCGTGTATCCCAAGGTCAGGCTGAAGCGGTCGTTCATGGCGATGAGTTCGTCCCGGGTGACTTCGGCCAGCGGAAGGGGGGCCATGCGGAAAAGCGCGCGGAAGCGCGCTTCGCTCTGGGCCAGCTTGATTTGGGCGTCCTTGAGGTTCTGGATGTTGATGTCCAGAACGATGATGCGGGTGGGAATACCCTTTTCGTCCCGTTCGACGGCCCTGGCCTTGGACAGTATCCAGCACCAGGAACCGTCGTTCCGGCGCAAGCGCAGTTCGAGTTCATATGGTCCATGCCCGCCGCTGCTGATATAATTTTCGAAGAAATCCTCCACGGTCGGCCAGTCTTCGGGATGGATATAGCCCGCGAGTTCTGTCAAGGAGACCCGCTTGGCTTCGGCTTCGTATCCGAGCATGGCGAACCATTGCGCGCTCAGCAGGATTTGCTCCGTTGTCAGGTTCGCCTCCCAAACTCCCGCCTGGGTGGCCTCCATCACCTGTTCGAGCGACCGGTTGAGTACATCCAGGGTCGTTTGCACCGGTTCGCTGAGCCTTCCGGCGAGAACAAGCACGGCCGCCACCGCCAAGAAGACCAAGGACCCGATGGTCAAAAGAACATAGTTCATGTTGCTGCGGGCCACCGACAGGATCTCGTTTTTGTCCTGGGTCACGCCGACCGTCCAGCCCGCCAGCTCGATTCGCGCGAACCCGCCGATCTTTCGCTTTCCGCCGTAGGTGTATTCCGCAGAGCCTCGGGTACGGCTTTCAAGCTCGTTCGCCAGGCTTTCAAGGCCCGCATTCCTGTGTATGTCGAACGTTAAGACGATGTTTTTTTCGGGATGGGCGACAACGATGCCGTTCTGATCCAGCATGAAGGCGTAGCCGGTTTTCCCGATCTTGATGGAGGATATGAAATTGGTCAGAAAATCGACTTTGACCAAACCGAGCACGCCGCCGACAAACCCCTTTTCCGGAGAAAGGATGGGTACGCAAAGCGCGAAGATCGGCTCCCCGGTGGCCTTGGACAGGATGATGGGACTGATTCCCACCTTGCCCTCCCTGGACTCCTGGAAATACTGCCGGTCGGCGATTACAATGCCTTCGCGGCCGACATCCACTCCGTCGCAGTATATGATTCCGTCCTTGTCGAAGACTGCGAGCCCTTCGTAATCCGCCTGAAACATGGGATACGATTCGGAAAGCTTGTTTCGGACGACCGTTTTTCTTTGCAGAGCGATTTCCTTAGCCGTGGCGGGATCATCGGCAATGGACGAAAGGAGTCTGAGGTCTTTTTCAAGGTTGATTCGAATCATTCCGGCCAGGCTTTCGGCGATTTGAACGAACTGCATCCTGGCCGCATATTCGGAGGCGCGCGAAGATTTGACATAGGCGACCGCACCGATGACGACAACGGGAACAAGAAGGATGATCGTTCCGCCCAGAACCATTTTCGCCCGCAAAGATAGATCTTTCGGCATTGCCCAGGTCTCCGTGATTACGCATGTCTCTTGGCCGCAGGCCCGGGAATTAAAAACCGCCCGGTTTCGTACCGGACCGTTTGAAACCGGACTGCCAAGCCCTGTCCTTATAGGAGTAGGATAGATCCTCGCTTATTGTCAATGAAAATATAGATGGAAAACCGTTGACAAACCCTTGGTTCCTATATTAACAACCGAACGGTAGCGAATGGTTATTGCGCGGATTACAAGAGAAATGGAGAGGCAACGGCGTAAGAGCGATTGCAAGTGAAGGTATGTGCCCTGCCAATGGTTCCAAATTCCGCTTTTTCCGGCGCAATCGGCAGGCTTGGCCGCACATCTTCAAGTTCCCGGCCATTGCGGCACGATCAAAAATACTCGGGCGTCCGGATCATTTTTTTCTTGTTACTCGTAATTGATCGAGGTATGTTGTGTCTCAGCGGCATAAATGGATTTTTGGGGAAGTATCAACGTAAGAACGCTTTGGGAGAAAAGGGTTCGCTGTATCGAAAAAAGAATTACATGAAAACGAACTTTAATCACAATTACATGTCAGTTGGATTGGGAGGTGTTCGATGAGGAAAAATTACGAGGTAAGAATTCGAAAAAGTGCCTTTGTTATCGGCGCTGTCGCGTTTGCTTTTTGGTCGGGGGTGGCCTTTTCCGGAGATCTGGAACCGCCCGGCGATCCCGATTCCACCATGCATACGATGGAGGAAATTCACGATCTGCTCCTGAATATCGACGGCGGTATACCCAAGACCGGGCAAATCGTGGTCAACACTTCCAAAGACGACGGAGACCTGCAAAGAGGCAAGGCATGGCCGGGTCCCAGATTCACGGACAATTCCGACGGCACCGTGACCGACAACCTGACGAAGCTGGTCTGGCTGAAAAATGCCCAGTGCTTTGGCCTCAGAAAATGGAACGAAGCCATTTCGGACGCCAACGCCCTCAATAGCACCGAATGCGGCCTGTCGGACGACTCTTCCGAAGGCGAATGGCGGCTGCCGAATGTCAGGGAACTGAACAGCCTGATCCATTATGGATACAACGGCCCCGCACTGCCCAACACCTTTGGAGGAGGCCAGTATTCCAGCGGGGATCCTTTTCAAAATGTGCAGGTTTCATACTATTGGACCAGCACCGTCAATGATGCCGTTCCATCCAATTCATTCGCCATCGATTTGACCGACGGTGTTTTCGATACACAGTCGATTTTAAATGAAAACAATTATGTATGGCCGGTTCGAGATCAAATTGAGCCATGAAAGACATTCTGCTTGCGGACCATGAAAAACATGTAGAAAACCGGAAATATTACAGAATATGTAGGAGGAATAAAATGAAAATAGCAGTAAATATTACAATTGCGCTGTTTCTTTTTACCGTCTTTCCGTGGGTGAATCCGAGTATGTCGGGTGATTTGGAGCCCGGTTCTTCTCCTGAGGAAACCATGTATTCTTTGGAAGAGCTGTATCAACTCGCCAGGACTCGGTCCGGGCACATTCCGAAAACAGGGCGGACGTCCAGCCAGGCCATAGGAGACGACGGCAACCTGGAAACGGGGGTTTCCTGGCCCGTTCCTCGTTTTACCGACAACGGCGATGGCACGGTCAGGGACAATCTGACAGGTCTGATTTGGCTCAAAAAAGCCAGCTGTTTTGCGGCCTCGAACTGGTTGACGGCCCTCGCCAACGCCAATAGCTTGAAAGGCGACGGCAGCATGTGCGACCTTTCAGACGGATCCGAGGCGGGGGACTGGAGACTGCCCAATATCAGAGAGATCTGGAGTTTGGTTCATTACGAACATTCCGACCCGGCCCTGCCGGACACCAACGGCGACGGGCAATGGAGCGAAGGCGACCCTTTTTCCGGCGTGCAAATCTCGGGCTTTTACTGGTCGAGCACATCATACAGAGGATCCAGCTCCAATCTTTGGACGGTTTATCTGAGAAACGGCCGCTGTCTGGATATGACGGATTCCATTACGATTTATTCCTGGCCAGTGCGCGGAGGCCAATAAGATTTTTATTTTGCAAGGCTTTTTTTCAATTGCTGCCAATAGAAACGTGTATGAGGCAAAAATATGCAATTTCAGGAAAAAGGTGACCAGATGAAGCTGAGCATTTTAATTTGGGGAAAGCGCCTCCTTCTCGCCGTTTTTCTTTCGTTCTTAGTTCTTGGTGCTTCGTATGGAGGAACCATCGATCCAGACAACGACGGTCACAAGTACGCCTGGGGGGAAAACACGGGCTGGAAGAATTTCAATCCCGATTCCGGTCCCGGCGTCACGGTTTCTTCTTCGAGCGTCACGGGATATGCGTGGGCGGAAAATATCGGCTGGATCAACATGAGTCCGGCTACGGGCGGTGTTTTTCACGATGGCGACGGGCTGCTCTATGGATGGGCCTGGGGGGAAAACGTGGGCTGGATCAGTTTTTCGTGCAAAAACATGTATACACGTCCCGATGGTCAACAGGGCGTCGATTACGGCGTTTCCATCGATTTTTCCACCGGCATATTCTCCGGCTATGCCTGGGGGGAGAACATCGGATGGATCAATTTCGAGCATGTGCATGCCGCTTCTTATGGCGTGGTCACCGGCGCGCCCAATTTGACGGCTGTGAAAAGCAACGATGTTTCCGGCGAAACGAATGTCGAAGAGAGCTGGAACTGGAAAATCGTAATTGCCAACGAGGGCGACGCCCCTGCGTGGTTCTTTGATGACGCGGAAATTTTCAGGGATGTCTTGCCCTCGGAAGGCGTGACCTACGAAACTCCGGTTGTCTCCGATGAAAGCGGACTCACCGGCAACTACAACTGCCTCATGCCTGTCGCCAATGAGATTGTCTGCGAAGTAGACGACCCCAATGGCTTTACAATGGAGCAGGGCGGGGGCTTTACGCTTACCGTTGAGGCCACGCCATCGACTCCGGGCCAAAAAATCAATCCCACGGGCGGCGACTGCAAGGTCGATCCGAATGCCGATATATCGGAAAAGGACGATACCGACAACGATTGCTATGACGATGTCCAGGTCAAAGCGCCCAATCTCGTCGTAGAAAAAGACAACGACGTAAACGGGGAAGCGGTTCTGGGGCAAACTTGGACGTGGCAAATGGCAATTGCGAATACAGGGGACAGCCCCGCCGTTTTCCAGCAGGATCAGATCCTTTTCAAGGACGAATTGCCTTACGAAAGAGTCGAATATTCCGAGCCAGCCGCCGCAGATTTCGTCGATATCACGGGGAGCATATCCTGCGCAATGCAAGGCGACAACAACAATGTCCTGGTCTGCACGGCGAACGGCGGTTCGGTTTCCATCGGCGTATCCGGTGGCTTCAATGCGACCGTTACCGCGACCCCGACCCAAACCGGCGTCAACGCCAACCCGATCGACGGCGGCATATGCATGGTCGATCCGGAAGGCCATGTCACGGAAATCGACGATAACGACAACAATTGCGTAGAGAACGTGGTGACGGTCACGGCGCCGAACCTGTCCGTGGCCAAATCCAACACCGTCAACGGCCAGGCCGTGCTGGGGAACGTCTGGCAATGGCGCATGGACATCGCAAATGGAGGCGACGCCCCGGCGACCTTTGCAAGCGGCGAGGCGATCTTCAGGGACTACCTGCCTTCCGACGGCGTCAGCTACTCCAATCCCGACGCGACCGGACAGACCGGTATCACCGGTATCACCGGTACCATCTCGTGCGTGGTCGAAGGGGAGGAGATCAAGCAGCTTGTATGCAGGGCCGACGGCGGCGACGTGATCGTCGGCATTTCAGGCGGATTTCAGGCGCAAGTCGAAGCGTCGCCGTCAACCACAGGGACAAAAAACAATCCTACGGGCGGCGTCTGCCAAGTGGATCCCGATGGTGTCATTGACGAAAGCGACGAAGACAACGATTGCAACGAAGACGCAGTGGTTGTCAAGGCGCCCGACTTGACGGCGGTCAAGGGCGCGTCTGTCGAGGAAGTCGTTTTCGACGAGCCCTGGGATTGGTACATCGACATTGCCAACCAAGGAGACAGCTCCGCGCTGTTTGCGAGCGGAGCAATCATATTCGTCGATAACCTGCCCTCGGACGGCGTCGGTTACGACGGCGCCCAGGTAACCGGCAAGACAGGTATCACCGGCTCTATTTTCTGCGGTTTTTCCGGAGAGCGCAGCAACATATTGACTTGCACCGCATCGGGATCGGTGGAAATCGCCGCATCCGGCGGATTTCGGGTCACGACTGCGGCCACGGCGACCATGCCGGGCGAAAAAGTCAATCCGACCGGCGGCCTCTGCATGGTCGATCCCGGAGACGTGATTCCGGAAAGCGGCGATGATTCCAACAACAATTGCTCGCACACAGTCAATGTCCTCGCTCCCGATTTGACCGTCGCCAAGACCAACAGCACCGATGGCGGCAACACCAGGCTCGGTTTTACATGGGAATGGTACATGGATGTGAAAAACGAGGGCGACAGCCCGGCAGACTTTTCCGCCGGGGACGTCGTGTTCACCGATGTTCTGCCCACCGAGGGCGTAACCTATGAAGGCGCCGATGTTTCAGAGCAGGTAGATACGACCGGCAATGTCGGCTGCTCCTTGGGAGGCACGGAAAACAACGTGATCACATGCACGGCGACCGACTCCTTTTCCATTCTCGCCGACGGCGGGTTCCGGGTTGCGACCATCGCCACCCCATCGACGACGGGGATAAAGAACAACCCCGACGGAGGCATCTGTCGGGTGGACCCGGATGGAAATATCACGGAGAGCAGCGATGACAACAACGACTGTCAGGACACCGTGACCGTCGCAGAGGCCCCCGAAGGCTACTACGTCGAGCCCTTGGGCGTCTGCGGCTCGAAAACGCCTTGCTTTTCAACCATTCAAGACGCCATCGACGCGGCCTACGGTTCGCCCGTCATCCATATTGCGGAGGGCGAGTATGACGAGAACGTCGTGCAAAACCGAAGTTCGACTCTCGATTTCGGATGGGACGCCGAATTTACGCAGCGAAACGCGCAGAATGCCGCAGAGCTGAAAGGGCCATAGCCCGGTGCCAATGCCCATCTCCTTGGTGGTGAAAAACGGGTCGAATATCCGTTGCCGGACTGCGCTGTCCATCCCGACGCCTGTGTCTTTCACCGAAAAATAGACACAGGTGCCGGGTGCCGGGACAGCATTGAAAGGAACCAAGTGGAATAAAAACCATTGAAAATACTCGTCATCGATGACGATATAATCTACCGCACGCTATTGGAGCATGCATTGGAGGAGCTGGAAGACCTCCACGGGATTGAAATCCTGATGGCATGCGACGGCGTCGAAGGGTTGGACATGGTCCGGAAGCATCGGCCGCAGCTGGTGTTTCTGGATATTGTGATGCCTGAGATGAGCGGCTACGACGTCTGTCGCGCCATAAAGGAGGACGGTGCCTGCGCAAACACCGATGTCGTCCTTCTCACCGCAAAGGGAGAAAACGTGGACAGAAAGCTCGGCATGCAATGCGGCGCGCGGGAGTATGTCAACAAACCCTTTGATCCCGACGACCTTTTGTCGCTGGCCAAGAAAATTCTAAATCTGGAGTAGTGGCAATAGGACACGAAAAGCACGAAAAGGCCTGTAAAAATCGTTTCGTGTTCTTTTGTGGAATTTCGTGGCCGAAATCCTGATCGCTACAGGTTTGGCACTGCCGGAAAATCAAGCGAAAAACTGGTCCCGCCGGATTTCAGGCACCCGTATTTATCCGTGACGAACTCGCAGTCGGAGATTTTGCCGGGGCAAATGTCCGTGTCTTCGGGAATGTATATGCATCGGGAGGTTTTTAAATGGATGAAGAAGCCGTGGCGTTCCGAAAAGATCTTGATTCTCAGCAAATCGGACCCACTCCCGCCCGCATTGAATTGATACGGTCTTTTGCTTGAGTAATCGTCGGTGTCTTGGGTATGGAAAAATCCTCCGAATACCAAACGGCGGTTGGTTTCGGTAATGCCTACGCCGAAATCGTGGAATTGAATCCCGACGCCGTTTTTTTTTTCAAAAACGCGGATTACAATCCGGCCTTCGTCCGGAGTGTTTTCGATGGCGTTTTTCAGAATGCCGTCGCACACCTTCCGCAAGACCCCTTTGTCCATGGTCACCGACAGACCGGGCGCGACGTGGCGAACAATCTCCAGGTTTCTCGGCCCCATGCTGTCGCACGCCTTTTGCCAAACCTCGTAGATAAAAGTGTCCAAGGCGATTTTTTCGGGTTTGATTTCGTCCAGTTCGAGGACCGACTCGATTTTTTCGGACAGCAGTCCGACAACGACCGCATGACCCGGTTGTTCCTCCTGAAGCTCGGATAGGAATCCCATCATGTTTTCCATGAGATCGCAAAGGCGATGTTTTTGTTCTCGATGCCTGAAATCCAGAATGTCCTGGGTTTGGTCCTGGATTTTCAACAGTCTCTCGATATTCCGCAAGCCCCTGTTCACTGTCTTTTCGAACCCCTCGCCGCCGGCTTGGGCGATCTTGGAAGACAAGGAAGTAAAAGCTCCCTGCAAAATGGCGAGGGGGGTTTTCATTTCATGGGACAAATGGCTGATCACCTTGTCCTTGGCTTCATTGACGACCTTGAGTTCCTCGTAGGCGTCTTCGAGTCTTTTGTGGATCATCGAATTTTCGATTGCCGAGGCCGCAAGCGACGCCAGCGTGGTCAGCAGCTTAAGGTCCGCAGCCTTGTAGGAAACAGCCGCATCGCTGCCGACTACGATCACCCCGATGGTTTTGTTGCTGGTTTTCAGCGGCGCGCAGAGAATCGACGCGCCGGGATCGACATCCTTGTCGTATCGCGGGTCCGAACGGATATCGTTGACGATTTCGGGGGCGCCCGAAAGAAAGACATGCCCGGTGATACCCTGTCCCGGGACTGGCGCGTCCAGCTGACGAGGCCCCCTGCCGAAATGGGCGATGATTTCCAACCTTTCGCTCTCCTCATTGAAGAGAAACAAAGACGCATGGGAAATTTCATCCGTTTTTTTTGCTTCTTCGATAAATAGTCGCGCCACATAATCCAAGTCGAGGCTCGCCGCGATCTTCTCGCTGACATTGTAAAGGAGATTGATTTCCCTGAACCGCTCCAGGGTTTCCCCGGCCAGGGCTTTTTTTTCAATCAGGAAAGCCGCAAGGCAGCTTAAAGCCGACACCATCGCACCGACCTTTTTCGAACCGCATACATACCCGACGATCTGTCCATGGGCCTCGACGGGGAATTTCTCGACGGGACCCGGCGTCGCTTCTCCGAACACAATCGTTTCATCGGGCGACAAAACGGCAAATGGTTCGTCGATGGCTGTAGACATTTGCCGAAGCATCGATACGATCTCCGGCTCCCGCACGAGTTTTTTAAGGATGGTAGGTGGAATCGAAATCATTGCGGCCCTTTACATCATGGTTCAGTTTCGTGACTCGATGCCGTCCCGGTATCTCCGGTTGGTCACGAATTTGTTGCGGTTGTAACTTGAGCATCGAGCATAACGGATTGGGGGGATATTTTTTGAACTCACTCCTCCTTCGTGCTCTTCGTGTTCCTCGTGGTAAAATTTCTTCTGGTTATAACGGATTTGGGGGAGCGGCAATGCGCAGGTTGGCTTGAGCGGGTTTCATGTTGGGTTTCGCTTGCTTCCCAACCATTTCGTGCGCCGTATCTGTTTGTTTGATAGAATTCCGTAGCGAAACCCAACAATTGACGACGCTCAACCCAACCTACATTCCACCCACCCCCAAACCCCCAAATCCGTTGGAACAAGAATTTCTTGATTTTCAACCACGAAGAACACGAAGAGCACGAAGATCTGTAAACACCCAAATCCGCGATGAAACATGAAAATCATCTGGTTCGTCTCCTTTTTCGTTTTATCCGGGGATGAAATTTCCGCGATGGAAGGACCGGCGGAAATTCCCGGCTGATTTTATGGTACAGTTCCGGTTGAACGGTTTTGAGATCATGGATTAGAGTGTCCCATATTTCCGTTTCATTTTCCCGAACATTTTCGATGATTGCATTTGCGTTATAGCGTCTCGATTGGATGGAGATTTTTCCAGGCCGGATGGTTCCTCTGGGGGTGGACGCAAATCTTCTGAAAGCATCGATCCCGTGACGCCCATACCATAGAATCGTATGGGCGGTCGATAGCGAACCCGCCCAGGGATAATCATGCAGCCACCACCCGGTAGACAATTGTTCGACCGCCATGTCGATCCGTTCGTCTTCGGCGTCTGTTTTGGGTTCGGCAACCTCGCGATAAAAAAGTCCGGTGCCGAACTCGTCGCCTTTCAGCCGCCAGATGGATTCGATGCCGTATTTTTCCGGATTCGATGCGACGAGGGAACCGTGGCATAGACCAAAACGGCCGCATATGAAAAGCCCGATCCGGTCTTGCAGTTTTTCGATGAACGACAGCGTGGCCATGGCATCGGAAAAGGATTCGGTTGGAAATCCGGTAAAACACATGGCTTCGGCGGCAATACCGGCCTGGGCGAGATTTTTGATGGCGGATCGCATTTGTTCGACGGTCACCCCTTTGTTGATCCGCTTCAAGATGCGTTTTGAGGCGGATTCTATGCCCAGGGCCATCGAAAGAGCGCCTCCGGCCTTGTAATCCCGGCAGCAATCGGGTGTCAGGTCCGGTTCCGGGCGGATATCGGTGGCCCATTGGATGTCCATATTTGCGGCGCGAAGGGCCAACGACAATTTCCGAGCGGTCTTGGGAGCGTATGTATCCTGTGAAAAATAGAAATAGCGGCATTTCCATCGCTCGCTCAGTTGTTTCAAATGATCAACAACCTGATTTATAGGACGCTCCCGATACCTCGTTGTCCCTTTCGAGGTCAGGCCGTAATGGCAGAACGCGCATTTCCCCCAATAGCATCCGCGCGAAGGATCGTAGGGCAGCACGAGTTCGGGAGAAAAATACAGCTCCAGAGGCAGGCCGTCGAAGTCGGGCGCGGGCAGCGTTTCAAGCCTGGCGCGTTGCCCGGCTTGAAGAATTCGGTTTTGGTTGTAGCGTCGGCCACCCGACACCGTCATCCCGGACGGAGCTTGCGGAGATCCGGAATCCATGCGACGCTCGAAACTGTTGGATGATAACCGGCCGAAGTTAAAACCAAGCCCAAGAATTCGCTCCGGTGTCTCGTCCCTGTTCAGCATGTTTACAAGGGAAAGCAGCGCCTCTTCGCCCTCGTAGAGGACCGCCGAATGAAATGGGCCAAGCGCTTTATGTATCTTGTCTTCATGCTGCCGGACGAGCAATTGGGTCATCGCCGGACCGCCGACGGTAATATGGGTCCGGGGCAGTTGTTTGCGCATCAGGAAAGCAAGTGAATAGGCGGGCTGTATCTGGCCGGGAAACGCGACGGAAATACCTGCTATCTTAACGTCTTGAGCCGACAGCCGACCGCATAGATCTAAAAAATACGAGTGAAACGGATTCCGCTCGGGTACCGCGTCCGCTTCGATCTGTTCGATGGAAAGAAGAGAAAAAGGGGTCCGATATCGGGAGAAATCCATTTCCAGCGGCGCGTATGCGGCGCTGATAATTCGAAGACAGGCCTGAATGGTCTGAACGGCCTGTTCATATCGAATGGGATCGAAAAAATTCTTTCCGGACCGGTCGCGAAACAGGGCGACGGATTCGTCGATGGCATCCGGCGCCCACGAAATGTCCTTTGCCGTATCCCAAATCTGTGCGAATCGGATTTGATCCGAATGGGTCAGGCATCCTTTGTTTTCAAGTTGCCTCCAATGCGAGGCGATCTTTTGAACCATCGACGACAGGCTGGCACGATTCAAAAGGCAATGATAGGCTTCCACATTGGCATCGATGGGGATGACAGGCACGTTGTGCCGCCGCAAATACCCGGTCAGCATGGGGACGGAGATATAAGGGGCGGTGGGATCGCATGACGGTGGGTATATGAGTGCGATGGTCATAGGGCTTTCATCCACGGAACCATGAATCTGAAATTTTCGTTGTCAAAAATACTCGATTTTAATAGAATCGTTTTTTTATTTCAACCCGATACCCTGAATAAATCCGAATTATGACGGATTTGGGGGGTAGGGTGGCTGAAGCGTAGGTTGGGTTGAGCGTCGTTGATTGTCGGGTTTCGCTCATGTATTCTTTCAAATGTAAATGGCAGGTGCTCGATGCAAGCAGGCTATAAGCGAAACCCAACATGAAACCCGAATTATGACGGATTTGGGGGGGATGGTGGCTGAAGCGTAGGTTGGGTTGAGCGTCGTTGATTGTCGGGTTTCGCTCATGTATTCTCTAAAATGTAAATGGCAGGTGCTCGATGCAAGCAGGCTATAAGCGAAACCCAACATGAAACTAATTATGACGGATTTGGGGGTAGGGTGGCTGAAGCGTAGGTTGGGTTGAGCGTCGTTGGTTGTCGGGTTTCGCTCATGTATTCTTTCAAATGTAAATGGCAGGTGCTCGATGCAAGCAGGCTATAAGCGAAACCCAACATGAAACCCCGCTCAACCCAACCTACGCTACTTTTTTTCATTTCAATCTCATATCCTGAAAGAATCAAATAACAACCAAAAAGCAGAATCAGGGGCTCTTGATAGAAAGACGACAGATGATGTGTCCCCAAAAAAATCCAGATGGCCGCGAGGTGCTGAAAATCTATTTTGCCGGATCGATCCGGGGCGGACGGCGCGACGCTCTGCTGTACCATGAAATGATTCGATACCTGCGCTCCTTCGGCCAGGTCCTGACCGAGCATGTCGGGGATACGGCCCTTTCCGAAAAAGGGGACGACGGCCCGGACGACCGCTTCATTCACGACCGGGACATGGCATGGCTCAGGGCGTGCGACCTCGTTGTGACGGAAGTGACCCTTCCTTCCCTGGGGGTGGGATACGAGATCGGATGGGCATGCGCGCTCGAAAAGCCGGTCCTGTCCTTGTATCGGCCCGGACAGGGAAACCTGCTTTCCGCCATGATCGCGGGAAGCGGCGCGATTACGACAGCCGCATATTCGAATGTCGAGGAGGCAAAAGAGATCATCCAGGCATTTATCGAACGCATCCGCAGGCGGCGAAACCCTTCAAAAAATCCATTAGATAAGTCGAATGACCCCGTCCGTCCCGCTTGAACTGCTCGCGCCGGCTGGCAGCAAGGAGATCGGTATCG
This sequence comes from Desulfobacterales bacterium, assembly GCA_963674505.2. Taxonomy (GTDB): domain Bacteria; phylum Desulfobacterota; class Desulfobacteria; order Desulfobacterales; family SKZT01. The sequence goes on from CAXXIG010000003.1 coordinate 929,803, forward strand.
CAGCCATCGACCATGGGGCCGATGCCGTGTATATCGGTGCCTCGAGCTTCAGCGCCCGGGCTGCGGCAGGCAATTCCATCTCCGATATTCACGAATTGATCCGATACGCCCGTCAATTTGCAGTCAAAGTTTACGTGGCGTTGAATACCATCCTGAACGATAAGGAAATCCCGAGAGCGCTGGACCTGATCCGGCAAATTCACGGGATCGGGGCGGACGGTTTGATCATTCAGGATGTGGGACTGCTCGAGCTGGATCTTCCGGCCATCCCCCTGATCGCCAGTACCCAGATGCACAATGCGACGCCTGAAAAGGTGGAATTCCTTGAAAAGGTGGGATTTTCCCGCGTGATTCTGGCAAGGGAACTCACCCTTCAAGAGATCAAGGCAATCCGCGAAAAAACAAAACTCGAACTGGAGTGTTTCGTGTACGGCGCGCTGTGCGTCTCCTACAGCGGACAGTGCTATATGAGCCAGGCGGTCGCCGACAGAAGCGGAAATCGAGGCGTCTGCGCGCAGCCCTGCCGCCATCGCTACTCCCTCAAGGACGGCCATGGGAAAACCGTGGTGGAGAACAAACATCTGCTGTCTCTGAAGGACCTGAATCTCATAGGCGCAATTTCGAATTTGGTGGCGGCGGGCGTCACTTCTTTCAAGATCGAGGGCCGTTACAAGGACGCGGGGTATGTCAAAAATGTCACTGCGGCCTTCAGCAGGGAGATAGACCGGTTTATCTCCAACGCCCCAGGCTACTGCCGGGCCGGTTCGGGCAAAACAACCCTGTATTTCGAACCGGACTTGGAAAAAACGTTCAATCGGGGATTCACCCGGTATTTTCTTTTCGGAAGGAATGAGAAGATTGGTGCCATCGACACGCCAAAGTCCTTGGGAAAAGCCGTCGGCACGGTTACGGAAGTAGGGAAAGACTTTTTCCGCATGAGAGGCGAGCCTGTGAGGAACGGGGACGGGCTCTGTTTTTTCACATCTTCCGGCGCCCTGTCCGGATTGAGAGTGAACCGGGTAAAAGGCGACCGGATTTATGCAGGTTCCTTGAGCGAGTTGGCAAAGGGAGAACGTCTCTACCGGAACCGTGATCATGAATTTCTGCGGACACTGGAAAAAAAGTCGGCCATACGGCGGGTTGGAATTCGTTTTCGATTCGAGCAGAACGAATCCCAAATCACCCTCCATGTCAAGGACGAGGACGGCAACCGGTCCGCCATAACCCACGACAGTCTTTTTCAGGCGGCCCGCAATCCAGTAGCTGTTCGCAATCAGACAATCGAGCAATTGTCCAGCACCGGCGCCACGATTTACGAGGTCAAGGGGATCTCCATCCATCCCGACCCGCCGGGCTTTTTGCCGCTCAGCGCCCTGAACCGGCTAAGGCGCGAGGCCCTGGAACAGCTCGATCGGGTTCGGATGCGACGGTATTGCCAAAAGAGTAGTCCCTTTTCTCCGAGCACGGCGCCTTATCCCGAAAAAACAGTAGACTTTCATGCCAATGTGCTCAACCGCCATGCCGAACAGTTCTACACCCGCCACGGAACGACTGTCGGCGAACCCGCCCTCGAAAAAGGCGGCGACCCCATGGGCAAATGCGTAATGACGACTCGCTATTGCATCAGGCACCAGCTCGACGCCTGCTCGCGGTATGCGAAACGAGCGCTCCGGTTGAAAGAACCGCTGTGGCTGATCGACGGACCCAGGTCTTACCGGCTTTCCTTCGACTGCGACCGATGCGTAATGCATGTGAATCTCGAAGGACTTGCGCCGAGATCGTAGGGTGGGTGGGTCGGGGCACGGGTCTTGTCGCCCATTCTACTTGTCTTTGAAACGACGGCCATCCAATCTTGCATGGAGTCCAACCCACCATTTCCCGCGCCTTTTCGTCCCTTCTTCGGACGCACGACAGCGAGTCGGCTCGGGAAATGGCGGGTTAAGGCGGGTCTAACGGTCTAACGCCTGGCATTCGGAGCTGGATCTCAGCTAGTTTGCGCCCGTGCTCTCTTTCCCACGCTCCAGCGTGGGAACGCCTGACGGACGCTCCAGCGTCCCGTGCCAAAGCCTCGCGTTTTGCCAAGCCGTTGGCGATAGCGTACACTCGGAGATTAATCGGGGAAACAGGTGGATGCTCTGCGGTTGAAGGGACGCCGGAGCGTCCCGGAATGCGTTCCCACGCTGGAGCGTGGGAACGAGAGGATCTGGAGCGTGGGAACGAGAGGAAAAAAGATGATTTTCAGCACCCTAGGGGACGTCCCACTTTCCTTAAAACGAAAAGTTCAGGAAAAGCTGGGTGAAAAAGGCGTCGTCGTCGCCCAGAGCCTCTTCCGCCGCGTCGCCGGGGGTGACATAGCCCAGCCCCAGGCTGGCGAACAGATTGTCGCTGATGGGGTAATCGACGAAAAGGTTCCACTCGTCGGCCCAGTCGTCCGAGGACAGGCCTGCGGAATTTTCATCGTCCAGGCGGTGCTGGATGTACATCAGCGAGGCGACCATCGGCTCTATCGGACTGAACCCGGCCTCCAGGATCAGGTTCTTCTTGTTCTGGTTGGGGAGCTGGGCTTCGCCCACCAGTTCGCCGATGATCCAGCGGTTCCAGCTCTGGAAATCGAAAAACATGGGGTCGTACTCTTCCCAGTCGCGGGTATCGGGATCGTCTCCGGAAAAAAAGACATACATGGCGCGCAGGTAGGGGGCCATGGCGACGTCGAAGCGGTAGGTGGCCGAGCCGAAATAGGCGTAGGCATCGCGGTCCACGCCTGACATGCCCGTGTCCCCGCGTTGCAGGGTCCCCTCCGCCTCCAGCTGGAGCCCGGCAAAGGTGACGTCGAAACCGAGATCGTAGGTGAGGGTGTCGTTCTCCAGCATGCTGTCGGGCTCGTCGTCCTCGTTCTTCTGGAAAACGCCGCCGTAGACGAACATGTTCTCGGTGAAATCGTAGTGCAGGTTCACGCCGTACACCGAGACATTGTCTTCGGGGTCATAATCCCGCGAGGCCAGATCGGTCCAGTCCTTCACGTAGTCGCCGGCCATGGCGTAGAACAGGGTGCCCTTGAACGCCCCGAATTCGCCGTCCAGACGCGCGGCAAAGGGAAAGCTGGAATGGTAGTAGAGCCAGTTGGCGGCCCCTTGGTCTTCGCCGTCGGCGATCACAAACCATTTTTCCAGCTTGATATCCTGGCGCCCGAGGGTCAGATCCACGGGCGTGCCGCCTATCTTTGCGAATTTAAGCCAGGCCTGATCGAGGCCGGTTTGCTGCTCATTGTCGTAGAGGCCGTAGAAATCCTTGCCGATGGTGTCGGCAAAGTAGCCCGCCAGCTGGCCGGAGAGGGTGGTCCACCCGATGTTCTTGGCGGCCGTCACCCGAAGGCGGCTGAATATTTCGCCATACGAGGTGGTGTCGTCGTCCCAGGCGGCCTTGGAGCCGAACCAGGGGTTGGAATCGTATCGGTAGAAGAGGTCGATCTCTCCCCCGATGGTAAATGAATCGAATGCCTCGCCTATCTTTCCGAACTCGATATCGGCCGAGGCTGGCGCTGCGCAGCAGACACCCAGGAACAGCAATGCCAACAGAAAACCTGCTTTTCTCATCTGAAAACTCCTCCAGAGGTTGTTGTGGGTTGCGGTCTATATGGAATGCCGCAAAAGCGACATGGATCTCTCGAACGCCATGATGCAAGACAGGGACTTTAGACGGGAACTCGCTTTTTGTCAATGAAACTATCGCGCCATTAACAGCACCTCGATCGTCCCTTGGCCGGTTGGCAACGGCTCCATCGCCTTTGCGACGATGGTTCCCGGTGCAGGAAACTCGACGCGCATGGCGAACCCCGGATTCGGCGAACTGGTCAGAAGATCGCCGACCGCGGTGCTTCCGAAAGCGGCGTCGGCTTTGCACGTCGTCGTTCCGCCCAGGGCGACGGCCGCGTAGTTTTCTATGAACGCGGATTCCAGCTTGCCTCGAAAGGCCGTCGCCTCGTCGATATTTCCGGCGGCAAGGGCCGCGAGATACGCCTCTTTCCACTCGGGAAACAGGTCTCCGGCGCGCATCCACTGGTCTCCCGCCAGTACGGACGGACTGTCCGCCGCGATGCCGACCACCGCCGAGTCCTCGGGAGTGCCCGATTTTGTCAGACGTCCGGGGGATTCCGAGGAGGCGGAAAGTACATCGCCTGCTTCCACGGGGCCGGTCACGGGGTGATACTCGGCATATCCCAGACCCGGCGCGGCATAGGCGCCCCGGGTGTAGACGCCCTGTCTGGACCGAACGGAAAAAAGCGCGTTTGCGGACTCGACAGACTCGCCATCCTGCTGTTTCGCAATCACGGCGAAACCCGGCGCTTCGTCCCTGGAGTCGTCCAGAACCAGGTTGACGCAAGACGCCTCCGCTTCGACGACGACTGCGGAATCCGGATCTTCGGGGTCCTCCCGCTCGAAAGCCAGTTCGTCGCTTTCTTCGGAAATTCCGCCGTACCAACCCGTATTCACAAAGACCATGATCTTGCCGGTCCCCTGTTTCAGTCCCTCCAGGGCCAGGCCGATCACGGGTCCCGGATTCACGGCCTTGACCGCCGTGCCGGGGGTCGGCCCGGCGCACAGGTAATCGCCGACCGAGACGGATTCGGCGCTGGCGTCCACCTTGACCGGCACACGCCCGGAAAGGGCTACAGGGACTATATTTTCCTCTCCGAAACGCTCGATGATGCGGGATTCTATGTCCTCTTCGGCAGAGTTGGACGACGGTCCTTCCTCGCCGCCGGTTTCAGCGGTCGCCAAAGCCCTTCGAACGGATTTGATCTCACCGGCCAGGCGCTGCCGGTTCTCATTGAATCGCGAGTAAAGCTTCGCTCCCCAGCCGCTTTCGATATCCTCCGGGCCGAAGCCGATCCCGCCAAGGACAATGCCGGGCTTCTCGCTCACGATACCGAGGACCGGTTCGCCGTCTCGACCGGTCGCAAGCAGCACCGTGTCGGGAGAATGCAGAGCGATCCGCACCACGTCTCCCGGCTCCATGGTTTCGCCCTTGATGAAATTTTCCGCAATATCAAACGAGCTGTTTTGGCTAAGCGTTCCTCCGATGGACATGTTGCCGTTTTCGTAGATTTCCGCCAATCTGTCTCCACTGGCATCGCTATGGTGGAACAAGGTCCATGTTTTCGATGTGCTACTGCTGTTGGCGTCGATAATTGCTCTTGCCGATCCGTAGGTTTCCAAGTTCAACGTGTTGCCAGTGTTGCCGATGGATGAATTCGATGTCGTAAAATGTATATCTCTGTTGATACTGAAAAGATAGGTGGTTGGATTGTATTTGATCTGGCCGTCGGTATCCGAATCCTGAAAAAAGATGGTCGTTGATTTCTACGGCCAGGGCGCTAATCGGAGAATGAAAAAGAAAGAAAATGGCGAAAATGACCATGCGAAACCGGTTTTTCGCGCACCTGTTCCGGTTGATGGAAAATATGGCGAGCCTGATGAAATCTCGTTCCATATTCGTGACGGGTTCTTGTTTTGTTGTTTCCATACGTGGCTGTTTTTCCATGATTCCTCCCTTTAGGCTTGATAAAGCACGAAATTCGATGTCGGAGCGAATGGGAGTCCAGGTGCCCCATGGCATAATGGACCGCAATTCTTTTCGTCCGAGCATTTCGCCATTTTAAAAAAGTCGGTGGGTAGATGGCTGAATTTTTTGTAGAATGGAAGTTCGGTTTTCGTCAATATATTAAAGAGTGTTCTCCGCCAGAAAAGAGGCCGAAAAAACGGAAAAAGCCAGGACCGAATCCGGTTGAATCGAAAAGCGTACCCGCATCGTATCTAAACATTGATTTTTCCATCCAGTCCGCTATTATTCGCATATAAACGGTCTTTCGACCGAAACAAAAACAGGAAACGTTTCGGATTCAACCATGGTTCGCAACAACTCTGGCGTAAACGGAGGAAACAGACAAGGGAACAAACCCGAATTGACTGAAAAAATTGCGTGCGAAGCTCTTCAGAAATTTTTCGACCAGAAACCTTTCGTTCTCTTTGCGAGCGGCGTCTCGTGCGCCGTCGACCGGGGTTTCGGGATGAAAGCGCTGCAGGATTGCCTGGAAAAGAAAATCCCCGAAATCTGTTCTGACAACAAACAAAAATCCGAATGGAAAAAAGTATCGAAGGAACTTGAACTCAATTCCGACTTCGAAATGGCCATGAACGGTGTCGAAGACAAGGGGTTGATGAGAAAAGTGATCGAAACCACCGCCGAACATCTTTCCAAAGTGGAACGGGAGAACGCTTTCCAGATTTTCAGCGGGGAAAAAACGTGGCCCGCCATCGGCATAATCAAAAGGCTTGTGGAACGTTTGCCCGAAACGGACCGGACCCTCCATGCGGCAACGCCCAATTACGATCTGCTGGCGGAATATGCATTGATTCGGGCAAATATTCCCTATACGACCGGTTTCTGGGGCGGGGTTGTTCGCAGGCTCGATTGGGATCGTGCGTCACGGCAGATGACATATCGCGAAAAGGTTCGGGCGGGACGGTCCAAGGTAGTCTGGAAAACGCGCTACCATAAACATCTTCGTCTTTACAAGGTGCATGGCTCTTTGAACACCTTTTGGTTCGAAGACCGCGTGGTGGAAACGGACGCGTGGCGCAAAGCCCCGGAAAACGTGGAAAGATTGATGATAACTCCGGGGACATCGAAGCACGAAAAGCTTCATCGATTCAGGGACGATCTTTTATCGGAGTTCGACAAAGCCGTCAGGGCCCACAACGCCTTTTTGTTCCTCGGCTTTGGTTTCAACGACACTCAGCTTGTGGACAATGCCATTGTCGAAAAATTGAGACGGGAATGCTCTCCGGCCCTAATCGTAACAAGGAGCTGCAACGAACGGATCGAAAAACTGGTCCGAGAAAGCACAAACGCGTGGCTGGTATGCAAGCAAGCCGACGACGATTCCACGCGAATTTTCAACGGCAAATACCGGGATTGGCTCCATCTTCCGGGAAGGGAACTCTGGAAATTCGACAGGTTCGCCGAAGAGATCATGGGAGGTTGAAATGGCAATTTTCGAATTCAACGACGACGCACTTTTTCTGGGGACTGTGCGGGAAGTGGATACGCGCAAAGTGTCCATCCATGTCAAAAACGACACGGATTTGAGGAAAGCAAAAGTCGGTCAACTGGTTTGCCTTCCTCTTGCGACCGGCGTGGACACATGGCTGATTGGCATAATCGGAAAAGTGATCAAATCGGTGGCACCGTCTGTTCCGAAGGATGAGTTTCAAACCCCGGAAGAAGGCGATGAGGAGTATGACAGCGTTGAAGAGGTGCTGAATACTGTCCGCCTCACCTTGGTTGGAACGACCCGATGGCATGCCGACGGCAAAAAATATATTTTCTCCCGGTCCCTGGTTCATGTTCCGGAGATCGAATCCAGATGCTATGTCCTTCGCGAAGCCCAGCTCGAGACGTTCATGAATATTCTCGTGGCCTCCGGGGACAAGGAACAATCGCTGGCCATCGGCAAGTACGCCATAGACGAATCCGCAACTGCGTACCTCGACGGAAACAAGTTTTTCCAGCGCCACGCCGCCCTTCTCGGAAGCACAGGATCGGGCAAGTCCTGGACCGTCGCGTCCATTTTGGAAAGGGCCGCGAAACTGTCTTCCTCCAACCTGATCGTTTTCGATCTGCACGGGGAATATTGCGAGTTGAGCTATGCGAGACACCTTCGAGTCCCCGGCCCGGACGACTCTGGTTCGTCGAAAAATCTACTGTATCTGCCCTACTGGCTTTTGAATTCGGACGAGATGCAGGCCATGTTTGTCGACCGCTCCGAATTCAGCGCTCACAATCAGGTCATGGCCTTCCAGGATGCGGTTATCGACGACAAAAGGGAGGTCCTGCATCGACTGGACAAGACCGAGGTGCTTAATGCCTTTACATTGGACAGTCCCCTGCCTTTTTCCATCGAAAATGTGTATGCAGTTTTGAAACGCCAAAACGAAGAAATGGTGCAAGGCGCCAGGGGCCTGAAGCAGGGCAATTTTTTCGGACAATTCAGCAGGCTTTTGACGCGGATCCGGAGCAAATTGAACGACAAGCGATACGGATTTCTTTTCCATGCCCCGGAAGCCGCCCAGGATTACGATTATATGGCGGCTTTGGTAGAGCGATTGATGAATTTCAAAAACAAAAATTCCCGGATAAAAGTGATCGACTTTTCCGAAGTGCCTTCCGAAATTTTGCCGATCATTGTCGGCCTTGTCGCCCGTATCGTCTACCAAGTGCAGTTTTGGACTTCACGGGACAAAAGAAGACCTCTGGCATTGGTTTGCGACGAGGCCCATTTGTATGTTCCCAAAAAGGAAGACAGGAACCCGGTAGAAATAAGGGCGATCGAGGCTTTTGAGAAAATTGCCAAAGAAGGGCGCAAATACGGCGTGGCTCTCCTCGTCGTCAGCCAGCGGCCTTCCGACGTGAGCCCGACGGTTTTGAGCCAGTGCAACAACGTGGTATCCATGAGACTCACCAACGGGGACGACCAATCCACGGTGAAAAAACTGATGCCGGAAAACCTCGAAGGCCTTTTGGACGTTCTGCCAATCATGGACATCGGCGAAGCCCTGGTCGTAGGGGATGCGGTATTGCTGCCGAGCCGCGTGAAGGTTACGGAACCCAAAGAAAAACCTCTGAGCGCAACGGTAGATTTTTGGAGCGAATGGCGGATGGATATGGAAACACCCGATTTCGAACGCGCCGTCGAAAACATGAGACGGCAGAGGCGAACGTAAATGAAACGCAATATATTCGGCATGAATATGGACGAAGGTATCGCCCTTGTCACCGACGAAGAATTCGAGCGGCTTTTTGTCGATCCGCAGTCCAGTTCCCAAGATCGGCTGGCCGAATGGTTGGACACCGGCGAAAACGCCATCATGTTCGGCGGACAGATCGGTTGCGGGAAAACCACGCTCATAGAATACGCTTTTCGAAAATCGGGGTTGCGCCCCCATATCGAGTTCCAATTCGATACCGGCAGCTTGAATCTTTCCGAAATAGACAGCTGGGCCATTGTTTTCGCCGAAGTATTTCGATATATGGCCGACATCGATCAGATCGACGCATACGAAATTCCCTCCGAGTTCAAAACTCTTTTAGGCGATACTCCGGATGCGTGGCGCGAGTCGATCTCTATGGTTCGGCTCAAGACCTTTTCCGAGGCTTCCTTGGAAAAAAACAAGCGATTTGCGAAACTTTTGGAATCGATACGGGACTATCTTCCTAAATTTTTCGAATCGATGATCGAAAAAGTCGGTTCCGAAACAAGTTCCCCCTTGATTTTGTTCGCTTCGGGGGTGGACAAATTCGAACCTGCGACCCCCGCGTATTTTTCTCTGAGCAACATCCTCCAGGTTCTTGGCAAGCATAAAACGCTTTTCGAAGTCAATGCCGTGCACCTGTTCTCCGGGGACTCCTGGGGACGCAACCTGGAAAAAGACGTAGTTCCCGCAATGAAAGACAATCATATAGGGAATATGCTGAAGAAACGGCTGGGGAGGTATTTCGAAACATACGCAAAGGAGATCCCGTTGATCGAAAAATTTTCAGGCGGGATGCCGCGTCAGGCATTGAGGATTATGGATTCGTTTCTATCGGTGCGGAAAAAGTCGAAAGATGACAGCTTGTCCTTCCAAAGGGCCATCCAAAATGTCAATCGCGACTTTTTCGCATTCTCGCAACGCCCTGATTCCGCACTCATGAAAAATGTTGACGAAAACCGTTATTTGGAAACCGACTTGATTTCCTTGCCCGGCGACCAGGAAGGGGCGAAAAGGGCTGTTTTCGGAAACTGGATCGTTCTGGGCGACCATATTCGGGAAAGCCGATGGAAGGCTTCGGTCAATCCGATGGTCAAAGATGTTTTCGTCGATGTCGATCCGGAAGAGCCGGAACGTATTTTGTTGAAAGAATACGCCAAGCAAACGGGGGTCAGTCCATACGGGCTGGATATCGATATGGTTGGCAGATTTGGGACGGATAGCACCGCAAGCATCCTGATCGAAACCGTCGAGAGTCCTTCAGAGCTTAACGTGACCGAGATTCTCGACTGCATTTCCAGCGCCCTGTTGTCCGAAAGAAGGGCTGATCGGGTCGTTGTCGCCTATGAAAGCGAGGCAGTTGCAGATGTGGCGAGGGCTTATTTCGAAGCCAAATCCAATTCCTACGAATATCAGATTTGGGTTCATCGGACGATTCGCGAAGGAACGGATGAGTCCCCCTTGATGCAGATGCTTCGGATTTTTTCGGAAGAAACGGCAAACGTGTATTCGTTCGAATTCGAAGGCGTTTTTTATAGGGAATCGTTGGACGAACTCAACCTACGAAGAGATTCGCTAATCGACAAGCAATTGCTCTGGTGGGTTTCGAAAGACAAATTGCATGCGTATTTCGAACGCTGGACCCAGCTCCGGCAACTGTTTCAGGTTTATGTACTGGAAGAGGATTTGACCAGGTCCCTGAAAATAGAGGACATAGAAGCGGATCTCGCTTTTATGGAGGAACTCGCGGAAATGGAAGGAACGGCCCCGTTCTCTTATGTTGAGAACTTGAAGATAGTTCTCGAATATTTGAAAGGGAAGGTGGATGGATAAGCATATCGTGCAGGCCTACATCTGGCAGGATATCGTCCGACTGGGTTTTTCCCCCTCGGGAACGAAAAACTGGAAAAAATGGTTGCGGCTGTACGCCTGGAGTCTGAAAGAGTTCTGGGAAGTGGATTGTTATCCGAAGGCACCTTCCCAATCTGGCAATCGGTTATGCGCGGATATCGATTGTTCCGAAGCCATCGGCATGACCTTCGAGTATGCCGTCGAGCATGACGATAAGTTCACAGTACGCTTGATGTATTCCCCTCCAAGAGAACAAGGGGGACTCCTCTGGGTACACGACATGGACGGGCGGTATTTCAGTTTTCCGAACCAGGAATTTCTAACCTTTCACAAGCGGAGAAATCAGGCTCTGCAAATTATGAATCCGGAACATATCGGCGAGGTTGTGGATTCTCTGATAATTCACCCCACCCCGCATCAACATATCGAATCCCCACTGGAAAACCATGACATCCGAATAGGTGGCGGATTGATGAATCCATTCCTCTACCTTTTTCATTTGCGGGTCCAGTTTTGCCCTGACATCCGCAGGCGCATGGCTGAAAAAGAAAGGTTGGTAGCGCTTTTCGACCAGGCAATAAGGGACAACAGTGAGATCGCACCGAGCGAACTGATGAAAATCCCCAATTAGCGGACAGAAAAAAACAGGCGGCAAAGCCAACCGAACATGTCTCATTTTCCAGGACTCAAACTCATTCTTCGAGACAGCGAACACGCCAATGGTTTCCTTGAGCACGCACCTGACACCGGCCGTTTTCAGGTGGAGCAAATCTATTCGCGTAAATCGCGGACTTCCTCGATCTCATCGAAAGACAGGTCGCGGTCGTACACCCGCAGTTCGTCCAGGCAGCCGCAGGACCATCGTTTCCCGAATGCGAATTGCCGGGTTCTGCCGTCGAGGCCGATCAAGTCCGAAAGCAGCTCGGAGGCAGAGCCATAGCGTTTCTTCACGCTCGGTTCCGTCATTTTTTCCAGGACTCCGGCGAACGGTTCGGACACGTTGACGCAGGGGCGAAACTGCAAGCGTCCGCCTTCTTCCTCCATTTCCAAAGGCGGAATGCGCGAGAGCAGATAGACCAGGCAGACGCCCAGCGAATAGATGTCCGAGGCCGGGACCGCCATTGCACCGGCCTGCTCCGGGGCGATGTACCCGAACGTTCCCGCGACCGACGATTCCGCTACGTTGCCCGGCCGTTCCAGGGCCGAACCGAAATCGATCAGCCGGGCGGTGCCGTCGGAATCGAGAACGATATTGCCCGGCGAGACATCCCGATGGACGACCGGCGGCGAAAACGAGTGCAGATATGTCAGCGTTTCGGCCATCGACAATGCGATTTTCCGGACGTCGCGTTCGGCAAAGCGCCTACCGTCCGCCATCCATTCGTTTAGCGACTTGCCGGGGGCGTATTCCCGCACCAGAAAATAGCGGATTTCGTCTTCCGAAAAATAGTCGATATAGGCGGGTATGCGGGGATGGCGCAAGTGCCGCAGGGTCCGCGCCTCCCGCTCGAAGGCCTCCGCTTCGTCCCACCCTTTCGAGTCAGGGACAAAGAGCGTTTTGACGACGCACTGCCCGCCGGTTTTTTCGTCCATGGCCCTGTAGGAAACCGCGGGTCCCTCGCCTCCGAGTTTTTCCACCAATCGCCATCGGTCTTTCAGCACCTTGCCTTCCATGTGTCTACTTCCTCCCCAGGCCTGCCTGATCCTGCAGTCATTGTTTTCAAACGTTTCGACCAGTTTACTATATTCGAAGTGAAATGCCAATTAAGATCTCCGCGTTGGCTGCGCCTTTGCTTCGGTAAAAATGCCCGTCGTGCTTTCGAAGTTCTTATTCTACGCGGAGAACGCAAATGGCTACGGAGAGGGAATATGCGTTTCAATCCGACGAGGCGTTCGGACATGGCGAAACGAGTCCTGGCATTTTAGCCGAAGACGACCGGCGTTTCCGGTCGTTCAATGCGAAAAGGCCCGCGCCGGGAGTCCGTCCGGCATTCCGGCGTCGGTCGCGCCGTTCAATTGAAATCTCGCCACGCGATCACCGTTTCGGCGACTTGCGAATCTGCGCCATGTCGTTTTTGAACCCAAACGCACCCAGGTGCCGCGCCGCCGTGGAAGACGGCGCTACCGGGGTTGTACGGCTTTGGTCCTCAATGGGCGGACACCTGTCGCTCAGGTCGATTTGTTTTGATTTTCAAAGCTTGCGTTTCGGAACCGACCGTTGTATTTTCAATTGACATGCTTCTTCGGATGATGCATACTAGTTTTTGTCTCAAAGTTGTCAGCCATACCGAGCGCTAATCTTCAGGTAAGGGAGGAAAGGACGATGACATATCCGATCATACTGGCCCACGGTGTGTGTCGTTTCGATATCCTTTGGAACGAAGCCTTGCAGACAGACAATAGCGACGATCCAAAGCTCGACAAGCTGCACTATTTCAAAGGCATACGGACCATGCTCAAAAAGAAGGGATATGTCGCATATCATTCCATGGCCTCCTGGGCGGCCGATGTAGATACGCGGGCCGAAGACTTGAGGCGGAATGTCAGGAAGATTCTCGACGAAACCGGAGCGAAAATGGTCAATATCATAGCCCACAGCATGGGCGGGCTGGATTCCCGCCACATGCTTTTCAACGATAGAAACGACGGGAAAATCCACAATCGTGTCGCGTCACTCGTCACGATTTCAACGCCGCATCATGGAACTTCTTTTGCCGACTGGGGTCTTAAGAACCTGCCGCGCCTGATTCCCGTTGCCAAGAAACTGGGATTGAACCTCGATGCTTTGAAGGACTTGAGAACCGATGCATGCCGGAAGTTCAATGAAAATCCAGAAGTCCAAGAGTTCGAAACGGCATGCGAGTCCGGCATCAAGTTTCTGACGTATGCCGGTAGGCAGTCATTTCTGGGAGTTTTCGATGTTCTTAAAGTTCCATTCTATGTAATTGAAAAAAAAGAAGGTGAAAATGACGGGCTGGTTCCGGTTGTCTCCGCCAAGTGGAAGGACGAGTATTTCCAGGGGATAATCGATAACGCCGACCACCTGAACGAACTGGGGTGGTGGGATAGCGCGCAGTTTTTGACCGGCGAGAGCGAAGACGAGCTTCTCGGCCGTATCCACGGAATCTACGCCGAGATCGCGGAAAAGCTTCCTTAAGAACGGGGACCCGTCCGCAGGATAATGTCAAGATGGAGGGCATATGCAAAAAAACAGCAACGATTCCGAAAAGGAAAAAAGATCGACCGATCCCGGTCGATCAAAGTATCTGGGCGCAGGCCGGACACTGTTTCTGAAAAGCGGAGGGCCGGATTCCCCGGCCGGCGACGCTTCCGATTTGCGCTCGTCCTTACGGCCGTCAGGCCGGCATGATCCAAATGCCGGGACGCTCGGGGACGACATTGCTTTGAGTTATGTCACATTCGAATCCAAAGGGTTCGATATCATAAGGGAATGGCGCGAGAAACTCTTCGTAGAAATGCCGGAGATAACCGACGAGCTTCCCCGATTGCTTACCGAATACATGCGCATGTCGGAAGGCCGAAACGAGCCGCCGTATCTGCGTCGCGCGAGGGCTTTGAAGCATGTGATCGTCAACAAGACGCCGATTGTCCATTCCACCGATCTTCTTCCGGGGCATACCACGAATGCGATGCAAGGACCGGTCTGCTACGTGGATACGGTCGGGACCGTCATCTGGCCGGAATTGAAGACCGTATCGACTCGCGCCATCAATCCTTTCAAGATCGAGCCCGAAGTGGCCCGGCGTCTGAACCGGGAGATATTTCCCTACTGGATGCGGCGGTCGATCCAGGAAGTATCCCGGTACAGCGATTATGATACGGATGATTTTCCCGACAGAGACGAGGTGGAGGGCCCTTCCTATGACCCGCCCTTGAAGAAAAAGGCGGGCGAGACGCCACGATGCCAGCAGTTGTATGAAAGGGTCGCTTTTTATATCGCTTTTATCGCTTCATGCGTATCGCATACCGTGCCGGATTTCAACCGCCTGTTAAAATTCGGCCTTCGCAGCCTTTTGCGCAGAATGGAGGCCGATATCGCCAATTTTGCTCTGGACAGCCGCCAGCGAGAGTTTCTGGAAGGGGTGAAAGAGGTTTTCGAAGGCGCGATTTTCTACGCCCACCGGCTGGCGGACGAAGCGGAAAGAAAAGGCAACCACGAGTTGGCTCGAATCTGCCGCAAGGTTCCCGCGCATCCGGCATCGACCCTTCATGAGGCGGTCGTAAGCGTCTGGATCATGTACCATCTGCTGCTGCAGGAAAACACGCACTACGGTTTTTCCATCGGAAGAATGGATCAAGTCCTGCAACCCTTTTACATGGCCGACTGGACACGGTTGGATCTCGACCATGCTTCCGAGGAACAGAAAAACGCCTATCGTACGAAAGCCGTGGAGCTGATGTGCCACTTTTTCCTCAAGGTGTCCGACAACATTCCCTTGTCGTCCGAAACTGCCGAGGCATTGTTTGCCGGCAGCGGCGCCAACCAGGCTTTGACGGTGGGCGGCGCCTCTTACGATGCGGCAACCGGCAGAGTTGAAAATGCGGTCAACGATATGACCTATGTCATTCTGAGAGCCACCGAGCTGCTGGCCGTGCGCGACCCCAACGTGCATGCCCGGTATCACGCCGACATTCACAATCGAGATGCAGATGGCAATGTACTGCCGCCCGACGAAGTGTCGCCGTATCTCAAGCGCATCTGCGAGGTCAATATCAGGACCCGGGCTACGCCGGCGATTCATTCCGATCTGGCCGTGACGGAATCGCTGGCCGAGTATTACAGTCGTCATAAGGGAGTGGAGGCGGAGGAGGCCAAGGCGGATGCGTACGATTATTGCTCCATCGGCTGTATCGAGGAGAACTCTGCCGCAAGGCACTACGGCTACACCGGCGCCTTGAACATCGCTCTGTCCACCGTGCTGGAAATGGCGATGTTCGGCGGCAAGCACCGCAGCGACGGCATCGATGCGGAAAGCCCCAACTGGGCCTGCGGACAGAAAGACTATACCACCGCTCCCATCTGGAACATGGAAAGCATGGACGAATTCATCGACGCCTTTCGGTTCCAGATGGACGAATATGCCGGGTTGACCGTTCAGTGCCACAATTACATGGGGCGATTTACGGAAAAGTATCGGCCCGTGCCTTTGCTGTCGGGGCTTTTCATCGGCCCGACAAATACGCCGGATATGCCGGAAAACATCAACGCGGCCAAGTTTCGCGATTTGTCCTCCGGGGGGGCGAAATACAACTCCGTGGGGGTGTCTGTCATCGGCATCGCCGACGTCATCGATTCCTTCTGCGTGATTGACAACCTTATTTTCAATGGCGGCCACGACATTGCATCCCAGGAGCTTATTCTGGCGATGGAAGCCGATTTCGAGGCCGAGAATCTAAAGCGACTGCCCGATAACGAAAGTCCGCTGATCAGAGAGTTCTGCCGTCAATATCCCCTGGATGAGGCCCGCTTGAAAAAGATAACGGACCTGATTCGCTTCGGGCCGAGATATGGCAAGGGGGTCGGGGAAAACAACCGGCTCGCCGTTCAATACACGAAGATCATTCCCGAAATCATCCGGGACACATACTATCGATACCGAACCTATCGGGGCGGCCGATTCCTGGTGGGCTACTGGAGCATGACCATCCATGCCGGCTACGGCCTGCTTCACAAGGCCACGCCGAATCTCAGGAAGAACGGCGAAGCCTTTGCAGGCGGCGCGACGCCTTGCCCCGGACTCGTAAACGAGGATGGTTCCCTGCCCAATATTCTGGATCAGATGTACTCGGTTTCTTCCATCGACAACAAGCATGTCCGGAACGGATGCACCTACAATCTGACGTTGACCGCGCGCCGGGAAGATCCGTATTTTGAAAACGACAACTTGAGATTCGCGCAATATGTCAAGGCCTATGCGGAAAACAAAGGGATTCTGGTGCAGATGAGCATAGCAGGCATCGATACGTTCAAGGAAGCCAACGAAGCCGCCAAAAAGGCGGTCAAAGAAGGAATTTCCTGGGAGGAACGCAACAGCATCCTGGCGCCCTACCGGGACCTCATGATTCGGGTCGCCGGTTATTCGGCCTATTTTGTCTCGTTGAGCCGGGAAATGCGGGAAGAAATCATCGCACGCGCCAATTTCGCCTTGAAAGACGGCCAGGACCAGCATCGGTACAGTCTTTAGCGTTCGGTCGCAAAAGGCGCCTTGCGGCCCGATGGCGATCCCGTCATAACCCCGGCAAGGGAGGAATATATGTATACAGGTTTCTATCAATTCAGGACCGATTTCATAAAAGTCTTGCAGGGCGACAGCAAGCAGAAGGAACTGGCGAGAAAGAAGACCGATTCCTTCTCCGCTTGCGAAGGAAAAATTGTGGCCGGAGTCATGGCCCTGCTGATCGAGCACGGCTTCCAGGCGTTTGCCACCGTGGATTCATTGTTGAAAGGAAATTCCTTTTTTGAAGACAACTTCCTGATTATGGACGATAAAGGGCAGGACGCTTTGTACCAAGGCCGATTTCTGATCCGGACGCAGCAGCCGGAAGACCAGATGAACGTGTGGTTTGGATTCCTGCAGGGCCATCCCCTGCTTGACCCGCTCAGTCGCCTGTTGAAGAAAGTCCGGGATAGGACCGGGGATCAGGTCGATCTCTATTCGATTTTGCAGTCCGTCGATCTTGTCACCACCAAGACTCTGAGCGAAAAAGAAGCGGACCGCTATGAAAACGACCCCGACCGTGTCGATTTGGTGTTGCGTTTCAAGGACATTCCGTCGATTTACAGCCTGCTGCAATCGGAAGATCTGGACATGGTGGATCTCATGTTCAAAAACCTTCTTCAAATCTACGGCAACCAGAATCACCTGTACAAGCTCGGCGCGATCGCCAGAGATCTCCAGTTGAGGCTGGATTGAGGATTAAGATATTGGACGGCAAAAAAGGGCTCGTCTTCGACATCAAAAGGGATTGCAGCGAGGATGGGCCGGGCATTCGGTCGACCGTTTTTTTCAAGGGCTGTCCGCTGTCCTGCATATGGTGCCAAAATCCAGAGGGCATATCTGCCCGCGCGTCCGTCGCCTTTTCGTCGGATCGATGCGACCCCCGGGAATGCGGCGGATATGCCTGTATCGAAGTCTGCTCTGAGAATGCGCTGAAGATCGATGTCGGCAGCCGGAAAATCCGAATCGATCGCGGGGCCTGCACGCGGTGCGACAAATGCTTTGAAGTCTGCACGCCAAGGGCTTTGGAACCGGCCGGAAAGTGGTGGGGCGTCGAAGAACTTGTCCGGCGCGTTCTTGTCGATAAAGACTATTTCCGGTCGACCGGAGGAGGCGTGACGCTTTCGGGGGGCGAGCCCACCCTGCAAACGGAGTTTCTGCACGACTTCCTGGTCGAACTGAAAAAGGAAGATGTCAATATCGGAATGGAAACCTCGGGCATGTTCCCCAAAGAGAAGTTTCAAAGATATATTCTGCCATACCTGGATTTCATTTATTTCGATTTGAAACTCATCGGACCCGAAGAGAGTCGCAAATACACGGGTCGTTCCAATGAACAGATCATAAGCAATTTTCTCTTTCTTCACTATGAATCCGAGGTCCCGCTGATTCCTCGCATCCCCCTGATACCGGACATCACCACCAGGGCGGACAACCTCGCAGGGATCGCGGATTTTCTCCGCAGGCACGGGGTTACGGCCTGTTCGCTCATGCCGTACAATCCCATGTGGCACGATAAAGCCGTTAAACACGGAGTCCGTATCCAATATTTCCGCACCGAGTTCATGTCGAAAGAGGAAGAAGAAAAATGTGTTCGATACTTCTCAAGCAGGTTTTCCATGCAAGACAAAGGCACCGGATAGGACAGCGGCATGAGGAAATCCCCGCCGCGAAGGACGTAGGCCGGAGAACAGAATGAAAGTCGCAAAAGAGAACGCCACGTTTCGATATGTGGGCCTGGCGGATTACATGGAATCCAAGATCATGGCGGGGGTGTACAAATCCGGCGAGAAGCTTCCTTCCATAAGAAAGCTTCGCAAAAGCACCGGTTTGAGCATTACAACGGTGCATCAGGCGTACCTGGAGCTGGAAAAAAGGGGCGTGGCGGAACCCCGTCCCAAGTCCGGATATTACGTCCGCCCGCTTTTGAAGAACATCATGCCCGCGCCCGAACTGGAGAAGCACGAAGCGGCCCCCCGGAAAGTCTCCGTCGGCGACCTGTTCCGCAACATCGTGGCGGACATGAGCGATCCCGGCCTGATTCAGCTGGGAGGCGCGTGTCCGGCTCCGGAGCTTTTTCCGTACAAGGATTTGGCCAAAACGATCCGGGGAAACGCAGCGAGCTATCTGAAATACGGCGTGGCGACCTACGAAAAGCCGGAGGGAAATCCGGAATTGAGGCGACAGATCGCCCTGCGGGCTTTGGCGCCGGACACGGGTGTCGGTTTGGACGAAAACGAGATCGTGACCACCAACGGCTGCATGGAGGCGATCCATTTGTGCCTGCGCGCCACCACCTCTCCGGGGGACGTGGTTGCGGTGGAGTCGCCGACCTTCCACGGATTTCTTCAGTTGTTGGAGGACTTGAACCTGTACGCGCTGGAAGTCCCCTCTGATCCCAAAGACGGAATCGACTTGGACGAACTGGAAAGGGCGCTGGAGGCAAACCCTGTGAAAGCGGGTCTTTTCGTTCCCAATTTTCAGAACCCGCTGGGAAGTCTCATGCCTGAAGTCAACAAGGAGCGGCTGGTGGAAATGTTCGCGGAACGAGAAATTCCCGTCATCGAGGACGGCATCTATCGCGAGCTGTATTTCGGAAGCAGCCGTCCCCGGACCCTGAAATACTTCGACAGGGCCGGAAAGGTCTTGTACTGCTCCTCTTTTTCCAAATCCCTCGCCCCCGGTCTGCGCGTGGGATGGACCATTCCCGGAAAATACCGGGATAACATCGTTCGCCTGAAGCTGAGCACCGGAATCAGCTCCGGGACCTTGAGCCAGGTCATGGTGGCGCGATACCTGAAGACCGGCGCGTACGACCGCCATTTGCGAAAATTGAGAACAGCGCTGAAACGCCAGGCCGGGGACCTGCTGATGGCCATCGCTCGGCATTTTCCCGAAGGAACGAGAGTCACCGCCCCGGCGGGTGGACTCGTGGTGTGGGTTCGCCTGCCATCCTCGGCGGACAGCCTCGAGATTTACAGCCAGGCCAGAAACGCGGGCGTGGCAGTTCTTCCGGGGCATTTGTGCTCGACCCGGAAACGCTTTCGAAGCTGCATTCGATTGAGTTGCGCCAACCCTTGGACCCCGGAATTGGAAGAGGGGATAGAGCGGCTGGGCGAAATTGTAGCGAACACGTTAAGCAAAAGACGTTAGTTCCGGTAGCGCCGCCTTCCGCGGCGGCGCGGTCCCGTGTGCGATCGGGATTCGAGAGTTACCGCGCCGCCGTGGAAGGCGGCGCTACCGTACACTCCGGTCTTGGTCCCGATGAAAGGCCTTCATACGCGCATGCCCAGTCGTGTGGGGCATTGCAGTCCCGATGAAAGGCCTTCATACGCGTAGGCCCAATCATTTGAGTCATTGCAGGGCGACCGTTCCGTCTTCGAAAAATACAATCGCGTTTTTTCCGAAGGAATACGAGTCTTCGTCGTATAGGCCATCTCCCGGATAGATCAGGGAAACCGTTCCTGGTTCGGCGTTTTGTTCGGCGAACAGCAAAGCTTCGTTGATTCCCTCCTTGCAAAGGGACAGGGCAGGGTCGCAGTGGCCGCAGTCCAGAAGAGGGTCGGTGCAGACGATCAGCGGGCGGGATTGGTCGTCCAGAGGATCAGTCTTGGCAAGCTCTTCGATCTGGTCGTCGTAGCCGTCGTTGTCGTCGTCCTCGTCGTCTTCGTCGCATTCGCCGTCGCGGTCCTGGTCGTTTAAAACGAAGATCGGGACTGTCTCGCTGTCGGACTGGTCTCCGTCGCTCACGGAGAAGGTCGTCTCGTAGGCGCCTGCGTCGTCGTAGCCGGGCGTCCATTGAAAGGTCGCGGACGACGGCTCGAAAGACGCGCCCGGAGGAACATCCGGGGCGCTGAAGGAAAGCGCTTCTCCGTCGAGGTCGTCGGCCGAGATTTGAAATTCCAAGGTATGGCCTTCCACCACTTGTTTCGCGCCGATGCCGTTCAAGAAAGGCTCGGCGTTTTGGGAGCTTCCCGAAGGCGAAGTTCGAAAGGACTTGGATGGATAGGTGTTGACGTTTGCAGAGGCGTCTTCGCTGATCGCTTCGAATGTGTAGGTGCTCGAGTCGGCGAGGCCCGAGAGTTCGACCCGGTGAAAGCGGGTCGGTGTAGTGTCAAGCGAGGTATGGGGATCCTGGCTGTACTGAATTTGGTAATCGACCTGGGTGGTGGCGAGTTCGTCCGTGTGCCATGTGATTCGCGCGGTGGAATCGGAAAGATTGTCCACCGCGATTGCCGAGATGATGGGCGCTCGTTCGTCCGCGCCCGAGGCCCCGCCGGTGTTCACTTCGAGGGCGTCGCAGAGGTCGCTTCGGTTGTTCCGGGCGTCCCAGGCCAGGACTTGATAGTCGTATTCGGCCTCCGGGTTGACCTTTTCGTCGATATAGGAGGTTTCGGTGGTGGTGGCGAAGGGTTCTCCGTTTCGAAAGACCACGTAGCCGACAAGGCGCACGTTGTCCGAAGAAGCGTTCCAGCTCAGGCTCACCTGATCCCAGGCCACGGAATCGGCGGCAAGGCCCGAAGGGACGGAGGGTGGGTCAGAGTCGGGCGGCTGGTTTTGATCGGTCAGTTGAAACACGTGCACGATTGGTTTCCGGGCATAGTAGCCCTCCACGTATTTTTCGATCACATACAGAATGTTCCGGTCGGAATCGAAGGCGCACCCCCCCAGAATTCCCCTTCGGCACCCCTGCTTGAACACGATGTCTTCGACATTGAGCGCAGCGTATGGTTGAATCTGGTTCGGGGCGATGGCGTCTTCCGCCGCCTTTGCGAGGAGAAAAGGATCGTAGAACAGGATGCATCCGTAGTAGGGTTCCGCGTGGTATCCCTTGCCCCCGCAACCGTCCTGCTGGTAGATCCCGTAGTATTCCAGGCCGCTGGCCCGGGTCCGGAACGCTTTCATCCCGGCGAAAATCACGGCGGATTTCTTTCCGACGGCAAGCCAGGCGCCGTCCTCCCAGTCGTCGTTGCTGCTGTAGTCCTTTTGCCTCAGATCGATGTCCTCGTACATGAGCAGCTCGACGGCATCGACGCTGGAACCGTCGGCCGGAGGGTTGCCGTCGTTCCAAGGCCCGAACGCGTAGATCGCCGGCCCCCAACTGCCGCTGTTCACATGGCGATGCCTGCCCCCGCCAGATATTTTCCCGGCGCGTGGACATCGGCCCACTCCGCCGGAATGTCGAACAAGTACTTGCTTGTCGCCGCGAAGGCAAAATCGTCCAGCCGCCACATGCCCTGGCTGTTCAAATCGGAAAAGTCCAGCTCGCACCATCCGTGGGAGACTTCGTCGTAGTCCGGAAGATAGTATTCGTAGATCACCCAGTAGAGCTTGGCCGAGGTCTGGCCCCCCATGCGCGGGTAGTACTGGATGTCTCCCAGGGTCGTACCCGTCAGCCCTTGCGTTTGCCTGCCTTCGGTGACATCGGCGAAGGTCTGCAGCGTGGTTGCCACGGGAAGTTCCGAAACCTCCTTGGCGGCCGAAACGACCGGTGCCGGAATCGTGAATTCCGACACGTAGTTCTGGTAAGGATGGCTGATGCCGAACAGCGAACCGGGATAGCCGTCCGAAGGCCCGGACGGGTCCCCGTCGGGACGATACCCCATGCCGTGTCCCCCGTAGGACCAGGACGTGTCGTTGGACTCCTCGTCCGGAAGACGAAACGCGCCTTGGTAGACGAGGTCGGTTTCCGGGTTGATCAACGCGGCTTCGGCAGCGGCAAAGAAAAAGATTGTGAGCAGGCCGGCGATAAAACCCTCGATCCAGCTTGATCGTTTCGGTTTGGTGTTGCTAGTAAAATGTAGCATTCTTTTCCTCCTTGCTTAGACCCGTTGGCAAGGCCGACAGCATTCAATCCGGCGGGCCATGGGCCATGTTCGCTTTTTTAGGTCGAGGTCCGTCCAATGCACAATGGGAGGGTACGAGATCATTCTTTTTCGCTTTTCAACTTTTCCTTCAGTCGTTGCAAGGCCTTCTCGATTCCGATTATATTGGGATGTTTCGGAGGGAGGAATCTCTCGAAGATTTGCCTTGCCTTGTCCAACTGAACTATCGCTTCTTGGAATTCTTCTCGACTCTCGTACACGAGTCCTATGTTTGCCAGGGTAACGGCGACCTCAGGATGATTATCGCCGTATACCCGCATTTTGATATCCAGGGCCTTGCTATGATGCTCCCTGGCCATTTCGTGTTCGCCCATTCTCTCGTAAACCGATCCCAGGTTTCCCAGGGTAACGGCGACCGCCGGATGATTTTCGCCGTGTACGCGCATTTGGATATCCAGGGCCCTGCTGTGATGCTCCCTGGCCATTTCGTATTCGCCCATTCGCCCGTAAACCGAACCCAGGTTTCCCAGGGTGACGGCGACCTCCGGATGATTATCGCCGAGTACGCGCATTTTGATATCCAGGGCCTTGCTATGATGCTCCCTGGCCATTACGTATTCGCCCATTTTCTCGTAAACCGAACCCAGGTTTCCCAGGATCGCGGCGACCGCCGGATGATTTTCGCCGAGTACGCGCATTTCGATATCCAGGGACTTGCTGAGATGCTCCCTGGCCATTATGTATTCGCCCATTTTCGCGTAAACCAATCCCAGGCTTCCCAGGGTGACGGCGACATCCGGATGATTTTCGCCGTACACGCGCATTGTAATATCCAGGGCCTTGCTGTGATGCTCCCTGGCCATGTCGTATTCGCCCATTTTCTCGTAAACCGCTCCCAGGTTTGCCAGGGCGACGGCGACCTCCGGATGATTTTCGCCGTATACGGGCATTGCGATATCCAGGGCCTTGCTGAGATGCTCCCTGGCCAATTCGTATTCGCCCATTTTCTCGTAAACCGCTCCCAGGTATCCCAGGATCGCGGCGGCAGCCGGATGATTTTCGCCGTATACGCGCATTTGGATATCCAGGGCCTTGCTGAGATGCTCCCTGGCCATTTCGTATTCGCCCATTTCCTCGTAAACCGAACCCAGGCTTCCCAAAATTGCTCCAATATTCGGATGGTTCGATCCCACTACTTTTTCCGCAACGGATTTCGCTTTTTCAAAATCTTTCATGGCTTCGGAAAAGTATGACAATCTTTTCCGGCATAGTCCCCTCCAATAAAGCAATTGGTAGACTATTTCCGATTCTTCGTCCTCTCTGAAGCCTTTCATGGCCGCTTGAATTTCCCTGTACGCATCCTCATACCTTCCGAGATCAAACAGGCTTCTCGCGTAAGACAGAACGAAACGGTCGCGCATATGCCAGGGAATCCCGTCGGGTTGTGCGGCGTAGGCCTCCAGAAGTCGAAATATTACGATGGGTTTCCATATATCTTCATTTCTTGTTGCGGTCTCCCAAAGAGTTTCGGGTTTCAGAACGCCATGTTCCATTTCTTCGATCAGTTGCTTTTTCAATTCCTCGGCCGATTCGTAGTCCGACCACCAGGCCAGGAGGCGGTTGCCTGTTTCGACCTGGTCGAGCCGGTCGGCGTGGAAGGCCAGGGACAGGAGCATGCCCGCCTGCCCTCGGGTGTGCGGCGGCATCTTTTTTTCCAGGTAGGACAGAAAATCCGCGGCAACTCTTTTTTTCTCCCATCGGAAACGTTCCAGTATGATCGTGGCCAGCATGGGCGTGGAGAAGCCATAGACGAGTTGGCCCGCAAAGGCGGGATGCTCGTACTGATAGTCGGTCATACAGGGTGTCTCCGCGTCTACAAGGCATTCATCGACGATATCGACCAGCTCTTCTTTTTCCTCTTCGTCCAAACCGAGATAGTCTTGCATGTGATTCACCGGTGCGATACCGCCGGAGACCGCGAGAAGGACCAGGAATTTTTCGAACAGTTCCGCCCCTTCCTGATCCAGCTCGTCGATCAGATCGTCTATGGGGGCGTAAAAAGGTTCGGGAAACGCAACGACCGTCTCTTCGTCCGGGCGCGATCGCCATCCTGTTTCCGTCTGCCAGATCACATCCAATTGCAGAAGGCTCCGGAAAGCGGCGTCGAGTTTTCTGGGAAAGCCCTGGCTGTATCGGAAAAGGGCGTCGTAGAAAACAGGGGAGAAATTGTTCGGATCGAATTTGGCCTCGACAAGCTGCGCCGTTTCCTCTCTGTCGTATCGCCATAGATCCAGCCTTTCGTAGGGGAAATCTCCCGCGTAGTCGTAGAAAGTATGGGACTCTCCGACGGAATAGGCGATCATCAGGTCCGGGTTTCGGCGAACCGCGTCCCGGAGCCATCGGCGGATGGTTTGCGGGGTCATTTCCGGGTTGGCGATGTGAATCACGGGCGCGCCGGTTCGGCACATTTTTTCGATCATCACGTGAAACGCCTCGCGCGGCTCTCTTTCGGGGGCTTTGAGCAATCGTTTCTCGGATTCCATCCATAGCCGCAGGTCCTTCAACGAGATTTGAAGCCATGGGAGAACCAAAACTTGAAAGGCGTCTAAAAGTGTCGGTTTCCCGTGGTCGTCCAGCAAATCGGCGACGAACCTTTGCTTTTCGTCGAATGATTCTCCGGCTGTTGCGCCGGAATGTTGGTTTTTGTATTTCAAGAAATCGCGCAGGGACCGGGTATTCTCCTCGAAGCCTTCGAAATCCAGTCGTGCGACGAAAAACCGCCGGTCCCGACGACGCTGGTTGGCCTCGTACACGGCGGCGTCCAGAAAATAGCCCCGTCCGATGCCCTCCTCGCCCGTCAAAAACACGATCCTGGGCCGTTCCTCGTCCTCCGAGACCAGCAGCTCGACCATTCTTTGGGTTTTTTCAGGCGGATGAAAGTTGAAAAGGATATATTTATCCCATTCCGAAGTGTACGTTTCCATGTCTTGTTCCCATGTTTTTTTTCAAAAGGTTTCGCATCTAAGATTGCCGCAAGAGGTCCCTTCGGGAAACAGGGGGCTTGGTTCTAAATCCGGCCACCTGGATTCCGGGTCTACGCTACATTTTCTATTTATGAAATTCCCGGAAAAGACGGAATCCAGCTATTTTATCGACACCCGGGTTATATACCGCTTCGCCCGGAATGACGACTGCCTGGTCGATAGTCTTTGAATAAACTCTTTTCGTCCGAGGTCCTTCATCCTTCAGGCCGTCTATTCCGATAGCCAGCTGTCGTCGTCGCTCCAGGCGACCGCGTTTTCCTCGAAAAATTCCAGGGCTTCCCGGGTGAAGCCGGAAACGGAGAAAACGAAACCGATATGCCTGCCGACCGTTTCCGCCTCCAGAAGCTCCCTCTTTTTTTCCAGGAACCGTTCGGCCTCGGCCACGGAGAATTTTTTCATGTCCCGGCACTTGACCTCTCCGATAACGCTGTACTGGTCGGGTTCCGCTCTGGCGAAAACGTCGATTTGCAGGTCGCGCTTCTCCGCAGGGGATGAAGAGTAGGACCAGACGCTTTTGTATTCGACGAAACGGAAGTCCTCGGGCAGGTTGCGGGTGATGGACCTGAAATGATCGTTCTGGCCGCGCGCCCGGTGCTTCAAGGCCCGGATGACGAGAAACTCGGCCCATGCGCCCTTGGCCTGGTTGTATTTGCCGAGCAGCTTTCGGTATTTCGAACGGGATTGGTCGAGAAGGGCTTTGTAGTCTCTGGCGATGTCCTTGGGATCGAAGTCCTCTATTTCCTTTTGGAAGACCCCTCTGAACACCTTGTCGAAGACGTTGTCGCCGACGCCGCGATAGTCGTAGTTGGTGCCGCCCTGGCGAATGATGTCGGCCCTGACCAAGGCTTTGAGTTTTTTTTCCAGTTCGTCGTCGTCCATGGGAAGCTCCAGATCTTCCAGCAGCTCCTTGCGGGTCACTTCCTTTTTGCGTTTTCGAGAAAGATACAGCACGATTCGCTTGGCGTGGCGGTCGTTGATTCTCTTGAACGCCGTTGCGACGTATTCCATCCAGGTGCCTTTCACGATTCCCCGGTCGTCCAGCGTTTCGTACTCCAGGGTTTTCAGAAGGCCCTCCGGCGTCGAAAGGTCCTTGTCCGGGCAGGAGGACTTGAAGAGCGAACTGACGTAAAACGGGTTGCCCTCGCTGATGTCGGCCATCATCGCGACGGTCTCCTCGCTGACGGCAATGCCGAAGTAATCGGAGTACTTGTACGCCATCTCGACGATTTCCTCCTCGGGCATGTTCTTGAGAAATTCCAGCTGGAACCTTCCGGGCAAGGCGAGCAGGTCGTTCATGAGCCATCCCACCCAGCTTCCGGAGACCAGCAGGGGGGCGATCTTGTATTCGGCCGTGCTCATGTAGCCGGAAGCCCACCCTTTGACCGGGCTGGTGCAGGCCTTGTCGCGGTAGACTTCGCTGTTGAGATACTGGAATTCGTCGATGATCTGCACCACGGGTATTTTGTACATATCGGCGAACTGCAACGGCATCTCGCGGGCGTAATCCCATAAAATCTCTCCTCGTTCCTTTTCGTACATACGGGCTGCGTCTTCGACGACAGGGGCTATGAACTCCAGCTTCTCCTTGAGCGCCATGTCGAGCGCCGTCTGAAACGTCGGCTTCCGAACCGCCAAATAGTCGGTATTGCGCGACCGGAAAGCCCCGTATTGGAGAACGAACCTCAGAAAGAAATCGCGGGAAAAGTCCCCGACCCATTGCGAGCCCTCTTTGATTTCGAAGTAGAACGGAATCAGCCCGTCGTTCTGGTGGAATACGATGTTGTAAAGGCGCTGCAGGATGGCCGTCTTGCCGGTCTTGCGGCGGGACAGCAGCGAGCGGCTCATGGATAATTGCCTCTTGATGCCTTGCGTCCATTTCAGCAGATTGCGAAGCTCTTTTCTCCTGCCAACGAACAGCTCCGGTGTGCCGATTTTTTCTCTCATGTAGATTTGCATTGCCTTGTTCTCCTGCGTTGAATGAATCGAAACACATTTTTGTACCATGCCCCACTCGACTGTTGCAAGCCGGAATCCGAATTTCACGAGGCGAAAAATCGGAAAAACAGGCATGGGAAAAGGGGCCGTGCTAAAAAAACGATAGGGACCTCCCTTTTCACTGAAAACGAACCGCAATGGCGGCGGCTTTTTCGACCGAGTTGTCCAAGAATTGAACGGAATGAAATCAAACGGATGATCCTCAACCGTTTTTCAAAGTAAGCAAGCCGCCCTGGGAAATCGCGAGGGTCGCCCCCGGCTCCACGGCGACCTGGAGGCACGCCTGGTGGGCGTCCACCGTGACAACCGTGCCGTCGGTGATGGCGACTGCTGCATCTATGGCGGGAACGACATCGCCAAGCCAGGTTTGGAAATCGGACCATGTGCCGGTTTGATCGGATTCCGCCCGCGCGCCGGGGGGAATTATCGCCAGCGTGATCGACTCCGCCGGCAAATCGGCGGCAAAGCCGTCTCTTTTGATGGATAGGTCGGGCAATTGCACCACGGAAGTGAGATCGGCGCCGGAGTAGCGATACGCCGCCGCCTGGATGGCGGGTGCGAAATCGGCTATGGATACGGAGCAAATCAGTTGTTCCTCCGTTTTATTGACGAGCATCGCAGTAAGCGCCCCGTCGTCTTCCCGTATGGCGGCGTAAACGGAGACCTTGTCCTGGTCCGCGCTGGCGGCTCGAACGCTCGTATCTCCGAAACCGTTTCCCTCGCCGTCGTAGTTGCGGTACATCCGGAAGGCGAACGTGCCGGGATCGTCCAGATCCGGCGGGCCCCACAACGTTGCCAGATCCAGTCCCTCGCGGCCGAATATCCCCAGAATATCCGCCTGGGCCAGCGCGCCGTTCATATACCCCAATGCGCCCCAGTTGTATTCGGTGATGGCAAGCTTGGTGCCGGGATAGTGCGTGTCCACCCAGGCTTTCATGCGGGGGATCAGGTAGACCGGCTGGTTGATCCATCCCTCGTGAACGTAGGCCGGGTCCCACAGCTGTCGCGTGGACCGGAGTCGCGCCTCCTGCACGTCGGCGCTGCCCAGGCTTTCGGAGAAGACGCCGGACACCTGCGGATAGATATGAAGATCGAGGTAATCCAGGATTCGGACGCCGTTGGTCTGCTCGTATGCCTGCATCTCGGCCAGGTACCATTCGGTGAAATCCATGTCTCCGTGGGACGCGCGGTCGCTGCCCGGACTGCATCCGTCGGCGGCGGAGTAAAAATAGGCGCACCAGCCCCATGTCACGGGACCCAGCGTCAGGGCGGTGGCGTCGGCGGCCTTGATCGCCGCGCCGTAGGAATAGGTCCTGTCGCGTATTTCGTCGTAGGTCGCGGCGTCCGGGTAAACATCCCGGTGGATAGAGTTCCAGAGCATGGGTTCGTTGTCGAGGTTGTAGAACATCACGCCGCCGGAAGAGGCCGGGCCGTACTCGGTGGTCAGGTCGTCGATCCAGTCGCTCACAAAATCGGTGTCGATGGCCTCGCTGGTGTCCGTCGGATCGTTTCCGACCACGGGCGAGTTGTTCCACTCGCCGTTTCCGCAGTCCGTGTCCCATGGATCCACGGAATCCTGCGGCCCGTAAACGCTGACTTTGAACGCGCAGTCGTAGGGGTGTCCGGAGAGACGGCGTTTGGGGGTCCAGCCGATAAGAGGCATGGTGAGAATCGTTTTGGTCCCGGTATCCATGTCCTGATCCACGAAGCTGTGGGTTGTACCGGAACCATCCGGAATGTTTTCGAAATACCAGTCCGAGCCGGTATTGTGAACGTCGATTCGCCAGTTGAACCGCGTGGTGGAGTTGCCTCCCCGGCGGCGCACCGGCAATTTCACGGCCTCCGCCACTTCCTTAGAGGCGAAGTTCATCCCGTAGATGTAGGGGCTCATGGCGTGGACGTCGGCGGCCGCCTCGATGCTCAACTCGGGTCCGACACCTGGCTGTGGAGGAGGGGGCGGGGCAGAACCCGAGTCCGAGAGCAGGATGTCGTCCAGGTAATACGTCGGCTGTGCGCCGGCGGTATTGTTGAAGAAGTCGAAACTGTACATTTTCCGGGGAGAATAATCCGCAAGCGATATTTCCACCAGGGTCCATGCATCGGCCTGGGGGGATATGGATTGAACGATGCTGTCGCCGTCGAGAGTGATGGTCAGCCGGATGGACTGTCCGCCGGAGGACCCGCCATGAATGCGGAACCGGAACGTGTCATAGGCGTTCACATCCAGATATGCCCCGCTGTAACCGACCTGAAAACCGCTCCAGCCGCCGGTGTAGGTGACCGCGATGGAGTGGCTTCCCGAATAAACCGGATCGACTTCGGCCAAGTCGATGGTTCTCCCGTTATACGACCAGTCCTGCCATCCGGAAGCCAGGGCGTCGTCGTAGACGACCAGATCTTCGACGGCCAAAGCCTCTTTCATCTCAATCGCCTCTATCGCAAAGGCGGCGATGGCCGAAAAAGATATGGCAATCCAAATTGCGAAAAATCGATTTTTCTCCATGATTTTTCCCTTTCGCGGTTGGTACCGTCCGGAAAATGACAGGTCATTGTCCGCCGGATTGATCGAAATCGAATTCGCCGCATCGGCGAACTGTTCGATGTAAGGATATCGGATAGGAACATGTCTGGCAAGGCAGGCAGCGGACAAAGGCATGCAAATGATTGAAAACTGTTCGACCCGTGCGGTTGGTACTCTCGCAGAAAGGTCCAAAGCCGGAGAGCCCAGGTAGCGCCGCCTTCCACGGCGGCGCGGTTTCCGATGCTTTGCCATGATGGCATCCGAACGCACGAGGCCCGCGCCGCCGTGGAAGACGGCGCTACCGGTACAAGCGAGATTTGCGCCTTGCCGTCGATCCCGACTGCGCAGGTCCCAAGGTTTAGCGGGACGAACTGCTTCGGCTGAACCGGGAGCCGGCGCGAGCGGCGGGGCTTCAATTTGCCGCTTGATATTGCCGCCCCCTTGGCTTAAGATGCGAAAGATAAAGAAAAGACGGTACCGCCGCCAAAGGCGGCATGCTTGAAACGAGGGAAAAACGAAAATGAACGACAGCGTCTGTCCATTTCTACATTTCGACAAAATCGAACCCGCCAGGGACCTGGAGGAGGTCTGGGCCAATTTTGCGGTTCATCTGCTGGTCAATCCCGAATCGGAGCAGTACGTGCCGAGGACCGACCGCGCGATCCAGAAGCTGACCCGGCATCTGGTCAGGTCTTCGGCATCGATGCAGGTCTTTTTGTGCGGGCACGGGGGTAGCGGAAAGACGACCGAGCTGAACCGCCTGTGCATGAACGCCGAAATTAGGGAGAAGTTCTTTCCCCTGTACCTCACCGTGTCCGACTTCGGGGGCGAATCGGTCCATCTGAGCCACGACGCCATTCTTTTGGAGATGGGACGCGCTCTCAACGCCCGGAACGTCGTGGACGATAAGTACAAGAAACAGATCGACGACTGGGGGCTCCAGGTGGTCAAAACGTTTCTCAGGGACGAGACCGCCAAAACCGAGGCTGGCGCCAAGGCGGGCGCCTGGCTCGCGTTTTTCAAAGCACAGCTCGGCGCCAGGCGGCAGTGGAAGCACGAGGAAAAGCAAATCCTGGAGCCCAAGGTCCAGGACCTGATCGGCATCCTCAACGAGATGGCCGTCGATCTCAAAAACCGGACCGGAAAGCAGCTCCTGGCGGTGGTGGACGATCTGGAGAAGGGGGAGTCCGAAGCCCACAAGGCCATGCACCATCGCCTGTTCCAGGAGCATTACGACGCCTTGGTCCAGCCCCGGTTTTCCATCGTCTACACCTTGCCGGTCTATTTCCGCGCCCTGGCGGGAAGCCGAATCCCCACCGGCGACCTGCTCTCTTTTCCGGCCATGAGAATCTACGGCAGCGACCTCCGAACTAGTTCGGTTCCTCCCCTGGACAAGGAGAGCAGAGGATATGAAACCATGCGCGCGTTCGTCGAAAAGCGCGTGGCCGATCTCTGGAAAGTCATCGAAAACGAGGAAACGCTGGACGAACTGATCCGGATCGGGGGCGGGCTGTTCCGGGAGACGTCCAGGGTCGTCCAGGAGGCCGCCGATTTCGCCATCGACAGGGGAGCGGACCGTATCTCGGCCTGCGACGCGGAGGAGGTCTTCCACCAGGTTAAAAAGGACTACCAGCCGATGATCCGCGGCGATGCCGTGGCGGTGCTCCAGGAGGTGGCCCGCACCGGGCGCTGGGTGGAGGGCGTCGAGCCTTTCCTGCAGTCCCGGGCCGTGGTGGAATACGAAAACCACGAACTCTGGCTGGACCTTCGATACGCCTTGAAAACATATGTCGGCGAATTGAACGGCCCGTCGGAACCCGGGATCGGGTGACCCCGTGCCGTCGTCCTTCGAATCCGACCGCCCGGCGGCCAACGATGTCGCCTCTGCCGGGCGCGCTCGCGCCGTCGCCAAAGCCATCGCGGACAAGACCCTGCGCGCCGTGCGGGCCGACCTTCCGCTTTTCATTATCGTCTACTACGACCGCGAAGCCTACAAGATGAGGCTGGTCGAAGCCCTCTCCGAAGAGCTGCGGGCGTCGAACCTCTCGCTGCGCCTTTTCGACCCCCGGCGCTTTCCGGAACACGGCGCGGGAAAACTCTATCCGCTTTTGGCGCAAAGCTCGGCGGAAAAAAGCCTCTGCCTGATCGAAGGGCTTCCCTTGGGCGACGAAACCATCGAGCCCGACAACGAATTCATCCGGTACCTGAACATGCACAGGGACCGGATCGCCGCCGGACGCATCCGGGTGGTTCTCGCACTGCACACGACACACACGGGGGCGCTGATCCGCGCGGCCGGAGATCTGTGGGACTTCCGCAACGCCACTTTTTGGCTGGAAAAGGGGCCGGAGGAGAACGAACCTGACGTTTGGCACGTCCTGCAAGCCCGCTCGGACCGATTGCCCATCGACGAGAAGGAAAAGGAGAGCATACGGGAGCACGTGCAATCCGTTCGCGGCCTGATCGAAAAAACGACGGATCCGGCGGACAAAGCCGGGCTCCTGCTGGACCTCGCCCAATGGTTAACCCGGCGATACGCGCTTCCCATGGCTGCGGAAACCGCCTTGGAGGGATTGGACCTCGCCCCCGAGACCCCGAGTCGATTGCGGGCGGACTTGGAGTACGCCTTGGGTGTGGCGCTTTATATGAACGACTCCGTAGCGGACGCCTTCGAACATATGGAAAAAAGCCTGGAAACCAACCGTGTGATCGGACGCCGTTCCGGCGAAGCTGACTGCCTTTTGACAATAGGCGATCTTCAACAAATGCGCATGGACGATCTTGCCGGTGCCAAGGGCTCCTACGTCGCCGCTCTTTCAGTCTGTCGCGAGAACCGGGATCGTCTGGGAGAGGCAAACTGCCTTCAGAGGCTGGGCGATCTTCAAATGCGCATGGACGATTTTGACGGTGCCAAGGGCTCCTACGACGCCGCTCTTTCAGTCTGTCGCGAGAACGGGGACCGTCTAGGAGAGGCAAACTGCTTTCAGAGGTTGGGCGATCTTCAAATGCGCATGTCCGATCTATTCGGTGCCAAGGACTCCTACGACGCGGCTTTTGCCGTCTATCGAGAGATCGAGGTTCGTCTGGGCGAGGCCAACTGCCTTTGGAGTCTGGGCGGTCTTCAAATGCTCATGGACGATCTTTCCGGTGCCAAGGGTTCCTACGACGCGGCTCTTGCCATCTATCGCGAGAAAGGGGAACGTCTGGGAGAGGCAAGCTGCCTTCAGAGGCTGGGCGATCTTCAAATGCGTATGTCCGATCTTTCCGGTGCCAGGCTTTCCTACGACATCGCTCTTGCAGTGTATCGCGAGATCGGGGTTCGTCTGGGCGAGGCCAACTGCCTTCAGAGTCTGGGCGATCTTCAAATGCTCATGGACGATCTTTCCGGTGCCAAGCGCTTCTACGAAGCCGCACTTCCCGTCTATCGCGAGATTAGGGCTCGTCTGGACGAGGCCAACTGCTTGACGAGTTTGGGCGATTTTCAAATACGCATGTCCGATTTTCCCGATGCCGGGCGCTTCTACGAAGCCGCACTTCTCGTTTATCGTGAGATAAGGGAACGTCTGGGCGAAGGCAACTGCTTGAAGAGTCTAGGTGATCTTCAATTGCGCATGGACGATTTTTCCGGTGCCAAGCGCTCCTACGAGGCCGCTCTTCCCATCTATCGAGAGATCGGGTCTCGTCTGGGCGAGGCCAATTGTCTCAGATCCATGGGACAGCTGGCATTGGAATGCGGAAACGCGCGGGAAGCGTTCGGTCGGTTCCGGGACGCGCTTGAGCGCTATCGGGAAATCCAAAGCGCCCTCGGAGAGCAGGCTGCTTTCATTTACCTGGCCCGAGCGGCCCGCGCCGCCGAAGCGCCGGATCAATCCCTTCTCTTGGCCGAGGCGGCCTTGGAACTCGGACGACGGATCGGCGACCGATTCGGACAGAGCCTCAGCTTGAAATTCCAGCTGCGGGTTTGGACGGAGAGCAATGAAACGGCACCCGCGCTGGCGGCCGCCATCGCGCTCCGGGAGATTCTGTCGAGCATCGGGGGCGAAGCGGGCACCGAAGACCTCGCAGACCGCATCCGGCAATTCGCGGGGCAGATGCCACCGGACCGGTTTCGAGCCTTCGAACAAAACCCCGAAGCCTTTCGGACGAAAGCCGTTGAGCAAGCCCGCAAGCGCTTTTCCCGATCGGGCCGGGAGCTGCTGGATCCGCCGCAGAGCCAATGACGAAGATGCCGGGCACGGCAACGGAAACCGATTTTAAACGGAATTCAATGGCCGTTCTATTTTCTTCAGGTTTTCAGCTATAAATCTAATCCAAAGACATGTTTTGTCCTTGTGGACTTGATAAAAAAGGCGGGGTTGCCTTTTACAGGATTGGCTGGCAGTCGTTTCAGGTATAACCTGAAAGCGTTTTCGATGGACTGTTAGGGCAATTTGACATGTCAATGCGATTGGAATATGTTTGGTAAAACAATGACGCAAATGGAGATTCAGAGATGAAAACACGCACGACAATAAGCATAGATCGGGAGAACTACGAACAAGCCAAGGAAATCCTGAAATATCTGGGATTCTCGTATTCGCAGGCGGTCAATATGTTCAACCGCATGATAGTCAACCGGAAAGGACTTCCTTTCGAGGTTGAATTCCCCAACGATGAAACAATAGCTGCCATGCAAGAAGCGAAAGAGCTGAGGGGAGACTTCATTAGCCTCGATGATTTTAAGAAAGAATCGATATGAAGCTTTTTAGAACAAAAGTCTTCCTGAAGGATTATAAAAACGTCAAAATGACGGACAATCAATATGGAAGATACATTCGGTTCGTTTCTTTATTGTTGAATGGAAATGAATTGCCTGAAGAAGCAAGAGACCACAATTTGATAGGCAACTATTCGGGGTTCAGGGAATTCCATGTCGCCAGCGATCTTCTGGTCATTTATTGCATTGAAGACGATATCGTAAAATTGACAAGAATAGGTACCCACTCCCAGTTGTTTGGTTAATCGATGGTCGGCAGCAAATCTAATTTTGGGATATCGCCATGGGAATTCGATCCGAAAAGACGACGGTCGTTTTAAGCAAAGGGGAGATTCGAAACGTCCTGTCCCGCTTGCGGGAGGCTCAAGACCTGGGCTATCTGGAGACCAGGACCGAGAACAATTCCTACCTGCTGGCTTCGTTCAAGGGCGTGGAAAGCATGGGGATTTCCCCCAAGTGGAACGTCAAAATCTATACCTTCAACAAAAAAAAGCGAGGGCACAGCGTCGTTTGCGTGGACATGAAGGTCCTGTGGAAACTGGTGCAAAAAGAATACGACTATTTCATTCCCCCCGACCTGGAAACGCTGCGGATCGACGACGCCGGCTGGGGCTTTCCCCTGTGCGGGGTCATGGTGGGAGTCACGGACGAATCGACGGTCGAGACGGCCGTGGTTCCCGTCGAATATTTCCGCCACGACACCGAAGTGGGGTTCGAGACCGGATTGTATCTGGAAAAGTATGCGCAACTCGGACTGGAGCTGGTCGAGGGTTTCGGGGCGTCTCCGAAAACCCACCGGATCGAAATCTGCTCGGGCTACGTCAATCAGCCTCTTCGTTCCCTGTTGCGGAAACGCAAATACGACGTGCGCGTAGTGGAAATCAAGGGCCTGCTTCAAAGGCATCTGGAAGACGCTTTCCGGCGTTACGTGGAAGAGCAGGTCGGCGAGGACATTTACTACGACCCCAAGGACATGCCCGAGACAAGCATCCCGAAATCCTACCGCGCCTGTCTGGAATTCGGCCGAAGACATTGTCCCGAGAAAATCAAAACCGGCTGGAAGGCCCTCGAGACGGAGAGATAGCGCGCGGGACGACCAGAACGGGATGATGAAAACCATCCCAAAACAAGGTCCCGGCCCTATTCGCTTTGAACACAAGATAGTTGTCAAAGGAAAGCGCATGAAATACAATATACGATCAAACGGTGAAACCTTGGCTGGAACGTAAGAATATGGGATCTTGGGCAAAAGCATGACAATGATAAAATTTCCTTATGGAAATGCCGATTTTCACGACATTATAACAAACCGTTATTTTTATATCGACCGGACGGACAAGATTCCGATGATCGAGGGCCATGGAAAAGCGTTGCTTTTTTTGCGTCCGAGGCGATTCGGAAAGAGCCTGTTGCTTTCCATGCTGGAAAACTATTACGATCTTCGCAAGGCGGGCGAGTTCGACGATCTTTTCGGACATCTCGCCATAGGCCGGGCCCCGACCCCGTTGCGCAACCGTTTTCTCGTTTTGAAATGGAATTTTTCTACGATCGCCACATTTGGCGACGAGGAGGACATACGGCAGGCCATTCACAATCACGTGAACGGCAGAATCCATGAGTTCGCCATTCGCTACGAAAAAGAATTGTCCCGTAGAATCGAAATCGACCCCAGCGACGCGATCGCCTCCTTGAACAACCTTCTGGCAGTCTCGCAGGCGACCTCTTATGGCGTATACCTCTTGTTGGACGAATACGACAACTTTGCCAACGAAGTGCTGTTGGGCGGCCGGTCAACGAGCCAGCAGCGATACGACCGCCTGATCAGGGGCGAAGGAATGTTGAAAACCATTTTCAAAGCGGTGAAGGACGGCAC
The DNA here is from genome assembly GCA_963674505.2 of Desulfobacterales bacterium. Classification (GTDB taxonomy): domain Bacteria; phylum Desulfobacterota; class Desulfobacteria; order Desulfobacterales; family SKZT01. The sequence continues at coordinate 966,717 of CAXXIG010000003.1, forward strand.
GGAAGGCCGCGGAATCGACCGGGTTTTCATCGCCGGTGTCTCGCCGGTTGTCATGAGCGATGTCACAAGCGGATTCAACATTGCCTCCGACATATATCTGGAGCCCGAGTTCGGCGATCTCTGCGGTTTTCACGACGAAGAGGTCGAAGAGGCGGTCCGGCAGGTCGCCGAAATTTGTCGATTCTCCGACAGGCATTCCGAGGAAGTTCTGACAATGATGCGAACATTTTACGATGGATATTGTTTCTCGTACGACAGTGAAGATCGGATGTACAATCCGACCTTGGTTTTGTATTTCCTGGAACATCTGCAAAGACGCTGCTCGGCTCCCCGAAAGCTTTTGGACAGCAATCTGGCGACGGATCGCAACAAGATCGCCTATGTTTCGAGCCTGCCGCATGGAAACCAAGTGGTGACCGGCGCGCTCGACGACGAGCAGGTGCTGTGTGTCGAAGAACTTGCCGACCGCTTCGGGGTGGAGGATATGTTGCATTTGGCTAAAGACACGAAGTTCATGATTTCCCTGCTCTATTATTTCGGCGTGCTGACCCTGTCGCAAGAACGCACGGAATACGAAGAACGGATCTTCCGCATCCCCAACCTGGTAATCCGGAGACTGTATTTGGAACGACTCAAAGAACTGATGTTGCCGACAGGCCCCGAACTCGACGACGCCCGCTACGCGGCAAAACGCTTGTATCAAAGGGGAGAGATGCAGCCTCTGTGCGATTTCATCGAAAGCAGGCTTTTCGCTGTGTTCGACAACAGGGACTACAAATGGACGAATGAACACACTGTCAAAATCCTCTTTTTGGCTCTGTTGTTCAACGACACCTTGTACATTATGGATTCCGAGCCCGCCATACGGCGGGGCTATGGAGATCTTGTCATGATGGTGCGGCCGGACATGCGCCATTCTGCGCTGTTGGATATCCTGATCGAATTCAAGTATATACCGTTGGGCCAGAACAAGCTTGGCGGCGAACAAATCCGCAAAATGTCGAACGAGGAACTGGCCGTTTTGCCACCGGTAATAAAGGTGTTTGTCGATGCGAGAAAGAAACTGGCAAATTATCGGCATTCCCTGCATGAAGTCTACCGCGACCGCCTTCGTCTCAATTGTTTCGCCGTCGTAGCCGTCGGATACGAAAGGTTGGTTTGGGAAAAATATTATCCCCCCCGAGATGGAGAAATCGCCGACTGCCTTCAGTGATCCACCAATATTTTTAAATCAAGGCCCGACCTCATTCACCATTCCATGACTTACGTGAGTTCCTTGCTCTCTATGCGAGAGATAAAAAATCAATTCGCGATTTCGAACAACGCTTCGACCTTGGTTCGAATCTGTCCTTCGTCGTTGTCCGAATAGTCGGTTTCGATTTTCAGGTACGGGAGTCCGTGTGTTTCGTTGACGTGCCGGCCGACCTTGTAGGCCTCCACATTGTAGGAGTGGCAGGCCGTGAGGACGAATTCGACGACGGCATCCGGCTTGAACTGTTCGATCATATCCGAAATGGATTCGAGGCGTCGGTCGTTGGGCGTCATGCAGGCGCAGGGGATTTCGAGATAGCGCCGCGCCATGGCCCGGATGGGGTCGGCGGTGTTTTCCTCGATCTCTCCCATAAAGGCCTTGATGCCGGTGCAGGCGTCCGGAAGCACTACTACGCCGCCGCTTTTTTCGATGATGTTGAAAATCTTGGTCGCATCACCTCCCACCGGGCACCCGGTCACCATCACACGGGGAGCGCCGGGGCGGCCGTAATGCTCGCCTCTTTCCAACCTTCGTTCCAGCTTTTCCAGCAGGGGTTCCAGGATGGGAATCATATCGTCGCCGGTGGCGGGCAGGGCCAGGAAACCGGCGTCGTACATCTCTTTCCAGTCGAGCACCGGCGGATCCAGGGCCGCATAGGAAAAAAGCTTGCGCATCAGCCCGTTTTTCCGGTTGGTCTTCCGGATGGACTCCTCGATGGCTTCGTCCGACGCCTGGCGCTGAAAGGTCTTTTCTAAAAATCCCTGGAGTTTGCGGATCATCACCGTCCAGTTGTCCAGCGCTTCCGCCTCGTCAGGGAGCTGGGGCAGGTCCATGACGTGCAAAGGTTTCATCTCCGCTGCCAGCTCGAACATCTTCTTCTTGCCGTCGCAGGTGGTTTCCGCGATCACCGCCTGGGACATGGAAAAGAACGGGCAGGTCCCTTCCAGGATGAATCCATAGCTGGACTTGATCAGAGGGCAGAGGTTGGCCGGAAGCACGGTTTCGGCGGACGCGATGGGGACCTTGGAAAACGCGCACAGCACCGCAGGCACGACCCCCATGGCCTGAATCAGTTCGATGGGCGCGTACCCGCAATAAATACCGGCCACGGGGTCCCCCTTTTTCCTTCGGCCCTGGATGTAATTGAGCACGCGCTTGGCGGGCTCGCCGTCAAAACCGTCGTTGAACAATGGTTCCATGATAGATTCCTTTCCTGTAAATTTCGTTTCGCGCATCCCCGAATGGATGCAGATGTGTTCAGTTCGTCAGTAAGATACCGAGAACTCAAAACGGGAGGGCTGCCGGATCGGCTCGATAAAGGCCCCCGCCCGGGTCTTTAAAAAGCGGAATTCTCGCATTGTTATTTATAATTTGTCAAATTGAAATAAACGATATGAATCCGGATTTGAATTGCGTACCCCGCTATCACAGGTTGAGTGGGGCCACGGCCTTTCCGGTTTTGATAGAAATTAACCTGATTATGACGGATTTGGGGATTAATAATTTTCGTGCTCTTCGTGTCCTTCGTGGTTGAAAATCAAGGACTTTTACCACGAAGAGCGCGAAGAGCACGAAGGATGGCCGATTGAATAACGCATCAACCAACCAAATTCGCTGCACAAAGGAGATCCCATGCTTCCGGAAAGATTTGTTTTCCAGGGCATGATCAACAGATGATGGTTGTCCATCAGTACATTGGGCGCCCCCATTCACATGACCCCATTCATTCTCCTTGATTGTGAAGGCGGCCTGCCTGCATTTTCGTTGACAAAAAGCGCATTTCTATTCTATGGAGTTGCCGAAACAACGGCGGTATCGTGGAGAGCGTGGTTCCACCCTCGTCTCGAAGAATCGGACCGAATCGCTCGACGCACCTTAATAAAAAAAAACAAAAAGGAACGAAAAATGGCGAAAATCGGAAGAAACGCACCCTGCCCCTGCGGAAGCGGAAAGAAGTATAAAAAATGCTGCCTGGGCAAGAAGGTCTTTTCGGATGGCCCCGCACCGACCCCGGCTGCCAAGGCTGTCAAGCCGAAATCGGGCCAGGGCGCAAGGAGCTGGCATTGGAGCACGGACGAAATCAGAATGTTCGACACTGCCGAAATCATTTCGAAATTGCGAGGCTTCGGGGTCGATTTCAAAGAAGCACAGTTCATCAAGGATACGGAGAACTATGTTTCCGCATGCAAATTGGCGAAACACTGGGAAGAAATCCACCCGGTGAACGCCGCAGGGTTCGACGTCGATTTCATCTGGATGGCCTGCATTGTTCTGTGGGAAAGGCTGCGGCCGGACAGACCCTCGATCGAGGACATCGACGACCTTATGCAGGACGGTTACGCCGCGCTGAAGTCCTCGTCTACGTCCGTTGCATGCGATATCTGGCTCGAGGTCTGGGAAAAACTCAAGCCATACTTCGCAAAGCGCATGACATCCGTCGATGAGGCGGACGATCAAATGGACATGAGGCAGTTTGTCTCGAACTGGTGCCAGGATTTGGAAATGGAACTTTTCAACGCGGCCCGTCACGATGTCAAATACCATCGGAAAAGGGTCGAATACTGCCGCGAATTTTGCTCTTTGTTTCCAGATTCCGACCGTTTGACTTTGGAAAATATGAAAACGGCTGCGGCTGAATCTTTGATGGGGATGGGACACATAGAGGAAGGGGAACAGGCCTTTCTAAACCTGGTCGATGAATTTCCGGAATCCGCCTGGCCCTATATCAAATGGGGGGACATTTACGCAGAGGCATTTGGTGAAGACTTCGCCTTGGATTTGGACAAGGCGAAAAAAATCTACGAAATGGCCTTGGAAAAGCATCCGAAGGAAAAAAGGACGATCATGGAGCGACTCGAAGATTTGAAGCGGCCATAGACCAAGCGCCGCTTTTCGCCGACTTTTTTCGGACCTTGGCAGGAAAACGAAAGATCTGGACGGGTATGGATTTGCGCTCATGGGTTGATACAGACGAAAACATGAAAAGCGGGGCAATGAAAATCCACATAGGTCTAAATGTGTTGAGATTTCATCGGCTATTGCGATTGCGGCATGAATCTATGCATTGCGCATGAACTTAGCTACGGACTTTGGCTCCAATCGATGTTACCGTAAAATTTTTGGGACCGTGAATTCCTAAAAAAGAACGGTTAACACGCAGAAGGAGCCAAAGATGAAAGATCGAAATAAAACCCTGTCAAACATCCAGCGGGTGCTGACCATGCTGGAAAAAGCCGTGCTCAAGGCTTTCGAGGTCCATTGCTCGAGGAAGATTGAAAAAGAAACGGAAGAGATCGCATCCGACAGGGGAGAGAAAACGTACATCTTCCCCTGGGACGACCCGGACGGATACGTCGAACTGGTCGGCGACCGGGGAAAGTTCAAGACCGAAGTCGCGGAATTTCTGGAAAAAAACGCGCACGCCACGGGTCGCAAGCCGCACTGCAAGGATTCTTCCGGATACCGGCTGTGCGGTTTTCGGCAAAAGCCTCGCAGAACCTTCGCGGTGGAAGGTAGGAGGGAATTCAAAAAAAAGTTGAGGCAGGCGGAAAGCTTCCCCGACAGGGATTGCACTCTGCATATTTTCCGGGCGATGGCGAACGCGCGCAATTTTCTTCCTTTTCTGCCGGGCGCCAAAAATGCGCACAGGAGCCCGTTTATGCGGGCGCAGGGAGAAACTTTCGATCTGCCTTGGATTGAAGCCATGAATGTGCATAACGCGTTTTTGTTCAGCGACAATGCGTTCTAAAGCCGCATCTCACAACTTTTAGACTTATGTGTCCATTTTCAAAATGAGAAGTAGGGCAAACGAGAAACAACAGCGTCGTGAGAATGAAAAGAGGATCTTCCCTTATCGGCAAATACCACATGCATGAACCTGTCGGCAGATCCGTGTCGGGATGTCTCATTCTCCACAGCCAAAGCCAGAGAAGCATTGTCCTTCGTTCGCTCTCTTTGCATTTTTGGCTGCTGCCCGAATGTAACGATTCACTCCCCCTATAGGAAACTGGCATTTACGCTGTCGGAATGGGCGTCGGCTTTTCGCCTCTTCTTGCTCTGGCAATTATGCTTGCAATGTATTCCCACGGATTGACTCCTCGCAGCCTGCAAGTTTCCATGACGCTTATGAAGGCCGCGAACGACCGACTGCCTTCTTCAGTTCGAGTTCCGAAACAGACTTTCCTGTAAATCACCGCCATGCGCAGGGCTCTCTCCGCGTCGTTATTGGTCGGGGGCAGCTCCGGATTTTTGACGAACGCCACCACCGCATCCCAATCGTTTAAAATCTCTTTCGCAAGAGATTTGAGTTTGGCATGATCTTGTTTCGATCCCAGGTTGCAGGCTCTTTTGAGTCTGGCGAGAATCGGCCCGCATTCTTTCCCGCCGTCCTCGCCCTCGGCAACGGCCTTTATGAGGCCCCTCATTTCCCTCAAGTACCACTCTCCCATTTTCCGGGCTTTTTCGTCGGGCGCCTTGGTCAGGCCGATCGCCTTTCTTATCAGGTGAGCCAGGCAGCGCTGGCGTCTGGAATAGCCGCGATACGCCCCGTAGCCGTCCGTGACGAGCCAGCCGAGGAACGCTTCGGTTATCAACAGGAGCAGCGTCTCCTTTTTGCGGGATCCGACAATGTAGACGATGACTTTTTCGCCGACCGCCACCCACAGCCAGCGGAAGAGCCCCTTTTGGTACCAGGGAGTTTCGTCAAGATTCACCTTTTTCTCTTCCTGCAGCTCTTCGATCAGTTCGTCCACCACCGGGTAGCAGGCCACGCCCGCCTCCCTGACGCATTGGCAGATGGTTCCCGTCGATACCCGGAACCCGAACCAGTCGACGAGATATTGTCTTATCTGATTTCGCGACATCCTGTACTTTCTGTTCAAGGCCGCGATGAATGTCGCGAACATGGGGCCGATCAGGCGATTTTCGGAAAGCTTGAGGTCGCGCTTGCGGCCTTCGATCTCCGAAACGAATCCTTCGCCCGGCCTGGCCCTGTTTTCGTGCCCGCATTCGCAGACAATGGAATGGTATCGATGCAGGGTGCAACCCAGGCGGATTTCATGCTTTTCTTCGTCTTTTTCAAGTTCGTACGTGTAATGGCCGGTATACGGAGACGGATAAGGCGGTTTGGAAAGTTTCACGGAGCAGACGACGCATTTCTCCGGAAAGTGATCTTCGATACGCTCCGGTTCGGCGTTTTCGGACCTTCCGAAACCTTGCGCGCCCTGTTGCCTGCCCGGCTTTGGTTTCTCCGGGTCGCCTTCTTTCTTCCCCGACTCCTTGCCGGAACCCTCCTTGCCCCCGTCCGAAGACCCCTCCGTGGAATCCTCGACTTTTTCAGGCTCCGCTCCGTCGTCTTCCCCCTTTCTCTTTTTTTTGAACGGATCGTCGGAAGACGGCGGTTTCGAACTGTTGGACGAATCCCTGTTGACCTTTTCATAAAGATCGAGGCACAGATCTCTGAGCCCCTCCGTAAGATCGACAAGCTGCGACTTGTCGAGGCCGGATATCCGTTTGCGATCAAGCTGTACAAGGTCTTCGGGCGATAATTTGTTCATATCGCCGTAAGTGTATCAGGCCTCGAACCTTTTGTCCTCCTTTTTTTTCAGTTTTTTGGAATTTTTCTATATGGGGGGTGAATCGTTACGCCCGAATGCGTCAATTCCAAAAGGCACTTTCTCCGTCCAACGAACATTTTAAGCAAATTGTTTGTTTCTGTGGATGAATCAAGATCGGAATGTTTTAATTCTGGCTCCAAGTTCGCGGCATTTTCAAGAAAAAAGCCGTGCGTCAGCATGGTCCTCCAATCTCTGGGGTGGCGTGTGTTTCTTTTCAGCCAGTCGTAAAAAACCGTGCCGGGGCTGGAGTAACGTTTGACAAGCTTTTTGAACGCCGCTTGGTAAAGACGTTTGAAAAACAAATCCGCTGAAAGCTTTCCCGAGTCGCCACCGAAATGCTTCGCGTCATCGCCGGTGAAAGTATTAGCGTTCCAACAGGGGATTTTATTTTCAGGAGAATTGGATTCGTACGCGGAACAATGCGCTCTGAGGAAGGATACCATGATCTGGAGCTGCGCAAAGCTTGGTCTTCCATATGTTGCCATAAACGGCGCGTTGGGCAAATCCAAGACATCTTCGATTCGAGCTTTTTTGTTGTCGTTCAGAAATTCCGCGCCAATTGAAAGGGCTGTATGCCGGATTTGGGGTTCCTCGCTGCCGAATCCGGCGAAAAGAAAATTCCGCCTTCTGGCACGGTCTCTAAATAATTCTTCCGCCCATTTTTCCTTTCTGAAGTTCTGAAGTTGCCTCTCCGTCAATACAATTTGTTTCTCGTTGTAATAAAACCGAAATCGACGGAGCAAAGTTGCGATAGTACTGGTTGGGCGCGATGCGCTGGCAACGGTAGATTTCTGCGATTTCCCGGGCATGTAATTTCGGCCATGTGAAGAACTGGCCTACGTCGTTTTTTTGAAAACCCGTGCTGGCGAGGCTTTTGTACGAGTGCAACAAGGGGAGCAGCGCCAGGGCCTCCAGGGGCCAGGGCGTTTGCTCCGACCATTGTCTCAGGCTCGTGTTCGTCCTTTTTTTTTGTCTCCGCTCGCGACCGGGTTGCCCGCTTCCGCGTATTCGCTTTTCAACCGGGCTATGTTTTCGACTGTCTCGATGCACTTCTTTCTTTCGGCACCTTCACGTCGAATTATTCATTTAAGAACATTTTCTTCTTCATCGTCTGAAATCATGAAAAGAATGGCTTTTTTCCGCATGTGCGGCGTTCTCCGTTAGGGGGGATTCCATGGGGCTTTTTGGGAAACAAATTATTTTACCTGCGAATTATGTTCGTTTATATTCCAAAATGAACATAAAATGAATAAATGTACATTTTATCGGCAGCACCTATATTACAGTAAAGTTTTAATTTTGAATAAGGATATTGTTTAGCCATGAAAGAATACAACGTCACTGAATTTCGGCAGAATGCGCTGGCCTTGATCAACGGTGTGGCAAACAGCGGACAAAGATTCGTTGTATCCAAAAGAAGCGTCCGGCAGGCTGTGGTTTTGCCAACACAGTTCGACCCTGTGGCGGAATCCGATGTTCAATATTCCAAATGGTTGGCGCTCATGTTTGCAGAGCGCCTTATGCCGGATGCGCCAGCTCATATCAAGGAGCCTCAGCGGCTTGAGCTTGAGAAGCTCCCGATCGATAAACTGAAGGAGTTGTTGGCAGTGGATTCGCTGCCGGTAAGAAAGGAGGTGCGCGGCCAGGTTGTTCGTTCCGTAGGAAAAGAAGTGATAGAAAGGTTGGAGAAGCGGTTCAAAATCGCAGAGGCTATAATTGCAGCGGAAAGGGATGGCCTTTATGAAGCTGCCGAACACCAGACCGGCGAGACGTATCTATGCTGATGGTCGGCAAACCGTTCAAGGTTGCATACCTATCGATTGACTCCGTGAATGATATGCGGAGCTATGCATGGCTGACCGGTGACGGCGAGCCATATCAAGAGATGGATTCACTTGAGTTCGACGATGAGTTTATTGGCGACATATACGCGATTTATAAAGATGCTTACAGCAGAATAAGCTCGGTTTTATACCTCAATGCTATGTACAGGACAAAAAACTACTATACTTTAAATCGATTTTGTTGAGGCACTTTCTATCAGGGGCTGCCGACCCGAAAAATCTTGCCACCAAATCTCTGAATGCGTCAAATCGGTCGCTTATGTTCAACAAAACATCCCGTAGTTCGTTCAGTCCGTGTCGAAAGAGGCTGATCTCCTTTCGACCGTGCTTCTTTGTCTTGATTTCCTTTATCGAATTCATCCATTTGCCGGTGGCGACGCACCAGCAATACGCGATGGCCATCAGAGCCACCAGTTTTCGAACTCTTTCCGGCTCGACGACATGGGTGCATTCGAAATCGAATCCGCGCGTCTTCAAGCAGCCGAACAGGGTCTCTATTTCCCATCGTTCCCTGTAATCGTCCAGCGCCCCTTCGGGATCGGAATCGGTCACGAGGATCAGGTATTCGGAATTCGGCAGCCGCAGGCCGATTACATGGAGCCTGACACCGCAAACGGTTCTCATGCCGTCGAGAATCTTCCACTCGCCGGGTTTCAACATTCGGAAAAAATTCTTGGCGGGAACCGGCGCGCCCCTGGAATTGGTCACCATTATATTCTCTTTTATTCGCATTCGAAAGGGGATGGTTTTGTCGAGCAAGTATCGGAACCAGGCCTGTCCGATAAATTCCCTGTCTCCGGTCAGGCATTTGATTTTCCGCAGCGGAAAAATGTGAAGAAACGCTTTGACGATCGATATCCTTTCGGAGGTGTTGGAGTTTCCCCGTTTGCGCAGGGGAATCCAAAAAAGCGGGATTGCGCTGCCTTGGTACGCGACTCCGAGCGTGAGAATGTTGAGGTTGATCTTGCCGTATTTCCAGTTCGTCCTGTCCATGGCCAAAGTCCAGGATTCCAGTTCGCTAAGCACCAGCGAGGCGACAAGCTCGGCAATCATGAAAAGATCCAGTTCGAAGTCGCGCAGAAATCGCTGTATTCTCTTGTATTTCGAGTCTCTGTGGGCCGCTCCGGGCATCCCGGTCGCGACCTTTTTCAGATTGACCGTACTCGTTTTCAAAAAGCCGACGATGAAACATGCCAGGAAATTAATCCTCGCGCCGTGCATTATTACGAGTTTTTTCAAAGCGGCCTTGATCAAATTGAACTCTTTCACGATGCAACCTCCTTGGTAAAAGGTCCTTGGTTGCATCCTTATTATGCACATATCGCGATAAAAATCCAGTGATTTGTATAAAAACTAGTTATGCTTGGCAATGAACGATAGACTTTTTTTGTCCCGTACACAGACCTCAATGACAAATATCAATTGATGAAGTATAAGGCAGGGTCGTTCAGGATTCTGCCTTTTTTGTTTCCTTTCCTATTCGAATCGCGGTGTTCGGGGCCATAATCCCCAAGCCCAAAAAATGTCCGTCTCCAATGACCAAAGGCCCCCTGATCTCTTCAGATAATAAGGGGTTTGGGGATGAATACCTTCGTGCTCTTCGTGTCCTTCGTGGTTGCAAATCAAGGAATTTTACCACGAAGACCACGAAGACCACGAAGACCACGAAGACAACGAAGACAACGAAGGATGAAGAATCTTGGGCTTGGCTGCAAAATCTGCCGGCTATTCGTCCTGTTTGTCCCATTGGTCCTGTCTTCTTCTCGCTTCGCTCAGATAACACTCCAGGGATTGGCTGGCCTTAAAACCAACCCCGCCGCGCCATTAATTTGGCTCTCATGCCCAAAAGCCCCCCCGCCGCGTCGAAAATTCCGCCCCGATCGGGCCCGGCACCTCGCCTCGCACCCGAAAAACAAGCCACCGCAGGCTATCGGATTTGAGATCCGATACTCCTCGACATAACCTCCAGCATTGAAAATGAAACGGCATTTACAGCGGCTTTGAAATCGAAAAGTTGATTTTGTCCAAAGGAGGTGTGCCGACGCGCAGACGTTCGCATCTGAAAATCTCAATGACTCCTCTATTTTTTATGCTGTTGAATTCTTTTTCATCGCCGTCATCCGAGGCCAATGCTTTGTGGGCCAGAAGAGATCTCAAGCAATCGACCGATATGAAGGCATCCCAAATCGGCCATGAAAAGAAAAGCCCATGGTCATGCTCGGAAAAGCCAGTGGCCTGAAAACGCCCTCTGTACTGTGCGGCAGGGAAGAGTCTGAGCGATTGGTACGCGAGAAAGTTTGCTGCCCAATCGGTTTTCGCGGCATTTCCGCTCGGGTCTTCCCATGCCAGAGCGTACCTGCGATCTTCCAAAGGAGCCCATCTTAGCGAGAGGCGTTCGTCTTCGAAATGCCATGGGGAAAACAGGCTTTTCGAAATCCTTTGATGGTCGATTTTCGACATGAGCTTTCCCACTGTTTCCAGGAAGTATTGATGCCCTGAACCCGTCACGAAACAAAAGGGTGTGGCGACGACTTTGCCATTGTCATCGACAAAACTTTCGGATGCAAATGCGGCAATCAAATCGGCAGTCCGTCGATTGATCGAATCGGCCGCTGCGGCAAATTCCAGTGCGGCGCTTCTGAATTCATATTGGGAAATGGATAAAGTTTTTCCAAGGCCAAGCTCTTCGGACGGCACTGTTTTGGATAGTCTGTCAAGCCAGGCTTCCCGGGCGGATTGGACCTTTTTCCTGTTTTGGGCAAGCCTGGACGTAAGTTCACTTTTCTTATCGTCGATCCATTGCGCAAGTGTTTCTCCGGTTAAACCTTTCAATGGACCGGTCTTGTTAAGTTCTCTGAGTTCTTTTTTTGTTTCTTTCTCTTTTTCGGAATTTTCTTTATTCAATTTTTGGAAGGCTTTATACAGGCCATCCACCTTCTTTTCATCTTTAGCGGAGACTTCCTGTGCTGGAACTTTAAGTTGAGTCGCTATTCTTTTTGCAAGAAGAATTTCGCACTCTTCAACTGAAAGCGTGCTTCCTTGGAGACTGTCGTCCGGGTATTTGAGAACAGGACGGTATGTCCGATCCTTTCTCCATGTCAGCGTAACTTCATTGGGCCATATGTCGTTGGCGACTGTGAATGCTCCCGTCGCCGCCAGAAACCCCAGCGGATTGGCGCCGTCGATGCCTTTCAACACCAGTTCGTTCATCGCTTTTTCCTTCCATTGATTTCTTCGTGTTCGCTTTGCCTGTGGTCGGCCAGCCGGAGGATGGATTCCAGCCATGCCAGGCCCCACCAGCCGTAGCGGCGGGTCAGTCGCCAGAAACGGTCGGCGACGCCGGAGTCGAGACGTTCCAGGCCGGTGCGGGTTTTGGCGGACAGGCGGGTGCCGTTTTGAACGATTTGCACCTCCAGGGGGTCGGAGTCTTCGACCACCGGGGCGAACGGGCGGCAGTGGCCGTGGTGGCTTTCGATCAGGTGCAGGGCCAGGTCCTTTGACTCGGAGTTTTGGAACATGGTTTCGGGGGCGGATTCCGCCAGGCGGACCGAGAGAAGTTCGTGGCGTCCGCCCTCGGGATAGCCGGACATTTTTCTGGCGCGCAGATACGCCGCAAGTCCCTGGGGGATGTCTTCGGATTTGGCCAGAAGTTCTCCCTGCGCCCAGGGATTTCCGCCCCTGAGCAGGGCCTGGAATCGCGGGTCGGCCTTTCCGGTGTCGTGGAGCGCGCCTGCGGCCGCGACGGTTTCCACGAGTTGTTCGGAGAGCGCGCAGCCCGCAGCGAAGCGGCGGGCGAGCCCGGAAACGCCGTCGAGATGCGACTGCAAGGGGATGTAGGTCGTGCCCGAGGCCGAGGCGTCGTCCTCGTCGGAAAACCAGTCTGGGGTTTCATCCGCGAACTGCGCCGCCTGCTGGTCCGCAGCGGCGCGTCCTTTCACCACCACGCCTTTTCCCGAAGGGTGGGGGATCACGGCCCGTTTGAAGTCTTTTGCTTCTATTTTCGTAAGAAGGGACGCGATTCCGGACAGCCAGGAAATTTTCTTGACTTCTTCCAGCCCCGCCAAAGACTGCTTCAGGAGGGACAAAAATTCGTCGGGGTCTTCGTCGAAGAGGGCGCGGGCTTTTTGCGCCAGTTCCAGGAAGCTTTGCTTGCATTCGTTTTCCGGCCATTGTTTGACTGCGTCCGGGTGAAGGCGCAGGATCGCTCTTGCGCGCGCCCTGGCGTATGCGCGGTCTCCCCAGTCCAGCACCGGCGGGTCGGCGGGCGTGCCGGGAAGGTCGCCCAGGGATTGCCAATCCGTTTCCGCCGCGGAAACGACGACCACGTCTCCCGGCCGGATATCGCTTCCGTTCGCGGCGATGTCGGCTTCTTCCCTCCCTCGCCATCTGACCGCCCGGCGGACATGCTCTTGTTCCGCGTTTGCCGGTTTGCCGTACATGGCTTGCTCCGGCGCGCTTTCCACGTCGGACACCGCATCCAGAAAGACTTGCTCCGCGTCCAGCCATTTTTTGAACACCCACAGCGGCACGGCCAGGCATTCGGCTGCGGACGGTGGGCACAGGGCCAGGGCGTCCAGGGAGGCTTGGCGTCCGGCTTCCTTGGACAGGTCGATGTCTGCTCTCCAGCAGACCTGGACGTCGGCCGAGGCGCGCGACGGTCCTCGGAGAAAGACCGACGGGTCGGGGGACGGGCAGGGGTCGGGCATGGTTTGCCCCCAGCAGTCCACGTGGGCGGGGAGCATCACGGGGGCGTGTTCCGACGGCGCGTTGAGTTCTTCCAGTTCTTCTCCGGAGGGAAGCATTTCGGACAGCGCGGCGATTCCCATGTCGATTTCGCCGTTGTCGTCGGTCCGTTTGGAAAGCCATTGCCAGGTTTTCGACAACGATTCGCCGTAGACCGGTTCCTTGTCGCTGGATTTGACCATGTCCTCGCGAATGAGAATGGCGGCTTTGGCCCCGATGCCCCTTCCCATGCGGTCCAGCCTGCCGAAGCGCTGCCTGAGAGCGTCCAGGGCGGCGCATTCGGTGACCATCGCGTCGAAGTCCAGGTCCGCGCCCACCTCCAGGGTCTGGGTCGCCACCACGAATACCGGCTTTTCCAGGCTGCGTTCCCTGGAGCGGGCGGAGGCCAGGTCGAACTGCGCCAGACGCTCGGAAACGACATCGTCCTTGTCCACGGGGCGCATGCGTCCGGTGAGAAGGATGGCTCTGCGTCCGTGCTTTTTGGACAGGATCTCGAAGGCATGCCTTGCGGTGGCCACGTAGTTGGCGAACACGACCACGGCGACAGGGTTGCCGTCGGCCAGTCTTTCGGCGGTTTCCGCCAGGTCTTTGGCCAGGATCGCGGAGGCGTTTTTTCCCTTGGCATTGCTGACTTGAAGCACGGTTTTCTTGACGGCGAGCCTGCGGTCTCCCAGCGGGTGCCCGGGGGTGTTCGGCTCGTCGGAGTCGTCTGTGAACACGTCGTCGGTGTCCGGGGGCGTGGCGGACATGATGGAAACGTGAAAGGACGATGGCAGGGGAGTCTCGGCCCATCGGCGATACGTCTGGACGGCGTGGAGGGTCTCCATGAACGGTTGCGAGCAGTGGGCTTCGTCCAGCAGGATCAGCGAGTCGTTTCCGGCGAGTCCCGCCTGGATGGGCCAGGCCTTGGGGGAGCGTCCGTAGGCGCGAAACAGCAGCCGGGAGCCGATCTGGTCCACCGTGGTGGCCACCACCTCGGCCTGGAGTGGCGACCGGGACCAGGCGTCGGAACGGTACATGCCGCCTCTGAGCTGGAAGACCATGAGGGGCACGCTGTTTTGCGAAAGTTCCCGCAGTCTGTCGGCAACTTCCTTCAACACCCCGGTTTCGGCGTTCTTCAGCCGTTTGGCGATTTTGGCGGCCCGTTCGTAGGCTTCGTCCACGATCACGCGGCGGTCCACGACGAAGAAGATTCGCCGGGGGGCGTCGCCGACCCGGACATCGCCTCTCTTTTTAGCCCTGGCCGCCATGGCGAACACCGCGATGTCGATGCAGGCGGTCTTGCCGGAGGCCGTGGGCAGGGCGATGGCTTGGGGCCAGGGCCTGTCTTCGCTTTCCAGCGCTCGTTTGGCAAGCGCCTTTTGCCATGCGAAGGGCGGCCATTGCCACAATTGTTCGAAATATTCGCAAAAATGCTCCAGGTTCAGATCGTTCATGGCGCGCTCTCCTTTTCGTATTGGCTTTGGCCGACCGGGCGCATCAGGCCGTATCCCCTGTACCGGCCCGCGCCGACAACGACCGGTCCGGCCACAGGTTCGGAAAAATGGACCACCGCGTGGCAATGATGCATTCTTCCACTGTCGGATTTTCGCCGGATCGGCGGAAATTCGCGGGAATGGGGCGCGCCCTGCCACAGCGAAACCGGGTGGAGCAATACCGACGCGGGGCGTGGAAGGCCGATTCGCTCGCAGGAGTCCTTGACGGTCTCGGCGGCCTTGTCCCATTTGTCTTTTCCGTCGAAATGGCGGTCCAGCACCACCGGCGTGACGCTGGCCCACAGGCGCGAGGGCGCGGTCCACAAATCGGTCCGAAGGCTCCAAGGAGGGGTTTCCCTGGTTTCGACCGTAATCTCGCATTCCAGCCATTTGCCTTTGAACAGCTTTACGGACTGCGGTGCGCCGTATGGGTCGCGAAGCAACGGTTCCAAAAGCATTCCCGCCTCGGTTTTATCCACCTGCCGGGGCAGGGCGAAGGCCAGGCCCATGATGCGGCCGTCGGCGTGCTCGCGTCCCACGAAGGCAAGCGGAAACATGGCCAGGTGCGGTTTTTCGGACCGTGCGCCGCCGGGGCCGTGCCCGGAAATCCACTCGGGGATCGGGCCTGAAATGTTCGAAAGCAACGCCCCCCGGGCGGCCTCGGCGAGCTTCAGGGTCGAATGCAGTCCCGGACGCTTGCCGGACAGGTTCATGACGATCAGGTTGGAATCGAAGAGGCTTCCGGCGATTTCGGGCGATTCTTCTCGCGGGGGTCTGCCGTAGCCCTGCCAGAGGCCGGGTTCGGGGCGCATGGTGTTGGGGACCCGCTGTCCGAAGGCGTCCAGCACCGCGCGGTTTTCTGCCATCTCCTGGTCGATGGCGGCAAGCTCCTCTTTGAAAGGGGCTTCCGCTTCCTTCTTCGCATCGCTTTTCAGCCCTTTGCAAGCCTCCTTTCGCCTTTGCACGACCTTCTGTTTGGCGTCTTTCAAAGAACCCTCGGCATGGACGGCGTCGCGGTAGCGCACGACTTCGTCCCTGGCGCACCTGGCTTTCAGGTACGCAAGCTTTCCCGGGCCGAAGACCCGAAGGCGGTGGACTGCGACTCCGTCCACGGGAACCAGGTTCGGCGGGGGAGGGGAGTCGGTCGGCCACATCTGGACGAAAGACGCCGAATGGCCTATGGAAACCACCTTGCGGCACAAGTCGGACAGGGGGCCTTGGAGTTTCTCCGGCACGGCTTCTTCCCAGACCAGATGCACGACCGGATCGTGGGGGATGGCCACCGGAAACTTGCGCGGCTGCCGCGAGCGGTGCTCCGGAAGCAAAGCGAGACCGGCCGCCTTCAATTTGGAAGCTTCATAGGTGGACGGCACTTTCCTGCTTAAAGTGGAATCGTTGACGGGAACATAGCTTGTCACAGGAAACCGTCCTTTGATATCGCGACGGGTTTCGGCGTCCGTCGCGCAAATCCCGGGGGCAGGCAGCTGTTGGAGCCATTCGAGGACCGTCTTTTCAGCGGGGTCCTCGTCGGTCTCGAACCATGCCGCGGCTATTGCCATGAATATCCGGTCCGGGTGGGGCGGCCACTCGGCGCGTTCCTTTTTCGCGCCGTCGGCCGCAGCCATCGCCCAGCCGTTCAAATATCGCACGCCCAGTCCGAACATTATTCCGATTCCTCCGTCGCGCTTTCGGCTTCCAGTTCCTGGCTGCGCCTCACCAGCTCGATCAGGTCGGGGTGGGGCGTCAATACGATCCTGTCTTCCCAGGGAAGGTTCGATTCCTTCGCCCGCTTCACCGCCTCGTTGAAGATGGCAACGGCGTCGTCGGCGTCCAGGACATACTTTTTGGCCTCCCGGCCGGGCACGTCCAGCAGTTCCCACAAGAACTCCTCGGCGGGCACCAGCTGGCAGCGGGAGCGAAGGTCGGCGCCCTCTTCCCTCGTCAAAACGGCCCCGAGCAGCGCAAGCGCGGCCAGAACGACCCTGGCCTCCGTGTCGTCGGCCGGGTCCGAGACGTTTTTTCCGTCCAGAGGAAACCGAAGACGGCGAAGGGCGGCCAGCGAAAGCACCGTGGTCTGCATTGCCCTGCCGATGGTGAATCCTCCGCCTGCAATGGTCGGCGTTACGTTTCCGTGGTTGACCTCGGACGGCTTTTTAGCGTTTTTGGCTTTCGTTCCCTTTTTCGCCGATTCTTCCGGGGCGATCTGCCAGTCCGGGTGCTGGTCGTCCTTTTCCGGACGGTCAAGAAGGGGACCGGCGCCGAGCTTGATCTGAAGGGGATCGATCCGGCTGCTGGTCCTGACGCCCGGATATGCGTCGATTCCTACCATTTCAGACACCACCGCCCTTTGCACCTTCGCCCCCAGTCCGCCACGGGGACCGGCCGAATCCCATACCCCGAACACAAGAGCGGTCGGACATATCCCGAAAAGACCGCTGGCGCTGCGAATGTCTGCGTTGTCCAGGATTTTTCCCTTTTCCGACTTGCGGAACATGACCTGTCTGCCTTCCTCCTCGACGGTGCTGTCGCGGAAAATGGCGTCGGCCACACGGTGGGGCGCTTCCAGGCTGGTGACCACAAAGGGTTTCAGAAGGGACGGGTCCTCGAAACGCGATTCGATGATCGGAAGCTCGATTCTTCCTTCCCGAACCGCCTCCAGCAGCGCAAGCTCCATGCGGTTGGCCTGGGACTGCACGGAATCGATCAGAACGCACGGGACCTGCTCCCCGTCGATCAGACGGGTTTCCGTCGCGTACTTGCCTCCCTCGTAGGTGGGTGGAAACACCTTGTCTCCCGGACCTCCCGCAGGCTGGTATTCGGTCACGCAGCGAAACGCCGCCGCCTTGCCGGAAACGGCCTCCCTCAGTTTCTCAAGGGTCAATTTTTGGGGCTTCCGTTCTTCCATGGACGACTCCTTTTTGGTTAAGGTCCTTGTTTATTGTGATCCTCATGTATTGTGATACTCGTCTGTTCGCGACGTTATTTCATATTCCGCGGAACTTTTGGCGGTTCGAAACGGTTATAACACACCAAGGGGGACATTTGGCGCCCCCCTTCCAAAAAAAAAATAAAAAAAAGACAGATTCTGTGACGGGCTTGCAGCTCGCTGCTTTAGGCACTGCGGACAATGATCGCAAAGACCGTGCACGGGATTGGTTTTAGCATCGGCCACTTTCAAAGACTATCGTCCCGGCAGTCGTCATTCCGGGCGGAGCGATATACAACCGGGGGGGCGATAAAATAGCTGGATTCCGTCTTTTTCCTGGTGTTTCTCAATTGGGAAATGTAGCGTAGACCCGGAAACCAGGTGGCCGCATTTAGACCCACGCCCACCGTGCAGACACCTCGGTGTTCCCTTCCGATCAAACATCGCGATCCAAAAGAAAATCCACGAGGCGCAATCTCTCGACTCCATCGAAGTCTCTTCCGACTACGGTGTCCATGCTGATCACGTATTTCGGGTAGTTGTCCTGCACTGCCTTTATATCGAAAACTTTTTCGAATCGTCATGCGATGTTCTTGCATGCAAGAATGTTTTTGATTCGGCGGGGCCGGAGCGGGACTTGGCTTCTATTTCGGCCATGCCATCACCGCCTCGTCCGCCTCGTTCCAACGCTTCGCGTTGGAATGCATACCAGGACGCTTCGCGTCCTCGTTCCGCAGAGGCAAGGCCGAAACGAAAACCAAGCCCCAGGAGCGAAGCGTTCCGAAAAAGCTCGATTTGACAAGTCCCGTTCATCGCCGGGCCGGCCACGCGGGTCTCCTTTTATCGCATCATAACGAGGACCAGTATCACGCCCTTTCCTTCCTGCAAAGGTTCCAGGGCCTTTGCCACGACGGTGCCTGGCAGAGGGGATTCGGCCCTCATCGCATGGCCGGGTGTCGGCGACGCGCAGAGCAGGTCTCCGACCCCGATCTCTCCGTAGCTTGCGTCGGCCTTGCACGGGACCGTTCCGGCCAGGGCGACGGGCGCGAAATTCTGAAGGAAGGCGATCTCCATTTCCAGCCAGAGGTTTTCGGACTCTTCGGCGTTTCCAGCCGCCAGGGCCAATTTGAAATCCGCCACAAGACCTGGAGCGACCTGTTCCACATTGAAGATATTGCGGGCCATGACGATTCCGGCATTGTCGGCGACGATTCCGACGACTGCGGGATCGGCCTGGATGGAACATTTCCTCATCCACCCGGGCGACTGGGCGTCGGCCACCAGGACATCCCCCGTTTCCACCGGTTCGAGCACGGGATGGCATTCGGCCAGACCTGCTTGCCGGGTGCCGATTCCGCCTTTCACCGCAAGTTCCCCGTTGCCGTCGATGCTCATGAGGACTTCCGAAGGGCCGGTCTTTCCTTCCAAGGCGATGGAAAAGGCGGGTTCTTCGTCTTCGACATCGTGCAGGACGAATTGGACCCTGCCCGCGCCGGGGGCGATCTTTGCTTCGGTCCCCTGAACCTCGGTTTCCAGAAGTTCCGCGTACGGCTTTTTTGCTTCCGACGGACCGCCGTGCCATCCGGGCTGGACGAGGGCCAGGATTTTTCCCTTTCCCGTCGCGTTCCAATCCTTCAGCGCCATGCCCAGCGTTTTGCCGGCGGCGTCCATGGCCATGGCATGGCCGGGGGTGGGACCGGATGTCAGGTGGGGTGATGAAAATGTTCCTTTTTGCCGGGTTGATTTTTCTGCAAGATTTTGTTCTTCTTCTGCAGGGCGGCAGATGCAAATTGTAAGGCACTAAACCTTATTTTCGTTTTTTTAACCTTAGCAGCATGACGGACTCTCTATTCCTCAACCTTATTGCCATTGGTATATTTTCGCCCTGATCCCGGCTTTCCTTTAATTCACGACATAAGGTAATAAGGTTGGGTTGATAAAGGGGATTCGCCATGCTACTAAGGTTTAGGACAGAAAATAAGGTTTTATAGCATCCAAAACGAAATTCCCATACTGCATTCGCGCCGACAGCTTTCGAGCATTTTGGCGGAACAAATTCCGACATAAAAAATCCCCTTGAAAAAAAAGTCATCTTCATCACCCCTGGCCGGAGCGAAAGGCTCCGGAAAACCTGCCTTAGCGTTGTTCCAAGTGGCAGTGATAGTTGCTTCAATGGGGCCGGAGCGAGGTCTCTCGGATTTGGAAAGCCTCATTGTCATTGGTTTTCGTCCGCCGGTTTTTTAGGTTGCAATGGCCGTGACGCCCATGGTTCCAGGCTCTCGGATTAAAAAAAAAGTGCGCGGGCGGCGGGCGATGGCGCGCCGGGAGCCGCTGGCTCGACCTGCGGTTTTGCGATCCCCCGAAGTTTTCTTTCTTTTCCTCCTCCAAATTCCGGCATCCGCCGGACTTTCTTCCCTTCCCAATTCGACCTTTATTATCAAGGCCAAAGCCCGCCGGGCGACAGGTCGTCGAAAAAAAAATTCGCCGGGACTATGGACAATCCGTACCCCTTCATTATAGTGTAAATCAAGACGGGAATATGTTTGTTTTTTTTCGTTGCGGTTGGAAATCCACCTTTTGTTTGAATCTGGAAATACACAGGATTTGCACCTGAAAGAAAATGAGACACTCGGAATATCTCGAACACGTAAAACGGCATTTCGCCGCGCGGTCGGACGAGGTCGAATTCGCAAAAGCGGTCCAGGGCCATGAAAAAGTGGTCGGGACCATAACGAATTTGAATCTCGACCGAACCGAGCCGATTCTGCGAAAGCTCTACTCGCCGAAGCCGCGAAGAAAGCCGCGCGACCCCGTGTGCATGCTTCGCGCCTTTATACTCATGACCCTGCTGAGAATTTCCGGCATCACCAAATGGGTCGGAGAAACCAAATACACCGCGCTTTACGCGATACTTTGCGGCTTCGAACCGGAAGACGTTCCCGGAGTCGGCACATACTACGGCTTTAAAAACAGGATCGTCGACGGGCCTTTTCGCACGCGAGGCGAAAACGAGACGCCCCAAAGCGTTTTGAACGCCAGGGCGCACGCCAGAAATTTCAAAAGCGAAAAGGAAGCGAAAAAACACGAGATCGATCCGTATCATTCGCAGTCCGAAAAGCTCTCGGAAAAGCTTCTGGAGGAGGCTGGGCAGCCCAGGGCCGAAGGGTTCGAAAAGATACTCGAAGATCTCCTTTTCCAGGCGGGCGTGCTGCCGTCGATCGAATCGGGCGTTCTGGACGAAATAGACTCGATGATCGTCAGCGGCGACGGCTCCATACTGCCCACCGCCGCCTCGGCCGAAGGAAAGCCCCTTTGCTCGTGCCGGAAGCAGGGAGTCTACAACTGCGGCCACGACATGCTCTACTCCAGTCCGACCGCGGAATGGTGCCACAACCACCGGACAGACGGATTCGAATTCGGCGACAGATACTACCATATTATAACGACGGTCAACGGACACGATTTTCCTCTGATTGCCGTTATGCCCGGAGGAAACAAAAGCGACTACACGCTTTCCCTGCAGGCCGTCGATCGGTTGCTGAAAACGGCGCAAGAGAACGGCTCGGGCATAAGGCTCGACATGTTCGTCGGAGACGGCCACCACGATTCCAACGCCCACTACCGATATCTTATAAAAAAGGGAATCTCTCCGATCATTCCCCTGTCGAAGAACAGCAGGCCGGTCTCTCCGCATCTTCCGGGAAAAGACGAAATACGGTTCGACGAGGACGGAACGCCTCTTTGCGGGCAAAACGCACGAATGAGGCACCACCAGTACGACAAGAAGCAGAACAAGCACGTGTTTTGCTGTCCGGCCAAGCGCGGGACCCACAGAAACGGCAAGTCCGTCTACGTCTTCCGCGAAGACCTCTGCCCGGCCGGAAAAGACTGCAAGCCGGAAAGCTCCCTGGGGCCCTTCGTCTACATCAAGTCCGAAGACGACCTCAGGCTTTTTCCGCCGGTGCCCAGGACAAGCAGGCTGTTCAAGGAAATATACAAGCAGCGAAGCGCCTCGGAACGAATCAATTCCGTGATCGACTCCTACAATCTCGACAACACGTGCCGAAACGCCCAATACGGCCTGATTCGGCTGACCCTGGCCAACATCGCCCACCATGCTTCCATCAGATACGCGGAAGCCAAAATGGCTGGAAGCGCTCTCGACGCCATTTCCTTCTTGAGAAATGAAGCGGCCGACAGTCCTCCGCAGGCCGTCGCGCAAAGCCCGTAGCTTCCCTCCGCGCGCACCCCCCCGCAAGGCATTCCGTTTCCCGAAACCAAGGAGAGACTTGCAGAGGTGTTTCCTGTCGGCCGAATTTTTTACCCGCCATCCTCCAGATTCGTCCCTTCGGAAGTGATTTTTGTCAATCAGCCGCCGGTTTTTCCAAAAAAAACAACCCCGCCAGCCCGCCCGAATTGCGACGCCGCCCTGCCGCCTCGCCGTGCCAGCCTCTCGGATTAATTTCCCCAGTTAATCCGAGAATCCTCACATCAGGTCACGTATTCCGACCAAATGCGGTTTACGCCGCCCTACAGATTGCAAGATGTCTCAATCCCTTTTACATCAGGTCACGTATTCCGACAAATGAAAGAGAATACTACCATTAACAACGCCGACGATGTCTCAATCCCTTTTACATCAGGTCACGTATTCCGACTCCTGGCCGCGGTCAAGGCCGAAGGCGTTCCGGCTTGTCTCAATCCCTTTTACATCAGGTCACGTATTCCGACCTCAGCAAGAAGCTGAAGCTCGAAGAGGAAGAAGGTGATGTCTCAATCCCTTTTACATGAGGTCTCTCGGATTTGGAAAGCCTCATTGTCATTGGTTTTCGTCCGCCGGTTTTTTAGGTTGCAATGGCCGTGACGCCCATGGTTCCAGGCTCTCGGATTAAAAAAAAAAGTGCGCGGGCGGCGGGCGATGGCGCGCCGGGAGCCGCTGGCTCGACCTGCGGTTTTGCGATCCCCCGAAGTTTTCTTTCTTTTCCTCCTCCAAATTCCGGCATCCGCCGGACTTTCTTCCCTTCCCAATTCGACCTTTATTATCAAGGCCAAAGCCCGCCGGGCGACAGGTCGTCGAAAAAAAAATTCGCCGGGACTATGGACAATCCGTACCCCTTCATTATAGTGTAAATCAAGACGGGAATATGTTTGTTTTTTTTCGTTGCGGTTGGAAATCCACCTTTTGTTTGAATCTGGAAATACACAGGATTTGCACCTGAAAGAAAATGAGGCACTCGGAATATCTCGAACACGTAAAACGGCATTTCGCCGCGCGGTCGGACGAGGTCGAATTCGCAAAAGCGGTCCAGGGCCATGAAAAAGTCGTCGGGACCATAACGAATTTGAATCTCGACCGAACCGAGCCGATTCTGCGAAAGCTCTACTCGCCGAAGCCGCGAAGAAAGCCGCGCGACCCCGTGTGCATGCTTCGCGCCTTTATACTCATGACCCTGCTGAGAATTTCCGGCATCACCAAATGGGTCGGAGAAACCAAATACACCGCGCTTTACGCGATACTTTGCGGCTTCGAACCGGAAGACGTTCCTGGAGTCGGCACATACTACGGCTTTAAAAACAGGATCGTCGACGGGCCTTTTCGCACGCGAGGCGAAAACGAGACGCCCCAAAGCGTTTTGAACGCCAGGGCGCACGCCAGAAATTTCAAAAGCGAAAAGGAAGCGAAAAAACACGAGATCGATCCGTATCATTCGCAGTCCGAAAAGCTCTCGGAAAAGCTTCTGGAAGAGGCTGGGCAGCCCAGGGCCGAAGGGTTCGAAAAGATACTCGAAGATCTCCTTTTCCAGGCGGGCGTGCTGCCGTCGATCGAATCGGGCCTTCTGGACGAAATAGACTCGATGATCGTCAGCGGCGACGGCTCCATACTGCCCACCGCCGCTTCGGCCGAAGGAAAGCCCCTTTGCTCGTGCCGGAAGCAGGGAGTCTACAACTGCGGCCACGACAGGCTCTACTCCAGTCCGACCGCGGAATGGTGCCACAACCACCGGACGGACGGATTCGAATTCGGCGACAGATACTACCATATTATAACGACGGTCAACGGACACGATTTTCCTCTGATTGCCGTTATGCCCGGAGGAAACAAAAGCGACTACACACTTTCCCTGCAGGCCGTCGATCGGTTGCTGAAAACGGCGCAAGAGAACGGCTCGGGCATAAGGCTCGACATGTTCGTCGGAGACGGCCACCACGATTCCAACGCCCACTACCGATATCTTATAAAAAAGGGAATCTCTCCGATCATTCCCCTGTCGAAGAACAGCAGGCCGATCTCTCCGCATCTTCCGGGAAAAGACGAAATACGGTTCGACGAGGACGGAACGCCTCTTTGCGGGCAAAACGCACGAATGAGGCACCACCAGTACGACAAGAAGCAGAACAAGCACGTGTTTTGCTGTCCGGCCAAGCGCGGGACCCACAGAAACGGCAAGTCCGTCTACGTCTTCCGCGAAGACCTCTGCCCGGCCGGAAAAGACTGCAAGCCGGAAAGCTCCCTGGGGCCCTTCGTCTACATCAAGTCCGAAGACGACCCCAGGCTTTTTCCGCCGGTGCCCAGGACAAGCAGGCTGTTCAAGGAAATATACAAGCAGCGGAGCGCCTCGGAACGAATCAATGCCGTGATCGACTCCTACAATCTCGACAACACGTGCCGAAACGCCCAATACGGATTGATTCGGCTTACCCTGGCCAACATCGCCCACCATGCCTCCGTCAGATATGCGGAAGCCAGAATGGACGGAAACGCTCTCGACGCACTTTCCTTCCTGAAAAGAAAGGCCTCCGAGGCCCCTCCCCAAGCAGTCGCCCAAAGCCCATAGCTTCTCTTCGCGCGCAATCCTCACCGGCAAGGCATTCCGCTCTCCTTATACAGAGAGGAAAACGGGGAGGTGTTTCCTTTTTGCCGAAGTTTTCCCATGCAATCCTCCCGAGTCGCCCTTTCCCCAAGCAATTTTAGCCTATCGCATGCCAGGTTCCCGCCCAAAATCCGCTACGCCAGCCCCGCCGGCAGCTGCCCCGCCCTCCGGTCCCGCCGTTACAGGCTCTCGGATTAATTCTCCCCGTTAATCCGAGAACCCTCACATCAGGTCACGTATTCCGACAAGTGTCTGGAGAGAAAACACAGGTATAAAGGCGAGAAGTCTCAATCCCTTTTACATCAGGTCACGTATTCCGACAACAACCAAAATTTCACATTACAAGCAAGGAGGAAATGTCTCAATCCCTTTTACATCAGGTCACGTATTCCGACGCCTTTGCCCTCGGACACGCCGTCGAGGATGCAAACGGCGTCTCAATCCCTTTTACATCAGGTCACGTATTCCGACAAGAAAGAGGGGAAAAAACAAAGGAAAAGACATAGAGTGTCTCAATCCCTTTTACATCAGGTCACGTATTCCGACAGGTATAAAGGCGAGAAATGAACGATTGCGAGGCGTGGTCTCAATCCCTTTTACATCAGGTCACGTATTCCGACTTGGTCATTCCGTGTGTTTAAGGAGGTCTTATGACCAAGTCTCAATCCCTTTTACATCAGGTCACGTATTCCGACAAGTTCCCGCAAAACTGCTGCGGAGGTCAAAATTCCGTCTCAATCCCTTTTACATCAGGTCACGTATTCCGACATTGAAAACCGCAACATTCTCAAAAAATGGTTGCGACCATGTCTCAATCCCTTTTACATCAGGTCACGTATTCCGACAAGGTCAAGACCGCCAAATCCGCCCCCAAGGCCAACGTGTCTCAATCCCTTTTACATCAGGTCACGTATTCCGACGAGGCAACCAGGGAGATTCTGGTTGGCGACAGCGACATGTCTCAATCCCTTTTACATCAGGTCACGTATTCCGACAGTGCGATTGTTAACGTTAAGCCTTTTGAAGGGAGGTGTCTCAATCCCTTTTACATCAGGTCACGTATTCCGACGATATTGAAAAAATTCTAATCACTTTAGAGGAAAATGTCTCAATCCCTTTTACATCAGGTCACGTATTCCGACCAACAGCCAAAAATCAAAGACCGTTTTAAGCAATAAATGTCTCAATCCCTTTTACATCAGGTCACGTATTCCGACCAAGAATCCAGATGGAACGAAAAATCGAAAAGACACTTGTCTCAATCCCTTTTACATCAGGTCACGTATTCCGACAAGAAGCTATTTACAGACTATGACTGGGATAAGAAATGTCTCAATCCCTTTTACATCAGGTCACGTATTCCGACGCGCCCGAAAGCCCGGCCGCCCGCGCCGCCCGCCTCGATGTCTCAATCCCTTTTACATCAGGTCACGTATTCCGACGAGTTGAGGGCAATCGCGAATTGGCGGCCATTAATGATGTCTCAATCCCTTTTACATCAGGTCACGTATTCCGACAGGTCCTATGACCGAAAATACCATCAAAACCGCCATGTCTCAATCCCTTTTACATCAGGTCACGTATTCCGACTAAAGAGGTGGTCATGGTGATGGCCGCACAACAAGCAATGTCTCAATCCCTTTTACATCAGGTCACGTATTCCGACAACGTGGCGGGAAAACACAGGTATAAAGGCGAGAAAGTCTCAATCCCTTTTACATCAGGTCACGTATTCCGACGGCTCCATAAGTCTTGGGCAAACGAGAAGCTCATAGTGTCTCAATCCCTTTTACATCAGGTCACGTATTCCGACGCCGGCCTCAACAAGGAAATCGTTGATTCCATCAGAGTGTCTCAATCCCTTTTACATCAGGTCACGTATTCCGACGCGGAGAATGGCAGTATGCCAGCGGGACTGGAACGAGTCTCAATCCCTTTTACATCAGGTCACGTATTCCGACAATGGGCAAACCGCAAAACATCGGCGTTATTGGTGCCATGTCTCAATCCCTTTTACATCAGGTCACGTATTCCGACGACTTCAGTCCTACGAAGGGTGGCGGAATCGGCAGCGGATGTCTCAATCCCTTTTACATCAGGTCACGTATTCCGACCAGGAGACGGTCCGATCGAAGAGGAAATGTCTCGAATGTCTCAATCCCTTTTACATCAGGTCACGTATTCCGACGCATCACGCCCAGCCTCAAGACGATGATAAAAAAAAGTGTCTCAATCCCTTTTACATCAGGTCACGTATTCCGACAAAATGATTTTATGAGGCGGTGTCTGGGGCGAAAAGACAAGTCTCAATCCCTTTTACATCAGGTCACGTATTCCGACAAGGAGGAGAAAATGGAGTATCGAAAAACCAGAGTGTCTCAATCCCTTTTACATCAGGTCACGTATTCCGACGGTGTTTCATAACGACCATCGTGACAAAAAAGAGTTGTCTCAATCCCTTTTACATCAGGTCACGTATTCCGACTTTATTGTCTCTGACGATGACGAAATTACTATCATTGGTGTCTCAATCCCTTTTACATCAGGTCACGTATTCCGACGAGGACTCGAGCTCCGCTTGATGTCATTCCCATTGAAGTCTCAATCCCTTTTACATCAGGTCACGTATTCCGACGCACGAAGGGCCAGCATCGAAGGCCCTGAAGCAATAGATGTCTCAATCCCTTTTACATCAGGTCACGTATTCCGACTTGCTCAGCTCGACCGCGATCGTCGTGGTCGCGCAGGTGAGTCTCAATCCCTTTTACATCAGGTCACGTATTCCGACGACCTTTTAGAAAGGATGGAGGAGTTAAGAGAGAAGATGTCTCAATCCCTTTTACATCAGGTCACGTATTCCGACTCGTCGAAATAACAAGCAAAGCTCCAAAAAAAAACGTGTCTCAATCCCTTTTACATCAGGTCACGTATTCCGACATCTGGTTCAAAAAATGGGTTATAGGAAAACGAACGTGTCTCAATCCCTTTTACATCAGGTCACGTATTCCGACGGCACCTTTGAAAAACGGCGCAAGCCAATTCACGGGGTGTCTCAATCCCTTTTACATCAGGTCACGTATTCCGACTTTTAAGGCCACTGACATTGAGTTGATCGTCCGGGGCATGTCTCAATCCCTTTTACATCAGGTCACGTATTCCGACAACTGGAAGAGGAGCCGCCGGTAGGAGATGATCGGTTGTCTCAATCCCTTTTACATCAGGTCACGTATTCCGACATCTGGCCGCAAGGCTGGAAGAGGGTGTGTCGATGGAATGTCTCAATCCCTTTTACATCAGGTCACGTATTCCGACTTCGCCAATCAGGCGAATCGAGGCTTCGAATAAGAGGTGTCTCAATCCCTTTTACATCAGGTCACGTATTCCGACAAAAAGAGAAGG
Organism: Desulfobacterales bacterium; assembly: GCA_963674505.2. Lineage (GTDB taxonomy): Bacteria > Desulfobacterota > Desulfobacteria > Desulfobacterales > SKZT01. The sequence goes on from CAXXIG010000003.1 coordinate 994,843, forward strand.
AGACGCATCATGAAGAAAACCCCGATGTCTCAATCCCTTTTACATCAGGTCACGTATTCCGACAAGCCGAAGGTTTACATCTACGGCGTGGAACGGCGAGTGTCTCAATCCCTTTTACATCAGGTCACGTATTCCGACTCACTTTTGCAAGAACTGTAGCTGGTACAGGATCGTGTCTCAATCCCTTTTACATCAGGTCACGTATTCCGACGAGAAAAGTGAAGAAAAAATATTAGTAGAAGTAAAGGAGTCTCAATCCCTTTTACATCAGGTCACGTATTCCGACTTGATCGTTCCAAGCAGATTCACGAGAATCTCGATTATGTGTCTCAATCCCTTTTACATCAGGTCACGTATTCCGACAGATGGCCAAAACCGTGGATGTCGAACATGGCTCCATGTCTCAATCCCTTTTACATCAGGTCACGTATTCCGACGGCTCAAAGAAAGTCCAACTGAATTACAATTATATAGTCTCAATCCCTTTTACATCAGGTCACGTATTCCGACCCGACGAAATGGCAGTGGAGTACGAATCGGGACTGAAATGATGTCTCAATCCCTTTTACATCAGGTCACGTATTCCGACAGATCAAAATTACGGAGACTGATCAAGGCGCTTCTGTGTCTCAATCCCTTTTACATCAGGTCACGTATTCCGACTTCTGCTGCAGAAAGGGTTACAAAATGACTACAATCAATGTCTCAATCCCTTTTACATCAGGTCACGTATTCCGACAAGAGGGTACTTCTGAGATTTCGACAAAGAGACAAGGATGTCTCAATCCCTTTTACATCAGGTCACGTATTCCGACAACTGGTAATGAAAATCCAAACCTGGAGGAAAAACGTGTCTCAATCCCTTTTACATCAGGTCACGTATTCCGACTGGCCACTTGAATTTTTTGCTATGAATGAAACCGGATGTCTCAATCCCTTTTACATCAGGTCACGTATTCCGACTTTATATAACGGGGATGAAGTAATCCCCAAAGGAAAATGTCTCAATCCCTTTTACATCAGGTCACGTATTCCGACCTGAAGAGGCAAAGTACGGAAAGGAAAAGACCGTGTGTCTCAATCCCTTTTACATCAGGTCACGTATTCCGACCTTCGATAACCCTTTAAAAGCGGAAAGTAAAGTAACGTGTCTCAATCCCTTTTACATCAGGTCACGTATTCCGACATTGGCTACCCGGTAGTCTACGCGCAGGTGTTCGCTGGTCTCAATCCCTTTTACATCAGGTCACGTATTCCGACTCTGAAATGTAGAAATTCTTCCGGGGAATCGGTTTCGAGAGTCTCAATCCCTTTTACATCAGGTCACGTATTCCGACAGAGAGAGCATCGTACGACGACCATTTCGTCCCGATTGTCTCAATCCCTTTTACATCAGGTCACGTATTCCGACTATCAAACTGTGAGATCAGGGGGGGAGGTTGAAACAAGTCTCAATCCCTTTTACATCAGGTCACGTATTCCGACAATCGTGTGTCCGGCTTGACATCACAGTAAAGGGTTGTCTCAATCCCTTTTACATCAGGTCACGTATTCCGACAGGTTTACGTCGACGGCAACAAAGTTCAGCTCACACAGGTCTCAATCCCTTTTACATCAGGTCACGTATTCCGACGGCGGTAGAAAAAAAGTACGAGGTTTACGTCGACGGCAATGTCTCAATCCCTTTTACATCAGGTCACGTATTCCGACTGTCGGGCCGAAAGGCCTAACGGTTCGGTGGTTAAGGAAGTCTCAATCCCTTTTACATCAGGTCACGTATTCCGACGTTTTTTTCTTTTTTTACCGCCGGTTGCGCAGTCAACGGGTCTCAATCCCTTTTACATCAGGTCACGTATTCCGACCACCACCACCACCGGAGCCGAAGGACGGCCCAGTCGTCATGTCTCAATCCCTTTTACATCAGGTCACGTATTCCGACACGCCTAGCCGGCAATAAAACTCTCTTCCGACGTGTCTCAATCCCTTTTACATCAGGTCACGTATTCCGACTTGGGGAACCAGGTAGCGGAAGCTCTGGACATAATGAATGTCTCAATCCCTTTTACATCAGGTCACGTATTCCGACGTCACGCCGACAAAAGAACCAAAATTGTTGACGGGTGTCTCAATCCCTTTTACATCAGGTCACGTATTCCGACGGTTTTTCGATCACCTTTTCCAACACAAGGGGTTGGTTGTCTCAATCCCTTTTACATCAGGTCACGTATTCCGACGGCGGACACAGCTACACCGACAGCCCTTACGGTTTCGGAGTCTCAATCCCTTTTACATCAGGTCACGTATTCCGACTATCCCCGGATTAGTTGAGCCGGGAGATCGATGTAAAGTCTCAATCCCTTTTACATCAGGTCACGTATTCCGACATGCAGGACCCAAGGAAACGGCGGCACCAGCGGCGGCATGTCTCAATCCCTTTTACATCAGGTCACGTATTCCGACGCCTGGGAAGAAAAAGTTCCCAGAGTTTTCACTTCAAGTGTCTCAATCCCTTTTACATCAGGTCACGTATTCCGACGATCAAGGAATTTGTCATCAGGGCAGTTGATGTCAAATTGTCTCAATCCCTTTTACATCAGGTCACGTATTCCGACAATGTCACGAAGCTGGTATACTTCTTGCCAATAGTCGTCTCAATCCCTTTTACATCAGGTCACGTATTCCGACTGTTGGGAATTTTCTGCAACGCAATGGCCGCAGATGTCTCAATCCCTTTTACATCAGGTCACGTATTCCGACAAAATGAAAAAGAAAATGATCATCATATTGGCAAGCGTGTCTCAATCCCTTTTACATCAGGTCACGTATTCCGACGGGAAGACGCGTTCGAGGGTTCTTACCTCGGGCAGGTGTCTCAATCCCTTTTACATCAGGTCACGTATTCCGACAGGAGGTGAAAATGTATTTAGACACAACCGGAAACAATGTCTCAATCCCTTTTACATCAGGTCACGTATTCCGACACGACGTTTTGCAAGAAGTCAGAATAACTCCCCAAGTGTCTCAATCCCTTTTACATCAGGTCACGTATTCCGACTGCGGGGCGTTTCCTCCGTCCTTTCCGCCGTTTGGTACGTCTCAATCCCTTTTACATCAGGTCACGTATTCCGACCTCGTGACAAGCGAATTGTTGGGAAGAGTAGAGGAAAGGTCTCAATCCCTTTTACATCAGGTCACGTATTCCGACAAAGGCGTAATCGAAATCAAGGATTTGACCTTTACGAAGAGTCTCAATCCCTTTTACATCAGGTCACGTATTCCGACGAGCCATCGCCCTGTTACTCGCCGCCAACCATTGTCTTGTCTCAATCCCTTTTACATCAGGTCACGTATTCCGACACCCTGATCGACCTACAGAGCTCGGGATGGCTCTGGATGTCTCAATCCCTTTTACATCAGGTCACGTATTCCGACTATGACCCCATTCCGGGGTCGCAGGCCTGGACGGAGTTGTCTCAATCCCTTTTACATCAGGTCACGTATTCCGACCATGTTGGCCCGAAACATTTTTTTCTTGGCAATAACCTGTCTCAATCCCTTTTACATCAGGTCACGTATTCCGACAGGTGGAAGCCTTGATTAGCAAGGCCTTCGACGCCGGAAGTCTCAATCCCTTTTACATCAGGTCACGTATTCCGACAAGAAGATTTAGAATTGGAATTTGTTGGCTGCTGGGATGTCTCAATCCCTTTTACATCAGGTCACGTATTCCGACAAAGAATTATGAAAATTTCAAATTACTACAAAAAAATGTCTCAATCCCTTTTACATCAGGTCACGTATTCCGACACTTATCACCCTGGCCGAAAAGGCCAAGCAAAAGAAATGTCTCAATCCCTTTTACATCAGGTCACGTATTCCGACAGTACCGAGCGGGGCCACGGTACTGTCTGAAGAGGGTGTCTCAATCCCTTTTACATCAGGTCACGTATTCCGACGACATAGCTAGGCTTTTGAGCGCAGTACATTAAAATAGTCTCAATCCCTTTTACATCAGGTCACGTATTCCGACTGCTTCGACGGCGAGACCGAGGGTCCGGTCGATCGGATGTCTCAATCCCTTTTACATCAGGTCACGTATTCCGACATTGCATTTCGTCCCGAAGTTCTATGGTACTTGATCATGTCTCAATCCCTTTTACATCAGGTCACGTATTCCGACTATGCATACAAAAAGGGACTGCCAATTCTGAAAATCCATGTCTCAATCCCTTTTACATCAGGTCACGTATTCCGACGATGTTGCCTCCTCCCGGAGGCAGAAGATAAACGAATGTCTCAATCCCTTTTACATCAGGTCACGTATTCCGACTGCCGTGGCAGGGGAAAAAGTCTGGGGCGAATACGAGATGTCTCAATCCCTTTTACATCAGGTCACGTATTCCGACAAATTACTCCTCCATGGTTATCGAAGGATGTGAATATGTCTCAATCCCTTTTACATCAGGTCACGTATTCCGACAGGGGAAATCGGAAGTACCTCCAAAATTCCAATAAACAGTCTCAATCCCTTTTACATCAGGTCACGTATTCCGACAGGCTAAAGCTCGGGTCGTTCACGCGATCCGAAATGATGTCTCAATCCCTTTTACATCAGGTCACGTATTCCGACTATTTCGGGGCAGACTAACATCAATGTTAGAAAAGAATGTCTCAATCCCTTTTACATCAGGTCACGTATTCCGACTCGAAACCGGCGATGATCTGCCCCAGAACTACAAGGTGTCTCAATCCCTTTTACATCAGGTCACGTATTCCGACCGGAAGCGATGAAATCGTTCCCCGTTACGGGTTCGTGTCTCAATCCCTTTTACATCAGGTCACGTATTCCGACGGCGAAGGAGTCGGGCAAACCGCCCGTCATCCTCATGTCTCAATCCCTTTTACATCAGGTCACGTATTCCGACGCCCGAAAGCCCGGCCGCCCGCGCCGCCCGCCTCGATGTCTCAATCCCTTTTACATCAGGTCACGTATTCCGACACCAAGAAAATTGTCTACGGTCTCAGCCAGTCCGGTGTCTCAATCCCTTTTACATCAGGTCACGTATTCCGACTCCCGGGTAACGAGACGTTGCCGGAGGCCGATCTGGTGTCTCAATCCCTTTTACATCAGGTCACGTATTCCGACCCGCCATCGACATCGAGGCGATCGTGAGAGGTAAGTTGTCTCAATCCCTTTTACATCAGGTCACGTATTCCGACACGTAAAGGAGAAGAAAAATGGATTATTTAATGTGGTTGTCTCAATCCCTTTTACATCAGGTCACGTATTCCGACAGCTTCGGAAGGCGTTTTACCTCCACCGCTCCGGATGTCTCAATCCCTTTTACATCAGGTCACGTATTCCGACAAACACCAAGTTGCGCTCCTTCTTGGTGTTAACGTGTCTCAATCCCTTTTACATCAGGTCACGTATTCCGACACGGCAGGACGTCCCCGTGCGAGATGTCGGGGATAGGCTATGTCTCAATCCCTTTTACATCAGGTCACGTATTCCGACCGGATCGGCCTGACTATGCTTAATTTTAAAAAATCTCCTTGTCTCAATCCCTTTTACATCAGGTCACGTATTCCGACTCCTGATTCCCCCGCAGATGGGGAAATTGGTTCGTGTGTCTCAATCCCTTTTACATCAGGTCACGTATTCCGACATGGAGATGCTCGAATCTGATGATAGCGATTCCGAAGATGTCTCAATCCCTTTTACATCAGGTCACGTATTCCGACTTTTTATTTTCGTTAACCCTTTAGGGAGGAGGATGTATGTCTCAATCCCTTTTACATCAGGTCACGTATTCCGACCGGTGGAGTGTTCCATTGGCGGGGAATCCATTGTGGATGTCTCAATCCCTTTTACATCAGGTCACGTATTCCGACTTTTTATTTTCGTTAACCCTTTAGGGAGGAGGATGTATGTCTCAATCCCTTTTACATCAGGTCACGTATTCCGACCGGTTTTTGAAAAAACCTCGTCCGGCTGGATTGAGACCGTGTCTCAATCCCTTTTACATCAGGTCACGTATTCCGACCCGGCCCCGCCCCTCTCACCCCGTTCGAAAAAGGGATGTCTCAATCCCTTTTACATCAGGTCACGTATTCCGACTTTGCACCTTGGAGCAGACAACGGAGCTTTTAGCCAATGTCTCAATCCCTTTTACATCAGGTCACGTATTCCGACGCAACGAAACTGTTCGTCTGCCGACGGTGCAGAGCAAGGTCTCAATCCCTTTTACATCAGGTCACGTATTCCGACATTGGCACTGGTAATCGGAATCTTCTTCGCCGCTAACGTCTCAATCCCTTTTACATCAGGTCACGTATTCCGACGGCGGACGCAGGTAAGACCGAGCGCACCCCCCGCCATGTCTCAATCCCTTTTACATCAGGTCACGTATTCCGACGTTGCGGTTAAGTGGGACGAAAGCTTTGACTCCAAGTGTCTCAATCCCTTTTACATCAGGTCACGTATTCCGACCCGCCAACTGTCCGACATGGTCGATTTGTCGGCGGTGATGTCTCAATCCCTTTTACATCAGGTCACGTATTCCGACCAATACCCAAATGATGGACTACTGCAAAAACGGCAGATGTCTCAATCCCTTTTACATCAGGTCACGTATTCCGACACCTTGAAAAATTGCCGGACTACGCATTCATGATTGTCTCAATCCCTTTTACATCAGGTCACGTATTCCGACAACGCTATCGAGGAAGGCTACAAAATAACCCTCATGTCTCAATCCCTTTTACATCAGGTCACGTATTCCGACACTTTGCTGTCTGAAAGAGGGGCTTCGGCCCCTTTCTTGTCTCAATCCCTTTTACATCAGGTCACGTATTCCGACTGGGTATCAGGGACCTTGAGGGCGCCGAAGAAGCATGTCTCAATCCCTTTTACATCAGGTCACGTATTCCGACCTCCCGCGCTTTTGGGAGGTCTCCGCCGGAGGTTGGATGTCTCAATCCCTTTTACATCAGGTCACGTATTCCGACTGTCGGACTATTTATCCGACGAAAACACAATTGTAATCGGTCTCAATCCCTTTTACATCAGGTCACGTATTCCGACATGGCATAATAAGGAGCTTAGGTGCCGAGACAAATGGTGTCTCAATCCCTTTTACATCAGGTCACGTATTCCGACCAAATCCTGGCGATCGGCATCGGGAACAAGGAAGGTTGTCTCAATCCCTTTTACATCAGGTCACGTATTCCGACGGTGGTTGGCGAGAAGCGTTCGACTGGCTGATTCATGTCTCAATCCCTTTTACATCAGGTCACGTATTCCGACCGCAGAGGATCCGGCGTCCTCTGTCGAAACAATAATCGTGTCTCAATCCCTTTTACATCAGGTCACGTATTCCGACTGCAGCAAGTAACCCGGAGTACCTGTTGGAAAAAATGTCTCAATCCCTTTTACATGAGGACTCTCGGATTTGGAAAGCCTCGTTATTATTGGCTTTCGTCCCCCGGTTTTTGAGATCGCAATTGCCGTGACTCCCATGGTTTCAGGCTCTCGGATTAAAAAAAAAGCGCGCGGGCGGCGGGCGACGGCGCGCCGAGGGCCGTTGGCTCGGCCTGCGGTCGTTAGGTCGCGCGCGACCTTCTCTCTTCTCCTCCGCCCGATCCCGATTCCGGCATCCGCCGGACTTGTTTTCTTGCCATATCAGTCCATTGTTATCAAGGACCAAGCCCGGCGGGCAACAAGGTCGGCGAAAAAAAAATGGCTCATCGCCGATTCGTGGGAAAAGGCGTGTCGAAGGTAACCAGACCATCCTGGTCTGGCACGCCTCGGCTTCCAATGGGTCGCACATTCGCGATATGAGACCAAAGCTGGAAGCTCTGGTTACCTTGACCGCTCCCCACAAATCCGCGATGAGCCAAAAAAATTGCCCCTGGCTATGGACAATCCGAACCGGTTCATTATAGTGTAAATCAAGACAGGAACAGGTTCGTTTTCTTTCGTTGCGGTTGAAAATCCGCCTTTTATTTGAATTTGGAAATACACCGGATTTACACCGAAGGGAAAATGAGGCACTCGGAATATCTCGAACACGTAAAACGGCATTTCGCCGCCCGGTCGGACGAGGTCGAATTCGCAAAAGCGGTCCAGGGCCATGAAAAAGTGGTCGGGACCATAACGAATTTGAATCTCGACCGAACCGAGCCGATTCTGCGAAAGCTCTACTCGCCGAAGCCGCGAAGAAAGCCGCGCGACCCCGTGTGCATGCTTCGCGCCTTTATACTCATGACCCTGCTGAGAATTTCCGGCATCACCCAATGGGTCGGAGAAACCAAATACACAGCGCTTTACGCGATACTTTGCGGCTTCGAACCGGAAGACGTGCCGGGAGTCGGCACATACTACGGCTTTAAAAACAGGATAATCGACGGGCCTTTTCGCACGCGAGGCGAAAACGAGACGCCCCAAAGCGTTTTGAACGCCAGGGCGCACGCCAGAAATTTCAAAAGCGAAAAGGAAGCGAAAAAACACGAGATCGATCCGTATCATTCGCAGTCCGAAAAGCTCGCGCAAAAGCTTCTGGAAGAGGCTGGGCAGCCCAGGGCCGAAGGGTTCGAAAAGATACTCGAAGATCTCCTTTTCCAGGCGGGCGTGCTGCCGTCGATCGAATCGGGCGTTCTGGACGAAATAGACTCGATGATCGTCAGCGGCGACGGCTCCATACTGCCCACCGCCGCCTCGGCCGAAGGAAAGCCCCTTTGCTCGTGCCGGAAGCAGGGAGTCTACAACTGCGGCCACGACAGGCTATACTCCAGTCCGACCGCGGAATGGTGCCACAACCACCGGACGGACGGATTCGAATTCGGCGACAGATACTACCATATTATAACGACGGTCAACGGACACGATTTTCCTCTGATTGCCGTTATGCCCGGAGGAAACAAAAGCGACTACACACTTTCCCTGCAGGCCGTCGATCGGTTGCTGAAAACGGCGCAAGAGAACGGCTCGGGCATAAGGCTCGACATGTTCGTCGGAGACGGCCACCACGATTCCAACGCCCACTACCGATATCTTATAAAAAAGGGAATCTCTCCGATCATTCCCCTGTCGAAGAACAGCAGGCCGGTCTCTCCGCATCTTCCGGGAAAAGACGAAATACGGTTCGACGAGGACGGAACGCCTCTTTGCGGGCAAAACGCACGAATGAGGCACCACCAGTACGACAAGAAGCAGAACAAGCACGTGTTTTGCTGTCCGGCCAAGCGCGGGACCCACAGAAACGGCAAGTCCGTCTACGTCTTTCGCGAAGACCTCTGCCCGGCCGGAAAAGACTGCAAGCCGGAAAGCTCCCTGGGGCCCTTCGTCTACATCAAGTCCGAAGACGACCCCAGGCTTTTTCCGCCGGTGCCCAGGACAAGCAGGCTGTTCAAGGAAATATACAAGCAGCGGAGCGCCTCGGAACGAATCAATGCCGTGATCGACTCCTACAATCTCGACAACACGTGCCGAAACGCCCAATACGGATTGATTCGGCTGACCCTGGCCAACATCGCCCACCATGCCTCCGTCAGATATGCGGAAGCCAGAATGGACGGAAACGCTCTCGACGCACTTTCCTTCCTGAAAAGAAAGGCCTCCGAGGCCCCTCCCCAAGCAGTCGCCCAAAGCCCATAGCTTCTCTTCGCGCGCAATCCTCACCGGCAAGGCATTCCGCTCTCCTTATACAGAGAGGAAAACGGGGAGGTGTTTCCTTTTTGCCGAAGTTTTCCCATGCAATCCTCCCGAGTCGCCCTTTCCCCAAGCAATTTTAGCCTATCGCATGCCAGGTTCCCGCCCAAAATCCGCTATGCCAGCCCCGCCGGCAGCTGCCCCGCCCTCCGGTCCCGCCGTTACAGGCTCTCGGATTAATTCTCCCCGTTAATCCGAGAACCCTCACATCAGGTCACGTATTCCGACAACACGACAGTGGCAAACCACCACGAAAAGGTTAAAATGTCTCAATCCCTTTTACATCAGGTCACGTATTCCGACCGACGGTGGCATCCCGATTCGGCCGAGCGCCGACGATGTCTCAATCCCTTTTACATCAGGTCACGTATTCCGACTTATGGTCCACAACGACGGGTGGACCACGCACTCGTATTGTCTCAATCCCTTTTACATCAGGTCACGTATTCCGACTCACCAGCAAAAGCTCTTCCGGTTTTTTCAGGGGATGTCTCAATCCCTTTTACATCAGGTCACGTATTCCGACGGCCAACCTTTGTCTGTGTAGTCTTCTTGCTTCAATGTGTCTCAATCCCTTTTACATCAGGTCACGTATTCCGACGATCCTAGGAGTTTTGTTCGGGGTCGCGGTGATCATGTCTCAATCCCTTTTACATCAGGTCACGTATTCCGACGGGTGGAGCAGTGCGGGGACGTCTGGATGTTGGCTCCGGTGAAGATTGAACCCGCCCGTGCAAAAAAATGGACCCGGCCTGAAGTTGACTAAATCGAGAAAAACAGGTGTTGTTTTCCGGCTTGGAAGCTTCTTGACCTCGCGTTCAGGACCCCGCCCGAACCCGCCCCGAACCCGCCGAAACCCGCGTGCAAGAAAAAAAGAAGGAGCCCGCCACGATCCCGCCCGCAAAAGAAAAAGGCGGAACCTGCACCGATCCGGCGGCAGACCGAACTTTGCATAAGGATGTGGCATCCTGTGCGGGCTTGCGCGGATTCTCCTTTCATGTCGAGCTTTTCAGACGATTCGAAGATTGATCAGGGCTTTGCGGATTCGAACATCGCCGCGAGCGCATCCAGCCTGGATGAAAGCCGGTCGATTTTTTTCTCCAGTCTGTCGATGCGTTCGGCGAGCGGAGCGTCTTGTTCGGGGGGCTCCTTCTTGAAAACGGCGCCGATTTCCTTAGGGGGAAGGATTGGAGGGATGATTTCGGCCATGGAGGCGAAGCCGTGTCGATTCGAAGCGGTCTCGCCTCCCGCTTTGGCCGATTGTCTTGATTTGCGGTACTGCCTGAGTCTTTCGACGCTCCCGACGAAATCCAGAGAGGTCAGACTCATGGTAAGGTCGATGGCGTTGAAGTTCTTTTGGCACGAGAAGCATCGCGCCAGATTCTTTTCGTACAGCACCGACGTGTCGTAGCCCGAGCAGATCGGGCATGAAAACCGAAAGCGGCCGGAGACGCGCCTGACCGGCATGCGCAGATGATTTTCGATCAGTTCTTCGACGGGAATTTCGTTTCGCAGCTCCCGGAGTTCCCTTTCGGAGAAACGCCGTTTCATTTCTTCCCTTTGTCGGGGGGCCTGTTCAGGGCCTCGGACTCGTGCATGCGGTAGCTCGGCCCCTCGATGTTGATTATGACCGCGTGGTGGACCATCCTGTCGACGAGAGAGGCGGTTATCACCGGGTCGCCCAGATAGTCGCCCAGCGCCTTGAAGTCGATGTTCGTGGTCAGAATCGTCGAGTTTTTGCGGTAGCGACCCTCCACGACCTTGAAGAACAGCGACGCCTTGCGCGATTCCTCCTGCTCCAGGCGGTCGAAGCCGATTTCGTCGATCAGAAGGACCTGCGGCCGGACGTATTGCTTGAGCTTTTCCTCCACGGTGTCGTCGGCGAGGCCGGACAGAAGCCTGCGCAGCATGTCGGAGGCGGTCGTGTACCTGCAGCGGTACTGCCTTTTGCAGCACAGAAGGAGAAGCGCCTTGGCGATGTGGCTTTTGCCGGTGCCGGAGCTGCCCGCCAGAATCAGCCATTGTCCGCGTTCCGCGAAGCCCAGGGTCGCCAGGTCCATGATCTGCCTTTTGTCTATCGATTTTTGAAAGTCGAAGTCGAAATCGTCCAGAAGCTTCAGTTCGTCGAGCTTCGAGTCCTTGATTCTGCGCTCTATGCGACGTTGCGCCAGCGCCGCGTATTCCATGGCTAAAAGGCGCTCCAAAACCTCGAATGTCGCTCGGCCCTCCCTTTCCGCCTCGGACAGAACGGCGTCGAGCTCCTCGGCGATTTTACGCAGTTTCATTTCCTCGAGCATTCGTCGAAGTCTTTCCATGGGATCTTCTTCCATTTTACTCTTCCTTTCCCCCTAGCAGCCGGGAGTATTCCGACAGCGGGCGCTGACGGACTTCGGGAAGTTTCTCCAGAAGCTTTCCCGCTTTTCGCCTCGCCGTCGATTCCAGTGTGCGGGGCCTGGCCCTGGCCTTGAGAATCCGCTCCACCGACTTGCCGTCGAAGGCGCGGTATTTCGAGGCGTGGCCCAGAGCCGCGTCGATGTCGTCGCAGTGGTAGTTTTCCTTCTGCCGAAGAATGCAGCGCGCCTGGAACCCGCAGTTTCTCGGGTGGGCGCTCTTGAGGCCGTCGAGAAAGTCCCCGGCATGCTCGCCGAGCCGCAGAAACGCCTCCCGCACCGGTTCCAGGCCGTAGCGAACCTTGCTTGCCAGGCGATGCGCCGGATCTTCCATTTTCTCCCTGGCCCCCAGAGGCCGCCGCTCGTGGCGGGCGATCCGGACCAGGTCGGGGCTGTAGACGAATATCTCCTCTTCGGAGGCCTTCACGGTCAGAATGTCGGCCGCGTATTCGACAGGCACCGAGTAGAAGTTCGTGTCGTGCTCTATGAAGCCGTCGGGTCCGCACACTCTGAGAGCGACTTCGCAGGAGTCGTAGGGATGCGCCGGAAGCGGCAGCAGCGCGGACTTTTCGCGCTCGACAAACAGCTGCAGGGGCGAAACGCCCGTGGTTCCGTGTATGTGCGTGTCGCTGCGATTTGCCAGCCACCACTGCGCCGTCGATCTCAAGTCGGCCATACCCGTGAATTTGCGGGCGCCGAGCAGATTCGTCTCGACGTACTGGAAGGGTTTCTCCACTTTTCCCTTGGTCTGCGCCCTTCCCGGCCGGCAGGCGACCGGGCGGAAGTTGTAGTGGGTGGCGAAGGCGGAGAAGGCCGGATTGAAGACGGGCTGTCCGGCCTCCCAGCGCAGGACCACCGTCTTCTCGCCGTCGTAGAGGCAGGTGAAGGGAACTCCCTTGAAATACGCGAAGGCGTCCTGGTGCCTGCGAATCAGGGTGAAGAACTTGCGGTCGAAGGTGAAATCCAGGTACTGCCGGCGCGAATGGCCCAGAATATAGGAAAAGCAGAGCACCTTGCGCCTTCCCTCCTCCACGAAGTCTATCGTGTACGGGCTCCAGTCCATCTGCCCCTGCCGGCCTGGTTCCGTTTCGAATCGCACGACCGGCTCGATCTTCGGACGGGGGCGGATTTCCCTGAGAAGATCGCACACGATGGTCTTTCCCCCGTCGAACCCGGCCGCGACGAGTTCCTCGCGCATCCGGACTCCGGTTATGTTCGGGAACTCCTCCAGAAGGCTCGCGATCATCGGGCGGTGCTCGTCGAGCTTGCTCGGGCGGCTCGACTTCCTTTTGTCTTCCAGAGCGTCGTGTCCCAGGTCGCGACGAGCCTCGTTTTTGCGCAGTATCCTTCTGATCGTGTTGCGGCCCATTCCGAAGTGCCTGGCCAGCGCGCGAATCGCCCAGCCTTTCGCGCGCATCGACACGATCCGATTTTCCAGATCCGCCCTGTCGGCGAAGAATTCAAACATCGGCGCCTCCCTTCTCTCGCAGCGACTCGCGCATGCCGCCGAACGCCGATTCGATGCCGTCCAGCGCCGACAGCACTCTTTTGGCGTCGGATTCGGACAGCTCCTTCAAGACGGCCGGCGGAGTCGTGGCGAGCCATATTTCCATTTTCAGCAGCCTTTCCATGATTTTCACGCTCCGGCGGACGGGCGGCCCGTCCGGTCGATGCTTTTCAAGCGCCTCTTTCGGCGACTGGAGAATCCCGCGCCTGCCCCAGGCCGGCCGGTCCGACAGAAGCCGCACCAGGCGGGCGGTTTCGTCGCTGGTCAGATTGTACTCGATCACCGCCCGCAGCGCCTCGGGCTGGTTGCCGCGCGGCAACCGCGCCAGTTCCCGGCCGACGGTCATGTTCACCAGTCCGAGCCTGAGATGCTCGGTCACCTCGTCGCTCAGCCGCTCGACCACCGACAGGATGCGGCACACCCAGCTCTTGTGGCGCCCGAGCAGCACCGCGATCTGCGTCTGGCTCAGTTTTTCGCCTCTGTGCAGCGAACGGATCACCAGTCCCTTTTCGAGTTCCGAGATCGTTTTCGCCCTCGAATTCAAGAGGATCATCGCCGCCTTGGCCGCCCGGACATTCCCGGCGAACACGCGAACTTCCAGCTTCGGCATATCCAGCTTGACAGCGGCCCTGAGACGCTTGAATCCGTCGATCATCTCGTAGACTGTCCCTTCGAAGCGGCCCGCGACCACCGGCATCATCTGCCCGCGGGTCTTCATGGATTTCTCCATCTCCGCCTCGGCCCTGGGATCGGCGATTCGCAGTTCGGCGAACCGCTCTCCGATCCTGCCGATTTCGATATGCGAACATTCGTTTTCCATTATCCCGGTGCTTAACACATTCCGGGGGCGATGTCTCTTGCGTCTTAAAAAACGCATCCCGTTAGTCGGCGAATATCCTCAATAAATTCGGCGGGTTGGCTCCATGAAGCGTCTTAAAAGACGCTTTCGCTTTGTTCGTCGATATCCCCTGTGATTTCGGCGGGTTAGGTCCATGATGCGTCTTGAATACGCTACCCCGTGTCCGGCGGGCAGGGCGCTCGCGCCGCAGGTCGCCTTTTGCGTTCCTCAGCTTCCTTTTCGATTTTGTATTTCCGAAGGATTTGCTCGACGAAGTATTCGATCACGACAAGAAGAGGCAGACCTATCGCCTCTGCAATGACGTCTCGGGGCAGATCCAGGTCGATTCTGGAGCGGGCGACCTCCGGGTCGATTCTTCCGTCGGGAGCCGACCGGCAGTACAGATCGACCTCTTCGAGCTTTTTCTGCAGGTGGTCGGCCTTCGACGACTTGCGGTTCTTCCTGTTGTATTCCGCGCACTGTCTGCGATGCAGCTCGGTTCGACATTCCGGGCCGCAGGTCTTCTGGCGGTCGGTGTGCCGGACGTCGGGCATGAACCATTTTTTGCAGATCTTGCAGCGTCTTTTTCTCGTTTTGGCCTTCGGCATTGTTTAATCTCCATCCAACGGTATGGAGATACGATACCTTGATCGGCGACCCGGGGGGCAGGATTAATGGGGGGGACTTCAGGCGGGTCCGTTTTTAAACGGATTTTTCGTGACGTTTATCCGGTCGGGTGGGTCCGATTTCCGGCGGAAAGTGGGTCCGAATTTGGCCGGAGCCAACACGGTATGGAGCGGGAATACCGGCCAGCCTTTCCTTGCGTATTTCAAAGCGGCTCTCGATTTGCGTTTAACGTTTTTTCCGCATAGTTCTAAAAGTTTTGTCCTTTGAGCCATCACCTGTTATAGGCATTTATTGAATGTGTGAATATGACTTTTTTTAATGAATGGCGATCAGCAAATAAATAATGTTTAGACTAGACATTTATTTGTCAATATGCTTTCTTATGTTCCAACATGACACTGAAACATGGAGGAAGCATATGAACGATAAACAGAACGGCACGAACAACGAGAAAATTCTCGACAACATTCTTCGAAATTTGAACATGCTGGAAAAGGCTCTTGACAGATTAAAGAGAAAAAACTGGCATCATGAGTCCCAATATCCGGAATCGATCATCCTCATAGGCTTGTTGTTCTCGTCGATTCGATCGTGGGCAACGGAAAACCGGGCCTTCTGCAACGTGGCGCTATTCGCATGGCTGCTCGGAGCGGCTGCGGAACGAATCGGCAAATTGATCTGCCGGATCGCCGAAGAATGCGTTCCCGCCAACGGCAAGCGCAAGGAAAAAAAGGGCCGTTGGGAACGGGAAAGGGAGAATATCCTGAAGTCGTTGCGTACCATGGCCGACAGCCTTGCGCAGAGGATCGAATCGTTGAAACCGTCGCAAACCGTCGTTGGAAGCGCGATCGAGGAAGCCCTTTCGGCTTCGTTCGAAAGGTGCGCGGCGCAGCCGACGCAAATCAAAAGCGAGAGGTCAATATCAAAGAGGGGAAGCAAGACCATAGTCTTTCCGTATACGGACGAGGCCGGCTACGTCCGATTGGTCAATGACGGCAAAAGGTTCAAAATAGAGGTGGTCGAAAAGCTGCCCGGACTTGGGCGCCTCCTCGGCCACAAGCCCGGCTGCGAAGGCGGAGAAGGCTACTGCATGAAAGGTTTTCGCCGCAACCCTCGCAAAACCGCAATGCGGGGCGGAAAGCGGGAAACGTTTCCGGTTCGGATGGTGCAGTGTCTATGCTGCCGGGAAAGATTTTCCGTTTTGCCTAGTTTTCTTCCTCGCGAAAAGAATTTCTGCATGGCGATCATTGGCGAGACGGTCAGGGCGGTTTGCCTCTTTTGCCAGAGCGTTCGCGGCGCTTTCGAAGCGACGGCTCTCAGCGGCAGGAAGCTGAAAAGCGTCCAGACGATAATGAATTGGATAAAATGGATGGGATTTCTCCATCCGGCGCGGATTCTGACCGGGGCTGGGGTTACTGGAAGCGGCTATTTCCAAGAGGACGAAGGGTTCGAGAAGGAGCCGGACCTTCGCACTTATTCACTGGCCATGGTCGATTCGCAAAGCATGCTCGTTTGGCATATGGACTATTTGGACCGAGTGGATGAAAAGACGCTCCGCGACTCTTTCGAAAAGTTCGTCGAGAGGATAGACTTCAAGGTTTGCGGAGTGACGAAGGACAAGTGGAAGGCCTCGACCAACGCTCTGAAGTCCGTTTTTCGAAGAATATGGATCGGTTTCTGCCATCGCCATTTTTTCAAAAAGCTTTTGGGCGCGCTTTCCGAGTGGAGCAGGCAAACGGGAAAAGACAGTAGTGAAGTTAAAAGGATTTACGATTTGATGAAAGGCATTCTGGAAACGGCCGATTCGCAGACAAGACTGAGAGTTCAAATTGAAATGGCGCACGAAGAGGCTTTCAAGCATCCGCTTGTTTGTCCGACAATCGAGGAGCTGAAGAAAAACGCCGTCCATTATACCGTTTGGAAAAGAAGGAGCGGAATCAAAAAAACGACTTCCCTTGTGGATAATTTGCTCAAAATAGTAAAAAGAAAGCTTCGTCAGGCGGAAAGCTTCAGAGACAGGAAATGCACTTCGTATTTTCTTCGCGCACTAGCAAATGTGAGGAATTTCGTTCCTTTCATGCCTGGCTCGAAAAACTCCGGCAAAAGTCCTTTCATGCTCGCAGGCGGAGAAACCTTCGGTTTGCCTTGGATAGAAGTTATGAATGTACATAACGCGTTCTTGTTTGCTCAGGAATGATAAAATTTTAAGGACAAAACTTATAGAGCTATGCGTTTTCAATTTTTTTCAATTTAGCGAGAGACAGGTTCGTATTCCCGGAACTGATATTCAGACCGTCCCACTCCATCCGGGCATTCGCGGCGACAAAAGGCATCTCAATTTCCTGGGCATGACGCAGCAAACCCCTCTCCCTAGCCAGAAAAAATTGAATCAGGAATAGTTTCGCGTTGGCGACAGCGTCCATTGTCAAGCTATGGAAACCCGATTTCCCGTGGATATACCCCTTGCCCCTTCTGACAATTTGTCTTCTGAAAAAATCGTCGTTGACGTTTCTGACGTAAGGAATATCGTACCGCTGACATACGCTTTCAATTTCGAAGTACCGTTTTTTATCGGCTTTGAGGCTGTCCTGAGAGTTGATTTGAACAGGGAGAGAGGCGTTTCTGTCCTCGAAATACCTCCTGTTAAACTGGCCGAGTACAAGTAGCTGCTCGAAAATTCGAGTGTCCCAAAGACACGTTGGCTCCCTGATTCCAAGCTTCCAGAGACAAAACAGAAAATGTTTCAGTTCGTGACCGACGAAAGGTATCGGAAGTTCCATAATCTTCGCTACAAAGGGCAATACCCCTTGGCATCGCAGATCAAATACGAACTGAACTTGACCAACGGCCAGCGACAATGCAATCGGTTCAATATCGGATGGTGAACAGATGTCATTTGCATCCAAAACCGGCTCTCCCTTGCAAGAATAAAAAACGTCAACGCTGGCGAACGTCACTTTTTCATTAGTAAAAAAAGGGTGGATTTTCTTTGCACCCTCAGCGCTCGTGACGTATCGTGTGTCAGGTTTCATGGCTCATTTTACCCCCTGGTATCACCAACCCTTTAATATATATATAAAGACTTGGTGATACCATTAGCTTATTCATTGTAATTCCAGTATCTTTTCACTGTTGCTATGCCTAAATTCAGGTGCTTGGCTGCGGCTCTTTGGCTCATGCCGTTTTCTTTTGCCATGCGTATCCTTTCTATATTGAGAGTTTTTTGCAATTGTCTGCGGTTGGCGATTCCGAAATAGTTCCGGGCGTCTTCGATACAGTTGAACTCGGCGGTGTAATCGATCTGCGGGTGGTCCGAGCACTGGAACGTGATTACCTCCCTGGGCATGGTGTAGGGGCGGACTCGACCTACGGCCTGCAAAACCACATCCATTTCCATGTGCCTAAGCGCCACTGGAGCCAACTGCTGGATACTGTAAAAGCGGTCTTTGAAATTGACCACGGAAGCCGTCCTCCGTCTCGGGATGCCCCTTGTCGTTATCTGAATCGGTATTGTGTAATCCTCCGCGTAGATGTCCTGAAGGATGGTGTTGACGATCTCTTCGTTCACGTAGTACCCGGTAAGGCAGTAGGCGCAGTGGTACTTTTCAAAGTAGTTCACGCCGCTGACGCCGTAATTGATAATCGGCACGATGTTTTGTTTCAGAAGCTTCTTTATCTTTTTCTGACTGGTGGAGCTGTTAATATGGACGACTTTATACGATAGTCCGAACTCGGCGAACCTCTCATTCATTTCTTTGATGCACAGAGGGATAAAGCGTTTTTTGGCGACAAAGAGAACCTTTTTTCCGGCTTTAATCCGCTCCACGGCGAGTTGGGCGAAGAAATCGAGTATCTGCTGAGAGTTGCTTCTAAAATAGGAGCGAGTGCCCAGGTTCGATGCTATGTTGAACCAAGTTGTCGATTTGTGCAGGAACTTGTAATTTTCGTACGGGTTGTGCAATTCGCCGCAGTCCAGACGGTACTCCAGAAATTCCGGTTCCGCCGTGCCGCTGAAAACAACAAAATCGTGATCGATGTAAGGCGTGATCGAGAACTCGATGGCTCCCGATTTTGTGACCTCTCTGGACGTGAACCGGGACAAATGGAAATGTTGCAGATCCCACAATATATAATTGAATTCGTCGCCGTAGATTCGGTCACCGATTTTTTGAATGGAATACGTGAGTTTCTTGCCTATTTTCGGGAACTTCCAGCCTTTAACCCTGAGGTCTTTGGTCTTGCATGTGGTCAGACGCTTTGTTAAGCGGAGCAGACGTATGTAAACGGGCTTCGAACGGTACTTGCCATTGACCTTCTTCAAAACGGCCAAAAATCGCACGATATCGACCTTTTCGACCCTTCTTCGGGTGTTTTTCATGGCGAAGTTGTTTTCGTCGAGCAGAACGAGGATTCTTTTTTTAGCGCCCGATAAATCCTTGAGCATATCGATGAAGAAAGGTGAGTTTTCGAGATAGGCCTGGGGGGCGTAGATAAGGTTAGCGCCCTGCAAATTGTTCTTGGTGAACTGTTGTGGCCAGGAACAGGTGGAGCTTTTCTGACATAAATTGTAACATATTTCATCTCGACCCAGGTTTGCCATGCCCCTTTGCTCCAAACTTTTCCAGTCGGCGTCGAGAGGACCGCATTTCTTCCAAGGTCTGCCCTTGAGCTTAACGACCTTGATATTTGCGGGTGGATTTTTATAGTGCCTCCTTTCTCGCAGTATTTGGTGCGTCGGAGCGAGTACGACAACGGAATCGTAAATTCCCGACGCCAAAGCTGCATCGACGAGGTTGTCGAGAGCATGGCTCTTGCCCACGCCTATTTGCCAGTTGATCAGAAGGCGGGAGAATGTTACGATCAAAGAAAGGAGCCAGGAGCCCCCAGCAAATTTTTTGCGAAAGGCTCCCAGCCGTTTTATGGTTTTAATCAGTGTTGACATTGGCCGAGGTCGCGTTTAGTCAAGCAGCTCTTCCCAGGCTTTTTTGACGGCTTTGCGCGCCTTGGCCACCCTCATTTTGCGGAGGTTCGGGATCTCCAAGTCGTTTTCTTCGGCAAATTCCAGCAGTTCTTTCTTCGTCATGTCGTCGAAGTCGGGGTCCAGATCATCGTCTTCGTCCGGATCTTCATCCTCGTCCAGATCATCAAGATCGGTTTCATCGTCGTCAGAATCCTCATCCGGGTCCTCCAGGTCAGATTCATCATCGCTGTCCGGATCTTCGTCCCAATCGTCCTCCAGCTCGGGGTCTTCTGCATCGAAATCTTCGTCGAACGAGTCGTCCTCCAACATAACTTCGGTGGCCGCTTTCGCATTGAAATTCAGGGCGAGGTGTTTCGTTCGCACTTCCGGTATCCGGAGAAGTTCCTCGTTCGACATCTTGGCGTAGACTGAGTCGATATCGAAATCGTCTATGTTTTCCTCGAATTCCTCGATAACCAGCTTCGCATCCTCTTCGATTTCCGGACTCAAAGGCAGCGAATCGACTTCGTAATCCCAATTGCTCAGTCTCTTCACAATCACCAGCGCCAATCCTTTTCCAGCCTTCAGCAAGAAGGGCAGGATTAGCGACAGTAGCGGCCGACCGTTCTTGTTGTCCTTCAGATTGGAAATGGGCAAGATCGCTATCACCTTTTGGACTACCAAGTAGACAGGCAAGAGGATTTTTTCGTAGACCTTGTAGTTGGCTTTGCAAAGAACGCAATCGGGACCGTTGCAATGCACATAGATGCCCCGCTCTTCGATATAATGAAGATTTACCCGTTTCGCTCGTTTGGTAAACAAGATCATCAGTACGCCTGCCATAGTGAGGCGAACAATTTCCAAGGCCACTGTCACAGGGCCGCCAAATTGGCTGATAAGGTCAATCCAGCTGGATTCATTTTTCTTTCTTGTTTTGATTTTTCTGCCCTTATCTGATTTTTTGTCCTTTTTTTTCATGCCCACTCTCCTACTTTTGGATTTTTCTTTTGCCATGATTTAACCTTTCTGTTAAGTATTTAAGTCATTCCTTCGCTATTGCCTATCATTCCTTCGCTATGGCCTATCCTGTTTTCATGTTGTTTCTCACCTCCTTCTCAAGAATCCAGACGTCCTTGAAACCTTTGCTGGCATGGAGTCTTGCTATTTGACACCAACCCGCTGAGATTTCCAATTGAATCGTTTTTTGCGATCAGGCCCAATGCCCGTTTGCAATTACGCAGATACTAAGCCAGTAATTAATTTTGTCGATATTTTTAACTTGTATAAAAAATTTGTGTGTAAATTGGAAAAAATGCTGCGACGAGAGCCCTTTTTGAAGTTTAGAAATGATCAATTGCATAGATTATTTATTTGTTGATTTTGGCAGAGAAATCGGCAAACGATGGCCCGATATTTGCTTACAGATCTGGTCTTGCCGATGCGTTCATCGTGTTGGAAAATTTTCTTTGCCCATGGCGAAGCGCTTTGTATTTCTTGGCTGCGGCACTTCGACAAGACCCCTTGCCAGATAGTTTCCCGGCTATTTCCAAGCCTGTGTGCTTGTGACCCGATATGCGAATCTCCATAGAGCCGGTCCAAAGAAATGTTTGGCTGCCATATGGAGCTTTAACAATACGCCGGTGACACGGTTTCATAGGTGAATCCGGATTTCGGCCATGGGAACAAAGCTGGGGCCGAACCTATGTTGTAACTTGCTTGATATGGATTTTCGGATGGGGGGTGTTTTGGACCTCTTATAAAAGGTGGGTCGAAGTGGGGGGATTAAAGGCGGGAAATAATGAAGGGAAATCGTTTTCGCGTACAAGGTTTCGGTTTAAAAATTTATCGAAGCCTCGATCTGCGAGTGTAATATCGGGACGATTGTTATTGCGGAAGAATCAGATGTAGGTTACCATATCGTAAATTGGAAAAAAAAACACGGTGAGTTCAAACGTAACTCTGGGTAATTCCGTGTGAGAATCCGTGTGAGAAAATGGTTCCAAATCCGGCAAAAATCGGAAAAAATGTGATAAACGTATATGCAATAATATCAATGAGTTAATGGTTATTTGAAGAGGTAAGGAAGCTCCGGGTTGCTGTCTGGCAGTCATGAGGTCAGGGGTTCGATCCCCCTCAGCTCCACCAGCAAATCCAAGGGGTTGGTCGTTTTCGGCCAACCCCTTTTTATTTCTGTGGGTGAGAAGCCATTCCCAACCTTTTAATCGGGTTGCCGAGCGCCTCGCTCGAAGCCTTGGTATTTTCGAGCGCCTTTCGGCTTGAAATGGTTCTGCTTGTTGTAGAGTCGTTGGTTTCCTCATTAAAGATATAACAACCAGCAATCTTCCTTTTGCAGAAAACCCAAGCTTAATCCATCCTGAAACTACAGCGCAACTTTAACCAAGTTGATCTAAATATCGTATCCGGTAAAGTATTTTTGTCAATATTCAGGCGTTTATTCCTTTATGTTGCGCTGTAATGTTAATTCTGTTCATTTGTACGAAACATTGTCAATAGATATGGAAATTTTTGTAGCATTAGGTAAAATGGATTGCAAACGAAAATTTAAAAAAATGCCGGGCTTTTTCTTGCAATTCATGCTTCAATTGTGATTGATTGAGAAGAAACAGGGGAGTATGAGATGTCGCGATCATGCGGTGCATACCGCATTGAGGGGTATCGGCAGGGAAATGGGGAAACAGGATGGGGGGGTGCCATTGAACTCAGGCAGAGAAAGATTTGCAAGGATCTTTTGCGCCTTGCCGTTAGGCGTTTGCGTCTTTTGTGCTATGGTAACGACCGCGTTCGCATTTTATCGCTTGGACCTTGCGCAAAACGACGTGTACTTGCGGACCGGGTTCGACCGGGAATGGCTGGAAATCCTGGATTTTTCGGAAGGTTGGTTGCGAATTCCGGGAAAAGGCCGGGGGGGGCGCGCGATTCATATCCGGGAATTGCCTTTGGAAGGGGTGCCTTCTCGGC
Source organism: Desulfobacterales bacterium (assembly GCA_963674505.2). Lineage (GTDB taxonomy): Bacteria > Desulfobacterota > Desulfobacteria > Desulfobacterales > SKZT01. The sequence continues at coordinate 1,017,856 of CAXXIG010000003.1, forward strand.
CTTATTTCTCGTGGCGTTCGCACCCGGCCATGGAGTTCACTGTTGCGGTGCCTTTCGAGCTGGATGAGGGGCGGAAGCCAGGTTACGGTTCCCTGGGGCTTCGCATCGGGGCGGTGGGGAACAACTGGGCGGTGTTTTTAAACGGGAGGGAGGCGCACAGAGAGGTTTTTCCGGACGATTCCGGGCAGATCGCGGTGTCGAGGTGTATGCGCAACGTGGCGGTGGAGCTGGACAGCCGGTTTTTGCAGGTTGGAAGAAACGTTCTGGTTTTCAGGATAATCGGCGACCCGACCGACCCTCAGACCGGGTTTTACAGCGGCCGGGTTTTGGAGATCGACCGGTATGTCGATTCGCTGGAAAAGACCAGGGAGACGTTCGTCCTGGTGTTCACGTTTCCCTATGTTTTTCTGGGAATCGGTTTTGCGGCGCTTTTCATCCGTCACAGCAAGGAGCGCGAGCATCTGTATCTGGGGCTTTTCTGCCTCTGCTTTTTCTTCTACAAGCTGACCACGTCGGCGTCCATCCAGGACTGGGTCCTGGACACCGACTCGGTGGATCGGATGGAGATCGCTTTGCTTTTTCTCCTGGTGCCGTGCATGCTCGCTTTTCTGGACACGTTTCTTTCGTCCAGGGTTTCGGTCTTCTCCAGGTGGTATACCTGGTGCATGGTGGTTTTTGTCCTGTTTTGCCCGTTTGCGCCCTACGCCTTTCTGCACGATGCTTTGAGAGTTTTCCAGGCTACCGTAGTTCTGCCGTTTCTGCATGTCGCGAAAATGTTTTTCCTGCGTTTTCGGGAGGAAAAGATCGAAGGGACGCCGTGGAAGGAGGTGGCGAGATCCTCCGAGTTCGCGGTGTTCGCGGGAGTCATGGTCTGCTTTCTGCTGGGCATGGTGGATATTTGCAACTCCTTTTTCTATGTGACGGGATACCAGGTGTCCCAATACGGCTTTTTCCTGATTTCCATTCCCATGGGCTGGGCGCTGGTGCGCAGACTGACGCTGGCCCAGCGGGAGCTTTTGGAAAGCGAGCGAAAGATCGCCCAAAGCAGGCGGCGGGAAATCGAGACGCTGAAAAAATGGGACCGGCTAAAGGACGAGTTTCTGGCCAACACCTCCCACGAGCTGCGCACGCCGGTGCACGGCATCGCCGGGCTGGCCGAGGCCGCGCTGGAACGTCTGCCGTCGGAAAGAGGGCAGGGCGTGCTTCGAGGCTACATGAAGACCATTCTGGGCAGCGCCAGGAGGCTGTCCATTCTGATCGACGACATTCTGGACTACTCCCGGCTTAAAAACGAAGACCTGAAGCTGGACCCGCACCCTCTCGACATCTCTTCTCTGGCCGACGTGGTGGTGGAACTGTCCAGGCCGTTGGCGGAGAAAAAAGGCTTGGTCCTGGAAAACGGCATCGGACGGGAAGTCCCCGCCGTTTTCGCCGATGAAAACCGCACGTATCAGATCTTGCAGAACCTGGTGGGAAACGCGGTCAAGTTCACGCGGGAAGGCTCGGTGGTCTTGTCCGCCGGGGAGAAGGACGGGTCCTTGGTCGTGCGTGTGACAGACACCGGACCCGGCATCGAACCGGAGCATCTGGAGACCGTTTTCGAGTCGTTTCGGCAGGGCGACGGCTCCGTTTCCCGGGAGTACGGCGGCACCGGGCTGGGACTTGGCATCTCCAAGCGGCTGGTGGCATTGCAGGGAGGAGAGATCGGCGTGGAATCGCGGCCGGGCGAAGGCTCGACCTTCTTTTTCACTCTGCCGATCGCCGACGAAAAACCGGATGGCGAAGCGTCTGGAGAATCGATGTCGAAGTTGTCCGTCGCCCCGTTCGAGGATTTCGATGAACGGGAAGGGGCGCCCGAGCTTGGGGCCGATACCGGGCGCGAACCCGGCGAAGGCAGGCTAAAGCCGAGGCTCCTGGTCGTGGACGACGACCCCGCCAACCTGGAAATCGTCCGGGCGCACCTGGCCGACCAGTACGATGTGACGGCGGAGACGGACCCGGAGAAGGCGCTGGGGCTTGTCCGGCAAGGGCTCGTGCCGGACCTGGTCCTGCTGGATATCATGATGCCCCATGTGTCGGGCCTTGAAGTCTGCCGGGAGGTCCGCAAGGAGTTTTCCTTCGACCGCCTGCCAGTCGTCTTTCTCACCGCCAAGAGCTAGGTGGCCGACCTTGCGCGGGGTTTCGCCCTTGGCGCCAACGACTACATCGTAAAACCCTTTTCAAGAGGCGAGCTTCTGGCCAGGGTCAAGTACCACGTGGATTTCCAGCGGCATGTGGAGGTTTCATCGGCGCGGTTGCAGGCCCTGCGGGATTTTTCCGGGGACCTGGCCAGTTTCAAGGACAGGGATCAGCTGGCAAGAGCCCTGTTCGCCCTGGCGGCCAACCATATCGACGCCGCCGGTGCTCTCGCGTACCACAAGGACGAATTGCTGTTGCGCCGCGAACATGGCGAGACCCCCGAATTCCTGCTCAAGCCGCCCTCGCCGGTTCCGCCGGTCCAGCAAGTCGATCTGTCGATGTTCCATCCGCCCGGCGCAGACGAACATTTCCAGCTGCTTCGGTTCACCCCGGAATACCTGGACGAGTATCATTTCCTCCTTTACCGGCGCTTGGGCGCGGCCGGGTTCGACCGGGCCGACAAGGAGTTCATAGTCAGCGTCCTTCGGGAAATCGACGTGGTGAGAAACAATATCCGCAATTTCATCCAGGACGAAGAGACGCTGAAAAAATATCTGACCGTGCAATCGCGTCTGCGGGACATATATTTCGTCCAGGCCGACCGCCAGTACTGCAAGATTCTGTTCGAGGGCGGGCGCGAACTGGAAAGCTTCGACTGGTCTTTGGGGGACCTGGAGACCTATTTCGACGAAACCGCATTGGTCAGGGTCCACAAGTCCTTCATGGTGAATCCGGCCAAGCCCATAAAGGCGGTCAGGGAAAAGGGGGCCCGGGATTTTGCCATCCGGTTCGAACAGCCCGAAATCAGGCACGTGATGGATTCCCTGCCGGATTTCAAGGGGATCCGGATATCCAGGGCCAAGGAGAAAAAGTGCAAGGAGGATTTTCCACACTGGTTCGAATAGGCGGAAAAATGATAAGGAACGAAAAAATGTCGGAAACCGAAATACGTCGATTGGCTTCCCGGTGGATGCCCGAGGGCCATGATCCCGAAAGGATCCGGATCGTGCGCGATTCCGGGGATTTTTTCAGAATCGAGTTCAACGACGTGCTGGTGATCGAGGACATGGCCTACCTGATACGGCACAACGCCAAGGAGGGCCGGTTCGGCATCGAGGAGGACGTCAAGTACTGGGTGAAGCGGGCCATGGAACTTGAGTCCGGGGACCGGAAAGTCCTGAAGCTCGCGTTCCACGAAAATTTCGCGACGACCATCGGGGGCGTCCGGTTCGAATGCTTCCGCAGTCCCTTGAAGGAGGTTCGCATTCTCGATCTGGTCAAAGGCAAGGAAAACTTCATGCAGGGCTACGGCGCAAGGGACGCCAAGGGAAACCTGATTCGGGTCCTGGACTTTATCTGCGGCAAGACCTTGGCCGCCATGATCCACGGCCTGGCCATGGACCACGAGACCTATTTCTTCGAAAAGCTGCCGTCCCTTCTGCAAAACTACCTGGAGTGCGTCCATGCCATCGGCTTTTTGCACGAAAACGGCGAAAAGCACGGGGACGTCCGTCGCGACCACATCCTGATCGACAGGGAGACCGGAAAGTGGACCTGGATCGACTTCGACATCAACTACCGCCACAGGGAGAACATATACGGCTACGACCTGTTCGGCTTGGGCAACGTGCTGCTGTTTCTGGCGGGAAAGGGCGACGTGCTCCTGCGGGGACTGAAGGATTCGGGAAATCCTGCTTTGGACAGGCTGGAGGAGGGCGATTTGAACATGATCTTCCGGCCCCGGGTCAACAATCTGAAGAAGATCTACGACTATGTGCCCGACTCGCTGAACCATATCCTGCTGCACTTTTCCCGGGGCGCCAACTGGTTCTACGAAACCACTGGCCAGCTGGCCGAAGACGTGGGGGAATTCATGGACCGGGAGTTCTGACTACCGGGCGAGTCGCCGATAAAAAAAACTGGCGGCGCCGAAAAAATTGTGATCGGGCCACGAAAACACACGAAAGAAACGAAAAAACGCATTCAAGGGCTCTCTTTAAAATGTGACAATGCAGGCCGTCGAGGCGAAAAGCTTTTGTGGGGGAGATGAAAAATGCAGGACAAAAAGGACGAATTCAACAAGAATATCCTGATCGCCGTGGACGATTCCGAAAACGCCCGCAGGGCGGTCCAGTACGTGGGCAGGATGCTGGGAGGGGCCGAAGGTTTCAAGGTGGGGGTTCTCCATATCATCCCCGACCCCGAAGACGATTATTTCTCCGAGCAGGGCGAAAGGGAGAAGTGGCTGGAAAGAAGAATGGAAAAAATCGACCGTTTGCTGGAAGAATACAAGCAGGAACTGATCGACGCCGGGTTCGCTCCCGAAAACGTTACGGTCCGCTCCGCCCTGCTAAACTGCCCCTCCATGGCCAGATGCATCCTGGCGGAAAGAGACAGGGAAGAGTATTCCACCATCGTGGTGGGAAGACAGGGGCTTTCCCGGGGGGAAGAGTTTCTGTTCGGAAGCATATCCAGCAAAATCGTCACCCACGCGAAAAACTGCACGGTGTGGGTCGTGGAATAGGGGAAAACGAATTCGAGAAATAAAAACGGTAATAGACGATGCGGGAGCGATATTTCTTCCGACGGAGTATCGCAAGTTTTTCGACTTGAAGCGGGGAGACGGAATTGTCAGTGTTTCAGCCCGCGCCTCTCGCCGCACTTTTCCACGACTCCCGCCCCCAGGGGCAGGAAGAGAAAAAACATGCAGGCGAAAACCACCGCGCTCCATCCGCCGTGCTCGTAGGCGAACCCGCAGCCGGTGATTCCGAGCCATCCTCCGGCGTAGTAGAACAGGACGTACAGCGCGTTGGCCCGTCCCTGTCCTTCGACGAGCTTTCTGTTCAAGGCGCCGACGGCAGCGGCGTGCACGGTGAAAAAACCGGCGCAGAGAAGAAGCAGGCCGGTTATGATCGCCGCCGTGGATGCGGGGAGCAGCGAAACGAGGGAAAGGGCCAGAAGAAACGAGCCCCCCAGCAAGGCGGTCCCGTACCCGAAGCGGTTGCTCATTCGGCCTGCGACCGGTCCCGTGAAAACGCCCATCACGTATACGAAATAAAACGCGGTGATGGTGGCGGTGGAGAAACCGAATGGAGGAGCGGAAAGCCGGAAGGGCAAAAAATTGAATATCGAAGAGAAAATCGCGAGCCCTCCCGCCCCGCACGAGAATATGAGCCACAAGTCGGCCCTTTTCAGAAAATTCAGATAGCTCGTGGTTTTCTTTGACGCAGGCTTTTCCTCTGGGCCGTTTTTGTCGCGGGGAAGGGTTTTCCACGCGGTCAATGCCGCGAAAAGCACGAACAGCGCCGCCGTAAGCATGGCCCGTCTCCAGTGGGGCGGAGCGTACAGCCAGCCACCAATCAGGCGTCCGCCCAGGCCGCCCACCACGGTGGCGGAAACATACGCCCCCATCGCCACGTTCAAACGCTCTTTCGGAAGCGTCTTGGCCAGATAGGCCGCAACGCAAGTGGTCATGGCCGGAATGAACAACCCTTGGAGAAACCGCGCGGCGATCAATGTCCAGAAGTTGTCGGCCACGGCGCAAGCGGCGCCCCCCAGCGCGACGGCCAACCCTCCCGCCAGCACGATGGGCTGCACCGCGAACCGGTCCGACAAGAAACCGAACGGCAGGTTTGCCAGGGCGATTCCGAGAATCACTGCCGATACGCTGAAGGAAACCACGACGGCATCCACCGAGAACTCGTTCTGCAAGACGGGCAATATCGGCTGCGTGATGTAGATATTGGTAAACGACGCGGCCACGAGGCAAAACACGGCAAACCGTAATTTCCATTCGTCAACGGTCATGTGAACTTCCACTTTCAACCTTTCAAATGCATTTTCCAAAAACGAGAAAATTGAAACAAGGTCGATGCTTCGTCAACCTTTTTCGTTCCGTCTCACGAAAAAACCTGGTTATAACGGATTTGGGGGAGCGGCAATGCGTAGGTTGGGTTGAGCGGGTTTCATGTTGGGTTTCGCTTGCTTCCCAACCGTTTCGCGCGCCGTATCTGTTTGTTTGATAGAATTCCGTAGCGAAACCCAACAATTGACGACGCTCAACCCAACCTACATTCCACCCACCCCCGAATCCGTTATAACCAGAAAAAAACGTTTGGAAAAGTCCCGCTTTTCCGCGATTGTCTCGTATTGACGAAGCTCCTTGGGCAAAGATTCCGGATGTCGTCCGCAGATATTTCGGAGCGTCGAAAAGGGCTGTCGTTGCATCCTGAAAACGTTGTGTTCACATCCAGGAGCTGATATGATGCCGTTTCGGAACGCGGATATCCCTTGCCGGGTCTTGGTTTTAACATCGGCCACTTTCAAGAACTATCGTCCCGGCAGTCGTCATTCCGGGCGAAGCGGTATATGACCCAGGAGTCGATAAAACAGCTGGCTTCCGTCTTGCCGGAAATGTCCCGACTGGAACATATAGCGTAGACCCGGAATCCAGGTGGCCGAATATAGAACCAAGCCACCCGTGCCGCATTCATGCATAGAAAAGGAGTTGGAAAAAATGAGTTGCAAGTCGAACATTATTTTTATTTTCATTGGCTGTACTCTCGCGTTGGCGCTGCCATTCGCACATCCGGCGCAAGCCGAGTCCGTAGAAGAACACTGGGACAAGCTGCACGACAAGCTGGGCGATACGCTCGAGTTGCTGGATACCCAAAGAAAGCTCCCCGATTCTTCATGGAACCCTTTGAAAAAAGACAAATCGGACTTGGAGGACGATATCGACGACCTGCTCGACGAGGCCATTGAAATTTTGAACATATCCGATATGGCGCAGATCAAGGAGCAGATCAACGAAAGCATGGACAACATTCGCAGGTTTGAAGAACGAATCGGCGAACTGAACACCAAGAAAATGATGGCCCCCAAGGAGGAGGCGGGCTGGAAAATATGGAAAAAGGACGTCGGGGACTATGAAGAGGAAATCGAGGAGATAAGAGAAGCCATCGCGGAAAACAAGCGCAACATCGAGCAGTTGAAAGCCGCGCTCTTGAAAAAGATCAACGCCATCGGCATCGAGCTGGATGCCGAACAGATGGATACGCTGATCTTCAGCGTCACCGGAGACGACGACATCGAAATCATCAGCGTTTTCAACAATATCAAGATCATCACCCAGAAACTGAAAGACTTGTCTGTGTCCTCCGGCGAACAAATTGAAACCGCCCGGCGCTATTACGGCATGCATACGGTGCTGTTGAAAATCCTGCTCTATCTCCAGGGCCGCTATGTCGAAAAGGTGGACCGGGAGTATGTGCCCATGCTGGCGGGAATCGAAGAGGAAAACAGGCAGCTGATGCAACAGACGCAAAGCCTGCTTCAAGGCAGCCAATCCGCCCATCGGAACCTGTACGAGGCCAATCTGGACGCGCAGCGCCTGACCGACAGGACCGTAACATTGTACCGGCGGTATCTGGAAAACAACAAAAAGCGCATGATACGGTCGAAAGACCAGATTGTCCGGGAATACCAGATTGCGGAAAACACGTACCAGACAGTCTCCACTGCCCACAACCTGATCGCGCTCATGCGGGATGCGGATACCTTGTTCAATTCGCTGAACGAACTGCAAATTCCGGACCTGATCAGATTCGACAATTCGGAAATGAAGGAGGAATTCAAGAAGCTGTCGTCGAAAATGGCGACGGAATAATTCTCTGAAAAAACAGGAAGCTGGAGGAAATTCGGGACAAGGACGGCAACGTTTTGCTGGACAAGAAGGGAAGCCCCGTCATGAAAAACGTCCGCAAGCAGGTCCTCATAGAGAACGAAACCGTGGTCGTCTATTTTTCCGGGCACGGAATTCTGGACGGGGCGAGCTGTCTCTGACCGCTGATTCAATCTCGTCAGCTTGGGCGACAAAAAAAAACTGCACACTCTTCAATCCCCCCGAATCCGTTATGTTTAGCGGCTTTTTAACTTGACATGCAATTCGTTTTCACCTAAAAATCGCGGGAAGGAAGTCGAAAGGAACATTCGGGACAATACGATAAACGAAGGAAAGGAAATAGCCATGTACAAGCTTGTTTTCAAAGGAGAAATCTTCGAGGGCCGGGATGTGGAACGGGTCAAGCGCAATTTGGCATCCTTGCATAAAATGCCGCTGTCCAAAGTGGAGAAGATGTTTTCGGGCAGACCGATCACGATCAAGGAGGACAGCGACAAAAACAACGTCCTGAGCATCAAGGCCGCATACGAACGGGCCGGGGCGGTTTGCGAGGTCTTCCCCAAAGAACGGGCCGCGCTGTCGAATCCTGCCCCGGCGCCTTCCGCCGCAACCGCTCCTCCTCCGCCGCCTCCCCCGGCGGTCCAATCCCCGTCGGCAGGAAAACCGGCGCTCGCCTTGCGGAAGCCGTCGCCCTTTCCCTCGACATGGACCATCAGCGACTGCATCTCGGAAGAGGAAAAACGCAAACGCCTGGGCAGCATCATCGCAAACGGCATCCTGTGGCTGGTAATCCTTCTTCTGGTCTTTTCCTCCATGGGGGGCATGCTCCTGCTTGTGGCCTTCAGCTGGCTGATGTCCCACATCCTTGCGGAATACAACGTGCGCAAGCTGCAAGCGCTGGGCACCACCGCCTCGAAGCGGCAATTTCCCGAGATCGACGAGGCCCTGACCGACGTTTGCAGAAGACTGGGCGTGGAAAAAAAGCCCAAGGTGATCATCGTCGCCGCAAGCGAAGTCAATGCTTTGTCCATCCGGTTCGCCCGCAAGAAGATCATCGTCCTTTTTTCCAAGACCCTGGAGGGCGTACTGGACAATCCCGAGGAATTGCGGTTCCTCCTGGGCCACGAGGTCGCCCACATCGCTCTGGATTTCGGAGTCAAGGGCTATTTCGAGATCTACAAGCCCCCTCCGTTCAAGGCGGCCCGGGAGCTGACATGCGACAATTGCGGAAGCCTGGTCGCAGGCGACCCGGAAGCCGCCAAGCGGATCCTGAAAAAGACCGGCGTGGGCAATTCTCTCTACGACAGGCTGGACGAAGAATATCTCGCCTCGGAGGCCAAGTATATCACATCCGGCCTGACCGGCTATTTCCTGAAGCAAAAGCTCGCATATCCCCCGCTGGGAAAAAGAATAGAAAACGTCTCGCTTTTTTTCGCCGGCGCTTCGAGAAACGCTCTTTGACAGGGCAGGGGGGGCTCGTTTCGGCCATTCGGATTCCGCCTCGTTCGTATGCCAAGCTACACTCGTTCCCACGCTTCGCGTAGGAACGCATACCAGCACGCTTCGCGTACGAGTTCTGCCAAGGCATGGCCGATTTTGGAACCAACCCTACAGGGCCGCATACGCAATGCTCTGAATCTATGTGCAAATCGGAGGAAACAGATGGAAGAAACCAGAATCTATGTCGAACTGTCGGACGACATTCGGCAATGGCTCGCGGACAACGGGTTGTCAGTGGCCGATATCTTGGAAAAGAAGGGCATCGACGCGGAGGTGGTGTCGGGCGCGATCCCTGCCGGCGACGAAGACGGGCATCGAACCAGGGATTTTACCAGCGCCGGGGCCGCCCCGGCCCGACTGGGAATGGGACGACTCCCAGCTGTTGTACGACCCCGACAAGCCCTATGAGAAATGCGTCTACCTGATGCCGCTGGGCTACCGCTACCGGCACTCCGCCGCAGCCGAGAGCGACAAGCTGCCCGGCCTGCTCGACAGTGTTCGGTGGAAGGAAAAACAGGTCGCCAGCGTGTTTCAGCGCACGTACCGGGGCAATCTCAAGCAGGGCGGATGGCAGGCCTGCCATGCGGACGAAGAAGGCGCGCACGAACCGAACCTGCTCAAATGCGTCGAGCGTCTGTGCCGCAGCTTCGCGTTCGAAATCCCCGGTTAGTCCAAATCGCCGGTCCGGGCGGCGCGGCAGTTCGATCTGGGGCACGACAAGGTGGCCGAACAGCTCCTGGAGCATACGGTCCCCCGACCCGGCGAGGCTGGCCGCGTTCTCTCGCTTCTGAAAAACGGAAAATGCGGCAGACTGCTTCTGGAAGGGCCTTCCGGGGCGGGCAAGAGCGTTTTGCTGGCGCAGATATACATCGACAACCGGACCCGGGCCGTGTTCGTCAGCAACGACGTGAAGCTCGCGCCGCTGGAAGACGGAGGGGAACCCGGCCCCGGTTTGCAAGAATCGGGAGACGAAGGGGGGCGCGTTCGGGAATTCGGCAGGACCTCCGGTATGAACGCGCCAAAGGCCAGCGTGGCCCTGCGGGTGGGGATGCATGCGCTGGCCGTGCTCAACCGGCTCATGGGATTTCCCCCGCCAAACCATGAACTGCCTTTGCAGCGAGTCCAGGACGCCCTGCGGGACAACCTGGCCGATTTCAAAAGCCGACGACCCGAAGCCCGGTTTATGGTATTGGTGGACGGCCTGAACCAGGCGACCGATCCCGGCGACATGCTGGGCGCTCTGCCCGATCCTTTGCCGGACAATCTTTTTGTATTGGCCAGCAGCCAGAAGCAGGAACGCGTGAAAGGTCCGCTGACCCTTTACTACCGTCAGGACTGGCAGTTCACCGACATGTCTCAACTGGCGCATGCGGAGGCGGAAGCGGTCGTCCGACGGTTCTGGACCCGGAACATCGAAGGGCAAAAAACTCCGGAATGGGATCAAATGCCGGGACCGTTGCGCCAGAAGCTGTACGAGAAAAGCAACGGCCTTCCGATATTCCTTCGGGACTGGACCGAACGCCTGAGGCTGCGCTGGCTGCACGACCCTGAAATTTTCCAGCGGCATGCCGAACACGAATTCGACCGGCGCTATGCCGAGCTGATCCCGGAAACCCTGAAAAGCGGTTTCGAAGCGGTGAGGGAAGATTTCGACCCGCCGGACCTGCTCGATGCGCTCATGTGGTGTTTCAGCCTGATTCCCCGGTCCCTCGCCATCGACGAACTTCACGACGCAATCCGGACGTTGCGGCGCAAGGGCTTGGCGCCGAACCTGCCCGCCGTTTCCCGCCAGCAGATTTCCGACGCGCTCACCCGGACGCACCTGGGCGGTTTTCTGCGCCGGATGGACACCGGCATGGACCAGGCTTTCGGACTGGCCCACGAGATCATGGGCCATTGGTTCTGCTTTCAATACCGACACCCGGAGCAAATCCCCGAATACCGGCTGGCCCTGGTTCACGCAGGGGCCATTCCCTTGCCGGAAAACGCTGCGGACGGGGAATACAAACAGTGGTATTCGTGGGTGGAAGAAGAAGATTACGACCATTACCAGGCCCTGGAGCCAAGGTCGCGCATCAGCGTGTGCGAAAGCCTGCTGGCCCGTTTCGAAGAGGGGACCCCCGAACATGCTATGGTGACGGCCCATCTTGTTTGGGTATTTCTAACCGGAACAGGGGAACAAGAGCGCGGTTTTCTCCTGGCGCCTCTGTTGGAAAAAGCGGCCGAGGCAAATCGGATGGCCCCCAGGGTCCTTTCGGAAATATGGCAAAGATTGGGGGATATTTCAGCTGAACGCCAAAAGACCTATAAAGCTTTAGAACGATATCTGCGTTCCCTTACGATTCGCGAGTCGCTGCTTACGGAATCCGATACGCTGCGGAACAGACGGGAATTGACCTACACCCTGAACTGCGTGGGCGATGTGCATCGTGACCTTGGCCAGCCCGGCAAGGCCCTTGAATTCTACCAGCGTTCCCTTGCGATTCGCGAGTCGCTGCTTGCGGAATCCGATACGCCGCAGAACAGGCGGGATGTGGCCGTCTCCCTGAACTGCGTGGGCGATGTGCATCGCGACATAGGCCAGCCCGGCAAGGCCTTTGAATTCTACCAGCGTTCCCTTGCGATTCGCGAGTCGCTGCTTGCGGAATCCGATACGCCGCAGAACAGGCGGGATGTGGCCGTCGCCCCGAACCGCGTGGGCGATGTGCATCGCGATCTAGGCCAGCCCGGCAAGGCCCTTGAATTCTACCAGCGTTCCCTTGAGATGAGCGAGTCGCTGCTTACGGGATCCGATACGCCGCGGAACAGACGGGAATTGACCTACACCCTGAACCGCGTGGGCGATGTGCATCGCGACCTAGACCAGCCCGGCAAGGCCTTTGAATTCTACCAGCGTTCCCTTGCGATTCGCGAGTCGCTGCTTGTGGAATCCGATACGCCGCGGAACAGGCGGGATGTGGCTGTCGCCCTGAACCGCGTGGGCGATGTGCATCGCGACCAATGCCAGCCCGGCAAGGCCCTTGAATTCTACCAGCGTTCCCTTGGGATGAGCGAGTCGCTACTTGTGGACTCTGATACGCCGCGGAACAGACGGGATGTGGCCGTCTTTCTAAACCGTTTGGGCCTTATATACGGGGACCTTGATCATTCTGCCAAGGCCCTGGAATTCTACGAGCGGTATCTTGCGATGAGCGAGTCGCTACTTAAAAATTCCGATACTCTGCGGAATCGACGTGAAATGACTGTCGCCCTGAACAATTTAGGCGATGTGCATCGCGATTTAGGCCAGCCCGGCAAGGCCCTTGAATTCTACCTGCGGTCTTTCGAATCCCGGAAAGAGACGTTTCGGAAATATGGCACAAACCAGGCATTGAAAGACCTGCTGATCGGCGCTGAAAAATTAATGGCACTGCACCGGGAGCAAAAAACCGCTGTTTTCGCTACAGGGAATGACCCTTGGGCACCGGAAATCCTGTCTCTGTTCAGGGAAAGGGTTTGGCGTTCCCTTGCTACAGAAACGCGGGAATGTTTATTTAAAAAGTTTCCCCAGATGGAAATCGTCCGCAGCACCCTTTCGGGATCTGGTATCGCCGCCCGTCCGACGCTTGGATTCACCATCGCGGCGTGCCAGTCCGCGAACCAGCCCCACCTGCTTTATACATTCATTGATTTCGACTGGTGGGATTCGCAAGCGACTCCGGAACAGAAATCCGATGAGCAGTTGCTCGAGCTAAGGCAAGATATCCATGGATGGGGTATCATCCGAGACACCATCCCCGAAATGCTGAAGCTGAGTTCTCGTACCGAGTTTGACGAGGGAATGAAGTGCGGTATCGAACAAGGGCTTGCCTGCGGCGTTTCCTTGTCGATGGAAGTAAAACAAAGGGTCGTGACCTCCTGGCCCAACCTCTCGAAGGAGCAGGTGGCGGAACTGGCGCGCATTTTCCGGCAAGAGCAGATCAAGTTCGCCCTGTTGCTTCCCTCGCAGCAATTGCAACTCGCCCAGCTCGTCGAAAAGACATGGGAAATGCAGGCTTGACTTCTGTTGACAATCCATGAGGGGAGGGAAAGCATTCTGGTTATAACCAGGAAAAATTCCATTCCCGAGAAACCGCAGCGAACCTGGCAGCCAGACCAGGATGGTCTGGCCGCCTTCGACAAGCCGACAATCCCCATAATTGGAATCGCTGCATTCGGTTGTTTCGCCTTGAAAAAAAGGGGTTCATCGCGGATTTGTGGGGAGAGGTAAAGGTAACCAGAGCTTCCAGCTCTGGCCCGAAGCCATATATATGCAACCCCTTCGGAGCCAAGCCACGCCAGACCAGGATGGTCTGGTTACCTTCGCGAGGCGTTTTCCCACAAATCCGTGATGAACCAAAAAAGGAAGGTCTTTGCATATTCGCAACCATGGAACCTAAGGGAAAATCGGGGCGCGACGAGCTGTTCAAGTTCGTTTTCAAAAACAAGGAGCGCGCCATGGACCTGGTCGAGGAGGTCCTGCCGGGACCCGTCCTGGCCCGGCTGGATCTGGAATCCATCCGCGTCGAAGACGTTTCGTACCTGGACGACGACCTTTCCAGGCATTATTCCGACCTGGTTCTAAGCATGAACCTGAAGGACGGCGGCGACCCCGTCGATATGTACCGCCTCCTGGAACACAAAAGCCTGCCCGCTCGATTTGTCGGCTTGCAGCTTCAGATACATTGTTCGCAATGCATGCGTCATAAAAAAAGAAGACATCGTGAAAATCGCGCACAGGCTTCGCGAAGGGGGTGAGGAGTTCATGAATACTTTGGCCCAGGAATGGTTGAATGAAGGCAAGATAGAAGGTAAAAATGAAGGCTTGATAGAAGGCAGGATAGAGAATGCCGCATCTTTTCTAATCGTGCTTGCCCAGGAAAAATTCCGACCTGTGCGGTTGGTATCCCTCCATTAAGGACCAAATCCGGATAGCCCCGGTAGCGCCGTCTTCCACGGCGGCGCGGTGCTTGGTGTGTTCGGGTTCCGTAACAGCATAGCGTCCGACAACGCGCCGCCGTGGAAGACGGCGTTACCGTTACAAGCGAGTTTTTGCGCCTTGGCGTCGATTCCAACCGCACGGGTTGGCATGTATTCGGAGAGCTTTTCATCGCCCCGAGATTCCTCCAAAAGAAAACTTCATTGTTTGTAAAAACCTTAGTAGCATGACGGTTTCTCCATCTCCCACAACCTTATTGCCTTATTGGTAAATTTTCATCTTGAATCCATGCTTTCCTTTCGATCACGTAAAAAAAGGCAATAAGGTTGGGTTATAATGTGGATTCGCCATGCTACTAAGGTTAAGGGCATAAAATAAGGTTTTTTGTGGATCTAAGACGAAATTCCTACATTCGCCGCCGCCAGCGTTCGAGCATTTTGGCGGGACAAATTCCGGTGAAGGGCGCGGGCGTAAACTGGGGTGATGAAAATCATCCTTTTTGCCGAGTTGATTTTTCCGCAAGATTTCGACCTGTGCGGTTGTTGATCCGTACGCCGTCCACGAGAAAAACAACCCGCTTGGTGTCCCCGCCGTTCAGGCTCATGCGCATATAGTCGCCCCAGCCGCTCTTGGATAAGATGTACAGTCCTGGCACCAGAGCTTCCAAGACCTGGTTGATGTCCGTGTAACCCCTGGTCTTCATGTCCTCTTCCGTAGCGACGAAATCTTGCCAGTTGTCAATATCAAGATCCGCCGGGAAGATTGCGCAGGGCCGTTTTTCGTCGATTTCTCCGTTTGAAAATTCCGGACGCAGAGAGTATAGTGATCGAAAACGAACTTGAAACATTAAACGAGGACGCAACCATGAGGTTTTTCAACACGGCCGGGCCGGTCAACCCGATAGACCATTATTGTCTTCCGCCAATGGCTAGGCTGGATGTCGAACATGTCCTGTCTTTGGTCGCCCAGAAAAAGTATTTCGTTCTCCATGCGCCTCGGCAGACAGGGAAGACGAGCGCTCTTCTGGCCCTTATGGACTATTTGAACCGGGAGGGAACCTACGCCAGTCTTTACGTGAACGTGGAAAAAGGGCAGGGCGCGCGGGAGGATGTCGAAAGAGGGGTTTTCTCGTTTCTGGCGGAGATCGCCTCGCGGGCGAGGGACCATTTGGACGATACCTTCCCATTGGATAACATGAGGCAGATCATGGATCTCTGGGGGCCGGACAGCGCGTTGAACGAAATGCTGTCGGCCTGGACCAGAGAGCTTTCCAAGCCCCTGGTCCTGCTGGTGGACGAGATCGACTCCCTTGTGGGAGACACCCTGATTTCGGTGCTTCGGCAAATTCGGTCCGGATACGACAAGAGGCCTTCCAAGTTTCCCCAATCCATCTTGCTTTGCGGCGTTCGCGACGTTCGGGATTACAGGATTCATTCCAGCAGGGAAAAGGCCATCATCACCGGCGGGAGCGCTTTCAACATCAAGGCCAAATCCCTTCGGGTGGGGAATTTCGACAGGGACGACGTCCGTCTTCTGCTCGCACAGCACGCGGAGGAGACCGGCCAGGCTTTCGAAGCTCCGGCGCAATCCCTGGTATGGGAGTATACCCGTGGACAGCCCTGGCTGGTAAACGCCCTGGCGTACGAGGCGTGCTTCGAGATGAAAGAGGGCCGGGACCGCTCGAAGCCTGTGGTCGCGGAATGGATCGAGCAGGCCAAAGATTCGCTGATTCTTCGCGGAGACACCCATCTGGACCAGCTGGCGGACAAGCTCTCCGAAGAGAGGGTGCGGTCGGTGATCGAACCCCTTTTGACCGGGACCCGCGAACCTGGAAGAATGCTGGACGACGACATCCAGTACGTCGTGGATCTGGGCTTGATAACAAGGAAGCCCCATTTGGAAATAGCCAACGACATCTACAAGGAAGTCGTGCCGAGGACCCTTACGGCGACGACGCAGGAGGTCCTGCCTGTTCAACCCCAATGGTATGTTCGTTCCGACGGCCTGCTCGACGTGGACGGGCTGATGGCCGGGTTCCAGGACTTTTTCCGCGAGCATTCCGAACACTGGGTGGACCGGTTCGACTACAAGGAGGCTGGCCCGCAGCTCCTTTTGCAGGCCTTCTTGCAGAGAATCGTCAACGCGGGGGGAAGAATCGACAGGGAATACGGGCTGGGTAGAAAACGCACCGACCTGATGGTCGCCTGGAAGCACGAAAAAGGGGTGCAGAAAATAGTCCTGGAATTGAAGGTCCTCCACAAAAGCCTGGAGCATACGATAAAAGAAGGCCTGGCGCAGCTGGCCGCATACATGGACATATGCGGTTCCGACAACGGCCATCTCGTCGTGTTCGACCGCGACCCGGACAGGAAATGGGAGGAAAAGATATTCCGGAGAAACGAAGTTTTCGAGGGGAGGAAGATTGAGGTTTGGGGGATGTGACCTGGGGTGATGGTTACCTTGTTTTTCATGATCGAAAGGAAAGCAGAGGTTCAGGGTGAAACTTTATTAGTAAGGTAATAAGGTTTTTCGAGAAAGAATCCGTACTGCTGCTAAGGTTAAAAAAGAAGGCTCATCGCGGATTTGTGGGAAAAGGCGTGTCGATGGTAACCAGACCATCCTGGTCTGGAATGCCACAGCTTCCAAGCGGCGGCATATTCGCGATATGGGACCAGAGCTGGAAGCTCTGGTTACCTTTACCGCTCCCAACAAATCCACGATGAACCAAAAATAAAAATAAGGTTTTTCTTGAGGAGCGAAAAGAAATATAATACTCGATGATCAAGTTTTTTCCGCCGACCGGACCGAGGCGACCGTCATTCCGGGCGCAGCGCAGCGAAGACCCGGAATCCAGAAGATCCGCAGAAGCGTATGGATTCGAAGCTTTCGGGGAAATGACGAAAAAAACTTGATCATCGAGTAATAAAGGTCCCAATCAATGAAAAGAAAAAGGAGGCGAACATGGCGGACGCCGTTATTCACCTGGTGGTGGAAGGCCCCGAGGCCAAAGAGCTTGCCGGGGAACTGGCGGGGTTGATTCTGGAACAATTCGAGCATCGCGCGTCGCCCGTGCCGGTGGCGGACGGGGGCGGGGCCGGGCCTGGCAAGAAAATCGATCCGAATACGGTGGCCTTGGCCGCTTTCGTGCTCTCCATGCCGGGATACGTATTGGCGGCCGTCGATCTCGTCAAGCGTCTGAAAAAAAAGCCCAAGGCCGAAAAATTCCTGGAAGGGGCCAACGCCGCCATGGATGCGCGTCCGGGCTCGGAGATCAGCATCCGCAAGCCCGACGGCACTTTTATCCGAGTCCGGAACGTGGATGCGGATACCCTCGTGGACCTGTTTACTGAGGTGCTGCGATGATCGCGCGGCCCCGGTTTACCTTCGCGTCCGGCCAGATTTGCGCCGAGGGTCCGGGAATCGGCGGAATTCAAGGGGAGAGCCGGCAGGTGCTTGTAAAAGATACGGATTTGCTTTCCAAGTGGGTGTCCGATTACAAGATGGCCCTGAACGCGGGAAGCAGGCCGGAGACGTTGCTGGCCCTGGGCCGGGAATTGTACGACTGGCTCGACGGGGACCAGGAATGGATGAGGGCGGTCGTGTCGGCCCACGGCCGGGAGGGGGAAGGGCCGCTGGTCATCGAGCTGGCGACAGGATCGAGGCCGGACGACCATGCCCGTCTTTTTCTGGAAGCCCCCTGGGAGCTTCTGGCCGACGGCGACGGCCACCTGGCCCTGCGCGAGCCCGGTTTTTGCCCGGCGCGCCGCATCGGGACCCCGGCAAAGCCCCCGGAACCGGACCGTTCGCGGCTGTCCGCCGTGTTCATGGCCGCACAGCCGCGAAATACCGAATCAAAGCTGAGCTACGAGGTCGAGGAGGACGCGATACTGACGGCCACCCAGGGGCTCGGCATGGCCCTGACCGTGGAGGAGAGCGGAGCACCGGGACTTCTGGCCCGCACGGTGGCGGAGGAAAGGCCGGACCTGGTCCACATTTCCTGCCACGGCGGCAACGAGCCGGGACCGGTCTTGATTCTGGAGGACGAAAAGGGCGGGCGCGACGACGCCACGCCCGAAACATTGAGCCGCGCCATGGGCCGGCGGCCCCCCCGCCTGGTGTTTCTCTCCGCCTGCCTGACCGCCGCTCCCAAGACCGGCACCGAACTGGTGGGAAGCTTCGCGTCGGACATGATCGGCCGGGGAATCCCGGCGGTCCTGGGATGGGGCGGCTCGGTGGGGGACGCCGAAGCCACCCGGTTCGCCGGTTGGTTCTACGAAAACCTGGCCAGGGGCGAAACTGCGGAAACCGCCGCGGCCTTCGCCCGTTTTTGGCTGGCGGTCCCGGAGTCGGGTTCGGAAGCCGAATCGGGTTTGGAAGCCGAATCGGGTTCGGAAGCCGAATCGGGGCCGGGGGACGGGCATGTTCCTGCTGCGCCCGGGCGATTCGCACCGCCTTTAAAGCGACGGTTTCCGTTCGAAGGGGGACCGGAGTCGGCGGACTGGCACATGGCCCGGCTCTACCTGGGGCCATCGGGCGGCGGCGCGCTGCGCAAACCCGGAGCGGCCGTCGAACATTCCGGCCCGCCCGAACCCAAGCGGGCGTTTCTGGACGAACGAAGACAAAAGAACCCCGTGGCGTCCCGCCGGGAATTTGTCGGCCGCAGACGCCAGATTCAAAAAATCCTCCAGGTTTTCGACGATGAAAACTACGCGGGCGTATTGATCCACGGGTTCGCCCGGCAGGGCAAATCCTCGCTGGCCGCGCGGGTGGCCCACCGGCTCGCCAACCGCACCCCCTCCTTGAAGACCGCCGTGGTGTACGGCAACAAGGACCCGCAGGGACATCCCCTGGAACCGGACGTCTATCTGGCGCCGGGCATATTCGGCGCGGTGGCGGATGCGCTGGGGACGGAACGGGAGGAGGTCCAGGCGGTTGCGCAACGGTACAGGGACCGGCTGCAAAACGAGCCCGAGGCGCTGAGAGACGCGTTGCTCGAGCTGATGGAATTCGGGGGCGTCGATCCGTTCCTGCTGGTGGTGGACGACCTGGAACAGGTCCTGACACCGCCGTCGGAAGGAAAAATCCATCGGGTGTCCCGGCAATACCAGCCCGCGCTGCGGGCCGTGGTCGAGGCCTTCGAAAGCCCCCGGTCCCGGACCCCGTGCCGTCTTCTGTTTACCGGCAGGCATCGGTTTGCACTGCGGTCCGCGACGGGCGAGGGCCTGGAAGAGCAGATCTTCGACGTCCACCTGCCGTCCATGAAAAAATACGAACAACGAAAACAGGCGGCCGCCAAGGTACGCGCGGCCGGACCTTTCGCGGCGGACCTTCAACAAACGGACCGTTGCATCGAACTGTCGCGGGGCAACCCCGGACTCCAGGACTTGCTGTTCGCCTTGGCCCGGGAAAACCAGGCCGCCTGCGACCGCGCCCTGGACCAGATGGAAACGTACCTGGCCGACGGGACCTCCCCGGACAAAGGCAAGCTTCTGGATTTTTTCAACACCGTGGCCCTGGACGCCTTGCTGGGCCTTCTTTCTGAAACGGAAAAAGACCTCCTGCGGGCATCCTCCCTGTTCCGGCTGCCCGTGCCGGAGGAGATTTTCCGGATTTTGGCAGGCGAAAAATATCGCGCCCGCCTGACGGCCATCGGGCTCTGGGACCGGTACGAAGATCTGGTGGACCCCGATGTCCCGGCGGTGGCCCTCAATCCCCTGGTCCTGCCGCGAACGGAGGGCATGGCCGGCGATGAGGCGGAAGCCTTGGCAGGGGCGATGCTGCCGGAGCTTTTTCGGCTTTGGGGCGGGGCTGGACAGGCCCGGCCTCGGGTCGTGGACACGGAACTCGCCCGGCTGGGCGTAATGGTTGGAAACGCCGAGGTGTTGGCGGCTGTCGGCCACAACGCCGTTAGAGATTTGGAAGACAGTTTTTTATACGCCCAGGCTTCGGACCTCGCGATGCAATCCATTGCCATCATCGAAGAAGAAAAGAAGGCGGTCCCCGTATGGCTCTACCTGTATGCGAACCAGGTTTGCTTTCAAATAGGAAAGATCGAAGAAGCCCGTCGTTTTATCGAAAGCGCCGTCCAGACGCTCAGGACCGATGGGAAAATTCGCGACGGAGAGTCCGCCTATGACCTGGGTTCCGCATTGCTGAGGCACGGCCGCATGCTGGCGCAATCCGGAAGTCTTTCCGAAGCCCTTTCCGCGTTCGAGGAGGCAAGGGAATTGTTTGTGTCCGGTTCGCGCCTCCGCGACAAAGCCATTGCGCTGGGAGACATAGCGCGAATCCGAGTGGACAAGGGCGAGGTGGAGGAGGCGCTGAAACTGCACGAGGAGAGGCTTGGTGTTTTCGAGTCGCTGGGCGACCGTCGTGAGAGGGCGGTGACGCTGGGAGACATAGCGCGAATCCGAGTGGACAAGGGCGAGGTGGAGGAGGCGCTGAAACTGCACGAGGAGATGCTTGGTGTTTTCGAGTCGCTGGGCGACCGTCGTTCGAGGGCGGTGACGCTGGGAGACATAGCGCGAATCCGAGTGGACAAGGGCGAGGTGGAGGAGGCGCTGAAACTGCACGAGGAGAGGCTTGGTGTTTTCGAGTCGCTGGGCGACCGTCGTTCGAGGGCGGTGACGCTGGGAGACATAGCGCGAATCCGAGTGGACAAGGGCGAGGTGGAGGAGGCGCTGAAACTGCACGAGGAGATGCTTGGTGTTTTCGAGTCGCTGGGCGACCGTCGTTCGAGGGCGGTGACGCTGGGAGACATAGCGCGAATCCGAGTGGACAAGGGCGAGGTGGAGGAGGCGCTGAAACTGCACGAGGAGAGGCTTGGTGTTTTCGAGTCGCTGGGCGACCGTCGTTCGAGGGCGGTGACGCTGGGAGACATAGCGCGAATCCGAGTGGACAAGGGCGAGGTGGAGGAGGCGCTGAAACTGCACGAGGAGAGGCTTGGTGTTTTCGAGTCGCTGGGCGACCGTCGTGAGAGGGCGGTGACGCTGGGAGACATAGCGCGAATCCGAGTGTCCAAGGGCGAGGTGGAGGAGGCGCTGAAACTGCACGAGGAGATGCTTGGTGTTTTCGAGTCGCTGGGCGACCGTCGTTCGAGGGCGGTGACGCTGGGAGACATAGCGCGAATCCGAGTGTCCAAGGGCGAGGTGGAGGAGGCGCTGAAACTGCACGAGGAGATGCTTGGTGTTTTCGAGTCGCTGGGCGACCGTCGTTCGAGGGCGGTGACGCTGGGAGACATAGCGCGAATCCGAGTGGACAAGGGCGAGGTGGAGGAGGCGCTGAAACTGCACGAGGAAGAGCTTCGCGTGTACGAGTCGCTGGGCGACCGTCGTTCGAGGGCGGTGACGCTGTGGGACATGGGCAAGATCGCCAAGATGCGAGGGGAAAAGCAAAAAGCCCTGGGTCGCATCGGCGAATCCTATGAAATTGTGAAAGAACTCCGGGACGCCGGAGGGTTGAGCACCGTCGGGGAGGTGTACGGCGGGATGCTGGCGGAGTCGGGAAATTTGGAATACGGGTTGGAGGTCCTCGAGTTGGCCCGACAAGTGTATGCCATGCTTGGACAGCCTCAAAATGCCGAACGGGTGAAGTCGTTGATTGCGCGGCTGGGGCAGGATGTTCGGGAGTAGACGACGTTTTCGCCTCGTTCCAACGCTTCGCGTTGGAATGCATACCAGGACGCTTTGCGTCCGCATGCCGCCGAGGTATGGCCGAAACAAGAACCAAACCCCCGAACCGGATGCCTGGGTGTGAAAAAAGGATCGGACGGTCAGGCAGGCAGGGGGCCATGAATTTTCAAGGTGAATAAGCGGTAAAGCTGTTTCAATTATTATCTTTTCGTTCCCAAGCGGAAGCCAGACGTTTGGCGCGGTGGATTTCAACGCAGAGGCGCGGAGACGCAGAGATTCGCAGAGGTTTTTCCGATTGTTGTCGCCCCTTCGAAATTTCATTATTTCGTTTGTGTTCGTCTTGAATGGCTTCTTGTTATAACGGATTTGGGGGTGGGTGGAATGCAGGTTGGGTTGAGCCTCGTCAATTGTTGGGTTTCGCTGGGGAATTCCATCAAACAAACAGATAAGGCGCGCGAAACGGTTGGGAAGCAAGCGAAACCCAACATGAAACCCGCTCAGCCCAACCTACGCATTGCCGCTCCCCCAAATCCGTTGCAACCGGCAATTTTGCTCAAAATTTTCTGCCGGTTTTTGTTTCGCGAATCTGCCAAGGCGCTGGTCGGGGTCGTAGGGTGGGTGGATCGGGACCCGGGTGTTTTGGACTGGTTCGCGGCCTGTTTACGCCCGTTCCTTTCGAGCCGGAACGGAGTAGAACCCACCATTTTTCGAGCCTCCGCCGGCATCTTGTCGCCTTTCCTCCAAAGGTGCGGAGAAAATGCGCGGAAAATGGTGGGTTAGTCTCCGTGCGGGCTTGGAGGGCTGTCTATTTCAAGAAATTTCATCCCGGCGACATCTCCCGGGCCTCGACCCACCCACCCTACGATCCCCGACCGATTCTTCGCAGATTGCCGGGAAGGGGAACAAAAACAGGCGGAATGATCAGCATGTTTTCTGCGAGATTTTCATCACCCCAGCTATTGTCTGTCTTTCCTGACGGGATTTTGGGATACCTTGGAGATAGAAACGATTGAAGGAAGCGTTCATCAAATTTTTCGCAGCTCCGTTTGCGGACAAGAGCATGTTTTTCGAGGCGGTTTTTTCACTGGCGGCGGCGCGCCTGTCGGTCAGGGGCGTGCCGTTCGCGGATGTGGCGCCGCGTTTCGGAAGGCAGATGGCGATCACCCCTTTTTCCGACGTTTCCGGAAAAAAGGCGGCCGTATTCGCGGTGCGCCGGGCGGTGAAGAGGGCGAGCCGGTACGTCCCGTGGCAGGCCACGTGCCTGGCGGAGGCTGTGGCCGCAGAGCGGATGCTCCGGCGAAGAGGGCTTTGCGGAACCCTCTATCTGGGCATGGCTCGGCAGGAGGGCGCGCTGAAGTTCCACGCGTGGTTCCGGTGCGGAAGCGTAATCGTATGCGGCGGAAAAATCCGTCGCGAATTCACGGAGGTGTCCTCGTTCGCCAATTGCCCGACCGGCAACGGCAATTGCCCGCCGGACAACGGCAATTCTAATCTCGACGGAAATTCCATGCCGACGAGGCTGCAATAAAGAAGGTAGCCAGACCATCCTGGTCTGGGATGAATGTATAGGGTTGCAACTGGGGTGATGAAAATCATCCAATTTCGGGAGATTTTTTTCTGCCGGGATTTGTTTCCGCTCTTGGCAATCCGCACGGGGCTGGTTCGGGATCGTAGGGTGGGTGGGTCGATCCCCAGGCGTTGTCGCCAATACAACTTCTCTTGAAATGGATGGCCCGACAATCTTGCACGGAGTCCAACCCACCATTTTCCGCGCCAATTCGTCGCTTCTTCGAACGAATGACATCGAGGCGGCTCGGGAAATGGTGGGTTGGGCTTCGTACAAGCTCGAAGGGCGCGGGCGTTAACAAGCTTCGAACCAGCCGCGAACGCCAGGGTTTCAACCCACCCACCCTACGCACCCGAACCAGGCCCCGCGATAGCTTGGAGGAATAAAATCCGGCGGAATTGCTGCGGCCAAACAGGGAGCATTTTCATCACCCCAGGTTGCAACTGATCGACATAGGCCGCAATCGGTCGACGCGCCGAACCAGACCAGGATGGTCTGGCTGCCTTCGAGCGCCGACAATCCCCATAGTTGGAATTGCCGGCCGGGCAAGATTTGACTTGCGCCTCAAAAACAAATGATCTAAAACGGGGCTGGATTGTGAACGGACCGAGGCGATCGGGGCGGACCGGCGGGCGTTTTTCCGCGCATTGACGATAGATAGTCGGGGACGAGAAAAGCGGGAAAACCTCCGGTGAAAACGGCGTTTTGCGGCGTCGGTCCTGCTAAACAGAAATGGTCCAGCGCAGGTTTTGGGAGAATTTCAAGGAGCTTCTCGCAAACCGGCGTTGTGCCGCAAAAAAAGGCTATTGTTTTGAAACGAGTCGGGTTGTTCGTAAAGGAAGAGGCCGAGGCGGAAAAAAAGGCCGACGAACTGGAAGAATGGCTGAAATCGAGGTTCGTCCAAGTCCTCAGGCAAACAGGCACGCCGTCGGAATTGAAGGTGGTCGGAAAACAGATACCGTCCGCGCCCCCCGACTTGTTCTGCATCTTCGTGCTGGGCGGCGACGGCACGTTTTTGAGCGCCGTGCGGTGGGTCGGAGACGGCGACATCCCGCTTCTTGGCGTCAAATTCGGCCAGGTGGGCTTTTTGGCGGAGATTACGGAAGACAGCCTGTTCGAGATGGCAGAGTCCATTCTGGACAACGATTTTTCCACGTCGAAACGCATGCGGCTCCAGGTGGAGCTGATTCGAAAGGGCAAGGTGCATGTAAGAGAAACCGTGCTCAACGACGTGGTGATCAACAAGGGCGCCTTGGCGCGCCTGGCCCACATCGAAACCCACATCGACGACAATTATTTGACCACCTACCGGGCCGACGGCCTCATCGTGGCCACGCCCACGGGCTCCACGGCGTATTCGCTCGCCGCCGGCGGCCCCATCATCCACCCCCAGGTGCCGGGCATCATCATGACCCCCATCTCCCCCTTCACCCTCACCAACCGCCCCCTGATCGTGCCGGACACCGTTCAGATCGACATCCGCCTGGAGGCCAAGTCCAGAGACATCGTGCTGACCTTCGACGGCCAAGCCGGACTGGAAATCAACGAGAAGGACTTCATCACCATCAGAAAAAGCAAGCACGACGTGCGCATGATCACCATGCCGAAGCAGGAATATTTCGACGTTTTAAAAGCCAAGCTGCGCTGGAGCGGGGGACGGGTGTAGGCGGCGTTACGAAAACAAAGCTTGCCCACGCATTTCCTGGTTCTTACGGAAAGAAGCGGCCCCTCGGCCTCACCCGCCGATTTTTTCTATGTATGCCTCATAGACGTTCTTGTCCTTTTCCGAAAAGAGCGCGAAGACGACCCTTTCGATGCCGCCTTTTTCCTTCAGGAACCGGCATGTGGTGTCAACGGCCACTTTGCAGGCCTCTTTGATGGGGTATCCGTAGACGCCGCAGCTGATGGCGGGAAAGGCGATGGACTTGACATTGTGTTTCAAGGCCAGTGTCAGGCTGTTGTTGTAGCATCGGGTCAGAAGCTTGGCGTCATCGGGCGTGCCTCTGTAAATCGGGCCCACCGTGTGGATCACGTGCTTGGCGGGAAGGTTGTAGCCGCCGGTGATGCGGGCTTCGCCGGTGGGGCAGCCTCCCAGGGTCCTGCATTCCGCAAGCAGTTCCGGGCCGGCGGCGCGGTGAATGGCGCCATCGACGCCTCCGCCGCCCAGAAGGGAGCTGTTGGCGGCGTTGACGATGGCATCGACTTTCAAGCGCGTGATGTCGCCCTGGAGGACCTCGATTTTGTCCAGGATTTCCTTTTCCATTTTTTTCTCCTTTGGGTTTGGATTTGGATTTGGGTTTTTGGTTACAGGTCGTAGAGGGTTTCGTCCCGCTTGGGGGCGGGGCGCGGGGCGCTTCCTCCCAGCTTTTTCTTTTCCGGCAGGATGAAGGGCTCTTCGTCGCCGAGCAGGTTGTCCATGTCGGCCTCCACCTGTTCCGGGTCTTCGCCCCGTTCCATGCGCTCCAGGGCTTCGGCCATGCCCGGTCCCAGTTGCAGGCCGGTCATGTCGGACAGCTTGCGCATCAGCTGCGCGGCCTGGCGCGGGTCGTCCTCGTTGATGTTGTCGGCCTCGCCCGCCAGGGCCTGCATGGCCTTCTCCATCTTCGCCTCGTCGAAGGGAAGGTCGTCCAGGTCGTCGTTTTCCTTGGCCCTGCCGGTAACCGCGAACAGAGAGGCCTGGCGGGCCAGCTTGCGGTCCTTGCAGCGGGGGCAGTCGGGTACGGTTTCCGTATCCACCCGTCTGGAGAAAAAATTGAATATGGTGTTGCAGTTTTCGCAATAAAATTCGTAGATCGGCATGTCTTGCTTTCCTCGAAATGGTTTCTCGGTCCTTCGTAGACCGTTCGTCGTAACAATGGTCGGTTAGGAATCAGGTTTTGGGCGTCGGCAGAGCGCGTTGACAAGAGGCCGCCGATTGCGCCTCCCTCCTAAAGCCTAACAGAAAAATTTTCCTCGCGAATCGGGAAATTTTAAAATGACGGGACGGCATTGTCAATATGTTGGAAACACTGTTCTCGTCGGATATGCTCGTAGCCGTTCAGTCTCGTCGGCCTCGTCGGTCTCGTCGGTCTCGTTCCCATGCTCCTGCGTGGGAACGCCTGAAGGACGCTCCAGCGTCCCGTATCCAAGGCTTTGGATCTTTAGGTGCCCTCTGCACAAACACATTCTTGCAGAGAAACGGGAAAAAAAGACAGGGCAAGCGGTACGCGTGACGGGACGCTGGAGCGTCCCGATATGCGTTCCAACGCCGGAGCGTGGGAACGAGACAAAACCGGGCATCCAGCGTTTCGCCAACGCACAGCATCCGCCACAACCGATGCTTTCGGGGAGTGCTGCCAGGCAGGCAACGAGACAAAATGCAGAGCAGGCGGGGGGAGAGACGTGACGGGACGCTGGAGCGTCCCGATATGCGTTCCCACGCCGGAGCGTGGGAACGAGACAACGAGCTATCGGCGTGGTCCGGGGAGAAGCTGCATGGCGGTAAATCAAAATAAAAAGGCCGAACAGTCCTTCGTTGACTTGCGCGGGCCCATTTGGTATTGGAACGTCCAACGAAATCGAGACGGTTTCCGAATAAGAGAATAAAATAAACAACCTTCATTGAAAACGAACGGAGAATGAAATGGAAAGAACATTGTCGATCATCAAGCCCGACGGCGTTGCCAAGGGGCTGATCGGAGAAGTGGTGAAGCGGTTCGAGACCGCCGGGATCAAGGTCGCGGCCATGAAGATGATTCACATGAGCAAGGAGCAGGCCCAAGGGTTCTACGCAGTGCACAAGGAACGCCCCTTTTTCGGCAGCCTGACCGACTTCATGAGTTCCGGACCTGCCGTGGTGATGGTCCTGGAAGGGGAGAACGTCATCGCCAAGAACCGCGAGCTGATGGGCGCCACCAATTACAAAGACGCCGCCGAGGGGACGATCCGCCGGGACTTCGCCTCGGACATCGAAAAGAACATCGTACACGGCTCCGACGCCCCCGAGACGGCCGCGTTCGAAATCGGATATTTCTTCAACCAGCTGGAAATCGTAGGTGGATAATCAAAGGATGGCCAAGGGACAACCAAGGTATGATCGAGGGATGATCGAGGGATGAGCCTGGGATGACCGAGAGAATCAACCTCGACAATATTTCCATCGTCTTGCAGCGGCCCCGGTATCCGGAAAATATCGGGTCCGCGGCACGGGCGATGAGCAACATGGGAATCAGGCGCCTCCGGGTCGTGCAGCCGGAGAACTACGACCTGGAAAAGGTGTGCAAGCTGGCCACCCACGCGGCCAAGGACGCGGTGGATCGAATCGAGTTGTTCGACAGCCTGGAGGAGGCCCTGGCCGATTTTCAATACGTGGCTGGCACCACCGCCCGGCTGGGTTCCCGGCGCCAGGTCGTGCAGTCGCCCTCCATGCTTGCCGAGCGGCTGATTCCGATCTCGCAGGAAAACCGGGTGGCCATTCTGTTCGGCCCCGAAGACCGGGGGCTGACCAACGAGGACACCTGGCTCTGCCACGTTCTGGTGAACATCCCCACGGCGGAATTCTCCTCCCTGAACCTGGCGCAGGCCGTGATGGTGATGTGCTACGAGCTGTTCAAGGCCTCCCTGGAAAAGTCCGAAGGCTTTGCCCCCCGCCTGGCGGGACATCACGAACTGGAGGGCATGTACGAGGACCTCAAGGACATCCTGCTTCGCATCAGCTTCATCAACGCCGACAACCCGGACTACTGGCTCAACAATTTTCGCCGTTTCTTCTCACGGCTTCCGCTGCGGGCCAAGGAGACGAGTCTGATTCGCGGGATTTGCAGGCAGGTTCGATGGTACGGGAAGGACTGTTATAAGAAAGGGCTGGATGAAGGTCGGAGGAAGAAGGATTGAAAGCGGGGCGGCATTAAAATGCGTGACAATGGGTGACAATGGGTGACAATTAAAAACATGCTTATTGTTCCGCTTGTTTTTGTTCTCCCTCCCGCCGATCTGCAAAGGGCTGGTTCGGAAGCGTAGGGTGGGTGGGTCGATCTTACGGCTTTTGGCATCGGTTCATCGCCTGTTCGCGCTCCTGACCATCGAGCGCGCGGGGAGTCCAACCCACCATTTCCCGAGCCGCCGCGGGGCCGCGTGTCCGAAGAGGCGGCGAAGAGGTTCGGGGAATGGTGGGTTGGACTTCGTGATAGATTGCCGGGCCGTCTTTTTTAAGGGAAGCTGTCTTAGCGGGAACTCATGGGCAACAACCCACCCACCCTACGATTCCCACCCACCCCCAAATCCGTTATAAACAGAGCATTTTCATGGTGCCAGCCGCTTTATCTCCTTGGTGGCCTTGTGTCTTGTGTAACAATTACAGGAATCCCGCCAGCTGGCTTGTTTTTGTGCCCCCCTCCCGCCGATATGCAAAGGGCTTGTTCGGAAGCGTAGGGTGGGTGGGTCGATCTTACGGCTTTTGGCATCGGTTCATCGCCTGTTCGCGCCCCTGACCATCGAGCCCGCGCGGAGTCCAACCCACCATTTCCCGAGCCGCCGCGGGGCCGCGTGTCCGAAGAGGCGGCGAAGAGGTTCGGGGAATGGTGGGTTGGACTTCGTGATAGATTGCCGGGCCGTCTTTTTTAAGGGAAGCTGTCTTAGCGGGAACTCATGGGCAACAACCCACCCACCCTACGATTCCCACCCACCCCCAAATCCGTTATAAACAGAGCATTTTCATGGTGCCAGCCGTTTTATCTCATTGGCGGCCTTGTGTTTTGTGAAACAATTACAGGAATCCGGCCAGCTGGCTTGTTTTTGTGCCCCCCTCCCGCCGATATGCAAAGGGCTTGTTCGGAAGCGTAGGGTGGGTGGGTCGATCTTACGGCTTTTGGCATCGGTTCATCGCCTGTTCGCGCCCCTGACCATCGAGCCCGCGGGGAGTCCAACCCACCATTTCCCGAGCCGCCGCGGGGCCGCGTGTCCGAAGAGGCGGCGAAGAGGTTCGGGGAATGGTGGGTTGGACTTCGTGATAGATTGCCGAGCCGTCTTTTTTAAGGGAAGCTGTCTTAGCGGGAACTCATGGGCAACAACCCACCCACCCTACGATTCCCACCCACCCCCAAATCCGTTATAAACAGAGCATTTTCATGGTGCCAGCCGTTTTATCTCCTTGGCGGCCTTGTGTTTTGTGAAACAATTACAAAAATCCCGCCAGCTGCTTTCTCGCGGCTTCGTAGCCCTCGCGGACCATCATGGCGCACTGTCCGGGGGAAAAATCGCTCAGGCTTTTGAACCCCAGCATGCGCACGGGAGCCACCACCCCGATTTTCGTGTTTTCCCCGACCGTTTTCAGGCTGTTCGGCAACGGGCTGTGGAATGCGCCCGAAATGCCGGACTCGGGCCAGGTCCGGTCCGCCAGGAGCGTGTTGAACGAGCCGACCAGGGCTTGTTCGAAGGCCATTTCGGCAGCCTCCAGCATGGTGCTCGGCGCTTCTTGTTTAAAAACGTCCACGGCCGACAGCAGCACCACCACGATTTCGTCGGCGCCGCTTTTCAAGGCCGGAAGGATGGGGACATTGTCCATAACGCCGCCGTCCCAGTAGGGTTCTCCGTCGATGTCTTGCCAGGAGCACATCAGCGGCATGGCCGCGGAAGCGATCACGTGTTCCTCCCCGATGGTCCGGTTGTCGAAATAGGCGATCTGCGAGGTCCTGATGTTGACCGCCGCGATGACCACCTCGGTTTCGCTCTGTTTCAGGGATTCGAAGGAGATGTGTTCCCGGATCAGTTCGGCGAGGGGACCGGGGGCCACCAGGGAGGCCGGTTCCTTTGAGGAGAACAGTTTTGTCACAAAATTGGGAAGGCCGAAATTGAAGACCTTGCGGTGGCGCATGTTTTTCCAGTGGGAGACGAGGGCGTCCGGCGTCATTCCGGAGCCGAGAGCGACCGCGTTGAGCGCCCCGACCGAAACGCCGCAGATCATGTCGGGCTTCCAGTATTTTTCCGACAGGTACTTCACCGCGCCCGCCTGAAAGGCGCCTCGCGCCCCTCCTCCCGCCAGTACCAGCGCTCTTTTCACGGACGGTTTCCCTCCTTTTCGTTGTCGCGGGCCGTTTCGTACCAGATCGCCTCGTGCCGCGCCAGTTCTCTTTCGTTGACGGTATCCAGGAAATAGTCGATGTCGTCGATGGTTTGAAGCGCGACATAGCCTTCGTGGACGAAATCCAAAATACTGGCCACGCCCAGCAAGCGAGCGGCTTTTCGGACCGTTTTCAACGAAACGGCCACCACCCACATCTTGCTCAGACGGTGGAATGCCCGGCAGGCCTCCAGGGTAAGCTCGAACTGGTGGAGCCTTTCGTCGTAGTTGTCCAGCGCGCGGTAGGCCTCGTTGTATTGGCGGTCGCCGAAATCGGCGCCGATCCCTTTGTCTATCATGGTTTCCACCATGCGGTCGTCGAGTTCGTCGGAAAGCTCGTGCAGCTCGATCACCAGGGAGACCGCCGATATCATGCCCTTGTACACCGAGCCTTTCAACACCTGGTGCAGCCTGCGAATGCTCTGGTCCCGGAAGGAAAAGTCCTCCGGCGCGTAGAGACGCTCGAAAAAGAATTTTCCGATGAGCCGGTATTCCGGATCTTGCTTGAAGTCCCGATACGTGTTCGCGAGACGTTCGGCCTGGAATTTTTGCAGCGCTCGCTTTATGTCGGTAAAGGAATCGGTTTTGGTCGCCATGGCAGAATGGGTTCGATATCCGGTCGTATTTTAGTAGTCTTTGAAAATGACCGAAGCGTGATCGATGTCTTCGGGGCAGAACACGAACAGGCACTTGGCATCCGGGGACGACACCGAGCCGTACACGTAGTTGATGTTGATGCCCTCCTCGCCGAACTTGCTCGACACCTCCGCCAGGCTTCCCGGCTTGTTGTCCAGCTCGATGGCGATCACCGGGACGATGACGTAGAGGTACTCGTTCTTGGCCAAAAGATCGATGGCCTTGTCGGTGTCGTTGACCAGCAGCCGGATGAGCGCGAATTCGGCGGCGTCCTTGCGGACCGAATTGTAGCTTGCGGCCGACGCGATTCGTTTCAGCGACTTGCCCCTCGCCTGGAACATCTTCTTGACGTACTCCGAAGCGTCCTGGATCGTCAAGGCGTCGATGTTGATTCCGCTGTCGGAAAGAAGGCGCGCCAGTTTTCCCAGCTCGCCGGGCACGTTTTTCAAAAAAAGCGATATTTCGGTCCTGACCATGGCTTATTCCTTTTTTTTCCATGGGTGAAAAAAACAATTTGGCCTGGGAAACAACGGACCGGCGCGCACCAACACGGACCGGCACGGACCGACACGGACTACCACAAGCCAAAACGGACAGGCTTTGGATGAAAAATTGGCAACATACGCGAACCAAGCCGTCCGTTTCTTCTCGGACGGTTATAGATAATATACGGTTCCAAGTCAACAATCCTGGCGCGGCAATTCCAATTCCGACGGACTCATGTCCGCCTTGCGTGATAAGCGCGGGCTCATGGACGGCATGTGGGGTGATGAAAATCATCCAATTTCGGAAGATTTTTTTCTGCCGGGATATGTTCCCCCTCGCGGCAATCTGCACGGGCTGGTTCGGAAGCGTAGGGTGGGTGGGTCGATACCCGGGTGTTGTCGCCAATTCAACTTCTCTTGAAACAGATGGCTTGACAATCTTGCACGGAGTCCAACCCACCGTCTTTCGCGCCAATTCGTCGATTCTTCGAACGAATGGCAATGTAGCGGCTCGGGAAATGGTGGGTTGGGCTTCGTACAAGCTCGAATGACACAGGCGTTAACAAGCTTTGAAGCAGCCCCGAACGCCAGGGTTTCAACCCATCCACCCTACGATCCCGGACCAACCCCCGTGATAGATCGTGCGGAATAAAACCCGGCGGAATTTTTACGGCAAAACAGGGAACATTTTCATCACACCAGACGGCATGTAATCTGCGCAGGGCTGAATCGAGGCGTACTGGCGCCCGAATAGACCTTTCGTTAGCGCGCAGAGTTTGGGAACGAAAGTCCCCCCATCCCCAATACTGTTGACTTAAGCTCCAGCAGCGGCCAGCCTCTGTATTTTTTTGTCCTGCCATTTGTTGACAGGCCGCTTGCTGACCCTTGGCTGGGAGGACCGAAGCTCCAAGGGCCTGTAATATTTAACTCGCGCAATCTCGCGCAAAAGTTCGTTGAAAATTTCCAAGGCCCTGACAGGTTCGGCGGCCACGAGGACAAAAGCTTCGGCGGCCACGGTCATGGCGGCGTTTTTAAACTGGCATTCCTGTTTTTACGACAGAAAGAACGTGCCCGACAATGCCATCAGGCATCTCGTTATCAAGCTCGTCGCCATCGCGGCGTAAAGCTCTTGAAGGACGCCGTTGACAGTTCTGGCGTGAAATCTTTCGATCTCGAACGTCACTTTCTCGTCTCTGTAGTATTCCTCGACTCTCCAGCGCTTGAAATACAAACCGACTATTTCATCCGCAGGATACTTTTTCTTGTTGAACAGATTGGTCAACAACACGGAAATTTCCCCTTCCGGGCTAACCAGCCTGACAATCCTTACCTTTAACGCTTTCAGGCTGCGACGCCTGCATATCTCGATCTTCTGTTTGGCCTTTTTCGAAGGCTTGATGCATGCGACGGTTTCCTGCCTGCCGGATTCGACGAACTTTTCCACAACGGGAAACGTGCGGCTTGCGGGGCATCTGAACAACCAATAGCCGGAATAATTGGACCTGAGCCAGTCAAAACCGTCGAAGCTCGGATAGCCCCTGTCGAACAAGTTTACGCTTTTTTCGGGAATCCGAGGCATCAGTTTCTTCATTTCCTCGCGTTCCGAGCCTCCTATTGGAACCACCGTTCTTGCCACCGGAAGGCGTCTGAATACATCGTAGGCGGTGGAGACGAGGCATTGGGGGTAGTGTCTTTGCCGGGATTCCCAAGTCCGCTGTTCGGGTCGAACTCGGCCCTTATTTCGTCCGTTGCGGGAAGATTGTATTTCGAACCGTCGAATGCGAATACGGACATGCCGTGCCACAAATAGGCTTCGTCGTTTTGAGGAAACAATTCGCGGGCCAGTCGGGCCGAATCGTACGCGAGATTTTCAAATAGCTGCCATGGCACTTTTTTGCGAGCCTTGGTTACGGCGCTTCTGTGAACCCCTTCGGCGTTGGGCCACAAGCCGCTTCTGCGAGCGTCCCTGAAGAATTTGCCGTTTTTGACGTCAACGCCTTGATTCGATCCGGATGGGGGGATGGGGGGATGGGGAGATGGGGGGATGGGGAAAATGCGTGCCAGGTTTCACTTTCGAAAGGGCGGGCGAAGGCGACCAGAGTTTCCGGCTTAGGTGATGAAAAACATCCTATTTCGAAGGATTATTTTCCGTCGGGATTTGTTATGTTATCGAGGTTTCAGGTGGTCAGGGGGGGCGGCGCTCCCGACATCCGAAACCTGACACCTGAAACCCCAAGCCGCCGGAAAGGAACCTGGCTGAAGAATTAGCCGCCATTCCAAAGGATTTTCATCACCCAAGCTTTCAGCTCTGGTCCTATATCGCTGGCATGAAATCCGTCGAAGCCAACCCACGCCAGACCAGGATGGTCTGGCTATGCCATCGAGGCGTGTTTTTCCCGCAAATCCGCGATGTCCGTTCTTTCTTGCGGCTGGCGAGGGAATGCGTGGCCGTGCGCTTTGCGTCCGCTGTTCGTCAGGGCCGGGGCTTTGGGGTCGTGCGGTATCCGTCCGGGTGGCTTGAGTGCCAGTCCCAGGCCGTCTTGATGATCTGCTTCAGGTCGGCTCGAATGGGACGCCAGCCCAGTTCCCGCATCGCTTTGTCGGAAGAGCCGATCAGGACCGCCGGGTCGCCTGTCCTTCTTTGAGCGACTTTGCACGCGATATCCGCCCCGGTCACCTCCCGCGCCGTTTCCACCATTTCCCTGACCGAGTGTCCCTCCCCGTTTCCGAGGTTGTACGCCTCGCAGCACCTGGTTCCCAGGATTTTCTCGAGGGCCAGAAGGTGGGCTTGGGCTAGGTCTTCGATATGGATGTAGTCCCGGATGCAGGTGCCGTCCCGGGTGGGATAATCGTCGCCGAAAATATAAATGGCGTCTCGCTTTCCGGACGCGGCCTGCAATACAAGAGGGATGAGGTGGGTTTCCGGAAAATGGGCCTCTCCGACCTCGCAGTCCGGGTCCGCCCCGGCGGCGTTGAAATATCTGAGGGATATGGAGTTCAAGCCGTGGGCCGAAAAAAAATCCTTGAGCATGCACTCCACCGTCAGCTTGGTCCTGCCGTAAGGGGAAATGGGATTTTGGGGGTGGTTTTCGGTGATGGGAATTTCAAGGGGTTCGCCGTAGGTGGCGCAAGTCGAGGAGAAAATGAATTTGTCGATTCCGTTCGCCATCATGGACTCGATCAAATCCAGCGTCCGGGATACATTGTTCCGATAATACATACCGGGCTTTTGGACCGATTCTCCCACTTCCATAAAGGCGGCGAAATGCATGACCGCCTTGATCGGGTGGCTTTTGGCGATTGTATCGACGACCGTACGGTCGGACATGCAGCCCTGATAGAAAGGTCCCCACTTGACGGCCTCCCGGTGTCCCCGAACCAGATTGTCCAGCACAACCGGCTCGTAGCCGTTGCTGCGCAGGTATTTGCACATGAAAGATCCGATGTATCCGGCTCCCCCTACGACCAATATGGAATCCATTTGGAATGCGCCTCTTTTTCTGATTGGTTTGGTTTTCGAGTCTGCGTTGGCTTTTGATTGGCTGTGATTTTTCGGAATCCGGATAGGAAGCGTTAGAACAAGAGTCTGGAATAGCGAACGAACGGCCGAACAAGAGCCAATCTTACATTTTTTTCCGCATATCATACTGGAGTGCGTCGATAAAGGCAATCGGTCGTTTAGGGACAAAAATTAAAAAATCCTGATTATAACGGATTTGGGGGTGAGGCTGAAGCGTAGGTTGGGTGGAGCGTCGTTAATTGTTGGGTTTCGCTAATTTTTCCTTTCAAATGTGACTGGAAGGTACTCGATGCAAGCAGCCTTGAAATTGAAGTTGATCACTTTGAAATACGGCGAGTCGTGGACCAAAAGCTTTGAAAGCCCCTTTTCGCCGAACTGGTTTTCCTTGAATACATCGATTTTTTTCATCATGGTTCGCCTCCTTTTCGATTGCGGGCACCGTTTTTTTGCGATACTCAACGGCGTTTGTTCTTGCGTTTTTACACATCTGTTTTCATGCTACCTGTTTTCCAAACATTTGAAATTGACTTGGATCAAAACGTTGAAAAATGGGTATTGAAATTTGCGATCCGAAAGGGACCTGTGTTACACAAAGACAAACTCCAAAAAAGAAAGGATATTCGACATGAAAAAGACGGCAGGTAGGCTCTTGTTGGTTTTGGCGACGGCGTTTTTCATCTTGGCGTCGGGTTTGTCATCGGTTTCGCAGGCGCAGGAGCGGGTGCGCAAAACCAGAGGTTTTTCGCCGACCGGGGAAAAGCCCGCAGCGGTTGCGGAAGCCGCCACGCCCGCGTTGCGGACCTTGGCCTCCGACAACCCGCTGGAACTGTTTTTCGATTTCGACGACGCCTACATGTACGGATGGGAAGCCTCGGCACCCATCGCCTGGGTGATCTCCTACGGCAGTTTGCGGGTCGAGGACGACGGTTACAGCGACTATTTCCATGCGCAATACCGGGACGATTTTGCGGACGTGACCATCGAAGCCGACCTTCGGCAGGTGCAAGGGGCGACCTCCGGCTTTTCGCCCGCTTTCGGGCTGATCGCCAGAGGCAACGCGGACGACAACGAGTTCTACGAATTCGACATTGCCATCGATGGCTACTACACGATTATTAAAATGGAAAACGAAGGAGGGCCGAATTTCGTCGATTGGATTTTCCGGGAAACGGTTTTGGCGGACTGGACTCGCTCTCCCGCGATCAACGCGGGCGCGGGCCAATGGAACACGCTGAAAGTGGCTTGCGAGGGAGACGACCTGCAGTTTTTCATCAACGGCACGGAGGTCGAAAAGATTTCGGACAACTCCTATTTCTCCGGAAAGGTTGGGTTGATCGCCTGGCCCGGGAACGACCCCTACGAACCGGTCGCGGTGGAATACGACAACGTGTCCATCGTGTCCGCCGACGACAACGACGTTTCCTATCGGTACTATCTTCCCTATTTCGCCGACGACTCCGCCAACGCGACCGGCTTGGCGCTCAAGAACATGAACCCCTCCAGAACCGCCGAGGCGACATACACGATCTACGACGAAAACGGCGCCAAGCTGATGGCCGAAGACCTGACGCTGAGGCCCAAGGGGCAGTTTTTGAATGTCGTCGGAAAGGGCCTGAACGAGTCGGGCTGGATACTGGTGGAGTCGGATGTCGAACTGGCGGGATTGTGTTTCCAGGGATCGACGCCGAACCCGGCCTACATGATGGACATCATGCTGATCTCTCGTCTTTCCACCATCCTGCATGTTCCGCACGTGGCGCAGAACGACGTGTGGGACACCACCCATTTCGTTTGCAATCCCAACGCCAGGGCGATAAGGACCGCATTCAAATATGTCGGCCAGGACGGGCGTATGCTGAAGGCGATTTCGAGGATCATACCGGCCTACGGAAGCGTGGGCGTGGCGATGAGCGAGGTTCTGGGCGACTCGGTCGTCGGCAGCGGGAGCCTGGAAATAACGGCGGAGGCAGGAATCGCCGGGTTCTCCCTCTATACGGACATCAAGACCGGCAACTACAATTACGCGGGAATCGTGGCCATGACGCCGTAGTTGCACGCGCCTGTTGACTTGTGTGCCAAATCGTTTATTATTGGCGAAAAATTTTGAAGGAGGAAGACCATGCCCATTTACGAATATCAATGCAAAGCCTGTTGCCACTGTTTCGAGTACCTTGCCTTTTCCAGCGACGAAGCCCCGCCCTCATGTCCGAAATGCGACTGTGCGGATGTCGAAAAACTGATGTCGGCCGCGGCGGTGCGGCCGGCAGGCATCCCCAAGGGGGGCGGGGGCTTCACCCCGCCCAAATGCAAGCCCAGCGGCTGAGGAATCAGCACCTGATTTTCCAGTTTGGAAAATAGACAGTTTTTTTTTACGACAGCTCGGCGAAGACTTCTCTGGCCGCGTCCAGAGTGGCCTCGATGTCCTGGGTTTCGTGCGCCGCAGATACGAAGCCCGCTTCGAACTGCGACGGCGCCAGGTAGACGCCACTTTCGAGCATTCCCTTGTAATAGGCGGCGAATTTATCCAGGTCGCTGGTTTTGGCGTCCTCGAAATTGCGCACCGGCCGGTCCGTGAAGAACATGCCGAACATGGAGCCGACGCGGTCCAGAAACACCGGGACACCGGCCTGTTCCGCGATTTTTCGCAGTCCGTTGACCAGACGGCCGGATTTTTCCTCCAGCCTCTCGTAGATGCCTGGAATCCGCAGCTGTTCCACTGTGGCGATTCCCGCCGCCATGGCGATGGGATTTCCCGACAGAGTGCCGGCTTGGTAAATGTCGCCCTCCGGGGCGATTCTGGACATGATTTCCTTTTTGCCGCCGTAGGCGCCGACCGGAAGGCCGCCGCCGATGATTTTCCCGAGACATGTCAAATCCGGAGTCACCCTGTAGCGCGCCTGCGCGCCCCCGAACGCCACCCGGAAGCCGGTCATGACCTCGTCGAAAATCAGCAGGGCGCCGTGCTTTTCGGTCGTATCCCGCAGGCCCTGCAGAAAACCGTCCACCGGTGCCACCAGGCCCATGTTGCCGGCCACCGGTTCCACAATGACGCAGGCGATCTCGTCCCCCTTTTGTTCCATGACCTCGTTTGCCGCGTCGATGTCGTTGTAGGGAAGCGATATGGTGTGCCGCACGAAGGCTTCGGGCACGCCCGGACTTCCGGGAATGCCGAGAGTGGCGACCCCCGAACCCGCCGCCACCAGAAGGGTGTCGGCATGGCCGTGGTAGCAGCCGTCGAATTTTATGATCGTGTCTCTGCCCGTAAACCCCCGGGCCAGGCGAATCGCGCTCATGGTGGCTTCGGTGCCCGAATTGACCATTCGGACCATCTCGATGGAAGGCACTGCGCCGATGATCAGCTCCGCCAAGTCGATTTCCAGGTCCGTGGGCGCGCCGTAGCTTATGCCCCGGTTCAGCACGTGGGAAAGGTTCCGAATGACCCCCAGAGAACGATGGCCCAGGATCATGGGCCCCCAGGAACCCACGTAGTCGATATATTCGTTTCCATCCGCGTCGAATATGCGGCAGCCTTGCGCGCGCTCGATGAACAATGGATCGCAACCCACCGAACGGCAGGCTCTTACCGGACTGTTGACTCCTCCGGGGATTCGGGCGACTGCCCTTTCAAAGAGGGCTTGTGACTTTTCTCTTTTTCTCATTTCGCTGCTTCCTTTCCATCGGATGAAATAGGTTAACTGTTTTCTTTTCCCGAAATGTCTGATATCAGAGACTGCCGCGAGGGTCAAGTATGTTCCGTGAACGTGAAAAACAGGGGCGCTTTTATTGAAAAAACAAATCGGAATGTTTAAAATTGCGAAAATTGGTGAAAGCGCTCGCTATAGAACGAACGAAACAACAAAAATTAAAAATTCGGTACAATTTGAGATGGCGGCAAAACACTCGCCCAAGCAGCTTTCGAAACTGATCGCCTATGTTCTGGGAAAAGCGCCCGACGAGTTCGGTCTGGTTCCGGCGGAAGACGGCTTTTTGAAAGTAAAGGATCTGCTCAAGGCTCTTTGGGAAGAAGACGGATTGCGGCATGTTCGGGAGTCGCACCTGAACGAAATCCTGCTGACGGTGCCCGACGCGCCTTTCGAAATTCGAGACAGGATGATACGTTCCATAAATCGGGAGGGCTTGCCCGGCATTCGCCAGGCGGAAAATCTCCCGAAGCTGCTCTATGCCTGCGTACGCAGAAAAGCCCACGGGTTCGCATTGGAAAAGGGGATCTTCCCGGTCGGCCACGACCGGGTGGTGCTTGCCGCAGATCCCGAGATGGCTGTGAGAATAGGAAGGCGTTTCGACGCCTCGCCGATCATGATGATCGTCCAGACGGCCA
This sequence comes from Desulfobacterales bacterium, assembly GCA_963674505.2. Taxonomy (GTDB): domain Bacteria; phylum Desulfobacterota; class Desulfobacteria; order Desulfobacterales; family SKZT01. The sequence continues at coordinate 1,057,448 of CAXXIG010000003.1, forward strand.
AGTGCCTGGAATCCGGCGTCTCGTTTTTCGAGGCGGGCGACGGTCTCTTTCTTGCTGATTCCATTCCGACGCAGTGCTTCACCGGCCCGCCCCTTCCAAAGGAAAAAATCCTCGAGAACAAACCGCAGAAAGACAAAGATGTCGAAGCAGCCGAAGAACGGACCCCCGGCAGCTTTTTCGTGGATTTTTCTCCCCAAAAACAACGGAAAAAGAAAGAATACCGCAAGAGAGAAAAGGACATCGCCTGGAAGAAAGAACGAAAACGCAAGCGCGAAACGGGCGACAAATGGTAGGACCCGCGATGTTCCTGCGAAGAGGACGCAAATGATCGAAAGAACGTTACGCGCTGTCGCGGTTTTGCTGGCCGTTTCGGCTTGCTTTTCCACAGCCCGGGCCTCCGGGGAAAACCATCCCTTTTCCCAGGGCGAAAAAATGGTGTATGTGATCAAGTGGGTTGGAATTCCGGTCGGTGAAGGCGCCTTGCGGGTCGTTTCCACGGGGGATTTGGACGGAAGCACCGCCTACCGATTCTCCCTGGAGGTCGAATCCTATCCGGCCATCGACATTCTCTACAAGGTGCGCGACAAATTCAGCAGCCAGGCCGCCAGGGATCTCAGCCGGTCGTTTCTGTTCACAAAGCTCCAAAAGGAAGGCCGAACCAGAAGGGACGTGGCGGTACATTTCGACTGGGAAAAAAAGGAAGTGGTCTATTCCAACTTCGGCGAGAAAAAACGCCCGGTCGCCCTCATACCGGGAGCGCTGGATCCGCTGGCCGCCGTCTATTTCGTGCGCTCGCGCAAACTGGAGAGCATGGCGGAACTGCGCGTGCCCGTAACCGACGGCAAGAAATGCATCGTCGGCGTCGCCAAGGTCCGGGGAAAACAGACCGTGGACATCGGCAGCGGAGTTTACGAGACGTTCCTGCTGGAGGCCAACACCGAAAACGTCGGCGGAATGTTCGAAAAAACCGAAAACAAGGAGTTCCGCGTCTGGATTACGGCCGACGAGAGGAGAATCCCCGTGAAGCTGGAAACCAGTGTTTCCGTCGGTTCGGTATCCGCCGAACTGATTTCGTTTTTTGGGGGGAGGCGGGGCGAAGACTGATTCGAAACTCTGTTCCTCGATGATCAAGTTTTTTCCGTCATTCCCGCGAAAGCGGGAATCCATGAGCTTCCGCAGACTTCCTGGATTCCGGGTCTCCGCTACGCTACGCCCGGAATGACGCGCATCTCAAGCTCTTGGGCGGAAAAAACTTGATCATCGAGTGTTCGTTATTCGTATTGGGCTTCGAACTCCCAGTATTCTTCCAGCTCGTAGCGCTCGTCGTCCGTGATGATCTCCAGGTCCACCAGCAACTCCCCGATTCCGGCGTGCCTGAGAGGGGTCACTTCCAGGATCTTGTCGGGGTCTTTTTCCTGTATGCTGAAAAACGTGTATTCCAAGGTCAGTTCCTCTTTGGGCAGGAGGTGAAAGTTCTTGTTGTAAAAAACGATGTGCTGGCTCAGGAAAAAATACAGAACTCCGGCGATCAATCCGTAGACGATGTATTGTTTGATTCTCGACAGCATTGGGCGACTCCTTCCCGGCGACTCTCTTGTTGGCGACTTTCTCGTTTAAGACGGCTCCCTGTCAATCGGTCGGTCAATCGGTCGGATGTATGTCGTGTCGCAGTCGATAAACATTCGATATCGTCGTTTCCGATCGGGCAGGTTTGCATTTGAGCGGTTCGTTCGAAAATTCTGCATACATTATTTTCATAACAAAAACAGAGGTTTGCGTCAATCCCGCAGGCCGTGTCGAAACCGAACCCGTCGATTTTTTACAAATCCTCGCCGACAAACCAGAGATGCAAATAGGTCAATGCGAGAAACGCCGACCCGATGCAGAGCAGTACGAAAAGGGAAAACATGAAGTCCCCCCACTGCAATTCGGGTTTCTGGCAGGCTTTCAGCGCTTCGAACCCCCACTTGGCAGGCATGGCCTTGTCTATTTTCGCTCCTATTCCTTTCAACGAGCTTTCCGGCAGGACGAATTTGGAAAAGACGATCTGAGGGATGATCGCGATCGGAACCGCCACCACCGCTCTTCCTACCGTGACGCACCATCGGGAAAGAAGCAGTCCCAGACCCATCCCTGCGAAGTAAAGGCCGTAGACGCTCGCGAAGCCGGGCAGAAGGGATACGTCCAGAACCAGGAAGTGGTTCAGGAGGAAATAGAACAGCCCGATTTCCGCAAGCCCGATCAGGCCGAGGATTTTCACCTTGGAAGCCAGGTATGCCCCGGGGTCCAGTCCGAAAAGGCTCTCTCTCTTGTAAATGGCCAGTTCCTTGGCAAGTTCTCCGCATGAGTTGATGCAGCCGAACCACACGGAACTCAGGGCCATGACGAAATAAAGAGATTCTGTCGCCTGCAAGGATTTCCAGCGCAGCACGATCAGGCCCGCGATGATCGGCGCCTGGCCGATCATCCACAGCAGGGCCTTGAAATCGCCCAGAAGCGATTCGAAATAACGTTCCGACAATATGGCGTATTGGCGTTTGTCAAACATTTGCGCACGCATTCAGGCGAGGGGCCAGAAATGCCCGGTAGACTTCGGACCGCAGGAAAGCCCCTTGCAGCCTCTCCGGATCGATCCTGCTTATTTTTTCGAACAGTTCCACCAGGTCGTGCACCTTGAAGTAGGCGGTGACGTGTTCGCTGGGGCCGCAATAGATCATGCGGCCCTTGTGGACGAAAACAAGCACGTCGAACAGCCGGACGTTCTGCATCAGGTGCGTCGTCAAGACGATCACCCTGTCCTGGCGGGCCATCTTGGCGAGCATTTTCATCAGCTGCCGTTCCAGCCCCGGATCCAGGCCCGCCGTGGGTTCGTCCAGAAAAAACAAGGGCGGCGAATGCAAAAGCTCCACGCCGATGTTCACTCGCTTTCTCTGCCCCCCCGAAAGAGACGATATCTTCTTGTTCCTGTGTTCGGTCAGATCCAGGTGGTAGAGGACCTTGTTGACCGCGTAGTCGATCTTTTCCCGTTCCATGTCGTCGCCGACCCGCAGAAGAAAGGAATAATACAGGGCCCTTTCCACGGAGAGTGTCTTGTGGACGATATCGTCCTGAGGCACGTAGCCGATCAAAGAGCGGAACTTGTCTTTTTCCTTTCCCGGTATCCCGTTGAGCACGAGTCGTCCGCCGGACAGATCGCGAATGCCGCTAAGGCACGTCAGCAGCGTGGTCTTTCCCGAACCGCTTCCCCCGATCATCCCCGCGAATTCGTTTTTTTCCAGTACCAATGACACGTCCTGAATGATATGCTTCAATCCGGCCTTGAACGAAATGGACTTTGCGATCACGGGATATTTGGTCAGTTCCAATGGCATAGACTTTTTATGAACGATTTGAACCGATACGTCAAATTGATTTTCCGTTACGCCGAATCTGTTCGATCGGTTCTCTGTGGTTGCTTGCCGTCGTTGGCGAGGCATTTTGAACACGTTTCGTTCGAAAACATTTGACACTTCCGATCATTCATATCTATATATCGATTTTTCCGCATGCATGGCTCGTCGCATGCCGATTGCGGGAAATGATGTTTTACAATGTTTCGCAAAACGGATGGGAGAGCGTAGAAAATGAATGACGAAATGAAGGCCCTTTGCGTCGAAAGCTTTGGGAAGATATTGGCCGTTTATGGCGAAAAAGCCGGTTTGAAGGACGTTTCCGAACGGCAAATCGAAGATGTCCTGGTGATGATCGCCGACAGGACGATTCTCGGAAAGGGCGCTGTTTCGCGCCGGGTTAAACACCTCCTAAGCAATCTTGAAAAACTGCGTCCAGAGGTTCGCTCGGACTTGGAGCCGAAGATTTTCGAGATTTGGCAGGCCGAATTCCAGGAAATGGTTCCTGAAAAAACCGAACCCGAACCGGCGGGGGAACCGCAAGCTGGCACGGCTGCGATACCCGCGCCCGAACCCGAACCGGCGCCCGAACCCGAACCGGCGCCTGCGCCCGAACTTGCGCCCGACTCGAAAGCAGCGGAAGAGACGGAAACCGCGGCTCCGGCAGATGTCGTTCCGGAAGCCGAAAAGTCCGATGTCGTGTTCAAAAAACGTCGCCGCGACTGGTTCGACGCAATTTTGGACGTGGCCGCGCTCATCATGAGTCCCTTTTCCGAATGGTAGAAAAACAGCCGTGTTTTGCTTGGTTCGAAGGGGATAGGGCCGCATGGGCTTGGTTTTAACTTCGGCCGGTTTTCATCCAACAGTTTCGATCATCGCCTGGATTCCGGGTCTAAAGCAAGCTCCGCCCGGAATGACGGTGTTGGTTGGCCGATGTTATAACCAGAGCCGGAGCTCATTGGCGCCGCATACTTAAAGATGCCCATCGCATAGCGCCGGAAGTCTTGGGCAGCGATGGCTCATGGAAATGAACAGATGGACATCATAAATTGGACCCTCTTGCTGGTTCATGTTTCGCTGGCCCTTGCGGCCTCCGGGCACGCTCTGCTCAACAAGGGCGATCCGCGTTCCGTATGGGGCTGGGTGTCGCTATGCATCGTTTTTCCGCTTCTCGGGTCGGTTTTATACTTTCTTTTCGGAATCAATCGGGTCCGCACACGCGCCAGAAAAATGGGCATATTGCCGTCTTTTCGTCTATATGAGGGCTTTGGCAGGCTCCCTGCGGGCATTCGAGCGACCATCCATTGTTCGGGGGTGCCGGACCGATGGCGCAATATCTCCAATATTTCCGACGCGATCACGAGGCTGCCGCTGGTCGACGGCAACCGCATCGATATTCTCCACAACGGGGAAGAGGCCTATCCCCCGATGCTGGCGGCCATCGACGAGGCGGAACAGTCCTTGTACCTGACCACCTACATCTTCGAGACCAACGAGACCGGAATGCGATTCATCGATGCTCTGGATCGGGCGCAGAGCAGGGGCGTGGACGTTCGCGTTCTGTTGGACGGCGCCGGGGAGATGTATTCGTTTCCCAGAGCGGGGACCTTGTTGAAAAGACGGGGGGTGAGGACCGTTCGTTTCATTCCCCCGACTCTGAAGCCCCCCGAACTCCACATCAATTTGCGAAATCATCGCAAAATCATGCTCGCCGACCGCGCGGTGGGGTTCACGGGGGGGATGAATATCGGGGACAGGCACTTGGCCGACAATCTCCGGAACCCTTCACGGATTCAGGATACGCATTTTCGGATCGAAGGTCCGGTCCTGGCGCAAATGGAAAAGGCGTTTTTGGACGATTGGGCGTTTGCGACGGGAGAATATGCGAAACCCGTTGCGCAAGTGTGCGAAATGGCGGGAGGGGCCATTTGCAGGACCATCGTCGACGGCCCCAACGAAGACCCCGAGAAACTTACGTTTATCCTTGCGGGGGCGATTTCTTCGGCGAAAAAATCGGTGCTGATCATGACCCCCTATTTCCTGCCGTCGAGGGAAATAGTCGGCGCGATGCAGACTGCGGCCTTGCGAGGTGTCGAGGTCAACGTGGTGCTTCCGATGAAAAACAATCTACCCTTTCTGCAATGGGCCACCAACAACTTCCTATGGAAAATCATGCAATGGGGAGTGAAGATCCATTTCCAGCCGCCTCCCTTCGCGCACTCGAAAATTCTGGTCGTCGATGATTATTATTCCCAAATCGGTTCCGCCAATTTCGATCCGCGAAGCCTCCGATTGAACTTCGAACTCAATGTGGAGGTATTCGACAAACCCACGGCGGCAGCTCTGAACTACCATATTCGGAAGGTTATCGGACGCTCCATGGAACTTACCCTAGAGGACCTCGACAACCGGAGTTTCGGAGCGAAATTCCGAGATGCGTTCGCCTGGCTTTTTTCCCCGTATCTGTAATCATTGCAAACCGGGGACCGAAACGCCATCGGTTCCGGAAATCGGCGCGGGAATTTTCTCATCGATTATGTGATGTTCATGTTTTTCTCTTCCGCTTTCTGTCAAAATCGGACAGCCCATCTGTCATGGACATGCGTCGAGGTTGAGCCAATGGCCCATCTTGAGTTTCTTGCATTCCAGATAGCATCGGTTGTACTCGTTTGGTTCGATTTCGATGGGGACCTGCTCCACGATGCTCAGGCCGTAGCCTTGAAGGCCTATGATTTTCTTGGGATTGTTGGTCAGCAGTCGGATTTTTCTCACGCCCAGGTCCACGAGGACTTGAGCGCCGATGCCGTAGTTGCGCAGGTCCGGCTTGAATCCGAGCTTCTGGTTGGCCTCGACCGTGTCCCATCCCTTGTCCTGGAGGCAGTAGGCCTTCAGCTTGTTCACCAGGCCGATGCCGCGTCCCTCCTGCCGGACATAGAGAAGTACGCCGGAGCCCGCCTCGTTCATCATGACCATGGCCTTTTTCAGCTGGTCCCCGCAGTCGCAGCGAAGGGAACCCACGATGTCCCCTGTGAAACATTCGGAATGGACCCGCACCAGCACCGGTTCTTCCGGCTTGATTTCCCCCTTCACCAAGGCGATGTGCTGGAAATCCTCCACGTCGTTTTCATACACGATGATTTTGAATTCCCCGGCGTGGGAGGTGGGGATGGTGGATTCCACCGCGCGCTTGACGAAGGATTCCTTCTGCATCCGATATTCGATCAGGTCTGCGATGGTGCAGATGTTGATGCCGTGTTTTTCACTGAATTCCTCCAGCGATGGCATGCGGGCCATGGTTCCGTCGTCGTCCATGATTTCGCAGATGACTCCAGATGGGTTCAACCCGGCGAGTCTGGCAAGATCGACGGAGCCTTCGGTCTGCCCGGCTCGTACGATGACGCCTCCACTTTTCGCCCGGAGGGGGAAAATATGGCCCGGCCTGACCAAGTCCGACGGCTTGGCGTTGTCGGCGATGGCCGTCAGGATGGTACGCGCGCGGTCCTGGGCCGACGCCCCGGAGGCCACGCCGCAGCGCGCGTCGATGGAAACCGTGAATCCGGTTTGAAACGGCGAGGTGTTGTCCACGACCATCAGAGGCAGGTCGAGAGATTCCACCTTTTCCCTGGTCATAGAAAGGCAAATGAGGCCTCGACCGTATGTCGCCATGAAATTGATGATTTCGGGGGTTACTTTTTCGGCCGCGACCGTGAGGTCTCCTTCGTTTTCCCGGTCCTCGTCGTCTACGAGGATGACCATGCGGCCTTCCGCAATGTCCTTTACGGCCTGTTCGATCGAAACGATTGGCATATGTGTCTCCTGTGTTCCGGACGCGTGGCCTGTCGGCTTCGGCATCCTCTTTTTCGGGCGGAGCGGGCGCGAACGGATCGACCCGGTTCCGCAATAAACACGATATAATAGATATAATTTCCGGAATTTTCAAGCACAGGTTCAAATAGAGCGTTCCGGCGTCAATTTGTTTGACAGAAAATGCCGATTCTGCTAACAGATTCAGAAGGAAAAAGAAGCAATACTTAACCGAATATACAACCGAATATACGACGGACAGGCGAGCTTCCATACAGACCGTTGCCGACAGGTTCGCAAAAGGACGGCCGCCTGCCTGTTTTTCAAGCAAGCCGAAGGAGGGCCTATGCTGAAAGATTATCCGAAGGAAGTGACGTTGCAAGACGGCTTCAGCTTTATGTTGAGGCCCATGACCAAGTACGACCAGGACGCTTTGTACCGTTTCTTCGTATCTTTGGCCGACGCCGACCGCAAATACCTCAGAAACGACACCCAGAGCCGGGTCCTCATAGAAAAGTGGTGTCGAGAACTCAATTACGACAAGGTCCTTCCCATCCTGGCGGAAAAGGACGGCAAGATCATCGCCAACGCGACGCTCCACCGGGAAACCCACGGTTGGTCCACGCACATCGGGGAACTGCGCATGACCATCTCCCCCCAATACCAGCAGAAAGGCATGGGCTCCCTGCTGGTCAACGAAATCATCCAGCTCGCCGAAGAGGCGGGCCTGGAAAGAGTGAGCGCATGGGTGGTGGCATCTCGCGACTACGTGATTAAGTTGTTCGAGCAAAACGGGTTCTTTGCCGTCTCGACGCTCAAGAATTACGTGAAAAGCATCCAGGACCAGAGCTATCGGGACGTCGTCATCTTGGTCAAGGATTTGAAGCCAGTTTCTTCATAATTGCGGGTTGCAAGGAGGATGGATATGAGGGAAGTCGTTATAGCGGAGGCTGTTCGAACGCCTATCGGGTCTTTCGGCGGCACTTTGAAGGACGTCACGGCGATCGAAATCGGGGGCCTCGTCATCAGAGAGGTTTTGGAAAGGGCGAAAGTCCGTCCTGAAAAAGTGGACGAAGTGATCATGGGCAACGTGCTTCAGGCGGGCCAGGGACAGAACCCCGCCAGGCAGGCAGCCATTCGCGCGGGCATCAGCCAGTACATCCCGTCGTTTACCATCAACAAGGTTTGCGGCTCCGGCATGAAGGCGGTGCTTCTGGCTGCACAGGCCATCAAGGCCGGGGACGCCGAAATCATCGTCGCCGGCGGCATGGAGAACATGAGCGAAGCCCCGTTCATTCTGCCCCATTCCAGGTGGGGGCGGCGCATGGGCCACGACCAGATGATCGACGTGGTGATCCAGGACGGCCTGTGGTGCTCCTTCGGCCACACCCATATGGGAATCACGGCGGAAAACATCGCCACGAAATTCGGGTTCACGCGCGAGGAGCAGGACGAATTCGCGGCGAAAAGCCAGCAGAAGGCCGAGGCCGCCATCAAGTCGGGAAGGTTCAAGGACGAAATCGTCCCCGTGGAGGTCATGCAGAGAAAGGGCGATCCCGTCCAGTTCGACACGGACGAATTTCCCCGTTTCGGGACCACTGCGGAAAAACTGGGCAAGTTGAAGCCCGCCTTCACCGACGACGGCACCATCACGGCCGGAAACAGCAGCGGCATCAACGACGGCGGCGCGGCGCTTTTGATGATGAGCGCGGAAAAGGCCTTCAAGATGGGCATTCGGCCCATGGCGAAGATCGTCGCCTACGACTACCAGGGCTGCGAGCCGGAACTCATGGGCACCGGGCCCATCTACGCCGTGCGAAGCGCGATCAACAAGTTGCGCGAACGCCTGGAAAAGGACATCGACCTGGTGGAACTCAATGAGGCCTTCGCCGCGCAAGCCATGGCCTGCCTTCTGGATTTGAACCTGGACCCCGACATTGTCAACGTCAACGGCGGCGCCATCGCGCTGGGCCACCCCATCGGCTGCAGCGGCGCGAGGATTTTGACAACCCTGGTCCATGAAATGGAAAAAAGGGATGCCAAGGTCGGTCTCGCCGGGCTTTGTATCGGCGGGGGCCAGGGAATCGCGACCATCGTCGAAAGATCGTGGTACTACTAGAAATTTTCACACGGAGTGAAAAAAATGGATCCCTATTCATATCCCAAGAATGTACGATTGAAGGACGGGACCGAACTGGCGATACGCCCCTTGAGAAAGGACGATGAAGAGCGGCTCCACCAATACTTTCTCAAGCTTCCCAAAAAAGAGGTGGCCAGGCTCAGGGACGACGTCACCGACCTGAAAGTCGTCAAAAACTGGATAAGCGACTTGGATTACGACGTCACGTTGCCGCTGGTGGCTCTCGACGGCCAACGCATCGTGGCCGACAGCAGCTTGAAGTTCAACCCGGTCGGCTGGAGAAAGCACCAGGGGGAATTCCGGGTCACGGTGGACCCCGAATACCGCGAAAGGGGACTTTCCACCGTCCTGATCGAAGACATCATCGAGATCGCAAGGTACATGGGACTGGAACAGCTCACCGCCGAAGTCGCGCCCATACTCGACAAAATCTATTTTCTCTGCGAAAAGCTGGGCTTCAAGGAAGCGGCGGTCCTGAAGAAATTCATCAAGGACCAGCAGGGCGTGTACGAAGATCTGGTGGTGATGGTCATGGATCTGAAGGAAGAAAGGAAACCGTAATTTCCGCGTTTCAAAGGCGGGCGCTCGTTCCTATTCGTTGTTCGAGCGCCTTTGCTTCAACAATTCCCTGCCTTTGTCCGTATAAAGCGTTTTTTTGATTTTTCGGCGAATGTGGTATTTTCTGTGCTCGTCGGCCAGAAAGGTCAGCTGGCGCAGGTCCTGCCTGGTGTACAGCTGGAATTCGGACTGGAACATTTTCAGATAGGCCGCCAGGCTGTTGTTGGTCGGCCCGAAACCTTGCTTATAGATGAATTTCTTTTCGATGTCGTTTCCCAGCTCTCCTGCGGACTGGTATCGCTTTTTGGGGTCGATCTGAAGCATTTTTGTGACGATCGCGGAGTATTCCACGGGAACGTCGCGGCAGATCCTGTGCGGCGGCACGATGGACTGTTTCAGCGTCTTTTCGTAGTGTTCGGCCTGTTCCTGGAAGGAGAGTCCCTTGGGCGGCGCGAAGATGCTGATGCCGGTCAGAAGGTAATAGGCGACCAGGCCGAGGGAGAAAATGTCGCTTCGGTTGTCCGCGCAATCGTCGACGACTTGTTCCGGGGCCATGTAATGCACCTTTCCCGCCCGGCCGAACGACTCCTGATCGGCCGCCACCGCGATGCCGAAATCCATCAGTTTCGCGGCGCCCTGCTCGTTTACGAGAATGTTTTCGGGACTCAGGTCCCTGTGGACGATGAATTCGTGGGCATATTCCAAGGCGCGGGCAATGCGGCTGACAATGAAGGCGTTCATTTGGATGGGCAGAAGAAGTCCCGCTTGAATGTGCTTCTTGTGGATGATCCGAAGGTCCCACCCCTCCACGTACTCCATGACCATGAGGTAGATTTTCTTGCCCTTGCATTCCTCGTCGTCGGCCATCAGATGCCGCCCTGCGCAGTCGGGCGCTGTGGCGGTGGTGGGAAGCCCCTTTCTCATGCCGAAAAGAAGCTCTTCCCCGAGCGTGCTTTGCTTGGGCAGGAACTTTTTCGGGTGGCGCAGTTCTTCCTGGAATTCGGAGGGCAGGCGGTCGAACGGGATTGCCTCTAGACCGAATGTCCTGACGATGTTTTCGTGCCTGAGGGCTGCGGCGATGTTGGCTTCGCGCTTGAGCCTGGTCAGCTGGATGTCTTTGAGTTCTCGAATCGTTTTCAAAACGACCAGGTCTCTGACGCCTTCGCATTCCTTGGCCACGAGATAGACGACCCCCATGCCTCCGCTTCCGATCTTGTCCAGAAACGTGTAGGTCGCTGCGGATCGAAAAGAAAACTGCTTCAATGGGGCTATAGTTCGATTCATCGATGCCTTTCACCAATCCGTTGGTCCGACTTCCGTTGTTTATTTCCAATATTTTAGCCCATCCGGAAGCGGACCGCAAGAAATCAGTTACCGGCAAATGAGACGAATCATCGCTTCCAGGGCCAGTTCGTAGCCCACCGCGCCCAGGCCGGAAATTTGGGCCGTCGCTATGTCGGCGACCATGGATTTGTGTCGAAAGGGTTCCCTTTTGTAGATGTTGGACAGATGAATCTCTATGATCGGGCAGTCAAGAAGAAGCAGGGCGTCGCGGACGGCGACACTGGTGTGGGTGAAGGCCGCCGGGTTGATAATGACGCCATCGACGCCGGTATCGAAGGCCTTCTGGATTTTTTCCACGATTTCGCCCTCGTGGTTCGACTGGAATGTTTCGACGAAGATCCCCGCGTCGGCCCCCTTTTTTTCGAGACCCAGGTTGATTTCATCCAGGGTGGTCGCCCCGTATGTTTCGGGTTCCCTTTTCCCCAGCATGTTCAGGTTGGGGCCGTGTAACACTATAATTCGGGTTTTTGCGGAACCTTGCATGGATTTTCCTTCCCAAATAGAGTTGCCGGTTATTGGAGGGCCTGCGCGATGGCTTTCCGGAACTTTTCGATGGTCTCCTTGTAGTCCCGGCTGCCGTAAATGGCGGAACCCGCCACCAGTACGTCGGCGCCTGCCGCAGCCACTTTGGCGACGGTGTCCAGGTTCACGCCTCCGTCCACCTCGATCAGAGTCGAAAGCCCCCGGTCGTCGATCATCTTGCGGAGCGCCCTGATTCTGTCCAGGCTGTTTTCGATGAACTTCTGCCCTCCGAATCCGGGGTTGACGCTCATAATCAGCACATAATCGATATCGTCTATGACCCATTCCAAGGCGTTCAACGGGGTCGAAGGGTTGAGCACGACGCCCGCCTTCGCCTTGTTTTCCTTGATCAGGTGGATGGTCCGGTTCAAATGGACGCACGCCTCCGTCTGCACCGCAATCCAATCGGCCCCGGCCTTGGCGAAGTCTTCGATGTAGCGGTCGGCGTTTTCGATCATCAGATGCACGTCCAGGGGAAGGCTCGTCGATCTCTTCACCGCTTCCACAACCAGCGGCCCAAGGGTGATGTTGGGCACGAAATGTCCGTCCATAACGTCCACGTGAATCCAGTCCGCGCCCGCTTTTTCCACGGCGAGGACCTCTTCTCCGAGCCTTGCGAAATCCGCGGACAGTATGGATGGTGCGATTCGTTTCATATATGGTTCTCCTTGTTATTTTTTCGTGAATCCGGCCGCAAAGAACCCGTCCATGTCGTGCCGGTGGGGATAGCTTCTGAAGAAGCCTTGAGGGGTGAACAGAGACGGGGCCTTTTCCGCAAGGTCCTGCGGCGGTTTTTTGATTTTGAATTCCGGATGGCTTTCGAGGAATTTCTCCACGACCCCGTCGGTTTCCTCGGGTTCCATGCTGCATACGATATAAACCAGGGTCCCGCCGGATTTCACCGACCGCGCGAGATTGTCCAGAAATTTGCCTTGGCGTAGGGTGTAACCTGCAAATGAATCGGGTTTCGCGCGCCATTTGGAGTCCGGGTTGCGCCTGAGCACTCCCAGGCCGGAGCAGGGGGCGTCCAGCAAGATCCGGTCGTAGTGCCGATAGGGTCTTCCCCTTAAAGGCTCTTCGAAGTCGTGGACATAAGGCGTCGTATTTTTGATAATCAAACGGTCCATTTCGGCCACCAGGCGAGACAGCTTGTCTTTGCCGATGTCCATGGCCGCGACTCGTCCCCGATTTTGCATCATTTGGGCGATGTATCCCGTCTTTCCCCCCAGGCCCGCGCAGGCGTCCAGGACCTTTTCGCCCGGCAGGGGCTCCAGCAGACGGGTCGCCAGCTGCGCCGCCTCGTCCTGCACCTGGAACCATCCGAGCCGGAACGCGGCCATTTCGGGCAGGGGCTTTTTCGGATTGGAAAAACCGACTCCGTCCTCGGAGACCGACGTGGTCCAGACCATGCCCGCCTCTCCTTCCAGGGACTTCACCAGCTTGTCCCTGTTTGTGCGCAACGTGTTGACCCGCACCGTGATGGGGGCGATCTGGTTGATCGAGTCGCACAGCCTTGCGGTCTCCTCCATGCCGAATCGAAGGAACCAGCGCTCGATCATCCATTCGGGAAAGGACTTCTCCACGGCCATGCTTTCCACCGGCGAAGATTCCGGATCGGGGTAGGGGACCGAATCGATCTCCTGGGTGGCTTTTCTCAGCACGGCGTTGACGAAGTTGGCCAGCTGGGCGTGCGCGTTGGCCTTGGCAAGATCCACCGACGTGTTCACGGCGGCGGAAACGGGAATCCTGTCCAGGTGCTGGATTTGAAAAAGCCCCATGCGCAAGACGTTGCGAACGACGGGGTGCAGGTTCTCGAAAGGCGTGTTGGAAAAATGGGAGATGACATGGTCCAGCTTCTTGCGCCATCTCGTGACGCCGAAGACAATGGCGTTGAGCAACGACCGGTCCTTGCGAAAGGGAAACCGGATGTTGGCCGTCCATTTGTCCATCAGAAAGTCAAGGGTGTCTTGGCCCTTGTCGATTTCGTTCAATACGTCCAGCGCGACTTGTCTAGCATCCATATGAAAAACAACCGATTCGAAAAGGTTCAGGAAAGCACCGCGCCTGCGGCGACCGCGTTTCCTCTCAGAAAGTTCTCGACGTTCATCCTCTTGCCCGACGCCCCTTGCAGTTCGACGATCGAAAGAGCGCCTCCGACGCCCGCTGCCACGCGCAGCTCGTTTTCGAAACCCTCCAGGACCGTTCCGGGCGCAGCGTCCTTTTTGCCGGCCGCAGGCTGCGCCTTGAAAATCTTGAGCCGTTTTTTGTCGAGAAAGGTGAAAGCGCCCGGCCAGGGGGACATCCCCCGGATGAAGCGCTCGATGTGTTCCGCAGACTTATTCCAGTCGATCCGACCGTCGTTTTTTTCCAGCATGGGAGCGTAGGTCGCCTGGGATGGGTCCTGCGCCGTGGGGTTCAAGTCCCCTTTTTCCAGCCTGCCAAGGGTTTCCGCAAGCAGCTCGGCGCCGATCTGGCTCAGCCGGTCGTGGAGGCTTCCCGCCGTGTCGTCCGGATATATCGGCGTCGCCCGCCAAAGAAGCATGTCCCCGGCGTCGAGTTTCTTCTCCATGTACATGGTGGTCACGCCCGTCTCGGTTTCGCCGTTGATGATGGCCCACTGGATGGGCGCGGGGCCTCGATACTTGGGAAGTAGCGAACCGTGGATGTTGATCGCGCCCTTTTCCGGCACATCGAGCAGCCTTTGCGGAAGAAGTTGCCCGAAGGCCACCACCACGAACAGGTCGGGGGAGATTTTCGACATGGCATCGAAAAAATCCTCCGTCTTGATACTCGCCGGCTGGAAGACTTCCAGCTCCAGCTCCAAGGCGGCGCTCTTGACCGGCGGCGGGGTCGTCTTTCTTCCGCGCCCCTTGGGACGGTCCGGCTGGGTGACCACTGCCGCCACCTCATGCCCGCCGTCCACCAGCGCCTTCAGCGCCGGGACCGCGAAATCGGGAGAACCGAAAAAAACGATTCGCAACTTTTCCCTCATGACGATTGCAACTGCTTTAGCATGCGCCGCCTGAAAAGCTGGCGTTTCAGCGCGCTGAGCCGGTCCACGAACAAACGGCCCTCCAAATGGTCGATCTCGTGCTGCAAGACGATGGACAGAAATCCATCGGCCTCGATGCGCAGGGGAGAGCCCTCCCGGTCGAAACCCTCCACCAGGACCCGCTCGGCCCTTCTCACGTCGGAGCGATACCCCGGCACGCTCAGGCATCCCTCGCTTTCCGAAAGCATCTGTCCCTCTCTTTCCACGATGCGCGGATTGACCAGGACCTCCAGCTGTGGACGGCCCTCCTCCATGGTCTGATGGACGTCGTAGATCAGGAAGCTTCTCCCCTTGCCGACCTGGATGGCCGCGAGACCGACCCCGCTGTTCGCGTACATGGTGGCGGCCATGGCGTTGACGAAATCCTGGAATTCGCCGTCGATATTCTCCACCGGCTTCGTCGGCTGGTGCAAAAACTCGTCAGGATATGTGACAATCTTCAAACTGGACACACTTGAACCTCTAATCTTTCCTGCCGTTCCAAACTACACAAATTCTTATGTTCTAAATCTGTTTTCCGGCATCTTGTAACGCATCGCCATCGACAATGCAATGGTCCTTTTTCCCGGTATGCTTGGAAATGCTCTTTAAACTGACGCCTGTCGCCCAAGCGGAAACCAGGCCGACAACGATTACGGGAAAAACCTGCACCGCATGATTGACCAGCGTATACCCCGCCGCGTTCTTTGATTCCACCCCGAACAGGCTCAGCGCGAACACGCCTCCGGCCTCCCACAATCCCCAATATCCGGGGACCGACGGCAGGGCGATGGCAAAGCATATCATGACCATTACCGCCGCGATTTCAACCACGGACAAATCCACTCCGGGACTCCCTTTCATCATCGCGTAATAGGAAGCCACCGTGAAAGCCCACACCAGCGCCGAATAGGCCAGGCATACGGCAATGCGCCGGGGCGACTTCACCAGCGCGAACCCGGTCGCGATGTTTTCCATCAGTTGCGACGTCCAGTGGACGAACTTGCCCGCGAACTTTTCCCTTCTCGAAGCGTCGAGGAAAAACAGCAGGCGTGTCGAGGCGGCGACGGTTTTTTTAAGCGCGTTTCTTGTTTTTTCAATGGTGAGCAAGACGATGGAAACGCAAATCAGGACCACCAAAGCGATCATACCCCGGCCCGCGCCGACGATCATGCCTCGGTCTATGGCGTACCCCGCGAACTCGACCCGTCCCCCTGCGCCGGGGTCCATCTCGCTTAACGCCAGACCGAACATGACGAGCAGAAAAAGAAGGTCGAAAAGACGCTCCACCCCTACGGTGGCAAGGCCCGTGGTAAAACGGACCCCGCTTTTCGCCCGCAGTATCAAGGGACGCGCGATCTCCCCGATTCGACCCGGATACACGCAATTGGCCATGAAACCGATCATCAGGGGATGGAAGGCCTCGGAGAACGTCACCTGCTTGGCCGGACCCAGAATGACCCGCCAGCGCAGCGTCCGAAAAACGAATGCGACGATGGCCGCGGCCATCGACGGGAAAATGACGAAATAGTCCACGGAGCCCAGGTACAGGACCAGTTCGTCGAAAGGGACGTTTTTAAAGGCGAAATACAGCGTGACGACGGAAACGACGGTCCCTGCGGCGAGGGAAATGGCGAGTTTCCTGTCCATCAAAAAAGAGACAGGATTTCCCGGGCGCTCACCACGTCCCTTTTAATCTGCCCGGACAACTCTTCTATGCCGGAAAATTTCTTTTCGTCCCGGATGCGCCGGATGAAATTCACGCGGATTTTCTGGCCGTAGATGTTTTCGTGGAAATCGAGGATATGGACCTCGACGGTGAATAGATGATCGTCGAAGGTGGGGCTGTATCCGATGTTGGCCACGCCCTTGTGCTTGCCGCCGTCTTCGCACTCCACCGTGACCGCGTATACGCCGGTCTTCGGGCAAAGCTCGTCGTAGAGCTTGATATTGGCCGTGGGAAAGCCCAGCAGCTTGCCCCCGCGGTTGCGACCCGTCTCCACGGTCCCCCGAATCTGGTAGTACCGGCCGAGCAGCTTCTGGGCCTGCTCCATCTCCCCGTTCTGGACCAGGTCCCGAATCCTGGTGCTGCTGCTGCGCGTTTCCAGCGCGTTGGCCCCCCGAATCCAGTCCAGAACGAAAACCTGGAAATCCAGCTCCCGGCCCAGCTTCTTCAACATGTCCAGGTTGCCCTCGCGGTTCCTGCCGAACGTGTAGTCCTTGCCCACCACCACGGCCTTCATGCCGATGCGCCCGACCAGAAGCTCCTCCACGAAGGACCGGGCCGATATGGACGCGAACTGCCGGGTGAACGGCAGGCAGATCAAGACGTCGATGCCAGCCCTTTCGATCAGCTCGACCTTCTGCTCCAGCAGGGTGATCAGCGGGGGCTGTCCGTTTTGGGTCAGGACCCTGAGCGGGTGGGGCTCGAACGTCATGGCCACGGATACGCCGCCGATATCGTAGGCCTTTTCGATCACCTGATGGAAAAGGGCCTGATGGCCGATATGCACGCCGTCGAAGTTGCCGATGGTCACGACGGCGTTATCAAAAGGTCCTGGAATCGATTCGATACTGTCGATGAATTGCATAAATCTGAATAGTTTCCCGTTCGTTAAATTTTTCTTGACAACCAAACCAAAACCGTATAAATATCGCATTTCGATTTGGAAATCAATCGAATTTGTTTTTTGAAAGATTTGCAAAACATGCCGAAGTGGCGGAACTGGTAGACGCGCTAGGTTCAGGGTCTAGTCGGGGGTCCCCGGTGGGAGTTCGAGTCTCCCCTTCGGCACCATCATATAAGAAAAGGCCGCAATCTCAAAAGGTTGCGGCCTTTTCTATTTTGTTGGTTGCGTATAGGTTGCAGATGGTTGCGGTGAGTCCAGGCGGCTGACGGCGTCCCGATTGCTGCTCGGGATCGGATGGCCGTATATATCCACCGTGATGTTGACTTTGTTGAAAAGTGACAATGAAATGGATATCGGCGGGCATCAGTTCTGTTGTTTTCGGTTGCGTCTTTCGCGTTATTGAAATACAGTTATTGAAAAACAATAATTGCGATTCAATAACGGAGGTGCCCCATGCCCAACCCCTTCACGCTGAAGGTCATTGCCGATAAAAAGGATTTCTGCAACCGTTCGAAGGAAATCGCCGATTTGACCGGCCACGCGGAAAGCAAGACCAATGTGGTCCTTTTCTCGCCGCGAAGGCACGGGAAGACCTCGTTGGCTAAAATCGTCCAGGCTGGTTTGTCCGAAAGGGGATGGACGACGATATACGCGGACATGTTCGGCCTTTCGTCTGTGGACAATCTGGCGGGAAGAATTGCAAAGGGAGTTTACCAAGGCCTCTACGAAAGAAAAACCGCGATGCAAAAGCTGGCTTCGGCCTTTAAATCGTTCCGTCCAGTTTTGAGACCGGAGGAGGACGGCGTTTCCATCTCCGTGGAAAACGCCTCCCCGAACCTCTTCGGAGCCGATCTTTTGGAGAAGACCATGGAGGACCTCGGAGATTTCGTCCGAAAAAAAGACGGAAAGGTGCATGTGGTCTTCGACGAGTTCCAGGACGTCACGGATGTTGGAGACTTCAATGTCGAGGGCATTCTGAGGTCCTACATCCAGCGACAGGACGCTTCCTTTTTTTTCGTGGGCAGCCGCCGCCGTATTTTGCTCGAGATGTTCACGGACAAACGTCGTCCGTTTTTTCAAAGCGCGGTGAACTATCGCCTGAAGGAGCTTCCCGGAGAAGAGCTTGTCCGGTTCGTCGTCGGAAAATTCGAGGATGGCGGAAAAAAATGCGCTTCTTCCGCAGCGGAGAAAATCGTGGGGGCCGTGTCCTCGCATCCTTACTATTGCCAAAAGTTGGCCTTGTTCGTGTTCAACATCGCGGAAAAGGAAGCGAACGACAGGGATGTGGATGAAGGTCTCCGTCTGCTTTACGAAAACGAATCCTATGTTTTCGAGGCGATTGTCCAAGGGTTGTCTCCCAAGCAGATAGCCGTCCTGAAAGCAGTCGCACGAGAGCCCTCGAAATCGATACTGTCCGCCCGGTACATGGCCAAGCACGGTTTGAAGTCCATTGGAGGCGTCCAGGCGGGTTTGAAGAAGCTTCTATCTCTCGACCATGTGGAAAAAAGCGAAGAGGGCGTTTACCGAGTCGTTGATCCCGTATTTAGTACATGGTTGATCAGAGAATAGAGGGCTCAATCCAGATACCGAACATCTTTCCCCTGGGAAAACCCGAGACCTTGATGCTTGCGCAATATTTCAACAAATCTGTTCAGGGTTTGAGCAGCCGTTCTTAAAAAAGCCGTTTTCCTTTCCGGAAAATGGCGCTTCTTTTTGCAGATCCCCTCGCCAAATTGGGACCGTGGCGGTTTCGTCCGTCCGGGTCCGAACGAAAAGGCCTCAATCTCAACAGGTTGCGGCCTTTTCTATTTTCGAGCCATTCTTCCGCATAATCCCTGATAAATGGCTGTTGTTCGTTTTTCTTCTTCGTCCGACTCCAATTTACCCAGAACAAGCTTTGCCTCGATTCTCGCCGCGACCTCATTGGCCAGCCTTTTATTGCGTCCAATTTTTCGACCTGTGCGGTTGGTATGAACCGGTTGCCAGGGCGAAAAATAGACACGATGTATATTTTTATTTTTGTTAGCTCACAAATCACTGGAAAATTATCCGAAAATATGTTTTTATGTGCTGAATCTATGCCAACTTTAACAAGGAGGGTTCAGCCACATGGGAAATTACAAGATCGAGGTCAACATAGGAATCGTCGAATGCTCCGACGGCGAAGGGACGGGATGTCTGGAAAACAACGGTTTCTTTGCGATGACGATCGGCGAAAAGGACGCGGAGAGCATCGACCAATGCGAAAGTTGCGTTTTGAGCGCGTCTCACGAGGCCATCCGGGAGGCGCTGACGAAGCACCTCGAGGCAATGTCAAAAAAAAAGCTCCGAAAAAGCGGAGCAAGGCCAAAGAATAGAGCGAAACCGAAAACCCTACAGAATAGACGGCAAGCCGGTCGTTTGGAATTTGCGACGCACTCCGTTTTCGACGGGAGCGACAAACTCGTTTTCAATTCGGCGGCGGACTTCTATCCGGCACTGGGGTCCAAGGAATATTACAGGACGGTTGGTTTCAAGGAAATCGCCTATATTTACGGGGATACCGAAAAATCGTTTCGCAAGACGGCCGATTTGCTGAACCGCATCCGACACCAGCAAATCGGCGGGACTCCGTTCCGGACTCTTCAGGAATCGACGGAGAGGGAAGGCGGGCAGATCGTCGATCTGTTGAGGGAGAAAGCGTGGCGTTGCCTGCATGAAAACGGGTTCGACGAAATTCGGTGGCCTTGTTTCATCCAAGACGACAAGAATGGAAAGACCATTTCAAATGGAGCGCCGATTTTGCGTCTATTATTGGGGTTACCCCTTCGGGCCGAGCAACAGTGGAGGCTTTGAAGCTTAACAGGAAAGGCCTGGTGAATTTGCGAAAGGTCCTCTTGCCTATGGGAGAACACCCGCCCGAAGAGTAGGCGACTGCGAGTTTTAACCCCGCGATCTCGCCCTCTAAAGAACAAGGCCCCGGTACTCCGCCGACCCAGCCCTTTGGAAAACAGCATCCGACCGCCCGCCGCCCTCCAAGTTGGCCGGTTGCATTCCGGGGGGAGATGGTTCTTTTTTCGGCCAAGTACCGGCAGAACGAGGACCTGAAGCGTCCTGGTGTGCATTCCAACGCGAAGCGTTGGAAAGGGGCGGTGATGGCACGGCCGAAATAAAAACCAAGTTCCATTCCGGGAAATCCTGCTCCCGCGCTTACCCCCCCCCCTTTTTTTTTCATCGTCCTGCTTTCCCCCTGAACAAAGCCCCCGTTTCTTCATATCATGCCGGAAGATGATCGTGTGTGGCCATGGACAGACTGCGATGGTGCCTTTCAAGCCGGTTGCCGAGCCGTCTGGGGCTTTTTCGGCGGGGATCTATACCATACGTTCCCGGGAGAAACCGGTCTGGACGAAGTACTCGTAGCAAATAATCTTTGACAAACATACGACCTCAATGTAAGATGCCGCCCGTTCGGTTGATCGGTACTTTTCGTCGGGAACAAGAAAGGCGGCTGGCGAACGAAACCTCTGGAAACCTCAATGCGGGCCTGGCCTCGATTCTACGGGGCGGCGAACGACGCGAACTCCAAATCCTGCCAATCGAAAAAGCAATTCGAAGCTGTCGCCCCGAATCCGAAACCGGAGAACGTCAAACATCATATCGATAGTGATATCGACAGCAAGGAGGAGGAAATGTTTGTCAAAAGGATTTTGTTCGTTGCCATCTTATCCATGGTTTGTTGTTCCTGGTCGCCGTACTCGGAAGGCGCCACCTATTACCTTCCCTATTATTCGAATGCGAACGGGTCCGCCACCGGGGTCGGGCTTACCAATTTAAGCGTCGTAGAAAAAGCATCGGCAACCATAGCCGTTTACGGAAACGAAGGAGGTTTGAAAAAATCGCAGGCTGTCGAAATAGACCTTGGCGGCCAGTGGTCCGGCGTGGTCGCGTTTACGAGTCCGGTGGACGGATGGTTGCAGATCGAATCCAACGTGCCGCTGGCGGGGCTTTCCTTCGGGATCGAGAACGGCGTCATGATGGATGTTCCCATCGCGGATGTCTTGTCCAATTATCTGCTGGTGCCCCATGTGGCGCAGGATGAAACCTGGGACAGCGTTTTTTTCATGGCCAATCCGAACAGCCAAAAGGCGGTCGTCTCACTGAAATACAGAGACACATCCGGCCAGACCGTCGCGGTCAAGTCGGTCGAAATTCTCGCCATGGGGTCTGCTGAATTGAAAATGACGGAACTCCTCGGAGGAATCGAGGTTTCGGGAGGAAGCGTTTTCATCGAATCGGACCGGAAAATAACGGCTTTTTCCCTCTACAACAACCTGAAAACGGGGGCTGGATGGAACGCGGGAATCAACGCGATAGCGGTGGACGCCTCCGTCTACGACGACGATACGGAAGACGATTTGCTGACCCAGGGACTTGTGGCTTTGGGAAACGGCGAAATCATAAACGCCAAGGCCATTTTCGAATCGGCGGTTTCCGGAGCTGGAAATCTGTCTGCCAACGATGCGGATACGGCGAATTTTCTATATGCGCTGTGCAGGGTGGCCGCGTTATGGTTCGATATGGATTCCGACGGAAACGCCAATAACGGCTTGCAAACGCTGGGGGATATTTTCGACGCATTCGGCTTTCCCGACCAGGGAAGGGACCCTAAGGATTTTCATCCGAACGATCTTTTCACGGAAAGCCTGCCGGCTTCGTCGCCCACAGGCGCGGATTTGCAAGATTTCCTCTATGACGTGGTTCGTCCGGAGATCGAAGGTGCGCTTCAAAACCTTTCGCGCGTATCGGCGACTTTTCGCGCGGACTGGTGGGAGCCGTTCGATGGAACGAGAGTGGAAAGCGATTATGGGGACGTTCTTTTTTTCAAAGCCGTATCGCGGGCGATGCTGGCGACCATTCGCGTTCAAAAGGCATACAATCTGGACATCGATATCGCATCGCTTGTCAACCACGATACGATGACCCTGGAGGTCTTTTTGAAGAACCATCCCCAGTTGCTTTCATTGACCGGCGGCGCGCATCTCGTTGTGGCCGAGACCCTGATTCGCCAGGGACTGGACGACATGGACAGTGCCATCGACCTGATGGTATCCGAAACGGACGATCAATCCGACGACCTGATCAGCCTTGCGGACATGACCGCCGAGGGCATTTCGGAATTGCAAAACCAGTTGGCCGATGTCGATGCGGCCCTGGATGGCCGATTTACCTTGGAGGATAACGATACGCCCTCGAATCAAAACGACGATACCGTCGTCGAATTGGGTCTGTTTTTCGACGGGCTCGATTTAAGGTCGCTATTGCCGTCCTTTTCCGGAGACGCTCCGTCGGGTTTGCTTCCGGACCCGAGCTTCGGGGGCGTTTTGGTCAAATGGGAGGGCAGTGCCCCGGCCGGTTTGAACAGAGACCTCAATGGCAATGGAACTGCGGACATCTTCGAAGATTAAGAATGAAATTATCGAAGCACATCATCCTTTGGAGCGCGTTGTCTCTGATTTCGATCACAGTTTTTACGGTATTGGCCGCCGTTGACACGAAGGGTTCCGGCAAAACGGACCGGAGAGGGCAAAAGAATGCGTCCCACCCGTTGAAAATCACAGGCATCGACTATCAGGCATGGCAATCCGGACAGATTTTGCTGAAGGTTCGCGCCGACACGTTAGAGATAGGGCCTAGAAAATTCTGGGCTTTCAACATAAGGCCTTTCAACGAGGCCGTGCTTACCAAGGCCGCGATAGAACTGAACCTGCCCGAAGATGGAAAGAGCAAGGAGAAGCTTTCCATGTCGAGCTTGCTGTCCCCGTACACTGCCGACCTGCTGAATGGCGCCAAAAGCACGGGGATTGTCACCTGCGGGGTCGTCGAGGAGTTGAATGTGACGATTCGGAAGAAAAACAAGAAAATTTTCGATTTGAAAGCCGAGAGAGCGGATGTCGATTTCAAAAAGAACCAAGCCCGCCTGAAAGCCGCAAGTTTCGAGGACCCTGCCACAAACAGCCGTTTGACCGCAAGCCTGATCGTCTGGGATGGCCAGGCGGATTCTTTCGTCATTCCCGGCGAATACTTTTTTCGCAAAGGCCGTTCCGGCGAAATCGAGAAAGGTCGCGGTTTGACGCTCGATTTCGATTGGGACTCGGGATTTGCCGATCGGATATGGCCGAAAGGAGAATAGCTGTTTACTCCGGTTCTATTACAATTCGTCTTGCCTTGTCGATATCCTTGCTTTGGGCGGATTTGTCGCCGCCGCAAAGCAAAAAAAACGACCCTTTCATCTTTGATAGTATATCCCGCCGATGGTCAGGGTGGAACCTGCGCCTATTATGATTGTACCGGAGTTTGTCAAAGAACCGACTGTGGAAAACTCTCTGCCATTCAAAATTTCAAACGTGCCCTGGTTATCGGCAAGGGTGTCGATCCTGTCGAACTGGGACTCGACACCGTCGAGCACGACCGTGCCCTGGTTGGTGGCGATGTCGCTTCCGATGTCGATATTCAAGCTGGAGTCGGCTCTGACGATCCATGTGCCGCCGGTGAGTGTGCTTCCGGTAAACTGGTCGATAGAGCCAGTGAGCGTGAAGTTCCCGTTGGAGGCTTCGATGGTGCCTTGGTTGTCGAGCTGGCAGTTGACGGTGTTGCCGTTATCGCTGCGGATCGTGTGAGCGGACAGGTTGGTGAGCTTGGGCGAACCTGCGCCGGCATTGATGTGCCCCCGGTAGAGGTAGATCTCTCCTGTGCCGCCGACGGCCACGTTCGAGTCGATACGCAGCGCGGAGGACCCGATGCCGCTTGACTCGAAAGAAAAGGTACCGTCGTTGGAGAGGCTGCTTCCGGTCAAGATCAAGGTGCCTTTTCCCTGGACCTGGAACCACCCTTTGTTGGTGACGTCGCCGAGTGTGTTCTATGTACTTTTGTCTGTTTCGATAGTGCCGTCGTTTATAAGCTCGACCTCGATATACCCTCTTTGGACTGGACCGTCGCCGCCGGTCCGAATTGTGTGCCCCGTCGCATTGCTCAGCGTGCCAGTGCCGCTGAGATGGCCATTGTCAAGGACCACGTCTCCGGCGCCGCTGATCTCTGTGTTGACGTCGATCTGCAAAGTCCCGGCAGTTATGCCGCCGCCCTCGACGTACAGGTCGCCCTCGGTGGTGATCGTGGGACCGTTGATGGCCAGCGTCGATGTGTCATAGGCATAGACGGTGCAACCGCTGCCGATGGCGAGGTTGTTGATGGCGGCCGGATCGTCCGTCTCCGCCTGGTATGGTCCACCCGTGACGAACACGTCGTCGCTTGCCCCGGGGAACGACGGCGGATTGCCTGTGGTTCCCCAATTACTGATATAGGTCGGGCCCGAATCGATAAGCAGCGTGTCGTACCAAAGGATGCTGCCTGCCGCCCCGGTCCAGGTGAAGTCGGCTGCGTCGGCCGCACCAAACAGCCCGGCGGTGACCAGTCCCAGAGCAAACAGGCAAGCCGCCCGCAATTTGTTGGCATGTGCAATGTTTCGTAAACCCTTGACCTTTGAAAATTGCCGCTCATGGTGTCTTTTCCCCTTGGATGCGTTGTTCAAGCAAGCCGCTGGCGCGGCAGGGCGGCTCGAAAATCCAGCCGTTGGAAAAACCATCCGGCGATTCGAGCGCCGTTTACATTCGTTTCCAAAAATCTCTCTGTTTTTACATAAGGTATATCGATACGGAACAATCCTTTGAATTTCATGGAAAAATTGTCGCATGCCAATCAATCCGTTAGAACGCCGAGCCGGCTGCGGCTCGCATCTTCCGGCTGTTTTTTACGTTTTGCAAAAGGCGATCTGGTCCCACCGATTGTCGGGAATATGATCCCCCGTGGTGAGCAGTACTTGGACGCTGAGGGTTACGATGTAGGCGCAAGGCGCCAAATCGGCTACGACAAAGCCGTTTGGGGCCGCGACTCCATAGCGCTCGCCCGGCGTCGGGGGAGGCAAAGTAAAGTTGTATGGTCCGCCGGGACCCGACATGCTTATGGATACATTCCCGATGTTTGGATGGGCTGCTGTGAATTGGACGTCCAAATCGCTTTCAATGCCGGCGCAACCGCCTCCCACGACCAGTTGCTGGATGTCCACCATCGCTACGCATAGCTGATCGGAAAGATTTTGAGGCATCCAGGCGGGATGGCGGAGAATGTTGTCGTAGAGCGTATTGTTGATGGCGATTTGCTCGCAAACGCCGGCAACCTGTTCGGACGCCGGATCGCCGACTTTGCGGGCGCGCATTCTGATAGAAAAAAAACGGTTCTGGGCGAGTGGCTGCCCTGTGGATGTCGAGCTTTGACCCGTGACGAGTCCGGTCAGATCGACATCGCTCCATCCTCCGAGCAGTCCGGTGTTAAGCATGATCTGATTTCCGTTCGGCTGGAAAAAACCGCTCGGACCAAACGTGTTGCTTTCCTGCGGGACCCGAATCCATCCTCCGACAACAATTGCTTCCAATTCGCCCGGATTGCCGTTTACGGTGTAGGATTCCGATTTGATCGGATTGGGATCGCCCGGATAGGCGGGGGCGTACTTTAACAACTGCCCGATCACCGTGCGGTCGATCTGCGACATGGCGACGGGAGACCATGATGTGAGCGGGGTCCCGTCCGGTTGTAATTCCCGCACATCGAAGCGATATTCCATCGCCCCTCCCGCCAGCTTTTTGGGCAATGAGCCGTTGAGGCGAATGGTTCTAAAGAATGCGCGGTTGTCTGTCGAGGCAAGCCCGCTGCCTCCGGGGGCGCTGTCGATATCCGTCTGGTGATTGTAGCCTCCGACGTGGGTGAAAACCGGGGGCGGATACACTTCCTCCTCCGGAGTGAACTCGTCCAGGCAAAGAGTTGCGCAGAAGCAGCGGCCCGCATTTTCTCTGCCGGGTTCCCGCCCTTTGGACGGCGGTTCGATCAGCAGCGGCGCCCCCGACGGGTGGCGGACATGGAAATAAAGATCGGGACCGCCGTACAGCTCGATGTCAATCCACGTGCCGGGCGTGAATGCCGCCTCGGCATATTCGATGAGAAAACGGCCATTGGCGTCGGTGACGGCGCTTCCCAAAGGATCGTCCTGAAGCCAGTCGCGGTCGAAGGCCGAGACTACGACTCCGCCGATAGGCGCCTGGGTTTTGCAGTGAACCACTTTGCCGCAGATGATCCATCGCCCGGCCAGCGACAGAATGGTACACCACATTCGGCTCGGCAGACAAAAATCCCAGACCGCCACAAATCCATTTCCCAATGGACGCCAGGTGGGCGCCAGCGTCGTGAGGTGGATTTGGTGAGTTTCGCCGTCGCCCGGACCGCCGATTCGAATGTCCACGTCAAAGGCCTTGCCGTCGTATTTGTCGTCGAGTCGAAGATCGACTCTGCCATTTGCGTCCGTAAACCCCTGAGCAAGAAGCAATGAAGTCTTTTTCTTAACCGCCGAATCGTCCAGCTTGGCGATGGTGTTTTTCGGAGCGGCGGCGACCAGATTCGCCGTTTGATCATCGTTTCGGCTGTACAGCAATACTTGGATCTCGGATAATGGCTCCGCGCACTCTTCGCAGATGCGACCGCAAAGCTTGATCTTAAACACATAGCTCATGACAATCCCTCCTTTTGTTCTCGGGTTTTGTGTGTCGTCCAATCCTTCACTGCACGGATTGAATCGAGGCAAATGAAAATCCTGGGCGAGCCCAAGGACCAATCCACTTGCCATTGCCGACTGGTCTTCGAATTGTCGATGTACCTGTCGAAAAATCGCTTTCAGCGTTACATCGGTGTCGTGGGGAACTTGGCCTCGAAATTCGCGTGGAGAGTTGTAACATGAGGTCGAACCCCGAAGGGCGGGTGTTTTTCAGTCCATATCCGAAACTCGAAACGGAGATAGCCGCATGCGCTACGGGATCAACCGCGCAATTGAGAGGGAAGCTCTCTGCCATGCAAGATGCCGAATTGTACAACCCCGGCCGTTAGAGCCTGAATTTCATTTTTTGATGTTGAAAAAGTCGAATTAAAAAATAATTGTTGCGGGAAAAGGTGTCAATGGGTGCGCGCCAACCATAATTGAAAGCTGGTATCAAAGTCGCGCTTGGTTCTTGTTTCGACCATGCCTATGCGGAACGCGGACGCAAAGCGTCCTGGTATGCATTCCAACGCGAAGCGTTGGAACGAGGCGAACGAGGCGAACGAGGCGAACGAGGCGAACGAGGCGAACGAGGCGAACGAGGCGAACGAGGCGAACGAGGCGAACGAGGACATGGCCGAAATAGAAAGCAAGCCCTCAAAGTAATCTAATCAGTTGCTCCTATTTGCCGTTTGATATTGCCGTCCCCTTGGCTTAAATGCCGTAGCGTACTCGCTTTGATGCCCCCCCCCCCATCCTTCGTTCCTCGAAGGGGGGGGGGGGCATCTTAATAGCGAGCGACGCCGAATTTCGACAACGATGCTATTCGTCTGTGTCCGACTGAGGGATAAAGAAGGAGAGCGAAAGGTCGTCAAGCCTGTCCAAGGCTATTTCATAGTTGTAGTCGCCGCTGTTATTATGCCCGGAACCTTGGACATTCACGAATATATAATAGTCTTGGTCCGGTTGGAGCGTGCTGTCAAAACTACAGTCGAAGTCGGTATCCAGGTTTTGTGTCACATCTTCCTCCGTGGCATTCAAGTGCCAGGTGCACCGGCCGATAATACTCCCGGCGCTTTTGTCGTACAACCCTACCCAACTTTCTATGAAGCAGGTATTGTTCCAGGTATTCTCATGGCGAAAATAGGTATGGCCTTGAACATGTCCTGTCATATGCACCCGAGCCGTGGCGCTTTCATCTCCCTCGTACCTGAAATTATGAGACCATTCCAGCTTCTGGTTGATGCTTGACGAGCTGTTGGTGTAGTGGTTATGCGCACGGACATCCAGATAGAAAGAAAAATCGTCGAATAAATATTCGTCGAAGCCGCTTTCGACATCTCCGTCCTTGCTTACGGTATACTGATCTCTGTAAAAATGGTTTCTGTCCATCATGGCTTCCCAGCCGCCGATGCGATACGGCGTGACATTGTAGCCATATGTGATCTCGCCGTCCGTGTCCTCGAAATAGTTGCTCGTATACTTTTTAACAACAACATCGTCCGTTTGATGACAAGTGTCTTTATCCGCGCCGATATAACATCCGGTTTCGTACGTGCCCGGATCGAAAGAACCGAGATCGGCCTGGAGAAGCTGATAAGACGTCCCTTTGCCCAAGCTCGCTAAATTGGGGGATTCAAGAGTTCCCCAGAAATCGTAAGGTTTATCCGCGACATCGACAGACAGCTTCTCGCCCTGCTCTATTTCGAGTATTCCGGTTTTGTGCAATGCGGCAAGCGCTGTGATGTCGTCCACGAGATTTTCCGTTCCAAAAGCCCCGAGTCGCAATCCAAAGTCATCGCTCTCTTCTTCTCCCAATACCTGGATCGAAAAAAACGTGGCTCTGGCCAGAATTTCTTCGGCGGTTTGCGACAGGAACTCGTCCTGATGATTCAGGTTGCAATTGCTTACGATGAGTTTTAGAACGCACTGCATAAACCTGTCCGTCTCGGCTTGAAGCTTGGGTTGATAGTCGTCCAGGATTTCTTTGCCGGGAGTGGTGCCTTCTTCCGTTTGATTCGTATCCGGATCGTAATCGTAGTTTTGCGCTTCCACCATAAGAGAGACTCCTTGCAGTTGGTAAAAGGCAAGCCAGGCAAAATATTTTTCAAGAGACAGATAGGAATTCATGAGACTTTCATCGGGAAAGTTCGGGCATTGTTCCGACGTGTAAAATGTTATGAGATAGTCGGTCCACCGATTCAGCACGCCCTTGCTGACCGGATCTTCCGGACAAATGGCGTCGTAAATGATTTGGACCTTGCTTGCAATGTCCCATTCCACGTTGATGCCGTTCACCAGATCACCGATATCTTCTTTGTCGGCCTCATCCGGATCTCTCAGAGATGCGAAATGTGTAAGTGAAACGATTCCGCTGCCGGAATAATGTGTTTTGATAACGCTGATTGCGTCCTTTGCGCTATCGCCTTCGAGAAGAGTTTTAATTTCTTCCGATTCCTTTTCAAAAGCGGTTACCAGATTGTCCAACTCTTTTTTGATACTGTCAAGGTCCTGTATGACTTGGTCGATCTTGCCGTCCATCTCGTCCAGGCGGCTATCCGCATCGTCACCGCCGATGTTCAGATAATTGAGGACCCAGCCGAGGCCTTCGCTATATCCTTTTTTCAACGCTCCTTGAAGGAGAAATTTCATGATATTTCCGAAAGTGACGGACGCTATGGAATGAAGGTCGTAAAACGATCTTGTATTTCCCTCGTCCAGTTCATCCAGTAACTGCACGGCAAAAGAGGTCATTCCCCCTTCCACGTCGTCCGATTCTCTCATGAACAGGTAGTGGGAAAATTGGTAGCAGCGCCATTCGCTGCTGAAAATGATGTCGTCGAGGGTCGTCGATTCGGAAAGGGACAAAAATGCCGCAACCGCCTCTTTTGCTTCCGAGTAGGGCGCTTCCGGATGACGTTCCATGTGATAGCCCAGCAGGGTTGTAATGGCGTTGATTTTGTAGAGCGTGTTCTCGTCGAATTCGGGAATATAGCGAATGATCTCGTGATCGAAAGCTTCTTCCTGCAACAAGCCATTCGAAATCACGACCCAGAAAGACTTGGGGAAGTTCCAGGCAATGGAAAACGAACCGTCGTCGTCCGTAGCCGTTTCCACCGTATGGATGGGATGGCCGAGGGAATCGCACACCATTACCGTGGCCCCGGAAACCGGATGATCCAGAAACGCCTTTCCGTTGAGTGTGCGGGGCGTTTTTTTGAAAAGCTCGTTTTCCACTTGATCCGCCCAGTTGGCCGTCATGGCTGCTTTGGGCGAAAAAACGATAAAGATCGCGGCCAGCAGGAACAGTGGCCGCCATATATTCTTGAATCGTAAAGCCATCTTGTACATTGCGAACCTCCTTAAAGACAATTTCATGTGATGGTAAGAATAATTTGTTGTGTCCGTGTTATCAATGTCTCTAGAAATGATAGTTCAGGCCGATGGTCACTGGAAACGTCCAGCACGAGTCGGCTTCGGACGGCGTCCCGAGGGCCGAATCGGGCGCATCCAGGTAACGCGCCTTGGCTTCCAGGCTCATTCCCCATGCCCCCCGTCGAAACTCCGTGCCGACACCGGCGTCGAAAAGAAATACCCAGGACGAATCCCAGTATTTGCCGCTCATGGAGTTCACGGAAACATCGACGGACGAGAAATACGCCGCCCCCAAATCCGTCCTGAGGTAAAAGTCCAAGGGATCGTCGTCGGAGATCAGATGAAATTTGCCCCCGAGATAAACGGGAACGATCCTCGCGTCGCTGAAAGAGACGTCTTTGTATGAATCGCCGTCAAATACCTCATAGCCGACCCCTCCCACGCCGCTGAACCATGGGCAGAAGCGAAACGAGAACTCGGCGCCGCCGGCCAGGCCCGCGCTGAAAGCATCGTTGTAGTCCGGCGCGCCTTCGCCGCTGCCTGCGGAACCGGACAAAAACGGGGAACGGCTTCCCCAGAGCCGAATGGCGGCCCTGCTGTCGGAAGCTGCGGCCGGTGCGGCGGTCGTCAGCAGGAACAGCGCGATAAATGCCAGAATAGCAGCCTCATTCCTCTTGATCATGTTCACCTCCATTTTCTTGAAAAAAGGTTTGGAAAAATTACGTGCTCCACCGTGGAAGCACAAAGAAAACAATCCGGGAAATCCGCAGATTGAATTTCTGGGCTTGGTTTTCGTTGCCGAACCGAGACCCGGCAACGAACGAGAGGGATAGGGCTCGGTTTCTATTTCGGCCATGCCCTCGCCGCCTCGTTCCAACGCTTCGCGTTGGAATGCATACCAGGACGCTTTGCGTCCGCGTTTTGCGAAGGTGCGGCCGAAATAAGAAACGAGCCCGAGGGGTAAATTCAAGACCGGTTTTTGGCCACATCGTATTTTCGGCTTTTTCTCCAGGTGGATGCGCTCAAAACGGCGGCGAGCGCTATCGCGGCCCAGAAACCGAGGGTCGGGATCGACACCGGGTCCAGGTTTCCGGATTTGGGCTTGCCCGGTCCCATGGAAGCGCGGATCGTGTCGTCGCCCGAAGCGTCGTCTCCCAGAGCGCCTTCGGTCAAGACGACTGTCATTGTTCCGGCGGTCGAGGTCCTGTCCTGGACGCCGCCCATGTCGGCGTCGGGCAGGTCGTACCATCCGGGCGACCCGAAATCGGGGGGCGCGGGGCCGTACCCTCGTCCGACGTGGTCATCCAAGGTGTCCGTTTCGTGAAAGTAGAGAACGAACCGGGACCCGGCGCAATCGAAAAGGCTGAAGTCGATCAGGCCGAAGGGGTAGTCGTAATCGGCATCGTAGGGCGCCGGAGCGAAGTCGATTTCGCCCAAAGCGCAGCTTTGCGCCTCTATCGTGACGTAGGTTCCGTCGTCGGGGTCTTTTAAAGTGGCCACTCCGGATTGGTTCTCGTCTTGAATACCGTCGAAGTTGCCGTCTCCGTCGTTGGGACCCTCCGATTCGGTTTTGTCGTCGATGCCGTCGCCGTCGGTACCGGTGTCGTCCTCGGAGACCACCGTGAATTCACGATACGGGTCGGTGGAAAAGTCGTCCAAGGCGGTCTCGAATTCGCTGGCCGAACCGACGGCGTTGGCGACCACCAGGACCGGTTCGCCGTGCTGCTCGTCGCCGTCATACGGGTCGAAGACGCCGTCTTCGTCCACGTCCTCGCCCCATCCAAGAGACGGATTGAAATGTTCTGTCTGTTCCAGGACGATACGAAAGGGTCCGGAAACCCCCTGCTTGACCGCGAATCCGATGGAAAAGAGCGTTTGCGCTCCATCCCAGGCCCCGGAGCCGTCTTCGGAATCGATGAACGCGCCGGACAGCAGGATCAGTCCTTCGCTCGCGAGGTTCTCCTGCCAGGTCTGCATTTCGGACGGGTCGGCCTCCGGGTCGGCGTCGTGGAAGGTCGTAAACAGGCCGGTGGAGACCGGGGTCTCCAGGGCCGCCTCGACCATGTCCGACGGATAGCGGACCGTGAAGGCGCAGGCCGCCACGCCCGTCGCGTCGTCGATGTCAATGTTCACGGCAAACGCTTGGCCCGGCTGCAGGCTCGTGTCGGGAGACGACAGCGACAGGGTCGCGCACCGGCCGGTCGATTGGATGCAGACGGCCAGCAGGGCGCCAGGATCGTCGTTGCCAGGAAGTTTCTTTTCATGTCTCGATCTCCGTTTTTCTTGTAGTCTTGCGATCCGACGTCGGAATCCGGTGCAGGTCGGGGAGGCGGGCCCCTGGAGTGCGAAAATCTTTTTTCGCTTCACCCGTCCGTATCGTTCTTGTCGGCAAATATTGAAACCATGCCCGTTTTTATACGCCGCCTCCTTATGTATTGCGCTTGCCGCGTGTAAAATCCGTATTTCTCCGTCCAAAAAGACGTAGAATGGGCGGGTTTGAATCTGGATTCTAACGCAAATCGCACTTCTATCGACGTATAACTCGATGATCAAGTTTTTTCCGTCATTCCCGCGAAAGCGGGAATCCATGAGCTTCCGCAGACTTCCTGGATTCCGGGTCTCCGCTACGCTACGCCCGGAATGACGCGCATCTCAAGCTCTTGGGCGGAAAAAACTTGATCATCGAGTATAAGGTCCGAAAACCTCGCAGAGAGTCCAACCCACCGCTATTTCAAACTTTTCCGAACGTTCCCCGACCTGCAAGGAAAGGTGGGGTAGACCTCGTGCAAGATCGAAGGGCGTGGTGGTGAACAGGCTTTGAAACAGTCCCGAATTCCCTGATCGCGGCCTGCCCATCCTTCTACGCTGCTATGGGACTTTTGAGAAAATCCGGTCGTTACCGACAACTTGCTTTTGGAGAGCTTCGGCTTCTTTCGTCCCCTTCGTTCCGCGACATAATTTCAGGTCGTTGCCGTCAACTTGCTCTTGGAGAGTTTCGGACCTGATTGCTCTATGGCTTGCGTGGCAATTCCTTTTCTGCTTGTAGCTGAGGATCATGTCGAGATATTTTTTTTTCAATTCGAGAGTTTCCTTGATATTGCTAACGCCCATCGATAGTTCCTGAAGTTTCCAGTAGTACCAAATGGGTCTTTTTATAATGTGTATCCAAGACATTCCTTTATAAACTCTCTGTCTATGCAGTTTGGAAGCCAATTCGTCTTCATAATATTTTATATCCCGTCTTTCATCGTTTATTGCGTTTCGTAACACCAGATCGTCATCAAACTCTCCGGAGAGTATCTTATATTTCCCTTTTAACATGTAAATTCGTTTCTCCAACAAATCGTTCTGTGAGTATATTCGTATCTTCTTAAGCATGTTAAGCACGTCTTTATTCCATTCGGCTCCTGTGTAGTATAGAAGCACCTGATTGTTTAGCCAAAGTGAAAATTCACAATTGTCCTATTTTTCATAAACCCTTTCTGCTAAGCTTTGCCTGCCCGCATCTTTTTTCGGTGACAATCCCGTCTCGTCCAACATGGAAACCGGATTGTTCGCCGCATACTGATACGGATTGAGCCTTTTCGGATCGCCGATCTCCGGCCAGATCGGCTCTCGGGAGAGAAACCGGGCGGAGACGGTGTCGTAATATCTCGCGCGCATGTGGTAGATTTCGCCGCCGTCGCCTTCCTGGCGAACGCCGAAGCCGCCGACGAAGGTGAACGGCTGGGAGCTGGTTCCGGTATGGCCCAGCAGCTGGTTCTTAGGCGTTGTCGTAGAATTCCAACGCGTATTCGCCGTCGGGGTCCGTAAAACGCAGCATACGGTCGCCCGGAGTCACGTCTTCGAGCAGATAGGTCCCGCCGGCGCCTGTTTCGGTGCAATTGTAGCTCCATCCGTACGCGCTGTCGGCGCAGACCTCGACGCCTTCAAGCGGCGCATCCTCGGAGTCGGTCACGGTTCCCGCGATCGTCCCCAGCGGCTTTAGTACGCCGTTGATGCCTGCGAGTACGTCGTCTGCGGCCAACTCCATGTATTCGGGACAGGATTTGCCTGAGTCGCTGTTGTAGTTTTCATTCGTGCAGTCTTTGGAGGAGCCGCTGAAGGTTACGTAGTAGACGCCGTCTTCGGTGATATCCAGGCTGTATTCGCCATGATAATCCGTGTAGTCGCTGTCCTTGCAGAAGTCCAATCCGGCTTCGGTCTTGCGAAGCTCCACGCGTACGGCCCCGTCGTAGTCGTATGAGACCGTCATGGCCGCGACCGCGACCGAAGCTGCCGCCGACAACGCCGCGAAAACGACCGCGAATGCGATAACCGAGCGATTTGTTTTCCTTTTTCCCATCCGTTTCCTCCCTTTTGCAAACAGCCTTGTCGAAAATGGCCTGGTTCGATCTGCGGCTACGATAGCATGATTTTCGAAATGGATGTTGCCAAAAAATCGCCCGTATTTTGCCCGGAAAAAACGGGCATTTTGGGGAGGCCCGGTGTCGGCGGTCCAATTCGCGGCGTATCGCCCGAAGCCTCGTAACCAGCGACTCTGATTTTAAAGGAAATTCCATGCCGAAGAGGTGGCAACGACCTTGGTAACCAGACCATCCTGGTCTGGCATGCCCACGGTAAAGAAACATTTCCTGACGCGCCGAACCAGACCAGGATGGTCTGGTTACTGTGAAGGCGCCTGAGACATTCAAAAATGGAACAGCTGATGCGTAACCGTTTGCTTTGATTCCATATCCGAATATATGGTATTTTAAAAAGTGGTCGTAAATTCAATCCCGCATTGTTCGAATGGGTAGCGTATCGAGCGAGCAGCGGACAGGAACTGGAAAAAAGAGCGAAATATGTATGAAGGGACAGTTTTGTTGACAGACGACCAGCCCGAAAGCTTGCAGGCGTTCGGGACGGCGTTGAGGGACGCCGGCTATCGGGTCGCCTTGGCGAGCGACGGCGGGCAGTGCCTGAAAGCGGCCCGCAAGATCAAGCCGGACTTGATCCTTCTGGATATCGTCATGCCCGGCATGGACGGTATGGAAACCTGCAAGCGCCTGAAGGCGAACCCGGCACTGCGAGCGATACCGGTCGTCTTTTTGAGCGCGCACAAGACGGACGCGAAGCAAATCGTGAAAGGGTTCGAGGCCGGGGGCGCGGACTTCGTCCCCAAGCCCTTTCACGTCGCCGAGCTGTTGGCCAGGGTGCGCGCGCACGTGGAACTCAAACGCCTCCGGGACGGCTTGGAGGAAAAGGTCCTGGAACGGACCCGAGAGCTGGAAGAAAGCAACGTCGCCTTGAACGTGCTGCTGCGGAAGATGGAAAAGGACCGCGAGAACAGCCGGGAGGAGGCGGTCGGCGACATTCAGGGCGCGATCCGTCCGTTTCTGGACCGTTTGAAGCAAAGCGACCTGCGGGCCGAGCAGCGCGAGTGGGTCCAGTGCATCGAGAGTCGTATCGACGAGGTCGCTTCGCGATTCGCGACCGTCCTTTCTTCGGCGAAATTCGGGCTGACGCCTTCGGAGATCCAGGTGGCGCGACTGATCCGCGACGGCGGCACCAGCAAGGAGATCGCCAGGTTTCTGAACATTTCCGAAAGCGTGGTCGGATATCATCGGGAGAACATTCGCAGAAAGCTGCATCTGACCCGCAGAAAGGTGAACCTGAAAGCGTTTCTTCGCGCGTTGGGGGACGGATAGTGGGCAGGCGCGCTTGGCATCTCTTTCCGGTCGTACTGGCGTTGTTGGCGGTCGTTTCCGTTCCGGCGAGCCCTGGGGAAAGGGGAGGGCGCCCGCCCGCGTTCGACCACGCGTTTCATCTGGGGGCGGAGGCGGCGCGTCCCGTAATCCAGGACCGCCAGGGGTTCTTGTGGATCGCGTCTTTCGGGGGCGGGCTGTTTCGATGGGACGGCCGTGCGTTGAAAAATTACGGTCCCCGGCCGGGCGGCCTGTCGCACGGCACCGTGTCCGCCGTCGTGGAGGACCCGGACGATCCCGAAATCCTATGGGTTTCCACCTGGGGCGGCGGGCTCAATCGGTTCGACAAGATTTCCGGCGATTCGGCGTGCTATCGCTACGCGCCCGGCGATCCGCGAAGCCTGCCCGACGACATGATCTTCGGAATGATCGCGGACAGGGCCGACCCGGACTTGCTTTGGTTCGCCACGTACGGCGGGCTGGCGAAGTTCAGTCGCTCGAACGGGATGTTCGAACGCTATTGTCCGGAACGCGACGGCTTGCAACGGATCGTGCAGGACATTCGCGATCCGGATGTCTTTTGGGTCGCTTTCTGGCCGGGGGGCCTTTCGCGGTTCGAGAAATCCAGGGGCGAGTACACCGCCGCCTGGGTCCACGATCCGGCCGATCCTTGCAGCCTGGGCGCGAAAAACGATGTGGTGGCGGATGTCGTCCAGGACCGGCGGCACCCGGAATATTTGTGGATCGGAACGCAACGCGACGGGCTGAATCGGTTCGACACGCGCACGGGAACGTTTCGACGCTACCCGCGGAGCGAGGTCCTGGCTCCGCAGGTCTGGAGCATTTTCGACGATGGCCGGGGGCGGCTGTGGCTCTGCGGCTGCGACGCGCCTTCCGGCCTCGTGGTCTTCGACAAGGGCGGCGAGACCTTCGAGGCCTATCGCCACGATCCGGCCGATCCCGATTCCTTGAGCGACGACTTGGTTTCCTGCGTCTTCGAGGACCGAGCCGGGGCGGTCTGGATCGCCACGCTTTCCGGGTGGGTGGACAAAATCGATCCGTATCGCAGCAATTTCCGTCTTTACAGGGAGGGCTGCGGCGGCCTTTGCGGCAACGTGGTCCCGGCGATTTTCGAAGACGGCGACGGCACGGTCTGGGCCGGAACCTACGGCGGACTGCACCGATTCGACCGGGAACACGACCGGTTCGTCCCCTGCAAGCTTGAAAACGGCGTCGCCGGGACCCTTGCTGCCGTTTCCGTCGGAAGCATCCTGGAAGCCGGGAACGGCAATCTTTGGATCGCGTCCGCTCGCGGTCCGCTTTTTCTGTGGGACCCGGCCGAGGAGAGTGTTCGGGCGCGTTTCGATCCGCCCGCCGATTCGGAGATCTATCGATACACCCGGCTGATCGCGGACCCGGACGACCCCGCCGTCGTCTGGACCGGCACGGAGAGCAACTACGGCCTGGCCCGGTTCGACACGACTTCGAAAACGTTCCGCTACTTTCCGACGGACAGAAGCCATAGCGGCCAAGGGCCTTCCACGGGCGAAACACAGTTTTTGCGCCACGATGTGGGCGACGACGCCATTTGGATCGGCAGCGAATGGGGGGGCGGCCTGAACCGGTTCGACAAGGCGCGGGAGATGTTTTCCTACTATCTGCACGACCCGGAAGACCCGGACGGCATCTGCTCCAACGCCGTCGTCTGTTTTCACCAGAACGACCCGGATGTCCTGTGGGTCGGCACTCGGGGCGGCGGCCTGGAGAAGCTGCACATTCCCGGCGGCCGCTTTTCCCATTTTTCCGAAGACGAAGGCGTTCCTCCGGACGTCAACAAGATCCTGGAGGACGAACAGGGAATTTTCTGGTTGAGCACCGACCGGGGCATTGTCGCATTCGATCCACGAACCGAAAAAGTGGTCCGGCGATTGGTCGCGGCCGACGGCTTGCAGGGCGCCCGTTTCTTTCCGAACAGCGGCCTGAAAACCCGAAGCGGGGAACTGTGGTTCGGCGGATACATGGGCATCAGCCGATTCCGGCCCGACCGCCTGAAAAGCAACCCACATCCTCCGCCGATGGCCATCACGTCGGTAACCCAAGGTGGACGGCCGCTTCGGTTCCAGCGACCGGAGGGCGCGAACGGGACCCCCGAGATCGTTCTGGACTGGCAGCGGCCTTTCTTCGAATTCGAATGCGCGGCCCTGGATCTCACGGTCCCGAAAAAAAACCAGTACCGCTACAGGCTGCGAGGACACGATTCCGGCTGGTACGAAGCGGGCAATCGTCGTTTCGGCCGTTATTCCGGTCTTGCGGAAGGCCGATTCGTCCTTGAGATCATGGGATCCAACAACGACGGCGTATGGTGCGAAACGCCGGCGAGACTGAGGGTGACGGTCCGTCCTCCCTGGTGGCGAACCCGGGCTTTCATTTTCTCAGCGTGCGCATTGTGCCTGTTGGCTGCGACCGGCGGGTTTTTCTGGCGGCTGCGGTCGGAGAGACGCCACGCCAGCCTGCTGCAAAAGCGGGTCGCGGAAAAGACCAGGGACCTCGAAGAGGCCCGCAAGGGCGCCGAAGCGGCCAGCCACGCCAAAAGCGAATTTCTGGCCAACATGAGCCACGAAATACGAACCCCCATGAACGCGGTGCTCGGCTTTGCCGAAATTCTGGGCCGCGATCTCGAAGACGAACGACATCGCAGTTGGCTGGCCGCCATCTCCTCCAACGGCGAAGCCCTTCTTCGCCTCATCGACGACGTTCTGGACCTGTCCCGCGTGGAGGCGGGCAAGCTGGAACTGCGCCCCCGGCCCGTCGATGTGGCGGCGCTGCTTAAGGACGTTCGGTTGCTTATGGCCGGGGCCGCAGAGGAAAAAGAACTGGAACTGGCCGTCCAGGTCGATGTTCTCCCGGACTCCCTGGTCCTCGACTCGTCGCGCCTGCGCCAAATCCTGATCAACCTGGCGGGAAACGCGGTGAAATTCACCGAACGCGGACGCGTGACCCTGTCGGCCTCGGCCAAGGCCGCCGGCCCGTTGTCGCACGATCTGCTCCTGGAGGTGGCCGACACCGGCATCGGAATTCCCGAAAAGCATCGGCAGGCGATCTTCGAGGTCTTCGGCCAGGTCCCGGGCCAGGATGAGAAACGATACGGCGGTGTCGGCCTGGGGCTTTCCATCGCCAGGCGGCTGGCGGAAATCATGGGAGGAGAACTTCGGGTGGAAAGCGAGGAAGGCGCGGGCAGCCGCTTTCAATTGCTCCTGCCCGGCGTGCCCGAAGGACGACGCGCCACGGCGCCACCGGGAATCGAACCCGACCGGTTTCGATTCCGGCCCGCCAAGGTCGTGGTGGCCGACGACAATGTCCGTAACTTTCTTCCTCGTGCCCGGCAACGCGGGAAAAACTCGCCGCAGCCGATCTTGGAAATCGCAGCGCAACCTTCTCGGGACCGGGTCCAACCTCTATCGAAAAGGACTAGGCAGGACCTTCTGGAAGAATGGAGGCAGGCGAACGACTGCTTTTTCATCGACGATATCGAGCGCTTCGCAGCCCGTGTCGAGCGATTGGGCAGGAAATCCAGAATGTCCCGGCTCGCCGAGTGGGGCGCCGAGCTGCGCCGCCAGGCGGAAACCATCGACATGAAACGCCTGCCCCGCACCCTGTCCGAATTCCCAGGACTGATCGGATTGCGGGTTGAAAGTCCCGGCGACGAGTGAGCCGGAAAGGCGATGCGGTAGTCCGAGCCTGGGGTGATGAAAATCCTTCGGAATGGTCCTTGCGTTTGCGGCGCAAAGTCATCGAGGGGTTTTCGGCCATGCATCCGCAGAACGCGGACGCGAAGCGTCCTGGTATGCATTCCAACGCGAAGCGTTGGAACGAGGGGCCGTGGGCATGGCCGAAGTTAAAACCAAGCCCGGCGTCAGGCTTGGTTTTAACTTCGGCCGGTTTTCGCCCAACAGTTTCGATCATCGCCTGGATTCCGGGTCTCCGCAAGCTCCGCGCGGAATGATGGTGTTGGTTGGCCGACGCAATAACCAAAACCAGTTGGCCCCATTCTTTTGCATTGACCTATTCGAACAGTGTAAATATGATTCGATCATGGATTTAGAATCGTATAAGAGAAGAGACAAATAAATGGAACATTGATCGTTACGGCCAAACGATTTTTATTATTTTCAATAATTGGGGGGATTATGCCTCATAATATAATGTTAAAATTGGAGATTCCCGAAGATTTGGCTCGATTTAGCTTGCCTGCGGGTGTCAAAGAGCGATTGCAGGAGCTTTTGGATCGCCAGGATAGAGGGCAGGCTTTGAGTCGAGCGGAGCGCGATGAAGCCGAAGGTTTGGTTGACCTGGCAGAATTTTTGACGCTTTTGCGTTTGCGGGCGCAGAGAGCAGACCGAGAATCGGCCGGAGACGCATGAGATATATCTCGCCTGCATTGCGCAAGCTGGTGACCAGGCGTTGCCAAAATAGATGCGAGTATTGCGGTTTGTCTCAAGCTGGTCAGGAAGCGACATTTCATATAGATCATGTTATTCCCGTTTCCACAGGCGGCAGAACCGACTTGGAAAATTTGGCTTTGGCTTGCGTTTCATGTTCTTTGCGAAAGTCTGCTCGTGAAAAGGCTATCGATCCCGAGACTGGTCGGAATGTTTCATTGTTCAATCCCAGAAGACATAACTGGCGCGATCATTTCAAATGGAAAGGTATGAAAATTGAAGGGATCACCCCGGTTGGTCGC
This sequence comes from Desulfobacterales bacterium, assembly GCA_963674505.2. Taxonomy (GTDB): domain Bacteria; phylum Desulfobacterota; class Desulfobacteria; order Desulfobacterales; family SKZT01. The sequence continues at coordinate 1,098,282 of CAXXIG010000003.1, forward strand.
GCCACGATCAAAGCCTTGGATATGAATCGACCTTTAATTCTTGCCATCCGTGAAGAAGAATTGATTTTGGGCCGTCCGCCATGGTTCTATGTGGGAGAAAAAGAATAATATTTGATACTCGATGATCAAGTTTTCGCCGCGGACCGAGGCGGCCGTCATTCCGGGCGCAGAGCAGCGGAGACCCGGAATCCGGGAAGTCTGCGGAAGCTCGTGGTTTCCCGCTTTCGCGGGTATGACGGAAAAAACGGCTCATCGCGGATTTGCGGGAACAGGCGTGCTATGGTAGCCAGACCATCCTGGTCTGGCATGCCCTATGTTCCAGGCGGGGGCATATTCGCGATATGGGACCAGAGCTGGAAGCTCTGGTTACCCATTCCCCACAAATCCGCGATGGACCTTAGATTAGAACTAGCTTTTTTTCATCTTCCATAACGCCGACGCGAAAATCGTCGCGATCAGGATGAAGACACCCCATTCGTTCACGCTGGGTATCACGGGTTGCAGGGGTTGCACCGGCTCCTGTATCGAGCCCACCTCGGAATTCGGAAACTCGACAACAGGCGTTCCGTTTTCGGAATTTGCCCTTTGCCATTCCACTGCGCAGGTGACGGCCCCGACATCGGAGTAAAGGACCTGGGCGTACAATGAATTCGCCTCGGCGGTGGCCGGGACGTCGTAAATGCCGTCGCCATCGGGGTCTATCCACAAGCCGCCTACGTCGTAGTCGATGCTGCCCTTTCCTGTCAGCAATTCGAGAACGAGGCTGGAACCGTCGAACGATCCCGCGATGAGGGCGTCGCCGGGATCGCCCATGACATCCACGAAAATCTCCGAAGACCCCTTTTTCCCGTGGACTCGAAAATACACGCCGGAACCGAACACGTCCGAAGTGAGAGTGGGGTCGTACAGAGGACTCGTAAGGCTGTTTCTCGACCGGCTTGGACCACTGGGGATATTGCCCAGTCCCGGCCGGTTCCATCGGCTCCCTTTTCCGTCGGGCGAAATTTCGAGATCGATGTCCTGGGACAACACGACGTACTGGCCTTCCGGATTATCGAAACGAACGACAATTGTGTCGCCCGCCTCGAGAATGGACAACGGGTCGAAAGTAAAGGAAAAGCCCCCCATCTGCTGGCTGTCCTGGGTAAGAAGCACATCTGAAAAAGTCGAAACGACGACCTGGGATTCATTTGGAACGGTTCGGCAATCCTCCGCAAGGGTTGCCGTCAGCGGTTGCGAAGGGTCGAACGCATAGGGGCCGTTTGCGGCATTCGCTCTTTGCGAATCGAATTCGCAATGGATTTCGGCGACATCGGAATAATTGGCCTTGGCCCATAGGGAATTTTCCTCCGCAGCCGCGGGCGTGTCGTAGACGCCGTCGCCGTCGGGGTCGGTCCATATGCCGGCGAGGTCGTAGTCGGCGTTGGTCTTGCCGTTCAGAAGCTCGAAAACGAGGCTGGAATCATCGGACGATCCCGCGACAAGGGCGTCGTCCGGGTCGCCCGCGACTTCGACGATGCATTCTGCGGCGCCGGCTTCGCCTCGGACCCGGAAATACACCCCCGAGCCGAACGCGTTGGAGTCCAGATTGGGATCGACCAGAGGCCCCGACCCGCCGGAAGCCCCGTCGGGAATATTGTCGAGGCCGGGACGGTTCCACTTGCCGCCGCTTCCGCCCGGAGAAATCTCCAGGTCGATGTCCCGGCACAGCACGACGCTCTGGCCCGCCGGGTTGACGAAACGGACGGATATCGCGTCGCCCGTCTCGAAGAGAGACAACTTGTCGAACGTCAGCGAAAAGCCGTCGAGTTGCGCGCAATCCCGGCAGCCTATCGATTCGGCGGCGGTCGAAACGGCCACCTGGACCGGATCAGGCAAGGTGCGGCAATCCTCGGCGAGGGTGGCCGTCAGCGGTTGCGAAGGGTCGAACACAAAAGTGCCGTTTGCGGGATTGGCCCTTTGCAGATCGAACTCGCAAAGGATTTCGGCGACGTTGGAAAAATTCGCCTTGGCCCACAGTGAATTTTCCTCCGCAGTCGCGGGCGTGTCGTAGACGCCGTCGCCGTCGGGGTCGGTCCATATGCCGGCGCGGTCGTAGTCGGCGTTGGTCTTGCCGTTCAGAAGCTCGAAAACGAGGCTCGAATCGTCGGACGATCCCGCGACAAGGGCGTCGCCCGGATCGCCCGCGACTTCGACGATGCATTCTGCGGCGCCGGCTTCGCCCCTCACCCGGAAATACACCCCCGAGCCGAACGCGTTGGAGTCCAGGTTGGGATCGACCAGAGGCCCCGACCCGCCGGAAGCCCCGTCGGGGACATTGTCGAGGCCGGGACGGTTCCACTTGCCGCCGCTTCCGCCCGGAGAAATCTCCAGGTCGATGTCCCGGCACAGCACGACGCTCTGGCCGGCCGGGTTGACGAAACGGACGGATATCGCGTCGCCCGTCTCCAAAAGTGACAGCGGGTCGAACGTCAGCGAAAAGCCGTCGAGTTGCGCGCAATCCCGGCAGCCGACCGACTCGGCGGCGGTCGAAACGGCCACCTGGACCGGATCGGGAACGGTGCGGCAATTCTCGGCGAGGGTGGCCGTCAGCGGTTGCGAAGGGTCGAACACAAAAGCGCCGTTTGCGGGATTGGCCCTTTGCAGATCGAACTCGCAAAGGATTTCGGCGACGTTGGAAAAATTCGCCTTGGCCCACAGGGAGTTTTCCTCCGCAGTCGCGGGAGTGTCGTAGACGCCGTCGCCGTCCGGGTCCGTCCATATGCCGGCGCGGTCGTAGTCGGCGTTGGTCTTGCCGTTCAGAAGTTCGAAAAGGAGGCTGGAATCGTCGGACGATCCCGCGACAAGGGCGTCGCCCGGATCGCCTGCGACTTCGACGATGCACTCCTCGGCGCCTGCTTCGCCCCTCACCCGGAAATACACCCCCGAGCCGAACGCGTTGGAGTCCAGGTTGGGATCGACCAGAGGCCCCGACCCGCCGGAAGCGCCGTCGGGAATATTGTCGAGGCCGGGACGGTTCCACTTGCCGCCGCTTCCGCCCGGAGAAATCTCCAGGTCGATGTCCCGGCACAGCACGACGCTCTGGCCCGCCGGGTTGACGAAACGGACGGATATCGCGTCGCCCGTCTCGAAGAGAGACAACTTGTCGAACGTCAGCGAAAAGCCGTCGAGTTGCGCGCAATCCCGGCAGCCGACCGACTCGGCGGCGGTCGAAACTTCTACTTCGACCGCATCCGAAACGGTGCGGCAATCCTCGGCGAGGGTGGCTGTCAGCGGTTGCGAAGGATCGAACACAAATGAGCCGTTTGCGGGATTGGTTCTTTGCAAATCGAATTCGCAAAGGATTTCGGCGACGTTGGAAAAATTCGCCTTGGCCCACAGTGAATTTTCCTCCGCAGTCGCGGGCGTGTCGTAGACGCCGTCGCCGTCCGGGTCCGTCCATATGCCGGCGCGGTCGTAGTCGGCATTGGTCCTGCCGTTCAGAAGTTCGAAAAGGAGGCTGGAATCGTCGAACGACCCAGCGACTAGGGCGTCGCCCGGATCGCCCGCGACTTCGACGATGCACTCCTCGGCGCCTGCTTCGCCCCTCACCCGGAAATACACCCCCGAGCCGAACGCGTTGGAGTCCAGGTTGGGATCGACCAGAGGCCCCGACCCGCCGGAAGCGCCGTCGGGAATATTGTCGAGAGCTGGACGGTTCCACTTGCCGCCGCTTCCGCCCGGAGAAATCTCCAGGTCGATGTCCCGGCACAGCACGACGCTCTGGCCGGCCGGGTTGACGAAACGGACGGATATCGCGTCGCCCGTCTCCAAAAGTGACAGCGGGTCGAACGTCAGCGAAAAGCCGTCGAGTTGCGCGCAATCCCGGCAGCCGACCGACTCGGCGGCGGTCGAAACGGCCACCTGGACCGGATCGGGAACGGTGCGGCAATTCTCGGCGAGGGTGGCCGTCAGCGGTTGCGAAGGGTCGAACACAAAAGCGCCGTTTGCGGGATTGGCCCTTTGCAGATCGAACTCGCAAAGGATTTCGGCGACATCGGAATAATTGGCCTTGGCCCACAGGGAGTTTTCCTCCGCAGTCGCGGGCGTGTCGTAGACGCCGTCGCCGTCGGGGTCCGTCCAAACGCCGGCGCGGTCGTAGTCGGCGTTGGTCTTGCCGTTCAGAAGCTCGAAAACGAGGCTGGAATCGTCGGATGATCCCGCGACAAGGGCGTCGCCCGGATCGCCCGCGACTTCGACGATGCACTCATCGGCCCCCGCTTCGCCCCTCACCCGTAAATACACCCCCGAGCCGAACGCGTTGGAGTCCAGATTGGGATCGACCAGAGGCCCCGACCCGCCGGAAGCGCCGTCGGGAATATTGTCGAGACCGGGACGGTTCCACTTGCCGCCGCTTCCGCCCGGAGAAATCTCCAGGTCGATGTCCCGGCACAGCACGACGCTCTGGCCGGCCGGGTTGACGAAACGGACGGATATCGCGTCGCCCGTCTCCAAAAGTGACAGCGGGTCGAACGTCAGCGAAAAGCCGTCGAGTTGCGCGCAATCCCGGCAGCCTATCGATTCGGCGGCGGTCGAAACGGCCACCTGGACCGGATCAGGCAAGGTGCGGCAATCCTCGGCGAGGGTGGCCGTCAGCGGTTGCGAAGGGTCGAACACAAAAGCGCCGTTTGCGGGATTGGCCCTTTGCAGATCGAACTCGCAAAGGATTTCGGCGACATCGGAATAATTGGCCTTGGCCCACAGGGAGTTTTCCTCCGCAGTCGCGGGCGTGTCGTAGACGCCGTCGCCGTCGGGGTCCGTCCAAACGCCGGCGCGGTCGTAGTCGGCGTTGGTCTTGCCGTTCAGAAGCTCGAAAACGAGGCTGGAATCGTCGGATGATCCCGCGACAAGGGCGTCGCCCGGATCGCCCGCGACTTCGACGATGCACTCATCGGCCCCCGCTTCGCCCCTCACCCGTAAATACACCCCCGAGCCGAACGCGTTGGAGTCCAGATTGGGATCGACCAGAGGCCCCGACCCGCCGGAAGCGCCGTCGGGAATATTGTCGAGAGCTGGACGGTTCCATTTGCCGCCGCTTCCGCCCGGAGAAATCTCCAGGTCGATGTCTCGGCACAGCACGACGCTCTGGCCCGCCGGGTTGACGAAGCGGACGGATATCGCGTCGCCCGTCTCCAAAAGTGACAGCGGGTCGAACGTCAGCGAAAATCCGTCGAGTTGGGCGCAATCCCGGCAGCCTATCGATTCGGCGGCGGTCGAAACGGCCACCTGGACCGAATCAGGTACGGTTCGGCAATCCTCCGAGAGGGTCGCAATTTGCGCCTGGGAAGGTTGGAAGTCATACGCACTGACGCCAGAGGATTCGTTTTCCGCTTCGATTTCGCATACGATGTCCGAAACATCGGAAATATCCGCTTGAATCCACAATGAATTGTCTTCTGAAGTTCCCCACGCATTGTAGGCGCCGTCGCCGTCGTCGTCGATCCAAATCGAGTCCCGGTCGTAATAAGTGTTGTCCCTTTGGTTCAAGAACTCCAACACCAATGTCGAATCCGCAAAAGGTCCTACCACAACCGCATCGCCGGGATTTCCCGTGATATCTATGTTTAATTCTTCCGAGCCCGCAAGGCCGGAAACCCTGAAATAAACCCCAATCCCGCGGGTAGTCGAACGCAAAGTCGGATCAATGAAAGCAGATCGGGCTCCGGGACCTCCGTTGGGAATATTCCCCAATCCAACACGGTCCCAGTGGCTCCCCCCGCCTGTAGGTGAAATTTCAATATCGATATCGCGGCATAGTTTCACATACTGGCCCTGAGGATTGAGCATCCGAATGGTGATCTGAGTCCCGGCGGCCAGGTAGGTGTTGGGAGTTGCGAATGTAAGCGTAAAACCTTTCATTTGAACACATTCCCGGCAGCCAATGGTTTCCGAAACGGTCTCGAAATTGACAATCTGATCGGCTGCGTTGACGTTTTGGAACACGCATCCGAAAAAGAGGACTGTTGCGAAAGCGATTCGCGGCACCCTGATTTTCATTTTTTTACCTCCGAAACAGTTAAATGTTTTTGGCCGGATTTCGCAATCCGAAGGGCACTGAAAAAGCCCGAGGAGTTTTCATGACGGTCCGTCCCGTTCAATCGTTTCTTTGTTCGGCCTGCCCTATGCTTCCAGATGATTCCCGTTAACGATATGGCCACGAGAAGGGGATCCACCATATAATCCCATAGATTGTTCGACTCCAGCAGGTTGAAATCGTAAGCCAGTATTGCGGCCAGAAGCACGATGGAAAAACGGTTTCGCAGGACCACCAGCAGGATCGTGAGCGCGAAAGTGAGACAAAACAGCCATGAAAAACCCCATCCGGCGCAATAGGGATCGTAAATCCCGATTCCCAAGGCCATGGGATAGAGCAAAAAGCCGGCGCCCGTCGCAAACAGAAAGCAGGCAAGTGTCGCTTTCTGGTCCAGAAGTTGAGCGCCAAACGCCCTTTTGAAAACCTGCGAAAAGAGGAGCGCGGTCAATAAGATGCTGTTGTTGGCCTGAAGGCTGACCAGCCATCGTCCTGCCCGAATGCCTCCTGCTGGCATCAACACCATGAGAAAGGCAAGAAACGCCAGAATGCCGGTTTTGCCGGCACCGCCCGGGGAACGTCCAGACAGCCCGAGTCCCAGCTGTCCCATCGCCATGAGGAGTAGAAAAGGAAAAACAAAGGAAAACGCATAGGTCATAGTTCTTGCGCCCTTTCCAGCTGCTCGTCGATCCAGGCCTCGTTGAAAACCACGTGCCGAATCCTTTTGCGTTTCCAGGTATAGACCAGATGAATCCGCCCGTCTTGTCCCCGAATCATATACGGGTATGAAAACTCTTCATTTGATGCCTGTTCCAACGTATGAATCCTCGTCCAGCTTCGGCCATGATCCCGAGAAACCGCCAGCCGGAGCGTTTCGCGGGTGTTTTGGCTGTCGTTGAAGGCCAGAAGAATGCGCTTTTCGGCCAAAGGCAACGCCGAAACCGCAGAATTCGGATTGGGGAGATTGAGAAACGCGGGCCGACTCCAGTGTTGGCCGCAATCTCCTGTCGAGGCCATGGCAACGCGGCGTTCGTCTGAAATACAACGGTAAAGGGCGCAAGCCTTCAACGGGTCCAGTACGGCTATGGAGGGCTGCAAAAAATCGGGTCCTGCGGCCATGCGGCTTTTTGTGTATTGAAGGTGGGATTCTTGCGGCTCAATCCACAATATTTCAGGAAAGCAGCCCAAACATTCGTGATAGATGGGCACCGCGAACCCGTTTTTGCCGCGAGGGTCCCCGCCTGCTTTGATCGCGACCGGCCGGGCCTTGACCAGCTCGCTGATATTGAAAAAGGGGCTCAGGGTGAATCGTCGACTCCGGCTCCAGGTACGGCCCCCGTCGAGGGATGTCTTGACATTGAGAGAACTCCCGGACCACCCGCCTATTGATATGGTGACATAAACCAGCCAGAGTTTGCCATCGGGGCCGCTCCAGAGGATCGAATTTCCGACTTTTCCAATATAGCGCCGCAACTCGGCGGAAGCAGATTTTCGGTCCACAATGATCCGGGGAGCAGACCACGATGAATTCTGCCCGGATTTCATTTTGGAAAAGAAAATGGCCACGTCCCGAGCCCCTTCGCGGGTACCGCCATACCACACCGCAGCCATATCCCCTTCGGGCATTTCGCAAATGGACCCCGCATGAACCATTGCTCCCGCCTTTTCCGGGTTGATAAAATCACGGGAAAAAAACGGGCGCGTTTCGCGGGAATCCTCGCTGCGGAGGGGTGTTTGAAAAAGGGGACGGGGAGTCGGGTCGGCGGAAAACCAAACCCTGGCGGGCCAGGCATAGGCCAGAATCGTGATGAATGCCATAACGGCTGCGAAGCGTCCGGTCATGGGCTGAAAGGACAGGTGGCATCGCACGGGCGACCCGGCGCTGAACCGGCAACCCATGGGTGGTCGAGCCCCGCCGGTTTGTACAAAGGAATCCCCCCTGGCGGATTCCGGGGCAGTTGTACCCCGGTCGGCATGGACAGGATTCGCGTGCCGCCAATTCGGGTTTGGGGCGTCGCCTTTTCCCTGTTGTCGTCCGTCACCTTGCCGGTCGCACGGGCGTTTATGCCGTAAAGGCGCTCGCGCATCGCGCTCGGAACCGAGCGGGTATCTTTCGGAACCACATTCACGAAGTATTTTCCCTCCTTGGCCATATACAAGGGGTCCAGGCACAATACTTCAGCGGAAGGGGAAACAGTCGGAGCAACCGGTGTTTGAAAGCTAAGCCCTTTCCGGCCGGCGATAACGGCGACGCCGTGCTTCCCGATGCCGCCATCATTTTGAAGCCGTTTTAGGAAGAGGGGCTCAACCAGCTCTCCGGAGGTCTCGCCGCCGCTTGCATCGCCAATTTATAACATATGTGAATGTGTCGTGTCACGCTTTCTTCCGGGGCTTCGCGGGGATTGTGGACGGAAAGGTCCGGGAAGGGAAGCCGGCTGGCGAGCAGCACGAGGCTATTTCCCGCCTTTCGGTTCGGCAAGGCGCATAAACAGATCCCGCCACGATTGGCTTAAAGTATCCAACTAAATTTTATATGTTTTTCTCGCCACATAAGCTATTGTCGCTCCATATGGTCTTGCGTCTCGGTCCTCAGCCGGAAGGCCGCTCTTTTGATCAGGGGCTTCATGGTCTCGACGTAGGAGTTGATGTTGGCGCCGGCATCGACCTCGATGACGACGTTCAGAGGGGAGAGGGAAAAGACCATCAGGTCGGATTTCTTTCCGCTGGGAATGACATGGCTTCTCAGGCGCATGTATTTTGTGGAAGCGCTTTGGAATTGAATGTCGGCCAGGATTTCCTCCAGGGCGGCTTCCATTTCGGAGGAAGAGCCGGGCTGTTTTTTGGACAGCACGGTGCCGTCGTTTAAGACGATCAGAAGCGCCTTGACTCCCTCCAGGCGGGACACGAAGCTGGCCAGGGTGCGGATGACCGGCTTGGCGTCTTTGACGAGTCTTGGCGAAAAGGCTTGCTTTTGTTTTCTGCTCTGGCGACGTTTCCTTTTTCCATCGTTCATGGTTTCGATGAGCTGGAAAATATTCGGCCTCGAAATCTTTTTTCCGTTGTTTACGGCGTTGTCGCCCTGCAGAGGGATTTCGTCGGATGCGAGCAGGGAGATTTCCGCTGCGGAATTTGCCGCCTTTGCCTGGGCGAATCTTTCCGAGAGGTTTTCGGATTTTTCGTCTCTGCGACGACAGCCTTCCATGATGAGGAAATTGACGGAGGGTTCCACCTTTTTTTCCAATAGCTTGCAGCCGTCGAACAAAACGATGTCCGTGCCGGTCCAGCTGATCATCTCCACGGCCGCCTCCTTGCCGGACAGGCGGTTTGCGAAGGCCTGGTATATTTCTCCGTCCTCAATGAACATGACGCCCGTATTGCCCTTTTTGCCTTTGATTTTGATGCGGCAGCTTCTGTTTTCCATGGAAATCATTTGCAGGAAGGCCTCCAGGGGCATGTTGGCCATGAAGCCGCTGGCGTTGACGTCGAGAATGGTCTCGACGAGTTCCGGCATGATTCCCATGCCTTCGGGGTTGTGGGGAATCCAGAAGGACTGCTTCAGGATTGTCAGGAACCCCGCGTTTTTATCCGAGAGCGACTCGGTTGACAAGACGAAAGGAAGGTCGCGGCAATGGTTGTAGATGGTGGAGATCATGCGGACCGTGGATTTGTCGATGGTCTTTTGGTGCAGGATCGCAAGATCGGCTCCGTTGCTTTGGACATACCGGATGGCCTTTTCCACGTAAGGCGTGTGCAGCAGTCCGGCAGATCGGCGATCGATCCAGGAAAGCTCGCGGGACAGCAGGTTTCGGATATCCTTGTTGTGATCGACGAGCAGAATTTTTTTCATTTCAAGCGGCCGAATATTCTTTAAGGTTTTTGTTTCATTCACCGGTAGCGCCGCCTTCCACGGCGGCTCGCGGAGAATGGCGGCTAACAAGCCGATAGGCAAAGCGCCGCCGTGGAAGACGGCGCTACCGAAGGCACCGGGCAAAGCGCCGCCGTTGAAGACGGCGCTACCGAAGGCACCCGGTCGAGGTCAGCATAGGCCGGGTTTGTATTGATTTCCATGAGTCTTAGTCGGGATTTGCGCCGACTTTTTCGCGCGATAGAACTTCATGGACAGCAAGACGATGGCGAAGAGCGAAACGATGGCGATGGTCCAGTTCAAAGACGCCTTGGGGTGCTGGTGGTACGTGGCCAGCTGGTAGAAGACCACGGACGCTGCGTAGGCGATCGACGTGGTCCAGGCGGCAGCAAAGACGGTCCATTCGATGCCGGTTTCCCTGTAGACCGCGGCCAATGCGGCGACGCAAGGAAAATACAGCAGGACGAAAAGCATATAGGAAAATGCCGCCGCCTTGGTCTGAAAAAGGCGTGTCAGGGTGCGAAAGGCGGCGCTTCCCACCTCCTGTTGGCGGGAAGCGGTTTCAAAATCGGACACGTCTCCCACCGAAAGGCCTAAAGGATCGGTCAGAGAGGAGGCAAGGCCCACCAGGTTTTCGGAAACCGAACAAAACGCTTGGGAAAGACTCGCCGTGAAATCGCCGCCGGGCTCCTCGCTTTTTCCGTCGCCCGGTTCGGGCTGTTCCATGGCGCCGTACAAGGCGTCCAAAGTCCCCACGACGGCTTCCTTGGCGAACACGCCCGTGAAGAGTCCCACCGCGGCCGGCCAGTTTTCCCGGGTGATCCCCATGGGTGCGAAGACGGGGGCGATGGTTTTTCCTATTCCGGCGAGTACCGATTTTTCGCTGTTTTCGTTGCCTACGCTGCCGTCGGTGCCCAGGGTGTTGAGGCAGGTCAGAAGCAATATGACCGGTATCAGTATTTTCCCGGCCTTGAAGACAAAGGCTTTGAGCCGGTCCCAGGCGGTCAGCAGGACCCCGAGCGCGGTGGGCATGTGGTAGATGGGCAGTTCCATGACAAACGGGGTGATCGGGCCCGCCAGAATTGTGCTTTTCAGCGCGAGTCCCGTCAGGACGGCGAAGACAATTCCGATGACGTACAGGGCGAACACGACGTTCTGGCCGCCCTCCGGAAAGAAGGCAGCCGCGAACAGGGCGTAGACTGGCAGCCTGGCGCCGCAGGACATGAACGGATTCATCATGATGGTCATGAGGCGGTCCCTTTGGTTCTCCAGCGTCCGTGTCGCCATGATGGCCGGCACGTTGCATCCGAAACCGACCAGCATGGGAATGAAGGACTTTCCGGGCAGCCCCACCGATTGCATCAGGCGGTCCATGACAAATGCGGCCCGGGCCATGTACCCCGAGTCCTCCAGGGTCGCCAGGGCGACGAACATGAAGGCGATGGGCGGAACAAAGGTGGCGATGGTCTGAAACGAACCCCCGATTCCGTCCGCCAGAGTGGCCACAAGCCACGGGGGACATTGGACTGCGGAGAGCACCGTCCGGATGCCATCGACGAAAACGGCGCCGGCCAGGATGTCGAAAAAGTCGATGAACGCGCCGCCCACATTGATGGAAAACACGAACACCAGGTACATGACTGCCAGAAAGATGGGAATGCTCCATATCCTATGGAGCAAAACGGCGTCGATCCTGTCCGTCAAGGACTGTTCCGCCTGCTCCTTTCGCCGGACGACCCTGGATGCGATGTGGCCGATGGTCCCGTACCGGCTGTCGGCCACCAGCACCTCCAGTTCCTCGTCCAGCATGACTTCGATTTCTTCTCGAATCTCGGCTGCCCGTCTTGCGATACGAGCGCTGGTGCGTGTTTCGGCGTAAGGGTCGCCCTCCAAAAGCTTCAACGCCAGCCATGCGACGTCGATCCTTTCATCGTGAACGGACGATTCGATCTGCCTGGCCAGCTCCTTCACGCCGGAGACGATTTCGGCGGGGTAGGGGACGGAGACGGGGGGGCCTGACGACCTCGTCGACAGGCCTGCGCGTATGGCGATTTTCAGGTCTTGGATGCTTTTTTTGCGGGTCGCCGTGATCGGCACCACCGAACAGCCCAGGCAATTCGCCAGGCGTTCCGCGTAAATCTCTGTGCCTTGCGCTTCCACGATGTCCATCATGTTGAGTGCCACAAGCACGTTGGCGCCGGTTTCGATCAGCTGCAAGGTCAAGTACAGACCCCGTTCCAGATTGACCGCGTCCACAATGTTGACCACCAGGTCCGGTTCGCCGCCTGTCAGGTAGGCTGCGGCCACCTTTTCGTCTTCCGAGTATGCCGCAAGGCTGTAGATACCCGGCAAATCCACCACCTGCAAGCTTGTGTCCGCGTACTTGAGAACGCCTGTCTTCTTTTCCACCGTCACTCCGGGCCAGTTTCCGACGCGCTGCTTGGCGCCCGTCAGAGCGTTGAACACCGTGCTTTTTCCGCTGTTGGGATTTCCGGCCAGCGCCACTGTCGCTTCTCTCATGCTTCGCTCCTCTCCACATATACCGTATCGGCCTCGCTGCGTCTAAGGCTCAGGCCGAACCCTCTGACCAAGATCTCGATGGGATCTCCCAGGGCCGCGTAGCGCAGGACTTTCAGCGAAACACCGGGAGTGACCCCCATGGACAGAAGCCTTTCCCTATGCATCCGGTTCTCCTTGCAATATCCCCTTACCACCGCCGATTCACCGATCTCCAAGCTGCTCAGCAATACCTTCATTTTTTCTTCTCCGATGCTCGTCTTCCAGTCGATCCCTCAGCAGGGAACCACGTCTATGTTCAAAGCCAGTCTGCCGCCCAGAATATACCGGTTTCCGGACTTGCCGATCACCACGGAGCCGTTTGACTTTCGCCGGATCAACCGGACCTCGTCCCCGATATTGATGGAACGGCAGATCAACTTCAACTGCGTTTCCGCCTTTCCCTTGACCGAGACGATGCGCACGCTTTGTCCTTCCGAGGCCAGATACAGCGGGAAAACCGGCTGGCGCGGGGCTATTTGGGCCGAGCCCTCTTTTTTTCTCCAGAATAGCATCAATTTTTCCTCCTCTACATTCCGACCGACAGCGACCGAAGCACGTGCCCGATCGGATTCGGATCGTATTGGTTGATAAAAATGGCGAACGAAGCAAAACCCAGAATGGCGATGCACTGCCACGGCTCCGGCCTGCGTTCGACGAGTTTTTCGCGAAAGGGTACGGGACGGCTGTCCCGAAGCCGCCCGTAGAGGGCGTGCATGTAGAATGCGACGAAAGGAAGGACCGCAAAGGCCGACAGCAATCCGAAAGCGGCCGAGGCGATGATGGACGGAAGCCAAACGACCCACAGCGAAACGCCGGCTGCGATAGGCTTTTGGGATACGCACTCCAGACTGTCCATAATCGAACCCGTCACCGTGGATTCCTTTTCGGCGAAGATGAAAAAGGAGAAGGCGAAAAGGACGCTGAAAACCAGCGCGGGAATTCCCAGAAGAACGAAACCTCCGAGTACTATAAAGCCGTACATGCACACGAGGCAGACCCATCCTCCAAGCTTTCGAAAGGCTCGGCGGTATGCTTCCGAAATGCAAATGCGCTGGTCGCAAAGCCATTGGAAAACCGCTCCGTGAGTCCAGCAGGCCGAAACGAAAAGCAAGAACAAAAGGATGAAGGTCGGAAGCCCCCAAGATTGGGAAACTGCGCTTTCGTGACTTGAGATTCCTTCCGTCCGGCCCTGCCAGACAGCCAGGAGCGCGTGGAAAAGTTGCAATTGCCCCAAAAAAATCAACCCGATTCCGGCGAGGTGTCCCCAGTTTTTGGAAAAGGAGGTCCAGGCGTCTCGAAAAACCGCTTTCTTCGAAAAGGTCCTTGCATCAATGCTGTCGCGAACCTCGCCAGAACCAGGCGTTTTTCCCGTGTCGGGCGCGGTCTTTGGCCTGGATGCCGTCTTGGCGCCAGGCAGCAGGTTTGTGCCGCCGCATTGCCTGCAACGATACCGGAGCGTCCGCCCCTCGAGTTCTTCCGGGTCGTAGGAATATCGCTTGCCGCAGTGTTTGCAGGACGTTCTGGCGACTTTGTTTGGCGTTTTGACGCTGGTCCCACTGCCGACAGAGAGGCGCATTGTGTTATCTCGCAAAGAATCCATAAGAAAAGTTCTCCCTCGGATCAACATGAACTGGCCGCCGAAGCGGCGGCAAAAAAAAAAGGCGCGGCCGCACGCGACAATGCCGTCGCTTTCGGCTGCGCCTTCACTTTCCTCGCATCAGGATGGATGGAGGACCGTAAGACAATCCGTCCAGTTAGACTGGTCTAACTTCAGACCGGGATTTTAATTCTCACGATCCTCGATCTTTGTCAAGCTTTTTTTTGGAAACACCGGATAGGGGTATGCGCCGGGTTTGACGGGACGCAGGAGCGTCCCGACATGCGTTCCCACGCTGGAGCGTGGGAACGAGTCCATCCCCGTCAATCGGTCCAGGAGGGGTCCCAGACCGCGAATTGGTTTTTTCCGGCCGTTTTGGCCTTGTACATGGCGTTGTCGGCCATTTTGACCAGGCGGTCGGCCTCCTGTCGGCACTGCTTCATGGACCATTTGCGGTCCGCGTCGCCGGGGCGGTATTCCCCGATTCCGATGCTGGCGCTGACCGTTTCGATCTCGATGTCTTCGATCCGGTACGCAAGGGCCAGGCAGCGATTCAGTTTCCGGGCGACGGCCTCCGCCCCTTTCCGTTTGACTTCGGTCAAGATCACGAGAAATTCGTCGCCGCCCATCCGTCCGACAATGTCGCTTTTTCTGAGGTGCTCGTCGAATCGCTTTGAGACTTCCGTCAACAAAGCGTCTCCCATGTCGTGCCCGTAGGTGTCGTTGACGCCTTTGAATCCGTCCAGGTCGATGTACAGGGCCGCGATCCGCTTTTTTTGCCTCACCGCCTTGACGAATGTGTTGTACAGAAGTTCCATGCAGGTTCTGCGGTTGTAGAGCCGGGTCAGTCCGTCGATCTCGGCGAGTTCCCGCTGTTTGCGGTAGGCCTCCTGGATTTCGGTGATGTCCCAGGCGATGCCGAGATAGGACATGATTTCGTTGGCGCCGTTCATATCGACGGCGACCGTTATCTCGTACCATTTTTTTTCCCCGCCGACGAAGATGGGGTATTTGCCGGTAAACAAGCCGTCGCCCCGGCTGTAGAACGCAGACAGGTCCGAAACGAATTTTTCGATGGTGCCGCCATCCATCAGAGTATCGAGCAGCAGGATTCCATTCTCGATTCTCGCTCCTTTATCGCCCCCCAGTTTTTCGAACCCGTCGCCGATGAATTCGATGGGAAACGTCGCGACGTTCTCTCCCACGAACGCGATGATGGGGCTTCTGGAAATGACGTCGTGGGCGATTTCCCTCTCCCTTTCCAGTTTCTTGCGCTCGGTGATGTCGCGAATGGAACCCAGGATCATCATTCCGTGCATCTCGCTGGAGAAGAGGTTGGCGTTGATGCTGCAATCGACGGGCGCGCCGGTCTTTTTCTTGAATTTCACTTCGAAGTCCCTGATGCTGGACTTTTCGCCGATATTGGCGATGAACTGCCAAAAGTCCTCTTCGGAATCCTGGAACAAGGCGGGCAGGGGCTTGCCGATGATCTCGTGGCGGGAATAGCCGAAGATTTCCTCCATCGAATTGTTTGTGTCCACGATGGAAAAATGGGCGATGTCGGCGAGGAAAACGGGGTCCGGGTTCAGAAGGAAGCTGTTTCTGAAATCGCAGATGCGACTCAGGAGGTCCTCGTTTCGGGCCTCCAGCAGCCTTACGGTGTGCTCCAGCTGTCTTATTTTGGTTTGATCGTCCATTCCTCGATCCATTCCATTCCAATCGATATGAATTTCAAAATGTATTCGCCAAGATCGAAAAAAGGAAATGGGCCGTTTCAGTTCGGTTGGCGCTTTCGACCGCTTTGTTGCCCTGGCATTTGTTTTCCGTTTTTCTGGTATTTGTTTACAACGCGCATAATCGCGCTGTCAATCGCTTATGTCGCGTATCGTCCTCCGGCGGCTGGCTTGACAATGGTTGTCCACGGTGATAGTCGGACCGGATTCGAACGAACCATTCTTTTTCGCCGCCTGTATTTTTCGGTTCGGCATATACCCGCACCGGGCTTGGTTTTTATTTCGGCAGCGCTGCCACCGCCTCGTCCGCCTCGTTCCAACGCTTCGCGTTGGAATGCATATCAGGACGCTTTGCGTCCTCGTTCCGCAGAGGCGTGACCGAAACAAAAACCAAACCCAGGCATCCAACAATCTCGGGAGGTTGACAAACGCATGCCGTGGAGAACCATATTCAAATGGTCGAAAAATATTCATAAATATACAGGGCTGATCTGTCTGCTCTATTTCCTGTCGGCAGGCGTCAGCGGCGTGTTGTTAAACCATCCGTCACTGATCAGCCAGGTTACGATGCCGGTTTCTTGCACGCCTCCCTCCTTCCGTTTTGAAAACTGGAACCGAATGGCTATGAGAGAGGCGTTGTTTTCCGGATCCGATTCGAAAAGCGTGATCGTCGGGGGCAGGGCAGGGGTGTGGAGAAGTTCTGACGGGGGCAGGACCTTTTTCTCCATGGACGAGGGGTATCCCGCATCCGCGTTCGAACGCGACGCGCTCTGCCTGCTTCTGTACGAATCGGACGGGGCGAGGTCCCTGTACGCAGGGACCCGAAACGGCCTGTATCGATTCGATCTCGAAACAAAGCATTGGGACGGAATCGAGGACGTTCGGCTGGAAAACACGGAGGTCGTCGATCTGGTGCGCCGCAAGGAATCCGTCCTGGTTTTTACCCCGGAAGCCTGCTACCGGCTCGAAGGCGAAAAGCAGGAGGACCCGGTTTTGCGCCTCATGCCCCTGGTCGCTGGAACATCGGAGGACACGCGCGCCCCGATGACGCGTTTTATGCTCAGACTCCACGACGGTTCCGTTTTTGGTATGCCCGGCAAACTGTTCGTGGACCTTTTCGGAATCGTTCTGATTTGCATGACCGTTTCCGCCGTCTGGATCTGGTATGTTCCATGGAAAAGGAAACGCTTTGAAACGAAACGCGTCAATGCGAGGCTTTTTCGTTTTTTCCACAAATACCACCTCAAGATCGGCGTCTGCGCCTCGGTCTTTCTGATTGCCGTTTGCCTGACGGGAATGTTCATCCGCCCGCCGCTGCGACAAGTCATAGCTCGCTCCTCGGTCCCCGCCCGGTGGTTGCAATATGCGGGACCGCGTGGCAATTGGAAACCGGAGATCCACAAGGCTGTCTACCTTTCGAAGGACGATTCGTTGCTTCTGGCGACCCGCAAGGGCTTTTTCAAGGGAGCGGCGGATTTTTCAGGACCGTTTATGCCGGTGGATGTCGGAGTCCGTGTCGGGGGCATGGGCGTCGAGGTGATGGAAACGCTTTCCGAGGGGCGGGTATTGATCGGGTCTTTCAAGGGGCTTTACGTATGGGACGAGAGCGACGGTTCTGCGAAAGACGTTCGCGGGAATCCGGTCGGAGGTCGCGGTTCGAAAGGGGCGAAAGGCGCGGGGGCGCACAGGGCCGTAGGGGCGGCTGTCAAAGACGGAGAGCTGCAATATTGGGCGGATTACGAACAAGGCCTTTTGCCCGTGAATTCCGGGGCCGCGCTTCCGGAAATGCCGGAAAAAATCGGGCGGGGTCCGTACCTCTCTCTGTGGCATTTCATGTTCGCCCTTCACAACGGCCGCCTTTTTCAGGATTGGCTCGGGGGCTATACCTGGCTTTTCGTCCCCTTGGGCGGCTTGCTTTTGCTGACAAGCCTTTTTTCCGGGACCTACGACTGGCTTTATCGGAAAGGGGTTTTCAGGCGGGGCCGATCGCGCCGGTGACGGGGCTTTGGTTTTCGAACCTTGATTGCGGCCCGGGGGCCTGCGTCCCCGGGTCGCATTTTTCGGTCTTGGTTATAACGTCGGCCAACCAACACCGTCATTCCGGGCGGAGCTTGCTTTAGACCCGGAATCCAGGCGACGATCAAAATTGTCGGATGAAAACCGGCCGAAGCTAAAACCAAGCCCCATTTTTCATACGATCATCCGGCGTAGAAAACAAATCGAAGATCAGAACTCGATGGACATGCCCGCTTCGAAATAGGCCCCGTCGAGCACGTAATAGGAGTTGAGGGGGCTGCCGCCGGGCTCGGTGAGTTCTCCGTCGGTGTTGATCGGACGTTCCAGTTCCTCGTCGAATACGTTCTTGCCCAGCACCCAGACCTTGTACTTGTCCCAGGTATAGGAGAGGTAGGCGTCGAAGGTGGTCTTGGACGGATACTCTACGCGATTGAGGTAGTCCAGGTAGTAGTCTCCCCAGTAGTTGGCGTCCAGGCTCGCCTTGACGCCTTCCACGGGGTAGAAGTCGAGGCCTGCTCGCCCGTTGAATTCGGGAATGCCATAGACCTGATAGCCGTCCAGATCGGCCACCACCCGGACATTGTCGGGATGCGAATAGACCCTGGCCGTTCCGCTTGTCCATTCCGTGTCGATGTAGGCGCATGACAGCCGGTATCCCAGCCATTCCAGGGGACGGCCGTCGATTTCCACTTCGATGCCGTAGGTGTCGGCGTCGCCGATGTTTTTCTGGCCGTAGTAGGAATTTCCGTCGTAAAAGCCCGCGAACTTGTCGTTCGTTTCCATGTAATAGGCGGTCAGGGCCATGTTCACGGCTCGATTCAGCCGATGCTTGTATCCGATTTCATAGGTGGTGCTTTCTTCCGGCTCCAGGTCCTCCGGCTTGTTTTCGGGGTGTCCGTAGTTTTGCGCCCAGAAGTAGTACTGAGGAGAGGGGAACCAGTAGTTTCTGCTTATCGAAAAATAAAGGTTGGCGTTGGGACTGAAATGGTACGACGGCGCCACGGCCCAGCTCCATTTGGTATCGTCGGCATCCACGCTCGTCGGTACCTTGTCTTCCAGCGTCAGGTCCACCTTGTCAATCCGGCCGCCGACCTTCAGGCCCCAGTGGTCGCCGAAGAAAAAGTCGTTGTCCCAGAAAAATCCCGCCGTGTATTCATCCAGGTCCAGGTCGTAGCTGTCTGTGCTCGCAGTGCCGGAGGTGTCGTACGGATAGGTGCGCCTCTGGTTGAAATCCACGTCTTCATAGATGAAACCGACGGACGGCGTATAGCTGATTCCGTCGAAATCCAGGACATATCCCGCGGAAATCGAGGCCGTGTACGTGTCCTGATCCCGGTCGTCCACGTCGCCCCGGGTCCTGCTGCTCGAATAGTAGATGTCCTTGGTGTCGTAGTATTTTTCCTTATACTTCGTATACGACAACGTGCCGTCGACAAAGAGCGGGGTCCCCTTGTGGGTGAAGTTGAGCGCGTAGATCCCCGTGTCCTGCTCGGTCTTGTTGTGCCAGCTCAAAGTGTCGTCGTCTTCGGCCATGGGAAAATGGATGTCTCTTCTGTAGTGGTCCAGCTGCCAGTCGTATTTGTTGAAGTCGTAGGCGTTCTTGCGCTCCCAGTCCACCCAGTTGGCGCTCAGTCCCACGCGGGTCTGCGACGATATGTTGTAGCCGAACTTGAGCAGGCCGGCCAACCGCTTTTCTCTCTCGTCCTCGTATCCGTCGCTCTGGTAGTGGCCCAGGTTCGCGTAGTAGTCCCATTGGTCGTACCGGCCGTCCAGGCTGCCCGTAAGATTGGACGTGTCCCAGGAACCGTAGCTGCCCGAGAACTTGAAGTCCATCGGTTTCTCCGACTGCCCCTTCTTGGTGATGATATTGATCACGCCCCGGGCGGCGCCGGGACCGTAGGCGATGCCTGCGGAACGAAGGACCTCGATGCGGGCGATCTGGGACACCGGAATGATGTCCAGTTCCTCGCGACGGTAGTTGCCGTATTTCTGCGGCACGCCGTCCACCAGAATCACAGGACCTCCGGCCATGGAACTGCGCGTGCCGCGTATGGAGATCGACGAATTGCTGGCGCTGGTGTTGTAGACGCCGGGGATGCGCTCCAGCGCTTCGATAATGTTCTTAGCCCCCATTTCCTCCAAGTCTTCGGCCAAAATCACCGAGATGCTCGCCGGCGTGTCGATCATCTTCGATTTGCTGGTCGATGTCGCGACGACTTCTTCCAAAACATGGACTTCCTCTTTCGGCTGTTGCGCCCAAAGCAGCCCCGGCGGCGCTCCGAACGCCAATGCGGCAACGGTCAGGCAACAGAACCAGCGTACGATGCGTTTTTCCCCCATACTCTTTTCCATCTTCCTTTCTCCTTTTCGGTCCGAATGGATTCTGTAAACGCTGCGGGGATGAAAGGCGGACGACGAATCGCCGATGAGAATCTCCGGGCAACGGAAACAAACCGCTATCCGGAAAATAGAGACTGGCGATAGAAAGGTGCCGGCCAGCTTTCTTCCCGAAGCTTAAACCGGTAGATGTATTCCGGCAGGTCTTCTGACTTTCCCGCTTCCTCTCGCGCCTTCCCGTTTCAAACATGGGAAACAGTGGCATGATACGAGGGAAGTCCCCGGATGGACCGGGCGGGTATACAGCGGCGGACCCGTCTGCGATTTTCACGCAGTTCCCAATTAAGCTCGCGGCGCCGGAATACAGTACCACGCGATAGTTGGATCGCATTTATACGTTAGGCGCTCGATATTTGTCAACCCAATACAAGGTGCCTCGATTTTGGCCTCATCGCGTATTTGTAGGAAAAGGCGTGTCTATGGTAGCCAGACCATCCTGGTCTGGCATGCCTTGGCTTGCAAGCGGCGGCATATTCGCGACATGGGACCAGAGCTTCCAGGTCTTGGTTACCTTTTCCGCTCCCCACAAATTCGAAATGTATCCGATTTTCCTTTGGCCGTTCGCCGACGGTGCCGATTTCGGGGCAAGGTCCTATCCGGTTGTTTTTATTGGAGAAAACGCTTGACAACGAAAAAACAAATGGTATCATGGCGCGCATTTGAATTATCGACATAAGTTAGAGTATTAAAATTCCAGACGAATTCTCAAAAGAGACTTCGTGCGGGCGTTTCCGCAGCGAAACAAGGGGCGTCAAGCCTGCCGACAGACTCTGAAACAACCATCTTGCCAAGGAAAAGGACATCGATATGCGCGAAACATTGGCACCGGTCCAGCTTCCCTCAACCGACGAAACCACCGGCGAAACCTTTCTTGGGCCGGATATGGAAGCGATTCTTTCCGAACAGAGCATCGCGACGGTCTTTCATCCCATCGTTTCCATGGGGGAACAGAAGATCGTCGGGGTGGAGGCCCTCTCGCGCGGAATCGACCCGTCCACGGGGAATATTGTTCCGCCTACGGTGCTGTTTGAAACGGCCCGCCATCATGGACGAGTGCTGGACTTGGATCGTCTATGCCGCAAGAAATCCTTGTCGGCTTTCGACAAGCGGTTCGCAAGGACATCCCGCTACATGCTTTGGCTCAACTTCGATCCCGGACTTCTCGATGTCACCCGGACCCCGACGGGAATGCTGCGAAGGCAGGCCGCCGAGTTCGACTTGGACCCGCGCCGGATCGTCATCGAAATCGTGGAATCGCAGGTGGAGGACAGCCGCGCTCTGGAGGAATTCGTCAAGACCTACCGCCGGGCCGGTTTTCTCATCGCCATCGACGATTGGGGCGAGGCCTATTCCAACATGGACCGCATATACCGTCTCCGTCCGGATATCATCAAGATACACCATTCGTTGGCGTGCAAGTCGGACAGCGACGTGAGAAAAAGGGAGCTTGTCGGCGCCATGCTGAGCCTTGCGCGCAGCATCGGGGCGCTGTCGGTGGTGGAAGGGGTGGAGACGCGGGATGCTGCTTTTATCGCCAGGGACCTGGGGGCGTCGTTCATGCAGGGTTTTTATTTTTGCAAACCGACCGGGAGCCGTTCGGTGATCGAAAAAGAGTGCTCCGAGAAATTGCGGGTCCTTTCCGAAGAGTACAAATGCCGAAGACTTCGAATGTTCGAATCCCGCAGGCGCTATTTCGAAAAGCTGGATTCCGTCATGGAAAAGACCGCCGAGCGGCTCTATCGTTTGGGTCCTTCGCAATTCGAACCGGCGCTGGAAGAAATGATCGGAAAAAGCCGCGAGTTGGAGTGCGCCTATATTTTGGATGCCGAAGGGATTCAAGTTACCAAAGCCGTTTGTTCTCCCAGGCCGGGGAGGCGAGAGTCGGTCTTGTTCCATCCGCCGGGCAAGGGGGCGGACCGGTCCACGGAAAACTTCTTCCTTCACCTTCGAACAAGAGACAGCCTTTTCGTCTCCACCCCATACACGTCCCTGAGCACCGGACGCCGGTGCGTCACCATGTCGAAAAGGATTGCCGGCGGCGACGGCGCGCCGATGATACTGTGCGCCGATTGCGACTGCCACGAGCAGTCGCTGGCGCAATAGCGAAGGACGGAGGCAGTCGATTTTGGCGGAAATGTTATGTGTTATGTCGCATCAGAAATTGAGCTTCCCGCATCCCTGCAAAGCGATCTTACCCTGTGCCGAGCACTTTCCTTCCGGCTTCCAGACCAAATCCCAGGCAACCTCCTTGGACGTGTCCAACTGAACCGGACCCGCCGAACCCGCAAAATCGCATTTCCATGGACACTTGAAATCATAGGCGCATTTGGCGGCCGCTCCCAGCATGCCATAGCAGCTGGCGCCCACTTCCTCGGCAATATAATTTCCGGTCTCCTTTGCTTTGCCGGTTCCGATTCCGGCGGAACCTCCAACACCGATCCCGCCTTCGGCGCAGACGGAACAGGCGCCCTCGAAACAACACACTTCCGCGCCTCCTCCAACCACTGCGAAAAAGGACCCCCCAAAGCACCACAATCCGAGAGGGTCTCGCAGATTGACGGGATCGTTTCCCACGTAGACGTAAAGATTGGCCTGCCCGCCGTCGTAGAGAACGGGATCGCGCGCTGTCCAGCGCCCCGACGACAGGTCGTAGTCCCGATAACCGAAGCGCACGAGTCCGGAAGCCGAATCCTCCAGGCCACCGGCGAAACCAATGGGAAGATAAAAAGCAGGGTTGCTGTCGGACACCAGTTTGCCGAAAGCGTCTCTCTGCATGACTTTGACTGCGCTTCCGGACGCATCCGCGACAACCATAGGAGTTCCCGCCGGATCGACAGCCACGTAATAGCGGGTTGCCTCGCGCTCCAGGGCGAAAAGCAAACCGCTTTCGTCGTAAAAGAACGCGGTCAGGACGCCGCTTGGATCTCTTGCCTCGGTAATCAGAAACAAGTTGCCGGGATTGCCGTACATGTACTGGTTCGTGCCATTGCCGTCCACTCGGCCCACCATGCGTTTCAAGCCGTCGTAGGCATAGGACACCGTAGCGCCGCCTTCCAAGGCGACTTCGAGAAGCTCGCCCCGTGCGCTGTACTGAAATGACGCCCCCCCGCGCAGCTCCATGAATCCGTCGGCGTCGAACTGGTAATCGACGCTTCCCTGATAGTCGATCCGATCCTGGTCGTCGTACCCGGCCGCTTCGGAAATCGTGGATATGCGGTTGCCGTTGGCATCGTACGCATAACTCTCGATAACCGTGTCGTCGCGCTTCACTTCCACCAGCTGGCCGTCTTCGTCGTATGCGTACTCGTACTCATGGCTGCTCCCCGCGACCGTTTCGACTTTTTCCGTTATGGCCCCGGTATTGTCGCGGCTTACGCTGTAGTCGTACACATCGACCCCGTTGACGATGAGAGACTTGCTCTGAATCCTGGCCAGACCGTCGTACGATAGATTCATGGACATCGCACCGTCGTTGATTTGGGAGACCGCGCCGCAGGGTCCGCTTCGGGAGTAGGTGAACGTTCCGTCGCCGATGGCCCTGCCGTTGACATCTCGCGAAAACGACCGGTTTACGGAATCCGTTCCGCTTTGGAAATCCGAAGCGAGAACGAAAAAGTTTTCGTCGTACGTGTATTCGTATTCGCCATTGGCAACGCCGTTGAAAGTCGTTTCGACGACCAGCCCGCCATCGTAGCCGTAATGAACTTCCTGATCCAGGCTTCCGGCGGTCGGATCGCGGACGAGCCCGGCGAGCCGGCCGGTGTTGTCGTCGTAGCAAAATTCCACCTGGGCTTCCGCATACGCAACGCCGGTCCATCTTCCGCCTGTGTCGAACGTGTTGGTTATGGTGCGCCCTCCGGGAAGCGTCTTGGCGACGACGTTTTTATCCAGATTGTATGTCAGCGCGTAGCCTGGGTTGCCGGGAGGGACATAGCTTTCCAGGAGGTCCCGAGAGGAGTACCCCAGCGCGTGAGCCATGCCCTCCGGCATGATTATCCCCATGCGGTTTCCGTTCGCATCGTATTGGTAGGACAAATCGCCTTCGCTTGGCAGCGTCATCCGGGTCAACCGGTCGGCATTGTCGTACGCGTACCCGGTCTCGTTTCCCGCCGCGTCGATGCGGGAGGCGGGCCGGGTGCTTCCGTTGTAGGCATATGTCCACGATTGATTTCCCCTGGCCGCGCTGGCGAGCCGGCCGGAGGCGTCGTATTGTAGCAGTATCGAATCCAATCCGCTCATGAAATCGATTTGCATTACGTTTCCTTGCACATTCAATGTAGTCGTTGTCGCGCACCCGTCGGGTGGCGTCGAAGTTTGACTTAGAGAGGCGGCATCGAACGTGTACGTATAGGTTCGGCCGTTTGCGACAACGGTATCTTCGAGGGTGACGATGCCAAGCGGATCGGAGGGATCCGCCAATGTTACGCTGCGGTCGAACGACATGGCGTTGACAATGCCGTCCGGGGTCGTCACGGTCGCCGACCGCAGAAGCGGGGTCTGCATTCCGAAGCGGGGATCGGGGCCATAGACCAGGCCCACTGCGGTCCCGTCCGGATAGGATGCTTGCAGGCTGCCGTCGTTTTCGATATGAGACTCGAATATCGCGCCTGTCGGATATACGATTTCGGAATGTACTTCGCCTGTGGCAAGTCGCTCCATTCGATAAATGGTGGACCGGTTTTCCGCAGTGGTCGTTGTCACTTCATAGCCGTCGTCAGTGACTTGGCGAACCAGGGCGATATGGCCGCCTGCCGGATCTTCGTCGAGAGTCAGACGCCCCAGCGCATCATAGGTGAACTCGGACGTATTGTTTCTCGGGTCCGTGTGGGTAGCCAGCAATCCTCCGTCGTCGTGATAGGTGAACGAGTGCGTCTCACCGGCGGGGTTGGCGACGCTTGCAAGATAGCCGTTTGCATCCAGGCCGAGGGTGGTTCGCTGGCCGAATGGCGCGACGATGGCCGCGGGATCGCCGGAAGCGTCGCGTTCGATGGTTGTGACATTGTCGAAGGCGTCGGTGACTGCGACCAGGCGGCCTTCGGAGTCGTATGAAAAGCTGTAGAGGACCTCTCCGGTCAGAGCGTGGAGCGTTTGCAAATGTCTTCCCCCCGTGCTGAAGACAAAGACCGACCCGCCGTCCGCCGAAGCGATGAGAAGTTCTTCAAAAAAGTGCTCCTGCGGGTACCAGGCCTCGCGGACACGATGGTTGTGAGAATCCACGATCAGGATCTTGCCCTCCGGGGAAAAAGACAACCCCTGGGGATATTTGAGTTGGCAAGCTGCGGCTGGGCCGCCATCTCCGCCGAACCCCATGGTGGTTCCGACCGCCGTGACGATTATGCCGTTGGGCAATACCTGGCGGATGCGATGGTTGGCCGAATCGGAGATGTACAGGCTTCCGTCGGTTGCCGCGATCACATCCAGAGGGTTGGCCAGGCGCGCGTCCGTGGCCAGACCGCCGTCGCCGAAGAAACCCTGCGTGCCGTTGCCGGCCACAGTTGTGATGATCCCGTCGGTGGATACTTTTCGAACCCTGTAGTTGCCCATGTCGGCGATGTACAGGCTCCCGTCGGAACCGACGCTTACGGCCCTGGGGCTTTTCAGGCGCGCCTGGACGGCCGGGATCTCGTCGCCGTTGTAGCCTGCGGTACCGTTGCCCGCGACCGTGTAGATCATGCCGTCGGATGTCACCTTGCGGATTCGGTGGTTCCCTTGGTCCGCGATGTACAAGCTTCCGTCAGGAGCGAGCGCCACATCGGAAGGATTGTTCAACCGGGCGTACGTAGCGGAGATGCCGTCGCCGCCCAGGCCGGGCACCAGGTAGCCGGGTGTTCCGTCGCCCGCAACTGTCCCTACGAAGAGGTCTTCGCCGTACCTCGTCAATTTTCGAACCCGATGGTTTCCATGATCGGCAAAGTATAGCAGAGGGTGCCACACCCGCGTGACAGTGGGCGGATTCCCCGGCTCTTCCGCGTAAGTGACTTCGTAGCTCCCTCCGGGACCTGGCGCCAGGCCTGTCGGGTAGTTCAACCAGGTGCCAAGCGCTTCTCCGTCTCCATTATATCCCTTTATTCCGGTCCCGACGATGGTTGCAATCGTGCCATCTGGCGACACCATGCGGATGCGTTGATTGCCCTGATCCGATACGAACAGGCTTCCGTCCGGCCCCGCAGCGACGTCCATGGGTTCGAACAGCACTTCGGGCAAGCCGTTTCCAACCCTCGTGTCGATCACGCGGTCGCGGGCGGCAACCAGTCGCCGTCCGCCGTCGCCCCGGTAAAGAATTCGATCGACCGGATCGTAGTCATGCTTGACGCTGAAGGTCCATCCTCCAAAACCTTGGCCGAGCGTTTCAAAGACGCCCAGGGACCCGGCCGACGATTCCCTCAGGTCGGTTCGCCATTCCCGCCAGAATGTATGTTCCATTCGAGAAACATTTCTGCCTATTTCTACACCGGATGAATTCAGACGGGCGAAGCTTTTGCCAAGATTTTCCATCAAGGCGGGCTCCATGTAGATGCTGTTGTAAATATAACCGATTTTGACGGTCGCCTCCTGTTTTCCCTGAACCTTGCGTCCATATGCGTCCAATCCGTCCCAGTCGAATTCATAGATTGTGTTCGGTGTAAAAGGCGATAGGAATTCCTCCGCGAAACGCCGTCCGCATATTTCAATCCGCAGTTCGATTCGTTTCAAACTCTGGGGGATACCGTTTCCGGTAACGACGATTTTCAACCCGGCCGAGGCGGTCCTGCCTGACACCCTGTCGCTCCGGTAGTTCAGGGTAAAAGGGGTCCCGACGACATCGACGCTTTCCGTCAAGACTTGGTTTTGAATTTCGATGCGAGACTGGCCTTTCTTTTCGCAAGAGTTGTCCTCCTTTCGGTCCTGGATTTCGGGTTCGTCGGGCGGCGGCGCGCCGCCGCCCTCGGGCATATAGGGCCAGTTGCAATCTATGGGATAGGTGAAGCGATCGATCGGGAACCGCCAGAGGCTCTGTCCAATCGTGTAGAGAGACGCCAAACTCTCTCGCTCCGCATCCGTGATTCCCAGATCCGAAAGCGCCGAGCCGGTATCGACGACGCCGTCGCCGTCCACGTCCAGATCGGCCATTGCCCCGGTCTGTCCGAGAATTTCGATGATCCGTCCATCGTTCTGGGGCGTCCATCGTCCCATTTGCCAATCATAGGCTCCCACGGGTACCGCGCCGCCGGTCGGAAAATCCAAAAAATTTTCGACATAGCCGACCACTGGCTGAGTGAAGTTCACATGCACCGCGCCTGCGGCGATGGCCTCGTCGGTGGTGAAATCCACCGCATAGGTATAGCCGCTGGTGGGCGGCAGCTCGGCCGGCATGGCCATCGGCCCGTCGGGGCCCACGGTATATTCGGTAGCGCGCACATTCAAAGTGGCGACCGACTGTTCGGTGCCGTCCGGCATTTCGAGAGTCGCTTCGGTCCCTTCGGGAAAAAGAAGCGTCGCCTGGCGAGAGCCGTCGTCGTCGGCGACCGGACTTCCCTGCGCGACCTGCATGCCGGGGGCGGAAAGATCTATGTTGGAAATATTCGGATCCAGCGAAATCAAAACCACGTCGGGGGTCCACACGAAGTTTTGCCAGAGCGTTTCGATTTGCCGATGGGAAGGAAGAAAGCCGTCTTTTTCAAAGGAGACGGCGAGGTACTCTCCTCCGTTGACGGCCAGATCGAACATGCCGTCGTCGCGGGTGTGGGTGCAGCCGTATTCCTTGCGATTCAAGACGGTCACCTTCACTTCGGAAAGCGGGTCGCCGTTCGAATCCAAGGCTTTGCCCCTTATGACGCAGATGCGGTCGTCCTCGATGGCGCCAGGCATGACGCCCTTTTGAACCGGGTCGGTCCCGGTGTACAGAAATTCGTTGGCGGCGATCATGGCGGTCGGCACCGTCATGTCGATGTCGGGCGCGACGTCGGCCGGGTCGGGGGGCGGGTCGCCGCTGGGGCCGAGGGAGATCAGAAGATCCACCGGCACGTCCCATTCGACCGTGATGCCTCCCAGAGGGCTTTGGTTGACCACTTGGTCGGCGGGGGTCGTATCGCTGTATTGTTCGGTGATCGTCCCGGTATACAAATTGGCTTCGGAAATTTCGTCATAGGCGTCCGCTTTGGTCTTGCCCACGACAAAAGGGACCTCCATGGTTCCTCCGGTCCCGATGGAAACGGTCAGGTCCACGAGATTTCCCGGCGCCATGGAGACCCCTGCGACCGGGACCTGGGAGATCACGTGATCCACGGCGACCGTATCGCTTCCGCGATTCGCCTCTTGACCCACTGCCAGGTTCGCCGCGACAATGTCGTTTTCCGCAGCTGTTTTTTCCATTTCGACCACATTCGGGACTGTAACCGGCATCAGTCCCTGGTCCTGCAGGGCAAAGGCGCCGGATTGCAGTTCTATCATCCCGTTTTGGATGGTCAGATGGCCGTCTACGGTTATATTGCCTTGGCACCGAAACGTTCGCTTGCGGAATGTGGACTCCGCCGGAAAAGCCAGGTTTTCGATATAGGTCCCCTGGCATATTTCCAGGGAGACCTCCGCATCCGAAAGCTCCAGGGCGTATTGGATCGTTTCGCTGCAAGGGCTTTCGATTCCGCAATTTCCGCCTGGCCCCACATAAACCGTGCTCGCCGCGACGGGACCCAAGGCGGAAGGCAAAAACTGGCCGAAAATGGCCAGAATCGACAATGCTAATCTGATCTTCATTGTTCCCACCCTCCCTTTTTCCACCAACTGGCGTGGTATCGCTTGTCCTTTTCAAGGACCGATTTGCGAGGGCAAACCGGTCCGCAATTTCGAACCTGGGAATAGATCCGGCCGGTCGAAATCCGGCGTTGGCAAACTGCGTCTTTCAATCGGAATCGGCGACCCGATGCGAAAAACGAGATTCGATGTCAAAAGGAAAACTCGGGTGGAAACCTGTTTTTTTTGAACAGATGTTCGACAATGCGTGGACGATACTCCCCGAACTCGATGGATGTGGGCGTCCGGTCGAATTATTACACTTGCGGTTGAAAAAGGGTGCTTTTTCTTGGATTTGGATTTTCCCTCGATTTTTTATTGTTTAGGCCGGAACCTGCTTTTTGTCAATGAATATTTGGGACGCCCGCTCTATGATGGCCTTGCCAGTTGTCGCCGATAGGGAGAGAACGGGGCCTGCAGGAAGCGCTTCATGTTTCGGCCATGCCTCGGCCGAACGAGGACGCAAAGCGTCCTGATACGCATTCCAACGCGAAGCGTTGGAAAGAGGTGGCGAGGACCTGGCCGAATTAGAAACCAAAATAGAAACCAAGCCAGGTCCTGCGAGTATTCAGGCGCTTTTCCTTTTCCGGGCGCAACGGCAATTTTCGCAATTTCCATCGCAGTGGCAGTGGCATGGCGGGGATGGGCCGACCACCATGCTGCCCTTGGGGGCAATCCTGTGGCTGTTCTCTCCTTGGAAGACCAGGCGGTCGCGGGGAACGCCGCTCAGGTAAAACTGGCAAAGGAACGTCCCGCATCCGAAAATCCCGATGTGCCGCAACTGCTCCGTATCGATGAAAACCTTTCCCTTTCCGTCGTACATCTTGCTTAAAATTCGGATCGTTTCCCAGGCGGCCGCGTGGTCGAAATCGCCGACCGGACGCAGATGCAGGTCGCCGTCGTGTTCCCGGACATGGATTCGAAACTTTTCGGTCATTTTTTTTTCCTTTCATTAATGCGACCCGGCTCCTGGCTTTTTTCTTTCATTCGAGATTTGAAAAACCAGGGTGGAGGTGTGTTTCACATGGCTGTATTGCTCCCGGTCCTTGCCTTCGGCCTCGATTTCGATGGAATAGCGAACGAACCAGCGTCCCGGGTTCGGCAGCGGCACGCGAAACGTGTCGCCGGACACTTGAGTCTTGGGATGGACGTTGTCTTCCGATTCTGTGGAAAACCCGTTGTAGGTGCCGTCCCATGCGCCTTTGCCTAGGTAGGGCATGCCGTTGAAATACACCTTCAGCTCGAGTTGATCGCCCGGCTTGAGTTCGCCGGGGTTTGTGGCCGGGACCAGTTCCAGGCCGAGTCCGATTCTGCCCGGAAACTCGGCGGAAGGCGTTTCGCAGAACGGTTCCTTCTTTGCTTCGATGGTGTTTCAAGTTCATTTTCATAATTCCTCTCTTGATTCGATCAGGTTGGGCCTCATCGGGCGATACGCCGAAAATCTCGTTTCGGGAGGGCTTCTGTGAATTTTCGCCGCCCGCGCCGAATCGGCCCAAAATGGTGAGGGGTTATGCTTGTTTTCCTGCTATTGCATTTCCTTTGCGACCGATTCGGCCCATTCCAGAATTTCGTTTTTCGAATCTCCCGGGTCGCCGTCGATTTTCAATCCTTCGATCACAAGCTTTCCCCCAAGTTCCTCTATTTTCTCCTCCAGCATGTCCACGGAACCGCAAAAATGCTCGTAGGAACCGTCGCCAGGCGCAAAAACGGCGTATCGGCAACCGTTCAAACCGATTCCGTCCAGCTTTTCGTAGAATTCCGCGAAATCTTCCTGCAATTCGATTTCATCGTCCCCATAGGCGGGGCAACCCAGCACAACCAGGTCGGCGCCGTTCTTCAAGTCTTCGGGAACGGCATCCTGGACGTTTTTCACTTCCGTTTCGATTCCGGAATTGTACAGCACCTCCTTGATCATATTGGACATCTCCTCCGTATTGCCCGTGGTCGTGCCGAAAATAATCAATGCATTCGCCATTTTTTCTCTCCTCTCCTTTTCTTTATAGGTTTTGTAACTATTTGACCCGGGAACGTTTACGCCTTGGACATGAAAACCAGCCCCGGCAATTTTCTCGAACAAGGTCTCCTGCGCTCCCCCTGTTCTTCGCACAACAGTACGCGGCTGCCGTCAGGGGCGATGTCGAACCCCTTCTTCCCCTTGAAATACAGCCAGTCCTTCCGGGTTTTCACGGTTTGCATGCCGGACTTGAACATGTCCGCCCCGGCCTCCTTGACTTCATCCAAACCGCATGTTCCCACGAATATCCTTCCCGGCTCCGATTGGCGGCGCCTGACGATCTTGAAAAGCTCCCACGCGCACATGCCGTTGAATGTTCCGGAAAGGGAAATGTGGAGGTTGCCCTCGCTGTTTCTGCTTTCGATTCGATATCCTCGATCCATTTTTTCCTCCTTGCTTATATTGAATTGCTTATTGTTGGCTTGGTTGCGATCCGCACATAAAAAAAGGCGCAAGGGCCGTCTGTTCTTTTCGAACAGCTTGCTTGCGCCTTCACTTCCCGTTGCACCGGCGGTCCGGTCTCGGGACGTAAGGTTTTCCATGTCGTCTGAAAATCAGATGGTTCCGGAGAGCTTAGACCTCCTCCGTGCCATGGCTATCGTCTAATTGTTTCGCGTCTCTTCGGATGGTTCCCTGTTCTTCCCACCATTCTCCGGCGAGCCTTTTTCCCGCAGCATATGAAGGGATTGCGACGGGCAGCTGTCGCACCCTCCTCCGCAGCCGCAGGACGGAGCGTCGGTTTTGAATGCTTTGGCCGCGCGCCTTCCCAAGTACCAGACTGCCGCGACAATTATGGCAATCACGATCGCGTTTTCCATAGTTCCTCATTTCTTCGCATCCACGGCCGCAATCCGGTTTGACGAAAAACGATGGATGCTTGTTCATTTCGGAGCGGATCGGTCGCCTTGCCGAGACAAGCGGCGAGCCTTCCCTGGTCCCGCGCCTTTAGAACTGTAAAAGCCGTAAGGGACTGTTGATATTGTTAGAGACTTCTAATCAGTCGGAAATCGTGTGATACATGGTTCGCATCGTTTTGTCAACACTTTTTTTGCGGGAATTTTTCCGGCCGTTGTTCCCCTCGGCAATGTCGCTACTTGAAAAAGAAGTCTCCCCGCAAGGAAGTGGACTCCCACGGGACCTGACGGTCGCCCGTACGATTCATCACATCGGAGCGTACGCGCTGGAACATTTGAAGGATGCTGATGCCCGGAGTTTTGATGTGTTCGAGCAGCGCGCCGGTGTAGATTCCGTTGGTTCCGGCGCCGTCGGCGGCGGTTTGCCCGGGGGAGGTCGCGTAGGCGATCAGAGATCCGGAGGGTGCGTTCATGAAGGCGAGGCCGCCGCCTTTGCCGCTTCTTCTCCAGCTTCTTTCGAAGGGATTGTCGCGGCAGGCGTCCAGGATGACGATGCTGGTGTCGGTGCCGGCGGCTTCCATCTTGGCCAGGACCCTGTCGGCGCGAACGCAGTCGTATTCCACGTCCTTTTCCAGTTCCAGTCTTGCATCGACGGGAATCAGGTAATTGGCGCCACCGACCTGAACGCCGTGGCCCGCGTAGAAAAAAAGCCCGACATCGTGTCCATCGAGCTTTCTGCCGAAATAGTCGATGGCCATTTTCATCTCTTTCTGGTCGCAGTTTTCGTGTCTTAGCACGGCGAACCCCAGGCTTTCCAGCGCGCCCTGCATTGCTCTGGCGTCGTTTGCCGGGTTTTTGAGACTTCCTCCGTGAATGTATTCGTAGTTTCCGATGACCAGGGCGAGGCGTTTGAATGCAAAGGAGACGGCTGGCGCGGGCGGAGCGACGACCGGTTCCGGGGCGGATACTCCATATGCGGGTCGAGTCCCTTTGCCATAATTGGATTGATCGCCTGCGAAGAAGGCTTCGGCAGGATCGCGCGGCATACTGTCTTCCAGATAGGAAACACGGAGAAAGTCCACGGCGACGCCTTGGTTCTGATATAGGAGATATCCGAGTCGGTCGCCCATGAACGGTTCGAAAACGGTGGAAAAGACCTCGGCGTCGTTGATGTAGAACCGGATATTGTAGTCCTTTTTGACGATGTTGAGACGATTGGAGGCCCCGATGCCCTGGTTGATGGCGCCCGAGGTGGTCCAGGGGAGGATGTCGATCTCCAGGCCGCTTTGGCGCTTCTTGATCTTGAAGTATCCGTTGGATGCGATCTGGAATTCGAACTGGTTGTCGCCGTCCATGGATCCCCACACGAGGCCGTAGCCGTTGTTTTGAACGCCGGAGGTTTTCAGGATGCCGGTTTCGATTTCGAAGTTTCGGTTCCAGTCCATGTGGATTTCCTTGAAGACGCTCCACCACCCGTTTTCCTGGAGGTGCCGGAATTCATAGAAGCCGTTGCGCATTGCCAGCGTGGCTCTGTCGGAACTCTGGAGAGACCAGTCGTTGAAATTGTCGTTGAACTCGTCGGAAAAGACGCGGGTCCTGCGGGCCGCGCCAATGGCTGGCGCGAGGTCGTCCGGGCGGCTTTGCGAAATTTTCAGATAGTCCACTGCGATTTGCTGGTAGCCGTAGATGGTATATCCGATGGCATTTCCCATGAAAGGTTCGAACGGCATGGTGTGCACATGGATGTCGTTCACATAAAAGTGGAAAAAGAGGCCGTTTTTTTCGAGCTTCAGTTTGTTCGTGGATCCGTTTCCCGCGCGTACCGCCGGCGTCTTGGTCCAGTTTACGAAATCGTAGGCAACGTTGTTGACGTATTTTTTGATACGGACATAGCCGTCGCCGGTAACCTGGAATTCGAACTGGTTGACGCCGTCCTGGCGGCCCCAGATCAGTCCGTAGCCATTGTCATTGATACCGCTCGCCTTGACAATGCTGGTTTCGATTTCGAAATCCCGGTGTTGGTCGATATTGATGGTCTTGAAGGCGTGCCAGCTTCTTTCGTACTGGTTGTGCGCGAAATAGTACAGCCCGTTTTTGAATTCGAAGGTCGCGCCCTCGGAATTTTCGACGGCCCACTGGTTTTTGTTGTCCGAAAAGTCGTCGAAGAATACGACCGGTTTCGTTCCTCCGAAAGCGGAGGACGAAACAAGCGAATAAAAAAAGGATAAAAGGAAGAGGCTTCGAAAAAACGCCGTTTTCATGGGACACCTCCGGTATTTTAGGGCAACGGTTCCACAAAGAAACATATTTGACAATTATAGCATGTTTCAGGGGCCTGCACAATCAACCCGAAAGGGCGGCAGCAATTCTGATTTCGAGTGTCTATGGCGCTTTCAAGGTAAACAGACCATCCTGGTCTGGTTCGGCGCGCCAGGAAATTCCCCTTTACCGTGGGCACGCCAGACCAGGATGGTCTGGTTACCTTGGTCGCTGCAACCTATTTGGCATGGCATTTCCGTCAAAATTAGAATTGCTGAAAAGGCGGCTCTCGATTTATCCAGGGTCTCTGATGGAACGCCAGCGCGAACCTTGCAAACCATGCGGCAAACGAATGGCCAAGCTGCAAATATAGCCCGCCCCGGACCGATTCTCCAGGTTGACCCAATCCTAGCGAAGGATTAACCGGCCGCTAATCGTATTCCTGTAAACTTTACTAATCTGTTGCCGTACAATCCGTCGGATCGATTGTTTCAAACATGTGCGAAAGGCCGAGACAAATATGTTCACGAGACATTTCGAAAAGGAAATGCACAACCTGAAGAAAAAGGTCCTTTCCCTGAGCGCCCTGGTGGAAAGCTGTGTGCGCAAGGCTGTCAAGGTCGTCGAGACCCGTGACGAAGTCCTGGCGGCCACGGTCATCAATTTGGACTGCGAAATCGACGAAAAGGAAGTCGAGGTGGAGGAGGACTGTCTCAAGGTGCTGGCCCTCTACCATCCCGTGGCAGTGGACTTGCGGTTTCTGATCGCCGTCATCAAGGTCAACAGCGACCTGGAGCGAATCGCCGACGAAGCCGTCAACATCGCGCTTCTGGTACTCGGCATGTCGAGGCGGAAGCGCTTGAACGTCTACCACGATTTTACGGGCATCTGTAGAAGGACCGAGCACATGCTTTCGCAAAGCCTGGACGCCCTGGTCAGCATGGACGTGGAGCTGGCGATCCGGGTTTGCATGCTGGACCGGGACGTGGACCGGATGTACGCCGAGGTGAACTGCGGAATGCGGGAGAAGATCAGGCGCGGCTCCGAGGACCTGGAGCATCTCATGGATTTGACCATGATCGCGCGCCATCTGGAGAGAATAGGCGACCACGCCACCAACATCGCCGAGGAGGTCGTGTACCTGGTCGAGGGAAAAATCGTACGGCACAGGATTCCGACGACGCCGACGGATTCGGCCAGACGGCCGGAGGAGCCTGCCGCTCTTCGCGATGCCCGAATTTCGAGACCTGCCTGAAGAAACATCCCCCAAACCATATCTAAATGGCGGAATCTTTGGAAATGGCCGTTTGACTTGCGCCATAGTGTTTTGTGTTTAAATTAACGTTTCTTGGAGGAGAGCGACGCGTCGCTTTGCATGGACGGAAAGCAGTGCGTCAGTCTCGGACTGGAGATCGCCCAGCTCAAGGACACCGTCGAAAGATACGTGCCCGGTCCATAGTCCATGGACTCAACGGGTTTTCGTATCGAAGGATTGAAACTTGAAACCTCGAACCGGCGCGGCGCTGTGACCGCCGCGCCGGTTTGCCATTTGAATCGAAAGAACACACTACATGAAAATTCGAACAGAAACAGATTCCATGGGGAAAATGGAAGTGCCGGCCGACGCCTATTATGGAGCGCAGACGCAGCGCGCGGTCGAAAATTTCGGCATCAGCGACCTGAAAATGCCCGGCGAGTTCATCGATGCCCTGGCGCTGATCAAAAAATGCGCGGCCGCGACCAACTTGGAGCTTGGTCTTCTGGACGCCCGGATTTCCGAGGCGATCCAGAAGGCCGCAGACGACATTCTTCTCGGCAAGATGGCCGGGCAGTTCGTCGTCGATGTGTTCCAGACCGGATCGGGAACGTCCACCAACATGAACGTCAACGAAGTGATCGCGGGCAGGGCGAACGAGCTGCTCTCCGGAAGCCGGGGAGGAAAGTCGCCGGTGCATCCCAACGACCACGTGAACTGCGGCCAGTCCAGCAACGACGTAATTCCGTCCGCGATCAACGTGGCTGCCCTCGTGCTGGTCAGGAAAAAGCTTGTTCCGGCCCTGGAACAGCTCAATGTCGCGCTGCTTCAAAAGGCGCTGGATTTTTCCGGCGTGAAGAAAATCGGACGGACCCATTTGCAGGACGCGGTCCCCTTGACCCTGGGAAACGAATTTTCCGGCTACGCTCGACAGATGAAACTGGGGGTCGAAAGGGCCAGGGCCGTCGAACCGAGGCTTGCCGAGCTGGCCTTGGGGGGCACTGCCGTGGGCAACGGATTGAATGCGGCGCCGGGCTTCGCATCCGGGACCATAGAAAAGATCGCGCAGGAGACCAAAATCGATTTCAGGGAGGCGGTCAGCCATTTCGAGGCCCAGGCGGCCAGGGACGTGGCGGTGGAGACCAGCGGGATGCTCAAAACCGTGGCGACCAGCCTTATTAAAATCGGAAACGACTTGCGATGGCTTTCTTCCGGCCCCCGCTGCGGCATCGGCGAGATCAACCTTCCGCCTTTGCAGCCCGGTTCGTCCATCATGCCCGGAAAGATCAACCCGGTCATCCCCGAGGCGATCATTCAGGCGTCCTTCCAGGTGATCGGCAACGACATGGCGATCACATTGGGATGCCAGTCCGGAAATTTCGAACTCAACACAGCGCTTCCTCTCGTCGCCTACAATCTGATTCAATCCATCAAGCTCGTTGCCAAGGCGAGCAAGCACCTGGCGGAGCGATGCGTGGAGGGGATTTTGGCGAACCGGGACAAGTGCGAATCCTACGTGGAACAAAGCCTTGCGCTCGTGACCAACCTGGTGCCGGCGATCGGCTACGACCGGGCGGCCGTTCTTGCGAAAAAGGCCTTCGATTCGAAAAAGACCGTGAGGCAAATCGTCGAAGAAGAAGGGGTCCTCGACAAAGACACGCTGGACCGGCTTCTTCCATAGCGTGCTTTTCAGGTCGGAACGATTTCGTTCCGGCGGAAAGGGCTCGTTCGCCTTTTTATGAGGCGAAACGAAGACCAATGTCAATTTCAGCTATTGGAGGTGCGACATGTCGGAAAAGAAATACAAGGTGCAGACCGCTTGTCCGCAGTGCGGATGCAGCGCCGTGCAACATTTGAGCAAGGAAGAAATCAGGAAAAAATTCGGCGACGTTCCCAACGTGGAAATGGAATGCGGAGAGTGCATGGCCAAATACGCCACGCCCATGAAGGACGCATGCCCCGAGTGGGACAAGGAATGCAAGATGAACCTATAGCGCTCGCAAGTATGATCACGGCGGACCCCCGGTCATTGCGGGTCCGCCGTCTTTTCCCCTTTCCTCTTCGCCCCCGAGCCTCGGACTGCCGCCCGCCTTCAAAAAAAAACCTAAAAACTTGACAAACAGCGAAAAAGAAGGTTACCTGATGTCCAAAGGAAGCGATTGAGAGAGACAAGGAACGCTCCGGACGGCTTTCGTTTCTTTCATCCCGCCCCTTTGCTCGGGAAACAATCTTTTCAAGTCATGATTCAGAAAATCATCGGAGAGCGATATGAATCCAAAAGAAAAAAATAAAGCGGCCTTGTACGCCAAAGTGTTGGTCTTTCTTGCGTTGTTTCCGGCCTGGGCTTTCGCTCAGCAGGAAAAGCTTCCGATCATCGAGACCGAAACAGGCTTCTACTATGTCGTGCAAGAGGGCGACACCCTGTGGGACCTTTCCCAGCGCTTCAGCGATTCGCCGTGGAAATGGCCGGACCTCTGGAGCCAGAACGAACAGATCACAAATCCCCACCTGATCTACCCGGGACAACGAATTCGCCTCTACCGCCGCAAGGACATCGAAAAACTGGAAAAGAGCGCGCCGGATATGGAACCATATTATGAAACACCGGGCGGTCCGCCGGTTTACAGGACTAGGGCGGGCAAGGTCTTCACCTACACTCCCATCGAAAGCATCGGGTTCATTCGAAAGCAAGCCGTCGATCCCGACGGCGCCATCATGAAAGTCGCCGACAACAAGGAACTGATCAACGACGACGACATCGTTTTCATCAAGCACATGTCGAGGCAATCCTTCGCTCCGGGAGAAAGATATTTCGTTTATCAGACCATCTCCCCCGTGATTCACCCCGTGACCGGAGAGAAGCTGGGGACGAAATATTTATTTACCGGAGTTCTGGAAATAACGCGTTCCGAACTCAAGTTTTCCGAGGCGAGGATTGTCAAGGCCTACAGGACCATTCGCGTGGGCCATTTCCTGATGCCTTTCGAAAGAAAAGAGGCTGAAATTCCGGTCGTGGAGAGTGTCCAAGGGCTGTACGGCAGCATCGTGTCGTCTGAAAAAATGACCAATCTGTTCGGAGACGACACCATCGTCTTCATCGACAAGGGCGAGGTAGATGGCGTCGCGCCGGGGCAGTTTTACAGCGTCTACAGAAGGGACACGATCCTCTACGACGAAACCACCAGGGAAAGGGTCCTGTTGACGCCAATCATGCTCGGCTCCATCTTCGTGCTTCACACGGAGGAAACGACTTCGACCGTGCTGATCGACCGGGTCGAGCCCGGAGGAGTTCCCCTGGGCTCGACGTTCGGCACGCCTGTCCCCTGATTCTTTATTTATTCCTCAATTGAGTGCTTTGCCAAGAATTCCAACGAGTTCCTCTTGGGAAAGCTCCACCGGGTTTCCTTTCATGGAGCTTGCTTTGCGCGATTTTTCCGCGATTGCGGCGAATTGTTCCGGTGTCAATCCCAGTTCGCCGGCAGGCCGGGTTCGGAGAGTTGCGCAGAGCCTTTTTATCCAAAAAACGCCGTCCTGGGCCGTGGCATCGGTTTTTCCCGTGAGAATGCGTGCCAGTTCGTCGTAGCGTTTCAGGAACGGGGACGCCGGAGCGCGTTCGCGCAAAGCACACACGTTTGCTTCCACCACGTGCGGAAGCAGGCTGGCGCACACGGCCCCGTGGGGCGCGGACAGTAGACCTCCCATGGGCGCGGCTATGCCGTGGACGGCGCCCAGCTTGGCATTGGCCAGAGCCATGCCGCTGAACAGGCTTGCGACCGCCATGTCCTGGCGCGCCGCCAGATCGTGGCCCGCCGTACAGGCCTGGCGAAGGGACCGGGCGGCGCGAAACAGCCCCTCCCGGCAAAGCGAGTCCGTAAGAGGATTGGCCCCCTTGGACGTGAAGGCTTCTATCAGCTGGGTCAAGGCGTCCAGACCCGTCGAAGCCGTGGTTTCGGGGGGAAGGGAAAGGGTCAGCTCCGGATCCACCACCGCCAGGCGAGGAAGCATCAGGGGGCTTCGCATGCTGACTTTCACCCCGTGTTCCTCCGAACCGATCACGGCGTTCCTGGTAACCTCCGCGCCGGTGCCGGCCGTGGTCGGAACGGCGACGTATGGCGCGGACGGCCTTTGGGTCTGACGGCCCTCGCCGATCACCTCCAGGTATTCGAACAATGCCTCGGGGTTGGCCAGCATGGCCGCGACGGCCTTTCCCGCATCGATCACGCTACCGCCCCCGATTCCGACCACCATGTCGCAACCGGCGTCCCTAGCCGTCCGGACCGCCTCCGACACGCTCGAAACCGTGGGTTCGCCGACGATGCGAAAATCTGCCCCGAATCGTTTTTCCCTCTCGAGAAGATCCCTGACGCCGGACGCCCTTTCCCGAGACCGGCCGGTTATCAGGAAAACCCGTTCGCCCATCGCAAGGGATTCCCTTAGAGCATCCATCAAAATGCCGGGACCGAAAAGTATCCGAGTCGCCGTTGCAAATTCGAAATTCATAGCGTTCCTTTCTCGTCGATCTTCCACTGGCGGGTTTGTGTCCGGGGCGTTACAGGATACGAATGAACCTGCCCGTTACAAGGCCTCCGGCAAAGCCGATGAGCAGCGACAGCACGATCTTGAACATCGAGCCCTTGCCGGCGGGCTGTTTTCTTGACGTTTTCATTTTCGTCGCGTTGGCGGGCTTCTTGACCACCAACGGGTCCTTGACCGTGTCTTTGAGGCTTCTCGTCCTGGGCGAGGTCTTTTTCGCCGCGCTGGCGGGCTTCTTGACCACCAGCGGGTCCTTGACCGTGTCTTTGAGGCTTCTCGTCCCAGGCGAGGTCTTTTTCGCCGCGTTGGCGGTTTTCCCGGTCGCCAACGGGTCCTTGACCGTGTCTTTCAAGCTTCTTGTTCGGGGCATGACCTTTCCCTTTCTATCATTGACACCTTTCCGTTCATTGAATTTCCGCCGCCAGTTTCCGAATCTCTTTTGCAGCGACGGATTTCGGGGAATATCGCACGATGCTCTGGCCCACGATCATCGATTCCACGGCCGCGACCCTCTGCGTAATTTCCGTTTTGAAAACCGAAAGACCGTAGTCCTGCAACGCCTCTCTGGCCTCCCGTCCGATTCGGGTCCCAGGAATCTTGCGATATACCAGCAGTTTGGATTTCAGCGTCTTGTTAATCCCGACTGCTTCACCGATCATCAGGATGGTTTCCTTGGCCGACCAGATATCCAGGGGGCTCGGGGTGATCGGAACGATCGCAAACGAACAGACCAGAAGCGAGGCTCGGGTGATGGATTCCAGCGCCGGCGGAGAATCGATTATCACATGGTCGTAGCCGCGTCCAAAGGATTTGATTTCCGAGTTTTTCAAGGCCGCCGGATAATGGTGCACGTCGAATTCCGAAACGTCGCCGATGGAATTCCATTGAAGTACGCTGCCCTGCGGGTCCGTATCCAGGAGCAAGACCTTGGAGCCCGCCTCGGCGAACACGCCAGCCAAGTTCACCGCCAGCGTCGTCTTTCCCACGCCCCCCTTTTGATTGACAATGCTCAAAATCATGCCGTCCCCCTTTCTCGCGACAAGTCCGCTTCGCCTTGATTTTTCCTGGTTATAACGGATTTGGGGGAGCGGCAATGCATAGGTTGGGTTGAGCGGGTTTCATGTTGGGTTTCGCTTGCTTCCCAACCATTTCGCGTGCCGTGTCTGTTTGTTTGATAGAATTCTGTAGCGAAACCCAACAATTGACGACGCTCGACCCAACCTACATTCAATCCACCCCCAAATCCGTTATAACCAGGATTTTTCCTCGCCGCCTGTCAGTACCGCCCTTGCTTTGTTCACCTTTGTTATTTACCGGATAACACGATTCGATAGCAAGAGCAATGTTCTCTTTTCCACATCCCCTCCGCCCCTCGCCCCTTGATCCTTTTGGTTCATCGCGGATTTGTGGGGAGCGGTAAAGGCAACCAGAGCTTCCAGCTCTGGTCGCGGTCCCGCGAATATGCCACTCCCTCGAAGCCAAGACACACCAGACCAGGATGGTCTGGTTACCATCGAGGCGCCTTTCCCCAAAAATCCGCGATGAACCATCCATTTATTTGTAATCCCGGAAAAATCCTGTTAGTCTCGTTCCAACAGAGGCTGTGGCATACTGCAGCCTCGAAAACTTTCACAGGAGGCAACGTATGCAAGGCATAGTTTTGCGATGGGCGATACTGACCATCGCCATCGTGGTGACGTCCTATTTGCTGGACGGAATCCATGTGACCGGCTTTTTCAGCGCGTTTCTGGCGGCGGCCATGCTGGGGATTCTGAACGCTTTTTTCCGGCCTGTGCTGTTTATCCTGACCCTGCCCATCAATGTCCTGTCGCTGGGGCTTTTCACCTTCGTCATCAACGCCCTGATGCTGAAAATGGCGTCCGGCGCGATATCCGGATTTGTCGTGGAGGGCTTCTGGAGCGCGATTTTCGGCTCCCTGCTCATCAGCCTGGTCAGTTTCATTCTCAACACGTTCGTCGGCGGGCGCGGCACGGTGGTGTACTACAGGTCTTCGGACCTGGAACGAAGACCCTGGGACTGATCGCGCCCCGCATGCTTGCCCGGCGCGCGCGGGTCGAATTCGCCCACATGCCGTTTCAGCCGCGCTATCTCCCTTGCGCGCTCCTGTTCCGACAGGGGCGCGTAGCGCAGTCGGACGTAAATGTCCGTTATCTTTTTCACGGGGCCCTGCAAGTCCGCCCTTTTTTCGGCCGCGAGGTCTGCAAAGTCGCCAGGCCCCTGGCCGGGAGGCTTTTCGATTCCCGCCGACGCCATCTTGTCACAGAACCTGCCGTATGCTCTCGCCACCGGATCTGCCTGCCGCAAAGCGCGCCAGCGGACTCGGAAAAAAACGATTCCCGCGCACAGGACCGCGACGAAAAGTAAAATGCCGATGGTTCCGGCGGTTTTTTTCCAGGAACCGCTACGGAAACCCAGCATCTTGAGAACGTCTCTCTGCTCCCATTGGGAATAGCCCACGAACCAGACGTCCCAAAGACTGTTGACGGCGTCCCAGGAAAAGCGAGCCTTGATCCACAGGCTCGCGAAAGGGCCCAGGTTGCGCATGGTCAGAAAATCCGGAAGCTCGGCCTGTTCGAGCGCGCCCCTCAATCCCTCCTGGATGCGACGGGGAGCGGCCTGGGCCGTGGGATCCACCCGAACCCATCCCCGGTTTTCAAGCAGCACTTCCACCCACGCGTGCGCGTCGGACTGCCTGACGATCAGGTAGTCTGCGTAGGGATTTTTCTCGCCCCCTTGATACCCCCCGACCACGCGGGCGGGGAGCCTGGCGGCACGCATGAGAAAGGCGAAGGCCGAGGCGAAATGCTCGCAATAGCCCTTTTTGGTCTCGAACAGGAAACTGTCCACCGGGTCCTCGAACAGCCGGGGCGGCTTCAAGGTGTAGACAAAATCGTTTTCACGGAAATATTCCAGCCCCTTTTCCACGATTTCTTCCGGACTGTTCGATGTTTGCGCCCATTTGCGGGCGAGATCCCTGGCTCGGGGATTTCCGGCCCGGGGAAGGCCCAGGGCGTTGTGGAGAACACCGCTGGACGGCCCGGTGTTATAGTCCGTATAGGATGTGGCCCGATATCGATACAGGCTTCTGACGCGTCGATTGGCGGTAAGCAGGCCCTCCTCGGAAACGAAGGCGTCTCGGGGGCCCTTGGCGGGCATGTCCAGGGCGAATAGCATTCTTTTCCGGTGGGCCTCCAGCATGACGGTGTATTCGACGGGCGAAGTTCCCTCCAGGGGGGTGCGGCGCATGCTCGGCCACAAGCCCCGTCTCCATCCGGAACCGTCGAACAGATAGAACAC
Source organism: Desulfobacterales bacterium (assembly GCA_963674505.2). Taxonomy (GTDB): domain Bacteria; phylum Desulfobacterota; class Desulfobacteria; order Desulfobacterales; family SKZT01. Next base: position 1,141,521 of record CAXXIG010000003.1, read on the forward strand.
GATCCCTCTCCAGTACAGCAAGTCCCGGGGGGGGATGTCGCCCTCGAACCGCACCCGGAACGCGACGTCCTCGTTTTCCACCAGGGAAGACACGCTGCCCGGGTACATTTCGTCGCCGATCCCGGTCCTGCCCGAACCCATTCCCATGATTCCCCAGAAGCTCCCCTCGACCCTGGGAAACAGAAAAAACAGGACGATCATGATGGGTGCGGCCTTGGCTATGATTCCTGCGGAGATTTTCAGCTGTTGCGAAAACTTTCCCTCCGGGTGGTGGATTCGAATCAGCACCGCCGTTGTCACGCCCACGGAAAAGAACATGTATAGAGTCATGGCCAGCGTTTCGGCCTGAAACAGGCTGGCGATCACCAGAAAATAGGCGAGAAAGGCCGTGATGATCACGTCCCGATACTTTTTGATTTCCAGCACCTTGAGCCCGGACATGATGGCCAGCAGGCCGATGTAGGCGGGACCGGACAAATGTCGCCGGAAGGTCGCCACGACCCCCAGAATGCCCAGGGTCGCCAGGGCCAGGCAAAGGAATTTGCCGGGCGCGGGCCACGCCTTTTTTTCCGATAGATAGGCGTACAGCCACAATCCTCCCACCCAGAGCACGATCCATTTGGGAAGCAGGAACACTTGCGGGGCGAACGCGCACGACAGCGCCAGGATCAGATATCGAATATTCCGGTCTTCGCGGGTCATGGGACGGTCATTCCGTCTGCCCGAACAGCGCCAGGGCTTTCAGGCATTGGTGCTTGTGGTTTTCGCCCCTTGCCGATTCGACGGTCTTGCCGGGCAGGTTCAGCCCGTAGTCGATGTTCATGGCGTGGGCCCTCAAGACCATGTGGCAAAGCTGGGAAAGCTTCTTTTCCGTGTCCGGCTCCTTCAATGCGTCCCAGTCCAGAAAGATTCCGGCCCCGGCCGGATCTTCGAACACCTTGGTGAAAAGCCCCTGGCCCCGGGAATAGGCCTTCCAGGAAATATGCTTGAGAGAATCCCCCGGCTGGTAGTGTCGAAGCCCCTGGAAATCGTCCATTCCCTGGTTTCCTGCCTCGCCCTCCTCATCGGAATCGTCGGCCAGGGTGGACGTTTCGAATTTCGCCGTCTCCGGACGAGGATAGACGATGCAGGAGACGTCCGGGCGCAGTTTCGCCCAGCACCGGAAGATTCCCAGGGGATACAGAGTTTCCACAGTCAAGCGCTCCGGACGGAGCCTGCCGCGCATTTCGGCGGGGATGCCGATTCGAAGAACACGGTCCTGTTCGCTGGCGAGATTGAGCGACACGGGTTCAGATCCGGGGCATCTTCCTTGAACGGCGGGCCGCTCGGGGGCCGGGGCTGTTAAGTGGAACTCGAAAACGGCGGTCTCTCCCGCGTATACAGAGGGCGCTTCGGCGGATACGATTCGTACCCCGTTCAAGTTCCTGCTGGTGTAGAATATCGACACGAAGGCGATGCCTCCCAGCAGAAACGCTAGCAGGAACCCCAGGTTGTTGTTGTAGTTCACCGAGCCCGCCAGCATGCCGAAGACGGCGAACAGAAAGAGCAGCCCGTGGCGCGACGGAAAGACGTAGGTGCTTTTCCGGTCCAGCACGATGGGAAGCAACTGGACCCCTTTGTTCCTTTTGGCGCTTTTTTTAACCAGGCCGGGGATTCGCATGGCTGGGCCTATGGGACCGGAACTTGCCCCAGCAGGTCCGCCAGCTGCTCGCGGGAAAACTCGCTCATGTCGCCCGCGCTTCTCAGACGGTGGGAAGCCGTCCACGGAAGCATCCGCTGGATGTCCTCCGGCACCACGAAGTCTCGTCCTTCGATGAACGCGCGGGACTTGGCCGCCCGAAGCAATCCCAGCCCGGCCCTAGGGGACAGCCCCACGTAGAAACGAGGCGAGGTCCGTGTGAATTCCATGATGTCCCGGACATATTCCAGCAGGGCCTCCGACGCGTACACCTTTTCCACCTGTCCCTGGATTGCCAGCACGCTCCGGGCGTTGAGCACGGGCTTGATCTCCGACAGGGCGGTCCTGGTCTCGCCGAGCCCCAGCAGCCTCATTTCCGCGTACTTGTCCGGATATCCGAGGGAAATCCTCATGAGGAAACGGTCCAGCTGGGACTCCGGCAGGGGGAAGGTCCCGGATTGTTCCAGAGGGTTCTGGGTCGCCACGACGAAAAAGGCCTTGTCCAAAGGGCGCGTCTTGCCCTCAATGGTGACCTGCCCCTCCTCCATGGCCTCCAGAAGCGCGCTCTGGGTCTTGGGGGTGGCCCGGTTGATCTCGTCGGCCAGCAGCACGCTGGTGAAGATCGGACCCGGATGGAACACGAACGTCCCGGATTTTTTTTCGAATATCGAAATGCCGAGGATGTCGCCCGGCAGCATGTCGCTGGTGCACTGGATTCGCCGGAATTCCAGTCCCAGGCATTTGGACAGGACCTTGGCCAGAGTGGTCTTTCCGATTCCCGGAAGATCCTCGATCAAAAGGTGCCCCTTGGCGAACAGGCAGGTGAGCGCCAGCTTGATCTGCTCCTCCTTGCCCAGCACCACCGTTCCGATGGAGCGCACGATTCTTTCGAACGGCAGTTTCTTGACAGGTTCGCCGGATGTTTTCCCCTGGTATTTGTCAGTCTTCGCGGTCGCCAGCAAGTTTCTCACAAGTTGTCCTTTCCGCAGTGTCGTGTTGTGTCGAGTTGCATGTATCCTGTAATCGTAAAGCGAAACGGAATGTCTGTCAAACAGGTATCGGCGGCAATTCCGAATTCGATCGATTTGCCGCTTAGGGTCTTGGAAAGAAAAGAATCTGCCGTCTTGCTTGTCTTCCGGCCCGTACGAAACAAAATCCGGCGTAGTCTTGGCCGTTATATTTCTTTCCAAGTCCCCTTGATGGTGGATACTATCTTCCGCCTAAACGCCAAAATTGTGCATGAAGTCTTTGGTCCATGCTCGCACTCTAAAATCCATCGTCGGCAATACTCATGATGGACAAGTCTTCCTTTTTGACAGCCTCGAAAAGCGCATGCGCCTGGGGAAGAACGTTGTTGAGAAAATAGCGCGCTCCGTGGATCTTTCCATCCAAGTATGCCGCCGTTTTATTGTCGCCGATCAATTGTCGCGACTGCTCGGGGTCTTTTGAATCGACGCCTTTGTTCGAACATAGAACCGCCAGTTTTTCATGGGCGACCGCCGCCTGCCAAGAGAGAAGCCATCCCAGAACAACGGTACCCGTACCCTTTAGGAATGGCACCGCATTGGCGACCGGTACCAGAAGCCTGTCGGTCTGCGCGCATTCTCCGAAATACACGGCCATGGATGCCAACGCATCGACTCCTTTCTTCGCCATGGCCGCGAGGTCCGAGACAGCTTCCTCTGTGTCGTAGCTGGATACAGTCTCCTTCATAAATCCCAATAAAGCGCCGAAATCCCGGCCATCGTTTTGAGGCATGATCTGAGCCACGTACATCAGGCTGTGAATACCGGTAGTCAGTTCCCAAATGGACTGCGCCTTGACATCGCGGAGAAACTGCTCCACAAAGGAATCCTTGAAATAACCATAACGGCCATGCACCTGAATGGACGTTTCGCAAACCTCGAATGCCGCATCCGCAGTATAAATGCGACACAATGGCAACAGCATATCGCGCATGGCCCGCCACTTGTCCGTTGCATCTGCGTTGCCCATTGCACGGGCTCGGTCCGAACAGATTCCCGTGAAATATTGCAGCATCCGCATCCCTTCCGTCTGGGATTTCATCCACAGCAACATGCGGCGAACGTCGGGATGCGAAACGATCGGAACGCGGGGGGCCTTCGAATCGTCGGCATTTTGCAGGGCCGCGCCCTGTCTGCGGTTTTTGGCATACTCCAAGGCATGGCGATAGGCCGACGATGCAGCCGCCGTCGCTTGAATGCCGCAGCACGCGTACCCGTTGAAAAGCATCGGCAGTACCATGGCCATGGCCTGGCCGGGCTCGCCCAGAAGCTCCGCGCGACAATCGCCGTTTTCTCCGTAGACCACACGGCATGTGGGCGTGCCCCTGAAACCCATCTTGTCCTGAAGCTCGGCAATGGCGATATCGTTCTTCGCTCCCGGCTTGCCGTCGGCTTCGATTGCGTATTTGGGCACGATGAACAAGGAAGGCCGATCGAGCGGATCCCCTTCGATCCGCGCAAGCACGATGTGGATGATGTTGTCGAACAAATCCATGTCCGCCCCGGTGATATGCCCCTTGACGCCTTTGATCAGGTAGCTGCCGTTCGAACTCGCGACTGCGGCGGCCGTTTGCATGGTAACGTCGCAGCCGGAGTCGTCATCGTTCACCGATATGGCATAACCCCATTTTCCCGCGACCATGTCGGGCAGGTACCTCTTTTTCTGCTCTTCGGAACCGAACATTTCGATAATCGTGGTTCCGCTGAAAGGCTTGTTCATGAGCCACATGAAGGAACCGTTGGGCATGAAATATTCCGCCGTAGCCATCCACAGCGTCATCGGAAATCCCTGCCCCCCCGCGTCGAGGCCACTTAGAAGCCCGGGCCATTGGCCCTCGTCGTAGGCTTCTTTCAGCTTTTTAAAGCAGGAAGGCAGGCTCACCTCGCCGTCCTTAAACCCGCACCCCTGCCTGTCCGATTCCAGGATTGCCGGATAAAACTCTTCCACGCCGAGTTTGCGCGCGGCATCCAGGGACATGTCGAACGCGTTTTTCGACAGATGCCCGAACAGCTCGGTTTCGCAAAGCTCATGGGCATGAAGCATGTCGTACAACACGAATTTTTGATCCCGAGGATCAACGAGCAGATTTGCCATACTGGCTCCTTTCTTTTTATGTATGTGTTAAAAGCAATATTGCCAAATAGCCATATATACACCGGAAAAAATATTGAGATCCGTTGCTCCGGAAATTCCAAGCCTATGGGTTAGCTGTCCTGCCGGGTTTGCGCCTTGCGTTGAGCAGCAGCTTGTCGAGAGGCGTGGAAGGAAGGGCGGGGAAGATTGCCCTGGATCACTCCCTGCGCAAGGACGGAGAATTCGCGAATGAACGGTGTGCGCAGATGATAATAAACCTTGTTGGAACGTTCTTTTCGATCCATGACGATACCGGCGGTTTTCAATACGGAAAGGTGTTTGGAAACCGTCGATTGATCGACGTCTACCATTTCTGTCAGTTCGCTTACGCACATGTCTTTTTTGCCCAAAGCATCGATAATCATCAGACGGCTTTCATGGGCGAGGGCCTTTGCCACCTGCGCTTTCATTTTGTAGAGTTCCCTATCGTCTCTGATACGGCTTATAAAATTGTGGAACTCTTTGCCGGAATCGTTATCGCCGGAGCCGTTGTCAAGGTTCTGATCGTTCATGGTTCTCCCGTTGTCTGTTTGTATATGGCAATGTAGCCATATACGAAAGGGTCTGTCAATGGAAAATTATCGAGCTGTGCGAAAAACTCTTCAAAATCCTTGCGCAAAGACGCGAAGCGCCGTACTTGACAATCTTAGTGGCTTGTTGCCTTGGTGGCTTTGTGCGAGAATTATATGGGTATTCTACGAAGAAATCGCACAGCTCGAAAAATATGGCGGGAAAAACGAATCTCTTTAAATGCGCAAGCTTGCGCCCATGCCTTGTCCCCCTTGTTTTTCACGTACCTCTCACTTCACGAAAATCGGTTCGAACCTCTTTGCCGATTCGTCGTCCACCACGCCCATCCTTCTGGCGACCTTCATATCGAGAAGGGCATAGACGCCGCTGGAGCGGGCGAACAATTTGTCCTCGCCTTCGTCGAAAAGGAAGCCCTCGATTACGGCCTCCCTTTCGCTTACTATTTCCGCGACGTTTCCCCGGACCGAAAGCCTGGTTCCCATGCGCAGGGGTTTCAGGAATTCCACGGTCATGGTTTTGGTCAGGATGAATTTTTTCAGCATGGAGATGGCGGTCCAGCTCATGATTTCGTCCAGGATGGTGGAGATGACGCCGCCGTGCACCAGGTCGTTCCAGCCGCACAGGTGGTCCGGCACAACGAGCCAGGAATGGAGCACGGCGTCGTCTGCGTGGTAGAACTCCATTTGCAGGCCGTGGGGGTTGGCCGGGCTGCAACCGAAGCATTTGTGGTCGTCGCCCTTGGGGACCCTCCTGTACGTTTTGCCGTCTTTTACGAGTTCTTCCATTGTCGTGTTCATCTTTTTGAGACTACGCCTCGGGTTTCTTGCCGTAGCAGTTGAGTCCGGTGAAGGACTGGCGGAACTTGCTCAGCATGTTGGTCAGCTTTCTCTCCGGAATTTCGGTTTGAGCGAGCCTGTCCTTGATTTGCTCGTCGGTGAGTTTCACGTTGAGGGAGCGTTCCGGAATGTTGATTTCGATGATGTCGCCGTCGCGGATGGCGCCGATGGGGCCGCCGTTGAAGGCCTCCATTTCCACATGGCCGATGCAGGGTCCCACGGTGGCGCCGGAGAAGCGTCCGTCGGTGATCAGCGCGACCTTTTTATAACCCGCGCCCTTGATGGCATCGGTGGGGGTGAGCATTTCGGGCATGCCGGGGGCGCCTGCGGGGCCTTGGAACGGCAGCACCACCACGTCGCCTTCTTTGATGCTCTTGTCCTCGATGCCGTCCAGAAGGTCCTGCTCGCTGTAGAAGACCCGGGCGGGGCCGCTGTGGACCCGCATGGCCTCGTCCAGCGCCGTCTGCTTGATGATGCCGCTTCGGGCGATGTTGCCTTTGAGCACGGCGATGCCGCCTTCCTTGTGGATGGGGTTGTCCTTATCCCGGATCACCTCGGAGTTGGAGACTTCACCGGATGCGGCGATTTCCAGGACCGACGGCCCGTTGATGGTTTTGCCGTCCTTGAGCATGTCCTTGAGACGATTCATGACGGCCGGAATGCCGCCTGCTTCGTGGATGTCGGCCATTTCCAGAAGTCCCGCCGGAATGATGGAGCACAGGTTGGGGGTATCCCGGGAAATCCGGTCGAAATCCTCCACGTTGATGTCGATTCCCGCCTCTCTCGCAACGGCGGGGATGTGCAGGACCGTGTTGGTGGAGCCGCCCATGGCCATATCGACCCGGATGGCGTTTTCGAAGGCGTCCGGGGTCATGATCTGCCGGGGTGTGATGCCTTTGGAGACCAGTTCGACGATCTTTTTGCCGGTCTCGTATGCCTGCTGTTTCTTCAATTCGGAGACGGCCAGGGTGGTGGCGCACTTGGTGAGCGACATTCCCAGGACTTCGGTGACCACGGCCATGGTGTTTGCCGTGTAGAGGCCCACGCAGGAGCCCGCGCCGCAGGCCAGGCACGGAAGCATGTCGTTGGCTTCCTCCAGGGTCATCTTGCCTGCTTTGACCTGGCCCACCATGCCGAAGCCCATGATCGGGTGGCTCTTTTTGCCGTCGACGATGTTGGCTTTCATGGGCCCGCCAGTGAGAATGGCGACGGGCAGGTCGAGACGTCCGGCGGCCATGAGCATTCCCGGCGTGATTTTGTCGCAGTTGGTCACACCGACCCATCCGTCCAGGGAATGGGAGAGCGCCATGATTTCGATGTTGTCGGCGATATGCTCCCGGCTGGGAAGGCTCAGGCGCATCTCGGCGAACATGGCGATGCCGTCGCACACCCCTGGCACGCCCCACTCGAACGGAACGCCGCCCGCGTCCCGGATGCCCCGCTTGACCTCCTGGGTCAGCTCGTTCAAGTGGATGTGTCCCGGAATCAGGTCGTTGTAGCTGTTGGCCACCCCGATGAAGGGCTTGTCCGACGTGATGTCCTCCCGGGAAACCCCGGCCGACATCAAAAGCGCCCGATGGGGCAGCGTTTCCGCTCTTTTCTTCAATATGTCCGAACGCATTTCAAATCCTCCGAATCGATTGATAAAAATTCTTGCTAATTAACTTATCTAATCATGATGCCCGGCAACCAAAGCACCAGCTTCGGAAACAACGTCAAAAGCACGATGCCGAGCACTTGCAAAAAAATGAAGGGGATGTTCCCCCGAACGATGTGCCGTCCGAAATCGACCCCTTCCGGCGCGACGCCCTTGATATAGAAAAGGGCAGGAGCCATGGGCGGGGTCAGAAAAGAGGTCTGCATGGTCACGCAGAACAGGATGGCCGCCCAGACCGGGTCGAAGCCCAATTCCGCCAGCACCGGCGTGAAAATGGGGACTAAGATCGGCACGATCCCCACCCATTCCATGAAAAGGCCGAACACGAAAAAAGCGACCATCATGACCGCCAGTATCCCCCAGCGCCCCACCGGAAGCGACATGAGCGCGTCGCGCACCATGTCTCCGCCCCCCACCAGCATGAACGTGCCGGTGAACACGAACGCGGCGGCCACGATCAGAAGAATCATGGACGACACCACCATGGTCTGCTGGAAGGCGTCCTTGAGCGTTTCATAGCTCAGCTTTTTGTAGAACCCGGCCAGGACCACGCTGACGAACGCCCCCACCGCCGCCGCTTCGGTGGGCGCGGCCACGCCAAAGAAAATCGTTCCCAGCACCGCCAGGATCAGCAGCAGGGTCGGTATCAGGGAGGTGGCCACCATCCAGAGCTTGGCGCCCAAGGGCATCTTTCTTTGCTCCTCGGGCAGTGGTGGCCCCAGTTCCGGCCTGATCGCGCATTTGACCACGATGTAGATCACGTACAGCGCGGATAAAATCAGTCCCGGAACGATGGCCCCCATGAAGAGCTTGCCCACGGAAACCCCCGCCATGGGGCCGTAGACGATCAGCATGATGCTGGGAGGAATCAGGATTCCCAATGTTCCTCCCGCGCAGATGGTCCCGCAGCTCAAGGCCTTGTCGTACCCCCGGTTGAGCATCTGGGGCAGGGCGAACAGCCCCATGATGATCACCGGAGCGCCCATGATTCCGGTGGCCGCCGCCATGATGGTGCAGACCGCCACCACCGCCAGCGCAAGCCCGCCTCTGAGTCCGCCGAGAAGCACCTGGATCGACGTGAACAGCCGCTCCGCCGCGCCCGAGCGCTCCAGCATGATTCCCATGAATACGAACAGGATGATCGAGGCCAGAATATAGTTGTGCATGGTCTCGAACATCCGGAAGATCATCATGTGGAAAAAGCCCGGCCCGACTCCCAGCACTCCCGTGACAAAGGAGGCGCCCAGCATGACGAACGGGACCGGAAACCCGGAGGCGAGCCCTCCCACCAGAAGGACGAAGAGCAGAAAGAGCAGGATGGCGGGGCTTTCAATCATCGGCGCTATTGGCTCCCAGGTTTTTCAGGCATCGGACGAACTGAGCTATGCCCTGCGACAAAAGCAAAAGCGCGGCCACGGGCAGGAGTGTCTTGAACGGATAGATGGGCGGCTGCCACATGCTGTCGCCGGAGACCTCCAGCATCTTCCAGGATTTCAGCGCGAATCCGCTGCCGTACCACACCAGCGCGATCATGACCGGAAAGAAGAACAGCAGATAGCCGACTATGTCGATGATCGCTCTGGTCCTGGCCGATGCCTTCTCGTAGAAGGTCTCGATGCGCACGTGCTTGTCCTTTTGCAGCGTGTATCCCGCCCCCAGCATGAAGATGGCCCCGTAGAGCATGTAGGACACGTCGTAGGACCACTCCGTGGGGGCGTTGAACATGTACCGGGCGCAGGTGTCGTACACCAGCTCAAGGATGAGCATTGGGACCATCCACGCGGCAAGTTTCCCCGCCCATTTGTTCAAACCGTCGATGAAACCCATGGCCGTCCTTGGGCTACTCGCCCTTGGCGTAGGGGTAAGGCAGGCGGGTCATGGAGGCGTAGGGCTCCACCAGTTTGCGAAACTCCCGCTGGGAGGACAGGACCTTGGCGAACATCTCGTCTTCGGCCGCCACCTTGTCCAGCTCCTCGTTTCCGATTTTCACGATCCCGTCGATCATATCGTCGGACAGCACCGAAACGTCCAGCCCCTCGTACGAAAGAAAGAAGTTCATGGCCTCGGCGTCCTGCTTCATGGCCTGGCTGATGGCGTTGAAACACGAGATGCGCAGGGCCGCCCGAATTTTTTCCTTGAGATCCTCCGGGATTTTTCCCCAGGACCTTTCGTTGACCAAGGTCTCCAGCGGTGCGCAGGATTCGTGGATGCCGCCGATTTTCAGATACTTGCAGATTTCCTGGAACCCAAGCTTGCGGTCGATGGCTGGCGTGGCGAATTCCGCCGCGTCGATGACCCCTCTTTCCAAGGAGGGATATACCTCTCCGCCCGCCAGGCTGACAACTCGCGCGCCCAATCGTTCCAGGCATTTGCCCCAGATGCCCACGGTCCTGAACTTTAGCCCCTTGAAATCGTCCAGAGAATCGATGGGCTTTCTGGACCAGCAAAAATTTTCCGGACCCAGCATGCCGTAGGGCTCCAGCACCACCAGGTTATGCCCTTTGTACAGTTCGTTCCACAATTCGAGCCCGCCTCCGGTGTACAGCCACGCCAGCATCTCCTGTGTTTGCAGCCCGTTGGGAAAGGAGTTGCCGAACAGCACCGACGCCGGAAACTTGCCCATCCACCACCCGGCCCATGTGAACCCCATATCGATGGTCCCGGTGCTCACGGCGTCGAACACCTCCTTGGACGGCACGATGGCCCCGCCCGGATGCAGCTTCACAACCACGCGCCCGTCGGTGATCTTTTTCACGATCTTGGCGAAATCGTCGGCCGGCGCATACAACTGCGGCAACCCCGCCGGATAGCTCGACTGCGCCCGCAGCACGACCTTTTTTTTCGCAGACGCTTCGTCCGCAACAGAAAACAGGACCGCCATGATCGCGGCCACGGCCAGAATCCCCGACAAAACGGTCTTCGCGCTTTTGACAAACTCCCGGTTCATAGAATCCTCCTTTTCCTGCTGGTCCTGAACACGCAGCGACGCGAATTGAAAAACAGTCGGCACGCGACCTCTTATTCGTGCTTTTCGTGTGTTTTCGTGGCCCTAAATTGCCTCGTTCACGTCACAACATCTCAAGCACCAACCTTTTAATGGGCTTGGAAAACCGGCGACCTATCAGTCCCCTCCCGTTCTCGAAATTGAAAACGGTTGCATCCTATTGAACTTTTCCTTGGGTGTCAAAGCGTTTTTAGTTCGTCGGGCTCCTGCCGACGCGCCAACGCCAATGTTCAAAGTTTTTCGTTTTTGAAGAAATTTCTTGCCAATTTTGTCGCTCATGCTCTAGATTTGAACTCAGAAAGAGACGATCTGTTTTTTTTGTTTGATACGAAGTGGGCGCAAGATTAAACGGAAAGAACGTTCGATCCCTGGGCTAACCCTTTACGAATATGAGGTAGACAATTTTAAATTCTTAGCAACTTGGTATTGAATACATTTTGCGTTTTTCTTGGTGCATTTTTGGCGTATTCAAACCAAAATAGAATCGAAAAGAAAAAGATGCGAATATCCCAAATAAACGGATGTCAGCAGGCCTTATTTTTCCTCGGACAACTTCAAGAAAACTTGCATGATATTCAAAATGAAAACGAACCCTGGAAAGATTCGGGTAATAGACATATTGAACTTCCAAAAATTCTTTCTGGAAAAATAGTGATAAGCTGCGATGTTGATCCGTTAACTTTTTTGTTGTATGATGATGAACCAAATATAGTTTACTTGTTGGCGACCATGGAAAGAGAGTACGGCAAGCTGATCTCTTCAATCATTGCCAGAAATGAACTGATTGAACGTATGTCAAACGGAACTTCCTGGTCTTCTGAAGCACAGGAAATGAGCAAATACTATACAGATAAAATCTATTATCAATTTGAACGTTGTCACGTATTCGGTAGTCAGATTATGGGGAAAGCGTTGAAGCTTTTTAAGTCTAAGTTTAGAAAAATAAATTTTGCGACAGGTGTCACTACTGTTATCCACCGGCAGGGTTCCGCTATAAGGCTTAGCGAATGCCGAGGTATACGTCGTTGACTTTGGACGTTAGGCTCGAATTCAAATGTCCAGGACTACATAATCGAAGTGAATGCACCATTAGATATAGCGATACGGTAATACGCTCATCTTGATGTTCAACTATGAGGATTTGGGGGTTCCCAACGATTTGGTCTATGTTTTTCGTAGACATTTCTTTGCCGATTATGTTGACGTGACGAAGATCGAAGATTTTCACGATGTTTGAACGAGTCTGGTATGATGGTAGTAGTGCGGTTGGTGGCATGGGGAATCCATTATGGAGATCATGAATGAAAATGGAAATCGAATGGACAAATTACTTTAGAGACCGATGCAAACAGAGGTGCTTTGACTTGGAAAGGGCCGAGTATATGATCCGGTATTCGCATGAAAGGTATTTCGACGTTGATTCTTACAGGAAAATCGTTGTCGGTTCAATGCATGATCGGCTGGTCTTGATTCCATATGAAGAAAAGGATGGCATAGTTACTCCTGTCACTATTCATGCTACTGACAGGAAACAGATAAATTTCAGAACGAGAAGCGGAAGATTTGTGAGGCTATAAATATGGAAATAAAATATTACAAAGAAGAAGACATAATGCATATTGTCATATCCGAAGGTCCGGAAAGCGGAAGTGTGGAAATAAATCCCAACGTAACTTTGGAACTGGATGAAAACAGAGAAATAATCGGGATCGAAATACTTGAGGCGAGCAAGTTTTTAAGGGACACCATCCTCGAATCTGCGCAGGCAAAACTGATGAGTTTGGGCATGGGGCGATGACAATCCCCTCAAAACCCATCGGACTTTACCCCTGTGAATGGTTTGTTGAAAAAGATTCTTCGAAAGAAATATTGGATACATGATTCGGTTTGTCTGCGAATACGGGGCTCGGCCAATTTTGCACCGGCCGGTTGCAAAATTGCCGCCCGCATCCCTTCCCCGCAATCGGATATGGCCCGGCAGCTTCTCAAAGCCCTTTGCATGTGCTATTAAACGAACCATATTAAGTCACAATTCAACAGAACAGGAGGACATATGCACATACCTAAAGAAAAGAAGCTGGAGATACTCCGGTCCCTGCTGCTTGCGCGCAGGTTCGAGGACGTGTTGACGCAATTGTGCAAGGTAGAGGGAAAAATTCCCGGTATGATGATTCTGTGCACGGGACAGGAGGCGGTCGGTGCCGGGGTGTGCGCGGCGCTTGCGCCGGAGGATGCGATCATCACCAATCATCGAAGCCACAGCCACCTCTTGTCAAAGGGGGCGGATCCGAAATTGTTGATGGCCGAAATCTTTTGCAAGAAAACGGGATACAACAAGGGCAAGAGCGGGACGTTGCACCTGGCCGTGCCAGAGGTGAACGCACCCTGCACGACCACCGTGGTCGGGGGCGGGCCTCCCATCGCCGTGGGTCGAGCGTTCGCCCAGCAATACAGAAAGCAGAAGCGCGTCACCGTATGTTTCATCGGCGACGGCGCTGCCAACGAGGGCTCGTTTCACGAGGCACTCAATCTGGCGAGCCTTTGGGACCTTCCGGTGATCTTCGTCTGCGAGAACAATCTGTATGCCGGCGCCCAGCGCTATGAGGAACATACTAGGGTGAAGAACATCGCCGACCGCGCGGCCGGGTACGCCATGCCCGGGGTCGTGGTGGATGGCAACGACGCGCTGGCGGTCTACGAGGCCGCCGTGGATGCGCGGGAGCGCGCCCTTTCAGGCGGGGGACCGACGCTGATCGAATACAAGACCTACCGCTGGCACGGGCATGGAGAGTCCGATCTCCAGCTGTATCAACCCAAGGAGGAAATCGAGACTTGGCAAGCCCTGTGCCCCATCCCGAGGCTGAGGGGCGACATGCTCGCCGAAGGATCGATAAGCGCCGACGAACTGCGGGAAATGGAGGCCGAAATCGAGGAGGTCGTGAAGGGCGCCGTCCGCTTTGCCGAGGAGAGTCCCTATCCCGATCCGCAAGAGGCCCTGGAAGATGTCTTTGCTTGAAGGATTACGGCAACAAACCTGCCGATGAAAGAAAGGAGCGACAGCATGCAACAGTTGGGAATGGGTCAGGCCGTGAACCAGGCCCTGAGAGAAGAGATGACGCGCGATCCCGAAGTCTTTATCGCCGGGGAAGGCGTCGGAGTCAGCATACACGCAAGCCCGATGCTTCCCTTGCATGGGCTGCTGGAAAAATTCGGCCCCGGTCGCGTAAAGGACACGCCGGTTTCGGAGGCGGCCATTGCGGGATTGGCCGTGGGAGCTTCCGAAGCTGGCCTCAAGCCGGTGGTGGAGATCATGTTCAACCCCTTCTTCACCCTCGCTTCGGACATGATCGTCAATCACGCCGCCAAACTGCGCTATCTTTCCGGAGGCAAGTCCTCCTTTCCGATGGTGGTGCGCATGAAAAGCGGCGCGGGCTTCGGCGCCGGGTGCCAGCACTCCCACAACCTGGAAGCCTGGGTCGCCCACTGCCCCGGTCTCAAAGTGGTCATGCCCTCCACCCCGGCCGATGCCAAGGGCCTTCTCAAGTCGGCCATCCGCGATCCCAACCCGGTCATATTCATCGAGGACATGATGCTCTACTTCCAGCCCGGAGCGGTCCCCGAGGAGGAGTACCTGATTCCCATCGGAAAGGCCGACATCAAAAGGCCGGGCAGGGACGTCACCGTCGTGACTTGGTCCAAGATGCTGAAGGTGGCCATGAAAGCCGCCGTAAAGCTCGCCGAGGAAGGGGTCGAGGCGGAGATCGTGGACTTGCGCACCCTGGCGCCCCTGGACAAGGAGACCTTGCTTGCCTCCGTGCGCAAAACCGGCCGTCTCGTCGTCCTGCATGAAGCGACACGCACCGGCGGCTTTGCCGGCGAAGTGGCGGCCGTTGTCATGGAAGGGGCTTTTTCCGATTTGAAAGCGCCGCTGCGCCGGGTCGCGGCGCCGGATATTCCGGTACCCGCCAGTCCTACCCTGGAGCGCTTTTTCATTCCCGGCGAAGACGCGTTGCTCACGGCAGTAAAGGAGATTTTGTAGAATCCAAGATCCGTCGCATATGCTCGTCGATCCCATATCAAAAGAGAGGAAAGAATGAGACCTCATCGCAACGGCGTATGACGCCAAAACCAGGCTTATGGATTGACATCCGACCTGTCCTCTGGAATATTTGGAACAGGGAGGCTTGAAAATCCAAGCGACTTCTTCTTTTCGAATGACAGGACGAGGCGCGATAGGGGGACGCCGTCCGGAAAGACAGCGTTTTTTTGCGAGCAAGTGGGTAAGGGGACAATCAGGCATGGACACGGTGCTTCTGGTCGATCGCGACCGCGCATTCATAGACGGCCTTCGGGACGATTTGAACAGGCTCAATCAGTTCCATACCGTCGCGGTCTGCGACGGCCAGGAGGCGGCGGACTATCTGAGGAAGAAGACTCCGGCCGTTCTGGTCACCGAAATCGACCTGCCCGGACTGGACGGATTGGAGCTTCTGGCCCTGGTTACCAGGGAATTTCCATCCATGCCCTGCATCGTCGTCTCCGGTTACGGCCGGCCCTGGTTTTTCAGGGACACCGGAAAAAAGCTGAACCTCTATTATCTCGAAAAACCCTTGACTGCGGTCTCCTTGGTCCAGGCGATCATGATTTCCCTTTCCTTGAAGGACGAAGGCAGTTCCATCACCGGTTTTTTTCTGCGATATTTCCTTCCATTGATTGAACTGGACGGCAAGACCTGCCGTTTGAAGGTGCAGTGCAAGGCAAAGGGCGCGGGCTTTCTCTATTTCGAAAAGGGCGTTCTGATCGACGCCCACTACAACACGCTGACACCCGACGAAGTGGTGCGGGAGATCATCGACTGGGGCAGGGTGACGCTGACCATCTCCGAACTGCCCAGGCGACGGGTGCATAAGAGGTTGAGAATCAGCACCATCGACATCGTGGGGGCTTCTTGGAAAAAAGAGGACCTCGCCCGGATCGATTCCGACGAGAATGGGAAAGCGCCGGTCGATGTCGAAGAGCCTGTATTCGAGGTCTTTTCGACCGAACCTTCGACCGAGGAAAAACCTGCCGGGGAGGGGCCTATCGAAGAGAGACCCGCCGAGGAGAGACGCCCTGCCAGGGAAGAACCTGCGGAGCAAGAACCCGCGGAGCAAGAACCCGCGGGGCAAGAATCCGCCGGGGAAGAACCTGCGGAGCAAGAATCTGCGGAGCAAGAACCCGCAGAGGAGAGATCCGCCGGGGAGGTCGAGCCGGACGAAGTCGAACTCCAGGAGGTCGTCAGGGAGGAACTCGCCAAGGACGACATTTCCGAGGAGGAGGTTGTAAGAAGATATGCCGAGCGGTTCATTTTTACGCGCATCCCCAGGTATCGAGCCATTTCCGGCTACCGGGCGATCGGCGTGACCGACGCTTGGTTCAGGCCGTTGGCCGGACACAACTTGGAGGAAGAGCTGTCTGCCGGCGCGCCGGTCGCCGACGCGCGGGCCTTGTTCCAGCTGGCGGACTGGGCCGGCCGGGACAAAGGGCTGGGAAAATGCGACTTGCTTATGGAAAGCTCCCCCGAAATAGCCGTCCATATTCTGAACCCTCGGCGGACCTGCCTCGACGCCGGGCCGCTTTTTCTGATCGCCGTGACGGAAACCGACGGCGACTGGGAATCCATGAAAAAGGAACTCGACGCACTCGACCGGTATTTGGGAGAGCATGCCTGCAAGGACGGTCGTCGTCGCTGATAGTTCGGACCGACATTTTTCGACCGAATGGATCGAGTCAACGCAGAGGCGCAGAGAACGCGGAGGTTCGCAGAGAAAAGCCTGTCAAAATCAGAATTGCTGTCGCGGGCGATACGGAATTGACATGGCCGCTCGAAATTTGTTAGTATCGATCCAAATCATGGGTTCGCCACGAGATAACAGACGATTCCGAAACCGGCCTGGCTGTCTTGACAGCCTTTCCGCGATCGGCATATAAAAAACTGAGGAAGCTTGCAGGTCGGCATTTACGGATTTACGAAACCAACGATATCTCAAAAGGGGGACGTCACTGTGCGGTCGATTGTCGTTTTGTTTTCAATGGTCTTTTTTTTCTCTATACTTGCCAATGCGCAGATCTATCGATATACGGACGAGGAGGGCGTCGTTCGTTTCACCGACGATCTCGCGCAGGTCCCGCCCGATCAGCGTCCGAAAACAGAACAGTACCAGGAATACGATACGGATTCGACGCAGGTCGAGGAAGCCGGGGCCGCAGGCGAAAAAAGCGTTCGCGGCGAAGCGGCCGACGATTCCAGTCCGGATGAAGAAGAGGCTGCCGTGTCCCCCGGGTCCGGAGACGCCGCCTCCGAGGACGGCGAAGCCCAAGAGGGGGAATACGATTTCGAGACCAACTACAAGCGGCTGGAACAGGAACGCGAGGACCTGGCCAGAGAATACGAGGCCATGCTCCAGGAAAAGGCCGCTCTGGAAGAGGAGCAAAAACTCGAGGAGGGCGAAAAATTAAGCGAGTCTGAAATCGCGAAGCGAAACGAAAAAATAAGAGAGTTCAACGAACGGGTGAAGGAATATCGAAAAAAAAGGGAACTGTTCGAGAAGCAAAAAGCCGATTACAACACCAGAGCAGTAAAAAAAATGGAAAAGACGATACAGGAACACAAGGCCGAGCAAGCGGAGGGAGTTGCTTCCGAGAAGGATTGAAAGCGGCCTTTTCTCTATAGAAAAATCTACTTCGAAACGAGGGGCGCTGGACCGATGAGCGAAGACGACAGCAGACAGTTCGCAAGGATAGCACTTTTGGAAAACCCGATCGAGGCGCAGATTCTGGCAGACGCCCTGGAAAGCGCCGAAATACCCCACAGGGTCCGATCCTACCACGATACCGCATACGACGGCCTTTTCCAGGTACAGAAAGGGTGGGGGGAGATCAGCGCCCCTGAAAGGTTTCGCGACGAAATCCTGGAGATGCTCGGCGAGGTCAGGCAGGGGGCGCAGACGCCTGAATCGCCATGACCATACCCGCCTACCAAATTCGCAATATATTGCACTCCTACGCCAAGCTGCTGTGCGGCGAAGACAATAGCGCCGGACACGAGACCGGTTCGTTGAAGTTCGCGCGCAAATACCGGCTGAACGCCGAAGGAAAGCGGCGCATGGTCGTACGCAAGGTGGTGGATGACATCATCGAAAAAATCACTTCCGTGGAAAGCCGGGAATCCAAGGGACCTCGTTGTTTTCCAAGACCCGCCGCCGAAAAGGACGATCTTGTCCCGGAACCTCGGGTTCCGGCAGGCAAGACGCAAAGCTATCGATTTACGTATTACAAGATAGAGGAAGACGGCGTCAAGCGCAAGAACAGCAGCGATACCGACAAGTAGGCGAGCCCCGCCGGGCGGAAAGAGTGGAGAATCCTCCGGATCGGTCGGATGTTTCTCCGAACGATGGTGCATCGCGGATTTGCGGGGAGCTGAAATGGTAACCAGCGCTTCCAGCTCTGGCCTGAGGCCGCGTGTATGCAATCCCGTCGGAGCCGAGCCACGCCAGACCAGGATGGTCTGGTTACCATCGTGACGAGTTCTCCCGCAAATCCGCGATGAATCCGAACGATTTTCGCCGCCATGGGCAGGAACAAAAAAATGGGGGAGAGCGCGACCGCGCTCTCCCCCTTATGTTCAAGACGGGACCCGGTTTCTTCCGCTTTCGCCGCGACCGGGTCTCAGGGGCGGCTTAGTACATGTCTTCGTCGTAGTCCGGGACTTCGGACTTTTTCTTCTTTTCCGGCTTGTCCGTGATCATCGCCTCGGTGGTGAGCATCAGCGCGGATACGGACGTGGCGTTCTGTAATGCGGAACGCACCACTTTGGTGGGATCGATCACGCCTGCTTCCACCAGGTTCTCGTACTGGTCGTTGAACAGGTTGAATCCGTAGTCGTTTTCGCCCTCCAGAACCTTGTTCAGGACCGGGGATCCCTCGTAGCCCGCGTTTTCCACGATCTGGCGAAGGGGGGCCTGGATTGCGCGCTTCAGGATTTCCCCGCCATGCTTTTCCTCGCCTTCCAGTTTCAGATTGTCGATGGCGGTCCCGCACCTGGCCAGAGCGACGCCGCCGCCGGGAACGATGCCCTCCAGCACGGCGGCCTTGGTGGCGTTCAGGGCGTCCTCCACCCTTGCCTTTCTTTCCTTCATTTCGGCTTCGGAGGCCGCGCCGATGTTGATGACCGCAACCCCGCCGGTCAGCTTGGCTAGGCGCTCCTGGAGCTTTTCGCGGTCGTAGTCCGACGTGGTCTCGTCGATCTGGACGCGAATCTGGCGCATCCGGTCCTCCAGGGCCTTGGCATCGCCAGCGCCGTCGATGATGGTGGTGTTGTCCTTGTTGATCTTGACCGTCTTGCATGAGCCCAAATCGTCGATACCCACGCTCTCCATCTTGACCCCGAGGTCTTCTGAGATGACCGTGCCTCCGGTGAGAATCGCGATGTCCTGGAGCATGGCCTTGCGACGGTCGCCGAAGCCGGGAGCCTTCACTGCGGCGGCGCTCAGCGTCCCTCTGAGCTTGTTGACGATCAAGGTCGCCAGTGCCTCTCCTTCGATGTCCTCGGCGATGATGAGCAAGGGCTTGCCGGAACGCGCCACCGATTCCAGCAGGGGAACCAGGTCCTTCATGTTGCTGATCTTCTTTTCGTGCAGAAGAACGAGCGCGTCCTCCAGAACCGCTTCCATTTTCTCGGCGTCGGTCACGAAATAGGGGGAAAGGTAGCCGCGGTCGAACTGCATGCCCTCCACGAACTCCAGCGCGGTGTCCATGCTTTTGGCCTCTTCCACCGTGATCACGCCTTCCTTGCCGACCTTTTCCATGGCTTCGGAGATCATCTTGCCGATGGTGGCGTCGTTGTTGGACGCGATGGTGCCGACTTGCACGATCTCTTCCTTGCCCTTGATCGGCTTGGAAATGTTGTTGGTAAGTTCGTCGATCACAGCCTTGGTGGCCTTTTCAAGGCCCCGTTTCAGGGCCATGGGGTTTGCGCCGGCGGCGACCAGTTTCTGGCCCTCCGCGTAGATGGCCTGCGCCAGGACCGTGGCGGTCGTGGTGCCGTCGCCCGCCACGTCGTTGGTCTTGCTGGCGACCTCACGCACCATCTGCGCGCCCATGTTCTCGAATTTTCCCTCCAGTTCGATCTCCTTGGCCACCGTGACGCCGTCCTTGGTCACGGTCGGCGCGCCGAAGGACTTTTCGAAAATCACGTTGCGCCCTTTCGGACCCAAGGTTACCTTGACTGCGTCGGCCAGAGTGTTGATCCCTTTCAACATGTGTTCCCTGGCCTTCGTTCCGTATGCGATCATTTTAGCTGACATTGTCATGCCCTCCTTTTCCAATCGATTGAATTGCTTCGACAGCCCGGATTATTCCAAAACTCCCAAAATGTCGTCTTCTCTCATGAACAAGTGCTCCACGCCGTCGATCTTGATCTCGGTGCCGGCGTACTTGGAAAAAAGGATCTTGTCGCCTTCCTTGACGTCCATGGGAGACCTTTTGCCGTCGTCGCTCATCTTGCCGGGCCCCACCGCCACGATCTTGCCCTCCTGGGGCTTTTCCTTGGCGGAATCGGGGATGATGATGCCTCCCGCCGTCTTCTGTTCCTCCTCCACTCTCAAAACCAGGATTCTGTCTCCCATCGGTCTGATCTTCATACTGGTGTCCCTCCTTCTTTGATTGTTTTGCTTTGTTCTTTCGTTTTGTCGATACTGAAATATCAAAGGCCCCCATGGACGGAAACGCCCCATGGAAAAACCTTTTGCGAATATTTGGTCCTACGGAAAAAGTGTGCGGTTCGGATATGGGCAGTGATTTGGAAATGCATGTTGCGGTTTGGATTTTTTCTTTCGATTCACCATCTGTTCAACGACGCCCCGTCAGATTTCCCGGATACGCGTTCCGGTTGGAAAATTCAATTGTTAAAACGGATAAACGATAAAAATACCCTGTAAAATCAAAATGTTACGTACTGTCCCCTGAAAAATTGAGATATATTTATACACCATTCATTGGGTGTCAAGCCACCTTCCCGCCCTTTTCGCAACATTGTCGGTTTGGTGGTGCCAGAGATGCAGTGGCAAGGATTGGAAAACCAAAATACAAGCCCCCGATTGTCATATTTCGTTCAAATGCCGATTGCCCGGAGACTCCTTCAGAAGCCGTTCGAAGTCTGCCAGGGATTCCTCCAGGGTCTTCAGGCCGGAGGTCTCTTCCAGCCGGATGAAATCGTCGCCCGTCTTTTCCATCTGATCCACGATGTAGAAAACCGTATACAGCCGAATGTCCCTGGCTGGCTGGAAGCGAGGTTCTCCGTCGCCGTTGCGCCCCGCCTCGGACACGAGCCCGGCGTCGATCATTTCGTCCAGGATGGTCTCCACAAACGATACTGGAATGCCCAGTTCTTCTGCGATCTCCGAGCTGTTCGGAGCGGACAGGGCCTCGGCGAATTTTTTGGCGAGCATTCGCGCCACGGCAAGGTAGAGGAGCTTTTTTCTGGCATGGCTCAGGTTTTTCGTGTCAGGTTCGAACTCGTAGTGACCGACGTTTTCGAAGGCATAGGAGAATTCCGCGCCGAACAGAACGATGAGCCAGCTGACATTGAGCCAGACCATAAACAGAGGGATGGCGGCGAAGCTTCCGTAGATGGCGTTGTACTGGGCCACCCCCACTTGAAACGTCAGATAGCCCCACTGCGCCAGCTGGAAGGTCGTGCCAGCGAGGATCCCGGCGATCGCGGCCGAGGGCAGCTTGACATGGGTGTAGGGCATGGATTTGTAGATGTAGATCAGAAGAATCCAGATCAGAGCGTAGGGCATCAGTTTGAGCAACGTGAAGATAACCGTGCTGAAAAGGTTCACGAATTCGACGTTCTCCACGATCTCCTTGACCCGCACCGTGATGTATACCGAGACGCTGCCGTGCAGAAGCACCATGATGGGGCAGATGATCATGACCGCGAAATAGTCGTTGAACTTTCTGCCCATGCCCCTGGACTTTTTCACTTTCCAGATGCGGTTCAGCGACATTTCGATGTGGCTCAGGACTTTCAGGACGGTCCAGAAGAGGATGACGACGCCGATGCCTGCGATCACGCCGCCCTTGGTCTTTTCCAGAAGGTCCTGCGCGAAATCGATGACCCGTGTGAGGGCTTCCTGCTGAAAGATGAAATTGTCGATGAGCACCTCTTTTAAAAGCGGTTCGAACCCGAACCCCTTGGCGATGCCGAACGCCATGGCCAGAACGGGAACGATGGAAAGAAAGGTGTAGAAGGTCAGCGCCGAAGCCCGCAGGACGCAGTCGTCCTTTCGGAAGCCGTTGACGGTCAGCACGAAGATCCGCAGGAGGCGAAGCATGGCGGCCTTGAACGGCGGAAGCCGGTCGATAGGGATTCGCCATAGGCCGCGGCTGAAAAAGTGCCCTGTTTTCGTCGCGGCCGACACGACTTCATGGATTGGTCTGTTCATTGCGCCGCCTTTCGGTTCGCCAGGCGATGGTTTGCCCGGTCGCGAACAGTGAGTGGGAACGGAAAAAAATTGAAAACGGTTTTCACTTGACAGCTTACTTTCTCTTTTGATCTGTGATAAAGGAACTCTCAAATTATAAACGGTGCGTTAATGCATAACAAAAACGGTGCATTAATGAAACAGAGGATTTGTTTGTATGTAATAAAGAGGTGAAAAAAATATGGAAATCGAACGTGAACAGATCGAATTCGACGTGCTTTTCGTGGGCGGCGGACCCGCGAGCCTGGCCGGGGCGATCCGGCTGATGCAACTGGCGGCGCAAAAGGGGCTCGAACCCGAAGTCGCCGTGATCGAAAAAGGATCGGAGATCGGCGCGCACGCCCTTTCCGGCGCCGTCATGAACCCGGTCGCCATCAAGGAGCTTCTGCCCGACTATCGCGAAAAGGGCTGTCCCGTCGAAAGGACGGTCCGGGGCGACGAATTCTATTTCCTGACCCCGCAGAAGGCCTATCGCATCCCGTTGGTTCCCAAATACATGCACAACAAGGGCTTCGAGATCGTCAGCCTTTCCAAGCTCACCCGGTGGATGGGCGAGCTGGCCGAGGAGATGGGCGTGAACGTTTTCGCGGGCTTCGCCGGAAAGGAGGTCCTTTACGGTCCCGACGGCAAAACGGTGGCCGGCGTGCGCACCGACGACAAGGGGCTCGACAAGGACGGCAATCCCAAGGGCAATTTCGAGCCCGGCATCGACATCATGGCCAAAATCACCGTGTTCGGCGAAGGCGCCCGGGGAAGCCTGGCAAAATCGGTCATGGAAAAGGTCCCCGGGGCAGGGCCCGCCATGCCCCAGGTATTCGAGACCGGGATCAAGGAAGTGATCCAGCTTCCCGAGGACAACTATTTCACGCGCAGCAAGGGAAACGACATCCACACCGTCTTTTATCCCATCGGCATCGATACCCCCGGCGGCGGGTTCATCTACGAGATGAACGACAACCGCGTGGCCATCGGATACCTGGTCAGCCTCGCCTACGAGGACGCTATGCTGGACATCTACGACTCGTTCATCCAGTTCAAGTCCCATCCCTTCGTATCAAGGATCATCGAAGGCGGAAAGATCGTGGAGTCGGGCGCGCGCACGGTATCCACCGGAGGGTACTACACCATGCCCGAACTCGCCATCGACGGCGCCATGTTCATCGGGGGCGCGGCGGCCATGCAGCACGTGCCTGCCCTCAAAGGCATCCATTCTTCCATGAAGTCCGGCATGCTCGCGGCAGAGGCCGCCGCCGAAGCGCTGGAAAAGGACAGCTTCGACAAGGAAACTCTCGGTGCCT
This sequence comes from Desulfobacterales bacterium, assembly GCA_963674505.2. GTDB lineage: Bacteria > Desulfobacterota > Desulfobacteria > Desulfobacterales > SKZT01. Next base: position 1,165,212 of record CAXXIG010000003.1, read on the forward strand.
ATCGACGCCTGTTCGACCGGAGCTGGCTGGCCGAGGAGATGGTCGAAGGAAGAAACTTCGCCCAGGCCCTGGCCAAGAAATTTCCGCTCAAGCTGGTCTACCTGGGCGCGCAATACTTCACCAAAGGCAAGGGGATTCGGGACGCCATGCCGACCCATGAGGACAGAAAGTCCCTCCTGCCCGCCGCGACCCCCCTGTTCAGAAGGGCCAAGCCCGTGGACAAGAAAATCTACGAAGACGACCTTTTCGCCGACAAGCTCACCGGGGTCTATCTCTCCAAGACCATGCACAGGGAGGACCAGCCCTCCCATATCATCGTCCACGACCCCGACCTGTGCGTCGAGCAGTGCTATCCCAAGTATAAAAGCCCCTGCACGAGGTTCTGCCCCGGAAACGTCTACGAAATCGAGGTCCCCGAGGCGGGCGGAAGGCCGAAACTGAAGCTCAATCCGGCAAACTGCCTCCATTGCAAGACCTGCGACATCAAGGACCCCTTCGACAACATCACCTGGACCTGTCCCGAAGGAGGCGAAGGGCCCGGTTATTCGGTGGTGTAGCATCGAAAGCGCTTCGTTTGCGACATAACGGAAATCGAACGTTTCGAAGCCATGCTACGGTTGCGATTTTTTCGATTTCCGTCCGTTCATGTCCTATATTCCGGCAGGGTTTTGGTTATAACGTCGGCCAACCAACACCGTCATTCCGGGCGGAGTTTACGGAGACCCGGAATCCAGGCGACTATCAAAACTGTTGGATGAAAACCGGCCGAGGTTAAAACCAAGCCCTTCCAAAAGAAACCGAAGGCTTGTTTAACAGATGGCTCGTTGAACAGATGGCTCAATTAAAGGAAGGAGGAACAACCATGTCTGAAATCTTGCAGTTGGTCAAGGACAAGGACCCCCAGGAGAGGGAGTTTCATCAGGCGGTGGAGGAATTTCTCGAGACAGTCGAACCCGCGCTGGAAAGAAGCCCCGAGTATCGGCGCATGAAGGTGCTGGAGCGTCTGGTGGAGCCCGAGCGCGTGATCCTGTTTCGCGTGCCCTGGGTGGACGACCAGGGACAGATCCAGGCCAACCGTGGGTTCAGGATTGAAATGAACAGCGCCATCGGACCCTACAAGGGCGGCCTGCGGTTCCATCCTTCGGTGAACCTCGGGATTCTGAAATTCCTGGCTTTCGAACAGGTTTTCAAGAACGCCCTGACCACCCTTCCCATGGGAGGGGGAAAGGGCGGGTCGGACTTCGACCCCAAAGGCAAGTCCGACAACGAAGTCATGCGGTTCTGCCAGGCGTTCATGTGCGAGCTGTTCCGCCATATCGGACCCAACACCGACGTTCCCGCAGGCGATATCGGCGTGGGGGCAAGAGAGATCGGATTTCTGTTCGGCATGTACAAGAAGCTCGCCAACGAATTCACCGGCGTTCTGACCGGAAAAAGCCTCAACTGGGGCGGAAGCCTCATTCGCCCCGAAGCCACCGGCTACGGAAGCGTCTATTTCGCCAAGGAAATGCTCGGCACACGGGACCAGGGCCTGGAAGGCAAGGTCTGCCTCGTGTCCGGCTCCGGCAACGTAGCCCAGTACACTGCGGAAAAACTGATCCAGCTGGGCGCCAAGGTGGTCACCCTCTCCGATTCCTCCGGATACATCTACGACGAAAAAGGCATCGACGCCAAGAAATTGGCGTGGATCATGAAACTTAAAAACGTTAGAAGGGGACGCATCAAGGAGTACGCGGACAAATTCTCCGAAGCCGTCTACACGTCGGTGGACCCGTCCCTGGACCACAACCCCCTCTGGGACCACAAGGCCGACTGCGCGTTTCCCTCCGCCACCCAGAACGAAATCAACGGAAAGGACGCGCAGAATTTGGTCAAAAACGGCGTGAAGGCGGTCTGCGAAGGCGCCAACATGCCCACCAACCTGGAGGGAATCGACGTCATCCTGGACGCGGGCCTGCTCTACGGTCCCGGCAAGGCCGCAAACGCGGGCGGCGTGTCCGTCTCCGGCCTGGAAATGACCCAGAACAGCATGCGCCTGAGCTGGACACGGCAAGAAGTCGACGAACGCCTCAAGATGATCATGCACAGCATCCACAAGACCTGCATTGAGACCGCCGAACAATACGGCCATCCCGGCAACTACGTGGTCGGCGCCAACATCGCCGGGTTCGTGAAGGTTGCAGAGGCCATGCTGGATCAGGGCGTTGTTTAGTTTTTTTTCCAGTCCCGGAGGGACGGCAGACAATAGCCCGGCAATTCATTGCCGGGGTTGCGGACCGGATTTTCCACAAGTCCCGTTAGGGACGACAGAAAACAATGCGATTTTCGGAACCCCTCCGGAATTTTTCAAAAAAAGACTTGCAATCCGATTCCGCATCTGTTAAATAGGATTGCTTCGACATCATGGTGGGTGTAGCTCAGTTGGTAGAGCCCCAGGTTGTGGCCCTGGTTGTCGTGGGTTCAAGTCCCATCACTCACCCCATTGAAAAGTACAGGCCATTGCGATATTCGAACCGAATAAAACGCAATGGCCTTTCTGTTTGGTCCCGTGCAAAGCTGCATAGGCGTCATAAGGAAATGCCTACTTATTGGACGTAGCTTGGGGCAATGAAAAGATGGCTCATCGCGGATCTATGGGAAAGTGCGTGTCGATGGTAACCAGACCATCCTGGTCTGGCCTTCCCAGGCTTCCAAGCGGTGGCATATTCGCGATATGGGGCCAGAGCTGGAAGCTCTGGTTACCTTTACCACTCCCCACAAATCCGCGATGAACCGAAAAGATTCCCTATTTTGCCGATAAATTCCGCCGTTTTTTTCCGCGTAAGAGGCTTGGTTTCTATTTCGGCCGTGCCCTCGCCGCCTCGTCCGCCTCGTTCCAACGCTTCGCCTTGGAATGCATACCAGGACGCTTCGCGTCCGCGTTCCGCAGAGGAATGGCAGAAACAATATCCACCCCCCGCGCAAGCTACTGCGGGGCTTGGTTGCGGGACGTAGCGTGGGGGGGTTGCAACCCGGAAATTTGGGACTGGACCTTGGCTTGTTTACCCCCGTGCCCTTCGACTTGGTTCGTGGCCCAACCCACCATTTCCGAACCGCTTCGAGGTCTCGCGTCCGAAAAAACGACGAACTGGCTCGGACAATGGTGGGTTGGTCTCGGTACAAGATTGTCGGGCCCTCTATTTCAATAAAGGTCGAATTTGCGACAGCTTCCGGGTTCAAACCCACCCACCCTACAAACACAAACCAGCCCTTTGCAGATTGCCGGGAGGTACTCGGAGAAAAGCCGGCCAAAATCGGAATTGCCGTCGCAATCAGCTCTCTGTTGACAAAAAAAATCCCGTTCAGTATCTAGATACCTATTGAAGCAAGGCGCGCGGCGAATCGCACCGCGCATTATGCAACCTTATTGCAATAGGAGAAGACCATGGCCCGCAAACCCAAACCGTTTTTCTGGATTGTCGTCCTGATTGTATGCGCATCGTTGATGGGGCTGGCCCTGTATCGCATGGGCCTCATCGGAGGAGGCGATAAGACGGCCATCGCTCCGGACACCGCGACAACGCCGGGCCGGGCCAGAGCCGAAATCCTGGAACTGGCTTTCTATTCTTCCAGCGCCAAAAGCAAGTGGATCGACGAAATGACGGCCCGGTTCAACAATTCCGGCCGAACGGCCGACGGCGAGACGATTCGGGTGAAAGCCATCCATGTGACGTCGGGGGGCAGCCTCGACCAGATCAAGGAGGGAAAGATCAAGCCCGACATGTGGTCTCCCGGCGACGAGTCCTGGCTTCGGCTTGCGGAGAACCACTGGAGAAACGTCAGGCAGAAGACCCTGTTCGACAAGTACGACGATCTGGTGAACATCCCTCTGGTGATCGCCATGTGGGAGCCTATGGCCCAGGCGCTGGGACATCCTTCGCCCATCGGATGGCACGACATCGCGGAACTTGCGGCAAGCGACCGGGGCTGGGCCGCCTACGGGCATCCGGAATGGGGACGGTTTCGTTGGGGCCACGCGCACCCGGACGCCAATTCCGGTTTTCTGACGGTGATCTCGGAGGTGTACGCCGCGTCGGGAAAAACCGACGGCATCGCGCCAGAGGACCTGAAAAAGGCCGAGGTCATGTCGTTTCTGCAAAAGATCGAGGGTGCCGTCGAACATTACGGGTTGTCCAACAGCTGGATCGACGACCTGATGCGGGTCAAGGGTCCCCAGTACCTGTCGGCCGCAGTGCAATACGAGAACACCATCATCCAGTCCAACCAGGGTCACCAAAACAAGCCGTTCAAGCTTGTGGCCATATATCCCAAAGAAGGAAATTTCTGGACCAGGCACCCTGTCGCGATCTTGAAAGAGGACTGGATGACCCCGGAAAAGGAGGCCGCATGCCGGGAATACATCGAGTTTCTCTTGAGCGAGGAGGCCCAGAACAAGGCCATGGAAATGGGACTACGGCCGATTAGAACCGATATCGCCATGGCCGAGCCGTTCACCCCCGAAAACGGCGTGCAGGAGAAGGTCGCCTCGGACCTGGCTTTTCGCGTGCCCGAGGAATCCGTGCTGCGTAGAATACGCGACCTGTGGGAGGAGGTGAAAATTCCGGCGACCGTGGCTCTCGTGCTGGACCGCTCCGGAAGCATGAAAGGCCCCGCCATGGACAATGCCAAGGCGGGCGCCGTCGAATTCATCCGCAGCATGAAGCCCCGCGACCAGATCAGGGTCGTCATTTTCAACGAATACGTGACCCCCGTGACCGAGCTTTGCTCTATTAAGGACTGCGGAGAAACGTTGACCGCAAAACTCGGGACCATCTTCGCCGACGGAAAAACGGCCCTCTACGACGCGGTGCAAAACAGTTTCCAAAAGCTCGGCGAATTGAAAAAGGCCGACCCGAAAAGGCGTTACTGCCTGCTGGTGCTTTCCGACGGCCAGGACACGGCCAGCCGTATCGACCGGTTCGATTTCCTGGACGCCCTGCCCAAAGGCGAAGACTACGATCTTCCCAAAATATACACCATCGCCTACGGCGAGGAAGCCGACCGGGATCTGCTGGCGGAAATTTCCACCCGAACCAACGGCAGGCTGTTTAAAAGCAACCCGGAAGAAATCATGAAGACCTACAAGGAACTGAGCGCCAATTTCTGACGACAAGGCGGGGTTGATAGGCCACGAAAACACACGAAAAACACAAAAACTCGCTTGCTATGGTTCGTTGTCGATTGGCCGCATTCCCTGTTTCTTATCGATTTGCGTTGCTGTACAATATGCGAGGCTTTGAAAACCAAAAAACAAATCTTGAACTGCAGCAGGATAAAATATGCCTAAAGAATCCACGATGTTCACATACGTAAAGACCGCTTTTCTCAACCGCTGGAACCTGCTGTTTCTATGCGCCGGAGCCATGGGCGGGTTCATCGTTTCCATGGCGGACATCGTTCTTCCGCTGATCGGAGCGGCGGAGATCCTGTACTTGTCCGCCCTTTCCACCAACGGCAGGTTCCAAAAAATCGTGGATGCCGAAAGGGGCGCGCAAATTCCCGACGAAACCGACGAGAAGACCAGAGCGATGATCACATATCTGAGCCTCTCCGATCAAAAACGGTTCGCCCAACTCAGGGACCGATGCGTTCGACTGAGAACAATCGCCCAGGCAGGCGACCCCGACGGACAAGACGCTCCCGAAGAGGTCGTGAAAATGCAGTCCGACGGCATCAATCGCATGCTGTGGATCTACTTGAAGCTTCTTTATTCCAAGAACGCCCTTGAAAACTATTTCAACGCCGTCAGTTTCAAGGTGATCCAACAGAGAATCGACAGCGCCCAAAAGAGAATCGATTCCATGGGAACGCCCGAAAACGACACCATGGAAGAATCCAAAAAACGCGAATCCCTCTGCGACACGCTGGAGACCTTGCGAAAAAGATCCCAGACGTACGAGGAATCGAAAAAGAACTACGATTTCATCTGCCTGGAACTGGAACGTCTGGCCGCCAAAGTCGCCAGCCTCGCGGAAATGGGAGTTAACAGGCAAGATCCGCGCACCATTTTAAACGAGATCGACCTCGCCGCATCCTCCATCGACCAGATGGAGGCCGTCATGCCCGACCTGGAATTTCTCGCCGACAATTCGTTCCGGAATTGGGACACCCCCGACATTCTGAACGGAGGCGGCAAGGATTGACATCAGGATGGCTCAGGCGATTATGGTCCTCCTTTGATCGCGCTTTTTGGTTGATAAAAATGATCTCGCGTGATAAAAGAGTCGCGAATGCTGTGGCGTGGGGTTGAACCAGGTTCGTTTTGCCCTTCATAATCGCATCGGAAACGAAATTCCATCAACCACAGCGAATCATGCGCCCGTAGCTCAGCTGGATAGAGCGCCGGACTTCGAATCCGTAGGCCGCAGGTTCGAACCCTGCCGGGCGTACCATGAAAACCAAGGGATCACGGCGAAACCGCCGCAATCCCTTTTTTCGTTTCCGGTCCGGCTCCGATCATTTGGGCGGTGGCCCATTACCGACTTGGGGAAACAAGGCTTCAGCCGCTCATCCGAGCCCCGGAGCTTGTCTCGCGCTAATCAAGAAGGAGTGTCGGTATCTGGAAGGCACCGCTATCAGCAAACAGTAGAATTATTCGTTTGACTCGCCTGATAATCTCAAGGTCTGCAAATAAATATCTTCTTCGATCCCCTCGCCGCTATCTCTCATCCGGTCCAGGACGCTTTTTACCGATGGGATAAGTCCCGCATCTTTTGCGAGGATCAATAAACGGAAGGTTCGAAAAGGTTCTAAGTTGTAGGTCAGTGCTTTTCTGATGGCTTTTTCATCATCGGTGAAGATGAGACGGACTCCCAGCTCGAAGGCTAAGCTGATGGCTTCTCGTTCACCGCGCCCCAGACCGATAGGCAGGATGTGATAAGTTCGTTTGATTTCAAAGGGAGGATGATTTATCGCTCTAACAATTTCTTGGTCTCTGCATTCATCTTTTACCGCTTCAGGAATATAGATTGTTTCAAAGAGACCGACTAAACAGTCAAGCACGCCTACTTTGAAAAGACGGATTAAAACACAGGTGTCAAAGACAGCTGTTTTCATTGGTTATAAAATCGAGTCCGGAGCTTTTCAAAATTGGAAGATTCTATCTTTTCAAGATCAGAATCGTTGAATCTTTTAAGAGTGGGGATGCTTTTTCGATGCAACCAGTCCCTTGCATCCGCATATTCCATACCCAAAAGCTCGGCAAGCTCCCCCAGACTGATTTCAGCATTCAAATAATCCCGTATCACCAATCCCTCTTTGACGGCGAGTGTTAGTTCATTAGAATTCCTACCATGCGCCAGGGTATCGGCAATTGTAATTTCAACTGGCATTTTTAAGTTGACCCCCTATTGTTATATGTCATCACCAATTAAAGCCTTAAAACAATAATATAACCGCTTGCCGGAAGAATCAATTTGGTATTTTCACCATTTTTGGGGCTTTAAGGTTCAAAATTTGAAGAGTCTACGATCAGTCACGATTTAAGCAGAGTCGGACACTATCGAGAAAACGGGGCATGGTCATAGACCTTGGCTCCGGCATGGGCTGCCCGTTTTGGTTACGCTGGGTACCTGGAAGTCGGAATCGCCGAAACACCATTCATCCAGTATCCTGGAATGAGGGCTTTGTCCCGGCCCGACCGGAAAGGGAAGCTTGAGGAACTCTGGTACTTTCTGAACGTCGAGTCGGAGGACCAGCGGCTTCTCCTGGCAGCCTGGCTTGTGGCGGCTCTCTACCCATCAGGGCCTTACGTCGTTCTGGAAATCACGGACGCTCAGGGGTCTGCAAAATAGACAACCGCGAGAGTGCTGCGATCGCTGGTCGATCCGAGCACGGTCCCCCTCCAACCGCCTTCGAACTCCGAACGGGACTTGATGATCGCGGCCAAAAACACATCGGTCTTGTGCTTCGACAACCTCCGGAAACTGCCTTCGTCCTTATCGGATATGATCTGCCGCCTGTCCACAGGCGGCGGACTCCGGGTGAGGAAGTTGTACACGGATGACGAGGAGGTCCTAGTGAACGTCGTCCGCCCCGTGATTCTGACAAGCATTAAAAGGGTGGTCTCGGAAGGAGATTTGATCGACCGTTCGATCAGGATCGAATTGCCCGCAATCCCGGAAACGTCACGTCGCACCGAGGCGGATTTTCGGGAAGCATTCAAAGACTCTCGCCCGCCCATTTTCGGCGCATTGGTATCGATCTTGAGCGATGTCCTAAGGATTTTATCGGAAATCAAGCTCCATTCGTCGCCAAGGATGGCGGATTTCGCAAAAATCGGCCTCGCCACCGAACGAGCATTGGGAATGCCGGAGGGGATCTTTCTTAAAGTCCTACAGAAAGAACCGGGTGGACGGAATCTTTTCAAAGCTGGACGACGACCCGTTTGCTCGGGCCATTCTCGCTCTCGCTCGCGAGAAAGAAGTCTGGCACGGAACGGCAACCTCTTTGTCAACAGCCAAGGGCTCAGGCGCGATGGAACGGCAATGTCCATTTTTTTTAGCGAGTAAGGTTTTTGTTGACATTATCTTTTCTTTTGATATAAATCGTTTCTTTTTGTAAGTTGCATCAAAGTGATTGTTTTACGAGCTTATTACACAACTGTGCGAATGAATAAAATCATAATGAAACTGTTAAAAGGAGGTTGCATGGCAATTAACAAAAAAAGCGTATTCTCAAATCATATTCTTCCTGTCTCTATTTGTAATCACTTTTTTCTTTTTATCTTCGAGAGCTTTTGGTCAGCTCGAATATGCTGTTTCTATTGAAGACGGCGGTCCGGTATATGTCATTCCTGTCGGAAATGAAGATATAGGCGATTATTGGAACACCATTTACACACCTATCGATCTATCCGTTTCCTATATCAAGCAAAATGGAGAGGTTGTTTTTCCGGAATCTGATATCGCGGCCAAGTTGTAGGCATGCAGCCGGGCTTTATCCCACATACTTTCATATGCTTACCTCGGTGTCACCGACGAAATGTCAACCTTCTCCCATGAGGCCGATCAGCAAATCGACGAGATGGAAGACGAGCTATACGCTACTGGTGTTGGATGCGTTGTTGCGTCTATCTCAGGTGGTGTACTTAGCTCCATTACTATCGGGACAGGGATTTGTGGGGTTTCAGCAGTAGGGGTAGCAACAGCAATCCCTGGTTGTATAATAGGCGCTGGAGCAACCACAGTAGGGAAAGTGTTAACTATTAGTGACGCTATCGCCACAGTCTATGATACAGCAAAACAAAATGCCGACTATGTAAGCGCAGCCGATCTACATCTTCTTCTGGGTCGCCAATTCATGACCAACGGATTTAAACTGGTTTATGAGGAAGTTAGACTATATTCAGAAAAAGCCAACAATATCGACAATCCAGCCTCATACATAGAAATCGTCAATAATTATAGAAAACTCGCGGAAGGTATAACCTATTTCAGCTTCGCAGAAGAGGAGTTTAAAGCTTCAAATATAGATACGAAAGATGCGGCAAAAAGGATTGCAGGGGCTTTTGGAATAGGAGCTTTCCCTGCTTTATCTACTGGCCAGGCTGTGCTAAATCAAGTCATAAATGAAGATAACAGGGAGGAAGCAATTCAAGCGATACAGGATGCCATATCCGATGAGCTTGAACGGGTCGAATCTGTTGATATTTTCTATACTCCGAAACAAACAGAATATAGCAATTATTTTGTAAACAATTGGAATATTGAAGACTCACCTGTTCCAGAAATGAATGTGATCATAAATTACGAGAAAACAGGAGAGCCGGGGGAGGTAAAATACACCGTTTATGCGGAAGGGCTGACCGTTGCTACATTGCAGTCCTATTTTTACGAATTCGGCGACGGCGAAGGTATGCTCACCGAGTATGGAGATACTCTTCCAATTCCGATAGTTGAGCATACGTATACGGCAAACGGCACATACACAGTAAAAGTTACCGCCACGGCTACCGACGGCAAAACAGCTGATGCAACGATTGCCGTGGAGGTCACGGACGCCCGAGATGATAACGGCGGCAATAACGAATACGCGCCATATGCTACGAGAATTGAGCCGGATTATTCAACAGACCATGTCGTAGGAGATTTCGTCCAATTTAAAGTGAAGGGATATGACGTCGATATGAATCTCTCTCGCGTAATCTGGAGTTATGACGGACCGATTCAATTGCAGGAGTCCGACAACAGGGACAACTTTGAATCCGATGAAAATGAAGAGGGTTACGAGACGATGTCGATTCAAATCACCGGTGCCAACCAGGGCAATCCATTTTATATGTATGCCACGATTTATGATGATCTGGGAAATCAAAGCGATCGGGTCAAGTGGGTACTCGAAGCCAGAGAATATTTTGCGCCGATCATACAAGTCCAGTCTCCGCCGCCCGGTGACGTAGAGTTTCCGTTGGGCAGGACTTACTTTTATGTAACCGTAAGCGACAGCGACGATAATGCCGGGACATTGAATTGGTATCTTGACGGTGTTCTGGTTGAAGAGGACGGCACAGGGGGGGGGCGGCGAACCTTCTGAAGAAAGCTTCGATTATACTTTTTCCGAGAGATCCACCCATCAGTTGAGGGCTGAAATCGAAGATGAAGACCATAACCAGGCGAGTATGGCGTGGAATATCGTAGCCGGAAGCAGCCTGGACGGGAATTTACCTCCGACAATAGAATATCTGGGATTGGATGGCGGCGAATACCCCTACAGCCTTTTCAGGGTTGGTAAAGGCTATGGTAACCGTTCACGACGATTTTTTTAGCAATTCAAAAAACAAATGTAAGAATTTGAAAAAAGTTCGTGCGTTCCAGGCCGGATTGTTGTATGAAAAGGGCCATGGAAACGATTGTAAATTATAGAGGACGGTGCGTAAGCCAGGACGACATAGCGACGATAAAGAAGGTAATCGACAGTTTTCCCGGTTCGAGCCGAAGATTCATTTCGCAGGAACTCTGTCGCATATGGGACTGGCGCCAGCCGAACGGTTTCCTGAAGGATATGGTTTGCAGAAGTCTGCTGCTTCTGCTCGAATTCTGCGGATTCATCGAGCTGCCGCCACGAAAATGCACGCCGAACAATCCATTGACCAACCGGAGAAAGCCGGAGAAAATCGTAGTGGACGAAACGCCTTTGGAATGCAAGCTGTCCGATATATCCGTTTCACTGGTTCAAGTTCGTAAAACCTCCCGTGAAAAAATGTTCGACAGCCTTGTCAAACAATACCATTATCTGGGCTACACCCAGCCCGTGGGCGAACATCTCAAATATATGGCCTTCCACGAGGGCAGGCCGCTGGCTTGTCCGGCCTGGGCTTCCGGCCCCCTGGCATATAAAGGCAAGGGACCGGTTCATCGGATGGTCGAAGCGGGAGCGGCAAAAGAACCTCCACCTGATAGCCGACAACACGCGTTTTCTAATTCCGCCCTGGATTCGGATACCATGCCTGGCTTCCCGTCCGCTTTCCGTCAGCCGTAGGAAATTGTCCGAGCACTGGCTCGGGTTATACAATCATCCGATTTATCTGGTTGAAACATTCGTGGATGTCGAGCGTTTTTCCGGCGCCTGCTACAAGGCGGACAACTGGATTCTGGCGGGTCTGACCAACGGGCGCGGCAAAAACAACAAGACCCGTGCGCAGTTGCTGTCCAAAAAGGCCGTGTTCGTCAGGGCCTTGAGAAAAAATTTCAGAAAGAGACTGCGCCATGTCGCCTGAGGACGCTCTGAAAATATTTTTCGAAGGTCCGCAAGCCGTCGTCGACAGGATTTGCGAACTCGACGAAACCGTGCGTCGCCAGGCGAACAAGATCGAGGCGCTGGAAAACAAAATCGCCAGGCTTTCGAAAAACTCTTCGAACAGCGGCAAGCGTCCGTCGTCCGACGATATCGTAAAGCCCAAACCCTCCGGGAAGAAAAACGGGGACAAAAAACGGAAAATCGGCGGCCAGCCCGGCCATCCGAGGCACGAGCGTCCTCTTTTCGCCCATCGGCCAGTACGGGTTCATTGTCGAAGCATCGCGCAAATTCCTGTTTTTAACTTTCCCGCATTTTCGATATTTTCGCGTCCTTGCCGAAATGCCGGTTCGAAACGAAGGCGTCTCGAAAAGGTCGCATTCCCGCGCGCCCCCTGGGAAAACGAAGCCGGCCTTCGCAAAATTGTCCGCCTTTTGATAAAGCCCGCGCAGTGGAAACAGATCGAAAAAAAAAGCGTCTTGCCGCTATCGAATCGCGACGGAAAGCTCTATGGCAATCCTCCGAAATGCGGCTGTCATTTTTATGCTTTCTTCGACTTGAGGCATCTTCTTGTCGGACCGATTCCGAAGGCGGTTCAAGTCAGGGGCGGGCATCGTCTTTCTTTCGCATACGGACGCAAGGGGTTCGCCTGTCTATCGAAAGGCTCGGAAAGTTCGAAGCGTACCGCTTATATGATCGCATCCGCGCTCGAGGTCGATCCAAAAAGGGAAGCATTTTCGCAAAAGCAAAGTCTAATGCGAACTTCCAGAGTTCAGGGTCGAACATTGCAAAAACACTTTGACTTTGGCCGCTGCGGCGGAGATCTTCCGCCGATCATTTCTAAAAAAAAAAATTTGTAGCATTATGTGCTACGTAATATTGCCGGCGAATACGAGTTTGCAGCAGAAGCTTTTTTTGAGTTTTGCCAAACTATAGCAAACTATCCCGTGAACGGTTACAAATTCGTCAAAGACGATCTTCATGTTTTCCTTGAAATCATCGGCGTTTTTCTTCCTGTTTCGTACACTTTTTTTACGATTTGCGCGTGCACTTTCAAGCCTGTTTTCGTAGTCGTGTTTTCAATCAACTCTTGGATGTTTCTATGCTCACGTACGCCTCGTTTCGAAAGTAATCGTAAGGTGTATACGGAATGGCGACGCCATCGGCCAGATGAGGAAAATCGTGGTCGTAGACCCTGATCGATTCTGCGGCGTAGACCTTGCCCTCTCTGTACAAATTCCCTAAGCCGGAACAAATTTCGGAGGAAATTTCATGCCGAAAACCGGATGGTTTTCATCGCCCCGGCAACGATCCGCGTGCAATGGCCGACAAAAACACGACAACCGAATGGCGGGACGTTCGAAGGCCGGAATTTGACATTTTTATTTCGGAGTTTGTCGCAGCCGAATCGTCTCAAGGAGATTCCGATGCGGCCTCGAGAAGACTGTCCGTCCTTGAAGGTATTCCGGAACTGGAAATCGCGGAAGATGCGCGACATTTGGGCAGGGCTTTGGTCGATGAAGGTCCCGTTCCAGGAAGGTCCCGAATCGACGCTTGTCATATTGCCGTTGCGGCTGTAAACGGGATCGATTGTCTTCCTGCCTGGAATGGCAGACACATTGCAAATGCCGCGATGCGACCCGAGATCGAAAGCGTTTGTCGCCGACATGGCTATGAGCCTCCCGTCGTTTGCACACCTCGGGAATGAATGGAGGATTGATATTATGTGGCAGGATTCAATTGTCGAAGAAACCAGACAGTTAAGAAGACAATACGCATCCAGATTCGAAAACGACTCCGATGCGATTTTCGAAGATATCCTCAGGCGGCAAAATGAATCGAAAAAGAAACTTGCATCTTTTCCCGCACGAAAACCCGAATCGGAAAAACAAGTCGCTTAACCGGAAATCCCAATCCAATACGGGAAAACCGTTCTGACAATCGGGTTTTCCGTCGATCGGAGAGTCGGGTTCTCCCGAATCCAAGACCAACCCGGCGGTCGTCCGGAAAAGCGTCTTCTCCGTTTTGCTCCAAAGGCACTCGTCGTTTAAAAATGCGTTCAAGAATGATTGCCCGAACCAAGCTCCTTCGACACGATTTCAATCGGCACTCTTGAACGGGACGCGCAGGTCGCGCCGCTCCTCCGAAGATCGTGCGGCGGTTTTGGTTCCAGCATCGGCCGATTCAAATTTCCAGCTTGAAAACAAACGAGGAAGACGAGTTGTTCACGGCCGGGATCGATATGTCCGCCCTGTCTATAAAAGTATCCGGCAAATTCGATCTTGATGTGGGAGAACCCGCCAGTATGGTCCAAGATCTCTTGGCCGATGCCTCGAACGAAGCCAAAAATCCGGTCGCATAGATTATGTTTTTTTACCGTAAGCATGAGGATAAATTGTTTGACAATCACTATGTTTCTGGGATATAGAGTAAAACTAAACGTTCAATATAAAGGGGCATATGCTTTGTGAGAGTATATTTTGATACTTGTTGTCTGCAACGTCCCCTGGACGATCAAAGGCAACCGAGGATCAAGGTTGAAACAGAGGCTGTTCTGGCGATGCTGAACGCGGTTCAATCCGGAGACTTAATAATGCTTTCTTCGGAAGCTCTCGAGTACGAGATCGGACGTATTCCTGACGAAACACGCCGCAACGAGGTTTTGGCAATCCTGGCGCTTGCAAAGGAACGCCTGGTAATATCCGATGAAACAGTGATTCTTGCGGAATCAATGGAAAAACATGGTATAAGCCCTATGGACGCCGTCCATTTGGCACTTGCATCAAAGGCAAGGACGGATTTTTTTGCATCGTGCGACGATAAGCTTTTAAAGAAAGCCAGAGGAATCAACATACTTGAATGCAAGGCCATATCCGTGCTTAATCTTATATCGGAGGTAATAAAATGATAACGATTCAACCCATTTCCGATGTAACCCGGCGCGCTATGAATGTTCTGGTCAAAGAACTCGGAGTCGTTGATACGATTCGCTTCTTGAACCAATTCAGAGCGGGTGCCGGAAATTACACGTTGGAAAGGCACAAATTGTTTGAAGGCATGTCCGTCAAAGATATCGTTGGCGAGATTAAAGAGCAACGCAAGGGAAACGTATAGGGATGGGCAGGACAGTACACGATCATGAAAATGCAGATCGTGGCATTGGGGATCGTTTACACATGGCAAGCCCACATCCAAAATTCCTTATTCGATATTACATGGGGGAATTTTTTCTGGTTGTAACGGATTTGGGGGAGCGGCAATGCGTAGGTTGGGTTGAGCGGGTTTCACGTTGGGTTTCGCTTACTTCCCAACCATTTCGCGCGCCTTATCTGTTTGATTGATAGAATTCCGTAGCGAAACCCAACAATCGACGGCGCTCAACCCAACCTACATTCCACTTGCTTTTCGACCGTTGCCTGAAATTCGTTGCGATCTGAAAAAACCTTATTTTTGGTTCTTGACTTTAGTAGAATGTCGCATTTCCACCGACCCAACTTTATTACCTTATTTTTCGTAATCGAAAGGAAAGCCGGGATTCGAGGCGAAAATTTGCGACCTGTGCGGTTGGGATTCTCACAGAAAGGTCCAAAGCCAGATACCCCCGGTAGCGCCGCCTTCCACGGCGGCGCGGGGCCCCTCTTCGGATTCCGTCATGGCAAGGCATCGGACACCGCGCCGCCGTGGAAGGCGGCGCTACCGGGGCAAACGAGTTTCTTCGCCGGTACATCGATATCAACCGCACAGGTCGAAAATTTGCCAATAAGGTAATAAGGTTGCGGGAGAGAGAGAACCCGTCATGCTACTAAGGTCAAAAAATAAAAATAAGGTTTTTTGGGGAAAAACTCCGAGGCGATAAAAATACGGAAAAACAGCGGTCTCGTCCGATGCCCGGGATTGCAAGGGTTGTCGTTGACGAAAATCATATCGAGTCGGCGATTCTCGGCGACCGGGGGCGTCCTCGAAGCCGAATGGCTGGATGACAAAGGAAAACGATACGGCGGCAGATACGCCGCCATGGAAGCCGCAAAGAAGGCAGTGGATGTCTGGGGCGATGAAAATCCCCCGGAATGGCGGATAATTTTTCAGTCGTGTTTTGTTCCTTTCCGGAGTGCCTGCTTCCGGTTTGCGTGGTTTGCCCGGACCTCGGATTTTCAAGCGGACCGTCATTCCGGCCGGAGCGCGCGCGGTTGTCGGAGGAACGGATTTTCGATCTCTCCCGCAGCCTTTTCGAGGATCGCCGTTTTTTGCCGGCAAGCGCGCGCGGAGAGCCGGAATCCAGGCTTTGGGCGAGGTTTCCGGTCAAAAAATCCGGCCGAAATTAAAACCAACCCCATCCAACTGTTCAGGCCCCGCAAAGCCGGAACAAGTTTCGGAGGAAATTTCATACCGAAAACCGGATGATTTTCATCGCCCCGGCAACGATCCGCATGCAATGGCCGACAAAAATACGACAACCGAATGGCGGGACGTTCGAAGGCCGGAATTTGACATTTTTATTTCGGAGTTTGTCGCAGCCGAATCGTTTCAAGGAGATTCCGATGCGGCCCCAAGAAGACTGTCCGTCCTTGAAGGTATTCCGGAACTGGAAATCGCGGAAGATGTGCGACATTTGGGCAGGGCTTTGGTCGATGAAGGTCCCGTTCCGGGAACTCAGGCGGCAAAACGAATCGAAAAAGAAACTCGTATCTTTTCCCGCACGAAAACCCGAATCGGAAAAACAAGTCGCTTGACCGGAAATCCCAATCCAATACGGGAAAACCGTTCTGACAATCGGGCTTTCCGTCGATCGGAGAGTCGGATTCTCCCGAATCCAAGACCAAACCCGGCGGTCGTCCGGAAAAGCGTCTTCTCCGTTTTGCTCCAAAGGCACTCGTCGGTTAAAAATGCGTTCAGGAATTATTGCCCGAACCAAGCTCCTTTGATACGATTTCAACAAACACGTTCGGTTTCAGTTCAATGCCGTGGCCAAGAAGATTGACAAACATTGGAGCTTTATTTATAAACTTTTTACAATAGTGTGACGGTGCAGGCCGGGTTGAAAAACTGAAAAATTGGACGTTCGATCAGTGTTTGCTTAGGTGTATGCGAATGAATGTCAATGTGATGAGGATATTTGGCAATTGGGACCTTGGGTATGTTTTGGATTGGCATGTAAAAAGCAGTATTTTTTTAGGATATGATGAATCTGGCCGCGAGGATTTCGACACCAAAAGGACAGAGGTCGGGGAGGCCATTTTCAAATTGAAATACAGATATGATCTCACGCAAATCGAATCTCTTGCAGAGACCATGGTGACGAATCTGGGGATGGCGTTTCAAACCGCGTCATTGATAGTTCCGATGCCACCGTCAAAAGTGCGAAGGACTCAGCCTGTTGCCGAACTATCAAAAAAGGTAGCAGAAAAAATGAAAATTGCATTCTTTGGAAATATTTTATTAAAAAAGAAAACGACTTCCCAAATGAAGGACTTTAGTACACGGGAGGAGAAAATAAATGCACTGTCCGGCGGCTTCCATATTCACGACGGTATAAGAAATGACGGTTCCTGGGACGCTCTTGTAATAGACGACCTGTATTCCACAGGAGCGTCATTGTCGGCTGCGACCCAGGTTTTAAGAAGCTATCACAAAATCCGGAAAATATTTGTCGCTGCATTTTCGAGGACTAAGTTCAAATTATGAATACGATTTTTATATCCGGCTCCATGGGAATTAAAAAAATAGACCCAAAGGTCAAGGACAGGATTGATAACATAATCAATTCGCATTTCCCGATTCTGCTGGGAGACGCGAACGGCGTAGATGCCTCCGTGCAGGAGCTTCTGAACTCGAAAGGATATGCAAACGTTACGGTCTTTTGCAGCGGAGATAAAGCCAGAAACAACATAGGTCGCTGGAAAGTTGTGAATATAGCGACTGATTTCAAAAAAAACACCAGGCTGTTTTTCACAGCCAAAGACAT
This sequence comes from Desulfobacterales bacterium, assembly GCA_963674505.2. Lineage (GTDB taxonomy): Bacteria > Desulfobacterota > Desulfobacteria > Desulfobacterales > SKZT01. Next base: position 1,182,946 of record CAXXIG010000003.1, read on the forward strand.
CCAGATGGCGAAAAAATGCGACTACGGGTTCATGGTGTGGGACTCGAAAAGCACAGGAACGCTGAGCAATGTTTATGAACTGCTGTCCCAAGGAAAAAAATCACTCGTTTTTGTCAATAAACTTAGAACATTCAAGAAAGTGGCGAACATCGAGGATTTCGAAGCCTTGGTGTCTGTAATGAGCGAAAGCGCCTTCCGAACGGCAGATAGAAAAATTCAGCTCAATAAGAAAATTCAGGGACTTAAGCAGTTGAAGATGTTCGAGTCCGACAGAGATTGCATGGATACAAACGAGCCTTTGGCAAGCGCCCTTTAAAAACGGGCGCGCATGGGGCTGCTTCGAAAACGAACATGAAAACTCGGGTAAACGACTCTCCTTCCATTGGCCGCAGCCGACCTGTCTGTGATGTACTCCTGTTTTTTACCGGACAGTCCCGTCAGGGACGACAGACAATAGCCCGGCAATTCATTGCCGGGGTTGACCCGGCGTCGTGTCCCGAGTCCCGTCAGGGACGGCAGACAATAGCCCGGCAATTCATTGCCGGGGTTGACCCGGCGTCGTGTCCCGAGTCCCGTCAGGGACGGCAGACAATAGCCCGGCAATTCATTGCCGGGGTTGACCCGGCGTCGTGTCCCGAGTCCCGTCAGGGACGGCAGACAATAGCCCGGCAATTCATTGCCGGGGTTGTCCCGGCGTCGTGTCCCGAGTCCCGTCAGGGACGGCAGACAATAGCCAGGCAATTCATTGCCGGGGTTGACCCGGCGTCGTGTCCCGAGTCCCGTCAGGGACGACAGATATAGGAGGTTCGGCAATGGGGCTTCCCCGTGATTTGCCTGAAATAGGGAATGCTCACGGGGTACTGAGAAAACCCGTTCGGGGTCAATGGCTTGAAGATCGGCCCCGTGCCAGCCTTGGAAGCGGGAATCATCTGCGGAAAATTTATACGCACCGATTTCGAACCTGGATTCGGCTTTTCCGGCGACTTGGCGCTGTTCGACAAGAGGGTGTCGGTCTATGCGAGGTTCTCCTGCGCCGGGAACCATCCGAAGAAATGCCGGGCCCCAGGCCGATGTCGCTTGCGAAAAGACTGATTTGGACGGATTTGGAGGAACGCGCGCGCAGGTATGACGCTCCGGGTCCGGGTAGGCTTGGTTTCTATTTCGGCCGCGCCCTTGCCGCCTCGTTATTCTGGTTGTAACGGATTTGGGAGAGCGGCAAGGTTGGGTTGAGCGGGTTTCACGTTGGGTTTCGCTTGCTTCCCAACCGTTTCGCGCGCCTTATCTGTTTGATTGATAGAATTCCGTAGCGAAACCCAACAATCGACGGCGCTCAACCCAACCTGCATTCCACTTGCTTTTCGACCGTTGCCTGAAATTCGTTGCGATCTGAAAAAACCTTATTTTTGGTTCTTGACTTTAGTAGAATGTCGCATTTCCACCGACCCAACCTTATTACCTTATTTTTCGTAATCGAAAGGAAAGCCGGGATTCGAGGCGAAAATTTGCGACCTGTGCGGTTGGGATTCTCACAGAAAGGTTCAAAGCCAGATACCCCCGGTAGCGCCGCCTTCCAAGGCGGCGCGGGGCCCCTCTTCGGATTCCGTCATGGCAAGGCCGGACACCGCGCCGCCGTGGAAGGCGGCGCTACCGGGGCAAACGAGTTTCTTCGCCGGTACATCGATATCAACCGCACAGGTCGAAAATTTGCCAATATGGTAATAAGGTTGCGGTAGATAGAGAACCCGTCATGCTACTAAGGTCAAAAAATATAAATAAGGTTTTTGGGGAAAAACTCCGAGGCGATCAAAATACGGAAAAACAGCGGTCTCGTCCGATGCCCGGGATTGCAAGGGTTGTCATTGACGCAAATCATATCGAGTCGGCGATTCTCGGCGACCGGGGGCGTCCTCGAAGCCGATTGGCTGGATGGCAAAGGAAAACGATACGGCGGCAGATACGCCGCCATGGAAGCCGCAAAGAAGGCAGTGGATGCCTGGGGCGATGAAAATCCCCCGGAATAGCGGATAACTTTTCAGTCGTGTTTTGTTCATTTCCGGAGTGCCGGCTTTCTGTTCGGGAATGAATGGAGGATTGATATTATGTGGCAGGATTCAATTGTCGAAGAAACCAGACAGTTAAGAAGACAATACGCATCCGGATTCGAAAACGACCCCGATGCGATTTTCGAAGATATCCCCAGGCGGCAAAACGAATCAAAAAAGAAACTTGTATCTTTTCCCGCACGAAAACCCGAATCGGAAAAACAAGTCGCTTAACCGGAAATCCCAATCCAATATGGGAAAACCATTCTGACAATCGGGTTTTCCGTCGATCGGAGAGTCGGGTTCTCCCGAATCCAAGACCAACCCGGCGGTCGTCCGGAAAAGCGTCTTCTCCGCTTTGCTCCAAAGGCACTCGTCGGTTAAAAATGCGTTCGAGAATGATTGTCCGAACCAAGCTCCTTTGACACGATTTCAATCGGCACTCTTGAACGGGATGCGCAGGTCGCGCCGCTCCTCCGAAGATCGCGTGGCGGTTTTGGTTCCAGCATCGGCCGATTCAAAGACCATTGTCCCTGTAACCGTCATTCCGGGCGGAGCGGCATACAACCCGGATGCCGGCGGGACCCGATGGATTCCGGTTTTGTCCGGCATCGCAAAACAGGAAACATAGCGCAGACCCGGAATCCAGGCGGCCGATGGAAAAACCGAGCCCTCGCGTGGCCTTCCATGAACGCCGACCATATCCCCCGACTTATTCACCGCCGTTCTCGCAGCGGCGCAGGCTATCGGGAATATCCCGGTATCGGGGCCGATTTCGTTTTCGCTGATATTGGACCGCGACGCCGCCGTGGCCAAGGTTGGGCGCGAAATTCAAAAAGCACGGGCGGACTATGGCGGAACTCTCCGATCCGCCTGGAAAAAAGGTCCGCTCGGAACGAAAGAAACCGTGCTCCTTCGCCCGCCGGCTGTCTTCCTGCTTGAAAACCATCGAGTCAGACGAGTTGTTCGCGGCCGGGATCGATATGTCCGCCCTGTCTATAAATGTATCCGACAAATTCGATTTCGATGTGGGAGAAGCCGCCAGCCTGCCCCAAGATCTCTTGATCGATGCCTCGAACGAAGCCAAAAATCAGGTCGCATAGATTATGTTTTGTTATCGTATATATGAGGAAAAATTGTTTGACAATAACCGTATTTCTGGGATATATAGCAAAACATTGCACTCGGAGTTGGATTGAAGTTATGGCGAGATTTTTACGAATGCACGCAGATGGAATTGACGCCGCTTCCTGCACCTGATCAAATCGAAATGCCACATTCTCGCACCAATCGTTATTATGCGAATTCCGAGCGGATTCATAGGATTCATAGAGGAATCGACATCTTGTATTTCTGTTTGTTGTTTTTGGATACAATATTGGAAGACGATAACCGCAATGAGGAGAGCTAACGCCAGTGAAAATCATGATTATAATTATGGGAAACGAATATGAATATTGAAAAAATAGTCATACCTGTTGAAATTGAGAATAAAATTGAAAGCAAGCATAATGTCAGGTTCAACGAGATTCGGCAAGTATTGATTAACGAGCCGCGCATAAGGTTTGCAGAAAAGGGCAATGTTAAAGGCAATGATGTCTATGTAGCTTTCGGGCAAACTTTCGGCGGACGATATCTTTCAGTCTTTTTCGTTTATAAGCCCGAAAACAATACGAGTATCGTTATTAGCGCTCGCGATATGAGCGGAAAGGAGAGAAAGGCATATGGAAAAAAATAAGCTAAGCAGTATATCAAAAGCAAATACATATGAAAAAATGGGAGAATTCTGGGATTCACATGATTTCACGGAATTCGACGATGAAAGCTCTCCCGATGTCAAATTTGAAATATCTTGCAAAGTATCTGTTGAACCTGATTTGTTATCATCGATTGAAAAACATGCAAGGATCAGAAAAATCGATACAGAAACATTGGTGAATCTGTGGCTTCATGAAAAACTGAATCAGGTCGATAGAGAAATACACTCATCTTGAAAAAAAGTGGTTTTGGTTCCAGCATCGGTTAATTCAAAGACCATTGTCAATAGAACCGTCATTCCGGGCGGAGCGGTATACAACCCGGATGCCGGCGGGACCCGATGGATTCCGATTTTGTCTGGCGTCGCAAAACAGGAAACATAGCGTAGACCCGGAATCCAGGTGGACGATGTAAAAAACGAGCGCTCGTGCGGCCTTCCATGAACGCCGACCATATCTCCCGACTTTTTCGCCACCGTTTTCGCAGCGGCGCAGGTTAGCGGGAATACTCCGGTATCGGGGCCGATTTCATTTTCGCGGATATTGGACCGCGACGCCTCCATGGCCAAAGCTGGGCGCAACATTCAAAAAGCACGGGCGGACTATGACGGAACTCTCCGATCCGCCTGGAAAAAGGTCCGCTCGGAACGAAAGAAACCGGACTCCTTAGCCCGCTGGCGAAACGCGGCCATGAAGAAACTCTGGTTGTAACGGATTTGGGGGAGCGGCAATGCGTAGGTTGGGTTGAGCGGGTTTCACGTTGGGTTTCGCTTACTTCCCAACCGTTTCGCGCGCCTTATCTGTTTGATTGATAGAATTCCGTAGCGAAACCCAACAATCGACGGCGCTCAACCCAACCTACATTCCACTTGCTTTTCGACCGTTGCCTGAAATTCGTTGCGATCTGAAAAAACCTTATTTTTGGTTCTTGACTTTAGTAGAATGTCGCATCTTCACCGACCCAACCTTATTACCTTATTTTTCGTAATCGAAAGGAAAGCCGGGATTCGAGGCGAAAATTTGCGACCTGTGCGGTTGGGATTCTCACAGAAAGGTCCAAAGCCAGATACCCCCGGTAGCGCCGCCTTCCACGGCGGCGCGGGGCCTCTCGTCGGATTCCATCATGGCAAGGCATCGGACACCGCGCCGCCGTGGAAGGCGGCGCTACCGGGGCAAACGAGTTTCTTCGCCGGTACATCGATATCAACCGCACAGGTCGAAAATTTGCCAATAAGGTAATAAGGTTGCGGGAGATAGAGGACCCGTCATGCTACTAAGGTTAAAAAAATAAGGGGCTATCCATTTCGCTGGCCTTATGTTATAAGAGCCCATGAGCCAGATTGTAACATATCCAGAAGGCGGGGTGGATTACCCGAGAACCCTGCAGGAATTTGACCAATGGTTTTCCACCGAAAAGGATTGCATCGAATATCTTCGGCAGCTTCGCTGGCCTGAAGGTTTCAGATGTCCTGAATGCAATGGAACCAAGGGTTGGCAAATGGCTGGCGGGGTGATTCGTTGTTCGGAATGTAAACAAAAAACGTCTGTTCTTGCCGGGACGATGTTTCACGGGACAAGAAAGCCTCTCCGGCTATGGTTTCAGGCCATTTGGTACGTTACCAGCCAGAAATTCGGAGGAAGCGCGTTGGGACTCAAGCGAGTACTTGGCCTGGGGAGCTACCAGACTGCATGGAGCTGGCTCCATAAGATGCGAAGAGCCATGGTGCGGCCTGGACGAGACAAGCTTGGCGGGATTGTCGAGGTTGACGAGACGCTGGTGGGCGGGGAGGATAGAGGAGGAAAAAGAGGCAGAGGTGCCGGAAGGAAAGCCATAGTAGTTATCGCGTTGGAAATCCGCGAGCCTATTGGGTATGGGCGCGTCCGAATGAAGCGGGTTTCCGACTTTTCTTCTAGTAGTTTGATTCCTTTCGTGCAAGGTGTAGTAAAGACCGGTTCCGAAGTTCGAACCGACAGCTGGAAGGGCTACAACGATCTGGTAAAGTTGGGATTTACGCACAAGAAAATCAACATTTCCGCAACCGGGGATCCGGCGCACGTTCTAATGCCCGGAGTCCACCGGATATCTTCCTTGCTGAAACGATGGTTGCTCGGCACTCATCAAGGGGCGGTGAGCGGCAAGCATTTGGATTATTATTTGGACGAATATTCCTTTCGGTTTAACCGCAGAACTTCCAAAGCCAGAGGTATGTTGTTTTATCGACTTTTGCAGCAAGCTGTCGCTACAGGTCCGTTTTCATACAGAGAGATTGTTCGCGGTACGAGAAGCGCCGGGTCGAACACGATTTAGGCCAATGAAATGGATAGCCCCTAAAAAATAAAAATAAAGTTTTTGGGAAAAACTCCGAGGCGATAAAAATACGGAAAAGCAGCGGTCTCATCCGATGTCTGGGATTGCATGGGTTGTCATTGACACAAATCATATCATGTCGGCGATTCTCGGCGACCGGGGGGCGTCTTTGATGCCGATTGACTGGATGACAAAGGAAAACGATACGGCGGCAAATACGCCGCCCTGGAAGCCGCAAAGAAGGCAGTGGATGCCTGGGGCGATGAAAATCCCCCGGAATGGCGGATAATTTTTCAGTCCTGTTTTGTTCCTTTCCGGAGTGCCAGCTTTCGGTTTGCGTGGTTCGCCCGGACCTCGGATTTTCAAGCGGACCGTCATTCCGGCCGGAGCGCGCGCGGTTGTCGGAGAAACGGTTTTTCGATCTCTCCCGCGGCCTTTTCGAGGCTCGTAGTTTTTTGCCGGCAAGCGCGCGCGGAGAGCCGGAATCCAGGCTTTGTTTTGTTCCTTTTCGGAATGCCGGCTTTCGGTTTGCGTGGTTCGCCCGAACCTCGGATTTTCAAGCGGACCGTCATTCCGGCCGGAGCGCGCGCGGTTGTCGGAGGAACGGTTTTTCGATCTCTCCCGCGGCCTTTTCGAGGTTCGCCGTTTTTTGTCGGCAAGCGCGCGCGGAGAGCCGGAATCCAGGCTTTGGCGAGTTTTGGCGAACGGGGCGAGGCGCCAATGTTCGGGGTCCGACCTTTTGGAAAGCAGGCGTTCGTTTTCCGGCGCATCGGAGTTTTTGTCACGTCAAGATGCCGCAGATCGCGGTTCGGACATTTTCGCCGCCGTCCGCCGCCGCGCCGCCGGGACTTGAACGTAAAGCCTGGATTCCGGCTATCCGCGCGCGCTTTCAAGTGCGACGCCGCCGGATTTCAACGGACTCTCGCGCATGCGCGGAAATGAGGTGCCCGACTCGGAAAACGCGCGCTCCGGCCGGAATGACGGGGCACGGGAATGCCGGAGCGAAAAAAAACGGGACGTCGGCCGCAACGACTCGGATTCGATTGCGCCGTGGTATTCCCGCGCGGGTTTGGTCTTAACATCGGCCACTTTCAGGGGACTATCGTCGCGGAGGTCGTCATTCCGGGCGGAGCGGCATGTACCCCGGGTGTCGATAAAACAGCCGGATTCCGTCGCTTCCGGGAATTTCCCGACTGGAACATATAGCGTAGACCCGGAATCCAGGTGGCCGAATTTAGAACCAAGCCCTTCCCTCGTCTTCTTTCTCCTTGCCCCGACCAGCGCCTCCGACCTTCGAGCCCCGGCGATCAACCATGGCTTGGTTTCAGCGTCGGACAACCCGCTTCCGCCATTCCGGGCGGAGCTTGCTTTAGAACCGGAATCCAGGCTTTGGTCGAGGTTTCCGGTCAACAAATCCGGCCGAAATGAAAACCAGCCCCATCCAACTGTTCAGGCCCCGCAAAGCCGGAACAAATTTCGGAGGAAATTTCATACCGAAAACCGGATGGTTTTCATCGCCCCGGCAACGATCCGCGTGCAATGGCCGACAAAAATACGACAACCGAATGGCGGGACGTTCGAAGGCCGGAATTTGACATTTTTATTTCGGAGTTTGTCATAGCCGAATCGTCTCGAGGAGATTCCGATGCAGCCTCGAGAAGACTGTCCGTCCTTGAAGGTATTCCGGAACTGGAAATCACGGAAGATGCGCGACATTTGGGCAGGGCTTTGGTCGATGAAGGTCCCGTTCCAGGAAGGTCCCGAATCGACGCTTGTCATATTGCCGTTGCGGCTGTAAACGGGAACGATTGTCTTCCTGTCTGGAATGGCAAACAAATTGCAGGTGCCGCGATGCGACCCGAGATCGAAAGAGTTCGTCGCCGACATGGCTATGAGCCTCCCGTCGTTTGCACACCTCGGGAGTGAATGGAGGATTGATATGATGTGGCAGGATTCAATTGTCGAAGAAACCAGACAGTTCAGAAGTCAATACGCATCCGGATTCGAAAACGACCCCGATGCGATTTTCGAAGATATCCTCAGGCGGCAAAATGAATCGAAAAAGAAACTTGGGGATTGGTCTTAACACCGGCCACTTTCAAGGACTATCGTCTCGGCGGTCGTCATTCCGGGCGGAGCGGTATTTACCCCGGGTGTCGATAAAACAGCTGGATTCCGTCGCTTCCGGGAATTTCTTAACTGGAACACGCAGCGTAGACCCGGAATCCAGGTGGCCGAATTTAGAACCAAGCCCGAAACTTGTATCTTTTCCCGCACGAAAACCCGAATCGGAAAAACAAGTCGCTTAACCGGAAATCTCAATCCAATACGGGAAAACCGTTCTAACAATCGAGTTTTCCGTCGATCGGAGAGTCGGGTTCTCCCGAATCCAAGACCAACCCGGCGATCGTCCGGAAAAGCGTCTTCTCCGTTTTGCTCCAAAGGCACTCGTCGGTCAAAAATGCGTTCAAGAATTATTGTCTGAACCAAGCTCCTTCGACACGATTTCAATCGGCATTCTTGAACGGGATGCGCAGGTCGCGCCGCTTCTCCGAAGATCGCGTGGCGGTTTTGGTTCCAGCATCGGCCGATTCAAAGACCATTGACCCTGTAACCGTCATTCCGGGCGGAGCGGTAACCAACCCGGATGCCGGCGGGACTCGATGGATTCCGGTTTTGTCCGGCATCGCAAAACAGGAAACATAACACAGACCCGGAATCCAGGCGGCCGATGTAAAAACCGAGCCCTCGCGCGGCCTTCCATGAACGCCGACCGTATCCCCCGACTTTTTCGCCACCGCTCTCGCAGCGGCGCAGGCTATCGGGAATATCCCGGTATCGGGGCCGATTTCGTTTTCGCGGATATTGGACCGCGACACCGCCATGACCAAGGTTGGGCGCGACATTCAAAAAGCACGGGCGAGCTATGGCGGAACTCTCCGATCCGCCTGGAAAAAGGTCCGCTCGGAACGAAAGAAACCGGACTCCTTCGCCCGCCGGCGAAACGCGGCCATGAAGGAACTCAAGCACCTGCCCCGGACCCAAAGTCTGCAAGGCACGGTATCTTGCGGCCAGGATCGCCGGTCTGGCAACCTCCTGCCGCATCGCCCAGGGAGTTCCTTACGCCGCCGAAGGAAGATTGAAGCGCGCTCGGGAGGGGGGCAAGTACGCGGCTTTCTAAAGCGCTCGAAAAGAACCGGATGCCGCGCGATACGGCGGCAAATACGCCGCCCTGGAAGCCTCAAAGAAGGCAGTGGATTGCACCGGCGTCGGAGGAAAGGCGGTGGGCGCTGGAAAGTGCCGGGCAGACCTTGACCGGCGTGGAAAACGGGACGGAATACAACTGCGCGGCAGGTGGCCAGGCAAGCCCTGAACTCGGCGGAAACTGCCGGCCGCGCTGGCCTGAACGTCGCCGAAACAACCCTCAAACACGTCGCCACATCCCAAACCCGGTTGGCTTTCGAAGCTGCCAAAGACGCGCTGGAAGCTGTCAGGCACGGCTCGGCGGCGGCCGCCTTCGAAACCGCCAAAGCCAGCTTGGAAGCAGCCAGGCAGGGTCCCGCTGCAATGCTGAAAATCGCAAGCCTGTCCGCTACGCACTCCTGCGACCGGATCGATGCTCGCCACCTCAAGCTGTCTTCCATTTTGAAAACAATCGAGGCAGGCGAGTTGTTCGCGGCCGAGATCAATATGTCCGCCCTGTCTATAAAAGTATCCGGCAAATTGAATTTCGATGTGGGAGAACCAGCCAGTCCGGCCCGTGATCTCTTGGCCGATGCCTCGAACAAAGCCAAAAATCCGGTCGCATAGATTATGTTTTTTTTACCGTAAACATGAGGAAAAAATGTTTGACATTCACCATATTTCTGGGATATAGAGCAAAACATTACATTCGGAGTTGGCTTGAAATCATGGCGAGAATTTTCACGAATGCACGCAAATTCAATTGACTTCGCTTTTTGCACCTGATCAAATTGAAATTTCACATTCTCGCACCAATCGTTACTATACGAATTCTGAGCGGATTCATAGGATTCATAAAGGAATCGAAATTTTGAATTTCTGTTTGTTGTTTTTGGATAGAATATAAAAAAATATTTTGTCGTTCAACATGCAATTGTCATGATATACGCGAACCGTACAATCACTGGTTGTGCTTCGAAGGCAAAACAATTATGGAGATAGGGATTATGACAAAATGTTTCAAACTGAGTGATGACGCCATTCGCTGTATTCTTGAATTTTGCGAGGAAAGTGCGGATAGCCTCAAAAAAAGTGGATATTCGGTCAAGAGAGTAGCTAGCCTATTTCAAAACAACGCGACCGGATACATTTTTGTAGGATATGGGCAAATGGTTTTGACGAGTGAGCCCGCTAAAATTGAAAATATTCTTGAGGAAAGTACGTCTGCGGAAGAGGCCATAAAGAAAATAAAGGGTCTGTCCTGAGTCGTTGAGTCCTTAATCAATAGAAAAGGGCATAAGCATCGCTTAAAGTCTTTTTTGGTCTCTATGAACGCTCGCACCTGAGAAGCCGAGCCATTTATTTTTTTCAAAGGATTTAACATGGTTAAATTATTTGACAGAGAGATAGAGAAAAAGGACATCATAGAATATTTAAATTCATATTCTGATTTTTCTTTCGAAATCAAAGTTCTAAATAAAGTAATTTCCCTTGGCTTTAAATGCGAACATTCTGGTACATATAAGGACCCAGTTACTGGTGTCACAAGGGAATTTGATATTAGAGCTACTAAGAAAATTCATGACTATGATAAAAAAACTCTATATCTCTGTTTAGCTATTGAGTGTAAAAATGTGAGATAAAACTTTCCATTATTATTTCATTGTATGCCCCGTAAAAAAAATGAATCATACGTACATTTGATATGGGGAGGTGGACCTGCACGAAAAGTAACCTCCCCATATAGAAGAAATGGAAATTGTTTAGATATCAAGGGGAATGATTGTCCATATATTTGCGGTGAATATGTTGCTAAATCATGTGATCAAGTTGGTCGAAAAGCTTCAAATACTAACGAGATTATCACTAATGATGGACATATATTTAATAAAATAAGTCAATCTATAAATTCCTCATTTGATATAATCATAAATTCACATTCAAAAGGTGATAATGAAAATTCTGTTATTTCTATTGTGTTACCATTTTTAATTGTTCCTGAAAACAAAATATGGGTCTGTAATTACACAGATGACGGAAATCGTGAAAATGAACCTGAGAAAGTAAAACACATTACATACTATATCGGTAAACTTTGGAAAATTGAAGATAATGGATATTTGCGTGGTGCATCATACATGTTATCACATCTTGAAGTATGTGAATTTGACAATTTAGAGCAAAGAATGGAACAGATTTTAGAAAAATTGTCCTTTTCTGAAGATAAACTTGATATGTTATCAGTGAAAGTAGAAAATTAATATTAACAGATATCAGATAAAACAAATTGGCGCTGCCGCAAGTCACACTGGGTTCAGGTCGCTATCCTCCCCCCCCAACCTTTGTACTGTTGAGCTTATCTTTATGAATGCAATAAAAATTATAATAGTTTATAGAATTATCTGGCAAATGGATAAAGAATTTAAATCGGTCTATAGAATTACATATGACCATTCACCTAAAAATGGAACGACGATATTTTTTGCTCTAAAATGAAAATTAATATACTGCTCAAATCTTTTACAATAAAAAAAAAATAGGGAATTTCTAATGGATATAAATAATGTGGTTACTAAATACAGCTTATTCGTCGATACTTGTTCTATTTTACATGGAAAAGCCCAAGATTTTTTTTATAAACTTGCCCCAGTACTAATTGACCAAAAAAAACAAATAATTATACCCCATAAAGTTGTTATAGAAGTAGAAAGATTGCAAAATAGTCCAAAAAAATCTACAAAGATAGCGGCTGAAACTGGAGCTACCATTTTAAGGCATTACCTTGATTATAATCTTGTAGATATCCGTGGCGAAAAAAATGATCCTTTTGCTGACAATGTTTTTCATTATGTTTTTTCTAAATTTAGGACACAAAAAGATTTGGCACTGATTACTCAGGACAAATCTCTTGCTATGGACATTTTATCATTAAAACACTCACAGTCGATAAAATCATCAAAAGAAATTATTGTCCTCAAAATAGGCTACCAAGGAGATCTTTTGGTATGGGAATGGGAAAATAATTCTTCTCAGGATAACAAAAAAACACATTCTTTATCGAAAAAAATCTTTCGTTTATGCGAAAAGCCAAGATCACAAGACGATCAAGTTATTTACACGCGTAAGATCCCGGATACCAGCGATTATGTTGAAGCTGACAATTTTGGAAAAATTCGTTTACTTCGAATACTTGGTAAAGGTGGGGAAGGAAAAATATTTTCAACTGATTCAGGTTATGCTTGCAAAATATATTTCAAGGAGAGATTAACAGAGAATAGACTTCAAAAGCTTGTTCTAATGGCTGGAAAAGAAGTTCAAGTTCCTGGTGTATGCTGGCCACTTGCTCTCGTCAGAAATTCCCACAATGATTTTGTGGGTTACATTATGGCATCTGCAGAAGGTAAGCCAATGCAAAAATGCATGTTTGTAAAGCCGCTATTGGAAAAATATTTCCCTCACTGGACTCGGAAAAATCTTGTAGAATTAGCTATAAATTGGCTGGAAAAAGTCATCGAACTTCATAAATCAAACATTTTTATAGGAGATGTAAACCCACTTAATTTTATAATTAAATCAGAAAATGAGATATTTTTTGTTGATACAGATAGCTACCAGATTGAAGATTTTCCATGTCCGGTTGGAATGGCAAATTTCACAGCACCTGAAATTCAAGGAAAAGATTTTTCATCTTTTTTGCGCACATTTAATCATGAAAATTTTGCAATAGCAACGCTACTGTTTATGATTTTATTACCAGGGAAACCACCCTACAGTCATCAAGGTGGCGGTGATCCTGTTAAAAATATTAAAAAGGGACAGTTTTCATACCCACTTGGCGAAAAATCAGACAAAAAAACACCTCAAGGCCCATGGCGTTTTATATGGAGCCACCTACCCTATAAAACTAAAGAGGCATTTTACAACTGCTTTGTTCACCAAAAGCGAATAGATCCTGATCAATGGATTGATCTTTTGAAAAATTATAGATTCGCCTTGGAAAATAATTTCTTAGATCCTGAAGGTGAAAGCAATAAACTCTTTCCGACAAGATTTAAAATAGTCTCCGATTATGCAAAAGAAACCTATGGCGCCGAAGATTGGAGATGGGAGAGTTTTAAGTGCCATAATTGTGGTAAAACTTTTCAATTAAACGCGGAGCAAGCCAATAAAATGCAAAATGTTTCTAAAAAAATATGTCGTGATTGCTATCAAATTCAGAAAATTGAACATACCACTGGTGAAATGATTATTTGTTCAGACTGTGGTGACACTTTCCTTTTTTCTATAAGTGAACAGAAATTCTTCGATAAAAAAGGCTTTGAACCTCCTAAACGATGCATGCAATGCAGAGAAAATCGGAGGAAATCTAAGTCTTCATCGGCTCCATTTCAACATACCTTTGATGCAGATAGAAATTCAGATGCGGAAAATGATTCAATATGGGGAAATTTTAAAGATGTTTATTAAAATATTTTTGAATAACGAAAGGAGAATAAATGGGGACAGACTTAATTCTTAGACGGCAAGATTTAATAACGAATCCGACTCCAAGAGTACCGATATGTCTTGTGTTAGATGCGAGTGGCTCTATGTCTGAAGTTGTTGAAGGGACTTTTGAAAGAACTGGAGAGACATATTATAAGGACGATCAAGAATGGGAGATTGTAAATGGAGGGACTACTAGGCTTGAGCTTTTAAATGATGGTGTAAAATTATTCTTTAACGAACTCATTAATGACGAGGTCGCGAAATATTCAGCTGAAATTTCTGTGGTAGCATTTGCTGGAACTGCAGAGGCAATTATGGATTTTGAGTCTCTAAATAGAGTACACTTTGTTGAATTGAGTGAAATGGCTCAAGATGGTACAAATATGGGTGACGGAGTTAAATTGGCTTTAAATTTGCTTAATAATCGAAAAAAAGAGTACCAGGATGCTGGGGTTGATTATTTTCAGCCCTGGCTTGTTTTAATGACCGACGGTAAGCCTACAGAAGATAATTACTTGGATATAGCGCAAGATGTAAAAAAACTTGTATACGAAAAACGACTTACTGTATTTCCCATAGGAGTTGGTGAAGGTGCAGACATGCAAGTCCTTGCTTTGTTTTCCCCTAAACGTCCTCCATTAAAATTAAAAGGTTTGAGGTTTAAAGAATTTTTTGAATGGTTAAGTAAAAGCGTTGCTGTAACATCGCAATCAACTCCGGGTGAAAAAATAGAACTTGATGTCGAAGGAATAAAAGGATGGGGTGAATTATAATTATGAGGTCTTTGATTAAGGTAGTAGGTGCGGCTGTAAAGGGTAAATCACATATACGTAAAGGCATGCCGTGCCAAGATAAAATTAATATTTGGCGAGCAAAAGATAAAAAAAACGCTGGCATAGCTTTATCTGACGGCGCTGGATCAAGTCCGTATTCTCAAATAGGGGCTGAATATTCCGTAAATGCTGTTATCCCTTTTGTAAAGAACCATTTCGATGGCTATCTAAACAGTTTGTATAAGGCTAAAATAGAAATTTCTGAATATTTAACAAATGGACTTAAAAAAGTGGCCAATGAAAGTGCAATTGAATTCGATGATTTAGCTTGTACTCTGCTGTTTGTAGTGATACGCCGAAAAAAAAATTCCGTTAAGTACATAGCAGGTCACATAGGTGACGGCGCAATTTTCTATGAACAAGAATCCATGAATGTGCAGGTTTTATCTGAGCCTGAAAGAGGTGAGTATGCAAATACAACTGTCTTTTTGACCTCAAAAAATATAAAGTCAAAACTCCGTATATATTCTGGAATTCTGAAGCGCCCAACTGGTTTTATGATAATGTCAGATGGGGCGGCCGACACTCTATACATAAGGAAAACAAAATCACCAAATCAGATTTACTGTAAACAGATATTTAATTGGTGTAAAAATTATTCCCAAAAACGAATTTCACAAGCACTTATTAAAAACTTAGAGGATGGAGTGTTTAAAGAGGTTTCATCGGATGATTGCAGCTTATCTCTGATAAAAGTAACTTAAGCCCTTTAATTTTTTCACAACCATGCGGTAGAGCCGCACCGGTATTTCTCCGCTGCGCTCCGCAAGCCCGACCGCTCACCTTAACGTTATGACTTACTTATTATCCTAATCTTGAGTTTTTATGGAATGGGAATCTTTAAGAATACCGAAAAAAATTTTGAGTTTTTCGAGTTATCAGGATTATGCAGTTTATAATGCCATCTGGAAACCGTTCAATAACTGTTTAGGTGCAACAGTGAGCATAGAACTGACGGATCAGGAATATGAACAGATACGAGCAGCAATTGAGTCATGGAGCAACACGGCTGAACTTGCTGCATTTGCCGAAAAGGGCCACGGCTACGGCAACAGTGATTCGGGATTCGGCGTTATCTATGCTGATGATCTGGATTAATACGACAGATTGGTCGAAAAGATAGTGATTCCAGAGGGCACAGTACGAATTGATGGGTACTGGGGGGCTCCCGATGGCTACGAGTTCATCATCAGCCTGCGGAACTATATGGAGGTGCTGGGTCACGTACTCAGATCCAATGGTCTGGATGACGAGGCATTGGTCGTTCAACGGATTATGAGCGACTGCCCCTAACGAAAACTTTTTGCCACAAGCCTCGCCATTTGCCTATGAAAAAAACGATTATATGGACTCTGCTTTTTCTGGTCGCAATATGTCTTCTCTTTTCCCAGTGGATCAGGTTTGAACGAGAGATGAAGAGGCTCGAGAGCCAAATCCTTGCCCTTCGGAAAGACGTTGACCTGGTAGAAAAGCTCCGTCCCCGAAAAAAGGATTTGGCGAATAAAATTGCCGAATTGAAACTCTCTACGGCAGACCTGCGCCGCCACCTGCCGGCCGACCCCGAAGTCGAGGAATTCCTGGTGGAACTCGCAGATGCCCTGGGAGATATTGGCCTTGAGATTGCCTCCCATTCGGAACGTTCGGTGAAACTGGATTTTTACGGAGAGACCAGGATGGAAATTGTATTGAAGAAAGCGTTTCCGAATGAGACTCGACTCAAAATTGCGCTGAGGAAAATCGATCGTCTGGTTCGCTGGAGGGGCCATTGCGAAACCCGGCCGGCTGTGCTCGCCCTTTCCATTTATCACGTCCCGTTCGAAGTCGGACCTGTTTCTGTCAAACCATGCGTCGCGATTCATTCAAACGCCCTATTGTATCTGCAATTTTCCGGCATGTTGCGAGAACGGCAGGACGAGGTTTCCGATTTATGCGAAAAGGAGGCGGAAAATGAGGACATGTTGCTGTTAATCGAGCAGCATCGGGCGCAGCTGGAACATTGGCAAATTCTTAATGAAATAGACAGAAATTTGAGAGAAAATGAAAATCGACAAGATCCAACATGATTGTGACGGATTGAACATTATCCATTGGCTCGTAACGTTGGCGAGCCTGGTTGTGTTTGCCGGGTGTCATTTTCGCGGGGGCGAAAATAAAGTCGCCGAAACATCCATTTACCAATTTGCCATGGTTGCTTCGACGAAAAGAGATCATGGTGGGTGCGCGTTGGTGGAACGGTTCTCTCAAAAGGCGAACCGGCGGCTGCGCTTCGCGGGCAGGCTCGACGACCACGGTTGCTGGGTATCGATTCCCCAAGAGCGGTATGATGGACAGTTCCAGTTCTGCTATCTCGCCGGGTTCAACATTTACGATGTCGAAGAGCGGCAGTCGGTGGAGTGCTTTGTTCAAAAACGGGACCGCGACTATGCCTTCTTTGCAGGTATTGGAGACGGCCAGAGCTTGAACAGCCAAGTGATGTGCTATTTTACGTGTCTTGGAAAAAGATAAATAATACGGATTTGATTGCTGCGTAGAGATATCTTCTTTAATCCCTTCGTGGTCTTCGTGTCCTTCGTGGTGGAAGATGTTTGAAATGGGGGCATTCGCATTCTTTCCGACGTTCTCTATGGCGCTGGGGACCATCTTTTCTTTTCAGATGTTCATTAAATCCACCACGAAGGACACGAAGAGCACGAAGGATGAAATTTGACAACCTTTCGAATCGGGTGATAGGATGCGTGATCGAGGTCCACCGTCAGCTGGGGCCTGGCCTGCTCGAAGGCATCGGGTTCAAATTGCAGTATCCGCAACCCGTCGATTACAAAGGCATAAGGCTGGAGTGCGGGTATCGGATAGACCATCTTTTCTTTTTAGATGTTCATTGAATTTTTACCACGAAGGACACGAAGAGCACGAAGGATGAAATTTGACAACCTCTCGAATAGAGTGATCGGATGCGTGATCGAGGTCCACCGTCAGCTGGGGCCGGGCCTGCTGGAATCGACTCTTTTCAGATGTTCATTGAATTTTCACCACGAAGGACACGAAGAGCACGAAGGATGAAATTTGACAACCTTTCGAATCGGGTGATAGGATGCGTGATCGAGGTCCACCGTCAGCTGGGGCCGGGTCTGCTGGAATCGACTCTTTTCAGATGTTCATTGAATTTTCACCACGAAGGACAAGAAGAGCACGAAGGATGAAATTTGACAACCTCTCGAATAGAGTGATCGGATGCGCGATCGAGGTCCACCGTCAGCTGGGGCCGGGCCTGCTGGAATCGACTCTTTTCAGATGTTCATTGAATTTTTACCACGAAGGACACGAAGAGCACGAAGATGAAATTTGATAATCTATCGAATAGAGTGATCGGATGCGCGATCGAGGTCCACCGTCAGCTGGGGCCGGGGCTGTTGGAATCGACATACGAGCAATGTCTTGCGCACGAATTGAAGCTCGAAGGAATCGGGTTCAAATTGCAGCATCCGCAACCCGTCGATTACAAAGGCATAAGGCTGGAGTGCGGGTATCGGATAGACCTGCTGGTGGAGGACGAGTTGATCGTCGAGCTGAAGAGCGTCGAACGGATAAAAGGGATTCACGTGGCGCAATTGTTGACGTATTTGAGGTTATCCGGGATCAAGACAGGCCTGCTTATGAATTTCAATGTCAGAAAGCTGAAGGATGGAATTAAGCGATATGTCCTATAATATCTTCTAATATCTTCTAATATCTTCTAATATCTTCTAATATCTTCGTGGTCTTCGTGTCCTTCGTGGTGGAATATTTTTGACATGCGGGCTGTGCTTCCGTATTCATGTCGTTTCACCGGATATGTCATTGACACTTCCATTTTCCCCCCATTATAAAGGCTGGATTGACGGCCTGTCCTTTCCGAATTTGGATTTGAGCGTCGATGTTCGATGGTATCTGAAAATCTGGGCGCTTCACCAAATCGGCGTCCCATGAATTGTTCGAAAAACGAGAGTGAAAAAATATGAGATCTGTGAAGCGTATGGGAGGCGAATTTCCCTTTGCAAAGTCCTTGATGATCATGTTGGCGCTGGCGGCCTTTGGGTTCGCGCAACCCTCAGCCTATGCGGACGTGGAGCTGTATGTGGCGCTGAAGAGGCAGGGGTATGTTCAGATCGACGCGAACTCCGATCCTCGGTTGGACCAGCCGGGGTATTCGTTTTTCGCGATGGTGCAAGGATCGGCGGAGAGAGAGGTTGTCGGGGGCAGCGTGACTCCGCCGGGGATGGATGCGGTGGATTTGGCGTCGAGCGACGGGGTGGAATGGGATTATTTTCTGGCTTTTTCCACGCTTGGGGAATTGAACGCGCAGTTTCCCGACGGCGCGTATTCGTTTTCTATCGAGACGGGTTCTTCGGGGGTGCTTTCGGCGTCGCTGGATTTGGCGGAGAACTATCCGTCGCCGACGCGGGTTTCCAATTTTGTCGAGGCCCAGACGGTGGATCCGGATTCGGATTTTGCCATCGCCTGGACGGCTTTTGAAAATCCCGGGCCGGACGATTTCATCCAGGTGGAGGTCATGGATTTCGCCGACGAAACGGTCTACAAGACGGAGGAGCTTTCCGTGGGGGCTTGGGCCACGTCGCATGTCATACCGGAATCTGTCCTGGAGCCGGGGTTGGGATACACGGTGGAGATTTCGTTTTTCCATGTTTCCGACCAGGACGGCGTGGGGTACGCCTTGTGCGTGACCTCCACCGCTTTTTCGCTGCATACGACCGGCGAGCCGGTGCTGTCCGGGGAGCTGGAGTTCAACTTCACCCACGACGAGGGGGTTCTGGAGGGCGATCCGCCTGCGGCGGTGGCGGGGAGCATGGCCTGGCCGCCGGGGACCGCCTATTTTCTCCGGGCCTACATTGTGGACGACGATCCGGCCGACTCCGCCTTGTTCACGGGGCCTGCCGGTTCGGGGCTCGACGACACCCTGTCCGTGCACTCCTGGTACTGGGACGGGGGGAAATACTACACCGCGCCCGATGTGGCCACCGGTCCGGGGGCCTATCCGCCCGACGGGCAGTACGTTGTCGGGTACAAGTCGGAAGAATTGGTTTTCGACGTGGCTCCGGATGCCGAAAACCGGCAGGTCGTTCCGATCCCGGCTATTACCGTGGGGGAGGACGGTCGAGTGGAAAGAATCGATTGGGAATATCGGAAGATCGACGGCAGCCTTGCCTCCGACACCTCCTTTATCGACGAGGTCCACCTTCGTCTGGAGCGCCACAACGACCATCCGCCCCTCTACGAGCGCTCCGTAAGCGGGGGCAGTACCCATCATATTATCGACCGACCCGTTTTCTGGAGCGACGTTCGGCGGACGGTCCTGGATTTCGACGACGACAAGGACAGCCAGTTTCGTTCGGGTTTCCGGAGACTGGGCGTGTTCGATCACCAGTACGAATTCAAGCACGACGACGGCGGGTTTTGCGAGCCGGAGAACGGCGTGGCGCAGGCCAGGCTCAGTTTTCCGCCCAAGACCAGCTACAGCGTGCGTTTCACCAGCTGGAACACGGACGTGCCCGAATCCGTGGTCTTTGCGAGTTTGGGCCTGGATCCGCCAGGTTTGCACATGTTTTGCCATGCGTGGAGGTGGGAGGACGAGGGCGTCTATTTCAGCTTCTCGTCGTCCGGCGCCAGCCCTCCCGACGATCCCGACGGGGGGCTGTATCATGTGATTTACAAGGGGGAGGAGCTGACGTTCGACAGGGAGGACCCCCGGTCCGAGACCCGCCGGGTGATCCCCTTTCCCTCCGTTTCGCTCGGAGACGGGGGAACGGTCCTTCGAATCGACTGGCACTACCGGGACATCTGGGGAAACACTGTGGCGGCCCCGGATTTCATCCGGGAAATCCGAATCCGTTTCATGTACCAGGACATGGTGGTATGGAGGGACCTGTACGAAGCCTACTATCTTCCCGGAGATTCGCTGAGCCACGTTCTCCAAGACTCGATTTCGTGGGACGAGGTCACCGACGTGGTTTTCGAATGGCGCGACGACCTGAACAACATCTACACGAGCGGTTTCAAGACGCCCTACCGGCCGGACCCGCCTGCGGGGCTTCCGAATCTGGCTGGCTGGGACGGGGCTTCCTCCAACCAGCCGCAATGGCGTTTTCAGATCGCGGAACCCTACTGCTCCTGGGGCGACCCGATCCATATCAAGTTCGCGGTGATCAACGAAAACGCCGCGCCGTCGGGACCGTTCGCCATCCGGCTGTATTTGTCCCCCGACAATGTCATCGACGAAACCGACTATCCCCTGGGGACCATCCCGGTGGAAAACGGGATCGAGGGTTACGACACGTTCGGGCTGAGCGATTTTTCCTACGTGGTGGCCCTTCCCCCGGCGAACCCGGTGGGGGAGGCCGACGATTATTTCATCGGCATGGTGGTGGACGCGGATAGCGAGGTGGAAGAATCCGACGAGGGCGACAACGCCAACCTGGGGGAGGGCAGGGACATGGACTCGCTGATGGTCTGGGAACGGGTCCCATCCATGACCGTCTCCCTGTCCGATCCCTCCCCGGAAGACGAGCTTTTGGATTTCGGGGAGGTGGAGGACTCCAGCATCGGCTTTCTCATGGGGATGGAAAGCATACGGATGATCAACAATGGCGCGTCTCCCGTGGTGGTCAGGCAGGACGGCATTCTTCTTGCGGACGGCACCCGGTTTCATATCCTGTTCATCCTGAGCAGCCTTCAGAATTATATCTTCCCCGACCAGGGTCCGGCGACCATCGCCCCGAACGGAGAAGAGATGTGGTGGGTGTTTCTGGGGTTCGATCCGGAACCGCCCGGGGAAGCGACCGACAGGCTGTGCGTGGAGATCGACGACGCTGAAAACACGGTGGTTTCCGTGGATCTGGCCGCCACCGGGGTGGCGGTCCCCGACATCCAGACCGACGACGGCGACGAACCGTCCAACGACAACTCCACCGATTTCGGGAAGGTGGCCGCCGACGGCCCCGGCGACCGGGTTTCCACGAGGTCCATACGGATTGAAAACAAAGGCGCGGAAGTCATGCATATCGACACCGACGGCGTGTTTCTGGAAACGTCGGAAGATTTTCAAATCCTGTCGGTGACAAGCGACGTCCAGGGCGAAATCGATTTGGGGGCCGGGCCCGGGACGGTGGCTCCGTCCAATTCGGAAACCTGGACCGTGCAGGTCGCTTTCGACCCGTCGAACGCAGGCGTTTTCAGCGACGCGCTGATGATCCACAGCGACGCCCCGGACCGGGAATGGGCGCGGCTGGCGCTGAATGGCATCGGCGTGTCCGCCCACGACTTGGCGGTGGCCGATTCCGATTCGCCTGCGGACGACCGCATGGTGGATTTCGGGGTGGTTCACGCGGACGGTCCGGGCAAGAATTTCTCCCTGGCCTCGGTGGTGCTGGCAAACGCGGGGCAGGCCCCCCTGCAAGTCCTGGAAAACGGGATTTTCATCGATCCGCCTTCCGCATCCGATTTTTCGGTCGAAGCGGTGGAAAGCAGCCTGCAAGGCCCGGTGGATTTGAGCGCGGGGCCGAAGGAACTTGCGGGATCTTCTTCCGAACGATGGATCGTGTCCTTGAAATTCGACCCGGTCCTGGCAGGCACGGCGTCGGCCACGTTGAAAATCCTGAGCGACGATCCGGACGAGCCCGCAGTCGATATCGACCTGGCGGGAGAGGCGATCACGGCGCCGGACATGGTGGCGACGGTTCCCGGAAACGCGTCGGACGACCTGTCGATACCATTCGGCGCGCAACTCAACGACGGCGCGGGAGGCGCGATGTCCCTCTCCACGGTCTTGATAGAAAACCGGGGTGCCCAGGCCCTCGCCATTTTTCAAAACGGCATCGGGTTGAACGCTCCCGGACCGTTTTCCATCGAGGAAATCGAATCGTCTTTGACCGGGCCTGTGGACTTGACCTCCGGTCCTGTGAACATCGCGCCGGGCAGGGAGGAAACATGGACTGTCTCGATTCTTTTCGATCCGGACGCCAACGGCGAGTTCCAGAATTCGCTGGAGATCGCCTCCGACGATCCGGATACTCCCTTGGCCACGGTGGATCTGGCGGGCCAGGGGGTCCAGCCCCTTATCGAACCAGAGACGCCGTCCGCGCCCGTCGGAGTTCCGGCCCTCATGCCGTTTGCGATCTCCTGGCGGGATGAATACGCGGCCGGAGACGCGTCCATCGACCTGTTTTTGGATACGGACCTGGATCCTTCGGGCGGTCTCGTGGCGGTGGCATCGGACATCTCCGAAGACTCCGTCGCCGATTCGTTCTTCTTTCGCCCTTCCGAAAACCTGGCGGGGGAGACCTTTTACGTGTATGCGCGAATCCGGGCGGGAGCGGTTTCCAACGGCGAATACGCTCCGGGTCCCATTTTTGTGGAGCCCGCCGGCACGCTGGCGTTTCTGTCGCCCTCCGTCACCACCAGTCCCGATTATTTTTATGAATACGAGTACAATGGCATAACCTATTCCGGCCAGGTCCAACTCGAACCGGGCAAAAACACGGTGGTCGCCACCGCTCCCGACGGCCAGGGGGGCGAAATCGACCATGCGTTCGAGGTATTTCGAACCGACGGCTTGCTGGACGGGGTCGCCTACACCCACGATATCGCGGATCGCGTGGTTTCCTCGACCGACAGTCGGGGCGTGGCCACGACGGCGGAATACGACGCCATGGGCAGGGTGGCGAAGATCGCGGCATCCGACGGCGGCTTCGCGCGCTTCGCCTACAACCCCTCGGGATTTCCCGTTTCCATGCAGGACAATCACGGGTGGACCTTCTACGGATACGACGATCTGTACCGGGCGGTGTCGGTGATTCGGTCCGCGAACGAAACAACGGGAGACCCCGACGATATCGCGGTGGGATACGAGTACAACCTGGCAGGGCAGCGCACCGCCGTGGTCTATCCCGGCGGGGAGCGAATCGAATACGGCTACGACTCGGCCGGAAGGCTGTCTTCGGTAAGCGATCCAGACTCGGGAAACATCGCGGAATACGAGTACGATCATGCAACGGGGCTGTTGAGCCGGATGAACCGAGCCAACGGGGTGTCCACCGTCTACGGCTACGACGGTGCCGCCCGGCTGGTCGAAATCGTCCATGAAAAAGCAGACGACGGCGCTTTGATCGCTCGGTTTCACTACGAATTGGACGAAGGCGGACGACGGACCCAATTGCATCTGACCGTCCCGGACGAAAGCACGCCGGACCCCGACGACACCGCGACCCGAAAGGAAAAATACTCCTACGACGCGTTCGGCCAGGTTGTGGAAGTTGTCTACTCGGACGACGAGGTTTTCGACGCCGACGACCGCGCGGTATCCTACTCCTACGACCTGGACGGAAACCGGGTCTCCATGACCGTCAGGGAAGAGGGCGGGGTGTCGGAGCGACGTTACGACTATACTTACGGCAACGACAACCGTCTGTTGAGAATCGAGGACCAGTCCGGGGAAATCGTGGCGACTTTCGGCTACGACGCCGCCGGAAACCGGATTTCCAAGGCGGGTCCCGACGGCGCGGTTTTTTACACCTACGACTACCGGAACCTCCTGGTGCAGGTGGAGACCGAAACGAGCCTGATCCAATACGCCTACGACGGGGCGGGCCGCCGTCTGTCGAAAACCGTCGATGGAGTGGAAACCCGCTTTGTCGTGGATGCGGCAATGTTCCCGGACCAAGTCCTGGAGGAACGGGACGAAGCGGGCCTTGCCACGGCCAGGTACGCCAACGGAGGGCAGCGGATTTCCGCCCGCTTTCCGGGTGCCGCTTCCGCCGAATACTACCTGGCCGACGGCATCGGTTCGACCCGTTTTCTGGCCGACGCCGCAGGGACGCCGGGAGAGCTTTTCTCCTACGATATATTCGGCGCGCCCCGATTCGACCCGTCCGGCCCGAACCGGTTCGCCTTCGCGGGCGAGCGCGTCGAGCCCGAGACGGGATTGATATATCTGCGCAGCCGCTACTACGACCCGGAAACCGGGACTTTCACGGGCAAGGACCCGCTCGGGATTGTAAGCGGCGCAAACGGCTACGCCTACGTCCAGAACGGCCCCTTGGATTTCACCGATCCCGACGGCGAGCTGCCGGTTTACGGAGTGGCGCTGCTGGCGGGAGCAGGCGCGGGGATGGTCGGACAGGTGATCGAAGATGTGATCAATTGGAAACCCAGCCCTTTCCGTAAGTATTTCGCATCGGCGGTAGGCGGGTCGGCCGGAGGCATGGTGGCCCTGCACACGTTCTGGAATCCCTATCTGGCTGCGGCCGCGACCGGAAGCACCAGCTCCTTTACCAAGACCACCGTGGATCAGGCCTGGCAAATCGTGGAACATCGGATAAGGACCGGGGAGTGGAAAGAGTACAAATACGGCGAGATCGCAGGCGAAACCGTCATCGGGGCGATTTTGTCCGTGGGGGGCTCCTTTTTCGAAGACGGCTTCTCCTCCGTCACCAAGCAGATGATCACCAAGTTCAAAAGGGATATCATCAAAAACGTGAGGCTGAAGACCGCCGGAAAAATAGTCAGGGACCTGCTGTTTTTCGACTGGGCCAACTTGGCATCGTCCGGCGTGGGCGGGGTGATAAACAGGATCAAGGAGTCCGGGAAAGACAATCTCCGGCAGTCCCCCCAGGACCTGGTTGTCCAAAACCTGTTCGATCTTTTCCGCTTCGGTCCTCCCGACCCGTTCGAAAACGCCCGATGGACCCGGTACACCCCCTTGGGACCGCCTCCCGGCGGAAGCAGCGTGGGAGGCGTCATGATCGACAAGGCCGCCGAACTGATCGGCGAAAACCTGGCCGACATCGCGGGCGCCGTCTACGACCCGGTCTCCAGGCAGGTCGTCTTTTTGGGGACCGACGGCCAGACGGCCTCCGCCGACATCGACATGGACTACTTTCACACCGCCATAAAATCGGTCTACGGTTCGGCGGTCCCTCCCTTCGTCACCCTGGATCCGCCCGCGTCCGTCGGCATGGACTGGGAGGACATGGGCGACAACGACGATATCTTCGAGGACGGAGAATCCGGCGGGTTTCTGCTCCACTACCACCCCATAGCCAAAGACCCCGACGATCATATGCGCATCATGTTCAAAATGTCATGGGGGGAGACGTTCGATTTTGTCACGGGGTACGTGACCGCGACAGAAAACCCCGATTCCGGCCTCATGCAGCTCAGCTTCGACCATTGGGAGAACCTTCCCGACGGCGTGACTTTGCAGAGGTTCGAACCCTTTTACGAAAAGCAATACCCGCAGGGCCCCCAGGACAGCGCCTACGTCGTGATCCTGAGAAACGAAAGCGGAAACGACTATTTCGTCGATCCGCTCTGGGTCGTGCCCGACTTGCAGCATCGGCAGTTCGGCGGACGGGTGGAGAACACGCGTCTCGGATGGGTCATGCTGGAGGCCGACCGGGTGATGAAATGCCTGGGGGCGGGCAAGGACAACCTGACCGGCGCGGTCTACGACAGCGAAACCGTTCCCGTGCCGGGGTTTTCCAACCTGCTGGAAAGAAACCTGTCGGGAATGAACCGGTTCTGGTTCGTGCCGGATCGGATGGCCATCCAGAGGCACGCGGACCCGGAAACCGGGCGGGCCTCCATGGTGTTCGACCAGGCCACCGTGGCGCTGTTGACCGACAGCATGTTCTACGGAGCGGCGGCCGACGATTCCCCGGCATGCCTGTTCGCCGAACATTTCACCCAGAATTACGAGGCCTTCGCCCAGATGGAATGGCCGGTGCACGATCCGTCGGACCCCGAGGGAAACACCGTGATTTACGCAAAGATCTTCCAACAGCTGAAGGAAGCCATGCAGGCGGTGGCACTGGCACGGTTCTTCCACGACAACGACATTCCCCTGGATTCCTGGTGGCTCAGCTCCTGGCAGCCGGACCCGGCCTGCACCCCCGAAACCGTCCCCACCGTGACCAATGAAAAGTCGGAAAATTCCGTCTGGATTATGCTCTACGGCGGTGTGGAAATCAACAGGCCCAACGAGTACGGAGGCTCCCAGGACGCCCGGGAAACAGGGGACGCCGCGTTGGACCAGCGCCCCGACGACGCCGGAGATCTGGACGCCCAGACCTGGTCGGCGGAAACAACCGCAAGGGGGGATCTGGTCGCCGCAGCCGCGTCTTTGGACAAGCGGACACAAGACGGCGTCGAAAGAATCGCCGCCGTGGATATCCTGCTGGAAAGCCCCGGCGAGGCGGACTTGACGGCCGCCCGGTTCTACAACGGCGGTTTCATGGGGGAAGCAGGGTTCGGACCGGGTTGGCGTCCGATTCGGTTCGCCCTGGAATTCGCCAGGCCCTCCTGGGAAAACAACCAGTACTTGAGCATCGCCTCCCTGGGACTGGACGCCCTGGTGATCGAGCAAGCGCCCGACTCCTACAACCCGCCCCAGACCCTGGACACCGACGACCAATGGGACACGAGACTTCGCTCCGGGGAAGTCCGGTTCGTGGACTACGCGACCGGAAAGGTGCTCGACTTCGAATCCTCCCTGGAAATTTCGTTCGACATCCTGACCCGCTCCTTTGCAGCGACGGGCCTGGACGAAAACGGGGTGCCGCAATTTGCTTCCAAAACCCGCGAGGAAGGCGCGTCGCTGGTCCAGGCGGCCGACGAATCCAAGGGGTATCTGCTGACATTCGCCGACGGAAGCAAAATGAACTTCGACCACCAGGGTCGCCTGACGAAACAGACCGACCGTCACGGGCGCGAAACGACCTACGGCTATGCGGAAAACGGGCTGATCGAATCCATCGCCGATTCCGCAGGGCAGCAAATCGTATACTTCCACGACGACAATGGAAGAATCGTTTCCGCCTCCGGGCCGTATGCGAAGGAAATCGACTACGAATACGACGAAAAAGGACGTTTGGCTTCCGTCGCGGACATACTGGCGGACAGACAAACCGCCTACCAATACAACGACGACAACCAGCTGGTCGGCAGTACCGGACCCGACGGCATCTCCCTGATTCAAAGCGTCGTGGACATTCGCGGAAGGGCCGTCCGCAAGACCGACAACCGGGGAAACACCCTGGAATATTCTTTCGAGATCGATCCGGAAACCCGGTATGAAACCACCTCCGTCGCCGACCTGCAAGCCCCGGAACAGGCTCCCTGGACGAGGACTTTCGACGATCAGGGCCGGATTGTTTCCAAGACAGATCCGGCGGGCTCTCGGACCGAATACGAGTACGACGGGCAATCCATGTACGTGAACCGAATCGCATGGCCCGCCCAAGGACGAAAACCCGTCGAAATCCACAGGAACGCGGCCGGCCTGCCTGTGAAAATCGTCGATCCGGAAAACTCCGGCGGCCAGCCCGTGGAAATCTCATACAACGACGCCAACCTTCCCGTGGAAATCATCGACCCCATGGGCCGAGCCACCCGGTTCGAATACAACGAACAATACGACCTGACCGCCCTGATTCGCTACCTGGGAGGCCAGCCGGTGGTCGTGTCCTTCGGCTACGAAAACGGCCGCCTCGTTTCCGTCGTCGATCCCATGGGCAGGGAAAGCACCATGGAATACGACGAGCTGGGCCGCGCCGTATCCTCGACCGACGCTTCCGGAATCTCCGTGGGGACCACATACGACGAATCCGGCCGCCCGGAATCCATCGACGATCCCCGGCACGGCGAACCGACGGTTTTCGCCTACGACGACCTGAATCGAGTGACCTCCATTTCCTCGGCCTACGGTCAAATTCGGTTCTCCTACGATTCTCTCGTTATGAGACCGTCCGAGATCGTCGCGCCCGACGGCAACGCGACCCGTTTTGATTACGATCCGGCAACGGGGGACCTTCTGACCGCGACGCGGGTCAATCCCGACGGAGAGGACGCTGTCGCCTCCTTCGCCTACCACCGCCTGGGAAACCTGTCTGCGCTGACCAGCCCCGAGGGCGACGAGACGTTCTTCGAATACGACGAAATGAACCGCCTGGTCGCCACCTATGTCCGAGACCGCGAGACGCCGCCCGCCCCGCCCAACCTTGCAAGCGACGCCGCGGTAAACGGCCAATGGACCCTGGAGACGGACCACGCCTTCACCTGGGCCGCCCCGCAGACCGACACGGGAATCGCGGGCTACAGCTTCGCCCTGAACGCCGAGCCCGACGACGACATCGATTCTTCTACACCGACCGCTTCGTTTGAAAACCTCGCACCGGGAGAATACATCTTCTACGTAAAGGCCAAGAGCGGTTCCGGCCTCTGGGGAGAAACCGCCGCGTTCGTACTGCGGATTACCGACGGCCCCATGGAAGTATACGCCAGACCGGAAAACCAGTGCGGGGTCGTGCCCGACTGCTACGAAAAAATCCAGGACGCCATCGAAGCGGCAGGGGTCGGCGGCGTCGTCCGAATCCAAGGGGGAAGCTACGCGGAGAACATCGTTGTCGATAGGCACGTGACCATAGAACCCGGCTGGAAACAGGACCCGTCGTCTCCTGCGGAACCGGTCTCTCTGACGGGCTTTTGACGGGCAGGGCGGGGGGGAGGCCGCGTGGAGTGATGAAAATGTCTTTGAAAACATATCGAAAATTCCGCCAGTTTTTGTTCCGCCAAAATATCTTGAAGGCCTCGGCGGGGATCGTAAGGTGGGTGGGTCGGATCCCTGGCTTTTTCGCTACTCCTGAATTTTCTGAATTCGACGGCCTGCCAGTCTTGAACGGAGTCCAACCCACCGCTTTCCAAGCTGGCGCGGCGCTTTTCGCCTGAATGGAGGCGGCAAGGAGATTCGGCAAAACGGTGGGTTGGCCACCATGCAAGGCTGGCAGGCACGAGCCCCCAGGGAGTGTGAAGCAGCCAGCAACGCAAAGCTCCCCGACCCACCCACCCTACGTCCCGAGCCAAGCCCCGCAGTAGTTTTCTCGGAACAAAAACATGCGGAAAATTGTAAGCAAAACGAAAGACATTTTGGTTTTGGTTATAACGTCGGCCAACCAACAACGTCATTCCGGGCGGAGCTTGCGGAGACCCGGAATCCAGACTATGATCGAAACTGTTGGATGAAAACCGGCCGAAGTTAAAACCTAGCCCGACATTTTCATCATCCCAAAAGTCGCGTATCGATGTCTGTACGAAAAGAAGGGAATCAGTCGTTTGTCAATTGGGGAATTGGTTCTTGTTTCGGCCTTGCAGTGTGGTAGGCGGACGCGAAGCGTCCTGGTATGCATTCCAACGCGAAGCGTTGGAACGAGCCAACGAGCCAGTGAGGGAATGGCCGAAATAGAAACCAAGCCATAGCTCGGGCTTGGTTGCAAAGTCGGCCGGCTATTCGTCCTATTGGTCCTATTGGTCATATTGGTCCTGTCTTCTTCTCGTTTCGCTCTGAAAACGCTCCATGAATTGGCCGACTTTAAAACCAACCCCGAATAGCTCTAACGACAAGTAAATATTGGTGTCGTACTGCGAGTCCGAAGGAGTATGGGGCATGGTCGAAGACATTGTCAAAGGAATGAAGGTGCAAACCACAAACCATGGAGGCATGATTATGCAGAAACAATTGCTGTTGATGGCACTGGGGATTTTCGCAGTCGTGCTGTGCCTTTCCGGCGCAGCCCATGCGGAT
Source organism: Desulfobacterales bacterium (assembly GCA_963674505.2). Taxonomy (GTDB): domain Bacteria; phylum Desulfobacterota; class Desulfobacteria; order Desulfobacterales; family SKZT01. The sequence continues at coordinate 1,213,185 of CAXXIG010000003.1, forward strand.
GTCTGGATCAAGGACCCCATAACCGGCTGCGAAATGTGGTCGGGCGACGACGGCAGCGCCAAGGAGGTCCCGGACCCGGACCGGCATGTGCATAGAGGGCAAGGCCGTGGGCTACGGCCGTGTACAGGGGTGAAATGAAGGGAGGAAAGATCGACTGCACCGGCTACCTGAAATTCCGCAGCAAGGAAACCGGCGGGTTCGACGCTTACCTCGGCAACTTCAAGGAAGGCAAGCCCATGGGCAACGGCATCTACGATTCCAGTCAAGGATGGCGCTTTCAGGGGTGGTTCGACGGCGCATTCGATTCGGGGGAAGGGACCCTGAAAGTGGAAAAAGACAATGCCGTGGTCAGAGGGAAATTCAAGGACGGCAAGCCGGATGGAATGGTGCTTGTCACCAAAGACGACGGCACGCAGCTAACCGAAACCTGGAAAAACGGGGAGAAACGGCAATGATGAATATAAAGACTAAGGACATTGACCATGGCGACCGCTGTGTTCGTGATTTCCTTTTTCCTGTATTCCGCAGACGACGCCCATGCGGGAAGGGTAGCGGAAAAAGCGCTCGCTGGGGCCGCCATGGGCGCCTTGATCGGCGGGGTTGTTGACGGCAGTGACGGCGCGGTCGCCGGCACCTTGATCGGCGGAGGCATCGGCGCCATTTCCGGGGCGAAGGACAAGCGCGACCGGCGCCGGCATCGGCACCATCACCACCACAATCCTCCTCCTCGTCCTCCCCACCATGGGCATGGGGGGCCCCACCTCCTCGTCGATGACGACCGGTCCAAATCCTTGAACCGGATCTGTGACCAATCTTTTACGGAGGCAGAATCGTCGAAGCGGCCATCAAGCTCGCTATTGTGGGCCGCTGGTTATGCGGGCGATTCTCCCTCCGATCCTTGTACCCTGCCCCGTGGCTGCCTATGCGCTTTCCGCCAACGAAACTGCGCTTGGCGGTGACATTATGTTTTCCGATAGAAAAAGAAACCTGATCGAATTGCACCGATAAAAAATCCTGATGATAACGGATTTGGGGGATTAAATACCTTCGTGGCCTTCGCGCTCTTCGTGGTTGAAAATCAAGGAATTTTACCACGAAGAGCACGAAGGAAGATTGATCTCGAAAAATAACTCCCCGAAACCTTTGTAGTCAGGAATTTTCCAGCACCAGTTCTTTAACGCTGCTTGGCCAGTCGTGGCAAGAAAGGGCCTCGGCGGGCTGAAGGTCCAGGGACATCTCCTTGAACATCGGATGTCGGCTCGCTGCGAAGACCCTATCGGATTCCGCAGCTGTTCCCATTGACCAGTTCACCCGCGACCGAAAAATCGACAGAACCCAAGCTCGCAGCGAATAGCTGCTCCTTCGCACGGCGACTTGCCACTTCCCGCGCAGCCGGCGATTTACCCGCAGCGACCTCACCCCCGCATCTTTTCGGATTCCACATTATCGGAAAATAAATCTATTACGGCGATCAAAGGTCGTCTGTACGTCAAAAGACTCCCCACCCGAAGAGACAACCGCTTTACAGCCACTTCTCCGCGAAAATGAGATTGTTTTTGATCATGCATTCGGATAGAACGCAACGGCCTGTTTTCAACAGACGGTGGTAGTTGCCGAACCTGGAGTGGGGGAGCTGGGAAATCATCACCGGCTCGAAATGGACCCGGCTTTTCAGCAATTGAAACCAATCTTCGCGAGCAGTGTCGGTATAGACGCCGCCTACGATGTGCTGATGCTTCGGGAAATGGGCATCGGAACCGACCGCCCAGCCGAGTTCGTCGTACCTGTAATAGGCCGGGAGCGCGAACGTGTACTGGACCTGCTTCATCTTTTCTTCCGGCAGAAAATTGTTCAGGACGAAGTTGCATTTCATGAAATGAAGGCTGAGGCCGTTGTGGATTTCCACGTAGTCCACCATCTCCAAAAGCTTCAAAAACGCCCCTTGGCCGAGTATGGTGGCCACACCTGTCTTGCCGGGGCAAAAGGGATGGGGGATTACGGAAATCATGTGGGGATCGTCCTTGAATTCTCCGATATCGAAAATGCTCCTTTTGAAGGGCTCGAGCCGCTTGAGACCGTCTCGAAGCGAACCTTCCGAATCGAACAGGAATATGGCCTCGATGCCCTCGCTGCTGATCCATTCGACGCCGGGTATGATGGTCGTGTCGAGGTCAGAAGTCGCGTCCGCCAGATAGAGATAGGCATCCAGAGGGTTCTTGAAAGCGTGCTCCGTCGATGCGACAAAATCGACGCCGGTTTCGATGAAATGTTTTCGGTGCTTGTTCAGTCTCCAGTTTCTTTGGAATCTCGAATTTCGGTACAGATTGACGTTTGCATGGAAATGCAAGTCGAAAAGAAGCATGTCAATGGCCTATTTGTTGTTGCAAAAAAATTTTGGCGGGAAAGATCGAAGGGCCCAACGCTATTCGCATTTTTTGATACGAGTTTCTATCCACAGTTCGTCTGTCTTGTTGAAATCGTCCCTGTATTCGGATTGTGAGTATCTCTTAAATGGTTCTTCAGGCACGGTTCGAAGTGCAACTCGTGGTGTGGAGAACTCTTCCTAAACACGGCAAACGGATTAATAACTCGTGTCGGCAACTTTGTCAATCCGTTTTTTTTGCTGTCTTGTATGAAAGAACTCGCGAAAATCGGTCTGCGGCACAAATGGCGTCGCAAATGCCTTTTGTTAAAATGGTTCGTCGCGGATTTGTGGAAAAAGGCGCCTCCATGGTAACCAGACCATCCTGGTCTGGCGGGTTCGCAGCAGGGGGGAATTATCTGAGGCGCCAAACCAGACCAGGATGGTCTGGTTACCTTGAAAACACCGTGAACACTCAAAATTAGAATCGCTGGATGAATCATAAAAATATTGATTTCCAAGCGAGGAACATATAAAATCCGTTTTTTCGCGAAGATCTCGACTTTGAAATTGTTACGAATACGGCACTGCGATGCCTCGCATCGCCAAGCAGGAGGATTGCATGGACGACATCGCTTATAAGAAGGTCTATGTGCACAGCGACAGGCTGGCCACGTTGATCTGTCCCAGATGCGGAAAAGCCAAGACCATCGACGTGTCCCATCTGATGAAAAAGGAGCGCTCGGTCGATATCAGAGTCCGGTTCAAGTGCAGGATGTGTACCGAAAGGCCATCGTTGCCGGAAGGTGGCGACAGCAACGGGGAAGGATGCGCCGGAGGGGTCTGTGTTCACGCGACTTTGGAAAGGCGGAAATATTACAGAAAGAAAGTGAAGCTTGCCGGTCTGGTCGTTTTGCCCCGGAAAAACATCCGTGTGAACGTGACGTTGTTGGAGATATCCAAGAGGGGCATCACGTTCGACGTCAACGATCCGAAGCTTCTGGGCGAGGGGGACGAAGCCATCGCGGAATTCAGGCTCGACGACAGTCACAGGACCCTGGTTCGCAGGAATGTTACGATTCGCAAAATCCGGGAAAAAACGGTCGGTGCCCAGTTTGTCGGAGACGATCACGTCGTTCCATACGACAAAGCGCTCGGTTTCTACCTGATGAACTGAAAGCAGGCGACATATTCCGACAACGGGCATTCCCAAAGTCCTTCCAGGGTCCCGTCGCCCGGGCAAGGCGAGTCGGGGAATTGCCCCCGTTTTCGATGCGAACCCTTATGCCGACTCGCCGAAGTCGCCGAAATCGCGCCTTTGTAATGCTATATTACGGCCAAAATCAGAGAATCCCCTATTGCGAAAGCGATCCAATGCGTGTATAGTCACTCCATTGTGACGACGAATCGGTTCCGCCGGCTCGGACGCGGCTTGGACAGAACGAATAAATTTGCGATTGCGTGGAAAAAATTCTCTCCGGGGGGGGAGAAATTTTTCAGGGAAAAGGAGGATTGAACTCTTTTTACTACCATTCTCAACATCAAAATGTGAGGGCTAAAGAAATGAAAGACTTGGTCAAGATCATGGCACAATCTCTTGTCGATTATCCGGAAGAGGTTCATGTAGAGGAAATCTCCGGAAACCAGACGACCGTTTTGGAACTTCGAGTGGCCAAAGAGGACTTGGGAAAGGTGATCGGGCGGCAGGGTCGCACGGCCTTGTCCATGAGAACCATCTTGAGCGCCGCGTCCACCAAGCTGAACAAGAGGGCTGTTCTGGAAATTCTCGAATAGTACCATAGCCTGCGCAAGAATCCGGGGGGGTTCAGGCAGGACAGACAATGCCGGGGGAAGGGGTCGGTCGCGGAATCGATTCTTTCCCCCGGTTTTTTTTGCGTACAGAGGTGTAAGATGTAAAGCCTTTAAGCCCTGGACCTTGTACCCACCCTGCACCCTATGCCTGCTCCGCAGATTGTAAAAGTTGGATGTAGGTTGGGTTGAGCGTCGCGGATTGTCGGGTTTCGCTGCCTTGTTCTTTCAAATTCGCTGAGAAGGTGCTCGATGCAAGCAGGAAGCAAGCGAAACCCAACGCTCCGCCCCGCTCAACCCGACCTACGCGCAGTCCCCCAAATCCGTTAAAACCAAAAAACTGCCATCTTGCTTGGTCGGCTTTTTTTTGTTTCCAAGCCCCTAGGACGCCGAAGTGTCGCTTTTCGCAGAATGATCCGAATCCTTGGGAAACAACTTGGCTATGATGACGATCAGCACCAAGGAAACGACGATCAGGACGGCGTAAAGGCCCCATCCTTTTTCTCCGAAAATTTTTTCCATATCGATGGTTTCCCACGCGCTCGTCTCCAGCCTGCGAACCTCGCCCAGTTCCAGGTTTTGGGGTTTGGTTCCCGCAAGATGGCTGCGGACCAGTTCCAGGTCGTATTTGCCTGCCTTGGCCTCGGGGTTGCCCCCGTAGATCTCCAGTGGACCCGGGTCTGCGGCGACGAACATGGCGGCCAGTACCGGGTAATACAGCTCGGTCTTGGCAATCTCCACCGGGCGATTGTCTCCGTGCGACATGCTCGCCCGCAAAACGGTTTCGTTTTTGGGAAACACTCTCATGTCGATGTCGAGGTGGGTCGGTTCCGCCGAAAAGCCCTGCCAAAGGACGGTTTTCCAGATCCGCCAGGACCCGGGCCTATGGGCCGGGACTTCGATTTTCAGCTTTCTTTGGAAAATGCCGGAGGACGTCAGCCGCAGAAAGGTCCACGCTCTGGAGGCCTTGGGAAGGGTTATGGTCCAGACCGAGAGATTTTCCTTCTTGTCGTATTCCTCTTGCGGGGCGAGGTCTATGGCCGCCGTGTCCGGACGTCCCCAGAAGTAGGGGGTTTGAATGGTCCCTCGGACCAGGCGAATGCCTGCCGGGTTGTCTTCCAGGCTGGCTTGGCCGGTCAGGCGCAGTCGATAGAAGCCCTCGCGGGGAATGTCCACGAGACCCCTCCACAGATATCCCTCGGGATTGAAAGGGCCCCCTTGTATCCCGTAGCTTTTCACGATGTTTTCCGGACGCCAGTCCTGGTTTGTTTCGGTCCGTGAAAAAACCAGGCGTTGGGAAATGGCGCGTTCCGGGTCGCTCGGCATAAGTTGGACGAGGACACGGTCTCCGGTCCCGGAGAGTGCCGTGTAGGTTCCGGGCTGGTCCGCGAAAAAGACGACGCGGGGCACGTTGCAATACAAGTCCATGGCATGGACCTTTCCAAGGAAGCCAGCGTCGGGACGCAATTTCAGCAGCAAGTTCCTTCCGGGCCAGAAACGATCCAGCTGGATCGAAAAGCGCAGCGCGTCTTCGGTCATTTCCGAGACCGCGCCGTTTTTCAAATCGACAAACGTTTCTATTCCGTTGTCGTAGAACTCGCGGCCGACCTGATAAGCTCCTTTGAAGGGCGTCTGGGTCTCGATTTCCAAGGAGCGGACCCAGAGCCCGGCGCCTGGCAGATCGGTCCTGATTTCAATCAAACCGTCTTCCAGGGACATTTCGAAATCCTGTTTGACTTTCTCCACGGCGTGGCTTTTTTCCAGCTGAAAGCCGAAAACCGAAACATCTTCCACCGGGACCGCCTTGTCCTTGTACCTGCTGTCGTAGACGGAGAAGGAAAGCCGGAATTTTTCGTAGACATCGGGTTGAATGGCGATTTGGGTCCGCATTGCCTCGCCGTCGCGAAAGATGGCCGCGTCCCTGGCCAGCGAGACCCAGCCTTGAGAGCGCAGGCCGTCGATGCTCACTTTTCCTACGGCGGCGGTTTCCGCGATTCGAATCGCGATCTTATTGACCTTGAAGTTCGGCGGAGACGGCGCTTCCCACACGAACCCCGTGGCAGGGCGCAAGGTCACTTTGTCCGGCGACAGGGGCTTTTCCACCGCTTCGTATTCTTTCTTCCAGAAAAGTTCTACCGGCCTAGGATTGCCGTCGGGGCCCGACAACTTGAAATCCAGCGGGAAGACTGGCGCGCGGTCTATCCCCTCCCACATGAAGTGCACAGGGGACCTGGTAGCATACACGAGCCCGGCGGGCAGCACCGATTCCACCAGTCCGGCAGAGGGGACTTCGATGGTCGCGGATACGCGCCAGGAGTCGTCCGCGAGGGCAACGTCGAATCGAATCGAAACCAATGCCAAAATCAAAGCCGCCAATGAGAGGATAATCCTATTTTTCATCTTTTTTTCCTTTGGAAAGGTAGCGTTGATAGAGAAAACTCACCAGGATAAGGACTGCCGCCAGCCCCACGAAGGAAGTCACGCGGTACAGCTGCCCCAGGGACCAGAGGTCTTTGAAGAAGATTTTCACCGACGTGACCGCCAGCATGATCAAAGCGGTCCACCGGGTCTTGTTGTGGTCGAAGCGAATGCCCGCCGCCAGCAGGCCGGTGGCGAAAAGGAGCCACCCCAGGCTGTAGGCGAGCTGGTGCGCGAGGCTTCCTCCGGTGGAAAATGTGAACCCGTAGCGGTTTTCGCCGAAAACGCTCGCGATCTCCACGTTCAAGATCCAGAACGAGAACACGCCGACCGTTACCCCCCAGAAGCTTCGGGGAGAAATTTTTTCAAACGGCCAGCCCGGATGCTCTTTTCGACAGACCATCCAGACCGACGCCGCGATGCAGAACCCGTACAGCAGCGTCGGGAAGTTCAAAACCGGTTTCATCGCCCCGAAATCGACACGGAACCAGAGCGGAAGCCATGCCGCCTTGAGCATTCCCGCCAGTATCAGGACCATGCCGGCGATTCGGAAGGGCCGTTCCAGCGTTTTCGGCCAATGAAGCAGCGCCAGGCCGTAGACGAGCCACGCGGCGGCCGACATGGTCGCCATGGCCAGGGTGCGCCCGAAGAAGTAGTTGAACGACCCGCCCGGCTGAAAGACCGCCGTGGCGGCCAGGCGGACGCCGCAATATATGCATACGATAAAAAGCGCCAGGAAAAGACTTCCTGTCCATGAAAACGACCCCGAAGGACGCTCCTTCATGCAAAGATAGAGAAGAAGCCCGGCCATCGCGAAGTACCCCAGCGGGTGCGGATCGTAGACGGGGATCAGGCCGGCGATTTCAAACGGGAAGAAAAGCGGCGACAGCACCATGCGGAAAATCCCCAGGCATAGTAGAACAAGGCCCGCGATTCTGACTCCCGCAGGGTTATCCACAAACCGCCACAGGGCCGCCCCGAAAACCGCCCATGCCAGGCAGCCGACCATGGCGTGGGAGAAGTTCCTCTGAAAACTGAAGGCGAGGCTCTGGCCGGTGGCTCCGAAAAGGTCGGCGACGGAAATATTGATCAGGAAAAATCCCGTGCCCAAAGCCAGCCAGAGAAAATAATGGGAAAGGTCCCATCTGGACAGTCGGCGAGTCGGATAGTCCGCCATGGTTTTGCAGGCGATCAGGGCGGGAACGCACATGGCCACGCCGATCACGGCCCCGTTTAGTATCGGAGGCGTGTCGATTCCCTTCATTTTGCCGATATTGAACAGGATGAACAGCAGACCAGATGGGGCCGCGACAGCGGCGACCCAGCGCAGTCCCGGATGGACGATTCGTCTATTTAGCCAAAGCAGGGCGGCGGACTCGAATACCAGGGACAATCCCAGCCAGCCCTGTTCGAGCCAGATGGCCGGAAGCGACGATACGTACAGAAGCAGGATGCCGCCGTGGAAGGCCAGCACGGCGTTTCTTTCCTTTTTTTCTTCCAGGCGTTTGAGAAGCAGATAGACCGCAGGCAGCTTTGCCACCGCCATGACCGCCGGCAGGCACCCGGAAACCTGTCGTCCCCACATGAAATCGGCGGCCAGAAAGGCGAACACGGCCTGAAAAAGCTCGAATACGGACCAGGCCATCCAAGGGCGATCCCATTTTTCCACAGGTGTGAAAAAGACGAAGGGAAGCACAAGTGCCGCCATAAACCCGGCGGAGGCCCATATGAAGGAGGCGTACGCCGTGCCGGGGGGCGGCTTGGCCATCCAGACGGATTCGGCCAGTGCCGCAGCCAGCAGGGAAACCACGATCAGGGGGGAAAAGCCGATTCGTTTTCCCAGAAAGATCGCGATGGCGGTAAAGCAGGCCAGGGTGACCATGCCCGGCAGAGGTTCCAGCGGACGCTGGACCATGAACGTCACCCCCAGAAGAACAAAAGCGCCCAGCGCCGGCGAGGCTTTCATCCACTCCAACAACTGGGCAGAGGCGTCTTTGAACGGTTCCCCCGACGGGCTTTGCTCCGGTTTGGGCATCCAATTGATCAAATAGCGCAATGCCAGGTATATCGCGGCGAGCATCATTGCGCCGGAAACCAGCAGAAACGCGAAAAAGGCGGGCCCCAGGGCGATGGGCGGGGCGTTGACCACCCAGAATATCGCTCCGGCCACCACTGCGACGGTCAGCAGGCCCACCAGGATGATCGCGCCCAGAATCAGGCTGATCAGTATGCCGAGCATCTGCAACAAAATCACCATGGGCCAGAACCAGAAGTCCACGACAGGCCATTTCAGAAGCATCCCCAGGGAAAGCAGCACCAGGGCCAGCGGAAATATCCTCAGCCAATAGGCGCTTTTCCTGTCCAGCCCGTATTTTTGTATCAGCACCACGGGACCGATCCCGCCTGCCGCGCCGTAGAGCAGGAACATGGCGAACTGCCAGGACAGGGTGCGGGCGTCGAATTCCAGAACGGCCCAAGCCAAAGCCAGGAGAAATACGAAGACGGAATAGGGCGTAAAACGCGGATACCAGTAGCGGTTGAAAAACGCCAGCACGTTGGCGCAGACCATGGCGGCGGTGGCCAAGTGTATGCATGTTCCGGAATGCCTGTCCAGGGAAACCGAAGCGACGACGAGCATCGACCAGTACAGGACGTTCCAGGCCCAGGAAACGGTCCTTCGGGTGTTCTGACCCTCCGCCATGAACTCGATGAAAAAGGAGAACAGCGCCAGGTTCAATATCCAGACGATGGAAATGACGCCCGATGGAGTGAAACGCCCGAACGTGCCCAGAAGAAGAGTGCCGACCGTGCCTGCCGTTGCGAAGAGAAGAAGAGAGCCGGACGCAAGGCGGCGCATCACCTCGAAAAGCCCGACATTGACCACGACCAGATAGGCGAAGAGCATGCCGAGACCCCCTCCGCCCGTGTTCACCAAAAGCGGGGTCAGGTACGCGCCCAGTCCGCCCAGGATCGAAATGGCGAGTCCCCGGTGGTAGACCGCCAGCACGAAGGCCGCCGCCGACACAAGACACAGGAGTCCGAAACCGAAGGGTTTCGCAAGGAATTGGTAGTAGATCGTGGCCGCGAACACCACGGCGTACAAAACGCAGATTCCTCCGGCGGCCAGCGTATGGCGAAGTGCTTCGTACCGCGCTCTGTCGAAGCGAAACGCGGACACGACGATGCCGATGCCGGCCAAGGCGCCGATCGCCAGACGAACCGCAGGCGGTATCAGGTTGCGGTCGATGGACAACTTGACGAAAAGAATCGCTCCGATGAAAAGGGCGAAGCCCCCCAGCCAGCCGAAAAGCTTCACGCCGGTGAACATTTCCCAGTCCACGTTTGCCAAAAACTCTTCCCAACGGCGCTTGAATTCGGATTCTCTCGGCGCGGGTCCTGGCGCCTTCGCAGGCGCGGAGGGTTCCGGCGCGGTCTTTTTTATCTCGGGTTCGGGGCGCTCGGTTGCCTGCCCATAAGCAGGAGCGGGCTTGGGTTCGGGCGCTTTTTCCGGCGAAACGGTTTCCGGCGGAATGGTTTCCGGTTTCTCGGTTTTTTCCGGGGGCTTATGTTCCGAATCCGGGGGAAGCGGCGGGGGCGTTTCCGCAGCCGGAGGGGCTTTCGTTTCGTCCGGCGGCCTTGTCGCAATCGGCTTTTCCGGCTCGACAGGGCTTTTTATCGCATCAGGTTTTCCAGGCCCTGTCGGTTCCTGTCCCTGCTTTTCGGCTTTTCTCTCATAGGTGCGGAATTGTTCCCTCAGGTGCCGGAGAGCAGATTCGAGTTCCGACAGTCGGAGATTCAGGGTGTTTTCGAGACTGGATTGCCTTAGCCACAGGATAATAAATCCGACCACACCGATAATGACGATAAATGCCATAGCTCCTCTCCGCGAACCATCGACAAGGCGCTTGTTTTCGTTGAAAAACGACGTCAGTTAGCCAATTGTGCCCATATCCCCTTATTCATGCTGCTACGGTTTACATATCAGCATGGAGGACGTTTGGCAAACAATAGTGTGGGGTCTATTTGTTCGAGGATGTCGCCAGCAACAGTCCGAAACCGATGAACAGAGAGCCGCCTGCGCGGTTGAATACGTTGGTCCGGCCGGGCTTGGCCAGCCAGTTTCTGGCGGTGGAGGCCAGGATGGCGTAAAGCATGAGAAAGGAGAACGAAAATGCCATGAGTACGGAAATCAGCATGGCGAATTGAGGGACCACAGGGGCCTGGACATTTATGAACTGGGGAAACAGGGCGGTCAGAAAGACGATGGCCTTGGGGTTGCTCACCGCCACTGCGAACGCCTGCAAAAATATTTTCGCAGGGGAAAATTTTTCAGGAATCAGCCCGTGGTTTTCAAACGAGAGGCCTTTGCCTTTGTTGGCGAGCATTTTCAGCCCGAGATAGACCAGGTAGGCCGCTCCCGCGTACTTGACCAGATTGAAGACCATCTCGGAGGTCTCCAGCAACGCCCCGAGCCCCGTGACCGCGACCAAACCCAGGCAAAAGAGGCCGAAAATATTGCCAAAGGCGGAAAAGATGGACTTCTTCCATCCGTAGAACGTGGATTTCGTCACGATGAAAAGAACCGCCGGTCCGGGCGTGGATGTCGCCACCAGGACCAGTCCGAGATAGATCAGCCACGATTGCATTGTCATTTTCGCATTTCCTTTGCCGACGCGTCGGCTGTCAGTTCGCCGCCTTTTTCACGGCGAAAACAGGGTTGGATAGAATGCGCCCGATTTTTTCGATCCGCGCTTCCAGACGATAGAAATTCGTGTCGTAGGACGGGTTGTCGTCGAATACCGCGAATTCGAAGGGCGTGTCGCCTTCCAATTCTCTGAATACCTTTCCGTTCTTGACAATTTTCAGCTGGAGTTTGTGCCGGGCGCCGTCGGATACCGACAGTTTTCCCCGGATTTCAGGAAAAGACCTATATTCCAGAGTCTGCCCGGATATGGCCGAACCGCCGGCGGAAGCGTCCGCGATCCGAAAATCTTCCAGCACTGGCTTGGCCTCGCCTTGTTTCATCACCGAGTACATGCGACCCTCGGCCATGGCGGTCAAAATGGCCCCTTGGGATTTCTCCTCGGCCAGAAAAACGGTCAGATACCGGCCGAGGGGGTCGCTTTGGCCCTGTCCGTGAAAATCGGCTTCGGCGATGGTCCAGACGGGTTTTTTGCGTTCGCCGAAGCGAAACTGGGTCAGGGCCACGTCCCACTGCATGCCCGGCGCCTCCGCAGTGGTGGAGTCTCCGTACAATGCCGCGAACCCGGTATATTCCGGGACCCTGATCAAGTCTTCGGAATAGGGCGGGGTGACCAGCGTGATCGGACCCATCTTGCGGCCCTGCGCGGAATAGCTGGATTCCGGATGGCTCCAGAAAGTCAAAGCGCCTCTTTGTCGCACGAATTCGATGAATTCCTCGTAAGGGGCCGTTCCCATGTCCCCGTGGTACGGGTCGAAACCGGAGGCGGAGAACGGATGGCATTCCAGCATGGCCAGAAGCGCCGCTACAGCCAGCACCGTCCATGTTTTCTTGCGCCTGCCCCGCAAAACCATCCAGGCGCCGAAGACGAACAAGGCCAGCGCCGAGAGAAACGCGGGCGAACGGGCGCGCGAGAAGTCCCATGCCAATCCGTTGTGCAGGACAGGCAGTTTTTCATAGTCCGCAGGATCGGTCATGCCCACCACCAGGATCTCCTTGCGGTAGTCGTGGGCGGTCAGGCCCTCTTTGAACGGGTTTCCGGTCCAATAGTAGAAAGGAGACGACTGCACTCCGGGAATTGCCACCACATCGTCCTGGGCGCGGTTGAGGTCCTCGATGGCCCCGAGGTAGTTTTCGACCCCCCTTTGCAAAACCGACGGATGTTCGACGCGTTTTCTGACGATCTTTCTGAGCGGAAAAACGCCGTATTCCATGACCACGCGGTCGTGGTCGGTAAATACCAGCGCCTCGACCCCGACTTCTTTCGCCATTTCCACGATTTCGGCCATGTCGTGCGCGCCGGAACTGAAGGTCGTATGGATGTGGACCACGCCGGGGATTTGCAGGTATGTCGCGCAGGCCGCGTTTTGATAAAAGATGGACGACAATATCAAAACGAGAACGCCGAGTATCGGCCGCTCTGTGATTTTCGAAGTTCGGTCGGACATGATCATGCGGTTTAGATATAAGGTGTTGGGTATTTCCTCGTTCCCACGGGTCCTTCTTTACGGCGTTCCCATAGATTCAGACAAGATTGCCTCCGCATTGCGGACAGTGTTCGACCCTGGGATCGTAGACCAGCTCCCCGCAGAGTTCGCACATTCTCGGTTCGATTTCGAAAATCTCCGTTTCCGGGTTCCGCCCTTTGAAATATTCCCGCATCTTCGCATATCCTGACTTCATGGTGTTGAGAAAATCGTCCAGACCGTCCTGGCCGTACTGGTTGGCCGTTTTTTCCGCCGGGTGCCCGCAATAGTCGCAGAACGTGGCCTCTTTTTCCAACTCCCGGTCGCAATGGGGGCACCTTCTTTTTCCGGGTCCCGGCCTGGCTTCGTCCCGTTTTTCCTTCCGGATGTAGTCACCGTCCAGAATCTTCCCGTACTCGGAGGAATTCGCCCACTGGTTGATTTCCGAAGCCCGCAGCACGGTAAACGGATGCGAACGCCAGATATAGGACGAAAACCGATAGAATTTGTTCAGGCCGATGTCCCTGGTGAGATTTTCGAACCGCCGGGCTTGCTCCAGGAAATCTTCCCGGTCCATCATCCGGGAGACGTTGCGCGAGCCCGCCGCGATTTTCATCAAAAGCCCCACGATGGAGTCCTTGTTGTTGGTGACAATCATGGACGCCCGGTCCGAGGACAGCTCCGCCTTGCGCTTCCACTCGGCCAGGGCCAGGTTCAGCGGGGTCATGACGGTCCGAAACGCCCCCAGAAACCACAGACAGTTTTTCAGAAAATTGTAGAGGGTCAGGTACAGGACGTGGTGGCACTTGATGTGTCCGACCTCGTGGGCGATCGCAGCGTAGAGTTCGTCTTCGTCCAGAAGGTCCACCAGTTCCGAATTGACCGCCACGATGGGATACTCGGTGCCGAGGGTGAACGCGTTGGGACGGGGCTCCTGGAACACGAACACTTCCGGGGCGGGCACGCCCAAGCACTTGGCGGCCTGACCGGCCATGTCGTAGATGTGGCTCAGGGTCCTGGGGGTCGCTTTCACCGCGTCGGCCATGGCCCGGATGCGAAACATTCGCTCGTAGCCGTATTCCATCATTTTCCGGATCGCCAGATCGACTCCCGGAACTTTTCTGAGAGCGAAAATGGCGCTTCGATCCAGCGGGTGCGTGAAGCCGTCCGGGGAAATGTCCGGGTAGGTCCGGTCGTCGAACCCCAGCTTGAGCCTGTACTCGAACTCGTGCTCGCAACCGGGCTGCGGGCATTTCAAGACCGACAGGTTTTTCGCTTTGGAAAGCGGTACGATCCTCCTGTACGAACACTTGGGGCAATCCACCACCGCCGTCAGGCGGGAACCGTCGTCCATGATCTCTCTTCGCTCCTGTGTTTGATGTTTTACGGATGCGTCAAAAGGCCTGGTTTATAAGGTTACCTTTTCCGCTTCCCTCGAAAGGGGGCCCGAGTCGCACTCTTTCTCGCTTATCCTCGATAAGCCAGATTATTTATTACCAATACGCGGCGCATTGTTCAACGTTTGAATTGAATGTGAAAAAAAAAGGGCAAGTTTTCCGGGAAAACTTGACCCTTTTGTTGCGTTCAGAATTTGGGAATTTGGGTAGATTATCAAACTCTCGATGAACGGACGCCTCACATCATGATTGTCCCGGTCTTCTCCATGGAATAGCCGCCCAGCGCCTCCACCCTCCGCTTGAACTCCGGCGTTTCGATGGTTTCCAGCAGGATACGGATGTTTTCCGTCTCGAAATAAATCTCTGGGATCACCAAGTCGTACTCTTCGGTGACCACCGGCACGAAATCCAGCTTCAGCGCCTTTGCTGCCGCGTAAATGCCCAGCCCCACGTCGGCCCTGCCGCTGAGCACCGCTGCCGCCACCGACATGTGGGTGAACTCGTCGTCGCCGTAGCCCTTGATGCCCGCCGGATCGATGCCGAGCTGGTTCAGCCGGAAATCCAAAAGGACCCGAGTCCCGGAGCCCCCCTGGCGGTTGATGAAGGTCACGTCTTCCCTGGCCAGGTCCTCGACGCCCCGGATGTTCTTGGGGTTTTTCGGAAGCACGATCAGCCCCTGGTCCCGCATGACCAGGTTCACCACCTTGACTGGCGTGTCCGGCAGATACCTTTTTATATACGAGATGTTGTAGGAGCCGTCCTCCACGTCCAGAAGGTGCGAGCCCGCCAGGTGGCAGACCCCGCGCCTGATCGCCATCAGCCCCCCCATGCTTCCCACGTGGCTCGAAGAGAGCGTGATGTTGGCGTGATGCACCTTCAGCTGGTCGGCCAGGATGTCCAGGGTGTTGTCGTGGCTTCCCACCACCACGATGGTGTTTTCGATGGAGGAAATCGGCTTCAACAGCTCGGCTTCGGCTGGCTCGTCGTCCTTGATGCCCTCGCTGTGGTTGGGTACCCGAACGATGCCGTCGGCCTCGGTGATGGAGGTGATGATTCCCGCTCCCCGGGGCAGGGGAGTGGCCACGATGCGCTCTCCCACCTTGCCCAGCTTGACCCGCAGAAACTCCTCCACGCCCAGCTTGGAGGCGATCTTCCGGGTGGCCTGGACCTGGATTTTCTGCCTCTGGGGTTCCGTCGTGCCCAGCATTTTGCAAATCAAAGGACGGACGAACTGTTCGAACGCAATGATGGCCGAAACCGGATAGCCTGGCATGCCGAACACCGGCTTTTGCTTCACCTTGCCCATGAGGACCGGCTTTCCGGGCATCATGGTGACCCCGTGGACCAGGACTTCCCCCAGCTCGGACACCGCCGTCTTGGCGTAGTCCTCGGAGCCGGCCGACGATCCCCCCACGGTCATGACGATCTGGTAGTCGTCGTCCAAGGCGTCGTCCACCGCCTTCTGAATCTTGGAGATGTCATCGACCACCACTTCTCCCTTGACGAATTCTCCCCCCGATGCCTCCACAAGCTTTCCCAGCACGTAGGAATTGGTTTCCAGCACCTCGCCGGGCTTGAAATCTGCCAGGTCCATGCCCCGCCAGTCCCTGATCTCCGACCCGGTGGGAATGACAAGCACGCGCGGCTTTTTCCTCACTTTTACTTCGAACACGCCGCCGGAGAGCAGCGCCCCCAGGCAATAGGGCGTCACCGTGTGGTTTCTGGGAAACAGCAGCTCGGTGGCCACGATGTCCTCCCCCATCTTCCTGACGTGCTGCCAGGGAAACGCCGGGCCGATGATCTCCAGCCGGTCGTCGTCCAGGGCGTTGACGTTTTCGATCATGATCACGGCGTTGGTCCCCTCCGGAAGCACATGCCCGGTATTGACGAAAAACGCGTTTTCGTCCCTGAGCAGCACCTTGGGACTGGTCTCGCCAGCGCCGAAGGTCTCCTCGGCGTCCACCGCGATGCCGTCCATGGCGGCCGCGTGGAAGTTGGGCGAGGACAACTCCGCGAACACCGGTTCCGCCAGCACCCGTCCCACCGCATCCGGCGATGCCACAGTCTCGGACCCCATGGGTTCGATATGCGAAAACCCTTGGAACAAAGCCTCCCGTGCTTCGTCCATGGATTTCATCTTCAAGTAGATATTTCTTTTAGAAGCCATCTACACTATCTCCTCAATTCGCGGCAGCATTCCCAACCGCCTTGTTTTCGTGATCTTTTTTTCTAATTTTTTCTTTTTCGTGTCTTTCGTGTGATTTCGTGGCTCAAAATTTGTGTGATTTCATGGCCCAAGATTTGTGTGGTTTCGTGGCCCAAAATAAGTGGCTCAAATAGGTATTACATCGACCTGGTCTCCCTTTTCCAGCCCTTCGACGTTCATTCCCACTTCGACCAGCCCGTCGGCCCCCACCATGGTCCGTATGAGCCCCGACTTTCCCAGGACCGGCTCCGCCAAAAGCTCCCCGTCCTTGCTTTGCAGCCTCACCCGCACAAACTCCACGCGTCCCTGGGCCGAGCTGATGTTCCGTGTCAGCTTCGCGCGGAAGCAGAATTTGGGATGCGCGTTCTTGTCCAGACCGCCGATTTTTTCGAGAAACGGCCTTGCCACCACGGAAAACACCACCATGGCCGACACCACGTGCCCCGGAAGCCCCCAGAACTGCTTTCCCGCGCATCGAGCGAGTATGGTGGGCTTTCCCGGACTGATGGTGATGCCGTGCACCAGAATTTTGGAGTCCGGCATGTTTTCCAGCACCTCCACGGTAAAGTCCCTGACCCCCACGGAGCTTCCCCCGGAGATCAGGACCATGTCGGTTTCTTTCAAAGCCTTCTTGCAAGTATTGTACAATGACTCGTAGTCGTCCTTCACAATCCCGTAAGGCCTGGCGACACCCCCCGCCTCCAGAATCTGCCCGAAAAGCGTGTACGTATTGATGTCCCTGATCTGCCCGAAACCGGGCGTGTCGTCGATGCCGACGATCTCGTCCCCGGTGGAAATGATCCCCACCGACGGCCTTTTGAACACCTTTACCATGCTTTTCCCGAAGGCCGCCAGCAGCCCCGCCTCCTGGGGCCGGATTCGTCGCCCGCGCTTCAGGATATCGCCTCCCTTGGCAAAATCCTCTCCCGCCATGATCATGTTCTGGCCCGGCGCGACACTCTTGTACACCTCGATGGTGGTGTCGTCCAGGACGTCCGTATGCTCCACCATCACCACCGCGTCGGCGCCTTCCGGAAGCATCCCCCCGGTGGCGATGCGCGCCGCCTGGCCCGGCCCGATGGAAAAATCCGGTCGCTGCCCCATCCCGATGGCCCCCTTGACCTCCACGTAGGCCGGATTGGACTCCGACGCGCCGAAGCTCGACGACGCCTTCACCGCGAACCCGTCCATGGTGGACCTGTTGAAATCGGGAAGGTCCTCCGCAGCGACTACGTCCTTGGCCAGTATCCGCCCCAAAGCGTCGGTTACGGGAACCTCCTCGGTCCCGACCGTCTCGAAATCCTCCGCATACTCTATGACACGTCCCAGTTCCGTAACCTTAAAGAATTCTTTCATTGGCATCCGCTCGTTGTTCCGTTTTTGATATCGTTCATATCTTAGATCTACGTTATCTGCGTATCCTCGTTCCCACGATCCTCGCGGGAGCGCAATCCGGACGCACTGCGTACATTTCACCTGGGATTCCCGAGAAAATGGTTTCCCATGCGGCAGAGAGCCAAGGATACATCAAAAGCAACCTTTTAAAATATGTCTAACAGGACACAATACAACCTGAATACGTTCGATCATTTTTCTATTGGCTGCCGCATCATGGCCCGCAAGGAAGATAGCCTGCGATGTCTTCGATGCTCAATCCTTTGTATTCGATATCGTAATCCTTGTATCTGGAGACGAGTTTTTCGGCCTTTCTTTTCAATTTGCCCATCTCGATTCTTTTCGGGTTCGTTTTGATCTCCGCCACAAGCATCTTTTTTTTCAGTTCGTTTACCGCGACCAAATCGATCTCGTTTTTGTTCCCCTTCTCCCAGTAGTTGCCGATTCGATTGTACTCGAACGTGTCGGCGACAAGCCGGTGGAAAAGCTTTTCCAGCAAAAGACCGGAATACGTGCTGTATTCTCTTTGCACCAGTTCCTTTATATAGTTGAAATTTCCCGTTTCGACCGCAGGCCTGTTCTTATGAATGAACCTGAACCAGAAGTTCAAAAAATTGTCCTTGATCCGGTACTTTTGGATTCGCCCGGCGGGCTTGGCGTCGAAAGGCTTTATCTTTGAGACGACGTCGTAAACCTTTTCCAGGCGGTCGAGATATCCTCCGATATTTTTCTCCAGGATCGATTCCATGGCGGAACGGTCGGTCTTGCCCATCGAGATCAGTTCTAATATGGAGAAATATGTTCCGTATTTGTTTCCGAATTCCTCGACGAGCAGGTTTTTTCCCTCGTTTAAAAAAGGGGAGTCCTTTTGAAAAACGAAATCGAGGATTTCGCTTTTTTCGAACCGCGCGTTGTCCGACAATATTTCGAGGTATCTGGGAATCCCGCCGGTGACCAGGTAATCGTTCCTGTCGTAGAATCTCATGCTTTCGAAACCTCCATTACAGTAACGCGGGTTACTGTAAAGGAGGTTACTGTAATCGGACGGGAGGGTCAACGGATTTTTTGCCTTGCCATTTGGCTGTCGTTTTGTTTTTTGGAATCGCCGATCCCGCCACCGCCGGCGATTATTGACACGACTTGGCGGTTTCCCTTATTATGAGCTTCGCTTCGGTCCGCGCGGCGGGCCGAAAACAAGCGAAGGAAGAACCATTCGAACACGGATTTTCCGCCGGGCGAGAAAACCGGAGGGCGGAAATCCGAATACGGGAGGAAATCTCATGTCCGCGAAACGCGTTTCGTTCGAAGAGGCGCTGAGACTTACGTTGGAACCGATCGAGCCGCTGGGACGCGAGGTCATGGAGCTTTCCAGGCTCTTGGGCCGGACGGCGGCATGCAAAGCCGAAAGCCTGGTCGATTCCCCTACCATGGACGTTTCGTTGAAAGACGGCTACGCAGTGATATCCGCCGAGGTTTCGGGCGCGTCGCCGGAAACGCCTGCCACGCTTACGGTCGTGGGGGAGGTCGCGGCCGGCTCGGAGTTCGTAGGCCGGATCGAACCCGGGCAGGCCGTTCGCATTCTGACGGGAGCGCCCGTGCCGGATGGCGCCCAGGCGATTTTGTCCGACGAGTTCGCTTCCGGGGACGGCGACACCGTGAAAGCCGTAAACGACGCGAACCCGGGCAGAAATATTCTGAAAAAAGGCGGGGATTTGGCCAAGGGCCAAACGGTGATTCTTCCCGGTGAAACGATAACGCCGCCGAAAATCGGCCTTTTGGCCGCTGCGGGCATTTCATCCCTGGAGGTGTTTCGAACGCCGAAAACGGCCATATTGGCCACCGGAGACGAAATCGTAGCGCCGGGGACCCCGTTGGAGCCCGGAAAGCTCTACGCAAGCAACGCGGCCTGCATAGCGGCCTGGTGCGAACGCTACGGCATCGAAACGACCATCCGGATCGCGCCTGACGATCCGAAAACCATGGAAAAATCGATGGTCGAAGCCCTGGAGGAATTCGACGCCCTGGTCACCAGCGGCGGGGTGTGGAAAGGCGACCGGGATTACGTGTTCGACATGCTGGAGAGAATCGGCTGGACCCCGGCCTATCGCCATGTGCGCATGGGGCCGGGCAAATCGGCGGGATTCGGGACCGCAGGTAAAAAACCGGTGTTCTGCCTGCCCGGAGGACCGCCCTCGAACCACACGGCCCTCGTGCTGCTGGCGCTTCCCGGTCTTCTCAAAATGGCGGGCCGCGATGGATTTTCGCTCCCGGTCGCGCGCGTCAGATTGTCGAATGCGATTCGCGGGCAGGTCGGCTGGACCCAGGTGGTTCACGGTCGCCTGGAGAGAGAAAACGGCGAGGTCGTCTTCGTTCCCATGGAGATGAAAAGTAGGCTGACAATGATGGCTGTCGCGGACGGCATCGTGATCGTGGAGGAAAGCGCATCCGGAATGGCCGAGGGGGCTTTCGTCGAAGTGCTGCTGATGGACCCCGACAGGCTTAAGCTGGGGTGATGAAAATGTCTCCGAAAACATGCTGATAATTCCGCAGGGTTTTGCTCCATTTTCGAGGGAGAGGTGTAAGGCGTAAGGTGGGGTGATGAAAATGTTCCCTGTTTGGCCGCAGCAATTCCGCCGGGTTTTATTCCGCCAAGCTATCGCAGGGCCTGGTTCGGGAGCGTAGGGTGGGTGGGTTGAAATCCTGGCGTTCGGGGCAGGTTCGAAGCTTGTTAACGCCCGCGCCCTTCGAGCTTGTACGAAGCCCAACCCACCATTTCCCGAGCCGCCTCGATGTCATTCGTTCGAAGAAGCGACGAATTGGCGCGGAAAATGGTGGGTTGGACTCCGTGCAAGATTGTCGGGCCATCCATTTCAAGAGAAGCTAAATTAGCGACAACGCCAAGGGATCGACCCACCCACCCTACGATCCCGAACCAGCCCCGTGCGGATTGCCGCGAGCGGGAACAAATCCCGGCAGAAAAAATCTCCCGAAATTGGATGATTTTCATCACCCCAGGCGTAAGGTATAAGGGTTAGGGCCTTACACCTTACACCTTACACCTTACACCTTACTTTTTACACCTTACGCCTTTCTTAATTTCATTGCTTATTTTTCCGAAATTCTGTACAGCACCCCTCCCCGGTCGCCGGAGATAAAAAGCGCGCCATCCGGGGCTTGGGCAATGCCGCAGAAAATCCACGTCGGGGGCATTTCCGGCATGCCGGGCAGACCGAGTTCCAAGTTTTCCATGAACGAGGCAGTCTCGCCGGTGTTCACGTCCACGGATGCCACCCGGCCTGCCCCGGTTTCTACCACAAGCAACTTGCCGTCATTGCCCAAGACCATGCCTTCGGGATTTGCCAGGCCCGAGGCGACCGGTTCCGGGGATTCCAGAACCACTCCCGCTTTCACCACTTGGTAAATTCCGCCGGTCGCCCAGTCTCCGACCCAAAGATTGTCATTGTCCGCAGCCAGGCCGACCGGCAGGATTAGTTCCGACGCCAGTGTTGTGCGGTCCGACGGATTTTCGCCGTTTGCCCGAATCAGGCTTGTCGTGGCGGCGTCCGCAACGATCAGGTCGCCTTGGAACCGGATGGCGTTCAATGGGATACCAAAATCAGTGTAATTCGCGACCGCCTCGCCCTTTTCCGGATCCCATATTTGGACCGTCCGCGCAAACCAGGAAGTGAGGATGAGCCGGCCGTCGTCCCCGGCCACGGTCATGGCGGTAGTCAGTCCGGGACGGCCCATGTAGGATTTTTGAGTGGCGATTTCAGAACCGGTCACCGGATCGAGTTGGCGGAGGTTGAACAGGTCCGCGACAAACAGGGTTCCGTCTTGAAAACAGAGTCCGCCCATGAACATCATCCCGCCCGGATTCACGGTCCTGGTCGTTCCGTCCTCAAGCACTTGGCCGACAAAGCCGTCATCGGCGCTGGAAACGAACAGGCGGTCGGCAGAATCAAAGGCCAGATTGTCGGCTTTGTGCAGGCCGGTCCCCACGGTCGTCTTCTCACCGGTTTCGATATCTACCCGGATTACCGCCCCTTCGAATTGATCCGTGACATGAAGCTCGCCCTTGGAATTGAACTTTACGGCGGACGCGATCGAGAACCCGTCTGCGACGGTCTCCATGGCCGGTTGTTCCGCATCCACGTCAATGCGGACGACCTTTCCGAGCATCCAGATGGGTCCATACAGCAGACCGTCGGGACCGAAATCGAATCCATTCAGGAATCCCAGGTTTTCCAAAATCAGGCGAGGCGGGTCCGTGAGTTCGGGGTCCATTTCATACAGCGCATCCCCTATAAAATCCAGCGCGACAAAGAGCCTGCCGTCATCGGAAAATGTGATGGGGTTGACCCCGGGGCCCACAAATTGCTTGAGAACGGTCCCGTCCGGCATCAACCGGCCCACCTCGCCGGTCAGGAAAGATGTGAAATACAACGAACCGTCAGGCCCGAAAGCCAGGTCGTCCGGACCTTCGACACCCTCTTCAGGACCGAGCTTCCGGACGATTTCGCCGGTGTCCGGGTCCATAACGGTGACACATCTGCCGACAACACTGGCGACGTATAGCTGGTCCTCCGCGCCGAAATAAATGCCGTTGGCCCCTCTGATAGAGCTTGCCTCCGCCAGAGTTTCGGCTCTCAATCCCACAACTGCGGGAACGCCGGGCGTACATAGAAGGTGCGACGTGTCGGCGTCGCTGGATATCGCGATGCCGCAAAGCGATTGCGAATCGGAGTCGGATATGGCGATAATCGAATCGATCATGGAAAACGGCACTTCCGGAAACCAGACGGAATGGATGCTCGCGATTCTTTCTTTCGGTTCGATTCTGGTTGAAAATTCTCCTTGAACGTCTTCGGCGCCAATCGCCAATAAGGTGACATCGGCTGCCGTTTCCCCCATATTTGCGATAGCGGCGCCTTTGGCCACAACCGCCGGTGTAAAGTCGCTGAAATACAGACCGATTCCATCTTCCAGGGAGTCGATGGTCTTGAACTCGGCAACCCCTCCGGCCTCGTTTTCGTAGGACACCCGGAAAACGAGTCCGGATTCTTCGTATTCGACCATGCCGGTTTCCGCGTCGGAACTCAAGGATTTCAGATCGATCAGCAAATGACCGAGAGCGGGTACCGTGTGGACTTCGGAATACACTTGCTCCCCTCCGCCGTACAGGTTCAGTGTGAAGATAGCTTCTTTCCAAGTGTTGTTGTTCGCTTGAAGATGGTCGTCCCAAACGAGCGAACCGAATGTAATGTGGGGAATGAAGGTTGTAATGGCTCCAGCGACGCCGCAATGGAACACGCCAACGATCAGCAATAGGAAAACCGCCAATGTTTTTTTCACAATCTCCTCCTTGTCTAAGATGTATGCATCGCGCGGAATGCATCGACTCGCTTCGCATTCCTGTCAATTGGAAACACAATCGCGGCCTGCGCTCAGTTTTCCCCAATAACCTTGAATTATCAGATGAATGGGGACAAACGAGAAAAAGCATCTTAGCCTTTTTTCGAAAACAAAAAAAGAAAAAAAACACTTCTTCGGATTAGTGAGCGTCAAATGGAGGAGGAACCCATGAGACGGATCCTTGCATCACCCCTGGAGCTTAATCCCTGCCAGTATGCCTTGCTCAATCCGGTTAGCTATGTGGATCCTACGGGTGAGACGGCCTTAAAATATCATCGTTTTACAAATAAGGAATTTATCGTCGGTCACGGAACCAACCAGTCCGTGATTCCTGCCGCATCTTCCATATCCGCGCGACCGTTACGGTTGAAGTCCAGTCGAAAAGCTTCGACGAAATTGTCGAGCTTGAGGCTCGATTTGTCGATCTTTGCAAACCGGAGCAAATACATGCAAAGCTCTTCGTAAATAGGTGTTTTGGGGATATTTTCAAAAAACACACCCCGGTCGATTTTCCACAATGACAGCCGTCTTGGAGAAGGGGGCAATCTGATACAATCCTGATTTCGCAGGGAATATTAATTGTTTTCAGGGGCTTGGCACACTCTTTGATTGGCAAGGCTGGCATAACGACAACCAAAAGCCGCAGCGCGGTTGCTGGATGTCATATTGCCAAAGTACTGCGACGCCGGCCGCTTTTCTTTCGGCCTGCATCGTTTTGCAGTCATCGACCATGATTGGACATTACATAAAACACTGGTCTATCGAGGTATTGAAAATGGAATTTTACAAGAAGAAAGGTCTTTGCTCGAGCCTGTTGATATTGTTGGCTTTTATGGTATCGCAGGCATTCGGAGCTTCCGGCGATGTCAACGCCAATGGCAGCGTAGCGCTTGACGATTTGGTCATAACGCTCGGGCTCTGTTGCGGAACCGACCAGGAAGCCGATTTGGATGCGGATGTCAACGGCGACGGCAAAATCTGGCTGGAAGAAGCGGCTTTTATTTTAAGGACTGTTTCCGAAGAATCCGACGGGGACGGAACCGATGCCACGATCGGAGACCGAACGGATTACGGCTCGGTCGAACTCATATCGGCAGGCACGTACTCGTCCAATGTTTCGGGGGTTGAAGAACAATACTACGAATACACCTCGGAAACTTCCGATACTCCGGCCATCAAGGTGTCGAGCGGCGGAAGTCTTACGGTGACAAATTCCAAGGCGACGAAAAGCGGGGATACCTCCGACAGGGAGAACAGCGGTTTCTACGGATTCAACGCGGGCGTGCTCGCGTCGTCGTCCAGCCAGATCAGCGGGTATTCGGGCACCGGGACCGCAGCCGCGATCACCATGACGGACTGCAACATCACGACAGACGCGTCCGGCGCCAACGGCGCCTTTGCCTTCGGCGAGGACGCGGTGGTCAATCTGGATCATGTCACAATCGTCACTAGAGGATAAGACCCTCGTCGTCGAGTTCGACACTGGAGATGTCAAAAACATTGCTGTCGCGGCCGGGCAGCACAAGGCCGTAACGGTCCGGTCCCTGTTCGACGGTACGCCGCAGCCGGAAATCGGTTCCGCACAGGTGAAAAACGCCGCAGGCGTGATCGGCCTGGAGCTTTTCGGAACGCTGACCCAGCTCAGCGGCGTCATCCTGACCGACGAGACCGCCGATGTCCTGGTCTATCCCCACATTGCCACCACCGGGGGCTGGAACACGGGCGTAGTGGCCTACAACCCGTCAGACGAAGCCTGCGAGCTTACGATCACCGCCTGCGACGCGGAGGGGACCCTGGTGAACCGGTTCGAGGAAACCCTGGCGTCCAGGGCGAAATTCGTCGGACAACCCGCAGGCCTGGGATTTTCCGAATTGGCCAAATGGATCAAGGTAGAGGGGTCCGAACCCCTGGTCGGCTTCGAGCTTTTCTCCTCCAGCGATCAGAACCTTCTGGCAGGGTACACCGGGGTAAATATCCAGAGAGCGTCGGGAATTCTTCCCAAGATCGAAAAGGACGGCTCCACCGGCGTCGCCCTGGTCAATTCCTCCGGCACGCAAACAACCGTGACCCTGACCGCTTACGACGACGCAGGTTCAGTGATCGCCCAGACAGCCTTTTTCCTGGCGGCCGACGAGAAAAAAGTGGATACGGCAGAAAGCTTCTTCGAAAACATCGATATTTCCGAAGCGACCTACGTCGCCTTCGATTCAGAACAGCAAATCACGACCTTTCAGCTCAACATGTCATCCGACCAGATGATGCTGGACGCCTTGGAAGGCATGTAGATATTTCGGTCCGTGCGGTTGGTGTTATTCCATTGAGGATCAAAGCGGGCTCCGGCAGCGCCGTCTTCCACGGCGGCGCTGCTTTTCCCTTGGAATGAAGAGTTGCCTTGACAACTACTGGAAGACAAAATCGAGCGTCACCCAAAACGCGTCCCGCACGCCTGAGCGAATCTTTACGTTCCATTGCCGAGCCGCTGCCGCAGAGCCGTATATATTGCCAATATAGAATGGAAGCCCCACCCCGCCGACGATGCCTGCCACCGCATAGTTTTCATCGTCGATGGCTGCTATCGTGCCCGCCATGAACAGGGCATTTACGAGAAACGCCATGGCGCCGTCCCCGTAACGGCCCGCGTAGGCATACCCGCCCCCCGGAACGACGGCTGACAGCATCCCGGCGAGGGATTCCGACTTCATGGGAAGCTCTTCATACCGCGAAACAAGCGCAAGGGCCCTGTGCGCCGCACCGGCATCGGGATGAGGCGGGTTTGTATCGAGAAACAAATCGAGTTGTCTCCGACTCTCTTTCGTATCGCCCGTGTCGAATGCGACGAGCGATTTGGCAAGCAGGGCGAGCGACGCCTCATTGGAGGACGCATCCCGGTACCGCACCGCCTGCAACGTGACCCGGGAGCTTTCATAGTCCTTGAGACGCAATTGGCAGAGCCCCTCCATGTACAGGGCCTTCGAAGCATAAGGGCTTTCCGGAAACCTCTTTCTCACCTCGGCGAAGGCCGGCAGGGCGTTTTCATATTCTTCTCCCCGATAATAGGCCATTGCGATGCTGAAGTGGGCATAGTCGAGCTTATCCGAAACGGGAAACAAGATGATGAACTTCTTATATTCCGTTATGGCGCGATAGTATTCGGCGTCGGCCATGAATACGTCGGCAATCCGCAATTGCACGCTTTCCGTGAACTGAATGCGGGGTTCCTCCGCCAGGGCGGATGACGCCATAAGAAAACAGAAAAGGTGGAGCAAAAGCGGATGGACATGTCCTTTTTTCATTCTTGAATCGTCAGGAAGGATAGAGGCGGGTCGTACAATCGCCCGTCCGGGGCTTTTGGATAGTGTGTTTCGAATTCTTTCCACGGGGTGCACCGCATGAGACGGTCGGCCGCCATCAAAACACCTTCGACCGGGCCGTAAATGGATACCGCTTTTAACGCGTATGCGGAACAGCTCGGATGGAAACCGCACCGCGCTCCGTCGATGGGCGATATCCGTTTCTGGAAGAAGCGCACCGCGTTCATCAGCACTTTTTGCGCCGGCGAACAGGAAGGTGGAGGCGGCTGTGCATCATGAGAACTCCGAGGTTCCCAAGGGCCTCTCATCCCAGCTTCAGAGGCATTCCCCAGAAGAGGGGTTCCCGGCAAGACTCCCGTCAAAAACAGGCTGAAAAGAAGCCACGCGGCAACGTGCTTGGGCAACTGAAAACAGAGGCTGCGGCATTTCAAGACGAAGTTGACAGGTGTCTCTGACGAGACACCTTTGGTTTCGAAGCGTTTTCGCCGCCGCTGGCAGATTGCCTTGCCGCCGAAAAGGCCGAAGGAAAAGATGCCAACCATCGGACGGAGATTCTAATTCTCGGTTCTCTGCTTCAGCAGCTTCTCTTTGGCTTCATTGTACTGTTCCTCCGTCATGAGCCCTTTCTTGTACGCCTCGTCGAGGTCTTGCAGCTCCTGGCCCAGCGTTGTGGTGGTGGTGGTTTGTTTGGTTTCAACCTTCCCGCCGCCGCCGCAACATCCGGTGGCGCCGATCAGGACGGCCAGCATGCCGACCGCCAGAAGAACTCTTAATAAGCGCATTTCTCAAACCTCCTTGTTAAATATTCATTCTTTGAACTCAGTAATCCATTAGCAATGAAAATCGGAAAATCAAAATATCGCTAATATACACTGGATACAAATGGCGAACAAGCGTTTTTTTGAGATGGGAAGGGGATTCGGTCCCGATAATCGTATTTTGGAAATTGCGATTTCGTCAATGGGTTCGGGCATGAAATCTGCCTTTAGCGCTGCGCAGGACACCATATCAACGACAATATATCGCGAGGACGGCTCATAGCAACGTAATGGAAGGGGACACGGTCTTTTTCGGCTTCGGGTTTCGGCAAGTCCAAAACGATGACGGCTTTGTTTTCGAGCCCTTTGAAATCGGCTATTTTCACGTAGCTGATTTTCCGAGGCGGAAAGCTTCTCAACGAATATTGGTCCAGTTCGCAAATCATATTTTGGATTTTTGCAGGCAACAGGGAAACAACGGAGTCTTCATAAGAACGGCTGGAAACCAGAGTGATTTCTCCAGGCGACAATCCGCCGTGATGGAGAAGAACCGTAATTTCCTCTTTCAATAATATTGCGGCTTCTTCTGCGGTCTTCGCGGTCTTTTCCCGGATATCCGGACCTTGGCCGGCCCCGCGAACTCCCATGTCGGCGCCCAAATCTTTCTTGATTTTTTCCAGGATATTCAGTGTGTTTCGGCAATTGGTATTCAATGGAATCCTGACGGGCCCCAGGCTGTTCAAGTAGCTCAAAGCGTCCAAATCCATGTTGCCGAACAAATTCGCCTGGTTGTTGACATCGTGGAAAAAGACCCACCGGCCGTTGCTCAAGCCTCCTTTTAAAAACCGGTCCAAGGTATCCAGAATGTCCATTTCCAAAAGGTCCTGGCCTTCGTCCACGATGATCCCGTCGAACTTGTCGATCAAAGAGCGTCGGGCCGCAGTGCCGATGGCTCTGGCCGTGGTGACGACAAGTCTTTCCATCTGGAACCTTGTTTCCAGATATCGTTTCAGCCAGGCAGAGTGGCATGCCAAGGCGACCTGGAGGCCCTCCGCCGTCCAGCGGCGCGCCACTTCCAAAGCCAGAAAGGTTTTCCCCGTGCCTGCCCCTCCGAAACACATCACTCTCGCATTCGCCTGGACCACATCGACCATTGCCATTTGATCCTCGGTCAGCCGGGCGATTCTTTCCTCGCTTTGATCTACCAACACGTGGAGAGGCACGACGGCTTCGAACTCGGGTCGGAGGTACTTTTGCACGGCGGCGATCAAGGAGGCCTCCGGCCGGGCTTTATGAAAACTTTTTTTCTGCCAATATCGGAAAAGCGTCGCCAGCCATGCTTGAAAGTCGCGAAAGGTTTGTGCGTCCGCCATGGTTTCCGCATCCCATTCCGCGCCCGACGCTTCCAGTGCGCAATCGGGAAAAACCACACCGTAGCCGATGGTGAACGTATCGAGTTGGTAACGCGGAAAAGCGCTTTCCAGCTTTTTCATAAGACCGTGCAAGCCGTTTTCCGCTTGACGAAAGGGACTGTTTTTCAAACGGTGGGTTTGCCCGTGCCTGTCTGTGGTCCGCCACACCCCTTGCCGGCATTCGACCCTGCCGCCTTTCACTTCGATAACGAATATCCCGTCCCTGCCGCAGAGAAGAAAATCGATCTCGCCGAAACGCTGCCTTTCGTGGCGGGGCAGATTCAGGGAATGGTAGGCGACGAGAGGGGGGCTGGCATTGTTGTCCTCGAAGGCCGTTCTCAAACGGTCGAACACTCGTTTTTCGGCCTTGCTATTCGTACCGTAAGGCGTGGCGGGAATCATGCGCATGTTCGTCCCCCCCTTAGCTTTTCGCCATTTTGCGAATCTTGTTCTCCAACGTCTTTGAGATGCCTTCGGACGCCAGCTTATCGAAAAAATTATCCTGCTTGACGACCGTCTCGACTTTGACGTCCCCTTGAAAGACAAGATGCATGCCTCGGCCGTCGATGCGCAACGGGTAGTCGCCTTTTCCGATATGGATGTGGGTTTCGAGGCAGTCCCATTTGCTTTTCCTGGCCAATTCGAGGGCCGCCTTTTTTTGCTTTGCATTCCAGGTTTGGTCGTCGCCGGGCGCAAAAAGCTCCCTGAGGCAGACAGGCCTGGGCGGCGGCGGTCCGAAATCGAGGCCGGAGCCTTGATGCTCTTGGGACAACTGCGCCATTCTATGGCTGATATACTTTTCCAAATCGGGTTGTTGGCGCAGTTCGATAGGCAACCCGATCCACCCGTCCCGCGCGCCGAACAGAATTGCGGCGAAGACTTTGTCTCGCTCCGACAGCAACGGGTGCTCGAATTCGAGAAACTCTGCGGAGCTGATTTCCGAAAACAGGAGAATCAGCGCCCTCGAAGAAGGAGATGTGTGTCGCTCGAAGAGTTCCGTCATGGTGCTTCCGGCAAATCCCGATATTTCCCCGAGATCTCTGTTGAGCGTCCGCAGTGCCTTGCTGTCGTTGGCCTCCGCGTATCGCTCGAGAAGCTGGCTGATTTTGTCGAGGCAAGTCTCGGGCCGAGGTTCCATTTGAGACTGCGAGAGCAAATCGACGATCTTCCAGAAATTGTGCGCGGGATTGTCGCCTTCCACGTCGAGCGACCGGCCTTCCATCCAGGGCGCCAGCATCTTGAGACGCTCGTCGTCTATCCTGGCCGACCAAGAGCTGTCGCAGTCGAGCGCGTAGTTGAACGTGTTCATGGCCAGATCGCCGCGATTCGCGATGTTGGAGAGCAGGCCCGCGATCCCCCCTGCGGCCTGCGCCCGGTTTTGTTCCGAGTCGTAGACCTGCGCCGGATCCGGACAGAAAGAGGGAAAGATCGCCAGGGTTTTCTCAAACAGCCCTTTTATCGCTTTAACAGGGAAAGCCTTCGCCGGTACGTTGCTGACTTGCTCCGCGTAATCGGAAAACGCGGCCTTGTCCTCTTGGTTTTGAAACGCGATGGATTCAATCAGGGCGACCGGCAAGGGAGCGCGAAAGAACATTATCCGGTCGTCGCCTGCGAAGGCTTTGTCCACATTCGTCTCTGCAAGCATGTCGCCATGGCCCGGCGTACTCGTCTTCGGCGTCGCGGCCATAGAAAGGTCGATGGTCGCCACAACGGGTTTCAAAGACTTTCTTTCGGAGACCGAAAGCTCGATGGCTCGCTGCGGGACCTTGTCTTGGAAAACAGGCACCCAACCAGGCGAAATGGACAAAGTGTCTTTATAGTACTTTTTAAATCCCTTGGGCGACATGATCATTCCTGCGGAAAGCATATAGCAAAGATTCAAATGGTTGGTTACGAACAAAGCCTTGGCGGGTCCTGCGGTTTTTTCTTTTCCCGCATCGGCTTCTACTGAAGACGAGAGTTTCGTTTTTTCGTAGTCCACTTTACATCTCCCTGGCTAAGATAGAATTCTCATCGGGCAGTATATACTCTTCAACTGAACAATATTCGCCCTTTTCTTTCAACAGCACGACATGGTCCCTGGCCCTGGCGACCATGACATAAAAATTTTTCTTCATCTGTTCCATCGAATCCGGAAGTCCCGGATTGCAATAGTATCGGTTGATATCGGCCAGAAATACATAATCGAATTCCAGGCCTTTGCACGATTGAAAATTGATGACCATGATTCCTCCAATGTCGAAGCGAACCGAAGTTTTGGAGCCGGAGGAATAGGTCTGTATTTCAGGGACGCCGTGATCCAACGTCATTTGACCGGCGGATTCTCGCAATTGACCCAAATACTTTTCCCGCACCTTGTTGTTCGGACAAATAATGCCGATCAGACGATTGGGCCTGATATCGACGGTTTTTAAAATTCTTCTTGCCAAGGAAGCAAATCGGTCATTATCGTATTCGAATAGCAGCGGGGTTTTGACGCCTTTTCTTTCTTCCGGCAATTCGGGGCGTTCGCTTGCCTTGTCCGTGTAAAAAGTCTGCGCCAGCCTGGCTACGGGATACGAATTTCTGTAGTTGAACGACAGATACACGACCTCTTTGGGCTCGATGGCCAGGCAGTTTCTGATATCCTGTATGCTGCTGTTGAATCGCCGGTCGAGTTGCTGATTCTGGTCCGCAGCGACAAAAAAGTTGACAAACCCCATGTTGGCCAAGGCCATGTAAAATTCCGGGGGCATGTCCTGTCCCTCGTCGATAACGACTTGCAAGGGGATTTCATCGACTTGGCAATCCTTTTGCCCGATCGCGTTCAATACGCCGTCCCAATCGGTCGGCCGCCAGGTTTTTCCGGGCTCGGGCTCCAGAGTCGGCAAGGCTTTTTCTGCGAATTCGACAAACTGACTATTGAACCATCTCATCCAGGTCGTGCTGCTAATCTGCTCTTTGACCAGATCGAGACTCGCTTTATGCAAGAGATGGTTGAAGACAAGAAATATGTAGTCGTCCTTCTTTCTCTCGTGCTGTTTCACTCTCAGCAAGGCAAGTACGGACTTGCCGGTCCCCGGTCCCCCGACAATCAAATGCTGCCCTTCTTTCGGCAATGCCAGGGCGTCGTCCTGGTCCTTGCCAAGGTCCTGTACTCGCGGCAATTCGAATCTGCGAACTTTCAGCATATCATCCTACCTCTTTGACGAAATCCAGAAATCCGGGCACGTCGCCAGATTCGCAACCTGTTTGCCCGCTGATGAAGGTCCTGTCCAACAAAACATTCTTGTAGGAACACGCCGTTTCCGGAATCAAGGCGCAGCAATGGCATGCGGCCCCGTTCAGAAGGTCGGGGCCTTGTCCCTCGTGTTCGGAACAAACCGGGTCCAGAGAACACCAATCGGCATGATCGAAGGCGCTTGTCATCAAAGCCAGAAAGCGCTTAGGCTCGGCCAATTCGGCCAAACCGCCCAAGGAGCCGCAAATGTCCGGAATGGCGACGTATATCAGAATCCCGGCCATGGGGTTCTTTCCGGTTTGACAATAAATGCGTTCCTTCAGGGAGGCCGCCGGATAGCCTGCTTGAGATTCCAGCTGGCGAATGACGATATGGGACAACGTGTGCAAAAATAGAAAGCGGGGACTCACTACGATTTCATGCTCGAACGTCAATTGCGAATGCTGAAACCGCTTCTGGATTCTATTCGTCCGAGGCTCGAACCCCGCTTGCTTCTCCCATTGGCATAGAATGTCTTCCCGAAACGAAAAAAAGACGCCTTCCCCATACAGTTCGATCGCCGGCAGCCATTTGCTTTTTCCGACGATGTCGGGAGGAACTTGCGTTCCTCTGTCCCTGGAAAAACCCTTCAGAACCATGATGGCCCGGAGCCGATTCACGGCGACAAGCTTGTCGATGGCTTTCAGCACTTGGGATGGACGACTCTGCGGTTCAGTTTCTCTCTCCGGCCGTTTCCATTCGGATGTGTGATGGTGCGTCACTAAATCTTCGTCTTCTTTCATATCGACAATGGGTTCGCGCAACGCCTGATATTCTTTCTCCAAGAGAATGCCCGGCGTAAAGGTCTGCCCATACAGCGGATAGCCGTTTTCAATATCTTGCAGGGCCTTTTCGATGTCTTGCACGGAGCACTGGAAATCCGAGGCAATACTCCTTAAAACGCCTTTTCTTGCCAGAGCGGTTTTGGCGTTGTCAATCTCCTGTCTTTTTTGCGAGCTGCAATAGAGCTTGTCCACCGGAGTTCCCCGCCGAAGCCTGGATTCCGGGGGGAGCACAATGGCGACGGCCGTCTGGGTATCGTGAATCCGCACGTCGTTGACGGGCCTGACAATCCCGAGGAGTCCGGGACGTCCGGCCAACTCCGGGGCGCTCCGAATCCAGGGTTGCTGGCCTGCGAGCCCCCAGGGAACCCGGTCCTCCGGCCTGAATCTTTGTTCTGCCTTGCATCTGGAGCATCGAACCCAATTCGCGCCTTTTTCGTCATACCTGATTTCCAGGTAGGGAAATTGCCAATCGTATCGGCATTTACTCTGCTTGCGTTGTCTCGCCTCCTTGTGAGCCAGATAGTGCCAGGGAATATCCGCCAGGTATCCTTCCGGGTGGATCATGACCCATGGAACTTGTTCCAAGACCGGCGTCCTGGGGCACTCCTGACAACGGGGCTTTTCGCCGGCGGGCAGCAGCTTCCATGGTTTGAAATAAAGAAGCGAGCAAGAGGGGCATCTCATCCAGCGAGGAAACCGTATCGCAGGCAGGCACTCGCCGTCGACCGCGCCGTTTTCCAGCCTTTTGGCAACCGGCGGCTGGCGAAGTTCCTGATCGATGCAAAGCGCGCTCTGAACCTGTTCCACATAGGGAATAAGGGACGCCGCGATATTTTTTTGATTGTCCGTCCAGTACCTTGTATCCATCGGGGTCACCAGATAGTCCGTGGTTCTCACGATAGCGCCGACCGCATTGTAATAGAAAAGGTGCGACAGACGCACCGGCGTGTATTCGTATTGTGCTGTCATAATATCTTGAAAATCGCGTTTTTTTCCACATTCCGCATGGAATGCAAGGTCGCCCACGTTCCCTTGATCAGGTCTTCGTGGCTGTAAAGGAGCCGGTTGGCGCTGCTTGATGTTCCAGGCAGCCAATATTTCAGCGAACGACGTTCCATACGGCTTTTTTCGGCCTCGGCATGCCACGTGTCGATCAGTCGAGCCAGATACTCCTCCGTCTCTTTCGACCGGCTTTTATCGGCCATTTCACACCGCTGTTTCAATTTTTCGACGACAACTTTCGCATTATTGTCGTCTTTGTCGAAATTGGCCGCCCCGTCGTTGGGCAGAAGGTCGGGGCACGAATGGCGGAGCGCTATGACCAGGGCTGCGTGAAGCGCCCTTTTTCGAGCCTGGTATGTATAGGGAGTGATGCTGGACGGTTCGACGAAACGATAGAAGGATTCGTGATACGCTCTGAAATTCTCGTAATGGGAGAGGCTGCGCGCCTGGTCTCTGTAGTAGTTCGCCACCACGATTCCCGGCGTCTCCCCGCGCCCCACGCGGCTGCTGGCCTGGATGTATTCAGCCGTTGTCAGAGGCTGGCCGTTGATGATCATCAGCGCCAGGCGCGACACGTCCAGGCCGACTGAAATCATATTGGTTGCCAGCGCCACATCCAGACAAAGCCCTTCGTCGTCCATTGTATTTTCCAGCTTCGAGAAAGTCCTGGCGTTTTCTTCCGGGCTGGACCGGCTGGTCAATTCGGCGATTTTGGCCTCTTTTCTGCGGCCGAGATCGCGGGAGTCGAGCCGGGGATTGATTTCTTTTTCCTGTTGAATGATTCTGCTGTAGATTTCTCTCACATCGACGTCGAAGCTGTTGTGGCTGTTGCCTACGCCTCTTATGCTCCCGTGATAGACCACCTGGGTCCACCAGGCTTCCTGCAAAATATTGTGCTCGGGCACGTCGGGACTGAAAACAACTTCAGGCGCCGCCATGAGAATCGCCGCCACCGGCGCCATGCAGCGCTGTCTGTTCAGCAAAGGCGCCAAATAGCCGACATACATGCGCCCCGGCTTTTCTTCGACCGGAACCGTGCGTGAAAAATAGGAGTCCTCGCACGATAGTCCGGGGGGAGGGAAGACAGAGACGTTTTCCCGGCCGAACAACAGCCTGCACTGATTTTCCGCCATCCGAATGGTGGCGGTGGAAGCCACATACTTGGGGGATACGCAGCGCTGCCAAATCACAGTGTCGATGGCGGATTCGTACACCCCCGCGATGGATCCCAAAGCCCCCGATATGAGGTGCAGTTCGTCCTGCACGATCAGCTCCGGGGGCCTATTGCCTTCGACTCCGAAAAAAGCATTGGTCTGATCGGACCAGGCCAGGCGCGCGAATTTGTCCAAAGTCGCCACCAGCAGGGTGGACGGAGTCCCGTAGAGCGCTTCGTCCACCACATTGCAAGGAAGACGGCCGTCCGATGTCGCCCCGAACTCGCAATCTTTGTCGCCGCATCGAAAATAAAAATTTCTTTCGGTGGCAACGAAATTCTTGGCGATGTCAAAGCGCGCTCCGCACCACGGGCATTTGTAAAGCACCAGGCTTCTGGGCGGCGATTGTGCACCGCCTTGCAAGGCGTCATCGACAATCCGCTTGGCTTCCTTGAAGCTGTTGGGACTTGCCGACCTGCCGACCCACATGCCCGAAGAGATCGGCTCGGCGCCGAGTCTCCTCGGGTCCTTTTGGCGAATCAGCTCCAGGGCGCAGATCATTCGGGTGGCGCGTTCGAACTGCTGGCCGGTCAGTAGTTTCAGCGTGTAGCGCATTAGTACCGTTGTTCCGCCGCCCGTATCTTTGTGATTGACCCGGCGCCAGACGATCGCAAAGGCGATGAGCCCGAGGTAGGCCTCGGTCTTTCCGCCGCCTGTGGGAAACCAGATCAAATCCACGTCTTCACGCCTTTCCTCATCGACGACGGATTCAATCAGTGCCAGCAGAAACGCCAGCTGAAAGGGCCGCCACCGATATTGGCCTTCGTCTTTTTGCTTTTCCCTGCACTTGTCCGCCTGAATCATCTGCCTGAGCATGGCTTCGTTGGCTTTGGCGAAGGCATAGGCCGCTTTGCCGTTGTTCCGAAGAAGCTCGCACCCCGCCCTCATCCGCTTCACGGCCTTGTCCATCCGTTCGGTGATTTTTTCGCCTGTCTCTATTTCGTCGGAATCGAGGTTCGCCGCGCGTTGTTTTTGACCTTCCGCCCATTGGGAGTATTGCTCGATAAAATCTTGAATATCGCCGCAAACGCCGTCCGGGTCGTCTTCGATCCTGGAAAGCCTCGCCAAGCCGAGCACATTGCCTTTTCCCTCGGCGACATCGACCGTCATTTGGGGAACTTCGACCATGGGCAAAAATTCGGTGCGCAGTTCTTTGACCCTGCCATCTTTCAATATCCAGTCCACCGACGTTCCATGGCCAACGGCATAAATTCGATGGTTCTTGTATTGCAGCTCCAGTTCTCTTTCTTCCTTGGTCAGCAGTTTCCTGTCGATTCTCGGATAGGCCCCGACTTCTCCGGATTCTATCGTGCAGACCAGCGAAGACTCGAATATGGAACTTTCGTTTTGGGCAATGCGAAAGTCCGCGCAGGGCAAGTCGGCATTCTCCGGCAAATCTTTCTTGTTGATGAACGAAACCGTGGCGATCCATCCATCCGCAACGGGTCTCCACAGGACTTCGATTCTGGCCCGACCTGAAAGCACCTGTACGCCATACCTTTCGACGACCCGTTTTTCAGGGGGCCCTGGGAACAAGTTTTCGCAATCGTCGCCGACCTCATTGCGTTGCCATTCAAGCTTTTGATACCGGCCATGTCCGTCGCGATCACCCTTGGCCGCGTATGTCGCCCCGGCGCATCGGACACCGATTCGAATTTCATCGCCCCCGATGAAGAAGGAGAAACCGATGGCGGACGGCGGGGCATAACGGCGGCGCACGCACGTGGCTTTCGCCCCCGGCTCGCTTTCGCTTTGATCGTCCAACGCGTCCAAAGCGTCGTCTCCGTCTTCGTCTTCGTCGGAAGCATAATCCAGGCCCCTTTCGCCTTTGACAACCGGGTAGAGCACTCCCGTTGGAAACAAATCCAGCGGCGCTGTCGCAATGATGCGATTGCCCTCCTCATCCTTCGGAGGCGGACCGATCAACTGCCTTCGAACCCAATGCAAAAGCATGTTTCTATGCTTTCTGTAAAACGCCATCAACCTCCGCCCCGGCACGAAAAACAACAGCCATGTTCAATATTCCCGTTTTCATTGTCGATGAGATATCTTTTTGCAGAACTGTCCATATCTCACCCATATCTTAGGTTGGTTTATAGGACATGGAGCTGTTTTTTGTCAACAGAAATCAGGCCCGTCGGCACGCGGACGCACGGTATTGGAGCAAGTCCGGTTAACCATCTCTTCGACCGGCACCATGCGACCGACGGTCGCCGTGGGGAGCCCGAAATTTTCTATTCCATTTCGACGAGTCTTCATGGACCGAAGTCGCAGGGGCTATTTCGGCATTTTGTACAAGGTGGGGGCAGTTGCGTCCGACGAAATAATACCGTCGATTTCTTATGGAGAAATAATGTCGAAGGAGTTCCTCAACTCAACAACCGGGCGGGGCTGGCATAAAAGATTGGCGAAGTCGATCGGCTTTTCTGCCCATATTGCCTTCATGGATGAGAACCGTGCCTTTTATCGAGGGCGGGGCAGGGCGCATGGAGCACATTTGAAAAGCTTGTTGTATTGAAATACGCTGTCTGAGACGCCCTCCGGAATTGAGAAGAATTCCGGAGGGATTTGTATTGCCGACGATGGCCGGCGATTTTCAATTTACAGGCATTGTTCTTTTTTCCGCTATTTTGTCCGGCCCAGCAATCCGACACCCAGAGCCAGGAGCATCAGGCCGTAGTCGTTTAGTGTCGGAATGGCTTGGTCTAATCGGGCCATTCCACCTGGATCGCGAATTCGGTCGTTGATCAGGTTGTCGAGGTCTCCGAGTTGACCGTCGGCCAAGGTCAATGTGGCGGTCGGGACGGTTTGCCCTCCTGCTGCGGCGCTTCCGATCGCGGCGCCGGCGAAAGCGAAGAAGCCATGCTGTGCGCCTTCCCGGAATTTGCGGTAGGATTCGCCTGCCTCTTCCATGCTAGTCCCGTGATAGTAAAAGACAACCGTCGCGTCGGCACAAGGCAGTTCGAAGTCGAGCAGGCCCTGCGGAATGTCGTAGTTAGGGTCGGTTCCGTATTCGTCTTCCCCGACGGTGACTTCCGCCGTCGGTTCGGTGTTCAGCTGGACCGTGAAGGTCGCTTGTCCTCCCGCTTCGGTGGTGTTTCCGGAAATCGCGCTCACGGCTATTCCGGGTTGGTCGAGGCCGTCGTCGCAGTTGGTAACCAAGGCATTGTCCGGATCGACGACCAGGTAGTTCGGGTCGGCCGTGTCTTCCATCTCGATATTGATCAGCGTCAAGATATCGCCGTCCACGTCCTGGTCGTCGACGCCTGTCACCGTAACGGTTTTCTCTGCGAACCAGTCGCCGGGGGTGAATGTCAGGGTCGCCGGATCGACCGTCACTTCGGTTGTGTCCGTGCTGGCGACGCTCACCGTCACGTAGGCCGAAGGTTCGGATTTCAGTCGAGTACCGTGTCGGATGTGTCCGCGATCGCCGTGCTGTACGATTTCGGCTGCTCGAATGAAACCGTGGAGCAACCGGATAAGAGACCGATGAAAAATAATAATTGCCAAAATGTAAAATTTTTCGAAAAGGTTTCCAATTTCGGACCTGTGCGAATGGCGGCTTCTGCAAGAGGAACATTCCTCGTCGAAGACCGCCGCCAGACCGATGTCTTCGAATTGACCAACTCTACCCGCAACCGACGGGGGCGTCAACCATGTTGCTTCTCTCAATGCAGACGGTCTGGGGTTGAACCGGTGCCATGGCAGAAAGATGGCTTAGAAATTAAAAGCCATACCGCCGTAAACCTGCCATCCTTCAATGTCCACCTCCTCACTGCCCAATTCGCCTTCAAGGCTCAAGGTGGTTGTATTGATGCGTGCCTCCGCGCCTATTCCTGTGTTATCGGATAGAAAAATGTCTGTAATGGTCCTGACTCTAATCCATATTGAAAAATTCCTGGTTGTAACGGATTTGGGGGAGCGGCAATGCGTAGGTTGGGTTGAGCGAGTTTCGTGTTGGGTTTCGCTTGCTTCCCAACCATTTCGCGCGCCCAATCTGTTTGTTTGATAGAATTTCGTAGCGAAACCCAACAATCGATGGCGCTCAACCCAACCTACATTCCACCCACCCCCAAATCCGTTATGGCATCTTTCGGGTCGAAATGTAGCTTTTGTGGGGAACCGACCGGTCCATCGAGGAACCACACAGGTCCGATGAGCTGCCAGGATTCGACGATGGTACTATTTCCTCCGTACGAAATAGACTTCGAACGTTTGTTGCGAAATCGCCTGGAAATATGCGCCGATCAATATGTCGTTGTTCTGGTCGTAGGTGAGGGCGTATTTCGAACCGGGATAATTGACGTCCCGCAATTCTACCAGCACGTAGACCTCCCCGTTGGTAAACCTCCAGACGGATTCGTGGACATTGATTTTTTGCGGGTTGAAATAGGACGC
The DNA here is from genome assembly GCA_963674505.2 of Desulfobacterales bacterium. GTDB lineage: Bacteria > Desulfobacterota > Desulfobacteria > Desulfobacterales > SKZT01. The sequence continues at coordinate 1,252,494 of CAXXIG010000003.1, forward strand.
TTGAATGCGGCCGTCTTTTTCGATGTCTTTCAGGGCGAGCACGTAGCCTCCGTCGGGCCGAATCCATTGCCCCTCAAGGCGTCGGGCTTTTTCGAAACCGGGAGCGCTGCTCGCCTCGTTTTTTTCATCCGAAAAAGCGGGACCGTGAACGACGATGGAAACAAAGACGAAAAAGACCACCGCCAAAGCGACCTGCCACCGACGGCTATTTACCATTGTTTTTGTCATTGTTCTCCTTTGCAAATTGTATGTTAAAAGCTCACTTTGCAAAAAAACATTCCCCTTGTCAACAATTTGACGGAGGAACCAGCCATTCCAACGTTGACCGGCTTTTCTCTGCGAACCTCCGCATCCTCCGCGCTTCAGCGTTGAACACGCATGGCTTGATTTCTATTTCAACCATGTACTCGCCGCCTCGTTCCAACGCTTCGCGTTGGAATGCATACCAGGACGCTTCGCGTCCGCGTTTCACTGTCCATGGCCGAATCAAGAACCGATCCCAACACGCACATCCCCTCTAAGGCAGGGGGATTGTTGACGCAGGGGCGCAGAGAGCGCGGAGGTTCGCAGAGGGCAATCGGTGGCGCGTCCGCCAAGTCGTAAGGTCCGAGCCTTTTTTTCCAGGGCTAACTCCCGCGGCTCGGCGCTGGGCAGGCCTTTGTCCCCAGCGTCGCCTTCTTTTATTGAAAAATCCATTTATGTCCTTAGGGTTCTGTTGGTTCTTTCCACTTAACCGAATCGAACAAAAGGAATTCGAATGGATACATTACTGGTATATTCGTATTTTATCGAAGACGAAATTCATGACAATAACGGCTCCGATGCGCCTGTGGAAATCTACTCTGTCGGCGCTGTCCTGATGGAACACGGGCATGCTGTCGAGATTTGCCATTTGCGCCCCATGGGAGACAGCACCCAGGATGTAGAGAAAATCCTCAAAGAAAAACAACCCGAAGTGATCGGTTTGTTCGCGTCGTCCGCCGGTCTGCGCTGGGCGGTCGATATCGCCAGGACGGCAAAGTGTATCGATCCGAAAGCAAAATTCGTATTTTGCGGAAACGACGCCGCCTTGTTACGGGAGCGACTCATGACGGACATTTTGGAGATCGATGCGACCGTTATTGGCGAAGCCGATGGCCCTTTTTTGGATTTGATCCAGGCGTTCGAAGAACCGCAAAAACATCCCTTGGAGAAAATCAAGGGAATCGCATACCGCAAACAATCGGCGGATGGCGGGTTGGAACTGGCCTGCACGGGGCCGGCGGAGCCCGTGAAAAACCCGGACGATCTTCCCATACCGGCAAAATATTTCACCTACTGCCACATGTCCCTGGCGCGTGGCTGGCAGTCCGGCTGCAACTTCGGCGAGCCCCCCGAAACTTTCGCGCATAACCTGCGCTTTCACTCCGCCGGATGGTTCGTGCAGCAACTCTGGCTCTTAAAAAAAAAGGGCGTCGAATCGTTCCACTTTACCGACGACGCCTTCACCTTTCGGCGGCTTTTGGTCATTCAGGTGTGCCAGGATATCATCCAGAGGGGCCTGAAAATCCAGTGGACGGCGAACTGCCGGGCGAACCAGATCGACGAGGTCCTGCTTCACTGGATGCGAAAAGCAGGCTGCGTCAGGATCACCTACTGTGTGAAGAGCGGTTCGGAAGCGGTCAGAAAGAGGTTCGACAAGGACTCGGCCACCGCAATAATAAGGCGTGCCTTTGCCAGTACGACCAAATACGGCATCCTGGCCCGCGTTCGTCTCATTTTTGGAAATCCGGGAGAAACCCCGGAAACAATCCGGGAAACCATGGATTTGCTGGATGAAATCAAGCCCCTTGATCTGGTATCCGAAATCCTTCGGGTTCGACAAAGCAGCGCCCTGTATGGCGAATATGGAAAGAAAATCGACGGCGGCGACAGCGGGCCGGAATCCGCCGGGGATATAGCCTGTTTTCAAGCTTGTCCGGCGCTGCCAGAAGACTTTGTCACCGACTTCAAGGAGAAGATTCAATCCTATTTTCACACCCGGCTGTCCAAATACGCCGATGCTGTCCTCATGATCGATAAAAAAGATCTCTACGTCTATCACGCCGACTTTCTGACGCGTCTGGCTTTGAAATTCAGCACGGGAGACTTTTCAAAAACCGACGGGGTCGAAAACAGCGACGTCGCTGCGGAAAAACTCTTCAAAAAAGCCCTTGAGCACTATCCCAATCACCAGGCGTTTGTCGGGCTGGGATCGCTGTACCAGCTGCAGAAGAACTTCGTCGAATCCATTCGCGTTTTCTTGCTGGGCCTCAGGTATGAAAGGCACAGCGAAGAGTTGAATGTCCGACTTGGCGTAAGCTACATGAACATGGGGCTGTACGACAAGGCCGTAATTTGTTTTCGAGGCTTTGAGAAGAACAAGGATGTCTTGAAGCATCTGGCGATCTGCTATAAAAAACTCGGAAACAAAGAGAAGGAGGCGGAAATTCGTGAAAAGCCAAAAGGCGACCATGCAATTGAATGAGGCTTTTCGCGGCCAAACAGCTCCCATGAGATCAAACGGTCCGGCAGTGCAGGCCCTTTATAGCCAAATTGCAGAGTCCTTGCAGAGAACAGGTTGGGACCAATTTATAATTGAATTGACAAAAGGAGAGTCAATGGATTAAAAAGATCTTCAGGTTTTGCCAACAACAATGCCGCCGCATTCATGCTGTGCTTGGGACACTGCTCGTGTATTTCGGAATCGATGGAAACACTCATTTGCATAACCAGATCGAAGAGGAGGAACGGAACATGCCGGATATGGCGTCGGCATTTGTCGCCGATGCGCTGCGAGCCTGTGGCCTGTGCGAGCTTTTCGCAGCCCACGCTGACAGTTCCGGCCAGCTATATCACGTGAACTTATAAATCTGGAGGGAGACGTTCTATGAAATCGGCAAAGGGAACCAAAGCCGTATTGTTTCTGGCTGTTTTGCTTGCGCTTTCTTTTTCGCAAAGCGGTTTCGCGGCCGTGAAGATCGGGTTGCTCATCCCGGAAACAGGGCCTTTCGTCCAGGAGGGAGCGGCGCAGCTCGACGGTTATAAAATGGCCATCGACGAGATCAACCGAAACGGCGGTCTGCTCGGCGAGCCCATCGCGTTTACGACCGTCAATACCGAGTCCAAGCCGCCGACAGCCGTGGCAGCCGCCAAGCAGCTTGTCGGTCAGGGAGCGGTCATGCTGGCCGGATGCAACAGCTCCGCATCGGCAATGGCCGTAAGCGCCGAAGCCCAGTCCAGCGGAGTGGTTTACATGGCCGGTCTCACCATCGCCAACGAAACCACCGGCGCGCAGGCCCACCGGCATACATTCCGATGGTACGGTTCCGCACACCAGTACTGCAAGGCCCTTTCCACTGTTTTGATACAAAGGTTCGGGAAAAACGCACGGTATGCGTATATCTACGCGGATTACGCCGCAGGAAAAAGCATTACCGAAACGATGATTAAATTTTTGGAAGCCGGGGGGGCGTCCACCGTGTACACCGCCGCGACCGCTCTCGGGACCGGGGCGGGCACTGCGGCGACCGGCATGAAGCAGCGCCTGGGTTTTCTGCTCGAGCTGGAAAAGGCCGCCAAGTCCAATCCCGACGTGCTGGTTTTCGGCCAGTTCGGAAGCGATCTGGTGGCAATCCTCAAGCAGGCGAAAACACTGCGACTTCAAGAAAAAATGGCCCTTGTCGCGCCCGTCGGGACTCTGGCCGCCGCAATGGAAGTCGGCGGGGACGCCATCGACGGCGTTATTACCGCCGCGACCTGGTACCACGGCGCGTCCGAACGCTACGAAGGCTCCAGAAAATTCGTGCAGGACTATGAAAACAACTACGGCCGCAAACCGGTCAACGCCGCTGCGGCCGCCTATGTGAACATCATGGTGTGGGCCGACGCTGTCAAGCGGACCGGGACCACCGATTCCGAAAAAATCATTCGCGCCATCGAGGACCACCGCTTCACGCTGCTGACCAAAGAAGAGTATTTCCGCAAGTGGGACCATCAGGGCATCCGCAGCATCTACGTTCTTCAGGGAAAAAGGCCTTCTTCGACCGGAAGCTACGATTATTTCAGCATTGTCGGCGAAGTGGACGGCGAGCAGGCTTCGCGGACCCGGAGCGAAAATCCGGTCGTGCTGGAGGCCCTGCCCGGAGATCCGCCCGATTACTTTCAGGAAAAGCAACCGGATGCGGCGATGCCTCAACCGCCCCAATAAGGCCTTAATGAAAATTCCAGATTGCTGGAGAAAGGGTCTTGCCGGCAAATCCTGAGTGATCGGCCAGGATGCTGTCGAATTTGCCATTGTTGCGCATGATGATGCAAGCCGCCCGCGCGTCGCGCGCGGGCGGCCAGTTAACACGGATTTCATTCTGTTTTACTGTAAGACATCGTTTAGCAGCCGATCATCGAAGAACGTCGCGTCAGGCAAGAGGGGCTTGTACGATTCCGGTTCCGATATCGTCTTCCTCGGTATAGCCTCGTTTCTTATTGGCAACTGCAATCAACCCGATAGGCTCGTTCCCAAAGACAATCGGCACAGGCATTAAGTTGTCAATATGGAGGTGGCCCTCCGGCGTATGAAAGGGGCCATTGGCGCAATGTGCCTTTTTTTCTATGATCGATCTTCCCCAAAGGCTTTCTCCCCAAGTGTTCGGAGGAAAGACGATAGATTTTTCCGGTATCCGGCATTCATTCCAAATGTCCGGTCAGTTCCCGGAATAGTATGTGGGTTCGCAGCCTCGCCAGTACCTCTTCGCGCTGAAAGGGCTTGGTGAATATCGCATGACAATGGGGCCGACCAGGGTGAAAATGGACACGATTCATTTTTTGGGCGCCTTTCTGATTTTAATAATCGAACTGTGTTTTTTTATATGAAAAATCTGACAGTCTGGTATAATGATTCGTCGATAGCGCACATTGGGCAAAGAGCATGCCCCGCCTCATTTTTTCGAGATGAAATGGCCCGGATCTTGCTTTCCATGCTGCCGAGAATGCTGGACCTGAAGCAAGGTAGAAAGGGACATGAGCAACTACGGCTCGAATTCCATTCCATTAAACGAGATGAGAGAGGAGGACGTATCGCATGGCTGGCAAGATTAGGAGAATGATTGATGAAATTGTTGAAAAAAAGTCTCGGGGGAACCAGATTTTAGGCAACCTGACCAGGACCAAAATCATCTTGAAGGGGATCAACGTCAACTCATATGATGCATTTTCAGATGATGATCTGGCGGTTATCAATCAACTGAGACAAATTGCAAGGGAATTCAATGTGTCTGTTTACTAGATGAAACAGGAGGTTTCGACATGGGTATCAAAACGGTTTACTCTACCAAGGAAACTATCGACGATGTAATCTCTGACATACAATCTCAGGCCCAGGGCGCGGAAACCAGGATGGTACTGTTTTTTGCATCGGCCAAATTCGAAGCACAGGCCTTAAGCACTCGTATGGGGGAGACTTTTTCCGGTGCCTCCGTGTTCGGATGCACCACGGCCGGAGAGATTGTCACGGGGAAAATGCTCAAGGGTTCGGTCGTGGCTATGTTGTTCGGTCCTGACATAATCAGCGATGTCAAAATCGAGGTCCTTGAAAATATTAAAAGTGAAATCAAGGTGGAACAAGCCCTGAAGAGCATCGGGGACTATTATCAAACGCCGCCGGCCGAGTTGGATTTCGAGAAATATGTGGGGATTATTCTCATCGACGGTCTCAGCATGGCCGAGGAAACCATTATGGAAAAGATCGGAGACCAGACGGACACCATTGTTATCGGGGGGTCGGCAGGCGATGACTTGCAGTTTTCCACAACCTACGTTTTTGCCGATGGAAAAGCCTACACCAACGCAGCTGTTTTGGCGATGCTAAAACCCGCAGTCGGTTTCGATTTCTTGAAAACCCAGAGTTTCAATCCCCTCGGCAAGACCCTGGTCGCCACCAAGGTTGACGAAGCCCAGCGAAAAGTCTTGGAATTCAATGACAAACCAGCCGCCGATGCATATGCCGAATCGCTGGGAGTGTCGGTGGAAGAGGCGCCCAACTTCTTCATGAGCAATCCCATCGGCCTCATGATGGGAGATGAACCCTATGTTCGTTCCCCCCAGAAGATACAAGATAAAAGCATGTGCTTTTATTGCAACATAAAAAACGGCATGGAGCTTCAGATATTGGAATCGACCCAGATTGTCGATGACACGCGAACAGCTTTGGAGGAAAAAAAGAAGGATTTGGGAAATATCTCCGGAATCATCAATTTCCACTGTATCCTGAGAACCCTGGAGTTGGATCAGAAAGGCCAGGCCGATGACTACGGCAACTTGTTTTCCGATATTCCCACGGTGGGGTTCAGCACTTACGGAGAAGAATTTGTCGGCCACATAAACCAGACGTCCACCATGTTGCTGTTCAAATAGTTTTACGGGCGCAAACATTCAAGGCGGTTCCGAACAATCTCGACCCGCGCGAATTACCCGCCGGTTCCATCCGCGCAGGTCGCAATCTCGACTTGCGCGGATGATGCCATTTTACATGGGAACAAGACTCGGGGTTCGGTAGCGCCGTCTTCCAAGGCGGCGCGGCGCCCTTCTCGAATCCCAATTTCTGAAAATGCAGCCCCGCTGCGGAAGATGGTCGCCGCCATGGAAGACGGCGCTACCGGAACGCGTGAGTTCTTGTTTCTTATCCATCGACTCCCACCGCAAACCGCACAGGTCGAACCAATTCCCGTATGGTAAAAAATTTTCTGCGAGATCGACATTTCGAACGAATTGGTCGTCGCAATGGGGGCTAGAAGTATCGCCGTGCTCCCAGGTAGTGCTTTTCAAAATAGCGGTTGGTCAAAGAGGCGACGATTACCTTTTTGCGCTTGTTGGATGCGTGGATGAAACGGTTTTCTCCGCAATAGATTCCCACATGGTCGGCGCGGCCGTTGCGGTTGATGTCGAAAAAGAGCAGGTCCCCGGTTTTCAATTGCCTGCGCCGAACCGCTTTTCCGATGCGGTATTGGTTATAGGCTGTGCGGGGCAGTTCCAGCCCGTTTAAGCGATATACGGTCATGGCCAGGCCGCTGCAGTCGAAACCGTCTTCGACCGAAGCGGCGCCCAGGCGATAGGGTGTGCCAATGAACCTGCGCGCGGTTTCCGCAATGCTGTCGCGCGCCGTCTCCCCTGAGCCTCTCTGTTTTCGAACGGGCGACGGGGAGACGATAAAATAATTGTCGATCACCCCGGCCGCCTGGAATTCATCTGCGCGCCGAAAGGCCGTATTCAGAGTGCCGGAGCATTGAAAGCGCACTTTGAACAAGCCGTCCGAATCCATCCCATGATAGGTGGCCAGACCATGTTTCCGCAGCCGCCTGGCATGTGCCTGCGCACGTGCGGCAGTGGAAAACGCCCCGACCTGAATGGTTAGGGTGTCGGTCGCAAATGGCGTCTCCAAAATGGCGGAAGGCTCGGTCGGCGGTGAGGGCGTCGATTCGACGGGGGCAGGGGGACTCTTCGGTTCCAATGCGGGGGAAACAGGCGCCTCCGCTGTTTTCCGGATATCGACCGCCGTCGCGGTGTCGGTTCTGTGCGTTGCCGTACACGCCAGGCACCCGAAAAAAAACAGCAAAAACGGTATTTTACAAAGCAGAGATGTCGAACAGGCGGGGCCTGTCGCTTTCCGCCGTACTATAGTTGTTGGAATGAAACGTTTCATATTTGGTACGGAATCCAGAATTTCTCACGATGCCTCTTGGGCGATCATTGCGGGTTCTCAATTCCGACTGGCTTTCAGACTGCGCCGGAACCATTTTTGGTCCAGCCTGCGCCAACGGACGTTTATTCGATGTGCCGCGCGACCATGAAATTGCAAAACAGGGCTGCGGAAACATCGAGTCTCATGACAATCCATTTGTTTATAGCCTGTTGAGGCGTCGATTTCAACACTTGGTTATGCCAATATTTCCTGGTTATAACGGATTTGGGGGTGGGTGGAATGTAGGTTGGGTTGAGCGTCGTCAATTGTTGGGTTTCGCTACGGAATTCTATCAAACAAACAGATACGGCACGCGAAATGGTTGGGAAGCAAGCGAAACCCAACATGAAACCCGCTCAACCCAACCTGCGCATTGCCGCTCCCCCAAATCCGTTATAACCAGAATATCTCGAACAGGCGATCTTTTCCACGCGGGAGACGACATTCGGTTTTTTCCGTCCTATATTCTTGGCTCTTTTGAATGCCCTGTATTTGTAAACTCGGTTGCGGTAAACCTGAACCAGGAAACACTCGCTGGCCTGGTTTCTGGATTTCTATTTGCAGGCGAGACGTTTGATATCGTTTAAAAGAGGAGGAAGAAATGTTTGCATTCGACAATACATATGTCCGACTACCGGAAAATTTTTATGCCCGAGTGGCCCCGGCAAGGGTGCCCGAGCCGGTTTTGGTTAAATGGAACGACGATTTGGCCAAGCAGTTGGGGATTCGGCCGGAACACGTTGCAGACGAGAATTTGTCTGAAGTTTTCGCCGGGCAGAAACTGCTTCCCGGTTCGGAACCGATCGCCCAGGCATATGCAGGCCACCAATTCGGCAGCTTCGTCCCCCAGCTGGGAGACGGTCGCGCCTTGTTGCTGGGCGAAGTCCTGGATCGCTTCGGAAAACGTTTCGACATCCAGCTCAAAGGGTCCGGCCGAACGCCATTCTCCCGCATGGGCGACGGAAAGGCGCCGCTGGGTCCTGTCCTTCGCGAATACCTGGTCAGCGAGGGCCTTCACCATCTGGGACTGCCCACCACCCGGTCCCTGGCCGCAGTCCGGACCGGAGAACCGGTCTACCGGGAAGAAACCCTTCCCGGAGCGATATTGACCCGAGTGGCAGCCAGTCACATTCGAGTGGGAACGTTCGAATATTTCGCCGCTCGAAACGACCGGGACAGTTTGAAAATTCTGGCCGACTACGCGATTCAAAGGCATTTTCCGGAGATTCAAGACGAGACCGACTCGTACTTCCAGTTTTTTCGCAAGGCGGGGCGAGCGCAGGTCGAACTGGTGACCGGGTGGATGGCGGTCGGGTTTATTCACGGGGTGATGAACACGGACAACATGTCCATCGCCGGAGAATCCATCGACTTCGGGCCCTGCGCCTTCATGGATCGATTCCGATTCGATCAGGTTTTCAGCTCCATCGACCAATACGGCCGCTATTCCTATTCCAACCAGATGCGAATCGCTCTCTGGAACCTGTCCCGGCTGGGAACGTGCCTGACCATGCTGCCGGATCACGGCTCGGAAAAGACGATAGCATTGTTCAACAAGGAACTGGAGTCGTTCGGCGCTCTTTTCGAGCGGCGGCTGACTTCGAAAATGCTGGAAAAAATGGGGATCTTAAATAACGGAAATCCGGAAGACGGCAGTCTCGTGGGAGAATGGCTCGGTTATCTGGAAGGGCAGGGGGTTGATTATACCCTTGGTTTTCGGAATCTTGCGGAATTGGTGGAAAAAGACGCCCATTCCGATTTTTTTGAAAGGACGGAAGCCTTCCAGGCTTTTTACAAAAACTGGCAGAGGCGGGTTCGGGCGCAAGAGCTGGACGAGGATGAAATCCGGAAAAAAATGAAAAGCGTCAATCCTCTTTTCATTCCTCGAAATCATATGATCGAACGTGTGATCGCCGCCGGACTGGAAGGGGACTTCCGTCTTTTCCACGAAATGAGCGAGGTCCTCAAGAAGCCATACGAGGAACAGGACCGCTTCGGCGACTACAGGTCGCCGCCCGAGCCCGATGAAGTCGTGCGAACCACGTTTTGCGGGACCTGAAATACGGAAACTGGGTGATGAAAATCATCCGGTTTTCGATATGAAATTTGCTCCGAAATGCGTTCCTCCGACAACCGCGCGCGCTCCGGCCGGAATGACGGTCCGCTTGAAAATCCGGTTCATCGCGAATTTATGGGGAGCGGCAAAGGTAACCAGAGCTTCCAGCTCTGGTCCCGGATTCCGGATATGACGCTGCTTGTAAGGCAAGGCATGCCAGACCAGGATGGTCTGGTTACCATCGACATGCCTTGTTCCTACAAATCCGCGATGGACCAAAAATCCGAGGTATAGGCGAACCCCGCAAAGAAAGCCGGCACTCCGGAAAGGAACTGAAATTCGGAATGATTGCCAAGCGGCGAACCGCATGATATAAGCCCCGGAACCATTCACGAAGTTGCAAACTGCGTCGAGGATTTTCCATGCCGGTCAAATGCCCCCGTCCATTGATTCTTGCCGCCTGCGCCTGCGCCATTTTCTGGCCGGGGGCGTTCATATTCGGTTTGCCCGGCGTCTTGCGCCAGCATATGCAACAGGCGTTTGCGGCCGACGGCGGGGCGGTGGGCGGGACGGTATTTTTCATTCTCGCAGGCGCCACCTGCTTCATGTATCTGTGCGGACGCTGGCAGGAAAAGGTAGGTCCGGCCAGAATGATTCTGATCGGGTCGGTATTGTGCGGAGCAAGCCTTTTTTGGCTGAGCCAGGCCCGAAGCATGATTCATGTGGATGCGTGGGCGTTTTCGGCGGGGGCCTCGTCGGCATTTGTCTACCTGCCCGGATTGACCGTGGTGCAGCGCTGGTACCCCGAAAGACGCGGTCTGGTTTCCGGTTTGTTCAATATGGCCTTCGGACTGTCGGCGGCCATCATGTCGCCGGTCTTTTCGACCCTGTTGCTGGAATGGGGATTCGAGACGTTGACTCTGGCTTCCGGAGGCGCGGCCCTCGCCATTGGTATTTCCTCATCGGCAGCGATTCGTTTTCCGGAAGCCGGGGAGGCCGTCGCCGCACCCGGAAAAACGGCTTCGCACATTGGTCGTTCGGTGGGGGAGGCCTTGAAAAGCCGGGCGTTCTGGTGCCTCTGGCTCACCTGGGTGTTCGCCGGCGCAGGCGGCGCCAGCATGCTGGTGCTGGCAACCGGGTTTGGCCTGGACCGTGGCCTGGACCTCCCCCGTGCCGTCGTGCTTCTTACGGCGTTCAATCTGACCAATGGCATTGGCCGGCTGATCAGCGGATACTTTTCAGACAGGCTCGGAAGGTCCCGCACCATGTCGGCCGTTTTCGCGGCCGCCGGCATTGCCTACCTGTTCATGCCGCACCTGTACGGCCTGTGGCCCTGGGCCGCGCTGTCCGCCGTGATCGGCTTCGCCTTCGGCGCCTTGTTCGCGGTCTCCGGCCCCCTGGCCGTCGATTGCTTCGGGATTGCCCACTTCGGGGCGATCTTCGGCCTGGTCTTCACAGCCTACGGCTTCGTGGCCGGACCCCTAGGCCCCTGGCTGAGCGGTCGCATTCTGGATGCCACCGGGGGCGACTACACCCTGGTCTTTTCCTATCTGGGCTTGATGTACCTTGCGGCGGCAGGCCTAGTCCTGCAGGTTTATCCCGGGCGGGAATGTAGAATTTAGCTTCATTCGTTTTTTTCAAAGTTTTTGGGTTCATCGCGGATTCATGGGAAGCGGCAAAGGTAACCAGAGCTTCCAGCTCTGGTCCCGTATATCGAATGTGCCGCCGCTTGGAAGCCGAGTCAAGCCAGACCAGGATGGTCTGGTTACCATCGACACACCTTTTCCCACAAATCCGCGATGAGCCATTTTTTTTTCATCATGTGTGTCTCAGCTCTCAAGGATCTCGCGCACCTTCGCAGCCAGGGCCTGAACGGAAAACGGTTTCTGGATGAAGTGGACCCCTTCTTCCAAGACATTGTGTCGCACGATGACGTTGTCGGCGTATCCGGACATGAAGAGCGCCTTGAGACCCGGAAACAGGTCGGCCGCTTTAAGGTAGAGGGCTTTGCCGTCCAGGTCGGGCATCACTACATCGGTGAGCAGGAGATCGATTCGGCCCTGGCGGTCGGCAAGCTGTCGCAGGCATGACTCTCCGTTATCTGCGGCAAGCACGGTGTAGCCCTGCTTTTCCAGGATGGCCACAGCCAGCTCGCGTACGATGGCGTCGTCCTCGGCAACCATGACTGTGGCGTCGATACGGGGCCCTTCGGGGGCCTTGCGAGAGACGACAGCCTCTTCGGCTTCCTTCTCGGCGACGGGAAGATAGACTTTAAAAGTCGAGCCCTTTCCCTCTTCGCTGTAAACCCGGATATGCCCGTGGCTCTGTTGCACTATTCCGTAAACCGTGGCCAGCCCCAGGCCGGTCCCCTTTCCATGCCTCTTGGTTGTAAAGAAAGGTTCGTACATGTGCGCCAGGATATCGGGGCTCATGCCCATGCCCGTGTCGCTCATCGACAGTACGACATAGTGGCCGGGCCGCACGCCGACATTCTGGCGACAGTAGCTTTCGTCCAGAAACACATTGCCCGTTTCGATGACGAGCTTTCCGCCTCGGGGCATTGCATCGCGAGCATTGACGGCCAGGTTCATAATGACCTGCTCGATCTGGCTGGGGTCGGCCAGCACGGGCTGAAGAGAGTGCCCCGGCAGGGCGATCAGCTCTATGTCCTCGCCGATCATGCGCCGAAGCATTTTCTCGATGTTCGCGACCACCGTGTTGATGTTCAGCACTACCGGTTGCAGCACCTGCTTGCGACTGAAGGCCAGCAGCCGCTTTGTCAGCGTGGCCGCGCTCTCGCCGGCCTTTCTGATCACTTCCAAGGGACTGCGCGTAGGGTCGTCGCCCCCCATGGTCGCCAGCAAAAGGTCGCTGTATCCGATCACCGCCGTCATCAGATTGTTGAAGTCGTGGGCCACTCCGCCTACAAGGGTGCCGATGGCCTCCATTTTCGCCGCCTGGCGCAGTTGTTCCTCCAGACGCTTGCGTTCCGTGACGTCGGTGAAAAATCCCTCCAAAAAGACCGGTCTGCCTTCATGATCCCGCACGACACGGACACTGATGGAACCACAGGCAATCTGCCCGTCCTTCTTGTAAAACTGCAATTCATGGCCGACTACGGCAGTTTGTTCGTCAAGTATGGCCATCAGTTCGTCGCGCTCCGAGGGGTTGACGTAAACCTGCCGCCGGACATCGGTAAGGCTCGCCAGCATTTCCTCCGGCGACGAATAGCCCAGGATTCGCGCCATGGCCGGGTTCGCGCTCAGGAACCGTCCTTCGACGGACACCTGGAAGATTCCCTCCGGCGCGTTTTCGTAAATGTTGCGGTATTTCTTCTCGCTGGCCAGCAGGTCTTCATGGGCCTGCTTCAGGGCGGCCGTTTTTTCTCGTACCCGATGCTCCAGGTCCTGGTTCAAACCTTCCAGTTGGCGCGTCAGCCTGATTCGCTGGTCCATCTCCTCCTTCAAACGCAGGGCCGCCCTGATGCGCGCTTCGACGACGGGAATACTGAAGGGTTTTGTTATGAAATCGACCGCCCCCAGATTTAGGCCTTTGGCTTCGTCCACATCCTGGCCCAGGGCCGTGACGAAAATGACGGGGATGTCCCATGTGTCCGCGTTCGCCTTCAGGCGGGAACAGACTTCGAAACCGTCCATGCCAGGCATCATGATGTCGAGGAGTACAAGATCGGGCGGGTTGTCGGAATAAGCGATTTCCAGAGCGTCCTGCCCGCTGACGGCGCAGAGGATCTCGAAGCGGGCCTGAAGATTGTTGATCAGAATATGAACGTTTTCCGGGGTATCGTCCACCACCAGAATGCGCCTGCGCGCCTTTCCCGAAGCTTTCTTCCGAAACAAACGACGGTACTTTTCCTCGTAGAACTTCAATGCCTCCCGCGTCTTTTGAAGTTCTTCCATTTTCTTTTGGACCTGCTCTTCCAGTTGCGCGTTAAACTCCTCCAGTTGCGTTTTGAGCAGATGCCTCCGGTCAAGCTCCTTCTTGAGATTCAGGACGCTCCTGATTCTGGCTCGTACCACCGGCAGGCTGAAGGGCTTGGTGATATAATCCTGGGCGCCCATCTCCAGCCCTCTTGTTTCATCGACCTCGTCATTTCTGGCGGTCAGAAAAATCAACGGTATGTTTCTGGTCCGCGCATCGGCCTTGAGACGGGAGCACAACTCGTATCCATCCATGCCGGGCATGATGATATCCAGCAGGATCATGTCGGGTTTATCGGAAGAAAACGCGATCTCGATGGCCTGCTCGCCGTCGGTGGCGCACAGGATCTCGTATTCGTCTTCCAGATGCTTGACGAGCGGCCAGATGTTTTCCGGTTCATCGTCCACGATCAGTATTCTGCTGCGATCCGTCTTGACGACCATCAATCCCCCTTTTCTATTGAGATATTCAATTCGGCGGCCATTTTTTCAAAGATGGCACGGGCCGTTCTGAAGTCGAACTTATACAATGCCCTGTCGAGCAGCGCAAGCTCCTCGGGCTGTCTGGAGCCGGCCAGAAGCTGTTTCAAATCGGCAAGGCAGTACATGGCGCGCGAGTTGCCCTCCTTTAGCAGGACCGCCATATCGCGCATTGTCCCTGCGATCTGTTTTGTCGGAACGAGGCGGCCTTCCGCGAGTGAGGGGCGTATCGTTTCCGGTCCCGTTTCAGGTCCCAGGCCGAGCCCTTCCAAGGAGGCGATAAGCGGCGCGAACCGGAAGAAAAGCGCATCCAGCTTCTCTTTGAGCCCTTTCTCCCGGTCCGTCCCCTGATCGGAGGAAGGGTCCCGTTGCAGCGCATCGTCCAGAGCCTGTACAACCGGGAAAAGTTCGGCCGCGCCTATGTTGGCGCAAATGCCCTTAAGCGAATGAGTCAGCCGCCGTGCGGCCTCGAAGTCGCCTTCCCCCACCTGACGTCGCAACACGTCCTTGGCGTCTCCGAACTCTTCCAGAAAGTTGCCCAGCATGCGCCTGAAGAGGCCCGAATCGCCATGCACGCGCCCCAGCGCCATGTCAAGGTCGATGCCGTCGATCTTCTCCGGCATTTCTTCCCATGGCTCGTCGGCGATCCTTCTTGCGTCCTTTTCCCTTGGGGCGGCGACCCTCTTTCCAGGCTTGATCCACCGGATCAGTGCTCCGTACAGTTCGCGCTCTTCGACAGGCTTGGGCACATAGTCGTTCATTCCTGCCGCCAGGCACTTCTCCTTGTCGCCCTCGAGGGCGTGGGCGGTCATGGCCACGACGGGAAGTTCGTGGAAACGGGGATCGTCGCGGATCAGGCGGCTGGCCGCATACCCGTCCATGACCGGCATCTCGATGTCCATGAGCACCAGATCGTATGGGCGGGAGGCCGTTTCGAGATGTTCCACCGCCGCTTTGCCATGTTCCACGACATCGACGACCAGGCCGCCCCTCTCGAGGCTGGCCACCGCGACCTGCTGGTTGACCATATTGTCCTCCACCAGAAGCACCCGTGCGCCCCGGATGCCTTCGATGCCGATGGCTTCCTCCGTTTCGATCCCAAACACCATGCGCGGCACCACGGCCTCTTTCCTGCCGAAGAGTTCCATAATGGTATTGAACAATTCCGAAGAACTCACCGGCTTGAGCAGCCAGGCGTCGATGTCGTCCGTGCGCGCACTTGTCTCCCGCACGGCCCCCTCGTAACCGGTCATGGCGACCATGATGATTTTTGGCGCGGCACCGCTTTCTCGAAGCACGGGGTCGGAACGAATGCTTTTGGCAAGATCGAAGCCGTCCATGACCGGCATCTTCCAGTCCGCGAGGACCAAATCGTAGGGCTTGCCCGAAGCGGCCCGCTTAAGCTCCGCCAGCGCTTGCGCCCCCGAGTCGGCCATGCCCGCGTCCATGTCGAAGCTGTGCAATATCTCGCTCAATATCAGGCGAGCCGCTTTGTTGTCGTCCACCACCAGAACTCTCAATCCTTTGAGGTCCGGCGGGCAGGCAAGCGCGCACTCGCCCGCTTCGGCCCGGCGGTCGAAGAGCAGGGAGAAGAAGAAGGTGGTCCCTTGGCCCGGCACGCTTTCCATCCAGATCCGTCCGCCCATCAAGGCGACCAGGCGATGGCAGATGGACAGCCCGAGCCCCGAGCCTTCGTGAGAGCGGGTCATGGAGCCGTCCAACTGCATGAAAGGCTGAAAAAGCGCGGCTCGCCGGTCGGGCGCTATGCCCGTCCCGGTGTCCTGTACGGAAAAAAGAAGGTGCGCCCGGTCGTCGCTCGCCGGCAATGGGGGGCCTTCGGGATTCAGTTCGACCCTGACGACGACTTCGCCCTTTTCGGTGAACTTGACCGCGTTGGAGATCAGATTGATCAGAATCTGGCCCAGCCTGACCGGATCGCCCTTGACCGCCAGCGGAACATCCCGGCCGATGACATAAAAGATCTCGATCCCTTTTTCCGCCGCCTTGATGCGAAACATGTTGGCCATCTTTTCTATAATGTGGTGCAGCATGAAATCGGTTGTCGCAAGGTCGAGCTTGCCGGCCTCGATCTTTGAAAAGTCCAGGATGTCGTTGATCACGCGCAGCAGATGGCGGGAAGCATCGTAAGTCTTGGCCAGGTAGTCCTTCTGCGTCGCGTCGAGCGGGGTTTTCAGGGCCAAATTGGTCAAGCCGATAATCGCGTTCATCGGGGTCCTGATTTCGTGGCTCATACGGGCGAGAAACTCGCTTTTGGCCCGGTTCGCCGCTTCGGCCTGATCCTTGGCCACGGCCAGCTCGGCGGTCCTCTCGGCCACCAGCTCTTCGAGGTGGTCCTTGTGCATTCTCAAGGCTTCCTCGGCCCGGATGCGCTCCGTGATGTCGCGAAGGACGATCAGGAAAAAACGCTCTTCTCCCAACCGGCCTTCGGAAAGGGAGATCTCCACGGGAAAGGTTTCGCCGCTGGCGCGAATGGCCGACAGGCCGGTGATCTGGCCCAGACCTCCGGCCGAGGCATAGGGGGCTGCTGCGGCCTCGGTGTGCCGATGAAACGCTTCATGGTGCCGGCCGGGAAACAGATCGTCGATCAAACGTCCTGCCATGGCATCCTGGCTGGCGCCGAAGATCTGCTCGGCGGCCGGATTGAACAACGAGATACTTCCTTTGCCGTCGAAGGCGATCATGGCGTCCTGACTGGCATCGACCACCGTGCGAAAGCGGCTTTCGCTTTGCCTCAAGGTGCGCGAGATTTGCCTTTCGGCCTCGAACCGGCTCCTCAGGCGCGCGGTCATCATATTGAAGGAATGGGCCAGGGATGCGATTTCCTCCGGACCTTCGGGACTGGCGTACAGCTCGAATTCCCCCTCAGCAATCCGGATGGCGGCGGCCGACAGGCCTGCGACAGGGCGGCTGATGCTGCGCGTCAGGAGGATGGCCGCAACCACGGAGCACAGCACGGCCACCAAGGCCACCGCCGCATTGCGCATGAGCGCGGCGTAGACGTTCTCGAATGCCTCTCCTCGCTCCTGTTCGGCCGCAAGGACCACTTCAAGCTCCGGAATCCAGTGGTAGACGCCGATGACCGGGACCCCTCGAAAATCGTCGAACAATCCCTGGATGTCCGTCTTTTCCCTTAGGGCCGCGACGATGCCGGGGGAATAGATCGCGGCCATGCCGGGCGTGAACCCCGCAAACCGGGGCACGGTCATCAGGACATGGTTGGAGCCCGTCAGGTACGTCTCTCCGGTGGTGCCCAGCCCGAGGCGTTGCCCCATCAGGGCGTTGACCGTGCTGAAAGCGGCCTGGCCGCAAACCACTCCTCCCGAATTGCCTCTTTCATCCGACAGGGGGTAGACCACGATGAGGTTGTTCAGTTTCTCCGAAGCGGAGGAAAAAGAGTACGTCTGGATGTGAACGCCCGGTCTGAGAAGTCCTTCCCGGAAGTAGGGTTGCAAGCCCCGGTACTCGCCCTCCTTGATCGGGTCGGTGGACACCACGACAATGCCCTCGGGAGAAATCAGGAACACCTCGTCGTAACGGTTGGTCAACGCCTGCATTTGCATGAACCGCTCCCGCAGGTAGGCGTACTCCCTTTGGAGAGGGTCGGAATCCGGCGCCGCGGCAAGTCTGGCCGCAGCCTTTCGGAACACCCGCTCTCCGGTGAGACCGAGCAGGTCTTTCTGAAGGTCCTGGACCCATGTTCTGAGACCGGCCTCCTTGAGCGCCGCAATGGATTCGAATTGCTCCAGGACCCTCTCCCGGCCGTTCTTAAGACCGGTCGTGATGGAGCTGACCGTCATGGCGACGGCGGGCAGGACCGCCAGAAGCATGGCCACCACCAGCAAACGGGTGCCCAGAGATCTCATGAACTTCTTCAACGGTCCGCGTCCTTGGGGATCATGTTCATCGCGGATTTGCAGGGAGCGGTAAAGGTAACCAGAGCTTCCAGCTCTGGCCCGAAGCCGTATATATTCAACCCTCTCGGAGCCAAACCAAGCCAGACCAGGATGGTCTGGTTACCTTCGAGACGCGTTTTCCCGCAAATCTGCGATGAACAGGAGATCATATTTCCCCTCTGGCCAGTCGAATGGCCCTCGTGCCTACTTCATGGCCGATCGCGCCTGTCCACCATTCCCATACCGACCCGCATCGTTTCGAGAATTCGTCTGTCTCCTCTTTGGAAGGAAGAACAATTTGAATGCCCGCCTTTTCGATCATCGGCCAGTATTGCTCCTGGGGAATCTGTTTGTATCCCATCCTGGACTGGTGGTTGTCGTACCAATGGCCAGCCTGCCAGAAAGCCTCCTTGGCGCCGGAGGGCAGCTTCTCCCATCGGTCTTTCAGGAAAAAGACGGCCATCCCCACCGCAGTTATAGGAAGCTTGAAGCAGTATCGAAGCTGGTTTTGCAGGTTGCGGGCGATCACCGTATCGACTGGAAGCACCGCCGACTCCACCGACCCGCGTTGCAAGGCCAGAAAGGTCTGTGAAGAAGGTATGCGCACCACATGGGCGCCGACCTGTTCCAGCAGCCTGGCCGCTTCGTGCCCGACCACCCGGCAGGTCCTGCCTTTAAGGTCGGCCAGTCCGGTTATCTTCAGCCCCATGCTCCAGAGGTACTCGGGCTCCACCAGGCCACGGCCTATCGTCAGCATGAACAGATTTTCCTTGGCAAGCCCGTCGTTGATCAATTTCCACAAAGGCGATTCCATGGCCAAACGGTCTCCATGTTCGTGCAGTTGATCGCAAATTCCGGGAAGTCCGGTGATCCCGAGTATGGGAAGATCCTGGCTGATATACGTGGTCGATTGGAACATGAAGTCGATGCTGCCCTTCTTCAGCTCGGGCAATTGGGCATCGGCGTTCATGAGGGTGCCGGAGTCGAAGAACTGGACCTCCATTTCGTTTGCCGGGTGACTCGTCAAGGTCTCGATGAATCCATCGATTCCGGACCGCAAAGCCCGGTAGGCCGGCGGGAGAAACGAGACCCCCTTGCAGATTTCCTTGCGCCCCCCGGCCTTCCCGGTTGCAGGCGTTAGCAAGGGAAGCAAAAGCGATATCGAGCCGATACCCAACGCCTTGAGGAAGCCTCTCCTCGTTGGACCACACATGTTCACCTCCTGCTTGAATATTCGCGGAAAAGGGCTTGGTTCTAAATTCGGCCACCTGGATTCCGGGTCTACGCTGCATGTTCCAGTTGAGAAAATCCCGGAAAAGACGGAATCCAGCTGTTTTATCGGCACCCGGGTTGTATGCCGCTCCGCCCGGAATGACGACTGCCGGGACGATAGTTTTTGAAAGTGGCCGATGCTAAAACCAAGCCTGCGGAAAACGTCCCGTGGATGACGGGACCGTCGGCACTGGTCGATACGGCGTCAAGGCCTGCCGAGAGCAAGGTCGATGGCGCGACGTCCGACCTCTTCGCCCACCAGTTGCTTCCAGGCCGTCCATTGGGACTGCGCGCTGCGCACGAACTGCTCCTGCTCGCCGGCGGTCGGGGTGACGACCTCCATCCCCGCTCTTTTCAACACGGACCAGTAGTCTTCCTGCGGAATCTTTATGTAGCCCATGGTCCCCATGAACTGGTCGTACCACAGCCCGGCCTGCCGGAAAGCCGCTTTGTCATCCTCCGGCATCCTGTCCCAGACGTCTCTCATGAGAAATGCGCCATGGGTGGCGCCCGTCACCGGCAACTTGTAGCAATAACGCAAATATCCATGAAGGTTGCGCGCCAGGATCGTATCGACGGGACTCAGGACCGCGTCGATGGACTGCCGCTGGAGCGCGACGAGAATCTCGGAGGAGGCGAGCCGGACCGCCGTGACTCCGTATGCTTTTAACAGCTCCGTGGCCATCGGGCTCACAATCCGGCACCTCTTGCCCTTCAGGTCCTCCAGGCTGGCGATTTTTGTCTCTCTGCTGTAGATGAACTCCGGTTCCAGGATGCCCCCGCCTGCCGAGAGCATGAAAAGGTTCTTCTTGGCCAGTTCGTCGTTGATCAGACGCCACAAGGGAGAATCCATGTTCAGGCGTTCTCCGTGATCGTAGAGCTGGTCGCAGATTCCGGGAAGTTCCATGACCCCTAGAATCGGAAACTCGTCGGCGATATAGGTGCTCGTATGGAACATGAACTGGATGGTGCCGATCTTGAGTCCCGGCAGCTGCGCATCGATTTTCATGAGCGTGCCGGAATCGAAGAACTCGATGGTCGTGCTCGGCGGCGCGTTTCGTTTCAGGGTTTCCACGAAACCATCGACGCCCAGTCGAACGGCCCGATAGGCCGGGGGTAGAAAAGACGCCCCCCTGTACGACGAAGCCGCCGCCGAAAGGACTCCGCTGAACGGCAGGACGTCTTTGCAGATCAGTGCAGCTGCGGCCGCGGCAACTTTGCCCAGAAAACCGCGTCTCGAAAGGTCCTTAGCCATGAATCCTCCTTTCTTCGTCGGGACCGGCCCTTCGCTCGTCCTCTTCGGTGTCCGCTTCCGGAGGGTGCGGAGGGCCCGGTCGTGTGATTGCGCTCTTCGTGAAAGCCTCCTGCCGCGTGAACACGACGCGCGGCAACGATTCGCCTTGCAGCGCCCGCACCGCCAGTTCCACGGACGCCTGCCCCAGTTCGTGGGGAAACGTGTCGATTGTCGCCGTCATGACGCCGGCCCGCACGGCATCCCGAACCAGATCGATACCGCCCCTTCCGACAACCGCGACACGGCCGGACAGGTTTGCTCTCTTGACGGCCTGGGCCGCTCCCAGGGCCATGATGTCGCTGTTCGAAAAGAAACCCGCAAGGTCCGGCTGATCTTTCAACACTCGCGTCGCGTTCTCCAGCGCCACCTGCAAGTCCCAAAAACAATAGGAGCGGCCGACGATCTCGACCGACGCCTCCTTCAAGGTCTCCTCCAGACCGCGATTGCGCTGCTCTGCCGCCGAATCCTCCACAAGCCCGTTCAAAACGGCCACCTTCGCCCCGCGAGCAATCCGGTCGAGGAAAAGACGGCCTGCCAGAACGCCGCTTCGATAGTGGTCGGGGGCGACGATCAGATCGGCCTGGCGCAGCAGGGCCGCATCCACGTTAATCAACAAAACACCCTTCTCCTTGGCCATGAGGGCCGGCCCATCGAGATTGATGTCCGTCTGGGGCGATACCAGAAGCGCGTCGTAGCCCTTGCCGATCATGCCCTCCATGATCGCTCGCTGCCCTTCATGGTCCGATTCCGTCAGGCCTGCCTGAATGTCGATGAACAATCCCAGCTCGACGGCTTTTTCGTGCATGCCGTCGGCCAGGCGCTGACAATAGGGATTTCCCAGATATGTGAGGACGGCCCCCAGCCGGTAGCGCCTCGCGGGTTTGCGCACCGACTCCCGTTTTCCGACAGTTTCGGCGTACGAAACGCCTGCGGTGTTTTCCTGGGCCTCGACAAGGGGGGCGGCTCGGTCGCCTTTGGAGTTCTCCGGAAGGGGGGCGGAGACCGGCTCGCGGCTCTCGCACCCTGCCGAAAGCCACGCGGCGAAAAGGAAGAGCGCCATCAGGAATGCCGGTCGATACCCAGCGATTCTAATTTTGAAGGAAATTCCATGCCAAAAAGGTTGCATCGACCAAGGTAACCAGACCATCCTGGTCTGGTATGCCCTCGGAGAGGGGGCATTTCCTTGCACGTCCGACCAGACCAGGATGGTCTGGTTACCTCGAAGGCACCGGAGACACCCAACATGAGAATTGCTGGGTCGAGACCTCATTCTGTGCATACTCGGCCCTCCATTCACTCGGAATCCCCCTTTGATCTTCAAGTTCGTTATCGAGACGGCCAATATCGAGACGGCCAAGGCATGAAAGCGATAATACCTGAAAACCGCGCTTATTTCAAGGTATCGGTAAATTTGCCGGTCAAAGCGTTTCATCCAGTTCCGCGTCATTTGGAGATATCCTCGACAATCTCGACTTCGCGCTGTTGTTGCAGATGGAGGCGAGGAAAGGAAAATGGGGACTGCTCTTTCAGCCGAACTACCTCACGGTTTCGGCCGACGGGGACTTCGGAGAGGGGGGCAACATCTCGGTCGATGTCGAACTCGAAGCCTGGATCGTGGAATTCGGGGGCTCCTACCGTGCCTTGTCGTGGGGCGGGGAGCGCGGCTTTCTCGACGTTATCCTCGGGGGAAGGTACTGGAATTTCTCCGCCGAGGTGGATGCGAAAAACCGTGATGACGGGTCTGCGGAGGACATGAGTTCCGATACCGACATCGTCGATCCCTTCGCAGGCATACGCTTCGGGTCTCGCCTGACCGATGCGCTGCAACTGCGCGTCCGCTGCGACATCGGCGGCTTCGACCTCTCCAGCGACACGTCCGACTTTTCATGGCAGGCGATGGCCCTGTTCGGCTACGACCTGTCGCAACGGTCCACCGTGTTCGCTGGCTACCGGGCGCTCGGCCTGGATTACGACGAGCGCGTCCTTGAAAAGAAACTGGAAATGGCAATCAGGACAATCCGGAAATTCCTCGTAGTCCAGAAAATGGATTCCGACCACCGGCTTGAGCTTGTCTTAATACTTTCCCGAACCCAGCTGTTCCACGTAGAGCTTGCACAGGTAGAACAGGGACCGCTTGGAATAGGACGGGTATTTTCTCACCTGCATCTCGATATCGAACTGTTCCCCGGATTCGTCCTCGGCGCGTATGTCGAGAAAGACGAATTTTTTCCCTATGTCTTCCGGGATAATTCCGGGGTTTTTCACCCGGACGGACCGTATCCTTCTGTCTTTCGGACGAGCAAGGACGCTGTCTATCAAATCGGCGAGGATTTCGACGTCTCTTTCGAAGAGCATTTTGAATACGATGTCGGTTTTCGGCGATAACAGTTTTTTCATGTTTTGATGATAACCCGACGGGTTCGGACTGTCAATGAGTCGTCAGCTCGCCCGGCAATTCTAATTTTGGGCAAACGCGCGCCTCGAAGGTAACCAGACCATCCTGGCCTGGAGGGTACCGCATGCCTGCGGTCCCGCTTTTTGCACTCTTCTCGAATAACGCGTTTCCGCCAGCGGCTTTTTAACATGCGGGGCCTTGGCAAGGGACGCTGGAGCGTCCTTCAGGCGTACCCACGCTGGAGCGTGGGTACGAGCGCCCTGTGCGTTTGTCGTCCATCCATTGAGGGGAAAGGTCGTATAGGGCCGGTAGCGCCGTCTTCCACGGCGGCGCGATGCTCGGGCGCGTTGGTATTCCGCAACGACCCTCAGTCGCACGCCGCGCCGCCGTTGAAGACAGCGCTACCGGTACTACCGGCACAAGGGAGTTTCTGCGTGTTCCCACGCAGGAGCCTGCTAGTTCCCGCGCAGGAGGGCTTTTTCCAGAAGAAAACCTTATTTTTCTTTTTTAACCTTAGTAGCATGACGGGTTCTCTCTCTCCCGTAACCTTATTACCTTATAGGTAGATTTACGCTTTGAACATTTTGTTGACTTTGGATCACTAAAAACAAGGTGATAAGGCTGGGGGGACGCTTTCTTTTCCGCACCGAACCGTAATTCGGCGGCAACCACAATGCTGGTACAGACGCTATCCTCCCCTTCTTCTGCAATGCGTTCGGTTACCTGGCCTTGTGGATGCCGCATCAATTCGGAGATGGCATTGGTGTCCAGCATGTACCGCAAATGAGGATTCATAGCTCGATGTCATCCAGCGGCAAAAGGCCGTCATCGATATCGGGAAGCGTTTCGTCCAGGGGCTTCAATCCGGCAAGCACCGACAGCAGCCCCTCGGTTTCGACCGGTTCCACGATCGGTCGGTTGCCTTCCTTGCGGATGATCGCCTCGTTTCCTTTCATCTCCCAATCCCGGGGAATCCGGCTGTTTTATCGACACCCGGGGTACATGCCGCTCCGCCCGGAATGACGACCGCCGCGACGATACTCTCTGGAAGTGGCCGATGTTAAGACCCAGCCCCCCATAGGGGCTGGTTCTTGTTTCGGCCGTGCCTCTGCGGAACGCCCACGCGAAGCGTTGGAACGAGGCGCTGAGGGAACGGTCGAAATAGAAACCAAGCCCTCCGATTATTTCCGTATTTCCTCCCAGCAGATTCTTTCGAAGCCGAGGGAGACTACCGCGTAGCGTTTCAGATTCAGGTTTTTGTATTTTTGTTCCAGGGCGTCGCCGTGTTGCTCGACCTGCTCCTTGGCCTTTTTCATACCAGCGGCGATGGCAGGAAGGCTTCTGAGTCTTTCGGACTCGAGCTTTCCCGCCTCCTGGCCGGTGAGTCCGACCTCGCCGAGTTTTGCGAACTTGAACTCGACGAGCACGTCGAAAATCTCGAACCGACGCATGTCGGGGCGGACGATCATGACGAGGTCGGCGCACCCTCTGCCCGCCTCTTTTTCCGAGTCCATGACATACAGGATATCGTTGTACAAAAGGGTCGGAAACGCCGTCTTGACGGTCAGTTCGTTGGCCCATCTGTAGTCCGGGTTTCTAAAGACGGCAAAAAACCGGTTTTCCACGAAATCGCACAGGGGCGCCATGTCTGCCTTGGTGTGAAGCAGCTCTGCGGCGGCCTTGCCTTCGTCGCGTTCCAGGGGTTCCGGGAGAAGCATCCGTTGTAAGCGGTTTGTGTAGAGCCCCCGCATGACCAGGTTGGGGACGCGCAGGGCCAGCTTGCCGTCGGGCCGTTCGCCTTCCGGGGTAAGCACTCCGAAGTAGTAGAGAAAGGATGCCAGAAATTCCTGGTCCTTGCTGTCGTCGGAGAGCAATAATACGTTCGAATCCGACGATTTTGCAACCTTGTTTTTTTTCGCGGGCGACCTTGGACTTGTTGCGATATCCGAAATGACGCAAAATTTACGTTGACAAGAGTCAATTTTTTATCTTACTTGTGATACGGCTTTGTTTTTACAGGAACCCATTCTCGGCAAAGGAGTCTGTCATGCAAGATCACTGGCACGTCGATTTGAGTCTCGACAATCCTCGAGAACTCCACAGTTTGTTCGCCAAATGCGCGGAGATCACTCCCGACAACATCGCCGTGGCCCACGGGAGGGAACTGATCACCTACAAGGAGCTGGACATTCTCTCCAACCGTTTCGCCGATTTCATGGCTGGCGCCTACGGCGTCGAACCGGGCGATTTGGTGGCCGTGTCCTACGAACGGGGGATGAACTTCATTCTCTCCATCCTGTCCATCCTCAAATGCGGCGCGGCCTATGTGCCCATCGACGTGAAGGAACCCGACGACCGCAGGACGTTCATTCTCAACGAGATCGATCCGAAGCTTTCGCTGGTGCAAAAGAAATACAGGGATGATTTCGATTTCGACAACGCGTTTTGCATCGAGGACATGCGCGATGTCTACCAGTATTCTCCCTATCCGAGGCATATCCATTGCCGGGAAGAAGACACGGCCTGCGTGTTTTACACCTCGGGTTCCACGGGACAGCCCAAGGGGGTGGTGCTGCCTCACCGGGCGCTGACGGGACTGATTCGAAACCCGCGGTATCTGACCATTACCGAACACGACCGGGTGCTGTCTTCGAGCAGCATCGCCTTCGACGCCGCTTCCTTCGAGATCTGGACGGCCCTGGCCAACTCCGCGACCCTGGTCTGCGTGGACTATGAAACCATCCTCAATCCGGAAGCTTTCGCCGACTTTCTCGACCGCGAGGAAATCACGGTCATGTGGGTCACCTCGGCCCTTTTCGACCAGCTGGTGTCGTTTCGGCCGGGCATGTTTAAAAAAGTGAAATACCTTTTGTCCGGGGGCGACGTGATCAACCCCAAGACCGTCTACAAGGTGCTGAACAACGCCCAAGGCAGGCCCCGCGCGTTCATAAACGGCTACGGCCCCACGGAGACGGGGATTCTGGCGACTTTCCACATGGTCACGGAACTTGCGGACGACAACACCCCGATTCCCATTGGCAAGGCCCTGGCCGACTCCTTCCTGTTCGTCCTGGACGAATCCATGAAGCCGGTCCCCGTCGGAGAGCCGGGAGAGCTTTATATCGGCGGACATCGCCTCGCCAAGGGCTACCTGAACCTGCCTGAAAAGACCGCGCAGTCCTTTGTCAAAAATCCGTTCACGGGAAATCCGACGGACACGCTCTACAAAACCGGGGACCTGGTGCGATTCCTGGACGACGGCAGTCTCGATTTCATCGGACGGGCGGACCGGCAGATCAAGTTTCGCGGCTTTCGTCTGGAGCTGGACGGCATCGAAAATGTCATGATCGGCTATCCCCGCGTGGCCAACGCCGCCGTCAAGATGATCGAACTCCACAACGAGAAGGTCCTGGCGGGCTACATTCAACCGGAGCAGGGAAAGACTTTTTCTCTTGAAGACTACAAGGCGTATTTGAAAGAAAAAATGCCTTCCTACATGGTCCCTTACTTTCTCGTGGTCATGGAAACGCTTCCGATCACCCAGCGGGGAAAGATCGACCGAAAGAAACTCCCCGATCCGGTCATCGAGGACAAGCCGCGGGCATTTGCCGTCCAACCCCGGACGGAACTGGAAAGACTTCTCTACGAGGTTTGGAGCGAAAGCCTGGGAAGAAAGGCCTTCGGCGTGACGGACAACTTCTTCGAGCTTGGCGGCACATCCATCAAATTGGCGGGCGTCTACGCGAAAATCCGAGAGCAAATCGACACTCCTTTTTCTTTGGAAACCTTTCTTCGCAACCCCACCATCGAAATGCTGGCCCAGAGTATCGAACACCACTCGGGCGACCGGGACGACAGCGCGCAGGCCCAGGCCGACGCGGTTTTGCCCCCGGCTGTCAAGCCCGCTTCCTCCGCCCCTTCCGCAGTCCGCGACGGTTCCATACTTCTCACCGGCTCCACCGGTTTTCTCGGGGGCCATCTGCTCGCCGAGATTTTGACCGCCACCGACAAACCGGTCTACTGCCTGGTTCGGCCGCGAGAAGGCGCGAGCCTCATCGACCACCAGATGGAAATCCTGAAGAAACTCAAATTGACCAAGGCCCTTGAGGCGGCAGAGCGGATACGCCCCGTCGCGGGCGACCTGGGCGAGCATGGCCTGGGGCTCGGCACCCTGGACCACGACCGGGTTGTCGATCATGTTTCCCACATCGTTCACTGCGGGGCCTATGTGCATCACATCTTCACCTATCCTCGATTGCGGAAGGAAAACACGCTGAGCACCCTGGAACTGATCAAGATCGCCATGGCCCGGGTCCCCAAGAAACTCGCCTTCGTGTCCACGGCCAGCGCCATAACGGAAGAAAACGGCGAAGGCGTGGGCTACGAGGATCGGGTCGGCAAGCAGCCTGCGTCCTTTTTCGGGGGCTACGCCATGTCCAAATGGGTCTCGGAACGGCTGATGCAACAGGCCTTCCAGCGCGGCATGAGCGGTCTGATCCTGAGACCCGGAAATATTTTCGCCAACAGCGAAACGGGCGTGACCAGCCCGCCGCAGTCCAACTTCGCGTTGCTGATGCTCAGATGCTTCGTCCAAAGCGGCCTGGCGCCCGACATGGACTTCTACTTCGAGGCGGTTCCGGTGGACGTGCTCGCAAAGGCCATCGTGGCGGCCGCGCTGTCGCCCGACTGCGACCGGCGGATTTTGAACCTTCCCAACCCCCTGCAAATTCCTCTTTCGGAATACCTCGATCTGATTTCCGGGATTGTCCGAAAAAAAATCGAAATCGTACCCTTTTCCGAGTGGAAAAAGAGGGTCATCGATCCCCTTAAAGAAGACAGCCCCCTTTATCCGCTCACACTCTATTTCCAGGAGGGCCCCGGCAAGGAGATTTTCCGCTTCGAAACGGCAAAGACCCAGTCCGAATTGCTCCGGCTCGGCGTAACCTATCCGAAAGATTACCGGAGTCTGCTAAAGGACGTGTTCGACAAAACGTTGAAAAACGCATTCGGAATCGGTTGATCATTTAAAAAATTTGTCTCTTGCGACTGTAATGTCTTTATGATCGTAACATTATAAAAAGGTTTCGGGACCCGGACTCGTAGAGAAGAACATTATGACCCAGACATCCAAACTGCCGGTAATGACGGTGAGCCTGCTCATCGCCGGCAACACCATCGGCGCGGGAATATTAGGACTGCCCGTCAAGGCGGGAATGGCGGGCATGGTTCCCGCCCTGACCGGCATGGCGCTGGCGTGGGGGCTCATGCTGATGACCGGCTGGATTATCGTTCATCGCATGCTGCAAGCCGCGTCGCCCGACACGGACCTTACTTCTCTCTTTGAAAACGAACTCGGTAAATGGGCCAAATGGACCACCGC
Organism: Desulfobacterales bacterium; assembly: GCA_963674505.2. Taxonomy (GTDB): domain Bacteria; phylum Desulfobacterota; class Desulfobacteria; order Desulfobacterales; family SKZT01. The sequence goes on from CAXXIG010000003.1 coordinate 1,280,973, forward strand.
CGCAGGATATCTCGTTGTCTTTTACGGATTGCTGGTGGCATACCTGGCGGCGGGGTCGTCGGTGCTTGGCAATCTCCTGGGCCTGATCGAATACCAGAAGCTTCTTCTCGTCGCCTTCTTTCTGATCACCGCCGGGCTGAGCATTTTCGGCATGGGACTGGTGCGCAAGGCCAACGCGATGCTCATGGTCGCCATTGGATTGAGCTTCCTTGCGCTCCTTTATCTCGCGGGAAAGAACGCGCAGGCAACCCGGCTGGTTTATTTCGATTGGGCTTTTCTCCCCTCGGCCATGCCGGTGATCGTATGCGCGTTCACATTTCAAAACACCATACCCACGGCCTGTCGCTCCCTGGAAATGAACCGCCGGGCCGTTTTCACCGCCATATTGGTCGGCACTTCCATCCCCATGGTTTTGAATGTCGCCTGGACGCTGGTGGTCGTGGGCGCCTTGCCTTTGCAATCGGGAAGCGGCAACCTCGCCGAAGCCTTCATGCAAAACCAGCCCGCCACCGTACCTCTGGCTGCGGCGCTCCAATCCGAAACGGTGATCACTGCCGGAATGGTCTTTTCCATATGCGCTCTTCTCACGTCCTATTTGGCCATTGCCGCCGCGCTGACAGGGTTCTTGAAGGACCTTCTGAGCCCCTGGCTGTCCCATAAAAAACCATTCACTTACAACGCGCTCACTTTAATTCCACCGTTGGTGGTCGCCTTTCTCTACCCCAATCTGTTCCTCAGCATGCTGGACATCGTCGGGGGCGTGGGGATTCTGCTGATTTTCGGCGTTTTGCCCTGCCTCGTCGTCGTCAAATCCGGACCGCGGACAAGCAAACTCCTGAAAACCGCCACTTGGTTTGTCCTGGGAATATTCGTCCTTCTCATGGGATTGGAAATACTCCAGGAGACGGGATGTCTGCGCCTTGAACCGAGAGCGGAATATTGGCTGCTGCATCATGTTTCGCAACCTCCGTCACTGTAATGCCGCCCGACTCCGGGAAATAATCGGCCGGAGGAGGGGGTTTGGTTATAACGTCGGCCAACCAATACCGTCATTCCGGGCGGAGCTTGCGGAGACCCGGAATCCATGCACGATCGAAACTGTTGAATGAAAACTGGCCGAAGTTAAAACCAAGCACGGAGGAGGCATTGCGGCGGTCCTGCGTCTTTGCAACGGCGGTTCCGGGGTTTATCTTGTTGAAAAGCAAGGAGAAAAATGCCATGGAAGAAATCCGCGTTGCAGACCGCCAGGAGCTTTGGAAATGTCCCGCGAACCAGGACATCGCCGACGCTCTGGAACGGATTGCCGATCTGATGGAGGCCCAAGGCGCGGACCGGTTTCGCGTCAATGCCTATCGCCGCGCCGGGCGCAGTATCGGCAACCGGAAAGAGGACATCGCAGAGCTGGTGCTTTCCGAAAAAGACCGCCTTGGGAAAAACCTCAGGCTGGAGGACATTCCCCATATCGGCAAGAAAACCGCAAGCCTCGTTCGCGAATTCGTACGCTCCGGACGAATCGGCCTCCTGGAAAGGCTGGAAGGTGAAATTGCGCCGGAAAATCTGTTCCGGTCCGTGCCGGGCGTCGGGGACGAACTGGCCAGGTTGATCATTTCCGACAGCACGTTTATGATATTCGACAGTTCTTTCAGGCAAAGGCTCGCCACTGCGTAAAAGGCTTTGACGCCGGCGAACATGCGATATTCGCCAATCCACCCTCGCATTGTGCGTATCGCAGTTGCGATCTGATCCAGAATCGGCGGACGCTGCGAGGGCAACAGGAATTTCCGGCGGCTCAATCTGTCCACCTCCTTTTCCAGCATGGTCAGCACCCGCTGGATGTTTGACAGGTTTTTATTTCGATCTTTCATCTTTGGCTCCTTTTGCGTGTTAACCGTTCTTTTTTAGGAATTCACGGTCCCAAAAATTTTACGGTAACATCGATTGGAGCCAAAGTCCATAGCTAAGTTCGTGCGCAATGCATAAATTCATGCCGCAATCGCAATCGCCGATGAAATCTCAACACATTTAGACCTATGTGCGTTTATCGATATTGCGGCAGAGATTTCACCGCCGATGAAATGGAAACCATACGCGCCATTGTCGCGCGAGATTCCGGAAACAGCCGCACCGCGATTTCCAGACTGGTTTGCGAAGCCTTGCAATGGTACAAGCCCGACGCCGGACTCAAGGACATGAGCTGCCGAGTCGCCATGCTGCGCATGTCCGAATCCGGCCTGATAAGCCTGCCGCCGTCCCGAGGTCTCAACGGCAATCCGAAAATGGAAATCCATTTCACCGAAGAGACTGCGGAAAAGCCTTGCTTGACGACTCCGGCCGGGCATTTGAACGACCTGCGTTTCGATTTGGTTTCCGGAAAAAAGCAATCCTCCCTGTGGAACGAATACATTCATCGCTATCACTATTTGGGGTACAAAAAGCTTCCGGGCGCCCAGTTGCGATACATGGTCCGCAACGGCAACGACCTGCCGGCCCTGCCGGGCTTCGGCGCGGCCGCCTGGAAAACGGCTCCGAGGGACCGATTTATCGGGTGGAACGATCGCCAACGGCAGAACAAGCTGAATTTGATCGTGAACAACTCGCGATTTCCGGTCCTTCCCTGGGTGAGTTCGAAAAACCTCGCATCCGGAATTCTCGGAGGAATAGCAAAAAGGCTTCCAGCGGATTGGCATTCGAAGTACAACCTTCAACCGGTTTTATTGGAGACATTCTAATCGCCGGGTTCGCGTTTTTAAGACCCGAACTGACGAACGCGCAGTTTCAAAATTTGACAATGATCGCAACGGCGTTGATTCTCGGCTCAAAATTCAACCTTACGGAAATCAGCAGGATGTGGCTGCAAGAAAAAAGTGTGGCAGCGTTGTCGGAATTTTTGTCCGACGCGAAATTTTCGACGATCGAAATGGAACGTCTCCATCTGCTCAATATGCGCAATATATATCAGGTAACCGGCGGAAATTTCATCATCGACGACACGATGAAGCACCATACCAAACTTTGCGACCTGTGCAGTTGGTTCGAGTATCCCCATATAATCCTCACACAAAGGCACAAAGACACTAAGGTTGCCAAATCGTGACTTTGCGTCTTTGTGTCTTTGTGTGAGGATTTTGAAGAGCAACCTCACAGGTCGGAAAAATTGGTTGAAGTGGATATAACATGCCGCCTATTTCGAACAGCCCAATTTTATACAATTTTGACAAATGTTTGTATTCACAGGGTTTAGCGGCATCGATTGAACAAGGGAATTCCTGAAAAAAGAGGGAATCCTCAACCCGAATCCAGAGCGCGTTTTATGTTCGGAATTCCAAAGCCTGGATTTCTTCGATTCTTTGGACCTGCCCCAGGTCCGTTACGAGATGTTGCGCCTGGCAAGGGTCGGCAACGTTTCCGTGTCGGAAGCGTGCCGACAGTTCGGATTCTCGAGGGAGTATTTCTACCGCCTCGAACGAACTTTCATGGAGCGGGGATACGTGTCGCTTTTGGGGTCTCGCAAAGGACGCCGGCCGGTCATCGCGCTCAACCAGGAAATCGTGAACTACGTGGCCCAACGAAAGATCGAAGAGCCGGGTCTGTCCGGAGAGAAGCTGCGCAAGGAGATTCTCCGAATATGCAAGGTGGAGTGTTCCCGTCGAACGGTCGAGAGAATCGTGGAGCAGCTGGGACTCGGAAAAAAAGGGGGCCTCACGTATTAGCTTTAATAGTCGGCGGCGAAGCCTGCGGACATTCGCAGTTCATGGAGAAGGCGGAAATGCCTCGGAGTCTTTACGAAAAGGCGCGCAGGGGCGCGCTTGATCGCCGCTTCAAGGTGCCGGAGGAGCTTTCGAGCGCTTTGGAAAATCACGGAGTCGCAGGGATTTTCATCGATCCTTCCGGCGTCGTTCTTTCATTGTCGAAATTGCGTTCAAAGCGCAATCCGCGCATGGGCACGGCCTTTTATCGTTCCCGCCTGGACGACCGGGTTTTCGCGACGGCGGCAAGGTCGCTCGCCGAAGGAGTCGGGGTTTCGAGCACGGCTCGAATCCAGGATATCGACAAGAAGACCGTCCTGCTGGTTCTGGCCAAGGCCTCCGAGCATATCGCCGAGGTGAACGAATCGTACCTTCGCGATCTTTGCGTTTCGGAATGCCAGCTTGACGAGATGTGGTCTTTCATAGGAAAGAAGGAGAAGAACCTCGACGCGATCGAAAAAATGAAGTCGAACCTCGGCGACGCCTGGATTTGGGTGGCTTTCGACGCGGCAGACAAAGTCTTCCTCGCGGCCAATGTCGGCAAGCGCGCCATGCCCTCTGCCGTCGAAGTAGCAGAAGAGGTCCGGAGGGTCACTTCGAGAATGCCTTTGCTTTTTTCTTCCGACCAGCTGGCCCACTACGCCCAGGCCCTTCTGCATGTGTGCGGCAGGAAGGAATATCCGAACCGAAAGTCTTCAAGGGGAAGGATTCCCAATGCGCGGCTCGTGCCGCCCACGACTTGCTCTACGTTCAAGCTGCAAAGAAGTATAAGGAGAACAGGGTTTTCAAAGTGACCCGCAAGATAATATTCGGAGATCCCGAAAAGGTGGACGAAGTACTTGAAAAGTCGCCTGTGAGTCGGAAGATCAATACGGCATACGTCGAGAGAGGAAACGGCACGATCAGGCACATGAACGCTCGTTGCAACCGAAAAACTCTGCGATTCTCAAAGCTGGAGGAAAACCATGTGCGCCAGTTGAGACTCAGCCTGGCTTATTATCATTTTTGCTGTCCGCACAGGACACTGACAAAGCGTTACGGAATTCCGACAGCACCGTTTATGGCAAGTGGCCTGACAAATCACGTCTGGAGCATGCAAGAGTTGTTAATGTGCACGACCTAAATGCAGAGGCTTTGATCTGGACCACCACCCCTGGCGGTGGAGGTCAAGAAGACGAAAAGCCCGGTCGGCGAGGCGACGGCGAGGGATTTTCTGGACAAGCTCCGAGTCTTCGCCGCGCTGCACACGGACAAACGGCTGGTTCCGGCGTTTTTTTCCACGGGATGCTTCACGGACGAAGCCCTGCGGCTGTTCGCGGACAACGGCATCGCCACGGCGGACGAATTCACCCTTGATCTGGATTGACGGATCTTTTTAAAGACCGAAGCGGAGAATTCGAATATCGAATCCGGCCATTTCGAACCCCTTGTCTCGTTCCCGAGCGATTTGTCAACCTTCACCCGCTTCGATGCGGTCGCTTTTTTGCAAAACCTTTTGGACCCAGCCTCGAAACCTCTCCAGGGAATCGCACCGCAATGTTTTTTTGAAGAGGTTGTCGAGTTCTTCGAGCGATTCGATCTTTTCGATATCCTCGGTCAGATCTTGGGAAAGGGTGCCGAATTTGTCTTGGGCCAGCACGATCAGAAGCTTCTTCGTATTTTCCGCCTTCCCTTTTTCAATCCCTTCGTTCAGCCACTCTTCCGCGAGAGTGCCCTTGATCTCTTCGTAATCCCACCGAATGTTATCCATTATATCCATGACGTCCTCCTTTTTAATGGACCGCGAAGCGCGGACGATATACCTTAAAAATACGCCGATCAATTCCATTCCGGTTTTGGCGCCGACAGCCTCGAAAAGACCTTTTATCAGGCCTGGCAGGATATCTTTCAATTCTGGCGATTGCAAGGAACGGAGAATCGCCAGATAAAAATGAAGCACTATTCTGTCTTTCGATTCCTCCAGTTTTTCCCTGCTAATTCCGGGAATGTCGAAGAATTCGAACCTGAAATCCGGTGCGTATTCCCGGAATTCTTGCGACGGAAAGTCGACAAGTTCGAGAAAAGAATCGATAGCCCGCCACTTTTTTCCTCCTTGGTAGATTACGACCGGGATGATCGTCGGCAGTTTGCCGCCTGTCGCGGTCTTGTCCTCCAAACAATCGGTCCATTCGTAGCGCCATGTAACGAAGAAGCTGCAATCCGACAAAACGTTCGGGCGAACTCTTGTGTTCGAAAAGGCAATACACATCGACGCGAACGCCGCCGCCCTTGACGTCAACGGTCAGGATCAAGTCGGAAAAATGTCGCGCGAGGCCCTCGTCGATATAGGTCGTATCCTCGACACGAATCGAGTCCAGGTTCAGATGTTCCAACACCGGACCCGGCAAAACCGTTTCAATCAGGTCTCTGGCATTTTCCCGATCTCTGAAAATGCGCAAAAACAGCGCCTCGTGGGGCGATTTCTTGTGTGTTCCCATAATATCTTAATATACGATAGCATGGTTTCGTTTTCAATATCGGGCACCACCCCCCCTCCCGCTTGGACAGCACAGGCGTGGAAACCAACACGCTATACTTTGCATTCGACAAAAAAAATGGGTTGGTTTTAACTTCGGCCGGCTTTTTAACCCATAAGCCTCGACCATCGCCTGGATTCCGGGTCTAAAGCAGGCTCCGCCCGGAATGACAGAGATGGTCTGCCGACGTTGAAAATAAGTCCAAAACTCGCAACATAAAACAACTCGCAGCATAACGTCCTCGGTCCGTTCGGAATGGAACCCATGCCATCTGGCGACATTGACGCCATCTGTAAAGGATGATATTTTTCAAATTGAAATTAAACCGAATCAGGAAAAGAACGGAACTATACTGTTAGGGAGGGAAATGGATCGTGAACCCACGAGATTTTTCAGGCAGAACTTCCCAAGCCAAAGCGAGTGTCAAAAGGTTGAAGGTCGCCAAAAGATTGCAAGAGAGATCCGGTTGGCGCGGTGCCATGTATCTGGCCGGATATCATATTGAATGCAAGCTCAAAGCCCGTCTTATGGAAATTTTCGAAGCCTGGAACCTGGTAGAATTGGAGGAGGAATTGTCTCGGAGGGCAGGGAAACCTGTCATAGCTTTCACGCACAATATAGGGAGGATGGGATAGAATGTGCGCGGACCAACAAGTGAAGAAAAAAATCGAAAAGCTTCTTCGACAGGAATACAACGAAAATTCGACAGTGGATGTTTCCGACGGCTTTCGCGACAATATCCATATCGTGATCGTTTCGAGAAAGTTTTTCGGCAAAAGCGAAAAGCAGAAGCACGAGATGGTTTGGAGCGTGATCGAAAGCGGGGGCCTTGCCGAATCCGAGAAGAACAAAATCTCTTTGATAGTGCCTTACAGTCCGGACGAATTGAAATAGAGCCGTCGGGATGAGTACGAAAAAAGGCAAAGAAATGCTTTTCGATATCTGTTCCGAAAATGCCGGACAGAGAGCGGACAAGAGGTCGAGCCTGCGGTCGTTCGAAGCGTGTACGAGGCATAAAGAGGACAGCCCGGTCTTATGGGATGGCTCGGCGAGCTATTGACGGAAACCTGCAACCCGGGCGTGGAAAAACCAATAGGAGCAAGCCGTTGGAACGAGGTATGCGGCAGGGCAATCTACTCGGAATGGAACAATACGGTTTGGAACCTGGTCAGGAAGGCCAGGAAGGGATATCTGCCGCATGTAAGCGAATTGTTCCTCCGCTCGGACATCCGGTTCAGCTTGGACGCCGAACAAAGGGCGAATACGTTCGATATTGATGATCAAGTTTTTTCCGCCCAACAGCTTGAGATGCTGCAGGTCATTCCGGGCGTAGCTAAGCTTCGACCCTGAATCCAGGAAGTCTGCGGAAGCTCATGGATTCCCGCTTTCGCGGAAATGACGGAAAAAAACTTGATCATCGGGTATAAATTGATTGTCAACCTTCATCCGCTTCGATGCGGTCGCTTTTTTGCAAAACCCTTTGGACCCAGCCTCGAAACCTCTCCAGGGAATCGCACCGCAATGTTTTTTTGAAGAGGTTGTCGAGTTCTTCGAGCGATTCGATCTTTTCGATATCCTCGGTCAGATCTTGGGAAAGGGTGCCGAATTTGTCTTGGGCCAGCACGATCAGCACCTTTTTCGCCTTTTCCAACTTCCCTTCGTTCAGCCACTTTTCCGCGAGAGTACCCTTGATTTCTTCGTAATCCCACCGAGTGTTATCCATTATATCCATGACATCCTCCTCTCCGATAAACCGCGAAGCGCGGACGATATACCTGAAAAATACGCCGATCAATTCCATTCCGGTTTTGGCGCCAAGGGCCTCGAAAAGACCTTGGATCAAGCCGGGCAGGATATCTTTCAATTCGGGCGATTGCAAGGACCTTAGAATCGCCAGATAAAAATGAAGCACTATTCTGTCTTTCGATTCCTCCAGTTTTTCCTTGTTCATTCCGGGAATGTCGAAGAATTCGAACCTGAAATCCGGTGCGTATTCCCGGAATTCTTGCGACGGAACATCGACAAGTTCGCGAAAAGAATCGATGGCCCGCCACTTTTTTCCTCCTTGGTAGATTACGACCGGGATGATCGTCGGCAGTTTGCCGCCTGTCGCGGTCTTGTCCTCCAAACAATCGGTCCATCGCAGCGCCATGTAACGAAGAAGCTGCAATCCGACAAAACGTTCGGGCGAACTCTTGTGTTCGAAAAGACAATACACATCGACGCGAACGCCGCCGCCCTTGACGTCAACGGTCAGGACCAAGTCGGAAAAATGTCGCGCGAGGCCCTCGTCGACATAGGTCGTATCCTCGACACGAATCGAGTCCAGGTTCAGATGTTCCAACACCGGACCCGGCAAAACCGTTTCAATCAAATCCCTGGCATTTTCCCGATCTCTGAAAATACGCAAAAACAGCGCCTCGTGGGGTGATTTCTTGTGTGTTCCCATAACGTCTTAATATACGATAGCATTGTTTCGTTTTCAATATCGGGGCTTGGTTCTTGTTTCGGCCATGCATCTTTGGAACGCGGACGCGAAGCGTCCTGGTATGCATTCCAACGCGAAGCGTTGGAACGAGGCGGTGGGGGAATGGCCGAAATAGAAACCAAGCCCCAATATCGGGCAACGCCCCCCTGCCGTTCAGACAGCACAGGCATGGAAACCGACACGCTATACTTCGCATCCGACAAGAAAAATGGGGTTGTTTTTAACTTCGGCCGGCTTTTTAGCCCATGAGCCTCGACCATCGCCTGGATTCCGGGTCTACGCTATGTTACCTGCAATGGGGCCTGGTTGGGTGGGTGGGGGGGGTGAACGCTTGGCATCCGGAGCTGGTTCGAAGTCTGTTAATTCCAGTGCCGTCGATCTTGCAGGGAATTCCAACCCACCATTTTTCGAGCCGCCTCGGTGTCTTTCGCCCGAAAATGCGACTGGCAAGCGCGGGAAATGGTGGGTTGGAATCTGTACAAGATTGGAAGACCGCGGCTTTAAAAAAAAATCGAACCGGCGACAATTCCCGGGCCCCGACCCACCCACCCTACGCTCCCGAACCAGGCTGCGGCAGATTGCAAAAGGAATAAATCCCGACAGAAAATATACCCTTAAGAAAGGATGATTGTCATCACCCCGGTTCGGAACCCACGTCTCTTTTTGTATCTGCCATACGGTACGTTGGCAACATAGCGTCGCCTATCATGTCCCATCGCACGCGGAACGAACGTCCCGTCGCACATTCATGAGGTCTGTGTTCGCCGAGTCGAAAATCGAAAAAGCCGATTTTTCAAAAAAAAATTTTCCGGGGGGATAAATCCCCCCCGGCCCCCCCTGGATTTTAAATAACCAAAAAAAGAAAAATAACCAAATTGTCAATTGCCTCGGCGCACCGGCAAAAACCGGCTGCCGTACGAGTACGACGGGTGGAGGAAGTCGCGGGTGCCATCGACGAGGGAGACCGCGCCAAACCGCGAACCAGATGCTGATTTGTCGGATGCCCAGAACCACCAGCAAGTCACATGGATCATGTCGGTCGCCATTTTGACGTACAATCCGCAATCTACATCGCGCCTAGGCGCGTTTTTGTCGTAAAGCGAATACAGTTCGTCCATTGTCGGCAGCTCCCATTTCCCGTTTTTTTCACGGGTGTTCATCACGGCTATTTCCTCAAGCGCTTGGTGGTAGGAGATGGCTTTCCCGTTGTCCCTGGGCCACCAGTCCAAATTGAGCTTGTTGTCGCGAATGGTGCCGTCGGGGTTCTTGACGAACCTCGATTCGGGTGTCAAAGCAGTTATTTGCTTGCGGATTTCGTCGATGCGCTTCCGTACGCCTTTCAGCAGCACGATGTCCGGCGGAAGCAGAGCGGCGATTTTCTCGGCCTCCATGAATTCGTTTTCGGCTTTTTCCAGGGAAGCTTTATCGGATTGGGAGGCGAGGTCTTCCGCCTTGTCCATACGATCCCAGAACTTCTCCAGTTCTTTCAGGTACCCGAATCGAACCGAGTCGAGGCTTTCGGCCAGTTCGGATTTTTTCTCGTTCAGAACGGACCGGGCCTTTGCCCAATCGCGGTCGTTGGTCAGGGCCACGATCTTTCGATATGCGCTGTCCGCCTCTTCGAGCCTTGTCTTGCCCGCCGGGTCGATTTTTTTATCGCGAGGACCGGTTTCGTCCTCTCTGCTGGCCGCAAGCCGCTCCAGGGCCTTTCTTGCCGCGCGGGAGATTCGCAGGGCCAGGGGATGAACCATGAAGGTGAAAAAGATGTGGTCGTTCAGGGGGCTTTCGGGATCGAGTTTTCGACCCCGAAAGCCCGCGAGGGCCTTGAAAATCCGGGATGCCAGGCCGGGAAATCTTTCCGGGGTACGAACGGTCGCCGCTCCGGGAAAGGCCATTTTTTCGGGGGAGTTCAGCAACACCATCAGCAGTTCGCGCACCTGTTTTTCCCGGGGACCGGTCATCTCGCCGATCAGTCGTTTTCGGAGCCAGTCGGGCATGGAGGCGTGGCGAAACCAGGGAAGGCGGACCATGTCCAACAGGCGTCGGGCGGCGAACAGTTTCTCGCCGTTTTCTTCCCGCAGGCTTTCGCCCAGATGAAGGGTCAGGGCATATCCCATCTCCGGATACACCGCGCAGGCGCAAAACCAGAACCATCCGGCGCTGTCGTCTTCGGCCAGAAAGTATTGCTTCAGGACCGACACGAGCTTGCGGGCGCGCTCGGGTACGGGTTCCAGGTGGTCGAGCCACTCGGCTTCGTTTTCCCGAACGAAATCGGGAATCTGCCTTCCCGCGCCGCTGGCGACGATTTCGGCGTCGGGCGAGTTCTCCATATGGGCGATCAGTGCGGCCAACCCCCGATCCGAGGCGGGCATGACGATAAAATCCAGGTCGTTGAGCGGGTGGTTTTCGAAGGTCCGCGAACTCTTGGCGTCGAAAAGCAACAGCGCCTGCTTTTCCCATCGAAACAGCTTTTCCACCCAATCGGCGGGTCTTCCGGAGAAACGGTTCAAAAAGCCAGCGCCGTCGGAAAAAACGATCAGCCGGTGTTCCGGATACCTTGCGGCCAGGTCCGCAAGGGACAAAAACCGTGCTTCGCCCTTTTCCGGAAGGCACCGTCTCGGGTCCCGGTCGAAATAGCATCGCTTGATAAAGACCCCGTTCTCCTCGATGGACTTGGTGAGGCTGTGCACGTAACTGGCCTGGTGGTCCATGAAAGCGGCGCGGTCGATGAGCACCAGGTATTCGGGCATCACATGGCGGACCCCCGCCACCGGGGAGAAGAACCCGAAATTTCGAATGGTTCGGTCTACGGTGGCCGGGACATTCAGCTCGGTACTCCGGGTTCGGGCATGGCGACGAAACTCCCGGGCAGCCCGTGCCATGGCCACGGAGGGAAACAGTTCCGGAAGGTTGACCGGCACATGGACGGGAAGGGGTTTTAGCGGGTCCCTGGTATATTTTCTGACGATAAAATGCCACCAGGCGTTTCGAATCGCCAAGGCGAGGATCAAGACGAGACACAGGAGAACAGCTGCGGAAACAAGGGGATTCGGGAGCGTTTCACGGGGTCCTGCCTGCACCCCCGGGCCGGTGTTTTCCACCATCGGGGGGTTTGTCGCTGCCGGTTGCGGTCGGTTTTCCGTCGGCGTTGGCTGCAACGGTTCGCTCGGAGTTGCTCCCGGAACAGCGACCGTATCCCCCGCCACGGGCTTTTCGCTCCCGCCGAAATCTGTCGCAAGCCAAACCACCGTCCCGAAAACAAGCAGGACGGCCACGCAGATAAAAATCGGTATCCACTTCCTGAACCGAAATCCCAGCTTTTCGAATTCCTCGACCGGGTCGGTTTCAGGCGGCATTGTCCCCCCTGTTTCGCCGTCGTCCGGAGCGAACCGGGCCGCCCAGCGTTCATACCGGCGATAGAACTCTTGTTGCTGGGCTCGGGTGGTGCAGACAACGGCTGCCAGATAAGGCTTCAGTGCGCCGAGATCGTCTGGAATTCGCCCCTCGGCGGCCAGTCGCGCCAGGAGTCTTCGAACCCGCTCGTGCTCGGAAAAGCCTATGGTGAAATCCCGGCCGTTCAGTTCTCGAAGAAAAAGAAACAGGTTTTCGGCATAGTCCCGAATTCTTATTTCGGCGGGCGCCAATTTTTAAAAACCTTTCCGGCAATATCGCCGTCTTGTCGATACTTGAACAGGGTCCCCAATGTATCCTTCACCATGCGACGGTCCGTTTCAAAGGGGTTTTTATCCCCGGCCTTTATCCGGATGGCCTGGAGAAATGCGATCAGTTCGGCGGTGGAGGGGGCCTTTCTCATGGGAGGGTCCGCCTGTCTCAAATGAAAGAACAGGTCAACCCCCTGTCTCAGGACGGTGTCGCTCAGACGGAGGTCCCGGCCGGTGGGGTCGGGGATGTCGGCCATGCGGTTTTCGACGATTCGGAGCAAACGGTCGAATTCGGGAAATTGGATATCGTGGTAAATGCACCTTCGAAGAAAGGCCTCCGGAAGGTTTTTCTCCGAGTTGCTGGTGATCACCACCACGGGGCTCATCCGTTTTTCGGCCCGAAACTCGGGGTTGCCGCCGATTTCGGGGACATTGAAGACCAGGTTTTCGATCTCGTTTAAAATATCGTTGGGAAAGTCCCTGGGGGCCTTGTCGATTTCATCGACGAGCACCACGGACCTTCGGGGACCGTCGTGGGGGATGTTTTCCGGCCAGACCTTTTCCACGCCGGCCTTTTCGTTTGCCAGCAGTATCGCTTTTCCCAGAGCGTTGAAGGTGATGAATGCCCTGTCGTCCACCTCGTCGTATTTTCCAGCGTGAACGGCATGGAACCTGCCGATGGTGTCGTAGGTGTAGAACAGCTCGGTGGCGACGCTGGTGGATTTGGTCTGAAATCGCAAGACGTCCCCGAAATCCAATTCCCACGCCAGCCGATAGGCCAGCTGGGTCTTGCCGGTGCCGGGCTCGCCCGTCAAAAGAAGGGGCTGGCCCAGGACCAAGGCGGTTTCCACCGCCGCCCGCAATTGCTCGTCGGTGTCGTATGTCGCCGGGCGCGTCTCGGCTTCTCTCTGGGGAAGCGGCAAATTTTTCCAGCCCTCGGGGACTTTATTATCGTCGCCCTTGCCACGAAAATACGCGTTGTCCATGAACCTTTCCTTTCCGCATCGTTTAGGCCTCGGCCAGCCCGATTTCCTTTTTCAGTCGAGGGGCCAGAGATTCGATAAACATCCTTTTCCGAAAATTGTCGGAGAAAATATTTCTCAATGCCTCTTTCCTGACGATATTTTTCCGTTTCATCCAGTCGATGACCGGGTCGGTGTCCATCCAAGCGTCCACGTCGTCGCAATCCGCACCGCACAGCTCGGGCAACGCGTAAGGTTCGTATTCTTCCGTTGTCAACAATTGCCGGATAGTTTCCATTGCATCCATCTTTTTCGATGACTTAAAAAACGAACCCAGGGGCCGCCTCAAAATATTCCAAAAAGACGGCGCGCTATTTTCATGTCTGTATTTTATCACCAGAAATACCGACAATGGATATTTCCCGGCTGTTGCTTCTTTTTCAATCGCGGTTGAAAACGACCCCCAAAATTTGAGAAAATGATCGAAAACAATCTTGCGGTGGGATTCCAAATCGCCGGCCCTTGCCGATATGGACACCATAACCGGAAAATCGAAGGTCAGTTTATGACACAACTCGAATACATCCAGGCTTTGCTGGTCCGGCATTCGGGACGACTGGCGGTAAACATTTTGCATTTGCCTCGAAAGGAAGCCCTTCAGCTTCGCTTCGAACGCTTCGTATTTGTCGAATGGCACGGGATCTTTTACCCATAGCAAACGAGGTTTCAAGCGAAGCTCCGGGACTGTTTCGATCATGGTTTCCCAGTAATAATCCCTGAGCGCAGTCAGAAACAGGTGATGGTCTTGCTCGCCGTGGAGAAAAAATATCATGGGAGAGCATCGATCCGCGGCATTTGTCCCTGGGGAGCGTTTTCGAACGAGCGTCTCGCGTATCTTTTCCAGCTGGGGGTGAAAGTCGATCAAATAGGGGTCGGGTTGTCCCGTATTTTGAGAAGATTGCCGGGGTTTCGTCGGTTTTTTGATGAGGTCTCTTTTCATATCGGGCCAGATATGGTCGGGCCAGATATGCTTTAGGCCGACGATGGAGACGGCGCGTCCGACGATCCCTTTTTTCTGATCGTGAGTGACAATTGCGACAACATGATCGGTTCCGGCATCGACGACCGGCGCCCCGCTGTTGCCATCGTTCAAATCGCAATCAGGGTCCATTTTCAATTTGCAGGAGTCCAGACGGCAACCGCAATAGGGACTCATCCTGACGTTTTCCTTTTCGACGACACCTTGCAGCGGTTCGACATCGAAATCCCTGGTCAATTTCTGGCAGACCGGAATGTACACGGACATTTCCGACGCGAGGGAATCCATCAGCGGAAAGGGCCTGGCATTTTCGATGCTCTCGACCTGAAGCAAGGCCAAATCGTGGATATCGGATTCCTCGGGGGGAAACACTTCTGTCGGGTGTTTTCCGGCAACCCAGATACGTTCCTTGTCGATGGATTGCTCATCGCCGCATATTTTTCGAAGCACATGGAAACAGGTGAGGATGAACACATGGGTTTCATTTCGATATACGACAAACCCGCTTCCATAGCCCTTTGAATTGTCGCGGTCGCCCGATATGGGGAATACGGCGTCCTTGTAGACATCATCCATGTTTGGGCTCGCGAGGTTTAAGTGTCAATTTAACCGCGAGGTTGGCATTCGCCTTTGCCTTGGCGATATAGACACTCCCCTCGCCCTCGAAACCGAGAGCGAGTTGCACCTCTGCCTGGTCGATATCCAGGGAAGATTGGTCGGATTTATCAATTTCCTTCCACAATTCGTTGATTGGCCGGCAGATTTGACGCAAGATGGGGGTGATCTTGTCCAAGGTGGCCGCGACCTTTTCCGCCGCTCCTCCGGCGATTTCCCTGGCTGCATCGTCCGACACCTCGGCCTCCACCAAAATTCCTTCCATTTCGATCAGTTTGCTTGACATAAGCGATTCTCCGATCTTGTCTGAGATTTATTCGTTTATGAACAGAAAATTATAAAATATGTTCCGCATACCCTATCGGCCTAAAAATTTCAACCGCTGCCGAGATGCCGACGGAAAAAGTTTTCTGGTTATAACGGATTTGGGGGTGGGTGGAATGTAGGTTGGGTTGAGCGTCGTCAATTGTTGGGTTTCGCTACGGAATTCTATCAAACAAACAGATACGGCGCGCGAAATGGTTGGGAAGCAAGCGAAACCCAACATGAAACTTAAAAATTTCAACCGCTGCCGAGATGCCGACGGAAAAAGTTTTCTGGTTATAACGGATTTGGGGGTGGGTGGAATGTAGGTTGGGTTGAGCGTCGTCAATTGTTGGGTTTCGCTACGGAATTCTATCAAACAAACAGATACGGCGCGCGAAATGGTCGGGAAGCAAGCGAAACCCAACATGAAACCCGCTCAACCCAACCTACGCATTGCCGCTCCCCCAAATCCGTTATAACCAGAAAAAATTTATCTGCAAAATCCAGTCCTTGGATGTGTCGGGCTTGATGCCCAAGGAATCTCTCATCAGATTCGCCATCCACGACAAAATCTCCTCGTCCGAATCCGCATCCTTTAGAACGACGCCCTGCATGGACATCAGGCCGATGCTGAACCGGTCGGGATATCGTCTTTCGATTTCCTTTTTCGCCTGCCGGACAAGCCAGGTCTTGCCAGTCTGCCGGGGGGGCGCCCAGACGGTGAAATAATGCCCGCCCTCTTCGGGATGTCCGATCAGGTTTTCGAAGCATGATTCCACCAGTTTTTTTCTCGGAACGGTGAAATGTTTTCTTTCGTCAACCGGACCGTAGGAATTGAATCGTCTCATAAAGTCTCCGAGGTAAGCAAGAAGGTGCTTTTAGCTTTCCAACGCTTCGGCAATCCGACCCTTGAACTGTTCCAGAGAATCGCACCTCAAGGTTCTGCGGAACAGATCGTCGAGGATTTCGGGCGATTCGAGCCTTTTGATGCCCTCGATAAGATTTTGCGGCAATATGCCGAGCCTCTCTTGCGCCAAATACAGGAGGTTCTTCCTGCGGTTTTTCATACAATTTTGTTGACAAACAGAAGGTTGCTATCTTATCAAACTGTTGATGCATGCAGAATGCATTACATTATTCAGAGAGGTGCATTATGGCAAAGACGACGGCGACAACAACACTCCAAGCCCGATTGGACCCCCAAAGCAAACGGGCGGTGGAGGAGGCGGCGAAACTGCGTCACGTGGGATTGTCCGATTACATTCGGCTGGTGCTGGTTCCTGCGGCGAAAAGGGAGGTCGCACAGGCCAAAAACAATGTTTTGCAGATGACTGCGGATGAACAGGAACGATTCTGGCTGGCACTGGAGGCTTCGGTCGAACCTTCCAAAGCCCAACGCGAACTCGGTAAAATCATGCGGGGGGACGATTGACATCTGTTCGCTGGCCGGAAGGCTTTTCCATCGAGCGACTTGAAAAGTGCCATAAGCGCACCGCCTTCCATAGCGGCGTGGATGTCGTTGACGAGTGGCTGAAAAAACGCGCGCGCCAAGCCCAAAACAAGCGAATGTCCGTCACCCGGGTTCTGTTGGAAGAGCCGGGTGTTATTGCCGGCTTCTACACACTGGCAATGGGACAGGTGAATTTCGATGAACTCCCGCGAGAAATGGCACGCAAACTTCCGGGCACCCTGCTGCCCATCGTTACTCTTGCCTGGTTGGGTGTGGATGAACAGTACCAGGGCCGGGGATTTGGCAAGCGCCTCCTCGCCCAGGCCCTATCCGACTGTCATGCAACGGGTCGGCTGATGCCTTTTGTCGCAGTCCTGCTGGACTGCGCGACACCGAGGGCAAGGACATTTTACCAACGCTATGATTTTGAAGAACTACCCGGACATCCGATGACACTGATTCTGCCGTGGAAACTGCTTGATGGGATGATGAAATCCCGAACTTGAATAGAAATTATCTTCATCGAGTTCAAACCCACCCGATAGCGCACACGAACACCGAAACTCCGTCGATCTCGGTTTTTCCGGAAAGTTTCTTTAGTACGTTTGGGTCCTCGACCGAAACGTACAAGGCTAGGCACGTGGCGCTCAAACCCAGCTGCGAGGCATATTCCGCAGCTTGCCGTTTCCCGCAGGAAATTCGGGACTGACCACGCACATGTCCCTTGCGGCTTCCTTCAGCCAGGCGTAAAGATGAAAATGCCCTGCGGCCTTCATGAAATTCATGTCGGCTCGTCTCGGCTGGTCTTTCCAGGGATTTATGCCTTCGGCTTTCAATCGCTCGAGATAATTTTTGTACCGTTCCAGCAGCGCCGTGAGATCGAGTTCGGGTTTTTCCAATACGTCTTCCAACCGGTCCAAGGGTTCGACGGTCAGGATGGGAGTGCGATCCCCGATCAGGTCCAGGGCGAGGGCGTTGCAGAGACGGCGTTGAATGAAAAGGGTTGGCGAAGCGGCAGATTTCGGTTTTGTCTCCTTGCGGGTCCGCGATGGTTTCCGAACCGACAATGCCGTGAAGGTACAAGAAACCGCGCCACTGCGAATCGATCATGAAAGGAATATCCGGCCGGGTGAACATTTCGAGAACGCGGCATATACATGTCTCGGAACAGGGATTGTCCAAGACAACAAGATGTTGCGTTTTGATGGCATCAACATCGCGCTTCATCTTTTAAGTCTGAAAAGGAATCATGTGGTCGAATACAGAGAAATCCTGGACGCTGTGCGTATTGTGATGCCATTTTTCGAAGATTTCTTTCCGGACGTAGCCGAATCCGAACAAAAGGGAAAAGTCAGACTTTCCTGGTTGCAAAAGGGTTCGGACCGCCCCATGCAACCATATCATTTCTCCGACGGTTCCATCCGTTTCCTTTGCTTGGCGACGGCTTTGCTGCAACCGAACCCCCTATCGACGATCATCATCGACGAGCCGGAACTGGGTTTGCATCCGACAGCCATCGCTGTCCTCGCAGAGCTGATGCAAAACGCCTCCAAGCGCACGCAACTGGTAGTGGCCACCCAATCTCCAGCCTTGATAGACCATTTCGACGTCGAGGACGTGATCGTGGCAAGACGTAAGGACGGTGCGTCGATATTCGAAAGACTGCTGAAAAAAGATTTCCATGTCTGGCTCGAAACGTACTCGGTCGGCGGAAAAAACTTGATCTTCGCTATAGTATCGAGTAACACGCTCAACCCAACCTGCGTTTAGACACTACTTTTTTCGAGGCAAGCGGTCCAAGCCTCCCTGGCTTCCTTTTCCAGAAGTTGCTCCTGCCCTTCGTAGCGGGGAGAGAAGTGAAAGATTTCGAATTCCTTTGCGCCCGCCATGGCCGCGATGGCACCGGCCTGGGCGGCGGTGAGGTGGGCTTTTTCCAGCGCCACGTCGCGGTCCTGTTCGGAAAAGCACGCTTCGATGTAAAGACGGTCGGAACCCTTGCACAGCTTGAGGATTTTTTCCACGTTTTCGTCGCTGAAAGCCGCATCGGTGACATACGAGATTTTTTGGCCCGGCGTTACGATGGCAATTTGTTCCGCCAGTTCTTCCAGGCGAAAATCCTTCTTTTCTTTGTCGTTTTCAGCAAGAGGGGTGGAGACGATGGCTTTGGGGTCTTTGTTTTCGAAGATGGCCCTTTTGAAATCGTTTAGCCAGGGGCCCATGGCCAGTCCCATTTTTTGCAGCCGGTCTTTGTTGATGTTGACGTGGAAGCTTTCGGAGAGGCTGAAGGCCAGGCACGGTGTCTTGTGGTCCAGGATTTCGCACGAGATGGAAATGGAGGGTTCTTCGAGCAGGGTGCCGTCGGCCTTTTCAAGGGTGGTTTCCTCTTCGGGGGCGAATCCGGACTGGCAGGCGTAGCGGCGGCGCAGAATGCGGTCCTGTCGAATTTCAGAGGCCACCACTACGAAGGGGTAGGGGTATTGCCGCACCAGGTTCCAGGTGTAGCTCGAAAGTTTTCCCTCCACGTTTTTCAGGAAACCTTCGGGGCCGTAGAGATGCAGGGTCTTCTCTCTTCCGAGCAGAAGGCGCAGAACCCGGTCGAAACCGATGAAATGGTCCATGTGGGTGTGGGAAACGAAAATGTGGGAAATTTTGATGACGTCCCGGGAGGACAGCGGGCTGTTGTCTCCGAGGTCGAAGAGAATCGCCCGCTTTTGATTTGTGAAGCTGATAAATACGCCGGGATCGTCGAAGGGGCCGTTGAATCGTCTGGAGTGAAAGGACGGCGCCATTTTCAGACCGGCAGGATTTTTTTCACCTGCGTGTGGATGGTCTGATAAATTTCCTCGTCCGAACCGTAGATGTCGATGATGTCCTTGTGGTTCAGCAGCTTTTCGATCACAAACGACGTCATGTAGAGACTGACGACATGGGGCTGGGGAACCAGTTGCCGTATGGGGGAAGTCGCGTAGTCGATGTCGAAATCGTCCATGCGGCCCAGCTTGTCCAACGCGTATTGGATCTGTTCCTCGAGCGACTTCATGTTGTTGGTCTCCACGAGATTCTTTTCCACCAGTTTGGACGCGATGGAGTTGGTGAGCTGGTCCATATGATCCTTGACGCTGCTGATCGCTTTTCTTCGCTCGTATTCCTTGGAAGATTCTATTTTCGAAAGAATGCTGGCTTCCCGGGAACTTGGCCGAAATACTTTCGCCATAAAGGGCCACCTTGCTTGTCTATTGGGTTAAGGGCAAGTCCGACGGCGTTTTGGCCGGACATTGTCCGAAATTTTTCAGTGAACCTATAATAGGGTTATGCGTTTTCGATTGCAAGCAAAATGTTGCGACACAATAAGATTGTCGAACAGATTGCAACCCTTTGATTTTAAAGGGAATTTTTTGTCCCGAATCGCCTCTTTCGCCGGTCCTTTTGAAATCATGGCACCGCTTCGAGAATGAGAAGTTGGGCGTTTTTCGAACCGTTCCATCGGTTCCATTGGAGCTTGAAAACCACGTAATCCAGATATTCTTCCGGCGGGGTTTGCGGGTCGATGTTGAAATGGATGGCGTTCAAAAGCTTGTCCGTCTGCCCGTCCGGCTGGCTCAGCACCATGCGGCGATGGGTTTCGCCGACGATTTTCGGCGCGGCGACCTTGACGTTTCTCGCCAGAAACACGGGTTCCGGATTGTGCGCGCCGAAAGGCTTGAGTCTTTCGAGTTCGTCGATGAGAAATTCGGAAACGTCGTCGAAGGAAAGCTCGCAATCGATGTCGATTTCCGGGACGAGTTCCCGGCTTCGAAACTCGGTTTCGAAGATCTCCTGGAAGGCCTGTCGGAACCGGTCGATGTTGGACGTCTTGATCTTGACCCCGGCGGCCATGCTGTGCCCCCCGAAGTCGTCCAGAAGAGGCGCGCATCGGCAGAGGCCTTCGAAGAGGTCGAAACCGGGAACGCTTCGGCAGGACCCCTTGCCGAACCCGTTGTGTTCCGAGATCAGCACGGCGGGGGAGAAGAACCGTTCGGCCACCCGCGAGGCCACGATGCCCAGCACGCCCTCGTGCCAGTCGGGGCTCGCCAGGACCACCGGTTTTCCGGCCTGCTTTTCGGGGGCGTCGCCGATTTTTTCCAGCACCTGTTCGTAGGCTGTTTTTTCCAGTTCCCGTCGCTGGCAGTTCAGGTCGTCCAGAAACTTGGCAAGCTCCGCAGCCCGGTCTTCCCGGTCGGACAGAAGAAGCTCCGCCGCCGTTTTCGCGTGTTCGATCCTTCCGGCCGCGTTGAGCCGGGGGGCGATGCGAAACGCGATGTCCTCGCTGTCCAGCTTGCGCCTGAAAAAACCGCAGGCCTTGGATAGGTGCTTGAGTCCCAGGCGCGGCTTGGACTGCAAGACTTCCAGACCGGTTTTCACCAGGATTCTGTTCTCGTCGGTCAGCGGCACCAGGTCGGCCACGGTGCCCAAGGCGACCAGGTCGCAGAAATTTTTCAGGTTGGGCTCCGAATGGCGTTTCCAGTACCCATCGTCTCTAAGGCGCTTGCGAAGCGCGATGGCCAGATAGAACGCCACTCCCACGCCCGCCAGGTGCGAAAGGCCGGCAGGGCAGTCGCTTCGCTTGGGGTTGACCACGGCCAGTGCATCGGGTAGATTATCGGGCGTGTTGTGATGGTCGGTGACTACGACGTCGATGTCCGCCCTGCGGGCCGCCTCCACGGCATCGTGGCTGTGGGAGCCGCAATCCACCGTGACGATCAGGCTCAAGCCCGGATTGGCCTCGATGATCTTTTCGACCTGGCCGGCCTTCAGCCCGTATCCTTCGTCCAAACGGTGGGGTATATAAAAGGTCACCACGGCGCCGGCTTGCTTGAGAAACTCGTACAGCAGGATGGTCGATGTGATGCCGTCCACGTCGTAGTCGCCGAAGATCAGGATCTCCTCCCGGTCCCAGACGGCTTTTGCAATGCGCCTTGCGGCGGCGTCCATGTCGGCCAGGGTGAAAGGGTCGCGCAGCCGCCGCAGGGAGGGAGACAGAAAGTGCTCGATTTCCTCGGCGCCGCCCAGGTTTCTGTTCGCCAGCACCTTGGCGGTCACCGGATGGCAGCGCAGGGAATAATATATTTCCCGGACTACGTTCGGGTCCGGACGGAGTATGTTCAATTTTTTATTCATACGCTTTGAAATACCCTAGTTTTAAGATTCAAACAACATGAAAATGAATTGCGCGGCAGGGCTGTCGGTTTGCCGGAAGCCGGAAAGGTTGTCGAAATGACCGTGGAAAAGGCTTCTCCATTGGAATCTGTTTGCAAAAAAAAGTCCTATCGGATCGATTCCTCCAACATCGGGTTCCTGAAATTCATCCTCGAAGCCTACGAGGGCATGGCGCAGTTGACAACAATCGATCCGGCCTTAGGATTCATAGATGTTTTCGTGGCCCTGGGCTGCGAGGAGGAGTTCGAGCTTCTTCTGTCCCGCTTGAAAACCGAAATGTTAATCGAGGACCGTGTCGGTCCGGCAACTTGACAAGTTTTTCGACGATGAAAACCAAAAAACTGTTCGTAAACACCATGGGCTGCCAGATGAACGTCTACGATTCCGAGAAGGTGGCGTCGGTTCTGGCGCGGCTCGGATTCGAAAAGACCTCTGTCCTGGAGGAGGCGGACCTGGTCGTGGTGAACACGTGCACGATTCGAGAAAAGGCGGAACAGAAGGCGTTCAGTTTCCTGGGCCGCTTGGCGAAGCTGAAGAGGAAGAAGACGGACCTGGTGGTCGCCGTGGGAGGCTGCGTGGCGCAGCAGGAGGGCGAGGCCATTTTGAAAAGGGTCCCCTCGGTGGACCTGGTTTTCGGCACCCGTGCCATCGGGCGCGTGGCGGAGCATGTGGCTCGAATCGAAAGGCAAGGCGTAAAGATCGTGGACGTGGAAATGACGGACGCGCCAGTGCGAACCGAGCCGGACGCGCCGATTTCCTCGAACGGTCAGGTGTCGTCTTTCGTTACGATCATGACGGGTTGCGAGAACTATTGCACGTATTGCGTTGTGCCGTCGGTCCGGGGAAAGGAGATCAGCAGGCGTCCGGAGAGCATCGTCGGGGAAATAGAGTCGCTGGTTTGTTCGGGGGTCAGGGAAGTAGTCCTGCTGGGGCAGAACGTCAACAGCTACGGGATCAAGCAGGGATATTGCTCGTTTGCCGAACTCATCGGCATGGTGGACCGCGTGGAAGGGCTGGAGAGAATTCGGTTCACCACGTCGCACCCCAAGGACCTTTCGGAGGAACTCATGGGAGCGTTCGCCAAATACGAAAAGCTGTGCGGCCATTTCCACCTGCCGGTGCAGTCCGGCTCCGACCGGATTCTGAAAAGGATGAACCGAGGGTATACGAAGGAGATCTATATGAAAAAGGTGGAGGGTCTCCGGAGAGTCAGGCCGCACATCGCCTTGAGCACAGACATCATCGTGGGGTTTCCCGGCGAGAGCGAAGAAGATTTCGAGCAAACCCTGGATTTGATCGAAAAGGCGTCCTACGACAGCCTTTTCGCATTCAAGTATTCTGACCGGCCGTCCGCGCCGGCCAGGAAATTTTCCGGCAAGGTGCCGGAGTCTGTGAAGACGCAACGGCTACGGCGGGTGCTCGAGTCGCAGGAGGATCGGACCACGGCCAGGCACCGGTCGCTGATCGGAACGGTTTTGCGCGTTTTGGTGGAGGGTCCGAGCAAAAAGCAGCGCGCGGGCGGCGCCGACCTCGACGTCGTCCAGTGGTCGGGCCGCACGGAGACAAACATCGTCGTCAACATCATGCTGGACGAATCTACTAGCGTCAGGCCGGATGAAAACTTGACAGGCAGGTCGGTTGATGTCAAGATTGACGGAGCATTTCCCCATTCCATTTGGGGAAAGCCGGTTGCGGAAGGGACCGAAACTCCGATTGCGAAAGGAGAAACGTATGCTGCATAGAGTAACCATAGCCGGGCTGACGATGGATCCAAACTCCAACACGCCCATCATCATCCTGAAGTCCAACGAGACGGAACAGGCGATTCCCATCTGGATCGGTCTGCTCGAGGCCACTTCCATCGCATCGGCCCTGCAGAACATCAAGTTCGACCGGCCCATGACCCATGACCTGTTCAAGAACTTTCTGGATTACATCAAAATCCATGTGAGCAAGATCGAAGTGTGCGACCTGCGGGACAACACTTTCTTCGCCAAGATCCATTTCGCGTCCGAAGAGACCACCTTCAGCATCGACGCGAGGCCCAGCGACGCCATCGCCATCGCCCTTCGCTTCGATGCCCCCATCTTCGTGGACGACGAGGTCATCCTCAAGTCCAAGGCCGGCGAGGTCGAGGAGGGCGACGTCGAGGTTGCCGACCAGAGTGAAGAGGGCAAGAAGTGGGCCGAATACCTGGAAAACCTCGACCCGGACGATTTCGGAAAATACAAAGTGTGAGAAGGTTCTTTTCATACGGACCCGTCGAAGAGAAAAAGCATTTCACCGTTCCCAGAAAGAAACTGATACAGACTTTCACGGAAAGCCTGGTCGGAGATTCGGAGGAGGCGAAGCACTTTTTTACGATCTGGGCCCCCAGGCAGACAGGCAAGACTTGGCTTGTCAGGCAGGTAAAAAAAACGATCGAAAAAAAGCATTCCGACCGATTCGCAATCGGCATGATGTCCATGCAGGGGGTCGCCATGGGGCCTGACGAACAGGAGACGGCGTTCCTGCAAAGGGTACCTCTGCTTTTTTGGGAAGCCTTCCGCGCCGAATTGCCAAAAGCCCCTGCAAATATCGAGGATTTCAAGAACCTGTTTCTGAAGGACAAGGGCATTTTCAAAAAGCTACTCTGAAGAAACCGTTTTAAAACAGCTTTCGGAAGAAAAGTCATCGACGGGGTGACCGTCGTCGTTTCGGCCATCGGATAGGTGTAGACCGGGAAATACTTGATTTCGAGTTGCGCGTGTTGAAAAGCCCGATCACACGTATCGGTATCGTCCGTGTCGAAGAATCCAGCGGAATCTGGAACGGAGGGAGGAGGCGCAGGAAATGGAAAGACCCACCGACTATCTTGTTTTCGACATATTCGGAAGAAGTTTCGCCGTCGATTTGGCTTACGTAGAGAAGGTTTTCCGCGCGGCGGCTCCCGTGCCGATTCCCCAAAGCCCGGAAACCGTTCTGGGCGGAATCAACATCCGGGGGACCGCCATCGTCCTTTTGAATCTTCGACGCATCTTCGGACTGGAGGACAAGCCGCTGGAACCGGAGGACCGGATCGTCGTGTTCTCCACCGGCGAAGGCACCCGGTTCGCCGGGGTGGTGGACGGTGTCGAAGGGGTTGTTTCGTGGTCCGAGGAACAGATCGACATGCGTCGCCTTTTCTTTTCCGACAGCAACCATTTCTTCGACGGGGTGGGACGGTTCGAGGGACGAACTGTCGCCATTTGCAGAATGGACAGGATTCCGGAGGCAAGCGGTCTGGAAACCGCCCCGTCATGTTTGCGCTACGACAACCAAATGGCCGATAAAGAATGAAGAACGAAAGCGAAATCGTCGATAGGTTCGGCGTTTTTGTGTACGAGAAGACCGGGCTGTGTTTCGAAAAGGAAAAACGTTCCGACCTTCGCCGGGCGGCAAGGGCGACTGCCGACGAATTGGGAATGGACGCGGCCGAAACCTGCATGGAGTTCTTCTTGTCGGCCCAAGCCGGGCAGGGCCATTGGGACGTTCTCTGGTCGCACCTGACCGTGGGGGAGAGCTATTTTTTCCGCGACCCCAGGCTTTTCGAATACATTCGAACCGTTTTGATTCCGGAAATACTAAAAGGAAAGAAAGGCGAGGCAAGGACCATCAATATCTGGAGCGCCGGCTGCGCCTGCGGTCAGGAGCCCTACTCCCTGGCGATTCTTCTCGACCGTGCGCCTGTCGCCCGGCAGTCGTATTCGGTCCAGATACATGCCTCGGACATCAACCTTCGGTTTCTTTCGCAAGCGCGAAAAGGCGTCTACCGGGAATGGTCCCTGCGGGGCATGGACGAAACGACGCGGCGGCGATATTTTTCCGTCAAGGCCGGAAACCTGTTCGTACTGTCGCCGCGCATCCGTTCCCAAGTTCGTTTCTCTCGCATCAACCTTGTCGATGAAGCGGACTTCGTCCGGCACATCGCGCCGGGCAGCATCGACATGGTTCTTTGCAGAAACGTTATGATGTATTTTTCGGCATCTTCCCGCAGAGAGGTCTTGAACAACCTTTCCAACTCCCTTGTCCCCGGCGGATACCTGCTGTCCTCTCCGAGCGAGACCGGCGCGCTGTCGCACCCCGATCTGGCGCCCGCGCGGGAAGGAGGGTTCGTTTATTTCGTCAAGCGCGTGGGTGAGGGACGCAGTGTCTGCGGAAAAGCCCACGACCTTCGCATCTGCCCCGAAAATTCTGTTTTACCCAACCATGCCGGTCGAAAGAAGCCGGAAGCAGGCTTGGGAAAGAACGCGTCTACGAAAAGAACGCTGCTCGGCGCCGGAGATGCAAAAGCCGAGGACCGTAGTTCGTGTCCCGACAAGACTGGCATTTTGAAATCGGCGCGCGAATTGTTGAACCAAGGAAAATTCCTGTCGTGCCTGGAACTTCTGGCGCCTTATATGGGAAAAGGGCAAGGCGGTTTCGACGACGACCGAACCATGGCGGAAGCGTCGGCGGTCGCGGCGGAGGCCGAAGCGAGTCTGGGGCGTTGCCAGCCCGCCATCGCCCATTGCAAAAAAGCGGTGGAGCTGGACAAGTTCAATCCGGGCCATCGATATCTGCTCTCGGGTATTTTCCAGGAGGCCGGAGACTTGTCCGAGGCCGAAAAGGCCCTGAAAGAAACCCTGTATCTGAATCCCTTCCATGTCTTGGCCTTCATTTCGCTGGGACGAATATCGGAAGAGCGGGGCAATTGGTCGGAGGCCGAAAAATATTTCGACAATGCGGCCAGGGTTGCGGGAAAACTTCCGCCCGAATCCGTGGTCCCTGATTCGGGAGGCATGACCGCCTCGGACATTCTCGGAAGCCTGGAAAAGCTTTCTGATGGAGGAATTCGGCATGGACGACAACGATGACATTCTGGCCAGGCGAGCCGAAGAGCTGGCCATGGAGACTCCGTCCGAATCGCCGGACAGAGGGCGTCTGGATGTCGCCCTGTTCGAGCTGGCGAACGAAGTACATGCCATCGAGTTGGCTTGTATCAAGGAGGTCTATCCGCTCAGGGATTTGACACCTGTTCCCCATACGCCCGACTTCATTGCGGGCATCGTCAATTTCCGCGGGCAGATTCTGTCGGTCGTGGACCTTCGAAAATTTTTCGATCTTCCCGGCGACGGCGTCGCCGATACCGACCGGGTCGTCGTTTTGGAATCGGAAACCATGACCTTCGGCATTCTCGCCAACGCGGTCCGGGAGGCCGGATCCGTCAGCCTGGACGACCTTCGGTCCGATTTGCCGACACTGACGGACATCCGTGCGAGATACCTGAAGGGAGTCACCCGCGACGGCATTGTGGTACTGGACGGAAACAAGATTTTGAACGATGATACTATGATCGTGGAATGAAAGGATATCGGCCCATGAGTTTGAAGACGAAGTTTATTCTGGCTTTGCTGTCGGCGTTCGTGGTTCTGGGGGGAATCGGCGCCCTTTTGGTGGGCGGTCAGTTGTCGAGCCTGAACGACAAATACATTCGCCGAATCGCCAACCACCAGATGCAGGAGGTGCTCCACAATCTTGAAACATCCTCCGATTCCGCCTTGGCCATCGCCGCGCTGTTCTCGCAAGTGCCCGACGTCCTGAGCGCCTACCAGATCGCGCATTCCGGAAACATCCAGGACGAGAACGACCCGTCGGGGCACGAGGCCAGGAACCTGTTGCGACGGTCGATCAGGTCCAACCTGGAGGGCTACGAGAAAATCATGGGGGGGCGGAAATTGAAGCTGCACTTCCATCTTCCCAACGGCCGGAGCCTGGTTCGTCTGTGGAGGGACAAGCAGATTCAGCGCGAATCTGGATGGGTGGACGTGTCCGACGATATTTCCGGCTTCAGAAACACGGTGCTGGATGTGAACCGGACCGGACAGCCTGTGAAAGGTATCGAGGTGGGCAGGGGCGGTTTTGTGATTCGCGGGCTGGCGCCGATCAAGGACAGTTTGGGCAAGCAGCTCGGCTCGGTGGAAGTGCTGGTGGATTTCGAAACGATTTTGCGGACGGACACTGGCGACGAAGCCAAGGACATGGCTGTCTACATGAACGCGGACCTTCTGCCCATCACCCACCGTTTGCAGGACCCGGTCGAGTTTCCGGTCCTGGAACAGCGTTTCGTTCAGGTCGCCGGGTTCCATAATCCGAAATACAAGGAAAGCATGGATGCCGGTTTTCTCGAAAAGGGACGGGAAGGCCTGACGGTCAAAACGACCGGGGACACATGCATGTCGGCCTTTCCTGTCTTGGACTACAAAGGCAAGCAGATCGGGGTTTTGGCCCACGGGTTCGACGCGGCGGCGGAAAACGCGTTGATACGCTCTGTGGAAGCTACCATCACCGGGTTGCTGGCGGCCATGCTGCTCACCATTCTTCTGGTCGTCTCCCTGCTTTTCGTCCGGGGCGTGTTGAAACCGGTCGATAAACTGGTGAATATCGCCGAAAAAATGGCCGAAGGCCGTCTGGATCAAAGAATCCCGGACCACGGAAACGACGAGATCGGCGTTCTGTATCGGGCTTTGGACCAAATGATCACGGCGTTCAAAAAGATGTTCATGGAAATCAAGGAGGGCGTGGGGACCCTGTCGGAGGCGGTGGGGCAGATTTCCAGCACTGCCTCCCAGCTGGCGGTCAGCGCGTCCCAGACCTCCAGCTCCATCGCGCAGATTTCCACCACCATGGAAGAAGTCCGCCAGACCGCCCGGCTTTCCGACGAACACGCCGCGCGAGTGTCCGAGGACGCCGGAAAGGCGGCTGCGATCGCCGAGCAGGGGGCCGACGCGGCGGGACTGACCATTTCCGGCATGGAGCGCATCAAAAACGAAGTGGGATACGTGGTGGAGAGCATCATCAAGTTGAGCGAGCAGACAAGGGGCATCGGGGAGATCATCAACGCGGTCAACGACCTGGCCGACCAGTCCAACCTGCTTTCCGTCAACGCCGCCATCGAGGCCTCCAAAGCGGGCGAACACGGCAAGGGCTTCACCGTGGTCGCCCAGGAGATCAAGTCCTTGGCCTCGCAATCCAAGGACGCCACCAACCAGGTTCGCAAAATCCTGAACGAAATCCAGAACGCCTCCTCCTCGGCGGTCATGGCGGCGGAAAAGGGAAACAAGGCCGTGGACGAAGGTTCCGCCCTTTCCGCCAGAGCGGGCGAAACCATCGAAATCCTGGCGCAGAACATCGCCCGGACCGCCGAGACCATTTCCGGCATCGCACACTCCAGCAACGAACAGCTCCTGGGCATGGACCAGCTTTCCGAAGCCATGATCAACATCAAGGACGCCAGCATGCAGAATGTGGACGGCGCGCGTCTTTTGGAAGAGGCGGCGGAAAACTTGAAGGATCTGGCCGACCGGCTGGACGGGTTGACGGCGACCTATCGCGTGGCAGCCGAATGACAACTCTCCGGATAAACGAACCATGGACGAGAAGCAACTGCTGAAACGGCTGCGAACGGCCTTCGCAACCGAAGCCTCCGAACGGCTGGAATCGCTTTCCGGCAACCTGTTGAAGCTGGAAAACCTGGAGACCGTCGAGGAGCAGGCGGCTGCCCTCGAAGTGGTCTACCGGGAGGCCCACAGCCTGAAAGGCGCGGCCCGGGCGGTCGATTACAACGGCATAGAAGCTCTTTGCATGGCCATGGAAAGCGTTTTCGCACAGATCAAGAAAGAGTCCGTCGCCGTTCCGGAGGCATTCTTCGATCTGGGGCAGGATTGCGTGGCCGCCATCCGGGACTTCATGGACAACCTCGACGGCGAAAGTTCGTCTTCCGGCGAAAAACTGGAGGCATTGACCGAAAGGCTGAAGCGATTTTTCGACCGGGAAGAAAGCCGCGAAAGCGCGGAGACCGGCGTGACGGCGCGGCATCCGTCCGAGCCCGAGCCTGCGAAAGGTTCTGGGTGCGTCATGGCCGAAAGCTCGGGACTGGCATCCCGGGGCCCATTGTCCGAAACGGATAGAAAAAATCCCTGTTTCTGTGCCGAATCGGTTGCGTCGAAGAATAAAAAGGACGACCGTTCTGCCGACGCAAGCGGTTTGAGAATCGCAAGCGAAAAACTCGACGCCATTTTTCGCAGGGCCGAAGAGATGATCGGGTTGAAACTGGCGTCGGCGAGCCACCTGGAAAACCTCAGGAAGCTCAGAGACGTTTTCGACTCCTCCCTCGAAAGACGCGAGAAAGCGCGCGAGTTTTTGAAGGCAAGCATGGATGCCGGACGTTCCAAGCGGTCCTTGTCGAACGGCGAAAGCAAGAAACTGTTTCGCTTTTTCGAGGCGGAACAGGAAGAGGCCAAGTCCCTGGCGCATGAAATTCGGGACATGGCGGCATTCTTCGAACGATATCGCCGCAGTCTGGCAAAACTGACCGACGACCTTCTCGAAGAAACCAAGAGCGCCATGCTGCGGCCCTGCGCGGACCTTTTCGACCAGTTTCCGCTCATGGTCCGCGAAATATCCCGCGAGAACGGCAAGAAAGTCCAATTCGAGCTGCAAGGCACGCACATCGAGATCGACCGCAGAATTCTGGAGCAGATGAAGGACCCTCTGCTTCATTTGATTCGAAACGCCATCGATCACGGCATCGAGCCCCCGGAAGATAGAAAACTGGCCGGTAAGTGCGAAAAAGCCTTGCTAAGGCTTTCCGGCATGCAGAACGAGGGAAAGACCGTGGAGATGGTCCTTTCCGACGACGGTCGCGGCATCGATGCGGAGGCCGTGAAAAAAAAGGCGGTCGAACGCGGGCTGTTGACCGCGCCGGAAGCCGACGAGCTTTCCTACGACAAAGCCGTGTCCCTGATATTCAAGTCAGGGGTTTCCACTGCCCCGCTGGTGACGGAAATCTCGGGCAGGGGGCTCGGAATGGCCATCGTGTCGGAGCGGATCGAAATGCTGGGAGGTACGCTGTCCACCGAATCCAAGCCGGGGGAGGGGACTGTATTCCATATGAGACTGCCCGCCACCCTCGCCACTTTCCGAGGGGTCATGGTGGAGTGCGGTTCCCAAGTGTTCGT
This sequence comes from Desulfobacterales bacterium, assembly GCA_963674505.2. GTDB lineage: Bacteria > Desulfobacterota > Desulfobacteria > Desulfobacterales > SKZT01. Next base: position 1,311,970 of record CAXXIG010000003.1, read on the forward strand.
CATCCCCAGCACCCACGTCAGAAAAGTGATTCGAGTTTATAAAGATGCAATCAAGACTGCGGAAAACCGCCGTATCATCGCCTACCGGGACCGGGCGACCTCTTTGGCCGACCTGTCGTCCGTTCTGAAAATTCCGGGTACGCAAAGAAGCGAGGACACGGATTTCTTTCCGGCCGTCGTGGTCGGCGCGGCGGACACGATCATGGCATTGCGAGTGGACCAAGTGCTGGGCGAAGAGGAAATCCTGGTCAAGGACTTGGGAAAACAGTTGAAGCGGGTCCCGTTCGTTTCTGCGGCGACGATTCTCGGGTCGGGAAGGCCCGCGCTGATCCTCAACGCCAAGGACCTTCTTCAAGCACGTCCCGGAGACGACCGCGCGCCGTTTCAAACCGACGCGCAAGAGACTGCCGAGCGGCCAAAAGTCCTCCTGGTCGAGGATTCCATCACCTCGAGAATGCTTTTGAAAAACATGCTGGAAAGCGCCGGGTTCGACGTTTTCACCGCTGTGGACGGAGGCAAGGCCTTTGCCATGCTGCCTGAAGTCCTCCCGGACATCGTGGTATCCGACGTGGAAATGCCGGAGATGGACGGGTTCGAACTCACCCGCAAGATCAGGCAAAGCCCCGATTTCGAGTCTCTTCCGGTCGTGCTGGTCACCACCCTTTCCTCGCAGAAAGACCGGGAGACGGGCATCGGAGCGGGCGCCAACGCCTACGTGGTCAAAAGCGAGTTCGACCAGCAGAACCTTTTGGAGACCATCAGGATGTGGGTTTAGGAACCGGAAAGGCAGATGGCATGATTCGAGTTTTGATCGCCGACGATTCCGCTACCGAGCGGATGTATCTGGAGCACATCGTGGGCTCGGACCCCGATTTGGAAGTGGCGGGCATGGCCCGGGACGGCGACCAGGCAGTGGAAATGGCCAAAAGCCTTTGTCCCGACGTGATGCTGATCGACATACAAATGCCCGGGATGGGCGGCTACGCGGCGACCCGAAAAATCATGGAGACCTGTCCGGTCCCCATCATCGTCGTCAGCGCCAGGATCGACCCCGAGAGGATGGGAAAGTCGTTCGACGCCCTTCAGGCGGGCGCGGTGGCCGCCTTGGAAAAGCCGACCGGTCCGGGCGCTCCCGGCTCGGCGGAGATGGCTCGCAAAATCGTGCAGACCGTCAAGCTCATGGCGAAGATCAAAAATACACACCGACTCCGAAGCGGACCTTCCCGGCGCATCGGCGATCGGAAAGAGGGTTCTGCCGACGCAGCCGCGCGACGCGGAAAAAGACGTGTGGAACTGGTCGTCGCGGGAGCATCCACCGGCGGTCCGCCGGTACTCAATACCATTCTGACCAATATCGGACCGCGATTTTCCGCTCCGATCCTGGTTGTGCAGCATATCTCAAAAGGGTTCTTGGAAAGCATGGTTCATTGGATCGGAAAAAATTGCCCCATGAACGTCAAAATTGCGCAGGACCGGGAGGCAATCTCGTCCGGGACCGTCTATTTCGCCCCCGACGACTGCCACATGGAGGTGACCTCCTCCAAGAGAATCCGGCTTTCGGACGGCCCTATGGAACACGGCGTACGTCCATCGGTGTCGGTTTTGTTCCGCTCGGCCCTTTCCGCAGGATTCGGCGCCGATTGCATCGGCGTGCTCCTGACGGGAATGGGAAAGGACGGCGCGGCGGAACTCAAGCAGATGAGAGATGCCGGAAGCACGACACTGGTCCAGAACAAGAAAACCTGCGTCGTGTTCGGCATGCCCGGAGAGGCAGCCAGAATCGAGGCTGCATCCCATATTCTCTCTCCGGAAGAAATCGCCGATTTTCTAAGACGCTCGGAGACCCGAAAATGAAAAAAAAGGAAGAAAAAAACGATGAGAGGGACCTCGCCCCCAAGACCATCGACATTGTGATCGACGATATGATCGCAGGCCCGAAAGGCGCTATATATAATCAAGGAGCTATCTACAATATGATTCTCGACGAAAAAAAACTGGTCGAAAAAACCAAAATTCTCATCGTTGAGGACAGCCTGACCCAGGCAATAAAGCTGCAGGCCGTCCTGGAAGACAACGGTTTCCGCACCGAACTGGCCAAAAACGGCGCGCAAGGATTGCAAATGCTAAAAGACGGTGGCTTCGACATGGTGATCAGCGATGTGGTCATGCCGGAAATGGATGGCTATGCGCTGTGCAAGGCGATCAAGGACGACAGGAACCTGAAGGATATCCCCGTGATGCTTTTGACTACGCTATCGGAACCGGAAAAGATCATCGAAGGGCTGGAATGCGGCGCCAACCATTTCATCACCAAGCCCTACGACGAGGAGTCCCTGATTTCCAGGGTGCGCTACATCCTGATCAACAAGGAGGTCAGAAAATGCCAGGGCACCAACCTGGGCCTGGAAATCTATTTCCAGGGAAAGAAGCATTTCATCAATTCCGACCGCATGCAAATCCTCGACCTTCTCTTTTCCACCTACGAGAACACCCTCAGGCAGAAGCGGGAACTGGAGCGACTCAACAAGGAACTCAAAGAGGCCCTGGGGACCATACAGAAACTGGAAGGAATACTTCCTATTTGCGCCAACTGCAAGAAAATCAGGGACAAGGAAGGCAATTGGCAGGCGATGGAAAAATATATCAGGGAACACTCCCAGGCCGACTTCACCCACGGCATTTGCCCGGAATGCGCGAAAAAGCTGTACCCGGATCTGGATTTGTGATGGCGGACAGTCTGGGATCGCAGGCTTTACATACATGTGCGACGATGATATGTCTCTATGTATGAGAACCACGGTGAGAATAAAGGACGAGCTTCTGGAGCGTGCCAAAAAACGCGCCGCCAGGCAGGGCAGGACTTTGACTTCCCTGATCGAAGAAGGACTGGTGCTTGTTTTGTCCTCCACCGACCGCCAGCCCTTCAGAGAACCTGTGAAAATGCCGGTTTCCGAGAAAACGGGCGGGGTCTTGCCCGGTGTGGACTTGAATTGTTCCGCCGATCTGGAAGATCTGATGAACAAGCCATGATGCTCCCCGACGTCAACATCTTGGTGCATGCGTTTCGAATCGACACCCCCGACCACGAAAAATGCAAGGGCTGGCTGGACAGGACGGTCAATGGAGAGGCGGTTTTCGGAATGGCCACGTTGGTATTGAGCGCAATGGTCCGCATAGTGACCCACCCGTAAATATTCGCGAATCCCAGTTTTTTTGGATGAGTCGCTGGAATTTTGCGAGATTCTATCGAGCCAGCCCAATTGCGCTTTGGTGCGACCGGGAGAAGGGCACTTGAAGATCTTCTTCCGCCTATGCCGGGAAGCCGAGGCCAAGGGAAACCTCGTGCCGGACGCCTGGCTCGCGGCGATGGCCATCGAATCCGGATGCGAATGGGTCACTTTGGATCGCGATTTCGCGCGTTTTTCCGGACTGAAATGGCGCACTCCCTAGTCAAATGGACGCTTTTTGTCGATGGACGGGGCAACGCTTTCCGCCAGCTCCTTTTTAATTGCAGTAGCGAGTTTTTTTAACGAATATGGTTTTCTGACATACCTTCCGGCCCCAAGCGACAGCGCTTCCCGCACCTTTCCGTTCTCGGAAAATCCGCTGACGATGACGGCCTTTTGCGACGGGTTGATTTTCAAAATTCGCCTATAGGTTTCCAATCCGTCAAGTCCTGGCTCCATGATCATATCCAAGAGGATCAAATCGGCATTCTTGTCCGCCAGGTATGCGACCGCTTCTTTCCCGCTGGCAACTGTTTCGGGGCGATAATTGAGCTGGGCAAGCATTTCCGCCGCGATGATTAGCTGTTCTTCGGCGTCGTCGATCACAAGAACCGATTCGCCGTGGCCCAGAAGGTCTTCGCCGATCTCGTTTTCCGAGTATTGTGGCAAAGGTTCGCGGGTGGAGGGAAAAGACAGCGAAAAGCGCGTTCCGGTCCCTTTTTCGCTTTTTACGTCGATATGGCCGCCGTGGTCCTTCACCGTGCCCCAAACCACGGCCATTCCCAGTCCGGAGCCGCTTCGCCCCATCTTTTTTTTCGTATAGAACGGCTCGAAAATCCTGGTCAAATCTTCCTCGTCGATTCCGATGCCGTGGTCCGTCACGGTCAAAACCGCGTATTCGCCTTCCGGGAGACTGTCGAAACCGGAGGCCGCCGAGTGCTCGTATCGACGGGAGGTCTCGACGAATATGGCGCCTCCGTCGGGCATGGCTTCAGCCGCGTTAGCAACCAGGTTCATCACTGTTTTCGAAAGATGAACTTGAGATCCCGATATGTTTGGCAAGTCCGGCTTGAGTTTCTTTTCGACGCGTATCCCGGGAAAGTCGGCTGTCATGGCTTTGAACTCGGGCGATTCCAGGTATTCGTCCACAATGTGGTTCAGGTTGACCGGTTCCATGTCGGCGACGCCCCGGCGCGAAAGCGTCAGAAGGTCCTGAACGATGGCGGCGGCCCTTTCGCCGGACTTTTTGATTTTTCCGATTGGTCCCCGCAAGGGATCGTCCCCGGTCATTTTTGCCAGCAGCAGGTCCGGGTAGCTGACGAGCCCGCCCAGGATGTTGTTCAGATCGTGCGCCACCCCGCCTGCGAGGGTCCCGAGCGCTTCCATTTTCTGGGTGCGGCTCAGTTTTTGTTCCAGAAGCTTCGACTGGGTAATGTCCGCCAAAACTCCCTGGATGCCGACAACGCTTCCGTCCTCGATGATAGGACGCATACTGGCCCGGCACCACTTTTGCCCTCCGCCCTTGCCAAGGAATCGATACTCCCCGGCAACGGCGGTTTGGCCCAGATCGTTTTCGAAATCGGATTCCATGAGGCGGCGGTCGCTCGGACAGACATAATCGACAAACCGATTTCCCTCCATTTCCGCAGGACGGTAGCCGAACATGGTTTCGACGACCGGGCTGACATAGGTGATCTGGAACCGAGGATCGACGATGAACAACACGTCGTTGATATTTTCAACCAGTTCGCGGTATTTTTCTTCGCTTTGCCACAGTGCCTCCTGCGCTTTTTTCTGCGCGGTAACGTCGAACGCCACTCCGATGGCGCCGACAATTCCCTTGTCGCCGTCGATTATGGCTTGATAACGATTTTCGAAGACAATTCCCTTATATGTCGTGTGGCTGGAGAACGGTTCTCCAGCCAACGCCGTTCTGGCGTTCCTGACGATTTCTTTGTTTTCCTTAAATAGTTCGAACAATGATTGGCCGACAACCTCGCCGGGTTTCAGTTCTATTTTCTCCAGGATTTTTCCTTCCGAAAAGGTAAAAACGCCTTCCTTATCGATCGCCCATATGACCAGAGGCGCCATGTTGATGATCGCGCGCATGCGTTGCTGGCTTTCTTCGAGGGCTCGCGCCACGCTTTTTCGCGTCTCGACCTCGTCGCGAAGCCGGTCGACGGCTTCTTTCAATTCCATTGTGCGTTTTGCCACAATTTTTTCGATCTGCCTGTTCTTTTCCCGAAGATTTTCCTCGGCCTTTTTTCGATACTCCACTTCCTTGCGCAATTCATCCACCAGCTGGCCCTTTTCGTAACCCAGAGACAGCATTTTTACAAAATCCAAGTGCGTACGCTGCGCCGTCAGGCACATGATCGAAAAGAAGAGCAGAGACATGGCGCCCATGACGAAATGGAGTTCGTCGCCTGCCAGAAAGAAGCGCACGATGATCGGAACCATCGCGGGAACGCTGAACAGGTAAAATGCGGAAAGCATCGCGGTAAAAGAACCGACCGCGCCGGCAACCATTCCGCCGGTGACAAAGGCGACAAACACCTGGTGCCCGATGGTCCCGGCAGGATACAGAAAGATGGCCGCAGAACCCCATAGCACGCCTGCAAGAAAAAGTGACGCGTGAAAAAGGCCTTTCCATTTGTCCGATTCGACGCGAGTGTTTTTTGATTTCCGATAGCTCTGGTAAAGGGAAAGCCGAAGGATGCTCACCAGGATCGCCGCACCCAGCCAGAGGCCCAAATTGGATACGGACACCCGTTCTCTCAGAACGAAAACAAGAACGCAGCCGTTGACCAATGTCGCAGCCGATCCGAAAACGGTCTGATCATACAATTTCCGAACTTGGTCGGCTATAAGGTTTTCATTTTCCATTTTTTCGAATTGTTTTTTGTGCGACGACTAACAGTGCGAAAAGAGCCCCTCCGCTTCCGTTCAACGCAAGATTGGGCCAAAGCAGCATGAGAGCCGCCGCCAAATACATTGTTCTGAGAAGCCAATTGAGAGCCACAATATGGAAGCCTTCGAAAAAGACGGCGGCGCAGAACAATCCCAGAAGGGCCGATACGGATGTTTCGGCCACCTGCCATAGAGGGCCCTCGAAGAGAATGGGGGTATAGATGAACAGGAAGGGAATTATGTACAGTCCCTTGGCCAGCTTCCAGGATTCGAAGCCGGTCTCCAGGGGCTTGCTTCCCGATATGCCGGCCGCCGAGTAGGCCGCCAGGCACACGGGAGGCGTGACGTTGGCATCCTGGGAATACCAGAATATGAGCATGTGGGCGGCGATCAGGGAGGCCCCCAGCATCTCCATGGACGGGGCGGCCAGGACCGCCAGCACAATGTAGGAGGCCGTGACCGGAAGCCCCATCCCAAGTATCAAAGACGCCAGCGCGACCAGGATGATCGTGACAAACAGGCTCCCGCCGGAAATGCTCGAAATCAGAAGCGAAAACTTGATGCCTGCGCCCACCATGAGCACCACGCCGATTACGATTCCGGAACAAAGAAGAATCACCCCGGTCGAAATCATGTTTTTCGCCCCCAGGGCCATGGCGTCCAGAATGTCGAAAAAACCCATGCGCGTCTTTTTGGAAAACCAGCTGGAAACCACGATGGCCCAGATTCCGGCGCAGGCGGCAAAGGTGGGGGTGTAGCCCCACATCAGAAGACCTATGAGGACCACGATGGGAATGAAAAAATTCCACCCTTCCTTCAAAACCGGCCAGACCGACGGAATTTCTTCGTCCTCCATGGGTTTGAGTCCCATTTTCTTGGCCCGCAGATGGACGAAGAACGCCACGCTCAAAAAATACAGAACGGCGGGAATGATGGCCACGCCAACGATGGTCAGGTATGGAATCTGGGTCCATTGGCTCATGATGAACGCGCCAGCGCCCATGATCGGGGGCATGAGCTGGCCTCCGGTGGACGCGGCGGCTTCTACCGCTCCTGCGAATTTGGCGGAAAACCCCACGCGCTTCATCAGGGGGATGGTGATGGAGCCCGTGCCCACAGTGTTTGCCACCGCGCTTCCCGATATGGATCCCATCAGTCCGCTGGCGAACACCGCCATCTTGGCCGGACCGCCGATCATCCGACCCATGAGCGCCACCGACAGCTTGATGATGAAATCGCCCGCCCCCGATTTCAGCAGGAACGCCCCGAACAGCACGAACAGAAAAACGAACGTGGACGATATGGTCGCGATGGTCCCGAAAATGCCGTCGGGAGCGAAATACATCCGGTAGAGCATGCGCTCCACCGTGACTCCTGGAAAGTTCCACAACCCGCTGAAATATTTGCCCAGCCAGAGCGCGTAGAGCAGAAACGCCGCCGCGATGCCAGGGATGATATAGCCTGCCGTGCGGCGGGTGATCTCGATCATCAGGACGATGGAAACGGCGGCGAACACCAAGTCCACCTGTGTGGGAACCTCGTTTCTGGCGTGAAGGGCGTCCTCGAACAACACCAGGTAAGCCCCCGTGGCCACCGACAGGACCGCAAGGCCGCAATCGACCTTGAAGGAACGACCGCCCGCATTTTTGCGCCAGGGATAGACGAGATACCCCATGAAGAGAATGAACGCGAAATGCACGGCGTTTCTCTGGATCTCGGGCATGATCCCGATGGTGTTCACCCACAGGTGAAACAGGGCCATGACCACACCGACCCAGTAGATCGCTTTCGCTGTTCCGCCCTCGAGCGCTCTTTGGGCCGAGCGGGATTCGCCGGCGTCGTCCGCTTCCGTCTGATGGTTTTTCTCGTTCATGGGGTCTTGTTTTTCCGCTTTGAGGGCAACCTCGATGCCAGATGGCTATTCCATGAGTTCCGCCGGTATTTCGATTCCCTGCTCCTTGTAGTATTTCAAGGCGCCGGGATGCAAGGGCACGGGCAGTCCGCCGATGGCCTTGTCCAGGCTCATGGCCTTGGTGGCCTTGTGAATGTTGTGCAGAAACGGGAGGTTCTCGTAAATGGTCTTGGTGATCAGGTAGACCGTTTCTTCGGACAAATCGGGCGTACAAGCCAGAAAGTTGGGCTGGGAGATGGTGTTGATGTCCTTTTTCTGTCCCGGATACACGCCTGCCTTGATCACGTAGCGATTCCAGATCGGGTATTTTTCCCTGACTCGCCCCAGCTGCTCGTCGGTGAAATCCAGCACCTTGACCTTGTCGGCGCCTTTCTGGGCGAACAGCTGGGTCACGGCCGCCACCGGCGGACCGGCCGGGGTGTTCATGCCGGCGATGCGACCGTCCATCATGGCTTGGGCCGACGGCGTGTACGCCAAATATTCCAGGGTCATCTCCTTTTCCGGATCGATACCCAGCGCCGCCAGGATGGTGCGCCCGGAACCCTCGGTGCCGCTGCCTCTTTTGCCGATGGAAAATTTTTCCCCGAAATTCTTCAGATCTTCGATGGTCCCGGTCTTGGCGAATTTGCTCAAAATCGCGAAATGCTCCACGTTTTCCCACAGCATGGTCATCGAGCGAAAATCCTTCATGGCATTGCCCTGGTACGACCCTTCTCCCCGATAGGCGTTCAGGCCGTAAAGGGACTGGAGAATGGCGAGCTGGGCTTCTTTGTTCTTGAGCATCTGCACGTTTTCCCCGGAACCTGCGGAGTTGATCGCAGTGGCGGTGATCTGTTCCGAACTGGACAGCTTGATGCTGATCAATGTGCCGATCGCAACGCCCACCGGGTAATAGGTCCCTCCGGTGGTCGCCGTGGCGATGATCAGATTGTCGGCCGCCGATGATTCTTTCACCTGGAAAGAAAACGCCAATGTCAGAGCGACGAGTAATATGACGGTTTTTTTTGCCATGCGAATCCTCCTTCTTGAAAATGGTTTCTTGAAAATGCTTTCCTATCGTCTGGCTACAGGCCCGACAGAAACACCTTCGGCGGGACCTGCAAGCGAGTCCACAGTGCGAAGCTTTTTGACGCCTGCTGAGCCAGCATGGGAAGACCGTCCATGAACGGCGTGCCCATCCTCAGCGCCAGACCCTGCCAGAAATTGTCGGCACGGTCGTAATTGAGATCGACGACCCATCGGCAGTCGGAGATGTCGAGCCCGTCGAGCATGTCGGCCATTTCGGGCGACTCTTCGGGGGAGGAGACCGACGTGGCGTTGACCAGAAGGTTCGCGGACAATTGCCGCGAGGTCAGATCTTCGAACGAAACGGGCTCTCCGCCGAGGTCCTTGCACAGGGACTTGGCCTTCGAGATATTTCGGGCCGCCACGTAGATCGGTTTGGCTTTGAGCCAGTTGAGGATGAACACTACGGCCCGGGCCGCGCCACCCGCTCCAAAAACGAGTATGGACCGGTCGGCCGGTTGAAACCCCACCTCCTCCATGGCTTTCATGAAACCGATGGCGTTGGTGTTGTATCCCTTGAGCTGGCCGTTTTCGAGGGTGATGGTGTTCACGGCCCGGATGATGTTTGCGCCTTCGGAGAGAATGTCCAGGTAGGGCATCACCCTTTCCTTGTAGGGCACGGTGATGTTGGCGCCTGCGAAATTGAGCCAGACCAGGCTTTTGACGGCTTGGCCCAGGTTTTCCGGCGCGGCTTCCAGAGGGACGTAGACGCCGTCGATTCCGGAATGCTCCAGAGCCGCGTTGAACATGGCCGGGGATTTCGTTCGAAAGACCCGGTCGTCGCTGATGATGCAGAACACGCGTTTTTTCGCCCGACCGCTTTTGCCGTCGTCTGTCGCTGGGGAAGAGTACGGTGCCATTTTCGGACCTCCTTTCCGTTATTTCATTTTTTATGGAAGGAACTCACCTCTATTGATTAGCGCGACAATGCCTCTGTTTCAAGGAAAAAAAGACTCATCGTGGAATTGGGGGGAAATGTCGGTTAGCGGGTTCCCCTCTTGATGGGAAAACTCCCCGCAAATCGACGTTGAGCCGAAAAAAAGAATTCGCGAGGTTTCCAGCCGTAGAATCAAAAAGGGAGACGGCCCAAAGACCGTCTCCCTTTTATTTAGAAAGCGAAGCTTGAAATATCGCTATTTTTTCTGGTCGCCGGTGGCGGCGCCGTGGAGTTTGACCTCCACCTTTTCGGTCAGACCTTCGTAGTACTCGCGGAGAATCTCGACGACTTCGTCGCGACCGAAATGATCGGGCAGCTCGCCGCCTTCCGAAAGCATCTTTCTCAGCATGGTGCCGGAGAGCAGGACGCGGTCCGCCTTGGTATGGGGGCAGGTCCTCAGGGAGGCCATGCCGTCGCACTTGTAGCAGTAGAACGTCCAGTCGATTTTCAGGGGCTCGCAAATCAGGGCCTTTCCGGGCTCGGGGCAGGCTACGTCGCGGTACGGGATCTTGTCGAAGATCGTCTGGGCTTCGAACATGCCATAGAAGTCGCCGACGCCTGCATGGTCGCGGCCGATGATCATCTTGGAGCATCCGTAGTTCTGGCGGAAGGTGGCGTGCAGCAGGCCCTCGCGGGGTCCGGCGTAGCGCATGTCAAGAGGATACCCGCCCTGCACGACATTGTCTTCCACGAAATAATTCTTGACCAGGCTGTCGATGCACTTGACGCGGACATCGGCCGGAATGTCGCCGGGTTTCAGGTTGCCGACCAGCGAGTGGATGTAGACGCCGTCGCACACTTCCACGGCGATCTTGCACAGATACTCGTGGGAGCGATGCATGGGGTTTCTCAACTGAAGCGCGGCAACGTCTTTCCAGCCGCGTTCGTCGAAGATCTTGCGGGATTCTTCGGGACGCATGTAGATGCCTGCGTACTTGGTGGGGAATTCGCCTTCGCTCAGGACCTTGACAGGACCGGCCAAGTTGTAGTCGCCCTGGTTCATGACCATCTGGACGCCCGGATGATCGTCTTTGGCGATCTTCCAGAACTCTTCGGCGGTCGGGGTGCCTTCGCCCATGTACACTTTTTCGCACTCGAACTTCTTGTCGGCGTCGGTCATCTCGTATTTTTCGGTGATCTTCATGGTGCCCATGATTTCTTTTCTGGCAGGATCGACCAGAGCGACTTCATCGCCCACGGAGATGCCGTCGGCGGTCGCCTTGTCGGTGGAAAGGGTCACGGGAATCGGCCAGAAAGTGCCGTCTGTCAGCAGGAAGCTTTCGCATACGCCCTTCCAGTCGGCCTTGCCCATGAAACCGGTCAGGGGGCTGAAACCGCCGATGCCGAGCATGATCAGGTCGCCCACTTCGCGGGGGGACATGTTCACCTTTTTAAGGGTTTCTGCCTTTTTCTTTTCGGCTTCCAGTTCGGCGCCTTCCAGCAAGCAGCAGGTCAGGCCCTTTCCGCCATGAGGAGGTACTAATTGCGACATTCTTCATTCTCCTTTCAATGAAATTGTTTTTTTTGTTTTCATGCCACTGTAACTCGGCATTCATGCAAACCTGTCTGAATAAAAAAGCATTGATTATAAGGGAATGGAGATTTTGTCAAGACAATTCACAAAAAATGGGCGCGGATCGGAAAAAAATCCTTTGCCAGAAAAGTTCCGATGGCTTAGAATTACGATTTAGGCTTGAATTCATTAAAGAACAAGAGAATGAAGAACGGTAATTTCGTCGAAAAGGAAAAACCTTTTCAGCTGGTCAAGTATTTCACCTATTCCAGCCTGGTCATTATTTTCATGGGCAGCATCGCGCTGTCCATGCTCCATTCGCACCTGGCCAGATCCATGCAGAGAAAGGACAGCGAGGATTACGCCAGGCTCCTGATCGCCAATTTGAACCATCAGGTGTTCTTGCAGTTCGCGCTTCCGGCGGCCTTGAAATACGGCAAAATCCAGCTGAGAAACAAGGAGCAGTTCGAACACCTGGATCAGGTGGTCCGAAGCACGCTGCACAGCTTCAAGGTGGACATGGTCAACATTTTCGACATGGACAACACCATATCCTATAGTTTCGACCACGAACTGATCGGCACCAAGGATCTGGGCGGCCCCGACTATCTGAGGGCTCTGGAAGGCGATTTCACGACCCGGCTCATCCAGGAAGGCGCTTTCTGGGAGAACCTGTTCGGCGTCCACGCGGAAAGCAAGCTGGTCACGTTCGCACCGCTGCGCGCGGAAAAACCCATGGCCAAGCTGTCGGGACCGATTTTGGGCGTCGTGGAAATCGTGCAGGACATGTCCAGAGACAACCTGAAGATATTTCGGTTCCAATTGCGCATCATCGCCTATTCGTTGGTGGTGATGGGAATCCTGTTCGTCATATTGATTTTCGTGGTGAAAAACGGCGAAGCGATCATCAAGAAAAAAGCCCTGGAAGAATTGCGGCTCAAGGAGGAACTCAACCGCGCGCGCAGGCTGTCCTCTTTGGGCGAGATGGTGGCGGGGGTGTCCCATGAAATTCGAAATCCCCTGGGCATTATACGCAGTTCGGCAGGCCTTCTGAAAAAGAAGATGGAAAAGATCGATCCGGCCAATACGATCCCCGACATCATCGTCGAGGAATCGGAGCGGCTCAACAATATCATTTCCGACTTTCTCAATTTCGCCCGTCCCCGTGAGCCGAATCTGTCCCCGTGCAAGCTGCAAGAAGTCATCGAAAAGAACATCGCGTACCTTTCCGTCCAACTGGCCGAGAAGGGGTGCGTCGTGGAGAAACGGATCGAAGGCGACCCGCCGGAGATTCTCGCGGACTCCGAAATGCTCTATCAGGCGTTTCTGAATATTTTCATCAACGCCATGCAGGCCATGCCGGAGGGGGGCAGGATAACGGTGGGGCTGTTCGGCGAAAACGGAAATCTGACTGTCCAATTCGACGACGAGGGGGGCGGCATCGATGCGGACGTGATGGAGAAAATCTGGGACCCTTTCTTCACCACCAAAGAGAAGGGCACCGGTCTGGGACTGGGGATTGTCAAAAAGCTGGTCGAATTGCACGGCGGAGATCTCGAGATTGCAAACCGCCCCGAAAAAGGCGCGCGTGTCACTGTCAAGCTGCCCGCTAAAACCGAGGGTTGAACATGGAAACCGTATTGATCGTCGACGACGAAAAAAACTATCCGCTCATTTTGAGCGAAGTCTTGAACGAGGAGGGCTACGAGACCTTGACCGCCAACAGCGGCAGGGAAGCGCTGGAAAAGCTGAAAAAATCCGATGTGGACCTGGTCCTGACCGACATGAAGATGCCCTCCATGGACGGCATCGAGCTGCTGGAAAAAATCAAGGCGGTGGATCCGCAGCTGCCGGTGATCATGATGACCGCCTACGGAACCGTCGAAAAGGCCGTGGAGGCCATGCAGAAGGGGGCCTACAGCTACATCATGAAGCCCTTCGACAACGAAAGCCTCGTCCTGTTCGTCAACAAGGCCGTCGATATGTACCGCGTCGTCAAGGAAAACCGGATGCTCAAGGATGCCGCCGCCTCCCGGTATTCATTCGACAATATCATCGGCAAGAGCAAGCCCATGCAGGATGTTTTCGAAATTATCAGAAAGGTGGCGCCCGCCAGCGCCACCGTTTTAATACAGGGCGAAAGCGGCACCGGAAAGGAATTGGTTGCCAAAAGCATCCATTTCAACAGCCCCAGAAAAGACGGCGCCTTCGTCGCCGTCAATTGCTCCGCTCTATCGGAAACCCTTTTGGAAAGCGAATTGTTCGGACACGAAAAAGGCGCCTTCACCGGGGCCATCTCCATGAAAAAAGGCCGCTTCGAACTGGCCGACGGCGGCACGCTTTTTCTCGACGAGATCGGAGAGCTGTCACAAAGCCTCCAGGTCAAGCTGCTTCGCGTCATCCAGGAAAAGACCTTCGAAAGGGTAGGGGGCACAAGGCCGGTCAGCGTCGATATCAGGCTTCTGGCCGCAACCAACAAGGACCTGAAAGAGGAAATGGAGGCAGGCAGGTTCAGGGAAGACCTGTTCTATCGCCTCAACGTGGTGAAAATCCAGCTGCCGCCTTTGAGACGAAGAAAAGAGGACATCCATTTGCTGGCCGCGCATTTCATGGAAAAATACGCCAAGGAACGGATTTCGGAAATCCCGGTCGAAGGCATGGACCAGGACGTCAAACGACTCTTATACCAGTACCCGTGGCCGGGCAATGTCCGCGAATTCGAAAACGTCATCGAACGCGCCATGATCATGTGTCCCTCCAATACCATACAGGTTTCGGACCTGCCCAGGGAATTCACCGACAGCGCCTACAATAGGCTTCCGTTCGACGATATTCCACCCGACGCCAAGCTCTACGAAACTCTTGCCATGGTGGAAAAGCAGATGATTAGCAGGGCCTTGAAAATGGCCGGCAACGTGCAATCCCACGCCGCAGACATTCTGGGGATCGGAAAAAGCGGACTCAACCAGAAGATCAAGAAGTTCCAGCTGGATGTGGGGTCGAAAAAATGAAGGTTCAAAAAAAGAAGGTTCAAAAAAATGAACGTTTTCGCTTTCGCGATGATTCCCCGTTTTCGCCTGTTTACGCGTTACGGGGCCGACAGGGTTCAAAAAAATGAACCGCGCGGCGAAAATGTGTGTGGAATCGTACGATTTCGGGAAACGAAACGATGGGCGCCGTCTTGGCGAAACGGCTCGAATGCAAGGCCAATTGGTCGTTCCATGGGAATTTTGCGGGGGGTGAAAAAATGGCAGGAGAATTGCAAGGATAAATTGCAACCCAAAAAAATTCTTCACCTTTTTTTCTCCTTGTTTGGCTGATTGGCTAACCCCTCCAATCAGCCAAATTTTTTTTCTGCGTGGCTGGTTCCAACGCCGGAAAATACCGCGCCAGGGGTAAACTCCTGCCGCAACATCGTTGAAAACCTTTTCCAAAAGCCGGAATATCCGAAGTCGATTCGTCACTCGATGGACAACCCATCGACGATTATCCCGCCTGCCAGGATGGTCAGGGAACCGTCGATCGTCGATATCGTTCCGGTCCGGTTGCCGAAGTGGCAACTCGATCCTCCTTGCAGCAGAAGCGTCGCGACCGGGCAATTGATCATCACATCCTCGGTCAAGGGGGTCCGGCTGAAAAGGAACGTGTCGCCGTCGGTCTCGTTTCCGGACAAATCGGAAAAACTGTCGTACTCGAATTGCCCTTCTATTTTGATCGGACTGTGTTTGATCAAAAAAATGAAGGTTCAAAAGGTTCAGATTAATGAACTTTTTCGCCTTCGCAATGATTCCGTGTTTTCGCCTGTTTGCGCGTTGGGAAGGCGACGGGTTCAAAAAAATGAACCGCGTGGTCAAGATTTGTATGGAATTGTACGATTTCGGCAAGCGCGGCGACGAGGGCCGTCCTGATGAAACGGCTCGAAAGCAAGGCCAATTGGTCGATCCATGGAAATTGCGGGGGAGAGTGGAAAGATGGCAATAAAATTGCAGTGGTTCCATGCAACCCAAAATGAATTCTTCGCCTTTTTTTCTCCATGTTTGGCTGATTGGCTAACCCCACCAATCAGCCAAATTTTTTTTCCCGCTATCCACTGATTCGTTCCTTCGCCATCTCCACATAGACGGAATCCGGAAATTCCGAAACGAGGTTCCGGTAGGCTTCCGTGCTTTTTTCCGCGTTTCCGAGCGCGGCCTGGAGCCTGCCGAGATTGAAGAGGGCTTCGTCTCTGAGCAGCGGCGAATCCGAAGAGACGATCATTTCGAAATACCCGGCGGCGGACTTGTAATCCTCCATGGCGTAGCGGGCGTAGGCCAGCCCGCTTAGGATGAAGTTGCGATAGGCGGGGTCTTCGCCCAGATCGCCCAAGGACTTCTGAAACAGTTCGGCGGCCTTTGCGTAGTCGCCTCCTTCATAGCAGAAATTGGCGAATTCGACCCTGGCGATCTTGCCGCCGTTGTAGCCGGAATATTTGTCCACAATAGTTTCGAATTGCGAACGGGTTTCTTGCAAGGCCTTGGACGGGTCGTTTGTTTCTTCCAAGACGCTCCGGTATTTTTCGCTTGCCTGCTGCAAGAGCGCGAACGCCTTGTTTTCCGCGCGGTTTGTAAAAAAGCCCACGAGGCCCAAGATGATTGCCGCCGCTACGATCACCGTTACGGTGACGGATATTTCCTTGCGGTGCTCGGTGGACCAGCGAATGATTTTGCCGGTCGTGGTGATGAATTCGTCCGGTTCTTTCAAGAGTTGTTTGCGAGTTATCTTTTTTGCCATGCATCCTCCCGGTTGTTAATATGCTCCATGCGCTACCAGACGAGGCCGTCGTGTATCCATCCCGTGTCTCCGTCGGCGTGCTGGATGTTGATCCATTGTTTTTCTCTTTTCAGTACCTTGAAGGGAACGCCCTTTTCCACCGTGAACAGTAATTCGAACTCGGTGCCGGGTCCGCTTCGGATATTGCACTTGGGTTTTTTCGTGATCACCGTATCGGTCTTGTCCAGGATGGATTCGTGTATCCACCCGACATCGTCCTCGAAATCCTTGAACTTTCTCCAAGGCCCTTTTTTTTCGATTACCTGTACCGGGTAATATTTTTCGCTCATCCATAGCACCTTCGCTTCCGTGGACGGTTTTGAGCGGATATTGCCCTTGGGCACGGATACGGACATGCGCTGGGCCAAGGCCTGTCCGGATAAGAAAAACACGACCGACACGATACAAACGGTAATAATTTTCATGGCTCTTTCCCGTATGCTTTCTTGTTCTTTTTCGGTTCTGTTTGCCACTCTTGCTCGATATGCCTTTGTGTGCCATGGACCGACGCAAATGTCAAACCCCGAAGAGTTTGCATTCGCAAAGACCCGGGAGGCAATACCCCGAATCAAACGGAATAGAATTCCATCCGGTTAAGTTCCACGGCGGTGAGTTTGTTTCCGTAGACAGCCCCCGTGTCGATGCCGATTCGGTTGTCCGATATTTGCGGTTCCGGCGACGGGGTGTGGCCGTAGATCACCTTTTTGCCGAAATCCTTTTCCGAATCGAGGAATTGATGCCGGTTCCAGAGCAGGTCGTATGTGTTCTGACGATCCAAGGGGACGCCTTGCCTCAAGCCCGCATGGACGAATATGAATTTTTCCGTCTCGTAGTAGAGACGCAGAGATTTGAAAAATTCCATGTGTTCGTCCGGAAAAGGCGACGCAAACGGACGGGAAGTCCTTTTCATATAGCTTTTCACGGTTTGTTCGCCGCCGTTGACCAAAAACGTCGTAATATCTCTTCCCTTGGCGAAGTCCTCCAGCATCTCCTCGTGGTTGCCCTTGAGGAATACGGCGTTTTTGCAATTCTTCTCCAGTTCGATCAAAAACTCCACCACTTCGTAGGAAGACGGACCCCGGTCCACATAGTCTCCCAGAAACACGATGGTGTCCCGTTGCGGGTCGAAGGGAATTTTATCGATCAGCGCCTTGAGCTTATCGAAGCAACCGTGAATGTCGCCGACTGCGAATATCTGTTCTTCCATTGGAAAACCGGGACCTTGTTCAAAAGAGGAGCCGGAAGATTCGCCGAGGCATGTCGAGTCGCAAGATGCCTTCCTGCCGGGCGATTTCCATGGCCTCCCCGAATTCGGTTTCGTTTACATGGCGGGAGAGTTCCTTGATTTCCGAAGCTCTTCCGCAGGGCCGGTACTGGGCCATCACATTGACGTAACTGTTGCTGGATATTTCGGAGGCGATGAAATTCATGACCTCCCGGGTGCCTGCCCAGCCCTCCGGCAGTACCAGGTGTCTGATCAGCAAGCCCCTTCTGGCGATGCCGTCCTTGTCAACGACCAGGTCGCCCACCTGCCGATGCATTTCCAGCAGGGCCTTGCGGGCCGCTTCGGGATAATCGGGAGCGTCGCACGTTTTTTTCGCCACCTCTGGGTCCCAGAACTTGAAGTCCGGCATGTAGATGTCGAAGATGCCGTCCAGGATTTTCAGCGTCGCAACGCTGTCGTACCCGCCCGAATTGTAGACCAAGGGAACATTCAAGCCCCCTTTGATCGCGACGGGCAGGGCCGACAGAATCTGCGGGACCACATGGGACGGCGTGACAAAATTGATGTTGTGGCAACCCTTATTTTGCAACGACAGCATCATATTCGCCAACTGCTCGTCTTCCACCTCCCTGCCCATGCCCTCGTGGCTGATGTCGTAGTTCTGGCAAAACAGGCACATCAGGTTGCAGTGGGTGAAAAATATTGTCCCGGAGCCGTGCGAGCCCACCAAGGGGGCTTCCTCCCCGAAATGGGCGTCGTAGCTGGAGACGACGGCTTTGTCTTTGGTCTTGCAAATTCCCGTCTCGCCCGCGAGCCGGTCGACCTTGCACCTTCTGGGGCACAAAACGCAGGACTTCAGAATTTTGCGCGCCGCTGCCGTCTTTTCCTCCAAAAGCCCGTTTTTAAAGCTTTCGATATATGCAGGTCGAAAATCGGACATAAACCACCCTCGCGCAAGGTATTGTATTATAAGGCTTGGCCGAATCCCAGGAGCATGCCCCCTCGGTAGACCAGGAATGCCACCAGCCAGGCGAGCGCCGTGCTGTAGACCACGCTGAACGCGGTCCATCGCCAGGAATTGGTCTCTTTTCGAATGGTCGCGACCGTGGCCACGCAGGGCACGTAAAGCAGGACGAAAAACATCATGGCCAAGGCGGACAGCCCGGTCATGTTCGAATTCTTCAAAGCGTTTTTCAAGGCTTCGCCTTCGTCTTCTCCCGCCGCATACAGGACCCCCATGGTGCTGACTACGATTTCCTTTGCGACAAAGCCCGTCAGCAGCGCCACGCTTCCGCGCCAGTCGATGCCTACCGGCGTGAACACAGGGGCCAGAAATTTGCCGATATGCCCGATGTAGGACTTTTCGGCCTTTTCGATGTTCTTGGCACGCTCTATTTCCCCTGCGGTCCGTTCGAATTGTTCCCGAATCCTTCGAAGCTCGGCTTCGTTTCCGTCGGCGTCGGAACCCAAGGAGGCCTTTCGCTCGAGAAATTCCGTGCGGGCGGCTTGGATCAAAGCGTCGTAATCCTTGGAATATTCGACATTCCTGGGAAAGGAGGAAAGGGTCCACACCACCACGGAGCCGATCAGGATGATGCCGCCCATCTTCTTCAAGAACATCTTGCTTCGGTCCCACATGTGGATCATTACGCTCTTGAGCATGGGCATGCGATAAGGAGGAAGCTCCATCACGAAGGGGGCGTCCATGCCTTTGAGCAGCGTGGATCGAAAAAGGCGTCCAGTCGCGATGGACAGCACGATGCCGGTCAGATAGATGACGAATATGACCGTGCCGGCGCTGCCCGGGAAAAAGGTCCCCGCCAGCACGATGTAAATGGGCAGCCGGGCCGAACAGGACATGAACGGCGTGATCAGGATCGTCAGGATTCGATCTTTTTCGCTTTCCAGGGTACGCGCGGCCATGATGGCCGGCACATTGCACCCGAACCCCATGAGCATGGGGATGAACGACTTGCCGTGAAGGCCGATCAGATGCATGATCTTGTCCATCAGAAAGGCCGCTCGGGACATGTAGCCGGTGTCCTCGAAAAGGGCGATGCAGAAAAACAGAATCAGGATGTTCGGCATAAAGATGGCCACGCTTCCCACGCCCGCGACGATCCCTTCCAGAAGAAGGTGCTTGAACAGACCGTCGGGAAGCACGCCTCCCAAAAAGGTCGAAAACCAGGACACCCCGGAATCGATCCATTCCATGGGGTATGCCCCCAGAGAAAAGGTCAGCTGGAACATCGCCCATATGAAGAAGAAAAAGATGGGAAACCCCAGAAATCGGTTGGTGAGCACCAGGTCGATTTTCCTGGAAATGTCCACCCGTTCTTTTGTGGAAGTGGTCATCACCTCCTTGACGATGCCCGCGATGAACCCATAGCGCTCGTCGGTGAAGATGATTTCCGGTTCCTCGTCGAAGAAATTGTTGATATGAGAGCGATGGATCCGGGCTTGCTCCAGGATCGCAGGGCCTTTCTCACCTGTTTTTTCCAGAATTCTCTTTTTGAGAATCTCGTCGTCTTCCAGCAGCTTGATGGCAGTCCAGCGCGAGTTGTAGCCGATCGCTCCGTCGATGCTTTTTTCGATGAACTCCTGGAAATTGCCGATGCATTTTTCGATGTCCTTGGAATACCGGACCCGCCTTGTGACGGGAATTCTGGTGTCGGATTGGGCGACTTCGACGGCTTTTTCCAGAAGAGCGTCCACGCCTTCGTTCTTGTTGCCCACCGTGAACACCACGGGGACTTCGAGCAGCTGGGAGAGTTTTTCGGCGTCTATCTTGATTCCCCGGGACCGTGCGACATCCATCATGTTCAGCGCGAAAACCACCTTGCAGTCGAGTTCCCGGATTTGGGTGGCAAGATACAGGCTTCGTTCCAGGTTGGACGAGTCGATGATGTCGATGACCACGTCCGGGTGTTCTTCCAGAACGAAGTCCCGGGCGACGATCTCCTCGATGGAAAACGGGGTGAGGCTGTAGGTTCCGGGAAGATCCACGATTTGCAGTTCGCACCCGAACCTGCGGACCAGGCCCTCCTTTTTTTCAACCGTGACCCCCGGCCAGTTGCCCACTTTCTGGCGGGCGCCGGTGATGATGTTGAAAATGGTCGTCTTGCCGGAGTTGGGGTTGCCGGCCAGCGCGATCCTAAGACGCTTGTGATCCATCTGCCGATTCCTGTCTGACTTCGTCCATGAGCAGATTCGCGGCTTCCTCCACGCGCAGGGAGATGTGGCAGCCCTTGACTATCAGTTCCACGGGGTCCCTCAAAGGGGCGTATTTTTCCACGTAAAGCCGGGTCCCCTTGAGCAGCCCCATCTCCAGAAGCCGCCTGCGCAGGGCGCCCGCGCCGCCGACTTTGTGGATGCGTCCGCTTTGCCCCTGCCTCAGTTCGCTCAGTTGCACGGGAGCCGCATTGGCCGTGTTGTCTTCCATGCTTGAAGGCCGGGCCGGTTCGGGCGCGGCGACCGGCTCCGCGTCGATGGACGGGTCGCTTTTCGTCTGCACCATGATCTTCTGAGCCAGCCCGCGTCCCAGTGCGTAGCGCTGGTAATCCGCCGCGATCACCACCTGGCCCTGGCCGTTGTTGGTGATCACCTCGACCTCGTCGCCTTTCTTCAGGCCCATGGTCAGAAGGCGCATGCGGGCGTTCGCCCCTCCGGTGATTTCTATGATCGCCAGTCGCTCCCCCGGTTTGGCCATGTCCAGCGGAATGATGCGGGTCCTGTCCTTGAGGCACTTTCCACAGATACCGTAGATTTCCATTTTATGCTGCAGCATGTGGAAACCGTGTTCCGCCGAGATGCGGGCCTGCAAACGCTCCAGTTCCTCGTTCTGAAATTCGAATATCTTCCGGCACTTGGTGCATATCATGTGGTCGTGGTGCTGTCCCAAATGCCGGTGTTCGTATTTCGAAACGCCGTTGTCGAACTTGTTTTTTTGCGCGAAGCCGTAGCGGCACAAAAGGTTCAGCGTGTCTCTTACAAAAACTGTGGAAAAATCGAGCCCCTGTTGCTCGAGCAGCTCCTGAAGCATCTCCACCGTGACGTGCCTTTCGGTCTGGAGAAACACTTCGAGCACCTTGAACCGGTCGTTGATCCGGTCGATGTGCTCTTGCTTGAACAGTGTCTTGAACTGTTCCTTTTCTTTCTGGTGAATCTGCTTCATGCGCGTATTACCTGCTGTAGCCCGGCAGGTCGATGGTGGTGCACGAGCCGGTTGAGCATGTCCTGGTCTGGGACTTGGGACCCAGGGACTCTCCCGACGACGGTCCCATGGCGTAGCTGGTGGCGCTCATGATCCTCTCGAAATTCTCGCCCTGGCATTTGGGGCAGACCATTTCGTGGGTTTCGTCGTTGTTGATCAAGAGCAACTCGAAAACGTTGTTGCAATCCAGACATTTGAATTCGTAAATGGGCATTGAAAGATACTCCTTTCCGGTACCTGTGTTGAAAAAATAAACCAGAATATATAGTATGGTTTTCAGTTACCGTCAATCCTAACCTTGGTATTTGTCAAAAAACAATGCCGACATATCCGACGAAACTGTCGCCGGGACTTTTGTCGTAGCTGGTGGCGTACGATATGGCCCGCGCGCTTCTGGCGCCCAGCTGCTTGCCGGCGGCGATGGCCGCCGCGGCAGCTCCCGAACAGCACGCGTTGTGGTTGCTCAGACCCTCCCGGATGACCTCTTCCGGCTCCATGGCCAGCATTGCGTCGATCACCTTTCTGTCGTTTTCGTTCTTGACCCAGTCCACCGCGCTTTTTCCGGAGCCCTTGGGCGTGAACCCGTAATTGGCGCCGTAGTGCGTCAAATCCGTGGAACCGATGATCTTCATGCGCACGTCGAGCCGGGAGGCGAGCTTTGCGGCGTAGGAACCGATCTCCAGAGACTGCTTTGCCGGTGGGACCCCCATGGGAACGATTTTCGAGTCGGGAAAGAAATACTTGATGAAGGGCAGTTGCAGCTCGATGGTGTTGTCGCGGTTGTATCTGTCCGCAGTTTCGATCTGGAACGGAAATCTTCCGGCGATTTCCGCGGCGATTTCCTCATGGATCATAAGCTCTCCGAACGGCGTTTCCCAAGCGCCTTCCGTCGTGATGTAGCAGGACGAACCCGGATGAAGGTGCATTCCGAACAGGATGAAAACATCCGGCGGCGGAGCGTAGGACAGAGCGTTGATCACGTTGCACGCGATGCTTCCCGAATAGAACCATCCGGCGTGGGGCACGATTCCGCCCACAGGCCGTTCCGGTATTTCGCCCGACGGGGCCTGCCTCAAGAAAGCCTTGATTTCCTTTTCGCATTCCGAAGCCCTGCCCGGATACCAGCTGCCTGCGAAATCGGCGTTTCTGATTCTCATGACGATTACCCATCCTTTCGTGTTGGTCGGATTTTTGTATCGTTATAGGGGATCTTTGTCTGCCTTTTTATTTATTTAGCTGAACAATTCAATATAAGTACCGTTCGGAAAAAATCGACCCGGCAGTTTATAGGGGGAGATGGGGAGCCCCGATCATCCAAAGGCTCAGGGAAATGTCGCCCTTCTGGGCCGACCGGGCCGAGGTGGCCGGTGCCATGTGCTCGGTCCAGTAGGGGGCAGAAGAGGTAGCCAGACCATCCTGGTCTGGTTGGAATGGTTTCGATAAGAAGCTTCACTTGGCTTTGTAATGGGCTTTCAAGCGGTCGAAGGCGGCGTTGTAGATCTGCATGATTTCTTTGGAGGTCTTGTACTTTTCCGGGTCGTTTATGAAACGGTCGGAATGGTATTTTTTGATTTCGCGGTTGCGCGCCTTTTTGATTTCTTCCCAAGTGCAGTGGGGGCGCAGATTGAAGGTTGCAAGGTCTTGCTCCACCTGCTTCGGTACACCGCCGGCGCTGTAGCCCGGTTTGGCGTTGCCTGCGCCGCTTGCGCCCCCGGATGCTCCGTCTGAAAAACCGTCGCTGCTTTTCCAATGGGTTCGGCTGTCTTCGGACCATTGGCTTTCGAAGTTCCGGGCCTCTTTTTCGATGTCGCCGAAAAGCAAGTCCCCGAATTTTTTCAGCCGATAGGCTCCTTCGACCCTGGCCATGTTGTAGAGTCTCTTGAAAATGCTCGGCATATTTGCTTTGTCACTCCCTTTCAAGCTTGATTTTATGAAACTATCGAACCATGATTTACAGAATTTGCGACCGAAGGTCAATCTTGTCTCCGATGTTTCCATTTTCCAGCCCATCGGCCCTATGGGGACGAAAAAAACCCAAAATGGGGGTTATGGAGTATTTACAGAATAACGGACAATTGGTATTAAACACGGATAGCTTTAGAAGACCGAACGGGTTTTCGAATGGCGCTGGACCCAAACTGACTTGGAGGGATGCATCATGAGAAAAAGCACCGAATTAAATACCGGCCTGGAGCTTCTGATCAAAAAATACCGCGAACAGTTCCGTACGGGTGAAAATTTGGACTATTATTCGAAAGAGGACTTCAGGAAGGCGGAAAAGAAATTCCTCAAGTTTTCGTTGGGGAGAAACCTGGACGCGTGAACCCGAAGACCTTCGAAGGTCGGCGCTCGTCGCCAAGCGAAATCGTTCCCGTAAAGCGGGGGCGGCTCAAAGCCGCCCCCGCTTTTTTTATTTTGAACAAGGCGGTTCGGACTCATAATTGTCCAAAGTGTTGACAAGGAAATCCAACCGGGCTATTGAATCCCGAACGATCACGAAAAAAGAGGACGGGAAATGAAAATAAGCAGCGTCACTGAAATGAGAAACCTGGACCGTACGGCCATGGACGAATACGGCATCGCCGACGAGCTTCTCATGGAGAATGCCGGGCTGGCTGTTTTTCAAATTGTCCAGGAAAAAATCGGCGTGAAGGACAAGAGCTTCGTGGTGTTTTCCGGAGCGGGGAACAACGGCGGCGACGGATTCGTGGTCGCGCGGAAAATCCATTCCAACGGAGGGCTTGTCAAGGTCTACCTGCTGGGAAATCCTGAAAAATACAAGGGGGCGGCCCGGCTCAATTTCGATATTATAGGAAAGCTTCCGGTCGTCGTTGAGCCCCTGGAATCCGCAGACGCGGCCAAAGCGGATATTTTCCACTGCGACGCGGTGGTGGACGCCATTTTCGGCACCGGTCTGGTGCGCGATGTGGAGGGCAAGTACGCCGATATTGTCGATTTGATCAACGCGAGCCGAAAGCCGGTGGTCAGCGTGGACATTCCCTCGGGCGTGAACGGGGACGACGGCCGCGTAATGGGAGTGGCGGTCCATGCCGACTGGACGGTCACATTCGGTCTTCCGAAAATCGGCGCCATGCTGTATCCCGGATACGAGCGATGCGGAGAGCTGTTCGTGACCCACATTTCGTTTCCGCCCGCCATGTACGACAGTTTGAAAGTGCAGATCAACGATCCGGTGGCCCTGCCGCCGCGAAATGCAAAAGGGCACAAGGGAACGTTCGGCCAGGCCTTGTTCGTCGCGGGCGCGGCGGGCTATTACGGGGCTCCCTATTTCGCGGCCATGGCGTTTCTAAAGGCAGGCGGGGGATACTCCAGGCTGGCAGTCCCCAAATCCGTCGCGCCGTTTATCGCGAGCAAGGGGAGCGAAATCGTTTTCGTCCCCCAGAAGGAAACCTCGGCCGGCAGCCTGTCCATCGACAACAAGGACGCGCTCCTTTCCTTGGCGTCGAGAATGGACTTCGTGGTGTTGGGTCCGGGCATTTCCCTGGAGGAGGAAACGCAGCAGCTTGCGCGGGAACTGGCCGAAAACGTCCAGGTCCCGCTCCTATTGGACGGCGACGGCATCACGGCGGTGGCCGACAATCTTCAGATCGTCAAGAGAAGAAGGGCGCCCACGATTTTGACGCCGCACATGGGGGAAATGTCGCGCATCATGAAAATGGGGGTGCGCCAGATCGACGACAACAAAGTGGCGGTCCTCCAGCGGGCATGCGCGGAGCTTGCCGCGACGATCGTGCTGAAAGGGGCGCATTCCCTGATCGGCTATCCGGACGGCGAAGTTTTCATCAACATGAGCGGCAACGCCGGCATGGCGACCGCAGGTTCGGGCGATGTGCTCGCCGGCACGGTGGCGGCCATGCACGGCCTGGGGCTGGGTGCGGAGGAGGCTGTCCGCAAAGGGGTTTTCATCCACGGTTTCGCCGGGGACCTGGCGGCGGAGGAGATCGGCGAGGACGGCATGACGGCCAACGACATTCTGGAGTTTCTGCCTCTTGCTCTGGAACTGGACCGCCAAGGTCTCGACGAGGAGTTGGGGGAACTTTATTCGGGCGCAAAAGTTGTTTAAAAAGAAAATCGCCCTCGTATCCGCCCCGTGGCCGCTTTTCAGCAGGCCCTCGATTCAGCTTTCGACGTTGAAGGCATATTTGAAGAAGCAAGTGCCGGACGTCGAGGTTTGCGCGAGCCATTTTTTCCTGAAGGTCGCCGAGGCCGTGGGGTACGATCTGTACGGCCGCGTTTGCGAGCGCACGTGGCTGGCGGAGGCGGTCTACGGCGCGTTGCTGCATCCCGAGCGGTTCGACCGGATCGAAAGGCTTTTCAGAAAGAACGCCCGTGGAAAGCAGGGATTGGAGGAAATTTCGTTCGAGCGCCTGGTTCGGGACGTCGAAAGAACATCCCGGGATTTCGTCGCCTCCACGGACTGGTCCGCCTGCGGTCTTGCGGGTTTTTCGATTTGCCTTTGCCAACTGGCCTCCTCTTTGTATTTGATGAAAGAGATCAAGGCTTCGAGTCCGGAAACGATTTTGCTGGCCGGCGGGTCGCTGTTGTGCGCCGACACCGTCGAAGGCATGCTGGACTGTTTTCCCCAGATCGACGCCGCCATCGTGGGCGAGGGCGAACGTCCATTGGCCGGGCTTGTCGGGAATCTGGCGAAATTCGGCGCTCTGGAAGCAATTCCCCGAATCAAAGGGGTCGTCACCCGAAATAGCGGCCAATCCGACCCGAGTTTCGACCAGCTTTCCGATCTCTGCAGCCTTCCCCCGCCCGATTTCGAAGACTATTTCCGGTCGCTGGACGGTTTTTCTCCTGGAAAAAAATTCTTCGCCTCGCTTCCGGCGGAGATTTCCCGAGGATGCTGGCACAGATCCAGGACAGGACCCAGGGGCGAGAAAGGCTGCGCCTTCTGCAACCTGAACCTGCAGTGGAAAGGGTTTAGGACCAAAAGTTCCGAACAGGTCCTGTCCGAAATCGAGAACGCGACTTCCAGGTACCAGCTTTTGTCTGTTTCTTTCATGGACAATGCGCTGCCGCCGAAGCAAACCCCGCGCTTATTCGGCACGCTTCCAACCTTGGGAAAGGATTTCAGCCTTTTCTGCGAGCTGCGCGCCAAAACGGATCTGGACACGTTGAAAACCCTTCGCCGCGCAGGTCTTAACGAAGTCCAGGTGGGCGTCGAAGCCCTCGGCACCAATCTGCTGAGAAAGATCAACAAGGGGACCACCGCGCTGGACAACCTGGAAATCATGAAGAATTGCGAGGCCCTTTCCATCGCGAATCAATCCAACCTGCTTCTGCACTTTCCGGGAAGCGACGAAACCGATGTCGAACAGACCCTTCGGGCCATCGAATTCGCCCGTTTTTTTCGGCCGTTGCGCGTCGTCTATTTCTGGCTGGGACTCGAAAGCCCCGTCTACTGCAACCCCGGTGCATACGGACTCAAGGCCGTGTTCAACCATCCCGACTACAACGCCCTGTTTCCCTCGGAGACCACGCGGCGTTTCAAGTTCATGATTCAGGACTACCGAGGGGACAAGACCCGACAGAGGAAGCTCTGGAAACCGGTGGAGGAAGCGGTCGCGCAATGGAAGCGGGAATACGGCGCCCTGCATGGAGATTCGGGGGCCGGAGCCATCCTGGGCTACCGCGACGGAAGGGATTTTCTGATCGTCAGGCGTCGCAGGATCGGCGCCAAGGCCGAAAACCACAGGCTCGCAGGAACTTCCAGGCAGATCTACCTGTTTTGCGGCCATGCGCGTTCCACGAGGGAAATCTGCGAACGGTTTCCGACCTTCGCCGAGGATAAAATCCTTGCTTTTCTGAACATGATGATTCAAAAAAGGCTGATGTACGGGGAGGACGGCAAGTATTTGAGTCTTGCGATCCCCGACTTTTCCAATCCGACGGATTGAAGAAAGAAGGAAGAATGCAGAAGGAAGAATACAGACTGAAGAAAGCAGAATGAAAAGGAGATCCGCCATGGCGTCCGGAGAGATACCGAAAAGAGAGAATGTCGCAAAAGAGCACGCATGGGACCTCGCCCCCTTGTTCGAATCCGACCGAAAATGGGAACTGCTCTACCAGGAGGTGGAGAAGGAGCTTGCGGGGTGCGGCCGTTTCAAGGGGCGGCTGGACGAATCCGCCGAGCTTCTGGCCGAGGCGGTCGATTTTCAACTGGAAATGTACCGGAAAATCGACAGGCTCTACACCTACGCCCATTTGAAAAGCGACCAGGACAAGTCCGACTCGTTCAACCTGGGATTGCAGGACAAGGCGGTAGGCCTCTATACACGGGCCGGGGAGATGTTCAGCTTCATGACCCCCGAAATACAGGCGATCGCCGACGATGTCATGGAGGCGTATCTGCGGCAGCCCCCCTTGCTTCCCTTTCGTTTCCATCTCGAGCAGGTCCTGAGGTTCAAGCCCCATACTCTGGATGAGAAAACCGAAAGAATTCTGGCCATGTCGTCGGAGATCGCCAGAGCGCCGTCCCAGATCTTCGGGCAGCTGGACAACGTGGATTTGCGTTTTGGAAAGATCGCCGACGAGAAAGGCGAGGAGACGGAACTGAGCCACGGAAATTTCATCCGGTTTCTGATGAACCCGGATCGGGAGGTGCGCCGAACCGCGT
The DNA here is from genome assembly GCA_963674505.2 of Desulfobacterales bacterium. Classification (GTDB taxonomy): domain Bacteria; phylum Desulfobacterota; class Desulfobacteria; order Desulfobacterales; family SKZT01. Next base: position 1,340,427 of record CAXXIG010000003.1, read on the forward strand.
TTCGCCAGTATTACGAGACGTACGACCGGCACAAGCACACCATCGCCGCGTCGCTGTCGCATTCCATCAAAAAAGACGTGTTCTACGCGAAAGTGCGAGGCCACGAATCGTGCCTGAAGGCGGCGCTTTTCGGGGACAATGTTCCCGAAGAGGTCTATGGCAACCTGCTCGATTCTGTGAAAAGCAACCTGTCGCCCCTGTTCGAATACCTGGATTTTCGGAAAAAGGCCCTCGGTCTGGATACCCTTCGCTTTTACGACACGTATGTCCCTCTGGTGTCCGAGATCGATTTTCTAATGGACTACGAGGAGGCTGCCGAGACGGCCTGCGAAGCGCTGGCACCGTTGGGGGAAAAGTACGTGGAGACCCTGCGCGAAGGGCTTTTCGGCGGATGGGTGGACCGGTACGAAAACAAAGGGAAAAGAAGCGGGGCCTACGCGTCGGGCTGCTACGATTCGCCTCCCTACATGCTGCTCAACCATGAAAAAAGAAGCATCGGAAGTCTCTACACCCTGGCGCACGAAGCGGGCCACGCCATGCACACCTGGCATTCGAACCGCCGCCAGCCCTATGCGTACCACGACTATACCATCTTCGTCGCCGAAGTGGCCTCGACTTTCAACGAGGTCCTTCTGAGCAGGCACCTGCTGAAAAAATACGAAGACGATCCCCGCATGACCGCATACGTGCTGAACCGGGAAATCGACAATATTCGGGGGACCTTGTTCCGACAGACCATGTTCGCCGAGTTCGAAAGGATCACCCACCGGATGGCGGAGGAACACACCCCGCTCACGGTCGATTCCCTTGCAGGCGAGTACGAAAAACTGCTCGGGATCTATTTTGGAGATTCCCTGGCCCTCGATCCGGAGCTTCGTCTGGAATGCCTGCGCATCCCGCATTTCTATTCCGCGTTTTACGTCTACAAATACGCGACGGGAATATCTGCGGCAATCGCCCTGGCGAAAAAGGTCCTTGAGGAAGGTTCGCGAACAAGAGACGCTTATCTCGGTTTCCTGGGCCTGGGCGGAAGCAAGTATCCGCTGGACGAACTCATGGAAGCCGGGGTGGATTTGCGTTCTTCCGAACCCGTGGAAAGCGCCGTCGCCTATTTCGAGAGCCTGACGAGGCGTTTTTTCAAAATCTACAAAATGATCGGCCGGACTTGAAAATATGGAATAATCCTTTACGAAGGCGCCTCATTTGGAATATTATCCCCCTGTTTAAATTTTGTTCGCCGGTTGTTCGAGAAGTATCCGCTGCTTCGACGTCTGGTCTGGCGCCACGCATCAAACCGGCGATGTCAAAATGCCTGCCCACTTTGATCGAGTAACGTTTGGAGCTATTCAAAAAAACGAGGATTTTTGTAAATGAGCCAAAACTTTATCAACGATCTTACCGGCGCGCTCGAAAGAATCATTCGTCCCGATGTCGCGCTTCTGAAAGAAATCCTGATTGTAGGGGGGATGCCGGAGAAAACCGAGAACCTGCGATACTTGGGCTTCAACCGCCATGTGGTTCAGGACGGGGAAGATCGTACCCTGGAATTTTCTGCTGTGGCCATGCTCAACAACCGGCGCATAGGCATATGGCGGCTGGCGGGATACAAGAAGAAGGTCAGCCAGGTGGTGTTCAGTTCCCGCTGGACTCGCAATCCTCTGGACCTTTTCCTGAATTCGCTCCGGTGCGACGACGAAATGATGGATATCATCGATTCGTGTTCCGCGCCCTATACCCTTTTGGGGATACTGCACATCGACGAAATAAAGAAGTCGGGGTTTGTCAAGCGACTGGTCCGTCATACTAGGCCCAGCGTGGTGCTTCCCGGTCTGGATGACGAAAGTCTCGACAAGATTGTCGCTTTCGAAAAGCGAAACGAAATCGTCAAGTCCAATGTCAAGGGCATAGGCATATATAAAAAGGTCGGAAAAAAAGGCCAGTAAGCCAGCCCGGAGGCTTCCCCCCCAAACGCAATGCCATTGTTCCGCCAAAAGCGCGGCGGTCCGTTCCGTTGTTAGAAAGCTTCAGGTCTTCGCGGGATTTTCTTTCGAGCCCCTTATTTTCGGCGGTATTTCTGTTGAGGCTTGTCTGGCGAGGCTTGTCTGCCGATGGCTTGTCTGCCGATGGCTTTTCGATCGATGGCCTCTCTGATGGAGGTGGCCAGATGGTTGCTGTCGACGGGCTTGAGAAGAAATTCGTCGATTCCCAATTCCGCCGCCTTTTTTTCGTCCATACTGTCGCTGTAGCCCGTGCACAGAATGACGGCGACATCGGGGCTGATCTTCTTTATTTCCTCGGACAGTTTGGCCCCGGACATGTCGGGCATGGCCATGTCCGTGATGATCACGCGGTATTTATCCGGGTTTTTCCGGAATTCGGACAAGGCCGCCAGGCTGTCGGTGAAGGCGTCCACCTTGTATCCGAGCTTGTCGAGGTTCGCTTTCTGCATTCGCGCAAGTTGCGGTTCGTCATCGACGAAGAGAATGCTTTCGTTGCCTCGCGGCAATTCTTCCAGCCTGGGGGCGGGGGCTTTGTTTTCCTTCGTCCGGGCCAAAGGCAGGTAGACCGAAAAGACGGAGCCTTTTCCCGGCTCGCTCTCCACGTCGATGCGCCCCCCATGGGAGGCCGCGATGCCGTGGACAACGGAAAGCCCCAGTCCGGAACCGTTGTTTTGCTCGTTGGCGGTGTAATACGGGTCGAATATTTTTTCCAGTTGTTCCTTGGGTATTCCGCAGCCGGTGTCGCTCACCCGCAGTCTCAAAAAGCCGTTTTCCGGCTTCGTCTCGTCGCAGTCGTTCGAATCCGAGCGGTCCGGCCCTGCGCAGCGGTCCGGTTCGACGCGGTCCAGGCTGATTTCCAGCAGGCCGCCGTCGTCGAACATGGCGTGGGCTGCATTGGTGCACAGGTTGACCACCAGCTGGTGGATTTGCGACGGCTCCGATACGATGGCGAGCGGTTCCGAGCAGATATTGTCCTTGATGGCGATGGTGGCGGGCAAGGTGGATCTCAGCATTTTCAGGGCTTCCTTGACGATGCTGTTGGTCCGGATGGGCATCTTTTCCAGCTTGGTCCGGCGGCCGAACATCAGGATTTGTCTCACCAAGTCCGCCGCCCGGTTGCCGGCTTTCAGTATTTCCTCCAGATTTCCCCGGAGGCTGTGGTCTTGGGGAATGCTGAACAGGGAAAGCTCGGTGAAGCCGATGATGGACGACAAAATATTGTTGAAATCGTGGGCGATGCCCCCTGCGAGGGTCCCGATGGCTTCCAGCTTGGCGGACTGGCGAAGCCTCGCTTCCAGTTCGAGTTTTTCCATCTCGGCCTTTTTACGTTCCGAAATGTCCATGATGCTGGTGAGCGCTCCGGAAAAACCCCCGTTTTCATCGATGTAAGGAGCGTATTCCAAGAGCGCGTGAATCCGCGCGCCATCCTTTTTGACGAATTGAACTTCCAAGGGTTCGCTCAATTTGGATTTGCGCCCTTTCAAGCGGGATTCGAGCGCGGGGGCCGATTTTTCGTCGATGAAATCGAAAAAGCTTCTCCCCGCCATTTCCTCGACGGAATATCCCAGCAAACCGGCCATTCGGGAATTGACAAAGGACCCCTCGAAATGGCGATCCACCTCCCAGATACCCTCCTGCAAATTCTCCACGAGCTTCTTGAAACGTTCGTCTGAGTTCCGTCCTTCGGCGAACCCGCAGTCGGTCTCGAAAGGTCCCGCATATTCGCGGATTTTTTCCTCGTTCTTCGAAACGGGGCTTTCGGAAACGTCAGGCCAGTCTTGCCGGCGGCTCGTTTTGCCTTGTTTATTTTCCATTTTACCGTACCGGTGTGGCTTGAAATCCTTTTTGCTTCAGCAGATTCAATATCCCTTTCTTTCCCGGCAGATGGAGCGCGCCGACGGCTACGAAGGCGTCTCCGGCCACCAAGTATGGAAGCATCCGGTCGACCATCTTGTAGTTTCTGTCCTCGTTCAGTCTTTTCAGGACCCGTTCGGTCAAGACAGGGTCTGCGTCGCCGCAGCGCATGAATTTCTCCGCAAGGCTCGCCACCTTTTCCAGGTCCCCGGAAAGATATGTGAGAGTCAGCTGTTCGAACATCTCAGGCAGTTCGTCCAAATGTTTCAGAGTTTCCTTCAGAAGCGCAATCTGGTCGTCCATGGGCATGGAATCGAAAACGCCGATTTGTTCGTCGGCCGTCTCCAGCCCGACGACCTGCTTGCCTTGCTGCCTGGCTTTTTCGTACAATACCATGTCCATGAATTTGCCGGTTTTCGGCACCGGCACGCTCAGCGCCGCCATGACCGCCCAGGGCTTCATCTGGTTCAGCGCCATTTCCGGTATTCCCAGTCGTTTCCCGACCGCCCGGGCGGTTTCCCGGTAAAGCTCGTCTCCGAGAATCGACTGCAAGGTCCGTCCGTCCAGAAGCAACATGGAGGTGCTCATTGCCAGCAGGGCCGATTCGTCCAGTGCAATCTCCATGAGAAACACGTCCTTTTGTTTGAACGCCGATTCCAGATCGTCGGAGAAGTTCAGAAGGCGCGGGTCCTCCGAGTGGATCGTTCCCATGACGTAGCTCGGGGACATGCCGCCCCCCTCGATCTTGAAAAGCACGCCCTTGCCTACCGGCTCGGGCGGCGCCACGGCGATCTTGGCCTCCGGATCTTCCACGACGGTCTGCGACGGCGGCTTTTCGGTCCGTATTACGCCGCCCTTTTCGTCCCACCAGGAATCCTCTTGGGATTCCGGGGGCGGCTGGTCGGAAAAATGCCACTGGCCGCTTTCGTCCTGCCATTTGTAGATTTCCCCGAAGACCTGCGGACTTGAAAATGCGACCGAAATCAAAAGCGCCAGGATCGCGCAGGACAGGCCCTTCTTAATGATATCGGTCGAAAATCGTTTTCGCGCTTTTTTCATGTACGCTCCATGGATTGCTTTTCTTGCGCGCCTTGTCCCTGTGCCTGCGCGCCTGTCGATGTTTTGTCGCCGGACATTTGCGTTTCGATGTAAAAAAGCGCGCCGCCTACCGGAGCGAAGGAGAGAAACAGGATATTGAGTCCCGGCACGAGAAACCAAAGTCCGAAACCGACGTGGAACATAAGGTTCTTCTTTAAAAACCGCAATCTGTCCTTGAACGGCACCAGCCCCCTGGCGGGAATCAGGTCCGTATTGTCCCAGGCCAGAAACACTGCGCTGACTACGGGCATGACCACCGTCAGGACAGGGCCCAGGGGCGTGAGCCAGCCTGCGATCATCAGGAGGGTCGTTAAAACGACCGGAAAGATCGCACGGGGCGTCTCCTGTTTAATCAAGTGAAAAAGCTGGAGAAAAAAGGATGACTCCGCAGGTTGCAGGGCTTTGCCTGTCTTGATTCGCTCCGTGGCTTGGGCCATCAAATCCATGATCAGCACCGCGAACGCGATTTGTCCCACCAGATAGGCGACCATGGCGGCCATGCCGAAAAGGAGCAGACCCGCGAGCCAGGACGCCAAATGCCACAGCCAGGCAATCCAGGCGCTCTCCGGACGGGTCCAGAGCATGGAGAATATATCCAGGTAGAACCTGAACGCCAGGATGGCAGCGCATACCGTCAGCGCCAGGATCAACAAGAACCGAATCAATCCCAGCGCCAGCAGCTTTGGCGTGGCCAGCCCCAGTTTGAGTCCCTGCCAATTGGTTTTCAGTCCGGCCAGAATGTTCATACGTCGTTCTTCCTTCCTATTTTTCTTCGTCGATTTGCCTGACTCCGTCCAGGAGAAGCTGCATGAAATAGCCTATTTCCGGCAACTTTTCGTCCTCGGGCGGAAGGCCGGGAACGAACTTGAACCGTCCCCGGCTTTCTTTGAAAACAGCGGAAAAGGCTTCCTTGCCCCTCAGATCTTTGAATTCGGCTTTCAGCAGGCCGCCGTCGCGAAAGGACATCGCGGCGCTGCCGTTTTGAAAGATCAGTGTCAGCACGCCGGTTTTCTGATTGCTGTGCAGCGTCTGAAAAAGCTCGGCCGGGGGCATTTCGGAGAGCCTGCCGCTCATTCCCGAGGTGTAATCCTGTGTCCTGTCCATGTTCGCCTGTGCCAGACGTTGGGCCAGCAGCTGGGCGAAATACATCTGCAAGGTAGGGTGCTGTTGCAAGGACCTTCTGAAGTCCCTGTTGCCGATTGTCAGCACCGACACCGGCGTGAGCGTGCGAATGTTCGCGCCGACGGCTTCTCCGCTGAGCAGGCTCATCTCGCCGAAAATCTCTCCCTTTCCCAGCTTGGAAATGCGATTGCCGAATTCGTCCAGGACCTCCACTTGTCCGGCCGCAATGATGAACAGGTTCCTTCCTGGCTCGCCCTTTTTGATGATCACAGCGCTCCGAGGGTATTTTTCCAGTTGCAGCAAGGACGCCAAATGAAAGACGTTTTCTTCGCTCAATTTGTTGAAGACGGAAAATCCGTGCAGCAGCTGGGCCAGTTTCCGGATGTTGCCCGTCTGGTTTTTCCCGCCTGATCCGGTCCTGCGCGCCTCCCGAACACCGTAGGAAAGTGTCACCATCCCGATGCAACCCGAACACGGATAGGTGGAATGCGGGATATTGTCGATTTTTTCGAATTCGATCAGAACGCGGGTCAAGTCGGAGACGAGCAGGCGGCATGTCTGCTTGTTTTGCGGCAGGACGACCACGGCGGTCGTGACGAATTCCTGCCCGCCCTTGTGGGTCGCCAAAAGCGCGTTTCCGTACAGGACGAACTGATCCCCGGCCTGATAGAACGGGCAATTGTTCTCTTCGACGATGGTAAAAACAGATTCCGATAGCGACATATGCGGACTCCTGGGTCAAGTATCCGATAATTCATAGGGGGTGAACCGAAAAACAAAGATGTCCCGACAAGGAAATCTATTCGGCGTCCTTCAATGAGATTGCCTTGACAGGACAGATGTCGATACAGGCAGTGCAGCCGGAAAACTTCAGGGGGGCTTCGTCGGGCTCGATGTACGCGCCGATGGACGTTTCGAAGCCCCGCCCAGCGAACGTCAGGTAGCTCTTGCCGTGTCTGGTCCGGCAGATTTCCACGCATTTTCCGCATAGCACGCAGCGGTTCCTGTCCACTTGCAAGTAGGGGTGGCTCGTGTCGATGGCGGGTTCCTTCAACCGAACCTCCAGCCCTTTGGGTTTGAGTCCGACTTTCAGAAAGCGGGCGATCTTCTGCAATTCGCACTGCTTGTTGGCCGGACATTGCTTGCACTTGACGTCGTGGTTGGACAAAAGCAGGCGGAATGCCGTTTTTTGCAGCCTGCGGACCGCAGGCGTGTCCGTGGCCACGGCCAGGCCGTCTCTGACCTTTTGCGTACACGCCGTCACCGTTTTTCCGTCGATATCTACGAAACAAAGCCTGCAACTGGCGAAGGGCGCGCCCGCTTCCTCCAGATAGCAGAGGTGGGGGATGTAAATGCCGTTTTCGAGGCATACTTTCAGCAGGTTGTCGCCTTCGCCCGCCTCGATTTTATTGTCGTCCACAAGGATCTGGGCCATGGTTGTCATCCTTATCCAATACCTGTCATGATTCGGTTTTTTCTTTGGGCCGTTCGATGATCGGGGCCAGGTGCGGAGGCGAAATTCTAAAGATCGCGTTGTAGTCCGGCGGGCAATGGTGCTGGCACTCGCCGCACTTGACGCACAGCTCCTGGTCGATTCCCTTTTTCCTGGTGCTCGTGGTGAAAACGGCGTCCACGGGGCAGCATCCGACGCATGCGTCGCAGCCTCGGGCGCATTTTTCCAGGTCGATGTAGAACGCGGTCAGCGCCCTGCACGCGCAGGCCGGGCATGTCTTTTCCGCGATGTGGGCCTGGTACTCGTCGCGGAAATACTTGATCGAGGTCAGCACGGGGTTGGGCGCGGTCTTTCCCAGGCTGCAGAGAGAGCCGTTCTTGATATCCTGGCTCAACTGCTCCAGCAATTCCAGGTCTCCCTCCTGGCCCTCGCCCACCGTCAGCCTTTTTAAAATGGAGAGCATGTGCCATGTCCCGACCCGACAGAACGTGCATTTGCCGCACGACTCCTTCTGGGTGAAATCGAGAAAATACTTGGCCACGTCCACCATGCACGTATCCTCGTCGAGCACCACCATGCCGCCCGAGCCCATCATGGCCCCGGCCTGCAAAAGGGAGTCGAAGTCGATGGGAATGTCCAGGAACTCCTCGGGAAGACACCCGCCGGAGGGACCGCCGATCTGCGCCGCCTTGAACTTCTTCTTGTCTGGAATGCCGCCGCAGATGTCGAAAATCAAGGTCCTCAGGGTGACGCCCATGGGAATTTCCACCAAGCCCGGATGCGTCACGTTTCCCACCACGGAGAAAATGGCGGTGCCGGGGCTGTTTTCGGTCCCGATTCCGCGATACCAGGCCGGGCCGTTTTTGATGATCTGGGGCACGGCGGCGAGGGTCTTGACATTGTTGATGACGGTCGGCGAGCCGTTCAAGCCGCTTTGCACCGGGTAGGGCGGACGGTTGTAGGGCATGCCGCGGCACCCTTCCAGAGAAAGGATCAGCGCGGTCTCCTCGCCGCAGACGAACGCCCCGGAACCCTGGAAGATTTCGACCTCCAGCTCCAAGCCGCTCCCCAGGATGTCCTTGCCTAAGAGCCCCGCTTCATTGGCCTGGGCGATGGCCGTTTTGAGAGTCTTTACCGCCAGGGGATATTCCGCTCTGACGTAGAAGATCGCATGGGTGGCCCCCACGGCATAGGCGCAAAGCGCGAGGCCTTCCAGTACCTGGTGGGGATTGCTCTCCAGGATGGTACGGTCCATGTAGGCGCCGGGGTCGCCCTCGTCGGCGTTGCAGATCACGTATTTCTCGCCTGCGTCGTTTTCGGCGGCGAACCGCCATTTTTTTCCCGTGGGAAATCCCGCGCCGCCCCTTCCGCGCAGGCCCGACTCCTCGATTTGCGACAGGATTTCGTCAGGCCCTGCCTTCAAGGCCTTGGCCCAGGAGCCGTAGCCGCCTTCCGCGATGTATTCGTAGATGTCGTCCGGATCGATCTTGCCGCACAGTTCCATGACGACCCTTTTTTCCTGGCTGAAACGGGAGAATTCCCAGACCGACGGAATCATCTCGTTTTCCTCCATGGCCCCGAGGATATGCTCGAAGCGCGGGTCGCCCTCTTCCAGGTACAGCTTCGCGAGCATCTTGGCCTTGCCTGCGGTGACTTCGGGGTAAAAGATAGGCGGAAATCCCATCTCGGGGTGTTCGATGACGATCCAGGGTTCCGCGTAGCAGTGGCCGATGCATCCGACCGGGTGAATATCTGCCTGGATGCCTCTCTGGGCGAGGACCTCCTCGAAAGCCGCCTTGGTTTCCAATGCGCCCGCCGCGATTCCGCAGGTGGACATTCCGATGTGGATTTTGGGGATCGGCGTTTCCGTGCGTTCGCTCTTGCGGCGTTTCGCGTCGGCCGCCAAGACACCGTATTTTTCGTCTATGATTTCATTGTTGGCCGGACTCATTTTTTTTCTTTTCTCTTTCCGCTTTTTCGCGTTCGACTTGGATTTTGATTAGCAACCCTTCCACCTTGCTCGGGGCCATGTGGCCATGCACGGTTTCGCCGACCAAAGCCACGGGCGCAAGGGCGCAGCAGCCCACGCAGGCCACCCTCTCTATACTGAACTGCCGGTCCGGGGTGGTCTCGCCTTCGGAAATCTCAAGCTTTCTTTCGAAATTTTCCAGGACGATGTCGCCCGCTTTCACGTGGCAGGCGGTGCCCAAGCATACCTTGATCGGGTATTCTCCCGGCGGGTTGAATTTGAACTGGTTATAGAATGTGGCCACCCCGTAGACTTCGCTCGCGGGTATTTCCAAATAGGCCGCTGTCATCTTGATGGCTTTCGGGGGCAGGTATTTCAATGTTTCCTGAATCGTTTGGAGTATGGGAATCAGGTTCCCCTTTTTTTTGTCGAATCGAGGCAGGCGAGACTGGAGTTCTTCGAGAACGGTCTCCTCCTCCGCCGTTAAAACCGCATCCATAGGAATCTCCTTGCATGCTCGAGCTTACGGGCGAGCACCGGTGGTGGTGTCAGATTTTTTCCAAGGCCCCGTAAGCCGCCTGGATTCTGTCCTTCAGCAAAAAACAGAGCCTTTCCAGAACATGGAACCCGATGGAGTGGTTGTCCTTCATCAGTTCCCTGAGTTCGGTCCCTTTCAAGGATACCACCTGAGTGGGCTTCTGGCAGCTGGCCGACGTCATCAGAAAGTGCGGATCGTCGAGCAGCGTGGACCAGCAGCCGATCACCCGACCCTTGCCCAGGGTCTCTATCACCACGTTGGCCTTGCGGCTTCCCATGTCCAGCGACCTTTCCAGAAAAACCTGGCCGTTGGCGATGACATAGAGGTGCTCGCCGTAGTCGCCCTGCTGGAAGACGAATTCCCCCGCTTCCAGCGTCTTGATCTCGCAGAGGGCCGCGACTTTTCCGATGGCCTCGGGATCGAGTTTTCTGAAAAATTCGCTTTGCGCCAAGGCCGTTTCAATATCCGACTGGTTCATAAAAAACCTCCGCCCCTTGTTTTCTAGGCATGATTAGATTCTTGATCGACAAACAATCAAAACTTGTTCTTTGTATCACCATCAAATGATATTTTCAATTGTGCTTTGTTATTTTTTTCTTTAATTTCAAAGTCGAGTTTTGCAGTTCGATTATCGGGGGAGGGACGTTTTTTTGCTCGGAGTTCCGAAAAATCAAATAACTAATCTTGACTTTTAAAATTTTGCAATTTATGGTGAAGAATCATTTTGTTTTTCGGGGTAAAAGCTCTTCCGGTTTCACTTTCAGCAGGCATGGCTTTTTTAGCAAGCCTTAAGCATCGAGGATTGACGAAAAACCGAATACTGGCGGCCCTCGAGTCGGGGCATCTCGATTCGCCGGGGACCTATGGTTCGAATCACATTATTCCCACAAGGAGGTCAGGACATGCCAAAGAAAAAGTCGGTCAGTTTCGACGCCATGGTGAAATTCTTCATGCAGCATTACAACATTCCGACCCGAAAGGACGTCGAAAAGCTCATGAATAAGATGGAGCGACTCGAGGTCTTGGTGCAGGACACGGTCGAAAGGGCCCAGTCGGGCGGCAAGGAGGAGGGCGGCAGGCTCCCCGCAGGCGCCAGACCCGGCATGACGGCGTCCGACGTGGTTTTCGAGGTCGTTGCCGCCGCCGGAGAAAGCGGCATGGGATTTTTGGAAATCCAGGAAAAAACAGGGTTCGGCGAAAAAAAGATACGGAACATCGTGTTCCGCCTCAACAAGCTCGGAAAGATCGAACGCATCAACAGGGGCGTATACGCCGCTATTTGAAAACGTTGCGACATGGTCGCATCGCCGTTCTCCGCGAGAACGAAATACGGCCGCCGAGCGGCCAACCTAAAACAACATCGAGGATAAAAAAACAATGAAAATGATAAAAACAGTACCAATGGGCGCTTTTGCGGTCGCCATGTTCCTTTTTTGCGGCAACGGCTTCTGCCAGTTGTCCGATGTCTTGCAGGGCGCAAAGGACGCCCTGGTATCCGGGGAAGAAACCACGTCCAGCGAAGAAACCACGTCCAGCGAAGAAACCGGGTCCGGGGAAGAAGCCGCGTCCGGAGAGGAAGCCGCGTCCGGAGAAGAAGCCGACAGCCAAATTTCCATGGGACTCAAGGAGGCTTTGGAAGTCGGGGCCAAGAACGCCGTGTCCATGGTTTCCAAGGTCGACGGCTACTACGGAGATCCCGACATCAAAATCTTGCTTCCCGAAAAGATCAGGAGTTTTGAAAGCGTCTTGAGGGGGGCTGGTTTGGACTCTCAGGTGGACGCCTTTGAAGAGAGCATGAACCGCGCTGCGGAAAAGGCAGCGCCGGAAGCCCAGGAGCTGTTCGTCGATACCATCAAGACCATGAGCATCTCGGATGCCCAGGAAATTCTGCAAGGCCCCGACGACGCCGCGACCCAATATTTCCGGGAGAAAACCGGCCCGGAATTGGCCAAGCGTTTCGAACCCATCGTCGAGGGGTCCATGGCGGAGGTAGGCGTCACACGGTATTATCAGGATATCCAGGCGCAGTTGAAAAGCGTGCCCCTCGCCGACCTCTCCGGTTTCGACCTGAACCAGTACGTCACCGACAAGGCTTTGGACGGCTTGTTTCTCATGGTGGCCGAGGAAGAGAAGAAGATTCGTGAAAACCCGGCGGCGCGCGTGACCGACTTGCTTCAGAGCGTTTTTTCCAAAGGCGAGTAGGAGCATCTTCAACGTTCCGGCCAGGGCGGTTTATTCCGGTACAACCTAAATGTGGCCGAATGGACAAACGACTTCGGACCAGACGAATTCATGCGAATTCTGACGTTTGAAAACGGTCGCCTCACGGGCATCGAAACTCGCGGCCGGGGTTTCTTTCAGGAATAAAAGGGAGAAAAGCATGAACGAGTATGACGTGATAGTGATCGGTTCGGGGACGGCTGGGCAAACGGTCGCCCACGATGTCAATGGCAAAGGGTTGAAGACCGCTTTGGTCGAAAAGAGCGACTATCCAGGAGGGGTATGCGCATTGGCCGGGTGCCAGGCCAAAAAATGGTTCTACGAGGTGGTCGAAACCGTCGCCCGGTCCGGGCATCTGATCGGAAAAGGCGTCGTTTCGCCTCCGGAGACCCTCTGGTCGGCCGTGCTTGAACAGAAGAACCGATTCACGCGGGGCGTTCCCGACGGCACGGTCGAAGGCCTGATGGGCGCGGGAATCGATTTCTTCGAGGGCGAAGCCAGATTCGTCGATCAGAACACCCTTCAAGTGGCCGAGGACCGACTGAAAGCCAAGTATTTCGTGATCGCCTCGGGCGCATCCCCGATGAAGCTGCCCATAGATGGCAACGAGCATATCGTCACCAGCACGGATTTTCTGGAACTCGAATCGCTGCCCCGGCGCATATTTTTCGTCGGGGGAGGATTCATTTCGTTCGAGTTCGCCCATTTCGCCGCGAGACTGGGACCGCAGGATCGTGAAATCGTCGTCGGTGAGGCCGCCGACAGACCCTTGGGGCCATTCGATTCGGAAATGGTGGAGCTGCTGATCCAGGCTTCGGCAGACGAAGGCATCCGAGTCCTGGCAGGACTCGACATCAAGGCTGTGGAAAAACACGAGAACGGCTTCGTCGTTTCCACCGGCCCGGGCAAAAGCTTCGAAACGGACCTCGTGGTAAACGGCGCTGGCCGGTTCGCAAACGTGGACGGTCTGAACCTGGAAGCCGCCGGCGTGGAATTTTCGAAAAGAGGAATCGCCGTTGACTCTCGCATGCGAACCTCCAACGAGCATATCTACGCGGTCGGCGATTGCGCCGCCACCGTACAGCTCGCCAGAGTGGCCGACTTCGAGGCGCATGTGGCGGCCGACAATATCGTGGCGGAGGAAAATGGCGGAAAAAAGGAGGCCGTCGATTACAGCGCGGTCCCCGCGCTTCTCTTCACATACCCCCAATACGGCATGGTCGGCAGGACCGAAGACAGCCTGAAAGCCGACAACGTCGATTACAGGAAGAGCTTTTCAAAGAACGTGCGATGGCCTACATATAAAAGGATCGGCATGAAACACGCCGCATACAAGATCCTGGCCGGACCGGACAACCAGATCCTGGGCGCGCATTTTCTCTCCGACAACGCCTCGGGGCTTTTGCAAATCGTGCGCTTGGCCATGGTCAACCGCATCCCGGCTGACGAACTGCATCGGCAATGCATCGTGACTCCCTATCCTTCCAGGGAAAGCGATATCATCTATATGCTATCGGCTTTCATGTAAATCAACGGCGATCCAGAGCGTTTCTCACGGTGGCAAGGAGTCTTTGCATGCTCAATGGCTTTTCCAGGTAGTGCCGGACGCCGATGGCGGCGGCACGCACTTCGTCGATGGCTTCGTTGTATCCCGTGCACAGGATCAGGGGCGTGTCGGGCCGGATGCTGAAAAGTTCTTCGGCGAAGAAGTCCCCGCGCATGCCTGGCATGGTCATGTCGGAGACCACCAGGTCGAAACGCTCCGGGTCCTGCCGGAAAAGCTCCAGGGCCTCGGAGGGGTCGGTCATGACTTCGGCATGGTAGCCGAAGCGCTCCAGGATTTTCTTTCCCATGGTGGCGATGGCCTGTTCGTCGTCGATGAACAGCACGGACTCGTTGCCTCCGGGAATGCCGTCGTCGATGACCGGCTCCTGGACGGCAGCGGTTTTGGCCATCGGAAAGAAAACCCTGAATGTGCTTCCGCTGCCCGGCGTGCTTTCCACGGAAACCCTGCCCCCGTGGTTCTTCACGATCCCCAGCACCACAGAAAGACCCATGCCCGTGCCCTTGCCCACGTCCTTGGTGGTGAAGTAGGGATCGAAAATACGTTCGATCAGCTCCGGGGCGATGCCGACGCCGTCGTCGGCTACGGAAAGGCAGATACAGGGGCCGTCGGTCATGGGGCAGCCCTTGTGCCAGCCGTCGGGGTCGGGTATGACCTTTTCCACACCGATTTCGATTTTCCCTTTCGCGCCTTTGTCGGCAATGGCGTGAAATGCGTTGGTACACAAATTGATCAGGACCTGGTGCAGTTGGGTGGGGTCGGCCGACACGGGCGCGCTTTCCAGCCGGATTTCGCTTTCGATGTCGATGGTCGCGGGAATGGACGCTCTAAGGAGCCTGACCGATTCCTTCACGATGGGCAAAATGTCGATGGTTTTTCTGTCTTCCTCGCCGGACCTGCTGAACTTGAGCAGCTGCCTGACCACTTCCTTGGCCCTCAGGCAGGCGATCCGGATTTCGTCCATGTGCTCTCTCGCGTCGCTGACGCTCGGAATGTCGTCGATGGCAAGATCCACGTTTCCCAGAATGATCCCCAGAATGTTGTTGAAGTCGTGGGCGATTCCCCCGGCCAGGGTCCCGATGGCCTCCATCTTGTGGGCCTGCCTCAGATGGGCTTCCAGGTCCTTTCTTTCGGTGGTGACCTGGAAAAAGACGGATATGCCGTCCTCGTAGGGAAAAATACGCACGTCGTACCAGTTTTCGTAGGGTGTGACCTTGAAATGGGTTTCAAAGGAAACGGGCCGCCTTGATGCGATGGCTTTCCGGAAATTTTCTTCGAACACGGAGTCTTTTGCCTCGGGAAAGGCTTCGAGCAAGGGGCGGCCGAGGACCTCGTCGCATCTGCGATCCAGAAGGGATTCGGCGGCCTTGTTGAAGTAGGTGATTGTCAAGTCCTTGTCCAATGCCACGAAGCCGTCGCTGACGCTCTCCAGAATTCCCACCACCCGTTCCCTGGATTCCTTCAGTTCGAGTCTCGCCTTTTCCTGATCTGTGATGTCGCTGATCGTGACCAGATGGCACCGGCCTGCCTTCTTTTCTTTTTCGTCGCAGACGCCGCCCAATATCGCCTGCCTGGCCTCCAGCCGCGCGTGGAAGCAGGCGCCCTCGTCGCTTGTCAGGCGCACTTCCGCCATTCTTCTTCCCGACTGTCTCCTGAGGGATTTCAGCATGGAGAAATAGATGCCATGGTCGTCTGCGTGGACAAACTTCGACAAAGGGACGTTGCGGATTTGAGCCAAGTCTTTCCGCAGCATGTCCGCGAACGTACCGTTGAGGTCCATTACTATTCCGGAGTCGTCGATGGTCAAATAGCCCACGGGCGCCTGATTGTAGAGGCGGGAGTATCGGTCTTTCTGCCTTTCCAGTTCGATTTGCGCTTCCCGGAGTTCTTCGTTTTGGATCTCCAGCTCGACCTGGTGAATCCGCAGCTCTTCCACGGTCTTGTCGAATTGCTCCAGATCGTACTGTCGCATTCTGTCCGGGGAACCTTCCAGGATGGATTTCGCCTTGGCCCGCAATTTTGCTGTTTTGTCGTCCTTGTATCTGGTCATCGTTGGCTACCCCCGTTTCCGCATGTGTTTGAAGTCGCGCTTGTCGCTTGGCAGGGCGCCGGTCAGGGTTCGCAGGCGCCCCCCGCCCAAGCGACGGATTCCACGTTGCCTTCGAAATCGACGATCGGGAAGAAAAATTCGGGTGGTCTCGTATTGTCCTCCGAAACGGCTATGATTTTCGGGGCTCGTTCCGCGATGGCGGACTCCAGTTGCCTTCTTCTCAGGTCGGCCTTGTCTCCGTCCAACAGAGCGAATATGTCCCGTCCCGCCAGGTCTTCCCTGTTTCTTCCGAAAGCCTTGCCGACCGACCGGTTCGCCGAAACGACCCTGCCCTCCAGGTCCAGCAGCACGGCCGGTCCCGCCCAATCGTCGATGAAGCTCCGGATGTTCTTCTCGTTGATGATGCACGCCTTTTCCCGCTGCACCGCCTTGGTTTCGTCGCTGTAGACCACAACCAGGCGGTCTTTGGCCACCTTGTAGACGTAGTTCTTCCTCCACCCGTCGGTCCTGTGGTCCTGGTACCGGGAGACCGGAAGGACTTCGTGCCCGCCTTTTTCGTTCACTCTCTTCAGCACGTCCAAAAGCCCGAATTCCTTCACGCCCGGAAAAACATCGCCGACCTTTTTTCCGACGATTTGCTCCCGCCCTATTCCTTCTATCCTTTCGACTTCCCGATTGACGTCGGTCATGACGAAATCCCGCCCGCCATCCACCGGTTCGTAGAACACGACGCCGAAGTGCAGCTTGTCGAAGAGTTCCTTGTAGCTGCGTTCGCTCTTTTCCAGCTGCCGACGAACGCTGTATTCTGCAGTGAGGTTTTCTATCGTGGACACCATGCCGTCGATCCTGCCCCTTTCGTCGAAAAGCGGCGCCGAGTTGATCGAAAGATACGCCGTTTGCCCGTCGGGTTTCTCCACCGCATGCCTGACGTTGAAAACCGGCTTGCCCGTTTCCAGGACCTGCCTGAACGGAAGCTTCTCCTCTGGAAACGGTTCGCCTTCCGGGTCTGTGATTCTCCAGCCTGGCTCGTTGTATGTCCTTTGAGCAATCTCCTGTCTGGAGATACCCAGGATTTTTTCGGCCTGGGTGTTCGCGAAGCTGATCCGTCCTTCGGAACTCACCATGGTAATGCCCACCGGGCTGGTCTCCATGATTTTGGCCACCAGGTCCCGCTCTTTCTTGAGCGCCTCCCGGGAAGATTTCAGGCTGTTGATCTCCACGAAGGTGACCACCACTCCCGAGACCACGTCGGGATTGAGAAAATAGGGAAGCGCCCTCATCAGGTACCAGTCCCCGTGGCCGGTTCGGATTTCCTTTTCCACCGGCCGATGGTCCTTCTGGACCGATTCGATGATGGCCACAGGGTCCGCGTCCACCAGGCTGTGGGAAAGATGGCCGATCGGGCGTCCGATGTCGTTGTCCATGATCTTGAAGATCCTGGCGACGCCGGGCGTGTACTTGCGGATTTCGAGATACTCGTCCAGAAACAGGGTGCCGATTTTCGTGCTGGACAGCAGGTTGTCCATGTCGTTGTTCAGTTCGGTCAGCTCCATGATCTTGCTCTGGTACTCGGCGTTGACCGTGTAGAGTTCCTCGTTGACCGACTGGAGTTCCTCGTTGGTGCTCTGAAGTTCCTCGTTGCTGGCCAGAAGCTCCTCGTTGGTGGCCTGGAGTTCCTCGTTGGAGGTCTCCAACTCCTCGATAGTGGCCTGGAGGTTCTCCTTGGTGAATTGCAGCTCCTGCTCCAGATCCAGAATGCGCTGCTGGGCTTCGTGGTCGATGTCGTAGTCGTACGAATCCGTCGCGGCTTCCCGTTCGTGATTTTTCGTTTCGATCTCGGAAATCAGCACGGCCGCCAGAAGGTTCTGGTTTTTTTTCGTCGGAAGCGGCTTGATCTGAAGACGGATTTTCTTGGGTTCGTTTCCGATCATCACGTTGACATTGGAGAAAGCGACGGCCTCGTTTTTCGTGAACACTTTCTGAATCCCCGTGTTCAACGGAATCGCCAGGTCCTTGGCCGCCATCTTGGAGATGTTGTTGACGATTTTGCCGGTCGGCAGACGAAAATATCCCTCCGAATTTCCGAAAAGGTGCAGGACTTCCATGTCCTCGTTGACGATCAGGGCCAGGGGGATGTAGTCCGGGCTCAAGGATTGCAAAAAGCGGTTGAGGACGCGCTCCTCCTCGTGCTGGCGGTAGATGTCCCCCCGTCCGAAAACCGGCTTTCTGTAATGACGCGAACCGTCGAAATAGTGGGGCGTCGCGATCTCGTGGGGCGCGCTCGCGGGCTTTCTCTTGCCCCGGCAGCGATATATTTTCCACCGATGATCCAGGGCTTCGAAGAAATTGGACATGTCCCCCGTGGTCTCGCTGGTACCCAGCAGCAGAAGGCCGTCCTGGTTCAGGGAAAAATTGAACTGCTCCAGGACTTTTTTCTGCAGGACCGGCTGAAGATAGATCAGCAGGTTCCGGCAGCTGATCAGGTCGATGTTGGTAAACGGCGGGTCCTTGATGAGGTTGTGCTGCGCGAAGACCACCATTTCCCGGATGCTCCTGGAAATCTGAAAATTGTCGTCCTTCTTGAAAAAGTACTTGCTCAAAAGCTCCGGAGACAGGTCCGCGGCGATGCTCTCCGGATAAACGCCCGCTCCCGCCCGCACGATGGCGTCCCGGTCGATGTCGGTGGCGAATATCTTGATGTCGATGTTCCTGTTCAGCCGGTCGAGGCACTCGCGGGAAAGGATGGCCACGGTGTAGGCCTCCTCGCCGGTGGAACATCCGGTGACCCAGAATCGAAGCTCCCGGACATGCCGTTTTTCGAAGAGACGCGGAAGATGGATCTCGTCGAGCTTCTGAAAAGCCCGGCGGTCTCGGAAAAAACTGGTCACACCGATCAGAAGCTCCCGGTAAAGCGTGTGGATTTCGCCTTGGTTGGATTCCATAAAGCGGACATAGTCCCGAAGGTCGTGCACCTGGTTGACCGTCATGCGCCGCTCGATTCTTCTTACCACCGTGCTGGGCTTGTAATAGGTGAAATCCACCTTGGTCTTGTCCCGCAACAAAGAGAATATGCGGGCCAGGCGGTCCTCGTCGGTGAGTATGGTGTCCGAGCGCTCGGCCTTGGTCACGTACGGGTGCTTGGCGTAGGCCAGAAGCTGCTCGGGCATGCCGTCGGGCGGAAGGATGAAATCCGCCAGCCCCGTCGATATGGCGCTCCTGGGCATGCCGTCGAACTTGGCCGATTCCTCGTCCTGCACCATCACCATCCCGCCGGACTCCTTGACCGACCGAATGCCCCGCATCCCGTCGCTGCCGGTCCCCGACAGGATAATCCCCACCGCCTTCTCCCCCTGGTCCTCAGCCAGGGACCTTAAAAACACGTCGATGGGAAGATTGATCCCCCGGGAAAAGTCCTGGTCGTCCAGAAGCAGCTTGCCGTGGAAAATCCGAAGGTTCTTCTTGGGCGGAATCAGGTACACCTCGTCGGGGGCCGCCACCACCCCCTCCTCGGCCCGGTTGACCCGCATCCTGGTCCGCTTGGACAAAAGCTCCACCATCAGGCTCTTGTAGTCCGGGGAAAGATGCTGGACTACGATGAAACACATGCCCGAATCCTCCGGCATGTTCTTGAAAAACGCCTCGATCGCCTCCAGACCGCCCGCCGACGCGCCTATGCCCACATAATGCGACGGGCCTTTCTCGGAATCGCGCCTTACTTCCGCTCCGCTGGAACTCTCTCTGCCGGAACGAGAATATGGATCTGCCTTTTTTTCCATCGGATGAGACTCTCCTTCACATTTCCGTTATGATAATCAGTTATTAAAATGCGTTCGCCGTATTTGAAAACCGAAACCTTGATTGATTGCAAACCAAGCGCCCGAATGCCTTGTCTGTAAAAAAACAACGCTTAATATGTCACAAAAAAGACGCGATATCAAAAGTTATCTTTAACAATCCCAAGGGCCCTTATCAAGCCGGATTGAGTTTTTCAGAACTATAATCATTAATCCGAAAAGACCATAAAACTCGATGATCAAGTTTTTTCCGTCATTTTCGCGAAAGCGGGAATCCATGAGCTTCCGCAGACTTCCTGGATTCCGGGTCTCCGCTACGCTACGCCTGGAATGACGCGCATCTCAAGCTCTTGGGCGGAAAAAATTTGATCATCGAGTAAAAGAAATATATCGTCAGTATTCAAAGGCTTGGATGACAACAAACAATACGGTTGCCGCCAATCTGCGTGCCCCCCGAAAATCCAGCTGGCACCGATGCATGACACTATATCGAATTGGTGAGGCTCGTCTGGCCTGAAGTCCGCACCCTTCATCTGAGTGAAAGTGATGCCCGCGTCTCAAGCCTGCTCTCTGCATCGGCCACAAAGAAAGGAGAAGTGTCGATCCCTACGCACGAACGCCATAGGTTTCGGCCATGCGAATCAGGAAATCACCGGCTACGAATGTTTTTCTGTATAAAAAAAGAGTTACCGCACAGGTCCAGCTTTTTTATCTGCCCGTCTTGAAAATCGCGGCGTAGATGGACACCGACGCCACGATGATGAAGCCATGCACCACCCGAGTCCAGAAGCCCGAAAGCCCGGCGCTGATGATGCCCGCTTCGATGATGCCGATGATGATGGCGCCGACCAGCGCGCCGAAAATGGTGCCCTGGCCGCCGAATACGGACGTGCCGCCGATGAAGATGGAGGCGAACACGAGAAGAAGATAGCCCTCGCCCTGGGTGGGCCACCAGTTGGCCATCTCCATGCAGACCATGACGGAGACAAAGGCGCTGATGGTTCCCATGAAGACGAAGAGCAGTATCCGGACCCGGTCGGCGTCTACGCCCATCAGGCGGGCGGTCTGGATGTCGTCGCCGATGAAAAGCACGTTTTCTCCGAACACGTGGCGGTTGAGAACCAGCGCCAGCAGCGCTGCGACTGCCACGCACCAGAGGGCCTGTGCAGGGACCGTCCCGCCGATTCGCCCGACGAAGACATGGTGCAGAAAGGTGTCGCGTATGGGCACGATGTTTCTGGCGAGGCCGGAGGCCAGCAGGGCGGAGAGACCGCGCCAGAAGAACTGCGTGCCGATTGTGGCGATGATGGACGGCACCCCCACTTTTACGACGATGACGCCGTTTACAAACCCCGCCAGCGCGCCTACCGCCAAGGACGAGAAAAAAGCCAGGGCGGGGCTGTGGCTTCGCAGGAACACTTCGGCGAATGTCAGGCCGCATATGGCCATCACTGCGGGAAAGGACAGGTCCAGTTCCCCGGCGATCACCAGAAACGTGAGTCCTATGGCCAGGATCGCGATGAACGGAATGGTGGAGCAGAAGGAAATGTAAATCCGAGGAGACAAAAACGTGGCGGGACTCAGAACCATGAACGTTCCCAGAAGGCACGCCAGGACCCCCAGAATGCCTGTCTGGATTCTATGGCGATACAAAAAGGCGCGCAGTGAAATCTCGGTCGTTGTCAAGACGGGTCCCTTTCCGGAAGCAATTCCAATTCTGGCGATTCCCGATGACTCCTAGGCAGCCAGACCAGGATGGTCTGGCTTCCTATTGATCGCGATATTTTCAGCATGGCGATTTCCTCCTGGTTAGACCTGCCGCCTGTTCGAGGTGGCGGCGGCCCGGGCCAGCTTCGCCCCGAGTCCTTCCAGGGAGAGTTCGTCCTTGCGGTATTGACCGACGATTTGCCCCCGGTCCATCACCACGACCCGATGGGCGACCCGGTAGACATGGTTCATGTTGTGGGAGATGTAGATGCAGGCCTTGCCTTCCTCCACGAAACGGCGCACGAAGGAGAGCACCTTGTCCACTTCCTTGAGGGAAAGGGCCGTGGTGGGTTCGTCCAGGACGACGATCCTGGAGTCGAAGTGCATGGCCCGCCCGATGGCGAGCCCCTGTCGCTCCCCGCCGGAGAGGTTTCGGACCAGGGCGTCGGCCCCGACCCCGTTGCCCCGCAGCCCCACGTGGTGTTTCAGGATTTCCAGGGCGGCGCGCTTCTGCTCCTTCACCTTGATGAACCCGAGTCGATTCGTCATGGGCCGTCCGACGAATACGTTTCTCCACAACGGCTGCTTTTCGCCCAGGGAACGGTCTTGGAAGACCGTCTCGATGCCTAGCCGGCGCGCGCTGCGGATATCGTAGCGCCTGAGGTCGATTTGGCTTCCGGAAACGAAAAGCTTTCCGGCGTCCGGCTTGTGGACGCCGGAAAGGACTTTGATCAGGGTCGATTTTCCAGCGCCGTTGTCCCCGACGAGCCCCAGGATCTCTCCCGGATACAGGTCCAGATCGACGGACTTGAGCGCATGGACCCCTTCGAAGGCTTTGGAGACGCCCGCCAGGCGCAGCACGGGTGTTGTCGTTCCGAAATTCCGGCGGCGGTCGTCCATGGTCTATCGGATTCCTTTTTTGGCCAGAGGGGCGACCAGGGCGATGTTGTCCTTGTGGACCAGTCCGCCGCCCGTATCGATTTCAAGGCCGGTGAAGCCGTACTTCTTGGTCAGTGCGATCTGCGCCACGGACAGGTATCCCAGCAGGTAGGGCTGCATTTCCGACACCAGGTCCACGTAGCCGTTTTCGATGGCTTCGGCCGTGGCGGGCGAGAGCGAAAAGCCGCCCACGAAGATTTCGTCCGGGCCGACGCCTACGCCTCTAAGGAAGTTCTCCATCTGGGAGGTCAGCGCCCCGTGGTCGATGAGAATCATCTTGCAGTCCGGGTGGCTGGAGAGGTATCCGGCCACGATGGGGCCGCCCAGGGCCGTGTCCTTGTCCACTTCCGGACTGATTTCGATGTAGTCCACCACGATGCCTTCGTCTTCCAGGGTGCGGATCATGGCGCGCGCGCGGCGCCCGCGCTCCTCCAGGCGTTTCAGGCCCCAGATGAAGGCCCGGTCGCCCTTCTTGACGCCGGATCTGGCCATGGCCTCCTTGGCCAGGGTGGTCCCCATGACGTCCGGGTCGGTCCCGATGGAGCCGAAGCCCCTGGATTTGTATTTTTCCCTGGTCTTGGGAAGGTCCGTGTCCACGCATGTGACCAGAATGCCCGACGCGATGGCCTCGTCGATGAAGGGCGCGTAGGCGTCGTCGCCCGGATGCCCCATGACCACGATGCCGTCGGGCTTGGCGGCCAGGGCGGTCTTGAAGTTTTCGATCATCTTTTCGGGGTTCCAGTCCGAATAGAGGAGCTTAAGGTCGCAGCCCAGATCGGATGCCGCCTGGGTGGCGCCGTTCTGGACGATGATGTTGTAGGGGCCGCCCACCGGCCCGCCCGTGTCGAACCAGATGGTGGTTCCCTTGCCCAGCGGGACGGGGGCGTCTCCCGCGCCTGCCAAGGCAACGGAAATCAGGAAGATCGGAACAGCCGTTAATGCGATGCGAAAAAACGATTTTTTCATGTTCTCTCCTTTTGAATAACGTAATAAGGTTTGGTCGTAAATGTCACGTCATTTCTACTAAGGTTGCTTAGTAGAAAAATAAGGTTTTTAACGTCCAAATCGGTAAAATACCATTGTTCGCAACTGGGGCGATGGAAATTCATTCTAAAAAAAGCTGATGATTCCGCCGGTGTTTGTTCCGCCAAAATGCATTTACGGCTTCGGCGGGGGACGTAGGGTGGGTGGGTCGGGCGCCGGGTTTTTTCGCTGCTCATGAATTCCTTGAATTCGACTATCTATCGGTCTTGTACGGAGTCCAACCCACCATTTCTCCGAGTCAGCTTGCCGCTTCGGTCTAAACTAATGGCGGCGGCCCGGCTCGGAGAAATGGTGGGTTGGACTCCGTACAAGACTGGCAGGCACGAGCCCCCAAGGAGCGCGAAACAGCTCGCAACGCAAAGGTCCCGACCCACCCACCCTACGCTTCCGAACCAAGTCTTTGATATTTGTTGTGGAACAAAATACAGCGAAAATAGTAACGCCAAATATGGTTAATTTTCATCACCAACGCAATCGCCCATGCAGGTTTTCGGAACAATACACGGCGAAGATTTCCAGATCGAATAAACAGCATTTTCATAACCCCGGTTCGAAACTCTCAGAGCATCTCGAGGTATGCTTCGATGCGCACCCGGAGCTGTTCCGTGTCGCTTACGGAATAGTCGGTTTCCAGGTGCAGGGCGGGGACCCCCAGGACTTCCGAGACCATTTCGTTTATGGGATAGGCTTCCACGTTGTAGGTGTGGCAGGCCTGCCATGTGAGATCGACGACGCCATCGACGCCGAAGTCTTCGATCATGGAGCGCAGAAGTTCGAAGCGCCCCCGGTTGGGGCTCATCACCGAGCAGGGCGTTGCGAGATATTGCTCGGCCAAAGCTTCCATCGGGTCTTTTTCCTCGTCCACCGAAAACACCTGCTTGTATCCGGAACAGTCCTCGAACGCCACCACCGAAGCACCGCTTTGCTCCAGGACCTTGACGACCTTGTCGCTGCCCAGGCCGACCGGAACGCCGGTCAGCAAAATGCGCCTTGCGTTCGGATCGCTCCGGTCGCCGGAGAAGGCGTCGCCGTTGTTCGCCTCTTCCACCACTTCCCGCATCAGGGAAATTCCCTTTTCCTTGTCCGCCAGAAAGCCCACCTTGAACATGATTTCCAGAACCTGCGAGCCGCTCAGCGGTGCGGGTTTCTTCCGGTTCAGGTCCATGAGCGCCTTTTTGGCGTCACGTTCGCGGTTCATCAGTCTGATGGCCGCGGACAGTCGCTCGTCGGTGATTGCGACGCCTGCGGTGTCTTCGACGATTTTTCTGAACCGTTGCAGTTCAGCTCGCCAGAGGGGCATGGCCGTTTCGGGGTCCTGGTTCTGGGGCAGTTGCAGAACATGGGTGGTCTTGTATCTGGAGAGCAGTTCGAACATCTTCTTTTTGCCGTCGCAGGTGGTATCTCCCACGATGAAGTCGGAAAACCGGAAGAAAGGGCAGGTGTCCGTGATGGCGAAGCCGAAGCTGCTTTTGATCAGCGGGCAGAGATTTCGCGGCAGGATCTGTTCGGCTGCGGCGACCGGATCGTTGCGGGTGCCGCAGAGCGGCAGCGGGATGGCGTCGGCGGCAACGGCGATTTCAGCAGGAGAGTAAAGGCAGTAGAAGCCGATGGCGGACCGGCCCTGTTCCTTCGCCTTTTGGATGTCCGAAAGGTTTTCGTCGGTTGCCTGTTGCAGCTTGTTCATGAGGTTGTCGGTCATGTCGTTTCCTCTTTTTTACCGAGCCGGATAAAGCGGCTACGTTTGCCGCAGCCCCTCTTCCGCCAGCAGCGCGGCCCCCAGTGCCCCCACCATTTGGGGATCGTCGGGCACCAGGACCCTCCTGCCCAGTTTGTCCGACAGAAGAAGCCGCATGCACGGGTTTTTCGCCACGCCGCCGGTGAAGACGATGTCGCCGTCGGAGCAGACGCGGCCGATCATGCCTGCCGCACGCCGGATCACGCTGGAGTGAAGGCCCCGGGCGATCTCTCGGCGATCCTGGCCCTTGGCGATCAGGGAGGTCACTTCGGACTCGGCGAAAACCGTGCACATGCTGGAAATGTTCAGGTCCTTCTCCGCCGCCATGGCTACGATTCCGAACTGGTCGATGCCGTAGCCCAGCGTTTTGGCCATGATCTCCAAAAACTTTCCGGTCCCGGCGGCGCAACGGTCGTTCATTTCGAACTTCTTCACCTTGCCGTTTTCGAAAAGGGCGATGGCCTTGCTGTCCTGCCCGCCGATGTCCAGCACGGTCCTGGCGTCGGGAAAAAAGGCGCGCGCGCCCCTGGCGTGTGCCTTGATCTCCGTGACCGTGGCGGCGTCGAAGGAAATCTCGAACAGGTTGCGTCCGTATCCCGTCGCGATGATCCCGTCGTACCGGACCCCGTTGATGAGCTTTTTCGCTTCGGAGATGGGGTCGAACCCCGTGTCGGTCTGAAGACTGGTCTCGATGTTTCCCGACTCGTCGATAACCACCAGTTCGATGGAGCGGGAACCGATGTCGATTCCCGCGAAACGCTTGCTCATTGGGTACTCCTGTGGCTTCTGTGACTTCTGTGACGTCTGTGACTTCTGTGACTTCTGTGCGGCTGCTTTCAGCCGAGCTGCTCGATGAAGGCTTCGATGCGGGTTTTCAACTGGCCCGCGTCCTCCATGCCATAGTCGGTGTCGATGCGCAGCGTGGGGATCTCGCTGTCCTCCAGCGCCTTTTCCACCGGGATGGCTTCCATGAGGTAGGGCTGGCAGAACTGCAATCCGTAATGGATCACGCCGTCGGCGTTGGAGGCGGCAAACATCTCCTTGATGTGCCCCAGGCGGTCCGGGTTGGGGGTGAAGATGGCGCAGTCCACTTGATAATACCTGTCCACGATGGCCTCCATCATCTCTTCCACCGTCTCTTTGGATTCGTCCACCTGGTTTCTGGTACCTCTTTCTCCCACGCAGGACTCCTCGCCGACGATCACCGCGCCCGAGGTCTCCACGATGAAGGGAAGCTTCCAGTTGGGCACGGCCATGGGGCAGCCGGACATCAGAATGCGCGGCGTCTTTTCGCCAAACACGCCCTTTTTCTCCTCGACCCGCTTTTCCAGCTCGTCGCAGATCTTGTTGACGGATTCCGTGAAGCGGGCCGGGTTGTCGTAGAAGAACACCTGGTTGGCCAAAAGAGCGTCCAGGCCGGATATGGGGGCGGGGGTCGCCTTGCGCAGGGAATTGAGACGATGGAGCGCCGCGCGCTTAACGTTCACCGTCCGGATGGCCTCCTTGAGCGATTCCGCCGTGATTTTCACGCCGGTCAGTTCCTCCACCGCCGTCTTGAACTTTTGGTACTCGGCCTTCAGGACCGCCCGTCCCTGATCCGACTTCATCTGGGGAAGGTCCATGACGTAAAGATTCGGAACCAGGTCCTTCAGAGACTCGTATGCCTTTTTCTTGCCGTCGCAGGTGTTCTCCCCCACGATCATGTCCGCGCTCTCCAGGTAGGGACAGACCTTGCCCAGCTTGAAGCCGAACGACGACTTGATCAGGGAGCAGGTGTTGCGCGGAAGCAGCTTCTCCACCTCCTCCATGGCGAAATCGGCGCCTGAGCAAAGGCCCACCAGCGTGGCGTTGGCCGCCAGCACGATCTCCTCGGGCACGAACACGCAGTAGGAGCCGACGATTTTCCGGCCTGCAGCCTTTTCGTCCAAGAGTTCCTTGATGCGAAGGCCGTGGACCTCGCTCATGACGAAATCGAAATAGCCCATGCCCTCCGGGCGATCCTTCTGGGAAAGAAATATGTCCTTGTACGCGTTGCCCAGAACTCCCAGCAAAGCGTCGTGGGCGTCCAGGTCGAGTCCCAGGTCGGCCCACATGGAACGGTATTGTTCGCTCATTTTTTTGTCCTTAGGTGTAAGGTTTAAGGTTTAAGGTTTAAGGTGCAAGGTTTAAGGTGCAAGGTTTAAGGTTTAAGGTTTAAGGTGCAAGGTTTAAGGTGCAAGGTGCAAGGTGCAAGGTTTAAGGTTTAAGAGGCAAGGCCTCTATACCAATAACTTGCACCTGATACCTTGTTTTTATGGTTCATCGCGGATTTGTGGGGAGCGGCAAAGGTAACCAGAGCTTCCAGCTCTGGTCCCATATCGCGAATATGCCGCCGCTTGGAAGCCAAGGCATGCCAGACCAGGATGGTCTGGTTACCATCGACACGCCTTTTCCCACAAATCCACGATGAACCGTTTTCATTTCACCTCTTCGATGGGATAACCAGCGCCTTTCCAGGCAAAGATTCCG
This sequence comes from Desulfobacterales bacterium, assembly GCA_963674505.2. Classification (GTDB taxonomy): domain Bacteria; phylum Desulfobacterota; class Desulfobacteria; order Desulfobacterales; family SKZT01. The sequence continues at coordinate 1,368,022 of CAXXIG010000003.1, forward strand.
CCGGAATAGCGGTAGACGTTCTTGTAGCCCAACTTCACCGCCCAGGTGGCGCCGTTGTGGCTGCGCGTGCATTTGACAAACCCGCAGTAGACCACGATGGGACGGTCCTTGTCGTCGCCCAGAAGCTTGATGTAGTCTTCCTTGGTCTTTCCGTCGGTCTCGTTGGCGTCCCACTCGTTCATGTCCGGGATGGGGAACAGGAACTGGACCGCCGTGGGCACATGGTTCTCCTTGTAGCTCGCCTCGTAGGGCATGGTGTCCACCACGACCATGTCCTTGCCCGAATCGATCCATTGCTTGAGTTCCTCGGTGGTGACCAGGCCGTAGCCGCCCTGTTTCACCTGATTTGCCAGAGCAACCGCTTCCTTTTCCTTTTCCAGCTCTTCTTCGAACTTGTTCTTGGCCGAAGCCGTCGCCGCCAGGCCCAGAACCAGAAGTCCCGCCAGACAGATTTTCAATGTCCTTTTAAACATTCGTCGCATCCTCCCATCTTCTTGTTAGTTTTTTGGTGATTAACGTTATTTTTAACGGTGTGATATCGTGAATCCAACGCCATGCGAAAAGAAACGCGATGCCGGCCATCATGGCCAGATCGCGATACAAGGATTCCCTGAGCCCGTGGAACGCCTTGGCCTCCGGGTCGTCCGGGCCGAAACACCCGCAGTCCACGTCGAGCCCCATCCAGATTCCGTACCCCAGGATGGCGATGAAAACGACCATAAGCCCTGCGATGGCCGACAGGCTGCCCTGGATGTCGAAAATCAGCCCGATGCCGGCTGCGACCTCCATGGCGGGCAGTCCGATTGCCACGGGCATCAGAAGAGGGTCGGGAACGAGGCCGTAGGCGTCGATCAGGACCGCGAAGGTCTCCGGGTCCATCAGTTTCACCCCGCCCGCGTAAATGAATATCAGCCCCAGCATGCACCGAATCAGTTTGTAGACCCAGTCAAGAAAGCTCATTTCAGTATCCCTGTTGTCTCGCAAGTGTAACATTGATCATGGCTGCGGGCGTCCGCCCTGCAATCCCATCGGCAGTTTGGGACGCCGACAGGAAAATGAAGATGTATCTCACAAGCTGGCATAAAAAATCAAATATGTAATCTGCATGAGTCGAGGAGAAATTATTTGGAAATTCTATTCGTTGGACAGGGAGGTCCAATGACTGCGGAGGGAGACTATATAAAAAAGTTGACAGACCGTACGTTCTATTCCATGCTTTATGCTTTGGAAAACGACTGGGGATGGCGCTCGGGCCAATCGCCCAGGTTCAGGAGGTACAGCCCTTGATGATCGATATTTTGGCAAAAGGCGTGGCTGCGGCGGCCAGTCTGGCTTTTTTCATCCCGTTTTGCGGGGAACCGAGGAGTGTCGACCATGAGCCCAAGTCAATGCATGTGGAAGAAACAGCGGATTACCGGCAGAGGATCGATGCCATAGCCCTGTCGGTGGGCGATTTGACAATCCCGGACGACCTGTTCCGATATCGTGAATTCATAGACGTTTACGAAAATCCGGGACCTTTCAAAGACGCGGCGTCGGCCTTGTACGCGGACCCGGAGGTCGCGGCCTTGCAAAAGGAGATCGCGGGATACTCCATGCAGCGCCTGCCCGTAGACCGGCTTGTGGCGCTCGGGTTTCACGTCGCCGACCTGACCGACCGGAAGATCGTTTCGGCCCGCCTGCTGGACAGGCTGGTTTTTCCTCCGCTCAATTGGGGGACGCAGCTGATCGAAAACTACGAGCGCCCCGATGCGAGGGCCCTGATGGAACGGCTGTCGCGCATGGACAAGCTTCCGGAATCAAGGCGAAAGTACATTCATGAGCAAGTCCTGACCGGGCGCGCCAGACAGGACGTTCTGGAGTTGAGGGGGATGGGACAGATTCCCTGATGCGATACCTTTGCGAACGAAAAAATACTTGAAAGGTGACACCATGAGGCATGCCGGAAAGATCGTCAAGCTCATATCGATAAGCGCCATCGCCATTGCCGTTCTCTACGCCTCCGCTTCGGCTATGGATCGCGAAGCCGCTCGGCAGAGAATTCGGACGTTGAGCGAGGAAATCGCAAGGCATAACTATTTGTACTACGTATTGGGCAAGCCCGAAATATCCGAGCGGGAGTACGACCGGCTTTTCGACGAGCTGACGGAGCTTGAAAGGCAGTACCCCGATCTTGCCTTGCCGAACAGCCCCACCAAGCGGGTCGGCTCCGATTTGGACAACTCGTTTCCACAAGTCCCCCACGAGCCGCCCATGCTGAGCCTGGAGAAACGCTACAGCCGGGAAGATGTCGTGGCATGGGCCAAGGATGTCCAAGAAAAGGCCGGAGAAAAGATTTCCTTTGTCCTGGAGGAGAAAATCGACGGCACGGCCATCGAACTCGCATATGAGAAAGGAGCGCTGAAAAGAGCGGCGACCCGGGGAAACGGCAGGACCGGCTACGATGTCACCGAAAACGCCCGTACAATCCGAACACTTCCTCTCCGGTTGAACAAGCCGGTCTCGGTCGTCGTCCGGGGCGAAGTCTTCATTCTAAAAAAGGAATTCGAAAAACTCGGCGAAAACGACGGCGCCTCCTACGATACTCCCAGAAATCTGGCGGCAGGCGCGTTGAGAAGAAAGAACAGTTCCGAAACGGCGAAAATCCCGTTGGACATTTTCGTTTTCGAAGCGGTCGCGGGCGATATCGACCACAACGCCTTGCATTCCGATCTGCTCGCCTGGCTGGCGGATCTGGGGTTGAAGACCAATCCGAACAATCGAACGATAAGCGAACCCGAAAAGATCGAAACATATATCGAGGAGGCCGTTTCCCGAAGGGACGAACTGGCGTATGAAATCGACGGCGTGGTGGCCAAGGTCAACGAAACGCGGGTCAGAAAAATGCTCGGCAGCACCGACCGTTTCCCCAAATGGGCCGTCGCCTACAAGTTCAAGCCCCCTTTGGACGAGACCGTGGTGGAAGATGTTGTGTTGCAGGTGGGGCGCACGGGGCGTGTCACGCCGGTGGCGATACTGCGCCCTGTGGAAATCGGCGGCGTCGAAATTTCCCGCGCGACCCTTCACAACCAGGGCTACATCGACGAACTGGAACTGGCCGTGGGAGACACCGTGAAAATATCCAGAAGGGGCGATGTCATACCCGCCGTGGAAGCGGTCGTCGAAAAAAACGTCCTGGGCAACGACGTTTTTCAAATGCCAAGCCAGTGCCCCGTATGCGGAACGCCTCTGAAAACGGAAGGCAAGCATCTGGTCTGTCCGAACCCGGACTGCCCGGAACAGGTCCGGGCCAGGCTGGTCTGGTTTTCCAGGACCATGAAAATCAAATATCTCGGACCGAAGACCATCGATCTGCTGATATCCAAAAAGCGAATCCGCTATCCGGAAGACATCTACGCGCTAAACGAGGAAGGCTTGAGAACACTGGAAGGCATAGGCGACAAGAAAGCCCGTTCGCTTGTCGAAAGCATCGAAGAAAGCAGGGACAAACCGTTTCCAGTCGCGCTGTGCGCCCTCGGAATCGAAGGGCTCGGCAAAAGGAACGCCGAGATTCTGGCGGACGCGGGCTTGGATTCGGTCGAAAAAATTTTGAACGCGGGAACAGCCGGGCTTTCCCGCGTAAAAGGCATCGGCGACAAGACCGCTTCCGACATAATCGGCGGGTTCGACCGCCGGACCATGGAATCCGTCAAGGCTTTACAAAAAGCGGGGTTGAAACTCTAATATGCGCGTTGGGTTTGGTTTTTGTTTCGGCCATGCCTCCGCAGAATGTGGACGCGAAGCGTCCTGGTATGCATTCCAACGCAAAGCGTTGGAACGAGACGGACGAGACGGTGCGGAGGGCACGCCCAAAATAGAAACCAAGCCCATACGCGTTCATTGGGTTGGCGGCGTTTCGGAATCCACCGCGAAGTTCAATCGGGCATTGTAGCGTCGCAGAGCATTGCGTCCTTCGGTAAAAAACGGCAGCGGATAGCGTTCTTTGTAGCGCTTGGGATCGAACCAGAGATGCCCTTGCTCCTGCCACAGCATCTCCGGAACGGGCGTGTTTTCCGAAAGCCGTTCAAAGATGCGGTGCAACACGCCGGCAGCGTAGAATATGGTGTTGGCCGCCTTGAAGTGGTCCCGCCAGGACTCTTTTTGCGGAGGCGGGGGGGCGTCGCCCTCGTAATTGACCGCGTAGGGATAGGGATGAAAGTAGGTGGGACAAAGCAGCATGTTTTTTTCCTGGCCCGGAAAAAGATAGGATGAATCCTCCTCCACCAGTATCAGGTTCTTCAATATGTCTTCGTCCTTTTCGGAATTCGGCAAAAGTATTGCGGGATCGTCGAAAGTCTGGTTCACCAATTTATGATAGTTTTCACGGCCATAATGGATCATGCGCAAGTCTTTCTTATAGTTTCCGAAATAATGCTCGGGCTGGAATCGTTCGGCAATCTCGCGATCCACGTAGTGGCCAATCCGTTCGGTATCGAAGCAGTCCTCCCGGGAAAAAACGTCGTAGCGATTTTTCCATTGGGGGTCGCCGTCTCCGGCGTCGATGGCCATTTGCACCATTTTTTCGGCCAGGTCGAGGTTCCTCGCCCGAACCCCCGAGCTGAAGAACGCCGGGCGGACATATTCGTGTTCGAAAAGAAAGCATAAAAACTCGATACTCCCGGGAGTCGCCACATTTTTCATATCGTAATGGCCGCCGTGATGTTCGAATTCGACTGTAAAAAACCGGTCGTCGCCGTGATGGACCGGATCGAGCCAATCTCTCTTGCGGAGATCGGTGACTTCCATGCTGGTCAGAAAGTCGTCGATATCCATTGCGACGACGATGGGGAAACGATGTGTTTTGTTCATTTTGAAACCTCTCGGAATGTCCTGACAACTCTCGATATATATGCGTTTTTCATGTGCACAATATAGTAGGATTGTTGCGATATCGCAAGCGATCATTTCGTTATTTTTCCTTTCAAACCATGGCAGGACCGAAATCCATTCTCTATGGTCGAAAAGATTGTTCGCAGCTTTTTCCGCTTTTTTTTCAATGGGCAAACAGGGCTTGGTTGCAAACTCGGCCAGCTATACGCCCTGTTTGTCCCATTTGTCCTATCTTCTTCTCGCTTCGCTCTGAAAACACTCCAGGGATTTGCCGACCTTAAAACCAAGGTCGGCAAATATATTTGGAAAATTTTATTGGATTCGGTACACCCACTGGTTGACCGAGCGTAATAAAGATCTTGCAAGGACCCGTTTCCTATTATAAATAATTGGGCAATGATATCGAACTATCAAACAGCCCAAGAAAAGGAGAAGGATGTGAAAGGCGAATACAAGAATAGAATGCGCCGCCTTTTGAATATTATCGTCGAAGTAAAGACGGCGCCTTTTCAAACCGTGCCGGAACTCGTTCGAAAGCTCGGCGTGAGCAAGACCCAGTTCTACAAGGACCGGGCTTTGCTGAAGGAAATCGGGTTCCAATTCGAATACATGCGCGGTCCGGGAAAATTCCAGATCGAAAAGGACATCGCGCTTCCCGTGGAAAATCTGACCATCAGCGAGCAGCTTTCCCTGATCATGGCCCTGCGCCAGCTTTCTGCCGCCGGAGACCACATTATAACCTTCGAGGGATTCAAGGCGGCCCAGAAACTGGCGGCGGACCTTCCATCGCCTTTTCGGGAATCCCTGTTCGAGGGGTTCGTCATGAAAGAGGGCTTCGGGTGCACCCGCAAGGTCATGGACAAAATCCAGCAGGCCATCGCCGAAAACCGCCGCGTCGCAATGACATACACTCGCCCCGGGCAAGAATCCCCGAGCGAGGAAATCGTCGATCCGTACCATATTTTCTTCAAGAGAAGAGCTTTGTATGTCGAGGGGTATTCGACAAGCGAGTCTGGCATTCGGGTGTACAGAATGAACCGAATCGGGGAGGTAGTCTTGAAGGAGCGCGGTTTCGCCCCAAAGCCGGGCTACGATTTCGGAAAAAGATACAAAAACGCCTTTTCCGCCTTTCCCGGCGACGAAACCGAACACGTAAGAATTCGATTTGCCGACCGGGTTCGTCCCTACATCGAGGAATCCTTCTGGCACCAAAGCCAGAAAACAACCGCAAACCCCGACGGTTCCCTGGATTTTGAAGTGGACGTGGCCTATCCCCGCGAGGTGATGTGGTGGGCGTTCGGGTGGGGGCCGGACGCGGAGGTGCTGGAGCCTGTCTGGCTGCGGGACGAAGCTCGCGCCGAGGTGGCAAGGATGCTCAAAATTTACCAGTGACAAGGAGCCAAAAATGCGGACTTCTTTCAAACCGGAATATTTCATACTGCTGGAACCGTCGGAAATGGAACGACTGGTTTCTTCGAGAAACAGAAAGTCGTTCCAGCCGGAACTGACCGCCTTTCTGCATGCAGTCGATATGCCAAGGGAACTTCGGGCGCTTTCCTTCGAAAGTCGGGAACTCGACTGGACCCCTCCAGGCTTTGCGAAAGACGGGCAGGATTCATATTTGGACGATGCGGGAAATGTTCGGGGCCATCGGTATGCCATTGCCCTGCCCGCCAGGCCGGGAGAACCCCAAATGGCTTTGAGCTACGAGTGGTTCTGGAGCGAATTTTGCCGTTTTTTGCATCTAAAAAAGATTTGGGCGTACAAGGAGGAGTCCGAGTTCGTCTGCATTGTACCGGAAAACAGGGAATTTTCGTTGGAAAACGAATGGCGCGGGTTCTGGCGAAGCCTTTCCTCGGAGACCCATCTCAAAAAGTCGGTCCAGCTGTTTCTCGACAACAAGACTCTTTTTAAAAACCAGGCGAAGCCCTGGGATTCCAATGACATACCAATCCTGTCTTCCGAAATGGCGAATTTTCTGATCGCATATTACCGCCATGGAAAGTCGAAAAACAGGCATTTTAAAAAGCAAAGCATCCCCAAGGCCATTGCCGATCTGGAAGAAATTCTGAAAAACAAGACATTCGATTCCATTCCGTTGCCTTCCGCGCTCGACCAAGAGTTCTTCCCTGGAGGAGATTTCAATCCGGGTTCGAAACGCATTCCATGTGCGGCTTGCGGCCAACCGGTCTCGAAAAAGGACACCCTGGAGAGGAAGGCGGTGTTTTTGAAGGATTCGGACGAAAGGCCCCAATCCGCCTTAGACAAAGACAAGCTTTCCCGCTATTGCAAAAGGTGCGTCGCCACGGTGTTTCTCTGTCCGGTCAAGCTTACGCCCGAAACCCTCACGGTTCGGTTCGGGGCGAAAAACATATTCATCGAGAACGCCGTTCGACTGGAGCTGAGAAAATATGTCGCCCAAAGCCTGAACGTTCACGCCGGTAGCTTCGTCAGTCTGCATATACAGGAGTATGTGAATCGAAAACCGTTGAACCAGGTATGGGGGAGCTACCATTACTCCTTGTGGAAAATGGCGGTCGTTTTTCCGCCCGCGTTGTTCGCCCAAGACTTTTCCATCGAAGTCTTTCCCGGCGAAGAAAGCTTCGCCTTGCCCGCTTGGTCGCTTTGGTTCGTCTCCTCTCTTGCGCAATGGGACAGCGTGTTCAAGCGGGCCTGCTACATGCAAAAGGAAAAAAGGACGCCCTTTTCCCAGTTTCTGCGGCTCGTCTCCCGAAAACGGGTTTTCCAGGCCTTTTACGTCCTGATCTCCGGCCAAGTGGTGAACACGTCCTACGACCGGTCGTGGAAAATGAACGCTCTTCAGGAGATTTGGAGCAAATTCGAAAAGGTGATGACACAATATCAAAATTTTAAAAAGGAGGAAAAAATGCCGATTCCAGATTATCCGAAAATCGCCGGCTTTGCCGGCCTGTTGCTTCCTCTTGCCGAACGGGTGCAGTCGGCAAAGAAAGAAGAGGATAAAAAGGTTGCGGTGGGAAAGATTTTGGAAGAAGTGGACAGACCGATTCAATACGCATATACGGCCGCCAGGGAAAGCGGTTCCACGGATTTCATATTCGTAAAAAGACCGAACAACCGGTTTTTTTTCGAAAAGGCTGTGGAACTGCTTGATTGGGCCGGAGAAGACGTTGATTTGTTGAAAGAGGAAGGGGACAAAAAAGCGGCGGAGCTTATAAAAAAGGAAAAAGAAGCGTTCGCATGGCTGGATAAAGCCGACGAGAAGCTTTTTATATGTTCCGATCAAATTGCCAGAGTGACCGCCGCGCTTGTAAGCGAAGGAGAAAAACCGTACGAAAACGAAGCCGACTGGCGCGCATTTGCGTACCAGGTCAAGCTGGCCCTTTGGAGCATGTTTCCCAGATATCTCGGATCTCGCGAGAAATCCGAGCAATAGCCTCGTGTGAATCGGAAAGGAGAAAGACAATGGCAAAAAAAACAGGCGACCCCAAAACGATGAGCGGACTTCCGAATACCGACGATCCGCGCAAGCATTTCGACATTTACGCCCTTCTAGAGGCCCCCCAGGAATTGTATTTCGGCGACGAGAAAGAGGTGAACGTGAATGTCATAGAAAAAGTACGGGTGACCATCGGGGGCAAGGAGCACGAAAAATGCTACATAAGCCCCACCAAAAGACGAGGCGTCGAACGCAGGTGCCTTCTTTGGAGCGATGCCGGGGGAAAACTCCTGATGGACAAGCTGGAATGCGGAATTCCCAATACATGCTGCCAGGACGACTGTCCCGTGTGCCGCATCTTCGGAGGCCTGGAAGCAGGCAAGAAAACCTTCATCGGAAGGCTGACCCATTCCGGAGGAGTCGCGGTCGCCTCCCAGATAGCTCTTGAAAAACAACGCGCGATGCATCCGGCCCTGTTGTACAAAAACGCCGATACCGACAAGGAAAAAAACACGCCGATGCCTTATCGCAAGGAATACGCCCAACCCGGCCTTCTGTACCCCGTATCCAACCACTGCCTTTCCATGACCGAGGACGAGTTTTCCACGGTGGCCTACGCGTTTCTGATGAGCCTGAACCGTCTGGGCGCTGGAAACCCCAAGGGCGTGTCCTTCGCCAGGGCGGCATGGAACGGACCCGAGCAGCCTCTGCTGGTAGTGGACGAATACCGCGTGCCCATGGGAGACCGGCCGATCATCAGCCCTGCCGTATGCGACAACAGCGAAGCCGTGGCAAAGTTCGTCGATTTGGCGGGACGGGTCACCGCCCACGAAGGGGACGTGTTCAAGCGGCTTGCGGGCCAGGAGGCTTTGGAACGTCTTCAGACGGCGGCCGTTGCCTTCGAAAAGAAACACCTTCGATAAGAGGCGGAAAAAATGCAATCGTTATGGGCGATCGAACTTACATTGAGACCGACCGGCCCCCTGACCTTCAGGAAAATGCCTTCCGGCATACTGCATATCATGAGCTATCCGTTCATGCCTCCCACGACCATGAGCGGGTTTCTGGCGCGGTTGCTGGATTTGGCTCAAGGGGGAGAATGGACCGGGTACGGCGAGGACTGGTACGGAAAAGGCCCAGGCAAGGGCCACACAAGGACCCTCGACGCGACCTTTCGCGCGATGGGCGCCTTTCCCGGCCCGGACGGCTTCTCCATCCACAAGACAAGGCGGCACGGTCCCAAGAATTTCAAGCACTGTCAGTTTTCTCAAGTTCTGCGCGTCGATCACAAGGAAAATTTCCAGCTCCACCATTGGGACTATCTTTTTTGCGAATCCCTGGTCGGTTGGGTCCTCGCCAAGGAGAAAGGGCCGCTGGAGAAGTTCAAAGACCTCAAAAACTTCGGCGGAAAAGCGGGAAAGGAGGGCTGGGTTTTCATCGACCGCGTGGGCGATGCGAGGGAAATGGCGCTACGAGAGGGCAAGTTTTGCCCGCTTGGACTCGTCACGCCTCCGTCAAGGCCCGAGTCCGGGAGCTTCTTCAATATCTACGCGCACCACTGGGACAGGAACTATTTGTGGAGAAACGGGGAAAAGGGCGGCGTCGCCGGCTTTTCCCGCCTGGGGGCGTGGTGGGGCGCCAAGCGGCTTTCGGGGCACTTTTGGCAATGGCAGGACGAATTCGGCTTTCCCGCTCACCTTCCGGACAGTTTTTTGACCGGGGATGTCGAACCGTTCTATCAAGGATAAAGGCCGGCCGCGATTTTGCCGGTCCCGGGGAATTCGCGGACAAAAAAACGCAACCCGATTTCCGAGGAGAATGCGAATGAATTTTTGGGGAAGAATATTTTTCGAATACGACGAACGAAACAACCTGTCTGTCGCGAAGGGTCAGCCACTGGAAAACCACGTGGGCAACTGCCGGAAAATCCTCGAACAGTTTCGCGAATCCTGTTTCAATCCCGCGACAAGGGACCGGCTTTTGAAGGCGGCCGAACTCCATGACGACGGAAAAAGGCACACCTTCAGAATTTACGATAAAGAGGGGGCTGATAAAAAGTACCCTTCCGGGAGGTCTGCCAATGGCGACAGCGACAGGCCAGGCTTTTCTTACAGCTTCGCCGGGCACAGGTTCCAGGTGCCCGGCTCGGACGCCTATATCGACGCCTTGATTCGTTCCCACCACGAATTTTCCGTGGAGCAGGTGAACAACGAAAGGGCCATGTTCGAGCCGGGAAGCGAGGAACGAAAGTCCTTCGCCGACGATCTTTATCTTCTGTGCATGGCCGATCAACTGGAGGCGGAACTCGCAGTCAAGACGGTCGAGAAGAAGACCGGAAGTATTCCACGTACTTTCATGGAGTTCGCCACCGAAAGAATTGCGGAAGAAGCGCATGCTTTCTCCGTCGTCCCCTGGCCTTTCAAGCAAGAAAGCTTCGCCCTCGTTTTCGAACTTCTGGTTCCCGAGGCTTTTCCGGCGCAAAAAGTCACCGCCCGGAAATTGCGGGAAATTTTCGAAAACGGCCTGCGTTTCGAAAAGGAGAACATCCAAATTACCTTGCGGAGAAATTAGATGGAAATCGAAAAATTCTACGAAATGGCCACCCGGGACGAAAGCGGCCGGTTTTTCCTTCCGAACCCTCTCCAGCGCGCGGTTTGGGAGAAATTCTACGATTCGAACGGCCATCCGGCGATGCTGGTCAGGGCGGGCACGGGAGCGGGCAAGACCGAAGCGGTCTTGTTCCCCGCGCTTGCCGATGAAAGGACCCGACGAAGGATCGTCATGATTCTGCCCTCCAAGGCGCTGATCGAGGACATGGGCCGAAGGTTGAAAAAAATCGGCGGAAACCTGACAGCGAACCAATCCCGAGAACTCGATATTACCGTCGATATGGGCGGAAGCTGCAAGCGGTATCGTTGCCGGAACGGAACCGTTGAAACGAACGCCTATCACCGGCATTTGTTCGCCGACGACCTTATCGTAACCACTTTGGACAAGTTCCTCTTTCGAATGTTCGGGTACGGCGAAAAAAACAAGTCGTACATCTTTCCCCATCGGATATTCGGTTCGGCAGTGGAGAAGCGGCCTTTCGTCGTTTTCGACGAGGCCCACGAATACGACCGTCTCTCGTTTTCCAATTTCATCAGGCTTTTGCGGACTTTGTTCGTCAAAGGAAAAGACCTTTGCGTCATGAGCGCGACCCTTCCCGGCGAGTTCGTCGATTTCCTGGACCCCGTGGATGCCATCGGGGGGGAACTCGGACGGCTCCAGAACGATTTTTTCAAAAAATCGGCCAGGCATACGGAAAAAAAGATCCGTCTGATCGCATCGCAGAGCCTGTCCCCGTCCGCAGGCGCAAAATCGCCGAAATCGGCCGGTGGCGAATCCTGTTCCGGTTCGACAGTCGTCGAGGCCATCGCGGAAACCGTACGCCTTCGACACGACGCGTCGAAAAGAACCATCGCCAGAGTCGAGTCCGTGGCGGATCTGCAAAAGCTGTACGCCGCATTGAAAGACAAAAAACCGCTGGCCTACCACGGGCGAATGACGGCCAGGCAGCGCGCAAAAGTCATCGACAGCCTGATTTCGGCCCAGCGCAAGGGGCAAGGGTTCCTCGTCGTTGCCACTTCGGCCATCGAAGCCGGATGCGACCTCGACGCCCACCTGATCGCAACACAGCTGTGCAATCCCGACAGCCTCGTGCAGTTGGCCGGAAGGCTCAACCGGCGGGGGAACATGAAAAACGCCGAAATCGTCGTGGCAGGGGAAAAAATTCCAAATTTCGTCTGCGATTTGGACCCGGACCGTCTTGCCGAATACTACAAGACGCTCGTCGATATGGAAGGCAATTTCCAGCCCGGAATGCTGGAAACGTTTTTTCGTCCTCCAACCGGCGACTGGATGGGAGAGGTCCTTTTCGACATGCTTTGGGAATACGTGTACGAAGCCGACCTTACCGGCAAGCCCCTGTGGGACAAGGGCATATTGGTCACCCGAAGCTGGGAGCCCGCCGTTACTCTTTGCACCGGCAAAGACAAGCACGGACGCCCCGTAGATCCGGTGCAGGTGGGAATAAGCCGCTTGGCTGCCAAAATTTCCCGTTCCAAAAAGGACGATTTCGACGTACCGTTCAAAGACTGGTTGAAGAAACAAACGGTTCGGGAAAAATTCTCCGTCGAGGAAAACGGGCAATGGCACGCCGAGATTTTCAGAGCATTTTTCAATCCCGGAAACCCGGAGGAAAGCCGATGGAAACTGACGCCCCTGACAGGCAATTACATAAGCTGCTACGAGGCCAGCCTGGTTTGCGTCGTCAAACCGGAATTCAAGTCCGAGTATTTCGACGAAGTCCTGGGGTACGTCAAGATGCCGAAATTGTTTCTGTTCGGCTACAAAGACGGTTTTCAGCAATATTTGGACTACTTGCCGGAGTTCAAAAAGGACGGGCGTTTGGCCATCCCGAGCGACAGCGCCTATCCCAAACGCGCGGGACGCGTTTGGTTTCTGGACAAACCGGAGGATTGAAAATGCCCGTCACCGCGATTTTGAACATGCGAGCCGCAACCGGCGGAAAGCTCCCTCGGTCGTTTCATTGCCTCATGCATCCGGTCCTTCTGGATATCTTGTCCAAAACGGACCCGGCTATGGCCGAAGAAATACACGACGGACAATTCATGTCGCCGTTTTCCCTTTCTCCCGTCATGGGCGTGGACAGAAGCGTACGGGAGAACCAAAGCTGCTGGGTTCGTATCTGTTTTTTGGACGACCGGTCCGAAACCGTTTTTTACCGATCCCTCGAATCGGGACTCTGGTTCGAGCCCATCCGTCTGGAAAAGCATGTGTTTATCGTCGAGGACGTCAAATTGGGATTGGAACCGCAAAACCCCTGGACCGGCCGCGAAAGCTTCGAGGATTTGATCGGCAAAAGCGCGAAATCCCAGAAGATGTCTTTGCTAATGCAAAGCCCCATGTCCTTCAAACGAGGCGACCTTCACTATCCGCTCCCGGAACCGGCCCTGATTTTCGGAAACCTTGCCCGGCGATGGAACCTTGTTTCGCCCCTCAAGCTCCCGGAAAACCCGGATTGCAGCTCCGTCAGCCTCTCCTTTGTCGATATCAAGACCCGCCCCTTCGCGCTGAGAAAAGGCGGAACCATAATAGGGGTCACGGGCAAACTCTCTTTTGTTTTCAAAGGAGACGAAAACGAAATTTTGTATTTCAACACGCTCTTGCGATTCGGTTTCTATTCGGGCATCGGGGTCAAGACCGCCCAGGGAATGGGCATGGTTCGGGCAAGATAGAACGGATCGATTTATGCGGCACAATAGCGCATATCCGGCTTTTGGGCGATCTCGACGGCGTATCGTCGAAACGGGGGAGCATTTCGCTCGAGACAACCTATTCGAAAAAGGAGCAAGGTGAAAAATGGAACCGCCCGCATTGATACCGGTTTCCTATTTGAACGCATTTGTCTATTGTCCCAGGCGTTTCTTCCTGGAACACAACCGGGGCATGTTCGAGGACAACGTTCATACCGTCGAGGGAAGAAGCATGCACCGTGTGGTCGACGGCAAGCCCGGCACCGCTGCCAAAGAGGCTCGAAAGGGAGACGTCGTACACAGAAGATCGGTCGCCTTTTCGTCAACGAGACTGGGGATCGCCGGAAAACTCGATCTGGTGGAGGAAAAACCCGGCGGCATTCTCTACCCGGTGGAATACAAGAAGGGAAAAAAACCGCCCAAAGGGCGCGAACCCTGGTTGAACGATAAAATCCAGCTTTGCGCCCAAGTTTTGCTGATGCGGGAAAACGGTCTCGAATCGGTGGAAAAGGGATACCTTTATTATATGCGGTCGCGCGCCCGGGTCGAGGTCGCCATGGACCCGGAACTCATCGCCAAAACCATGGAAACCATCTCCGAATGCGCCAAAATTTCCGGGTCCGATACGCCGCCGCCCTTGGCGCAAAACCGGAACAAATGCTTCGGTTGCTCTCTGAACGCCATTTGCCTGCCGGAGGAGGAAGAGGTTTGCAAGGGCGTGAAGGCGAACGCCAAGGTCATTCTCCCCATGCGCCTGGACGGCGACTTGCTCTACATCGACGTTCCCGGGGCCTACGTGGGACTGTCCGGCGGCAATCTCGCCGTTACCGGCCCGGGCGGCGAAAATCTGGGCGGCGCCGGCCTGGAAAACCTCAAGGAGGTCGTCGCGTGCGGTCCCGTCCAGCTGACCACCCAGTCGATTCACGAGTGCATGAAAAGAAACATCCCGGTGCATTACCTCAGTTATCACGGACGATATCTGGGATCGGCGTTCTCCATGTTCCACTTCAACGGCATTTTGAGAGAAGCTCAATGGAGGACCCATTTCGACGAGTCCAAATCCTTGGATTTCGCACGGATTGTAGTCGCCTCCAAAATAAGAAACATCAGAACTCTCTTGATGAGGTACCTCAAGGACAATCGGACCGACGAGGACCAGGCCCAATTCGATCTGTTGAAGACGCTTCGAAGAAACGCGGGCCGCGCCGAAAACGGAGACTCCCTTCGCGGCTCGGAGGGCGCGGCGTCCCGAACCTACTTCGCCCGGTTCGCCGAATTTATCAAACCCGGCATGAAAAACGCCTTCCCTTTCAATGGAAGAAACCGGCGTCCTCCCAAAGACCCGGTCAACGCCATGCTGAGCTTCGGATACGGTCTTTTGGCCAAGGACGCAGCAGGGGCCGCGATCAGAGTCGGTTTCGACCCCTTTTGCGGCTTTTTCCATTCCATGAAATACGGCCGCCCTTCGCTCGCCCTGGACATGATGGAATTCTTCCGCCAGCCAATTGTCGATTCTGTAGTCGTGAGCGCCGTAAACAACGGCGTTTTCAAAAAAAACGACTTCCTTGAATTCCAAAACGTCTGCTACTTGAACGAAAAGGGACGCAAAAAGTTCCTAGTCCAATACGAGATGCGAAAAAAAGACCTGATCACACATCCCCAATTCCATTACCGCTTGAGCTACGAAAGAACCATCGAACTGCAATACCGGCTGTTGGGCAAATACATGCTCAAGGAAATCGACAAATACGAAGGATTCTACATACGATGAAACGCAATTACCTGGTCGGCTACGACATTTCGGACCCAAAACGGCTCCGCAGGGTCGCCAATGTGGTGTCCGGTTTCGGCTCGAGAGTGCAATACAGTTTTTTTCATTGCCATCTTTCCCGAAAACAGATAAATAATATGAAAAAGATGCTCCAGAAGGAGATCAGGGAAGAAGAGGATCAAATAATCATTTTACCGGTAACGGAAAAACAGCTGCAAGAAATGGAATTCTTGGGATACAAGGTAAATCTGGAGGCCGAGGGAATTATTGTTATTTGAGCCCGATGTTGCGAGAGGTGACGGAGAAGAAAAATCCCAAGGACCTCCCGCAAAACAAAATAGGAAATGATTTCAGATGCTTATCCGATCAAACAACGAAATCTCTCTAAAAGCAACGATCCAAATCGAAAATTTATTCGGACCTCTCGCAAAATGGGGCCCTATACAGCCCGGTTCGCGCCTTTCAAAGTGTGGGGGCGGAAACGCCAGAATTCCCTGAAAGGGATTGAAACTTTCCATTTCCATTTCAGCATAATATCCAACCATGTGTATGCGGAAACGCCAGAATTCCCTGAAAGGGATTGAAACTCAATGTTCCCGTCATGATATTCCACCTCCCCGTCCGCGCGGAAACGCCAGAATTCCCTGAAAGGGATTGAAACCCGGATATTCGACGGCGCGAACGGTATCCCATCTTTGCGGAAACGCCAGAATTCCCTGAAAGGGATTGAAACGCAATGATCTGGCATATTTCCGAGCGGAATCGAACGGCGGAAACGCCAGAATTCCCTGAAAGGGATTGAAACGAACACTTGGAACACTATATGTAAAACCAGATGTAGCATGCGGAAACGCCAGAATTCCCTGAAAGGGATTGAAACAAAATACAGGGGATTATCATGGATCAGATAGCGCAATCGCGGAAACGCCAGAATTCCCTGAAAGGGATTGAAACTTCCTTTCGATCGCTTCCTGCAACCTCTTCAGCCTTTCGGCGGAAACGCCAGAATTCCCTGAAAGGGATTGAAACACCCCATTTCTTTATTAGTCGTCTTAGCGATTGCTCATGCGGAAACGCCAGAATTCCCTGAAAGGGATTGAAACTTGCAAATGCCGCGGATGTGGTAGGATGTTCGATATGCGGAAACGCCAGAATTCCCTGAAAGGGATTGAAACTTGTCGGAGTTGATCGGTTGCGTCTGGGGTGATCGCGGGCGGAAACGCCAGAATTCCCTGAAAGGGATTGAAACGTTCACCCCAACGATGGAGTTCATCGTCCATGGCAGGCGGAAACGCCAGAATTCCCTGAAAGGGATTGAAACGGAAGAAAGCCGCCGATGATCGATAAAAATCTACCAGGCGGAAACGCCAGAATTCCCTGAAAGGGATTGAAACTAATCTCCGGTTTTTTATCGATGATTCCGGAAAAGTGCGGAAACGCCAGAATTCCCTGAAAGGGATTGAAACCTCGACGCCCGCAATAAAAGCGGGTGGTATAGAGGAGCGGAAACGCCAGAATTCCCTGAAAGGGATTGAAACGTGGAGCTGTTCGAAGTTTCGGTATCTTCTGACGCGCGGAAACGCCAGAATTCCCTGAAAGGGATTGAAACGAGCCACGCCTGGTAGATATCGGCCACCTGATATCCGCGGAAACGCCAGAATTCCCTGAAAGGGATTGAAACTCGCGACTGAAGCAGGACCAAAAGGACGACAGGGCGGGCGGAAACGCCAGAATTCCCTGAAAGGGATTGAAACTCCCTGGGCGTGTCCCGTTTGCGCTTCTAAAATATCAGCGGAAACGCCAGAATTCCCTGAAAGGGATTGAAACTCAAGCGCTCTTGCTGGCGCCGGGATAAATACGACCGGCGGAAACGCCAGAATTCCCTGAAAGGGATTGAAACTCTGCTTCCCGCTTTCTTGTGGCTTCGACCTCTACAGCGGAAACGCCAGAATTCCCTGAAAGGGATTGAAACCACGCGGATTCGAAACTTCAAAGTGTGTTCTTTTCCATGCGGAAACGCCAGAATTCCCTGAAAGGGATTGAAACCATTCTGGCTTCGAGGGGCAGGCATCCCAGATGGCCGCGGAAACGCCAGAATTCCCTGAAAGGGATTGAAACCGGCGGCCACGGCGGTTTTGCCGGAGCCGAGGAATGGGTGCGGAAACGCCAGAATTCCCTGAAAGGGATTGAAACGCGCTGTCGTATGCCATCCTCAATTCGCAGTGGCGACAGCGGAAACGCCAGAATTCCCTGAAAGGGATTGAAACGGTCGCTGCAGGGGTGCCAAAATGGATTGCAGGCGTGCGGAAACGCCAGAATTCCCTGAAAGGGATTGAAACTAAAATCGGGTGGTGCGTCTTGGATTACATCCAACTGAGCGGAAACGCCAGAATTCCCTGAAAGGGATTGAAACGGGGCCATAGTCGGGGCCATAGTCGGCGGAATCGCATCCGCGCGGAAACGCCAGAATTCCCTGAAAGGGATTGAAACTGCTCGTACCTGTATTCGTTCGGCGTTGTCGGAATATTGCGGAAACGCCAGAATTCCCTGAAAGGGATTGAAACGACAGGGGGTGGATTGAGTTTACAGCCGTTCCTGGGCGGAAACGCCAGAATTCCCTGAAAGGGATTGAAACAACGAATCGACAAGCAGCCACCACCCGTTTCCGGCATGCGGAAACGCCAGAATTCCCTGAAAGGGATTGAAACATGCCGACGCCGATTTCATTTTCCAGTCGAGAAAGGCGGAAACGCCAGAATTCCCTGAAAGGGATTGAAACTGCGAAAGAGTCCGGCGTGTACCACAATTTCATATATGCGGAAACGCCAGAATTCCCTGAAAGGGATTGAAACTACGATATGCACGCAGCTCATGTCTATGTTAGGCAGCGGAAACGCCAGAATTCCCTGAAAGGGATTGAAACTCGTCCGCCGTCGCCCCAGAAACTATAATCGCCTTGTTGCGGAAACGCCAGAATTCCCTGAAAGGGATTGAAACTTCTTCACCACAATTTTGATCTGCCTGCCAAAGAGCGCGGAAACGCCAGAATTCCCTGAAAGGGATTGAAACGAAGGGGTCTGTCCAAAGTGCGGGGGGCCTTTGCGGAAGGTGGCGGAAACGCCAGAATTCCCTGAAAGGGATTGAAACTTGTCATGGCAAACCGAACACGGGCTTTCGTTCTGGCGGAAACGCCAGAATTCCCTGAAAGGGATTGAAACGATTGCCGATAGCTGACCTTGGCCAGGCGCTACTGTGCGCGGAAACGCCAGAATTCCCTGAAAGGGATTGAAACAAGTTGTACATCGTATTCTCCTTGCCCGATACGACGCGCGGAAACGCCAGAATTCCCTGAAAGGGATTGAAACGAAATATGCGGCTTCTACCGGGTCCCGCCACACAAGGCGGAAACGCCAGAATTCCCTGAAAGGGATTGAAACTTGTCTTTTCGAACCTGAACACGGACCTTCCTTCCCAGGCGGAAACGCCAGAATTCCCTGAAAGGGATTGAAACGAAATGCCTGACCAGCCGGTCTACAGGGGCAGCACCGCTGCGGAAACGCCAGAATTCCCTGAAAGGGATTGAAACGACGCAGGTCAACCGGGAGCTTCACCGATTGTTCAAGAGCGGAAACGCCAGAATTCCCTGAAAGGGATTGAAACGCCAACGGGGGCTATCCAATTGAGTCCATGGTCCCGCTGGCGGAAACGCCAGAATTCCCTGAAAGGGATTGAAACGGTCGTGGGCGGAGAAGAACTTCGTCACATCCTGTAAGCTGGCGGAAACGCCAGAATTCCCTGAAAGGGATTGAAACTCGCCTCACCTCGACCGCCGCAGGGTTCGCTATAGGGCGGAAACGCCAGAATTCCCTGAAAGGGATTGAAACCCGGAACATACACTGAAACGCATGCGCGAAAAATGGGGGCGGAAACGCCAGAATTCCCTGAAAGGGATTGAAACGAAGAGGGAGTCGGGCGTGAGTGTTCCGACACCGACCGCGGAAACGCCAGAATTCCCTGAAAGGGATTGAAACTTTCCAAATTCCGAATCTTATCATTGTTGCCTCCTTGCGGAAACGCCAGAATTCCCTGAAAGGGATTGAAACGCCAACGGTGGCGACAAGCGGAGGGCATATCGGATTGCGGAAACGCCAGAATTCCCTGAAAGGGATTGAAACACAAAAGGAGATCGGGGAGCTGGACTTCATGTTCCAGCGGAAACGCCAGAATTCCCTGAAAGGGATTGAAACATCGATACTAAATCGTCAATCCCGTCGAACTGCAAGCGGAAACGCCAGAATTCCCTGAAAGGGATTGAAACTTGGAAAGAGCAGCTCAGGGAATCGGAGGAGAACGAGGCGGAAACGCCAGAATTCCCTGAAAGGGATTGAAACGGAGCGGGCCGCCAGCGAAAACGTCAGGAGAGACGGCGGAAACGCCAGAATTCCCTGAAAGGGATTGAAACACACGTACGCCACCTAAAACCGGTTTTCAATCCGTGGCGGAAACGCCAGAATTCCCTGAAAGGGATTGAAACGCTGAATATTGGGGACTGCTATTCCGCCGGAGGCCTCGCGCGGAAACGCCAGAATTCCCTGAAAGGGATTGAAACTTAGCTGTTTTAGAAAAGACGTGGAATTTGTGCGGGACAGCGGAAACGCCAGAATTCCCTGAAAGGGATTGAAACATGCGATTGTAGTCCAGGATGACCAAGCATGTGATCGCCGCGGAAACGCCAGAATTCCCTGAAAGGGATTGAAACCGGTCCCCGGCCCACCTGTGCGTGTCCAGGAGCGCCCGCAGGGCGGAAACGCCAGAATTCCCTGAAAGGGATTGAAACTGATGATGCTGATTGCCTTAAACGCAACGGCGCAGGAGCGGAAACGCCAGAATTCCCTGAAAGGGATTGAAACGCGCCTATCGCCCACGGCAAACCAGCTTCTTTTCTTGCGGAAACGCCAGAATTCCCTGAAAGGGATTGAAACGTATCTGGAGATAGTGGTAAAATGTCTTCTATATCTGGCGGAAACGCCAGAATTCCCTGAAAGGGATTGAAACGAGATGCTCCAAATGTACTCGGATCTGACATACCTGCGATAAGCGGAAACGCCAGAATTCCCTGAAAGGGATTGAAACCATCGCTATGCGTCGGATTTTCTACGTCTTTCGGATAGCGGAAACGCCAGAATTCCCTGAAAGGGATTGAAACGTCGAGTAGTGAAGTAGTCGAGTAGTGAAGTAGTGAAGGCGGAAACGCCAGAATTCCCTGAAAGGGATTGAAACTACGAGGCGAACAGTCCGGCGGTGACCATGGAGCAGGCGCGGAAACGCCAGAATTCCCTGAAAGGGATTGAAACTCTGGAGGGATGACATGGAACGCGGAAAGCGGACCGGGCGGAAACGCCAGAATTCCCTGAAAGGGATTGAAACTTGATCGGTTGCGGCTGAGATGATCGCGGAGTTTTTGGGCGGAAACGCCAGAATTCCCTGAAAGGGATTGAAACGCCGGCGCGTCGTTGCTGTATTCCGGTAGATGATGCCGCGGAAACGCCAGAATTCCCTGAAAGGGATTGAAACGTGAATACGTTGTCGCTTGAAGAAGATGTTATGGAGCGGAAACGCCAGAATTCCCTGAAAGGGATTGAAACCCTGTCCTCCGACTATGTACGCTTTGCCAACCTTGATGCGGAAACGCCAGAATTCCCTGAAAGGGATTGAAACGGCTTATGATCGAAAACTGTTTCCATACTTCGACAATGCGGAAACGCCAGAATTCCCTGAAAGGGATTGAAACGGTCGTGTTGCTGTCCAGGACCTCTTCGGCCTTGTGGGCGGAAACGCCAGAATTCCCTGAAAGGGATTGAAACAACGATCTTCCCGTCAATGATTATTTCGCCCTCTTCGCGGAAACGCCAGAATTCCCTGAAAGGGATTGAAACGCCCGGCATTTGATTTTTAAAAACGGGGTACAGTTCGGCGGAAACGCCAGAATTCCCTGAAAGGGATTGAAACATTTCCCCGGACACCAACGCCGGAGACAAACGATGGATGCGGAAACGCCAGAATTCCCTGAAAGGGATTGAAACCACAAGGTCCGGTCGGCGGAGGATCGCCTGGCCAGGCGCGGAAACGCCAGAATTCCCTGAAAGGGATTGAAACCTGCGTAAATCGCATCCTCTTGCGCTTGAGCACGATCGCGGAAACGCCAGAATTCCCTGAAAGGGATTGAAACACTGACCCGATCCCCGATGGTAATACCGATGTCCATCATGCGGAAACGCCAGAATTCCCTGAAAGGGATTGAAACTTGCTCTGCCCGTGGTACCCCCACGCGAAGATGGTCGCGGAAACGCCAGAATTCCCTGAAAGGGATTGAAACATGGCGAACGACGGCGTTTCGGACGCAATCCTGGCGGGCGGAAACGCCAGAATTCCCTGAAAGGGATTGAAACTCTTCCTTGGTGAATTTCATTGGACTTCCTCCTGTTTGGCGGAAACGCCAGAATTCCCTGAAAGGGATTGAAACTTCTTCATGCTTTCTGGATTACGTTCCGGGAAATTCTGGCGGAAACGCCAGAATTCCCTGAAAGGGATTGAAACTTTGGATACGTTGTAGCGCTCGGACTTGATACCGACTGGCGGAAACGCCAGAATTCCCTGAAAGGGATTGAAACACACAACCCGAAATCCGCCGATCTACTATCAAACCGGGCGGAAACGCCAGAATTCCCTGAAAGGGATTGAAACCCCATGCGTCGGTCCCATTCCATTCGAACAAATAACCATGGCGGAAACGCCAGAATTCCCTGAAAGGGATTGAAACCGCCATGAGAAGTCGAATATATCACCATCCTCCCTTGGGCGGAAACGCCAGAATTCCCTGAAAGGGATTGAAACCTACAGGAAGCACAGTAACGAACAGCGCGGTCAATAAGGCGGAAACGCCAGAATTCCCTGAAAGGGATTGAAACCGTATGGATTGTCTCAAAGGGGATTCCGGTAAGATTGGGCGGAAACGCCAGAATTCCCTGAAAGGGATTGAAACTCTTCCTTACCCTCTTTTTTCCGTAATCTCCCATGTGGCGGAAACGCCAGAATTCCCTGAAAGGGATTGAAACAGCAGTACCGCCAGATTGAAACCAGTATTCTTCACCGGCGGAAACGCCAGAATTCCCTGAAAGGGATTGAAACGACGAGAACTCCCGGCCTGAGGCAGATCGGAAGAACGGCGGAAACGCCAGAATTCCCTGAAAGGGATTGAAACCGAACTGAAGGAGAATCGCCATGGAATTGCCGAAGAGGCGGAAACGCCAGAATTCCCTGAAAGGGATTGAAACGAGATCCAGAACATGCGCGACGTGGACCCGGCAAGGGGCGGAAACGCCAGAATTCCCTGAAAGGGATTGAAACAGCGGAAATACCGCAGATTACGACCCTGATATCTCCAGGCGGAAACGCCAGAATTCCCTGAAAGGGATTGAAACCATGCCAGCCATTTTTCCCGAATGTAACTTCAAGAGGGCGGAAACGCCAGAATTCCCTGAAAGGGATTGAAACGAACGGATTGCAGACTTCCATCGGGCTCGGGTACACCGGCGGAAACGCCAGAATTCCCTGAAAGGGATTGAAACGACACTGCAAGCGAACATGGAGAGGATGCTTCTGCGATAAGGCGGAAACGCCAGAATTCCCTGAAAGGGATTGAAACTTGAATGGATCGATGTTTAAGAGTAAGAAGGGAAACGAGCGGAAACGCCAGAATTCCCTGAAAGGGATTGAAACAATTCCGTTCTGTATCATTCCGACCGTCAGCCCTTCTAGCGGAAACGCCAGAATTCCCTGAAAGGGATTGAAACGATGAAACAGGCCGGAGCGCGATTCTCGGCCATCAAGCGGAAACGCCAGAATTCCCTGAAAGGGATTGAAACTGGCAGAACTCGCGCAGCCCGAGGACGCCTATCGTCCGCGGAAACGCCAGAATTCCCTGAAAGGGATTGAAACAAGAGCAAGATCCTGGGGGATATCGACTTTGTCGTAACGCGGAAACGCCAGAATTCCCTGAAAGGGATTGAAACGTGTGTTTCCTGATGATGGTATCTTGGGCATATGCTGGCGGAAACGCCAGAATTCCCTGAAAGGGATTGAAACGAAAAATGACGGGGCGAAAAAAGCGCACTACCACGGGCGGAAACGCCAGAATTCCCTGAAAGGGATTGAAACCGTACAGCCTGTCCACGCGATTCGCTATTTTCAAGCCGCGGAAACGCCAGAATTCCCTGAAAGGGATTGAAACCTCGAAGGAAAACATCAACGACGGCGCGTGGGCCGGGAGCGGAAACGCCAGAATTCCCTGAAAGGGATTGAAACCAAAAATCGGCAATACCAAACACCAAACAACCTACCGCGGAAACGCCAGAATTCCCTGAAAGGGATTGAAACGCTTACAATTCCGACCTGGAACATTGCTCTCAAATATGCGGAAACGCCAGAATTCCCTGAAAGGGATTGAAACCAAAATATTCTGGTTCAGCTTTTGAGGAACGACGGGGGCGGAAACGCCAGAATTCCCTGAAAGGGATTGAAACGTTGGTAGCTCCTACCACCTTCCCGGCCTCTACAATTGGCGGAAACGCCAGAATTCCCTGAAAGGGATTGAAACTTGGTCCTGATCCGCATATAGAGGGGAAATTATAGAGGCGGAAACGCCAGAATTCCCTGAAAGGGATTGAAACATTCTAACAGTTCACAGGAGGCGCTTGTAAAGGTGAGCGGAAACGCCAGAATTCCCTGAGGGTTCTCGGATTAACGGGGAGAATTAATCCGAGAGCCTGTAACGGCGGGACCGGAGGGCGGGGCAGCTGCCGGCGGGGCTGGCATAGCGGATTTTGGGCGGGAACCTGGCATGCGATAGGCTAAAATTGCTTGGGGAAAGGGCGACTCGGGAGGATTGCATGGGAAAACTTCGGCAAAAAGGAAACACCTCCCCGTTTTCCTCTCTGTATAAGGAGAGCGGAATGCCTTGCCGGTGAGGATTGCGCGCGAAGAGAAGCTATGGGCTTTGGGCGACTGCTTGGGGAGGGGCCTCGGAGGCCTTTCTTTTCAGGAAGGAAAGTGCGTCGAGAGCGTTTCCGTCCATTCTGGCTTCCGCATATCTGACGGAGGCATGGTGGGCGATGTTGGCCAGGGTCAGCCGAATCAATCCGTATTGGGCGTTTCGGCACGTGTTGTCGAGATTGTAGGAGTCGATCACGGCATTGATTCGTTCCGAGGCGCTCCGCTGCTTGTATATTTCCTTGAACAGCCTGCTTGTCCTGGGCACCGGCGGAAAAAGCCTGGGGTCGTCTTCGGACTTGATGTAGACGAAGGGCCCCAGGGAGCTTTCCGGCTTGCAGTCTTTTCCGGCCGGGCAGAGGTCTTCGCGAAAGACGTAGACGGACTTGCCGTTTCTGTGGGTCCCGCGCTTGGCCGGACAGCAAAACACGTGCTTGTTCTGCTTCTTGTCGTACTGGTGGTGCCTCATTCGTGCGTTTTGCCCGCAAAGAGGCGTTCCGTCCTCGTCGAACCGTATTTCGTCTTTTCCCGGAAGATGCGGAGAGACCGGCCTGCTGTTCTTCGACAGGGGAATGATCGGAGAGATTCCCTTTTTTATAAGATATCGGTAGTGGGCGTTGGAATCGTGGTGGCCGTCTCCGACGAACATGTCGAGCCTTATGCCCGAGCCGTTCTCTTGCGCCGTTTTCAGCAACCGATCGACGGCCTGCAGGGAAAGTGTGTAGTCGCTTTTGTTTCCTCCGGGCATAACGGCAATCAGAGGAAAATCGTGTCCGTTGACCGTCGTTATAATATGGTAGTATCTGTCGCCGAATTCGAATCCGTCCGTCCGGTGGTTGTGGCACCATTCCGCGGTCGGACTGGAGTATAGCCTGTCGTGGCCGCAGTTGTAGACTCCCTGCTTCCGGCACGAGCAAAGGGGCTTTCCTTCGGCCGAGGCGGCGGTGGGCAGTATGGAGCCGTCGCCGCTGACGATCATCGAGTCTATTTCGTCCAGAACGCCCGATTCGATCGACGGCAGCACGCCCGCCTGGAAAAGGAGATCTTCGAGTATCTTTTCGAACCCTTCGGCCCTGGGCTGCCCAGCCTCTTCCAGAAGCTTTTGCGCGAGCTTTTCGGACTGCGAATGATACGGATCGATCTCGTGTTTTTTCGCTTCCTTTTCGCTTTTGAAATTTCTGGCGTGCGCCCTGGCGTTCAAAACGCTTTGGGGCGTCTCGTTTTCGCCTCGCGTGCGAAAAGGCCCGTCGATTATCCTGTTTTTAAAGCCGTAGTATGTGCCGACTCCCGGCACGTCTTCCGGTTCGAAGCCGCAAAGTATCGCGTAAAGCGCTGTGTATTTGGTTTCTCCGACCCATTGGGTGATGCCGGAAATTCTCAGCAGGGTCATGAGTATAAAGGCGCGAAGCATGCACACGGGGTCGCGCGGCTTTCTTCGCGGCTTCGGCGAGTAGAGCTTTCGCAGAATCGGCTCGGTTCGGTCGAGATTCAAATTCGTTATGGTCCCGACCACTTTTTCATGGCCCTGGACCGCTTTTGCGAATTCGACCTCGTCCGACCGGGCGGCGAAATGCCGTTTTACGTGTTCGAGATATTCCGAGTGCCTCATTTTCCCTTCGGTGTAAATCCGGTGTATTTCCAAATTCAAATAAAAGGCGGATTTTCAACCGCAACGAAAGAAAACGAACCTGTTCCTGTCTTGATTTACACTATAATGAACCGGTTCGGATTGTCCATAGCCAGGGGCAATTTTTTTGGCTCATCGCGGATTTGTGGGGAGCGGTCAAGGTAACCAGAGCTTCCAGCTTTGGTCTCATATCGCGAATGTGCGACCCATTGGAAGCCGAGGCGTGCCAGACCAGGATGGTCTGGTTACCTTCGACACGCCTTTTCCCACGAATCGGCGATGAGCCATTTTTTTTTCGCCGACCTTGTTGCCCGCCGGGCTTGGTCCTTGATAACAATGGACTGATATGGCAAGAAAACAAGTCCGGCGGATGCCGGAATCGGGATCGGGCGGAGGAGAAGAGAGAAGGTCGCGCGCGACCTAACGACCGCAGGCCGAGCCAACGGCCCTCGGCGCGCCGTCGCCCGCCGCCCGCGCGCTTTTTTTTTAATCCGAGAGCCTGAAACCATGGGAGTCACGGCAATTGCGATCTCAAAAACCGGGGGACGAAAGCCAATAATAACGAGGCTTTCCAAATCCGAGAGTCCTCCCCTGAAAGGGATTGAAACTGATAATATCCCACAACATCGTTGTAGTCGCCCGAACGGCGGAAACGCCAGAATTCCCTGAAAGGGATTGAAACGCTAATCATTGATGACATTCACGCAGCAACTCCGGCTGGCGGAAACGCCAGAATTCCCTGAAAGGGATTGAAACGATGGGATCGGGCGCGTGTTGTTCTGTTCGTTTCCGGGGCGGAAACGCCAGAATTCCCTGAAAGGGATTGAAACGAGATAGGGGATGAGGTCTTGTATGTGCAGGTTGGTAAGGGCGGAAACGCCAGAATTCCCTGAAAGGGATTGAAACAGCTGGAGAACGGGCGAAGCGAGACCCGATCCCGCGGCGGAAACGCCAGAATTTCCTGAAAGGGATTGAAACCAAGAGCAACGAAAGGCCAGAGCATGAAAAGGTTAAAAAGGCGGAAACGCCAGAATTCCCTGAAAGGGATTGAAAGCGGAGTCGTCGCTGATGTCAAGTGCGAATACGACATGGCGGAAACGCCAGAATTCCCTGAAAGGGATTGAAAGGTTCCACAGGTGGTATTAAAATTGTCTTCTATCTGCGGCGGAAACGCCAGAATTCCCTGAAAGGGATTGAAAGTCGGTCTTGCTACCGACGCTTCCACCGTAGTATTCTGCGGAAACGCCAGAATTCCCTGAAAGGGATTGAAAGGCGGAAACGGCGGTGAAAGTGCCGTAGTTGTTCGCGTGCGGAAACGCCAGAATTCCCTGAAAGGGATTGAAAGATCGGGCTGATCGACAAGCTTAAAGGAGGCCTTGCGAGCGGAAACGCCAGAATTCCCTGAAAGGGATTGAAAGTCTCTCACTGAAGTAGTTGTAGGAGCAAATGACAGAGGCGGAAACGCCAGAATTCCCTGAAAGGGATTGAAAGTGGAAGAGAGCGAATTTCATAATGATAGGTGATAGAGGCGGAAACGCCAGAATTCCCTGAAAGGGATTGAAAGCCAAGTTGGAATTGTAAGCGACGAGGAAATACTTAAGGCGGAAACGCCAGAATTCCCTGAAAGGGATTGAAAGGTTCAGGAAAACTTAACAACTGGGGACCGTCTCCTCGGGCGGAAACGCCAGAATTCCCTGAAAGGGATTGAAAGATGACTGCGACGAACGAGGGCGTCACAACCGGATATTGCGGAAACGCCAGAATTCCCTGAAAGGGATTGAAAGTCAAGACCGGGTCGTTGGGTCAGTGCCTGCCTGGTCGCGGAAACGCCAGAATTCCCTGAAAGGGATTGAAAGTCGATAACCGTAGATTTGTACGAAAAGAAAACAGCCCGCGGAAACGCCAGAATTCCCTGAAAGGGATTGAAAGGTGTGCTGCCCTCTCATTCCCATGAGGGCTCGCCAGGGCGGAAACGCCAGAATTCCCTGAAAGGGATTGAAAGTTCGGAAAGCCCCACATGGACGCGGCTTGCGCAGATGCGGAAACGCCAGAATTCCCTGAAAGGGATTGAAAGATCGGAAGCCCATTTAGGTATTTCGCCGCTTTGGTAAAGCGGAAACGCCAGAATTCCCTGAAAGGGATTGAAAGGCAATCAGGAGCGCGTTGAAGGCGTGTCCGCTGTCCGTGCGCGGAAACGTCAGAATTCCCTGAAAGGGATTGAAAGCTGTGCCTGAAAGGCCGGTTTGCAATGCGATCTTTATTGCGGAAACGTCAGAATTCCCTGAAAGGGATTGAAAGGAGAAAGGCCAGACCGGACTCTATGCGATAGGCGTGAGGCGGAAACGTCAGAATTCCCTGAAAGGGATTGAAAGCCATACGGGGTCAATGGAGCCGGACGTCGTTCGCCAGGCGGAAACGTCAGAATTCCCTGAAAGGGATTGAAAGCGTGATAATGCGCCTTTTTCGCTCCGTCGTTTTTAAGGGCGGAAACGTCAGAATTCCCTGAAAGGGATTGAAAGCTGATGCTCATCCAATGCATCCTTGACGGAATCACGCGGAAACGTCAGAATTCCCTGAAAGGGATTGAAAGAATAAAATGCCCGGTGCGACACCGTGTCCTCTTCCGCGGAAACGCCAGAATTCCCTGAAAGGGATTGAAAGAAAGGAACCGATAGCAGCTCAACACCGAATACAATCGAGCGGAAACGCCAGAATTCCCTGAAAGGGATTGAAAGAAAAATCCATAGAAATTCGCAGGGACTCCCGCATCGCGGAAACGCCAGAATTCCCTGAAAGGGATTGAAAGCGCGGTCGCAGAAAATTTCAACGCCAAAATAACCAGGGCGGAAACGCCAGAATTCCCTGAAAGGGATTGAAAGCAATTCCGCGACAAAGATCAGAATAACCGCAACCGACGAGCGGAAACGCCAGAATTCCCTGAAAGGGATTGAAAGGTAATATTCCCAAGGCTTCTCGGATGACAGCTTGAACGGCGGAAACGCCAGAATTCCCTGAAAGGGATTGAAAGGAAGCTCCCGAGCACCTGGCGATTGTGGAGGATTTCGGCGGAAACGCCAGAATTCCCTGAAAGGGATTGAAAGCCCGTGCATGTCCCGGAACCATCGTCGATGAACCCATGCGGAAACATCGGCCCCTTCGGCCAGAAGCGCCTCGTCCCCGTCGGTCCCGGAACCATCGTCGATGAACCCATGCGGAAACGCCAGAATTCCCTGAAAGGGATTGAAAGCAAGGACCGAATAAGGACCATGACCAAGGAAGAATTGCGGAAACGCCAGAATTCCCTGAAAGGGATTGAAAGGGGAAATCACGCTGCGGTCGGTATTCGGATTCCGGCGGGCGGAAACGCCAGAATTCCCTGAAAGGGATTGAAAGGAGATGACTTAGGGGCTGTTAGCAGGGGGGATTTGCGGAAACGCCAAAATTTCCTGATGAGTATCGGATCTCAAATCCGATAGCCAGCAGTGGCGCGGTTTTCTGGCGTGGGGCGTTATGCCGTGCCTGGTCGGGGCGGAATTTTTACGCAGCGGGGCGGATTTCGGCGGCAGGAGAGCGAAGAACCGCGTAATAGTGGGATTTCGGGGGTGCGAAGGCAACAGGTTTCCCGACCGGCTTCGAAGCCGGTTTTTCGAAGAGAGTTTTGGCGGGTTTCGATTAGGTTGGCTTACGCCCTTTTTAGAATCCACGCCTTTTTCCACTGTCGCGCGCATGGCGTTCGATTTGCCATCAATCCCGCGAACGCAATCGCCTTTCTCGCCGACCAAGTCCGGCAAAAGGTCCGAATGTCTCCCTACGTTCTGACCGTCGGACAACACTTGCGTTTCCGTCAAATACGAATTGTCGGGAACGTACCGTTCGAGCGCTGGCGAATCAAGGCGCCTTTGCTTCAATTTTCCAATCGGCCACCTCGCCCCAAGCGACGATATGGGCGATGACCGGTTCGGCAGAGGCCGGGGCCTTCGGCAAGCTTTCGTTCATGAGTTTTCGACCGCTCTCCTTAATTCTTCCCATTCCGGAAGCCATTTCCATACTTCGGCATCCGCTTTCGATATCCCGACCAGTATTTTTTCCCGAAACGCCCCGGCGCTTCCAAAACCATTGTTTCGAAGGGAACCGTCCATGGCCCAGAGCAAGTCCTTGCCCGCAAAAAATGTCAAATAGTGGGCAAAGCATTTTCCCCCCTCTTCGAATTCCGGAAGGAGGTCTGCAATTGTTTTTTTACGCGGTCGGAAGTGACAAGCTGCGTATCTCGGTATCGGACGACGACCTGCTCTATCCCTGCGACGCAAGCATCCTTGTTCAACTCGTCCGGAAAAAGATGCTTTTCCCTGCCCCGTTTCTTTCCGAAGCTGGAAGGAAGGTCTCTAAAACGGGGACGGCTGAAACTCAAGGCCGCGCGGGCCGCCTGGTATGTCGCGATGCCATCTCTTGCCGACACGAGGACTTTGAGATATTCGGCCTCGTCGGGCGCTTGTTCGCCGAGGGCCATGGAAACCACGGCCGGATCGACAAGGTAGTTTTCGATCTCCTTTCTTTCCCAGCGCCACCCGACATGAATCTCGTTTTCGTTTTTCCTCAGTATCCAATCTCGTGGCCGGTTTTTGGGGGCCTCAAAATCCTTTGAAAAATCTCTGTCGAGCAACCGTTTCATCCGATAGCCTCCTTCAGCTTGGTGGCTTCGGGCCTCAAAATCCTTTGAAAAATCTCTGTCGAGCAACCGTTTCATCCGATAGCCTCCTTCAGCTTGGTGGCTTCGGGCCTCAAAATCCTTTGAAAAATCTCTGTCGAGCAACCCGTAAACCGCGCCATGCCCCTTGATTTCCCGGCGCGCCTTGACCCTTTCCCCCATTCCGTATTTTTGCCCCATGGGACGGACCTCGCAAAGACCCGCCAGAATCCTGGCCAGCACCCGAACGTCCGGACTGTTGACTCCGCCTTCGCACAACAGCTGGCTCACAGGCATAGCCTTCCTCCTTCCATACGGAAAATCTCCTCGGGACTGGCAAGCGCGCTGACAGACTCGGAATGGGTCGTCAAGAGGAACTGGCAGCCGGGTCCGATCGCCGGAAGCGCCGACATCAAAGCCTGGGCCAAGGGCGGATGCAAGTTCAGGTCGATCTCGTCGATCAGGACCACCGAATTGCGGATTTGCATCCGGACAAACTCGAACAAAAGGGGAAACACCGACTGCTCGCCCGCCGACATCTCCTCGATATCATAGGTTCGGTTCCCGTCGGAAAGCAGAAAGTAATATTCTTCGGGCGCGGGCGCGTCCGTCGTGTACATGGGCTCCAAGCCTTTGAAAAAGCGTCCGGGAAAAACCCTTTTGAAACTGTCCGCAAGCTCCGTAAGCCAGTCCGGCCCGCCCGATTCCCCCGCCAGCTGGTTCAATTTCCAGCCGTTCAGGTATTTGCGCAGACGCGCCACGCCGATGTCGTATGCCACACGTCCGCTATGTTCCTTGGCGCTGCCGATAATAGATGGCGAGGCGAGGTTTCGAAACTGATCGAACCAGAAAATGCCGGGCAGAGAGCGGAAAACCTCCCGAACTCGAGGGGGCTTTCTCAACAATTTCGAAGCGTAGAGCCTGCCCCGAAACTGGCCTAAATTCCCGCTACCCTTTTCCACAAGGGATACCCGTTCGCCCTCAAGCCGAACACGGAGCTTTTCCGCATTCCCCGGAAGAATGAAATCGTATTCATCCTTGTTTTTTCCTTCCTTTTGGTTCCACTCTTCGGCAATCTTTTTCGTCGCGTCGATTTCCTCTTTGGAAAAATGGATGTTCAACTCCACGACAGGACGTCCCCATTTCTCGTAGCGCCCCGGCAACCAGCCCTGCCAATCCAATTCGGAGACATTGCCGATTCGTCCCGAAACCAACGACAAACAAAGGGCCACCGCCTGAAGAACGGTCGTTTTTCCCGTGCCATTGTCGCCGAGAATCAGGAACTGATCGGATATTTCCCCGGTAAGATTGTTCCGAATGTCGATCTCAAGCGTTCCGAATCGCTTGAAGTCTTTGAGATATATTCGGGATATTTTCACTGGGAGCTTCCTTTGATCTCAAGTATTAAAGGCTCATTATTCTTGAAAAAGAATGCGAGCGTTTTTCATAATGCTATAGGGTTTTATTTGTTAATGCCTCTACGCCTTATTTGAAATTGCATCTTGGTTGTTTCAACATGCGTAACGACAACGTTCGGCAAGCTCAAGCTTGGTATCGGTGTATTGGTATCTTTCCAAAGCGCAATTGTCAACTGTGATAGCGCCGGATTTTGGTTCGTACGGGGCAAAAGCCAAAGCAAGACGGGAGATTCTTTTCTTTTCAAGTCCCTAAGTCGCGCTTTGACCTCAATGGCCCGTTCTTTTATTGTTGCCATGCGCAAGGCCCTTTCGTTCCCGCGCAGGGGGGCTTCTTGTTTTGGCCATGCCCCGTCGGAACGCGGAC
Organism: Desulfobacterales bacterium; assembly: GCA_963674505.2. GTDB lineage: Bacteria > Desulfobacterota > Desulfobacteria > Desulfobacterales > SKZT01. The sequence continues at coordinate 1,400,539 of CAXXIG010000003.1, forward strand.
GCAAAGCGTCCTGGTATGCATTCCAACGCGAAGCATTGGAACGAAGCGGAACGAGGCGGCGAGGGCTTGGCCGAAATATAAGTCAAGCCGCCACGCAGGGCATGGCAACGAGTCCGTTCCGGTCGGATTTGCCGTCTTGTTTCGTCGCCGATTGAATTCGTTTCCGATTCCTGATATATTGCCGTTTTTGGTTGAAGGGTTGCAACTGTAACGAAAAAAACGACCGGAAACGGTATCGAGGACGATGAACACGGAAATCGAAAAACTGGAACAATATTTCGGAGAATTGGAAAGGCTTTGGCCTACCAATCCCGAGCTGATTCATTCCGCAGCGGCGTTCGAGGCGTGGGAGGAGGCCGCTCGGCCCCGAGCGTTCGAAGCGTCGGGGCCGACTTTGGCCGCGGGCGAGCGCAAGCTCAAGCTGCCTGGAAAGCGCAAGTTTCTGGTGCATCTTGCCTGGAACTACGGGGAAAACCGGCCCGAAGCGGTGGCCGAGGACGCCAAGTGCCAGTATCGTCTGCCCGTGGCGATCGGGGACGGGAAAATCGAATTTTTAGAGGGCGAAGCGTGCGAGTTGACGGAATCGGCGTCCGGGGAGGGCGAAAAGATCGAGGTGATCTACGATGTGATCGACCTGATTTTGAACGAAAAGCCCGACGCCGACATCTTCAAGTTGAAAAAGACCGAGTTCGTCCGGGCGCTGGGCGCTTTGGAAGACAGCTACGACCAGGCGTTCTTGAAGCGGATGGCCAAGCTTTCCGCGGCGGAGATCAAGAAGTTGGTGGAGAAGGCCGCCAGCGATATGGCCATCGACGACATCAGCTCCCAGCTTTGCCTGCCCATGGAGCAGTCCTTCGCATACGGAGCGGGGGAGGGGAATCAGTCGGGGGGAACACCGAAGACCGAGACGCGCCGCCTGCATCCCAAGTCCCGGTGGAAAATCGTCCAGGAGATGGAGCTTTTGCGCGCCATGGTCCGGTTCAACCACGAGGCCAGGGACACGTACAGCTTTTCTCTGAAAAATTCGGAGGCCATTTCCGGAGACGATCCCTCGAGGACAGTAGTCCGGGTGAAAAACGAGGGGGACGTGGTCTTTCACGAGGGCGCGCGGCACGATGTGATCGATTCGAAAAGCCAGGCCAAGGTGGGCACGTTCGTGGTCGGGCTTTTCGACCACGACACCCTGTACGGCGAGATTCAGTGGGACGAGGCCGGGGAGAACAAAAGCCTGGAGAAGCTCAGTATACGCCCGCAGATCCTGTCCCACAGGGCCGTCTATTACGGCATTGAAAAACTGTACGAGACTGTGGAAAACAGTCCCGAGCAAGTGCAGGGCGCGGTCCGTGCCGTGCTGGGACTGGACCCTGCCACGTTCAACGTTCCCGGACGCAATGCCGTGGGCCAAACCGCGTCGGGCATGGATTTCTCCCAGTACCGCGCGTGGGCTGCGGCCACCGATCCGCGAAATACCGTCGCCGCAATCCAAGGGCCTCCGGGCGCGGGCAAGACCTGGGTCTTGGCCCGGATTCTGCGCGATCTCTGCGAACAGGGCTGTCGCCTGCTGGTCACGGCGCCTTCCAACAAGGCCGTGGACAATGTCTGCCTGTCCCTGCTCGACCTTCCCATCCTGCGCTTCGGGGTGGGGACCAAGGTCGATCCTTTTATTAGGGACGCCTGCTGGGCCGACGATCCCGACAACGCGGACCGTTTTTTGAAGAAATACAAGCCCGGCAAGACCGGGGCGATCTACGCCGCCACACACGTGAGAGCTTTGACCGACAAGGTGATCAACGGCGACCGCAAGCAGAGAGGGCCCTTCGACTGGGTGGTCTTCGACGAAGCGGGCATGTCGCGCATGGACGAATTCCTGCTGTGCGCGCAGATGGGAAAGCGGGCCATCGTGTTCGGCGACCAGCAGCAGCTTCCGCCCTTTCCCCTGTCCGCCGAAGTGCTCAAAAGGCTGCAAAAGGAGCACGGAAAGATTCCCGCCGCCACGCGGCGCATTGTCGATTGCGGCGCGCTGGAATGGCTGGCTTGCGAGCGCAAAGCTCCCCTGGTCATGCTGGAGCGCTCCTATCGCTGCCAAAACCCCCGCCTGATGCGGTTTTCCTCCATCTTGTTCTACAACGCCATGGTCAAGACCAGCGAAAAGGCGGAATATTTCCAGCTTCCCTATTACGAGAGAAAGCGAAAATATCCCCGATCCACCCTGCGATTCTACTGCACCAGTTTTCTTCCCGACGAACTGAAAAGAGAGAGGGTCGCCGTGGAGGAGGCCAAGATAGGCATCGAAAATCTCTGCGAAGCATATGTCTGCCGCCATGTCCTTCTGGAGGCCGTCATGGACCACCCCCTGGACCAGATCGCGGTCATCACCCCGTACAAGCTGCAAGCCGCCCGAATCAGGTCCGTGATGAAATACGAATCGGTGAAGGACTTGCTGCCCAAGCAGATCGCCGAATCGGACTGGAACAGCTTTCTGGAAAACAAGATCGCCACCGTGGACAGCTTCCAGGGAGGGGAAAGCGACCTGGTCCTGATCAGCTATGTGAGAAGTAACGACAGCAAGGGCATCGGATTCGTGGACAACCTCAATCGAATCAACGTGGCACACACCCGCTGCCGCCGGGCCATAACCATCGTGGGAGATCTGGAATGCCTCAAGCGACAGGCCACCAGCGACGTGTTCGCCCGCATGGAACGGGCCTTTGCGAGAGATGGGGAAATTGTGGACCTGGACGAGGAGTTGTTCGGGCAGATGAAGCGGTCGGGGGAGTAGGCAAAGCTAGGGGGATGAAAATCCTCCTTAGGTTTTGCCGTTTTAATCCTGCCGGTTTTTGTTCCGCGACATCGAGTGCGGGCTTGGTTCGGGACGTAGGGTGGGTGGGTCGATCACCCGGCAATTGGCGTTGGTTTTCAGCCTGTTTATACCCGTGCCATCGATTTTGTATGAAGTCCAACCCACCATTTCCCGCGTGGAACAGGTGCCTTGCGGCCGAAGAAGCGGCAAAGGGGCTCGGGGAATGGTGGGTTGGACTCCGTGCGAGAAAGGAAGGCCGTCGATTTCAAGGGCTTTTGTGCCGTAGACAACGCCCTGACATCGACCCACCCACCCTACGAGCCTCGTCCGGCCAGCAATTTTGCGAGTCGCGCCGACGCTGCGGATGCAAGATTCCCAGTATGTTTTTCGGCGGCATTTCTCATCATCCCGGGTTGATCCCCGAGCGCCGGGAGCGGCGTTCTATGCCAATGCCCGGTTTTGGACCAGCCGAGGAAACGCCGCGCGCCTTTGCTGGCGGCGGACTTGCTGTCGAGCGAGCGGCCCTGGGCGGCCAGCATAAGGCCTTTGAGCGCGGGACGAAACCGACGGCGGAACTCTTCGGATTGCTCTTCGAAGTGCTTTTCGGCCCAGTCTGTAAACTCGGCAATTTCGTCCCGGTCGAGCAGGGACAGGAAAAAGATCATCTGCCGCCAAGCGTAGGCCGTGTTTTTCAGCATTTTCAGACGACCGTGCCATCCGTCTATCTTCGTTTGCTGGCGGCGGCAAACCCATTGGAAGCAATGCCTTGCCATTTCCGAAAGCTGGCCGCGCAAGGCATCGGCCAAGTCCAGGGCGGAGAACAGCGCGGCTAGGTTCTGGGTGGTGAGAATCTGCTGTTGCTCGATGATCATCCCGTTGATCGCCGGGTCCCATGTTCCCAAGGACACCCCGGCGCGCGAGGCGCAAAGTGGCGCGAATCGATTGTTCTCCTCCATTTTGCTTCGCAGAAACCAAAACCGCTTCGATTTCTCCTTTTTTTCGGGAATCCTCCGGATTTCTTCGCAATCGATTCCGTAGTAGACGGCGTAAAGGGAACCGTCCAGAAAATCGGCGGCCCGCTTCGCCGACTCTGAAAACTTGGGAGAAAACTCTCCCATGAAAATGTCGGCCGCCAGTTCCTCCACCAGCGGCATGTCCAGGGAGGCGTCCCTGGCCAAGGCGAGCATCTCCTGCAAAAGCTTGTTCGGGACGACCGCATGGGGAAACGAGGACAGAACCAGCAGGGCGGTCTCCTCGAGGGTCTGCCTGGCGAGTTCGCGGCTAGACAGGTTCTCGCCGCGAAAGCCTTCGATGGCCGCGATCCAGGGTAGCTCTTCGATCTGGACTTGTTTCTCGAGATTTAGCAGAAGCAGCGAGCGGCGACGTCGAAACGCCCGATAGATCGCGGCGTAGAGTCCCCGCAGTCTCGGATCGCGGATTCCGGCGGCACGGATTTGCGAAGTGGTCTGCGGCAACACCCTCGCCAGGGTATCGCCCGACGTGATCAGGCCCCGCTCGATCAGAACCTGCGCCGTTTCGTTCAGGCAACGCTCTAACTTGCGACCGATGGACTCGGGGATCGGAGTGCCTTCCGGCAATCCGAAGCATTCGGATTCCTCCTTGCCCACAGGTTGCCGCAAGGGTTCGATGTCGTCGATTCCATCGCGTCCGGGGAGCTTCTCCAGGCGCGGGATCACGACTTTCGCGATTTCGTGATGGGTCGGATGGCGAACGTCCATTCGCTGGCGGCGACGAGCCTCCGTGCATTGCCGAGAACCGGGAACGCCGCGCTTGTTCACGTATCCGTCCAGTATCAGCCGGATACGTCCCACCTCCCGGCCTGTCAGCTTGGAGGCATCCTTGCGGCAACGGGCCAGAAACTCCCGGAGCAGCGCGAAATTGCCGTCGGCTCGTTCGGGCTTTGCGCAGAGCCTGTGGGCCTTTCTTAAATCGGCGTACTCGTCGAGCAGGGCCGAAGCGCGCTCCCTCCAGCCGTCCGGATAGGTCCGGCACGGCCAGCCGTCTGCGACTGTCTCCAGAAACAGCGCTACAAGCCGGTCGTAGAATGGCGCCCACACTTCGACGGCTTCCTTCTGCGTCAAGATTCGCATGTTCTCCCCGATCTTCCGGAGATTCTCGACGGTCTCGCCCACATCCTGTACATGCACGCGCGCGCCGAAGCTCCTCGGCCGATCCAGCGGAATCGGGTAGAATCGAAGCTTTGAAAAGAAGGGGGATATTTCATCCACAAGCTCGCGGGCTTTCTCCGAGTGGCCGTTGTCCGCAAGCCAGGCGGCGACCATCAGGGCGCCCTCCTCAGGCAGGTCCATGTCGTAGCTGCCGCTTTTCAGACGGTCGCAAAGCTCCGCGAGCCCTTCGTCGGTCAAAAAATAGCTGTTGAGAGAAAGCCGCCCCTGTCTTTTCCGGCTTTCCGGAAATCTTTTTAAAAGCTCTTCTTCGTGGTCTCGAAGCAGCCCTCCGGCGAGAAGCTCCCCTGTCGCGAATCCGCCGGTGACCACTTCGAGCGTCGCCCACGCGGGCGTCGCCGCGATGGGCGTCCTCGAACCGTAGTCTGCGGCGCCTTCCAGGATGTTTTCCAAAACGGCTTTCCACTTGGAAACCCTCTCCCTGCCGCGCTTTCGCACGTCCGGGTCCTCGTGCTCCTCGCTGGCGGTCAGGGCCTTGGACAGCTGAAAAACCGCATATCCAGGGTTCACGCCCGCCGTTTTTGTTTCCTGTTCGGGATCTTGTTTGCGTCCTGCCATATCGAAACTGTCCATTTTTTTATGAGGATGGATCCGGGGGCCGGATTCGAACCGGCGCCCTCCCGGTCTGAAGCCGGGCGTTCTTCCCCTGAGCTACCCCGGATGATTGCTGTGTTTTGCATGCACACTAACGGAACCAAGCTTCCTTGTCAATTGCGCAAAAGCATGCTCGACCGGGCGAATTAGTAAAAATAACAAAAAAATGAAAAATTTATATTGACAAACAATGTAATTTTAAATTAAAAAACGTGTTGGATTTAATTGGCAATAATGCCGGACAATGGCGTCCGGCTGTTTCAAAGCGGACAAAGGCGTCTGTTTCCAAAATGTGTACCATTGGGGGCGGACGTCTTTTTTTTTGTCCGGACGGTTCGCGCCCCGAGGACCGGCAACGGTGGTTGCCGGAGAATTTCAAAGAAACGAAACAGCAAAGGAGCGCAAGAGATGAGATTTTCTAAGAAGAACGATGTTTTGGGGACCGCCAATCGGGGCAATCCTGCCGAATCCGGGCTTTGTACGCTTTGCCGGGCGGACTGCACGGGCAAGTGCGAGACATGGATGTCGAGCATGGTGGGACGCAAGCTTTTGTATCCCCGAGATTTCGGCTTGGTCACCGCCGGCGCCAACAACACCACCCATGTGGGAGTGTCCTACAATTCACTGCGCATCCAAGGCTACGCATACGGCGCTTTCGGGCTCAACGGCAATCTTTCGACGGACCCTGACGACTGCATCTTCCCCAACGTCGATCTGACCACGGAATTCGGCGGCGAGGTCAAGACCAAGGCCAGAATTCCCCTGATGACCGGAGCGCTGGGCTCCACCTTCATCGCCGCCAAATACTGGGACGCGTTTTCCATCGGCGGCGCGCTTGTGGGAATCCCCGTGGTCATCGGCGAAAACGTCGTGGGCGTGGATCGCGAGGCCGTGATCGAAAAAGGCCGCATACAGAAGGCCCCGGAGCTTGACCGCCGCATCGACGGATATCTTCGCTATTTCGACGGCCACGGCGCCATCATCGTGCAGCTCAATGTGGAAGATACTAGAAACGGCGTGGCCGAGTACGTCGCGGACAAGTACGGCGACAAGTGCATCATCGAGCTGAAATGGGGGCAGGGCGCCAAGGACATCGGCGGCGAGATCCAGGTGACCAGTCTGGACTACGCGTTGTTCCTGAAGAAACGCGGCTACGTGGTCGATCCCAACCCGGAACTGCCCACGGTCCAAGAAGCTTTCAAGAACGGTTCCATCCGTTCGTTCGCGCGCCACAGCCGTCTGGGCGCCACCAACCTGATGACGGTGGACGATGTCCGCGAGGACTTCATGAAATCCGTGGATTACCTCCGCAGTCTCGGGTTCAAGCGCATTTCCCTGAAGACGGGTTCCTACGGCATGCAGGAGCTGGCCATGGCCATCAAGTTCGCGTCGGAGGCCAACATGGACTTGTTGACCATCGACGGTTCCGGCGGCGGCACGGGCATGAGCCCCTGGAACATGATGCAGAGCTGGGGCGTACCCTCCATCAACCTGCACTCCAAGGCCTACGAATACGCCAGCCTGCTCGCCACCAAGGGCAAGAAGGTGGTGGACATGTCCTTTGCCGGCGGCTTCGCCCTGGAAGACAGCATCTTCAAGGCCATCGCCCTGGGCGCGCCTTTCACCAAGCTGGTCTGCATGGGACGCGCCATCATGGTTCCGGGCTTCCTCGGCTCCAACATCGAGGGCGTCCTGAGGCCGGAAAACAAGGAAAAGGTCAACGGCAACTGGAACGAGCTGCCCAAGTCCGTGTCCGAGATCGGCTCCAAGGCCGAGGAGATTTTCGCGTCCTACTTCGACGTGCAGGACAAGGTGGGCAAGGACGAGATGAAAAACATCCCCTACGGCGCCATCGCGTTCTGGACCATGTGCGACAAGCTGACCTGCGGCTTGCAGCAGCTGATGGCCGGTGCCAGGAAATTCCGCGTGGACCAGCTCACACGCTCCGATCTGTTCGCCGCCAACCGCGAAACATCCAAGGAAACAGGCATCGCCCACGTGGCCGACGTCAACGACGAGAGCGCCAAGAAAGTGCTGCTCTCCGCCTAAACGACCCGAGCCGGACAGGCATTTTTTGAAAGACGGAAAGGGCGCTGCGGACTTCGTCGTTCGCAGTGCCCTTTTTCAATTAGAAATGCGCATCGAACAGGTCGGTGTGAAAACCGACGAAAATCTGATCCCCGACACGCAGCGTGGGCGCCCTCAGCTTTCCCGAAGGACCCACGGCCGCCTTCAGGATGGCTTCCTTGCTGTCCTCCCCGGGTTCCCAGGACTGGTACTTCTTGCCCTTGGCGACATGGACCGTCTTGGCCTGCGCCAGCATTTGCCACGCCTCGTCCCGTTCGAAGCTTACTTTTCTCGCTTCCGCCACTTCGTCGAACCCGATCTCTTTGCCCGCAAGATACTCCTGGGTCTTCTTGCAGGTCTTTCACCCTTTTCTCAACAACGCCCAATCGATTTTCATGTGTGTTCCTCCTTTCTATAAAGGCCCGTTCGGGTTGTGCCCGTAGCGGGCTCGTTTTCTCCTTGATAATTACGCCAAAGAAATCGTTCAATGCTTTTTTTTCCGCGTACCTATTGCATGGCTTGGTTCGGGATCGTAGGGTGGGTGGGTTGATGCCTTGGCGTTCGGGCCTGGTTCACAGCCTGTTCAAGCCCGAGCCATCGATCTTGTATGAAGTCCAACCCACCATATTTCGAGACATCTCGCCGTCTCGCTCCGAAAAAGGGATGAAAAGGGCCCGAAAACGGTGGGTTGGACTCAGTGCGAAAGTGTCGGGTCGTCTATTTCAAGAACCATTGGCCTGGAGACAACATCCGGGTATCGACCCACCCACCCTGCGATCCCGAACCACAAGTCGAAGATTGCCGGGGAACAGGAACAAGCGCAATGATCGGCGATCCTTCCTCCGCCGGACATTTTTGTAACATCGATGGTCGCCCTCGTTTTTTCTTTACGAACAGACGGATTTATGGTTTTCTGTATCGAATCCTCCTTTCATGCATTACAAAATTGTCGCGAAACGCATTGGTATCAAGCGCGTAAAAAATAGACAGTTCTGTAACATTCGCGCGTTTTCCAATGATTTTCCCCTTGAAATATCGGAACCGATTCGTTTGGCGCCAACAGGTGGACATTTTTGTAGCGGGAAAAATTTTCGCGTTACAAATATGTCGTGAAATGCCGGGGAAATCCGTTGCGAAAAATCGTCTCGATGGCGCAAACCCCTTGTTATCATTGGTTATCCGGGAGTGTCGTCGAAAATGGCATGTAATTTGCTTGAATTAAGGAGAATGTGTTGAAAGACAGCGTGGTCGAAACAGACAACCATTTATCGGACGAAGAGGTCATGTACAAAGTGCGCAACGCAAGAGAGCAACAGCTCGACAAGGCCGCCAAGATGCTGAGCAAAAGACGCCTTCATTTGGTGGAGGATTTTCTGGAGGGCCGGGAGCCCGGGTTTCTTTTGCCGCATACGCGCATTCTGGACGATTATTTTTGCGAGACGTTCGAGCACAGCCTGGTGGGCCCCCGCATCGGGATCAACAAGAACCCTTACGCCATCATCGCTCTGGGGGGATACGGGCGCGAGGAACAGTGCATCCACTCGGACATCGACCTTCTTCTTCTTTTCAAGGACAGCGTTCCGGACGAGGCCGAGGACCTGATACGCGAAGTGGTGTACCCTCTTTGGGATCAGGGCATGGAGATCAGCCAGGCGACGCGTTCCATAGACGAGTGCGTGCGCATGTCGCAGGAGGACTACGACATACTCACGCCCCTTATGGACGCGAGATTCATCTGCGGCATCTCTCCATTATATATGGAACTTATGCGGCGGCTTCGGGAGGACGTTTTGAAGGACAGCGCCGACCGAATCACGGAGTGGCTGATAGACAAGAATCGGGAGCGCCACAAGAGGTTCGGGGATTCGGCCTTTTTGCTGGAGCCGAACCTGAAGGAGGGCAGGGGAGGTCTTCGCGACTACCACACCCTTCTGTGGGTGGCGAAGATCATGCGGCACATCAAGCAGCGAAGGGACCTGGAGGTCCTGGGGTTTCTTTCCCATGACGAATACGTTTCCATGATCGAAGCTTTGCAATTCATCTGGAGAGTGCGAAACCGGTTGCACCACATGACCGGAAGAAAGTGCGACCAGCTGCATTTCGAAATCCAGATTCGAATGGCCGAGGCCATGAAATACGTGGAAAAGGACGGTCTTCAGCCGGTCAACCAGTTTTTGGGGTGTTTGCACGAGCGCATGGAGTTCATCAAGCGTCTGCACGCGAATTTTCTTTACGAGCTGGAGGTTTCGCGCAAGAAGAGCGGAAAAATCCGCACCATGAGAAACATGCGCTACGAGGGGCTTGAGATCCAGCGGGGCCTGCTGTTTTTCAAGACTTCGGAGGACATACTGGACACCCCGGAGCTTCTAATGCGGATCTTCGAGGAAAGCGCCCGTCTGCAAGTGCCTTTGAGCATCGAGGCCCGGCGTTTGGTGAAGGATTTGGGCTATTTGGTGGACGACGAATTCCGCGAATCCAAGAGCGTTCTAAAATCCTTCGAGCGGATTCTGGAGGTCCATTCTCCCGAGTTCAAGGTGTTCGACGAAATGCTCTACACCGGTTTACTGCCGCGCTACATCCCGGAATTCCAGGGAGTAATGAACCGGATACAATACGACAACTACCACCTGTACCCGGTGGACAAGCACATGCTTCGGGTGGTCCAGACCATCAAGAATTTCGGCACGCCGCAAGACGCCAGCGGCCACCCGCTTTGCGGAGAGATCTACAAGGAGCTGAAGAACCGCAAGACGGTGCTTTGGGCGGCCTTGCTCCACGATATCGGAAAAGCGGTGCCGGAGTCCGGCCATTCGGCGCGAGGCGAAACAATGGCCCGCCGGATCGCACTGGAAAAGGGATATCCGAAAAAAATGGCCGAGGAGGTGGCCTATCTGGTCAAAGAACACCTGCTTCTGGCCAAGATCGCCATGCGAAGGGACATCAACGACGAGGAGACCTCGATCAACCTGGCCAGAAGGGTCCAGGACCCGGAGATGCTCAAGATGCTCTACCTTCTGACGGTGGGCGATTCCATCGCCACGGGACCCAAGGCCTGGAACAACTGGACCGGCATACTGATGCGAAGTCTTTTTCTAAAGGTTTTGAACGTCATGACCAAGGGCGAGCTGGCGTCGGTCGAGGCCGTGGAGATCGTGGAGAAGAAGCGGGAGATGGTCATGACCATGGCCAAGTCGGTGGAAGAGCAGAAAGAGCTGGAAAGGATGTTCAATTTCCTGTCTCCCCGGTATCTGCTGTGGGCGCCTTCGGAGGAGATGTACCATCATATCCGGCTTTTCAAGAAACTCGAAGACAAGCTTTTCGTGTGGGAAATCGAGCGTTCGGCCGACGCGGACACCCGCACGGTGACCATATGCGCCAAGGACGCTCCGGGGCTGATCTCCAAGATCGCCGGGGTGTTCACGCTCAATGGAATCAATATTTTGGACGTCCAGGTATTCACCTGGAGAAACAATACCGCACTGGACATTTTCAAGGTCCAGCCGCCGCCGGAACAGGTGTTCGAGGATGAAAGATGGGCCCGGGCAGCCGAGCACCTGGAAGACGCTCTTTCCGGAAAACTGGATTTGAAGGAGGCATTGAGGGAAAAGCTGGCGAGCTATCGCCGCTCCAGGTTCTCCAAGTCCGGAAGAAAGACCCGCGTGGTGGTGGACAATGAAAGCTCCAGTTTTTTTACCATCCTGGAAGTCTTCACCGACGACTTTCCGGGGCTTTTGCACTGTGTCACGGACGCGTTGTTCGCCTGCAAGCTGGACATTTGGGTAGCCAAGATCGCCACCAAGATCGACCAGGTCGTGGATGTCTTCTACGTGAGGGATTTCGACGGCCAGAAGGTGGATTCCCCCGACCAGGTGGAAATGATCGAAAGGACGATCCTGGAAAACCTGCCTTGTACCGGTGAGGCGAAGGACCGATAGCCCTGTCGCAACGGCTCTCTTGCCGGGGCGACGCCGAAAGAAACCAGGCCATGACGAAAACGAAGCATGGCGAAAAAATATTCGAAGGAGCAAGGAAAGAAATGAGATACAAATCGCTGATCATAGCCGCTTGGCTTTTGCTGATACCGTTTTCGACGGCGTTCGCCCAGGACGCCATCAACACCGGCGACACGGCCTGGATCATCGTTTCCACGGCGCTGGTGATGTTCATGACCCCGGCGGGCCTGGCGCTGTTCTACGGCGGCATGTCCCGTTCCAAGAACCTGCTGAACACCTACGCCATGACCCTGGTTTCCTACTGCCTGGGGTCTGTCGTCTGGGTCCTGTGGGGATACAGCCTGGCGTTCGGTCCAGACATCGGGGGCTTCGTGGGGGGCTTCGACCACCTGTTCATGGCCGGAATCGGCGTGTCCGACGTTGAAGGCTCTATACCCAAACTCGTGTTCGCCCTTTTCCAGATGACCTTCGCCGCCATCACGGTGGCGCTGGTGCTGGGCGCCGTGGTGGACCGCATGAAGTTTTCCTCCTGGATTGTCTTCAGCATTCTGTGGCTGACCTTCATCTATTCTCCCATCGCCCACTGGGCGTGGGGCGGCGGCTGGATGGGCGAGATGGGCGCTCTGGATTTCGCGGGTGGAAACGTGGTGCACATCAACGCGGGCGTCGCGGGACTGGTGGCGTGTCTGATGCTGGGCAAGCGGCTGGGCTACGGCAAGGAGGCCATGTTTCCCTCCAGCGTTACCCTGACGGCGCTGGGCGCGGCCATGTTGTGGTTCGGATGGTTCGGTTTCAACGCCGGCAGCGAACTTGCGGCCGACGGTGTCGCGGCCTCGGCCTTTCTGGTGACCAACACCTCCGCGGCCACCGCCGGGCTCGCCTGGATGTTCACGGAATGGATCGTGACCAAAAAGCCCACGGTCCTGGGCCTGGCCTCCGGAATCGTTGCCGGGCTGGTGTCGATCACCCCGGCGGCGGGTTTCGTCAACATGCCCGCTTCTTTGGTCATCGGGCTGGTGGCGGGATGTTTCGGATACTTCAGCGTGGCGGTGCTCAAACACAAGCTGGGATACGACGACTCTTTGGACGCTTTCGGTGTCCATGGCATGTGCGGGGTCTGGGGCGCTCTGGCCACCGGTCTGTTCGCCAACCCGGCCATCACCGAAGGAAAGTCGGGACTTTTCTACGGAAACCCGGAGCAGCTGTGGCTCCAGATCGTCTCCATCGTGGCCACGGCGGCCTACACCGCAGTCGGCACGTTCATCGTTCTGACCATCACCAAGGCCGTCACCGGCGGCTTGCGCGTGGAGAAAGAGGAGGAAGTGCTCGGACTCGACAATTCCCTGCACGGCGAGCGGGCTTTCGAGCTGGAGTAGGAAGCTTCCCGGCGCAATCCGGATGAAACGAAATCCGGATGAAACGTACATCTCCGTTTCCAGGCGGTTCGGAACGGAAAAGACAAAGCAAGAAGTGGAAATAAGCGCCCCGCCCGTCCAAGACTCGGCGAAAGGCGTATACAATCAACCGAAAGGAGAACGCGACATGAAAAAAGTCGAAGCCATTATCAAGCCTTTCAAGCTGGACGATGTCAAGGAGGCCTTGAACGAAATCGGCATCCAGGGCATGACCATCACGGAAGTCAAGGGCTACGGAAGGCAGAAGGGGCACAAGGAAATATACCGCGGGGCGGAATACGTGGTGGACTTCATCCCGAAGATCAAAATCGAGGTCGTCATCGAGTCCGACTGGGTGGACAAGGTCGTGGACAAGATCCGCGAGGCCGCCCACACCGGCAAGCTGGGCGACGGCAAGATTTTCGTGGTCAACATCGAGGAGGCCGTGAGGGTCAGGACCGGCGAGAAGGGAAAAGACGCCATATAGCGCTTTGCGACAGCCGGACGGACGAACTTTTCGGACCTTTTCCCGCGCTCTTCGCGGCAACGGCTGCCGGACGCTCCGCGTCCCGTTCGTTGGTGTTGCGGCGCCCGGCTGTCGAAAACAAGAAATTCAACAAATTTGTTAGCGGCAAAATTTTGTTTGCTTGACGTCAATCAACAAATAACAAACGCAAGGAGGAAGTGTATTATGACACCCGAACAAGTATTGGACATGGCCAAGGAAAAGAATGTAAGCGTAGTGGATATCCGCTTCATGGACTTTCCCGGCATCTGGCAGCATTTCAGCGTGCCCATCTGCGAGCTGAGCGTCGATAGCTTCGAAGAGGGCTTCGGTTTCGACGGCTCCAGTATTCGCGGATGGCAGCCGATCAACGCAAGCGACATGCTGGTCGTGCCCGATGCCGACACCGCCAAGATCGACCCGTTCTTCACGGACCCCACCCTGGTTCTCATCGGAAACATCGTGGACCCCGTCACCCTGGAGCCCTACTCCCGCGACCCGAGGTACATCGCAAAGAAGGCCGAGGCCTATCTGAAGACCACCGGCATCGGCGACACCGCCTTTATCGGCCCCGAAGCGGAATTCTTCATCTTCGACGACGTGCGTTTCGAGTCCACCAGCAACAGCGCCTTCTATTTTCTCGATTCCAACGAAGCCACCTGGAACACGGGTCGCGAAGAAGAACCCAACCTGGGGTACAAGCCCCGCCACAAGGAAGGCTACTTCCCCGTTCCGCCCATCGACAAGTTCCAGGACCTCAGAAGCGAGATGCTGCTGATTCTCCAGTCGCTGGGCATCGACGTGGAATGCCAGCACCACGAGGTGGCCACTGCGGGCCAGGCCGAAATCGACATGCGTTTCAAACCCCTGCTGCAAATGGGCGACCAGCTGGTATGGTTCAAGTACGTGCTGAAAAACGCCGCCTATCGCGCGGGCCATACCGTCACCTTCATGCCCAAGCCGCTCTTCGGCGACAACGGCACCGGCATGCACACCCATATCAGCATCTGGAAGGACAACCAGCCGTTGTTCGCAGGCGACAAGTACGCGGGCGTCTCCCAGGACGCACTCTACGCCATCGGCGGCATCCTGAAGCACTGCAAGGCCCTGTGCGCCATCACCAACCCGACCACCAACTCCTACAAGCGCCTGGTGCCCGGCTTCGAAGCCCCGGTCAACCTGGCGTACTCCAGCAGAAACAGAAGCGCCGCCGTGCGTATCCCCATGTACAGCTCCTCGCCCAAGGCCAAGCGCATCGAGTTCAGGACCCCCGACCCCAGCTGCAACGGATACATGGCCTTTTCGGCGGTACTCATGGCGGTCCTGGACGGCATCCAGAACAAGATCGACCCGGGCGATCCCCTCGACAAGAACATCTACAATCTGCCCCCGGAGGAACTGGCCAAAGTCCCATCCGCTCCGGGCTCCCTGGAAGAAGCCTTGGCCGCCCTCCAGGCCGATCACGAGTTTCTGCTCAAAGGCGACGTCTTCACCAAGGACGTCATCGACATGTGGATCGAGTACAAGATCGAAAACGAGGTCAACCCGGTCAAGCTGCGTCCCCATCCCCACGAGTTCTTCCTGTACTTCGACATTTAATCTTCCGGATATAAGCTGCAGCTGGCAGCGGACTTGACATAATTGGCGGCAAGTCCGCCCTTCGCAAATCAGAACGCGAGGGGCGGGCTTCCGCCTTTTGTTTTTCGTTTCTCAGGCTCGCAAAAGCAATGCGATTCCAGCCAGGATTTCAATCCCATATTCTAGTCAAGCCGGAATACAAGTCGAATGTTCAGACATAGGGTGATGAAAATGCTCCCCGTTTTGCCGTGACAATTCCGCCGGGTTTTATTCCGCGCAAGCGGTCACGGGGCCTGGACCTGGATCGTAGGGTGGGTGGGTCGAAACCCTGGCGTTCGGGGCCGGGTAAAAGCTTGTTAACGCCCATGCCCTTCGAGCTTGTACGGAGCCTAACCCACCATTTTCCTGCATAGGTATATTCGTTCGAAGAAGCGACCAATTGGCGCGGAAAATGGTGGGTTGGACTCCGTGCAAGATTGTCGGACCATCCATTTCAAGGGATGTTGAATTAGCGACAACACCCGGCTATCGACCCACCCACCCTACGATCCCGAACCAGCCCGCGCAGATTGCCGCGAGGGGGAACAAATCCCGGCAGAACCGGTAGCGCCGTCTTCCACGGCGGCGAGTTGTTCTCGGGTGTTCGGAAGGGAGGGGCTTGGTTCTATATTCGGCCGCCTGGATTCCGGGTGGGGTGATGAAAATCTTCCCTGTTTTGCTGTGACAATTCCGCCGGTTTTTGTTCCGCGCAAGCTGTCACGGGGCCTGGACCTGGATCGTAGGGTGGGTGGGTCGAAACCCTGGCGTTCGGGGCTGGTTAAAAGCTTGTTAACGCCCATGCCCTTCGAGCTTGTACGGAGCCTAACCCACCATTTTCCTGCATAGGTATATTCGTTCGAAGAAGCGACCAATTGGCGCGGAAAATGGTGGGTTGGACTCCTTGCAAGATTGTCGGGCCATCTTTTTCAAGAGACGTTGGACTGGCGACAACACCCGGCTATCGACCCACCCACCCTACGATCCCGAACCAGCCCGCGCAGATTGCCGCGAGGGGGAACAAATCCCGGCAGAACCGGTAGCGCCGTCTTCCACGGCGGCGAGTTGTTCTCGGGTGTTCGGAAGGGAGGGGCTTGGGTCTATATTCGGCCGCCTGGATTCCGGGTGGGGTGATGAAAATCTTCCCTGTTTTGCTGTGACAATTCCGCCGGTTTTTGTTCCGCGCAAGCTGTCACGGGGCCTGGACCTGGATCGTAGGGTGGGTGGGTCGAAACCCTGGCGTTCGGGGCTGGTTAAAAGCTTGTTAACGCCCATGCCCTTCGAGCTTGTACGGAGCCTAACCCACCATTTTCCTGCATAGGTATATTCGTTCGAAGAAGCGACCAATTGGCGCGGAAAATGGTGGGTTGGACTCCTTGCAAGATTGTCGGGCCATCTTTTTCAAGAGACGTTGGACTGGCGACAACACCCGGCTATCGACCCACCCACCCTACGATCCCGAACCAGCCCGCGCAGATTGCCGCGAGGGGGAACAAATCCCGGCAGTAAAAAATCTCCCGAAATTGGATGATTTTCATCGCCCCTGTTCAAACCTATTCCTTCATCCCGTCGATGGGATCGTCCAGGGAGGTCGTGTCTATTTCACAACCGAAAAAACCGATCTTTTTTTCCTTGGGTTCTCCGTCATCGACCGGAGCGAATATGGAAGGGCCGTTGATTTCCTTCAGAATCTCGATAAATGCGCGATCCAGCTGTTCGTATCCAACGTTTCTGGCGGTCGGTTCATTTTCGGCCGAAAGACCTTCGATGTGTTTCTCCAGAAAATCGGAGACGATCGGTATGCGCACGCCGCTGTCGCGTTCCTTTCCCGCCATTTTTCGAGCCAGCAATTTTTCGATGGCCCTCTTCAATTCGCGGTTTTCGATTGTCCTCTCCACGAGTTTTCCAAATTCGGTCGGGACGATACCGTAGCCGGATTCGATCCAGATGCAGGCCAAAAGCGGTCGAAGCACGTAGAAGTACTTCTTCGTCCAAACGACATCGCCTTTCATGTATTCCCTGAAATTGCTTCGCGCCATGTGCAGATAGTGGTACATGCAGGCCCTCGGGGAATAGTATTCGGGCATGACCGCCCGGATTTTCGATACTGCGGAGGCGTTTTCCCGGTAGATGATCGGCGACTGAAGCCATTCCAGCAGAGGCGGGTTCGATCTTTTCAGCAAATAGAGCGCCTTGGAAAGGTCCCAGCCGGATATGTCCAATTCGTCGCTTATGGGCCTTTCGATGACGTCTCTTTTTTTACGGACGCTCAGGTACCAGGGCGTTTTTCTCACATAGATGAACCGGACGTCGTAGTCGCTGTCCTCCGATTCGAACCCCCATGCCCGGCTTCCGGATTCGCAGGCGTATACGATCGTCGCGTTCTCGGCCTTTTCGATGGAGTCAAGCTCCTCGTTTATTTGTATAAGTGTTTTTTCTTCCATGGTCGCCTATCTTGTTGAATTTTTTCGACGGAAAATATCGCATTTATAGGGCCAAGGGGAGCAATTGGTCAAAAGGAAAAAAATACATGGAAAAACGCTGTTTTTTTCATGCGCATCTATCATCCCGAAATTTAATAAGAACTCTAACAAATATCGTGCAAGATTTGCAAGGAAAAAAAAACGAATGGAACATGAAAGCAAACATAAGGCGGTTGGCGAGGCCAAGCCTGGCAATTTACTGAAAATAAGGTTTTGTTGTTTTGCATTTCCGAATTGTTGAAAAACAGTTTGACATTGCCAGTGGTTTATCATAGAAATTTCGATTGGTATGGAATCTGGCGATCATTCACCCCCGCAAGAAATGGTCGAATCGAGAACAAAGTTCAGAAAGGAGTTCCAGAATGGCACGATCCACCCGAATTTCGGCTTTCATTTTACTTCTTCTTTCAGTTCCCTGCCTTTGCGCGGCAGGCGTGTCCGATTTTTCTTCATCCGGTCTTTTCGCGAAGGCCGCGGAGGAGGCGGCCGAAGAAACGATTTTTGCAATCAACGATTGGATTGCCTCCGATCCGGATTTGCGAACGAAGGTCCCCTTGAACGTGGCGGTCTGGGCCGTGGTGAACGACGGCAAGGACATCGTCAGAAACTGTTTGATGGAACAGTTCAGCCAGTCTCGCAGCATAAAGGTCAGGGTATCCATCCGGACCGTGGAATTCGATAAATTCAAAGAGCATATTCCGGACAAGAAGAAATGGGAATTTTTGTATGATTCGGAAACCCTGGTAAAACTGCAAAACCTGAAAGAAGCCCGGTTCATGATCGATGCGAGAGTTGAGGACTATCGGGAAAGCGGTTCGAAGTCCGAAATGGACCTGGTGACCAAGATAATCGACTACGAGAAAGGCAGCATCGAAACCATCAGGGCGCACAGCTCGGCCACGGCTTTGAATACAATCGACTGGGCGTGGCGAACCGGCGCGGTCGTCGTCGCGGCGGTCTGCTGCGTTGTTTTCGTGTTCTGGGCCAATTGGCAATCGATTCGTTTCTGGTACTTCTGGGCGGTGCTCGCCTTTCTGGAAACGGGCTTTTTCTGGTTTCTGGTCGGCAGGCATTTGTAGGCAGTCGTTTCTTTGAACCGAATCACGTACGAATCGGAAAGGATAAAGCTATGATCATGGGAGGCACCGTCTTTTATTCAAAAAGAAAAGTAGACGACTTCAAAAAACAGGAGAGATACAGAGAGGCGCTCGATTACCTTTACGATGTTTTAGAACGGCATTGCAAAAAGCAGGGGTGGAAAGCCATCTTTAAAAACGAACCCGCTCTTCAGGAAATGATCGACGATTTGAGGGGCCTTCGAAAAGCCCAATGCGTGAAAAAGGCCGCGGCCCTCATGCGCGACGATTCCGGCCAAGGCCAAAGGCCCCTGGAACCGACTTGCATTCATCATTTCAAGGAGGCCTCCCGCCTTCTGGTGGAGGCCGAGAAGATCGACAGCACTTCCGAGGCCAGGCTCATGCTTAAAAAGGCCAACGATTGCGTCGATGCCATCGAATCCTACGCCCGAGCCGAAAACCACTGGGTGGAAAGGCGTCTGGATTCCGCAAGGCAGGGCTTTCGGAAAATAAAGAACATCCATCCCCAGGCCGCGCGCAAGCTTTCGGAAATCGACGAAGTGCTCGGACAATGCGACCGTCTGAAAAAAACGGCAGCAGAGAATATCGCATCCCGCGATTTTACCGCCGCCAAGAGAAACATCGACGAAATCCTTTTCCGCACGGCGGAAGACCCCGAGGTGGACGCCCTGTCCGAATCCATCCGCGTCGCCGAAAAGGCCGCCGGACTGCTCCGGTCCGCCTCCGAAAAATACGAAAGCGACGACAAGGCCTCCCTGTTCCAGGCTCTCGAAGACGCCCAAGAGGCCCTGCGCGTGCATCCGGAAATACGCGGCGCGCGGTCGCTTTCGAAAAAAATCTGCGAAAAAATCGCGGGCGTCCTCTACCGGGAAGGCATCGGTCTCAAAGAGGACAAAAAAGACCTCGACGCCGCCATCGACAAGTTCCAAGAGATCGGGCGACTCGACGTATCCCACCCGGACGCCGAACATGCCCTCGAAGAACTCCTCGATACCCGACGCCGCATCGCCGAGCACTACGACAAGGGCGTGTCCTGCGGAAAGGACCTGGAAGCCGCCCTCGATTCATTCCGCCGCGCCGCAGGATTCGGCTTCTCCTTCAAGGACCTCGACCAGAGGATAAGAGCCTGCGAAAAGGGCGTCCAGACCTGCGAAAGGCTCGTATCCGAAGCCGCGTCCCTCGTCGATAAGCAGCCCCCCGACTACGCTTCGGCCATATCCCGGCTCCAGGAGGCGCTCATCCTCTATCCCGGGTTCGCCAAGGCAGTGGAAGCCCTGGGCCGAGCACGTCGCGGCAAGCAAGTCTGCGACCTGCTCGAAAAGGCCAGGCAGCATTTGAACAGCTCCAATTTCCGGTACCAAAGCGCCCTGTCCGCCGTCGATCAGGCCCTGGCCCTCGAACCGGGCTATCCGGAGGCGACCCGCGTCCGCGAAGAAATCGTCGCCAAAACCCTCGCGGGCCTGGAATCGTCCGCCGCAAGCCTGGCCGGCGACAGAAAACGCGTCACCGACGCCATCCGCCTGGTCAAGGAAGTGGAAAAAAACGTCCCCTTGTCCCCCCGTCTGCAAGCCATGCTCGAAGATCTGGAAAAACAGGAGGACGAGGCCAGAAGGACCTACCAGCAGGGAATCGGAAGGCTCGCCCAGGCCCGCAAGTCCGACATCGCCGACGAACAGGGCAGGGAAGCGCTGTATCGCGAGGCCGAGGAACTTTTGAAAAAAGCCCTCGGGCTCAACGCAAACCTGTTTCCCCTGGTTCGCCCCGAACGCGAAAGGCTCGAACGGGAAAAATCGGAATGGCGCGACCTGCTCGTCGCACGACGCCTGTTCGACGAAAAAAAATTCGAAGAATGCCTGAAAACCCTGGGACCCTATCGCCGGGAACACCTGCTGGACGAAACCAAAGAACTGCTCCTGGAGGTGCTAAACGAGCTTGGGTTCGGCGGAATGTTCCAGTTGGAGTTCTCGGGCCGCGCATACGCGGTGATCCCGGACGAGGTGGTCTGCGTGGGCAGAAACACCGACAGCTTTAGAGAAAACCTGCTGGCCCTCAAGTTGCCCGACGTCTCCCGCAAGCACGGAAAAATCACGCGCGCACACGGCCGCTTTCTGTACGAAAACCGCCCGGAATGCCTGCACGGCACCATGCTCAACGGCGCCCTGATCGACGACCGCGCAGTCGCGCTCAAAGACGGCGACACCCTGGGCTTCGGCTTTTTCCGGGACGAGGACGACTCCTTCACCAAAGAAGCCCCGGCCGCCTGCCTGAAAATCAGGTACTGCGGAGACGGCGACGCGCCGTCCTTGGCCGTGGCCTTCGAGCCCTGCGAGCACTCGGAGTTCTGCGAGGAAATCAAGAAAGCGTACATTCTCATGGGAGAACGCTTCACCATCGGCAGCGCGCCCGAAAACGCCATTGTCATCGAAGATCCTTCCGTGGAGAGGGTCCACGTCGTCGTCGCCCGGAGAAACGACCGCTACTTCGTCTCCGACGCCGACACCCCCGGCGGCGCCTTGGTCAACGACGAACCGCTAACCGAGGAACGGGCTTTGCAACTGGGCGACCGAATTCGAATCGGCAGCGTGGAGGAGTTGAGAATTACGAACTATGAATCGGGAATGATGAATGATGAATGATGAAATCATGAAGGGATTCTTTAAATGCGAAAAATCGGCAGATACGAGATCGTAGAAAAGATCGGCGAAGGCGGCATGGGAACGGTGTACAAGGCCGTACTGCCGACCTTGAACCGCACCGTGGCCTTGAAAGTGCTCTCCGACGCCTGCGCCAAAGACGAGGAGATTCTCCAGCGCTTTCTCCGCGAAGCCCGTGTCATGGCGGGCCTTTCCGACTACACCCACGTCGTGCAGGTGTTCGACCTCGACGAATACCAGGGCGGCTACTTCTACACCATGGAGTTCATCCCGAACAGCCTGGCGCACCAGCTCGGAGAAGCGCCCCATGTGGAGGACAAGACCCGCAGGGTCAAGGCGCCGAAAAAAAGGCTCGCGGTGCCGACCGCCGTCAAAATCGCCGAACACCTGCTCAAGGGCCTGAAGGTCATCCACGGCGCAGGCATCGTCCATCGGGACATCAGCCCCCACAACGTCATGCTGGTCAAGGACGACGGCGGATTCCGGGCGAAACTCGCCGATTTCGGCATCGCCGGAACCAGCGGAAGCCACCTGACCCAAACCGGCATGAGCGGCATCGGAAAGCAGGTCTACTGCGCCCCCGAACAATGGGAAGGCCTCGCCAACGCCGATCCCCGCTCCGACCTGTACTCCCTGGGAATCCTGATGTACCGCATGGTCGCCGGAAAACTGCCCATGGGGCTGAGAATCAAGCAGGCCAGCGAAATCAACCCGGAGGTCGGCGACGACCTGAACGAATGGATTCTCGTTGCCACGGAGCAGGAGCCGGACGACCGGTTTGCCGACGCCGGGGCCATGCTGGCGGAGCTGATGAAAATCGGGGCCGAAAAGACCGTGCCGTCGGGTGCCAAGGCCTTGCCTGGAAAAATAGCGTCGGCAGGAAGAGCGCCAAAACAAACCAAATACAGCCTCAGAAGTGAAACCAAGGATGTATCGAATAGCGAGTTCCGGACTGTTTTCAACCTGGACGAGGATCGGAAACCGAAACGCTACGTCGAAAACGAATACGAGGACTTGGGAAACGGCGTGGTGGTCGATCACGCCACCGGCCTGATGTGGGAGAAATCCGGTTCCCCTGATCGAAAAACGTATGAGCAGGCTGAGGCGTACATCCGGGACCTGAACCGCAAGAAATTCGCCGGCTTCGCCGATTGGCGACTGCCCACCGTCGACGAACTGGCATCGCTGCTGGAGCCGGAAAAACGGTCGGGAGGTTTGTTCATAGACCCCGTTTTCGACGCAAAGCAGCGATGGTGTTGGACATCTGACAAGCGCGGTTCGGGGTCGGCGAGGGGCGTCAGCTTCAATAGCGGCCACGTCTATTGGTACGACGTCGGTAATCGCTACTATGTTCGAGCCGTTCGCGCCCGACAATCGAAAATTTGATCATTCGAGTCATTTGATCATTTAAAGCGCCGCGAGTCGCGAAAAAGCTCCATTCGTGCGGTTGGTCTCGACGGCAACGTGCAAAGCTCGTTGGTCCCGGTAGCGCCGCCTTCCACGGCGGCGCGGTGAACGGTCCTCCGCAGGGTTGGTTCTTACTTCGGCAATCCCCACTCTGCCTCGTTCCCACGCTTCGCGTGGGAATGCATACCAGGACGCTTCGCGTCCGAGATCTGCCAAGGCATGTCCGAAGTAAGAACCCCCCCTCCTCCGCCAATTGTGCAACCCGAATGTACGGGGGGCGGCGCCGCCGTGGAAGGCTGCGCTACCGGGCGGGATATCCGGCATTGGTCCTTTCTATGAGAGCACGACCATGTAAGCGAGCCAGCCGCACAGGTCGGAAAAGCAGGAGCCCGCCGAAGCCCGGCCGTCCCCGCGCCGGCGAGCATGCCCGTTTCGTGGCAAATCCCGGAGGGATGGCAGACAATAGCCCGGCAATTCATTGCCGGGGTCGGGACGCGGGATGCGCCAAGTCCCGTCAGGGACGACAGAACGATTTGTTTCGCGGTGGATGGGCTTGGTTTTTATTCGGCCGCGCTCCCACCTCCTCGTTCCAACGCTTCGCGTTGGAATGCATACCAGGACGCTTTGCGTCCGATTTCCGCCGATGCATGGCCGAATTAAGAACCAAGCCCATTTCCGTGCTTGTTTTTAGCATCGGCCGTTTTATCGACACTGCGTTCCTCTGCGTCTTTGCGCCTCTGCGTTCAAAAAAAGGCCAAATGGCGCGACGGACTTTTGATTTTAAACGCAGAGGCGCAAAGACGCAGAGGAACGCAGAGAGAAAAAAAGAGGTCCGCTGTCGCTATCCCATGCAACTGGCCGAAGTTATAACCAAACCCTGATTTCCTACGTCCCCAAATCCGTTATAAACAGGATTGATGCAATCCGAATGCCCGAGGCGCCGCGCCGCCGTGGAAGGCGGCGCTACCGGTATATCCGAATTTGTTCCTTTCCGCGGGAGCGCGACGTTGCAAACGCGCCAGCCGCACAGGTCGAAGATGCCGAAGTCCGCCGACCCCCTGCATTTCGATATTGATTGACAGAATGAAACGATGATCGTAAAAAAAAGCTATATGAACAATACAGTTGAAAAAAAGAAGCCGTCGGCCGACGAAATCGCGGAAAAGGCCATGGCTGGCGAAGACATATCTCGATACTTCACCAACAAGGGCAAGATGAAACCGGCAGTTTGCCAGGTCAACGTGGATTTTACAGCCGATATGCTCGAAGAATTGGACAGTCTGGCGCAAAGTCTGTGTATCAGCCGCCAGGCGGTGATCAAATCGTTGTTGCGGCAATCCCTGGACAGGCATTATTTGGCCCGAAAAGCAGCGGCCGCCTTGAAATAGAGGATTGTAGGGTGGGTGGGGTTGAACCCTGAGGTTGCCGCCAGTGCGGCCTCGATTGGGATAAACGGTCCGGCAATCTCGCTCTGATTCCAACCCGCCATTTTCCGAGCCTTTTCTTCGCGCCTTCGTACGCGAGAGCCCATGGCTGCCGGGAAATGAATGTTATTTTCACTGGCCGATGTTTAAACCAAGCCCGAAGAACGAAACGTTCATAAAAAAACTGTTATTCCGAGAGGGACCATGGCGAAACAAGACGGCAAATCGACCACTACGCACGACCAGAATTTCAAAAACCTGATTCTGGACTATCCCCGGCAATCGCTGCGGTTTTTCGCGGCCGAGGAGGCTTTCGACCTCGCCGACGACGTCGCGATCACCCCGGTGCGCCAGGAGCAGCTCAAGGATCGTCTCGGGGACCGATTCCACGAGCTGGACACCCCCCTTGCAGGTGGAATGGCCCGACGGCAGCCGGGCGGCGGTGCTGTTCGTCGCCGAAGAGGAAACCGAGCCGGGAAAGTTTTCCATCCATCGGATTTGCCGATACTGCGTGCATCTGTCGGAACTGATGAAGACCAATCGGGTCGTCCCGGTGGCGATTTTCCTTCGGGCGGGCGAACACCTCTCGGAACTTACGCTGAGCGGCGACTGGAACACGTACCTGTTTTTCCGCATCATCGCTTGCGATTTGAAGGGCATCCCGCACGAAAGGTACATGACCAGCACCAACATCGTGGCCCGGCTGAACCTTCCGAACATGGCGTATCCGCCGGAGCGCAAGCTCGATGTCTATGCCAGCGCGAGAGAAGCCTTGATCGAGTACGAGGCCGACCCGGAGAAAAGGAGGAAATATTCGGAGTTCATCGATATCTACGCCGACTTGGACGAAAACGACATTATAATGTACAAGAAAAAATATTTGCCAGAAAGCAGGCACAAGGAGGAAATTATGGGATTGATGCAAAAAGAACGGGACGAGGGAAGACAGGAAGGAAGACACGAGGAGGCAGCCTCGACCCTGCGTCGATTGTTGTCTCTCAAGTTTCAAAAGGTCCCCGGCTGGGCCGATGAGCTTTTAAAAGACGCCGGGAAAAAAGACTTGGAAAGCTGGACCGACCGAATATTGGTCGCCGATGCCATCGAAGAGGTCTTTCAAAAAAACCGTTGAAATTCGGCAGCGGCATGCTGTCCCTTTAGTCGAACAACCTTTTTCCATTTTTTGGTGTTGTTGCATAGATCGGCCATGGCTTGCCGGAACGCGGTTTCTGAGCGTCCTGGAATGCATTCCCGCGCGAAGCTCGGCAATGCGGGGCTTCCATTTCCTATCAACAAGATTGTATTCCGGATTGGCTCGTCACGGATTTGTGGTAAAAGGCGTGTCGATGGCAACCAGACCATACTGGTCTGGCGTGCCTTGGCTTCCGAGCGGCGGCATATTCGAGATACGGGACCAGAGTTGGAAGCTGGGGTGATGAAAATGTTCCCTGTTTTGCCGTAAAAATTCCGTCTGGTTTTATTCCGCGCGATCTATCACGGGGCCTGGTCCGGGATCGTAGGGTGGGTGGGTTGAAACCCTGGCGTTCGGGGCTGGTTCAAAGTTTGTTTACGCCGTGCCCTTCGAGCTTGTACCAAGCCCAACCCACCATTTTCCGAGCCGCCGAGGTGCCATTCGTTCGAAGAAGCGACGAATTGGCGCGAAAAATGGTGGGTTGGACTCCTCGCGAGATTGCCGGGCTAATCTGTTAAAGAGAAGTCGTATTGGCGACAACATCCGGGCATCGACCCACCCACCCTACGATCCCGAACCAGCCCGCGCGGATTGCCGCGAGGGGGAACAAATCCCAACGGAAAAAAATCTCTCGAAATTGGATGATTTTCATCACCCCAGTTGGAAGCTCTGGCTACCTTTATCGCTCCCCGCAAATCCGCGATGAACCCAAAAAACATGGAGGTCGAAAAGAATGGCCCAGTACGAACATTTGCCAATATACAAGAAAGCCTTCGAGTTAAGCCTGTTTCTGGAAAACGAGGTGAAGAATTTTTCCAGGTATCACAAGTACACGCTCGGCTCCGAGTTGAGAGACAAGTCCCGCCGTGCCGCCATCCTGATCATCCGCGCCAACAGCCGGACCGACAAGCTGGGCATCCTTTTGGAACTCAGGGCTGGTTATAACGGATTTGGGGGCGGGTGGAATGTAGGTTGGGTTGAGCGTCTTCAATTGTTGGGTTTCGCTGCAGAACTCTATCAAACAAACAGATAGGGCGCTCGAAATGGTTGGGAAGCAAGCGAAACCCAACGTGAAATCCGCTCAACCCAACCTACACATTGCCGCTCCCCCAAATCCGTTATAACCAGCGCTTTTCAAACCCGAATACCCGGCAATCGACTTGCAATTTCATCTCCAAAGGGGTTAAAAGATGGAAGCGTTCGTCGCAAAGCTGTTTTCGTTTTGATTTCGCAGTTGTCGTCGGCAGTTAACCGAAGCACGAAGAACCTCGCTATGAAACTCGATGATCAAGTTTTTTCCGCCGACCGGACCAAGGCGACCGTCATTCCGGGCGTAGCGCAGCGGAGACCCGGAATCCAGGAGATCCGCAGACGCGTTTGGATTCGAAGCTTGCGGGGGAATGACGAAAAAAACTTGATCATCGAGTGAAAGAAACAAGAAGGAACTCGCTATGAAAGAAATAGGCGGAAGGTTGAAGATCGTTTCCCAGATCGGCAAGGGAGGCATGGGAACGGTCTACAAGGCGCGCCAGACCAATTTGAACCGGGTCGTGGCTCTGAAAGTCATATCCCGGGAGGCCTTGCAGGACGAAGAGATGACCCGGCGGTTTTTCCTCGAAGCGGAAATCATGGCCAACCTGCCGGATAACAGCCACGTGGTGCGGGTGTTCGAAATGGACAAGGCGGGCAACGTGCCTTTCTACGCCATGGAATACATTCCCTACAGTCTCGCCAATCACGTGGGGGAATACGGCAGGCAGGACGGCACGCGGGGCAGAGACGGCGGGAAGAGACCGAGGAAGCTTCCCGTGAAAGAGGCGTGCGAAATCGCGGAGCACATTCTGGAGGCCCTGGTGTTCGTCCACGAAAACGGCGTGTTCCATCGCGACATCAGCCCGGAAAACGTCCTGCTGATCATGAAGGACCAAGATGTCGCGGCCGCCAAGCTGACCGACTTCGGGATCGCCAAGGTGGTCGACAGCGGTCTGACGACGGCGGAAACCAGCGCGTACAAGTTCGGCTACGCCTCCCCGGAGCAGCGGGTGTCGCTTTCCGCCGCCGACGCGCGTTCGGACGTCTACTCGACGGGCATGGTGGTCTACCGCATGGTTATCGGCGAACTGCCGTCGGGCGTTCACACCCGCCAGCCCATGGAGTCGAACCCGGAAATCTGCCCCGGCCTCAACCGCTGGATTCTCAAGGCCACCATGCCCGCACCGGAAGACCGCTACCAGAGCGCCGCCGAAGCGCTATCGGAATTGCGGAAGATCGGAAAGTGCGAAAACGCGCCGACGCAAGAGGACCCGGAAGAAGAGCAGGGCGGGGAGCATGGCCAGGAAGGCGACGGGGTCCCGGACGTGCCTGCGCCGGACGACGGCCAGCAAACTGCGGATGCTTCCGAAACCTCGTCCGGAAAAAAGAGAAAAAAGAAAAAAGGAACCATGGCGGCGGCGTTCGCCGCCGTCCTGCTTTTCATCGTCACCGGCGCCCTGATCGCGTTTTGGCAGCCAGAAAAGTCCGTGTCGAACCATTCGGGCAAGGGCACCGGCGTCGATACCGTAATCGAGTCTGCCCCGAAACCCGGGAAAACCCCCGAAGCTGCGGTTGAGAGTCCCGACCCAAACGTCGAAAAAGCCGACGTTGAAAAGGAAGAACCATCGGTGCCCTCCTATAAACTCAGAAGCGAACCCATGGATGTATCTTCGGATGAATTCAAAACGGTTTTCAACCTTGACGAGAATCGGAGACCGAAACGCTACGTCGAAAACGAATACGAGGACTTGGGAAACGGCGTGGTGGTCGATCATGCCACCGGCCTGATGTGGGAGAAATCCGGTTCCCCCGATTATATAACGTATGAGAAGGCCGAGGCGTACATCCGGGACCTGAACCGCAAGAAACTCGCCGGCTTCGACGATTGGCGACTTCCCACCGTCGACGAACTGGCATCGCTGGTGGAGCCGGAAGAGCGGTCGGGCGGTTTGTACATCGACCCCCCTTTCGATACAAACCAGTCATGGTGCTGGACATCCGACAAGCGCGGTTCGGGGTCGGCGTGGTACGTCTCCTTCAATGACGGCAGCGTCTATTGGAGCGGCGTCGATAATCAAGGCTATGTTCGAGCCGTTCGCGCCCGACAATCGAAAATTTGATCATTCGAGTCATTTGATCATTTAAAGCGCCGCGAGTCGCGGAAAAGCCGGAGTTTTCCGAGGCCCCCGTCCTCCTTGCGCTGCCAGGCGCCTGGGGCGATGAAAATCTCGTCGAAAACATGCTGCCCATTGCGCCTGTTTTTGTCGCCCATTCCGGCAATCTGCGAAGGCCTGGTTCGGGGCAAGGGAGGGGTGATGAAAATCCCCCGGAATGGCGGATAATTTTTCAGCCGGGTTTTATTCCTTTCCGGAGTGCCTGCTTTCGGTTTGCGTGGTTCGCCCGGACCTCGGATTTTCAAGCGGACCGTCATTCCGGCCGGAGCGCGCGCGGTTGTCGGAGGAACGGATTTCCGATCTCTCCCGCAGCCTTTTCGAGGATCGCCGTTTTTTGCCGATCGGCATTGTGAGGAATGATCCCTCATGGTCTTGTCTTTGATGTTGCCCTCTGCGTACCTCTGCGCCTCTGCGTTGAATACACACAGTCCTTCGATGGCAAGGGGGATTTAAACGCAGAGGCGCAGAGGCGCAGAGGTACGCAGAGAAGAGCCTGCTAAAATTAGAATTGCAGGTCATTCCGGCGGCGCTTGCTTTAGACCCGGAATCCAGGCTATGGTCGAAGCAATCCAGAAGGCCGCAATCTGGGGTGGTGAAAATCATCCAATTTCGGGAGATTTTTTATTCCGGGATTTGTTCTCCCTCGCGGCAATATTCACGGGCTGGTTCGGGAGGGTGGGTGGGTCGATACCCGGGTGTTGTCGCCAATTCAACTTCTCTTGAAGCAGGTGGCCCGACAATCTTGCACGGGGCCCAACCCACCATCTTTCGCGCCAATTCGTCGCTTCTTCGAACGTATGGCACTGCGGCGGCACGGGAAATGGTGGGTTGGGCTTCGTATAAACTCGAAGGACACGGGCGCAAACAAGCTTTGAACCAGCCCCGAACGCCAGGGTTTCAACCCACCCACCTTGGTACCGAACCAGGCTCCATGATAGTTTTCGCGGAACCAAAATCGGTAGATAAATTACGGCAAAATAGGTAACATTTTTGCCTTATTTGTCATGATTGAAAGGAAATACGGGATTCATGCGAAAATTCGTAAATAAGGTAATAAGGTTGTTGGAGAGAGGGAATCCGCCATGCTACTAAGGTTCAAAAAATAAAAATAAGGTTTTTCTTCAGGAACGAAAATAATAGATGAACAAAGTCTGAATCGAGCGTTCATATCTTGAGCGGGACGGCGGGAGGGGACGGCTTCTCGAGTCGGTCGATAAGGGAGAGGTTGAGGAGCGGGGACGTGTTACTCGCCGCGAGCATAGCGTATGTCCTCTTCCAGGTTTTGGGCGTCGTAATGCCTGGGAATTTCTCGTTCTGGCAGCAGAGTTCCGAATTCGAGCTTGCTTGAACGCGCCAGTTCCCGAGCTTTCCCGAACGAAAGCATGCCTCGGGCATACAAAGCCGCCGCCAATTCCCGCAGCAAATGCCTCTCCCTGTCCATCGACGGCGCCTTTATGGCTTCCGCCACATGTTCCGGTATTTCCAGAACCATATTCATTGCATTCCCTTTCGATGGGAACCGGCGGATTTGGCCCCTTGGCAAAAACGCCCGTCGATTCCGATTTTTCCTGGCTCTCTTTTTGAATACATACATAATCCCATTTTGGGTACATTGATTTTCTTCGATTGTTTTTTCGGGCTTGGTTTTAACTTCGGCCGGTTTTCATCCAACAGTTTCGATCATCGCCTGGATTCCGGGTCTAAAGCAAGCTCCGCCCGGAATTACGGTGCTGGTTGGCCGACATTATAACAAAAAACGTTTTTTCATTGCATTAAAGAAATACATCAATTCGTCGGAAACCGCAACAGCCCGGAACGATGGATGCAAATTACGTCTTGCATACGGCATGGCAGAACGCATGAATTACGGCACATTTCTGCCCCTAATTGTTGAAATGGGATCGATTTCCGTATAAAAAAGAATGAAACGTTCGTACCAAACTTGTTATTTCGAGAGGGACCATGGCGAAACAAGACGGCAAATCGACCATTTCGCACGACCAGAATTTCAAAAACCTGATTCTGGACTATCCCCGGCAATCGCTGCGGTTTTTCGCGGCCGAGGAGGCTTTCGACCTCGCCGACGACGTCGCGATCACCCCGGTGCGCCAGGAGCAGCTCAAGGATCGGCTCGGGGACCGGTTTCACGAACTGGACACCCCCTTGCAGGTGGAATGGCCCGACGGCAGCCGGGCGGCGGTGCTGTTCGTCGCCGAAGAGGAGACCGAGCCGGGAAAGTTTTCCATCCATCGGATTTGCCGATACTGCGTGCATCTGTCGGAACTGATGAAGACCAATCGGGTCGTCCCTGTGGCGATTTTCCTTCGGGCGGGCGAACACCTCTCGGAACTTACGCTCAGCGGCGACTGGAACACGTACCTGTTTTTCCGCATCATCGCCTGCGATTTGAAGGGCATCCCGCACGAAAGGTACATGACCAGCACCAACATCGTGGCCCGGCTGAACCTTCCGAACATGGCGTATCCGCCGGAGCGCAAGCTCGACGTCTATGCCAGCGCGAGAGAAGCCTTGATCGAGTACGAGGCCGACCCGGAGAAAAGGAGGAAATATTCGGAGTTCATCGATATTTACGCCGATTTGGACGAAAACGACATTATAATATACAAGAAAAAATATTTGCCCGAAAGCAGGCATAAGGAGGAAATTATGGGATTGATGCAAAAAGAACGTGATGAGGGAAGAAGGGAAGGAAGAATGGAAGGAAGAATGGAAGGAAGACAGGAAGGAAGACAGGAAGGAAGACAGGAAGGGGCAGCCTCGACCCTGCGTCGCTTGTTGTCTCTCAAGTTTCAAAAGGTCCCCGGCTGGGCCGATGAGCTTTTAAAAGACGCCGGCCAAGAAGACTTGGATTGCTGGACCGACCGAATATTGGTTGCCAACGCCATCGAAGAGGTCTTTCAAAAAAAACGTTGAAATTCGAACCGGCATGCCGCCACTTTCGCCGAACAACCATTTCCGCTTTTTGGTGTTGTTGCGTTGGTGGGTTTGAGCCCGGATCCAGATGTCGTCGCCAGTGCGCCCTTGGTTGAAATAGACGGTCCGGCAATATTGTACCGAGTCCAACCCACCATTTTCCGAGCCTTTTCGTCGCTCCTTCGTACGCGAGAGCCCATGTTTGCCGGGAAATGGTTGGTTGGAGGGGAGCATTCCCTGCTTTTTCGAAATCCGGTGTAAGGTCGCAATCCAGAAAACCGCAATCCACCATGCCGAACCTTTTTGGTCTGCCGTCCCTGACGGGACTCGGCGCAGACCGTCGATTCCGCCACCCCGGCAATGAATTGCCGGGCTATTGTCTGCCGTCCCGAACGGGACTGGCTGGTTAAGAAACATGGCATGCTTTCCCGTCACACGGCGCGGTCAGGTTCAAGCGAGGTTGCCACTATACTGGGGCTGGAAAAGAAGGAAAAACGGGGCTTGGTTTTAGCATCGGCCACTTTCAAGGACTATCGTCCCGGCAGTCGTCATTCCGGGCGGAGCGGCATACAACCCGGGTGTCGATAAAACAGCTGGATTCCATTTTTTCCGGGATTTTCTTAACTGGAACATGCAGCGTAGACCCGGAATCCAGGTGGCCGCATTTGGAACCAAGCCCGAAAAACGATTGATCTCCAGGATATTTATGGCATGCAGAGGTCTTAAAAACCTTATTTTTGTTTTTGAACACCTTAGTAGCCAGACAATGTGTTTTTTTACCAACCTTATTACCTTATTATGCTCTTTCTCGTATCCGGAGAGGACCGTGTCTGGCATGATCTTCCATCGCTGCAACGAGACGAAAAAGAAGGGGCGTAGTATAAATAAGGTAATAAGGTTAGGGGGGAAGGAACCCGCCATGCTACTAAGGCTTAAAAAGTAAAGATAAGGTTTTTCTTTAGGAACGAAAATAATAGTTTAACAAAGTCCGACTTGAGCGTTCCGCTCTTGAGCGGGACGGTGGGAGGGGAAGGGTTCATAGGATTTGCCGATACTGCGTGCATCTGTCGGAACTGATGAAGACCAACCGGGTGGTCCCTGCGGCGATTTTCCTTAGGGCGGGCGAACACCCCTCGGAACTCACGCTGAGCGGCGACTGGAACACGTACCTGTTTTTCCGGATCATCGCCTGCGATTTGAAGGGCATCCCCCACGAAAGGTACATGACCGGCACCAACATCGTGGCCCGGCTGAACCTTCCGAACATGGCGTATCCGCCGGAGCGCAAGCTCGATGTCTATGCCAGCGCGAGAGAAGGCTCTGAACAAGACCGAGGAAGACGTTTCGGTCAACTACCTGCTGGTCGGAGACGGAAACGTGCAAATCGGGGAGTATCGCATCATCGTGATCGAATCCGGCAGGTTGACTCTCGAATACTGAAAAACGATTCGAAATGTGCCGGATTCGGCATTACTTCGGATTGAGCCTGACAACACCGCCGTTCCGGGCGGAGCTTGCTTTAGACCCGGAATCCACGCGACGATCGAAACTGTTGGATGAAAACCGGCCGAAGTGAAAACCAAGCCCCATGGCGAGTTGGGATTTCACAACGACGGAGTATCGTACACCGCGCCGCCGTGGAAGACGGCGCTACCGTACCAGGCGAATTTTGCGCCTTGCTGTCGCTTTCGACCGCACAGGTCCGAAAATTTCAAATTGGCGCTTTCCCGAAAAAAAATGTTCTCGATTTTCCCGTCATTCCGAAATTCCCTTTGATTTCAATGACTTCCGTCATTTTTCAGAATACGGTTTACAGGTTGATTTTTTTCAACACATTTGATATATGAACTGGCGGATTTCTGAACTTCTTTCAGGAATTCGCGCTTTTTATCGTTTGGCGATATCGCGCTGGAATCGCCTGTTGCAAATACGGTTTTCAAGAAAGCAGATTTCACCTCCCAAGTACCAGGGCAATACGCCGGAAACCTTTATTATGCAAGCCATTTCCGAATTAGCAGGAGTAGAAATATAGTAAGAATCAATATAGAATGAAAGCGCCGAAAGAGTTCCGCAAGGTGTGGACACATAAAGACGCGATATATTCCATGTATCGAAAAAAAGGAGAATAGAATGACGTCAAAATTTTCTTTGCCCCAGTTTTTTCGTATTGTAGCGACTCTGATTATCGTCGCGCCTTTTGTCGCACCTTGCCTAACCCTATCGTACGCGCAGAGCGGAAACAATTTTTCTGAAACCAGATTTCCGAGCGGAAGTCCGGAAATCATAGAAGGCCCCTATGCGGGCTCGTACCATTGCGTCAACCAAGACAGCGAGGATTACGGCCTCGATCTTAACGTTCTCGTTTCCGACCCGGACGGGCTCGAAAACATCGCGTCGGTCGAAGTGACGGCACCCGACGGTTCCAAATATGCCCTGAGCGACGACGGACAGCATTGCGACTCCGATCCCGGAGACGGCTGGTACGGATGGCAGTGCGATTATCTGGGTTCTGTACCTCAGGTTGGAACGTATACATTCACGGTAACGGATGAACAAGGCAACACGGCTACGGAAACGGACGTTGTGGAAAGGGTGCTGGACTTTCCGACCGGACTCGAACCGGAAAACAACGCCTTTGTTTCCACCGCCGCTCCGACCTTCTCTTGGAATCCGGTCGCCGAAGCCGTCAACTATGCCGTCAACGTGAAGTATGACGACGAAACGGTCTTCTGGTCTCGTTGGGGCATTGGATCGACAAGCGTCGTCTACAACGACGACGAGCAGGGACCGTCCTTGGAGGGGGGCAATTCATACTTGTGGGATGTATCGGCGTTCGACGCCGACGGAAACCGCTCCTGGCATGGTCAAATCTTTTTCCACTACAGCTCACAGGCACCTATCGTTTTTAAAGACATTACCGAATATACCGGCTCTAGACGGTTGTCCGATACATATGGGCAGGAGGAGTACGCGATTCATTTCATTGCAAAAGTAGACGACCCTCAAGGCATAGGCAATATCTCGTCCGTTACGGCAACAGGTCCGACAGGAGATGTCTATGAACTGTTCGACGATGGCCAGCACGAAGACGACGAATCGGGAGACGGCCGTTTCAGTTTGTGGGAAGGCGGACATGATTCTCCCTTGCCTACGGGAACTTACACAATTGTCGCGACTGATACCGAGGGCAACACGGGGCAGAGGGATGTAGAGATCGAACGCTGGCTCGATTTCCCTTTTAATTTTTCCCCTGCCCACGGTTCCTTCATCTCCGATTCGACCCCTGTTTTCAGTTGGGAAACCGATGGCTTAACCAACTGCCACATTCGTGTAAAGAACGCTCAGTACGATGAAATCTGGAGCGAATACGATATCAATGCTACCACGATCACCTATGGTGGTCCCTCCCTAGTCGATGGAGAAACATATTTCTGGGAGGTTGGAGTCCGGGATGACGATTCCAATGAAAGTTTTGTCTATTCACTGGAATTTACGTACACGACTACGCCGGACGCACCCGTCATTGTGGGAGAGCCTGAAACCGAAACCCGCCACTGGGGCGTCGAAGACGGAGAACACGAATATGGACTTATTCTGCGAGTCAATGTCGCGGATCCTCAGGGCCTCGACAACATAGATTCCGTGACGGCGACCGGTCCCGACGGGACCGAATACCCTCTTTACGACGACGGCGTGCATTGCGACGACGATGCCGGAGACGGCAAGTTTTCCTACGCATACGAGTGCGGAAGCGACTCCTCAACGCCTCACGCCCTGGGGATCTACACGTATACGGTGGTCGACAAGCAGGGGAATTCATCCAGCAAAACCGGAGAGCTGACCCGCTTCCTGGAGCTTCCTTTCAACGTCTCTCCGCAAGGCTTCGTCGATACCCTGACGCCGACTTTCTCCTGGTATCCCGTGTCCGACGCGACCGAGTACGGCATTGAGGTGGTCAGGGCCGATGACGGGCAACTCATGTGGGGCAGGTGGCCTTTCTCTTCCAATTCCATTGTCTACAACGACGACGGCACGGGCCAGCCGTTGGAAACTTCCACTGCCTACAGATGGGGAGTAGGGGCGTGGGACGCCGACGGCAACCAGTCCTGGCACCACACGCAGATCGAGTTCATGCATTCCGACGGCGGCCCGGTGATCGTGGAAGGTCCTTACGCGGGCGCCTACCACTGCGGAAACCAGGACGGAGAGGATTTCGGCCTCGACCTGGACATTCGCGTCGAAGATCCCGACGGGTCCCATAACATCGTTTCGGTAACCGCAATGGACCCCGACGGAAAAGCTTATGTTTTGAGCGACGACGGCGAACACTGCGACCGGGAGGCCGGCGATGGCTGGTATGCCTTGCAGTGCGATTATCTGGATTCGGTACCGCAGGTCGGTACCTATACATTCGAGATAACGGACGAACAGGGCAACGCTGCTACGGGAACGGACGTAGTGGAAAGGGTGCTGGACTTTCCGACCGGACTCAAGCCAGAAAGCAATGCCTTCGTTTCAACCGCCGCCCCGACCTTCTCGTGGAACCCGGTCGCCGAAGCCGTCAACTATCACGTCAACGTGAAGCACGCCGAAGAAACGATCTTCTGGTCTCGCGGGGACATCGGATCTACAAGCGTCGTCTACAACGACGACGGCCAGGGGCCGCCGCTGGAGGAGGGCAATTCGTACTTGTGGGATGTCTCTGCTTTCGACGCCGACGGAAACCGATCCTGGCATCATCATATCTTCTTCCATTACAGCTCCCAGGCCCCGGCAATCGGCTGGAGCCACGCGGGAAGCCGCCATTTCGCCGACGTATCCGGAAACGAGGAATATGGGATTCATTTCATGGCATCGGCGTACGATCCACAGGGCGCGGGCGATATCGCGTCGGTGACGGCGACCGGTCCAGACGGCGTCGTCTACGAATTGTTCGACGACGGTCAGAATTCCGACGATGAGGCGAACGACGGCGTTTACGGACTTTACGAGAGCGGCCACGAAGCGCCTCTTCCTGTTGGGACCTATACGTTTACCGCCACCGACTCCCAAGGCAACGCCACCCAAGCTACGGACGAACTGGAGCGGTGGGTCGGCCTTCCTTACAATCTTTCTCCCACCCACAGGTCTATTGTTTCCGACCCGGCCCCCGTTTTCAGCTGGCAAACGGATGGCTGGGACGATTGCGACATTGCCGTGAGGGACCTCAATGGAAACGAGATTTGGAGCGACAACGAAATGTTGGGAACATCGGTCACCTATGACGGTCCGCCCTTGGTCGATGGAACTTCATATACGTGGGAAATTACAGTTAACGACGACAGTTCAAACGATAGCTTTCTGCATTCTTCGGAATTCTTCTATACCACAAACCCGGATGCGCCCGTCATCTTCGGCGAGCTGGAAACCGCCACGCGCCACTGGGGCGTCGAGGGCGGAGAACACCAATACGGACTTATCCTGCGACTGCGTGCCAACGATCCGCAAGGCATAGAAGACATCGACTCGGTGACGGCTACGGACCCCGACGGGATTGACTATCCGCTATACGACGACGGCCTGCATTGCGACGACGAGTCCCAGGACGGGACCTTCGGGTACGCCTATGATTGCGGGAGCGATTCGGACACTCCCCACACTCTGGGGATTTACACGTATACGGTCGTGGACAAGCAGGGCAACTCCACAAGCAAAACCGGAGAGCTGACAAGGTTTCTGGATCTGCCGGGAAATCCATCTCCGCGAGGTTTTGTTGACACCCTTACGCCGACTTTCAC
Organism: Desulfobacterales bacterium; assembly: GCA_963674505.2. Taxonomy (GTDB): domain Bacteria; phylum Desulfobacterota; class Desulfobacteria; order Desulfobacterales; family SKZT01. The sequence goes on from CAXXIG010000003.1 coordinate 1,437,844, forward strand.
TTGGGACCCGGTTCCTGACGCCTTGGAGTACCACATTGCCGTTGATCTTTCCTTCAACGCCGAATCCATGTGGAGCAGGGGAGGCATCCAGAACAATATCGTGGTTTACAACGACGACGGTACCGGACAGGACTTGGTTCCGTTCCAGCCATACTGGTGGGGAGTGGGCGCGAGAGACGCGGACGGCAACGAGAGTTGGCACCATTCGGAAATAGAATTCATCTATTCCGACGGCAGCCCTGTGATCGCGGAAGGTCCCTATGCGGGTTCCTCCCATTACGGCGACGAAAACGGCGACGACTTCTGGCTGGACCTGAACGTGCGCATCGACGACCCCGAAGGACTTGGAAACGTATCGTCGGTGGTGGTCACGGCCCCGGATGGCTCCACGAAGTTCGTTTTGAACGACGACGGCCAGCACTGCGACGGCGAAGCCGGGGACGGCTGGTACGCATGGCAGTGCGATTCGCTCGGATCGGTACCGCAGACAGGGGAATACGAATTCACCGTGACCGACGCGGACGGGCATGAAACCGTCGGCACGGACATCCTGGAAAGGACCATGGACATCCCGACCGGACTCAATCCTCCCGATAGCGGCTTCGTTGCAACGCCGACGCCTACCTTTTTCTGGGACTCGGTCGCAAACGCGGTCAACTACAACATGAACGTCCAGGATATCAACGGGGCCGACATCTGGTGGAGGCACGGCATCGAAGGAACCAGCGTGGCATTCGACGACGACGGCGGAGCATCGGAGTCGCTGATCGACGGACAGAGCTACCTCTGGAACGTCACGGCGTTCGACGACGATGGAAACGCAGGGGGGCACAACCATATTTTATTCATATATTCTTCTTCCGGGGATGCTCCGATCATTGTCGGGGACCCGGGGACCAGTTCCATGCACTTGGGCGTGGAGGGCGGAGACCACCAGTACGGACTCAACCTTCGCGTGGCGGTCGTCGATCCGCAGGGGCTTTCCAATATTGCGTCGGTGGTGGCGGTCGATCCCGACCACAGCACCGAATACCTCTTGCAAGACGACGGCCAGCACTGCGACGACGGTCCGGGCGACGGCGTCTTTTCCTACGCCTACGAATGCGGCGCTTATGCTACCGAGCCCTACGACCTGGGCGAATACACGTTCACCGTGACGGACCAGCAAGGCCATTCCACCAGCAAGACGGGGACGCTGATCCGATTTCTGGACTTGCCGGGCAGCCCTTCCCCGCAGGGCTTCATCGACACAACGACCCCGACCTTGACCTGGACCAGCGTGCCGGAGGCCGTTCGTTACAATCTGGAGGTCAGAAACCCCGAAAATTGGGAGCAAATGTGGGGCCCGGGCGAGATGGATGGCACTTCGGTTGTCTACAACAACGACGGTTCGGGCCAGGAGCTTGTTCCCTACACCTCGTATGTGTGGGGTGTGGGGGCCAGCGACGACGACGGCAACTGGTCGTGGCACCACACGTCCATCGAATTCATGGTCGTTTCCGGCGACGGCCCGTTCATCCAGGAGGGCCCGTTTGCGCGCTCCTATCACAACGGGGACGACTTCGGAAACGAAATGTACACGGTAAATGTGGAAATGCGCCTGCTGGATCCGGACGGCCTGGAAGATATCGATACCGTGACGGTCGAAATAGACGGGGAGCTTTACCACTTGAACGACGAGGGCGACGGTTGGTTTCGCGCGACTGTTTACGAATCGGACCAGCCGGCGCCGTCTTCCCTGCTCGGGGAGTACTTGTTCACGGCGACCGACCAAAGCGGACAAGTCGCAGAGGGGACCGATTCGGTGGAAAGGGTCTTCGAAGATTTTCCGCTCAACATCTGCCCGGCAGCCAATTCCCAGGTGGACACTGTTACGCCGACATTTTCCTGGGACGCGGTGGCCGATCCGAATGTCGCGTTCTACGACCTGTGGGTGCACGGTCAGGACGGACGGCTTCTGTGGAACCGGCGGCTTTCCGTGGCGACGACGTCCGTGGTCTACAACGACGACGGCCAGGCCGGCGAAGATCTTCAAATGGGAGAATCCTACAATTGGTGGGTGGAGGCCGGAGACGACCAGGGTAACTTCGGCAGTCATTGGGGAGTGCGTTTCCGCGTCGGCCCGCCCAGGACCATCTATGTGGACGTCTCCAATACGACGGGAATCGAGGACGGTTCCTTGGAGAACCCGTTCGATACAATTGGGGAAGGCGTGGATGTGGCCATCGACGACGACACGGTGCAAGTGGCGCCGGGCACATATCCGGAAAACATCGATTACTACGGTAAAAACATCCGGATCGTGTCTTCGGACGGCCCGGAAAATACGATCATCGACGGCAGCTGGTCCGGACCCTGCGTCGGCTTCTGGAACGGGGAAGACCAGACCGCCTTGCTCAGGGGCTTTACGCTTAGACATGGAAGAAACGAGAACGGGGCGGGCGTTTCCATCTGGCGGTCCGGCCCGATCCTCGAGAACCTCGTTGTCGTGAACAATTTCGCCGGCAACGACGGCGGCGGCATCCACATTTCGGAATCGCAGGATGTCGTGCTGCGAAACGTCTCCATCCATCGCAACTGGGCCGGAAACAACGGCGGCGGCATCGGCGTTTGGGAAGGACAAAGCGTCGCCTTGGAAAACGTGGTCGTCTCGGACAACGTAAGCCAGTGGTCTGGCGGCATCTATTCCCACAACACGGACTGGAATATCGTCAACTCGGTGGTCGTAAGAAACCGTTCCACAAGACACGTCGGGGGGCTGAAGCTGGAGACCGACGGCAACACAGTCAACATTGTCAATTCGGTGGTGTTCGACAATGTTGCGACCAACCTCTACGCCCACAATTCCGGCGAACCGGCCACCATGACCGTGAATTACTCGTGCATCCAGGGCGGGCAGGAGGGACTGGACGTTTCCGACGACCTGGTTGTCGATTGGGGAACAGGGAATATCGACCTGCATCCCGCTTTTTACGACCCTTCGTCGGACGACTATTCTCTGCAAAGCGGCTCCCCGTGCATCGACGCGGGCGATCCCGACGCTTCGTTCAACGACCCCGACGGCACCAGAAACGACATGGGCGCTTTGGGCGGCCCCGGCGGATCGGCCTATGGCTACATCGACGGTCCTCCGTACGTGTTCAAGGAATGGCACGTCTATCCCCACGCGCTTCCCCCCGGAGGCCAGGTACAACTTTCGGCCAGGGTCCACGACGCCCTGACGGGAGTCGTTTCCGTATTCGCCGATATTGCTTCCTCGGATGGAAGTATAGTGGAAGCGGTGGAGCTTTTCGACGACGGCGCCCACGGCGACGACCAGGCCGGAGACGGCCTCTACGGCGCTTCCTGGACGACCCCCGGCGATCCCTTCTTTTACAGTATCGGTATCCGGGCGACCGACGACCAGGGCAATGCCGCCGATTACCAAAGCGCCGACGAACTGACCACCCAGTCCGCAGTCACCGTGACCAATGTCCGGTTCGACGACGACCAGTCCGGGGAAAGCAACGGAAACGGCGACGGCGTGCCCAACCCCGGCGAATTCATCGAAATACGATACGACATGGTCTACAGCGGAGGATATGATAGAATTGGCGTCATCGGGTTGCTGAATCTGGGCGACCCCTATTTCCACCCGGACAGGACCTACTGGCTGGATAACTTCCTGGGAGTCACAATACTGGAAAACGGGGTGGAAGTCGCCGGCGACGACATCGACTGCTACATCTCCTCCGAGACCGAAGACGGCTACACCATTTCCCTGCTCATTTGCTTCTTCAGCGTGTTGCGTTCCCCCTTCGGGTACCACACCTTCGATATCCACGTCACCGGCGCGGACACCACCGCTCCGCTTCTGTATGAACCCTTCTCCGAGCCGGGCTACGCGCATGCCGGAACCGACGTGACGCTGGGCGTATCGGTCGTGGAGGGCGGCCCCATTTCGTCCGTCAGGGCCGAAATCTACCTTCCCGACGGATCCTTGGCCGACACGGTGAACCTGGCGGTCGATTCGGAGCGCAGCCAGGGCCATGGGGCCTACGTGTACGTCGGGCAGTGGACCGTTGTCGGGGAGTCGGATTTCACGGTGGAGTTTTTCGCCGAGGACCCTGCCGGAAACGTCGGACAGACCATGGTAGCAGGAGAATTCACTTCCAAGGCGCCCCCGACTTCGGCGACGGCCAGTGTGCTGCTGGTTGACGACGATCGGGGTAACAAGGGCGTCGGATGGCGCATCCAAAGCCCGTTCGACAGGTTCTACAAGGACGCGCTCGATTCCCTGGGCGTTTCCTACGACGTCTGGAACACCTACTTTTACGGCAGCCCGGACGCCGCATTCCTGTCCAACTATGCGGGAGGGACCGTGATCTGGGAGACCGGAAACGACACCGACGACACCCTTGAAGCAGAGGCGAGGGCCGCGCTCTCCGCCTACTTGGACGCCGGAGGCGCGCTTTTCGTATCCGGGCAGGGCATCGTTCTGGATTTGGACGCCTGGAGCGGCTCGTTCGAGGAAAGACAATTCCTCAACGACTACCTCCATGCGGAATACTCCGAGGAGTCGGGCCTGACAAGTCTTTCCGGCATCGATACCGACCCGGTATCTTCCGGTTTGGGCTTCGATATCGCGGGCGGCGACGGCGCCGACAATTTCATAGAATCGTCGGTATTGAACGTGCTGGATCCGGCAACACCCGTCTTCCATTTCAAAGAGGACAAGCCGGGCGCGCTGAAAGTCGATACCGGAACATATAAACTGGTGTTCCTGGCCTTCGGCTTCGAGGGAATCGACAACGCATACGACAGAAACACCCTGATGTACCGCATCGTCAAGTGGCTTTCGACCGACGGTGCTTTCCTGACATGCGACCTGGACTACGACTTCGACCTGGATCTGGACGACGCCGAACTGGGATTGTCCATTGCCACCGGCAGCGCGGATTCCCCCAATGCGGGACCGAATGCCTTTCTCGACGGCGAACGCGTCACCGGCTTCGATGTCGCCTACATCATGCAGACGACTGCGGAGGCCCGCACGGAAGGCCCGGAGGGTTTCCTGGACATTCCCATATCGTCCTCGTCGCCGGAGCTGACCCTGGTCGCCGACAAGACCGAGCTGGCGCCCGGAGACACCTTGATGGTGGATATCGTGCTCGAGGAGGCCACCGGGATCGTGGGGTGCACCCTGACCGCCGCCTATCCGACGGAACTGCTCGAACTGATCGATGGTTCTATCTTCTCCGACTTTTTCCCGACATTCAACGAAGAAAGGACGGGCGCATCGCCTTCCCAATTGGTTTCCTGGAAGGCGAACGCATCGTCTCCGGGCAAGGTCCTCTTTACCGGGACCTACGTGGATCAAGACCACGGGCTGGGCTACGAGTTCGGTCCCCAGAGCCTGTTCACCATGGAATTCACGGTACGGCAGGACGCAAGTGGCCCGTTTTCCATCTCTCTGGACGAGACCGGGCTTTGCAACGGCCCCGCCGGCTGGGGCGAGGATCGCGACAACAACGGCGCGTACGACTCCGGCGACGAATACGAAGACGCCCCCGTTCTCTACAAGGCCAACGCCGTGACCGGCGACAGCCAGTTCGAAATCGCCCTGGGTTCCTTCGTGGACAACCCCTTGAAGATGTTCCGGATCATTCCCGCCGACGGCGACGCCGATGGCGACGGAATCCCCGACTCGAAGGAAAACGACGATGGAAGCTGTCCCTCTTTCGACAATCCGGATTCCGACGGCGACGGCATCTGGGACGGCGTCGAGGACAAGGACAAGGACGGCGAACTGGACGACGGCGAAACCGACCCTTGCGACGACGATTCCGACCACGACGGCGTTTCCGACGGCGACGAGGATGAAAACAAAAACGGCGTCAGGGACGGAAACGAACTGGATCCCCTGAATCCGGACACCGACGGCGATTTCTGCGCCGACGGCCTGGAAATCCTTTTCGGCTCAGGAGCAAACGACCCTGCGTCGCGCATGCAGATCATATGCGTGGGGACCTGCGACCTGGAAAACGAATGCCACGCCTGCGCCGACAGCATATCGGAGGCCTTGACCAAAACAGAAGATGGCGTTTCGGTCAATTACCTATGGGTCAGAGACGAGGAAGAAATCACTGACGGCTATGTGCAAATCGGCGATGGCCATATTATCGTGATCGAATCCGGCGTATTGACTCTCGAATAGGGGGACTATACTTCGACGGCGACAATAAGCGAGCCAGCCTCGAATTATGGACCAAAGCCCTGGGGATCGCGTGGAGCGAGACTTTGCTTGCAGGACGGAATTGGGGCGCTCCGGCGGCCTAACTGGCTGACTGCGGGCTTGGTTCTAAATTCGGCCACCTGGATTCCGGGTCTACGCTACATGTTCCAGTTGGGAAATTCCCGGAAAAGACGGAATCCGGCTGTTTTATCGACACCCGGGCCATATGCCGCTTCGCCCGGAATGACGACTGCCGGGACGATAGTTTTCGAAAGTGGCCGATGTTAAAACCAAGCCCCTGACTGCTAAGGACCTCCCACGGAACCAAAGCCCGCGCTTTGGTTCCGTGGGGTGTTGCAACCATATGAAAAATGAGGTCGGAATCCGGATGCGGCTACTCGTTCCCACGCTCCAGCGTGGGAACGCATACCGGGACGCTCCGGCGTCCCGTCAACCATACCGTGCATTCCTGTACCTTTTTTTTCCGTTCCTTTGCAGGAACGTGTATTTCTCAAGCGGGTGCGAAAGCCGCGGCCTTTTGATAAGGGACGCGGGAGCGTCCTTCATGCGTTCCCACGCAGGAGCGTGGGAACGAGTCAACGTGAAAAGTCGATCTCGCGGCCAGATCGTTCCTGGTCATAATGGATGAACACATTTGTATCCAGAACTATTCCCATTGGTTTTTCTCCAACGGTACTTGCTTGCGGATATTTTCGATGTTTTTGGAAAATTCTTCCGCATCTTCCCCGATTGAAGGAAGGGAGTCAAAAAAACGATTCAAGTCCTTGACTTTCAGAGAAGATTCCAAAGAAACGGGCACGATTCGGGCGACGACTTTGTTTCCTCGCTCCAATTCGACTGTTATTCCTTGGTAGAAAACTCGGTTTATTAAATCCGAAAAGCTTCGGACCGCTTTTGTAACGCTGATACGTTCCATGGATTCGTTCCTCTTCAAGAATGCTCGATATCAGATTATGTGATTATCATACGATATCGGCCGTCAGGTTTAAAGGGGAGGCTACAGACCGCAGCAATTCTGATTGTGACGGGGATTCCATGCCGAGGAGGTTGCGACTGGGGCGATGAAAATTGTCCAATTTCGGAAGATTTTTTTCTGCCGGGATTTGTTCCCCCCTCGCGGCAATCTGCACGGGCTGGTTCGGAAGCGTAGGGTGGGTGGGTCGATACCCGGTTGTTGTCGCCAATTCAACTTCTCTTGAAACAGATGGCTTGACAATCTTGCACGGAGTCCAACCCACCATCTTTTGCGCCAATTCGTCGATTCTTCGAACGAATGGCAATGTAGCGGCTCTGGAAATGGTGGGTTGGGCTTCGTACAAGCTCGAATGACACAGGCGTTAACAAGCTTTGAAGCAGCCCCGACGCCAGGGTTTCAACCCACCCACCCTACGCTCCCGAACCAGGCCCCGTGATTGATCGTTCAGAATAAAACCCGGCGGAATTTTTACGGCAAAAAAGGGAACATTTTCATCACCCCAGGTTGCGACAACCAAGGTAGCCAGACCATCCTGGTCTGGCATACCAACGGTAAAGGGGCATTTCCTGACGCGCCGAACCAGGCCAGACCAGACCAGGATGGTCTGGTTACCTTGAAGGCGCAGGAGACATCCGAAATTGTAACTGCTGTACAGACCGGTGTTTCTCCGCAAATCCACGTTCCATCTTTTTTTGCAAAGAGGATTAACGATAGTCCAGAGGGAACCGCTGAAAGGCGACCGCTTCGAATTGCCGATTTTTCAGAACGGGATACGATTCATCGTACAATTCCCTGCACCAATTTTGTATGTCGTCGCGGAATTCCGGGGAGATGGATTGGGTTTCGTTCAGATAATCCGCAAAGTGGAAAATGGCGTTCAGGGTTCCGAGATATTTGACGGAATTGACGCTTAAGAAACTCTTCGACAGTTTTTCCAAAGTGTCCGAGATCAATGCTTTTGAAAATACAAAAGGTTGCTTGGGGAGTTTTTTCTCAGGAAGGACCTCGACCAGATAATCAAATACTTTTCGGGTGTTGGCATCGGCGGCTGTCCAGTCCATGCCTTTTAGAACAGACAGCCATCCCTGGAAATTTAGGGCTATTTCCCGGTATCTCTCGATCAATTTTTTCTGTCTGCGACAGTCGTCGATTTTCCAGCCGGAAACCGAGGCGAACGTTTGCGAGAATGATTTTTCGAGTTCTTCGGGAGAACAGTACTTCTCGTTCATGGGCACTTCCAATGCCATCAGCTTATCCGACAAATCCTCTATGTCTTTTCGGGTATAGTCGGGTTTAGCGAATTTGGAGAAGCACAGCGAGGAGACCGTGTCCATTATGGCGTTCCCGCCGAATATATTCGACGAGCTGCATACCGGCACATAGATTCGGGGAATGAAATCGTCCAGAATGTCAATGCAATTGCCCATTTGCAACAAATCGATCAGTTCGAACAGTTCGTCCGGGTCGTGATCGGGATATTCGATGAACAGGTCCAGATATTTCGGGATTTCGTTTTTATGTCCGGTGGCAAGTTTGAAGGCCGCCATGTACAGATCGTAATACCCGTAACTCTGCTTGTATGTAAAGGGATATTCCCGTCGAATTCTTTCAAGCATTTCGGTCGCGCCGGCATGATCGTCTTTGGCCGCGAAAGCGTGGACAATTTCGAAAAGGACTTCCTCGTACAATGCCATTTTATCCACAAGGTCGGGATGGCGGTCGATGAAGGCGTACAAGTGGGCCTTCATTTCACCTGGATCTTTTAACTTCAAGTGCTGCTCGTACCATTCGTCGATGATCCTATTCTCTCGCTCGGTGGGTTCATCGATTTCCCTCTCTATCTGGGCAATTTCGACCTCCGGCATTGGCGAGGCGTCGCTTTCGGCAGCATCCTCTTCATATTCCTCGTCGTAGTCGAAATCCGACTCCTCGTCATCATGTCTTTCCTCACCATGTTCCTCCTCCGGGGAAGGTTCGAAAAACTCCTCCTTTTCTTTTTCAAGGGTCGAGCGTGTTTTTTTGCCCTCTTCCCAAAATTGGCGCTGTTCGATTTTTTCTTGTTCATCTTTTTTGAGACAGCATTTTTTGTATTTCTTTCCGCTGCCGCAGGGGCAGGGTGCGTTTCGTCCGATTTTTGCCATAGTTCCAAGTCTCCTTTTTATTCCTGAATCTTATTTGAATTGACAGCCAAGAACGAGCCTGTCCACCGTCACGGTGGAGTTTTCAATGGTAAAGGGGCCGGCGATGCATGTTGCGGTGTCGGGAGCTGAAAAGCCCTGGTCCCATCCGCCCCGGATCTCTATTTTCCTGGGGTCTTGGGGGGCGAATTCGAGACCCTCTGCGAATGTTGTCCCGCGAATGTCGAACGCGGCATCGGTGGCCGAGGATTGCAGGGCCTGGCCGATGCCGGAGTAGCAGGGACGGTTGCCGTTGCAGTCTCCCGGGGGAGGATCGATCCAGATGTGGCCGGAGAAAGTCGCGACAAGCCGGGCGGCAAGTATGCGGTCGCCCTGGCCGTTGGTGAGGTTGACGACGTCTATCGTGTTTGAAACGGTGCCCGGAGAAATGTCCCGGGCGTTGTTTTTTGTTGAAAATTCCACTGTCTCCGATTCGCCGGGGGCCAGTTCGCCCGCAGACGGGTCGATATTCAGCCAGTCGGCGTCGGTGTTTATTTCCCATTGGATGTCGGTTCCGCCTTGGGTGTTTTTCAGGGTGATTGCGGCGTTGGAAAATGAAAAAGGGCCCCCTTCCATGCCTGTCGCTTCAATGTCTTTCTCCGGAAGGGCGGAGAGAAAAGAGGGCGGATAGATGGTGTGGATTACTGTCTGCGTTGCTATCGGGTCGTTGGTGTCGAACACGATGGAGGCCGTGTTGGCGATCTCGGTTTCCGGCGCGAGGTCGTCTTTGGCTTGGACGCTGAAGGAGACCGAGCCTTTTCCCCTGCCGGTGCCGTCTTCGGGAGGAAGAAACCCGGCGTAGGGGTCGTAGGGGAAGTCCTCCGTGGCGGGGTCCAGGGTTTTAAAACGGACTTCCAGTCTTCCCGAATCGAAGTCGAGATCGGATTGGATATCCACAAGCCATTGGGCGTAGACGGTGTCTCGATGATCGTCGATGGTTACCCGGTCAGACAGCCAGGGTTGGGGGGCGGGCGCGCCTACGACGGTGTCGCCGAAGGACACGCTTTCGATTTGAAGAGTGTTCCAGTCCAGGTTCGAATCGAGCGTGTCGGTTACGATTACTTCCTGGGCGGGGGCTTCGGCGGTTTCCAGGTTTTCGAACGCCACCGTGTAGAAGATTCGGTCTCCCGGAGAAATGTAGTTGTTTTCGGTTTCCCCCGGCGAGCCCTCCTTTTCGTTGGGGTCTATGGGCGTTACGCCATCCACTTGGTAGTCCGAGTTCGGATCGTATTTCAGGTCCGGCCGGTCGGGCTTGCCTTTGCAGCAGGTCGCCGGGGGCTCGAAGGGATGGTTCGATGCCGAGCGCGTCGGGACGAAGCTCTTGTCTGTTCCTGTTTCCTCCGATACGGCGATGAAGGCGGGAACGGACCACTGGGACGTATCCCGAAGAGAGAAGAAAATGCGCCAGTCGTCGAAGGTCGCAGGGTCGTCGTCTGCGTCCTGCGCCCAGAGGGCCATGAGGCCGTCGCGGGAATAGGCTGCGACGGGCTTGTCAGCGCCTTCCGTTTGCCCCAGCACTTCCGGGGTCCCCCAGGAATCGCCGGACCACATGGCGGCGTAGACTTCGACGGCGTTTTCGGTTTCGTTGAGCCAAACAGCGGCGATCTCGCCGTTTGACGACGCCGCCAATGCCGGAGAGTGGTCTTTTCCCGGCAATGTCGCCAATACGCTCGGGGTCGTCCAGGTGCCGTCGATTCTTTGCGAATAGTAAAGGTCCGAAGCGTCCATGGCTTGGTTGATGTCGGCTACCGGGGTGGTGTCGAAGTCGAGTCCGGCGTTGCTCGCCCAGGGCCAGACCGCCATGGGGGCGCCGTCGGAATCGAACACCAGGGCGAGGTTTCCGGCAAAGCCGATGGAAGGAGAAAGGGCGCTCATATCCTCCCAGCCGTCCATGCTGTACCCAGAGTTGAAAATTTGCGAGCCCAGTTCGTCGGCGGGTTTTTCCTTGGCCCAGGAGAGGAGCAGGTCGCCGTCGGGCGCCACGGCAAGGCAAGCCCCTTTTTCGTTGTGGAAGTTGTCCGGGATGTCGTCGGGAAAGATGGGTTTGCCGTTTCCCTGGCGCCCCGTTCCGATGTGTTCGACTTTTCTTTGCTCGAAGATGTAGTAGACGGGCACGCCGCCGCTTTCGTCGTATCCGCTTTTCTTGAGGCTGTCTTCCTCGGAGATTTCCAGATCGGGGGGCTGCTTGCCGCATCCGTCCCCCCATCCCTTTTCCCAGGAATACTCGAAGAACGCCGCGTTGGCCTCCACCTCGATGGTCACGCAATACGGCTGCTTGACCAGTTTTTTCAGAGCGTTGTCCCACTGCCAGGTCGCTCCGTACATGACGGTGGCGTCGATGGAAACAATTTCGCCCGGAATGGAATATCCTCCCCCTCCGCCGCCTGCGACGCTCAGCTGTCCCGACCCGGAGTCCGGGTACGAGTAAAGTGTGTTTTCCCAGTTGAAGCCGACGAAGGCGTTTGCGGAACCGTCCAGGTGCAGTGTGAAGATGCCGAGAATCGTGGGGATAAGGTAGGGGATTTGGACGGTCCCTCCGCCGGAGATATTGACTTCAGCTTGATCGAACACGTAGGAGCATTGCTTGTCGTCCACGCGCCAGGAAGCGGAGCCCGATACGGACCCATCGATTTTGAAATACGACCCCAGTCCGGCTTCGAGCGAGGCGTCTCCAGAGATGGAATAGGAGCAGTCGATGCCCGCGCATGCTTCGAAGGATGCCCCGATGCCGTAGTCTCCTCCCAGGATGGGTACCCATTTGGGAATGGAGCCCCCCTTTGCCGCCGCTCCCAGCGGATGGCAGTATTGTAGAGTGCCGCCGCGTTCGTCGGAGATTTCGAAGGACTTGGCGGGCGCTTTTTCGGAAAATTCCACGGAAGAAAGGTCGATGGACTGGAAGTAGAGGTCCGTGTCGTCGTAAATGGAGGGGTTTCTTTGCAGCCAGACGATGACGGGAGAGCCGTTGGGACCTATGGCGGCCACGGGCAGCATGTCGTCGTACTCGTCGGTTTTCAAGGGGTCCGGGACGCTGAATACCATCTCGCCGCCGGAAATCTTTCCCGCGGACCAGTACACCGTGAACGGCGATTCGTCGGTCTGCCACACGACGAAAATGCCGGGCATGGTCCCGTCGTCGAGAAGAGCGGCATCGTGAAAGACGCGCGGGAAGTTGCCCCCGACATCGTTCATCTTGCCGTCCATGCGCCAGCCGTTCTCGTCGTATCTGCCGGTCCAGAGGTCGGGGCCGTGGTTGAACGCCAGGTAGAGATTGCCCACGGCGTCCCGTGCCACCGAGGGAAAATGGTCGGGAATCCATATGTCCCGAGCGGGGTCGTCTTCGATTTCCGGCAGTTTCCGGGCGTAGAAGACCACGTCGTTTGTGTCCTGCTGGCCAGTCACCGAAGTCACGAACGGAGGTTCCACGTCGTAGCCCGCCACGGTCAGTTCGTAGTCGCCGTCGGGCAGGTTGGAAAAACAGAATTGGCCTGCGGGATGGAAGGCGGTGGTGTCCTGCTTCAGCACGGTGTTGTCGAGACTTCTGGCCCTTGCCACCGCCGCAGGGACGACCTCGCCCGTGTCCGCGTCGCGCAGGGTGCCGCTGATGGCGGCGCAAGGCATGCCGGATGCTAAGTCCAGGTTGAAATCGAGCAGTTTTCTCACGTCACGCTCGGTTTTTCCGCGAGCCTGCAATCGGACGCCGGTCTGGCGCATGGCATCGAGATAATCGGACTGGGTGTCTCCCAGCAGGGCCGCCAGGTCCGGCCACGCCAGGTCCCACTCGGTTTCGTCCATGTCGTCGGGCTTCATGGCGTCCTTGTGAGCCGGCCAGTTCGAGGACTCTTCGGAATCGCGCATGATGGAAAGGCCCAGGTTTACGTCCCCGTATGCCGGGCCTTGGAAGTAGAACGGCACGGCGATCTTTTCGCCGCTGCGGATGACGTCGGGCGTTTCAGAACCGCCGGTTCCCATGATGTCGATTTCGGCTTTGTATTCATCGTTTATGTCAACGGCCAGGCCGGTGTTCGAGGCTATTTTGAAGATGGGCGCTGGAAGGTCGGAATCTCCGGTGTTTTTAAATTTCAGCCACCCCAGATGCTTTCGCAAAGGCCGAACCGCAGGAGGGGGCTCCAGCCAGGCGTCAAGCACGGGGCCGAAGCCGTCGGCGGTTACTTCGAACGCTTCGGGAAGGACCGAGCTGCCTCCGGCAGTCCACGTGACGACCAGGTCGTAGGGTCCGGCAGGAGCGCCGGCAAGGTCGAAAAACGCGCTTATGACGGAGGGGTCGGCGACTGTTTGGCTTTGGGCGACGATCTCGTGGCTGGAGGCGTTTTGCAGCGTTACTTGGTCACCTTCTTGAAACCCGAGACCCGTTACGGTCATAGTCGTGAGCCCAGCGTCTCCTCCCTGAGAAGGCGAAATGCCGCTCAGATAGTTGTCGATGTACTGGGCGCTGATTGTGAACGTGTCGGAGCCGTCGGGGAGGGAGTTTCCGAAAATCGAGACATAATATGTCGCAGAAAGGGTAGGGGAGACGAGAAGATCGTAGTTTCCGTCTGCGGTCGGCGTACGCGCGGTGGCTTCCCCGGAGGTGGCGAACCGTGGTAGGGCGCCGACCGATGCGTCGCCGACCAGATCGCTATCCGCCGATTCGGGCGTGACCCTGACCAGCAAGGCCCGGCCGGTCTCGGTCTCGACGGAAAAATAGGCGAACTGCCACCCGGAAATTCTCCCGGTATACGACGCGCCGACAGAAAGCGGCAGCACCACTTTCTTTCCCGCGATTTTCGCGCTGCGCCGCTGGTTGTTGCGATGCAGGGGCCAGGGGGAATCCGTAGCCGGGCCTCCGCTTTCGCCGTAAAGCGCGAACAGGTGGGTGGTTTCCGAAGCGTCGGAAGTGCCGAAATAGACAGTTCCGTCGTCGCCCAGAAGAATGTCGCCGTTTATTCTCTGCCAGGCGCCCGATGGCAGGTTCGGGGCCTGGAAGCACCATTTGAAGGTCCCGTCGGGGTTGAAGGCGCACACCTTGGTATCGTCGATTTCCGAATAGACGGTGCCGTCCGCCCCCACTGCGGGCGTGGTGTAAATCGAAGCGCTGGTCCGGATCACCCATTTTTCGGAACCGTCGGGATTGATCGCCCAAAGGTCGCCCTTTTGGCCGGTACCGTCTCTTCGAGAGCCTACGTAGATGACGCCATCGGGGCCGATTACCGGGGAAGTTTTCATCCAGGTTACCCAGCCAGGGTATGGGTAGTACGGTTCGAACTCCCACTTCAGGCTCCCGTCGGGGGCGATCGCCCAGAGGCTGATTCCGGCGGTGTAATAAATGGCGCCGTCTGCGCCGATGCACGGAGATTCGCCTTGGGGACCTCCGTGATTGACCGACCACAGTTCGTTTCCGTCGGGATCGATGGCGTACAGCGTACCGTTTCCGGACACGGCGTAAATGGTCCCGTCATGACCCGCGACTGGCGCGCCCGTTCCCCAGTCGAACGTAAATTGCCATTGTTCCCCTCCTTCGGGGGAAAGCGCGACGAGGCCGTAGCTGCTTCCAAGATAGCAGGACACGTAAACGGTGCCGTCGGCCCCGATCGCCGGGGAGGAGAAACCGCTCGTTGACGAACCATAGGACCATTTGACGGAACCGTCCGGACGAAACGCGTGTACTTTGTCGCTGGTGGCGGCGTAGACGATGCCGTCGTGTCCGATGGCCAGGTTGGGGCTCGGGGCTTCGCCCGTCTCGAAGGACCATGCCTTGGTTCCGTTTGGATTGAGCGCGTTCAATATGCCGCTGTGGGAACGAAAAAAATAGATTTTTCCGTCGGGCCCGAGGGCCGGAGAGAGGATGCGGAACTCCGGATATTTCCACTTTTCGGTACCGGGCGTCGCGCCCGATACGTCCCTTTGCAAGCAGAAAAGTAGCAATATGTGAATAAGAAAAACGACTATTATGGAACAGGCTTTCATGGCAACGTTTCTCCCGGCAATTCACTGCGGAATGAAAGGTGTTATTTGGAGTTGCCTTTCTCTTAAATCGGATTGCGCCACTTCAAATTGGGAAAGCGCGAGAAATCGTTGTCGGTGGAATACAAAGTGCATCCTCTCTCGACGGCCAACGCTGCGATGTGTGCATCTGTCGTTAGATTCGACGCCGTCCCCAGGTGGAGAATGAATTGTCGTAGTATCTCCCAATGCCTGCTCGTGGGGTTGATTATCCTGACCGAACTGCGTAAATCAACAGGTTGAGGTCCATGATTTTCATTTTCTAACTGCCATCTTTCGCACGGTTTCTTCGTCTTCCAAAGCCGAAGCCACCTGAAGCGCCTTATCGAGATCAATTCCTTTCGGGACCCCCATGGAATATGTTTTCAATTTGTATTTGGAGCCACTGGTCGTTCGTCGAAACGCCTCAGTCCAAGCTCGAGGGCGGTATTGACGATTTGTTTCAAAGGAAGCCCTGTGTTGTAGGCCTTTTCTCTTAGTTGCCGCATAATGGCATCTTCGATTGTCAGTGTTGTTCTCATGGTTCGACACCTCACGGTCCATTTGGAAAAAATTTTCAGGATACACTTTGACATTTTGACAGTACCTTAGAAAGCATCATAGCATCATTTGCACGGACAATCAATGCAAGCAGGGGGCTTGGTTCTTATTTCGGCCATACCTCCGCAGAATGCGGACGCGAAGCGTCCTGGTATGCATTCCAACGCGAAGCGTTGGAACGAGGCGGTGAGGGCACGGCCGAAATAGAAACCAAGCCTGCAAGCAGGGCAATCCAATCGTTCGACTGATTATAACGGATTCGGGGGAGCAAGCGTAGGTTGGGTTGAGCGGGATTTCACGTTGGGTTCGCTTGCCGTCTGCTTGCATCGAGTACCTTCCAGTTTCATTTGAAAGAAAAAATTAGCGAAACCCGACATTAAGCGACGCTCGACCCAACCTACGTTTCAGCCTCGCCCCCAAATCCGTGACGACCAAGAATAGGCTTGGTTCTTGTTTCGGCCATGCATCGGTGGAACGCGGACGCGAAGCGTCCTGGTATGCATTCCAACGCGAAGCGTTGGAACGAGGCGGCAAGGGGACGGCCGAAATAGAAACCAATCCCCAGGTTTTTTATATTTTTTTTCTGCATTACGGTTCATGGCGATTAAGGAGATGCTGAACATATTGCATGCCGTTTCGATAAGTCATGTTGTGTCGTTATCCTCCGACTTGGGCGGCGACGGTCCCGTGAGTGGACCGTCGTATTATAATGTCTACAAGTGTGAAGCAATCTTAAAACTGGTCTTCTTCGGTGGACCCTTTGAGTGCCTGCACGGAGCTTTGGCCCTCGGTGATGGCGTTCATGACGCGGTCGAAGTATCCGGTGCCGACGAATTTCTGGTGGGTGATGGCCATGTAGCCTTCGTCCTTGCCGTGGGCGAACTCGGTCTGCTGGAATGTGGCGTAGGCGCTCATGCCGCTTTTTCTGTAGTTCAGCGCCAGGTCGAACATGCCCATGTTCAGCGAATGGAAGCCCGCCAGGGTGACGAACTGGAACTTGTAGCCCATGGCGCCCAGTTCTCTCTGGAATTTGGCGATTTCGGCGTCGTCCAGGTTTTTCCGCCAGTTGAAGGACGGCGAGCAGTTGTACGCCAGCAGCTTGTCCGGGTATTTTTCCCGGATGCCTTCGGCGAAGCGTTTGGCCTCTTCCATATCGGGCTTTTGGGTTTCGCACCAGACCATGTCGGCGTAGGGGGCATAGGCGAGTCCCCTGGCGATGGCCAGTTCGATGCCGCTTCGAATGTAGTAGAAGCCTTCGGACGAACGCGGCTGGTCCAGAAGATAGGGCTTGTCGCGCTCGTCGATGTCGCTGGTGAGCAGGCGCGCGGCTTCGGCGTCGGTGCGGGCGACCAGGACGGTGGGCACGCCGCAGACGTCGGCGGACAGGCGCGCCGAGATGAGCTTGTTGATGAACTCCTGCGCGGGCACGAGTACCTTGCCTCCCATGTGGCCGCATTTTTTGGCCGATGCCAGCTGGTCTTCGAAATGCACGCCGGCCGCGCCCGCCTCGATCATCTCGCGCATCAGTTCGAAGGCGTTCAATGGTCCGCCGAAGCCCGCCTCGGCGTCGGCCACGATGGGCGCGTACCAGTTGGGCGCGTTTGTGCGGCCGTCCAGGACGCTGACCTGGTCGGCGCGCCGCAGCGCGTTGTTGATGCGTCGCACCACCGCCGGCACGCTGTTGGCCGGATACAGGCTCTGGTCGGGGTACATCTGCCCTGCCAGGTTGTTGTCTGCTGCGACCTGCCACCCGCTCAGATAGATGGCCTTCAGGCCGGCCTCCACCTGCTGCACGGCCTGGTTGCCGGTCAGCGCTCCCAGGGCCGGAATGTAGTCTTCCGTGTTCAAAAGCATCCACAGCCTCTTTGCTCCCGCCTCGGCGAACGTGTATTCGACCTTGAGGGTGCCGCGCAACTTCAAAACGTCCTCGGCGCTGTAGGGTCTTTCGATGCCTTTCCAGCGAGGGTCGCCTTCCCATTCGCATTCCAGCGCGGACACTTCGTCCGGAAAGATTTCGTGGCATTCCAGCCGCTCGCAAAGCACTTTTGCCATTTCCGCAATGGTTTCCATGACCACCTCCAATGGTTGTTCAGGGCCATAGGGCCGTAATCGAAATATGATCTTTTGCTACTTCAGATCGTCGTATGCCTTCAGGGTCAAAAATTCGGCCAGTTCGTCGTCGGCCACGATTTGCTCGAACAGTTCGGCTGCGCGCTGGTACGGGATTTTTTCGAGGAACTCCTGCCCGGCCTGCCGTTCGATTTCGGCCATCTCTTCTTTGATGATGGTCCGCACCATGTCCAGGTCGATCTCGCAGCCGTCTGAAAGGATGCCCTTGGGATGGTGGACCCATTGCCAGACCTGCGTCCTGGAAATTTCGGCGGTGGCGGCGTCTTCCATGAGATTGTAGAGGGGCACGCAGCCGTTTCCGCCGAGCCAGTGGGCCATGTACTGGATTCCCACGCTGATGTTGGTGCGAAGGCCCTGCTCGGTGATTTCGCCTTCGGGAAGCTCAAGCAAATCCTTTGCTGTGATTTCGAGATCGTCTCTGAGACGGTCGATCTGGTTGGCCTGTGGCATGGCCTTGTCGAACTCTTCCAGGGCGATTCCCACCAGGCCTGGGTGCGCGACCCAGGTGCCGTCGTGGCCGTCGTTGGCTTCTCTGTTCTTGTCCTCGCGCACCCTCGCCAGGGCGGCTTCGTTGGCTGCGGGGTCCCCTTTGATGGGAATCTGGGCGGCCATGCCTCCCATGGCGTGCGCTCCTCTTCTGTGGCAGCTTTGAATGACGCGAAGGGCGTAGGAGCGCATGCAGTGCCGGGTCATGGTGATGGCCGCGCGGTCGGGGAAAATGTACTCCGGCACGTTTCTGAAGCGCTTGATGAAGCTAAAGATGTAGTCCCACCGTCCGCAGTTGAGCCCTGCGGCGTGGTCGCGCAGTTCGTACAGGATTTCGTCGGTTTCGAAGGCGGCCAGGATGGTTTCGATCAGCACGGTGGCCTTGATGGTCCCGACGGGAATGTCCAGGGCCTTTTGAGCGTCGATGAAAATGTCGTTCCACAGACGGGCCTCCAGGTGGCTTTCCATTTTCGGAAGATAGAAATAGGGGCCGGTGCCGCGTTCCAGCAGTCTTTTGGCGTTGTGAAAGAAGTAGAGACCGAAATCGAATATGCCCGCCGTCATAGGCTGGCCGTCCACCATGACGTGCTTTTCCACCAGGTGCCATCCCCGGGGGCGGACAACCAGCACGGCGGTCTTTTCGCCCAGCCGATATTGCTTTCCTTCGGGGGAGGCGAACGCGATGGTCCCCTCCACAGCGTCGATGAGGTTGATCTGGCCCTCGATGGTGCCCTGCCAAGTGGGGCAGTGGGAGTCCTCGAAATCGGCCATGAAGACCGATGCGCCGGAGTTCAGGGCGTTGATGACCATCTTGCGATCCACCGGGCCGGTGATCTCCACGCGTCGGTCCTGCAAATCCTCGGGGACCGGGGCGATCCGCCAGTCCTTTTCGCGGATGTCCCTGGTCTCGGTCAGAAAATCCGGCATCTTGCCCCCGTCGATTTCCTTCTGCCGCTCGTTTCTTTTTTCCAGCAGTTCCAGTCGTCTGTCGTTGTAGCGCCGATGCAGATCAGCTACGAAATCGAGGGCGTCCGGGGTGAGTATTTTTTCGAACCCCGGTTTGATTTCCCCTCGTATTTCGATTCCCTCCGAGAGTCCTTTGACGTTCATGCTGCACCTCCTTTGTTTTCGTTCATCTTTGATTGTAGGTGTCGAACGAGATATGTTCGAGGATTGTAAGCGACGGGCGGCCGATGTCAACTCGGCGCTTTTCGGGACAGCGCCGGTCTCAGGCGCTGTCCGGGCTTGTATGGAAGAATCGGCGCGGCGAGGCCTTCCCGGATGCGTTTCTGGGTTTCTCGCCAGAAACCGGGATTCATCAGGTCGGCGTGGTGTTTCAAAAATATGTCCTTCAGGTCGGACGGCAGTCCCAGAAAGCGTTCGAACTCCTCCGGGAACACGTCGTCGGGGGAGACGGAAAACCAGGGTTCGGCCGAAAGCTCCTCTTCGTCGTAGCGGGACCGGGGGATTTTCCGGAAGTTGAGTTCCATCAAGGGGCGAAGCTCGTCGTAGTCGTAGAACACCACCCGTCCGAGCCGGGTCACCCCGAAATTCTTGATCAGCATGTCTCCGGGAAACACGTTGACGGCCGCCAAGTCCCTGATGGCGTTTCCGTACTCGACCACGGCGGCCTCGGCCTGCTTTCGCCCGGCCTGCTTGATGTAGACGTCCAGCGGGACGACCAGGCGTTCGACGAACACGTGGCGAAAGACCACGTGGTCGTCGTTCACCAGCGCGGTCCGGGAGGCCTCTTTTTCGATCTCCTCCAGGAGGGCGGGCGTAAAACAGCACTTTTCCACCCGCAGGTTTTCAAACGTCTGGACATCCAGCAGCCTCCCGGCGCGGTCATGCTTGAACACATAGTCGTAGCGCTCCATGACCTGCCGTCCGGTGGTCTTTTTCGGTCGGTCGAACGTGTCGCGGATGATCTTGTATATCAGATCGATTTGGGACATGTTGAAGGCGATCATGACCATGCCGCGCTGTCCGGGGGAAAAGTCGAACCGGTCGTCGCTGCAGATCTGGCGATGGGAGATAAGTTCCCGGTAAAGCTCAGTCTTGCCGTGCTTGTGATGGCCCAGGGCGATGTAGAGTTCGGCGACGCGCTTTTGGGGCATCAGCCGTGTCAAAAACCGAACCACGCTGGCAGGACAAGGCGCGGACACGTGAAAATAGTCTCGGCTGAAGCTGAACAGGATTCGCAGCTGGTCGATGTGGAGCAGCAACGCGTCCACGCGCAGGCCGCCGGGTTCGTTGTGCAGCACGAACACCAGAGGGGTTTCCTCCTGTCCATGTTCTACGCGGCGTTCTATGCTGCCGATCAGGTAGGCGCCCATGTCCCGGAAAAAGGGGTGGCGGATCATTCGAATCAGAAACGGTCCCGGATCGGAATATTCCTGGAGGATCTCGGAGCGGATTTGCTCCGCGCACAGCCCGGCGTCGCCGTCAAGGTCCTGGAACGGCGTTTTGAAACCGTAGCTTGAAAGAATGTCGCGAACCGTCCGGTCGTCCAGCCGCTCGGCGGCAATGGAAAAGGTGGTGGAGGGTTGTCGGGAAAGATCTCGCTGGGGCGACGGCGGGGCGACGAACTCCAGATCCGGCTGGATGCCGATGGTTTCGAAGATTTTCCGGTTGACCGAATTGTAGAAGGTCAGGGCAAGCTCCGAATCGCATCGGTCCCGGCACAGAAGGTCGTATGATTTTCTGATTTCGAGCCAAAGCCCGGAATCTCGCCGGCCGGACCCCAGGAGCCTTGTCACATCGTTCTGGGCGGACAGCACCCATTCTGTGTAAAGGTCGAGGCGCCTGACCGTGTCCAGGCGCATGTTGTCCATGTCCCTCGATTCGAAACGGGATCGCGCCCGTTCGGTGATTTCGTCGAATGCCGACCGGTAGGCTCTATACGCGGACAGGATTTTTCGAGCCGCCGTCTCGGCAAGGGAACCTTGGCCGTCGGCATCTGCGTTTTTTCTCGAATCATCCGGCTTCTGTCTATTTGACATGCTCTCGTTCATTGGTCACCATGGCATAGGGTCCCGTGTTGCATTCGCATCCGTTGATTACGAACCATTATGGCGACCAGAGGACAGATGTCAACTATGATATGAAAAAGCGGATTCTTCGACTTCACATATGCCGCAGTATTCGACATAACCATCGCAACGGATATCGACCTGGTATACGGGACAGGGACCGAAACATTCTCCTCTTTCCAAAGTGATCGTTTGAAATTTCAATTTCTTATCCTTTTTCAGGCTGCAATGGCGTGCCGGACGCAGATCGTTTTAAAATTGTTCCCACGCGAAGCGCGGGAACGAATTGACCAGAGCGAAACGGGGACAGGTGGGGAGCACGCTGCGTTGCTCGCAACGCAGCGTGGAAGGTTTTTCAGTTCTTGTTCAGCTCCTTTAGTACGGCGTCCGTGATATCGACGCTGTTGTCAAGGTACCCGATGGCATTGGGGTCTTTGAGGATGATGGTGTATCCCTGGGACTTGGCCACCATTTTCAGGACTCCGTCGGCCTTGCTGAGAATGGTGGCGACCAGGTCGCGGTCCTCCCGTTCGATGTCGTCCTTGGCGTCGGCGACCAGTCTTTGGTATTCCTTGTAGGCTTTTTGCAGCTCTTCGATCTTGTCCTTTTTGGTCGCCGGGTCCATCGTGGCGCCTTCCTTGTTGATGTAGTCCTTCAACTTGTTGAGTTCCGAGAGCTTGATGCCGAGAAGCGCTTCCTTTTGTTCCCTCATGACGCTTAGTTCCTGCTGCGCCTTTCTGCCCATCTCCGACTCTCCCACCAGTCTTTGCAGATCGATGTAGCCGACCTTGGTCTGGGCGTGGATTGGCTGGGCCATGGCCGACGAAAGCGCGACGGCCAGGAAAACGACGATGGCGAACTTGTGTTTCATGCGAAAAGGACTCCTTTCTTTCGTTGTTGGATTAAATTAAAGCAGGCCCCGCAGACCGGGGTCGTATTCGAAGAAGGCCTGGAGGCCGGTTTTGTCCAGCTTGAGCCAGACGGGATTTCTTCTCGACAAACCGGGAACGGTCGCGGTTTCGTTTCTGTCGTACCAGAGCAGGGTAGGGAAGCTTTCGTCCCTTTCCGTCAGACTCGGCGCCTGTATCGCTTCCAGGGCGATTTCGGGAATGTCCTGGGGCGGCGGGGGTTCCCATTTGTCGGACGCGACCAGAGCGGCGAGCATTTCCTCCAGTTTTTCCTCCTGCACCGTGCTGGAGGACAGGCCGAGAAGAAAGGCTTCGATGTTTCTTCCTCCTATGAAAAAGTAGAAGATCTTTCCCGCATCGAGATTGCCGTAATAGCCCATGACCACGCCGTAGGTGTTCAGGGGGATTAGGGGATTGATTTGCCCCTTTCCGGGAGCGCTGCCGGGGAGCGCCGAGAAAAGGCCCACGTGCGTGCTTTGATCGACACGTTCGTTTGCCTCGAAAAGGATGGATTTCAAATCGACCAGCAATGGAGAGTTCTGGGTGCCGAAATGCAACGATTTGAAAATACCCTGGCCGCCCCGGATGTAGCCGGTTTGTCCCTGTCCGCTTTCGATGCCCAGTTTCGCAATGAGAGTGACTTTTCCGTTGGAGGCGGATTGGATGGAACTGACTTTGATGGCGCCTTCGGTGGCGTGCAATTCGATGTCGTTTCCCTTTATGTAGACCCCGTCGTCCTGGGTTTTGCCATGGATGGCGCTTCCGGTCAGTTGGACGTCGCCGTTTTCCGCCGCCAGTTCCAGGACCGACAAGGAACCGTTGGCGGTCAGGAAAACGTTTCCTCCTTCGCCTGTTTTCAGGTTGTTGATAAAGAGGCTCCCTGCGTTGTCGAGATAGACGCCGTGGGCGCCGTCGCCGGTCCATGCGGCATTGGGCATATCCGCCAGGGGGCCCTCGACGATATCGGGAAGGACCGTGAGAGAGGAGACGGAAATTTCGAGCGGATTGTCCGCAGTCCCGATTCCCAAGGGGCTGCGGACTTCGAGCAAGCCCTTGGTCGCCTCGATGTCCAAGGCGGCGCCCTGGCCGTCGTTTCCAGCGTCGAATATCCCCCCTCGACTGCTCAGGCTCACCGCCGGGTCCTGATCGGAGGCGCTTTTGCAGGTGGTTTTCAGGGTGGTCACGGTCATGGCTCCGCCGGAATTCATGGCGATCTTGCCGGCTCCGGCGTCGATGACGCCGTCGGGGGCCATGGTGACGGTGTCGTTGCCTGTCAGGACGATGTCTCCGTTTCCGGACATGATTTGGCCGTCCAGGGCCATGGGGCCGCCGGCGTAGATTTCCGCATTTCCGCCGTTGGTTTCGAGGGAGCCTCCGTTCCCGATGTTCATCGCGCCATCGGAGTGCAGAAGCATGTCGTTGTTGTCGGCGTTCAGCACAACATCGGAACCGGCGGTCAGGTTTTCCCCCGACCGAATTTGCAGTTCTCCGGTCCCCGAATCGACGACCGACCGGTCTCCGATGTCCATCGCGCCCTCCGAACTCAAGAGGACCGGACCGCTTTTCGATTTCAATGCGACATCCGACCCTGTGGTCAGGCTTTGTCCGGATTGGATTTGCAATTCGCCTTTCCCCGAATCGACGGTCGAGCCGTTTCCGATTTTCATAGCGCCATTTGAACTTAAGAGGACGGGACCGTTTTCCGATTTCACGGCGACATCCGAACCTGCGGTCAGGTTTTGTCCGGATTGGATTTGCAATTCGCCTTTCCCCGAATCGACGGTCGAGCCGTTTCCGATTTTCATAGCGCCATTTGAACTTAAGAGGACGGGACCGTTTTCCGATTTCACGGCGACATCCGAACCTGCGGTCAGGTTTTGTCCCGACCGGATTTCCAGTTCTCCCGTGCCCGAATTGAAGGCCGAGCCGTTTCCGATGCTCATCGCGCCGTCCGAGCGCAAGAGGATGTCGCCGTCTTTGGCGTTAACGACGACATTGGAACCTGCGGTCAGGCTTGCTTCCGACAGTATCTTCAATTGTCCCCCTCCCGAATCGAGGACCGCGTTGTTTCCGATGGAGTTGGGACCGCCGGACTGGAGGAGCAACTCGCCGCCGCCGGAATCCAGTGCGGCGTGTTCTCCGATATCCATGGCGCCTTCGGCCTGAACCAGCAATTCGCCGCCTGTCGCGGTCAGGCTCAGCTGGTCGCCTGCGGCCAGGTCGCCTCCGGCTGTCAGCGAAAGACGCCCTGTTCCGGAATCGAAGGCGACCTGGTGGCCGAAAGTCAAGCCGCCTGCGGCCTCGATGTTCGTGTCGCCTTCGGAAGATGTCAGAGCGACGCCCGTTTCGAACGTCGCGTTCCTTCCGGAACGGACTTCAAGGCTTCCGTTGCCGGAATCAAGCGACGAATACGCCCCGATATTCAGGTCCTGCCCGGCCGCGATGTCGAGATCTCCTCCCCCCGAATCCAGCGAGACGCCTTGTCCGACAGCCAAATCCAATCCTGATTCCATGGCGAGGTCGCCGCCGGAGGACCGGAAGCTCGCGGCTTCTCCTGCAGTAAAGCCCGCGCTGGAAACGAGAGACAGGCTCCCGCCTCCGGTTTCCACTGCGGTGCCGGTGCCGACCATCAAATCCGCCTTCGAGGCAAGCGTGGCCGCGCCGCCTCGCGTCGCGATGGAGAAGTTTTCTCCGAGGTCGAGAGCTTCGCCGGTTTCGACCGACAATTGTCCGCCGCCGGTGGAAATGGCCGAGGAGGAGCCCGCCGTCAAGTTCTTCCCCGCAGTCAGCGCGACCTCGCCGCCGGAAGAGTCCAGGCTGGCGCCGTCTGCCAGGGACATTTCGCCGCCTGCGGACAGGCGGATTTTACCGCCGTTGGAGTTCAGGTTCCCGCCGAATGACGCATCCTCCGTATGCTCGACCGCAATGTCGGCGCCTTGGGTGGTGATGGAGACCCGCTTGCCGTCAAAGGACCCGCCCGAGCTGGAAAAGCCGTTTGCGGCGACGATGTCGCCGTTCAATACTACCGTTTCGACTTGCAAGAATTGAACTAGTGCGGCGTCCAAGGCGTCTTGGACGGTAAGCGAGGATGCCGGGCCCACCGTCAGAGCGTCGAGCGGGGTCGAGCCTCCCGTTCGTCCGGCGAAAACGACGTTTCCTGTCCCGGCCAGAATACCCAGGGTTCGTTGCGCGTTGTCGTTTTGATTCGGCGCGACGGCGTCCAGTGCGCTTTGGAACGTAACGTCCCCGGCGCCTTCGCCCGTGTCGATACGAATGTCGCCGCCCACCAGAACGGGATTGGCGAATAGGATGTCGCCGCCGCTGGTTTCGATATTTCCGTACAGCGCAAGGGAACCGGAAAGGTCTTGTCCGAACAGGATGTCGCCGGTTTCGGTACGCATGAGCCCGGTTTCGCCCAGGATGGAGCCGCCCATGGAGTCGATGGTCACCAGTCCTGCGGTGGTATAGATGCCCGCCAGGATGCTCAGCGTGGCGCCGGGACCGGTGGCGTCGATGTCCACCGCTCCCGCGCCGGTCGATATGTCGCCTTGGATGAAGACCGGCCCCCGGTGTTGGATGCTGACGTCCGTATCGGCGGTCTCGATTTTGCCCGCGCTGGAAAAGGCGTCGCCTTGGCTGGAGAACCCGCCGGAAGCGTTCAGGTCGCCGTTCAATTCGACATCCCCCGCATTCAGGAAATCGACCCGGTCGGCTACGACAGGACCATCCGCCGTCACTCCCCTGGCACCTTCGATTCTCAAGGATGCCAGCGCCTGTTTATCTCCCACGGGGCCTTTAAAGGACACGACGCCGGAGCCTGCAAGGAGGGAGAGCTCGGTCCCCTTGCCGTTTGCGGCGTTCAATCCGCCTAAGAACCTGATGTCGCCGCCCCCTGCGCCCGTATTGAAAACCACGGGGCCGGTCAGGTAGGATTCGGCCAGAAAGCTTATGGAACCGCCGGCTGTGGTCGCGTCGCCGCCAGTGAAGATCTTGCCCGAGCCTTTGCCCCCGAACACCACGTCGCCCGTGCCGGTGAAAATGTCCCCGTTCTTCGTCACAGTGGTCTGGCCTGCGGAGAAGATGTTCACGCCGCCTTTGTCGGATTCGATCGCGGCGTCAATGAGGACAACGCCGCCCGGTCCCTCGGAGGATATGGCGATGTCCTTGTCGCCGGAACGAAGCGCCGCCAGGATGGAAACATTTCCGGTGCTCTTGATCGTAAGGGGGCCTGTTTGCGTTTCGATTTCGGCCCCGGCCTGGTTTTCGAAATCGCCGGTTTCCACATAAAAGCCGTTTTCCGCTATTGCATCGTCGGAAAAGACGACGTTCGAAGTGTTGCGGATATCTACGATTTCCGACTCGACCGTCGAAAGGAAAAACGCCCCTCCTTTGGCCTCTTCCACATAGAGCCCTCCCAGTTTATTGATGGAACCGACTTTATCCATGAAACTCAGCTCGCCACCGGAGCTTTGTATCCGGAGTACCTGGCCTCCGGGAGACATGCCGTCGAGGGTTTTGTGGAAGATGATGTCGGAATGCGCCTCCATTTCGATTTCGTTGTCGGCCAGTGTCACGGGCGAATTGAAAACGATCGAGTTGCCCGCGTACAGGTCTCCGGCGACCGAGGTAGGGCCGCTGTAGACTTGGTCGCCGGTGGTCAGGACATCGTGGACAAGTATGCTTGTGGAATCGTTCGCTATCAGTGTCGCGACGGATGCCGTCCCTTGGATGGCGATAGAGGAACCCTTGAGAGTCAGCACTTGGGCTCCGGTGACGCTGTTTTGAAAATCGATAGTGCTGCCGGAAACAGTGGCCGAGGCAAGCAGGGTGACCGGCCCGTCGAGCCTTACGCCGCTGTCGCTGATCAGGTCTCCACTCAGGCTGATTTGCCCTTTGTACTCCTGCATTCCGGAGGTTGTCACTGTCGGCAGATCGATCTGATTGGCGGTGATTTTCAGTCCGCCGAGAACTACGGTTCTTTCGAAACTCGCAGTTCCCGACCCCGTCGCAATTTCAAGGCTGCCATATCCGGTCAGATAGCCTCCGAATAAGACGTCTCCGGGGCCGCTGCCGGTATCCAGCAAAATGTCCGCAGTCACATCGGTATTTCTGTAGAAGAAGATATCGCCTCCCTCCGTCGAGATGTTCGCGGCGAGCCCGATTTTCCCTTCTCTGGTCTTGCCCAGTAAGACCGAGCCCGTGGTGGTTTGTATCCTGCCTGTCCTCAGAATGCCGATTCGGTGGTTGGAATCTACGTGGATGTCGCCGGCGCCGGAACTTAATGCGGCGGCGATTGTAACAAGGCCGTCGAAGTCGATCGCAATGTTCGAATTGTCCGTTACGATTTTTCCGCCTGTATTGTCGAAGGAGCCTCCGCCGGAGGAGGCGAAGCCGCCCCCGGCATGCACGTCGGCCCCGATCTTCACGTTGTCGCCAGTTACATTCGTTGCGCCCGAGCCGGAATCCAATGCTCCCAGGACCGTCACGTCGCCTGTGTAATTGATGGAGATGGGGGCGCCCAACGTGGATATCTTTTCGCCAGTGAAAACGAACGTCGTTCCTTTGCTGAAAAAACCGCTTTCGGCGATGATGCTTTTGCTGATCGATATCTTGTCGCCATTGATTGTGATTTGACCGGCGCCCGGGTTCAGCTCGCCCGCTATAGTCACGTCGCCGACGTGATCGATGAATATGGGTGAATCGGTTGTGGTAAGACCCCCGTTAGCCAGTTCGAAGGTCCCGCCGGATGAATAGAAGCCCGCTCCGGAATTGATGCCTCCGTCGATCTTGACTCCTTCCGGTCCGATGATTTCCAAAATGCCGCTGATATCGACTTCGGAAAGATTTACGAATTTACCGGCTTTGACGGTCAGCTTGTCCGGACTGGAATGGTCCGTTATTTTCGCCGCGATATTCACGGAGTCTTCCACAGCTTCGATCATGTTGGTCGTGCCCGAATCGCCGCTCAGAAATATCCGACCCACGTGATCCACCGCACTCACGTTTCGAGAGGCCTTGATCTTGACATCTCCTTCCAAATCCACAATGGCCGCGTTTTTGAAAACCAAGGCCTCTGCCGCCACCAAGTCGTATTCCGCAGTCAGCCCCCTTTTGACATCGATTTCATCGTCGAGGTCCGTGCCGCCGGAAATCGTGAGGTTCCTGGCCGACGCCTCGTCCAACGAGACGGTTTCCCGGCCGTCATGGTCGGTGTCCGCGATGATTTCGAGATCGCCCAGGACGGCGAGGGACTTCGCCTCGACCGAGCCCTGCGCTTCGATATAAAGGTCGCTGGCGGCACCCGAATCCGTGACATTTGAGAGTCTTACGTCGCCGTCGCCTTCCGCTGCGATGCGGTGCGCCGTTTTGGACGTTCCGCCCAAGTCGATAGAGAGAACGTTGGCGGTCAAATCGACGTTTCCATTCGACGCCTTGAGATCGACGCCGTCGCCCAACGAAACCGATTCGCCGATGTTCGACACGGTCAAATCGGTGTTGGCGGTCACGTCCCCTGAAAAAAGCACCTTTCCGGCGTTGTCGATCAGGATTGATCTCGAAGTGGACGAAACAGGCCCCTTGAACGCGAAGGTCTCTCCCCCGGAGAGACCCGTCGCCTTGATGCCTCCGGCCGTCAAATCGCCCGCCACAGTCAGGGATTCGCCCGCAGCGATGTCCAAAGACCTTGCCATCTGCGCACTGTCGATGTTCACGGCAGTCTTGGCCGTGATTTTCAACGTGTCGGAGTCGCCGGCGCCGGTGTCGGTTATCTTTCCCAAAGCCACAGAACCGGAATGAGCGGTTATGGAAGCTGCCTGGTCCGAAGAGCCGGTTATGCGGATGGCGCCCATGTCCTTGCATATCTTCACAGCGGTTTGAGCGCTCAAGCCGATGCCGCTTGCGATGTCCGCAACCCCGACCTTTTCTATGGTCAAGATCCCGCCGGCGGAAATGTCCGCGTCGAAATCGATCCGATCGTCTGCGTTTGCGCTCCCTTGAAGCATGATATTGTTCGCCGTTATGCCTGTCGAGGAGAAGACTTTGCCCTGCGGGTCCTGGCCGGTGTTGAACTCGATGTCCACGTCGGTATTTGGCACGGTCATTTGGGCTGCGCGAACGCTACCTCCTGCATTTACAAAGAGAGTCCCTTGCTCTCCGGTCTGGTAGATTTCGCCTAAAACGACGTCGTAATTGCCTCCGGCCGCGAGATGGATTTCGCCGATGCCTCTGTCGAATGTGATCCTGCCGTTATCGCTTGCGATGTCGAGATTGCCGCCTCGGGCCGTCATATCGAGATCCCTGCCGATATTCACCGTGTCCGTGTCGGCAACCGTCAAGCTTGTCGAAGCGTTCACATCATCCGAAAAATCTGCCAGCTGCGCCGTTCGGATGGATATATCTTCTGCCTTGGATTCCAGTACGCCTTCGAAATAAAGAGAATCGTTTCCGTCCGTTCCCGAAACGTCGATGCTTCCCGCCCTTAGATCTCCGGCATGAAGAGCGTCTCCGGCCATGCCTTTTCCTGCCGATATGACAAGGTCCCCGGAAATATGTACGGATTCGATGTCGATGCTCTTTCCTGAAATTGTCAGACGGTCGGGGCTGCCGGCGTCGTCTATGCTTGCCAGGCTGAGATTTCCGACGACAGCTTCAATGCCGTTTGCCGTGCCTTCGGCGCCGATCAAATGGATTCCGGAAACCCGGTTGTCCGCGGACATGGATACGTCGCCTTCCATAGATTTCAGAAAAACGTCCCCGGCCAGGTTCACCGCCACCGTTTCGTTTTCGGCCGAATTTTTCACTGTGATGGGACCCTTGGCCGTGACGTTTTTATTGATAGTCACCGAACTTGCGCGCCCGATTTCGAGACCTCCGCCGAGGTGCACCGCATCAAGGTCGATTGCGTCCTTGGCTTCCAGCCCCAGTTTTCCCGTGTTGGAGCCGCTGGTGGCCCCCAGACGTATCGAACCGTCTTTGGCGCTGATCTTATTGCCATTAGACCCCGCGCCCATCGTGATTTGGGTGATTCCGTCATGGATATTCACATTGGCGGCGTTGGCCGTCTCTCCTTTGACACCAGACAGTTCGACGCCGTCTGCAAGTACCACCTCGGCCGCATTCGAAATATCGATATTTCCGTCGATTGCCCCCACATTTTCTTCGAATTTTATTCTGGAACTGCCGCCGGAACCATCGACGGCAACACTTTTCGCCTTCAAAGCACCTGAACTCAAGGCGCCCCCGTTCGCAAAGTCGATAGTCAAATCGCCTCCGATATCCACCGAAGACAAATCGATATTTTTCGCGCTGTCGATTGCGAGACTGGAAGAAGGCGCATCGGCTTCCGTCACGTCGGTCAGGTTCACGGAACCAATCTCCGTTCTGAAACTGTGGCTACCGGTCAGAAGCAGGGTCCCGACGGAATCTGCGAACGTTATGTCCCCTGTCTCGGCCGTCAGATTCACGTTATTCGAAAGTCTGACTGTCTTGGCATGTTCGACAAGGATTCCTTTGTCCGCCCAGACTCCGGAATTGTCCCCTTTTTCGGCTTTTACATTCCCTGCGAACACAATTTCATCCCATTCGTCATCGTCGTCGTCGTCGTCTTTGCCGATGATAATATATCCGGCGATCAACGGGCCGGCGTTCAGAACCGCACTGATTCTCTTGCCATTGGTATCCAAGTTGACAAGCAGTACTCCTTCGTTGATATCCACGGATTCGAGAGTGACGTTGCCTTGCGAAATCAGGGACAATTTCGGATTGGACTGGCCCGCCGCCAAAACGTTCCCGAGATGGATTTCTCCCGTTCCAAAACCGTCTTTTTGATTTGCCCGCAGGTCCACAACGCGGTTGGCGACATTCAATGTGATGTCTCCAACGCCGTCCTTGTTGAGATAGAGAGGCCCGGAGACCGTCCACACCTCGATGTTTCCGGGGCGATTGAAATTTATCCCGTAGTCCGCATCGATATCGAGCGACCCGAATACGTATTTGTCGCCGACGATATCGACTTGATCCGCAGTCATTCCGAATCTGGCCACGTTTTCCGAAAAACCATCTTCGGGCGGATTGAGTTCCACCGTGTAGCCTGGCAAGTCGAATCGAAGCTCCGGGGTTTTGATCTGATCCGATGATCCCTTGTCCACCAGAGCGGACGCTCCTGTGCCGAACAAGGAAATGGGACCGGCGGCGTCGGTACCGATAACCACTTCGCCGTTTTGAGATATGATTTGATTTTGTCCGACGACGCTCGATTTCTGCTCGATTCTCAATTGGTCGAACGTAAGGTCTATGGTCCCGGAATCGTTGATGACCAGGCCGTGATTTCCGCCGACATCGTCCCTGAGGGTAAGCTTGTCTTCCGCATGGATTGAAATGCCTGCGTCCCCGAAGGTTTCAACCCTTCCGTCTATTCCGACAACAACGTTGTTTGCTGCGATTTCGATGAAATCAGGCGAGGTCACGCTGTTGTAGATGTTCAAATCGCTGTCGGATTCCAAGTGGATTTCCCCGCTGTCGCGAGCCGTCGTCAGGCCGTAGATGTTCATGTCGCCCGTTGCGTGAACGTTGATATCGCCTTTCTGGGTCTCCACCGTTTCGTCGTCTGAGGCGCCTCCGAGATCGAGGGCGCCGGCCTCCAGGACGAAGATGCTTCCCGTGCCCGTCACCTTTGCGACGAGCTTGCCGATCCGGGTATCCAGTTCATTGCCTTCGCCTGCCTGCCCGATACCCGTGCTCGCCGTCAGGTTCGCCGTTTGGCACGCGATGTCCGGGCCGTCGATGCCGGCGGCCGCCTCGTGTTCCAGGATTTGCCCGTCTTCGTCTTGGGCGACAAGGACCACGTCTCCGTCCGTGGCGATCTTTTCAAGTAGAATGTTTCCGTTTTCCTTGACGACTTTCACGGTTCCGGAAACCTGGTTTCCGGGGTCCAACTGCCCGATGTCGTATACGGTGTCGGGCGAGCCGCCGGACGACTTGTCCAGGAGGTTCATCCCCGCCGCCCTTTCGACGGTAACCAAAGAGGCGTCCACTTTCAATTCTTTTCCATCGTTTTTTCCGCGAATGGCACCGTCCGCAGACAGGATCGCAGACTCTGCGGCCACATGGACATCGGTCGAATCGTCAGCGGCCGCTATCGCCCCCTGGCTCTGCAAATCGACGGTCTTGTCCGGCTGTTTCGCCTGTATGGTGTCGATCAGCATGTCGGCGTTGTTTTTGACTATCGTGACATTTCCCGAAATGCTGCCTGTATCGAACCCGCCGACCTTGAAAACGGTGTCAGTTGCCGACGAATCCTCCAATAAGACATTGACGGCGTTTTGAACCCACGCCGTCGATACTTGTGTAGTAAAATTTTCCGGGTCCCCGCCGCCGCCGTCGGGCTCCTTGTAAACGGAGTCGGCCGCCCAGATTTCGACGACGGAAGCCTTGACATGGGGAGACGAACCGTTTTCGAGACCGACCACGGACCCGATGGAAGAAGTCAAAGTCACTGTGGCGGTCGCGGCATCGGTATGGACACCGGCGATTTTCAAGTTGCCTTGGTTTTTCGCGATGCTGACATTGCCCGTTACCGCGTTTCCTGGAACGGTCTCAATGCCGATACTGAAATCGGTATCTTTGCTATTCTCGTCATCCAGGTACACGTTAACGGCATTGCCGACTTCCACTTTTCCTGCGCTGGTTTCTATTCGATCTTCGTTGGTGCCGATGTCTTGGCTGGACCAGAGGGACACCTCGGATGCTTCGACATGGGAGCCCGTGGTAACGTCTTCTACGATGGCGCCATCCGAGGCTTTAAGCTCGACCAATCCGCCGCTGGCGGATTTGGAAACGATCGAACCTGCGGCGAGGTTGCCGGCTTTCTGGGTGATGTGGATGTTTCCGGAAATGCTTTCGGCATCCCATGTCGTGTCCGTAGTTCCGATGTCGGCCAAATGAATGTCGGTTCCGCTGTATGCATCGACGGAGCCTGTGTCGGTGAGAAAAACGTTTCCGGCCTCCCCGATTGCGGTTTGTGCGTTCAAATGGACGCTGGAAGCTTTAATGTCGGCCGTGTCGTCGCTTTGCTTTCCCAAAATGGAAGCATTCCCCAAATCGTTTGCGGAGAAAAGCCAGACGCCTTTTTTGTCTATAAAAATGCCATTCTCGATTTGGAAATCGCCTTTGGATTCCTTGAGGACCACGTCGCCGGTAGCTTGATCGATCCGGAAAGCAGTGGCGCCGTCTCCGGTGTCCTTGATCTTGACATTTACTGCCGATGCTATTTGGACCTCGTCGGCTTCGGTAATCAGGGCGCCGACATCTGGATTATGACCGGCATCATACGTGCCGATGTCCACTGACGCATTCAAAATAAGATCGTGGCTTTGCACGTAGGAGTTAGATCCGACCGGCTTGATCGATCCGGCATTCGCCGTAAGGTTGACGGCATATTCGATATCATCCTTAAATGTGCTCACCACCTTGTTCACAATTAGATCCCCATCCTGCTGCACGACAACCACTTTCCCGGTGGCGTCTATAGCATAGGTGGTGCTGCCCGATGTGCCTGCGCCTGTCGTCACGTTTACTTCATTGGCATTTATCACTTCGGCGCTATGCATAGTGTTTCCGTCGTTGACCAAATTCAAATCGTACCGAACTCCATCACCGAAATCAAAAATAGCGTTCCCTTCCACGGACAGTCTCGTTGCGATGGCCTGGCTTATATTTCCGGCATTCGATAGCTTGAAATTTCCGCCAGATCCATTCCACTTTTGTACGCTAAGGTTCCCCAATTCGACGGTGGAGGTCGGGGTCAGGTTGAAAGTCGCTTGGTTGGTGACTTGGATTGTCGAATCCAGGGTATTTCCCAGTGTCGCCGCCTCGACGTCGAGAATGCCGCCTGTGTCGGCATCCTCGCCTATGACGGCATTCTCGAGGTAAATATTTCCGCTTGTCTTCAAGGTCGCATTTCCACTCACCGTTAGGTCGTTGCCTGCGGCTCCGGAAATGGAGATACTCGTCGGTATCGCACTCGGATTTGTACCGATGTTCAGGTCGCCGCCTATAACGGCCTTTTCAAGATGTAAGCTGCCGCTGGTATTCAAGGTAGCAGTGCCTTCCACCGTCAGGGTCTTGCCGTCGGCTTGCAAGATACTCGCCGGTGTCGGGCTCTTGGTCGTGTCGATGGTCAGACAGCCGCCATTTCCATCCTTCTTTTGTACGGTAAGTTTCCCCAATGTGACTTCTGAAGTCAGGTTGAAAGTCGCTTCGCCGCCGACTTTGATTGTCGAATCCTGGCTCACGTCCAGTGTCGCCGCATCGACGTCGAGATTGCCGCCTATGTCGGCGTCCTCAAGATGAAAACCTCCGTCGGTCTTCAACGTCGCAGTGCCCGCCACCGTCAGGGTCTTGCCGTCGGCTTGCAAGATACTCGCCGGTGTCGGGCTCTTGGTCGTGTCGATGGTCAGACAGCCGCCATTTCCATCCTTCTTTTGTACGGTAAGTTTCCCCAATGTGACTTCTGAAGTCAGGTTGAAAGTCGCTTCGCCGCCGACTTTGATTGTCGAATCCTGGCTCACGTCCAGTGTCGCCGCATCGACGTCGAGATTGCCGCCTATGTCGGCGTCCTCAAGATGAAAACCTCCGTCGGTCTTCAACGTCGCAGTGCCCGCCACCGTCAGGGTCTTGCCGTCGGCTTGCAAGATACTCGCCGGTGTCGGGCTCTTGGTCGTGTCGATGGTCAGGCAGCCGCCATTTCCATCCTTCTTTTGTACGGTAAGTTTCCCCAATGCGACTTCGGAAGTCAGGTTGAAAGTCGCTTCGCCGCCGACTATGATTGTTGAAGCCTTGCTCCCGTCCAGTTGACCCGCATCGACGGCGAGATTGTCGCCTATGTCTGCGTTCTCAATCTGAATTTCTCCGCTTGTCTTCAGCGTTGCATCGCCATCCACCGCGAGGGTCGAGCCTTCTTTCTGGCCGAGGAGGCCGGAAGCATTGACAGTCAGGTCAGTGATGCTTCCGAGGTCTCCTATTTTTATGTCGAGCACATCCTTTATTTTTGCTTCACTTATTGTTGCGCCGTCTCCGGTAAGTAATTCTACCAAAGCGACATCGTTATCTCCTTCCAAATAGACATTGCAATCGCCATAGGCGGCTACGCTTAGAGTGGTGCCTCCAAGGGACCCGGTGAAGTTGATTGCATCGCCCGTGCCGTGGGTATTGATTGAGATGACGCCCCCATTTACGACAGATCCTGAACCATTGAAACTGGCGCCATCGGCAGTGAAACTGCCGCTGGATGTAGTGACTTGTCCATTGATCGCGATAGTACCGTAATTCGACCCGGAAAGGGCATAAGCCTCGAAAATCCCCCCGGAGGTGTTCACAATGCCATCGACGTTGATGCTTCCGCTTCCGGAATTTAACGTGACCTTTCCATTGTTCGTGTTGAGCGTGCCTCCCAAGCCAATAGTTCCCTCATAGGAATACACAGTGAATGTGCCGCCGCCCGTATTCACGGTACCTTCCAGATCGATATTTCCTCCGTCGGAGGATGCATAAAAGATCCCGCCATTCGTAGTTATGGAATTGCCTGAGTCAAGTTCTAGTAACCCGCCTTGCGAATACGCATTAAAAAAGCCGCCTTTGGTGTCTATGTCGGCATCAATACTTATTTTCCCATCGGTGTTTGCTCGGAGTGTCAGATTCAGTTTTGCGTGTTTCGCTTCTATCGACCCATTGGCAATTTCGATGATTACGTTGTTGTGTCCTTCAAGGGTCAGGCTCGCTTCACTTTGGCCGTCATACGACAAGCTCGCGTTCCAGCTTAGGTTTCCTCCCGGTTCATTGTCGTCACCTCCAGTCCGGACCGTGACCGAATTTCCGTCACCCAAGGCGGTTAAAATATCGCTGACAAGCAAAGTCGCGCCGGTGCCTGTGGAGGTGAATGGATTGTCTACCGTATCCACCGCTTGGGTCGTTCCCGTGTCAACGATAGTGATATCGTACGGATCGATGAGCCAAAGCCCGCCCGCGCCGTTGACGGCGGAAACATCTGGAGATGTCCGAATGTCCAGCCCGATCTTGGAAGAAGTCTCCACAAAGCCGCCGTCTCCTGAAATCGCGGCGCCTCGCGCCGAGAGCGCGCCGTAGACCTGGCTTCCCTCGTCGGACCACACGATGATTCTGCCGCCGTCGCCGGAGCCTATGGCGTCGGCGTTGATTTCGGAATCCGGACCGAGGTAGGCCATGCTGGAGTTGGGCACGTCGGGGTCTTGTCCCCGGTATTCGCCGCCGAACAGGACTTCGCCGCCGCCCGCTTCTCCGGAGACGTCGATTCTTCCCTGGTCGAAGAGCCCGATCTTTTCTCCCAGGACATGGACGGTCCCGCCGGTTTCGCCCGATTCGGTCCCGGAGGCGTCAAGAAGGCCGGAGTTGGACACGATGCCCTCGTCTCCTCCCAGAAGGCGGATGACGCCGTTTTTGCTTTTCATGGAAACGGCCTCCACCACGCCTTCGTTGTTGACCACGGACTGCACCAGGTCCTTGGCCGTCGAGGCGCTCAAGATGACTTCGCCGCCTGCGGCGGAGACTTTCCCCGTGTTGGAGACCGTGGAATCGACTCGCTTGCCGTCGAAGCCCACGATCTTTTCCTTGACCGATTCGTCCAGGACGAACCCGACCAGGTCGTTGCCCGCGAAGTTCAGCGTCACCTTTTCGGCGCCGGCGAGATAGACCTTGCCCATTTTCGCCGCGATGGTCCCGGCGTTTTGCACCGACGGTCCCATGAGCGTGACGAAGCCGCCCTCTGCGGCGGCGATGTTGCCCTGGTTGAGAATCTGGGACAGGGGCGCGCCTTGGGTGACGGTGAAGACGAATTCGTCGTTCAGAAAATCCCGGTCGGCGATGTCGAGGCTGCTGCCGATGAAGGAATTGACGTTGATGCGGCCGTTGGGTCCCACCATGATGCCGTTGGGGTTGATCAGAAAGACCCGTCCGTTGGACGACAGCAGACCGTCGAGCAGGGAGGGGTCGATGCCGACCACGCGATTGAGGGAAATGGAGGAAGCTCCGGGCTGGGCGATGTTGACCGATTCGGAAGCGCCGATGCTGAAGCTGTTCCAGTTGATGATTGCCTTCTGCGTGGCCTGCTGGATTTTCATGTTCAAGGGGCTCGGACGGGAAATCCCCGCCTGCCCGGACACGACCGTGCCTCCCTGGGGAAGTCCGTAGGCTTGCAGCGGCAGGAACATGGTCAAGTATACGAGAAACAGAATGTGAGTGACCGACCGGTTCTTTCTCATTTGGCTAATCATGTTGCCCTCCGAAGGTTTCGTCCTGTTGTTATGCTATGGCTTTCGCGTCGGGAACGCCCGGCGCAAAAGCTTTTTGTTGTCGAGTTCACGGTCTCCGCACCGGCTATCCGGCGACCGGAAAAGACCCGCCCCTGCCGGGCTTTGGCTGAACCTACAGAATGTCCAGGGACACCCACAGGTAGATGTACGAGCTTTCGGCGTCCGGGTCGTCCCTTTTTTCGACCGGCAGCGCGAAATCCAGCTTGCAGCGGATCCGGTCGTGGTAGAATCGCAGGCCCGCCCCGTACCCGGCCAGGTCGTCGGACTCCTGTTCTCCAGGTATTGGGTCCTGCTGGTAGATCTTGCCGTAATCGTAGAAGAAGGCCAGCTGGAACATCTCCGCGATCCTGCGGCCGAATATCTCCTTTTCCCGGATGAACGGCGGCGCGATCAGCAATTCCGTCGAAACGTTGAATCCGTAGTCGCCCAGCAGCACCGAGGGTTCGTGTCCCCTGACGGAGCCGTAGCCGCCGAGCAGAATCTGTTCGACCGGCGGCAGACGCTCGTCTGCGTACTGCCCGTAGAACCGCAAGGACAGCGTGGTGTAGTCGAAGTAGGGAATCTTTTGCAGCCGGGCGGCGTCCAGGGCGACCTTGTCGAACGACTCGTCTCCGTTATAGCGGCTGGGATCGGTATCGTCGTCGGGATTGACCTCCCCGTGGGTGTAGGCCAGGTAGACGAGGTTCTTGCCGAAAAAACGGTCCAGGGAATCGTAGCTGACCGACGCCCAATAGACGTCCAGATCGTCGATGCTTCTTTCGGTGTCCAGAACGTAGGTCTTGGTGTACTTGTAGTCGTATCCCAGGGAAACGTCCAGTCCCAGCGTGGCCTTGCGGATGATCGGATGGGTGATGTTGAAGCCGTAAATCTCGGTTTCCCCGTCGAGCCCCAGGTCCGCCAGATCCTGCCCCAGCGCGTAGTCGCCGGTCAGGTAGGAGCCGTTCACGGACGTGCCATAGGGCCCCACCGGAATGGAGGCGTCCGCCGCGATCATGGCGGAATTGTCGATGTCGTCGCCGATCACTCCTCGCACGCCCCAGGTGCTTCCCCAAAGCGGCTCGGTGACCCTGACCGATGCGCCGTAGCGGTTTTCGCTGACCACCTCGGCCCCGAAATTGTTGTAGTCCAGCCCCGCATCGACCGCGTCGAAAAAATTGTCCTTTGAATCCAGAACCAGATCGACTGTCCCCGGCGCCTCGCCTTTCTTGTAGGCCATGGACATGTCCGCCCCAGGCAATTCGCGGGACAGATACAGACTCTTTTCGAAGGACTTCTCCTCCACGATCTTTCCTCGCAGCGGCTCGAAATGCCGCTTCAATACCCAGGGACTGAAATATTTCTTTTCGCCTGTCTCGATGTCCCCCAGGATTCCCTCCCGAATCGCGATCCTAAGAACGCCGTCCTGGATTTCCTGCTCGGGAAGGTAGGCCCTGGCGAGGATGTACCCCTTGCTGCTGTAGGTGGCCGTAACCAGTTCGGCGGCCGCTTGCATTTCCTCGAAGGACAAGGGGCGGTCGGTGAAATAGGCCACGGCCTCACGCAAGACCTCGTCTCCGATGACCGTGTTGCCGCTGAAACGTATTTCGCGGATTTCGACCAGGTTCGCCTGCCTGGACGGCAGCTCTTCCTGGCCGCCGGAAAAGCCCTCCACGCCTCCCTCGCCGTGCGGCCGCACCAGCGACGGCGCTTCCTGCCCCCCGGAAAAACCCTCCGCGCTTCCCTCGCCAGCCAGCTGTGCAAGTCGTACCGCCGAATCCGCAGACCCCGAACCCGCCGACGGCGAACCCGAGTGCTGTGCGACAGCATCCCATGGCGCAAATGCCAGAATCGCGAGAAAAATCACCGCAAAGCAATGGAAAAAGCCTACAGAATGTGCTTCGTTTTTAGATTCCACTTTTTTAGATTCCACTTTGCCTCCGCAGCTATGAGTCCGTCGTTCAAGAACATAGGGCCAACCCGAAAACCAACCCTTTCCAAAGTTCGGAAATTCTTGTATAAAAAAACATTTCTGACAGATTGCGGAAGAAAAATCAATGGCAAAAATTCGGGTAATAATACGGATGTTCATCCGCGAACCCGAATCGACGGCCTCTCTTGCGGCAAACAGGGAAGGGCCTTTCGACGGATTGTTCAAAATGGAGGGTACTTTGAAAAAATTCGAGATTTTTTCTATAGGAAGGATTGTCAACAACCACGATGAAATAAAAATCGAGATCGACGAGCCGTTTCGGGAGGCCTTGGACGGTATAGAATCCTTTTCCCACGCAAACGTGTTTTTCTGGTTCCACGAAAACGACACCCCGGAGGGCAGAAGCGTGCTGAAGGTGAATCCGTGCAAAAATCCGGAAAACCCCCTCACGGGGGTCTTTGCCACGCACTCGCCGCTCAGGCCCAACCTCGTGGGCATGACACGCTGCAAAATCACGGGACTGGACAGACAGAAGGGCGTCGTTTTCATCGATGAAATCGACGCCCTCGACGGCACCCCTCTGATCGACATCAAATGCTATTTTCCCCCGGACGACGCCGGGGAAACGATCAGGGTTCCCGATTGGAAAAGAAGACGGCCGAAATGAACTATTTTTCTCCGCCGTCGCCTTTTCCCTGTCCGGCGTCCAAATAGACGATCTTCGCCCCGGTCTCCGAGGATATCTGTTCCAGCTCTTTCTTTCTGGCATGCTTGACATAGACTTTGACCCCTGAGCCGGAAACGCCCACTATGCGAAACCTCGGCTTCTTTTCGCCTTTATCGACCTTGCGTCTTTCTCTTACGAATATTTTATTTTCCATGGCGCCCTCCTTCGTGCTATTTTGGTTGTCGAAACGAACATATTGATGGTTAATATCTATATCCTCGGAGGATATATGTCAACGACAAAAAACAAGGGTGCCGGCAAAAAACGAAAACCGGGCGGGGGCAGGGCGGAACGCTACATACAGCCGTCCGTCCTGCTGGTTTTAAAGGCGAAGCCCTCCTACGGCTACGAACTCATCCAGGAAATCTCCCGGTTCGGTTTCGTCGAGGGACAGGCGCCTCCGGGCATGATCTACCGCCATCTCAGGGACCTGGAGGAAAACGGCCTGGTTTCCTCCGAATGGAAGACCGACGGGACCGGCCCGGCCAAGAGAATGTACCAGTTGACGCCGGAAGGCGAAAGCGTGCTGGAATTTTGGATCGGTTACATGGAAAGCCAGGCGAGAAAGCTTCTGGAGTTTGTCGAAATGTTTAAAGAGATCGGGGCAAAGAAAACGTAGGTTTTTTTAGGTGTAAATTGGTTCAAGAGCCGAACTTGGAACTCGGAATTGTAATGAAATGGCGCGCTGTCGGGCCAAAATGTCAAGTTCAGACGGAATGCTTGTTCAATTCTTGAACCAGTAGGTGAACCCTTGTGGAGGGGTTGTCTTTTTCGGGCGAGTGGTTGGTGTACGATTTCAGCAAGTTTTCAGCATTTCTGATGGCGGTTTCCTGAAGATCAAAAAGCTTGTCGTACATGGAGGGATCGTTTTTTCTATATGGGCTCCCGAGTCTTTCTGTAAGCATTCTCGCATATTCTTCCCTGCTTGTGGCGGAAGTATGATAATGGAAATGCAGCAAGTACCAAATTTCGAAAGCCTCGTTGGAGTAGGCGACCTGTATGTCGTTCTTTTTTGCAAGTGATAAAGCGTTGTTGAAATTCTGGGCGGGGAAAGAGTCCCTGTCAAAAACGCACCAGACATTGTCGTAATTCGTGTATGGATCATCTTTCAACTCAATGGCTTTTTTAACCAAACTAACTGTATTCGCTCCTAATCCTTCAACTAACATTCTATTAACACGAAAATGCTTAAAATACTCGGGTTCTGTTTTTTCGCCTTCGCAAACGATTAAAAATTTTTTTCGCGTCGGTCTGAAATCCTTGTTCCTTTTAAGCTTATTTAGACTTTTCAGGCTCTTTTTTCGCATCCGGTCTGTCCTCTCCATTGCCGTTTTCTATGAATATTTTTTCGATTCCTCCGATGAATGGAACGGCTCCGTATTTGCCATCGATGTAATCTTTCCCGAAGGAAGCATCGTTTCGGACTTTGAATTCCACCAGCGAGTACAAATCGGTTGCTCCGAATTTGTTTTTTTCGGCGAACCAGATTTGGTCTCTGCGAAAGAATCTGTTGTCCAACAAGTTCGTGTCGTGGGTTGCGAACACCAGCTGTGCATTTTTTGGATTGTAATTTTTGCCGTGGAACATTTGAACGATTGCTTTCGTAATTGTCGGGTGAAACCTTGCGTCAAGTTCGTCTACAATCAGGACTTTTCCATTGGAAAGAGCATCCAGCAACGGCCCGGAGAAAGAGAAGGCTTTTTGGGTGCCTTCGGATTCGTTTTTTTCAAGATTGAAGACCTCTTCGCCCGCGTACCGACCCTTTCCATCGTATTTTTTATGAATGGTGTTTATGACGGTTATATCCAATTTTTCGCCGGAACGAAATCCAAGCACTGCATCCGGCAGGTCCATTGGTAAATTTTCCGCCGTCAGTGGAGAACTTTTCATGCTCAAATTGTCAATTCCGAAATCAAATTCTCGAATAAAAGATAGAATTCTTTCTTTAATGTCCCGCGCTTCGAACATTTTGATTGTGAGCGGCTTGTATTCAAGGTCGTCCAGTCCGGAAATGGTTACGCAACTGCGAAACCATTTCAAAATATCTGTCGAAATAGCACCGTTCCATTGAGCGCACACGGACAGAAACAACGCATTTTTTCTTGTTTTAGTCTCCAATCCTCTGCCTTCGGAAAAAGTTCCCTTCAAGGAAAAATCGTCACCTTCTCTCATGAAAAGGTTTGTCTCCCTTTCTTTGGCACGGTAGAGCCATTCGGAATGGATTTTTTTCCTGTCGAGTTCGAAGCCGTAACGGTACCTCACGTCATCGACGACAAAAATGCTCTCGAAAGAAGACGGCATTTTTTTCGTTTCCGTACACAGCCTGAAATTTTCGACATCGATCTCTTCTTCGGCTTGCGATTCTTTCGAAGAGTTGATTACAAAACGGCGCATGAACCGGAACGCCCGGATCAGATTGCTTTTTCCGCTGGCATTGGCCCCATAGACAGCCGCGACCTTCACCAAATCCATGCTTTTTTTGTAGTGGAAAATATTGTTTTCATCCAGCTTCTTGTTCTTCGATCTCAAATTAGCGGCCACCATGCTGAATGTCACACAATCTTTGAATGATTTGTAATTCTCAACGCTAAATTCTATTAACATCGCCAATCCTTGTTTTTAATCCTATTTATTTGTGGAAAAATCACATAAATGAATATTAGCATGGATGGAATGGCAATGCAAAAAGAAAAAATCGACAGGGAGAAATGAGCTGTCAGGAACAAGTCGGTTCAAGGTTTTGAAGAGCGATTTACCAGGACGCTTCGCGTCCGAGTTCTGCCAAGGCATAGCCGATGTTAGAACCAACCCCGAATTCCGGGGGGGATTAGTCGAAAGACAGATCTTCAGGCCATTCCCTCTCGTGGCCGTCCATGGGGCCTTTCTTGCACGCGTCGATGACGACGCGGTCCTTTTTTCGGACCATGTCCCGGCTCGGGTCCACGTTGTTGAACAGTTTCCACAGCAAGAGCGAGTCGTCCCGCAGGTCGATGTCCCTGTCGTAGAGGATGAAGATATTGAAGCAGGCGAGGCTTTGGCTTTCCAGCAGGGATTCGGCGATCTGGCGTCCGCCCAGGCCCTCCCTTTTTTCGACGGACAGGGCGATGAATCTGTTTCTGAGGGCCTGCTTTGTTGCCAAATTCTGGAAAAGGACCCTGTAGCCGGTGAAGTCGGGCCTCAGGTCGTCGAGGGCGTTTTGTATTTCGCGGTCGCCGGCAATGGCGGCGGCGCTTTGCACCGATGGGCGTTCGGGTTCTCCGGGAAATCTTCGGGTCAGGTCGATGCCGATCTTGGCGCCGAAGTTGGCGGAGGGCGCCGAGTGGTCCAGCACGTCGAGCACTCCCTTTGCCAGCACGATGTCTTCTTCGGGGTCGAGCCTGTGGAGCAGGGCGTCGGTGATGGCCCCGGAGTCGGACGGATCGACGTCTTCGTCCACCACGACGATGGCCTTGCAGAAGCTCATCTGCCCCTGTCCCCAGAGGCCGCTCATAAGTTTGTGGGCGTGGCCGGGGTATTCCTTTTCGGAAGACACCACCACGATGTTGTGAAAGACTCCCTCCCAGGGGAACCAGTAGTTCTTGATTTCGGGAATGACCGACTGGAGCATGGGCAGAAAGAGGCGTTCGGTGGCCTTGGCGAGGTAGCAGTCCTCCATGGGCGGCCGACCGACCAGGGTGGCGCTGTAGACGGGATTTCGCCTCCGGGTGACGGCCGTGACGTGAAACACAGGGTAGTCGTCGGCCAGGGAATAGTAGCCGGTGTGGTCGCCGAAGGGGCCTTCCCTGCGCAGTTCGCCCGGGTCCACGTATCCTTCCAGGACGAACTCCGCCTCGGCCGGGACTTCCAGGTCGTTGGTGACGCATTGGACCATCCGGACCGGTTTTTTTCGAATGAAACCCGCCAGTATGATTTCGTCCATGCCTCTGGGCATGGGGGCTGTGGCGGCGTAGGTGGTGGCGGGGTCGGCGCCGATGGCCACGGACACGGGCATGCGCTTTTTGGCCAGGCTGTATTCGCGGAAATAGTGGGAGCCGTCCTTGTGGATGTGCCAGTGCATGCCGGTGGTGTTTTTGTCAAAGATTTGCAGGCGGTACATGCCCATGTTTCTTCGTCCGGTGACAAGGCTCCGGGTGATGACCAGGGGCAGTGTGACGAACCGTCCGGCGTCCTTGGGCCAGCATTTGAGCACCGGTATTTGGGAGAGGTCCACGTCGTCCCCAGTGGCGACCACCTCCTGGCAGGGAGCGGTCTTTCCCCGGAACTTTCGGGGGAAAA
The DNA here is from genome assembly GCA_963674505.2 of Desulfobacterales bacterium. Classification (GTDB taxonomy): domain Bacteria; phylum Desulfobacterota; class Desulfobacteria; order Desulfobacterales; family SKZT01. Next base: position 1,482,580 of record CAXXIG010000003.1, read on the forward strand.
ACCGGGTCAGGTCGATGGCCATGGGCAGGGCGTTAAAGGCGTCTTTCAGGCTTTTGGGCGGGTCGAACTCCATGAATTGCCTCACCCGGTCGGCCAGGTCGTCGAGTTGGCGGACCCCCAGGGCCATGCAGATGCGGCGGGGGCTTCCGAAGATGTTGGTGGCCACGGGAAATTCGGAGCCCTCCACGTTTTCGAAGAAGAGGGCCTTGCCTCCCCGGGGGCTTTTGGATTCTTCGTCCGTGAACCGGCTGATTTCTATTTCGGGCGAGACCTGGCGTTTTACGGTTTTCATTTCCCCGGCCGCGTCGAGCGCGCGCAGGAATTCCTGGAGGTTGTTATACATGAATCGACGTTTCTCCTTCCTCTCCCCAAGGCTTGACGAGTCTGTGGGCGACGCCCAGGTGGTCCAGAACGCGGGCGACGACCGTGTCCACCAGCTGTTCGACGGAAGCCGGTCGGTGGTAGAACCCCGGGCACGCGGGCATGACCACCGCCCCGGCCTTGGCGAGCCGGAGCATGTTTTCCAGGTGGATCGCGCTCAAGGGGGTCTCCCGGGTCAGGAGTACCAGCGGGCGTTTCTCCTTCAGCGAGACGTCGGCGGACCTTCGAATCAGATCGTCGGCGATGCCGGAGGCGACCGCCCCCAGCGTGTTCATGGAGCAGGGCGCCACCGCCATCCCGTCGTGCGCAAACGACCCGCTGGCGGGCGGGGCGAAAAGGTCGTCCTTGTGATACTCCTTCAGCACGGCTTGTTCGTGGGGCATGAACTTTCTCTTTTCCAGAAAGGAGAGAAACGTGCCGCCCGAATATTCGGTTTCATGGGCCAGGACCATCCGGCCTGCGGAGGAGATTGTCAGATGAAGCTCCACCGGAGTTTTCATCAGCTCTTCCACCAGCCGTATGCCGTATACGGCGCCGGACGCGCCGCAAATGGCCACAACGATTGTTTTCCTCAATCTCTCGGTCGATTTTTTTTCCATGGGCTTCTTTTCCAGCAATTCTAATTTTGGGTGTCTCCAGTGCCTTAAAGGTAACCAGACCATCCTGGTCTGGTGCGGCGCGTCGGGAAATTCCCCCTTACCGTGGACCCACCAGACCAGGATGGTCTGGTTACCTTGGTCGTTGCAACCTCTTTGGCATGTAATTTACGTCAAAATTAGAATCGCTGCTTCTTTTCAGGCCTGCTGTCGGGCCCGGTCGCCGTCCGCGACCATTGTTTCGGTTTGTCCCGCTTCGTTCCGGCCGGTCATATCAGCTGGTCGAAAAAGACGCCCAGAAGCAGCGTGACGGATACCAGGCTGTTCATGTGGAAAAAGGCCATGTCGATCCTGCTCAGGTCTTCGGGCTTCACCAGGCGCTGTTCGATGCAGTAGAAGACGCCGATCAGAAAGACCGAGGCCAGGTAGACGGTTCCCAGGCCGAAGGCGAAATAGACCGCGACGAAAAACGCGAAGGACGCCGCGTGGATAATCGACGAGACCTTCATGGCGTTTTTCACGCCGAACCTGGCGGGAATGGAATGCAGGCCCTGCTTTTTGTCGAACTCCGTATCCTGGCACGCGTACAGGATGTCGAAGCCTGCGATGTAGGTCAGAAGGGCCATGGACAAAAGGGCGACGGGCCAGGAAAAGCGGTCGGTCACGGCGATCCATGCGCCCACGGGAGCAAGTGATATGGCGAACCCCAGGTAGAGGTGGCACAGCCAGGTGAACCGCTTGGCGTAGGAGTACGAAAAGAGAATGAAGAGCGCGGGCGCGGAAAGATAGAGGCACGTTCGTCCCAGCATGGCGGCGCAGAGTACGAAGAGGCACGAGAAGCCCGCGGCGAAAACCAGGGCTGCGCCGCAGGACAATTGTTTCGCGGGTATTTCCCTGGCGGCGGTCCTGGGGTTTTTTGCGTCGATGGCCGCGTCGGCGATTCGATTGACGCCCATGGCGGCGCTTCGTGCCGCCACCATGGCGACCAGTATCCAGAAAAGGTCCCGGATATCGAGGGCGCTTTCGCGCCCGGCCAGGACCACCGCTGCCAATGCGAATGGAAGGGCGAAGACGGTGTGGGAAAACCGGATGGTCTTCGCGTAGGCGACCGCCTGTGGAAACCAGGCGTCGCTTCCGTTTGCAGTTTCGTTTTTCATGTTTCGCTTTTATCCGAAGTTAGACCGGGGACCGCGCTGGCGGTCCGGCTGGGCGAGATTTCCAGCTCCAGCGGCCGCGTGCGATACCTCGGCAACAATGTCACGCTGATTCCCACGAATGCCCCGAATGGAAATTTCTGGGCGATGTTGAGGTTGGCGACTTTCCTTCGAAACACGCCGGTCAAGGACGGGAAGACGGGAATGCTCTGCCAGGCGACCGGGACGTCGCCCAGAAGGTCCCTGGCGATTTTCTTGATTTCCCAGATGCTGTAGAATCGCGCCTTTTTATAGATGGTTTCGGAAAAGAAACTCTTGATGCCGATTTCGATCCTCTTGAGCGCGTACCGATTGATGATTCCCACAAAGACCTTGTCCTTGGCGACCCTTCCCGCCTCTTCCAGGGCCTTTACCGGATCTTCCACGAATTCCAGGCTGGTCATCAGAAAGGCGTAATTGAACGAATTGTCGTCGAAGGGAAGGTCTTCGGCCGGCGCCCGATGCAGGTCGGCGCAGGAACCGAGCTTTTTTTCCGCGAAGTCCAGCATGTAGGGGGAGGGCTCCACCCCCGTGGCATCGAGACCGTTGTCGCGGCAGAACTTCAGACTCTCTCCGGTGCCGCAGCCGATGTCGAGAATGGACTGGCCCCGCCGGGCGCCCAGCATCTCCAGCATCAGCCGGCACTGCATCTGCAAAACGGCGATGTTCTGCGCGCTTGTAAACCATTGCTCGTAGGCAACGGTGTCGTTGAAATCGAATACGTGACCCATGGGGCCAATGTAAAGAAATTCTTCCGTTTTTTCAAGAGGGAAAACCTTTTTGACTTTGGGCGGCATATCCTGTAATGGAAATAACCGTCGGCGGCGAATTCGCCGCCTTTGACGAACCAGGCTTGGTTTCTATTTCGGGCACGCCCTCGCCGCCTCGTCCGCCTCGTTCCAACGCTTCGCGTTGGAATGCATGCCAGGACGCTTCGCGTCCGCGTTCCGCAGAGGCATGGCCGAAACAAGAACCAAACCCGACGAACCCAATACTGGAAGGTGACCGATGGCCAACGAGAAGGTCCTCGTCGTGGACGACGAGGAGGATATTTTGGAACTTGTCAGATTCAATCTGGAAAGGGAAGGGTACCGCGTGACGACTGCGGACCGGGGCGAAACCGCGCTCAAGACGGCCAAGGCCGAATGTCCCGACCTGATCGTGCTGGACCTGATGCTTCCCGGAATCGACGGCCTGGAGGTGGCCAGGAGGCTGAAATCCTCGGATCAGACGAAAAACACGGCCATCGTCATGCTGACCGCCAAGGGCGACGAGGCGGACATCGTGACCGGCCTGGAGCTGGGCGCCGACGACTACGTCACCAAGCCGTTCAGCCCCAAGGTCCTGGTCGCCCGAATTCGCGCCGTGCTTCGCAGAAGGGCCGACGAGTTTCCCGAGGAAGGCGCGCCGCTGAAGGTCCACGGGTTCGTCATCCACCCCCAGCGCCGGGAGGTGTTGGTCGATGGAACATCCGTGGACTTGACGTTCACGGAATTCCAGGTGCTCCATTTTCTGGCGAAAAGGCCCGGATGGGTCTTCACACGCTCCCAGATCGTGGACGCCGCCCGGGGGGACAACTATCCTGTCACGGACCGGAGCGTGGATGTCCAGATCGTGGGCCTGAGAAAAAAGCTGGGCGACGCCGGCAAGTTCATCGAAACGGTCCGGGGCGTGGGCTATCGCTTCAGGGAAAGGTCATAGCAAAAAAAACATCATTGGCAAGAAAGGGTCGCAAAAATCATGGCGAAACTGAAGAAGCACCGAAGAAAACTCCTTTGGCACCTTTACCCGTCCTACCTGCTCATCACCCTGCTCTCGCTGTTTGCCATCGGATGGTACACGTCAAGCGCCCTGAAGGATTTCGTCCTGGAACAAAAGCGCGTCGAACTGGATGCCCGGGCGGTTTTCTTCGGGGAGATGTTCCGCGAGTTTCTCACCCCTGCCGATGCGGCCAAGATCGACGAGCTTTGCAAGACCATCGGCAAGAAAAGCGCGACCCGAATCACGGTGATCTCCCCCTTTGGGGTGGTGCTCGGCGACACCGACGAAGACCCCGCGAAAATGGAAAACCACGGGAACCGGGCCGAGATTCGCCAGGCCTTGTCCGAGGGCGTCGGAAATTCGGTGCGCTACAGCGTCACTTTGCAGCAGCGCATGATGTACGAAGCCGTGGCCATCGAAAAGGGCCCCTCCTCCAAGGCCGTGGTCCGTACTTCCGTGTCTTTGAAAGCCATCGACGAAATTTTCGACTCCATCGTCTTCAAGCTTGTCTGGGCGGGTGCCGCCATCGCTTTTCTGGCCGCAGGCGTCAGCCTGTTCGTCTCCAAGCGCCTGAGCCAGCCCCTGGAAGAGATGAAGGTGGGCGCGGAACAGTTCGCGCGCGGCGACCTGAGCCACCGGCTGCCCATCCCCCGCAACGAGGAGATGGCGGGCCTGGCCATCGCGCTCAACAAGATGGCCAACCAGCTCGACGACCGCATGAAGAGCGTCGTCAAGCACCGCAACGAGCTGGAGGCCGTCCTGACCAGCATGAAGGAGGGCGTGATCGCCATGGACCTGGAAGAGCGGATACTGAGCATCAACCAGGCCGCCGCCGCCATGTTCAACAAGGACCCCTGGGAGATGGAAAACCGCAGCATCCAGGAGACCATCCGGAACCACGAGCTGCATAAGTTCGCCAAAAACGCCTTGAGCGACGGCGACCCCATGGAGTGCGACATCTCGGTCTACCAGGAAAAGGAGAGAATTCTCAACGTCCACAGCACCCGTCTGCTCGACAACAAGGAAGAGAGCATCGGCATCCTGATCGTCTTGAACGACGTGACCCGCCTGCGCCGCCTGGAAAACATGCGAAGGGATTTCGTCGCGAACGTATCCCATGAAATCAAGACACCCCTGACCGCCATCCAGGGCTTCGTGGAAACCCTGTTGCAGGACCCCGACGACGTTCCGGAAAACACCCTCCGGTTTTTGACCATCATCGACCGCCACGTCAAGCGCCTAGTGGCCATCATCGAGGACCTGCTCAACCTGTCGCGCATCGAACGCGAGGGCGACCGCAAGGAAATATCATTCATCCAGGCCCCCGTGGAGCATATCGTCCACACGGCCATGCAAGTGGTGGAGTCCCAGGCGGAATCGAAAAACATCCGCATCGACTTCAAAGGCGACGGGTCGCTTACGGCCGAGATGGAACCCTCTCTCATGGAGCAGGCGGTGGTGAACCTGCTGGACAACGCCATCAAGTACAGCCCCGAAGACAGCGTGGTGGAAGTGGAAGCCAAAAGCGCGGGCCAGCACGTGAAGCTGAGCATCCGCGACCACGGCATCGGCATCGCCAAGGACCACCTGCCGAGACTCTTCGAACGCTTCTACCGCATCGACAAGGCCAGAAGCCGCAAGATGGGCGGCACAGGCCTTGGGCTCGCCATCGTAAAGCACATCGTACAGGCCCACGGCGGGACCGTGACCGTGGAAAGCAAGCCGGGAGAAGGCTCCGTCTTCACAATTGTCTTTCCCAAGAAGGCGAAGATGGACGGTTGATCAAAAACGAATTTACGAAAGCGGGGCGGGGGCTTGGTTGTATCTTCGGCCACTTTCAAGAACTATCGTCCCGGCGCTCGTCATTCCGGGCGGAGCGGTATGTACCCCGGGTGTCGATAAAACAGCTGGATTCCGTCTTTTCCGGGAAATTCCCAACTGGAACATGTAGCGTAGACCCGGAATCCAGGCGGCCAAATTGAGAACCAAGCCCGAGATTCTTTTCTGCCGGGATTTGTTCCCGTTCGCGGCAATCCGCACGGGCCGGTTCGGGATCGTAGGGTGGGTGGGTCGATCCCCTGGCGTTGTCGCCAATTCAACTTCTCTTGAAATAGATGGCCCGACAATCTTGTACGGAGTCCAACCCACCATTTTCCGCGCCAATTCGTCGCTTCTTCGAAGGAATGACATCGAGGCGGCTCGGGAAACGGTGGGTTGGGCTTCGTGCAAGCTCGAAGGGCGCGGGCGCAAACAAGCTTTGAACCAGCCCCAGTCGCCAGGGTTAATGCCCAAATGAAGATATGAAAGATCGCGCCAGGACATTCGAAAGAGTTTCTCTCCACTACAAGCCCCGGCGCGATATCCGGTTTTATGCCCCGATGATTTTACGGGGACTGGAATGCGCTCTGGTCGGCGGCAAGGCCTCTTTGGGGATTGGTTTTACCATCGGCCACTTTCAGAGACTATCGTCTCGGCAGTCGTCATTCCGGGCGGAGCGGCATATATCCCGGGTGTCGATAAAAACAGCTGGATTCCGTCTTTTCCGGGAGTTTCTTAACCAGAAAGTGTAGCGTAGACCCGGAATCCAGGTGGCCGAATTTGGAACCAAGCCCGCCTATTTGTCTCGTTGGCGAGCTGGAAGCAGGACCAGGCGGAACCCGACATTGTCGTTCCGGTCGTCCGGATCGTTCCTGTCGCGGTTCGCAGACCGGCAGTTCCTGGCGTTGTTGTTCCAGCTGCCGCCCCGCAGGACCCGGTCCGAGCTTCAAAGCACAACCCGGGAACGCTTTATCACACTTTTTCGGAATTGAAAAGCATCGGCTTGTTTGACGAATTCCGCCAGAGCGGTAACGCGTCTGGCCAATTCTTCCAGGCTCCAGTCGCCATCGAGATATTTTCCTTCGTACTTGCGAAATTTGGATGCGTATCGTTTCTTGCTTTGCGCCGACAAGCGGACTGTATGCGGGAATACGCGATATCCCAGAAAAGGTATCCCCCGAGTGCAACGATTCAGTTGGATGTTATGTTTCAATGACAGCGCCAGGCGTTCGCGGAGAAACTCGTCGATTCGTTCCAGTTCGTTTTTTACAGCCGGTTTTTCCTCGCCGAAAACCAGAAAGTCGTCCATGTATCGAACATAGCCTTTCACCCGACGGCCTTCCTTGATCCAGTGGTCGAAACAATCCAGATAGAGGTTCGCGATGTGTTGCGATGTCAAAGCGCCGATGGGGATGCCTTTTCCATCGGACGTGCAATAGGTGTTCAATATGTCGGAAAACAGATTCAAGAGCCGCTGGTCCTTGATTTTTCCTGGTTATAACGGATTTGGGGGGGAATGTAGGTTGGGTTGAGCGTCGTCAATTGTTGGGTTTCGCTACGGAATTCTATCAAACAAACAGGTAGGGCGATCGAAATGGTTGGGAAGCAAGCGAAACCCAACGTGAAACCCGTTCAACCCAACCTACGCATTGCCGATCCCCCAAATCCGTTATAACCAGGATTTTTCTTTTCAGCAGTTCCAGCGCGATTCCGTGGTCCACGGAGTCGAAATATTTGCGTATGTCCAGCTTGAGGTACCAGGGATATCTCCGGCTGAAAGCCTGCGCACGGTCAATCGCGCGGGGCACTCCCTTTTTTAAGGTTGTTAAAAATGTTTGCATCAGACGATTTGGCAGTCTGAAAAAATGACAAAATTGTAAAAAGCGGCTGTTTTATGCATTTTGCAATCCCCGAAAAGCGGGGGGGGGGAGGCGCTCATGGAAGCAGGACCAGGCGGAACCCGACATCGTCGTTCCGGTAGTCCGGACTGTACCTGAAGCGGTACGCAGACCGGCAGTACCAGGCGAGGTCGTTCCAGCTGCCGCCCCGCAGGACCCGGACCGAGCCCTGGTTATTATCTGGTATAACACCAGTATTTTGATTAAAAACACTGGCTTTTTTCTGGTATACATCCTGGCACCATTCATAAACATTGCCGTGCATATCATACAACCCCCATGAATTCGAGCGCAAAGTTCCTGTTTCTATGGTTTTTTTGCGATATTCTCCTTCCGGGCAATTCGTCAAGGGATATTCGCCATTGTAATTCGCGTCATCGGTGGAAAGGCAGTCACCAAACGCAAATGGGGTGCTGGTTCCCGCACGTGCCGCATACTCCCATTCGGCCTCCCAAGGCAATCGAAAGGTCCCTGCTCCGAGTTTGTTCAGTCTTTCAATGAAATTCTGCGCATCGTTCCAAGAAACCTTTTCCACAGGGCATCCATCGCATCCTTTGTTATACGAGGGATTGTTCCCCATAACCGTTTCCCACTGCTTCTGAGAAATCTCCTTGGTTTGCATATAGAAAGGATTCTCAATTATAGCCTTCTGTTGATCTTCGTCATTATCTCTATTAGGCTCGCCTTTGGGGCTTCCCATAACGAAGTCCCCAGGACCCAGAAGGACGAATTCGAGGGAAATGGATCCTCCTTTCAAACTCCCTGTCGCCGTTGTAGGAGGAATCAGCCACGAAACGCCAAAGAAAATCGCCGCGCAGGCGAAGGCGGTTGCGGCGGCGGTTATTTTCCTTTGCAGGCCGAAGAGGGGGACGCCCTTTCTGAAAAGTCGCTTTCGAAACCATTCGGGGACTTTCAGGGCCAGGCGAGGCGTTTTGGTACTTTCCAGCAACCGCACCAGTGCGGCGTCCCGGACGATGTCTCTTTCGTCCATGCTGCGGATCCGTTCCTTCAGCTCGTCGAGTTTTTTTCTGTCTTTCGGGTCCAGCATCCATTTGTGCACGGCGATGTTCAACCGGTACCAGTCCCGGGATGCCTCGTTTTCCCATTCCTGTTTTTTGGGAATGAGATCGAAGATTTTTTCCCGTATCTCGAGCAAATCGCTTTCGCCCAGTTCGTCGATCAATGTTTCGCGAGTCCGGTCGTCCATGCACCCTTTGGCAAACCAGGGCAACCGGACGATTTTAAGAAGATCTTCTTCGGAAACGTTCTTCGGACGCATGCAGAATTCGCCCAGGGATAGGGTCAGCCGCCAGTTCAATTCGGGGTAGACGGCGCAGGCGCACAGCCATTGGAACGGGCCCTCCGGCTTGTCTTCGTCCCGGGAGCGGAGGACCTTTTTCAACTCGACCATGTTCGGCCGGTAGCCGATGTCGTGCGCGCCGTTTTGCAAATCGGCCCGGACCCACTCGCCCGGATCGTACTCCCGTCGTTCTTCGAAAAAATCCACCATGGCGGCCAGCCCGTCCGACGTGGAGGGAAGAAGGACGAAATCTCGGGACAGATAGACCTCCTTCATGCCCCAGGTCGCGGGGGCCTCCGGGGTGAGGACGGCGCGCTGGGCGAAAGCGGAGAACATTTCCGTCCAGGGTCCCATCCGCCCTGTTTCCGGGTCCAGCATTCCGTAGCCGTTGGAAAACACGATCAGCCTTCGTTCTCTGAATTTGCAAACCAGGTCGTCCAGGGTTTCGTGCTTTTCCCCCGCCTTCTGGAAACAAAGGCGCGGGTCGCGTCGAAAAAAGTACCGGGAGGCGAACATGCCGTCCTGGTGCAATTTTTCCACGATGGCCTCGAAAAGGCCGACCTGATGGCTTGTAAACGAGGGGATATCGATCAGAACGAGGTATTCGGGGGGCCGGGAGAGCCCTTTGTAGCAGAATTGCGGAAAACCTCCCTTTTCGACGGTCTCGCGCAGGGTGAGGCCGACATCCAGAATCGATTCTTCGCCCGCAACCCTTCTTCTCAACCGGGCCGAAGCCCGTGCGAATTCTTCGGAAGACAGAAACTGCAGCGTCTGCGGTTCGACGCGAACGGGCAGGACATAGGTCGGCCTTTTTCCCGCTTTTTTATCCAGCACCATGCCGCGCCTTTTTTGTCGATGCCATTCGTACAGAAGAAGGACGATCCAGGGCAGCATCGCCCCGAAGAAACGGAGAAAATCGCGATACCGCTGGAAGAACGTTTCCACTCTGGGCCGGTCGGGATCGAAATTCGGGGGGATATCGATATTGACGGTTTTGAATTCGAGCGTTTTTTTGTTTATGATTTTTGTTTTTTGCGTGATCTTGATATCCGGAACGGTTTGCATTTTGCTCCGTCTGTATTCCCCCCACAAAAAAGAGCCCGCCGCCAGCAAGATGAAGAGCAGGACGCCTGTAATAAAAAGGGGCTTTTTTTTCGGCGCCGCAGCTTCTTTGCGAGGCCTTTGCTCGCCTTCTTCGCTTTTTTTCCGCCTTTTTTTTGATTTGGTCCCGTCCGAAACAGGCTTGTCCAGCGCATCGTCCCCAGGTCCTTCGAAGAGAGGCCGGATCGACTCGAATTCCCGGTGAAAGATCTTCTGCTCTTTCTCGCTGGTGGCAAAGACGGGGCACAGCAGGTATTTCAACCGATCCGGGTCGCATGGGTATCCGAAAGCGTCCAGGACCGCCGCCGCGCGGACATGCCGGTCTACGCCGACGCGAAACCCTTGCGCCTCCAGCCGTTCGATCAGGCCCGTCAGCCAGAAAGGCAGTCGCTTGTCTTCGGGCGGGGACGTTTTCGCTTGTCCGGCCATTATCGAATCAGTTTCTCCAGCAACCGCAGGTCGTCCTTGGTCTTTCCCAGGATCGAATAGGACAGTTCCAGTGCCTTTTTATCCACCGTTTCGGACCGAAAATCGATCTTTAGGGCCTTGAGCATGCAAATCCAAGCCAGAAGTTCCGCCGTGCCCGGCTTTCGTTTCAGGTTTTCCTGGTCGCGCAGTCGCAAGAAATGTTCCACGGCCTTTTCGTTGAATTCTTCGTCGAAGTCCTCCTCCTCGCCGAAGCGCAGCCGGATGATCTCCAGCAAACGGTCCTTGTCGGGAAAGGAGATGTGGTAGAAGACGCAGCGGCGCAGGAAGGCTTCCGGAAGGTTCTTCTCCGAATTGCTGGTGACGATCACCACGGGCCAGAAGCCTTGGTCCGCCCGGAACGTAAGGCCCGTCTGCCGAACCTGGAATTCCATCTTGTACAGCTCGTTGAGCATGTCGTTGGGCACGTCCCGGGGCGCCTTGTCGATCTCGTCGAGCAGCACCACGGAGCGTGTCGGCTTTTTGCCCTGTATTTCTTTTGGAAACTTGAAATCGTTGGTGACGCATTCGCCGTTTCTGTCGAAAACCTTTGGGTTTGCCATGAGAATGGCCATGCCCAAAGCCTGGTATTCGATGTAGTCGGACACGTCCTTTCGTTTCGCGGTCAGCGCGGTTATGTCCTTGTCCGCCGTGCCGCCGGGGTTTTCGCCTGCGCCGTTGGCGTCGGCGAAATGGGCGTCCTGGAACCGTTCCAGGGCGTCGTAGCGATAGAAGAAGTCCGTGGCGGAGCAGTTGGATTTGACGTTGAACTCGAAGTACGCGTGCTCCAGCTCCAGCTCGTGGGCGACCGACTTTGCCAGCTGTGTCTTTCCGGTCCCTGGCTTTCCGGTCACCAGCAGGGGCTGCCCCAGGGCCAGGGCGACGTTCACCGCCCCCCTCAAGCCATCGTCGGCCCGGTAGATCTCCGGCCTGTCGCCCAGGCAATACGGTTGGTAGTTCGATGGAAAAGAGACCCCTCGGTCGGATATCTTCTCGCCTTTTCCCACGTAGAGGTCTGGATTGTATTTGAAATTCATGCTTTTTCTCCGTTTTTCTTGATGGCGAGGCCTGAATCCTACGCCTTTCGAAAGGCGCTTCTGTCCGTGCCGAAAAAGGAATCGGACCGGGCCTTCGTTGCCGAATAGAGCACTCCCCTGAGTTTATCCTCGATCACATCCATGTCGAGACGGCTTTTGAGACGTCCGAACAGTTCCTTGACGCATTGTTTTTTATCGTCTTGGCACAGACAATGGTCGCCGAGTCCCGCCATGAAATCGTGGACATCCTGTTTTTCCACGGCCCCGAGCGGTTCGAGAAGGTGGCAATGCACATTGTTTTTTTCGGCCCCCTGGCAAAATTCCAGTATTTCTTCTTTCGCGCATGGCGATTGACGAAACCATTTTTTCCAAAAACCAGAAGACCTGGCTCTTGCTATTTGAACGCCGAACAGGACTACTGCGTCGGCCATTGTATGGTTTTCGTCTTTGGGGCCGTATCCCGCGAAGAATTCATGAACGCACCAGTCGAAAAATTCGATGAAAGACGGGTCCCATTTGGCCGCATTGAAAAGGAAGGAAACGGCGATCACCGAATGGTTCGACATTTCCGGCAATTTGAGAAGCTCTTTCAGCTCGTATCCTCCTTTGTAATTTTCGAGGATGTTTTTGAACAGGGACCCGAGGAAATTGCCTTTCAGAGTATCGACATGGTTCATCAGGGAATGCGGTTGCTCGTCGATCACGGGCCAGACCGGTCTTGCGTCTTTCCTGGCTGTGATCAACGGAGGCAGTTCGCAATGCACCAGTCGCTTTGCGAAAGAGGAGATTTTGGAGTTTTCGTCTCCCAAAATAAAAAAGAACCGCGGATAGCCCCTTTTTTCGTCTCTCATATTCGCATGTTCCACAAATGCGTTCACCTGAGGCCATCGGTCGCATTTGGTGTACAGGTATTCCCCCGAAGCGTCTCTTTTTATTGTTTCCGTCGAACAACTGTAGCTGTCTTGTGTCTCCGTCGAATAGTCGCAGCTGTTTTGTGTCTCCGTCGAACAACCGTCGGAAAGACAAGGGAAGAACTCGTCGAGGACCTCCACGGGTATCATGCGGCCGACGGATTCCACGTCCTCCTTGTCCCGTCTGTCGGTCACCACCTTGCTGTCCAGCATTCCGAATACCCGGAGAGGACCGTCGGAACAGGACATGACCGGGGTCCCGCTGAAGCCTTTTACGACGAAATTTTTGGATTTGCGGTCGATCTGGACCCTTCTTTTTTCTACTTTGCCGGCGAGGGTGCCATCGACAATGGAGCCTTTGCGGCTTGCACTGCCGATTCCGTAAACGAATACATCCTCCCCCCGGCTTCTGGGCGCTTTTTCGAGCCGGGCGGGGCGGGTTTCGGCGGGCATTTGTTCCCTGTCGAGAATTTTCAGCACGGCCATGTCATCGATTCCGCCGCCGGATTGAATCACTTCCGCTTTCAAAACGCCGGCGTGTTCCAGCAAAGGGAACCTGAGCCACCGTGTCGTTCCGGTGACCCCGGCCACGTGCCGGCAGGTGAATACGCAATAATCGGAAAAAAGAAATCCGCAGCCCAGATGTTCGCTTTTCTCGTCCTTGCTTTCCAGGACGGAGACGATGAATCTTCCGTGTTCGGGAGGTGTCATAGCGCGCAGTTCCTCCGCTTTTTTTCGGTCCTATTTCGTTTCCGTTTCCGGCCCTTTGGACTTGTTGGTCCACTTGATATTGACTTTGAAAGAGGCCTCGCTGGCCGCCGAGGCGAACACGGCGCCAGCCTCGGCTTTCAAGTTGAGCCCGAATTCCAGCGATATTTCCTCCGGGGTCTGGATCTCCTTGAACGTTTCCAGGACCGCCTTGGCCGCAGGCTGAATCATGGCCAGGGATTTTTCGAACTTGTGCGCGGCTTTCTCTGCCGCTTTTTCGTCCTTGCCGCCCAAAAGCGCTTCCGATTCGCGCTCCTGTTCCTCGGCCGACTCCACAAATACGGGAGTGCCGTCCTCCATTTCGAATTGTATCAAGCGTTTCATGACCTTTTTCCTCCTGCCAGTTTGTGCGTTTTTTAGGGAACCAAAATTTCAGATGAAAAACAGACTTTCGTATTCTTTTCCACAATACGGCAATCAAGTCAACGGTGACGCCTATTATTTTTTTGGAGGTCGTGGGGTTGGTTTTGGCTTCGGCCGGCTTTTTAACCCATGAGTCTCGATTATCGCCTGGATTCCGGGTCTAAAGCAAGCTCCGCCCGGAATGACGGAGTTGGTTTGCCGACGTTAAAACCAAGCCCGAGGTCGTGGTACCCCGCAATTATTGACGTCGAAATATTATTGTTTCTTTTCCGGCGCTCGTGATAAAATTTATACTGGTTATAACGGATTTGGGGGTGGAATGTAGGTTGGGTTGAGCGTCGTCAATTGTTGGGTTTCGCTACGGCATTCTATCAAACAGACAGATACGGCGCGCGAAATGGCTGGGAAGCAAGCGAAACCCAACGTGAAACCCGCTCAACCCAACCTACGCATTGCCGCTCCCCCAAATCCGTTATAACCAGAATTTATATTATCGAGGAAATTTTGGAAATAAGCTTGGAGAGGGGACGTTTCCATGAAACACAGAATCAATCCGACCATCGACTGCGTTTTCAAGGCGATTCTGGGAAGCGAGAACAGAAAGCACCTTCTGATCCACTTTCTGAACTCGGTCCTGGAATGCCACGAAGACCCGGAGAAAAAGGTGGTGGACGTTCGTATACAGAACCCGTACAACGAGCGGGAGTTCGAAGACGACAAGCTAGGCGTAGTGGATGTGAAGGCCCGGGAGGCTTCGGGCAGGTCTTTTCACGTGGAAATCCAGGCCGCGCTGCATCCGGGCCTCAAAGGGAGAATGCTGTACGCGTGGAGCGCCATCTACCATTCCCTGCTGGGCAAGGGCGAGGGCTACACGCTCCTAAAGCCGGTGGTATCGGTATGGATCGTGACGGGTGTGCTTTTCGCCGACACCCGGCTCTGCCATCTCCGATTCCGAATCGGAGACCCGGAAGCCGGGCTCCTTTTCAGCGAGCATTTCGCCATGCACGTGCTCCAGCTGCCCAGATGGAGGATGCGAAAAGACCGAATATCCGAAAAGGACCGGTGGGTCTATTTTTTCAAGGAAGGCGGGAACATCGACGTGGACGATCCGCCGGACATCTTAAAAAACTCGAAGGAAATGAGGGACGCCATGGACGTATTGGAAGAATTCTCGGAAAACCGCGAAAACTATCTGCTCTACCAAAGCCGCCTGGAGGGGGAAAGGGTTCGGCAGACCATTTTGACGGAGCTTGAAAAAGCCATCGTCGCAAGGGACAAGGCCGAAAGGGCAAGGGACAAGGCCGAAAGGGCAAGGGAAAAAGAAAGGGCCGAAAGGCAAAAGGCCTTGAAAGAGATCGAAAGACTGAAAAAGATGCTGGAGAAATAATTCGCTTGCGATAATTGAAGTGCAAGCTGTATCGTAGATCAACAAAGAAAATACCGGCCTGAAAAGGGTAAGGATGTGGCCGGAAGACCGAGGTGGTATAAAATGCCGATGAGTCCCAAAACCAGGCTCAGCGCCGCAGAGTATCTGGAGCGGGAACGGGTGGCCGAGACAAAAAGCGAGTTTTTCGACGGCGAAATGTTCGCCATGACCGGGGCGAGCCGGAACCACAACCTGATCGCGGGAAACATCTTCGCCGGTATCCATGGACAGCTGCGAAAGGCCAAATGCGAAGTGTACGCCAGCGACATGCGCGTAAAGGTCGAAGCTACTGGGCTTTACGCCTATCCAGACATCGTCGTTCTCTGCTCGCCCCCGGTATTCGAGGATTCCCGGAACGACACTATTCTAAATCCGGAAGTGATCGTCGAAGTATTGTCGGACTCGACGGAAGCCTGCGACAGGGGGGCGAAATTCGAGAACTACCGTTCCATCGCCTCCTTGTCCGAATACGTGCTGGCGAATCAGAAAAGACGCCACGTGGAAAAGTTTTCCCGGCACGACAGGGACACTTGGATCTTGTCGGAATTCAGACTCCCCGACGATGTGCTGGAATTGCGATCCGTGGACTGCCGCATCAGGCTTTCGGACATCTACGAAAAGGTCGTTTTCGATTAAAAATTCTCTGGCGAGGTTTCGGGCCGGAACTGCTCGTATTCGTTGTAAACCGGTTCCCCGTCCAGATACTTGCCGTCCTCCTTGTCCGGCCGGACATATTTGACCAGAAAATCCACGACCGGGTATCTTCCGGCGATGTTTCCCCGGCTCCTGTCCTTGAGCCTGCTTCTTTCCACGCGCCACACCGCGCCCTCCGCCGGTTCCAGGGCGCCGTGGAAGCCGTAGTCGCCCAGCAGGCGCAGCGCTGTTTCGATACTCACGGGTCCGCCGTCCGACAGAAGGCGGGGCATGACGAACCGTCCGCCGATTCGCTCCTTCATTTCGTCGTAGGGCATTCTCGTGTGCTGGTTGGACATGATGTCGAAGGCGACGAAGGGCTCGTGGGGCAGCTTGTAGCGCGTGCCGTGGGCTACCAGGAGCCATTCGCCGCACAGGCGCTCGCCGTTTTTCAACACGGCCATGAACCGTTCCATGCTTTCGAACACCCAGTCGAAGAACAAATGGTGCATCTTGTAGGGGGAGGTGTTGGCCACGTATCCCGCCCGCGTCAGTGGATACAGGATGTCGTCGATTCTGGCCACACCGACGTTGGAGCCGTCCAGTTTCTCCTGGACGATGATCCGGTCGTATTTGTCGCGCGCCGCAACGCATGCGATTCTCTCCTGTCCTTCGTCGCACTTGTGGTCTCCCGGACCCATCCGGCTTCCGGACAGGTGGGGAATGTGGCCGTAGTTCTTGTGGCCGAGGGGCTTTTTCTTGAATTCCATGGTCGGTCCTTGATGCTTTTGCCTTTCCAGCGTGTTTGCGCCGCGATACGGTTCCAATGGCGCCTTTCTTTCCCGCAACCGCTTCGATTCCATATTTTTCGATAATAATCAAGGGGATGGCGTTGTAAAACGAGAAATGCCCGCATTCTCCTCCAATGTTTTACGAAATATACTTGCATTGCCGCCATGGTTGCAATAAGAGTAGGGCAAACGAGCCGCAGGGGCTTGGGGCGTAATCGGGGTGACGCCGGATGTTTCGGCGCCCATTAATTCTTGGATGGAAATGGCGGGGATGGATTGACCACGGCAAGACACATAGCGGGTTGCATAGCGCTCATTTTTCTTCTTTTGTCGCAGGCGTTATCCGTCTGTGCGGCGGGGGTCGGCAAAGGGGATGAGGCGTCTGGCCGGGAGAATCTGGACGACGCGGTTTTGCAGCTCCGGTGGTTCCATCAGTTCCAATTCGCCGGCTACTACGCGGCCGTTGCCAAGGGTTTCTACGAGGCGGTCGGCCTGCGGGTGGAAATCGAAGAGGGCGGTCCGAGCCTCGATACGCTGAGGGAACTGATGGAGGGCAGGGCGGACTTCGGCGTTTCCAGCAGCGAGATTCTGCTCCACAGGCTTTCGGGAAAGCCCGTGGTGGCGCTGGCCGCTGTTTTCCAGCATTCCCCCCTGGTGCTGGTGGCGCTCGCGGACACCGGTATCCGGACCCCTCACGACCTTGTGGGCAGACGGGTCGGCGTGAGCTGGAGCACAAGGGACGCCGAGATTCTGGCCATGCTCAAAAACGAAGGCGTCTCCATGGACGACATTCTTCCGCCCATCGGCGGAAAGTACAAGCCGACCATGTATTGCGACGGTTCCGCCGACGCGGCCAGCGCATATCTGACCAACGAACCTTTTTTCCTGGAACAAAAAGGCTTCTCCTTCAACGTGCTAAGGCCCGTCACGTACGGCATCGATTTTTACGGAGACTGCCTTTTCACGCTGGAAGAGCAGATCGATAAGCACCCGGACCGGGTCCGGCGATTCCGGGAGGCGAGCCTGATGGGGTGGCGATATGCCATGCGCCATCCCGAAGAGATCGTCGAGGTGATCGTCGGTCGATACGGTTCCAGAAAATCGAAGGAGCACCTGCTCTACGAGGCGGAAAAAATGAAGGAACTGCTGCTGCCCGACTTGGTGGAAGCGGGGCTCATGAATCCGGGGCGCTGGAACCACATCGCCGAGACTTTCGTCGCGCTGGGCATGGCGGGTAAAAACACGGCGGGATCGACAGGGTTCGATTTGGACGGGTTCCTCTACGATCCGAGACCCGTTTCGGACGCCCCCCGCTTTTTTGAACTCCTTGTCTACCCCTTTGTACTGTTCGCGGCGGCGGGCCTGGCGGCGATCATCCTGGCGGGGTTCAACAGGCGGCTGCGGCTCGAGATTCGAAGACGGGACAGGGCCGAGGAAAAGCTGCGGTTCCAGGCCGAACTCATGGAGCATATCCGGGACAACATCGTGGCCACCGACCTGGAGGGACGAATCGTATATGTCAACGACGCCGTGGTTCGACGGTTCGGCAGGGAAAGGGACGAACTGCTGGGTCGCGAGGTGGAAGTCTTCGGAGAAGGCGAACATATGGAAGGCGGCTTCCAGCGCGAGATTCTGGAACAGACGTTGAAGAACGGCCAATGGACGGGCAGGGTCGAGAGCTTCGCCTCCGACGGCCGCAAGGTGGTCGGGGAACTTCATACCTGGGTGGTGATGGACAGGGAAAGCATGCCCACGGGCATTGTCGGCGTCTCCACCGACATCACCGAGCGGGAGGAATCCAGAAAGGAACTGGAAGCTTCGAAAACTCGCTACGAAAACATTTTCAATTTCAGCAACGACGCCTTTCTGATATTCGACGAAAACGGCAGGGTCGTGGATGTCAACCCCGCCGCGTGCCGCATGTACGGCTACGCCAAGGAAGAATTCAAGGGCCTTTCCGGCAGGAGCATCGCCCATCCGGACTGCCGTCGCCTGTTCGACAGCCTGATGGAAAACGCCGCCAATTCGGACGTTTTCCCCTTGCTGTCCAAGGATCTGAGAAAGGACGGTTCCGTTTTCCACGTGGAGATGACCGGCACCGAGTTCGAGTGCAAGGGCGAGCGCCACGTGCTGTCGATCAACCGCGACGTCACTTCCCGGGTCATGATGGAGAGCGAAGTCAAGGAGGCGAAAGAGGTCGCGGAGGCCGCCAACCGGGCCAAGAACGAGTTTCTGGCCAATCTGAGCCACGAAATCCGCACTCCCATGAACGCCATACTGGGGTTCAGCGAAATCCTGCTCGGGGAGACCGAGAAGCAGCGCCACAAAAGCTACTTGAAAAGCATTTACAGCAGCGGCAAGACATTGCTGAGTCTGATCAACGACATTCTGGACCTGTCGAAGATCGAGGCCGGGAGATTGGATATCAACGCCGGACCGCTTCGACTGCGCTCCCTGATCGAGGAAATCCGAATGATTTTCGGGGAAAAGACCAAATTAAAAGGTCTGGATCTCCATTTGGAAGTCTCCCGAGACGTTCCGGAAACGGTGGTCGTCGACGAGCTGAGGGTGCGACAGGTCCTGACCAATCTGGTGGAAAACGCGGTCAAATTCACAGACCGGGGGCATGTGACGCTGGCCGTCGATATGGATGCGGAGCGCGAGCGCGGCGCGGACGGCCGGTCGCGGACTGGCGCGCTGAGGTTCGAAGTCCGGGACACCGGGCCCGGAATCGCCGAAGACCAGACGGAGTTGATTTTCGAAAGCTTCCGCCAGTGCCGCAAGGGAAGCGGAAACAAACACGACGGCGCGGGGCTGGGCCTTGCCATCACCAAGAAGCTGGTCGAGGCCATGAACGGGACGATTTCGGTCGCGAGCGAAGAGGGCGAGGGAAGCATCTTCACAGTGGTTCTTCGCGGCGTCGAATTCCTTCCGGATAAATGGGAGGGACGAAAGGAGGCCTTTCGGTCGGATACGGACCGGGTGCGTTTCGAGATGGCCAAGGTCCTCATCGTGGACGACTCGGTGGAGAATCGCGAGCTGGTCGTATCCTTCCTTCGAGATTCCAACCTGCTTTTCTACCACGCGGACAACGGGAACAAAGCCCTCGAATGGCTGGAGAACTTTCCTCCGCCCGACCTGATACTGCTGGACCTGGTCATGCCGGAAATGGACGGCTACCAGGTCGCGGAGATTCTCAAGTCGAACAGCAAATTCCGCAGTATTCCCGTGGTCGCGTGCACGGCGGCGGTCATGAAGAAGGACCTGGACAAGGGGGGGAATATGTTCGACGGCTTTCTGAAGAAGCCCATCGAACGAAAACGGCTGATCGAAGAGCTGAAAAGGTTTCTGCCCCTGAGAAAGCCCCCTGACAGGACCCTTTTGCAGGGGGCGCGACCGGAGGAGGTCGCAGGGGAAAAGAGCGACGAGCTTTCCCGGGAACAAATGGAAAAGCTGTCGCGCCTGCTGAGTCTGTTCGAGGAAAAGCTCGTCCCGGAATACGAGGACATCAAGGACGCCTTCTACTTGGACGACATGGCCAAGTTCGGACGAAAGCTGGAGGAACTCGGGGCCGAATACGGCATCGGATATATCGAAAAGTACGGCAAGAGCCTGCGCGGAAACGCCGCCGACATCAACATCGAACGGCTGGAGCAGTTGCTGGATGAATTTCCGGCCATGGTGGAACGTCTGAAAAGGACCGAGAAGACGGAGATGCGATGAAAGAAGAAGAAAACAAAAAGAAAGAAGACAATGGGCATAGCGATGAGGAGCATAGTCAAGAGGAGATTTTCCAGGAAGACCTGGCGCGACTCAGGGACGAGATCGAAGACCTGGACCGGCAGGTGGTTTCCCTGCTGTCCAGACGGCTGCAAGTGGTGGAGGAGGTCGTCGAGCTGAAAAAGTCGCACAATCTTCCGGTGTACCACCCGGCCCGGGAGGAATACCTGATTTCCAACCGGAGAAGCCAGAGCCGCGAAGTGGGCCTGGACCCGGATTTCATCGAAGAGATTTTCCGAGCGGTCATGCGCCAGTCCAGAATCAAGCAGACACGGGACTTCGCTCGCAAGGGCATTCGGCCGGGTGCCAAGGTGCTGATCGTGGGCGGCGCAGGCGAGATGGGCGAATATTTCCGACGCTATTTTTCCCAGGCCGGCTACTACGTTGCAATCCTGGGCCGCCACGACTGGGACCGCGTCGATGAACTCTGCCGCGACGTGCAGCTGGCGATCCTGAGCGTGCCCATCGACACGACCCCGGAACTGGCCAAGGCGCTGGGGCCGCACCTTCCGGCCGACTGCGTGCTGACCGACCTCACCAGTATCAAGGCCGCGCCCCTGAAAGCCATGCTGGAGGCGCATACCGGCCCCGTGGTCGGGCTTCACCCCCTGTTCGGCCCCACGCCTTCCACCATGGACAAGCAGATCGTGGTGGTCACCCCCGGAAGAGACCCGGAGGCCTGCCAGTGGGTGATCGACCAGTTCGTCGCCTGGGGCACCGTCTTGGTGCACGCCACCCCCGAAGAGCACGACGAGATCATGGGGCTGGTACAGACCCTTAGGCATTTCGCCACGTTCGCCTTCGGGCAGTTCCTCGCCCGTCGGCGGACCGACATTCACCGCACCCTGGATTTCTCGAGCCCCATCTATAGACTTGAACTGGGAATGGTTGGACGCCTGTTCGCCCAGGACGCCTCCTTGTATTCCGAAATCATCTTCGCCTCCCCCGAACGCATGGAGCTTCTGAAGGAATATATCGAATCCGTCAACGGCAACCTGGAGATGATCGAAAAGGGCGACAAGGATCTGTTCAAGCAGGAGTTCGCCAAGATCGCCGAATGGTTCGGCCCCTTCAGCGAGCAGGCCATGCGCGAAAGCTCCTTCATGCTGGAAAAACTGATCGAAAGGTTTTAGGAGAACATTTATGCTGGACCCGAATTTGAACAGAATTCCGGAAAATGCGAAAAAGATTCACCTGATCGCCGTCTGCGGCACCGCCATGGGCGCGCTGGCGGCCATGCTAAAAGACCTGGGGTACGAAGTGACAGGCTCCGACGCCAAGGTGTATCCTCCCATGAGCGACTTTCTGGCCCGAAAGAACATCGAGGTCAAAGACGGCTTCCACAAAGACAACATCGCCGACGACACGGACCTGGTGGTGGTGGGAAACGCGGTGACCAAACTGAATCCGGAAGCCGAAAGCCTCCGGGAAAAAGCCATCCCCTACTGCTCCATGCCCCAGGCCATCAACCGGTTCGTCGCCGAGGGAAAGCAGCGCCTGGTAGTCACCGGCTGCCACGGCAAGACCACAACATCGTCGCTTCTGGCGTGGATTCTCCACAACGCCGGTCTGGACCCGTCCTTTATGATCGGCGGCATCCTGAAGAACTTCGACAGCAACTACCGCCTGGGAAAGGGCGACCACATCGTGCTCGAAGGCGACGAATACGACACCGCCTTCTTCGACAAAGGCCCCAAGTTTCTCCACTACCCGCCGGAAAAGGCCGTGGTGACCAGCATAGAATTCGACCACGCCGATATCTTCGAAAACCTGGAATCCGTCAAGGACGCCTTCCGGCGCTTTATACGAAAAGTCCCGGAGCAAAGCACGGTGTTCGCCTATGACAACGACGAAAACGTAAGAGAAATCGTCCCCCAGGTCGCATGCCCTGTGCGTTTCTACGGCAGGGACCCGTCCTCGGACTGGCGTTTGGGAAACATAGCGGTCCGTCCCCCTGAAACGATCTTCGAAATCCTGGAGGACCACGCGTCCATTGGCGAGTTCAAAACCCCCATGATGGGAGAGCACAACCTTTTAAACGCGCTGTCCGTGGTCGCCGTATGCAAATCCCTGGGCTTGAGCGACCATCAGATTCGCTCCGGTCTGGGCACGTTCCAAGGCGTCCGGCGAAGACAGGAAATCAGGGGCGTTAAAAACGGCGTGACGGTCATGGACGATTTCGCCCACCATCCCACGGCGGTGCGAGAAACCATTCGCGCCGTACGACCATTTTTTCCGGACGGAAAACTCGTGGCGGTCTTCGAACCCAGAACCAACACCAGCATGCGGGACGTCTTCCAGGACGTCTACCCCCGCTGCTTCGACCAGGCCGACGTCGTATGCATCAGACGCCCCCCGCTTCTGCAAAAAATCCCGGAGGGACATCGATTCTCCTCGGAAAAGCTGGTCGAAGACCTGAAGACAAGAGGGCTGGACGCCTATTATTTCGCGGAAACAGATCCGATCGTCGATTTCGTCAAGAAGATCGCAACCTCCGGCGATCTGATCCTGGTCATGTCCAATGGCGGATTCGACAATATCCACGACCGGTTGTTGAAAAAACTATGATGCCGAAGCCGACTGAATTAAGGCTTGCGTTTCATGCGAGTTGCGAATACAAGTATGTTTGATCTTTCGTTCAACACGCAATTTGTAATGTTGAACGATTTTCGTTCAATCACTGGTTATTTTCCAAGAAACAAAGGCCGTGCAAAGATGAACAATTAAAGGATTTTTCATGCTGAAACTGAGCGAACAGGAAAAGCAGGAGATTATCCGGTTTCTGGAATCGGACAGGGAACTGCCTGAAAAGTATCGCTTTCTGCTGTTCGAGGACAAGCGGGAGGTGGAACTGGTCTGGAACGGCAAAACCAGTGAGGTTGCAAATATCGTGCTGCCGTTTCAGGTAATCGAGCAGGTGGACGAACCGCGAGCCGAAAAGTCTTCGGAGACGGCCATCCAGATGAGCCTGTTCGACATGGACGAGCGGGGGAGGCAGCTCAAGGGCTGGACCAACAAACTGATCTGGGGCGACAACAAGCTGATCCTGTCATCGCTGAAAAACGGGCCGCTGCGGGAAGAGATCGAAAAACAGGGCGGCCTCAAGCTGATCTACATCGATCCGCCCTTTGACGTGGGCGCGGATTTTTCCATGGACATCCAGATCGGCGGCGACACCTTCACCAAGAAACCGAATATCCTGGAAGAAATCGCCTACCGGGACACCTGGGGCAAGGGGGCGGATTCGTTTATTGCCATGATCTACGAGCGGCTGGTGCTGATGCGGGATTTGCTGGCCGAGGATGGAAGTATTTATGTGCATTGTGATTGGAGAGTCACGAGTTTAATCCGACTTGTCTTGGATGAGGTTTTTGGCTCAGGCCAATTTATTAACGAGATCACATGGAAGAGATCGGATGCTAAAAGTGATGCTGGGCAAGGTAGTCAGCACTATAGCCGAATACAAGACACTATCTGGTTCTACCACAAAGACAGAAGAGCAATATGGAACCCACAATATGTCCCTCTGAGCAATAACTACGCGAATAGCTTTTATAAGTATTCTGATGAAGACGGTCGACGATACAAGCTAGAAAACATGCTTGGTCCTGGTGGCGCCAAGAAAGGAAATCCCGTTTACGAGGTAATGGGCATAACAAGAGCTTGGAGATATTCGCGCGAACGAATGCAGGGGCTTATTGATGCAGGCTTAGTTATACAAACCAACCCCGGCACAGTACCAATGCAGAAAAAATACCTTGACGAGAGCAAAGGTGTCCAAGTTGGCACTTGGTGGGACGATATAAGTATGGTTCGAGGATGGTCTGGAGAAAAGACGGGATACGCGACCCAAAAACCCGAAGCCCTCCTTGACCGCATCATCAAAGCCTCCTCCAACGAAGGCGACCTCGTGGCCGACTTCTTCTGCGGTTCCGGCACCACCGCCGCCGTAGCCGAAAAACTTGGCCGCAAATGGATCTGCACAGATCTCGGCAAATTCGCCATCCACACCACCCGCAAGCGCATGATCGGCGTGCAGCGGCAGCTCAAAACCGACGGTATAAATTACCGGGCCTTTGAAATCCTCAACCTCGGAAAATACGAGCGCCAGCATTATATCGGCGTCAATCCGAACCTCCGGGAAGCGGAGCAGCAACAGCAGATGGCGGAAAAAGAAACGGCCTTCATCGATCTGATCCTGAAAGCCTATCGCGCCGAAAAAACAGACCAGTTCGCCGCCTTCCACGGTAAAAAATCCGGCCGGCTGGTGGCTGTCGGACCGGTGAACCTGCCAGTCACGCGGCTTTTCGTGGAAGAGATCATCCTGGAATGCCGCAAAAAGCACATCACCAAGGTGGACATCCTCGGATTCGAGTTCGAGATGGGCCTGTTTCCCAACGTGCTGGACGAAGCCCGGGCCAAGGGCATCGACATTGCGCCCAAATACATCCCGGCCGAGGTGTTCGACAAGCGGGCCGTGGAGAAAAACCAGGTGGTTTTTCATGACGTGGCCTATATCGAAGTCAAGCCTCATGTGATTCCGGGCAAGGGCAAAGGCAAAAGTAGAAAATCGCCCGCCGTGGTCGTGGAACTGACCGACTTTTCGGTGTTCTATTCCCAGGATTCCATTGCCCATGCCGAGGCCGTTCTCGGCAAGAAAAAAACCGGCAGTCAGATCGTGGTGGAAAAAGGCCACATCGTCAAACTGGTCAAGGACAAAAAAGGGGTTATCCGTCGCGAAACCCTGACCGAACATTGGACGGACTGGATCGATTACTGGGCCGTGGATTTTGACTTTGAAAGCAAGCGGGAGATCATCCGGGTGAAAAGCCCGGAAACCGGCGAAATCGAAGAACAGTGGACCGGAGATTACATTTTTGAAAACGAATGGCAGAGCTTCCGCACCAAAAAAGACCGTTCCCTGGAAATGAAAAGCGTGGCCCATGAATGCATTCCCGGCAGGCGAAAGATCGCGGTGAAAGTGGTGGACATTTTCGGCAATGACACCATGACCATCGTGGAGGTGACGGTGTGAGGATGGAACCGCGAGTGGACGCCAATAAACACAAATGTAACCCCTTTGAATTCGACGGGTTTGACGGACTGATGCCGCTGTCTTTCAATTGTGGCGAACATGCCATAATCAGACAAAACCCGGAGGGAAATAAATGAGCAAAAACAAACAGATTGAAGTATTGAACAGGGAAATCTCCATCCGGTCCATAAATCAGGACGATTACATCTGCATTACGGACATTGCAAAATATAAAAACGCCGAAACAACGGGCCTGATTATTTCTCACTGGCTCAGCACCCGATTCACCGTTGAATTTATGGGGATATGGGAGAAAATCCATAATCCGGATTTTAATGTTACGGAATTCAGTAACATTAAAAATGAAAGCGGCTCAAACGGTTTTGTTCTGACAGTCAAACAATGGGTTCAAAAAACCAATGCCATCGGGATTGTTTCAAAACCGGGCCGCTACGGCGGCACCTACGCCCACAAGGATATCGCCTTCGAGTTTGCCTCATGGATTTCAGTGGAGTTCAAACTTTACCTGATCAAGGAATTTCAGCGCCTCAAGGAAACCGAACAGGAGCAACTCGGCTGGGACGTCAAACGCAACCTGACCAAAATCAATTACCGGATTCACACGGACGCCATAAAAGCCAACCTCATTCCTCCGGAATTGACGAAGGATCAGGTCAGCCTTGTGTATGCCGGCGAGGCGGACGTGCTGAACATGGCGCTTTTCGGCGTCACCGCAAAGCAGTGGCGCGAGGCCAATCCCGGAGAAAAAGGGAATATTCGAGATCAGGCCAATGCCTCCCAACTGGTCTGCCTGGCAAACCTCGAAAACCTGAATGCGTTGTTTATCAAAGAAGGGATGAAACAGCCGGAGCGTCTGGCCAAATTGAATCGGATCGCCATCGAACAAATGAAGCTGCTGACGGACGACAGGCGCATCAAACAATTGGAGGGGGGTAAATAATGGCGCTGCACAAGGACTTTCCATCCTCTCCCCACGCGATTCTCGATCCGCATATCCGCTGGTTTCCCGCTGACGAGGCATTGCGCGAAACCGGCATGGAAAAACTGATGCCGCCTTTGGTTGTACACCTCCGTCGCAAGGTAAAGGAGTTTCGAGACAGTGGCTATGTGGGCGCGACGGATACCAGTAAAAGTCTTCTGACCTGGTGGTTTGCCAAGCCGCATCTTCTGCCCAAAGCCGATGGCACAATGGTGCAATTCGAATACTATTTTGCTCAGCGGGAGGCCATTGAAACCATTGTTTACCTCCATGATGTGGTCGGCGCCAGAGACAAATTCGATCTTATGCGCTTTGATGCGAGCGGCGCGGTGTCGGCCGGGATGTTTGACGAAACCTGGCGGCGGTATGTCATCAAAATGGCCACGGGCAGCGGCAAGACCAAGGTCATGAGCCTGGCGCTGGCCTGGAGCTTTTTTCACAAGCTTTACGAACCGGAATCGGAGCTGTCCCGCAATTTTCTGGTGATTGCGCCCAATATCATCGTTCTGGATCGAATCTACAAGGATTTTCAAGGACTGCGCATATTTTTCCAGGACCCGGTGCTGCCGGACAACGGTTTTGACGGGCGCCACTGGAAGGACGATTTTCAACTGACGCTTCACCTGCAGGACGAGGTGCGAGTCGTGCGTCCCTCGGGCAATATTTTTCTGACGAACATTCACCGGGTTTATTCGGGAGAAGATATTCCGCCGTCACCGGAAGATGAAAATACAATGGATTATTTTTTGGGCAGGCGTCCCACCGGGGCCACAACGGATTCCAAGGTGGATTTGGGCATGATTGTACGGGATATCGACGAATTGATGGTGATCAACGACGAGGCCCACCATATTCATGATGCGCGTCTGGCCTGGTTTAAATCCATCGAGGACATCCACAACCGCCTGCTGCAGAAAAATGGGGCCTTAAGCATGCAACTGGATGTGACGGCCACGCCGAAACACAACAACGGCGCGATATTCGTGCAGACCGTGGCGGATTACCCGCTGGTGGAGGCGATTTCCCAGAATGTGGTGAAACATCCGGTCCTTCCCGACGCCGCAAGCCGGGCAAAGCTTACCGAGCAGAAAAGCGCCAAGTTCACGGAGAAATACGCCGATTACCTGGAACTGGGCGTGATCGAATGGCGCAAAGCGTATGAAGAACACCGAAAACTGGATAAAAAGGCCATTTTATTCGTCATGACGGACGACACTAGAAATTGTGATGATGTGGCCGAATACTTGGAGAACCGCTATCCGGATTTGAAAGACGGCGTGCTGACGATACATACCAAAAATAACGGCGAGATTTCGGAAGCGGCATCGGGCAAGAAAAAGGAAGAACTGGAAAAACTGCGCAAACAGGCCAATGAAATCGACGACGACGTCAGCCCGTACAAAGCCATCGTATCCGTGATTATGCTCAAAGAAGGGTGGGATGTGCGGAATGTGACCACCATTGTCGGCCTGCGCGCGTATTCGGCAAAAAGCAACATCCTGCCGGAGCAGACATTGGGCCGCGGGCTGCGCAAGATGTATCCCGGTGATACGGAGGAATATGTCAGCGTGGTGGGAACCGATGCCTTTATGGATTTTGTGGAATCCATTCAGGCTGAAGGCGTTGAGCTTGAACGAAAGGCAATGGGGGAAGGCACGGCCCCGAAAACGCCGATTGTCGTGGAAGTTGACAATGAGAATACGGAAAAGGATATCGAGGCGCTCGATATTGAAATTCCCGTCCTGACGCCCCGGGTCTATCGGGAATACAAGAACCTTGCCGATTTGGATGCCTCCGGGATGGTTTTCCAGGCAGTGGATTATCAGCGGTTCAGTGAGGAAGAACAACGGGAAATCGTGTTCAGGGATATTACAACGGGAGAGACAAGCCATACCACGGTGCTGGACGGAATGGGAATCGCCGACTACCGGAGCGTGATCGGTTATTTCGCTCAAACCATTATGAAGGAGCTGCGACTGGTAAGTGGTTACGATGTGCTGTACGGCAAAGTGAAAGGGTTTATTCAAAACGAGTTGTTCGGAAGGGCGGTTGATCTGGAATCCCCCAATACATTGCGCAACCTGTCCGAGACAACAGCGGTCAAAACAGTGGTCGAGACCTTCAAACAGGCCGTCAATAACCTTACGGTCCGGGATAAAGGCGATGCGGAAATCAGGGATATGATAAAGCTGAGAAAGACGAGGCCCTTTGTGGTCAAGGATCAGGGGTATATGATGCCCAAAAAATCCGTATTTAACCGCATCATCGGAGACAGTCATTTTGAATTGGAATTCGCCAACTTTCTGGAACAGTGCGGCGATGTCGTTTCATACGCAAAAAACTATCTGGCCGTGCATTTCAAACTCGATTATGTCAACGCCGATGGCGATATCTCGAATTACTACCCGGATTTTCTGGTGAAACTTTCAAACGGGAAAGTCGTCTTGGTGGAAACCAAAGGCCGGGAAGATTTGGATGTACCACCAAAAATGGCGCGCTTGAAACAATGGTGCGAGGATATAAACGCCGCTCAATCGGAAATCGCCTATGACTTCGTTTTTGTGGATGATGCTGGTTTTGAGAAGTACAAACCAAAAAATTTTGCTGAATTGATGAAAGGCTTTAAGGAATACAAGCAGGGAAAATAACCAAACGGTCGAGCGGACCGGGGTTTGCTTCGCTGCGCTCCGTAAACCCCGGCGCGCTCAGCTCATCGTTGGCAGTCATAAAAAAAATGCATCAAAGCCTATCATGTTTATAATTTGGCGATGATTATTTCGAAAGTCGGCATTCAAAAAACAATTACTATATTAATCCGGCCGGCAAGTTCGCCGGTGCAATTGGCATCGAGATATCAGATATAGCTCGGCCTCCGGTGTCGGTGAGCTTTCCACTGGCTGCAACAAGACTATAATGGAGTAAAAACAATGAAAAATATATACACAGCTGTCGTAAAACAAGAAGATGACTGGTGGATTGGATGGATCGCTGAAATCCCAGGCGTTAACTGTCAAGAAAAAACCTTAGAAGAACTGAAAGATACCTTGCAAATAACGTTGAGAGAAGCTTTGGAATTTAACCGCCAAGATGCATTGATGGCTGCTGGCAAGAAATATATGGAAGAAAAGATTGCGGTATGAAAAGAAATAAGCTGCTCAAGCATCTTCGCAACCAGGGTTGTGAATTGTTGAAAGAAGGCGCTAAACACTCATGGTGGCACAAAACCCGGCTTTGGACAAAAGGTCCGCTATTCCAAGGCATTCGGAAATAATAGATATTTTGGCAAACAAAATATGCAAAGACCTTGGAGTGGAGCCAATAAAATGACCGCTAAGAGAACGAGAGCCCAATGTGGTTTTGGCCGATACAAACGAGGGGCTGTGCTACGACCCTGACAGTTTTCAAGCTTTTATGAAAACATTAAAGGATGGCTGACAAGCACCATGCAAGGGATTCGCAGGGACGAGCCGTTGAAGCTCAATCAAATCTCAGTGTTAAACGTGCCCTTGCCGAAATCATAATTCCCTGCTCTCATGTGATGGGACGTCGCGAAAAAAAAAATGAATTGAATGTACACAGAACTTACGAAAAATGACGTGTCAAAGCTTTTGAGAGTTTGGTCCAAGTGGAGGAACGGTCCTGAACCTTTTCGCAATTGACGGCGGAGTTCACCCTTACGGTTGTCGGATCGCCTGAGCCCGAGCAGTAGTCCGCGACCTCGCTTTGAGAAAGAACGTGGTCGTAGAGCCTTATTTCGTCCAGAACGCCGTCCCAGTAGTGAACGGCGGAAGCCTCGTAGTTGTAGCCGATCATGACCGGATTGGAATTGCTGTCGGCTCCGTCGCAATCGTCGAAAGCCCATTTGCCGACAATCTCCTTCCGTGCCGGTGCGAATCCCAAGAGTGCCATGGCGGGGCAAATGGACATGCAAACGATACCGAATCTCATGTGCCTTTTCATGATGGTATTCTCCTTGGTTTGAATAACTCTTTTTGTTATAGGCTTTCTGGAATCTCTATACCGTCGGCTCACAGCTAAATACGGGGAGCGTTTTCTTTTTTCTGGGCCATTGCAAGATGGATAGATCAAGTATGCATAAAAAAATGGTCTTTCGCAATAAAAAAATCCAAAAACCATACCCTTTCAAGTTTCTCGAAATGGTTTTCCACACAATCTGCCTGCATGTTTCCATTCCCTGAATTGACATTTTTTTTTTAGCTGATATTTTACCGTTCTTGCAAAGCGTTGCAGGCGTGTGCGTATAAAGTGTGATCGGAATAGAGTTTCCGGGTTTGGTTCTTGTTTCGGCCATGCATCGATGGAGAGCGGACGCAAAGCGTCCTGGTATGCATTCCAAAGCGAAGCGTTGGAACGAGGAGGATAAGGCACGGTCGAAATTAGGACCAGGCCCCCGCTTGTAATGAAAATCGAGTTCCAAGGGGCGAATGGAAAATGGCGGCCAGGCCAATATGAAAGCACGATTGCTGGATGAATTGAAAATAAGGAAAGAGGGGAATGGGCAGGGAACAGACAAGAAAAGCCGATGGCAGCGCCGTTCACTGGCTGGCGCGGGGAGTTTTGCTTCTCCTCCTTTGGTGGCTGCTTGTGGAGGGCCGTATCGACGGGCTTTGGTTCGCCGCGCCTGTGATATTGGCGGCGTTTTTGGCGAGGCGCGCGTTGCCGATACCGCTTGCCAGAACGCGGATGCATCCGATCAAGGCCCTTCTATTTCTGCCGTGGTTTGTGCGGTCTTCGGTCGCGGCCGGCTGGGACGTGGCTTGGCGGGCGCTTTCGCCCAAGTTGCCGATACGGCCTTTTTTCGTGACGTACCCGTTGCGGGTTCGTTCGACTTCGGCGCGCGCGTTTCTCTCCCAGGCGATCAGCCTGATGCCGGGCACATTGACCTGTTGGGCGAGCGACGAGTTTCTTGTGGTTCACGCGCTTTGCGGGAGCGAGGAGAAAGTCGCGGCGGACACGGCCGATCTTGAGGAACGGGTGGCCGCCATCTACGGGGAAGATATGGAGGGTAACGGTACATGAATGAACTGCTTGTCGGGGTTTGCGTTTTTCTGTTCTTGAACTTGCTTGCCGGCCTGGTCCGCGTCTGGAGAGGGCCTACAGCGGCGGACAGCCTTCTGGCGGTGCAGCTCATGGGGACGACCGGCGCGGCCCTGCTGCTTGTGATGGCCGCGATGCAGGACATCTCCTCTCTCATCGATGGCGCGTTGGTTCTCGCGCTTCTGGCGGCGGTCACTTTGCTGGTGTTCTCGTGTCGCATCTGGAGGCCGGGGAAGGAAGGAGGCGAAAAGGAGGTGTCGGATGGGCCTTGCTGAAATAGCGGCCGCAGTCCTGATTGTCGCCGGGTGCTTCTTTTTTCTGGCCGGCACTGTCGGTCTGTTGCGTTTTCCCGACGTTTATTCGCGTCTGCACGCTCTCACCAAGGCGGACAACATCGGGCTCGGATTCATAACGGCCGGGGTCATGATCCTGTTCGGCAATCCGTTTCTGGTGCTGAAGCTTTTGCTGATATGGGTTTTCATGATGTATACGGCGTCGCTGGCGTCCTATCTGGTCGCCAACGCGGCATACCGTTCCGGCAAGCATGGGGGCAAGGAGGAGCGGTGAGCGGTTTCGGAATCTGTTTGGACGCTTTGATGGCGGTCTCCATTGCCGGGCTTGCGGCGGCTTCCGTGTTTTCCCGGGACCTTTTTCGTTCCGTGGTCTTGTTCATGGTGTTCGGCTTGATTATGGCGCTTGCCTGGGCGAGGCTGCGCGCGCCGGACATCGCGATCACCGAGGTGGCGCTCGGTTCCGGTCTGACCGGAGCGATGCTTCTATATGCGGCTTTTTCCTTGAAGCGACGAGAAAAAGACAGGAAGAAGAGGTGAGCCATTGTTTGGCCGGGTTTTTAGAATCTCTATTTTTGTACTTTTGGGCATATTTGCCGCTGGCATGTGCGCACGGCTTTGTCCGCTGCTGGACCGTCCGGCCGGTTTGGCCGGGCAGGTGGAGGCGCACCTTGGCGAAAGCGGGGTGGAACATCCGCTGACCGCAGTGCTTCTCAATTTTCGGGGCTACGACACGATGCTTGAGATCGGCGTGCTTCTCGTGGCCGTGCTGGCGGTGTGGGCGCTTGGCGCTGTTCCGCGTTCGCCGTGGAAGCTATCGGCACCTTCTCGAAATTGTGCGCTTTTGCGCGTGGCGCTCGGCGTCCTGACGCCTGCGACTATCGTGGCCGCCGGTTACATGGTGTGGGTCGGAGCGTACCGGCCCGGAGGGGCGTTTCAGGCGGGGACCATTCTGGGAGCGCTGATGGTGGTCCTGATCGGTTCGGGGGTCGTGCCGCTGCCGCTGTCCAGGGAGACCGGCCTGCGCATGGCGCTGGGGGCGGGCTTGTTTCTATTTCTTCTGGCGGCGGTCTTGCCAATGCTGGCAGGGGGGATGCTGTTGCAATATCCGAAAGGCTTTGCGGGGTTGACCATGCTGGCCATCGAAACGGCCCTGAGCATTTCCATCGGGGCGGCCGTCGGAGCGTTTATCGCAGGCGTCGCGTTTTCTCCCGGGTCCGACGGCCAAAAGGCAGGCGTCCCGTGACCAGTCTTCACTTGTATTTGGCGGCGGCCTCGGTGGTGTTTGCGATTGGCCTTTACGGCTTTTTCACGCAGCCGCACTTGCTGAAAAAGTTGTTGGGGCTGAACATCTCCGCCGCCGGAATTTTTCTTATGATGGTGACCTTCGCCGCTCGAGCGGCGACTCCCGACCCGGTGCCCCACGCGCTGGTGCTGACCGGAATCGTCGTGTCGGTCAGCGCAACCGCCTACGGGATCGCGCTGGCGACCAGGCTGTACCGAAAAACCGGCCGCGTCACCCTGGACGAGGAGGACACCGATTCCTGACGCCATGATGAATCATCCGGAAAGTCTTCTTGTGATCGTTCCCGCTTTGGCCGCAGTTTTTCTGTTTGTCCTGGGGCGCCGGGGGAGGGGAGCCGTTGTGTCGGCTGCCGTCTTGCTCGTCGCGGTTGCTGCGGGGCTTGTCCTGTTCCGTGTCGTGTCCGGCGTCGGAGCATACGACCATGATCTCGGCGCCTGGGGGGCTCCCTTGGGAATTGTCTGGCGCATCGACGGGCTGGCCTGCGTCATGATTTTGCTCAACACGCTTGTGGGCGGGGCGGTTTGCGTCTACGGCCTGGCCTATTTCGGGGGGCACGGAAGCGAGGAAGAAGGAAGCGACGAACAAAGGAACGGGCACGAAGCCCAGTATTTCTGGCCGCTGTGGATGATGCTGTGGGCTTCCCTTTACGCGCTGTTTCTTTCCTACGATGTCTTCAACTGGTACGTGACCCTGGAGCTGTCCGGATTGTCGGCGGTGGCGTTGATCACGCTTGCCGGGACTTCGGGAGCGTTGCGGGCCGCGATGCGCTATCTTCTGCTCGCCTTGTGCGCGTCGCTTTTCTACCTGGCCGGGGTGGGGATTCTCTACGCCGCGTACGGCGTGCTCGACGTGGAAAGCCTGCGACAGGCGGTCGCCTCCGATGGCCACTGCCTGTTCGCACTGGCTTTCATGGCAACGGGCTTGTGTGTCAAGGCGGCGCTTTTTCCGCTGCATTTCTGGCTTTCCCCGGCCCATTCGTCGGCGCCGTCGCCTGTCAGCGCCGCGTTGTCCGCGTTGGTGGTGAAGGGGAGCTTCTACATTCTGCTGCGGCTTATGACGGACCTGTTTCCCCGTGCGCTGACCGTTGAGCTGGCCTTGGTTCTCGGCCTGCTGGGAGGAGCCGCTATTTTATGGGGGGCCTTCCACGCCATGCGGCAACAACGGTTGAAACTGGTCGTGGCCTATTCCACCGTGTCGCAGCTCGGATACCTGTTCGTAATGTTCGCGCTCATGGCGGAGGGCTCTCGAATCGGCGGGGATTGGGCTGGCCGGGCCTGGGCGGGGGGCGTCTACCACGCGCTGTCCCACGGTCTTGCCAAGGCGTCCCTGTTTCTCGGGGCGGGAATCGTGATTCATTCCATGGGCGACGATAAAATGGATTCCTTGAAAGGTCTCGGAGACCGCATGCCCATGACTGTGACCGGCATGGCCCTGGCTTGCGTCAGCCTGATGGGCGTTCCGCCGGGGGCTGGTTTTTTCGGCAAATGGCTGATGCTGACCGTGGCGGTGGAGACCGGGCGCTGGGGATGGGCGGCGGTGCTGGTCGCGGGCGGTCTTGGCGCAGTGGGATACTTGCTTCGCATATTCCGACGCTTCATGAGCGACGAGGAGCCGAAGGATTTCAAGCCGCCCCCGCGCGGCATGGAGTGGATGGTGATTGTACTGGGGGCCGCGTCGATTGGTTTCGGGCTTTCCTCCCTGCCATTGTTTTCCATTCTGTCCCGGGGAGCGCCGGCCGAACTGGGATTGTATGTCGGGGGGGCCTTGCCATGAACGGGTTCTGGCTTTTGCTTTGCGTGCTGTTTTCCTCCTTTGCCACCGGGGTGTTGATCCTGGCGATACGAGAGGAGCGCGTGCGGTTGCGGACAGTGCTCAACGTGGCGGGAGCGGCGCTCAATGTGCTGCTGGTGGCCGCCATGCTGTGGGGCGTGTACCACGAGCGAAACTACGAGACGCGCATGCCGTTTCTGCCCGACATGGACCTGGTTCTGCGCGCCGACGGCATGACGATCCTGTTTTCCTCGCTCTCCGCGTCGCTCTGGCTGCTTACCACCATCTACGCAGTCGGGTATTTGAAGGGATCGCGGCACCTCCGGAGGTTCTTCGGCTACTTCAGTTTCTGCGTGACCGCGACCATGGGCATCTCGCTGGCCGGAAACCTGATCACTTTTTTTCTGTTCTACGAGATGCTGACGCTTACCACCTATCCGTTGCTGGTGCATCGGGGCACGGAGGAATCGATGAAGGCGGGCCGCACATATTTGGCCTACACTTTGGGCGGAAGCTCCCTGTTTCTGGTGGGCATGGTCTGGCTCTACACGCTGGTCGGGCCCTTCGAGTTCACCGAGACCGGCATTGTGAGCGACGTGATAGACGGCAACGAAACCAGGCTGACCGTCATTTTCGTGCTTCTGATGATGGGGCTCGGAGTCAAAGGGGCGGTGTTTCCCCTTCACGGATGGCTTCCCAAGGCCATGGTGGCGCCCGCGCCGGTGAGCGCCCTTCTGCACGCGGTGGCCGTGGTCAAGGCCGGGGCGTTCGGCATGGTGCGGGTCGTCTACGACGTATACGGCATTGTCATTTGCGACGAACTGGACCTGCTCAAAGGTTTCATGGTCGTCGCCTGCGTAACCATCGTCTACGGTTCGTGCGTCGCTCTTTTCCAGGACGACTTCAAAAAAAGGCTGGCATATTCGACGATCAGCCAGGTGTCGTACATTCTTTTGGGAATTACGCTGTTTGGACCGGTGGGGACCATCGGTGGTCTGGTCCATCTGGTGCACCAGGGCATCATGAAGATCACCATGTTCTTTTGCGCCGGAAACGTGGACAAGGTTTTGCATCTGCACAAGATCAGCGAATTGAGGGGCGTGGGAAGGCGGATGCCCCTGACCATGGGGGCGTTTTCCGTGGCCGCGCTGGGCATGATCGGCGTGCCGCCCATGGCCGGGTTCATCAGCAAATGGCACTTGGGGCTGGGGGCGGCGGTGGCGGGAAGTCCGTGGGTGATCGGAGTCTTGGTGGCCAGCAGCCTGTTGAATGCCGCATACTTTCTGCCAATCCTGCGCTTGGCCTGGTTCGAGGAGCCCGACCGCGCTTGGAGGGATAGCGGAAGGAAAGGTCGCCTGGAAGCCACCTGGTGGCTGATCCTGCCTCCTGTGGCCACCGCCGTTTTGACCATTTGGGCGGGCGTGTTCGCAGGTTCGGACTTCAGCCCGTTGCGCTGGGCTGTCCTGATCGCGGGGAGGGAGTACTGATGCCGGAACTGTTTGCTCCAGACCGCCTTTCGGGGGGCATTTTGCTTGCGGGCACCCTGGCTTTGCCCATGCTTGTCGGGCTGCTCGCCCTCTGCCGCCGCATGGCCTGCGCGGCCCTTGCCTTGTCTCCCGTTTCCGCGTTGCCTGGCATTGCTCTTTCCCTGGGCGCGCCGGTCGTGTTTGAACTGCCCGGTTTCCTTCTGGGCTCGCGGTTTGAGACCGGCGGCGCAATTTCAGTATGGCTCTTCGTGACATCCGTCCTGTGGTTCGCCGCAGCGTGGTTCGGAGCGCACTACATGGCCCACGACAAGCGGCGCGGCCTGTATGTCTTTTTCTTCCAGGGCTCCATGCTTGGAAATATCGGTCTGGTGACGGCGAGGGACCCGGCGCTGTTCATCGCCTTTTTCGCAGTGATGAGCTTCATGTCCTACGGACTGGTGATCCACGACCGCAAGCCTGTGTCCATGCGGGCGGGGCGCGTATACCTGGCCATGGCGGTGCTGGGGGAAGTCATGCAGTTCGCTGGCCTGTCCCTTGTCGCGTTTCCGGTGGTCGAGACCGGCGATCCTCTCCTTTCCATGTCGTTTACGATGCTTCCGCACGCTGACACGCTTTCCACGGTTCTGTTCGTCGGAGGCTTCGGCGTCAAAGCTGGTATCCTGGGGCTTCACATGTGGCTGCCCATGGCCCATCCGGTGGCGCCGACGCCTGCCAGCGCGGTGTTGAGCGGAAGCATGATCAAGGCGGGGCTGATCGGCTGGATCAACCTTCTGCCGATGGGAGTCGCGCAGATGAGCGACGTTGGCGCGGCCCTGGTGGCGCTGGGGCTTGCAGGCGCCCTGGCAGCCGCAGTCGCGGGGTCCGTCCAGAAAGAGGCCAAGGCCGTGCTGGCCTATTCTTCCGTCAGCCAGATGGGATTGATCGTCACGGTGTTCGGAGTCGGTTTGCTCCGGCCAGGCGCCTGGGACGCCCTGCTGTGGGTCGTTCTTGTCTATGCTGGCCACCACGCTTTCGCAAAAGGGACGTTGTTTATGGCCGTGGGGCTGAAGACGACAAGACCGTTGGGGGAGTTGGCGAGAATCGAAACCTGGCTGTTCTGGTGCGGCACTGGCATCGCGGCACTGGCCCTGGCGGGCGCGCCCGCCACCAGCGGCATGGCCGCCAAGCTGGTTCTCAAAGACGTCGTGGCTGCGGCCGCGCCCCCCGACGCGGACATGCTGCTTTCTTTGCTGACAGCCGCCGCAGTCGGCACCACCCTTCTCATGGCGCGGTTCGTGGACCTGCTTCGAATGGTGCGGCACGACGACCGTC
This sequence comes from Desulfobacterales bacterium, assembly GCA_963674505.2. Lineage (GTDB taxonomy): Bacteria > Desulfobacterota > Desulfobacteria > Desulfobacterales > SKZT01. Next base: position 1,520,059 of record CAXXIG010000003.1, read on the forward strand.
ACACGGCCTCGCCATTGATTTTCGTTCCTTGGTCGATGCTGCTTGCTCTGGTCTGCGTTTTCACTTGGGCTCTGGCCGCGCTGCGCTTTCCCGGCGAGATCTCGGTTTGGAACAAGGCGGCCTACTGGGCGAAAGGGCTGTGGCCGGTGGCGTCGGGCGCGGCGATTTACTGGGGCGGCAGGAAAACGTTGCGGCTCCTTCCAAAAGCGTGGCACATCCCGCCGGGGGATATCCACATTCTTTTTTCCGGCGGCTTGTCGTTTCTATTCGGCCGCCTTGTTCTGCCAGTTTTTCAAAAAATAGCGAATGGCGGAGCGGTAGCGGAGGAGGGCGTGGCGCGGCTTCGCATCGTCGCGGAGAAAATCGCGGAAAGCGCGACCCTGGCCGAGAACCGGCTCGCCGCCTGGAGGCCGGGGGCTGCCGTCCTGGTAATTGCCGGCGCTATGTTCTTCTGGCTCGCGCTGCGGTAGCGTACCATTTAAAAGCCGACAACCCACTTGCCATAAAGACCGTTTTCCGGTTATAAAATGAAATTTTAACGTTTCCTGTTGCGGGAACGAGGAAAATTTATCGGATTTTCGCATGGTCTGGACGGATTCGGTCGATTCCGCAGTCGGGGCATGCGCGGGGAGGACGGTGAAGATGGGAAAACATAGCAAGGCTGCGGGGGCCGCATGAGCAACGAGGAACGCCTGTATCACAGAGCCAAATGGGTCGTGGCGGAACCGGGCGTCGTTTTCGAAAACGGTTTCGTGAAAGTGGAAGGCGGCAAGATCGTCGAAGTGGGAACAGGCCGCGTTCCCAAGGGGCAAAAACCGTTCGATTATGGGGCCGGGGCCATCATGCCAGGCGTTGTCAACACCCACGCGCATCTGGAACTATGCCGGCTCAAAAACCTCGTGTCTTGGGAAAACGGCTATCGCGACTGGCTTGTCAGGCTTCTGGAAGAACGCATGAAGCTGGACCGGGCGACGGTTCAAAAGAGCGAGAAAAAAGCTTTGCAAGAAATGGCCCTGTCCGGCGTCGCCGCTGTGGGAAGCGTTTCAACCACGGCATTCGACCGGGAGCTTCTTCAGGATTCGGGGCTTTCGGGCGTCTGGTTCAGGGAATACATCGGGAACCTGAACGGCGCCGATGCCAGCCAGATCGACTCCCTGATCGCCGATATCGAAGAAGGCAAAAATTTCGGCCGAAGCGTCGTCCATTCCATGGCGATACACGCCGCCCATACCACCGCGCCGGAACTCGTCTCCAAGGTCTTCGCCGCCGCTCGCAGGAAGAATCTCCTCGTCTCAATGCATGTCGCGGAATCCGAGGACGAAGTCGAGTTCGTCACAACCGGCAAAGGCCCATGGGCCGATTTTCTCGCCTTTCGTGGCATCCGGTTCTCGCACTGGGAAATACCGGCGAAAAGCCCGGTCATGTACTTGGAAAAACTGGGCGTCATCGGCCCCAACATGCTCGCCGTCCACCTGTTGCACATCGACAAAAAGGACGCCGAAATCCTTGCCAAGCGCGGCGTGAAGACTTGTCTTTGCCCCAGAAGCAACCGCAACCTGCACCGTCGCATTCCCAAGCTCGACCTGATTCTCGAATTCGGCCTCAAGCCGTGTCTGGGCACCGACAGTCTGGCAAGTTGCGATTCCCTCGACGTCTTCGACGAAATGGCGTTTCTGACCCGTAAATGCCCGTCGGTTCATCCTGCCGACATCCTCGCCATGGGCACCGCCAACGGCGCGGCCGCCCTCGGCCTGCACGATCGCTTAGGCTCCTTGGCACCGGGAAAGAGGGCCGCCATGGTCTACGCCCCCGTGGACGCCTCCTCGGCCGAAAATGTCCTGGAAAGCATTGTCAACGGTAGTTTCATCGGACCTCCCGAGAAAATAGCCGTCGCTTCCTGACGCCTTCCTCGCAAATTTTTGCGAACAAAAGGTTGACATTTGTACCCAATGTGTTAGCATTCCTTCCAAACAGTTTCAGGTCAAACAATTACAGCAGAGTATATTTCAATTTAATTAGATTGCGTCCAAAATATTTGGACGCTCACTATGAATATGCAAACATTACATATTGGAATGAAAATGCGAACTGACAGTGTTCGGTATTGCGCCCGACCGTAAAGAGCGAATAAAAATCTCTCCCCCCGCTTTTGCGATAAAATTCCCGATTCCATAATTTAAACGACTTCGCGCATTCCCAAAGAACGAATGCGAGGACAGGGTGAAGAAAGACATGCAAACGCATGAACGGAGAAAAAGGTGAATCAAAATCAGATAGAAAATTCTAAACGGTCGCTTGGCGACGAAACCGTGGACATGCTGCTGAAAGTGCACGAAGACGCGCTTTGGATGCTGGAGAACATGGGCGTCGGATGCAAGCAGCCCGACATTTTAAAGGCGTTCGCCCATTACGAAGAGCAGGGTCTTGCGGTGGTGTACGACGAACGGGTATATGTCATGACCGACCTTGTGAACCAGTGTCTGGCGACGACTCCAAGCCTCGACGATTTCTTCGTTCCCAGAAACAGTTTTTTCGTGGGAGGCACGGCCCCCTATATATACGACGATGCGAAAGGAGAGGGCGGAGTCATGCCCACTGCCGACCACGCGGAAAAGATCGCGCGCATCGCCCAAGATACGGACATCATCGCGGGAATGGGCCGGGGCATCAAGCTGAAAAACGAGAGCGAGCAGATGTCGATCATGTCCCGGACATGCTCCAAGCCGCTCTATTTCGCGGTAACCAGCGACGAGTCCTTGGAGACGGCCAAGGAGATCTTCAAGACCCGCCAAGACATTATGATCGTGTTCTGCGTGACGCGACCGCCGTTGCAGGTCAATGAGAATTTTTCCGAATCCTTTTACAAGGTGGCCGAGGCGGGCCTTCCGCTTTTCATTTCGGCCATGCCCATGGCGGGAATCAGCGCTCCGTATTCGTATAATGGCGTGTTGGCCATGACCCACGCGGAGGTGCTGTTCGGCATATGCGCGGGCCAGTTGATCAATCCGGGCGTCACATGCATCCATGCTGGCTTTCCCACCATCGCAGATCCGAGGATCGATTACAATCCCAACTACGGGCTTGTGAGCCACAACCTGCTCAACATTCTGATGAGCCACTTGAACATGATGCTGGATCTGCCCACGTGCCAGAACGCGGGGGCGACCCACGAGGAGCATCCGACAAAGCGCGCCTTCGACGACGGAAAGATGGGTCAGGCGCTGTGCAAGAAATACGGTTTCCATATGATTCGGCATCCGTTCGCGTTCTTGAGATACCTGATCGATTTTTCCATCGACAAGCTTGTGAAGTCCTCCCGCATGGCCGAAAGCGTCAAGCCGGAGGACGCTCCCGAAGTGCAGATGCCTGTTTACGATCCACGGGCCATGGAGTCGATCAAGAACACGGGTTTGGGGATGTACATGGAGGATTCGCTGACTACTGCGAACCTCGGAAAGATCTTTGTCGATTAAAGGAATAGGGAAACAATAAAATAGATTCGCGGCTCGGCGCCCGGGACAGGAAAAAAAAGACACGGTCTCGGGATTGGCGTCCCGCTTCGCGGCGGGGCCGGGCCTAAGACGAACACAATAAAGAGGAGTAAAAATCAATGTGCGGTTTAGCTGGATGTTTTGGCGTAAGAGACGAAAAGACGATTAGCAAGATGCTCGATGCTCTCGGGCATCGGGGTCCGAACGACAGGGGCATCCACACATTCGGGGAACAGGCGGTGTTCGGCCATACCCGTCTTTCCATCGTGGACGTCGCCAAAGGTCATCAGCCGATTCTGGCCGAAGACGGCCGGATGGGCATCATTTGCAACGGCGAGATCTACAACTTTAAAGAGATTCGCTCCAAGCTCGCCAGGAAATACACCTTCGCCACCGACTCCGACTCCGAGGTGGTTCTGCACAACTACCGCGAGAAAGGCACGGATTGTGTCAAAGACCTGGACGGAATGTTCGCGTTCGCCATTTATGACGGGTCCAATTTCATGCTGGCCCGCGACGCGATCGGAATCAAGCCCTTGTATTACGGGTATTACAGGGACCACATGTATTTCAGTTCCGAGCTGGGCGCCATGAGCCTGGCGGGCGTGTCCGAGGTCCACGAGTTTCCGGCGGGACATTACTATACTCCCGAAGAGGGTCTGGTGGAATACTACAAGTGTCCCGAGGTGCAGGATAACCTGCTGACCGACATCGACGAAACTGCGGAAATCATTCGCGAGACCTTCCTTTCGGCTGTCAGGAAACGTCTGCTGGCAGACCCCGAAGTGCCGGTCGGCTCTTTTTGTTCCGGCGGTCTGGATAGCAGCCTGGTGGCTTCCATCGCCTCCGACGACATTCCCAACCTGCATACGTTCGTTGTCGGCATGAAGGACGCCCAGGGCAACCTGAGCGACGATATCAAGGCGGCGCGCATCGCGGCCAGGCATATCGGCTCCACCCATCACGAGCTGGTCTTCACGGAGCAGGACTACTACGACGCGCTTCCGGAAGTGATCAACAAGCTGGAAACCTACGATCCGTCGCTGGTCCGCTGCGCCGTGCCGTGCTACTTCACCTGCAAGCTGGCTGCGGACTATGTAACGGTGGTGCTCACGGGGGAGGGCGCCGACGAGGTCTTCACCGGCTACCACTATATGAAGCATTTTCCCACCGACAAGCTCAACGAAGAGGCCCGGCGATGCATCGGCAACCTGCACAACATCAATTTGCAGCGCGCCGACCGCATGGGGATGTTTTTCAGTCTGGAGCTGCGGGTGCCGTTCCTGGACGTCTCCATGATCGATCTGGGAATGAAAATTCCGCCCGAGCTGAAAATCCGGGAGCATAACGGCGCTCGCATCGAGAAATGGATTCTGAGAAAGGCCTTTGAAAACACCGGCTACTTGCCCGACGACATTCTCTGGAGATACAAGGTGCAGTACACCCAGGGCGCCGGTTGCGAGGATCTGGGCGAGAAAATGGCCGAGCAGATGCTGACCGACGACGAATATCGGAAGATCGTCGAGCAGAACCCCAATGCGGTGATCAACAGCAAGGAAGCCGCCTTCTATTTCAAGATTTTCCGGGAATACCATCCCCAGGATTCCATCCTGGACTCCATCGGAATCTGGACCGGGTTCGATTTCGAAGAAGAGCGCGAGAAGGTTTCCGGCACCGTGGACGGCGACCTGAAACACGACTACAAGGACGACGAGGTCGAAGAGGAGATGGAGGACGAAGAAGAATCCATCACTGCGTAGGCATAAGGAAACGGCGTCCGCCTCGGCCGGTATTTTCGCCGGGCGGACGGGCCGAAGCCGCGAAGAAATGGATTTGACGATACTGGGCTCCGGGGGATGCATGGTCATCCCCAAGCCCTGCTGCCCATGCCGGGTTTGCGAGGAAGCCAGAAGAAAGGGCGTTCCCTACGAACGCACCGGTCCGAGCGCCTTTGTCCACGACGAAAACATTCTCGTCGATACGCCTGCGGAGATCGCGGTTCAACTCAACCGTTGCGGAATCGAGAAGGTGGAGCGTCTGATGTTCTCCCACATGGACCCCGACCATATCGAGGGGATTCGCGTGGTGGAGCAGATCGCGCTGGATTTTCGCACCTGGGAGGCGTACCCGGAAAAGCGCATCCGGCTGGTGATTCCCGAATACCTTTACCATCGTCTGAGAAAGGTGTGTTCCGCATACGGTCCTCTGATCGATTACTACGAGAGGCAGGGCTTCGTCGAAACCGAAACATTTCGCGACCGGGTCCGGATCGGGCGCACGGATGTGACGGCTTTGGGCGTGGATCGCGGTTCCCAGATCGCTTTCGTCTACGTTTTCGAAAAGGACGGCCAAAAGCTCGTCTACGCGCCCTGCGACATCAAGCCGTTTCCCGAAGACAGACCGGAGGTTCGAGACGCGGACCTGCTGGTCATCCAGCCGGGCATCTTCGAAACCCGGCTCAAGCACGGGTTCGTCTATCCGACGGACCACATTTCCAGGACGACTTTGTACACGTTCGAACAAACCCTGGAGCTGTCGTGGCGGATAAACGCCGGGCGCGTGCTTTTCATCCATCTGGAGGAATACTGGAACCGGGGCCACGACGATTACGCAAGAATAGCGGCCCGCTGCGAAAACATCCAGTTTGCCTACGATGGATACCACACGGAAGTAGCCAGAGAGGTATAAACACCATGTATGAATCGGATATGGCAATGGCAGAAGAAGAAACCGACACGGTCGAAAGAAGCACGGATCTGGACGATATAGAACTGATCGACCAGGTTCACGAGGACGCCCTGCGGGTCTTGGAGGAAGTGGGCGTCAAAGTGAAATCCGAGAGAATCAGACGGGTTTTCGAGGACACCGGGCTGGCCGCCTACGACGAAAGCTCCGGCCACCTGTACGTGCTGAGGTCCTTGATCGAGCAGGCGCTGTCCACCGCGCCCAAGCGCGGGGACTATTGGATACCGGAAAACTCGTTCGGCATCGGCGGCACCGCGCCGTTCGTCTACGACGACATGGCCGGCGACCTGGTGCAGCCCACTTGGGAGCACCTGAAGAAGATCGCCACCGTCGCCAACGAGGCCGATGTCGTGAAGTTCATGGCCAGGGGCGTTTTGCTCAAAGGGCAGGAGGTCAAGGTCATGGATACCATCATAGAGCACTGCGACAAGCCGATCTACGCGGCCGTGCTTACCGACGAGGGCATCGCCCGCGCCAAGGAGATCGTGGACAAGCGCGGCGGCCTGACGGTCCAGTTTTCCATAATCAACAGCCCCTTGAACGTGATCGACAGCATGATCGACGCCTTTTTCTCCTGCGTGGAGAAGGGGATACCCATCTACGTGTCCACCATGCCCATGGCCGGCCTGTCCGCCCCGTACTCCATGTCCGGGCTGCTGACATTGACCCATGCCGAGGGCCTGTTCGGCGTCGCCCTCACGCAGCTGATCAACCCCGGCATTCCGGTCGTGCACGCGGGCCTGCCCTCCATCGCGAACATCCAGAAGAACTACGCGGTGGACCTGGGCATGGTTTCACACAACATCGCGAACCTGTTGCAGGACAAGGTCAACCGCAAGCTGGACCTGCCATCGATTCAGACAGCCTGCACCACAAGCCAGGACGATCCCAACGAGCGGGCGGAACAGGACGCCGTGAACGGATTTTCGATCATGAAGAAATACGGGTTTCACCACATGCGCCACAGCTTCGGCTTTCTGAGGGAGCTGATCTCCTTTTCCATCGCCAAGCTGGAAAGGCACATCGAGCTGTGCGAGGAGACCACGCCTGACCAGGCCCCGGATTTCGAGATCGAGCCGTACGATCCGGAGGGCTTCGACTGCATCGCAAGAAACAGCAGCAATCCCAACTACATGCGCGACGACCATACGCTGAAAAATACGGGAAAGGCGTTTCCCATATAGGAAAAGCTGCAAAGACAGAATAAAATAACTATTTTTAGTTTATGAGAGAGTGCGAGAATATTAATAATGAGGAGACAAAAAGGAGAATAAAATGGCTGATTTGCAAAAGCTTGTCGAGGCGGTGATCGCCGGCGACGGAGACAAGATCAAACTGATGATTTTCGAAAGCTTGAACGACGGCGTGAGCGCCCATGAAATCATGAAAGACGGGCTTGTTGCCGGAATGGACATCGTCGGGGAACGGATGGAGAAGGAAGAGATGTTCATCCCCGAAGTCCTGATGGCCGCCAAGGCCATGAGCGGGGGCGTGGAGATTTTGAAGTCCCAGCTGACCGAAGACGAAGACGAAGCATATGGAACGGTCGTTTTGGGAACGGTGAAGGGAGACCTCCACGATATCGGAAAGAATCTTCTGCGGATGCTCTTGGAGGGCTCCGGCTTCACGGTGATCGACCTGGGCGTTGATGTAGCCCCCGAGGCCTTCGTCGAGGCCGTCAAGGAGCACGGCGCCGACATCGTCGGCCTGTCGGCCCTTCTGACCACCACCATGCCGAAAATGAGGGAGACCATCGAGGCCTTGGAGGAGGCGGGAGTGCGCGACGACGTCAAGATCATGGTCGGCGGCGCTCCGGTCAGCGAGGCGTTTGCCGAGGAGATCGGCGCGGACGCATACGGCTACGACGCCGGTGCCGCCGTGCGCATCGCCAAGTCCTTCCAGGCCGACGAAGAGCCCGCGTAATTCGCGTCTTTTTCCATTGTGAAACAGGAGAATCAATATATGCCGAAAATCAGAAGCATAAAGCAGACCCTGGCGGGTCCGTTCGCTCGGAAACTCTCGGAGGACCAGTGCAGCAAGCTGTACTGGGGCTGCCTGGAAATTCTGGAACGGACCGGGGTGCAGCTTTACGAACAGGAGGCCATCGACCTTCTCAAGAGCGCGGGCGCGCACGTTTCCGGCGGAAACCGCGTTCGTATTCCGTCCGGCCTGGTCGAAAAGGCCTTCACCACCGCGCCGAAGAAAGTCACGCTGTGCGACAGAAACGGCAAACGCACGATCCAGGCCGGGGGCCATCGGTCCTATTTCGGGACCGGCTCCGACTGCCTCAACATCAGGGACCACCGCACCGGCGAACGCAGGCGCGCCGTATTGAAGGACATCGAGGAGGGCATGCTCCTCTGCGACGCCATGGAGCACATCGATTTCGTCATGTGCATGTTCCTTCCCTCCGACGTCAAGCAGGAAGTCCTGGACCGTTATGAAATGGAGGCCATGCTCAAGTACACCACCAAGCCGATCATCTACGTGACCACGGAGTTTTCGGGTTGCGTGGACGCGATCAGGATGGCGGAAATCGTGGCCGGAGGAGAGGAGGCCCTGGCTCAGAACCCATCGGCCGCCTGCTATATCAACGTGACCACGGGCCTTCGCCACAACCAGGAGGCCCTGCAGAAACTTCTGTACCTGTCCGGAAAGGGACTGCCCTTCACGTACGTCCCGTCGGCCCAGGGCGGCGTCACCGCCCCCATCACCATCGCATCGACCATGGCGGTCAACAACGCCGGGGTCTTGGCCGGACTGGTCATCTCCCAGCTAAAGCGCGAGGGCGCGCCGTTCATCATGCCCGGATGGGGCGGAAACATGCTGGACATGCGCACCACCATCCAGCCCTACTCCGATCCGGAGAAGCGGGGGCAGGCCTTGGACTTCGCCCATTTCCTGGGAATTCCCACATTCGCGCTGGCAGGGTGCAGCGAGTCCAAGCTGGTGGACGAACAGGCCGCCGCCGAATCCGCTCTCACCCTTTTGACCGACGCGTTGTTCGGAGGAAACTTCGTCCACGACGTGGGCTACCTGGAATCCGGCCTCTGCGGTTCTTTGCCGCAACTGGCCATCTGCAACGAAATCCTGAGCTGGATCGAGGCCTTCATGAAAGGCGTGGAAATATCGGACGAGACCCTGTGTCTCGACTTGATCGACGAGGTCGGTCCCGACGGCCAGTACCTGGACTGCCAGCACACCCTGGACAATTTCCGGGACCGCTGGTACCCGAACCTCTTCGACCGCTCCAACTTCGACGGCTGGCAGGCCAAGGGCGGAAAGTCCCTGGGCGAACGCGCCGTGGACCAGGTCGAAACCGTCCTGAAGGAACACCAGCCGGAACCCCTTCCCGAAGATCTCGCCAAAGAGGTGCGTAAAATCGTGGAAGAGGCAGAAAGCAAATCCTGACGCCAAAAATCCCTAAACCGGATTTTTACTCCAAAACTTCGGGCGCCCTGGAAACGGGGCGCCCGAAGTATTTTGGGGAGATGGAAAACGCCCTGCTGGCAATATCTTGAACTTCGATTCGATTTGGATTATAGTCCGTTTTTCAAGGCCTATTCCTTTGATCCAACAATGTTTTCAAGGCTCGTTTCGGCAAGGGGGAACGGGTGGGACCAGTAAATGAACAAAATAAAAAGACTCGTTCGAGAAACCTTTGATATCCGTCAGGGGGAAGGCGCTCGCGTTTTCCTAATGTTCGGCTATATTTTTCTGGTTGTCACCGCCCTTATGATCGTAAAGCCGGTTGCCAATTCGCTGTTTTTGTCCCACTTCGGCGCGGCGCGGCTTCCCTACGTTTTCATACTGGTGGCGGTCGGCGCGGCTTCGGTCTCCTCGCTGTATTCCCGCTGGCTGTTGCAGATCGATATGTTTCGCCTCATGATTCGGACCCTGCAACTGTCCATCGTCTCCCTGTTGTTTTTCCGAATCGTGCTTCAGGAGGCCTTCATCAGAGGCGGGATGCTCTTTGTCTTCTACGTGTGGGTCGCGCTTTACGGCCTGATTACCGCCTCCCAGTTCTGGATTCTCGCCAATTGCATCTTCAACGCGCGGGAGGCCAAGCGTTTGTTCGGCATCGTGGGGGCGGGTGCCATCGCCGGAGGGATTATCGGCGGATATCTGACCCGCTTTCTTGCCGCGATTTTGGGCAGCGCCAACCTGCTGTTCATTTCCGCAGCCTGTCTTCTGTGCTGCATTTTCATTGTAAAAAGGATCTACCGCCTGACTGCGGGAGACGAATACCTGCGGGAGGCCAGGCAGAAGGAACAGGCGGTCCGTTCGCCCCAGAATCCGATTCGGACCATCATGGAATCCCGGCACCTTCTCTTTCTTGCGGGCATTGTCGGTATCAGCGTCATGGTGGGCAAGCTCGTCGAGTACCAGTTCAGCGCGGTGGCCGCCAGCCAGATCACCGATCCGGACCAGTTGACCGCCTTCTTCGGCTTCTGGCTTTCCAACTTGAATGTCGTCTCGCTGCTGGTGCAGGTTTTTGCCACCCGGCGCGTGGTGTCGGTGCTGGGCGTCGGTATCTCCCTGATGTTTCTTCCGGCCATGGTGCTGTCCGGGGCCGTTCTTCTCATGGTCTATCCCACGCTCTGGGCGGCTGTTTTCTTGAAACTGGCCGACGGCGGGATGAAAAATTCCATCAACAAGGCCGCCCTCGAATTAATGGTCTTGCCCATCCCTGCGGAAACGAAAAAGCAAGCCAAGGCATTTATCGACGTATTCGTGGACAGTGCCGCCACGGGTGTCGGCGGTCTGCTGCTTTTAGGGCTGACGGTCCCGCTGGGATTGTCCATTCAGTGGGTGGCCGGCGTAACGGTCTTGCTATCCTGCGTCTGGTGCTACTTGGCCATACGGATTCGGCGGGAATACATTCAATCGTTCCGGGTGAGCCTTTCCACGACCGATGAAGCGGGGGCCGCTCCTTCCCCCCAGGTCGTAAACGATCTGGTGATCGACAACTTGCAAACGGCCCTCGGATGCGACGACGAAGACAAACTACTCCAGGGGTTGGCCATGGCCCAGTCGATTCAGGACGAAAGGCTGCTGCCGCGCTTCAAGGAACTGGTCCGCCACGGTTCCGCCAGGGTGCGAATGGAGGTGCTCAAAAACCTATACTATTATAAAAACGACGATTTTACCGAAGAAGCCCATGCCCTGATATTCGATGCCTTTCCCTTCGATCCGGACCAGGATGTCAAAACCGAGGCCATGCATTACCTTTTTCGCCAGTCCGGGGCCGAGCGCGTCGATATGCTGAAGAAATTTTTGGCCCACGACGACTATACCGTCAGCGGCGCGGCCACGCTTTGCGCCGCCCGGGAGAGCCGGAGAAATCAGAAACTGAAGTCGCTGCTGGATTTGCGGGCGGTCCTGGAAGGGTGGCTTCAGAAGATTCCGGAAATCGAAGACCCGGACAAGGCGCTGTTTTACAAAGTTACCAGCGCCAGGGCCGTGGGGGCGGCCAATATTCCCGATTTGTTTCCGTATCTGCACATTTTTTTCAACGATGCGCACACCGATGTCGTGGAGGCCGCCATTCAGGCCGCCGGGGAAAGCCGCCATCCCGAATTCATACCGGTTATTATCGAACGGATGCATTCGCCCGAACTGGAAGCCGCTTGCGGCGATGCGCTGAAAGAGTATGGCCCTGCCGTTTTCCAGCTGTTGTTCAGTTATCTGGACAACCCGTTCATCGGCCGGGACATTCGCCAGCGGATTCCCCTGGCTGCGGCTTTGCTCAAAAGCCAGCCTGCGGTGGACCTGTTGATGGAGCACTTGAATCAGCCGGACCCCTCCATCCGTTTTGCGGTCATTCGGGCGCTGAACCGGTTGCGGCTCGGGGGCAATCATTTCAAATACGACGAGCAGAAAATCGGCCGTTGCATCCTCGGCGAAGCCAAGCGGTACCTCTCGATGCTCACGGCGTTGTACCATCAGATACACCATGGCGCTCCGGCCGAGCCGTCGAGGGACGACGACGCCGTCAAAGACAGGCGGCATGCGCTTTCCGCCATGCTCGAACGCCGTTTGGACGAAAACCTGGAGCGAATTTTCCGCCTTTTGGGACTGAGGTACCCGACGGAAGACATTTTGACGGTATACAAGGGAATCCGAAGCCGGAAGGCGGACCTTCGAAGCAGCGCCATCGAGTTTCTGGACAACTTGCTGGAAACGGATTTGAAGCGCGCCCTCATCCCCATTCTGGAAACCGCGCTGATAGACACGGTCATCGAGCAGGCACTGGAGCGCCTGGGGATGAAAATACCTTCGGAAAGACATGCGCTGGAGGAAATGCTGCCGGAGGCGGACCCTCCGCTGCAAGTTCAGGCCCTGGAGCTGATCGACGCCTTGAACGACCGGAAATACGCAAGTCTGGTGGGCGAAATGGCCAACAGCCCGGACGACAACGTCCAAATGGCCGCTCTATCAATCCTGAAAAAGATGGGATACCTGAATTGAACCTATTTAGATTTTTTCTTCTTGGCAGCCCAAGGTGTCGCCGCAACTGTCCGTCTCCGACGGTTCGGCCGATCCGGGCGATATGTTTGGCGGCGATTGTTTGTTTTGCTATCGCAGGATGTTTTCGGAACGCGTCGGCGGAACCGGACCTCCCGCTCCCGGAAATTTTGCAGACAACTCCGGGAAGCGTCGGAGACCGTTTTTTTGTCCTTCGGGACGGCACCGATCTGCGGGCCATGGGGGGAGGGACCACCCGGCAGTTGCTCTGGCCCGCCAAGGGCATCGGAGACGAGGGATTCGGGAAAAAAGAGCGGAGTGAATACTGCCGCTTGAAACACTCGGAGGATATCCAGTGGGTGTTGCGGGACCTGGAAAACGGACTCGTCGTGGCGACCGGAAAACATCCGGAGAAGACCTTTTTCGGGGCGTCGTCCTCCAAGGTCTTCGTTGCCGCCGCCCTGCTGGATCTGCAAAACGGGAGTATTTCCAAGCATCAGTTGCAGTTGATGACGAAAATGATCGCGGTATCAAGCAACGAAGCTTGGAAAGCGCTTCAGAAAATGGCCGGCAATGGCTCGCAGGATGCCGGAAGGGAAGCCGTGGACGCGTTTACTCGAAAAATGGGATATGAAAACATCCGGGGGTTCCAAGGGTGGCTGCGAGACGAAATCCATGGCAACGAATTGAACGCCTTGGCGCTGTCCCAATTTCTTTTCGACACCTACCACGACTGTTATCCTGGCGCGGAAGTCCTGTGGAAACTGATGTACGCATGTCGCACCGGAAAAGCCAAGGGACGCCGCTACTTGCCGTGCAACATGTTCGTAGGCGGCAAAACCGGCACCTACGACGGACCAAACGTCAGTCCCGAGACGGTACCGTGGCCCGAAATCAGGGCACGAAACCACATCATGGTTTTCCGGGCCAAAGGACGGCAGTACGGTCTTGCCATCCTTTCCAATCGCGGGAGCAACGACGACGTCGCGATTCTGGCCGGAGGCGTCGTTCGGGAATACCTCCATGTGCCCGGCCCCTTGAAAAAGAAATGCGATCAAAATTGAAAGATCGCCTTAACCTAAGAAAAACGGAGTGCGTCATGAAGCCAAAAACGATTTTTTTCACCGTGCTGTGGATGGTTTCGGCCCTGGGTTTCGGGAGCGTGGCGTATGCGCTGAGCCAGGACCGATGGACCGATCCGAAGCCATACGGCGTTTTTTTCAACGAATACGATCCCAATTTTTATACGGGCTTCGTTCCTCGCGTGCAGGAACGGGAACGGATCAAGATATATCTGGGTAGGGGAAACCAGCTCCGCGTGCGCATGGTGCTGTCGGAGCAGAGCATCGACAACTACCTGCCGGATCAGGTGGCGAGGCACGATCTGTACAAGGAGGTCATCGACAGGAAAATCATCCAGCTGACGTCCAACCGGGCATGGGAAAACTACCATGACCGTGTTGTCAAGGAAAACCTCCACGAGCTTGCGGGCCAACGGGAGAGCATGGCGCCGGAAGTCTGGCGGCAACTGAACCTGGAGACCATGGACCGGCTGGCGCCGGGCAGGCTCTTTCAAATCCGGAAAAATTTCCGGGACATGGCGCAAGCCTTCTTTGGCTCTCTGCGGCAGACGCCGGAACCGGCAGGCCTGGAACAGAAGCTGGACATCGTCAACGCCTTCTTTCCGTATAGAATAACCCTCTACGATCTGAACGAAAAGCAGGGCGGCGACTTGGCGTCCCTGCGGCAGGCGGCCCAGTCCGGGGACTTCGAGGCCTTCCTCCCACTGGCCACGGCCTTTTTCCACAGCGTCACCGACGGCATCTATCCGATAAGGGACGGATGGATCGATTACTATGAACTGACCTCGATCTATCCGGCCGGGACCCATGACAGCACAACCGTCTATAAGGGGACGACCATACCCGAGTACACCACCACAGGGGTCTGGCCCCTGATTACCAGGGACGAGGGAAAAGGGTTTCTGGGCATGGTGGACTACATCTCCTCGGCGGGCTACTACGGGCTGATGCCCATGCTGCCTTACGAAAACGCCGGGGGGGGCTATTACAACGCCATACACAACACGGGGATCAGCAACTGGATCGCCGGTCATCCCCTGCTGCCGGTAGCCTGGAAGAATTACACGGAAGACAGCCGCAACGGAAAACCCTACAACCGGGTGGCGCTGGCCAGCCGGGGACCGGTCTCCCACGGATGCACCCGGCTGAGTTCCGGCCATTTGACCGAACTGCGGGAGATGCTGCCCTCGACTTCCGACGGCATGCGCGGCATCGTGCACTACCGGAACCTTTCCCACTGCTACGACGTGTTCGACCTGAAAGGCGACGGAAACGTCCAGGTCATGGGCGTGCAATACTACTTCGCCTTCCGGCACACCGCCTCCCGGGTGGCCAAGGAGATTTGGGTGCAGAACAACCGCAATGATTTCTACAATTGGCTCTATGGAAGCGACATCGCATGGCAACCCGACGGAGAGGTCATATTTAAGGAAATCTACGACGGGAAATTCGTCGGAAAAAAGGCCGTGCAGGGACAGGCGTACCAGAACCTCCGCCTGTACGAAGCGCCCTACGAGCCCGAGTACCTTCAGTTCTACGTAATACCGGGCGTGAACAAGCTTTCCCGGGAGGGGATGGAATTCAACCGGGAGTTGCGCCGGGTCGGCTACGGGTACGAGCCGGACCGCAAGGTACTTTTTCTGGAATAAACGGGTCGAGATCGGGCCGGGGCGAGTGTTTCAGACGGGTTCGGCCTGGGGTGATGAAAATCATCCAGTTTCGGGAGATATTTTTCTGCCGGTATTTGTTCCCCCTCGCGGCAATATGCACGGGCTGGTTCGGGATCGTAGGGTGGGTGGGTCGATACCCGGGTTTTGTCGCCAATTCAATTTCTCTTGAAATAGATGGCCCGACAACCTTGCACGGAGCCCAACCCACCATCTTTCGCGCCAATTCGTCGCTTCTTCGAACGAATGGCGCCGAGGCGGCAGGGGAAATGGTGGGTTGGGCTTCGTATAAGCTCGAAGGACACGGGCGTAAACAAGCTTTGAAGCAGCCCCGAACGCCAGGGTTTCAACCCACCCACCCTTCTACGCTCCCGAACCGGGCTCCATGACAGTTTTCGCGGAACAAAAATCGGCAGATAATTTACAGCAAAATGGGGAACATTTTCATCACCCCAGGTTCGGCCTGGTGTGATGAAAATGGCGGTATTTCAGCTTGAAATTGCCGCCGTTTTCATTTCGGAAGACGGCGTGGGCAGTTACGGTAGCGCCGCCTTCCACGGCGGCGCGGTGCCTTTCGGAACAGCGTTTGATCGATGAACGGTGCGCCGCCATGGAAGACGGCGCTACCGATGGAAAAATACACGCTAACAGGAAAATTTCCGTCATCCCATGCCCGGCCCGTTGCGGCGCCGACCGTTCGTCACCGTCTGGCTGTCGCAGGGATGAACGCGGGGTCGGACGGGTAGTCGAAATTCACTCGGCGCAGCTCCCGGACAAAGGGGATCGGCGCCGAACCGATGAACTGGAGTCTTTCCGGCGTATATTCCGCCTCGTACAGGGCGATATTCCTGTATGTTTTTCCCTTCACCGCCGTGTTTTCCCTGAACGCGGTGGCCGTCGCATGGTCGAACACCAACCTGCCGTCCGGCAAGTAGCGATATCCGCTTTTGTACAACCACCGGTAAAACGCCTTTCTGTCGTTGGCCGCCCGAATCCGATTCGGTTTCTTTCCCTGCAGGGAGTAGGAATAATAATATTTTACACCCATCACTTCGGGCGTTCCATCGCCGTCGATATCGAAGATGTCGAAGTGGTTGGACTTGTTCCGAAACGTGACAACATCCGCCATGTCCCCTTCGGACGAGGGCATCGCCTGGCGAAGTTCCAGGATGTGGCCTGCGTTCACGTGGGTGCATCCGTGGGACATGGGCCCGCGGCTCAGCAGCCACAGATGGGTGTAGGGTTCGCCGGTACGGCTTCCGACGTTGTTTCTCTTCCAGGCTTCGGGTATGAATTTGTTTCTTCTCGTATCGATGTCGAACCAGAGGGAATGGAAAGCGTTGTGCAAACGGTCCCCCACATGCATGTAGGGAAGCCAAGGAAGGTAGCCGTAGCAGGCCGCCTCCGGAATATGGTCGATTATTCTCGTGCGCTGGTGAACCATGAGTTTGCGCCTTCCCGGAAAGGGATACAAGGGCATCTCCTGGTCGCCGAACGAAGCCGTGTCGTTCAGGGTGCCGACCGGATAGATGGCTGTGAATTCGTAGACATCGACGAATTTTCCGGTTCTGGGATACAAGCCCCTGGACGCTTCGTCGAACAGCGCCGACGCAGCCTCGTAAAAAGCTCGCCACGACTTGTCGGAGGGCGCCTCTCTATAGTTCAGGTTCAGCGTCCGCACACGGTCGAATTTTTTCGACAATTCCCCGGTCATCCTGGTCACAGTCATCCGCGTAGGCAGCATGTCGTTGATCAGGGCGATGGGATCGGCATGCTTTGCATCGGTGGCGGCCAGCCCGGCCAGCTGTTCCGACCACTCGGCCATCCGCTTTTCGAAATCGATTCGAATGTGGAAAATCCTTCCCGGATTCAGCTCTTCCAGCATCTCGATATTGTGCCTGCGATACAGATCGGCCTGCATTTCTGGACCGGCCTCCGCCAGTTCGACCACCCGGTGTTCGGCCAGGGTCTTTTCGAACGTCTCCCAGCCCGTGTTCTGCGTAAGAGTCATTCTTTTGGCTTCGATCAGTCTTTTGTAGGTCCGATACCGGTGGTTCAGGTCCTGTATGTAGGTGTCGATCATCCGCTCGGACAGCACCACGGTGACCCGAAGCTGGTTGCCGCGCCCCAGGTGGACATGGATTCTTCGAGGCTCCTGGCTCCGAGGAGCGAAGCCCGTGTAGAAGGAAGGTTCCAGCCGGTAGAAAAACACGCCGGGAGGCGTGGGACCCGAAGGCTGAAACCGGTCGGCTTTGGTCTTCGGGACAATGATTTCCTCTGTCGATTTCGAAGCCGCCATCGGTCCGGGACCGGCGAACAGCATCAGCGCCAGCGCCATTGCCAGGGCCGCGGCAAGCTTGAGCAGCGGCCCGTTATTGATCGTCTTGTTTATCATATGCTCCTTTATTGATGCAAAAATTCCGAATCCTACTGCTGCCAGGCAATCCTGGTTTCCTTGTCGAACGAATCCTTAAGCCTGGATGCGACCTGTCTGTCCAGGGAGGACAAGGCAGGCAGGTTGCGCAAATCGCTGTTGCCGACGAAAGGACGCGCCTGAAATAGGTACAGTTTGCCCTGCACAAAACCGTATTCGATGTCCCATGGCAGAGCGCGGCCCTCGAAGTCCTTTTCCGGCTCGAAGTTTTTGTTCACTTGTTCGGCGGCGGCGACCAGCGAAGCCAGTTCTTCCTGGCTCAGGACCGTCTCCGCGCCGGTGGAAGGCGCCATCGTAGATCCCCCTTTTCCCGTGAGAACCAGCATGCGGCGGACAGGCGACTTGTACTGGGCGAGCATCTCCGTTCGCCCATGCCCGACCACAAGTGTCTCGGCCTGGGAACCGTCCACCGTCCCGCCCACGCCTTCCGCAGTGGCGATGGTCATCACGCCCGGCTCCCCGGTGAATGCGTCCGCGGTGATCAGCACTCCGGACTTTTCCGACGGAACGGATTCCAGAACGACCAGGGAAGGAAACACCAGGTTGGGATCGCTGATCACGGCCTGCCGCCATGAAAAGGAGCGGTAGGCGAACGGAGACGCCCACACCTTTTTGATTCCCTCCAACACGTCGGGAAAGGTCATGAGATTGAAAATCGTCAGGTTGAGGCCCGCGCCGTTGAAGTTGGGCAGGTCCTCCACGTTGGTGTCGGAACGGACAAAGACCCCCGATAGACGGTCGCCGTCGGCGAACAGGCCTTGGCGGAGAAGGTCCGTCTTCAGTTCCTCGACGAAGCCCGGTTCCAGTTCGATTTTCTGGATGGACTCGCGGATCACCGCCAGCCTCGGTTCGATCCATGCTGCCAGCTGTTCGGGTGCGATGGTCGCATCTTTCGCCATGGTATTGAAAAACGTGTCGTAGGTCGCGCTTACGAATTCAAGAAGCGGGGTCCCGGCAACGGCGATTCCCTGGTCCCGGAGGTTTTCGGGAACGGCGACGGCCGCCTGGGAAAAATGCCGAAAATACACCCCGAAAGGAATCACGTTCCCCCGGGACACATGGCCCGGAAACAGGTGCTTGAGTTCTCCCAGAAATGCGGCCTTGGGACCGCAGATGACCCCGGAATCTTTCCTTCGTACCTGTTCCAGCGGCAGGACGCGGGTTTCTTTCAGATTCAGACGGGAAGCGTCGATGGCCAGCCGGGAAGACGAATTTCCGCGAAGGTCGGCGGTGTCCCCCCGCTTTTTGTTTCTTTCGTATTCGTCCAGGATGGCCCGGTACGTTTCGTTCATCTCGGTAACATTTTTGAAAATAACTCGTCCCATCGGGGTGATGGCGTAGAAATATGTCCCCGACGATTCTTTGGGCAGAAGGTCGTATGTCGCGCCCTGGAATACCGCGTTGGGAATGCCGAGCGCTCGGGCCAAAAGCTGGACGTGGGAAACCATGTTGCCCTCGTCCCTTGTGATGATTCCGGCCACCGGCTCCAGTTCGGCGTTGGTGGATTCCAGCGCCAGGATGTCGTTTCTATTGTATCCTCGATCGTTTTCGAAGAATTTGAGCGGCCCTGCGGCAAGACCTGGGTTCAGCGCCCGGACGCCGTCGGCGACCTGCTGGCCGAAAATCTCATGACGGATCCCCAGCTCTTCGGCCAGGTGGTTTCTCAGAGATTTGACCACGGACGCGTATCCGACCAGGGGCGAGGACCGGATAATATCGTCGGCGATTCGCCGGGTGTCCGGGAAAAGGAACACCCAGGGCTCCCAGACTTCCCAGAAAGCGCTTTGAATGGAGCTTTGCGCCCACTCCGCGACCCGACCGGCCCGCTCCAGGCCACGGTAGATGTCCTGGTTGGTCAATGCCGGGCCGGACAGCAGGGATTGAAAGGAAGCCCTGGCCGCCTCGTACTCCCTGCGCGATATCAGGCCTGCCCCGTAGCCGCCGGACATCAGGTCCCCGGCCATGGACAGAAGATCCGTCGCAGTCCACTGCTTTCCCTGTTCCGCGAGTCGTGAAGCGGTCAACTGCATCAGCTGGTTGGCGACCACGGCGACATCGACAGCTTCCACGGCCTCCTCGGCTTTTACGTTCCGGCCGGCGACAAATTCCCTGCATGCCGCGGAAAGGTCGGCCAGCGCGCGAATTCTTGCCGCCGCGTCCTTCTCGGAAATCCCCGCGACGGCGCGAATGCGTCCCTGCAACCCGGGGTCCTTGATCCGGGCCAGGGAGGCTTCCAGACGGCGCGGGGTCGCGTCGGTCGCCTTTCGAATCATAGTCGCAAGCCGGGCGAAGTCTTCCTTTTTAATCGGCGCATTGGGGTGCTGGCGCTGGAATTCCTCCACCATCGGCGCCAGGTCCGCAGTGAGCCGGTTGTGGATCAGCTCCTTGACCGGCTTGAAAGGCTCGTACTTCTGGTGCATCGACAGGGACAGGCTCCGGATATCGGCCAGCATGGGCATGTCCGTGCTGAGAAAAAAGCGTCTCTGCAGTTCGTATTGCAACAGGTAGTTTCGAAAATCGCTCCAGTCCGAAAGACGGTAGTAGTTCGCGTAGAAGATCGGGGCGTACTTGGCTTCGAATTCGACGCCGGAAATGCCGCGGTAGGCCCTGGACACGGCAAGCTTTTCGTCAGGGTTCCGGTCCATTTCATACTTTTCGAGAATAAACCCTTTGGCCAGCCGATGGTGGTCGGCGTGGCTGTTCCAAAGGTCCACTTCGTTGCTGAAGATATTGCCCACGTAGACGCCTCGTTCCGCAAGCGCGAGGGCCGGCTCGCTCCGGTAGGCCGAGCAGAAAAGCTGCTTGGCCCCGTATTCCTCCCGACAGGGGTCGGGGCGCACGCGCATCTTCTTGTCCGCCACCAGGGCGCGTTGCCCGTTGACGCAAGTGCAAGTGTTGGAGGTGTAAGGCCCCTTTTCCCTCGCCTGGATTTTGCCGTACGCATCTTTGAGCGCCTGCTTGTCGGACTCTTGCAATTCAGCCCTTCCGACGCCGCCTGCAAGGACGATCAACGCCATCGCAACGATGGCGAACCATTGTTTTCTCATTTTTGCTGCCCCTTGAACGAAAAGTTGTTTGAAAAGACTCCCCGACTTGCCCTGGTTTCCGAACCGCGACACTTCGCTGTCGCATCGCGCGCAACTGCCGCTTCGATCTGATTGTTTCGCAGATTCTCCTTGGCGCGGCTTGCCCTCGAACAGCCTGAAAAAATAATCATTTCGGTTCGCATCGACAATGGTTCGCCGGCAAACAGGCGCCATGCCCATGGATATCGGCTGGTTATAACGGATTTGGGAGAGCGGCAATGCGTAGGTTGTGTTGAGCGGGTTTCATGTTGGGTTTCGCTTGCTTCCCGACCGTTTCGCGCGCCTTCTCTGTTTGTTTGATAGAATTCCGTAGCGAAACCCGACAATTGACGACGCTCAACCCAACCTGCATTCCACCCACCCCCAAATCCGTTATAACCAGGATATCGGATTTTCCCCAGTAGCTCGATGATCGAGTTTTTTCCGCCGACCGGACCGAGGCGACGGCGACCGTCATTCCGGGCGCAGCGGAGTCCGGAATCCAGGAGATCCGCAGAAGCGCATGGATTCGAAGCTTTCTGGGAATCACCCAAAAAACTTGATCATCGAGTTTAGCGATGGCGCCTTGCGCGCTTTAAGAGTGGAAAGGCTTCCGATCCACGCTTTGCAGCGGAATATCGCGGCCGAAAACCGCAAATCCCGCAGTGCCGATCACCCCGAAGACAAACGCCGCAATCAGGTTGGTTTCCGGGCCGAGCTGCCACAAAAACGCCCCGCCCAGGGCGGCGAACGAGACAACAACGTCCCTGATCAGGTAGTACAGGCCGAACATGCCCGCCTTGCATTGATCCGGGGACAGGTCCATGATCAAGGATTTGCGCGTGGGCTCGCCGAACTCCTTGAGCCCCCTGAGGATGAAAGCCAGAACCAGCCACTCGAAGCTGCGGCTGAAAAGAAGCGCTATAGGAAACAGGGTGAAAAATACAAAAGTGATCAGAACGAAAGGTTTCTTGCTGCCCCGGTCGGCCAAATAGGCAACGGGGATGTAGACAAGCACCGCCGTAGTCATTTCGATGGCGGTCAGAAGGCCGAACTGAATGGCGGACACTGGCTGCGAGATGGTTTTCATGCACCAGACCACCACGAAGGCGTAGGGGATCTGCTCGCAAAACCGGATCAGGATGTCGGTCGCAAGCAGGCCCTTCATGGGCGGGTTCATCATGCGAAACAGTTTCAGGGGGTTCTTTTCCGGCGTGAGCGCGCAGGAATCGGTCGTACCGCTTTTATCCGGCGTGTCGTCTTCGATCATCCTTTGCTGGAGAAACAGTGCGCCCAAGGCCATGGCCAGGGCCGCGCCAAATGCCAGGCGAACGCCGTCGCGTTCTCCCCAAAGGGCGATAAAGACCCCTCCCAGCAACGGACCGAGCGCCATGGGAATGCGCCGCACCAGCGAGTGCATGCTCACACCCATGGTGCGCTTGCTCGCCGGCAGCACCTTGTATATCAGGCTCATGGTGGCCGGAAGCGATATGGCCGACCAGGAGATGAAGAGCACCGCCCCGACGAGCACGGCCTGCCAGGTCGGCACGATGATCACAAAGGCAAAACCGGCCATGGCCACCAGGTTGAAGATCAGCAGCGATTTCTTTGTTCCGACCCGGTCGGACAGGTAGCCGCCGGGGAAGGAATAAAGCGCCGACAGCAAGTTGTCCATGGCCTGCAAAAGGCCGATGGCCAGCGTTCCGCCCCCCAGGGCCAGCATGTAGATGGGCAGAAACCGCTCGGCCATGCGCTCTCCCATGCCCACCAGAACCACCATGGCCAGAACGCCGACGGTGCTGCGCCGCAGGCCCAGAAAGCCGCCAAGCCGCGAAGTGTAACTTTTTATAGTATTCGAAATGTCTGAAGTATCCGAAGTCGCCATCACGATTTCCTTTTCGTAGGAAGGTTATCCCCTCTTTTGCCGCCGGTAATAGACGTAAAGGTTGTCGAACAGCCGAAACCCTTCGTTCATCCGCTGGTCGTCGTCTGGATGCGCCGACACAAGGCCGGTCAGAAGGGCGTTGAACCCGTCGGTTTCCCTGCGCCCGAATTTTTCGTCTTTCAGATCGATGTCATGAACCACTTCGGCCAATGGTCCCAGGGCATGGTCTTGAATCCGAAACCGTTGAATCATGACCTCGAAGGTGCATCGATCCCCCTCGTGGGTGTATTCCCCGTCGAACATGTCAAAACGGACCTTGTGGGGTTCGGGGGAGTATCGCGGGTCCGCAACGAATTTGAATGCCGCCTTCTCGTCCACGAAACGACGGATCAACCAACCGCATGCGATACGGTCCACGAAGACATTGGCACGGGTCACCCAGGTCTTTCCAGTCAGATCGCCGATGTCCTCGCTCGCCGTGCGGCTGGCGGTTGGCGGTTCGGACAGAAGGTTCTCCAGTTCCCTTATCTGCAATTCCGCTGTCGCGCGTTCCGGGGTCTGGAAAAAATCGATGGCCGCGATATCGTCCAAACGGCGTTGCAGCCTGGATAGCTGCGCCGTTCCCCTTGCAGCGGGATCTCGGGGATCGATGTCTCCGGAAGACCAATCGACAAGCAGCGCATCGGCCTCCTGGATCAGTTTTTCGTAATCCGACCGGCGTGCATTGTTGAACAAGGCGATGACTTGTCCGTCCGTGAGTCCCTCGACAAAACGCGCCTCGGAAATGGAACCGTCGCCGCCACCCTCGACGATCTCCTTGAGCGTCCAGCTCAAATCCTCCCGCGACTGATCCGAAAAAGGCATCGCATAGACCGACTGCTTGATCGCCACAGCCCCCACCCGTTGCAGCCGTCGCCAGATTTTCACGCGCAGAGCGTTTGGCTTGGGGGGGATTTGATGGATCAACAACAGCCATTTTTTTTGTCCTACGGTCGCCATAGCTATCCTTTGAATCATTTGTTACATTTCATTTATATCAACTGTCACATGCCGTCAAGGGCTTCGTCCGAGATTGTTGTTGAAATCCTTTCGGATGGTTTGCGAGAAAGGAGGCAGGACGTGGGGTGATGAAAATGTTCCCTATTTTGCTGTAAATTAACTGCCGATTTTTGTTCCGTGAAAACTATCATGGAGCCTGGTTCGGGTGCGTAGGGTGGGTGGGTTGAAACCCTGGCGTTCGGGGCTGGTTCGAAGCTTGTTAACGCCCGCGCCCTTCGAGCTTGTACGAAGCCCAACCCACCATTTCCCGAGCCGCCTCGATGTCATTCGTTCGAAGAAGCGACGAATTGGCGCGGAAAATGGTGGGTTGGGCTCCGTGCAAGATTGTCGGGCCATCCATTTCAAGAGAAGTTGTATTGGCGACAACGCCTGGGGATCGACCCACCCACCCTACGATCCCGAACCAGCCCCGTGCGGATTGCCGCGAGCGGGAACAAATCCTTGCAGAAAAAAATCTCCCGAAATTGGATGATTTTCATCACCCCAGGCAGGACGTGCCTGCCGGTTTGGGGTGCGGAGGCTCACGCCGTTGTGGCCGAGGGCGAGCATGGTTCCCGAAGCCCCGGAGATCTTCCAATTAACTGCGCGGAAAAGCTTTTGACACAAACTGCTGGCAACTGTAAACTATTCGGTTGGCATGATGCGTCAATGGCGACCTGAGGTTGCACAGGAAGAGGTGCGCTTCCGAGGGAGTAGAAACCAGGCGATGGACTCGCCATTGGCGGTTCGGGAAAGCGGCTGTTGAACGATAGTTTTAGAATACGAGTAGCGACAGTAATGAAACAGGTTCAAGCTGAATGAACAGAAAGAACGGTTGCAACGGTTCAGTCGATCTGGATATCGGGATACTGTCCGCCCGCCTCTGGAAGCGGCCAATATTCTGCGCGGCCCAGTCGATGCTGGGGATTTCAAATCTTACATATTTCCGCTGCTTTTCTTCAAGCGCATCTCAGACGTCTACGACGAGGAGTACAGCGCGGCCTTGAAAGTATCCGAAGGCGATACGCGAGAACGATTTCAATTTGAACATCCCGAGTTACGTCGAGCCAGTCATCGAGAAAGAGAGCATCACGGTCGAAGAGGCGCTGAAGAACCCAAGAAAATCCCTGGATGCCGCCTGCGAGGGCGAAGACCGTTTGAATAAACTGCTGAAACAAAACGGATTGCTGCCATGAAATACAAACCGAAAATCCATCACCGCCGAACCATCCGCCTGAAGGGATACGATTATTCCCGGCCAGGCGCGTATTTTGCCACCATTTGTACCAATAACCGGCAATGCCTGTTCGGTCGCATTGCCGACAGTCAAATGGCGTTGAACAATGCGGGACTGACGGCTGTGCAATGTTGGCAAGCCATACCCGACCATTTTCCCCATGTCCAATTGGACGCGTTCGTGGTTATGCCCAACCATGTCCATGGCATATTGTTCATCGTTGATACACCCGCAAGGGCGAAAAATGCAGGGGCGAAAAATATTTCGCCCCTACAACCCGGTGAACGACCTCGCGGCACATCAAAGACCCTCGGTTCCATAATTCGCGGGTTTAAAAGCGGGGTAACCAAATGGATGCGTGCGAACACGAAAATTCATGACGTATGGCAACCCAATTATTGGGAACACATCATTCGCGATGAACCGGAATTGAACCGAATCCGCGAATACATCTACAACAATCTTTTGCCGTACTGAATGGCCTCGTCCGGGTGGCAGCGGGAACAGTCCTTGGGGGTGAGAACCGTGGCGATGGGACCTTGTATTTCTGGTCGCCATAGGGAAGATCGCTGCGTCCGTAGTATTTTTCATGGTCTTGGGCCACATCCTGATCCCCGGGTTGCGCCAAATGACAATCCAGGCAAGTGATGTTCGCGTTGGCATGGCGGCTGTTGGCCCAGTCGCCGAACAGGTCTGGGTTGGTCTGTTTGTGGCACTCGATGCAAGCCACGGCCTCGGGAGGGATGCTGGGCTCGATGCGGAATTCCTTCACTTTGGCATAGTTGTTCTGCGCCAAAGCCGTCGATTGCGCAGCGACCAGCACCAGCGCAATAAGCAAGGCGCTTGACACGACGGCCGATTTTCGTCGCCTCAAGGTGACACTCCTTTCGGTTAAAAGTTCAAACAAACGGTTATCGATGCGATTTGCCTACAGATTTGCCTACATTTTTCTCAGCCATTTGTCCTGATAGGGCACCTCACTGTACTGCTTGTACATGGCGGCTGGGGTGATGAAAATCCTTCGGAACAGAGGATAATTATTCAGATAGGTTCCGTTCCGATGTCTCGGGGTTTCAGGTGTCAGGGGTGACGCTCCTGACAACTGAAACCCGACACCTGAAACCTCAAAACCGGAACAAATCCCGGCAGAAAATAATCCCAATAAATCGGATGATTTTCATCACTCCACATGGCGGCCACCCGGTCGTTGTGAACTATATCGTAGTGGCAGTCCATGCAGTCGGCCACAAACCCCTGCTGGTTGTTCACATGGGTGGACGACCTCCAGGCGACCACCGCCGGATTGATCTCGTGGCAGCAGGTGGCCCAGAAATCGGCTGTATAGGTCCGTACCATCGTGTAGTAAGTCATGCTGAACAGCGGTAAGGCGATCACAATGCCGACGCCGATCAGGATGGCCGCAATTAAACTTTTTTCATAGCGCCCCCACATCGAATGCTTATTAATGAAGTGTACGGCCCCATGCCGGACGGCATCCAAAAACACGTTTTTTACCATCGCAAAAAAGCAGGTGAGATATATCAGTTGAATCAATACCGCTGTGTTTGTCAATAAATTTATGATATGAAATGAAGGTCTGCGAATTGTCAAAGCATCATCCATGTTATCCGAGGGCCAAGCGCATCGCGAACTTGAAAACGCCAATGAACAGGGAGACATGAACCTTATATGATCCCCACGGTTTTATCCCTTGGTGTCGTCTATCTGCTTGCGCTCGGGGCGGGCCGGTTCAGCGCTGCTATCGGGGTCCCGCGCGTCACCGGGTATCTGGTCGCCGGTCTGGCCGCAGGTCCGGCGATTGGCGACATCCTGGGAGTGCCCGCAATCCTCGCGCCGGGACACCTTAAGTCTTTGGCGCCGTTGCACGATGTCGTCCTCGGACTGATCGTCTTCACCATCGGCGGCAGTTTCAGCCTGGAAAGCATCCGAAAAAGCGGACCGTCGCTGTTGCGTATCAGCGCGGTGGAAATGGGGCTGACAGCGCTCCTGGTCGGTTTCGGGACCTTCCTTTTTTTCTCGGCCTCGCCGTTGGCCGCAGCTTTTCTCGCCATCGTCTCCATCACCACCGCTCCGGCGGCCACCCAGATGGTGATGCGCGAATATCAAGCGGAAGGCCCGCTCAGCGAAAAAATCCTCCCGCTGATAGGACTCAACAACTTTGTCGCCATCGTCGCGTTCATCGTTCTGGAAAACTGCGGATTGACCGAGCATTGGTCGTTTTCGTCGATTGCCGTGCAACTGTTCGTGCCCTTTGGCGCGGGAGTGCTCGTCGGAATTTTCGTCGCGCTGATGGACCAGCGCCTCAACCGGCAGGTGGACCGGCAGATTCTGATCATCGCGACCGTATCCGCCATGACCGGCCTGGGGACCCATCTCGATTTCTCCGCCATGCTTGCTTCCCTGATCGCGGGGCTTGTCGTTGTCAACGCGTCGCCCAACCGCAGGCGCATGGTCAGGGACTTGGCTGAAATCGACTATCCCTTGTACGTCCTTTTTTTCATCATGGCCGGTGCCGCGCTTCATCTCGAGCACCTCGGCCATATGGGTGTCATGGGCGTGGCCTACGTGGCGCTAAGATCGGCGGGCAAGTATTTCGGATGCCGTTTGGGGGCTGCGTACGCCCGCACGTCCCGAACCATAGGGACATGGCTGGGACCGGCCATGCTCGCGCAGGCCGGCCTTGCCATCGGCCTGGCCGAAGTTCTTGCGCGGCAATGGCCCGGACCGGGCAAGGCCCTTCAGACCGTGATTCTGGCATCGGTGGTGGTTTTCGAGATGGTGGGACCGCTGCTTACGCGCACCGCTTTGGTCAACGCCGGAGAAGTCACGGTGCACCGTCTGTTGACCCAGCGCAGCCAATTGGCCATCGGGGAGGCGCTCGCGCAAGTGCTCGGCCATTTCAGAAAGGCCATCGGCCTTCCGCCGATTGCGGCCAGGAAAGGCCCTGAAAACATCACGGTCGGCCACATCATGCGCCGCAACGTGGAGGTGCTGCCGAACCATACGCCATTCGACGAAATATTGAAGGCCTTCGGCAGCTCGCGTTACGACCGCTTGCCGGTGGCCGATGACAAAAGCGAGTTGATCGGCGTGATCCGGTTCGCCGACATCGCCGACATTATTTTCCATCCGAGCCTGGGCAAATTGGTCGTGGCCCACGACATCGCCCGCGACGACCACCTGACGCTGAACCCGGAAGACTCCCTTCAAAAGGCCATGGAACTGCTCAAAGACAATCCCAACGACAGCTACCTGCTCGTGGTCGAACGGGAAAACCCGAAAAAGCTGGTCGGCATCGTTCGCCAGAACGATGTGCTGTCTACGCAATCGCGTTCTTGATGGTTCTCTTTGCAATTAACTGCGGCGCGATTTTTCCAAGTTCCTATCTTGCCATCATACATATCGTATGATATGAATTTCGTGTTTTTTTAATTTCTCAGTTTTTTCAAGGAGAAGGCCATTGAACGCTCAGGTTGGCATACCTCCATTTTTCAGCGAGCTGCGCAAGCGCAAGAGCATGACACTGGAAACGTTCGCCTCCAGAATGGGCGTGACCTTGCCAACGATCAATGGGTGGGAAAACGGTTGCGGCAGGACGTCGCCGCTGGCCATGCAGTAGATCGAGCAGCCGCTGTGCAACACGGGAGAAAAAGCGGCGATCTTCTCGTTGAAATCTTCGGCGATGGACCATTGTAGCAGGAAGACATTATGCCAATGAAACATAGGACAAGGGAACATACACGATGATCGAAAGAACGACCGGGGAAATCATCGACCGCATCTTCAAGGAACCGGGTATCAAATACGAACTCGCCGAATTTGAAGCCTTGGGAAAGCCGATCCGTGAAATTCTCGAAATTCACGCTAAGGCTGTGGAAACCGGCCGCGATGCGGGAAAAACCAAGTATTTTCTGAAAAGCCAGGTTCCCTTTTCGTCGGGCAAGGAAGAGGTCCAGGTGTATGTGGACGGCGGCAAATCGGCTCCGGAGGAGATTGTCCGTCAGCTCTGGGTTTACAAGCTGATTCACCAATATGGATATCAGCCGGACGAGATCGACCTGGAAAAAAGCGTGCAGTTCGGCACGGAAGTGGGCACCAAGGCCGCCGATATCATCGTGTATACCGATGCCGACAAGGAGACGCCCAAGATCATCGTCGAGTGCAAAAAGCCCAAACGCAAGGACGGCATCGAGCAGCTCAAAAGCTACATGAACGCCAAGGGCGCGCCGGTGGCTGTCTGGTCAAACGGCAGCGACAGCGTCATCCTCTACCGCCCCTATCCCAAGCAGTTCGACGACACCCTGGTGGACATTCCCCGGCGCGGCCAGGAACCCAAGGCACACCAATATTTTCGGTCCGGATGTGAGCAGCCTGGACCCCAAAACCTGGTACGAAACCGCCTCGGGTCAGGCCCTGATGCACGGGCTGCGGGAAAAGAAGCTGACCGTCAAAAAAATCCCGGCCCAGGAGACCCTGCGGGACGACGACCATGCGTGGGAGTATTTCGAGAACCTGAAGTTCGATGTGATCCTCACCAATCCCCCCTTTGCCGGAGAGATGAAGGATCGCAAGATGCTGGCCCACTACGAGCTTGCCAAGCCTGCCCTCAAGCGTGCCAAGAACAAAGCGCCCAAGGAGGAGCGCGATGTGCTCTTCATCGAGCGCGTGCTCAAAATGCTCAAGCCCGGCGGCCGGGCCGCCATCGTTTTGCCCCAGGGCAAGTTCAATAATTCCTCCCTGGCATTTATCCGCGAATGGATTCTGAAAAAAGCGCGCCTGCTGGCCGTGGTGGGACTGCACCCCAACACCTTCAAACCCCACACCGGCACCAAAACATCCGTGCTGTTCTTCCAGAAATATACCAAAGAAGACCTGGCCGATATCGAAAACGTCAAGCAGGCTGTGGCGGCCGCCTGCCCGGACTATAAAAAACAAATCGCGGGTCTGGTTGCAGAGTACCGCTATGAACCAGATGTGCCGGACGAAAAAATACCCGAAGAGATTGCCGACCTGATCGCCGAAAATTTTGTCGAACCGGAGCCGGAATTGCCTGAAATCGAGCCTGGCGAACGGGATTATGAATTGAAGGAAAGCGAGAGTCTCGAGGCCGCCGAAGGCAGCCCCTCGCTGGAAGAACGAATCGGCGAAGCCGAAGAGATGCGCGACAGCCTCAAGGCGGAATTGATCCTGCTTAAGCAGAAGCTGGATGACTTGTCAAGCGACGTCGAGGCCCTTCAGCAGCAGCATCAAATGGAAATCGACGCCATCGGCCAACAATGGGAAGACACCAAGAAGGCTTTGCAGGTTCACCTCAAGCCTATAAAGGCGGAGCACAAGGCGGCCCTCAAGCGGCTCAAGGACAAGCAGAAAATCAAGCAGCGCACCTACAAGGCCGAAATCAAGGCCCTGGAAAAAGCCATCCCGGAGGCGGAAAACGCAATCAAGCTGCTCAGCAACAAAGGCAAATTGGAACCGATATTGGAAGACCCGGACCTGATTGGTACGTTGAAAGAGCGTTGGATTGCGGCCGAGGCGGCCAAGCGACTGGACTACCCCATCTTTATGGCTGTTAGCGAACGCGGAGGCAAGGACAACTCCGGCGATTACGAATACCGGGTGGACGAGGATGGGAGCTTGTTGGAGTTCCCCGACGGTCACCCGCAAGAAGGCCAACTCGTTGTAGATCAGGACTTGGTCAATTACGACCTGACGGCGGATGATCTGGCGGATGCGAGCAAGATACCCGAGGAAAAACTTTGCGTGGCCGAGGCTTTTGTGCGTTTTACTCAGGAACATGGTTTTGATTTTTGGAAGGTGGGGTGATGGCTATAAACACAACTACTTCCCAAACCGAACTAAGATCAAGCTTTGTTAGAATGGATGCGGAGTTTTTTAGACCAGAGTATGTTGCTGCATATAAAAATATTGATGGAATTGATGGACGATGCAGTCTCGGTCAACTTTGCGAAAAGGTAACGCAAGGATCAAATCCGGCATTTTCAGGATCTGGGTTTCCCTGTGTAAATGGTAAGAACATTTATTTTGGCACTATGCAAGAAGGGGAGCCGAATTACGTTTCTGTGCAAGAATTTAACCGTCTTTCAAACTATTGCTTACGCAAAAACGATATTGTCATCACACTCAAGCATGCAACGAAAATAGGCAGGGCTTGGATTGTTGAGGATGAAAAAAATCCGGCACCTGATTGAAAAGGCTCATTATGCCGAAGAGAAATCTAAGATGTTGCTCGAACAGACCAAAACTCGCGTCGAACAACTCATCGAAGAGGCGGCGGCGCGATGAGCAAGAAAACGATATCAGGCAAAGACCCAATGCAGCCCGCTCAGAGCCAATTTCTGCTCTACCGCACCGAAGACGGCCGGACACGCATCGAGGTTCGGCTTCAAGATGAAACTGTCTGGATGACCCAAGCCAGCATGGCCGAGTTATATCAAACCACACCGCAAAACATTACCCTTCATCTGAAATCCATCTATCAGGATGAAGAACTGGACCCTCAAGCAACTTGTAAGGAATTCTTACAAGTTCAACTCGAGGGTTCCCGGATGGTTTCCCGCAACCGAAAATTCTACGACCTGGCCGCGATCATTACGATTGGCCATCGAGTGTTGTCCTCTGATGCCAGACTGATAGGAGATAACAGTTAATGCCCGTTTCCCGCCCAATACCTATATACCGCCTCATTCATATCGACAACCTTGCCACGATCTTGGACTGCGGCGGAATGCATGAGCCAAAATACCCTCCTGAAGGCGGATGCGTATATCGGGCGATTCACAATTTGGATATCCAAAAGTTCCGCCGACAACGTCCGATTCTCTGCGGGCCGGGCGGTACGGTTCATGATTATGTGGCCTTTTATTTGGGACCTCGCTCTCCAATGCTTCTTCAACTTCACACAGGCAGGGTGGAGAATTACAATGAAGGTCAAGAGCCCCTGATCTACGCCGTTTCAACAGTCAATACCATCGTTCGGGCAGGGCTTGGGTTTGTCTTTTCCGACGGCCACGGCATTGCCGCTTTCACTCAATGGTTCGACGATCTCAATGATCTGAAAAAGGTCGATTAGAATACGGTATATGCCGACTACTGGGCGGACACTGTGGATGACATGGACCGCCAACGGCGCAAGCAGTCCGAGTTTCTGGTTCATAGATTCTGCCCGTGGAACGCCGTCAAGCGCATTGGAGTGCTGAATAAAGCCGTCAAGGAAAGGGTTGAGCATATTTTGGACATAAAAAACATAACCATGCCGGTGGAAGTTCGGCGGCAATGGTATTATTAACCGGAAGGGTCAAAGAAAATGATTGAACCAACTCGCGGCAACATCCTAAAAGACCATGCGGAGGCATTGGTCAACACAGTCAACTGCGTCGGCGTGATGGGCAAAGGAATCGCCTTGCAGTTCAAGAAGGCGTTTCCCGAGAATTTCAAGGCCTACGAGGTCGCCTGCCGACGAGAAGACGTCAAACCCGGCCGCATGTTCGTGTTCGAAACTGGCGAGATGTTCCATCCACGATATATTGTCAACTTTCCCACAAAGCGCCACTGGCGCGGCAAAAGCCGTTACGAGGATATTGAAAGCGGATTGAAAGCTTTGGTGCGGGAAGTGCGGCAACGAAAGATCCTATCCATTGCCATTCCTCCGTTGGGTTCCGGATTGGGCGGATTGCAGTGGAGCCGGGTCAAGGCCATGATCGAAGCGGCCTTTGAGCAAATTCCGGAAGTTCAGGTTAAGCTTTACGAGCCCAAAGGCAGTCCGGATGCCAAGGATATGCCTGTGGGCACGGCAAGACCAAAGATGACCGCGGCTCGGGCTTTGCTCATTATGCTCATGAAGCAGTATTCTCGATTCGCATACCGGTTGACGCTGTTGGAGATACAGAAGCTCGCTTATTTTTTGCAAGAATCAGGGTTGGAGCTGAAGC
This sequence comes from Desulfobacterales bacterium, assembly GCA_963674505.2. Lineage (GTDB taxonomy): Bacteria > Desulfobacterota > Desulfobacteria > Desulfobacterales > SKZT01. The sequence goes on from CAXXIG010000003.1 coordinate 1,553,141, forward strand.
TTAGGTACGTCAAACATTTGTATGGACCTTATGCTCATAATCTCAACAAGGTGCTGGAAATTTTGGAGGTACATCATATCCGTGGATACGGAGATACCCAGAAACCGGATGTGGAAATTACACTGCTTCCGGATGCCCACAAGGAAGCCGACCATTTCCTCCGGAAAGATTCAAGTGCCGCAGGGCATCTTGAGCGCGTGGCGGATCTCGTGGATGGGTTTGAAACGCCCTACGGCATGGAGATGCTGGCATCGGTTCATTGGGCGGCTGTTCATGACGGCGAAGTCTCCAATGCGGAAACAGCCGTTTCCGCCATGGCCCGTTGGAATGATCGGAAACGGCGTCTATTCTTACCGGCACATATCCGGCTGGCTTGGGAGAGGCTTCAGACCGAGGGATGGATATAGGCGTGGCAAGCAACCGGGAGATGAAACCATGAAGCTATCCGACGAGGACCTGCAACTGCTTGGCGAGTTGTGCCGCCAAAGCAATGTGAACATGACCAAGGTGCGCAAGTTGCTCAAGACGGTTTACGACTACGAGTTCAAAGAAAGGCGCACCGGCGTTTATGACGCCTTGCGGGAAATTCTTAAAAGCCATTCGGCGAACGACGGGGAATCGGCTTCATGAACCAGGATATCGAACGCTTTGTGAAAGATCCGAGTCTTCTGATTGAACTGTGTCGCGATGTCATCGACCGAATAGACTGCACTTCGGACAATGCGGACACTGGCGAGAAAGAAGCCCAGCTGCGGGAAATCGCCAAAACCGTTGAAAATCTGGAAAAAATGGGTGTGTCTGTGCCTGATGCCCTGCGGGCTGAAAAGATCCGGCTGGCTTCGGAGTTGGTTACCCAGACCCAGTCCAAGCAAACCCTGCGGTGCCTTGCGGACGAATTCGATAAAATTGTCAAGGCTTTGAATGCTCGGTTGGGACTTGGCGGTATTTCATCCGCCACCAAGAAACCTCGCACCAAACGGTCACGTACGCCTAAGACGAAAAGAAACGTCCTTCGGAAAAATATTGTGAATGCGTTGCGGACATTGGGCGGGCGAGCCAAGGTTTCAGACGTGATAGAGGAAATGGGCCGTCAACTAAAAGGACAATTGCTGCCAGGCGATTTGGAATGGCGTGAAAGCACCAACGAATACGCATGGCAGAACAACGCCAAATGGGAGCGTTACCGCATGATCCAGGACGGGATTTTGCGCAACGACTCGCATCGAGGCTACTGGGAGCTTAACGAGGGCCGAAAATGAAATTCCTCAAGCTGACCATCGAAAACTACAAGTCCTTCCAGTTCGCAACGGAAATCCGTTTTCCTGCGGGCCAGGACGGCCGGAGCATCTTTTTGATCGGCGGCATGAACGGCGCGGGCAAGACATCCATCATGGAGGCGATCAATTATTGCCTGTACGGTGCCAAGGCTGACGAAATTTTCCGCAACATCAACCGCCGGGAAAAGGCAAGGGGCAACGCCCATGTGTCCTTTGAGCTGGCGATGGAGATGGACGATCTGTCGGAGTTGATTGTCAAGCGTTCCTGGAGCGCGGGCGTGGTCGATGAACCCAAGCCCCGGGACCTTACCGAGCGGCTGGTGGTTGTGCGCGACGGCAAGCGAGTGTCGGTGCAAAACCGGGAAATCTGGCAGAATTTTATCCGCTCCGTGATTCCTCCGGGCATTACCCAGTTTTTCTTTTTCGACGGGGAGAAGATCCAATCCATCGCCGCCGACGATCATTCGGAGGTACGGCTGAAATCATCCTTGGAAGCCGCATTGGGAATTCAATACATCAACCGTTTGGCATCCGACATCCTGTATATCAAGAATGAAGAGCGCAAAGGGTTTGTGGAAATTTCCGACGAAGATATGGATTTCAAGCAAAGCGAGTTGAAGAGGGAGCGGAGCAAGCTGAGCCGTCGGCAAAAGGAGCGGGAGCGCACACAGCAGGATTTGTCTGAATTCAAACAGCAGCTCGAAGATTGCCGGCAACGTTTTGCCGCAGCCTTTCATACCGAACCGGAAACGCGAGAGATCATGCGCGCCAATGAAAAAAAGCGCATTCAAGCCGCCAATCGTCTGGCCCAGGTGGAAAGCGAAATCCGGACGCTTTGCGAAAAGACCCTGCCGTTTGCCATTGCAGGAAGACTGTTCGACCCCGTGAGGCGTCAGATCGAGGCCGAACGAGAGTCCTCAGGCGGCGAGGCGATCAGGGAAAACGCCGCCTCCCTGGCCAAGAGGATCGTGCGGGTGGTGGAGGAGCCTGAGCCTATTTACCGGGAGAAACTGGCTCCTGAAAAAATGGCGGAGCTGGAGCGACGCATCTTCCGCCTGCTCAGAAAGGGCGATCCCCATGAAGATGCGATTAGAATTTTGGACCTTTCCGACCGCGATGCGGCTCGGGTGCTTAACAAGATGGAATCTTTGGAAAGCGGCGAGGTATTCCTGCTAAAACCGTTATTGGAAGAAAAACGGGAGCTGGCATCCCAGGTCCGCAAGCTCGAAGAACTAAGCCAAACAAGCCTGATGACCGAATCCGAACGGGAGCTTTTCGAACAGCTACAGGCTGAAATGGAGGGGTATTCTACCCAGATCGGCCGAAAATCGGAACAATTGCGCCTGCTGGAAGAGGAGATCCTTTCCCTTGAAAAGCGGATTGCCGCTCTGGAGATGGAGATCGAGAAGCTTTACGAAAAGCATCACGTCTCCAGGGAGCGGGCCGAGTTCATCCAGGAATGCGACGCCATTGCCGGGGTGCTCAATCAGTTCATGGTGCGGCTGCGCAAAAACAAGGTCCATCTGCTGCAGGAAAAGACTTTCGAAATGTACCGGCTCCTTTCCAGCCGCAGCGGACTGATCAAGGACATCATCATCGACGACAAAACCTACGAGGTTCGTATCTCCGACCGCAACGGCCATGAAATCAGGAAATCCGGTCTTTCCGCCGGGGAAAAGGAGTTGTTTGCCGTTTCCCTGCTGTGGGGGCTGGCCCAGACCAGCCAGCTGAAACTGCCCATCGTCATCGACACGCCCCTGTCCAGGCTGGACTCCACCCACCGCGACAACATCGTAAACAACTATTTTCCCAATGCCGGCGAGCAGGTGATCGTTCTATCGACCGACACCGAGATCGACAAGGACTACTACCGGACGCTCAAAAATCGCCTGAGCGGGGCTGGAAGCCTGGTGTTCGACCAGCAGAGGGAGTTGACGACGTTTCAAGAAGGATATTTCTGGGAGAATTAGAACATGGCCGACCGAATGTATACATCCAATGAGGCGGACGAGGTGCTCAGCGCGCTACGATTCGAAACCAAGCTGGAAAAGGCGACCCTGGCCCGCATGGCCTTTGCCCTGTCCCTGTCCAGGGAAGGGCCGGACGTAGCCCGGAGCACCAGTTTCACAGGCGCGGAGATGAAGCGGCCCACATTTGTGGGCGAAGACGAAAGCTTCATGCGGACGATGATCTGCCACGTCTACAAGAAACGCGACATCGACGAAGACGGCTTTTTTTCCAATCGCTCCATCGTGAAAAATCACATCGACAGCGGCGCCGAGATGCTGGGCCGCCTTTACCAGGAATGCGGCCGCGATGCGGACAGCCTGCTGATGCGCCTGGTGGAAGAGGTTGAATTCGGAGGACGCAGGGAGACAGCCGGACACGGTCTGGATATCTTCATCGGCCGGACCCTGCTGCAGCAGGACGACCTGATCATGGAGATCAACAATACCGCCAAGCATGCCAACTCGCATCTGGCCATCATGGGAAAGCCGGGCACGGGAAAGACCCAGTTCGTCTTGAAAATCCTGACCGATATCCGCCAGCAATCCAACTATCGAACCAATTTCGTCTATTTCGATTACAAGGGCGACGTGGTGGACAATGAAAGATTCCTGGAGGCCGCCAAAGTCCACCCTTTCCGGCTGCTTCAGGGCGGTGAGAGTCTGCCTGTCAATCCTTTTATTTTGCCTGCTTACGACGAGCAAACAGTCAATGTCTCGGCCCGTGAAAAAGCGGAAAGTTTCGCCTCCATCAACAGCAAGCTGGGGGTGGTTCAAAAGGGCGCGTTGACCGAGGCCATTCGCGCCGCCTATGCGCAGCGGGCCGAATCTGCGGCCCCCTATCCGGATTTCCACGATGTGTACCGCATGGTAGCCGCCATGTACGAAGAGGATAACAAGAAAGACGACAGCCTTATAGAAGTGCTGCGGGACCTTTCTGATTTCGATCTGTTCTGGCGGCATGGAAGCGATGTGGCTCCCATCGACAGGCTTTCCAATCGAACGTTGCTGATCGATGTGCACGCCATGCCTGTATTGAAGGAATTGGTCGCCTATCTGGTAATCGAACGTCTTTACAAAGAAATGGCCCTGTTGCCCGACAGTCCGGTACGAGACGGACGTCGCACCATACGCTCCATCCTGGTCATCGACGAGGCCCACAATTACCTGAGCCAGCGCAACATTTTTCTACAGCGCATCATTCGCGAGGGTCGTTCCAAGGGCATTGTGGTGTTCTTTGCCAGCCAGTCTCCCAACGATTACCAGCAAAAGTTTTTCAATTTTCAGGAGCTGCTGGAGTTCGCCTTCATCTTTCAATGCGAAGGGGTTTCGGCAGCATCGGTCCAGGATATCTTGGGCTGCGGCAACAAAACCGCCAAGGACCTGCAGACCGAAATCGCACGGCTGGAACCTTGGCAGGTTGTGGCCCGCAGCCAGGAAAAAACAGAGGAGTTCGTCAAGTTCACGGCGGAGGCCTTTTATAAGAACTATTAGATTTTGCCACTTGGGAGCATGGTACCATGGATCAACTGGACGATCTTGAGAAACGTGTCAACGAGCTTGTCTCGGAACTGTCGGATGTCATTCAAAATTTGCAGAGCGACATCGAAGATCCCAAAAAAGCGATTTCCTTCAATCAAGTCAAAGAGATTGAGAGTTCTATCGTACGCATGAAAAGACAAGGCATTCCCGTTCCATCGGAACTCCATGCGCTTAAAATTAAACTTTTTTCGGAACACGAGCTTCATCAAGCTCGCATTGCCCTTCTACGGAAAATCCAAGATAGCCTCGGCGGATTGTTGAACCGCAAAACGGCTCAAGAGCCAAGAAGAACCCTGGTTACTCCTGCCAAAACTGGCAGCTCGCCCCGCCGAAAGCCACCCAACTACGAAAGGCCTCTCGGCATCAAAGGATACAGCAATTTGGAGGACTACTTGATTCCCGTCATCCAATTGATGTGGAGCGGATTGGATCACAAGGCAGCCTTCCGCAAAATCGCTCGAAAACTGGATGTCAGATACAACACGGTCAGCGCCCAATGTACAAGGGCCCTTGATCTGACCACGGATGAATTCGTACGACAGGTGAAGTCCAAGTCGATCATCAATCTTCTCGAAAATAAATATCCGGATCAATACCAGCGTATAAAAGCCGAACTAAAATCATGATCAAAGTCAACCCTTGGCGCTTGTTTTGTTATCCTCGCTTGTCTGGCAACGAAAAAGCCGGCGACAATTGGGGGCTGGAGCGCTATCGCAAGCTCCCCTTTGTTCGCTGAACTGCCGGGTTATGGCTCGCATTTAAAATTGTCAGACCTACAACCTTTTCGCCGTCCTTTCTTAGTAGTATGTCGTTGTCCAACTCAACCGTATCGGTTGCTCTCTGCGGCTTTCTGAAGCTCATGTATAGCACGTCGGCTTCTTTGTCGTAATCTATCCATATTTGATTTGTCGGCATTTTTATAATATCGGATGCTACGTTTATACATTGGCCGACAAACTCACTTGTATCTTTTGCAATCATTGTTTCCATATGGTTTTTCCTTTTGGTTTTTTAGAAACAAAATAAGACGTGATGACAAATCCGTCCTCTTTAGAAAGTTCCTTGTAAATTACAACCAGCCATTTTCTTCTTCCCATATTTTTGACAGCTTTCAAGGTTCCTTCGTTGCCTTGAATGATTAAGTCGGGATTCTCCACAGCATAGAGCACATCGTGAAAATAGCTGGCTAAATCATCATGGTTTTCTATGATATGGTACCATCTTTCATAAGCCAGTAGAATAGGAATATTGTTAACTGAATATGCTATGTCCATTTTTCAAAGTCTCAGGCATTATTTTTATAGTCGGTGCCAGTAAAGGATCTGACGCAATAGAATCTTTCAATTGTTTTACACTTAGATCATCCATTAAATGATTCTGCTATGCTTTGGATCGTTTTCTTTAGACTTATCTGTATCGCTCATAATATGCTCTCTGAAATTATTATCAATTTCTTGAATACTGTTTCATTCGAGTCTTATGCCCGGCAACCAGTGATTCAACGATTGTTTTGCGTTCAATACCATTTTTTTGCGTATTGAACGATAAATGCACATCCTCAAATTTTATAATTTAAACGCTGATTTTCAAAAATATGCAATAATTTTCTGGTTCATCGCGGATTTGTGGGGAGCGGTTAAGGTAACCAGAGCTTCCAGCTCTGGCCCGAAGCCGTCTATATGCAACCCTCTCGGAGAAACCACGCCAGACCAGGATGGTCTGGTTACCTTCGGGGTCGCGTTTTCCCACAAATCCGCGATGGGCCAATTTTCTATACCGTCGAAATTTGTACAAGTGATGATAGTTCTTAATAATAGCACAATGATTTCAAAACGTTTTGATTCGCAGGGCTCATAAAATATTCTTGGAAATTGATTTACGGCCCCGGATCAAGTTCCCGATGCAACGCGATTGCGAATTGCACGACAATGGTCCCTATATCGTTTTCGTTCATCATCATACCTCCCGTTCTCGCACAGAGCCACGGAGCCACAGAGGGTTTGATCTCCGTGTAAAAAAATCATTTAATCCAACCTATTGTGAGTTTGACTTCCGAGCCGCAGATCGCTTTTGCGTTCGGCCCGGGATACTGGCGGTAAACAGTATCCCCTTCGTATTGTCTTTCTATGACGGGCTTGAATCCGGCTTTGGAAAGCTCATACATGGCTTTGTCCTTATGCATTCTCATGACATCGGGGACAACACAAATTTTTGTCCGCAGGTTTTTCGGTGGGATGGGCGGCCTGACACCGCCCGGCTGCTGTTCGATGGGAGGCGTTGCGATTCCCACCTGGACCGCGTAATCATGATCGACAACGGTGCCGGGCCCCGGATTTTGCCATATGATCGTATCTGCCGGCTCCTTTCTTGTCTCCACTCTTTGCATGCGAAGTTGCAAGCCGACGTTTTCGAGCATATACCGCGCTTTATCGACATGTTGCCCCTTCAAATCCGGGACGGTTATCCCGTCTTTTTCGACATACAATGCCACGGACGTCTCTCGTGGGACCCTCTGCCCGCCTCCGGGTTTTTGATCGACAACCGTCCCCGGCCTTCCTTTTCCGGTTCTTTGTTCCAGAATCGGGCCTGTTCTCAGGCCGGCCCTTTGAATGGAATTTCGGGCCTCGTCGATATGTCTGCCGACAACATAAGGAACTACAGCGTCTTGAACCGGGGAGGATGCGGAAATTACCAGCATCACGGACGTTCCTCGAGGGACCCACTCTCCGTTGCGGGGGCTTTGTTCTATGACCATGCCGGACATGTCTTTCCCGGTTTTTCTTTCTACTATTTGTCCTTCTTTCAACCCGGCCCTATGTATGTATTCCAGGGCCTCGTGGATTTGTTTTCCCACGACGCCGGGAACTCTGATTCGATCCCTTTCCCCACCCTGTGGTTCTATCTGCTGTCCGCTGGTCCTGTTGACGACCAGAGTCACGGTGGTTTTTCCGGGAGAAAACCGGGTCCCGGCCTTTGGATATTGCTCCAGAACGTACCCGGCTGGCATTTTTGCCGAAAAATCTTCTTTTGTGTAAACGTATCCGATTCCGTTTTCGCGCATAATGCGAGCGGCTTCCTTATGAAACAATCCTGTGACATCGGGCATGAGCCGCGCCTGGTTTCTATTGCCATAAGCGCGTTCGATATTGTTTTTCCATCTTTCGATCCCGTTGATTTCCTCGCGGCCGAGCCTGTCTATCCACGGTTCGTTACCGCTTTGGACGGTCGCCTTCTGGTATGCCGACACCCATTTCGTGCGCCACGCTTTGCGTTTCGATTCCAGGCGAAGACGGCCTTCGAGCATCGAAAAGACAATTGTTCCTCCCGCGTACATATTTACCATGAATCGAGTGCCTTCTACGCCGGCGGCCACGTACTCTGTATCGATTGTCAAAGAGCTTTCCGTTTCCACAAAAAAACTGCCGATATCCGATAGAATTTCGAGGATATGCCAGGGATTGACAAGCCGGATGTGGATGTCTCGGCCCAAGGTGATCTGGGTTCCTCCCGACAGATTGAGGATGGCTTCGGTTCGACCGTCGGTAAGGATTTCATCGCCCCTTTTCAGCTCCATGGGGACCGCCACCGAAACATAGCGGCCGTTTCTAATCACCGATACGCCCCGTGTTTCATCCGGGCGAGCCTCTCTTCCATCGACAAGAACAAAATCGATCCTTCCGGCGCTTTGGTCCGAAGGGGGCCTGTTTATGGGGGGGCAACCCGTCAGCTGAACCAACAACGCAAGAATGCAAAACCGGCAAAAAAACGAGAAAATCTTTCCGCCGATATGGGCCGACTTTTCAATTTCGTGTGGTTTCATGATAAGGTCCTTTTCTTGATAAAGGTTGCCGTCCAAAATGCGACTATGAATGTACCGATATGATACAGGGGGTTGAAGATAATCCGCGTATGGGCGTATATCATGATCGTGACGATAAAGTAGGAGACGACGAACGCAAAAACAGAGAAAAATTTGAGTTTTCCCGAATGATCGGGCAGCAGCGCTCTCATGCAAATGCCTGCGATCGCAAGCAAAATCATGATGAAGCCCTGCCGGAATTTTCCCATTGAACGAATCGGCATTCCCTTTATAATGGTGTTCAGCGCGTCCGCGTGCAACTCGAAACCATATCTTTGCTCTTGCTTCAGCCCCTGGTAAACGGTGAATTTATCATGATCGGCCTTCGCGCCTACAATGACGATCTTGCCTTCGAAAGTCCCGCGCAGCTTTTCAACGGACATCTCTCCGAGTACTTCGTCATAGCCGTATCTGCTCCGTATGTTCCGGAGTACGGAGAGGGGCGTCAGGTCGATAAGCAGATCGGCGACAAAATCGTCTTTTTCGATAACGCAGCAGCTTGTTGCGTCAACTGTCTGTTTACATTCCGATTTTCCCGCAACGGTCGGCTCGTTGACGGCGATCGTTTTCGAATCCCTCGTTTCCCGGTTTTCCAGCTCTATTTGATCGGATTGGACCGGCTGGCTCATCCCGAGACCCTTGAGCGCCATGTATGCGCCAAGCGAGAGGGAAAACAATCTATACTCCTCTTGTCCTTTTTTTTTGATCGCCATGGGCGCGGTGCTTGCGATGCCGATTTTTTTCCCGACGCATAAAAAACCGGCGCCTTCGTCGCCGACCGCCAGGCGTATTTTTTCCGCGATTTTCGGACGGCCTTCCGCCAGGGCCCTGTAACCTACGATCACTTCGGTCTTTTTGCTTTTTCCCGAAACATCTCCATTTCCATCTCCGTTTCCGGCGGCCTCGCTCTTTTTTGCCTCCTTGATGGCCCGTGCGAAGATTTCGTCGTGCGGGGTTTCCTTTTCAAAGAACATGTCGAATGCGACGACGCCTGCGCCCGCCTCGGACAGCTTTTTCAGCAGCAGCGGATGTCTTTCCCGCCGCCAATCGACGTCCACTTTCTGCTCCCGCCCGATTTCAATCAGAACGATATCGTCGGAGAAAGCTTTCCCGGCCGGATCGACAAAAGGATCCCCGATAAGAATCGTGCAGGTTTCGATCTGTGTGTCCAGGCCCAGCAGGTCGAAAAAGTTGATCCACAGCAGGATGAACATCAGGAGCGCGGAAGCGGCTGTGACGCCGGCGGCGCACTTTCCGTAGGCGATTCTCTTTGCAAGCCCCTCTCGCCCCTTGATGTTCGTTTCATCGGTTTCGAAGGCCTCGCTTTCCCGGTATTCTTTTTCCACTTCCAGCTGTTTTCGAAGCTTTCTCGAAGTAAACGGCATGTCCTTGAAAAACGATCCGGATACCGGATTGAACAGCACGCCGTTTTTGGCGCGCATATACAAGACAGGAGCGCCGATGTCCCTGTCGCCCGGAAAACGGGAGCACAGTTCGCACCGGGCGTGGGACATGGCGAAATCGATCCTGCCGCTGTTCCAGCTTTTAAACAGCACGTGATACAGCTTTTTGGAGAAGGCGACGGCCGAATCGTCGTAGATGTTGAACTGCATGGCGATCACGGCCGGGACCCCTTTTTCCACGAGTTTCTGCGCCATGCCGGTAAAGGGTCTGGAAGACGAAACCTCCGCCCCCTTGCACGAGTTGAGCACCGCCAGTTTCATGGGAGGATGATTGTGAAACAGCCGGGCCAATTGCTCGTCATCGACAAAAGCGACGTCGCTGTCGGGGCCGTTGAGCAGCAGCACGCCCCTGTCCTCGATAAAATCCCCGTGGCCTATAAAATGAAAGCAGTGGTATGTGTCCTCGATTAGCGCATTGTCGATTTTTTCAATCGTCACCGGTTCGTCCAGGACCGTGTACCGGATGACATCGCCCATGCCCCCCAGGATGTTCAGCAGGTTTTCCTTCTCGACCGGGGATTGAATGGCCGCATGGGTGGAAATGGGGCCGGGGACGGCCACGAGCATCTTCAGCGGGAGCTTGACCTCCAGAGACGGCATGGGAAGGTCCATCTCCATATATCTCACAACGGGCGTGCGAATAGAGGCGCCCATGAACCTTTTTTCATCCGGAAAATAGAGCAGCTCCCAGGGCAGCGCAGCCATTTCCGGCGGCTCTATTTTCAACCGGAGCCGGACCCCTGTGTCGTTGCTTCCCCCTTTGGTCTGGATATAGCATTGGTTAAATATTTTCAGGATTTTTTCCTGGAAAATATCGCGGAAAAGACCGGTGCCGAAATGAACCAGAAATGGCTCGTCGATTTGGCTCCGATTCTCTAGGATGGACATTTTCTCCTGAAAATTCAGAGACTGTGGATTAAACGGGGCAATGATTCGAGCTTCGCCGAACTCGGAATCGACCCGGATCGGGTAGCCGCCTTCCACCCGGTTGTCCATGGATAAATCGAAATTGTGATATTTCATGGCGTTTTTTGGCCTCGAATGGGTTTGGTTTCTTTTTCGGCCATGCCCTCGCCGCTCGTTCTGCTCGTTCCAACGCTTTGCGTTGGAATGCATACCAGGACGCTTTGCGTCCGCGTTCCGCCGAGGCATGGCCGAAACAAGAACCAACCCCGCTGCGAATGAATGGCAGCCCCGTAGCATCGGACCAGAGCTGGAAGTTCTGGTTGCATTGCCAGCTCCCTCGAAATGCGGACGGCCGCGAATGTTTTCCTTCAAATAAGAGATGGACCAAAATACCGTGCCCGGGCACCCCTAGGGTGATGGTAATCATCCAATTTTGGGAGAATTGTTCTGCCGGGATTTGTTCCCCTCCGCGGCAATCTGCGCGGGCTGGTTCGGGAACGTAGGGTGGGTGGGTCGATTCCCTGGCGTTGTCGCCAATTCGACTTCTCTTGAAATGGATGGCCCGACAATCCTGCACGGAGTCCAACCCACCATTTTCCGCGCCAATTCGTCGCTTCTTCGAACGAACGACATCGAGGCGGCTCGGGAAATGGTGGGTTGGGCTTCGTACAAGCTCGAAGGGCGCGGGCGTTAACAAGCTTCGAACCAGCCCCGAACGCCAGGGTTTCAAACCACCCACCCTACGCTTCCCAACCAGGCCCCGCAGTGTTCTATGCGGAACAAAAACCGGCGGAATTTTTACGGCAAAATAGGGAACATTTTCATCACCCCAGTCCCTGGGTGCCGGACCCTACATAAAAAAAAACTACAAGCTTTCGACTATCGGCAAAGCCATCAAGGACGAGTTGGAGCGAATATCTAAAAAATGAAAAAAAACGGGTTCGTCGCGGATTTGCGGGGAAAGGCGCGTCGATGCAACCATACCATCCTGGTCTGGCATGCACTGGCTTCCAAGCGGCGGTTGTTCGCGATATGGGACCAGAGCTGGAAGCTCTGGATACCTTTGCCGCTCCCCTCGAATCCGATATCGCCGGGGTTTTTCGAATTCGGGTTGTTTCACCCCGTCGCGCGGAGCTTTTCGCGTAGGAAAAATAGCATTCTTGCCGACCCGCCCCCGCGTACCCCGCCGAACCCGCCGAGACGCGGTGACCGTGGAGCGCCGTTCGGCTCGCTCCGTCCCTCCGCTCGCGCGAACGGCGCTCCACGGTCCCCGGTCTCGGCTTTCTCCTGCCTGCTCTTTCTTTCCCGCCCGTTTTCTTTCATGCTTTCCCCCTGCCTCATCTCGCCAACCGACCTGGAAGCAGGACAAGCCGGAAACCCAAATCGGCGTCCCGGCCGCCGGGGTGGCCGCCGGCGCGGAGGGCGGCCCGGCAATCGCGGGGCGAATCGGCCCACGAACCGCCGCGAACGACCCGGCGCGAGCCCTCCCGACAGACAGAATCTTCGAGGCCTTCCCGATAAGTGTCCGTAATCGGTCTGTAATTTCCACTATCCCATTCGCAATGATCCAGGCACCAGGCCAAAACATTGCCGTGCATATCGTGCAGTCCCCAGGGATTGGACCCGAGTTTTCCCACTGGCCGGGTACGGTCTACGGAATTTTTTTCAAACCAGGAATATCGTTCCAAGTCTTTTTCGTCGCTTCCGAAAAACCAAACGGTTTGCGTACCTGCGCGGCACGCGTATTCCCACTGCGCTTCCGTCGGGAGATCGTACGATTCGACGCCCTCTTTCCGATTCAGCCAGTCGATGAACGCCCGAACTTCGTTCCAGGAAACGCAACAAACAGGATGATCCTCCTCCTGCTCGAATTCGGGCTCGGCCATCCCCTTGCACTTCCAATAGGACTCAAAATCGTCTAAGCAATGTGTTTCCGTCGCAAACGTCCGCCACTGACCTCGGGTCACCGGAGTGGTCTGCATGTAGAACCCCTTGGTCAGCCGGACACGGTGCTGCTTTTCGTCGTCCCAACGCCCCGGCTCGTCCTCCGGGCTGCCCATGAGAAACTCGCCGGGCGGTATCCATACGAAATCCATGCCCAATCGGTTTGTAACGGTCCTATGCAACTTTTCAAGCGCCCGCGCCATTTCCAAAGCGCTCTGGAACCGGTCCTGGGGCGACGGTTCCGTGGCTTTCCGGACCAAATCGTCCCAGCCTTTGTGGATATCGGGCCGCAGCGCGCTCGGGTTCTGGAAACGGGTCCGGAAGGGGTGCAGGCCGGTGAGTATCTCGTAGATGACGATACCGACGGCGTAGATGTCGGCCCGGCAGTCCGCCTTGCCGGCGTCGCATTGTTCGGGGGCCATGTAGTCGGTGGAGCCCATGGCGAAGCCGGTCTGGGTCTTCAGGTTGCGGTCGGACCACTTGGCGATGCCGAAGTCGGCGAGCTTGGGCTCGTCATGTTTCGTGAAGAGAATGTTTTCCGGCTTGACGTCCCGATGCACCCCGCCCGCGTCGTGGAGACACTCCAGGGCCGACAGAAGGCTTTTTGCAATCCTCACCACCTCGCGTTCCTCCATCCTCACCCTTGCCCGGCGGGTCTCCTCCCCGAATCCCATTTTGTTCTTGAGGGTCGTCGGAAGATACTCCATCACGAAGTACGGCACGCCGTTGGCCGCCCCCACGTGATAGATTCCGATCACGTGGGGGTGGTTGATCTTCCACAGGAGGGAGGCCTCCCGGACGAAGCGCTTTCGCAGCTCCTCGCGTTCGTCCGCCGGAAATTCCGACACGTTCAGCACCTTGATCGCCACCACCTCGTCGATGAGCGGCATCCTGGCCTCGAACACCTCCCCCATGGCACCCTGCCCTATTTTACGCACGACTTCGTACTCGCCCAGTTTCCCGTTCGCCATCTCAATCAGGTCCTTTCGATTTTTTGCATTCTGCGGGCTTGGTTTTAACTTCGACCGGTTTTCGTCCAGCAGTTTTGATGGTCGCCTGGATTCCGGGTCTAAAGCAAGCTCCGCCCGGAATGACGGGGTTGGTTGGCCGACCTTATAACCAAAACCGTCTTTTTCCATCAGCAGGCCTGCTAAGTTGTGTCTGAAAGATGCGCTTCTATCGACTCGATAAATTTTTTCATTTCCTTCAGCCATATTCGGACTTCCGGGCTGTTGAACTCTATATACGCATCGTAATCTCCTTGGTTGCGAAGCTCAAATGCGTCCCTCAGGATTTTTCCAAAACTCTGGTCGAAAATGCCGGTTTTGATGAATTCTTTGTTGAACCAACCGATCAATCGACCATGCTTGGAGGTGTCGAAGCCATATCTTGTCGCCAGCGCCGACAATGAATAAAAAATCCCGTAATAGATTCTATTTACCGCTGCCCGGTATTTACGGTGCTCAGTCAACAATTCCGCCTCAAGGACCGTATCTTTGGCCTGCTGCAATCTGTATTGGCATAGTTTTTCCCGGTCATCGGTATCCATCAGACGTAGATCCCTTCCCGCACGGCGTTTTTGAATATCGGCTGCGCCCCCCGCGGCGAATTGCGCAATTCATCTGTGGAAATCATAAATACATTGAACAAAATATCGTATTCCAACTCCAGCTCATACACAAAACCCATCACTTTGCTCCAGAAATCCCAATCGTGCTTACTGTCGAGAATGATCAAAACATCATAGTCCGAATCTTCACGCGCCTCTCCCGACGCCCGCGATCCAAAGAGCACGACCTCTTTTATCCTTTCGCCGAATTGTTCCTCGAGAACCTTCTTCAGCATCTTTGCGGCGTCGATTGGGTCGATAGACACAAGCATTCTCCTCATAGAAAGCGGTCAAACAATCCGAAACCCATTTTGGTCGATCCCCGACCATGTCGGATATGACAGTTTTATATTCGGGCGGCGATTCAATGTCAACATGTAGGAAATGCTTTTTATCGCGTATTCGAACGCAAGCGTATCGACCAGGTATCCGCAGGAGTCGAAACCGGATACTCGATTCACCGAAATCGCAAGTCATTCCTGTGAAAAGAAGGGTTGGTTCTTGATTCGGCAAGGGCTTTGCGGAAAGAGCTTGAAGAGGTTCCGAACCGGGGTGATGAAAATCATCCGTTTTTCGGTATGAATTTTCGGGGTTGGTTCTTGGATCGGCCATGGTCGGGCGGACTGCGGACGCAAAGCGTCCTGGTATGCATTCCAACGCGAAGCGTGGGAACGAGGCAGTGATAGCGCGGCCGAAATAAAAACCAAGCCTGAATTTTCCTCCGATATTTGTACAGGCTTTTGGGGCTCGAAAGCGCGGCAATACCGTTGCGGAATCGAATCCGAGTCGTTGCTGCCTGCGTTCCGTTTTTTTCGTTCCGATATTGTCGTGCTTCGTCATTCCTGGATTCCGGCTCTCCGCGCGCGCTCCGGCCGGAATGACGGCACACTTCCGCGATGAGCCTCCGAATTTGAAACGTGGCCGCGCCGCCGTGGAAAACGGCGCTACCGGGCTACCGGGCCATGCGAGTTTTTGCGTCTTATCCGGCGCTTTTTTCCGTACAGGTCGTTTTTTCGAATAAAGCGCGCTGGTTCAGGGGAACAACGACATCGAGCGCTTCAACGGGGCTTGGTTTCTATTTCAGCCGTGCCCCCACCGCCTCGTTCCAACGCTTCGCGTTGGAATGCATACCAGGACGCTTTGCGTCCGCGTTCCGCCGATGCATGGCCGAAACAAAAACCAAACCCGCATCAACGCATCCAGAACCAGCTTTTGACAGGTGATGGAAGGCCCGGAAAGGCTGAATCGGCGCGGGCTTGAGTCGCCTTGGGGGGCGCAGGCCTTTCCGTGCACAGGGGTTTGTTGTTCAGATAAAGCTTGGGCATCTTTTGACTCCTTATTAAGGTTTACAAGATCGGTTGCGTGACTATACCGCCGACATCATCATGCGGTAGCATAGCAGACACCGGTCCGCCTCCAACCTGGCCTGCGCGGCGGAAACTCCCGTTTCGACTTCCTCGAAATATTGAATGCGCAAATTCGGATCGAGAATGTCCGCCTCCATTCTTTGCGAGCAACCAGGATACGGGAAGCTCCGGTCGGTGTCCAAATCGCACAACGACGTCGCTATCGTCCCCAGCGCCTCTTTCGCGTTAGGCGCGCACCGCCCTTTCCGAAGATACTGGTCGATGAACCGCGCGGCGTTTTTGCCGGCGGCCAACGCCCAGATCAACGTTTTCGGCCCGGTGACGCAGTTTCCCCCTCCGAAGATGTGCTCATGATTGGATTGAAAGGTCGCCGGATTCACCACCAGGGTTTTCCAGAAAGTCACGCTTTCGCTTTCGGGCAGGACGCAATCGTCCACGCAGACTTGGCCCACGGCGGGAATGACGGCGTCGAATTTGAAGTGAGATACATTGAAATCACTGGTCCCGGCGTCGAATGAAATCGATGGAGGCATTTCCGCAGGCTCGACTCGCCTATCCCGACCCGATCATGCACTCTGTCTGTTTAGCAATTACAAGTCCTCCCTGGCGTTATCGGGGGTAGTGGCTGTCATCATTAGACGGAGGGGGCTTGGTCTTAACACCGGCCACTTTCAGGGACTATCGCCGCGGCGGTCGTCATTCCGGGCGGAGCGGTATATACCCCGGGTGTCGATAAAACAGCTGGATTCCGTCGCTTCCGGGAATTTCTTAACTGGAACATGTAGCGTAGACCCGGAATCCAGGTGGCCGAAATTAGAACCAAGCCCGACGGAGGCATCGGAATTCCATATAGACGTTCCGGTGATACAAACAGCCCATCCCAAGCCGCGATCATTAGAATCGCAGCATGGCCTCGTAAAGCGAAGCGGCGAGGTCCTTTATTTCGGGGAGGAAAGACGTTATCAGAGTCCGACTTTTTCCTTATTTTCTGAAAGCAGGCGGACATCCAGAGGTAGCCCTCTGGTTTCATCGAGATTCAATGACAATGCCTGGTTCGAACATCGACCCACGCAGACGCCGCATCCCATGCACCTGTCGGTGTCCACGGTCGCAAGCCGGTCGATTTCCACGGCCCCGAAAGGGCAAAATTCCGCGCACTCTCCGCAACCGTCGCAAATGTCTTCTTCTACTTTCGCGACATATCCGGAAGAAGACATAAAACGAGCGCCGTAGTTGACCATGTTGTCCAGCCCCAGGCAACAACACTTGCAGCAATTGCAGATCGCATAGAACCTGTCCATCATCACGTCCTTGAACCATGCCGTATGGAAGTGTCCGCGCGCATGCTCGGCTTCGAGCAGTTCCAGGGCCTCTTCATGGCTTAGCCTGGTGGATTCCTGCGGATGATGTTCCAGTATGAAATCGGTGAACGGCTTTCCTATGACCATGCATACTCTGGTCGGTTCGCAAGGATTTTCGGCGTTGGCCCGGCAGGCGCACTCGAATGCGACAACGTCCGGCGGACCGTCGATCACAAGACGCCTGGCCGTCGGATAGGGAACGATCTGCTCGAGATCTTCGATGGAGAGTTTCCTGTCCAATCGGACGA
This sequence comes from Desulfobacterales bacterium, assembly GCA_963674505.2. Taxonomy (GTDB): domain Bacteria; phylum Desulfobacterota; class Desulfobacteria; order Desulfobacterales; family SKZT01. The sequence continues at coordinate 1,570,723 of CAXXIG010000003.1, forward strand.
TGGTCTTGGCGCACTCGGTTACGACGATCTTTCCGTGAAAACGGTCGGTCCACCATTTTCGGAATGCGGGACTGGCGTTGGGAATGATTTTTTTCCCCAAAATACCGATGTATTGCTTGAGCCATCTCGCATAGGCATAGGCGTGGAGAGTGCTCAAATTCAAGTTGCGTCGCAGTCCTGCGGCTTTCATAAAATTCCACGTCGATTCGCGCAAGAGTTTTCCCCGTTCGCCTATCAGCCAAAGCGCGATAAAAAGAAGGAAAAGGACCGATAAAAAAATGAATAATGCTCCTATAAATGTCATGAGGTCCCTCCTTTTCTTTTGAAGCTGTGAAAGAAATGCACGTCGCTCCGGGATTGGTTTCCATTTTGGCCAAGCCCTCGCCGCCTCGTCCGTCTCGTTCCAACGCTTCGCGTTGGAATGCATACCAGGACGCTTCGCGTCCGCGTTCCACAAATGTATGGCCGAAATAGGAACCAAGCCCGTCGTCATTTTGGCGGCATTCGGGGCGAATTCGGCTATCCGCTTATGTGTGGCGCTTCGAAATCCGACTTTCCGCCCCGTGAATGTCGCAAGAAAAACGATTGCCAGGAAAAACTTCAATGAGATTGTCCATCGCTAACGCGGGGATGCTTTCGGAACTATTTTTTCGGTGGCAGTTCGTAAGCCGTGAATGCCGAGTTTTGGCATCGTCATCCGAAATCGAAACAGCCGTCGCCGGGCCTGTTCATTTTGAACGGAAAAGGAATTGATGAGGTCGATCGGATATTAACTGTGATTGTCCCAAAATCCTTCCTGATTGTCAAGATCGATAACCTTCTTGGCGGCATGTGCCATAAACGAAGACCGGGACATTCCGCGTTTTTTTGCGGAGGCGTCGATTTGCCTCAAGGTCGTTTCCGGAAGGGTGATATTGACTCGAACCGTTCGGGGTTTCGCGTCGGGGACCGAGACAACCAAATAGGCGGCTGCATCGGCATATTCCGGATCGATCATGATATCTTCGAGCCTGGAGGGGGTCGGCATGGGTTCGCCATCTTCCAGCATACCCCGAATATGCAAGGCAAGAGCATCCTGGGCCATGTCCTTGGCTTCGTCAATGTCCTTGCCAGCTGTGACGCAACCCGGAAAATCGGGAAAGGACACTCCGAAGTCGCTTTTGTCTTCTTTATGCACGGTGGCGATGAAATTTGCCATAATTGTCCTCAACTGAACTTGTCAACAGTTTCTTGGCGGAAAATGCGTAAGGTAACCGTTTACTCGATCCCATAGACGTCCCGCAGGTCGTGCCATGCTACGCCCCTGCCTTCGATCCTGTCCGGCTCGGGCTTTCCCGTTTTCAGAAAAACGCGCCTGCCAATGGTCGCTCCCCGCATGTTGGGAAATTTCCGGGTCTTTGCCTCCAATTCTTCCACCACGTTTTTATAGGAACGCACAGGTCCCCATTTGCATTCGCACAGGTCGGTCCAATGGTCCTCCCGAAGCCCCACCACATCGATCTGCACGTCCTTGTCCCAGTATTCCCCCACTTCGTAGGCGGCGCCGATATTTTCTCCGCGGTAAATCAGGGGGAGCGCTTCTCTGCACAATCGTTCGAAGCACAAGCCAAAGTAGGACTCGAGCTGCGGGCGGATTCGCTCGCGGAAAACGCGCTCAGGGCCGAGAAGGCGGATATGGCCGAGGTTCGGAAAGACGAAACGGAACCAGAATCGAAGCAGCGGATCGTCTATCGTGTATTTGGTTTGGCGGACATTGGTCTTTTTTTCGCTGAGCGGCGTTCTTCGGCCGACATATCCGAGACCGTTCAACTGCTGGATGTAATACGGAAGGCTTCTTTCCGGAATCCCAGTCTGGACGGCGATGGCCTTGTTGTTGGCAAAGCCAGCGGCGATGGCGGTCAGCACGGCGTAGAAGTTCTCGACGCTCCTGAGTTCCTCGCGCAGCAAGAAGTCCGGCTCACCGAACATGGGGCCGAACTCGTCGAGCATCTTTTCCACGATGTTTTGCTCCACGGAATTTTCCGGCTCGAAAAAAAGCAGGTACAGCGGGACCCCGCCGCAGATGAAATAGGCCATGGCCTGGTTTTCCAAAGACCAGTCGGGATGAAAATCCTTTGCTTCGGTATGCGGAAACGGACGCAAGAATATCTGGGCGGTGCGACGGCCGAACGAGGGGCTTTTTCTGCCAAGCACCTCCCGCTCCATGAAACCGATGAAAGAACCGCAAAGAATCAGCACGACCCTTCCCGAATTTTTCCAGTCCCGGTCCCAGTATTCCTGGATGACCGACGGCAACTCCGGGCTGGCGCTCGCCACCCATTGAAATTCGTCGATCACCAAGACAAACTTTTCTTGTTTTTTCAATTGGCCGGTGATCGCGGAAAAAATGTCCGACCAACTGTCCGCCGACAACGATCCCAGCAACGGTTCGTCGAAGGCCTTGGCCGCCTCTTTCAAAAATTCCCTCATTTGAAGGGTCGATGAGGTGGTCTTTCCCAGAAAATACAGGCCGGGCTTGTCTTCCATGAACTTCAAGATCAATTCGCTCTTGCCGACCCTTCTTCGGCCGTAGATGGGAATGAACGCGGAGCGCCCGCTTGAAAACGAGTTCTCAAGAAGCTCCAGTTCCTTTTTTCGTCCGACGAACATGCCGCCCTCCTTGTTTTCGGATTGGGGCTTGGTTTCTATTTCGGCCGTGCCCCCACCGCCTCGTTGCCTCGTTCCAACGCTTCGCGTTGGAATGCATACCAGGACGCTTTGCGTCCGCGTTCCGCCGATGCATGGCCGAAAAAAAAACAAACCCTCCGATAGTTTTCCTGTGCGACGAAGATAGCGCGGCGAGTCGCGGCTTGTCAAGTCGCGACAAGACAAGTCGCGACTCGTAAAAATGCGACGGGTGAAACTCGATGATCGAGTTTTTTCTTCATTCCCACGAAAACTTCGAATCCATGCGCTTCTGCGGATATCCTGGATTCCGGGTGTCCGCTGCGCTGCGCCCGGAATGACGATCGCCTCGGTCCGGTCGGCGGGAAAAACTCGATCATCGAGTGATACTGTTCCGAAAGCAGCTTGATTTTCATGATGAAAAACAGTTGAAGCTTCTCTAAAAAAAAGACAGATTTACCGCATGAAAGAAATCATATCGCAACTGATCGACGATTTCCATGAAAGACAGCTGCCGAAACCGACGCCGAGGGAGGCGAAATTCCACGACATCGCAGGCAAGGCCGACGTGGTCATCGGCATGAGGCGGGCCGGAAAAACGTGGTTTTGCTTTCAGAAGATCAACGAGCTTCTGGCTGCGGGGGGGTCGAAAAAGGAGATACTTTACCTGAATTTCGAGGACGACCGTCTGTTCGAGTTCCAGGTGAAGGATTTCCAGGCGATCGTCGATGTGTATTTCTCCAAGTATCCGGAGAATCGAAGCGGGGTGTGCCATTTCTTTTTCGACGAGATACAGCGCGTCGATCAATGGGAACTGTTCATAAGGCGCTTGCTGGATACGGAAAACGTCCGGATGTATCTGACGGGTTCGTCGTCCAAATTGCTGAGCGCGGAGATCGCCACCAGCCTCAGGGGAAGGTCTCTTGCCTCGGAGATTTTTCCTTTCGGTTTCGCCGAGTATTTGCGACATCGCGGGTTGTTCGAAAGCGCGCCGCAAACGTTTGGAACACGAAGAACGATTTGTACGCCTACCTGGGCCACTTGACGGACGCGTTCGTATTCTCAAGAGTCCCCATCCATACCCGTTCCGAGAACGCCAGAACGATCAATCCGGCCAAATTCTATCCCATCGATACCGGTCTTGTGAACGCCATGACATTCCGGAATTCCGCAGACAACGGTCCGCTCCTGGAAATCATGGTTTTCATGAAACTTCGCCGCGACGGCTACGAAGTGGAATATGTGAACACCAAGGACGGCTACGAGGCCGATTTTCTGGCAAGGGACCGTATTTCGGGAAAGCGAAGGATGATACAGTCCTGCTGGGACATTTCCGACGAGAGGACGTTCGGCCGCGAGGTCCGGGGAATGAGAAGCGCCATGGAGGAATTGTCGGTATCCGAAGGCGAAATTGTTACATGGGACGACGAACTGTCCGTGGATGGGAATATTCGCGCGGTGCCGGTCTGGAAATGGTTGTTGGCGTAGCTCTCGTTCGCAGTGGCTTTCTTCAATAACCGGAGCGGATGTTTTAATAGATGGAAAGCCTCGACTCCTCGTCGAAAATATGCAGGTGTTCGAGGTTGAGCCCCAGCTTCAAGGTGTCTCCGGCCGCGACCTGCCTGCGTCCGTCGCACTTGGCGGCGGCCTTGACGCCCGCGATGTCCATGTGGAGGTTGGTTTCGCTTCCCAGGGGCTCCACCACCTCGACGGTCCCGTCGATCATCCAGTCTTTTGCGAACGTCCCGTTTTCATCCACCAGGACGATATCCTCGGTGCGCAGTCCCATCACCACCTTTTGGCCGTCTGCGATCCCGCTTTCGGGGCGCTCCGGGACCGGGACCTTGAAATTGTCGTTGAGGAACAGACGGAATTTGCCGTCTTCCATGGCCACCTTCGCGGGAAGAAGGTTCATGGGGGGCGAGCCAATGAACCCGGCGACGAAGGTGTTGACCGGGTTTTGGAAAATATCGATGGGCTTTCCCGTCTGTTCGATGTAGCCGTCGCGCATGACCACGATGCGGTCGGCGAGGGTCATGGCCTCCACCTGGTCGTGGGTGACGTAGATGATCGTGGTTTGGACCTTCCTGTGCAGGCGCTTGATTTCGATGCGCATCTGGGTTCGAAGCTTGGCGTCGAGGTTGCTCAGGGGTTCGTCGAACAGGAACACGGAAGGGTCTCTGACGATGCCCCTTCCCATGGCGACCCTCTGGCGCTGCCCGCCGGACAGCTCGTGGGGCATTCTCTTCAACAGGTCTTGCAGTTCGAGCATTTCGGCGGCTTTACGGACGCGCTTTTCGATCTCCTCCTTGGGGGTCTTGCGCAGTTTCAGGCCGAAGGACATGTTTTTGAAGACGTTCATGTGGGAATTCCTCGACCCCGGTCATGTATTACAACGTGGATTTGTTCAAGAAGGCGGGCATCGACGTTCCCCTGTCGAAGACCAAACCGGTGACCTGGGACGAAATGGGAGAGATCACCGGCAAGCTGGTCAAGTCGGGCGTCACCGGCGGCATGGTCACCGCGTGGCAGTCCTGGACCCAGGTGGAAAACTACAGCGCCATCCACAACATCGAGTTCGCCTCCAAGGCCAACGGCTACGAGGGCCTGGACTGCGAACTCAAGATCAACAATCCCAAGGTGGTCAACCACATCGCCCGCCTGAAATCCTGGATGGCGGACAACCGATTCTTCTACGGCGGCCAGAAATACCAGGGTCCCAAGTCCGAATTCATCGCCCAGAACGCGGGCATCTACATCGATTCCATCAGCGCCATCGCCAAGCTGAAGCAGGCGGTCAACGATTTCACCTGGGACGTCGCGCCCCTTCCGGTGGAAGCCTGGATGGAAAATCCCCAGAACAGCATCATCGGCGGAGCCTCTCTTTGGGTTTTCAAGGGCCATCCCGACAAGGACTACGCAGGCGTGGCCGCGTTCATGAACCACCTGGGCCGCACCGACATGCAAATCCTGTGGCACAAGGAAACCGGATATTTTCCCATCACCCTCAAGGCCTACGAGCAGTTGAAGGCCGACGGCTACTACGAGCAGGACCCGTACCAGGAAGTGGGCATCTTGCAGCTTACTCGCCGGGAACCCACCAAAATTTCCAGAGGGCTTCGCCTGGGATATTTCATCCAGATCAGAAACATCATCAACGAAGAGCTGGAGCTGGTCTGGAACGACACCAAGACGCCCCGGGAGGCCATGGACAGCGCGGTGGCGCGCGGCAACCTGAAGCTCCGGGAGTTTGAGAAAACCTATAAATAGTCCGAATCATAATGGATTTGAGGACGGTCGAATGTAGGTTGGGTTGAGCGTCGCAAAAAGGTCCCAAGCCGGATAGTTCCGGTAGCGCCGCCTTCCACGGCGGCGCGGGGCCTCATGCATACGAATACCATCGAGGCAAGGGGGCTTGGTTCCAAATTCGGCCACCTGGGTTCCGGGTCTGCGCTACATTTTATGGTTGAGAAACTCCCGGAAAAGACGGAATCCAGCTGTTTTATCGACACCCGGGTTATATACCGCTCCGCCCGGAATGACGACTGCCGAGATGAGAGTCTCTGAAAGTGGCCGACGTTAAAACCAACCCCAGGCAAGACACCGAACACCGCGCCGCCGTGGAAGGCGGCGCTACCGGAACTCCGAGCTTCGAGCGCCTGAAAATGGCCGCGAATCGCATGGGTCGAAAAATTTTCCGTGTACATGGGGAATGTTGGTTGGGTTGAGCGTTGTCAATTGTTGGGTTTCGCTATGGAATTCTATCAAACAAACAGATACGGCGCGCGAAATGGTTGGGAAGCAAGCGAAACCCAACACGAAACTACCGGAACTCCGAGCTTCGAGCGCCTGAAAATGGCCGCGAATCGCATGGGTCGAAAAATTTTCCGTGTACATGGGGAATGTAGGTTGGGTTGAGCGTTGTCAATTGTTGGGTTTCGCTATGGAATTCTATCAAACAAACAGATACGGCGCGCGAAATGGTTGGGAAGCAAGCGAAACCCAACATGGAACCCGCTCAACCCAACCTACGCATTGCCGCTCCACCAAATCCGTTATAACCAGGAAAAATTTTCCGTGTACATGAGTTATGCATAGCCGTTCAGGCTCAACGAATATTTCAGCAGAGAGATTGGCTCCATGATCAGAAAGCGCTCGTATTTTTCCTCGAGAACACTGCCCTACCTGCTGATCCTGCCGCAGCTGCTGGTCACAGCCACGTTCTTCTACTGGCCCGCGATCCAGGGCCTTGCCCAGTCGTTCATGCTCAGCGACCCGTTCGGGCTGCACAACAAGTTCGTGTGGTTCGACAATTTCATAAGTCTCTTCAAGGACCCGCTCTACCTGAAATCCATTGTCATCACCCTGGTTTTCAGCGCATCCACCGCCGCCTTGGCCATAACGACCGGGCTTTTCATCGCGACTTTGGCCAACCGCGCGCTGCGGGCCAAGGCGGTCATACGGACCTTTCTGATCTGGCCCTACGCCGTGGCGCCCGCCATCTCCGGAATCCTGTGGCTGTTTCTGCTCCATCCATCCTTCGGGGTGGTGGCCATCGCCATGAAAAACTGGTTCGGGCTGGACTGGAACCCGGTCTTAAGCGGCAGGGACGCCATGGTCATGGTGATCCTGGCAAGTTCATGGAAACAGATCAGCTACAATTTCGTGTTTTTCATGGCGGGCATGCAGGCCATCCCCAAGTCCCTGATCGAGGCGGCCTCCATGGACGGCGCCGGGCCTTTCCGAAGGTTTTGGACCATCACGTTTCCGCTGCTGTCCCCCACGCTGTTTTTCGTGACGGTCATGAACGTGATCTTCTCGTTTTTCGAGACTTTCGGGATCATACACACTGTCACCCAGGGAGGTCCGGGCGGGGCCACCAACATCCTGGTCTACAAGGTCTACCAGGACGGATTCATCGGCTTGAACCTGGGATCGTCGGCCGCGCAGTCCATCGTGCTCATGACCCTGATCATCACCATAACGGTCCTTCAATTCAAATACGTGGAAAAGAAAGTGCAGTATGTCGGTTGATATGGTTTTGATATGGTTTTGATATGGTCGATTTGACGGAGAACGCAAATGGTTGAAAAGACGCCGATTCTGGACGCGTTGACGTACCTGTTTCTGATGCTGGGAATCGTAATGGTCTGCTTTCCCATCATATATACGGTCATCGCGGCGACCCTTCCTCTGGAGGAAGTGTCCAAGGTCCCCATGCCCCTGATACCGGGGGACCGGTTTTTCTAAAACGTTCGAGCCGCCTGGGAGCGGGGAAACCTGGACACGCAATTGTTCAACTCCTTTGTCATGGCCTCGGGGATCACCGCCGGAAAAATCGTGGTTTCCCTGTTCGGGGCTTTTTCCATCGTCTATTTCGACTACCGGTTCCGCACGGTGGCCTTTGTCACGGTTTTCTGCACGCTCATGCTCCCGGTGGAGGTCAGGATTCTTCCCACCTACGAGATGGCGGCCAACCTGTTCGGCCCCCTCCAGTATTTCTGGGACGCGCTGCATCTGGATTCCGTGGCGAGCTGGTTCGCCGGCCACGAGATCCAAGTGACCCTGGAGTGGAGCCTCCTGGACAGCTACACCGGCCTGATTCTTCCCCTGGTGGCGTCGGCGACCTGCACGTTCCTTTTTCGCCAGTTCTTTCTGACGGTCCCCGAGGAGCTTTGCGAGGCGGCCAAAATGGACGGCGCATCCCCCATGACTTTTTTTACGAAAATTCTCGTCCCTCTTTCCAAGACCAACATCGCCGCGCTGGTGGTCATCGAGTTCGTCTACGGGTGGAACCAGTACCTGTGGCCGCTTCTGATCACCACCGACCCGGACATGACCACGGCGGTCATCGGGCTCCAGCACCTGATCCCCTCCCCGGAGGACCTTCCGGACTGGCACATCGCCATGGCAGGAGCCCTCATCGTGATGCTTCCGCCCATCCTGGTCGTCCTGCTCATGCAGCGATGGTTCGTCAAAGGACTGGTGGAAAGGGAGAAATAACATGGAAAACAAGGAAAACAAGAAAAACGGCGCGGACAGACGATTGGACAGACGATTCGTCGTGGATCCGCGCAAATGCCGGGAGCTTTGCACCTGCGGCGGACCGCACCCCGAGCCCCTGGTCGAAATCGTGTCCGGCGGCGACATCTATAGCGCCCTGGCGAAAGACTGCGAGAAATTTCTATCCGGAGGCCGGTTGCTGCTCGTGGACGACGAAAATACGCGCAGGGCGGCAGGGCACCGGGTGGCGCAGGCCTTGAAGGAAAGGAATGTCCGGTTCGACGAAATCACCGTGCCCGGCGATTCGAGCCTGTCGGACAAGCTGGTGGAAAAAGTCGAAAGGCGAATCGACGGCCACGCCCTGATTGTCGCGACGGGTTCCGGGACCGTCAACGATTTGGGAAAGTCGGCGGCATGCGCCAGGAAAATCCCCTACTGGTGCGTCCCCACGGCGCCGTCCATGAACGGGTACACCTCGGCCATCGCCGCAGTGAAAGTCGCGGGGGTCAAAAGGACCCTGCCAGCGCCCCCGCCGAAATTGATCTACGCGGACATGGAGGTGGTCCGAAACGCCCCTGTCAAACTCAGACAGTCCGGCTTTTGCGACCTTCTGGCCAAGTCCGTTTCCGACATCGACTGGCAAACCGAGTCCCTGCTGTTCAGCGGCTCCTACTGCGAACTGCCCTCGGCCTTGGTCGAAGGGGCCGAATCGATCTACATGGGAAACCCGGAAGGCATCGGGACCGGAGACTTGCGGGCGGTGCAGGGCCTTTTCGACGGCCTTCTGATCTCCGGCGTCGCCATGAGCGTGGCCGGGTCCAGCGCGCCCGCGTCCGGGGGCGAACACCTGATTTCCCACTTCTTCGACATGAGGGAAGCCATCACCGGAAAGCCCCCCGAGCTTCACGGATTGCAAGTGGCGGCCGGAATCGTGCTCTCCGCCGCATGCTACGAAATCTTGTCGTCCATCGACGAAAAGGACCTGGCGATATCCGGAGAAAAACGCTTTCGAAAGGATTTCGACCGAATACCGGAAATATGGGGAGAGCTGTCCGACGAGGTGAAAAAGCGGTTCCTCAAAAAACGCGACCAGCTGCTTGCGTTCGAACGCGCTCTGCCCGACCGTTGGCCAATTCTTCGAGCCATGTTCGAAACGGTCAAACAACCGGAATTTTTCATCGATCTGATTCGAAGAACTGGATTTCCCATGACCCTGGAATCGGTGGGGATGGCGACCGACGAATACCTCCTGGCCGCCGAAACCGCTCGAACCATCCGGGAACGAATCACCGTGCTGGATGTCGCGGCCCACTGCGGCGTCCTGCAAGGGGCTGCTATCCGGGCAGCAGAGCTTCTGCGACCGGGCCGCTGAATATTTAAGGAGACGAAAATGAAACCATGGCTCATCGCCCACCGGGGCGCCAACGACGAAGCCCCGGAAAATTCCAGGTCGGCCTTCGACCGCGCACTCCAATACCCCGTCGACGGCATGGAGTTCTACGTCCAGATGACGGCCGACGGCCAACTGGTGCTGTACCACGACCGGACCTTGTCCAAGATCATGGGACGGAGAAAAAGAATCTCCGACCTGACTTTCGAACAGCTCAAAGGACTGCCCTGGGGCCGGCATCGCCCCGAATTCGCCTACGAACCTCTTTTGACGCTTCGAGAAAACCTCGATCTGTACGCCTCCCGCACCCGCCTCATGGTGGAAATCAAGTCCCGAAAGCACGACCGAGAATCCGGCAGGTCCTCCGAGACGACCCTGAAGGTCGTCAAAGAGCTGGAAAGACCCGAAATACAAAAGCACGCGGAAAACATCTTCATCCTTTCGTTCGACCCGGATGTGCTGAAGCTGGGTTTCGAACACGCGCCGCAATACAAATACGTCCTGAACGTGTCCGACGAACCCGGCGGCCCCACCGGCTACGAGTCCATCGTAGAAAGGCCGTCTTCGGAAACCGGCCATCTTTTCGCTCTGTGCGCGGCGGTGAAGAATCTCTCCGAACCGCTCGTCCAATTCTGCCACGGAAACAACAAGCTCGCGATGACCTATGTCTGCAACTCGCCGAAACAGCTGCGGCGGGCCACCGGTTTCGGGGTCGATGCGGTCATGACCGACAAGCCGGGGTGGTTGACGGGCTTCTTTAAATGCTAAAAAATTAATGCTGGAAAAAGAATCTGCGGATTGGGTGATAGTTGTAATTTTTTGCCTAATCATTCTTTTTGCTTTCATATTTGGTTTCGGACCTGACGCAGATCATCGGAAGGAACGAGATCAAATCGGCGGATTGCTTGCTTGCGTCGGGTATTTGGTTTATGGCGTAGCTGGCTTGGTTGGAAGGCGCATTTTGTTTGGCAGTTCGGAAAAAATATTGACAGGTTTTTGGGCAATAGTCGCGTCATTGTTTTTTTCCGGCCTGGGCGGACTTCGGCCCCCATGCCAACAAGGTCGCCCTCGCGCTCATGGACCGGGGCCCAAAGAAAGGGGGGACAATGTCGTCCAGCTCATGATGAATTGCCTATAGTGGCTTCCGGTCTATTTCTGAATCTTGCGGACCGGCGCAAGGGTGACCCCGATGAATTTCCGGTTCCAGGCCAAGGACATTTCACTTCGAATTGACGGGACAGAGGATAAACGCGATGGGAACGGCAAGCCGCTATATTTCGTCCACCATAAACGGCCTGGTATCCAACCGGCCCCTCGCGAACGTCGTTTTCTCCTTTTGTTCCGCCGCAGTTTCCCGAAACGCCGCAGCACGGTACTACCGAACGGAAGCCGATAGAAGCCTCTCCTTCTTCCAGTATCCACCGCCTTTTCCCGTCGGTGATCGGCACATGGATTTTTTCTTTGCAAAACCATTGATTGGCATCTTTTCTGGCGTAACAGATGTTGCCGCTCGGTTTATTTTGAGATATTATGGAAATTTAATGCGGTTTGGAAAAGTAAGCAGGATTTTCGACGGCCCAAATGGAGTATAAAAAAAAAGAAATCGAATAGAGGTGTAAATCATGGACACCCCATCGCGAAAAAAAAACCGAATGACACCGGAAGAGTACATTATCTTCGAGAAAACTTCGGATATGAAGCATGAGTACTTCGACGGTGAAATATACGCCATGGCCGGGGCAACGCCGAACCACAGCCGGATTCAACACAACATCAGCGGGATTTTATGGAGTCAAAGGACGAGCAGGCCCTGCGACACCTTTTTGAGTGATCAACGGGTTAAAATCGAGGCGGTCGAAAATTACACCTACCCTGATTTATCCATTGCCTGCGGGGATGTTGAATTCGACAGTGACGACTGTTTATTGAATCCCGTCGTCATCATCGAGATCCTGTCAAAGTCGTCCGAGGCGTTTGACAGGGGGGATAAATTCACCCTTTACCGGGCGATTCCGTCGCTTAGGGAATACATTCTCGTCTCTCAATATAGATCCAAGGTGGAGCGATTTATTCGTGGAGAGAACGGTATTTGGCAGATACTCAATCCATGCGCCGACATTGCGTTGTCCGTTAAAATCGAATCTATTGACTTAGAGTTGCCGCTTTCGGATATCTATTACCGAGTCGAGTTTGAAACTGGCGAGCCTGATCGCGCAGTTTGAGCGAACATCAACGATTGAACAACAATTGCCATGATACGACTGGATTCGCCTGGACCCCATCGGCCTGCGGCACATCCGGAGGATTATCGATTCTCTCTGCGGCAAGGGCGTTACCGTGGTCTTACACTCCCACCTGCTTTCGGAGGTGGAAAAAACCTGCGGCACGGCGGCGATTATGTACCGGGGGAAAATACTCGTCAAGGACGCGATTTTGGATGGCTAAAGGCGGGTGCCGTTCCATGCTAATGTGCCTTGAAACGATCCCGGAAGATCGTAGACGACTTTCCACATTCAATCGGACGAGGAGGCGTAAATGGGCATAAGGCAGATAATCAGGGAATACACGGACAAAATTGTAGAAGGCGATTTCGACGCTCCCGAAGGCGTCTGCGACAATTGCCGCCTGAAACCGGATGCGGATGCTTGGCCAATCGACGCTTTCGCGCCGCAGAGAAACGAAACGAACGATGAACCATTCGAATAGCAAGCACCTGGAGCTGATCGCTCCATACATCCACCCCTGCCTGGCGACGCGGGAGTCTCTGTCTTCCATCGCGGCTTTGGCCGAGCAGCTGCCTCCCTCCATTTTCACATTCCTGGAATGCCATCTGGGCGTCGAATCCGCCAGGGTCGATTACACCATCGATTTGCTGAGAATGCCCCTCCGGGCACCAATTCCGCCGTCTCGCGCTTGGCTGGCCTGCCCCGGTTCGACGGACGAAATTCCGTCTTTGCCGCTCGCGCCTACGTTCGCCGCCGCCAAGGCTTCGGAAACGAAATGGCCTTCTACTATCCGTCGGAGTTGCTTCCACATATTACGCTTGGTTCATACCTGCGGACAGCCGGACGGCGAACGTGGGTTTCATTTTACCGAACAGCTTGCGAAAGGACAAAGGCCTTTCGGCGAGAGAACTTTTCCGTCGGCTGATCGACTCGCCTTTCTTTAAGGAGCGGGTGGAAAACGACGGACCGGTCGAAAGACTCAAAGGCCGCCTCCTGCCTCTGGCCGAGAATCGGCGGACCATCCACGGCAACGGCTTCGTTCTGGTCGGGGACGCGGCGGGACTGGCCAATCCCCTGTGGGGCCACGGCATCGATGCGGCCATGGTCTCCGGGAAAATCGCCGCCCGCGTCGCGGCCGAAGCCTGCCGGGACAACGATTTTGCGGCCACGCGACTGCAAGCGTACCCGGATGCGCTCTACCGCCTGCTGAAGCCAGGGTCCCGTCGTTGCCGCTCCTTTCGCAAACGGTTGGAGCAACCGCTGTCCTTTCCCTTCGCGACACCCTTGGAAAAGTTCCATCGCTTTTTCTTCGCCGGCCAGAATTTGGAATCGAATCGATCCGTCGATATCCGAAGGCAGGATCGACCATGAAGGAAACGATTGCCGAACAACGCCGACGCGCTCCCGAAAAGCACCGTTTTCGGGACTTCTATCGGTTCGGGCCGTATCGCCAGGCCGTCGGCGTCATGACGCGCATGGAGGATGCGCAGGCCATCGACGGCATCCAGGTCAAGGGCTGCCACGCCCGTATCGCGGACTTGTTCGACATTTCGTTTCTTGAGGTTTCGGTCCGTCCCTACCTCGGACACCCCGGCCTCGCCGTGGCGCCAACGCCCCGTCGATCTGGCCATCGAGGGCCTTCGGGAAATCCGAAAAATCGCAAGGACCGTCTATTTCGCGGTGGACGCCATTTCGCCGTCCTACTTGGAAAAGCTTTCGACGGCACTGGCCCGATCGGGGCTGGGGCTGAACTGGTGCGCCGAAGTCCGCCTGGAAAAGAAGCTTGCCTGCGCCTTGCCCAAACGACTGCGAGAGGGCGGCTGCGTGGCATTGTCCTTCGGCTACGAATCGGGGTCCCAGCGCATCCTGGACCTGCTGGACAAGGGGGTGGACTTGAAGCTGGCGCCCGCTATCCTGGAAGCGGTCAGGGCGGCAGGCATAGGCGCGCAGATGATGGGCTTCACGGATTTTCCCGGCGAACGCCCTGAGGAGAGGCAAGCCACCTTCGGATTCCTTCTGGATCATCGGAAACTGTGGACCCTGGCGAGCATCGGCCCTTTTTTAATTGATTCTCCCGAGCGCCTGTGTAATATTTAACCAATTGTGCGTACACCTATTTCAGGTTTGACTATCATGGGTAAACGATGTTGTTTTGTTTCAATGCCCGGATGTCCCGGAGCATTATGCAGGTTTGGACTGGTTAAGGTGGCTAACTTTCCTGCGAACGCATGGGGAGTGCATGATATGCACGGAAACGTTTATGGGTGGTGCCAGGATTGGTATGGAAAATACAACAGCGAAGGCGTGGCCGATCCGAAGGGGCCAGCTGAAGGCTCGCACCGCGTCCTGCGCGGCGGGGACTACGGCAGCAGTGCCCGTTCTTGCCGGTCGGTATGTCGCCTTCACAAAGAGCCGTCGGAACGTGGGCCCGGATACGGATTTCGGCTTGTGGCTTCTCAAGGCCCATGATTGCAATCTGTTTCGGTTACAACGGTTGCACTGGTGGAAGCGAAACGATTCGCCGTCGGCAGTTACCGAGCGGAGCGCTCTGCCACTATTGGAGCGGAGCCGATCAATGCCAGGGGGCGAATCGGGGAGCTTGTGCCAGCGCCATGACATAAATGCCCGTCGCTGGCTCCATCCCGAGGCGATAGTTGTTGGGTATGATCTGCAACATTTCGGGGTAAGTTGACAAACGCGTTCTACAACGACACCTTTTGCCACTGGAGGCAAAGGATATGCATCTTCTGACGGAGGCCTACTACGAACTGTTTTCCGAAAATCGAAACAGGATCGTTTATCTCTACCTCGACGAAATCCGGACGATATCCAGGTGGGAGGTTTTCGTTCGCCGCATCCACGATTCCCGTCGGTTCCGGGTTGAAATACCTGTTTTTCATCGTTTCCAGCCTGTTTTCCATCAACCGCTACCATTGCTCGACGGGACCGGAAGCTCAGATGTCCAGGGAGAGCCTCGGCGAGTATCTGTCCTGCATTCAGGAAACGGACACGGACTTTCTCGTCCCGCGATTCGACTACTCCATGAAGGCGAGGGAAAAGAACCCCAAAAAGATGGCTCGTCGCGGATTTGCGGGAAAAGGCGTGTCGAAGGTAACCAGACCATCCTGGTCTGGCATGCCTTGGTATCCAAGCGGTGGCATATTAGCGATGTGAGAACAGAGCTGGAAGCTCTGGCTACCTTTACCGCTCTCCGCAAATCCGCGATGAATCGGGAGGTGAAAAAATGTCGTCTGTTTTGAACAAGCTGGTCAAAAGGGGCCTTATCAGGCACTACCCCAAATTTCTGGAAACCGGGGTCCAATACGAAGTCGTCATGGGTTCGGTGGCCTACGGTGTTTCGAGCGATGTCTCCGACACGGACGTCTACGGCTTTTCTATTCCCCCGAAAGACTATGTTTTCCCCCACCTGCGGGGCGAAATCCAAGGGTTCGGAAAGCCCGGCCCCCGGTTCGATCAGTTCCAGATGCACCACATCCTGGACGAAGACGCCAGGGGCGGCAAGGGCCGTGTCTACGACATGACCATCTATTCCATCGTCAAATTTTTCCAACTGTGCATGGACAACAACCCCAACATGATCGACAGCCTGTTCGTGCCGCGCCGGTGCGTCTTGTATACTACCCAGATCGGGGAACTGGTCCGGGAATCCCGCCGTCTGTTTCTAAGCAAAAGCGCTTGGCCGAAATTCAAGGGGTACGCCTTTTCCCAGATGCACAAGATGAAAAACAAGCGGCCCGAGGGAAAACGCCGGGAAATGGTGGAAACGTTCGGCTACGACGTCAAGTTCGCCTACCACGTGGTGCGCCTTTTAAACGAAGTGGAGCAGATTCTGGCAGAACAGGATTTGGACCTGCAACGAAACCGCGAACAGCTCAAGGCGATCCGTCGCGGGGATTGGGGCATCGAGCAGGTCGAGCAGTATTTCGCGTCCAAGGAAAGGGAGCTGGAAACGCTGTATACGTCCTGCAAGCTGCCCGCGCGCCCGGACGAGGATAAGCTGAAGGCTTTGCTGCTCAATTGCCTGGAACAATACTACGGGAGTCTCGACGGTTGTGTGGCAAGGGAAGACGAAGCCATCGAGGCGCTGAGGAAGATCGACGCGGTGTTGCAAGGGGTAGGGGGGCTTTATCTATAAGAAAGCCGATCCCATTGATTCGGTGCAATCGAGGGGGAGCCTCGGGGTATGCATTCCCAGGCGGAGCCTGGGAACGAGAGCCTCCCCCAAATCCGGTTTAACTGGCAAAAGGCTTCCCGCGAGGGCGACATGCCCTCGCAGAAAATCCTCGAGTCCCTTCGGAAGGTTTACCATGTGTTCAGTTCATCGTATCGAAGTCCGCCTTTAAAACAGTCGGTAATCTCCTGGAACATGCTTCTTGATGTTTCGGCTGCTTCGGTTTTTCCGGACGTTCCAGACGCTGGCGGCGGTTCCGGCTCGACAGCGCCGAGAGACGCTCCGCTCGACCGGAACGGCAGGCAGAACTCTCTTTGATCGTCGTCGCGAAGCCAGACAGTAAAGCGCAGTCCCGCCGGGGCGTTCAATTGTCGCAAGGAACGATTTGCGAACGGCTTCAGGTCCGAAGGCATCGCCACCCTGACGGTATCTTTGCAAACGACAGGCGCGCCGCAGTCCGGGCATTTGTCTTCCGCAGGATATTTTTCGAACCCCAGATACAGGCTGTTTTCTCCGCAGACCCGGCAAAAACGCGTCACAAGAGGGGTAACAAAGTCGATGCGATATTCCCCCCTGGCGATTCCCAGTTCACGGGAAAGGAACCTCAACAGGTCCCCCAGCTTCCGGTCGTAGGAGAAATCCAGGGCGACGGCCTGCCGCAGGCGAGGGGCCGACTGCTCCGGGGCCAGGTATTGGCGTATCTCTTCGCCGCGGACTTTGACCATGTACGGTCTTTTCGGGGGGCGCTGTCTGGAATTCATCCATGCGTTGAACCCTATAGACGGTGCGAGGGTTCCGAACGGTTGCGCCACGCCTGCGACGGAATTGTCAGCCGAACCGAACAGGCCCTGCCACCGAGATGCGTCGGCCCAGGCGGCGGTGTCGTAGCTGGTTTCCCCCGTAACGAACCCCGGCGGCAGGACTTCCACCGTATGCACCGGAACTGGACCGGACATGCCCGTGATCATGCGAATCTCCAGGCTGTTTCGCGCTTCTTCCGAAACGGCGGCCGCGCGGTACCCGGAATTGAGCCCGTTGAAGACGACATCGGACTCGCGAATCAGTCCCGGCACGCTTCTGGCATCGGCGACATACGTCCGGAAACAGTATGCGGCTACATCCCCGTATTGCTCTTTAATGAAATTGAAGATGGCTTCGACCTTGTATTCTCCGACCCGGTTTACGCCGAAACCCTTGCATACGTCTTTTCGAGACACCTTGCTGAAATCCACCAGGCCGGCTTTGAAAGCCTTGAAACGATTCGCGTACGCGAATTGGGCCAGGGTCACGGATACGTGAAACCCGGCCAAACCGCCGCCCACCACGGCGATAGTTTCGATGACACTCCTTTGTTTGCCCATTTAATTCCCTCCTGATTTATTCCCTCCTAAGTTCCTTGAACTGCCGTAAACACAACGGCATGTTCGAAATTATGTTCTCCGCGATGCGGGATTCATTCATTTTTTCCGCAGTCACTTGCCCTTTCTTGTCGTCGGCTTTCCGCCAATTTCTCATCCATTCTCCTTTTTTTTCATGCAGTCCCGATATTTTTCCGCATGAAGACAAACCCACCTTTCGGACAGGCTGTCGAGTACGTCTCGCGGCACGTTCTCGGAATCGAGACCAGTTTCCTCTTTCACATAGGCCTTGATTCTGTCGGCCTGTTCCAGAAATGGATCTTCACGGCACATCGCACACCTCCCGTATTTTTCGAGTCTGTTTTTTATACGTGCGTGGGACTGGAATTTTCATAAAAAAATTTGGCTCGTCGCGGATTTCTTCTGTACGATACACTTCGCCCCAAAATATGGGACATGTTATCCCGAGCCGGAAAGGCTTCGGAGGACGAGCATTCAATCCGAAAACTGGATGTGGAATGGGACAATGTGTCTCGAAAGCTTCGATGGAGAAACCATCCGGACAGAAGCTCGATCATGCGAAATGCCATGTAATTTCAGATGGTTGGGAACCGCTCTTTTCGTTTTCTTTCGTTTGGCCTGATTCTTGCCCTTAAATGGGGGCTCGGCATGCACGGCCTCTCCGTTGGCGCGAAGGAATTTGTCGCTGGCAGGACCAAGGTCTTCTGGTAGAGGGCGCGCCATGCATTGGTAAGGCGCAAGTAAGCGTCGAATGCGATTTTCCGCGATTTCAATGCTTTGTTTTTAGCGCTTTCATGGTTTCAATGAAACGAAAGGAGAACGTAGAGATGACGGGAGGAAACTGGAGGGGTGCGACAAGAAAGAGGCGATGTCTATTCGGTCTTTTCGCTTTTGCTGTTTATCTGGGGCTCGGTCTGGGGCCTTGCCGATTTGTCGAAGCCCAGGTTGCGGGTCCTGGGGGGGTGACGGAAAATTTGGCCTTGTGGCTCAAGGCGGACGGCCACGTATTTAGCGACAAATCCGGCTACGATGCCGGCAGTACGCCTGCGGCGGACGGCGACGCGGTCGCTTCGTGGGCGGACGAATCGGGGCAGATGACACGGGCGGCGACTTCGGGCGACGCGGGTTTTGCGGCACCGATTTTCAAAGACAACGAAAACGACTGGATCAACTTCAATCCCGTGGTCGAATTCGACGGAACAGCCACCGGCCTGACCTTTTACGACGACTATCTGTTTTCCACCGGAACGGGACTGTCGATTTTCGCCTCGGCCAAATCCGAGGCCGGGTCCACTGGTCAGACGAACTACCTGCTCGATTTCGGGGCTGACGGGGGTGCCTACGGAATCGTACACGACGACACAAAGACGCAATTTATCACGCCTACTGGTCATTCGGGAACTGTTACGACAACCAATCATTTTTTTGGGGCGACCCCGATTTGGCTTAAAGGCGTTGCAACTTTCGATTCGGAACAAAACTTGTTCGTAACCTCCCCATTCGTCCCCACTGGGAATTCGGACAGCATTTCCGGCCTGATCCAAATCACGGCGGTTGAAATAAACGAAAATTCGACTCCCGACACGACAGTCGGCCCGCTGTGCATCGGCCGCCAGGCCAAATCGTTCAACGTCGATCTGGGCGACAGTCGTCGTTTCTACGGAAGCATAGGCGAAGTGATTGTGTACGCGTCCGCGCTCTCCGACGACGACCAGGCCAAGGTGGCCAGCTACCTGGCGGTCAAGTACGGCAACATGAAGGAGGGAAATTTCGTCGCTTCGGACGGCACCGTGATCTGGGACGAAAACAATCCGTTTGGCTGCTACGTTGCGGGCATCGGCGTCGACGACGCCAGCGGTCTTTCCCAGACCAAATCGCGAAATGTCGGCCAGGGAAGCGTTCTCATAGGCGAACAGGTCGCCCCGCTGGCGAACGGCCAGTTTCTTCTGTGGGGCAACGACTGCGGGTCCCTGGACAAGGATACCGATGTTCCGGCTGGCTACTCCCAGCGTTTGGAGAGAATTTGGATGGTCCAGGAAACCGGAAACCCGGGCAACGTGAAAATGTGTTTCGATTTGAGCGGGCTTGACGACCTGAAGATCGATTTCGGCAATCCGGCCGGTTTCGCTATTCTTTACGATGACACCAAAGACGAGGACTTCAGCGACGCGAGGGCGCAGACCGGTCTGACCGTCGATGGCACAACGGTTTGCGTCAACACCGTGGATTTCATAGACGGCGAGCATTTCGGCCTGGCCTATCCGGAGCTTCCCCACATTGTCATCGAAAAAACCGCCCAGGATTTAAATGGATGGCCCTTGGCCGCAGGCGACACGATCCGCTATCGGGTCACGCTGAACAACACTCTGGACCAGCCCGATACGAATGTCACTCTCACCGATTTCGTTCCGGCCAATACGTCTTACGTGGACGGTTCGGCATCCAAGTCCTGGGGCTCGCATAGCGGACCCGACCCGTTCGTAGTCGATTTCGGCGATATTCCGGCAAACGGAGAGGTGTGGTTCCAGTTCGACGTTACCGTGGACGCGGATGCCGTGGGGCAGACTATTCAAAATTCCGCTTCCGCTGACAGCGACATGCTCGACGAACCGGTCGCGACCGGGCCCGTGGAACCGCCGGGAGACCACGGCGGGCTGGTCGTGGCGGCGCCGGGCGGGGTTGGCTCCGGCCTGGGCCTCTGGTTCAAGGCGGAGGGAATCTCAACGGGCGTTGAAGATGGAAAAGCCCCGGGCGAAATGGTCGTCCAATGGACCAACCAGGGTTTCGAGCAACTGATTGCCGAAGCCAGCGCCAGTGCTTCCTCCGACATCGTCAAGGTGGATGATGCGATCAATTTCAACCCGGCCGTCGATTTTTCCGGCGCGGACGCCAAAAGCCTGGCAGGAGAAGCCGAATACGACTTTGGCGGCGAACCGGCGACGATCTTCGTCGTCTTTTCGGACGAGGGTACGGATACGCAGGTTGCGGGGCTGTTTTCGGCCTATGCGGGCGCGGGGGCCTACGGGCCGGGGATCGTTTACGATGCGCCGGGCTTCGGGCTGGACGGAGACGGATGCATCGAGGGCGACACTTCGTCCCCTCTGGATCGTCCCAGGCTTATGCGGGCCGTTTACGCGACCGGCAACAACGCGGACGGAGGGACCACTTGGTTCGACGGCGCCAAGGAAGGCGACGGGACCAATTGTCCAAACAGCGGGGGCACCGGCGCGTACCATTTCGAAATCGGCGGAAGGACGGCTGGCGGGGACGATTCCTCAAATATCGGCCGCATCTTCAAAGGCAAGATCTCCGAGGTGATTTACTACAAGACGAGCTTCGCACAGGCAATGGTGCCCGCCAGGGTCGCGGACGGAAACGAAGTATCGCGAATCGAGTCCTATCTTGCCCTCAAGTACGGCATCACCAAAGCCGAAGATTACGTCGATTCGGCGGGGAACGTCTTCTGGAATTCCACTTTGGACGTCTCGTTTTCCAACGACATCGCAGGAATCGGCGCAGACCCCGGCAGCGCCCTTTCCCAGAGAAAGTCGCGAAGCGTCAACGAAAGCGGCATCGTCACAGGCGAGGAAGTCGCCACGCTGTCCGACGGCCAGTTTCTCGTTTGGGCGAACGACGGCGGATCGCCAGCCAAAGCGACCGATGTGCCAGCTGGCTATCTCCAGCGATTGGAGCGTCGATGGATGGTCCAGGAAACCGGAGATCCGGGCAACGTGAAAATGTGCTTCGACTTGAGCGGACTCGACGATCTGAGAATCGATTTCGGCAATCCGGGCGGTTTCGCGATTCTTTACGACGACAACAAGGACGGCGACTACAGCGACGCCCGCGCCCAGTCCAATCTTTCCGTCGATGGCACGACGGTTTGCGTCGATACCGTGGATTTCATAAACGGCGAGCATTTCAGTCTTGCATATCCAGTGATGTCTTCCCTGTCCATCGCCAAGACCGCAACGGACGTGAACGGTCCTCCCCTGGAGGTTGGCGATACGATTCACTATCGCGTGACGGTGAACAATCTGGCCGACGCGGTCAATTCCAACGTGACGCTCACCGACTCGGTCCCTGCGTACACGACCTACGTGGAGGGTTCTGCGGACAAGATCTACGGGTCTCATAGCGGTCCCGATCCTTTCGTGGTCGATTTCGGCGACGTGCCCGCCAACGCGCAGGTGTGGTTCGAGTTCGACGTCACCGTGGACGCCAATGCGGTGGGGCAGACGATTCAGAACTTCGCCCAGGCCGACAGCGACACCCAGCCTTCGCCCGTGGACACGGGGCCGGTGGAGCCGGAAGGAGACGACGGAGGTCTGGTTGTCGGACCGGTCCTGTCCCTGGCGGTCGAAATGACCGCCGAGGACGTAAACGGCTCGCCGTTGCGGGAAGGGGACGTCATTCGCTATCGCGTAACCGTCAGAAACCTGGCGGACGCGATCAATCCGAACGTGGAGGCCTCCGCTCCCATCCCGGCGAACACGAGCTACGTCGATGGGTCCTTCGCCAAGGAGTACGGCGCGCACACCGGGCCGCCGGAATTCGATGCGTTTACTGTCGATTTCGGAGACTTGCCTGCACTCGGGGAGACTTGGTTCCAATTCGACGTGATGGTGAACGCAGGCGCAGCAGGCCAGACCATCCAAAACACTGCCCGGGCGACAAGCGAAATGCAGGATACTCCCGTGCAGACGGAACCTGCGGAACCGCCGGGGGCGGATGGCGGACTGGTCGAGGAACCCTTGGGGCCGCCCATACCCACCATAAATCAATGGGGACTCATGGGACTCGTCCTGTTCTTCAGTCTGGCCACTTTTTTGAAAAAGCGTAGGAAGCAATAGGGGCCTTCACAGCATAATCAGACGAGAAAGAATCACAGGAAGCAAACGGGGTCGTCGTGATGAACGCCGACCCCTTATCGTTGCGCGTTGTTGCGAACGAATCCGGAAAAACTTTCACAGGAGGAAAAGGGAATGAAGCAGAAGGGAAGTTGGGGGATTGGAATAAGGAACCAGGCCTTGGTGAGAAGCCTGCTGCTAATGTCGGGCGTGTTGCTCTTGATTGGTTCAGATGGATTTCAGGCCCGAGCGGATGTTTTCGACCCGCCATGCACGGCTGCGGATTTCATCGATGCCGTCAACAATGCCAATGGAAACGCGGAAGCGGATATAATCAACTTGCCGACCGGTTGCACCGTCAACCTTACGGCCACGGACAACACGGACGGGGACAATGGCAACAACGGGGTCCCGGGCATTTCTACAGAGATTACAGTCAATGGCAACGGAGGCACGATCCAACGGGACCCTTCTTCGGGAGATTCATTCAGGATCTTTTATGTTGCCGATACCGGCGGACTGACCTTGAACGATATCACGATTCAAAACGGATTGAGTCCAGGGGGGGAAGGCGCTGGCATTTACAGTTCGGGAACTTTGAACATAAGCAACTCCATCATTACCAAAAACGAAAACATTGATTATGGAGGAGGTGGAATCTACCATAATGGCTCGGCTTCGAACATCGCCGACAGCACCGTTTCCGACAACAGAACGAGCAAAGGAGGCGGCGGCATTCGCTGCGCCGGAGCAATGACCATTTCAAACAGCACCATTTCCGACAACAACGCCGGCACTGGCGGGGGCGGCATTCGCCTATATGGTGGCGCGAAGCCGACTTCATACTTATTGAAAATACGACCATATCCGGCAATACCTCTGTGAAGAGCGGCGGAGGCATTTCCCACAACGATTCCGCCACTGTCGCTCCCCTGACCATAGACAATTGCACTTTCTCGAACAACGAAGCCGGAACATCCGGCGGGGGCATATCTTCCATGACGAGCGGTTCCGCGCAATTGACCGTCGGCCACAGCACTTTTTCCCAGAACCGGGCTTTTGCGGCGGGCGGCGCCATCCATGTGGACAGCATGTTCGAAATCGCCTCCAGCACATTTTCCGCAAACGAAGCGGGCTACAATAACCCGGGGGTGATCGGGGGAGGCGGTGCCCTAAACATTGTCGATTCGGACGCACCGGGGACTGTTGTCAATTCCACCTTTGTCGACAACAACGCAGGCTACAATGGCGGGGCCGTTCGCAACGCGGGCACGACGGATTTCACCAACTGCACGTTTTGGGGCAATTCGGCGCCCGACGGAGAAGGAGGCGGGATCTACCACGATTCAGGCGTCGTGGATGGGAAAGCAGCATCAGGCGTCACGACCCTGAAAAATACGATTGTCGCGGGAAGCTTTTCCGGGGGCAACTGCGGAGGAATTATCGGCGACGCAGGGAGCAACATTTCCGACGATGCCAGCTGCGGGTTAGACACTGGCGATAACACCGACCCCATGCTTGACTCCGCAGGCTTGGTGGACAACGGGGGGCCCACCCTCACAATTGGGCTGGTGGAGGGAAGCCCGGCCATCGACGGCGTCGCGGATTGCACAGGTATCGATTCGGACCAGCGGGGCATATCCAGACCAGCGGGAACGGCCTGCGATATCGGGGCGTTTGAAGCGCAGTTTCCGGAAATAGATGTACAAGCCAAAGGCGCGTCAGTCCCCAACGGCACCGGAAGCGTCGAATTCGACACGACTGTCGCAGGAACTCCGGTTTCGGTTGCCTTCACCGTCGAAAATCAGGGCGACTCCGACCTGACGCTGACCGAACCGATTGACGTGCCCAGCGGCTTTTCCGTGCAAAGCAGCTTCGGCAGCACCTTGTTGGCCCCCGGCGCTTCCACCGGTTTTACGATACAACTGGATGCGACGGCAGGTGGGACCTATGCGGGAAACCTTTCCTTCGCCAACAGCGATTCCAACGAAAACCCCTACACGTTCGAAATCACCGGCACGGTCACCGAGGCTGAGATAGACGTGCAAGCCAAGGGCGCGTCAGTCCCCAACGGCACGGGGAGCGTCGGTTTCGGCGCGACCACCGAAGGCGCTCCTGTCTCGGTTGCCTTCACCGTCGAAAACCAAGGAGACGCCGACCTGACGCTGAGCGAACCCATCGCCGTGCCCAACGGCTTTTCCGTGCAGAGCAGCTTCGGAAGCACCACTGTGGCCCCCGGCGCTTCCACCGGTTTTACGATACAACTGGATGCGACTTCCTTGGGGACCTACACGGGAAATCTTTCCTTCGCCAACAGCGATTCCGACGAAAATCCCTACACGTTTGCAATCACCGGCACGGTCAACGCGGTCCCAGAGGCTGAAATCGACGTGCAAGCCAAGGGCTCGTCAGTCCCCAACGGCACAGGAAGCGTCGGTTTCGGCGCGACCACCGCAGGCACTCCGGTATTGGTTGCCTTCACTGTGGAAAACCAGGGCGACGCAGACCTGACGCTTACCGAACCCATCGCCGTGCCCAACGGCTTTTCCGTGCAAAGCAGCTTCGGAAGCACTTTGGTGGCCCCCGACGCCTCCACCGGCTTTACGATACAACTGGATGCGACTTCCGCAGGTACCTATACGGGCAACCTTTCCTTTGCCAACGGCGATTCCAACGAAAACCCTTACACGTTTGAAATCACCGGCACGGTCGAAGCCATGCAAATAGACCTGGAGGCCAACGGCGAGTCCATTCCCAACGGGACCGGAAGCGTCGAATTCGGGGATACTCCTGCGGGAACTCCTGTGTCGGTTACCTTCACCGTAGCAAACCAAGGAGGCGCGAGCCTGATTCTGACAGAACCTATCGAGATACCCCACGGTTTCTCGGTGCAAAGCAGCTTCGGGGACACCACTTTGGCCCCAGGCGCTTCCACGACTTTTTCGATACAGCTGGACGCAACGGCGGGGGGAGAATACTCTGGGAATGTATACTTCGAAGACGTTGGTGGCAATTCGTTCGCATTCGCCGTCAACGGCCAAGTCAGGGCCGCACCGGCTATTCCGACGGTTACGGAATGGGGCATGTTTGTCTTGCTCTGCATCCTGTCGATCATTTCCGTCGCAAAAATGAGAAAAAGGCGTTCCAGATGGGAATAGGCGGAATGACAGTAAGTATGACCGCGTGAAAACAGAAGAAAGCAAATAGTCTGGATAGAATGTAAAACTTCAAGGGGCTTGGTTTTAACTTCGGCCGGTTTTCATCCAACAGCTACGGTCGTCGCCTGTAATCCGGGTCTAAAGCAAGCTCTGCCCGGAATGACGGTGTTGGTTCGCCGACGTTATAACCAAAACCCCTTCAAGCATAGGCGGCGGAGCCGACCGCAGGACAATAAGGGAGCCTTCTCTGTTTCTGGGGCTGGTTCTTTTTTCGGCCATGCCTCGGCGGAACGCGGACGCGAAACGTCCTGGTATGCATCCCAACGCAAAGCGTTGGAACGAGGCGGCGAAGGATTGGCCGAAATAAAAATCAAGCCCCCAAGAGTCGCATGAGAATATGACAACCGAAAATATCAAGTTGAAAATTAAGAACATCGAGTTTAAAATTAAAAAGAAAATGTTAAGTTCCGCTTTGTAGAAAAATGGAAAACGATTTATCTGATGTTATCGTTGGTGATAAAAAGAAAGTTATGTCGAAAAGATTACAACCAAATAGATTGGCGAGGTTCAAATGCAAGAAATAAAAACGGTAATAGACGATACGGGCTCGATATTTCTTCCGGCGGAGTATCGCAAGTTTTTCGACTTGAAGCCGGGAGACGGCATTGTCATAAAACTCGATCGCGAAGAAATACGGATTGTCCCATTGAAGAAGAACATTCGCAGGGCACAAGGTCTTGTGCGAAAGTATATACCGGCCAGTCGTAAACTTGTCGATGAATTGATAAAAGAAAGGCGCAGGGAGTCTAAAAATGAATGACGCAGTTTTAGATGCTTCGGCACTCTTGGCATTGCTCAACGAAGAAATCGGTTCGGATATTGTGGCGCGTTATGTCCCCGGCGCTGTCATTAATGCTGTGAACCTTTGCGAGGTTGTCGGAAAACTGGCCGAGAACCAGGTGCCAGAAAAAGAAATCCGAGAGATTTTTTTCCTGTTGGATTTAAAAATTGTATCATTTGATCTGGAATTGTCTTTTCAAACGGGTTATCTGCGCCCGGAAACAAAAAAACAGGGTCTTTCCCTCGGAGACCGCGCCTGCCTTGCAACAGGCATGAAAATGAACCTCCCCGTGCTGACCGCCGACAAAATATGGAATGATGCGGGATTGCCGGTAGTCATATTGTTGATTCGGTGACTCTCCGGACTCCTGATAGCTGAAGCCTGTCCCGGCAGTATCTCCGATACGATCCGTCAGCCAAGCATGAAGCGGCGCAAACCGGGAACGCAATGTTCGAATCCCCTCGGATCGTCTCATCAAGCATCCCAGAAAAAACGCAAATTTTATATCGGCATCGGTTTTGGTTATATAATGTCGGCCAACCAACACCGTCATTCCGGGCGGAGCTTGCTTTAAACCCGGTATCCAGGCGACAGATCGAAACTGTTGGGTGAAAACTGGCAGAAGTTATAACCAAGCCCTCGCATGGGCTTGGTTTCTATTCAGGCCATGCTCTCGCCGCCTCGTTCCAACACTTCGCGTGGGAACGCATTTTCTCGTAACGTTTGATCCCATTTATTGTGACATAGTGTCCCATGCGCCAATACGCTGTTAAACCGGGCGTTTGAACGATATCCTGTCTTTGGGGGACGGGACAATGTGTCTCGCTGTCCGGCCATGCGCAAGGGGCACCTGTTGCCCGTCCTCGCCTGCAAGCCCCTTCAATCAAGCAAGACAGAGCATGTCGAAAATTCGGTCCTTTTGGCGCCGTTATTGCCACAAGAGATGGTGTTTGTTGAAAGAAGTTTTTTTCAACGGGGTTCTTCGAATGGTTCGGCGATTCGATTCGGGCCCGTTCGTTTTGATGCAAAGCCCACCGGGGGGAGGGCTTGCGGATGGTTTTCATCTCTCAAGGCCCTGCGGCTTTCAAGGGACCGCCGAGGATGAAGCCGGGCAAAGTCGGACGGGCCCTTTTTTCACTGATAAAACTGAGGAGAAGAGAGGATTTATGATCGGTAAAATCGGGTTGGAGAGGATTGGAATGTTTCTTGTGAGAAGGACATTTGTCGTTTTGGCGGTTTTGGCGATGGTCGCGTCCATTGCTGAAGCCTATTGGCCCAAGTATTCCCATGATTCCAAAAATACGGGGCTTACGGATTGCGAAGGGCCGGTGGACCCTGTGCGGAAGCTCTGGGAGTTCGACACGGGCGTCAAGATCGAATCGTCTCCGTCCGTGGGGATTTACGGGACCATCTACGTGGGATCGAACAATGGCAAACTGTACGCGGTCAACCCAGACGGGACTAGGAAATGGGAGTTTGCCACCGGCGATTTCGTGGTTTCTTCTCCCCAGGTCGGCGGAGACGGCACGATTTACGTCGGGTCGGACGACGGCAAGCTTTACGCGATCAACCCAGGCGGATACAAGAAATGGGAATTCGCCACCGGGGACTTGGTTCGTTCGTCTCCGGTGGAGGCGTCGGGGGGCGTTGTCTACGTAGGTTCCGAGGACGGCAAGCTGTATGCGATAAACCGGAACGACGGCAGCAAAAAATGGGAGTTCGCCACCGGTGATTGGATTGATTCATCGCCTGCGGTCGCTTCCGACGGCACGGTGTATATCGGGTCGTTCGACGGCAATCTATACGCGATCAAATCGGACGGCTCCAAGAAATGGGAGTTCGCCACGGGAGGTCCCGTGCACAGTTCGCCCTCCGTCGACGGCGACGGCGTGGTCTATGTGGCTTCCTACGACAACAAGCTGTTCGCGATCAACCCGGACGGCACCGAAAAATGGAATTTCCCCACTGCCGGCACGTCCATCGGTTCGCCCGCTTTCGGGCCGGACGGCACGATTTACGTGGGCGTGGAGGGGCTGTCGTTTTACGCGATCAACCCCGACGGGACCTTGAAGTGGGAGTATCCCGTCAAAGAGCCGGTTTACGGCCCCGCCGCTGTCGGAGCGGGCGGCAACATCTATTTCGGCGCCCGGGACGGCAAGGTGTACGGTTTGGACCCAGATGGAAACAAGATCTGGGAATTTGCCACGGGCGACATCGTGGCCATGTCCCCTGCCATCGCCGCGGACGGTTTGCTCTACATGTCTTCGAACGACGGAAAACTGTACGCGCTGACGGGAGGAAACTACGTCGAGAAGGCATCCGGCAATCCCGGCAACGCCCTGGTGCTGGACGGGTCCACCTATGTGGCACTCGATTTGAACCATCAACGGCGGCGGATTTATCGGCGCCATGGACGAGATCTGTTTCTGGGACCATGCCCGTTCCGCAGAGCAAATCAACGCGGACATGAAAAACGGCCTGGCGGGAAGCGAAAGCGGCCTGCTGGCCTATTACAAATGCGACGATTTGTCGGGGGGAGCCCTTCCGGATTCGTCGGGTACGCCCTACAACGGGACCATCGTAGGAAACGCCTCGCTGGCGCCGTCGTATGCCATGGTGCGACCCGTTCCGCTCGCCGCGTCCAACGTTGCCACGGACAGCTTCATCGCCAACTGGTCGCCTCCCGAGTCGGGTGTCTGGCCGACCAAGTATTTTCTGGACGTGGCCAAGGACGCAAAGTTCAAATCCGTGGTGCCGGGCTATAACAACCTGGATGTGGGAGATGTCCTGCAGTACCAGGTGACCGGTCTGACCGAAGGAACGGAATATTTCTACCGGATACGGGCCTACAAGGACATCTCCTCCAGCCAGAGCGGTCCTTCGGAAGTCGTCTCCGCGACGACCCTTTCGCCGTGCGTCATCGATCAGCCGCAGTTTTCGGCCAGCACGAGTTTCGGACCCACCGTCACCGGCCAGTCCTTCGTTCCCTGCGCTTCGGGGATAATCCAGTCCGTCACGGTTTACTCCTACGAGTCCGGTACCGGAAGCCTGACACTGTACAAGGGCGAGTCTGGTTTCGATCCCGCCGACCAGCTTTATGTTAAAACCGGGATCGGCTTCAACGCGGACGCAGCCACTGTCATCGATCTGACCGACGGCGGCGACGGGGAGCCGACAGTTTCCAGTTGCCAACAGTTCCACTTTAAAGTGGAGAGTACCGGGGGCAGATGGGTTTACAGCATGGACGACGTTTATCCGGATGGAAAACAGATGGGTCCGACAGGCGGGTTCGTGGGCGACGGGGACTTGAGGTTCCAAGTTAAGATCGCGCCGGTCCCTGTCTTCGGCGTCGATGTCGATTATATCGCCCCCAACGACGGTATAAGCGACGTAGGGGCGGATACGGATATCGTCGTCCAGTTCAACGAACCGATTTGCGACGCTGTCCTGGATTCTTCCACGTTCGAGGTGAGGGGTTCCTCGTCGGGCATTGCCGCAGGGGCTTTCAGCGTCGATAACGAAGTGGTGACTTTCGTTCCGGACCAGCCCTTTGTCGGTGGAGAAAAAGTAACGGTGACCCTGGACGGCGTCGAAAGCACGGCGGGACATATCCTGACTGAGAAGAAAACGTTTTCCTTCACCATCATCGGAGCATGCGACATATCGCAACAAAAGCACACGGGTCGAAGCGTATATACGTCGATCGGACAATCGTTCATCCCGTGCACGACCGGAAGAATTTCTTCCATGAAGATTTATTCCCACAGGCTGGGTACCGCCACGCTGACCATTTACAGGGGCGCTTCCGGTTTCCGCGACGCCGACGAAATATTCACGAAAACCGGTATCGGTCTCGCGTACGACGGCAACGATTCGCACACGACCCCGACGAACATTGTTCTTCCTGGAGACGGTACCGGCGATACCTTTGTCAACGGCGGTTCCAAATACCATTTCAAACTGACCATCGACCAACCCAGTGCATTGTGGTTGGTCAATTCCGGCTCGCCCGATCCATATCCGGACGGGACCGAAATAGACCCGTGGGGAGATCCGGACCCTGAAGGGGACCTGATGTTTTCCATCGACGTTACCCCGACGGGAGGGACGGCCGTGTCCGCAATCCCGGACACGACGCCTGCGGCCGGGGCCACCCAGACATTCGCCGCCGACGGCGAAACCGTGGCGCGGGTTTCCTGGGATTCGACGGGCACGCCCCCGGACAGCCTGAGCATAAGCTACAAGGACAGCAACCTGTATCCGAGTATTCCGCCCGATGCGAACATCGCCTCTCGGATCTGGAGCATCGACGCAGAGGGCGGTTCCGACTTCACCGCAACGATTCGTTTATACTACGACGACGCGGACATAGCGGCCCTGTCGGGCGAGGACACCCTTCAAATCTGGAAGACGGACAACGACGGCGGCAGCTGGGAGGAGGTCTATATCACGGATAGAAACGTCGATGAAAACTGGATCGAAGTGACGCTGACTTCGTTCTCCGATCTGGTGCTCGCAGAGGCGGGCGTCGCGTTGGGACCGCCTGCGGCGCCTGCGGACCTGGCGGCACTGCCGAATGATTCCGAATCCATCGACCTTTCCTGGACGGACCGCAGCAGCAGCGAAGAAAAATTCGTCCTGGAATATTCCGAAAGTCCCGCAGGGCCTTTTACGTCGATGGATTTGGTTTTCACGACCATGACGGAAACCAACGTCACTGTGCCGTTCAGCCACACGGGTCTGGAATGCGAAACCGCATACTACTACCGGGTGAGGGCCGAAAACGACATGGGCGCTTCGGATACAACTTCCGTGGATGGGACGGTGACGGGACCTTGCGTACCCACCGGCAATCCTCCGGACCCCCTCGGAAGCGAAGAAATCGAAGTGGTCTGGGACGACAACAGCACCACCGAGTCCGGTTTCGTGGTCGAATATCGCATGGAAGGTGACCAAGTCTGGCAGTCCGTCGCGTCCCCGTCCGAAAATCCCGGCGGAACGGGAACCCAGAGCCTTGTCGTTTCCGGCCTTCTGTGCAGCAGCACCTACGAATTCCGGGTCAAGGCGGTGGATGCGCAAGGCGAGGCTGTCCGGGCGGTGTATTCGGGCGACGTGTCGTCGGTTTACACACCCGTGTTCAGCGCGGACACCGCGCCGTGCCCCCCTGAAGACCTGGCCAGCCGATTCGGAGCCAGACTGAATGGCGACGTGCTCGACGTCTGGTTCTATGACGACAGCGTTGACGAAGAATACTTCCTGCTTCGATACGGGACCGTGCAAGGCGGTCCTTATGACAGGGAATTTCGAATCGAATCTGAAAACCCGGCCGGAACGGGGGACAACCGTGTGACGCTGTCGGTGGGCGAAATCGACTACTATGTCACCTACTACGGCGAACTGGTTGCCGTGAACGCCGACGGGGTCGAATCGACACCGGGGGCGGAGATCGTTTTCGAGGCGATCCCCTACGGAGTTCCGACGCTGAACGAATATGGAGCATTCACTTTGATGTTGCTTTTTGCGATCGCCACTGCAACAATTGGCTTAAAAAGAAAGACAAGCGCGGGCTAATGCCCGTCGCGATCCAGGGGCCGGCCATGCTTTTTGGACGGCCCCTTGCCATCGCGTCGTTGGACCAGCGGGGATTGGTTTTAGCAAGTATGAAATGGATTTTTCGAATAATCGTATTGTTTGTATTTTTCTCGACGGTGTCGGCCGTTCCCTCTGCGAATGCCTGGAACGGGAAAAGAATCGAATTTTCCCACATGACGCCCGACGACGGGCTGTCCGGGCGCTACGTAGGGGCGATACTGCAAGACCGGCAAGGGTTCGTGTGGATCGGGACCGTCGGCGGGCTCGACAGATACGACGGCTACGGCATCAAGACATACAAGACAGACCCCGCCGATCCGGAAACCCTCAGCAACAGCGGCGTCAACTGCCTGTGGGAAGACAGCGAAGGCACCATTTGGGTGGGAACGACCTACGGGCTGAATCGTTACGATCCGAAAACAGACAGGTTCGAAAGGTTCCTGCACGACCCTGACGATCCCCGGAGCCTCGGCGACGACCGCGTCAGGGCGATTTTCGAGGATGGTCGCGGAAACGTTTGGGTCGGGACCTCCGAAGGCGGACTGAATCGATTCGACCCCGAAGCCAGGGGATTTGTTCGCTATCTGGCCGATTCTTCCGATCCCGGCAGCCTCTGCGGCAACCATGTGGAAACCATATGCGAGGGGGAGGACGGCGCGCTCTGGGTCGGCACGGCCAAGGGGCTGAACCGGTTGGCCCCCGATTCGGAGCGTTTCGAAAGGTACCGGCACGACCCCTCGAACCCGAAGAGTCTCAGCCACGATTTCGTCATGGAGGTATGCCGGGATCGAAGCGGCGTACTTTGGGTCGGCACGCGCGGCGGCGGATTGAACCGATTCGACCCCGAAGACGAGACCTTCCGAGTCTTTCGCAACGACCCGGACGACCCGGAAAGCCTTTCGAGCGACAATGTCAGTTTCGTTCACGAGGACCGAAGCGGTTCGTTCTGGGTAGGGACCAACGGCGGCGGGTTGAATCTGTTCGACCGGAAAACCGGGAAATTCGTTCGTTTTACGCCCATTGCCGGAGATCCCAAAAGCCTCGGGGCATATTTTCTTCCGTCTTGCATGGAAGACCAGGCTGGCTCTTTGTGGATAGGCACGTCGGCCAATGGCGTAAGCCGCATCGACAAAAACGCCGCCAAGTTCGCCCATTTCACCCGCAATCCCCAAGACCCCGGCAGCTTGAGCAGCGACAAGGTGCTGAGCATATTCGCGGACTGTCGCGGTGACATCTGGGTCGGCACCACGGGCGGCTTGGACAAGTTCGATCCGAAAGCCCGGAAATTCGAGCACTACGCGGTCGATCCCTCCGAGCCCGACAGCTTGGGCCACGGGAGCGTGTATCGCATTTTCGAAGACCGCGACGAAATGCTGTGGATTTGTACCTGGGGAGGCGGCCTGGACCGTTTCGACAGAAAAACCGGCAAGTTCGCCCATTTCGCGCATTCCCCGGACGACTCGGAGAGCATTGGAAACAACGTGGTATCTTCCATTGCCGAGGACCGCTCCGGCAACCTGTGGGTCGGCACCTGGGGGGGCGGCCTGAACAGGTTCGACCGCGCCACGCAAACCTTTTTCCGCTACAGCTACGATCCGAAAGATCCCGGGGGCCTCGCCGACCCGCGCGTCCTCGATGTCCATGTCGATCACAACGACGTCCTCTGGGTCAGCGCCACCGGAAAAGGAGTCAACAGGTTCGTTCCCGAAACCGGAAAATTCGTGCTCTATCGCCACGACCCGAACGACCCTCGAAGCCTCAGCCACAACGTTGTGATGGACATCTTCGAAGACTCTTCCGGCACGTTGTGGTTCGCCACCACCGACGGTCTCAACAGGTTCGACCGCGTTTCGGAAACCTTCGACCGCTTTGGCGAAAAGGACGGCCTTCCCAACAGTTCCATCCAGTCGGTGGTGGAAGACGATCAGGGAAACCTTTGGCTTGGCACAAACAGGGGACTGTCGATGTTCGATCCGCGCGAAAAGACATTCAAAAACTACGATGCGGCCGACGGTCTGCAAGGGACCTCGTTCGCTCCCCACGCCGCCTGCAAGTCCATGGAAGGCTTGATTTTCTTCGGCGGAAACAATGGCTTCAACATGTTCGATCCCGAGGAACTGAAGGAGAACCCTTTCGTTCCGCCGGTAGTCGTCACGGACTTTCAACTGTTCAATCAATCGGTATCCCCAAAAGTAGGTTCAGTCCTGGAAAGACACATCGGCTATACCGACCGCATTGTTCTCGCGCACGACCAGGCCAACATCGGATTCTCCTTTGCCGCTTTGAACTTTACCGCGCCGATGAAAAATCGCTACGCCTACATTCTGGAGGGTTTCGACGAAAAATGGCAGTACACCGGCAGCGACCTGCGCTTGGCGCGATACACCAATTTGCCTCCTGGCGGGTATGTGTTTCGGGTGAAGGGCTCCAACAACGACGGACTTTGGAACGAAAAAGGAACATCGGTTCGAGTCTACATTCATCCGCCTTTCTGGAAAACGCCGTGGTTCATGGTCGCGGCCGCATTGACGGTCTGCGGACTGCTGATCGCCGGCTATATCAAGCGAGTGGAGGCGATCGAGTCCCGCAGGCGGGAGCTGGAAGTGCAGGTGAAGGCCAGGACGGTCGAGCTGATGCGCAGCGAAACCCGCTACCGGGAGCTGTTCGATGCCATGGGGAGCGCCGTGGCCGTCTACGACGCCATCGAAGACGGCGACGACTTCGTTTTCAAGGAATTCAACTGGGCGGGGGAAAAAATCGAGGGGGCAAGGCGGGAGGACCTGATCGGCAAGCGAGTGACGGAAGTTTTTCCCGGAGTACGGGAGTCCGGCCTGCTCGATGTTTTCAAAAAGGTCTGGAAGACAGCCGAAAGCCAGGATTTGTCGCCTATCCTCTACAAGGACGACAGTAGGGAAAGCTGGCGCAAGAACTATGTCTACAAGCTCCCCTCCGGCGAGGTCGTCGCGGTGTACGAGGATGTGACGGAAAGACTGGTCAGGCAAAACGAAATTCTGAAGGCAAAGGAGGCGGCGGAGGCCGCCAATCGCGCGAAAAGCTCCTTTCTCGCCGTGATGAGCCACGAACTTCGCACGCCGCTCAACGCCATCCTGGGCTACGCACAGCTTCTGGCGGCGCGCAAGGACATCAAGCAGTCG
Organism: Desulfobacterales bacterium; assembly: GCA_963674505.2. Taxonomy (GTDB): domain Bacteria; phylum Desulfobacterota; class Desulfobacteria; order Desulfobacterales; family SKZT01. The sequence goes on from CAXXIG010000003.1 coordinate 1,606,172, forward strand.
TTTCGAAGGCAGATCCAAATCGTTTCAGAAAGCGGAAAGCACCTGCTCACCCTGATCAACGACATCCTGGACCTATCCAGGGTAGAAATCGAAAAGGCGACCCTGAATACCTCGAAAGTCGTTTTTCGGGACTTTTTGGATAACATTGTGGGCATCGTGCGAATGAGGGCGGAGGATAAGAATATTTCCTTCGTCTTTCGACCGGCCCTTGGCCTTCCGCAAATCGTCGTGGCCGACGAGTTGCGGCTTCGCCAGGTCCTGCTGAATCTGCTCGGAAACGCGGTCAAGTTCACCGACTGCGGAAGCGTTTGCTTCGATGTCGAAGCCGGGAATAGCTCTGTGGACGGGTCCGACGCGCAAAAGGCAACACGCTTTGCAAAACTCGTTTTTCGCGTCGAGGATACCGGCGTGGGCATGACCGAGGAGCAACTGGAAAAAATATTCCTTCCCTTCGAACAGACGGGGGATTTCGCCCGGAGGGCCCAGGGCGTTGGACTGGGCCTTTCGATCAGCAAAAAGCTCGCACAACTCATGGGAGGGGAAATTCGAGTCGAAAGCGAGCCGAAAAAGGGAAGTTGCTTTACCTTTGAAGCCGATTTTCCGGTCCAAAGTCTCGCGGAACCTGATAAAAAGCGCCGGAGCCGTATCATAACGGGGTATAAAGGGGAAAGAAAAAAGATCCTGATCGTCGATGACAAGAAGGAAAATCGAGATGTCCTAAACGATGTCCTGTCTGCTGCGGGTTTCGAGGTCCTGGCGGCCGTAAGCGCGGAGCAGGCCGTTCGAATGGCGTCCGAATCTCTCCCGGACATCGTCTTCATGGACCTCGTTTTGCCGGTCGAGGACGGTTTCGAAGCCACGAGGAAAATCTGTGCGCTCCCCGGCATGCAGGACACTCCGGTAGTCGCGATATCGGCGAGCTTTCTTGGCATGTCCCCGCAAGCCGCGAAAGAAAAAGGGTTTCAAGACTTCCTGCCCAAGCCGGTCGATATGGCCAAGCTGTACGGCGTTCTGGAAAGGCTATTGGCAATAGAGTGGATATACGAAGAATACGACATCGAAAAACCGAAAGGTACAAAGGTCATAGGCCTGGGCGAAATTGTCCCGCCTCCGCCGCAAGAATTGAAGCAACTGTGCAGCTTCACGAAGCTGGGCATGATCACCCAGCTGGAAGAAGCTGCGGAACGTCTGGAACAAAGCGATCCGCAATACGCCGCCTTCGTCGCCCGACTCAGGCAATACGCCGAAGACTTCGAATACGAAAAGCTCCTGGATTTTCTGGATCGGTTTTGAGGGAGGCTCCCGTTCCCAGACTCCGCCTGGGAATCAATACCCCGAGGCTCTGCCGCGATTGCACCGAATCAATTGGTTCAACGCTGCCTTTTGCCTTCATGTAACCGGCCAGCCTTGTTCAGATCGGGTGGCGTAGCCACAAATCATGCATTCCCAGGCGGAGCCTGGGAACGAGAACGTTTGTTTGTAGTGCCATCTTGATTTCCTGCTGCCCCGGATCCATTATCGCCAGAAAATAACCAACCCCCAATTGATTACAGCCAGCAGAAACATTTAGAATCGTCGAGGAGAAGAGGGAAGCTTCGACTTAATAATTTCTATCTCGGGATATAGCTTTTTCACGCAGTCCGGACAGATGCTATGGCTGAATCTCGCTTCGGACTGCCTTTTGAAGTGGCTTTCAATTTCATTCCATTCGCCTTTATCGTCGCGCACTTTCTTGCAACCGGCGCAGATGGTTAGCAGTATGGATTTTCTTTGGGCTTCTGGCATCGAATTCTCCAATTCTCTGATAAGGTTCCTTTATTGCAGCTTTCCAATCTCTATGCCCTTGGGGTCTTGGCTTGGTCAGCCTTGCCGAAATGATGCGCCAGTGGATTTGCGCTTCACGGATAAAAATATGGGCCTGTCCGACTCTTCTCCAGCTTGGGGTTGCGTTTCGGGGGTCGCGCCATCGCGTTTCTTCAACACGGGAGACGGCCATGCGAACTCTTCCTCTGGGGAGTTCGCATGAAAGTCGGACAGGCCCAAAATGGCGAAGCGATTCCATGGCGGGTCTGCGTTTTTATAAGGGAGAATTACGCGGATGTCCGCCTGCCTGCGCCTGAACAGGCTTGGAGAGCAATTAAAATGCCAATTCGGAGAAAAAAGTAGCGCGTGTGCAACTGCCTGAAATCACAGCGGATTCGAAATATTGCCGAAAATTCGGGAAGGGCGTTCGCTTCGAGGGATGGAACAAGTTGTCCCGTCCATTATTAGCCCGTCCAGACCATCGGCTCGAAGACAGACTCGTTTGGCGACGGGACGAGTTGTCCCGGCAGTTGGGATCAAATGTCTCCGGAAGGTTTAAGTCCGTACTTGATCATTTTTCGATGAAGTGTGCGCCGGGGGATTTTCAGAAAGGAGGACGTTCGCTCCCGATGCCATCCGTGGCGTTTGAGGGCATCGACGATCATGTCTTTTTCGAGACGTTCCACGGCGTCGAAAAGGCCGGCGGGAGTGCTCGATGGAAATAGGATCGGATCGAATGGCAAATCCAGCTGGTCGTTGGCGATGTATCTTTGCAGGACATTGTTCAGCTCTCGGATGTTGCCGGGCCATTGGTAGCCGCGACAGCTGTGGAGGACTTCGGTGGATAGCGGCGCCGCATTCTTTTCGGAGGAAATTTTTCCCAGAAAGTGCTCGATGAGAAGCGGCAGGTCGTCCAATCTTTCCCGCAGGGGCGGGACCTTTATTTCCAATACATTGATACGGAAAAAGAAATCGTCGCGCATCTTGCCTTGGGCGACCATTTCTTTGAGGTCCTTGTTGGAGGCCGCCACGACCATGACATCGGCTTTTTTGACATCCCGAGAGCCCACCGGGTAATATTCTCCGTCTTGCAGTACCCGGAGCAGCTTGGCCTGCTGTCCGACGTTGAGTTCGGAAATTTCGTCCAGGAACAGGACGCCTTCGTGTGCGCGGTCCAAAAGGCCCGGGTTGTCGGTGGCCGCGCCGGTGAAAGCGCCTTTGCGATAGCCGAAAAACTCCGCTTCGAAAAGGTTTTCGGCGATGGCGCCGCAGTTGACGGGCATGAAGGCTCGGTCTTTCCTTGCGCTCAGCTGATGGATTGCGCGGGCGGTCAGTTCTTTTCCGACGCCGGTTTCCCCCATGACCACCGTGCTGAATTCGGTGGCTGCGGCCTTGGAAATCTGCTCGTACACCTTTTGCATGGCAGGGCTTTTTCCCACCAGGGGGCCGAATCTGTAGCGATCCTTCAAATCTGTCTTCAAGCTTTGGTTTTCGCGCTCGAGCAACTGCTGGTAGCTCAGGTCCCTGAAAGCCACGACCTTGAAGGCGCGGTTTCGGTAGGACATGCTGCCCTGCCGAATTTCAACCGGTATTTCGGGACCGTCCCGGCGCGAGAAGTCCGCGACAAATGGTTTGGCCCGATTGGATGCGAGGTACTGCTCCAGTTCGTCGCGATAATCCGGGGTTGAAAAATCCGGCAGGGCTTTTCCGACCGCCTCTTCCCGAGAGCGTCCAAGTAGACCTTCCAGCCGGGAGTTCACCTCCATGACGACATTGCCGTCGAGCAATGCAACCCCTTCGAACGCGGCCTCCTCCAGGATCTTGAAACGCTTGTTTTCCTCTTTCAGCAACTGGTTTTGAAGGTCCAGTCTATGCCGAAGCTTTTGAATGGACAGGTGGGTCCGCACCCTGGCCAGCACTTCTTCCTTCTGCACCGGCTTGACGATATAGTCCACGGCCCCCAGCTCGAAGGCCTTGACCTTGTCCTCCACGTTCGCAAGCGCGGTCATGAAAATCACCGGGATTTCGCGGGTGTCGTCCCCGGATTTCAAATTCCGGCAGGTCTCGAACCCGTCGGGCGGGGGCATCATGATGTCAAGAAGAATCAGGGAAGGATGCAGAAGCCGCGCCCTCTCCAGCCCGACCGTTCCGTCCTTGGCAAACGCGGTCTTGAATTCCGACTCTCTCAGGTAGTCCGTGATCAGCCGGATGTTGTCCGTATTGTCGTCGACGATCAATATGCAATCTTCGTCGTTCACTTTTTCTCCCTTTTGAACGCGTGCGGACCGAAAATCCACGAAGATTTCTTCCCTTTCAGGATATGGTCTGGCGGACGAACGCGACTCCTCCTGCTTTTCAAATATTGACGAGCGGGCCGGTTCAAGAAATTCCTTCCAGTTTTTTCTCCAGCGACTTGATTTTTCCTGAAATTCGTCCCTGCTCTCCCTTGCGGTAGTCGATCTTGAGGGTCATGTAGATGCGGTCGCTGTCTTCCTTCATTTTTTCGAAGCACTTTTCGACCACGCCCATGACCTCTTGGAAGCTGCCTTCGATGCAAGTGCCCATAGGGTTGGTCTTCTGGGATAGGCCGCTGTCGCGGATGATCCTGACCGCCTTGGCCACGTACTGGCTGACGCTTGCCCCCTTGTCCACGGGAAATATGGCAAAGTCCGCGATGACGCTCATGGGTGGTTTCCTCCTTTTATCTTGTTTCAGTGGCCGATCATCATAGCGGCTTCCTGAAGGGTTTCGGAAAGGGTGGGGTGTCCGTGGACGGTGCGGGCGATGTCTTCGGCGCTGGCGCCGAATTCCACGGCGAGCACGCACTCGGCGATCAAGTCGGACGCCCGGGGGCCCAGGATGTGGACTCCCAGCACACGGTCCGTCTTCTTGTGAGCCAGAATTTTGACGAACCCGTCTGTTTCGCCCATGCATCGGGCTCTGCCGTTTCCGGTGAAAGGATAGGTGGCCGAATTGTACGGGATTTCGCGTTCCTTGACCTGTTCTTCGGTCAGGCCGACGGAGGCGGCTTCGGGCCAGGTGTATACGATTCCCGGAATGGCGTCGTAGTTGACCTGCCCGGCTTTCCCCGCCATGCATTCCACGGCGGCGATTCCTTCGGCCGAAGCCTTGTGCGCCAGCATGGGGCCGGCAACGATGTCGCCGATGGCGTAGACGGAGGGCACGCTGGTCCTGTATTTCTCGTCCACGACGATACATCCGGATTTCTTGTCGATCTCGACCCCGACGTCCTCCAGCCCCAGACCGTTGACGGCGGGCTTTCGTCCCACCGCGACCAGAAGGCGGTCGAATTCCAGAAGATCCTCCTTGCCGTCTTTTTCCGTGGTCACTTTCACGACCTCTCCATCGACCTCGGCCGAAACGACCCTGGTCTTGAGCATGAAATTCAATCCCTGCTTGGCCAGGATTCTTTGCAGGCGCCGGGCGACCTGGCCGTCCAGGATGGTGGCGATTCCCTTGAGCATCTCCACCACCGTGACTTCGGCGCCGAGCCTTCGCCAGACCGTGCCCAGCTCCAGGCCGATGTAGCCGCCGCCCACGATTCCCAAATGCTTGGGCACGGAGGAAAGGGATAGCGCTTCGGTGGAACTGATGATTCGTTCTCCGTCGAATTCCATGCCCGGCACTTGGACGGGCTTGCTTCCGGTGGCCAGCAGGATGTTGTCCGCCTCGTAGATTTCCGGGGACGCGTCGTCCTCGCCTTTTCGCACCTCGATTTTATTCGGTCCGACAAGCTTGGCCGTTCCCTGGATGGCATCGACATTGTTGTTCTTGAACAGGCCCTTGACGCCCTCGGTCAAGTTCTGGACCACCTTTTCCTTTCGCTTCATCATGGCGTCCAGGTCGAGGCTGACGTCTTTGACCAGTACGCCGTGTTCCGCGAACGTTTCCTTGGCGAGAAGGTAGAACTCGCTGGAATCCAGCAGGGCCTTGCTGGGGATGCATCCGACGTTGAGGCAGACGCCGCCGAGGCGGCCGTGCTTTTCCACGCAGAGCGTCTTCATGCCGAGCCTTGCGGCCTGCACGGCGGCCACGTATCCTCCGGGGCCGCTTCCGACCACGATCAGGTCGTATCGTTTGTCTTCGGTCATGATCACACCTCCAGCAGCAGTCGTTCGGGGTCTTCGATGAATTCCTTGATGCGCCTTAGGAAAGTGACGGCCTCGCGTCCGTCCACGATCCTGTGGTCGTAGCTGAGGGCCACGTACATCATGGGGCGAATCGCGATCTGGTCGTCGATCACCACGGGTCTTTTTTCGATCTTGTGCATGCCCAGAATGCCGCTTTGCGGGTAATTGAGAATGGGGGTGCTGAGAAGGGAGCCGAAGACGCCGCCGTTGGTGATGGTGAACGTGCCGCCTTCCATGTCCGCGATGTCGAGCTTTTTCTCCTTGATCTTGCCGACGTAATCCACGATGGCCTGTTCGACTCCGGCGTAGCTCATGCGGTCCGCGTGCTTGATCACCGGTACCACCAGGCCCTTGCCCGTGCCGATGGCCACGCCCACGTGATAATAGTTGTGGTAGACGATATCGGTGCCTTCGATGGAGGCGTTGATCTCGGGGAATTCCTTCAAGGCCGCCACGGAGGCCTTGACGAAAAAGCTCATGAACCCCAGGGCCACGCCGTGGGAGTCCTTGAACTGGTCCTTGAACCGGGAGCGGGTGTCCATAACGCGGCCCATGTCGATCTCGTTGAAGGTGGTCAGCATGGCGGTGTTCTGCTTGGATTCCAGGAGCCTGGCGGCGATACGCCTTCGGATCGGGGTCATGGGCTTGCGCACGACCTGTTCGCCGGGCGCCTGTTCCGCAGGGGCTTCTTCTTTTTTGCCTGCGGGCGCGGCTTTTGTCTCGGCCTTGCCGGATTCCAGATGGAGAATCACGTCGCCCTTGGTAATTCGTCCGCCGGGGCCTGTCCCTTGGATTTGATCCGGATCGATGCCCTTTTCCTCCACGAGCTTTCGTACTGCCGGGGAGAGAGGAACGTCCCCGGCCGTTTCCTTTTTCTTTTCCTCTATCTTTTCTTCGTCCCGTTTTTGAGGCTCGGGCTCTGCGGCGGCCTTTTTCTGCGGTTCTTTCTCATCCGCAGGTGCCTTCATATCTTCCTTCTTGGCGGGCTTTTCTTCCTTGTTTTCTTCTGTCCCGGCGCCTTTGGCATCTGTGTCGATTCTACCCACCACTTGGCCGATGGTCACGGTCGTGCCTTCTTCGACCTCGATATGCAGCACCCCGTCGGCCTCGGCCTCTATCTCGAGCGTCACCTTGTCGGTTTCCAGTACGAAGATGGGGGCGTCCTTTTTGACGAAATCGCCGTCCTTCTTGAACCATTCGGCCAGCAGGGCCTCCTGGATCGATTCTCCCACGCTGGGGACCTTTATTTCCAGAGCCATGTTCGTTATTCCCTCTTTTGGTTGATAAGAACGCCCTCGGGCGCTACTGGTTCGATTCGGAATCCGGCGACGGTCCGACGGCCGCCGAAAGGATGTCCTCTTTTTGTTTCTTGTACAGTCTGGGAAATCCCGTGGCCGGGGAAGCCGAAGCGTCCCTTCCGACATAGCCGAAAGATTTCCCGGTGGATTCCTCGAGCCTGTTGCGCAGGAAATTCCACGCCCCCATGTTTTCCGGCTCTTCCTGGACCCACAACCATTCCCCGGCGCTTTCGTATTTGGAAAGCGTCTCTTTCAGGGCCGCCTCGGGGTAAGGATAGAACTGTTCGATTCGCACGATGGCGATGTCGTCGTCGCCCCGTTCGCTTCGGCGGCTGTCGAGGTCGAAGAAGACCTTGCCTCCGCAGAGCAGCACTCGCCTGGCCTTTTCCGGCGGGTTCGGATCATCGACGACCTCCTGAAAGGTCCCCTCCGCCAAGTCCTTCAGCGCGGAGACCGCCATGGGGTGCCTGAGCAGGCTTTTGGGGGTCATGACCACCAGCGGCTTTCTGTAATCGACTTTCATCTGCTTCCTTAAAAGGTGGAAATACTGCGCCGGAAGCGTGGGGATGCAGACCTGCATGTTGTCGTGGGCGCACAATTGGAGAAACCTCTCCAGGCGGGCACTGGAATGTTCGGGGCCGAGACCTTCCATGCCGTGGGGCAGAAGCAGGGTCAGACCGCTCAGGCGCTGCCACTTGGCTTCGCCGGACGCGATGTAGAGGTCGATGACCGACTGGGCGTTGTTGGCAAAGTCCCCGAACTGGGCTTCCCAGATCACCAGTCCCCTGGGCTGGCCGAGGGAATATCCGTATTCGAATCCCATCACGCCCACTTCGGAAAGAAGGCTGTCGTAGACCGTGAAAGGGGCCTGTTTCTCTCCCAGGGCGTTCAATGGAACGTACTCATCGCCGGTTTTCGTATCGGTGATTACGCTGTGGCGCTGGCTGAACGTACCCCGGCCGCTGTCCTGGCCGCTGAGCCGAATTGGAAACCCTTCGGCCAGAAGCGACGCGAAGGCCAAGGCTTCGGCGTTGCCCCAGTCGATTCCTTCGCCCGATTCTACAGCCTCCAGGCGCTTTTGCAGCAGGCCTTTGAGTTTTCGAAACACGGAAAAGCCCTCCGGCGTCGTGTCGAGCCTGCGGGCCAAGGAAAGCAGCTCGTCTGCGGAAACGCCCGTGTTCGCTGGTTCGTGGGAATATTCGCCGTGAAGGCCTTCCCACGATTCGTAGAACTTCGGGACGGGAAAGCCCCGGCATTCCGTCTTGGCCCTTTCCAGCGCCGTGTCGAGCCGCTGCGCGACCTCTTTTTCGATCTCCTCCAAGGTTACTTCGGTCGCAACCCCGTCGTCTTTCAGTTTCTGGCCGTAAATCTGAAACAGGTAGGGACGTTCCCGGATTCTCTCGTACATGAGGGGCTGCGTGAAATAGGGCTCGTCGCCCTCGTTGTGGCCGTATCGACGAAAGCACACCAGGTCGATGACCACGTCTTTTCCGAACTTGTTGCGATAGTCGCCCGCGAGCTTGGCCACGTGGACGGCGGCTTCGGGGGTTTCCCCATGGACATGGAAGATGGGCGCCATGAGCATCTTGGCGACGTCCGTGGAGTACCGGGTGGAGCGGGCGTCCTCGGGAAGCGTCGTGTAGCCGATCTGGTTGTTGATGACGATATGGATGGTGCCCCCTGTGCAATAGCCTTTCAACTGGCTCATGTTCAGGGTTTCGGCCACGATTCCCTGGCCTGCGAAGGCGGAGTCGCCGTGGAGCAGGACGGGAAGCACCTTTGCGCCGTTTCCGGCTTTTCGCTGGACCTGCCGCGCCCTGGCGACGCCTTCCACCACCGGATTCACGGATTCCAGATGGCTGGGGTTGTTCACCAGGACCGCGCGAACCGAATGGCCGTCGAGGTCCAAATCGGCCATGTAGCCGTTGTGGTACTTGACGTCCCCGTAGCCCAGCAAGCTTTCCGGATCGTAGCACTGCTCGAATTCCTGGAAAATGTCCTCGTAGGGTTTTTGCAGCACGTTGGTCTGGATGTTGAGCCTGCCCCGGTGGGCCATGCCCAGGACGATCTCCTCGCAGCCGTTTTTCGCCATGTGCATGAAAAGCGCGTCGAGCATGGAGATCGCCCCCTCGGCGCCTTCTGCGGAAAAACGAGTCTGGCCGGGGTATTTCTTGTTCAGAAACTGTTCGAAAAAACTCGCTTCGTAGAGCTTTCGCAATATTCTCAACCGCTCTTCCAGTCCGAGTTCCGGCTTGTTCCTGGAGGACTCCATGCGTCCCCGGAGCCAGTTTTGTTCTTCGGGGTCCTGGATGTGCATGTATTCCACGCCGACCGAATGGCAGTAGGTTTCCCGCAAGGCCTGGACGATGTCCTTGAGCGGTGTTTTCCGGTCTCCGAAGAACGCCGGACAGAAAAACGAGGCGTCCCGGTCGTCGGCCTGGAGACCGAACGTGGACAAGTTCAGGAGCGGATGGTCGGTCGGGCAGGCGGCGAGCGGATCCAGGCAGGACAGAAGATGTCCCATGTCGCGGTACCGGTGGACGAGGGCGTCCACTTTGGACTGCGAAAGCAGGTCCTTTTCGGCGCACACCCCGCCGCCTTCCCCGCCTGAGGCCATTTCGAACCCTTTGAAAAAGAAGCGCCAATCGGAGGAAACCGATTCGGGGTTTTCCTTCCAGCGCCTGTACTGTTCGTCGATGTAATCGGCGTTGAACGTCTCGGATATGGTCATATTCTCGTTTCCATTCTTTGTCCTGTGTCAATATTTTAAGCCAAAGTTTGCAAAAACGCCTCCCAATCGCTAAAATCCCGGTTCGCAAAATTGGAATTGGGTTCAAGTTAATCGAACCGGCATGCGAATGTCAACCGCGTTGCTTCGATTCTAATCCCTTGACAATACGATAGCGGTGTGGTCAACTTGATTGTTTTTTTCGTATGTCTTCTTCGCGCAAGCGACCGTGCGGAGCTATGCCCGAAGCATCTCCAGAGGGAAAAGGAATTGCCAATAATTACAAAAGCAGGACCCGAAAACCGAAAGGAAAAGCCCCTGATCAGCGTGATCGTGGCGGTTTTGAACAGCGCGGACACGGTCGGTCGCTGCCTGTCGAGTGTGTCGGTCCAGACCTATCCGCATTTCGAGCTTCTTGTGATAGACGGCGGGTCGGACGACGGGACTCTGGAGGAAATCAAAAGGTACCGTCCGTGGATCTCGTATTTGGAATCCGGGCCGGACCAAGGGATTTTCCACGCGTGGAACAAGGCTTTGAAGAGAATGCGAGGCGACTGGGCCTGTTTTCTGGGCGCCGACGACTATTTGTGGTCAAGCGACGTGTTCGGAAGCATCGCTCCGGCGCTCGAGGGTGCATTCCCGGCTTTTCCGGTGGTTTACATGAATGCGGCGGGGGTCTTGGACGGCGAGGTCGCCGAATGGCGCGGCTGCCCTTGGGACCGAAAGCGGTTTTTCGACACCATGTATTTTTCGCACCAGGGGGTGATGCACCACAGAAGCTTGTTCGAAAGGTACGGCGCTTTCGACCAGTCCTTTCGAATCGCGGGCGACTACGATTTTCTTCTCAGGTGTCTCAGGCACGAGGAAGCGTTGTATCTGCCCGATTCGGTCCTTTCGGCCTACACGGTCTGCGGTTTGAGCAACGCCGTTGAAAACGCCGGCATCGTGCCTGCGGAGGCCAGAAGGGCCAGGACGAAAAACGGGGCCGCGCATTTGAGCCTTCCATGGCTGCGCCACGCGGTTCTTTGCAAGCTCTGGAAGCTGGCGTCGGCCGGTGTCGGCAGGTCCAACGCGAACAGGCTCGCCGACTTGTACCGCGTCTGCATCGGCAAGAAACCGATATACTCCGGCGGGGATCGCCGTTCGGGCGGGACTGTCGCAAGGAAAGCGCGCAAGTGAACGTCCCGAATGACAGTCGCAATAAAAAGGTGTCGGTCGTGGTGATCAGCTACAACGGGGAAAGGCACCTGGAAGAATGCCTGTCCTCCGTGCTGGAGGCCGAGGGCCCGCTGGAGGAGGTGATTTTTGTGGACGACGGGTCCACGGACGGCAGCGTGTCCCTGGTGCAAAGAAAATTCCCCCGGGTGAAAATCGTCGCGCTGCGCGAAAATTCCGGACCTGCTGCGGCCAGAAACGCGGGCGTGGAATGTTCGAAAGCGCGTTGGGTATGCCTGATCGACAACGATATTCGCGTGGACAAGCGCTGGCTGGCCGAGCTTTGCAAGGCGTCCGGGGAGAAAGGCGACGGGGCGTTGCTCGCTTCTCGTGTGGGCGTCTACGAGACGCCTTCCCTGATCGGGACAGACGGTTTGGACGTGCATTATCTGGGCATGCCTACTTTTCGGAACAACGGGGCGAAGCTGGCGGAATCGGACGACCTTGCCGTCCGGGAAATCGGCGCCGCAGGGGGCGCTTGTATTCTGATCGACAAGGAAAAAGTCGGAAGGCGGCCTTTCGACGAGGATTTCTTTTACGGGTTCGAAGACACCGACTTGTGCCTGCGCTGCCGAATCGCGGGAGACAAGTGCTATGTCGTGCCGAGTTCGGTGGTTTTCCACAAGTTTTCCACAGGAGGGGTGGAGGGCTTGTCGGACGAAGAGCGTCGGTATTCTTCCAGAAGGGCTTTTTACGTTTTCAGAAACCGTTGGTGGCTGATATTGAAGTATTACGAATTCCGGTCGTTTCTTGCGCTGTGCCCGGCCCTCGTCTTGTTCGAACTGGTTTGCGCGGCGTTTGCCGCAAGGCGCGGCGTTGTGGTCTCCTACGTGGCCGCCGCAAAGGCCTTGGCGACGACTTGGCCGAAAATACGCGCCAAAAGAAAAGCCGTACAGAACACGCGCGTGGTCGGAGACGCCGAATTGTTCAGCGCCTTTTCGCTTTCCCCGGGCTCGGGGACTGTACGTTCCGGAATGGAGGCCGCGCTTTTCGAGATGATCGACGTGTTTTTCAAAAAGTACTGGAAGCTCGTGAAAAGGTCCCTGAACGCCCGATATGAAACGTTTTGTCAAACAAGGACCCTGTAGACACTTGGGCTTTTTCGACGCGGACAACCTGAAAAACGGGCTCGCGGCCTCTTATGGCGGTGCAATCGCGAACAAAGCGGTCGATTTGTTGAGAAAGGCGACCCGGTTTCTGCAACCGGGTTTCACCAACTACGGAAAACAATACGAACCCAGAAACATACCGGAGCTGAAACAATTCCAAAAACCGGAACTGCCTTCGACCCCTCCATCGATTTCCATCGTCGTCCCCTCGTTGAACCAGGCCGATTATCTCGAATCGAGCATCAAAAGCCTGCTGGATCAGGGATATCCAAATTTGGAACTGATCGTCGTGGACGGCGGTTCCAACGACGGTTGCCTGGAGATCATTCGCAAATATTCCTCCCGCATTTCCTGGTGGTGCTGCGTTTCGGACAAAGGACAAGTCCAGGCGCTTAACAAGGGCTTCGCCCGCTCCAAGGGACGGATCATGGGATGGCTCAACGCCGACGACATGCATCTGCCATACACTTTGGCCACCGTGGCCGATTTTTTCGAAAGCAATCCCGAAATCGACGTGGTTTACGGGCATAGGATCCTGATCGACGAAAATGGCGACGAAATCGGCCGCTGGATCATGCCTCCCCACGAAAACGGCATTCTGGAGCGCACCGATGCCGTGCCGCAGGAAACGATGTTCTGGCGCAGAAGGACATGGAATATCGCCGGAGGGCGGCTGGATGAAAGCTACGGCTTCGCCATGGACTGGGGCTTGCTTCTCAAATTCAAGGATTCCGGAGCGAGGATGAAGCGTCTGCCTTGCTTTCTGGGGATGTTTCGAATCCACGGCGGGCAGAAATCGTCTCCTTCGAGAAACCGGATCGGCAACGAGGAAATGCAGAGAATCAGGAAAAGGCGCCTCGGGTACGAACCGTCGCGAATCGGCTTGATTCTTTTGACGGCGCGCTATTTTCTGTGGGCGCGCCTTTTCGAAGTGCTGTGGAAGGCGGGGTTGCTTGAACCGAGAGGAGGTGGCGGGAGTGGATAGTTTTTATCCGGAACGGGACATGGACCCCGTCGCTCGAAAAATTTCGGAAACCGGGCTCGCGGGACGAAAATCCCTGTTCGTCAGTATCAAAGAGGGTTTTGAAACTTGCCGATGCGGCATTTTCCCTTTTGAACTGCCGCAGTGGAAACGCAGCGCCAAGCATCGGCAAGAGTGTCGGTAGCCAGGCGTGTAATTTTTATCCGGATCGCGAAGTCGCGGCGGACAACGGCAAAAAAGAAAAAACAGCGTTCGGCAATTATCGAAAGACGCTTCGAGACCTTTGGGATGGAAGGCTTCGCTGCCGAAGAGCAGGCCTGTCAGCCGATGCAGACAAAGGAAAGCAAGCTTCGGCACGGGGTTTGCTTTATTGGAAACAATTGAGAAAGAATGTGCGTAAGCGGACGGAGTTTGCATGGAAAGAAATTCTAAAATTTTCGTTGCCGGCCACAGGGGAATGGTGGGGTCGGCCATCGTAAGAAGACTCGCGGAGGAGGGGTATGCGAATGTCCTTGTGAAGTCGCGGTCGGAGTTGGATTTGACGGACCAGTCGCAAGTCGGGCTTTTTTTCGAAAAGGAATATCCGGAATATGTTTTCGACGCGGCGGCGAAGGTAGGCGGAATCCTTGCCAACAGCAAGTACCCGGCGCAATTTTTGTTTGAAAACATGCAGATCCAGGCCAACATCATCCACAGCGCGCACAGGTGCGGGGTGAAGAAGCTTCTGTTTCTGGGCAGCTCCTGCATTTATCCGCGCGACTGTCCCCAGCCGATGAAGGAAGAGTATCTGCTGACGGGTGCGTTGGAAAGCACCAACGAGGCGTACGCGGTGGCGAAGATATCCGGCATCAAGATGTGCCAGTTCTACCACGAGCAGTACGGGGACGATTTTCTTTCGGTCATGCCCACCAATCTATACGGATTCAACGACAATTTCGATCTGGAATCGTCCCATGTGCTGCCCGCATTGGTCAGAAAATTCCATGAAGCGAAAAGAAAGTGGGACAAATGTCCGGCGAAAGAAAGGGACGGCCTGGCTGTGGAGATTTGGGGGACCGGCAGTCCGATGAGAGAATTTCTTTATGTCGACGATTTGGCGGACGCTTGCGTTTTCATCATGAATCGTATAAATCCGGACGCTTTGTACGGACAAGGCATCACCCATTTGAACGTCGGAACCGGAAAGGACGTTTCCATCGCCAGGCTTGCGGAGATTGTCAGGGAGATTGTGGGTTTCGAAGGAAAAATAAAATACGATTCGACAAAGCCGGACGGCACTCCGAGAAAGCTGCTGGATGTAGCGAGACTGTCCGAATTCGGATGGCGATACAAGACGTCCTTGGAAGACGGCATCGATGCGACCTACAAATGGTTTCGGGAAAACATCGGACGTACCGGTGTCCGAGTCTGAAAAGAGGAGCGTTTTTCGGCGTGGACAATTCGAACGGGGGTAAAAAATTGAAAACTGCTTTGATAACCGGAATCACGGGTCAGGACGGGGCCTATCTTGCGGAGTTGCTGCTTGAAAAAGGCTATCTGGTCCACGGGGTCAAGCGTCGGTCTTCGTCTTTCAACACGCAAAGGATCGACCACCTTTACCAGGACCCTCACGAAGAGGACCTGCGGTTTTTTCTGCATTACGGGGACCTGACCGATTCCAGCAACCTGATCAGAATCATTCAGGAGACGCAGCCGGACGAAATCTACAACCTGGCGGCGCAAAGCCATGTGCAGGTGTCCTTCGAGACTCCCGAGTACACGGCGAATTCGGACGCATTGGGCACATTGAGGCTTCTGGAGGCGATACGAATCCTCAAGATGGAGGAGCGGTGCAAGTTCTATCAGGCGTCCACCAGCGAGATGTTCGGAAAGGTGCGGGAGACGCCGCAGAAGGAAACCACTCCGTTCTATCCCAGGAGCCCGTACGGGGCGGCCAAGGTATACGCCTATTGGATAACGGTGAATTACCGGGAGGCATACGGGATTTTCGCCAGCAACGGGATTCTTTTCAACCACGAGTCTCCTTTGAGAGGCGAGACTTTCCTGCCGAGAAAAATATCCAGGGCCGCGGCGAGGATCGCCTGCAATCTTCAGAAGAAACTCTATTTGGGAAATTTGAACAGCAAGAGGGACTGGGGGCACGCGCGAGATTACGTGAAGGCCCAGTGGATGATTCTCCAGCACGATACCCCCGATGATTTCGTGATCGCGGCGGGAAGGCAGCATTCCGTGCGCGAGCTGTGCGAAGCGGCGTTCCGGGATGCGGGCATCGTCCTGGAGTGGAAGGGCGAGGGGATCGAGGAAAAAGGAATCGTCTCGGAAGTGGCAAACGCCGATTGCCAAGTCGGGCCGGGCGACGTCATTGTCGAAATCGATCCTCGCTATTTTCGTCCCACCGAAGTCGAAACGCTTCTGGGAGACCCGTCGAAGGCAAAGAAGCTTTTGGGCTGGGAAAGCGAGATCGGCTTCCGGGAACTAATAAGGGAAATGGTCGATGCGGACATGAGAATCGCCAAAAGGGACCGCTTTTGCGCGGTTCACGGATACGACATCCGCTGTTCGAACGAATAGGAAGAATAGGAAGAAACGGCGTCGCCGAAGAAGGAACGAATCGCAGAAACAATGGACAGGCTGACATATCAAGATTATCCGCGGGAGCCCGTGGTCATCGACAACCTGACGATCAAGTTCATGAAGCAGTCGTTGTTCGTGCCGCTTGCGCTGGCCGAAAACACTCTGAAGATCGCCATGGTCGATCCGGAGGACTTGTTCACCATAGACGCCCTGCAACTGGCTTACGGCTTTAACGTCGAAGCATGCCTTGGCGCCCGGGAGGACATCCTGGAGACCATCGAGCGGTTGTACGGGGTCGGCAGCCAGTCTATGGAAACCATCATCGAGGAGGCTGGCAAGGACATCTACGAAATCGACGCCACTGGCGACGAAGATGTCGATCACTTGAGGGACCTGGCATCGGAGGCGCCCATCATTCGCCTGGTCAACCGTCTGATTCTCAACGCGGTGGAGATCAAGGCGAGCGACATCCATTTCGAGCCTTTCGAAAACCAGTTCAAGGTAAGGTACCGGATCGACGGCGTTTTGCACGAGGTGGATTCTCCTCCCCACCGACTTCAGGCGGCGATCATATCCAGGGTCAAGATCATGGCCAAGCTCGATATCGCCGAAAGGCGCCTTCCGCAAGACGGAAGAATCAAGCTGAAAATCGCGGACAAGGAGATCGATTTTCGTGTCTCCACCGTGCCGACCGTCTTCGGGGAAAGCCTCGTAATGAGAATCCTGGATCGGGACACCTTGGTTTTGGACTTGGCGAAAATCGGGTTTCCGCAAAAAATCCTCGATCGATACAACGAACTGATCAAGCAGCCCTACGGCATGATCCTGGTGACGGGTCCCACTGGAAGCGGCAAGACCTCGACGCTGTACACGACCCTTGCCAAGATCAATTCCCCCGAGCTGAAAATCATCACTTTGGAAGACCCGGTCGAATATCAGCTTCAGGGAATCAACCAGATCCAGGTGAACGCCAAGATCGGGTTGAAATTCGCCAACGGTCTTCGTTCCATAGTCAGGCAGGACCCGGACATCATCCTGGTCGGCGAAATCCGGGACAAGGAAACCGCCGACATCGCCATACAGTCCGCCTTGACCGGGCATTTGCTGTTCAGCACGCTTCACACCAACGATTCGTGCGGGGCCATCACCCGTCTGCTGGACATGAAGGTGGAAAACTTCCTTCTGAGTTCCACCCTGCTGGGGGTTCTGGCCCAGCGTCTGGTTCGCGTTATCTGCCCCGTTTGCAAGACGCAGTACCAGCCGGAGGAACGCATGATCAAATCCATGGGGCTGGCTACCGAAGAGGTCGAAAACACCGCCTTTTATCGCGGGGAAGGCTGCGACCATTGTCGGAACACCGGTTTCAAGGGACGGATCGCGATCTTCGAGTACCTTCCTGTGGACGAAAGGATTCGAAGGGAGATCGTCAACCGCTCCAACACCGAAACCATCAAGAAGAAGGCCATCGAAAGGGGCCTTGTCACGCTGCGGCAGGACGGCTGGGACAAGGTCAAGCGAGGGGTCACAACCATCTCGGAAGTCTTGAGAGTGACTTTGGAAGAATAGGATCATGCCGGTATTTTCGTATAAAGCCAGCGATATGGAAGGAAAGATCGTCAAGGGGTTCCTGGAGGCGTCCGACGACGTGGATGTCGCCTCCAAGCTTGACTCCATGGGATTTATTCCGATACGAATCAGCCTGGCGGGAAGGACCAAGGGCGGATTGCGGACCGACATCATGGAAGCGGCTTCGTCGGTTTTGGTCCGCATTTCCGGCAAGGACGTCATGCTGTTCACCCAGGATTTGGCGACCCTGCTGGAGGCCGGGCTTCCGGTGGACCGGTCCCTTGCCATCCTGACCGAAGTCACGGAAAAGGACAAGTTCAAGGAGATCATCCGGGACATTTTGAGGACGGTCCAGGGAGGCAGCTACTTGTCGGACGCACTTGGAAAATATCCCCGCGTCTTTTCCAGGTTCTACGTGAACATGATCCGGGCCGGCGAGGCGGGCGGCGTGCTGGAACCGGTCCTGTTTCGCCTGGGAATGTTTCTGGAGACCTCCCAGGACCTCAAGGAGTACATCGTCTCGGCCATGGTGTATCCGCTTTTTCTTGTACTGGTCGGCGGAGTTTCGATCACTATTTTGCTTACCTTTGTCATTCCCAAGTTCTCCATCATTTTTTCGGACTTGGGAGCGGGAATTCCCATGTCGACACAGGTGCTTTTAAATTTCAGCCATTTCATTCGATACTACTGGTGGGCGATTCTGGGAGTGATCGGGCTGATCTTCTATTCCTATCGAAAATATTGCCGTACGCCCGAGGGAAGATTCAAAATAGACAAGATTAAAATTCGGATGCCCGTGGTGGGGGAACTGGTTAAAAAGATCGAGACGGCCCGTTTTTCCAGGACATTGGGGACCTTGATAAGAAGCGGAGTGCCGATTTTGCAGTCCCTGACTTTGGTCAAGGACATCATCGGCAACCAAGTCGTGGCCTCCAGAATGGACGAAATACGCGAGAAGGTGCAGAAAGGCGACCGGCTTTCCAAGCCTTTGGCCAGCACCGGCTTCTTCCCGTCTCTGGCCATACAAATGATCACAGTGGGCGAGGAGACGGGTAAGCTGGACGAGATGCTTCTCAAAGTGGCGGAAAACTACGAAAAGGTCGTAAGGGCCATGGTCAAGCGGTTCATCAGTTTTCTGGAACCCGCCATGATTCTGGTGATGGGTCTTTTGGTGGGTTTTATCGTCATATCCATGCTGATGGCCATATTCAGCATCAATGAAATACCTTTTTAAACGGGAATGGGGGGGAAATGAGAAAGAAAAGAAGAAAGCAACATGGCTTCACGCTCATCGAGCTTTTGATCGTGATGGTCATTCTGGGCCTGTTGGCCGCATTGGTGGGGCCTAAAATGTTCGGAAAGGTAGGCAAATCCAAGCAAAAGGCCGCGCAGGCGCAGATATCCATGTTCGGCACGGCCTTGGACACCTATCGTCTGGATGTGGGCAAGTATCCCACGTCGGATATGGGTCTGCAAGCCTTGCGCGTGGCGCCGGACGATGCCAAGAAGTGGGACGGGCCCTATCTTCCCAAGGAAGTTCCTTTGGATCCGTGGGGAAACGAATATCAGTATGTGTCGCCCGGAGAACACGGCGATTACGATCTTATTTCTCTCGGCGCCGACGGCAGTTCCGGCGGAGAAGGAGAGGACACCGACATTGTCAGCTGGAAAGACATCGGCGCTTCCGACGAAGAGTAGCCCGAAAGGCGCAGGCGGTGGCGCGGGAGGATTCACTCTCCTGGAACTCATCGTGGTTCTGGTGATCGTCGGGCTTCTCACTGCGATGGCGGCCCCGCGAATGATCGGTTCGCTGACTCGGGCGCATTTGAGGACATCGGTGCAGAAGGTCGCCTCCGCGCTTCGGTACGCCAGGAGCCAGGCGGTCTCGCAAAGGGCCATTTATTCCGCGGTTTTCGACTTCGAGAAAAACGGTTGCGTCATCGACGCCAAGAAGGAGACCGAAGGCGACGACCCCGATTCCGAAGTCGAAGAGCAGGCGGCGGAAACCGACGGTTCCGACGAAAAAAAAGTTTCGGAGGCCAAGTCCTACGAGTTGCCGGAAACCGTCAAGATCGAAAAGGGCGTGGTCGGCGAGGAGGAGTTCGAATCCGAATCATTCGAAATCCTTTTCTATCCGGCGGGAAACAGCACCGGCGGAACTGTGGTGCTGATCGACGAAAAGGAAAATCGGTTTCAGATCGACATCGATCCCATCACGGGAATGGTGAAGATGACGGAACCCGATGAAGACGATTAGAGGAACTGGCTTGGACAATCTCGAAAAGATGGCTCTGGCTATGCAAAGAGTCGGGGGCCGGAAGACGAGACGAGGAGGATTCACTCTGATGGAGACCCTCGTGGCCATGATGCTTCTTTCCATCTCCCTGGTGGTGGTCCTCCAGCTGTTTTCCGGGGGGCTCAAATCCGGGAAGCTGGCCGACGATTACACACGGGCGGTTTTCTTCGCCAGGGAAAAAATGGAGGAGTTCCTGCTGAAGACCGAATTCGAAGAGGGCTCCTACGAAGGAAAGTTCGACGACGTGTACGGCTGGAAGGTCGAGGTTGCCCTGGTGGAAGAGGAGGAGGAACTCGGCGAAACGCCGAAGCCCCCGCCGGTCGATTTGTACAACGTGTCCGTCTCCGTGGTCTGGATGTCGGGGGAACGGGAAAAAAGCTATCGCATCGACACCTTGCAGATTGCCGAAAAAAAGGATGAAGCGATTTGAAGCGCGGCATGGTATGAATGGTCCGGTCGAAAAATATCCGCTTTCGCGCGGGAGAGGAAACGGCCTGCGGCAGGAGGGCTTCACGTTGCTCGAGCTGATCATTTCGCTGACCATCGTGGCGGTGATCCTGGTGATTGTTTTCGGCGCTTTCAGAATCGGCATCAGGGCATGGGAGAAGGGCGAGGGCGATATCGAGAGCCATCAGCGCCAGAGGATCGTTCTGGAGTTGATCAATCGGCAGCTATCGTCGATGGCCTTCAAGAAAATCAAAAGGCTCGACAAGGAACAGCTTCTGTTGAAAGGCGACGCCGGCAATTTCGAATTCGCTTCTCGCCTGGCGGTAATGCCGACCAACGAGTTCGGTATCGTTCTGGCCAAATACAAAGTGGAAGAAGGGGACGAAGGCGAAAAACTGCTCTTTTACGAAAAGAGCTTCGTGATGTTCGACGAGGATTTCAAAATCGAAAACATCGATCCGGACGATTTCGTCGAGCTGATACCGAGCGCGCACAAGATCGCGTTCGAGTATTTGAGGCCGCCGCAGGAGGGCTTGGAAGAGGAGCCCGAGTGGGTGGAAAGCTGGGATCCCGAAAACGACAAGGGCGTGCCGTTGGCCGTGAAGCTGTCCATGTCGCGCGACGAGGACGCGACGCCTTTTGTCATTATCGCTCCGATTCATCCCGAATATGATGACGAGACATAGACGAGGTCGATTTTAGCATGAGAGTTGCGGGATCGAACACAAAGGCTAGGAACGAAAAAGGAATCGCCCTTTTTCTTGTCCTGTGGGTGCTGGCCTTGCTGTCGGTGATTGTCGGCGAGTTTTGCCACGCCATGCGCGCCGAGGTGAACATCACCCGGAATTTCAAGGAGCAGACCGAAGCCTACTATGCGGCCAGGGCGGGCCTGATGCAGGCCATCGTCGAACTGATCGTCCTGGAGACCACGCCGCCCAAGCGCGTCACCGCAGGCGAGGCCGGACTCACGGAGGAAGACGAGGAGGACGAGGAGATCGAATGGAGAATCAACGTGGAGATTCCGGATGTGCCCTTCGGCACGGGCTCGTTTTCGGTTCTCATTGGCAACGAAGCCGGAAAGTTCAATATCAACGAGGCGAACCAAAGCATGTTGAGACTGATGTTGAGCCGATTCGACATCGACGACACGGAGAAGAATATCATCGTGGATTCCATCCAGGACTGGCGGGACGAGGACGACCTGCACAGGGAAAACGGGGCCGAAGACGACTATTACCAGTCGCTGCCGGAACCCTACAATGCCAAGAACGACAAGTTCGAATCGGTGGAGGAGCTGCTTCTGGTCAAAGGCGTGACCCCGGAGATTTTCCAGGGGGGGTTGAAGGATATTGTGACCGTGTTGACAGAAGATGACGACAAGACCCTTCCGACCGGCTTGCGTAAACGGAAAAGTTCCAATAAAAAAAGCGGGTTTTCCTACAACAAGATCAACGTCAACTACGCGCCGCCGGAAGTGCTCGCCAGCCTGCCGCAAATGACGGCCGATCTTGTTTCGGAGATCGTTGAGTTCAGAAAGGAAAAGGACATGACCACAGCCGACCTCAAAGAAATCGTAGGGGTCGATGTTTACGCGGACATCGGGCCTTATGTGACGGCTTCGGCCAGTGCCAAGAGCCCGTTTTTCACCATCGGTTCGTCCGGCAAGGCCCAGGGAGGCCTGGTGTCGCACCGAATAGAGGTGGTCCTGCAAATCGACGTCAAGTCCGAAACCAAGTACAAAGTCTTGCAATGGAAGGACAGAGGATGACGGCTTGTCGTCTTGTCCGCGTCTCTTGCGTCTGCGGACGCGAACATACGGTCGGTCGAACGTTTTCCCATTTGATGGAGGGTTAAAGAGCCTTGCTGTTTCAATCCGGTCTCGGAATATATCTTCACGAAGGCGGTCTTTGCATTGTCTTTTTGAAGAATTCCTTCAGAAAGATGAAGGTCGCGGGCTATGCCGCCTACGCCTTGGATCCCGAAAAGCCCTTGAAGGAAAGGATAGGCCTTTCCGCGGAGCTGATCAACGATTTCATAGAATCCAAGAAGGTGTCGTCGTCCGACGTTTTCATAGGGCTGCCCAGAGAGTCGGTGATATTGCGGGAACTCGAGTTTCCCCTGGCCGTCAAGGAGAATCTGAAGTCCACGCTTCGCTATAAGATAGAAAATTACGTCCCCATGAAGCTTCGGGACATCTATTTCGATTACCAGATCATCGAAGAGGTCAAGGCGGAAAACAAGCTGAAGGTCTTGCTCGTAGTAGTCCAGAAGGACACTTTGGACCAATACCTGAACCTAAAGGACCGCCTGGGAATCGGCCTTTCCGGAGTCAGCGTCAATTCGACCGCCTATGTGAACTTCTTCGCCCATCATCCCGGTACCAGCCAATACGCCAATTACGTGTTCGTGCACGAACAGGAAAAAAATGTCCATTTCGGAATCGCGGTCAACAGGGTGCTCAAATACTCTCGTTCCGCGGCGCCTGGCGCGGCAAAAGACCCCGACGCGTTTCTTTCCAAGGAGTTGAAGCCCATCGAGGAACTGATCGCGGGCCTTCAGAAACCTGTCAAGCTTCTGTACTTCGCAGGGGCCGAAGGCGGGGCGCTGTTGACGGAACTGCGCGCCAAGGAGATCTTCGACGTGGAAATACCCGACCTGTCCCTTGCGGACATCCCCAACCCGGCGCTGGTTCCGGCTGCGGGACTGGCCCTGCGCGGCGTCGCAAAGGTCCCGACGCAAATCAACGTGCTTCCGGCCGCCCTCCGAAAAAGGCCCAGCCGGGTGGCATTTTACGCATTGTTTATGCTGATGGGCCTTTTCATTGTTTCCGGCATGCTGTGGGGAGGCAGTCGTATCATGCGTCAGAGGATGACCCTGAACCAGTTGAATCTCGAGACCGAACGGCTGATGGCCGAAATCAAGGACATCGACCGAATGAGAGACAATCTTGCGGTGCTGGAAACGCGAATCGACTACCTGAACCAATTGTGGAAGGGCAAGACGCCGGTGATGGAAATCTGGAAGGAAACCACGGAGATAATTCCGGAAACCGCTTGGCTTCAGGATTTCAACTACGACGACAAGAAGGGCGTTCAGCTTTACGGATACGCTGAATCCGCTTCGGAGCTGATTCCCCTGCTGGAGGCATCTCCGCTTTTCACCGACGTGGTTTTTCTGTCCACTATTACGAAAGACAAAAATGGCAAGGAACGTTTTCGTATCGGGTTCAAGGTCAATTCCTGACATCCCGATTCGATCGACAGGGAAGGATTAGGCAGACATGGCGCTTTTTTCGATTAAAATCGGCAAAGAGAGAAAGATTCTCCTGGTAGTCGGCGCGATCCTTCTTCTCCTCGGGGTCGTATATCGATTCTTTCCTTTCTGGGAAAGCATCGAGTCCTTGGAGGACGAAATTGCTATGACACGCAAAAAGCTCGAAAAGTACCGCTCGATGGTCCCTGAGAGAAACGAGCTGGAAAAGAGGCTGATAGACTACAACCGCATTATAGAAAGGGCGGAAGGCGGCTTGCTGGAGGGCGAGACCCCTGCGCTGGCCGCCGTGGACATCCAGAACATCCTCAACGAGATTACCGGAAAAAGCGAGCTGGAAGTTCTGACCATGAGGGTGCTCAAGGCCGAAAGCGAGGAGGAGGATCTCTACACGACCGTTCCCGTGCAGATTACGATCAGATGCACGGTGAGACAGCTCAAGGAGGTCGTCTATCAGGTGGAAAGCGCTTCAAAATTGTTGCGTATCAGCGATTTCAGGGTCAGAGTGGTCCGTGGGAAGAGGGAAGAAGGCCAAGTTCAGGCCACGCTGACCGTCGAAGGCTTCATGGAAAAGATAGCGGAAGGGTGACGCAAATGTTTTCGAAATTCTGGTTGGTAAATATACTTTTGGCGGCCGGGGTGGTTTTTTTCGCGGTCAAGACCCACGATGTATGGAAGCACCGCGAAATGCCCGCGGAGACTGCGACTCCGCAGGCGGACAAGGAGAAAGCCGGAGAAAAGCGGTTCGCCAAACGCAGCCTGCCCTCCGAAACCTCCTACAAGACGGTGGTGGACAAAAATCTTTTCGCGGACGACCGGTCCGAATACCTGCCCCCCGAGCCCGAGCCGGAACCCGAGCCGGAACCCGCCGCAGTGGAAAAGGAACCGGAGCCCGAACCGCAGCCCGAAATCAAGCCCTTCGAAGGGTTCGGAAAAAAGGTGACGCTTTACGGGGTGGTCCTTTACAACGATTACAAAAAGGCCCTTATTTCCAATCCCGAAAGAGGCAGTGACGCCCCCAAGGACATTTGGGTGGCAAAGGGCGATGTCGTTATGGAAATGAAAAAGCGCGACCAGACGATGGTCGTGAGAGTGGAAGACATCCTCGAAGATCGCATCCTTGTCGAGGACGGGACCGACAGGTACGAAGTCATGCTTTACGACAAGGAGAACCCGAAAAAACGGCCGGTCATCAAAAAAGCCAACGAACCGGAAGTCGTATCGTCCCAAAAAGAGCCGAAAAAGGCCACTGCCAAAAAAACGGCCAGGCCGAAAAGGAAAAAGGCGCCGAATAGGACCGCGGAAGCAGTCGAAGAGAAAAAAAGCGACGAATCCAAATACGAAGTAATCAACACGCCTTTCGGGGAAATCAAGAGAAGGAAAAAATAATCTCGATGAAAATGAAACGCAGTATTCGCAACGTCCGTTGCTTGGGGAGCTTTGTTTTGTTGTTGTTTGTTATCGGATGCGCCGGGAAGGGGCCTGCTGTGGATCAGGGGCCTCTGCCGGGCGACGCGCGCGAACGGCAGGCCTTTTCGGCGCGGCAAGAACAGGACGCGAGACCGGAGGCATCCGAAGAGTACCGGGAAGACGAATACGGAGACGGGGTCGTTTCCTCCCCCTTCGGAAACATACCCTTGAGGCGCAAAAGTCCGGATTTGGAGAACACGCCGGAAGGGTTTCCGCCGAAAGAAGTCCCGCCCTCTGCGTTCGAAGAGTCTTCTTCCCTCGAAGAATACGGCGGCGAGAGACCCGGCCGCGCTCCAGTCATAAAGCCGCCGGTCGATAAAACCAAACCGGAAAAGAAAATGCCTGCCGGCAAGGGCGAAATCGTCCTGAACTTCGACAATGCGGACCTTTACGAAATTATCCGGACCCTCGGGGAAATCTTGCAGATCAACTACATCGTGGACCCCAACGTGCGGGGAAGGGTGACCATCCAGACCTCGGGACGTTTAAGGCGGGAGGAATTGTTCCCCGTGTTCTTCCAGATTCTGGAGGCAAACGGCCTGACTGCCGTCGAGGAGGGCAGCCTCTACAAGATCGTCAAGCTCAAGGAAGCCACGCAGCTTCCCATATCGACCCGCTACGGCGACGACCAGAGCGAGCTCCCCCCCGGAGAGAGACTCGTCATTCAGATCATTCCGCTGGAATATGTTTCGTTTCAGGAAATGACCAAGCTCCTGACGCCGTTCGTCACCGCCGGGGGGACCATCATTTCCCACAAGGACTCCAACACCCTCCTCGTGGTGGACAAGGCTTCGAACATCGAAAAAGTACTCAAGCTCATCGATGTCTTCGATGTGGATTTTTTCGAAAACGTGCAGCACAGGTTTTTCATGCTGGAGAACGTGGATGTCAATGAAACGACGAAAACCTTGTCCGAATTGATTCTTTCCTACGGTACACTCAAGGACGATTTCAAGCTCATCGAGCTGGAAAGAATCAATTCGCTGTTGGTGATCAGCAAAAATCCCAGGGTTTTCAGGAGAGTGGAATCCTTTTTGCGAGAGCTGGATGCTCCCATAGAGGATGTCGAACCCAGAATTTACGTATACGCCGTTAAGAACAGCTCGGCGGCCGAGCTTTCCAACCTTCTGAATTCCGTATTTTCGAAAACTTCGACGAAGGAAAAGAAGAACGAACTCAAGACGATCAAGGAAGCCAGGGAAAAGGAGCCCGAAAAGGGGGAATCGGTCAAGCAGCTGTTTCCGGATTCCGTTTCCACTGCGAAAAAAGTGACGGCCACGCCGGGAGAGCGAGTCGGATCGGAGGGTTCGGGCACTCTCAAAGGGGAAATCAAGATCACCGCCGACGAAATTCGCAACAGCCTGATCATCGAGGCCATTCCAAAGGACTACCAGATCATTAAGGACATTCTGTCCAAAATCGATGTTCTTCCGCGCCAGGTGCTCATCGAAGTCACCTTGGCCGAGATCAAGCTGGATGTTTCCACCGAACTGGGCGTGGAATGGAAATTCAACAGGGGCAGCGACCTGGTCAGCGGTCTCCAGGACGGCGCCAACTTGGGTTCCGGAGGCCTGAACTTCGCCTGGGCCGTTTTGAACGGGACGAAAAGTTGGACCGCCACCTTGAAGGCGCTGGCGTCGGAGGACAAGGTGGACATTCTTTCATCCCCCTCGGTGCTGGCGTCGGACAACAAGGAGGCCAAGATCAACGTATCGACGGAAATACCGGTGGCCACCACCGAATACACCTACGACAACAGCAGCGACAACTTGCTGTCGACCAGCATACAGTACAGAAACACCGGCGTCATCCTGTCCGTCACGCCCCATATCAACGAATACGGCCTTGTCAGCATGGATGTGAGCCAGGAAGTAAGCGAGGAGGCAGGTCTCGTGCCGGTCGGAAACGACGACAGCAGGCAGTCCTTTTTCAAGAGAAGCGTCAATACGAGCCTCACGGTGAAAAACGGACAGACCATAGTCATCGGCGGCCTGATCCGTGAAAACAAGAGCGGGGGCGTGGCCGGAATGCCATGCCTGGGACAGGTGCCTGTGTTGTCCTATCTGTTCGGAAAGAAGAGCAAGTCCATCGACAAGTCCGAACTGATCATTTTCATTACTCCCAAGGTGATCGCCTCCCTGGAGGACGTGGACGTGGTTTCCGAGGAGTTCAGAGAGAGAATCAACTACGATCCCGAAAATTTCAGGCGGCCTGGTTCCCGTTGATCGACCGGGTTTTGAAACGCCGATTTCCGTATATGCACCCGAATCGGAAACGCGCCTGAATTTGAGCTTTGCCCTTTTCGCCCGCGAATGGCCATTTTGAAAAAATTTCGAAACCGGCAAACGAGGGAGAGCTGCCGCCTGAGTCGTTCGCTTGCGGGGCCCGTTCTTTCTTTTCTCCTTTTCGCATTGTTTTCGCTGCCTGGAGAAGGCTTTTGCGAATCCAAGGTGGCCGTTCTGGTATCCCGGAACATCCTTCCGTACACCGAGGCCGTAGAAGGTTTTGGCGAGGCATTGTCCGAGTCGGGACTGGGGGGCATGGAGGTGTTTTCCTTTGAAAATTTCCCCGGCAAAAAACGGGAGCTGCTGAGCGAGAAGCTCGGGCAGAACCATTTCGAGCTGTTCGTGGTGATCGGGCCGGAAGCCGCCAGGTTCCTGCGCGGGCAGGCGCTCGGAAGCAACGCTGGAATCTTGTATTCGATGGTGTTGAATCCGGGCGAGATCGTCGGGGGCGGACGGGATGTCTGCGGGGTTTCCCTCAGCATCCCGGTTCAGGCGCAGCTTGCCGAAATATCCCTTGCCGTGCCTTCCATTAAGAGAATCGGTCTTATTTTCGATCCCGAATTCAACGAGGCCTTTTTTGAAGAAGCCAGGCGCAAAGCTTCCGCATTGGGGGTGGAGATTGTTCCTTTGCGGGTTTTGGAGCGCAAGAGCATCCCAAAAGTCTTGAAAAGCGGGCTCGATTCCATCGACGGGTTGTGGATGATTCCGGACAGGACGGTGATATCGGAAAGTATCGTTCAATACATAATCAAGGAAGCCCTGTTGAGAAGCAAGCCGGCTTTCGGATACAACAGTTTTTTTTACGAATCCGGAGCGCTTTTGGCATTTGTTTTCGATTACCGGGAACTCGGGCGGCAGGCCGGACGCATGGCCGTATTGGTCCTCGGGGGAGAG
The DNA here is from genome assembly GCA_963674505.2 of Desulfobacterales bacterium. Taxonomy (GTDB): domain Bacteria; phylum Desulfobacterota; class Desulfobacteria; order Desulfobacterales; family SKZT01. Next base: position 1,634,260 of record CAXXIG010000003.1, read on the forward strand.
CATTGCATCGAGCAGCCGCCGCGTTTTCAGACCTGGGTCAACGAAAAGGTGGCCGACAGGCTGGGGCTGGAGATTCTTTTCGACAAACGGAAGGCGGGGGCCGGTCCATGAGAAATTTCGGAATTCATGTCCGTTTGCTGGTCGCGGTTTTCCTGCTCATCGGGGCCACGACCTTCTCCCTCGGATACATCGGCGCCAAATTCACATACGGTTTCATCCAGACCCGTTTCGAGGAGAGAATGATGTTTCTCGCCAGGTATCTGGCGCTGAATTCGGAGCTGGGCATTCTGATCGACGAGAGGTCCATGCTGAAAAGCCTGGCCCGGAACCTGCTATCCGAAAAGGACGTGGTACGGGTGGCGATTTTCAACAGTCTCGAAGAAACGTTGGCGGACGAATCGAAATCTTCGGGCGGGGTGTTGTCCGTTGTGGAAGTGCCGGTCGTCATGAGGGAAGCCAGGGAGGAGAGCGCCGATTTTCGATGGGGCATCTACCAGGAAGCTTTCGAGGAGATGATCGGAAAAGTCAGGATCACCTACAGCACCGAAGGCGTCAACACGCTTCTGACCGCCATGAATATTCGCTATTTCTGGATTGCTTTAGGGGTTTCGGGGATTTCGGCCCTGGTTTTCTATTTTATTTCCAGGTCCCTGGTTTTTCCCGTGACCCAGCTTGCCCAAGCGGCCAGGAAAATTGAAAAAGGGGATGTGGAATTGAGGGCGAGGCCCGGAAGTCTGCCGGAAACCCGGGAGCTTGTACTGGCCTTCAACGCCATGCTGGATTCCCTGGAGAGAAACAGAACGGCCCTGGAAAAGGCGAACCAGGAAGTCGTAAGGCAGAAGACTCTCGCGGAACTCGGCCAGTTCTCCCTCATGGTGGCCCACGAGGTGAAAAACCCTTTGGGCATCATTAAAAGCTCGCTGGACATTTTAAGAAAGGAGCTGGAGGACCCGTCCGGAAATACCATGGCCAACTTTATCGACGACGAGGTCAAGAGGCTCAATCGGCTGATCGAGGATTTTCTCCTGTTCGCAAGGCCGGCGAGTCCCCAATTTCGTGAAATGGATGCCAACAAAATGCTGAACGACTGCATAGACAGGTTCGAAATACAGCATTTGGGAAGCGACCTTTCCATCGAACGGCGAATCGGGGAAGAACAGTTGGCGCTCCATGGCGATCCCGACCTTTTGTCACGCGCGGTGGGAAACGTGATCAAAAACGCTATCGAGGCCAATGACGGCAAGGGACGGGTCCTGGTAAAGTCGTGGCGGGACCCGGTATATTGGCGAATCGAAGTCCAGGACGAGGGGCCGGGAGTGCCCGAAGAAAACATGGACAGAATATTCGACCCCTTTTTCACGACGCGTTCCAAAGGAACGGGTCTTGGGTTGGCCTTCGTGGCGCAAGTCGTATCGGCGCACGGAGGCGCGGTTTCGGCGGCCAACAGGATCGAGTGCGCCGGGGCCGTTTTCAATATATCCATTCCACGCGCGGACAGCGGTGCGAAATAAATGAACAATATCTCCGGAGAAACACCTATGGCAAACATTCTTGTGGTTGACGACGAAGAGAAGATGCGACAGTTGCTCGCGATCATGCTTCGGGCGAAGGGGCATTCGGTCGATATGGCAGGCGACGGCAAGGAGGCCTTGGAGATGATCGAAAAGGCTTCCGAGGATCAAGGGCTCTACGATATGGTGATTTCCGACATCAAAATGCCTGAAATGAGCGGGGTCGAACTGCTGGACAGAATTCGCGAACTCGATGCGCCATGCCCGGTGGTGTTCATCACCGCGTTCGCCACCGTGGACTCGGCAGTGGACGCCATGCGGCGCGGCGCGGTCGATTACATCACGAAGCCTTTCGAGGAGGACAGAATCCTGCTGACCGTCGAAAGAACACTCAACCTTTCCCGAGTCATATCGGAAAACAGGGAACTGAAACAGGAGCTTCGGAAAGCGTCGGGCGACGACGAGATCGTTTATGCCTCCAGGGAAATGAGCCTGGTCATGGATCTTGCCAGGAAAGTCGCGGCCAGCGATTCCGCCGTGCTTATCACCGGGGAATCGGGCACCGGAAAGGAGTTGCTGTCCAAATTCATCCACCGCGCCGGCAAACGAGCCGAGGCTCGTTTCGTACCGGTCAATTGCGCGGCCATATCTCCCAGTCTGGTGGAATCCGAACTGTTCGGCCATGAAAAAGGGTCGTTCACGGGCGCCGATAAAAGGGCGGTCGGAAAATTCGAGTATGCTTCGGGCGGGACCATTTTTCTGGACGAAATCGGGGACCTGCCCTTGGAGGCGCAGGCGAAACTGTTGCGGGCCTTGCAGGAGAGAAAAATCCAGCGCGTCGGCGGAAACGAGGAGATTCCCGTCGATGTCCGGCTCATTTGCGCCACCAACAGAAACCTTGAAGAATTGGTGGAAAATGGCGAATTTCGCCAGGATCTGTTTTTCCGGATCAATGTGTTTCCCTTGGAATCGCCCCCTTTGCGAAATAGGACAGACGATGTCGGAGTGTTGGCCAGTCACTTTCTGAAGCGCATGGGGGCGCCGAAGATGAAAATCTCCAAGGAGGCGCACAAACTGCTGGGCAGCTACCACTGGCCCGGCAACGTCCGGGAATTGGCAAATGCCATCGAAAGGTCGATCATCCTGGAAGGAGGCTGCGGCGAAATATCTGCGGAGACCCTTTCGTTTCTGAAGCCGTCGTCTTCCCAAAGTTGCGGGAAGGCGGATTTCAGCCTGCCCCCGGAGGGACTCTCCATCGAAGAGTTCGAAAAGGACTTGGTCATGCAGGCTTTGAAAGCGACGGGCAACAATCAAAGCTCGGCTGCGAAATTGCTGGGATTGAGTCGCGCGAAATTCCGGGTCCTGATGAAACAGGCTATGACCAAGTAATATTTTTTTATTCGCAGGTTCGCCATGATTTCGAACAAGAACGAAACATTCTCCACATTCTTATGGAATACGGTGCTTTTCTTTGGTTTATCCGCAGTACTGTGCCCGACCTATTTATATGGGCAGGATTTCGATGCCGTTTCCGACCAGGAAGACACCATGCTGATGTTTGTCGGCGAAACCCTGGAAGTTCTCACGATCGCGTCCAGGCGAGAGGAGAGCGCTTGGCAGGCCCCTGCCGTGGCGCAGGTGGTGACCAGGAAGCATTTCATGGAACGCGGCGCGCGCACGTTGGAAGAGGCGCTGTCGATGACGCCGGGCTTTTACATGGCGCAAAAGGAATGGGGCACGACGCCGTACTTGAGGGGGATTCCCAACTCGGCGCTTTTCCTATACGATACCGTCCCCTTGGGGTCCGACACCACCAAGTCGCTTCACCAGATCGACAGGGAGCTGTCTCTGGCTTCGGTCAAGCGCATCGAAATCGTCCGGGGTCCCGGCTCGGTGCTTTGGGGGCCGGACGCTTTCGCCGGAATCGTAAACGTGGTTCCCATGACCGGAAAGGATCTCCAGGGGGTGGAATCCGGAATAGGCTACGAGGGACCGGGGGACAACAAATCTTTTTTCGTCAATTTTGGCCACGACGCCGGCCGATGGGACGCTTTCTTGTCGGCTTCCGGCAGGAGAGGATACGAGGACAGCACAGAGGCCAATCTGGTCAGATTTTGGAACGATCTCCAAACCCCCTATCCCCCGGAGGAGCGTTCCGGAAACGAAGCTCCCGATCATTCCAGCTATTTCGAAATATCCGGGAACCTTTCCTACGAAGACTGGCTGACGCTTTCCGGAAGGTTCTCGGAAAACAAAAGGCCCTTCGCATTGACCGACGACACGGGCGAACAGACTTGGATCGAGGAAAGAAAGATTCCTTTCAGTCTTTTCAAAGTGGAGGCGAAAAAAGATCTGGATCGATCTTCCGCTCTCGGATTTACCGGCTATTACAGCATTTTCGAACCCGAGTTCGAAATCATAGACCGCAACGTGGAACAGCAGGAGTATACCGCTTTCGGCGAAATGATCTACGACAGATCTTTTTTGGCGGGAAAGGGCCTGTTCACGGGGGGGCTTTCCCTAAGGGAAAAACACATAAAAAATGCGCTTGTATGGGAGGATTACCTTCCTGAACTGCTCCGTGCTGACAACGAGGATTTTTTGCCGAGGCTTGCGCAGGAAGATTATGAAACGACCCTGTGGTCCATGTTCGGCCAATACAGCCATAAAATTTCCGAAATAGATTTGTTTATGGGGATTCGATACGATTCCCATGATTCCTACAAGGACCACGTCAGTTTCAGCACGGGCGCGGGCTGGTCCCTGAATTCCGACTGGATCTTGAAAATGCTGTACGGTTCCGCCTACCGTACGCCCTTCGCGCGCCAGTTGATCGAAGACGAAGAGCCGGACCTGGAAAGAATCAAGAGCCTGAGCCTGCAAATCGCCTGGAAACCGTCGGACAGGGCAAGCTTTTCCGCCGTCGGTTTCTTGAGTCGCATTTCCAACCATATCATGGAGGACCCTTACGCCGGGCTATCCCTTCCAAACGAACAGAATATCAAAGGCGTGGAATTGGAGACGAAATTGATGCCATTGAAAGAGCTTGAACTGTCCACCAATTTCACGTTTCTCGACAACGATGGTCCCGACGAGAAATATTATTTCAACGATTTCACTTTTATTCGTCCTGACGGGACTGTCGAGAAACATTTCGCCACCTTGACCTATCCCTACGATACCGGAGCGGAAAGGCTTTTCAATTTCATGTGCACATGGAAACCCTATGAAAAGATAACGGCCTTTTTCCGGGTCAACTATTTTTCGTCCAGGGACTTGATTTTTCCGAGGGGCGATGATGCCGTGTCGTTTCCCGGCGTATGGCTCGCAGATGTAAACGTGAATCTGGAGGACGTGGCGATTCCCGGACTGGATTTGAACCTGAAGATCGAAAATATAGGCGATACCAATTACGAGACCCCTGGAACCTACCATGCCGTGGATGGAAAGCCTTTGACATGGGAAATCTTGTTTACAAAGAAATGGTGATCGTCCAGGACGATCGGAAAAGTTTTTGAAAATCCAGTTTTCCAATTGCAGGAACATGGCCTTTGTCGGAGTCTCAACTCGAAACACGATCTGTTTTGGCCATATTCGACCATGGATGGTTTTTTTGCACCAGGCGGACTCGGTTGAAAAACCGGAAAGGACATGCCGCAAAAAATATGGAACGATTTTATTTCCCAATGATTTCGGTAAGTTGGCTATAAGCGAGCATGCTCTTTCCGTGATTATCGCAGAAATGGTATCGTATTTGCTTACAAGTTGTGCATGATTCGCATTGGCAAACATATAATTTTTTTGATCGCGCTGTTGGCGAACTGGACTTCAATCGTTTTTTCGGAGGAAATAACTCCGATAGAGCCGAGCATCAGCGAGGCCGCCTTGCTTGAGATGATCAACGATGCGAGAAAAGAACCGCTGGCTACTGCGGCTTCGTTGGGATTTGATCCATCAAAAATTCTCGAAGATTTTCCCGAGATGAAAGATGTTCTAATTGCCGGCATGCCGGCATTGCAATTCAATTCGCTTTTATACGAGGCGGCATGCGAGCACAATCAGGACATGATTGATCGAGATTATTACTCCTCGGTCAACCCGGATGGCAAGAATGTGGACCAAAGATTCGCCGACAAGGGATATGTTTCCGAATATTCCGGAGAAACGCTCGGGATGCTGGCTTTCGCAAACTTCCTGCCAGCCTCGGGGGCGACGCGGGTCTTTTTCGAGAGCATGTTCAAGGACGAGTTGAATCCGGAAAACGATTATCAGAAAAACATTTTGAACGAAAACATGGGAGACGCGGCCGTATCGATAAAAGCGAGCAGCAAAATTTTAAACGGGACGAAGTTCAATACGTATACGGCAGTCTGCGATTTTGGAAACAAAGCGAGCGTAGATGAAAAGGTTGGGAAAATAGAGCGTCTCTTGATGATTTTGGTAAACGAATTCCGGACTAATCCGGATGCAACTGCGGAATCTCTCGGAATCGAACTGGAAAGCCTGTATATGAACTGCCCGGATTTGATGGAAATCCTGCAAAGATACGCTCAGCCGGCAATTCCAATCGCTTCTATAGAAGCAGCATCGATTATGCACTCTCTGGATATGATGACCAATGGTTTCGTGGGACACATCTCCTCCGATGGTATAGGTGTCGAGGCAAGAATGATCGAAGCCGGCTACACTCCTTATCGATGGGGTGAATCGGTACTCAAATTCGAATTTTCACCTACGGAAGCCTTGGATATAGTAGCGCGAAGCATATTGAAAGAAATGATATTGGAGGAATTCGAAGAATTTTCAAGTTCCGGGGAACTAACTCTGTTGAATCCAGACTTCAAAGACATCGGTGTCGGAATAGAGTTTCAGGAAAACGAACCTGACATTTCGTTGTTCGTTACTGTTTCTTACGGTGTTGAGAAAGACGACGGGCCTTTGTATGTTGCTGGTTTGGTATATTCCGATGAAGACAGAGACGGTATAGCGTCTTTCAGTGAAAGTATGTCGGCAGCGACGATTCGCATCGAAAGCTTGCTTGAAAACGAAGGGGAGCTTGAAGTTGCAAGCGAAACAGAAATTACAACCGATTCGCTCGGGTTTTTCGCAAGTCCTTTGTTGACATCGGGAGTGTACGGGATTACTGTGCAACTTTATGGTTTGGAAAGTATTTCGTTGCCGAAGCATTATGTGGTCGCAGACGACAAGAACATATGGATCGAACACGATGCATTCCAAGAGCAAAACGAGCAGGCTGAATGAAGTGTATTGAGAAAAGTCATTGCCAAATGGCATTAAATAATGGAATTATGTAATGTGCAAGCGGTTAGGAGTGGGGAAACGTTAATTAACAATGATGAAAGGAGGAATGCGGGGAAAAATTGGATGTAAGTCTATTGTTGTCTCTTTGATCAATTCATTTTTTATTTGGAGGAAAAATTAGATGAAACGTTTTTCGATCGTTGCAATCATCGCACTTCTTGCGCTTGCCATGGGCGCAGGGACTGCATTTGCGGATGTCTTCGTAGTCCGCGGCGGTTTTGGTGTACAGGTACAGGAAGATGGAACATGCGAACGTGCGGGTACGGTGTCTGTGACTCCGGATGCCCCATATTATGATGCGCTTGAACCGAACGCCAGCTTCTCGCCAGGACCTGATAGGTTCACGAAGGACCAGGTCATCAGGGTGGAGTTGCTGGGAAACGTAACGCTCTGCAAATCTTTTAGTGCTACTTATATTTTCACCGGTGATCCGCAACAGGTTGCGGTGTTGGATTCGCTGTTTAAGACTGATGATTATAAAAATTCAGCCAACACAATCTTTTACGTTCCATATTACACCGTTTCAGGAGCTCGGGGTGCCGACTATTTCACGATAACGATCAATGTGCCTCCTCAGTTGGTAGCAGAAACATCCGGGTACACTCCGAGCGACGCGATCACGGCATTTCCAGAACTCAGAAGATACTTCGAAACCTCACCGGCTGTTGGGTATAATTGGGGAAACACCGTTTATGTAGGTCAAGAAGAGTACAATGACCCAGCTTATAGATATTACACTTTTAGCACCGGCGATATTTACGATTTTCACGACGACGAGAGTCCTATCTGCTTGAACCTGAAAGACACACTGTACGAGGGCACAGATCCGAATAGACAACTGGTACAGGTTAGTTTGAGGGACCAACTGTCCAATACTTTCTCGAGCGATATTTACATCGCGACGGTAAAGACTCCGACGATTATCCTCGACCAATGCACCAAAAACGGTACAAGAATTAATTTCCCTCTTCAGGACCAGTGTGATGAAAAAGGCAAAGACGTCATGACTGCGACCGTCTGTGCGATCGAATTTTCGGATTCGGCCACAGGTAGCTTGACCGGACCCTATACATTCTCTGTCAGCCTGATCGGTAACGATCTGGATGGTGTTGGTATTGCAAGGGTGTCTTTCTTGAACCCGGATGGAGGAACACCAAACGGCCTGTGGGACATCGATGGTGACGGTACTGTGGAAGATCATGAAAGAGGCTATACTACCGTCGATTCGGAAACCATAAAAAGGTATGCTAAAAACGGAAATGTTATAGCTTCTAGTTATAGCGATACGAGAGATCTGTATGTAGATACCCAAAAAATGGAGTTTCAAACGGATTTAACCGGACCGCAAACGTATCAGCTGTGGATCACGTTGGCCTATGATGCTTGTCAAATTGAACCCGGAACACTCACAGTAGATGTAAGTGCTATGGCAATACCCTGTGGCAATAGCTTCAGCATGGGTGATGTTACCCTTGCAAGGTTCATGGTACCGGAATTCACTCTGATATTCCCGTACGCGGCTGCGAGCGTCGGTGGATGGTCGAACGGTCTCGCTATCAACAACCCGAACGACGAGGCCATCGAAGTTACTTTCGTTGTAACTGAAGCAGACGGTGCCGTTTACAACGGAACGTTGGAACTCGCTCCCACCTCGATGGAAGTCGGTTTGGCCGAAAGTGTAATGAGCCCCGTACTCGATGATGCAAGCATTGATGATGAGGCTTTTGGCGACGAATCTTACTGGATTTTGACGAAATCCTCGAAACCGTTCTTCGGATTCATCTTCATCGGAGACGGAACCATGGCTCAAGGGTACATACCTTCACCTTTTAGCTATATAGGTGATTCGATGATTCCTGCGGGCTCTGGTGCCAGCTACAGTTTTATCGGCGATTAATCGTCATTCATTACAATTATTGATGAATGATAACTAAAACGTTGTTTCATCAAATACAGTAAACCAGGGAGGGACGGTATCCGTCCCTCCCTTTTATCGTGAAACGTGAAACAATCGTAACATCAAAGTGATATAAAGATGAAGAAAGTCGTAACAGCCGTTTGCGAACGCATTTTAACTAAACAAGTAGTTTTGCTTTTTATTTTCATCTTTGCGGTTTTTTCAGGACAGGCCGCATATGCTTTGGCCGATTCGGAAAATAGCTACATCGATATCAGGATAATTTATACCGGCTTTGTTGACGGAACAACTTTTCCCTGTTTGAAGTGAGGTGGCAAAACACTCGGGGGGCTCCCGAGGAGAGCGACGTTTCTGAAAGAAATCAAAGCCGATAGCGACGACGGGGAAAAAGACTTTTTACTGATCGATGGAGGCGACCTGATTTCCAAAACGCCAAATAATCCAAAAATCCAAGCCGAATTCTTTGTTGAAGCCTTGAATAAAATGAACTACGATGCGTTTGTTTTAGGAAAAAACGAATTCGCTTTCGGCAGTGATCTATGGCGAACAATGACCGATGTCGCGAGTTTTCCAATCATATATTGGAATTCTATTAACGCCGAAAACGCTTTGCGCCCCTTTTTGATCAAAGATGTAAAGGGGTTGAGAGTAGCCATAACCGGGCTTTTGCCGGAGCATTCCTCATCTTTCGAAAAAGCGGGCATGAAGATGGTGGCACCGAAAGAAGCTCTCGCAGAGATTAAGACCGATTTGACAAAAAAAGCCGATTTAATTGTACTTTTTTCTCATTTAGGATACGACGAAACAGTGGAGTTGATTGGTGAAGATTCGGATATTGACATAGTCATAGTCGAGGAAATGACGGATTGGCAGGAAGGAAATAAAATCGGAAAAACCTTCTTTGCCAGCTGCGGGCTCAAAGGGGAATTCCTGGGAATAATCGATGTGAAATTCGACGGCAAATCAAAAAAGGCCGTTAAAATTCAACAACAATTGCAGCCGCTGGGGGAAGAATTCGCATACGACCTGGAAATGCTCGAGTTGATTTGTAATTATAAAAGAGAACTGAAAGAATATAGTGACCTAATGTATGTAAAAGAAATTGAGGCGGCAAAAAAAGAAGCTATACAGGCTATTGTTGAAAAGACCATGCAAATGACGCCCGAGGAATTTTTACAATTTCAAAAAAATAAGCTTTCGAAAGAAAACAGATGAAAACTTTTTCGTTATTTATTGTGGCACTCAGTATGATTTTTACCTTTTTATTCGCATCTTTTGCGATTGCCGAGCCTTCGGTGGAGAAGCTCGAAACAAGGGCGGAAGAAAATTGGCAACTGAGGAAAGAAAAAAAGTGGGATGAAGCCTATGACTATTATACTAACGACTATAAAAAAGAAGTAGCAAGAGTAGATTTCATAAAAAGAGCGAACCTGAACATTAAAGCGTTCCGCATTGGAGAGATCGAATTTTCAGAAGATAAAAACACGGGTTACGTGACAGTATATTACGACGCGCTAATGCAAAGCTACACTTTCAAGGATATGAAGGTAAAAGAAGAGTGGATTTATGAGGAAGGAACGTGGCGAATTTCGCCGAAAACAAAAAATTTCATTGATTTATTCAAAAAAAAGTAATGCTCTAATCGCTTTTTTTTTGTTCAACGTCGCTTTCTATGGGTTATTCCGAGCAGAAGTGTGTTTTTCGGATTTGAAAAATCCATTCTCCATGTGGGAGAAAAATTCCAGTTGGGTTTTGAACGCCACCTTCAAGAACACAGACGGCAAGTGGTCCGTTCCGCTTCAATGGAGTTTTGAATTTATTCAGGAAGATCAGGATTCGACTCGAATCCGCGCAAAAGGACTGCAAGGCGGCGAGGCATTGTTGGATTTCGATAAGAAATGCGGATATCTGAAAAAGGTTGTATTGAAGGACATTTTCAGGAATAGGGAGGTGGTCAGGGAAATGATGATCGAACAGAAATCTCCCGTATATCCTCTGTTTACCACTGCGCCTTTCTATTTTCCCGTCTTTTTGTGCCAATCGGAAAGAGGAGAATACAACCTGGAGAGGAATCTGAACGGCCGTAAAATCGGATCAGAAAAAATTGAACAGGTTGTCGAAAAGACAAATATTAAAAGCTTGTCCGAAGATATGCCGGAAAAGGCGAAAACGGATTTGAAAATGCTTGGCATTTCATCAGAGGGGACAAGGATTTCCGTTAACAAAAATGGGACCAATTTGTTCAGACAGTACTGGTTTCCCGGATTTCCTTGGGCTGTTTATACCGAAACCCAAAAAAGCAAGATATGGTTGACGAGGTAGGACCGTGATAAAAAAAATTCTGATTGCCCTTTTCGTTTTTTTCATCGGGCTTGCAACGACAGCTTCGGCTGGATCCGAATCCGCTTGCGTTCCTGACGATATGATTCCGTGGTCGGGTTACTGGTGGCCGGATTCCAGAGGGGCACTGGTCAACGGATATTCGACTGAACCGTCGCCTTACGAAAAGTACGATGCTTACGTCAACGGGTATTTTCCCGGTGAAATTACAAAGATAGGCTTGGAAAGAGAATACGACCCGGATGCTGAACGATGGTACGGCCATTGCGATCACTGGTCGGCGGCTTCGGTATTGGAACCTGAACCATCTTTCCCCGGGGAGCTTATGGGCATTCCCTTCCGAGTCGGTGATAAGAAGGGGCTTTTAACTGCCTTTTATCAAGGAAGATTCTCCTACGTTACATATGGAAATCCCAATTACGGAGGTGACGACACAAGCGATATCTATCCTGGCGGCATACAAGGCTTTCACCAGACTCTGATCAACTACATTTCCATCCAAGGGCTGCCGATAATCATAGACATTGATCCCGGCGTGGCGGTTTGGAACCATCCTGCCTACCGATATGAAATGAACTGGACGGATTCCGGTGATACGCGCAATGTTCAGTGTAAGGTATGGATGGCGGCAAACAACGTTTCTCCCGACTTTGTCGGAACACAAGAACTTGTAAAAACGTATACTTATTCTCTCAAGATTGACGGGACGGGCGAAATTCTTGACAGCGACCTCGGCGAATGGACTGGCAACAGCGTCAATTCGCATCCAGACTTTTTATGGTTTCCGGGCTATGTTGATGTCACTACCACATACTTGGACGAGGATGTGATAAATGAAATCGTCGCGTGCGTCGAAGACGGAAGCGACGACCGTTTCGAGTCCAACAACAGCATGCAAACGGCGGCTCTGATCGAGGACTCGGTGAAGGATCAGTTTTTCTGGGGCAGCGCCCAGGATGCGGATTGGTATGAGGTGCGCTTGAAGAAAGGCGACGATTTCTACGCATATCTTATGTCCCCTTCGGAGGATCTGGAGGTAGCCATTTACGACTCCAGCGGAAATGAAGTGGGAAAAAGGATTCGGAACGGTGCCAAAATATCCGAAGTCGAAACGACCGATGATTACTACGTCAGCATGCTGCCCGGCACTTCGGAAAAGCCTTATTACAACATTGAATTTTTCGTTTCTCCTTCCGATTACATACCTCATTTGGCTTTCGAGGGGAATTGGGAAACTTCAGTCACTACTTTAGGGGACGACTGGCTATCCGATACGTTGCGAGTGAATGTTTTGGAGAATAACGGAGGACTTGTCGATAAAAAGGATATTCCAGTCCTGGAAGGCAAAAGAGTATGGTTTTCCATCAACGATATTTTCTCTGAAGCTGCGGGTTCCGCAAAAACCGCCAAGCTGATCAAATTGGATTCATTGGTTCCTCCCATCGGTTTTTTTAGCTATTCGACGAGCAACCAGCTTCTGAATATGCCGCTTGGTTTAGAAGCCTCCAAGACACTTGTTCTTCCGGAGGTAAACGTTTCCTCCCAATGGTTCACTGCGGCCAGTCTAATGAATACGCATCAGTTTAGACGCGCAGAAGTGAACGTGACCGCCTATAGCGCTGAAGGCGCTGTCGTTGGACAAAATACTTTCGAGCTGGGAGCATGTGAAAACAAAGTCGGCTTGATAACTGCTTTTTGCGAGATATCCGAGGCAACCGCCTGGGTTGAATTTACTTCGGATGAAAAGCTGCAGGGAGCTGTTCTGTGGGCTACCGCCGAGAAAAACAATTCGGCAGGCTTGGCTGGCATTCCTCTTCTCAGGGAAAACCATATGGGACAAGACCTGTATGTGGCTCATATGGCGACTAATTATGGTTGGGGAACCAATTTGACCCTTGTGAATCCGAATACGCAGCTTTTGTCAATAGAGATCGAAGGGTATTCCTCCACTACCGGAAGGAAGGTTGCGGAAAACACTCTGGAAATTGCTTCGAAAGGAAATTGGAGAGGTTCGATTCAGGAGCTTTTCGGAGAAGAATGGACAGAAAAAGTCTCATGGTGCGCTATAGAATCTTCGATTGGAATGGAAATTGCCGGATATCAGATTTTTTCCCAGGGACTTGACGGTCTCGCTGCATTGCCTTTGTTTACAGTTAGCAGCTTGAAAGAGGAAAATACGATCATCTTCCCGGAAAAGGGAGCTTCTACAGTGGGGATTGCCATGGTAAATCCTGTTTACGGTAGAACTCTCGTTTGGGCCGAGCCATTCGATGCGGACGGAAACAAAATTCTGGGAGACGACGAATACATCTACTACAATGGAAAAACCGGAATCGCTTGGCATCGCAACGCCGTCGGAATCGCCGGGAATCTTTTTCCAGGGCTGCCTGCCGAAACTGTATCCATGAAAATCTATAGCGACTATCCCATAGCAGGGTTCGGTTTGTTTCAAAATGCCGCAGAAGGAAAATTGGACACGCTGTATTTGGAATAGACTTAATTTGCCGCGTTCACGGCATCTATCCATTCATCGACCGTATTGAAATGGTTCATCGCGGATTTACTGGGAAAGGTGCCTTCATGGTAACCAGACCATCCTGGTCTGGTGTATCTTGGGGCTTCGAGGGAGTGGCTATTCGCGACACCGCGACCAGAGCTGGAAGCTCTGGTTACCTTTGCCGCTCCTCACAAATCCGCAATGAACCATCGAAATACGCCAAGCTGCCTTCTCGATTGAGCAGATAGAACAAGAGGCTACGAGCGATTGACCAAACAATATGAAAAAACGAAAGGGACCACTTTGCCGCTGCGGGAACCCGCCTACGACGATTTGTTCGGGATGTCGTTGCGAGATTGGCTATTAAGGCACCAACGCGAAGTCGTTTTCGACAAAGTGACATGGATGGGCAGGCCGATTTGGAAGAACGTTCTGGACGCTTGGATTTACCAAGAGATCATTTACGAGGTCAAGCCCGAAGTGATCGTGGAGATCGGAAGCAAGTTCGGCGGAAGCACCGCGTATTTCGCAGATCTTCTTGAGCTGTTGAAAAATGGAATTGTCGTCTCCGTCGATTTCGACCGATCCCAATACGAACTCGAACACGAACGTGTGGTTGCGTTGACAGGAAAAAGCTCCGCCTCCGATATTCTGGAAAAAGTCCGGGAGATTTGCGCCGGAAAAAGAACGATGGTCGTGCAGGACAGCGCTCATTATCGGAAACAGGTGCTGGAGGACCTGGTCAATTATTCGAAGTTCGTCAGTCCCGGCAGCTATTTCATCGTCGAGGACGGAATCGTGGACTTGTTCCACGAGGGCGACGGTCTGGGATTTCGAGATCCAGGGCCGCTCGCCGCAGTGGAGGAATTTTTGAAGATCAACCACGATTTCGAGCCGGACATTTCCAGGGAAAGGTATCTTTTGACATACAATCCCAAGGGATTTCTGAAAAGAAAGGCGCCTGCGAAGTGAACTGCGTAGTTTTCGGAGGGGCAGGCTTCCTCGGTTCGCATCTGGTGGACGCACTCGTAGTTCGAGGACACCGAGTCAGGGTTTTCGACATTCCCAACATCGAAAAGGAGAATCTGGCGAAAAGCATTGGACGTATCGAAATCGTCCAGGGGAATTTCCAGAATGTCAAGGATGTTTCTTTGGCTTTGGAGGGGATGGACGTGGCTGTCAACTTCGTCTGTTCGACCCTTCCCGATTCTTCCAACAAAAATCCCGCATACGACGTGGAAAGCAACGTCATCGGAAATATCGTGCTTTTGGAGAAAGCCTTGGAAACCGGCCTTGGGAAGATGGTGTTTGTCTCTTCGGGAGGAGCTGTTTACGGTGTTCCGGAAAAGATTCCGGTCTCGGAGGACCATCGCACTGAACCCCTGTGTTCCTATGGGATTACCAAGCTTGCGGTGGAAAAGTATCTTCGGCTTTTCAAGTACCTTCACGGTCTGGATTACACGGTTTTGAGACTCGGGAACCCTTACGGCGAACGGCAGAGAACAAAAGGTGCGCAGGGAGCGGTGGCCGTGTTTCTGGGAAAGATTTTCAACGATTCCACCATCGAGATCTGGGGGGACGGTTCTGTGTCCCGGGATTTCATGTACATCGAGGACACCGTCGATGCATTCGTCCGAGTCGTCGAAGAGAAAGCGCCTTCGAACGTCTACAACATCGGGAGCGGAAAATCGTGTTCGATCAACCGGCTGCTGGAACTGATGGCGCAAGTCACTGGCAGGAAGCCGCGAATCGAATACAGGCCCTCGAGGAAATTCGATATCCCGGAGATCGCGCTGGACATTCGAAGGGCCGAGAAGGAGCTGGGCTGGAAACCCCGAATGTCCTTGGAAGAAGGGATCTCGAAGACGTGGGAGTGGATCGCAACGATGTTGGGATGAGGAGGGAGAGGCTGCCCTCTTTGACGTCCCTGCGTTTTTTCGCGGCCTCTCTGATCGTGTTCCACCATTGCAACGGTCTTTTCGGCATCGATGAAAATCTGAGTAGGATATTTCCAACCTACCAGGCTGTATCCTTCTTTTTCGTCCTTTCTGGCTTTATTCTGGCCTACGTGTATCCCTCCTTGGGGACGAAGAAAAGCATCATGGCGTTCTACGTGTCCCGGTTCGCAAGGATTTGGCCCCTGCACGCTGCGACCCTGGTCTTGACGCTTCTGTTTTTTTTCGATAGTTACGCCTATATCGCGACATATGAAGAGACCATCGGGCTTTTCTATTCGTCTCTTGCTTCCAACATTCTCCTTGTCCAGGGCTGGATAGCGATCAAGGCCTATTTCTGGTCTTTCAATTCCGTGTCCTGGAGCATATCGACGGAGGTCGGTTTCTACCTTCTTTTTCCTCTGCTGGTCGCCAATTGGAAGGGGACTTGGAAGCTCAAACTTGCAGGGGCGCTGATTCTCGCTCTTGGCATGGTGGCCGCCTGCTTTTTCGCGGACCTGGGTTCCGGAGAGGGTGGTCGCTTGCGACTGATCGGCTGGTTGAACATCAATCCTCTGGCCAGGGTTTTCGAATTCTGCCTGGGCATGTCCGCAGCCCTTTTTTACCAGAGGGTGAAAGACAACTACCGTCCCGGCCCGGTCCTGGGTACCGGGGTGGAAATCGTCCTTTTGACGGTCGTGGTGGCGGGAATGTTCTCCAATCGCCTCTGGCAGGCGGCCTTTGCGAGTTTCCTGGGGAAACCCGGCTCGTCGTGGGTGGACAACGGCGTTCTAAATTCCCCGTGGTTTGCGCTTTTGATCCTGTTTTTTTCGGTCCACCGGGGGTGGATTTCGAAACGCCTTTCCGCGCCGTTTTTCGTGCTTTTGGGCGAGATCAGTTTTTCGATATACCTTTTGCACCAGATCATGGTCAGGATTTACTTGGCAAAAATAGAGCCCGTCGATACCTTTCCGCCCTTTTTTTCCTTCGCTTATTTCTGGGCCGTTCTGCTTGCGGGGTCCTATCTTTGCTGGCTTGTCGTGGAAAAACCGTCCAGAACGGCGATTCTGGGGATTGTCGGCAAATGGCAAGAGGGCGGCAGGCCGTGGCGGGAGCTGTTGGACGGGGGCCCTTTCAAGATGGCTTGTGCTTGCGCGGTCGTGGCTGTACTGGTTTCGCCCGTAGTCGCGTTCGTGAAAAACACGCCGGCGATTCGGATTGCCGGACAATCCGAGGCCGAAGCAATGTCCCGCAATGTCCCCGAACGATATAGAAACGTGGGATTCGGGGAGGCCTTCGTGCTGGTCGGCGCCGATTTCGTCGAGGCCGAAAAGGAACTGTCCTTGCGGCTTGTTTGGAAAGCGACGCGGGATGCGGTCCTGGAAAGGAAAGTCGCGGTTCTTTTTCTCGACGGGGACGGAAACATTGTCGGAAAAGACAATTTTTTTCAATCCAGAAAGGCGAACATATCGACGCCTGTTTCCAAGGATACGATCTGGATCGATGAAATATCCGTTCCGGCGGACATCCGGGGAAAAGCGCGGATGGCGGGCATATGCATCTATTCGAAGAATGATCGTTTGAAAATCGACAGAGGAACGAGGGACTGGAACGACACACGGCTCCTGATCGATTTTCCCTCTTTTTTGGGAACAGACGATTGAGTGGGAAGAAATATGGAAAAATCAGGACAATACGATACCATCGGGAGATTGGAATACGGATGGAGTTTGGGGAAGTAGATTGGGGACGAGGCTGCTTGCTGCCTTTGGAAAAGTGGCTGTGGCTGAACCGCTTCGGCTGTTTTACGGACGAGGGGCTGGCCCGGTTTGTCGCTGCGTTTCCACCGGAGCGCTGTATGCTGGGAAACGAAGGCATTGCGAACAGGGAGCTTTTCGCCAGAAACGGCGCGGACATATTCGAGGCGCTCCACGATGCGAGTCCCGAAGATTTGGGAAGTTTCGAAAGAATTCTGTTCATCAATTGCGGCTGCGGCCGGCTCCTTCGCATGTTTCAGGGAAGCGGAGCGAGGATTTGCGCCTGCGATCCCAAGGCGGAAAACGTTCGATGGATACGAAACGCGCTTCCATTCGTAGAACCATGTAAAATGACTCTGTTTTCAAGGCTTCCCTTCGAAGACGGTGCGTTCGATACCGTGATAGCGATTTCCTGGTTCACGTCCATTCCAAACGATGCGCAGTTGCGTTTGTTGCCCGAAATGAGACGCGTCGCGTCGGAAAACGGGCTGGTTTTCGTTTCCGTCCATGGCCGGCGCGCATTGCTGCGAGTCGAAGAGGAGCCTCGGTTGAGAAAATTGTTGTCCATCGAAGAAGGCGTCTTCGCAAAAACTGCTGAGGAGTTCGAAAAAAAGGGAGCGGCATTCGTTCCCCGAGAAGTCGGGGGCAATCCAGGGGACAGGCTGAAAAGATGGCTCGCCGGTTTTGTGCGGGGCGAAAACCGCATGTTCGTTCCGGGAACATCGTTCGTATCGGAATCCTGCGTACGCGAAAACTGGGGGCGCTGGTTCGACGTGGTCGATATTCGAGAAGGCGCCATCCACGATTTTCAAGACATCGTCGTGCTTGGGGCTGCTAAAAAAGAGCGAGCCTTTGATGCGGGAATTGCGTATGACCGTTCGGCGGGCGGCAAGGGATCTGAGCAGGCGGGGGAAAGCCCTGTCGTGCGCATTTGTTCCATTCGCTCTTTTCACGCAGAGGCGAAAGGAATGTGCGAGTTCAGTTTGGACAATCCTGCGGCTTCCGGGGATGTTTCCGAAAAACCATTCGGATTTTCGGGATGGATCGTGGGAAAGGGCATAGGGATCGACGCAGTGGAGATTTATGCCGGAAGCGTCTTGGTTGCGACCATTCCGGTGGACATCGAGCGTCCGGACGTGGCGAAGCATTTCAAGATCGAGGCAGGGGGGAATCGGTTCGGCTTTTCCGCCTATTTCAACCCGTTCGGTCTTCCCGGCGAATTCGAGATCGAGGGCTTCGCGCGTTCGCCCGAAGCCGGAAAGATCAAGCTGTTCGCTGTCGCGGGAGAACGTACGCGATTCGACCGGCATTTCCGGATGGAGATCAGGCCGGTCGTAATAAACACTTTGGGAAGAACAGGGAGCACCTACTTGCTGGGCCTTCTCGGTGCGCATCCGCAAATCGCGGCATACAGGCCTTTCCAGGTGGAGGCCCGATACGCGTCGTACTGGACGCAGATGTTTCTGAGCCTTAGCCACGCCAAAAGCTGGGTCTTTCCGGTGGCCTCCTACGACATCGGCAATCCCTCGTGGATACTCGGCGACGACAGCGCAAAAGAGTTGCATCGGGCCATGTATCCGGAAATGACGGCTTGGTTCAACGGCGCTTACATCCGCCGGGCGTTCGGGTTTTGCATGGGAAGCCTCCAGGAGCATTATCGCAGGGTCGCGGCAATTCAAAAAAAGGATGGAGTCCTGTTTTTCGTGGAAAAGTTTTTGCCCAACCCGTTTACCGACGCCGTGGTCGGTTTGGTTCCGGGAGCCAAGGAGATTTTTCTGGCACGGGATTTCCGGGACATGTTCTGTTCCATCGATGCGTTCAACAAAAAAAGGGGGTTTTTGGGGTTTGGAAGGGAAAGGTTCGAAAACGACGAGCAATACGTGAAAAAGGCCTTGGCGCCCGGCGCCGAGGCGCTCCGCGATTCCTGGCAAAGGCGGCGCTCCTCTTGCTCTCTGGTCAGGTACGAAGACCTTGTGCTCGAACCCGAGTCCTGCTTGGCCGATGTTTTCGAATACCTCGGAGTCGATGCGTCCCCTTCGACCGTGAAAGGCGTTTTGCGTCGAGCGGCCGGGATGAACCCCAAAAGCCAGAAAAACCACAAGACCACGTCCAGCGCGAAGGATTCTTTGAGAAGGTTTCGCAGGGAGATGTCGCCGGAGATGCAAGAGTGCTGCAACGATGCGTTCGGGGACTGCCTTAAGGTCTTCGGCTACGATATTTGAACATTGGGCGTTGACTCCGGGGTTTGATCTTGATATCTTTCCCGTTTTGTTTGAAATGCATTGCGTGAAAAGCGGGAAGCCGCTTTCGACAGACTTTCCGACGGCATTTGGCAGATGGCGAATACGAACGATTCTCTGAAAACCATATTAAATCCTTTATGGATTGGCAGAAGATTCTGGGGGTACCGGGAACTTATCCGCCAGCTGACCTGGCGGGAAGTGGTCATGCGCTACAAGGGGTCCTACATCGGGCTCGGCTGGAGCTTCGTACAACCCTTGCTGATGCTCTGCGTCTATACGTTCGTATTTTCCGTCGTATTCAAGGCGAGGTGGGGGATGCAATCGGAGGAGACCCGCGTCGCCTTCGCTTTGACTCTTTTCATGGGAATCATCACGTTCAATCTGTTCGCGGAAATGTTGAATGCGTCGCCGACGATCGTTCTTCGCAGGGTCAATTTGGTCAAGAAGATTGTTTTTCCATTGGATGTTTTGCCGCTGGTCCAGTTTTTGAGCGTTCTGGTCAATTCGCTTTTCAGCCTGTCCGTGCTGTTTGTCGGGATGCTGCTGGTATTCGGGACGATTCCCTGGACGGCGGTCTTTCTCCCGCTGGTTTGGCTTCCGATGATGATGCTATCTCTGGGGTGCGGCTATTTCATGGCGTCCTTGGGGGTTTTCATTCGCGATTTCAACGCGGTCGTCCGGGTGATTACCATGATGCTGTTTTTCCTGTCGCCCATATTCTATCCGATAAGCGCCGTTCCACCGGATTTCCAGGTTTTCATCAAGCTGAACCCTGTCGCCATATTCGTGGAAAACGCCCGCCGGGTTTTCATTTGGGGAATGGCGCCAGAATGGAGCTGGTTTGTCGGGGGGGCCTTTCTTTCTTTTTTGACGATGGCCTCCGGGTACGCTTGGTTCATGAAGAGCCAAAAGGCGTTTGTTGACGTGATGTAGAGTGATCATGGGTGAAACGGCGATCGAAGTTCGAAACATTGGAAAGAGCTACCAGATTTACGCCCGGCCCATCGACCGCCTGAAGCAGTCGTTGTGGAGGAACAAAAAGCGGTTCTATCGCGAATTCTGGGCGCTTCGAGATGTTTCGCTGCGCGTGGAGCGCGGAGAAACCTTGGGAATCGTGGGCTCGAACGGATCGGGCAAGACCACGTTTCTGCAACTGGTGTGCGGCATTTTGAGTCCGACCAAAGGCAGCCTTTCCGTCAAAGGTCGCATTGCGGGGCTTCTGGAGCTGGGCGCCGGGTTCAACCCGGAGTTCACGGGGCGGGAAAACGTTTTTATGAACGGGGCGGTCATGGGGCTTTCGCGCCGGGAAATCGAAGCCGTGTACGGAGAAATCGAGGAGTTCGCCAACATTGGGGAATTCATCGACCAGCCGGTGAAAGTGTATTCGAGCGGCATGTATTTGCGGCTCGCTTTTGCCGCCGCAGTCCACGTGGCCCCGGACATTCTCGTGATCGACGAAGCTTTGTCCGTCGGAGACGCACGGTTTCAGCAGAAATGCATGGCGAAGATCAGGGCCTTCTGCGACAAAGGCACGGTGTTGTTCGTCACCCACAACAGCAATTCCGTGGTGGAATTGTGTTCCCGCGCCGTCTGGATCGAAAACGGAGAGGTTCGAATGGACGATTCTCCCAAGTTGGTGGTGGAAAAGTATCTTCAGTTCATGTATGAGGGGGAGAATGCGTTTTCGGACGAAAAGCAAGCGGCTGCTGTCAAAGAGGTCGAGAATGCGGTCGACGAGTCGCAGTTCGCCCGGATCGAAGACGACTTGCGGCAGTTCGGCGACTATCGTGCCAGGATCAAGGGGGTGAGGTTGGCGTCGGGAGGCAGAAACAACAGCCTGGTTTTCTCCGACAGACCTTGCGAAGTATCGATTCTGGTCCGGGCCGAGGACACCATTCGCTGTCCCATCATCGGTTTCATGGTCAAGGATCGCCTTGGAAGGCAGGTTTTGGCGGACAATACCGCGTTTTTGCAGTGCGAGACGCCGGTTCTGGAGGCCGGAAGGGACTACGTGGCGTCGTTTTCCATCGGTCTTTGGCCCAATTTGAGAGAGGACGAATATACCTTGACGGTGGCCGTGGCCGACGGGGATGTCGAGGAACATTCCCAGTGCCATTACGTGAATGACGGGGTCGTTTTCAAGAGCGTTCCGGTGAGAAAGCCTCCCGCGCTTTTTTCCGTTCCGGACACGACGTTTTCTTGCAAAAGGATAGGGTAGGGCGGCTTCGGGGTTGGAGCGGGGTTCGCTTGAAAATATGAAAAAATTCGGGGAAAGAAGCTCTGCGGCGAAATAGGGCGGCGCGGATCAGGGTATGCACCAGAGTTCGCTTGAAAATATGAAAAAATTCCGGGAGAAGTATCTCCGGGGAAGGGAAGGGCGGCCACTGCTCATTTACGACTTGGGCAGCTTCGATATCAACGGCTCCTACAAGCCGTTTTTCGACGAGCCCGAATGGACTTACCGAGGCTTGGATTTGCAGCAGGGCCCCAATGTCGATTTGGTTCTGCGCGATCCTTACATTTTCAAAGGTATCGGGTCTGGAACGGCGGATGTTTTCATATCCGGGCAGGCATTCGAGCATATCGAATTTTTTTGGCTGAGCATGCTGGAAATCGGGCGGGTTTTGAAAACGGGCGGGATTTGTTGCATCATTGCGCCTTCCGGGGGCTACGAGCATCGATACCCGGTGGATTGCTGGAGGTTCTACGCCGACGGTTTCGCCGCGTTGTGCAAATTTGCCCGCCTTAAACTCAAGGAGGTCTACGTAAGCCATGGAGGGGAGGGACGCTATACGGACGAGAGCGATATTTGGAAGGACGCGGTCCTGGTGTGCGAAAAGCCCATATGGAGTTGGCGCACGCGAGTCGGGCTTGCCCTTATGCAGTGGCTTCTGAATCGATGGATCGGCATGCGAGGCCCGGGGTCGATTGCGGAACGTCGTTAGATGGAAGTGGCCGAAAAAGGTTTGTGTCAATTCAGTGATCTCTTTTTTCCATAGGCGGAACATCGACGAATCCGATTTATGGCGGGCGTTTTCGCTGGCGTTCGACAAACCGGTTCGAACGACGGACATCCGGTCCTGGCACGGCCATATCCCCTTCGCCTTTTTCCTGGTTTCGTTGTTGAAACCGCGCCTGTTCGTCGAACTGGGGACGCACAAGGGAGATTCCTACAGTGCGTTTTGCCAGGCCGTGGATACCGCAGGCATAGAGTGCGGATGCTTTGCGGTGGACACATGGAAAGGCGACGACCAGGCGGGCTACTATGGCGACGAAGTGTACGAAGAGCTGCGGCTTTTCAACAAAGCGCGCTACGGTTCGTTTTCCGAGCTGGTGCGTTCGAGTTTCGAGGAGGCTTTGCCGCAGTTTGCGGATGGTTCCATCGACCTGCTTCATATAGACGGTCGTCACGGCTATGGGGATGTGAAGCGGGACTTCGAATCATGGCTTCCCAAGATGAGCGAAAAGGGGTTCGTACTGTTGCACGACATCGAGGAGCGCGGCCCGGACTTCGGGGTCTGGAAGCTCTGGGAAGAAATCTCGGGAAAATATCCGCATTTCGGGTTTCGGCATTCGCACGGGCTCGGCGTCTTGGGAATAGGGCGGTCTGCATCTGAAGAGCTGGGTGCTTTGTTCGACTGCGGCGACCGGGAAAAAAAACTGGTCGCGGATTTTTTTGCGGCCCTGGGCGAAAATATCGCGCTTGGAAACCGGATTGAAGAGCTGGAAAACTCTGTGGAAATGCTGCAGAAAATGGCGGCAACCCATCGAAAGATGATCGAAAACAGGGACGCCAGGATCGAAACGCTCGAAAAGCGGCTGGCCGCCGAATTCCAGAAGAAAAGAAGGGATGTTCAGTCTTGAAACAGACAGGGTCGGAAAAGGGAAACGAATGCAAAAAGAAAGCGACGCCCTGCGTCAGCGTGATCGTACCCGCATACAATCACGAGCGGTATGTGGGCGAGGCCATTGAAAGCGTACTGGAGCAAAGCTTCGACGACTTCGAACTGATCGTGGTGGACGACGGCTCCACCGATGGCACTTGGCAGGTCATCGAGAGCTATCGGGACCCTCGAATCAAGGCTTTTTCCCAAGACAACTGCGGCACTGCCCGCACCTTGAACAGAGGAATCGACCTTTCGCGCGGCGAATTTGTCTCCATACTGAATTCCGACGACCGATACCGCCCTGACCGTCTCGCCCGATTCGTCTCCCTGATGAAGGACAATCCCGATTGCATGATCGCCGCCAGCCTGATTCGTCCCATCGACGATAGGGGAGAGACTGTGTCGCCGGGTTCGCAAGGAAGCTACTGGCTCGACTGGTACGAAAAAGCGACTGCTTCCCTGAAGGCCGACGCCGATCCCTTCGCCTCCATGCTGCGGAACAATTTCGTGGCGACCACTTCCAACATTTTCATCCGTTCCCGGTTTTTCGAAGAAAACCGGCTATTCGACCCCCACCTGGCTTATTGCAACGATTACGAATTTTTGCTGAGGGCGCTGCGCGCCCATCCTTTCGCCATGATCGACGCCCCTCTTCTGGATTACAGAATCCACGAGAAAAACACTATAAAGGAAAACGAGTTTCTGAAGCACCTGGAAGTCTTGTATGCTGTTTTCTCCAACGTCGATTTGGATGAACTGTTGGCCGAGCATTCCCTCCGGGAAAGAATGGCTTTTCCCCTGTTTCGAATATTGTTCGACAATCCGGAAATCAATCCGGGCAAGTATCATTCCGACTACATGGCCGTCATTCGAAAAAAAGAAGACGAAATCGATGAGGTTCGGTCGATAGTGACCGGACTGCACGGCGAGGTAGAGGAACGGGAGCGAAAGCTGCGCGAAGCCGACGAATGGTTGAAAAATGCCAGGTTTGAAATCCAAGACCGAGAGGCCAAGCTTTTGAACGCCCAGAACTGGCTGGAAAAAATGAAAGGCGATGCGGAGGGCTACCGTCGGAAGATTTCGGAAAATGCGCGAGAGCTGGAAGAAAGATCACGGAAAATCGTCGAGATCGGACATGAACTCGAGCGGAGAAATCGGAAAATCGTCGAGATCGAGCGCGCGCTGGAATTTAAAGCGCAGCGGATCGCCAATATCGAGGGCGAGCTGGAACTGAGAAAACGGAAAATCGTCGATTTAGGCCTCGCCCTGCGTGAAAAAAATGCGATTTTGGAGGAGATCTACAGTTCCAAGGGCTGGCTTTGGCTGACGAGGTATCGGAACCTGAAATACAAGCTCGGCCGTGTTTTCCAACGGTTGAGAAATCCGTTCGGGGGAAAAACGAAGGGTACTGCCCGCCGAAGCCCGGAACCGAATCGGAATGCGCACAAACATGGTAAGGCGCCGGAGGGGCGAGATTGTCCTATTGTCGAAAGAGCTTCTGAAAAAGAGGGGACCGGGACGCAGCATATCGAAATCATCCACCCGATAGAACCGCAAAGGCCTGTCGTGGTGCATGCCATCGCGAATTTCATGACCGGTGGCTCGAGCCGCCTTGTGGCCGATCTGGTCGAGCATCTCGGGCACCGCTACGAGCAGGAAGTAGCGACTTTCTACAATCCGGACCCTCCCGCCTTCTCGGGGTTCCCCATCCGCGTGTTTCCGCGGTCGGAAGATGCGATTCTGTCTTTTCTGAAGGAAAAGAACGCCGCCATGCTGCACGTTCATTACTGGGGGGAATGCGACGCGCCCTGGTACCGAAATGCCTTCGAGGCCGCGCGCAGAAAGGGATGCGTAGTGCTGGAGAACATCAACACTCCAGTTGAAGCCTATACGGACGAGGTAGTGGATCATTACGTGTATGTCAGCGAATACGCGCGAAATTTCGGACTTCAAGTGCCCGAGGCTTCTTCGGTGATCTATCCCGGAAGCGATCTGGCCATGTTCCAGAGAAACGGAACTCCTGTGCCGGACGACGTGATCGGCATGGTATATCGGCTGGAAAGCGATAAATTGAGCGAGGACTCCATCGATGTTTTCATTGACGTGGTCAAGAAGCGGCCTTCCACCAAAGCGATCATTGTAGGAGGGGGTTCGTTTCTGGAGGCTTATAGAATGCGGGTTGCCGATGCCGGTCTTTCCGAAAATTTTCTGTTCACAGACTATGTGCCGTACGGCGACCTGCCCGATTATTATAGCCGCTTTTCCGTTTTCGTAGCTCCGGTGCGAAAGGAGAGTTTCGGTCAGGTGTCTCCCTTTGCTATGGGGATGCAGTTGCCTGTCGCAGGCTACGATGTCGGGGCCCTGTCCGAAATACTCGATGGCCGGGAATGCCTGGGGAAGGACCGGGAGCAACTTGCCGAAATAATCGTCGATCTCCTCGAAGACAGGAAGAAACGGCTGGAAATCGGAATGAAAAATCGCAAAAGGGCCTTCGAGCATTTCACCGTCGAGACTATGGTTCGACAATACGATCTTCTTTATGAAAGGCTGTTGAAAAAAACCGGATCCGGACATGAAAAAAAATAGACCGCTGAAAGTTCTCATTCCCGTGCATGTTTTCTTTCCAGAGCATTTCTACGGGACGGAAACCTACACTCTGGAACTGGCCAAGCAGCTGATTTGCAAAGGCCACGAACCGTACGTGCTGACTTCGACTCCTTTCGGCGAGGAGGGGACGGGAGAGGAGTTGTCCCGATACGAGTATCAGGGAGTGCCGGTGTACCGGATGGATTTGAATCTGAAACCCCACAAGCGGATCAAGGACACTTACTACCGTTCCGACCTCCACGTGGTTTTGAGGAAAATTGTGTCCGATATCGAGCCCGATATCGCCCATGTGACCCACTTGATCAACCACACCTCCGCGATTCTGGAGGTTTTGAACGATTTCAAGATCCCCACGGTGGCTACCTTGACCGATTTTTTCGGATTCTGTTTCAACAATAAGCTCGAAAAATACGACGGAAGCTTGTGTGTCGGTCCCAATTCCCGGTCGACGAATTGTCTGGCGTGTTTCTTTCATGCTGTGAATCCGGGAAGGCTGCCGAGAATCATGGCTGTGGCAATAAAAAACAAAAAGCTGATCCGTCCGGCGGCGGAATTTTTTTTCCTGTTGTCCCGTGTTCCCGGTTTTCGAAAAGGGAGAATGGCGGGCCTTGTTTCCGATATGGCTGCCAGGACCCGCATTTTGCGATACCTTTACGGCGTTTACAGAAAAATGGTAGCCCCGACGGATTTTCTTTACGACGCATATGTCGATAACCGGTTTTATCCGAAGCGCCTGGTCAAGATCAATTTTGGCATCGACCTCGGCGCCGTATCGGAATTTGCCAGACCGAAGAAAAAAAGCGAGGGAGAAGGAATCCGCTTCGGCTATGTGGGCCAGATCGCGCGGCACAAGGGAGTGGATCTTCTGGTCGAAGCGTTTTGCAAGCTTCGCGGAAGCACCGGCAGGTCTCTGTCGGTCTACGGTCCTTTCGACCAGGTACCCGACTATATGCGGGAGTTGCGGGAGCTTTCCAAAGGGTTCGAAAACGTGGAATTTCTGGGGACATTCGATAAGGAAGAGCTGGGAAGGCGGTTGTCCGAACTGGATTTGCTGGTAATTCCGTCGCGATGGTACGAGAACTCTCCGCTGGTTCTCCTGTATTCTCTGGCCGTGAAGACCCCTGTGATTGTCACCGACGTGAAGGGTCTGAGCGAATTCGTGACAGACGACTTCAATGGGTTTACTTTTCAAAAGGACAGCGTCGAGGATTTGCGGAGGGTCATGCAGAAAATAATCGACGACCCTTCTCTGGTCGAAAGGCTCTCCGAAAACGCGACCTATAAAAAGGATGTTTCGGACCATGCGGACGAAGTCCTGAAAATTTACGAATCCGTGTTGTCGGAATAATTACGCTCGGCGAATGCTCCCATGAAAATCCTCTACGTAACCCATCAATTTTTGCCCGACTATGTGGCCGGAACCGAGATTCTCGTGTATCGAACCGCCAAAGAATTCGCTGGTCGAGGGTACGGGGCGACAGTGTTCGCGGGCTTTCCGACAGCCGACTCTGCGGAAAGCCACGGGCGATTCGATTCGTATGTATACGATGGAATACCGGTCTACCGGTGCCATTATCACAGAAGATTCGATATCGGCCACGGCAATCAGATGTTGGAGGAGTACGACAACGCTCTGGTTTTGAAGAACTTCAGGCGCACGCTTGCAAAAATCGAACCCGACATCGTTCACATCTACCATCTTCATCGTTTGTCGGCGCGAATCGTGGAGGTTTGCAAGGACGCCGGCGTGCCTGCCGTCTTCACCATAACCGATTACTGGGGAGTTTGTCCGACCTGTCAATTGCTCGCGAGTGACGGAACCATTTGTCCGGGACCCGGCAGGCATATGGCGAACTGCTTCCGGCATATGGCGGAGTATGCGGGCAAAGCGAGGTTGTTCGATGCTGTGCCCGACGCGGTTTTGGTCTTTTTCATTCGGATGGGCGCAAGTAGGATTTTTCCGAAAAAGTCCTTACGGGAGATCTTGCGGGCGCTTCTGGACAGGCCTGGCCTCATTCGATCCATGATGGGGATGGTGGATGAAATCCAGGTGCCGACCCAATTTATGAAAGAGTTGCTGGTCCGCTTCGGCCTTGAAGAAGAGAGGATAAGGCTTTTGCCGTTCGGCGTGGAATACCCGGAAGTCGAGATTCGGCGAAACGGAAGCGGGGAGGGGAGGCTGCGAGTCGGTTTCATCGGTTCCTTGCTTTTTCACAAGGGCGCCCATGTTTTATGCGAAGCCGTTCGCCTTTTGCCCCGGGAAACGCCGGTGCGATTCGATATCTACGGTTCGCCGGAGCATGGGCCGGATTATGCGAGACGGCTGCAATCCATCGTAGGCCAAGATTCCCGGGTATTTTTTCGAGGAGAATTCGCTCCGGAACAGTTGTTTTCGATTCTTGCGCGGATGGACGTTTTGGCGGTACCGTCCTTGTGGCATGAGAATACTCCCTTGGTGATCCATTCCGCACAAGCTGCGGGCTTGCCTGTGGTCGCTGCCAACGTGGGGGGAATCAGCGAAATCGTGACTAACGAAGAAAACGGGCTTTTGTTCGAAAAAGGAAATGCAAAGCAACTCGCTTCGATCTTGGAAAGACTGTGCCGGAAGCCCGCAATACTGGAACGGCTGTCTAAAAAGGCCAGAAGACCCTTGTCCATGCAAGTCTATGCCGACGAAGTCGGCAAAACCTATCGGGAGCTGACCGAATCTTGATTCCCAAAGTCGCAGTGGTGGTCGTGAATTGGAACGGCAGAACGTTTGTCGGCAAGTGCCTGGAAGGGCTGCGCGCCCAGACATTCAAGGACTTCAAGGTCGTCGTGGTCGACAACGGTTCCACCGACGGATCCGTGGACTATATTCGGCGGAATTTTCCGGAAGTCGAACTTGTGGCGCTTCCTTCCAACCTCGGTTTTTGCGCAGCCAACAATATCGCACTTAAAAATATAAGGAGCGAATACGCGGCGCTCTTGAATAACGACGCAGTTCCGGCGCCCCGGTGGCTTTTCGAATTGTCGAATGCCCTCGATTTCCGTCCGGAGGCGGGTTTTGCGGCTTCGAAAATCGTGTGTTTCGACGATCCCAAAACCATGGACAGGGCAGGGGACTCATACACCGTCGCAGGTGCGGGGGCTTTGAAGGGCAGGGGAATGCCTGCCGAGGATTTCGACGAACCCGAATGGGTATTCGGAGCTTGTGCGGCGGCCGCCCTATACAGAATGGACATGTTGCGGGATGTGGGCTTTTTCGACGATAGTTTTTTTTTGATCTACGAGGATGTCGATTTGAGCTTTCGAGCCCAACTGGCGGGATACAAGTGCATCTACGAACCCAAAGCCGAAGTTTCCCATATGGTCAGTCGAAGTATCGAGAGGGACTCGGAAAACTCCGTATATTTCGGGCACAGAAACTTGGAATGGGTGTACGCCAAAAATATGCCGGCACGTCTGATACCCGCGACCATTGGCCTACACCTATTATATATGGCGGCCTCCTTCGTTTTTTTTTCCATGAACGGAAAGGCCCGCGCTTTTGCAAGAGCCAAGTTCGATGCGATTCGCGGTTTGTCCGAAGCCTTGAGAAAAAGAACGTGGATTCAAAAAACGAAGAGGGCAGGGGACTGGTATATTTTCCGCCTTTTAGACAAAGAGCTTTTTTTGCCGAGATGGATGGCGAGGAGGACTCTGTCGAAGAACAAATGAATGCTTGCATGTCGCGTTCGGTTTTGGTAGAGAGAACGCGAGAATTTATTAGCGCAGATGGAGATTTGGTCCTTTTTCTATGATCGACGTTATTATCGTCAATTACAACAGCACCGCCTATTTGGTCGATTGCCTCAAATCCGTGAAACAATCCCTAAACGGGATGAGCGCGCGTATTTTTGTGCAGGACAACGCTTCTTCGGACGGGGTCGATAAAATCCGCGAGGACTTTCCGGATGTTTTTCTTACCCGAAACCCGAACAACATAGGTTTTGCCGCCGCAGTGAACCAGGCCCTGGCGGTCGGCGACAGTCCCTATGTTGTGCTGCTGAACCCGGATGCCGTCGTTTTGGACGATTTCTTCAGGTTAAGCGTCGATTTCATGGAAAAAAATCCCAGGGCCGGCATAGTCGGCCCGAAGATTCTGGAAAAGGACGGCCGCCTTCAGAATTCGGCCAGGTCCTTTCCCACGGCTCTTACCGCCTTGTTCGGAAGAACTTCCTTTCTAACCAGACTTTTTCCGGAAAACCGGTTCACGCGGAAAAACCTTCTGAGCCTGGCTTCGGACGGAAGCAGCCCCATGGAGGTGGACTGGGTTTCCGGCGCATGCATGGTGGTCAAACGCGAGGCCGTAGAGAACGTTGGCGGTTTGGACGACCGTTTTTTTCTGTATTGGGAAGACGCCGACTGGTGCAAAAGGATGCGGGATTCAGGCTGGCAGGTGGTGTATTACCCAAAAGCGGTGGTCCGGCATTTTACCGGGGCGAGCAGCCAAAAGGAAATTCTTCGTTCGGTTTATGAATTCCATAAAAGCGCCTATCGTCTGTTCGAAAAGCAGTTTTCCTCTGGAAGCTTCGTCTGGCGCGCATTCATATTTCTTGGGCTTTTTGTTCATTCCGGCTTGGCGCTGGCGTCCCACGCGACTCGAAGAATGGTCGAGTTTTCTTCGAGAAAGTCGCGACTATGACTTGATCGGCAAAGCTGTCTTATCCGTCTGCCAAATAGCCGAATCCTTGCAGACTGGCCTCGAAGGCCTCCGTACACATTCTTCTTTCCCGGCTTTCAAGATCGTTTTTGTATCGGCCGATGGACTGAGCCGGTCCGGGGCTGGTCTGGTGATGCTTTCTGCTGTTTTTGTTCAGCTTGGCGGATTGATCGAGCATGTCCTTGATGGTCGCATCGGAGTTGTCCAGACGCAACTGTTTCAAAACGGAATTCAAGGTTGCTTCCGGCGCGATAACAAGATCCTCGTACCTCATCAGAACGGCGCTGTTTTTCCGTTCCTGCCATGCGTCAAGGAGCATGCGGGCGCTGGGCGCCAGTGATTTCCGAATGTATTCCTCGTCATTTCCGAACATGTTTCTTGCAAAACCTTCGAATCCCCGCTTTTTATTGAATGCGGTTATGGAACAGAACATGTCCCTGAAATCCCTGACAAGAACAATCTCCTTCGCGTCGGGCTGCCAGGAAAGCACCTGGCTTGTGAAATGGTTTGGAAGGGCTTTTTCGGAAAAGTAAAGAGGAAAGATCTTGTTTTGGATTTCCGCCACCACCCGATAATGGCGAGCCAGGCTTTCCTTGGCGAAGTTCTCAAGAGATTCGGCGTAATCTCTTTTGAACCATTCCCGGACTTCCGGGTACAACGCTCGCTCCATGTGCTTTTCAAAGGCGCTGCCCAGAAGCCAGGAAGGATCTTGTCTTTTATCGGATGCGACGGGGCTGGTCCAGCTCTTGTGATCCTTGAGTCGAATGCAGAACTCCATCCAGTATGATATGTACCGGGCCTCGGCCTTGAAAGGCTTGTACACGACAATATCTGGATGGCACCCTAACAGTCCCAATGCGTAGGTACTGCCAGTTCTGCCGAGGGTCGTCAGAAGCAACGGGCGCATTGAAGAAGCTCGTCCTTCCTGTCTTGGAACGTCATCGGTCTTTTTGTCGGCGTGCCCCTTCGCGATAAGCGAACACAAACAGTCCCAGCCGCTTTTGATTGCCAAACCCAGTCGCCTCTGACTTTTAACCCCGTATCGATACAGCCTTTGCCGTGTCAATCTCTGCTGACACCCAGTATGTGAAGCAGGAAAATAAACATGTTTATGAAATCCAAGTATAGGGAAAGAGCGCCCATTATCGAGCCTTTTCGAATGACCGATGCGTCCAGACCGTCGGGTTGCGTGAGGGCCATGGTTTTCAGCTTCTGGGTATCGTAGGCGGTCAGGCCGACGAAAATGAAAACTCCGAGGTAGCTCACGATCATGGCCACGGCGGAACTGCGGATGAACAAATTGACCACTGTGGCAAGGATGATTCCGATCAGTCCCATGAACATGAACCCACCAAGCGAGGTCAGGTCCCTCTTGGTGGTCATGCCGTAGATACTGCATGCCACGAAAATCCCGGCGCAGATGAAAAATGTCGATGCGATGGAAGAGGCCGTGTACCTGATGAATATCGCCGACAAAGTGGCGCCGTTCAATGCCGCGTAGAAAAGAAACAGCCCCGTGGCCGCAGATGCCGACATCTTGTGGACGCGGGAAGCCAAAGTGAACACCAATGCGAGTTCGCCGATGATCAATCCGAAGAAAACTATGCCGTTGCCGAAAATAAGCTGCAACATGGTTTGGCTGGACGCGACGAAAAAGGCAACCAGCCCGGTAAGGCCAAGACCTATACCCATCCAGTTGTACACGCCTTGGATAAATTGGTTGACCCTTACTTGAACCTGGGTATCCCTCAATGATTCCGTTCGCATTTTTCAACCTCCAAAATTTTTTTGATTTTAGATTAAATTCGATTTATATCTCTAAGATTCAATTGCTTGCGAAGAGCCTCGCTCAACTCGTTTTAAATTCGAAACTATGATAACACACGGACCACATTATTCAAGAAGAATGCGCATCGGATCGACAGGCCGTCGAAAAAACAAGTCATACGGCCAAAAAGGGCGAAGATGAAGCCGGAGCAAATGTATCAGCACCTCAAGGAGCTTGCGGACAAAATGGGAATCCGCGTTTCCGAACACAGCTTTCGAAACGCTGGCATCCCGGTCAGAAGCGGTTTGTGCAAGATCAAGGGGGAGGATTTTTTCATCATGGACAAGAACCTTCGCATGAATAAAAAGGTGGAGCTGCTCGCGGAATGTCTGAGCCGGGAGCCTCACGAGGATATTTACATACTGCCGGCGATTCGAGATTTGTTTTCGAAGGTTTCGTCGAAATGATACGGCGATTTCGGGAGGGCTGTCGGCATGGCGAGGGTTGCGGAACGTTTTTTTTGCAATAAACAAAAGTTTACATAATATATCTTATCGGACGTTGCGCCCGCGCCGTTTCCCGGAAGGAACGTTTTAACCATTGAACACCGAAATCAAGTGTGGTAGCGTTTCCGATTCGAGTTCGACCTTCTGGCGCTCGAAAACCGGCCTTCGCGCCGGGAGCTTGTTTGCATCGGGGGAAAACCAATAAGACGCATGGACATTGACGCATTATGATGGCAGCAGCCAAACCGAGGACAATTCACAGTGTTTCCGATTTGACCTCGAAAATTAAAGCGCTACTTGAAGAAACATTTCCGTTTGTTTGGATTTACGGGGAGATTTCCAATTTCAGAAGGCCTGCGTCCGGCCATTTTTATTTCACGTTGAAGGACGACAAGGCTCAGATTCCCGCAGTCATGTTTCGCGGCCAGCAGTCCGGGCTCAAGTTCAGGCCCGAGGACGGTCTCGAAATCACCGGGTTGGGTCGCATTGCGGTATACGAACCCCGGGGCGTCTACCAGATTATCTTGGAATACATGGAGCCCAAAGGCATCGGCGCTTTGCAGAAGGCGTTCGAGCAACTCAAGGCCCGTCTTGCGGAAGAAGGCCTTTTCGACGCTGCGCGAAAGAAACCCGTCCCCTTCCTGCCTGCGAAGATCGCCTTGATTACGTCGCCGACGGGCGCGGTGGTGCGCGACATGATCCATGTTCTTCGCCGTAGGTTTGACAATACCGAGATCCTGCTTTTGCCTGTGAAGGTCCAGGGCGAAGGCGCCGTGGAGGAGATCGTCGGGGCGATCGGCGACCTTTCGCGTTGTCGGGACGTGGACGTGGCTATTTTGGCCAGAGGCGGAGGTTCTCTGGAAGACCTTTGGGCGTTCAATTCCGAGAAGGTCGCCCGTGCCGTTTTCGCTTCGGAAGTTCCGATCATATCGGCCATCGGCCATGAGACGGATTATACCATCGCCGATTTCGTTGCGGATTTGCGGGCTCCGACGCCGTCGGCCGCGGCCGAACTGGCGGTCCCGGTCAAAAACGAGCTGCTTGTACGGCGGATGGAACTGTCGGACGCCCTATTCCGCGCGATGTTGCGAGTTCTTTCGGAAAAACGGAACCGATTGGCGCAAGGCGCCGGCAGGCTGGTGCATCCCCGAAAGCGAATCCAGGACAGCCTGTTGAAGCTGGACGATTTGGAACTGCGCCTGGGCAGGGCCGCAAAGGGAATTGTGTCCCGAAGCCGTGAATTATTGGAGTGGCGGCTGGAGAAACTGGGCGTGGCCAGCCCTCGAAGCAAGGTCGAAAATTTTAATGTCAAGCTTGAACAAATAGATTATAAGTTACTGTCATCATTGAATATTGTTATCGAAAAAAACAAGGCCCGGTTCAAGGAGGCGGTGTCCGAATTGACGGCGTTGAGTCCCATGGCAATTCTGACCAGAGGGTACGGCATCGCGAGGCTTCTGCCCGAAAGGACCATTTTGCGGGATGCCGACGCGGCCCCGGCGGGCAGCCGCGTGGAGCTGACTTTGAGCCGGGGTGCGCTTCTTTGCCGAGTCGAAGGGAAAAAATGAAAATGAGCAAGAAAGTGACATTCGAACAGGCCATGAAGGACCTGGAGGAGATCGTACGGGAACTGGAAGCCGGGGAATTGCCTTTGGAGGAGTCCCTGAAGAAGTTCGAGGAGGGCATGAAGCTTTCGAAGCTGTGTTCCTCGAAGCTGGAAGAGGCCGAACAGAGGGTTTCTATTCTGCTGAAGGAGCGCGACGGCCAATTGTCGGAAGCGCCCTTCCCTGCGGGCGAGGAAGATGCCCCATGAGAGAAATGTCGCTGGAGGGGCGTTTTTTCGACTTTAAGAGATACCTGGAAGCCAAGAGAAAAAAGGTGGAAGTCGAGCTGGAGCGGCTTGTGGACGGTCTTCCGAAAGAGGAGCGCGTCGTTTCGGCACTGCGGCATTCCCTGATGTCGGGAGGAAAAAGGCTCCGGCCGATTTTGTGTATCGCCGCAGCTGAGGCTGTTTCGAGGGATCGCTCATGCATGGACGACGTCTTTTTGGCCGGATGCTCGCTGGAAATGATACACACCTATTCTTTAATCCACGACGATTTGCCGGCCATGGACGACGACGATTTGCGCAGAGGAAAACCCACCTGCCATGTCGCGTTCGACGAGGCCACGGCGATCTTGGCGGGCGACGCGTTGTTGACGCTTGCGTTCGAAGTCATGTCTTCGCGCGCGGGAGACCCGGAGGCCGACCATTGCAGATGGCTCCGGGTGGTGAATCTTGTTTCCCGTGCGGCTGGCGCGTGCGGCATGGTCGGGGGCCAGATGGCGGACATGTCGGCGGAAGGAACGAAGCTTTCCCTGGAGGCGCTGCGGGAAATGCACAGTCGCAAGACGGGGGCGCTCATCCGGGCGTCCGTGAGCGCCGGGGCGATATTGGCGGGCGCGAGCCGGAGCCGCCTGGAACGACTGGAGAAGTATGCGGCCGATATCGGACTCGCTTTCCAGGTGGCGGACGATATTCTGGACGTGGAGGGCGATCCCGCAATGATGGGCAAGGCCGCAGGCGTCGATGCCAGGCGGGAAAAGAACACTTACCCGTCCCTGATGGGACCGGAGGAGGCCAGGCGTTTCGCCCGTGAACTTGTCGGGGAGGCGTTGAATGCTCTTTCGTCTTTCGACGAGCGGAGCGAGCCGTTGCGCGCCATCGCCCGCTACATCGTCGAGAGGAAAAGATGAACGGCTCATCGCGGATTTGTGGGAAAAGGCACCTCGATGGTAACCAGACCATCCTGGTCTGGCATGCCTTGGCTTCCAAGCGGCCTCATATTCACGATATGAGACCAGAGCTGGAAGCTCTGGTTACCATAACCGCTCCCCACAAATCCGCGATGAACCAGATGAACTTCGAGCCGGGGAGGAGTCGAGGAAAAAGTTGAGCATATTGGAAAACATAGGGGGGCCGGAAGACCTGAAACGCCTGTCGCGAGGCGATTTGGAAGAGCTGGCCGTCGAGATTCGCAAGAGGATCGTCGAGGTGGTTTCCAGGACCGGGGGGCACTTGGCCTCCAGCCTGGGGGCTGTGGAACTGGCCATCGCCATACATCGCGTATTCGATTCGCCCAAGGACCGGGTGGTTTGGGATGTCGGGCATCAGTCCTACGCCCACAAGATTTTGACGGGCCGGAACAAGGATTTCGACACGCTCAGGCAATTCGGAGGGCTTTGCGGCTTCACCCGAATGAGCGAGAGTCCTCACGACGCCTTTTCGACCGGCCACAGCAGCACGTCCATTTCCGCAGGGCTGGGCATGTCCGCCGGAAAATTTCTGAAGGGCGAGAAGAACAAGGTCGTGGCGGTGATCGGCGACGGTTCCATGACTGCGGGGTTGGCTTACGAGGCCTTGAATCAGGCGGGGGACCTGAAGAAGGACCTGATCGTAATTTTGAACGACAACGACATGTCCATCGCCAAGAACGTTGGCGCCCTTTCTTCGTTTCTCAGCCGCACGTTTTCGGCAAAGAAGCTCCAGGAACTCAGAAGGGAGCTGGGGGATTTCCTGAAATCCCTTCCGAGGATCGGAGAGGACGTCTATCAGTTCGCCAAGCGTTCGGAGGAGTCCTTCAAGACGTTCGTCACGCCTGGCATGCTTTTCGAGGCCTTCAATTTCGAGTATTTCGGTCCCATCGACGGCCACAATCTGGGCCATCTGATCGATATTTTGAGGAACATCAGCCACCTGGACGAACCCGTTCTTCTCCATGTGACGACTCGGAAGGGCAAGGGATACAAGCCGGCCGAGGACAACCCCACCTATTTCCACGGCGTGGGCTGTTTCGAGGTCAAGACCGGAGAGTGCATAAGGAAGGGGCATACGGCGCCGTCCTACACGGAAATGTTCGGAGACACGTTGGTGGAGCTGGCCGAAGACGACGACCGCATCGTGGCGGTGACCGCCGCCATGCCAGAGGGCACGGGGCTTGTGAAGTTTTCCGAGAGATTTCCGGACCGTTTCTTCGACGTGGGAATCGCCGAGCAGCACGGCGTGACGTTCGCCGCCGGCATGGCTACGGAGGGATTTCGGCCCGTAGTGGCGATCTATTCCACGTTTTTGCAGCGCGCCTACGACCAGGTCCTTCACGATGTGTGTCTCGAGTCGCTTCCGGTGACGTTCGCGGTGGACCGGGGGGGTATCGTGGGCGAGGACGGCGCCACGCATCACGGGCTTTTCGATTTGACCTATCTGAGGAGCCTGCCCGGCATGACGGTGATGGCGCCCAAGGATGAGAACGAATTGAGGAGAATGTTGCTGACGGCCATTTCGCTGGATGCTCCGGCCGCATTGAGGTATCCGAGGGGAATCGGCGAGGGCGTGGAACTGGACGAAAGGCTCGAGCCCCTGCCGGTGGGCAAGGCGGAGGTGCTTACCGACGGCGGCGACGTTTTGGTCCTGGCGGTGGGAAGTTCCGTGGCCGACGCGCTGGAAGCGAGCCGCGAGCTGGAGCGGAAAGGCATTTTTTGCACCGTGGTAAACGCGCGATTTGTAAAGCCCCTGGATCGGGAGTTGATAACAGGGCTGGCGCGGAAAATGCCGAATATTGTAACGGTGGAGGAAAACGTTCTCGACGGAGGTTTCGGAAGCGCGGTCCTGGAATGTCTGAGCGACGCGTGTATCGATGGTTTGCGGGTTGTTCGCGTCGGCATCGGGGACGTATTCGTCGAACACGGCACCAGGGACCTGCTCAAGAAGAAATATGGCGTGGACGCGTCGGCGGTGGCAGCCGCCGCCGAGCGTTTGATCGGAAGGCGGGAAGCGGCCGATGGGCAAGGCTAAGAGCAGATTGGATTCGCTTCTGGTGGAAAGAAAGCTTGCCGGCAGCCGGGAGCGGGCCAAGGCGCTGATCATGGCCGGATCGGTGCTGGTCGATGGCGTTCCCGTGGACAAGGCGGGAGCGCGGGTGGCCGACGACGCGCGGATCGAGCTGAAGGGTTCCGACATTCCGTACGTCAGCCGGGGGGGCTTGAAGCTCGAGGGGGCGCTGGAGGATTTCGGGCTGGACGTGGAGGGGCTGGTCTGCCTGGACGCGGGGGCGTCCACCGGGGGCTTCACCGACTGCTTGCTGGCGAAAGGGGCAAGCAAAGTGTTCGCCGTGGACGTGGGTTACGGGCAGCTGGCTTGGAAGCTGAGGCAGGACCCCCGGGTGGTGGCCATAGAAAGGACCAACGTCCGGCACATGAAGCCGGGCGCCCTGCCCTGCCCCGTCGATTTGGCCACCATCGACGTTTCGTTCATTTCCCTGAAGATCGTGGCGCCGGTGGTGGCTGCCTTTCTCGAGGAGGACGGCAGAATCCTGGCGATGATCAAGCCCCAGTTCGAGGTGGGACGCGGCAAGGTCGGCAAGGGGGGCGTGGTCAGGGACCCGGAGCTGCATCGGGAGGTGATCGAGGAACTGGAGGAATTCTTCGAGACCGCCGGGTTTCGTTCCCTCGGCGTGCATCCTTCGCGCGTGCCTGGACCCAAGGGAAACCTGGAATTTTTCATTTTGCTGGAACGAAACAGGCCATAAGATGTGCGCGGACAGGATTTAACTGTTGATTTTTTTCGTTCCAGCATATAGAAACGATGAACTTGCAGTTTTTCAGTTTTATGAAACTGGAATTAGAAAATAATTAGAGAGGAGCTTAGATGACAGACATGGTGGAAAAATTAAGAAACATCGCTCTAGTCGCCCACGGGGGCGCGGGAAAGACCTCCCTGGCGGAGGTGATGCTTTACGATGCGGGAGTTACCAATCGCTTGGGACGGGTCGAGGACGGAAATACGGTCATGGATTTCGAGCAGGAGGAACTGAAGCGCAAGAGCAGCATCAGCACCGCATTTCACCAAGTCCCGTGGAAAAAGCACCGGGTCACCATCATGGACACGCCCGGAGACCAGAACTTTTTCTCCGACACCAGGCTCTGCATGCAGGCGACCGACGCCGCGCTGGTCGTGGTGGACGCGGTGGACGGCGTCAAGGTCCAGACGGAAATGGGATGGGAATTCGCGGAGGAGTTCGGTTTGCCCTGTCTGCTTTTCATCAACAAGCTCGACCGCGAGAGGGCCGATTTTTCGCGAGCCTTCCAAGAAGCGTCGGAAATTCTGGAGCCCAAGCCGATCGTCGTCCAGCTGCCCATCGGCAAGGAGGACGGTTTCAATGGCGTGGTCGATCTGGTGGCCATGAAGGCCTACGAGTACGACGAAAACGGCAAGGCCAAGCCGATCGACATTCCCGCCGACATGGCCGACCAGGTGGAATCGGAGAGGGAGAATCTCGTGGAGAACGTCGCCGAGGCCGACGACGAGCTTCTGGAGCGCTATCTGGAGGGCGAATCGCTGTCCGACGACGAAATCAAGGCCGCCTTGAAAAAAGGCACCCTCTCTCGGACGTTCGTCCCGGCGGTTTGCGGGTCCGCCACGAAAAATATCGGAATCGACCTTCTTATGGACTACATCGTGCAAGTCATGCCGTCTCCTCTCGAGGTCGGGACTAGGAAAGCTCTGGGCGCGGACGGAAAAAGCGAAATCGAGATCGCCCCCGATCCGGACGGCCCCTTTTCCGCCTATATTTTCAAGACCGTGGCCGACCCTTACGCGGGCAGACTGTCCATTTTCCGAATCGTTTCCGGTTCCTTGGGGTCCGACGGCGTTTTCTACAACGTAAACAAGGACACGAAAGAGCGATTCACCCAGTTGCTGAAAATCGGAGGCAAGGAACAAAAGCCTGCGGAGGGAGGCGGACCGGGAGACATCTTCGCGGTGGCCAAGCTGAAGGAAACCACCACCGGGGACACCATTTGCGACGAAAAGAACAAGGTGCAATTCAAGTTGGCCGAGCCCATGGCCCCTCTGATTTCGTTCTCGCTGGCTCCCAAGAGCAAGGGCGACGAGGACAAGGTGTTCAGTTCCCTTCAGAAGCTTTTAGAGGAGGACATGGCCCTCAAGCTGGACAGAAACGCCGAAACCAAGGAGATCCTTCTCTCCGGACTGGGCAACATCCACATAGACGTGACCGTGGAAAAGCTCAAGAGGAAATACAACGTGGAGGTGGTGCTGGATACTCCGAAAGTGCCATATCGCGAAACGATCAAAAAGAAGGTCAGGGTCCAGGGCAAGCACAAGAAACAGACCGGCGGCCACGGCCAGTACGGAGACTGCTGGGTCCAGCTCGAACCCATGGAGCGAGGCGGCGGCTTCGAATTCGTGGATGCCATCGTGGGCGGCGTCATTCCCAAGACCTATATTCCCGCCGTGGAAAAGGGCATCGTGGAAGCGGCGAAAAGAGGTGTTTTGGCGGGCTTTCCCTGCATCGACTTCAAGGCCACCTTGGACTACGGTTCCTACCACGCGGTGGACTCCTCCGAAATGGCCTTCAAGGTGGCTGGCTCCCTGGCGTTCAAGAAAGCCGCAGTCGATGCGCAGCCCGTTTTGCTCGAGCCGATCATGAACGTGACCATCACCTGTCCGGACGAATACATGGGCGACGTCATGGGCGACTTGAACGGCAGACGCGGCCGGGTCTTGGGCATGGACAACAAGGGCAAGAACCAGATCATCAAGGCCAATGTTCCCATGGCCGAAATGCTGACCTACGCCCCGGATTTGAGATCCATGACCGGCGGCAGGGGCATTTTCACTATGGAAGAGTCCCATTACGACGAAGTCCCCGCGCAGATCTCGCAGAAGATCGTGGAGGAAGCCGAAAAGGCGAAGGAATAGGCGCAAACACGAGCCCGGAGTCCCCTATTCCGAAATCTGTATAAAAAACTGTTTGGTTCCCACGCCTCGCGTGGGAGCCAAATATCAGGACGCAAGTAGCCGAATCGAGAACCAACCTGTAACTACGCCCATCAAGGATTATGCTTAAACTCGAAGAATCCTCGTTGATCGGGACAGGCCGCCACAGAAAATGCTACGTACACCCCGGAGACGACTCCAAATGTGTTAAGATCGTCGCTGTGGGCGATATGAAAGAGACTAGGCGAGAGACGGATTATTACCGGGAGCTTGAAAAGAGAAACGTGCCCTTCACGATGATTTCCAGGTACTATGGGACAGTCGCGACGAACCTTGGGCAAGGCTTCGTTTTCAAGTTGATTCGGGATTGCGACGGCCGTGTTTCCCAAAGCCTGGAAAATCGCTTGAAACGTTGCGCTCGCAAGCCTGGAGACTCGGGTGCCGAAATCGAAGACCTGTTGCTGTGCCTGTCGTCTCTCAAAAAGCACATGCTTGAGAACCGAATCCTCACCATGACGCTGAAAAGCAAGAACATCGTATATAAGAAAATCGGCAGCAAAAAAGGCAGCCTGGTGATAGTCGATAGTCTGGGGAATTCGGATTTTCTTCCATTTACCAAATGGTTCTGTTTTATGGCAACCAGAAAAATTCGAAGAAGATGGAGACTTTTCGAGCAAACTTTGGCTTCGGAATACGGAAGCCTGAAGGGGTTCGAAAAGCTTGGTTCTTTGCTTTCTTGAAAGCCGGTTGGAGAGCTGCGGACTTTTCGCGCGAATCTATAAGGGGTTGGTTGTAACGTCTGCCAACCAACACCGTCATTCCGGGCGGAGCTTGCGGAGACCCGGAATCCAGGCAGCAGTTCTAATTTTGACGGAAATTCCATGCCGAAGAGGTTGCAACGAACAAGGTAACCAGACCATCCTGGTCTGGTAGGCCCGTGGCAAAGGGGAATTTCCTGACGCGCCGAAACAGACCAGGATGGTCTGGTTACCCTGAAGGTGCCGGGGAGACACCCGAAATTACAATTGCTGGAATCCAGGCGGTGATCGAAACTTTTGGATGAAAAGCGGCCGAAGCTAAAACTAAGCCCATGAAATCTTACTGATGAGATTTGCTTTTTTGTAGCCCGGCTCGATCTTTTCCGGCATTCGTTCCGATTTTCCATGCCACCAATCTGTTCCCGTCTTCCTTTTTCCAAGGAAAACGGGGTTCTTCCAAATCCGGTTTTCTTCCCAGCTTTTCCGACAGCCAAGGCGAAAGGTTTTCCAGGCATTTTTGTTTGGTGATCACCATTTTCGCACTGTCGTTGGGTTCCAGAAAGGCTTGCAGGGATTCCTGGTCCAACAATTCCTTTACCGGCCGAGTCTTTCCCATGTAGAACAGAGTGTTGACGTTCAATTTGCAGTAAAAGGCGATGTTTTCGGGTTCGATTTGGGCGGCAGCTTCCTTGGCTTGCCTTCCGAAGGACCTTTCCGTGCGATAGGCTTCGAGGGTGGGCTGGATGACGCAGAAAAACCCGCCGATCAAAACTGCGGCCGACAAGGTGGAAAAAGCGGTCTTGCCGCTTGTTCCCGTCAATTTGCTCGAAATTCCGTCAATCTTGTTTTTGAATGCCCACAGAGCGAGGGCGGCCAATCCCGTTGCCGCAAGACAGGGTACCAGGCCCGGCGGAGGTACGAAATCGAATTTTCCGCCCGCTACGGGAAAAATCGCGGTTGCGGCTGCTATGGCTACCGCAGCGGTCGTCAAAAGAACCGACTGGATTGTCATCCAAGCCTTTTTCAACCTTTCTTTGCCCTCAGAATGCAAAAAGACCGAAACGAGCAGCGCGCAAAAGGGAAGAATGGGAAGAATGTAATAGCTTCTTCTGGAACCGGAACACGTGAAGAAGACGAAAATGAGGACTGCCGTCTCCAAAAAGCATCGCGAAGCGTGATTTTGCGTCTTCCAGATGTGCGGTCCGGCCCAGAGGGTCGCGAACAATAGGGGCGTCCAAGGGACGAACAAGGCGGGAAGGTTGTAAAAATAGATGTAGAAAGGCTGCTTGTGGTCGAACGGCTCGAAATATCGCAGGATGTTTTCCTGGAACACCAAGTAGAGTCCGCTTTGCTGATAATCCCCTCTGGTGACGCTCGCGTACAGGAATGGCGCCAGGTAGACCGCGCACCCGGCGGCGGCGGCGAAAATATGGGAAGGCGAGTAAAGCACGCGCCAACGGCCGTTTCTCAAAATATCGGGAGTTACCGCGAGAATGGGAACCACCACCGAGGTCAGTCCCTTGGTGTGGGCTCCCGTAAAGCAAATCAGGTAGAAAACGAAATATGTGGCGAACCCCGGCTTTTCCCTTCGCGACCAGTACCAGGCCACCGCGAGCATGATCGCGGCCAGGTTTTCCATATCCGCCGTGCCCGCTCTGGACCAGAAAAGAAAGCCGTACGAAGTTAGAAGGAGCCACCCTGCTGTTCTGGCAATGTCTTTCGACCACAATCTACCGCCGAGAACGAGGGTCGCCCAGAGGGCCGCGATGCCGGAAATGGCGCTCGGGACCCGTATCGCCCATTCGTTTACTCCCCCGGTGAAAAAAGATGTCAGTGCGACAAGCCAATATGTTAGAAGTGGCTTGTCGAAATACGGGTCGCCGTTGATGGTGGGGTGAAAAAAATCTCCCGAGAGAAACATTTCCCTTGTAATCTGCGCCCAACGCTCTTCGGCGGTCCACAATCCCCGGTAGCCGAGCGCCCAGAAGATGATAAGAATGGCGACCGACCAGAAAAAAATATCCGCACTTCGATTTTTTCCGTCGGATATGGCGGTTTGTTCCAAAATAGGGTTCCTTCCGAATTCAGGCCTTGTTTTTAACTTCGGCCGGTTTAAAATCAACAGTTTCGATCGTCGCCTGGATTCCGGGTCCCCGCAAGCTCCGCCCGGGATGACGGTGTTGGTTGGCCGTCGTTATAACCAAAACCCGAATTCAAATATGTTCAACGATAAAGTTCAGGCCGATCCTGGCAAGCGACCCATCCCTGCCTGCCAGGGATTTCCTTTTTAACGATGCGGCCGTCCTCTATTTTCCCCGCCCCGTCCAGCAGAGATTCCAAGGGGACGAACCCGAGCCCTTTCGAGCGAGCAAGCCGCAAAAACTTTTCGAACAAGGACTGGCGCGCGATTCCCTCGACCTCGGCGTGAATCGTCAATACGTTCAGATTTTTTGGCCGAATCAGGGAAAGAAGATATTGGTTGTAATTTTCGTCGCAGACGCCGCCGCGACCGACCAACTCGTCGTAAGTCGGCAAGGTGACCGGGATTTGAAGCGCTGTGGCCGCTTTGCCGCGAATCGAAGGCCTGAAAACGGAAGCGCCCCGGCAGTCGCTGTTGTAACGGAAACCGAATTTTTCCTTTTCCTCGAGCGTCAATTCGTTGCATTTCCACCCGGCAACTGCGGAACAAGCCGGCGGGCTTCCGACGATTCCGACCATCATGTCGTAACCTTTTTTAAGTTCCGAACGAATTTCGTCTCGGTCCATTTTATCGATGCGGCTTTGCCAGAGATGGTGGTCCCATGCATGCAGTCCGATTTCATGGCCGTCGGAGGCCGCTCTCCGAATCGTCGGCGCCAATTTTTCCCCGATCACCGGGCCGTCCCAAAGCGTTCCCATGAAAAGAATGTCCCACCCGTAGAGACCGGGCGCGTTGGACCGGAGCATCTTCAGAAAAAACGACGGATAAAGCAGGCGTCGCAGATGCCTCCCCATATTGTCGGGACCCACAGAGAAGAAAAATGTCGCCCGAATATCGTATCGCGCCAGAAGCTTGCAAAGGTTCGGCACGCCCAGGCGCGTCCCGCGAAACGTATCAACGTCAATTCTCAACCCGACATTCAT
This sequence comes from Desulfobacterales bacterium, assembly GCA_963674505.2. Lineage (GTDB taxonomy): Bacteria > Desulfobacterota > Desulfobacteria > Desulfobacterales > SKZT01. The sequence continues at coordinate 1,678,889 of CAXXIG010000003.1, forward strand.
ATCCCGCGCTTTCCAATTCTATGGCGGACGCCGCCTTTCGCAAAAAATAATCGAGGGTTTCTTCCACGGACTGCTCCAGTTTGACCGAAGGTTCCCAGCCCAGAAGACGCCGCGCCTTTTCTATGGACGGTTTCCGATGGCCCATGTCCTGGTATCCGTCCCCGTAGTATGTGCGACTTTCCACCTGGTTAAACCCAGCAAACGGCGGAAATGCGTTTCGCAACGGATGCGCGTCGAATTTTTCGACCAGGGTTATCGCCAAATTCTCGATGCTGGCTTCGTTGTCCGGATTGCCGATGTTGAAAATCCGGCTGTCGCAAACATTGTTTTTGTTCTCGATGATGCGATAGAGACATTCGACGCCGTCTTTGAGATCCGTGAAGCACCTTTTTTGACGCCCCCCGTCTATCAGCTTGATGGGCGTACCCTCCACGAGATTCAAAATCAACTGCGTAATCGCCCTGGAACTGCCGATGCGAGCCGATTCGAGGCTGTCCAAACGCGGGCCGATCCAGTTGAACGGCCTGAAAAGCGTAAAGGACAACCCCTTTTGCTGTCCATACGCCCATATCACTCGGTCGAGCATCTGCTTGCAACAGGAATAGATCCACCTCTGCTTTTGAATCGGCCCCAGAACGAAACTGGAATGGTCCTCGTCGAAAAACTTGTCCTGGCACATTCCATACACTTCGGATGTGGATGGAAACACGAGGCGCTTGCCGTACTTGACGCAATAGCGGACCACCCTGAGGTTTTCCTCGAAGTCGAGTTCGAAAACTCTCAGGGGGTTTCGCGTATACTCGATGGGGGTTGCGATCGCCACCAGCGGCAGAATAACGTCGCACTTCCGGACATGATATTCGATCCATTCCCTGTGGATGGCGATATCGCCCTCGTGAAAATGGAAATGTTCGTTGGAGAGCAGCCTCCGGATGTAGTTGTCGTTCAAGTCCATACCGTGGACTTCGTACTTGCCGCTTTCCAGGAGCCGCTCGCTGATGGCGTTTCCGATGAAGCCGTCCACCCCCAGGATCAGAACGTTTTTTTTCCGAAAGCACCTGGCCGCAGCGGAAACATCGGCCCCGAACACCATGCCGGGGGCCATGCCCAACTCTTGCGCGAGACGCTCGCCGCCGACATACACGCCGTCCTGGCTCTGCCCGAAATCGATTCTGACGGCATCCTCGCCGCAGGATACGATCAAAGGCGAAACAGACAGGATCGTGCCCGGCTTTTCTTGGGAAAATTCTCCGGGAGCTATCGAAACCTCCCAGAAAAAGCATTTTCTTCCGCCGAGATAGCCGAAGGCCCCAGGATACGGGCGTGTCACCGCCCTGACCAGATTTCTAACGCCCTGTGCGCCGATACTCCAGTCGATCAGACCGTCGGAAGGCTTTCTTCCGCCGAAGTAGGTCGCCTTCGAATGGTCCTGTGCCAAGCGCGGAGCGTCGCCCTTTTTCAAGAGCGGAAGGGTTTCGTTCAGCAGTTCGCAGGCCGCGCGGGTCATTTTTTCGTTTAGGGTTTTGGCCGTATCGTCTTCCGAGATCGCAACTTTCTTCTGGCCAACAATGTCGCCGTCGTCGATTCCGGGGGTCATGTAATGCAGCGTCGCCCCTGTCTCCTTTTCGCCGTTGACCAGCACCCAGTTGACGGGGCACCGGCCCCGGTACTTGGGAAGGAGCGAACCGTGCAGGTTGAGACAACCTTCGGGGGGGATGTCCAGAATTTGGGGCTTGACGATGTCACGGTAATAAAAGGAAAACAGGATATCCGGTTGGAGCTGCCTGATTTTTTCCACCCAGATCGGATGGTTGACGTCGTCGGGAACGAAAGTCGGAATGTCCATGCGAGCGGCAAGCTCCGCGACGGACTCGAACCAGATATTCTCGTCGGCCTTGTCGCGGTAGGTGAAGACGGCCGCGATTTCGAACCCGTTTTCGAGCAAGGCGCGAATCCCCGCGCATCCGATATTATGGTATGCCAAGACAACGGCTTTCACGATTCGATTTCTCCTTAGGGACAAAAATTAAACAATTGGAACAACTATTTTTAAACAATTGGAACCACTTTTATCCTCGACCATCGCCTGGATTCCGGGTCTCCGCAAGCTCCGCCCGGAATGACGGAGTTGGTTTGCCGACGTTAAAACCAGGTCCGAAATCTTCGTCTTCCATGCCGCCATCGCGCACGACTTTCTCGACAAAATAGCGCGGCCTGCCCCGCACGTCACGATAAATCCTTCCGATATATTCCCCTATAAGTCCCAGCCCCACAAACTGCGCGCCGATGAAGAAGAACAAGACGGCGAACAGGGTAAAAACGCCCCCCACCGCCCATTCCGTTCCGTGTATGATCCGCATGGCGAGGATATAGACTGCGAGCAGCAGTCCGAATCCGAAAAAGAAACCTCCCAGAATGCTCAGAAGACGCAGGGGAAAGGTCGTTATTCCGGTCATCAGGTCGAACTGCAAATTGATCAGTTTCCATAGGCTGTACTTGGATTCGCCTTGGGTCCGGGGACTGTGGTCCACGTCGATCTCCACGATGTTTTTCGCGAAGCTGTTGGCCAGAGCCGGGATAAACGTGCTGCTCTCTCTGCACTGAAGCATGGCATCGACGATATGGCGCTTGTATGCCCTCATCATGCATCCGTAGTCGTTCATGGGCACGCCGGTGGCTTTTTGGGTCAATTTGTTGACCAAGCCGGAGGCCAATTTTCGAAACGGCGTATCGCGGCGGTGTACTCGCACACTTCCCACGACGTCGAAACCTTCTTCGGCTTTCCGGACTAGGCGGGGAATCTCTTCCGGAGGGTTCTGCAAGTCCGCGTCCAGCGTGACGACAATTTGCCCTTTCGAGTGCTCGAAACCGGCCATGACGGCGGCGTGCTGCCCGTAATTTCTGTTCAGGAAAACCCCTACGACCCCAGCGGACCCGGATTCGGCCGCCTTCGCGATTTTCTCCGCCGATTTGTCGCTGCTGCCGTCGTCCACAAGGACGATCTCGAAAGGCTTTTCCAGGCTTTCGCACGCGGCCGCGCAGCGCCTTGTCAACTCGTCGAGGTTGCCCTCTTCATTATAGACGGGAACGACCACCGACACATGGACCGTCCTATCCATTCGACAAGACCTCCTTGATGGTGTCCACGACGAAATCGACGTCTTCAGGCTCCATGTCGCAGAAAAGAGGAAGCGAACAAATCCGATCCGAATTCCATTCGGTGTTCGGCAGCATTCCCCTGCCCTGCCCCATCGCCTCCCGGTAATATTTGTGCAGATGGACGGCCGTGAAATGGATTCCGGTCCCCACGTTTCTTCGCTTTAATTCCTCCATGAAAAGGTTTCGAGTCAATCCGCTTCTATCCGTGTCCAACCGGACGATGAAGAGATGCCAAGCGTGGGTGAAATCGTAGGGCGGGTCGCCCAGGGGAACAATTTCGTCGATTTCGGCGAGGCGGCTTCGGTACCTCTCGGCCAGTTCGGTCCGCTTTTGGTTGAAGCGCTGGAGCTTTGCCAGTTGCGCGATGCCCAATGCCGCCGAAATGTCGGTCATGTTGTACTTGAAACCCGGTTCGATCACCTCGGCCAGGGGGGCGCGCCCCTGGACGTTTCGGTCATGGGCGTCGACGCCCAGGCCATGGAATTTCAAACGTCGAATGCGTTCGACCAATGAGGGGTCGTCGGAACAAAACATGCCCCCTTCCCCAGTCGTAACATTCTTGATCGGATGGAACGAAAAGATCGAGGAACCGGTCTTTCCGATGCGTTCTCCCTTGTATTCGGTCCCCAACGCGTGGGCGGCATCCTCGACAAGCGCGACGCCTGCTTTTTCCGCCAGTTTTCTGATCGGCTCGATGTCGGCGGGCGCTCCGGCGAAATGCACGGGGACGATCAACCGCGTACGTTCCGTGATTTTTTCGGCGAAGGCCTCGCAAGGGGCCATCAGCGTGTCTTTATCCACATCCACGAACACCGGACGGGCGCCGGCCAATACGATCAGGTTCACGGTGGAGACCCAGGTCATGGACGGCGTGATCACCTCGTCTCCCTCGCCGATGTTCATGGCTTCCAGAACCAGGTGCATGCCCGCTGTCGCCGAACTCAGAGCGACGGCGTGTTCGCATCCCGCGAATTCGCAAAATTTCCTTTCGAATTCTGCGCTCTTCGCGCCCGTGGTGATCCATCCGGATCGAAGCACCTCCGACACCCCGGAAATCTCCTCCTCGCCGATGGAAGGGCGGGAGAACGGCAGAAAATCAGATCTCCTTTTTTCAGGGGAGAATGCGTCTTTCATTCTTCATGCCTTTCTTTAAAAACGATTTTCATCCAGGCGCAGGCTTTGATGTCAATGCTCTTGCCGTCCGTTTTCTGAATGTAAAAGCTCTTTTCGAGAACATGGTTTGTCTTCATGACAATCTCTCGCAAATCGGGCAAGCGAATTTTTGGCAATTAACAGGAAAAAGTTCCGAATGCAAGTGATTTTTCCCATTTTATCGGTAGCATTTCCGGAGCATTCTCAAGGCAACCATAGCTTCCAGCTCTGGTCCGGTGCGGTGCCGGCAGCGCCAAAAAGAATCTTGGCAATGGCAAAACCAGACCAGGATGGGTCTGGTTACCTTCGAACCGTCTCCTGGCAATAACAAATGAAAAACGCTGGGAATGCTTCCGTTTTCTTCATCTTTTCTTCATTCCCATCTGATAAAAAGTCTCTTGTATTGAGCGCGCAAACGCGGGCATTTTTTTCCAAAATTTCAATCGATTTTTTTTAGAAGGGAAAAGAACATGAGATCGTCTTTTCAGCCGTTTCCTGAGCCGTCCGGCCATAATTCCGAGGTCGCGACGGGAGCGGAGGTTTTGCAGGGTTGGCAACCCCAGGCAGGTCCGAGAAGAGATGCGGGACGCCGAGTTGGCCGTATCGGAACTATGGGAAGCCCTCGGACGGAGGTGCCGCAGCTTTCCGTGGTCATTCCTGTCTTCAACGAACGAGAGAACCTGGACGAGCTTGTGCGGCGCTGTCGTAGCGCCTGCGAGAAAACCGGCAGGCGCTACGAGATCGTTCTGGTGGACGACGGAAGCGCGGACGGTTCCCGCGACATGGTGCGACGGGCCGCCGACAGCATCCCCGAGGTGGTGGGGGTCCTGCTCAACAGAAATTACGGCCAGCATTCGGCCGTTTTCGCGGGGCTGGAAAACAGCAGGGGCGAGATCGTGGTCACGCTGGACGCCGACTTGCAGAACCCTCCTGAGGAGATTCCCAACCTAGTGCGCGAGATGGAAACAGGCGTGGACGTCGTGGGCACGGTGCGCCAAAACCGGCGGGACACATTTTTTCGCCGAACCGCTTCGGCCCTGGTGAACCGGATCGTTCAAAAAACCACCGGGGTGATGATGCACGACTACGGGTGCATGTTGCGGGCCTACCGCCGCTCCATAGTCGATGCCATGCTCCAGTGCCGGGAACGTTCCACCTTCATCCCCATCCTGGCCAACGGCTTTGCCGCGAGCACGTCGGAGATTCCCGTGGAACACGCCGCCAGAGAAAACGGCGAGTCCAAGTACGGCCTCTTGAAACTGATTTCGCTCCAGTTCGACCTGCTCACCTCCATGTCCACGTTTCCCCTGCGCCTTCTTTCGTTCGCGGGGGCCGCGATATCCGCGTGCGGCATCGGTTTCGGGGTCCTGCTCATGGCGCTGCGTCTTGTCTACGGCGCCCAGTGGGCGGCCGAGGGCGTGTTTACGCTTTTCGCGGCGCTATTCGTGCTGATCGGCGCACAATTCGTCGGCCTCGGCCTGCTGGGGGAATACATCGGAAGAATATACCACGACGTCAGGGGCCGTCCCCGCTTCTTCATTCAGGAGGTGCGCGGAACCGGCTCCCGGCTGGCCGCAGAGCCGAACCTGGGGGCGAGCATCGGTTCGGGTTCCCTGCCCCGGCCGGAAATTGCCAACTTTTCGGGGAGGACATTATGAAAGCTGTCGTACTTGCCTATCACAACATCGGTTGCGTCGGAATCAAGGCCCTTCTGGCATGCGGGTTCGATATCCAGGCGGTATTCACCCACCTGGACGACCCCGGCGAGAACATCTGGTTCGAGTCCGTGGCCGAGGTCGCCGCAGCCAACGACATACCGGTCTATGCGCCGGAGGACATCAACCATCCCCTGTGGGTGGAACGAATCGAGAAAGCGGCGCCGGATATTCTCTTCTCCTTTTATTATAGGGACCTGGTGGGCAAAAAGATCCTGGAATTACCGCCTAAAGGATGTCTCAACCTGCACGGTTCGCTTTTGCCCCGCTACCGGGGAAGATGTCCGGTCAACTGGGTGCTGGTCCACGGCGAAAGGGAAACCGGCGTGACACTGCATTACATGACCCCTCGCCCCGACGACGGCGATATCGTCGGACAAAAGTCGGTTCCTATCGGCGATTGCGACACGGTCTTGGACCTGCATGGAAAGCTTGCCGTCGCAGCAGGAGAGTTGCTGGACGACCTGCTTCCGAAAATTCTCAAGGGCGAGGCCGAAAGGTTCCCCCAGGAATATTCTTCCGCCAGCTACTTCGGCGGACGCGGCCCCCAGGATGGGGAGATCGATTGGAATCGGAACGCGACCGAAGTGGCCAATCTGGTCCGGGCGACCACCCGCCCCTACCCCGGCGCGTTTTCCCATCTCGGAAGGCGCAAATGCATATTCTGGCAAGTCTCGGCTACGGACCGGCGTCGAGAAGCCGTTCCTGGCACGGTCGTGTCGGTGGAGCCCACGACGGTCGCCTGCGGCGAGGGGGCGGTGGAAATACGGTTCGGCCAGGCCGAAGGAGGCGTGTACATGGCCGGGGCCCAGCTCGCTAGGGAACTCAACCTGACCGTCGGCGCGAAGTTCGACGCGAACCTCGAACGCATGGCGGAACTGCGGCGCAAAAAGCACGTGCTCATCCTCGGCGTCAACGGCTTCATCGGCAATCACCTGAGCGAACGGCTTCTGGAAAGCGGACTTTACGAAGTGCACGGCATGGACCTTTGCTCCAACTCCGTGGAGCACCTGATGGGACATCCGGATTTTCACTTCACAGAGGGGGACATCTCCATCATGCGCGAATGGATCGAATACCATGTCCGCAAGTGCGACATCGTCCTCCCCCTGGTGGCCATCGCCACGCCAATAGAGTACGTGCGCAACCCCTTGCGGGTCTTCGAACTCGATTTCGAGGAAAACCTTAGGGTGGTCCGATATTGCGCCAAGTACGGAAAGCGCCTGATCTTTCCCTCCACCTCGGAGGTCTACGGCATGTGCCGCGATCCCGAGTTCGACGAACGGCACTCCAACTTCGTCCTGGGTCCCATCCACAAGCAACGATGGATCTACTCCTGCTGCAAGCAGATGCTCGACCGGGTGATCTGGGCCTACGGGGCCACGGAGGGGCTGCCGTTCACTCTGTTTCGCCCCTTCAACTGGATCGGCCCCAAGCTCGATTCCCTGGAATCGGCCAGGATCGGCAGTTCCCGCGTGATCACCCAGTTCATCTTGAATTTGGTTGAAGGCACTCCCATCCGGCTGGTGGACGGCGGTGGTCAGAAAAGGTGTTTCACCGATGTCAAAGACGGCGTCGAGTGTCTTTTCAAAATCATCGAAAACCGAAACGATTGTTGTCAGGGAAAGATTTTCAACATTGGAAACCCGGACAACGAGCAAAGCATGAAAGCGCTTGCGGACATTCTCCGCGAAAAGTTCGCCGCACATCCGTTGCGCTCGCACTTTCCGCCGGACGCGGGCGTCGAATATGTCGAGGCGCGTGCGTATTACGGGTCGGGCTACCAGGACGTGCTTCACAGGCGGCCGTCGATCCGCCAGGCCAGAAAATATCTGGGATGGGAACCTTCGACGCCCTTCGAACAATCCGTGGAGGAGACCCTGGATTATTTCCTCGAAAACGCCGTCGGCGGCTCGACCGAGCAATGGCAATCGGCGCAAAAGGCCTGCTCTTCGCAACGCCGTACGAGGCAATTGCGAAGAGTTGTCGGATAGTCGCACATTTAGATACGGGATGGACATGTATCCAAGGCAAAAAACGAACAAATATGTTCTCGCGGTATTGGGCTTTTATCTTCTGTGCTACATTGTGCCCCTCGGCTTTCGGGACCTTTGCGTGCCCGACGAGACTCGCTACGCGGAAATACCAATGGAAATGATCGCGGGCGGCGACTGGATCTCGCCACGTTTCGACGGCGTTCGCTATTTCGAAAAACCGGTGCTTGGGTATTGGGCCACGGCCCTGTCCATACTGGCGTTCGGCGAAAACAATTTTGCGGTCCGGCTGCCTTGCGCCTTGGCCGCAGGGCTGTCGGCCCTGCTCGTATTTTTGTTGGCCCGCCGCGCGTATGGAAAGAAGGAACAGGATGAAACGACGGCGATTCTGGCCGCGCTTGTCTTTTTGTCCTGCATGGAGGTGTTCGTGGTGGGAAATATCGCCTTGCTGGACAACCTGTTTTCGTTTTTTTTGACCGCATCCATAGTCGCCTTCTTTTTGGCCACGGAGGCGACTTCCGGGTCTGCGAAGGAAAAATATTTTCTTCTCGCTTCCGGCGCGTCGTGCGGCCTGGCGTTTCTGACCAAGGGCTTTCTGGCCTTCGCCGTGCCGGTTCTGGCGCTCGCGCCCTATCTTGCATGGCAGCGCCGGTATCGGGATCTGTTGCGCATGGGTTGGCTGCCGATTCTCGCCGCAGTCGCCGTGGCGCTTCCCTGGTGCATTTCCATTCATCTGAGGGAACCGGATTTCTGGAAATTCTTTTTCTGGAACGAACATATACGCCGTTTTCTGGGGAACAACGCACAGCACAAAGAGTCCTTCCTTTTTTTCTTCCTGGCCGCTCCGGGCATATTCCTGCCCTGGACCTTCGCGACCCCCGCCGCTTTCAAGGGAATCAAGGCTCTGTGGCATGATCCGGGGGAAAAGGGGCGGCTTGCGAGATTGTCCATCTGCTGGCTGGTGCTGCCGTATTTGTTCTTGTCCGTATCGAACGGAAAGCTGTTGACCTATGTTCTTCCATGTTTTCCACCCTTTGCGATCTTGACCGCCCTCGGGCTTTCGCACGTTCTGGAAAAAGAGAAGGAGTCCGTTTTTTTCCGTTGGGGGGCCCTTGGGTGCGCGTTTTTCTTCGGTCTGCTCGCGGTCGCCTTTCTGTATTTTCAGATGTTCGGCTACAAGGACGTACGTCTCTTCAGCCACCCATGGAAATCGGTCATGGCAGTTAACGGGTTCGTCTTTATGATTCTATTATTCCTCTGGACTTCCAAATGTTCGGCGGAAAGAGATAAAATCCTCATGTTCGGACTTGCCCCCCTGCTGTTGTTTTTCGTTGTCCATTTTATCGTTCCGGAGCCCACTGTCGAGGCCAAGGCGCCGGGCCCCTTTCTGGAGAAATACGGTCCTTTCGTCAAAGGCGACGACATTGTCGTTTCCGAAGGAAACACGGTGGGCGCCGCATGCTGGTATTGGGGGCGCCGGGATGTCTTCGTGCTGGGCAATTCCGGGGAATTCGACTACGGGTTGAAATCCGAGGATGCGCAAGGCAGATTGCTCGACGAACAATCTGCCGCCGAGTTGATCGAAAGCAATCGGGGCAGGACGGTGCTCGTCGGGCGCGCGAAAAAAATCAGGGACTTGGCGGAGAAATTGCCCGATCCGATTTTCCAGGACGAGAGCGGCCCCTACGGGTATTTGTTCCGTCGGTATTGAGATGTGCTATATAGAAAAGGACGCATATCAACATTGGCTAATTATTTCCAATTTTTAGGATTTGCCTCCATGACGAATTCGTTTGCTCGCCATTTTTTGCAGCCGAACAGAGGTTTTGAGAAGGACCTCTCTGGCCAGAGGCTTTTTCTGCGGAACCATGTCGGGGACTTGTTCCAGGTATGCATGGAAAAATCGCATCCGGTCGGTTTTCGAGATCGTTTCGACCGGAAAGGGAATGATGTTCAATTGAACCAGATTCTTCACGCGTTTTTTATCCGGCAGTTTTTTGTAATGAAAGGTCCCTTCGTTGTCCAACAGCCACAGCTCCACATTGCCGTCCTGGTTTTCCTTGTAGAGAATATTTCCCTGCCTCATGTCGCCGTGGCAGATGCCGAATGCGTGAAGCCTGCCTGCCAGACGCCCGGTTTCGACGGCGATTCGTCTCTTCAATCGCACTTTGGAATCGTCCAGCGGGCCTTGCAAATTCTTTTTCAGCAGACTGTCCAAGTCTTCGGCTTCGTCGATGAATTCGGAAACGGCAAAGGAAAGGCGCCTTTTTTGTGCAACCATGACACATCTGGGCGCATGGAACCCGAATTTTTCGAGGAGCAGGTCTCCTTCCAGGGAACGAAAGGCCCTCGGTCCGCGGACGATGTCCTTGAGGACATCCCGGTAGTCGCGGTGAAAAAAAACTTTTTTAACATATTTTTTCTTGCGATAGAAAAAAAGCTTGACCGACGCGTACTTCGAACTCGCGACCGATTCGAAGCGACCGTCGGGGCCGTCTTTTTCCGTAATGCATCGGTCGATGAAATCCGAGTCGTTGCAGTCGTCGATCAGTCGGATGTCGAAACCCATGCGGTGTACACGTCTGTAATCCTTCCATTGGCGCGCAATCTTGGATTTCCGGCTGCCGAATGCCTGAAACCAGGCGAAGAGCGAACCGATTTTTTTCTTTGCGCCGAATCCGTCTTGCATTCGATTCTCTTTTCCCGATATGAAAATTCAACGATATTGCGAAATCGTATCCGTCTCGAAACGGTCCTTTTCATATCAAACAAACATCTTATTGGCAAAAACAATTTTTTCCTGTCATTTGGCTTGACCAAACGAAAAACTAATGATTAAAATTGTGAGGTTTGCAAAATTTGAGAGACAGGAACATTCTTTGAAAATCGCACTGGTTTGCCATCATTACACACTGGAAAAAGGCGGCAAGGAAAAATACACCGTTTTCCTGAGTCGCGCTCTGGCCCGCAAGGGGCATGAAGTCCACGTATTTTCGAATACCCGAATGGAGGATCCGCATATCGTTTTCCATCATGTGCCGATCTTGAGGCTTTCCTCGCCGGTAAAGCACCTGACTTTTTCGCAATCGTTGCGGAATCGGTTTCGAAGGGAGCAGTTCGATATTGTCCACAGTATGGAAAGAACGTTTTACCAGGACATTTTCCGGGTATCCGACGGGATCAACCCGATTCAAATGCGACAGAGATATCCCAACCCGACCGTCCGGTTTTTCAAGAAGATCAGTTTCCGGCGTCAGGTTCTGACACGTTTGGAACGTAGGATATTCGAGCAGGGCGGCTGTCTGGCGATCATGACCAACTCCAAGCTTGTCTGCCGCCAGATTGTCGAGCATTACAGCCCTCCCCCCGAAAAATTGGCGGTGATTTACAACGGTATAGACACCGACCGTTTCAATCCGGGGGTGAAAAACGTCTTCCGCGTTCCCCAGCGAAAGGCCTTGGGTCTTAGGTCGGATCAAACGGCTGTCCTTTTTGTCTCCAACGATTTCAAGCTCAAGCGACTCGATCTGGTATTGAGGGCTTTGGCCTTGCTCGGCGATTCGTCTTTCAAACTGCTGGTCGCGGGTTCGGACGATCCCTCCCCGTACCGGAAATGGATTGGAAAAAACGGGCTTGGAAATGGCGTCGCGTTTTTGGGGCCCAGGAAAAAAATCGAGGAGCTGTACGCGGCGGCGGACGTATTCGTGCTTCCGACCCTGTACGACGCGTTTGCCAATGTCTGCCTGGAAGCCATGGCCTGCGGTCTGCCGGTTTTGACAAGCGAAAACAACGGCGCGGCGGAACTGGTGGAAAACGGCAGCCAGGGGTACGTGCTCGAAACTTCGGACCCCGGCGAACTGGCCGGGCGGCTCGATTTTCTCAAGCAGTCCTCCGAGCGCGAACCCATGGGTCAAAGAGCGGCGAGAACCGCATCGGCGTTTAGCAGGGAAAAACATCTTTCGGAAGTGTTGAAGCTTTATGAACGAGTCCGGTCTTCGAAACATGTTCGACCCTGAAAGGTTCCGCCGTCCGGTAATTCCCGAGCAATTCGACGGAATGGTTGTCAATCCGGTTTTCAAGGATTTTCTTGCAAAAATCGGATTCGTCGATTTCGAGCGTGTTTTCGGTTTTTCCGGAGGACATTCTTTCAAGAAGATTCGACAAAGAAGCGTCGCGCGCATCGATTTCTCCGTAGACGGCGTCGGGAAGACCTTTTATTTGAAAAGACACAATGCCGAAAAGGTGAGAGGGGGGGCGGAAAGTTTTTCGGATTTCGGGGCCGGTTCGACATCCCAGGGAATGCTGGAGTTCGAAAACATCGTGGCTTTTCGCAGGCACGGCCTGGCTACCGTGACGCCTGTGGCGGCCGGGGTCAGGATGGTCGGAAGGTCCCGCGCGGAATCTTTTTTGTTGACGGAGGATTTTTCGCCGTGGGTATCTTTGGAATGGCTCCTTTTCAACCGACCCGAATATTTCACCGGGCCGGGCGCGAACCTGCGCAAAAAGGCGCTTTTGGAAAAAATCGGACGTTTCGCTCGTAAAATGCACGACGAAGGTTTCAATCACAAGGATTTCAACGCGACGCATATTCTGCTGGGGGTGGGGCAGGACCTGCGAGGTCCCCTCGAAATCGCACTGTTCGACCTTCAAAGAGTGGATCGTGGAAAGTTTTTTCGCTTTCGATGGGTTATAAAAAGTCTCGCCGAGTTGAATTATACGCTTTTCGACGAGTTTTTTTCCGATGAAGACAGGGCTCTCCTTTTCAGGGCCTACAAAGGGACTGGCAATGCCGGGGTCTACGGTCGTTTTCAACAATTCTGGATTCGGCGAAAGAGCGCCCGTATCGCGAGACACACCCAGAAACTGGTGGAAAGGCGCCGTCTGCGAACTTGAAAACGACGATGGTCAATATCGTTTGCCTGAAAAGGGTGGCCGAGCCTGTTTTGCCTTCGGCCGCATGGCTGGGCAGATTGCGCGAAGCAGCGTCGAACCCGCTGGAAGTCGCCAAGGCCGAAGGCGTGAAAAGGACTGTCGCCGCAAATCTTGCGCCGTGGGGGAGAGTCTGCCTTCAGGACGTCGAATGGATTTTGAGAAAAAGCGTGTTTTCGGCCTTTCGGCCTTTGCGGGGAAGACGGAACTGGCAATGCCGCCTCGCCTTGCTGGAGCGGGGAATTCCCACCGTCGAGCCCCTGCTCTACCTGGAAGTCAGGCACGGACCTTTCATCGTCCATACCTATGACGTCAGCCGATGGCTGGCGTGCGAAAACCTCGGAAAAACCGCGCGTAACAGAAATCAAGTATCCGAAGGCAGGCTTTTGGACGTGCTGAAAAAGGCCTGCGCCCTCGCGTCGATGTTGCACGACAAGGGGTTTGTCCACGGAGATTTGAAATGGTCGAATTTTTTATGGATCGACAACCTGGCGCCGAAGGTCCTGTTAAGCGACCTGGACCATGTCGAACAATCGGCTTCGGCCGAAAAACAGGGCAAGGATCTGGCCAGGTTTCTCCTTTCCGCATTGGAATTCGGTATGGGATGGGAAACGGCCCGATGGCTGTCCGAATGGTATCTTGAAAATCGAAAAGCCCGGCCGGCTGGATTCGAAAAATATTTGGACAAGCATATCGGAAAGAAAAGAAAAAAATACGAAAAGCGCTGCTCCGAAGCATGTCTCGAAAAGGACCCGAAATGAAAATTCCATCGTTGCGAAGGGACAATTTGATCGAATCTGTTTTTCCCGTAATGTACGCACTTTTCTTCCTCGGTTTTTTCATTTTTCCCACAAGCAAGGCGATCAGCTATTTTTTTTATTTCGGAATCGCGTTCCCGTTTCTCGCCATGGTTCTGCTGAAGAAGGTTGCCATCGTTCCAATATTTTCGGGAAGGGTCTTTTCGATTACGACCCTGTTTCTTGTCTACCTGTGGCTTACCCTCTTATGGGCGGACGATTTCAGCGCGAGCGATCTGTTGGTGTACGGAAGGCGCGTGTTGTATATTCTGTGCTTCATGGCCTCTACCGTATACCTGGTCAACAGGGACAAGGATTTTTTGCGGCGCTTGCTTGTGCTTTTTTGCTGGGTGGCTGCCGTGGTATCGACTGCGTATCCCGTCTATTTTTTCGCGCGCAATCCCTTTCCGGAGCTTCGTCTCACGGGGTACTGGCTGTTGCGCAATCCCATCGGCGCCTCCTCGATTTATGGCGTGGCATTTATTTCCTGCCTGTATCTGGTCTATGAAAAGCGGGGACCGAAAGACAGGCTGATCTACGCGTCCCTTGCCCTTCCCATCTTCCTGTACATGCTGATGGCCCAATCGAGGGGGCCGCTGGCAGCCCTTGTGGCGGCCATGCTTTTCTGGCAGGCGATCATTTTTTCAAGGTCGGGAATCAAGCGCGGATTGTCGGGTCGATTCACCGTTCTTCTGGTTTCCGTTCTGCTCGTACTTGCCGCGACCATTTTTTTCGTGCCCGAGTTTTACCAGTATTTTATCCTGGAGCGCGGGCTGTCGTATCGAGTCGAAATCTGGGGGCTTTTCTGGGAAAGGATCTCGTCGGCCCCTTGGTTCGGCCACGGCATGAACGCCGATTGCAATACAGTGGTTTCCGACGGTACACTGTTCAACCACCCGCACAGCGCCTACGTCGCCACTTTGTATTTCGGGGGGGTGGCAGGCCTCGCCATCCATTTGTCGATGATCGCCTGTTGCGTGTTGACGTCCTTCAGAATCGAGAACCGGTTCGAAAGATTCCTCATCGTGTGTTCGACCCTTTTCGGAGCGTTATGCCTTGCCACCGACGGCCAGATTCTCATCCAGCATCCGAAGGCCTTCTGGTTTTTCTTCTGGTTTCCGGTCGCGTTGTGCGCGGCCTATGAAACCAGGGAGCGGTAAAGCTCGGCGGTGGCGGCGACCATTTTTTCGACCGTGTAGTTTTCAAGCACCGTCTTTCTCGCGTTTGTCCGCATGGCTTTTCGCCGTTCATCGCCCATGCGGTACGCCATTTCCATGGCTTCGGCAAGGGATGCCGCAGAGCCGGGTTCGACCGTGAATCCTGTGTCGGGCGAGGACAATATCTCCGGGACGCCTCCGACGCGCGATGCCACCACGATCCTCTCGCATGCCATGGCTTCCAGAAGGGAGAGCGGATGACCCTCGGAAAGCGAAGGCAGAACGAAACAATCGATGGCGTTCAGGATGTCCGGTATGTCGCTTCTATGGCCCAGGAAACGGACATGTCCCGAATCGATCATTGCCTTGGCCCGTTCCTTGAGTTCTTGTTCCATGGGACCCGTCCCTGTGAATACCAAGGCGACGTTGGGGTTTCGCCGCATGAGCATTTCGAAGGCCTCCAGCAGGAATCGCTGGCCCTTCACCGGCGACAGGCGCGCGACCGTTCCGAAAACCGTCGCTCCATCGGGCAGCGCGAGAGTTTCGAGGACACTTTCGGAATCGGCGTTCTCGACGGAAAATTTCTGCGGATCGATGCCATTGTAAATCGTGACAACCTTGTCCGACGCCAATCCCGGATTCGTTTGCAAGATGTCCTGGCGAACCGCGCGGGAAACGGAGATGATTTTCGAGATCCTTTTGAACAGCAGGAAATTGAGGAATTTTCTTCTGGCGCCGCGAGTCCGGTTTTTTCCATGCACGGTCGAAACCACTTTGACGCTCCGGCCCGCGCGCCACGCCGCAAGCGTACTGCAAACCGTCGGCTTGTGCCGCTGGCAGTGGACGATATCGATTCGATTTTCCCGGATGATTCGAGACAGTCTGGCGATGGGGACCGGATGGAGGCTGGGCGTCTTTTTCTCCGTCAACGAAAGGACCGGATATTTTTCTTCCAAAGGACTGGCACCGGCGAGCTTTCCTCGAAGGCAGCAAATCGTTTGTTCGAAGTTTTCCTTTGTGAGACCCTCCACGAGATTTATCAGGAGAGGGGAAATCTTCTCCTTGTCGTTCAGCACGTGGAGTATGCGGACTGCTTTCCTGTTTTCCCTGTTGCTCATTTTTTGTCGCGTTTTCGCTATGTTTGAATTTCGCGATCATCTGTCGGTCGCGGTTTTTAAAATTCGGGCCAGTTCCCTTGCTATGTCGGGTTTGTCGAAACGGCGAACGTAGTGTCGTCCGCCCTCCCCTTTTTTTCTCCATCCGTCCATATCCGCCACCATCGTCAGAATCGCCTCCTTCCATTGCGCGGGAGTCGATGCCAATAGACCGGCGCCGCTTTCTTCCAGAAAGGTCCGATTGGTTCCGACAGGAGAAGCGACGACCGGAAGGCTGGTTGCGAAATACTGCAGCATCTTGAAGGCGCACTTGCCCCTGGTGAAACGGTTGTCGGGCAGGGGGGAAATCCCGATGTCGCATTCCCGCAAGTCTCGAACCTGGCCTTCCAGCGACCAGGGCCGTTGTTCGACCTCCATGTTTTCCAGTTCGAAAAAGCGGTCGGCGATGATTCGCAGAACCACATTTTTGTTTTCGGCCCCGATCTGTTCCAATACCGGACGGATTTCCGCCAGATAAGGCAATGTTTTCCGGCTGCCGATCCAGACCAGGCGGACGCGGTCGTCGGGCTTTTTCGTGTCCGGAACGAAATAGGCGGGAACGTCCAGCCCGGTGGGAAGCACATGCACCCTGTCGCAGTATTTCCGGGCGTAGCCGGCCAGATTGTCGTTGCCGGCGATCATCGCGGTCGCTTTTTCCGCCGTTCGCTTGAACAGGCGATAATGCGAAGTCCGGTCGCTTTCCGGTTTCGTGGAACTGTGCATGATCGCGTCGTCGAAGTCGAAGACGACCGGCGGGCAGTGCCGCGACAGAAACCACCAGTCCCAGATGTTCAGGCACTTGCGGTGCAGCAGGAGCGCGTCGTAACCTGATGCTTGCCTGAAAATTTTCCAGCGGTCCGCCGTTTTTTTCGGCAAGGCGAACACGGTGCTGCGAATCCCTTCCTTTTCCAAAAAATCCAGGTGGTCTTCGATTCGCAGTCGGAAGCTTGCGCGCGTGGGGTTGTTGGTGATGATCATCAGCTTCATGCCGCATCCTCTTTGGGAAGGTCCTTGGCTTTTCAACCTTCGGCGGACCTTATTTGTTCAATTGGGTCTGAACCAGACGGTAATAGTGTTTTTTTCGCCCCATCAGTTCGTCGTGGGTCCCCTCCTCGACGATTCGCCCACCTTTGAGCACCAGGATTTTGTCGGCGAAGGCGATGGTCGACAGCCTGTGGGCGACAATGAAAGTGGTCCTTCCTTCGACGAGGTTTTCCAGGGCTTTCTTGACCATGGTTTCCGCTTCGGGGTCCAGGGCGGCGGTGGCCTCGTCGAGGATCAGAATCGGGGCGTTTTTCAGAAATGCCCGGGCGATGCAGATGCGCTGCTTTTCTCCGCCCGACAGGCGGCCCCCCAATTCCCCGATGTCCGTGTCGAAGCCCTGCGGAAATCCGGTGATAAAGTCGTATGCGTAGGCTGCTTTCGCGGCTTGCTCGACCTGTTCGAACGTGGCGTTCGGATTGCCGTACGAAATATTGTTCCGCACCGAGTCGTTGAAAAGAATGGGCTCCTGGGTCACGATGCCGATTTGACTGCGCAGGTCCGAAAGCGAAATATTTCTCACGTCGATTCCGTCGATTTTCACCGCCCCTTCCCGCACATCGTAGAACCTGGGGATCAGGTTGATCAGGGAGGTCTTTCCCGCCCCGCTCGTGCCGACCAGCGCGACGATTTCGCCCGGTTCGACAGAGATGTCTATGTTTCGCAATATCGTTTCTTCCCCGTAGGAAAAGGAAACGTCCTCGAAGACCACGGATCGGGGCCCGGCCGACAGTTGAACCGGCTTTTCCGGGTCCTCGATATCGGGTTTCCTTTCCGCGATGTCGTAAATCCTGTCGGCGGCGGCAAGACCGGTCTGAACGTCCGCGTTCAAGTTGGACAATCTTTTCACGGGGTCGTACAACAGCATGGCCGATGTCATGAAAGAGAAAAAGTTGCCCGGCGTCGAATCCCCGTTGACCACGCGATATCCTCCGTAGAAAATGACAAGCCCGATTCCGATGCCTCCCAGCACTTCCATGATCGGAGACGCGATGGCTTTTGCCTTGACCACCTTCATTTCGAAATTGAAAAGCCTGTCCGTGGTTTCGAAAAACGCTTCGTTTTTGGAGGTTTCCATTCCGAAGGCCTTGACGATCTTGTTACCCTGAAACGTCTCGTGAAGATAGCAGTTGAAGTCCGCGATGCACTGCTGGCATTCCTTTCTGGCTTTCCGGACCTTTCGCCCGATCATCTGGATGGGATATACGGCGCAGGAAAAGATGCCGATCACGATGATGGCCATGAGCCAGTCGCGGTACAAAATGACGACGACAAGACAGACGACGGAGAATAAATCCTTGAAAAAGCTTGTTACCGCCGAAGTGACCATGACCCTGAGGACTCGGACGTCGTTTGTGATGATCGACATCATGCTTCCGGTTCTTTCGCGATGGAAAAAGGACAGGGATTGTTCGATGACGCTGTCGAACAGCTCGATGCGAATGCGCCTGATGATATCCTGCCCCACGTAGTTCATCAGATAGGCGTTCCCGAAATTTGAGAGCCCGCGCAGAATATACACGCCGACGACTGCGGAGAAGATCAGCGTAAGCATCACGCGCTCCTTGCTCAGAAAAATGTCGTCGAGGATGGGTTTGACAAGAAAGCCGATGGCCCCCGAGGTCAGCCCGAAGACGACCGTCAGGATCATGGCCAGGATCAGGCGAACCTTCTGTCGTTCTATAAGCTTGAGAAGCCTCTTGTGCCGAGGTTTCAAAACAAATCTAAACTTCCGCATCCCGACTGTGATTCCCTTTCTGCGGCAACGCTGTCATTGCGACGCTTTTTTCCTTCGACATGTACTGTTCGAGAGCGTCGATGGAATATCGCAGGTCTTTGATGGACGGCCTTTCCGCCCGAATCGAGGGCCAATCTTAGATAGGGGATAGTCGGTTGTCAACAAAAAGAAAGATGCAATGCATTCATTTTCAAAGGCCTCGTGTGCAGCCAAACCCTTCAGGCTCTTGATTTGGACAGTATCTGAGATCATTGTCGCGGCCGCATGCCTGCTCTGTCTTTTTCCCCTCTTTTCGACCGGCCCCCTCGCCGAAGTCTGCCGCGACTGCTGCCTGGTATCCGGCGCATACGACGGCCGGAACGGTTCCGGGATTTTCTACAAGGACGCCGGGGGCCTCAGGCAGAAGCAGTGGATGATATCCAGCGACATGGGGTGCGTGAGCGGGTGCGTCGGCTCTCTGGAATACGATGACGTGCGCGACATGCTGGACGACTGGGGTGATGAAAATTCCTCGGAATGGCGGATAGTTTTTCAGTCGTGTTTTGTTCCTTTCCGTAGCGCCGGCTTTCGGTTTGCATGGTTCGCCTGGACCTCGGATTTTCAAGCGGACCGTCATTCCGGCCGGAGCGCGCGCGGAGAGCCGGAATCCAGGCTTTGGCGAGTTTTCGCGAACGGGGCGAGGCGGAATGATCGGGCCCCGAACTGTTGGAAAGCAGGCGTTCCTGTCCCGTCAAGATGCCGCAGCTTGCGGTTCGGACATTTTCGCCGCCGCGCAGCCGGGACTTGAACGGAAGACTGGATTCCGGCTCTCCGCGCGCGCTTTCAAGTGCGACGCCGCCGGATTTCAACGGACTCTCGCGCATGCTCGGAATTTTCGTCCGACTCGGGAAACGCTCGCTCCGGCCGGAATGGCGGGGCACGGAAATGCCGGAGTGAACAATCCTCCAGACCGCGAAGACGAAGACGGAGGCCAGTCGGCCGACTTCAGATACTAAACCGGGGCCTCGACCTGTCCGGGACCCTCGACGGCGCGGGCGGCATAAGCGGCCTGCTCGCTGCGGTCGATCCCGAAGCATCCCGAGTTTTTAAGCCGAGGTGTATTCGTTGTGAAATTCTGGTCCCAACAGCCACTGCTCGAAATGCCGATCCGTGGACAAAGAAAACAATGCATTTAAAGCCTCATCCAGTGAATTCAAGTTTTTTTGCGATCAAATGAAAAAACCTGAAACCGTGTTTTTTATTTTTCCCAATAATCACGGGTACTTGCGAAAAGCGCACTCCGGTCTTTATCATTGATTTTTCCTGGTTATAACGGTTTTGGGGGAGCGGCAATGCGTAGGTTGGGTTGAGCGGGTTTCATGTCGGGTTTCGCTTGCTTCCCAACCATTTCGCGCGCCGTATCTGTTTGTTTGACAGAATTCCGTAGCGAAACCCAACAATCGACGACGCTCAACCCAACCTACATTCCACCCACCCCCAAATCCGTTATAACCAGGATTTTTCGAATGCCCGGATTGATGAAGCGAATATAGGAAGCCTGCGGGTTGATTGCGACAAACATAATCTGGAGGATTGAAACAGGAGACAAGGGAGGCTACAGAGGAAAATGCGTAGAAGAATGTTGTTTTTCGTTATTTTTGCGACCTTAGCTATAGCTTCAAGTTCAATTGCGGCGGATTTGCCCGAAATACTGAATTGCCAAGGAACTCTGACGGACAATGCCGGACAGCCGATCTCTGGAACAAGACAGGTCGCTTTCAAGATCTATGATGTCGCTTCGGGCGGCTCGGCTGTCTGGACGGAAATCCAGAATGTAACCATAACAGAAGGCAGATTCTCCGTAGTCTTGGGAAGCATCGCCCCCTGGATGCCAGCATGTTTGGCGGCGAAACATTCATAGGGATTACAGTCGGCGAAAATGCCGAAATGGCCCCGAGACAAAGACTTATCAGCGTCCCGTATGCATTTTGGGCAGCGAATGCTGTTTCAGCGGTTTTTCCAAAAGTAGATCCTCAGATAGACGGCGTGGATGCAGGACCAAGGGTTTCCGGCACGTTGAGCGCGACCGAATTCAATCTCCAGTCCGACGATTTTACCAGCGACATGGGAGAAACAACGGTAACCAGAAGCATTACGCTGACCGGCATGACAATCGAAAACGGCGGCAATTCGCTGTCCGGCACATATACGGAAACCATTTCCGGGGCAGGCCCGGACGACGTGACGATCTCTGGCACGTTCATTCTCGCAAAGCCATCCGTTTTGGCGGAAGGGGAAATAATCGACTCGAATGGAGACGGTTGCATCGACGAGAGCGAAATTTCCGCAGGAGGTACGGATGCGTCGATTGTCGAATACAGCGATGTCAGCGCGGCCCTGCACTTGTACAACAATCCCGACGTCGCTCCGAACCTGTGCAGTCCGGCCGAAGATTTAATCAAACAAATCCTGAGCAATTATTACGGGGCATTGAACGAATAATCCGGAGGATGGAATGAAACCGATCAACCAAAGACACTTGACGATTTTCGTGTTGACAATCTGGTCGCTCGCGTTCGTCTGCAAAGTAACGGCGTCTCAGGAAACATTGGCCCTTTCGGCGAATCCGGCATTGCCGGGAAGCGCCAGCATCGCGACGGTCGCAATCGAGAATGTCGCGGACATCGAAACGTTTTACCTGGAACTGAGCTTTGCCGCCGGGGCGGTTCTCGATCTTCCGACCGTCACTATGTTCAGTCGAGGCGAGTATTTTCCCCAAAGACCTTTCGGAACGGCGCCCACCGTCGAACTCAACGACCTGAGCGCCGCCGTCGCCGGAAAGAAAATCCTGATAGACGGTTTCGAGCCTTTCGAAACATCCGGCCACATAGGGGACATAACGTTCGGTGTCGATTACGGCGCAGTATCGGGAGACACCCATATACTGTCTCTTTCGGGCAAATTCTTTTCCAGATCCGAACAGGTCGTCAAACAGTTTTCATCCGTATCTACGACATTCACAGCGGGCCAGTTCCCGAATATCGTCGCCGAACCCACGCTAAGACTGTTCAACCCGGTCGAACCCGGAAGCCAGTCGAGTCCTCAAACGGTGCTGATTAGAAATACAGGGATCGCCGATTTGGCAATCGGGACCCTGTATGTCAGAGACAACGACGCCGCCAGGTTTTCCATTGCAAACGACCTTTGTTCAAACCAGACCCTTTCTCCCGACAGCGATTGCACGGTGCGAATCGTTTTTTCACCGGATGACGAGGAAATAAAGACGGCGAATCTCTACATCCCCTCCAACGACCCGGACACTGAAATATTGACCGTGCCTTTGAAAATGACGGGCGAACTATTTTTCAGCTATATACCGGGGGACATCAACGGAGACAAGCTGATTTCTCTGGAAGACGCGATTATCGCATTGCAGATTTTAACCGGAAACAATAGCATACCGATAGCCGACACGTTCGATATGGATGGCAACGGCATCTTGGACCTTGTCGAAGCCGTTCGAATCATCCAACAAGCGGCCTGTTTACGATAGCCGGACTCGGGCTTGGTTTTGACTTCGGCCGGTTGTCATCGAAAAGTTTCGAGCGTCGCCTTGATTCCGGGTCTTAAGCAAGCTCCGCCCGGAATGACGGTGTTAGGTGGCCGACGTTATAGCCAAAAACCCCGGATTCGAAACTGCGCCTCGCATTCCATTTGATCGAGCCTTTTTCGACGGGTTTCGCGGCTATGACAATCCGTTCGGAGATCTGCGAAACGCACTTTTCGCAAAGCTCCGACAAGGTCGGTGCATGGGGAAAATACGGAAGGCTCATCGCTGATTTGTAGGAAAAGGTGCGTCTATGGTAACCAGACCATCCTGGTCTGGCATGCCTTGGCTTACAAGCGGCGGCCTATTCGCGATATGGGACCAGAGCTGGAAGCTCTGGTTACCTTTGCCGCTCCCCACAAATCCGCGATGAACCATACGGAAATTGGTTTCCGTTTTTCAGAAGGAGAGAATGGTCATATTGCCAAACCGCGATAAGAAAATCAGCCCAGAGGAATACCTGATTTCGGAAAGAAAATCCGAAATCAGGCACGAATACTGCGACGGCGACGTTTATGCGATGGTAGGCGCGAGCCGCAGGCACAATCTGATCTCCTCCAACATTGTCAGGACACTGGGAAATCAGCTGCTCGAAAGGCCGTGCAACGTTTTTTCAAGCGATATGAAAGTGAAGGTCGATGAAATCGGCAAGTACACCTATCCCGATATCGTCGTCGCGTGCGACAAGGAACAATACGAGGACGAAAACGAGGATGTCCTCTTGAACCCGGTCGGGATCATTGAAATTCTGTCCTATTCCACGGAAGCCTATGACAGGGGGAACAAGTTCGAACACTATCAGCATATACATTCGTTGGTCGAATACATTCTCGTTTCCCAATATGATCGCAAAGTGGAAAAGTTTGTTCGTCGCGACGACGACACCTGGACGTATACGAAATATTGCGACAAGAACCAGGTCGTAGCGCTTGAAACGGTCCAGTGCGAACTGCCGGTATCCGAAATATACAGAAAAGTGATTTTCGAAGAACCTGCTCGGTGCCATGGGGCGAAGAGCGGATTTGATGGATGAGCCTTTCGTTCAAGAGGAGCTTATGGGCAAAGTGAAGGAAAACACCGCGCCTTTACCCGGTTCGCTTTCCACCCATATTTCACCGCCGTGGTGATCGACGATTCTTTTGGTGATGGTGAGTCCGAGGCCGCTTCCCGTGGGCCTGCCCCGGGAGGCGTCCTTCACCTGGCGGAATTTTTCGAAAACGATTTCCTGGTTTTCCCGGCTGATGCCGATGCCGTTGTCTACGACATCCACTCGGATGCGGTCTCCTAAAACGCGAATATTCACCGTTATCCGGCCTGTTTCCGGGTCGCAGAATTTGGCGGCGTTGGAGATGAGGTTGACCATGACCTGGATGAGCCGGTCTCGGTCTCCGGCGACGAGGGGGATAGTTGCCGGGGCGTTGAGTTCGGAATGGATCTTCTTGTCTTCGATGATCTGGTTGACGCTGAAAAGGGCGTCGGCGGCGACTTCCTTCAGGTCCACGGATGCGATTTGCCAGTCGATTCTTCCGGACTCCATCTTCTGGAAGTCCAGGACTTCGCTGATCAGGCGGGTGAGGCGGTCGGTTTCCTTGATGATGATGCCGGTGAACTGGAGTTTTCGCTCGGGGTCGATGCCGGGGGTGTCGTGGAGGATTTCCGCCAGGGCGCGGACCGATGTGAGGGGGGTCCGCAGTTCGTGGGTGACCGTGGATATGAATTCGTCCTTGAGCCTGTCGAGTTCCTTGAGCCGTTCGTTTGCGGCCTGGAGTTCGGCGGAGGTTTTTTCCAGTTCGCGGCTGTATTCGATGACCTGCCGGGTTTCGTCCAGGATGTCCATGACCTCTTCGATGCCGAGGGGTTCCTCCTTGACCACAGAGGCGACCATGACGCGGGCGGAAGCCGAGCCGATGGCGCCCGCCAGGAGCTTTTCCGCGTGGTTGACCAGGCCTGCGTCGGCCCTGGGTGTCTTTTCCCAGTCGAGGTTGTGCATGTTCATGTAGCGGGAGAGGGCTTCGTCGGCCCTCTGGGCGCCCAGAAACCTTCCCAGAAGAGAGCGGAGATCCGGGACCGAGGCCGTGCCCCGCCAGAAAAAGGATTCGCCCGCGCCCCGAGAATACCGGAAGACATCGACGAAGAGCGCGGCCTGGGTGGCCTCGATGGCCGTCTGCCTGGTGAAGACGGACACGCCGACATAGGCGCCGATGTTGACCAGCATGCTCCAGAAGACGGCGTGGGCGATGCGGTTGAAGCCTTGGAGTCCGAAGAGCTGGAAGGGTTTCAGAAGCTCGATTTGAAAAGGTCCTTCCAGGACGAAATTCTGGGGAATGGCGCCGGCCTGCACCAGCGACGGCAGGAAAAGGGTGTAGATCCATACGAGAAAGCCCGCGACCAGGCCGGAAAGTGCGCCTGCCCGGCTTCCGCCCTTCCAGAAGATCCCCCCGAAAATAGCGGGCGCGAACTGGGCCACTGCGGCGAAGGAGACCAGGCCGATGGAAACCAGGGGGTAGAATTCGCCGATGAAGCGGAAATAGGTGTATCCCAGCAGCAGGATGAGGGCGATGCCCCCCCTTCGGATGGACAGCAGCAGACGGCTCAGGTCGGTGCGTCGGGAAACCCCGGTGAAGGGCACGCGCAGGAGAACAGGCATGACCAGGTCGTTGCAGATCATGGTGGAAAGGGCGATGGTCTCCACGATGACCATGCCGGTGGCCGCCGACATTCCCCCGATGTAGACGAACAGGGCCAGGCCCGGCTTGCTTTCGACCATGGGAAGGGTCAGCACGAAAGTGTCGGCGTCCACGTTGCCGTCGGGAAAATGAAGCATGCCTCCGAAGGCGACGGGAAGCACGAAAATGTTGATCGCGAGCAGGTACAGGGGAAAGAGCCAGATGGCCTTGTTCAGGTGTTCCTCGTTGACGTTTTCCACCACCGCCACCTGGAATTGCCGGGGCAGAAGGACGATGGCGGTCATGGAGATTAAAATGTTTATCCACCAGTCGGTGTAGGAGCCGTCCCCTTCACCGATGGTGAACAGCTTTTTCAGGTCCGGGGCGCTTTGGGCTTTTTGGACGATGTCTCCGAAGCCGTCGTAAATGAAATAGGTGATGAATATGCCCACAGCCAGAAAGGCGGCCAGCTTCACGATGGACTCGAACGCGATGGCGGCCACCAGGCCCTCGTGCCTTTCGGTCGCTTCCAGGTGTCTGGTGCCGAACAGAATCGCGAACACGGCCAGAAGGCACGCCACGTAGAAGGTGGTGTCCCTGAGAACGGGGATTTGGGCGAAATAGGCGGGCATCACGATTTTCGGATAGTGCTGCAGCAGCTGGAAACTGGTGGAGATGGCCTTCAATTGGAGCGAGATGTAGGGAACGACGCCCAGGACCGCGACAATGGTGACCACCCCGGCCAGGGTGGCGCTTTTTCCGTATCGCGAAGCGATGAAGTCGGCGATGGAGGTGATGTGGTGCAGCTTGCTGATGCGGATGATCTTTCTGAGTACCAGCCAGAACAGGGCGGCCATGAGGGTCGGCCCCAGGTAGATGGTCAGAAAGCCTGGACCGGTGCGCACGGCCCTGCCCACGCTGCCGTAGAAGGTCCACGCCGTGCAGTATACCGCCATGGAAAGCGCGTAGATGTAGGGGTTGCTGATGATGCTCCTGCCGATGTCGGCCCTGCGGTCGCCCCAGTACGCGATGGCGAACAGGATGCCCATGTACCCGAAGGAGAAGAAGAATATGGTTCCGGTGTCCAGCATCCTCGCCTCTTTACTTCGATTTGCCCGGAGCGGGCCTTTTTTTCGTTCGTCGTCTGCGTTCGTCGTAGTCCGGAATCGATGTCCTGGGGCGGAAGAAGGTTATGCAGGCCATTAAAACAATAAGGAGCGCCCAGCCGAGGAACAGGAACAGGTACAGGAGAGGGATTCCGAAAACGAACACCTCCCGGTTCATCAAGGACAGCAAGGGATAGTTGAACGCCACCCAGCCCAGAATGCAGAGACTGGCCAGACGCTTGTTCTTAATGCTTCCGGGCGTCATTTTTCATATCCTGTATTTCGAATGATTTCAATCGATTGCATATCGTCCATTGATGTGAAGGTTCAACTTTTTTCCGCAGTTACGGGATTTCAAGGCCGCAAACCCTGGCCGCGCTTTGGTCCAGCATGGCGGGCAGGCCGCCTTTTTCTTCGGGAACGAACCCGAAGGTTTTTTTCCACACGGTTTCGTCCTCCATGCAGTAGTACGCGAGAACGCCGGGGGCGTTTTTTTTCATCCAGTCCGCCATTTCCTTGTATAGTCTGATTCGCAGGGGCATGAAATATCTCGCCTTTCCGTCCAGCCCCCGTATGAATTCTCCGTAGAGAATTTTCGATTTCGGGAAGCGCCGTTCTATGATCGGTTTTAGCGACGGCATGAAGCGAAACGTGCCCAGGCTGATCCACGCGATGTTTTCCGGGCGGGCGACCTCGAATATTTTTTCGAGGACCTTTTGGTAATCGTTTTCGCAGCCCGGATAGACGACCATGGGATCGAAATGAAATGCGAGAGGGTAGCCCCAGTCCTGGCACTTTTTAGCGGCTTTCAACCGGGCCGAGAGCGTTGTCGTGTTTCGTTCCTGTTCTCGAACGACCTTTTCGGTGTTCACGGACCAGGCCATGATGGTTTTCCGGTTGTGATCCAGGTCCTTCAGGTTGTCGATGGCGACGGTCTTGGTTTTCAGTTCGAGGATGGATCGGTTCTGTCGCCCGAATTTGGGGACGAGGATGCGGCTGAGGTCCGTCCAGGGTTCCCAGATCATGCTGTCGGTGAACTCTCCGGTGCCGATTCTCATGGTGCCGTCCTTTTGTAGCGCGGTATCGAGTTCGGCGTTCAGGTCGTCGTGATTGACGAAGAATTGGAGCAGGGGGGGATGGAAATAGGACTGGAGAATGCAGTAGGAGCAGTCCATGGTGCAGAACGTGCCGATGTGCAGGATTTGATAGCCGCAGCAAATGTAGTTTCGGGTCCCGGGGCATTTTTTCAGGAAGGCCCCTTTGTTGCGGGTCAGCAGGAGAGTTTTCTTGCCCGCGCCGACGGGGTCTGAAGAGACCTCGATTTTTCCGAACAATTCGGTCGCGTCGTCGATGATAGAAGCGGGGATGTTCAAACGGGAGCGAATGGTGCGGGTCATCGGATAATGTTCCGCAGAGCGTTCTATGTATAGTTTTTCGATTTTCATGGTTGTTCGGCCTGGAAACCGGTGCGTTGTTTCCGAACGATGGCGGCCCGCGATCGGCCGCTCTACCCTATTC
This sequence comes from Desulfobacterales bacterium, assembly GCA_963674505.2. GTDB lineage: Bacteria > Desulfobacterota > Desulfobacteria > Desulfobacterales > SKZT01. Next base: position 1,706,601 of record CAXXIG010000003.1, read on the forward strand.
CCGTGAATTCGAATCCGATCTTGGCTTGGAGGTTTTCGATTCTCTTGAAGATCTCCTTGAGCATGGTCTGCTCGATTCGGGACAGTTTCTTGGGGTTGATGTAATTGTCCGGCTTGGCGTTGTCGTCCATGACGGCGGTGATCTGCCGGACGAACCTCAGCTGCATCATGAAGCTGTAGGCCTGATCCAGTTCGTTGTAGTCCTGCCAGGGAAGCGCCTTGTTCAGGTAGAGCCTGTGCAGGCGGTCCTGGGTGTTGGTTTCTTCGATCTTGTGTTTGAGGGCGTAGATGCGGGCGAAGTCCACGATGGGCTGCATGGCGCTTTTGATGTCGAAGGTGTTGCGGTGTTCGCCCTTGGACGCGACCACGAAGTTTCTGAAGAAGCCGATGGGAGGCTTGAAATAGAGGGCGTTTTCGGTGAGATTTCGGAAGAAGCCCGCCCATCCTCCCAGACTGTCGAAGAGGGAACGGCGGAGTTCGTCGACGAGTTCCATGTTTCCGTAGGCCCCCCTGAAATCGAAGAAAATGCTGGACTTGAGAAGTTCTTCGGGTCCCCCGGCGTGGATCCAGGACGAAAAATATTCCTTCCAGACGGACAACGGCTGGGTCCATTTTGGGTTTTTTGCCATGTTGTCGCCCTCGCAGAAATCGTATCCCGCCTGGTCGAGCCAGCCGCAGACCTTTTCGGCCAGGGCCAGGAAATACGCGCGAACGTAGCCTTCGGACTTTTCGGGCACGTCGCGATAGACGATGGCGTTGTCCTGGTCGGTCTTGAGGGTCTGCTCCTTTCTGCCCTCGCTGCCCATGATCATGAAGACGAAATCCGTCGGGGGCTCGGCCCCCGATTCCTCGATGGCCAAGCCGATGAGCTTGTTCAAAATGGTGTCGGACACCGCCGTGATGAGGCGGGTGACGTTTTTGGATTTTGCGCCGTTGTTGATGAGGGTCTTGACGACGGAAGGCAGTTGGCGGTGCTTGTCCACGATTTCGTCCAGCGTGGAGGCCTCGGTGATTTCTCGGACCAGGAAAAATGGGGATTGTTCCTGGGCGTTGATCAGGTCGCGATTGGTGACGACCCCGACTACTTTTTCGTTCTTGTCGGTCACCGCCAGATATTTTACCGCTTCCTGCGTCATTTTCATCATGGCTTCGAAAATCAGCGCGTCCTTGGGAATGAAATGGACCGGCGACCGCATGATCTCGGAAACGGGGCGCTGGACGTCGTATCCGGCTGCCACCACCTTCGACCTCAGGTCCGCGTCGGTGACGAAGCCGACGAAGTCCTTTTTGGAGGATTTCACGAATATGGAGCCGCACTTGTGCCGGGCCATGACGGAAGCGGCTTCGCGAATCGGAACGTCGGACCGGCAGGAGACCAGGTCCTGCTTGTAGACGTTTTCCACGGGCTGGTTGAAGAACTGCTGGTCTTCGCCTCCGGGGTGCATGGTCTTGGATACGATGGCGGCGTAGGAGCGGTTCAGCATCCTTTTTCCGAACGTGTCGGTGAAAAATTCCGAGAAGGCCTCGAACCTTGTGCAGAGATCCAGGAAATTCTTTTTGGGAAGGACGTAGAAATAGCAGTCTTCGGTGCATTTCAGGGTGCGCACGGAGATGCTGTCGTTCACGAGAAGGGTGACGCCTCCGTAGATGTCCCCCTCCTGGAGCAATCCCCTGAGGGTCTTGCGGTCGTTTTCCTCGTAATAGCGTTCGGCCGCTCCTTTTTGGATGATATAGAGAAAGTCGAGCCTGGTCTGTCCCTGCACGCACACGATGGAGTCCTTGGGAAAATGCACGATGGAGAGCGACGAGGCCGTTGTTTCTATCTCCTCGTCCGGCAGGAACGAAAAAGGCGCCAGGCCGGACAGGAACTGGAATGCCTGGCCCGTGGCCAGCGTGTTCACATAGGACTCGTCCAGCATGCGTCTGTTGTAGATGTCGATGAAATGTTCCTTGATTTCCTCGAACCGTTCGCAGATGTCCAGAAACGAGTCCCTGGGCATGACGTAGTAGGACGAATCCTCCACTGCCGCCACGGTCCTGAAGGAAACGCCGGCGTTCATCAGCAGGGAGACGCCCCCGCAAATGTCGCCTCGATGCAGATAGTCGGCGAAGGTTTTTTTTCCTCGGACTTCGTTGTAGGCTTCCAGCGCGCCGCCTGTCACGACGATCAGCCGATCGACGACGCTTTTGCCCTGGGTGAAGATCGTTGCGCCCTTGGATTTTTTTTCGATCCAGATCTTGCGCGCGAGGTTTTTGGATTCCTGTTCGGGCAACAGCGAAAAGGGAGATACGCCGGAAAGGAATTCGAAGGCCTGGTCGCTCATATGAACTCCTGGATAGAGAGTTTTTTCAATATTTCAACCTGGCGTACATGGTTTTTTTGGATGCCAGGCGCGCTTCTTTCAACGTATGAATGCCCTGCCGTTCCAGCAGCGGGATGAATTTTAAAAATACTTCCGCAGTGGCGAGGGCGTCGCCCAGGGCCGTGTGTCTTCCGACAACGCTGATTCCCAGGCGTTTGGCGATGGCCTCCAGGTTCTGGTTTTCCTGGGCCGGATGGACCACTGCGGCCAGAAGCAGGGTGTCGAGCACGGGATTGATGAACTTGACGCCGGTGGCGTTTTCCTTGAGTTCCAGCATTCGCATGTCGAAGGCGGCGTTGTGGGCGACCAGGATGGTTTCCTCTACGAAATTGTGGAACAGGGGCAGCACCTTGTCGATGGTGGGCTGTCCTTCGAGCATTTCGGGATGGATGCCGTGGATCTTGGTGGATTCGACGGGAACGTGTCTTTGCGGATCCACCAGCTGGTCGAAGACCTCGTCGTGGAGAATCCGTCCGTTTACGATTCGAACGGCCCCGACGGCGATGATTTCGTCTCCCCCGCGCGTGTCGAGTCCGGTGGTTTCGGTGTCGAAGACCGTGTATGTCAGGGAGGTCAGGGGCTGGTCGTCGAGTTCCGGGGTCTGGCCCGGCTGGTTGAACAGGTCGAAATCGTAGAATTCCGGTCTGCTTTCGGGAACGATGGTCATGGTTCGAATGGTGTCCGGCTCGGCGGATTCCACGGCGGGCAGGCAGAACCTCAGGTAGCTCTTGTTCTGTTCGTCCCGGCAGGAATAGGACCAGATTTCGGCTTCGTGGTGCCTGACCACTTCCTTGAGCGTGAGGGGCAGTCCCTCCTGCTCGATCATCAGGGGTTGCTCGTCCCATTTCTTGAGGGTTTCCATCTTGATGGAGCGGCCCTCCCAGAGCAGGTCGATATTGACGAACCTTCCCTTTCGCCCCAGCGTGCACGAGAAATTCCTTCCGCCCATGTCGGTCTTGAGCTGGTTGAGAATGAAGGTGATGGCCATGATGATGGAGTAGCTGTCCACCTTGACCCATTCGTCGGGGTCCAGGTTTTCGAAGGAGATGCGGATTCCCAGGGACGTTCCCGCGCGTTTGCAGATGGTTTCGACCAGATCGGCGGCGGGCATTTTGACCAGGGGCCATTCCGTTTTCACGTGGCTGGAATAGTCGATGGCGGCGTTGTCGAGAATGCCGCCCAGGGCGATGGATTCCTTGTGGATGATGCTGTTGAATTTTTCCCGCTGTTCCCTTTCCATGTGGGGATAGTCGATGATCGCCTCGATGGCGGCGCGGATGCTGGCCACCGATGCCCTGATGCCCCTGGAGAGGTTTTTCAGGAGAAAATCGACCCGGCTGTCGATCTGGATCTGCTGGGTGATGTCGTAGAGGATCATGATGAAGCCGGTGAACTGTCTCTGTCGGTTGAGAATGGGAACGGCCTCGGCCCGGAGCAGGTTGCCCTCCTTGCCCACGATGACGAAATAGACGGCGATGCTGATTTCCTCCCGGCGCAGCTTTTCGGCGATTTCGTCAAGAGCGTGCACGATGACGTTCTTGTCGATGACGCCGAAGACTGAGCGTCCGAGACCGATGTACCTTCCCGCGCTTGCGGTGGCGGGGCCGGCTTCGGAATGGCCTTCCAGAAATTCCCTGGCGCGCTTGTTGTAGAAGAGAATGCGGCCGTCGGCGTTGCAGATCAGGACGCCTTCGGGAAGCTCCGCCATGAAGGCGGCCAGAAGGTTCTTTTCCTCTTCGAGGTCGGCCTTGGCCACCTGGATTTTCTGTTCCACGTTGGCCCTGGCCTCTTCGATGCGGTTGGCGCCCGCGTTGATGGCGTTGGCCAGCCGGAGGATTTCCTTGCTGCCCTCCACCTGGATTCGGTGGGAAGGGTTCACGGAGTTGATCAGGGTGATTTCCTCGGTGAGCTTGTTGATGGGGATGATGTAGTTGTGGAAGATCGCGTCCAGGATGAAACCGAACCCGGCGATGAGAACGAACCCGACTCCGAATATGTAGATGAAATGCTCCTTGGTCAGATCGATCAGGAGCCTCTTTTCGGCGGGGGCGAGTTGCTGCCACAGGAAAAAGAGCAGGGACGCCAGAAGGGTGAAGGCGACGGTGAAGGATAAGGCGACGAACCACCAGTATTTGTTGTTTGGATTCATGGGTTCCCCCTGAAGTTACGAGATCGGGTCCGATTTTTCGGAGGAACGGTTTCGAATCGATTCCAAGTCGAGGGGACCCTGGCCTACATATTCATGATCGGCGTGACGATCATCTCCATGAAGAGATAGGTTACGAATGTGAAAGCGGCCAGCACGGCGCCCCAGAAATAGTAGGAGTTCATTTTATGCCTGCGCTTGTCCTTGGGATCGTAGAACACAGGGCTCATGCATTTCTTGCACCAGAACCTTCTTTGGCTGATCGTATATGATTGGCCGCAGTCGCATTGGACCTGCTTTGGAGGCAGTTTCGCCATAAGACACCACCCTTCTCTGCTTTGTTGTTTTTATTGACGAACGGCAACAAGCAAGCGTTGCCATTTTTTTTTCGAACTCGAATCGCATCCTCGCGTCCATCCCGAATCTTTATCGTCGAATTTTCAAATATTTCGGCGGAAAAGTCAAGGATTGAAATGGTTCGCGCATAATCGGCCAAGCTGCGAGGTCGAAAAACGAAAGCCGGAAGATTTGCCGAAATCGACCGGCTTTCGTTTCAATTCAGGTTGATGTTAGCCCCAGATGCCCATTCCGAACGAGGCAATCCACAAAACCACGAATATCATAACGACGATTATATATTTGTCTTCCAATTTCATTTCGGTGTACCTCCTTGCTTTGTATTGAAATTACGCTTCCTTGACCACGATCATGGTTTCCTTTTCGGCCCTTTCGATCTGCACCTCGCTGGTGGTGGACATCTCCGCCTTGAAGGTCAGAGCCCACATCATCACGATGCCGACCGCCCACCAGAAGATCTGCCAGGACCACAGCGGAGTGAAGCCGCAGAAGGAGAAGGCGCTGTTGCCCAGGATGCATGCGGGACCGATGGCGAAGAAATACCAGATGACGACCACGTATTTCATGATGCCCCGCCATTTCACGCCGTTTTCGGTCGGAGCGTCGATGTCGTCGAGGAAGTTTCTCACCTCCTGCTGGCGTTCGATGGTCTCCTGGGTGTCCTTGATTCCGATGAATCTGCAAATGTAGGCGACGACCAGGCCTACGAACGTTCCCCAGAAGGCGCAATGCATGGAGAGCGGATACTGCATCCCGAATCTCTTGTCGTAGGTGACCCATACCGCGATCATGCCTGCCAGAACACCAAATACAGCGCCCTTTGCGGGGAATTTGAATCCCCAGAGCACTCCCATCTGAAATACGTACATGACGAAACCGAAGGCGGTCGCCAAGGCGCCGAGGATAACGAGGGCCGCCTTGGAGGTCAGGCCGACGGCGAGGGCTGCCACGGTCAGGACGGTGGCCAGGATGCGGTTCATCCAGATCTGCTCGGAGTGGCTGGCTTCCTGGTTCTTGATGTAGCGCCAGTAGACGTCGCGGAGCAGGATGGAGCCGCCCGTGCCGATGTAGGGAGCGGCCGTGGAGTGGATGGCCGCGATGGCCCCTACGAACACGATGCCCAGTACGAAGGGAGGAAGCATCATTTTCATGAGAATGGGCACGATGTTCTTGTCGCTCAAAGCTCCACTGAGGGTTCCCGCGATCTCCATGAACTTCGGATTGTTCGTTACTTCGAGAATCCTGGCGCCCAAGCCTTGGAAGGCGGTGAAGAAGAACAAGGCGAAGCCGACGACAAAGGTCGACATGAAGGTCTGCTGCCAGGCCAGGGGTTTGGGGGATTTGATGCCGAAGTTCCACATGGTGAACGCCGGAGAGGACTGGATTCCCATGAGGGCGAACATGTAGGTGAGGATCATGACGGCTGTCCACACGGATTCATTTGGAGCGGCACCGGCACCCCAGTGGATTACCCTCGGTATGTCGAGCATGAAGCCCGCTCCTCTGCTTGCCGTGCTGAAGTTCCTGAGATCGGCTACGCTCGCCGAAAACGCGTTCCATCCGCCGAAATCCTTGTGGATTATGACGAAAAAGCCCAAGAGGATGATGCCGCCGACCAGGAGAATGAACTGGATGACGCCGACCCAGGTACTGGCCTTGAGACCGCCCGTGCAGACGTAGAACCACACGATGAAGGCGAGAAAGAACACGCCGAACTTGAACGGCACGCCGGCGATGACCTCGAAAAGCGCGCCCGCGGCCATCAGCTGGACTGCGGAATAGAAAATGGAGTAGAGAACAGCGGTGAGCACGCAGAGCCAGCGCGCGGCCTCGCTGTTGTAATAATAGGCGTACATGTCGCCCGGCGTGATGAAGCCGTAGCGTTTTCCCATCAGCCAGTTTCTCTTGGCGAAGAAGGTCCCCGTGATGGGAATGGTGAGAACGTAGAAGGACGCGAAGGCGTATGCCAGACCGTCGCGCCAGATCAGACCGGGATGGCCGATGAATGTCCACCCCGAAAAGGAAGCGGCCGTGGCCGCCATGAGAAACGCGATGAAGGGGATCGACCGGCCAGCGATCGCGTAACCCGACGAGGTCTTTTCCGTGAAGTATCCCTTAAGACCCCAATAGAAACAATAGATGATGTAAATTCCCAAAAAAATGTAAACCCAAGTGGTTCCACCCATTTCTTATTCCTCCTGTGCCTTTTGCCAATTTTGTTGACCGGCGAACCGGAAAATAGAAGACTTCTTCTAACACCCGCACTTAATTCCTGACGTGGCCACCTCCTTTCCTTGAATTAAGTTGCATCCTACTTTTTGATTCCTTTCGCGAAAATGTCGAAAGCGATCTCCAGGGTTTCTTTCAGGGAATCGTTGTCCTCCTCGAATATCCTCTTGCTTTCCTCCCAGAGGACGATTCCCGAAAAAAGCGACCAGATGATGTCAGACAGGGCCAGGGGCTTTTTTTGAACAAAGGCCCCCTTGTCGATTCCCTCTTCGAAAATCTTGGCCATGGCTTCCAGCGAGCTGCGCGAAAGCTCCTTGATTTCGGCGAGAAGTTCTGGGGTCAGGTTCTTCAGGGACTCGCTCGACTGGAGGTGGAACATGTTGATCAGAATGAGGGGATCGAATTCGTACACGTCGTACATGGCTTCCTTGAGAGATTCGATTCTCTGTTCGGGGGAGAGGTTTTTTTCGGTGTTGACGTGTTCGAGGCGAATCAGAAGGTATTGCAGGATCCTGAGGGAGAGCGAAGCGTAAAGCTCGTCTTTGTTTTTGAAATAAAGATAGAGTGTGCCGGGGCTGAGTTCGGCTTCCTTGGCGATGTCCTCCATGGTGGTTTTGCTGAAACCCTTCACGGAAAAGACCCTCTTGGCGGCGACCATGATTTGTTGCCGCCGACGTTCTCTTTCTCTTTCCTTGCGTTCCTGTATTCCCATAATTTTCTGAATCCCATTTAGTTCTTGAAATGGAGTTTTAATAAATTACAGAAATTTGTCAAGTGAAATCGTATTTGTTTTGAAAAAAAAAAGTTTTTTCGGGAATCGAAGCGGAGAAGATATGGAAAAAGGGCGAACCGGCGGGACGGACCCGGATGGCGGGGAACTAGTCGGAGAGGATTTTTCGGATTTCCGGTCCTTCGACGACCTCCTGGAGTTTGCGGCCATGGGCGCTGAGTTCGTTCAGGTCCTTGAATTCGAGGACGAAGCGGTATTGTCCGCCTTCGAAGTCCTTGGGCGGAAACAGGGTGGTTCGGGGGGGGAGTTTCATTCCGGAGACGAGCCTGGCGAAGTTTTTTTCTTGGGCGACGATGTTTGGATAGCGGGTCTTGCGGAGTTTTTCCCTGATCGAGCGGGCCTTTGCGTTCCTGTCCAGGTCGTCGTCTTGGAGGACGGGATCGAGGGACGCCAGGACGCGTTGAACGGAGATGTCGTCGCGAGCGCCGATTTGGGTTGCGAGGGAGAGGATTTCGCGTTGTTTGTTGAGACTGCAATTGGCGGCGCGAAAGACCGCGACCAGGGCGCGCATGTCGGTTTCGTCCATTCGGGAGATTTCCGCGGCCACGGGAACGGCGATGGATTCGTCCAGAATGGCTTTTTTCGCGTCGGACGGGAGGGCCTGGAGGGCGAGGAGGTCTTTGCGGCGCTTCGCATTGGAGGGAAGACCGAGCCGGGAGGCTTCCCTCGGGATTTCGGAAGGGGGAAAGCAAGTTTCGAGAAGAGCGAGGGCGTTTGAGATTTCGACGGGATCGAGGGAGCGCTGGAACGAGTTGTCCGCGATGGCGACCCGGGCCAGCTGTTGGAGCGTGGCATCCGGAGGAAGAACCCTGTACGGCATTTTGGGCCAGGAGAGACCGCGAGCGGCCTTGATGCGTCTGAAGCCGCTCACGATCGTGAAATTCCGGTTTCGACGATGGAGGATCGGGGGATTGATCAGGCCGATATCGCGAAGGGACGGCGCAATGGTCCCGGTGTCTTCATCGGTCGAGATTTTAAATGTCCGGTCGTCGATATCGACGAGAGAGATTTCGATTTCGCGGTATTCAAAGCGCATATTCTTGGCCTGCGAGCCTTTTGAGGGCTTCCAGGTATTTGTCTCGCGTCCCTTCGACGACATGGTCGGGAAGATGCGGGGCGGGCGGTTTCTTGTTCCATTCGATGGATTCGAGGTAGTCTCTCAGGAACTGTTTGTCGAAGCTTTTCTGGGTGCCTCCCGGCTTGTAGTCGGCCTGCGGCCAGAATCTCGAGGAATCGGGGGTGAGAACTTCGTCGATGAGAAGCAGCCGGCCGTCTATAATGCCGAATTCGAATTTGGTGTCCGCGATGATGATGCCTTTTTCGAGGGCCAGTTCCGCGCCTTTATTGTATATGGCGAGACTGAGTTCCTTGACGCGCCGTGCCATGTCGGCCCCGATCCGGTCGGCGGCTTCTTCGAAGGAGATGTTGATGTCGTGGGCGCCCATTTCTTCCTTGGTGGAAGGCGTGAAAATGGGTTCGGGGAGCTTTTCCGATTCGACGAGGCCGTCGGGGAGTCGGATTCCGCAGACCTCCCCCGATTTTCGATAGGATTTCCATCCTGAGCCGGAGATGTATCCCCGGACCACGCATTCGATGGGCAGAGGCTCTGCTTTTTTCACCAGCATGCTTCTGCCTTCGAGCTGTTTGGCGTAGGGGCGGCATATTTCGGGGTACTCCGAGACGTCGCTGGAGACGATGTGGTTGGTGCACAGGGTTTCCATGACCTTGAACCAGAAGAGGGATATTTGGGTCAGGATCTGTCCCTTTTGCGGAATGGTTTCCGGCATGACCACGTCGAAAGCGGAGATACGGTCCGTGGCGACCATGAGCAGGCGGTCGCCGAGGTCGTAGATGTCTCTCACCTTGCCTTGTTTCAGGAGGGCGAGACCGTCGAAGCGGGTCTCGTAAATAGGCTGATTCATGAACACCTTTCTTTGTTGTTATCGGGGTTCCATTCGAAATTGCCGAAGACGCTCCCTATGAGGAGCGATCATTTTTCGCGCATTTTGTTGAAGGCCTCGATGTATTTTTTCAATTTGGCGAGGGAGTCCTCGTCGATGGAGATGAACTCGATGCCCGATTCGTATTTTTTGTCGTCGTTGGTATTGGAGTGCACCACGCGGCCTTTGATATCGACGAGATCGTCTCCGATGCCGATGTCGATGAGCAGGATGTTCTGGGAATCCAATTCGAAATAGGTTTCGATGAGAATGCCGAGTTCGGAAACGTTGAGGGTCCTGCCCATTCCCTGGTTGACGACATTGTCGTTTTCGTCGAGGCATGCGTACGCGATGAGGTTGATGGACTCGATTCTGGGACGCCGTCTTTTTTCTTTCATAGCGGTTTTTCCTTTTGAGATGTTTGGTTGTTGTCCGTCAGATCCATACGATCATTTCCTTTTTTTTCCGAGATAGTCCTCCGCGACCATGGCGGTGACCGAAATGCTCGTCGACAGGTTTTCCACGATGTTTTTGAAAGTCGCGGAGAGGTTTTCGTATTCCCTTTGAAGTCTTTTCGGATCGACGGGACTCAATTCGATGTCGTCGGAGGAATAGACGGAGGCGTAATCCGGTTCCATACCCATATCGACGAAGGGGATGGCGCCTGCGAAATCGCCTTTTCCCAAGTTTCCGACGAGATATTCACCCGCGTCGGTCTTCTTGACCACGAAAGCCTGGCCTTCGGATATCTTGAACAGCCGTTCTTCGGCCGCCCCCTGTTTGACCAGGCAGGATTTTGCGGTTACGGATGCCACGGGAGCGTCTGTTCCGAGATATATGGCTACGGCCTTGTCGGTGGCCTGTTTCAATCGGGTATCGAGACTGAGGAGCAAGGCGCGCAATTCGGGGGACATTCTGGCGAATTCCACGAAGAGGCGCTGGGAGTCCAGCACGCCGAGCTGTACTTTTCCGATGGCGACAGTGGTGGCGCTGCGGATGTTTCCTCCCATCAGAAAGGAGGCGATGCTTCCGAGAAAGGCGCCCTCCCCTATTCTGAGGATGTTGACGGCCCCCTGGGAAGTTTCCTTGACGATTTGGACCAGGCCTTCGAGGACGACCCATATCCAGGAGCCGTGCTTTCCCTCGATGACGATTTCCTCGCCGTCCTCGAATTCTTCCTCGTCCACCACGTACATGTAGTCGATCAGCGGGCCCTTGACGATGGGGCCGACGCCCGCCCTGCCGGATTCGGATTCCGACTTTTTTTCGTATGCCACGGGGCCGGCTTTTTTGATTAGGCCGTCGTCGAGCATCCGGATGCCGTCGAGAATGACCTGCATGCGGCTTTTTTTGATTTCCTTTTCGACACGGACATCCTCGGCGACGAATTCGAATTCGCCCTCGGTCCATCCGAACAGGGAGTTCAGTGCCTCGAGTCCCGAGAGTTCCTCGTTTCTGGCGTTGAGGGGATTGCCTTTTTCGAAGAATACGAACCCCGGGTTCTGGGAATATTTTCCAGTGATGCGCAGGGTCCCGGTGGCCCCGTTGGAACCGAGAAGCTGCAGGAGGTCCGCGAGGTTCAAGAATTTCAGGTTTCCGCCGATGGCGGTCTTTTTTTCCATCGTTAAACCAATTTCAATTGTTTTCGTATGGACACCAGCGTCAGCTTGAGGCATTCCTTCAAGGTTTTGCCGACGCCATTGCCTGCGAGGGCGCTGGCTTGGAAGCAAGGGACCTTCAGTTGCCGGTTGAGTTCCCTTTGCATCTGTTCCATAGGCATCAGGGGAATGCCCTGCTGGGCCAGGTCCCTCTTGTTGAATTGCAGCACCAAGGGGATTTTGAAGATGCTGATGCCGTAATCCTTCAAGTTTTCCTGCATGTCCTTCAAGGACATCATGTTCTTTTCCCGGCGCACTTTGAGCGAGTCGGCGACGAAAACGATGCCGTCGACCTCCTTGAGCACGAGCTTTCTGGTGGATGTGTATTGGACTTGTCCGGGCACGGTGTAGAGCTGGACCCTGACGTTGTATCCCTTGATGTTTCCGAGGCCGATGGGCAGAAAGTCGAAGAACAGGGTGCGGTCGCCCTCGGTCTTGATGGAAATCATTTCGCCGGATACGTATTTCTTGAATGATTTGAATATGTATTCAAGGTTCGTGGTCTTGCCGCTTCTGCCCGGTCCGTAATAGACGATCTTGCATTCGATTTCCCTTTTTTTGAAATTTATGTTTGCCATTACCCTAATGCTCCGGCGCTAAGTATGAAGAGAAGTGCAAAACTTCGCGTAAAAGCCGAGACTTCGTTTTTTCAGGTGCTTACAACCTTGATATCCAGACTGTAGTCGCCCTGTTTCGGCCCCGAGCTGATCTGCGTCTTGGCCGAGACGACGCCGGTGCCGGTAAAAATGGCGAAAGGCGAATAGAACTGGACGTCGTTGAGGCGGAATCCGACCTTCAGGTTGTCGATGAGGTCCTTGTCCTTGCTGGAAATCAGCAGGTTGATTTCGTTTCCCGACTGGAAGCTGACGTCGAGATCGATGGTGCGGCCCTTGCCGGAATCGGTGTCCAGAACGATGCCTATGGAGCTGATATCCATGAATTCGTCGTCGCTGACATTGGGTTCCATGAGGCCGCTGATTTCGAAGTCCATGGGTTCCTCGACCTGGGGGAGCGTGATGTCGAGGCCTTTGGTGTCGAGGATGCCTCTCAGAAAAATGTTCAGCTTGTAGAGCTGGTCCTGGCTGAAGAGTTCGCCCGATAGCCACTGGTGGTAATGTTCGATGGCGTCGTCGATGATCGACAGGGCGACGAGGCATCGTATCACATTCTTGGCGGCAACGAGCCTTACGGATTCGACTTTGATCAATTCCAGGAATTCTTCGAGCGCCCTTTCGTACTGGCCGAACTTGGCGAGGGCGATGGCGCCTTCCAGCGCGCTTTCGTTTTCGTCTTGGGAAAACGCGAATTTGGTCTTGATCAAATCTTGGATCTTAGTGGACATTTTCGGCGAGGACTGGGCGCTTTCGAGCTTGTCAAGCTCGTCTTTCAATTCTCGGATCTTCTGTTCGATATTGTCCAGAAAGGACTGTCTGTTCTTGATCTGATCGTTTTGTTCGACCAGCTCCGCTGCGTTTTCGTAATAGGAAATCGCCTCTTCGAACAGACCTTGGGTCTTGTATATTTTGGCTTCGGCCAGCAAGGTCCGTATTTGGTTTCTGACGTCTTTTTCTTTGTTCATGGCATATGATGAAAAGTCGTTTCGACCGTTAAAAAATTGCACGAATCATCCGACGAAAACGAACCGAACGACAAAGAATATGTCGCGAACTCGATTTCGGCAAAAGCTTTTTAACATTTAGCGTGTTTTTATCCGAATTGTCAACATTTGAGAAGATATAAATGTGTTGACAATCAAGCGAGTTATGTTATGGATGGAAAAGATCGTAGGGCGAGTATGAAGTGGCTTATCCCGCAACCTATATTCATCAGGAGAGAAAGATGGACAAAAAAGTGACAGTGGTGGGCGCCGGAAACGTCGGCGCGACGGCGGCGCAGCGCTTGGCGGAGAAGGAGCTTTGCGACGTGGTTCTGGTGGACATCATCGAAGGCGTGCCCCAGGGGAAGGCCTTGGATCTGGCCGAAGCTGCCCCGATCGAGAAGCACGACGCGCATTTGACGGGCGCCAACGGCTACGAGGAGACCGCCGGTTCCGACGTGGTGATCATAACGGCGGGCATACCCAGAAAGCCGGGGATGAGCCGCGACGACCTGATTTCGACAAACGCCGGAATCGTGAAGAAGGTGACGGCGGCGGTTGCCGAGAAGTCGCCGAATGCCGTGCTGATCATTGTCAGCAACCCTCTCGACGTCATGTGCCATGTGGCGTACGAGGCTTCCGGATTTCCGAAGAACCGTGTCATGGGAATGGCGGGTGTTCTGGACTCTGCCCGTTTTCGGGCCTTCATCTCCATGGAGCTTGACGTGTCGGTGGAGAACACCCATGCCTTCGTGCTGGGCGGCCACGGCGACACCATGGTGCCCCTGCCCCGCTATTCGACGGTGGCGGGCATTCCGATCACCGAACTGATGTCGAAGGAACGAATCGACGAACTGGTGAAGAGGACGGCCAACGGAGGCGCCGAGATCGTGGGGCTGTTGAAGACCGGAAGCGCCTATTACGCGCCTGCGTCCGCTGCGGTGGAGATGGCGGAGTCCATTTTGAAGGACAAGAAGAAGATACTGCCTTGCGCGGCGTATCTGGAAGGGGAATACGGCATCGACGGTCTGTTCATCGGCGTGCCGGTGAAGCTGGGGGCGTCCGGAATCGAGCAGATCGTGGAGATCGAGCTTCTTGAAGACGAACGAGCCGCCTTGAACAAGTCTGCGGCGGCGGTGAAGGAAGTGGTGGGCAGTCTGGCGAATCTGGATTATTGACGATGTTTTCCGGCGGCGCTTTCGACAAGGGGAGCGCCGCCGGCTCAGCCGAAGGACGGGTCGGCGTCCGGTCCCGAGCAGGCGCCGGGGACCGCGAGCGGTCGGCCCGCGCTATGGGTTGTCTTTCGAAGGCGTTTGATCCTCGCGCATTGCCTTGACGATCTCTTCGGCGAGCTTGCGGTTCATTTCGGGCAGGGCCTCGAGTTGTTCCAGGGTTGCTTGCCGGATTTTCGAGACGCCGCCGAAATGCTTGATCAAAGCGAGCTTTCTCTTTGTGCCGACGCCCGGAATGTCGTCGAGTTCCGAGCGCAGAGTTTCTTTCCCGCGACGGTTTCGATGGAACGAGACGGCGAATCGATGGGCTTCGTCCCTGATCCGTTGCAGGAACAGGAGGGACTCGTCGGGAACGTTGAGGGGGTTGGCGCGTCCCGGAGCGTAAATCTTGTCACGGGTTTCCTTTTTCGCTGGATCTTTCTTGGCGATGCCGATCAGCCGGAACCTGCCGGATAGCATTAGTTCTTCGAGCACCGAAACGGCGATTCCGAGCTGCCCCCTGCCTCCGTCCACCATAAGCAGGTCCGGAAAGGGCATGCCGTCCTTTTCATCCTTGGAGAACCTTCTTGTCAGAACCTCCTTCATGGAGGCGTAGTCGTCGGGCGAAACGACGTCGCGGACCTTGAACTTGCGATAGGCGGACTTGTTCGGCCTGCCGTTTTCGAACACGACCATTCCGGCGGACATGAGGGCGCCGGCGAAGTTGGAATTGTCGAAGCATTCGATTCTCAAAGGGACCTTGTCCATCCGGAGGCATTTTCGCAGGCGTTCGAGGGCGGCGGCGTCCGAAGATTTCGACGCCAGGGATTCTTCCAGGGCGTTGGCGGCGTTTTTGGCCGCCATTTGCGTCAGCCTTGTCTTTTCCCCTCTGCGGGGGACCAGAATCCGCACCTTTCGTCCTTCGATGCTTCCGAGCCACTCTTCCAGGGCCGGGGCGTCTTCGATGGGAAACGGCAGCAGAAGTTCCCTGGGCGCGCAGCCTGTCTTTTCGTAGTGCTGCTTGACGAAGGCTTCGAGGATTTCCTCGTCGGAGGCCAGTTCGTCGGAGATTTCGAAGTTTGCGGCGCCGACGAGGAAGCCGGAGCGAACGACGAGTTTGTTGACGACGAAGAGCCCGTCTTTTCCGGCTGTGGCCAGGATGTCCCTGTCCATGAAGTCGGCGGTGGCGGAAATCTGCTTTTCCAGTGTTTTTTCCAGCGCGAACATCTTGTCCCTGAGTTTCGCGGCCTTCTCGAAATCGCGCCGTTCGGCGGCCTTTTGCATTTGATCCTCGACGTCGCGGATGAGCCGAGGGGTCCTGCCCTTGAGGAAAAGCACCACCTCGTCGACGACCCTGGCGTAGTCCTCTTGGAGGACGTCGGTGCAGCAGGGCGCCAGGCAGCCGTCGATCTGGCAGTGCAGGCAGGGCCGGGACCTGGGCTTGACGCTTTTGGAGCGGCATTTTCGGAGCTTGAAGGTCTTGTGGATGAATTTCATGGTCTGGCGCACGGCGTGGGACGAGGCGTACGGGCCGAAATAGAGCGCCCCGTCGTTCGCGATCTTGCGGGCGATGGTCAGGTTCGGATAGGGTTCGCGTACGTCGATTCTCAGGACGGGGTATCGCTTGTCGTCCTTCAGGACGACGTTGTAGCGGGGCCTGTGTCGTTTGATGAGGTTGGATTCGAGAATGAGGGCTTCTTTTTCGGTGGCGGTGGAGATGGTGTCGAAATCCCGGATTTGCTTTACGAGGACGCCCGTCTTCATGTCGGGGGGGGTGGAGCGTCCGAAATAGGAAGAGAGCCGCTTTTTCAGATTTCTGGCCTTTCCCACGTAGATGATCCGGTCCCGGTCGTTTTTCATGAGATAGACGCCTGGAGAGGTGTCCGTCCTGGCGAGCTTTTCGAGGAGAAAGAGCGTGGCGTCCGGTTCTGTCATGGGAAGGATCAGAATTCGAAGAGCATGGATTTTTTCAATTCGGCGAGGCGGTCGCGGATTTTCGCGGCCTTTTCGAATTCGAGTGCCTTTGCGGCGCGGGCCATTTCCTTTTCGAGTTTTTCCGCCAGTTTTTCCAAGTCTTCGCCGGTTTCGAAATCCGACGGGGACTCGGCGACCTGGAGGAGCGGTTCGGCTTCGGGCTCCGTAGGGTAATCGAACACGGGCTTGATTTCCTTGCGGATTGTGGATGGCACGATGCCGTGCCTGTCGTTGTGGCTTTTCTGGATTTTCCTTCGCCTTTCGGTTTCGTCGATGGCGTGCTTCATGGAGCCGGTGACGTTGTCTGCGTACATGATCACGAGCCCGTCGGAGTTTCTGGCGGCCCGTCCGCATGTCTGGATCAGGGAGCGGTTGGATCTCAGGAAGCCTTCCTTGTCGGCGTCCAGAATGGCGACGAGGGAGACTTCGGGAATGTCGAGACCTTCTCTGAGCAGGTTGATTCCGACCAGGACGTCGAAAGCGCCCATTCTCAGTTCGCGCACGATTTCCATGCGTTCGAGGGTGTTGATGTCGGAATGCAGGTATTTGACGCGGACCCCCATGTCGGAATAGTAGTCCGTGAGGTCTTCGGCCATGCGTTTGGTGAGCGTGGTGACCAGGACCCTTTCGTTTTTTTGGACGCGTTTCAGGACTTCGTCGAAGAGGTCGTCCACCTGGCGCCGGGCGCTTCGCACCTCGATTTTGGGATCCAGGAGGCCCGTGGGCCGGACGATTTGCTCGACGACGGCGTTTCGGGCCATATTCAGTTCGTATTCGGCCGGAGTGGCGGACACGTAGACGACTTGGCGAACCCTTTCCGCGAATTCGTCGAACCTCAGGGGGCGGTTGTCGAGGGCGGAGGGGAGGCGGAAGCCGTAGTGGACGAGGGTTTCCTTTCTGGAACGGTCCCCCCGGTACATGCCTCTGAGCTGGGGGACGCCGATATGGCTTTCGTCGATGAACAGCGCGAAGTCTTCGGGAAAATAGTCCAGCAGAGTCGGCGGCGGTTCGCCGGGGTTTCTTCCCGTCAGGTGGCGGGAATAGTTTTCGATGCCGTTGCAGTACCCCAGTTCGAGCATCATTTCCAGGTCGAAATTGGTCCTCTCCTCGATTCTTTGCGCTTCGACGAATCTGTTTTCGTTTCTGAAGAACGCGACCCTTTCCTTCAGCTCTTCCTTGACGGCTTCGACGGCCCTTTTCAGGGTCCGCTTTTTGGTGACGTAGTGGCTGGCGGGGTAGATGACGGCGCGGCCGGTTTTTTTCAGGACTGTCCCTTTGAGGGGGTCGAATTCCGAGACGCTTTCGATTTCGTCGCCGAAGAATTCGACGCGCACGGCCTTTTCCTCCTCGTAGGCGGGGTATATTTCGACCCGGTCCCCCCTGGCCCGGAATACGCCCCGGTGGAAATCCACGTCGTTTCTTTCGTACTGGATGGACACCAGGTCCTTCAGGAGGCGGTCCCTGGATATTTCCAGCCCCTCTTCCAGTTCGATTCGCATTTCCAGGTAGTCCTCCGGCGCGCCGAGTCCGAAAATGCAGGACACGCTCGCCACGACGACGACATCTCTGCGGGACAGGACGGAACGGGTGGCGGAATGCCGCATCTTGTCGATCATCTCGTTGATGGAGGAGTCCTTTTGAATGTAAGTGTCGGATGCGGGGATATAGGCTTCCGGCTGGTAATAGTCGTAGTAGGACACGAAATATTCCACCGCGTTTTCGGGGAAGAAGGATTTGAATTCGTTGTAGAGTTGGGCGGCCAGGGTCTTGTTGGGCGCGATCACGAGAGCGGGTCTTCCGAGGCGGGCGATGGCGCTGGCCATGGTGAAGGTCTTTCCGGACCCGGTGACGCCGAGCAGGACGTTGTGCCGGTTTCCGGAGGCCAGGTTTTCGACCAGCGCGTCGATGGCCCCGGGCTGGTCGCCCGCCGGGGAGAACTCGGAGGTGAAATGGAACGACGGTTGTTCAGTCATTGTATTTCCATACGGTTTCGCCGTCGGGGCGGTCTTCGAGAACGATGTTCATTTTCTCGAGTTCGTCGCGGATTTTGTCGGCCGCAGCCCAGTTTTTGGATTTTCTGGCCTCCTGTCTTTCCAGGATCATTTTCTGGACGCTTTCGGGATCGACGTCCTGCTGCCGGGCGCCTTTTCGTCGCCTTTGTTCGAAGTACGCCGCCGGGGACTGGGAAAAGAGACCGAGCACCTCGCCGGCGCCGAGCAGGTCCGCGCGGCCGGCCGCGACGGTGCGCGCGGAATCGCCGGAAGGGTCTTCGCCCGACTCGTCGAGGAGGCGATTGAGGTTTCTGGCGCCGGAGAAGATTGCGCCGAGGGCCTTGGCCGTATTGAAGTCGTCGTCCATGGCGTTGCGGAACTCCTCCCAGATTTCGCCCTGGGGAAGGCCGTCGGCGGCGGGGGGGCCGAGTCTTTCCTCCGCTCTTTCCAGGAACGTGTAGATTTTTTCCAAAGCGGCCGAGGCTTCCTCCATGGCCTTTTCGTTGAAGTCCACGGGGCTTCTGTAATGGTTGGAGAGGAGGAAGAGCCTGATCGCTTCGGGGTGGTGCGTCTGGAGAATGTCCTTGATGGTGAGGAAGTTGCCCAGGGATTTGGACATCTTTTCGTGGTCGATGTTGACGAAGCCGTTGTGGACCCAGTACCGGACGAATTTTTTCCCAGAGGCGGCCTCCGATTGGGCTATTTCGTTTTCATGGTGGGGAAAGACGAGATCCCTGCCGCCGCCGTGGATGTCGATGGATTCGCCGAGCAGGGCGCTGCTCATCGAGGTGCATTCGATATGCCATCCGGGCCGTCCCTTGCCCCACGGGCTGTCCCAGGCGGGTTCGCCCGGCTTGGCGGATTTCCACAGGGCGAAGTCGAAAGGGTTTTTCTTGCGTTCGTCGATTGCGATGCGGGCGCCCGCCTCCATTTCGTCGAGCTTTCTTCCGGAGAGACTGCCATATCCGGGAAAGGATTCCACGGAGAAGAACACGTCTCCATCCACGGCGTATGCGGCTTTTTTTTCGACGAGTGTTTCGATGGTCTTCACGATGTCCCGGATATGTTCGGTGGCCCTTGGTTCCATGGGGGCGCGGCGCACGTTGAGGGCGTCCATGTCCTCGTAGAATTCGGCGATGTATTTTTCGGCGATGTCGCTGGCTTTCAGGCCGGATTCGTTGGCCCTCGCAATGATCTTGTCGTCCACGTCGGTGAAGTTCCTGGCATAGGCCACCTGGTAGCCCGAGGCTTCCAGGTAGCGATAGATCACGTCGAAGAC
Organism: Desulfobacterales bacterium; assembly: GCA_963674505.2. GTDB lineage: Bacteria > Desulfobacterota > Desulfobacteria > Desulfobacterales > SKZT01. The sequence continues at coordinate 1,726,135 of CAXXIG010000003.1, forward strand.
CACGACCGACCGGGCGTGTCCCATGTGGCAGGAATCGTATACGGTGGGGCCGCATACGTACATGGAAACCTTGCCTGGAACAAGGGGGTCGAAAGGTTCCTTTCGCTTGAGCATCGTGTTGTAAATGCGAATCGTCATAAGAATATTTCCTTGGGCGTTCTTTTTATTGATTTATCTCGGACGAGGGTTTTCCCAGCAGGGCGACGGAAGCGGCGGCGATTCCCTCGCCCCTTCCGAACGGGCCGAGTCCTTCGGTGGTGGTCGCCTTGACGTTGACCCTGTCCGCTTCGATTCCGAGTATTTCGGCGATTCTCTTTTCCATTTTTTCGCGGTAGGGGGAGATTTTCGGTTCCTGTGCGAATATGGTAATGTCGATATTGCGAACCGCCAGCGCTTTTTTTTCGATCGCTTCGCGTACGCGCCGGAGCAATACGGCACTGTCGATGTCCTTGTAGGAGGGGTCGGAATCGGGAAAATGGAGGCCTATGTCGCCCAGACCGGCGGCCCCCAGAAGGGCGTCGCATATCGAATGCAGCACGACGTCGGCGTCCGAATGGCCTTCCAGGCCCATTTCGAACGGAATTCGAACACCCCCTAGAACCAGTTTTCTGCCCGAAACAAGCCGGTGGACATCGTAGCCCGCTCCGATTCTCATGTGAACCTCCTTCGACGGAATCGCTTGAAAAACGACCGAAATTCGTTTCATACCACAAACGGAGTCGCGAGTAAAGAAGTGCGGGTGGCCTTGTTCGCCTGTTCGGGCGTCGGAGAAGATGGCGGAGGCAATCAGATTTTTTGTGTTTGGCTCTGTTATCCATTTCAGTGCGATGGGCGATCGGCAAATGAAAATTCAAAAGGAATCCGGAATTTCGAATCTTCTGCTTGGAATTCCAAAGACTGAAAAGGGCGAAAGGCCGTCATAAGACGGCGGCTTTCGCCCTTGTTTCGATTTCCGAATTCCGTCCTGGTCGGGGAGGGTCTACTGGATCACGAGTGCGGAGCCGCTCTCGGTTCCTCCAGAGATGGTCGCGGTCCCTCCGGAGAGAACGACCCCGGCGTTGTCGGGTGAACTCTGGACCGTCACGTTCGACAGGTTCGAGGCGCCTCCCGACGCAACTATTCCGACGCCTCCGTCGGTACAATCCACAAAGGAGCTGTTCAAATTGGCGGTACCGTTTTCCACCTTGATGCCGACGCAGTCTCCGTGACATGTTATGGTATCCTCTGTCAAATCAATTGTGCCGTTTCCGACGAGGACGCCGGTGCCGCCTGCGTTCATCGTGATGGCAAGGCCCGTCGCCGAACTTGCCTCCGTGCTATCGGTTTCGATCGAAAGACCGGTGCCCGTCGCCTCGCAGTTGATGGTCAGGTCGGACAGTTCCGCGTCTCCGCCTGCGATTTTAAATGCGGCTTTCCCTTTTGTGTTGTCGAGAGTGAATCCTTTGAAAACAACGTTATCCGCTTCGGAAACGAAGGTGTCGGCGCTCTGCCCGGTAACGAATGTCCGTTGCGAACCGGAAGCGCTTGCGAGCATGACGGTCCTGTCAATGACGACATCTTCGTCGTATTGATCTTCCTGGACAAGGAGATAGTCCCCTTCGGATGCGTTGTCGATGCCGTCCTGAATATTGCAAAATGCGGTTCCGTCACTGATGTTTTCAACGGGGCAGATGTCGTCGTCCACGATTACGATGGTGTACTCTGGGGGAGGATCGCAGATCGTCGCGTTGGTTGCGGATTCGATGGTCACGACCACGGTTTCATCGTCTTCGCACACTGGATATTCCGGCGTGCTTTCGCCGTCGCAACGGTCGTTGTAGATGGTGATTTCAATTTCGCCCTGGGTTTCGCCGGCCGGTATCGTAATCGATCCGTTGATCGGGTCGTAGTCTTTTCCCGGAGTGGCGGAACCGCTTGTCGCATATTGTACGGTCACAGGTTCGGAAGACGCTTTGTTCAGGAACACCGGAATGGAAACCGTGCCGATATTTTCGGGGACTCTCTGTTCGCCGGATTCCATGCACACGATCGTCGAAGCGTCGATGGAGACATCCTTTTTTGCGACGACGGCGTTGTGGTTTCGGACAAACGCCCAAAAGTCGTCTTCCGGAGGCAAGATGGATTCGCCGATCGTGGCAAGCAGGCAGACGGAAGGGAGCGCGGGCCATCCCGGCATGAGGGTCGGGTCGGGGGGATGCCAGGCGAATTTCGCGACCCTGGATTCCCCGGGGGCCAGGTAGCCTGCGTCAAGAGGGCTCGATTCGACTTCGGAGAAGGAGCCTGGCCATGCGAGGGGATTTGACTGGTCTGCCCAGAAAAGCCGGACTTTTTCGATGTTCCCGCCGTTCAGGTTGGTCCATTCGGCGCCCTTGTTCCTGATCTTGACATAGACGTAGACCGGGATTCCGACCCCGTCGGAAATGCGATAAATGGGGTCTTGATGATCGGTTCCGCCGTCGTCGGCCAGTCGGACCCATATGTCGGGGGTGTTTTGCACGGAAGGGGAATGGGTGTTGGGCTCGGCGCCGATGTCCTCTTTGGAATCCTTGGCCCAGAGTTCCGGTTCGCCGGGGGCCGCGAGCGCTTCGTCGCCGAATTTCAGATACACCTTTCCCACGTTGATCCGGTGGATTCGTTCGTCGTCCAGTCCGATGTCTTCGCCGCTGTCGAGGGTCGAAAAGAGGTAGTCTCCGATCAGGAAATCGTTTTTGCCGTCGTTATCGACGTCGCCGCGGCCGGCGACCATGCCTGCGGCGCTGGTCTTGTCCGCGACGGGATACAATTCGGCCACTTTGGCGGTCTCTTCCCCGAAGAAGTATCGATAGGTGCCCCTGGCGTAGTCTACGACCGCGTTACGAAATGTTCCGAAATCGGGTTCGTAGAAAGATTCATAGACCTCGGTTTCGTTTCTGTACAGGTATTCGTAATCGAATTGGGCCCACGAGGGGTTCGTCGAACCGAAGATCAGGAACGAGTCGGCCCTGGAATAGGAGAAGAGGCCTCCCTCGAACATGCTGCCGGAATCCAGGGAGTTGCCGGTTTTGTCGATGGCGCCGCCGACGAAGAGGTCGTCTCTGCCGTCTCCGTCGATGTCGCCGAGACCCTCCACGGAGTAGCCCATTTTGGCGTAGCCGAGCGCGCCGTAGAAGGTCGCGCCGGTGTTTTCCCCGTCGATGCCGATTTGTACGATGCCGCTCGGGCTGTCGGGGCCGCCGAAGAATACGTATGCGGCTCCGCATCGCGGAAGGGCCGTCGTCTCCGTTTCCCTGCTGTAGCCTTCCGAGCCGATGACGAGATCGGAAAAGCCGTCGTTGTCGAGGTCTCCCGCATCGGCAATGTCGCTTCCGAAGAAGTCGTTATGCCAAAAGGGATCGAGATTGGAAAGCCCCTTGGCCTTCTTGTAGTCGGGCGCCACGAAGATCGTCTTGGCCGCGGACTGGAGACTGGTCGTCAGTCCTGGAAAGACGTCCCTTCCGGATATGAGATACGCTCGTCTCCGGAAGAGCAGGTTCGGATCGTTTTCCGCCTGTCCCACGACAAAGTCGTTGGAGCCGTCCCCGTCGATGTCCCCGAGACCCGCTACCGGCGAACCGGCCTGTTCGTTGACAAGGGTGTCGCAGTGGGTTTCGTGCAGGATTTTCTCGCCCACCACGCTGCCTCCGCTGAAGGATGCGTCGAAAACGCCGGAGATCGACTCGTCGATATTCCATTTCGGGTCGGTCTTGTCCGCGCCGAAAACGACGTACACGATACCGCGGCCGACTTCGACCGACCGGTTGTCGTCCACGGCGTAGGTCTTTTTTTGATATCCAGGCGCCCCGACAAGAAGGTCGTGTTTTCCGTCGTTGTTCAGATCGACTGTGGAATTGTCGGCGCCGAGAGTATCGCCCGCGAGTTCTCCGAGAAACGACGCGTCGCAAATCTGCTCTATGTTTTTGACGCGGGCGTCGTTGTCTTTGTTGGCGCAGTCCGGGTCCGAATACATGGGGAGGGCTTCCCACTCGGCCCTTGTTCTGCCGAACAGAACGAATGTCTTTCCCCTGCCGGGTTTTTCGGCGTCGCCATAGCCGGGCGCTCCGATGATCAATGAATCCGAACCGTCTCCGTTCAGGTCGCCCGAGGAGATGCTCGCGCCGAGCATGGAACCCGCATGGGGCGTTACCAGAATGATGTCGGCGGCCTCCCTGACGGGTTGATTCTGCGCAAGTCCCGCCCGGCGTCCGAAAAGAAGGTAGACGATTCCCGGATCGGCGCCGCCGCACCCGCAGAAGCCGGGATCGATTTCGTCGCAGGCGTTTTGTGGATTCGCGCTTCTTCCGTAGTGTTCCTTGAACGCCCCGATGGCGATATCGTCGGACCCGTCGCCGTCGATGTCCCCGACGATGGAAAGTTCGCGATATCCGAATCCGCTCAAGGCGTTTTCTCCGACAAAGGAAGCGTCCGCCTCGAGGAGTTCGATTTGCGCCCGTGTTTCTTGCGCGTAAAGAACGGCAAGAGCCAATATGCCGATGATGATCAAGCCCTTAGACGATTTCATGTGACCCCCCTGTAAAGCAAAAAAGTTGATTTTCGACGAAAAATCCCCCCTAGGGTTTTCCGCCCCCCAATATCGGGGAAAACCCTATTGAAAATAGCGACAATCTCGATTAAAAGATAAATTAATAGTTTCACTTCCGAATTTTGGATTGAAACATTGTGCCGATGCTTTTGAAGAATGAAAATGGACATTTGAATATCCAGAATCGCTGATCGGCCGGTCGTTCGACTCGACCATGACGCGCGAACAGGATTCATCCGAAAAAAGTTGAAGACCAGAATGTTGTTATGTCAAAAGGTCCGATTGATCGATGAAAGGCGGGTTCTTGCAAGACGGGGTAACGAAAGATGGCATGCCACGCGGAAGAATCGAGCAGTGCCACTCGGTGCCGGAATTTGCAATCCGAACCGAGGGCAGTCACATGAAGAGATGGACAAAGACACTTTCGGTAACCCGGCTATCCTTTAAAGGACCCGTGGCTTTGCGTCACCGATAAATCGGCGTTGCCTTTTCGTTGCGCTTTGTTTTATGTAATTTGAGTGCCCAAACTGGAAAATCAACCCGGCATGGCACTCGGTATTGGTAGTTCGACGGCGGAACTGGCCTCGAATCCCTTCTTTATCCGAAGTATACAATCTCGCCACCTTACTATTAATGGATATAATAAATGAAAAATATCCATTAATCAAGTTCATTTTTCGCGATAATTCGAAACAGCGAAAAAAAATTTCAGGGATCGATGGAGAACGATTCGGCCCTGTGGCATCATTTGTCGTAAATTACGATTTCAAGACGATTCCGGCGGGTATGGATTCTCCGAAGACGGCGGATTGCTCGCGGGCGTCCATGGGCACGATTTCGGTCAGATACCGTCTGTGTGATTGGAGTCCTTCGCGGTCGTCCAGCCATTGGACAATCCTTTTTCGCAAGTTGTCCGGAATGTCGCGGGTTCTGTCGCCGGTCCTTCGTGCCATGGCGGAGATGGCCGATGCGACGGGAGCGTGGTCGGGCCAGTCGGTTTCGAGGAGGTACTCTATCCAGCGCGACACTTCTTCGGGGACCAAGACCCTGTCGTCCGGCCCGTGGAAAAGCGTCCTGGCGCCCAGCCTGGACAATGCCCAGAAATGTCGGGGCGAGGCTTTTTTGGGAGACAGTTCGGACAGAAGAAGCCGTCCCCACCTGATTTTTTCCTTGACAAAGAGGAGTTCCATACTTGCGAGCGCCATCCAGATTTCCATTTTTTCGGCGGGATTGAGCTTGGTTTTCGTACTTTTGGAGGGGGCGAGAATCCCGGAGACATCCTGGCTGAACTGTTTTTGCTGCCCCGGCTTGAGACCTGCGGCGGTCCTTCTCCAGAGAATCCACCATTCGGACCGGACCATGGGATGATTGGGGAACCGCATTCCCTGTTTGTAAATTTTCCACAGTTTCGCAGTTCTTTGGGGGTCGAAGCTTTCGCCGAATCCCGGACGCAGGCAGAAGCCGGTCTGGTGGAACCATCTGGCTTCGTGCCTCGGGGAAATGCTCCTGGCGTAGTGCATATCCAGGAGGCAGTCGGCCGTTCTTCGAATGAGGCCGAGGGGCCATTTTTCCCGGGGTCTTCCGACGATATCGGCGATGTTTTTTGACAGGGATTGAAGTTCGGCGGCATCGGTTTTGCCGTCGAAGGCGACCTTTGCCGTTCGCAGGACCTGTTCGACGATTTCCTCGTCGAATATTTCGGATTCCGCGACCTCTTCGGGCTGCGGATCGTCTCTGAGCTGGAATTGGAGCTTCCAGCGGTGGTTGCTGACAAGGGAGCGGCACCAAATGGCCAAGGTTCCGGTTTCGGTATAGGAGGCTTCCAGAGAGACGGGGATGTTCTGCGAGCCGGCTTTTTTTCCGAACTGGACCACGGTGCGGAGGGGCGGCAGGCGGGTCATGGTGTCGTCGATATGGACGAGGTCGCCCGACCGGTCGCCGGATCGGAAGCTCGAGCTGTAGATGTCGAAGCTGACGGGGCGATTGGCCAGGACTTCGAATTGCCGATTTTCGAGTTCGACGAGGCTGCCTTCGTCGAGACCCCGTTCGACCAGACAGATGGCCTGGCCGGATTCGATATGGTCGCCTTTTTCGTCTTTGGAGGCGATGCGGAGAAAGTACGAACGGGGGCTTCCGCTGCCGACGCGCACGCCTTCGCCGATTTTGACCAGTCCGTAATAGGAGGCGCCGATGGCGACGGCCAGGTCCGGGTGCGGGTTTTCGAGTTCTCTGGGCGCATGGGGGGCTGTTACGGAGAACCAGTGTCGGATGGCATCTCTGATTCTGTTTCTGACGACGGCCGGCTTGAGCGAGCCGCCGTTGAAGAGGAGCAGATCCGGCACGGGGTCCTTTCGGCCGGTGAATTTTCGGACGTCTTCGCGGTGGCGTTCGAGAAAGATACCGAGATGCCGGGTGATCGCGGGCTCTTTTTCGTAGGGAAGACCGAACTCCGCGATACCGGAACGGGATTTGGGTTCGGGTGTTTCCGACCGGTCCGCGAGGGGGAAGAAGCCTTCGAGCACGGTTTTTTCCACTTCTTCCCGAGACAGCACTGCGGAGACGGTGTCGGCGATGAGCTTGCCGCCGGCGCCGGTGACGACGATCTTGCGGGAGTCCTCCAGACCGTCGAGAATGGCTTCCTTGGCCTCCCTGCATTGGTGGCACAGGGCTTTCCATCTGTCGGCGCTCAGGGATTCCCTTCTTTTTCCAAGCCGCATTTCCAGGCGGCGAGCCAGAGCGAGATCCACGTTGTCGCCGCCGAGAATGAGATGGTCGCCCACGGCGATACGTTCGAACCTGGGGCTGCCTTCGCTTTCGCTGAGGGCGATGAGGGTGAAATCCGTGGTGCCGCCGCCCACGTCGCAGACGAGTATCAGGTCGTCGGGCCGGACGTAGTCGCCCCATCGGGCGCCGCAGGTGGCGAGCCAGCTGTAGAAGGCGGCCAGGGGTTCCTCGAGGAGGATGAAGTCGCGAAGTCCGGCCATGGTCGCGGCCTCGGCGGTGAGGTCCCTGGCGATCTGGTCGAAGGACGCGGGGACGGTTATGATTGATAGCTGGTATTCGAGTCGGTCCTCCTCTTCCTCGGCCATGTACCGGTCCCAAGTGATCCGGATGTGTTCGAGAAAGGAGGCGGCAGCCTGGACTGGCGATACCTTGTAGACTTCGTCGCCCGCGCCCCACGGCAGGATTCTTGCCTTCCTGTCCACGCCGGAATGGCAGAGCCAGCTTTTGGCGGACGACACCAGCCGGGCGGGGACTTTCGACCCGTGGTCCCTGGCGAAGGCGCCTGGAAAGTTTGCGTTTTCCGAGGCGGTCGCCGACCAGGGCGCGGCGACGGCGTCTTCGGAAATGTCGTAGGTTCCGGGTATATATAAAAAGGAAGGAAGGACGGGCAGCCGGGAGACCTCTCCCGGCCCCGTCAATTGGGGAATTTTGAAGACTTGTATTTTTCGCCGTTCCCGGTCGAGCCTCAGATCGACGTAGGATGCGGCGGAATTTGTCGTGCCGAGATCGATTCCGACGATGTATCTTTTATCCGGTTCCAAACGAGTCCTTCTCCCCTACTCTTTTTCCCTGACGTTGAATTCGAGCTTCCATTTTCGACCGGTTTCTTCGGACACGCAACGGATTTCGAGGGTCCCGATTTCCGTGACCTGTACTTCGAGGTTCACGGGGACGACGTTTCCATATTCGCCGTCGAGGGTGGTTTCCATGGTGGTGATCTTTTCTATATCCCCCTCCCAGTCTTCCACGACGGCGCCGACCCGGTCGCGGAGGCGCTTGGAGGAACCGAGGAAGTCGAAGGAGACGGGTTCTCCGACGACGAGTGCGAATTCCTGCCCGGTGAGCGTTTCGCCGGTCCCCTCTTCCATTCCGAAAGAGCCCACGCAAATGGCCTTCTGGGGTGCGGGCATGCCTGGGACGGCGGGCATGGCCGCTGCGATTCCGATGTAGTAGGACTTGTTCAGACCGCCTCGAATCCGGATTCCGCGTCCCTTCCTGGCCAAGCCGAAATAGGCGGCGCCCCTGGCGACGGCCAGGTCGAAGTCGGAAGATTCTATTTCCCTGGGCTGCGAGTCGTCTTTGGAATCTTTCCAGGAGGATACGACGTCCATGACCCTTTTTCGCACGAGGGCGGATTTCATGATTCCGCCGTTGTAGAGAAGGACGGTGGGGACCTTGGGGCGGTTTTCGTTTTCGGAGGAGCGCGCCAGGAACTGTGCCAGGTGGCGGGTGACGGCGGGGTCGGACTCGTAGACCAGCCCCATTTCCCTGATGCCGGTCTTCTGGGGGGCTGCGGGTTTTTCGTGTTTTTCGCACCAGGGGAAGAACCCGTCGAGCAGGACTTTTTCCACGGTTTCGCGGGTGAGATTCGTTTTGACGGTGCCGCCGATCAGACCGGTCCCGCGTCCCAGGATTGTGACCGGGAATTTGTCCCGGTCCTCGGAGGACAAAAGCTGTTCCTTGGCGTCCCTGCAACTGTGCCAGAGGCCGCGCATCTGCCAGGAATCGAGCTTGGTCCCCTTTTCGGCCATTTCTCTTGCGACGGCGTATGCCAGGGCCAGGTCCATGTTGTCTCCGCCGACGAGCAGGTGGTCTCCGACGGCGGTCCTTTCCAGGACGAGTTCGCCGTTCTTTTCGCCGACGCTGATGAGGCTGAAGTCGGTGGTGCCGCCCCCGACATCGCAGACCAGCACGAGATCGTCCTTTTCGACCAATTCGCGCCAATCGTCGCCTGCGGCGTCGATCCAGGCGTAGAAGGCGGCTTGGGGCTCTTCGAGGAGGGTGACGTTTTCCATGCCCGCCGATTCGGCGGCCTTGACGGTCAAGTCCCTGGCGACCGCGTCGAAAGATGCCGGGACGGTCAGGAGAATCTCCTGGTTTTCCAGTCGAAGATCGTCCTGGTACTCGCCATCGACGACGGCCATTTCGTGGTTCCAGGCGTCGCAAATATGTTCCAGGATTGCGGCGGAGGCGTCCACGGGGGACATTTTGGTTTTTTCGTCGGGGCATTCCCACGGGAGGATGGGCTTGTTTCGGTCCACCATGGTGTTGCAGAGCCATGACTTGGCGGAAGATACGAGCCGTTGGGGAATTTCGGCGCCCCTGTTTCGGGCGAATTCCCCGACCGCCGCAGTCCGTTTGTCGTCCCAGGGAAGATTCAGAGCGCCTTCGGGGACGTCGTGTTTTCCGGGGATGAGAATAAAGGACGGCAGTACGCTTCTTTTTTCGACCGTTCCGGGGGCCGCCAGCTGGGGGATTTCGAACATCTGGATGTCCGGCTTCTCCCCGATTTCCAGGTCGGCTTTCGTAAAAGCGACGACGCTGTTGGTGGTGCCCAGATCGATGCCTACGATGAATTTTGGTTCGTTCATATTTCCAATTCTTCCATTTGCGTTAAGATTTTAGCGTCATGATTGATTGGATTCTGGAAGGAAAGGCGTTTTGCCTTTTTTCTGGACCTGGAATTCCATGGACACGGAATCACAGGATTTCCACCTCCGCAGGGGCGACGATGCCGGGGTCGCCGACGGAGGAGAGGGTCGGCAGATCGACTTTTTGAACCCGCCATCCCTTGTGCCGGAGGATGCCTCTGAACGGGGGATCTCCTGCGACGTTGCCGGTCAGTTTGATCGAGTTGGGATCGAAGCCCGGTTCCACGGTTATTTCCTCTCCCTCGTCCTTGTCGATCACCGCCGTCGGGGCGAGGTTCTTCAGCACCGCCTTCTTGCAGTTCTGATGGATGTTTCTCACGGCGGCCCCGATCTGTTCGTCCTCGTAGGCGTCCAGTTCTTCGGAGAAGAAATCCATGAGTCGCCCCTCCCGTTGCAGAAGAGACAGCAAATACAGATAAGTGCGCCGCCTGGCTTCTTCCTTTTCTGCGGAATCTTTCTCCGGGGTCTTGACGGTATCGGGGGCCTTTTTTTCCCTTTTTGCCGGCGCTTGAGCTTCCGCAGCTTTGAACAGTCCCCGGGTAGAAAGTTTCAGTACAACCCACAGAAAGATCGAGAAGATGAAGTATGCGGCGCAGGATGCGGGCAGAAACCAGGTATTGATCGCGAGGCGCCAGGTTTGCATCTTGAGGATGAAAGCCTGGATTTCCGCAGTTTGGTTATCCAGTTGCGCGACGGCGGCTATTTCCCGGGCGGCCATGTCGAGTCCGACCCAGACAAGCCCGTCCACGACCGCCAGGAGCGGCAAACCCGTCAAAAGAACGATCAGCAGGGCCCTGGTGGAAAAGACCTTGGAAAGATTCATTCGATTTCTCCTGATATTGGTCTGTTTAATAAAGTTGAAAAAAGTGGGAGGGCCTTTGTTCGTCGAGGTCGGCGAAGCGTGTCGTCCCGGCGATCCGGAGGGCGCCCTCCCCCGAATTTTAGGCAAGGTTACGTATAACGCCCATGGGTGTCAAGTGGCAAATGGGGGCAATGGGAGGCAATGTGATTGTCGGCGTGCTTTTCCGGATTGCCTTGATCGTCGTCAAATGTTATGATGGCGCTTGTTTCGGGAAAACAAGGGGGCTGAAACGGACAAAAGAAAGTCTCATGATTCTACAAGGCATGACCTAAAAAGGGATGCTTGTACAAGGAATGTTTCTATGAGGGTGTGGAAAAATGACGAATTACAGACACTGTTTCGATTTCGAAGTGGGATATCTGGTGAGGAGTCCTTGCAGGGATTGCGAGGCCCGGTCCCAATTTCCCCGCTGCCACGAGGATTGCGAGGTGCTGGACCGGATTCGCGAGGTTCTGTGCGGGGTGGTTTCGAGCGCGAGAGGGCATTCGTCGCTTGAAGCCTTCTCCATATCTCCGGAAATCAGAGAACGCAATAAATAGGCATCGGAAGGAAGTGGCGCATCGGTTTTTTTCGAGAAAAGGACCGGGCGTCCATGCCGCGTGAAGCGGCGGCCTTTTCGCTGGAAATCGCCGATGGTCTCGTTGCTGAAAATGCTATCGAAGTATCGCATGTACGCCATATCGGCGTTGGCGCCGCTCGCAGTGGGGTTCGTCTATCTTTCGGGGGTGTTTCCGTTCCTGGATACGGTGGAATTGAAGACCATCGACCTTCGGTTCCTTTTGCGGGGGGAAGTCGCCCCGAGTTCCGACATCGTATTGGCGGCGGTGGACGAAAAGAGCATAGACCGGGAGGGCAAATGGCCTTGGCCGCGCGCGAGGATCGCCGACTTGGTGGACCGGCTCGGCGACGCAGGCGCCAATACGGTCGCTTTCGACATCGGATTTCTGGAACCCGACGACCTGCGGATCGTCCGCGCTTTGGAGAAAGTGGAGCAGAAGGCGGTGGAGCTGCAAGTCGGGGATGCGGATTTTCTGTCGTTTCTGGAGGATTTGAAAAGCCGGTCGGACAACGACCGTGTCCTGTCGGATGCCATTTCCCGGTCGCCCGCGAAGATCGTGCTGGGGTTTTTCTTCCACACGGATCCGGAGAGCGCCCCGCACATGAAGGAACGTTCGAACGAGGCGTTCGCGGAGGGAATCGGGGGAGCGCGGTACGGATTCGTCCGGTATTCTTCGAAGGAGGCGACCCGCGCGCCGGTGATCGAGGCCTTCGCCCCCCAGCCCAATATCGCTCCCATATCGAAAAGCACGCGCTATTCCGGCTTTTTCAACATGACACCCGATCTGGACGGCGTGGTTCGGCGTATCGCGGCGGCGGTCGAATACCGCGACGATTTTTACGCGCCGCTTTCGCTTGCCGCGGCGGCGGTCTGTTCAGAAGAACCTCTTTCCCTCTATCTGGACGAGGACGGAGTGGAGGCGTTGAAGCTCGGAGATCGGACCATACCCTGCGACGAATACGGGGGTGTCATGCTCAACTATCGGGGACCTCGAAACACTTATGCCCACGTTTCGGCGACGGAAATACTGCGGGGGGAAACCGATACGGCGCGCTTGAAGGACAAGATCGTGCTGGTGGGAGTGACGGCGGTGGCCGTATACGACCTCAGGGTCGTGCCGTTCGGCGGCGTCTTTCCGGGGCTGGAAATCCATGCCAATTTTCTGGACAATATCTTCAGCGGGGACGCTCTGTATCAACCCCGTTGGTTCTGGATTCCGAACCTTTTCCTGATTCTTATCTACGGTTTTTTCTTGGGCGTTTTTCTGCAGAGAAGCGACGCGGTGGCCGGAGGGGTCGCGGCGTCGATCCTGTTTTTCGGGCACATGGCGCTCTGTCTGTTCTTTTTCTGCGGTCGCGGCTGGGTGCTGAACCAGACCTACCCTCTTCTGGTCGTGGTGCTGGCCTATACCGGACTGGTATCCTACCGGTATTTTTCCGAATCGAGGCAGAAGAGGTTCGTCCGGGAGACCTTTTCCACGTTCGTGTCCGCAGAGGTGGTGGAACAGCTCATCGAATCTCCGGACAGGGTGGTTCTCGGCGGCGAGGAGCGGGAGATCACGGCGTTTTTTTCGGACGTCCAGGGTTTTACGAGCATATCCGAAAAGCTGTCTCCCCAGGAACTGGTGGAATTGCTCAACGAGTTTCTGACGGAGATGGCCGACATCGTCATGAAGCACCGGGGTATGGTGGACAAGTTCGAAGGCGACGCGATCATCGCCATGTTCGGAGCGCCGTCGAGGCTAACGAACCATTCGGAAGCCGCCTGCCTGGCGAGCATCGAGATGCAGAAGCGACTGTCGGAGCTTCGTTCGTTCTGGAAGGAGCGCGGCAAGCCGCAGCTGCGCATGCGCATCGGGCTGTATTCCGGATTGGCGGTGGTGGGAAACATGGGATCCAGGAACCGCATGGACTACACCATGATGGGCGACACGGTGAACACGGCGGCCAGGCTGGAGGGCGTCAACAAGGTATACGGGACCTACACGATGATGGGGGAGAGCACCCGGCGCGCGGCGGGCGACTGGATTGCCGCCAGGGAAATCGACCAGATCAGGGTCGTCGGCAAAGGGGAACCGGTCAGGGTTTTCGAATTGCTCGGCTATCCGGAGGATGTGGACGACCTTATGAGCGAAGCGGCGGGCAATTACACGCGCGGCCTCTACGCCTACAGGGCCTGGGATTGGAACCGGGCCATCATTTTTTTCAACAAGGCTTTGGCGGCGATGCCGGACGACGAGCCGAGCCGGGTCATGCTCAAGCGATCGAATTTTTTCAAGATCCATCCACCGGGAAAAAATTGGGATGGTTCGTTCAATTTGAAATCCAAATAGGTTACGGCGAGCAGTGGCGACCCTTTGCATCCACAAATGGAAAAAACGTTTTTTCGCGAATGGAGGTGCGCATTTGAGAGGGACAGTGTTCCGGCCGGCGTCGGTTTCCGTTTGGTTGTTCGTCCATTTTTTCGCAGGCATCTTTTTCGCGGGCGTCGCGGTCCATGCGGAAAATCGATTCCTTAATGAGGGAATCGAGCAGTACAAACTGGAAAATTACGAGGAATCGGCCCCTCTTTTCGAGAAGGCGCGCGAAATGGAACCCGAGTCGTGCGTCGCGGCTTTCTTTTCGGGAATGGCGTGCAAGCATATGCTTCTGTACGAGGATGCGGTGCGGGGGCTTCGCGTCGCCGCCTCCTGCCACACTCCCATCAGGGAGGCGCTTGCGGAGCTGATCGACGCGTTGAATCGGACAGGGGAATTCGCGGAGGCCGAAAAATGGATCGGGGTCGCCGAAAAGGAGAGGATCGAGCCGGCGAAGATAGCCTTTTTGAAGGGCGAGACCATGTCCAGGACGGGACGGTACGACGAGGCGGTGGAATCCTACGGCGAGGCCGGACGCCTGGATTCGAGCCTGTCCCAGCTTGCCGACATCCGGGCCGCGCTGGTTTTGATCAAAACGAAAAGACATCGGGAGGCCAGGGCCAGGCTGGAAGGGGCCGTTCTCTACGATCCCGATTCGAACCTGGCGGCGTTAGCCAGGCACTACATGGCCATGACGGAGAGCCGGATCGACATGAAGCCGTTGCGAATGGCGGTCGGGATTTTCGGACAGTACGATTCCAACGTGGTCTTGAAGCCGGACGATTCCGATTTCGGGTCCGATGTGACGGACGAGGCGAGCACGGCCCTGGCGACGCGTTTTCGGCTGGACTACTGCCCGGACCTGGAGGGGCCCTGGCTTTTCAACGCCCACTATTCGTTCGCGGGAAACTTTTACAACCACAACTCGGACACCCACGATTTTCTGGCCAATGACATCTATCTGGCGCCGGGATACGATTTCGGGAAAATAGCCGCGTACTGGATCGGCCGCTACATGCATTCCCTGGTTCGGGACCCGAGCTACAAGGCGTATTCGGAAACTTTGGAAACCGGACCGATGTTTCGAACGGTATTGCGGAAAGAACATGTCTTCGAAATCCTTCCGTCGTATAAGCGCAAGACTTTTCTCCGTCCTGTCCTTATGGACGAGGAAGACAGGGATGCCGATGTCTGGAGCGGCAGTGCGAGCTGGATCTGGCTTTTTCGAAAAGACGCCTTTGTCAGCCTGAGATACGAATACGAGAACGAGAACGCCGAGGGGGACAACTGGGATTCCGACGGCCATCGACTGACATTGAATTCTTCTTTGCCGGTGGCGGAAAAACTGGCTCTGAACTTCGGGGGCGAATTGTTTCTCCAGGATTTCGACAACACGAATTCGGTTTTTCTTGTAAAACGGAAGGACGATTCATACCGCCTTTATGCCGGTTTGTCCTGGGAATTTTGGAAGAGCCTCTTTCTGATTTTGGACTATGCCTGGACGAGGGTGGATTCCAATATTGCAGTCTATGATTATAGAAGGCACGTCCTGTCGGCGGGAATGGAATATCGGTACTGAAAGGCCGGCGAAAAGGACGGAATCGAACAGGAAAGGGGCGAGTTTCGGAGGAACGCGGATGAAGAGAGCGGTCGAATTTTTACTTGAGACGATTTTGAAGGCCATCGCCATAACGGTTTTTGCGATGGCGCTTTTGGGGGCTTCAGCCGCATTCGCGGGATCGGCCGGGGAGTTTACGGTTGTTAAGGGTAGAGTGGATGTGACGCGCCCCGGCACAGCTGCCCGTATGGTTTCCGCAGGCGATCCCGTGGAAGTGGGCGATGTGGTTCGAACGAAGAGCCGTTCCAGGGCGGAAATCGTATTCAGGGACGGCAGCATCTTGCGGCTGGCACCGGGAAGCAGGCTGGAAATCACGGAATTTCTGGCTGGCGAACAGGAATCAAGGGGTATTTTCAAGCTGTTTCGCGGAAAAGTCCGAAGCCGGGTGAAGAAAATCATGGGCTCGCTGTTCGGGCGTTTCCAGAGAAACCGTTTCGAGGTGCATACGCCTACAGCCGTGATCGGCGTCAGGGGTACGGATTTTGTCGTATACCACTTGGAGGACGTCAGCGGAGCGGTTTTCAGGGAGGGCACGGGCTATGGATATTGCCTGAATAATCCGGAGGCCGTCCGGCAGATCGGCGCGGGAGAGGCCATGGTGGTTCGGGACGAAAACACTCCCCCCGAAGTACGTCCGGCCACGGATTTCGAGATCGAATGGCACCTCGACGACACGGATCCGGAAATGGAATTGCAGGAGGAAATGCCTCCTGTTATGGATGATTCAGCCGATGGTTACACGTCTTCCGCAGAGACTTCCCCTGCGGAGGATGAGGAATCCGGCGCGGCCTGGCAACAGGCGGAAATGGCTTTTCGGGAAGCCGGAACATCGACATTGGATATCGATCAGGGGCCGGATCGTGTTTTTACCGAGGCAGAGGAGAACGGGTGGCCGTCCGACCCGGACAATCCCTACCCGGGGGATACGGATCTTCCGGAACCTCCTCCGTTCGTCGAGATAGGAGGGGAGATCGTCGGGCCGTCGCTGTCTGCGGACATTTCGGGCCGGGTCCCCGGCCTGGTCTCCCTGTCCGGATCGTACTACAAGGCGCCTGGTTCGGTCTGGACTGCCGCGTCGTCCGGAAGTATAGGCGAAAACGGACGTTTTTCAGGCTTTGCGGCTGGCCTGGAAACCTCCTGGGACGTTTGGTCGCAATCCTTGTTCTTGGACGGTGACGGTGCTGCGGGTTTTCTTTCCGGCACGTTCTACGGGGCCGAAAGCTCCGGCGAAGGGGAATTTTCCGGGACCGGTTTCATGTCGATCACCCGGATGGCTTCCGAGATCGGCATCGCGCCCGAAGATTTGTCGGAGAACTTGATTGTTCGCGACGGGTCGGACCTGTCATTCGGCGCCTCCGGCGAATTCGAAGCAGGAGGTTTCATATCCGCGCTTTCCGGGGAAGAGAAATGGGCCAGCGTCGAGGGACAGGAGTGGGGCGTTTCCGTCTCGGAGATGGCAGGCGTCTATTCCGGGGCGACCGGCGATGAATTCGGTCTTTTCTTGAAGGACGAAGATGGCCAATTGCGACAATATGCTGTGGTGGATGGTTGGCAGTGGTCTTCGGACGGTGTACGCGGCAGGGCGGCGGGTTCGTGGGTCGATCTGGAGGATGCGGTTACGGGGGTGGCCGGCGGGGAGTTCGCCGGCGTTTACGATCCTGAGAAATCCACCTGGAACGCGTTGACGGTCGGTGTCTGGATCGAGACGGCGAGATTTCTGAATATGGCGGTCGCTTCTCCCGAGGATTTGGAGGCGCTGAATATCCCTGCAGTGGAAATCGGCAGGACGGATCTGTTCGGCACGGACGGAAATATGCGAATCGATATGAAGGACGTGACGTTTTTTTCCTATTCCACCAACGATTCCCCCCGGATTTGGGCGACGGATGCCGTGTCCGGGACCTACGCGAGCGATCCGGCGCCGGGTTTGACGGAAGTATCGCTGTCGGGGGCCGTCGGAGACGCAGTCTTGGACGCCACCTTTTCCGTCACCGACTGGGACCGGAACCAATGGGCCGCCGGAGTGGCCGGAAGCGGCTCGGTCGCGGGAAGCTCCATATCCATTAACGGCGGGGCCGCCGGGAGCTACGGCCAGGGCTCGTTGAGCGGGACGGCTTCGGGCGTGGCTTCCACTGGCGCAGGGAGATGAGATTTCTTCCTGGCATTGCATTATCATCTCTCTCAGACAGGCTTGCCGTGCCGGTAACGCCGCCTTCCAGGGCGGCGCAGCACCTCCCCCGAGTCAGGGTTTAACCAAGGGGGTCACGCCGCCATGGAAGGCGGCGCTACCGGCAACCTGCCCCTCTCCCGGGCTTGCTGCCGCAGGGGTTCAATCCAGGGACACGACAGGGGGAACGACGAGTTCCAGTGTTCTTCCCGCATTGTTGATCACGTAATATCCTTGCCAAGGCGTCAGTTTGTCCATTTTTTGGTAGCGGTCGTTCCAGAGCGGGCCGACCAGGGGCGCCGCTTGCGGGTCGTCCGTTTGGAAGGTATTTCCGTCGATGCGTATCATGACCTGGCTCCAGTCCACTTCGAAGGGGAACGGACACCCCAGCTGGAACAATCCCGGAGGGATTTCGATGGTGAAATTCTCGTTCGGATCGACCTCTCTACCCTTGACGGTCAGCGTTTTTTCGGTTCGGGTCACAAGCCAGAAGGAAATGCCGGGAGCGATGTCGGGCGTTTCGGGGTATTCCCGCATGGTTTCGTTTTCGTCGAGACGGAAGAATCGCCAATCGGGGCCGTATTTTCCCAGGCATGGCGTCAGGAGTTCGACCGGGTCCGGCGTGGAGGGAATCAGGGGAAAGGAGACGATTCGGGGCGTCATGGCAGGCAGGGCCCCGGATGTCATTTCGATTTCCGGGTTCTCTTCTTGCTGGTCCGTCGGCTCCGTGAAGAAGGCGAAGACGGGATATGCGGCGCTTCCGTTGGCGTTGCCGGCCCTGATTTTCCAACGGTAGGCCGTCGCGTTTCGGAAAAGGTTTTCCGGGGATGCCGGGCAATATTGCGTCGCTTCGATTTTGCTTGCGGCGACGACAGCGGATGTCGCGCTCTTTTCCGTTACCTCCAGGTCGTACCATTGCGCGAATTCCGCCGCCGGCCAGGAGAAGCACAGGCTTTGGGTATGGACGGAAGCCGCCCCGTGGGGCGGGCTTGCGGCTTCGAAGGGAAAGGGCGACGGCGCCGCCGGAAGTTTCGTCGTGACGGACAGCTTCAGTGCTGCTTCCGTCGCAAGCAGGCCGTCGGTCGCGGAGAAGACGACCTCGTAGTCGCCCCCTTGGCCCCAGGCGGGGGTCCACCGGAAGAGGCCGTACGCGGTATTGAAAGTCGCGCCCTCCGGCATTTGCCGCGCGGAAAACGTCAGGGAATCCCCGTCGGGGTCGGAGGCGTCGAGTTGCAGGGAGAAGGTCTGTGCTTCGTCGATTTGGCGGGTCCCCAAATCTTCGATGGCAGGGGGCCTGTTCACGTTGCTTACGACCACGACGACGGTTTGTTCCGCCGCATCTACGCCGTCGGTGGCGACGAAAACGACCGGATATTCCCCGGCTTGATCGTAGCCGGGGGTCCATCGGAAAAGGCCGTATGCGGTATTGAGAGTCGCGCCCTTGGGCAGTTGCCGCGCGGAGAACGTAAGGGAATCGCCGTCGGGATCGGAGGCGTCGAGCCGCAGGGAAAAGGCCTGGGCCTCGTCGATTCGATGGGGCCCTGAATTTTCGATGGCGGGGGGCCTGTTCACGTTGTTTACGAGTACGACGACGGTTTGTTTCGTCGAATCGAAGCCGTCGGTGGCGACGAAAACAACCGAATATTGCCCGGCCTGATCGTAGGCTGGGGTCCAGGCGAATCTGCCGTCGCTCGGAGAAAAGGCCGCTCCGTCCGGCAGACCGGAAGCCGAAATGGCAATTTCGTCGCCGTCCGGGTCGTAGCCCGTCACGAAGAACGAAAGGGGCTGTCCTTCTTCGCCGGATTGGGAAGGCAGGGGGTTCAGGACGGGCGGCGTGTTTTCGGGGACCTGTTCTAAGACGGTGACGACCACGGTTTCGGAATCCGTGCCGTTGCCGTCCGAGACGATGAATTCGATTCTGTGTGTCCCGGTTTGCTCCTGGCTCGGGGTCCATCGGAAGACGGCTCCTTTGAGAGTGGCGCCTTCAGGAAGGCCGTTTGCGGAAAATGAGAGTGTGTCGTTTTCCTCGTCTTCGGCCAAGAGTTCGAATGCCAGCGTTTGACCCGCCGTCGCGGTTTTCGGCCCGATCGGGGACAGAACGGGCGGGGCGTTTTCCACTGCTTCGACAAAAACGGCCTCGATCATGGCGTGCGCGGTTAACGCGAAGCTGGCGGAGCTGGAGTTTCCCAGGTCCGCTCCCCGCCATCTGCCGAACGAATAGCCGGCGGCCGCTGAGGCCCGCAAATAGACGACCTGGCCGGCGGGCAGGCTTTCCGAGCAGTCTCCGGGACACGAGATGCCCTCCGCCGAGACCGACCCCGCATAGGAGGCGGGGGAAATACCGATTTGCAAATCGTAGTGGATTCTGGAGAAAACAGCCGCGACCGTTGTCGCGGATTCGATTTCGAGTACCAGAGGTTGTTCGTCACCCAGGCTTTCGCCGCTTTCGTTCTCCCACCTTTCGAACCTGTAGTATTCGTCCGGGGTGGCTGTCAGCGAGACTGTCGAGCCGGGCGCGAAATAACTCGTGCATTTGCTTGTGCAAGTGGAAGTCGGTGTGGAGACCGATCCCGCGCCGGAAGGCTCGATCCGCAATGTCAGGGCGTAGACCTTTTCGAAGACGGCCGTGGCCTGTTTTTCCGAATCCATGGTCGCAGAAAGGGACTGGTTCGTGCCCAGGACGGTCCCGTCGTCGTCCTCCCAGCGGAGGAACCGGAAGCCGGAAGCCGGACTGGCGGCCAGGACGACGGTCGAATTTTCGGCCAGGGTCTTCTCGCAGACTTCCCCGCACGATTCTCCATCGACGGAAACGGTCCCCGCCGCCTCGGGCTCGACTCGCACGGTCAGGGTGTAGACCTTTTCGAAAACGGCGGCGGCCCATTTTTCCGAATCCATGGTCACCGACAGGGATTGGTCCGTGCCCAAAACGGCCCCGTCGTCGTCCTCCCAGCGGAGGAACCGGAACCCTTCGGCGGGACTGGCGTTCAAAAGAGCTGTCGTTTCCGCCTCGAAGAGTATCGCGCAATCCGCCGAGCACGTTTCGTTGTTCGCGCCGACAGAGCCGCCACCCGGCGGAACGACCGAAATGTTCAGGGGGAACTGCGACGCGGGAGGCATTTCGTAGGCGCCCGTGTCGAATCCCTCGCCCTGGGGCCGGGAGGTCCCGATGAAATCCTCGGTCGCGGTATCCTCCTCTGAGACCGGAATGGAATCGACGCACCAGGAGCCGTCGCCCAACACGTAGTCTATACCGTATGCCGGGTCGTGGTAGGTGTCGTTGGCGCCGGGCGAGAGACTGTAATAGTCCTCCTGGTTGTTCCAGTAATTGTTCCAGTCCCCGATTGGAGGCGCGGTTCCCTCGGACAGGTATTTCAGTCCCCAGGCGCCGTTGCTCAGAATATTGTACCGAATGTCCGGGGACGCGGCGCCGGTCCCGTAGACATCAATCGCGATGCCTGCGGCGGTCATTCCGTCGATGGTGTTGTGCAGAATTTCGGGAGCGACATCGAAATTTTCCGCCCGCATGTAGATTCCCCACTGCATGGGACCTTGGGGTGCCGTCGGCGTGGCGGGCGGCGCGGTGGCGGAATTGTAGACCAGATTGTTTTCGATGGACGGGGACGATTCCGCCTCGGCAGCCACGACCGATATTGCCGCCTGGGCGTTGTCGTAAATTCTGTTCCTTTGAATTTTCGGACTGGCGTCGGCCACGTAGATTCCGGCGCCCTCCCCGGTCATGGCGACGTGATCGTGGATGATGTTTTCATGAACCAAGTTGTCGGGGCCTCCGCCGTCGATGACAATGCCGAAGCCTTGGGGATATGCGGAGTCGCCGCTCCAGAAAACGCTGTTGCCGACAATTTCGTTTTGGTCGGCGCCGTTCATGATCAGGATTCCCGCGCCGGGGGCGGAATTGGCTTGGTCGCCGTTGTCGTAGATGGAGGCCGGATTTCCGGAAACGACATTGCCGCTGCTTCCGTCCATGACGATGCCGCAGACGAGATTGCGGAAGATCTGGCAGTCGGGTCCGATGGTCGAGCCCTGGCTGTCGGAATCGAGGCGGATTCCCTCGTAGTTTTCGTAGACCTCGCAGTTTTCGATCACGGTCCCGGAGCCGGAGCGAACGGCGATGGCGGCTTCTCCCATGGCGGCGAAGCCAACGTCGTCGTCGGCGAAGGACCGGAAGGACAGGTCCTTGAAGACCGTATTGTCCGCCTCCGTTTCGATTCCCCAGTGCCAGTACACGGCGTCGGCGCCGTCGATGACGGCGGGACTTCCGGCGGCGGGGCCCTCGATGGTCACGTTGTCCTGAAGCACGGTCAGTCCGCCGTCGTGCTCGCCCGCCTCGATGCCGTATGTTCCTACGGCCAGGACGAGCTTGTAGGCGCCCTCGAGTCCCTTGTTGATCTGGGCGATGGCGAAATGGAGGGTCTTCCAGGCTTCCGTACCAGGCGCCAGTCCCAAGGAGGCATCGTCCGTGCCCAGCTCGATGTCCACGTAGTAGGTGTCGGGCTCGGGGATGGCGTATTCCAGTTCGTAGCATCCGATATCGTAGGCCGGTCCGTGGGGGCGGGCATTGCCTCCGATGTCGTCGTCGGCCGGGTGTGGCGGGGGGGTATCGGGAATGGCCACCGCGTCGATGCAGGGGGAGGAGCCTTGGAGCTTGTAGCCGCCGAAAAGAAGAGGGTCCGCATAGATGTCCTGTTCGACCGGGTACATGACTTCGCCGTCGTAGTCTCCGGAAAGATTGTTCCACAGCAGGTTGGTGCCGCCGGTGGGGTTCCCGCCGTAGTTGTGCACGCCGTAGCCCGGATGGTTCGCGACGATGTTCCAGGCGATTTCGGGCGAGACGGTTCCGCTTCCCGAAGCGGCGATGTAGATTCCGTCGCCCGAGCCGTCGCCCTGTTCTCCCAGAATCGTATTGTGGTAGATCATGGGGGAGCAGTCGTACATGGCGCCGATTCTCACTCCGGTGGCGGTTGCGACGCCCGTATCGATGAAGTTGTTGCGGATCTCGGGGTTGGTCGGCGAGGCCATAGCGTCCACCTCCACTCCGCAACCAGCATTGTCGAGCAGGACGTTTTGCTCGATCAGCGGACTGCTGTCCTGTACCTTGATGCCGCAGTTGGAAAAATTCCGGATTTCGAGGTTCCCGATGACGGCGTCCTGGCCGGTGACCGCGAGACCGTTCCACCATCCCGCGCTGTCGGAACCGTTTATCACAGCGTTGGTTTCTCCCCGGATGGTCACTTGGTTCTGGGAAATCGCAAGTTCCTCGTCGGCTTCCCCGTTTGAGATGTTGTACATGCCCTGGGCTACATTGACGGCGTATGCGCCGGGGCTGCCTGCGTTGACCAGGCCCAGGGCGTAGTGGAGGGTCTTCCATGCGCCCGCTCCGGAAGCGGCCCCGTTGGCGGCGGTGTCCGCGCCGTTGACGATGTCCACGTAATAGGTCCCGGGGTCAATGGCCACGATCTCGCGGCAGCCCATGTCGAAGCCCGCGCCCTGTGGCCGGGAATTGTTGTCGATGTCGTAGTCCACGGGATGGGCGTGGTTGATGGCGATGGCGTCGATGCAGGGAGAAACGTCGGAACCTGTCTGAAGCGAGTAGTCTCCGACGAAAATCGGGTCCTGGCTGATGTCGCCGGTCCCTGCGGATGCGCCGTAGTAGTTGTTGATGGACGGTACCGTATGGTGCTGGTTCCAGACGTCGTTGAAATAGAGGTCCGGAGAGCCCCCTTGGTTGTAGATGCCGAAATCGCCGCTGTTGGCGACGATGTTGTAGTGGATTTCCGGGGCGGCGGCGGTCGTGGAGATTTGATCGACGAATATCCCCTTCCCCAGACCGATGGTCCCCGCGCCGTGGATGGTGTTGTGGTAGATCAGGGGGGAGGCGGACGCCTGGTCGGCGACCACGTCGATTCCGTTCGCGTCGCTGTCGGAAACGACGATCAGGTTGTTCCAGATGTTCGGGGAGGCATCCGAAGTATCGGCCCGTACTTCGATGGCGCGCCCGCCGTTGTTTCGCAGAGAGTTTCGGTGAATCATGGGGCTGCAATCGGCGATGGCGATGGCGCTGTCGGAAAAGTTCTCGATGTGGAGGTTTTCCACGGTGGCGAAATCCGCCGCGACCTTCAGGCCGACCACCCAGTTGCCCGGTCCGCCTGCGCCATCCAGCGCGGCGCCTTCGTCTCCGACGACGTTGACGTGCTGCTGGGTGAGAAGGTGGACTTCGTCCGGTTCGCCGTTGGCGATGCTGAACGTGCCGGGAAGTACATGGAGCGTGTACGGATTGCCGGCCGCTCCGGGCGATCCGGCGTTGATTTGTTCCAGGGCGTGCGCCAGCGTCTTCCAGGCCGTGTCGTGCGCGAGCCCGTCGCCGGTGTCGTCGGGCTTCAGGATATCGACGTAGTATTCGCCGGGCGTTATGGTGGAAGATGCGCGCTCGTAGCACCCGATGTCTTTGGAAGAGGACGCCGGGCGCGGATTGTTTTCCAGGTCGTAGTCCACCGGGTCCGATTCGGTGTCGGGAATGTAGTCCACGCAGGGGGACCCGGATTCGAGCTTGTAGTCTCCGTCGGCGGTGAACATCGGATCCTGGGAGATGTCGTAGACGCCGCCGGGGCAGTCGTCCCCGAAATTCTGGCCGTTGTTCCAGACGTTGTTGTAGTCGGAGACCATGTTTTGGACAAGAGGGTCGCAGCCGACGCCGAAGCCGGGGAAATCCGCGACGATGTTGTATTTGATCTCCGGCGTGCAGTACAAATCGCTGGCGTAGACGCCGGAGCTGTCGCCCTCGGTGCAGGACGGGCACCCGACGATGGTGTTGTGAAGAATTTTCGGGCTTGCCGTGCCTGGCAGTCCATAGGTGCTGACGATGACGCCCTTGGAATAGCTTGGATAATAGGCGCCGTCGGCTTCGAAATAAATCAGGTTGTTTACGATCTGGGGAGCGGAGGCGAGGCTCTGGCCTACGACTTCGACGGCCGCGAAGCCGATGTCGTGGACGATGTTGCCGTAGATGGTCGGGCTTGCGTCGAACACGAGGATGCCTGCGGAGGAGAATTTCGTGATTTCGAGGCCCTGCACGACGGCGTTCTGGCCGGTAATTTCGAACCCCGAGGACCACAGGCTGGCGTACTCGCCGTCGATCACTGGAAACGGCGGGACCTGGGAGTCCCCGATCACCGAAACGTTGTCGGCAACGATATGCAATTGGGAATCGTCTTCGCCGTTTGCAACGGAGTACGTTCCGGGGGCGACATGGAGGGTGTACGCGCCCGGACTCCCGTCGTTGACGAGCTGCATGGCGTAGTGGAGCGTCTTGAAAGCGTCGGACCCGGATGCGGCGCCGTGGTCCGGATCGTCTGTCCCGTTGCCGATGTCCACATGGAATTCGCCTTCGGACAGAAAGTCGGCCCGGTATTCGTGGACGCCGATGTCCCGGTATTCGCCTTCGTCCCCTCCTCCCAGATTGTAGGCGCCGAGATAGTCGTAGACGGTGTTTCCCGCGATGTCTTCCAGGGGCGTCGAAATCGAAGTGGTGCCGGAGAATCCCCTGTCGATGCACGGGGAAAAGGCCGTCAGGCGATAGAACGGATCGTCGTCCTGGAAGACAGGAGGTTCGTCGATATTGGACCCTCCGCCGCCGGAGCCTTGAATCAAGCAGTATTCGTACGCGGGACCTGCGGGAGGCGACGGGTTGTCGCTTTCGTCGATGATGGAGGACGGAGTGTTGTTCCAGAAGACGGTGTTGTAGACGACGGGGGAAGATACCCCCGCGTTGGCCATGGCGCCGCTTCCGTAAGTCGCCCAGTTGCCTGCCACCACGCAGTTGAAAATGGACGGGTCGCTGTCCAGGTTGTAGATGCCCGCCCCGCTGAGTCCGATGTCTGCCTGATCCAGGATTTCGTTGTTGGCGACGATGGTGTTTTCGATGAGGGGGGAGCAGTTGTTGTTGTAGATTCCGGCCCCTTCCATGTTGGAATTGTTGTATTCGATCCTGCAGTTTGCGATGGTGGGGGAAACCCCGTTGTTGAAAATGCCTCCGCCGTGCGAATCGTCTCCGCTGGCCGCGTTCGCGTTTCCGCCGGTGATGACGAACCCGTCGATGACGGCCCCGGTTTCCCCGAAAACGGCATGGTAGAATTGTGTCGGCGCGCCGGCGTTGATGTAGGTCGGATTGTATATCCAGTTGCGAGCCGCCAGCTCTTCTTCGGTGCCGTCGAAGCCCCCGTACAGATCGACGCCCGCCTTGAGCTGGATGCTTTCGTTGTAATCGCCCTGTTTCACCCAGACTTCGGCTTTGCCGTTGGCGAACGCATCGTCCAGACCGACCTGAATGGATGTCCAGCCCGACTCCCAGGTCGTGCCGTCGGGGGTCAGGGTCGGATTCGGGGTTACAAAGACGACATTGGCTGGCGTCGCCGCTGTGGCGCGTTCGTGTTCGGGCGACGGGAATCCCCCGAAAACAAGGGTGAAAACGGCGAAAAAGACGCAAGCAAGAATTGGATAACGATTGCGGGCCATGGCATTGCCTCCGGCGTGAAGTCGGGCCACAAGGTTTGGACCCGTGCGGTTATTCTTCTTATTCGTACTCGCCCTCGCCGCCCTCGGTTTTTTCGTAGAGTTCTTCGGCGGAGGCGTCCACGTATTCCATGACCCGGTCCACGAGATCTCTGAAGGCCTGGTTGGAAACCACGGTTTTGAACTGGGTGCTTCGCGCGCCCACGGCTTCCAAAAGCGGCAGGTCCTCGGGGTCGGAAAAACGGACCAGGCCCCTGGCTGCGGTCTGCAAGAGTGGCAGAAGGGAACGCATGGCCTGCTTGCTTTTTTTCAGGCCGTAGATCTTGGACTCGGGGTCACCGTATTCCTCCACGGCGTCGCGCACGATCTTGCGGGCGGTGGGCCCCCCGATCAGGGAAAGAAATATGCAGGCCTCCCTTTCGAGGGAGACGAGAAATTTTGCGGGCAGGGGGTTGCGTTCGCCTTTGCCGCCTTCGAGGGTCCTGATAAGCTTTTTGTGGGACTCGACGATTTTCTGGTAGAAATCCTCCCCCAGGTTGCTGTCTATGAGCTTGGAAACGTAAGCGACCATTTTCCGGTTGAGGCCGTCTTGAACCCGGAGGACCTCTTCGGGGGTCTGTTCGATATCGACTCCGAGTTCCTTGTTGTAGGTCCGAACGAGCAGGGTGGAGAGCAGCAGGGCGTTGCGGTCCGAAACCGATACGGTCCTCGGATCATTCGAAAAGTCCTCCAGCAGGAGCTTTGCGGCTTCGTGTGGGAGCTTCATCTCGGCGATGACCAGTTGCAGGGAGTTGAGAAACGCCACGCTGTCCTGTTTGTTTTGGACCCTCTTGAAATCGTTCCATAGAAAGCCGAACACGTTTTTTTCCGCTTTGATGAACTCGGGGACGTTTTTTTCGAACACGCCGCGCAGAAAGCGTCCGTTGGCGTCGAAGCAGTCCTTCAGAAGTTCGAGGTATCGCACGTTGTTTACCAGGACATTGGGCCTGACCAGCTGTTCCTTGAGTTTCTTGACGGCGAACATGGCGTCGAAGACGTTGGCGAAGGCGGCGGAAGCGCCTTGGGCCGAATTCTTCATCATGGCGGCAACTCTATTCACCAGACCTTGTGCGGACACCTTCTTCATGCGGTTGATGGCGGCGACGGCCGTCAGGTTCGGGTTCGGCTTGCCCTTTTCGTCGAAGACCAAGGGAAAGGCCTCGGGGCGGGACGTCGCGTAGAATTTGGGCAGGACCTGGTGCAGGCAGGCCTTTGCAATGGTCCGGTCCCTTTTCGACCACTGTCCCAGCTCGATTTGCAGGGTGTTGATTTCCAGAAGGGAAAATGTCGCGAAGGCGTTGCTCAGTCTTGCAGGCAGGTCGCCGAACTTTTCGGGCTTTTTTTCCGCGATCTCTTTGGTCACGGGCAGGTCGGCGACCAGCTTGCCGAAGGAAAGTTCGTAGTCGTATTGCTTTTCGGCCTGGGGTTCCGCGGAAAAGACCATTCCGCGGTTGCGCAGAAGAAATGTTTTCTGTTTGCCTGCAAACCCGGTCATCGTGTCGAGCCTTTCTATGATGGCATCGATGGCGCTCCCCTCGATTTCGGGGGCGTCCTTGTCGCCGGGAGCGTCCGTGCGGTTGGCGCGCAGCTGCGATGCGAGCAGTTCGGCGAACTCGACGAACAGAAGCTTCCAGTCGTCGGAATCGTCTTCCTTGATCTTGCCCAAGGGTGTCAGCCGGTTGGTTTCGTCTATTCCGCCGATTTCCTGGAAGAGACTCAGCGCGTCGTCGTCCAGCACCTGGTCCGCCTTTACTTTTTCCTCCATCGAGAACGCCTCCGAATATCTAAGTCCGCAGTTTGTGTCCATGGCCCTTCCGGCGGCATACAATGCGCGGTTCCCGTTAGAATTCGATTAAGCGCGCGGCAGTACCGAATCGGGCCTTGGGGATGATTTACGATCATAGAAAAAAGTCGCCGAAGTGTCAATCATGGACTTTTTCGCTCGGCAATTCCGACCCGCGCCAAACCAGACCCGGATGGTCTGGCTGCCTCCGAGGACGCCGACAATCCCTACTGTTGAAACTGCTTTTTTTTTTCGCTTGAAAGCCTGCGGCGATTCGGTTATGAATGAATCGATTGGTCCAACTTTTCTTTTTGCGACTTTCGTTTTACGACTGTCTTATTACGACTTGACGGAGGCCCCCGATGAATGCAACCACGAAATTTTTACTGTTGTTGATCGTGCTCGCCTGCGCCGGATTCTTTGTGAAAGGCCCCGGAGGCAAGCCCTATCTGAGTTTGGACGCACTGAAATGGTGGACGGAGAAAGCGGAGGAGAAAACGCCCGACTCCGGTGCCTTGGTCCGGAAAATGGAGACGATAAAAGAGAAGATATCCGAAATCGAAAACCCGTTTTCCAAATCCGGCGGCAAGGACGTCGTATATAAATGGAAGGACGAAAACGGCGTCCGGCACTTTTCGGACACGGGCAATCCCGACGGGGACGCCGAGATCATGACGCACGGGCCGGAAAACGATTTGATATACCTCGATCCTCCCCAGTTCGACGACTCGAAGCCCTCGAGTTCCAAGCCTTACGAGCGGTCCGCCACGGCATCGACAGACTCGAATTCCGCCGGGGAATCCGCTTCCGAACCGGACTTGAAAAACCCGATTCGGAGAGCGAACGACGTACGGAAAAAAGTCCAGGCAAACTATCGGGCCATCGAAGACCTGGACCGGTAGTGGCTGGCAACCGCTTGGAATTTGAATCTGCGGCGGCCATTTATTTTCGGATCATGGAGACCACCTGATCCACGAGCTTTTCGATCCCGGCGGCCACGTCCTTTATCCCCGGGCCGAGCATGTAGGCCGGCGTGGTGACCACCTTGTTCTTTTCGTCCACGTGGATTTCGTAGACGGTGCGTTCGACGTGCGCGCCGCCCATCTTTTCGATATTTTGCGCCGTGTTCAGGTCGTTTCCGACAGTCACTTCCGGCTTGTTTTCGGAAATGGCCCTGACCAGCGTGGCAGGCGCGATGCAAATGGCGCCGATGGGCTTTCCGGCGGCCACCATCTCCTTGAGAATTCTCTCGACTTCAGGGTGGACCGAGGCGTCGGGCCCCTTAATGGCGAAGTCGCTCAGGTTCTTGGCTGCCCCGAACCCGCCGGGAAGAATGACGGCGTCCATGTCGGCGGCCGTCATCTCTTTCAGGTCCTTGATCTCGCCCCGGGCGATGCGCGCCGATTCCACCAGTACGTTTCTCTTTTCGTCGGTCGGCTTCCCGGAGAGGTGGTCGACCACATGCATCTGTTCGACATTCGGGGCCATGCACACGACACTCGCCCCGGCCTTGTCCAGCGCCAGCAGCGTCAATACGGCCTCGTGAATCTCGGAGCCGTCGTAGACCCCGCATCCCGACAACAATACGCCCACTTTTTTCGCCATTTGTTCCTCCTTTTTTTATTCGAGTTTGTTCCTGCGAACTTGTTTCCGCGATTTTGTTTCTACGAATCGACGGAAAAAACGCCCGGGTTCATCGCGGATTTGTGGGAAAAGGCATGTCTATGGTAACCAGACCATCCTGGTCTGGCATGCCTTGGTTTCAAAGCGGCGGCATATTCATGATATGGGACCAGAGCTGGAAGCTCTGGTTACCTTTTCCGTCCCCACAAATCCGCGATGAACCAACGCCCGTAGATGGAAATCATCCCAAAACGTGCTTGTCCAGCACGAAACAGACGAAAGTCCCTTCGAAGACCTTTTCGGCGCCCCGCGACACCGAGACTTCCACGATGTTCTTCCTGCCCTTGGTCTCGGTTATTTTCGCCTCGGCCACGACCGTTTCGCCGACTTTGACCGGCTTGAGAAATTTCACGTCGGCCCCTCCCAGGACCACGTTGGGATGGTTGACCGCGATCATGGCCGCGTAGTCCGCCTGTCCGAAAATAAAACCGCCGTGCACCAGGCCGGAATCGTCGGCCGCCATGTTTTCCGTGGCCGAAAGCTCCACCCGGCTGTATCCCTCGCCTGTTTCCAAAGGCGTTCCGCACAGGTTTCGGTCGATCTTTCCATGGGTCGAAATGTTCATGCTCCCCTCCCCTTCCCGCTGCGGCGGGTTCGAAACGATTGTTTTGAAAAATTCCCGCTCTGTGTTACAGATATATCCGATTTGTTTAATATAGATTGCGGCGGTTGGCAAGTAGTGACAAAATAGACTACGAAAGAACACGAAAAGCCACGAAAAACCTGTAAATTGTCTCGGGGCTTGGTTTTAGCGTCGGCAAACCAACTCCGTCATTCCGGGCGGAGCTTGCGGAGACCCGGAATCCAGGCGATGGTCGAGGCTCATGGGTTAAAATACCGGCCGAAGTTAAAACAAACCCCATTTCTTCGTGTCTTTGTGAAATTTCGTGGCTGAACTTTAGATCGATGCAAGCTTGGCGCGGCCGGATTTTTATCATCCAAGGACGGAACTATGTCTCCCGACATTTTAGTGGATCGATATTTGAATTATCTCCTGGTGGAAAAGGGCCTCTCCAAAGCCACCCTGGAGTCCTACGGGTCCGATTTGAAGAGATACCTGGAGTTTCTGGCGGATTCGAAAATGGACCGAATCACGGAAGAGGATACCGCGAACATCCTGAAGCACCTGATCGGGCTGAGGCAGGAGGGCTTGAACGCCAAGTCCCGGGCGAGGCACCTGGTGACTATCCGGGGGTTCTACAAATTTCTGGCCCGGGAGAAAATCATCGCTCGCGACCCGTCGGCCGCGGTCGATCTTCCCAAGACGGGCCTGAAACTGCCGGACGTTCTTTCCGTGGACGACATCGAAAAGATTCTGAAGGTCCCCGACCAGACCACCCACCGGGGGCTTCGCGACGCCGCCATGCTGGAGCTGCTGTACGCTGCGGGTCTGCGGGTGTCGGAACTGGTGGGCGTGAAGGTCCGGGAAATCAACCTGGAAGCAGGTTTCGTCCGGGTGTTCGGCAAAGGGTCCAAGGAGCGGATCGTGCCCATCGGAAATTACGCCCGGCAAAAGGTGGCCGAATTCCAGGAATTCGGCAGGCCCTACCTGCTGAAAACCTACCAGAGCGAATATCTGTTCGTGGCCAGGGCCGGAAAGCCCATGACCCGGCAGGGCTTCTGGAAGCTGCTGAAAAAATACGCGCTCAAATCGGGCATCGTCAAGAAGATCACCCCGCACAGTTTTCGCCACTCCTTCGCCAGCCACCTGCTGGAGGCCGGCGCCGACCTGAGGTCTGTCCAGCTCATGCTCGGCCACGTGGACATATCCACCACCCAGATCTACACCCATGTCGCCAGGGAACAGCTCCGGAAACTCCATGAAAAATTCCATCCCCGGGGATAAGCCGAGCCAGAGAATTTTCGATGTTCGGGCATTGCGCGCTTTCGATTCATTATGCCCGTTTCAGGCCATCGGGCTTGGCCCCGTGTCTGGGGTGATGAAAACAATCGCTCACCGCCTCGTTCCCACGCTCCAGCGTGGGAACGCATTCCGGGACGCTCCAGCGTCCATAGCCTGTATTTCGATCAGGCTCTCCTCTTTGTTTTCTCTTCTTCCATACCAAGCAAAACCCTGAGCCGATAAGCAACGGAAAAGACAAAAATAAGGATTCCGCCTGAATACATGGTGATCTTGTTGTCCCCAAAATAACCAAAGACATAAATGATCGCGGAAAGGATTATTCCGACCAATATCCTCAATGGTTTTCTCTCTTTATTGAATCATTGCATAACCAGAATACAAAGCCAAATCAGTCCGCCCATGGCAAAAATCATACCGGCTTTTTCGAAACTCTTATCTTTCGAATTGGAAAAAAGCAGCACGAGTCCAATAATCTGCAATAAGGTCGCCAAAACGATTCCCATAACAATATGACTCTTTTTAACCTTTCATGAAACATGTCGTCGGGCAATTGCCTTGATGAACCACAAACACCCGAAAACGGTTCTCGCTACAGAAAGACCAGCATTAAAAAAACCGTCAGGCCGGCCACTCCTATCAAGGTACCCGCGACAGCGAATAGAACGTGGTCTTTAATCCCATTGCAAGCGCGTCCGATATCTTTTCGTTGACAAAAAGCAATCCTCTATATTATCCTCCGACGATTCTTACCGAGGCCGAAATAATTTAACGTTCGGCCCGACTCGTCAATGTGGAACTGAATCCGCATGCCGGCCATGATACGATTTCACCCCGCCAATGGAAGGCGGGTTGAATTCATTTTCCGTGGCCATCGCCACCGGCACATCCAACGACGTTTCCGCCGAGTTTCTCGCCCTCCTATAGGGATAAACGTTAATTCTCCTACAATAGTCATTGAACAGGTCGCGGACAATCTGTTGTTTTTGAGCTGCCTCTCGGTGCCTGGTGCTTCGGACAGGGCGCGATGACGTACACGATTTGGAAAGGAGCATTGAAATGAAGAGTGCTGTTCTTGCTTTGATAATCGTTTTCCGGGTCCTGACGGCCGGCGCCGGGCATGCGGCTGTCGTATATGTGAACGGAAATGCGACGGGGTCCCAAAACGGCGCCTCGTGGGAAACCGCGTATCAAAACCTCCAGTCCGCTTTGAGCGCGGCGGTGTCCGGGGACGAAATTTGGGTGGCGGTCGGGATCTATACGCCGGGCGCCGAAAAAACAGATGCGTTCTCGTTGAAGGAGGGCGTGAAGGTATACGGCGGTTTTTCCGGCACGGAGAGCAGCCGGGAGCAGAGGGATTGGATTGCCCACCCCACCCTGCTCAGCGGCGATATCGGCCAGCTCGATGTCGTCACCGACAACTGCTATCATGTCTTTTACCACCTGAATTTGAACCTGACCGAAGAAACTCTGCTCGACGGCTTTGTCATAACGGGTGGCAACGCGGCCGACAACGGCGGCGGCATGTACAATTGCAATTCATCGCCCTCGATTTCAAATTGCGTGTTTCGGGACAATTCCGCGGCATGGAGCGGCGGCGCGATGTATAATTACGGCGTTTCGATAAATATCACCGGCTGTTCTTTTTTAGACAACACCTGCGGCAGCGGCGGCGCCGGGGTTTACAACGAAAGCAGCACGACCGCCATCGCCGACTGCACCTTCGTCGGAAACCGCACCGGCGACTACGGTGAAGGGGGCGCCATTCGCAATTTCCGCGCGGCGGCCGCAATTCGCAATTGCGGGTTCATCGCCAATGCCGCCGGAGATCAGTATGGCCTGGGCGGCGGCATATGCAACAAGGACTCCTCCGGGCTCGTCACCGTCACCAACTCGTTCTTTTCCGCCAACGCCGCCATGCAGGGCGGCGGGCTGTACGGCTCCAACCAGCGGATCACCCACTGTGTGTTCTGGAAAAACCAGGCCGATTACAGCGGCGGCGGGGTGGCGGGAACTGGGGAAACATTTGTTTCCAACTCCATTTTCTGGGAAAATCAACTGGACCAGATCGGCGGATCGGCGAGCGTCAGCTTTTCCGACATACAGAACGGATTTTCAGGCGAGGGCAACATCGACCAGGATCCGCTGTTTCAAAACGCGGCCGGCAGCGACGGGATCGCGGGTACGGAAGACGACGATTTTCATCTGCTGCCCGATTCTCCCTGTGTCGATGCAGGCGGCAATGGCGCGTGGGATATGCCTGATACGGATTTTGAAAACGAAGAGCGTATCGTCGATGGCGACCAGGATACCGTGCTGTTGGCGGACATGGGGGTGGACGAAGTCGGCGGCGCCGGTGGATACACGGCGCCGTCCGCAGTCTGGGTGGACGACGAATGGCAAGGCGCCAAGGCCGGTGATCAGGTTCAAACGCATTGCTTCGGCGTGGATGCTTTTTCGCGAATACAACACGCGATCAACGTGTTGGCGGTCCCGGGAACGATCACTGTGAGCAACGGGACCTACATGGAAAATCTCGTCATGAAAAGCGGCGTCGCTATCGATGGCGAAAACAAAACCGCAGTCGCCATCGACGGCGGGGGCGCCGGACCGGTGGTGAGCGCCATCGACGTGGACCATACGGCGAGCATCCGGCACGTGACCCTTACAAACGGAAAAAGCAGCACCGGCGGTGGATTGCATCTGGAAAATTCGTCGATGAAACTTTCGGAATGCATCATCGCCCAGAACAATGCCTACTACGTGTATTCCAGCGACGACCGATATTATCCCGACCGGCAAAAGGCGCGGGGCGGCGGGGCCTACATCAAAAACGGGTCGCCTTGGTTCGAAGATTGCGTCTTTTCCGACAACGCGGCCACGTCGGCCAACGGCCAGGAGACCCTGGGGGGCGGGATCTACTGCGAAAACGCGACCCCCCTGCTCTACGACTGCGTGTTGAAGGGAAATTACACCCAGCACGACGGCGGCGGCATGTACAGTCTGGATGCCACGCCGTTTCTAAACGGTTGCACTTTCAAAGGAAACCATGTGCTCGGTGACGGGGGCGGCGTGTATTGCCGCAGTTCCAATCTTCGATTCGAAGGGGGCGACTTTGTCGAAAACTCGGCCGCAGGGGCCGGGGGGGCCGTATACGGCAGCGCATCCCAACTCTACCTGATTTACGGGCTGGTCGATGAAAACACCGCCCACAAAGGGGGCGGCTTCTATGCCGAAGAAGGCACCCTGACCATCAAGGAGAGCCTGTTTCAAAACAACTTGGCCAAAAGCGGCACGAGCGCGTCTGGAAAGGCGGGGGCCCTTATGGCCATCGATGCCACAGCCTTCTACTCCTACTGCCGATTTTCAAACAACCGAGCGGTTACCAAAGCGGGGGTCCCCTCCTGCAATTATGCGATGGCCGGGGCGCTATACGCCGACGGCGGAGACCAGACCCTCTCCCACTGTGAGTTTCACAACAACCAGGCCGGCATCGGGGGCGGGATCGCCATCAAGGACGATATCGAGGTTTACGCCTGCGTGTTGACGGGCAACACCGCCGATTTCGGCGGCGGGGCCTATGTCAACGGAGAAACATCGCTGGCAAACACCGTTTTCCACGGCAATTCGGCCGGCAACGGCGGCGGGGCGGTGATCGATGACGGCGATGCAGTCCTGGCCAACTGTACCTTCTACGGAAACGAAGCCACCAAGGGGCCGGGCCTTTACTGCGGTTTTATCAACAGCGCCGCCGCCAATTCGATCCGCATTGCCAACACCATTCTCTGGAACGGCGGCGGCGAGATCTATAACACCGGCGACGCTGTCATCGACGTGACCTTTTCCGCGGTTCAAGGCGGTATGTCGGGCCAGGGAAATATCGATCAAGACCCGCTGGTCCAAGATCCGGACGCGGGAAATGTCCGTCTGCTGACGGACTCCCCCTGCATCGACGCCGGCAATGACGGCGCCACCGGCGCGCCGGAGAAAGATCTCGACGGCGAACCCCGCCCTATGCCCGGCGTTGTGAGCGGGCCGTCGATCATCGATATCGGCGCGGACGAGTATTCCGATCCGAGTTCCCTGTGCATCCTCGACAGCAGTCCATCCGGCCCCGTTGTCGGCACCGTGGATCATATCGACATCACCTTTTCCACGCCGGTCGATCCCGCCACCTTTACTGCGGCGGATATCTTCATTTCGTTGATGGACGGGTCAACATTGGAACCGACCCTGGCGCTCCTCGACTCCGTGGACAACCGCGAAGTTTACAGAATCGGATTCGCGCCGCAGACGAGCGGGATGGTCATGATGGTTATCACGCCGAATATCCTGGGCCTCAACGGCTCCCTGCTGAACCAGGATCATGACCTCACGGCGGGAGAATCCGGCGACGACGCCTTCGAATGTTACGTGAATATAATGTTCAACGAATCGGCTTTCCTGAAGGGGGATATCAATGCGGATGGCGCAGTCGATTTGCAAGACGCCGTCCTTGCTCTCAATGTCCTGGGTCGCAATCCGGACGCATCGGTCCGGCCGGATTTCGTTTCTTCCGCCATCGATGTCAACGGTGACAACCGGGTCGGGGCCGAAGAGTTGGCATATATCCTGCGCGTGGCGGGAGGATTGATTTCCGCCGGTTCCGCAGCCCCGTAGCATTGATTGACAAGCTTGCGGCCCTATCTGCGTTCTCCGCGCCTCTGCGTTGAATTTTAAGCTTCGAAAGCGCAAGCCGCCCCCGTCGGAGATTGGACCCACTTGGCTCTGGTCAAAACGAATCGAATCGTCACTCTTTACGCGAGCGGAGGACCCGTTCATCCCATCGATACCGCCGATCAGTATCCCAGTGTCCGCGCAGGCACGTTGCGAACCGACCCGCAGTTGTCCATCGACAGAATAGGAAGCGCCCTCGACGCCATTCTGCACGATGTCCGCCTCCTCAACTACGCGCTGACGGAACAGGAACTCGAAACGTTCTACAAAGACGTTTCATGGTAAGGGCGGCACCCGTTAGATGGTTAAGGCTCTTGTCAAAAAAGGCAGCGGCTGAAATGGCAGATTTTAGTATTCGACTTCGAGACCAACGAACAGAAAGCCTTTTGTTGAGAACCACTCTTGATAATCTATGGAAAATTTGGCCCTTGCCACTCATTTGAAGATTGGGAGCGGCTCAATGAGCAGGAGCTTTCTCGACTGGTTCCCCACGCTTCGATGGCGCTACCTGTTTTGGAAAAGTTTTAAGAGTTCATCCGTCCAAGCTGCATTTTCTGCCGACGTTCCGTTTCTTTTCACCCCGGTATTGATGAAAAGCGAACGATAAAACTCCGGAAAAATTCTTTCGACAGACACCTTTATGAATGAAATCCCCCCTGCCGAATAAGACCAATGAATTATGGACACGTTATCGATAATGAGTATTGTAAAAAGAATTTCGTACCATTTCGCCTCATTGAAAAGCCTTTAAAAACACGAGGAGTGTAAAAGCCATGAAAAAAAAGCACGGTTGGCCGTTTGTTTTTTTTCTTTTCTTCTTGATTTCATGCTCTGCCGCATGGGGCGCGGGGCTGTGGCTCTACGAGGCGGGGACGCCCGACATGGGGACTGCCGCGGCAGGACGTGCGGCTTTGGCCAACGACGCCTCCACCGCAGGGTCGAACCCCGCAGGCATGACCCGACTGGAAAGGTCGCAAATGCTGATCGGAATCCAGCCCCTCTATTTGAAATCCGAGTTCTCTCCGGAGTCCGGAACGACGGTTTCCGGAAGCGACGGCGGCAATTCGGGCGGCTGGGTCATGGCGGGCAACCTTTCCTACGTCCATAAACTCGACGAAGACTGGAGCCTCGGGGTCATGGCGGGTTCGTATTTCGGACTGGGATTGGATCCGAGCGACGACTGGGTCGGCCGATATTATGTCACGGAAGCCGAGTTCATCACTTTCGGCGTCAATCCGGGCGTGGGATACAGGATCAACGACAATTTTTCCGTGGGCGCGGGAATCAGCGTCGTGTACGCGGAACTGACGCAGAAAGCCTCCGTCAACAATGTTCTGGACCGCATTCCCGACGGAAAGCTTAAGGTGGAAGACGACGACGTGGGATACGGCGCGAACCTGGGGGGTCTCTGGGAAATTTCCAAAGGAACTCGCTTCGGGCTCACCTATCGCTCCGAGGTTGAAATCGAATTCGAAGACGTCGCAAAGCTGGAGGGACTGGGACCGTTGCTTGCAGCCGCGTTAAACAGGGCCGGATTGCTCGGAAGCAAGGTGGACCTGGAGATGAACATTCCGCAGGCCGTCATGCTCAGCGGCTACCACCAGCTCGACGAACGCTGGGCGATTGTTGGGAACCTCGGCTGGCAGGACTGGAGCGAATTCGGAAAATCCGACATCGTCGTCAGTTCGGATACCGTGACGAAACTCACCCAGGACAGAAACTACGACGACACCTGGCACGCGGCGTTGGGCCTTCAATACCGCATAGACGATCCGTTGCTCTTGTCGGTCGGAATCGCCTACGACAGTTCTCCGGTCGATGACGAAGACAGGACCCTCGACCTGCCCCTGGACCGGCAGATTCGGTACGCCGCAGGTATTCAATACGACTTGAACGAAGACGTAACGCTGGGTTTCGCCTACGAGTTCGTCGATCTTGGCGACGCCGAAATCGACCAAAACCGTGGACCTCTCGCCGGGCGGGCGGTCGGCGACTACGATCCGAACCATATTCATTTCATCAATTTCAACGCGATCTGGAGATTTTGACCGTTTGTCCGATTTTGTCTCTATGCTTTCATATAGACACATTTTAAGCAAATGAGGTTACGTTATGTGACTTACTCCCCGGTGATAACCGCCAATTGGGAGGCGGACAGCAGCGAAGTGTGGACAGTGCCCTTGGGCGGCGGCGCGGGAAAGATTTTTCCGTATCGGCGAACAAGCGATGAATGCTCAGGTTCAGGCCTTTTACAACTTGGAAAAACCGGATTTCGGTGCCGATTGGGCGCTGAGGTTTCAGTTGCAGTTATTGTTCCCGAAATAGGTAAAAGGCTGTTTTGGAGATGAGAAGGAGGGGGATTCCGTTATTTTTATATGACTTGATACCTGTTTGAATAGTTAACCATTTGGTATGTTATGATTTTACCTAAACAATAATCTTACAACAAAAAGGAGGTCTAAATGAAACGAAATCTTTTAATCTTGCTCGTCTTGGGATTGACTCTGATATTCGGTGACCTTGCGATGGCTCGGAATTCGGATCCGCTTCCATCATGGAACGACGGCAAGGCTAAACAGTCCATAATCGACTTCGTTACAAAAGTGACGAGGCAAGGATCTCCCGACTTTGTGCCACCAGAGGAGAGGATTGCCACGTTCGACAACGATGGCACGCTTTGGCCCGAGCAGCCGATGTACTTCCAGCTCCTATTCGCGCTCGATCGTGTGGAGGCTCTCGCACCGTCGCATCCCGAATGGAAGGACAAGGAGCCCTTTGCGTCGATACTTAAAGGAGATGTGAAGGGAGTGCTCGCAGGGGGCGAACCTGCCATTGTCAAGATCGTCATGGAAACCCACGCGGGCATGACCACCGATGAATTCGAGAAGATTGTCGAGGAGTGGCTATCAACGGCGAAACATCCCACGACGAAGCGACATTACACCGAGATGGTCTACCAACCTATGCTCGAAGTTCTCGCCTACCTGCGTGCGAACAGCTTCAAGACGTTTATCGTTTCTGGTGGCGGTATCGAGTTCATGCGCCCGTGGGTCGAGAGAATTTATGGAATTCCACCGGAACAGGTGGTGGGAAGCAGCATCAAGGTCAAGTATGAAATGCGCGACGACACGCCCGTGCTCGTGCGGTTGCCGGAATTAAACTTCATTAACGACAAAGATACCAAGCCCATAGGCATTCACACCCAGATTGGTCGTCGACCAATAGCCGCTTTTGGCAACTCCGATGGCGACTTGCAGATGCTGCAGTGGACCACTGCGGGACAGGGGCCGCGATTCGCACTCTATGTACACCACACGGATGCCGACCGCGAATGGGCCTACGACCGCGATTCAAGCATTGGCCGGCTGAACAAGGGCCTCGACGAAGCGCAGGACAAAGGCTGGACGGTTGTCGATATGAAGCGGGACTGGAAGGTCATTTATCCGCATGAGAAATGATGACAACAGGGGGAATTTTGGCCAGGCCATCTAACAAGTTGGTTGATCTGACGGGTTTTCTCCGCTGCGCTCCGCAAACCCGTCCGGCCAATTTGGTCGTTAATCGGGAACCTTTTACAGGATAGAAACCATGAAAAACACTGGAAACCCGATAGGCCTATTCCTGGCCGTAATGATACTAATGTTGGCGTCCGCCGCCTTTGCGCAAGAGCCGAAATTCGCGGCAAAGGTCCCCGAATCCATCGACGCGAGCAACGAGGCCGCGGCACTCGAACTTGCCGAGTGGGGCATGCCGGTGGTCACTTTCTTCGCCCAGAAGGAAGCCAACGTGCGCGACATGGGAGCCCACCCCAACCAAATCCTCTTTTGGTCGCGTCCTCTGGACCATCACAACAAGATCCTCACGCCGAACGACGTGGTGCTCTATATCTCCGCGCAGATCGAGACCTTCGACGGCCCGATGGTGCTCGAGGTACCGGCGGCAGAGGGGCCGCTGGGGATCTTCGGATCTCTCGTGGACCCCTTCATGGTGCCTTTGGAGGACGTGGGGGGAGACCGCGGCATCGACAGGGGCAAGGGCGGCAAGATCCTCGTCACCCCGCCCGGATACACCGACGAGATCCCGGCCGGATATCTGCATGTCCCGAGTGCGCACTACAACACCGTGACGGGGCTGCGGATCACGCCAGTCTCTTTCGAGGCCGCCGACATCGACGCGGCGATTCGCTACGTCAAGAAAATGAGGCTTTACCTTCTCGGTAACGAGGACCGGACGACGGTGTTCGTAGATGGCGGCAACAAACCCTACGACCCTCGACCGCCCTACGACCACAACTTCTTTCGCCTGTTGAACGATTACGTGCAGACTGAAGCCCACAAGCCTATCGATACACCGTTTATCGAGAAGTTGAGTCGCATTGGCATCGCCGAGGGCAGATCCATCACCGCCAACGAGTTCCGCGCGCATGTCGCAACCGAGTTGGAGGAGAAGCTGCAGGCGGACTTTCGCAACGTGGGCGATCCGTTCTTCCCCGGGGCGAATTGGACGACTCCGGTCAAGCCCAGCGAGGCAGCGACGCAGTTCAGCTATGTCGACGAGGAAGGCAACTACGACTGGAAAACCCGTGCCCAGACCTTCCACTGGGCGATCTGGGCCCCCAAGCACCTGGGTGCGGATACCTTTTACCTGATCGGTCAGAAGGACGAGGACGGCGAGGTGCTGCAGAGTGCCGAAACCTATGAGCTTGCGGTGCCGCCGAACGTCCCGGCGGAGAAATTCTGGTCCGTTACGGTCTACGAGTTCGAGACCGGCGGCACCTTTTTCGACGACGTGCCGAGGGTCGCGATCTCGTCCAAGAACGAAGAACTGGTCTGCAACAACGACGGCTCCGTGACCCTGACCTTTGGCCCTCGCGCGCCCTCCGGCCGGCCCGCCGCCAACCACGTGCCCACCATGGGCGACGGCCACTGGTTCACGCTGTTCCGCTGGTACGGGCCCCGACCGGAGCTGATGCCGGACGCCGGCGACGAGCGCTGGACCCTCGGGGACTTTCGCAAGTTGCCTGCGAATCGAATGGTAGGCACACGATCGGGAACCCTCGAGTTCTTGCCCAGCGGCTACCCCACCGAAGCGACGGTCGCCGACGTGCGGGCGGAGATGGACTACCAGCGGGCTGTGCAGGCCTACCTGCAGTTGCTCCCGGCGGTCCGCATGATGCAGTGGCGAAACGCGCACGAAAAGCTGGGTGGAAGACCCGGCGACTGGATCATCTACGGCACCACGCCGCTGAAGATGCCGATCCTCACCTCCAACAACACGACCCCCTACGTTCTCACCTTCGTCGAGCTGGCGGACACCGGCGGTTTGCTGATGGTGGAAGTGCCCGAGGGGCCAACCGGCGGCCTGATCAACGACCTTTGGCAGAGGCCGGTGACTGACTTGGGCCTGGCCGGGCCCGATAAGGGAAAAGGCGGAAAATACCTGATTGTGCTCGAAGGCACTCCCGTACCCGCCGACCACGGCGCTGATCATATCGTCACGGCCAAGACCAGAACGCTGCTGATCGGCACGAGGATTCTAACGACTGACAAACAGGAAGCCCAGCGTCTTCTCAAGGGCCACAAGGTCCATGCCCTCGGGGCCACCGCCGTCAACCGGGTCTTCGAGGCGCCTAATGCGGACTGGGAGGGCTGGCAGCCTCGCGGCATCAAGTACTGGCGGGTCGTCCACGAGGCGATTCAGCTGAACCCTGTCAACGAGCGTGACATGTACATGATGCAAGGTCTCAAGAATCTCGGTATTGAACGCGGCAAGCCGTTTTATCCCACGGTACGGCAGGCATCCAAACTGAAGCAGGCCGCCCTTGTGGGCGAGACAATGGCCATGGCCAACAGCTTCAGCAAGCGCGAGCCCCACCGGCACCGGGACACGCCGGGCTCCCAGTGGCAGTACATCCTGTTCATGAGCGACCCGCTTTCGCAGATGAATCCGAACTATGGAGAACTCGACGCGCGGGCGGCCTATACCTACGAGGCAATCACGACTTCGGTCGGCATGACAGCGGACATCGTCGGCGTCGGGTCGAAGTACCTGGCCAGCTACAAGGACGATGCCGGTGAATGGCTCGACGGTGCGCACACCTATCAGTTGACCATTCCGGCAAACGTCCCCATCGAGCAGTTCTGGTCGATCGTGCTGTACGACAACGACACCCGTGCGATGATTGTCAATGACAACGGCAAGCCCAGCATCAGCAGCCGGGAGGAACTGGTGGTCGAGACCGATGGCTCGGTAGTGCTTACCTTTGGCCCCGAGAAACCCGCGAACGCGAGCAACTGGATACAAACCAATCCTCGAAAGGGTTTCTTTGCCTATATGAGGTTCTATGCGCCCACCGAAGCGTTCTTCGACCGGTCCTGGATCATGGGCAACGTCAGGCGGATCGACTATGCGGCTAACAATTGGCTTTGGTTGTATGACAATTTTAACCAAGCGCTTGTTTGTTAAGCGTTTATGTGGACTTTTTACAGAAGGAGGTTAGTCATGAAAGGGAAAAAAGGAATTTATCTTTTGACGGCCATGTTCCTGTTCGCGTTCTGCGCGGCGGGCGGCGCCGCCATGGCGGCGGAAAAACCCAACATCCTGGTCATTTGGGGCGACGATGTCGGAGTGCACAACATCAGCGCCTACAACCACGGCATCATGGGATACAAGACGCCGAACATCGACCGGATCGCCAACGAAGGCGCGATTTTCACCGACGCCTACGCCCAGCAAAGCTGCACGGCCGGAAGAGCGTCCTTCATTCTCGGACAGCATCCGTTCCGCACCGGCCTGCTGACCATCGGCATGCCCGGCTCCCCCCACGGCATCCCCGATTGGTCGCCCACCATCGCCGATCTTCTGAAAGACCACGGATACATGTCAGGCCAGTTCGGCAAAAACCATCTCGGAGACCAGGACAAGCACCTTCCGACCAACCACGGCTTCGACGAGTTCTACGGAAACCTCTACCACCTGAACGCCGAAGAGGAGCCGGAAACGTACTACTACCCGAAAGATCCCGAATTCCACAAAAAATACGGTCCGCGAGGGGTCATCAAGTCCAAGGCCGACGGAAACGTCGAGGACACCGGCCCCATGACCCGCAAGCGAATGGAGACGGCCGACGAAGACTTCGTCAAGACCGGCCTCGATTTTATCGACCGCGCGCACAAGGCGGGAAAGCCCTTCTTCGTGTGGATGAACACCACCCGCATGCATGTCTGGACAAGGCTTAAGAAAGAGGCGCAGGGACGCACCGGCATCGGGCTCTACCCCGACGGCATGGCGGAACACGACGACCACGTCGGCATGATGTTGGACAAGCTGGACGAACTCGGCATCGCCGACAACACCATCGTTGTTTACAGCACGGACAACGGCGCCGAAACCGTGACCTGGCCCGACGGCGGCATCACTCCGTTCAAGGGCGAGAAAGGCACCACCTGGGAAGGCGGCTTCCGCGTGCCTCTGGTCGTCCGGTGGCCCGGCGTGATCAAGCCCGGCACCAAGAACAACGACATCATTTCCCACGAAGACTGGCTGCCGACCCTGATGGCGGCCGCGGGCGAACCGGATATCGTCGAAAAGCTCAAAAAGGGCCACACCGCCAACGGCAAGCAGTGGAAAGTGCATATCGACGGATACAACTTCCTGCCCCGGTTCAAGGGCGAGGCTGAAGAAGGGCCGCGCGATCAAATATTCTATTTCGGGCAGGGCGGCGAATTGAATGCCGTGCGCTGGAACGACTGGAAGATCCATTTCGCTGTCTTGGAAGGCGCGATCAACGACGCGGTCCGTTTCGAGACCGCCTGGCCCGCCATCATCAACCTGAAGGCCGATCCCTACGAGCATGCCTGGGAGGAATCGAAGATGTACGTCAGATGGATGGCCGACAACATGTGGCTGTTCGTCCCCGTTCAGGAGGAAATTCAGAAATTCCTGGCCTCCATGGCCGACTATCCTTTCCAGGAGGGAATGTCATTGAACGCCGGAAACATCAATTACCGTTCTTTGAAAGCGCTCAACATTCTCAATCAAATCAAGGAAAAGGGGCTCATAGAGATTCCCTCCAACTAAGCCGCGACATTCTGCAACAGGGGCCGCATGCCGGAGGCAACCTTCCCGCATGCGGCTTAACCGCTAAAAAGCCGTAAGCGGACGATTTGCCGCCGAATAATTTAAAAGATAGGAACTTGCTTTTTGTCAACGAAACTACACCGTGCTTTTCAATTGTTTCCCGTCCGCCCGCGTCCGCCCACCGCCGCAACATGTTGCGGCGGTGGGCGGACGCGGGCGACCCGGCGGACGATTACGTCGAGGAGCCGGCGCCCAACGGTCAACGGGTCAACCTCGGCAGATACGGGGGCACGGAAGAGGCTTCCAAAAGCGGCGCTCCCGTCGTCGAAACGGGCAACGTATCGAACATAGCAACGGACTCGGCCCGGTACGGGGGAGAGTCCGGAGTTTCACATTCGAAATTATTATGCCTGGTATCGGCATGGCCCTCTTCTTTTTCCTGATCGGTTTCGATATAGTTCTGAACTTTCGCCATGATGTAACCCCCGTTTATTTTTTTTGTTTTATCTGTTTGTTGTTGTTGTTGTTGTTGTTGCAGGGAATCGGAGGCTGCGATTATAGGGTGGCTATAGAAGAGTTCCATCGTTTTTTAGGACTTTTTGGGGCTTCCTTTCGATTAAAAAAGGCGGAACCTCGCGAGAGGTTCCGCCTTTCATTTTGTCAGAGCGCCGAG
This sequence comes from Desulfobacterales bacterium, assembly GCA_963674505.2. Classification (GTDB taxonomy): domain Bacteria; phylum Desulfobacterota; class Desulfobacteria; order Desulfobacterales; family SKZT01. Next base: position 1,771,050 of record CAXXIG010000003.1, read on the forward strand.
CTGATATACGAATTGCAGGGAACTTTTATTTTGGGAATTAGGCTTCGACGCGTTCTTCGGTTTTAGCGAGATTTTTTTCAACAACCTTTTGGGTCTGGGCGCAGGCCTCTTTGTATACATCCATGGGGGCGAGAAACGCCTTTTTCGCTTCTTCGGGAATCGGCATTTTGTCCAAATATTCTTTCATCATTTGCTCGGCCTTTTCCTGGGATGCGGTAACGGTTTTCACCGCATTCTCATAACCGGCCTTGCTGGTATCGAAAAACTGCTTGATAACAGCCTTGTAAGTGTCGATGGCTTTGGCAGCCGCGTCTTTGGCTTCCTTGGGAAGAGGCGATTTTTCGAAAGCGGACATCATGGCTTCCTCGGCTTTTTCCTGAAAATCGGTTACAGCGTTCCAGGTGGTGTCATAAGCGGCTTTGTTGGCGTCGATTATCTGTTTAAAAATTTCTTGAGCGTGCATTTTTTCTCCTTTATAAAAATTTTGTTTAAAATAAAATCCGTTTCGTTATATTGTGCATTGCAACACAAAGATAGTCCAATAATATTTGATGTCAATGTTTTTTATATCGCGATGCACAATGTCAGGGTGGTGGAAGAGCGGACGCTTGTCCGTTGTTTGATTGCTGGTGGGGTGTTGGTATGATGCGGTCAAAAAAAAAGGCGGAGCCTCGTGAGAGGCCCCGCCTTTCTATCCTGAGTACCAGTGTGTAATTTCAGCCTGTTTATCGAAGCTCCGCCGTTGTTTAGCCCTGTACGTCGATTCCGAGGTCGCATCCCAAAGCCGGATCGGGTTTCTCGCATTCGTGGTTTTTGTTGCGGGTATCGGCATGCCCTTCTTCTCTTTCCTGGTCGGTCTCGATGTAATCCTGAACTTTCGCCATAATGTCACCTCCGTTGTTTTGTCGGTTTGTTTTTTCGTTTCGTTCTCTTTGAAACGAAATATGCGGACCATACGATTGCGGGCAACTTGGGTTGAATGATTGAAGTATGGGAGGGCGAAACTGTCATCGAGGGTCGGGAATGGCCTGAGTTTAGGCAGATGCCTCCGCCCGGGGACCGGCGCTAAGCGCGCGCATGCTCGCGCAAGTTTGCGCGCTGGAGACGGAGGCCTCCGATTGTTCCCTCCGACTCCAGCGCGTAACGAAAAGCTTATTAGCCATCGACTGAGGCGATATGTTCTTGTTCGGTAGCCTGCAACGCAGCACCTTCCCCGTTTCTGATGAAAATCTCTACGTTCACCGCGTGACTTGCGATATCAAAAATCCGTTCCAGCCTACGGTCGCGAAAAGACCGGTAGCTCGCAACGTCCCAGACAAGAATAGACGGGTTCTGGGAAACGTACCTCAAAAGAAGGTGCTTCTCTATCTGGATTTGCGCATTCTTCAAAAAGATAGGAACTTGCTTTTTGTCAACGAAACTACACCGTGCTTTTCAATTGTTTTCCGGACGCGGGCGGACGGATGATCGCCAGATCGGAAAGAGAATGGAAAAGATGGTCGATAGTGGATTGAAAATGGTTTGCGGAAAGTCGGGGAAAGGCCGGAAAACATGAAAGAAGGCCCTTTTCGGGTCGCAGTTCGGCGTCGATCCCGGACTTCGATTTTTTTGGGTGCGGGAAGCGACTCGGTCCCAATAGTCGTATTGCGGGATTTGAGAGTCCGAATCGTCGTAGACGATTTCGGCGATATGGGAGTTTCCTTCGTCGGGCGGGTCGTGATTGCGCGTATCCAAAAGATCGAGGTGCTCCAGAATCCTTTTGACTGTCGGGCCGGCCTCGAGGATCGATATGATCCGCATTTGTTTCCTGCAATTGGGACAGCGGAGCGGATCGACTTCGTAGATTTTTCGAATCGGCATCGCCCGCCTGCGGCGGAACTGTTTGGACGTCTCTTCTCCGGGCGCCATCGACGGCACGGTTTCGTCGGTTCCCGCCTTTTTGCGCACGCCTCGACACTTGTTGGAATAATTCCCGACGTATCCGGCGAGCTGCTCGTATTTGTTCGGAATATGAACGACGAGGCGCGCGAGCCATTCCAGGGCGTCGAAGGCTTGTTCGGTCTTTTAAGTCTTTTGACGTATAAACGACTTTGGCGGCGCCGTCGGCCGATTTTCCGGCGGGGATGCAGCGCATGGGCTCTTGGGAGAAACCGCCTCGGACAATGTATTTGGCAAGGTTGCCGAGGGCGGCTTCGTCTTCGGGCCAAATTCTTGCGCCGACATGGACATGGAAGCCGGCGTGTCGCCAGGAAAGCATGTTTTCGATGCCGGCGTCGTTGATCTTTCCCTCTTTTTTCAGCATTTTCAGGACTTCGTACCGGAAGGCCTCCTCGAGGTCTTCTGCGTGGAAGCCGGGGACGCCGACAAAGGAGCCGTCGGAAAGAAAGCAGCCGTCTGTGACGATGCCTTGAAGATGGGGATTGAATTTGAGAAAGTCGCCGCAAGTCTGTATTGCGATGCTCGCTCCGGGGACCGCGTCGTCGCGGGGAACTGCCGATTTCTTAAAAGGCGCTCGCAACGTCCCACGCGCATTTGCTCGGCTTGTCGAGCAAGGAGCGGTCGTACATGAAATAAATCCGCAGGCGCTTGGGCATGCTGAAAACCCAGTGCTTGTGGGTTGCCTTTTTGGGGACGTCGGTTAAAAGCCATTCGCCGTATTCGACGACCCTCTTCTGGTGGCACGAGGGGCAAAAATGGCGGCGTTTGCACGAAAACGGCAGAAGATATTCGCGGCCGCAATTGTCGCATCGAATTCGGGCGAAGCCGCATCGCAAGTCGCCGCAGTCCAGATACGCAGAATGTTCGAAGGGAAGCGCCGCCCGTCGAGATGTGCGAAGCGGGCGGCGCGAGGGCGGATCGCCGTGCGAAGGAGGAGGTATTCACGGCGGGCTTGTTTTTTTTGGTGAAGCCTCGCGTCGCAACCGTAAGCGAAGGAAACGTATCGACGGTCATGGAAGAATTGGCGAGTCTTTTTTCCGAAAACGGCAACCAGCGGCTCGGAAGGCTTTTGGGCTATTTGGAACGGTTCAAGGAATGCCTGGATTACGACGATTGCCAAAGCAGAGGATATCCCGTTGGTTCGGGGCAAATCGAAAGCGCCCACAAATATGTGCCGCATAAAAGATTGATAATTCCGGGAGCGAGTTGGCATCCCGATTCCATAAATCCGATGCTGGCGCTGAGGATTTTAAAAGCCGACGATTACTGGGATGACTTTTGGAATGAGCGAAATGAAAAAATGTTGGCTGCGTGATGGCTAACATTCCACCGCCATAACTGCCATAGTTGGCGCTGAACGTGCAGTTTGTCACGGTCGGGCTGCCCGAGTCGTTGCTCATTCCAACATTCGCACTGCTTCCCGCGATTGTGAACCCGTCCAAAACGGCCGTGTTGTCCGTGCCTCCTCCATCGATCACGGTGAAGCTGTTATCCCTGCTATTGTGGACGTCCGTGCCGTCGTCTCCGTTCAGGTCGCCGCTCAGGAAGGTTGGTCTCCGCGAGCGGCGGCGTATAGTTGCTCAACGGCCTTGGCCTCGATGTGCTTGCAGCGATGGTGGTGGCAAGGGCGTCGGGGGAGCCGAACGTGACCGTGCCGGGGCCGCTGTGTTTGGACCATGCGTATGTCATGGGGTTAAGGGAGTCCTGGGCGTTGGCGGTCTGGGTGAACGATCGGTTTGTCGGGCGGTCCTGGCCGGCATCGACAACCGGGGGGGGCTGGTCGATCCGGACAGTGAAAGACTCCAGATCGGTATCTTCCGGGACAAAAAGGCCGCCGTCATCGGCCACCTGTTCTTTGGCAAGGGCAATGGTATAGGTGCCGTTATCGGCCTCATCCCATGTGCCGCCGGGAGGAGTGACGGTGTAGGCGACAGCGGGGTCTTTTGCCGTTCCTCCTGTTTTTTGGGCTGCCGTTACGGTGGCTCCGCCGGTTACTGTCAAATCGTTTGCATCGATGGTCGCCGGATTGATCCCGTAGTCGTCGGCATATATCACCGAGAATTCATAGGATGTTTGGCCGGCCTGGCCCTGGCTCAGGTTTTCCGCATTTGCCGATTCGACGGCAGGGTTAAGGTTGAACCAGGTGTTGTCGGGTTTTACTCCGGGCGACCAGGGTGCGCCCTGCGCATCCGGCAGGTCCGAATGGACAAGGAACGGATCCTCCGGACCGTCGGCATCGGATTCGCGAGACATGGATACACCCCCGTTTCCTTCCGAGCCGTAGGAAAAAACTGCCTTGAAATTACCGTCCCCGTCCCTGAAAATGATTTCGTCGCCTTCATCATCCAGGTCCAGGCCTCCGGTGCCGGATATTTGGACCACCGCATGGCCGAATTCCCCCTTGGGAGCGCCGCCGCCGAAAAACACCACTGCACAGCCGTGGCAGATGGCATCCCCGAAAATTGCTACCTAGAGCGTCTGCTGCGTTTGTCCGGGAGCGAAGTGAAAGCGAGCCGGATGTCTGCCGGTAGTCGGTCCCGGCAACGGCCGTGTTGTCCGCGGTTTCGAAATCGACCGAGACGGTTTCCGCGCTCTTGTTCGACAGGGTGACGGTAAACGCGGCGTTAGTTTCTCCCGCGTTTCCCTCCGCGATGCTCCGGTTGTCGATGGAAATCGATGGTTTTGGGTCTTCGCTTGCCAGGGTGACGGTATGAACGGTGGTTTCGCCCAGACCCGCGTTTGTCGGTGTTTGCATGGCGAGGGTGATGGTTTCGTCGGAAAGATTCGATACCGATGCCCCAGCCTGTTCGCCTTCAGTGGTGGTATTGATCCGAAACTCGCTTCTCACCAGATCGCCGTTGACATCGTAGCGCTGTCCGTAGATCTCATTCCCGCTGCTATCCTGGGACCAGGCATTCCACGCGACAAGGAAACCTCCATCGGAAAGGCCTGATACAGAAGGGTGAAATTGATGCCAATCCGTCATGGTATTTACCGGAAACTCGCCTCCCACCGGATTGCCGTCGGCGCCGTAACGCTGGCCGTAGACGCCACTTTGGCTGCCGTCTTGATGACTGGAGGAAGTCCACACGACGACAAACCCTCCATCTGCAAGATTTGATATGGTGGGATCTCCCTGGCTCTTAAACGTCGTGGTATTGATCTGAAACTCGCTTCCCGCCGGAACGCCGTTGCAGTCGTATCGCCTGCCATAGACGTCGTAATTGTAGATATCATCCTGCGGGTACGACGACCATGCGACGGCAAACCCTCCATCGGAAAGACCCGATACCGTCGGGTCAGAATTGTACTCGGCCGTCGTGGTATTGATCTGAAACTCTTGCCCCAACCGATTCCCACGGGCATCGTAGCGCTGGCCGTAGATGCGGCTCGAGTCGCCGTCCTGCCCTGTGGACTCCCACACGACGACAAAAACCTCCATCGTCGAGACTTGAGACCTGGCCTCCAAACTGGTCGCTGTCCGTCGTGGCATTGACCCGAAACTCCATAGGCGAATAGAAAGAGGCCGCCAAGTCGCTTCTGGTCGAGTCGTAGATCGCCGCCGCGTCGCCGCCTGTAAAAGCAGTGTCGTGGAAAGCGAGTTCGAGGTTCGCCACGCAGTTGGCGAGAGAGTGCTCGGTCACGGCACCAGTCAGCGACACGCTCAACTCTGTATCGGCAATCTTGGTGATCTCCACCGACAGGCCATCCGGCACATTCGCGGCTGTATACTTTGTCGGTTCGAAGACGCCGTTTGGGCCGGAAAACGAATCGCCTTCAGGATAGTCGTAGGTGACCGTTAGCGCATTGCCGATTGTGCCGTCGTTGGTGACGGATTCCAAGAAGGCATCCGCATCGTACGACAGCGTCGGCGGGGCAGGCAAAACGGTAGGTGGTGGATCGCAAGCGGTACTGATGCTAGACCACCCGTTGACAGGAATTTCATTGGTGGGACCAGAAGGGGCCATATAAACGGCTGTCCCCAAATGGTTAGCGTCACTTATTCTTTCAATTTGCCATCGCTCATGTCTTCTATGGTACACCAGTCTGTATTGATAGCCGTCGCGCGTGTAATCGCCATAGTACTCATTGTTTCCGTTATCGATGTAGAAGCCATTGGCGTCTTCCAGGCCAGCGCCCCTCACGACGTAGTCGATCAGCACGTGCCCGTAGCCGCTGATCTGCAGGCTAGGCGTTTCGATATTACCCGCAAATCGGTTCAATAGTGACATCCCCTTTTGGCAAAGTTGTTGAACGAACTATTCTGTCTTCGTATTTTTTCATTTCCTTTTTTGTCAGCTTGACTCCTTTTTCAAAAACCTTGCGGCCGTTGTCGAGATTAATCGCGAGTTCCTTGATGTGCCCGTATTTGCACACGTTCGCATCCCACCACGTCTCAATGCAATCGACGATGAAATCGCTGGTTTCGCAGGATGTGCCGAAAAATATGGAAAGCAGTCCGCCCAGAACGTCAAGAATTCCGCAGGGGACCAATTTCGCTTCGGGATTCATGTCGTGGTCGGCGGCTTCCGACCTTTGAAGTTGTCGATGCATCGCATTCCGGTTCTCGCCTCTTCAAGGCCGGTTTCCACTCCTTTTCTCCCCCATCCCATTTCCCTGGCGCTGCCATCGAAGTATTTCAATGCGATTGACGCCTGATACTCGCGTCTCTTGTAGCCGCTCAACCTGCGGCAAGCATCTTTTGCCAACTCTTTTTCTCCGGCGCTCATCTTCGTCATTGGTTCATCCTCACAGTGCTTGGATATGCAAATTCAAACCGGCTCGGACCGTCGTCGTTTCGGTAAGCGGTTCGAACCCTTTGTCTTGGGTACACTGTGACTATTACCGAATCGCCTTTTCTTTTTCCCTCACTTTTCTTCCGATATAGCTTTTTCCCGATCTCGATTTTAAACAAGCTTCAGTGTCAGAGATTCAACAAATAAAAAATGAGGGTATCTTATTTTTTTGTGACTCCCTTAGCTTACGCTTTTCTTCTCCCGACGGTTGCGGCCGCTGCGGTCAGGCCCAGGACCAGGGCGAGCAGGCCCCAGTTGTCGGCGGTCGGCACGGCGGTCGCGCGGTAGCCGGGGCCGCCGGGATCGGTGATGCGGTTCGGGTCGTCGTCCGAATCGTACGGGCCGCCTTCCCGGATGGAGAACGCGACGACGGTTTTGCCGCCGACGTGTTCTACGGACTCGGCGATATCGGTCCACAGGCCGGTTTCGGCGTTCAGTTTCCAGTACGATTCGATGGAGTCGTCTCGGTCCACGCAGATGCGCATGGCGACGATCTGTCCGGGCGCAACGTCCTGCACCGCGAAGCCGATCAAGCCGTATGGGAAGTTTGGCGCGAAGCCGTTCGCGTCGGCCGGGGCGCTATCCGGCGAACTGGCGGTCACGTCGATCAGGGTCTTGCCCTGGCCGTTTTCCACGGTGATCATGGTTTCGTCGGCGGCGTCGGGCAGGGAGCAGACGTCCGGCTGGTTTCTGTCGGGTACGCCGTCGCCGTTGCCGTCGCCCGGCCGGCCGTCGGGAAAGGGAGTGGCGCGGTCTTCCCGGTCGTCTTCCACGCCGTCTCCGTCGCCGTCTCCGTCGCTTGCGTCGTCGTCGGCTATCGTCGCGGTTGCGGGGCTTCCGGTCAGCGCGGCCAATCCGCCTGCGGACGCGGTCCCGTCGGAGAGGGTCGCGACGAGGGTTTCGTCGGGTTCGACGGTTTCGTCTCCCAGGATGTCGATGAAAATCGTCGCCAGGGTCGCTCCCGGGGCGAACGAGACGGTCGGGGCGTTATAGGCGATTCCCGGGCCGCCGGCGCGAACGTTTTCGTAGTCTTCGCCCGGGGCGGCGGTCCCGCCGAAGTCGATATCGACCTGGCCCGCGAATTCGGTCGCGCCGCTTCTTTCGATCAAAAACGAAACCGTCCGGACGCCGGCGTCGCCTTCCTGGACGGTCGCGGCCGTCGCGGACAGCGCGTAGCCCATGCTGTTGGCCACGGCGAAGGGGGCGCCGGGGCCGGCGGCCGGGGCCTGGTTGCCCGCCTCGTCGGAGGCCGTGCCGGCCGCGATGCTCACCGACAGCGTTCCGTCGCCGGAGACATTGGCCACGACGATCGAGGGAGAGGCCGTCGATCCGTCGGCCACGGTCGCGACGCCGTCGGCGGTGCCGGTCTTGTGGACGGTCACGTCGTCGTCGGTCAGATTCACCTGGTCCGCGCCGGCGTAGGACACCGGGTACGTCACCGGGCCCGCGCCGGTTTCGCCGGGCGACGGAGCGCCGATCAGGACCGTCGGACCGTCGGTGTCCCAAACGAAGGACACGTCGTCGAAAGACGAGTTGCCGGCCGCGTCCGCGGCCTCGAACCGCGCGACGTACGAGCCGTCGACGCTCGCTTGCACCGTCGTGGAAAGCGCGCCGGGGGAGCCGAACGCTATCGCGCCGGGTCCCGCCTGCCTGGTCCAGGCGTAGGTCATGTCGGTCAGATTGTCGGAGGCCGTCGCGGTCTGGACGAAGGGCGCGTTGGCGACCTTGTCTCCGCCCGCGTCTGCTGTCGGGGCCGTCGCGTCCCAAGTCAGAATAATTTCGTCGAAAGACGAGTTGCCGGCCGCGTCGGTGGCCGTGAACCGCAGCGTGTAGATTCCGTCCGCATGCGCTGCCACGGTCGTGGAGAGGGCGTCGGGCGTTCCGAAGTCGACCGCGCCGGGACCGGTCCGCCTGGTCCAAGCGAAGGTCATATCGCTCAGGGCGTCGGTCGCGGAGGCCGTCTGGACGAACGGGGCGTTGGCCGTGCGGTCTTCGCCGGCGTTCGCGACCGGGTCCGTCTGGTCGATCAGCACCGCGAAGGTCGCCAGCGAGGGGTTTTCCGGGACGAACCGGCCGCCCCGGTCCGCCACTTCGTCCGGGTTCAGGGAAATGGCGTATTCTCCGTTGTCGGCCTCGTCCCAGGCGCCGCCCGGAGGCCGGACCCGGTAGGCGACCGTCGGCGCCGCATCCGTGCCTCCGGTTTGCCGCGCGGCTGTCACTTCGGCCCCGCCGGAGACCGAGACGTCGCTGGCGTCGAACGTCGCGAGGTCCATGCCGTAATCGTCCGCGTACGCGACCTCGAACTCGTAGGCGTCGTCTCCCGCGTCGTCGTTGCCCACGTCTCGCGCATCGACGGAATCGACGGCGGGGGCCAGGTTGAACGCGGTCCCGTCGGGCTTGACGCCCGGAGAATGGGGCGAACCTCCCGAATCGGGAAGGTCCGGGTGGGGCCGGTGCGGGTCGCCCTGAACGGCGTCGGAGGCCAGGGAGAGGGAAACGCCCTCGCCGCCCTCGGCTCCGTAGGAAAACGCCGCCTGGACGGTCCCTTCTTCGTTTGCGAAGATCACGGAGTCGCCGTCGTCGTCCAGGTTCAACTCGCCCTCGCTCGCCGTTCGGACGACCGCGCGGCCGAAGTCGCCGGCGGGCGTTCCCCCGCCGAACACGACCAAGGCGCAGCCGCGGCAAACGCTTGTGCCGTCGGAAAACTCGTGGCGGCGGCCGTCGGCGTCGGACAGGGACCAGCCGGAGATGTCGGCGTCCTCGTCGGTCAGGTTTGCGATTTCGACGAACTCGTCCTGGGAGGCGTCCGCGATTCCGTCGCCGTTGGCGTCGTCTTGCGGGTCGGCCAGCACCTCGTGGATCAGCCACCCGGTGGAGTCGTCGTCCCTTATCAGAATTTTATGCTCGCCGGGAGCGCCCTTGGTCGCGTTGGTCGGCTCTCCCAGGGTAAGCAGGATCGTCTCCGTCGGTTCGACCAGGTCGTCTTCCAGAACGGTGGCTTTCAGGATTCGGGTCGTCGTGCCGGGCTCGAAGGTCAGAGCGTCGTCGTCGACGGACCGGATGCCGTCGGCGGCCTCGAGGGTGAAGTCGTCGCCCTCCGTCGCCGTGCCGCCCTTTGCGTAGGGCACCGCGACCGTCCGTCCCGAGGGAGCGGACAGGCGCACCGTCGCCGTCGCGGTCCCGCCGTCCTCCGCCGCGCTTTGCTCCGCGACGTCGAAAGACGCCGTCGGGGGATCGTCGTCGTCCTCGATGCTTCCCGCGCCATGGACGTCGCCCGGAGCGGCGTTTTGCAGGCTGTCCAGGTCGATGGAAAAGGTTTCGTCATCTTCGTCCAAAAGGTCGCCGAGGATTTTCGCCTCGACGGTTTCCTCCGTCGAACCCGGCTCGAACGTCAGGGTCCCGGACGTTTCGGCGTAGTCGAGCCCGGCTTCGGCGGTGTCGTCCGAGGTCGCGTAGGCCGCGGTGACGGTTTGCGCGCTCGGGTTCGACAGGGTGGCGGCGAATGCGACGGTCGTTTCGCCGGCGTCGCCCTCCTTGACGGAGGCGTCGCCGATGGAGACGGTCGGCTGGGAATCGTTGTCGTCGATCGTCAGGACGTGCTCGCCGGCGTCGCCCGAGTCGGCGTTGGCCGCGGCGCCCATGGCCAGGATGGCGGTTTCTCCGCCGGGCTCGTAGATCTCGTCGTCTTCGATCAGGATCGTGGCTTCGGCCCGGGTCGAATCGGGTTCGAAAACGAGCGAATCGCCGGAAACCGAGTAGTCGGAATCCTCCGTCGCCGTGCCGGCCGTCGTCAGCGGGACCGTCACCGGGAGGTCGGTCGGCAGGGACAGCTCCGCGGCGACCGCGACCTCCCCGTCGCCTTCTCCGGCGGTTTGCGTTCCGGAGACGAATCGGACCGTCGGTTGCAGGGTCACCCGGGAGTCCGTTTCTATGGCGGCCCGGCTGGCATTGCCTGCGGCGTCTTCGGCGGCGTTCGCATCTACGCCGATCGTCACCGTTCCCCCCCGGGTCATGCCGGAGACGGCAACGTCGTAGGCGGCCGCGCCGGCTACGGGGACCGAGAGCTGCACGGGCGACTTGGTCGCCTCGGTCACGACGACGGCCGTCGGGAGGGCCGTGCCGCCGACGGTTACGTCGTTCTCGTCGAAGCCCGTCACCGCCTCGTCGAACGTTACGGCGAAATGGATCGGCGCGTCGGAGGTCGGGTCGCTCTGGCCGTCGGCCTGGTCGATGGTCGGCGTCGGGGCCGTGCCGTCGTAGACGCGGCTCAGGGGCGAAACGGGCGCCGCGCTGCCGTTTCCGGCCTCGTCGGTCGCCGCGTCGGCCGACAGCGTCACCGTCACTTCGCCGTCGCCGTCGGGCGTCACTTGGAAATCGAAGGTCGATCCGACGGCCGGGATTCTGCCGGGTGCTCTTTCGCTCGGAGCGCCGGCCGAGCCGTTGGTCACCACTATAGCGCCCTGTTCGAAACCGTCCACGATCTCGGAAAAGGTCGCGACGACGGCGAACGGGGACTGGTTCGTCGGGTCGGGCGCGTCGCTGGAAAGCGCGACGGTCGGCGCTTCGGTGTCGATCTCGATGTCCTTGTTCCAGCCCAGGGAGTTTTCCGCGTAGGGCTCGGGCAGGGCCAGGCTGGCGTCCTGCCCCTCGCCGTTTTTGATGGTCGCGCCGTTGGCGTCCAGAGCGTCCGCCGACGCGCAGTCCAGGTCGTCCGAATCGTGGCCCGCCGCCACCGTGTAGTCGAATTCGAGCGTGTCCGTGCCCGATCCTCGGGAGTAGGCGACCGTCGCGTCCGAATCGCCGGTTTCCAGGGTCAGCAGCGGGGTCCCGCCGGACACCAGCACGGGTTCCGAAAACGTCACGGCTACGACGATCGTTTCCCCCGCCGCGTAAACCCCGTCGTCTTTCGAAGAACCGACGGACGCGACCGCCGGCGCCGCGACGGCCGCCTCGTAGGCGCCCATGTCGCATACCGCGCTTCCGTTTCCGTCGCCGTCGACGGGACGTTCGATTCCGTCCAAATCGGGCGACGGGCAGTCGCCCGCGGGATCGCCCGCGTCTATGGCCGGAGAGCCGGATTGCAGGCGCAAGTCGCCGTAGTCGTCGTCGCCGCCCGCGCCCCAGGTCCCGTCGTCGCCCGGCCAGGGGTTTCGCGCGAAAAGGGGATCTTCGCTCTTGTTCCCGGCGCCGGTGTAGCCGCCCTGCACGATGCTGTAGGTCACCGTCGGCGCCCCCTCGAATTGGTCGGGCAGATTTCCCCAAAGGATCGAGTTGGCGACGGTCGAGGTGCCTTCGGAAATTTGATATATCCCTCCCCCGCTTGACTGGGCGGAATTGCCGCTGAACGTGCAGTTTGTTACGGTTATGGTGCCGGTCCCGTTGAACATGCCCCCCCCATATTCTTGGGCGGAATTGCCGCTGAACGTGCAGTTTGTTACGGTTATGGTGCCGGCCCTGTTGAACATGCCCCCCCCCCAAGCGGCGGAATTGCCGCTGAACGCGCAGTTGGTCACGGTCGGGTTGCTTTGATCGTTAAACATGCCGCCGCCACCAGTTTTGGCGTTATTGTCGCTGAACGTGCAGTTTGTCACGGTCGGGCTGCTTCGATCGTTGGACATGCCCCCCCCATATTCTTGGGCGGAATTGCCGCTGAACGTGCAGTTGGTCACGATCGGGCTGCTTTGATCGTTGGACATGCCCCCCCCGCCATAATTGACGGTGATATTGTCGCTGAACGTGCAGTTTGTCACGGTCGGGCTGCTTTGATCGTTGAACATGCCCCCCCCAATGTCTCCGGCGGAATTGCCGCTGAACGTGCAGTTTGTCACGGTCGGGCTGCTACTTTCGTTATACATGCCCCCGCCATAATGGCTGGCGGAATTGCCGCTGAACGTGCAGTTTGTCACGGTCGGGCTGCTACTTTCGTTATACATGCCCCCGCCATAATGGCTGGCGGAATTGCCGCTGAACGTGCAGTTGGTCACGATCGGGCTGCTGCCATTATTGTTGTACATTCCCCCCCCGTATTCTATGGCGAAATTGCCGCTGAACGTGCAGTTTGTCACGGTCGGGCTGCCCGAGTCGTTATACATTCCACCCGTATAAACGCTTCCCGCGATTGTGAACCCGTCCAAAACGGCCGTGTTGTCCGTGCCTCCTCCAGAGACCACACTGTAGCTGTTTTCCAAGAGGTTGGCGAAGTCCGGGCCGTCGTCTCCGTTCAGGTCGCCGCTCAAAACGGTTGCGTTGTTCTCCCAGTCCCGGTCCTCCCGCGCGGCTTCGGTCCCGTCGAATCCGCCGTACAGGCCGACGCCGTTTTTCAGTTGAAATATCGCGTTTGGATCCCCGCTCGCGCCGGGCTTGTACGTGCCTTGGGCCACCCAGATTTCGTCGCCGCTCTCCGAAAAGCCCAAGGCTTCCTGCAAGCCCCCGGACACGATATGGTCGCAGGCGCCGTTTCCCGTCCAGACGTCAGCGCCAACGCAATAAACGTCCGCCCGAGCCGTTTTCCCATCCGCGAAAACCAATGCCGCAATCGCGCAGCACAAAAGCGCGAGCCACTCTTTTCCTCTCCGAAACGATCTTCCTGTGCCCATTTCTCGTTTTCCTTTCCCTTTCGATGCCTCTCCCGATTTTCCCCGGACGAAGCCTGCGTAAAAAAAATCGGCTCGCCGCCCAAGGCTTCCCGCCCGTCGATCCGGCGCTATCCAAGCCCTCGAAACGTCCGAGGTCGCCTAGCGCGAACCGAATGGGAGCGTTTTGAAAAAGTCGGCTGTAGAACAGCGCGACAAAAGCGTTGCTCCGCAACATTTGTCATGAGAGTCTCCAGACGCCGAAAGACGAAGTCTCTTCACGGCATGCAATCGGCTGCGGCAGGCGTCAAGCCATTCAGCCCTCGAAGGGGCCAAAGCATGTAGCCTGGCGGCTTCAGCCCCAGGTTTGAGACGGCCTCCGCATTCGACAGTCCCGAAGGGGCGGCAGAACCGCTGTCGCCCCTTCGGGGCTGGTTCCGCCGGGAGCAACCGTTTCCTGGGGCTGAAGCCGCCAGGCTACATGCCGCCGCCCCTTCGGGGCTGTCGTTGCCGACACCAAGACCGCTTCGCATAAGGGACCCTAACCAAAAAGTTCAAGCTCCTGCTTTTTCAAAATGCGCCCGCCCGAATCGTTTCGCGCCGGACTTTCCGAAACGCCTGTGTCTGCATGCCGGGAGCTTCCGGGCGGACGATCGTCGAGCGATTCGAATTCGATCCTTATAAACAGTTACCCGAAACAGTTCTCCGCGTAAAGAAAAATGCAATCAATTCCAATTTTGAGATTTTGGCGTGACAGCAGCCTGATATGATCGGCTGTCTTCGTACACGAAGGCAAAAGCACCGGATTGATTTGAAAAGGCCGCCAAGGCGTTTTCTGCAAATTATATCGCCTTGAACCGAACCGAGATTGTTCCGTTGGATTCCGGATTCCGGGAACACCTCACTTATCTTTTGTTTTTGGTCCGGGTTTTTTGAGGTTTGGCTTGATAATCTTCGCCGCTGAAAAATGTCTGTTGCCGCCTGTTGCCACGTTGGGTCATATTGTGCGGAATCCCAGGCGCCACTGCTCTCGCCATTCTTGCCATGCGTTAACGGGTTCAAATATATCGGAATTTGTCAATAATTATGTATGGTGTCTCCGGAATTATGGTGTCTCCGGAATTATGGTGTCTCCGGAATTGTGGTGTCCCCGGAATTCGGTGTCCCCGGAATTCATTGACGGCGCAGCCATTCTCGAGGGTGAGCTGCGAGAGGGTCAGGTCGGCTGAATCGAGAAGTTGCCAAATTCTTCAGCGTCGGACTTTGGTTGTAGCATCTGGACATGTCTGGGTTGAGATTTCTTTCGCCGGGACTGATCTGGCGACTTGACGAGCTTTTTTATTTAGCCGGGTGGCTACATTTTTTCAAATCGGCAACCTGCCGAAACGATACGGAATTTCGGCGAGTTGCTTGGCGGCACAATATGGCGAGAAACATCAAGGTATGCCCACTCGTGTCTTCAAGCAGTCTTTCAAATCGAGCAACTCTTGCGGAATCGCACCATTGGCAAATTGCCACTCCGCGACGGATTTAGCAAGGTCCGTGTCCATTGTTTCAACTGGCGCATAGCGAGCATTGACCATAAACCCCTTTATGTGACAATAAATTTCTTTGCCCGAGAAAGATTTGACCCAATTTCCGTCCTCCAAATCGTCTTTGTGGTTGCCATGGGTCCATTTCAGTTCAAGGGATATGTTTCTTTCATTGGCGATATATTGGTTCGTTCCCGGAAGCGCTCGCCACCAATGTCGACTTTTCATGATATAGTCTTTTGCTTTGTCGAGAGAATCAATTTTATTTAGCCGGGGATGCAGAGGAAAATTGCCGAGCAACCTTTCCCTCAAAGTCACTATCGTTTGGCGGCACGCCATCCAGCAAAGCAATTCAGCGGCAAAACCATTTGCCCTGGTTTCGATTTCGTTTCGAGTTCGGTTGTTCCGACTGTTTTCGGTGCAACCTGCCAGCGCATCCCAATCAAGCAGATAGTTCTCTATTTCATGACGTTCCGGTTTGAATCGTTCCGGTTTGAATACGGACAAACCGTTGTTGGGTTCGCCCCAACGATGGCGGTTTGAATCTCCGAAGTCCCGGTCGATCAGTCCGAAGACGTGATCGTAACCGCTTTTTATGTTGTCATGTACTACGGCCTTGACGCTTTCGTTGCTTCCGGCTATTAAAATTTGAAAAAGAGAATCTTCGGGTTGCCAGATTTTGAGAAGGTATTCCTTTGTCGTCATATCTTCAACCCACAGAACAATGCGTCTTGAAGAAAGAAGCGGTTCCATGCTGGTTGTTGTCGGCATTTATTGCTCCTCCTGCGTTTCATGCGAGAAAACGCGCTTGGTCCGCAGATCGTTCTCGGGAAGAAGCGTAAATCTTTCGTAGCTGTATACGGAATCTAGTATTTCCTGGGAACGAGTTGCGCAAATGATCTGGGCTTCGTCGAAGATGTCCTTGAATACTCTGATAATGGCTCTGTGCCATGAAGGGTGCAGATGAAGTTCCGGTTCGTCAATCAGGACAAGGCAATTGTCATACGATTTGCGAATACTTTGCCCCATGAGCGAAAAAACCTCTATTTCACCGGAACTCAGATCATCGACGGGGATACGGTGTTTTAAGCGTCCTTCCAAAAACAATTCAAAACCTTCCGAAACATCTTCCCCGGCTTTTTTGGCGACAAACCGTTCGTTTCGGCCGGGATAAAATTGTTTCCAGATATTGTTCAAGCGATCGTATGCGGCCTTTTCTTTCGAAGCCGTATCCGGTGAATCCCCGAATGCTTTGCTTGCGGTCAAGTTCACAAGATATTGCTTCAATAGCCATAGCCGGTTTTCTTCGGTTTCGGAAGGTCGTTTGCCCCTTTTACCGGCGGTGACCGTAACACCTCCAACCAATTTCGGATATCGCCACGAACTGAAGTATTCGACGTAAATATCGTTTAATGGCAATTCTGGTCGGGCCGTTGCGGATTTCATTTCGGACGTTCTTTCTATTGACACATTTTCGCCCCCGTATTCTATAATACCGGACAAATGAAAATCGGTCTTTCCTTTTCGGACATATCCTCTCTTATCCTTCTTAGGAAGCAGGGAATCCTTACGCAGCAGCAATAGACATGCTTCAAGCACGCTTGTTTTTCCGCAGCCGTTTGGACCGGCCAGTATGGGGGTTCGAATAGCTTTGTCGTTGTGCGAAACAAACTTCAGATCGAGTTTGTCGATTCCTCGAAAATCCCTTATCTTCAACTCTTTGATTTTCATAATGAAACTTGCAAACGCCTTTCAACGTAGAAAACTTTTTTTGTCGGTCTTCCCGATCGGATAAAAATCTTTTGTATTTTTACCTGAATCGGTGGCATACATTTTGCATTCACGGCGATTGGTTCGCAAAGCGACCTGCGAAATAGGATTGCGAGTTTTTTTTCCGCTCAATAGCTTCAAAATTTAATTGCTTCAACTATTTTTTCTCGTGTTCGGGCGCAATTCTGCCACAGACCGTTTCATACCGCATAAAAGCTCTTTGAAAATGGAGGATATTCTCTAAGATGGGGAGCCGCAGAGCCGGCAGTATATCTTCTCCGCCAACTGCGCAAAGGGATTCATTTGGCCGAAAGAGACGAACCACCTTCTGCCGGTGTGTATCAGCCGACCGGCCATATAGATCAAATCCTGCATGACCGTTCGGATACGGCGGCGAGTCACTTTTTTTTGTCGGTTGACAGGCAACGGAGTTCCATCCATTTGCTCGACGCTCAACTGGCCTATGATTCGGAGCATGTTGTAAGCCGGCATCGCCAGATGCAAAAAAAGGCTGTTGGTGGAAAAACGACCGCTCGGCAACCGCTCAAGCCCCATGTCCGATTTGAGTTCGGCATGAAATTGTTCGCTGGTCCCGTGGTCATGGTACAGGCCGATCACTTCGTCGGCATCCAATTTTTCGATACTGCACCAATATGTATCACCTGGTATTCGGGGAAAAGCAATTGCTGTCCTTTTTTAACGGTGCGTTCCGTTACTTCGAAAACGATAGGAAAAGGAAGCCTTTGCCCTTTTATCCCCACATTGGTCCTGCCTGTCCATACGCTTTTGCCGGGGCGGCAGCCAGGTTGCCGCGTTCCCGTCTTTTTGGCCAGTTCCGCCCAATCATCCAGGCTTTCTCTGCCTTGGGTTTGGGTTTTGTAGGCACAAATTAGCGATTTTGGCCCGGTTTTCGAGACGAAACCCTCTAAAATCAAGGCCCTGCGGAATTTGCGAGTCCAAAACAAAGTAGGCACACGACTGACCCCAAACTATATTGATATTATGGTGCGTACATGATATCAGTGTAAGCATGTACTTGAGAACGACCAAGAGAAAGAACAAGGACGGCTCCGTGGTGGAGTACTACCAGCTGGCGCACAACGAGCGACACCCTGTCACCAGGAAGCCCGTGGCCAAAATCGTGCACAGTTTCGGACGCGCCGACCAGCTTGACCGCGACGAGCTTGTGCGCCTCTGCAGATCAATAGCCAGGGTATGCGGCCTTGCGGTCGTCGATCCGTTCGAGGAGACCCACGAAGAGTCTCTGAAAAAATCGGCGGGAATTCCCGCCGACATGAAAATAATCAGGACGCTTTCCATGGGTTCGGTCATGGTGATCGAAAAATTGCAGGCCACGGAAATCCGGAGCGGCGACTATCGCTTCACAGTTCGCAACGAAATACCCGCCGATACCCGCGACATTCTCGAAAAGCTGGCCGTTCCCGTCCCGAAGCAAATAATTTCCGTAGCAAAATAGATTTCGAAGCAAAAAGCAATCCGTAGACACACGCTGAATACCATTCAGTCCCGGAACCTTTCGCTGCGCGCGGGCTCCGGGGAACTCGTGTGATTACAAAACCCAAACCCAAGGTAGAATGCGAACATGAAAAAGATCAACAATATGGACAGCAGAAGCCAAGCCCATTGCAAGATGAAATAGCCAACGCGTGTACGCAAGTGGATATTGCGGTTGATTGAATATTCCAGGTCATGAGCGGCCTTCTGGATTCTCAGCCTGGCGCTGTTGTCCCGGTCTCCCTGGCCGACCGCCCGCCACAAGCGCTGGAACCCGTTGAGCACTTCCACCGACTCGATGAATGTCGGCCACTGGGCAATCGGACTGTGTTCCCGCGCCATCCGGACCTCGTTTTCAATCATGGTAGCCAGCTCTTGTCTTTGCTTTCCCTCGGGGCACATGGCATCCAGCAAGATGCCGATCCCGAAGTCCCTCATTTGAGCCGGCATAAATCCGGCTTGTGCCAGGTGCTCCACGCAGTTGGCATCGCTGGCGATAAAGCGAGCCAGTTTCAAAGCCAGATCGGGATGATTCGTGTGTCGAAACACAGCAGGGTCGCTTCCCCCTTTCCAGCTTTGCCCCGGAAGCTTGGCGACCGCTGCGTAATGCCAGAACCCATATCGGCTTTTTTCGGCATGAAGTTCGGCAAAAGATGCCGCCCATCGGGAAATAAAGGATACCTGTTCTATGGTCGCCAGAAATCGCGCGCGCAGAAAATGGTAGCAGCATTCCTCATGGCTTATTTCGGGAAAGGACAGCACTTTGTAAGAATTGTTCGCACTTCCTTTCATGCTGGCGTTTCGGGCCAGAAACACCGGTATGGCCAGTGCCTGGTCGCTGGAAAACAGCATTTTTTGTTTTCGAGGGTCAAGGAACCGTCCGCCGCCGGACCATACCAACGGAGCGTAATCATGGATCAGATTGGGCGTGAGAGCCAATGGGAACGACATGGGAGGAAGTACGGCATCCTCGTGCTGACAATTGTAGCTGACGACACTGTTTATAGCGGTTTCCCAGGTGGTCGGGTCCAGCACGAAAGGTTCGAGATCGGGCGCGTGGCCGGGCAGCCTCTTCCAGTAAAACAGCAGCCTAAGGTCGGTAATGTAGCGCAATGATACGTTCATGCGGCCCGGAACGCTCCGCCAGGACAATTGGTCCGAAAAAGTGTCCGGACGATGCATAAGGGCGTCTTTCTCGTGCAGATATGCCACCCAGGTGTCTCCCACCTGCGCCACATCCGGCAAACGCATGCTGTCCGGCTTTATTTCGCTTTCAGACCTGCCAAGCGCGGATTGAAGATATGAAAAGGCCCTGCACCAGCTTAAAAAACGAACGTGGAGATGGACATGGTTCTCTTGCGCAAAACGGACCAGTTCGTTTAGCACGGCCTTCTGGCTGACGATCATGTGCCAGTCCGGCTCTGAAAATTCCGGGTTGCGCGACAGCAGTTGGTCGCAAAGGAACGGGTCTGTGGAATGGAAAAGATACGGTGCAGGGTTAATTCGTTCTTCTAAAAATACATAATAAAATCAGTATGTTGCAGAAAATTCTGGTTAAACGGTCAAATTTGGTGTATTCTGGTGCGCAATTACATGAATCGAGGTGAAATCCATGTGTTTGCAAAAATTGATCGTTCGGCCAGTTTTGAAAACCGAGGAAGCCAGATTCCGCGCCCTTATGCAAAGGCACCACTATTTGGGATTCGTGCCCAAAATGGGGCAGACGCTATGGTACGTCGGCTGTATCGAGGGCAACTGGACTTCCTTGCTCGGCTTTTCGGTGGCGGCCCTGAAGTGCAAGGCTCGGGACAAATGGATTGGATGGGGACATCGTCACCAATACGGCCGTTTGAAACTGATCGCCAACAACAACAGGTTCCTGATCCTGCCGGGCTGGCATATCAGGAATCTGGCGTCGCGAACCATCGCACTGTGCCTGAAGAGAATCGGCGACGATTGGATGGAGTTTTTCGGACACAGGCTCGTTCTTGTGGAAACATTCGTGGATCCGGAGTTTTTTTCGGGCACGGTCTACAAGGCGTCGAACTGGCTTCTCGTCGGTCGAACGCGAGGTTTCGCCAGGAAAAAGAACGGCTATGCGGAGACGGTTGGAACTTCGAAGCTGGTATTCGTAAAACCGCTGGTCAAAAACGCAAGACGGATTCTGTCTCGACCTTTTCTCGAAAACGAATATGAAAAAGCAGGAGGTAGAATGAATTTAAAAGCCGACCACATGCGTTCATTGCCGGATTTTTTCAAAACGATTCGCGATCCTCGCAGAGCACAGGGCAGACGTCACAGCCTGCCGACGGTTCTCGCGATAGCCGCAGGCGCAATCCTGTGCGGAATGCGCGGATACAAGGCGATTTCGGACTGGGCCGACGACCTTGGGCAGAAAGCCAGGGCCCGTTTTTGCTGCAGAAGGGAAAAGGGCAGATACGTCGTTCCCAGCGAATCGATAATCAGGGACGTTCTGGTGCGCGTGAATCCGGACGATCTTGATTCGGCGCTTCGAAAGTGGAACGAAGCCTACGGGGCGGAAGACGAGAGCCTGGCGATCGATGGAAAAGTCATGTGCAACGCCATCGACGAAGACGGCAGGCAGGTCCACGTCATGAATGTCGTCGGCCATGAAAGTAATATTTGCTACACCCAAAAAAAGTAGGCACGCTGCCGGTCGGCGAAGGTTCGGACGAACAAAAGCAAACCAACGAGATAAAGGTCGCCATACCCCTGCTCGAACCTCTCGACATAGAAGGAAAAAACATAACGGCCGATGCCCTGCATACTCAGACGCGTTTTGCCGATTACATAGTGCTGGAGCGAAAGGCCCATTATTTTCTGATCGCAAAAAACAACCAGCCCACCCTGCGCTCGGATATCGAGTTCTTTTTTCAGAATATCGACTCGGAAGCGCAAGACGTCAATATCTCAAACGGAGAACACGGCCGCATAGAAACGCGCCGTATTTGGACGACGACCGAATTGAACGGATATCTGAATTTTCCGCATGTCACGCAGGCCTTTATGATAAAAAGAGAATCCATCGAGAAAAAAACGGGCAAGGTTTCAAAAGAAACCGTATACGGAATTACAAGCAGGCCTTCCGAGGAGGCATCCCCGGAAATGATAAATAGAACCATTCGCAAGCATTGGACGGTTGAAAACGGCTGCCATTACATTCTGGATTGGAACTACGACGAGGACAGATGCAGAATAAGAAAGGGATACGGTCCTGAAAATGTGGCGCGGCTCAGAAAATTCGCAATCGGTCTCATCAAATCCAAAAAGGTGGATAGCGTGGCCCAGAAAATGAGAAAGCTGAATAAAAACACCAGATCGGTTTTGGATTATTTGAAAATGACAAAAAATTCTCAAGCCTCCCGCTAGTAGCATGCAAGTGGTTTAGAACAAATTACCCGTGAGATACGGTGTGGTTTCGTTGACAAAAAGCAAGTTCCTATATTAAGATCCATTTTCGGTCTCGGACAGCCTAGTGAAAAAACTCGGGATTGCCGAGGAGGTTATTTTGTCCGGTGACTATGAACCTGGTTGTGTGGTCAAAGACCGACCGGAATTGAACGAAGGGAACGATCATGGAGGCACAGGCACCGAAAAAGCCACGGATGACGCCGGAAGAATACTTGGAATTCGAAAGAGTTTCCGAGATCAGGCACGAGTTTTTCAATGGCGAAGCATTTGCCATGACAGGCGGCAGTCTGAACCATAACCGAATCAGCAGGAATATTGTCGGAAAGCTTGGAAATCAACTCGAAGGGTCGTCTTGCGAAAGCTTTGTGGGGGACCTGCGGGTCAAGATCCAGGAAAAGGAAAAATACACCTATCCCGACATTGTCGTCGTTTGCGGAAATATCGAGATGGAACGGATAAAAGGGGTCGAAACCTTGCTGAATCCCATTGTGATCATAGAAGTGCTTTCAGATTCAACCGAAGCATACGACAGGGGGGAAAAGTTTCAGCACTATCGGCTGCTTCCATCGCTTCGGGAGTATATCCTCGTCTCCCAGAATCATTGCCAGGTCGAGAGGTTTGTACGCGGCGACGGCGGAATCTGGCAAATACTCAATCCATGCGCCGACATGGAGCGGTCGGTCTCGATAGAGTCCATTGGCTGCGAACTGCCGCTTTCGGACATCTACTATCGTGTCGAGTTCGAAACGCGTTTTTGACGGACACTCTCTCCACGAGCCAAAAGGGACCGACCATGGTTGCAAGAATGAATCTGGCAGGCATATCCGGACGTATCCCGTCGATGCGAAACGTGGATGACGACGAATCACGCGGCGGCGAAAATGAAACAAAATCGATTCTTTTCCGATTTCTATCGGTCGCGGTTGCCCTGCTTGTTGTAACGGTATCGCCGGCTGAGTCCTCGGCCACAAAGACCGCGGTGTTCGTCAAACCGTCGGTCCGGGGCCGGAGGTCGGGCAGTTGCAGTATTCACTTGGCAATTCGTTTCGCAGTTGGGAGAACACGATATTGTTGGGCAATTTCCTGACACTCGATGATCAAGTTTTTTCTGCCCAAGAGATTGAGATGCGCTTCATTCCGGGCGTAGCGTAGCGGAGACCCGGAATCCAGGAAGTCTGGGGAAGCTCATGGATTCCCGCTTTCGCGGGAATGACGGAAAAAACTTGATCATCGAGTGACAGGTCCCGATGAATACAGTCTTTACGTCTACGATATCGCGGAGGGTTCCTATGAACTCGTGGAAACCTTTCGCAGTCCGATTTCGTTCGCCGCGAATGCGAACCACGGCAATTTCGTCTTCCGTGGGGTGCGCGAAGACGAAAGGAAAGTATGGCATCCGGATGAATTACGACGACGTTTGCTGGAGAAACGATGTTTCCGGCGCGGAAATGCAACGCAGCTATTTCGAAGTCGAAGTGGAGGGAAACACGGAGCTGATCGGTCCCGTCTTAACCCCCGACGAAACCAGCTGGGGCAATCTGGATCTCGCCGGGGACGGACGTTTGTTCGTATTCCGGACATCGCAAAGATATTTCCTGGCGCAAATAGTCGAATCGGAATTCATAGTCAATACCGCGGAAGATCTTCCGGACCTGGATGTCGATGACGGAATGTGCATGGCCGGCACGCAAGGGGACGGCACGCCGATCTGCTCGCTGCGAACGGCCATTGAGCAGGCCAACGCCCACGAAGCGAAAACGACGATTCGGTTCGATATCGATTCGGAGACGGAACCCCTGATCGAGTTGGAAACGCCGTTGCCCGCGATCGTCTATCCGGTGATCATCGAAGGAACCACGCAGACCGACCGTTCCCTGGAAATTCGGGGGACGACCGCAGGCTTCGACTGCGACGGGCTCGTTCTGCTGGGCGGAGACAGCGAGGTGGACAACGTAAAGATCAACACGTTGTCAGGCTACGGAATCGTGATGCGCGAAAAAGGCGGCAATGTGATCGAAGATTGTCTGATCGGGTCCCGAAGCCAGGTAATTCCATGCGAGTTTCCTTCCGAAGAACTGACCCGGTCCGGCGGCATCATGGTCGGGGATTCGCCGGACAATGCGATCAGATGGTGCCGGATATCCGGCAACAAATCCGCCGCGGGAGTGGAACGTATCGTCGGGGACGCCGTTTTTTTCACAGGGGAAGGCTCGACGGGAAACCAAATCGCAGCCTGTACCCTGGCTTGCGGTATCAACGGCGTCAGTTTCCGAAACGGAGCCTCGTCCAACTACGCCTACGCCAACGATATTTTCCACAACACGCACAGCGTCCTGATCGATGGTCCCGAAACCAGCGGCAACATGATCGAGCGCAACGACATCGGCTACGACAACTCGACCAGGGAACCCAGGTCCAACGATCTCAAGGGAATATGGATCCAAGGCGGCAAAGACAACCTGATCGTCCAAAACTGTATTTCGAGCAACGGCCCGGAGGGAGGCTACTGTCCAGACCTGGGGGCGGTGGTCGTCGAAGCCGGGAACAACTGCGTCGGCGGGTCGGGCAACCGGGTGGCCGGCAATGCAATCGGCAGAAACGACCTCTACGAACCCGCGCCAAACAAAGGTCATGGCATTGTTCTGAAGGCCTGCGCCAGCGGAAACGTCATAGGTTTCGATTCTTTCGAGGAATCACCGGACGGGTTCGAAGGAAAAAACTACATCTCCTACAATTTGGGTTCCGACATCGTATTGTCCCGCAGCGCCGGTTCGGGCAACGTGATCAGCGGCACCTATCTTTATCGGAACGAGGGGGCCGCCATCGATATCGGCGACGACGGGCCGACTCCCAACGATACGCTGGATGCGGACGACGGCCCCAACGACCGGCAGAATTCACCCGTGATCGTTTCCTTTCAACCCGGCGGTTCCCAAGTGCGGGGCTATCTCGAAAGCAAACCCGAGCGCGACTACCGGATCGAACTTTTCGGGTATTTTGACAGCGTCGATACCATGAGGCCGACAAGCGCCCTGAAGGTCACGACCGATGCGTCGGGCCGCGCCGATTTCACCAGCGAAGTCGGCTTGACCTACGGAAGAATGGCAGCCACCGCCATCGACCTGGAAACAGGCGACACGTCCGAGCTTTCCATACCGAACATCGCGGTCAATTCCGTTTCCGACCGGTCCGACCAAAATTTCGACGACGGCGTTTGCGATACCTGACATACCGATTCCGTGCACGGCCAAACCGTCTCGGAATGCACGTTGAGAGCGGCCCTGGAAACGGCGGTGGAATTGGAGGAAACCGCGACCGTTCGATTCGAACTGGATACGCCGGACGTTCCGGAAATCTCGCCTCCGAGCGCCCTTCCCTCCATAGTCAATCCCACGATTCTGGATATGACGCCGCTGGCTGCCGGAAATGTCGTCATAGACGGCTCCGGCGCCGGGGAATCCCACGGCTTGCAAGTAGTCGAAGGTCCCCTCGCCATAAAGGGCGAGCTGGAAATCCGCTGTTTCGCAAAAGACGGCATACACGCCTCCGTCCCGGTTTCGGCCGACCGATTGCACCTTCTCCACAACGGCCAGTACGGCATCCGCATGAATGACGGTTCGCAGACTTTGACGATCAACCGGGACGCCTTGTCCAACGGAGGAGAAGGCGGGCCTGCGCTTCCGGAGGCGTACAGCCGGATCCGGGAAAACGGTCTGGGGGGAATTCGCGTGAATGGAGAACTGGACGCATTCTTTCTGGAAGTCGAAAATAACGGGACTGCCGTGGCCGATCCGGCGACGGGGTCCGGAGGAGACGGTATTTGGGCCGAAGGAGACACTTCTCTCACGGACGCGAAGATAGTCGGCAACAAAGGCATCGGGGCATATGCAAATCTGGATGCCCGTTTCGAAGACGGCGCCGCCTGCGGCAATACCGTCGCCGATCTGGTCGCGGGCGAAGAGCTGACGACGATAGACACGATCACGGGAGACGAATGCGCAAACGGCGACATCGACGACGACGGCATTTGCGACGAAGACGAACCCGGCGCGCCCAATTGCGGGGACGGCAACGCCGACGGCGTCATGGACGACATGCAATCGAACGTGGCGTCGTTTCCCATGGGAGACGATTACGAATACGTCACTTTGGAACTGCCCTCAGATGCGGCGCTGGAAGAAACGGTCGGGTGGATGTTTTGTCGCCTTCCAGATTCCCCCCCGGAAATTTCCCCGACTTCTCCGGACTACATCGATTTCACCATGCGCGGTATCGATCCGGGCAGCGAGGCAACGGCGAAAATCATACTGCACGACCAGGCAGTTCAGCCGGAAGCCTTCCACCGGTACGGGCCGACATCCGAACAGGAGGGACCCCACTGGTACGAATTTCTCCACGACGGCGCCACCGGGGCGCAAATTTTCGCCGATCATCTTATGGTTCACTACAAAGACGGCGCTCGGGGCGACGACGATTTGTCGGAAAACGGAGAAATCCGCTCGCGACCCTGCGATTTCCGGTCGTATGTCGCCGGGGACATCGACGAAAACGGACGAATCGGCCTGAAAGACGCCATCATCGCCATCGAAGCTTCCACCGGAAAAATGGAAAGCAATTGCCAGCCCAAAGCCGATACCAACAACGACAACCGCATCGGAACCATCGACGCCTGTTGGATTCTCAAAAGGATCGCCGAGTCCGATCCGTAAAAACGAGTTCCTATCTTATTCACTTGACAAATCGCCCTTGATTTTGGCATATGTGCAAAATCGAAATTTTCGAATGAAAATTTCTTTTGTCGTCGTTGATACATTATGTCATGGAAGGAAAGCAACTATAAACATTCCAACATCTTCTCGGAAATCGGTCGTTGATTGCATCGCGCCGTACCGCTTTCCATGGCGGCCTGGAATATCTTCAGGATACTTCGCTTTCCTTGAGAAAGCCCTTCGGAAAACCCCTCCCAGTGTGACAGGGAAAAATCTAATAAAGGTTTGGACCGGCACCGTTTTGTTTTTCTTGATTTTTTCGGTCGGAAAGGGTCTTGGCCGAAGATATTGGCGCTCGCGAAGTTTTTTTCCCTATTGATTCATAGAGCAAGGCTGGCGGAAATTTAAAAAAATTTTCTCAAGTAGCTGCTTTAATAGAAGTTTGACAGCCCCGTGCATATCCGGTGTATGAAAATAGCTGGAAACGTCGGACATGATAACTTTAAGGAGGATTGTATGTTCAGGACGAAGAAAAACCCGTGCGCCATATCGACTTTTGTTTTCCTCTATGCTCTTTCCATCCTTTTCTCGAATTCCGCTCTTGCTTTCATACCTGAAATCCCTTTCGACGACCTGGTTCACCAAGCCGACGTGGTCTTTGTCGGTACGGTCGCCGAAAAATGCCCCAAGGTGGCCCAAAGCCGAAAGACGGTCGAAACCGATGCGGTCTTTACACAAATACGGATGCTCCACCAGAGGGATGCGGCAGCCGAGAAAATCGGCGACCGCATCGTGCTGACCTATGCCGGCGGTCGATTCAACGAGGTTTTCACCTACGTCAGTGACATGCCCCGGATTGAAACCGGGCGGACCTACCTGGTCTTTGCCTACTACGATGGCCAGCCCCACGCCAACCCCTTCGTAGGCGGCGAGCAGGGCCTTTTTAAAATCGCGGCCGACGAGAGCACGGGGAAGCTTTATCCGATGAAAATAGACGGACTATGCATTGCCGATATCCAAGATGGCGAATTCCAACTGACTCCTCCCGTGAAAATGGTCCGCCAGGGCTTGCCGGAAAAGGCCGAATCGCGCGTGAAGATCGAGCGTGCGCCGGGACCCCGAACTCCGGCCGAATGGCCTGCCGGACCGATGACAGGCAACGCCCGGATGCTGGAAAAAATTCTGGATTTGGACGAGATGATCCGAAATATCGAAACGGTTTTAAAAAAAGGTCCTTCGGACCGGGTCCTCGAAAAGCGAATCCAGCGGGCTGCGGCGACTTCGGAGAAGCAAGATTCCGCGAAGCAAAAATCCGAATCCAATCAAAATGCCTGGGAATTTTCCGACGACGGCAAAATGGTCATTCTCGACCCGGCCCGGGTCAACTGCCGGCCCGCCGATCAAAAGACAAGCGTCGAGGGCGACATAAGGGTTCAGAAAGGTTACAATACCGCCCCTGCCGGCGGAACCTCCTGGGACGATATTTTCATTTATGGCTGGCACGACCTGCCGGTAATCATGGATCTGTTGCCCGCCGATTACTGGACCTACGACTCCGATACCCATGCCATGTCCAACTTCAATCTGTATATCGACGAACTGTTCCGGGTGAGGCCTTGGGACGGCGGGTTCGGGTGGTTGAACACCTGGAGCGAGTTCTGCGGGTTTCTCACCGACACCCAGCATCGGGATGTCTTTAGCGGCGGCTGGGACGATGCGATTGCGGAATGCTGGCATTCGGGCGGGTTATGCGAGACTTGCGAAATGTTCGAAACGGACGTTGTTTTCAATGCGCATATCAATTGGACGACGGATTACAAGTGTCAGTTGGCCCGAGGCGAGACCGGGGGGTGCAACGATGCCTACCTGTACCTCAGAACCGCGACCCACGAACTGGGCCATACGTTCGGGCTGATGTGCGGAAAAGAGACTTACGACTACGATGTGCCCACCGTGATGAACGGCGGACTGTACAAGGCCGTCGAAGACGCCCGGGGGCTTCACGTGGGGGACGCCTACCTGCTTCGCTACTGGTACGCGGACCAGCGCAACGATGCCGCCATGAACCACGAGGATATCGGCATCGAAAGCTGGATCGCCCAGGGGGGGACGGTCAATGCCGCCACCGACAAGAAAACCTACGACATCGGCGAGCAGGTCTGGATCGAAAACATCACCATCGAGAACATCGGCCGTCATGACGCACCCGATGTACGCGTCCGTGCCTTCCTTTCCGAAAACGGCGAACTTCGCAGTCTTGTCAGCGAAAGAAACGAACTTGATCTGAACCTGATTCCAAGCGACCGGCGGTTGATCGGTCCCCCGCCGTCCAACGAATATTACACATGGGACAATTTGCCGGCGAACACCTTCTGGACCGGGGAACTCGCCTTCGTAATTCCCGACGGCATTCCCATGGGAAACTACTACATCAATTTGGCGATCACCGCCAACGACGATCAATCGGTAGTCGGCGCGGCCCCCGGGGACACCTCCTACCACGAGGTTACCATTCTGAACAACCATACCTTCGTCAAGCTGCCCATCGAGGTGACCTGTCCGAAGCCCTCGCCACCGTCCAATTTCAGGCAGCAGGGAACGGATGCGGACGGCGTTGGCCTGGCCTGGGACGCCATTGCCGACGCCCGATATTACATGATCTTGCGAAATACGAGCAATGACGCAGGCAGCGCCGAGGTGCTGAAGACCACCCTGGCCACAAACGCTTACAAGGATACCGCCGCCGTTCCGGGAACCGGATACTACTATTGGGTTGCGGTGCAAAGCCAGTGCCGGGCATGGAGCGACAACGCCCGATTGGCCTCCGTCGCCACCCGCCCTCTGGCCTCGCCGTGCATTCAAAGCGCCGCTGACGGGACCTCCATCGACGAGGTCCAGGTAATTGCGCAGCGTGTGGACCAGGGCGACTATTATTGTTTTTATTCCAATACCGAAAACAACCCGGTTACGGCCAGCCAGATCGAAGGCGAATGCTGGACATCCGATACCAGCGCCCTGCACCAGAGCATACCGGGAAAAAGCTATTATTACTGGGCCAAGGCCGCCACCGACGCCGCCGGCGCCAATGCCACCGGTCTGGGAGGGGCCTGTCCGGACAACATCGGCTGGCGCAAGCTGTCGCCACCCACCGGGGTAGGTGCAAGCCGGGACGATACCGAAGGTGTTCGGATCAGCTGGACGGCCTCCCCCGGGGCTGCGGCCTACCGCTTGTACCGCGGCATGGAAAACGATCCGGATGGAGCCGCGGCCATTACCGATTGGTCGGCCGATATGCTGACCCATTTCGATTCTCCTGTAGAAGAAGGCCGGCAATATTATTACTGGGTCAAGGCCGCCGTAGGGAGCACTGGAAGCAGACCCAGCGATTTGAGCGTTTCCGCCGCGGGCTGGAAAGCGTACGCCCCCGCCCCCAAGGTGGACTTGACCGGATTGGGGGCTTCCAAGGGCGCATACAGGAACAAGGTGGCTATCGCCTGGTATCCCGTCGCCAATGACACTTATTACTACCGTGTTTACCGAACCCCGAATCTCAGTCCCGAGGGGGACCCGGATCCCGCGTCTGCCATCCCCGTTTCCCCGTGGTTGCCAAGCGCGACCAGTTTCGACGATACGACGGGCATCCCGGGAAAGGACTACGGATACTTTATTTCCCGCGCGTATGACGCTGACGGATACAGGGAAAGCGACTGGCAGTATTGCAGCGCCTGTTTCGATTCCGGTTGGCGCGCGCTTTCGTCCCCGCCCGATGTCACCCCTTCGGCCGGGGCATTTGCCGACCGCATCCGAGTTGCCTGGTCTCCGGCCGAAGGGGCCTCCCATTACAAGGTCTACCGCGGAAACAGCGAGGTTTATTCCATCATGAATCCCCCGTCTCCGGTCGGCGGTTTCGTGGAAGGAACCCAGTTTGAAGATCTCGATCCCGCCTTGGAATCCAGAACCGTTTATTACTACTGGGTGACCTCGGCCGTCAACGCCGGAGGGGAAAGGCAGTCGAGCAGCATAAACATTCTTGGCAAAAGAGGCTACAAAGCCTCTTCGCCGCCCGCCAACGTTTCCGCCACGGACGGCGCCCATGCCGAAAAAGTCGCCATATCCTGGGACCCGGTCCCCGGACTCGGCCAATACCAGGTCTATCGCAACTCCATCGACGACAGTGGCACGGCCACGCGTTTGGGTAGCTGGCAAAACTCATCCGGTTACGAAGACAATGCCGCCGATACAGGTCAGATTTATTATTACTGGGTTAGAGGACGCGTCGATAAAAACGATAGCGAGCCGAGTCCGTTCAGCGATGCCGATTTCGGATACCGGGGGTATGTTCCGCCGACCGATGTCGCCGCATCCGACGGCGCCTATTTCGACAAGGTGGCCGTATCCTGGCAGGCTTCTGCCGAGGCAAGCTATTACCGGGTCTATCGAAATATCGTCGATAATGCCGGGGAGGCCGAGGCGGTCAGTTCGTGGCAGACGGCTCTTTCCTTTGAGGATACGGACTGTGCCGTTGGAACCGTTTACTTCTATTTCGTTGCCGCGGCAGCCGACGAAAAAGGATTTTTGGCGAGCAATTTCGGCTCCGGCGACCCCGGGCACCGTGTTTTGGCTCCTCCGATAAACGTCATGGCATCCAAAGGGACCTTTAAATCATGCGTCGGCGTTTCCTGGGAAAAAGATGCAGACGAAGCCACCCATTTCATGGTTTACCGGTCGATCCAGGACGATCCGGAAACCTTTCTGCCCGTGAGCGATTGGATATCCGAAAAATATTTCGAGGACGTCTCGGCATCTCCCGACCAGATGTATTATTACGCGGTGACCGAAGCAACAGATACCCACGGGGCGAATGAAAGCGATTTCAGCGAACCTGATACAGGCCATCTTTGGATTCGGCTTTTGGGAGATGTGAACGGCAATCAGACAATCGAACTCGAGGATGCGCTCGTCGCCTTTCAAATCGGTGCAGGAATGTCCCAGATAGTCTCTTCCAATCAACATGAAGGCGTAGCAAGCGATGGGGACATCGGCGAGGACGAAGTGATTTTCGTAAGGATCAATCTGGACGCGGATGTCAACGAGGACGGCAAAATCGGCATTGCAGAAGCGATTTATGTGATGAGGTACGTGGCAGGGATGCGGTGAAAACGTCGGGAACCACTATAAGTATGAACGGATGAAAACCTGGGGCTTGGTTCTAATTTCGGCCAAAAAATTCTAATAACTAATTTGAAAAAAACGCAAAAACAAGTAAACGGAAAGGTGGACAAGCAAAGCTCCATCGTGTATAAGTATAATCAGAAAGTTACAGAGTTGTGATTTAACGAAAAAAAACGAAAGGAGCTTGCAATGCAACTTCAAAATCCCGACAAAATCGTTTCCAATAACAAAACTGAACAAGGAGGTTTCATGAAGAAGGTTCGTAACGTAGCATTGGCCATTTTGATCGCGTTCCTGATAATTTCCGTTTGTCATGCGAAAGCGCGCAAACCCAGCGAATTGATGCAGATTCCGGAATTCGCGGCGGCAAGTCCCGAAGAACGCCTGGCCTGGATCAACGCCAAAGTAACCAGCAAGGAGTACACGAGTACCGACATCAGCATCGACGTGATGGGTCGTCTGATCATGGATGTGCTGATAAAGGAGAAGACACCCCAGGATCGGATGAAAAAATACGGGGAAATCCGCCAAAAATACACCAAGCTCGGGGCCACCTTCGATCTGGAAAAGCACCTCGCCGTCGAATACCTTGCTGCCGATCCAGCCGCCAAAGAGGCCGACATTCTTGGAAAATGCAAAATCATTCAGGGATTGCACAAGCAGAAGATTCTGTCCTGGCCGGGCATAGCCGACCTGCACCGGGGAATGATGGCGCTTCACCTGGCTACCAGCGCCGAATACCAAGCCATGACTCCCGTTCAGAAAGTCGAGTATTTGAAAAGCATGGACGGCCTGAATATCGTTTCCAACCAAACTTCTTCGGCTTTTTCGAAATTCGTGGCGGCCGACTTGATGTCCCGGACTCCGGTTGCGGAACAACCGGAACTTTTCAAACAAATCGACGCCGCATCGGACTTTTTCACCAAAACGGCCGTTCGAACCGGATATATCGACTGATCTCGCCTCGACGACCGACATACCGCGGACGACGATGCGCCGGAGGCGGCGGCCTAGCCGCGGCCACTGGCTAACGTCGTCCGGCGGGCCAAAGTCGCTGCGTCGATATTTTCCGGGGTGTGGCATAGTTCGGGGACGCCACGGTGGCACGGTTTGGGATGGCGGGATTATCTCCGGGAACGCCCGGACCATCGAGCACGGGCAGAACGGCAAGGATGCCGCGGCAATCCCGAACGAGGGATACCGTTTCGCGTCCGTGCTATCGACGGCGTCGCCGCCGCCTCTTGCACGGACGCGAACGTGGCAACGAATATTTCCGCGACTGCGATCTTTTTCCAACGCGCGCCCGGCGATTTCGGCGTAAATGGAATCGTCGATATGGACGACGCTATAACGGGAATCCGGGTTCTCGCCCCCCCTCGCCCCCGACGCCAACGATGAACCTTGCCAAAAAGCTCTTTCCTGCTATGGGAAAAAGGACTATGCAAACCGAGGATAGTTTCAATTTGACAGTCGTTCCGGCCAATGTCGCCCCTTCTTTCGTCAAGGCGCGGACCAGGAAACGGACGCCGACGAGGGACCGCAGACGGTCGAAGGATGGGCGACGGACATTTCTCGGCGGGGCCTGCGCGCGAATCGGGCCAGACGCTCGCATTCGTCGTTTCCAACGACAGTCCCGGACTGTTCTCCATGCGACCGGAGACGGCGGCGCTCAAACGATCCTGTTCACGATCACGCGCGACGGCGCCACCGATATCTCCGGCAGCGCGAATTTCACTTTGAGCGGCACGGCATCTCCGGATACGGACTACGACGATGTCCCGACGATATCGGGGGCTGGCGCCTACTATAACGCTCCGACAGTTTCTTCGTTTCTCCGCACAAGGCGTCCGTGCCCTTTGTCAGGCGGTTCAGGTCATCGTATTTGTAACGTGTGGCGTTTGATTCCCTGTCGGTTTGCGACTCGAGCCGACTTCCTGTTTCCGCAGTCGTCGCATGCGGGCCTGGCCCTCCTTTGAGCCTTCGGATCGCGACAAGGTTTCCGGAGGCGTCGTAGTCGTATTCGGTGGTATGCTCGACTGCCGATCAGGCCGCTTATGTCTTTGGGGCGAGATTTCCGGAACCGTCGTACTCGAATTCGTATTCGACTCCTCTCTCGTCCGCGATGCGGGTCGGTTTGTTGAAGCGAAGGTCGTATTCGTATTCCACCGAGGCGCAGTCGGGATGGACGACCTTTGTCAGGTTGTCCCGTTCGTCGTACTCCTCGTATCTTCCGACCTTGTCCTCCCATCTGTACCCGCCGGGCGTCTCGACAATGGAGTAGACGTCCCTGTGGATCCAGAGGCCGTCGGCCTTTTTCTCGTAGACGGCGCGGTTTCGAACGATATTTTCGATCTCGCCGCCGGACGTCTCGAAATCGAGCTGCGGGGCCATGGGGTCGAGCATGTTCGTCCGGGAGGGCTCGAGGCGCCATCGGTTTCCGACGTACAGGCGCCGGACCTTGATCCTTCCACCCGGGAATTTGACCGCAAGATCCGTCTTCGAGCGGATGTATTCGCCCTTGAGGGGATCGACGGACGAGCCGGTGTCCTCCATGGGGACCATGGTCTCCTTGAATATCCGGAGTTCCTTGTGCGGGCTCGACACTCTCAGGGTGACGGCGTCCAAAGGGTCGGAGCCGAAGACCAGGGCGTCCATGAGGGCGCATCGGTCGATTTCGATTTCGAATTAGGGTCTCTTTGCCGAGCAGAGGATGCAGTCTTCCGGTCCTCCGGTGCATTCCGGCTCGTTTACGATTCCGTAAGAGGACGTGTCTATGCTCGCCCCTTCGGAACCGATGTCGATTTCCGACGCGATGTTGCCGTCCTCGTCGATTTCGTAGCAGAAATCGAACGGCACCTTGATCTTCTGGTCCCAGTAGAAGTCTATGGGGACCCCGTCTGCGCAGGTCGCCTCGGCGACGACGCGGATGTCCGCCTCGTACGTGTATTGCGCGCATTCGGTTTCTCCGCCGCTTCCGTCGGAGCCGTCGTCCCCGAGGGATTTCAGACAGACGATCCTGTATGCCACGACGGCGCTCTGCTTCGCCTCCAGGGTCTCGGGCAGGGCGTCGGCGAGTTCGAATTGGAAATACGGGTCGTTTTCGGGAAGCTCGAATCGGATGTTTTCGGCCCGGACCAGGTTCCGATTGGTCATTTTGAATTCGCCGCGATGGACGTCGCCGGCCTTCATTCCGGAGGGAAGGACGATGCCTGCGGGCTCGAACACGACTACCGGGGCCGGGACGTCGGTCTCGAAGGTCGCCACGGCCTCGATCTCGTATACGTCTTCTATGGTGGTTTCCGTCACGGACCATTCCACGGTCACCAGCCGGTTCATCAGGAAGACGCTTTCGCTGGCCGCAACGCTGGGCTTTATTTTCACCGTGCCCGAGTGCGGATTGTGGCCGTCGGCCGACACCCGGCAGGCGTACAGGCCGGCGGGGATGTCGGAAAACACGGCCTCCCCGGCGGCGTCGGTTCTGGCGGTGTAAACTTCGGTGGCGACCGTCTCGTTTTGCAGGACGACGGATGCGCCGGACAGGCCTTCTATGGTTCGGGAGGTGTCCGGATCGACCGTGCCGGTGTAGATGTCGGAGACCTTGACGAGGGCCGAGCCTGTTCCGCTTTGGACGACCGCGACCCGCACGCCGATCAGGGCCTCGGGATGGTTGTCGGAGGCGATGCGCAGCGTCAAGTCGCGGAGGCCCTCGGAGGTCGATTCGGTCGGGGAGAACACGAGGCCGGCCTGCTTCGTTTCGCCGATTCCGATGTCTCCCAGGGACTTTTCGCCGCTCGGCATGATCCAGTCCGGCACCGGTTCGCCGCCGGCGTCCGTCAGCCTGATCCGGACGTTTTCAATCTTTTCGTACCCGGTGTTTTTCAAGGAGAGGGTTTCCGAGACCGATTCTCCCCGCACTACGCCCGTGTCCATTAGGTCGGGGGAGACCTCCAGCCGGGGGGAGGCGTCCGAGAACTTCGCGTTTACCGTCACGTAGGCCCAGGGCTCGTCAGATGGTTCGTCGCCGACCAGCCTCAGGACGATGTCGGCGGATTCCGGGGCCGAGTCGTCGGCCATGACCGTGAAGAAAAGGGCGGCGTCCTCTCCTTCCGCATGCCCGACCGCCGGTCCGCATGCGACATGCACGCCTTCCGCCAGACTTCCGCCGGGCTGGTCCGCGGCCTCGCAGGCGAGTCGCAGGTTCTCTATTTCAAGACCTTCGGAGACGCTCGCCGATATGCTCACCCGCTGCTCGCGGTTGACCGGGATGCCCATCTTCACGATCTGCGGGGCTATTTTCACCCGCTCGATTTTGAAGGTCCCGTGCAGCGTCCGTTCGGTCGCGTCCGGGTGGAGTATCGACACGGCGTATATGCCGGAATCGCCGGACGAGGGCTCGTAGGCGACGACGACGTCCAGGCGCGCGCGGCCGACCGGGGCGCCGGTCGTTCTCGCCAGGGCCTTGCCCCCGATTTCTATGACGCCGTCGCCCCGAGACGTTTCCGGGTCGATTCCCGTCAGCGTTCCATAGTAGGAGGTTTCCTTCAGGGATACTTGGCGGCGGGCGGCGACTCCCTCCATGGAGATCTCGTCCTCCTCTCCGAGCCGGTGAAAAATCGTCGAAATCGAAACGGAAAGCGTCGCGGTATCCGGCGCTCCGGAGGGTATCGGAATCGGGACCGGATTCGAGACGAACCTTTCTCCCGGCTCGATGCGGGCGACGCAGTGTCCGCCGGAGACCGACAATACGCCTTCTCCGAAGGCCTGCCGGAATTCGGCGGCCGAGAGCGCGTTTCCGTCCGAATCCAGGAGTTCGAAGAGGATGTCCTCGGACGCCGAACCGCCCGAGTCCTTCGCCGTGACGATCTCTATCCGCGCCGACCCGGTGTTCTCCAGGGAGAACCATACGTTGCCGGTCCCGCCCCTGGTCAGTTCTTCGCTGAACGCTTCGAGGACGAGGGCGCCGTCGCCGACCTCGATTTTCCGGGTCCGGGATATGCGCGCGAACCCGCCGTCGTCTGGGGCGATCTCCGCGGCGACGACGATTTGCTCGACGTCCTCCAGGTCCGCGTAGCCTCCGACCGCGACCGGCACGATTTCGACGGCGTCCGCCGCGAGATCGAAGGTTTCGGAAACATGTTCCCTTCCTGCGACAGTGATGCGCAGCGCGATGTTTTCGACGGCTTCCCCGGACAGGTTCTCCACCTCGAATTCGAGCCGGTTCATGATCGAACGTTTCAGCCCGGCGCCTTCCGCCGGATCGAATTCCAGCATGGGAAGGAAGATTTCGCTTTCCAGGCTTTCCGTCCCGTTCTCGTCGACGGCTGTTACGGCGTACCTGCGGGAATCGCCGGAAAAGCCCGCATCGACGAATGAGGGTTCGGCCAGGAGGGTTTCGTTTAGCCGCGCGCGGCCGCTCTCCGTTTCGAGATGGATGTGGAAGCCCTCTAAGTCTTCGGACGGGTGGGACCAGGAGATCGCCGGCGGCTGTCCGTCGGCCAGCTCGACGGAAAGGTCGGCCGCAGGAAGAAGATCGAAGTTCAGGTATTCCGAGAGGCATGGCGCGGATTCGTTTCCGGCGGCGTCCAAGGCGGTCGCCGCGTAGCAATGCTCCGTCGGGGACGGCTGTGAATCGACGGCTTCCGTGCCGGAAATTTTCGTCGATACGGGAACGAGTCCGTCGATATCGACGATTTCGGTCCGGCCCGATCGGTACAGATTGAAGGTCGCGCCTTCGTCCTCCGGATCCTCGTATTGCTCCCAGGTCGCCAGAATGCCCCGGGGGACCAGCTCAAGGACGAGCCCGAACGGCGCCTGGGGAGGGACGGAGTCCGAAACCGCCGGCACCGGATCGCACGGGGCGCCGACCGACTCCTCGCCGTTTTCGAACCTGACCGATGCGACGGCGTACATGTAGTCGCCGTCTTGAGACGGGCCGTCCTCGTACCGGGTCGCGCCCGCGGACCGGACAAGCGGCTCGAGTCCGCCCTGGCCGGGGTCTTGCCGATAGAGTTGATAGTCGGCGGCGTTTTCCACTTCGTTCCAGGAAAGCTCCACGACGCCGCCCGGCAGTGACGCGGCCGAAAGGCCGGCGGGCGGATCCAGCGGGGGAAGGTCTCCCTGGTAGATCTGGAAGGCGTTGGCGCAGGCGATTTCTTCGCTTCTGTTTTCCAGGTCGTCGGTCCCGGCGTAGACGAAGGAGAGGGTTTCCGGGGAGGCGAGCCCGGCTTCCGGGGGCAGGACGAATTCCGCGCGAAAGGTCTGGACGTCGCCTGCCGCAGCCGGAATTTCGACGACGGCGTCCGCAGGGAACGAGGCGCCAAGCCCGGAAAGCGTAAACGACAGCTCCGGGGCGGAGCCGGGTTTGGTCTTTTCGTTCAGCCCGACGGTGGCGATGATCGCCGTCGGGCTCTGCTCGTCGTTTCGGACCGGGCTTGCGGGCGAAATCTCGATGCGCCTCACGCCCGGGCCTTCGGTGTCGATCAGAAGCGTTTCTCCAGAGTCGATTCGGCTTCCCCGGTTGCCTGCCGGGTCGCGTCCCGAAAACACGGCCCATGCAGTGCCGGATTTCGTGGTCTCTTCGATGTCGAATGCGCCGGAATACAATGTCTCGGATTCCTTTTTCAGATCCACCAATATCGGCAATCCGTTTTCGGGGGTGACGCTCAGGAAGGGGATCGCCGCCAGGGGTTCGCTTGCGGCAAGAACCAGTTCCACCCTTCCGATTCCAGTGCGGCCGGTTTCAGGCTCGCAGGGCCCGGACGGGGCGTAGGAGATG
The DNA here is from genome assembly GCA_963674505.2 of Desulfobacterales bacterium. Classification (GTDB taxonomy): domain Bacteria; phylum Desulfobacterota; class Desulfobacteria; order Desulfobacterales; family SKZT01. The sequence continues at coordinate 1,809,261 of CAXXIG010000003.1, forward strand.
GAAACCGCGCAAGGCATGACGCTGTCCGATTCGGCCGAGGCCTGTTCGGAAAGCGGGCTTTCGTTTCCTGCTGCGGTTTCGCTAGTCACGCGATAGTACCAGAGGCCGTCTTCGGGAGTCAAGTCAAAGTAGTATTTTCCCTTGAAAAGGGCGGTGTTGAGCTTTTCGGCCTGGGAGGACGCCGTGAATTCGGCGTCGGAACGGTAGATGTTGTAGCCTTCCACCGGGATTCCGGAGGGCTCCCTCCAGGAGAGCCTTACTGCGCCGCCTTCGGCCGCTCTGGCCGAGAAATCCAGGGGGCTTTCGGGAATGTCGGTGTCCAGCGTCGCGACGACTTCGGCGCTGGAGGGTCCGGCGCCCGCGCGGTTTGTCGCGGCGGCCCGGAGCCTGTTTTCTCCTTCGGAAATAACTGCCGTTGCGCTGAAAGCGCCTTTGGAATTCGCCGGGGTCGGTTCGCCGACCGGATTTCCATTGACGAAAATGACGACTCGGGTATTTTTTTTCGGCGGTCCCGGACACGGATATGGAAGACCGGTTGAAAACCTCTCCGGAGAGGGGTGCGATTATTTGCGGAGCGTCGGGCGGATCCAGTGCCACGACCACCGTGTATTCCGAGGCGGCAGAGTTTCCGAACGAGTCGTATGCGACTATGGCCAGCTCGTAGGCCTTGTCCTCGGCCGCAGCGACGTCCCAGTGGAAGCCGGCCGGGGCGCCTGAGAAGTCCGTCCCGGCGAGAACGCCATCGAGAAGAAACTCCACCCGGCCGATTCCGGCCGGATCGTTTGCGATCGCGGATATGGTCGCGGCTTTGGATACGACATGGCCCTGCTGGATCGGAGCGCCGTCTATGGCGACCTCGGCGATATCCGGCCCCTGGGTATCGGCCTGCGGTATGGCGGAAACTGCGGCGACCTGTTTTCGTTCCCCGTTTGCCATATTGACGGCGGCGACCGCGAACCAGTATGCCTCGCCGTTGGCGAGCCCGTCCATCGTCGCGTAGGTTTCCTCGGTCGTCAGGGCCGGTCCCATGCCTTCCACGGTGGCAAATTCGGCCTGGGAGACGTAGACGGCGTAGTGTTTCACGAGGTCGGACGGAAGGACGGGACCCCAGACAAGCGCGACGGTTTCGTGGGAGGAGACTGTCGCGATGTCGGCCGGGTTGTCCAGCATGGTGGCGCCGGTCGCGGTCCTGCCGGAGCTTTCGTTGCCGTCGTTGTCGAAGGCCGCGATTTTGACCGGGTAGGATTCGGCCGGGGAAAGCTCCGTCCGCTCGAAGCTATCCCGCGCCGGGGGCAGAACTTCGGGCGTGTCCGATCCGTTGAAATAGACGTGGTATCCGGCCAGGTCCCCGGCGCTGTCGGCGCTGTGGTTCCATGAGAAGACGAGGCGGTCTTCGAAGCATTCCGCGGCCAGGCCGGAAACATTTTCGGGAGGGACGATATCGACGGGCGTTCCCGAGACCGGGACGATCGCGGGGTTCGCGTTGCCCTGCTCGCCGACGGCCACGACCGCTATCCAACAGGGGGGGGTGCGCTCCAGGTTGTTCAGGGAGACGGTGAAAAGCCCGGCGGAGACCTCGGCTTTCGGATCGAGGCCTTCGACATTCGAGTAGGCTTGGGGTTGCGCGTAGATGCGATACCCGGCCACATTGCCCTGCCCCTCCTCGTCGTATCCGGTCCATGCGACATTCGCCGATACGCCGTCGCCCTCCAAATCGACGGACAGGGGTCCCACCGGGTCCGGAGGCGCGACGACGGCCACTATCACGTTCAATGTCCGGGTCGTCGGGTTGCCGTACAGGTCGTAGGCGGTCATGGACAGGGCGCGGCTTCCGTTGTCCGCTTCGCTCAAGGACCAGAACCAGGAAAACCATGAGCCGGGTCCGGTTTCCGTGTGCTCGTGTTGCCCGTCGATGAAAAACTCCACCCGGTCCACTCCCGTGATGTCTTCTGCGTACAGGGACAGTGTCCCGGAATTGGTTATGGCGTCTCCGTCGGAAAGGGGCGTCCCCTCGAACCTGATATCGGAAATCGCCGGGCCTTCCAGGTCGGGAACGACGGAAAAGGGCACGACCGACACTTCCATTTCCTGGTCCTTGAAAATCGCAATTGTTGTTACTGACAAGGATCATGCACTCTCTGATATTTAGCTTTTAATTTCGGTTTTATTTCAGAAACCCAGAAGAATCTGTTGTTATTATCTGGCTTATTTGAAAAAAAACATTGCATTGGATTTTGGTTTGAGTCTAAAAGGAACCCGAAAAGGATTTAAACTTTTAGACCAATTTAAAGACTGTTCATTGAACGAACCAAAAAACAATAATTTGCCATCCGATCTAAAAACAGATCCCTTTCACCGAGAAATCGTGTATCAAGTTCAATCATGACCAAACAATTATTTATGGCACATGTTCTGTGACTTCGCCGTATGGCGATATTGTCATTTGCCCCAATCGATTATACGATAACCACTATGAAAGCATTAGGCGCGTTTCGAAAGACGCTTTCGGAAACCAAAAATTTTTCTTGTTCGACGAGTACATTAGACGCAGGAATCAAGAGGAGGATTGCGTTGTAGCCTTGGGAAAAAATTCAGGAAGGGAGGTACAGCTTGGCAATGCGCTATCTATGGACTGGGTCCTCGCAAGGGTATCAAATGGAAATTTAAAGGAATATGTTGGAATCGAGGTTCAAAGTATTGACATAACGGGAAATTATCGAGATGCTTGGCATGCATACAGCAATATGTCGCAGACGGGGTCCTTGCCCAAGACGATACCAAGTTCGAATCACGGCTTAAACTGGGCGAATGTTCATAAAAGGTTAATCCCCCAATTGATCCGAAAAGGCATCATCTATTCACGCTCTACGCTCGTTAAGAAAGGTTTGTATTTTATTGTTCCAGATATTGTGTATGCCAAGTTCGAGGACATTGTAGGTGGAATTCCCAAAAAAAGGGAAGCGAAAAACAATACAATTACTGTTTTTACTTATAGATTGGGAAAAAAGGTGAAAAATGGGAAGAGACGTGAAATAATTCCGACCAGAACCATACGGTTTCTTACAGCAGATTTTGCCAATAATTTCATCCAAGGTCCTAATCTGCCTTCCGGAGAAAATCTTGATGAAGCTGTAAGCAGAGTACTCGGGGTTTAGTGAAAAATATGGAAATAAAAGAACCAGAACTTCAACTCGAACTACCTTTCGAAAATGAACCGATAAGCCATAATCTTATCGATGAAGATTTCGACATCGATTTTGCAAATATGCTTGCAGAGAAAGAATCCTTTAACAAGCATTTGTATAGGCCAAATACGTATTTGCATAAGTGGTGGGCTCGTCGTTGCGGAACTACCTTTAGGGCGATTTTAAAACATCTTGTTCGAGACGAATCAAAAAAAGACTATTATTCAGGGGGGGGGCTTGAAGGGCAAATTATTTGCGATCCTATGATGGGAGGTGGCACTACCGTCCACGAAGCCATCCGTCTAGGCGCTAATGTCATCGGCGCAGATATCGACCCCATTCCAATCCTTCAGGTCCGTGCGGCACTGACAGAATTGCCAATAAAGGAACTTGAAAAGGCGTTTGGCAGCTTTTTTGAGGAGCTTCGTTCTCAGATCGCGCATAACTATAGCGCAAGATGTCCGATTTGTGGCAAGGCGGTTGATCTAAAATTTGCCCTTTACGGCGTTAAAAGAAAATGTGGATGTCAGGAGGCAGTTTTTATTGATAGCTATGTATTCAGATACAACAGCGACGGATCAAAGATTAGAATATGTCCGGAAACCTATAACATATTCAAGGATGAATGCTTAGTGAGCTTCTCCAAATATAAGCCAGATCTTCCGCTTTATGAAAAAAAGAAAAAAGCATGCGCGTGTGGGAATAAATTTTGCGAAGATTTCTCCATACCATATTATAAGAGGTATGCTCCTGTCGCGTTTGTTGGAGAGTGTTCGGAGCATGGCATTTTTTTTTCGTCTTCGGACGAATACGACTTAGAGTCTATTTCCATGGCCGACGAAAAACGCGAAAAGCTTGGGTTCGATAAAAAAGATTTCGAAATAGTTCCCGGCCCCAAATCTTCCGATTTGCACAAGAGAGGTATAAGTAATTACCTGGATCTGTATACAAGCAGACAATTAATTTATTTGAAAAAAGCAATCGAAATAATAGAAACCTTCGATCCACCGTTCTCGCTAAAACTGGCTATGGCGGTATCCGCGTCCATCGAGTTCAACTCTTTTCTATGCGGCTATAAGGGGGCTGCGAAAAATCGGCCAGGCGCCATACGCCATACGTTTGCCCATCACGCTTATTCTTTTCCATACACGGCATTGGAAAACAATCCCGTATACAATTCAAAATCTTCGGGAACGCTTCAAAACATTTTCCATAATAGGTTCCTACGCGGCCACAAATGGGCAACCAGGCCAGTAGAACGATCATTTCAAAAAAACAAAACCGGTAAAATATCGATACAAGGTGAAGTTGATATAGGGGAAGAGTGCACTGACATAGACGGGTTGAATTCTGGCAAAAGAAGGTATCTGCTGATCCAAGGTTCATCCTCAAGATTGAACATACCAACCAACAGCGTAGATCATGTCGTAACCGATCCCCCTTATTTCGATAGCGTTCAATACAGTGATTTGGCGGCTTTTTTCAGAGTATGGCTGAGACAGCTTTTGCCGTTGGAAGTTGATTGGGATTATTCCATGGATGCCACTGCCGTCGATCAATATTCAAATGGCAACGGACAGTACGAAGCTGTCCTGACCGGAATATTCAAGGAATGCAATCGAATACTAAAAAGTGATAATAGCAGGTTGATTTTTACGTTCCATCATTGGAATCCCAAGGGTTGGGCAGAATTGACAATTGCGCTTAATGAATCTGGCTTTGTTCTGATTAATTTTTATGTCATCCACTCTGAAAATCAATCTTCAGTTCATATCATCAACCAAAACGCACTTGTGCATGACCTGATTCTTGTTCTTGGTAAAAAGGGGGTCTCAGGTGTAAAAAACTGGATACCGCCTGATACCATCGCTAAAAACAAAAGCCACGAATTTTGCCATAATTGTGGATTATTGCTGGGATTTTTGTTGAATTCCGATTTGACCAAACAACATATCAAAGAAATGTGGAAAACAAAAATAGCGAGTTGATTCCAATGAAAAATCGAGGATAAAGACAGTGGTCAAGAGCGTGTTCTCCAATGTCCGCCTTTAAGCTGATGTCGGCAGCTTCGATCAGGGAGGTCATCCTGCCTCCGAGTTCGTCCGCATGGGAAAAGCTGGCCGAAAGGTCCTTGAACTTTCCGGAAAGGCTGCATTGCAAGGTCCATCGGGCCTGGACCGAACCCAGGGGGCCGGGATCGCCGCAATCCATTTTCAAATCCGGCGTTGCCGAAACGCCGTCCATGGACGATAAGAACCGAAGGTTCGATCTTCTATGGAAAACGAATAAATCGTTTCGTGTTTTTTGTGAAATTTCGTGGCCTAACTCTTTGATCGCTACAAGTTTAGCACTGCCAACCAATTAGGTTCAATGCCATCATCGGTTGTCGAGGGAAGATGCCAAGGGGGGGGGAACTCGGAGGTGCCTTTTCGTCGGAACGATCTGTCTTCAAAAAAGCTGCAGGTCAGGTCGATCGTTATGGGGGTGGAGAATTTTTAATCCGTTTTCTCGAATTCGACCCTGTAGTAGATATCGGAAAGCAGCAGTTCGCAATCAATCGACTCGAGCCTGACGATTTCCTCCGTGGCAGTGCACGGGTCGAACAAGCGCCATATTCCATCATCGCCGCGCGCAAATTTCTCAACTTGGCAATCATATTGAGATACAAGGACATATTCCCGAAGCGAGGGGATAAGCCGATAATGGGCAAACTTTTTCCCTCGGTCGTACAATTCGGTGGAGTGTGAAAGGACCTCTATGATAACAATCGGATTCAATAGAGTATCAAATTTTTGATCCTCCAACTCGATATCCCCGCAGACAACCACAATATCCGGATATGTGTATTTATTGATGCGTTGAACCTTGACTCTCATGTCATTCGCGAAAACATCGCAAGGCCTGTCAGACAACTGATTCCCTAAAAAGCGGTTGATATTGCTGCCAATTCGATTGTGATTTACGCTGGAGCCCGTCATGGCGAAAATTTCACCGTCAAAGTACTCATGTCTGATTTCGGAAGCTCTTTCAAACTCCAGATATTCCTCCTGGCTCATATTGGGATTGTTTCGCATTTGACTCATATTGATACTCCTCTCGCATATGCTTTGCTGTCGCCATATTGCAAGTAATCGACGGCTTTTATTTAAGTTAATCGTTAGCCTCGTCATGTTAGGCGACAATCGGATCGTCTTATACTGAAAAGATTATTAGACCATAAGCGACAAGATTTCAAGGTCGAAAAATGGCCGTTTTCACCACCCCGGTTCCTGCGCTTTATCCGTACCCCCTCGCTTTTGCAAATCGCTCGAACAGGCCTTCGATTCGATTTCGTCGCTCAAGCCGTCAGTCCTCGTCGTCTTCATCGAGAGCTTCGTCGGCCCATCGGCCCGAATCCTCGGTTCGCCTTCTTGTCGTGCATATCCCGGAGCCGCTCGATGGATTCGTCCCAATCCTCCTCTGTGATCCCTTCCTGGAAACGTTGGGCCTCCTTGTTGATGTCCTCGATGTCGGTCTGGAACTTGCCGGTCGCCTGCTCGATCCGACGAATCAATCGGATCCGAAACCAAGCGGCTTCCGGCTGCTTCAAAAAGCCACAGGCGACCGGCGCTCCAGCTCGACATTTAGATTCCGAGTTTGAACGACAAACCGACGATGTCCGGAGCGCGATTCGCCAGGGATCGAGACGGCAATTTCTACTATCAGCGCGGCACCTCCGGCAGCAGCGACCAGAGGTATTGCCATGGGATATACGGACACTTCTTTGCGATCGTCGACGAGGAAAAGCCGGTCCCGACCTATTTTTTCACCTACGACAGCCGCAATCGTTTTGTTTTCGACAAAAAGGAAGACAGCTTGTGGCTGCAATTTTTCGATTTGACAACCAACTTCGCCATGAAGCCCGATGAAAGCCGGAAGATCCTCGAACATGTGGGCAGAATAAAACCCCGCTGGTAATATCCATGGCTTGACAATTTGCGCGCAATTGCGTACATACGTCAATTTAATCTCTTTAAGTTAGAGGCCACGGAAAAGGAAGACCTTTGCATATGGAAACAAACGGCCATGTTCCGGTTTGGAAGAGCAACGGCTCGCGTTCGCCGGAATCGGGACCGGAAGCGGTGAAGAAAGCCGTCTTGCAACTCGGAAAGCCGTTCTTTCTGCTCGGCGGGCGCAACGGGCAGGCGGTGGGATACGGCGGCTCCATGGGCATGGAGGCGGGGTTGGCGAACGAGACCGGCGCGTTGCCGGTGCTGGCGTTCGTGCCGTCCCTGCGTCCCGAAAACCTGGGAGATCCCATATTCAAGAATAGGCACGGTCTCAGATACGCCTATGTCGCCGGGGCCATGGCCAACGGAATCACGTCGGTGGAGATGGTTCGGGCCATGGGACTGTCCGGGATGCTGGGTATGTTCGGGGCGGCGGGGCTGCCGCTGGACCGGGTCGAAGACGCAGTGGTGCGTTTGAAGAACGAGCTGAACAGCCGTCCTTTCGGCTCCAACCTCATCCACAGCCCCAACGATCCGGAACACGAAATGGCCGTGGCGAAACTCTATCTGAGGCACGAAATGCGCCTGGTCAGCGCGTCGGCCTATCTGGGTCTGACCCTTCCCCTGGTCTATTACCGTGTCAAGGGAATTTACCGGGACCAGGACGGCGACGTGGTCTGTCCGAACCGGGTGGTCGGAAAGGTCTCCCGGGTGGAGGTCGCCAGAAGGTTCATGTCCCCTGCCCCGGATAAGTATCTTCGGCAGCTTTTGGAAATGCGCATGATCGACGAGCGCGAGGCCGAGCTGGCCGCGACCGTTCCTGTGGCCGACGACATCACGGCCGAGGCCGACTCCGGCGGGCACACGGACAACCGTCCGGCCATATCCCTTCTTCCAACCATGCTGGCCCTGCGCGACGAGATGCAATCCAAATACAGGTACAAGCGTCCGATTTGCGTGGGGCTCGGGGGCGGAATCTCGACTCCCGCCGCTGCCGCTGCCGCGTTCGCCATGGGCGCTGCATACATCCTCACCGGGTCTGTCAACCAGTCCTGCGTGGAGGCCGGGACCTCGGAGCAGGTTCGCCGCATGCTGGCCGAGTCCTGCCAGGCCGACGTCACCATGGCGCCGGCGGCGGACATGTTCGAGATGGGAATCAAGGTGCAGGTGCTCAAGCGCGGCACCATGTTTCCGTTCAGGGCCGCCAAGCTGTACGAAATCTACAGCAAGTACGAAAGCCTGGAGGACATTCCGCAGAAAATTCGGGACATGCTGGAGCGAGACTACTTCAAGTGTACGTGCGGGCAGGTCTGGGAAGAGACCGCCGCTTTTTTCCGGCAGAGGGACCCGAAACAGATCGAAATGGCGGAAAAGGACCCTCGCCACAAGATGGCCCTGGTGTTTCGGTCCTACCTGGGGCGTTCCTCCGGGTGGGCGACCTGCGGAGATCCGGACAGGCGGATGGACTACCAGATCTGGTGCGGTCCGGCCATGGGCGCATTCAACGAGTGGGTCCGGGGGACTTTTCTGGAAAAGATCGAGAACCGCAAGACCGTGGTGGTCGCCATGAACCTGCTTTGCGGCGCCGCCGTCGCGACCCGCGCGAACCTGATACGGTTCCAGGGCGCGGCCTTGCCGCCGGGCGTCGGCGAGTTTTCGCCCATGCCGTACGAACAGCTGGTCGAACTGTTGCAGGATCAATGAGGACCACTGAAGGATTGAACGGGGAAGCGCTTGAAAAAACAATTTCAAATTATGAACGATTTCAGATAGTTGGGCGACAAGGCTTGATGCAGTGCCTTAGGAAAAGTCGGGGTTGGCCATATAAGTCGGCCATGCCATGGCGGAACTCGGACGCGAAGCGTCCTGGTACGCATTCCCACGCGAAGCGCTGGAACGAGGTGGACAAGGCGAAGCGCGAATGGCCTGACCAAGCTCCAAGCCCGAAAATTCGAACCCGCTCCTAATCGAGGCTTTTTGACATGACGAAACACGCACCTGCCGCCATCATCGGAATGGGATGCTTTTTCCCGAAATCTTCGGGAATCCAGGATTTCTGGCGACTGATCTTCAAGGGGATCGACGCCATCACCAAAGTGCCGGCGACCCATTGGTCGTCGGAGGACTTCTACGACGAAAATCCCGACACACCGGATCACGTGTATTGCGATCGCGGCGGATTTTTGCCGCATATACCCTTCGATCCCACCGAGTTCGGCATACCGCCGGCGGCACTGGAGGCCACGGACACCTCCCAGTTGCTGGGGCTTGTCGCCGCCAAGGCCGCCCTGGAACACGCGGGATACTCCGAGGACCGGGAGTTCGACCGTTCCAAGGCGTCGGTGATTCTCGGCGCCACGGGCACGCAGGAGCTTGTGATTCCGCTGGGAGCCAGGCTGGGGCACCCCAAATGGCGAAAGGCCCTGAAGGAATGCGGGGTCCCGGACGAGCAGGCCGAAGAAGTCGTGAAAAAGATTTCCGATTCCTACGTTCCCTGGCAGGAAAGTTCCTTTCCCGGGCTGTTGGGAAACGTCATTGCCGGGCGGATTTGCAACCGTCTGAACCTGGGCGGGACCAACTGCGCGGTGGATGCCGCGTGCGCAAGCTCCATGAGCGCCATGCATCTGGCGCTCATGGAACTTGCGACCGAAAAGAGCGACATCGTGGTCACCGGCGGCGTGGATGCGTTGAACGACATCTTCATGCACATGTGTTTTTCGAAGACGCACATTTTGTCTCCCACCGGCGACGCCCGGCCGTTTTCCAAGGAGGCCGACGGCACCGTTTTGGGCGAAGGCGTGGGCATGATCGTGCTCAAGCGTCTTTCCGACGCGGAACGGGACGGGGACGACATCATCGCGGTGGTCAAGGGCATGGGAAGCTCCAGCGACGGCAAGTCCCAGAGCATTTACGCGCCCAGGGCCGAAGGGCAGATGCAGGCCCTGGAGGAGGCCTACCGGAATTCTGGCGTGGAACCGTCCACGGTGGAACTGGTGGAAGGCCACGGCACGGGAACCAGGGTGGGGGACCGGGTGGAATTCGAGTCCCTGTCCCGGGTGTACGGAAAAACGCCGAAAATGCGATGCGCGCTGGGTTCCGTGAAATCCAGCATCGGCCATACCAAGGCGGCGGCAGGCGCCGCAGGGGTCGTCAAGGCGGCCCTGGCCCTGCGCCACAAGGTGCTTCCCGCCGCGTTGAAGGTGCGGGAGCCCGACCCGGAGTTGAACATCCAGGACAGTCCGTTCTATCTGAACCCGCAGAGTCGTCCTTGGGTGAAGAAGGACGGCTTCCCCAGGCGGGCCGGGGTGAGCGCGTTCGGGTTCGGAGGAAGCAACTTCCACATGGTGCTGGAAGAGTATGGCGGCAAAAAAACGGCGCCTTCCTGGACCGGGGCGCTGGAGATCTTCGCTTTCTCCGCATCGAACAACGAATCGCTTGGCCGGATGCTGGACGAATCGGGCCGGTTTTCGGAAAGCGATCCGAGCCGGGACGAAATTCGGCGAGAAGCGGCGCGAACCCGGGAGGCTTTCGACAGCGACAAACCATACCGATTTCTTTTCACCTGGGACACGGAGCAAGACTTTGCAAGCCGGTTGCGGGAAGTCCGCGACGAGTTGTCCCGAGGACCGCGCGAGGGTTTTCGGGAATTTCGCGGCGCGTTCTTCGGCGGGCCTGAGGACTGCGGGAAGCTCGCCTTCGTTTTTCCGGGCCAGGGAAGCCAGTACGTCTACATGGGGCGCGACCTTGTCTGCACGTTTCCCGAGGCGTTCGAAACCTTGCAGGATGCCGAAGCAGGGTTTGAAAAGCTCGGGGGCGGGCAATCGCTGGCGGACGCGATCTATCCCAAATTGCAGGGTTCCGACGCGAGTACCGAGGAGTTTGAAAATCGCCTCAGGCAGACCGACCTTGCGCAGCCCGCCATCGGGGCCGTGAGCCTCGGCATGGCCAAGGTTTTGGCGGGGTTCGGCGTGACGCCCGATTTTGCCTGCGGCCACAGTTTCGGTGAACTGGCTGCCCTGTGTTGCGCGGGGCGCATATCCGAGCCGGATTTCATCAAGCTCGGGTATTGGCGCGGACGACTCATGGCCGAGGCCTCCGGTCCCGGCGGCGCCATGACCGCCGTTAAGGCGCCCCTGGACGAAATCGAAAAAATGCTGCAACAGGTCGGCTCCCGCTCGATTCTGGCCAACAGGAACTCTCCCGACCAGGGGGTTGTCTCCGGGCCGGAACCCGACATCGTCCGGGCCGAGGAGTTTTGCCGCGAGAAGGGTTTTGTCTTTAGACGGCTGCCTGTGTCCTCCGCGTTTCATACATCCATGATGGAAAGCGCCCATGGGCCGTTTCAAAAGGTCCTGTCCGAAATCGAATTCGGCGAACCCGACGCGACCGTCTTTTCCAACGCGACCGCCGGCGTCTACCCGGACAATCCCCAAGACGCCGCCAAGCTGCTTGCGGACCAGATTCTGTCGCCGGTGAGGTTTGCGGACGAGATCGAAGCCATGTACGAACAGGGCGCGCGCGTTTTTCTGGAGGTCGGACCCAAAACCGTTCTGACCGGATTGATCCGGAGCATCCTGAAGGGAAAGCCCTTCCGAGCGATGGCAATGGACGCCTCTTCCGGAAAAGGCGACGGGTGCGCGGATTTGGCCGACGCGCTTTGCATGCTGGCGGCGTCGGGCGTGCCTGTGGATTTGGGACGGTGGGAGCAGCCGGAGGGTCGGCCTGCCCGCAAGCAGCGCATGAGCATTCCCATTTCCGGCGCCAACATCCGGTCGAAGACAAAAAAGGCGCAGAAGCCCCCGGTCTCGAAGAAAGCAACGACAGCTAAAATGGAAGAAAAACAGGCCCGGCCAAGCGAAGCCGGTCAAACCGAGGCGAAGCCGAAGACGGCGGCCCCGAATACAGGAAACATTCCGAGGAAACCCGAAGCGCGTTCGACGGCCGTCGAACCGGCCGGGACCCCGGTGCAAAATATCGAACCTCCACGGGAAACCATGAAAGATACGCAATCCACTCCAATCGAAACAGCTCCGATGGCATCGACGCAGCTGGACAGCGACCGTTCCGTAAGAATCCAAAGCGCTCTTCTGGTCGTCCAAGAAGGGCTCCAGTCCATTCAGAACTTGCAGTCCCAGACGGCGGAGACGCACAGGAAGTTTCTGGAAACCCAGAACGAAGCCAGCCGGACCCTTCGGCAAATGATGTCCCAGACCCAGCGCCTGGCCGAAGCCGCCATGGGAGTGCCCGTGCAGGAACGCGCGCCTGTGTTCGCCGCGCAGCAGTCCCCTTCCCTTTCCGCGCCGACCTACGATTCGCCGATGCAAAGCCCGCCGTCGCCGGCGATGCCGCAGCATGTCGCGACAGCTCCGCCGACCGAAGCCGAAAAAAGGCCGGATGTATCCTTCGAAGCTCCTGCCTACAGTCGGGAGGAGGTCTTCGAAAGCAAGCCGAGCGACCATGCGGTTTCCCGGGAAGAAATGCCCGAACCGCAAGTCCATGTCCCGGCGCCGGCAGCAACAAAAGGTGCGAGCGTCGCCGAACTGGAGAAACAGCTTCTGTCCGTGGTGAGCGACCTGACCGGCTACCCGGTGGAGATGCTCGGTCTGGACATGGACATCGAATCGGATTTGGGCATTGACTCCATCAAGAGGGTCGAGATTTTGTCCACCATGGAGGAAAGGGTCCCGAACCTGCCCTCGGTGCCCCCCGAACTCATGGGGAAAATGAAAACCCTCGGGGAGGTGCTGGCGAGCCTTGAACAAACCGGCGACGGAACACCGGTGGCGGAACCGGAATGTCGCTTCCAAGCAGCGGATGCCGAAAGCGCCGCGCATGCGTCGGCCGAAAAAACGGCGGAGACCCTCCTCGCCGTGGTCAGCGACCTGACGGGCTACCCCGTGGAAATGCTGGGCATGGACATGGATATCGAGTCGGATCTGGGCATCGACTCCATCAAGCGCGTGGAGATTCTTTCCACCATGGAAGAGAGAATTCCCGACCTGCCCCAGGTTTCCCCGGAACGGATGGGCAAGATGAAGACCCTTGGGGAGATCGTCGCCAGTTTGTCGGAGATGGCCCCCGCTGGCTCCGAAGCGAAACCGGGGGGCGAAACCCAAGCCGCGCCGACGGTTCACGCGAAAAAGAACGGCAACGGCCTGAAAAAGTCGCTTCTGTCCGTGGTGAGCGACCTGACGGGCTATCCCCCGGAAATGCTGGATTTCGACATGGACATCGAGTCCGATCTCGGGATCGATTCCATCAAGCGGGTGGAAATTCTTTCCGCCCTGGAGGAAAAGAACCCGAACCTTCCCGCCGTGTCCCCGGAAAAGATGGGCAAGATGAAAACCCTGGGGGAAATTCTGGATTACCTCGCGGGAGGCAAGAGAAGCTCCTCGCAAAAAACGGAATGCGAATTTCCTGAAATTACGGCTGGTTACGAGCAAAAACCAGAAGCGACGCATGAAGAAATTCCATCGCCTTTGGAAACAGTCCCCAGGCATATCGTGGCCGTTGCGGAAATTCCGGCCGTATCCGGAAAAGGTTCGCGCTTTCATTCGGGCGGACCGGTTGTTGTGGCTGGCGGCGCGGGGGACTTGCCCCGGGCTTTGTGCGAGAAGTTTCGCGAATACGACATCGAGGCGAAGTGTCTCTCCTTGGGCGCATGTGTTGAAAAGAGCGTCTTTTCCGATGCTTCGGGACTCGTGATTTTATCCGAAGAGAATACCGGCGACGAGTGCCTGCTGAACGCATTTCTGGCCGCCAAGAATTTTCTCGCGGATGCCCGGACAACAGAGGACGCCCATCCTTTGCTGGCGACCGTTTCCTTTTTGGACGGCGCGTTCGGTTTCGGGGACGGCAAGATCGACAGCCCGGAACAGGGAGGACTGGCCGGACTCGTCAAGACGGCGGCCCTGGAGCGTCCCGACCTGAAATGTCGCGCATTGGATTTGGACCCCGCTCTGGAACCGGAAAAAATGGCAGCCTTGATCGCCGACGAACTGGTCAACGGTCCCTTGGAAAATCCGGTGGAGGCGGGACTAGGAGACGGCTGGCGGGTTACGCCCTCGCTGCTGTCCGCGCCCGCTATCCAAGGTTCGGTGGAACTCGGCCCCGGAGACGTCGTGATCGCCACCGGGGGCGCGCGAGGAGTGACCGCGTCCTGCGTTTTGGCCCTGGCAGAGGAGACCAAAGCCACCATGATTCTCCTGGGCAGGACCCCGCTTTCCGAATCGGGACCCTCCTGGCTCCAAGGAGTCGAAGACGAGCGGGAAATGAAGAAGGCCATCCTGGAAAACGAATTCCAGAGCGGCCCCCCTACCCCTGCCGAGGTTGAAAAAGTCTATCGCCGGTACGCGGCGGCCCGGGAGATTCGGAGAAACATCCAGGAAATGGAGCGGAAAGGCTCAGTCGTTCGATACATGCCGGCCGACGTCTGCGACGCGGACAAAATCGCAGAGGTCCTGGAATCCGTACGGTCGGAGTTCGGTCCGATCAAGGCGGTGATTCACGGAGCGGGGGTGCTGGAAGACCGTCTGATCCAGGACAAGACCCCCGAACAGTTCCAGAAAGTGTACGACGCCAAAATCAAGGGGCTGCGGAACATTCTGAAATCCGTTGCCTCCGACGCGCTGCGTCACCTGGTCCTGTTTTCCTCGGTGGCCGGCAGGTTCGGCAACCGGGGCCAGGTCGATTACGCCATGGCCAACGAAGTCCTGAACAAGACGGCCCGCCGGGAGGCGGCGTTGCGTCCGGAATGCCGGGTGGTCTCCGTAAACTGGGGGCCCTGGGACGGCGGCATGGTCTCCCCTGCCCTGCGCAAGGAGTTCGAGCGCAGAAACATTCCCCTGATTCCCCTGGACGAAGGCGCGAAATGCATGGTCGATCTGATGCGCGGCGGTCCCGGAGGCACCGTGGAAATCGTCGTGGGTGCGCCCATTTCAGACGCTGTCGCGGCAGCGGAGCCCGTGGCGGAAAGGTCGCCTGCTTCGCAAGCCGACCAACCCGCCGAGCAAGCCGAATCCAAGCTTTCGCTCACTTTCCAAAGAGAACTGGATTTGGAAAGACACCCCGTTCTGGAAGCGCACAGGATCGCCGGAAAGCCCGTGGTTCCGTTGGCGCTCATGACCGAATGGCTCGGGTGCGGCGCTTTGCACGAAAACCCCGGACTGACACTGCAGGGCCTGGACCAGCTCCATGTCGTAAACGGAATCAAGCTGGGCGAGGAAAAGAAGACGATTCGCCTGATGGCCGGCAAGGCCCGCAAGAGCAACGGCGGCTTCGAGGTGGACGTGGAAATCCGGGACGGCTTTTCCGAAGGCCGCGAGATCGTCCATTCCCGTGCCAAGGCCATACTTGGCGACACCCTTCCCGAAGCCCCGAGTTTCGACAAGTCCCGATTCGTGGATGCGGGCGGATATGCCAGGAACATCGGGGAGGTATACGACCGGGTCCTGTTCCACGGCGCGCAGCTTCAGGGAATCAAAAAAATCCTGAGCTGCACCCCTGAATTCATGGTCGCCGAAATCGCTCCGGCCCCTCCCCCGGAAAAATGGATGGCCGACCCGATTCGAACCCGATGGATCGCAGACCCGCTGGTCCTGGACTGCGCCTTCCAGATGGCCATCGTCTGGACATTCGAGCAGAAGAACATGGTGTGCCTGCCAAGCTTTTCGGAATCCTATCGCCAGTATCGACGACGGTTTCCTCAAGGGCCGGTCACCGCCGTGCTGGAGATAAAAGACGCCACCGACCGGAAAGTCCGGGGAGATTTCACGTTCCTGGACGAAAACGACGCGGTGGTCGCCCGCCTGACCGGGTACGAAGCTTTGATGGACCCGTCGCTGTTCAAGGCTTTCAAATCGGGATCGCCGAGAGATAGAGCGGGATTGAATGCGGGAGCTTGAACCGTGAAACTCGATGATCAAGTTTTTTCCGCCGACCGGACCGAGGCGACCGTCATTCCGGGCGCAGCGCAGCGGAGACCCGGAATCCAGGAGATCCGCAGAAGCGCATGGATTCGAGGCTTTCGAGGGAATAGAGAAAAAAACTTGATCATCGAGTGAAACTTTTTTGAAAAAAATGAAATATTCAATTGTCATCGAAAAGACAAAAACGGGTTTTTCGGCATATTCCCCTGATATAGACGGTTGTATCGCGACAGGTGAAACACGGGAAGAAGCCGGACAAAATTTAAAGGAAGCCATTGAATTTCATCTGGAAGGCATGAGAGCGGCGGGGATGGAGATACCATCCCCAAAATCTTGCTCTCAATACGTTGAAATTACGGCATGACCATAATAAGGTAATAAGGTTGTGTAAAAGAGAGTTCGTTGCCTGCTACTAAGGTTAAAATCTAAAAATAAGGTTTTTCAAATATTTCCGATTTTTTCCGTCATCCCCCGAAGAACCCGCCTATTTGCTCATTAACTCATTGTCGATAAACAAATTGCGTTTCAATGGCCGGTTCATCGTTTTCGAACGAGACCGAATTCGCCAAGGACCTCTGATTGCGCAATAAACAGGAGCTGTTTTGGATCAATTCATCTATGACGGGGTGTTTATCCTCGCTTTTATTCTTTTTTCGGTTATTGTCTGCGGAAAACATGCAAAAGTAAAAACCCAATCCGATTTTTCAGTAGCCGGGCGGTCCCTGAACGCAAATCAGGTTTCCTGGGTGATCATCGGCACCCTGGTGGGCGGTGTTTCCACCATCGGGACTGTCCAGACCGCCTTCGACCACGGGGTGACGGCCTGGATATTCACCCTCGGAAGCGGGATCTCCTGCTTCATCCTGGGCTGTTTTTTCGCCGTGGCTTTGAGACGCGAAGAAGTGACCACGGTTTCCGAACTGCTGGGGCGGTATTTCGGCAGCCGGTTCCGATACTACAGCAGCTTTTTCAATTCCCTCGGCATGTTCATCCACATCATCGCCCAATATTTGGCGGCCATGGCCATCCTGAACTCGGTGTTCCACTGTTCCCCGCTGGTGTCTTTGGCGATCACCATGGGGCTCATCGCCGTGTTTGTGGCGTCCGGCGGAATCACCGGGGCAGGCATGGTGGGAAAAATCAAATTCTTCCTGCTCTACGCCATCATGATCGTCTCCGCCCTGCTGGCCTTGCACAAAGGCGGAGGCTTTCACGCAATTCTGGCCCGGCTGCCGGAGGACCAGGACTTTCTGAACTTCTTCTCCACGGGAATCGGCCCCACCCTCACGGACGTCGGCGCCATGATCACCGGGGTCCTGTCCACACAGATCTATCTCCAGGCCGTGTTTTCCGCCAAGGACATCAAGCAGGCGCGAAACGGCGCCTTTCTATCCGCCCTGGTCATTCCGCCCGTGGGTGTCCTGGGAATCGTAGTCGGCCTCTACCTGCGGGCATACCACCCCGAGATCGCTGGCAGTTCCGCGCAGGCCCTGCCCTATTTCTTCAAGCTCGCCCTGCCCCCGGCAGCCGCCGCTTTCTGCTCGGCCGTCCTGCTTCTGGTGGTTCTGGGGACCGGAGCGGGCCTCGTACTCGGGGTGACCACCAACCTCTACATGGACGGAATCAAAAAGCTGATCATAGGCGGCGCGTGGAAAGAATCCCTTGGAGCCGTCAGAATCTGCACCCTGTGCGTGATCGGGGCTTCGGCCTTGATTGTGCTCGCCGGTCTGGATTCCGCCATCCTCGAGTGGAGCTACCTCTCCATGGGCCTTCGCGGGGCCGCCGTGTTCGCGGGACTGGTCATCGTCGTGTTCTTCAAAGGCCTCAGGTCCTCCCGGGCCGTGGCCGCCACCCTCTACCTGCTTCCGATTCTCTACCTGGCCTGGGAGGTGTTCGAGTCCAAGCTGGGAGGGTAAACCATATCCAAAGAAAGGAGAATGTCATGATTTCAAAGAGGTCCTTGTTCGCAGCCGCAGTCTTTTTCTGACTATCCCAAGCCGCCATGGCCGACGACAACGGGTTGTCAACGCAATATTCGCAATGCATGGACAATTCCGGGGGCGTGACGGTTTCCATGCTCGACTGCATCGCTGCGGAGACAAAGCTTCAGGACGACCGCCTGAACATGGCGTACAAAGAGGCGATGTCGCAGCTTTCTGCCGAGCGCAAAAAGCAGTTGAAGGAAGCCCAGCGGGCCTGGATCAAGTTTCGCGATGCCAATTGCGATTTTTATTTCGACCCCGAGGGCGGGACCTCGGCGTCCGTCATGGCCAGCGACTGTGTCATGTCCGAAACGGCGGAGCGGGCTGCCGAACTTGAAGGGTTCCTTGAAATCTACGGGGAATAGGCCGCAGGTTATCAAAGCGTTTTGTAGCGATTGGCTAAAGCCCGCCGACGATCACCATGCATTCGCTTTGAACCGTGGATAGAAAGTTGCTGTCCCATCCGATTTCCAGCGTGACGTTTCCATCGACGACAAGTGGTCCCGTATAAGTTCCCCCTGCTACCAGGATCGTGGTTTCTTCAAGGGCGTTTTCTATTGCCTCGGTGATGGAAAAAAAGCACGGAATTTTGTTCCCGCAAACGCCATTTGGCTCAAGATAAAGGATTTCTCCCGCAATCGGTATGGTGTCAAAAGAACATTCTTCTCCATACGTAGTTCCTTCTATATTCGTCGCTACCAGCCGATAGGTATATTCCGATTCGGGTAGCAGGCGATATGCGGTTGTTTCCACCGGAATTTCCGAACAACCGGCGGGTTGTTCGAATTCGTCCGTTGTTTCTTTTTCGTCCGGATTCAGCCAATATTCGAAATACCAAGTCGTGTCCGCTCCGTTCGGATTCAGGTTTCCGTGCAGCCTCGCGCTGGTGCTGGTTTCCGAATCCGCAGGTTCGGTGGCTGCGGTCGGTTTTGCAACGGAGGGTTCGACCTCTATGTACCCGTCTTCAGTGTATGTGGATGAGTCCTGGTTCGAGTCAGTGACAGTAAGGCTTACCGTATATGTTCCCGGCAAAACGTACGCATGGGTCGGATTTTGTTCCGAACTAAGTGTCCCGTCTCCGAAGTCCCATGACCAGGATGCTATGGAATCCCCGGAAGTGGTACAGTCCGTAAAGGCGACCTCGATGGGAGCGGCTCCCGAGACGGACGATGCGGAGAAACAAGTGTAGGGTATCGCGTCGTCGATGTACAAATCCATTTCTTTGTAAACGGTACCGTCGTCCGACAATACGATTCTCAACGAGGCGTTCTCCGCCTCGGGACTTTCTACGGTCCATTGATACAGTCCCTGGACGATGGGAATGTTTTCTCCGATCACCTCCCATCCGTATCCGGTGTTAATCAAAATATCGATATTCCGGTCGTTTTCGATATTCCGGTAGCTCCACTGGATGCTCATCGTATCGCTGATATGAACTGTAGGGACGTCGAAAACAAGGGATATAACTGGTTTTGGCGTTGCCGTGAAATCCTCTTGGATGTTCGAGCTGTAAACGACGATTTCTCGGACCGGATTGTGGATGTCGAAAGAAAAGTGATACGCATTCAGGGAATAATTTCCGTTCGAAAGGTTGGAGAAGGAATAATGGCCGTATTTGTCGCTGCGGGAAACATCGACCGGGTTTCCGAGGTCGTCGGACAAAACGAATTCCGCCCCTTCGACCATCTCGCCCGTCGATTCCGATATTGTTCCTCCGATGCCGCTCAGACTGGTATCGAGTTGTAAATTTGCCGGTTCCGAGACATTGCCGCTCGTATCGACGATAAAAGCGCCGTAATAATACAATTTGCCGGAAACTGCGCTAGTATCGACGGCCTGTTCGCCCGACCCTCTGAAAATTTCAATCCCGTCTTCCGTCGATTCCGGATATCCTTCTTCGTTTCTCACGATAACGATTTCGGATATGGATATCGATTCGGGATTGTTCCAATTCAGCTCGACGGCATTGCCGTCGTATGTCGCGCTTAAGTGTTCAGGAGCGAGTACCGCATGGCCGAAAAACGAATCAAAATCCGGAGTTCCCAGTGGCGATTGATCGACAGAGGCATAGACGGTTTTGTCCGGGTTGTCTCTTCCGACAAATAAGTAAAATTCGATATTTTCTTCGGCTTCGAAAGCCAAATTTTCGTAATTGATCTTTTCTATAGTTTTGTCTGAATAGGGAATTGTTACAAAAATTTTAATGCCGGGCCAGTCAGCGTATTTCTGTGCATTGATTTTGTAAAGGGCATCCGTTGGCAAATATAATTCGGTGAATATTCCGTCGGGACTTCTAAAAAACGAAGCCTGATCATTGTGCAGTTCCCCATTTGGGATCAGCTGAATATCGCATTGCAGATCTTTATCCTCGACCGATTCGATCTCGGCGCCAACAACCAATATTTTGCAAAAATCTCGCAGATGATAATCGACATTGTTGTCTTGGGATCGATATTCGGGCGCTTGAAAGGAAACAGACCCCGACGGCGCCTTGGTCGATGGCCACAGATTGTAAATGTTCTGAGAATCGGAATTCGTTCCATCTGCTTTATTGCCAAACGGAAGATATTTAACGTTTTGGTGTAGATTGTATTTGATTTTTTTTCCATTTCCACTTGTCTTTTCTTCGATCCTCAATTTGCTTTTGGCCGGAAAATTGTTTTTGTCGGGGATAAACCATTCGAGATAGGGACTGTATTTTGAATCGGCAATAGGATAAGGATACTCATTGTCCCATATCATAAGCTTATCCTGGCCGTCCCAGCTTATGAGCTGGGTTCCGGCTACACTATGAAGGGTATTATCGTTTTTGAATTTTATACTTAGATGAATAGGCGCTCCGTTTATTAAAAGTTCCGTAGCAAAAGAATGGTTCAGATCATCTTTTCGAGCATCCATGCCGACCCATTGGTTTTGGTTTCTCTGGAAATAACTTTGAGCTACATGATAATACATTATTTTTTTCATGGCTTTAACGCTTGGCACAATAGTCAGTTCAAAAGGATCTTGTGGCAATGAATGAGTATCGTGAGTCTCTGAATCCCCGTAAATAATATCTGTGACAAATGGCTTGTGCGGTTCTATCGTACTTTCCGGTACTTGATCCCAGCGTTCATTTATTTCATCATCCCACTCCTTGACGCCTCCCCCGCCCCATGAATTCTGCTCTCCCTGATGAGTAAAGTTCGATATGGCCGAGCTTACCAAGCCAGAACACCCCCCATTTGGGGAAATGGATTCTTTTATCAATTCGAAGCTATCCAAGTTAATACTTCCGAAAGAGGTCCAAAATGCTTCTCTGTATCCGCCGTTTTCAGAGATATAATTGTCAATTATATCCCCTGCATTATAATAATCTCGGGCTTTCGTTAGGCTCCACCATTTGGGAATAGCCCAATCTTTATTTCTAAATTTCCATGAATGCTTTTGCATATCGAATGTGGTTCCATATATGGAAAACGAGTTTATCTCTTCAAGCGGATACGGCCCGGTCCTATTGCCGTCTTCAAGCGTTTTATACACATAAATCTTGCCATTCTCGAAGTATGCCGCTCGTGGATTGGGTCCGGCATAAATTACGAATTCCACGCGGTGTTTTCCGTTTCCCATGTGTTCGCTTGTTATGAACTCGGCTTCTTGCGGTCCCTGGGGGCCGCCTGTCCGAATCTCGAAATGGTATCCGGGGACAAGGTTGTCTTTAATTAACCGGTCGTTTTCGTAAAATTTCAACCAAGCATGGAAATGGTCGGACCTGGTGCTGACGTTTCCAAAGTTGCAATCCCATCCGGTTCTGAAGCGATATTCGGCTTCAGGGGGATTTACCAGGACGTCGTTTAAAACGGTGTTGTTTCCGGTCTCGCTTTCGCCTGCAAAAGGCTCGATTTCTGCTCGGAGCAGGTAATTGCCGGAAGCTTGAAATGTATAGATACACCCCTGAATTGTTTCGGCGCCGGAATTTAATGCGGCAACCGTTTGCGAAAAAATCGGTTCTTTGGAAAAAGGCGTTTGCAGGTAGAAGGTCACGGTAGTCTCCCCGGATACGCCATCGCCGATGTTTTTGATTTTAACGAAAAGGTCGCAGGGTGCCCCTGCGGTGGGTTGAGTTTCGACGGTCCATACATCGACGGCGTCAAGATCGCCCTCGGGTACAACCGGCAAGCCGCTTTGTTCGAAAAAGATTTTTCGAAAGTTGGAAGGGTTTGCAGAATCTGAAAAAGTAACGTTTCCCGAACGATCAACGCTACTGTCGTTGGCATCCACGTCAAGCGACACCATGAAAGACGATCCGCCGTCGAGGGAACCATTGAGTGGCGATGCATGGAGCCACTGGTCGTCGCTGGCAGAGACCTCCCAGTGTAAGACTTCATCGCCGCAATTATTTATTTCCACGGACCTGGTTTCGCCAAAAGCCGATATGCGGATGGTTCGTTCGACATTCTGAAGACAAATCTCCGGGGGCGACGCTATATGTCCGACAGCTTTAATGCTGAAACCGAACGGATTTTCGTTGGGGTCGTTCGATGAAAACGATACGTTTGTTTCCTTTGCTCCGAACGAGACAGGGGCGAACCGTATCGAGAAGGCAGAGGATTCACCCTTGGACAATGTTTGTGCCGGTTGCTGGATGACCGAAAATTCTGCGGAATCGACTTGGACGCGGCCGATATTTAAAACGTCGTTTCCCTGGTTCGTCAGCGAAAAGGCGACATCCATGGAGTCTCCGACCTCTGCGGCATCGGGCAATTCGTAAACGCCGCTATTGGGAATATGGAAATCGTCGCAAAAGACCGCCAATTCCGGCTGATAGCCCTGTACAAAGCATCCGAGATCGTCCTCCCAGACGTATCCGTGGCTTTGGACAAGTTCCTCGGCTTCGGCGTAGTTTTCGGTGTAGAGACGGTCGCCAGTGTCTTCCTTGAACACCCTGCGAATCAATGTTCCATCCAGAGTATCCGCCGGATTGGCATATCCGAGCAACTGCTCGTACACGTATCCGGCCGCAATGGCTTGTTCTTTTTCGATATCGGAAGAAGTCAGAAGCCGAAGCCGCTTTTCTCCGTCCATTCTCAATCGGTAGACCGGCACGGAACCGGAAAATTCTTCTTTGGAAACATAAAATTCGACACCTTCCGAATTCCAGGGGTTGGTCACTTCCGGCTCGAAGGTCGTGTACAGATGTTCGTGGTACGGGGAATTGTCCAGGTAATATCGGTATACGGGTATCCATGTGATCGACGGGGCCTGGATGGAAAAGGGACTGTCGCTGAAATCTTCCGAAGAACCGTCGCCGGCGACTATTTTCACCCGATACAGATTCGAATCCTTCAAGCAATCCGGCACGAAAAAATCAAAGCTGCCCGTATTGGGTGCGCTGGCGGCGATTTGGAGTACCTCGCAATCCTCGTGATACAAGAAAATATCCACCGTATCGGCGTCTCCGCAGGCCCATTCGATCATGTGGCTTTTGCCGGTTTCCAGATTTTCTCCGCCGTTTGGGAAAGATAAAATGAGCGGGCAAGATTCAAATTTGAATTTGGCGATGAATGCGTCATAGGATTCTCCCGTATGGACAGGAAAAAGGCCGTCCTTCGTTGGAAAATCAATAGAGCTTGTATCCCCGGAGACAATTATGTCTCCTGAATTGTCGATGATTATGCACCAGGGGTAGTCCCAAGAATCATGCCCTCTCCCATCTATGCTTCCTCCAATGTAGGTTGAGAAAATCAAATCGGAGCCATCGGAATCGAACTTGGCGATAAAGCCATCATAGTATCCACCGAAATAAGTTGGAAAAATCGCGTTTTCCATGGGGAGATCGGTCGAGTTCGTATGACCAACTATGTATGTATTGCCGACATGGTCCACAGCAAGGCCGTAAACTGCATCAAGACCGGTGCCGCCAAAATAGGTCGAATATTCCAAGGCGGCCCCTGAAGGAGCTATTTTTGCGAGGAATACGTCTGCGTTTCCATTCATTGAGGGAAAAGCGGCGTTGAGAATGGGAAAATCCATTGAGTCGGTACTTCCTGTTATATAGACGGCGCCGTCGCGGTCCACAGCTATCGCGTTGGACGATTCCCCTTCGCTGCCTCCGAGAAAAGTGGAATACACAAGAGCTGAACCGGATGGATTCAATTTGGTGACAAAAGCGTCGCCTTCTCCCAATAAAGAAGGGAAAATCGGATTTTTCGTCGGATAATCCGACGAGAATGTTGTCCCTGTTATGCAAGCTGAGCCTTCGTTGTCCACGGCAAGAACAGGTTCCATTTCCATGCCTGTTCCTAAAAATGTGGAATAAACCAACGCAGAGCCTGATGAATTGATTTTGGTCACGAATAATGCTGTCGGCGAAAATTCCCCAGCTTCAGGAAATGGAAATATTGGATCCTTGACCGGAAAATCGCTTGAAGAGGTCATACCAGTAATATAAATGTTTTCGTTACTGTCGATAGCAATCCTGGCGTCGCCGTCATAGCTATTCCCGCCCAAGTATGTAGAATAAATTATTTGATCTCCCGTCGAATTCACCTTGAGAACAAATGTATCGCAGTTTCCGCTGTAAGTGTTAAAAATCGGATTTACCGTGGGGAAATCCGATGATCGAGTGAATCCCGATATGCAAACGTTTCCGGAACAGTCCAATGCAATATCATCTGCGTAATCCTCGGCTGTTCCGCCTATGTAATTCTTGTAAATCAGTTCATCTCCAGATGAATTGATTTTTGCCAAATAAAAATCGCTGCCTGTAGAAACTATAGCATACACGTTGCTAAGGCTGTCCGAGACGATTTTCGTACTATATCCATATTCAGACTCATCATCTAAAAATGTGGAGTAGGATAAAACGGGATCGATAACAAGCCGATTTCCATTATCGTATGGATCCACTTGAAAAGTTATGACCACTGATTTGTTTTTTATCCTTGCGCTTTCAAGTGCCGGCAAGGCAGCACCGACTTCGCTGATTGAATTTGGTTCCACCTCGCAATGGAAAGGAATGAATTTGACATCGCCATCGATTTTAGTACGCTCATCGTCTTTGACATGATAGATCAGAGGCTTTTTTTGTACAATACGTTGCCCGTCTTGCAAAATGAGTATGCAGTCGCCGTTTTTTTCGCGCTTAATAGTGTCGATGCCGTCATACCGCAGCCTGACTTGCGAAAGGTCGGCACCGGGTTCTACAATGACGTCATATTCGATCTGCTGGTTGACGCCATAGAATTTCAAATCAATGCCGGAATATGCGCCACGGTAGACGACCGACCGATAGGCCGGAACATTTTTCAGCCACGTGTCCGGGTCGTTTCCTCTGAAATAATTGAACTTGCATTGCTGAGGATTTTCACCGACCAATTCGAAATCTTTTCCCGGTTGGACAAAGCTTATGCGTAAAGCCGGGCTTTCGTTCGAATCGTTTGGATGGTTCGGGTTTTGCGACTGCCAGAGAACGCCGTCTTTTGTGAATAAGACGATTCGTCCTTGAACGGTGGCGACATACTTGGCCTTTTCGTGCGCTTGGCCTCGGTTTTCCACGAAATACAGAGGCAGATCCATCGGCGAAACCGACCGAGACGCGATCGCCTTGCGATTATGGTTCCTGCCACTGGTCGGCATCCAATCTATTGACGAGTTGTCGAGGATCGCTTTTTTACCGGCTGAAGCGAGGATATTCGTTCGATCACAGATGGTCGTCAAGCAAAAACAACACAGAATTGCCAACGTCAATCTCGTTGCAATGGACATGCGCTTCATATTCATTCCTTTCCAATCTTCGGTATTGCGGACGATATCTTTTTCCGAATTACTTTTCTACAGTACGTTACAAAGAACGCTTGCGACATAAGCTTAGCGTAGTCAGTCTAAAGAAAAGGCGGGTGTTTGTCAATACTTAAATTCGGAAAAATATTTTGTGAAATTATGTTCTGATTATAGTCAAAAGGATGCGGGTTGAACGGATGTTTGAACGCGAATTTCGGGGGCGATTTTAACTTCGGACGGTTTTCATCCAACAGTTTCGATCATCGTCTGGATTCCGGGTCTCCGCAAGCTCCGCCCGGAATGACGGTTTTGGTTGGCCGATGTTATAACCAAGACCGAATTTCGAATATTCGATTTGCATCGTCCGCTTTGGTTACCGAACAGCGTTCAAAGATGTTCCGTGCCGGTATCAGGGGGCAACCCTATTCGAATATCGGTTCGAGCAGCCCTTCCAGCTCGTCCAAAACGGCATTGGACGCCATGGAATATGAGCGCTTGCCCTGGCGGATGGCGATCAATTCCTGTTTGGCCTCTTCGCTGTCTTCCGCGTTCAGTACGATTTTGCAAATTTGCGCGCGGACTTCGCTGATGGCCCGTTTTCTGTCTCTGACCAGCTGGTCGCGAATGTTGAGTCCGAAGATGTCGATGCACGTTTTTCCGCGTTGCGTCAGGTGGTAGGCCACGCCGGTATTGGTATCGATGGTCAGATGTCTCTTGGGGTCGTCGTCTTCGCGGCCGCTGGCCGGATTGATCAGGAGGGGCTTTTCCGTTTCGATATCGTCGGGACATTGGGCGTGGTTCCCGTTGACGGGGAACCGGTTGTGCTTTCCGACCTTTTTTTCGTTGATGGTTTTGGGTTCGTTGCATACCGTGCAGGAAGGCAGAAGGTTTTTCCAGTCGTAGGCCAGCCAATAGTAGCCGGGGTGCGTTTTGGATTTGCCTTCTTCGTCCAGGAGCGGATTTCCGTTGTCGTCGATGGCGATCACCGGGGCGTCGTTTTCGTCGGTGACGCCGCCTTTGGGCCTGAAATGCTCCATGTCCCCGTGTTGAAAATCGTGGATATAGGTTTCGCAATAGGCGCATTTGCCGTAGAAGGGGGCGTCCTTGCTGAAATAGTAGGCTTGCTTGACGCTCTTTCTTTTGTACAGCTTTTCGTTGAACGACGGCTTTTGGCCCTGTTCCACGGATTGAACGCAGGCTTGGGTCGCCTTTTTGCAATCGGTCCTCCACCTTTTCCAGATTCTGTTGTTCAAGGGGGCGGCGTCTATTTTTCTCATGGGAACGCTCCTGCTATTCTTGGCCGGTCTTGGGGGCCGGTCTGAAAATTTCCCGCAACTGTTTTTTGGCTTCCAGGGAAAGCTGTTGCGGGGAAACCGATAGAAGCATGTTTTTCAGCGTTTCGTCCACGGCGTTTTCGACCGCTTGCTCGACTTTGTTTTCGCCGCTGCTCAGGGCCGCTTTCAAATGTAGGCCGAGATTCTCCAGCTCGGATTCTTCCTGTTTCGTTCGCTTCTTTTTCCCCATCAGCTCCGCATACCGGTCCAGCTCCTTTTCGCTGCCGGGGTTCCGGCTGGTCACCAGGCCGAAAGCGTCGGAGGCCAGCACCTGGTCGGCGCGCTTTCCCGACAAACTCCTGGGATCGATCACCTTTGTTTCGATGCCGCCCTTTTCGTCGGACTCGAGCTTGATCAAAAGCGAGCCGTCGATATCGGCCAGCCCGGAAGCTGTCAGGGGCGTATGGGAGGCGGCGACGATCTGGGTGGTGGGAAACTGGCGTCTCAGGCGCTGGACGATATGGCGCTGCCACCGGGGATGAAGGTGCTGTTCGATTTCATCCAGCAGCAGTATTCCGCCGGCCCGGTCGGCGTCCGCGAGCCGGTCGGCGTGGATCATCCAGCTGATGAAATCGAGTGCCCATTGGGACGTGCTGCGGTACCCGTCGCTGAGTACCGAGAACGGCTCCTGTCCCCAGGGGCCTGTCAGTTCGATTCCCCTGTCCGTGTAGACGAGCCGGTTTTCGGGCGAGTCGAGCAACAACAGCGAGAGCAGTTTGTCTTCCAGGATTTTTCTTTTTTCGGTAGAGCGTCGCCGCAATACCAGCTCCGGATTTTGCAGCGACGCCTGGTAATCGAACAGGGTGCGGACGGCGTTCATCGCGCTATAGCCGTCGAAGCTTGCGTCGGCCAGAAACGCTCGGTTGGTGCCGTAGCCGCACACGAAAATATCGTTCAAAAAAGAGCCGTCGGGCGGCGACATCTGCTTGCGTACGATTTCGCTTGTCTCATTGGGACCGGCGATGATTCGGGTGGTGATCGAAAAGCGCTCGGCCGGTTTGTTCGCATCGATCAACCGCAGCTTGACGCGCCCTTCTTTTTCGCCCCGTCGAACAAAACCTCCGGGGACGTCCTGGATCAGGGAGACGGCTTCGCTTTCCCCGCAAAGCCCCAGGGCGATGCTTCTGAGCAGCGTTGTCTTTCCCGCCGCATTGTCCCCGATAATCAGGGCCCAGGAAGCGGGATGGGCGCTTTCGGCCAGTTGGATCTTGAGCGTCTTGAAGCACCGGATATTTTCCAGCTCCAATTCGCTTACGATCAGGTTTCGCCTTTCGGGCAAGGACCCTGGCTCGTCGGAGACGCTGTTTTTCAACTGGTATTCGAGACCTTCCACGAGTCTTTCGAAACCGTCCGGTTCGTACAGGTGGACGGCATGGATGTGCCGTATCTCGGACGGTACCTCGCATGGCTCCAAAATCACAGGAATAATCGATATGTCATGCCCGGATAAGAATCTTTCCGCATGCTCCAGCGCGATCCGGAGTTCCTTTTGCAGATAGCCTCTTTTGTCGGTCGTATTTTTCGAAATGCAGGCGAGAAAAAAACGGGATTTTTCGATGGCCGTCCGAATTTCCGATCCCCAATCCATTCCGGGCAAGAGGTCGATCTCGTCCAGCCAGGGAGAAAAACCGCGCGATTTCAATTGTTCATGGAGACCTTTGACTTTTTCCCGGTCTTCTCTTGCATAGCTGATGAATATCGATCTGGGCGTTTTCATTATACCCTCGCAAAGACAACGTCGATCCCGTTTTTATAATCGTTTCCGCCTGGGACCTTTCCCCCGGCGAGAATGGCGGCGTAGAGATTTCAGCATAAACTCGGCGGCATGAAAAATCAACGATCTTTGCAATAAACCTCTTCTGTAGATTCGATAGGCTTTATCTGGAGTGATGAAAATGTCCTCGTTTTTATGTGGTTTTTTCCGCCCGGTTCTATGCTGCGGCAACTATCGCCGAGCCGGTTCGGGAGTATGGATCGTAGGGTGGGTGGGTCGGGACCCGGGCCTTTGCGCTGCTCCCGAATTCCTCGAATTCGACGGCCTGTCGGTCTTATACGGTATCCAACCCACCGTTTTGCGAGCTGTCTCGCCGCCTTTCGCCCGAACGGAAGCGGCAGAAAGATTGGGAAAAATGGTGGGTTGGAATTCGTGCAAGACCGGCAGGCGCGAGTACCGAGGAAGTGCGAACCAGCGCGCAAGGCAAAGGTCCCCGACCCACCCTACGATCCCGACCCGGGCCTGCGACATTTGCAGCAAAACAAGACATGGCGAATTTATTACGGCAAAACAAGGAACATTTTCATCGCCCCATGCCTTACCATTGATTTACGAGTGCCGTTATCGACTCGTAGATGTCCCTTCGATGTCCGATGGCATAGACAATGGCGGCTCGGTTTATGTCATCGACCCTGTAAACAATCATGTAACGTTTCATTTTCAAGGACCTGAGGCCGATCAATTCGTTCTGCAAGGGTTTGCCCGCATATGGCTTTTCTTGCAATTCCAAAATGACGGCTTTTATCTGCTTTTTTTTGTCGGGATGCAAGTTGGAAAGTGTTTCCGCCGCCGCAGGCGCCAGCTTGACACGATATCTCAAGACAGGTCCTCCAAATCGACGAGAGCACGGCCCTCTTCGATATCGCGACGGGATTTTTCTATTTGATCCATCATTTGCCGATCCGCCAGAATCGCCATTGTTTCGCGCATGGCTTCGTACTGTTTCATGGACATGAGAACGGCTGTGGGAACGCCGTTCTTGGTAATGGCGAAAGTATCCTCCCTGTCGTCGATGTCGCGGATCATTTCCAACAACTTGGTTTTCGCCTTGGTTACCGGAATGTAAATGTCGATTTGCATATGACCTCCCGAAAAAACGTTTATGGTCAGAATAGCGTCTATTTATATGGATGTCAATTGATCGCATGTTCCCCAGGGACCTGTCGATTCGATCTCTCTGACCGTGTAAACGAGCCGGTTTTCCGGCGAGTCGAGCAACAACAGCGAAAGCGGTTTGCCTTCCAAAATTTTTCTTTTTTTCGCTGGTTTCATTAAGGTTGGCGATGATCCGGGTGGTGATGGAAAAGCGTTATGGGTTGACAAAAACCGAGCCGCTATTTTAGGCTGAAGCTTGTTTTCGCGGATTTCCATTTCTCAAACAATTTTCATCAGGGGGAGCGTCATGAAGTTCATTGGGTTTCGCATCTCGGGTTTTTTCCTGAGAAAAGGATTTTCAGCCGTTTTTTTCTCGATTTTAATCGGCCTTCTCTCCAACCCGCCAGCCTTGGCGCAAATCAACTCGGGGACCGGGACATCCTACAGCTCGTCCACCAATACGGGCGATCCCGTCTCCGCAGCCAACGGCGCCTTCAAGTACAGTCTGGAACTCGACGCTCTGGGCGGTCCCATGGAGCTGGGGTTCGCCTTGCATTACCGGTCCGATTTCCAGCAGCTGATCTACAACAGCGGAAACGGGAACGGATTGCCGTTTCGGTTCTGGTACAGCCCTTATGGCGTTCTTGAGTACCATTACGACGACGAGGAGAAAGGCCCGTTCGCCACGGCGCAGGTGGACGAAGGGGACGTGGTTTCCTTCAAGCTGGAGCAGGACGAATGGGTGCCTGCGGAGTCCGGGGATTTCGGCAAGACGGACAACGTGTATCCCTTTCGGTGGCAGCTGGTCGAAACCACGGGTTATTTCTACCTGATGGACCCTCTGGATCAGCTCGTATACATCTTCAAGAAAGTGGTCGCCCCGTCCACGGTTCCCGGCCTGTGCCGCCTTGAGCGTATCGAGGGACGAAACGACACGGCCATTGTTTTCGAGTACGCGGAGTCAGACGATTTCAATCCCTCCCGCGTCGCGGACGGCCTGGGCCGGTATTTCGACCTGTCCTATTCGACGGTGGGCAGCGACACGGCCTTGGTTTCCGTATCCGATCAACAGGACCGGGAGATCGTGTTCACCCATGAATCCTCTGGCGCCGACAACTGGAACCTATGGACCTTGCGCTCGGTCGCCGACGCGGCTGGCGGCGCCACCACATTCCAATATACCACCGTGGGGTTTTTCCCGATTCTCTGGACCGATCTGATCACGCAGGTCCAACGTCCCAAGGGAAATATCCCCTACACCCAGAGCTACGACAGCAAGACGCTGAACGGCGAGAGCTACGCTCGGGTCGTCTCCCAGACCGACGCGGATGGAAACGCGACGACGTTTTCCTACAGCGAGGACTCGCAAATCGTCACCGAAACCCGGGCGGACGGCGCCGTCGTCGTCTACGAGCACTACGACGCCCGGGGGCTTCCCAAGACAATCACGGATCCGGAGCAAAACGCTACGCAGACGACCCGCGACCTGGACGCCAACCATATCCTGACCATCACCGACCGGGTCGGGTCCGTCACGACCTACGCCTATCACGAAGACACGGGCAAGCTGTCCTCGGTGATCGACGATTTGGGAAACGTCACGACCATCTCCTATACCGCCGCCAGCCAGACCTTCAGTCATCCCGACGACGCGGAGAGCGCGGTTTTTACCTTCTACGACCTGACGGGGACGGTGTATGCCGACGGTTCCACGGTGGCCCGCACGTACGACGCCACGGGAAACGCCATTGCCAACAAGGACAGGCTGGGCGGAACATGGACTTTTGCATACAATGCCCAGGGCCTGATGACCGGCTGTGCCACGCCGAGCGGCAACGGCGAATTCGCCTGGACATACAACGCCGACGGCACCATGGCCACCAGCACGGATTCGGACACGGGTGTCGTCGCCTACGAGTATGACGAATACAAGCGGCTGAAGAAAATCACCCGTCCCGACGGCAAAACGTCCATGCTGGTCTACAATCTCCGGGACCAGCCGACAAGCCTCACCGACGAACTGGACCGTGTCACGACCCTCGCATACGACGACAACGGCAACCTTCTTTCCATGACCGACCCCGAGGACGAAACAATAACCTTCACCTACGACTCCATGGATCGACTGAAAACGATTGTAAATCAGGAAAACGGCACAACGACCATGGAATACGAAATGTCCGACCGAATGTCCTCGATTACCGATCCGAACGACAACGTTACGACTTTCGATTACGATCTCCATGGGCGAATAGGGTCCATCACGGACCCGGCAGGTCATGCCACGACTTTCGACTACGATGCCGAAGGCCGCCCGGTGAAAATCACCACGCCTCTGGGCAACGAGTACGAAATGAATCGGGACGATTTGGGACGCGTAACGAGTGCTGCGGACCCCTTGGACGCCGTGGCGACCCAGTCCTGGGACTCGTTACACCGCATCGATTCCATCGCGGACCGGGCCGGACGCACCGTGGATTATGCCTACGACGGCGGCGGATTCATCCAAAGCCTGACCCGGTCGGGCCTCGGCCCGGTCGCGTACGTGCGAAACGAGTTCGGCAATGTGGCCTCGCTGACCGACCCGGAAGGGGGCGTCTGGTCCCGGACCCACACCCCCATGGGCCGCTTGCTGACCTTTGCCGATCCTCTGGGACGAACCTGGAGTTTTTCCTACGACCAGAGAGGACAACGGACAGGCGCCACCTTCCCCGATGCTTCCACCGTCGCCCATGGCTTCGACGACGCCGGTTTTCTGATCCAGCAGTCGTTCAGCGACGGCACGGTTCTCGATTTCACCTACGACGACGCTTCCCGGATGGATACGGCGGGCGATCTGGCTTTCGAATACGACGGCTGCGGCGCGCTCACCCGAACGGCCTACGCGGACGCCGCATTCGTTTCGACCTACGATGCCGTCGGTCGCATGGAAACCGTCTCCTACGACGAATTGTTCGACGTCACCTACTCCTACGACTCGCGCGGGCTGCTCTCGCGAGTGGAGGACGACCTTTCGGGAAGCTGGATGACATTCTCATATGACGCCGACCGTCGTCTGACAACAATCAGCCGTTCCAACGGCACGGCCACGAGCTTCGCGCGCGACGCGGCAGGCCGTGTCACGGCGGCGACCGACACGGCTGGCCCCGTTACCCTGGGCCAGCAGAGCTACACCCTCAACGCCGAAGGAGAACCCGTCGGGGCCAGTTGTTCGCTTCCGCTGGATCCGGCGGCCCCGTCGGACCAGAAAGCCTTTTCCTACGACGCCGCCTGCCAGATCGCGGACGACGATTACGACTTCGACGACCGAGGAAGGCGCATTGCCGCGCCCGGCGCGTCATATACCTGGGACGGCGCCTCGCGGCTGATCACGGCGACTGCGGGCGGGCAGACCGCCACCTTTTCTTACGACGATCTGAACCACCCTTTTTCCCGGACGACCGGCGGAACGACCACAACCTGGTACCGCCACTACGCTTTGGAGTTGGCGCCCGTACTGGCGGAAAAGGAGGACGGCGCCTACAAGCGCTTCTACGTATACGAGCCGAACGGACGGTTGCTCTACTCCATCGGCCCGACCGGCGACCAGGCGCGCTTCTACCATTTCGACCGGGTCGGCAGCACCCTTTTTCTCACCGACTCTGACGGCGGCGTCGCCGACGCTTACGCCTACGATCCCTACGGCAATATTCAAAATCGCACCGGAAGCAGCGACCAGCCGTTTACGTATGTGGGGCGCTTCGGTGTTCGCCGGGAACCGACGGGCGAAATGTACGCCATGGGCGTTCGCTACTACGACCCAGGCAGCCACCATTTTCTGAGCCGCGATCCTCTCTGGGGAACCAACGGGTTCACGGACAACCTGAACCCCTATCTGTATGCGGCTTCCAATCCCCTGCGCTACATAGATCCCGGCGGATTGAGTTTCCAGACGCCGGAGGACAACAGCAAAGGGAAAAGCTCCCCGTCCAGCGGAGACAATTTTTCTTTGCCCCTTGTCAATTCCGGCATGCCGAAAGGGTCCTATCTGTCGCTCTACAGTAGGCAGGACACGCCAAAATCCGACCTTGACGGAATTAGCGTGCCCAAGTACGACGATTCCGGGGACAACACCGCGAATCCTGACGAAAGTTCTTTCGGTCATTCGATATCCGGCGGTTCGTTTGTCGATATGGACGGCGTTTTGGCCACTGCATTAACGTCTTACAACTACTACTCTGCTGGCAAGACGATCTACCAGGTCGCAGTTGGCAAAGCCCACCCTTATGCCGTGATAGCCGAGGGCATCGTCGGCTGGATCGACGCCTTGCGCCACGCCTACACCTGGTATCACGAAGGCTCCGGCGCCGCCCAGGCGCAACAGGGAATCATAGAAACAGCTGTGGGTCTGGCGGTCAACGCCTCGCCGAGCGATACCCCCAACACGCCGGTCGGAAACGGGTTGACAACCGGCGGTGCAAGCACGGGTTTCCGTCATGATTAACGATAGATAGCGGCAATCCATTCGGAGGAAAAATGAAAATATTTCTTTATTCGATCATTGCAATTGTCTTTTTCTCGGCATTCGCCAAAGCAGGCGACATCGATTACGCTTACGACGAGGCGGGAAGGTTGTCCGGGGTTTTGCAACGGGAAGACGGCGGGCGAATCTCCTACATCTACGACGGCATGGGAAATCTGGTCTGCCAGGGAAATGCCTGCGACATCTACGTGAGGCCCGAATCTTGCGGGGGCAAGAAGCCCTGTTACGGGCAGATCAACGCAGGTATCAAAGCCGCCGGGTTCGGCGCGAAGCTCAATATCGCCGCCGGTCATGCGTTTGCCGAAGATATTTCCATGACTACCGATTGCGAGCTGGAAATGGAGGGAGGCTGGAACGCCGATTTTTCGAACAAGAGCGGTTTTACGAGCATCGAAGGAACCTTGACCATATCCGACGGCGAAGTGACGTTGGACGGCATTGTGCTCGAATAGCGCGGCCTCCCGTTCGCCTGTCCGTGTCTTGCGAACAAACGAGGCATCCCGGATGCTTTCGAACGGGAGGTCGCCTTTTATTGGAAGGACGATCTAAAAGCTCATGGAGACTGACGCCCCGTAAGTTCTAGCCGTGGAGCGATAGGCGCTGATATCCCGATAGTTTTCATTTTTCCGTTGACAAAAAGCGAATTTCCATCTTAATCTCGCAATAATAAGAGAAAAACAAATTCCTATATAAAGAGGAGATGGCAGGCAATTGGAATCCCAGACGGTCAAGCATTTATTCTTCCTGGCCTGTTCCATCCTGATCGGTGTCCTATCCGCCACCGGCGCGCTGATTTTCCGATTTCTGGTAGAGTTCTTCCAGGGTGTCTTCTGGTCGCCGGGATCGACCTTCTTGCAGCACGTGATGCAATCCCCCGACTGGCAGCGCCTGCTGGTTCCCGCAGCCGGCGGTCTTATGGCCGGCATTGTCATTTCCCGTTGGGTTCCCGAGGTGCGGGGGCCCGGCGTGGCGGAGGTCATCGTGTCGGTGGCCAGCCGGCAGAGCATCATCCGCCACCGGGTGACCTTTTTCAAAGCCCTGATCACCAGTCTTCTGATCGGCAGCGGCGCGTCGGTGGGACGGGAAGGCCCCATCGCGCAGATCGGGGCTTCGGTGGGTTCCTCGGTGGGACAGCTGCTGCGCCTGGAGCCCGACTTGAGAAGGGTTTGCCTGGCCTCCGGGGCGGCCGCAGGCATTGCCGCCACCTTCAACGCGCCCATTACCGGCACGCTTTTCGCCCTGGAAATCATCCTGCTGGACATCGAGATCTCCTATATCAGCCATATTGTCGTGGCTTCGGTGATCGGGTCGGTGATGTCCCGCATCTTCTGGGGGGAACTGCCGGCATTCCACGCGGCGACCTTTCATATGGCGCACTACTGGGAACTGCTGGCATATCTGGCGCTGGGGCTTTTGGCGGGGGTACTGGCCATTGTATTCATCCGCATGATCGATGTCGTAGACCGGGGATTTAAAGCGCTGGCGATTCCCGGCTGGTGCCAGCCGGCGGCGGGGGGGTTGCTGCTGGGAGGGCTGGCGATTTTCTTTCCCCAGGTCATGGGGGTCGGCTACGACATGGTCAACTCCGCGTTGAGCGCGAGCATGGGATTGAAAGTAGCCCTGGCCCTGCTGGCGGCCAAGATGGCGGCCTCCGCGTTCTGCACCGGTTCGGGGATGAGCGGCGGCGTGTTCGCCCCTTCGCTGGTCCTGGGCGCCTGCCTGGGAACGGCTTTCGCCCTGGGCGCTGACCTGATCTGGCCTTCCCTGGATTTGCCGGCGACCTGCTACGCCCTCGCCGGGATGGGGGCGATGGTGGCCGGCACGACCCTGGCGCCGATCACCGCCATTCTGACCCTTTTCGAACTCACCTATTCCTACGAGATCATCCTGCCGCTCATGGTGGCCTGCATCGCCAGCTCCACCGTCGTAAGACTGCTTTTCGGCTACTCGGTTTACGAGAGGAGTCTGCTCGCCCGGGGGGTGAATATCGTTCGGGGCCACGATGTCGGCATTTTGCGCAGGCTGCGTGTCGTCGATTTCATGGACCGCGAGTTCGAATCCGTTTCGATAGGGTCGTCGCTGATGGAAATGCTGAAACGCCTGACGCGGTCGCCCTACCCCCATTTCGTGGTATTGGACCAGAAGGGGGAGATGGCGGGCGTGCTCTCCCTCCGGGACCTTCACGGGGCGTTGGACCGGCTCGAAGACCTCGGTCCCCTGGTGATCGCCGCCGACCTGATGACCTCCGACGTGCGCACCCTGACCACGCAGGACAACCTGGAGGATGCGCTGTATATATTCGAAAAGAACCGGATATCCTTCGTTCCGGTGACCGATCCGTTCAATGCCCGGATGGTGCGCGGCATTTTGAAACGGGAGGCCATGTTGCAGGCCTATTCCCAGAAGGTGCTCAAAGACCGGCTGCTTTCGTCGCCTCAGAAGTGAATCGAGCTAAAGCCAACGCATTTTAATCAGCAGTTTGTACATGGCGTCGAACGCCTTCCCGTATGGCGGGTAGAGAAATGACGCTCCCAGGGGCAAGGCCGCCTGTCGGAAGACAGGACGCAGCTTGGAAAACTCCGTAAAGCCCTCGTATCCGTGGTACTGCCCCATGCCGCTGTTTCCGATGCCGCCGAAGGGCAGGTCGTGCTGTGCGACATGCATGGCGCAGTCGTTGATGGAAACTCCCCCCGACAACGTGCGGGAAAGCACCTTCTCCTGCGCACGGCGGTTTTTCGTAAACAGATAAAGCGCGAGCGGCCTCTCCTTGGAATTGATGTAGGCCAACGCTTCGTCCAGGGCCCGGTAAGTCATGACGGGCAGGATCGGCCCGAAGATTTCCTGTTGCATCGCCGCCATGTCGTCCGTGACCTCTGTCAGAATCGTCGGCGGAATCTTTCTCGAGACCGGGTCCGGGACTTCCCCTTCCAGCAATTGGACGACTCCGGCGCCCTTGGCCCGGGCGTCTTCGAGCAATCCAGTCAGGCGCTCGTAGCTGCGCATATCGACGATGGAGGTGTAATCCGGCGTGTCCTGGCCAGCAAAGCGCTTTCGGACAATGGGGCCTGCGACCTCGACGAAAGCCTCCGATTTGGGTTCCGGGACAAACAGATAGTCCGGGGCCACGCAGGTCTGGCCTGCATTCATGAACTTTGCGAACAGAATGCGCTCCGCCGCAGTTCGGATGTCGAAGTCGTCGGCGATGATGGTGGGCGATTTTCCCCCCAGCTCCAGGGTCACCGGGGTCAGGTTGTCGCCGGCGGTTTTCATCACGGTGCGCCCGGACGCGGGCGAGCCGGTGAACACCAGATGGTCGAACGGCAGGGGAGTGAATTCCTCGGCGGTGGCCCCCGGCAGCACGGCCAGGAGATCTTCGCAAAAGACCGGGGAGAAGATGTCGTGCAGCATTTGGCAGAGCCTTCGGGAATTGGCGGCCATCTTGACCATGCAGCGATTGCCGGCCGAAAGCGCGCCTGTCAGCGGGCCGACCACCAGGGACAGGGGGTAGTTCCAGGGGGCGATGATGCCCACCACTCCTTTGGGCTGGGGCACGACCCGGTTGCTCGCCCCCAGAAACGGCAGTGCCACGCGGCGCTTCTGGGGTTTCATCCACCCCTTGAGGCGCTTTCGGGCGTAGCGCAGCCCCTCGATGGCCGGATAGATTTCCAGAATCTTGGTTTCGTGGATGGACCGATTGCCGAAGTCCTCGCGAATGGCCTCGGCTATGGCGTCCTGGTTTTCTATCAGGACGGCCTCGAGCTTTTCCAGGGCGGACCGCCTCTCTTTCAGGGAAAGCGGCGGACCCGCCAGAACCGCGGCCTTCTGTTTCTGGAAAATTTCCCTGGCGCGACTGTTTTTTCCGACGGTGTGCGCGCTTTTGTTTCTTGGCATGGAGCTTTTCTCCGGTAAACCGTTCGATTTTTGGAAATTTGAAAATCGTCCCTGTTTTGCTCGGGATGTCAGTAGACTTTTTAAACCAGAACAGGATGGATTTTAAGCCATTTTTTCGAAAAATCAAGGCGCGCGCCACACGATTTGCGTTTGTCCTGTCGGATTTGTCGATCGTTAATGGGTTGAATACGCAACATGTTTTTTTTGGTTATTTCGCATTCGACACTGACGCTATTTCTTAGCATGCAAAACTTTGGCATGTGGCTTTTGATGCTTAGATATCCCTTGCTTCCGAGAATGGTTTCGGATAAAATTCCGATTGTCGAGGCTTGGTGGGTCGAGACTGGGGTGATGAAAATGCTCCCTGTTTAGCCGCAGCAATTCCGCTTGGTTTTATTCCGTCCAAGCTATCGCGGGGCCTGGTTCGGGAGCAAGGGTGGGTGGGTTGAAACCCTGGCGTTCGGGGCTGGTTCAAAGCTTGCTAACGACCGCGCCCTTCGAGCCTGTACGAAGCCCAACCCACCATTTCCCGAGTCACATCGGTGTCATTCGTTCGAAGAAGCGACGAATTGGCGCGGAAAATGGTGGGTTGGACTCCGTGCAAGATTGTCGGGCTAACTATTTCAAGAGAAGTTGGATTGGCGACAACATCCGGGAATCGACCCACCCACCCTACGCTCCCGAACCAGCCCCGTGCAGATTGCCGCGAGGGGGAACAAGTCTTGGCAGAAAAAAAATTCCCGAAATCAGATGATTTTCATCGCCCCAGGGCGATACTGGCATTGTCGATTATCAATAGCCATTCATAACAGAAAAATCGTAACCGTCCATTTGTAACTCGATGATCAAGTTTTTTCCGTCATTACCACGAGAGCTTCGGACACGCCTTTTCCTATAAATCCGCGATGAGCCATCTTAACCTGTAAGGGGAAAAAATATGAAAAAACAAATGGTTTTGAAAGCAGTGCCCATTGTTATCCTCTTGGCCCTCTTGGGCTCGCAAGGTTTTGCCGCCGATCTGGAGCTTTACGCGACATTCGAAAACATGGGTGTGATCTGCACGGTCGATGCCGGCGACGATCCAGACGAGGACGCCGTCGCGGCCGTATCCTATCGCGAAAGCGGGGGCGCTTATCATTCGGGGTTCGGGCTTTCGCGAATCTCGTCGGTACGTTTTGTCGGAAGCCTGTTCGGTCTGACGGCGGGCACTGCCTACGACGTGCGGGTGAGCCTTTCCGACCCGAACGGCGGTCCTCTGGACGGTGTCGTCGTAAACGGTACGACGACCACCCGCGCGGAAATATCGATTCCCGACGCTCTGAACACCTATGTGGCCTCCCCGAGCGGCAGCGGGACCGCGTGTTCGGAGGCCGCGCCGTGCAGTATTGCCCAGGCCGTTTCCTTGGCCCAGGCAGGCGACGAGGTCCTGCTCAGGGGCGGCAATTATTTCGAGGGCGATTTTTCCATGCCGCGATCCGGTGCCCAGAACGCGCCCGTCGTGATTCGGGCGTATCCGGAAGAAACTCCCGTCCTGGACGGCGCGGACCCGAGTTCCTATTCTTGGAGCCATTATGCGAGCGGGGTGTATCGAACATCGCAGGCCCCCGAAAAAGTGCGCTACATTCTGGCCGACGGATACCGGTTGTTTCCCTACACGGGTTTTGCCTCCCTCGAAGCCCTCGACCGCGACAACACGCCCGGTTTCTACCAGGATTCGTCATGGCTGTACGTGCATCTTTCCGACGACGACAATCCGAACAGCGCCGACATGGTTGTTTCCCGATACGGGACGGCCTTCCTGGTGGAGCAGGACTTTATCTACTTCCAGGGATTGACGTTCAAGCACTACGGCCAGGGGAGCTATCCCAAGGTGTTCTACTTGAACAACGCCAGCGACTGCCTGATCCAGGATTGCACGTTCGCCTGCAACGATCTGGGGATCGGCATCAAGCGCGATTCCCATCGAAACGTGATCCAGGACAACGAATTCTACGACGTCATCTTCGACTGGCCCTGGTCGGACATCAAGAGCGTGGGCGGGCTTGAGGACGGCGGCGTTGTCTTCTACGACCCCGTGGACGGGCGGGGAAACGTGATTCGTGGAAATATGTTCCACGACGATTTCGACGGGTTCGGCGCGTGCCCGTCGAGCACGGACGCGGTCACAAACGAGACCGACGTCTACGACAACGTGATCTACCGCATGGGCGACGACGGCATCGAGACCGACGGCCGTTGCAGCAATGTTCGCATCATCGGAAACACCTTCCACGACATTCTGATGGGCATTTCCCTCGCCCCGGTCTACGACGGTCCCGTATACGCCATCCGGAACCTGATCTATCGAACCGGCGTGGGAAACAACGACTACACCGGAAGTCCCTTCAAGTTCAACAGCGGCTACGGCTTGTCCGGCCCCATGTACCTGTTCCACAACACCGCCGACGCCTTCTACAGCGGCAACAACGGGCTCTACATCAAGGCCCCCGGCACCTGGACCAACATCTACGCCCGCAACAACATCTGGAGAGGCACCAGCTTCGGCATCTATAACTACAACGACGGCCAGCCCACGGACCTGGATTGCGACGCCGTCTGGAACGACCATGCCGAGGACCTTGTCCGGTGGGAAGGCGTCCGGTACGAAACCCTGGCGCAGTTCTCCTCGGCCGTGGGC
The DNA here is from genome assembly GCA_963674505.2 of Desulfobacterales bacterium. Classification (GTDB taxonomy): domain Bacteria; phylum Desulfobacterota; class Desulfobacteria; order Desulfobacterales; family SKZT01. Next base: position 1,850,398 of record CAXXIG010000003.1, read on the forward strand.
CAGGAGGCAAACGGCGTGGAGGTCGATCCCATGTTCGCCGACAGGTCCGGGGGCGACTTTTCCCTCTCCTGCCAGAGCGAACTGGTCGATGCCGGCGTGCTTATACCCGGAATCAACGACGATTATTCGGGCCTGGGTCCGGATATCGGCGCTTTTGAGTTTTCCCACTACCCTCCCCTGGCCGTCACGGGAGGGGTGGCCGATATGACGGATGTCTCCGACACGAGCGTCTCGGTAACAGTGCTAGGCGAAGTCGATCCCAATGGCCTGGAGACGACATGCTACTTCCAGTACGGACAGAGCGTGTCCTACGGATTGCAGACTCCTGCAGCCTCCGCAGGCGCGGGAGACGATTCGGTCTCGCTGGACGCCGACATCGACGACCTTTCGTCGGGTGCTACCTACCACTACCGGCTGGTCGCCCAAAACGCGGAAGGAACGACATACGGCGGCGACAAGACGCTTGTCACCGATATCGTGTATGTAGTAGAAGACGAGCCCGGAGACTGCGACGGTTTGGGACCTTGCTTCGAGTTCTTCGGGGAAGCCATGGACGCCGCGCTCTCCGGCGGTTGGATCAAAGTGGCGTCCGGCACATACAACCAAACACTCGAAATCGACGAAAAAGTCCGGGTCGTGCCCGGCTACGCACCCGGCTTTTCCGCAATGGCGACGGAGGCCGTCGTACTGGAAAAATAAAAAAGGCCTATCGCTGTCCGATCTGCGCTCGTTGCGCTCGTTCCCACGCTCCAGCGCGGGAACGCCCGTAGGACGCTCCTGGGGTTATGAAAATGTTCCCTATTTTGCTGTAAATTATCTGCCGATTTTTGTTCCGCGAAAACTATCATGGTGCCTGGTTCGGGAGCGTAGGGTGGGTGGGTTTAAAGCCTGGCGTTTGGGGCTGGTACAAAGCTTGTTTACGCCCGTGTCCTTCGAGTTTATACGAAGCCCAACCCACCATTTCCCGTACCGCCGCAGTGCCATTCGTTCGAAGAAACGACGAATTGGCGCGAAAGATGGTGGGTTGGGCTCCGTGCAAGATTGTCAGGCCATCTATTTCAAGAGAATTTGAATTGGCGACAACACCCGGGTATCGACCCACCCACCCTACGCTCCCGAACCAGCCCGTGCATATTGCCTCGATGGGGAAACAATTCCCGGCAGAAAAAAATCTCCCGAAATTGGATGATTTTCATCACCCCAGGACGCTCCCTCGTCCCGTGCGGTGGGTCCGTATTGCGCGGAGACGTGCCGCTCGTTCCCACGCTCCGGCGTGGGAACGCCCGTAGGACGCTCCCGCGTCCCGTGCAGGGGGGGGCACATCATGCGCAGCGTTTGCAAAACATCCTATAAAGCTCCCTCATTCCCTCATTGGGATGATAAAAACAAGCGGCCGCGTCCGAATGACGGGACGCTGGAGCGTCCCGGAATGCGTTCCCACGCAGGAGCGTGGGAACGAGTAAAAGCCCAGGTCGTGCCCGGCTACGCATCCGGCTTTTCCGCAATGGGACCGGACGCTGTCGTTCTGGCAAAACGAGGTCCCGTTTCTTGACCGGCTCTTCTCTGCGAACCTCTGCGGCTCTGCGCCTCTGCGTTTTAAATCGGGCCCTCCGATGCAGAGGGGCAGTGTATTCAACGCAGAGGCGCAGAGACGCAGAGGTTCGCAGAGGGCCGTACCGATAAAAAGCCATGAGGTATTGGAAGGCTTTTCATCCTTGATTTTTTTCGAAATTTGAGATATCAAAAACCGAAAATGATCGAGAGTTTCCCGAATCGCCTTGGAACCAATCGGTTTTTTCGGCGGCTTTCGGGAACAAATGACACGAGTTATGCCAGGCGAAAGCCATCCAGACTCTTTCTGGATGGCTTTTTTTATTTTTGGAGGTGCGAAAATGGCGGCGAAGCTTTTGGTGATCGACAATTACGATTCATTCACGTTCAACTTGGTGCAGATGTTCCGTCTGTACCCGCTTGAAATAAAGGTATGTAGAAGCGACGAGATCACGACGGCGCAGGCTGCCGGGTATGGTCCCGACTATATTCTGATCAGCCCGGGACCCAAGGACCCGGCCAGCGCCGGAATTTCCATCCCGTTGATTCGGGCGTTTTGCAAAACTACCCCCGTCCTGGGCGTATGCCTCGGGATGCAGTGCATCAACGAGGCCTTCGGCGGGCGGACCGTGCGCGCCCCCCTTCCCATGCACGGCAAGACCTGCCTGGTCTACCATGAAGGCAACGGAGTTTTCCAAGGGGCGCCCTCCCCTTTTTCCGTCGCGCGCTATCATTCCCTTATGATCGAATACGACCGTTCCGAACTGCGCGTGAACGCCGTAAGCGAAGACGGCGTGCCCATGGGCGTGCGGCATCCGGAATATCCGCTGCACGGGGTCCAGTTCCATCCGGAAAGCTTTTTGACCGAACACGGGTTCGCCCTTGTGGAAAACTTTTTGGAGGAAGGGCCGTTGAGTGTGCGGCGCGATTCCGTACGCTGGAAACCCGAAAACGGGAAAGGCTTGATGCCGATGGGCGTTGGTGTTCCGGCGGCGGATGGACCTGTTTTTCCCGACGGAGCATATTTGTAAAAGCGTGGAGAAAATGGAAGTAACAATCATGGAAGCCGCCGGCCGTCTGTGCGGTTGCCATTGCGAGGAGATCGAGCTGGCGGAAAGCTTCATGGACGCCGCGAGCCGCTATGCGCATTTGCAAGGGACCGTGCTGCTCATGAGCGGCGGAGATCTGGACTGCGCCAGGTACCATATTCTGGGGGTGGATCCATGGCTGGCGTTTTCCGCAAAAGGCAAGGCCCTGTCGTTGCAAATCGATTCCAGCGAGTTCCGCCTGGAGGAGGACCCCTTCGATTTGCTCGATTGCCTGATCAGGTATTTCCACATGGAGGGCGCGGACATCCCCGGGCCTTTGGGAGCGGGGCTTCTGGGGTATCTGGCCTACGATCTGAAAGACGCGGTCGAAAAACTTCCACGCACCTCCATCGACACTCTTGCCCTCCCCCACCTGCTCTTGTATTCCCATCGCGTTCTGATGGTCTATGACAAGGTCGAGAAAAGATGTCGCTTGTTCGTTCCCCAAAGGCTTTTTCCCGGAGAACGCCCCGGCCGTGAACGGGCGCGCGCGCGCGTTCAGAATGCTCTGGCGGAATTCAAAGCCGTTCTTTACGGGGAGAAAAAGGACCTTGCGGGCTTTCGCGGCGACGAGAAAACCTTTCGTTCCAATATCTCCAAGCCCGACTACATCCGCGCCGTGGAAAGAATCATCGAATACATCAAGTCGGGAGACGTCTACCAGGTGAACATGTCCCAGCGCTTCGAGATGGATTTCTCTGGAGACTCGTTCGCCTTGTTCGCGCGGCTGTACGAGAAAAATCCCGCCCCCTTCTTCGCCTATGTCAACGCGGGAGACCATCAAATCGTCTGCACGTCGCCCGAACGTTTTCTCCTGATGAAGCAAAACCTGGTGGAAACCCGTCCCATAAAGGGGACACGGCCCAGGGGCAAAACGCCTGCCGAGGACGACAAAAACCGGGAGGATTTGCTGCAAAGCCGCAAGGACGACGCCGAGCTGTCCATGATCGTGGACCTGTTGAGAAACGATATCGGCAAGGTTTGCAAGGCCGGTTCGGTGCGGGTGTCGGAGCACAAGCGCCTGGAGGCCTATCAAAACGTCTACCACCTGGTATCGATTGTGGAGGGCGAGCTGGACGATGGCAAGAACGCCTCCGACCTGATTCGCGCCACCTTTCCCGGCGGCTCCATCACAGGGTGTCCCAAAATCCGGTCCATGGAGATCATCGACGAACTGGAGCCGTGCCGCCGCCATGTCTACACAGGCTCCATCGGCTACATCGGCTTCCACGGAACCATGGATTTGAACATCGCCATCCGCACGGCGACCATTGTGCGGGACAAGGTCTTCTTTTCCGTTGGAGGAGGAATCGTATACGACTCGGACCCGGAATCCGAGTTCGAGGAAACCCTTCACAAGGGACAGACTCTTTCGTCCGTCCTGACCGAATCTTGCCGAAACGAAATGTCCGTCCCCTCCCCTGCCCCGCCCATGGTCTGGATCAACGGCGCATTGCGCCCTGCCCGCCGAGCGACGGCCTCCGTCCTGGACGAAGGCTTTCAATACGGCTGCGGGTTCTTCGAGACCATCCGCGTGGTCCAAGGCGATATTCGTTTCCTTTCAGAACACCTGCAAAGGTTCCACCGGGCCTGGAATGCGCTGTTTCCCGATCCCCCGCCGGATATCACATGGGCCGACGTGATCGGGCAAGTGATCGCGGCCAACCATTTGGAAAGCGACGTGGCCGCCGTCAAGGTCCTGGCGACTCGCGGCGCAGGCGATACACCGTGGGAAAACAGGACCCTTCTGGTCGCGGCCCGGCCCTACGTTCACAGGCTGAAACTGAAAAAAAACGCCCGTGGCCTGCGTCTCAAAACCTATCCGCATCCCCGGCTGACGCCGCTGGCCGATCACAAGACCCTCAACTATCTCTACTACCTGACGGCCGGAAGGTGGGCTGCGGAAAACGGCGCGGACGAAGCCCTCGTATTGAACCCCGACGGCTCCGCGAGCGAAACCAATACGGCCAATATCCTTGTTTTCAAGGGCGACCGCGCGGTCGTCCCCCAGTCGCCCCACGTGCTTCCCGGAGTGTTCCAGGCGGCCGTCCTCGACTTTCTGCGGCGACAAGGCGTCGGCGTCGTCTGCGAAAAGACGTTTCCAAAGGACCTGTACGACGCCGACCTGGTGCTGGCGACCAACTCTTTGATGGGCGCGGTCGAGGTAATCGACCTGGACGGCCGAACCCTTTCGCCCGACATGGATTGGGCGGGAAAAATAAACAAAGCGCTATTGTAAAAGCTTGACGCGGAAACACTTGAGCTTCTGCGTCCAAATTCCGGCGACATTCAAACCGGCGACATCTAAACCGGCGACATCTAAAAAGGCTCGACAAAATGGATATATTCCTCTTGCTTATAACCGTTTGCATAGTGTCTTTCGCAATAGCACTGCCCTATTTGAAATATAGGAAAAACAGGGGCTTGGTCTTAACATCGGCCACGTTCAAAGACTATCGTCCCGGCGGTCGTCATTCCGGGCGGAGCGGTATGAACTCCAGGTGTCGATAAAACAGGTGGATCCCGTCGCTTCCGGGAATTTCTTAACTGGAAAATGTAGCGTAGAACCGGAATCCAGGCGGCCGAATTTAGAACCAAGCCCAACGCCGTGCTTGGTTTTAAATTCGGCCACGTTCAAAGACTCTCGTCCCGGCAGTCGTCATTCCGGGCGCAGCGGTATGCACCCCGGGTGTCGATAAAACAGGTGGATTCCGTCGCTTCCGGGAATTTCTTAACTGGAAAATGCAGCGTAGACCCGGAATCCAGGCGGCCGAATTTAGAACCAACCCCGGAACGCCGATGACTGGGAAACGAACGCCTGCTTTCCAACAGTTCGGCGCCCGAACATTCTGCCTCGCCCCGTTTCCGAAAACTCGCCAAAGCCTGGATTCCGGCTCTCCGCGCGCGCTTGCCGGCAAAAAACGACGAACCTCGAAAAGGCCGCGTGAGAAATCGAAAATCCGTTCCTCCGACAACCGCGCGCGCTCCGGCCGGAATGACGGTCCGCTTGAAAATCCGGGATCCGGGCGAATCCCGCAAACCGAAAGCCGGCACTCCGGAAAGCAACAAAACCCGGCTGAAAAATGATCCGCCATTCCGTGGAATTTTCATCACCCCAGGCAAGTCCTATAGTGAGGCGGGCATTCCGCCGGATTTGCAAAAAAACAGAGAAATGCTCCCTTTGACGGTTTGTATTCATTTGGATCCGTTGTCCTTCGTGCTCTTCGTGCTCTTCGTGGTGTAATTCCTTGAAGGCGAATTCGGTTTCCATGCGCTTTCGTCCTTTGATCGAAAAGTTTGCAATATGAATCCAACTCGGTATAAGATTTTTTACAGCAGGTTTGTCTGATAGCGTCGTTGTTTGCGCGGAAGGCAGAAAGGAATTCAATGCTTGGTTTTCACATTCCGGTCTGCATGTCCGACGCTTTACGTACGGCGGTCCGTGCTGGGGGAGAATTCCCTGGTTCTTGCAAACCTGGCGGGAAGGCCCCATTGCCAGAGTTCATTTTTCTGTCGTCCCTGACGGGACTTGGGACGCGCCGGCGGGGCAACCCCGGCAATAAATTGCCGGGCTATTGTCTGCCGTCCCTAACGGGACTGTACGGTTAGGAAACAGGGGATGCCGGTCCGCGGTGGTCCGTGCCGATCCGCGTTGGTCCGTTCCGGGGGGAATTCCCTGGTTCTTGCAAACCCGGCGGGAAGGCCCCATTGCCAGAGTTCATTTTTCTGTCGTCCCTGACGGGACTTGGGACGCGCCGGCGGGGCAATCCCGACAATAAATTGCCGGGCTATTGTCTGCCGTCCCTAACGGGACTGTACGGTTAGGAAACAGGGGATGCTGATCCGTGGATGTCCGTGCCGGTCCGTGCCGGTCCGTGACGCCGCAACTGGCCGAATTCGCAGCCAAGCCAGAAACTTCAACCCGACAACCATGGAGGCGCACCCCCATGACAATGAAACAGCGACTGTTCTACGCGGTCATCTCCGTATTTTTCGTGATCATGCTCGGCGCCTTCGGGTACTATTTCATATACGATTACCAAGAGTCGTTCCTCGACTGCCTGTACATGACCGTCATCTCCCTGACCACCGTGGGATACGGCGAGGTGATCAATGTTTCCGGCGATACGGGCGCCAAGATATTCACCATGTTTCTGATCGTGTTCGGCATGGGAATCATCCTTTACGGCGCAAGTACGCTCACTGCGGTCATCGTGGAGGGGGAACTCTCGGGAATGCTAAGGAGAAAGCGCATGAAAAACAGAATTGGCGAGCTGTCCGGACACTACATCGTATGCGGCGGCGGCGAAACCGGCCGTCCCGTGGTCGAGGAAATCCTGAAAAACGGCGAAGCCTGCGTCCTGATCGACAGGGACGAGGAAAGCGTAGAAAAATGCAAGAACGCCATTCGCGATCTGTTGTTCATCCAGGGAGACGCCACCGAGGACGAAAACCTGGTGAGCGCTGGCATCGAGAAGGCGGCCGGAATCATCATCACCCTTCCCTCCGACCAGAACAACCTCTACGTCACCATGACCGCCCGGATGCTCAACCCCACCATGCGCATCATCAGCCGCATGACCGACCCCAGGCTGGAGCCCAAGCTGTACAAGGCGGGCGCCAACGGCGTGGTCTCCACCAACATGATCGGCGCCCTGCGCCTGGCCTCGGAGATGATCCGGCCCACCGTGGTCAATTTCCTCGACAGCATGCTTCGGTCCAAGGACGGCGTGATTCGCATCAGCCAAGTCTATGTTCCGAAAAACTCCCGCCTGGCGGGAAAAACCATCCGGGAAGGCGAATTCAAACGACGCTTCAACCTGCTTCTCCTGGGAATCAGGGAAAAAGACGGGGACATGGAATTCGATCCCGACGTCGATAAGGTGATCAAGGAGGAAACCACCCTGATTTTCATGGGGGAAATCGGCAATTTTTTCAAAGCGAGGAAATGGCTGGCGTCCTGAAACCATTTCCAAAGAGGGTCGAATGGGTGAAAAAACAGAAACCGAGAACCTGTCCGGCGTAGATGAGGGATTGGTCGCAATGGGGCTTGGTTCTAAACTCGGCCACCTGGATTCCGGGTCTACGCTACATTTTCCACTTGATAAACTCCCGGAAAAGACGGAATCCAGCTATCTTTTAGTCACCTGGGTTGTATACCGCTTCGCCCGGAATGACGGTCCGACGAGGCTTTCATTGTTCGGGCTTGGTTCTAAATTCGGCCGCCTGGATTCCGGGTCTACGCTACACGTTCCAGTTAAGAAATTCCCTGAAACGACGGAATCCAGCTATTTTATCGACACCCGGAGTGCATACCGCTCCGCCCGGAATGACGACCGCCGCAACGATAGTCCCTGAAAGTGGCCGATGTTAAGACCAAGCCCCATTGTTCGTTGCAGGTCATAGTTCATGGGGGGGGTATCCGAGGGACAAAACATACTGAAAAGAACCTGTTATCGTCCTGAAACACGTAGCTACGCATATTGAAAAAATGGCCATGAAGCCCCCATTTTTTGTGTTTTTTTAATTTTTCCATTTTTTCTGGTTATAACGGATTTGGGGGGGGGGGAATGTAGGTTGGGTTGAGCGTCGTCAATTGTTGGGTTTCGCTTTGGAATTCTATCAGACAAACAGATACGGCGCGCGAAAAGGTTGGGAAGCAAGCGAAACCCAACATGGAACCCGCTCAACCCAACCTACGCATCGCCGCTCCCCCAAATCCGTTATAATTAATATTTTTTATTTCTTTCGTGTTTTTCGTGTGTTTCGTGGTCAAATAGTCAATTCAAGTATGAAAAGGAAAAATTCGATGATTCATATCCTTCATCTTTCCGACATTCATTTGGGAAACAAGGACGACGCCACCCAGTATCGAACGCAGTTGCTTGCGGACTTGAAGGAACTGGAAGTCCGCAGGCTGGATTATATGGTCTTATCCGGCGATATCGGCACGTTTTCAAACCGCGACGAGTACGAGGCGGCGGCGGAACTGGTCGCGCAAATCGCGGAACGGTGTGATATCCGGAAGGAACGGCTGATCGTTGCGCCGGGAAACCACGATCTGAACTGGAAGCTCTCGGAGAAAGCCTATCCGTTCGTTCCCAAAAGCGAAATTCCCGACCCGATGCCCGAAGATATGGCCGAAAAGGCCGTGTCTGCGGGGCCTGTAGGCTGGCTGGTTCGAGACGACAAAAAATACCGGAAGCGTTTCGCCCATTTCTCAAAGCATTTCTACGAGCCGGTCGCGGGCACGCCCTATCCGGAAAACGAAGACGAGCAGGGCATTGTCTCCATCGACAGAGAAAACCGAATCGTGTTTTTCGCCTTGAATTCGTGCTGGCAGATCGACCACCTGCACAAGGACCGCTCCGGCATCCATTATATCGCCGTGACAAGCGGCCTGGACGCCCTGGAAGACTGCAAGGGCGAAGACTGGCTCAAGATCGCGGTGTGGCACCATCCGGTCCTGCGGGCGAAGGCCATCGAGGATGTGGACTTTCTACAGCTGCTTGCGGTCCACGGGTTCAGGGCCGTGCTGCACGGGCATATCCACGAAGCCGAAAAAGCGTACTACGACTACGACGAAGACCGGGGGATTCATCTGATCGGCGCGGGCACCTTCGGGGCGTCGATTCGCCAAATGGTTCCGGGAATTCCCCACCAGTACAACCTGCTTGCCTACGACCGGGAAAAGGGCGAACTCACCGTGCAATCCCGGAAAAAGGAAAAGCCGATGGGGGCTTGGGAACCCGACTATCGGTGGGGGAAAAAGAACGATCAAAAGCCGTGGTACAAAATCCAAGTCCGGAAACCCGCGAAATCCTTTGATGTCGATATCGAACCGTCGTCCGCGTCCGCGTCCCCTTCCCCGGTTCGACAAGTCCCCGATCCCGAAACCTCCCGGAAAACCTACCTGGCCGAGCTGGTCAACGCCACCCGGAACCTGCCCTGGGCGAGCCTCGACCCGGAGCAGGCCGACGCCACGTGCAGCCCGGCGGGAAGCGGACGCCTCGGTCTGCTGGACATCTACACCTCGCTGGACACCCGGGAGATCGAGCGGCCCCCGGAAAACGAAGAGCAGGTGCGCATGCACATGATGATGCACGGCCAGGAGGGACAGGAGGGACAGGAGGGACAGGAGGAACGACGCCTGTCCGCCCAGGACATGGCCGACCGGCACAGCCGCCTGGTCCTTCTGGGAGACCCGGGCTCGGGAAAATCCACCCTGGTCAACTACCTGGCCCACGTGATGGCAAACGCGCTCCTGGAAAAGGACCCGGACCCCTGGATGGAGCGCTTGGAAAAAAGCGGCCCGTGGAGTCGCGGCCCGCTTTTGCCCGTGCGGATTGTACTGAAGGACTTCGCGGTCCATGTCCGAAGCCGGAAACCCGTGCCGGAAAAAGGCGACGCCTCCCTGTTTCTGAAATATCTCAGGTCCGTTTTTATGGAATCGGAGTTTTCCGGATTCTGGGACGCCTTTTACCAGGGCCTGCTCTCCCGCGAACCCGAACAACACTATTTGATGCTCTGGGACGGCCTGGACGAAGTCCCGTCCGAACTTCGAACAATCGTGGTCGCGTCCCTGGAGGATTTCTGCGCCCGGTACCCGGAGAACCGCTACCTGGCGACCTGCCGCATCTACGCCTACATCGGCTGCGAATACCAGCTCAACGGGTTTAGGCAGGCCACTCTCGTGCCCTTCGACACGGAGCGCATAGAAGCCTTTATCGACATCTGGTACCAGAGGCTCAGGGAAATGGGCCGGTTCGATCCCGGAGAGGCCGAAGAGCGGGCCGAACGGCTCAAGAACGCCACCAAGCGCGAAGACCTTGCCGGGCTGGCCGAAAGGCCCCTGCTCCTGACGGTCATGGCCATGCTGCACAGTTTCCGGGGGCAGCTGCCCGAGGACCGGGTGGAGCTGTACCAGTGGACCGTCGATCTGCTCCTGAGAAGATGGGAAAACCGCCTGGGCGGCGAAAAGGGCCTTCTGGAAGCCCTGAACATCCCCGGCCTGAAAATGAAAGGCCTGGAATCGAGCCTCTACGAAGTGGCCTTCCAAATCCACGCGGACCGGAATTCGGACGCCGAAACCGCCGACATTTCAGACCTGGCCCTGCTGAAAATCTTGAGAAAGCGCCTCGGCGATCTAAGCAAGGCCGAGATATTCCTGGATTATGTGAAAAACCGCGCCGGCCTCCTGGTCTGCCATCGCCCCGAAACCTTCGCCTTTCCCCACCGCACGTTCCAGGAATTCATGGCCGCCTGCCACCTGGTGGAGATGGCCGACCCCGTCGAAACGGCCCGCCTTGCGGCCGATGATCCCGGAAAATGGCGCGTGGTGTTCGTCCTGGCCGCAAGGCACGCGCCCATGGGCCAGGGGATCAGCGCCATTTCCCATATGTGCTCCCAGTCTCCCGACGAAGCCGAAAAACGCGACGCGGCCTCATTCCAAAAGGCCGAGATTGCGGCGGAGGCCATTCTGGAAATCGGCGTCATGGAAGCCCGGCAGACCGAGCCGGGAAGAATCGCCCACGGACGCGTGGTCAAATGGATGGAAAAGGCCATCCGCGCGGACGACATCCTCGCTCCCAAAGAACGCGTATCCATGGGAAACGCCCTGGCCAGGCTGGGAGATCCCCGGTTCGATCCGGATTTCTGGCATTTGCCAGCAGACCCCATGCGCGGGTTCTTCGAGATATCCGCAGGGCCTTTTCGTATGGGGATTCGGGAAGAGGACATTCCGATGTTGGAAGAAAAATTCGGGAAAATCACCCCATACAGCTACGAGTACGAGACTCCCGCACACGATGTGGATTTGTCCAAATTCTACATCTCCAGGTACCCGGTCACGGTGGCGCAATTCCGTGCGTTTTGCCTGGATTCCGGTCACAAGGTGGAGGAGGAGGATTTCAAAAAGGAAAACACCGTGGACAACCATCCGGTAGTGTGTGTATCTTGGCACGATGCCGACGCATATTGCCGATGGCTGACGAAAAAGCTCGACAGGCCTGAGGTAATTGTGACATTACCTACGGAGGCCCAATGGGAAAAAGCCGCGTTGGGACTGAAAAGGACCGTTTTTCCGTGGGGCGAAGAAGCGGATGAAAACAGAATGAATTTTTCTGATACGGGGATAAAATCGACAAGCCCTGCGGGATGTTTTCCAAACGGAGCGAGTCCCTTCGGATGCGAAGACATGGCGGGCAATGTATGGGAATGGACCCGGAGTTTATGGGGAGACGACTTGTGGAAACCCGAATTCAGGTATCCATACGATGCCAATGATGGCAGGGAGGATATGTCTGGAGGCGCGCGTCGCGTTGTTCGGGGCGGCTCGTGGGACTTCGTCGCCGGCCTCTGCCGGTCGGCCTGTCGCTACGGGTTCCATCCCGGCGATCGCTACCGCCGCATCGGCTTTCGGCTTGCCTGCCTCCCATTGGCAAAAAAAGAAGAGAGCAAGAAATAGCAGGAAGGAAGCGAGGCGCGGAGGGTCGTCGGCTTTGGATGGAGGATGTCGGAAAAAAGCGAAGCGCCGACAGCCGCCATCCAAAGCAGACGACCCGCCGTGCCGAGCGCGGGGCTTGCGATCGGATCGGAAGCATGACCTGTTTCTCGACCAGCCCGAGTCCCGTGGTCCATCTCAGATTTGTGGGGAGCGGCAAAGGTAACCAGAGCTTCCAGCTCTGGTCCCATGTCGCGCATATGCCGCCGTTTGGAAGCCGAGACATGCCAGACCAGGATGGTCTGGTTACCATCGACACGCCTTTTCCCACAAATCCGCGACGAGCCAGTCCCGTCAGGGACGGCAGACAATAGCGCAGCAATTCATCGCCGGGGCGGAAGCCTGCGACGAGGCCCCGAGTCCCGTCAGGGACGGCAGACAATAGCCCGGCGATTCATCGCCGGGGCGGAACCGGCTATATGCCCCGAGTCCCGTTAGGGACGACAGACAAAAGGTGTTCGAATGGCACGACAACTCAGATTTTTCTCGATTCCCGTAAAAGGGTCGCCGGAAGTGGAAAGAGAAATGAACCAATTCCTGGCTTCCGCAATAGTCTCCAAAATCGAAAAAACGCTGCTCGGAAACGACGAAAACGCGTTCTACACCATCACGGTGGAATATGAAATCCAGGCCCTCCAAAAAGGGAACAAATCATTCGGCCATCGAATCGATTATCGCGAGGTCCTTTCCCAGAAAGATTTCGCTCTGTTCGACAAAATTCGCGACTGGCGCCTGGAAACGTCCAAAAAGGAAAATATCAAGGCGTACGTGATTCTTACGGACGCCCAATTGGCCGAAATAAGCGAAACGCGGCCCCAGTCCAAAAAGCAGCTTTCGAAAATCAAAAATATGGGAAAAGAGAGGTTGGAGAAATACGGCGAGGCTATCCTGGAATTCACGAAAAAGGAAAAACAGCCGGCGGAACAGAAAGCGGAAGGGCCCGCCGAAGAGGACCGAAACAAGCCTGCCTGGAACGAGGAGAACGAGGAGGACCCATGAAACGGGCGGGAAACCTCTATCCCTCCATCGCCGACAGGGACAATCTGCACGAGGCCTTTTGCAAGGCCGCCAAGGGCAAGCGCAAACGGCCCGACGTCGTCGAATTCCAGCGGAATTATTACGACAACATCGAAACCATGCTCTTGCAACTGCGAGCGTGCGAGCCGGACATCGGCCATTACCGCTACTTCACGGTCCGCGACCCGAAGGTTCGCCGGATTTGCGCCGCCTCCTTTCCGGAAAGGGTCCTCCACCACGCCGTCATGAACGTCTGCGAGCCGGTGCTGGAGAAATACGCCATTTTCGATTCGTACGCCTGCCGCAAGGAAAAAGGTCCGCAAAGGGCGGTGAAAAGAGCCAGGAAATTCAGCCGCAAACATCCATGGTACCTCCAGCTGGACATTCGCAAATATTTCGATTCCATCGACCATTTCACGGCGATGAAACTGCTCTGCCGCCGCATCAAGGACGACGATGTCCTTATCCTGTTTCAGAAAATCCTGGACACCTACTACACGGTACCGGGAAAGGGAATGCCCATCGGAAACCTGATTTCCCAGCACTTGGCCAACTTCTATCTCGGGCCGTTCGACCACTGGGTCAAGGAAGAACTCAAGATCAAGGGCTATCTGCGGTACATGGACGACGCCGTTTTGTTCGCAAGCCGCAAAGACCGCCTGAAGGAGCTGATGCCCCGCATTCGCGACTACCTCCGCGAAAACCTTCGTTTGGAACTCAAGATGCTGCACCTCAATCGTTGCCGATGCGGCATAACATATCTGGGATACCGCGTTTTTCCGGACCGGCTTTGGCTTTCCGCGAGAAGCAAGAGGCGATTTGTCAGGAAGTTCATCGCCTACGAGGGCAAATGGGTCCGGGGCGAATGGTCCACCAACGAGCTGGTTCGGCACATGGAGCCGCTGTTCGCATTCACGAAGCTGGCGGACTCTTCCACATTCAGGAAAAACGTGATGCAGAGGCACGGGGTGCCGTACTGAGGCGCGCAACGCGTGATGATGAAAATCCCCCGGAATGCCGGATACTTTTTCAGTCGTGTTTTGTTCCTTTCCGGAATGCCGGCTTTCGGCTTGCGGGGTTCGCCTGGACCTCGGATTTTCCCCGTAGGGGATCGATTATTGTAACTCGCGCGCGTCCCGTTCGAAATTTCCCTGTAGGGGATGAATTGTTCTGGTTATAACGGATTTGGGGGAGCGGCAATGCGTAGGTTGGGCTGAGCGGGTTCCATGTTGGGTTTCGCTTGCTTCCCAGCCGTTTCGTGCGCCTTATCTGTTTGTCTGATAGAATTCCGTAGCGAAACCCAACAATTGGCGACGCTCAACCCAACCTACATTCCACCCACCCCCAAATCCGTTATATCCAGCAAAGATAAATCCTTCGTGCTCTTCGTGTTCTTCGTGGTCTGATTCCTTGATTTTCCACCACGAAGGACACGAAGAGCACGAAGATATTTAATCGCCCAAACCCCGTTATGACCAGGAAACAGGGAATGCTCCCGATCAGAGCAGCCGATCTCGCCAAATCGCAAGGACCTGTCGGTCAAAAAGGCCAAAACCGGCCTTGGTTCTTGTGCCAGCCATGCCTCTTCGGAACGCGGACGCGAAGCGTCCGGGTATGCATTCCAACGCAAAGCGTTGGAACGAGGCGGACGAGGCGGAGAAGGCGCGGCCAACATAGAAACCAGACTCCCAAAACCTTATTTTCGTTTTTTCAACCTTAGTAGAATGCCGGTCCTTTTTTACCCCCAACCTTATTACCTTATTGCCTTATTTTTCCGTGAATCTTCCGCATTCGGAAAAAATGTGATACAGAGGAACCGGGTACCATACCGAGGCGCGCAACGCGTTGTTCGGGGCGGCTCGTGGGACAACGACGCCGGCAACTGCCGGTCGGCCTATCGCAACAGGAACCATCCCGGCAATCGCAACCGCAACATCGGCTTTCGGCTTGCCTGCCTCCCAGCTCGACGGAACGGCGGATGCCTTCCCCCGACCCGTATGGGACCCTGTCCCCGGAAAACGGGGCGAAAACCCAAGGTCGCTTTCGGAGCTGGTAGCTTGGCGGTCGGATGACGCGGCGAAGGTCCCGAGAGCGACCGATTTTCAATTTCCTAATTCCAATTTCCAAAAAAGGGCGAAAATCATGATTCACATTCTCCATCTGTCCGACATCCATTTGGGGACCAAGGACGACGCCAACCAGTATCGAAGTCAGTTGAGCACGGATTTGACCGTCGAACTGGAGATCGAAAAGCTGGATTACCTGGTCGTTTCGGGCGATATCGGCACCTATTCCACGAAAGAGGAGTACGAGGCGGCGGCGGAACTGATTACGCAAATCGCGAAACGATTCGATATTCGCAAAGAACGGCTGATCATAGCGCCGGGTAACCACGATCTGAACTGGAAACTATCGGAGAAAGCCTATCCGTTCGTTCCCAAGAGCGAAATTCCCGACCCGATGCCCGACGATATGGCCGAAAAGGCCGTGTCTGCGGGTCCTGTAGGTTGGCTGGTTCGAGACGACAAAAAATACCGGAAACGGTTCGCCCATTTCTCGAAGCATTTCTACGAGCCGGTCGCGGGCAAGCCCTACCCGGAAAAGGAGGACGACCAGGGCATTGTATCCATCGACCGGGACAACCGAATCGTGTTTCTCGCCATGAACTCGTGCTGGGAGATCGACCACCACAACAAGGACCGCGCAAGCATCCACCGCAACGCTTTGGCCCATGTCCTGGACGTCCTGGACCAAAAAGGCTGCGTCGGAGAAGACTGGCTCAAGATCGCGGTCTGGCACCATCCCGTGACAGGGGCGCAGACCATCAAAGACACCGCCTTTCTCCAGCAGCTTTCGGTCCGCGGCATAAAGGTTGCCCTGCACGGGCATATCCACGAGGCGGAGAAAGGGCATTACGATTACGACACGGAGCGGGGAATCCATCTCGTCGGCGCCGGGACTTTCGGAGCGCCCGCCCCGGAGCAGGTCCCCGGAATTCCCCATCAGTACAACCTTCTTGTCTACGACCGGGAAAAAGGCGAAATCACCGTGCATACCCGGAAAAAGGACAAGCCCATGGGCGCCTGGGACCCCGATTACCGGTGGGGGAAAAAGAGCGATAAAAAGCCCTGGTACACAATCCGGGTCCATGGACCCAAGAAATCTCGCGAATCCGACGAACCCGAACCGGATGAAACGCCGCCGCAAAAAGAAATCGACGACCACCGCAAAGAGTCCCTCCACGCCAGCCCTCCTCTGGGCGGGTTGGGTGTAGTATCCAAGGATGCATCGAAAATGCCTGTGTTGACATGGCTTCACCTATCCGACATGCATTTTTGCGACCCCAAAACCGGGTGGGAATCTCGGCGGGTGTTCGAACAGCTTCTTGAAGATTTGAAGGAACTGGAGAAGAAGGAAGGCCTTCGGCCGGACCTGATCTTTTTTACCGGGGACTTGGCCTTCGGAAACCTCGGGGACAAGGAGGGGATGGACTTGCCCGCCCAGTTCGCGGGGGCTGACGAGCGTCTGGATGAAATCCGCCGCGCCTTCTCCATCGAGGTCCCCAAGGAGAACGTGTTTTTGACCCCCGGAAACCACGACATCGATTTCAAGAAGGCGAGCAAGCATTTTATCGCCTGGCTGAAGGCGCAGAAGGACGACAAGGAAATCGTAGAGACCATCCGGGACGGCGGGTTAGACTGGGACAACTGTATGCGTCCCTTGGATGATTACCGCAAATTTCTGAAGGAATCCGGCTACGCGCACTTGGTCGATCAGGACCCGGAACGGCTGATCTACGGCCTTGTTCGGGAGATCGACGGCGTCAAGGTGGGCGTAGGCGCGTTCAACTCTGTTTGGGCCTGGGTGGACAAGAGCGAGGAACAGAGGGGAAAGCTGTGGATGGCCGCCGATTGGCAGTGCGAAACCATAGCCGGGAGAATGGCGGGCGCGGATTTCGGCATCGGCTTGGCGCACGTGCCGCCCAACTGGCTCGTGGAATTGGAGGAGCGGTCTTTGAAAAAGCGGATTGCGCAGAATTTCCGGTTCTATCTCCACGGGCATGAACACGACAATTGGGTCTCCACGGAAGATTCCGGACTCACCACCTTGTCGGCTGGGGCGTTTTACCAGGACAAAAAGCGGGACAAGGGCTACGGCATGGTCCGGCTCAACTTTTCCAAAGCGGAGGGACAGGTGTTTCTTCGGAGCTACGACTTTCACGGCGGCGGATGGGTCCCCCGGATCATCAAAAACAAGTCCGACGATCCATACGGCGTGGCGAAGCTGACCGGCCTGCCATGGCTGGAGGAATTGTCGAAGAAGCTCTCAGCGTTGGGGCCGGAAATGCCAGGCCCAAATTCCGCCGAAGTTAAAAATGGAGCAACCTCCAGAAAAGACGTACCGGCCGCTATGGCGAAGTCCTTTGGAAAGGAAGATGTATTGCTGGAAACTGCTTGGGATCCCGAACCGGATCAAACGCCGACCCAAAAAGAAATCGAGGACTACCGCAAAAAGTGCGAGTCCCTCCACGCCAGCCTTCCTCTGGTCGGATTCGGCGTGTCCCTGCGGGTGCCGATTCGCCTGGAGGACATCTACGTGCCGCTGCGGGCCATGGTCGATACGCGGCTGACGGGCAAGGCCTGCTTTGCCGACGCCGCGGATGCCGAGGACAAGCTGCGGGAATGCGGCGGAGGAAACGAGATCTCCGTGCCGGACGCATTCCAGGAAGCGAAAAAGGTCGGGAGGCGCGGGGTCGTGATCCTGGGGGACCCCGGCTCCGGCAAGACCACCCATTTGAAGCGGGTCCTGCTCTGGTGTCTGAAGGGAGGCCCGGAGAGCATCGGGCTGCCGCCGGACATGCTCCCGGTGTTTCTGCCCCTCCGGGAGTTGCGCGACACCCGCATGAAACTGGAGGACTTCATCCGGCAGCAGCTGGATCTTCCCCACCTGGAAACGCCTGAAGGTTTCGGAAGACGACTGATGAAACGCGGCAATCTTATCTTTCTGCTCGACGGCCTGGACGAGGTGGCCGAGTCGGACCGGAGGTCCGGCGTGTCCCGCTGGATCGAAAAGGCCCACGATCTTTACGACACCTGCTGGTTCGCGGTCACCAGCCGGTTCGCGGGCTACACGGAAAAAGCAAGGCTGGGTCCGCAGTTTCTGGAGATGCACATGCGTCCCCTTTCCGAAGACCAGGCGAGCCGGTTCATCCACAACTGGTACGGCATCGTGAAGCGGGAGCAGCAGCCGGACGACCCGAGCCAAGCGGCGCAACTGGCCGAAGACGAGGCCGAAAGGCTGATAGAACGTCTCAAGGCCCCGGGTTTCCGTGCCAGCCGCGTGTTCGAGATGACCCGAAACCCGCTCCTGCTGACCTGCCTGTGCCTGGTGCATCTCGACCGGGGAAACCTTCCCCACACCCGCGCGGCCCTGTACGAGGAGTGCATCGACGTGCTGCTGGAGCGGTGGCGCTCGGCCGTGGATATTCGCACCAAGGTGACCGCCCGGGCCGGAAGAAGAGTGCTTCAGCCCGTCGCTCTCTGGATGCACCGGGAGGAAAACCGTACCCGGGCCAGCGCCGGCGAACTGGCGCCGGTCATGGAAAAGCCCGTGGAAGCCGTGGGGTGGGCGCACGGTTCGGCCGAGGACTTTCTCAAGGCGGTGCGGGACGAAAGCGGCCTTCTCGTGGGCTGGGACCGGAAGAATTACGGGTTTATGCACCTCGGGTTCCAGGAATACCTGGCGGCCCGGGAGATTCGCAACCTCTACCTGTCTAGAAAGAACGAGTCCATCTTGAAGGAGCTGGCGGGACATTTCGGGGAGGCGTGGTGGCAGGAGGTGTGCCTGCTGCTTCTGGCCGTGGACGAGGACCCTTCCCTGTTCGTGGATTTCATGAACGAAGCGACCCGGCTTCCGGCCTTCGCCGAGAACCTGCAGCTGGTGGAGATGTGCCTGGAAGACTCGGTGGAAGTCCACAAGGGGCCGTTCATCGATCTGGTCAAGCGCGACCCGGCCGGAAGCAAGGAACTATGGAAACGGCAGCTGGCTGCCCTGCGCATCCTGGAGCGAATGGACGAAAAACTCGTGGCCGGCATGGCCCCCGCACTGGCGAACCACCCGGACAGGATCATCCGGGAATGGATCGGATCGCGGGCGGGCGAAGCCGAACGTCCGATCCTGAAAGCCAAACTGGGAGGCTACGAATTGGTTTGCATTCCCGCCGGCGAGTTTTTGATGGGATCGCTGGAAAAGGAAGAAGGACGTTGGGAGTTTGAAGGCCCGCAACACAAAGTCGCCGTGGAGTCTTTCTACATGGGCCGTTACCCCGTGACCAACGAGGAGTACGGCCGGTTTCTCGAAGAAAACCCGGAGGCGAAAAAGCCAGACGACTGGGGCGACCGAAAATTCAACCAGCCCAATCAGCCGGTGGTGGGCGTAAGCTGGCACGACGCGGAAAAATACGCGAAATGGGCGGGGCTGGAACTGCCCACGGAACCGCAATGGGAATACGCCTGCCGGGCCGGGACCCAGACCCGGTTTTACACCGGAGACACGGTAGAGGATTTGGACCGGGCCGGATGGTACGATAAGAATTCGGGAGACAGACTCCATCCGGTGGGAGAAAAGGAACCCAACGCCTGGGGGCTCTACGACATGCACGGCAATGTGTGGGAGTGGACCCGGAGTCTCTGGGGTAAGAAATATGACTCCCCCGATTTTCCATATCCATACGATCCCTCAGACGGTCGGGAGGACATGTCGAGCGGCGCGCAGCGCGTTGTTCGGGGCGGCTCGTGGGACTGCGGCGCCGGCCTCTGCCGGTCGGCCTATCGCGACGGGCACCGTCCCGGCCTTCGCATCCGCGGCATCGGCTTTCGGCTTGCCTGCCTCCCATTGGCAAAAAAAGAAGAGAGCAAGAAATAGCAGGAAGGAAGCGAGGCGCGGAGGGTCGTCGGCTTTGGATGGAGGATGTCGGAAAAAAGCGAAGCGCCGACATCCGCCATCCAAAGCAGACGACCCGCCGTGCCGAGCGAGGGGCTTTCGCTCGTGGGGCCCGACCTCTTTCTTAACCAGCCCCGAGTCCCGTGGTTCATCGCGGATTTGTGGGCGGCGGAAAAGGTAACCAGAGCTTCCAGCTCTGGTCCCATGTCGCGTATATGCCGCCGTTTGGAAGCCGAGACATGCCAGACCAGGATGGTCTGGTTACCATCGACATGCCTTTTCCCATAAATCCGCAGTGAACCGTTTTTGTTTCGGCCATGCATAGGTGGAACTCGGACGCGAAGCGTCCTGGTATGCATTCCAACGTGAAACGTTGGAACGAGAAGAACGTTGGAACGAAAAAAGCTGGTTATAACGGATTTGGGGGAGCGGCAATGCGTAGGTTGGGTTGAGCGGGTTTCACGTTGGGTTTCGCTTGCTTCCCAACCGTTTCGCGCGCCGTATCTGTTTGTTTGATAGAATGCCGTAGCGAAACCCGACAATTGACGACGCTCAACCCAACCTACATTCCACCCCCCCAAATCCGTTATAACCAGGAAAAAAAAAGCTGATTATAACGGATTTGGGGGAGTAGGGCATTAAGATATTAATCCAAACGTTCTCGTTCCCAAATCCGTGATAACCAGCAAAAAAACAAATAAAACTTGCAATTTTTTTTGTTGATGATCAAATAATGACAGGTGTGAATGCGGGATGCTTTCAACAAAGCTACGCCAAAAACAAATTATATGGAGAAAAAATATGTCTCAAATCCAAGAAATTCACACATGGGTTGCCTATGGCAGGATTTCGGGAAATCGTATTTCTCTTGAATTGCCCGAGGAGCTTGACGCCCAAGACGTGCAGATTATCATCATACCCCAAAAAAAAACCGACGATGTCGATAATGAAGGATGGAAAAAGGATTTTATGTCCATTTCCCAGTGGGATATCGCAGAAGACGACGTCAGGATGAAATTCTACCGCAATTGCCAACAATCTATGTGTCGCAACATTGAACACGAAGCATTTTGAAAGAATAAGAGACGTCTTTTTATTGAATGTTTGAACATGAAACGGATACGAATCGAATTCCGCAAAGGGGGTTTGGTTTTTGTTTCGGCCATGCATCTGCGGAACGCGGACGCGAAGCGTCCTGGTATGCATTCCAACGCGAAGCGTTGGAACGAGGCGGTGAGGGAATGGCCGAAATAGAAACCAAGCCCCGCAAAGGATATGACCGAGTCGGAAATGGAAAGATATTGCAAATGAAAAAGAAAATACCAAAATTCGAAAGCGAGGCGGAGGAACGGCGTTTCTGGCAAGAAAGCGATTCTTCCGATTATATCGACTGGTCCGATGCCGAGGAAGAGACATTCTCTCGACTTAAGCCTTCCACCCGAACGATTTCAATCCGTCTTCCCGAGTCGATGCTCGAGCAATTGAAGCTGTTGGCCAATAAGCGGGATGTCCCGTATCAGTCCTTGTTGAAGATTTTCCTTTCCGAACGAATCGACTCTGAATTGCGTCGATAGAAGATGTAAGGCAGCAAGCCCGGCCCTGCATGCAAGGTAGAGAAATACCATGAGCAAAGACAGTAAAGAAAGCAAAGACAGCAAAACGACCGCCGAAACAGTCGCCCGGCTGATTCATGTGGCGCTGCAAAACGGAGCCAGCGACGCCAAGGCGGTTTCCACGGAGGATGTGACCATAGACGAATCGCTGACCGATTTTTGCATGGGTTCCTGCAAAAACTACGGGCTCGCCGCCTCCTGCCCGCCCCACGTGTCGGGTCCCGCCGGATTCGCAAAACTGCTTAAAAATTACACCCTGGCGATTGTGTTCAAAATCGACGTTCCCACCGAAACCCTGCTTTCCGAGAAAAAAGTCGATGCGTTCCGGTCGCTGCATATGATCGCGGCCAGCATCGAAAAGGCGGCGGTGGAAAAGGGATACGGCCGTTCCAAGGCCTTTGCCGGAGGGTCCTGCAAGCCCTTGTTTTGCCAGGACCACCCGGATTGCCTCGCCCTGTCGGAAAACGGCCGATGCCGTCACCCGGATCTCGCCAGGCCCTCCATGTCCGGCTTCGGCATCGACGTCTCCCGGCTCATGGCGGCCGCCGGATGGAAAATGGACCGGATCACGCGGGAAACCGATCCGGAGACGGTGAAAACGGGAATGCTTTGCGGCTTGGTATTGATCGGACGTTAATGAATGGTTTCCGGTTTTGTTTTTTTCTTACACCGCCTTTGTTCCGCCAAAATACCTTTGCGGGTGGGGAGGGATCGTAGGGTGGGTGGGTTTCGACCCATGCGTTTGGAGCTGGTGCGCGGCTTGTTTGTTCCCGTGCCTTTCGAGCTTGCAAGAAGACCAACCCACCATTTCTCGGACCGTCCCTGCGTCTTTTGTCATAGGAAGCGGCCAGGACGCTCGGAAAATGGTGGGTTGGACTCCGTGCAAGATCGGCAGGCCATCGGTGGCAAAGGGATTTTGCAGAGGCGACAACGCCCGGGAATCGACCCACCCACCCTACGAGCCCGCCCATCCCGCTGTTTTCCGCGTAGCTGCGGCGCCCGGCGTTTCAGGAAGCGGCGAAGACGCTCGGAAAATGGTGGGTTGGACTCCGTGCAAGGTCGGCAGGCCATCGGTGGCAAGGGATTTTGCACCGGCGACAACGTCCGGGAATCGACCCACCCACCCTACGATCCCCGCCACGCCATGTCCGGATACGGCGTCGATGTCTCCCGGCTCATGGCGGCCGCCGGGTGGAAAATGGACAGAATCACGCGCGAAACCGATCCGGAGACGGTGAAAAGAGGAATGCTTTGCGGCCTGGTATTGATCGGTCGTTAATGAATGCTTTCCGGTTTTGTTTTTTCACTCCGCCTTTGTTCCGCCAAAATACCTTTGCGGCTGGGGCGGATCGTAGGGTGGGTGGGTTTCGACCCATGCGTTTGGAGCTGGTGCGCGGCTTGTTTGTTCCCGTGCCTTTCGAGCTTGCAAGAAGACCAACCCACCATTTCTCGGACCGTCCCTGCGTCTTTTGTCATAGGAAGCGGCCAGGACGCTCGGAAAATGGTGGGTTGGACTCCGTGCAAGATCGGCAGGCCATCGGTGGCAAAGGGATTTAGCAGAGGCGACAACGCCCGGGAATCGACCCACCCACCCTACGAGCCCGCCCATCCCGCTGTTTTCCGCGTAGCTGCGGCGCCCGGCGTTTCAAAAAGCGGCGAAGACGCTCGGAAAATGGTGGGTTGGACTCCGTGCTAGATCGGCAGGCCATCGGTGGCAAGGGATTTTGCACCGGCGACAACGCCCGGGAATCGACCCACCCACCCTACGATCCCCGCCACGCCATGTCCGGATACGGCGTCGATGTCTCCCGGCTCATGGCGGCCGCCGGGTGGAAAATGGAAAGAATCACGCGCGAAACCGATCCGGAGACGGTGAAAACGGGAATGCTCTGCGGCCTGGTATTGATCGGACGTTAATGAATGCTTTCCGGTTTTGTTTTTTCACTCCGCATTTGTTCCGCCAAAATAACTTTGCGGCTGGGGAGGGATCGTAGGGTGGGTGGGTTTCGCCCCATGCGTTTGGAGCTGGTGCGCGGCTTGTTTGTTCCCGTGCCTTTCGAGCTTGCAAGAAGACCAACCCACCATTTCTCGGACCGTCCCTGCGTCTTTTGTCATAGGAAGCGGCCAGGACGCTCGGAAAATGGTGGGTTGGTCTTTGTGCTAAATCGGCAGGCCATCGGTGGCAAGGGATTTTGCACCGGCGACAACGTCCGGGAATCGACCCACCCACCCTACGAGCCCGCCCATCCCGCTGTTTTCCGCGTAGCTGCGGCGCCCGGCGTTTCAGGAAGCGGCGAAGACGCTCGGAAAATGGTGGGTTGGACTCCGTGCAAGGTCGGCAGGCCATCGGTGGCAAGGGATTTTGCAGAGGCGACAACGCCCGGGAATCGACCCACCCACCCTACAATCCCCGCCCGCCATGTCCGGCTTCGGCACCGGAGGGAAACAAACCACCTTGAACGGGATGCTTTAAATCGTTACATATGAGAACCATAAAAAAAGGCAAGAACATAAATTTCTGCCGATTGTAACGGATTTGTGGGCTGGTATTCTTTCAGACAAGCCGTTCTTCGTGTTCTTCGTGTTCTTCGTGGTAAAATGTCTTGATATTGAACCACGAAGAGCACGAAGAACACGAAGATATTGCATTCCCTGAATCCGTTACAATCGGATTTTCTGAAAGGACGTCAAATGGCGAACCAAACATTTATTTTCCTTATTTTCGGAGCATTGTTCCTCTTTTCACCCATCTGCCAGATCGGCTGCGCTTCGGTACATAGGCAACCCCGACACAACCCCGGCCAGATCGGCATGTACATCTACCGAAACAAGGCGGTAACGGGATATGAAAAATACGACAGCCTGGGAAATCTGACGAGGAAAATGGATATCCAGCGGGACGACTACGGCAACATGATCTCCAGGGCAAGCTTCGACGGTTCGCAGAAGGTCGTCAGCCGGTTCGAATACGAGATCGACGAAAACGGGCTTTTGAAAAAGAAGACCCGGTTCGGCCCGGAAAACGAGATGTCGTGGTACGCGCTCTACCAATACGACGCCGACGGATACCGAATCGAGCAGCGCAACTACGACGGCAAGGACTCTCCGACGTCGAGGGTGGCTTTCTACTACGACTCCTGCGGGGAACGCATTCGAAACGAAGTCTACGACGCCGAAGACCGTCCCGTAAGGGTCCACGTCTATCTGTACGACGAACGACACCGAAGGGTGCGGGATTTGACGATAGATTTGAAGGGCGAGATTCAAAGCAGCACCAAATACATCTACGGAGAGTCGGGCTTTATTTCGAGAATCGAATATATCGACAAGGATGGCGGTTTGGAGGGGTTTAACGAAATCGCTTGCGATTCCAATGGAAACCGCCTGGAGAAGAAGGACTACGATGCAAACGGAAGCCTGAAATCGACCACGAAATATCATTATCTCCGACTCGATCAAAGACACAAAAACAACTGAAACTTGCAATTTTTTGGGCTCATGATCAACAATGCTCGAACGATTGAAACTGCCGGTCAACAAGTTGGATGCTCCGTACCTGTGGTGATGAAAATCATCCGTTTTTCGATATGAATTTTCTTCCGATATTTGTCCGGGCTTTCGGGGATCGAAAGCGCGGGAATACCGTCGCGGAATCGAATCCGAGTCGTTGCGGCAAACGGTCCGTTTTTTTCGCTCCGATATTTCCGTGCCTCGTCATTCCGGCCGGAGCGCGCGTTTGCCGAGTCGTGCGACAAAGCCGCGTCTGCATGGATGTCTTTTGAAATCCGGCGGCGTAGCATTTGAAAGCGCGCGGAGAGCCGGAATCCAGGTGTCCGTCTGCGGCTCCGGCGTTGCTGTGTCGGACGGCGGCGAAAATTCCCGGTCCGCAAGCCGAGACTCCGGAAAGGAATAAAACCGGGAGGATTTTTCCTGATCATATCAGATTAGGGGGAGACTTGCTCACTATCCTGCAAATCCTGTCAATCCTGTCAAAAATTTAGACAGGATTGACAGGATTAACGGGATTTTTGACCTCGATATCCGACGTCGCAAAGGCATTCCCCCAAATCCGTTACAATCAGGATTTTTCAATACGCGAAATTCGAAATTTTCATCACCCCACTCCGTACCTGTCCTTGCCAAGAATTTTTCTTGCCGAACGGATCGACTCGGAATTTCGTCGCTGAAAAACGAAAAGCGGCGAAAAACAACCTTCCTGCCCGCTCGCCCGGCAACCCGGGACATCGCAGGCGACCGCGACCCCCCTCTCATAATTTCGTTGACACCAGCCGGGGTCATATTCTATGGATTCGGTTGAATCGTTCGAACAAGGCTTTGCAGAACGCTGACGAGAACCGTGGAAAAGAGGTGTGAATCATGTCCTCCAGGAAACCTACTTACGAAGAATTGGAAAAAAGAATCCGTGAATTGGAGCAGGCCGCATCGGAACGCGGGCGGACCGAGGAGGCTCTCAGGAAGAGCCAGCGACAGCTGTCGGAGATAACGCGCCAGGTTCCCGGGGCCGTCTATCAGTTCTATTGTCGTCCCAATGGAGAAATGGGATTGTATTATGTGAGCGAAAGGTCGGAAGAGATCGCCGGTCTGAAACCCGATCTCGACGGATTTTTCGAACGCTTCGCCGAATTGATCGTGCCCGAGCACAGGCAGGCGTTCGACGCATCCATCGAGAAGTCGGTGAGGGAAATCAGCCCGTGGCATTTTGAAGGAATGCTGCAAAAGACCACCGGAGAGCGAATCTGGATCTCCGGCCGTTCCACGCCCTCGGTTCGCGACAACGAGGTCGTGTTCAACGGGATCATTCTGGACATCACCGAACGCAAAAAGTCTGAGCAAAGGCTGGAAAGGAGCCTGGAATCGCAGAAATTAAGCGAGCTTCTGGGCGGGCTGGGCCATTTCGAACGCAACTGGCAGACCGGGGAAGGCTCCTGGTCCGAAGGCTTTTACAAGCTGCTGGGCGAAGAGCCGGGCGATGTTCGTTGCGACCATTCCGAATTCATGAAATACGTGCATCCCGACGATATCGAGCGGGTGAGGGACCATATCGGCCTGACCTTGGCAAACCGCACCGACATGAACATCAAGTTTCGACTGGTGCGGGCGGGCGGAGACATCCTGCATATCCACGGAAAGGGAAGGAACCTGTACGACGACGCCGGCAGGCCCCTCAGTACCATCGGGACATTCCTGGACATCACCGAGCGCGTACGGACGGAAGAAAGGCTGAAGGCCAATGAATTAAGGCTCAAGTTCATCCTGGACAGCCTGCCGGACATGATATTGGAAGTCGACCGGGACCTTACGGTTCTCTGGGCCAACAAGGCCGCTTTGGACTTCGAGCCGAACGCGGTCGGCAAAACATGCTACCAGGCATTCCCCGGCAAGGACACATGCTGCGAGGGTTGCTATTGCGTAAAGGCGTTCGAAACCGGCCGAATGGAAACGGGCATCATGCATCAACCCGACTCCAAGACGGCGGGAGAGAGCTATTGGGAGAATATCGCAGTTCCTTTGAAAGACAAGGACGGCAGAATCTCTTCCGTGCTCAAGGTCTCCCGAAACGTCACGGACAGGGAATTGTCGAGAAGAAGGGAAAGAAAGCTCCAGAACGACCTGATCCACGCCCATAAAATGGAGTCGGTCGGGACATTGGCGGGCGGCATCGCCCACGATTTCAACAATTTGCTCGGCATCATCATCGGAAACAACGAACTTCTCGACGACGATACTCCGGACTGGAGCCCGTCGAAGGGCTATATCCGGGAAATCCACAATGCCGGGCTGAGGGCCAGGGATGTGGTCCGGCAGCTTCTCGCCTTCGGCAGAAAGGACGACAGCGCGAAGAAGCCGATCCGGATCGCATCGGTCGTGGAAGAATCCATAAGGCTGATCCGGTCCACTATCCCGGCGAACATAGAAATCGAACGCGATATTTCCGACGAGGTCGATATCGTCTATGGCAATGCCACCCAGATCAACCAGCTGCTGATCAATCTTTGCGCAAACGCGAAAGATTCGGTGATCGATTCGGGCGGTTCGATCCAAGTGGGGCTGCGCAACGTAACAATCGACGAAAAAATGACGTTCAAGTACCCCTCTTTGGCCCCCGGCAAATATGTCGGGCTGACAGTCCGCGATTCCGGGACGGGAATGGACAGCGAAACGCTGAAGAGAATTTTCGACCCCTATTTCACCACCAAGGAGATCGGCAAGGGCACGGGCATCGGCTTGGCCGTCGTCCATGGCATCGTGGAAAGCCACGGAGGAAAGATTTTCGTCGAAAGCCGGCAGGGCAAAGGGACGGTCTTCACCATATTTTTTCCTTCGTGCATAGGAGAATCAGAGCGAATACCGGAGAAAGCCCCGTCCTTGCCCGAAGGCAGCGAACGGGTCCTGTTCGTCGACGACGAGCCGGCGATAAAAATGCTGGGCAAACAGCGCCTGGAGAAATTGGGCTATTTCGTTCGCGGGACCACGGACCCGAAGGAGGCCTTCGAGATTTTCAAAGACGATCCGGACGCGTTCGATCTGGTCGTCACGGACATGGCCATGCCCAAAATGACAGGGGAACAGCTGGCGACCGAAATTCTGAAAATCAGACCCGATATGCCCGTTTTGCTTTGCACGGGCTACAGCGAGAAGATTTCAAAGAGCAAGGCGCACGAGATCGGCATACGGGGTTTCGTAATGAAACCGGTCGGCAGAGGGGATTTTGCCGTCGCCGTTCGGAAGGCGCTGGACGATGATTGATGATTGATGATTCCGGGAAAAGCCCGGCAAACACAAACGGCAGATAATCAGCCGACTGACGCGCTATGAAATCGCAAATTCGAAAACTTAGCCCCAAAAACGAGTTTTTCATCGTAAATTTTCTTTTCTTTGCATTCCCGATATACAATTCGAGCAAAGGCCTTTACTATGGAGCTACCTATAACCAGCCGACAATCATCACGAATTACAATGTCGCTATCCTGCTCTTGTTCGAGGTCCTGGTTCTATTGGCGGTTTTTTTCATTCTGGCGCTAAGAGGATATTCAAAAAGCAACCTCGAATTGAATGTGGATGCGAATTCAACCACGTACGGCCTTTGGCTGATAATGAAATGCTATCTGTCGGTTGTTGTTTTCCTGTATCTGCCCGCAGCCCTCATATCCTTTTTCCTTTACGATCTTACCCATTTGTTCAAATATTTCCCCGATTTCATCATCGATCTCGACATATTCTCGATTGTCGCTCTTTCTGTCATCAATGCGATATTCGAAGAATTCGCTCTGATGGGATATCTGTTTACCGCCGTCGAGAAAGTCAAAAGCACAAAGCTTGCATTTGCCATCAGCCTGTGCGTTCGCCTGTCGTACCACACCTATCAAGGCATGGGGCTTCTCGGCGTCTTGATTTGCGGGATTGTGATGGGCAAGGCATACATGGAAAAAAGGAACCTTTGGCCGTTGATTCTGTGCCATGCGGGACTCGACCTCATCGGCCTTGCCGGAAAAAAAATGCTTTTCGGCATTTGATCGCGGTATTTTGCCGGCTCGAGCATCTCGACCTTTGATCGAACAACCGGCCATACAACCGGCCAAAAAAGACGGAATAAATCGATTCAAAGCACTTGAAAAAATCACCAAAACCACGTATACATATGGTTCTGAAAGATGCAAAAACCGGCCGCAAAACCGGCCAAAATTTTCAAATGCAGGGGATGCCATGAACCCGAAATATCGTCTGTCGCCGATTCTTCCCGGACAAGGCAACATGGGGCCGTTGCGGGACATGGCCCAGGAAGTCATATCGGCGTCGGCCGGGCTGGAGGGCCGTGTCGCCCGGGAAACCGCGCTCGCCATCGGCGAAAAGCTTCGCCTGATCAACAGCTATCACAGCAACCTGATCGAGGGGCACAAGACCACCATTCCGGATATCGAACGGGCCATGGAAAAGAATTTCAGCCGGGACCCGGAGCAAAAGTACGCCCAGGAACTGTGCGTCGCCCATGTGCGCGCCGAAAAACAACTCATGAAACGCGTCCTGGGGAATGAAACGGTCAACGTTTGCGCCCCCGATTTCCTTCGAAACATCCATTCCTCCTTCTACGAGTATTTGCCCGAAGAGCACCTGTTCACCCACGCGAGCGGCGGCTTCACGGACATACCGGTCGGACCCGGCGAGTTCAGGGACCTGGATATCTCCGTGGACGGCTTCAGCATCCACGGCCCCAGGCACAAGGACCTGCCGGACTTGCTCGCTGTTTTCTCCCAAGAATACGACCCTGGAAAATATCACGGCGACGACCGCCTGATCGCCATGGCCGCCAGCCACCACAGGCTGACCTGGCTCCATCCTTTCAAGGACGGCAACGGACGGGTTTCCCGGTTGTTTTCGGGATTGTACCTGGCGCGCATCGGAATCAACCGGGGCAATCTCTGGTCCCTTGCGAGAGGGTTTTCGAGAAACAAGAAGGCCTACATGTTCAATCTGTGGACGGCGGATTCGCCCGAGGAGCCGGAAAACGACGACCACTGCTTTTCCGACGACCTGCTGGCGGACTTCTGCGAATTTTTCTTCGAAACCTGCCTCGACCAGATCGGATTCATGGGAAGGCTTCTGGGACTCGATCAAATCGAATCCAGGATCGACTGGTACGTGGAGACCAGATCCAGGGACGCGCAAAAGCCCCTCAGAAAAGAAGCCGCCAAGCTTCTGAGAAGCGTGTTCATGCGCGGCGCCCTGCCCCGGGGAAAGGCGGCAGAAGTGCTTAACGCCAGCACCAGGACCGCCCGGCGGGTGGTCAGCGAACTTGTGGAGGAGGGCCTGCTGGAATCCGAATCCCACCGCGCGCCGCTGACCATCGGCCTGCCTCTCCACGCCCTGCCCTATTACTTTCCCGACCTCTACGAGCCGTCGGTGGTCGGAGAGGAATACGCCGGATTCCGACGGCCGGGTCCGTGGATATGAATCAGGTGCAAGGTGGGGCGACGAAAAATATCGACCTGTGCGGTTACTCTTCAATGCCCTCACGCAAAGGCGCAAAGACGCAAAGTGCCGTATTAGACAGCCGTAGCATCTTGGCGGAACAAAAAATATTCGAACTCGACGGGGGAAAACTGAAGATGCGGATCTCGCCCGGTTGGCGAAAGGCCTGTCGGCTTGCTATGTCGGCCCACTCTCTTTTTTCAAAGTCGAACATAGACCATCGCCGAATAACCAAAAATGAAACGCAAGACACTGCTTGCGCAAACGGCCAAAAAGAAGGCTTTCCGATTAAAAAAATCCTTGCAAATTTCGTCGCTCATGCTCTAATTATGAACATAGAACCAGACGATATAATTTTCGGCTAAGATGAGGAGGTTCGTGATAAACGCAAAAAGAAACATTCAATCACTGGTCCGGTGTGAAGATATAAAACCTGAAAATTTAGCCAAAGGAAAAAAATACCATGCAAGTAACCAACAACAGACAGGCACAGGGAACATAAAGAGTTTGGCACCATCTACGGAGAACAAACATGTACATATCAAATTTGAAACTGCGAAATTGGCGCAACTTCACCAATGTCGATGTGAATCTCAAAGAAACGGTCTATGTTATTGGCCCCAACGCTTCAGGAAAGTCCAACCTGCTGGATGTCTTCCGTTTCTTGAGAGATATCGTCAATCCCAAGGGCGGTGGTCTCCAGCAGGCAATAGACTCTCGCGGAGGGCTAAAAAAAATACGAAGCTTGGCGGCGCGAAAACCGGCTTGGGTAGAGATGGAGTTCGAATTCCGAGAAGACCTTCAGGATACCGATGAACCGCCAGAATGGCGCTATGTACTAAGGATAAACTATGAAGGGAAAGGGAAACAGCGGCCCATAGTTCTTAAAGAAGAGGTATGGAGAAAAAAAGAACAATTGGTTGGACGTCCCGATCAAGACGACGAAGCCGATCCTGAGAGGAGAATTCAAACGTACATAGAACAGATAAACATGAATCGCGAGTATCGCGAGGTGTCGAGTTTTTTTTCCGATGTCCTCTATCTGCATCTTGTGCCGCAACTTCTAAAATTCAGTGACCAACTCTCTCTGAAACACTTGGAGTCCGATCCCTTCGGTCAAGGTCTCCTCGAAGAGATTTCGGGGACACAAAAGCGTACGCGCGATTTCCGTCTTCGCACCATCGAAGACATTCTTCTGAAGGTCATTCCAAACCTGGAGCAGCTCCAATTCAAAAAGGACGAGACAACAGGCAGGCCCCACCTTGAGATGCTCTACAATCACTGGCGACCCAATGCGGGGTGGCAGAGAGAGGACCAATTCTCCGACGGCACATTACGGCTTCTCGCAATGCTGTGGACGCTCCTTTCTTCCAATAGGATGATTCTCTTGGAAGAACCCGAGTTGTCGCTTCATAAGGCCATCGTCGAACAAATTCCAGGACTACTCTACAAGACTAGGCAGCGGAAGAAATCCGGCAGTCAGATTCTTGTGAGCACCCACAGCGAAGTCATGCTGGCAAACAAGAGCATAGACGGCAACTTCCTGATACTTCAGCCGGGACAAGGAGGTGAAGCCACGAAGGTTGTTCCACCCTCCGATGCGGATATCGAAGCAATGCGGGCCGGACTCTCAGCCGCCGATATACTTCTTCCACAAACAGCGGTAACAGTGCAAAGGATTTGACATGACCGATGTATACTGCTTCGCCTTTGTTGAAGATGCCCCCAGCGCTGCCGTAGCGCAAAAGCTTGTAGCCAACCGCAATGCCCGGTCGGACCACCGGCTTGTCTTTCGTGACGGGTTCCCCGCTGTTACGGAGGGCTATGGCGCCATCAAAAGTAAATGCAAAGCCTTCCTGAAAATGGCGAGAGCTGGCAACCATACGTTCATTATAACAGATCTTGACACCGCTGAATGCGCTTGTGTCCTGATACGCGACTGGTTCGCCATTCCACAAGGAGATCCTGTCGATCTTCCGTCTCAGTGCATATTCAGGGTTGCAGTAAGAGAGGTGGAATCTTGGATAATCGCAGACAATGCAGCTTGGGCTGAATACATTGGAATTGCGGCGGCGAACTTTTCGATGCATCCCGACCGGCTGGATGATCCCAAGAAACATCTCCTGAACGCGATTCGCAGAAAGGGACGGAAGAAGGTCCATCGCGAGATGCTTCCTCACGGCTCAGCTCATATTGGCCCACGATACAATGAGGTGTTGTGCGACTTCGTGGACAGCTCATGGGAACCGGAGCGCGCGGCGGAGAATTCTCCCAGTCTGGCTCGCGCACTTAAGGCTCTAATGAAACTCTGAAAACAGATGAAGATTCGATTCGAGCCGAATTCCGATCGCCAAGATTTGAAACCGAGCTGCGACGCAGCTATGACAATTGAGGTAGGCAGTAAATGCTTTCTGCTTGCGCAAACACAATAATCTTATATGGTACCGACAAAACGCGGGGCATCTGTTTTTAAAGTGCAAATATTCGAAACCGAGAAAGAGCTTGACTTGGCGAAACGACTGAAAGGAAAACGTAGAATTCTGGTCTGGGGCGAGATGGGCGCTGGAAAATCGACCTTGGCCTATGCCTTGTCCCGGTGCCTGGACCGTTCGTACGGCGGGTGCCGGATACTGTCCTTGGAGCCCGGTACGCCTCTATTCGGGGTTCCCGGCGCGATCTGCCTCGGCCGATGGAAGGGCGAAAGGTTTGCGTGGGGCGATTGCCAGGCCCTTTGCACGCTGGACGCCGTTCGGTTCAGGCTCCCGCTTGCCATGGCGGCCTGTCGCTTGATGGCGGTCGCGGAACAAAAAGGCGGGGATTTTCCGGTCCTGATCGATCCTCCCGGCGTCGCCAAGGGCGCGGGCGGGGCCGAGCTTCTGGGCGCGCTGGCGGAAACTCTCGGCGTGGATGCCGTGCTGGCGCTCCATCGCGAGGCAAAGACGCCTCCGCTTTCGCAAGTATTGTCTTCGCTGAACGCGGCGGTGATTCGTATTTTGTCTTCGCCCGAAGCCAGGCGGCCTTCCGAAAGCGAAAGGCTTGCGCGGAGAACGAACCTCTGGGACCGGTTTCTTGGGGACAGCGTCGAAGAGACCTTCCTTGCGGACCAAATGCGGCTTCTGGGAACGCCGCCTCCTATGGACAGGCCCGATGCGTGGGCGGGCAGGCAAGCGGCGTTGCTGACTGCCGGCGGCGACACGGCGGGCATGGGAGAAGTAATCGAACTCGACGCGGGAAAATTGAAGATGCGGCTCTCGCCCGGTTGGGCGAAAGGCCCCCCGGCTTGCCTGTTGATCCGGGATGCCGAGCGCAACGCCAAGGGAAAGCTCTCCACGGTTCCTCGCGCGGTCGGGCCGGACCGACGCCGCATGCCGGACGTGATGAGACCCCACGCCTTAGCCCCGAAAGCCGGGGAAGCGCCGGTCGCATGCCAGGTGGGACCGGCCTGGGCGGTCCTTGCGGGCGGAGTGCTCGGAGATCCCCTCCTTCATGTGAGAATCCGCAATCTGAAACAAAGCTTTCTGTTCGACCTCGGCGACCCCGCCCGGCTCCATGCGAAGGTGGCCCACCAGGTCAGGGCCGTGTTCCTGAGCCACGCCCATGTGGATCATATCGGGGGCTTCCTGTGGCTGCTGCGCTCCAGAATCGGCCATTCTGCTCCCTGTCAGATATTCGGTCCCGCCGACACCATCGACCGCATCGAAAACTTCCTGGGCGCCGTCACCTGGGACAGGATCGGCGACGACGGCCCCGTTTTCGAAGTTTGCGAAATCGGCGACGGCGATCTCCGTCGCGCCAGGCTTCAACCCGGCAAAAAAAGGACCGCCCTGCCCTGCCGAACCATTGGCGACGGAACCATCCTCGCTGACGAAAAGTACCGCGTAAAAGCCGCCGTCTGCGACCACGGCATACCCTCGGTGGCCTACGCCCTCGTGTTTGCCAAGCAAGTCGCCGTGATAAAGGAAAAACTCGAAGCCACCGGCTGGCGCCCCGGCCCCTGGCTCGGCCATCTGAAAAAAGCCGTCGCCTCCGGCAAACTCGAAACCGAAATCCTGCTTCCCGACGGAACAAATCAAACGGTGGAAAAACTCGCGGAACGTCTGGTCGAGGTCCATCAAGGAAAAAAGCTCGTCTACGCCGCCGACATGGCCGATACACCGGAAAACCGGGAAAAAATGATCGCCCTGGCCCGCTGCGCCCATACCCTCTTCTGCGAAACGGCTTTCTCCACCGCCGACAAGGAAAGAGCGGAGGCCACCCAGCACCTCACCGCCCGCGCGGCTGTCGAAATCGCTCGCGCCGCAAGAGTCGAGCGCCTCGTACCATTTCATTTTTCGAAACGGTACGAAAAAGACCCCGGAAGGATTTACGAAGAAATCCGAAAAGAGGCTGGTCCTGTGGAGACCCTCGGTGAATTTTCTCCCTATTTTTCTCCTTGAAAAATTTGTCGCCCATGGTCTAATAATGGAATCAGTTCCGAATGATCTGATTTACGTATGACACAAGGAGACTCATGATGCAGGGAAAAGAGCTTATTCACTGATTGGACATCGATCAATGGGAAGGCAGATTCGTATCTGTGCAAACGATGAGGTTGTACGACAAAAACGAATTTGAGCTTGAAAAAAGGATATGATTTCAAATGATACCGAGATTAGTTAAAGTTAAAAGGTCTAGTTATATATTCTTCCTTGTAATACTTTTTTTGTCGATTTCCTGCGTTGAAAATAATGAAAAGGAACAAGACATCGAAGCGAAACCCGCGATATTTAGGAATGCATTCATAGATGGCTATACTACTTATATAGATGAAAAGCCATCTGAATTTCATTGTATAGAAATAGGAAAGATCATATTGCAAACAGGCAAAGTTGTGTGTAGAAGTCCTTTTGGGGTGTACGATCCGGTTCCGATTAAACATCATATTCCACCGGGAAAATATCCCTGCCTGTTGTCTTTTGTCGAAATTAAAGAAAAAGATTGGATAGATAAGAGAATCGCTTTCTCAAAAATTCAGATTAGAGACAAACCTCCTGTCAAGTGGGTCCCTACTTTTGGGTACCCGGTTGATGGGGCAACCGGCAGTTTTATGGACCTAAAGACCGCATATTATCTGGATAGAATGAGCATCGATGAGAACTGGAAGTTTACCGAAAAAATTTCGGAAGAATTAGAAAAAAATTATCGTTCATCATATATGTGGGCAATAGTACCGCTAAATGATGGAAATATTATAAGTTTTACAACGGGATGGGGGGACGGATACTATGACACATATGTCGGATTGGATAAAAATAGCGATATTTCGGAAATATTGACCGATTTTTATATGTTTCCTTGGAAAGAATCCTGGTTATAACGGATTTGGGGGAGCGGCAATGCGTAGGTTGGGTTGAGCGGGTTTCATGTTGGGTTTCGCTTGCTTCCCAACCATTTCGCGCGCCGTATCTGTTTGTTTGATAGAATTCCGTAGCGAAACCCAACAATTGACGACGCTCAACCCAACCTACATTCCACCCGCCCCCAAATCCGTTATAATCAGAAAGAATCATATTAAAAAAGTAATACAGGGAACGAGGAGCGCAAATGGGACCATCGCGTATCGTCAAAAAAGTGTATGATGAACACATCTGGAACTACGGGGAACACGATGAGTTCACGCCAGGACCAGGCTTGAGGAAGAAAAATACCTTTTCAGCGAGATCGAACGTCCCATATCCCTGAGAGTCGGCATGGTTTACGGCAAGGGGATATTGATGATCGATGCCGCACAATGGTTCTACAAACGATTTCTTCTGGGGCATCAGGCGCCCGTGGTGCCCATTCGTAACGAATCGATCTCGGATTGGCGGAAGCAGACCGTGCGTCGCAATGGAGCACCAAATCCCCGGTCGTAGACGCCGCCAAGTTCGCCTGCCGCTTACTCCTTTACAATTCCGTATGAATTTGATATTCGGTAACCTTTGTTTCCAATATATCGCAAATAAAGTGGCGGGGCGGCGGTTTACCCGCAATCGACCGACATCCCGCTTTCAATTGAACATTGTTGAGCATCGGTGAAAACAGGAATCACACCATGGATTCTTGCTGATCGGACAACAGGTTTTTCAATCCACGCAGGAGGTCTCCATGTCTGAAAAAGCCACCTATGAGGAGCTGGAACGTCGGGTCCGGGAATTAGAGCAGGCTGAACGCGAGTTCAGAAAGACCGAAAAAACGTGTCGCATGCTGGGGGCCAAATTTTCAGGAGTGTTCAATGCCGCGTAAAATAAAAAATGAAACGAATTGTTGAAAAGCAAGCCGATTCAAGCGACTTATACGGAGACAGCAGCCAAATATGTCCGCTGCGGACGGCGAAACGGCGGCGAGTGGCGGACGCGACGGTTTTTACCAGAACAAGAAGGGGGCAAGAGTGGAACCAAGCAACGAAAAGCATACGGCCATGCAAGACAGTTCCGAAGAACTCGATTTGGACTTCGACTTTCTGGATTTGGACCTGGATGACCTGTGCCCTGAGAAAGAAGAACAGCGGGTACTTGACAAGTCCGAAGACGAAATCGAAGGGGACCATGCCGAGGCGATCGCGGAACGAAATAGAAGATCCAAGTCCCCGCCGGATCAGAATCGTTTTGCGAACCCGTTTGTCCACCAGGGATGGCTTCGCTATTTCCGGTCGCTGCTTGTGCATTGCGAAGCCGCCGCCGGCTCGGGACCGGTTTCGGCCGAAAACCTTCCGAATTCCATAACCGGTTTCGACCGGGGCCTCGTCGCTCTGCACTTGGGCAAGAAACGCGAATCGGAACCGTCCCATCGCCTGGATGTTCTGAAGGCCGCCTTGCGCTCGCGTCGTTTCGTGATTTTGGGAGGACCCGGGTCCGGCAAGACATGCACGGCGCTTCGCGTCGCGGCTTGCCTGGCGGCAGGGAGCGATCTCGGAAAATCCAGAGCACTCGCCAACATGATTCCGCTGCTTTTCGACCTGCGGGATTTTTCCGTATCCTCCGCAACCACCTTCCAGGACCTTCTCGCCCAGTTCCAGCTGCTGCCGTTCTGGCCTGGAAGCGATGCGGTATCTCCGAAGGAACTGAAAGCGGCATTGAAAAACGGCCAGGGGTTTCTCATATTCGACGGCATCGACAGCATTGCCGGAATCGAAAAGCGCAAGGTCCTGCGAAAAACCGTTTTGATAGAGGGCATGGAGGCATATCCCGACTGCGTGTGGATGCTGACCAGCCGAATCGCAGGCTACGGGGACGCGCCTTTCGACGGGTCGTTTTTCACCGACCCGCCGCTGTATTTCGGATATGAAAAGAAGGTGGAAACGCCGGTCGTATCCGGGCAGATCAACCAATCGGGAATGTGCGATCTGTATTGGATGCAGCCGCCGGACGAAGGGCAGGCGGAGGCCTTGATTAAGACCCGGTCTTCCATTTTCATGAAAGACTCGCCCCGGTGGGAAGAGCAAAGCGACGAACTGCATCAGGCTGTTTCGGATTCTCCGATGTGGATGCGGATTGACAAGGACCCCCAGAGGCTCGTTTTCTTCGCGGACGCCGGAAAGCCGCTCGGCGGCAGCTTGCGACCGGTCGATTTGTTCGAGAACCATATCCGCGCACGCCTGGGGTCCGTCGCATGTTCCGGATCGCTTTGCAAAGAGCAGAGGGAAGACCGCATCGAGAAATGCTTTCGACTGCTGGCCTCGCTGGCGTTCGACTCCCAGCTCACGCGCCAGGAGGCCGAAGACGGAGAACATATCGAAGACGGCGAACTTGTCTTTTCCGAAAGCCGGGCGAAAAGAAAAATAGAGGAAATCTTCGACGAAGGAGACGGCCGGGACCGGGTCCTTGCGGAATTGGAGCAGACCTGCCGCCTCCTGACGTGTCCCATGCCCGGCCGTTATCGTTTTTCCGACCTTTCCATCCAGGAATATCTCGCCTCGGCCTATCTTCTCGAGGGGGTGGCGCGGCCGGAGCGGCGAAAAGCCACGCTGGCTCGAATCCGCCAATACGCCGGAAGGACGGTCTGGGGCAGAAGCCTGGCCCTTTTGTTCGAGAGACTGGCCGAAACGCCGGGGCTTTCGGACTGGCTTTTCGACAGGCTTTTCGAAAATGCGGACCCATCGGAGGCACCTCTGGTTCGACTCGCCGCGACATTGGCGGGCGATTCCCGCATCGGGATTTGCAACAAGCGCAGCCAGGTCGTCGCGACGCTGGCCATTGAAAGAACCGACAGGCAATTCGACGGCGAACTGCTCTGCGAAATCAATTGCATGCCCGAAAAAAAGGCGATCGACTGCTTCGCGCCGGTATTGAAGGCTTTTTTTGCCGAACGGGCCAGGGACGGCGTCCGCATTGGTCCGGACCTGCTTCTTTTCCTTCAGTCCATGGACGCCTTGGGCTTTTCCACCTTGGAGTCCGTGCTTGCCGAAACCGTGTTGTGGGATATGGAGGACGAAGACCTGTTCTATCTGCTGCCTTGTCGAGTCTTCCGAAAAGGTCCGGCCTACCGGGAGTTGCTGCTGCGAATGCCTTTGGGGCTATGGTTCTTCGAATTCGATTTCGGCTGCGGCATGCTTCCCATGCCCGCGAGCCGGTTTCTCGAACGCCGGGATTTCTGGAAAATGCGGTGCAAGGAGGATTTTTTGGCCTGGGGCGCTCGTTTTCGGCTGCTGTCCGATATGTTGCTTTTGAAAATGCTGATGGTCAGCCATGAAAAGTTCCATGCGCTCTCCTTGACAAGGGCGCATCGATCGGAATGGCCCCTGGACCTGGACTGGGCGCTGGACCGCCATCGGTCCTGGCTGCCAGGCAGGACACGCCCTTCGTTTTCAGAATGGCTGCGAAGCTGTAGTATGGAAGAGTTGTCTTGCAAAGGCCCCGTGTTCGAGAATATGGACATTGCGCATTCGGGCAATGATTCGGAACCGGTCCGGGAACGCAACCTGGCACGGCGACGCGCTTTTCTTCTGGCCCGCTGTCTGGATCGGAGCGCTTCGCTGGAACGAATGATCGCCTCCTCAGAGTTTCAAGATTGGCTCTCTTTTCCATTGGTTTCCGGAAAGAGCGACTTGGCTTCGATAGTCGCCGAAGCCCTGGCCTGCGGGAGAAGACTCGTTCGACACCTGAAAGAGGCTTGCAAAGTAGATGACGTTACCTGCATCGAAAACCCTGACCACGTACGTGCGAGAATTATCGAGTCGTCCCGGCTATGGTCCGAACGCATGGCTTCGAGGTTCGAAATTCTTTCCGAGGAGGGTGCCATGAGGTATGTGTGCCGCGATGCCAATGAACCCATGTGGCTCAGGCTTGTCAGGTCGTTTTTCTCCGGTCGCAAGGAGGACCCGAAGCTGGAACCGCCCCGCCCTCCCGACGATTCCAGCCCTCTCTGGCTCGCTTATCGGTCCTTGGCGACACTGGTGCTTGGCGAAGGCGGCGCCGAGGATTGGCGCGCGATTCTCAGGCACGCGGAAACCCTGCGCCGACCCGAATGGATCAACCGGCGCCTTCCTTTCATCCGGCCCGGCGAATTGGATTATCTTCTGAAATTCTTCGGCATTTGCGAAAACAAAGACGGTCCTCTTTTCATAGACGAATGGTTCGAGCCGGACCACAAATTCGCGCCGGGGCTCAACGCCAAGCCTTCGGAGATGGCGCAAGCCGTGTCCTGGTATATCGAAGAACATTAGATACTGGAGCCATGTCTACAGCGGCGCCGATTTTTTCCATACTCCATATCTGCGTAAGGTCTATGCCGAATATTGACTCGAAAGGTTTTGCGAGAGCGGTTTCCGGGAAGAACGGCCGTTTTTTTTGTGTAAAAAAAACCTTGCACTTTTTTATCGCTCTTGGTTTAACGTGATTTTTGAATCGGGCCGAATGAATATCTTGTTTTAGCTTGGCATTGGAAACCCATGAAAAAAACAGTTTCAAAGGAGGTGAAAAATGTACAAAACGAGATACGAAAAAGAACGTGACAATGCGAAGCAGGAGTTCGAGCAGCTCCAATTCGACGATGGAAAGAAACTCGAATGCTTGCGGCAAATCTGCTACAAGACCCTTGACAGGTACGACGCGGAAATAGAATGGTTCGATGCGCATGCCGACAGAAGACGCTTCGGGTCCGGCGCCATTCGATTTATCGCGGTTCTGCTCGGCACAGCGAGTCTAACTCTCATAAATATTCGCGCATTCGATACGGCATTCGCGACGAATGGCTTTTTCGGAATTCAACTATCCGCCATCGCAACTGCATTGGCCCTTGTCGCGGGTGGAATCCTCCTTTTGGATACGGTGTTTCAGGTGACTCCGCGATATGCCTGCTGGCGCGTGATGGAGTACACGATTCGCATCCTGCGAACAACGTTCGAGGCCGAATTCAACAAGACGTATGGCGCATTGGACGAAGATAAAATCGACCGGACCGTCTTCAACAAAGCAAAAATTCTGGCGATCGAGAGTTTCAAGAATGTAGAGGCGGAGATCAAGGCCGAGACGGAAAGGTGGCAGCAGAATCTCGACAGCGCAATGAAAACCCTTCAACAGAAAATCGACAAGACCGTCGAAGACGTCAGTAAAACTGCCGAGGAAGTATCGAAAAAAGCCTCTGAAGAGGAAAAGGCGCGCCGGGAAAAGGAAGAGCAGGAAGGGAAGAAAAAGGAGCCCGTGGGTCTTGAGGTCACTATAGCAAAAGAAGGAGCGAGACAACATCCTCTGACCCTTGTCGTCGTCAACCACAAGGATACGGACAGACAAACAAAACAGAATGCTTCGCCCGGACAGAAGGTCTCGTTTTCGCTGATTCCGGGGCTCTATATTTTGCGCCTCCTCGATAAGTCGGGCAACGAGATCATTTCTGTTTCAAAGCGGCTTAAGCCGGAAAACGACGAGACCCTTGCCCTGTAGTGAAAATGGATGTCTTTTAGGCGCTCGGCGGAAGAAACACTTTCATTGCCATGGACGACCGCGAGGAGGCGGAGGCTGTTGATTGCTTTTCAACGACCATATATCGGTCTTTCTTGGCATTTTCCCATCGCAAATTTGACGAATTCCAATACGAATTAAAACGGAAGCTTTTGGCGCATAGGAGCTTTTACCCGGCTGCGGCAATACCGCAGCCGGGAGGGTTGGTTCTAAAATCGGCCATGCCTTGGCAGAATTCGGACGCGAAGCGTCCTGGTATGCATTCCCACGCGAAGCGCGGGAACGAAGCTGAGTGCGGATAGCCGAAATAAGATCCAACCCCCGGCCGGGAAAAAGGAATGGCATTCTATCCCAGTTCGGAAAGAGAGTTTTCGATGACCGCCTTTTGATTCTCGTAGGAGGCCAGCCGGTCTTTTTGTACCTGCACTACGTCTGCGGGGGCCTTGTCCACGAAATTGGGGTTGCCCAATTTCTTCATGCAGATCTGGATCTCTTTTTCCACTTTTTCCAGCTCTTTTTTCAGGCGCGCTTTTTCCTCCTCGGCGTCAACCACGTCGTGGACGAATATCTGCAAATCGCCGATGACGATGGAAGCAGACCCTGCGGGCTGCTTGGCCTGGGCATCGACGTGCAGCTGGTCCACGTTGGCCATGTGCTTGACCACGTGGGAGCGCTCCGCGATGGCTTCGGCATCCTTCTCCGGCGGCTTCAGGGTGACATCCAGGGTTTTTCCGGGGGAGATGCCCTTGGACGAGCGGACGTCGCGGATTCCGCTGGTGACGGTCTGCAAAGTCGCGAAGACGTCCACGAGCTGCGGGTCGTCCAGCTTCTCCTCCGCCTGGGGCCAGGGGGCCCTGATGAGCATCTCTGAGGAGCAGTCGATGGGCCATAGGCCGGGCAGGCCGCGTTCGGGGACCTGGCTCGCCAGGCGTCCGTAGATGAATTCCGTGATGTAGGGGATGAAGGGTTGCAGAAGGCGCAGCGTCTGGTCCAGGGCGTGGGCAAGCACCTGGCGGGCGATGTCGGCCGCCGACGGGTCGTCGCTGAAAAGTCGCGGCTTGATCAGCTCCAGGTACCAGTCGCACAACTGTCCCCACATGAACTCCCGCGCCGCAGAGATGGCGGCGGAGGGGTTGTATTCTTCCAGTCCCTTGTTCACCGCGCGGATCGCCTTGTTCAAGGCCGCGAGAATCCAGCGGTCTTCCAGGGCCAGGTCGTCGATGGACAACGAGTTGCACGGGGTCTC
The DNA here is from genome assembly GCA_963674505.2 of Desulfobacterales bacterium. Taxonomy (GTDB): domain Bacteria; phylum Desulfobacterota; class Desulfobacteria; order Desulfobacterales; family SKZT01. The sequence continues at coordinate 1,893,261 of CAXXIG010000003.1, forward strand.
GGTCAAGTGTCCCAGGGCGAAGCGGGCCGTGTTCCACAGCTTGTTGCAGAACCGGGAGCCGTCCATGAAGCGCTCGCTGATCAACGTGGCGTTGGGCACGTGGGGGATGGATCCCAGGACGTCGAACTCCTCCTTGCAATGGGCGCACATATACGTGAAAACGCTGCTTCCGTGCTTGGCCTTGGCCAGGTCGTTCTTGCCCTGGCAGCCGGGGCAGACTGCGGTCACGGGCAGGCGGATGTCCTGGTTTCCGGTCTGCATGTCGCACAGCACGTAGCGCATGGCGTCGGTCCCGTAGGTGGTGATGATGTCCACCGGGTCGATGCCGTTGCCCTTGGATTTGGACATGCGCTCGCCCTTGCCGTCCTGGATGTTTCCGTGGATGAACACGTCGGTGAAGGGAATGTCGCCGAGGTTGTACAGGCCGCAGATCACCATGCGCGCGACCCAGAGGGTGATGATGTCCCGTGCGGTGACCAGGCAGGACCCCGGGTAGTAGGTGGCCAGGCAGTCGCGGTATCCGTTCCGGCTTCCCAGAAACGCGCCGCCTTCGGGATCGGCGTCTTCGGGCGACGGCCATCCCAGCGTGGAGTGGGGCCAGAGGGCCGAGGAAAACCAAGTGTCCAAAACGTCCGGGTCTTGTTCGTACCCCAGGTTTTCCAGAAAGGACACGCCCTCGGCGTCGTCGTCCAGAAGGCAGACGTCGATTCTCCAGGGTTCGTCCGGGGCGGTCTGGAGTTCGGGGCGGCCGCTGCGGTCTTCGATGAGAACGGAAATGTCGTTTTCCGTGCAAACCAGCCGCACGCACGCTTTCCGGGGCAGAAGGCCCGCGACGTCGTTTTCCAGGACCCGGTCAATTTCTTCCTGGGCCTGGGCGCTTGCCACCTTCTTGGACCACACCGGGATGCGATGCCCCCACCATAGCTGGCGGGAGATGGGCCAGTCGCGCTTTTCCTCCAGCCATTCCAGGTAGGTCTTCTTGAACCGCTCGGGGTGGAAACTCACCCGGCCGTCGTTGGCCGCGTCGATGGCGGCCTGCACCAGTCCCGGGCACGTATGGGCCTTGTCCGTGCCCGCGCCCATGACCACGCCCTCCTGCCTGTCGCCCATGTGCACGAACCACTGGTCCGAAAGGAAGGGCTCGATGGGGGACTTGGAACGGTCGGAGTGGCCGATTTCGATTTCCTTGTCCTCGATACGTTCCAGCAATTCCTGTTTTTTCAGGTCGGAAACGACTTTCTTTCGGGCGTCGAATCGATCCATGCCCTCGTAGGGTCCTGCGTTGCCGTTTAAAGTACCGTCGAGGTTGAGAATGTTGACGATGTCGATGTGGTCCCGGTGGCGGGTCCAGACGGCGTAGTCGTTGGGGTCGTGGGCCGGGGTGATTTTCACGCAGCCCGAACCCTTTTCGGGCTTGGCCCATTCGTCGGCGATCAGGGGGATGGGACGATTCAGCAGCGGCAGCATCACCTGGCGGCCTTCCCTGGCCATGGCGGTGAGGTGCTTGAGTTTTTCCAGCATGGTCCGCCTTCGCTCCGTCGTCTCTTCGATCTCCTTTTCGATGCCTGCGCGCTCCTTTTTGGGCGCTTTTTGCAGCTGGGCCTTCAATTGTTCGATTTTATCGTCGAGAGCGCCTTCGGGATCGGGATGGACCGCCACGGCCGTGTCGCCCAGCATGGTTTCCGGGCGGGAGGTGGCCACCACGATGGTTTCGGGGTCGCCGGGCGCGGGATCGACGACCGGGTACTTGAGATACCAGTAGTGTCCGTTTACCGTTTCGTGGTACACCTCGTCGTCGGAAATGCTGGTTTGCAGGAAGGGGTCCCAGTTGATCAGGCGCTTGCCCCGGAAGATCAGGCCGTCCTTGTACATGCGAAAGAAGGTGTGGCGCACGGCCCGGGTGCAGACCTTGTCCATTGTGAATCGCTGGCGGTCCCAGTCGGCCGAGCATCCCATGCGCTGCTGCTGGGACACGATGCGCTTCTGGTACTGGTCCTTCCATTCCCAGATCTTCTGGATCAGCCCCTCGCGCCCCACGTCGAACCGGGTGAGGTTTTCCAGCTCCTTGAGCCGTTTTTCCACCACGGCCTGGGTGGCGATGCCCGCATGGTCGGTGCCCGGCATCCACAGCGCGTTGTCGCCGGACATGCGCCGCCAGCGAATCAGCATGTCCTGCATCACGTTGTCCATGGCGTGTCCCATGTGCAGGGCGCCGGTCACGTTGGGAAGGGGCATCATGATCACATAAGTGTTGTCCCGCTCGTCGGGGACGGCATGGAAGGCTTTGGTCTCCAACCATCGATCATAAATGTCCTGCTCTATTTTTCCGGGTTCGTATGCTTTGTCCAGGGTAAAAAATTCATCCACAGTTAAATCATCCTTTTTGAAATTGCTGTTGTTGTTCTCATCCATCCATTTGTTTGTTTGCATTCTTCCTTTATAACATTTCATGCGGCAGATCAAGCGCGGGCTTTGGTCCCGTGGAAGTTGCTGCCGCAGGAGAGGCAGGCTGGAAGCTGGATATGGCTATTCGTTCCCACGCCGGAGCGTGGGAACGATAGGACGAGAGGAATCTCAGCAAATCGCTCGGAACCTCGTACGTCTCGTACAGCCTCGTACGCCTCGTTCCCACGCTCCGGCGTGGGAACGCCCGAAGGACGCTCCCGCGTCCCGTGCGAGGCGAGCGCACCTTGCGAAGCCGTTTGCGCAAGCGCATTTTTCCGCAAGACGCAAAGCACGGTATGGGCCGAGCGCTCCGGTTGACGGGACGCTGGAGCGTCCCGATATGCGTTCCCACGCCGGAGCGTGGGAACGATAGGACGAGAGGAATCTCAGCAAATCGCTCGGAACCTCGTACGTCTCGTACAGCCTAGTACGCCTCGTTCCCACGCTCCGGCGTGGGAACGCCCGAAGGACGCTCCCGCGTCCCGTGCGAGGCGAGCGCACCTTGCGAAGCCGTTTGCGCAAGCGCATTTTTCCGCAAGACGCAAGGCACGGTATGGGCCGAGCGCTCCGGTTGACGGGACGCTGGAGCGTCCCGATATGCGTTCCCACGCCGGAGCGTGGGAACGAGAGGACGAGAGGAATCTCAGCAAATCGCTCGGAACCTCGTACGTCTCGTACAGCCTAGTACGCCTCGTTCCCACGCTCCGGCGTGGGAACGCCCGAAGGACGCTCCCGCGTCCCGTGCGAGGCGAGCGCACCTTGCGAAGCCGTTTGCGCAAGCGCATTTTTCCGCAAGACGCAAGGCACGGTATGGGCAGAGCGCTCCGGTTGACGGGACGCGGGAGCGTCCCGAGATGCGTTCCCACGCCGGAGCGTGGGAACGAGAGGACGAGAGGAATCTCAGCAAATCGCTCGGAACCTCGTACGTCTCGTACAGCCTCGTACGCCTCGTTCCCACGCTCCGGCGTGGGAACGCCCGAAGGACGCTCCCGCGTCCCGTGCGAGGAGGGCGCACCTTGCGAAACCGTTTGCGGAAACGCATTCTTCCGGAAGACGCAAGGCACGGTATGGGCCGAGCGCTCCGGTTGACGGGACGCGGGAGCGTCCCGAGATGCGTTCCCACGCCGGAGCGTGGGAACGAGAGGAACGAGGAGAACCGGGAAACGAATCGGAAAGGAGTATCTTTTGTTTGGAACCATTCTGATCGCCGTATGCACGTCGATGCATGTCTATGTCGTATGGAGGGCGGCGGTATCGCCGCCGATCAAAGGAAGAATCGGGCTGGTATGGATTCTGTCGGTCGCCTTGTCGCTATGGCTCGTGTTCTTTTTCGGAAGGGTATACGGCCATCATGGGACTGGCGCGCTCGCGGCCTTGCTCGAATTTTTGGCCATGACCTGGATGGGGACGCTGCTTCTCATTACGGCCGCGATGCTGGCGGTGGACGTGTGCACCGGTTTCGGCTTTCTGTTTCCCCGCTTGGCTCCGGCCGCGAGAAGCGCCGCTCTGTTCACTGGTCTCGCGGCGTCCGCCTTCGCCTTGTTCATGGGCATGGCCCCGCCAGTGCCGGAGCGCCACGAGATTCGATTGAAGGGGCTGCCTGCGGCACTGGACGACACCAGGCTCGTGGCCGTGTCGGACCTTCATCTGAACAGCCGAAACTCCGACCATCGGGTGGACAGGCTTGTGGAGGCCGTCGGCTTGGAACATCCCGACATGGTGGTATTCGTAGGAGACATGTTCGAAGGGCACGGGGAAATCGGGGGCGATGTCGCGACGGCCCTTGGCAAGATTCGGGCGCCTTTGGGAAAATGGGCGGTCCTGGGAAACCACGAGTTCCACGGCGATCCGGACAATTGCAAGCGAATTTTGAAAAAGGCCGGGTTCCAGGTGCTTTCGGACGAATGGAGACAAGCGACGCCCGGGCTGGTCGTAGCGGGCGTGGACGATCTCAGGGACGGACGGAACGACGAAAAGAACCTGTCCCGAATCGCCCGTTCGCTGGATGGACGCCCCCCCGGCGCGACCGTCTTCTTGTCCCACCGCCCCGTGTATGCCGAAACGGCGGCGAAACACGGGGCGGGCCTGATGCTCAGCGGCCACACCCACGCGGGACAAATCTGGCCGTTCGGCTATCTTGTAAAGAGGAGATATCTTCTTTTTTCCGGGCGATACAACGTCGATGGCATGGACGTCCTCGTCTCCCGGGGGGCGGGCACGTGGGGACCCAGTATGCGGTTTCCTCGACGGGGCGATATTTTGAGCATCTCGTTGCGCTCGAAGGCCCCTTGATTGACATGCGCGCATCCTCCTGATAAATTGTTTCGATACGGCAGACGAAATTCATAGGGCATTTCAATCCGCACGGTCGGATGAAATGCGGAAATTCGGTTGCCGGGCTCCCGCCCCAGGGGGAGAGGCATGAAATCGGGACAAATTGTTTAAAAGACGGGAGGATTGCCTGATGGATGTTGACGATCTGAAGAAAATACTGGCGGGCTTTTGCATCGCCGGCTTGATCGCTGGTTCCACGCTTCCGGTGGCAGGCTGTGCCGGAAAGAGCGCCTGAGGCGGGGAAAAACCGGGGGCCGGTGGCTCCCCCAGCGGTTGAAGCGGCGACACATCCGGCGCCGGCGGCGCCGACAAGGACAAGCAACCAGCGAAAAGCGGTTGAAGCTGATCGGCTTGTGCGCGGTCCGCGCACCAAAACATGCATTGTCGATCATGCCGAGATCGACGAAACAAAGCGATAGCCAAGAATTAATCCGAACAAATTGAATACTTTCAACAAAACAGTTTTAGCGAGAATCTTTTCCCATTGCCGCCGCGTCCTCGGAGAGACTGCCTGGGGCGGGGCGACGGCGGCATTGGACGAAGATTTTGCTCCGGAAAAATTCCCGGAGCGCCTTTCGGCCCTGCGCGGGCAACCCGGATTTCCCGAATACGTCTCAGACTTGGCGCGCCTGGAACTGGCTCTTTGGAATGCGGGAAACCGCGATGAAACCGGCGAAAAAGAAGTGGAAAAACTCTCAGTCAACCCTTCGCTGACCCTGGTACCGATTTCCTTCTCGGGACTGCCGGAACTGATGGAAGGACCGGAAACCGGCCAGTCTTCGTCGCCGAAGCCGTCCCCTTCCCCGAGGCATGTCATGGTCTGGCGGCCCGGAGGCAGAGGGCAGCCGCGCGTGGAAGAGGCCGAAGATATCGACCTGCTGGCGTTGAAGATTGCCGTGGAAGGAATCGGCTTGCGCGACGCGGCGGCCATGGGCGGGGTCGAGATCGACGCCATTCGCGGCGTGGTGAAAAGAGCGTCGGACCGGGGAATCCTGCTGTCGCCGCCGTCTGCGATCCGGCGCGAGTCCCCAAGTTTCGAGCTTGGGGCGGAGCAATTGGCGCCGTTTCTTCAAACGGATGTCTTCACCATTCAATGGCATATCACCCAGGCATGCGACCTTCATTGCAAGCATTGCTACGACAGGAGCGACCGAAGTCCCATGCCCTTTGAAAAGGCGGTTGCGGTCTTGGACGATTTCCACGATTTCTGCGAAAGGTCCCATGTCCGGGGACAGGTCTCGTTCACCGGCGGCAATCCCCTGCTCTATCCGCATTTTGCGGAAATCTACAAAGAGGCCGACGACCGGGGCTTCGCCCTCGCGATACTGGGCAACCCGTCGCCGCCAAAGCAACTGGAGAAGCTGCTTGAAATAGCGAAACCCGTTTTTTTCCAGATCAGCCTGGAGGGCTTGGAGGACCACAACGACTACATTCGAGGGCAAGGCCATTTCCGCCGTTCCCTTCGTTTCCTGGAACATCTCAAGAGTCTGGAAATCTTCTCCATGGTCATGCTCACTCTCACCCGGGACAACCTGGAACAAGTGCTTCCCCTGGGAGAACTTCTGCGGGGAAAGGCCGACTATTTCACGTTCAACCGTCTGTCGCCCGTCGGGGAAGGCGCGAGCCTTTTCCTTCCGGAAAAAAAAGACTTCCAGGACTTTCTGAGAAAATACGAGGCCGCCGCCGGGCAAAACCCGGTCCTGGGATTGAAGGACAACCTTTTCAACATTGTCAGGAAGGAAAAGAACAAGCCGCTTTTCGGAGGATGCACCGGCTACGGCTGCGGCGCCGCGTTCAATTTCGTGGCCGTTCTTCCCGACGGCGAAGTTCACGCCTGCCGGAAATTTCCTTCTCCCATCGGAAACATGCATGCCACCGGTCTATACGAAATCTATCGTTCCGATCTCGCAAGAAAATACCGCGACGGACCGGGACCCTGCCGGGGATGCAATTTGTGGCCCGTCTGCCGGGGATGCCTGGCGAGCGCCTACGGCAACGGCATGGATATATTCGAAGAAAAGGACCCCTACTGCTTTTTCAAAGGGTAAGACGGTCTGACCCGGGGGGATGAAAATCCCCCGGAATGGCGGATAATTTTTCAGCCGGGTTTTGTTGCTTTCCGGAGTGCCGGCTTTCGGTTTGCGTGGTTCGCCCGGACCTCGGATTTTCAAGCGGACCGTGGGCTTGGTCTTAACATCGGCCACTTTCACTCGATGATCAAGTTTTTTTTGTCGTTCCCCCGAAAGCATCGAATCCATGCGCTTCTGCGGATCTCCTGGATTCCGGGTCTGCGCTGCGCCCGGAATGACGGTCGCCTCGGTCCGGTCGGCGGAAAAAACTTGATCATCGAGTTTCAGGGATTATCGTCGCGGCGGTCGTCATTCCGGGCGAAGCGGTTGTAACCCGGGTGTCGATAAAACAAATGGATTCCGTCGCTTCCGGGAATTTCCTTACTGGAACATGTAGCGTAGACCCGGAATCCAGGTGGCCGAATTTAGAACCAAGTCCCGGACCGTCATTCCGGCCGGAGCGCGCGCGGTTGTCGGAGGAACGGATTTTCGATCTCTCCCGCGGCCTTTTCGAGGCTCGCTTTTTTTTTGCTGGCAAGCGCGCGCGGACAGCCGGAATCCAGGCTATGGTCGAGGCTTCCATGTCAAAATCAGGCCGAAACTAAAGCCAAGCCCTCATCCTTCGAACTGTACACCCTCGAAGACCGTAGCCAGTTCCAGAACAAATCCTGGCAATACGACGGACTCGACCTTGTCTTTTTCCGAATAGGATTTCGGAGGGCCGTATTTGCCATCCGTTCCACGCAAATACACGGCGATCATCCGATACCCCGGATGGACGATCCAGTACTCCTTGACACCGGCGCGTTGGTACAAAAGGAGCTTCTCTATGTGGTCCTTTGCAGCGGTGGATGGGGATACGATTTCCACCACCCAGTCGGGAGCGCCCAGGCATCCGCGTTTGTCGAGCTTTTCAGGGTCGCAAACGACAACGATATCGGGCTGCACGACATCCTTGATCTTCTCGTCGGCCTCGTCGGCCTTGGGCAGACGAACGTCGAAGGGCGCGGCGAATACCTCGCAGGGCTTGTCCTTCAGGTGATTGTGGATTTGGGTGGATATCTCGATGGATATTCTCTGGTGATCGATGGCCGGTGCCGGGCTCATATCGTAGGCGATCCCGTCGATCAACTCCCAGCGGCCATCGTCGTCGGTCCATTGCAGATAATCGCCGTAGGTGAGGTTCTCTTCTTTGTGAAAGGGCAGCGACGCCATGGCTTTGTCTCCTATGCCAAGCTGAAATTTCGATATTGCTGAAATAATAAAGAGTTTCCAAATCATCCGCAAGGGAAATGATTCGTTGACAAAAAGCGTGTCCCATCTATTATGGTGAAATTTAAGTCGGAGTTTTTAGAAGCTTTGTTTGCCCTAGCATCTTGGCGACGATACTTGGTTCAATTCACTGGATTGGCAAAGGAAATGGAAAAAACAGAACAGGAACGAATCGCAGGAATCATCGATGTCGTACTAAAGGCAGCCCGTGGCGACGATTCGAGACGGATTGAAATTTCGAACGGCGACGACGATCTGTCCCGGCTCGCCGAAGCCGTCAACCGCCTGATCGATGCCAAGAGCAAGCAAGTGGAGAAGTTTCGGCGCAGCGAGGCGCGCTTTCGCAAAGGCGCGGAAGCCATGAACGAGGCCATGGGGTTCGCCAATGCCGACGGCGTTTTGACTTACGTGAATCCTCGGTTCTGCGAAATGCTGGCCGTGAAAACCGAGGATGTCGTGGGGCGTAAGTTCGTGGACCTGCTGGATCCGGTCAACCGGGATCACTGGCTGAAACAGCAGGAAATGAGAAGACAGGGTATCGCCACGACCTATGAGCTGAAATTGGAGCGAAAGGATGGAAAGGGCGGGGGGGAAATCTATTGCGTCGCTTCCGGCGGCCCTCTTTGGGACGAAGACGGCCGATTTTCAGGGTCCATCGGCGTTTTGACCGACATCACCGACCGCAGAAGCGCGGAGGAAAAACTGAAAAAAAGCGAAATGCTCATGGACGAATCCCAGCGTCTGGCCCATGTCGGCAGCTGGGAGTTGAATCTGGCAACCCGAGAAACGATCTGGTCCGACGAGACATTTCGCATTTGCGGCTTGAAACCGCAGCCAGTTCCGCCCTCTTTCGATGCATTCATAGAAAAGCTTCATCCGGAAGACAGGCCGGAAGTTCGGCGACATTTTCGGGAAACTTGCTCACCCGAAAATTCAAGGATCTCGAATTCCGCATTGTCAGACCGGACGGAAGCCTGCGATGGATTCATGCCACCGGAACAGTCATTGAAAACGATTCGGGCAGCCCCGTTCGTATTATCGGTGCTATTCAGGATATCACCCGCCGTCGCAGCAGGGAGGACGAACTGCGGACGTTCCGCTTTTCTTTGGATCAGGCCCCGGATGCCGTTTTCTGGCTTAACGGCGATGGGGGATTCGACTATGTCAATGAGCAGGCCTGCCGATCCTTGGGTTATACCCGCGACGAATTGCTGCGCCTGCATTTGTGGGATATCGATAATGCATTCCCGAAAGAGCGGTGGCATAAATGGTGGGGAGAATATCAAAAAGACGGCAAAATTGGCATCCGGCGCCATGAAACGTCCCATTTTCGAAAGGACGGCACCAAGTTTCCTGTCGAGGTCTCGTCGAAACATTTCTGGTTGGGCGAACGCGAGTTCCACGTGGCCTTCGTGCGCGATATCTCCGAGCGCAAGGAGGCGGAGCAGGCGCTGCGCATCAGCGAGGAGCGCCTGCGCCAGGCCTTGCGCGTGGCCAGGATCGGCATTTTCGACCACGATCATCTCGCCGACGCCGTCTACTGGTCCCCTCGGCTCAAGGAAATTCTAGGGTGGTCGCCGGTGGAGCCGGGCGGCCTGCCCGAATTCATCCAGCTTATCCATCCCGAGGACCTCGAGAGAATCAAGACGGAGATTCGGGGGTCCCACGACCCCGAAGGCGACGGGCTCTGGGATGTGGAGCATCGCATCGTGCGACGCGACGGCAGTGTTCGGTGGCTGACCGCCCGGTCCCAGACCGTTTTCGAGGGCCAGGGTGAAAAGCGCCGCCCCGTGCGCACCGTAGGCGGCATTCGCGACATCACCCATCTCAAGGAAGCCGAGGAAGAACGGGAAAGACTCCAGGCACAGCTCAACCAGGCGCAGAAGATGGAATCGGTGGGGCGCCTGGCAGGCGGCGTGGCGCACGACTTCAACAACATGCTCGGCGTCATTCTGGGCCATGTGGAGCTGATGATGCTGAAGCTGCCCGAGTCCGACCCTCTAATTTCCGATCTTTGCGAGATCGAAAAAGCCGCCATTCGCTCCCGGGACATCACGCGTCAGCTCCTGGCTTTTTCCAGAAAGCAGATCATCGCGCCCCGGCCCGTCGATCTGAACCGCCAGATCCAGGTGGCGCTCAGCACGTTGTTCCGGCTGCTCGGCGAGGACATCGAATTGCGGTTTGTTCCCGACGAACAGTTGGGAAGGGTCCTGTTCGACCCTTCCCAGATCGACCAGATTCTGGTCAATCTGGCGGTCAATGCCCGCGACGCCATGCCAAACGGCGGCAGGCTCACCATAGAGACGTTCGAAATTCGTTTGGACGAATCCTGTCGCCTGTCCAATATCGATTGCTCTCCCGGAGAATACGCCCTGCTCGTGGTCGCCGACGACGGGGCCGGCATGGACAAGGAGACCCTGGAGCATATTTTCGAGCCGTTCTTCACCACCAAGGAGGTCCACCAAGGAACGGGTCTCGGCTTGGCCACGGTCTACGGGATTGTCAGGCAGAATGACGGCTTCGTCAATGTCTACAGCGAACCCGGGCATGGGACGACCTTCAAAATCTACATTCCGAAAATCCAGGAAGAGATCGATGTCGTCGAAGATTCCGGCCAAAGCCCCCTGGCCACCGGCACCGGAACGATCCTGCTGGTCGAAGACGACGAGATGGTGCGAGAAATGACCTCCACCATGCTAGAGAGCATCGGCTATGCGGTCGTCAAGGCCGAGACCCCCTCGGATGCCCTGGCGGTTTGCGAAGACGAGACCAAGGCGTTCGATCTGCTGCTGACCGACGTAGTCATGCCGGGCGAAAGCGGCGCGGATTTGCGCGACCGGGTGAAAAAACTCCGGCCGGACGTCAAAGTGCTGTTCATGTCCGGATACACCTCCAATGTGATCGTCCGCCACGGGGTCCTGGAAGAAGGCGTCGATTTCATCCAGAAACCGTTCGGCATAAAAGACTTGGCCGCCAAGGTTCGCGATGTCATAAAAGGCGGTTGACAACGGGAGAACCCAAGGAGGCGCAGGGGCCTGCTAGACGGGGCTCGTTCCTACGCTCCAGCGTGAAAACGAGTCAAAAGAGTAAAAAGAGTCAACGAGTCAATTTCACATAAAGAAATTTATAGAAAAATTTCGGAAATCGAAACGATGAAAACAGCCGTAATTTCGGATATACACGGTAATTTGGAAGCCTTCGAAAGCGTCCTCGAAGATTTGACATCGCAATACGTTGACGCAGTCGTTTCCCTCGGAGACAACATCGGCTACGGCGCCGATTCGGAGAGTATCGTCTCGATCATTCGTTGCAGGGGCATAATCTCCATTCTGGGCAACCATGACCTGGCGGTATGTCACGAAAAGGTGCTGAAATGGTTCCGAAAGGATTCGCGAAAAGCGATAAGCATCGCCATCGATTCATTGTCCGAAGAATCCAAGGAACATATACGGGGATTGAAGACCAGCTTGTCCGCCTCAGGCCTTCGGTTCGTCCACGGCTTTCCCCCCGACTCCGCGCGGTTCTACCTTTTTCAAATCGACGATTCCAGAATGTTGCAGTCTCTTGCGGAACTGAAGGAATCCATCTGCTTCGTAGGCCATACCCATCAATTGAGAATGGTCTGTCGAGAAAAAGGGGATTTGCGGTCTGTGAAGCTGGAACAAGGCATTTACCACTTGGACAGAGAAAAAAAATATATCGTAAACGTCGGAAGCGTAGGCCAACCCAGGGACGGCGATCCCCAGGCCAAATATGCGATATGGGATTCGGATTCCTGTCGGCTGGAAATAAGGTACGTGCCTTACGATTATGAAACGGCGTCGCGTAAAATAGTCGCGGCTGGCATTCCTGTGCGATATGCCCGCATCTTATACCCCAATGGCAAGGACAAGGGACGCTGAAGGCAACGCGAGTGCCGGACGATGGCATCCTGCCGGAGAAACCCTCGTGACAATGTGGTTCAAAGACAACCTTTATGTTTTTTCCTGTTTATATCGGATTCGGGGAACTGCGCGTAGGTCGGGTTGAGCGGGGCGTCGCGTTGGGTTTCGCTTGCTTCCCGGTCGCATCGGGCACCTTCTCGGCGAGACTGAAAGAACAAAGCAGCGAAACCCGACATTCCACGACGCTCAACCCAACCTAAATTCCACCCCCCCAAATCCGTTATAACCAGGATTTTTCCCTCCCGGTAGAGGTCAGGGACCGCACACCCCTTTCACGTAGAAAAAGTCCATGACATCGTTGGATGTGACAAACCCCATATCCACGTGCACGACCCAGCAATGCGTAGGTTGGGTTGAGCGGGTTCCATGTTGGGTTTCGCTTGCTTCCCAACCATTTCGCGCGCCGTATCTGTTTGTCTGATAGAATTCCGTAGCGAAACCCAACAATTGACGACGCTCAACCCAACCTACATTCCACCCCCCAAATCCATTATAACCAGGATTTTTCCCTCCCGGTAGAGGTCAGGGACCGCACACCCCTTTCACGTAGAAAAAGTCCATGACATCGTTGGATGTGACAAACCCCATATCCACGTGCACGACCCAGCAATGCGTAGGTTGGGTTGAGCGGGTTCCATGTTGGGTTTCGCTTGCTTCCCAACCATTTCGCGCGCCGTATCTGTTTGTCTGATAGAATTCCGTAGCGAAACCCAACAATTGACGACGCTCAACCCAACCTAAATTCCACCCCCCCAAATCCGTTATAACCAGGATTTTTCCCTCCCGGTAGAGGTCAGGGACCGCACACCCCTTTCACGTAGAAAAAGTCCATGACATCGTTGGATGTGACAAACCCCATATCCACGTGCACGACCCAGCAATGCGTAGGTTGGGTTGAGCGGGTTCCATGTTGGGTTTCGCTTGCTTCCCAACCATTTCGCGCGCCGTATCTGTTTGTCTGATAGAATTCCGTAGCGAAACCCAACAATTGACGACGCTCAACCCAACCTACATTCCACCCCCCAAATCCATTATAACCAGGATTTTTCCCTCCCGGTAGAGGTCAGGGACCGCACACCCCTTTCACGTAGAAAAAGTCCATGACATCGTTGGATGTGACAAACCCCATATCCACATGCACAACCCAGGAGGCTTTCACCGACCTGGTGTCGCCGCTCCAGATCCATTTCTGGCGCTGGGAAAAGGGCGAGTCGAAGCAGTAGTCCAGATCGGCGCGGGGCGGGTTGAGCAAAGACAGAAGTTCGTTGACGGTGGGAAGCCGCCAGTCGTCCCGCCCTCCTGGTTTTTCGTCGTTGAGGCGTTGGACGTATTGTTTCGCGGATTCGAATGTCATGGGAAAATCGGACCCCGAGGTCTGCCAGAGGAGGCCGGTGGCCAGGTCCGACACCGTATGTTCGGACTCCTGCCGCAATCGGTTTTGCACGAAAGAAACGGGTTGTCGCAACTCGTTCAATTGAAAAACCGACGGGGCCTGTTGCGACGTGATTCGCGCGGACCGGCGGCGAAGCTCGAATTTGCCGGGTTGCTCCGATACCGCAAGCGCCTGCCGCGTATCGGTTTCGCACTCCGTTCGCTTTTTCTTTCCGTGGTCTTCGCAGACCGATTCGAGATGTTCCCGCATTTCCCGTGCGTCTTGAAATCGTTCCGAGGGGGAGACGGCGATGGACCTGAGTAGAAATTCGTCCCACGACGAATCCAAATCCTTGTTCAAGGCGGACGGAGGTTGCGGGTCTTTTTCGGGAAGCCTGCCGGTGAGCATGCGCCAGGCGACGACGCCGACGGAAAACAGGTCGGATCGCGGGTCCGGTTCGTCCATCGAGCCGATCTGCTCGGGAGCGGCGTAAAATTTGGTGCCGATCAACAGGTCGGCGTCCACGGGGGAAACCTCCCCTCTTCTTCTGGAAAGTCCGAAATCGACGATTTTTGCGACGCCTTCGTCCGTGAGCATGACGTTGAAGGGCTTGAGGTCGCGATGGACGATTCCGGCCGCATGCAGTCGAAACAGCCCCCGGAGGATATCGACCAGAATGCCCTGGGCCTTTTCGACGCGAACGATTCGGGAGGGCGCGTCGGCCCAGTAGGATTCGCCGATCAATTCTCCGAGGTTGTGGCAGAAATACTCCATGAGATAGAACAGGCGGCCGTCGTCTTCTTCCAGGCTCCAGACATCCACCACGTTGGGATGTCTCATGTTGGCGATCATGGCGGCTTCCCCGACGAATTGGTCGCGGACCCATTTTTCCCCGGTTTTTTCCACCAGTTGCGGATGGGGATTCAATACTTTCAAGGCCGCTATCTTGCGAATTTCGGGGATCACGACCTTGTAGACCGACCCCATGGCCCCTCTTCCGAGAATTGACCTGATTTCGTACCTTCCGATTTTTTTCAATTCCGACCTCTCCTTGTCAAGTTGCTATAACTCGATGATCAAGTTTTTTCCGTCGACTGGACCGCGGCGACCGTCATTCCGGGCGCAGCGCAGCGGAGACCCGGAATCCAGGATATCCGCAGAAGCGCATGGATTCGAAACTTTCGGAGGAATGACAAAAAAAACTTGACCATTTAGTATAAGGCTCGGTTTCTATTTCGCCCATGCACTCGCCACCTCGCCGCCTCGTCCGCCTCGTCCGCCTCGTTCCAACGCTTCGCGTTGGAATGCATACCAGGACGCTTCGCGTCCGCGTTCCGCAGATGCGAGGCCGAAACAAGAACCAACCCGCGCTCTCGAATCCAATTCCGTACATTTCCATCCCTAAACGATTGAAGCCTGTAAAATCAATGTCAAAAAGTGAAAAAGCGCCCTACTATCGATTCCAACGATGTATTGCCGCTATTTTACAACCAAAACCTTGCATATATATTTAAGCAGGAATATTTTCTAAGTTTTAGGGTTACGATTTGTTGTATCCGCCGGAAATGGGTGCGCTGCAAACAAGAGGAGAACGGCATGAGAAGCTTCTCGTCCTACGGTCCCATCGACAAGGACATCCACTACTACGTTCCCAGAACGGAGCTGATTCGCCTGGTCTGCGAACGGCTTCTCGGCGACCCGCCTGAAAGGGGCGGCCACTATGTCACGGTCTGGGCGCCGCGGCAGTGCGGAAAATCCTGGATCATGAACGAGGCGCTGCACAAGCTGAACAGGGAGTCTCCGTACAACGCCCTGAAGCTGGAGCTGGAAAGCCTGAAACGCGTGCAGGACCCCACCGAGTGCATTGCCTACATCGCGGGCAAAATCGCAGGCTCTCTCGGTCTCGAATTCGGCCCCGTGAAAGGGATGGCGGACTTCGAGTCGATATTCGGCCGCGATGTCCTGAAAAAGCCGCTCGTTCTCATACTGGACGAGTTCGACGCTTTGCGAGAGAACGTCATTTCGGGCATTGTCGGCGTTCTAAGAAACGTCTACAACGCACGAAGGAAAGACACGGCCCCGACGGCCGAAAAGGAATTTTTGCTCCACGGCGTCGCGCTGATCGGCGTGCGAAGCGTTCTGGGAACCGAAAACGCCCAGGGACCTCCCTTCAACGTTCAGCGCAGCATCCATGTTCCCAATCTGACCTTCGACGAGGTGCGCTCCATGTTCGACTGGTACGCGAAAGAAAGCGGCCAGGCGGTGGAGGCGGAAGTCGTCGAGAGCGTCTTTCGCGAAACCAACGGCCAGCCCGGCCTGGTCTCCTGGCTCGGAGAGCTGCTGACGGAAGGCTACGACGGGCATCGGCCCGACAACAGCCGCGCGATATCGCCGGGCGATTTCGAGTTGGTCTACGAGGATGCGGTGAACGTCCTGCCGAACACCAACATTTTGAACATCGTCAGCAAGGTTCGCGAGGAACCCGGCAGGGCGACGGTCCTGGAGCTGTTCAAAACCCGGGAATTCATGCCGTTTCGTTTCGACGATCCCCGGATCAATTATTTGTACATGAACGGGGTGATCGACCGGGAGAGAAGCGGACATGCAAAAAACGCGGTGCGGTTTTCCTGTCCTTTCGTCCAGAAACGCCTGTTCAACTATTTTTCCCACGAGATTTTCCGGACGGTGGACCGCCTGTACGATCCCATGACCGACGTAGAGGCCGTGGCCGGAGACGACGGCGTCGATATTCCCGGCCTGATGAAACTGTACCAGGACTATCTGAACCGAAACCGCGACTGGCTGCTCAGGGACGCCCCGAGGAGAAAGACCGACCTGCGGATTTTCGAAGCCGTGTTCCATTTCAACTTGTACATGTATCTCAAATCCTTCTTCCAGGACATGGGAGGCGCGGTCTTTCCCGAATTTCCCACGGGCAACGGCAAAATCGACATTCTGATCCGCCGCGACGGCACCCTGTACGCGCTCGAGCTAAAGTCCTTCAAGAACCGCTACGCCTACAGGCAGGCTCTGGAACGGGCGGCGCAGTACGCGGTCCAGTTGGGAATCGACCGGATTTTCCTGATCTTTTTCATCGAGTCCATCGACGAAAAAAACCGCCGCGAACTGGAGACGGCGATTCGGGACGACGCTACGGGCGTCGTTGTGGAACCGATTTTCGTGGAGACCGGCAACGCGGAATGAAAAGCCTCCGCACGGACCGTTTTTCGACTCGGATATAGAAGACATGCTACGCGAAACAAAGACCGCGCAGGAAAGGGGCGATACATGAATCAAGGCTGTTTGCGACTGAAGGTGTCCGAATACAAGGATATCGACCAATGGCGCTGGCTGCTCGAGGACGAAAACGGCAATTTTCTGGCCGACCGCGAAGTGCGTCTGGATACCGGCGCGTTCGAATACCGGGGCTACGCGGAGCTTCCCGAATGGTTGAACGCCAACCGGGACGCCTATGGCGGCGACCGGGAGCTGTTGCGGTGTCTGGGCGCGTGGATGGGCGAAAACGTGTTCGGGAACTTGCGCGAAAATCTTCTCGATTTTCCCGGGCAACCGGCCGTTGTGCATGTCGCCGTCCCCGAAAACGCCGCAGACCTTCTTTTCCGACCCTTCGAACTGGCCCACCTGGAAGGGGAATCCTCCATGGTTTCCATGGGCGTTCGGTTCGTCTACCAGACAGAAGACGCGGACAAAACGCGCGACAAGCGAACCGGGGCCGGGGCCGCGACGGACGCCGTTCGCGTCCTGGCCGTGTTCAGTCTTCCCCGGACCGCTTCGCCCCTCAACCTCCGGCGGGAGCGCTACGAGTTGAAGCGTCTTTTCGAGAGCCTCGCCAGCACTAGCGGGCTTGCCCTGCAGCTTCGGATTCTGCAGTACGGCGCAACCCGCAACACCCTGAAAAAAGCGCTGCGCGAGTCGCCGGGATGGGACGTCGTCCATTTTTCGGGGCACGGACGGCAAGGGGCGGTATTGCTGGAGGACGACGAGGGGGAAAAGGACCTGATCGAGGCGTCCGAGCTGGCCGGGCTGCTTCGTCCCGTCAAAGGAAGGCTTTCCCTGCTGGTGCTGTCGGCCTGCTGGAGCGCGGCGGAAAGCCTTTCGTCCGCGCGGAGGCAGGTCGGGCTCAAGACCCCGGTGCGCGACCAGAGGGAAGGCCCCGACGAAGCGGAGGCGCAGGAGGAGCAGGCGGCGCAAGCCACGGTCCTGCCCAGTCTGGGACGGCAGCTGGCCAAAAGCCTCGACTGCGCGGTCGTGGGCATGCGCTATCCCGTGGATGACCGGTTCGCCGCCGACCTGGCCCTGCAGTTCTTCGAATATCTCTTAGAAAAAGGCCAGCCGGTCCCAGCGGCCCTCCAGTTCGCCATAGAGGATGCTCTGAACGGCGACTGGGACAACGCGCTCGTCGCCCTTTCCCCGGCCACGCCCATTCTGCTGGGCTCGCGCGCCGCCGACCTGGCCCTCGCGCCCCCTCGGCTCGAACGGCAGGGGCCGCCGCAAGTCCGGGGACCCGTGGGCTTTCCTCCCGAACCCCTGCGATTCGTGGGACGCTTGATGCCCATGCTGCGGGCGGGCAAGGCCTTGGCACCGCGCAGCCGTCCCTACAAGGGCGTGATGTTCCACGGAATGGCCGGGGGCGGCAAGACGGCCTGTCTCCTAGAGCTGGCCTGGCGGCACGAAGAGGACCGGTTCGCCCATTGCGTCTTTTTCAAATGCCCCGACCAGGACCAGTCCATCGCCACGGCCCTGGCCGACTTTCTCCACGAAGCGGAAAACCGCCTGGACATGACGCCGGGCGATCTGTCCGGCCATGCGGACGATCCCGCCATGTTCCGCCAACGCACCCTGCCTATGTTCGGGGCAATGCTTTCGAAAAACTCCATCCTGATCGCCGTAGACAACATGGAAAGCCTTCTGACCGGGGAGGGAAACTGGCGCGACGGCCGGTGGGGGGACCTCGCCGACACCCTGCTGGGACACGCGGGGGAATCCCGGACCATATTCTCGTCCCGCCGCGTGCCCGCCCCCCTGGAAAACCACCCCGCCCTGCTCAAGGAGGCCATACACGCCCTGAGCTTCCCTGAAAGCGTGCTTCTGGCACGGGAGCTTCCCAATCTGTCCAAGCTTTTCGACGACGAACCGGGCAGGGAGCTGCTTCGCAAAACCCTGACGGCGGTCCAGGGACATCCCAAGCTGATGGAATTGGCCGACGGCATGGCGTCCGACCGGGACCGTCTGGCCCGGCAGGCGGAAAAAAGCGAGGAGGACGCGCGGGGCCTGGAAATCTCTCTGAAGAGCTTCTTCGATTGCGGGGAATCGGAACAGTCCGAATCCGGCTTCGTGGAAACCCTGCGCCGATGGTCCTCCACCCTGGCGCGAACCCTGTCCCCGTCGGCTCGCCTCCTGTTCTGGTTCCTGTGTAGGCTGGAAGAGGAAGACCGGCGCGGGGACGTGATCGAGAGAACTTGGAAGCATTTTCTGGAACAAGTGAAAGACGACGTCCCCGACGCCGCCGACGTCCTTGGGAGACCGGACCCGGGTTTGGAAGCCTCCCTGAAGGCGCTTGCCGGCGCGGGGTTGGCGGAGGTTCGCGAGGAGCGGTCCGGGGAGAACGCCGCTGTTTTCTACACGGTCCATCCGGGAGTGGCCGAGGCGGGCCGGGAGGAGACCGGAGAGAAAGTCTTGGAAGAGGCGGACGCGGAGCTGGGAGATTACCACCTCGCGGTTTTGCGACACGGCTTGGAAACCGAAACCCGGGGAGGCACCCGGCTGGTGGTGCTCGGGGCCGAACGGGCCGTTCCCTATCTCATGCGGTCCCGGCGGTGGCAGGAGGCCAGCTTCGCCCTTGAGAATTTGATTGATCGCGCGCAAACCCCCTCCACCCTGAACCGGGCCATTCCCCTTCTCCGGGCCGTTGCCGAGGCCGCCGAGGGGACCGACCGCGAAGCCATCTATACGGGAGTCTTGGCAAAGGCCCTGAGGTTCGCGGGACGGTATGAGGAAGCCAAACCAATGCTCCAAGATTCCTTGGACCAATGCGAAGCCTGTAGACAGTACCGCATGGCCTCCTCCATCGCAAACCAATTGATTTAACTCCTCATACATACGGGGCACTTGGAGGAAGCCCTGGCGCTCGCCGAGAGGAAGGCGGATTTCAACTGCCTCGCCGGTAAGGGCCCATGGTCGCAACTCGGCGATGAAGCGATGCGGCTTCAGATTCTTAACGCCATAGGCAGATGGGGGAAAGTGCTCAAGGCTGTCGAGAAGCACCTGGAGCGATTTGAAACTATTCCCGAAAAGAGCAACGCAGACGAGTCCGTCGTTTCCTGGAACGTGCGCGAAACGATACTGAATACGGGCGTTTTTGCCGCCAAAGATCTCGAAAAGTGGGAAACTGCCCTCGCCTTGAACGCGGAAAAAGCCAAATCCGAAAAGGCACGGGGAGCGGGAAAAATAGAGACGGCGATGACCTTGTATAACGACTACGGCCCGCTGCTTAAACTCGGACGCCTCGTCGAGGCCCGCCGTTTGCTGGAAACGTGCCGGGACGCCTTTAGCCAGGAGCGGCATTATATCCTGCTTGGCAAAACCTACAGTGCGATGGCAGATTTGGAAAACAAGGAAATGCACCAGGATGCCGCCGTACTGTTTGGAAAGATCGCCCTGCAATACATATACCGCTACGGCCAGCCCGAAGATTGCGCCATCAGACACGACAATCTCTCCATTTATCTCCAAAGGGCTGGCGAACCTCGCGACGCGTGGCTCGCGCACCGGCTGGCCGCCGGTATCACGAGCATTCGAATCGGTTCGGGGCATTTGCGAACAGTCGTCCGCAACCTCGCCATTTCCGACCTTCCCGACACTCCGCCCGCTTTCGACCGGATAGCCGCCACGGTGGAGCAAATCGACGGCGTGCGATTCCGCGAACTGTTCGCCCGCCTGCCCGCCCGGTATTCCGACGGCGACGCGGCCGTCGCCGCCGTGTGGCAAATGGCAAGAAAGGAGAAAAACCAAAGGTAGCAAATGAAACGAAAACGAAAAACCGAACTTAAGAAGAGCGTGGAGGGCATGCTTAACCAGCTTCCGCCGGAATTGCAGGAAGCGGTAAAATCGGGCGACATGGAAAATTTCATGGCCGTCGTGGAAAAAATGCCCGCCGAACAAGCCAAAGCGCTGCTCGACGCCCTCGAGCCCATGGCGGCGAAACTCGGATTTGCCCCGGAACGGCGCAAAGGCCTTGACATGAAAAAAGTTCTACGCGATCTCGACGCGCTTTTGAAAGATATCGCGGCCGTCGCCTAACAGTCTGTATTTCTTTCCGGGACGGACCGCTTCGAAACCGTAGGCAAAAACTTCCGCCTCCGGAAACTCCTCGAAGGCGCGCATGCCGTTTTTCAATTTTTTCTGAATGAACCCCCTTTTGGAAACCGACCGGGAGGAAAGAAGCCATGAGGCGCCGAATTTTGAATCTTATTCTAACTGGCAGGCGTGGCCTTGTGAATGTAAACGGGGGACAAATGGTGTCCCCCGTTTACTTTTTATTTATATTTGCCAAGGCGCATTCTCTGGCTCGATCCGGGACTGAAACCGCGTTGACCAAGCGGTATCCAGGACCGTCTCATCAATGCCTGCGGCATTCGGTGACGGTTTCATCCCCCCACTCTTCCAGCATTCAACCCCGATTGCCCGGCGTCGTTTGATTCGCATCTTTCAAGTCAGGAAGAACGAAACAACAACCTCATATAACAAGAAACAAACGGAGGTGACATTATGGCGAAAGTTCAGGATTACATCGAAACCGATCAGGAAAGAGAAGAAGGCCATGCCGATACCAGGAACAACAACTTCGAATGCGAAACCCCAGACAAAGCTCTGGGATGCGACTTGGGAATTGACGTACAGGGATAAACGAAGGCGGAGCTTCGATAACAGGCTGAAAATATAACTGGCCACTCATGCTATAAAGGCGGTGCCTCTCACGAGGCCCCGCCTTTTTCGTGGGAGCGTCAAAGGCCGAAATTAATGGGGCCGGACCTTGATTTGAAATCAAACCGAATTTCAATCACTGGTCAAGGTCCGGCCCCATGTACTCACTCGTTCCCAGGCTCCGCCTGGGAATGTATGACTTGTGGCTCCGCCACCCGATCCGAACAAGGCCTGACGGGTGCATGAAGGCACAAGGCAGCCTTGCAACCAATTGATTCGGTGCAATCGAGGCGGAGCCTGGGAACGAAAGCCTCCCCCGAGTCCGAAACAACCAGAAAAAACTCAGCATTCCTTCCACCAAATCCGCTCAAACCCCAGCGAGACTACCGTATACTTTCGAAGGCCGAGATTTCCGTGGCGTTTCTCCAGCACCTCCCCGTAGTCCTTCACCTGCGCAGTCGCGTCCGCCATCTCCGCTGTCATCCGCAGCAGTGCCCGAAGTTTTTCGGTCGTCAGTTTCCTGGCCTGCTCTCCGCTCAGCCCAGCTTCTTTCAGCTTTACAAATTTGAACTCGATCAGAATATCCAGAATTTTGTATTTTCGCATATCCGGGCGGACGATCATGGTCAGGTCCGCGTATCTTCGGTCGGTCTCCGTTTCGGAGTCCATGATATAGAGGATATCGTTGTACAGCAGGGTCAGGAACGCCGTCTTCACGGTGAGTTCGTTGGCCCACATATAGTCGCGGTTGTGAAAGACTTTGAAATATCTCCGTTCGACGAATTCGCACAGGGGCTGCATATCGCCCTTCTGATACAATTGTTTCGCAGCAAGAATGCCGTCGTCCCTTTCCGAAGGCGCAGGGAGCAGCATTGTCTGAAGTCTCTCCACATAGAGTTTCCGCATGACCAGGTTGGGAACTGTCAACGCGATTTCTCCGTTATCCGTCAGATCTTTTATTGTCAGCACGCCGAAATAATATAGAAACGACACCATGAACGTATGGTCTTTGCTTTCATCCGTCAGCATTTGCCGGACTCCGAACCGGTCGGACGGTTTTGCGATTGCCACCAGGCGGTCTTTTTTCACCAGATTAAGGAGCAACTGGCCGCCTTTGGGAATCTGAGAGATGTACTCCAGCTTGGCGGAAGCCATAGACAGGTTGGTATCCAGCATTTCTCTGGGATATTTGCACCTTGCAGAAAATGCATCCAGAAAATAGATGACCAGGGTGGGATTGTAGAGAAGGTCCTCCGCATCCGGAGCAAACTTGTACCCGTTGTAATAGGTACACATCATGTCCAGCGCCTCGGAAGCCGCCTCTTGTGTCAGACCGCACTCGTCCGCCGTATCCGCGACGACTTTTTCCACCTCCTCATGGGTGAATCCGCACAGATCGTTGAACTCGGCGTCGAGATAAATATCTTTTGCAATGTTGCATCCGCTCGTAATGTCGCTCATCACCACCGGCGAGACTCCGGTGATGAAAATCCGGTCGAACAGGGATTCTTTCGTGGAGGATTTCAC
Source organism: Desulfobacterales bacterium (assembly GCA_963674505.2). GTDB lineage: Bacteria > Desulfobacterota > Desulfobacteria > Desulfobacterales > SKZT01. The sequence continues at coordinate 1,916,168 of CAXXIG010000003.1, forward strand.
GGCCTTGAAAATCGTCCGCAGAGGCCCTTCCTCGTACACCAGTCCCTCGTAGATGTCCTGTTTCTCCCGCGCACCCCCATCATGACTTCGTTGGCGAAGTTGTCGTATTCGTCTATGAGGAGATAAACGGGATAGTCCGTCGTTCGGACAGCGGTAATCAGAGATTTGATGGAATTGACGGCATTCTGCGGATCGACTTCGATTTCGACATTCAGAAAATCTCTGTAATATACCCTGAAATCCTTTATGCACGAGTTGATGTGATCATGCAGGGAGCGCCTGATCTGCCCGACATCTCCGTAAGATTCCACGCAGGAGAAATCCCATTGAAGGACGAAATACCGGTTGTGCAGGGGGGTGGGATGCTTTCCGATTTTCAGATGGCCGAACAGGGGTTCGAATTCGTCTTTTTTCGCCACATCGTAATAGTTGAAGAGCGTGGAAAGCAACAGGCTTTTTCCGAATCGCCGGGGCCGGAAAAAAAGCAGATACTTTCCTCTTTCCAGAAGAGGAATCCGGTCTGTCCGGTCGCAGAAAAAATAATCGTTTGCAATGATGGCTTTAAAATCGCATATGCCGTACGGGAATTTCATGGGAGGCTCCTTTCGGAAGTGTATCGGGGAACTTTCCGGCAAATAATCCGTGTATTGTCGAAATGGTTTGTCGAGCAGTGCGAGACGATGCCTAACGGCTCTCCTGAAGGAGCGAGAAGGCTTTTTTCTTGACCCGATTCGAATCGAATTTTTCTGATTATAACGGATTTGGGGGGAGCCTTGAAAGGGCGTTACATACAAGCCCAGGGCGAAACCCTGGGATCCCGATGCCCTGCTGCGGACCAAAAGCCCTGAGAGGGCGCGACATATGATGTCGGTTTTTATGTGCCGCCCTTTCAGGGCTTGCGCGACGACGGGCCATGGCCCCCAGGGTTTCGCCCTGGGCTTGTATGTTTTGCGCTTTCAGCGCGTTGTTCCCCCCATCGCAATGCCGTTGCGATTTCGAGAGTATCGGAGACATTCCCGTTCATCGAATTTCAACAACATTGAAAAATCCCCATTTGACATTCTATCGGTCCCCCCCAAATCCGTTATAATCAGGAATTTTTCCAGCAGCTCCTGTTCGGTAAATCGACCTTCAAGGGCTTCCAGCGATGCCCGCCGGACGGCGAACCGGAACGTTTCCTCCAATGCTTCGCTAATCTCGGCGTCCGTCAGATAACAACCGCCGGCCTTGCGGCGCCTGTTGGTTCGGTTGACATTGTCGGTCGCGTTTTTGATAGACACTTCCCAAAAGCGAGTCGAACGTTTCTCGGCTTCTTGCTTGATCAAATGGATCAGAAGGATTTCAAGAAAACCTTCGATTTTATTGATCTTGTCATCGCGACTCATTTCTTCCATTTTTTCCTCCACGAAAGAAGAATGACTTAGCATAAAAATGCAAACTACGGATTTCGCGAAAAAATGTCAAGGGGAGTGGCCGCTGACCCGGGGAGGGATCGTTGTGTGGGTCGGGAACCATTGCGTTGCGCGCTGGTACACACTTGCCGGGGGATCATGCCTGCCTGTCTTGCATGGCGACCAACCCACCATTTTTTCGAATCTCCCTGCCGCTTCCATTCAGGCGAAAGGCGGCCGGACAGCTCGGAAAACGGTGGGTTGGATTCCGTACAAGACCGGCAGGCCGTCGAATGCAAGAAATTCAGGAGCAGCGAAAAGGGCCGGGTCCCGACCCAACCTACGTTCCGCGCCGAAGCCTTCAAGATATTTCGACCTGCGCAGTGGGTTGAGGACCGTTTTACGGGAAAACGCCTGGGTTGTTCGCTAGCGCAGCCTTCCGCGGCGGCGAGATGCCTCTCCGGTCCGAGTGGCATACGGGGACGCGCCGCCTTGGAAGGCGGCGTTGCAGCCAATTGATTCTGTGCAATCGAGGCGGAGCCTCGGGGTATGCATTCCCAGGCGGAGCCTGGGAACGAGAGCCTGCCCAAAGTCCGAAATAACCAGGAATTTGTCGATCTCGTGCCTGCCAACCGCCTCCGGCTTTTTGATTCGTATTCGAACAGGCAGGCGTGGCCTTGTGAATTCAAACGGGGGACAAATGGTGTCCCCCGTTTACATTTTATTTACATTTGCCAGGGCGCATTCTCGGGCTTGATCCGGGGCTGAAACCGTGTTGAACAAGCGGTGTCCAAGATCGTCTCATCAATGTCGGCGGCATTCGATGACAGTTTCATCCCCCCACTCTTCCAGCATTCAACCCCGATTGCCCGGCGCCATTTGGTTCGCATCTTTCAAGTCAGGAAGAACGAGACAACAACCCGATAACAATTAAGAAACAAGCGGAGGTGACATTATGGCGAACGTTCAGGATTACATCGAAACCGATCAGGAAAGAGAAGAAGGCCATGCCGATACCAGGCACAACAATTTCGAATGCGAAACTCCGGACAAAGATCTGGGATGCGACTTGGGAATTGACGTACAGGGATAAATGACGGCGGAGCTTCGATAAAAGGCTGAAAATATAACTGGATACTCGGGAAAAAAAGGCGGTGCCTCTGACGAGGCCCCGCCTTTTTCGTGGGAGCGTCAAATGCCGAAATGAACGGGGCCGGACCTTGATTTGTAAATTAAACCGAATTTCAACCCCGCGACGCACCATGGCAGACGATGGCGCTATGAGCCTGAATACGTCGAGAAGAGTGAGTTGTCTGAGCACAAAGGCGGCATCCTTCATCAGTTTTTCGAGCGCGATATTGGCATATTCCTGAAGTACCTGAATGGAAATCAGGCCGTTTCCGGCCTTCATGCACCTTCCGACCACCTCTATGGCCATGTCTTGCTTTTCGCCCGCGTTTCGGTCGTTGGCATGGATAAGGATATTGGAATCGATAAAATACCGTCTCATTGCGGGACCATCTATCTCTCGTGCGCATCTTCGCGATTTTAAACAAACCCTCGCGGGCTTTCGCCCCCCTGCTGTCTCGCCAGCATGGCGAATTCTTCCGCAATGCTGTTCACGTCCGTTACGCTTGCGAGCTTTTCCATATATTCCCGGATCATCCGGTTCAGACTGCTGCCCTGCCGGGTCGGGACCTCGCGGGCTTTTTTGACAAGCTCTTCGTCTGCGGAAAGCGTGATATTCATTTTAAGCCCCCTTTTGAGGTAGGTTCTAAAATTGGCCGTGCCTTGGCAGAACTCGGACGCGAAGCGTCCTGGTATGCATTCCCATGCGAAGCGTGGGAACGAGGTGGTAATCGATCGGCCGAAATTAAAACAAAGCCCCCCCTTTTCATTGACACATATCGCACATGTGTGTTGATAGGTAAATCGATTTGTCGTTAGTGTCAATATAAGAAGGCAAGGGCGTCGCCGTGAACTCGTTATAGAAGGAACAGGGGAACCGGAATCGCCGTCCTCGTCGAGCTTGCAAGTGACTTAAGAGTTCGCGAATTTAGCCGATATAATGCGTAATGGAGGCTTTGCTCATAATAGGCAAAGTGAAAAAATATCGGACAACGAGGCAACAATTCTATCGAGAAAGCCGGGGCGGTTCGCGGGATGGATGCCGGGTTGCCGTTTTTCGAAAAGGCGGGGGCGGGGTAACGGCTCATTGTTTTTTTTATTGGCGGGGTAAGCGGGGGGTGCTGGGTATGATCATCTAAGCCAATAAAAGGGAGCAAGATTCTTTTGGTCGATAACATCGAATTCGTGGTGGTCCGTCGATACCAAACAGGAATTTTCGATTTTCGCAAAACCAAGAGCAAATGAGTCCGCGAGCGAAACCTTTTCATGCACTTTGAAAAAGGCGGTATTTTCGAGAAGGTTGTCCGGGCAGCGTCGACATATTTCCACCGGCATTTCGCCAACGTCCGCAAGCAACGAGGAAGTTTCCGCTTCGTCCCCCGACCTGAGGATGTAGTAATAGACTTCGTAAAGATTGACGGCATGCATCTGAAGTACTGCTTCGTTTCGATCGGCGCGTTCCAGCAGATCGTTCATTTTTTCCGCGCCGGGTTCGTCGTTGAAAAAGGCAATCAAAGTGCAAGCGTCAAGCACGTAGGACTCGGTCGCCATTTTATTTACATCTCCAGTTTTTTTTCGTTCGCTTTACGCGCCGCGAATTCATCCGTTGTGCTGAGAAATCCCCTGTACTTGCCTCTCAGCGACCGAATTCGGCCAGAGGGCTTTGGTTGTTCCACTTCGACAATGACGATTTTCGCAACGCGACCCGCAAAGCCTTTTAAGATCTCGCGGGGTATTTCAAGCATCCCCGTCTCCGGTATTCTGACCTGAAATGTTTGGGATTTCATGCGTGTCACCTTTGCTTTCTCAAGCCGATTTTTCGTCGGCGATATTCATTCCGTACAGAACCGGGCGCAGGTTCCGGTGCGAACCGTATTTCAAGGCCATTCCAATTGGCCAAGCATTGAAGCCGCCTTGCGGTTCGCGTAATATGCCTGTGGTCTTGTCAAGCCCCATAACAGGTTTTGTTTCTTTGAAATTTATCATAAAGCCATTCTTGGTTTAGAATGCGGAACTCGCAACTCCGGCACCAAATAAAAAAATATCAGGCTTTTGATCGAAACACAACGCAAAACACCTGGAACCGGCCGAGGAGATGCGTAAGGATACGTAGTACGCTATGGAGACGGCGCTGTTGTTTTTTTCTCGAAGTCCCGTCAGGGACGGCAGACAGTCTTTTCGACCTGCGCAGTTGGAAACGACGGCAAGGTGCGGAACTCGCTTCGATGATCGGGTTTTTTCCGTCGACCGGACCGAGGCGACCGTCATTCCGGGCGCAGCTGAGACCCGGAATTCAGGATCTCCTCAGAAGTGCATGGATTCCGAGCTTTCGGGGGAATGACGAAAAAAAACATGATCAACGAGTGAACCGGCTTTTCGTGAAAAATTCTTAATGTAAAGCATACTGCGAAAACATGCCGCTTGGTTGATTCCGGAATTTCGGACGCTGGACCTTTCAGCATGAACCCGGCTTCGGCCAAAGAGAAGATAGTTCAGGATTACATCGAAACCGATCAGGAAAGAGAAGAAGGCCATGCCGATACCAGGCATAATAACTTCGAATGCGAAACCCCGGATAAGGCTCTGGGATGCGACATGGGAATTGTGGCTTTGTGCCTTTGCGTGAGGATTACATGGGGATACTCGAACCAACCGCACAGGTAGAATTTTTTCACGGGGCAACGTTGCTTTTCGCGACGGGAAATTGACAAGCGACATGTTTCTCTCTAAAATGAGTCCGTAAATGTGATTGATTGCACATTAATGTATCGAATAAAGTGGTATTTTAACGTTCAACTCGATCTGTTCGGGGAAATTCGGAAACATGCCCGGATGGAAAGGCCGGTTCGCATCATGAAACGATCGACGATGGCATATTTGGAAAAGTGGAAAACCGACGTCTACCGAAAACCTTTGATTCTCAAGGGCATAAGGCAGGTCGGCAAGACGTGGCTCCTCAAGGAGTTCGGAAAACGCCGCTTCGAGGACACGGCCTATTTCAATTTCGAGGAAAATCCATCCCTCGACGACTATTTCAAAGGCAATATCAATCCCGGAAGGATTTTGGATGGCCTGGCGATACTTCACGGAAAGAAAATAACGGAAGGGCGCACGCTGATCGTTTTCGACGAGATCCAGGAATCCAACGCCGCGTTGAACAGTCTGAAATATTTTTTCGAATCCATGCCCGGGCAGCACATCGCCTGCGCCGGGTCTCTTCTGGGCATCGGACTTTCCAGGCCCGGATCGTTTCCGGTGGGCAAAGTGAATATGCGAACATTGCGCCCCATGAACTTTTTCGAATTCGTCGAAGCCTGCAAAGAGGACTTGTTGGCCGAATATATCGCGGGAATCGATTCTCTGCGGCCGATACCCGCGCCGGTTTTCGAAAAGTGCGTCGAGCTTTTGAAGACTTACTTCATTGTGGGAGGCATGCCGGAACCTGTGTCGGCATGGCTGGACACCAAGGATGTCGGCTTGACGGAGAAAATCCAGAAAGAAATACTGGCGGCATACGAACTGGATTTTTCCAAGCATGCTCCTTCGGTCGATATACCGAAGTTGCACCTGATTTGGAATTCCATTGTTTCCCACCTTTCCCGAGAGAACAGAAAATTCATCTATAGCGCGGTGAAAAAAGGGGCCAGAGCAAGGGAGTTCGAAAGCGCAATCATATGGTTGGAGAACGCCGGGCTCGCTCTGAGAATCAATCGGATATCAAAGCCGGGCTTGCCGCTTGCCGCATATGCCGATGCCAACGCCTTCAAGGTTTACTTTCCCGATGTCGGTCTTTTGAGAGTAATGGCGCGATTGAGCCCCAAGGCGTTCATCCAAGGGGACCGTTTGTTCACGGAATTCAAGGGCGCGTTGACCGAAAATTTCGTGCTCCAGGAGATCCTGTCCAAAGGCGGAGAATTCCTGCCGTTTTACTGGACGTCGAAAGCCAGGGCAGAAGTCGAGTTCATTGTTCCGGTCGACGACCGGATCGTTCCGGTGGAAGTAAAGGCCGGGGTCAATGCCCGGTCGAAGAGTCTCGGAGTCTACAGACAAAAATACAATCCGGAAATCGCAATCAGAACTTCGCTTCTGAACCTGAAGAAGGACGGGGATGTTTTGAACATTCCGCTGTTTCTGGCATCCCGAATCGTCGATTTTCCGGTTATGGCGAATACGGGGGAAAATGCTTGAAATAGAAGGTATCCCCCCACTCTTCCAGCATTCAACCCCGATTGCCCGGCGCCATTTGGTTCGCATCTTTCAATTCAGGAAGAACGAAGCAACAACCCGACAACAACCAAGAAACAAGCGGAGGTGACATTATGGCGAAAGTTCAGGATTACATCGAAACCGATCAGGAAAGAGAAGAAGGCCATGCCGATACCAGGCACAATAACTTCGAATGCGAAAACCCGGACAAAGTTCTGGGATGCGACATGGGAATCGACGTACAGGGATAAATGACGGCGGCGTTTCTAAATCGCGCTGAAAATATAATCAGATATTCAGAATAGAAATGCGGTGCCTCTCACGAGGCCCCGCATTTTTCGTGGGAGCGTCAAAGGCGAAATGAATTGGGACGGACCTTGATTTGGAATCAAACTGAATTGCAACCACTGATCAAGGTCCGGCCCCATGAACTCAAAGTCCCGTCAGGGACGACAGACAATCTTTCCACCTGCGCAGTTGGAATCGGAAGCAAGGAGCAGAACTTTCTTGTCCCGGTAGCGCCGTCTTCCACGGCGGCGCGTTGTCCGATTCCATGCCGTTTTCCATGTCGTTGCGGAATCAGGACGCCCCAAGCACCGCGCCGCCGTGGAAGACGGCGCTACCGGGGTTGTACGTTTTTGTTGCAGAAAGGAAAAAGGCAGATAAGTCGTTCCCAGCGAATCGATTATCAGGGACGTTCTGGTGCGCGTGAACCCGGACGATCTGGATTCGGCGCTTCGAAAGTGGAACGAAGCCTACAGGGCGGAAGACGAGAGCCTGGCGATCGATGGAAAAGTCATGTGCAACGCCATCGACGAAGACGGCAGGCAGGTCCACGTCATGAACGTCGTCGGCCATGAAAGTAATATTTGCTACACCCAAAAAAAAGTAGGCACGCTGCCGGTCGGCGAAGGTTCGGACGAACAAAAGCAAATCAACGAGATAAAGGCCGCCATACCCCTGCTCGAACCTCTCGACATAGAAGGAAAAAACATAACTGCCGATGCCCTGCATACTCAGACGCGTTTACGAGGATAGATGCAGAATAAGAAAGGGATACGGTCCTGAAAATGTGGCGCGGCTCAGAAAATTCGCAATCGGTCTCATCAAATCCAAAAAGGTGGATAGGGTGGCCCAGCAAATGAGAGAGCTGAATAAAAACACCAGATCGGTTTTGGATTATTTGAAAATGACCAAAAATTCTCAAGCCTCCCGCCAGTAGCATGCGAGTGGTTTAGAACAAATTGCCCGTGTACCGTTTCTGAGCAGGGCTTGCTTTCTATTGGCACCTGCGCTAATTTGAAAAACTTTTTTGAGTGGCAGAGACACCGAACTGTGCTGGAAACGTTCCGGTTTATTCAATGCGCTTTATGCGTCCCGCATTGGGCTCGCGCTCCCAAGCGGCTGAAACGATGATCATGGATAGAATTGGAAAAAGGAGGACAGATTTATGCAATACTTCAACAGAAGCGCTCTTATCATCTTGGTTTTTGTCTTGACATCGCCTTTTTCGGTCCGTGCGAATCAGGCCCCTTACCTCGCAACCCCTCTTCCCGCTTCATCGGTGGCCGAAGGAGAGGTGTGGACCTACACCGTGCCGCCGGACGCCTTCGTAGACCCGGACGGCGACCCCCTGACCTACTGGTCCTTTGAGCAACCCAATCCCCAACTGCCCTACTGGTCGAATTTCGACCAGACGACCCGCACCTTCACCGGCACCGTGCCCCTCGATGCGGATCGGCTGCCGGGCGGTCCCTGGGAAGGGGAAGTGGATGCTTCGGGCTCAACCATTGTGACCGTGACCGCGACCGATCCGTATTGGGCCGGCGCCCAGTGCTCCTTCACACTAACGGTGTACGACACGCCGGAGCCGCCATTGATACAGACCGACATCGGCGCCGGAGTTGAGAACCATGAGGCCACCCAGCATAAGACGTGGACATTCGCCATTCCGGAGGACCTGTTCATCGACCCCGAATCAGGAAACATGACCTACAGTGCTGAAAACATGCCTGCGGGCATGGTATTTGACAAGGCCACGCGGACCTTCACCTGGACCCCCGACGGCGCGGGCGGCTCCAGACTTGAAGATGCGGTGGCCAACAGCCCCCACACCGTGGGCATCGAGGCGAAAGACCCGGATGGATGCACAAGCATTTTCTATTTTGAGGTGACGGTACAGAATGTCAATGACGCCCCGTATCTCAATCAGGCGCGCTTCGACGAAATCGATGCCATGAGCGATCCGGGCGGCGCTTTGAATGTGGGTCGAGGGGAGAGCGTCAGCTTCACGGTCCCCGAGGATCTCTTCATCGATCCCGAAGGGGATGCCCTGACCTACTGGTCCTTTGCTCCTGGCAATCGTCCCGATTGGATGAGCTTCGACCAAGCCACCCGCACCTTCACCGGCACTGTCCCGATTGATTTCTCTGGATCGAGCCAACTGCTGACGGTGACAGGGACGGATCCGCTCTGGGCGGGCAGCCAGGCGACCTTTGACATGACAGTGAACGATGTCGGTACCCCGGTATCGCAGGCATCCGGTGTGAGCGTCACCTCTCCGGCGGAGAATACGCTGACTGTGAGCTGGACCCGCGGAGACGGGGCGAACTGCATTGTCCTGATGAGAGCGGGCGGCGCGGTGGACGCGGACCCGATTGACGGCACGCCTTACGCCGCAAACGCGGCTTTCGGATACGGGGACGAAGTCGGCGACGGGAATTACGTGGTCTACAGGGGAACCGGCACAACGGTAACCGTTACCGGTTTGAGTGCTCAGACTGCCTATCATGTGTCCGTATATGAGTTCAACGGCACGGGCGGCACGGAAAAATATCTGACCCCAGGTGCGGTTGGAGCGTCTTCGGTGAACGAAGCGCCTACGGACATCTCCCTGGACAACCAGAGTGTAAGCGAGAACCGGCCGGCCGGAACGGTCGTGGGGACGTTTTCCACCACCGACCCCGATACCGGCGACACGCATGTCTACAGCCTGGCGGCAGGCGCGGGGGACACGGACAATGGTTCATTTGCAATTGACGGCAGCCAATTAAGAACGGGCGAAATCTTCGATTTTGAAACCCAATCCAGCTACAGCGTGCGCATCCAGACCGATGACGGTAACGGCGGCACCGACCAGAAAGCCTTCGTGATCGATGTCCGCGAGGATACAGGTTACTGGTCCGACGATTTCTCCGGCGACATCATGCATCAGGCCTGGGAAGATCATGATACCGCTGGAATCGGCGCTCGGAACATCGTCAGCGAAAGCCTGGAGCTTTCCACCACTTCCAGCGGCGGTCCCGAACAGTTGACCGGATACGTGGACGCCGCAGATTTTGGCGATGCCATCGTCTCGGCCCGTGTCGCGGGGCTTGCGTCCGGCGAGGCCCACCTATTTCTGCGAGGTCAGAGCGACAACAGCGGGTATACCTTCGGCATCGCCAGCGACGGCAACCTGTTTGTCAACCGGAGGGATGCCGACACGGATACTCAACTGGCCGCGTCTGCCGCAGGCGGCGTGGATCCAACCGATTGCATGTTGAAATTCGCCGCATTGGGCGACAAGCTTTTCGGCAAAGCGTGGGAATACGGCACAGACGAGCCGTGCGCCTGGGACGTTGAAGCAGCGGACGCCACCTATTCGGAAGGTGATGCCGGCATAGGGGTTGGCATAAACGAAGCCGGGACGGCAACCGCCACCTTCGACGACGTGGAGGCGACTTCCGACTTGGCCGGTTTCTGGCAAACCGGTACGGAATGCGCCGGCAACGCCATTGCTGCGGGAGGCAACGTGACGGCAACCGCCGGGGGCAGTCAGGTGACCATTCAGTCCCTTGCCGGCGATGACGGCGTTTTCAGCTTTGCCGAAGTCGTTGGCGTCCCGGTAAACGCCGATAGAGGTTTGTTTTCCGGAAATTTGATCAATAAGCACCTGGAAGTCCAGTGCAGCTATTCCGACGGAGATTTCTCCGCCGTCATCCGTCTCGATTATTCGGACGTTACTTTCGATATCGACGAACTAAGCCTGCGCCTCTACTACTACGACCTCGATTCCGAATCCTGGATTCTGGCTGTGAACGGCAATACGGCCGGGACGGCCAACTGGCTGGGGGACAGCGCTCCCCCCGGCACCCCGGCTTTGGGCGATCACGGCGTGGATACGGCCAATGATTTCGTATGGGCCGTCGTGGACCATTTCACCGATTTCGGGGCGGGAGGCTCCGGCGCCAACGCATGGGTGCTCCAGGACAGGCTCATGGGCGGCGGCGAGTATGTGATGACCCAGGGAGACGATGCGCAAGACGAAGACAGCGTGTCGATGGGCATCGGCGCGTATTTGATATGGGTGGCCGGCGCGGCGGCGGACGTGGATACGATGTTTCATGAGTTCGATGGTCCATTCGGCGGACAGTTGATGTTTCCCGACGCATCCCCTCCAATGGGCGATTTCTTCCTGGAAGTCGGTTCCTACGAGCATGTCGGCGGCGGCGCGTACAGCTTTTCCGCCGGCGATACGGCCACTTTGACAACGAACGGAACCGACGACCTGTACGATTTGGACAAAGAAGGCATTTTCAATCCAGGCCCGGACAGTTTCACGGTCCGAGCCGGCGACTATCTGGCTCTGCGAATCACAAACGATACGGGATCGGTGCAGACCGTGCTTACCGGCGGCCAGCGCAGCTGGCTCAACGCGAACAGCACGGAAACCTATCCCTTGCTGATCGAACTGACCGAATTCGCCGCTCGGGAAACCGAATCGGGGGTGGAATTGACCTGGCGCACCGAATCCGAACTGGAAACCGCCGGATACAACATCTTGCGATCCACAACCGCAGACGGCGAATACGCCGCCATGAATCAATCCATTATTTTGGCAACAGGCGGACCTGTCCAGCCTGCAGATTACGTCTTTGCGGATATTTCCGTCGAACCAGGGCGGGTCTACTACTACAAGCTCGAAGACATCGAATACGACGGCACAAGCACCTTGCACGGACCGGTTTCCGTTTCCCTGGAAAGCGACGGCGCCAGTATCGCGCTGGAAGCGGGATGGAACGTGATCGACGGCGACGCCTTCGACGGCATGCCTATTCCACAGGCCCTGGCGTCCATTGCCGGCCTGTACGGTTCCGTTTGGGGCCTGGACGGCGTCGGCTGGCATATGTACGACCCGGAAAGGATTGAATTCGGCGACCTGAAATCGTTCGAGGCCGGACAGCGATACTGGATCGATATGAAGGTCCCGGCCGCGCTGGTTCTGCCGTAGAAGAAAACGCCTGTTGGACAACGGGTTTATGACGTGGGACGTTTATGAAATGGTACGTTCGTTCCGAACGTACCATTTTAAAAAGGCGATCTTTGAACCGGGTGAATTGTTTCTGCTTATAGCGGATTTGGGGGGTGGAAGGTAGGTTGGGTTGAGCTTCGCCAATTGTTGGGTTTCGCTACGGAATTCTATCAAACAAACAAATAAGGCGCGCGAAACGGTTGGGAAGCAAGCGAAACCCGACATGAAACCCGCTCAACCCAACCTACGCATTGCCGCTCCCCCAAAATCCGTTACAACCAGGTTTTATCAAGCCCCATAGCATTCTTTACTAGGGCCTGTCCGAACCTGCCGCTACCTGTGGAGGTCTTCGAAATCCGGATACTCTTTGCCGTATTCGATTCGAAAGCATGTAGCCTTGGCTATCGGGGCCTTGCGTCGATTTTTTGTTTCGAATTCGACGACGCCGTACTTGGCGAAGGTCTTGAGGGTTCGCGACAGGTTTGCGATGAGCGAATCACGCACGGAGGCCAGGTTGATGGCCGCGCCTCCGCCTTCTCCGTTTTCGTACAGGATGTTGTGGCTTATCACGTCATAGCTGCTGATTCCGTCGCCTGCCATCCTGGGGTCCGCATTGATCTGAATGCCGCAGCCGTTGTTGTGGTGGCAGATGTTGTAGCGGATCACGGCGTTGTCCGCGCTGTTGCTATGGTAGATGCCGTGTTCCTCGGCAGAATAGGCGCATTCGTTGTACTCGGCGGTGAAATATTCCGCGTATCCCGTGAAGATTCCCCACGTATTGTTATAAAGGCAGACGCAGTTTCTGACCGTGACATGGTCGGCCACGCGAACATCGATGCCCGCGTGCTGGGGAGCGTTGCGGATTTCGAGCCCGTCGATCACCCACCAGTCGAACTCCTCGATCTCAACGATGCTTCCTTTTATACAATCCGCTGATACCGCGTTGACCAATGGCGACGCGCCGTCGTCGGCCATGAACACGACGGGAGAGCCGGAGCTTCCGCCGGACTTGGCGCGAAAGCCCGCGTAGGTCCCGGTCGCGATTCTGACCGTGTCGCCCGCCGTGACTTGGTCGGCCGCATGCTGCAGCGTCTCCCAAGGCGCCGTTTGGTCTCCGGCGGCATCGTCGTCGCCGGAGTTGGACACATAGTATGTGGCAGCGGAGACGCCATTAAAGGGCGAATTCAAAAGGCCGAAAACAACGATGGCAAGCAAGATTTGTTTCATGGGTACGAATTCCTCGCAAACTTTTTGTCTTAACTTCTTGGACCTTTGCGAATGGAATCGATGGTCAATGCGCAAAAGCTCGTTTGACTCGGTAGCGCCGTCTTCCTCGGCGGCGTTTCCTCGTACGGAACTCGGACTGGAGAGGCGCCGCGCCGCCGTGGAAGACGGCGCTACCGGGGCGCCCCAAACTTGTTTCCCAGATACAATACCGCCAGCCGCACAGGTCCAGCTTTTTTGGTTGCCTTTCTACACATCATCGAATTCTATGCTGAGGCAACCCGCTTTTTTCGCCAAAGATCTCGCGATGAGGCCGCTTTCGATTCTGCACAGATTCAGAATCGCGCAGGGTACCAGGCAATTGGATGAACAGCCTGCTCCTTGGGCCATGTCGATCACGTAATTGTTTTTGATATCCAGAATTTCCCTCATGGGGACCTCCATGTGGGAGAATTTCTTCACCTTTTCGCATGGAGTGTCGATATCGACGATGATTGTCTTGCCTTTTTTTTGTCCGCGTATTTTGTGGACGAAGCCGCATATTGTGGAATTCACAGTGATTTCGGTCATTTATTTCACCATTTAAGCGGGTTGACTGGTGGAGTGATGAAAATGTCGCTGAAGACATAACGATCATTTCACCGGTTTTTTGTTCCGCCAAAATGCCTTGACGGCCTTTGAGGGAAGCGTAGGGTGGGTGGATCGATGCCTGGGCGCTGTCGCCGATGCGAAATCCACTGACACCGATGGCCTGCCAGTCTTGCACGGAGTCCAACCCACCATTTTTCGAGCCTCTTCGCCGCTTCTTGACACGCGGGGCGTCGCGGCGACTTGGAAAATGGTGGGTTGGGCTCCGTACAATTTCGACGGGCACGGGAGCGAACAAGCCGCAAACCAGATCCCAATGCATGGGTATTAAACCCACCCACCCTACGATCCCCGCCCCGACCGGGAAGGTATTTTGGCGGAACAAAATATGGCGAAAATTTTGCAACCAAATATGAATAATTTTTATCGCCCCAGTTGACTGCCAAGCTACACTCGTTCCCTTGCTCCAAGCATGGGAATGATTCGGTCGATGCACAAAAAAACGGACGGCCTCGCCGTCCGGCGAGGACCGTCCGCAATGTCTCGGAGAGCTTTCGAACGGCCCCCGCCGATCTTTCGGCTGCCGTCGGCGATAGACGTTTTAGAATCTGGCCACCACATTGAGACTGACAATGTCCACGCTGGCGTCGTATTCGCCGTAGAGGGCGCCGCGGAGCATGTTTTCCGCCTCGGTGATGTCCTTGTCCACCTCGGGGTCGTCGATGAACAGGTGGGCGTATCCCAGGTTGACTTCGAACATGGGAGTGAACGTGTATCCGACGCCGAAGGACGCCCAGATCCGGTCGCCGTCGGGCACTCTCACCGAGCGTCTCTTGGCGCTGGGCACGGGAGATTCGTCGAAGCACACGCCGGCGCGCAGGGCCAGTTCAGGCATGGGGGTGTAGATGGCGCCCAGGGCGTATCGGAAGGTGTCCTCCCATTCCATGGTGACGACCGAATCGGCGGCGCCGCTGTCGAATTCGATGCGGATTTCCTCCATTTGCTTCCAGTTGGTCCAGGTGATGCTCGCCAGCAACGCCCACTGGTCGTTCAGCTCGTGGTACGCGCTCAGCTCCAGGAAGGCGGGGAGGGTCAGGTCGGCCGTCACGTCGCAATTGACCAGCCGCAACCCGGGAGAGGCGGCTGCGGCGGCCACCAGCTCGTTGGGATAGTAGAACTTCGCGTCGCCTTCCAGCTCGTGGGAGATCTGCGAGCGAAAGGAGAGCCCGATGCGCGTGGTTTCGGCCGGCTCGAACAGGACCCCCAGGTTCAGGCCGTAGTCCCAGTCGTCTCCTTCCACTTTGGCGTAGCCGTCGTCGCCCTGGGGCGTGGTGCCCAGGCTGCTTGCGAAGATGGTCCCGAAATCCACCGAGTTGGTCAGTTCCGCCTCGGCATATTGAATGCTGACGCCGAATCCGGCCGACACCGTGTCGCTGAATCGATATGCGATGGTCGGGTTGATATTGATCGTTTTGAGGGAGGATTTCACCCCGTGGTATCTTCCGGTCCAGTTTCTGTCGTACTCGGTCATCAGGCCGTACGGGGCGTTGACCCCGATGCCCGCCTTGAACGCGTCGGAAAAACTGTGGGAATAGTAGAGATTGGGGACAAAGGCGTCCTCGCCTCCCTTTTCGCCGTCTTTGCCCCTGATGTTCAGGTTCATCCCGGTGATGTGTGTCGAGCCCTTGTCATTGAATTCGGCTTGGGGAGAAATCCAATGAAGTCCCGCCTCCACTTGGTCCCCGTCCAGATGAGTCAGCCCCGCCGGGTTGTAGAATATGGTGCTGGGGTCCTGGGCGATGGCCCCCGCGCCCGCGTAGGACGTTCCGAGGCCGCGAACGCTCTGTTCGACGATGGCGAATCCAGCGCACCAGGCGGATTGCGTGGCCAGAAGCAAGACGGCGGCCGCGACGGCGACGATACGAACATACGATTTAACCTTTCCCATCTGTCATTCTCCTTTCCTCTCCTCGTTTGATTGTTTGATGCAAGCCCCGTCCCGGCGGGTCCGGCCGGACCAGTCCTGGAAAAGGCCTCGAAAGCGGGTCGTACCGGCGGGGTCCCTATTGCCGCCGGCGAAATTCGCGGCGATGTTTCTCCTTAGCGGTTAGAATGCCTTAAAAAAGGACGAAGCACAAGCGGTAAGTTGGATTTTTCGCATGGGTCGTTCGAACAAACTTCTTTAAAAACGACCTGCCATCTGGTAAGTACCTATTAACGGGCGAATGATCACAACCTTTGAGTCCGAAGGTGCTTATGAATCGATGTTGGTTTCTTGTTTTTTTCCTGCTCCTCCTCGGAGGAATGCTGTTTTGCACGGGACAGGGCTCGGCCGGCGACGACCGGTTCGTCGCCACGGTCCGCGTGGGCGGGTATCGGAACCCGCCCAAGATCTTCCTGGACGAGGAGCAGCGGGTGCGCGGCTTTTTTCCGGACATCCTGGAAATCGTGGCCAGGGAGCGCGGGTGGAGGACCGAATACGTCTGGGGGACCTGGGAGGAGTGCCTGGAGCGCCTGGGGTCCGGGCAGATCGACGTCATGGTGGATGTTGCACAGTCGGAGGAACGGGAGAAGGCCTTCGACTTTTCCCGCGAAACCGTCCTTATCAACTGGGGAGTGGTATATACCCGGCAGGACGCTTCCTTGCAGGACCTTTTCGACCTGGAAGGCAGGACCGTGGCCGTTATGGAAAGCAGCATCCACAGCCGGGGCAGGGGCAGCATCCGCGACCTGGTCGCAACCTTCGGCGTCTCCTGCGAGTTTCTGGACCTTGAATCCTATTCGGTTGTATTCGAGGCGGTCCAATCCGGCAAGGCCGACGCGGGCGTGGTCAACCGGTTGTACGGCATCCTCAACAGCCACGGAACGGGCCTTGCTCCGACTTCCATCGTATTCAACGCCAGGCACCTGAAATTCGCCTTTCCCAAAGGTTCCCCGAACGGCCAGGCGTTGAGGGCCGCCATCGACCAAAGCCTCGCCAGGATGAAAAAGGACCCCGCCTCCCCTTTTCACAAGATCATCCAGAGCTACCTGGCGGGTCTGGGGGTCGTCCCGATGCCCGGCCGGGAATTCAATGGCCGGGAACATGGCGAGGACGCTTCTGCGGAATCGAACGCCATCGATCTCACACCCAGGGAAAAGGCCTGGATAAAGGACCACCCAGCGCTCAAGGTGGGGTTCGACCCGGAATTCGCCCCCTTCGAATTTCTCTCGGGCGACGGCCATTACCAAGGCGCTGCCGCAGAGTATCTGAGCCTTTTGGAAGGGCGGACTGGAATCCGGTTCGTGCCGGTCGCGTACCCGACTTGGAAAGAAGCCCTGGAACAGTTCGACGAGGGCCGGATCGATATCCTGTCATGCCTGGGAGTTACCGGCGAGCGAAAGGAAAAGATGATCTTTTCCATTCCCTATCTGTATTTTCCACGGGTGGTCGTGACGCGCAAAGAGCAAGCCGTCTCGGGAATCCAGGACCTCGCCGGGCTGCGGGTGGCGGTCCAGGAAAGGAGTTCCCACCTGGGATTTCTCAGGGAAAACACCGATATCGAACCGGTCGTCTTTCCCTCGTTCATCCAGGCGATGCAGGCCCTGTCCGCAGGGCGCGCAGACGCCGTGCTGGGCAACCTGGCCGTGGCTTCCCACACCATGGCCACCCAGTCCCTGTCCAACCTCAAGATCGCCGCCCAGGTGTCCGACACTCCCCTGCCCCTGGCCATGGGCATTCCCAAAAACATGCCCGTCTTGAAGCAAATCGTCGACCGGGGGCTCGCCAGCATCGCGCCCCGGGAGCACGACCGGATACGCAAGCGGTGGTTTCCCGTGGATATCGAAATGCAAAGGCCTCTTCTCCAAAGCCTGTTGTCCCAGGAAGACAAGGCGTGGTTGAGCCGCCACCAAGTGATTCGGGTCTTTATCGATCCGAACATGGCGCCGGTGGCGTTCAGGGACGCCCGGGGAGAGTTCAAGGGCATTGCCGTGGACTACCTGGACCTTCTGGAGACCCATCTGGGGATTCGGTTCGAGCCCCAAAATGTCCCGACCATGAGCCAGGGGCTCGATCTGGCCGAAAAAGGAGAGCTGGACCTGGTTTCCGCCGTCATGGCGCCGGAAGGACGGGACACCCCTCTGGATTATACCCGGCCCTTCGTCGAAATTCCCGTGGTCGTCTTCACGGGCTCCGACACTACCTATATCGGGGACCTGTCGGAATTGCGGGGGCAAAAAGTGGGCGTTGTGCGGGGCCATGCCTATGCCGACGCCATGGAAAAGGACTTTCCCATGCTGACGCCGGTCCCGGTGGACACCATCGAGGAGGGTCTCCGGATGCTGAAGCGGGACAAGCTGGACGCCTTCGCGGGCGCGATTCTGACCACGGGATACTATGTGGGCAAGCTCCAGGACACCTCCCTGAAGGTGGCCGGAGAGACCCCGTATTCCGAAAGGCTCTCCATGGCCGCAAGCCCCGAGATGGCCCCGCTGAAGAAAATGATCGACCGCTTCTTCGACCTTCTGCCCGAAGCGGAGAAAAACCGGATCTACCGCGAATGGATCTCCATCCAGTACAAGAAGGGCGTGGACATGTCCCTGCTCTTCAAGGCCCTGCTCCCCCTGATGATGCTTCTGGCCCTGTTCGGGTACTGGGTGAACCGGCTCGTGCTGGAGATCAGACGGCGCAAGCAAACCGAGGAAGCCCTCACCGTTGCCAGGGCCGAGGCGGAAAAGGCCAACCAGGCCAAGAGCATTTTTTTGGCCAACATGAGCCACGAGATCCGCACCCCCATGAACGCCATCCTGGGATATTCGCAGCTTCTTGCACGGGACGACAACTTCACCAAGGACCAGCGGGAAAGCCTGCGGATCATCAACCGGAGCGGCGAGCACCTCCTGGGGCTGATCAACGACATTCTGGAAATCTCCAAGATCGAGGCGGGCAGGCACACGCTGGACTTGGAGGATTTCGACCTCTACCGCCTTCTGGACGACCTCGAGGCCATGTTCAGGGTCAGGACCCGGGAAAAGGGCTTGGACTTCTCCATCGACAAGGCAGGCGCCCTGCTCCAATGGGTCCGGGCCGACCAGGGCAAAATCCGGCAGATCCTGATCAACCTTCTGGGAAACGCAGTCAAATTCGCGGAAGAGGGCCATGTGCGGCTCGAGGTCCGATCCGAAGAGACCGGCGAGACCGGAGAGGCCCAGGGGACAATCCGGCTGAGTTTCGTCCTAGAAGATACCGGCCCGGGGGTCCCCGAGGAACTCAGGGACCGTATTTTCGGCAGCTTCGAGCAGGCGCAGGGCGTGCGCGGGGGCACCGGGCTGGGCCTGGCCATCTCCAGGAGATACGCCCGGCTCATGGCCGGGGACATTCAAGCGGGTCCCCGGCGGCAGGGCCACGGCGCGGTCTTCACCTTCACATGCGAAGCATCCCCCGGCAGCGCGCGAGAGGAGGAGGACCGGACGCCGTCGGGACGGGTCGTGGGCATCCGGGACAATGTTCCGGTGCGCGCTCTCATCGCCGACGACCGGGACACCAACCGGGACCTGCTCCGGCGCATGCTGGAACAGGCCGGGTTTTTGGTCCGGACGGCGGACGACGGTGCGCAGGCGGTCCGGATATTTTCCGACTGGCGTCCGAGGGTGGTCCTCATGGACCTGGTCATGCCCAGGCTCGACGGGTGGGAGGCCATCCGCAAAATCCGGGAGAAAGCCGGACCCGACCGGGCCGCCATCATCGCCGTGAGCGCCAGCGTGCTTCAGGAAGAAGAGGCAAACGTCCTTGCCGCCGGGGCGGACGGTTTTCTGGGAAAACCATTCCAAGAAGAAGACCTGTTCGCGCTGCTGGAAAACCATGCGGGCATTCAATTCGACAGGGAGGTTGAAGTGTCGGAGGATGCCGCGCGGGAAACGGCCGACGGCAAACCCGGCTCGTCGCCGGACCCCGGCGATCCGGTTCGGAAACTGCCGCCGGACTTGACCCGAGCCATGGCCCGTGCGCTGGAGCTGGGGCAGATCCAAGTCATTCAGGAAATTATCGAAACAATCGTCAGGGACCACGACCCGGTCCTCGGGCGCTCCCTGCATACCATGGCGGACAATTTCGACTTTGTCTCCCTTGGGAAAATATTTCAAACGGAAGAAGAGGAAGCCGAAAAGAGATGAAAAACCAAGAATTGCGCGAATCGATTCTCATTGCCGACGACAATCCCAACAACCTCAAGGTACTCTCCGCCATGCTGGCGCCCAAGGGCTACGAGGTGAGGGTCGCCCTGGACGGAAAGCAGGCCCTGGCCAGCATCCGCAAGTCCCCGGTCGATCTGGTCCTGCTGGACATCCACATGCCCGGCCTCGACGGCTACGAGGTCTGCGAAGCCATCCAGGCGGACCCGGCGCTGAAACCCATCCCCGTGATATTCATCTCCGCCCTGAGCGAACCCTTCAACAAGGTCATGGGATTCAGAAAAGGGGCGGTGGACTACATTGAAAAGCCCTTCCAGCTCGAGGAGGTGGAGGCGCGGGTGGATACCCAGCTCAAGCTTCTGGCCCTTCGCCGCCAGCTGACCTGCCGTGCCGAATCCAGCGAGGAGCGGTTCCGGCTCACCTTTGAAAACGCCGCGGTGGGCATCGCCCACCTTCGCAAGGACGGCTACTTTGTCCGGGTGAACAGGGGCCTGTGCGACATTCTGGGATACGACCGTCAGACCCTGACCCGGCTGACGGCCTGGGAGGTGAGCCAGTCGGAGGACCTGGTAAAAGACATGACGGAACTGGAACGGCTCTTCGACAACAAGGTCGAAGTGCTCCGAAAGGAAGACAGGTTCCAGCGCAAGGACGGCACCGCCATCTGGTGCCGGGTGACCGTATCCATGGCCCGGGACCTCCGGGAGGAGTCCGACTACGGCATCGCGGTGGTGGAGGACGTCACCGACCGCATCCAGGCCGAGGAAAACCGAATGAAAATGGAGACCCTGCTCAGGCGCGCCCAGCGCATGGAGGCCATCGGCACCCTGGCTGGCGGCATCGCCCACGACTTCAACAATGTCCTGGGAGTGATCATGGGCTACACCGAACTCATCGAGTTGAGCCTCGATCACGACGCCCGGGCAGCCAAAGGCATCGCGGCCATCAAGTCCGCCACTATCAGGGCCAAGGACCTGGTGGGACATATCCTGACCTCCTGTCGAAAAGCCGAGCACGAAAAAGAACCCGTGCTGGTGGAGGCCATTGTTCGGGAAGCCCTGGAGCTGCTCGAGGCCTCGCTTCCGTCCGTGATCTCCATCAAGACAAACATTTCGCCCTGCAAGGCGGTGCTGGCCGACCCCACCCAAATCCACCAGGTCGTCATGAACCTGTGCACCAACGCCTTCCACGCCATGGAGGAACGGGGCGGCACTCTGGGGGTGAGCCTTGCGCCTTTTTCCGTGGAGGAAAACCAGGATATGCGGCAGCTGTCCTTGTCGCCCGGCCAATATGTCCTTCTGGAAATCTGCGACACCGGTGCAGGCATGCCTCCCATGGTGCTGGAACGAATCTTCGATCCCTATTTCACCACCAAGCCCAAGGGAAAGGGCACGGGCCTGGGCCTGTCCGTGGTGCACGGCATCGTCAAAAGCCACCAGGGCGAAATTTTCGCCTACAGCGAAGAGGATCGCGGCACGACGTTCAAGGTCTACCTGCCATGCCTGGCCCAAGTGGCGGAAATGGCGGTCCCGAATACGGACCAGTCCCTGGCGGGAGGCGACGAGTCCATTCTGGTGGCCGACGACGACAAGGACTATCTGGCGATGATGGCCGATCTTTTATCCAACCTGGGCTACGACGTGGTGGCCGTCGATGGCAGCTCCAAAGCCCTGGAACTGGTCCGGGCGGAACCGAACCGGTTCGACTGTCTGATCACCGACATGACCATGCCGGTGATGACCGGCGACCGCCTGGCAAGCGAGGTCCTGGCGATCTCGCCGAACATCCCCGTGATCATGTTCACCGGGTTCAGCGAGGTGATCACGCGGGAAAGCGCCGAAAACCTGGGAATCCGGGCATTTCTCATGAAGCCCGCCTCCCCCGCGCGGGTGGCGGCGACACTGCGGGCGGTGCTGGAGCAGGATCGTTCAAGCAAGAGATCCGGCCAGGACACGCCCGAATAGCCCAGATCAGGATGTATAAGCCATAATTTCTCAAGTATGAATTATCTTGGGTTTTTGGGGTGCGACGCAGGGTGTTTCGTCATGGCTTCACGAACCGGCGCGAATAAATGAAATGCGAGAGGAAAACATAATGACCGAAGTCCAAAAGAAAGCCGCCTGGGTGCCGGATCTTTCTGACTGACAATAATTCATATGCGAAGGGGCGTGACCGTTGGATCTTCTTTCGCTGGGGCATACAGATTTTGCTCAAGGAATTCTACCACGAAGGACACGAAGAGCACGAAGGAGGACCGATCTGAAAAAATATCGACCTGTGCGGTTTGCGCATTTGCAACGTTGCGCCCTTGCAGAAAGGACCAGAGTCGGATATCCCGGTAGCGCCGCCGTGGAACGCGGCGCTACCGAGACCAGCGAGTTTTGCCGATTATCACGGATTTTGGGGGGCGAATATCTTCGTGCCCTTCGTGTCCTTCGTGGTTGAAAATCAAGGCATTCTACCACGAAGGACACGAAGAGCACGAAGGAGGATCGATCTGAAAAAATATCGACTTGTCCGGTTTGCGCGTTTGCAATTTTGCGCCCTTGCAGAAAGGACCAGAGTCGGATATCCCGGTAGCGCCGCCTTCCACGGCGGCGCGGGGCCTCGTACATTCGGATTGCATAATTGGCGAAGGACAGTCCACAGCGCCGCCGTGGAAGGCGGCGCTACCGAGACCAGCGAATTTTGCCGATTATCACGGATTTGGGGTACGAATATCTTCGTGCTCTTCGTGTGCTTCGTGGTTGAAAATCAAGGCATTCTACCACGAAGGACACGAAGAGCACGAAGGAGGACCTATCTGAAAAAATACCGACCTGTTCGGTTTGCGCGTTTGCAACTTTGCGCCCTTGCAGAAAGGACCAGAGTCGGATATCCCGGTAGCGCCGCCTTCCACGGCGGCGCGGGGCCTCGTACATTCGGATTGCATAATTGGCGAAGGACAGTCCACAGCGCCGCCGTGGAAGGCGGCGCTACCGAGACCAGCGAATTTTGCCGATTATCACGGATTTGGGGTACGAATATCTTCGTGCTCTTCGTGTCCTTCGTGGTTGAAAATCAAGGCATTCTACCACGAAGGACACGAAGAGCACGAAGGAGGACCTATCTGAAAAAATATCGACCTGTGCGGTTTGCGCGTTTGCAACGTTGCGCCCTTGCAGAAAGGACCAGAGTCGGATATCCCGGTAGCGCCGCCTTCCACGGCGGCGCGGGGCCTCTTGCATTCGGATTGCATAATTGGCGAAGGATAGTTCGCCGCGCCGCCGTGGAACGCGGCGCTACCTTCCCTTTTTCGGCTGCCAAATCGATGACGTTAGACAACAACTTTTCCATTCCGAGCCGATCGCTCGGCCCTTCCAGGTAAACAAACGCTTCTCTCACGCCAGGCTCTCCAATTCATCGTTTTGATGCGTTTGTTCCAGCTCCTTCGCCCCGAAATCCTCCAGATTGTCCAATAGAGTACGGGAATCCCCGACGCGCAAAAAAACGCATTCTCCACCGATTTTTTTGGGGTTGGTTCTTAGATCGG
Organism: Desulfobacterales bacterium; assembly: GCA_963674505.2. GTDB lineage: Bacteria > Desulfobacterota > Desulfobacteria > Desulfobacterales > SKZT01. The sequence continues at coordinate 1,939,701 of CAXXIG010000003.1, forward strand.
CCACGGCTTGGCGGAACGCGGACGCGAAGCGTCCTGGTATGCCTTCCAACGCGAAGCGTTGGAACGAGGCGGCAAGCGAGTTGCCGAAATTAAAATCAAGCCCATTTTTTTCACAGGATTCTTACACCTGGATTCGTATCGATGGCAGCCAAAAATAGTCGTTCATTTCTTTTTTTCCTTTTTCGGGATTGAGATCGACCCGAAAAACGTCGCTCGGCAAAAAAGGGGCAAATTCGAACGTCCCCCTCAATGCACGGTTTGAATCTCCGCCGACTCGCCCCGACCGCCCCCTACCCTTTCTCCAAATGCGCGCCGAACCCGAACAGCCCGTCGGCCGCGAATATGGCCGGGCCGCCTTTCCACGGCTGCATCCGGGCGATGGCAAGCTCCTCCTCTTCGATGTCGATGTAGTCCTCCAGTTCGCCGGCGTGCCACATCTCTTCCAGGCGCATGCTGTCCTTCCACATGGCCGAGCTGTATGTTTCCAGGTCCGCGATTTGTTTATCTGTGACGATGCGCGGTCGAAGGGCGATCTTGATGGGCCCCAGCAGATAGGTGAACTTGCGCTCCAGGGCCATGGCCTTTTGCTTGTCCTCGATGGCCAAAAGGTCGGAGAAGTCCATCTCCGCGATGTTGGCGTTGATTCGGTCCACGGCTTCGCGCACGGACATCTCCGAGCGCAGTATCGCCATGGGCTGCACGCCTCCGCCGCTTCCCACGTTGGTGGGCACGTCGCCGAACCGGCACAGAAAACCGAACACCCGGCCGGGGCCGATGAGGCATCGGAAATCGGTCTGTCGGTCCACAAGGTCCACCTTTCCCCGGTCCCGGTCGATCTCCGGCATGACTTCGCCCCACAGTTTCAAATCCACCTTTTTTTGGACGATATAGCTTCCCTTGGCCAGGGCCTGCTCGATGGCGTAGTCGCCGCTCTGCTTCAGCTCCTCCACCATCACGCCGATTCCCGAATAGCCGCGTTCGGGTTTCAAAACCAGACGGGACCAGTTTTCCCGGGTCCATTCCACCAGGTCGCCGATGGGCTCCCCGTGCGGGCCGGAGGTCTTCCGGTCGTAGAACCGGCGGGTCCAGGGCGTGCGGACGACCGTTTCCGGCTCGAACCGGCCAGACATCTCGCCGGTGAGCACTTCGAACATGCTCTTCACGTTCACCGGCTCGGTGCCTCGGGGATTCAACACGCGGTTCTCCTTGATGGCCTGCATGAGCGGGGACAGGTTGTGCTTGCGGTGCAGCTTCAGAAACACATCGTTGTTGAAATCCATGAAGACCAGGGAGACCGGGCGGCCCTGGTGGCAGACAACGCCGTTTTTCAGCTCGAACTCGTGCGGGGCCGCCAGCACGCCGTCGATGCCGTCCATGGCGTCGAGCCGGTTGGCGAAGTTGATGTTCTCGGTGACGTCCTGCAAGGTCTCCTCCTCGGCAGTAATGGCGATCAGGCCGGGATTGCTTCCGTTTCTGCTTCGATGCGCTTCCAGCATCATTTCGGCGAACCCCACGACGGGATAGAGCATGGGATGGTCGAAATCCAATCGCACGCCCGAGGGACGCACTTTCTCCATTTCGCTCCAGACGACTTTTGCGATCTCCTGGGTCATGCGCTGATAGTCCCAACCGCCGGGACTTCCCAAATTCCACTCGGAATGAAATCCTTCAAAACTGGACAAGGTCAACCTCCTTGGTTTGTCATGGCTTGGTTCCTGGCTCGGCCATTCGCTCGCCGGCTCTTCCAACTCGTTCCAACGCTTCGCGTTGGAATGCATACCAGGACGCTTCGCGTCCGAGTTCCGCCAAGACACGACGGAATCAAGAACCAACCTCGTTTGCAAGTATGCGAGCAAGGGCGTCGAATGCGATTTCCCCGTGCGCGGGCGCGTGCCGGACAAAGTCCGACGCCTCTCGGTCTGTTTTCAGAAATTGTTCGTAAATGCGGCGAAACCGGCGTCGGCCGATGGTGTAGGCCAGCTGGTAGCCGGGCTTCAACGCGTAGCGATTCACCATGGCAGTCGCGTCGTCGCGGTCCATACCGTTTTGGACCAGCAGGTCCACGGCCTGCTCCGGGGTGCGTCTTCTCGTATGGATCTCGAAATCCACCCGTCCGCGCATGGCCCTCCAGAACCTGCGCTTGGCCAGAAGCATCCGGTCGATCCGGCTATGGAAAAAACCGGTGTCGAACAAAAGCTCTTCGGCGAAACTGGCCCATCCCTCGTAGAAGACGGGAAACTCCACATGCCTCCTGGCGACCCGAGGATGGCCCCAGCGGCGGCTGTCCAGAAGATGATGGCCCGGCCAGGTTTCATGGGCGGACAAAATCCGGTAGTCGGCGTAAAGCCCCCCCGACTCTCCGTCGTCCAGAATGTAAAAAGTTCCGCCTTGGGGCGGGTGTCCGCAGGAGGCCGCAAAAGCGGCGTTGGAGCGGACCAGCCGCATGTAGCCGGGAATCGCCTCCACTTGGACCGGCCACGCTGCTGCGGATTCGGGGGAAACACATTTTATCTCCACGCAATGGCGGGACAACTGGTCGATGATGTGCCGGTACGCCTCGAAAACGCCGCCGGAGGGAGGTTCGGGCATGGGCTGTCGCGCAAGCACCTTCTGCCAGGGCGTGCCGGGCGAAATGCTTTCAGCCTCCTTATTAAGGATTTCAAGCGTCTCTTCGATCTCGGCGCGAAAGGCGTCGGCGATTTCTTCCGGCGACATTCGGCATCCCATGTGGGCGAAGGCGATGTGTTCGTACAGGTCCGCGTCCGGAAGAAAGGATTCTGTTTTTGGACAGTTTTCCAAGTGGTTTTTCAGGTCGGAAAACGCCTGCAGGACCGGGTTAAGGAGTTCGGACGGCGGACGCAGCGATTCCAGCCATCGGGCCTGCTTTTCCAGCATGGCAAGTCCCATGCGACCGAAAAGCTCAGGAATTGTTTGGAGATTGTCGCGCGCTTGGGCAAGGAAACCGGGAAGGGAGGAAAGCCTTTTAGCGAACGCATCCGGCCCATGTTCGAGGGCTTCGGACAGGCCGATGCCGACCACGGTCAGGTAAAACGTGGGCTGGCTCGCCTGGGGCCGCACGACGGTCAGCTGTTCCGTAACCGTCGAGAGAACGCGTTTCAGGATGTCGGCGTCGATGGATTCGTCCGAATCGGGACCGGTTTTGACGAATCGGTCCAACGTCTCCTGCCAGCCCCGGTTGTCAGCCGCAAGTTCCGACATGCTTTCCGGAGAAAAATCGTCCCATCGGGACCAGTCCGGTTCCTCTGCTCTGCCCTGGGGAAAAAAATGAAACTCGTCGCTCGCCAGGCAGACCGGAAATCGGTGGACCAACCGTTCGATGATTCGGACGGCAAGCGTTCCCACATCGCTGGAAGGCGCTCCTGCGTTCCTCGCATCCGAATTGTCGTTCCCTGGGCGATCCATTGTTTTCTCTATCGTGTCCATGTGTCCGTTGTTTCTTGCCATCGCGCAAAATCGGTTCGTCGGAACAGCCGCGCAACGCACCTTATAAAAAACATGGGGACATTTATCAATACAAATTTGGGGACGGAATGGCAGCCTCAACCCGTCCGGGGCCAGGATGATCTTTCCGACCGAATTTCATTTCAACCTCTGCGACTCTGCGCCTCTGCGTTGAATAAAAGGCCCCCATATGGCAGGGATGGTTGTTCTTAACGCAGAGGCGCAGAGCCGCAGAGGAGCGCAGAGGAAAATATCGATAAAAGACGTGAGGTCAGAGGAGGCATGGCCTGAACAGATGGAAAACATGAATTTCATTACAACGGATTTGGGGTTGAGGCTGGAACGCAGGTTGGGTTGAGCGTGTTTAATTGTTGGGTTTCGCTGATTTCTTCTTTCAAATGTAACTGGAAGGTACTCGGTGCAAGCAGGCAGTAAGCGAAACCCAACATGGAACCCCGCTCAACCCAACCTACGCGTCCTCCCCCAAATACGTACAGTAGAAATTTATTCCCTATCATCGCGAATTTCGCGAACCAGCGAAGCGCTGTTTTCCGACATGGGAGGAAGTTTGCGGCGTAGATCGCTTCGCTCGGGAAACCGAAGCGGTTTTGTTTCTTCCCCGCCGATTTGCACCAGACGGGCCACGGGCTTGTCTCGCCTCACAATAACGATCTCTTACCCTGCGATTACCGCATCCAGAAGCCTCAGCTGGTTGATGCGGCACCGGATTTCATCTTCGTTTACAACACGCATTTGATCACCCTCGATGGGCTTGGTTCTGAATTCGGCCACCTGGATTCCGGGTCTACGCTACATGTTCCAGTTAGGAAAATCCCGGAAGCGACGGAACCCGGCTGTTTTATCGACACCCGGGGCACATACCGCTCCGCCCGGAATGACGACCGCCGCGACGATAGACCCTGAAAGTGGGCGATGTTAAAACCAAGCCCCCCTCGATCAATTGGATTGATGAATTCTCACCTGATTTCTGATCGAAATGCACACTTCCCTTGTCCAAGCGTCAACATGATAAAATTTGAGACTTCTTCCAAGTTTCTTTTCTTTGACAGCGCCGCACAAAAAACGTTACATTCCGATTCAATTCGGTACGTTGTTCAGCTCGAAACAAAAAAGGACCCCTTCCGTCCTGGTTCGAAAGAGGAGTGACGTTATGAGAATAAGAACACATTTTACGGTTTTGATTCTGATTTATGCTTTTGTCTGTATGGCGGCATTTTTTTCGGATTCTGGGAAAGGATTGGCCCAAATCAATCCGGATGCGTCCAATCCGGATGCGTCCAATCCGGATGCGTCCGATCCGGATGCGTCCAATCCGGATGCGTCCGATCCGGATGCGTCCGATCCGGATGCGTCCGATCCAAATGCGTTTTCCGAATCCGTGTGGGCCGAATTGAACGCAAAGGCGGTCGAGGCGTATGAAAAAGGCAATTATGCCGAAGGCATCCTGGCAGTCGAAGAAGCGTATCAATACGCCTTGGAAAAGTTGGGCGAGGAACATCCAAGCACGGTTGCTTCAATGAACAACCTTGGCGTTCTGCTTGAAAGACAGGGGCGTTACGAGGAAGCGGAGCCGCTTTTCAAGGAGACCTTGCGGCTAGATGAAAAGGTGTTGGGCGAGCAGCACCCGGATACACTGGATTCCATGGATAACCTCGCCGAACTGTATTCTCGGCAGGGTCGTTACAAGGAGATGGAACCGCTTTACAAGGAGGCTTTGCGGCGTCGTGAAGAGGCGCTGGGCGAGCAGCACCCGGATACCTTGGGTTCCATCGACAACCTCGCCGAACTGTATTCTCGGCAGGGTCGTTACAAGGAGGTGGAACCGCTTTACAAGGAGGCTTTGCGGCGTCGTGAAGAGGCGCTGGGCGAGCAGCACCCGGATACCTTGGGTTCCATCGGCAACCTTGCCGGATTGTATTCTATCCAGGGCCGCTACCTGGAAGCGGAACCGCTTTTCAAGAAGGCCTTGCGGCTACGCCAAAAGGTGCTGGGCGAGCAGCACCCGGATACCTTGGGCTCCGTCAACAACCTCGCCGTTTTGTATGAGAGCCAGGGCCGCTACGCAGAAGCGGAACAGCTTTATAAAGAGGTCTTGCAGGTTCGTCGAAAGGTGCTGGGCGAGCAGCATCCGGATACCTTGAGTTCCATCGACAACATCGCCGGATTGTACTGTCGCCAGGGGCGATACGCGGAAGCGGAACCGTTTTGCAAAGAGGCCTTGCGGCTGCGTGAAAAGGAGCTGGGCGAGCAGCACCCGGATACCTTGGCTTCCATAGACAACCTCGCCGGATTGTATTATGTACAGGGCCGCTACCTGGAAGCCGAACCGCTCTACAAGGAGTCCTTGCGGCTGAGTGAAGGGGTGCTGGGCAAGCAACACCTGCATACTTTGATTGCCATCGGCAACCTCGCCGGATTGTATTCTATCCAGGGCCGTTACGCGGAAGCGGAACCGCTTTGCGAAGAGGCCCTGCGGCTTAGTGAAAAGGTACTGGGCAAAGAACATCCGAACACTCTTATCGCGCTTTCCAATTATATTGTTCAAACAATCAATATCGGCGACCGGCGAAAGGCGTTTCGGATGCTGAAAAATATGGAGGGAAGGATGTACTCCCGTTCCTTTCAGGAGATGTACCGCACGTCGGACGACCGTGTCCGGCGGTTGTATTCCACGAATATTTCCGGTTTTCAAGACATGGTTCTTTCCTTCGCCAACAAGTATCCAGAAACCCGGCACCATTGCTATGCGGCGGACGTAATCCTCAGATGGAAGCAAGTCTATTTCGAAGAGCATGCCGCAAAGCACCGTCTGCTTTACTTCAGCGAAGATCCGGAAATCAGGCGGCTTCGAGAGGACTTGTCTTCGCTTCGTTCCGAATTCGGCGCGAGTATCCTGCGAAAAGATGGACTCGCTCCAAGAATCGGCGACATTTATTTACGCTTGAGCCAGGCGGAAGCGCGTTTGCGGGAGAAAGCCCTGATGCTCAATCCCGACTTGCAGGTATCCGGCGCCAGTACTGAACGGCTTCTCTGGAAATTGCCGGAAAAAAGCGCTCTGGTCGAATTCGGAAGATACAGTTCGCTCGATTTGCAAAAGCGCGAACCGATTTCACGAAATATGGCCGCCTACCTGCTGCTTTCGGATGTCGATGCCGAAAGGCAGGTGATTGTCAAAGATTTGGGGCCTTTGGACAGCATTTCCAAGAATCTCGAAAAATCCGATGATTCGGCGAACGCGCTCTACGAAATGCTGTTCGGCAAATTCGAAAAGCAACTGGAGAAAGTGACCACACTTTACATCGCGCCGGACGGAATTTTGAACATTCTTCCTTTCGCGTCTCTGAAAACACCCGGCGGGGACTACCTGGGCCGCAGGTTCAAGATTATACAGCTGCAAGCCGGGCGGGACTTGCTGGACAGGCCCCTGGAAAAACAACAGAACTTCCTTGTTGCCGTCGGGGGCGTGGATTACGAACGGTTGCCCGGAAATGAGCAAACCGACGACCTCGAAAGCGATGCCAGACGTCTCCCGGAGCAAACGCCTTCCAACACGGGGGATTCCGGAGAGCCCGACCAGGTGCTTTCCAGTCCGATTCCCGGCATGGAAGAAGTGGAAACCATCGAAAAGCTGTTCACGAGCAATTGCAAGGATGGAAAAGTGCGGGTTTACAAGCAACGGGAGGCGTCGGAAACCAGTCTGAAAAACCTTGAGACCGTCCCTGGCATCCTCCATCTGTCCACCAGCGGCTTCTTCCTGCAAAAAGCCTCGGAATCGCCTTTGGGCGATATGGGGACCATGGCTCTGTCCGGCATTGCTCTTGCCGGGGCAAATGCGGACCTGGATGCCGTTGCTTCCGAAACCGGCGACGACGGCCTGCTGACCAGTCTGGAGGTGTTGAGCCTGAACCTGCAGGGCACGGAGCTGGTCTCCCTGTCCTCGTGCGAAATCGGCAAGGGGGCGACCGACTATTCCGATGGCATGTACGCCTTGATCCGGGCGTTTCGGACCACAGGCGCGCAAAACGTGCTCATGCCCCTGTTTAAGGTGGAGGAACGGGATTCCCGGGATTTCATGGTGGAGTTCTACCAAAGATGGCTCACCTCGCCGGAAGGCACGCCCCCCGCAGAGGCCCTGCACCAGACGCGGCTGCATTTCATGGACCACGAAAATCCCCGGTACCGCGACCCGTCTTTCTGGTCGCCGTACGTGCTTGTGGGAGGGCAGTACTAAACTCGTAGCGGCCAGGAATTCGGCCACGAAATTTCACAAAGGAACACGAAACGATTTATAGGCCCTTTCGTGGCTTTTCGTGTCATTTCGTGGCCCATTGCCACTGCTTGTCGAGCGCCACCCAAATTTGAATATGGCAGCGTTGCCGATGTTTGGTCCTGGTTGATGATTCGGCTAAGTATTGCAAGGGCCTTCGTCCCCGACCTAACTGGCTGGCCGCCGACGGGTTTAATCGCACAGGCAGCAGTGGAAGCTTTCCTTGGCCTGGTCGAGGGATTTGCCGCAGCATCTGCACTTGTTGCTGACCCCGTCTTTTCCGGGAAAACAGCAGGACAAGGGTCTTCCGCAGTCTTCCGCAAGCTGCTGGATCGTTTTAAGCGCCGCTTCATCCATTTTGGCCAATTTGCATCTAAACATTTTCATGCTCCTTTCTTACACTGTGATTTAAATTGAAAACCCAACAACTGGTTGTTTACGTCTACAACGTTTTCATCCATATTCTTATCAAAGATCATGCCAGTCGAGATATCAGCTTGCGCAAAAATCATATAACTATTTGAATTTATTGATGATATTTATTTTCGACGAGAGCGAAAATCGCATGTTTCGATGGCGGAGCGCGCCGTGGGGCGATTGCGGCGATTCCTCCGGCCTGATCGAAACGTACAGCCCGAAGACAGGCGTCGAGGCAGGGCCTGCGGCGCGTTTCGACATTGGCAACAGGGCCTGCGCCCGACTTGCCGCTGTTTATGAATACGGCAAATAGGGCTTGGCCGGGCCGCGATATTTAGAGGCGGCCCGCGAAATGTCGCGGGCGCAAAACGGCTACGGCGCCAATGATAGCCGGGTTGAACCACATCGCGGGGCCTTCCGAAGGACTTCGGGCAATTGCGAAAACGGATTTCGTTCCATCCTGTTCTTCGGCCTCATCCGCAATACCTGGCTTCGAGGATTGGGATCGTCAACAGCATGGAACAAAGCGCGACGAGGTTCGCAACGACGCCGTTGTATCGGCCGATACGTTCCATGGCTCGGTTTCTGTTGCAAAGGGCCACGAATGGCAGAGGGGACAAGGGAAGAAAATATCTGCCCTGAATTCCCTTGATGAAGGCGTCGTTGCCGCACGAATAGTGTCCGTCGGTCCAATACACGTGAAAGTGCGCCGCCGCGAAAAACAATATGAAAAAGGAGAAACAGATCAGTTTGGCCTTGGCATCGACGGCAACTTTTTGGGGAGCAGCCCCGAAAAGCGAAACGGCCATTGCCGCCAGCAACGCCAGCCATACATACCAGTCGGGAAATGAAGTGTCCAGCCATCCGAGGTTCGCCACCAAGGATTTCAGGTAAAAGCCCGCGTTTTGTTCTACCGTACGGGCGAAGAGCGCGATAAATTCGCCGAAATCGGAACCCGCCTTCTGGTTGTTCGACGACACCGCGTTATGGAACAGCTCGATATGGTCGCAAATCCGGGTGTTTATCTCCGCTTAATAATGATCCTTGAACTCGATGATCAAGTTTTTTCCGCCCAAGAGCTTGAGATGCGCGTCATTCCGGGCGTAGCGTAGCGGAGACCCGGAATCCAGGAAGTCTGCGGAAGCTCATGGATTCCCGCTTTCGCGGGAATGACGGAAAAAACTTGATCATCGAGTTGAAGGCATTCCAGCACTTTGCCGCGGCGAAATAGGCGAATACGACGGACCCGGCTTTGACCGCGCAGTCCGTTTTGCCCTTGTATTTGGACAGTGGGATGATGGTTACGAGAAGGCACCACAAATAGAACGGCTTGATCATGGCAAGAACGACGGAGAAGGCCAGCAGCGCGGCCGTTTCCTTTTTTTCGATTTTCTCGGTTTCGAAAGCGAGCTTGAACAAATAGGATATGTACAGGAAGGATACGGCGATGGTCACGGCGTCGTGGGAAACGGAACAGGCGAGAGACATGGACATGGGGGTCAGCGCCAGGATCGCAAAGGTGTTTTTCAGGATCGGCGTTGTACCGACAGCGAAAAAGCAGAGCGCCGCGTAGAAGACAAAGGCGAAAATCCGTCCCAGATACAGCAAGAAGAGCGGGCCTGCGTCGAAAAACAGACCCAGCCTGATGCCCAGCGCCTGCGGAAGGTACGGCAGGGGGGACCTGTTTCTGTTGACATCGACCACGATCCTTTGGTCGCGGTTGAGCGGCAGCGCCCACGCCCGCGCCATGGACTGCGGATCGACCTTTCCTTGGGGATTGGAACGTATGTTCTGTTGGTTCGTGGAGATGTCCCACGCGCGGACCAGCGATTCGGGAATGCTGCCGCCGGTGCCTTTTTGCAGCCGGTCCTCCAGCAATTTTCCCTCCGCAAGCATATAGCTTCGAAAAAAGTGGCTTTGCTCGTCCGGCACTTGAAACGGCGGGGTCCAGCACAGCATGATCGCCGCGTAGGGAATCGCGAGGACGATGAAAAGAAACCGGGGTTCTATGTTCGAAAACCGTTTGATAATTCGCATTTTTCAGTAGGTGTTATTGCCTGTGTTGGGCTTGGTTTCTATTTCGGCCATGCCCTCACCACCTCGTTCCAACGCTTCGCGTTGGAATGCATACCAGGACGCTTCGCGTCCGCGTTCTGCAGAGGTACGGCCGAAATAAGAACCAAGCCCCCTGTGTTCTTCCCGAACACAGTGAGCCATACGATTTTCATATCGAGCGAGAGGCTCCCGTTTTGAAGGTGTCTTTTTTGACGGCCCTACGGATTGGAGGGCCGTCTGATTCCGAGTTTTTTCATGCGGGAGCGCAGGGTGCTGGGATGGATTCCGAGGGCCTTGGCGGCCCCGCCCTCGCCCTCTATTTTCCATCGGCAGCTTTCCAGCGTCCCGAGGACATGCCTGCGCTCGACATTTTCGAGGCTCCTGGGTCCCTGTACGGCCGTTTCCAAAGTCCCCCCCGACTCCGTCGATGCCTCCTCAGACTCCGTCGATTCCGTCGATTTGGGCACGTCGATGGAAAGCACGGGGCCTTGGGACACGATCACCGAGCGTTCGATGACATTTTCCAGTTCCCTGACATTGCCCGGCCATGAATACAGTTGCAAGGATTGCACCTCTTTCGGCGATATTTCGCGAATTTTCTTTCCCATTTTCCGGATGAATTTGTCGGCGAAGAAATTCACGAGAAGGGGGATGTCTTCCGTTCGCTTGCGCAAGGGGGGAACGACCACGGGAAAGACATTGAGGCGGTACCAGAGGTCCTCCCTGAAACGGCCCTTTCGGACCTCCTGCTTCAAGTCCCTGTTGGTGGCGGCGATGACCCGGACATCGACCTTGATGGTCCGGGAGCTTCCGAGCCTTTCGAACTCGCCGTCCTGCAAGACGCGAAGGAGCTTGGCCTGCAGCTCCAGGGGCATTTCTCCGATTTCGTCCAGGAAAATGGTCCCGCCGTCGGCCAGTTCGAAACGGCCGACCTGCTTGGCGTGCGCGCTGGTGAAAGCGCCTCTTTCATGCCCGAAAAGCTCGCTTTCGATCAGATTGGAGGGCAGCGTGGCGCAATTGAGCTTCAAGAGCGGACGGTCTTTTCTGGAGCTTGCGTGGTGCACCGCCCGGGACACCAGCTCCTTTCCGGTCCCCGTTTCTCCCAGAATGAGGACCGTGGCGTCGGTGGGCGCGACCTGCTCGACTTTCACGAGGACCGACCGGATCGCCTCGCTATTGCCGACGATCTCCTCGAAGTTGTGCTCGCGCTTGATTTCTTCCCGAAGATAGATGTTTTCCTCATGCAGGCGATCTTTCAACCGTGCGATTTCGTCGAGCGCCTTTTGCAGTTTCTTCTCGGCACGCTTGCGTACGTCGATTTCCTTTCGAAGCACGACATTGGCCTTGGCCAGTTCTTCGGTCCGCTCCTCCACCCGCCTTTCCAGTTCGTCCCGCGCGTTTTTCAGGGCCTTTTCCGCCAGTTTTCTTTCCGTAATGTTGTTGTGCGCCACCACGGCCCCGGGCAAGCCGTTTTCCAAGGGCGTCACGACCATCATGAACCAGCGCTCCTCCGTCGGGGAATGGCATGGATATTCCATGGAGAAATTGGGCAGAGAGCCGTTCAAGACCCCTTCTATCCCTTCGGCGATGCGGCGGGTATTTTCATCGACCGACGCCGCGCTGGAACAAACCGACAGGTAATTGGTCCCGCATCCGGTGCATTTGAGTTCTTCGTCGCCGTTGTCCCGGGCGAACTCCTCCCAGGCCTCGTTGACGTAAATGATGCGTCCCTGGCGGTCGATGACGGCGATGTTGGCGGCAAGGGAACTGATGATGGCACGGACGAAAGCGTCACCATCGCGGCTCATCCGCGCAAGCCGGCATGAGTCCCCTGTTTCATTTTTCGTTTGTTTCCGGACTCTTTTTCCCGTTTCTGATTTGACCATGGAAAATACACCTTGTATGGGTGGCTACCGATTCATTTTTTCCGCTTCAAAATGCGTCGAAAAGTTACACCTGTTTGGCCGTTTTGTCAAAACACCGGAGCCCCAAACAAGGGACCGAATTTTTTCGTTGACAACGATCAGATTCCTATTTTAAGACTGAATACAGTTTGTCAATTTTACCTACATGAAACAGAAACAACACCATCAATCCGAACAATTCCCGCCTTATGAATCAAAGGAGCAAATCATGCAAAAAAAATCGAAGTTGCTCAGTCCACCGGCAATGTTTTTCGCGTTGCTTCTTTTTTTCCTTGGCGGAAACGCAGGCGCGCAAACCCATATCTATCGTTCTGCGGGACCGGGGGCGACGGATGCTCTGGTGTCGGGCGCGACGGGTCCCAACGGCTTGGATATCGCCGGCGCCGCAGCGACTTTCGACAGCCCCGTTCCAGACTCGGTAGGCGTGGGCGACGCCATTCAATACGATTCGGACAACGACGGCGTCGTGGACGCCGTGGCTTTCATTCACGCCCGACTCTCTTCTGCGGAATACGTGGTTAAGGACGCATCCGGCTCCGACCCGGCACCCGTGGCCGACGACTTCGACTGGTCCGTTTTCAGGGCCTACACCTCGCTGGCGAACGCCGAATCGGGCGAGGAAAATCCAGGCATCGACGACGCCGTGAAGGACTTCGACGCCTGGACCGGCGGCAAAGACATCGTCTCGTCCGATGAAATCTGGCATATCGCCTGCTACGCAGGGCAATTGGGGGCGGCGGACCATGCACCGGTCGTCGTGGACGGCTGGACTACGGACCAGGACCGTTATATCGAAATTTTCACGCCTGTTACGGAGTCGCAAGTCGGAACCAGCCAGAGGCACCAAGGCGTGTGGGACGATTCCAAATATTGCCTGGACGTAAATTCGGGGGTCGATTACACCAACGGCTTCACACTCGGCGCGCCTTTTACAAAAGTGGACGGGCTGCAAATCAAGCGGACCGGAACCTCCAACACCTACGCGGCGATCAGGCTGGACGGCGCGTATCAGGAACTGTCCAACTCCATCGTAAACGGCGACGGTGGCTACGGCGTCATGCTCGACGGCGAGTGCGCCAAAGTCTGGAACGTGATCTCCTACAACGGAAACAGCAATTTCCAACTGCACTACTCCGCCGGTTCCAACTATTTGTACAATGTCACGGCCGTCAACGGGGTAAACGGCTTTTTCAACGGCACGTACAGAAGTTTCGCGATCAAAAACGCGCTGGCTTCCGGCAACAGCAGCGCCGATTTCTCTTTGACCGGCGGGGGGGCGCTGAGTTGCGACTTTTGCGCCTCCTCCGACGATACTGCCGACGATCTGGGCGGCGAGGGCAATCGGGTGGGACAGACCTTTTCGTTCGCGAACCCGGCGGGCGACGATTTCCACCTCGCCATCGACGACACGGGCGCCAAGGATTTCGGCACGGATTGCAGCGCGGACCCGAACCTCGCCTTCTCCGACGACATCGACGGGGAAAGTCGTCCCTTTGTCGTCTGGGACATCGGGGCCGACGAGGGAGATCCGGACGCGACGGCCCCTTCGGCCGTGGGCGACCTGGCGGTGGTGTCCTGCGGTTCCACCTTTTGCGATTTGACCTGGACATGTGTCGGCGACGACGGAAACACAGGGACCGCCTACGCCTACGATATGAGATACTCGACGACCGCCATCGAAGACGACCAGGACTTCGCCTCCGCCGCCGAGGCTTCCCAGGAACCAGACCCCGGCCCTGCCGGAACGCCGGACGCCACGAGAGTATCAGGCCTCGCCCCCTCCGCCGATTACTGGTTCGCCCTGAAAGTATCCGACGAGTCTTCCAACATATCGGACCTTTCCAACATCGCCCCAGGCAGGACCGAGGACCCGGACGTGGAACCGCCTACCCCGCCATCCGATTTGGGCGTGGAAAAAGCGTCCTATTTTCAGATCGACCTTTCCTGGATCGGCTCCCAGGACAACACGGGAGTTGCGGGCTACACCGTATATCGCTGCAAGGGCCAGGGATGCGATCCGACGACTCCCGTCGGTACCGTCGCCGAAAACAGGTACGAGGATTGGGGTCTTGCCTCAGGCGCCTCCTATGCCTACGCCGTAAGCGCTTTCGACGAAGCCGGAAACCCGTCGAACCTCTCGGAACAGGCAGCCGCGAACACGCTTGCGATTTTGGACGTAAACCAGGAAAATGTCTTCCCAGCGGCGTCCTGCGCTCTTCCAGACGTGCAAGCCGCAGCCGACGCCGCCATGGCGAGCGCCAAGAGCGACGTGACCATCTATGTCCCCGCCTGTTCCACCCTACCCTGCTCCTGGGCCCAAGGCACGGCGCTGTCGTTGGACGGCGAGCCCGGAAAGAAGTTCAGGCTGATCGGCTCCGGGACACAAACGACCCACATTCTCCATTTCCAGATCGACCTGCCCGTAAACGGCGTTCTGGATCTGGTGGAAGTGGCCTACATCACCGCCGACGGAAACGGCGCGACCTCCAACATGCTGGACTACAGGCTGAGGCCCGAAACCCTGAACAACGAACTGGTCTGGCACGATCTGGTGGTCCAGGGATACACGGGAGGCTACACGCTGACGCTGGAAGGCTGGAAAGGGGTCGTCAGCAACATCGTCGTGCGCTGCGCCGACAACCCGAGCGGGCAGAACCCCTACGGCATCACGGTGCAGGGTGACGGCGAATACAGCGACCACACGGCGGATTTCGGCACAGACAATGCCGTTTTCATAGAGGACAGCGTCTTTTATTCTTGCAGCCACACCGTCAGCCACTTCTGCGACGGCTACTCCGTTTTCAGAAAAAACAACGTCATCGACTCGGATTCCCACACCGACTTGCACGGTCCGGGATACAACGGGTGCTACTACAACGGCTTTTCCGAAAACACCGCCGGCGGGGGCTACGAGATATACGACAACGTGTTTTCCCAGGCCCAGGGCAACTGGACCATCAACGCCCGGGCGGGCCAGGGCCATATTATCGCCAACAATTCCTTCGACGACGAAAACTACACCATACTGCTCTACTGGGACAGCCAAAGCACCAATTTCGGGAACAATTGCGGAACGGACCCGGGGGAAACATGCGCCAGGTGCTATACGCTGAACTGCGACTACGGATGCTGCCAGGCCCAGGAAAAAACGTACATCTGGGACAACGACGGACGAGTGATCGAGTACACCCCCACAGGCTTCGACGACTGCCTCGTCCAAGACGAAACCTATTTCCTGCGTCCTCCTTCCATCGACCAGGACGGCTTCCAGTGGACGCCGTATGCCTACCCCCATCCCCTGGCGAGCGCAAAGCCCGCCTCCTACGAAGCGCGTATCCTTTTCCCGACGGAAAATCTGGCCGTGGGCGGAGAGGAAATCATCCGGTTTTCCATCACAAACCCCGAACCGGGAATGCCCCAATGCTCGATAGACAACGTCAACTGGGTCGATCTCGTTCCGGAATCGACCCACTTGGCCAGCCTTCCGGGCTGGGACTATATCGATTCAGGAGCAACCTTCACGCTTTATATCCGGGACGGCAGGGCTGCGGATTCAGCAGGAAACCTGTCCAAGCTTGGTGCAAACACGGGGGACTTGAACAATGACGGCAAGCGGGACCTGGCCGACTTGGTCCTGGCCCTGCAAATCCTCGCGGGCCTCGATCCCTCCGCCCCCGTTCGTATGGAAAACGAGATCGGCGACGACGACCGAATCGGAGCGGAGGAAGCCGCTTTTCTTCAACAATATATTTCCCGGACGCACTGAAAGGAAACTGGTTATAGCGGGGGTAACCAGACCATCCTGGTCTGGCGTGCCTTGGCCTCTAATCGGCGGCATATTCGCGAGACGGGACCAGAGCTGGAAGCTCTGGTTACCTTTGCCGCTCCCCGCAAATCCGTATCGAACCCCTCTGCGAACCTCCGCGTCCACTGCGCCTCTGCGCCTCTGCGTTGGCAGGAGCTTGGTTGCAAAGTCGGCCTGCTATTCGTCCTATTTGTCGCATAGGTCCTGTCTTCTTCTCGTTTTGCTCTGAAAACGCCCAGGGATTTGACCGACTTTAAAACCAACCCCGTTGGCAGCAACCTCCCGCCATCGATGGGATGCGTGAATTCGCCGGCATTTGATCTCCCCCCCGTTTGTATGATATAGAAAGGCGTTTTGCCAAGCGGAGACCAGAATGATACAGCGACTGCGGTGCAGGATCATCACTGGCGATGATATTCACAATGAAAGGACGAATTTGACATGCCGGACAGAGCATCATCGAACGGCACGGAAGGCAGGATGAGAATTTCCATTCGCTGGGCGCTCATCCTCGGCTGCCTCGGCATCATCTGGGGCATGCAAATCCTGATCACATCCTCAAACTATCTTTCTTCCCAGCAGGTTTTGGCAGGGCATGCGCGCGATATCATGCAGAATATCGCCGATCTTACCATGACCCAGTCCAGAA
Source organism: Desulfobacterales bacterium (assembly GCA_963674505.2). Classification (GTDB taxonomy): domain Bacteria; phylum Desulfobacterota; class Desulfobacteria; order Desulfobacterales; family SKZT01. Next base: position 1,956,302 of record CAXXIG010000003.1, read on the forward strand.
ACCACTTGCAGCTGGCCCAGGGAGCGGCGCATCTGACCAAGCGCCTGCTTGCGTCCGACGTGGTGGGAAGCGGCGACCGACATCACGATGCCCTGGAGCGATACTTTCTGGACCAGTTGTCCCTGTATCCGCACTTTGCCGGCATATACGTCGGCATGCCCAACGGCGACTTCTTCTATGTCAGTCGCAGCGACGTCCATACGCCCGGCGGGTACCGCACCAAAGCGATCACCCATCCCGACGGGCAAAAACAGACCCGTCTGGTCTGGCGCGATAAAACAGGCGCCGCAGTCGCCGAATCCATGGACCCCGAGGACACCTACGACCCCCGTCAGCGGCCGTGGTATAAAAAAGCGCTCGCCACCGGGGAAATCATCTGGACCGACCCCTACATTTTTTTCACGTCGCAAAAGCCCGGCATTACCGTGGCAGGCCCCATCCTTCGGGACGGCGGAATGCTGCAGGGCATCGTGGGGGTGGACATCGAAATCGACGAGCTGTCCACCTTCATCGGGAAATTGCGGATCGGCAAGCACGGCCGCGCGTTTCTGCTCAACAGCAACGGCGACGTGGTGGCCTTTCCCGACATCGACAAGATCAAGTTCAAGGACCAGGCTGACGACGCCCGTTTCCGGATGGTGAAAATCGACGAACTGGACGACGGCTTGAGCAAGGCCGCGTTTCACGCCATCGAGTGGGAGACGGCAGGCGACGGCAGGCTGCGCCTGGAGCGCCCCCGGTTCGCCAAGTTCGCCCACGACGGCGAAACCTACAACGCCATGTTCGCCCCGTTTACCGATGACGACTGGCCCTGGATGATCGGGGTCTATCTTCCGGAAAACGACTACCTGGGGGGCATCAAAAGCAATCGCCAGCTGAACTACATGATCGCTCTGGTTCTGTCCGTAGTCGCGACCATGATCGGCCTGCGCCTGTCGCGAAACATCATCCGCCCGCTGGTGGGCCTTGAAAAGGAAGCCCTGGCCATCAAACGGCACGACCTGTCCCTGAATTTCGACACCCGTTCCGTCTTCAAGGAAATCGCCGAGACCGCCAATGCATTCGAGTGCATGAAGAAGTCGCTGCAAACCAGCGAGGAAAAATACCGCCGCATCTTCGAAAACATCCAGGATATTTATTACGAGGCCTCCATCGACGGAAAGATTCTGGAAGTCAGTCCTTCGGTCGAAAAGCTGACCGGATTGCGACGGGAAGATCTGATCGGACAAAGAAACGACCGCTTCTATGCCGATAGCAAAGACCGCGACGCTTTCATGTTTGAAATACAGGCGGCGGGCAAAGTCTGCGACCGGGAGTTGAAAATGCGCGATCCCCAGGGCGGCACAGGGTATGGTTCCATCACGGCCTCGTTGAAATACGACGACAAGGGGCAGCCGGAAAAGATCATCGGTTCGCTGCGAATCGTCACCGACCGCAAGAAGGCGGAATTGAAACTGCGCCAATACCAGGAGCAATTGGAAGAGCTGGTCGAAGAGCGTACGCGGGATCTGCGAAAAAGCAACGAACAGCTGCACCAGATCCAGCGCATGGAGGGCCTCGGGACCCTGGCCGGAGGCGTGGCCCACGATTTCAACAATTTGCTCATGGGCATCCAGGGCAATGTCTCCCTGCTGATGCTCGATGCCGAGCAAAACGGCTCTTTCCATGCAAAGCTCAAGAACATCGAGTCATGCGTGGCCTCCGGGGCGGAGCTGACACGGCAGCTGCTGGGCTTCGCCCGGGGCGGCAAATACGAGGTCAAGCCCATGGACTTCAACAAGGTCGTCGCCAATACCGCAAGGATGTTCGGCCGCACCCGCAAGGAGGTCCGGATGGTGGAAAAGATCGACGCCGATCTTTGGACGGTCCTGGCCGACCAGAACCAGATCGAGCAGGTGCTGCTCAACCTCTACATCAACGCCTGGCAGGCCATGCCCCAGGGCGGCAATATCTATCTGGAGACTAAGAACGTAGAGCTGGACGCGGATTTCGCGCGAACCCTGGGCATCGAACCGGGGCGCTACGTGCGCATTTCCGTTTCCGATACCGGGACCGGAATCGATCCGTCGATTCAACCGCGCATTTTCGAGCCGTTCTTCACCACCAAGGAGATGGGACGCGGCACCGGGCTCGGCCTGGCTTCGGCCTACGGCATCGTCAAAAACCACGACGGCGCCATCGATTTGGAAAGCCGCCTGGGCGAAGGCGCCACCTTTTATATCTACCTGCCTGCTTCCAACGCCGCCGCCGACCGCGAGACGGAAATCTCGGAGACCATCGCACGGGGGGCCGGGACCATTCTGCTGGTGGACGACGAAGAAATCGTTCTGGACGTGGGCAAGGACATGCTGGAGAGCCTGGGATACCGCGTGCTCACGGCTTCGGGCGGCCGACAGGCCATGGCCGTTTTCGGCCTCACCCACCGGGAGGTGGACATGGTGATCCTGGATATGATCATGCCCGACATGGGCGGAGGGGCGGTCTTCGACCGGCTCAAATCCATCGATCCCCACGTCAAGGTGCTGCTGTCCAGCGGCTACAGCCTTTCCGGACAGGCCGAGGAGATCATGTCCCGCGGCTGCGCAGGCTTCATTCAAAAACCATTCTCCCTGGAGCAGCTGAGTCTGAAAATTCGGGAACTCTTCGACAATTGACGATATTAAAAAAATGAATCGAAACAAAGACGAAATGAAACGGCATTCGGAGGCAATGGTTTTTTCTTTCCCACCGAGTTTCCGATCGAAGAGTATGGAACAAGCCTTCAGGCAAGGCAATCTGGACGAGGACAAGAAAAAGAACGCCAGAATCGTGATCATCTGTATTTTGATATCCTCGATTTTCATCATCCTGGACTGGCGTGTTCTTCCCTTTGAATCGTTCTGCAAGCTGCTGTCCGTCAGAATCGCCTTCGCCCTCGCAGGCGCGATTTGCCTTTTCGTTTCGTCGAAAGTCCGAAACGAAAAGGCCTTCGACGACGTGGTCTTCTCTTTTGCCCTTGCCATATGCGGCCTGCAATGGGCCGTCCATCAATTTTCGCCCGAGGGATACGCGGTTTCCGTGGCATTCAATATGCTCATTATCATGGGCTTTTACCTTATCCTGCCCACAGGTGTCGTATTCCAGGCCATAGGCGCAATACTCCTTTCCGCCGATAGCGCATTCGTACTGCCCCTCGAATCCGTCGAGGAGACAACGGCGATCATGTCCGCGATATTTTTCGCCAACCTGATCGGCTTGCTCTTTTCCTGCCAGTATCATAAAAACAGCAGAATCCAGTTCAAAATGTGGATGGACGACCAGGAAAACCACAACACCCTGGATACTATTCTATCCGCTTCCCCCATCGGAATATGCCTGGTGCAAAACCGCGTATTGCAATGGGCCAACGATGCATTTGTCAGGATTTTCGGCTTCGATAGCGAAGAGGATCTGAAAGGCAAAAACGCCGAGTTTTTTTACACCGACGAAGAAGAATACCAGCGCGTGGGAAAGATCTTGTACGAAGGCCTCGTCTCGGGTCGTACCGTCGAGACGGATGCGGAACTCAAGCGCATGGACGGCGACAGGTTTTGCGCCCATATCAAAATGAGCCCCTACGACCCGGACAATCCCATGGGCAAGGCCATCGTAACCGTGTCCGACATATCCTGGAGGAAAAAGGCGGAATCCGACCGGATCAAGAAAGAGAACCTGAAAGTGGTACTCGAGACCGTCGGGGCCGTCTGCCACGAGATGAACCAGCCCCTGCAAGCCCTCTCCCTCTACACAGAGGTGTTGATGTCCAAATCGGAGATAAGCCTTTCCATTTACAACAAGCTGGCGAAAATCAGGGTCCAGGTGGAAAGGATCGGCGACGTCACCAACAAGCTGAAAAAAATCACCAGCTACGAAACCATGGACTATCTTTCGACCAAAATACTGGATATCGACAAAGCCTCGGGCGAAGGGGAGAAAGAAGACGATACCGAAGGACGAAAATAGACCATCGTCTGATTTTTGGGGCTTGGTTCTAAATTCGGCCACCTGGATTCCGGGTCTACGCTACATGTTCCAGTCAGGAAATTCCCGGAAGCGACGGAATCCAGCTGTTTTATCGACACCCGGGGTACAACCGCTTCGCCCGGAATGACGACCGCCGTGACGATAGTCCCTGAAAGTGCCCGATGTTAAGACCAAGCCCGATTTTTGCGGATTTGGGAGAGAATGGAAAAGCCCCCGATATAAATTTGGGAGGACATTAGTTAAGATCAGTCGTCCTTCGTGCTCTTCGTGTTCTTCGTGGTAAAATGCCCTGATTTGGGCTTGGTTTTAGCATCGGCCACTTTCAAGGACTATCGTCCCGGCAGTCGTCATTCCGGGCGGAGCGGCATACAACCCGGGTGTCGATAAAACAGCTGGATTCCGTCTTTTCCGGGATTTTCTTAACTGGAACATGTAGCGTAGACCCGGAATCCAGGTGGCCGAATTTAGAACCAAGCCCCCTGATTTTCAACCACGAAGAACACGAAGAGCACGAAATATTTAATCACCCGAATCCGTTATAATCGGATAACGGTCAATCCGGCGCGTACTCGAGGATCCAACGGCGGAACAGCGGGATTTTGACCGTGTAATTTCCTTCCTCGACGCGGCAAATCACCTTGAGCCTCGCCATCCGTGCCAAGGCCGCGCGTGTTTTTTCATCTGCGTTTTCTAGCTTCCCCGACGCTTCTCCCCGCGCAATCCCGCGAAGGACCGCCCTTCCGTCCTCGCCCGCCATTTCGTCCCAGACATTTCGAAAATAGGCTTCGCCCTGCACCAAGGCACGTTTCAAACCCAAATCGAGAATCGCACTGTCTGCGATTCCGACCTCCGCCTTGTTGGATTCCTCCACCACGGCGGAACAGACCAGTTGCACCAGGTAGGGATGCCCCAATGTCGTCTCCACGATTCGATCGACGACCTCGGGTTCGTACCGAAGGGAAAATTCCGATTCCGGGTCCGGGTTCTCGATCAATTCGCGGGTTTCCTCCTCGCTCAAGCACCCCATGGACACCGGCTTGATGTTGATGAAATAGGACGACCAGTTCGGCCCCAGCTCGTCCAGGGTTCGAACTCCCGCAAACAAAAAGGCCATTTGGCTCTGGTGCTGTATCCAGTGACGAAATTCGTCCAGAATGCCCATCTCCATCCGGCCTTTTTGGATGGCTTCCCCCAGCTTTTCGAATTCGTCGAATGCGAGAAGCAAGTTGAAATTCCACAGAGCGGCATTGGAAGAATCTTCCAGCCAGTCCTCGAAGGCGGCATAGGGCGAGTCGGCAAAGGTTTGCCTCGCAGGTCTGGGAATGATGATTTTATAAGGCCGCGCATCGCGACAGATGGAAGCCGCTATGTTGAACAAGAAAGAGGAAATGCTTTCGGTGGCGCTCTGGCGTTGTAAATCCATAAAAACGGGAATGGTATCGCCGGGCAACAAGGCCGGCAGCTGCAACAGAAAGGAGGTTTTTCCCATCCTTCGGGGACCGTGAAGGGCGATTGTGGGGCGACTTTTTTCTAAAAGCGCGTTGACGATGGTGTTGCGCTGTTCGCTCCTGCCTTTGAATAGCGATTTGCGCAAGAGCTGAAGCGGATTGCCGGTCTGGTAGGGGTTGACTGTTTTTGTAGCGCCTCTTGACGATACCTCTCCATTCATCAATGCTTCCGATACGATTCCATGCCACTTCTCGATCACCGGCTTCCAGCGCTCCGACGCCAGTCTCCCGAGAAAACCGACGCGGTCGTTCAACAGGCTCAGCCTTTCCACAGCGTTTCGCAATGCAAGGCGTTTGGCGTAATCACCCGCGTTTTGCGACGATTCGAGGCTATGTGCGATAGCGCGCAAAACCGGTACCGTTTCGGCGGTATCCTTCCCCAAAGAACCCAGATCGTCCGGGAGCCATTTCTGGGAATCCGCCACGCTTTGAACGATTTGACCCATATCATCCGCCCCTTTCATGGTTTCTGCGGTTATCCAGGAAAGGGCGGAATTGGCGTATTTTTCCTTTCTAAAAGATACGGCGACATGCGCGATCAACTTCAGACCTTCATTCCTGTCTTGCCTGGAAGCCATTCTGAGCATTTCATCCAGAAACGGAAGCGGAAACCAGATGATTTCATCCCAAAAAACAGGAGAGTGTTTCACTATTGATGCAGATTTGTTCGGCCTTAGGCGCATGAAAAAGAATAGCATCAGATGAAATGGAATTTCGAAAAAGTAAAAGATAATTCTAAAAAAACCACATACAAAATTGACGCCTAAAGCCACGCCTCCAGCCACGCCGAAAACCACGCCGAAAACCACGCCTCCAGCCACGCCTCCAGCCACGCCGACAGCCACGCCTCCAGCCACGCCGACAGCCACGCCTCCAGCCACGCCGAAAGCCACGCCCAAAGCCACGCCCAAAGCCACGCCGTAAGCCACGCCTCCAGCCACGCCGAAAGCCACGCCGAAAACCACGCCTCCAGCCACGCCGAAAGCCACGCCGAAAACCACGCCTCCAGCCACGCCTCCAGCCACGCCGTAAGCCAGGCCCAAAGCCACGCCGTAAGCCACGCCCAAAGCCACGCCGGAAGCCACGCCGACAACTTTAATAACAATAGTCAAGGTTGAAAATATGTCCGCGATTGGCATTCCATTCAGAGCGTGGGCAATGCAATCAATCCCAACAACTAACGGGAACGATACAATCCAAGGAGAAAACAAAATTGTGGCCAAGAAAACAAGAATGAAACGGTTCAAACGTTTCGATTTATGTTTTCTCGCTTCCCATAAAGAAAAATCCTCGCCAAGGTCCGGTGCCAATCCGCCAGTATAGCGACGCAGCGTCAGGGGTTTGAAAAACACCCAATGAAAAAGCTGTACGCATGCAAGAAAGAAATTGGAATGAAGCTCGGGAGTTTTCATGGCTTTTCGTCTCTTATCAATTCGAGAAATGGCAGACAGAAAATCTTCCTGTTTTTTATCAGGCCGCGAAGGGACAGGTTATTTAGAGAAGGCTGTGTCGGATTAAGGCCCCCTTTTCCGGCAACGAAGCGCAAAACATTCTTTTCGGATTCGGACAAGTGCCTCCGCAAATATTCCAAATGAGACCTGATTTGCATTTCAACATTATCTTTCAATGCGGTCAAATCGGCTTTTCCCGACCGTTTCATTTCCCACAGGCACGACGCGGCAATTTGAACGAACAACGGGTGTCCGCCGGTCGTTTCCCCGATGAAATCCAACTCTCTGTCGTCGACTTGCATATGGTCCAGAATCAACGCTCGCCATTCCTCCTCTTCCAGCAACCCCAGATAGCACGTGGTGAAAATGGTGGAAAACGGCGAAACAAGCCCTCCCTGTTCGCACAAATCTGCCAATGGCCGGGCGGAGGCGGCAAGCATGCACATCTGACCCATGGATCCGCTCGCCCGCAATTCTTCGAGAAGCCCGTCGAACTCCTCCTTGCGTCGTGTCAGGTTCTCCATTTCGTCCAGGCAAAGCACCAGCCGAATATTATCGTCGCTCAAATCCTCCAGCCCGAAAGAGAGCGCCCCCAGATCGCCGTCGTCGCTCGCATCCCAAGGTTCCCGCCAAACCCTGCCGATACTCCTTCGCAGGGCCTTCATAAGCCCTTTTTTCGTATGGCAGTATCCTTTCATCAGATCCAGGTATACGATCAAATACCGATAATTTTTCGTTAGACGATTCGCCAGCTCGTTTTTCACGAAACACAGAAGCGAAGTCTTTCCCATGCGCCGTTCGCCCACGATGGAAACCGACTGCGGCGTCTGTCCTCCCAGCTTGTCCGAAATGGTTTGCAATGCGTCCTTTCTCCCGTAAAACAGGGAGGACGGGACCGCGCCGCCCACATGAAAAGGGTTCGAGCCGGAAACTTGGAATGTATTCTCGAATTCGTTTCCCCTAACCTCCAACCACTGGTGTTTCAACGCTTTCACAAGCTTGTCGTAGCCGTCGGACTCGAACAGATTCACCGGCAGGATTTTTTTGAGACGAAAGGGCGTTTCGCAAGCCTCCAGCTTCACCGGAATCGCAAAAATATCGCCTTCCAGCATTGTATTCTGCCGGTCGAGCGCCCACGTGATCTCCTTGTTGACATATCCCCTCTTTTCCACGGATTGTTTGGAAAGGCAAATCAGAACAAAATCCGTCTCGTCCATCGCTTGCGGAATTTCGAAATCCGGCTTCTGTCCCCCGAAGAGCTTTTCCGTATCGAGCCAGGGATCGAACCCGTCCCTTTCGAGCCGATCATGAAGCTCCTTGACCGCCTCGTGATCTTCCACTGCGTGGCAAAGAAAAACAACCGCTTTTTTCCTGTCATTCATGGCATTCTCAAGGTCCTTTGGTTTTTCTCAACGCCTCATGCGATATTGCGACTCGACATAAGGTGCGTTGGGCCCCCTTCATCTTCCCGTCTTCTGCCAGAGGAAAAATTCCGAAGTGTTTCGCGCCTTATCCGTCGATCAGGGCTTGCATTTTGGTTCGGCCATTCGTTCTCCGACTCGTTCCCACGCTTTGCGCTGCGCTTATCCCTAAAAAAATCACTGGAAAATTTTTCTGGAACTTGCTAAACTGTATTCATGAAAACAAATACATGCACAATCAAGCAAGTTCTCAGTGACGATGGCAGCATCGCCAGGATCAGGCAAATCCTGGAGATCAACCCTGCATGCACACGAAACGAGATTGCCGGAATTGTCTGCGACGAGTTCGGATTCAAAGACGTTCTCGGCAATGCGCAATTATCGGCGAGCCTTAAAGTGCTGCGGGATCTGGATGAAAAAGGAACGATCAAACTTCCAAAGCCGCTCTTTGCGCACAAGAAAAAATGGGAGCCTCGTCGTTTGGGACATCCCGTGGACGAGCCGGACAATGTGCCTGAAAGCGTGGAAAAAATCGAGGACCTCCAATTGATTGTCGTGGAATCCGGCGATTCGGATCTTATGCGAATACACAACGAACTGATATGCTCCGAACATCCATTGGGAGACAAGCGGGTCGTCGGACGCCAGCTTCGATATCTGATCAAGTCGGAGCACGGGTGGCTCGGAGCCGTCACATTCGGCAGCTGCGCATTGTATCTGCAGGATCGCGACAGCTGGATAGGATGGCAGGGAGATGATTTGGTAAGAAACAGAAACTACGTCGTCAACATGAGTCGATTTCTGATAAGAAATTGCGTTCGATGCAAAAACCTGGCTTCGCATGTCCTGGCCATGTGCGTAAAACAATTGCCCGCCGATTACGAAACCCGTTTTGGATACCGCCCGCTTGTCGCGGAGACTTTCGTTGATACGCAAAGTTGCGCCGGAACCTGCTACAAGGCGGCCAATTGGCAACTGGTCGGCCAAACGAAGGGAAGAGGCCGCAACGATACGAATACGAAATACGGAAAAAGCGTCAAGGATATTTATCTGTACCCGTTGGACGCCAGGTTCCGCGAAAAGATGCGATTGCCGGAAAAACAGCCTCTCCGGATTGAAGCCATATCCCCGGCCGAAGGGATTCAAAGCGAAAAGTGGGCGGAGCGGGAATTCGGCGGCGCGCGACTGGGAGACAGGCGCCTGACCTCGCGCCTGGTCAAAATCGCCGGAAATAAAAGCCTGTATCCGGGCGCGTCCTATCTCGAGGCGGCGCGTGGCGACAGATACGATATCAAAACTTATTGCAATTTTATAAGAAGCGAAAGAGAAACGATCAATTTCAATGCGATCCTGTGGCCCCATGCCGAAAGGACCCGACAGAGAATGAAAGGCGCCGATTGCGTACTGGTTATTCAGGACACGACGGATTTGAATTACTCGAGTCTGAAATGCTGCGAAGGATTGGGGCCGATCGGAAAGAATGAAAAGGGCGTCGATGCGATGGGATTGAAGCTGCATTCTTCGTTTGTCGTCGACGGGCAGGGCCTGCCTCTGGGCATTCTGGGAGCAAAGTGCTACGCTCCCGACCGTAGTAAAGTAAAAAAGAAGAAGTCGGAAACAAGAAACACGCCGATATCGCAAAAGGAATCCTTTCGCTGGCTGGAGGGATACGAATTGTGCCTCGAGGCGTCCAGGCTGATGCCCGAGACGCGAATCGTCAATGTCATGGACAGAGAGGCCGATATGTACGAGCTGTTCGAACTGGCCGAAAAAAACGAAAATCGCGTCGATCTGATAGTGCGGGCGAAGCACGACAGGCTGCTTGTCGACGGCGACGCGAAACTGTTCGAGCGACTGCGTCGCGCTCCTGTTCGTTTTGAATTGGAAGTCGACATACCGCCGCAGCGCGCGAGAAATAAAAAGCAGGGCAAAAAGGAACGTCCGTATATGCCGGCGCGAAAAGCCAGGCTTGAAGTTCGCTATGCGAACGTATGCTTGAAACCGCCCGAGTCGCCGATTTTAAAAAACAGAAAGGCGATAAGGCTTCGGGCGGTATATGCGCGGGAAGAAAATCCGCCGGAGGGAGCGGAACAAATAAGCTGGTTTCTATTGACGACTTTGAAAGTCTCGGACGATGGAACGGCCAAAGAGGTCGTGGAATTCTACCGGCGTCGCTGGCGCATTGAAGAATGGCACAGAGTTCTGAAAACCGGACTTATAATATCGAAGAGTATCAAAACAGGACGGCTGAAAGAATAAAACGGAGACTGGCCATTGATATGGCAATCGGATGGAGGGCCATGTTTCTGACAATTACGGGACGACAGAATCCGGGGGCCCCGGCCGAATTGTTCTTCGATGCGAAGGAATGCGCAATCATCTCGTCTCTTGCGGGGAAAAAAAAAACGACTGTAGGCGATGCGGTCACGGAGATCGCGAAATTGGGGGGCTATCAGGGAAGAGGATCCGAAGGCCCCCCGGGTTTTGAGTCGGTCAGACGCGGTTTGGTTAGCTTGATGCATATGGTACGGGGCTACGAGATTGCACTTTCAGGCCCTCCTTAACATCTGCCGCGTCGTCACTTATGGGATAAGCGCAGCGCTTTGCGTGGGAATGCATACCAGGACGCTTCGCGTCCGAGTTCTGCCAAAGCATGATCGATTTTAGAACCAACCCCGTCGATCTCATTCGCACATTCCGGAAAATTTTGCATATTTGTCGTTTGAAAGCAAGCGCAAACCCGGGTTGGGGTTGTCGGCAACTCTTATTTTTGCAGAAGGGAACTTCGGCGACAAAACCAACTCAGCATTTGAAAAAGCGCGTTGACAACATCGTGAAACTCGAAGAGCAAGTTTTTTTCCGCCCAACAGCTTGAGATGCATGTCATTCCGGGCGTGGCTAAGCTTCGACCCGAAATCCAGGAAGTCTGCGGAAGCTCGTGGATTCGAAGCTTTCGCGGGAATGATGGAAAAAACTTGATCATCGAGTGTAAAGCAACCATACTGAAACCGAATCGCAACCGTCAAAACAGGAGGCCACATGCCATCCATGACCATAAAAAACATTCCCGAAGACCTTTACCAAAGGTTGAAGTCCTCCGCTGTCGCCAACCATAGAAGCCTCAACGGCGAACTCCTTCGCATCTTGGAAGAAAGACTCTGCCCCAAAAAACTGACTGCCGAAGAATGGATTTTCAGGGCGAGAAAACTCAGGGAGGGCGTCCCGGCAGGAAAGGTCTCAACCGAAGAAATATCCTCCGCCATCGAAGAGGGCAGGCCTTTATCGTTGGCGATACGAACATGATCAAGGTTCTTTTCCTGTCCACCGATTACACGGAACAAGCCGGGCGGCTTTTGCGACAGGCTCGCATATGGACGGCGCCTGGGGTGATGAAAATGTTCCCTGTTTTGTCGTAAAAATTCCGCCGGGTTTTATTCTGCCCGATCCATCACGGGGCCTGGTTCGGGACCAGGGTGGGTGGGTTGAAATCCTGGCATTTGGGGCTGGTTCAAAGTTTGTTTGCGCCCGCGCCCTTCGATTTTGCACGAAGTCCAACCCACCATTTCCCGAGTCGCCTCGGTGTCGTTCGTTCGAAGAAGCGACGAATTGGCGCGGAAAATGGTGGGTTGGACTCCGCGCGAGATTGTCGGGCCATCTATTTCAAGAGAAGTTGAATTGGCGACAGCACCTGGGTATCGACCCACCCACCCTACGCTTCCGAACCAGCCCGTGCAGATTGCCGCGAGGGGGGAACAAATCCATAGCGGAATCGAATCCGAGTCGTTGCGGCCTGCGTTCCGTTTTTTTTCGATCCGGTATTTCCGTGCCCCGTCATTCCGGCCGCAGCGCGCGTTTCCCGAGTCGGGCGCAAATTCCGCGCATGCGCGAGAGTCCGTTGGGATCCGGCGGCGTCGCACTTGAAAGCGCGCGCGGAGAGCCGGAATCCAGGCTTCCGTTCAAGTCACGGCGGCGCGGCGGCAGACGGCGGCCAAAATTTCCGAACCTCAAGCCCCAGCATCTTGACGGGACAAGAACGCCGATGCAACGGTAAACGAACGCGAACGGGTCCCCCGAGAGGGACCCGTCTTGCAAAGAAAATCGACGTGCCGAATTTACCCGGACCCAATGTCCGGAGCCTATTTGGAAAGCGGGGTCATCCCGTTGTCCTTGATCATCTTCGCGCTTTTGGGCGAATAGACGAAGTCGATGAATTTCTTCAGGTTTCCTTCCGGCGCCTTGTTGACCACCAGGAAGAAAATCTGATAGTAGGGGTAGTCTTTATCGACCGGGGCCAGTCCGTCGATGCGGATGTTCTTCAATTCCCCGTGCCTCTTGGCCGCTCCCTGGGACACGAAGGAGACCGCGCCGCACGGGAAGTTCTTCAGAATTTCGATGACCGACGTGGAATCCTGGGCCACGAAGTCGTGCACGATGTCCTTGTGTTTCATGACCTGGCGTCTGAAGTTCTTGTGCGCGGCGGTGTCCTTGTCCGGGACGACGATTCTGACCGGAAGGTCCGCGCCTCCCACTTCGTTCCAGTTATGGATCTCGCCCGCGAAAAGGTCTTGCAGCTGGTCTTCGGTCAAAGAGTCCACGCCGCACTCCTTCCTGGCGACCACGGAAAGGGGGTCCTTGCAGAACGCGAACTCCTGGTATCCGTATACCTCGTGTCTTTGGTACAGCTTTCTGGCCGTGCCCGCGATATCGCTGAAGCCGCTTCCCAGGCTGTAGAGACAGGAGCCCGACGAGGCGGTCTTCACGTCAATCTCGACGCCGGTCTCCTTGGCGAAGGCCCCTGCGAGGTTTTGGGCAATGGCCTGGTAGACCTGGTTGGAACAGCAGAACTTGATTTGGTCCTGGGCAAGGGCACCCGATGCCGCTGCAAGGCCGCACGCCCCGACCAGAATGGAAAGAAACGCGAATTTGACGATTGTAAGGGATTTCATGGCTTGTCCTCCTTGCTTGATTGTTCATGGGTCCCTTTGCCGCCGCATTGGAACCGACAGGGCGATGCGCCCGACACGCATTTGAGCAACATGCGTGCCACAAGCCAGGACACGAATCCATTAAGGCCAGACCGCCTGTAATTGGGCCGGTATGGCCAACGCCGCGCGTCTTCTTCACGGGAAAAACGGTTTGAAAAATGTCAAGACCTTTTACATCATGTAAAAAGCATGCGCTCGCACACGCGATCAAAACCGAAAAATAACGGTCGTTTCATATCTGGTTAACGGCCTGCAAACACGGCAGCCTTACATATCTTCAGTTTTCAAGCATGAAACCGATTCGGAAAGGAGAGGGAATTGGGGGACAATACGGCGGCCAAAATTTTGTGGCGTCTGCCCTCGGATGAACCGGGGGACGGGCGTCGATGCGACTACGCATTGGATTTGAAAAAGGTCAAGCGGGCGTTGGGGGTGTCCGAGGTGTCGGGGCAGCGGTTTTGCTCGTCGTTGCCGTTCACCCCGGGCGACGCCGCTGCCGGGACGGAAAACGAGTTGCAGACCGTGGTGGCGGGCGACCAGAAGGACGTGGACCTGCCCACGGTCATACGCGAGTCCAGCTTCTATAGAAACATGGTGAAACGGGCTGCCTCCGGGGACGCTCCCAAAAAGGCACTGGCAAGCCTGGAGCAGTTTCTGGACGACAACCCGGAAAATGTCTGGGAAAACAGCTGGGTAAGGTTTCCCCGTCGTGCCCTGTCGCAGTATGCCCAAAGCGTATTCGAGCGGGACCTTCTGGCGGACAAGAGGGACTGGACCGGTCCCAAAAGAAAGGACGCGGACTGCTTCCGCGTGAAAAACGAAAGCGGCGATTTGATCCGGGTCCCGGTCAGCTACCTTCTGAAGCTCTCCCTGGCCGATTGCCTGGGCGGGCCGGACGTGCACCCGCTGGTCCTCCGCGCGGGCGAAGGGTTTTTGGGGCATTTTTCCAACGACAACACGTCCCCGGAAACGTTTTCCTTCTACCCGGCGCCATTGAAGAAAGAAACCGGCATGGGCAAGGCCGCGGCAAGGGAAACCCTTCTGCGATATCTTCTGTGCCAGTTTCTCACCGAGTACGCCAACGAGAAGTTCGAGCTGTCCAAGCACGGCCAGAAGGCCATGGTGTACATGGCGCCCCACCCTCCTGTTCGGCAGAAGCTTTTAAACGAGCTGACCTCCGACAGCTTCTACCGCCGGCTTTTCATGAGCCCGTGCCTTTCCGGCTGGGACTGCGGGGAGGAAAAGCACCGGTACATGCGGCTTTGCCACCAGGTGCTTTCCAGGAGCCAGCTCAATGCGACGGCCAAGCTCAAGGAGGCAGGCATCATCGTAAACAACCTGGTAGTGCTTCCCAACATGTCCAACATCTGCCTGGCCAACAACGGCGCCCATGTCAGCCTGAGCAGCCGGAAACTCGCCGCCGCTCTGCAAGAGCCGGACTCCGGGTTCGGCCCTGCCGACGAAAAATACATCGGGGACCTGGCCATCAAGATCGTGGAGCATTTTCTCCCCCTGTTCGTGGGTGCCTACAGCGCCGCTCCCTACCGGCTGGCGTTCACGGATTTCCACCCGGAAAGAGCGTTGGGGTTTCTTCCCCACGAACTGGATTTCACCCACCTGCGCATGATCTGGCGGCGGTGGAAGAAAAAGGCGAACCTGAAGTTCTGCGGCCACCCCATCACGCCTTTCGGGCCGGAACTGCTGGACAGGACCATCAGCAGCACCCTTAGGCTGAAGGGGGATTTCGTCGCGGATTTTAGAATCATCGACTACCTGGTGTCGCTGATGAGCACCGACGAGAGCCCCGGCCTGGACGGCAAGCTGGGAAACGACCGGCGGCTCAAGGAGGACCTGGCCACCATGGGCGTGTTCCACACGGACATGCCGGTCTACCTGCTGTACCGGATACGGCGGTATTGCGAGATGGGTTTTTCGGGGTTCGAAGGACGCCACTACAGTCTTTTTTCCGACATCATGTCCGACATGGGTTCGGCCGTGGACATGCAGGCGCTGGTCACCGCGCTTGCCTACAAGTACATTTTAAAAGGACGATTCGGCCACGGAGACATCCCCGACGACCCGTCGGTGGAAAGCGAAAGGCGTCAGGTGTTTTTCGGCACGGCCATCGGCATCCCCACGTTCTACGTCAGGAAGGACTGCCGCAACCGGTTCATGGCTAGGATTTTGAAACAAACGCGCCGCACGAGGTTCAGCCGCAGGTATCCGGGATATCTGCGCGTCTACAATGTGGAGTACCGCAAGGCCCTGATCCGGGTCCTCAGGGAGGACGCCGCCGACCTGATCGAAATGGCGGGCATGCAGGAAACCGTGGAGGACCTGGAAAGAAGAATCGACGATCCGGCCACGTTTTCCGCAGGCGGGAAACTGACCAGGGGAATCCTCGACGAGGCCAACGCCAGGGACCCCATGAAAGTCCCGGCCAGGGACTTCAACGCCCAGGCCGAAAAGTTCTACCGTCATCGTTTGCGGCGACAACACACCTTGGAAGCACTGGACTCGATGGAAACGATGATCGATTCGGAACCGTCCGGCGACGGTCTTTTCACCGGGCACGCCTTCGCCAGGGCTGCCCGCTCGGTCGCAGGCAATTCCCCCCGGATTTTTTTAATGAAAGCCCGGCGGGAATTTACTTCCGGACAGGCGGGGCCGGAAACGCTGAAGAAACTGATCCATCTGACGGTCCTGCTGATCCATTCGCAAAAGGAAAGGAGCGAAAAAGTTTAAATCATGACCCAAGCACCCATGGTTCACCAATACATATCCCGCGCGGACCGCGCGGTGAAAACCGAGGAGCTGTTCGGAGACCGCCTGGTCGGCCTCATTTACAACGACGCCAGGGAAAAGGCCCCTGCTTTGTTCAAGGCCCTGACCTCAGCGCGCATGTCCTCCATGCTGGGGTTCGTCAACTACGACATGCTGATCAAGCAGCGCCTGTCCGGCGGCAGGAACATGATCGAGGCGCTAAACATCGATCTGGACGAATGCCTGGAACCCGACAGCCTGGATTCGCCGCGAAAGATTTTCGAAAGGAAAATCCGGTACTGGAAGACCAGGCCCATGCCCGAAAACTGCACCTCGATCACGTCCCCGGCCGACGCCAAGATGCTGGCGGGCTCGCTTTCCAAAAACTCCATGCTGTTCATCAAGGAGAAGTTCTTCAAGCCCGACGAACTTCTGGGAGAGGATAGGTCCGAATGGATCGAGGCGTTCGAAAACGGGGCGTACGCCATCTTCAGGCTCACCCCGGACAAGTACCACTACAACCACACCCCGGTGGCGGGAGTCGTCAAGGACATATACGAACTGGACGGCGCGTACCACTCGTGCAACCCCACCGCCGCCACCGTGGCCGCTACCCCGATATCCAAGAACAAGCGCGTGGTCACCATCATCGACACCGACGTGGACGGCGGCACGCGCATCGGCTTTGTGGCCATGGTCGAAGTGGCCGCGCTCATGATCGGCGGCATCGAGCAGTGCTACAGCGAAATCGCCTATCTCAATCCCCGGCAAGTGGCTGTCGGCATGTTCCTGAAAAAGGGCCGTCCCAAAAGCCTGTTCAAGCCCGGAAGCTCCACCGTGGTGCTGCTGTTCGAAAAGAACAGAATCCGTTTTTCCCCGGACATCGTTGAAAACATGAACAGAACCGACGTCAAAAGCAGGTTTTCGGAAGGCTTCGGAAGGCCCCTGGTGGAAACCGACGTTCCGGTCCGGTCCGAAATCGCCACGAAACTATTCAACGGAAGAAGTCACCAAAAAAAGATCCAAAAATGAACGAAATTCTGATCGCATCGTTCGGAGCGGCCTTGTTCTTCCTGTTGCGGTGGGGGTTTAGGAACCTGCCGGGGGAAAGATGGCAGATGATAGGAAGCATTCCGCTGTCCAAGCGGGAGGACGGCTCCTGGCGCGGGGCCAATTTCACCTACTACGGTCTTTTCAACGCGGTGGCGCTGGTGCTGGCGACCGCGACGATGATCTGCCTGATGGGCGCGGCCGCGATCCCCGGAACCGGGATCCTGTGTGTAGCGTTCTGCGTTTTCGCGGCGAGTATTCCGGCCGCAAAGTTCGTGGCGCGTCTGGTGGAGAAGAAAAAGTCCGTGTTCAGCGTGGGGGCCGCCTCGTTCGTGGGCGTGATCGTCGCTCCGTGGACGGTGTTCGTTGTGAAGAAATCCTTCGGGTTCGACGCGCCGGTGGTCGCGGTGCTGGCCGCTCTGGGCATCGCTTACGCATTCGGCGAGGGGGTCGGGCGCCTGGCCTGCGTAAGCTTCGGCTGCTGCTACGGAAAACCCCTTTCCCAATGCGGGGCGTTCTATGGAAAACTCTTCGAGCATCGGCATTTCGTATTCACCGGCAAGACCAAGAAAATCGCCTACGCCCACCAGCTCGACGGCCAGCCGGTCGTGCCCATCCAGGCGGTGACCTCCGTCGTCTATTGCGCAGCCGGACTGCTCGGGATGTTTCTTTTCGTAAACGGCTTTTTCGCCAGCGCATACCTGCTGGCCCTGCTGGCGACGCAGCTGTGGCGTTTCGCCTCCGAATTCCTACGGTCCGACTATCGCGGCGGAGGAAAAATATCGGCATACCAGAAAATGAGCCTGGCCGCGACGGCATACGGCCTGTTCATCGCCCTGGCGTTCCCCTCCCCCGAAGTCTTCCCGGTCCATCTCGTCGATGGCCTCGAAGTCCTCTGGGACCCGTGGTCCATCCTCTTGCTGCAAATTCTCGGCGTCGCGATTTTCATCTACATGGGAAAAAGCAGCGTAACCGGGTCCATTCTCTCCTTTCATGTGAATCGGGATAATATCTGATTGCAGAAATCCAAATCTTCAATTATATTCATGTTCAATTGAACCGTTCGAAAAAATTTGGATTTAAACAATGCCTGCAAAAGACATTTTTCATGACAATTTTATCAATTCGCTGGTCAAAGAGGGGTGGACCGTCACCCATGATCCTTTGATTCTCTCCTATGGTGGCCGCGATCTGTACGTTGACGTAGGCGCCGAGAGGGATATCATCGCGGCCGAGCGGGGCAAAGAAAAAATCGCGGTGGAAATAAAGAGCTTTCTAAGCTCATTTCCGATACGAGACTTGGAAAACGCGGTAGGCCAATACGGCATTTATCAGAGCGTGCTTTCGGAAACGGAATCTGAAACTCGATGATCAAGTTTTTTCCGTCATTCCCGCGAAAGCGGGAATCCATGAGCTTCCGCAGACTTCCTGGATTCCGGGTCTCCGCTACGCTACGCCCGGAATGACGCGCATCTCAAGCTCTTGGGCAGAAAAAACTTGATCATCGAGTGAAAGAATCATCTATTTGGCAGTTCCCTCAAGAGTCTACGAAAGTATTCTTACTGAGCGTTTCGGCCAACTTATTATCGAAAGCCTCCGCATTCGGGTCATCGTCTTTGATCCAAAAAAGGAAAGGATTGTCGAATGGATAAAATGAACAAATATCGAGAAATTGTAAAAAATCTTATCTTCGAATACGCAACATACAAGCCTTCCCACGGCGAGATCGAAACGGAGGCGATCACCGATACTGAAAGAGACCATTACGAAGTGATGCATGTCGGCTGGGACGGAGTTCGGAGGGTACACGGTTCAGTCGTGCATATCGACATCATCGGCGATAAAATTTGGATTCAGCACGACGGCACCTCACGACCGGTCGCCGACGAACTCGTGGCGGCGGGAATACCGAAAGAATCGATAGTCCTCGCCTTTTACCCGGCCGACGAAAGAATCTATACCGACTTTGCAGTGGCTTGAAATACTGAAAGCCGTACTCGTTGAAAAAAAACGGGGAATCTGTCTATCCAGTCCACCCGGTCCATGGAGTCGATCATGTCCACATAGTCCATAACAGCCACCCGGTTCCCGCTGCAAAAAAAGCTCGCGCCCCGCCAAAAAAACTGCTTTTTCGACACAACGCGAGCCTGATGTCATAAACTGGAAATCAATCCGAAATCAGAATTTCAATACAAGGCGAACCACAGCGTTAACGTTTTTTAGGTTCATCGCGGATTTGTGGGAAAAGGCGTGTCGATGGTAACCAGACCATCCTGGTCTGGTTACCATCGACTTCCAAACTGCGGCATATACGCGACATGGGACCAGAGCTGGAAGCTCTGGTTACCTTTGTCGCTCCCCACAAATCCGCGATGAACCGTTTTTTGTCTTTGCGCCAGCGCAAACAAGCGGGCCAAACCGGAAAAAACACTTTTTTTACGTTGGACTAACATTAAGGCAGCGCCTTTTTGTCACGGCGCATCTTTTCAGCCGATTCCCTTATTTCCGTCAGGTCTTTCTTCAACTTGGCGTACCCGTACCAAGTGGAATAGTCGTAATTCAGATGGAAAGCACCCTGAAAAGTTTTCATTCGATGGTCCATGAACATTTCGTAGAGCGTCTGCTCTACCTTTGTGTTGACGTCATAGAATGTCAACAGGTCCGGATAGGGCGAACCGCCTTTTTTGGGAGGAATAATGCCGTCCTTGTAAAGGCCGGCCACTATTTCAATCGCCTCGGCGAAGAGCTTGTCGGATTCTTTGATCATCTGATCGGCGTTTTTCATGCTGAGAGAGACGAAGTTTGGGGAATGACATTGTTGACAGACATCCACGTAGCGTTTTCTTTCAGCGTCGAATTCTTCCTTGCTCAACCTTGCCACTTTGCCTGCCTTGACGACATCCAAACGCGGAGTGGGATTTCCATCGGGACCCAACACGCCCAATCCTTTCAAGATGGTGCTCCTATACCCCATCCATTCGGCGTCTTCTTCAGGAAGCCTAACCGCAAGAAATCCCTATGCGGAAAAAACCCTGCGATTGCCTTCGGGCATGTGGCATGTTTGGCAGCGGGGCGCGCGTTCTTTGTTTTGAGGATCGACATCCCGGTTGAAATACCTTTCCGACCATTGCTTTTTTCCTCCTTTCCTTCATAAACGACCCCCTTTGATACGCGCCCATTTCGCGTAAAAAATCTTTTTCGGAGATCACGCCAACGACACTGCCATTCCGATCCGTCACAAGCGAACCTGAAATACCTTTTTCGGCCAGCAGTGCGGCAGTCGCGATCAAATCGGTTTCAATGCGGACGCAATGCACCGGGATGGCCGTGATGTCCGCGGCTTTCAAGGCGTGCATCAAGCGATTCTCGGCCAGAGCATACGCTATGCGATAAACCTCTCTGAAATCGGCGGGGGCGATGTCGATGCAGCCCCGCATGGATTTCATTGCCTCCTTTCTTTCACAGACAGCTTCTTGTTTTTTCTTCTTCGGCTATGGCCTCCCGCAGCTCTTTCAGGAATTTTTCCTGTGCGATGCCGTAAATACAGGCCACATCCTCCAACGTGTGAAACGATTCGGTCGGACACCCGACGCAAAGCAGTTTTCGTCTGATAAAAACGTCCATGGCCGACGGATGAACCCTCATCAACTCGCTGACCGTTATTTTCGAATCAAGCTTCATCATGTTTCAGTCTATTTCAAGCAATGGTTTTTGTCTTTGCGCTGGAACAAACAACACAACATTATTGACAAACTCGCCGATTTTTATTATGTGAATCCATATTCACATAATTTTTTGCGATGTCAAATAAACGTCTGAAAACCGTCATTCGTCACGACCAGATCGCCGAAGCGGCGTTGGATATTGTTCGCTCGGAAGGCATCAGAGGGCTGAATGTCGCCGCCGTCGCGGAAAAAGTAGGTTTGGTCCCTTCGGCCGTATATCGGCATTTCAAGAACAAAAGCGAAATTGTCGGCGCGGTGCTGGGGCTCATCCAGACACGCCTGAATCGGCATTATCAGGATGTGATTCTGCAGAATCTGGAGCCGGTTGAAAAGCTACACCTTCTATTGAGCCGGCACATTGAATTGATCGGCGGCAACAATGCGATTCCTCGGATCATTTTCTCGGAAGAGGTCATCGGGGGAATGCCTGAAAAACAAAGGCAGTTGCATGGCATCATTCGCGACGTCATTCGAAATGTGTCCGTCGTTGTTGCGGAAGGACAAGACAAGGGCGCCATTCGCAGGGACCTGCCGGCCGAAAATATCGCCGTTTTCTTTCTGGGAACGATTCAGCCCGCGGCGATCATTTGGAACCTGAGCGATGGCGAATTCGACCTGGTCCAGCATAGCCACAACGCTTGGAAGATGTTTCTGGATGCTATCCGGCCCAGTTCCGGATAAATGATCAAAAAATAAATAGACGAGGTGCACCATGAAAAAATATGTGATCGCAGCCGTCCTGATCGGCGTTGGCATCTTCATTGCCTTTCCCCTTTTCAGCATGAGCTATTACACGATGGTGCGGACCTCCACGCCGGAGTTCTGCGCCTCCTGTCACGAGATCAAGCCTGCGGTGGTCGCCTGGCGGTCCTCGACCCACACGAACAATGCCGCCGGCGTGGTCGTGGATTGCATGGACTGCCACTTGCCCGCGCCTCAGGATACCTTCGACTTTTTCTTTGCCAAGACCTATCACGGCATAAAGGATGTCGCGATCCATTTCCTGGAAGACGAATACGACCGTGAAAAAGCCCGCGAGGCGGCCTACGCGGCCTTCGACAACCATCAGTGCCAGAAGTGCCATCGCAACCTGCTGCACATGCCCACCCAGAGAGGCGCCATGCTGGCCCATCGCTCGGTGGTGTACGCCCGGCCCGGATACGAGAAGAAGTGCGTGGACTGCCATTACGACCTGGTGCACTCGGAACGCGGCCTGGTAATGTTCCGCCAGGTCCGCAAAGGGCCGTACCACGCCAAAGGGTTGAGAAAACTGTAACATTGCGGTTTCGGTTTTTAATCGATTTCAACAAACCATAATAGAAAGGAGAAGGACCCATGAGGCAAGCGCTATGTTTTTTTTTCACCGGTTTGCTGGCCATCGGCGTCTTTGCGACGGAAGCCCTTGCCCAGCCCAACTTTGCCAAGGTCAAGGAGTATCGAATCGAGAGAAACGTTCCTCCGGAGGCCCAGGCATGCATCGAATGCCATCGGCAAACGACCCCCGGCATATTCGCCGATTGGGCCAAAAGCCGCCATGCCAATGCGAACATCACCTGTCTGGACTGCCATTTGGTACAACCGGGAGACCGGGACATCGCCCAGGACCACGCCAAGTACTACGGACGCTCCGACCTGCCCTGGGGGGAAGCCAAGTACAAAATGGATGTGGCTTCCATCGTGACCCCCAAGGACTGCTCCCGGTGTCACCCGGACGAAGCCACCCAATACAGCAAGTCCAAGCACGCCAATACCATCGAAATCATGTGGAAACTGGACCCCTGGCTGAACAAGGGCATGAACTCGGACAACGAGCGAAAGACCGGCTGCTACAATTGCCATGGCACGGTGATCGCCATAGATGAAAACGGAAAGATCGATCCGGGCACATGGCCCAACGCCGGGGTCGGACGCCTGAATCTGGACGGAAGCAAAGGATCGTGCACCTCCTGCCACACCCGCCATCGATTCTCCGTGGGCGAAGCCCGCAGGCCGGAAGCCTGCGACCAGTGCCACCTGGGTCCGGACCATCCCCAGATCGAAATATACGAAGAGTCCAAGCACGGCACCATGTACCATGCCTACCAGGACGAGTACAACTTCGATGCCGCAGGCGGGACCTGGACCCCCGGCGTGGACTACCGCGCGCCCACTTGCGCGGGCTGCCACATGAGCGGGTCGGGCAAGGAACCCACGAGCCACGACGTGACACAGCGTTTGTCATGGGAGACCCAGGCCCCTCTGACGGTGCGTCCGGCCGACTTCAAGCCCTTTCCCGCCAACAACGACTGGCGGGCGGAGCGGGAAAAAATGAAAAACGTCTGCCGCGCCTGTCACGGAGACTCCTGGATTAACGACTTCTACGACGGCTTCGACAAGGCCGTGGAGGAGTACAACGAAGTCTATTTCAAACCGGCCAAGGCCAAGTTGGACGAGTTGTACGAAAAAGGATTGCTCGACAAGGCCAAGTTCTTCGACGAACACGCGGAATTGCAATACTACGAGCTTTGGCACCACGAAGGACGTCGCGCGCGCATGGGCGCCATGATGATGGCCCCGGACTACGCCTGGTGGCACGGCTTCTACGAATGCAAGTCCCGTTTCAACGAGTTCATGGAAGAGGCCGATCATCTGATCGAAACCGGCAAGAAGGCCTATATTTATCCCGATTATCCCAACGCCACCGGGGACACTACCCGGCCCCCGAAGATTTTCGGCGAATAGTCGGACGTCCGACAAGACAAAGGACTCCGCCCCTTCGGATGCAAGGGGCGGAGTTTTTATTTGAAGCGAGCTTTTTTTCATGCAAAGGAACTGCCTGGCATTTTTGATGAGCAAAACTTCATTCGCATCGTAGAGGCTTGCTTGACCTTCTACAAAGAGAAAAGTAGTCACGGTAAACGCTTTGTGGAAATTCTGACCGATGCCGATCTTAATGACCTGTTGCGCTTTTCTCAAATCAACCGGTTTCCGCAAAAGATACCAGCGCGTGAGGATTAGCTACGATGATCCGTTCACGGCCCGACCTGACCCAGCCCTTCTTCTCCCAACTGCCGAGGGTCCGGCTTACATTGTACAAGGTGGTGCCCGTATAATCGGCCAGATCCTGGCGGCTGAGGCGAAAATCGATCAGAATGCCCTCGTCGGTCTTGCGGCCCGACTGTTTCATGATGCGCAACAGGGCCCTGGCGACGCGCTGTTCCACCCGTTCTGTCTGCAATTCCAAATAACGGCTTTGAATATCATCCAGACGTTCGACCGCCACGCCCAACAGGTTGATCGCAATTTGCGGATTGGCGGTCATAAGCTCCAGCATGGTCTCCCGATTCCATCCAACGGCTTCGGAGCGGCCGACGGCTTGGGCTGTGACCGGGTAATTTTTCCTTTGGAAGGCAGAAGCCGCGGCAGTCATCTCACCAGGGTCGATATACCGAACAATGGCCTCTTTTCCGCCTTCATGCAGCTTGATCTGCTTAAAACGGCCTTTCAGGACCAGATAGGATTTTTCAGCGGGGTCCCCCTCGCGAAAGAGTGTCGCTCCCGACTCATAAACGCATCGATGGCCGAGGCTGAAAATTTCGGGTAGCTTATCCTCTTCGACGCCGACAAACAAATCGGATCGAGAAAAGATGTCTGTTAAACGGATTTGACTATCCATCATAGCGACTCGATTGCGTTAGGCTCCCATCCATATAGGAGGCAAAGATTTCCAATTCATTCTCAGCCATTGTGCAACAAAAAATACGAAATCACATCTCCCATCAATTGATTGAACAGTTCGGTCAGCGCCACTTTAGCTTTGTCTTGCTCGTCTTCCGGATCGACCTGTTTTTCGGCCTCCACGACCTCCCTGGCCAGCGTGAGAAGTTCCTTCAAAAAGTCCAGGCTGTGGAGAAGGCCCTGCTCGTACCTTTCCTTCATCTTTTCAAGGCGCTCGCCGAGTTCGATGAATTTGGGGCACTTCCTGTGCTTGCGGAGCCCCAACCGGTACTGGCTGCCCATGAAGGCGAACATGCCGCCCATGGCCCGCAGGAAGTCTTCGATTCTGGCGATCGGCGCCCGTTCCAGCTCCCGTTCTCAATGTTCCTCCCCCAGTTCCAGAAAATCGAAGGTGTATTCGTCCTTCACCGCCAACTTGGCCTGGGCGCGCAATTCCGGCGTCAGCGCCCGGTCGAAATTGGTCTGGCCCAGCATGGATTTCTCGTAGCTCTGGTTGTCGATCTGGTGGATGAGCACATTCTTGGACCAGCCGAATTTGCGGGTCATGCGGATGTAGAATTCGCGTTCCAGAGGGTCTTTGCAGCGTTGCATTATGGCAAGGTTGTGCGTCCACCCGATTTGTGCAACCAGTGGTTGCACTTTCGGAAGCTCGCTGTAGCTCAGATAGAACTCCCGCATATAGAAGACGTTGCGCCGTGAGAACCCCTTGATGCCGGGGAATTCCTTCCGAAGATCCGCAGCCAGCTGCTCGGCAATGGCGGAGCCGTGGTCCGCATCGGCCTGTCGCTCGACAATCATCCGCCCGATGTCCCAGTACAGCCCGACCAGCTCGGTATTGACCGCTTTCAACGCGGCGTACTGCGCCGTGCGAACACGCTCCTTCACCTCGGCGAGAAGGAAATAGAATATCGACTTGGCGGTAGTTGTAAAATCCATTCATCTGTCCATATAGTCACAAGATCCACCGGCGCTTAATGTTCCATAGGCTCGCAGCGAACAGAAAAACGCAGAAAGCGCTAAGCAGGGTCAGGTTTAGGGCAAACGGCATGGCATGCGCGCCATGCACGGCCCCGTGGAGGACGTCGGCCCCGTAGGTCAAGGGGAAGGCATAAGACAAGGGTTTGAGAAAAACGGGTAGCTTCTCGATGGGAAAAAATAGCCCGCACAGAAAGATCATAGGGAAACGGAAAAAGTTGGAGAAGGTTTGCGCCTCGAACACCTCGCTCACCGCCACGGCGATGAACAGGCCCAGAAAGGTGGAGGCCACGGCAATCATGACAACGGCAGGCACAAAAACGCTCCAGGCGACTGCGGACAGATCGGCCAGAAACGCCGCCATGACTACCGGCACGAAAGCGTTGGCCACGCCGAAGAGGATGGCCCCGCTGGTCTTTGCCAGCATCAGCAGTTCAAAGGGTATGGGCGCAAGCAACAGGCGTTCGAAGGAGCGGTTCTTTTTTTCGAAGGTGACCGTCACCGCCAGCATCGATGTGGTTCCGAACAGAATGGAGACCGCCACCACGCCGGGCAGCAATTCCGTGATGCTGTCCAGGCCGCTGCCGGACTTGATGAAGAACATGCCCGTCCACGCCAGGGGAAAAATCAGCCCCCAACTGACGTTCGGCGGCTTCAGGTAATAGGTTCGCATGTCCTTTGCCAGAATGTTCCAGAATGCGATCCAGAGTTTCATTGGCCGCCCCCTTTCTTTTCCTTTTCTTTGCGCATGGCGTCCGCCTCGATACCGGTTATGCTCACGAATATGTCCTCAAGCGACGGTCGCATGCGCCGCGCTTCGGTGACCTCGACCCCATTGTCTTCAAGAAAGCGGACCAAAGGGCCCACCTGGACGGGCTCTTCGGCTTCCACCCGTATGAAGCCGCCGTTCGATACCCGAATGGCAAGTGCCGGAAACGCTTCGACGAGTTTGTCGTGAATGCCGATAGGCACTTGGGCGCAGGCGACCCGCATCACATGTTTTTCCCTGACCGGTTGAACCAGGTGCTCCACCGTGTCGATTCGAACGATGCGCCCGGACACGATGAAGGCGATACGGTCGCAGAGCCGCTCGGCTTCTTCGATGTAATGGGTGGTCAAAAAGATGGTGGTCCCTTCCTGGTGCAGATTTGCAATCAGCTGTCGCAATTGCCGGGCGCTGGCCACGTCGATACCCGTGGTGGGCTCGTCCAGGAACAGGATGGACGGCCTGTGAATGATGCCGGCGGCGATGGTGAGCTTGCGCTTCATGCCTTTCGAATAGCCGGCGAACTTGCGGTCCGCCGCCTTGGCCAGATCGAAAGTGTCCAGCAGTTCCCTCGCCCGGGCATGTCGTTCGGCTTTGGCAATCCCGTATAGTGATGCGCAAAAGCACAGGTTGTCGTAACCGGTGAGTTCCGGATACAGGTTGCTCTCGTCCGGGACCACGCCGACCAGATGCTGGGCCGCCCTGGGGTTGGCCGTGCAGTCGATGCCGCCGATACGGATCGTTCCTGTGTCCGGCCGCGCCAGTCCTGTGAGCATGTTGATGGTCGTGGTCTTGCCGGCCCCGTTGGGTCCTAGAAAACCGAACAGCTCGCCTTGCTGGACGCCGAAGGAAATGCCGGCGACCGCTTCGACATTTTCGAAACGCTTTTTTAAATGCTCAACGTAAATGGATTCGCTCATTTTGATCCGCTTCCTTGGCCTGCGCAGTGCGAATTCCCTTTTTCATGTGCATGGAACTGATCATGTTCTGAATTTCCGTCGGGAAATGCACGCAATAATTGCAAAATGCCTCTTTTTCTCTGCATCAGAATCATCATGCAGCGTGAATACGTAAAGTCTGAAAAGTGTTATCCTCGGGGCCAATACATAATCACCGCCACACAGGAGAGGGCAATCAGCCCGCCGATTATATCGAATCTGTCGGGATCTATGCCGTCGATTTTCCATCCCCACAAAATGGACAAGAAGATGAAAACTCCGCCATAGGCGGCATAGACACGCCCGAAATTTGCAGGCTGCAACGTCGGAATCACTCTGCAAAGAAAAAAAAACGATAGCGCAATGGCCCATATAACAATCCGATTAAAAATATTTTTAACGAATAAATCAAAAACGAATTGGATTGTCAAACACATCCGCGCGCAATAGCCGCAAAGAACTTGATACGATCAGTCAGCCATTTATAGTTCGCATTATGAAAAAATTAACAACGTGGCTTTTCATATCGATGGTTATCATAGCCGGTTCCGTATCGGTACCGCGTTGTTATGTGTTGCAGCCCGAATGCCCTCGACGAAATTCGTTGGATTGCCCCTATATGGGTTCTGCAGGCCATGTCGCCGATGAAAAAAATATGGATCGATCTTGTTGCGCCTGCCAAAACGAGGGACGGCAGGGGCACAATAAGACTATTCCGACCGGCACAATGGCACAATTCAAGATCGAGCTGTTCCGGGACTTCAATGATTCGAAAATCGACTTAACCGGCGAATGGTTGCTCCAAGAGGGGCCTTGTTCGATTTCGTTTTTTGCCTTTTCGTCCAGCCAATTTTCTCCGGCAAAAACCGCCGGGTCATGCCCCGGTATCTCCATTCTATTTCAAAAACAATCTTTTTTGATTTGATTCCCTCGGGGAAGCTCCGAACATAATTCCTTTCCATTTGAAAGTTCTTGCAACGGGAGCAAGACCGTTTGCGAACGCTTGACGTAGTTCGCAATACGAATAGATCCGTTATTGCACAGGCCTATCTGGTTTGGCCCGGACTCGCTACTATAAAGGTCTTGACAAAATCCTCATCAGTATATAAACGAACTTTTATATTTTGATGGCAGGAAAACATGTGTGTTGAAAGAAACGTATTGGAAATTGGACCGAGAAAAGAATACAGCATGACAATAAAAGAGAAAAATGCGAGACGGTGAACAAAGCGCAAAGCAAGTCAGCCAATGACGATGCGGCAGGCCAGAGCGTTGCAGTCCGCAACAACGGATTAGCGGCAAGATTCGAGTTTACCGAGGAGCATCTCCAAAGCGCGGCCTTTCTCGCCAAGTGCCTGTCCGACGGGAACCGCCTGAGAATATTGCTCCTCATCAGCGGCGGCAAGAAATCGGTATCCGCGATCGTCGAAGAACTGGACCTGTCCCAACCGCTGGTTTCCCATCATCTGAGGGAGCTGAAGCGCTCTCTCTTGGTGACGGTGGAGCGCAAGGGATCATTCGTTTACTACGAATTGGCGGACGAGAGAATCCTGGAGGCGTTGCAGATACTTAGCGATGTCGCGGCGGATCTTTTGTCCGACAGAAAAACATTCTGAAGAATCAAAGGAAAAAGTGGACCGAATGGACGAACTTTTCGAAATCGTCAGCCGCATGCCGCCCGAAAAGGCCTTGTCGGAGATCACGAATATCCTGGGTACCGTGTTGCGGGACCTGGACAACGAGGAACGCGAACGTTTTCTGATGAACCTTGTCGAGCAATCGGAAGACGACAAGGTTTCCGGCATGGTGCATTTGTGACTGGCGGAATGCATGGGCGAAGGTGTCGACCCGACGCAGATGTGCCAGAGCCTGGTGGACAAAGTCGCGCGGTCCGAGCAGCTTATGGCGATCGCGGACCCGGAATTGCTTGTGCTTTTCGAGGACTGGCTGGAGGAATTGGAGGCCGAAGTGCTCGCGCTTTCGAAAAAACACGGGGCCCTCGATGATGACACGCTGGCCGAAAAGCTGGGATTGTCCCGCAGGGGCGCTACCTTTATCCTCTCGAAGCTTGAAAGAAAAAAGAACCGGGCCGGTCGAAAATGAATAAATACGAGGAAATTACGGAGGCAAGAGAAATCCTCGAGTTGCCGGAAACGGCGACCCTGGCCTCGATCAAATCGAACTACAGGCGATTGCTGTCCAAGTGGCATCCGGACAAATGCGAGGAAAACAGGGATGAATGCGAGGAAATGACCCGCCGGATAGTTTCGGCTTACAAAGCGATCATGGATTATTGCCTTGGGTATCGGTTCTCCTTTTCGGAAGATACTGTCAAAAGGCACCTTTCGGCCGAAGAATGGTGGTTCGACCGCTTCGGCGACGATCCGCTCTGGGGGAAAGGCGGTACGGCGAAATGAATGTCCGACCGCCGAAAACGCGAATGCGCATGGCGAGGCGCAAAGCCTCCGAGTCTTTGCCTGCCGACATGTAAAGGCATAATGGGCTCGATGGAACGGATGGAACGATTGATGTTCGATACTTGATAACAGCAAAATGGAAAAATTCCCATACGAACAATTAAAAGGGAATCCGTTGAACCGGATATGAACAAGAAAGCATCTTTCATACTGACGCTTGCGGCAGTTTTGATCACTTCCGCTTCCGTCTGGTACGTCCAGCGTCCCGTCGAGACGAAGCAGGCCACGTGGCAAGACGTGATCGCCGAGGCCGAGGCCGGCGGGTACGAACTGATCTCCACCGAAGAACTCGCCGAGCGTTATCGCAAAGAGGGTTCGGAGCTTTTGGTGGTGGATACGAGACAGGAATGGGAACACCGCACGGGGCATATCGAAGGCGCCTTGAACCTCACGCCGTGCGTCTATCCGATGATTCCCATCACGGTTTCCTTTTTCGGGGGGCGGTCTTCCCAGGAGAAGCCGGGCCAGGCGAAGCTTGTGCTGCACGGTCTCTGCTACCTGGCCGGGCTTGCGCTCACGAACTCGACCCTGGGCGTGATGGCGGCCCTGACCGGCGGCCTGATGGGCGCCATGTTGCAAAACCCGGTTGTGCTCGCCGCTGTGGCAGGGGTTCTCGTTTTGTTCGCAACGAGTCTTTTCGGACTGTGGGAGCTGCGCCTTCCCGGAGCGTTGACCCAGGCGGCGGGCAAATCCTACGCCGGGTATTTCGGAAGCCTGTTCATGGGGTTGACCTTGGGTGTCGTGGCCGCGCCCTGCATCGGGCCTTTCGTCTTGGGACTGCTCACCTGGGTCGCAGGCACTGGCAATCCCTGGTTCGGCTTCCTGATATTCTTCGTACTCAGCATGGGCCTGGGCCTTCCTCTGTTCGTTCTGGCTCTTTTTTCCGGGCAGCTGCAGCGACTTCCCAGGGCGGGCGGATGGATGATTTGGGTGAGAAAGCTCATGGGCTGGGTTCTGGTCGGCATGGCCGTCTATTTCATCCGGCCGGTCCTTCCCGACATCTTGAAAATAGGCCTTCCGGCCGCCGTGGCGTTGGCGGCCGGCCTGCACCCGGGTTGGATAGACAAGAGCCAGGCGAGTTTCCGGGCCTTCCCATGGCTGAAAACCCTTACGGGCACGGCCTGCCTGGTTCTTGCGACCTTCTGGATAACCGCCTGGGCCATGCGCGGACCCGGCTTAGACTGGCATTCCTATTCGGAGGACCTGGTTCGGCAGTCCGCGGCCGAAAACAAGCCGGTGATCGTGGATTTCTACGCGGACTGGTGCACGCCTTGCTGGGAATTCGACGAGGTCGTTTTTCACCATCCCGATGTGGTCCGGCTGGCCGAAAACGACTTTACAATGATAAAAATCGACGTGACCAAAGGAGGCAATCCGCTTCACGAGATGCTTTTGCGACAGTACGATGTAAAAGGCGTGCCTACGATCGTGTTTCTGGATGCAAGCGGAAAGGAACGCACGGACCTGCGCCTGGTCGATTTCATTCCGCCCGAAGAGTTCCTGGGGCATATGGCCGACGCGAAAAACCCGAATCCGGGCCATGACGGGAAAACCACATCGAACCGAATGCTCTAAAAATTTTCGACGACATGAAAGGAGAAGAAAATGCTCAAAGTCCGCTTTTTTCTGAACGAGCCCAACGGCAAGCCTTGAAAGCACTTCCAGCAAATGATGCCCAGGTTGGGCGAAAAATATCCGATTGAAATCGAGGCGACATCCAAACCCATTGCGGAGTATCAGACCGACGAGTACTTCGAGCTGGACCTGCCTGTAGCTCCTGCGGTCATGGTGGGAGACGAGATCGTAACGGAAGGCGCGGACATTTCCGGCCACGAGGTCGAGAAATGCATCTGCCGACAACTGGGACTGCCCGAACCGGAAGCACCTAAAAAGGGAGTATTGAACCGCATTTTCGGAAAAGCCTGAAATTGTTTCGGAAATCTTTTGTTTCCCGCTGCAATGGTGCAAAAATCACCTTGTCGCGAGGGAATTTTTCCGCCTTCCGACAATCGGTCTTGGGACAACGGCAAGCTATGTTGCCAAAGGGATCTCATGCGAAAAAAAGAAAAGGGACGCGCTGGCAAAGGTCGCGATTTTAATCATATTCATCGGAGCAAAACTGGGGGCTTCTCAATCAGGTGGCCATGCCCTATTGGCTGGAAGTAATTTGATCTTCGAGGTGGCATTGAACGGCACCTCCATGTTCAACCACGGCAACATTCGAATCCCTTTAAAAACCGACCGGTTGCTCAGGCTGCTGCTGGTCACGCCGGACGTGCACCGGGTCCACCACTCGGTGATCATCCGCGAGACCAACAGCAATTTCGGCTTCAACCTGCCCTGGTGGGACCGGCTGTTCGGAATCAACAAAGACCAGCCCGAAAAAGGGCACGCGAAAATGGCGATCGGCCTCGCCCGATTTCGCGACCAGGAAAAGCTCGGTCTGGCTCGCCTGCTGATCATGCCGTTCACGCAAGACCCTGGTCGAGTTCCAATCAACCGGCATTGATCAACTTGTTGAAACTATCCACGCAGTTTTATCGCCTCGAAGAGCAAACCGACGAATCCTGCTCCCGAGACGATTCCGGATCGTGTTTCAAAAGGTCCCTCAGGCTGGTTGCCAGGCCCCCAAAACAGGGCACTGCGGGCGTTTCGTAGCGTAAAACGCGTTTTTTCGGCGAGACCGACAATTTTTTCCACAGTGTGAAATCTCGCATGGGAATAAACCGGATGGCCTTCGGCCTTTTTCTTCTCATAGGCCTCGCCCCAGGGGCTGTCCGCAGGAACGGTCCCTACGACCAGCTTGCCGTTCCGCCTAAGGACCCGGGCGCATTCCACGAACGCCGCCTCCGGATTGTCCAGAAAACAGAGTGTCAAGGCAATGATTACGCCATCGAAGCACTCGCTTTGAAACGGCAAGTTCTCGGCTCTTCCAACCTGCGCCAAAACGCCCCGTCGTACCGCTATCGCAGCCATCCCCGGGGAAAGATCCACTCCATGGGCAATTCCCAGCGCCTTTGCGAAACGGCCCGTTCCGACGCCGACTTCGAGCCAACGCCCGGAATAGTCATGGCATACACGGCCTAAACAATCGAGTTCTTCATGAAAAATGACCTTGCCCTCAGGCTGGTCGTACCAGCCGTCGTAGGCATCGGCCATATGATCGAAAACCGAATAGTCCTGCATTTGGCTCCTTTGCCCCCCCCCCTCTTTCTCCGAATTGCGGCGGTAATCTTCTCCATCGCCTTCGCGAAAGGTCTCTATTCATCCTTGCAGCTCTATGAAAATATTATCCAATGCTCGACCATATCCATTTATTTATCGCTTTTCAAAAAATGGTTGGAGCAATCGATGAAACACACGGCTTTCTGGCTTTCGGAGTCGGCCACGACTTTGGCATGCTGGCCGCCGGTGGTCCGGACGACATCGATGACTTTGACAAACTCCGCGTATCTGGACGCTTCGGGCAGAAGCTCGGTCAATATGTTGGGCGATTTTTCGAAAAAAGCGAAATTGAATTCGGCGGAGGGATTGTCGGGGTAGACGGGAAGGTAGATAATCCGGGATTCCACCAGGTCCAGAAAAAAATGGGTGCCGTAGGAGAGTTCCGGGACATGGCCCGCCTTCTCCAGGGCCACTTCCACCAGGGCGGACGCGTTGTTTATGTCCGAATAGGAGGTGTTTACTCCCAGGTCGATGTTCGAACTTCCCCATCGGCCGGGCCCGATCATGATCACCTTGTCTTTTTCCGAGCCCATCTTCCGGTTCAGGCCTCCCACCACCCGCCCCAGGGACCTTTTCACCTCCAGCGACGCCTTTTCCGCGTAGGTGCGCGGATCGATGTAGAGGACATAGCGGATATGGCCGACCACGCCGCCGGGAATCATGCGGGTCGCGCGGAACAGTACGTTTTCCTTCTTCAGATTTCGGGGGGCTTCAGCCTCCATGGAGCGAGATCCGGGAAGCCTCATGGGGCGGCATTGCAAAAGGTTGATCCCGACCTTGTTGTCCGGGCCAACGGAAGCGGTGAACTCGGTATCGACCGGGTATCCGTACACCTTTTCCAGCTTCGACGTCATTTCCCGCATCACCGGGATGAAATCGGTTCGCTCCAGGAGCAGATTGAAAGTCAGGATCGGGTTTTTGACTTCTCCGATCAGAACTCCCGCAGGGTCCATGACGTAGCCGTCCTCGACGAACGAGATGAAAAGGTGCAGTCCGGGATAGTCCGTCCCGGCGATCAAATCGGGGAGGCTTCGGGTTGAAAAATCGTTTTTCGACAGGTCGAGCAGGTCCACTCGGCGCTGGGAATAGGCCGCGATCCTGCCGCCCGCCTCCTGCCTCAGACCGGGATGGCTCAAAGCTATGATGCGCGGGTAGTCCTCTCCGACCCGGTCCACGGCCCGTGTGCCGAGCCCGAATACCAGCCGGACCATGCCCTGCGCCGGGTCGATCCGGTCGGTCCAGCGGTACAGATTGTGGGAAAAGGCCACCCCCGCCAGCTGGGGGAAAAACGAATTCCTGTAGCGAAAGCCCGCGACCCGCTGCACAAGAATCGCCATTTGCTCGTCCGACTCTCCCAGACCGTTTCGTCTCCGATACGCCAGCGCGTCCGGGTTCACCGCGCTGGCATACACCAGCTTCACGGCGCGCAGAAAAGCCTCCATTCGCTGTTCCGGACGCCCCTGGTTGGCGCAGAACTCGCTTCTATATTTTCCCGCGAAAGCATTGCCGAAGCCGTCTTCCAGAAGGCTGCTGGAACGTACGATGATCGGGGCCTGGCCAAAGTAGTCCAGCATGTCCTGGAACTGCTCCATGATGTCATTGGAGAACGTTCCGGCCAGAAACCGTTGTTCCACTTCGTCGAATTCCTCCGCGGATATTTGCGAACCTCGCGTGAGCCGTATCCGGAGACGGAAAAGATTGTTGTTGACCAAAAAGCCGAAAAATACGTCCGAGCCGATATAAAACGAGTCGTGTTCCTCCAGCACACGCGAAAAATCGGTTTCCCCCGGTTCCTCCAGCAGTATCCGCCGCGCCACCAGCATACCCGAGGCCTTGCCCCCTATGCGGCCCGAACCGATCATCCGCCGCCTGACTCCGAACAGGTCCTCCAGGGACAGGTATTGGTCGGAAAGCCGATTGAACCGAGGGCTGTCTCCGATCATCATTCGCCGGAATTCCTGTTTCAGCTCGGCGATCTCCTGCGCCCGCTCCGGAGAAGCGCCGCTCTCCTCCCCCGTCCGGGAAAGCTTTTCATACACCGCGTCCCAGGGGACGTAGGAGTCGGCTTTTCGCCTGAGCGGCTGCTTGCTTCCGCGGGCCAGGACCGCCGAAGCCTCCCCGCTCTGGAATATGGGTTCCAGGGATTCCCCCTGGAGCCGATGCGGGAGGAACATGCGGGAAGAAAACCTGTCCCACACCTTCAAGGGGTGGATGTACAAATGTCCCCGAACGTGATAGACATCGATGAGCACTTGGGTGGTGTCTCGGATTCTGGCGACGGCGACGTGCGAGTGCCTGCCCCGGCTCAGGGCGAAATAGGCGACGGTATCCAGTTCCCTCAGATAGGGACAGGTCACCTGGAAAAAGTTGGCCAGCAGCTGGTCGGTTGCCCACTCCTCCACCAGGGCCGAGAGGTTGTCGAACACGTAAAAGACGCCCGGGCCCTGTTCCTCTATGATTTTGTTGACCTGGACGCTGAAGCTGTCGAACCCGTGGCTCGGATCCACCTTCAGCGTAAGCAGGCCCTCCCGGGGTTTCAGAATCAGGGGGTGGTCGGCGAATCGAATGTAGACCAGCTTCCGGCCGCAGGCCAGCGCCGATTTGGCGAAAGGCCGCGCCAGGACCGAATAGTTTTCCAGATCGTCCACCCGCCAGACCACGTTGTCGCCGATTCT
The DNA here is from genome assembly GCA_963674505.2 of Desulfobacterales bacterium. Lineage (GTDB taxonomy): Bacteria > Desulfobacterota > Desulfobacteria > Desulfobacterales > SKZT01. Next base: position 1,991,980 of record CAXXIG010000003.1, read on the forward strand.
AAGCCGGTCGATCACATCGTCGAGGGCCGGGAAACCGCTGCTTACTTCCTTTGACTTTTTAGAAGTCGTTTCCATGAATTCGCCTCCTGCGCCGGAAACAGTCCTGTTTTTTCACTCGCTGTATTTTTTTATCCTGCTTCGCAGCGTGTTTCGGCTGATGCCGAGCATTTTCGCCGCCTGCACCTGGTTGTCGCCGCATTCCTCCAAGGCTTTTCTGATGAGGGTCTCCTCCACGAGGCCGATGATATCGGCATGGGTGACGTCCTCGGGCGTTCGAAGTATTTCGGCCATGAGTTCCTCCATCTTGTCCCTGATTTTCTCTCGAAGGCCTTCCTGTCCGGCCCCCTGGACTGCGCTTTTCTGGTCCTGCTCCAGAAAAACGAGGTTTTCCTCCACGATTACTTCTCCGGCGCAAAGAAGGACGGCCCGGCGGATGCAGTTTTCCAGTTCCCGGACGTTTCCCGGCCAGGAAAAGGACGAAAGCCTTTCCATGACCCTGTCCGACACGCACCGGACCGGCTTGGAATATTCGGCCCCGAAACGGTCCACGAAATAATTCACCAGCTCGGGAATGTCCCCCAGCCGGTCCCTCAATGCGGGCAGGGCGACGGAAATGACTCTCAGTCTATAGTACAAATCCTCCCTGAACCGCCCTTCCGCCACCTCCCGTTTCAAGTCCTTGTTGGTGGCGGCGATGAATCTGACGTCCACGTCGACGGTTTCCGAGCTTCCCAGCCTTTCGAACTCCCCTTCCTGCAGCACTCTCAAGATTTTCGCCTGGGTGGATAGAGACATGTCCCCTATTTCATCCAGGAAAAACGTCCCGCCGTCGCAGCGCTCGAGCTTTCCGATATAGGTCCGGTCCGCGCCTGTAAAGGCTCCGCGCTCGTAGCCGAACAGCTCGCTTTCGAACAGGGCGTCGGGTATGGCCGCGCAGTTGACCGCCATGAACGGGCGCTCCTTGCGGAGACTGTGATGGTAGACCGCCCTTGCGACCAGCTCCTTTCCCGTGCCGCTTTCCCCGGTCAAAAGTACGGAGACGTCCTTTTCGGCCACCTGTCCGATCAGTTTGTAGACGTCCTGCATCTTTTTGCCGCTTCCGATGATGCTCAGCGAGCCCTTGGCGGCCGGAGAGGACGGCTCGCCGGACTGTCGGGGAAAACTAACGATCTCCTTCATCTGGCGGTTGATCACAAGCGCGTCGTGGACGATCTTGCTCAAGTCCTTTCTGTCGAACGGCTTGAGAAGATAGTCGAAAGCGCCCCGCTTCATCGCCTCGATCGCCGTTTCCGTCGTCCCGTAGGCCGTCATGATGATCACCGGCGTCTTGACCTGGGAGTCCTTTATCCTCGTCAGGGTTTCGAGCCCGTTCATTCCGGGGATCTTGTAATCCAGCAGGATCAAATCGAAGAGTTCCCGGGAGATCAAATCGAGGGCCGACGGGCTGTCCGCGCAGGACTTGACCTCATAGCCTTTCCTGGAAAAAAAACGGCTCAGAAAATGGGTCAGGCCTTCGTCGTCGTCAATAATCAGTATCTTTTCCGCACTTTTCATAAAAATCCTTTTTTTTCTCCGATGGAAGAAAAATCGAGAAAACCGTCCCGCCGCCTTCCGGACATCGCACTTCTATGGTCCCGCCGTGGCTCTGAATCGCGCTGTGGACAAGCGACAGCCCCAGTCCGGTCCCCGACGACTTGCTGGTGAAAAACGGATCGAAGATGTTGGGCATGCTTTCTTCGGGAATCCCTTGTCCCGTGTCCGAAACATCCACCCGCAGGCCCGAAATCTTTTCCCCGTCGATTTCGCGGCAGTCCATCGCGGCGGTCACCTCCAGCCTGCCGCCGCTTTCCATGGACTCCAAGGAATTGACCAGCAGGTTGATGAAGGTTTCCTCCAGCAATTTTCTGTCGCCACGTACGGTTTTCAAGTTTTCAGGAACATGAACCGCCATGGAGCATTCCTGCTTGCTGGCCATGGGCCTTACCACCGAGCAGACGTCTTCGACGACCCGCCGAATGTCAACGGACGAAAATACCAGTTCCCGGGGCTTGGCAAAGTCCAGGAATCGATTGATCGTGGATTCTATCCGCCTGATCTGGCGCATGGCCATCCTGAAATCCTCTTCGTACTCGGGGGATATTTCGATTTCGCACTCCACAGACTCCAGGAAAAGCTTGATGGAAGTCAGGGGCGTTCTTATCTCGTGCGCCACTCCCGCGCCCAGACGGCCCAAGGCCGAGAACCTTTCCGACCTCGCGGCGGCCAGCCTGGACTGCTGCAGCATGATGTCGGCTTCCCGCAGCTCCGACACCTTCTTGTCCACCTCCTTTTCCAGAAACAGCTGTCTTTCCCCGAGCTGCACGGCCATATCGGTGAAGGCTTTGTAAAGCAAGCCGATTTCGTCCTTTCGCTTCGTATGGACGGCCGCCTTGTCGAATTCTCCCGCAGCCAGCTTGTTCGCGGCCTTGCTCAGCTTTCCGATGGGAAAAACAAAATAGCGGGCCACTGCCCAGGAGAAAAACGCCGCGCAAAATACGGAAAAAACCATTGCGGCGCCGATGTACCACCTCAGCAGGTCGGCGCTTTCGAACGCCTCGTTTCTGTCCTGCTCGACGACAAGATACCATTGGGTCCCCGGGACCTTGCGGGAGGTCCCCAAGACTTCTACGCCGCGATAATCCAGGTAGGTCTTCTGTCTGGATTCGATGGCGAATATGTTCTTGAAGCTGCCCGACTGGGCGATGTTTTCCTTCAATATCCTCCGGGACTCCTTGTGGGCCAGAAACGTGCCGTCCTTGTCCACCAGATAGCACTCCCCTGTTTCGCCCAAGCTCACGCTCAAAACGATATTCAGAATCGTGCCGGTGCCCACCGAAGCGCACACCGTTCCCTCGACCATTCCATCATGGTCGAGCACCGGAGCGGCCATGCGAAAAGTGGATTCCCTGTCTTCGGGCCGAAGAACGATTCCGGAAACATACAGATCCTTCGGGGAACCACTCATCCATTCCTTCACCCCCTCGCAGAAGACCATGTCCGTATTTCCGTAAACGATTTTTTCGTCGCGCGATAAGACGGCAATCTCCTTGTATACTTTGTAGTTCCGGCCCACGAGCGCGAGATAGGGCCCGATCCGGTCCGGATCCATCGACGCCAGAATCGAGGACCCGGCGATCACCAAAAGGTCGGCCCTTCTTTCCGAAAGCCAGCGCTCCAACAGATGGGCCTTGTCGTCGGCCACGTTTCGCAACTGGCTCTTTACCAGTTCGCCGATGAGGTCCTCCGCCGTTCTTATGGAAAAAACGCCCACCGCGCCCAAAGGCACAAGCGTCAGCAGCAGAAAACAGGCCATCACTTTCGCCTGCAGATTGTTTTTTATGCGATGTCCGAACAAATAAGTCCGCCTTTGCAAATCCTCGCGATTTTTTTCGAAAGCCACATTTTCCAAGACCTTTTGCGTCAACCATGGTTCTGATTTCGACGGGGTCCAACCTACCGTTTTCCGAGCCTGCTCTCCGCTTCCGTTCGGGAAAAAGGCGACTGGGCGGCTCTGTCAACAGTGATTTGGACTTCGTACCGAACCGGTCGGCCGTCGAATTCAAGAAATTTGGCAGCAGCGAGGAATCTTGTCCCTGTCCGGTGTGCTTTTCATCGCCCCGGAATCAGGCATTCAATTCCTCGCCTCTTTTGGCGCCGTTTTGTCTCAGAAAATCCGCGATTTTTTCCTTCTTTCTACTGAACGCGGAATCCAAAGCGGTTCTTCCGGCATCGTCCGTTTTGTTCAGGTCCGCTCCTTTTTCCACAAGCAGTTTCACGATTGAAAAAAGTCCGCTTTCGGTGGCCAAATGAAGGGCCGTTTCCCCCAGCCACCCCCCGATTTGGATATCGGCCCCTTGCTCGATCAGCATTTCCGCTATTTCAACGCTGTCTTCATTCGGGCTGTTTGGTCTATAAATAGCGTTTAACAATGCCGTGTTGCCATTTGAATCGACTATGTCGAGGTCGGCCCCGCGCCGGATCAAGAACTCGATGGTTTCCTTATGGTTCCGGCCTTTGATATTCGACGAGGAAAGCTCTCTGCAACCCAAAGTTATTGGGGCCCCGTACTTGTTCGCGTAATTGATATCGGCTCCATTGTCCGACAGCAATTCCGCGATCTGCCGAAAACCTTCGTAAGCCGCTCTATGGAGAGGCGTTCCGCCATAGGCGCAATTTTCTTCCGCATCGATTTCGGAACCGCATTCTATCAATGTTTTTGCGATCTCAATATCCCCGTGGCTCGCCGCCTTGTGAAGTGGAATCGTTCCGTTGACTGTCTTGCTATTGACGTCCGCGCCCTTTTCGATCAAGATTTTCACAGCCTCGAGACAACCTGTATCCGCCGCCATATGAAGCGGCGTCATATGTTCATGCCATATGGCGTTTACATCGGCGCCATCCTCTACGAGTTCCTTGAACCATTCCGGGCGCTTATACATCAAAGCTTTGTGCAAGCGAGAATCATACAATTCCTCTTCGTTTATTGTACGAATATGTTCGCCGTTTTCGTATTCCGATATGATCTTTTCGCCGGTCTGGCCGAAATACAAGGAAACGCCTATTTTCCGGGCGCCGTTTTCATTCAAGAAATCGGCAAAATGTTCGCAGATTCCCATCGATGGCGCGATCAACATTTCACCTTCGATACTGCTTTTATCCTGGTTCAGCTTTTCGATGAACGAACCGCCCTCGAATCCCATTTTCATAATGGGCCTTCCTTTTTCATCTGCGGGTATCTCCGCATCCCCCAATTCGCTTAAATATTCTTTGGCAGTCATCAAGTTGCTTAAAACAGCTTCGGCACTTTTCTCATCATCGAAAGTTACTTGGAATTCGACCTTATTATCCGACATTTTCCTGCCTCCTCTTCATTTCACGGTTCAATGCGACTTAAATTCTTAACCGGAGGTTTTATTTCACAGGCGGACATTCATGTCAACGGACTTTTGCTGGGAGTGTTACCAGCAATTCTAATTTTGGGTATCTCCGGTGCCTTAAAGGTAACCAGACCATCCTGGTCTGGCATGATTGCAACAGCCTTCTCTGTTTTTCGCTTGACTTGCGACAGTTCTTGTGCCAACCATGCGAATGTTGGTTATCGCGACTGCAAGGAGCTGCCTGTCCGTGGAAAACCAGAGCCTTCGAGCGCGAGCGACGAGTCCCGAAAAACGGCGCCGTTCATACCCGCGACATTCATCGATCTGACGGCTTGTCTGGCGCTTGAATCCAAAAAAGAACAAGGAGAGGGTATTATGGCATTCCAGGTCAGAAAATCCGGCACGATTCTGAAATTGCACATGCTTATCGCCATTGCAGCAGTCGTTTTGACAGGTGCGGCAGGAACTCGCGAAGCAGCTTTGGCATCGACGATAACGGTCACGAACACCAACGCCAGCGGGGACGGTTCCCTGAAGGCCGCTATCGAATCGGCGTATCCCGGCGATACGATCGAATTCGACCTGCCCCTGCCTGCGGTCATCAAGCTTGAGCAGCAGCTGGAGATAGGCAGGGAACTGGCGATTGTCGCCCCTGGAGCGGACCAGCTGACCATAGACGGCAACTACATGTGCCGGGTGTTCATGATCACGCAACTGGGGGTCGCCACCATCGAAGGGCTGACGATTACCCAAGGCAACACGGACGGCCATGGCGGCGGCGTGTACAACGCCGGCAGCCTGCAAATGAGCGATTGCCGGATATGCCAGAATTTCAGCGGGTTTTCCGGGGACGGCGCCGGTATGTACAATGCCGAGACAGCCACGGCCGCCTTGGTTCGGACTACGGTCGAACAGAACTACACCGGCGCAGGCGAGGACGGAGGCAGGGGCGAGGACGGCGGTGCTCCGCCCCAGGCGCAGGACGGGATCGACGGCGAGGACGGCGGCGACGGCATAGAGCAAGGCGATGGAGAAGAGGGAGATAGAGGCGAAGACGGCGAAAACGGCGAAAACGGAAATCCGGGAACCGACGGCGTAGACGCGAATCGGGGCGGCGATGGCGGGGGCATATTCAACGCGGGCGAGCTGACCTTGGTGCGATGTTCCGTAATCGGCAACGAAACGGGCTTCGGCGGCAACGGCGGCAACGGGGGCCATGCCGGATACGGCGCGAAGGGAGGCGATGGCGGAAACGGAGGCGACGGAGGCGACGGATATGACGGAGTGGATTCGACGGATGGAATCGGCGGCAACGGCGGCAATGGAGGAAACAGCGGCAACGGCGGCGACGGCGGCAACGGCGGCGACGGGGCCAAGGGCGGCGACGGCGGCGATGGCGGCAGAGGCGGCCATGGCGGAGGCATCTGCAACAGGGGCGAACTGAACGCCGTCAACACCACGGTCAGCGGAAACGCAACCGGCTATGGCGGCAACGCCGGCTGGGGCGGCATGGGAGGAGACGGCGGCGACGGCGGAAACGGCGGCGCTACCGGCATGGGCGGTGACGGCGGCGACGGCGGAAGTGGCGCCGACGGCGATGAAACCAATCCCGGTTTTCCAGGCGGCGACGGCGGAAACGGCGGAGACATCGGCGACACCTCTTATGGCGCAACAGGGTTGGCCGGCTTCGCCGGCAGTGGCGGCAACGGTGGCGCGGGAGGAATCGGAGGCTACGGCGGCATGGGCGGCAGAGGCGGAGGGATCGCCAACTTCGGGACCATGAACCTGAAACATTGCACCGTGGCGGACAACAGCCTGGGGTACTGCGGATTGGCCGGACAGGGCGGCCCCCTCGGGAACAAGGGAGAGACGGGCGCTCCTGGCTTGGCCTTCTCGACAGGCGGACAGGGGGGCTTGGGTGGACCAGGCGGATTTGGCAGCGAAGGAACTGCCGAGTCCGGCGAAAACGGAAAACCAGGCAAAGGCGGAGAAAATGGAGTCTATGGCGACGACGGCCAAGACGGCGAGGACGGCGGGGACGGCTACGCGGAGATCTCTCGCGGAGGGGGAATCTACAACGAACCCCCGGGGGCGCTCTTTCTCGAAAAAACAATTATCGCAGACAACGTTTTGGGAGACGACATCAGCGAAGGCCCCGACTTCCACGGCACGGCTTCCAGCAACGGACACAACCTCGTCGGCGACGCCGAGTATGCCAACTTCACCGGGACCACGGACACCAACCAGCTCGACGTCGATCCCGTTCTGGGGAAACTCTCGGACAGCCGCGGCGCTACTTCGGTCCATCCGCTCTGCATGCACAGCCCCGCCATCGACGCCATCTCCGACTGCACGGAAACCGAGGACCAGCGAGGTGCCTCGCGTCCCGCGTCCGGCGAAGGCGCTTGCGACATCGGGGCTTTCGAACTCGATTTCGTTGACTGCATGCAAGCGGTGACGACCGTGTTAGAAACGCTCGCCGGCGACCCTGATCCCGACGCGGACTGGGGATGTCTCGACAGCGACGGCAACGATGTCGTCGATGTCAAAGACGCGCTCGATTACATGCGAAAAGCTCTCGAATTGCCGTAGATTCCCGGTTCGCCAGCTTTGGGAACTACGAGTTTATAATACGGGATTTTCATCGCAATAGGCATCGGGTCGCCTTCAAGAAGGAATGAAGCTATGGATCGAAAAAAAACGCGGGTTCCGTAATCCGGAGTTTCTTCACTTATATGTCGATCTCAACCGCACATGTCGAAATGTCGAAAAAAGCGGGCCGTGAGGGGTGCCGCTGGAAGGCCATTTGCTTAGGGGGGCGCTTCTGATGGAACAGACACGCAGTCTTGCCGGGGAGATCCGGTCCCATCTCGAACGCGGCGTCGTGCTTGAAGGCAAAGTACTGGACTTTGCGCATTCGACCTTCGGGATCGCCTCCGTGAGGGAACTTGAGACGGCCATGAGCGATCCTCGCGGGCTGGACATCGAAGTGCTCCTGGAATATCTCTTTTTCCCGGATTTTGCCCTTCGTCTGGTTCTCGAACCCTTGCTGGCCGGACGCATCTGGACGGTCGAGGACGAAGAGGACCTTTGCCGCCTGCTCTCCGAGCCGGAGCCGAGCATAGTCGTCCGGTCTCCCGACGGAAAGGACTGCGTCTCCCTGACCATGCCTTTCGACCTGATCCCGGACTTCGTACGGCGTCTTTATCTTACGCGGACCCCGTGCGGCGGGCAAGTCGCCCTTGCCATGGAAAGCTATCTGCCGGAGCAAAAACAGCTGGAGCTTCGCGTTCGGCTGCGCTGTCTCCCGGCACAGGTTCCTTCCGAAGCGGCCCCCCTGCTTGCCCGATTCATCAGGGAGAACGCGGGCCGCAAAACATTCGACCGCCTCTTGGACACGGTTCTGGCCCTGCTGGAGGAACTCCCCGCAGGCGTGGATCTGGAAACCTACCTCCTGACAAAGAGACAGACCTGGACAACCCTGCTCGACCGGATCGTCTCCCTGGAAACCAGGGCCGCGACCCATGGCATGGAATACCTTCTCATGACAAAAAGCCCGCCGCCGCCCCAATCCAGGGAGGCCGTGGCCGAAAGCCTCTCGTCCCTCGACGAGCTGATCCGCATTCTCGGCCTCCCGCCGCCAAAAAGCGCTTCCCCGGCGGGCGAACCGGCCGTGTTCGATATCAGCCGCGATCCCGGCCGGTAGACGTATAGGAACACGTTCCCGCACGCGCAAATCTCGGGAACGTGCCTGCCGTCTACATGCCTTCCAAGGCGTCCAGCATCATCCGGTCGGAAGACAAGTTGAGTTGAAATGCGGCGACGTTCTGCCGGGAATCGAAGGCCACGTATGTCGCGTCGAATATATCGGCGCCTTCGAAGAAGCTTTTCGACCTGTCCGCTTTTCTTTTCGTCGGCGGCCAGGGTGAAAGCGGTCTGGGCGACTGCGGAGCCCGAGTCGTCGTTGGCGGTCAGTGTCACGGTCGTCCGGGTCCCGGAAGAATTGACCAGGGCGACGCCGGTGGAGCCGTCCTTTTCTTTTTCTTTCTATCTTGGGAAGGATTCCGGAAGTTCTTTGTATCTTGACACCCGTGTACCCTGCCAGAAGGTTCTGATCGCTGGACGAGAAAAGCTCGAAGCCGGCCAAGGGTTCGGAACCTCGCACCTTGATCCATTGGGCGAGTTCGGAAAATCCCAGGCTTGCGGGCTGCCCGACGAATTTCGCCCCGGACGCCAGGGTCTGAACGAACCGGTTGACCTGCGCGCCGTCGCCGCCAGAATGCAAACGAATATTTTTTTAAATCCATAATTGTGCTCTTGAAAAAACAAATATGAATGGAAGCCGATTCGGGCGTTCAATGAGGCCCTCCCCCGCCGCCGGTGTTGAAGGTCGTAACGACGCTGGTCACGGTGAAGTCGGCGATCTTGGAACCGCCGGAGTAGGCGCCGTTTTCATAAAGGCCGTCGGCCATGTCGCCCGTGGACGAACCTCCCGTGTACACCTGATACGACGTGCCCATCTGCAAATCCGGAGAGCAAAACGCCAGGGACTGGTAGTTTTTCTCTGGAGCGAACGTGAGGATGCCAGTGCCTCCCGAATTTTGAATGTGAATCAGAGTGCCTCCGGAGTAGGTGGTGTTGGTAGTGAGCAGCAGGGAATTCTGGTCGGAGGTGTAATCCGGGGCCTGAGCCATGCCGCTGGCACCGGCCGCGACCAGAAGCCCGCCGTTCATGGCGAACCCGCCGTCGTAGTCGATGGCGCTGTTCGCGCTGGATGTGGGCCCGTGGACCAGGACCGTGCCGTCGTTCATTTCGATGGAGCCGTTGGCGTCCAGCCCGTCGCCGCCGGCTTCGATGGCGAAGTATCCGCCTTCTATGAGAAGAAAGTAATTGCCCCCGGAAGGGTTATCGTGGCCGGGGCGAATCCCGGAACCGTCGTTGCCTCCCGCCACGTTCAGAGCGTCGTCGCTTGCGACGATGTGGAAAGTGCCGCCGTTGATCGTGATATAGGCGCTTTCGATCCCCTCGTAGCAGTCTGCGATGTCGAACTCCCCGTCGTTGATGATCACGGACGAATCTCCGTGCACGGCGTCGTCTCCGGTCGCTAGGACAAAGTCCCCGCCGTTGATCACAATGCTGTCGTTGGAATGGATGGCGTCGTCGGCGCAGTTGGCGTCCATGTCCCCGCCGTCGATGACGATGGCGGACGCGGACTTGATACCTTTGGCGGAATCGTCTTCGCCGATGTACGCCGAGCTTCCGCCCCCGGCAACCAGGTCGATCTGTCCATCGACGACGGCCACTTGCGTTTGCGCCGTAACGGCGTCCCCTCCGGACTCCACATGGATCGTTCCGCTCTCGATGGTGATGTATCCCATCCCTTCGTCTTCTTCGTTGTCGGATTTCAAGCCGTCGCCTCCGGCTTCCACATCGATGGTTCCGCCCCGGATTACGATATAGTCCTTGCCCCGGATGCCGTCGTCGACCGCATCCACCGCGATGGTCCCGCTTTCGATCAACAGGCCGTCCTTGCTGGCGATGCCGTCGTTGTAGTTGCCCTGCACCGTCAGAGAGCCGCCGCCGGAAATGGTCATGTCGTCCTTGCTGAACAGGGCCGCGTTGGGCTCGTCGTCCTCCGGATCTTCGAAGACATAGCTGGAACCGTCGGTCAGGTAGTTCGACGTCCCGTCCGCCAGCACCACTGTGGTTTCATCCGCGCCGGCGATGAAAATGGGAGCGCTGTTGGAACAGGCGATGTTGACTCCGTTCAAGACGAGTTCCACCGTCTCTCCGTCCGCGACATCCACCACGATCTGTCCGTCGGACAATGTGCCGCTGACATGGTACTCGCCCCCGGATTGGATTTCCGCACAGTTGCCGTCCACGGTGACGCCGTCGCCGTCCACCGTGATGGAATCGCCTTGCAGGGTGATTTCCGTGACGCCGTCCGGATCTTCCGAGGAGGAGGACGAGGCCTCGCGCATGGCGTAAATGGCCTCGGGCAGGCCGATCTTGCCGTCGGAGTTCAAGTCGGCCTTCAGGTAAACGGTCAGGCCTTCCGCATTGTTCGTGGTCACCCGCATGGACGCGACCGCGTCGGAGAGTCCGACGAACGCATCGCCGTCCACATCCCCCATGGTCCCGATTCCGGCGGTGTTTTCCGCCGCGAACGTCGGGTTCATCGTCACGAAGTCGCCGGTGCCGTTCGGGTATCTGCCCGTGCTGATGTCGTCGGTCTGGGCGCCGAAATTCACCTGATCGACGACAACGTATTCGGTCCCGTTGACAAGTGAGAGCACAATGTCTTCGCCTTCGTCGGACAGCTTGAAATCGGCGTGCATCTCTCCGTCATCCAAATCTTCGTCGGCCCAGACGATCAGATAGCCGCCCGCGTCGATGGCGCTCCCTTCGGGAAAGGCCCACTTCCCCGGATCGTCCGTTTTGTCGCTCAGGTAATATCCCGTCAAGGATATGGCGCTGGAGCTGTTGTTGTACAATTCGATCCAGTCCTCGTATTTGCCTTCTTCATCCGTCGCGGTAGTCTCGTTGGCCGCCATGAATTCGTTGATCGCCAGGCCGTCGGCCGCAACCTCGCCGCACAACGCGACCGGAAGGAAAATCGCCGCAGCCGCAAAGAAAGCAGCCCATATCAATTGCCTGAAGCGTCCCGCCGGTTTTATCCGTTCTTTCATGGACCTCATTGTTTGTATCTCCTTTCAAAGATTTTCGATAATAATTCCATGACTAAATCTTTTTCGGCTCATCGCGGATTTGTGGGAAAAAAGCACATATCCATACCCCCTTTCGAGGCAAACGGTAGATGTAACCAGAGCTTCCAGCTCTGGTCCGATGCTCGAACTTGCCCTATACAATCGAGGCCGATACGCGCCAGAACAGGATGGTCTGGTTACCATCGGGACCCCTTTCCCAAAATTCCGTGACGAACCGCTTTTTCTTCCACCTATTGAATTTGCGGTCCGCCTTCTATCCAGGAAGAAAACGGTCGAGACGGTCGCCTGCGAAATCTCCCTGCATGGCTTCGTTCACGCTTGCCAGGTATTTGGAAAACCGCCCTCTGCGCAGATCGAAATGGCGGATCAGATCCAGCATCCACAAGGGCGTGAGGCAGGCCGGGCATTTGAGTTCCAGAATCACATTGCACTCGGGGTCGAACAGCGTTTCGTTGTCGTAGGAAACCATGCGGGCTTCGTCCGGGACCAGCTCGTAGCCGTCGATGCGCTGGTAGCAAAGATGAAAGTCGAACGTCGCTCTCGCATAGTCGTCCACGTCCGACACAAAGGCCTTGCGCCGGTATCGGGTGAGAATCTTGGGACCCGCCTGATAGGCCAGGGCGGTCTGGCAGAAAAGGCTCGCGTTTTCCATGTTTTCGTCGTCCACGATTTCCTCGATACGACATCCAGGGGTTTCGAACAGCTCCCGCCAGTTTTCGTTATTGACGGTCGCGCGATATTTTCTGACAATGCCGTTTATCTTATGCTTGATTTCGAAGAAACAGGGGCACCCGGTCCGGCTGTCGTAGGTGCGGATGCGCATGTTGAAGCGGCTTTCGGCTCCGTGAAGGCGCTTTTTCAAAAACAGATTGCCGGGCGTGTCCAAGTAGAGGGAGACGATGGTGTAGCAGCCGTCGGGCGACCCCAGGGAGTGCTTGTCCTGCGAACAGTAGGCGAACAGGTAGTCGGAGATGGGTTTCACCATGTGGGCCGGGATCAGATATTTCAATTCCCGGCGCTCCAGAAGGGCCGGGATGTCTCTTTGTTCGACGAGATTCAGGCGTTTTTTCATAGAAAAGGCGCCTCTTGTCCGATGGAAAGATGGTTTTGGAAAGGCTTTTGGCAAAGCTGCCCGGTCAGGTCCAGAAACTCCAGATACTGCCCGTATATGGAGCGGCCGGTCTTGCAAAGGGCGATGTCGATTTTCAAAATCTCCTCCTGGAGCTTGAGAAGTACCAGCGGATCGACTCCCTCGATTCGACTGAACGTTTCATAGGAGGACTTGGTCCTGCCCCGGGCGTCGCGTCCTTCCAGAAGGCGATAGCGTCCGATCAGCCGCCGGACCTGCCTGGCGGCGACCTCGGCCTCCGCCGCCGTCTCCTTTTGCAAGGTCCGGTAGCGGTTTCGGGTTTCCAGAGCGTCGAGCTTTCGCCGCAACACCTCGTGCCCTCCGCCGAAATCCAGAGGAATGGAAATGCCCAGCCGGACGGAAAAGGCTTTGTTGAAGTCGTCCCGGTCGTCCATGTCGTAGGCCGCTTCGACGAAGCTCAGGTATCTTCGGTTTACCGATTTTTCCAGTTCCAGGCGGGCGTCCATCACTTGGGTTTCCAGGCTGGCAGCCGCAAGGCGGGCGTTTTCGGAAAAGACCGCCCCAGGCTCCTCGGACAGAAACGCGGTCGCGACCTGATCGATATGGTCGATTCCGACCAGGCCGGCATGGGCGAAATCGATTCTCTGTCGCCCCGGCATTCTCCGGCGAATTTCATCCTCGATGCGTTCCAAGTCGGCGGAAAGCTCCGCAAGTTCCCGCCGCGCCTCGATGACGTCGGCGTCCGCTCCGATCAGATCCTCGGGGTCGAAATCCAGGCTGCCGACGCTCTGCTTCAATGCCTCGGCCCTGTCCTGGTGAAGCACGATCAGCTGCCGGATCAGAGCGATCAGGCGCGTCTGATGCAGGTAATCCACGATCAGATCGTAGCGCTCCCGCACGGCCTCTGCGATCAGCTGGTCGCGAAGGGACCGATTGTACTCCAAAAGGCAGGCGCTGAGCCGGTCGGCGCTTTGCGTCTCCCCCCAGCCAGTAGGCTTCAGACGCACGGCGTATTCCCCCTGGTCCTTGTCGAACTCGTCGGTTTTCATCCTGAATTCGACTTCGCGAATCATCGGCGAAACCACAGACCCGTCTTGCAAAATGGAAATGGCCTCGTCCTGTCCGGCCAGACCCTCGTCGCCGAACGCGCCGACAAGAAACTCCTCCAGGGACAAGAGAGCTGAATCGGCAAAAGCCGAGTGCTGCAAGAAAAAAAAAGGAATCAGCCAGAACGTGAAAAGCATCTTCATCGGCCGCCTTTTCATTTGGCGCCCTCGCTTTGAAGCGCGAGCGGGCCGATCTCGCCCCGCTTGTCGAGCGCGGCCCGGGACACGACCGGCCCTATAAGCTCCTCCAGCATGGCCATCCATTTCTCGAACATCTTTTCATGAAACGGTTTTTCGTAGTCGGCGCAGCGAAGCAACACCCGCTCCCCCAGAAGAAACTCGTTCCGATCCGATATCCGTATCTGCACTTCCCTGCCCCAGACAGGGTTTTCCGGCCGTATCCTCAGCCGGGCCGGGTACTCCACAATCCTCGATCCCACACCGACCACGACGCCTTTGGCATGACGGTCCGTTCCCGCCACGGAGGTCACCTCGATCTGCGCTCCCACGGCAGCCCGGTTGCAGAGATTTTCGTGGATGAACCCTTTGACGAAAGTCGGCGTGCGGGTATAGATCGTCAGAATCGGAGCGAATGGCGAGACCATCTCCCCCTGCTTGAAGCAAACCGAGCCGATCACCCCGTCTAGCTTGGAGTATATCCGCAGATTTTCCTTTTCCTTATGCAGCAAGGCCAGCTCCTTTTCCAAGCCTTGCGCTCGAATGGTTTCCGGACTCTCGGGGGCCTCCAGCTCCTTTGCAAGGCCCTGCATTTCCACTTCGACCCGGTTCAAAGCCAGCCGCCTTTCCTTTTTCAGACTGTCGATGGCCTGGCGCACCGGGCTGCCTGCATCCTGTTTTTTCCCGGACGCCCCTTCCTGCACAAGACTCTCCAGTCCCTCGGCCAATTTTCGGTTGAAATCGTAGCGGGACGACAACCGTTCGATTTCCGAATCGAACCTGCCCGCCACCTCGGCCTTTTCAGCCTCCAACTGGCGCAGCCGGGCCCGGATCTGCTCCACGTTCGACACCCTGCGGTTCCGAAATTCGTCCAGCTCGTGGGAGATCTCGTTGATTCTGATGTTCAGCTCCGGCCGGTCCAGCTCCGCCAGCAGGTCGCCTGCTTTCACCTCCTGTCCGGGGACCACGTGGAACTTGACGATCTCCACCGCTTTTTCGCAATTGACCGCCGCCTCCCGCGTGTCCGCGATTCCCTGAAAGTCCCCGGATTCCCGGTCCCCCGACACATACATGGACACAACCGCGACCAATGCCAAAAACCACAGAAAATACAGCAAAATTGGACGTTCCATTGTCTTTGCCTCCTTACCGTTCCCTGCCGTTCGACAGTTGCCTACAATTCGACAGTTGTTTCCTGCATCATCAGACTGACTCCCCGGATGGCCTCGATACCGTTCAAATCCCGTACCAATTGCGCCTTGTCTCTGCCTTTTTTCAGCTTGACCTGGTAGGCGTAGTCCAGCCTGTCTCCCTGGGCCATGTCGCGCAACGTGATCAAGGCGAAAATCTTGCAGTGCCTTTTCAACACCTGACCGAGCATCTGCGCCTCCTCCGGGCCGCTGCCGATATTGAACCGCAACATGCCGTCGAAACGCGAAGTCCGTCCGAACGGCGAAACGTAAAGGATGGCCGCCACAATGCAGAACCCGACCGTTCCGCCCACCGCGATGCTGTATCCGCCCACCCCGCAGGCAATGCCGGCGCCCAGGGCCGCGAACATGAACACAATGTCCCGGGGGTCCTTGAAACTGGTCCTAAACCGGATGATCGCCAGCGCCCCCAGCATTCCCAAACCGCTGGCCAGGCTGTCGCCGATGGCCTGCATGATGGAAGAGGCCGCGATGGCGCTCAAGATCATGGACTGCATGAAATTCCGGGAATAGGACAGCCCGCGAAAGGTCTTCTCGTATGTCACCGCGATCATGGTGGACAAAAGAAACGACAACAGCACGTTGTAGACCACCGCGACCAGGGTCGGATGCGCCGACGAGGCCTGAAGCGCCTGAATATCCAGCATGGCGGTTCTCCTTTCTGTTTCAAAGTTCGCACAAGGTTCGGACGCGGCCGGTTCCTTTCGCTGCCGCCGGCATCGAATTAGAAAATTTACAAGGTTCGCGTCCCAAACGTTAGATTTTTGATAGGACTCAGGAATCAAAAAATGTGCCAAATTTATCCTGCGTTAATAAAATCGTTTTTTCGCGCGCCTCGAAGATTTTCCCCGAAAGGGATTGGAAAATGTGGAAATGGAAAGAATGGCCTGGATGCAAATATTGCGACCTGTGCGGCTGGTGCGCTTCTACAAAAGGCCAAAGCTGGATAGCCCGGTAGCGCCGCCTTCCACGGCGGCGCGGCGCCTCGCTTTCGGATGTCATGATTGCAGAGGCTCAAAACTCGCGCCGACGTGGAAGGCGGCGCTACCGGCGCAAGCGAGTTTTTCACCTGCCGACGATATCAGCAGCGCATGCAAAAAAATGCGGGCGAAAGAAAATGTTCGAAAAATAGGGAGCCCGGTGAGACCGTCCCCCCCGATTTTCCTTCCGGTTCGACAAACGCTCCTCATTCCTCGACAATTTTGTCGAATGCCGCCAGGATCGCCGATGCCTTTGGGAAAACCGATTACGACGGATTTGCGGGAGAATGTGGTTCCACTCGTTCCAGCATCCCGTGTCCATGGAGGGGGGAGCATTCACTGTTTCTTACTCGCAGTCCCGTCAGGGACGAAAGACAATAGCCCGGCAATTTATTGCCTGGGTTTCGATCAGATCTCCAAAAAATCCCGTCAGGGACGACAGAAAAACACTGCCGAAAGACCTTTCTGTCGTCCCTGACGGGACTTGGCGAAGCTTTCAATCCCATCTTGGCAATAAATTGCCTGGCTATTGTCTGCAATCCCTGCGGGGGGCTTGGTTCTAATTGCGCCCACCTGGATTCCGGGTCTACTCTATATTTCCAGTTAAGAAATCAATCCCGAGGGCGTAAACGGCGTCCGGCATGGGGTCCTGGCCGTTTTTTGCGGGATTTGTCAGGGAGCGAAAACCAAGTCCAGGTCGATGCAGAGATCTTTTAATGCTGCAAGATTCAATCGACATTCTCCCTTTACGAATTCCGAAGGTTCGAATCTTCCTTTTTCGTTCAGCCTGTATATGGTCAGAATTCCATTGGGCAGGACTCTGGCGGCGGGAGGAGCGCAGACGATTTCGGGCCGGGGGCAACAAAAACAAATGGCATTCCCTTCGATCAATCCTCTCCGAAAGATTTCAACCTCCTGCGAAGGGTGTTGAGCCCGATGCCGAGGACCCTGGCGGTTTTGGACTTGTTGTAGTCGAGGGCGTGGTATGTCCTAAGAATGTATTCTCTTTCCACCTCTTGAAGGGGGGCGAAGCCTTCTTTCCGGTTTTCGACGAGGCACTGGTTAGCGGTTTTTCTGCGTCTAAGATTGTGGGGGAGCATTTCTGCCGAAAGGGAGTTTCCTTGGGCGAGGTTGACCGCTGAGAGGAGGATGGATTTCAGTTCTCTGATGTTGCCGGGGAATTCGTATTGCTGGAGGATGGATAGGGCTTCGTCCTCGATGGATGTTCCCTTGGGAGCGCCGGATTGTTTGACGAAATGGCTCGACAGCAGGGGGATGTCTTCGGTCCTTTCCCGCAGGGGGGGCAGGTGGAGCCAGCCGGTGCGGATTCGGTAGTAGAGGTCTTTTCGGAATTGGCCTTTGGAGATCATTTTTTCCAGGTCTTCGTTGGTGGCGGCGACGATGCGGACATCGACGCGTTGGGGGCGGCTTTCTCCCAGGCGGGTGAATTCGCCGTCCTGGAGGACCCGGAGGAGTTTGGACTGCAATTCCATGGAGAGGTTGCCTATCTCGTCCAGAAAGAGTGTGCCCTGGTCGGCGGTTTTCAGGAAACCGGCGCGTTCCCGGTTTGCGCCTGTGAAGGCGCCTTTGGTGTGGCCGAAAAATTCAGCCTCGAACAAGCCGACGGTCAGCGACGCCATGTTCACAGCGACGAAGGGTCGTTTCGATCTCGGGCTGGCCTTGTGGATGGCTCGGGCGAGAAGTTCCTTGCCGGTGCCGCTTTCTCCGTTGATTAAAATGGGGACGTCGCTTCCGGCGTGCAATTCCGCCTCCTTGAGCACTCGCAGCAATTTGGGAGAACGGGTGACTATTTTGGAGAACGCTTCGGGGTTGCTCAGCTGCGGGGGGTGCGGGCTTTTGTCCAGGTTGACGATCTCAAGAAGGCGCTTTCGTTCCAGGGTCCGGCGCAGGGCAAAGCGCAGTTCCTCGGGATCGACCGGCTTGAGCAGGTAGTCGTAGGCGCCTTTTTTGAGGCACGATACGGCGGTGCGGGCGTCGTTGACCGCAGTCACCATGACGCACTCGGTGGACGGGCTGTGGGTTTTGAAGAATTCCAGAAGCTCCAGGCCGTCCATCTCCGGCATGTTCATGTCGATCAGGGCGATGTCCCACTCCTCCAGGTTTCCCAGGCGAGCGGAGACTTTCAGGGGATCGTCCTCCATGTCCACGCTGTCCAGTCCGGCGGAAGCCAGAATGGATTTCATGACCAGAAGATGGTCCGGGTCGTCGTCCACAACGAGAATTTTGGGTTGCACAATCACCTCCGTAATTTGGTAATGCTCAAAAGAGAGAATTGTTAATAGCGGATTTGGGGTGGTGGAACGTAGGTTGGGTTGAGCGTCGCTAAATGTCGGGTTTCGCTGATTTATTCTTTCAAACCTGATTGCAGGATGATAGTTACCATATAGCAATAAGCGAAACCCAACTTGAAACCCCGCTCAACCCAACCTGCGCCTCCTCCCCCAAGCCCCGGTAACGTCGTCTTCCACGGCGGCGCGGTGTTGCGCTGCGTTTGGATTCCGCAACGGCATGGAATCGGACAACGCGCCGCCGTGGATTCAAACTGCACATGCCGAAAAGTCCTGCCGACACCTTCCGCGCCTATGCCAAACTGGCATACTCCATTTTGGCGCGATCCGTTCCGAAACAGTCCGGAAAGCGCGTCTCGGAAATCATACATGCCATATTGGCATAGTTGGGTGCGAAATGCAACCGGTGTTCGATTCGATCATTTTCGCAGCCAAGTACCTGAAATTACATGGTATTTCGACAAACAAGCAGCGGTCGGCACGCTAATTGCCATGGTAAGAGTGCAAGGGAAATCAAAGGGGTACGAATTCAATCGATAATTTAAAGGTGGACGATGCGCTCTTCCCGCGACTGTGCAGTGCGGCCGCATGCGTCCATCCAGGCAACGAGAGGAATGCTGACCCATGAAACTTCCGCAGAAGCTTGAACAAGGAAAATTTGTCGTTCTCGCGGAGATGGAGCCGCCCAAAGGGACGGACATCGAAGCGATGGTAGCGAACGCGCGGCGGGTGAAGGGCAAGGTTGACGCCTTCATTGTGCCGGAGATGAGCAACGCAGTGATGCGCATGAGTTCCCTGGGAGGAGCGCTGGTGTTGCAGAACCAGGGGCTGGAATGCGTCATCCAGGTTTGCTGCCGGGACCGGAACCGTCTGGCCATCCAGGGGGACCTTCTGGCGGCCGGGGCGCTGGGGATTTCCGGCGTCATGGCGGTGACCGGAGAGGACCCCAGTTTCGGGGACCACCACCAAGCCAGGGCGGTGAACGATATCGACCTGATTCAACTGCTCGAAGTGGTGGGAGGACTGAAGCAGGGTCGGGACATGGCGGGCATCGAGCTGGCCGGATCGCCCGACTTTTTGCTGGGCACCACGTCGGGATTCGGGTCGCGGGGCAAGTCTCCGGAAATGGAAGTGGAGGAGACGAAAAGGCGGGAAGCTGCCGGGGCGAGGTTTTTCGTGACGCCGCCGTTGTTCGATCTGGAAGCCATCCAGCCGTTCATGCGTCGGATGGAGGGCAGTTCGGCGGTAATATTTCCTACGGTTTTGCTGCTCAAATCTTTGGGGATGGTGCGGTATATCGCCCGGAACATGCCTCACATTTACATTCCGGAAGGGCTGATCGAGAGGATTCAGACTGCGCCGGACAAGGCGCGGGAGTGCGTACGGATTGCATCGGAGACGGTTTCGAGTTTGAAGGAGGCAGGTTTTGCGGGGACGGTGATTTCCACTATCGGCTGGGAGAATAAGTTGCCGGATATTCTCGAGGGAATGTAGCCGGACAGACCCGGCGTCGATTCGATTCTATCAACTGCGGCCTTTGTCGAAGTGAAGCTTGAAGGCTCGAAAGGCGCGACGGCAAGCAGAGGCCCGCAGATCGTATATCGAAGAAATAGCAAGCGAGTTTCAAGATATAAGGAAAGGATAAACAAGAGATGAGTGCGACAATCGATGCAACGAAGGACGGGGCGCCGTTTGGGGCGGTGCTGGTTCTGGGGGGCGGGATCGCCGGGATGCAGTCGGCCCTGGATTTGGCCAATTCGGGATACTACGTCTACCTGGTAGAGCAGTCTTCGGCCATCGGCGGTATGATGTCCCAGCTAGACAAGACGTTTCCGACCAACGACTGCGCGATGTGAATTATCTCGCCGAAACTGGTCGAGGTCGGCCGGCACTTGAACATCGAGCTTCTTACCAATTCCGAACTTGTCAAACTTGACGGAGAGCCGGGGAGGTTTTCCGCCACCGTACATCGCAGTCCGCGTTTCGTGGACCTTTCGAAATGCACCAGCTGCGGGGAGTGCGCCAAGGTCTGTCCCGTGGAGGTGTCCAACGAGTACGACGAGGGCCTGTCCGCGAGAAAGGCGATCTACAAGAAATACCCTCAGGCCATCCCCGGAGGGTTTGCCGTGGACAAGCGGGGGACCGCGCCCTGCAGGGCCACGTGTCCCGCCCATGTGAGCGTGCAGGGCTGGATCGCGTTGATGAACCAGGGCAAGTACCGGGAGGCTATCTCCCTTTTTAAGCAGGAGCACCCGTTTCCCGGGGTCTGCGGCCGCGTGTGCCACCATCCGTGCGAAAGCGCCTGCACCCGCACCGAAGTGGACCAGCCCTTGGGAATCATGAATCTTCACCGCTATCTGGCGGACTACGACCGCAAAAGCGATATCCCCTTCAAGCCCGAGAAGAAGGCGGACCGTCCCGAGAAGGTCGCCATCATCGGCGCCGGGCCCGGCGGTTTGACCGCCGCGTATTTTCTCGCCATCGAGGGCTACCAGGTCACGGTTTTCGAAAAACTTCCCGTTCTCGGCGGCATGCTCACGGTGGGCATTCCGGCCTACCGTCTTCCCAGAGACATCATCGAGTCCGAAATCCAGGTCATCAGGGACCTGGGCGTGGAGTTCAAGACCGGCGTGGAGATCGGCAAGGACTTTACCATCGGGCAGCTGCGGGAACAGGGGTACAAGGCGTTCTTCATGGGCATCGGCTCCCAGGAGTGCAAGGTGCTGGGAATCGAGGGGGAAGACTACGAGGGGGTCTATCCGGGCCTGGAATTTCTTAAAAAAGTCAACCTGGGGGAACGGGTCCGCATCGGCGACCGGGTGGCGGTGATCGGCGGCGGCAACGTGGCCATGGACGCGGTGCGCACCGCGCTTCGCACCGGAAGCAGGAAGCCTTTCATCATCTACCGCCGCAGCCGCGACGAGATGCCAGCCAACGACGAGGAGATCGTCGAATGCGAAGACGAAGGCATCGAGATCATGACCCTGACAAACCCGGTCAGAGTGATCGCGGACAACGGCAGGGTATCCGCCGTGGAATGCCTGAAAATGGAGCTGGGACCGCCGGACGACAGCGGCCGCAGGCGGCCCGTGCCGATTCCCGGCAGCGAGTTCACCATCGAAGTGGACGCGGTCATCCCGGCCATCGGCCAGGAGTCCGACTGGGCGTGCCTCACCGAAGAGTGCGCCTGCACCCTGAGCGACTGGGGGACCATCCGGGTCGATCCGACGACTCTCCAGACCCAGGACCCGGACATCTTCGCGGGCGGCGACGCTGTCACCGGCCCCGCCACCGTCGTGGAAGCCATCGCGGCGGGCAAGGAGGCGGCCGTCTCCATGGACCGGTTCATCCAAGGCGTCGATCTGAAGAAAGGCCGACGCATCGAATGGGAACCGGTGGTGGATGTTCCCGTCGAGGACGAGAAAAAGAAGTCCCGGACCCCGATGCCCCACGCTCCGGCCGAAGACAGGGTCGGAAACTTCAACGAGGTGCAGCTGGGCTACGACGAGCTGGGCGCGAAACGCGAAGGTTCCCGCTGCCTGTCTTGCGGGGTGTGCAGCGAGTGCTACCAGTGCGTGGAGGCGTGCCTGGCCGACGCTTTGGTCCACGAGGAAAAGCCCGAGGAATTGAACCTGGAGGTCGGTTCCGTGGTGCTTTGCGCCGGGAGCGAACCCTACGATCCGTCGAACCTGGAGTCGTTCTACCACTACTCGTCCAACCCCGACGTGATGACCAGCCTGGAGTTCGAGCGAATCCTGAGCGCCTCCGGCCCCACCATGGGACACCTGCAAAGGCCATCCGACGGCAAGGAGCCAAAGAAGATCGCCTGGCTGCAATGCATCGGCTCCCGGGACAACAACCGCTGCGGCAACGGCTACTGCTCCTCGGTGTGCTGCATGTACGCCATCAAGGACGCCATGATCGCCAAGGACCATTCGGACGAAGACCTGGACTGCGCGATCTTCAACATGGACATCAGGACCTTCGGCAAGGACTACGAGAAATACTACATCCGGGCCAGGGAACAGGCCGGGGTGAGGTTCGTCAAGACCCGCGTGCATACCATCGACGAGATGGGCAAAAACCGCGACCTTCGCATCCGCTACGCCGACGAAAGCGGCGAAATGCAGGAGGAGTATTTCGACATCGTCGTGCTGTCGGTGGGGCTGCAGGTGCCGGAAAAGACCCGGCAGATGGCCGAGCGGCTGGGCGTTTCCGTGGACAAGTACAATTTCGCGGAAAAACGCCCCCTGGCGCCGGTGGAGACATCCCGTCCGGGCGTATTCGCCTGCGGCGTGTTCCAGGGACCCAAGGACATTCCCAGTTCGGTCACCGAGGCGAGCGCGGCCGCGTGCCTAGCTGGCAGAAGGCTCGCGGAATCCCGCCACACCCGAACCAGGCAGGTGGAACTTCCCGCCGAGATCGACTTGGCCGGAAAGGAGCCGCGAATCGGGGTGTTTGTCTGCAACTGCGGCATCAACATCGCAGGCACCGTGGATGTCGCCGCCGTGGAGCAATTCGCGCGGACCCTGCCCGGCGTGGTCTATGCGGGGCAGAACCTGTTCACGTGCAGCCAGGATGCCCAGGAGCTGATGAAAAAGACCCTGGCAGAACACGACCTGAACCGCGTGGTGGTGGCCGCCTGCACGCCCAAGACCCACGAGGGCATCTTCATGGACACCCTGGAGGCGGTGGGACTCAACAAGTACCTGATCGAGATGGCCAACATCCGCAACCAGGACTCCTGGGTCCACGCGGACAACCCGGAGCTGGCCACGGCCAAGGCAAAAAGCCTGGTTCGCGCGGCCGTATCCCGGGCCGCGTCCCTGGCACCCTTGCAGGAGAAAGTCATCGAAGTCAACCAGAGGGCCATGGTGATCGGCGGGGGCGTGTCCGGCATGACCGCAGCTCTGGGGCTCGCCGAACAGGGATACGAAACGGTCCTGGTGGAAAAGGAGGAGCGGCTCGGGGGCATGGCCAACCATCTGACGTACACCATCGAGGGGGCCGACGTACAGGAATTTCTGCAAGAGCTGATCGGACAGGTCCAAAAGCACCCGAAGATCCAGGTTCTCACTCGCTCGCTGGTGGTCGGTTTTTCCGGGTTCAAAGGCAACTTCACCACCGAAGTGCTGGTGGGACCGGGCATGTACGAACGAAAGATCAACCACGGGGTGATCGTGCTGGCCACCGGGGCAGAGGAATACAAACCCACGGAGTACTCCTACGGCGAAAGCGACCGCGTGGTCACGCAGGTGGAACTGGCGTCGCGCCTGAAGGAATCCGGCGCGGAAGGTTTGGACCGGGTGGTGATGATCCAGTGCGTGGGGTCGAGAAACGACGAAAACCCCAACTGCTCCCGGATCTGCTGCCAGGCCGCCATCAAGAACGCCCTGAAGATCAAGGAACATAACCCGAAAGCGCAGATTTTCGTCCTGTACAGGGACATCCGCACCTACGGTCACCTGGAGGAATACTACAAGAAGGCGCGGGAAAAAGGCGTGCTTTTCGTTCGCTACACCCCGGACAATCCGCCTCGGACGGAAACCGACGCCGACGGCAGGGTCCTGGTGAGCTTCCGGGACCACATCTTGGGAAGACAACTCCAGGTGGAGGCCGACTTGCTTGCGCTCAGCGCGGGAATGAGAGCATCGGACACCGAGGAGCTGGCCTCCATCGTGAAACTGGCCCGCACCGCCGAAGGCCACTTCATGGAAGCCCACGTGAAGCTGCGGCCGGTGGACATGGCCACCGACGGCATATTCCTCTGCGGCACGGCACACAGTCCGCAGTTGCTCGACGAGAGCATCGCACAGGCCTACGCATCGGCCTCGCGGGCCACGACTTTCCTGGCCCAGAAGCAGCTCAAGCTCTCGGCGGTGACCGCACACGTGGAGGGCGACCTGTGCGCGTCGTGCCTGATCTGCGTGCGCTCGTGTCCCTACGGGGTGCCGAGAATCAACGAGGAAGGCGTCAGCGAGATCGATCCGGCGCTGTGCCACGGCTGCGGGATCTGCGCCAGCGAATGCCCGGCCAAGGCCATCGAACTTAACTGGTACGAAGACGACCAGATCCTTTGCAAGGTCGAATCGCTTCTGGAGGATGCAATATGAACCAAGAAGAATTCAACCCGACGATTATCGCATTTTGCTGCAACTACTGAGGGTACACTGCGGCGGACCTGGCAGGTTCGATGCGAATGAGCTACCCCCCCTCGATCAAGATCATACGGGTCCCCTGCACGGGGAAAGTCGATACGCTGCACATGCTCCGGGCGTTCGAAAAGGGCGCCGACGGGGTCTACGTGGTGGGTTGCCGGGAAGGCGACTGCCACTACAACAGCGGAAACTTCCGGGCCGCCAAGCGCGTGGCCCAGGCCCGGCAAATTCTGGACACGGTAGGTATCGGCGGGGAACGGGTTCGGATGTGCAACCTGTCCTCCAGCGACGGCCCGCTGTTCGTGAAATACGCCCAGGAAATGCACGAAACAGTCATGAACGCGGGCATGAGCCCCATTCGACGGGCACTGAAAAACAAGAAGGCGCAAGCGGCCGAAGAAGATCAAACGACGAAGGCCGCCGCGCGCTAAAAGCCCGGCCGAGTCGTTCGCGAGCGCTTTTCACCATCGCATGCAAGGAGGACAAAACCCATGATTGTCGCCGACAAGAAACCCATAGAGGAAATCATCGAATTCGTGAAGGATCACGACCGCGTCCTGATCCTCGGCTGCAACGAATGCGTCACGGTGTGCGAGGCGGGCGGGAAGAAGGAAGTCGGCCTGCTTGCCTCGGCCCTGCGCATGTACTTCGCTAAGGACGGGGTGGAAAAGACCTTCGGAGAGCGAACCCTGGAGAGGCAGTGCGACCACGAATACCTGGACGAAATCCAGGACATCGTAGACAAATACGACGCCATACTCTCCATCGCCTGCGGGGTGGGCGTGCAGTTCACGGCGGAACAGTACCGGACCATGCCGGTCTATCCGGGAGTCAACACCCTGTTCATGGGCGCCACGGAATCCCGGGGCGTGTGGACCGAACGCTGCCAGGGATGCGGACAGTGCATGCTCGCCATAACCGGCGGCATCTGCCCGGTGTCCCGATGCGCCAAGCGAATCTTCAACGGCCCCTGCGGAGGATCGTCCAAGGGCAAGTGCGAAGTCAACAAGGACCTGGACTGCGGATGGCAGTTGATCGTGGACCGTTTGAAAGCCCTGGGACGATTGGACGACTACGAAAAAATCATCGGCATCAAGGACTGGTCCTCGGAGCGATCCGCCGGACCTCGCAAAGTAGTCAGGGAGGATGTGCAGTTATGAAAGAGACAAAAACCCCCAGCAAATTGGAGAAGATCCTCGCGGCCGGACATTTCGGAGTCACCTCCGAGTGCGGTCCTCCCAGGGGCAGCGACCCGGAGTCGATTCCCAGGAAGGCCGAGATGATCAAGGACCACGTGGACGCCATCAACGTCACCGACAACCAGACCTCCATGACCCGAATGTGCAGCCTGGCCGCCTGCATCAAGCTCAAGCTCATGGGACTGGAGCCGATCCTGCAAATGGTCACCCGGGACAGAAACCGCATCGCCCTGCAAAGCGACATCCTGGGAGCGGCGTCCTTCGACATCAACAACATCCTTTGCCTCTCCGGAGACCACCAGAGCTTCGGGGACTGCAAGCAGGGCCAGAACGTGCACGACATCGACTCCATGCAGCTGATCCAGACGGTCCGGCTCATGCGCGACGAAGGAAAATTCCTGGGAGGCGACGACATCAAGCGCCCGCCGAGCATGTTCGTGGGCGCCGCCGCCAACCCCTTCGCCGACCCGTACGAAATCCGCGTGCCGCGCCTGGCCAAGAAAGTGGCTGCCGGTGTGGAGTTCATCCAGACCCAGTGCATCTACAACCTGGACAAGTTCGAGGACTGGATGGCAAAGGCGGCAGACCGTGGACTCACGGAAAAGTGCTACATCCTGGCGGGACTCACCCCCATGAAGTCGGTGGGCATGGCGCGGTACATGAAAAACCGCGTGCCGGGCATGGACGTCCCCGACGATGTCGTCAAACGCCTGGCCGACACGCCCAAGGACAAGCAGGCCGACGAAGGCATCAAGATCTGCGTGGAATCCATCCAGAGACTCAAGGAGTGCAAGGGCGTGGCAGGCTTCCACGTCATGGCCATCGAATGGGAGGAGAAAGTCCCGGAGATCGTGGAGGCGGCGGGGCTGTATCCGAGGCCGGATGCAGGGTAGCCGTTAGCCGTTAGCTTTTAGCTGTTTTTAACAATTACCATCAATGCGCCTGGGCGCGCGGGATGGCCGAAGCGCGAAGGACGGACTTTCGCGACCGGTGCCGGCGACCGGCGAGCAACTTAATATCATACCAAGAAAGGAAGGTAAAAATGACTGCTCAAAAAAGAATCTTGGTTGTGGACGACGAGCCCGATTTCGCGACACTGGTTCAGGGAAACCTGGAAAAGGAGGGCTTTTTGGTGGACGTGGCCTACAACGGCGTCGAAGGCCTGGAGAAAGTGCGAAGCAACCGGCCGGACGCCATCGTCCTGGACGTCATGATGCCCGAAAAGGACGGCTACGAGGTGTGCAAGGAACTCAAGGACGACGAGGGACTGAGCGACATCCCGGTGGTGCTTCTCACCGCCGTGGCCTCCCACGTGACATCGACCCGGTACACCCATGCCGACGGCATGTCCACGGAGGCCGACGACTACATCGCCAAGCCCGCTTCGGCCGAGGAGATCACCAGCAGCATCAAACGCCTGCTGGCATAGCGAAACAGGGAAGTCGAACAGGCAAAAAGCAATCGTAAAACGCAATTGACCGGGAAGTCGAGCCGTTTTTCGTACTCGACCCCGGATTGAACCGACGGCGAAGCGTCGAGCGGAAACCATGCGGAGGGCCGGAGCAGGCATCCGGCCCTCGCACTCTGCCGCATCCGGCGTTTTCGCGCAGGGAGGGACCCGATGTCATCAGAGAACGAGGCGATTCGAATAGGACCCCGAAGAGACGACAGCTTCATCGAGGAGGTCAGGGCGCTTCTGCCGGAGGGAGGCAACCTGAACGACTGTCTCACGTGCGGGCTGTGCTCGTCCGGATGCCCGGCCACCGGCCTTATGAACATGGACCCGCGCAAATTCCTTCGCATGGCGGCCCTGGGGCTGGACGAGGAAGTCCTCGCATGCGAATGGGCCTGGATGTGCACCATGTGCCAGCGGTGCGTCAAGGCCTGCCCCATGAACGTGGACATCCCCCAGCTGGTGTTCAACGTGCGCAGCAGATGGCCCAAGGACGAGCAGCCCAAGGGAATCCGGGGCTCCTGCGAAATGGCCTTCAAGCACGAAACATGCAGCGCCATGGGAGCTTCGGAGGAGGACTTCGCCTTCGTGGTGGAGGACGTCCTGGAGGAATACCGGGAAGCCCAGCCGGAGTTCGCCGAAATGCAGGCCCCCATCGACAAGAAGGACGCGGAGTTCGTGTTGAACCAGAACTCCCGGGAACCGGTCACGGAACCCGACGAGATGGTGCCTTTGTGGAAGATTCTTCACCTTGCGGGCGCCGACTGGACCTACTCCTCGAAAGGCTGGGGCGCGGAAAACTATTGCATGTTCTGCGCCGACCTGGAAAAATGGGAACAAAATGTCCGTATCAAGGCCGAGGCGGTGGACGCCCTTGGGGCGAAGAACTGGCTCAACACCGAGTGAGGCCACGAATTTTTTTCAGTCCGGGTCGGACTGACCAAGTTCAACATCGAACACAAGTTCGAAGTAAAAAGCATCATCGAATACTACGCCAAATGGATTCGCGAGGGGCGGCTTGCGCCCAGCTCCGAATGGAACCGGGACAGACAAATCAAATTCACCGTGCAGGACCCCTGCCAGCTGGTGAGAAAGTCTTTGGGGGACCCCATCGCGGAAGATCTGCGATACGCGGTCAAGGCGTGCGTGGGCGAGGAAAACTTCATCGACATGCGTCCCAACCGCAGCAACAATTTCTGCTGCGGCGGAGGCGGCGGCTTTCTCCAGAGCGGCCTGCCGGACGAACGACGCCAATACGGCCACCTGAAATTCGAACAAATCGCCGACACGGGCGCACATTACTGCATCGCGCCCTGCCATAACTGCCATTCCCAGATACACGATCTTCAGGAGCACTACGGCGGCGAGTACCACACGGTGCACCTCTGGACCATCCTGTGTCTTTCGCTGGGAATTCTAGGGCCGAACGAAAGGGCCTACCTGGGCGAAGACCTCGCGGAAGTGGACGTGTTCCACCCGGAATCGGCAATGTAAAAGGCGTTCAGTGACCCGACGATCAAGTTTTTTTTGCGCTAACCGGACCGAGGCGACCGTCATTCCAGGCGCAGCGCAGCGGAGACCCGGAATCCAGAAGATCCGCAGAAGCGCATGGATTCGAAGCTGTCTGGGGAATGACGAAAAAAAACTTGATCATCGAGTGTTAGGTATCGAATATTGGGTAATAGACGTGTGGCGTTAGCCGGGGTGATGAAAAATGCAACAGAAAACATGCTGAAAATTGTACCCATTTTTGTTCTGTAAAGGTGCCTTGACAGCCTCGGCGGGGTTCGTAGGGTGGGTGGGTCGAAGCGGTGTTGTTGTCGCCGGTTCACATTCTCTTGAAGTCGCCGGCCTGCCAATCTTGCAACAAGACCAACCCACCATTTTTCGTGTTTTTTCGCCGCTTTTTCATCGCAAGGCGACGAGGCGGCTTGGGAAATGGTGGGTTGGACTTCGTACGAAACCGACAGGCATGGGTTTTAAAAGGCTGCGAACCAGCCACCAACGCCTGGGCTTCGACCCACCCACCTACGCTCCCGAACCATGCCCCGCGGTTGTCGGCGCGAAACAAAACCTGGCGTAACTATAACGTCCAAACAATATTGTTTTCATCACTCCTGGCGTTTCAGGCGTTCAAAAAAAGGCGGCAAAAATGAAAGTCTACTGCATCCTCAGCGACGAAAGGGCATACAATCTCCGGTCCCCGGCTATTTTTTCCAACGTGATGAAACGCCAGGGAATACGGGCGACCTACGTGCCTTTCGCGGTGCGAGCCAAGGACCTGGCCAAGGCACTGGAGAGCATCCGCATCCTCAACATCGCCGGGGCCAATGTGACAGTCCCCTACAAGGAGGCGGTCGTCCCCTATATGGACATCCTCTCCGAGGGGGCCAACATCATTGGTTCGGTCAACACCATCGTCATAACCGGCGATAAGTTCAAAGGGTACAATACCAACGCCATCGGAATCATGGACGCTTTTTCCGACATGGGTTTCGAAACGGACGGCTGCCGTGCCCTGGTGCTGGGCACGGGCGGGGTCGCGCGGGCGGTGGTTTTCGTCCTGAACTGGCTGAGGGCCGATGCGATCTTCGTGGCCGGGCGAAGCCTGGAAAAAGCCCGCAACGTGACAACGAGCTTCAGCGGCGAACCCTTGACCATGGACGCGCTTTCGGAGCAAAACTGGAACGTGGATATCGTCATCAACGCCACATCGGTCTCCAGCCCCGACGAATCGCCGTCCATGGCCGCCGTGGCCGAAGGCATGAAATTGTCCGGATGCCGTTTCTTGTACGATCTGAATTACGGCCGCCGCCGAAACTTCTGGCAGGAAATGGCCGCCGCCCGCAACATCCCGTTCGTAGACGGCCTCCACACCCTGGCCTGCCAAGCCCGCCGGACATTCGCCTTGTGGACCGGCCTGCAGGTGCCCCCGGAACAATTCATCGAGGCGCTTGGCAACGAATTGGAGTAGGATTGCGAAAATGATGGAGCGATTCCGGCGCCGCTGATTGGGGCCCGAGGTTTTTCGCTGATATTTTCATTGACAAAAAAATTATCTGTTATGTCGAAAGCGATTATAGATACAATTGATCATTTTTTCGAAGTCCTAAACATTATTCTATATGCTTTTGATCTTGGATTTCGCTTTTCGGCGACCATGTTTTGACAATTTAAAAACGCGCGAAATTGTTTGATATCAAGAGCATGAATGAGAAAATACCGTCATTATCGACATATTCATGATTAATTGTCGATAGACGAACTGGACGAATTCGTTCTCCGCATCTAATATAAAATCCCGTAGGAACGGAAAAAAAGTACGGGAAAGGAGAACGAAAAATGGTTGAATACGAAACAAACGAAGTCCGGACCAAACCCGTCGGATTTGCTCCGATTCTCGATCATTATTTTAAACGAGCCGGGATTTGCGAGATCATCGACGATCATGTCGATCTGGACCCCCGGAGAAAAATCCTGAGCCACGGCGAGGCTTGCGTCGCAATGACAACGGCGATTCTTTTTCAAGTACTCCAGCTTTACCGGCTCTGCAAATTCGCGGAAGACTCGACGGTTCTCGAAACCGTTCTGCCCGGAATCGCGCCGGAGGAATATTTCGACGACCGGCTCGCGGACACGCTGGACGCCATCTACGACTATGGACTTGGCAACCTGGAGGCGCTGATTACGAAAAAAATGATAGAAGAGTTCGATATCGACACCGATATCTGCCACAACGACACCACGTCGGCTTCCGTGTACGGAGACTGCGACAACCGACGGACCGAAGACGGCTTGAAAATCACGTTCGGATACAGCAAGAAACACCGCCAGGATCTGAAACAGCTGGTATGGTCCCTTTCGGTAAGCGACGACCACGCCTTTCCCTTGTTCCAACAGGCATACGACGGCAATACGTCGGACGTCGATACCTACGTGGAACAATGGTGCAATCTGATCGATCTTCTTGGGCGGGAAGACTTTCTCTTCGTTTGCGATTCAAAACTGGTGACGTTTGAAAACATGGCGCACATAGACGGAAACGAAGGCTTTTTTCTGGCCCCGGCTCCGATGTACGAAACATACAAAAGCGTTTTCGAGGAAGCCGTCGCAAGCCACGATTCGGAAGTGTTGATCGAGTACAAGAAAAAGTTCAACCGGGGCTTCGAAACACCCGTGAAAATAACCTATGCCAAAAAGGAATACGAATTCCGGATGGTGATCATTTTCGACCACGGGCTGTTAAAGATAAAGAAAAAAAGCCTGGAAAGCAGGAAAGACAATACCCGGCTGGCGTTCGAGCAATTGGGCGGGAAGCTGAACAAATACAGACTGAAAGAGGAACACGCCATCGAAAACGCATGCGAGGCCATCCTGAAAAAGTACGGCACCCGGAACATTTTCAACTATTCCCTGGTCAACGAGCCCAAGACCGTCTGGAAGAACGCGAAGAAAGGCCGCCCCGGAAAAAACAAAAAACCCGAAAAAATAGCCGAGCATATCGACAACTGGCGAATCGACCTGGAATTCGATCGGGAGACCTACGAAAAGGAACAGTCGCTTTGCGGCTATTATCCTCTGATAACCAACAAGCCCGAAGAAGACCTTTCAATCGAAGACGCCATGATGGCCCACAAGAACCAGCACAAGGTGGAACATATAAACAGGAGAGCCAAAAGCGGCCACAGCCTCGAACCCATTTATCTGCATACCCCGGAACGTATAGAATCCTACTTGTTCCTTTTCAAAATAGCGTTGCAGATCGTCGTGCTGCTGGAAAGGACTGCCAGGCAAAATATCGAAAAGAGAGAAAAAGGGCTGGACGATTTCATGCCGAACCGAAAGGACGTCAGAAACCCGAAGGCCGAATACTTGCTGGCGGAATTCGAATTTGTAGTCAAAGGCGAAATTCCGCTGCCAGGCGGCAACTACAGCGGATTCGTCTCGAAGTTGACTGATTTGCAAATAGAAATACTCGAAATACTTGAAGTGCCTGCATCTTGTTTCACCTATTCTCATTTATTCGGGGCCTTGCCAAAAAAGCGGCCTCCCACGTAAACCCGGAAAAAAGTTAAAGTAAAAAAATAAAGGTTAAAACTAACAAAATGAAAGAGCGAAATCCAAGTTTGATTCGCAGCAAACAAATAGACCTACTTCAAGAGTCTCTTGCTCCTACAATTCGCACGGTCGTGGTAGAAACCTTTGTAAAAAAAGGCTTTCAAGTTCAGAACGATCCGGAGAATAGCACTGTTACATTAAAGGACAAATCTGGCGGCAAGTTTTCAATCCGGTCAATTAATGGCGACATCGCCCTAATTTCCGCAAAAAATCGCATTTACCGTTTCAAGTACGATTCTAAAAACCAGTTGGTGGCGATCACGGACCCAAGAGGATTCCTCATCTCGTTTGAACGCGATGATCAACAGCGCTTGATCGGCATCCGGAGAGAGTGCTGAAAACGCTTACCGCTTCAAGTAAGACGCGTTTGTTGCATCGACATGATTCGTTCACATCAACCCTGACGGTCCCCCCGACTTGATTGCCGAACCTGATGATATCGCCTTTTTGATCAAGAATGATTTCAAGTTCGCATTTGGCCATTTTGCGTCTCCCGATGTTTGCGGATGTTTTCCGTTTTGCTGATTTCCTGGCGTTAACCGCGAGCGCCCGCTTTCATCATTTCCCATACGACCAAGTGGTGAAACGGGCGTATCAGGTTGAAATAGACGGGGCCGGTCCAGTGGAGATACCGAACTGTCGTGACCACGCGAAAACGAATCGCGCCGGATTCGAGCCTTTGCGCGGTGATCGCGACATAGGCCTTCAAGTGCTTGTCCTCTGGAGTCTCGGCGACCCAGAAACGATCTTCCTGCGCTTTTTTGACGATGAAAAACGAAATCCGTTCTTCCGGAGCGAAGGGGATGTCTTCGGGCCGGAACGAGGGCAGGGTGTCGGGCTCTTCGTGTCTGACCAGGCCCAACAGGGCGACCAGCAATTGTCTGATCTTGTAAAGCAATACGAGCCATGGCGGATAATAGGAAAGCATGCCTGCGATAAAGGCCTGCAGGCTGCGTTCACCGTCGATGGTTTTTATGTCTGCGTGATCGACGCCTTCGAAAAATTCACGCAGTTCGGGATGGTCCGACATTTTTTCCATGATGCGATCTCCTTTTGTAGATGGCGACAGAAATGTATGGTCTGGCGAGCATTCTGCCATCCCTCTGTGATTCGTCATGAATCCAGTCTAAACAAAGTCCCGTCAGGGACGATAGACGTTCCCGCTCCGTGACGCTTGAGAATCGACAAGATTTCCTCCCGGATGGATTGCGTTGCCGCTCCTTCGAGGATTAGGAACGAGACGATCTTGTTGCCGAATGCGAGCTGCGGGTCGATGACCGGTTGCGTGTGGATTTGGGCGGTGGAATCGGGGTCGTGCAGGTCGATGTGAAACCAGATGCCGTCCGGGTCGGGATTCGGAACGCCGGAAACCCAGCCGCCAGAGCGTTCCGACAGGTGGGTGCGGAATCCGTAGGTTATCCGCAAGTGTTCCGAATCCGCATTTTTTTCCGCGGAGAACTCTTGCAACTGGGGATATTTGTCTTTCAATCCCGATATTTCCCGGGAAACGTTTCGAATGAATTTTCGATAGTCCTCCATATCGTCCGAGCCGGTTGCGCCGACGGCCAAAAGCAACGATGCTGTAAAAAAGAGAATAGTCATTCGGGATTGTCGTTTGCGAAGCATTGTCGAAAATTTCAATTCCAATCCGTCGTTTCCTGTTCGAATATTTCGCGGGCCTCGGCCTCTGCGGTTTCCATTTGCGATTCGGAAAGGGACATTTGTTGTCGAAGTTCGTCGGCCTGCCGAGCGTAATGGCTGGCCTGTTCGTTTTCGCGATCCCGGTCCGGTTCCGAGTTTGAGGCGACAATCCGTGCGCGCTCCCGATAGTACTTGGCCAGCAGGTCGAAAGCGTCCATACGCGCCCAGGCGTATTGCGTCCGTTCGGCGATGTCCAGGGCCGAGTTGGCGTCGTCCCCGCATTTTTCAAGCGCCTCCCGGTAGTTTCGACCCTGTTTTCGATACTGCAACAAATGCAGACGCCCGCGCTGGATCAGAAGATCGGCGTGTTCCAGAGCGAGGCCCCGATCCGCCGCGATGGGTACAGCTTCGGCCAAGCGCCGGAAACCCGCCTCCCAATCCTCCTCGGCTTCGGCTATGAGCGCGTACACGCGGTCGAGACGGCAGATTTCCCCCATCATGCCGGCCGGGCGCATGATCGATTCTGTTTTTGCCAGGCTTTTCCGAGCGTCCGACTTTTTTCCGTCAAGGATTTCGGCCCATCCCTTCAGTAGGAAACAGATAGCCAAATCTTTGTTCCAAGAATTTTTTTCACACTTATTAAGGTTCCAAACGTTCACGTCTTCCAAGCAGGTCGCGGCTTGTACGCGTAGAAAAAACTCGGTCTGCCAATGTCCCCAAATCGAATATAGACATTTTTCCTCCGGCCATTTCTTTTGTATGTAAAACAGGGCGATTGTATAATTTCTGTGCGCTAAAAACGACCGTCCCCGCAGAAATTATAGCCAACCCTTGACAGCGTAGACGGTCCTTAAATCGTTTGGATTCCGTGCTCGACGCAACAAGACCAAGGCTTGGCAAATGCTTTCCATGCCTCCTCGCAGGTTTCCCATCGAGGCTTGAATTATCGAAAGGTTGTTCAAATTAAAAGCTTGGTTTCTCTCATCGTTTTGCCGACGACGAATTTCCAAAACCCTATATCGTCACTCCAAAGCTTGTCCCGGGTTTCCCAAAAGATAGTTGTGCAAACTCAAACCGCTGTAACGGAACGCAACTTCTCCGATTCCTATATCGATCTCCAGTTTTTTACGCCGTTTTTTATCCCCCACAAACGCAAGCGCACACTCCAAGCCTTCGGTCAAGGCTGGCATATCCCTGAACACATTGAATTCGTACCAGCCTCCACTCAATCGTGAGTGATACAGATTGATTGCAGCCTTAATATCCCCTTCGTCGCAGAGTAGCTGCACTGCTTCAACCAAGTCGCGCACTTCATCCAAACTCTTGGGCCATTTGTTTGCAGGCCGTGAGTTCAGGTAATCGGCCACCTCTTGACGTGCGCCGGGCACTTCCAGCCCACCCCGGAAAAAATCACGGATAACGGGATGGGTGGCGATTCCAGTCCGTGTCTTCTCCACTAGGAAATTATTCGCCAGAAGGTTCAGTCGGCGTTCTATTTCGGCTCTGTCAGCCCCTGCCAAGGGCGTGTTTTCCAGGGTTTTCATACAGCCGAGCAGGTTGACGAAGCTCGCGGTTTCCACCGGGTGCTTGAAAAGGCTGATGATTCCCAGCAGCTCTTTTTGGCCTTTTTCCAAGCGCGTTTCGTAGAATCGGAGGAGTCGATGGAGTTTTTGGCCCAGACCGCTGGAATGATTAGCCATGTCCAGTATGTCCCGGCATTCGAATTGCTCCAGGTCCCCGAGACAATCCCGTTTGACCGCGCTGGCCAATATGCGGAGTCCTAAAGGGTGGCCATCGAGATATTTCACGTAACGGGCGAGAAGCTCTGGCCCTCCCCGCACTCCCAGGTTTTCCAACAGAAAGCTTCCTTCATTTGCATCGAGTCGCGTTAGGTGCAGTTGGTGGAACCCGGCCCCCAAGTATTGCGACAGCTGCGGGAATCGAAAACGGCTGGTCAGAAGCACGACGCCCTCTCTGGAATATTTCAGCCACTGGCGTAAAAACTGCTCCAGCAAAGGGTCGTCGAATCTTCCCCGGCTTTCCTCGGGCGAATCGTTCTGCTTGACTTCCAATCCGTCGAACACCAGAATGGAGGGTACTTGTTCGACGGCTTTCGGGATGAAAAAAAACGGCTCGATGCGGGGCGGGTTTTCATTTGGGAAGGCGGGAAGCAAAAAATCCGTGATGGCCCGAAGGCAGGCTTGGGTGTCCATGTTTTCATAGAAACTCCAGAAGAAAACCGGCAAGTGTTTGATCCGGTCGTCCCTTTCATTCGAAAGCCACCGGCCCGCCAGTGCAGTCTTGCCCTGCCCTCCGATCCCGGTCACGGCAACAATGCGGGTTGCGGAATCGCAGGCCCATCGATTCAGCGT
Source organism: Desulfobacterales bacterium (assembly GCA_963674505.2). Classification (GTDB taxonomy): domain Bacteria; phylum Desulfobacterota; class Desulfobacteria; order Desulfobacterales; family SKZT01. The sequence continues at coordinate 2,028,441 of CAXXIG010000003.1, forward strand.
TTCGAAATCCCGTTTTCTTCCGCTGAAGCGCTCGTCGTGGGTGGGCTGATGGACGTACATATCCGATACCGATTTTCCCTGCCCCGAAGGCGCGAGTAGCGTTCGGGGCGGTTCGTTCCGGGAACCGTCAGGAGCGTCTCCGAATCTTTCCGCCAAGGCCTCCAGCCATCGGGTCAAGGTGCTGTGGCGGTCTTTGGAGGGATAAAACAGTACGCGCGCTCCGAACACCATCTCCGCCCGTTCGCGGATCAATCCGGCGGCCCCCGTTTCTTTGTCATCCAGCCCCACCAGAGCGACATGCCGCAGCGGCCCCTGCTTGAAATCCGCCTGGATATTGTTGAAAAGCTGCTTGATGTAGGGATCGGCCATTCCGAAACCGACCATGACCAGGGATTCGGAGGCGAAAACATCGTTGAGCATGCGGATGAAAGGGCCGTAACCGTAGGCCCGTCGATAGTCGTCCAATGTCAGTATCATGGAATCCGCCCGGTCGTGTCTTCCGTGAGCATGCAGGACAAATCGGCCGAATCCGGGCTCGCGGATAAAACCTTCCAGAAACGCCCCCCACAACGGCCAAATTTCGGCCGAAGCCCCGGCGCCTACGAAGGCGAGGGCGTTGTGGGCCTTGAGAAGTTCGACCAGCTTTTCCAGAACCAGCCGGTTTCCCTCGATTTCAGCAATTTCGTTTTCAACGGTTTCCCAATCCATGCGATATTACCTCCTCGGTTCGCAAAGAAATGATCATAAACGAGTTTTCAATTGCCGTAAATCGATGTTTGTAATTTCGAACAATTCCGTACACAATTTCAAGCCCAGTTTTCGAAGACGTCTTCCACGCTTTCTGCATCCAGGATACGGTCGGTCCACCTTCCGAGTTCCCCTAATTCGGCCTTGTTCAAAAGCTCCTCGGCCCAATCGGGAATTTCGTGGAACCGCAGGGTCAAAAGGCGATGAAGCATCTGCTTCCTTTCTTCCTTTCGTCCTTCCTTTCGTCCTTCTTCGCGCAATTTTTGGTTTAATCCCATAAGTTCCTCCTTGTAGCGACTTTCTGGTAAGAATTCCTTTTCGAACCTTTCGATCTCGGACTCGTCCAGACCGGCGTAAAAATCTATGAAATCGGCGTATTTGATTCGTTTGTTCGGCGACGGTTCGAGTTGCACCAGTCCTTCGCGGGCCCGGGCGTACATCTCCACCTTTTTTTCAGGCGGATACGACATGTTGGGCAGGTTCAGGCGAGCCACGATATTTTGGCTGGCCACATGGAGTTCTGCCGGGATGCGTCCCAGGTCCGAAGATATGAAACGGAACTGCAAGTAGGTGTCCCGGTCGCTTTTAAGCGCCAGCGAGGTCGGGTGGTCACCGGGACGAAGAAATATAGTCACAGGAACCACCCGGTTGGTGTTCAGCAGCTCGGAAAGGTGCAAACAGTATCGGGCCAGCCGATGGATGGAAAAAATTCCGGGCTCGGTCTCTTCCTCGGCCACGAACACAATGCCTGCGCGGCTGCCGTCGGGCCATTCCACCAGCAGCGGGGTGTCCAGTTCCTTGAATGGATCCCCGAGGCGGTCCTTGAGCTGTTCCTGGCGAACCGGCGTTATTTTGGCGTCCGGCGCCAAGTCGAACGCTTCCGGTTCGGCGAAGAACATGAGCGACTCCCGGGGATAATCCAGTATCATGTTTTTGAAATTCTGGTCGTGCGTTATTTTTTTTTCTTTTTTATCTTTCGACATGCAGATTCTCCCGTATCTGTCCGCAAAGGCCTGTTTCTATTAAAATATACGGAAATCGATTTCTTGTCAAAAGCGATGAAATCGAAACCAAGGCCTTCCAGCGATCCTCGGTAGCGCGGTCTTCCACGGCGGCGCGGCGCCTCTAAAGTCTATAGTCCGGATTTGAAAAGGGGTAGCGCCGCCGTGGAAGACGGCGCTACCGGCACACGCGGATTTTTACGCCTTAACCGTCGGTCCCGTTCGCACGGGCCGTTGTTTTCCGCGCCTATTTGTTGGCGGAGAAGCCGATTTGCTTCAGAGGCAGAGACCGGGATACCACGAGTTTCACCTCGTTTTTAAAAGCCGTATGACGGGGGTATTTTTCGCCGACGAACCCGTTCATGAGGTTGCGGGCCATGGTCATGTCCGAGGCCAGAACGTAGTATTCGCACAGTGCGCCCAGAGTCAGCGCGGCGTTGCCGTATTCCCCGCGGTTCTTGCCGGAGACGATTTGGTCGATGCGGGCGCATCCGATGTGTTCGGCCCAATCCAGCCAATCGGCGGCTTCTTCGGCGGACGGTTTCACTTTGCCGATTCCCTTTTCCACTTCCGCGATGGCGATCTCGTTGTACTTCCCAGCGTCGTCTTCCGAATGGTAGGAATATTTTTTCAGACTGCCCGCGTACATCCGGAACATTTCCCCGACGGCGACGGCTTCCTTCGCATGATCGGTCAATATGCGAAGAAGGGAGGAGAACAAAAGTCCCGCCGGAGATCCGGACCACTCCACCGGCTCCAGGGTCTTTCTGATTTTCAAGGCTTCCTGGACCGAACCGGCCATCAGGAGGGCCTTGGTATGCAAAATCTGGTCTCGTTCGAATACGCCGCCTTGGGCTTGCGTCGCCAGCAGGTCGGCAAGCTCCGCGTCCCGGACGTCCTGCCGGGTGGCCTCGGTCAAAAAGTCGAGCATGTTGGTCTGGGTTGCGGAAGCGATGAATTTTTCGCGCCTGGCCGCAAGGATTCCCGGATCGTCTTCTGTCTTTTCGCAGGCTTCGACGAGATACTGGGCGGCGGTTTCGCGGAATTGGTTGGCCGGAAGCGTCTCGATGGCCTCCTTGCACGCCCGGGCCATTGCCGTCCAATCCTCTTCGGCCTTCAACGTTTCGATCCAGAAAAGATAGCCTCTCGGCTGCGACGCTCCATATTCCCGGACAGCCTCGGCGACGCCGTCCATTCCCTTGAGCAAACGCAGAGCCTCCAGGCGCAGCAGGGCGGAACGTTCGTCCGGCTTGTCGGACAAATACCCGATCCATTGGGCAAGAAACTGGTCCTTGTCTTTCAGGTCGTCCGGCAACGTTTCCACGACATCGCGAATCATGGGATACCGGGCCAGGTCGGAGGTCCTCGCGTATGGGTTCAGGCCTTTTCCCAGGACCATGCATTCGGCCACGGCCTCGATTCTATCTTCGGGGGGGGTCGTTTCATACACGGCCCGGACATAGCTGGCCCTGGCCTCTTTCAAATCGATGCTGCTGGAAAGGTGATAGTCCTCGATGCCGTCGGAAAGCTCGAAAAGCGCTTTGTATACTTGTTTCGCATCCTCCAGGTTCTCGGACAGAAAGTATTCTTCGGCGACCAGAAACAGGTTGTCCAACTCCTCGGTCTGTTCTTCGTCGATCCATTCCGGGTCCTCGTCATATTGGTCGTACCCGTCGTCGTCGTCGTAGAATTCGCCGTTTTCGATGGCCTCGATCCGCTCGTCGATCTCTTCCTTCAAGGCCTCGATTTGGCCGAGGATCGCCTCCAATTCCGAAACCTCGGGTTCCTCCTCTTCATCCTCCTCCGGCTCGCCGTCATCGTCGGACGCCGCCGAATTGAACCGGTCCAGAAAATCCGCCCTTTCCGGCACCGGCGTGTCCGCGGCCATCTCCAGTAGGACATCGATCAATTGCCGCTTGGAAAGCTCCTCGCATTTTTCTTCCAGGGCTTTCATGAAAGCGGCCATGTTTATTTTCTTGTTTTCCTGCGTCATGTAATCAATCCTTTTTTTGGGGTGGTCTTTTCTTCCGCCTCGTAGTATTCGGGAAATCCTACGACCTTGCGCAAATGGTCGAAGGTCGATGCGTTTTCGTTTAAAAGCCCCTTTCTCAATTTCGCCAGGGCGTCTTCCATGGCCGCCAGGGACGAAAGCAGGACGGTCAGGGGATAGGCCACGATTTTGTATCCGATCTGTTCGAGTTCCTTCGGGGCGAAAATCGGGGTTTTTCCCTGTTCCACCATGTTGGCCATTTTGGGGCCTTCGACCCGTTCGCAATAGAAACGCATTTCACGCTCGGTTTCGGGGGCTTCCATGAAGGTGATGTCCGCCCCCAGTTCGCGGAATTTTTCGGCGCGAAACACGGCTTCGTCCAGGCCTTGCACGCCGTTGGCGTCGGTGCGGGCCATGATAAGAATGTCCGCGCCCTGGTCCCGGGCGTCCACGGCCGCGCGGATTCGGGCGAAGGCCTCGGGGCGGTCCACGACCTGCTTGCCCCGGGTGTGGCCGCAACGCTTGGGGGCGACCTGGTCCTCGATCATGACGCAGGCGAACCCGGCCCTGGCGTATCCTCGCACGGTCCGTCCCACGTTCATGGCGTTTCCGTATCCCGTATCGCCGTCGCCGAACACCGGGATGGAAACGGCGGCGCAGATGTCGCGTCCCTGGTCCGCCATCTCTGCGTAGGAGATCAGCCCCGTGTCCGGCAGGGCGAGGCGGGACGCCGACACCGCGAAGCCGCCCATGAAGGCCGCATCGAACCCGGCCCGCTCCACGAGCCGGGCGGTAAGAGCGTCGTAGCAACCGGGCACCATCAGAATCTGCGGCCCGGCCAAAAGGTTTTTCAATTGTTCCGTCCTATTCACATCCATCTCCTTTCTCCATGCTGCGTCTTCTAAAACGAATGGAAAAAATCATCAAGTGTTTTCGCAGTTTCCCCGTCGATTCCGGTTGTTCGGAAAAACTGGCTGCGTACACCGGAGTTTCCATCGTTGACCTCCATTTTTTTTTGAGGTAATAAAATAAGAGTGTTCGTTGCCAATAAGCCAAGAAAACGGGTCGCTCCGCCCGGTTCCCTTCGAGGTAGATCAAATGAAAAAGAATATTTTCTACTTAAAGAGTCTTGTCGCAATCATCGTCCTTTCCGGGCCCTGCGCATGTTCCGCGTTTGCCGAGACAACCTACCATTTCGACATGGTGTGGCCCTTTTTGGAACATCCTTATTATTTCAATTATCCATCGGATGTGGCCGTGGATTCCGAAGGCGACATCTACGTGGCCGACACCCATCACAACCGGATTGTGAAATTCAGCTCGGCGCGATATTTCGTGAAGAGCTGGGGGGAGGGGGGCGACCTGCCCGGCCAGATGTCCCACCCTGCGGGCGTTGCCGTGGATGCGGCGGGAGACGTATATGTGGCGGACACGGGAAACGACAGGATCCAGAAGTTTTCCCGTGACGGCGAGTTCATCCATCTGTGGGGGGAGTTCGGAGAGGAGCCTGAACAATTTCGCGCGCCTCGGAGCATCGATGTGGACTTCAACGGATACGTTTGGGTGGCGGACGAGGTCAACAACCGAATCGCAAAATATATGGCCGACGGCAATCTGGTCGGGCTTTTCGGGGAGGCTGGTTCGCAAGAAGGGCAGTTTCGCTTTCCCGTCGGCATCGCAGCGGATCAAAGAGGGTTCGTTTACGTTTCGGACCAGGGCAATCATCGTATTCAAAAATTCACCCATGAGGGCGAATTCGCGGGAACGTGGGGCGCCTGGGGACATCGGGAGGGGGAGTTCGACAGTCCGGGCGGGCTCTCTGTAACGCCGGAGGGAAACATTGTGGTCGCGGACACTTGGAACAACCGCGTTCAAATGTTCACATCCGACGGCGATCTCGTCGGGTTGTGGGGCGAGTGGGGCGTCGGCGACGGCCTGTTGTACGCCCCCCTCGGGCTGGACACCGACAATGAAGGTTTCGTCTATGTGGCGGACACGAGCAACAACCGTATCCAGGGGTTCGATCAGTCCGGAGCGTTCCTGGGCAAAATGGCGAGTTCGGGTGGCGAACCGGGAGAATTCAACTATCCGTCCGGTGTGGCGACCGACGGGGAAAACAACATTTACGTGGCCGACGAACTCAACGACAGGGTACAGGTGTTCGGTCCCGACGGGGACTATAGATTCGAGTGGGGAAAAACGGGGGAAGGCCACGGCGAATTCTATCAGCCTCGCGGAATCGCGGTGGCGCCGGACGGTTCCGTATACGTGGGAGACACCTACAACCACCGGGTGCAGAAATTCGATTCGCAAGGTGGGTTTATTCTTTCCTGGGGATCGGCCGGCGGCGACGCCGGGCAGTTCAACGAGTACGAAGGTGTAGGCTATCTTGCCTTGCACCCGAACGGCGATGTATACGTGACGGATAAGGGCAATCACCGGGTCCAGCACTTCAATGGAGAGGGCGAATTCATCGATCAATGGGGCGGCAGGGGCAACGGCGAAGGCGAATTCGAACATCCGGCGGGAATAGGCATCGACAGCGCCGGAAATGTTTTTGTCGCGGATTCATACAATAGTCGCGTGCAGAAATTCACGGCGGGCGGAGAGTTCGTTTCCATTATTGGCGCGAAAGAGGAAGGATTCGAACCGGGGGCTTTTGTCGGTCCGGTCGGCCTGGCTTTCGACGATTCCGACAATCTTTTCGTCGCGGACGCAGGAAACAGCCGGGTCCAGATATTCGGTCCCGACGGCGAATTGCAGGATGTTTTGGGGGGCCTGGGGTCGGAACCGGGGATGTTTTCGGAAATCGTCGATCTCGCTATCGATTCGGATGGCCGGCTGATTACGGTGGAAAACGGCACCAACCGGGTCCAGGTCTTCGTGAAAGGCGACGTCGAGGATCCGAACAACGGCAACGGCGAGACGGAAGGCAAAGCCAAGGCGATCATCGTTGCCGGGGGCGGTCCCTACCAAGGCAACGTTCTTTGGGACGCCACGCAAATGGTCACGACCTACGCCTATCGCGCCCTGCTCTACCAGGGGTTCTCAAAAGCCGACATCTACTATCTCAGCGCGGACACCGGGCTGGATGTCGATGGCAACGGCAAGGCGGACGACGTGGACGCGGACGCCACCAACGCGAATTTTCATGCGGCCATCGCCTCGTGGGCGAGCGATGCCGAGGACCTTTTCATCTTCATGCTGGATCACGGGTCGGATGGCAAATTCCGCATGAGCGGGGTCGAAATTCTGGAGGCGAAAACTCTCGACGGCTGGCTCGACGCGTTTCAGCAAACCCGGACCGGAGATCTCGTGGTGGTTTACGACGCCTGCCGTTCGGGCAGTTTTCTTCCACTCCTGACTCCGGCGGAAGGCAAACAGAGAGTTCTGGCCGCCAGCTGCGCCTCCTCGCAGGAGGCCCTTTTTCTGGACAAGGGCACCATTTCCTTTTCGTTTCTGTTCTGGGCCAGGATTTTCAACGGGGACGATTTCTACGAGGCCTATGTCAGCGCCAAAAACGGAATGGACGTGGTGTACGGCCAGACTTCGCAACTGGATGGAAACGGCAACGGCATCGGCAATGAAAAGGAGGATCAGATCGCGGCCGGGGCCGTCGTTCTGGGCAGGGGAATCCAGACCGGCCTGGATGTCCCCAATATCGTGAGCGTCTCGCCTGCGCAGTCTTTGACCGATGTCAACTACGCGACGATTTATGCCGAGGTGAGCAGCCTGGAGGGCATAGACAGGGTCTGGGCCGTGATTACGCCGCCCGGTTTTTCGGGCAGTTCCCCGGACACGCCGGTCACCAGCCTTCCGTCGTTGGATTTGTCCCATGCGGGGGGCGACCGGTACGAGGCGGTCTATACCGGGTTCGCATCCGCCGGGAATTACAAGGTCGCGGTGTACGCGCTCGACTGGAACGGGGGGCTTGCCGCGCCCAAGTCCACGACCGTGACGGTCTCGGGCACGCCGGGGGGGATCTCCGGTACACTGTACTACCCCATGGTGATCAGCGACGGCGATTGGGAAACGGAGGTGGCAGTCGTCAACATCGATTCCTCCTTGAACCTGAACGGTTCGTTTACCGCCTACGACGAGAACGGCCAGCCGAAAGCGCCGGTCCTTTCCGTCTCCCTGCCGCCCCGGGGGCGGTCCCAGCTCACGGTGGGACAATCGTTTTCCACCCCGAAAGATATCGCGCACATTGTCTTCAAGGCCGAGGCCGGAAGCGTCTCCGGGTATATCAAGAACTACCGGACCGGCAAGTATCGCGCGGCCGTGCCCGCCGCCGGCACCGTCAACACGGGGGACGCCTATATTTCCCATATCGCGTCCACCGTCGATTGGAAGACGCAGATCGGCCTGCTGAACACGGCGGGGCAGCCGAAAACCGTCACCCTGTCCTTCAATACCGGCCAGGAAAAAAACATCACCCTGGGGGCCGGGGCGTTTCAACGCTTCACCGTATCGGAACTCTTCGGCGGCGCGCCCCAGCCCGGCATAGAGTCGGCCGTGGTGGAGGGCGCGTCGGGAATCGTGGGAACGGTGCTCTTCTACGATGACGGAAACAACATCATGGGGGGCATACCGATCATGGACAAGCTGGCCGCCAAGATGTTCTATCCCCATATCGCCACAACCGACGGATGGGGGACCGGAATTGTCGCCTACAACCCTTCCGCCAACCAGACCACGCTGAATATCACGCCCTACGATTCCACAGGCCGGGCATTGTCGCCGAAGACCGTGACGGTCCCGGGGGGCGGAAAATATGTCGGCGTCGTCTCCAAACTCGGTTTCTCGAAGGATACCGCATGGATCGGCGTAAATGCCGATTCGCCCGTCACGGGCTTCGAACTCTTCACCCAGTCCAACCAGATGGCAGGCTACAGCGGCGTGGACATCGCCGCCACCGAGGGCGTGTTTCCAAAGCTGGAAAAATCGGGCCACACCGGCATCGCCTTCGTCAACGTCTCTCAAAGCGCCGCCATGGCGATTCTGACCGCCTACGACGACAACGGCAGTCCGGTCGCCGCAGGCGCGACACTTCTCGACCCCGGGCAAAAGCGGGTCGCCGTCGCCGAAAAACTCTTCACCCAGAATATTTCAAGCGCCACCTACATTCACTATTCTTGCGACCGCGAGGTGGTTGGGTTTCAGCTGAACGTCTCGTCGGACGGCATGTTGCTTGACGGGTTGCCGGGCAAGTGAGTAAGGAATTTCTTGCAAGTTCGGGGGAAATAGAATGCGCACTCGAAAGCTTGGAACGAGAACAATTTCGATCATATTGATTCTGTTGTGTGTCTCTGCGTCAAACGCGCAGACCCTGCCTTTGGCGACCGGAGAGTGGGTGCCATGGACGTCGGCCGGCCTCGAGAACTACGGCGAATTCGCCGAGCGCGTCACCATCGTCATGAAGGAAATGGGAATGGAGCCCGACTATGTCTTCTATCCCTGGAGAAGGTGCTTCGATTCCGTAGCAAAGGGAAGGGTGTGGGCCGCGTTTCCCTATTCGTACACCGAAGAGAGGGCGAAACAGGTATGGTATTCGGACATGCTGGCCTGTTCGAGAACCGTTTTCTTCTATTACGACAGCGGAGGTCCTCCGGTCCGGTATCGCTTCGAGCGCCTGGAAGACTTGAAGCCATACAGAATAGGCGGCGTCACCGGCTATTTCTATGAAGAAGCCTTCAAGGCGGCGGGTTTGCAAGTCGATTACGCGAATAAGGAAATCAATTCCATCGAGAAGCTTATGGTCGGCAGGATCGATTTGGTTCCGGTGAACGAACGGGTAGGCTGGGATTTGATCAAGACCCGCTTTCCCGACAGCTTCCGAAATTTTCATATTCTTGAAAAGCCCCTGAGCGTAAAACCCCTGCGCCTGATCGTGTCAAGAGACTATCCCGGCTCGAAGAAACTCTTCGACCGTTTCAACCAGGCTTTGCAAAGGTGCATTGAAAAAGGGCTTATAGAAATCGAACCATGCGGCCAGGACTTGGAGGGGGGAATTTGATCCGTTCCAAGAATCGCTCCATATCTAGGAATTTGACGGTCGGTCTCGTTGTTGTCATCGTTGTCATATCCATGGCGTTCATATCGATTTATTACTACCAGATGTCCGACAGGTTGAAGGCGGGGCTCGAAAAAACCGCCGACGATTATATCCGCTCCATTGCCAGCGCCCTGGAGATACCGCTGTGGAACCTCGACCGGGAAAGCATCGATGTCGTGTGCGACTATTATAAGCGCAACGATTTGGTGGTCATGGTCGAAATGGTCGGCGTTTCGGGGGAAGTCATGTACCGGAACGAAGCGAAGGAGGAAATCGGCGAGGGAAACTTGATCGGCCGCTCCAGGGAACTCTTCCATAACGGTGAAAAGATCGGGAGGGTAATGATCGCCTTGAGCCCCTCCCGACTGGAAGGATCAACGCTGGAGCTGTTAAAGGTTTCCATCGCCGCGCTATTGATTTCGGTCGCCGGGCTGGTTTTTTCGACGGGATTTCTGCTGAAAAAGCTATTGCGGGAACCCATGGATTTTCTGGGCAGGATAGCCCGGTCGTATTCGAGAGGAGACTATCATCCGCCGCTCGACGGAATCGTGTATCGGGAATTCGAACCCCTGGTGTCGGTCCTTGTCGATATGGGCGCCACCATCGAATCCCAGATGAAGGAGCTGAGAAGGGCCGAGGGGGCCTTGAAGAAACACCGGGACCACTTAGAGGAGATGGTCGCCCGACGAACCGGCGAGCTTGAAATCTCCAACGCGGAGCTGCGAAAGGAGATTCAGGAGCGCGAGCATGCGGAGGAGGATCTGAGGGCCAACGAGCAATGGATGGGGGCGATTCTCAAAGCCTCTCCTTTCGGCATTGGCTTGGTGGCCCGTCGGCGGGTCTGCTGGGCGAATGAAACCATGCATCGGTTGCTGGGCTACGAAAAGGATACGCTGGAGGGGGTGGAGACCCGTGTTCTATACAAGGATCAATGGGAATTCGAGCGGGTCGGCAACGTTCTTCTGAAGGCCATAACCCGTTCGGAAACAGGGAGCGTGGAGACGCAATTGGTTCGCAAGGACGGCAGCGCCTTCGATTGTATTGTCAGAGCGTGTTCTCTCGATATCGACCATCCCAAAGAGGGGCAAATCGTCGCCGTGGCCGACATCTCCGAGGCCAAGCTCCTGGAGGCCAAGCTTCAAAGAGCGGAAAAGTTCGAAGCCATCGGCGCCCTTGCCGGAGGGGTCGCCCACGATCTGAACAACATTCTTTCGGGCATTGTCAGCTATCCCGAAGTACTTATGATGAATCTGCCGGACGACAGTCCCTTGAGAAAGCCCCTTTTGATCATGCAAAAGTCCGGGGAAAGGGCCGTCGAAGTGGTTCAGGACCTTTTGACCATGGCCAGGAGAGGGGTTTGCGTAGCGGAAGTGGTAAACTTGAACCACATTGTTTTGGAACAGTTGAAAAGCCCCGAGATGGATAAGTTGAAATCCTTTCATCCAAATGTGGAAATCGTCTCGGAGCTTGAAGCGCACTTGCTCAATATCAAAGGTTCCCCCGTACATATTTCCAAATGCGTCACGAATCTGATCTCGAATGCGGCGGAGGCTATGCCCGACGGCGGAAAAATCGCCATATCCACGCGCAACGTCTATCTCGATACGCCCATCAGCAGATATGAAAACATCGAAGAAGGCGATTATGTGAAACTGTCGGTATCCGATACCGGAGTGGGAATGTCGAAGGAGGAGGCCGAAAGAATTTTCGAGCCTTTTTACACGAGGAAAAAGATGGGCAGGAGCGGGACCGGGCTCGGAATGGCGGTGGTATGGGGCACGGTCAAGGACCATGACGGATATATCGACATGCTCAGTTTAAAAGGCGAGGGAACGGTTTTCACCCTTTATCTGCCTGTCACCAGGGAGAAATTTCAAGCGGGCGAGATTGGAATGCCGCTCGACCGATACACGGGAAACGGAGAGTCTGTCCTCGTGGTGGACGACGTGGAAGAGCAGAGGGAAATCGCCACGGCCATACTAAGGATGCTGGGGTATTCCGTTTCTTCGGTCGCAAGCGGCGAGGAAGCCTGCGAGCATATGAAAAGCCATTCGGCGGACCTTCTTGTTTTGGACATGATCATGGAGCCGGGGATTGACGGTCTCGATACCTACAAAAAAATCATCGAGGATCATCCCGGACAAAAGGCGATCATTGCAAGCGGCTTCTCCAGGACCCAGCGCGTGAACGAGCTTCAAAGCCTGGGCGCGGGCCAATATGTGAAAAAGCCGTACACGCTGGAAAAGATCGGTCTGGCGGTTAGAGAAGAATTGGGAAAAAACTAACTGCCGAATTCCCTGGCCGTCTCCACCATGGCCCGGACGTTTTCCGCCGGACAGATGCCCGGAAGTATGCAGGCGCCGCTGACCAGAAGAGAGCCGTCTGCGCCGGCCTTTCGGATGACTTCCCGGGTTGCTTCCGCAACGTCTTCGGGGCTTCCCATGGCGAGCAGAGAGGTGCTCACGTTTCCCATGAGGATGTATTTCGGCCCCAGCACCTTTCGGGCTTTTTCGAAATCCACGGGTTCGTCCAGGCTCAGGCAGTCCACGCCGGTTTCCGCCATGCCTTCCAGCCTGTCCGTGTTGTCGCCGCACATATGCATGATGGTTTTCACGCCGGTCCTCTTGACCAGATCGACAAGCCGGGTGGTCAGCGGCTTGCCCCACATCTCCCAGTGCTTTTTGGATATGGCGTCGCCCGAACTGCTCGGATCGGATATGAACAGGATGTCCACCCCGGTGCTCAGGATGGCCACGGCATAGACGATCAGGCTGTTCAAAGCGATCTCGCAAAGCTCCCTGAGCGGCCCCGGGTTCTTGTACAGGTCCCGATAGACGTCCTCGGAGCCTCGCAGCATGGATACGTGCCTGAAAGGGGCCTGGATGTATCCGATCACCGGAATTTCCTTGTCGAAGCGTTTCTTCAGCCGGCGCATTCCCTCGAGGATAAGGCTCAGCCGCTCGTTCTGGTACGGGTCGAACAGTTTCAGCCGGGGAAGGTCCCTTGCATAGTCCCGGACGGCCGGCACGTCCACCGAAGGCGGGACCCCTTTTGTGATTTTGAGGACCGACCCCATGGCCTCGGATTCCGAATGGCAGGCGAACATGTCCCACACGCAATCGTAGCCGAACTTGGAGACGGCGTAGGTCTGGGCGTACACATGCCGTTCCACGCTGTCCATCTCGTCGACCAGGTCGAATCCCGCCTGTACGCTGCAAAACTCGCGAATCATCGGGACTACCGGGGGACGGTCCGGCTTTTTGCCCTCGAATACGCACATGACCCTTTCATACGAATTCATGCTCTCCATCTCTCCCTCCCTTTTTGGTTTCAAGGTTGAATCAAGGTAGACTAGGACCGCCTTTTTTGTCAACGCAAATATAGATTCCTGCGAGACGATTATTCGGAACAGTCTTCGGGGATTGCGCGGGGTTGTCGGTCGGAATTCCCGTTTTTCCGGCTTTTCAGGCGGGAATAATATTTTTCCCTGCATTCCGGGCATATGCTGTGGCTGAATTTGACTTCCGAATGCTCGCGAAAGTAGGATTCCACCTTGCTCCAATAGCCTTCGTCGTCCCGTATCTTTTTGCAGTGGGAACAGATGGGAAGAATCCCTTTCAGTTGTTTTATTTCCTCTGCGGACCGTCTCGCGTTATCGGCGATTTGGGGCAGCCATTTCGAAAAACCGACCGCAATGAGAACGGAACCGGACAGATAGCCGACGATCTTTTCGAGAAAAGCCTGGCATTCCGTGTCTCCGACGACAACGAACCTGTTCAGGGAATCGAAATTGTCCGTAATGTCTATCAAGGTCCCGAAAAATACGAGCGTAAAACCGGACACGATGAATTTCCAGCCCGGAGTCCGCCGGACTATGCTGTGCTTTTCCGGAATCGAAAACAAGGATAACACCACAAAGCCCGTAACAGCGGCTCGAATCGTCTCGAAGATAATATCCGTCATAATCTCGGCTCACTTTCGCGGTTTCGGTCAGCATATCGAAAAGAAATAGACAGTACAGCTGTATGAGACAGGCCGGCTTTGGAAGATAGACAGGCTATCTTACTCGGGTCGCACTGAATCTGGCACGGTAACGGACCGCCGAGGATGTGGCGGTGTAGCTCCCTCCCGACCCCTCTATGGCGCCGAAAAGCTGGTTTGCGTTCAAGTCAGCTGTCAGTCTGGCGCCGACTGTAAACCCGAACATCTCCGTGGCGCCCCAGGCGTCGCGCAGAACGCCTCTCATCAAATCCGAGGCCTGCTCGGCGGAAACGTTGGGGCCGCTGAATCCGTTGGCCTTGGCTGCCTCGGCCCTGTGGTCGCTGGTCAGGTTCGCGGTCAAGCGCGCGCCCTGCATGGAAATGGTCAGGTACTGCAATGTCGCCGGTCCCCGGGAGGTGCTGAATTGCATGGCGCTGGACAGGAACACATGGCCGACTTGGCTCGGTTCCCCGGCCCCTACGAACAAATGAAACGGGTTGGCTTCATGGGGCAGCGCCGGTTTGATCTCGATGGTCACCGGCAGTCGGAATCCGGCGTTGTACACTTGTCCGGAAATCTCGCCTTGCCACAGGCTGGGCACATGCATCTGTGCCCAGGCATCCGAAAAGGCCGCAGGACCGGCCCAGGCAACAAATAACATCAAACTGCAACGCGCCATAAGGTGGAACCATTTCATACCGTCCTCCCTAAAAAAATTGTTTCGGTCAAAATGGAGGCGTAAAATCGTATATGACAATTCATACCTCATTTGCCGATGCAATTTCAAGAAAGTTTTCGGCTCGGGATTGGAATTCCGGATACACCGAACATGTCACGTGCACTGCCACAAAAAAGCGCTGATTCGACAATCCTCGCACCAAAACGCATAGCAAATGCCCCCGCTGCCCCACAGCCATTCCTCTCCGGAAACCGTGGGGAGATTGGAATCGAATTGGGCGCAAAACACCATGGCGCGGCCGCATTGGAGGCAATCGGGATAATCCGCGTCCTGTATCCAGGACGGATACCCGCCGATGCGATTCAGGTTTTCGCGGGAGTTGGACAGCGCCCACCTGTTTGATCCCGACGAGCGAGTTTCTTGTTTTCGAATCAACCTGTCTTTGTTTTCTCATGTTTCTTGGCCGCTCGATATTTCCGTTCGTTCCTTTCCCTCCCCTGCCTCGGCAACGACAAGCTCACCGGCAGCGGGGGCGGAGCGCAGCGGAGACCTCGCTGTCTGAGTGGAGCGCCTTGTTATGTGCTTTTTCTAATAAAATCGCTCGTTTTCATACCTCTTCACCGGCCAATAGCCTTCTTCCTTTTTCCGTAATAAAATGCCCAACTATAGCTTCACGTTTAGGCAAATCTCCAACTGACCTTGTGTCTCTTTCTATAAGGCCATTTCTAACTAATTCTTCGGCTAACTCAGTTTCGGGTTCTGGTGGCCCAGAATGATTTTCATCATCATTCCAACGCTTTAAAACCTCTAAAGCTTTGATTTCATCATCGGACAAATCATCTTTTTTCATTTTTTCTCCTTGTGTAATATTCTCCAATCTCACCTGCCGCCACATTATACAGATAATACTTTTTCGATGTAGTATGTCTAATGGTTTATTTTTCCTCAATAACTTTCATTTCTCTTGGAACAGCTTCTATAACATGAAATTTTTCCAAATGGTTTTCAATAAAAACTTGACCATGTTCTGCGAGCAAACTAATGCTCTGGTTCAGCAATTTTATATCAGCATTTAATTCAATGAGGAAATTATGTGCCGTGTCTATAATGTTAGCAAGCCGTTTATCTATTGCCCGAATGAGAATATCTTTGGCTATTTCGTTTCCTGAAAATGCACTCTCTATATTTTTTAAATCGTTTGATGCTTCCGCAATTGCTTGGTCCTGCAATTCCTTGTATTTGATAGTTTTATCATAAACTAATTGTTGTGCTTTTTCCCGCAAATCAAGTTGCATATGCCCAATAGCGTTAATTGCATTAACATTCAGCCTTGTGAGTTCCTCTTGGTATTTCATTATTGCTTCTGAAACAGCTTTCATTCGCTCTAATTCTTTATCCTTTTTAAGCTCATCTATTTCAACCAATATTCTTTTTACTTCTGTTTCTTTTTTTATGGCAAGTTTAACCTCTGCCTCTTTTTCTCTAATTCTATTTTGAGTTTCTATATTTTTTCTCGTCGTTTCATTTTTAATATTGCGTTTATGCTCCCATGCCCTTAAAGGTTCTCTGGCCCAATCAGTGATGGCCTTTACTGGTTCATAAATAATATCATCAATTTTATCAAAAAGATCGAAAAAACCCATTATTTCTTCTCCTGTAAGTCGGTAATTTTTCTTTTATATAATGCTTTATCCTTTTCATATTCCATAATTAACAGATTGAAATTGTTATCAGATTGTTCATCGATATACATCAATCGATTCAACAGGCCAATTTTTTTCTCTATCAAATCATTGAAGAATTTAAGCTCAATTGAGTCCCTTTTCTTTATATCCGAAAGATACTTTCTCAGAAATCGATTCATTGTTTGCATAAATATCTTATCTGAAACTTGTGCGCTTATATTCTTTCTCCAGATATAAAAATGAAAATTAATCCAAGAAATAAAATAGCTTTCAATTGCTATGTTCATCAGGGTCGGGTTGTTTTCGTATTTGAACATAGGAAGAAAAATGGACGGTTCTCTGTTTAAAAAATCTGACACAAGCTTGGATCTTGAGACTTTTAAAACATTCATAATACTAATGAAATCTTTTTCTATTGTTTGTTTATTCATCACTCGTCGCTTTAACTTCTTTCGCTTCTTTTTTTGCTTCTTTTCTGATTTCCCCAATCATATCTAAAGTATGTTCTTCAATTAGCCCGCTTGAAAGATCAAGGCTCTTTGTAAAGCTATCCACAAGCTCCTGAATCCAAACTGAAGCAACTTTAGAGTCTACTTGAGCTTCTTTAAGAGTTTGAGAAACATCTTTAAGCGACTCAGAAAAGAACTTGGTTCTTTCTTTGCGTAGATCTTCTTGGAGATTTGCAGCAAATTTTATTTCTTCTTTATAGTTTTTTAATAATTCTAAATAATTTTTTTCATATTCATAGAGAACCTTCAATTTTTCTTGAAGAGTTAATAAACTTACTGTGTTTCCAACCTTTAAATACAATGACTGGATTATTGTGTTTTTTGCATTTTGGTCCATTTCTATATCAGAAAACATAGCTCTCAGTTCGTTCATTAGGTCTTTCATCTGGATACATTCCTTTGTTTTAGGTTTCATTTCAATTATTCCCTTATGCACGTCACATAACGCTAAGTTCAGCGGTTTGCGGGGCGGAGCGATAGCGGAGCCCCGCAAATCCGCTGGAACGACTTGTTGGGGCGGCTTTCGTACAAACATAAACATTTGGAGTAATAAGTTAATAATCTCAACCCCAAACCTGATCTTATATATTCACATTCACCGCCTCAACGCAAAAGTCAGCGGCAATTGGGGGCTGGAGCGCTAGCGGAAGCCCCCAATTGCCGCTAACCTGCCGGGTTGGGCAAATATTGCCATTATAATATCAACCTCTTGTTTGCTCTACTTAATTAAAGGCATAAATAATTTCTGAAATATTTTTTTCAATTTCAGCACGATTCTTACTTACACGAGGCCATTTTGCACGGAATTCTTCACGATTTTCTGGTATTTCTCGTAATGCTGGCCAAACTGGACGAGTATCATCAAATCTTACTAAATACAGTCGATCCAAACCTCTATGTCTGATCCAGAGATTCATCTCATCATGGCAGTATGGGCTTTCTACATAATCACTGCACCATAATGCCAAAAAAATATTACATTTAACTTTTATCTCTTCTTGGATTATCTGGTTTATACTCTCCCCTTGCAATATATCCCTCTCATCTCTGAAAACAGTAACATCTCTAAAACGACGTAGAAGCGCCTCAACAAGATCAGCGTATTCCGATGATCGCCAAGCATAACTCAAAAATATCCGAGGTGGAGAACCTGGCTGAAAACCTTGCAACCTATCAAGAATTTCAGGAATTGCTGAAGGACCATCTTGTTGATCATACAATTTTTCTACCAGTGCGTTTCCAATGCGAACTTTTAGTTCCCCTTCTAATTGGTTGTATACATGTTCGGCAGCTCCTCCCAGAAAACGGTAAGGGATAATATTTTTGCCTTGTTGCCGAGCAATTGATAGCAGAAGTATTGCAGAACCTTCTTTCTTTCCTCCTATGCTGATCAACACATCACTATCGTATAATGCTTGGATTTGGCAGAGAAGGAAAGCTAACTTTAATCCCTCATATGAGCTAATGCTTTTCCCATCTTCAGCCCTAAAGTATGGACCTCGATGTGAATTATATTGGGGGTTAATTAGCCCGATGTCTTTTTCTAAAAATTTCCAGTTTTCTCTGATTACGGGGTCATCTGGTCGATGAATGATTATTTTCTTATCGGTTTTAATCCCATTTGATTTTTTTATCCCCTCAAGTATAGCACGATCAGCTGAACCAGTATGCTCGCTACATAGAACAATCTGATGCTCACTGTTTCCAAGAATTATCCCCAACTGGTTACAGAATTTATTAAGGATCTCAATCTCATTGTTACCACTATCAGACGTTCCTCCTATAATAAAAATTTTCATTTATTTTGACCAATATTCATAAAAAATTATATTTTATTGATTTTATAAAAGTTTTTCCGTAGTTTCTGGGTCTATTCCAGCGGCATCAGCTAAACAAAAAGCGCAAGCCTTAAGTTCTTTCTGAATAATTTTAAGAGCCTGTCGGAACTCTTTACAGGCATTGGGGTCATCAAAAGCTGTCTCTTTCTCGCTACGTTTATGCCATTCTGCAAGAAAAGGACGAAGTACACGATTAAGTGTATATACTGTTAATACTGAAAAATCTTGAGCTAAGCGCCCTCTTTGTACCAAAATTTCACGAGCTTTAGAGAAAAACTCATACAATGAACTCAGTGCCCGTTTCTCCATGCCAAAATCATCCGGTAAATCCTGAGTCGCTATTCGAGTTGCTAATTCAACGAATAATGTCCATGCGGCTTCTTTTTCATTCTGATTAGCCTTTATTTTCAATTTTAGAAAAAAGATTGAAACTTCGCATTCTGATAATCCACTTTTTTCTAAATAATCATGTAAAGCACCCATTTATCTTTCTCCTTTCACTTTTTGACATCATTTAATATTCCCAGTCTAAACAATCATCTAATGGATGTATTTCATCATGTGGAATTAATTTTTGAATTAAACGATTCTTATACTTTGGTGATAAGATAGATCGTATATAAATTCTCTTAAGATACTGATTTAAAGTATTAATACCCTTTATTATATGTCCTATCTCAAGAAATTCTGGCAAAGTAACAGTTTCAGATAATGTCAATGTAGCAATTCTTTTTTTGGCTCTTCTTGCAAAGCCAATTTCATATGGCGCCCACCAAGAGTTAATAGTTTTTTCCGACACTAGGCATAATAAAAAATCACTTTCATTTAAACCTTCTTCAATAAATGCAGTAATTTTTTGAATGTCATTTAAAGCAACTGCAGTTTGCAAGCCCTCATCATAAATATCGAGATAAATATCTAAATCAGCTTGATTCTTTATATATTTCCCAATTTTAATTGCTGTAGATTTATCAATAGAGATATGAGATATAAATATACAAGGTTTGATAACTCTTTTACTAATTGATTCGGCAATAATGCTTGTTTCATCAAGATACTTAATTTTTGCTCTATTTATTCCAGCCATATCAATCTATAATTTTTTGCCCAACGAAAAGCTCACCGGCGCCGGGGGCGGAGCGAAGCGGAGACCCCGGCGTCCCGGTGAAGCGGCGGGTTGCCGAGGCCTGCGATTGTGTTTGTTCGATGCGATCATTTTGGAGCCGCCTGTTTGGTCCCGACGAGCGAGTTTCTTGTTTTCGAATCAACCTGTCTTTGTTGTCTCATGTTTCTTGGCCGCTCGATATTTCCGTTCGTTCCTTTCCCTCCCCTGCCTCGGCAACGACAAGCTCACCGGCGCCGGGGGCGGAGCGTAGCGGAGACCCCGGCGTCCCGGTGAAGCGGCGGGTTGCCGAGGCCTGCGATTGTGTTTGTTCGATGCGATCATTTTGGAGCCGCCTGTTTGATCCCGACGAGCGAGTTTCTTGTTTTCGAATCAACCTGTCTTTGTTTTCTCATGTTTCTTGGCCGCTCGATATTTCCGTTCGTTCCTTTCCCTCCCCTGCCTCGGCAACGACAAGCTCACCGGCACCGGGGGCGTAGCGTAGCGGAGATCTCGGTGTCCGCGTGAAGCGACTGGTTGGCAGACTGTTCGATACTTTGCAGAATGCCAGTTTTTGATTCAGGCACCAATAAGCGTTTGATCTTAATCGCAATTTTTGATTTTTCCTTGGAAGTTTTTTATTGAGGCCCTAAACTATTTTCCGAATCTTTTTAATAGATTTGATAGTTCGTCTTTAATTCTAAAATTGGCGGAACCGTATTTTTTAGATGCCACAAGCATTAGAATTCCACTTAAAAATGCGCCCAATACTAAAGATATAATTACGTTTGGAATATATGAGAACCCAAGTGTAAGCATCAAAACCAACATCAACAGACAAACAAACACGGTAATTAAGCCCGCCAGCAATGGAGAAATTTTTTGGTCTCTCTTTTCGCCAAGAAGGCCCTCTGTTGCCGCGACTTGAAAAACCAAAGTTCCCATAAAGCCCAAAATGAAAAAAACTACTGCATAAATTAATTTATTAAAAAAACTTTTCTTCCTTTCATTTTTGATGTCAGAAAGACGGTCACGATAAGATTGCTTATCAGGATTCAATTCTATCGCGACTTCATAATCTTTTATTGCTTGTTCGGTTCTACCTGTTCTTTCAAAACAAATAGCTCTATTCAGAAATGCTTTTTCAAGAAATTCAAAATGCTCTGGTTTTGCAACATTATTAAGGAATTTAGTATAGTCGTCTATTGCATCCACGTAATCTCGTAAATGCACATTAGCCGTTGCCCTGCCAAAATATGCAATCAAATAATTCTGGTCTACATTCAGCGCACTTTCAAAATCCTTAATTGCCTCAAGATGCTCGTCAATGTTAATAAGCGCAATACCGCGATAGAAAAAAAGATCCGGGTCGTTTTGATTGAGAGATATGGCATTGGTTAAAAAATCGATTGATTCATTCCAGTCAGAATTTTTTAAAGAATCGATGCCTTTTGATTTCAACTCGTCGCTGTTTTGCTGCGGCATCGTACTTTCTTGAGAAATTGCAAAAGAACCGTGTAAAATAATACAAATAAATAAAAGAAACGTAATCTTTTTATTTGCTGTTAAATTCAAAATCATCGAGACTAACCTCCTTAATGATTGAAAAATATAGTTCGAGAAATGTGCAAAGCTAAATTTAAATTGTTTCTTCTCAAAATTATCATGAACATTTATAAAATCACCAATCTCTCACTACAGATATTCTGCACTGCATGAACTTAGGGTACAGCTCTTTCGTTCTGGGTTGCCAACGAAAAGCTCACCGGTGCCGGGGGCGGAGCGTAGCGGAGACCCCGGTGTCCCGGTGAAGCGGCGGGTTGCCGAGGCCTGGGATTGTGTTTGTTCGATGCGATCATTTTGGAGCCGCCTGTTTGATCCCGACGAGCGAGTTTCTTGTTTTCGAATCAACCTGTCTTTGTTGTCTCATGTTTCTTGGCCGCTCGATATTTCCGTTCGTTCCTTTCACTCGCTTGCCTCGGCAACGAAAAGCTCACCGGCACTGGGGGCGAAGCGTAGCGGAGACCCCGGCGTCCCGGTGAAGCGGCGGGTTGCCGAGGCCTGCGATTGCGTTTGTTCGATGCGATCATTTTGGAGCCGCCTGTTTGATCCCGACGAGCGAGTTCCTTGTTTTCGAATCAACCTGTCTTTGTTGTCTCATGTTTCTTGGCCGCTCGATATTTCCGTTCGTTCCTTTCCCTCCCCTGCCTCGGCAACGAAAAGCTCACCGGCACCGGGGGCGGAGCGTAGCGGAGACCCCGGCGTCCCGGTGAAGCGGCGGGTTGCCGAGGCCTGCGATTGCGTTTGTTCGATGCGATCATTTTGGAGCCGCCTGTTTGATCCCGACGAGCGAGTTCCTTGTTTTCGAATCAACCTGTCTTTGTTGTCTCATGTTTCTTGGCCGATCGATATTTCCGTTCGTTCCTTTCCCTCCCCTGCCTCGGCAACTCTCAGTTGAGCGTCAATTTGACCTGGAGCGCAGCGGAAGGTCAAATTGACGCTCCAACGGCGGTTGTACCAAAGCCGGGTTTTATCCTCGGGCTTCTATATGTGCAAAGTAGGTTCCGCGCTTTTGTTTTCGGTCTCCTTTGCGCGCCGGATCGAAAAGGAGTTTCTTCTCGACGGCGGTTTTTTCCGCTCCGGGTCTGAGAATATTCTGTTAAAACCGCCATGTTTTGCGTTTCCGCCGGAATTTCGGGCGCTGCTCTCCCTTCCGGGTTCGAGTCCTTGAATCTGCCGGCTTCGTCTCGTTCGCGGTTTCGGATTCGGCCGAGTCTCTTTCACGATGTGTCCCTGTATTTTCCGAAAAGCATGGACAGTTCGCATTTGGTCGTTTCCCCGCGTCCGTTCACGATCGGAAACGTCGTCATTTCGCCTTTTCCGCAGGCGGGGCAGACTCTTTCCGGATCTTTCGGAGCTTCGGGCTCCGCGGCGGCCTCGGGTTCGGGCAGCAGCGACTTGATTGTTTCGATGTTTTTTCTCTTTCTGCCGTTGGACAGAAAGCCGTAGTTTCTTATCCTGTGGTATCCGCGCGGAAGGACGTGGTTCAGGTATCTTTTCAGAAACTCGTCCGTCGAAAGCTCGGCCTCCTTGTGTTTTTTTTCCGGGTCCCTTTCCCTGTTGTCCTTGTACTTGAATCGCACGCGTCCGTTTTCGAAGGAAACGATCCGGCCGTCGGATATCGCTATGCGATGGGTGTACCTTCCGATGTATCGGACGACCTCGTCGGGGCCGGAGAACGGGGGCTTGCAGTAGACCCTCCACGGTTTGGAGACCAGCTCGTCGAGTTTTTTCTCGAATCCTTCCGGGGTCCGAAGCTCCTCCATCGATTCCGGGACGGCCAGCCTGTCCTCGCAGTACAGCTTTTTCAGTCCCTCGACGAATTTTCCCCTGAAGACCTTCGACAGCGCCCGGGTCGGAAAAAGGAATTTGGCGCCGTGCTTCGGCTCCTTCCATTGTCCGTCGTCGGCCAGGCCGCCGCAGACGACTATGAAATGAACGTGGACGTGGGGCTCCATCAATTGCGACCACGTGTGGAGGATTCCGTAGAAGCCGATTTCGGCCCCGAGATGCTTCGGGTCGCGGCCGAACACGAGAAGCGTTCGCGAGGCCGCGTCGAATATCAGGTCGTACATCGCCTTTCTGTTGAACATGGCGAGCCTGGAAATGTACGACAGAACCGTGAACACGGCGTGGTGGTAGTTTGCGGGAAGAAGCTCCGAAAGCCTTTTCCCGACCCATCTCGCCTTCGCGATTCCCTGGCAGGACGGACAATGGCGATTGCGGCACGAGTTGTGCCTGATGCGGAGGAAACCGCAACAGTCGCAGACGTCCGCGTGGTAGCCGTACGTCTCGGTACGGCAGTGAATTATGGCGTAGACGGCCTTGCCCTGCTCCGGCGAAAGCCTTCCGGATTCAAGAAGTTTTTTTCCTTCCTCCTTGAAGATGTCGGATATTCGGGGTTTCGGCGGAGCGAAGGCGGCGGCGGGCTTCGAGCGGTCCGATGCGCGCGGCTCTTGCGTCGGGACGAAGGACTCCCCTATGATCGGATACGCAGCCCCCGTCGTCCGGCCCGCGAATAACTCGTTGGGATGCGGGACGACAGGAAGGTCCGGAAATACCCCGCGGCCGGCGAATATCGGCCGGGGAAGAACGCCCGCCGGTATTCCGGCGTGTGTTCCGTCGTTCGCATGCGGTGGAAATTCGGGCGCGAGCATCGCCTTTTTTATCTCCTTTTCAATTTCCCGACGGGACTTTCCTTCGAACCGTGACGAATTGAATCCCTTCGGACTCCGCCGCGTCGAAATCAGCCGGACCGACGTCTATTCCGCTCTTTCGCGCGAGCGGATGGAAACGCTCGTACGCCTCGCGGTCGAAACTGTAGGCCGCCCCGAGTTCGATGGCTCTTTTGATGTCCCCGAACCTCGCCTTGGTTATCGTGACTTTCTTCGACTCCCCCGGCCTGGCGATCTCCAGGTACGAAATCATCTTCTTCCTGCTTCCGGCTACTATACAGGAGTCGCCTTCGCAAATCAATTGCAATTTGGTCACGTACGCTATGTACCCGATCACTTTCCCGGAAGACACGCTTCGCTTTTTCCTTTCATTTTTTTTGTTTCCCTTCTTCCTTATCACGGCCCGTATTTTTTTCCGTTGCTTCTTTCGCCTATTCGCGCCTTGTTCTTAAAAGCTTTTAAGACTTGTCCTTTCCTTATGCATTTTCTTTGCGGGCGCCTCGGTTCCACTCCTGCCGAAGGCTTTGGTACAACGAAAAGCTCACCGGCGCCGGGGGCGGAGCGTAGCGGAGACCCCGGCGTCCCGGTGAAGCGGCGGGTTGCCGAGGCCTGCGATTGCGTTTGTTCGATGCGATCATTTTGGAGCCGCCTGTTTGATCCCGACGAGCGAGTTCCTTGTTTTCGAATCAACCTGTCTTTGTTTTCTCATGTTTCTTGGCCGCTCGATATTTCCGTTCGTTCCTTTCCCTCCCCTGCCTCGGCAACGAAAAGCTCACCGGCGCCGGGGGCGGAGCGTAGCGGAGACCCCGGCGTCCCGGTGAAGCGGCGGGTTGCCGAGGCCTGCGATTGCGTTTGTTCGATGCGATCATTTTGGAGCCGCCTGTTTGATCCCGACGAGCGAGTTCCTTGTTTTCGAATCAACCTGTCTTTGTTTTCTCATGTTTCTTGGCCGCTCGATATTTCCGTTCGTTCCTTTCCCTCCCCTGCCTCGGCAACGAAAAGCTCACCGGCGCCGGGGGCGGAGCGTAGCGGAGACCCCGGCGTCCCGGTGAAGCGGCGGGTTGCCGAGGCCTGCGATTGCGTTTGTTCGATGCGATCATTTTGGAGCCGCCTGTTTGATCCCGACGAGCGAGTTCCTTGTTTTCGAATCAACCTGTCATTGTTGTCTCATGTTTCTTGGCCGCTCGATATTTCCGTTCGTTCCTTTCCCTCCCCTGCCTCGGCAACGCAGAGGTAAGCGGCCGCCGGGGGTGGAGCGAGCTTGGGAGCGGAAGCCCCGGCGGTCCGCTTGACCGACTGGTTATACCTCATAGATATTTAATGATAAAGTATTTTTATTAATATGATTTTTTAACAACTTTCAATTAATAAATCAAATTTGAAATTTCTGGTATATCTCAATCCAAAAGCTTTTCTTTTAATTTTTGGAATATGTTTATATTTTCTACAAATAGTTGCTCAAGAATAATTTTATCTGTCAAATAAGATACATTTCCATCATCCTCATAATCAAATGATATTGTGCCGATTTTGCCAAAATTTTGTTCAATCTCTAACAGTTTATGGCATAACGCGATATCATCCCATAATAAATATGTCTTTATGAAGCATTGTACAATTTCGCCTTTAGTTATATAAATATTTCTTTTACATAGCATTCCTGACATATAGCAATGAATACTATTCATTAACAGTATATTTGCAATGTCAAAAATTTGATTACTAAATGCTACCGTAGCACATTCATAATAACTATTAGATAGAGATATAAATTGAATGATCATTTCAGCATGTGGCTGTTTAAAATTAATTTTCCAGCCATTAGGAGCAATTTTTTGATGAGAAATATGTTTAAATTCATATTCAATATTGTTATAAAAAAAGGATTCTTTATCAAAAATTATGTAATACCCTAATTTGATGCTAAGAGTTAGCCATTTATTATGTGCCAAAATTTGGGGAAAAGACGATTTGCTATAAATATTAAATGCAACTAAGGGTAAAAAATTAACTAATTTTTCTTTTAATTTTCTCGAAATAATATCTTGATTATTAACACTTTCCAAAATGATAATATAGTCAATATCAGACGTGATATCAATATCATTTTTTCTGCATGAAGAACCGAAAATTATTAAAGAAATAAGTTCTTCACTAAAAAATCTTCTAATTTCATAGTTCATTTCATCGAATTCATTTTTCATATTCTATCAATCACTTTATTTATAATCTTAGTTGCTTTTCTAATTTTTTCTTCTTCAATATTACTGATACAAATTCTTAATGAATTTTGTTTATAATTCAAAGAATATATTTCGCCTGGAATAACAAAAACCTTTTCGTCATATAAATCTTTAAATATTGTATTAGCATTAATATTTTCATTGAACTCTAACCAATAATAGAAACCCGATAACAAAGATAAATTTTTTATTTTACTTATAGCTTTATTTGAAAGAGATTGTTCAAATGCTATTTTTCTTTTATTCAAAATTTTCTTTTTATGTTCAATCTCGTTAAATATTTTTCCTGTTTTTAAGTATGTTATCAACAGTAGCTGACTTATTTGATTAGGATGAGAATTATAATATTTTTGAAAAATTGATAGTTGCTCAATTATTTTAGGTGATCCTATTACATAACCTATTCTGATTGCGGGAAAAATATATTTTGAAAAAGATCCCAAAAAAAGATAATTTTCATTTTTAACAGGCAGATAAGCTTTATTGCTTTTAAACAATAAACTGTAGGCATCGTCTTCGATGAGAATTGATTCATTTGATAAAATTTTTTCTTTTATTTTAAACTCTTTCTCACTTGCTATGTTCATACCTGTTGGATTATGACACCTAAACATCAGATAAAAGGCATCGGCTGTACAATCCCTAATATTATCCATGATCGGATTAATGTATTGAATAGATAGATTATGGGATTTTATAATATTAATTGCAGTGTCATAAGTTGGATTTTGTACAACTATTTTACATTTAGATCGTTCTTTTAAGTAGGTATTTATTAATGCGATTGAATTTGTTGTACCATTTGTTATCAATACTTGATTCTCTTTAACATTTTTTCCATACATTTTTTTAAAAAAATTTACAACAAGGGAAATTAGTTCATTATTACCTTTTGGAGAGCAATAGCAATTTAGATCGTTTTTACTTAGGTATATAAAATCTGAGGTCAAATCATATTTAATCAATTCTTCAGAAATATTACCATAACCCATATCAAAATAATCCTTTGTCATGTTTAAAGATATTTCTGCTAAATGATTATCTCTGAATTTTCCGATTTTTTTAATTATGCTATTCATACTTAGACCTAAAGTTAATAATGGCCCTCATATTAAGAGGGGTATAACGAGAAGCTCACCGGCGCCGGGGGCGGAGCGTAGCGGAGACCTCGGCGTCCCGGTGAAGCGGCGGGTTGCCCAGGCCTGCGATTGTGTTTGTTCGATGCGATCATTTTGGAGCCGCCTGTTTGATCCCGACGAGCGAGTTTCTTGTTTTCGAATCAACCTGTCTTTGTTGTCTCATGTTTCTTGGCCGCTCGATATTTCCGTTCGTTCCTTTCCCTCGCTTGCCTCGGCAACAACAAGCTCACCGGCGCGGGGGACGGAGCGAATGCGGAGGCCCCGGTGTCCGGGTGCAGCGGCGGGTTGCCGGACTGATCGACAAATTTTAATTTTTACAATGACTTTGCATTAGCCTAATGACTCTTTTGTCATTTTTTTTATCCGCAATCATTTTCGGTGTTATCCCTTTATGGTTTTTCACATCGCAATCTGAGCCATGCTTCAACAATTCGTTAATTATTTTCATTTGCATTTTTTCAATTGCATAGTGCAAAGCCGTATTTCCTTCAGCATCAGTTTTATCAGGAGTTGCTCCGTTGCTTAAAAGACTATTTACAGCTTCAAAATTTTCCTCCATGACGGAGTAATGCAAACCTGTTTTTTCCTCAGCATCTTCTTTGTCTGGATCCGCTCCATTGTTCAAAAGACATTTACCAGATTCGAAGTTTTTATCTTTAATCGCATAATGCAGTGGTGTTTTTTCAATATTATCCTGTGAATTCGGTTTCGCTCCATTCATTAAGAGAAAACATGACGATTCTGTCCTTTTATAATAAACGGAATAATGCAAAGGAGTTTTACCGTATTTATCTCGCGCGTTAATGTTTGCTTCTTTTTCAACTAAATATTGCACTGTCTTTAAACTTTTGTTTGAAGAAAATATGCTACGGGTTGGAGATGGAAAGACAGCATAATGTAAAGGTGTTCTTTTATAGCAATCCAACTCATCCACAAAATAAAATTCGTCTTCAATTTTTACCTTTAATAAATCCAATCTACCATCCATAGATATCCAGTGAAGAGAATTCAGCATACCAAATATTATGATAAAGATGTACATGGAAATAATAGACCAAATAAATATCGAAAAAACGCATGAAACAATTTTTGAATTGCTTTCCCATTTTTTTATCGAGTAATCTTTGGTAAAAAAAAGAATGATTATACAGGGTATAGAAAGTAAAGAGATAAAAATAAAATTATTTGGTAGCAGCATTAAATGGCCCACAACGTTCTCCTTTACCAATTATATCAAATTTGATTGCATTCGTAGATGGATTTAATTGGGTGATTTTTGCAAATTAAAAAAATATTAAAACTCATTGTAATTTTGCGTAATTTGAATTTTTAGAACGGCAACGGAAAGCTCACCGGTGCCAAGGGCGTAGCGGCAGCGCAGCCCTCGGCTTCCGGTGAAGCGTTGGGTTGCCACCATTTGTTAAACTCAAAATCGTCATCGAGAGCGAACAGCAAAAACACGCAGGGTTGAACTGAAGTCAAGGAGACCCCACCCTCCATCACCGAAACCGTAGCTGAAGTTTGAATACCACATGGAAGCCCCTGCCCCCCCTTCTTCTCCCGACCATACTGCCCTAACAGACCTCCCGTTGGTTTTCAGAAGAGGAGTCATGTTAAGAGAGCCCACGCCTTTTTCATATAATTTTTCTAGTTCCGCACGTGTGGGCATCCTCCATCCGCCGCCGTCTACGCTTAGTCGATTCACCCAGGCTTTAGCCTCATGCCAGTTCGTATCCTTGTCTGGCCCAGCATACAATTCCAGGCCTGTGCGCGTATCCCTGACAACACCTGTATCGTATTTGACATAGTGGCGGTCTTTTTTAACAATTCTCGGATTGGTGAGTGCCGGGTCGAAAGAGACGACCTGCATTGGCTGGTTGATGGGCGAATCCGATCCTGTATTTTTTACGAAATAAAAATCCCCCATTAGTGATGAAGACTGCCAGGGAATCTGTTTTTTCGAGGTTTCATTTGCTACGACAACTCGAACCCGCTTGAACACATCCTCAATTTTAAGATTGGGTGTCGTCATATGTTTTAACAAATTGCCTGTAAAAATCCCGTTTTTTCCCGTTCCGTCGGCAGCGGTGTCTCCCGGTGCAGTTGCGTATGCGATAAAAGAACCTGTTGGGGCATCCATCCTCGCGAGTCCTCGCGAATTGGACCGGAAACTGCGAGCAAAGGGATTGTCCTGACACGAATCCAGAATCACGATGTTCATTTCGTTGCCCGCCTCCTCCATCCTGGCAAGCAGGCGCCCGGCGTCGATCGACTCGAATTCTATATCTGACTCTGCGCGAATATGGGCGTTGACTGGAATCAGGTAATTGGTCCCCCTTACTTGCATGCCATGCCCGGCGAAATAAAACAGGCCAACTCCCCCCTTTTTCAGCTTTTGGCCGAATTGATGGATTGCGTCCTTCATTCTTCTCTTTGACGCGTTTTCCATGTGAATGACCTCAAATCCAAGTTTTTCGAGCGTTCGCGCCATGTCATTGGCATCATTTACCGGGTTTTTAAGAGGTGCGCTTTTATAAGCTCCGTTTCCAATGATAAGCGCAGTCTTTAACTGGTCAGAAGCTTGGGTATTAAAGGCTAAAGCCAATGATATAATCATCATTATTGCCGCCAATATGAATCGAATGAATCGATCTTTCATCTTGTCTCCTCGTTTAAATGCCAATAAGGCTGGCAACGAAAAGCTCACCGGCGCCGGGGGCGGAGCGTAGCGGAGACCCCGGCGTCCCGGTGAAGCGGCGGGTTGCCGAGGCCTGCGATTGCGTTTGTTCGATGCGATCATTTTGGAGCCGCCTGTTTGATCCCGACGAGCGAGTTTCTTGTTTTCGAATCAACCTGTCTTTGTTTTCTCATGTTTCTTGGCCGCTCGATATTTCCGTTCGTTCCTTTCCCTCGCTTGCCTCGGCAACGATAAGCTCACCGGCGCCGGGGGCGGAGCGTAGCGGAGACCCCGGCGTCCCGGTGAAGCGGCGGGTTGCCGAGGCCTGCGATTGTGTTTGTTCGATGCGATCATTTTGGAGCCGCCTGTTTGATCCCGACGAGCGAGTTTCTTGTTTTCGAGTCAACCTGTCTTTGTTGTCTCATGTTTCTTGGCCGCTCGATATTTCCGTTCGTTCCTTTCCCTCGCTTGCCTCGGCAACGAAAAGCTCACCGGCGCCGGGGGCGGAGCGTAGCGGAGACCCCGGCGTCCCGGTGAAGCGGCGGGTTGCCGAGGCCTGCGATTGTGTTTGTTCGATGCGATCATTTTGGATCCGCCTGTTTGATCCCGACGAGCGAGTTTCTTGTTTTCGAATCAACCTGTCTTTGTTTTCTCATGTTTCTTGGCCGCTCGATATTTCCGTTCGTTCCTTTCCCTCCCCTGCCTCGGCAACGAAAAGCTCACCGGCGCCGGGGGCGGAGCGTAGCGGAGACCCCGGCGTCCCGGTGAAGCGGCGGGTTGCCGAGGCCTGCGATTGTGTTTGTTCGATGCGATCATTTTGGAGCCGCCTGTTTGATCCCGACGAGCGAGTTCCTTGTTTTCGAATCAACCTGTCTTTGTTTTCTCATGTTTCTTGGCCGCTCGATATTTCCGTTCGTTCCTTTCCCTCCCCTGCCTCGGCAACGAAAAGCTCACCGGCGCCGGGGGCGGAGCGTAGCGGAGACCCCGGCGTCCCGGTGAAGCGGCGGGTTGCCGAGGCCTGCGATTGCGTTTGTTCGATGCGATCATTTTGGAGCCGCCTGTTTGATCCCGACGAGCGAGTTTCTTGTTTTCGAATCAACCTGTCTTTGTTGTCTCATGTTTCTTGGCCGCTCGATATTTCCGTTCGTTCCTTTCCCTCCCCTGCCTCGGCAACGAAAAGCTCACCGGCGCCGGGGGCGGAGCGTAGCGGAGACCCCGGCGTCCCGGTGAAGCGGCGGGTTGCCGAGGCCTGCGATTGCGTTTGTTCGATGCGATCATTTTG
This sequence comes from Desulfobacterales bacterium, assembly GCA_963674505.2. GTDB lineage: Bacteria > Desulfobacterota > Desulfobacteria > Desulfobacterales > SKZT01. Next base: position 2,059,604 of record CAXXIG010000003.1, read on the forward strand.
GAGCCGCCTGTTTGATCCCGACGAGCGAGTTTCTTGTTTTCGAATCAACCTGTCTTTGTTGTCTCATGTTTCTTGGCCGCTCGATATTTCCGTTCGTTCCTTTCCCTCCCCTGCCTCGGCAACGATAAGCTCACCGGCGCCGGGGGCGGAGCGTAGCGGAGACCCCGGCGTCCCGGTGAAGCGGCGGGTTGCCGAGGCCTGCGATTGTGTTTGTTCGATGCGATCATTTTGGAGCCGCCTGTTTGATCCCGACGAGCGAGTTTCTTGTTTTCGAGTCAACCTGTCTTTGTTGTCTCATGTTTCTTGGCCGCTCGATATTTCCGTTCGTTCCTTTCCCTCGCTTGCCTCGGCAACGCAAAGGTCAGCGGTTTTGAAAGCCGTAGCGCAGCGGAGGCTTTCAAAATCCGCTGGACCGTCGGGTTATACTTTTTCGTTTTGATTACTACTTTTTGTGTCTTTTTGTGTTAATTGTGTATCAGACTTTTTTCCTAGCAAATAGCCAGCAATAGTACCCAACAGCCCAATCACTGGCGCAATTTGTGCCTCTGTATAGCCAGCAATTACTAAAAAAACCGCAGCAACTATGATCAAAGGTATGCCAAAAGCTTTGACTAATAGTTCAGAATCTTTCCCTTTACTTATTAGATACGAAATTAAAAAAATAATCACTACCCCAAATCCTAATATTGATAAACTCATTGTGAGCATTGTAGGCTCACTCCAGTACATTTTTTCCTTGTTTGGGTGAATCATAGTTTGCTTTGTATCATTTGATAATTGTTCCACTTTTGATAAATGCAAATCTATATCTTTTGTTTGAGCTTCTAATTCAGCTATCTGATTTTCAAGATTTTGTATTTTATTCTGTACCATAATAGTTGCCTCTTTTTAATATACTGGTATAATGATAAATATATACCTTAATTCTCTTTTCCTTTTATATTAGATAATTCATTTTTTAGTTCATCGACTAAGTTTTTATAATGGGTAATCAATCTTTCTTGATTTTTTATTTTTTCTTCAAGATACCATATCTTCTCAGATAAATACTTTATAGCGTCTATTTCTTTGGAATCTTTTGACGCAAGATAAGGATAAGTAGCTGGCGATACTATATGATTTCCGTGGTCGTATTTATATCTATCAATGTTATTATGGTCTAACCCTTCTTCTTTTCTGAACTTTTTCAACTTATATTCCAACAATGTGATTTCGATTAATTTTTTTAGCTCTTTTTGATCAATTTCTTTAACCTCGTCTTCTGTCAAATCTTTAAACTTCAATATAAAACTACATTTATTATCATTTGTTTCATCGTTTTTTAATGAATTGGCTATTGTACCATTTACGACACCGGTAGGTTCATCATAATTTTTTTTAATAGTTGGATTTTCAATTTTAGGGATTGTAGTATCTTGAGAATATCCTACTGATACCATGGAAAAAACAATAATTAAAATAGCATGTATCCTTAGCATGTTAAAACTCCTTAACTAAATATGCCTTATAAAAGTATAACGCCAAGCTAAGCGGTTCGGTGGGGTGGAGCGATAGCGGAACCCCACCGAATCCGCTTGAGCGCCGGGTTATATGGCTGTTGTTCTTATGAAAATTCATTTTTTATAAAAGGCAATAACTTAATTGCAATAGGTGTCAGGTTGACAGTTTTTCCAACTTCCCAATCACCTTCTAAACATGGATTTATTATATTTCCAGTAACTAATAAATTTAAGGTGCTATATAGAGTTGGATTCTTTTTCAAATCTTCTTTGATTAAATAGTTTTCTTTACTTTCATGACTTTGGATTATATTTTTCAATATTTCTTTTTGGTTATGCTCAAGTTTTTCCGGAAGTATTGAAATATTATTCTTCTTTGGAATGTCATACAGTTTAAGGTCGGCTTTTACTAATTCACCAGTTAACCATAATCTTGTAGCATAGTAAACAACGAAAAAACCTAAAATAAGAAAATAAATAATGGTTGCAATAATCATAGATTCAGCATGTTGCCATTTTATATCCGATGCTATTTTTGCTGATATAGATAAAACATTAGATTTAATTTCTGATAGTTCTACTAAGCCAACACCAACAATAATTTTTGTCAACCAGTCAGAAACCTGTTCTAAATTTGTATTTACTCTGTAATTAATATTATTTTTCGATTCTTTTGAGTTATCATATGTGTCAGAATTTAAATTTTTTTCATTTGTTCGTGGTATTCCGAAAAGAAAGCCGATTAAATTTCCAAATACATATGCGGAAGCTGAAACCATCGCAATTGTAGCAAAAATTTCTGTATTATTCTCAGATTTTATAGATATAGAATAAATATATCCCCCTAAAATGCCAAGACTTATTCCCAAAACACCCAATAGACCAATTAAAAATTCTGTAAAACTTATCTTCTTTTCTTTAAAATATTTTGAAATCATAAGTCATTACTCAACTCAAAGCCATATAACGAAAAGCTCACCGGCGCCGGGGGCGGAGCGTAGCGGAGACCCCGGCGTCCCGGTGAAGCGGCGGGTTGCCGAGGCCTGCGATTGCGTTTGTTCGATGCGATCATTTTGGAGCCGCCTGTTTGATCCCGACGAGCGAGTTTCTTGTTTTCGAATCAACCTGTCTTTGTTTTCTCATGTTTCTTGGCCGCTCGATATTTCCGTTCGTTCCTTTCCCTCCCCTGCCTCGGCAACGTTAAGCTCACCGGCGCCGGGGGCGGAGCGTAGCGGAGACCCCGGCGTCCCGGTGAAGCGGCGGGTTGCCGAGGCCTGCGATTGTGTTTGTTCGATGCGATCATTTTGGAGCCGCCTGTTTGATCCCGACGAGCGAGTTCCTTGTTTTCGAATCAACCTGTCTTTGTTGTCTCATGTTTCTTGGCCGCTCGATATTTCCGTTCGTTCCTTTCCCTCGCTTGCCTCGGCAACCCTTTATTATGCGACAAATGCGGCATCTACATATAGATGCTTTTATCTATATATAGATGCCAGTATCTATATGTAGATGCTTTTTATTATCTATATATAGATGCCGCCCCTATAATTTCAAAGGCATATACATGTAGATGCTTTCATCTATATCTATATGCAAGCATCTATATGTAGATGCTTTCAAAAGCATATATAAGTAGATGCCTCTGAAAGTGTCAAGTGCGGGGGTTGACAGTATATACATGTATATGCTTGCATCTACATATAGATAAAAGCATCTATATGTAGATACCGAAAATCATATACATATAGATGCCTGTCGAAAAGGGTGCGAAACGCCCCTTGACACTTCGGGATTTTTATCTACATGTATATGCAAGCATCTATATGTATATACCATTTTGTCAACCCCCTTGGTCGTCGCCCAAGTCGCGGACGGCGATGCAGTCCCGCAGCTCCATTTTTTTTCCGCCTTTGCAAGGCCGAGGACCCAGACTTTTTTCCGGGGGTCCCATTTTGCGCCTTCTTTCTTGAGTCTCCCTTGCAATTTCGTCTCCTTGTAACCGACACTGATGCCGACAATTTCGTCGGTGGGTTCCGCATTTTCTTTCACCGGAGGCATCCATTCGGTTTCTTCCTCGATCAGTTCGACGGTTTTGTATCGTTTATTCCCGGCCATATCGTATCGGTATGTGACGCGAACAATGCCGATGCCGTATTTTTTGCACAGTTTTTTCGTTCCTTTTCGTTTCGGTTTCAAATACAGCTTTGTTTACATATGCAACCATGACCGTTTTTTTTGATTTCGGAAATGCCCTCGTTGTCGTGGAGAATTTCCAGCCCGGAGTTTTTGCCGCGCGATTGAACGCGTCACGGAACCATTTCGCGTTTGATTGCGCGACGACGATTCCAGGCCGTCACTTTTTATTCAATGGGCTATGGACGATAGCAAAACCGTCGTCCTTGTCAGTCCGTATTTCAAATTCGCATGCCTTGGCGCCTTTTTCGACAGCCGCCGGATTGTTTTTCGAGCGACCTGTACCTTGGGCCGCTTGCCCTTTTATCCTTTTACCTTGGCTGGCAAGAAGACCGTATGCGTATTCTTTCAGGACGGATTCCTGGATTTGGATGCGTTCTTTTTTTCTGCAGCTCGGCAGGGCCTTTTTTTCGAGCCGACGAACCCTTTTGCCGCCGATAGCCATGCATGTTTCGGCGTTTCTAAAAGAGAGGGGGCGCATTTTCTCCAATCCGTATCGGAAGGCCGGGAGCTGGAACAGGCGTTGCTCGTCCTTGAAAGCCTTGTCTCCGACGATCTTCGGCAGCTCGTCGGCGAGCATTTCCATGCGGCGGATACGCAAGGTTTGGATGTCCTTGGCGTCTAAACCGGACCGGACCGGCAATCGGCCGCCCCTGGCGTCTTCAACCTCGTAGATATCGGAGAGCAGACTGTTTGCGTCAGCTATTTTCGATTTGAAGTCCATTGGTGTCGTCTGTCCGGAAAAGAGAAGCGTCCGTATTGTTGTCGATTATTGTTAGATCGCAAGGGAACCATAGCCGTTTGAAAAACCAGCTTGATAGGATTCGCGCGTGATCGTATGTTTTTTGCAATTTGCAAACGGTTCGCGTTCGGCTGGCCGGATTTTTCGGATGCGCATCCCGAATTGCCCGGCGCGCGGGGGCGACGAGATATTGGAAGTTGTATCTGCTTGAAATTATTGAGTTTTTTGCAAAAGCCATGTCGATACCCTATTCTATCGTCTTTCAATTGTCCGAAACATTCACAACGGCTCTGCGAGGCTATTAACACGAGGCATAAAAAATTGCAAACCGAATTTGACAAAAGGCGGAAAAAACACGGGGATCTGTCCCGCCAAGAAGAGAAGGTCGCCAGAGCGAAACTTGCGCAAAGAGACGGCAAACCGTCCGAACTGCCGGAGCGGGACATGGCGATCATGCGAATGCGAAAGGAAGCATTCGGACAATATAGTCACGGACGGAATTTTCCAATGCTGCCGCTATATGCCTCATGGGTGGTGTTCATCGTGCCCGGAATCGTTCTTCATGATCATTTTTTTTCGTCATTTCCCCGAAAGCTTCGAATCCATGGGATTCTACGGAGTTTTTGGATTCCGGGTCTCCGCTGCGCTGCGCCCGGAATGACGGCCGCCTCGGTCCGGGCGGCGGAAAAAAACTTGATCATCGAGTCATATGCGTTTAATGCTGATCGGCTTTTGCTGTTAACAGCTCTACGCTTATTTTTACTACAACTTTTTTTATCAGTTCAGGCTTTTCATCAATCATCAATGCGGGCATATGGGCATCCTGAGGAAAAAGCATCACAAAAGTTCCGGGAAACACATCGACACGTGCCGAACCGGGGCAGGTGCGTTTGTAGAACACGACATCCTTCGATTCGTCGTATGGCGTATCAACTATAAGCTCATCTCTTGAAAACCACTCAATCCTTTCGCCACCAACGAGAACTGTTTGAATATCCACGTATCTCCGGTGTGTTTCAAGAAGCGCCTTTTCCGGGGTTTTTGTTTCATAACTCATAACGATGGCAAAGATATCATCGCCTTGCAGATTGTATTTCTTCTCATCTGAATCAGGAGTTAATGACATTAAAAAATCGAAGGCGAGTTTCCACGCCGGTCCAAATTGGTAATATTTCCAGAATACCAACTTATCAATAATCATAAACCCTTATCCTCCAATATGCTTATCTCTCGTTAGGAACGCCGGTTGCCAGACGCCCGCCTCGCAGACCCTTGCGTGCGATTTTTCCGCACCTAAGGCTCGTAAAGCCATGGCTTTTTCCTGGTTAGAACGGATTTGGGGGAGCTGCAATGCGTGGGTTGGGTTGAGCGGGTTTCATGTTGGGTTTCGCTTGCTTCCCAACCATTTCGCGCGCCTTATCTGTTTGTTTGATAGAATTATGTAGCGAAACCCAACAATCGACGACGCTCAACCCAACCTACATTCTACATTCCAACGCCCCCCCAAATCCTCTATAAACGTGCTTTTTCTTTAGCTATATGGTCATCGTCTCCGATCAATTCGAAATGCCTATCGAAACAACGCAGATTCCATTGGAATTCATGCAAGGATTTTATTCTGGATACATGATTTTTGTTTGCTGTTCATTCAATCGAACTCCTTCGTTCGGCACAACGTTTTTTATGCGACAAATGCGTCATCTACATATAGATGCTTTTTTCCATCTATATGTAAATGCGAGCATCTAAATACGTAGCTGCCATTTTGTCAAGCCCCTTGGTCGTTTGATTCCGTTTTTCGCAGCGAATTCCCGCCGGCTCAGTCGCTTCTTTTCCTCTTCGAGCCGACAGACTGCGGCGGCTGCGTCGCATCTTTTCCATTGTTTCCCATTCTTGATTTTGCGGCCAAATCATCGTAAAATTCCACGCAAGCTCCGCCCGAAATGACGGTCCTGGTCGGCCGACGCTATAACCAAAACCGCATTTGTTTTTGTCCATTCATCGGTGGAGCGTGGACACGAAGCGTCCAGGTATGCATTCCATCGCGAAACGTTGGAACGAGGCGGTGGCGGCAAGGCCGAAATAGAACTCAAGAGCGAATTGTATTGACAAATATCCCCTTGTCTGAGCATATATTTTGTTTATGTGCCGGAATTCGCGTTTTGCTCTCGCGATACTTTTTCCATCGAATCGTTTGTTCACATTCCCGACATTTTTCACACGTTCCTGTTCCGGCAATGCTTTGTCTTACCATTTTCCATAGGGGGGAGATTATGAAATTCAAGGCATTGGGGACGATTTTATCTGCTGTGTTCTTTTGTCTCGTTTCAGGTACAAGCCTTTATTGCCAAGCTTCCGACACGGTCTACGCGGGGCCGGGGGGAAACTGCGGTGGGCATGCGCCCTGCCAGGATTCGATTCAGGCGTGTCTGGGCATGGCGGAGACGGACCTTCTTGTGAACATCCGTCCGGGGACCTACATCGAAGCTCTGTCGTTTCCCGACACCGGGGGCTTCCGGTTCAGAAGCTTCGGCTGCTCGCAGACGGCGGTCGTAGACGGCTCCATGAGCCTGAAAAATGGAGCGGTCGCTTTGAGATCAGGGACTTTCGTCTTGCAGAACCGGGGCCTTGTCCCGGTCGAGGTCCCGAATGTAGTGGAAAAGCATCGATATTTCGCAAAAACCGAAATCGAAGGAAATTCGCTGTTTGTGGGCGAAGAATGGCAGCAAGAAAGCGACACAGTGGCGAAAGAGCGTGTGATCGAACAAAACCCGGCAGCCGGAGTCATTATGGCGCCGGGCAACCCGGTGGACCTCGTCATCTCCTCGGGGCCGACCATGCTCGAAGTCCCCGATGTCACGGGCATGACCCAGGAAGACGCCATGGATGCCATCTCGAACAGCGGTCTGGTTACGGGCGCGGTATTCGATCAATACAGCGAGACAGTTCCATCCGGCAGCGTGATCAACCAAAGGCCGCTTCCCGGAGTTTCCGTCAAGGGGGGTGTTGCCGTCGACATCATGGTTTCACTGGGTTCCAGCGGCGGGGGCCTGCCGCCGGACCCGTCCACCGTAGCCACGGATTTAGAGACGTCCGCAGTCACGCAAATGGCGGCGTCCGTGGAATTTCTTTTCACCGGTTCCGACCCCGTTCAGAAAGGGATCGTCCCCGGAACAATGGAGGCTGACAGAATCTGCGTCATCAAGGGAAAGACGATGGAGCGCGATGGGGAAGCCCTTCCCGGAGTCGAGATATCCGTGCAAGGGCGTCCGGAATTCGGGACCACGCTTTCCAGGGCCGACGGCCTGTTCGACCTGGCGGTCAACGGCGGCGAAACACTTGTCCTCGATTACCAAAAGAGCGGTTTTCTGCCCGCCCAGCGACAGGTGCAAGTGCACTGGGAAGGATTCGCGCACTGCCCGGACACGGCTCTCGTGGCTTTTGACGACTGGGTTTCGCCCATATACTTTCCGATGGGGGAGTTCCAGGTCGCCCAAGGAAGCCAGGTTTGCGATTCCGACGGAAACCGGCAGGCGACGCTGCTTATACCGAGCAATACCGAAGCGGAACTGGTATTCTCCAGCGGCGACACCCAACCGGCCGATACGCTCAATGTGAGGTTCACCGAATATACGGTAGGCGAAAATGGTCCCGAGGCCATGCCGGCGGAACTTCCCCCGACCAGCGCCTACACCTATGCCGTGGAGCTGACCGCAGACGAAGTCGCCGCCGCCGGGGCCGATCACGTGCGGTTCAGCCAGTCCGTGTTCCTGTATCTTGAGAACTTCATCGGCATCCCTGTGGGGACCATCGTCCCCGCAGGCTTCTACGACAGAAGCGAGAAGGCTTGGATTGCTTCGAGAAACGGGCGGGTCGTAAAAATCGTTTCCATAGACGGTCTTGGCTCGGCCGAACTCGATTTGGACGGCGACGGCGACGCGGACCAGGACGACTTGTCCCTGTGGAGCGCCTACGAGATCACACTCGAGGAAACCGTCGTCCTTGGGGGCCTCTATTTTCCCGGCCAGGAGCTGTGGCGTGTTCCCGTCACCCATTTTTCCACGCCGGATTTGAACTTCGGCGCGGCACCTCTGGCCGGCGCCCAAGCCCCCGGCCAGAGCATGTTTTCCTTCAGCGATTCCAAGATCGACATTCCTTCGACGCAAGGCGGTTTCGGCATCATCGACATCGAAAACCAGGTATTTCGAGAAAGCGTTCGGATCGTTGGGACCCCTTACAGCCTCAACTACGCCAGCGACCGCGTCGAAGGCCGAAAAGAGGCCTATGAAACCGAGATTCCCCTCAGCGGAGATACCCTGCCCGACGGGGTCAAGGAGATCGTACTCGAAATCTGGATCGCCGGCCGGCAATTCGCCTATCGTTTTGACGCCGAGGAAAATCAAAGCTACAAGTTTGCGTGGGACGGCAACGACGCCTACGGCCGAAAGCTGCAAGGAGCGCACAAGGCGTACGTACGGGTCGGGTATGTGTACGACGCCGTATACCAGGAGCCCCCCGATTTGGAGCAGGCCTTCGGTCTTCTTTCCGGGACTCCCATCAGCTCGTCGGCGGCCCGTTCCGAGTGGACCCTTTGGCAGCAGCACGAAGTAATCTTCGACCTTCCTGCCACCTGGTTCGCCATGGGCCAGGGCTTGGGCGGATGGACCATAAGCGACCACCACGCCTACGATGTGAACGGGGGCATCCTGCAACTGGGCACGGGGCGCGACCGCACCTGGCGAAGCGGCGTCACCAAGGAGCGAATCATAACGCCCGTGGCGGGCAATGGAGAGCAGGGATACAATGGCGACGAACTCCCCGCCCTGGAAGCGAAGCTCAACGAGCCCACCGAATTGGAAATCGCCCCGGACGGCTCGCTTTACATCGTCGAAATCCGCAACGACCGGGTCCGCATGGTGGACAAGGACGGAATCATCCATACCGTCGCGGGGAATGGCGAAAACACTTCCGAAGGCGACGGAGGACACCCCACCGAGGCAAGTTTTCAAATGCCCTGGGGGATAGCCTTGCGAGGCGACAATGAAATGTACATCGCGGAATACCAAGGCAACCGGATACGCAAAATAACGGGCCTCAACGGCCGGGAAGACAGCGTAATCACGACTTTCGCCGGCACGGGCGAGGATGGCTACGGCGGCGACGGGGGGCCTGCGACCGAAGCGCAGCTTCATGGTCCCACATGCATTGCCGCAGCGCCGGACGGCACGATTTACATCGCCGACTTTTTCAACAACCGTATTCGGCGGGTGGGCACGGACGGCATCATCACCACAGTGGCGGGCAACGGCAATGAAGGTTTCAGCGGAGACGGCGGGCCTGCCTCGCAAGCCGAACTGTACAAGCCGGGCGGCGTCGCCGTGGGCCCGGACGGCTCGGTGTTTATCGCCGACACCTACAACTGCAGAGTCCGGCGGATCGGAACCGACGGCATCATCACCACCGTGGCCGGTACAGGCATCTGGGCCACTAACGGCGACGGAGGACCGGCCGCCGAGGCAGCCATAAACGGTCCCTACAATGTCGTGGCCGCACCGGACGGCACGCTCTATATCGCGGATACCAGCGGCCAGAAAATCCGCAAGGTGGATACGCAAGGCATCATCACCACCTTTGCGGGGACCGGGGAACGGGGCAATGTGGGCGACGAGGGCCCGGCCACGGCCGCCATGCTGGACACCCCCTACGGCCTGGCCTTGGCCCCGGACGGCACGGTCTATGTGACCGGCTCCAACTGTGTCCGAAAGATCCTTCCCCCCAATCCCGCAAGCCCGAACCAGGAATTTTTGATCCCCTCCGAAGACGGCGGCAGGCTGTATAAATTCGATGCGGACGGGCGTCATCAAAGTACGCATCACTCCCTTACGGGAGCGACCCTGCTTACTTTCGGCTACGACGACGAAGGAAGACTTGTCTCCCTGGAAGACGCCTACGGCAAAACCATCAGTATCGAACGCGACGAAGACGGCGCCCCCACGGCGGTCGTCGGTCCCTTCGACCAGCGAACCGAACTGACGACAAACACCCGGGGCTATCTGGAGAGCGTCGCCGATCCGTCCAGTCGAACCGTGATTCTAAGTTATAGCGACGATGGCCTGCTGGAATCTCTGACAGATCCGAATTCCAATGTTTACGAATTCTATTACAGCGAGTCGGGCCTTTTGGATGGCGGAAGCGATCCCGCAGGCGGCTCCAGCGATTTCTTTCGCGCGACAACCCCAGACGGGATCGAGATCGTTCAAGTTACCGGGGAGATGCGAACAACCGGCTACCTGGCGGAAAGCATTTCCATGGGCGGTCGGCGTCAGACGATCACCCGCTCCGACGGCACCCAGTTGAAACTGGTGGAAGGAGTAGACGGAGATGAAAGAAGAGAGGGCACAATCATCGTCGATTCTCCCAACGGGACCCGAATCGAGGAAGTACTCGGTCCCGACCCGCGCTTCGGCATGCAAAAGCCTGTCGTGTCGAGCCGGACGGTGGACGTGCCGTATCAGGGAGACCGCCTCGTATCGACCACTACCGCGCAAAGAACGGCGGTGCTCGCCGATCCGGACGATCCGACGAGCCTGCAAACCCTGACCGATACCATCGCCGACAACGGCAAGGTATTCACCAATGTCTTCGACGCATCCAGCCGCACCATTACCAGGACGACGCCGGAAGGACGCCAGAGCGTCGGACAAATCGACGAACGGGGGCGCTTGATCATGTCCGATACGCCCGGTTTCGGCCAAATCGGCTATTCGTACGACTCCCTGGGCAGGCTGGAAAGCGTCACCCGCCAGAGCGCGGACGGCACCCGGGCAGGCCTGTTCTCTTACGATGACGCAGGGTATCTGCAAACCGAAACCGACCCTTTGAATCGTGTCGTGGCTTACCAGTACGACGCTGCCGGCCGCATCGTTACCCTTACCCGGCCGGATCAGAAGCAAATAACATATGCCTATGACGCCAACGGCAACCTGAGCGGCATCACCCCGCCGGGAAAGCCGGTCCATCGATTCGGGTACACCGAAATCGACCTTCCTGGCTCGTATACGGCGCCCGCCGTGGACTCTATTCCGACCGAGACGGTCTTTTTCTACGATGGGGACCGTCAGAAATCCCGGATCGACAGGCCCGACGGCAAAAGCATCTCTTTGGAATACGATGCCGCAGGTCGCATTTCCACCGCGACCGTCGATCCGGACGCCGATCAGATCACATATACCTATAAAAATGACACGGGCCAAATGGAACAGGTCCAGGGGCCGCATGGAATCACGCTGCAATTCAACTACTACGGCTGCCTGGCGGCAGGCGTGGCCTGCACCGGTCCGGTGACCTGCGGCCTGACACGCGATTACGACCAGGACTTCCGGGTCACCCAGCTGAACATCCAGAACGCGCCCTGCCCCATCGGTTTCCGGTACGACGACGACAGCCTGCTCACGGGGGTCTGCTACGACGAAACCGACGGGCTTCTGACGCTGGATCGCGACCCCCAGAGCGGTCTCGTTTCCGCCACCCGCTTCGGTCCCTCCCCCGAAACCGTCACCGACGCCCGGACGTACAATGGTTTCGGCGAATTGACAGGGTATGCCGCCGCCTGCGATGGAGCACTCTGTTTCGAGCTGCTTTTCACAAGAGACGCCATCGGCCGCGTCACGGAGAAACAGGAAACAATATGCGGCGCGACAAGCACCTATCGGTATGCCTACGACCTCGCGGGCCGTCTTTCCGAAGTGCGGGATGGAAACGACTCGCTTGTCTCGCAATACACATACGACGACAACGGAAACCGCCTTGGCTATGCGGGGCCTTTGGGCAATGCGAGCGGGACCTGCGACGACCAGGACCGTCTCGTAACCTACGGCGACGCCACTTGCGAATTCACCGAAAACGGCGACCTTCTGAGCAAGACCGAGGACGAGGACACGACCGTCTATGCCTACGACGCCTTCGGCAACCTGACGAGCGTTTCGCTGCCCGACGGCCGGGTGGTCTCCTATCTGTCCGACGGGAACAATCGCCGCGTGGTCAGAAAAATCGACGGTGTCGTAGACAAGGCATTCCTCTACGACGACGGTTTCTACCCGGTCGCCGAACTGGACCCGGACGGCAGCATCGCAAGTCTTTTCCTTTACGGGACCCGCGCCCATGTCCCCGACCTGATGCTCAAGGACACGGGAGGCGGCAATTTCGTCCCCTACCGGATTTTCACCGATCATCTGGGAAGCCCCCGACTTGTCGTCAATGCAGCCGACGGGACCGAGATCGCCCAGCGACTCGACTACGACGAGTTCGGACGTATCCTGGCCGACACCAATCCCGGCTTCCAGCCCTTCGGGTTCGCAGGCGGCCTGTACGATCCGGACACCGGCCTGACCCGATTCGGCTTCCGGGATTACGACGCGGAAACCGGCCGCTGGACCACAAAGGACCCCTTGGCATTCCAGGGAGGGGATTCCTGCCTGTATTCCTACAACGGCAACGACCCGGTCAACGGAATCGATCCGAGCGGCCTCAAACCCTTCGGCGTCGGCGCCAACCCGGCGCAAGCAGATCCGTTCGGCTTCGGCCTGGATCCGAAGAACTCCCGCCTGCTCTTCGGATTGGGATTCGGAAACGGCATGGGCGTGACTTCGGGCGACGGTTCCACGATCATCACTTTGACGAGCAGAGAAAACCCTGCGGACTTCGAAATAAGCGCCGACAACAGCAAGCCGGCGAACGCGGTCGATTCTTTCGACCCGGGCAAGACCGCGACGGATTCGTCCTTTCATTTGATAGAGGCGGACCGAGACGGACTCAAAGGCATCTCCATCGACTATCTGGCGAGAGTGCCCGGCGTCAGAAATGTCGTGGTGACGGTCGGCGGCTTGATCATGATGCCGGTCGCCGGGCCGGGAGCGGGAGCGACGATGATCATTCAGGGCAATCTCGGCGTCAACCCCTTGAGGGTGATTACAGAGCCATACCAGGGCAACGGCATGAGACGCGAGTGACGATGATCATCCATGGCAATCTCGGTGCCAACCCCTAATTCATGACGAAGACTTCACCTATCGGAAAAGAAAGATAAATCGGATGGTCGGATGCTGGGGTGATGAAAATTTCGAATTTTGCATATTGAAAAATCCTCCCGGTTTTGTTCCTTTCCGGAGTTCCGGAGTCTCGGCTTTCGGTCGGCGGGATTCGGGGGTGGTTCTTAAATCGGCCACGGCTTGGCGGAACGCGGACGCGAAGCGTCCTGGTATGCATTCCAACGCGAAGCATTGGAACGAGATGGTAAGTGAGTGGCCGAAATCAAAACCAAGCCCCGGGATTCGCTTGGACCTCGCGTATTCGCTCGAATTTTCAAGTGTGCCGTCATTCCGGCCGGAGCGCGCGCGGTTGTCGGAAGGACGGATTTTCGACCTCTCCTGCGGAATTTTCGAGGTTCGTCGTATTTTTATGGTCAATCGCGCGCGGAGAGCCGGAATCCAGGCTTTGGCAAGTTTTCTTAAAACGTGGCAAGGCGCAATGTTCGGCTTTCGAAATTCTGGTAGCCAAAGCCAACCTTTGGAAGACAGGCTTTCGCGTCCCGTCAGGATGCGGCGGCTTGCGGACCGGTAATTTCCGCCGCCGTCCGACACTGCGCCGCCGGGGCTGCTGACGGACACCTGGATTCCGGCTCTCCGCGCGCTTTCAAGTGCGACGCCGCCGGATTTCAATAGACATCCATGCAGGCGCGGCTTTCTCGCCCGACTCGGCAAACGCGCGCTCCGGCCGGAATGACGAGGCACGGAAATATCGGAGCGAAAAAAACGGAACGCAGGCCGCAACGACTCGGATTCGATTCCGCGACGGTATTCCCGCGCTTTCGAGCCCCAAAAGCGCGGACAAATATCGGAGGAAAATTCATACCGAAAAACGGATGATTTTCATCACTCCAGTCGGATGCCAACTCTTGAATATCTAATCAGGGGCCTCCGTATTTTTTTCAACCACGAAGAGCACGAAGAGCACGAAGAACAAACGATCTAATAAAATATCAGAATCCGAATAATTTGCATCCAGACAAATCCAGATATCCTGAAAACTGACTTCAACATTTACAAGGTTCCCTATCATTGACAACTCCGCTGTCTTTGCTGTAAAAGCCCATGGACGTGATCGGAGATGAACGCGCCGCAAAATGGCGGCTGTCGTCCCGCCAGTCCATGACGGGCTTGGCGGTACGCAATACCAATCGATGGGTAATTTTAACTTGAGAAGGTCGCTTCGAATGAAAAGAATCTGCGTTTTCTGCGGGTCCAACCAGGGGGGACGGCCCGAATATGTCGAGGCCGCCAAGAAACTCGGCTTGTTGCTGGCAGAGCGAAACATCGGACTTGTATACGGCGGAGCCAAGGTCGGCACCATGGGGGCGATAGCGGACACGGTCCTCGATAACGGCGCAAGCGTAATCGGCGTGATGCCCCGGCTGCTTGTCGAAAAGGAGGTCGCCCACTCCGGGCTTACCGAATTGAGAATTGTCGATACCATGCACGAACGAAAGCACCTGATGGCCGAGCTGTCCGACGCCTTCGTCGCCTTGCCGGGCGGTTTGGGCACCCTCGACGAGTTCTTCGAGATGGCGACCTGGGCGCAATTGGGCATGCACGACAAGCCCTGCGGGCTGCTGAACGTATGCGGGTATTTCGACAACATGATCAGGTTTCTCGATACGGCGGTTTCCGAAGAGTTCGTTCGCAAGGAGCATCGGGAGATGATCTTCGTACACGACAATCCAGAGACATTGATCGACGCGTTCGAATCGTACGAAGCCCCGGCTGTCGCAAAATGGATGGATTTGGAGAACTGAAGGGACCCGAATGAAATATCTGCTGCCCGGCATGGGCGCCACATCGGAAATGTACGGCGGACCATGGAGGTCTCTCGAAAATTCGCACGCCATTGATTGGCCAGAATACAGGGGAGAGAAGTCCGTCGGAGAGGTTGCCGAGCGCCTGATCGACAAGCATGGTATCCGCTCGGAAGATATTGTTGTCGGAAGTTCCCTTGGCGGCATTGTCGCTCTTGAAATCCATCGCAGAGTACGCACACGGCATGTCATCCTGATCGGCAGCGCGGTCGCAAAGGACGAAATAAACGCATTCTTGTTGGCTTCGATCCCGCTCGCCGAGGTTGTTCCCATGAGGATGATACAGCATATCGCAGGAATGGGCTTCGACGAGGTCTCGTCGATGTTTGCCAAAGCAGATGGGGAGTTTGTGCGGGCCATGTGCGCCGGCGTAGGAAAATGGCGGGGATACGATGGAAGCTTGCAGGATGTTTCGCGCATCCACGGGGACCGTGATGCAGTGATACAATGTCCGAAGAACGCGCACGTAATCGCTGGAGGGGGACATCTGATCGCGATGACGCACGCGGAGGAATGCATTGAAATAATGAGCGCTCTACTGATTATGGAGGATTCGGGGGTGAGGCTGAAACGTAGGTTGGGTTGAGCGTCGTCAATAGTTGGGTTTCGCTACTTTTTTCCTTTCAAATGCAGTCGGAAGGTACTCGATGCAAGCAGCCTGCAAGCGAAACCCAACATGGGACCCCGCTCAACCCAACCTACGCTTGCTCCCCCAAATCCACTATAGTAAGGGTTGTTGAAATCCAAGCAAAGGAGCAAAAAAATTGAAAGCTGAAAATAAAAACACCATGGCTGGAAAGATTTTTTGTTTCGACCTGCCCGGAAAATATTTGTTGGCGATGGCGAGTTGCGTCGCGCTTCTGTTTTTATCCGTCGCACAGACCCGGGCGCAAGCCGAATGGCCCAGAGTCGTCCTTTCCAAGGACGGAACGTCTATTTCCTACGAAGTACATGGTTCGGGCGAGCCGGCCCTGGTGTTCGTGCACGGTTGGAGCTGCGATGCCCGCTACTGGCGCGAACAGGTGCCGGTGTTTTCCGAAAAGTATCGCGTGGTGGTTCTCGACCTTGCAGGCCACGGCCATTCGGGAGCGACACGGACCAAGTATACCATGAGTGCTTTCGGAGAAGACGTAAAAGCGGTTACGGAAGCCGCAGGCGGTGGCAAGGCCATCCTGATCGGCCACTCCATGGGCGGTTCGGTGATCGCGGAGGCAGCTAGGCTCATGCCGGACCGCGTCGTCGGCCTGATCGGAATAGACACCTTGGAAGACATAGAATACCCGTTGACCCGCGAAGAACTCAAAAAGATGACCGCACCTTTGGAAAAGAATTTCCAGACCGGAAGTCGGCAATTCGTAAAGGATATGATTTCCCCCGAAACCGACCCGCAGCTTCGCGAGTTCATCCTTGCGGACATGGCTGCCGCGCCGTCCGCCGTGGCCTTGAGCGCCATGGAGGAAATGATGGAGCAATACATCACCGGCGAAGCTGCAAAAATATTCGAACAAATCCGCCTCCCCGTCGTAACCGTTAACGGAGACATGTGGCCCATCAATTACGAAGGAAACAGGCGACACATGCTATCCTACGAAGCCATTGTCCTGAAGGGGGCCGACCATTTCCTGATGATGAACCGCGCGGAAGAATTCAACAACGCTTTGGAAAAGGCCTTGCTTATGGTGTCAGGGAAATGAACAAGATTTTAGGGCTGGTTCTTGATGCGGCTATTTCTTTGCGGAACGCGGACGCAAAGCGTCCTGGTATGCATTCCCACGCGAAGCGTGTGAACGAGGTGGTGTGCGAACGGCCGAAATAAAGACCATGCCCAAGATTTGAATCAACGCGCCAGACCAGGATGGTCTGGTTACCTTAATCGCTGCAATCTTTCCGGCATGGAATTTACGTCAAAGTTGGAATCTCTGCCCCCGTGGCCGGCGCCGCGACAGGCGCCAGCACCAGCGCGCATCGAGCGGGCAAATAAAGCCGCACCTGCCGGTCGCCGCCTTCGGTTCCGGGTGCGGAACTGGTCGGGTGAGACTGTCCGGGAATCAGCCGGTCGTAGCCGCCGAAACACCCGTCGTCGGTATTGAGAATCATGCGGTATTGCTTTGCATTCCCCGCCGCCGGCAGCCCATAGTCTGTAAAAGAAGTTTCAGGATGGAAATTGAAAACGAACAGCAGGCCACTGCGCCGAAAGGCCATCACCTTGTCTTCCTGGTGTACCCGCACGAGTTCCGGCCGGCTGGTTTCGTAGAAGCCGTTGCGGCGCGCCATTCGAATCATTGCGCGGTCAAAACTGGCCAACTGAGCATACCTGAGATCCGGGTTGTCGGCCAAGTGCCACTGCCGCCGGGCATGGCGGTAGGACCATTGGTTGCCCTCCCGCGGAAAATCGATCCATTCCGGATGGCCGAATTCGTTGCCCATGAAGGTGAGATAGCCGCTGCCGGCCGTGGCCAGGGTGATGAGCCGGATCAGCTTGTGCAGCGCCATGCCGCGGGCAACCGCCAAGTGGGGGTCGGCGGCATGCATGTGGTCGTAAATGGCGTCGCCAATCAGCCGGAAAATCAGGGTCTGGTCCCCCACCATGGCCTGGTCGTGGCTCTCGGCATAGCTGATGGTTTGCTCTTCGGGCCGCCGGTTGGTCAGTTCGTACCATAAATGCTCCAGAGGCCAGTGCTCGTCCGGAATCTCCTTGACAAGCCGGATCCAGTAGTCCGGCACCCCCATGGCAAAGCGATAGTCGAAACCGATGCCCCCGGCATCGGCAGGGGCGGCCAGGCCCGGCATGCCGCTCACGTCCTCGGCGATGGTCACCAGGCCGGGGTCCGCCGCATGGATCATGCTATTGGCCAAGGCCAGGTAGGCCAGCGCGTCTTCATCCACGCTGCCGTCGAAATAGTCGTCATAGGAGGTGAAGGCTTTTTCAAGCCCGTGATGCCGATAAAGCATGCTGGTCACTCCGTCGAAGCGAAAACCGTCCACGCGGTATTCGTCGATCCAGAAACGGCAGTTGGAGAGGAGAAAATGAAGCACCTGGGGCCGGGCATAGTTGAAACAGCGCGAATCCCAAGCCGGGTGCCGCCCTCGGGGGCCGTCGTGAAAATACTGGTAGGGGGTGCCGTCAAAGTGGCTGAGCCCCTCGACCACGTTGGCCACGGCATGGGAATGAACCAGGTCCATGAGCACCCGCAGCCCGAGACCGTGAGCCGTATCGATCAGTTCCTTGAGTTCTTCCGGCGTGCCGAAGCGGGATGAAGCCGCAAAAAAGCTGGAGACCTGGTATCCGAAGGATGCGTAGTAGGGATGTTCCGGCAGGGCCATCAATTGCAGGGTGTCGTAGCCGGCCGCCGCGACCCGCGGCAGCACCTTGTCGGCGAACTCCCGGTAGGTGCCCACCTTCTCTTCGTCCTGG
Organism: Desulfobacterales bacterium; assembly: GCA_963674505.2. Lineage (GTDB taxonomy): Bacteria > Desulfobacterota > Desulfobacteria > Desulfobacterales > SKZT01. The sequence goes on from CAXXIG010000003.1 coordinate 2,078,359, forward strand.
GCCATGCCCACGTGCGCCTCATAGATGAACAACGGCGGGCCGGACTGCCGCTGCGGCCGGTGGCGCCAGCGATAGCCCTCGGAAGGCAGCCAGACCTGGGCGGCAAAGATGCCGGTATCCGGGTCCTGCACCACCCGGCGCGCGTAGGCCGGTATCCGTTCCCCGCGACCAGTCGGCCATTCCAGGTGGAGCCGGTAGTGCATGCCGTGCCAGAGGCTCTCCTCGGGCAGGACGATTTCCCAGTCGCCGTTGGCGTTGATCCGCTGCAACGCAAAAGCCGCGTCCACCCGCCAGGCCGACATGTCGCCGATCAGGTGAATGGCTGCGGCGTTCGGCGCCCATTCGCGGAAAACCCATGTGTCGCCCCGGCGATGCAACCCGTAATAGGTATGCCCTGAAGCCAGTTCGACCAGGGACTGCGCCCCGCCCGACAATAGCCGGGTAGCGGTCTCCTCGACCGCTTGCAGCCGCCGGCGGATCGTCGCCCGGTAGGGCGCCAGGCAGGGATCGGCCTGAATCAAGCGTGCGGTTTTCTGTTCAACATCTGCAAAACAGGCGGTCATAGTCGCTTTCGGGATCTCGACGGATTTCGGCTAAGATCATGACGCCACCGGCTCAATCAAGGGCCGCTGCAACATCTTTTCATAGAGCGCCATATATTGCCTGGCAGTGACGGCGTGGTTGAAGGTTTCTGCGGCCAAGCGCATCACCCTGGCAATCTGGGGCGCTTTTACGGCATCGGGCAACCGGTAAAATGCCATGGCCTGCTCGATGGCCCAGAACAGCCCCTGAGCATCCCAGACATTGAATAAAAAGCCGTTGCCCTCCCCCTTTTGAACATCCATGTGCACGACCGTGTCATGGATTCCGCCGGTATCATGCGCCACCGGCAGGGTGCCGTAGAGGGGCCCGATCATCTGGGGCAGACCGCAGGGTTCGAAACGCGAAGGCATCAGGATAAAATCGGCGGCGGCATAGGACAGGCGGGCCAAGTCTTCGTCGAAATCACAGATGGCCACCCGCTTTGAAAACCCGTGAAAGTGGACAATGTCTGCGAAATGAGGTTTATATTCTCCGTTGGCCACGAAAATGATCTCCAGATTCAGGTCCCAGTAAGTGTGTACGACCCGGTAGAGAATCTGCGCCAGCAGTTGGCAACCCTTCTGGATTACGTCCAGCCGGTGCGGCCAGAACAGCAGCGGCGCCGCTTCGTCCTGAATGAGCCCCACCCTTTTTTGCAGATTCAGCTTGTTCGCCCGCTTGGCAGCCTGATGGTCGTCGGGTCCGTAATTCACCTCCAGAGAATGGTCCTCCTGCGGCGTGAAGGACGGGTCCGGGGCATTGAGGATTCCCGTGGCGCACCCTGCGTAAAACTTATTGGACAGTTCCGTGCGGATCGGCCAGGAGACGCAATCGTGACGGCCGTTTATGATCTCATGCAGGAAGGTCGGGCTGACCGTATTGACAAAATGGGCGGCGAAGATTCCACTGGTCAACATGTCCACCGGGTTGGTCTCCCGGGTCGATTCGTATTCATACGCCATGTTCGTATAGTACAGGTTCTGCCAGAAATATGCGGCGTCGATGCCCCGGTCCTCGATCTCCTCCAGCAAAGCTCGGGTCGTGTGAATGTTGTGGACGGTAAACAGGCAGGGGGTCCCCCGCTGGCGCGACATGGCCGGGATCAGGCCGGTCATCCAGTCGTTGCAGTGGATCAGGTCCGGCCTCACCCGGGGCACGATATTGTTGATCACCTCCCGCTGAAAGGCCAGGGAGATGCGCATGTTCTCGGCGTTGTAGTTGGAGTAGACATGGTCCACGTAGAAAAACGCGCGGTCTTCGGCCAGGTGGATGCGGTCGTCCGGCATGGTGTCCTGGATGCTGCGCAGGGCCGCGCCCAGCACCGGAATGCGATGGACGTTGAATATCGCGCGATAGTCGGGCAGCGCCACGTGCACATCGGCGCCGTGTTCGAACAGCGCTTTGATCAGTGCCGCGGAAACATCGGCCAGCCCGCCGGCCTTGGCGGTAAGGTAGTTGGCAATGTTGCCCATGTTGTCTGGAAGGTATGTCACCTCCGGTGTAACCACGAGAATTCGTGGGTTTTCAGATGTTGCCATGGAATCCCCCGTGTTGCGCGACCTGTCTTTGCGTAGCGACGGGCAGGTCGCTGTCCATACGCCCGCTGCCGGAAGCAGGAAAATAGCCCAAGGGCGTCTCAAGCCCAGGTGATCAGGCCCGGGGTCGTTCTGATCCAGTCGTCTCCGGCCGGCACTATCCGGCTGGTAAAGGCAAAGCGTCCGGCAGCCTGGCATGGGACCGTGCAGCGATAGCGAAAACGACCGTCGCCGAGTTCTTCGGCCATGGACATGGGGACGGTCTGGCTGCGGACAACCGAGTCGATGGACGCCGAAAGTCCATAGTAAAGATCCACCGATACCTCCTCCGGTCGCAGGTCTCCCAGACAGGCGACCGTTGCTACCGTGAAAGAATCGCCCACCCGGAAGGGGCCCGAGGATTCCCGTACCGGCGGATCGATCTTCAGCTGGGGCCAGTACTGCCGGAGGCGTTCATGTCTTTTGGCCAGTTCGCGCGCCAGCCGGGCGTCGTCTTCCAGCAAATCGGTTTTGGCGATGGCCGCCGGTATATAGAACCGGTCGTCATAATCCCCCACCATGCGCAGACTGCAAAATTTGCCGATGACCATGCGCATGGCGGCTTTCATCATCGCCACCCACTCGGCCGGGTGATCCCCGTTCTTGCGATTGTAGAATTTTGGAATGACGTCGTTTTCCAGCAGATTGAACAGCGCCTGGGATTCAACCGCGTCTAGATAGGCCGGATCACCGCTCTCATTGCCCTGGCCGATGGCCCAGCCGACCTCCTCGTTATAACCTTCGGCCCACCAGCCGTCCAGGATGCTCAGGTTCAGCACTCCGTTCAAAGCGGCCTTCATGCCGGAAGTGCCGCAGGCCTCGTACGGGCGGCGCGGGGTATTGAGCCAGACATCGCAGCCCTGGACCAGGTAGCGGGCGGTCTGGATATCGTAATCTTCAAGGAATACGGCGCGCCGCCGGACTTTTTCCCTGCGGCAGAACTCGATCAACTGTTTGATCAGCTGTTTGCCCTGGTCGTCCTGGGGATGGGCCTTGCCCGCGAAAATGATCTGCACCGGTTGCTTGGTATCGGTCAGCAGGGCCTCGAGCCGTCCCGGTTCCAGCAGCAGGAGCCCTGCGCGTTTGTAAGTGGCAAAGCGCCGGGCAAAACCGATGGTCAGGGTGTCCTGATCCAGGACCGTTTCGGCATCATTGATCATGGCGGCAGGCGCATTGCGGCGGACATACTGGCGAAGCATGCGGTTGCGGCAAGCCCGCAGCAGGCGCGCCCGGCTCATTTCGTGCGCTCGCCACAGCTCTTCGTCGTAGATGTCGTCGATTTTTTTTACGTCCTCCGGTTTCAAGGAACACATATGCCACTCCGGGCCGATATACCGATCGAAAAGCATGCCCATCTCCGGCGACATCCAGGTGGGGACATGGATCCCATTGGTAATATGGGAGATAGGGATTTCGTCCTCGGGCCGATCCGGCCAGACAAACGACCACATCTTGCGGGCCACCTTGCCGTGCAGTTCGCTGACCCCGTTGCAGTGCTGGGCCATGCGCAACCCGAGGATGAACATGGACATGGGGTGGCTTTCCGGAGCGCCGGCAGGCTGGCCCCAAGCCAGGATGTCCTTGGCTGGCACCCCCAGGCGACCGGTGAAAGCCTCCAGCACCGACCTCACCATTTCGGGAGGGAACTCGTCATACCCGGCCGCCACCGGGGTGTGGGTGGTGAAGATCGTACTGCGCGCCACGATCTCGTGGGCGGTTTTCAGGTCCACATTGTGGCGCTCCATGATCTGCGCCAGCCGTTCCAGTCCGGAAAAGGCGGCATGCCCTTCGTTCATGTGGCAAACCTTCGCCGCCAGGCCGACCGCGTCCAGTGCCCTGATCCCGCCGATGCCCAGCAGCACCTCCTGGGCCAGGCGCACGCGGCTTCCTCCGGCGTAAAGCCGGGCGGTGACATCCCGGATCGGTTCCGGGTTGCTCGCCAGGTAGGTATCGAGCAGCAACAAGGTGATGCGTCCCACCCGGACCTTCCAGACGACGGCATCCATGGGGCCATCCGGGCCGGTCACCCGGACGATCACCTCCCTGCCCTGCGGATCTTTGGCCCGCACCAGCGGCAGTGAAAAAATATCGGTATCCGGGTACTCTTCCTGCTGCCAGCCATTGGGATCCAAAAACTGGTGAAAGTAACCCTGGCGATACAGCAGGCCGATACCCACCAGCGGAAGGTCCATGTTGCTGGCGGCTTTCAGGTGGTCCCCGGCCAGGATGCCCAGCCCCCCGGAATAGATCGGCAGGCTCTCGTGAATCCCGAACTCCATGGAAAGATAGGCGATCACCTCTCCGGGGCCGAACGCAGGGTCCGGCGACGTTTTGGCCGCCAGCACCTTCTTGTCAAAGGCTTCGCGCACACGGGCGAGGTGCGCCAGGTAGCTGTCGTCCTGGGCCAGCTGGGCCAGCCGCTTCTGGGGCACCAGCGTGGCGAAGATGATCGGATTGCCATCGGCCCGCTTCCACAGGCCCCGGTCGATGCGGCGAAAAAGATCGACGGCATCGTGGGTCCAGGCCCACCAGTAGTTGCGGGAGAGGTTTTCCAGAAATTGAAGGGATTCCGGAAGGTTGGGATATACTTGGTATGTTTGCAGCTTTTTCATGTGTTGTCCTCGAATTCCTGTTCGGGAAACAGGGCCGGTTCACCGGGAACCGATATTGGAAAAATGGCTTTGAAATACCATCCAGTTATTGCCTTTTTCCCTCCGAAATCAAGTTTTGTCAATAGACTCGACCTATAAAACGGTTGGTTCATCGCGAATTTTTGGGTAGCGGTAAAGGTAGCCAGAGCTTCCAGCTCTGGTCTCATGGCGCGCATATGCCTCCGCTTGGAAGCCAGGGCATGCCAGACCAGTATGGTCTGGTTGCCATCGACATGCCCCTACCTACAAATCCGCGATGAACCAAAGGGTTTTTGAAAATCGAGCTGAAATCCCACCGGCCCGTCCTGTGCAACGGCAGCCTTCGCGGTTCGCATCATTCGGCCAGAGGGCTTGGTTTGAATTTCGGCCGGCTTTCATCCAACAGTTTCGATCATCGCCTGGATTCCGGGTCTCCGCAAGCTCCGCCCGGAATGACGGTTTTGGTTGCCCGACGTTATAGTCAAAACCCCGCCAGATTGAGCCAGACCCGCAAAAGCTCGCTGACACTCCACGCCTGGGCATCGCAGCCCCGGGGCGTATGGGGCGCGTCACCGTCGAAAATTTCCGGCAGCTGCCCCACACACCCGCTGCGCATCATTCGGATGCTGCGGGCCAGGTAGGCCCGTGCCGCTTCCCGACCGGTTTCCGGATACGCCATTGCCAGGGCTTCGCAAAACAGGGGCAGCATCCAGCCCCAGGCGGTGCCGTTGTGGTAAGCAGGCTTGCGCTGGGTGTCTTCGTCCCCGACATAGCGCCCCCGATAGGGCCGCAGGGGATCACCCAGCAGTCGGCCGTCTTTTTGGATCGACAGCGGCCGCTTTACCGGTCGGTCGGCCAGGCTGCGCAGACCGCCCGGGACCAGCAGTTCCTGGCAGGCGTCCACGATCTGCCGCCTTCGCCGGGCGTCGGTCAGGGTCCCGAGGGTGACTGCCAGCAGCTGGTTGGGACGCAGCGCATCATCGGCATCGGCGGCGGCGGCCGGCATCCCCGGCCGGGCGTGCAGGCAATCGGCCAAGTAACCGGTCTCGCCGAGATAGAACCATCGTTCTACGGAGCCGCGCACACGGTCGGCCCTGGCCCGCCAGTGCGCGCGATGCTCGGGATCGATCTCCGTCAGAAAATCAAGCGCCGCGTGCCACAGGGCCTGGATTTCAATGGGATATCCCTCGCGGGGCGTCCCCGGCGGATGGTTTGTGTCCATCCAAGTAAAATGGGTCGGACTGAACAGCAATCCCGAGTCCTGATCCGCGCTGATTCCGTTGGGCGTCCCTTGCTCCAGGGCCGTGGCAATATCGATCAGCACCCGGCGCAGCCTGCGCTGTCCGCAGCGAGTATCGAGAAACGCCCCGTCGCCTGTCTTTGCATACAAATCCCGGCAGGCCGTGAAAAGCCACAGGGCCGCATCGGAGGTGTTGCGGTCGCTGCTGTCCGCGCCGCGGATCATGTTGGGCAGGGTGCCGTCCTGCTCAAGCGCGGCAAAGCCGCACAGGATATCCAGGGTATCCGCAGTATCGCCTGCTGCGATCAGTCCCCGGCAGACAATGAGGGTGTCGCGCCCCCAATCGAGGAACCAGGGATAGCCGGCAATCACGGTCTTGCCCTTTCCGCGGGTCACCACGTACTGACGCAGGGATTGTTTGAGCATCGCTGCCGTATTGTCCAGTCCGGCCGCCGCCTTGACCGGGGCATTTTCCCCCGGTTCGTCGCCGGAACCGTCGATTGGCCGGACGTCCGCCTCACCTGCGGCGACAGTCAGGCGGACGGACTCTCCGCCCGACAGATAGACGGAGAAGTAACCCGGGCTGAACAGGTCCGAATGCGGATCCAACCCGCGCTGGGCCTCCAAGTCGCGGTACACCATGTACTGCCATTCGGGCTCGACCGTAAAACCCGCGCCGGCCATCCGGAGGACGACCGCCTCGCCGCCGGGCGGCTGGAAACAAAACCCCTCCGGCATCGGCGTTACCGCAGACGGCCATGTGTGTTCCGGGCCGGTGTAAGCCTTGGTGGTATCGTGGAAGTTCCGGTATTCCAGGTCCGGGCGTACGATGAGCCGCACCGGTTGGGCATCCGGTGTCCGCTCCTCGATCTTTCCGGCCAAGCGCCGCCGGAACAAAAGGTCGATCCTGTTTTGGCCGGATTGCATTTGGGCGCGGACACTCAGCCGGATATGCTGTCCCTGGCCGGTGGGTACTTCAAAACACCATTCACCGTATAGGTTCGGCGTCACGGCGAAGGATTCCTGGCAATTGGCGCTCAATTCGCGCGAGTAGCCCTGGAACACCACCCATGCCCGGCAGCGCGCCAGGACTACCAGGCGGTCCTCGGGATGATCGGAACTCGGATTGGCGGCCAGGAGCGCGTCGTAGCGGCTTTCCAGCGTCGCCCAGCGGCCGTGGGCGCGCAGCATTGCGCCGCGGCCGTTGGTGCCTAAAAATGTTAACGACTGTCCCAGCAACGCTGTTCTGCCGAATTCGAATTCGCTCTCCAGCTCGAGGCTCTGCGCCGGCGGCAGCAACAGCAGCTGCGCCTGCTGGCGCAAGTTGCCGTCGGCAGTATGGCTCCAAATCAATAACTGGACTGCGGTGTCCCGAACCGGTACGCTATCCGGCAAAAACAGGGCGAACTGCTCGCCGGTTGAATCCGCCAGGCTTTCCTGTACGTCCCGAACCAAGCCATCGGATTCCAGGCGGACCCGGAACCGATGGGCCGAACGTATCAGCAAAAGGTGATCCGGCGGCACCATCACGACACGCCTCAAATCCCGGGGATACTGCCATATAATCACCTGCGTATTCCCTTTTGCGAACAGATAGCGGTTGCAGAAGGATAGCGGGTTTTCGGCCAACTCCTTTGCGGCGATTGCAGGGTCCATGTCACCTATATCCAGGTTTCCCCGACCGCGTGCTGCCACATTCAAGGCCAGGGTTTGCAAACGCTGCCGCCGGACGCTCTCCGGAAGAGCCGCCGGACCCGCCAGCCTCTCTTCCAGACGTTCCAGCGCCGACCGGTCCGGATCGAGACAGAGGACCTCTGCCGGCGCCAGCTGGCGCTGGCATTGTCCGGTCCCGGCGGCAAGGATCACGGCCTGTCCGGTCATGAGGTCGTAACGGGATTCGCCCGTTTCCGGGTCCGCGTCGCAGGGCCACCGGGCCTCGACCGGCCGTTCGGCATCCAGATTGATCAGGATCAGCAGCGCCCTGCCAATATGGGGGTTCCGGCGCACGAGGACCAGGCAGTTGCCGCTCCCGGTCTGCACCATCCGCAGTGTAGCCGTCTTTTCAAAACAGGGGTGGTCCCGCAGCAGGAAGTTCAACCGGCGAACCCAGTCCACCAGGTTGGGGCTCCGGCCCCAGTTCAGCGACGGGCTGTCGTGCACGCTGATCTTCTCGGTGGCCAGCCATTCGACCCCGTTGGCGAACCCGAAGCCCCCGGCATGGCTGCAAAATGCCGCCAGGGCTGTCCGCATCCGGGCCCAGGCCGGCGAAACAGCCGCCAGGCGATTGTTGTCGTGGGTTTCGGCAAAGTGAATGATGCCTCCCAGCCGGGCGCAGATTTCCGCAACCGACGGCAGGTACTGCTCGATGGCTTGCCGGTCGTAATTTTGGAACAGCTCCGAATAAATCCAGTCGAAGCCTCCGGTGTCGAGCAGTGCGCGGGTCACCGACAATTTGCCGCCCAACCCTTCCAGCAAAAAGATGGTCTCCGGAAACTGCCGACGCACTGCCGCGATGATAAATCGCCAGGCCTCCCCGGGGATCATGTAGCCCGCGTCGCAGCGAAACCCGTCGACGCCCCGCCTGCACCAGACGAGAAAGATTTCCGCCATGGCCTGCCATAACCCCTGGTGGCGATAGTCCAGGCGGGTGAGGTCCTCCCAGACGATACCCCACGCCCCTGGATTCTCGATGCGGCCATCATCGTCCCGGGCCAGCCATTCCGGATGGGTTTCATGCATCCGGGCTGCCCATCCGGTATGATTGATGGCCATGTCTAAAATGATTCGGGCCGACCGCTGGTGAATGGCATCCACCAGCTCCTGAAACTGTTCCAAAGGTGTGGCCGCCGGGTCGAATTCCGCCAGGGCCGGTTCAATGGCGGTAAACCCCAACGCCGCGTAAGGGCTTCCGAAGCGCCCCATGCGGGCATAGGTGGTGGGTGTCGGATGGATCGGCAGCAACTGGATGTAGCGGCACCCCAGGTGCAGCACGATGAAATCGAGTGTCCGGATAAGATCGCGAAAGGTCCCGGAAGGGGGAATTACCGCGTAACCGGCCTGGTCCAGTTCGGCCACCGTACGGCGCTGTTCGTCGGTTAACCGCAGGCCCTGTTCCTTGCCGGGCCCGAACTGGCGGACAAAGGCGTTGTAGACGATATTGGCCCCGCAGGTATCGGCCGGCGACACATTGAGGACCACGTTTGCACCGGGCGGCCAGAGCGGCTGGCGAGCATCTTCAGGCAGAAAATAGCACTTGGCCTCGAAGTGGCCGGTTTCGCAGAGGGGGACCCGGATCGAGAACGATCCCGCCTCGCCGGGCCGCATGGGGATATCGTACCAGTCGCGGTCAAGGGGCGGATGCTGGCATACAACAGCGTCCACAATCTCTCGGCGCATGGTGTCGGCATGACCGATATTGGTGCGTAAACAGGCCGTGCCCGGCCCGGCCGGCGACACCCGGATACAAAAGGTGATCGCATCCCCCTGGCACAAGTTATAGGAACGTCCCGGTTCGGGCTCTTGAATGATTGCAGGCAATTCGGTCACGGCGGCTTTTCTTTTTGATCAGGTTTGCACTTGTCGATACTTTTTCAGGTTCACCGTGGATTTGCGGGAAGCGGTAAAGGTAACCAGAACTTCCAGCTCCGGTCCCATATCGCGAGTATGCCGCAGCATAGTAAGCAAGTCAAGCCAGACCAGGATGGACTGGTTACCATCCTGGCATCTTTTCACACAATTCCGCGATGAGCCTTTTTTCATCATCATGCCACGGAAACGGCAAAGGGTAAACAACTGGATCAGGTTATTTGTCCGGAATGATGAATTCTCTCCAAGACCCATTCGCAATAAGGGTATCCGTCCATTACAGTCTTTGTCAGGCAGAAGTCCAGTGTCGGGTTCAACGTCCGCGTCAAAGCCTTCGCCCAGGCTCGATGGCCGCTATCGCATCGAATATCTGCCATTTTCTCTTCCTTTGCGGCGATCAGAAACGGACAACTCGCAGCCCGGCCGACTGCGCGATTGTCGTTTTCTTCTACGATCTGGAATTGGAAATCCGGCCCAAAGCAGTTCGTCGCAGACGACAAGTACATTCGGTGAACCTGACGTGCGTTTTCCGCCGGCAGCCCCGAATTTTTGCAAAATTCCGCCGCACCGGCGCCGATTTCGGTCCAAATTTCATTGGAAAGTTTTTCACAGGCCGCATGGCCGTTTTCAACCTCGAGAAACCTTACGGAAGCCAGATAAGCGCGTATCAGGGTCCTGGATGTCAGCGCCCAGCCTTCCCGAGTGGATATACTCGCTTGTTCTTTCATCTTGGTCCTCCATTTTAATTCGTTCGCTTTTTTTATCGTTCGACTATTTATCGTGTTTTCGAGCCGATTCCGTTTTTTTCCAATCATCGAACGAAAAATTCGGAACACGCGAGGCGCAGCCCCTTCCTCCAAGTGGATCAAGTCCTCGTACATGGAAAAGTGGTTCATTGCGGATTTGTGGGAAGCGGTAAAGGTAACCAGAGCTTCCAGCTCTGGTCCGAAGCCGTATATATGCAACCCTCTCGGAGCCAAACCACGCCAGAACAGGATGGTCTGGTTACCTTAGGGACGCGTTTTCCCACAAATCCGCGATGAACCGGAAAAGTTTTACATGTACAGAACGCCCTCGTTTTTTTTTCGGGATTGCGGGCGACGATATCAAGTAAAGCGAACTTTTCCGGGATGCGGTTCGGTACTGATTTCGCCTGTAGTTTCTTTCGGGACAGATTCGATCCGGTGGTGCAGCAGCTCCAGAGCCACCATGCCCGCGTATATGCCGTCGGCATCCATCAAAGCCCGGTGGTCGCCGTCCTCGACGATTCTGCCGTCGCGAACCACCAGGATTCGCCGGGAGTGGCGGGCGGTGGCCAGGCGGTGGGCCACGGTGATGCAGGTGCGGCCAGCCATGATGGACGGCAGGCGCGAGACGATCAGTTTTTCGCTTTCCGGGTCGATCTGGCTGAAGGCTTCGTCCAGGATCAGGATGCGGGGATCGCCTGCCAGCGCACGGGCCAGGGCGAGCATCTGGCATTGGCCCTGGCTGAGCGTGCGACCGCCTTCTCCGACGCGGGTGTCGATGCCTTGGGGCAGCATATTCAGCCAGGTGTCCACGCCGCTGATCTCGATGGCGCGCTCCAGCATGGACCGGGTAACCTGGCTGCGGCCGAGAACGATGTTGTCTTCGATGCTGGCCGACATGAGAACCATCTCCTGGCTGACCAGGGCGACCCGGCGGACCAGTTCGTATGGGGCGATGGTCGTCAGAGGCCTGTCGCCCAAGAGGATTTTTCCTCCCAGCGGATCGTACAGGCGAAGAAGCAGGTTGACCAGGGTGCTTTTGCCGCCGCCGCTGGGTCCGACGAGAGTCACGGTCTGCCCCTGGGGAATGGTCAGGTCGAAGCCATCGAGGACTTTTCTATCCGGGCGGTAGCCGAATTCGACCCCCTCGAAGACGATGTCGGCATTGCCGTCCAGGGGCGCCTGCTTGCTGCCGACTTCCGATGTCTCCAGGGTCCGGGGATCGTCTATCACGGCGAAGATGCGTTCGGTGCTGGCCAGGGCGCCTTGCAGCTGATTGTACTTCTCGCTCAGGTCCCGGACCGGAGCCAGCAGCATCTGGATGTAGCTGATAAACGCCACCAGCGTTCCCAGGCTGAGCCGGTCCTGAATCACGATTCCGCCGCCGTACCATATGATCAGGCCGACGGCAAGGCTTCCCACAAGCTCCATCAGCGGGGTGAACACTCCGAACAATTTGGTCTGCGCCAACCCTGCCTGGAAATAACGGTTGTTGATCCCGGTCAGTTTGTCGTCGATTCTGGCTTGCGCCCCCAGAAGCTTAATGGTGGCCAGGCCGGCGATGGCTTCCTGCAATGCGGTGTTCAAGCGCCCCGTGTAGCCCTTGAGCCTGCGAAAGAGGCGCTTGGAGATCCGGGCGAAAAACCAGGCGAGTATGGCCATGGGCGGCACGACCAGCATGCAGACGGCGGCCAGACGTGCATTGAGGGCGAACATGACCATGGCGATGCCCGCGAAGAGAAGCAGGTCCTTGAGCAGCCCCACCACCATGTTGCGGAACAATTCGGCCATGCTTTGCACGTCGTTGTTGATGCGGGTGACCAGCTTGCCTACGGGATTGGCGCTGAAAAAGGACTGGGAGCGGGTGAGAACGTGATGGAAGAGAAACAGCCGCAGGTCCTTCATCATCCGCTGGCCTGCGCGCTCCAAAAAGACGGTCTGAAAATAGGAGATGGCCAGCAGCATTGCCGCCATGGCCGAAAACAATGCGGCCATGCCGATCAACCCGCGGGCGTCGGACCGGCGCAGGCGTTTCAAATCTTCTGAAGGAAGACGCTTCAATTCGTCCTCGGAAATCAGAACGCTGGGGCCTGCCCGTTGAAACTGCCCGGGGTGACGGTCGATCAGCGACAGGATACTTTCGTCGGCGGGCGCGGCATACCAGCGCCGGGAATCCACGACGCCGGCTTTGCGTATTTGCGCGATCAGGGCGGGGTCCAGATCGCGCCAGTCGCTTTCCGCCACGTACCAGGTGCCGGAATCGACCGGTACCTGCTTCTGCTCCAAGGCCTTGCCCAATATCTTATGCAGGGACGCCCCCAGCCTTCCTGCATCCACGCGCAGATGAAAGGGGACCAGGTAGCTGTCGATGGCCGTGCGGGTGATGACGGGAAGCAGAAGTTCCAGCCCGATGCACAGCGGGATCAGCAATGCGGCGACCGCCACCGGGCGGCGATGGGGAACGATGAAATTCGCCATGCGTCTGATCAGGTCGCCTTTCCGGGATTGGCCCGGCTGGTCGCCTTCGAGAAATTCGGTGTCGCGGTCGCTCATTCGCCCTTTTGCTCCGAGCTTGAGAAGTTGGGGTTGACTTTGGCGGCCAGCTGCTGCGTCAGCACGAGCCTGCGGTACAGGTCGCTTTCGTCGATCAGCGCCTCGTGCCTGCCCTCGGACTCGATGCGGCCCTCGTCCATGACGACGATATGGTCGCTGAAGGAGATCGACAGGGGGCGATGGCTGACCATCAGATTGGTCAAGCCGCCGCGCAGGCGAGACAGCGCTTCCAGAATGCCAGCCTCGGCCTTGGTGTCCACGGCCGACAGCGGGTCGTCCAATAACAGTACAGGGCTTTCCGCGAGCAGGGTGCGGGCAAGGCACAGGCGCGCCCTCTGGCCGCCGCTCAGGGTGTGACCCTTTTCACCCAAAATGGTGTCCAATTGTTGTGGCAGGGCGCGTATTTCGTCGTTCAGGCCGGCCGCCGCGATGGCCCTCCATAAATCCTCGTCGCTCGCATCCGGGCGCGCCAGCAGGAGGTTTTCGCGGATGGAATCGGAAAAGACGAACGGGTCCTGGACAGCCGTTCCCATGCAGGCTCTAACCTGTTTGAGGGAAATTTCCGTGATGTCCGTGCCGTCCAGGAAAATCGTCCCTTCGGGCGGTTCGTGGATCCGGGCGAGCAATTGCAGCAGCGTGGACTTGCCGCTTCCCACCGGGCCGACAATGGCCGTGGTGGCGCCGAAGCAAAGCTCCAGGCCGAGATTTTTCAGTGCCGGTTGGCTTTCGCCGGGATAGGTGAAGGTGAGGTCCCTGATTTCCAGTTTGGATGAAGAAGACAAAGCCACGGTCTTGTCGGACGGGCTATTAGAAGGTTCGACCGGCTTATTGAGAAGTCCGTCCACCCGGTTGCAGGAACTCTTGGCGCGCTGGTACAGGTTGATCAGGTAGCCGGAGTAGACCAGCGGCGTTCGGAGCATCGCCATGTAGGCGGAGAAGGCCACGATATCGCCTGCCGTGAGCATTCCCGTGACCGCCATGGCGCCGCCGCAGCCCCAGACCACAGCCTGGCTCAGGTTGGTGACCAGGGTCATGACCGGCAGATACAGGGCGCTGACCCGCGCCAGTTCCATGTTGTTGTCCAGGTGCCGCCGGGCCAGCCGTTCGAACTGTCTGTCCTTGAGAGCTGTCAGATCGAAAACCTTGATTAGGCGAATGGCGTTCAAGCTGTCCCTCGACTCTTCGGTCAGGGATGAGAAGGATTCCTGGATCGACTTGTGGCATCGATGAAAACGGGTGCTCTGCCTGCGGGTCAGCCAGGGAATGGCGGCCATGGGAACTGCGGCCAAAAGGGTCAGGACGGGACTCATCCAGATCATGTAGGCCAGGGCCAGGACCAGGGTCAGCGTGGAGTTGACGGCCGCCTGCCATCCATAGCCTGCCGCCAGGCGGACATTGTCGATGTCGTAGGTGGACCGGGCCATGATGTCGCCTGTCGGCACCCGATCCAAGGTCGCCTGGGGCAGACGGATGATTCGGGAAAAGAAACGCTCGCGCAGGTCCCGCTCGACGATGCGTCCGAAGGCCAGCATGGACGGACGGCCCAAGGCCCTAAGTACGGCGACCCCCAGGGCCAGGGCGACGATGGCCCCGGCAATTCTGCCCAGACCGCGAGGATCGGCCTGTCCGGCGGCCAGCATATCGATGGCCTGCTTGACGAGCTGCGGGGAATAAAGCGCCAGCAGCTCGAGACACAGGATGGCCGTCAATCCGCCCGCCACCAGCCACCAGTACCTGCGGGCGTCTTTGGCTATGATCGCGATGGTGTTCATGAGAGGTCCTTTAAGCGATATAATTTTCTTAAACTTCCGGCAATTGCTTGAGTCCCGCAAAGGACAGCAGGCCGTCCAAGTCCTCACGGTCGGACCAGAGCACGCCTTCTTTCGCCATCAGGGATTCGGCCTCCGGAGTGAAACCGTCATGGGCGAAAAACCAGAGGCGGAGGATTTTCAGCCCAGGCCCCTTTTGCTCCTTGAACAGGCCTGCCTTGAACAGCAGGGACTCGATTTCCTTGACTCCGGCCTTCCTGCCCCGCCACCATTTGCTTTCGCAAATCCACATTTCCTTTCCGGCGGCGGCTTCCACGTCGATCTCCATGTCCGGGGCCGCCCCCAGGCGCGTACGGTGCCAGATGTAAACGAAGCGGTCGGGGACCGCGATATCTTCGGGGCTGTGGAAAAAGGCGGCCGGAAGGGTCCGGCGCTGGGAGTTCCAGAGGACCTGGCTCATATACACTTCGCCAAGGTACCCGAGATGGTTGTGGAGCTTGCGTTTCAGAGTCTGGTATTCGAGCAGCAGGTCCTGCTGCACCAGGTTCCGATTGAACCCTTCCACGGCGATCCGACCCCAGACCTTGAGAAATTCCAGCAGAATAGGGTCGTCGATCTTGCGGAACCATCCGCCCAGCTCGTTGTATTCCAGCAGGTCGCCACGGGACAGCTTGACCAGGGTGTCGCGTATGGACCCCACCGACACGTCCCGCCCGTCGCGTTCGCGCAGCTCCTCTTGTATCCGCTCCGGCTTGATCCATTCGTCCCGCCCGAGAGCGGACAGATAGAGGACCCATTTGGTGACGCCGTATTCGTTGATCCGCTCGATCCACCGCCCCACCTGGTCGGTCAACTCTCCCCAGATGAAACCCGACGACAAATCCACGGCCAGCATATCGCCGATTTGGTCCTCGTCGCAAAGGGGTTTGCCCTGTTTTGCAGACTGCCGGACAACCGCAGTGATATAAAACGGATTGCCGCCGCATCGGGCGGACACCAACGGGGCGACATCCTCCGACAAGTCGGCCTTGAAATGCCGCGCCCCGCGCAGGGCCAGTTCCGCCCCCCAGTAATCGGTCAGCGGTTCGATGGGTTCGCTGTCGAACCGCCCGAACAGAGAACCTCTACCCAGAATTTCGCTCGCCAGAATGCTCATGGCCGAACCGGTCACAAAATGCGGACAGGTCGGGGATTCCACCGCTTCCTGCATGGCCCCCACGATATCGAAACCGTACTGGGGCAGGCGGGTGTTCTGGAATTCGTCCAGAAACATGACGATGGAACCTTCGTAGCGGTCGGAAACCCGGCGAGGCGCCCACAGGGCCTTTCCCGAAGGATTGATTACGTTCCTCCCGGGCAGGGCCGTAAAAAGGTTCAGCGCGCCCTTCAGTTCCTCGGAAAGTGCCGAATCTCCGCGAATGATTTCGACCAGTTTCGCGGCATCGGTGGCATCGTCGGATATAACATCCGGATTTCTCAGCCGGAACGCCACATGCCATCGGAGAAAATTCTCCAGATATTCTTCGGCGAACCGCCATTCGTCGGTCGGCTTGTCTTCGAACAAATAATACACCGGCACGACGGACCGACGAAGGTCCGCATGGTGCTCCTGCTCGAAAAAAAGCCGGTTGACCACCCGCTTGAAGATCTCCGTCTTGCCCATGCGCCGTCTGCCCAGAAGGACCGTGGACATGGACCGGCGGCCGATGGTGTTGAGGGCGTCATCATACAATCTTTCCAGATGTTCCGCCCGGTCCGTGTAGATCGCCTCCGGCGTGACCGGCCTCACGGCCCAAATGGGTGTTTTGACATTTTTGTCGGCGCTGGTCATGGCGTCTCCTTGTCCGGCAGTTTCGATATTGTTCGGCGGTGGAACCCGAAAATGCGCATGTTTCTTTTTTCATCGGGCTATCTTCCGGTCTCCCGATCTTCTCCGAATGTATTCGAGTTGCCCCTTTAAGGATTTCATACCGGAAATCGGCAGGAGAAACAAAGGGAAAATTCCGTTTTTCGAGAAATAGCTCGAAATATTACCTTATTTCTCCTCATTTCATCCCTCGTCTGGCGTGGCAAGACAAGGGGGGCGCTCGGACAACGCGACGCCGGAGCGTCACGATATGCGTTCCCACGCTGGAGCGTGGGAACGAGCGCAATACCGCATCGCTCGGGTTTCGCCATATGTTCGCTGCTCGCTACTAGTTGCCACGCTGAAGCGCTGGAACGAGCGCAACGAACGAAATACCGCATCGCTCGGGTTTCGCCACTCGTTCGCTGCTCGCTATTCGCCTCCACGCTCCTGCTTGGAAACGAGGCGAAATTTGCTCATGGTATTTGACCTAGCGGCATCTCCCCGCCGGGCTTGGTCCATCGAGGGTGCCCGCTCGGCGCGGCGGGCCGTCGGCCTTGGATGGCGTTTGGCGGCGCTTCGCTTTTCCCGCCAATCTCCATCCAAGGCCGACGTCCCTCCGCGCCTCGCTTCCTGCCTGCTATTTCTTGCTCTCTTCTTTTTTTGCCAATGGGAGGCAGGCAAGCCGAAAGCCGATGTAGCGGTAGCGAAAGCCGGGATGGAACCTGAAGCGAAAGGCCGACCGGCAGTAGCCGGCGCCGTTGACCCACGAGCCGCCCCGAACAACGCGATGCGCGCCGCTCGACATGTCCTCCCGACCGTCGGAGGGATCGTATGGATATGGGAAATCAAGGCGATCCCAATTCTCCCCCCAAAGACTCCGGGTCCACTCTATCACATTGCCGTGCATGTCGAAGAGCCCCCAGGCGTTGGGTTCCTTTTCTCCCACCGGGTGAAGTCTCTTTCCCGAATTCTTATCGTACCACCCGGCTCGATCCAAATCCTCCTCCGTGTCTCCGGTATAGTAGCGGGTAGTTGTCCCCGCGCGGCAGGCATACTCCCATTGGGCTTCCGACGGGAGTTCCAGCCTGGCCCATTGCGCAAATTCATTCGCATCGTGCCAGGTGACGCCCACAACGGGCTGATCCGGCTGGTTCAAGCTTCGGTCGTCCCAATATCCGGGTTCGCTGTGCCCGGTCGCTTCCAGAAAACGGCCGTATTCCCGATTGGTCACCGGGTAGCGTCCCATGTAGAAACCCTCCAAGGAAACCCGATGAATGGGTTTTTCATTCTTGTTTTCATTCGACCCCATCATGAACTCGCCCCCCGGCACCCAGACCAGCTCGTATTGGCTGGGACCCGGCCGGATGGTCTTCTGACGGGCTTCGGCGTCCGCGTCTTTGGCCCGCCGGCTGATCTCGGGGAAAGGATGGTTCCGTATGATGTCCATCAGGGGGCCCACCGCCGACGGTTCCCATCGCTCCAGAACTCTCAAGGCGGCGAGCTGCCGTCTCCACAAGTCCTCGTCGTTTCCTATTCCCGGGCCCTTCTCCACAAGCTCCGAGAACGGCTCGAATGATTTTTCCGCCGCTTCGTCCAGGCAAAGGTCAACCATTTCGGAATGCCGGAAGAACGCGTCGCGTTTCACCACCTCCCGCATGAGCGGGGCGAACAGGGACGGTTCCTCCAGGGCGAGCAAAAGAAGAATGACCTCCTGGTACCAGGCTTCGCCGAACCGCTTGGCGAGCTGCCGCAGGACCAGTTTATTCCGGAAGGCCAGATTGCGGATTTCCCTGGCCGCCAGGTATTCCTGGAACCCGAGGTGCATGAAGCCGTAGGTGCCGTCGCCCCATCCGACCAGGATACCGGATTCGTCGCGCACGGTTTCCAGAAACTGCAAGGCGTCGCCGTGGCGCCAGTCGATTTTGCGCAGGGTGGGCTCGATGACGGGTGCAAGCTCCTCGGCCTTGGCCCTGGCGCGGTTTTCCTGCTGGTGCATCCAGCGGGCGGCCGGCTGCAAGACCCGCCTGCCCTGGTCGGCGGTGATTGTGGTCGGCACTCCCCCGCCCTGGCGCCAGCGCTCCAGAAGCACGTCCACGCACTCCTCGTAGAGCTTGGCGCGGGTGCGGGGAAGGTCGCCACGGGCGCGGTGCACGATGCACAGGTTGGCGAGAAGGAGCGGGTTTCTCGTCATTTCGAACACCCGGCGGGCGCGAAATTCCGGGGCTCTCAGGCGCTGAATCAATGCGTTCGTCTTTTTCTCCGCCGTGATTTTGGCCTGCCGCTTGTCCGTCATGACCCCGGATTCCACAATGGAATACCAGTTTCGGATGAATTGCTCCGCGTGTTCCTCGGACAGGGGACGGACATGCATTTCCAGGAAGTGTTCGTTGAGACGCACATTGTCCTTGTAGCCCGCGAACCGGGAGGTCGCCACGAAAAAGCAGGACTTGTGGTGGTATTGGAGCGCGTTTTCGATCCACCGGGAAACCTTCTGCCGATGCTTGAAGTCGGAGATTTCGTCGAGGCCGTCGAAGAGCAGCAGCAGGTTTCCGCGATCCTCCAGCAATTTTTTTCCAAAGCCGGGAGGCGTTCCGAGATTGGCATCCGACAGCTGTTCCTGAATGAACGAATCCAGGCCCGCCTTCACGGACTTCAATTCGCGCAGCGGCAGAAACACGGGAACCATGTCTTTCGGCAGCCCCAGGTTCTCCGGGCCTTGGTTGACGCAATAGAGCAGAATGCGTTTCAAATGCGTGGTCTTGCCGGAACCGGGGTCGCCCAGAATCGCCAGCCCTTTGCGGCCCAGCCGCCGCGCCAGAAGGAACGCGTCCTTCAAAGGGACATCCTCGCACACGCCCCGGTCCATCTTCACCTCGGCCTCCTCGGACCCTCCGTAGCACTCCCCGGCAATGGCCGACAAATGCACCATGGCCCGCAGCGGAACGTAGATGTCTTCGATGCGAATCGGGACCAGCAGCTTGGTCCTGAACCCGGCCAGCGGCAAAGACTCGTGAAACGCGGCGGCTTTTTCCAGGTATTTGTCGATTTGGCTTTCGAAAAGAGGGTCTGAAGGTTTGCCGTCTTTGGTTTCGCCAACTGTTTTTCCAGCCCCGGCGGAACCGGTTTTCAATTCGGGGTCGTCTGGCCGGTCGTTTACGCGGAGCGATTCGACCACGAAAGCGAATGCGCCGTCCCCTCTTTTCGATCGCGGATTGACGCGATTGTTCGGCACATACGTGTTGTGGTCGGCCACATATTCGTAGAACCGTACCCGCCCCCGTCCGGTGTCGAGGTCGATGTCCAGAACGCCGAAGGAGTTGCGCCATTCGCGCGCGGCAAACGACGCGCCCGCGCCGATCAGAACGGCGTCTCCGGCCGCGTCCCTTTGCTGAACGTTCTCCTCTTCGTGGACATGCCCCGTCAAGATCAGGTCCGCGTTTCGGATCAGACTGTTTCTCGAAACATCTTCGCATTTGTGGAAACAAGGAAATGGGTGGTGGAAAAGCGCGATGGAGAGGTCGGCGCCTTTCTCCGCCTCCTCCAACGCGGCGCCGACCTGAAACTGCCCCAATGCGAGCTTTTTATCGTCGTCGCCATCGTATCCGGCGAACAGGGCGGAGTTCAGCCCCAATATATCGACCATGGCGGACCCGCCGTCCTTTTCGATTCGCAATTTCTCCGTGTAGTGAAAGCTCTCGGGATCGTAACGGGGTTTTCCCGAGACGTTCCAGGCGAAACACTCGAATGCGGCCAGCTTTTCCTTCACATTTTTGCGAAATATCCCATGGCCGATTCTCTCCAGAATATCGTCCTGGGACTGGAACGAATAGAGGGTTTTCAGAAAAAGAGGATCGATTTTATCGCGATCCACATCGTGGTTTCCCGGCGCCACGAACAACCGGCTTTGATCCAGGGAAAGAGCGGCCAGCAGATCTTCGCACATCCTGGCGGCCGCCGCGTATTCCGCCGGTTTCGCCCGAAAGGCCAAGTCCCCGGTGATCGCCACGAGGTCGAAAGGAGTTTCGTCTTTCGCCAGCTTCCCGGCATACTCGACCAGAGATCCGATCACCTGCTTCTGGTTGAAGGAACCCACAGGTTCGTTTTCGCCCTTGAGATGAAAGTCGGAGACGTGCAGAATTCGGATTTTCATGATTGTTCTTCCTTTTTTTTTCCGATTATAGCGCATTTGGGGGCGGTTATATGCGGGTTGGGTTGAGCGTCGCAGATTGTCGGGTTTCGCGGCCTTGTTCTTTCAAACTCGCCGAGAAGGTGCTCGAAGCAACCGGGAAGCAAACGAAACCCAACGCAACGCTCAACCCGACCTGCGCGCAGTCCCCCAAATCCGATATGATCGGAAAATTTTCCCATGACATTCTCCTGTAAGTTCCAACCGACCGGGCAAAACCCGTGCCATTGCAAAACCGCGCGCCCGACCCGGCGCTAAATCCTCGACTCTTCGCGCAAGGGTCGTCTCATCCTGCAAGCCGGACGATAGTATATTCCTTTGTTTTCCCTTCTTGGTCAACCCATAGGCGGCAGCAATTCTAATTTTATCAGGCTCTTCTCTGCGTACCTCTGCGCCTCTGCGCCTCTGCGTTTAAATCCCCCTTGCCATCGAAGGGCCGCGTGTATTCAACGCAGAGGCGCAGAGGCGCAGAGATACGCAGAGGGCAACATCAAGACAAGACCATGAGGAGATCATTTTTCATAATGCCCATCGGCAAATGTTTAGGGCCTTTGCAGGAACGAAAGACACCATTGCGCAAGCCCGTCAAAATGAGAATCGCTGCATAGGCGGCGCCTGGGGCGATGAAAATCATCTTTTTGCCGGGCTTGTTTTTCCGCCGGAATTTTTCCCGGGTTTGCGGGGCCTACTCAGATATTTCCGCGCCCCGCCATTCCGGGGGATTTTCATCACCCCAGACTGCGGCTTGTCTCCGTGGCGACCGCCCCGACTCGAGGCCGAATACGAGTTGATGGAACATGCCGAAAAAGCTATGTTGGACAAAAACGACGGCGGAATTTCCGGCCTGTGCGATTCGGCTGTGTCGCCGTCACGTGCGGGCTACAGGCGCAACGGAGGGATAAACACCAATTTCGACCACCTGATCAAGAACCTGGAAAACCACCCCGAACTGTACGCCCTTGTGGAGAAAATCGCGATCGGGGGCGAACAGGTCACCTTCCACCAATACAGCCCCATGGTCCAGCAGGGGGCCATGTACGGGCTTCTGACGAGAAAGCACGACGTGGTCGCAATCCACAATCGCATTTATCGGGAGCTGATTTACGACTATATGACCACAAACCTGGAAATTCGGGAACTGCGCGAATTCAGGATGAGTCCGTACAACGTCCAAACCCAGTTCGTGAAACCGGACGGGGGCCTGGACCTGGAAAAGGTTCTGATGAAATTCCAGGAGTGCCTGCGACAGGAGGGGCTTTTTTTAAGCTTCGGCCGGTTTCCATCCAACAGTTTCGGTCGTCGCCTGGATTCCGGGTCTCCGCAAGCTCCGCCCGGAATGACGGTATTGCTTGGCCGACGTTATAACCAAAACCGACAGGAGTACAGCTCGAAGGACGCCCCCTTTTTGGAGCGCAACTGCCGATTGGTGTTTTTCGCCTTTCTCAAGCCCATTCTGAACGGACGGGGCTTTGCTTTCAAGGAGCCGCAAATCTCCGAGGAGAAAAGACTGGATGTCGCGATCACTTTCGGGGCGCGCCGTTATATCGTCGAACTGAAAATATGGAGGGGCGAGCAGGCCCACCGCAAGGGCCTGCGTCAACTGGCCGACTATCTGGACCGCACCGGTCAAAGCAAAGGGTATCTGATCGTATTCGACTTCACCCGCAAGAAAAACGAAAATCGCAAAATCGAACGCGTCGATATAGAGGGCAAGGAGATTTTCGCGGTACGGGTTTGAGCCGGGGCGATGAGAATCTTCGCTGGTTATAATGGATTTGGAGGTGGGTGGAATGTAGGTTGGGTTGAGCGTCGTTAATTGTTGGGTTTCGCTACGGAAATCCATCAAACAAACAGAGAAGGCGCGCGAAATGGTTGGGAAGCAAGCGAAACCCAACATGAAACCCGCTCAACCCAACCTACGCCTTGCCGCTCCACCAAATCCGTTATAACCAGAATCTTCGATCTGTGCGGATGGTTCGATGTAAAAGGCGCAAAAAATCGCGTATCCGGTAGCGCCGTCTTCCACGGCGGCGTTCCACCATCCAGGAACACCGCGCCGCCGTGGAAGACAGCGCTACCGGGGTATTCCAGCTTTTTCCCAAGACAAGAGACCCTGCAATGTCAAAAATTGCACCTGACGAACCCCCAGGGCCGGAACCCGGGCGCGGGAAAGCCGACCACCTCCTCGTAGTCGGCGTCGAACACGTTGTCGATCATGATTCCGGCCTGCAAACTCTCCGACACGGTCCATGTCACGCCGGTGTCGAGCCTGTCGTAGCTGTCTATGTCTTGGTCCCCCGTGGGAATCGAGGAATCCAGGCATTCCCCCACGTGGAGGTATTCGAGTTTCACGTTCCAGTTTTCCGCAAGCTTGCAATTGAGACCGGCCCCCGCCCGCCATTCGGGACGGTTCCTCAGTTCTTCGTCGGAATCCTCCAGGTCGGTCTCCACGTAGGTCGCGTGGGCATGGATTTTCAGGGAATCGTTCAGGGCGACCGACAATTCGGCCTCCGCCCCCTGGGCGGTGACTTCGGAGCGGTTGACCAGACGAGGCGGCGGGCCTTCCTCCAAGTCGATCAGATCCTCGTAGCTGGTGTAGAACCAGGTTACGCCAGCCACTGCCCGCCCGCCGAAAAGGTCCTGCGTCACCCCCGCCTCGAAGCTGTCGCTCTTTTCCGGCTTCAGGTCCGGATTGCCCACCACGGGATTTCCCAGGGCGAAAAAACTCGGCAGCTTGAACCCCTGTCCCCAATTGGCGCGGAAGGTCGTGCCGGTCTTTTTCAACCGGTACACGGCGCCCAGGCTGGGGCTGAACTCGTCGTCGAAGTCCTCGGGGAAATCGGCCCGGACGCCGCCGAGCACGTTCAGCCCCATGTCCCAGCTTTGGCGGTACTCCATGAACAGGCTGTAGACGGAGCGTTCGAGGGAAAAATCGCTGTCCATGGCAAAGCCCGGCATGTACAGGACCCCGTCGCTGTCCCCCTTCTCCTTCTGCGCGCCCCCTCCGACCAGCAGCTTCGATGCCTCCAGGAAGGAAAACAGTCCGCTGATTTCGAAATCGAGCCTGTGAAAGTCGGAGTCGAAATCGTTGGCGGGGATGCCGTAGGGATCACGGACGCCCGGCGCCACGCCGGGCGAACGGGTTTCGTCCTTCTGGGAGAAGAAGCCGACTTTGGATGTAATGGAAAACCAGCCCGCCACATCCTTTTCATAGTTGAGACCGATATTCGCCTGGCGCCCGTCGGTCTCCTCCACGTCGCGGATTAAGGCGTATTCCGGCCCGCCGCTGTCGTCGGGATAGCTTTCCGAGTCGTACTCGTTGTACCTGGCGACGGCCTCGAACACGGAGTCCGTCGTGGGGTAGACGACGAATTTCGCGTTCGCGGTCTTTCCCGTATATTCGCTGCCCTCCACGATATGGCCGTCGCGAGTGTACTGGAAATTCAGGGAAACATCCGCGTTTTCGCGAAACGGTCCGCTGTAGCCCGCCATGGCGTCGTAGAAATCCTTGTAGCCTGCTCTCGCTTCGGCGACAACACTCTTTTTTCTCTCGGGATTTCGGGTGACGATGTTGATTACGCCGCCGAGGGCGTCGGAACCGTAAAGGGAGGAGCGCGGACCCCGGACGATCTCGATGCGTTCGATCTCCTGGGGGTTCAGGGTGGAAAAGTCGAAGGAACCGCCCCGGGCGTTCGTCGGGTCGTTGACCCGGATTCCGTCGATGAACACGACGGTGAAGTTCGGGTCGCCGCCCCGGACATAGACGGAACTGAGACCGCCGCGTCCGCCCGGCCGATCCACGTGCAGGCCGGGGACTTGCCTGAGCAAGTCTTCGACCCCCGCAGGGCTTGCGGACTCTATGTCCTCTCTTGTCAAAACAGTGGTATTGCCGGGAAGCTGACCCAGCCGGGTGGGAATCCGGGTGGCCGAGGCGACCACCGGATCCAGGACGACCGGGTCATTTCCGGCATCCTGCGCCATGCCGCCTGCCGGGATTGAAAAAACAGTCGCCAGAGCGAGAAACACGAAAAGAAGTTTTTTTCGATTCATATCGGCCTCTTTTCTTTGGCATTCTGGTATTCATTCGCGGTTGACAATATTCATGGTGATCAGACCGTAGGCGGTCACCAGGATCGGATCGTTCTCCCACCACCTTCCGTTGTCGTTGACCCAGCTTCCGTCGCCCTTCTGAAGGGCCACCAGCTTGTTGCAAAGCTCCCTTTTCCAATCGACCGCCCCGCCTCCCGGAACTGCCAGCCGGTCCTCTCCCAAGATTTTCAGCGCCTTCGCCTGGGTGTGATAGTAGTAGTACAGCCCCTGCTGGCCGAGCCCCGGGTTCTCCTCCAGCGTGTAGTTTTTCCCGAGCCATTCGTAGGCCGCGGCCACGCGCGGATCGTCCTTGTTCAAATCCGCGTAGATCATGCTCAAAAGACCCGCATAGGTCATGCTTCCGTAGGAGCGAAGCGCCACCTTGCCGTCTTCCAGGGTCTGCTCCCCGGCCTTGCTGTTTCCCGGAAAGTAAACGAAGCCCCCCTTGTTCTGCGAATCCCCGCTGGCCCACGCCTGGTCGTTGCTGCCCGGAAGGTTCTGGCAGCGCTGGATGAATTTCAGGGCCGCCTCCCAGTCCAGCTTCTTGTCCTTGAACTCCTCCAGCTCCTTGTAGCGTTTCAGGTACTCCTCCGATTCCAGGTATTCGGTGAACTTGATCGCCTCCAGCGCCATGTAGGTGTTGGACATGTCCGAATGGTCCTTGGTGCCGTAGCCGATTCCGCCGTCGAAGGGCTGGTCGGCCACTCCGGGCTCTCCAGTGTCCTGCTGAAGCGTCACAAGGTAGCGACGCGCCTTGAGAATATAGGGATGGTACTTCGGATTTTTCGCGGCGTTCAAAGCCATCACGCAAAGGGCCGTGTTGTAGTTGGGCAGCTTCTCCTTGTAAATGCCGCCATTGCTCTGGGCATGGCTTACGATGAAATCGAGGCCCTTCTCGATGAAACGGGGCAGTTCCGTCGATTCCGAATATTGCGGCGAACTCAGAAACGCGTATACCACCAGCGCCGTCAGGGCCGGAAACTCCGGGTCGGACCAGGAACCGTCGGCGTTCTGATGGTCCGTCAGATAATCGCGGGCCAATTTCATCGAACGTTCGGCCTCCTTTTTCAGGGTGAGGTCCTCTGCGGAAGAGTCAAGTCCGGCCGCAAAGGCGCCGAATCCCGAAAAATTGAATATTGCAATCAATACCAGAAAAAAGCTGAAAACATGCCGGGATTTGCTCAAAGCTTGAAATTTCATGTTGACTCCTTTCTTTTTGGTTGGCTTTTCGTTGCCATTTTTTGGGATAATCGACGGCAACGGTTTCTTGGACCGCGGCTTTTCGAACAGGATTTTGCCATGGCCATCCTTACCCGATGATCATCAAGTCCCAAAGCGTTGCATGCGATTAAGGCAAGTATTTTATTTTCGGCTGCCCGAAAATTGGCGTTTAAAACGGGAAAAAAGAACAGGCGGTGTTCGCCTTTTTGGACGAACGCAAAAAGTCCATGGAAAATCCTGGCGTCGATTCCATAGACATTTGCGTAATTTGAGGTTTTCCGGCGCTCGAATTGGGGGGGTCGAGCGCCGGAATGCTGAAAGGGGAAATATAAATCAGCGTTTACCAATTCCATAAGCATATTTCGTGCCATTTTTTTCGTTCCCGTTCGATTCTATTGAAGACGCATCCCAACCGCCCGATATTATTGCGGATCAGGGCGAAGATACCATTGGTCCCCTTGTCCGGAAAAACGAGGGATTGCATGCCGGTTGTACAGAAGCTGCCAACGGTTGTACATTTTCTATACAATCGATCATGCTTCTCACTCCAATCCGTATTCCTTTATCTTTTTTCTGAACGTGGTTCGATTCATGCTCAATATCGCGCATGTCTTCACCTGGTTGCTTCCGGCATATTCGAGGGCCTCGAGGAACAAGGTCTTTTCGACCGCCTCGATCAGGTCTTTATGAATACGTCCGGATGGAAATCCTTCGGAGGCGTGTCTTCGAAACCAATCCCGCACGGCGGATTCGATTCGATCCTCGGGCCCCGACGCCTTTCCGGCGCCTCCCGATTCCAGGGGGCCGATGTGGCCCATGCCGATGCAATCGCCCCGTGCGACGATCGCCGCGCGCTTGACGGTGTTTTCCAGCTCCCTCACGTTTCCCGGCCAGTCATAGGCGGCCAGATGCTCCACGGCCCTGCTTTCGATGCTCTTGATCTCGGTGCCGATTTCCTCGTTTGCCCGGCGGATGAAAAAGTTGACCAGCAAGGGAATGTCTTCCCTTCGTTCCCTCAAAGGGGGAATGTTCAGGGAGATCAGTTGGAGCCGGTAGTACAGGTCCTTTCGAAACGCGCCCGAACGGACTTCCTCGGCGAGCTTCTTGTTGGTCGCGGCGACGATTCGCGCCTTGACGGGTATGAGTTGCAAGCCGCCCACCCTGGTCAGGAGCTTCTCCTGCAAGACCCGCAGCAGCTTGGCCTGCATGGGGGCGTTGAGTTCCGCGATTTCGTCCAGAAAGATGGTCCCCTGCCCCGCATGTTCGAACTTGCCGATCTTTTCGGAGTCCGCGCCCGTGAACGCCCCTTTTTCGTGCCCGAACAGCTCGGTTTCCAGCAGGTTTTCCGGCATGGCGCCGCAGTTGATGGCCACGAAAGGAAAATGCTTTCTTTTGCTGTTGAAGTGGATGGATTTGGCGGCAAGCTCCTTGCCCACGCCGCTTTCGCCTTCGATGAGAACAGGGACGTCGTTTGTGGTCAGCAAGCCTATCAGCTTGTAGATGTCCTGAATGCAGGCGCTCTTGCCGATGATTTCGACATCGCTCGGACCTTTGCCGGAAGCCGAGACAAAATCGACCGGCAGGACCTCGACGTCGCAGCTGCAAAGAATTTCCTCCACGATCGCCTGGGCGCGATCCAGGTCGATCGGCTTGGTCAGATACTCGTAGGCCCCCTTCTGCATGGCATTTATGGCCGTGTCGATGTTGCCGTAGGCGGTCATGACAATCACTTTGCCCGGAAACCTCTCCGAATTCAATTTTTCCAGCATGTCCATGCCGCTTTCTCCGGGAAGCCGGATATCCAGAAACACGATTTCAGGGGACTCCTTTTGGACGACCGGCAAGGCGTCGGCGACGTTGGACGCCACGAACGCCCGATGCCCCAGTCCTCCGATAAAATGTTCGAACGCGATGCAAATCTTCTCCTCGTCGTCCACAACGAGTATCTTGGCCATGTCGAACCTACCTCGATCCGCTTCCTTTATGAAAAAACATCAGAGCATCGCGGGCAGCCGAAGGACCGCTCTGGCCCCGCCTTCGGGCCGCTTTTCGACCGTAAGCCGACCGGAATGCAGTTCCGCGATCTCCCTGCTGGTGGAAAGCCCCAGTCCCAACCCCTGCTCCTTGGTCGTGAAAAACGGAGCGGACATCTCTTCCATGGAAAGCCCGCCGATCCCGCAGCCCTCGTCCTCGACCAAGATCTCCACTTCGGACAAGTCCTCGCGGAACTTCGAGCGCACCCTGACTTTCCCGCCCCCGGGCATGCTCTCCATGGCGTTGATCGTCAGGTTCATCACCACCTGCTTGATCTTGCCCTTGTCGATATTCACCAGAGGATTGGAGGAGTCGAACATTTTTTCCAAAACGATATTGCGGTGCCTCAGCTTCATTTCCAGGACGGCCAATGTCTCCTCCAGGACGCTGTTGATGCTCTCCACCGACCGGGCAAGCTCGGAGGGCTTGGAAATACCGATCAAATCGTTGACGATCCGGTCGATCCGGTCGATCTCTTCGATGAGCGATACCGCCATGGCCTTGTCCTTTTCCGAACCCATCCTGTCGCGCATCAGTTGCGCGTTCATTTTCATGCTGGAAAGCGGGTTTCGAATTTCATGGGCCAGGGCGGAAGAGATCTTGCCGGCCACTGTCAGACGGTTGGCGCGGGCGGCGCGGCTTTCGTATTCCCCAAGCTTCTCCGACATCGTATTGACGGCGTCGGCCAGTTTTTCGAACTCGCGGATGTGGGATATGCTGACTTTTTTCCCGAACCCGCCTTCCGAAATCTCTTCGGTGAGCGATATCAATTTTTCGATAGGCTTTCCCGCGAATTTTGCGATCGCAAGACCGATGGCGGTCGCAAAAGCGACCCCGGCAACGTTGATCGCCACCAGCGCCCGCAAGGTTTTGCTTTTGACGGCCCCCGCATCCTCCGAGCAAGAGATCACGCACAACAACCGGCGTTCCTCGCGGCTTTGAGCAAATCCCAGAGGCCTGCACGCCATCAGAAACCGGCGACCGTCCGACGAAAAAACCTCGCGTCCGCCGGAAATTTCCTTTTCCCCGGCTTCCCGGAAAAAACCGTCCAAACCGGGGTATTTTTCCACCGACGTCGGCAAATCCGTCCCGCAGGTGGATACGACCGCCCTCTTGTCCAAATCCACCACCGCCACGTCGGCCTCGATAACTTCCCGAAGTCGCTCCATGTAAGCCGGATTCAGGACGAATTCCGACCTGGAAAGCACTTCGGCCAGACGGTCGGCACGGTCCGATAGCCGCGATTCCAGGAAACGGGACTGAAAATGAAAGACCACTAGCGCCGACAAGGCGCTCAACGCGAAGAACAACGCCACGAACGGAACCACTACCGTCGTATGCAACCTGTTGAAAACTCGCATTCCCGCCGCCAAACTCAATCGGTGTCTTCCGCCGAATCGCCCGGTATCTTCACTGTGAAGACCACCGGCGTATCTCTGGGAGGAACCCTGTCCATATTTACAACATAAACCGTGTCGTCGGCCCCGGTAGGTAGCGGATGGTCAATTATGGAGAAGGGATCGTGGAAAGTGGCCGCGATGGATTGCTCGATCTGCGCCATGAATCTGCCGTCCATGATCTTGGAGCCAGCGAACACCCAATTGGTTCGCTTCATTGGCTTTTTCGTCGATACGTTCCAAACCAGCTCCTCTGCGCGGCACTCCACCTTTTTCCCGTCCACGTTCTCCCAAGAGACCAGAATTTCCACCGGATCGCCTTCGGGCACCTCGTCCGCCCCCTGATATTCAAGCGGCTTGTCGCCAGGCTCCAGCCCCAATAGAAGCAAGGCGATCTGCAAATAATACGGCTTCACATCCACCCTGAGAACGCTTTCATGAAGCTTGCCCGCCGGACCGCAAGCCAGATACTCGATCAGACCCTCGTCCATGTTGACAACGCCCGGCGCCGAGACCGAACCCTCCGGCTTGCTTACCACAATGTTGTCGATCTGAAACTTTCCGTCCGACAATTTCCTGATCATAGGAATGTCGGCCTTGACTTCAATCCCTCCGGGCGGATCTCCGGGCGGATCTCCAGGCAGAGCCCCAGGCGCTTCGCCCGGGGCATCCGGGACGCCTAGTGCCATAGGAGGGACGCCTTGTGCCATAGAAAAGGCAGATACGAAAAGCGAAGCCAAAAAAACGACAAAAATTTCCGAAAAATTACGCTTCATAACAATGCTCCAGTGCTTGCACTGTTGTGGCGACAATGCGGCTTGCCGCCGAAATTCGGATAGCCGACAACCCCCTCTTCCCCCCAAATCCGGGATGGTTTCCACCGCTGCGCATCCGACCTTATCCGTTCCATGCAGTCGTGATCGCTCGGCGCGTTTCCGCCTTCTTCGGAATCTATAGACTTACCGCGCCTCACATGTCAAGTTCGCGGATAAATTTTCTCCGTGCTCGAGATCTTTGCATCATTGCATCGAGGGCTTTTGTCGTCGGTATTTTTTACAAAAGTCCGATGGGCCCGACAATCTGCTGTAACCCATTGTAATTATTGTGTTTTTTTCTGTCCCGCCACATTCCGGAGAAATTTTCCCTCCGAAAGTGTCGGCATCTCTTACATTTCCGACCGATCCATACCAACCGCGATTTTTTCCGTTTTCGAAAAAAATTCTGCAAGCCTTGTCCGTCGGAGGTTTCCCGGAGCTTACGAAACCTGCGCGAGTCAGGCACACTTTTTGCTTTAAATATGTTCATTTGGGGGATTTTATCGTTTATTCCCGCGTCTGCGACTTATTCAACGCACTTAAAAGTCTGCAATGATCCGAACTATTTTGATCGAAAACGGTTTTCTTATCAGATGCGCAACGGCAAATCCATCTTCGCAATCTGCCTCCTGTCGGCGTTTTTTTCAACAGCGTTTCTGCAATTATAAAAACGACCGTGAAACCAGACGGTCGAGTTTTATTTGTCAGTGAATCGATACCATTGACGAACGTATTAGATAACTTTGCTTCGAGAAAAAGGAGGTGAAAAAAAAAAGCATTTGAAAGGGGAAAGTTTTGTTTTCAGCAATTGGGGGAAAGGAATGAAGCATCGGGGAAAATGCGAGCCGATCCTCCCAGATCATCGTTAAGGAGGTAAAAATGAAAAAAAAGGGGATGCCTATTATAATCCTGGCGCTTGTCGTCTTTTGTGTGCCGGGAGTCCAAGCGGCCAATATAGGGCTTTACGATTGGGCGGTTCATTTCGACGGAATCACATACGAAGGCAGCGTGGGAGACACTTTGCCGACCGTTTTCGACGACACCGGTTTCGACTGGAGCACCGGCCTTGGATCGCTTAACGCGACGATCAGCGGTGCGGGATCGCACAAACTGATCGCTTTTTTCGATCATGAAATCGATGAACTCATCAACACTTTTTTCAACGAATACGGCAAAGCCTACGGTACGACTGGTACTGGTCAATCGTGGGAGATCGACGAACCGGGTTACGTATACGGAGACATCTACGCCAATGTCCTGGGGGGCGCTCTCGACAATACAAACGAAGTGCCGTCTGGCAGCGATGACGACGTGTCCATGGCACTTGCATGGGATTTTCTTCTTTCGACCGATGAAACGGCGTTTATAAGCTTCAACGTGTCCGATGTCGCTCCAAACCTGGGGTTCTATTTGGAGCAAATAGATCCCGACAGCCAAGCGAGTATTTTCTTTTCCAGCACCATGAGAGTCGAAGGTACGCCGATTCCGGAACCATCGACCATTTTCCTGATCGGAACCGGACTGATCGGAATGGTCTTCGCCTGCAGGAAAAAATGGTTCTAGTCGGCGGAAAATTGCCCGGAAAATACGGAAAACGATAACGGCAGTACTGCTTGGGGGAGCAGGTTGCCGAAGTAATTCGTTTCACTTTTTTTATGCAAAGGGGGAAATATGCGCAAAATAACGACAATTGCATTCATAGTGGCGGTCGTCGCGGTGCTGACGGCGTCCCAGGCGTTCGCGGACGTCGCCAACGTCCGTTGCGTGCTTTGGCAGGGAGACGCGAGCAAGCACCACACGGCCATCAGCGGGCAGAGCGTCCGACTGGCGGGCGTCATCGATACGACAAACACATTTCCAACATGGTACAAATGGGTCTATGGCGACGGCAGCGAATCCGGAGTCGGCGGCTTGAGCGGCAACACCAGGTACGAGGTCAGCATCGATCATGCATACAGCGGAGCCGTCGGCACCCCGTTTACGGCCAGGCTGCTCGTCGATCCGGTTGACGCCACCATGGCGAACGCGGTTTCGGACACCTATTTGGTGAAAATCGAGGAAAACAATCTGGACGCCAGGGTCAACATCGCCATCGACAAGGGGCTTTGGTGGCTTTACACGAACGACTATACCCATTCCTATCAGCACACATTCAACGGTTCCGACTTCATGGCATGGTTGCAAACATCATACGGCAGCTTTTTTTCTTCGCCTACTGCATCCGCCCTCCAGGCGTTTGCGATCAACAACCATAAAATAAACGGAGATCAAAACGAAGATCCATACGTCGAGGCTGTCAGAAAAGCAATGAATTGGATTGTTTCCGGATACTACTATAGCTCGTCGTATCCGACTTTAAGGGTCCTCGGCGTCGATACGGCAAGCGATGCCAATGGCAATGGCGTCGGCATAGAGGTCAGAGACTATAGTTACCGTCCGATATATGAAGGCGGACAAGTCATGGACGCGATCATCGCTTCCGGGGTTCAGCCGGGGGACGACACTGGCCGGGATTTTTCAGGCCGAGGCTACAATTGGACCTATGGCGAGCTTTTGCAGGACATGTGCGACATGTACGCCTATGGTCAATCCGAGCTTGGCAGCTACACGGGAGGATGGCGATACAACTGGAACGCGGACGCGGACAATTCCGCATGTCAATGGGCGGCAATCGGCATGATTCCAGCCCAAAAGGCACCTTGGAACTGCACGGTACCGGCATGGGTAAAAACCAAGAATGCCAGTTGGCTCACATACAGCCACTACGCTTGGACCAGTTCCGGCCTCCAATTCGGAGGGTTCGGATATACAGGTCCCAGCTACGGCTACGGCACATCTCCGTCCGGTCTCGTACAAATGGCGTTTGACGGTCAGATCGGATACGACGATCCCGTCACTCCAATAGACGAAAGAGACGTCAAATGGGTTCGAACCGAACGGTATTTCGCACACTACTGGGGGAGTTTCCTGAGTTCCAACAATACATACGGATGGTACGCATTTGCCAAGGCGATGCGTTTGGCCATTCCCAAACAAGTGGAACGTTTGGTACACAACGGCCTGGACTGGTACAAGGGTTCCGGGAGCACGCAAGGTTTGGCGGGGCGCATTGTGGATACTCAGATCAGCAGCGGGTATTGGGATGGCAACTATACCGACAGGCCTCTGACCACCGCCTGGATGATTATCGTCTTGCGTCCGGCGCTGTTCAAGGCGGCCCCGATCGCCTGCTTCACGGCCCATCCAAACCCGAGCTACGCCGACCACCCCATCATTTTCGATCCGACTTGCTCCGACCACTCCGAGACCGGAAAGGACATCGACAACCTGATCAAATTCGAATGGGATTGGGACAATGACGGTACCTACGACGAATTCACCACAGATCCCGACGAGGTGACCCATTCCTTCTCCTGCGCCTCCCTGCCCTGCACCTATCCGGTGACCCTGCGGGTGACCGACGACGATCCCGAAGCCCTCACGGCGACATTCACGCTGGATATCGTCATCAGCAACCCGCCGCACCCGCCGGTGGCCGATGCCGGAGGACCGTACATGACATCGCTCTGCGCGGGAGACACGTTGACCCTGGACGGCTCCGGGTCCTACGACCCCAACGAGGGCGAACACGAGGCCGGATGCGGGAGCTGTCCCGACGACACGATCACCGCGTGGGATTGGGATTTCTATGGCGCGCCGTTCGATTACACGGATGGAAGCGGGGAAACCGTCAATCCGGTCTACACGGCTGCGGGCGTCTACAACGTCGGGTTGAGAGTTGCCGACAATACCGAGTTGTCGTTCCCGAGCAGCGGAGATCCCGACCTTACCGACGAGGATTTCACGACGGTATCGGTCTACGACGGTTGCATCTGCGACCTGGCCGCAAGGCCCAAAAGGACCAAAATCCAGTTGACGTGGTCCCACACCGGAGCGGCCAGCTACGACATCTATCGTTCCACTGTGGGAGCGAGCGGACCGTTCGTACTCATCGCAAACGGCCACGTCACGAACTACGCCACATATTTGGACGCTGACGTGACGCTGACGTCCGGCAACACCTATTACTATCGCGTAACTACCAGCGACGGGTGCGGTTCCAATAGCGCGAGCGCGACGCTCACTTCGAGATGATAGCTCTTCTCTTCGAATAAAGACGGAAAACTTCCCTCTCCCCGGCCGGGGAGAGGGACTCCGACTGTTCTCGGCAATATCGCTCCTGGAGGTCGAGAGCTTTGTCCGATTGAAAATCCGAAAAAGGCATTTCGCCTTGGATTCGGCAAGCGAAGAAACACGTTGTTTCTTATTTATCCCGGCTTCGCGTTTTCGCCAGGCAAGATTCTCCCTGGCGACCAATGGGCCCTGACAAAGATGGCCTGGCGTACAAGAGGTCCAATATGAGAATGTTCAAAGCTATCGCCTTATTACTATTTATTTGCTTTGCAGGATCTTTATCCCACGCTGCAAGTATCGATGTTCGAATCGAGGGTGCCAAAATCTCTATTCACGCCTCCCAAGCCCCTCTGAATCGGATTTTGGATGCTGTTACCCGAAAAACCGGCATCGCGTTCAAGACATCGGCCCGTTTGAACCATCCCGTCTCCATGGATGTTGAGGCCATCCCGGTCGAAGAGGGATTGCATCGCCTGCTTGACCGCTGCAATTACGCGGTTTTCTACGAGCCTCGCGAAGACGGCCGAAACATTTCGGAAATATGGGTATTCGGTACCAAATCCACTCCGACAGAGTCCTCGGATGCAGCTTTTCTCAAGGAAGCTCCGGACTCTCCTGCCGATTCATTTCCTCCACGGGATGAACACATGAAACGGTTCGAAAGGGACTGGTTCCGAAAGCAAATCCGGAACAAGGACATCCTGCAAGAACAGATTTCCGGTGTCCCGGAATCCGTGCCCGACCAAGCCGCAGCCCCACCCGGCCTTGTACCGGTCTCCGAGGAAACCGATTCCGGAAACACGCCTCCTTCCAAAGAGGGTCTCAGAATCACCGCAGTCTCGCAAAATTCCCTTTTCGAAAAGGTGGGAATCAACAAAGGGGATTTCATCGAGGACGTTAACGGTTATCAGATCTCAACAGAATCGGAATTCGTCGAGGCCCTCGATACCGACCTGCTTCTGATTCGAATAGGACGCCTCGACGATTCCGGCCACATGGACCCCCTCTATATCGAGCTGCAATAGTCTATTGCCCATCGGTTTTCACGGGATTTATTGTCAAAACGCCCGACTTTAGGTCGCAGTCGATATTGTCGAGGCTTTCCGCCACCATTTCCGCGCCCGTTATCTTGATCTCGGTTTTGGTCTCCTTTTCGACCCCGGCCTTGACTTCGAAGGAAAGGGTCAGGATGGAAAGTTTTTCGCCGTCGATGCCCTTGGCGCCTGCCATGACCACGATCACCTTGCCCGGCTGCTTGTCGTTGACCACATGGAGAAGCGATGATGTATCCTTGGTCTTTGCGGCCTTCTTGAACGACAAAAGGTCGCTGTCGTAGGTCATGACCAGCTTGACGCCCGCCATTTTCTCGGCCTTGTCCACCACCACCGGCAATTCCACGGACTTTCCCGAAACCGCCGACGCAGACGCCACCGATATCTCGGAAGCGTGGACAGACATCGCGACGCAAGCTGCCAGAACCAACGCCGCAAGCGCGACGCAAACCTTTCCCAGAATTCTTTTCGATATTTTTTCGGGCATTCAATAACCTCCCCTGTTGCAATTTATCCTTTCGCAGGCAGTGAACAAGCGCCTATCATACGACCACTACGACCGTTTTCCATACATATCCCAGTTGCTACGGGCATAGCAAGTTTTTATTGGTCGCCGCGTGTTGTGCACGGCAAAAAAAGACCCGCGCCCCGTCGAAAAAGAATCGACTCCTTCGACAAAGCGCGGGCCCGATGCCAAAACCCGAAAATCAGTCCGGGATTAGAATTTCAAAACAACGCGAACCTCGGCCTTGGAAGCGCCCGCAGGCTTGTCGAAAGCCGCGTTGCGAAGCGCCGTCGCCAGGCATTTTTCCAAGGCTTGGGCATTGGCTACCGAACCGAGAACCTTTACGGATTTTACTTCACCGTTCACGCCCACGGCAATGGACAATTCGAGCCTGCCTCCGTTTCCGGCCAGGGCCGCCGCTCGCAGGCATGCGTCAATGGCCGTCCTCGCCCCCTCGACCGCCTTTCGAACGCTTTGCTCGGATATGCCCGCCTCCACGGTCACCTTCTCGATAGCAAACTGCCGGACACGACGCGACGTTTCGTCTATTTCCACAGGTTCGCTTTCAGTGTCTGCTTCCGCCATCTCCGCCGGAGCGGCATCCGCAAGCGCGTCCTCGGCTTTTTTCTCCTTGAAAAGACTGAATCGTCCGGAAGGAGCAGGCGCGGCGGGCATAGCCTGCGGCATGGCCAACGACTTTCTCGCCGTAGCCCCGTAGCTTCTGCCCACAGCCAGGTTGGAAACGCCTTCCGGCAGCGGCAGTGGCTGCTTGACGGTGGTCGGCTTCTGCCCCTTCGCCCGGACTTCGGAATCGACGGCCACAAACGAGGTGTAGGCGGTCAGCAGGTTGTACTTGAGTCCCAGGTCGGTGACGACCTTCTTTCTGTCGTCCGTCGGAGAAAGGTTCTGGTAGTCGGAAAGAACGGCGATTCGCCAGCGCGCCCACAGGCTTCTCAAGGCGTTCTGATTGTCGCCGGGGGTGACGCCCTCTATCCGGACGATCTTTTCGAAGCCGTCCCCGCCCGTCCTGCCGGTCACCCGGATTTTTCCCTCCGCCTTGCCGCGCCACTTGCCGAACACGATCACAGGACGTTCCGCCAAAACGTCGGGAATCGCGGGCGGCTCCACGTCATAAGCGTCGAACCCGCCGAAATCCACTTTCACGTTGGAGAGCACGGGTGTGGCGATGACTTTTCTGAACTCTTCGGCCTTGGCCCTGGCCTCCGCCGGCTTGGTCAGGACATAGGGCTCACCCATGCCCACACGGGCCATTCCCTCGATGATGAAGCGGTTGACGCTGCTGCCGATGCCAAACGCGAACATGTTGGCCTCGCCCAGCTTGTTTCGAATCAGGTCGAAGGTCTCCGTCTCCACGCTCACGTAGCCGTCGGTGACGATCACCACGGTCCTGGACGCCCCCTCGGCCTTGGGCAGGGCCAGCGCCCTTTGCAGCGCGGGCAGAATTTCCGTGCCTCCGCCTCCCTGCTGGCGGTCGATTACGTCGATGGCCTTTTCAATGTTGGCCTCGGTGGCCGGAAGGGATTTTTCGGCCATGACCGACGATCCCCCGGCGAACAGCAGCACGTTGAACACGTCCGTGGACCTCAGATTTCCGATCAGGTTTTTCATCAGCTCCTTGGAAATCTCCAGGGGAAAACCGTGCATGGAGCCGGAAACGTCCACGATGAAGATGTACTCCCTGGGCGGAATCTGCGCAAGCTTCACCCTGTCGGGAGGCTGGACCATGAGCAGAAAGAAGTTCTCGTCGCCGCCCTTGGACACGATCATGCCGGTGTCCACCCGGTCTCCGGCCAGGCGGTACTTGAGGATGAAATCGCGGTTTCCTCCGCTTTTCTCAGACGAGTCCAGAGAAATTTTGGCCGCGTCCTTGCCGGTGTACTGGATATTGGTCTTGTGGCTGGGGCAGGAGATGTCCTGCAAGGCGAGTCCGGCCACGAGATCCACGTCGATATCGAAGCCGTAGGTCGGCGCTTCGCCTTCCTGCAAGTAGGGGTTGGCGGTCCAGGTCTCGGAACCCGGCGTCTCTTCCGCGGACTGCCCCACGTAGCGCGGACCGACCACCGTGGGATAGACGAACTCGTAGACCTTGTCCGTCGGCGCCAGCAGCTCGGTGTACTTCAACTCCACCTTGATCACGTCGCCGGGAAGAATGTTGGCCACGTTCATCTGGAACACGTTGGGCCGGTGCTGTTCAAGAAGCGACGCGCTTTTGCCCTCGGCCTTGGCCTGCTCGTAGTCTTGCCGGGCCTGCTCCTTTTCCTTGATCTTCGCCACGATGACGCGCTCGCCGATGGTCATCTTCATGGCGTAGACCGCCGCCCGCGTGGACGCCGGAAACACGTAAATGGCCTCCAGGTTGTTCTTGCCCGTGTTCTCGTAGACCTGGGTCACGGCCACGTCGGCGATGGTCCCCGAAATGTCCACCGACGCTGCGGTGGACTTCAACGGCAGACGGTCCGTCTCGGGATCGTCGCTTTGGACGAAGAAGTAGGGAGACAGGGTCTTGTCCTCCGAAGCTTCGGGCTGCGCTTCCGAACTGCCCTGAAATGCCAGGCAAATCGCCATGGATAAAAGAACAAGCAAAGCATAAAACGATTTCATTTTCGGACCTCCTTTTTTTTTTGGTTCCTTGTACTTAGGTTCTTTTGGTTAGGGTTGAAAGTTGTTCTTTTGTTGCATTAGACAGCCCATGCTCGAAAAAGTTCCGATTTTTTTCCGATTTTTTCTGGTTATAACGGATTTGGGTAGGGGGCTGAAACGTAGGTTGGATTGAGCGTCGTCGATTGTCGGGTTTCGCTGATTTGTACATTCAGACAAATGGTTCATCGCGGATTTGTGGGAAAAGGCGTGTCTATGGTAACCAGCCCATCCTGGTCTGGCATGCCTCGACTTCCAAACGGCGGCATATATGCGACATGGGACCAGAGCTGGAAGCTCTGGTTACCTTTATCGCTCCCCACAAATCCGCGATAAACCAAACAAATCTTGCATGCTCTCGATGGGAGCGGCAAGCAAGCGAAACCCAACGCAACACCCCGCTCAACCCGACATGCGCGCAATCCCCCAAATCCGCTACAATCAGGAGAAAGCACGCCCTTGCTTGTTTACGTCGGCTCGCTTTGAACCCATGCCGCGAATATCCGGCGGCCATTGGATCGCGAAATTTCTATGAGCTTGTCC
The DNA here is from genome assembly GCA_963674505.2 of Desulfobacterales bacterium. Taxonomy (GTDB): domain Bacteria; phylum Desulfobacterota; class Desulfobacteria; order Desulfobacterales; family SKZT01. The sequence continues at coordinate 2,117,560 of CAXXIG010000003.1, forward strand.
TTTTCCAGGTCCAGGGCCTTGTCGAACATTTTCACAAACGCGCAAAAGTCTTGAAAATGATTGAGCGCATCGTCTTTCTCGAACGACTGGACAATGACGGCCGATCAGTATCGTTCCCGCACCGTCGATTGTTATCCTTGTTTTTCGCATTTTACATCGCGCGGTCGAATTTTTTAAAATTTACGATTTCCATGGCATCGTCTTTCATTTCCATGCCGTAGATTCGCTTGCGAGTCAGATATTTTGCAATGTCCTCCGGAATGGAAAGGGAGGAAAAAATGGGGATCAGGGTCATGCCTCCGTATTCCGGAAACCACTCATGGATCACTTCGAGGGTTTCGACCATCTCGTCTATGTAATGGATGCGCGGCGTGGCTTTGGTTTCATTGAGAATGAAATGGTCCTTGGACACCGCGATCACGTCGAATTCCTTTCGGATCGACGGGTCCCTGGCATTTCTTTTCCGCACCCGTACGGCGAAAAAGTCGATTTCTTCGATGCCGAAATATTCCTTGGCGACCCGGGGTATGTTCGGCGCCACGATATCTTCCACGACGTTCCCCAGATTCCAAAGTATCCGTTCTCAATTCGATCTTATCGACTCTTTCGTGCAAATCCACAACCATTGGCCCTCTCCTTTCTCAAAAGCGATCATTTCCCATCCCGTAAAAATTCATCCTATAACTTGAACGCAAACAAATCAACCATGTATCCGATCCGAATGATCGGCCATTCTTTCTGTTTCTGCCGTGAGGCTTGGTTTTAACTTCGGCCCGTTTTCATCCAACAGTTTCGATCAGCGGCTGGATTCCGGGTCTCCGCAAACTCCGCCCGGAATGACGGTGTTGGTTGGCCGACGTTATATCCAAAACTCTGCCGTGTCCTCACCGCCTCTTTCCAACGCTTCGCGTTTGAATGCACAACTCAGCGAAACCCGACAATCGACGACGTTCAACCCAACCTACGTTTCAGCCGTCTAAGTCAGGTGTTCTGAAATTGTCGGAGAATGTGTGTGGCGCGGCAGATGAAAAAAGCGGTTGACATGGTGGCCGTGGCCGTTCTATACATATACACCCTATATGTATCGAGAGGAGGTCGGGCATGCAATTGTGCGGGGGCGACCACGGCAAGCTGGTCGCAAGAATCAACAGGATAGAGGGACAGGTCCGGGGAATCAAAAAAATGGTCGAAGAGGATCGCGAATGCATGCAGATTCTCAAGCAAATCGCCGCCACCGGCGGGGCATTGCGTTCTCTGGGCGCTGTCATATTGGAGGAACATTTGAAAGTGTGCGTCACCGACGCTATCCGTGAACGGGCCGACGCCTCGGACCTGATCAAGCAGGTGATGGATATGTTCAAAAAATTCAGCAAGTAAGGGCGGACGTCATCCTCGCATCGAAGCGAGGAACTGAAAAATAGAGGAGTTGAAAACAATGCGATTTTTCATGGAGGTTTGGGCTGCGTGCCAGCATCTATTTTTGGACGCTGCCATATTTATTATTTTCGGTTTGCTCGTGGCGGGTCTGATCCGGACGTTTCTGAATCCATCGGCCGTGGCGCGGCACCTGGGGACCGGCCGTTTCGCGTCGGTTTTCAAGGCTTCGCTGCTGGGGGTCCCGGTACCCTTGTGATCGTGCGGCGTACTGCCCGCAGCCGTGTCGCTGCGCAAACAAGGCGCCAACAAAGGCGCCGTCACTTCGTTTCTGATTTCCACTCCGGAATCGGGAGTGGACTCCATAGCCATCACCTATGCCCTGCTGGATCCGGTCCTGACGGTAATGAGACCGGTGGCGGCTTTCGTCACGGCGGCTGCTGCGGGCATTGCCGAAAACTTCTTTTTCAGGGAAACGACATCGGCAGAGATCAAGCCGGACCTCACCTGTCCGGTGGACGGATGTTGCGACGGCATCGACTGCGACCCCGAAACGCACCGACGCCACCACAGCTTCGGAGAAAAGCTGTTGAGCGGGGTTCGCTACGCCTTCACCGAATTTTGGGACGACCTTGCCGGATATTTCTTTCTGGGATTGATCCTGGCCGGTCTGATCACCGTGCTGGTGCCCGACCGTTTTTTCACCGCCTACCTGGGCGAAGGGCTGTCCTCCATGCTCGTCATGCTGGCCGCAGGGATTCCGCTGTACGTTTGCGCCACGGCATCCACTCCCATCGCAGCCGCCCTCATATTAAAAGGAGTCAGTCCCGGTGCGGCGCTGGTGTTCCTCCTGGTGGGTCCGGCCACCAACATGGCTACCCTGACCGTGCTTGCGGGCACGCTGGGAAAAAGATCCACCGCCCTCTACCTGGTATCCATCGCGGTTTGCGCGGTACTTTTCGGGCTTGCGGTGGACGAGATCTATTCCCTGTTCGGCATTTCCGCCCGAGCGGTGGCCGGAACCGCAGGGGAAACCATACCCCATTGGCTGGCGGCGGCAAGCGGCATACTGCTTCTTTTTCTGTCCGTACGTCCCTTGGCCAAATCGGCGAAAAAGGTTTTTGCGTCCAAGAAAGCCCCCTCGACCGTATCGGCGGAAAAAAGCAGCAGCAAAGCCCACGTACACGCGGATCTTGAAACCCTTCCGGGCAGCGGTTGCAGCCCTAACTGAGGGTGTTCGTAACGGACCGGTTCGGTCCGAAAAAAAAAAGCCTTGCAGCAACGAATTTGCGTGGCTTGAAACTGGTATAGTTCTCAGGTAGTTCAATGTTGCCAAATCGCAAATCGGTTCTGCGTCAAAGATTGATGAATTTGTGAATTTTCATATAAGAAGTTCTATTTTTGGTCAACACAAATCCAGCGATTTCAATTAAATTTCGAAAAAAGAGTTGACCCGGTATTTAAAATAATGTACAAGAAAAGATTCGATAGAATGTTCTATCGAAGCTAAAGCTACCTTGCGACCTTCGGGCCATCTATAAACGGCGCCGGAGAGAGCGAAGGCGCGATTCCACGTGTGCAAACCGGTGGATTGCGCCTTTTTTTTTGGGAGGACAATTGAACCGCAAAACCAAAAACAAATGGACCAAGTGGGTTGTTCCGGCCTGTTGCATGCTGATGTCGCCAATTATCGCGGCGGTCGCATGGGCGCAGGAGAACGCCGTAGAAGTCAAGCAAACCTCGGAAAAGACCGTGGAAACGCAAATCCAAACGCAGGATGCCGCAGAAGCCTGGCTGGAAGAGGAAGGCAGGCTGCTTGACGAGATCGAGGCGGTGGAGGAAGAGCTGGAACATATCCGGTGGCAGCGTGAAAAGACGGCCAAGTACCAGGAGACGCTGGAGCGGAAGGTGGCCGATCTGAACGGGCGGGCCGCCGAAATGGAAACAATCGGCCAGGAGCTTCTCGTGGTGCTGGATCGTACACTGGCGAAACTCGAGGATCACGTGGAAAGCGACATGCCCTTCGACCGCGACGAACGCGAAAAACATGTACGCCTCGTGCGAAAAATTCTGGACGACTACGACCAGGGGCTTTTGCAAAAAACGCGCGTGCTTTTCGACGCGGTGGCGAGGGAAGTGGATATCGGGCATGGCGTGGACGTCCGTGACGACGAGATCGTTGTGGAGGAACGGCTCAAGGAGGAACGGCTCAAGCAGGTCAAGTTGCTTCGGGTGGGTCGCGTGGGACTTTACGCCCTGACCATGGACGCCCGAAGCGCCTATTTGTGGGACGGCGACACGGGAAAATGGAACGCGGCCGCCGAGAGCGCGAGGCAAATCGAACAGGCCGTCGAGATGGCCGAGGGAACGCGTATAATCGAACTGAGTCGGCTGCCGGTGGGTCGCCCTGAGACGGAAAGAAAAACGAAAGGTGGCAGGATTGCAAATGATTAGAGTCATTGAAAACAAACTCGCATGGATAGTTTTTTTGCTTTTTTTCACTGCCGCAACCGCCGACGCCGGACAGCCTTTTTCCAGGGTTGCGGGCGACATCGATATGGATTACCGCAAAGCCGTGGAAGAAAACCGGCTTACGCGGGAGGATATCGAACGCAGAAGAGAACAGCTGGCCCAAAAGCTGGCCGGGCTCGAGGCCGAGCTTTCGACGGAAGAGGCACAGCTGGCATTGGAGAAAGAGGCCTTGGAGGCGCTCGACAAAGAGCGCGACGAACTGGTAAAGACGATTTCCACCCGCCTGGCGAACAAGGAGGAGTTGGACACGCTGGTCACGGATCACGGACGAAACTTTCTGGCCCTGGCCGAGAAAAGTCCCTGGGGAGCTGAAAACCCGGACCGCGTGGAAACGCTCAAAGAGTACATTTCAGGGACCCGGATGTTCGGAATGGACGACTTGAACGTCCTGATAGACTATTATTTCGACGATATCGCCGCATCCAAGGAAAAGCGTGCCCGCACGGGAACGTTCATCGACCGCGGCGGCGACGAGACCGAGGGGCAAATCGTTCGCCTCGGGCACATGGCGGCCCTTTACCGGAGATCCGGCGAAACCGGCTATCTGATGCCGAGTCCCTCTTCGGGACGCCTGCTGGCCGGGGCGCAACCGCCCTATCCCGTGCGAAACGCTCTCGACGACTACTTCAGCGGCGAATCCGGAGATGCCTACATCGACATATCCGGAGGCGTCGCCATCCAGCAGTTGGCCCGGCAGGCGACCCTGGCCGACCAGATGCGCAGCGGAGGTCCCCTGGTGATTCCCATCCTGATGGTTGGCCTGGCCGCTCTGGCTCTGACCCTGGAACGGCTCTTTTTTTTAGGCAAGGTTCGGCACAACACCGACGCGTTGATGACCCGTGTGACCGATCTGGTCTCCAAAGGCGATTTCGACAGCGCCCTCGACGAGACCAGGCCGCATCGGAAGCGGCCCACCGGAAGGGTCTTGATGGCCGGGCTGAGCAACCGGGGAAACGCGCGGGAAGTGATCGAGAGCGCGCTTTCCGAGGCCATCCTCAAGCAGACGCCTCGTCTGGAGCGGTTTCTGGGGGCGTTGAAAGTGCTGGCGGCCGTGGCCCCGCTTCTGGGGCTCCTGGGGACCGTCACCGGCATGATCAACACGTTCCAGGTCATCACCGTCCACGGCACGGGAGATCCGCGCCTGATGGCTGGCGGCATCAGCGAAGCCATGGTCACCACCCAGGTGGGTCTTGCCGTGGCCATTCCCGTGATGATGGTCGCCGCCTTTTTGAGCCGTCGCGCGCACATGCTGTCCCAGGACATGGAGGAGAAAGGGATCGCCCTTCTGGGGGCCATGCTGAAAGTGGAGGCCCATGGACGTCTTTCGTAGCGCGTACGAGCTGATCGAGATCGGCGGGCCGGTCATGATACCCTTGACCGCGCTTTCCGCCTGGATGTGGGTCCTGATCGTATGGAAGGCGGACTGGATCTGGCGGACGCGACGGCGGGAGCTATCGACGACGGAGGCCTTGAAATGTCTGCGGTCCGGCGAGACTCCCGATTCGTCGGCTTGCTGTCCCAAAGCCGGAGCGCTCTGCTTTTTTCTCGACCGCTATTTCGACGGTGGGGACCGAATGTGCCGCGAGGCCGACCGTCTGTTTTTCGAGGCGTCGATCCGGCGCCAGTTGCGGGATTTGTACCGGCACATTCCCACGATCATGATCCTGGCCGCTGCCGCCCCGCTTCTGGGGCTTCTGGGCACGGTCTCCGGCATGGTGGACACCTTTCGCGTCATCGGCCTTCACGGCATGGGCAACGCGCAGGCCATGGCATCGGGAATCAAGGAAGCGCTGATCACCACCCAGGCCGGTCTCCTGGTGGCCATTCCCGGAGTACTGATCGGCCAGGCCATGAAAAAGAAGGTTCGCGCCATCCACAACGACGTTCTGGTATTTTACCGGGCGGTTTCGCAATGGCTGGAAATGGAGGAGGGACAATGCGGAGAATAGGCGGTCTGGCGACCATGTCGAACGGGGACGACGGCGGCGGAGATACGGAAATCAACATGATGCCGCTCATCGATATGATATTCATCCTTTTGATTTTCTTTCTGGTCACGGCCAGTTTCGTTCGCGAATCCGGCGTGGAGGTCGAGCGTCCCGAGGCCGCCACGGCGCAAAACAAGGAAGCCGTGGGCATGGTTGTCGGAATTACGAGCGACGGAAGCATATACATCGACCACCAGGAGGTGGACCTGAGACGGGTGCGCGGTCTGGTGGAAATTTTTCTGGCGGAAAACGCCGACGGAGGGGTCATCATCGACGCCGACGGCAATTGTACGACGCGTCGCACGGTGGCCGTGCTGGACCAGTGCCGTCTGGCCGGCGCGACCAATGTCGCTTTGTCCGCCACGAAACCGGGGAGTTGAAATGGAAGCCGCGATTTCCAACCGGGCGAAACCGATTCGTTCCGCCGTATTGGCCACGCTGGGGGTCCTGGTCAGCCTGGCGATCCTGGCATTGCTCCCCTCGTTGTTGAGGCAGACGTCCTTTCGGCCCGACGATGCCACTCTGCTCGCCGCACGGTTGATCCCGCTGATCCCGGAATCGTTCGTCGAACCCCGGGAACCATTGGATTTCAACGAGCCCGAACCGCCGCCGGAGCCCGAACTGCCGGAACCCGAGGTCGAACCACCGGAATTGCCGGAGGTGGTCCCCCCCGAGATGGAAATGCCCGAACTGGAGCCGCCCGAGGCGGACCTGGAGCCCGCGCTCATGGATCCGCCGCAGGCCGCGCAAATCGAGACCCCGTCGATCAGCACCATTTCCGTCAACAGCTTGCCGGTACGTTCCATCGCCTCGGCGGTGCGATCCGACATCAGCGTGTCCCCCAAGCCGCTTCGAGCTTCGATGCCCCGTGCACAGCCCCGGTTCAAGCCGCCTCCCAAGCCACCGCAATCCGACTCGGGGGCCGGTCCCGACAAGGTGGACCGCCCCCCCGAACCGATCTCCACCATGCATCCCGTCTATCCTCATCACGCCAGAAGACTGGGCATAGAGGGACGCGTGACCGTGAGCCTTCTGGTGGACAAAACCGGCAAGGTCGGCAAGGCGCGCATCGAAGAAGCGGACCCGGACGGGGTTTTCGAAGCGTCGGTGGAAAAAACGGTGTCTCGCTGGCGGTTCAAACCGGCCCAAAAAGACGGTCGCCCCGTGGAGATGTGGGTGAAAATGGATATCGAATTCAAATTTTAGGGAGGGTTCCGTAATGTTTAAGCTTAGCCAGCGCATGCCGTTTGTATTTTTGATCGTTTCCTGGCTCGCCGTCCCGGCATGGGCCGATGCCGTTGAACCTTGTCAGCAAGAAGCCCCCGCTCTTCCCGCCGACATGCACGACGCGGTGGCCGAGGCGGAATCCATCGCGGAAAGCGGAGATTACGCCCGCGCCGACAACCGTTTGTCCGCCTGGCTCAAAGACTACAAAGGCGAACCATTCGCCTATCCCTACTACGATCTCGGTTTTTTCCGCTACCGAGCGGGGATGCCCGGCAAGGCCGTCGATCCGCTTGAAACAGCAGTGAGGATCAATCCCTGCTTCGCCGAAGCCTGGCAGCTGCTGGCAACGGTCCATTACGAAAAAGGCGGCTACAAACGCGCCGCCGAAGCCATGGAACGCGCCGCCGATTTGACGGCAAGCGCGGACATGCTATACCAATCCGCAATATTTCGCATCAAGGCAGGCCAGCCCGACAAGGCTGTGGAAATCCTGGGACCGCTCCTGCGAAGCAAAAATGCCGATGTCGATTGGCTCATTGCCATGGCAAGCGCCCAAATCGCCCTCAAAAAGCCGAGCCGCGCCGCGTCCGCCATGCAGAGCGCGGCAGGAAAATCCGGCGATCCGGACCATCTGTATCAGGCGGCGCTGTTGTGGCTGGAGGCCGAAGATCCCAAAACGGCCTTGCCCTTGCTGCAATCCCTGGCGAAAAGACCGTCTCCGCAAGCCGAATGGCTGGTTGCCTTGTCCGATACGCTCGGGAAATTGGACAAAAAGGTCGAGACGGCCCAGGCTATGGAAGAGGCAGCCCGCACAAGCAAAAGACCGGATTTGTACTACCAGGCCGCCTGGCTCTGGCTGGACGCGGGTCGTCCAAAAAACGCACTGCCTCTGCTGGAAACCCTGGCGAATGGAAAGAAGCCGAAACCAGACTGGCTGCGGGCCCTTTGCAGCACGTACATGAACATGGAACGTCTGACGGATGCCGCCCGAACCATGGACCGGCTTATCGACATGGAAACCGTCCCCGAACCCGACGACCTATACCACGGCGGCGTCCTGTGGCTCCAGGCCGACAACCCCGTACGAGCGCTTGTCCATATAGTGAAATTGACCGGGCTGCCCTCGCCCGAGGCCGACTGGTTTGTCGTCCTGGCCCATGCCCGGATCAAGACCGAGGAGATTCCCGAGGCCGCCGACGCCATGGAACGCGCGGCACAGATCAGCCAAAAGCCCGAACACGCCTATCAGGCGGGCGTGCTTCGCCTCCAGCTTAATCAGGCGGGAAAGGCACTGGCTTTGCTTCTGCCCCTGGAAAAGCTGCCCGAGCCGGAAGCCCAATGGCTGGCGGCTCTGTCCAACGCCTGGGCCATGAAAGCAAAGTACGCCGAAGCGGCCGCCCCCATGGAACGCGCGGCCAAAATCAGCCGGGAAACCTCTTACTACTACCGTGCGTCCCAACTGTGGCTCCAGGCCGAAAGCCCGGAAAAAGCCCTGCCCCTGCTTCTGTGGCTGGCGGCTCGCCCCGCCCCCGAAGGCCGTTGGTTCGCCACCCTGTCCAATGCGCATCAGATGCTGGGCGACATCCCGTCCGCCGCCGCCGCCATGGAACGCGCGGCCGGAATCACAAAGGAAGGAAGGCACTACTATCGCGCAGCCATGCTCTGGCGGGAAACGGAAAACATGGAAAAAACCGTTGCCATGCTGGAAGCCAGCGTGCGGCAAAGCCCGGTGGAGCAACGCTGGCTGATCGATCTGGCCGCCGTATACCTCGAGCTGGAACGCGGCGACGACGCGGTCCGGACAATGTCGCGGACCAACCTGCTGGACGCCGGGCTTTGCGAAGGCCTGCGGTATCGGGGAGCGATCCTCTGGCTGAACCTGATGAGACCGGAACAGGCCATGCCCGCGCTGGAGCACCTTTGCCGCGCGGACCGGCCCCGGTACGAATGGATGGTTTCGTCGATCAAAACCAACGTGGAACTGGGAAGAACCAAACAATCGGAACAGGTGCTCGAGCGTTTTCTCAACCTGTTTCCTGAATGTCCCAAGGCCTGGGACCTGGCGGTATGGGTCGCGTTGCAGCGCTGCGATTACGCGGCGGCAGCCGCCGCGCTGGAAGTCGCCACCCGTTTCGATCCGTCCGAAAAAGACAGGTTCTCAAAACTGTGCGACCTGTATCGCATGGCGGGCGTGCCGGTCAAAGCGGCCGAATCCCTTCGCAAAACGCAGGACAGCAATCCGACCGCCGAGGACTGGGACCGCATCCAAAAAATATTCTTAGGCGGCAACCGATACGATCTGGCCCTGGCGCCCGCCCGCAAGGCCGCCGAAGCGACGCCCGCGGCAGAGCGCTGGGAATCCGTCGGAGACATCGCCTACCAGCTCCGTAAGTACGGGGAAAGTCTCGATGCATACCGGACTGCGGCAAGTCTGTCGGAGTCGCCCGGAATCCTTTTAAAGGCCGGATACGCCTCGATGAAGACGGAAACGCCCGCCCAGGCGGCGAGCTTTTTCCAGAAAGCCATGGTTCGCGCCGGAGACGACAGCGGCACCGCGCTCCAAGCCGAAAAGAACCTGGAGTACATCCGCCAACTGGAGGACTATCGGCGCATGGCCAAGGGCATATCGAAGTCTTCGAATAAAAAAAGGAATTGACAATGCTGGTTCATACCAAAAAAGCGAAAGAGGTCGAAAATCCGGGCGAAGAAAATCAAGTAGTCCAAAAAGCCCGAAATGTCCGGGAACGAGACGAATAAGGCCCCTCCGCAGAAGAATGTCGATGGTTGCTGGAGCAATACATACGCCTGCTGGAAAGACTCGGCTACCGGGTCATCGCAGCGGATGACGGCCACGCGGCCATCGAAGAGATACGTCGCCGGGGAGACGAAATCGATCTTGTCATCCTGGATCTGATCATGCCCGGAAGGTTTGGCTACCTCTTCTTTGGTTCGTAACGGTCGTGCTTTTCGGTTCGCCGCCTTCTATTCCGATCTTTTTTCCCGGGGAGACGCCGAAGCGCTTCTTGTAGGCCTGGGAAAAATGGCTGACGCTGTCATAGCCGATGGAGAATGCGGTTTCGGTGACCGTCAGGCCGCGCCCCTCAAGCATGTCCCTCGCCCGCCGGAGACGCTCCTCCCTGAGGCACTGGAAAACGGTCATGCCGTAACGTTGGCGGAAGAGACGGTTCAGTTTGGGGTGGGACATGCCCGCAGTTCTGGCGAGGGCCATGAGACTGGGCGGGTTTTCGATATCCCGGAGCAGGCAATCCTTTGCCAGCTCGATTTGTTTTCGATCATTGGGGTGGATCGGGCCACTGCAGTTGCAATCCTGGGGCAGAGCCTGCCCCAGGATGCCGCTCAACTGGTATGCCACCAGTTCCAAAGCGCGGCTCTCCAGGAAAAGCTTGCGGGCCGGTCCGCTCAGCGGGCAATCCACGATCTGCCGAAGGGCACCGTACATGGCTGGCGTGATGGATTCCGCATAGGAAAAATCCTCCTCGGTCTTGTCTTTGACCACGTCGAGAAGTGGCGACGGCAGCTCCGAGGGATCGTCCTCGAAATAGGACCCGAGACGCTGCGGGTTGAACATGATGGATACATGACGAAATGGTTCTCTGGCTTTGACACTGCCGAGGCCGTTGGGGTCGTTGATATAATTCACATACTGTTGATTCTCGCAAAACTCGATGCTTGCCGCTCGGCGAGCAAATTCCATGCTGGTCTTGCCGGACAAATAAAATCCGAAAAAGAATGCCGCCGGGGTGCCATGGAACGAGAAGCAAACATCCCGGCTCATGCAACAGTCCGTTATCCAGATTTCGAACCCGTCTCTGATCCGGATCCTGCGGAAGGTGCCCGACCCCAAATAGGAGGGGCAATGCCAGCACCGTTCAAAGCACTCCGAAGAAGTGACCTCGAATCCCTTTTTGGCAGGGGTGCTGAAACCGCAATTCCATCTGTGTTCTATTGGCATTATCCCTGACGACAACACAACCCGTCCCTTTCCAAGCGACCGACGCTTCAATAAAAAAAGCGCAAAGGGACGCCATATCGAGTCCCTTTGCGCCTTCACTCTCTTTCGCGGCCGACTGGACCGAAAGCCGTAAGACTATTCTCTCTTAATTCGATATTACTAAATTCTTACGGGGATACTAATTGCAGAGGGTGCGTTTTGTCAAGACTTTTTTTGTGGCCGAAACAAAGCCAGATATATTCAAGGGAGCTGCAAGGAAATGGGAGACGCAAATTGACACCGGTCTCCGGATTTCCGTTCGGGCGAAATATTTTTCGCCCGTACACGTCGCAATCGCATCCGCAACATGGTTGCCGGCCAGGCGCTGAATGCAAAAAATCTGCTGCCCTGCCCGGATGCCCCGGGACCTTTCGCCTCTTTTTACGAACAGGCCAGGACGGGGTCTCTTTATCATGAAAGAGCGGTTAGAATCGGTAGAGCAGGCCAGCTCCAAAGGTCCTCGGATCGCCGAACGTAGCCACGGCTACACTGGAATTGGCTCTGAAGCCATTTACATATTCTTCATCGGTCAGGTTTTTCCCGTACGCGTAGATGTCAAAAGCTCCGATGCGGTAGCCGATTTTCATGTCCAACAGGGTGTAGGCGCCTTCCTTGTCAAAGGATTTGTTGGCATCGTTATAATAGTAGGTATCTCCGTGGTTTTTAATATCGGCCCGCGCGTAGAAGCCTTCCGGATGAGAGTACGCCACGCCTATTCGAGCCGTGTGCGACGGCGTTTGTTGAATTTTTTCGCCGTCGAAAATATTGCCCGCACCGTCGTCGTAATCGTCGTATTCCGCGTCGATCACGCCCAAGGCGCCGGTCAGTTCAATGCCTTCAACGGGGAAGAAAGTGAATTCAAGCTCCGCGCCCTGGGAATGCGCTTTGTCGGCATTGTCGGTGTAATAGATACCGCCTCCCGGCGACTTGTAGACATGGATATCCTCGATGTCCATGTAAAAGAGGCAAGCCGCCAGACTGAACCGTTTGAAAGACCCCTTGATTCCCAGTTCGTAGTTGGTGGATTTTTGCGGCTCGAAACTGTTGTCCCCGTCTGTTCCGGAAGTTGCAAAATAATTGAACCCTCCGGGCATGTAGCCTTTTGAAAAAGAAAAATAGGTCTTCCAGGCATCCGTTATTCCGTAGGAAAGGGCCGCCTTGGGCAAAAAGACATTCCATGATTTATCGGGATCGAGCTGAAAGGCCGGCGGACCGCTTGCTCCCACCGGCAGAACATACATATCCAGATCCATCTCTTTTTCGATGCGCTGGTAGCGGGCGCCCAGCGTCAGTTCGAGGTCCGCGACGAGCGGCACCATAACCTGTCCGAAAGCCGCATAGGTGTTGCTGTCTGTAGTGGATACCGCGTTGTATTCCCAATTTTCAAAGGCGTAAGTGAAAGGATTGAATGGCATCTGCATTCCGTAGCGCTTCTGCTCATGCTCCTCCACATCCAGATACACGCCGCCTACCCAGCGAAAGCCCTCGGCGTTGTTGCTTGTAAATCTCAGTTCCTCCGTCCATGTGTCGGTTTCATTGTCATTGAACATCGTGAGACCGGCCCAGAGAGGATCGTCGCCGAAGTCGGCGTCCCACACTCCGTCGTTTTTCAAATTTCTGTGCGTAGTTATGGAGGTGACGTTCAAAGCATCGAAATCATAGCTCAGATTGAGGCTTTGCGCGTTGCTTTCGATATCGCTTTCGGTATCTACGTCATAGCTTACTTTTTCCGCGTCGTCCCGGTCGAAGTCACCGACGACGCTGCCGCCGGGCAGACCGTATCCATCCTCCCAGAAAACCTTATCGTACATGTTCGACACGTTCAGCCTGGCCCTGAATCTATCCGATGGCTCGAAAAGCAGAAAGGCGCCTATATTGTGATTTCGCGAGCGGTTGGCGTCCTCGTTGGCTCCGGGATATTCGTTCTCGATCCAGCCGTCATCCTGTTCATACTGACCGTTGATACCGAAATAGAGCTTGTCCTTCAAAACCGGTCCGTTGAGATTCAGAAGACCCTGCATGTAATTGAAGCTGCCGTATTCGGCGCCGGCTTTACCCTGAAACTCGTTGGTCGGATCTTGGGTGACAATATTGATGACGCCCCCGATAGCGTCTTTGCCATAGAGAGTTCCCTGGGGACCCCGAAGCACCTCTATTCGTTCCGTGTTCACCAGGGAAGCGTCGAAACCGTAGGCGCGGCTGTAAGGCACGCCGTCGATGTAAATGACAACAGGGTTGTTGCTGGTGAACATGGATGTGTTCAGTCCCCTGAAATTAACTGAATTTCCGTGGTTGGGCGAGAAGGACGCATTGGGTATCTCCGTAATGAGATCGGGAATATTCTTTATCCCTTTTTCTTCCAGGATTTCTTCTTCTATAACCGTGACGCTTTGGGGAACATCTTCGATGTTCTCCTCCATTTTGTTAGCGGTCACGGTGATCGTTTCAAGCGCCACCGTCTCCTCGTTTCGAGGACCTTCGCACCATGCTCCGCAAGGTGTCATGATCAGCCAGCAGATCATTATAAATACCTTCTTCGACTTCATTTTTGTCATCCTTTTTTTTCAATGGTCATGGTTTTTCTTAAGCCATGTTGTCCTTGGGTTCCCGTTCGTAGGCAGGCCATTGGTCGAGTACGAGCGCGGAAACGGAGAAGGACGCAGGCTCGCAGTCCCAGATGAGACGGCCGTTTTCGACGGCGACACTGCACGGAACCGGCGGGGCGTCCAGCTCGATGCGGCCCGCATCCGGCGCCTGAAGCGTGGCCAGCGTGCGCATGAGCTTACTCTTGCCTGCGCCGTTGGGCCCGAGAAGGCCGTAAAGCCCCGGCGAAACCTCCAGGTCGATGTCGATCAACGCCATAACTCCGTTGGCGTAGGTTTTGCTCAAGCCCCGAATGAACAGTCCTCGTATTTCGGACATAGTTGAAAACTCCCGGTTGAAGGAAAAGAAAATTGCAGGTTTACTTCCTGGCGACGTCCAAGTCCATGATTCCCATGGGGGTTTCGACCGTTTGGGAGCGCACCGACCTGAACCCGCACCGGAGCATGGCATCGGCGATCTGCCCCTGGGCGAAGTAAAAGTCCATGCCGTCTCGCATGGCGTCGCCCAAGTGCCCGAGCATGACGTCCGGCCGGGTCTTCTCGTGGGTCATGCCGTCCTGGAAGGCGACGAAAACACCTCCCGGATTCAATGCGCCGCAGATTTTTTCAAACAGCGAATCCAGGTCGTGGAAGGCGAAATTCAGCGTGGCGCAGGCCCAGACAAAATCGTAGCCTTCTCCGATGTCGTTCTGGAGATAATCCGCAGCCATGACCGATACCCGGTCCTCCATCTCGTACTGTCGAATGCTTTGTTGCGCCACGGCCGTCACCGCCGGACGGTCCAGCACCACCCCGGTCATTTCCGGATGGGCCGCCACGAAATAAAGGGCGAACATGCCATGGCCGCCGCCCAAGTCCAGCATCTTGCGAAAATTCGGAAATTCGGGCAGGTTCGAAACCATGGCGGCCATTTGGTCGCCGACGCCGCCGGTCGCCCAGGCCGCGCTTGCCCGGGTCGCTTCGGCCCACATGCTCTCCGAGGAAAAATCCTCACCCGTCGTCGGCGGAAGCGGTCCATGCTTGACTCGCTCGGGGAGGTCTTTCAACGAATCCAGGCACATGCCCTGCATCAGTCGCAGCAGCCCTCCGACATATGTCGGCGATTCCGTTGTAAGAAATTCGGCGGCTTCCGGAAGGTTCCGGTACGACCCGTTTTGCTTTTCGACCAGCCCGATGGTCGCAAGGGCGTTCAGGAGCTTTTCCGTATTTCCCGGATGAGCGCCCATCGCGTTGGCGACATCCGCAGCCGAATGGAACCCGTCGAGCCGGTCGAAAACTTCCAGCTCGATCCCCGCCATAAGCACCTTCTGCCTGATCGGCGCCATGGCCATCTGGCAAAGCCCCTTGTAACTTGTGGAAACACTTGGCAATGTCTTCATTTTCTCTCCTTTCTCAAAATTTATACCGAACTCCCACCCCGTATGTTCTCGGTTCCCCGAAACCGGTCACGGAGGCTATGGAATTTGATTTGAAATCGGCGATATACTCCTCGTCGAAAAAATCCTAATTTTCCGATTGCCTGTCATATTGGCCGAACTTCCAGCCTTTCACCCGCTGCTGTTCGTCCCAGAGCGCCTTGTACAGGCCGTCCCGCGACAAAAGTGCCTGGTGTGTCCCCTGCTCCGCGATGCGTCCCTGGTCGATGACCACGATTTTGTCCGCCCTGGAAACCGTGTTCAATCGATGCGCGATCACCACCACGGTCTTGTTTTTCACCAGTTCGTCGATGGCGGACTGGATATGCAGTTCGTTTTCCGGGTCCAGCGCGGCAGTGGCCTCGTCGAGCAGCACCACCGGCGCGTCCTTCAGGATGGCGCGGGCGATGGATATCCGCTGCTTCTCCCCGCCCGACAGCGTGCTTCCCCCCTCCCCCACCACGGTTTCGTATCCATCGGGCAACCCTTCGATGAAGTCGTGGCAGCGCGCGGCCTTGGCCGCTTCCACGATCTGCGCATGGGTCGCGTCGGGCCGACCGATCCGGATGTTGTTCCAAATGGTGTCGTTGAAGAGATACACGTCCTGGAAAACCATGGAGATGTTGGCCAGCAGACGGTCGGAGGCGTAGTTTTTCACGCTTTTGCCGCCGATGCGTATTTCGCCCTCTCCTACGTCCCAGAACCTGGCGATCAGCAGAGCCAGGGTGGTCTTGCCCGACCCCGAAGGCCCAACCAGCGCGGTCAGGGCTTTTTCCGGGATTTCCAGGTCGATGTTCTTCAGCACCGCGTCGTCGTGGTAGCCGAAGGTGACATTTTCCAGCACGATGTCATGGGCTTCGAATCGCTCGTCGGGGTTTCCCTCGGAAAGGGGCTTTGTCTTGCGAAGCTCCTCGATGCGCTCGACCCCCAGCTTGTAGTAGTTGAGTTCCGCCATGAATACCAGCGCGTGCAGAAGCGGTTCGTAGACCCGCGCCCCCAGTATCAGGAACATGATATAGACGGGAAGCGAAACTTCGTGCGAAAGAAGCAGCGTAAAGCCCAGAAGTATGATGACCGTGAAGCCGCCGTTTAGCACCAGGCCGGACAGGATGACGGTCGGCCCCGCCCCGGCTTCCAGGCGGATGCTTTCGACTTTCAGCCTGCGAAAGGCCTTCTCCAGCCGGTCGAACTTGGTCCCGCCGAGATTGAAAGCCTTGATCAGGCGGATGCCCTGGATGTATTCGATCATCCGGGACGCAGTTTCCACCTTGTACTTCTGGTGTTTCTTGCCGAAATAGGAGATGATTTTAATCGATACGCAGGCCATGGGCCACGCCATGGGAATGACAGCCGCTGCCGCCAGCGCCAGCTTCCAGCTGATGAAAGACAGGCACGCCAGCAATGCGGCGGGCGCGGCGAACGCGCCGCACATATGCGGAAGCTGGTGGGACAGCAGCTGCTCGATGTTGGCGTAGTCCGACACGATGTACGCGCCGATGTCTCCGGGGTCGCGATTCTTGTAAAAGCCCATGGAAAGCTTCCTGAGATGCTCGACGATTTCCAGCCTGCCGTCGGCGCAGATTTCGTAGCTCTTCTTGTAGGCCGCGAAATAGGCCTTGCGGCTGACCGCGAAGAGCAGAACCAATGAAACGAGCAGCGCCGCGGACCACCAGGCGACGCGGGTGGTGTCGAGCTGGACGCCGGGGGTCTGCAACGGCTTGAAAAATTCCCAGACCACCAGGAGCAGTATGCCGTGGGGAGCGCCTCGCAAAAAATACTCCAGGGTTGTCCACGCCATCAGCGGCCGCACCCGCTCGGGCCGTCCCATGGTGGCGGAATTGACTAAAGATGTGAAGTTCATGTCTCATTTCTCCTGCGTTCGGTGTTCATGCGTGCCCGCGACCTTCCGCGCACGATGCGAGGGCCGGTTGCGGCGACCAGGATGCGCCCCGCACCGCATTGCCGTCCTCCTGCTTTCGCGAGGACAGGACCCACTGCCTGGATTCGGAGTAGGTGTCCCACATCCGGCGATACAGGCCGTTTTTGTCCAGAAGCTCAGCGTGGCGGCCCCGTTCGGCGACAACACCTTTGTCGATCACCAGGATCTGGTCCGCGTTGGTGATGGTGCTCAGCCGGTGGGCGATCACGATGACGGTCTTTCCTTCGACGAGACGGGAAAAGGAGGCGAGGATCTTGCCCTCGTTTTCCGGGTCCGCAAAGGCGGTGGCCTCGTCCAGCACCACGATGGGCGCGTTTTTCAAAATGGCCCTCGCCAGCGCGATGCGCTGCTGCTCCCCGCCGGACAGGTATGTGCCGCCCTCGCCCACCAGGGTCTTGTAACCGTTTTCCAGCTTCTGGATGAAATTGTGGCATTGCGCCTGGATGGCCGCTTGTCTCACTTCGCGGAAACTGGCCGACGAATTGCCCATGCGGATGTTCTCCTCGATGGTGTCGAAAAAAAGCATGTTGTCCTGGAACACGAACGACACGTTCCGCATCAGCTTCTTCGTTCCTATGCTTTTTATCGGGACCCCCCCGATGACGATTTCTCCTTCGTCCACGTCCCAGAATCGCGCGGCGAGCATGCCGATGGTGGTCTTTCCGGCCCCGGACGGCCCGACCAGGGCGGTCACGGCGCCGGGCATGGCCTTGAAGGAAACGTTTTTCAACACCGGCGTGCTGGTGTATCCGAAAGTGACATCCCGAAACTCCACAATGGAATTCTCCGGCCTTCTGGGATTGGGAGGCTCCTGGATTTCCGGCTTGTCCAATATGTCGTCGATCATTTCCACGCCTATGGCGTTCTGGTTGAGATAGCCGCTCATGTACAAAAGCTTCAGAAGAGGAAAGAATATGCCGCCTCCCAGGATGAGAAACAGAAAAACAGTGGGAAGGTATCGGGCGTACGAGGGCGCGCCGGTCAGCAAGACGACGGCCACCGGTATGAGAAAAAGGATCGTGGAAGACAACACGGTGAGAAAACCGGTGTAGGTCAGCGCGAACTTTTTCGCCATCAGCACGGTGAAATCCCTGAAATCTTCGATGTCCTTCTTCAGCCTGGCAAAGCTTTCCGTGGAACGGCTGAACACCTTGACCACCTGGATCCCCCGCACATATTCCACGATGCTGGCGTTCATGCGCCCCAAGGCCGCGTGGTAGTCGAGGTATTGCTTTTTGGCCTTGGACCTCATCATCATGGACGCCTGGACGGAGAGGGCAAGCAGAAACACCGCCAGAATGACAAGCGCCATCCGCCACTCCACGGCGAACAGGTACCCGAGGAGCAGCAGCGGAAAGACAAATGCGGAGGTCACATCCGGAACATGGTGCGCCACGAACAGCTCGATGCGCTCCACGTCTTCGGACATGACCTTCTTGATTTCGCCCGAAGCCCGCTCGGTGAAAAATCCGAGGGGCAGCCGCGCCAGCTTCCGGGAAATGGCGACCCGCATTTCGTACAGAATGTTGAAGGCAGCCACGTGGGAAAGCATGGAGGACCCATATATCAGCACCCCGAAGAGAAAAACCGCCCCCAGGCTGGCGTAGCCCCACCGCCAGATCAGTTCCTTGTCCAATCGGCTCAAATCGGTCGCGTTGGCGGCCAGTTCTTCCAGAATCTTATAGACCGCGACATACGGCACGAACTGCGCCACCGACGCCAACACCGCCAGAGTCATGGATGCGAAAAGCAGCCATCTTTTGGTTCCAGCGATCTCCACCAGCCGCATGATGCCTTTTTTGCGTTTTGTTTTCATCGAAACGACGCCTCCATTGTTTCCGATTTTTTTCGTTTAAATTACAAGTTGCCATTATGATTCCGTTTTTTTAATATTGTTTTGCAATACTACCTAACGAAGCGGCATGCATAACATCAAACGAAACAAAATGCTGTCGGATAAAGAAAGAAAATTATCGGCGGATGAAAACCAGGGATGTTTTACTCGTTCCCGCGCTCCGGCGCGGCAACGAGTTAACGAATCGGCGAGTCGGCAGAAGCTTGGGAACGAACAACCGAGTCAAGCGAGTCGATACCCGTGCTTTTTTTTACCGTAGGGTGTGGCTGGAGCGATGGAAAAGTCTCCTGTCTTGTTGTAAATATTCTGCCGGTTTTTATTCCGGGAAGCCTGATGCGGGGCCTGGATCGGGACGTAGGGTGGGTCGGGGCACTTGGCGTTGCGCGCTCTTTCGCACTGCCCGGCTACTGGTGCCTTCCAGTCTTGCTTGGCGGGCAACCCACCATTTTTACGAATCTCCTCGCCGCTTCCATTCAGGCGAAAAGCGGCGGGCCGCCTTGGAAAGCGGTGGAAGGCCGTCACGTCGTCGGCAAGGCGGCTCCCGTTTCGATTCCTGGATAATCCCGTTGAATTTAAAGAAATTGACCAGATTTCGAGTCCCTGTGGGCCGTTCCAGGCATCCCCTTTTCCTTTAGATATACGAAACGACGGAAAACGACTCTGCGCGCAATATATTAACACGGCCATGACAGTCTGGTAATTCAGCGTCGGCTGACAGGCATCGGCCAACCAAAGCCAGACATATACAACACCTGCTATGGTCATTGCTCCGAGAAAGGCGATGCTGGCCAGGAGAAAAACCTCCGCTCCAACCAGCAAAATAATCATCATCGTTTATAAAAGCTCTCGGAACAGGGTAATCATTTGATGGAGCGATTAAAAATTGGGTGTCGAAATTGGATTTTGACAAAAGTTGTCACCAGTTGCCGTCCCGCATTTCTCTTTGCATGTCGCGCGAATCCAGATTATTATGCGGCTTCGGCAAGTACCGGCATGGATTTTCCACTCCATCGGTCCATGTGTGTGGCCGCAATTCACAAACCGGAGTACAGGTGATCAAACATGAAAACAGGTCGCGTAGTGTTGTTTTTCGTTTCGGCGTTCGGCTCCATTATCATTCCCGTTGTCATCCTTATGTTGGTGGCTTTTCTGACCTATAAGCCGCCCTTTTCCATGGCGCCTTCAGTTCACCCTGCGGCTGAGTCGTGCGCCCAACTGGTGGAAGCGGATGTCGAACAGGTGAAAATCAGGTTTGTCCCGACGCAATCGCACCCGAACGCCCTCTGTGGTGCGCAGATTGATTTCAATCATAAGGGACGAGCCATATTGCTCCTTTATGGTTCCGAAAAAGAGGCCGGCGACAAAACAAGCGATTTGCTGTTTGAGCTGCCCACAAGCAGCGCCGTGGGAATCATAGACCTGACACTTTATCAGCGGAGCGACAACCAGGCCCACGGCATGTTGTTCCAGGACGGCCCATGGGTCGTTCTCAGTGAAGCTGCGACCGAGGACGGCCGAAGAGACCAATTGGAGGCCCTGCCCTTTTTGATCAGGCATAAAAAAAGCCTTATGTCTGCTTTGTTCGAAGATCATTTGCCCTGGTTTTTTACGGGATTGGGACTGTATTTGGCGGCGCTGGTCATTGCCTGGCCCCGTATGGCCTCCTGGGCGGCACAAGTGGACCCCGCACCCGGCATCCCTGCCCTGGATGTTTCAGCGTTAAAAAAGCGGATTTTGTCCATCAACGACCTCGATCTGCCTTTTAGCGTTCAGCCGGGCAGGCGTGAGAATGAATTTACGGTGGATTGGAAATATGTGGACGCCAAATGGGCGGGGCCCATGGCCGCAGGCGGCGTCAAGGCCCTGGCCCGGATACGCCTGCGGCTGGATCCGGAATATAAGGTTGTGCGCGCCCAGGATTCCAATGCCGGTGTTCGTTGGCAAGCCCACGGCAATAATTCCGGGATGGGCGCATCCTTGAAATTTTCATGGTTCAAGGGCATCGAATTTTACAACTATTCCAGAGGAAGCGCCTATGGTTTGGTTTTCAAGGACGGCCGTTTGACCATTGACCAAGCCTATGATTACACTTTTGATCGCTCTGAAATGAAAAATCCTTTCATCGATGTGGTCACGGGGTCGGGGTGGACCTTTCGGCCCGTGGTCAGTTTTATTCCGCCCTTTAACTGAGAGAGCGTATTTTGTGTGCTGCCCGGGTTCAAAAAGCCATAAAGCCGAAAAAATGGATTTTATTCCAACCTCGCTACAGAAGGCAATCGATAATATCAATGGGGTTGCTGGTGGAGGCGGCGGCCATCGAAATGGACTCTATTTGCCTTTAATTACAGTATTTTACGCGCACAACACTTAAAACATACCGTCAAAAATACCGTCAATATTTTTCTGTTGGCATTTTATGCGAAACAAGTTTCCTCAATCCATCTTTTTTCCTCAATCCATCTTTTTGGCATCCGGCGCGCCTTTGGGTTCGTATACGAGTCTATTCTTCATCGTTCTTCTGTTCCAGCCGCTTCATTTCTCGGTCAAAGTCGCTCTCGATCAGTTTGTTGGGTTTTATTCCAGAACGCGACCAGTGTTTTTCCATCGTTTGAATGAAGTCGGGTTGGACCAGCTTCGCCCTTTGAACCAACCATTCTCCGTCGTCATGCCTCAAATAAAGGCCTTCCGCTTTTTTTGCTCCGATTTGGGACTCATTCATCAGCAAACGCAAATCGGAAAGCTTGAACCGGCCGTTGGCGAGTCGGGGAACTTGGGAAATTCCGATCTCTGTAAAAAGCTTGTCTCGGCGAACGACTGACAAAAAACGACACTTTTTTTTATCGTAAACGTCAAATCCCAAAAACCAGTCCGGCAATCCTTCATAATGGACTGTGTGCTTTGCATAGCACCATTCTCCGAAAAGAATGTATCGGTCGAGCAAATGCTCGAAAAGCGCGTCGATTCGCGGAAAGAGCCATTCGTCAAGTTTTTTCCATTGGCCCGGCCCTGGCAATTGCAAGTACGCTCCTCTGTTCTGGACGAGAATATTGCCTTCATCGTCGAAAGAAACTCCGAGATTGGCCCCGTCAACTTTTTCTTCGACGCAGAGTTCATGTCGAAGAAACGCGTTTCTCTCTGTCTCCGACATGACTTTGTCGTCTCGGACTATAACATCGCCCAAAACAGCCAAATGCGGAGTCTGCGGGAATTTAACGAAATTGTCTTTCACTCGCCCATTTTCTCCTCGAATTTTTTCTCGATATAATCCGAACAAAGAAAACGCACGATTATGCCGACTTCCGCCAACGCCTCCTTCCACCCCCACCATTTGCTGTCCGTTGCTTGAAATACGGTCGGCTTTTTCGGATGCGCGTTGGCGACGGCGATGAATTTGCGGTCGGATTTGTCGAATTCTTCCAATCCTTCATGGTCGGGAAACTCTTCGTATGAACCGTTTTTCGGCGTAATTTCAACAAGGTCCTCGGCCGGAAGGCTCCAGCGGTTGTCGTGCACCCATTTCAAAAATCGGTCGCCGACCCCTGGTTGGCCGCTCAATGAAAGCTGCCGCCGGTATTCGTCGAAAATTTCGTTTTTGGAATCCATAACCAATCCGCCCTTTTGTACGACATTTTCGACGGCTTCAATGCAAGAAAGAACACATGGGATCAATTCCTCGGAAATTTCCTCGGGATTGACGGCGAGATTGGCGGTTTTCGGCACATTGGTATCCACAACAAGTTTCTTTGGAAACGCGCTCATTCATTTATCCTCCGCTCCGATTCTGCTTTGCCGAATACGTTTTTTCATAGCCGCTTTCGCCTGCCCGGTGACGTCTCCAATCTCGTCGCCGAAAAAGTTTTTCGGCCAGTTTTGGATATTGCCGTACATGTCGATTTGAAGAGGTTCCAGCGCGGCAGGCGTTTTGGCTATGTCGCAAAAATAGGCGGAGACCTGATTTTGCGGAATCACATCTTCGGCAATCCGTCTTTGCAGCCGCCTGAGAAAATGTTCGGAATGGGTTTCGATAATCAGTTGGATATTCCTTTCTTCGCCTTTTTCCTTTGAATTGATTACGTCGATCATTACATCCGCCAATGCCGACTGCGCACTTGGATGTAAATGGATTTCCGGTTGTTCCATCAGAATTATCGATCCATGCGGGGCATAAAAACATTGAACAAGAACTGGAAGCACCTGGGAGATGCCGAAGCCGACATCCGGCAAGTCCACCCAATCCCTCGAGCCCTTGACTCGAAGTTTCACCTCGTATTCCTGACGCTGTTCTGAAATAGGACTGACTTTCAATTCCTCTATCAATCCCATTTGTTTTAGCTTCAAGGCGATGATTTCTTCGAAAGGTTTGGTCGGACGCTTGTAACCGAAGCTGATTTTTCGATTTCGAGCGGCCAAAATCGCTGCGATAGAGTATTCACCGGAGAACCCGACGCTTTCCGGCTCGATGCCTGTCCAAGAGTAAAGCCGCTCCGCTTTTGTACGGAGAGGCCCGAGATATCCAATAGATCGAAACAGTTTTTCGTTTTCAAAATTCAAAGTTTGGACGAAATCCGCGTTTTGATGGTATGCGACTACCTCGTCTGGAAAGCCGTAAAAGCGCACTGGCGCACCCGGATACCATACGCGTCCCTGCTTGCGCTTAAGAGGGTAACTTTCAGACTCGACTTTGTATTCGGATTCGGTTTCCGATTTTCTTTCCATTCCGATAGATAGCTTGGTCTTGTCTTTCGCAAACAATGCATATTTCAGAAAATCGACAACCAGGTTGTGTTGACCTTTGTGCCCCAATCCCACCTTTCCATTGAAAGATAAACTGTCTCCGGAAAAAACCGTGTCCGAAACCGGGTCTTTTATTTGTAGAGGGACGCGCAACGACCATTGATAGCTGAAAATTAACCTGTTCGACGGTTCTCTGTGCAAAACCATTTCCTGGTAGGAACCGAGCTGAACAGCGGAGTTTTTACCCCCCGGATTGAAAACCGCCTTCCGGTCCGACAACTCGACCGTTTGCTTTAGCATTAACAGAAACTGTCCGATGCTTGATTTTCCGGAACTGTTGGACCCGAAAAACAGTGTTATAGGGGCCATTCGGATATCGCCTGTATCTTTCCAAAGCTTGAAATTTTCAATGCGAAATTTTTTTAACATTTAAGCACCTTTGAGTCGAACAATAATGTGAAGGTATCTCTTCTCTCGATGTCGCTTTGCGCTTGTCTCCGGCGCTTTTCACCCAAACGACTCCGTTTTTGTTCATAATATCCAGCCGCTTGGCCCAGTCTTCCATCGTCATGGGGATTTTCCGCCTGGCCCGTTCTTCGGCGAGTTCCATATCGTTTGACCCGTCGCTTCCCCTCCTGCCGAACTGTCAAAAATTTTTTGACAGTTGCCTCCGGCTGCAGTTCTAAATATTCATTTTCTTTTTGGTTTCATCGAGGAATCTCATAGCCCATGGTGACGAGTTGAAAACGAGTTGTGAATCGATCAGAGCCAATATCCTAAAGGAATGCTCGCCCTTGCCGTATTTGGCTTTGGTTTTGCAATTTTTTGTCGCGTTGGCAAGCGATCGATAAACATTGGATTTCGCGATTGATTCTAACGGGCTTCCATCCGGGGGCAATGCGTTCGCGTCGAACCCTTGGCCGAAAAAAGCTTTCAGAGTCTTTCTGTCGGCCAAAAACCAAGATTCCATGCATTGCACCATCATATGACAATCCGTTTCTTCGGCACTTTCCGGTTTTTTCCACTGGTCGCCTTGGCGATTGCGAAGATGAAGCCAAGGTTGCCAATTTACGGGTTGTCCTTGCTGATGAGAAGCATCGACTTTCGATTCGCTGTCCACCAGCAAAATAGCCGATTCGCCTTTTTCCAATGCGGTGCAAAAGGCATCGTAGGCGTTTTGGCGGCTGCCGCAAGCCACGATTCGAGGCATGCTGCCCCCAAAACCGGCCTTCTTGAGAAACTCGTTGAATCCCCGCCTGCACTCAGTTCTCAGAATGTTCGTTTCTCCGCCCCCTTCGACATATAATTTCATGCCTACCACCTCGTTCCTCCGAATTCACCCCGAATCCACAATTCGCCAAGTCTGTATTTTTCAAGCCAAGGTTCGAGTTCTTCCGCACTTAAACGACGCATAAGGGAACCGGCTTCATCCCTTTCGCAAACGACAACCGATTCGGGCCGGTCGTTGAATGCATCGACCAGCGTGTCCGAATGGGTCGTGACAATCAGCTGGCAACGCTCCGAGGCTTCCTTCAACAGATCGGCAAGCGTGGGAAGAACATCCGGGTGCAATCCCAATTCAGGCTCTTCGATGCAAACCAAAGGCGGCGGATTCGGATGACATAGGACGGCAAGCAGGCAAAGATACCGGAGCGTTCCGTCCGACAAACGTGTCGCAGGCACGGTAAAACTGCCTTCTTGAAGGAAAACCTGAACGGTTCCGCCTTCGATGTGGACATCGAAATCGTCGATGCCTTCGTAAAGAGCGTTGAGCGCTTTCAACAGCCCTCGCTTCACGGTCGGTTCCCTGCGAAGACGGTTGAGAACCAATCCGAGATTTCCTGCATCCGGCTCCAGCAGGTCGTTGGGAAGGTCGGCCTTTTGGGGTAGTCGCGCTTTGGTGTAACGGCCGAAACTCCATTCCCGATAGAGCCTTATCTTGTCGAAAACCTTTCCCAGATATGTCAGTTCGGGGTACTGGTCGGGATCCTTGCGCTGGGCCAGTATGGATTGCGTGGGTTCTATTTCCTCGTGACGCAGGCGACGTTCTTCCCCCTTTACGTTTAAAACGGCATGACCGTTTTGGAATCTGTAATAAGAATAGGCTTGGTCTTGCCCTGCAAAAGACGATTCGTTTTCCACCCGTTCATCTATTATTTCGAAGCGTTGGGCGACTTCCGAGAAACTCAGCAGGTAACGAAGGTTGGCGCTTCCCATAGGGTTCTCGAAGACCGCATCTATCATTGCGTTTGAAGATTTCCCGGTCCCTTTCCAGATCCAATCGGATACGCCGCCTCCGTCGCGGATAGGCGAAAGAAAGTCCTTGGGCGCGGCTTTGATCAGCTCGATTGCCTCGAGAAGGTTGGATTTCCCGGAGCCATTGGGACCTATGAGTATATTCAGCGGCCCAAGCGAGAGGGGTTGGGCAGTACTGCCGAAACTTAAAAAATTGTCCAATTTTATTGAGTCGATAATCATGCCTTCTCTCCGTCTTTCAAAATCCCAGGGTCTCCGATCACAATGGCAACACACATGTGTGTTTAATCAGCACACATGTGTGTTGGGTACTTGTTCCGTTTGTAGACCGAATACCGCATTTCTCAAAACTTTACGCCGAACAGACTCTCGCTGATTCTATTTCCTTTTTTTGAGGCGATTCAATTCGCTTTTACCTGTTCAGGTTATCCCGAATATGCGCCTGACGAATAAATGGGCGCTTTTATTTTCATGCGCGCTCGTATTGTCGCTCGCAAATACGAGCGCGCACGTATTTACGAGCGACGAACACAGACATATCAATCTTCCACCCTTTATTAACTGATACCATGTGTTTTGGGCAATACCAAAATGGATCCCACAGTCCTCAGGCGAGGGGGAGAGGTGTTCGGCTTTCCAGAATCGCCGATGTCAAAGTGCTGTCGTTGTTGAAGTTCCATGTCCGGCTTCGATACTGTCATATCTTGCATTTTATTCGTGTCTCCTGTATCGTTTGCGCCGATGTCGGGACCGGCGGGGTCTTGATGGACCCGAAGGTTTTCGAACGGCCGGATGCCATCGAAATTTTGGGCGTGGGGAAAAACATGGTACGCTCCATCAAGTTCTGGTGCGCGGCCTTCAAGCTGATCGAACCCGAAGAGGACCCCAGAAAAACGACCGGCCCTTGGAAACCGACGGATTTCGCGAAAAAAATGTTCGACAACGACGGTCTGGATCCGTAACTGGAAGACCCGGCGAGTCTGTGGCTTTTGCACTGGAGACTGTTCACACCCCCCATCGCAGCGCCCGCCTGGTCCATGGCCGTCAACTCCTCCGACCTGCGCTCCTTTTCCATCAAGGAACTCAAAGACCGATTTCTGGAATACAAGGAGTTCATCCCCTCCATCGCCCGGCTGTCCGAATCCTCTTTCGAAAAGGACGCGTCCTGTTTCATCCGCATGTACGCCCCGACTTCTGGCGACAGCCGCGAAGGCGTCGAATGCCCTTTCTCCCGGCTGGGGCTGCTTGCGAGCGCTGAAAAAAAAGGCGCCTATCGGTTCGACGTCGGAGAAAAGCCGCAACTGCCCGACCTGGTCCTGCTGGCGGCCTGTTTCGATTACGCCGACAAATTCCACCCCGAGTCCGGCGTTCTCTCCCTTCATTCCATCGCGTACGGATTCAACGGCCCCGGAACGGTCTTCAAACTTTCCGAAACCGACCTGGGGCGTCGCCTGGAAAACGCGACTGCGGACTTCGACGGCGTCGCTTTCGCCGAATCGTACGGAGACATGCAGCTGATGATGGAATCTTCTGCCGCCGAACTTTGCCGCAAGGCCTTGTCACGCTATTATCGGGAAAACCGGAGAATGGGATTGTGATATGCGATTAAGCGAACTTGTCGCGCCCGACTTTGCCGTCGCGCGCTCGATCAATCTGGAACGGGACTTCGACGACGAAACCTCCCTGAAACGATATTTCGTCACCGGCAAAAGCGTCGATATCGTCTGGCGCCTGGCGGAAGGACTGAACGGGGAAAAAGTTTCCGCGTGGTCCCTTACCGGCCCCTACGGCATGGGAAAATCCGCGTTCGTCAATTTCCTTCTTTCCCTCTGCGGTCCCGATTCCGATCCGAAGACCCGCTTGGCGCGCAATATGCTGGCCCAACGCGAACCGGACCTTGTTTCCCGATTCGAGGAGGGCCTTAAAAAACGGCGCGTTAAAGGCAGGGGGTTTTTGCGGGTCGCTGCCACGGCCTCCTTCGAGCCTGTCAACCGGACGCTCTCCAGGGCGCTTCTCCGGGCGGTCGAAGGAAGCGGCAAGGAGGCGGTCGCCCCCGGAGAGCTGCAGGATCTGTCCCGGGAGCTGGCCGAAATGTGCGAAAACGACGTTCCCGACGCGACACGCCTGGCCGATTGTTTCCGAAAGGCGTCGGATCGTTTCGGCGCTCCCGTCGCGCTGGCGGTCGACGAGTTCGGGAAAAACCTCGAGTTCATGGCCCGGTACCCGGCGACCGGTGACCTGTTCGTTTTGCAGACGCTGGCGGAAACCCGCGACATTTTTATTTGGGTATGCCTCCATCAGGCTTTCGAGGAATATGCCTCGGCCCTGACGGGAAAACAGCGGCGGGAGTGGGCAAAGGTCCAGGGGCGCTTCGAGGACGTGGTGTTCGTGGAACCGTCGAACCAGATGCTTCGCTTCGTCGGAGAAATTCTCTCACCGAGGACGGATCAAGGTCCCTTGGCGGACAAGATTGCCGAATGGGGACGCTTTTACCGCGAGGAGGGTGTGCGCCGTGGGCTGTCCGAAATCCAGGACCTCGGGGAAAAAGACATTTCGTCCTTCTACCCCTTGCACCCTCTGGCGGCGGTCTTTCTCCCCGAACTTTGCTCCCGCTTCGCCCAGAACGACCGCACCCTGTTCGCGTTTCTCTGCGGGGGCGAACCCCGCGCCTTGCCCGCTTTCCTGAAATCCAACAAGATCGATCCGCAGTCCGGGCGCTTGCCGGTTTTCGGGCCGGACCTTCTGTACGACTATTTCATCTCGTCGGCCAACGGCATCTCCATGGTTCGGCCGGAAGCCAGCCGCTGGATCGAAATTCGCGAGATGGTGGAAAGGGCCGAGCGCTTTTCGAAAATGGACCGGAAATTGCTCAAGACGGTTGGCCTCATGAACCTCGTTTCCGGTCCTCGGGGACTGGCCGCTTCGGCGGACAGAATCGCCTTCGCCCTCGCCGGCCCGGATAGTGCGCCGGATCAAGCGGGGGAGATATCCCGCGCTCTTGCCAAACTTTCGCGAAAGGGCATGCTGATCTATCGCGAATACGCCGATGAATACCGGTTGTGGGAAGGAAGCGATTTCGACGTTCGCGAAGCCGTCGCCAAGCAACGAGCCATCGCGGGAACCTTGCCGCTTTTGCATATCCTGGAAAACAATGCTCCCTTGACTCCTCTGACGGCTTCCCGGCACTCCTACCAATATGGGACCCAGCGGCATTTCCAACGGCGTTGGGCGGACGAAGACTCTCTGGCCGATGAAAAGACTTTCGCGGTCAGCCCGTTTGCCGACGGCCTGGTGCTTTACGCTTTCGGTACAGATTCGCCCGATACCCCTTTTCCAGACAGGACGCCGGACGGAAAGCCTGTCCTGGTGGCCCATTCGCCAAACGAAGAGCAAATCCGGGACATGGCCATGGAGGCCGCCGCCGCCAAGGCCGTCCTGGAATCTTCCCCGGAGCTGACAAGAGACGGCGTGGCCCGCCGGGAAGCCGGGTTCCGCGCCAGGGCCGCGGAAGACCAGCTCGACGGAAGGCTCCGGGATTTGTTCGCGCCAGGGGCTCCGGAGCTTCGATGGCTTCACGGAGAACGGACTTTCCTGTTGCATTCCGACCGCCACTTGTCCGAAACGCTGTCCCATCTGTGCGACCGCTTCTACTCCCAATGCCCCGTCATCCGAAACGAATTGATCAACCGCGCCGCACTCACGTCCGCCGCCGCCAAGGCCAGGCGCGAACTCGTGGAGGCCATGCTGAACAACGAATCCAAGGAAAACCTCGGCATGGCCGGTTTCGGCCCCGAGGTCGCCATCTACCGAACCATGCTTCTTGCGGAAGGACTTCATCTGCAAGGCCCCTGCGGAGTTTGGAGTTTCGTCCCTCCGCCGGAGGACAGCGGATATTTTCCCGCGTGGAAAAAGATGTCCGATCTAATTGAAATCTCGGACGGAAACCCGCTCTCCGTCGCCGATTTGATCGATGCGCTGAAACTGCCGCCATTCGGATTGAAAGACGGGCCGATTCCGATCCTGGTCGTTTTGTACCTGCTGGTAGGCGCCGACGAGCTGGCCGTCTACCAGGAAGGCGTATTCGTCCCTTTCCTGGCGGAGCCGGAACTGGAACTCATGGCCAAGCGCCCGGAGCTTTTCTCCGTCAAACGGTTCGCTCCCGTCGGCGTACGGGGAAAAATATTCCGCGTATACCAGGAACTTCTCAACACCTGTCCCGCCGCTGCCGGCGAGCGCATCCGAAACGCCACCATGGTCGGCATCGTTGGGCCGATGGTACAGTTCGCGGACAAATTGCCGCCATACGTGAAAAGCACCAAGTCGTTGAGCCGGGAAGCCCGGAAACTGCTCCGTGCGCTTCTCGGCGCCAAGGACCCCATCGCGTTGCTGTTCGAGGACTTGCCCCGGGCTGTCGGACTCGAACCGTTCGAGGCCCGGAAGGCCGTCGGGAGAGAGAGAAAGAGAAAGAGAGAGAGAGAGAGAGAGAGTGTGTGTGTGTGTGTGTGTGTGAAGGAATTTCAGGTTCTTCTCGTAAGCCTCCTTTTCCGATCAATTACATAGGGATTTTGGTTCGCAAAAAAACTCTTGTATCCGAGACGGGTATCGAATATATTTTCGATTGTTGAGTTTTGCATGGGGTGAAATTAATGCGAATTGTTGAGTTTTTCGGGAATAAAGGTTAATGAAAGGATTCTTGAATTTCGTGGAATTCATGATTTATTCAAGTATCCTTGAATTTTCCGGAATTCAAGATTAATGCAAGAAATCATGAATTTTCCGGGATTCAAGATTTATGCAAGAAGTCACAAATTTTGTCGGATTGAAGATTAATGCAAGAAATCATGAATTTTGTGGGCTTCAAAATTTATGCAAATATGTTTGATTTGTCGTTCAATACGCAATTTGTAATGATGAACGAAAATCGTTGAATCACTGGTTATGGCTTAGTAATCTTGGCAATTCACTACAGAGGCAGAGGTAAGATATGAAACTCAATATGGTTATAAAAAAAATCAAATCTGTTGATTATCTCGAGCTTGATCTACCGATTGAAAAAGGGTTGTATGCTATCACGGGGCAAAATGGTTCAGGCAAAAGCACTGTCGTTACTTGTGCCTCCAGTGTCTTTTTTAATATGAGGATGAACGATTACTTCGGTATAACAGATGATGATGCTTCAATAAAATTTCGTCTAAACGATGCAACAAGAGAATGGAGGAAGAATCATAATAATAGATGGGTAAAGCAATCAAACGGTGTAATGTCTATAAAGGGTTTCTATGAAGGAAGTATTATCTTTGGTAATCGCTTTAGAAATACAACATATGATCTATTAAAAAAATTGGACCATATAGATGATAGTGTTTTACAACCTGGAGCTGAATTCATACGAGAATATCTTGGTAAAATATTGCACAATAACCCAAATTATTACGATAAGCTGCTTAGGGTCAATAATTCAGATACAGGGCCGGATATTAATTTTAGTGGCAACATCTACTATTATCAAAAAGAAAGCAAAAGAGTTAGCCAATTCCATATGTCTAGCGGAGAAAACCTTCTTATAAGCGTACTTCATTCTATTAACATTCGCAACAATGATAGAGCCAATTTGAACAAACCTTGCTTGTTATTCTTAGATGAAATAGAGCTTGCTTTGCATCCTTCTTCTTTAAAGCGATTATTAAATTTTTTAAGTGATATGTCGCTTCGATATAATTATGCAATATATTTTTCAACCCATTCAATTGAACTGATAGGGGCTATAAAACCAGAAAATATATTTTTCCTTGAACGTCACTCAGACAATTCGGTCGAGGTATTAAACCCTTGCTATCCTGCCTACGCGACTCGAATTTTATATGACCACTCCGGTTATGATTATATAATTTTGGTAGAGGATGATCTTTCTAAAGAAATAGTGAGCAGGTTGCTAAGGAAGCATTCACTATTGTCCAATAAGTTAATACATATACTTCCGTGTGGAGGGTATACAAACGTTATCGAGTTGGCAAAAGAAGTTGTTAATAGTAATTTGGTGGGTAAAACATCAAACATTTCTATAATCCTTGATGGCGATATAAAAACTGAAGCCCAAAACTATATCTCAAAACACGGTATTTATAACAATATTCCGATAACCTATTTGCCAATCGAAAGCTTAGAAAAATATTTAAAGACAAATTTGCATGATAATGTTGACCATAAATTATTTAGACTATTGAATGATTTTATTTTTCACCAAGTAAGCCTTGGCCAGATTATTGAGGATTATACAAACAATGAAAATACAGTATCTGATAAAACAGGGAAGCGTTTATACAAAAGAATTGACTCTGAGCTAAGGGCGAGAGGAAAAACACGAACAGATATTGTTGAGATGGTAGTAGAGTATTTATTAAAAAACAATCAAAGAGATACAAATAAAATCGTTAATCATCTGAAAAGCATTTTTGACACTTGTACACCATAACGAGGCTTTTGCAGCGGATTGCAAAAAGCGCGCGCCCGCTGAAAAGCATCGTTCAATAATAATTATCGTTCAAACCTGGCTCTGGTTCAACGTCGAGAGGGAGTGCGAATGCATAGGCCCTCTCGGATAAGGTTTAGTCGGCAGTCCGGTAGCTCATAAAAGTTTGTGCCAATTTGTTGGTATCGAATGCAATCCCTGTTGTTGAAATTTGCGAAATGTTGCGATTTATCATCCAAGTATTGAATTTTAAAAGACGGAGATTGTCAAGGATACCAAAAATATTCTTGAAACAAATTTTCGTGAATCATAGGCTCAGATAATGCAAGAGTGGTTGAGATCCGACAGAAAAGGGTTTGGCAAGCGTCAAGTTTTCAATTTTTAAAGTTGAAACGATGAGGTATAAAACAGAAATCAAAAATCATTGGTCCCTAACGGATGCAGGATGTTTAACCGTCTGCAATTCAAAAGTTAATGCCGTTTTAGGCTACTGGATATAATGCTGAGATTTTTCGGCCAGTGGGTGTTATGAAGAAACCATATAAACGTTGTTGGCTTGAAACGATATGAACACAAAAGTGATATCCCAGCGAATAGTTGAGATACTCCGGCGTAGTGAGAACGCTTTGGCCGCTCGCGACGACGACTACATCAAAGCGAATGATGAGCAGCGGAAGAGCAATCTTGACCAGATATCCACCGCATCTTCTGGCTCCTGGATAGGCTATCACGCCAACGTGTACTACCAAGACCTCCAGCCCCCAAGACCCGGCGACCATTTCAGTAGCGAGTGGGGCCTAATGACCTTGCCAAGAAGGCACAATCCGCAGAACTGGGTGGAGTACACATATGCGCAAATCAGCAAGGCAGCCGACACGAACATCGACAGTGATTTCCTGACCCGACTCGGAGAGGTATCGGAAAACGCTGCCAGGGTATGTCAGGAGGGGCAAGACACACTGCTCACAGTTGTGGACGTCCTCCTCGATGCGGGGAAGACCTCCACCCTTGAGCGGTTGCGAGATGACATTAAGAAGATCGAACACTTCACGAGCGCTCACAAGTTCGTCGATGTCATGCGCCCCACTGGCAGTTTCTATTCCCGTGATAGTACTGCAATTTCCCAGGGAATCCGCGTGCCACCGCACGCGGCCATGCTTGCTGAACAGCTCTCTCTTTGTAGCCCGTTCACCGGGCTCGAGAAACTGATCAAAGCGTGCAGAAATGTACTCGACTACATGGAGGTTTACGATATGGTTGATGCCAAGACAATGAAAAAGGCAGGACGCGTGTTCATCGGCCACGGACGTTCACCTGTCTGGCGGGAGTTGAAGGATTTTCTTCAGGATCGCCTTGGGCTCACATGGGAGGAGTTCAACCGAGAACCGACGGCAGGGCAGCCGACTGCAGACCGCCTCCTGGCAATGTTGGACAGCTCTTGTTTCGCGTTTATTGTGATGACCGCCGAGGACGAACACGCTGACAAAGCGCTACATGCAAGAGAGAACGTGGTCCACGAGGCAGGCTTGTTCCAGGGGCGACTGGGATTAAGAAAAACTATTATCCTTCTTGAGGAGGGATGTGCTGAGTTCTCCAATATTGCCGGCTTGGGTCAGGTTCGCTTTCCGAAGGGGAACATCAGCGCAAAATTTGAGGAAATTAGAAGGGTCTTAGAACGGGAGAAGATTCTCTGAGGAGCCAACAAGAACATGGAACGCGACAAGCAATAGACGTGCAAAGCGCGTCAACTACTTGCCGTTCATGTTCGAAGTTCAAGAATAATTATCCTAATCTTGAATTTCGAGGGGGTTGGATTTTTCAAGGATACCGAAACAATTCTTTATTTTTCTGAGTTTCAAGGATTTCAGAAGCTGTTTTTAATTGGTCTTCAGTAGGAAGTTTGTGATGATTAATGAAAATCGTCGAATCACGAGTTTTGTTTGAAAGGAATAATGATGCCCAGACGAGTACCTACGAAATCAATAGTTGCTGCGATACTAAATGGTTTTATTGAGGCTCAAAATAATTACGAAAAATGGTCCGGAGGTTTTTGGCTATGGCAAGCTCCAGAATATTTGATTTCAACCTCGGTCGCAAAATGCATTTTTGAGTTGGACGGTGCGAAATATATTACATTGGAAAATGGTTCAACCGCTGCATTGCAAGATGCTGGTGCCAAAGGTAAAGGGCGCTTGCCAAAAGCTATAAGAGAAAAAGGTAAAGTTGATATTCTGCTGTGGTGGGGAAATGATACTCCTAGGGCGATTATTGAGTTAAAGAATCAAATATACTCAACATTTCAATATAGAAAAGATATTGAGAGAATAGGTAAGTTTTTGAAAATGAATAATAATATATCATCGTTGCAGTTTGGAGCCTTTGCTTTTTATGAATCTGCATCGACGGGCCTTCGAAAAACGGCTAAAGAAAAAGTAAGCGATAGAATCAATAATATTTTTAAAAGGAGTAAGAATATCCTTGGAAGCGATTTCCATGTCTCCAAATACACAACTGAAATATGTGAAGAGTTAAAAGATAACGCATGGTGCGCTTCCTGTTTCTTGATAAAACTCAAAAAAACTAACGAATAAGGTTAGATTGTGCGAGGGGTAGAGCGAGCCACAATCTCAACCGTTCGTTGAACGAGCCAGGCAAAATGTGAAAAACTGTGTTCAAGACTTATCATCCTAATCTTGAATTTTGGGCTCTGGAAAATGTTCAAGATTTATTATCCAAGTCTTGAGTTTTAAAAAGCCGAGATTTTCAAGGATACCATAAATATTTTTAAAAAATTTTTGATTGATAGTTTAGAAAAATGAAAGTGTTTGAGAAAAATGATACTACGAAGAGGTACAATCGGAAAAACAGTCTCTCCAAGTGATAAGGATATGGATAAAGCGCTTTATAATAATGGCAAAAGGCCTTAAAATATGGATACCAGAAAAATTCTTGAACGGTCTTTGACCTAAATAGTATAGTAAAAAATGAAAATCGTCATTTGGTTCAAATATTTTTGGGCAAGGGAAGTTTGTATTGAGTAAAAAATGTTACATATTGGCAGGGCCGAATGGTGCGGGGAAAACAACATTTGCAAATGAATTTCTACCGATCGAGGCAGAATGTCTAAATTTCGTTAACGCAGATCTTATCGCTCAAGGTCTTTCGCCATTTAATCCTGCTAAAATGGCAATAGAGGCCGGGCGCTTGATGATCAAGCGGATCAAGGATTGTGTTCGAAAAAA
This sequence comes from Desulfobacterales bacterium, assembly GCA_963674505.2. Classification (GTDB taxonomy): domain Bacteria; phylum Desulfobacterota; class Desulfobacteria; order Desulfobacterales; family SKZT01. Next base: position 2,153,206 of record CAXXIG010000003.1, read on the forward strand.
CGAATCTTTCGCGTTTGAGACAACATTAAGTGGGAAAGGATATGTAAAAAAAATAGAGGGGTGGAAGAATCAAGGATATGAAATCGTAATATACTTTTTCAGGCTCCCATCCGTCGAATTTGCAATTGAAAGGGTAAGATTGCGAGTGTCCAAAGGCGGGCACAACGTTCCTTTACAAGATGTAATAAGACGTTTTGAACGAAGCTGGAAAAATTTTAACGAGATATATAAGCCTTTGGCTGATTCATGGGTTGTTTTCGACACTTCCGGCGATTTGCCGATCATAACAGACGAATCGGAGTAAAGTTATGAAAAGACATAATAAGTATGCCATAATTGGATTAAAAGCGCTGCGAAGAGCGGCGGAAAAAGTCGCTATGGATGCAAGGAAAAATAATTATAAAATCCCGATTTGGATCGATGGGCGCATCGAATACAAAATTCCTGAAGTCACTGTTGATAAATCACAGTTTTCTAATACTCGATCATCCTCTGACTGAGCTTACATTCAATTCAAATATAATTATCCTAATCTTGACTTTTAGCCAACGGTAAATATTCAAGAATTGTTATCTTAACAATGAAATCCGATTATCGATACAAAAGATAGGTAAAAATTCAATGAAATAGAGTTTAGAACAATTTTGGAGGGATAGGGAAAAAACAGAGGTCGAATGCGCGGGGAAAAAATGAAAGCCGTTTTTATAGCACGAAAGTGATCGCATTGAATAGAATAGAGCTGGAACATATCATAAGGGCCGCAGGCGAAATCGCCGGGGTGAAAAAGCTGATCATCCTCGGAAGCCAGTCGATACTCGGTCAATTTCCCGGGCTGGGGGAATCGTTTCCGGAATCAGATGGAGCAGATATTTCGTTTGTCGATAAAAACAGGCGGGTTTTGTGCGGCTCAGCGGAAGCCGACATCCTGATACCCGGCGCCGATGAAAAAGCCGAGCTTATCGAAGCTGCAATTGGAGAACTATCTCCCTTTCACGATACTTTCGGGTATTACGCGCAGGGAATAGACAGTTCCACCTCGAAGTTGCCCGAAGGCTGGGAGACGAGGCTTGTCGAGATACGCAACAGAAATACGAACGATATTTCAGGACTGTGTCTCGAAATTCACGACCTCGTCATCTCCAAGCTTTATGCCGCACGCGAAAAGGACATAGTTTTTTTTCATGCGGCCGTGTCCCTCCGTCTGATTTCAAAGGTTCTGCTTTTGAAAAGGCTTACCGATACCTGTATTTCCGACCAGATCAAAGAATTGATCGTTAAACGAATTGAAAAAGGATTTCAAAAATGAACATGCAAAAACGCGCTGATGAAAGGTCGAAGGCGCTCCACCTGCTGATCGCGAAAAAGCTCAGGAAAAACCCGGAACTTTGGGACATTCCTATGAACAATATTGGCAGATGGAAAAAGGCGAGGAGAAATTCGGCGGCTTCGATGCTCGAATGGGAAAAAATACTCAAAAATTACGGTAAGCAAAGGATTTTAAAGATACTGGAAGGCGATTCGGAGGAGTCGATACGCCTCAGGTCGTCGAGTCCCTTCACCGGTATTTTGAGTGAAAGGGAAAGAATGGCGATATTCGAATTGTTCAGACAAGGGGGGGCCTCTTGATTGAATTTCGCTGATGGAAAAATGGAAGAAACCGGGACCGAAGAATTTTACATGGTTTTTCACGTAGAATAATCATTCGATTTCGGAGTTCTGAACGTCGGGGCCATCCTCCTGGTGGGAGCCCTCGTGCACTTGCCGCACGAAAAGGCGCCGGTCGTTTTTCGAAGAATCGCCAAGGCGATCAAGCGCAATCCGGGGCATATATTCCTGAGTCTGAAAAAAGGAACCGGAAGCTTCGTCGATGCCCGCAAACGGACTTTCTATCTGTGGGATGAAGCTTTGCTCCGGGAAACTCTGGAAGACGGTTCGACCCGAATCTTGGATTGTCGCGTCAATCGGTCCGCATTTAACCCCGAAGACCGATGGATAAGCATGATCATTAAAAGGAACGGCCTTTATGAGCGAAAGAGCATCGGAGAGTAGCAAGGCGGAAGATTTATTCGTCGAATTGTTTTCCGAGGTGTTCGGCCCCGAAAAGCTTCAGCTTGTTTCTCCGGAACACCCGGTATCAGATATCTACGGAAATGTTCGGTACATCGATTTCGCATTGAGAACGGCGGACTGCAAAGTGGCCTTCGAAATCGACGGTCTTCAATGGCACCACCCGTCGGCGATATCGGTCTCTGATTACGAAGATCAACTTCTCCGCCAAAATTCTATGATCCACAATGATTGGAGGGTGTTTCGATGGACCGACCGCCAGCTGGCCCACGACACCGAAGCGGTGAAAGACCAGCTCGCTCTTTTTCTCGAAAAATATCCGGATTTGCTGGATTTCGAGGACTTTCTTCCCAGGCGAAAAGGAGAGTCCTTTTCCCTAAGATCTCATCAGGAGGAGGCTTTGCGCTCTTTGTCCGAGTTGAGGTCGCAGGGAAAGACCATCGCTTTGTTGACCCATGCGACAGGGACCGGCAAGACCTCGGTGGCGATAGCCTGAGGCGAAAACGTTGAAAGGCCGCACTCTCTATATCGCCCACAGGGATAAAATCGTCACCCAAACGCACATACAGTTTCAAAAAATATGGCCGGAAGCCACTGTCGGGCTGTACACGGGCAAAGAAAAATCGACCGACAAATTCAACATCGTCGGAAGCGTCCAGAGTGTAAGCGAGAATCTCAATGATTTTTCTCAAAAGGAATTCCAATATCTCGTTATCGACGAGGCCCATCATGCCGCCGCCTCGACTTACCGAAAGGTGATCGGCTTTTTCGACGCGAAATTCATCCTGGTCACCAGTTGCCGTCCTGCATTTCTCTTTGCATGTCGCGCGAATCCATACTATTATGCGGCTTCGGCAAGTATCGGCATGGATTTTCCACTCCATCGGTCCATGCGTGTGGCCGCAATTCACAAACCGGAGTACAGGTGATCAAACATGAAAACAGGTCGCGTAGTGTTGTTTTTCGTTTCGGCGTTCGGCTCCATTATCATTCCCGTTGTCATCCTTATGTTGGTGGCTTTTCTGACCTATAAACCGCCCTTTTCCATGGCGCCTTCAGTTCACCCTGCGGCTGAGTCATGCGCCCAACTGGTGGAAGCGGATGTCGAACAGGTGAAAATCAGGTTTGTCCCGACGCAATCGCACCCGAACGCCCTCTGTGGTGTGCAGATTGATTTCAATCATAAGGGACGAGCCATATTGCTCCTTTATGGTTCCGAAAAAGAGGCCGGCGACAAAACAAGCGATTTGCTGTTTGAGCTGCCCACAAGCAGCACCGTGGGAATCATAGACCTGACACTTTATCAGCGGAGCGACAACCAGGCCCACGGCATGTTATTCCAGGACGGCCCATGGGTCGTTCTCAGTGAAGCTGCGACCGAGGACGGCCGAAGAGACCAATTGGAGGCCCTGCCCTTTTTGATCAAGCATAAAAAAAGCCTTATGTCTGCTTTGTTCGAAGATCATTTGCCCTGGTTTTTTACGGGATTGGGACTGTATTTGGCGGCGCTGGTCATTGCCTGGCCTCGTATGGCCTCCTGGGCGGCACAAGTGGACCCCGCACCCGGCATCCCTGCCCTGGATGTTTCAGCGTTAAAAAAGCGCATTTTGTCCATCAACGACCTCGATCTGCCTTTTAGCGTTCAGCCGGGCAGGCGTGAGAATGAATTTACGGTGGATTGGAAATATGTGGACGCCAAATGGGCGGGGCCCATGGCCGCAGGCGGCGTCAAGGCCCTGGCCCGGATACGCCTGCGGCTGGATCCGGAATATAAGGTTGTGCGCGCCCAGGATTCCAATGCCGGTGTTCGTTGGCAAGCCCACGGCAATAATTCCGGGATGGGCGCATCCTTGAAATTTTCATGGTTCAAGGGCATCGAATTTTACAACTATTCCAGAGGAAGCGCCTATGGTTTGGTTTTCAAGGACGGCCGTTTGACCATTGACCAGGCCTATGATTACACTTTTGATCGCTCTGAAATGAAAAATCCTTTCATCGATGTGGTCACGGGGTCGGGGTGGACCTTTCGGCCCGTGGTCAGTTTTATTCCGCCCTTTAACTGAGAGAGCGTATTTTGTGTGCTGCCCGGGTGCAAAAAGCCATAAAGCCGAAAAAATGGATTTTAATCCAACCTCGCTACAAAAGGCAGGCGATAATATAAATGGGTTGCTGGTGGAGGCGGGGACCATCGAAATGGACCGTATTTGCCTTTAATTTCAGCATGTTACGTTCCAAAAGAACAAAACATACCGTCGAAAATACCTTCAATATTTTCTGTTGGCCTTTTATGCGAAACAAGTTTCCTCAATCCATCTTTTTGGCATCCGGCGCGCCTTTGGGTTCGTATACGATTACGTCAAGATCGTCACAGGAAGACATGGCCCTTACAATCATCCGCCTTACGACCTTCCAATCCAAACCGCCCAGTCCAGAACCAAGCGGGGGAATCGCGATGGATCGGATATTGTTTTCGTCAATAACTCGGACAAGGTCATTTAATCCGGCTTCTATATCTTCAATCTTGCTTTTGTCTCGCCAATGGCGCTTGGTCGGAAAATTGATGACGTATTGCGGGCCTAACAATGCGCCTGTTTTGAATACAAACATCTTGCCGGATTGGACTTCGCCGTTTTTACAGGCTTTGGCGTAAGCCTTGAAATTTTCGGGATAGGCCTTCTTGAATTGCAGAGCGATACCTCTTCCCATAACTCCGACACAGTTGACGGTATTGACAATCGCCTCCGCATGGTCCTCAAGAATGTCGCCTGTTTTGTAATTTACCATGATAAAGCTCTCGATAATTCTAATAATACCAATTTCTCTTTTATCATTACCTTTGGCCTATGCAGCGCCCTTGCCAATATACCATTTTTCGAATTCACTCTCGGCATGGTCCTTGGCCAGCTTTGCGGAAATCTTGCCCGCATCCCGAAGGATCTCCCGGTCGTCGAACTCCAGAAACATATCCAGCCGCTTGGCCCAGTCTTCCATGGTCATGGGGTCTTTCCGCCTAGCCCGTTTTTCGGCGAGATCCAGATAGGCGTTGACAATTCGCCCCAACGAGTCCAGTTCTTCCCTGGAAATCACGTTTAACCCGTCGCTTCCCCTCCTGCCGAACTGTCAAAAATTTTTTGACAGTTGCCTCCGGCTGCAGTTCTAAATATTCATTTTCTTTTTGGTTTCATCGACGAATCTCTTAGCCCATGGTGACGCGTTGACAACACGTTGTGAATCGATCGTAGCCAGTATCTTAAAGGAATGTTCGCCCTTGCCGTATTTGGCTTTGGTTTTGCAATTCTTTGTCATTCCTACCACCTCGTTCCTCCGAATTCTCCCCGAATCCACAATTCGCCAAGTCTGTATTTTTCAAGCCAAGGTTCGAGTTCTTCCGCACTTAAACGACGCATAAGGGAACCGGCTTCGTCCCTTTCGCAAACGACAACCGATTCGGGCCGGTCGTTGAATGCATCGACCAGCGTGTCCGAATGGGTCGTGACAATCAGCTGGCAACGCTCCGAGGCTTCCTTCAACAGATCGGCAAGCGTGGGAAGAACATCCGGGTGCAATCCCAATTCGGGCTCTTCGATGCAAACCAAAGGCGGCGGATTCGGATGACATAGGACGGCAAGCAGGCAAAGATACCGTAGCGTTCCGTCCGACAAACGTGTCGCAGGCACGGTAAAACTGCCTTCTTGAAGGAAAACCTGAACGGTCCCGCCTTCGATGTGGACATCGAAATCGTCGATGCCTTCGTAAAGAGCGTCGAGCGCTTTCAACAGCCCTCGCTTCACGGTCGGTTCCCTGCGAAGACGGTTGAGAACCAATCCGAGATTTCCTGCATCCGGCTCCAGCAGGTCGTTGGGAAGGTCGGCCTTTTGGGGTAGTCGCGCTTTGGTGTAACGGCCGAAACTCCATTCCCGGTAGAGCCTTATCTTGTCGAAAACCTTTCCCAGATATGTCAGTTCGGGGTACTGGTCGGGATCTTTGCGCTGTGCCAATATGGATTGCGTCGGGTCTATTTCCTCATGTCGCAGCCTGCGTTCTTCTCCTCTTACATTTAAAACGGCATTACCATTTCGGAACCTGTAATAGGAATAGGCCTGGTTTTGCCCTGGAAAAGGCGATTCGTTTTCCACCCGTTCATCTATTATTTCGAAGCGTTGGGCGACTTCCGAGAAACTCAGCAGGTAACGAAGGTTGGCGCTTCCCATAGGGTTCTCGAAGACCGCATCTATCATTGCGTTTGAAGATTTCCCGGTCCCTTTCCAGATCCAATCGGATACGCCGCCTCCGTCGCGGATAGGCGAAAGAAAGTCCTTGGGCGCGGCTTTGATCAGCTCGATTGCCTCGAGAAGGTTGGATTTCCCGGAGCCATTCGGACCAATAAGTATATTCAGCGGCCCAAGCGAGAGGGGTTGGGCAGTACTGCCGAAACTTAAAAAATTGTCCAATTTTATGGAATTGATAATCATGCCTTCTCTCCGTCTTTCAATGATCTTCATTCGGCTTTCATACTTGAACGGTTCGATCAAAGCGGAAGCCGAGATAGAGAACCATGAATTAGAAAAATCTTGCGATGACAGTTAATCATCGAAATTTTGTTCAGCCAGGCGCCACTCCCATCCGCTTTTTCCATATTTTGACCTGAAAGTCGGATAAAGCGTACACTATTTGGTGCCTACTCCCAAGTACTTCAAGAACAGTCTGTCTCTGGCCACTGATTCGGTGGACCATCGATAGCTGCCCATGACAGTCTGTACCTTTGTGGTTTCAATGCAGTCGAACCAATCCAGAATCTGGGCGAGAGAGCGTTGCGCAAGCCAGTTTTCCAGTTTCTTTTCGAGCTTGATAATTGATTCGGTTTTTCCGGATTCTTTCTTCCCGAGCTTGGCTTGCACTTGCTTTATTTTTTTTGTCAGAAAACAATGATAGCCCAGCGAGACAAATTGCGTGAATTGTCTTCCACGCAGATTGTCCGGGTACCATGTGCGCGGTCGCGCACCGTCGAGCCTCCCCTTTTGCACGGCAAAGAGTTCTTCGATTTTTTCTCGCAGCCGATAGTTTTCAAGTGCGGTAAATGTGTCCATAGCCTGATTGGTGACGAGGGCGAAATAGCCGAAGTACTTCTTTGCTTCGGCAATGGCTTTGTCGTTGAATCCCACCTTCAGCTGCCCCCCGCGCCCTTTCCTGGAACAGATCAGGTACTTGTCTATTTTCTTTTGCGCCGATTTCGTGAACTCGGCTTCTCCTCCTTCTATTTGCGCCTTCAGTTCAAACAGGTCCTTGCGGAAGGCGAGTTCTTTCCTGGCTTCGTTGTCGGGAGAATAGTAAACATGCGCATACAGACGGCGCGAGATCGTTTCTTTTTCACCGGCAACCTTGCCGTTGCGCGATCGTTGGCGTACTCGGCTGAACTGGTGCATTCCAAGCGATGTTGCTCCGCAAATGGACGGGTCGGACGGACAAGTGCCGGACATGCCCGCCAGTGTTGCACGGAGCGCATCGACTGTCTCGCGGACCCAGACAATATTCGGATCGACCAGGGTCAGAAACTTCACATTGCGCAAGGCGAATTCCATCATGTTCTTCTGGCTGTAGTAGCCGTTGTCAGTGACGATCAGAGGCTTTTCCAGATTGAGACACTTGAGTTGCGTCAGAGTGTTTCCAATGGATATGACATCCGGAATATTGCCGGGTTGTTTAGCGAAGGCCACCGGTTCGCGAGCCTTCAGGGAATATAAGGTCAAAAGCTTGATCGTGTCGAGCCCGTCGCCATCCTTGTTGAACCCCCGCCGTGCCTCCGACCGATTTTCAGAGTAGGTCGAGATGGTGGTCGAGTCAAACGCCAGCACTGGAGACTCTCCCATGCGTGCCGTTCGAGCTGAAAAATAGCGCTGGACACCTTTTTCATTGCGACCAACATCCCTAAACAGGTCACCATACACGTCTTCGGTAATTACTTCATGATATGGAAGAGGGTGCATCACCTGCCAGCTCTCAAGACGCGGCAGCGTGTTGCCACCGGAACCGATCCAATAGCGTGCGATAGAAAGTATCTTCGCCGCATCGCCCTCGCTGAATGAAGCACGTACGTCATCGTCAATTCCGGAAACCTTGCCAACCCATTCCAGGATATCCGTGAGGCCGGTATGCCGACGTGTCACATCGGCAACGCCTCCTTCTCTCTTTCGTTTTTTCGGACGAGTCGGCACAATCTCTTGCGTTCCCGACTTGATTTTTCCCTTGAGCTTCTGACTGACCGTATAGGTCTTTCCGGTCTTTTCGTTGTAGGCCGTAATCCGTTCATAGACGTAAATATCGCCATTCGGACGCTTTTCACGACGTTCACCGACGTGAGTTTTTCCTGTTATTGGTTTAGCCATGCATAAATCCCCCCTTTAAGGTGTAGGTATATATATCTTACGTACACGTTTAAAGCAAGAAAAAAAACACGGTTTTTCAAGGAAACCGTGTTCATAGCGTTTGATTTTGGGGTTAAAGTGTACGCTTTATCCGATTTTCAGGATTTTGACGATAAACCGGTTCCCGTCGGCATCATCTTCGAAATCAATCTCCGGATGCTCGTGCAAAGCTCTGATGATACCGCTGCCGATTCCCCGATAAGGAAGTAGCTTCGTGGCATAGGACGCCAGAATCGGATTGCGAATGTTCGAGTTTCCCATTTTGATGTTTTCGATTGTCAGGTTGTTTGGCAGGCATCCTGGGCTGATGATTTCGACCCGGTCGGTGAAAACAAAAATCCTGATAGGAGCCGAAACGAAATAGTCCCGATGAATCAGGGCGTTGGTGATCAGTTCCTCCAAAGCGATCCTTGATATTTCAGGTTTCCCTGGCGCATTGACACTTTGGTCTTCCTGGATATGGCGGATGTTGTTGAGAACAAAACCTATGCTTTTTTGAAAAATATCCGCTATTTTTCCGGTAAGGTCCCGGCTGTCGATATATTCGGTCTCATGAATTTCCTTTCCGGGAAAAGCAACTGCTTTCACAACGAATACTGGCAGTTTGAAATTCGGTTCTTTTGCGAACAGCAAGGCCCCGCTGACATTGAGAACACCGTTCTTGAAGAGGTTCATATTTTTCAGCAATGTCGCCAGAGGCAGTTCCTTTTCCTCCAGGGATTTGCCATAATTTTTCTGGAAAAAATCTTTGAAATAGTCTCTGTCAAGATCGGCGATATTCAGCCCCGGAACCGGGATTTCGTCTCCGTGTATCAGTCCCGCTCTCTGGTACAAACGCTGTATCTCTTCTCTCGATGTCGCTTTGCGCTAGTCTCCGGCGCTTTTCACCCAAACGACCCCGTTTTTGTCCATATACGGCTTGCTCACGCCGTCGGGAACGACAACCCGCATCACCAAACCATCCGGCATGCCCATATTTTCGGTCAACGGAGCTATGGGAGGTCTCACTTGTCGGGAAGCCGCATTGAAAACGAGCCGGTTCAGCCTGCCCATGTCATTGCGAGCCAAACCCGAAAAGGTCCCGTCGTTGCTCACGCCTATGAACAATTCGCCGCCGCCCGAGTTGCTGAATGCCACCATTTCCTGCGCCAAAGATGTCTCGATGGTAACGTTGGCCTTGAACTGATGCCTGCTGTCCTCGTCCCTGGCAATGATCTTTAAAAGCTCTGTGGCTTCCATATTTCGTATTTCCTCCTGCGCTGGCGAAACGCCTCCTCGCCGCCTTCCATGATATCGACGATCTCCCGTTGCATCGTCGCGCAATCGACCCTGCCGGTTTCGAGATGCACCTTCTCGTCCGAAAATGAACAGGCGATTATCTGCTCCGCATCGCCGAGCACAGGGAAATTGGCGTTGTGAGTCGCGAAAATATGGGGATGGAAATCGGCCCGCAGCCACCTGCTTCAGTGAGAAAAAACGCCCCCCCTCTGTCAGCCATTAATCCCCTCCGATTCTCCGCGACCACCTGTTCGCTTTAATTTTGATCACCAAACTATCGTGAAGGCTTCGCCATAATGCCGTTAGCCGTTGCTGTCCGTCCAAAAGTTGCTCGGATATTTTTTCGCACGAATCGAAAGAAAGAACTGGATTTGATTCGGAAAACATATGGGAATTAGAGAACAAGGTTCATGATGTCGATAGATACCGTCAATAAATGCCCCATACCGACGCAACTTTTTGAGGCCATGCTCGCACTTTATTCTTGTTCAGGGGCTCCTGATAAAATTTTAGTTACAATATCACTAAAGAAGCCAGCTGAGGGGTTATCGGGCTTTCCAATAACGGCTACGCGGTCAAGAAATCGGTTGCCTTCCTCACAGCTTGTTTCCGGTAACAAGGCACAGGCATGGCATGCCGCACGATTCAACGAGTCGATACCCTGGCCGTGGCTTTCAATGCAAAGGGGATCGGTTGAGCACCATAGTGCATCCTTGAGAGCCCCTTGCATCAGGACTTCGAATCGGCCTGGCTTACCCTGCTCGACAAGCCCGCCCATCGTTCCTTCACTGTCACCGGCCGCTGTATAAATAAGAATACCGTTCATTTCACGGTCACCTTCCCAACAATAAATCCGTTCCCTTAATGACGAACTTCCATAACCGCATTCGAAGCTCAAGCGGCGAATCAAAATGTGCGCCAGCGTATGCAATAGAAAAAACTTGGCAGGGATTTCCCTTGGCGTTCTTCCCAGCTTGATATAAATGCGTTGGTGGTTTGCAAAAATCTCGTCATAGCGTCGAATATCCGTTCGGCTAAGCCATTCCTTTACATTTGAAGCCTTCAAAGTGAAGAAAATCCCTTCGCCATAAACGCGTATACCAGGAAGCCAAGACTTTGGTTGAAGGCTAAGTTGCGATTGATCCTGCTGGTCAAATTCACGATATGGTGGTGGGTTGATGCGTGAAAAACCGGTTAGCACTCGGGTTTCCGCCAATTTTTTCACCAGTACTATCTGATCTATGTATTCACGAATATCGTCCTCATAGTTACTCATTTCAGGTTTTTCGGTGATGAACTCCTGGTCTGTGTCACCGGGCGAATATAGCATGGCTTTGTATTCAGAGAACCGATATTCCTCTTCGGTTTGCATGCCATTTCCAAGACCGACGCCAGCAAGTTTCTGAGCTACCACTTCCTTGAGATGATCGAAATCCAGTTTTTTCAGTTCAGCGAACATACGCAGTCGAATTTCATCGGGAGTTCCGCCCTCCTCCACGCCGGATGTCAAGACGCTCCAATTATGCCCATCATCAACGAGTTTTCGTATGGGGTCGCTAAATGGTGGAATGAGTATGGAGCTGGCTATTTTGGAAAAATGCAAATTGGTCGCCCCACGCTGCAACATTCTTGGAGAATCGGCGGAACCACATGATTCCTTGCCATGCGGCCCGAGCCATGGTCTGTTACCCTCACACCTGAAGCCCTTGAGCGAATTTGGTCCAGCTGCGCCCATCAATGATCGCGCTTTTGCACCGCATTTTTCACACTTAACAAGCAATCCCATCAGGCCTGCTTTTCCGGTATAGTTGAATCGAAGCACAGGATCATCGCATGGATTTACAGTATCCAGTGACTGACCTGGCCTGCTATGCGCCCAGAGAATCCAGGGAAAATCATCTATATGTCCGTTCTCACATGCCACCACAAAACGCAATGGAACCATTCGCCACCGTTTCCTCTCGGGAATCGTTGAACATGGGGGCGCTCCTGTACGCGGCGGAAGCGAACTATTGCATTTCGGCGGAAAAGCGTCATTCCAATTAGCCTTCTTCATTGCCCTGCAACGCGGACAGAAATGCCAAAGTGGGAAACGCACGAAAGGAAGGTAATCACCTGTGTGTCCAACCTGGGGAGGAGGTGGAGGAGAGCGGAAATAGGCCACACCAAGCCGTCTCGCCAATCGATCATCGCGAATCTGGCATTCGGGTTGATCAGGCCAAACGTCCAGGCCAGCGGCCATGAGGCTCTGGCCTGGAAAATCTACCAAAGCGCCGATGCCAAATGGGATGACGGCTTGTGACCGTCTCAAGGATTTTTGCGCCATCGTTATTCCTCCACTATTGTTTCGTTTGGATCAGGATATGTGGAAACTACCCTCGCAATGCACTCTATATCCACATTTCGCATGGATGAGGGTGTTGGCCAAGACATGTCCCATTCCACACGTGGCTCTGTTCCAGCTGGGTGCATCAGAGGCTGATTTTCAGGAGGGGGGCCAAAGCCGCCCCATATTCCAGGCTTGAATTCATCCCATTGCCTAAGCAGTAACCGAAGCTTGTTTTCGATGAGGGATGAATGCTCGGGATGAGTGTTCTTGCAACGCGAACGGATAAAGCTAATGGCATCATTGATCGATGTTGCTGACGGGTCGATTTTGTCGGGCGTCTCGAGTCCGGCCAGATGCCGTACGATCAAGACCAGAACCGCGTGCAGCGCCCGATCCATGGCAGGGATGGAATACGGAGTAACACTAGTTGGTTCGACAAAACTGTAAAAAGCTGAGTGATATGCACGAAACTGTTCGTAATGAGACCTGTCACGAGGCTTGCCCGGATTGTACATCGTAATAATTAATCCCGGAGAATTGGCCGAACGGCCTACGCGACTTGTCGCCTGGATATATTCAGATGTGGTTTTTGGCTGACCTGCAACGACCATCAAACCAAGGCGTGAAACATCTACGCCAACGGAGATCATGTTGGTTGCCAGCAAGGTGTCAAGAGGGTATGGATCATTTTCGGATTTGCGTGGGTATTTCACTTCAAGACGGTCGAGTATTTTGGGAATTTCATCCGCAGTTCGGCGACTGGTGAGTTCCTCGCTTGAGAGGTAGCGTCGGCACAATTCTTTCGGCACACGATCCCGACTTACTATTGCCCACATGTATTCTGGGATGTCGGCTTCAACAAGCGTGGCGGCATGACCAAGCTCCCGCAGGCTATTGAAGTACTGGAGCACAGTCCAATATGGATCGCGACAGCTTTCCTGCGCGCCATTAGGAAGGGGAATCGATTTGCATGACTGGAACAGCGAACTTAGCGTGCGAATCATTGCAGTAACGAATGACGGCGCTGCCGTTGCGAACACGCCTGCATAAATTCTCCCTGGTGCCTGCGTATCTTCTGTAGAGAAATAAGAATCGGATATATCCAGTCCCTGGGGCGGGAACTGAAACAGATCCCTGTTATAAAGAGACCGGCATTGCTGAGAAGCCCTGCGAATTGTCGCCGTTGATGCTACAATCTTGGGTGGTCTGCCGCGCCAGGAGCAAAGCATATCGATAGCGCTTTCGTACAAACCAACAACGGAGCCTAATGGTCCGGATATCAGGTGCAATTCATCTTGTATTATAAGGTCAGGTGGGTCAAACTTCGTGCCAAGTCCAAAAATACGGCCCGTTTCTCCCCACCAAGCGAGCATTGCAAACTTGTCCACTGTCCCAATAATGAGCGTTGGGGGTGATTCGTAAATGTCTTCGTCCACAACCAGGACAGGAAGCCTCTTGCTCCTCTTTGAAAACGGACACCGTGAATCAGGACACTTAAAGATTACAGTCTTGGGATTGGGATTAGGCAAATAGCCCAGATGCGCCCGGTTGTCCAGCTCCGTCCCGCACCATGGGCATTTCAATAGTTGAAATGGATTTTCAGCCTGTTTCTGACTGTTGGCAAGAGCGTTGGCTGCCTTGATGGCATCGCTTCGACGGATTGGAGTCAAGGATTTGCCAACCCAGAGACCAATAGAGATTGGTTCTTTTCCAAGCATTTCCGGCATTTCACGGCGGACCATCTCACAAGCGCAAATCATGGAACTCGCCCGCTGGAATTGTTGTGCCGTCAGCAACCGTAATGTGTACCGCATCAACACTATGCAACCCGCATTTACAGGATTTCTCAAACGACGAAAAAAAATGTCGCACGCAGCCAAGCCAAGATAGGCTTCCGTTTTACCGCCGCCAGTCGGGAACCAAATCAAATCCACGAGGTTCCTGTCTGGATGGTCTGCGCCATCCTCCTTTTGAATCAGCGAAGACAGATTCATTAAAATGAAGGCAAGCTGAAATGTGCGCCACCGGCCTGCCTTATTGTTATCTGGTTCGTAGCTTTGAGGCAGGCTCTCCCAATTACCCTCGACTGTCCGCTTCTCGCGTCGTGAGTGGTACTGCTGCATGAGTATGGCACGATTGGCGAACATGAATGCGGTCAGCATGATATCATTTGTGCGGAGTAACTCAATTCCAGCTTGAACCCGAGCCAAGCACTGACGACAATATTCCAAATTCCGACGACCAGCATTTTGAAGACGCATTGGCAAGGCATTAATTTCTTCTTCCCTGTTCCTGATCCAGTTCTCATATTCTCGTGTGAGTTTTTCAAGCACTTTGGGGATTTGATCACGAGCCGTTCTGCCTTCGGCACCAGAGAGTATATACATGTTTAATTCGTCGCCACTGCCTTCTCGTGGCAAAACAGGGGCCACTTTGAATGCCGGTATAACGGATGTAGCAACCCTATTTGTTTTGCCTTCCGATTCGGCACCCCATTCGGCGGCGCAACCGTGACCTACGGCGTAAGCCCTTCGTTTTCGGTAGAGGAGTTGCAGGGCAACCTCCTCTGGATCATTTTGCAAACGGGGTGAAGTGCGGTACTCTTGAAACGCATACTGTTTTCCTGATGCGGTTACATCGAACTCGACCTGGAAAAAGCAGTCCGCACCTGAAGGAAAGCCCCCACCCGCAGCTGACCTTGTATTTAGCATCGTAACTGTAATGAGGAATGATCCATCATGACGAGGATGATATATGGCGCGCAACCTTAAATGTTCCGCGAGTTCAAATGATTGGATTCCAGGCTCATTATTTTTAGGAATTTCCAGGTTAACTGGTTTGATTTCCAAGGCTATCCTATGCCATTCTCTCAGCATTGAGTTAACGTCGTCGGGTTTTTGTGATTTGTAAATGGCTGCGCGGGGCTTAATGATAAGGCCATTGTCAGGCACAAACGCGATGAAGGTTAAACCGATAGCGGCTGGAAAGAACTCGTTGGCAAGCCTAACCGTTTCATCATATGCATCGCTTATCGCGTCGCGGCCCCTTCCTTTCCTGTCCGAATCTTGCACCTCCTCATCGGCAAAAATTTCAGGCGCAATATCTTCCGCATCTGACTCACCCGCCAAAACATCGGCGTCTTCTATTTCAATTATCGGCTGGCTTGATGGAAACAGCACGCCAGCTGAATATCGCTGGACAGGGGATTCCTGCAGTATATCAACAGGTTGTTCGATTTTTTCATCGTCTATATCTCGCCCTTCACCGGTTTCAATCCATGGAGGGCCGATTAGTTCATGACGAAGAGCTTCTATCAGCTTTTGTCTGAATATTTCCTCAGGTATCATGCGATTTGCTCCATATTTTTATTCAATGCTCATTTTTCAATTGTTTCTTTCTGTTATCCATTGCCGAAGCCGTAATTCATATATTTCGCGCAACGATTCATGAAGGAGTAAATGCAGACCGACCCGTGCTCGCGACATTCCCACATAAACCACTGAACGCCACCATTCGGAATCAAGGTCTTCTATGTCGGTCAGGATGATAAAATCGTTTTCTAGGCCCTTGAATGCGGAAATCGAACAATAATTTACGTTTTGACATTTACCAGTAACTATCTTCCATACATTGTTCCATTTTACGGATGTAAGAGGGGGATCGGACACAATTGCAGCACAACATTTTTCAGGGCTACGGGCAGACAGCACAGTTATACGGCCGGGAGACAACTCCTCGCAAAGCAATTGTTTCAAAACATGCGAAAGTTTGCGGGCTTGCATATCTTGCTTGTCATACCAGCTATACTGCACAGGAATTCCAGATACTGTAGCTGGGGCGGCAATTCTTGGCCGCGTCAGCATGGCTGTTTCCTCGGCGACTGGCTTTGTATTTCTTCTGTTGGTTGCAAGGATGGAAAGTTGTCCACAGCTCATTAGACGCTCTAAAGCTTCCTGATTAAATACTCCAAAAACACTGGCTTGGTTGTTTACATCACAGAAAATACGCCATTGTCCGCTTTTAAGTCCACCTTCCACAAATGCATCGATAACATCCAGCAATTCCAGGGACATCATGTCTTGAGCCTCATCGATTATTAGCGTTTTGACCGGCTTAGTATCCAGTTCGGTCAAAGCAAGGGATGCATATTCGGGATAGAGATTTCGATATACAGTAAATTCATTAAGAGCAGCTCGCCTGTCTTCGAATTCGTCAGAAAGCGATGAGGCGCTAATCAGTTCGTTCAGCAAGCTGTAAATTGACTTGACTGTGATTTCACCAGCGCCCTGGCGAGCACATATATTATCCTCAAGAAATTTTGCAAGCAAACGGTTGTAACAAATTAGCAATACTTTACCATCCGCCTTTCTTCCTGCACGAACCGCAGCTTCGAGAGCAAGCAATGTTTTGCCTGTGCCAGCTCCTCCCTGAACCAATACTCGTGGATGGTTATATTGTTCCCAAGCGTCAATTATCGCATATTGTTCCCTTTCAAGTGACAAAAGTTCCTCTGCTGAAGCATCTGCCTGGACCCCAAGGGGGGGAACAAGGTCGAAATCCGGGCGAAGGAAATCCACCAGAGCCTTGATGTCATTGCTGCTTGGCGCATACCGTTTGCGTGAATCACTGTCCCGCGCGAATGTCGCAACACGTTCTATGTAGTCGGTCATTGGCCTATGACGATCACGCGCATCGTAAACCAATCTTTGATCCGCTTCGCAACCAATCGAATCAAAAACGATGTCGGGGAACATAACCCCATAGCAGAAAAGTAATCGAGTCCGTCGTTTATCACCTTGAAATTGCTTTTGTACATCATTTTCGAGGGTAAACATTGCGCTCGATGCTTGGTCAAAGGGGCTCTCATGTTTTATATGCGCCCTTCCGAATCTATCGGTGAATTGCCAGACACCGCCATTCCGAGCAACTCTACCACCTTTAACTTCAAGAGCAAAGACTCCTTTACGTGTTAGCAGAAGAAAATCGATTTCTCCGCGTCTTTTCCTGGAATGTCTCGCCAGGCCGAGTGAGTGCAAGCATACCCAGTCGTCAGTTCCAGGTGTATCGCGGATAATACAAAAAAGCTTGCGCTCTGCCCCACTCCGCACATTGGGATGAATTGTCGCCGGGATCATACGTGCCATTGCTCGGATTCCTGTAGACGATTTGCCATGGAAATACGAATGTCAGTTTCGCACTCGTCAATTTCGATGACGCGGACTATTACAATTTCAGATCCAAGTTCAGTTAGATTCGACCGTAGCTGCTCTTCCTTTAAAATATTGATCGCTTGATTCAAGACTTGCCGTGCCAGCTTGCGTGAAGCCCGTTGGTGAGCACCAAAAACGATACTGATAGCATCAAGCACTGCCTCTAGCTGACTGTTGAGCCTCGGATCGCCAGTAACCTTTGCAATTATGGCAACGTCACGTTCATATTTACGAGGGGCAATCATATCGTTATCATCCATCCAACCACGAATGGTTTGATGGTGCACTGGACAGCCCTTTTTTCTCAGCCGTTTCCATATTTCTTTTGGCTTCAGGTTTTCCTGTCGTGCGTAGCTAACCAACGCTTCTTGCCATAACCGGGCAATCTCCCTTAAGCCTTTTGGTATATCTTCATCAGCAGTCATTCGAATCACGTCACGATTAGATTGGCGATGGAACAACAATGCATCACCTCGTATCAGCTCATTTATTGTCTTATGACTGACCTCCACTTCCTCTTGTTCTGTGTCTTCTACGGCGGCATCGAGAAGATGTGTCACAACGGAGGCTTTGTACGACTCTCGCAAAAACGCATGGGCTCCGCCTTCGAACAGGACAAGGCGCGCAGGCACCTCTGCTTCTCTCCCATCCGATTTTGCTGTCCGGTAAGCATGATTCCGACGTGCTGCATGAACATGGTTTTGTACGGATTCAAGCTCGCTGAAACAGGAGTCGTTTTCATCTTCAGCTGGTTGTACAACTTTAATACTTGGCTTAGGCCAACCATGCACATTTGGGAATACCTTTGACCGTTTAACTCGTCTTGCTCTTTTATTCCGGGATTTTTCCCGCGCAAAACAGAACCCTTCGTGCCATCTTCGTTCTATATTGTAAAGCAGCAAAATTAACGGTTTGGTTACAGGTGGGACGAGCAGTTTAGCCATGCGGTCTCTGCGAAACCAGCCTGTGATGATGGCCCCATTAATTTCCATATCATACGCCGGATCAATCACGCTCAGAATGCGAAGGCCTTTATTTCCGTATGCATGTTCCAAGTCGGGGAGAATCCGGGCATCAGGGCAGACAATGGTACGCACCAGCTTTGTATCCAATAATTCCTGGATTGCAGCAGCTTTGGGGTTGTTTGTCTTTAGATGATCGAAGAAACTCTGAAGAAGCATTCTGGTGCTAACAGCTGCTATTTGTTCCGTCTCGGACAAATATAGCGATTCGCGCATGATGTTGTCCATTCGATGTATATTCTTTTCAATTTCGACATACGAGGGAATGTCTTCTGATAGAAGGGTCGCCGAGCGTAAGAGGTGCGACGAGACGCTATAAGTCAAGACTATTAGCTCATCAAGTTCAGCCAAAGAGTCTTCTCCGCGATGCTTGGCGATAGACTTCAAATGTTTGACAGACTCAAAAACTTCGTCGGCCAGTGAAAAATCAATGCGCCAAACTTGTGGCTGGGAAGACGGTTGAGTTTGCACCCTTCGTTCGTAACGAGAAATTACGCCATCTTTATCTGTTGTTTTTTTATGCGGCCACAGCAATGCAGACAAATCTTTATGGTCCCACTCCCACATACTTGTGGAATCCTCGTCTTCGATATGCAACTCGTCTGCAGATCTTTCCGGAGTAACAATAAGAGTTTGGAAATTCATATGTCGAAGCTCGCCAAGGCTCGCGAATTTGCTCGAATTCCTCCCTGTCATATCGATAATGACCGTCTCTATGGATTCTGAATGTTCTTCGGCATAGACGCACGCAACATCCATGTCGGCGGTAAACACAAGTAGCGGCTCAAGTTGGCCAAAACTATTTGACCACGGTTTTATTTCATCAGCTACAATGTTGCCCATCGGTACAACCTCTTTCAAAGGGTGGCTGTAGAATTGCAATCGATTTGCCAAATCTTTTGCAACCATTACCGGCGTGACAACGAGCACCTTCCTTGTTACAGCAGCTATATCTGCAACCCTGTTCGCGTTAAACAAATATTCTACGGCGCGCAGCATTGCGTCGCTCTTGCTTAAATCATAAGTCAATTCACCACGTGTGACTCGAGACGATTCGATAGGAATGAGGCGTCTCAACATGGAGATTGGCCAATAACGAGTACAAGGTGCATCATGACCTTTTTTGCGATGGTATTGTTTCAAGCCGAACATTCTGCAACCATCGAATTCCTTTATGCCTGCGAACACCGCAACTGCATTGTTGTCAACAAGAACCTTTTGCCCTTGAACGAATGATTTCTCCGTAATGTCGCGTTGTCCCGAACGCTGAATCAAACCAAGAGAGGCAATAAAGCCAAGGAGTAGTGGTGTAGGGCCTACATACGGAACAACAAGGGCAGTCGATCCACTCTGTCCACCTCGTATCTGTGAACATGAAAGCGCAGAATTGATAATCATATATTCAGAAATAGGCTGCCCACCGCTCCCATCATCAATCACCATGGCATTGAGAAATGGCCAAGCGCCAACTATCGTATCGAGAATGTCAAGCCATGGTTCTCGATTTGGCTCAATTAAATCCACAGCCATCTGAGCAATAAAATTGTCGTCGAGATACCCAACGATTCCCAGACGGTCATCGATAGCATCTTGTTCGCAAATCAAATAACTCAAGGCTGCACGTGCATAGCAGCGCTGCTCCTGGTTCCAATTCGCATTAGAAATCACGGAAATGAGAAATTTCACATTCCTTTTAAGCCTCTGAAACAAGCCGCACGCAGCGAGATTCGCTAATCCAGCAATGACGGTTAGGGATTTGTCAATCAGATGCTGGTCGCTTGAAATGGGGCTTTCAGCAAGCTCCAGAAACAAGTTTTCAGCGTGCTTTTGTTCATCACGTGTCAATCGCGGGGGGGTGTATATTGCATGTTCGCCAAGCCTTGCACGTATTTCGTGGACCGCAAAACTGCATATGAAAGCATCATCGAGCAGACCAAGCTCCCCAAGCTTGGATGGATTGTTTTGATTCGCACGCAACACATAAAGGAGTCCGCCGCGAGCAATGCCTGACAAGTCCTGGTCGGATTTATGGAGGGTCAAATAACGGGAAAGGGATGTAACATCGCGCACCAGGGCATGCTCAAATCCACAGTCGGGTAAGAGTCTTTTTGCCCAGTCACAAACATTCGCCAGAAGTTCTTGGTCCTCTCCATTCCATTCATCTTTAAGTGAGTCGAATGTCTGAAACAATAATTCACGGTCCGAGTATGTTAACTGATAACCTATATTAGCCAGCCTTTCTGTTCGTCAACGCTTTCACAATGGCTCGCATTACGGGGGGACAGACCGCGTTTCCAATCAACTTGATTCTTTCCCTCCGGGTAGATTGGGGCCAGATGTGATATCGGGGAAAGCCCATCGCTGCAGCAAGTTCAGGCGGCTGAAGCATTCTCATTTCGTGACCCTTACAATTCGGCCTTACGTAAGCAAATCTGTCGAGCGTTGTCACAGTGCGTAAAGGACGATTGATCGTTTGAAAACCTCCAGCTCCATCTGTGCCGTAATAAACCATAATGAACGGAGCATCTGCGCCAAGTTCGTTGATTGCACGTTCGGCGCGTTCAACTGTTGCCCTAGCCCGTCTTGGACTTTGGACCAGTGAATAATTCCAGGGATTATTCTTGGGTTCACCACGGCCCAAGATGCTGTTTGCAACTGTTTTTTTTGTACGATGTCGTGGCTGGGGAAGCGAAGGCGTGGCTTCGAGATCACCTACAATAAACAAACGTCGTCGAGATTGTGGAGTACCGAAATATTGTGCATCGAAAATTGCGGAATCAGTATGATAACCAATCCTCTTGATTTTCTCATGCCATTCGTCGAAGCGATTCCATTTCTGCATCTGCATGACGTTTTCAACTACTATCCAACGAGGTAGAAGTGTTTGGGCCAATCGAACAACCTCAAAAGCAGTTTCTCTGCTTTTTTCGCAAGGAGGCTTGTTCCCTTTGGCCACGCTGTGACTCGTACATTCTGGCGATGCGAGAAGAAGATCAATTTCTCCAGCCTCTTCTATGATGCGCGACGGA
Organism: Desulfobacterales bacterium; assembly: GCA_963674505.2. Taxonomy (GTDB): domain Bacteria; phylum Desulfobacterota; class Desulfobacteria; order Desulfobacterales; family SKZT01. The sequence continues at coordinate 2,174,563 of CAXXIG010000003.1, forward strand.
GATAACGAACTGGCTTCCATTCGGTAAATGTTTGCGTTCGGAAAATTTAGTTCATAAGTATCTGCTGCCAATTTCCACATATCCAGTGCGGCTACCGGAATTGCACCAGCCATAGCAGCACCGCGAGAGCTGCCTCCCCCACCACAGAACATATCCAACATTCGAATTGGCTTTTCATTCATATGCTTATATGTCCCAATGTTCTTTTTGCAAATTTGCCCTGACTGAAGCCGCAAAGGAGATTGGCAGCCGGATAGAATATTTTTTATTTAAAATTTTGAACAATAAATCCCTCCTCTTGCGCGGTAAGGGGAGCGTTCAGGAAATAGGATAACTGCAATTTCCCCCATTAAGTTGTAGACGTTAATATAAAATAGGAACTCACCTTTTGTCAATAAATAATAGAGGCGTTTCATTCGGTATCCTTTTAGAGCTAAAACCTGGGTGATGAACATCCGAAAAAATTTGCTCGAAAGGAAAAAATATATCGCAATCGATCCAGACTCGTTGAACCATGAAGCCCAGCAAGAACGTCACATTTACGAAAATAGACGCCGCCGTAAAGCCTATCGTTCCGTTCGTCATTCTGGCTGCCGAGGAGCTGGAAAGAATGAAAAGAAACCAGAATCAAGAGGACAAGAACGCTTTGGAAAAAAATCCGATCTTTCGAATCGGCTATCGCGGCTTGATCGCGTGGGGGAGGATGAATGGAGGCAATCCGAAAAGCACGAAAGAGACCTCGCCTCTGGATCGAACGCTTGGTACTTTACGCCGATACCGACCCAGCCGTCGTTATCAGAGACATCCCGTTCCATCCAGGGTTGAACGTTGTCTGGGGAGTCGCCCAACAGGTGAAAGACGACGATGATGTTCCGGGAATGCTGACAGGCCATTCCGTCGGAAAGACCCTTTTTTGCAGGCTTGTCCGATATTGCCTTGGCGAGCGCTCTTTCGGCCGCAAGGACGCCGTGGATGCCATTCGCCACGCTTTCCCGAAAGGAGCTGCGGGAGCGACGATTCACGTTTACGACAAAACCTGGTCTGCCTTGCGTCCCATCGGCAGACCTGTACTTTCCCACGCTTCCTGCGCTATGGATCTCGAAGAGCTGGTTGCCTCTCCGCAAGCCGAAGCTCTCTATGCCGAATTCGAACAATGCTTAAAAGAAGCTTTCTTGAAACCCCTTCCATCCCCCAAACCGCCGGAATGCAAGGAACCGTATCTCTGGGTCCACATCCTCGCCTGGCTGAGCCCTGACCAGGAAGTCCGATACCAAAACCTTTGGAAATGGCGTTCGAACCGAAGCGACTCTCAAACACCGGCTTTTGCCAAGCCGAAACAGGACGCCCTGTTTTTGATCCGCATGGCCCTGGGCCTTTCCGACAAGCGGGAAAGCGGATTGGTCGAAAAAATCGAGAACTTGAAAATTTCCATGAAGGAAAAGGAGGTCCGAAAAAAAGAACTGGTCCGCGAACCGGAAAACATTCTCCGATATTCGAAAAATGCCTTGCAGGACCTTATGGGGCCTCCGGAGAATGCCATGGACGATGACGACGGCATGTTCGGTCTATTGTCCCGTGTCGAGTCTTTCCGAAAAACCCTTTCAGATCAATTGCAGAAGTTCAAGAATAAAAAACGCTTTCTGGATAACTCGATTGCCGAGTACAAAGCCATTCTCCGACGAAAAGATACCAAGATAAGAAAGCTGAAAGCGGCCATCGAAGGCGTCTCCGAATCCCGGGAATTTCCGGAGGAAGACAACGAGCTTCAAAGCATTCTCGCTTTCGAGGACAAAGAATGCACGATCGGGAACATAGCGATATCCGAATGCAATCATTTCCAGAATTACAAGAACCAATTAAAATCTGAATGGTCAACCGAAAGCTTCTATTGCCTTTTTCGAAATTGAAACAGATCGCGATTTCATAGAGCATTTGCAAAGAAAAACCATTTCGAGACACCATGTTTCAGACAATCACAATTCTTGCGAAGAAGGGTGCCATAATCCACAACGCTCTCCCTGGAAATTTCCTCCGGCTGGTTTGTGATTTTTTTCAACACAAAACATTTTCAAAGGAAATGAACATGCGTGATGGCTCTATGTTTACGTCCGTAAACGTCATGGCGTGGTAATTTTTTCGACAAATTTCCGATGCTGTCTGCTTTTGCATAATCTGATTTTACTTGACATTATGTTTTCGCAAAATAAAACCCATATATTTTCGCGCTCGCTCATATCTCCGCTCGTAAAATACGAGCGCGCACGTATTTTACGAGCGGCGAACATAAACAGTGCCTTTTCCTTTGCCTTTGGAAAGAATTTTCCCGCTCACGACCAGGCTTTTTAACAGCCTGCTTGCCTGAAAAAGGCTTATCCGGCACAAGTCCGCCGCATCGGCGCGTTTGATCGAGCCATGCTTTTCTATGAATTTCAATACCATCTGTTCCTGCTGGATCGGGTCGAACCCGGCTTGTCGAACATAGGCGGCTTTTCGGCCGGAGTGACGATAGACTTTGGCGCTTAGGGTGTACGTGCGCCCTCTACCAGCGCCGTGGGCTTCCACCAAACCTGCCTCCACGAGTTTTTCGAGAGCGGTGCGAGTCGCCTGCTCGGGCTTCTGCGTGTTGGCGATCAGGTCCAGAGTGGTCAGGCGTCTTTCGTAGCGCAAACGCGAAAGGATAATCAGACTGTCGATGGGCATGGCCCTTCCCGTACGCTCTTCGTGACGCAGGATCATTTCGAGAAAAGCGATATCGGCGTCCGATTTCGGCAGTACGAGATTTACGGAGGTTGCATCCGACATGGTGTAATCCGGGACTGGCCTGCCATAGCGCAGCATCCCTTCGTAAATCCTGTCGATACCGCGACCGATGCGCTCCGCCAGTCCGATGCGTTTCACGATGTCGGCCAGCAAAGGATTGGAGGAGCGAGGCGGAGTCACCAGCAGATTTTCGAGCGTGATGCCCTCCACAAACCCGCCGGGGCTGGAAAGCGTCAAACCGTCTTCGTCCAGACGGACATGCACGGCCCCCAATCTGGAATAGTCGCGATGAACGAGCGCGTTGATTGAATCCTTCCCGGAAGGCGCGCCGGTCGTAATTGGGTATCGGAACCCGAAAGAGTCTCGCCTGGATCTCCTGCTCCTTGACACGTGCCCTGAAATGCAGCTCGATTTCCTCGAATGCCTGGAGCAGCGGTTTTCGGAAAAATTCGTTGGCTTGCACGTCAGTGCCGTCAAGTTCCTGGAAAGCGATCTCGTGAGCCGGAACATGCCGACGCAAGACCTCCTCGCGGCCCATAAGGAGCAATCCGGCCAATGTGGGACGCCGAACACCGTCGATTATGGAGACCAATCCCAAGGCGCCGTCCAGCTCTTCGTCCGCCAGTTGCAACAAGGATGCATCTGCACCGTAGGAAGCCCCCGGTTGCATGTTTTTTCCCACGGGAAAAGACGCTTTGTGATCGCGCTGAAATACGAAGGGGAAGAAGAATACCGCTTTATAATCGCAACCGATTTGAGTTGGAGAACCTTGGATGCCGCATGCACTGTGGGAAGCCGGGGATGGTTTTTGTTCCGGCCATGCCTCGGCGGAGCGAGGACGCGAAGCGTCCTGGTATGCATCCCAACGCAAAGCGTTGGAACGAGACGGTAGGCTCACGGCCGAAATAGAAACCAAGCCCTGGGAAGCCTGATTTGTCAAATAAGGACCGAATGTTTTCTGCGATTTGTCGAGAATTTGATATCCGATGGAGATCCGCATCAAAAACTTGAGGATCGAGTTTTATAGTTCGAGCCGTTCCGATATCCATTTTGGATCTCTGCGGCAGTCGAGTACGGCTCGGACGCGCGCAACACCATCCTCAACGCGGTAGTACACTGCATAAGGAAACCGCTTGGAAATGAGGCGATGATAGCCATTGTGGATAGCATGGGTGCCCCCATAAAGTCGCAATGATTGAATATCAGACCACAGCGAATCAAGGAAATAGTCACCAAGGCCGCCGGCCTGTCGTTCGTAGAAACGAAATCCGTCTGCCAAGTCAGCAAGTGTTTCATCAAGGACTTGAACCCTCATTTGAGTTGATCCATCACAGCTTTCTTGGCTTCGGCTACATCCAGAAAATGAGATGTCCCTTCGGAGATGCGCTTTTCTCTGGCTCTCAATACGTCTGCATGCCATGAAGGGGATGGTATATTCTCAGGCGTTCCGGCGAGATCAGCCCAAATTTCTTCTATTGCCTGTAGCTTGTCCTCGACGCTCATTTGTTGCAATGGAATGCTAAAGTGCATGATATTTCTCCAATATAGAGGGAGGGCATTAAAAAACCGCCTGATGGTATTGGCGATTGATGGTGGAGGCGGCGGGAGTCGAACCCGCGTCCGGAAACATTCCACATTGACGTCTACATACATATCCCGAAATTTAAATTTCGCCCTTCGGGGCCCCTTCGGGCCGGGTCCGTCGAAGGACTATTCCGCAAAAGGTTCGCGAACCCCGTCGCGGACATCCGGGGGTTGCTATCCCGCAAGTCGTCGCCCTTTCCGAAACCGCAGGAGGAGTCTCGGAAGGACGTTAGCCTTAAGCGGCTAAAGCGTAATTATAATCGTCTGCGATTATCTTTAGGTACCGCCGATTAACGAGTCTGCGGAGAACTCGGTATGCAGCCAATGCTTCCATATCCCCGTCGAAGCCGTTTCGCCCCCATGTGACAGGAATGTTCATTGTATTGGAAAGAACAGAACCAATCTAAATTAAGCAACATGCGGGAATTGTCAAATCCCAGAGGGAAAAATTTCGACCTGTGCGGTTGGTTAGACGGATACCCAATGCAATTCTCACACAAAGGCGCAAAGACACAAAGCGAAGGAAGTGCCAACCTTAGTGTCTTTGCGGCTTTGTGTGAGGATTTTGAAGAGTTACCGAGCAGGTCCAAAAAACGGGGCTTTCCGATCACCGATCTTTCAGCGACCTCTGCAAGTCCCTGTTTTCGTCGCGTTTGCGGATGGTCTCGCGCTTGTCGTATTTTCTTTTTCCCCGGGCCAGGGCGATGCTCACCTTCACCTTTCCCTTTTTGAAATAAACCCGCAAGGGGATGAGGGAATAGCCTTTCTCCTGGGTTTTTCCCAACAGCTTTTTTATTTCGTGCCTGTGCAAAAGGAGTTTTCTTACGCGCAGAGGGTCGTGGTTGTCGTAGTGGGCGAAGGGGTACTGGCCGATGTGCATCTGGTGGACGAAGACCTCGCCGTCCTTGATTTTGGCGTAGGAGTCCTTGAGATTGACCCGGCCCAGCCGGATGGATTTCACCTCGGTGCCTGAAAGGACGATTCCCGTTTCGATTTCGTCGTCGATGAAATAGTCGTGCCGGGCCTTTCTGTTTTCCGCTACGATTTTCCTGCCTTCTTGCGCCACTTTTTCCTACTCCATATAAACTTTTTCTTTGAGTACTTTTCCGTATTCCCTTTCCACGGCGTCCCTGATTTCCTCGATTGTGTCCATGGAGAGGACCTTTTGGAGAAAGGCCTTGGATTCTCCCACGGTGACCGCCCTGACCATGCTCTTGACCACGGGTATGGACTGGGGGTTCATGCTCAGCTCGTCGAACCCCATGCCGAGCAGCAGGGGCGTGTACAGGGGATTGGCCGCCATTTCGCCGCACATGTAGAGCTTGACGCTGTTTTCGATGGCGACATCGGCCACATGCTTGATCATGCGCAGTATGGCGGGGTGAAGGGGCTGGTACATGTGGGCGACCTGGAAGTTGCCCCGGTCGATGGCCAGGGAATACTGGATGAGGTCGTTGGTGCCGATGCTGAAAAAATCCACTTCCCGTGCGAGGGTATGGGCCATGATGACGGCCGAGGGGACCTCGATCATGACGCCGACCTCGATGTCGTCTTCGAATTCGACCCCTTCGGCGTGGAGGGACTCGGCGGCCTGGCAGACTAGGCGCTTGGCTTCGACGATCTCCTCCACCCCGGAGATCATGGGAAACAGGACCCGCACGTTGCCGTAGGCCGCCACCCGGAGAATGGCCCGCAGCTGCACCAGGAACATGTCGGGGTTTCTCAGGCAGTAGCGAATCGCTCGCAGCCCCAGCGCGGGGTTGGCCTCCTCGGGGGTGTTCGTTCCGAGCAGGGCCTTGTCTCCGTTGACGTCGAGGGTGCGAATGGTGACGGGATTTTCGCCCATGACGTCCACCACGTCCTTGTATTTTTCGAACAGCTGCGCTTCGCCGGGAAAGTCGGGTCTGCTCAGGTACTGGAATTCGGTGCGGTACAGGCCGATGCCGTCGCCGCCGTAGCGCCGCACGGACACGACTTCCTCCGGAAGCTCGATGTTGCCCATGACCATGAGACGGAAACTGTCCCCGGTTTCGGCCGGGCGGTGGGCGTCCCTGGCCATGGCGGCCTTCAAGGCGTCGAAGCGCTCGATCTTTTCCTCGTAGGCGATCAGGGTTTCGTCCGAGGGATTGACGATCACGACGCCCTGCCTGCCGTCCACGATGATGATGTCGTCGTGGCGCACGAACCCCAGGCGGCTTCCCAGGCCCAGCACGGCGGGAAGTTCCAGGGTCCTGGCGATGATGCCCGTATGGGAGTCCTTGCCGCCTCGCTCCGTGATGAACCCCATGATTCTTTCGAGCTGGATCTGGCTGGTCTGGGCCGGGGACAAGTCTCTGGCCACCAGGATGACGCGCTTGTTGATCCCCGCGATGTCCACCTGCTCCTGGCCCACCAGGTTCCGGAAAATCCGGTCGGACACGTGCACGATGTCCGAGCCGCGTTCGCGAAAATATTCGTCCTCCATGCCGTCGAACATGGTCTTGACCTTGGCGACCACCTTCTTCAGGGCCCATTCCGCGTTGACCTTTTCCTCCTCGATGGTCTCGATGGTGCTGCCGTAGAGCATCTTGTCCTTGAGCAGCAGGGCGTGGGTTTCGAGAATGGTGGTGTTCTCTCGAAAGTCCTCGGGGGAATTTTCGATGATGCTCGCCAGTTCGTCGTCGGTCTTCTTGACGGCGGCCTGGAAACGCTTGACTTCCCGGTCCAGGTCCTTGTCCTCGATACTGTACTTTTTCACCACATCGACGCCCTCGCGTCCGACCAGATAGGCCTTTCCGATGCATATGCCGGGAGATGCGCTGATGCCCTGCAGTTTCAATTCGCCGTGTTGCGTCTTCGCCATGTCGTTTCCCATTGCGCGCGTCTATTCTCCGAAACCATCCTCGACGAGCCTTACGATGTCGGCCAGGATTGCGGCATCGGAGTCGTCATCGACCGAAAAAACCACGCGCGCGCCCTTGGCGCACTGGAGCGTCAAAATGTCGATGATGCTCGAAGCGTCCACCTTGTCGCCGTCCTTGGAAAGCCAGATACCGGCCGATGCGTTCTGGGCGATCTTGGCGATCTGCGCCGCCGCCCTGGCGTGGAAGCCCAATTCGTTGACGACCGTGACCTCTTTTAAAGTTTCTGATTCCAATGTTGTCCAACCCAATCGTACATCAAACAAACGAAAATATTCTCCATCCGCAAAATAAATCTTGCATATGTATCATACGGAGCGCCGATGTCAACGAGTATTCATCCATAATTTCGAATGGAGGGGCTTTTTCGACGCCCGGCGTTTCGCAAACCCGCTTCTTTTTGACAATACCCCTTGAAAACCGTCCCCTTTTGGGCAAGTATCGTCATTGGCGACTGCGCATTCGACAAAACCGCAGCCGTTCGTTTTCGACCGGCTGCCGATTGAAAAATGGATAATAAACCAATTTCAAACAAACCAAAAGGGCGAAAATGGAAAAACAGTTTCTCATCGACGAATTCAAGCTGGGGGAATCCTGGCGGATTTTCAAGATCATCGGGGAGTTCGTGGAGGGCGTGGAGTCCCTTTACGATCTCGGCCCGGCCGTGAGCATCTTCGGCTCGGCCAGGACCGCTCCGGGAGATCCTCTGTACAAGAAGGCGGAAAAGATCGCCGAACTGTTCGTCAAAAGCGGGTTCTCCGTGATCACCGGAGGGGGCGGCGGCGTGATGGAGGCCGCAAACAAGGGCGCGGCCAAGGCGGGCGGAAAGTCCGTCGGCCTCAACATCGTGCTTCCGCACGAACAGAAGCCGAACCGGTACTCCAACATCAAGGTCGAGTTTAATTATTTTTTCATCCGCAAGGTCATGTTCGTCAAATACGCCGCTGCTTACGTCATCCTGCCCGGAGGCTTCGGCACCCTGGACGAACTCTTCGAGGCCGTCACGCTTGTTCAAACGAGCCGCATAAAGCCTTTGCCCGTCATCCTGGTGGGCTCGGACTACTGGAGCGGTCTGGTGGAATGGATCAAAGAACGCCTTTTGAGCCAGGGCAAGATTTCCGCCGAGGACATGGACATTTTCCAGTTGATCGATTCCCCCGACGAGGTCGTCAAGGCGGTTCGGAAGGTGGTCATCTTCTGATTAATTACAAAGTTGTCGGTGCCCGACCCGGTTTTGTGACTTTTTTGTCCTTTTTCATTTTTTTGGGTTCGGGACGGAAACGTTTCGAGCCCCAAAGATTTTGGCTGCCCGCGCGGGTGCCATGGAAGGCGCCCACGCGTTTATGTTCGTTCCGCTTCATCCTCGCCCTTGGTTGGCATGTGAATTGCTTAAAATGTGCGATAGGTAAAAGCCCATTGGAACAATAAAAAAGGAAAATATGGGACTTATGGATATCGAAAGCACATACGAGCCGGTCGCAAAGGCGCTCAAGAGCAAGCGCGAAGCCCTGATCGCCGAATTTCTGGACGGAAACGCCGGGGATTTCATGCGTCTTCACACCAAGGTGATCGACGAATATTTCCTTGAAAGTTTCGAAAAGAGCATGGTGGGGCCGCGCCTGAAGATCAACAAGAACCCCTACGCCATCGTGGCGCTGGGAGGATACGGCCGCGGCGAGCAATGCGTCGGTTCGGACGTGGACATTCTTTTTCTGTTTCAAAAGAAGGTGCCACCGCAGGCCGAGGAGCTGATCCGGGAGATTCTGTATCCGCTGTGGGACGTGGGGCTGGACGTGGGACACGCGGTGCGTTCCTTAAAGGAGTGCGTGAGCCTGGCGGCGTCCGACGTCGAGGTGCTCACGTCGGTGCTGGACGCGCGTTTCATTTGCGGCATGTCGCCTTTGTGTTCCCAGCTGTCGGAGCGGATTCGCAAGAAAATCCTGTCGAGAGGCGCCAAGAAAGCGGTCACCGAACTGATCGCGTCGGCCCGCGCGCGGCACCACGTGTGCGGGGACGCCAGCTATCTTCTGGAGCCCGATTTGAAGGAGGGCCAGGGAGGGCTTCGCGACTACCACAGCCTGATCTGGCTGGCCAAGATCAAGGCGGGGATTGAAAATTCCAGGGACCTGGAATACCAGGGGCTTCTGTCCTATGGCGAGTACAGTCGGCTGCAAAAGGCCCTTTCCTTCATCTGGAACGTCAGAAGCCGCCTCCATGTGGTGGCCAAGAGAAAGTGCGACCGGCTGCATTTCGAATATCAGGAGCAAATGGCGCGCCTCATGGGCTTTTCGGACGCAAACGGGCAACGGGGGGTGGAACTGTTCCTGGGCGCCTTGCAGGGCCACATGGAGACGATCAAGCAGCAGCACGGCATGTTCATCCACGAGCTGGAAAACTCCTACAAGCCCAAGAAACTGAGAAACTTTCTGGACAAGCCGCGCTCCTCCGGCTTCGAACTGAAACGGGGGCTGCTTACATTTTCGTCTCACGAAAAAATTCCGGAAACCCCCGATCTTCTCATCCGCATTTTCGAGGAAAGCGCCTTTTCGCAAATACCGCTTTCCAGCGAGGCCAAGCGCATCGTGCACGATTTCGGCCATCTGATCGACGACGGCTTCATTCGTTCCGAATCCGCAGTCGGCCATTTCGAGAACATCCTGGTCGCGCACACGCCGGACTTCGACGTTCTGGACGAAATGCTCCACACCGGATTTCTGCTGAGGTTCGTTCCGGAGCTGTCCTGCGTGGTCAACCGGATCGAGTACGACGCCTACCACCACTACCCGGTGGACAAGCATTTGCTGTTGACGGTGCGCACGCTCAAGAAGTTCGGCGCGGGCGAAGGGTCCGACAATTTCCTGCGCCACGTCTACGACGAGGTGGCCGACAAGCAGTTGCTGCTGTGGGCGGCGCTTCTGCACGACATCGGCAAATGCGAAGCGCAGAAGGACCACTCGGAGGTCGGCGCTCGGATCGCCGCGGACGTTCTGAGAAAGAGGGGCTATTCGGAGGAACGAATCGCCGCGGTCTCGTTTCTGGTCAGAGAACACCTGCTGTTGATCAAGACCGCCACCCGCAGGGACACCGACGACGAAAGCACGATCATCTCCCTGGCAAGGGAAATCGGCGACGAAGACCTGCTGAGAATGCTATACCTGCTGACCGTGGCCGACAAGACCTGCACCGGCAAGGGCGCGCTGAACGACTGGGTGTCGAGTCTTCTGTGGGATCTTTACTTGAAAGTGCTGCGCACCCTGAAGAAAGGCGAGCTTGCCACGGAGAAGGCGGCAGCGGCCGTGGAGGCGAAGAAAATCGCGCTGCTGGAATCGTCGGGGAGCGACGAAGAGCGGAGGGAACTTGAGGCCGTGTTCGAGGTCCTTTCTCCGCGCTACCTTCTCTATGCGTCCGCGAACGACCTTCGCAGGCATGTGGAACTCTATCGCAAGCTGGGAGACGGCACAGTGGTCTGGGAAATCGGAAAGAACGATATCACCGACACCCGGACCGTCACCATTTGCGCCCAGGACTCCCCCGGGCTCTTCTCCAGGCTCGCGGGGATCTTCGCCCTGCACGGGCTCGACATTCTGGACGCCCAGGCCTACACGTGGAAAAACGGCGTGGCGCTGGACATCTTCACCGTGCGTCCTCCCCTGGACAAGCTTTTCGAAGACGAAAAATGGGCCAAGGCCGAAAGGGACCTGAAAAGCGCCCTGTCCGGAGAACTCGACTTGGCCGACGCCCTTTGCGAAAAACTGTCTTCCTTCAGAAGACAGCCGGACCCCCTGGAGGGAGTCAAGCCCCCCAGGGTCGAGATCGACAACGAAAGCTCCGGCTTCTTCACCATCATCGAGGTCTTCGCCTACGACGAGCCCGGCCTGCTGTTCGCCCTCACCGACACGATCTATCGGAGACTGAACCTCGACATCTGGATCGCCAAGGTGGCGACCAAGGTCGATCAGATCGTGGACGTCTTCTACGTACGCGACATGGACGGTCAGAAAATCCAGGACGAAGAGCAGCTCGCGATGTTCAGGAAGGTCCTGGAGCAGACCCTGGACGCTTCGGAAGGACTGGATCTTTGCGTGGCGTGACAGGGGAGGCAAGCTCGGACCCTCCTGCGGGGGACAAGGCCGCGTGACGAGGGGCAAGGGCCGCGTGACGAGAGGCAGGGCTGACGGACAGGGAAAAGCTGTCGGGCGAGGGGCTCTCGTTCCTACGCTCCAGCGTGGGAACGCCTGAAGGACGCTCCCGCGTCCCGTCACGAGGAGCCTCACCTTGCGAAGCTGCCCGCGAAAGCGCATTCTCGCGGAAGAATGGGAAAAGAAGAACAGGCGAGGACTGGGGTGATGTAAATGTTCCCTATTTTGCTGTAAATTATCTGCCGATTTTTGTGCCGCGAAAAGTATCATGGAGCCTGGTTCGGGAGTGTAGGGTGGGTGGGTTGAAACCCTGGCGTTCGGTGCTGGTTCAAAGCTTGTTTATGTCTGTGCCCTTCGAGCTTGTACGAAACCCAACCCACCATTTCCCGAGCCGCCGCAGAGCCATTCGTTCGAAGACGCGACGAATTGGCGCGAAAGATGGTGGGTTGGGCTCCGTGCAAGATTGTCAGGCCGTCTATTTCAAGAGACGTTGAAGTTGCGACAACACCCGGGTATATACCCACCCACCCTAGGCTCCCGAACCAGCCTGTGCAGATTGTCGCGAGGGGGAACAAATCCCGGCAGAAAAATATCTCCTGAAATTGGATGATTTTCATCACCCCGGGCGAGGACTGTATGATCGTCGGGACGCCGGAGCGTCCCGGTATGCGTTCCCACGCTGGAGCGTGGGAACGAGTCAAAAAGGGGGAACGAGATCAATTGTCCGCGCGCCGCGATGCTCGAAAGTTTCTGTGCAACCGCTCCACTTCCCGCAGTCTTTCCAGGTCCAGAAACTTTTCGTAGACAGGATCGCCCGGGTCGATTTTTCTTCCCAGAAACTTGCGTTCGATCATGGAAAGGGCCTCGATGGACTTGTCGCAGACCGGGTAGCCGAAGTCGTCGACGGGAGGGCACTCTCCGGCACGGGCGGCGGTGATGTTGTTGATGTCCACCAGCTTGACCTGGCCGCTTGCGGAAACCAGGATGTTGCCGACTCCCGCCAGGTCCGGCACGTACTGCGCTTCCAGGATCATCCTTTTGACTCTGCGGACGAATTCCCCGGCGCTTTTTTCTATTTTCCGCCCGAGCGAATCGACCGGTTTCGAGTTCCCGTTCGCGCCGATGGACGCCACCGCCTCCGCCATGTCCCGCAGGGCCGTCGTATTCGACGATGTCCACGGGTCCAGCTGTTCGCCCTCGACATACTCCTGCAGGCCGCAAAGAAGAACGTCCCTTATTCCTCCGCAGCGGTAGTCCACGATAAATTCCTCGGACACGGCCACAAAACGGGAGGTCAGATATTTTTCCACGATTCGGAAGCGCTCGATTTCTCCCAGAATTTCCTCCGGACGTCCGAACCGCCTCCTGAAAATCCTCAGCATCCGCAACGGGCGCGCTACGGGATACCTGAGCAGTCCATCGACCAGCGTCCCCCGGCTTTCCCTTTCCACGTCCTCGGACAAAAGCACCTGCATGATGTGGGACCGCAGGCCGTTCAGCCGGTGTTTTCTGAACACGAAACGGGAAGAGTTCCGGATGAAGTTCAATGCCGCCACATCCTCGTGGCGGATGTTTTCCTTGTCCCGGATGTCTGTTTCCATTGAAAACGGGTGCGATTCGTTGTTTTTTTTCATTGCGACCTACCGGCGAATTGAATCGATGCCTGCCATTGCCCCACCCGACAGCTGTTGGCTGCTGGCTGTTGGCTGTTAGCTATTAGCTGTTGGCTGTTGGCTGTTGGCCAACAGATAGCAGCCGACAGATGCTATTCCGGATATCTGCGCAGCACGTTCCAGGCGCCCTTGACAGTCGGCTGTCCGAGCAGTTCTTTGGCGTACTTTTCCGCGTCGCTCATTTTCAACTTGGAAATTCGCTCCTGCACGCCCAGGAGAAACTGGGGGTCTACGCTCAGGGTGCGGATTCCGATTCCCAGGAGAAACGGGATGTATTCGGGTTCGTGGGCCATTTCGCCACAGACCGAGATTTCCTTTCCCCAGGTGTTGGCCCAGAGGGCCATGCGCTCCATGGCCCGCAGGATCGAGGGATGAAACGGCCGGTAGTAGTTGGCCACCTTTTCGTTGGTGCGGTCCACGGCCAGCATGTATTGGACGAAGTCGTTGGTGCCGATGGAGAAGAAGTCGGCCTCCTTGGCCAGCTCGTTCATGATTTCCACCACGGAGGGAATTTCCAGCATGGTCCCCACGGACGGTTTCGGATGGTGGGGGAGGCCTTCGCTTTCCAAATCGTCCATGCTCTCGACCACCATCTGGCGGGCCTCGCGGAATTCGTCCACGGACGAGATCATGGGGAACATGATCCGGAGGGCCTGTTCCGGCGGGGCGGCGCGCAGAATCGCGCGGATCTGCTGCTCGAAGATTTCCAGGTGCCGGAGGGAGAAGCGGATGGACCGCAGTCCCAGCTCGGGGTTGGCTTCGGCCCCGGAGTCCATGTAGGCCAAAACCTTGTCACCGCCCACGTCCAGGGTGCGAAGGGTGACCTCCTTGCCTTTCATGACCTCGAACAGCTGCTTGTAGACCACGTACTGTTCCTGTTCCGAGGGAAAATTGTTCCGGATCAGAAAGGGAAATTCGGTGCGGTACAGCCCGATGCCTTCGGCGTTCAGATCGCGGGCCAGGGTCAGTTCGCTCAACAGGTTGATGTTGGCCATGAGCCGGACCCGTTTTCCGTCCCTGGTCATGGTTTCGTCGGCGAGCCTCGATTTGAGCGGCGCGACTGACTGGGATGTCCGGTTGCGCGTTTCGTACTGCTCCACGATCTTTTCCGACGGGCATATGAAGATGTTTCCGATGTCCGCGTCGAGTATGATGGGAGCGCCGTCGGGTATTTCCAGCAGGTCCCGGTGTTCGGCGATGATCAGAGGGATTTTCATGGAGCGCGACAGGATCGCCACATGGGAGGTGACCCCGCCGGAGACCAGGATGATGCCCTTGACGTCTTCGGTGGCCAGCTTGAGCATCTCGGAGGGGAACAGATCCAGCGCGATGATGATGCGTCCGCGTTCGTTTCCGATCTCGTCGGCGCTGGCGTAGAGAAGGTTTTTCAGAATCCTTCCCGCCAGGTCCTCCATGTCGTTGCCCTTCTCCCGGATGTATGCGTGGGGGCTGGAAAGGAAAATGCGCATGTAGTCGCCGGCGACTTTCCGAATCGCCTCCGGCGCGGGCGTGCCCTTTTCGATCAAACCCACGATCTTGTCGATGAATTTGGCGTCCTTCAATATCATGAAATGGGCGGTGAAAATCAGCGACGCGCTTTCCGGGAGCCTCTGGGACAGTTTCGCCTGGAGGCTTTCCAGCTGCTGGGTGGTCTTTTCCAGGGCCACGAAGAAATCCTTGAGGGTGAAAGTCCTTCCGTTCTCGCTTTCGTCGTAGCCGGTCATCAGTCCGCCGTGGCTTTCCCTCATGACGGCGGCGTCGGCGTAGGCGTACCCTCCCGACGCGGACTTTCCCTTGATGAACCGCACGCCCTTGTATTCCGCCGGCCGGTCGGACTTCTTGTCTTTGGGCTGGTTCATGCCGATCAGAAGCTTGGCGTTTTCCATGGCCCCGGCCAGCTGGCTTGCGGTCGCCCGCAGGGTCATCACGTCGTATTCGTCGAAATAATTCTTCTGTTCCTTCTGCACCACCAGCACGCCGATCTTCTCGACCCCTCGCCGGATGGGCACGGCCAGGAAGGACTGGAAACGGTCTTCGTGGGCCTCCTCGAAATAGCGATAGTACGGGCTCATGGTGGCGGTCCCCTCGCAGATCGGCTGGAGCCGTTCCAGGGTGATTCCCACCAGTCCTTCGCCGAGCTTCATGCGGACCTTGCCTACCGCCTCCGAGTTCAACCCCATGGTCGCCCGCAACACCAGCTCGTCGGCCTGCTCGTCGTAGAGGTATACGGAACAGACGTCCGCGCTCAGATTGCGCGCCACCAAGCTCACGGTCCGCTGGAGAAATATTTCGATGTCCACGCTTTCCGACAGCAAGGCGGCAAGATCGCCGATGTCGCACAGCAGGTTGAGCTGCTCTTTTCTTTTTCCCATCTTTTTTACATCCGCATTGATTGCGAGGCCCCGCCGGCAAAATGCACCGTGGGGGGCGGCATTTTTTGGCTCATCGCGGACCTGTGGGAAAAGGCGTGTCGATGGTAACCAGACCATCCTGGTCTGGCATGCCCTGGCTTCCAAGCGGCGGCATATTCGAGACATGGTACCAGAGCTGGAAGCTCTGGCTACCTTTTACCGCTCCCCACAAATCCGTGATGAACCCATTTTTTTCGCAGCGCCCGAACCATGTCGTCCAGATCTTCGGAACGCTTTTTGTTCCAGTTTTACGCAATCTTTCCCGAGTCCAAGGCAATGCGCTCGGGATCAAGATTCTTTAACAAACCCAAAACAAAACAAAATAAAAAAAAATCGTTCCCAAGTCAAAGCCAAATTTATTTTTTTCGCGTCATGGACCCGAAAAATCGTTGACTTGCACGGAGCTGCTGCGATAAAAATAAAAATTTTGGAAAAATCCGGGTCGCGCAGTGCGGCCCGGCAGAGTGGGGTTCGAACGAGACAGCATCGAACGAAAAAAACAAGGACCGGGGGCTTGATTTCTATTTCGGCCATGCCCTCGCCTCCTCGTTCCAACGCTTCGCGTTGGAATGCATACCAGGACGCTTCGCGTCCGCGTTCCGCCGAGGCATGGCCAAAACAAGAACCAACCCCGTACCGGGAATAAATCCGGGAATAAATAAGGACGGAGAAAGGAGCAGTTGCGTTGTCCGAGTTACCGATGTCAGACAATCTTGAGGATATGAGACGGACCCATACCTGTTGCGAACTGGGCGCGGAAGACGTGGGCGCCGAGGTCGTGCTCATGGGATGGGTGCAGCGCCGCAGGGACCACGGCGGCGTGATTTTCGTGGATTTGAGGGACCGCGAGGGACTCACCCAGGTGGTGTTCAACCCGGAGATTCACCCGGAGGTCCATGCCAAGGCCCACGCCATCCGCAGCGAATACGTGCTGGGGGTCCGGGGCGTCGTGGAAAGCCGCCCCGCCGACATGGAAAACCCCAACCTGAAGACCGGCAAGATCGAGGTGATGGTCCATGAGCTGAAAATCCTGAACCCCGCCAAGACCCCGCCGTTCGTCATCGAGGACCGCGCCGACGTTTCCGAAAACACGCGCCTGAAATACCGCCACCTGGACCTTAGAAGGCCCGGCCTGCAAAAAAACATCATCCTGAGGCACAAGGCCACGGCGTCCGTCCGCAACTATCTCAACGACAACGGCTTTCTCGACATCGAAACGCCCTTTCTGACCAAAAGCACCCCCGAAGGCGCCAGGGACTATCTGGTACCCAGCAGGGTCAATCCCGGAAGCTTCTACGCCCTGCCCCAGTCGCCCCAGCTTTTCAAGCAGCTGCTCATGATCTCCGGGTTCGACCGGTACTACCAGATCGTGCGATGCTTCCGCGACGAGGACCTGCGCGCCGACCGCCAGCCCGAATTCACCCAGATCGACATGGAGATGTCCTTCGTGGGCGAGGAGGATGTCATGGGGATCTCGGAGGGAATGATCGCCAAGCTGTTCAAGGACGTCCTGGACATCGACGTCAACCCGCCGTTTGCCCGCATGACCTACGCCGAGGCCATGGCCCGCTACGGCCTGGATCGGCCAGACCTCAGGTTCGGCCTGGAACTCGGGGACGTCTCCGACATCGTGGGCGGCTCCCAGTTCAAGACCTTCGCCAACGTGGTCAAGAACAAGGGGATCGTCAAGGCCCTCAACGCCAAGGGATGTATCGATTTTTCCCGAAAGGAAATCGACGACCTGACCGAGTTCGTGGCCATCTACCGGGCCAAGGGGCTGGCCTGGATCAAGGTCCGGGAGGACTCCTGGCAGTCGCCCATCGCCAAGTTCTTCAACGACGACGAAAAGGCGGCCCTGGCCGAAAGGCTCGACATGGCCCCCGGCGACCTGGTCTTCTTCGTGGCCGACAAGCCCGCCATCGCCAACGACGCCCTGGGGTATTTGAGAAACCACCTGGGCAAGAAGCTGGGCCTGATCGACGAGGAGGAGTTCAACTTCGTGTGGGTCACCCACTTTCCCCTGGTGGAATACGACGAGACCGAGGACCGCTACAAGGCACTGCACCACCCGTTCACGTCCCCTTTGGAGGAGCACATCGCCTGCCTGGACAAGGACAGCGTCGAATTCGACCCGGCGGCCGCCAACTCCAGGGCATACGACCTGGTACTGAACGGTTCCGAGATCGGCGGAGGCAGCATCCGCAACCATCGCATCGAAATCCAGAACATGGTCTTCGACACGTTGAAGATCGGCCCGGAGGAAGCCCAGAAGAAATTCGGGTTCCTGCTCGACGCCCTGGAGTCCGGCGCGCCCCCCCACGGCGGCATCGCGTTCGGCCTGGACCGCCTGGTCATGCTGCTCGCCCGCCAGTCCTCCATCCGCGACGTCATCGCATTCCCCAAGACCCAGAAGGCCTCGTGCCTTCTGACCGACGCCCCGTCGGAGGCCGCCAAGGCGCAGCTCGACGAATTGTATTTGAAAGTCCGTCCCATCGCCAAGGACTGAGGATTAAGCGTACTTTCTTCTATGAAAAAGCAGGGGGCGGGGATTGGACTTGTAACTTTCCCCGCCCCCCCCGCCTTTGGAGCATCCCCTGTTTCTTAAACGCACAGTCCCGTTAGGGACGACAGACAATAGCCCGGCAATTCATTGCCTGGGTTGGTCCACCGGTGCGTCCCAAGTCCCGTCAGGGACGACAGAAATAAGAACTCTGACGATAGGGTCTTCCACCCGGTTTGCAAGAAACAGAGAATGCTTCCCCCGCCTTTGTCCTGCTCGAATTTGTCTGGGGAACACAGGCAAAAGACGCCTTACGGGAATTAAGAAAATCGGCATTTTCGAATTCGTGTCTCGATTTCGGGGTAACCAGGCCATCCTGGTCTGGTACGCTCACGGTTGAGGAGCATTTCCTGACGCGCCGAACCAGACCAGGATGGTCTGGTTACCTTGAAGGCCTCGGAGACACTCGAAATTGGAACTGCTGCATTTCGCTAGGCACGCTGGAAATCCGGAGCTGTTCGTGCGATAATAACGGCTTGTCGAGTTGCTATTCCGAATCGAAGGGTACCCAAAAAAGGAGGTTTTAATGAACACGAAAAACCGCAAGCGCTTCAGAACCGGTCTCGTTTACAAACTGGCCGCAGCGTGGCTCCTGTTCTCGATCATGGCTGCCGCCAGTCCCCAGCTGGCTGTCGCCATCGGAGAATCCGCCGAAAACGCCATACCCGTCGCCCAATTCGACCGGCTTTCCAGTTTTCCGTTCTCGGGTAATCCGGTGTGGTATTCTTTCGAACTTATCCGAGGCCAGGGAATTGTGGCGACGCTGAAAGCGAGCATCGACTCGGGCTCTTATCGTTCGGTCAATATGACAATCTACGACCGAACCTCGCACAAGCTTCAAAATACCGTGAGCATAAGCGACGGCAAAACCGAAAAAATTCGTCACACCGCTGCTTTGGGGGGGAACTATTACATCAAAGTTTCAGGCAATTCGAGTACGAAAGGCTTTTACGATTTCGGGATTTTCAACGCCTGGTTCACCCCTGGAACAAAAGATTCCGACAGGACTGTTTTTAGAGACGCTTTCACATCCAGACACATCGAAAACGGAAATTTTGCCTTGAGCCCTTACGGGCATGAAGCCTATCGCTTCCTGGTTCCGGACGATTCGGACTATTCCGTATCCGTAACTGCGCGATTGGGAGGCGGAAGACTGATCGCTCACATGTACGACCAACACCTCAATAAGATTTCGGAAACCGGATACATTTACAACGAAAATACTCGAATCTTATCCGGCCACAGGACTGTCGGGGGGGTATCGTACCTGTACATCAGCCAGTATGATGGCGCGACCGGAAGCTACGACCTTTCGGTATCCGCAAACCTGATTTCCAATGCCGACAGCGATTCCGACGGCCTGTTCGACGACCAGGAGAGCCACCACGGGACCGACCCGCTGGATTCCGACACGGACGGGGATTCGGCGTCCGATTTCGACGAGATTTCAAGGGGCGAAGATCCCCTCCACGACTACGAGCCAATCGATTCTTCGGAAGCCTCGGGATTGGCCGCCGCCATGCCGCTTCCGGGTCGCGACCGCTTTTTCAACACCGATTATCCTGGGACCGAAACCTGGTACTGCGCGGATTTGATCGCCGGAGAGGGAGTTCTCGTCGCCCTGACCGCCCACGTGAACAAGGGCAAGCTCTATTTCAGGCTTTACGATTCGAGACAGAACGCTATAGAAACAAGCGACAGCGCCTACAATGGCGACACGGCGACCGTTTCGTATACTCCGACGGTCGGGGGGCGATTCTATGCGAAAGTCTATGCCGCCGACGGCGCTTACGGCGACTACGACATCGCGCTTTTCAACGCATGGTTCAATCCAGGTACGACGGACGATCAAAGGGCTTTTTTCTCCAGGTTTTATACCGCCAAATCCATTCGGAGCGGCAATTTCGCCACCAATGGCTACGACGATGTGAGATACAGGTTCTACGTTCCGGACGATTCGGCCTACTCGATATCCATCGCCGCGCACCTCGGGGCTGGATATCTTTACGGAGAAATTTGGGACCAGCGGTTCGCAAGATTGCAGACGGGCTCTCGCCTCTACAACGGGAACAACCAGACGTTGACGGGCCACGCGACCATCGGCGGCGTATACTACCTGCGCATAGTTCAAGCCGACGGCGCTTACGGCCACTACGACCTGTCGGTCTCCCCTGGGCTGGACGACAACCTCGACAGCGATTCCGACGGCCTGTTCGACGACCAGGAGAGCCACCACGGGACAGATCCGCTGGATTCCGACACGGACGGAGATTCCAAATCGGATTTCGACGAGATTTCAACGGGCGAAGATCCTCTCCACGACTACGAGAAAATCGATTCTTCGGAAGCTTCGGGATTTGCCGCCGCCATGCCGCTTCCGGGTCGCGACCGCTTTTTCAACACCGAATATCCGGGGACCGAAACCTGGTACTGCGCGGATTTGATCGCCGGAGAGGGAGTTCTCGTCGCCCTGACCGCCCACGTGAACAAGGGCAAGCTCTATTTCAGGCTTTACGATTCGAGACAGAACGCTATAGAAACAAGCGACAGCGCCTGCAATGGCGACACGGCGACCGTTTCGTATACTCCGACGGTCGGGGGGCGATTCTATGCGAAAGTCTATGCCGCCGACGGCGCGTACGGCAACTACGACATCGCGCTTTTCAACGCATGGTTCAATCCAGGTACGACGGACGATCAAAGGGCTTTTTTCTCCAGGTTTTATACCGCCAAATCCATTCGGAGCGGCAATTTCGCCACCAATGGCTACGGCGATGCGAGATACAGGTTCTACGTTCCGAACGATTCGGACTTTTCGATATCCATCTCCGCGCACCTCGGGGCGGGATATCTTTACGGAGAAATTTGGGACCGGCGGTTCGCAGAATTGAAGACGGGCTCTCGCCTCTACAACGGGAACAACCAGACGTTGACGGGCCACGCGACCATCGGCGGCGTATACTACCTGCGCGTAGTTCAAGCCGACGGCGCTTACGGCCACTACGACCTGTCGGTCTCCCCGGGGCTGGACGACAACCTCGACAGCGATTCCGACGGCCTGTTCGACGACCAGGAGAGCCACCACGGGACCGACCCGCTTAATCCCGACACGGACGCAGACTCAAAGTCCGATTTCGACGAAATCGCCGCGGGAGGTTCTTCCCTCGCCGATTACGAATTCATCGATTCGTCGGAAGGCTCGAGCGCGGCCACCGCGCTGGAGATTTTCGATTACGAGCGTTTCTTCACGACCGAATATCGGGGGGCGGAAACCTGGTATTCCATGTTTCTCTATCCGGACCAGGGAATCACCGTCGCTTTGACCGCCCACACCAATCGCGGCGCTTTTGTGGTCACCGTCTACGACGCGAACGGGGAGTCCATCGGCTACACGGACAAGATTTACAATGGCGAGACGGAAACGTTTTCATTTGTCCCTTTGATGGGCGGCCCCTACTACGTAAAAGTAAAGGACTACAACGGCGGCTACGGCCGATACGACATAGGGATTTTCGAAGCGTGGTTCAACCCCGGCTGCCCGGAGGACGAGCGGGATTTCCAACACACCCTGTTCACTGCCAAAGAGGCGCAAGACAAAAGCTATTCGATCAGCGATCTGGGCGACAGCTATTTTCGTTTCGAAGCGCAGACGGAAGAAAAGATCACGGTGGGAATCACGCCTCTCATCGGCCGGGGAAACCTGGAAGCCATTCTCTACGACGAGGAAGGCAAATACATCAAAAAGGTGGACAACATCTACAACGGTGTGGAAAAAGCCATCAGCCATGTGGCCCAGGCATACGGAACGTACTATCTGAGAATCAGGGCGGAAAACGACGCTTTCGGAAGCTTTGACTTGCGGGTGGTACCGGATGAAACCGTCACGGCCCGGGCGGAGTTACTCTCGTCTCCGGCGCAGGTCACAACGGACGCGGACGCTATTTTCACCATCGGCGGCAAGGACGTCGCCTTCTATCGCTACAAAATCGACAACGGAGAATTCAGTTCGGCGCTGCCGGTTTCGGAAAAAATTCTCCTGCGCGACCTGTCTCTCGGCGTCCACGTTCTCCAGCTCCTGGGCCAGAGGGAGGCGGGAGACTGGCAGACCGTCCCGACGCAGTTCGAATGGGAAATCCGCCAGTCCTACTCCAACGAGTTTCCCAAGGCCATTGTGATCGTCGGCAGCGAGGGGGGCGAATCGGCATTGCAGGACGGTCTTCGCTGGAACGGCAATTACGCCGCCAAAGTCCTCATGCTCCAAGGGTATTCCAGGGACAGGCTGTGCTACCTCACGGACGGGGACGTGCCCGACCTGGACGAAAATGGATTCTACGACGACAAGGACGGCGCGGCTACCCTTGCGAACATCGAGCGGGCGATCACCGAGTGGCCGCTCGACGCCAGCGAATTGAACATTTACATACTGGGGCATGGCGGGTACGGTTCCTTTCGCGTGAATGAAAGGGAGATCTTGAAGGCGACGGACCTGGATTCCTGGCTGGACAAACTCCAGGACACCATACCCGGCCATGTGCTTCTGATTTACGACGCTTGCCAATCCGGCAGTTTCACCAAGGAACTGATTGCCCCCGAAGGAAAGCAGAGGATCGTCGTTTCCAGCGCCGAAGAAGACGAACCCGCCCTGTTCGCCGACACGGGGACGGTCTCCTTCAGCCTGTTCTTTTGGGGCCGTCTCGGGGCGGGCGACAGTTTTTACGAAGCCTATTACCACGCCAACAACAGCATTCGGCTGGTCACCAACCATCGCCAGAAACCCGGAATCGATGCGGACGGAAATGGCGTGACAGGCGAAAAGGCTGACTGGGAGGCGATCCGAAGCGCACGGATAGGCAACCGGGTTTCCCGTCTGAGCGGGGTCCCCTCCGTCGGAGGCATAACGCCTTCGCAGACCGTTGGCCGGGGAGGCACCGTGGTCTTGTTCGCGCAAGACGTGGTGGACGAAGACGGCATCGGAACAGTGACCGCGACGATCACCCCGCCGGGCGCGTGGGACGGCGCCTCCGACATCCCCGTGTCCGATCTGCCCTCCGTCGAGTTGCTTCCCGTCGGAAACGGAAGATACGAGGCTGTCTACAAAGATTTCCAGATGGAAGGAAATTACGGCGTCGCCATCATAGCGGAAGATTCCAAAGGTACGCTGTCCGTGCCGCATGTCGCCACCATAACAGTCGAAGAGGACGCCGCTTCGGAATCCGGGACCCTGTATTTTCCGTTCGCTCTCTCCAACGGCGACTGGGAGACCGAGATCGGCGTGGTAAATACGTCCCCCGATTCCAGGCTGGAAGCGGTATTCGCCGTATACGACCAGTATGGAAAAGCCGTCGGCTTTCCCGTGAACGTGGATTTGAATCCGCTCGGCAGAAAGCTGTTGACCGTGGGAAGCGATTTCGCGAACCCCGAACAGGTTCGCTACGCCACGCTCGAAACCGACAGCGTCCACGCCGCAGGATTTCAGAGGCTTCGTCGAGCCGAGACTTGGCGGGCCGCCCTGCCCGCCGCCAAGAGGTCCGGTTCCGAAACGCTCTACGTATCCCACGTCGCCTCGAGCCAAGCCTGGCAGACCATGTTCGGCCTGGTCAATACGAACGATACCGCTCGAAACGTAGAAATCGAATTCAATGACGGTTCCATAGAAACCATTGCCTTGGGACCAAAGGAATGCGCGCAGTTTTCCGTCAAGGATCTGTTCGGGGGAGTTCCGCTGGAAAACGCCAGTACGGCGGAATTGCGAAACGCCGACGGCGTGGTCGGCCTGGAGCTGTTTTGCGACGGGAAGCGAGCCGCCGGTTTACCTCTAAACGACAAGCTTTCCGACCTGATCTACTATCCACACATCGCCAGCGACAGTACCTGGGACACCGGACTGGTCGCCTACAACACGGGGACCGCCACCTGCCGCTTGATCGTCACCCCCTATCGGGAGTCCGGTGCCACCCTGCCTGCTCGAATCGTCGATATCGCTCCCAAAGGCAGGTACTTCGGCGTCGTATCGGCACTGGGCCTCCCCGATGCCGCCGCATGGCTCAAAATCAAGGCCGCCAGCCCGGTCACCGGCTTCGAACTTTTCGCCACCAAAGACGGCTGGCAGATGGCGGGATACGAAGGCCTCGACCTGGCGAAAAAACAAGGCGTGCTGCCTTTTCTGGAAAGCGACGGCGCCACCGGCTTCGCCGCAGTGAACGTGGGGTCCGACGCCGGGACCCTTAAAGTCTCTGCCTACAACAACGCCGGTTTCCTAGTGGACGAGGTTCAGTTCCAGCTCGAACCGCTTCAAAAGCGCGTAAGCCCCATCGACAAGCTGTTCGACGGCGGCATCAGCGGCGCAAGATATCTCAGATACGAATGCGACAGCAAAGTGGTCGCGTTCCAGCTGAACATGTCGTCCAACAAAAGGATGCTGGACGCCTTGCAGGGCCTGTGGCCATAAAAGGACGGGGGCTCGGTAAAAGGACGGGGGGCTCGGTCTTTTACTTGGGCCGTGCCCTCTCCACCTCGTTCGCTTTGCATATGAGGTTGAAATGATCTTTCAATCCGGATAGAATTACGAAATCGTACTCGATGAGCCCCCGGCTTGCTCTCGTTGAATCCGGGACAAGCGCGTGGTGTCCGAAAATCGGGGCTTGGTTTCAACAACTCCGTCATTCCGGGCGGAGCTTGCGCAGACCCGGAATCCAGGCGATGATCGAGGCTCATGGGTTAACAAGCCGGCCGAGGTTAAAACCAACCCAAAAAATCGAACATCGCAAGATTCGATCATGAACTCTTTTTCAATCTAATACGCGCCCAATGAAGGGCCTGGGACGTCCGAGCATGAAAATTGACCTGACCGCAAAAACGAGCGCCGCCAAATCCTTTTGCTTCGCGTTGTCGCTTTTTCTCTTCTCAAGCGCATTCGCGAACGCCTACCGAATCGAGTATGTCCGCCCCGCTTTGAAGCAGCCGTGGTATTTCGAGGACCCGCAGAGCGTCGCCGTCGATATGGACGGCAACGTCTACGTGGCCGACGAGCACAACGACCGGGTTTGCAAATTCAATGCACAGGGGGTCTTCATCGCGTCCTGGGGCGGAAGCGACGAAGACGGCGGCCAGTTCTACCAGCCATGCGGCATTGAAACCGACGCCAAAAGGTTCGTGTATGTGGTCGACGGCGGAGCGCACCGGGTGCAAAAGTTCACTGCGGACGGCGACTTCGTGTCTTCCTGGGGCGGGTTCGGGCAGGAGGACGGGCTGTTCTATTTTCCGGAGGGGATCGCCGCCGACGGCCTGGGGTGCGTGTATGTCGCGGACTCCTGGAACTATCGCGTCCAGAAGTTCGACGACGACGGCCGTTTCCTCGGCAAATGGGGAAGCCGGGGGGACGGCGACGGGCAATTCGAAAAATTTTCCGGCATGGCGGTCTCGGAAGACATTCTGTACGTCGCCGACCGGTTCAATCGTCGCGTACAGAAATTCACGCTGCACGGCGTATTTCTCGAAAGCTGGGGCGATGAAGGCTCGTCGCCCGGCCAGCTGGGGGCCGTGTACGGCATGGACATCGACGGGGACGGCCGGGTCTATCTGGCGGACACCACCAATCATCGGGTCCAAGTGTTCGACGGGCAGGGTCGGTATCTGTTCCATTGGGGAGAACGCGGCACCGGGGATTCCGAATTCGCCTACCCCGAAGATGTCGTCGTCGATCCTGACGGACGAATCTACGTGTGCGAATCCGGCAACGACCGGATCCAGAAATTTTCCTCCGCCAGCGAATTCATGGCGGCTTGGGCGTCGGGCGGCGACGGTCCCGGCCAGTTCCGCTATCCGTCGGCCGCCGCCATGTCCCAGGACGGCTTCATCTATATCGCCGACGCCTACAACGCCAGAATCCAGAAGTATTCGCCGGACGGAATGTTCCTGAGCGCCTGGGGGCGCGAAGGCGACCGGGAGGGCGAGTTCTCCTGGATTTCCGGCTTGGCGACGGACCGGCAGGGCAACGTGTACGCCTGCGATTCTGGCGGCCACAACATCCAGAAATTCAATTCCGAAGGCGCGTTCATGGCTTCCTGGGGAGAAGAAGGTCTTGCCGAAGGCCAATTTTCGGAACCCTCCGCCGTCGCGGTGGATCAGGACGGCAACGTCTATGTCGCCGACGCCGGCAACGACCGGATCCAGAAGCTGGACCCCGAAGGCGAATTCGTTCTTTCCTGGGGGGAGCGGGGAGAAGGGTCGGGCAAGTTCCGGTTCTTGACCGGGGTCGCGGTGGACGGCGAAAACAACGTGTATGTCGTCGATCATTACAGCGCCCACGTGCAGAAGTTTTCTCCTGAGGGCCGCTTCCTCCTCAAGTGGGGATACTACGGCGACGGGGACGGCGAGTTCGAATGGATCTCCGGGGTGGCCGTGGATGGCGAGGACAACGTGCTGGTGGCGGATGTCGGCGGCAGGATCCAGAAGTTCACGGACGATGGCAAGTTTCTGTGCTCCTTCGGCAAGTCCGGCGGCACCGACCCCGGCGCATTCAACGCCCTGACGGGCATCGCGGCGGACGCCTCCGGAAACGTCGCCGCTGCGGACGGCTTTAACAACCGGTTCCAGGTATTCTCCGAGGAACGGGAGGAACTGCCGGACGCAAAGGCGGTCATCGTCGCGGGCGGAGGCCCCTACCCCGGAAACAACATCTGGGACGGCTCCCGAAGCTGCGCCACGTTCGCCTATCGGGCGCTGCTCTACCAGGGGCTGGACAAGGAAGACATCTATTATCTGAGTTCGGACGCCGAATCGGACCTGGACGGCAACGGCCTGGCGGACGACATCGACGGCCCGTGCGAGCCGGAAGTCCTGGAATACGCCCTGACCGAGTGGGCCGCCGACGCGGACACCCTCCTCCTTTACATGGTGGATCACGGCGGCGACAAGACGTTTCGGCTCGGCGAAACCTCATTGCTCAAGGCACAGGACCTCGACCAATGGATGGACGCCTTGCAGCAAATCATGCCCGGAGTAGTCGCCGTGGTGTACGACGCCTGCCGCTCCGGAAGCTTCTTCGAGGCCCTGCGCCCTCCTTACGGCAAGCAAAGAATACTGGCGACGAGTACCCGGGCCGACCAGGCATCCATTTTCGTCGATCAGGGAACCATCTCCTTCTCGTTTTTGTTCTGGGGACAGTTTTTCAACGGCGACTCCTTCTACGAGTCGTTCGTCCACGCCAAGACCGCGATTTCCTCCACGTACCCTCAAAATCCTTCCATCGACGCCGACGGGGACGGCGTTCCGGAGGAAAAGGAGGACTTTTCCGCCGCCGCCGAGTTTTCCCTGGGCAGGCAGATCCGCACGGCCGGGGACCTGCCCTACATCGGGACCGTGACGGCAGCCTGGACCGACAGCGGGGAAACGTCGGCGACAATAACGGCCCAGGACGTGATCGACGCCGACGGGGTGGCGTCCGTGTGGGCGGTGGTCGTTCCCCCGGACTACCGCTCCCCCGCGTCGGACATGCCGGTGGGGGACCTGCCGAAAGTGGAACTTTCCCCCGCCGGCGAGCATCTCTACCAGGGCGACTGGGACGGCTTCGGCTCTCCGGGAGAATATCGTTTCACTGTCTTCGCCATGGACGCAGGCTCGGCGATCTCCCTGCCCGAAACCGTCGCGCTCTCCGCCGACGGTCCCATCCGACGGACCTATTTCCCCCATGTCGCCAGCCACGACGCCTGGGAAACCGAAATCGCGGCGATCAACAAGTCGCCCGACCAGGTGGCCCAAGGCGTTTTCGTCCCGTACGGCGAGGACGGCGATCCCATCGGCGACCCTCTGGAGGCCGACCTTTGCCCGGGCTGCCGGAGACAGATCGACGTGGGACAGGAGTTCGAAAGGCCGGAAGATATCCGCTACATCGTACTCGAATCGGAGGGCGGAGAAATCGAAGGCTACACCAAGTTCTTCATTCCCGGCAAATACCGGGTGGCGGTCCCGGCGACCGACGAAACTTGCCGGGGAAGCCTTTTCGTGACCCACGTGGCGTCCGACGAGCATTGGGCTACGGGCCTGGCGCTCCTCAACGTTTCGAGCTTCGTGAAGCGTCTGGAAATCCGGTTCGATTCGGGCGCGGTCAGGGAAATCAGCCTGGGACCCGGCCGGCACAAGGCCTTCACGGTCCGGGAACTCTTCGACGGACAGCCTTGCCCGGACATCCGGACCGCAGTGATCGAAAACGCGTTCGGCGTGGTCGGCCTGGAACTGTTCGCAAGCGGCAACCAGCTCAGCGGCATCTCCCTGTCCGGAGAAGCGGCGGAAACCATCTACTACCCGGACGTCTTTCAAAGCCCCGGCTGGAACACCGGCGTGTCCGTGTTCAACCCGTCGTCGAACCCCCGGGACATCTCCATCCTTTCGTACTCCGCCGAGGGCGAATTGCTGACCGTCGCCGACGACTCCATCCCTCCCATGGGCAAGTACATCGGCGCGGTCTCGCGCCTAGTCTTTCCCCAGAACACGGCCTGGTTCGAGCTGGCGGCCTCCGGCCCGGTCGCAGGCTTCGCCCTCTTTGCCGACGGAACCCGCTTGGCGGGCTATTCGGGAACATCTATCGAAACCCAATCCGGCGTCTTCCCGAAAATCGACGCCGAGGGATGGACCCGCATCGCTTTCGCGAACACGGAGGACGAACTCGCAAGCGTGTCGCTGGAAGCGCTCGACGACCAAGGCACGGTCGTCGCCCGCAAGACCCTGTCGCTTTCGCCCAAAGCCAACCTGGCGGCCGCGCCCGAGGAAATCTTCGGCCAAAGCCTGGAAAACGCCACCCACATCCGGTTTGCATCCGACCGACAGGTGGCCGGGTTCCAGCTGAACGGGTCTTCGGACGCCTACATGGCTGACGGCTTGCCGGGGATGTAGGCAGTTGTGGCCGTGTAAAAAAATGGCTTCTTTGGGATACCTTCTTTTTTATTTCCTGGTCCATTCGCCTCCTAAAATAAAAGCAAAGCATCGACGGCCAATTTTCCAGAAAAGCTTCGACCTGTGCAGATGGATCGATGTAAAAATCGCAAAAATTCGCGCACCCATTACGAAATCGCCATGTACCCATACGGGCAGGATTGGGACCTTATGGAAAAAATCCAGACTCGGGTCATCGAAACCCCGACAATTCTGGAAAATACCTTGCCGGAATTGCGTTTCCTGTATCCCGCGCAAGACATCCATGCGAACCACGGAAACACCGCCGGAATCCAATGCGACAGAGTATTCAACGAAGACGGCTTCCACGGCGAATACAACCAGCCGGTCGCGTTCGTTTCCAAAGGGCAAAGCGTCCTCAAATACAGGTCCGATGGAGAAATTGTCGGTTTCCAGTTGAACGGAAACCCGATTTCGAATATGCTGGACGCGTTGCCGGGATTTTGATCGGATGACTGGCTGGCCGGATGCGCGCTCCTTTTCGTCTTGGGGTTGCGCATACGGCCCAAAAAAACGATGGAATGCATCGGTTCGACACGGAAAATGAAGCTATGACAGCGACGGAAATTTTTTTGATCGGATGAGGAAAATGGCATGACAACTTCCAGATTGGCAATGGGGGGGCTCGGTACTGTTTCCCTGCTTTTGGCGCTTTTATCTTTCGTCTGCTTTTTGGGTGCGGGCCGGTTTGCTTTCGGTGCGTATTGGTCTTTCACAACCCCGTCTTGGGATTTTCAAGGCGAAGAAATGTGGTCGGAATCCGGCTACAGCGTATCCGGCGCGGGCGATGTCAACGGCGACGGATACGACGATGTTGTTGTCGGTATTCGCTTTCCCATCGGAAAAGGAAAAGCGTATCTGTTTTACGGTTCGGCTTCGGGCCTTGAAACGACTGTCGGCTCCATTGTCGAGTCGTACCCGGAATCCGTCGAATTCGGGTATTGCGTTTCCTCCGCCGGGGACGTCGATGGCGACGGATACGACGACATCATCGTCGGTTCGCCAGGCTACGACGACCAGACTGGACGCACGTTCGTGTATCATGGCTCGGCAGATGGCTTGGAAATCGAAGCCAGCTGGCAAGCGAGCGGCATCGCTGGATTCACGCGCTTCGGCTCGGCGGTCGCCAGTGCCGGGGACGTCAACGGCGACGGCTACGACGATGCCCTTGTAGGCGCTCCATACTACAACGACCTCAGAGGATGCGCCTTTCTGTATCTCGGCTCCGCAACCGGCTTGCGGTATTCGCCCTCGTGGACCGCCGAATCGGATGGCACGAAGGAATATTTCGGCTACTCTGTTTCTTCGGCCGGCGATGTGGACGGCGACGGTTATGCGGATGTCATCATAGGGCACCCCTACGGCAACGGAAACAGAGGGCTCGCTCACGTCTACCTCGGTTCGAGCCGGGGCCTGGATGCCGAGCCGTCCTGGTCAGCGGGGGGGGATCGTCTTTCTGCGAGATTCGGGTGGTCCGTAGACTCGGCAGGAGACGTAGACAACGACGGCTATGACGACGTGCTGGTCGGAGCGCCCTTTTTCGGAAACCCGCCCGACTATGTCGAAGGAAGAGCCTTCCTCTTTGTGGGATCGGCGACGGGCTTGAGCGCTTCTCCGGTCTGGACGGGAGCGCCGGAAACATCGACATCGAATTTCGGATTCGGGACTTCCGTATCAGGCGCGGGCGACATCAACGGCGACGGCTATTCCGACATCGTCGTGGGATATCCCAATCGCCAACCCGAACCGGGCAGTTCCTTCCAAGGCAGGGTATACATGTATTTCGGTTCCTCCGCAGGACTGACCGGAAGCGGCCGGTTAGGAATTCTCTCGACCACGGAGGACGGCTGGTTCGGCTTTTCGGTCGCGGGGGCGGGCGATGTGGATGCCGACGGATATTCCGATGTCGTAGCGGGAGACTTTTTTTTCGGCGACGACATGGGCGCCGCGTTCCTTTTCAGCGGCTATGGGGAGGTCGCAAACGTTCTTGCGACTTTGATAGAAACCCCGCCCAAGGTTTCTTTGAGCGCTTCCGCCCGATTTGTCGTAGGAGGCGTCGGAGTAACCCACTACCTATTCAGTTTGGATGGGGCCCCATATGGAGAAATTTTTCCCGTGGCCGACGAAATCCGGCTCGAAAATCTGGAACCGGGCGAACACGTTGTCCGAGTCATCGGGCAAGGGATAAACGGAAATTGGCAGGAGGTCCCGACCAGTTTCTCCTGGACCGTCAAAACCGCCGAAAAGGCCATCGTCCTGACCGGGGGAGAAAGCTCCGGGACCGCTCTTCGGGAATCGTTGGAATCCTGTTCGAACTTCGTGCAAAAAAGCCTGCTCAGGCAAGGATACCATAGCGACCGCATATGTCGCCTTTCCGAAAGCTTCGTTCCCGACCTAAACGAAAACGGGCTTGCGGACGACCGGTACGGCACTTCCGACCTTGCGAGCATCCGGGACGCAATCCTGGTCTGGGCCGAAGACGCAAAGGATTTGTTCATCTACATGGTCGGCCACGGGAGCGATGGCTCGTTTAAGGCGAGCCAGAAGGACATTCTGCTCGCCGACGATCTGGACTACTGGCTCGACAGCCTCCAAGCCTCCACGCCCGGAAACGTCGTCGTGTTTTTCGATGCCTGCGGCTCGGGAAGCTTTCTATCCCGCCTCAAGCCGCCCGAAGGAAAAACGAGAATCCTGGTTGCCAGTTCGGAAAGCGATCAGCGGGCTATCATCGCATCAAAAGGTCAGCTGTCCTTTTCCTTTTTCTTCTGGAGCCGAATAGGGATGGGCGAAAGCTTCTACGAGGCCTTTTCCCTGGCGGAAAAGGAAATTCTGCTTTTCAGCAACGGTACGCAGACACCATTGATCGAGGCCGACGGAGACGGGACCGGAAACGAGAAGGAAGACCGCCTGCTCGCCATGGACACCCGCCTCGGCAACGAATACGCCTGGCTGGAGGACATTCCCGCCATAGGCGAGGTTTCCGCCAAAAGCCTTACCACCTACAGCCGGGAAATCGAAAGCGCGGAGCCTGCCGTCGTCCGCGCCGAAGACGTGATCGACATCGACGGAATCCAGCGGGTCTGGTTCGCCGCAAGCCCCCCCGACGTAGGCACCGGCCCCGCCGACGAACCCGAAACCGAATTCGACACGACCGACCTGGCCCCAGCCGGAGGCGATTGCTACGAAACCGTGCACGACCAATTCACGACGCCCGGTACCTACATGATCGCCGTCATGGCCTCCGACACCAAGGGCAACGTCTCTCTGCCCGCCATGACCAGCATCACGGTCCGCGCTGCGGATTCCGGGCAGTCCCACTCTCTGGCTTTCCCCTTCGCGGTGTCCGATGCGTCCTGGGAGACCGAAATCGCGGTGGTCAACCCCTACCCCGACGAAATTGTGCAAGGCGTGTTTACCGCCTACGACGCGGACGGCCTCGCAGCCGCGTCCCCCATAGACGCGGTCGTCAGGCCAAAAGGAAGAACAAGGCTTATAATAGGCGAAGACTTCCCAAACCCGCACCGAGTACGCTGGGTGGAGTTCAAATCCGACAAGCCAGGTGCCGTCGGCTTCCAGCGCCCTTCCCGCGACGGCATCCTCAGGGCCGCAGTGCCGGCCATCGCACCGTCGGACGACGACAAAATCTTCATATCCCACATAGCATCGGACCAACACTGGTGGACCCTCATCAGCCTGGCGAACACGGACGAGGCAGAAAAGACCCTGACCATCCGATTCGACAACGGCGCGGAAAAAACGGTCGCGCTGTCCCCCAAGCAATGCCGCCAACTCTACCTCAAGGACCTCTTCGACGGAAACCGTCAGCCGGACATCCACACAGCCATCGTCCGCAACGCCGCAGGCGTCGCCGGTCTGGAAATGTTCGGCAACGACTCCCAATTGGCAGGCATACGCATCGACCACCGCCTGAGCGACCGCATCTTCTTCCCCCACATCGCCTCCGACAAAACCTGGGCCACCGGTATAGTCGCGTACAACCCCGACCCGTCCCCCTGCGATATCTCCATCGCGGCCTACGCGCAGTCCAGGGCCAAACTGGCGGAGCAAAACGAAAGAATCCCGTCCCAAGGACGATATTTCGGGACCGTCGCCAACCTGGGCCTGCCGCAAGAAGCCGCCTGGGTCGCCATCGAAGCGGACATCCCCGTCGCAGGCTTCGAGCTGTTCGCCACCCGCGACGGCAAACAACTCGCAGGCTACACGGCCGTGGATCTGGCCAACACCCAAGGGGTCCTGCCCCTGCTGGAAAGCGACGGCGGCGTCACCGGCATCGCTTTCGTGAACGTCAGAGCCTTGTCCGACACCGTGACCCTGACCGCCCTCGACGACGCCGGGACTGCCATCGCAGAAACCAAGGTCGGACTGAAACCGTTCGAAAAACGCGTGTCCGTCGCGGACCGCCTCTTCGATTCGGACATTTCGGGGGCCACGCATTTGCAGTACGAAAGCGATGTGGAGGTCGTGATGTTTCAGCTCAACGGGTCGTGGGATGGGAGGATGCTGGATGGGTTGCCGGGGTTGGGGGGGGGCAGTTAGGTTTTGGCGGTTGGCTGTTAGCCGTTAGATTTGAGAAGAGAGGATAAGATGAGAGATTTTTGGAAACTTGAAGTATGGAACAAATTGCATAGCCCTGCTCTGACGTTATACGGAATTACAGAGGGGTTCTTTCAACAAGCGGTTTGGAATAACAATTCACACACGCAGGGCTGTGGTATCCGCCCCGCCTGACATCGCCGAAGACTGCTTGAAGGACTCTGGGCGAGACCTTGCCGGCTCCAGGAGCATATCCGCCAGCTTCGGAAGAGAGATGGAATGCCAGCTTCTTCTCGCTTTCGATCTCAACTATTTACAAAGGGAAAATACAGAGGACTAAACCAACAGATCAACGAAGTGAAAATAATGCCGAACGTTTTCGCCAACTAGCTGTCGTTAAATGGATAGAAGCTTCAAAACTCAATTGTCAAACATAGGGAGTGGATTATGAAAACCGCCAGATTTGTCAAACATTTTGCGATACTGATATGCGCATTTTCTCTCTTTTCAGCGAATGCGCTCTGTTCCGAATTGGAATTCGAATTCGTGGAAATGTGGCCGGAATTGCCGCAGCCGTGGTACTTTGACACGCCTGAAGATGTCGAGATTGATACCGAGGGCAATATGTATGTGGCCGATACAAACAATGATCGTATCGTTAAATTGAATTCCGAGGGATCCATCTTATGGGAGCGAGGTAAAAATGGTCGTGGCACCGGAGAATTCATGAAACCAAGCGGAATCGCTGTTAGTCTTTCGGGAATTGTTTATGTTTCGGATATGCACAATGATCGAATCCAGAAATTCGATTCGCAAGGAAATTTCATTAAATCATGGGGACACCATGGCGACGGAGATGGACAATTCTATTACCCCGAAGGGATAGCCGTGGATGTCACAGGCAATGTCTACGTTGCAGACACGCGCAATAACAGAGTCCAAAAGTTCGATTCAGAAGGACGCTTTTTAAAAAAATGGGGAAATGAAGGAGATGGCGATTCCGAATTCTGCCTTCCCGGAGGAATTGCTGCTGACGAAGCCGGTTATATCTATGTCAGCGATTCCGGGAATGATCGCATTCAAAAATTCGACTGCGAAGGCGGATTCGTTTTGCAATGGGGCAGCTATGGCAGCAGCCTCGGACAATTTAATGATCCAAGAGGAATAGCGACTGATGCAAGTGGAAACGTCTATGTGGCAGACAATCTTAATAACCGTATTCAAATATTTTCATCCGAAGGAATTGTCATAGAAAGCTGGAGAGATTTTGAGTCTAATTCCAGAGCGCGTTATCAGCCATTCGGTATTGACGTTGCCGGAAGCGGGGATGTCTACATGGCGGTGCCATATCGCGATTCTATTCTCAAACTGGACTCTTCCGGCAATCAGATTTCCAGTTGGGGAAGCAGCGGGGACGAACAAGGGAAATTCGATGAGCCAATAGGCGTAGATGTAGATGAGAATGGAAATATATATGTTCTTGAAAGAGGAAATCGTTGGGTTCAAATTTTCGATGAAAAAGGTACCTTCTTGAATAGTTCCGATTGGGGTTTCTACGATTTCATCCCTGAAGGAATAGCTTCGGGGGATAACGGCTTTTTTTTTGTTTCAGACACATATCATGACCAGATACTCAAAGTAGCATTCGACGGTTCTTTATCTGAAAGTTGGGGAACGACGGGTTCCGAAAACGGACAATTTAATTATCCTTCGGATTTGGCCGTGGACGAAAACGGATCTATATATGTCGCGGATAAGTATAATAGACGGGTTCAAAAGCTTAATTCCAGCGGAGGCTATATTGATGAATGGTGTTTGGAATTGGACGAACCCGGCGAATTTGGCATACCCGGCGGAATAACAGCCGATCTTGCAGGCAATGTTTATGTTTCGGATAGTAGAGAACGCCGCATACAAAAATTCGATCCAGACGGTTCACTGCTGCAAAAATGGGAAAAATCCAGCAACGTATCCGGCGAAGGCTCTTGTCCGGCGGGCATTGGTTCAGATCAAGAAGGAAATATATATGTCGCCGATACATGGCAGCATTGTATCCGGATTTTTACCTCCGAAGGAGAATCGATAGCCCAATTGGGATCGTACGGGAGCGACCCCGGACTTTTTAAATATCCAAACGACGTCGCACTCTCCAACAGCGATCTTCTCTACGTCGCTGATAGAGATAACAACCGCATTCAAGTATTCAGAAAAGTCGATTCGTCACGAACCGGATCGCTGAGAGTTACAATCTCGCCGCTTACGGCGATCAATGCGGGGGCAAAATGGCGGGTGGACGGCGGGTTGTGGCGAAACAGCGGAGCGACAGCGAGCGGTTTGCATGTCGGCAACCATACGGTTTCCTACAATTCCATCACCGGATGGGATTCTCCGGCAGACGACCCTTTAGCTGTAGGCGAGGCTTCAACTACAACCGTTTCAGGAACATACATACCACTAACCGGCTTGCTAAAAGTGACCATCTCCCCCCAAGAGGCCATCGACGCAGGGGCCAAATGGCGCGTGGATGGAGGAAGCTGGCAGAGCAGCGGGGCTATTGCGAGCGGCTTGGTTGTGGGAAATCATATTGTATCCTACTATTCCGTGTATGGCTGGGCGTCTCCAGGCGACGAGTCGGTTGCCGTGACCGCCGGAGCGACCTCGACCGCTTTGGGCACATACACGCAACAAACCGGATCGCTGAAAGTGACCATCTACCCGCAAGAAGCCATCGACGCAGGGGCAAAATGGCGCGTGGACGCAGGCGCATGGCGAAGCAGCGGGGCGACTGCTAGCGGATTGTCGCCGGGAAACCACACGGTGTCGTTTGATTCGATATACGGGTGGAATTCTCCGGGCGACAAAACGGTCTCCGTAAGCGACGGTATAACCGCCGCCGCTTCGGGCACGTATACGCGGCAAACCGGTTCGTTGAAAGTGACCATATCCCCGCAAGAGGCTGTCACTGCCGGGGCAAAATGGCGCGTGGACGGAGGAGCCTGGCGAAACAGCGGGGCCATTGCGAGCGGATTGTCGGTAGCAAGTCACGCGGTATCTTTCAGTTCGGTAACCGGGTGGAACTCTCCGGACGACCAGTCGGTTTCCGTAGGGAACGGCACCACCGCCGCCGTTTCGTGCACGTATTCGCCGCAAACCGGGGCGCTGAAAGTGACCATCTACCCCCAGGAGGCCATCGACGCGGGGGCCAAATGGCGGGTGGACGCAGGAGCGTGGCGAAACAGCGGAACCATTGCGAGCGGATTGACAGTGGGAAACCACGCGGTTTCTTATGATTCGATATACGGGTGGGATTCCCCGGGTGCCAAATCGGTCTATATAAGCAACGGTACGACCGCCAGCACTTCTGGAACGTATACCCAACAAACCGGGGCGCTGAAAGTGACCGTCTACCCCCAAGAGGCCGTCAGTGCGGGGGCCAAATGGCGGGTTGACGGCGGGGTATGGAAAAACAGCGGCGCGACGGCGAGCGGCCTTTCCGTGGGAAATCACATTGTATCCTTCTATTCGGTCTATGGCTGGGCTTCTCCGGGCGACGAATCCATCGCAGTAGGCGACGGCGCCACCGCTGCCACGTCAGGCACGTATACGAAGGAAACCGGTTCGCTGAAAGTGACCATCTACCCGCAGGAAACCATCGACTCTGGGGCCAAATGGCGCGTGGACGGCGGCAGCTTGCAAAACAGCGGCGCAACGGTGAGCGGCCTGTCCGTGGGAAGCCACACGGTTTCTTTCAGTTCCATAACCGGGTGGGATTCCCCGCAGAACCAATCGGTGGTCGTCAGCAAAGGAAATACTACTGCCATCAATGGCACATACATAGCGCAAGGGTTTTCTGGAAAACCCTCCAAAGCCATCATCGTGTCGCAAGAGGGTTTGAGACCGGGAAGCTATGACTTCATATCGGTGGGAACTTGCATCAATGCCGCCCATGGGATCCTGGACTTGCAAGGCTACGACGACGAAACCATATACCGGCTTTCCGACCCTCTCCTGCCCGGCACCTACAGAAACAGGAGTTCGTACCAAACCGACGGTTCTCCGTCCAAGGAGAGCATTCGACAAGCCATCCTGGAATGGGCGAGCGATGCGAACGACTTGCTCCTCTACATGGTCGGTCACGGAGGAAACGGGAATTTCCAACCGAACCAGACCGAGCTTTTGAAAGCGCAAGAACTGGACTCCTGGCTGGACAGCCTGCAAGCCAAAATTCCGGGGAAAATCGTTCTCATCTACGAAGCGTGCGAGTCGGGAAGCTTTTTGCCCGGCCTCGTCCCTCCTTACGGAAAAGAAAAGGAAAGACTTGTCCTAACCAGCACGGATACAGGCCAGAAAGCCATTATCGCATCCCAAGGGCAGCTGTCCTTTTCCTTCATGTTCTGGACCAACATCGGAAGGGGGGAAACACTGTACGCTGCTTACGATCAGGCGTGCAAAAATCTCTTTCCTTATAGAGAAGACGATCAGACACCTATGGTCGAGGCAAATGGAAACGGGGTCGGCAACGAAAAGGAGGATAAAAAATTGGCCGACGAAGTGTATATCGGACTCGGCGCCAGTTACTTCGACGACATCCCGACGTTGGGCGACGTTCTGATAGCGGGCCGCGAATCCGGCTGGTGGGAAATCGAACGCGGCGAAACGACCGATATTCGCGTTTTCGACGTGATCGACGCCGACGGAATCGAACGGGTCTGGATGACTGTGGTGCCTCCCGAAACGGCGAGGGAGCCGCTCGACGAGCCCATAACCGACCTCAACACGGCGGAATTGACCCATGCGGACGGAAACATCTACGAAACGACCTACCAGGGTTTCACCGTTCCCGGCACCTACACGGTCGCGATCATGGCCTCCGACACCGAAGGCCTGGTTTCCATGCCCGCCTCCGCCATCGTAACGGTCGTCGAAACCCCCAGGGAAATCCACTATGTGGAGGAACACGGAGATTGCACGGACAAGGACTTCTGCTATTCCAACATCCGCGACGCCGCAAACGAAGGGCAAAGCGGCTGCGTCATCCGGCTGGCCCCGGGGACCTATCGCGAAAACGCGACCTTCGGCCCCGGTACGAGGGTGGAAATCGGCTGGGACGCTTCTTTTACAACGACGAATCAGAACAATCCTGTGATTATTCGGGGGCCTTTGCCGTGACAGGGGCCGCTTGCTGTTTTTTAACACCGGCATCAAAGTCGTTGGTGATTGGAAAGACGACAAAGACATAGGGCCGTGGCAGCAGCAGTTATAATTTTGGCGCAAATTCAATGCCGAAGAGGCTGCAACGGCCAAGGTAACAGGTGTAAGGTGGGGTGATGAAAATCATCCAATGACCGGGGATTATTTTCCGCCGGAATTTGTTCCGATTTTGAGGTTTCAGGTGTCAGGAGTTGCCCCCTGAAACCCGACATCTGAAGCCACGAGGTGTTGGAACGAAATTGGGCTGAAGAATTATCCGGCATTCAGAAGGATTTTCATCACCCCACCTCACACCTGCCGCTTTCCACTGGATGGCGGAACAAAAAACGACGGATTTTTTAGCGCGTTTTCGGCACCATTTTCATCACCCCAGCCACGGCTTGAGGCGTGAATCCACCTTTGGAAAAGAAAGCGGGCATGATTTGGGTTTCGGAAAAGGCCCGGTCCGTCTGGACGCCGGTCCTGTTCTCTGTTTTCTTCACCTCCGCCAGGACCGTGCAGCCGCAGTCAGCCCGAACGCTTCCGTCGATTTCGAACTCCTTGCCGTCCGGTCTCTGGATTTTGACCGCAGGCCAATGCAAAATCATTTGCGGGATTTCCAATAATCCGGTCTTCTTTTCAAATGCATTGCGGCCAATATTTCTATTTCTTCGCTGGAACATCGGTAAATGATGCCATACGGGAATTTGGACAATCGGCATTTCCGGATTCGCTCCTCGATTTCGGGGTATAAACGAGGATTTCTTCTCGCTTTGAGGATCGCCTCCTACAAAACTTCCAAAAAGCGTCTTCCAAGACCGAATTGTTTGGGTTCATAAAAGAGAACTGATTCGTCTATTTCCCTAAGGGCATCCGGGTGAATTTTAAACGGTGCCATATTTTGCCCGCAATTCCGCCAAAGCCGTATTCCCGTCTATCAAATCAACCTCGCCGGCGTCTATTTCCCTGCACCTTTTTTCGATTTCGTCCATCCAATGCTCGGGGACCTCGAAATCCTCTTCGAAATCCAAGCTTTCCAGCAGCAATTCCGCAATGTAAGCTCTGGCTGTCGTCGATAGCCCGAGGGCCATTTTCGCAATGTTTTCGGCGTTTTTTTCCATTAATTCACCTTCTGTTGAGTCGTTTCTTCCAGTGATTTCATATTCGCGACTTTAAGCTACCGTATCAAGAGAGAACTATTGGGCTTGGTTTTAACTCCGGCCGGTTTTCATTCAACAGTTTCGATCATCGCCTGGATTCCGGGTCTGCGCAAGCTCCGCCCGGAATGACGGTGTTGGTTGGCCGACGTTATAACCAAAACCGAAATGTTCAACGGCAAGTGTAAAAGTGGAAAACAGCAACTGCTTTCTTTACGAATATGTCGGTTCGATTTTGCTGGAGTAGGATTTCAGTCCCGGTCCGAAAAAACCGCCGGGAACTTGAGAATTTGCGCCGTGCCGATTCCGTTTTCCCGGCACAAAGCCATGGCCTGGCGCGTGAATCCGCCCTTGGAAAAGAAGGCTGGCATGATTTGTGTTTCGGGAAACGCGTTGGCGTACGCGGCGGTTTTTTCTAAAAAGTCCCGGATTGCCTGGACGCCGATTTTGTCCTCCGTTTTTTTCACCTCCACCAGGACCGTGCGTCCGCAGTCGGACCGGGCGATCACGTCGATTTCGAACTCCTTGCCGTCCGGGCGCTGGAATTTGAACCGCATGCGTGAATCCACGACGTTCAGCAGTTCGGGGTCCTCGATGCCGTCGAAAAACAACGAAAGCGCGAAACGTTTTTTGGCCTGGAACTCGGACATCAGCTGGAATTCGGCGAACTTGCCCGTCAGGTGGTTGAGCATCCCCTGCAGGCGTTTCTTGTCCTTTTTCAGCGTTTCGATCTCTTTGCGGAAGTCCTTTTTGAAATCCGGAACGAAAGATTTGATTTCCTCTTCGAAGCGATGGCGCAGCACCAGATTCAGGGTGCCGTCTCTCAGCCCCCGGTATCGGATGTCCGAGCCTCCCTCCTCGACGACGTCGGCCCGAGCCATGGTCCGCAGGCGCTCGTGGATATCGCTTTCTGACAGTTCCAGGTTAAGGGCTTCCTTGATTTCCCGTATGGTCCAGTCCCGGTCCGAATTCTGGGTGAGGTGCATCAGGATGCTCTTCGCGTGGACGTCGTTGATTCGCCGGAGTGTCATTTCGATGTATTCCCCCCAGTTCAGGGAAAGCTCGGAATGCTGGTCCGTGACTTCGAAATGCACTGTATCGACGACGCCTTTCGCCGTAGTCAGGTCTCGGTCGGGAATCAGGCTTTTTACCACGCACGAGATGAAAAAGGGGTCGGAAAAACACAGTCGGTTGATCATGGCCGCAGTTTCGTTGGAGACGGGTTCTTCGAGAATTTCGCAGTATTTGTATACGGCCTGCAAGCCCTCTTCCGGCGTCAGATAGGGATCGAAGCGGACGGGCTTGAGCCTGCCCGCCTGGAGGTACTTGTGCATGATCTCCAGCATCCATCCGACGTACGATCCTGTCACGAGCATGGGCGCGATCTTGGATTCGGAGGCGGAATGGAAGCTTCCGGCCAGGTCCCTGTGGTGGTTGGTCAATGCTTCGTCCAAGTAGACATACTTGTTGATGTTCTGGAATTCGTCCAGGATCACGAGGAACCGACGATCCAATACGCCGGCGAAGCTTGCCGGTGCTGTATACGCGGTCATCCAGACCAGATCGTTGCGTCCTTCTTCAAAGTCCTTATTCATCGAATCGACGTCGGTGACAAACCACTTGATGGATTTGGAGACACCGTAGTCCCGAATTTCCTCAAGTGTCAGGGCCTTTCGAACGAGGCTTTCGTCGCGCTCCAGAAACGAGATGAATTGCGAGGCGAAATGCCGGTAATAGTTCATGGCGAAAGTCGGATACCAGACAGGCTTTTCCGCGATGTCGAGATAGAACGGCACGACCTGGCCGTTCTGACTCCAAAGCTCATTAAAAATGCGCTGGACAAATGCGGTCTTGCCGCTCTTTCGCCTGGCCAGGATGACTCTGGATTTGGCGAGGCGCTTGGGAATTCGAGACAGCCATTTGCGGAATTCGGCGAACTCCCGTTCGCGTCCCGTCAGGAGGTCGGGATCGCCGATGCTCTCGGAAAGGGGGTATTGCATTTGCATGGTTTGCCTCTGGTGGTGGATGCTTTTCGCATTTTCAAACAAACAGTGATTCTTATACCATTCTTACGGGAATTCGAAAATCGTTTTTTCAGATCGACGGTAAATCTAATTATGGATAGAAAACTTCGCCCTGTGCGGATGGCGGCCTTGCACCCGAGGGGGTTGGTTTTAACTTCGGCCGATTTTCATCCAAAAGTTTGGACCTGTGCGGTTGCTCTTCAAAATCCTCACACAAAGGCACAAAGACGCAATGTGACGATTTGGCAACCTTAGTGTCTTTGTGCCTTTGCGTGACGATTATATGGGGATCCTTGAACCAACCGCACAGGTCGAAAAGTTTCGACCCACCACCCTTCTACGACGCCGCTTAGTGCCGGTCTGCGGCTCGAGTTTTTAAAAGACGGCGGTTTCTTGTCTGCGTCCGGGCCGGGAGGTGCCGGAGTTTCCGGAAAACGATTTCGGCGAACGGGGATGAAACCTTGAAAAACGGGCGGTGGCGGCTCGGAAAAATGGTGGGTTGGAATTCGAGGAAGATTGGATGGAAGTCTTGCTCGACATGTATGGCAGGAGCACGAAAGCCTCGGATATCGACCCACCCACCCTACGAGCCCCGCCAAGGCCGACAATGCCTTTGACATTAAAAAAAAACGGCGGAATTATTGGCATGCTTTCAACGACATTTTCATCACCCCAGGTGTTAGGTGCCTGCCAGCAGCCAAAGGCTAACAGCCAACAGCTAAAGGCTAAAGGCTAAAACCCAACAGCTCGCTTCCGATTCAACCATTCCAAGATCTTTTTTCCGGCCGCCGCAGACGAACCTTTCAGTATTTTTTCGGCTGTTCTTCTTTCCGAAGAAAATCCCTCGAAAATATCTTCGGGTTGCTTTTTCGTGCCAGCGCCCTCGATGCCCAGCAGGTTGGGGAGGTACACCCCGATCATTTGCTGTTCCAGCGAAGAAGCTTCGGCCTGCGCCAGGATGCGGAACGTGGCGTGGACAAGTACTCGGACGAACCGAGTGGGGGCAGGGTCCGAGAGGGACAGCTTGGAATAGGTTTTGGATAGAAGCAGGCCTTTGAATCGGGTCGAGAGTTCCGGGGATTCCAGGTAGTCCATGATTTTTTCGAATGCCGCCGGATGGTCGAAGCACGTTTCTTCCAGGCGGGAATACAGGTACAGGGCGAATAAAGTCCCCGGATTGGGCAGCTTTTCCTTTGCCTCAGACGCCACTTTTTCCGGCGGCCATCCGCCGTTTTCCGCTTCCAGCGAGAACCGGACCTCGGCGAGTGTTTCTTCCGGGGCAAGTATTTCCCGGACAGCAGGTTCCTTCAGAAGCTCCGCAGGGTTGTCTGAATCGGATTGGGAAAAGACCAAAATGCGACATCCGGGGTTCAATTCCTTCCCGGACCATACACCCGGGACCGCGAAGGTTCGCGGAATGGCGGGAGCGTTCTGCTCGACCGCGATTTCAGCGAAATCCTTTGAAACCTTTCCTTTCAGGGTTTCGACTACGCGCGCGCCCAGTTCCACCTTCCTGGTCTTCATGCGGCGATTCGCGCTGGTCCACTCCCCCGTCTCGACCTTTTCCAGTTGGACGAGCAATATGTGGGACGACCCTGTTATGATCGATTCGGATTTTCCAGCCATGGCATCCGCCTTTCCCGGTTGCGCGGCCGCCACGCAAAGGAGCATGGCGAGCGTTGTTTTTACGAAAGAAGCCATTGTACGATCCCCGGCGCCCCTGCGGCCCCGGAGCGTTTTTGCATGACCTGGGCGGCGAAGCGCTGCATGTCGGTTTTGTTTTCGTAGACCAAATCGGCGGGCTTGTGTTGCGCGCCGCCCTCGAGACCCACCAGGTTGGGGATGTAGGTTTCGATCATGGGCGACTGGAACACGGAGGCCTCCGGATTGTCTATGATTCGGAAAGTGGCGGTGAGAAGCGGTTCGACGAACTCCATGGGGGCGGGGTCGCGCATCAGAAGCTGGGAATAGGTGTCCGTCAGAAGTATCCAGCGGCAACGCGGGGAAAGGCGCGGGTCTTCCACAAGCCGCATGAAATGGCGAAAGCCTTCCGGATCGCCGAACAAGGTTTCCGGCACGCGCTGGCTCAGGTACTGGGTGTACAGATAATCGAAGTTGCCTATGGCGGCCAGGGCTCGGCGGGCCGCCATTCCTGCCGGCACTGGCGGGGAACCGTCGGCGGCGGCCAGCGCGAGGTCTCCTTCCGCATTCTCGGCCTCCACCGCTTTGATTCCCGACGGCTCCGCGAAAAGAAGATGGACCGTCTTGCACAGCGAAACAGCGAACACGGCGAATTTTTTTCCCGGCTCGATCGCCTTTCCCGACCACATGCCGGGCACGGCCACAAAACGCGGTCCCGACGGACGGTACTGCCGGATTTCGACCCGGACCGGACCCTCGCCGGTCTCTTCCAAGTCGCCCTTCCAGACCTCTTCGATTCGAAAATCGACCTCTCCGTCCCGATGGTCGAACCTGTGCGGACCGCTTCGCCACGGCTCGAACCGCGCGGATTCCACCTCGGCGACAAATATATGGCTCGACTTCAGGATGTCCGATTTGGATTCCGGGTCGAACAAATGTATTTTCTGCGCCATTTGCATCAAATAGCAATATCCTTAAAAACTCATTATCTCATTCGATCAAAATACCCCGCGCCTCTCAACCGCACCAAAAAGCCCGCCCATTCCCCCCCTTGCCCCTCGGCCCTCTAAAAAGGCACATCCGCCTGCAAGCTGTTCAATCCGTCGGGCAGGCGCGTCTCCAGTCCCGAAGCGTCC
Organism: Desulfobacterales bacterium; assembly: GCA_963674505.2. GTDB lineage: Bacteria > Desulfobacterota > Desulfobacteria > Desulfobacterales > SKZT01. The sequence goes on from CAXXIG010000003.1 coordinate 2,219,242, forward strand.
ACCGGGGTCGCCAGCCGGGTGGGGTCCGGGTCCTTGTTGAAGGTCACGGTCTTTGCCGTGACCACCGTCTCGGCGAATGCTGCGCCGAAATTGCTCTCCAGGCGCATGTTCCAGGTGTTGGTCTGCACCGAGGAATAGAGCCTGGACGCCGGGGCGTTGGACGGTCCCGAGACACCGTCGCGGTTGGTCCAGAAGATCATGTCGCAGCGAAAGTCGATGTTGAACTTGAAGTTTCTCAGCCTGGCGGCGGCGTCGGCGGGGTGCGCCAGCAGAATCCCTCCGCCCGGGCTGTCCGGGTTTTCCGCCTCCCAGCGCTGTCCGATGCCCGACGGGTCGTCGGTCTTGGTCACGGTCCCGCCGTTCGCCCCTGCCGTGCCGGTGCAGCTGTCGCCCCCGGTGCCCTGCCCCGCGTAGCCGCTGTCGAGCATGGGTCCTGTGATTTCCGCGCCGCCGCCTCTCCAGAAGCATCGCGTGCGCTTGACCGGATTGGGAGGGGGAGGTCCCTTTTGAAACGAATGGGTGACGTCCTCGCCCCAGCCGTTGGGACCGGGGGAAGTCGGGCAGTTGTGCTCGTTGTTGACCCAGCCGGTGAAGAGCATGTCCAGCCCCCGCTTGCCGTCCTGGCCCCCGCCGATCACCCGCGCTGTGGCCTTCATGTGGACCGCGTCGTTGCCGGTGCCGGCGAAGTCCCCGCTGTTGACGCTTTGCGGCCGCCCCAGGCCGTCTTTCACGATTCCCGGCGACCCGGCCGCCGAGTTGGCCACGCTCAGGTTGTTGAACCCCTTGACCCGGATGAGCACCAGGTTCATGAGTATGAAGGGCTCCCGGTCGATCCTCGTCCCGGCGTCGTCGGCGTCGTCGTACTTGCCGCCGCCGTTGCAGTCGATATACGGTCGAAGGCGGAAGCTTCCCACGTTGTCCGCCAGCATGGTGGCCTTGAGCTTGTCGCCGCCGTCCTGGGCTATGGTGACGGTGTCGTTTCCCTTCAAGGCGATGATGTCCGCGTGATCCCCGGTTCCGCCCTTGTGCCTGCGGATGGACCACGAGACGTGATCCTTGGCGGCGGCGGGCTCGATTTCCACGGAAAGGTTGATTCTGTCCGCGTTCCTGATGCAGTTTTCCACCAGCGGCAGCGGCTTGTTGGTGGCGTAGCTTTCGTCGAAATCGTTCGCGGACAGTGCGCCTCCTCCGATGACCAAGTCGCAGCGGTTGACCGGGGAGTTGCCCAGGCGGTTGAGGTTGGCCGGGGTGGACGGAATGTCGGCCTTCAGGTTCTTGAACCTCACCACGGTGAACGCGGCCCGGTCGGCCCCCTTGTCGTAGTCCTTGACTCCCAGGCGGATCTGGGCGTCGCGCAGCTTGCCGCTGATTTTTCCGCCCTCCACCCAGAACTTCTTGCCGCCGTCCGGAAAGGAGCCGTCGTGGGCGATTTCCAGATCGAAGGCCTGGGCGGCCTGCCCGCTGGCCGCCACCTCGTCGGCGAAGAGCTTCAGCCTGTGGTCGGCGGACAGCTTGGATTCCGTCCCCGCTCCTGGGTCCACCTCCCAGGCCGTCAGGACCAGCTTTCCGGTAAAACCGTCCGGCTCGACTTTAGCGATATTGAGCATCGCCCGTCCGTGATGGAAACCGCCGTCCTGGATATGCAGGTAGCGGCCCTTTTGTATCTTGTCGCCGTCGGAAAGCGCGGCGGGGTCGCCGGACGCGGGCACCTGTGCTCGGCTCTTGAAAACCTTCAGCTCGGCCTTGAGCACCGTGGCGACCACCTTGTCGCCCTCCTGGCCGGGCAGGTCCTCCAGTTCCACCTTGACCCCGGTGTCCTTCATGGCGGCGCTTGTGGTCTTTCCCTGGACCCAGAATATCTTGCCGTTGGCCTCGTCCACGTCGCCGTTGGCGGTCGCAAGTCCGTCGCCGGCGAGCGCGGTCTGTCCGGCAGCGGGCTTTTCGTCTGCCTCTGCGAAAATTTCCAGGTTGGCTTTCAAAGGCTTTAAGACCAGCTTGCCGGCGAAATCGGCCGGCTTGGCCTTTTCGAGAATCAGGCGCGCTCTTTCGGAAAACAGCCGGTCGTCGGAGGCGCCCTGCACCACCACGGGTCTTCCGGGATCGATCTTTTCGGCTTCCGAAAGCCTGGGGGGATCTCCGCCGCCTTCGGGGCGCGTCTTGCAAATTCCCAGTTTCAGTTCCACGCACGTGAGCTTGTCTTCGGCCTTGCCCGGACTGATGACCTCCACCTCGCCGGTCTGGATCAGCTCCAGGGTCAAGACGGTCTTTTCGACGCCTGCGCTGACTTTCTTGGCCTCGACATACACATTGTAGCCCGACGTCAGGTCCTTGCCCGCGATGTCGTCCATGGGGCTGGCCACCGCCGTTCCGCCCGACTGGGTCTTGAACACCGCGACCTCGTCCGGGAAGGTCAGCTTGCCTTTTCCGTCGAACGCGGCCGTGGTTCCCAGGCGCACCTTGAGCCGGTGGGCCTTGTCCTGGTGGTCCTTTTTGACCAGGACCAGCTTGGGGGCGTCGATTTCGACGACGGGTCCGGCCTTTTTCTTTTCGGGAGGAGGTGGGGGCGTCACGGGCGTTTCCCCGCCGGGCTGTTCTCCCTTGCCCTTGCCTTTGCCGGGCTGTACGCTGGCCCCGCCGCCGAAACCCCGGGTGAGCCTTTCGACCACGCCGACCCGGCCGCTGTGAATCAGCCGGGCGGCGTCGCGGATCACCTCGTGGTCGTCCATCATGGCGGGCCTGCCGTATATGCCCCTGCCATGCACGAGGCTGCGGATGGCGGTCCTGTTGTTGGCGTCGCCCCAAAACTGGCGAAGAAAAGCCTCGGCCTGGAAAATGTCCTTGAATTCGAGAATGTTTGCGCCGGGATCGGCATGGCAAGCCTCGTTGATCTCCACAAGCAGCGAGCCTTTTTGAAGGAAAAATTTCACGGTATCCCCCGCGCTGAAACGATTCAAAGGTTGGCATCGCAATGCATGCCGTGTTCACCCGAAAAAAAATGCAATTAACTTCGACGGTACATCCGAACAGGTCTGTTTGTCAATGGCCGACCGCCATAGGCAGGCAGTTCCAAATTGGACGAAAACTGTCGATTACAATGGATTTGGTGGAGACAATAAACTGACACTGTGCTGGTTCGGGAGCGTGGATCGTAGAGTACCAGGGTGGGTGGGTTGGTGGGTGGGTGGGTGGGTCGGTAGCCGGGCTTTTTCGCTGGTCTTGAATTTCTTGAATTCGACGATCCGGTAGTTTTATAAGGAGTCCAACCCACCGTTTTCCGAGCTGTCCATGCACCTTTCCCCTGAAAGGAAGCGGCGGGGAGATTCCCAAAAATGGTGGGTTGGACTCCGTACAAGACTGGCAGACACGACCCCCTTGGAGAGTGCGAAACAGCGCGCAAAGCAAAGCTCACCGACCCACCCACCCTACGATCCCGACCCCGGCCTGCGACAGTTGGAAAGGAACAAGACACGGCGAAAATATTACAGTAAAAAATGGGTATTTTTCATTACCCCAGGTCGCGACGATAGTCGGATAGACCATACTGGTCCGGTTGCCATGGAAGTCGCCGCAGCGCACAAATGCCTTGCGCGAAGCTTCTCCTTGCTGTAGTGTACTTCAAAAGGTGAATACAGGTCGGCCGGGCTTCGCGTTTTGGCCGTCCCCTTTTTCCAAACCCTTCGAAAATCCAAGCAAGGAATTAAAGAGGCCGCCATGAACATGCCCTGCGAAATAGACATCAGCGACTTCGAACTGTCCTTCAAGGTGTTCCACCGGCTCATGGCCAACAAGGTAAACGAGATCCTGCTGGTGTCGAGCCCCTACGACGCCTTCATCATGGAGGAGGACGGGCGTCTGGCCGAGCGGATCATCCACGAATACCGGGGATTGAACCTTTCCAGCCCGCCCATGCTCACGTGGGTGTCCAACTCCCGGGAGGCCCTTTCGGCACTTTCGGCCAAACCCTACGACCTGGTGATCTCCATGCCCCGGCTCGACGACATCGAGCCGCTGGATTTCGGCAAGAGGATCAAGGAGAAATACCCGGAGCTTCCGTTCTTTCTTCTGGTGCACAACACCAGCCACCTGCTGCTCGATCCCAAGTACGCCGACCGTTCCGCGATCGACAAGATGTACGTCTGGTTCGGCAACACCGACCTTCTCCTGGCGCTGATCAAGAACGTGGAGGACCGGCTGAACATCGACCACGACACCGAAATGGCGTGGGTGCGGGTCATCCTCATGGTGGAGGACTCGCCCCGGTACCTGTCCTCCATACTGCCGCTTCTCTACAAGCAGATCGTGATGCAGACCCAGGGGGTCATCGAAAACTCCATCAACGCGGAACACCGCATGCTTCGCATGCGCGCTCGTCCGAAAATCGTTGTTGCCGAAACCTACGAGGAGGCCGAAAGGCTCTACGACGCGTACCGGCCGTATATTCTCAGCATATTTTCCGACGTTCGGTTCCCCAGAGGCGGCAAGGTGGACGAACGCGCCGGGGTGGAGTTTCTGGCCCGGATTCACGAAAAGGATCCCGACCTGCCTCTTTTGCTGATGAGTTCCGAAGAAAGCAATCAAAAGCTGGCGAAAGAAATCCCCGCCGTTTTCCTCAACAAGAATTCCACCGCTCTTCACAATGAAATCGGCGAATTCTTCCTGTGCAGACTGGGGTTCGGAGACTTCGTCTTTCGCACCCCCGACGGCCAGGAGATCGCACGCGCTCCCAATCTCAAGAGCATGGAAAAGCTTCTGCCCGAAATTCCCGTGGACTCCATCTATTACCACGGGACGAAAAACCATTTTTCCAGCTGGCTCATGGCCCGCTCCGAAATCAAGCTGGCCTCCAAGCTCAAGACCATTCGGGCGGAGGACTTCGAGAAGCCCGAAGACGTCAAGACGTTTTTGATCCAGTGCATCACGGAACGCCGCAAGGGAAGGCAAAGGGGGGTGATCAGCGATTTCGCCAGCGACTACGACCCGGACGCCGACTTCATCAAAATGGGCAAGGGTTCTTTAGGGGGCAAAGCCCGGGGGCTGGCGTTCCTTCTGACCCTTCTCAAGCGAAACCCCGAACTGCACGCCAAATATCCGGACATGGCCATACGCGTGCCCAAAATCTCGGTGATCACCACGGAGGCCTTCGACGACTTCATCAATGAAAACAAGCTCAAAAGTATGGCCACCGAGGACGTCGAGGACGAAAAAGTCGTCGAGGCGTTCATGGAAGGCCGTCTTCCGGGCTGGCTGAAGAGCATGCTGGGACAGTTCGTCGAAAAGGTGGAATACCCGCTGGCGGTGCGTTCCTCCAGCCTGCTGGAGGACGCGCAGCACGAGCCGTTCGCGGGCATCTACAGGACCTACATGCTTCCCAACCTGGACCCGGAGGTCAAAATCCGGTACCAGCGCCTGGAAGCCGCCGTCAAGATGGTCTACGCGTCCATCTATCTCCAGGCGCCCAAGGCCTACGCCAGGAGCACCATGCACCGCATGGAGGAGGAGAAGATGGCGGTGATCCTCCAGGAGCTGACCGGCTCGCGCTACGGAGACTACTTCTACCCGGCGGCCGCCGGGGTCGCCCTGTCGCACAATTTCTACCCCATCGGGCGCCTCAAGCCCGAGGACGGCCTCGTCCAGATCGCCATGGGGCTGGGAAAAACCGTGGTGGAGGGAGAAACCGCCCTGCGCTTCTCCCCGCCCCATCCCCAGTTCATGCCCCAGTTCTCCGCCGTGGACGACATCCTGGAAAACTCCCAGCGCTACCTGTACGCTCTGAAGCTTGCCAACTTACCGGACAAGCTGGCTCTCGAAAACGGCACCCTGGCAAAACTCGAAGTGGACGAGCTTGCGGATTTTCCGTCGTTTCACATGCTGTCGAGCACGTACTATCCCGACGAACATCGCATCCGCGACGGCTTTTCCGCCTCGGGCTATCCTGTGCTCACCTTCGCGGGCATCCTGAAGCACGAAATGCTTCCGCTTCCGAAACTGCTGGCCGACATCCTGAAAATGGGCCGCCAGGGCATGGGAAGCCCCGTGGAAATCGAGTTCGCCCTCGACCTTCCCGCAGACAAAAGCAAAAAGCCCGAGCTGGCCCTTCTACAGATTCGCCCCATGGCTTCCTGTCGGCAAATCCTCGGCGTGGAAATCACCGAGGAGGAAAGAAAAAGAGCGCTGTGCTATTCCAGCATGGCCCTGGGGTTCAACAAATGTTCCAACATCATGGACATCGTCTACGTCAAGCCGGAGGACTTCGACCCGGCGCGCACGGTGGAGGCGGCGGCGGAGATCGGCAAACTAAACGCAAAGCTCTTCGGCCAGGGCAGAAAGTACCTTCTGATCGGCCCCGGCCGGTGGGGGTCGGCGGACCGCTGGCTGGGAATTCCCGTCAAGTGGAACGACATCTCCGGCGTCGGCGCCATGGTGGAGGCCTCCACCGACAAGCTCAAGGCGGACCCGTCCCAGGGCTCGCACTTCTTCCACAACATCACGTCCCTGGGAATCAGCTACCTGACCGTGTCGAGCGGCGGCCAGGACTTTCTGGACTGGGACTGGCTGCGCTCGCTTCCGGCCGAAGAAGAAACCAAGTATCTCAAGCACGCCAGGCTGCTGAGCGGCTTGAACATCAAAATCGACGGCGGCAGCTCCCGCGCCGTCATACTCAAATGAACCAAAAGCAAAGAAAGGAGATTGCCGGACCGTGACGAAAAAAATCATCCTGTTTTTTCTCGCGATGCTGTGCATCGGCGGGACCGCACGGGCGAAGGTCGATCTGGTGACACTGCCCGACAGAGACAGCGTGCAGCTGACCATCTACAACTCCGCCGACCTGACCCTGGTCAGGGAAAGCCGCGCGCTCACCCTGAAGGAAGGCGTCAATCGCTTGCAGTTCTCCTGGGAGAACACCCTGATCGATCCCACCAGCCTGGAGATGCTGCCCAAGGCCCAGGCGGGCGAGATCGACATTTCCGACCTGACCTTTCCCCCGCGAGTTCGCAACCTGGGGGTGTTCGAAATCCAGAGCAGAATCAGCGGACAGGTCCCGGTGGAGATCGCCTATTTGACCAGCGGACTGTCCTGGCGCGCCTTCTACATGGGGACCCTGTCCAAGGACGAAACCGCCATGCGCCTGCAAGGCTATGTCCGGGTGGCCAACAGCTCCGGGGAGGACTACGCCAACGCCCAGACCCGGCTCGTGGTGGGCAAGATCCATCTGCTGGACGAAATCGCCGAGCTGGCCAGGCGCCAGTACCCCTACGGACGCCCGGAACCCGAAGTGATCTCTTTCGACGACATGGCCGCAGGCAGGGAGCGGCGCAGGTTTTTCGAAGTCCAGGAGGAAAAGATGATGGCCATGCCCGCAGTCGCCGCCTCCCCCAAGGAGATCGTCAAGGAAAGCCTCTCCGAATACTTCCTCTACACCATCGAAGGAAGGGAGACCATCGAGAACCAATGGTCCAAGCGCCTGCCCAGCTTCGACGTCGCCGACGTTCCCGTGGAAAACCTCTACAAGTTCGAGGAGGAGCGTTTCGGAGAGAGCGTGGTCAGGTTCTTGAAATTCGTAAACGACGAAGACCACAAGCTGGGACAGACCCCCATACCCGACGGGCAGCTGAAGGTCTACCGCCTTCTCGACGAGCAAAAGCGTCTGAGCTACGAGGGTCAGTCCAGCTTCAAGTACGTGCCGGTGGGAGAGGAAGCCGAACTGAACATGGGACCGGTCGCAAACGTCATCGTAAAGCCAATCCTGATGAAGTACGAGACCCGCAATCACGTCTTTTACAAAAACGGGGACATCAGCGGATGGGACGAGGCCACGACATACAAGATCGAGGTGAAGAACACCCGGGACATCCCCGTCGCGGTCGAAGTCTGGCGCAACATCCCCACGGACGCATGGGACCTGGAAACGCCGGAAGGCGAACGCTTTTATGAAAAGGTGGACAAGGACACGGTGAAGTTCGTCCTGGCGCCTCCGGCCAAGAGCAAGGAGGAATTCTCCTACACGCTGGTCACCTACCACGGAACGAGGGCGGAAAACAGATGAAAACAATAGCAAAACCCGGCAAGGGAGGATCGAACGTGAAGGTTTTCAAAATATTTTGTCTTTTCATGGCCGCAGCGCTGGCGGCGTCGTTTGCGTCCGTCGCTTCGGCCCGCATCAAGCTGGTGTCGCTGCCCGAAAGAGGAGAGGTGGTCGTCAGACTCGACAACCCCCAGGGCACGCTGGTGGAGGAGGAACGCACGCTGACCTTGCAGCAGGGCGTAAACCGCGTTGACTTTTCCTGGAACGGCGTCGATATCGACCCGGACTCCATCCGCCTCACAGTTCTCGCCCACCCCGAAGAGACCGTCCTGCTCAATGTCAGCTACCCCCCCGGAGAATCCGCCCTGGTATGGGAGATTTCAAGCCCGGAGGCCAGGGAGGAAAAAGTCCGCGTCTCCTACCTGCTCGGGGGCATCGACCGCCTCATCGCCTACAAGGCCGTCGCCGACAAGGCCGAAACCAAGGTGGACTTCAGCGGACGCCTCGTCCTGCGCAACTTCTCCGGCGAGGACTTCGAAAGCGCCCGCATCGTCCTGGATTTCGGCGAGTCCTTCGAAAAGAAGACCGTCCACGAACAGACCCGCAGCCTCCTTCTGTTCACTGCCGCCGACACCCCCGTGGAAAAGGTCTGGACCTTCGACGCCGGCGTTCTGCCCTGGGACCCGGAGCGCATGGACCAAAACGTGGGCATCCCGGTGAGCTATCGCCTTGAAAACGCGGAGCAAAAGGGCCTGGGAGACTTCGCCCTGCCCGAGGGAAAGGTCCGCGTCTTCCAGGACGACGGACGCGGCAGCACCATCTTTCTCGGAGAAGACAGCATCGACTACGTGCCCCTAGGCGAGGACGCCGAAGTCCGCATCGGCGACAGCCGCGACATCGTGGTCACGCAGCGCAAGATGCGCGAACAGAAAATCAATGTGAGACGAAACGACGGCAACCAAATCGTGCTCTACGACACCGACGAAGTCGTCCACGCCAAGATCGAAAACTTCAAGGACCGGGAAGCCGTCCTGACCATGCTCCAGCACATCCCCGGCCAATGGGACATGGCCGACTGCAACATGCCGTACACGCTGAAGGAGGCCTCCACCTTGGAATTCGAAATCCGCCTGGCCCCCGGTGAAACCAAGGAACTCGAAATGCATTTCAACCGCAGAAATGTCAGGTAGGAGGGGCGAGGAACAAGGGCCAAGGGGCGAACGTCCGTAGGGTGGGTGGGTCGCAACCCGCGCGCTTCGAGCCGTTTCGCAGCCCCTCGAAGCCTGTGCCTTTCGATCTGGAACGGCGACCAACCCACCATTCTTCCAAGTATCGTCCGTCGCATCTTCTACGGCGCGCGGTCGTGGTCCTTCTACGGCGCGCGGTCGTGGTCCTTCTACGGCGCGCGGTTGTGGTCCTTCTACGGCGCGCGGTTGTGGTCCTTCTACGGCGCGCGGTTGTGGTCCGTAGGGTGGGTGGGTCGCAACCCGCGCGCTTCGAGCCGTTTCGCAGCCCCTTGGAGCCCGTGCCTTTCGATCTGGAACGGCGACCAACCCACCATTCTTCCGGGTTTCTGATGATGATCGACGAAAACCAAATCCTTCCCCCTACCCCCCTTCCCTTCCCCAGGTCGTACTGGGCTGTCCCCGGCCCGCTGCTGGCCGGGGCGTTTCCCGGCACCAAAGATTTCGACGAGGGGGCCGCGAAGATCGAAGCGCTTCTCGACGCCGGAATCGCGCACATCGTCAATTTCATGGAACCGGACGAAACCGACCATTCCGGCCGCCTTTTCTCCCCCTACGAAAGGCTATTTCCCCAAACGATCCGAAAACGGGTTCTCTTAGCAAACGATGCCTCTACCCTCTCCCAACCTTATTGCCTTATTGCTGTTTGCCTTTTTCACCCTGCGATAGTTTGCAGGTGGGGTGATGAAAATTCCACCTTTTAGGGCTTATTTTTTCTGCCAGGATTTGTTCCTGTTTTTTTGTGTTCGGTGTTCGGTGGTCACACAGCCACTATAAATTCGGATTGCGTCGCCTTTATCTCGCCCGGGCCGCTCGAATTGGCGCGGCGCTTTCCCGAACACCGAACACTGAAACCCGGCACATCGGAACCGGAGCAAATCCCGGCGGAAAAACAACCTCCCAAAAACAGAAGACTTTCATCACCCCAGATTGCAGGTGCGCTTTGATCGACCGCTCGCTGTTTACGAAAGTTCGGAAACGATGACGTAAAAAAGCGATAATAAGGACAGGATTTCGTTAATGTTGCTCCATGGGAAGCTGCAAAAATCCGTTGACATTTGAATCCAGTTGTCATATGCAATGGAATAGTCAATCGGATTGCAGCCTTTTTTCAACTTATGCGAGGAACCATGGGGTCGATTTGCTTCTTGATGGTGTTTGAAACGGTCTTTTCGATTTTTGTTGGCCACAGCATACCGGGAACTCGAAGAAACGATGAAAAGCACCTCCGAGCGGCCCAGGTTTCGGCCGGGCGGCCGCCAAAACGCTTCCCTCCGAATACCGCTTTCCAAAATCCCACGCAAGGGCCTTCATTCGCCGGTTCGGCGGAAAAATTCCTGCGAACAATTGCGGCAAGCTTCGTCCCGCCGGTCCTCGCCCCCAACCCGAGCCAGAAGGAAAACAAAACATGGATCAATTGAAATGCCTGAGGCTTTCCATATTGGCGGAAGCCCGCGATCACATTCGACTTCCCGCATACCAGGGAGGCGCCCTGCGCGGCGCTTTCGGGTTCGCGCTGAAGAAAACCACCTGCGCATTTAAGGACCAGCCATGCTCTGGATGCCTGCTAAAGGAAAAATGCGTGTATTCCTACGTGTTCGAAACCCCGCCCCCGGCCGATGCCGAAGTGATGCGGCTCTATCCCCATGCACCCCACCCCTTCGTCATCAATCCCATGACCGAGGGCGACGGCGAACACCACCCCGGCAACCAGCTGCGCTTCGGCATGACACTCGTCGGACAGGCCGTCGAGTACCTTCCATACTTTGTCTACGCCTTCATCCTCATGGGGGAAGGAGGACTGGGAAAAGGACGGGGAAGGTTTTCTCTCTCCAGCATTCATGCCTTGGACGAACGCGGGGATAAAAGGGAAATCATTTTCCGAAACGATTCCATCAAACCGCCGAAAACCATGCTCGATTACGACAAGGCCCTCCAGCTGGCCGAAAGCTACGACCCGGAAAAAATCACCATAGTATTCAAGACCCCCCTGCGGCTCAAGTACCAGGGGCGTCTGACGGACAAACCCGAATTTCACGTCATCATTCGCGTACTGCTCAGGCGCATCTCCAACATGCTCTATTTCCACTGCGGCCAAAGGATCGATCTCCCTTTCAAGGACCTGATCGGCAAGGCGGAATCCGTCAGGACCGTCGAAGACGCCACCGGCTGGTTCGACTGGAACCGATTTTCCATGCGCCAGAAGGACCGCATGAAAATGGGAGGAATCGTAGGACGCGCCACATACCGGGGGGACTTGTCGCCGTTTCTTCCCATGCTGGTCGCCGGCACTTGGCTCAACATCGGCAAAGGGACCACGTTCGGCTTGGGAAGCTACAGGCTGGTCAGGAGCATGGCTGTGGATGAGGCAGGGAATCGCGATGGGGTGATGGGGAGACGGGGAGGTGGGGAGACGGGGAGGTGGGGAGACGGGGAGGTGGGGAGACGGGGAGGTGGGGAGGTGGGGAGACGGGGAGGTGGGGAGATGGGGAGGTGGGGAGGTGGGGAGGTGGGGAGGTGGGGAGATGGGGAGATGGGGAGATGGGGAGATGGGGAGTGTTCGTTTATGTCGCGGCATGGACGATTACGGTAGCGCCGCCTTCCACGGCGGCGAGGCGCTGTGGATAAAGAAAGGGGACCTGCGCTAAGAAGACGGGAGGGCATAGGCGTTAACTGGGGTGATGAAAATCATGGTTTTCATCACCCCAAAACGGGATCGAGACCCGCAAACAAACAATACAATGGGTTGCGCAGGAGATAAAAAATGGCAGAAGAAATCATTTTGCGTTACAAACTCAACCGGGACCGGCTGTACAAGGGCGGCGACGACTACGCCGTCGTGTGCAGGCTCGATATCGAACCGGCCAAGTTCTATCGCGTCGCGCACAGGAGCGTGCCTTGCGACCTGTGCCTGGTCCTGGACGCAAGCGGTTCCATGGACGAACCTTTTACCGCCGAATCGTCCGTCTCCAAGAGGCAGGCCGTAGCAGGGGCGGCAAAGGAAGCGGTTTCGCACCTGGATGCCGAAGACACCCTTTCGCTGGTCTTCTACGACAGCAGGGCCTACCGAATCGCCGAACTGGTTTCCGGCGACCGACAGGACGAAATTCGGGATAAGATCGAAAGCCTGGAAAAATTCAGCGGCGCCACGGATTTCGAGGCCGCTTTGAAAACGGCCAAGAGCGTGCTTGCCGAGGGCGGAAATCCCAGCAGGAGGATTGTGTTTCTCACCGACGGCCAGGCCAGCTCCGGCGACGAACGCTCGGTGGAGGCCATCGTCGAAAACCTGAGCCGCGACGGCGTGACGGTCGATTGCATCGGCGTGGGCGCGGACTTCGATTTCTCCTACATGAGACAGTTGTCCAAGTCCTCCAACGGAAGGACCATTCTGTTGTCGGAGCCCAAGGAAGCCGACGCGCGTTTCGGCGAGCTTCTGGAAAGCGCGCAAAGGGTGGTGGCGTCCAACGTGTTTCTGTCCCTGCTTTTCCCCCCGGGGCTCAGGGATGTCGAAGTATACCAATGGCTGCCGGAGATGCGCTACTACGGCCAAGCGAGCCCCGGCCCATCGCGAAAGACCATCGCCAAAATCAACGTGCAGACCCTGAGGCAGGACCGGCGCAATATCTTTTTTCTCAAGGCGCGCATGGATCCGCCCGAAACCGAACGCTTCGGCCTTTTCGCCAGCGCGCGGCTCGATTTCGACCTTCCGCCCCTCGACAAGTCCGGCTTGCAGGAAAACCTCAACATCCACTTGAATTTTTCCGACGACCCCGAGGCCGCCGTCCGCGACACCTCCGTCGACGACGGTTTCATAGAGGTCGAACTGGCCAAGCTGGACGACCGGTTCCAGAGGCTGCGAAAGGGCGACTGGCAGGCCGCCCTGGCCGTGCTGGAAGAGATGCTTGGCCGCGCCCGCCTTCTGGGCGACCGATTGCGAGAGGAAGAATACAACCGGTACAAGGATAAGTTGAAAGTGGAACACAGGCTTTCCGACGACGATTTCAACCGGGTGGGCAGCATCAGTTCCCAATCCACCCGGGCCGTGGAGGGCTTCATGGAGGACCCCGACGAAGAAAAAATCTGGGACAGTCTGTAAAAACCTTGTTTTTATATTCGAACAACTTGGCAGGCAGGCGATCCTGTTTAGTGAGAAAACCCTATTGCCTTGTTAGGGAAGAAAGAGAGTACTGCAATTCAAATTCCAGCACCCTAAAACTCGATGATCAGGTTCTTTTCCGCCGACCGGACCGAGGCGACCGTCATTCCGGGCGCAGCGTAGCGGAGACCCGGAATCCAGGAGATCCGCGCAAGCGCATGGATTCGAAGCTTTCGGGGGAATGTCGAAAAAAACTGGATCGTCGAGTAAAAGAAAGGAGAAGCGATGGCTGAAAACACGAGGATGCCTTTTCTGGCGGTCATAGAGACCCAGAAGGTCAAATCCTATCTGTTCGCCTCGCCCATCATGCGCGAAACGCGCGGGGCGAGCGCCAGGATGGATTGGCTCAACCGGATGGAAACGATGAAGCTGCTCCAAAAAGATTTCGGCGGAGAGCACGAAACAATCTATCTCGGCGGCGGCGCCGGGAGGGTCCTTTTCCGGGACGAGAGCAAAGCGCTCCAATTCAAGGACAAGGTCATCGACCTGTATCGTGAAAAGACCGTCAACGCTCGCGTGTCGGTCGAGGTCGTTGCCCGTCGGCAGGGCGAAGGCTTTGTCGATTGGATGGCCAGGGGAGTGCGACAAAGCCAGCGCAACAAACTGGGAAGGATCGAGGGCGTCGCCGTGCTGGCCGGACGATGGATTATGCCGTGCACATCGTGCGGCGTCGAGCCCGCCGAGCATACGCTCGTGGAGTTCGGAGAGCATCGGCTTTGCCGTGCTTGCAATATGAAAAGAAAAGAGATCGGAGGGTGCCTCTACAGCCAGATCAAACCGAGCGAAAAAGAAATTCCCCGTTGCCTGAAAAGCCCTCGGGAGCTGGCAAAGAGATACACGGCGGATTTCATTTTCGCAACTCTCGGCCAGGCTGTTCAGGACAAGTACGGGAAGAAGACAGTGCTTCCCCAAACCTTCGAGGACATCGGAAAACAATCCAAACCCGCCAACTACATGGGGTTGATCTATGCGGACGGCAACCGGATGGGCGAGACCGTCAAGAAATTGGGCAAGGATTTCGACGGCGACGAGGACATCAAAAGGGCATACGCGGCATTTTCCGAAATCGTGGACCGCGCGACCCGAGAAGCCGCAGTGGAAGCCGTATTGAAAAACCTGGATTTGCGCGAGGTCGAATCCAACGAAGGCCCGGCCATGTCCGTTCCGGCGGAGTTCGTCCTGGCTGGCGGCGACGACCTGGTTCTCGCCGTTCCCGCCCATATTGCGCTGGAAACGTCCATCGATTTCATGACGATCTACCAGGAAAAGACAAAGGCGTTGCAGGCGCGTTGGGTGGCCGAAGGGAAACTTCCGAAACCTTTCGACCCCGACGGCTTGACCACTTCGGCGGGCGTCGTCATCGCACACGCCCATTACCCCGTCAGCGACCTGATGACCATGGCGGCCGACCTGATGAAAATCGCCAAGGAAAGGGAGGCCAAGCTTGCCAAGGCCGCATCTCCGAAAACCGGCACCGTCGATTTCATGGTCCTCTCCGAGTCGGGGTCCGAAGGGGTTAAGGACCGCAGAAAAGCGGAATATTTTTCCAAGGAAGGCCCCAAGCCGGTGGAAATCTGGCGCACCGAACGCCCCTACACGGTTTCCGAAGCAAGGAAACTGGTCGGAAGAATCCGGGCGTTCAAGGAGGCGGGAATTCCGAGAACCAAGATCAAGGCCCTCTACCCGGCCGTCTTCCAGTCCCCCTTGCAGGCCCAGTTCGAGTGCCTGAAAATTCTGCATCGCTTGAAAAGCACGGGATGCATGGGACCCGACAGCGCCTTTTTCAAATTCCAGGATCAGTTCGATCATTTTCCGTTCCGGGAATCGGGGACGGATGCGCAAGGTACGCGTTGGACCAGTCCCATCACGGAACTCGTGGAATTGTACGACTACATCCAGCCCGCCGGCAAAGAAACCGAAAACAGCCAAGACAAAATGGCGTCCCAAGCGCAAGAGACGCCGGAAACGGAGGGCGCACATGGCTAATTGGAAATACCAGCTGAAGTTCTCCTCGCCGGCAAGCGTTTTCAGCGGCTTGGCGGTCGCGGGACTTCTGGACAGAATGATCGTGAGAACACATAAGCGAAAGGGCTCGGGCGGCCACGCCTGGATGCCCGAAAAACCCTGCATTCCGGGATCGTCGGTCAAGGGACGGTGGCGCTTTTTCGCCGAAAGGCTTCTGAACACACCAGGCGTCGAAGGCGAATTCAATATGCACGACCCCGACGGACCCGAATGCAAGGACCCCGCCAATTGCTGCACGATCTGCGGCCTTTTCGGAAACCCGTCCATCCCATCCGCCATCTGGGTGGGAGACGCCTCGCCTGCGATCGAAGACGAGGCCCTTGAACAGTTGTTGCAACAAGCCTTCGAAGAAAACCGGAACCCGGTGTTCCGTCCGGACGGACTGGTACGGCCCGGCATCGCCCTGGACCGCGCCAGGCGCGTCGCCCTGCCCGACCATCTTTTCTTCGACGAGGCCGTCTCCTACGTCTCGTTCGTCGGAGAAATCATGGTGAAACGGCGGCTTTCCCAGGAAGAAACCCGTTTTCTGACGGCCTCCGCCAGGTTCGTGGACCGTATCGGCGGACGAAAGGCGGTCGGAAGGGGCGCGCTGGACGGAGGCATCGACATTCTGAACGGCGCGGACAAAAACAAGGAGGTGGCGCGATGAAGCGACAAACCATTGGAATCCGATTGACCACCCTGGCCCCCACGCTGTTGTCATCCGGCCCCCAGGCGCACAACCTGCTGGAAACCATGGATGTGGTGCCCGGAAACACGGTCCGGGGGGTTGTCGCCCACAAATACTTGGAACAAGATAACAAAAGCCCCCGGGACAATGAGTTCTCCCGCCTGTTCCTCACGGGCGAGACCCTGTTCGACTTCGCCGCGGCCGACGGTTCCGAACCGGTGCCGCTTTCGGCCCGCTCCTGCAAGTACGACGCCGGATTTTTGGCCGACGGCAAGCACGGGGTCGTGGATTTGCTGGTTGCCGAAGAAGGCGAAAAGACCTGCGCCTACCCCGAGTGCGGCAAGTCCATCGATTATTTGGGGGGGTTCTGGGACCCGGCGCAAAAGAAGGAAGTAAAGGTGCAAAAGCGCCTGATCGCCAGGACCGCCATAGATGCCAAGCGCGGCGTTGCGGCCGAGGGCAGCCTCTACAGCTTGCGATGCATCGAGCAGGACATGGTTTTCCGGGGCGAGATCCAAGTGCCCGAAGACTTGGCCGGATGCGTTGAAACCCTGTTGTCCAGGCCTTTTACGGCGGGTGTCGGCAAGGGCCGCTCGCGAGGGCTCGGATGGGTGCGCGTGGAGCAAGTCGAGCCAAAACCGCTCCTTTCCACCAGTGCTTCGGATCGATTCGCGATTTTCAAACAGCGCCGGGGAAACCCCGTGCTGGCCGTCACCCTGCTGAGCGACGCGATTTTCCAGGACAAGTACCTCCGGGACAAGACCGCCCCGGATGTTTTCGATCTGGCGTCGCTGTGCATCGACCCCGGCGATTGGCAGCCGAGGCCGGCCAAGGCCTTCGCCTCCACGCGCATGGTGTTCGGTTTCGACGGCTACCCGTTGCAGCTTCCCAGGGCGCCGCGCCTGGCCGTGGCCGCCGGAAGCGCTTTTCTGTTCGAACCGAAGAACGGGGCGACTCCCAAAGTCCCCGAAGGAAACGGCGTCGGGCGCATCGGGGAGGTCAACGCCGAAGGGTTCGGCAAAGCCGTTCTCTGGCATTCTTTCCATTGCGCTTCCAAGATGTGAAAGGAGGAACGTACCCATGGAGCAACAAATGGAACAACAAGCTACGCAAGCCATGGCAGAAGAACTGGCCTTTCGCAAAGCAGAGCCTGCCGTACTCGAAAAGGCGATACAATTCTACAGGCTCGGGTTCGAGCCCCAAAGACTGTCCTCGTCCCAGATTTCCGCGGTCGGCAACTGTCTGCGGAACCAAGGTTCCTTTGAAAACGCGAAAGACAACGTCTCGAGGTTCATCTCCGGCCAGCTGAAAAAGCTCAAGGCCAAGGCCGAAGACGGGAAACCCGAATCCTGGCTCCGTCCGGCTCAAAGCGGCGGAGACAGCCTGGGAAATATCCTCCTCGATTGGATCAAGAAGGAAAGGTACTTGCAAAACGTCGATATCCGGAACGTGGATCGCCTCAGAGCACTCCGCCTCTTCTGGAGCCACATCAAAGACCAATATCACTACAAAAAGGCTTTCGATAAAAACATGCCCATAAAGGAGGTGGAATAACGCCATGGCTGATTTCGCAAAACACGACAAGTTGCATGACAGGTATACGTTCACATGCACGCTGAAGATGGAGACCCCCTTGCGGATCTCCACGGGCGTGGCATCCGAGGAGACCGACGCTCCGGTCGCCAGGCTCGACGGCCAGCCCTACATTCCCGGAAGCTCCCTTCGCGGGGCCATCCGCTCCGAACTGGAAAGGGTCCTGGCCGCAGTCGGCCCCGACAACGGCATCGACTCGTGCACCCTGTTCGACGACGACAGCTGCGACAAAAAATACCGGGACATGATCCGGGAAATAGAGGCGGACCGAAAATCCACGGACGAAAAAAAGAAAAAGAAAATCGACGATTTTCTGGCGACAACCCTTTGCCCGATCTGCCGCCTCTTCGGCGCCACCATGTTCGGCTCCCGGCTCGCGGTCTACGACGCCAAGGCCAGGAAGCACGACGGCATCCTGACCCAGGTGCGCGACAGTGTGGCCATCCACCGCGACAACGGCGCCGCCGTCGATGGCGCCAAGTTCGACTACGAGGTCGTCGAGAAAGCCCCGTCCGACTTCGAATTCAAGATGGTCGGAGAAAACCTGGACGACACCGACAAAAGGATCGTCAACATCGTCCTGGCCCTGCTGAAAAACGGCATCCACGTGGGCGGCAAACGGTCCGGCGGCCTGGGAAGGGTCCGCCTGACGGACTACAAGGTCCACGGTTTCGAAGACCCCAAGCAGCTTTGGAAAGCCCTTGTCGGAGGCAAGGACATTGACAGGGACATCACCAAAAACTGGAAGGAGGCCGTATCATGCTGAGACGAAAACTGTGCGAAGCCACGATTCAATGGGACTTTCAATGCGACGGGCCGCTTTTGATCGCGGACGGGCGCTACGACAAGACAGCGGAATTCGGCAAAGGCGCCGAGGAATATCCGGACAAGTTTTTCCTCAACAAGCTTCCCAGGGAAGAAATGGTGAGGCGTATCCGTTCTTCACGCCGGGACGCCCCTTCCACGGACGGCTGGGGGTTCTACGTGCCGGGATCGTCCATCCGGGGACCGTTCCGCGCATTGAGCGAGAAAATCGTCCGCTCCATGGTCCCCGAAAATCCGGCGGACCCGACGCAGACGGCCTGCGACCCTTTCGACAAGGACGCCAGCTGTTCCAAGCGTCTGGAGAACAATCCGGAAAAGAAAAGCCTGTACCCGTTCGCCTGCCCCGCCTGCAAGCTCTTCGGCTGCGCCGGTCTGGCAAGTCGAATCGATTTTTCCGACGCCGAAATCGGCGAGTGCAAGTCGGTCTATCGGGATATGATCGGCATCGACCGTTTCACCGCAGGCGTGTTTTCGGGGGCCAACATGCGGTTTCACGCCTTGGAAAATTGCCGCTTTTCCACCCGTATCAGGCTGGTCAACTTCGAGCTGTGGCAGATGGGACTGATGGCCTACGTGTTCAAAGACTTCGAAGAGGGCATGGTCTCCATCGGTTTCGGCAAGACCAAAGGGTTCGGCAAGGTGTCGGCCAAGGTGTCCGGGTTGGAGCTTTCCTACCCCAGGGAGACGAACCGGGTCGAACACCTCGGGTCCCTGGCCACCGAAGGCGAACGAACCAAATACGACCTCGCCACGTACGATCCCCCCGAAATCGAGCTGGCCCCGGTCGCGGAAGGAATTTCCCTGTACAAGAAGTACCGTGTCGCCGACCTCGATGCGTTCTGGAGTAAGGTCGCGCCCGCATTCAATTCCCACATCGAAACCCTCGCCCAGGCGGACGGACGGCAGGAGGTGCAGCCATGAACGCCAAGATCGGCTACGCGGAAAACCTGACGGCCCACCCCGGCCTGACGGGCGACTTTCCTTTCGCCTGGCTGGAAGGGACCATGCGCGCCGAACTGATCGAGACTGACGCCCCCGGCGCTCCGGACTGGCAGAACATCCAAACATGGCCCCGAGGCCGGGTGTTCGGAGAGTCCGGGGAGTACCGGTGGCAGCGCCGAAACGACGGTCGCATCCACGCGGTCCTGATCCTGGACCAAGGGGTGTTCCCCGACGGGTTCCAAGGCGTCGCGGAGTTGAAGAGGGAACCGGAAGAAGACGGCGCCCTGATACTGTGGGGAGAGTGGATCGACCCGAAAGAGGACCCTGCGGCCAACCCGGACGGCGGCCCGAACTTCTTCGCCCCCCAGCTTCCCAAGGTGCAGACCTACCCCGTCGATTCGGAATCGGCCCGCGACGCTAAGACTTACCCCGGACTGGTCGTCCGAAGGTACCGCGCCTGCCAAGGCGAAAAGAAAAACGACGAATGCGACGGCGAGTTCGTCCGTTGCGTATCTGTCAAAATGATTTCATAAGGAGGCTTATCATGCCGCTGGTAAATCCATACAATTTCATACCGCTGAAAAACGAGCCGGACCGCACGAGCTGGGAAGATGTTTCCAAGCACCATCGTCTGGCCGAGGACAGCTATTCCGGCCGGCTCGATATCGCCATGACCGCCGTGACTCCCGTGTTCGTCCCGTCTCGTCTTTCACAGGACGTCGAAAAAAGCCCTTTTGAATACAAAACGAAAAATGGCCCGAGACAAGATTACAGAACGACTTTCAAACGGTTCAGCCACAAGGGGGACACGCCCTTCATACAGTCCACCAGCGTCAAGGGCATGTTCCGGGCCGTGTTCGAGGCCGTCAGCAACTCCTGCATGGCGCTGTTCGCCGAAAAATACGAGGTCAAGGTGAATTCCAAGCTGTATCCCCGCCCCGAATACAAAGTGGACGCCTGCAATATGAAAGACGGGCTTTGCCCCGCATGCGCCGTGTTCGGACTCGTTCACGGCAAGGAAACGCACTCGAAGGCAAAGGACGCCTCTTCCGAAGCTGGAAAAGGATCGGTTGGGAATAAACGGGAAGACGAGGAAACCCACCTGAAGGGAAAAGTCTCGTTTTCCGACGCCATAGGCCAACCGGGTTCCTTGGAAAAGGGCCAATGGATACTCAAGGAACTGTCCTCCCCGAAACCCGAACGGCACGTCCCGTTCTACGCCAAGGACGGACAACGCCAATCCTCGGGTCCCAAGGGAAGGAAATTCTACTATCACCACGGCAATGCCGACGTCCAAAGGCCCGGCCATATCGACCAGAAGCTCCACAACCAGCGCAACGTCAAGATTCTGGAGCGCTTGAAAGCCGGTTCCAGACTGACGACGTCAGCGGAATTCTCCGGCTTGACCCAAAGAGAACTGAGTTTTCTGTTGTACGCCATCGAGCTGGACTTGAACATGAGGACGGTCGATGGTCAGCCGAGGGTCTCCCTGTCCATGGGGCACAAGATCGGAATGGGAAAGCCCCTGGGACTCGGCAGCGTGTACGTCATGATAACCGGCGGGACCATCGACCGGGGCGCCCAAAGGTACCGCGCCTTCGACAGGACCGATGAGATCGATGTCAGAGAACAAATCAACGCGGTGAGAGAGGCGCACCCTGTGAAATTTCCCCCGGGAATGATCGATCTTTTCGCCTTGACCAGAAACGCGGGCGAAAAGATATGCTATCCGGACTATAACTGGTTCCGAAACCGGCAGAACTCGCAAATGCCCCTTACACGAAACGGCGTGTTCGGTGAATGATCCACAAACAAGTTCGTTCCAGTTTCCATTGCTGGAACGAATTTCCGATCATGGGCGCAATGCTCGATGATCAGTTTTTTTCAGTCCGACAGCTTGCGATGCGCGTCATTTAGGGCGTAGCTAAGCTTCGACCCGGAACCCAGAAAGTTTGCGGAAGCTCATGGGTTCGAAGCTTTCGCGGGAATGACGGAAAAAAACGGCTCAACGCCGATTTGTGGGAAAAAGCGTGTCGATGGTAACCAGACCATCCTGGTCTGGCCTGCCCTGGCTTCCAAGCGTCGGCATATTCGCGATATGGGACCAGAGCTGGAAGCTCTGGTTGCCTTTGCCGCTCCCCACAAATCCGCGATGAACCGATATTTTAAGATCGGTCGTCTTCGCGTTCTTCGTGGTAAGCTTTCCTGATTTTCAACCACGAAGAACACGAAGATATTCTGGTTATAACGGATTTGGGGGTGGGTGGAATGTAGGTTGGGTTGAGCGTCGTCAATTGTTGGTCTATGGCGAAAAGTTCGAAGAGCTTGACTCCGATGGAATGTAGGTTGGGTTGAGCGTCGTCAATTGTTGGGTTTCGCTACGGAATTCTATCAAACAAACAGATACGGCGCGCGAAACGGTTGGGAAGCGAGCGAAACCCAACGTGAAACCCGCTCAACCCAACCTACGCATTGCCGCTCCCCCAAATCCGTTATAACCAGAAGATATTTAATTCCCCAGATCCGTCATATTCATCTGTTTTTCACAACTCAGTAAATTCCGTTCAATGCGTTGAAGCGGAAAAAGAGGAGACAGGCAAATGACAGAAGGTTCAGAAAAAAAAGGGGCCCGAGACCAGTCCCCGATCTGGCAGTCCGGCGCCCCTCCCGGCCCGCAGAACGTCGCCGCCGGGCAACGGTGGACCTATCGTCTTCCGGTCGCCCGTTCCGACAATCCGCCCCGGTGCCATTGGAGTTCCGGCCTTTTCCGGGACGGCCGGTACGAGATATCCGGCGACACCTTGACGGTGACCGTGGAGATTCCCGCCGACGCCCGGGGCATTCGCAAAATGAATTTCAAACTGGACACCTCCCCCGAGACGAAGGGGTTCGTGCTCGTGAAATTGATTTCCCCGGAAAACGAGCCTGCGGAAACCCCGGCCCCGCCCAAGGCCGAAATCCCGGCCCCGCCCAAGGACGAAGACCCGGCCGAGGCGACCACGCAACCCCTGCCAGGCGCTCCTGCGCCTGTCGGCGAACAAAGGCCCGGGCTCGGGCAGCCCGACAGTTCTCCGCGTTCGTCCTGTCCCTTCGACGCGGAAACGCAATCGAAATCCGCGCCGATTCCTATCCGCGACGCGCCGCCGCAACCGCCGCAACCGCCATCCCCGTCCGACCCAGGGAAACTCCCCCCGCAAGGTCCTGAGCAAACTCCGCCGCCCCTGGTCCCCGGCAGGTATTTCGTCTCCGTATACCGCGACCGGGTCCCCGTCCTCCAGCTGAAAAAGGAGATCGAGACGCACAAAAGCCTGGTCGTAGGAAAGTTTTCCCGGTCCAAAAACATACGGCCCGACCTGGATCTGAAGCTCCATTTCCAGAACGAAGAACTCGCCCGGCAGTGTTCCAGAAGCCAGGCCAGAATCTACTGGAGCAAGGGCCGGGTGGCGGTCAGAAACCTGGGAAGAAACGACATGGTCCTTTCCGCCGGAGGGACATTGAAGACCGGGGATAGACACTGGTGGGCGCCCGGCGAGCCGGTCGGGCTGCCCGGAGGGCTGACCATGATCCTGGAAAAGGAGGAATAAAGGAACAAATGAACCCCAAAAAGCTGAGAAAAACCACCGACCGCAACCTCCGACGCGAGGTGGGCGAGGTGGTCGAAGACGGCGTCCGCTACCGGGCCGTCTCGCTGCTCAAGGAACGGTACCGCATCGACGAGCTTCTGGCTGCGGGCGGCTTCGGCGTCATCTACGCTGGCTGCGACCGCCGCATGTACGACAAGAAGGTCCTGATCAAGACCAACCGGTATCCTCGAAAGCTCTTCGAGGTGCAAAACAACCTGGCGGTGGCCGAACAGGTCGAAAGACAGCGCATGCGCCTGATGTTCGAAAGAAAAATGCTCCTGCGAGCCGCCAGCCGGGGCATCGGGGGCGTGCCTGTCCTGCTCGAGGAAGTCGCGGACCTCGGGCTCGACCTCTACGGCCCCCACCAGGACAAAAACGGCAATTCCCACCATTTCCTGGAACAGGGCTTAGACGGCCGCGAACTGTGGACGCGGGAGCGTTTCCTGGTGCTCAGCTACGTCAGCGGCTCGCCGCTCTATGACGCTCTTCAGTACAAATGGTTCAGAAGAAATCTTCTGGGAAACGCCAAGCAGGTGATTTTGCAGATCGGGCGCATCCTGCAAGGCTTCCACCGCAGCGAGGAAATCGACGGAAAAAAGATCGGCTTCGTCTACCAGGACCTGAAGCCGGAAAACATCATGTGCACGCGGGAGAAAAACTTCGTTCTCATCGACTTCGGCGCCTTCGCGGTCCGCTCGGGCAACGAAACCCTGACCCGGTTCGCCAAGACCGGCACGCCCGGATACCAGCCGCCGGAATTCGTCGATGTCGCGTTTCCGCCCCGCAACATCGACTGCCGCGCGGACATCTTCTCCCTCGGCGCCACCATCTACCACGTGCTCGCCCGGCAGGCGCCGGGCGTCGATGGCAAGGCAAACGCCCGGTTCGACTTCCAAAAGCTCGGCTCCGTCCCCGGACCCTGGCGCGACTGGGTCGCAAAGGCCGTCGAACCGTCGGTGGACAACCGCTTTACGACCATGAAGGCCGCACTGAACGCGGCCCACAAGCTGCCCCTGAAATGACATGCAATTCGAATTATGGGAATTGCCGGCGCCTCGAAGGCAACCAGACCATCCTGGTCTGGATAACCGTTCGTTGCGACCTCTTCCCACGGAAAGCTCGGCATAGTCAGAATTGCCGTGAAATGACGGAAAGGAGGATGCACCTTCGATGAATTTCAAGGATGGACAAATCATACCCGACTACCGGGGGGAGGAACGCTGGAAAATCGCGGGCATGATCCAGCGCGAGCGCTTCTACAAGCTCTTGCAGGTGGAGGACCAGGCCCCGGATCTGCCCAGGCGCCTATACCTGATGGTCCTGGACTACGAAGGACTCCCGGGCAAGAACCGAGACTTCGAAATCAGCGAGTTGAGACTTTCCTTCCACCGGATGGTGGAAATCCTGTGCATGAACTACACCTTTCTCCCCGAACCCGTGGACCTGGTGAAGTTCGCAAACCCCGACGACCCCATGGACGGCTCCCTCAGAAACGAAGAGCCCGGACTGGTGTTCGCGCAGCCCGGCGGCTTCACGCCCCGCGCCATGACCAGCGCAAAGGACCGCGACCGGTGGTTCAAGGTCAAGGCCCTGGTACGAAACTGCTCCAAAACCCTGTCCCTGCTGCACGAAAACCAGGTGGTGATCCGGGCCATACCGCTTCATTCCATCGTGCTCAGCGACACCACCTTCAAACCCTATTTCTTCGGCTTCGACTCCCTCGTTCGCATGAACGACTTCAAGGGCTACAACCCCAACAACGCCAGCCTCGGACCCGAAGCCCTCTATTCCGCGCCCGAATGCTTCGACCCCAAAGGACGCCTGTCGCCCGCAACCGACGTCTACGCCCTGGGAAAACTGGTCTTGCAGCAAACTCTGCCCGATTACAGGTTCGAACAAATTTTTTCCCCCGAAGATCCATTCCCCGCAGATATCCAAAACCATATCAACCGCCTGGACTATCCGCCCCTGTGGTCCCGATTTCTCTCCCTGGCCTTGAACCCCCTGCCCGACAACCGCTTCCAGAGCGCCTTTGAAATCGAACGGTTCATTATGGAAGGAGGAAAGGAGAACGCCTGGAAAACCGGGGCCAGACCGGGCGACAAAGGCGAGCGCCAAGCCGGCGAAAGGCGCGGCGGACCCTGGTCCTACCAGCCCAACCGGCAGCTGCCCAAGACCGCCCTGGTCGTCTGGTGGAACCGCGTCGCAAACCGCAACGAGTTCTTCGACTTCCAAAAACTCTACAAACGGTTCGCATACAAATTCAACCTGTCTCCCCGCTTGTTTCTCGTGGAGGACAGAAACCCGGACAACCGGCAAAACCCGTTCTACAACATGCTGGAAAAGAAGTTCGGCATGTCCGTGGTAAATGTCCGCGGCAAATCCGACATGCAGAAAGTGGACGTCCCCCTGGTGCCGCTGCTCAAAGAAAAACCGGAAAACATCTTGGTCGTCGCCACCTCCGGAGACCGGGCCGTCGATGAATTCCTGGAACGATGCCACGCCGAAAAATGGAACATCCTGTGGGTCCGCGCCGGAAAACAGCAGGCCCCGGTCCCCGTCATGGACCTCCTCGACGCCGAATCCTTCATACAGCTGAAAAGGGGCAAGGGGCAAGGGCCGAGGACCGAGAGGCAAGGGCCGAGGGCAGAGGGGCAAGGGCCGATGAGCGAGGGCCAAAGATGAAGGGCCAGGGCCGAACAGGGAAGAGGGGACGGTGCCTCGACGGTAACCAGACCATCCTGGTCTGGCGTGCCTTGGCTTCGACGGGGCGGCATATTCGCGGCATCGCGACCATAGCTGGATACTCTGGTTGCCATTCACTGTACGCCTTACACCTTAAACCTGTAACTCGATGATCAAGTTTTTCCGCCGACTGGATCGAGGCGACCGTCATTCCGGGCGCAGCGCAGCGGAGACCCGGAATCCAGGAGATCCGCAGACGCGCCTGGATTCGAAGCTTTCGGGGGAATGACGAAAAAAAACTTGATCATCGAGTGTAAGCAAAGGAGAACGTATGACAGACAAGCCGCTTCATGAAAAAGAACCTGGATGGACCGGGGAAGTCCTGGACCATTTCAGAAAAATGAAATACGAAAAGTCCCTGGAGGCAAGCCTGCGCTACTATGACGATCTCGAAGCCGGCAAAAAGGGCTTCGAACCCACGGCCAAGGATCGCGCCACCGTGCTGTACACCGTCGTGTGCAGCGCTTACGGCATCACGGATAAAACAGGCGTTTGGCAAGGCCGGCAGCGCGACATCTTCTTCGACTATCTCGACAGATATGTCTCCTGTTGCCGGTCGGAAGCAAAAAAGACCAGTCTGGCCGGGTGGTTCGTTTCGCAGCCCCGCACTCTTCTTTCCGACTGCCTGGAACTGCTCTGCCGGTTCGAAGGGCAAAACCTGCGCGAACAAAGCGAAGCCTGGACCAGAAACTTCGCCCGCATCGACGCCCCCGACTGGGGGCCGGAACTGGCGCTTCCCGTGCTCCGGGAAAAGGTCTTCAACGAACGCATCCGGTTCGAACGGCCCGCGTACGTCCAGAACACCCGCGCGCTCTGCGAAACCTATCTGGTGGTGTCCGAAGAGTTCTTCGACCGGTTCGCCCCCGGACGCACCCAGGTCATGAACATCCTGGCCGACCTCGCATACTTCGAGGGCGGCCAGGACGCCGACGAAAACGCTCTGGACTGGGTGAACCGCTCCCTGGAAATCAATCCCGAGGACCGCTTCGCCGCCACCAGAAAGAAGCTGCTCGAAGAACGACAGACCGTCATGCACCAGATTCGCCGCTTCAACCACGACACCGGCAACACCATGGCAGGCATCAACAACCGCCTCGACTGGCTCTTGGAAAGACCCTACGTCAAAAACTCCCAGGTCGAACAATACCTGAAAAGCATCCGCAAGGAAATGCGGCGCATCCACGGCATCAACCGCTTCATCCAGGACAAGATGGCCGCGCCCGAAGACATCGATCCGGTGGAAACCGTCCGGGAAATCGTCTCCTCCTACCTGGAAAAGGCCGAGTTCGTCATCGAACCCGATTGCGCCGGCGCCGTCTGGAACACCGACGGCGACTATCTGGGACTGGCCATCGACAACATTGTCAAAAACGCCGTCGAAGCCTTCGAACGACGCAAGGTCCCGCCCGGAGAACGACGAATCGAAATCTTCATCGATGTAAATGAGCTTTCCATTTGCGTCCAAGACAACGCAGGCGGGGTCGATCCCCGGTACAAGGACCGCATGTTCGAACCCTACGTCAGCAGCAAGGGCATCAAGAAGGAAACCGGGCTGGGACTTGCCAGCGCCCGCATCGCCGTGGAAAAACTGCGCGGCAGCCTCATTTTTACCGAACCTCAGCCCCGAGACGGGGCCAAATTCGAAATTCACCTCAAAAAAAGGAGAAAATAACAATGAACGAAAAACAAATTTCCGTCTTGTTCATGGACGACGAACCCACATCGGAAATCGTGAGGATCGCCGCCGAGTGGATGGCCGAGGAGGGCTTCGACGTGGATGTCGTCGAAAGCATGAGGGACGCCGTAGATGCCTTCTATGAAAAATTCTACGACGTCTTCGTACTCGACATCGACATGAGCCTGACCGCCGACGACGAAAACAGCGACGGCGTCAACGTGCTGGAACGCTTCGTATCCCTTCACAACCGCACGAGCGTCGTCATGTTCAGCGGCGCGGGCACCGTCCCACACTGGTTCGCCGCCGCAAACGCACACTGCTACGCATACATTCACAAGAACGAGAAAAACTCCGTGCGCAAGCTCGTCGAATTCATTCGAAAAAGCGAGCAGGACAGAAACTACCCCGAAAGGTTCGTCGCAAAGCAATGCCCCCGCCGCGTCCTGCTTTTCGACGGCGACGGCAAACACCAAAAAGCCGTCGGACAGGCCGTCGCAGACTCCCTGGGCGATTCGTGGCGAATCGAAACCGCCGACTCCCTCGAAAACGCCAGGCGTATGCTCGAACAAGACCCGGACTTCGGCACCGTCCTGCTTTTTCAACACGTGTTCGAATTGTACGCCGAGGATAGGCAGGACCTGGCCGCAATCCTCTCCATGGGACCCGCACCCCAGGCCATCGTAGGCTGCGCAGGCGAAGACCAGTTCCAGCCCTCCATTCTTTTCGTCGCTAACAACCACCCCTTTCGCATGATCGACATCCTGGACCCGGCATGGCCCCGACGCCTCGGACCGTTTCTCCAAAAAGCCGCCCTCTGGTACGGACAGAGGGAAATCTTCGAAGCCGACCCCGAAGAACTCAAGCGCATGCGCATCGCCCTTCCGCCGGAGTCCCTCGATGACTGGGAATACGACCAGGAAGATCTGGACAAGCTCTACGAAATGCTCGAACAGTACGAACCGGACGAAGACGACGACCGGCAGGAGGACAACGGCGATAACGACAACGGCGATTGCGAAAACGGCGAGGAGGACGACGACCAATGAAAAAAAACAAGCCCGCTTCCAAGAAAAAAACAGGCCAGAAAAAAGAGGTTGCCAAGAAGACCGTCGCCAAGAAGACCGTCGTCGAGAAGACCGTCGCCAAGAAGACCGTCGCCAAGAAGACCGTCGCCAAGAAGACCGTCGCTAAGAAGAGCGCCGCCAAGAAGGCTGTCGTCGAAAAGACCGTCGTCGAAAATACCTCATCCATCAAGACCGCTCCCGAAAAAAGCAGCCCCGAAAAGACCGTTGCGGAAAGCTCCACGCCCGTCACCTACATGATCGACACCAACATTCTCTATCGCTGGGCCGCCACCTTCACAAGCGCCTTCGACCGTCAGGACGGCTGGTATCGGGAGAGCACCCTGCGCATCAAGAATTTCTGCGAAAAAAACCGGAACCCCGTGGTCGTCCCCGACATCGTGTGGGTGGAATTTCTCTCAGGCATGCTCCATCGCGACATCGACATCGACGAGGACTACCGTGCAACCCTGCGCAAGTTCCGCGACAAGCAGGCCCTGATCTCCCAGATCGAGGCACGCATCCGCTCCTGGGACAACTGGACACTCGAATGGGAACCCAACGCCAGCCCCTTCGCCGACGCCCGCGAGCTGCTCATGGATCCCGACCTCATAGACCCCGACGCCTTCGACTGGCTGAAAAACAACGCCAGAAAAAGGCAGAAATACCACGCCGGAAACGACGGCCTCAAGGCCAAAATCCTGGACGGCATGGACTCCGCCATCCTGATCTGTCTCAACGAGCTGGCCTCCCTGAAGCAAAACAAAAATAGAACTGTGGTCCTCTACACCGCCGACATGCCCTTGTGGTACATCGCCCGGAGGGTTCGCCAGATCCACAAGGCATGGTTCGCACCCAACACTGGCGCCATATTCGCCCTCCACGACAAGGTCATATGTCGGCGCAAGAAAGGACGAAACATCTGCCTGCACCGAAACGACGCCTCCATTCTCCAGCGCGAACAGATGCTCTGCGAAAACCCCAGGCCGCAAAAGCATTTGGTTGTGCTGTAGCGGGGATGGGAGATGGGGGGATGGGAGATGGGGGGATGGGGGGATGGGGAGATGGGGAGATGGGGAGATGGGGAGATGGGGAGATGGGGAGATGGGAGAGAGTGGCAGATGGGAAGAGAGTGGGACACGGGGAGATGGGATGGCAGGGAATCAATTGACCCGGTATTCTGCCGCAGCCTGGTTCTGTAGCGTAGGGTGGGTGGGTCGGCGCCCGGGACTTGTCGCCGATACATTTTTTCATCGAAACGGCGGCCTGCCAATCTTGCACGCAGTCCAACCCACCATTTCCCGGGTATCTCCGTCTCTTCCTCGAACGCGCGCGGGGAGCATGGGAGATGGGGAGATGGGAAGCCGTGGGGACGGGATGGGAAGACGGCGGATTGCCCGTTCGTTCTGCGGCGCGGGAGATTGCGGTAGCGCCGCCTTCCACGGCGGCGCGGCGCCGGGACTTTGCGACTAGGCAGGGGCGATGTCGGTCGATGAAAAAAAAACGACTCGTCGCGGATTTGTGGAAAAAAACGCTTGCCGGCTTTCGTTTCAAAGAGACGGGCAAAGGTAACCAGAGCTTCCAGCTCTGGCCCGAAGCCGCGCATATGTGTATTGGTTATAAGGTCGGCCAACCGACACCGTCATTCGGGGCGGAGCTTGCTTTAGACCCGGAATCCAGGCGAAGATCGATATTTTTGGATGAAAACCGGCCGAAGCTAAATAAAACCAAGCCGCGTATATGAAACCCCGTCGGAACCAGGCCACGCCACTCCAGACCAGGATGGTATAGGTACCATCGGAACGAGTTTGCCCGCAAATCCGCCGAGAGCCAAAAAGGCTTTTTGACGACAAAATGCGGAACGGAGAGAGAATGAGAGTATTTCCTGCTTCCCGAAGTCTGAAAATCATCCATTTGTCGGGTTTGCTTTTCCACAGGCAGCATACATGCGGCTATTGGAAACCGGATGGGTGTGAAAATCACCCCATTTGCCGGAGTTGTTTTTCCATAGGAATTTGTTCCGATTTCGCGAAACGGCAGGTGTAAAACCCTAAACATTAACCCTTAACCCTTAACCTTCGGCCCTTAACCCTTGACCACATAAACATGAAAACTTTCTACGTAATATCCTACGACATCGTACTTGACAAGAAGCGCAACAAGGTCGCCGAGGTCCTGAAGGACTACGGCGACCGCGTGCAAAAAAGCGTCTTCGAATGCACGCTGCGCAAAGAAGCCCTGGAAGCGCTGTTGGAAAGGCTCGACAAGATCATCGACCAAGCCACCGACAGCGTGCTGGTATACACCCTTTGCGGCGGCTGCGCCAAGCGGACACAATCCCTCGGCGCGGAGCCGTCCAGAACTCAGGAGGATTGCCAGGTACTATGATTTACGAAAAAATCCACGACAAGGAGAACCTTTACAGAAGCGCAACAAGGTCGCCGAGGTCCTGAAGGACTACGGCGACCGCGTGCAAAAAAGCGTCTTCGAATGCACGCTGCGCAAAGAAGCCCTGGAAGCTCTGTTGGAAAGGCTCGACAAGATCATCGACCAAGCCACCGACAGCGTGCTGGTATACACCCTTTGCGGCGGCTGCGCCAAGCGGACACAATCCCTCGGCGCGGAGCCGTCCAGAACTCAGGAGGATTGCCAAGTACTATGATTTTCGAAAAAATACACGACAAGGAGAACCTTTACGGCGCCTGGAGGCACGTGCGCGGCAAGAGCAAATGCGCTGGCTACGACCAGGTCGCCACCAGGGACTTTGGAAACGCACTTCCCGAAAACATCGACGCCCTTTCGGCCGAACTCCGCGACGGCAGCTACAGGCCCCTTCCCGTCGTGGCCTTCACCGACCGGTCGCGCCCCGGCAAGGAGCGCGAACTCGGCATCTCCGCCGTCAGGGACCGCGTCGTCCAGCAGGCCGTCGCACGGGTCCTCGCATCCGTCTTCGAGCCCCGCTTTCTGCCTTGCAGCTACGCATACCGCCCGAAAAAGTCCGCCGCCAGGGCCGTTCGAAAGGCCGAAGAGCTGATCGCCAGGGGGTGCCGGTGGATGCTCAAGATGGACGTGGAAAAGTTCTTCGATTCCATGGATCACCGCACCCTGATCGGACTGGTCGAAGAAACCGTCGAGGACAAAAAGCTCTCGCGCCTCCTGTCGCGCCTGCTCAAGGCCAAGGTCTTCAAGGAGATGGAACTTCTGGAAAACGACGTCGGCTCGCACCAGGGAAGCGGCCTGTCTCCGCTTCTCTCCAACATCTACCTGCACCCGTTCGACCGGGCCATGTGGGAACGATACCAGGACCGCTACCTGCGCTACTCCGACGATATCGCCGTCTTTTCCGAAGAAAACGACGACCTCGACCGGGCGAAGCAGACGGCCAAGGATCTGCTGGCGGGCCTGAAGCTTGCAAACAACCCCGAAAAGACCGTCATATCCAGCGTATCCGCAGGCATCTCGTATCTGGGATTCTACATGGACGAAGACGGCAAGGGCCCGGACAAGAAATCCATCGAGCAGTTCGAGCAAAGGCTGGAACTGATCAAGCCCGTCAGAAGGACCGACCACATCCCCGACCGCATCAAGGAGGTCGACGCAAAAATGCACGGATGGTACGGCTACTACAAGTCGGTCAAGTCCCTGACCCCCCAGAACCTTTTGTCGCTCGTCGGCATGGTGCGCCTGGCCATGGACGCGGGCGAAATCGAGTACGCGCGGAACCTTCTCGGCCAGCACGAAATATTTCCCTGCAGCCACCCCGACCTGCTCTTCCAGATCGGGGAGCTGTTTTTGTCCCTGGGAATGCCCTCCCGGGCCGCGGGACAGTACGCCAAGGCCCTGGAAATCGACCCGTCCATGTGCGCCGCGAAAAACCGCATCGACGACCTGAAGCAGGACCAAGGCAACGTCCGAAGGACCATCGAGAACGTCAAAACCGTCCTCCACAAAGACCCCGGGTACCGCGACGGCTACCGCAAGCTCGCCGACTGCTACTCCCGCATGGGACTCTACGGCTTCGCCGAAAAGGCCGCGCAGAAGGTCCTCGAAATCCGCGACGAACCACAGGCCCGCAAATCCGTGGAAAACATCCGCCTCCAGTCCCGGCAAAACCTCCAGGACCTGTCCTTCGACGAAGACCACCTGGAGAACTTTCTGGAAACCCTCCGGGGAAGGGGCGACTCCCACGCAAGACAGTGGGTGGACGAAAACGGGCGCTGCGCGTACATACGCGTGGAACGTCCCCTGACCGTCGACGACGTCCGAAGGCACCTGGCGGGCGAGGACACCCTGGCCGTCTATCCCGTCACCGTCCGCGACACCGTGGAGTTCATCGTATTCGACGTGGACGTCTCCAAGCGCAAAATCCTCGTCTCCGACGCCTCCCTGCTTCCCCGCTTCCGGGAAAAGACCCACGAGGACATCCTGCGCATCAAGCGGGTCTGCGAATCCATGGGCCTGTCCATGATCGTAGAGGACAGCGGCTACAAGGGCAGGCACGGATGGGTCTTCTTCAAAAACGAAATCGCGTCGGCAAGGGCCATGCTCATCGGGAAAAAAGTGCTCAAAATGGCCGGCCCTCCCTCCGAAGACCTGGTCTGGGAACTCTTTCCCCACGGAAAGATCGACCGCGACTCCTGCCTGATCAAGCTGCCCCTGGGCGTCAACAAGGCCAACAAGCGCCGCGGACTCTTCCTCGACGACTCCGGCGCCGCCCTCGAAGACCAGTTCGAACCCCTGGAAAACATCCTCCGCGCCGACCCCGACGCCCTGAACCTGTTTCCCTCGACCGGCTTCGGCCCCGACACGCAGGGCATCTCCTACGGACCCGGCGACGAAATCCTGGCGCCCGAAGGCGTCCGGGAAATGGTCAACGGATGCGGCGTCCTCAAGCACCTGATTCTGAAAGCCCGCGACCAGAAATACCTGACACACTACGAACGCGTCTGCCTGCTCTACACCCTGACCTTCGCAGGCGAACAGGGCGCGGCCTTCCTCCACAAGGTCATGGGCCACACCCTCAACTACGACTACGACCAGACACAGAAATACATCGACCGGAGAAAGCAAAGCCCCGTATCCTGCGCCAAGATCCGAGAAAACTTCCACGACCTCGCCCGGTCCGTCTGCACATGCAAATTCGACCTGCCCCCGAGGTCCTACCCGTCTCCCGTAATGTACGCGCTGGCCGCGGAACTGGACGGCGACGGGGGGGCCAGGCCGTTTCCGGGACGAAGACGGCACGACGAGGAGGAAAAGACGAATAGTTATGAAACAAGGGACGAACCAGATGATTCTGGCGAAAAAACCGAATCGAGTGGGCCGGAAAATTCCGGCAGAAAGGTTCTGGACTATAAGAGCTTTTTCGAATGCGACGGATTGGAGGCGACAATCGGGGAAGAGGCCGAAACCTCCGAAAAAGAACCGGCGCAATTGGATCGCGCCCAAGCCCGCGTTTTTGAAGCGCCGGACGAAATGCCGGAAAGCATGGACCCCCCCCCACGAGAAAATACTCTGGAAAACGGCCGTCCATACTCCGAGGCTCTCCATTGCGGAAAAAATTCCGATCTCCCGAATAAAAGGGCCGCAAATACGATCGAAAAAGATGGCTGCCACCTGCTTTTCGAGTACATGCGCTTGAAACGCCAAAAAGAGAAAATCAACGCGCGACTTCTCCGGATTCGCCGGGATATGGAAAATTTGTTCGAAGAAAACGGAACCAGGCCCTTTTCATCGGGCCCTTGCCTTGTTCTCAAAGAACGAAACGACGACGGGACATGGGAATGGATATTTCGTTTCGAAGAAGACGAAAAGGACGGAACCGAATGAAAACATACCTTATTATATAGGCGACTATTCGCAAAAGGAGAGACTTCGGGATGAAAACATTGTATATCACGGAACATGGCCTCCAGCTTAAAAAACGGTCCGAACGAATCGCCGTGAAAAAGGACGGCAAAATCATCGCGGAATACCGCACGGACGAACTCAAGAGAATCGTCATATTCGGCAACAGCCAGGTCACCACGGAACTGATTCGTTTTCTGTCGGAAAAGGGCGTGGAAATATCGTATCTTTCCTTCGGCGGAAAATTCCATTGCCGCCTCGTTCCCGATTTCACCAAAAACATTTACCTCAGAATGGCGCAGCAGAGCAGTTACAGGGACGATAATTTCAGGGTCGAATTCAGTCGCGAACTCGTAAGGGGCAAGATCCGGAACCAGCGGAATTTTCTCGTTCGATATCGGAGAAACCGTCCGGAAACGGACCTGACCCCTGCGATCAACTCTCTGAAAAAAAGCCTCGACGAAATCGATTCCAAAAACACAGTCCAGCAGCTCAAAGGCTCGGAAGGATACGCGAGCAAGGTGTATTTCGAAGCATACGGGAAACTGCTCCTGAACGGCTTCGAGTTCAGGAACAGGGTCTACCATCCCCCGCCGGACCCTGTAAACGCCATGCTCGGCTTCGCATACATGCTGATATTCAACGAAATCGCAGGCCTGCTGTCCGCTTTCGGCTTCGACCCCTACCTTGGATTTTTGCACGATTTGGAATACGGGCGCAAATCCCTGGCAAGCGATTTGATAGAGGAACTCAGAAGCCCGATAGCCGACCGTCTTGTCATGTATTTGATAAACAAGAAGGCGATAGGAATTTCCCAGTTTACAAAGAACTCAAAAGGCGTTAGGATGAACGACGATTCGAGAAAAATATTCCTGAGAAACTACGACGGCTTCATGACAACCGAGTTTCTGGAGCGCAGGACAAACAAATTGATCGATTTCAGGCAGGTCGTCAGGACAAGGGTCGAAAATCTCGAGGACACCGTGTTGGAACGGTCGAAATATTTGCCGTTTACCATGCATGCGTGATAATAAAAAAATGGTCTTCGCAATTCGCCTTTGAAATTGCAAAACGCCTGAAAGCTCTTTGACATGCAACAGTCGGTAAAAAATCAAAAGACGATTATGTTTTATAGTTGGCCGAAATAGAAAAACGAAAATGAATCATGTTTGCGAAATCGAGCATCGCAATGCTGTCGAAGACTTGGGGCTTGATGCGCCGGCGTCGAAAAGGCAGATGTTTTCGTAACATTCAGCCAATGGCTTGCAAACAATGTTATTTTTTTTGTTTTTTTAACCAAAACGGTTATTGTGCGTCGAATGATCGACAAAAATGTATCGCCTGAAAAAAAACTGTTTTTTTGAAAAAAAAGCCCGAATTGGCGAGGATCTAAAAAACCCCAAAAAAGGGGGGGGATCCTCGCAAATTTTAACCCATTGATTTTATTGACAATATGAACTTTCGCGTTCAAAAATCGACCAAAATCACGCCGCTTCAGAACCCCAAAATCGGCGATCCTCGCAAACGGGGGTCTAACATGCTGATTTTATTGCGTTTTCAAAGGGTGCTGTCGGAATACGTGACCTGATGTAAAAGGGATTGAGACATCTGTTTAAGAATAACAACAATACTCCGACATGGCCTGTCGGAATACGTGACCTGATGTAAAAGGGATTGAGACACGATTGTCCCGGAGCCATTAATATCCACGTCCTGCTGTTGTCGGAATACGTGACCTGATGTAAAAGGGATTGAGACATTTCGTCCGATCCCTTCTCGATTATTTGAACGATGGTCGGAATACGTGACCTGATGTAAAAGGGATTGAGACACTTGTATTTTGTTCTCCAATGCTACCTCGTCTTTGCCAGGTCGGAATACGTGACCTGATGTAAAAGGGATTGAGACACCTTACCCCGGCTGCGGACGGTCGTTTCCACACCTGTCGGAATACGTGACCTGATGTAAAAGGGATTGAGACTCAATGGTCGGCGACGATCAGCTTATCTATCCGATAGTCGGAATACGTGACCTGATGTAAAAGGGATTGAGACCGGACCTCGGTCGCCCGGCCCCAGGGGTTAACAAACGGTCGGAATACGTGACCTGATGTAAAAGGGATTGAGACATCCAGTTCTTCAAGCAACAATGTCAACTTGTGGGACAGTCGGAATACGTGACCTGATGTAAAAGGGATTGAGACAGCGCCTCTTCTTCCATCTGTGGGGTATCGAACTCTGTCGGAATACGTGACCTGATGTAAAAGGGATTGAGACACAACTGCCTTGATGATCGGGAGGAAACCCTCCCCGATGTCGGAATACGTGACCTGATGTAAAAGGGATTGAGACACTTTCGGTGAAGGGACCGGACTTTCGTCCGATCCCTTGTCGGAATACGTGACCTGATGTAAAAGGGATTGAGACATCCATGCGATTTCGATAAGCTTTCCGTTGGGAAGCCTGTCGGAATACGTGACCTGATGTAAAAGGGATTGAGACAAGTTTCTTCCAGGCTTTCTCCGTCTTTGTTAACAGCTGTCGGAATACGTGACCTGATGTAAAAGGGATTGAGACACCAACCAGAACCTCGGTTTGATCTAAAAGAGATTCAAGTCGGAATACGTGACCTGATGTAAAAGGGATTGAGACATTCCATAACCCCAGACCTCTCCCAGCCTGGATGGGGTGTCGGAATACGTGACCTGATGTAAAAGGGATTGAGACACCACGTTTCCCCTCGGGTCGGGTCCCGACCCCTTGTCGGAATACGTGACCTGATGTAAAAGGGATTGAGACAATAAAAAGATTAATAGACTGACGTTTCGACCCTCCATGTCGGAATACGTGACCTGATGTAAAAGGGATTGAGACATCTTGTCTTGAAGCCCTCACGGTTCAGGTTAGGGACTGTCGGAATACGTGACCTGATGTAAAAGGGATTGAGACTTTCGCGATATCCTCGTAAGTCGCCATTTTTTTTTTGTCGGAATACGTGACCTGATGTAAAAGGGATTGAGACATCCTGGAGCCAATTGGGGTCCATGACCCCACTCAATTTGTCGGAATACGTGACCTGATGTAAAAGGGATTGAGACATACCGCTTCGGGAATGGCAAAAGAGAAATCGATTGAGTCGGAATACGTGACCTGATGTAAAAGGGATTGAGACATTCTTTTCAACAAATTCGATGCAATCTTCTTCTTTTGTCGGAATACGTGACCTGATGTAAAAGGGATTGAGACACCTTTTCCGGTTTGTAAGCCATCACAGTACCAGAAGTCGGAATACGTGACCTGATGTAAAAGGGATTGAGACATAAGATACTTGCTATTACCAAAATTCCTTGTTTTTGTCGGAATACGTGACCTGATGTAAAAGGGATTGAGACAAGAGATCGACAATGTTTGCTCTTGCTGTCGTCATGATGTCGGAATACGTGACCTGATGTAAAAGGGATTGAGACACATATTGAAAGTCGAGACCTCTTCCTCCGACAAAGTCGGAATACGTGACCTGATGTAAAAGGGATTGAGACATACTGCTTTTATTTTGGGAATTTGCGCGAAAGCGCCGTCGGAATACGTGACCTGATGTAAAAGGGATTGAGACAAGTTGGATTCGTATATCGGATCGATATTTCCCAGCGTGGTCGGAATACGTGACCTGATGTAAAAGGGATTGAGACACCGACCGATCGGCATCCTGCCCAAACCCGAAATCCAAGTCGGAATACGTGACCTGATGTAAAAGGGATTGAGACATGAGAGACTTCTTGGAGTAGGTGAGTCTGGCATTGTCGGAATACGTGACCTGATGTAAAAGGGATTGAGACACTTCCGGATCGCTGGCATCGGCAACGTACACCTCGAGTCGGAATACGTGACCTGATGTAAAAGGGATTGAGACTTTTTTGTTCTCGAGGGAGAGAGACAGGTTACCGGGTCGGAATACGTGACCTGATGTAAAAGGGATTGAGACATCTGGCATTGTCGCCGTTCTCGACGATGTGCTGCCGTCGGAATACGTGACCTGATGTAAAAGGGATTGAGACATGACGGGGAAGTTGGACTCGAAAATTGGATCGAGCGTCGGAATACGTGACCTGATGTAAAAGGGATTGAGACTTCGGGCGGCGGTTCCGGGGTCGGGGCTGGTTTTGCTGTCGGAATACGTGACCTGATGTAAAAGGGATTGAGACATTAATGGCCAGAGTAACAAATTCTCCGTAACTCTGTCGGAATACGTGACCTGATGTAAAAGGGATTGAGACATGAGACAAAAAAAAGCCGTTCTTTTCATAATTTCCTGTCGGAATACGTGACCTGATGTAAAAGGGATTGAGACACCCGCAGCCACGATTGCAAACAACGCAATCAGGCTATGTCGGAATACGTGACCTGATGTAAAAGGGATTGAGACACCCCATGAAAAATATCCATAGGAGCAAAAATGTTTCGTCGGAATACGTGACCTGATGTAAAAGGGATTGAGACATTTCACCTCGTCTCCCACTTCGAGACCCTCATACCAAGTCGGAATACGTGACCTGATGTAAAAGGGATTGAGACAAGTGAACCCATCGGGATCCGGGTCGGCCACGATAAGGTCGGAATACGTGACCTGATGTAAAAGGGATTGAGACACCAATAAGTGTTCTCCTTGAAGTTTTTAAGCAGTCGTCGGAATACGTGACCTGATGTAAAAGGGATTGAGACATCCGCTTTGGAGTTGGCCTTGTCTTCGGCTTCCGCTTTGGTCGGAATACGTGACCTGATGTAAAAGGGATTGAGACATCAAGTTTCTAATATCCTTTTATGGGTGATTCAAAAGTCGGAATACGTGACCTGATGTAAAAGGGATTGAGACATGTTCCGTACCAAACCAACATATGCAATGTTGGATTGTCGGAATACGTGACCTGATGTAAAAGGGATTGAGACACTAATTATCTCGCAACCTGCGAGATAATATATTGTGTCGGAATACGTGACCTGATGTAAAAGGGATTGAGACATCGTCTGCTGTGGAGAAGGCGACGTTTACCGCCTTGTCGGAATACGTGACCTGATGTAAAAGGGATTGAGACAACGGGAAATCTTTTGTAAGGTTTTCACCTTCCTCTCGTCGGAATACGTGACCTGATGTAAAAGGGATTGAGACACCTTCAACCGCCTGAGCGACCCTTGTTTGGACGGGGTGTCGGAATACGTGACCTGATGTAAAAGGGATTGAGACATCTCACGGCTTTGGCGACGGGCTCAATGGTATCTTGTCGGAATACGTGACCTGATGTAAAAGGGATTGAGACACCCTTCCATCGAAAAGAATGGCTATCTCGGCTCTGTCGTCGGAATACGTGACCTGATGTAAAAGGGATTGAGACATCCTTCTTTTCGCGATGGTCATTATGAAACACCCAGACGTCGGAATACGTGACCTGATGTAAAAGGGATTGAGACATCCCTGAGTGCTTTCCGGCGATCGACCAGTTCGTCGTCGGAATACGTGACCTGATGTAAAAGGGATTGAGACATTCGAGGTTTTTGTTAGTAGTGAGGCGGTGTTCCAGTCGGAATACGTGACCTGATGTAAAAGGGATTGAGACATTATCGTATTCATGTCTTATCTCCTTTCTGCTCCGGGTCGGAATACGTGACCTGATGTAAAAGGGATTGAGACATCCATGAATTGGGGCCTTTGTCAGAGACCCCTGCGTTGTCGGAATACGTGACCTGATGTAAAAGGGATTGAGACACAATCCAAACCCAGCCGGAGCTGGGTAGATCGATCAAGTCGGAATACGTGACCTGATGTAAAAGGGATTGAGACATCGATCAAGGTCGCCATTCCCTGATAGTTGGTTGACGGTCGGAATACGTGACCTGATGTAAAAGGGATTGAGACATTTTCCTTTTCTCCTTTTCTGAAATTTTTTTCTCTGTCGGAATACGTGACCTGATGTAAAAGGGATTGAGACATTTTTAGGAAAGGAAACAATCTCTGTAACTAAACTGGAGTCGGAATACGTGACCTGATGTAAAAGGGATTGAGACACGACCCGAGTTTGATTTTCAACAGAACTCCGGGAAGTCGGAATACGTGACCTGATGTAAAAGGGATTGAGACATATTCGTCAATTGAATCTCCGTCATCGGACATCCATTGTCGGAATACGTGACCTGATGTAAAAGGGATTGAGACATTAACAAAAAAACAATACATGCTACTAATTTCTTGTGGTCGGAATACGTGACCTGATGTAAAAGGGATTGAGACCTCCAGAGTATAAGTGGCCTCCGGACGTGGCCCCGACGAGTCGGAATACGTGACCTGATGTAAAAGGGATTGAGACATCCGAAGAGATCGAACGATATCGATTGGATGACTCCTGTCGGAATACGTGACCTGATGTAAAAGGGATTGAGACAACTGCTTGGTTACGGCGAGGTAATTAAAATACGTTTGTCGGAATACGTGACCTGATGTAAAAGGGATTGAGACATTTGGACTGAACCAGGTTAGGAAGGTGACTACCCGTCGGAATACGTGACCTGATGTAAAAGGGATTGAGACCAATTTGGCGATCCGCCAGGCGTGGTCTTTGCCCCATGTCGGAATACGTGACCTGATGTAAAAGGGATTGAGACATTCCTCAAAAACCCCTTCCTCATCCGAGCGAAATGTCGGAATACGTGACCTGATGTAAAAGGGATTGAGACTACTTGGCCGCTCTCTGACGAATCTCGGACGGCGCCGGTCGGAATACGTGACCTGATGTAAAAGGGATTGAGACGGTTCCGGCAAGCGCGGGCCCGATGAACTGGACCCACGTCGGAATACGTGACCTGATGTAAAAGGGATTGAGACACTTTTACTACACGCGGCTTGGCTCGCTCGATCTCTTGTCGGAATACGTGACCTGATGTAAAAGGGATTGAGACACCGAAAGATCCTCCGGCGACGGCGTTTCATGCCAAAGTCGGAATACGTGACCTGATGTAAAAGGGATTGAGACTCGTGATAGATTCCGTAGCCCGAGCCATCGGAAAGCTGTCGGAATACGTGACCTGATGTAAAAGGGATTGAGACATTGTAAACAATTGGTTATCTGCCATTTTGTTGCCTCCTGTCGGAATACGTGACCTGATGTAAAAGGGATTGAGACATCTGAAACGCCAGGAACACCAAAAACGCAATAAAGGTGTCGGAATACGTGACCTGATGTAAAAGGGATTGAGACACGATGATGTAACCATCCTTGGCGGCCGGTTGACCCTGTCGGAATACGTGACCTGATGTAAAAGGGATTGAGACAGACTTTTGCAGATAACTATTGCGAAGGGCCGACCACTTGTCGGAATACGTGACCTGATGTAAAAGGGATTGAGACACCTGTCCGATTATTTGAACGATGCGAGTATGCCCCGGTCGGAATACGTGACCTGATGTAAAAGGGATTGAGACATTCGCTAGGATCTCCCTGAGGTTTAATGCTACCCCCTGTCGGAATACGTGACCTGATGTAAAAGGGATTGAGACACTCTCATCTTGTTTCCTCCTTTCTTTCTTAAACCGTCGGAATACGTGACCTGATGTAAAAGGGATTGAGACACTCGGCCTTTACCACCGGCCTACTATAGGCCAGTGAAGTCGGAATACGTGACCTGATGTAAAAGGGATTGAGACTCGTACTCCGCTGCCATCTCCAGCAGCGTTTCCGCAAGTCGGAATACGTGACCTGATGTAAAAGGGATTGAGACACCCCATAATTCTACGTCTTGAATTTTGTGTTCTATGTCGGAATACGTGACCTGATGTAAAAGGGATTGAGACACCTGCGATTGCCTCCACGTCCGCGTACAACGTTTGTGTCGGAATACGTGACCTGATGTAAAAGGGATTGAGACACCGCTTTGTCCGTAAGCTGATCCGTTCGGAACTTGTCGGAATACGTGACCTGATGTAAAAGGGATTGAGACATCCGCGTACAACGTTTGTCCATTTTTCAGGACAAGTCGGAATACGTGACCTGATGTAAAAGGGATTGAGACACTTGGAAAGTCCGCACCGCAGCTTGAAACATCTTGCTGTCGGAATACGTGACCTGATGTAAAAGGGATTGAGACATCCGCGTACAACGTTTGTCCATTTTTCAGGACAAGTCGGAATACGTGACCTGATGTAAAAGGGATTGAGACATTTACTGCAGCCTGCGCAGCCATCACCCCTATAATGTCGGAATACGTGACCTGATGTAAAAGGGATTGAGACACGATTACTTTTGCCATTTTTGTTCCTTTCTATTTAGTTGTCGGAATACGTGACCTGATGTAAAAGGGATTGAGACATAATAGGCCAGAGCCACCTGTCCATTCTCTACCAACTGTCGGAATACGTGACCTGATGTAAAAGGGATTGAGACATGAACCTCATGAAAAAGTAGCTTACTCCCTTTTTCAGTCGGAATACGTGACCTGATGTAAAAGGGATTGAGACATCCATGTTTTTTCCTCCATAGGTTGGTTGGTTGTTGTTGTCGGAATACGTGACCTGATGTAAAAGGGATTGAGACATCCCGAACCCATAGCCACAAGCCATATCCAATAAAAGGTCGGAATACGTGACCTGATGTAAAAGGGATTGAGACACTCATTTCGAGCACCTTGTCATATGCCACGGCCGGCCGTCGGAATACGTGACCTGATGTAAAAGGGATTGAGACATGTCTTCTTCAACTTCCCAGGAGAGGATTTCGAAGTCGGAATACGTGACCTGATGTAAAAGGGATTGAGACTTGATCTTATTGAGTTGCGCATATCTGAAATATGCAGTCGGAATACGTGACCTGATGTAAAAGGGATTGAGACATTACCTCCTTCCGCATTTGCGGGGTTAGGGGTTATCATGTCGGAATACGTGACCTGATGTAAAAGGGATTGAGACAACCGGGTTGCCGTTGATGGAGATAACCTTGACGATGTCGGAATACGTGACCTGATGTAAAAGGGATTGAGACAGCCAAGGACCCGATCGGGGACTTCGAGGATTACGTGTCGGAATACGTGACCTGATGTAAAAGGGATTGAGACATTCTTACAAATCCTAACATAACTTTTCTCCTTATTAGTCGGAATACGTGACCTGATGTAAAAGGGATTGAGACCTCCTTTCGGTGCAGTAAACGACGGCTAATTATCGTGTCGGAATACGTGACCTGATGTAAAAGGGATTGAGACATCATCGCTCACTCGATTTGCACAATGGAGTAAATAATGTCGGAATACGTGACCTGATGTAAAAGGGATTGAGACATGGAGCTCGTACAGTGTCTTCAAAATTTTGTAAGAGTCGGAATACGTGACCTGATGTAAAAGGGATTGAGACACGAATCTCCCTTCGGAATCGAACAGGCTACCCTCCAGTCGGAATACGTGACCTGATGTAAAAGGGATTGAGACACGATCACCGTTACTCCCTGAGGATCCCGGCCCCTTACGTCGGAATACGTGACCTGATGTAAAAGGGATTGAGACAAGGCTCATGAGTACGCTCGGAGGAGCGTCGAAGAGTCGGAATACGTGACCTGATGTAAAAGGGATTGAGACATGTAGCCTGAAGGCGTGCCAGCTTTCCTTCGGCTATCGTCGGAATACGTGACCTGATGTAAAAGGGATTGAGACTTTGCCGATTTTTTTACGAGGTTGGCCTTCCTCTGTTTGTCGGAATACGTGACCTGATGTAAAAGGGATTGAGACACGATAAAACTGGTCTCAATTTTGATTCCGGTCATGTGGTCGGAATACGTGACCTGATGTAAAAGGGATTGAGACATTTCTTGATTCTATACTTCATTATTCTTCTCCTTTGTCGGAATACGTGACCTGATGTAAAAGGGATTGAGACATGATAGATTTTCACGTACCACGAGTTTTCGTTCGCAGTCGGAATACGTGACCTGATGTAAAAGGGATTGAGACATCTACAACGAACAATTTTGCCGTCGAATTTCCACGACGGGTCGGAATACGTGACCTGATGTAAAAGGGATTGAGACACTGTAGTTAAATCGAACTGACTATTCAACCACCCGGAGTCGGAATACGTGACCTGATGTAAAAGGGATTGAGACAACCTGATTATTTGAACGATGCGAGAATGCCTCGCAAGTCGGAATACGTGACCTGATGTAAAAGGGATTGAGACACCCCCGATATAGACAATACTATGTTCATGGTCTCAGTCGGAATACGTGACCTGATGTAAAAGGGATTGAGACATGAATATCAACTTTCCGGATGACTTTTATCTCATCGTCGGAATACGTGACCTGATGTAAAAGG
Organism: Desulfobacterales bacterium; assembly: GCA_963674505.2. Classification (GTDB taxonomy): domain Bacteria; phylum Desulfobacterota; class Desulfobacteria; order Desulfobacterales; family SKZT01. Next base: position 2,264,017 of record CAXXIG010000003.1, read on the forward strand.
GATTGAGACAAGATCGGGGCGTAGCCCGAAGTTGCCAAAAAATAGTGTCGGAATACGTGACCTGATGTAAAAGGGATTGAGACATCTTTGTTTGTTTTTTTGGTATTTTTTCGTAGACCGTCGGAATACGTGACCTGATGTAAAAGGGATTGAGACACTCCTGATTCCAGTTCCGGGTATCTGCCTTTCAAGTCGGAATACGTGACCTGATGTAAAAGGGATTGAGACATCTGGGAATTTTTTCACCAGCTTTTCTCGAAGTTGTCGGAATACGTGACCTGATGTAAAAGGGATTGAGACAACATAATATAACCAGTTCTCATCGAGATTTAGCTCTAGTCGGAATACGTGACCTGATGTAAAAGGGATTGAGACAAGTGTTGGAAGAAGTCTTCCACGATAGCCTCTATTGTCGGAATACGTGACCTGATGTAAAAGGGATTGAGACCCTGAATCTGAGTCCTCGCTCCATTTGAGCCAGTATTGTCGGAATACGTGACCTGATGTAAAAGGGATTGAGACATTATTCCAGAAGGCTACAAAGTCAGATAGCAGCCTCGGGTCGGAATACGTGACCTGATGTAAAAGGGATTGAGACACCTTATTGCCTTCCCTGTTCAAAGCATACGCCCAAGAGTCGGAATACGTGACCTGATGTAAAAGGGATTGAGACACCGTTGATTTCGCTGCCGATATGTGGATGCTTGACTATGTCGGAATACGTGACCTGATGTAAAAGGGATTGAGACACTCGGAGTTTCGGCGACCTTCGATAAAGGTTTCACGTCGGAATACGTGACCTGATGTAAAAGGGATTGAGACATCTATTCGGCAAGGCTGTCCAAGAGCCTTTGCCTATGTCGGAATACGTGACCTGATGTAAAAGGGATTGAGACACGTGCGTTTTGCCGCTTCTACCAGTTTCTTCGTTGGTCGGAATACGTGACCTGATGTAAAAGGGATTGAGACAATCGATCTCGTAGTACCAGTAAGAGAATTCCCCAGAGGTGGTCGGAATACGTGACCTGATGTAAAAGGGATTGAGACAACTCTACAGAAGAAATAGCCTCGCCGTCGATGATGTGTCGGAATACGTGACCTGATGTAAAAGGGATTGAGACTTTTTTTTGGCATTTTCAAATTGGGTAATGAGTGCTGTCGGAATACGTGACCTGATGTAAAAGGGATTGAGACAAGTTTATTGCGACCGCCCCCGCCGCCGAGTCTGCAGTCGGAATACGTGACCTGATGTAAAAGGGATTGAGACATCACTTTATTGTCGTACTTCCATCCGTGCTTTCGCGGTCGGAATACGTGACCTGATGTAAAAGGGATTGAGACATTCAAGCTTGCCCATGTCGAGAAACTTCTCGACATCGGTCGGAATACGTGACCTGATGTAAAAGGGATTGAGACACAAAGGTTGGGTCGAAGTATTTTACCTTTCCCAACCAGTCGGAATACGTGACCTGATGTAAAAGGGATTGAGACATCCGCCGATCAAGAGCGCTATAAAAATGCATGCAGGTCGGAATACGTGACCTGATGTAAAAGGGATTGAGACACCGTGGCCTTTTCGCCGTTTAGGCGGAAGAAGAGGTAGTCGGAATACGTGACCTGATGTAAAAGGGATTGAGACAACTCCAAAATCGGCGAAAACCCAATTTTCGCCGTTGTCGGAATACGTGACCTGATGTAAAAGGGATTGAGACATTCAAGAGAGCCAATAACCGACAATTAAACTGTCGTCGGAATACGTGACCTGATGTAAAAGGGATTGAGACATTTCTGTTCTATAAAAACTATCGGTGCAGGATCGCGTCGGAATACGTGACCTGATGTAAAAGGGATTGAGACATGATCTGGAGAAAACCTTCCCCGATCATTTCTACTGTCGGAATACGTGACCTGATGTAAAAGGGATTGAGACATCTTTAAATATTACAAATAGTTTTTCCATTTTTTGTCGGAATACGTGACCTGATGTAAAAGGGATTGAGACACCTTAGTAATCAGAGCAGGTCCACGATGCGTACATAGTCGGAATACGTGACCTGATGTAAAAGGGATTGAGACATCATCCTTTTGTACCTCGTATTCATCCCCATCTATCGTCGGAATACGTGACCTGATGTAAAAGGGATTGAGACACCACCATGGTGGACACTTCCTTGTCCACTGTCTCCGTCGGAATACGTGACCTGATGTAAAAGGGATTGAGACATGAAACTCATTCGTAGTTGGATCTATATACGAAGCGTCGGAATACGTGACCTGATGTAAAAGGGATTGAGACATGATAATTCTCACAGGATGGACGTTCTTGCGCAACTGTCGGAATACGTGACCTGATGTAAAAGGGATTGAGACACTCTTACTTTCGTACCTACGATTCGGCCCATGGCCTTTGTCGGAATACGTGACCTGATGTAAAAGGGATTGAGACATCCGTTACCAAGGCGCCGTTTCTAGCGCGGAGGTCAGCGAGTCGGAATACGTGACCTGATGTAAAAGGGATTGAGACACAAACCGTCCAGGGTTATAACGATACTAACCCTTTTGTCGGAATACGTGACCTGATGTAAAAGGGATTGAGACACCTCCATAGGTACAATAATTTTTGAGACGATTTATTGTCGGAATACGTGACCTGATGTAAAAGGGATTGAGACATTCATAAGGCTCGTTATTTTACTCATAAATCCATCATCTTGTCGGAATACGTGACCTGATGTAAAAGGGATTGAGACATCAACCAGGATCTCGCCGGAATTCTGACGCTGCTCAGTCGGAATACGTGACCTGATGTAAAAGGGATTGAGACTTTTGAGGTGTTCCTGTCCTACATTCCAACCGAGAGTGTCGGAATACGTGACCTGATGTAAAAGGGATTGAGACATACGAGCAACAAGAAGTCAACGCATTTGAACAGCGCGTCGGAATACGTGACCTGATGTAAAAGGGATTGAGACATGCCGATCTGGACCAGCGACAAAAATAGCCAAGATACGAGTCGGAATACGTGACCTGATGTAAAAGGGATTGAGACATCGTCGCTGTCGTTTACGACGCAAATTTCGGTCTCCGTCGGAATACGTGACCTGATGTAAAAGGGATTGAGACACGGACAGGCTCATGATGCCCTGACAGGGCTCGGGTTGTCGGAATACGTGACCTGATGTAAAAGGGATTGAGACACTACGTCCCTGAGATTCTCCTTCGTGGAGATCTTCATGTCGGAATACGTGACCTGATGTAAAAGGGATTGAGACATCCCGCCCATGAATGAAGACCGTATGGCCTTCATCCAGTCGGAATACGTGACCTGATGTAAAAGGGATTGAGACATTCCTCCCTCTTATCTCCTCATTTTCCCTCCACCTGTCGGAATACGTGACCTGATGTAAAAGGGATTGAGACACTTCCACGATTTCAGCGGTACTGACAAGGCTGCCTGCGTCGGAATACGTGACCTGATGTAAAAGGGATTGAGACATACCGATGCCCCCAGTGGCCCTGGCAAACTTTACCAGGTCGGAATACGTGACCTGATGTAAAAGGGATTGAGACACTTCGAATCGCTTTTGACATTTGCAGAAACTTAATAGGAGTCGGAATACGTGACCTGATGTAAAAGGGATTGAGACATCACCTGCTGCGCCTGCGCGTGGAACAGGTTGCCCGGTCGGAATACGTGACCTGATGTAAAAGGGATTGAGACATGAGAGCGTCGGTCTTGACTCGCGTAATGTCTCCGGTCGGAATACGTGACCTGATGTAAAAGGGATTGAGACACCGCCAAACTTCGGCGAATTCGGGCCTGGCCCCCTCGTCGGAATACGTGACCTGATGTAAAAGGGATTGAGACACGTCACGAACCCGGGGGCCTTGGCGGCGTTCAGGGGTCGGAATACGTGACCTGATGTAAAAGGGATTGAGACACTGCCTCCTGCTTGCTCTTCTCGACTACTCCGAGCATGTCGGAATACGTGACCTGATGTAAAAGGGATTGAGACATGCGAATCGTCGGGAGCGAGACGGTCTTGTAGTTCGCGTCGGAATACGTGACCTGATGTAAAAGGGATTGAGACACGGTCTTGACTCGCGTAATGTCTCCGGATTGAATCTGGTCGGAATACGTGACCTGATGTAAAAGGGATTGAGACACAGAGCTTCTCGCCAGTCTTAATAGACTGACGGATTTGTCGGAATACGTGACCTGATGTAAAAGGGATTGAGACACAGTCCAGTATGAGTTTTGTTGCAAAGTCCTTAATTGTCGGAATACGTGACCTGATGTAAAAGGGATTGAGACACCCCAAGAATAGACGTCGCCGTTAAACTCAACGGCGAGTCGGAATACGTGACCTGATGTAAAAGGGATTGAGACAATCGGGAGTATCTTCGGTGCGTTTAACCGAATTCCTGTCGGAATACGTGACCTGATGTAAAAGGGATTGAGACATCCCGATCCAGATCAGCACGACCCAAAAGACGATGGCCGTCGGAATACGTGACCTGATGTAAAAGGGATTGAGACATGAGTAACCAGCGCAAAAAACGTTTGTGCCCAAAAAATGTCGGAATACGTGACCTGATGTAAAAGGGATTGAGACATAGCTGTCGCAACCCGAACCTTATCTCCGTGATTTTGTCGGAATACGTGACCTGATGTAAAAGGGATTGAGACATCCCCCGCTGGATTTTTCTGTCTTTGGGAATTTCAGTCGGAATACGTGACCTGATGTAAAAGGGATTGAGACATCTGTAACATGACTTTTTCCTCCTTTTTGGGGCGCCGTCGGAATACGTGACCTGATGTAAAAGGGATTGAGACATCAGTTTTTGCGCTGGTCCTCGCGGACGGCGCGCGGTGTCGGAATACGTGACCTGATGTAAAAGGGATTGAGACACCCCCAAGGCGGGAAGACCGTCCAGCATCATGTTGTGTCGGAATACGTGACCTGATGTAAAAGGGATTGAGACAAACGTGATAAATGATTCCAGAGAAGATGATCAAGAGTCGGAATACGTGACCTGATGTAAAAGGGATTGAGACACTCGTTTTCGCGGACGGCCTCGTGGGCCAATCGCTGGGGTCGGAATACGTGACCTGATGTAAAAGGGATTGAGACTCGTACGTAAAAATGTTGGCGTTTTGGCTTGGAGTTGTCGGAATACGTGACCTGATGTAAAAGGGATTGAGACATCTGAGCGGCGTCCACTTCGGCTGCCATCCCCAAAAGGTCGGAATACGTGACCTGATGTAAAAGGGATTGAGACATACTTACCCCACTAGTCGTGGGGAGGAAGGCCGTCCGTCGGAATACGTGACCTGATGTAAAAGGGATTGAGACATCGCCGGCACGAGTGGCGGTTTCGTCTTTCAAAGTCGGAATACGTGACCTGATGTAAAAGGGATTGAGACACTTGATCCGATTGAAGAGTTGACGGACCGTCGTCAGGTAGTCGGAATACGTGACCTGATGTAAAAGGGATTGAGACACGTAGCGGGTATTTGACGGGTCCGGAAAATCCCAGCCTAAGTCGGAATACGTGACCTGATGTAAAAGGGATTGAGACACTGTCTATTTTCCTCTGTTTGCCCTAACGAGGCTCCAGTCGGAATACGTGACCTGATGTAAAAGGGATTGAGACACCTGCAATAATGGCCTTCATATACACTACCTCCTTTTGTCGGAATACGTGACCTGATGTAAAAGGGATTGAGACATCTTCTTCCAAAGTTCTTTCCTTTTGAGTTCTTCGAGTCGGAATACGTGACCTGATGTAAAAGGGATTGAGACATTTGCATTTTTGGCCGATCACCGGCCACAACAAATGTCGGAATACGTGACCTGATGTAAAAGGGATTGAGACACTTCGGAATCGTCAGGGTCCTCACAGGCGAGGCCTCCTGTCGGAATACGTGACCTGATGTAAAAGGGATTGAGACTCAACTATGGTCTGTATTTCTCCGGCACCAAGCTCCAACGGTCGGAATACGTGACCTGATGTAAAAGGGATTGAGACACCCGCAGGCAGACTGCCATTCTCCGCTTTTTTCGTTAGTGTCGGAATACGTGACCTGATGTAAAAGGGATTGAGACAACATCCTGATTGGCGCTCTCCACACCGAACATTATGTCGGAATACGTGACCTGATGTAAAAGGGATTGAGACATTCTTCGAGCCAGGAGATCGCTGGCTTTAGGATTGTCGGAATACGTGACCTGATGTAAAAGGGATTGAGACACGTCAGGATTGTCATAGTCAGGAGGATCAACCAGTTGTCGGAATACGTGACCTGATGTAAAAGGGATTGAGACATCAGCTATTCGGTTCCGAGCTCTCAGAAAACGTTGGTGTCGGAATACGTGACCTGATGTAAAAGGGATTGAGACACCGAAGGCAATCTCGACCTCCCCGACCACGAAGGTCTGTCGGAATACGTGACCTGATGTAAAAGGGATTGAGACACTGGGTGCAGCTCTTCAGGTATTCTGCTTTTACCGGAAGTCGGAATACGTGACCTGATGTAAAAGGGATTGAGACACTCTCTTTCCCTGTTGAAGGGTGCGTAGAGATTGAGTCGGAATACGTGACCTGATGTAAAAGGGATTGAGACTTGGTTAAGCCGTATCCGATCCGGGGCCCGATTCCCGTCGGAATACGTGACCTGATGTAAAAGGGATTGAGACACGAGCCAATTACGCTGGTCCGGATTTGCGATTGCTGTCGGAATACGTGACCTGATGTAAAAGGGATTGAGACATCCGGAGCCGGGATCGGAGCTTCGACTTTGACAGCGTCGGAATACGTGACCTGATGTAAAAGGGATTGAGACACCATCCTCCTTATTCGCCCTTGCTGGAGGGCGTCGTCGGAATACGTGACCTGATGTAAAAGGGATTGAGACAACCAACTGAAAAAGATTCCTCCGACGGTCCAAATTGTCGGAATACGTGACCTGATGTAAAAGGGATTGAGACACGGGTACCCTTGTTTTTAAGATTCCTGATGGCGTCGTGTCGGAATACGTGACCTGATGTAAAAGGGATTGAGACACCCTTGGCGTGAATCAAAAATATGTCTTTCTGGCGGGTCGGAATACGTGACCTGATGTAAAAGGGATTGAGACACGATTTCAAACTCCCGACCTTTTCGGTCGTTCGTTGTCGGAATACGTGACCTGATGTAAAAGGGATTGAGACACGACCAAAACGATAAACAGGCTCTTTTTCATGATGTCGGAATACGTGACCTGATGTAAAAGGGATTGAGACATGCCATGATTTCCTCCTTTTTCACAGGTTAAATTTTGTCGGAATACGTGACCTGATGTAAAAGGGATTGAGACACGGAGGTTCTCGAGGTTGACCGTTTTCCCGGCCTCGTCGGAATACGTGACCTGATGTAAAAGGGATTGAGACATCTCTACGGCCTCTTCCTCGCCCCCGCCCTTTATCAGTCGGAATACGTGACCTGATGTAAAAGGGATTGAGACATCCGAAAACGCTATCTTCCCTTCCATTTCCGCCTTGTCGGAATACGTGACCTGATGTAAAAGGGATTGAGACATCAGCTGGAACCAGGAAAAAATACGCTTCCGCAAGTTGTCGGAATACGTGACCTGATGTAAAAGGGATTGAGACCGAGAAGATGGAACAGATATGTCGGGTCAGTATGAAAAGTCGGAATACGTGACCTGATGTAAAAGGGATTGAGACAGTCCATCAATCAGCATCTTAATATAGGAGCGGCAAAGTCGGAATACGTGACCTGATGTAAAAGGGATTGAGACACTATCTCCTGGGGTTTTAAGGTGAGTTCCCCGCAACCGTCGGAATACGTGACCTGATGTAAAAGGGATTGAGACACTATTTGGATCGAGTTTCGTCACGTCGTTCTTTTTCGTCGGAATACGTGACCTGATGTAAAAGGGATTGAGACACCCTATCATTTGAACGATGCGAGAATGCCTCGCAATCGGTCGGAATACGTGACCTGATGTAAAAGGGATTGAGACACGACTGCTTTAATGATCTGGAGGAACTTCTCTCCGGTCGGAATACGTGACCTGATGTAAAAGGGATTGAGACACGATGGAGTTTACTGCAGTTTGCGCAGCCATCACCGTGTCGGAATACGTGACCTGATGTAAAAGGGATTGAGACATGCCATTTTGAGACAGCCCGTAACGCCGTTGAGGAAGTCGGAATACGTGACCTGATGTAAAAGGGATTGAGACTTATAGGCTTGCTTCAACGGTTTCACCTCACTAGGTGTCGGAATACGTGACCTGATGTAAAAGGGATTGAGACCCCCCCCCTTCCGTTCCGAAGACGGTGAACGGGCTTTTGTCGGAATACGTGACCTGATGTAAAAGGGATTGAGACATTTTGAAGAAGATTTTGGATGAGAAAAGACTTTCGCAGTCGGAATACGTGACCTGATGTAAAAGGGATTGAGACACCACACTGAAGTGAAGAGTGAGTCCAGGGTTCGCAGTCGGAATACGTGACCTGATGTAAAAGGGATTGAGACACCTAGTTTTCAGCTCGAGGTCGTCGCCGGATTTTTGTCGGAATACGTGACCTGATGTAAAAGGGATTGAGACAACAAGCCAAGCAGAACGAGCAGGAACAAAATACCGCCGTCGGAATACGTGACCTGATGTAAAAGGGATTGAGACACCCTATCATTTGAACGATGCGAGAATGCCTCGCAATGTCGGAATACGTGACCTGATGTAAAAGGGATTGAGACATTTTCGGTCATTTGAAAGTCCTTTCTGCAGCAGATATCTGTCGGAATACGTGACCTGATGTAAAAGGGATTGAGACATCCGAAAATCAACAGTAGTGTTGCCAGCATGCAATCAGTCGGAATACGTGACCTGATGTAAAAGGGATTGAGACATTCGTACTCCACTGCCATTTCTAGCAGTGTTTCCGAAAGTCGGAATACGTGACCTGATGTAAAAGGGATTGAGACACCTCCCTCTTATCTCCTCATTTTCCCTCCACCTCTGTCGGAATACGTGACCTGATGTAAAAGGGATTGAGACAATCATCTTCCCAGTGTTCCGTTTCGTGTTCCTCGATGTCGGAATACGTGACCTGATGTAAAAGGGATTGAGACATGTAAAACTCAGATCTGGCCTCAGCAGCCACGAATTGTCGGAATACGTGACCTGATGTAAAAGGGATTGAGACGACACCTCCTGTCTGAGGAGGACTGCCAGAAAGACATGTCGGAATACGTGACCTGATGTAAAAGGGATTGAGACAACCTTTCCTCTCCTTCGGCCACCGCGTATGAATTGTCGGAATACGTGACCTGATGTAAAAGGGATTGAGACATGCTCTAAGTCCAAATGTTTCCACATCCGCAGCTCAAGTCGGAATACGTGACCTGATGTAAAAGGGATTGAGACATTTGTTCATAGGTCGTAGCATATTTCAACGGCCTCTGTCGGAATACGTGACCTGATGTAAAAGGGATTGAGACATTATTGTAAATGCTGCCCACTATCGGCAGCCCGTCTGTCGGAATACGTGACCTGATGTAAAAGGGATTGAGACATGTGGCGATCAGGAAACAACATATACGTCTTCTACTGAGTCGGAATACGTGACCTGATGTAAAAGGGATTGAGACACAATAAGACTTTGCCCCCCATCCTCTATTGATTTGCAGTCGGAATACGTGACCTGATGTAAAAGGGATTGAGACATCATGGACGGGGGAATATTCAATCCCATTCCGATCATGTCGGAATACGTGACCTGATGTAAAAGAGATTGAGACTTCTCTCAGGATCGGTTCCGCCATTTCCATTGCGGCTGTCGGAATACGTGACCTGATGTAAAAGGGATTGAGACATCTGACGTACATCTGTCAATAAGGGCTTCGATACTGTCGGAATACGTGACCTGATGTAAAAGGGATTGAGACATCTTGAAGACCTCCGGCATGGACGAAGACATCCCCAGGTCGGAATACGTGACCTGATGTAAAAGGGATTGAGACACGCCCATCACATACCCAGCGTCGCCATTGCGACAAGTCGGAATACGTGACCTGATGTAAAAGGGATTGAGACATCATCACCAAAGTCCCAATTCCATGTTCCTACTTGCGGTCGGAATACGTGACCTGATGTAAAAGGGATTGAGACACGCCATGTTCGCGGCCTCTTGCTTGAAGACCTCCGGTCGGAATACGTGACCTGATGTAAAAGGGATTGAGACACTCTCGGGATAGGCATCCTTCATCTCGATGATACCGGAGTCGGAATACGTGACCTGATGTAAAAGGGATTGAGACACCGTTTTCTTCGAATTCGCACACGTTCTCCATATGTGGTCGGAATACGTGACCTGATGTAAAAGGGATTGAGACATTCAAGCTTCTCCCAAACCTTCTGCATATCCAGGTCGTCGGAATACGTGACCTGATGTAAAAGGGATTGAGACATCGGCGACCAGGCCGATCTGCTTCTCCGTCAGGAGGTCGGAATACGTGACCTGATGTAAAAGGGATTGAGACATCGTTAATCAACCTTGTGCGTATGTAGCTGACACAAGTCGGAATACGTGACCTGATGTAAAAGGGATTGAGACATCTTCGGAATCGTCAGGGTCCTCACAGGCGAGGCCTGTCGGAATACGTGACCTGATGTAAAAGGGATTGAGACATTCTCGAAAGAGACTCTTTATTCTCCTCGGTGTGGAGTCGGAATACGTGACCTGATGTAAAAGGGATTGAGACACCTCTCTATAAGAGGTCGCGAGATCTCTTCTGACGAGTCGGAATACGTGACCTGATGTAAAAGGGATTGAGACACAAGGCGACCATGTGACGGACTCTAAAAAACTGATTGGTCGGAATACGTGACCTGATGTAAAAGGGATTGAGACATGGCCAGATAATCATTTTGAGTATATATTGGCGTCGGTCGGAATACGTGACCTGATGTAAAAGGGATTGAGACAGTGTAGCTCCCAACCACCCCCACTGCATTGTGAGGCTGTCGGAATACGTGACCTGATGTAAAAGGGATTGAGACATTTTGCCAACTCTGTAGAATTCACTTCTTCTAACGTCGGAATACGTGACCTGATGTAAAAGGGATTGAGACATCTTGCCAGTACTCTTTCATAAAATCTCCCGTCGCTGTCGGAATACGTGACCTGATGTAAAAGGGATTGAGACATTACCTCGATAATCACTTTAATGATCTGGAGGAACTGTCGGAATACGTGACCTGATGTAAAAGGGATTGAGACACGGCCTCTGGATCTTGCCAGTACTCTTTCATAAAATCTGTCGGAATACGTGACCTGATGTAAAAGGGATTGAGACATTGGCCAGCATCGGCTGCGAGCCGACCCTGAAAATGTCGGAATACGTGACCTGATGTAAAAGGGATTGAGACACCCTTCATGGACGAACCACTGCCCGTGGGTAAGGAAGTCGGAATACGTGACCTGATGTAAAAGGGATTGAGACTTTCGAAACGATTACAGGCCCCGCTGGGCCTTTTTGTCGGAATACGTGACCTGATGTAAAAGGGATTGAGACACTTCGACGCATGCAAGGCCGTCGTTTTGGCTGGAAAGTCGGAATACGTGACCTGATGTAAAAGGGATTGAGACAACCTTTCTTCCTGGACGATCTCGATCCCGAGCCTTTGTCGGAATACGTGACCTGATGTAAAAGGGATTGAGACTATTTCGCTCTCTTTTCTACCGCGTCATAATAAGATGTCGGAATACGTGACCTGATGTAAAAGGGATTGAGACATTCCGTGTACTCTTATTAACATACTTTCCTCCTCGTTGGTCGGAATACGTGACCTGATGTAAAAGGGATTGAGACCTCCGATATGGCCAATCCCTCGGGGGCGCCGCTATGGAAGTCGGAATACGTGACCTGATGTAAAAGGGATTGAGACACACAGACCTTGGCGGACCTGTTCCCCCAGCTGGCCTTGTCGGAATACGTGACCTGATGTAAAAGGGATTGAGACACCACCAGACCTTGTTCCGGAATACAACGCTACTGTCGGAATACGTGACCTGATGTAAAAGGGATTGAGACATGACGAGTGCCCGGACTCCAAAGAGTCCAAGACCGATGAGTCGGAATACGTGACCTGATGTAAAAGGGATTGAGACATTCTGCCTTCCTTCTTGTTTCTGAATTATTGTAAATGGTCGGAATACGTGACCTGATGTAAAAGGGATTGAGACAAAAGCCTCGGACGCGGTGAAATGGCCGCGGAAAAGTCGGAATACGTGACCTGATGTAAAAGGGATTGAGACATGCTGCTTGAACACAAAAGCGGAGAAAATCTTTGTCGGAATACGTGACCTGATGTAAAAGGGATTGAGACACGAGACGAACTTGTTCCGAAAACTCCGATAGACAGAAGTCGGAATACGTGACCTGATGTAAAAGGGATTGAGACATCCTTTCTCCAGAGGTGTGACATAAACCGACTCGAGTCGGAATACGTGACCTGATGTAAAAGGGATTGAGACTTTCGTACCCTTTCCGCAGCAGTGTGCTGCAATTTAAGTCGGAATACGTGACCTGATGTAAAAGGGATTGAGACACGCCTTGTAACCGCCGTACGTGACGACGGTTACTTTTGTCGGAATACGTGACCTGATGTAAAAGGGATTGAGACTTGTGTTCTCTTTCATTTTGTACCCTTTCCGCAGCAGGTCGGAATACGTGACCTGATGTAAAAGGGATTGAGACATTTCTTAATTATCCATTCCGGCTCTAATGTTGCCGGATGTCGGAATACGTGACCTGATGTAAAAGGGATTGAGACATATCGACCGGAACAAGAACGATCACCTTCCAGGCGCCGTCGGAATACGTGACCTGATGTAAAAGGGATTGAGACATCTATATTTACAATAATTACCGCCATTTTTTTCTCGTCGGAATACGTGACCTGATGTAAAAGGGATTGAGACAACAGCAAAAAAAGGGCTCTAGCCATGAGTTCGCGTGGTCGGAATACGTGACCTGATGTAAAAGGGATTGAGACTTCGTACGGAACCCATTCGCCATCGCGTTTAATGGCGGTCGGAATACGTGACCTGATGTAAAAGGGATTGAGACAATTTGTATGAATACTATTAGCGTGATATATACTTGGAGTCGGAATACGTGACCTGATGTAAAAGGGATTGAGACATGACGAGTGGAACCTCCGCAGGGCTCGAATGAGCCCTGGTCGGAATACGTGACCTGATGTAAAAGGGATTGAGACAAGTTCCCGACGGTGACTTTCGCTTTTTTCAAGCTGCCAGTCGGAATACGTGACCTGATGTAAAAGGGATTGAGACATGAGAAATTTTCTCCCTTTACTTTCTACTTGCAATAGTCGGAATACGTGACCTGATGTAAAAGGGATTGAGACATTCGTCGCTGTCGTGCTGGCACCGTCTCCACCGCAGGCGTCGGAATACGTGACCTGATGTAAAAGGGATTGAGACATTGCCTTTTTCTGTGTTTTGATTTTCACTCATTTGTCGGAATACGTGACCTGATGTAAAAGGGATTGAGACACAAGCACACCCAACACGGTCCCCAGCGCGCTCCAAGCGTCGGAATACGTGACCTGATGTAAAAGGGATTGAGACACGTCGGTGTTTCCGGGTCCCAAGTTCAGTATGTCGTGTCGGAATACGTGACCTGATGTAAAAGGGATTGAGACATTTTCGGCCAGGGCGGGGACGGCGATCAGGCTCAGGAGTCGGAATACGTGACCTGATGTAAAAGGGATTGAGACATACTTATTTTTATACTTTAGTATGTTAAATTTAAATGTCGGAATACGTGACCTGATGTAAAAGGGATTGAGACATCGCGACCCCTTTATATCGGAAGGTTTGTTCGATGAATGTCGGAATACGTGACCTGATGTAAAAGGGATTGAGACCTCGTAGAAGTCCTTTCCGCTAATGAAAGCGGCCATGAAGTCGGAATACGTGACCTGATGTAAAAGGGATTGAGACATGCCAGTTGCAGTGTCATCAGACACCATTGATCAAGTCGGAATACGTGACCTGATGTAAAAGGGATTGAGACATCTTTATATTTTCCTATCTTGTTCCCTTTTTATTTTTGTCGGAATACGTGACCTGATGTAAAAGGGATTGAGACACCCAGATGGCACTGACAAAAAAATACAATCGTCATCAGGTCGGAATACGTGACCTGATGTAAAAGGGATTGAGACACTTTAAAGTAGCTTGTAAAAGTGCAAAATAATATTTAAGTCGGAATACGTGACCTGATGTAAAAGGGATTGAGACACCCTTTGAAAGTATTGACCTCCAGTGGAAGCTTCCAGTCGGAATACGTGACCTGATGTAAAAGGGATTGAGACATCATTGAGGATAATGATGTCTTGTGGGGCTTCGCTTTGTCGGAATACGTGACCTGATGTAAAAGGGATTGAGACACTAATAATTCGTCTTCTTTTTGAATTCATTGATATCGTCGGAATACGTGACCTGATGTAAAAGGGATTGAGACACCAGTCCCGGATTAAGCTTACCAAGTAATGATAAGACTTGTCGGAATACGTGACCTGATGTAAAAGGGATTGAGACATCTCCTACCGACATACTAGTGTGATTCAAACCCAATAGTCGGAATACGTGACCTGATGTAAAAGGGATTGAGACACGGCGGTGAACATCAGGGCGGCGAGAACTAAAATCAGTCGGAATACGTGACCTGATGTAAAAGGGATTGAGACATCCGTAATCGTCCGCGGTGGGACGCTCCACCGCAAACGGTCGGAATACGTGACCTGATGTAAAAGGGATTGAGACACGCCATTTTCTGCTCATTTGCATTTGTAGCTCCCGCCACGTCGGAATACGTGACCTGATGTAAAAGGGATTGAGACATTTTTCCGGGCGCCTTGCGGGTAGTCTGTTCTCTGTCGGAATACGTGACCTGATGTAAAAGGGATTGAGACTATTGTGCTTGGATAATTACAGGACGAGCAGCGCTGCGTCGGAATACGTGACCTGATGTAAAAGGGATTGAGACATTCAGGCTTGACTTTCCCGTTCCGGGCTCCGCAGTTGAAGCAGGCGTTTTCCAGACGTCGGAATACGTGACCTGATGTAAAAGGGATTGAGACATTCAGGCTTGACTTTCCCGAGAACTCGGGACCGGCGTCGGAATACGTGACCTGATGTAAAAGGGATTGAGACAAGGCCGGGGTTGTCTTTCAAGGTGTTTCTCGATCAAGTCGGAATACGTGACCTGATGTAAAAGGGATTGAGACATCATCACGATGACCACCAGACAAATAAAGGCGGTCACGTCGGAATACGTGACCTGATGTAAAAGGGATTGAGACACAGCATGGAGGTAACGAGAACCAAAACCAAAGCCAAAGGTCGGAATACGTGACCTGATGTAAAAGGGATTGAGACACAAACAAAGCGGCTGTCGCTACCGCCGCTACCAGAAGTCGGAATACGTGACCTGATGTAAAAGGGATTGAGACATCCTCTAAGATAACTCTGATGCCTTTTCCGACTCTCGTCGGAATACGTGACCTGATGTAAAAGGGATTGAGACACGAGGCGGAGGGCGCGCTGGGCGGGGGTCTCCGCGACGTCGGAATACGTGACCTGATGTAAAAGGGATTGAGACCACAGATGAGTGGTTTCGCGCCGATGAGGATGGGTTGGTCGGAATACGTGACCTGATGTAAAAGGGATTGAGACATTTTCGGCGCCGCTAGCAGCTTTGCTGACATATCTGTCGGAATACGTGACCTGATGTAAAAGGGATTGAGACACGGGGGTAGTATTCTTGTCGGCGGTCAGCGTATAGTCGGAATACGTGACCTGATGTAAAAGGGATTGAGACAACATAACCGACAAAAGACATATCAACACCACGATCATAGTCGGAATACGTGACCTGATGTAAAAGGGATTGAGACACCATAAAGACGCCAATCAGGATGGCGATAGCCAGACCCGTCGGAATACGTGACCTGATGTAAAAGGGATTGAGACATCCTTGACGTCGGTCGTCAGCTCGTAGTCTCCCAAGTCGGAATACGTGACCTGATGTAAAAGGGATTGAGACTTCCTTTCTTTTCACTATGGTAACGACCCCGAGGAACTGTCGGAATACGTGACCTGATGTAAAAGGGATTGAGACACGCCGAACCGATCACCCCCCCCGCTACTGCGGGAAGATGGTCGGAATACGTGACCTGATGTAAAAGGGATTGAGACATCAGGAGAGTCTTGAAAAAGGCTTGGCTACCACCGTCGGAATACGTGACCTGATGTAAAAGGGATTGAGACTATAGAAACGGATGGCAAATTCCTCTGTTTTTTCTACCGTCGGAATACGTGACCTGATGTAAAAGGGATTGAGACATCCGTAATCGTCCGCGGTGGGACGCTCCACCGCAGTCGGAATACGTGACCTGATGTAAAAGGGATTGAGACATGCAGGACGTCGTCGATCGAGGAGCCGGTCCCCGCGGTCGGAATACGTGACCTAATGTAAAAGGGATTGAGACACGCCGATTACGATCCCGATTACGATCCCAATTACTGTGTCGGAATACGTGACCTGATGTAAAAGGGATTGAGACACGTATTCCCAGTACGCAAACATTCCGGCTACGCCGAGTCGGAATACGTGACCTGATGTAAAAGGGATTGAGACATCCGTCTTTTGGGTCTGGGGGCCAGGAGATCGACTGTCGGAATACGTGACCTGATGTAAAAGGGATTGAGACACCTTGGTGGCCGGGGTGGCCGGGGTGGCCGGGGTGGGTCGGAATACGTGACCTGATGTAAAAGGGATTGAGACATCACCAATCTCATCGGCGAACAAAACGAGGAGTGCTCGTCGGAATACGTGACCTGATGTAAAAGGGATTGAGACACCCTCGGGGTACCACCATTTGACCATGCCGATCACGTCGGAATACGTGACCTGATGTAAAAGGGATTGAGACACGGTCACTTTGTTGGATGGCCCGATTATCAGGCAATGTCGGAATACGTGACCTGATGTAAAAGGGATTGAGACATATCTTTTGCTGATAAACCAGAGATTGAAGTATCCTCGTGTCGGAATACGTGACCTGATGTAAAAGGGATTGAGACACAACCGAACCGTTGGGCCGTAAGGCCCTACATAGTCGGAATACGTGACCTGATGTAAAAGGGATTGAGACACCAGTTCGTCGGTTGCTTTCAGAGCCGCGACTTCGTGTCGGAATACGTGACCTGATGTAAAAGGGATTGAGACATTACCGGCTCGAACGGGCGCATGGCCCATTCTTTAACAGTCGGAATACGTGACCTGATGTAAAAGGGATTGAGACGACATGATTTCAGAGGCACCGACAATGCTGCCTCCCACAGGTCGGAATACGTGACCTGATGTAAAAGGGATTGAGACACGGTTGCCCCCGCCGGGGCCGCGATGGCCCCCACGAGTCGGAATACGTGACCTGATGTAAAAGGGATTGAGACATAAGTCTTCTCGGGACCACAACCGGACTGGCCTTTGTCGGAATACGTGACCTGATGTAAAAGGGATTGAGACACGTCCAGGGCGTCCCCGGCAAGGCCGCCTCGATCGCCGTCGGAATACGTGACCTGATGTAAATGTTGGCTCCGGTGAAGATTGAACCCGCCCGTGCAAAAAAATGGACCCGGCCTGAAGTTGACTAAATCGAGAAAAACAGGTGTTGTTTTCCGGCTTGGAAGCTTCTTGACCTCGCGTTCAGGACCCCGCCCGAACCCGCCCCGAACCCGCCGAAACCCGCGTGCAAGAAAAAAAGAAGGAGCCCGCCACGATCCCGCCCGCAAAAGAAAAAGGCGGAACCTGCACCGATCCGGCGGCAGACCGAACTTTGCATAAGGATGTGGCATCCTGTGCGGGCTTGCGCGGATTCTCCTTTCATGTCGAGCTTTTCAGACGATTCGAAGATTGATCAGGGCTTTGCGGATTCGAACATCGCCGCGAGCGCATCCAGCCTGGATGAAAGCCGGTCGATTTTTTTCTCCAGTCTGTCGATGCGTTCGGCGAGCGGAGCGTCTTGTTCGGGGGGCTCCTTCTTGAAAACGGCGCCGATTTCCTTAGGGGGAAGGATTGGAGGGATGATTTCGGCCATGGAGGCGAAGCCGTGTCGATTCGAAGCGGTCTCGCCTCCCGCTTTGGCCGATTGTCTTGATTTGCGGTACTGCCTGAGTCTTTCGACGCTCCCGACGAAATCCAGAGAGGTCAGACTCATGGTAAGGTCGATGGCGTTGAAGTTCTTTTGGCACGAGAAGCATCGCGCCAGATTCTTTTCGTACAGCACCGACGTGTCGTAGCCCGAGCAGATCGGGCATGAAAACCGAAAGCGGCCGGAGACGCGCCTGACCGGCATGCGCAGATGATTTTCGATCAGTTCTTCGACGGGAATTTCGTTTCGCAGCTCCCGGAGTTCCCTTTCGGAGAAACGCCGTTTCATTTCTTCCCTTTGTCGGGGGGCCTGTTCAGGGCCTCGGACTCGTGCATGCGGTAGCTCGGCCCCTCGATGTTGATTATGACCGCGTGGTGGACCATCCTGTCGACGAGAGAGGCGGTTATCACCGGGTCGCCCAGATAGTCGCCCAGCGCCTTGAAGTCGATGTTCGTGGTCAGAATCGTCGAGTTTTTGCGGTAGCGACCCTCCACGACCTTGAAGAACAGCGACGCCTTGCGCGATTCCTCCTGCTCCAGGCGGTCGAAGCCGATTTCGTCGATCAGAAGGACCTGCGGCCGGACGTATTGCTTGAGCTTTTCCTCCACGGTGTCGTCGGCGAGGCCGGACAGAAGCCTGCGCAGCATGTCGGAGGCGGTCGTGTACCTGCAGCGGTACTGCCTTTTGCAGCACAGAAGGAGAAGCGCCTTGGCGATGTGGCTTTTGCCGGTGCCGGAGCTGCCCGCCAGAATCAGCCATTGTCCGCGTTCCGCGAAGCCCAGGGTCGCCAGGTCCATGATCTGCCTTTTGTCTATCGATTTTTGAAAGTCGAAGTCGAAATCGTCCAGAAGCTTCAGTTCGTCGAGCTTCGAGTCCTTGATTCTGCGCTCTATGCGACGTTGCGCCAGCGCCGCGTATTCCATGGCTAAAAGGCGCTCCAAAACCTCGAATGTCGCTCGGCCCTCCCTTTCCGCCTCGGACAGAACGGCGTCGAGCTCCTCGGCGATTTTACGCAGTTTCATTTCCTCGAGCATTCGTCGAAGTCTTTCCATGGGATCTTCTTCCATTTTACTCTTCCTTTCCCCCTAGCAGCCGGGAGTATTCCGACAGCGGGCGCTGACGGACTTCGGGAAGTTTCTCCAGAAGCTTTCCCGCTTTTCGCCTCGCCGTCGATTCCAGTGTGCGGGGCCTGGCCCTGGCCTTGAGAATCCGCTCCACCGACTTGCCGTCGAAGGCGCGGTATTTCGAGGCGTGGCCCAGAGCCGCGTCGATGTCGTCGCAGTGGTAGTTTTCCTTCTGCCGAAGAATGCAGCGCGCCTGGAACCCGCAGTTTCTCGGGTGGGCGCTCTTGAGGCCGTCGAGAAAGTCCCCGGCATGCTCGCCGAGCCGCAGAAACGCCTCCCGCACCGGTTCCAGGCCGTAGCGAACCTTGCTTGCCAGGCGATGCGCCGGATCTTCCATTTTCTCCCTGGCCCCCAGAGGCCGCCGCTCGTGGCGGGCGATCCGGACCAGGTCGGGGCTGTAGACGAATATCTCCTCTTCGGAGGCCTTCACGGTCAGAATGTCGGCCGCGTATTCGACAGGCACCGAGTAGAAGTTCGTGTCGTGCTCTATGAAGCCGTCGGGTCCGCACACTCTGAGAGCGACTTCGCAGGAGTCGTAGGGATGCGCCGGAAGCGGCAGCAGCGCGGACTTTTCGCGCTCGACAAACAGCTGCAGGGGCGAAACGCCCGTGGTTCCGTGTATGTGCGTGTCGCTGCGATTTGCCAGCCACCACTGCGCCGTCGATCTCAAGTCGGCCATACCCGTGAATTTGCGGGCGCCGAGCAGATTCGTCTCGACGTACTGGAAGGGTTTCTCCACTTTTCCCTTGGTCTGCGCCCTTCCCGGCCGGCAGGCGACCGGGCGGAAGTTGTAGTGGGTGGCGAAGGCGGAGAAGGCCGGATTGAAGACGGGCTGTCCGGCCTCCCAGCGCAGGACCACCGTCTTCTCGCCGTCGTAGAGGCAGGTGAAGGGAACTCCCTTGAAATACGCGAAGGCGTCCTGGTGCCTGCGAATCAGGGTGAAGAACTTGCGGTCGAAGGTGAAATCCAGGTACTGCCGGCGCGAATGGCCCAGAATATAGGAAAAGCAGAGCACCTTGCGCCTTCCCTCCTCCACGAAGTCTATCGTGTACGGGCTCCAGTCCATCTGCCCCTGCCGGCCTGGTTCCGTTTCGAATCGCACGACCGGCTCGATCTTCGGACGGGGGCGGATTTCCCTGAGAAGATCGCACACGATGGTCTTTCCCCCGTCGAACCCGGCCGCGACGAGTTCCTCGCGCATCCGGACTCCGGTTATGTTCGGGAACTCCTCCAGAAGGCTCGCGATCATCGGGCGGTGCTCGTCGAGCTTGCTCGGGCGGCTCGACTTCCTTTTGTCTTCCAGAGCGTCGTGTCCCAGGTCGCGACGAGCCTCGTTTTTGCGCAGTATCCTTCTGATCGTGTTGCGGCCCATTCCGAAGTGCCTGGCCAGCGCGCGAATCGCCCAGCCTTTCGCGCGCATCGACACGATCCGATTTTCCAGATCCGCCCTGTCGGCGAAGAATTCAAACATCGGCGCCTCCCTTCTCTCGCAGCGACTCGCGCATGCCGCCGAACGCCGATTCGATGCCGTCCAGCGCCGACAGCACTCTTTTGGCGTCGGATTCGGACAGCTCCTTCAAGACGGCCGGCGGAGTCGTGGCGAGCCATATTTCCATTTTCAGCAGCCTTTCCATGATTTTCACGCTCCGGCGGACGGGCGGCCCGTCCGGTCGATGCTTTTCAAGCGCCTCTTTCGGCGACTGGAGAATCCCGCGCCTGCCCCAGGCCGGCCGGTCCGACAGAAGCCGCACCAGGCGGGCGGTTTCGTCGCTGGTCAGATTGTACTCGATCACCGCCCGCAGCGCCTCGGGCTGGTTGCCGCGCGGCAACCGCGCCAGTTCCCGGCCGACGGTCATGTTCACCAGTCCGAGCCTGAGATGCTCGGTCACCTCGTCGCTCAGCCGCTCGACCACCGACAGGATGCGGCACACCCAGCTCTTGTGGCGCCCGAGCAGCACCGCGATCTGCGTCTGGCTCAGTTTTTCGCCTCTGTGCAGCGAACGGATCACCAGTCCCTTTTCGAGTTCCGAGATCGTTTTCGCCCTCGAATTCAAGAGGATCATCGCCGCCTTGGCCGCCCGGACATTCCCGGCGAACACGCGAACTTCCAGCTTCGGCATATCCAGCTTGACAGCGGCCCTGAGACGCTTGAATCCGTCGATCATCTCGTAGACTGTCCCTTCGAAGCGGCCCGCGACCACCGGCATCATCTGCCCGCGGGTCTTCATGGATTTCTCCATCTCCGCCTCGGCCCTGGGATCGGCGATTCGCAGTTCGGCGAACCGCTCTCCGATCCTGCCGATTTCGATATGCGAACATTCGTTTTCCATTATCCCGGTGCTTAACACATTCCGGGGGCGATGTCTCTTGCGTCTTAAAAAACGCATCCCGTTAGTCGGCGAATATCCTCAATAAATTCGGCGGGTTGGCTCCATGAAGCGTCTTAAAAGACGCTTTCGCTTTGTTCGTCGATATCCCCTGTGATTTCGGCGGGTTAGGTCCATGATGCGTCTTGAATACGCTACCCCGTGTCCGGCGGGCAGGGCGCTCGCGCCGCAGGTCGCCTTTTGCGTTCCTCAGCTTCCTTTTCGATTTTGTATTTCCGAAGGATTTGCTCGACGAAGTATTCGATCACGACAAGAAGAGGCAGACCTATCGCCTCTGCAATGACGTCTCGGGGCAGATCCAGGTCGATTCTGGAGCGGGCGACCTCCGGGTCGATTCTTCCGTCGGAAGCCGACCGGCAGTACAGATCGACCTCTTCGAGCTTTTTCTGCAGGTGGTCGGCCTTCGACGACTTGCGGTTCTTCCTGTTGTATTCCGCGCACTGTCTGCGATGCAGCTCGGTTCGACATTCCGGGCCGCAGGTCTTCTGGCGGTCGGTGTGCCGGACGTCGGGCATGAACCATTTTTTGCAGATCTTGCAGCGTCTTTTTCTCGTTTTGGCCTTCGGCATTGTTTAATCTCCATCCAACGGTATGGAGATACGATACCTTGATCGGCGACCCGGGGGGCAGGATTAATGGGGGGGACTTCAGGCGGGTCCGTTTTTAAACGGATTTTTCGTGACGTTTATCCGGTCGGGTGGGTCCGATTTCCGGCGGAAAGTGGGTCCGAATTTGGCCGGAGCCAACAATGTAAAAGGGATTGAGACATTGTGATGCTGGGGGTGGGGGGTGGGGGGGGAGTTTGGTCGGAATACGTGACCTGATGTAAAAGGGATTGAGACATGCTGGTAATTGGGTGTACCGACCTCGATGGCCGGCTGTCGGAATACGTGACCTGATGTAAAAGGGATTGAGACAATGTCCCGTTGAAGTCCACACCCAGGACTTTACGGGAGAGTCGGAATACGTGACCTGATGTAAAAGGGATTGAGACACCCGAACGCCTGGTGCCAATCGCCTCGATGGTGGTAGTCGGAATACGTGACCTGATGTAAAAGGGATTGAGACATTGTCCCCAAACCTTTTCCCCTTCTACAGCATGTTGTCGGAATACGTGACCTGATGTAAAAGGGATTGAGACACGGCTCCGGCGATGGTGTCGAATACGCAGATACCGACGTCGGAATACGTGACCTGATGTAAAAGGGATTGAGACATGAGGAGCGTTATGGGCGAGGGTTTTTTGGCACTTTCGGTCGGAATACGTGACCTGATGTAAAAGGGATTGAGACAATCGTCGATGTGGAAGATAAACGAAAGACCTGCGATAGTCGGAATACGTGACCTGATGTAAAAGGGATTGAGACACATTAATCGTTCAGCGGATTCGAGAACAGTTCCCCGAGTCGGAATACGTGACCTGATGTAAAAGGGATTGAGACTTTTTGATTCGCGTTCATGGTATCCTCCTTTTTACGGTCGGAATACGTGACCTGATGTAAAAGGGATTGAGACGGGGGATGTCCCAATCGGCGTATGTAAAGCCGGCGGGCGGTCGGAATACGTGACCTGATGTAAAAGGGATTGAGACACCTGAAATCTAACGCCCTCTCCGAGAACCGGGTTTGTCGGAATACGTGACCTGATGTAAAAGGGATTGAGACATCCTTTAGCCGTCTCGACCAAAGTTCTCGGGGCGTCGTAGTCGGAATACGTGACCTGATGTAAAAGGGATTGAGACACTGTTCGTGTGCTGCAGAAGTCTAGCACGAGACAGGTGTCGGAATACGTGACCTGATGTAAAAGGGATTGAGACACTGCTCGTTCCACTCCCCGCTGTACCACGGGCAGTTGGTCGGAATACGTGACCTGATGTAAAAGGGATTGAGACACCTCTTTTTCCTGCCCCTTGACCTTCTCGGTCTTGGTCGTCGGAATACGTGACCTGATGTAAAAGGGATTGAGACACGGTCTCGGCCGGCTTGACGGTCTCGGCCGGCTTGTCGGAATACGTGACCTGATGTAAAAGGGATTGAGACATCCTTATTCCAGACGCCGAAGACGTCCTTGCCTTTTTCGGTCGGAATACGTGACCTGATGTAAAAGGGATTGAGACATTCGGGTTTTAATAAGTACTCAGGGTGCGTCGCTGCGGTCGGAATACGTGACCTGATGTAAAAGGGATTGAGACATTCCCAGTACGCAAACATTCCGGCTACGCCGATTACGGTCGGAATACGTGACCTGATGTAAAAGGGATTGAGACATGCCTTGCCGTGTCGCGCTGGGATGTTAGATTCTGTCGGAATACGTGACCTGATGTAAAAGGGATTGAGACATCTTTTCCTCCTTGCTAGGGTTGTTGTTGGCAATTGTCGGAATACGTGACCTGATGTAAAAGGGATTGAGACACTTCGCTGCTTTGGGTCCCGTCGTGGTGCTCCACGTCGGAATACGTGACCTGATGTAAAAGGGATTGAGACATCGCCTCTGAGAATTCGAAGATTGTTTGTCTCCATTTGTCGGAATACGTGACCTGATGTAAAAGGGATTGAGACATCTCACTGCCATCGTTAAACTCGATGGTCAGTAGTTCGTCGGAATACGTGACCTGATGTAAAAGGGATTGAGACAACCTTCCCCTCCGGCGTATAGAACGCCGTTTTGGGAAGGTCGGAATACGTGACCTGATGTAAAAGGGATTGAGACACCGGTAGCTCCCTTGGAAACCTCGATGCCTTCAGATAGTCGGAATACGTGACCTGATGTAAAAGGGATTGAGACACTAATCCTTCGCTGACTACCGCCAGCTTGGGGTCGATGGTCGGAATACGTGACCTGATGTAAAAGGGATTGAGACATGATGAGCACCAAGATGTACGCGATAACTGTTCGTGGTCGGAATACGTGACCTGATGTAAAAGGGATTGAGACTGGCATTGGTATTGATGACGCAAATTTCGGTCTCCCAGGTCGGAATACGTGACCTGATGTAAAAGGGATTGAGACACGAAAGACATCGCGAAAGACACCAGAAGAATTCCTAGTCGGAATACGTGACCTGATGTAAAAGGGATTGAGACAGCCGTAACTATCCGCCAACTTGCATTGAACATACTCCGGTCGGAATACGTGACCTGATGTAAAAGGGATTGAGACACGATGAATCTCTTGTATGAGATATCCATTACGAATTGTCGGAATACGTGACCTGATGTAAAAGGGATTGAGACACCTTCGGCTATCAGGAGAGGACAGTTCGATTTGAAAGTCGGAATACGTGACCTGATGTAAAAGGGATTGAGACACGCTACCTGACCGTTTTCCACCAACTCTATCCGGTCGTCGGAATACGTGACCTGATGTAAAAGGGATTGAGACTCCTGGAGTTGCTCCCAGCGAAGCGGTCCAGTTTTGTCGGAATACGTGACCTGATGTAAAAGGGATTGAGACATGCCTCAAGAAGGGAAAACTCACTCTGTGCATAGAATGTCGGAATACGTGACCTGATGTAAAAGGGATTGAGACACTATCGGTGCAGGATCGCTTCTCCGACCCCGCACCGTTGTCGGAATACGTGACCTGATGTAAAAGGGATTGAGACATTTCGCTATTCAGCGGAAAAACGAGGCCTCCGCGTTGTCGGAATACGTGACCTGATGTAAAAGGGATTGAGACCATAGACCCGTATCCATGCCCTGCCACTCTGTTGACGTCGGAATACGTGACCTGATGTAAAAGGGATTGAGACATCCAAATGCCGGATGGGAAAGAGTTCGTCCGCACACGTCGGAATACGTGACCTGATGTAAAAGGGATTGAGACATGCTAGGAGGCTCTCCCCCTCGAAAATTTGGAAGAGAGGTCGGAATACGTGACCTGATGTAAAAGGGATTGAGACAACCTTATTTACCCTTACAAACTTTTTCGCCTAAAAGGCTGTCGGAATACGTGACCTGATGTAAAAGGGATTGAGACACCCCTTCTTTTTTTTCTAAGACCAGCAGGGGGCCGAGGTCGGAATACGTGACCTGATGTAAAAGGGATTGAGACACAACTGCCTTTTGCGCCCGAAGGTCATAAATGATAAGTCGGAATACGTGACCTGATGTAAAAGGGATTGAGACTTCTTGACGGCCTCTACCAGTGCCGCCCAATCTTTTTCAGTCGGAATACGTGACCTGATGTAAAAGGGATTGAGACAGGGCGAGGGCGATGATGATGGTGTAGGCTTTTTTCATGTGTCGGAATACGTGACCTGATGTAAAAGGGATTGAGACAATTTTCGAGCATACCAGAGATCATCTGGTATGCTAGTCGGAATACGTGACCTGATGTAAAAGGGATTGAGACAACTTTTGAAAACTGTTAAAATCAAAACCAGCACACGTCGGAATACGTGACCTGATGTAAAAGGGATTGAGACACCTCGAAATCCGTTTCATAGAAATCGTCGAATCCTGTCGGAATACGTGACCTGATGTAAAAGGGATTGAGACCCTCGACCAGAGCCGCCCAATCTTTTTTTATGATGTCGGAATACGTGACCTGATGTAAAAGGGATTGAGACAACATTGTAATGGTTAGATCGTTCATTTTTTTCTCCTTGTCGGAATACGTGACCTGATGTAAAAGGGATTGAGACAATCGGTAAAGATTTTGAGGCGACCGACCTCAAAGTCGTCGGAATACGTGACCTGATGTAAAAGGGATTGAGACATTTGCCGGTGCCCTGTGACCATCAGGGTCTTTTCTCTGTCGGAATACGTGACCTGATGTAAAAGGGATTGAGACATTCCGGTGAATCGCTATTCAGTGGAGATTCTGTGACTGTCGGAATACGTGACCTGATGTAAAAGGGATTGAGACATTGATTTTTACTGACCGTAAATTCTTTTTCTACATGGTCGGAATACGTGACCTGATGTAAAAGGGATTGAGACATTCCTATTGCAGTCGCGATGATCATTGCGAAGATGGTCGGAATACGTGACCTGATGTAAAAGGGATTGAGACATCTTCGGAGAGGGTCCGGTTTTTTTGCCGGGGTTTTGTCGGAATACGTGACCTGATGTAAAAGGGATTGAGACATCCTATAGACACGAAGAGACCAATCTTCGTGGCCGGGTCGGAATACGTGACCTGATGTAAAAGGGATTGAGACACAGGTCGGCCTATTCCCCCGAGGGGGCGGCCTCTCCGAGTCGGAATACGTGACCTGATGTAAAAGGGATTGAGACGACATCCGTCTGTTTGAGCAGTGACCAGCTTCGCATATGAGGTCGGAATACGTGACCTGATGTAAAAGGGATTGAGACAAGTTATTTATCCGGGTCACCGCTTTGGCTTCCGGAGGGTCGGAATACGTGACCTGATGTAAAAGGGATTGAGACACTTCCGCAATGAACGACTTTGCCATCGAACTTCCATGAGTCGGAATACGTGACCTGATGTAAAAGGGATTGAGACATTTTGTTTACTCTACCATAAACATCTTTTTTTTCTTCAGTCGGAATACGTGACCTGATGTAAAAGGGATTGAGACATTGGGGGAAGGGAGAGGGAAGATGGGGTTATTCCCACGTCGGAATACGTGACCTGATGTAAAAGGGATTGAGACAATTCTCGATATTGAGAATCGAGGATTCACAATAGAGTCGGAATACGTGACCTGATGTAAAAGGGATTGAGACACTAAGGTACAGGCGTACTCAAAAATTCTTTTCTGTCGGAATACGTGACCTGATGTAAAAGGGATTGAGACATTTTGCATGACAATGGCCCGAACTCCGAAGAGTCCCAGTCGGAATACGTGACCTGATGTAAAAGGGATTGAGACATTCAGTCATTTTGTAAATCCTTTCTGCAGCAGAACGTCGGAATACGTGACCTGATGTAAAAGGGATTGAGACATCTTTCTTCCAGCCAGGCGTTGAAGAGCTTTCCTCGTCGGAATACGTGACCTGATGTAAAAGGGATTGAGACATTCGACGTACAAACTTCCGTCCCAGCTTTTTTCCAGTCGGAATACGTGACCTGATGTAAAAGGGATTGAGACATCTTCTTTTACCTGGTAGATATCGATTTCCATTGTTGGTCGGAATACGTGACCTGATGTAAAAGGGATTGAGACACCGGAACGGGTAGGCCACGGCGGCCTACCCGTTTTAGTCGGAATACGTGACCTGATGTAAAAGGGATTGAGACAAGTAAGAACAACTTGACCGTCCGCGACCAACTCTAGTCGGAATACGTGACCTGATGTAAAAGGGATTGAGACATTATTGCAGGTACACTATTCATGGCATCCTCCTTTGTCGGAATACGTGACCTGATGTAAAAGGGATTGAGACACTTGGCCGGCTTGCAATCAGGGAGCTTCGTACTGCCGTCGGAATACGTGACCTGATGTAAAAGGGATTGAGACATCCAGAAATGACATGACTGCTCCTATACATTAAATGTCGGAATACGTGACCTGATGTAAAAGGGATTGAGACACTCAAACTCCTGCCACACTTCGGGCAGGAGCAACTTGGTCGGAATACGTGACCTGATGTAAAAGGGATTGAGACATTTGGATGTCCGCATTTTGCGTCAAGGCATGTCTGGTGTCGGAATACGTGACCTGATGTAAAAGGGATTGAGACTGGGTTTGCGCCTGGAATCGGGATTCTGATTGTCGTTGTCGGAATACGTGACCTGATGTAAAAGGGATTGAGACATTTCTGATTTTTGTTCTATTTGTTGAAAAAACTCTGTCGGAATACGTGACCTGATGTAAAAGGGATTGAGACCAAGCAAGTCAGCCTATTTAGGTAGTCAAATCCGGGTGTCGGAATACGTGACCTGATGTAAAAGGGATTGAGACTTTTCCACCAATTCTATCCTGTCGAATTTCGTCTCTTGTCGGAATACGTGACCTGATGTAAAAGGGATTGAGACGGCCAGAATCGAAGGCTCGGAAATAGTGAACTTGGATGTCGGAATACGTGACCTGATGTAAAAGGGATTGAGACACTGACATTCTTTCGCAAGTGCGGCTTCTCGCTGTGTCGGAATACGTGACCTGATGTAAAAGGGATTGAGACATCGACTTTAACATCCAAAGAAGGTTTTATTTTTGTTGTCGGAATACGTGACCTGATGTAAAAGGGATTGAGACATTTTCCGGAAGCCATATACCCCCGCGATCTTCCGGTTGTCGGAATACGTGACCTGATGTAAAAGGGATTGAGACACCTTCCTTTTATCTCCTCGTTCTCTCTCCACATTGTCGGAATACGTGACCTGATGTAAAAGGGATTGAGACGACATTTGCCATTCGGAAGTCTCGAAAACTGCTTCGATTGTCGGAATACGTGACCTGATGTAAAAGGGATTGAGACACCACTTCTTTGAGTTCGCTCATGCTTCTTCCTTTCTTGTCGGAATACGTGACCTGATGTAAAAGGGATTGAGACATAATTGCCCTCCTTGGCTAAGTGTAATAAAGTTTTGGTCGGAATACGTGACCTGATGTAAAAGGGATTGAGACACCCGATTATTTGAACGACGCGAGTATACCCCGCAACGTCGGAATACGTGACCTGATGTAAAAGGGATTGAGACATGTCAGGTGCACCCAGCCTTTCGACCGGGCTTTTTCGGTCGGAATACGTGACCTGATGTAAAAGGGATTGAGACATCCATGACATGCCCGCCGATCTCCTTGACGGTCATGTCGTCGGAATACGTGACCTGATGTAAAAGGGATTGAGACCTTTCAAAGGCACCGACAGGGCGGCCTGCCACAGCTCGGGTCGGAATACGTGACCTGATGTAAAAGGGATTGAGACACTTTCGGTGAAGGGATCGGACGAAAGTCCGGTCCCTTTGTCGGAATACGTGACCTGATGTAAAAGGGATTGAGACAATTTAATACAGGCCCCAACCATTGGTTAGGGCATAGTCGGAATACGTGACCTGATGTAAAAGGGATTGAGACATCCGTCTTCTTCCTCGTTTTCCGTTGCCGCTATCACTTGTCGGAATACGTGACCTGATGTAAAAGGGATTGAGACTCCTCCATCGGGGCTGGATCTGGATCAGGTCGAGTTTGTCGGAATACGTGACCTGATGTAAAAGGGATTGAGACACCTCTTCGTTCAACGTACCGCAGGACATGCACTGGATGTCGGAATACGTGACCTGATGTAAAAGGGATTGAGACATAACTTTTTCATCTCAATCTCCTTTCATCTCAGGTTGTCGGAATACGTGACCTGATGTAAAAGGGATTGAGACTTCTTTTAAACAATTCCATGACGTGTCCGCTGATCTCGTCGGAATACGTGACCTGATGTAAAAGGGATTGAGACACTATTACAACTTCATCCGCCCGCTTCAGGATGTCGTTGTCGGAATACGTGACCTGATGTAAAAGGGATTGAGACACTCCTTTGGGAATCCTGAAAAGAGACGGAATATGAACGTCGGAATACGTGACCTGATGTAAAAGGGATTGAGACATCCTGCGATGATCCACAGGAGACCAAGGCACCCTCCGGTCGGAATACGTGACCTGATGTAAAAGGGATTGAGACATGTCGCGCTGGGATGTTAGATTCTCGATCCGGGAATCGTCGGAATACGTGACCTGATGTAAAAGGGATTGAGACACTGGTCGCTTTCCCAAGAGTCCTCTTGGGAAAGGGTCGGAATACGTGACCTGATGTAAAAGGGATTGAGACATGAATTCCACCAAACTCGTTTCTCCCTTAGGCCGCGTTGTCGGAATACGTGACCTGATGTAAAAGGGATTGAGACACCTTTTTTGGTTGTTGTTGGACTTTCGGCGCATGGGGTCGGAATACGTGACCTGATGTAAAAGGGATTGAGACACGATCTCCGACGAACGCCTTCGCGTACCCCTTCGATGGTCGGAATACGTGACCTGATGTAAAAGGGATTGAGACACATCTTGCCAGTCGAGGAATCCGAACCATCCAAAATGTCGGAATACGTGACCTGATGTAAAAGGGATTGAGACACGATCTCCGACGAACGCCTTCGCGTACCCCTTCGATGGTCGGAATACGTGACCTGATGTAAAAGGGATTGAGACACCGAGGCCGGCTCGGGGCCGTGGCCGGAGCCGGGGGTCGGAATACGTGACCTGATGTAAAAGGGATTGAGACACACTCGACTTTTTTCTCTATATAGCTCTTCATCATTGTCGGAATACGTGACCTGATGTAAAAGGGATTGAGACAATCGCTGCCATCGCCGCTTATGTCCAGCGGCGTGGTAGTCGGAATACGTGACCTGATGTAAAAGGGATTGAGACATCCTTTCCATTGATGTCTTCGCTTGGTAGAACGCTTCCAAGTCGGAATACGT
Source organism: Desulfobacterales bacterium (assembly GCA_963674505.2). Lineage (GTDB taxonomy): Bacteria > Desulfobacterota > Desulfobacteria > Desulfobacterales > SKZT01. The sequence goes on from CAXXIG010000003.1 coordinate 2,295,171, forward strand.
GACCTGATGTAAAAGGGATTGAGACATCCTCTACTTGCTTCAGGTGGCTGACCTCATGGATCAGGTCGGAATACGTGACCTGATGTAAAAGGGATTGAGACATGCACTACTTGGATTCCCATCCAGAGAGCGGATATGTCGGAATACGTGACCTGATGTAAAAGGGATTGAGACATGCAGTGAATGGTGTCACCTTCCTTAAATCCGCCGACTGTCGGAATACGTGACCTGATGTAAAAGGGATTGAGACATTTTTTCTTTTTCCTGGTCTTGAAGATGGCCAGGAGCTGTCGGAATACGTGACCTGATGTAAAAGGGATTGAGACATCTGCCCGAGGTAAGAACCTTCGAACGCGTCTTGTCGGAATACGTGACCTGATGTAAAAGGGATTGAGACATCTTTCTTCCAGCCAGGCGTTGAAGAGCTTTCCTCGTCGGAATACGTGACCTGATGTAAAAGGGATTGAGACACCTCCTCTGACACGGGAGACCAATTCCCGTGGCCGGTGTCGGAATACGTGACCTGATGTAAAAGGGATTGAGACAAGGTAAGAGTAGAGGTGGTGGTTTCTTTTTTGGCTACGTCGGAATACGTGACCTGATGTAAAAGGGATTGAGACTTCTACCCTGTCGAGCTTTTCCTCCTTCCCTACGACAGTCGGAATACGTGACCTGATGTAAAAGGGATTGAGACAACCTGACCGAAATTGGTAGGTACGACATCTTTAAGTGTCGGAATACGTGACCTGATGTAAAAGGGATTGAGACATTTTTGGCAGAACAAGATGAAAATTTTCTCGTCTTTGTCGGAATACGTGACCTGATGTAAAAGGGATTGAGACACTGTTTTTGTTTCAATCGAATCCATTCCCTTCTGAGGTGTCGGAATACGTGACCTGATGTAAAAGGGATTGAGACGTCTTGAAATGGGCAGCTTCCTGGTTTTGATAATTTTGTCGGAATACGTGACCTGATGTAAAAGGGATTGAGACATTGTCTATTTCTCCTTTTTCCAGATAATTTCTCCAAAAGTCGGTATACGTGACCTGATGTAAAAGGGATTGAGACATTTCTATTTTTTTTGGGGGAAGCCGGGGCTACTCAGGTCGGAATACGTGACCTGATGTAAAAGGGATTGAGACATCTGCGCCCCCGCCGGGGCGGCCAGGATGCCGATGACGGCGATGACGAGTCGGAATACGTGACCTGATGTAAAAGGGATTGAGACATGGAGATTCTCCCGGATGCGTTTGGGGTGGCGCACGTCGGAATACGTGACCTGATGTAAAAGGGATTGAGACACTTTTCATTCTCCATTTTCATTCCTTTCGCTTGTTTGTCGGAATACGTGACCTGATGTAAAAGGGATTGAGACTATGGATGCCCCTTCCTTTATTTAAGGTGACGAAAGGGGTCGGAATACGTGACCTGATGTAAAAGGGATTGAGACACTCTTGGAAAATCGAGGCTGTGACCTCGATCAACGTCGTCGGAATACGTGACCTGATGTAAAAGGGATTGAGACTATTTAACCCGGAGAAATTCCTCTCGCTCTTTTCCAGAGTCGGAATACGTGACCTGATGTAAAAGGGATTGAGACTCCTTCCGATCATCTCCATCCTCCAGGCTTCAGCCTCTGTCGGAATACGTGACCTGATGTAAAAGGGATTGAGACACCTCTCCGGTGGCGGGGTCGATGGAAATTCTGCCGGGTCGGAATACGTGACCTGATGTAAAAGGGATTGAGACATAACATGCGAGTTCTTGTCGAACACGCTTTCCCCTGTCGGAATACGTGACCTGATGTAAAAGGGATTGAGACATCCTGGGCTTCGTCGCAGCAAACTTCCTCCGGTTTCGTCGGAATACGTGACCTGATGTAAAAGGGATTGAGACATCATTTTTTTCTCTCCTTTCGTGATGGTTTTGAACGATGTCGGAATACGTGACCTGATGTAAAAGGGATTGAGACATTCTATAGCGTATCCGATCTTTTTTGACAGATCGAATGTCGGAATACGTGACCTGATGTAAAAGGGATTGAGACCTCTGTTCCCAATAGCGGAACGCCCAGTAACTACTCAGTCGGAATACGTGACCTGATGTAAAAGGGATTGAGACACGCAACAGGCGTCGGTGACGGTGAAGCCACCGAATGGGTCGGAATACGTGACCTGATGTAAAAGGGATTGAGACTTGGCGGGTTTTGTTACGGGGCGATCAATTCATAGTAGTCGGAATACGTGACCTGATGTAAAAGGGATTGAGACATCGTTCCACTGGACGGCGATGTCAACTCCCTTGCCGTCGGAATACGTGACCTGATGTAAAAGGGATTGAGACATCTTCGTAGGGCCTTGACGGATCCAGTGGGTCTTTTGTCGGAATACGTGACCTGATGTAAAAGGGATTGAGACATCCTCCCTTGCTCCGGTTTAGGCCTGAGCTTCTTTTGTCGGAATACGTGACCTGATGTAAAAGGGATTGAGACATGTGTAGGTAGTCCAGACTGTTGGCTCCGGCCAAATTCGGACCCACTTTCCGCCGGAAATCGGACCCACCCGACCGGATAAACGTCACGAAAAATCCGTTTAAAAACGGACCCGCCTGAAGTCCCCCCCGCATAGTTCTAAAAGTTTTGTCCTTTGAGCCATCACCTGTTATAGGCATTTATTGAATGTGTGAATATGACTTTTTTTAATGAATGGCGATCAGCAAATAAATAATGTTTAGACTAGACATTTATTTGTCAATATGCTTTCTTATGTTCCAACATGACACTGAAACATGGAGGAAGCATATGAACGATAAACAGAACGGCACGAACAACGAGAAAATTCTCGACAACATTCTTCGAAATTTGAACATGCTGGAAAAGGCTCTTGACAGATTAAAGAGAAAAAACTGGCATCATGAGTCCCAATATCCGGAATCGATCATCCTCATAGGCTTGTTGTTCTCGTCGATTCGATCGTGGGCAACGGAAAACCGGGCCTTCTGCAACGTGGCGCTATTCGCATGGCTGCTCGGAGCGGCTGCGGAACGAATCGGCAAATTGATCTGCCGGATCGCCGAAGAATGCGTTCCCGCCAACGGCAAGCGCAAGGAAAAAAAGGGCCGTTGGGAACGGGAAAGGGAGAATATCCTGAAGTCGTTGCGTACCATGGCCGACAGCCTTGCGCAGAGGATCGAATCGTTGAAACCGTCGCAAACCGTCGTTGGAAGCGCGATCGAGGAAGCCCTTTCGGCTTCGTTCGAAAGGTGCGCGGCGCAGCCGACGCAAATCAAAAGCGAGAGGTCAATATCAAAGAGGGGAAGCAAGACCATAGTCTTTCCGTATACGGACGAGGCCGGCTACGTCCGATTGGTCAATGACGGCAAAAGGTTCAAAATAGAGGTGGTCGAAAAGCTGCCCGGACTTGGGCGCCTCCTCGGCCACAAGCCCGGCTGCGAAGGCGGAGAAGGCTACTGCATGAAAGGTTTTCGCCGCAACCCTCGCAAAACCGCAATGCGGGGCGGAAAGCGGGAAACGTTTCCGGTTCGGATGGTGCAGTGTCTATGCTGCCGGGAAAGATTTTCCGTTTTGCCTAGTTTTCTTCCTCGCGAAAAGAATTTCTGCATGGCGATCATTGGCGAGACGGTCAGGGCGGTTTGCCTCTTTTGCCAGAGCGTTCGCGGCGCTTTCGAAGCGACGGCTCTCAGCGGCAGGAAGCTGAAAAGCGTCCAGACGATAATGAATTGGATAAAATGGATGGGATTTCTCCATCCGGCGCGGATTCTGACCGGGGCTGGGGTTACTGGAAGCGGCTATTTCCAAGAGGACGAAGGGTTCGAGAAGGAGCCGGACCTTCGCACTTATTCACTGGCCATGGTCGATTCGCAAAGCATGCTCGTTTGGCATATGGACTATTTGGACCGAGTGGATGAAAAGACGCTCCGCGACTCTTTCGAAAAGTTCGTCGAGAGGATAGACTTCAAGGTTTGCGGAGTGACGAAGGACAAGTGGAAGGCCTCGACCAACGCTCTGAAGTCCGTTTTTCGAAGAATATGGATCGGTTTCTGCCATCGCCATTTTTTCAAAAAGCTTTTGGGCGCGCTTTCCGAGTGGAGCAGGCAAACGGGAAAAGACAGTAGTGAAGTTAAAAGGATTTACGATTTGATGAAAGGCATTCTGGAAACGGCCGATTCGCAGACAAGACTGAGAGTTCAAATTGAAATGGCGCACGAAGAGGCTTTCAAGCATCCGCTTGTTTGTCCGACAATCGAGGAGCTGAAGAAAAACGCCGTCCATTATACCGTTTGGAAAAGAAGGAGCGGAATCAAAAAAACGACTTCCCTTGTGGATAATTTGCTCAAAATAGTAAAAAGAAAGCTTCGTCAGGCGGAAAGCTTCAGAGACAGGAAATGCACTTCGTATTTTCTTCGCGCACTAGCAAATGTGAGGAATTTCGTTCCTTTCATGCCTGGCTCGAAAAACTCCGGCAAAAGTCCTTTCATGCTCGCAGGCGGAGAAACCTTCGGTTTGCCTTGGATAGAAGTTATGAATGTACATAACGCGTTCTTGTTTGCTCAGGAATGATAAAATTTTAAGGACAAAACTTATAGAGCTATGCGGTCCCCCCCATTAATCCTGCCCCCCGGGTCGCCGATCAAGGTATCGTATCTCCATACCGTTGGATGGAGATTAAACAATGCCGAAGGCCAAAACGAGAAAAAGACGCTGCAAGATCTGCAAAAAATGGTTCATGCCCGACGTCCGGCACACCGACCGCCAGAAGACCTGCGGCCCGGAATGTCGAACCGAGCTGCATCGCAGACAGTGCGCGGAATACAACAGGAAGAACCGCAAGTCGTCGAAGGCCGACCACCTGCAGAAAAAGCTCGAAGAGGTCGATCTGTACTGCCGGTCGGCTCCCGACGGAAGAATCGACCCGGAGGTCGCCCGCTCCAGAATCGACCTGGATCTGCCCCGAGACGTCATTGCAGAGGCGATAGGTCTGCCTCTTCTTGTCGTGATCGAATACTTCGTCGAGCAAATCCTTCGGAAATACAAAATCGAAAAGGAAGCTGAGGAACGCAAAAGGCGACCTGCGGCGCGAGCGCCCTGCCCGCCGGACACGGGGTAGCGTATTCAAGACGCATCATGGACCTAACCCGCCGAAATCACAGGGGATATCGACGAACAAAGCGAAAGCGTCTTTTAAGACGCTTCATGGAGCCAACCCGCCGAATTTATTGAGGATATTCGCCGACTAACGGGATGCGTTTTTTAAGACGCAAGAGACATCGCCCCCGGAATGTGTTAAGCACCGGGATAATGGAAAACGAATGTTCGCATATCGAAATCGGCAGGATCGGAGAGCGGTTCGCCGAACTGCGAATCGCCGATCCCAGGGCCGAGGCGGAGATGGAGAAATCCATGAAGACCCGCGGGCAGATGATGCCGGTGGTCGCGGGCCGCTTCGAAGGGACAGTCTACGAGATGATCGACGGATTCAAGCGTCTCAGGGCCGCTGTCAAGCTGGATATGCCGAAGCTGGAAGTTCGCGTGTTCGCCGGGAATGTCCGGGCGGCCAAGGCGGCGATGATCCTCTTGAATTCGAGGGCGAAAACGATCTCGGAACTCGAAAAGGGACTGGTGATCCGTTCGCTGCACAGAGGCGAAAAACTGAGCCAGACGCAGATCGCGGTGCTGCTCGGGCGCCACAAGAGCTGGGTGTGCCGCATCCTGTCGGTGGTCGAGCGGCTGAGCGACGAGGTGACCGAGCATCTCAGGCTCGGACTGGTGAACATGACCGTCGGCCGGGAACTGGCGCGGTTGCCGCGCGGCAACCAGCCCGAGGCGCTGCGGGCGGTGATCGAGTACAATCTGACCAGCGACGAAACCGCCCGCCTGGTGCGGCTTCTGTCGGACCGGCCGGCCTGGGGCAGGCGCGGGATTCTCCAGTCGCCGAAAGAGGCGCTTGAAAAGCATCGACCGGACGGGCCGCCCGTCCGCCGGAGCGTGAAAATCATGGAAAGGCTGCTGAAAATGGAAATATGGCTCGCCACGACTCCGCCGGCCGTCTTGAAGGAGCTGTCCGAATCCGACGCCAAAAGAGTGCTGTCGGCGCTGGACGGCATCGAATCGGCGTTCGGCGGCATGCGCGAGTCGCTGCGAGAGAAGGGAGGCGCCGATGTTTGAATTCTTCGCCGACAGGGCGGATCTGGAAAATCGGATCGTGTCGATGCGCGCGAAAGGCTGGGCGATTCGCGCGCTGGCCAGGCACTTCGGAATGGGCCGCAACACGATCAGAAGGATACTGCGCAAAAACGAGGCTCGTCGCGACCTGGGACACGACGCTCTGGAAGACAAAAGGAAGTCGAGCCGCCCGAGCAAGCTCGACGAGCACCGCCCGATGATCGCGAGCCTTCTGGAGGAGTTCCCGAACATAACCGGAGTCCGGATGCGCGAGGAACTCGTCGCGGCCGGGTTCGACGGGGGAAAGACCATCGTGTGCGATCTTCTCAGGGAAATCCGCCCCCGTCCGAAGATCGAGCCGGTCGTGCGATTCGAAACGGAACCAGGCCGGCAGGGGCAGATGGACTGGAGCCCGTACACGATAGACTTCGTGGAGGAGGGAAGGCGCAAGGTGCTCTGCTTTTCCTATATTCTGGGCCATTCGCGCCGGCAGTACCTGGATTTCACCTTCGACCGCAAGTTCTTCACCCTGATTCGCAGGCACCAGGACGCCTTCGCGTATTTCAAGGGAGTTCCCTTCACCTGCCTCTACGACGGCGAGAAGACGGTGGTCCTGCGCTGGGAGGCCGGACAGCCCGTCTTCAATCCGGCCTTCTCCGCCTTCGCCACCCACTACAACTTCCGCCCGGTCGCCTGCCGGCCGGGAAGGGCGCAGACCAAGGGAAAAGTGGAGAAACCCTTCCAGTACGTCGAGACGAATCTGCTCGGCGCCCGCAAATTCACGGGTATGGCCGACTTGAGATCGACGGCGCAGTGGTGGCTGGCAAATCGCAGCGACACGCACATACACGGAACCACGGGCGTTTCGCCCCTGCAGCTGTTTGTCGAGCGCGAAAAGTCCGCGCTGCTGCCGCTTCCGGCGCATCCCTACGACTCCTGCGAAGTCGCTCTCAGAGTGTGCGGACCCGACGGCTTCATAGAGCACGACACGAACTTCTACTCGGTGCCTGTCGAATACGCGGCCGACATTCTGACCGTGAAGGCCTCCGAAGAGGAGATATTCGTCTACAGCCCCGACCTGGTCCGGATCGCCCGCCACGAGCGGCGGCCTCTGGGGGCCAGGGAGAAAATGGAAGATCCGGCGCATCGCCTGGCAAGCAAGGTTCGCTACGGCCTGGAACCGGTGCGGGAGGCGTTTCTGCGGCTCGGCGAGCATGCCGGGGACTTTCTCGACGGCCTCAAGAGCGCCCACCCGAGAAACTGCGGGTTCCAGGCGCGCTGCATTCTTCGGCAGAAGGAAAACTACCACTGCGACGACATCGACGCGGCTCTGGGCCACGCCTCGAAATACCGCGCCTTCGACGGCAAGTCGGTGGAGCGGATTCTCAAGGCCAGGGCCAGGCCCCGCACACTGGAATCGACGGCGAGGCGAAAAGCGGGAAAGCTTCTGGAGAAACTTCCCGAAGTCCGTCAGCGCCCGCTGTCGGAATACTCCCGGCTGCTAGGGGGAAAGGAAGAGTAAAATGGAAGAAGATCCCATGGAAAGACTTCGACGAATGCTCGAGGAAATGAAACTGCGTAAAATCGCCGAGGAGCTCGACGCCGTTCTGTCCGAGGCGGAAAGGGAGGGCCGAGCGACATTCGAGGTTTTGGAGCGCCTTTTAGCCATGGAATACGCGGCGCTGGCGCAACGTCGCATAGAGCGCAGAATCAAGGACTCGAAGCTCGACGAACTGAAGCTTCTGGACGATTTCGACTTCGACTTTCAAAAATCGATAGACAAAAGGCAGATCATGGACCTGGCGACCCTGGGCTTCGCGGAACGCGGACAATGGCTGATTCTGGCGGGCAGCTCCGGCACCGGCAAAAGCCACATCGCCAAGGCGCTTCTCCTTCTGTGCTGCAAAAGGCAGTACCGCTGCAGGTACACGACCGCCTCCGACATGCTGCGCAGGCTTCTGTCCGGCCTCGCCGACGACACCGTGGAGGAAAAGCTCAAGCAATACGTCCGGCCGCAGGTCCTTCTGATCGACGAAATCGGCTTCGACCGCCTGGAGCAGGAGGAATCGCGCAAGGCGTCGCTGTTCTTCAAGGTCGTGGAGGGTCGCTACCGCAAAAACTCGACGATTCTGACCACGAACATCGACTTCAAGGCGCTGGGCGACTATCTGGGCGACCCGGTGATAACCGCCTCTCTCGTCGACAGGATGGTCCACCACGCGGTCATAATCAACATCGAGGGGCCGAGCTACCGCATGCACGAGTCCGAGGCCCTGAACAGGCCCCCCGACAAAGGGAAGAAATGAAACGGCGTTTCTCCGAAAGGGAACTCCGGGAGCTGCGAAACGAAATTCCCGTCGAAGAACTGATCGAAAATCATCTGCGCATGCCGGTCAGGCGCGTCTCCGGCCGCTTTCGGTTTTCATGCCCGATCTGCTCGGGCTACGACACGTCGGTGCTGTACGAAAAGAATCTGGCGCGATGCTTCTCGTGCCAAAAGAACTTCAACGCCATCGACCTTACCATGAGTCTGACCTCTCTGGATTTCGTCGGGAGCGTCGAAAGACTCAGGCAGTACCGCAAATCAAGACAATCGGCCAAAGCGGGAGGCGAGACCGCTTCGAATCGACACGGCTTCGCCTCCATGGCCGAAATCATCCCTCCAATCCTTCCCCCTAAGGAAATCGGCGCCGTTTTCAAGAAGGAGCCCCCCGAACAAGACGCTCCGCTCGCCGAACGCATCGACAGACTGGAGAAAAAAATCGACCGGCTTTCATCCAGGCTGGATGCGCTCGCGGCGATGTTCGAATCCGCAAAGCCCTGATCAATCTTCGAATCGTCTGAAAAGCTCGACATGAAAGGAGAATCCGCGCAAGCCCGCACAGGATGCCACATCCTTATGCAAAGTTCGGTCTGCCGCCGGATCGGTGCAGGTTCCGCCTTTTTCTTTTGCGGGCGGGATCGTGGCGGGCTCCTTCTTTTTTTCTTGCACGCGGGTTTCGGCGGGTTCGGGGCGGGTTCGGGCGGGGTCCTGAACGCGAGGTCAAGAAGCTTCCAAGCCGGAAAACAACACCTGTTTTTCTCGATTTAGTCAACTTCAGGCCGGGTCCATTTTTTTGCACGGGCGGGTTCAATCTTCACCGGAGCCAACACGACAAATGACGCACAGACTTAAATGAATCGTTCGTCATGCCGGTTTTGACAATCAGGAGGATTGTTTACGGACTGAATCAGCGCCGAAAACAAAAGGCAGTGCTCCTAACTAACCACTGCCCATATCTGCTGTATCATTATGCTACGTCAAAAATGATATCTAAAACTGAAATCATTTCGCAGGCAGGCCGTCAAGCATCATAAGGTCATCGGACAAATTTAGCTGAAAACCAACAATGTTCTTATCTGAAGAATATTTAATATAGGTTGCTTTCGAGATATCTGCTGTAAAAATATTTTGTGCCAAATCGACGAATTTCTCATACTTATTGAGGTTCATTTTTTGAGATGCTATTGTTTTTCCCGAATCGTCATGGGCAACCAAATTAACAGTCGCAGTTCCTTCATCTATATTTACGAAGGCGATGCCTGTATGTTCATTTGACTTAACTTTTGGAAAAACACCCACTTGGCCATAAATATCCACTCCAGTATAGCCTGCCATTTGATTTTCTTGAGTAAAAAGTTCAAAGCCTGTTAGAACTTTCGCATTTGTTTTTACGTCGATCCAGGCAGTTTCGTCAGGCAGGCCGAGTTTCGATACAACTCCGAAATATCTTTCGCGACCTAAAACCGTTTCTGTCACCGAGCCGAGGGCGTTACCTGTCTCGTCGTATGGAGTCACTGTAAGTTCGATATCGTCCGGGGATGAATTGTAAGCGACAACTCCGGTCCCCCATCCGTCTTTTATGGCAATGTGCGGAAAATACATCTGGTCCGTCAAATCGTCTTTAAGAGAGATCCCGCTCAATATGTTGTTGCTTTCATTACAAAACAGCTCAACCCCTATGCAGCCGCCAGCCTTTGCAATGCTCGCTGATGTTATCTCCGGTTGCGGTTCACCGCCAAATAGTTCCGCAATCGTGAATGCTTTAAATTGCATAGGTTCAAGAGTTATGGCCTTCTGTTCCCCAGTGTTAAAAGTGATTTCAACCGTCCGTTTATGGTTAGAAGTATTCAAAAGCGATAAAGTCGTCGTCCATTTCGGCGCTGTGTTTGTCGATGCGATGTGGCTCACATGAATATCGGACGAATTTATTTCTGTATCGGAAAAGGCAGACAGCGCGACGCTGTATATTCCGTTTTTAGCGAGTCTTTCGTAGCCTGTGAAATCGCCATGGTTGACGTCAAGAACGATGTATCGAATGGATTGAGGATTTGAAAATTCCTCTGCGACGTAAATTTCGAGTCTACCCTCAGGTTCCAACTGAATTGGAATTTCGGATAATGCACTTCCTTTCTCGTCATAGGCTCTTAAAACACCTTCCAGTTTTTCGCTTGAGTTCTTGTTTACTATTCCTATATCGCTGTTCCATCCGTCTACACAGACTATGTAAGGGTAATAGGCTCTCAAACCGGAAAGTTCATTATCTGATTCAAATGCGCCAATATCCGGAGCCAACCCTTCGTAGTCGTCGTTTATACCAGGAACCCACTCACCAGCATCAATTAATTGGCTTCTCTCTTTAAGTTCATAGTTACCCTGAATAACATTTGTGAACTCTGGTAAAAATTCATTCCCATGAGTTTCCCGATTTTCACACTTCGCAAAGTCATTGAGCGATGAATATTCTTTTTGTGGACACCAATCCAATGGATAAGAATCATCCGTCCTATCTGTTGTTTCCCATTCGATCACCTCATTATCAGAGGTAACCCGAATATTATCAAAATCAAAATCCAACCCCCGATCCACTGAGTACGGTGTTATTTTTAGAATACCTTGCTTTGAACCCATAAAGATATTATTTCGGCTTTTGATGGTTGTGGAACGTACAAATTCCTTACCGGAAGAGTTTTGGGATAATAAGTTTAACCCATAGTGGCATCTCCCATTAGATTCATTACAATTTTTTGTTGCATCTAAAGTATTGTGATAAAAAAACAATGGACCGATACAGGCCGATTCATAGGGATCATCTTCGCATACCCGAGGTGCATTCTGTCCGGTCATACTTTGCATGCTATAAATAAATTTGAGCGTCTGCCCGTAGTCTGTTTCTCCTCGTACAACACCAGGTAAAAGATTGTATGCCAGATTGCGAATAAGGTAGGTTGGGCCGCCCAGCGCTGGTGCAACAGAAATAGCCGAATAGATGTTATGGAACCTGTTGCCCCAGATTCGAACATTGGAGGAGTAACCATCTGTTTCTATACCGTCGTCACTAATATTGTAAATCTCATTGTCGTGAAAATCGGTTTCGTTGGTTTCTGTGAACCCAGGGTAATAATACTCATCGTTACTTCCATTAAAGGGACAAATATGTGCCCCATCAAAGAAACCTTTGAATGTATTTCGACGAATAACATTGCCTTGTGCAAGAAATTTTGTTGGCACCCCTGAAGAAAAAAATACTCCCCCGCCTTCAAGTTCAGAAAGATAATTATTGCCTAATAATTTAATCGCATCCCATGGCCATTGATGCACATTGTCTTCAAACTCATTATCTTGAATTACATTAAAATCTGCATCTATCCCCACAGCCACACCGATATCATTAATATAAAAGGTGTTTTCGGATATTAGCGCATTTCGTGTATGAGTTGCCTCAAGGTCATCTTCATCCGAACCAACGGGATCGAGTCGAATCGCTTTTCCACGATGGCCATGGCCAAAATATTGAAATTTGATTCCCTTGAAGTAGACATGTTCTGCCCTTACACGAAATGCAAATGGATATATCGAAATGGAAATTTCATTTTCTTTTGTTTCAGGTTGGACATCACCAGGTAGATGCGCACACAGTTCATTGTTGTTAATAAGGAACCCTCCCGTGTCAATGGAGATATTATCGGAACCTTCGGATCGCTCTGCATCAACTGCTAAATTGTTAAGTTCTGACCAACTCTGAAACGGATAGAGCCGCAATCCATTGTGCAGAATCATAGCACCCCTATCAAATGGGGCATACCAAGTTTCCTGTAAAAGCGTTTCCGGCTCAAGCATTGTGCAATATACTCCAGATAGCTCAACGGAACCAGCTGTCGGTTTATCATACCATGAAAATGATTCAGGTGAACGACCATCAATAACCGGCGAATGTCCCTGAACTGCACGAATGACTGTTTTTTCTCCTGTAATAGTAAAGCCTCCGGCATAATATATGCCGTCATACAAGAGGATTTCATTGTTACCTTCGGAGAAGTATTTTTTTGCATAGTCGAGACTGCAAGGTGAAGAGGCTGTACACCTTGTTCCTGATCCGTCCGGAGATACATAGCGTTTTGTCAGGTTGCTAGGAATATTGAGTTCTGATTCAGACCGGGTAGTTACCTGTTGCTCCAAATCCGTATTTTCAGAAAATGTCACTTTCACAATATACGTGGTATCAGAGGATAAATTGAAAAGTGAACCAACCAAACGCGGTGAACTGACCCCCTGAACACGGACTAGGGGATGACCGACATGAAATACTGATTCGTCGATCTTTTTGTACTTTACAGCTGCTGTTGTAGAATCGGGATCACGAACGGTTATGCCAATTGTATTAAAATTGGCATGCAATTCTAGCGTTGCTGCTAAAACAGAACTGCATGTAAATAATACTATTATGGCTCCTGTCATCGTGCAATAAATGAATTGTAAGAAACATCCCAAGCATCTCATTTGACTCCCTCTTTTGTTTCAAAGAAATAAGAATAAAAGTTGTATTATGGCTTTATTACGAACAGTGATTGAACGATTTTCGTTCATCATTACAAATTGCATATTGCACGACAAATTAACGACGCTTGCAACGTTCTATAACTTCGAAAAACTCAATGTTTGTTTTGGTATCCCAACCTCGCTTTCGACCTTTATGGCACCTTCGTGTTTATCAACAATGCCATGAACTACAAGTGGATGGGTTTCTACATGCATTAAGAATAGATAGAATTAAAATCTCTGACTCTTTTCATAAAAAAAACTCCCCCCACTTTTTAAACAAATTAAAAGCAAGTTAGGATTGCCCTGCTTTATTCTTCTATTTATTCGCTATTTACCCTTGTCTGAAACCGATCAAATCGAATGAAGCCGTCGTCCGGCTCAATACCAGCTTCGTCGTAGTGAACTTGGATTTGGTCTTGCAGTCCGTAAATCAGTTGAAGGGTAGAGACTTTTGCTGCGTAATTTTCATCATTTTTGTGGATATATAGGCGACTTTGGCAATAAGGATTAGTTATTACTGTGCTCATGGGGTCTCCAGAGAGGATAATGATAAAGCTATCATTATGAGGATAAAGTCTTTCAATCGTCCGCCAGTCACTCCACACATAACCATCTTCTTCAGCTCTAATTTCCCCTGAAAAAGGGATAGCGAAAAATAAAAGAGATAGAAAAGAAACTAAAAAGATAAAAAAAGACGTTTCTTTAGTTTTAATTGTTTTCATCAAAACCTCTCCTTTGTAATTTTTTTTCATTGTAAGTTAGAAAAACTAGTCCCTGCTTATCGTTATGCATTTATAAGTAGCAGATCCTTGTGGTCCAATTGTAACTTTTTCCATTGTTTCTGTAATTATTAATTCATTTAAAATTTGACATTGTGTACCACTAAACATCATCTGTTGAACAGCGGGAAAAATAGCCAAGCATTTTCTTCGTCTTTCGGCCCTAATTTCAGCCTGTAAATCTCTGACCGTAAAGACAATATGATGCCAGTTATCCTCCTCGTTACCTTCATCGATTACGGAGGTGCTGTCTGCGTAAACGCTCACCGTATAATTTCCGGGCTCTGATGGAGCGGCAAAGCTTATTGATTCAGTTCGAGTTTCCCAAAGTTCAAGGTCAGTTCCTGGCATTGTTCTGGTTCCAATTGAAGTTGGGTTATGGTAAGCTTCTCCCTCAGATAAATAAAAAGCAAGAACAGCGTCTCGCCCAGGGTCGGTGCCGTCATTGAAAACGTCCACAACAATATCGACTTGTTGGCTTGGATTAACCTGTAGAGAGCCATCTCCAAAAGTGACATTTTTGATTAAGAGATTAGGCTTCATCACAGTCAATACGGCATATTCTTCCGGATCATCGTTTCTGGAATAATTGTTACTCCAATCTTGATCGCCGCCTCCTTCTTTACCATCTACTCGGTTGATGTAGGCGAATATATAATACCTTCCGGGTGTGTTCGGCGCTTTGATAGCTCTGTGTTTATTGGTGCCGTCTCCAGGATCGAGGTCGTCTTCCTCTTCTTCTCGTCCATAGGAATAGTCCGAGTCTTCATTGAAATCCAGATCGCCGCTACGATGAATGAAAACTTCAAAATAATCTATTGTCTCGTCGCCTTTGTTTGTCACCCTCACTCGAACTTGCAGGTTTTGACCAGGTTTAGCTGTATAGCTGTGATGCCAATTGTTACCTGTATTATCGATCTCAACGAGCTTTACATTAGCGTCAGGTCCACCCGAGGTAGTGCCGGAATCGCCTGGATCATCGCCTCCTGCACAAGACGGGCACCCACTGCTACCACCACCTCCTGAAATAGCACTGTAGTCTTCTGTGGGGGGAGAACACAATGTGCTGCCCTCATTGACGCATTCAATATAATCTACTATATTGGAAGTATTACACCTTGGGTCAAATGGTGATTGCGCTATGCAAAGTGAATAAAAATATGGATTTGTGGGGGAAATAGGATAAGTTAAATTGTTAGGATTGATTTCCTCTCTTGTGATCCAATTGTTTGGTGCATTGTGAGTTATAAACCAAATTGGATCAACTAATCCATTATCGTAATAGTTGTTAGTGGCAACTCCCCATTTGCTGTCGAACCATCTGCCAAAATGGCTGCTATCTATAGGAAAATCTAATCCTATAGACAAAACTCCGAAATGTAAATGATCACCACCATCCCAATTTCCAACTGTACCAATTATTTCGCCGGATTTCACTGACTGATTTTCTTGTTTGTTAGAAACGATATGACCATATATAGCTCGAAACTCTTCTCCTTCTATTGTTCTGTGTTCAATAAGCAGCGCAACATTATTTTTTCCCCAACCATTAGGACTTCTTAACGCTACAACTCCATCAGCAATAGCATAGACAGGAGAACCATATGAAGCCATCATGTCAGAACCCGTATGATAAACACCTGCCTCATTATCAGGATAACACCCGTTTGGAGAGGGGCGCTCTAGCCACCTACCGCACTTTTCGAACTTTGGGCTATCTGTTTTTAACGGGTAATAGAAACCAGAAGATGAAAATTCTTCGGCCAACGAATTATTGAAAAGTAACACTATTGAAGCACACAAAATAGATATTATCGTTAATACTTGTTTACTCATTATGAATACGCATACCCGATGTTTTATTGTTGATTTTAATTGCATTGAGACGCTTTTTCCATATACAAATTTTCCAACCAACAATCAATTATTTCTTTTTATGGGCGTAGAAGAATTTATTCTATCTATCTAAACTGCAAATAGGAACCTTTATTCAGTACCTTAACCCCTACCAACATGCTCAAACTTGCCAGGGTCACAAGCAGATCATCTCTTTGACACAATTTTTGTAGCTGGCGGGTTGATAATGGTTTTAATTGTTTTGGAAGATGTTTTTTTTACATCGTTGTCGAAGAATTTTTCGAGGACGTACCGGCCAATTTCCATCATTCCGGAATAAACAGATTTGTTCGCGATCTCGTTAATATGTTGAACTGCTTGATCGACTAAATCGTTTTGGTCAATTATCGCAACCTCGTTCTCGGTCATACCAGGCTCCCAATAAATGTAGGTTCAGGCTTCCGAATCTCTGACTTTCTTGCCCTTATTTTTGAGGCTTGTCAAGTATAAAATGCGCTTCTAATAGGGATGCAGATGGCTTGTTAGCCTTGTTTCCAAGGCTTTGGTAGGTTAATTTGCAAGGCAACTTCATACGTAAATGCCTAATCTGATTGAGAAAATTGGAATTTTGTGAAATTATTTTTGGGCTAATATTTTTCAAAATTTTTAAAATTTTTTTTATGAAAAAAAATGGGATAGAAGGCAGAATAATTTTCAAATTATTTGGTTTGTTCGTCAAAGGCGGCTTAGAAATGCATCGCAATCGCCGGTTTGAATGAATGAAAAATCGGTAGATCATATTGGCGGATTCGAAATTGCGCTATAAGGATAGAATATCCAAAGACGTTAAAAAATCCATGGTGTCACGACCACTATAAAATATGTTAAAGAGGTCTTGACACTTTTTCGGTGTGGCAGGTTCTCGGATTCGTTTTAATCTTGAAATTTCGCCATACTGCCAATTCTGCTTAGTATCGTTCTTTTTGATTTTTAAATGAAAGGACAAGTGAGATGGTAACAAACAGGCAGGAAGAGAGGATTCGGTGTTGATCTTCTATTATTACCTTTTCAGTGGAGGTTAAATATTACAATTGAATTCTTGGCTTACGATTCGATTAATCGAAATTTTTTTCGTATTCTTCTTTTAAACGATCATGAAGATTTTTCAAGGCTTTGTATTCCTCGCTATTTTGATCTGGGTATTCTTTGGAATCATCCAAAGCCAAATCTATAACATCAATCAGGCATTCAAAATCCCATCGGTAGAACCCAATAGGTCGCTGACCTTTATAATTTTCTATCCGCCGGTCAAGACCAAAAGCCTCGACCATCGACCAAGAATGACGTTGTAATTCTGTGAGTTCCCTGCCTGTTATCAGTACCTGTATTTTCTTGTTTTTTGCTCCTGGTTTCATTTTTCTTTTTAAACCATAATGTTAATCATTCTGGTAAACCTCACATTCTTCAGCAATATCATCGAGAAATTCCGGCTTCAAGTATTTGATCACAGAACCAGTCTTCTCCACCGCATCTATAAGTTTCGAAAATGCAATGTATTTGCAAATCTGATTCATCGGTGTGGGAAGACTGGAAAAAACGGGTCGATTTACCTCAGCATATACTTTGGCTCTGCGCTCATCGGGGGCAACAATATAAAGCGGAATATTGATGTTCGGCTGCATTGCAATCAGATCGGCCATTCTAAGGATACCAGAATAGATCGATGTTGTGCTTTCGATTTCGAAGGCTGCCAGGATATTGCTGTGCTTCAGCCATAGCACGTCTATAAGTTGGATGGTGTTGTTGGTGACTTCATCAAAGGTCAGAGGAAGCGTTTTTTTCAGCCTTGGGATATCGCCCAGCCGTTGGCCATTGATTTCCTTGCTACGATCATTGTTTGCCAACCAAAGATCAAGCCCCATGTCATTGCCAAGCGTAAGCAGCAGCCACTGAATTTCTGTATGGATTGTGTGTTCTTTAACCGTATTCGAAGATTCGGAGGGTTCGGGTTCTGTTGTTGGAACCGTCAGAACACCTTTATCCGTATCAACAGTAATAGTGTCCGTTGGTGTAGAAGCACCTGGTTTCCATTCATCTTTTAGATCGGTATAAAAGTCGAATTTTCGATCAGGTCTGTCGTACTTTTCGCCCAGATCTTTACGAATCTGATGAATTGCATCATCCAAATCGGCAGGAAGAGGTTCACCTACCTTGTTTCGATAGGTATCCACTATCCATTGTTTGTCCCGTGTGCTAATGATTCGTTCATAATAGTCCGGAAATGTCATATAAAGAAAGGCATGGCGCATGTCATAAGCTCGATCTCTTCTTACATCTATATTGTCCAGAATCATATCCATAGCGGCTCTCATTGCATTGTGATTCGAAATTAATGCTTTAGGTGATTCATGCCTTTTTACATGCAGAGCAAAGAGAATAATGAACCAGAACTGACTGTATTTCGTATGGTATTTTATTGCAGTGGTAACGAAACCGTGTTTCTGGACCTCCCAAATAGGATCTGATCCGGGTGGAGGTGTAATTCCCCCCTGTGAAGCTGCCCAGAAAATATCTTTACGCACTTTTTCCAGCGTAATGTTTTTAGAAGGTAAAAAATAAACATAAAAAATATCGCAAATAATTGCCCATTCGGCCAAAGATGCCTTTTCCATCTGTTTTTCAAGCTTTTCTTCGAATGATCGCGTTTTGTCGAAATCTGGGGCATCAATCAAATACCCTTTCAGTGCATTTACATTTTTCAGGGTCCAATAATTTTGATCGGGCCATAGAAGCGATTCGTCCGATACCAGGCATTTATTCAGAAATGTCTTTAATGTATCATAAACAATGCTGTTCTCTAATCTTCTGGCCATTCAAAACACCTCGTATTTTTTATCCAAACCATTTCAGTTGAATTCCGAAGAAACTTCAAACAAACTTGCACGATAATCTCTCTAATTTCAAATCATTTCAAGTTTCGACGTTTTTCGGTATACATTAGTCCTAAATCAATCATACCTAGATGATTATTAAATCACACTTTCAAAACTCAATTCCATCAATCGTGGTAAGTGTCGTATAGTTTCTTGTTCCCGGAGCATTCACAAGGTGCCAGGCAACGTACTGTTCGGAATAAGGTTGATCGGACATTCCATCTACCGGCACTATGATATTTAGTTTCCTCATCGAGGCTCCGATTGCCGTACCCAGAACAGCACCGTTGGCGGCAGCTCCTACAATAATTACGGTCTTTATGCCTTTATCCTTCAAGATGCTTTCGAGTTCCGTCCCGTAGAATTTATCCACGGACGATTGAACAACCGGCTCCCCTTCAAGCGGGGTAACCTCCTTCAATATCGTTTCTCTGGTTCCTTTGCTGGTAAGGCTGTAAACGACGGGCACACCATTTTCTCTCGCCTTGTCGATCAGGCTTGCGATCTTAGGGACGGATGCGACACACCTGGGCCTTCTTTCCGGGTTGCAGGTACGTTGTTCGATATCCAACACCAGAAGTGCGGTGCTGTTCGTATCCACTTTAACAGGTTTGATTTCAGGTGGGTCGGGCGGCTGGACGTTATTCCATTCATCGATAATAGTTTTATCTGCCCCAAGGGTTTGGCCAGTCCATGCCGGGTTAAAAAGGAAGATGACTACAAAAAGAAACGTGGGAAATGTTTTTATTTTTTTCATATTGGCCCCCATTCTCAAACATCCCTTTAAAAAATGTAGAAATACGGAACTCTGTCTATGATCTTGTACCCGAAACCGACCTGAAGTTGCAAGGAATTTTTTACGGTATGGTTTTTGAAATACTTGAGCGTAAAAAGGGGAACTTTTTTAGGGCGAATTTACGGTCTAAGAGGCTTATAAACGATCTCTCAACGCTACGAGACCTAATGGTATCACCAAGCCTTTATAATATATATATAGTGTTCGTGATACCAGGAGGATTTCGTTTTTCATCAATAATTTTAGTTTCCGTCGTGCAAAACACTTGAGTGAAAAATGGGTATCTTTTTTAGGCCGATCTATCGGCGCAAGAGCCTTTTAAATGATCTCTTGAGGCAGGGAAATCCCAGGGTATCACTTTGCCTTTAATATAAATTATAGTGAAAATGATACTTTTGAGTTTGATTCTTCATGCTCATAAATTACATAATGTTTACCAATCAGCTTCTATCCGGCAGATCGAAAACGTAAGACCTCAACCTCTGATTTTCATGGTCTTGAATAAACAAGAGGAACTGATTGTTCCTCACCGCTTCCTTGTACATCTATCTGGTGTGACTTCTTGTTCTTTGGCTCAATTTCTGGATGTAATCTTTAGCCGGACAAGCATAGATTCTTTTTTGGGTAACATCGTATTCTATAATTGGTTTCTTGTCCCTGAAAGTCCCATACACCCAAACGATTTTATCCCATTGTTCGTCTATCAGTTCCAAATAAGGGTCATCGTTACTCATCGTAGTCTAAGTATTGCCTTAATTTTACACCGTTGTCCGAAACAACACGCGGGTATTCCGTATCTTCTTGAGGGAGAGCCTTTTTTCTGCTCTTGCGAATCTCAAACAACCAATGGTCGCCAAGATCAAAAATATAATAGAGCTTCATCCCTTTAAGAGGGTAGATGTCTTTTAAAAGAACCCTTTCGTAATTCTGACCGTCGTAAGGGGAACCGGGTTCGTCAGAAAACTCGATTTTACGATTCCGCTCGTTCCTGCCAGCGTAGAACTCGAACAAGTGGTCGTTGTCGAAGTCTAAAATTTTCTGGATGAAAAGGTGCAGATCGAACAGGGTGCAAATATCCGGGACTTCAATAGTGGCTTCCCAGAAGTTTTCATCATCGACAGGGTCCCAAAAATTCCCGATCTTCAATGTGTACAGTTCGAAATTATCTATTATTGTTTCCATAGTTTTTGATTGTACCATGCCATCTTGCCCTCAGCTTGATTCCCTCTCCTCTTAACACGTCAGGTAAGTTAGAATTTTCAGAGTACAAAAAACATTCAATCCACGGCATATTAAAATAAACAACAATCAAAGTCTGTTAATGATATTCTTTTTTTTAGCATGAGATAGATAGCCGAGTTTATCTTTATTTGCAGCTGGATTGAAAGTATAATTTGTTTTTACAGAAATTTTAATCATTGAAACAATTGCCCCGGCGATAGTCGCTATCGGTGCTGAGAGGGGATTGCATAAAAAATCTATCAAAGCCCCATAAGAGGCTGACTGCATTAAGTCCTTTCCGCTAAGATTAAATTGTATTTCCAGATTATACTGTTTAAAGTTATTGAAACGCTCTTTCGTTGTCGATTCAAGGTTTAAAATGCTTTCTTTTAGACGTGCCATCGCTTTTTTTGTGGCAAAGGCTTGATCAGGATTTTTTAGGATATCGCAATAAAGATCGTCAATGGCATTATGAAGTTCATTCAGTTCATTATGTCGCTTCTCTTTGAAATTCAGGATATCCTCTATCGGTATTTCCGATGTTGGGACTGGTAGGGCTCCAATTAAAAACATTTGAAGTATCTTATTTTTTGCAGAAAAGTTTGGAAGAATCTCCAACTTATTGCCAATCTGATGAACAACCCAATCTGTATTAATTTCTGATATAAGCCTTTGTGCCATGATGCTCTGACAAGAAAGCACTGCATTGGCAAATCCTTTACCAGAGTAAGACCCATCAAAAGGGAACTTTATTTTGGGCCGAGAAAGTGCACCTAATGAAAGAAGCTCCTTCTCTCCAGGTAATTTCACGTTTACAAAGTTGTTGCTGGGTATAACAACTTTATCCCAGTACATTATATAGTATCTTATTTCTTCGTCCGAGAGGCCCCTTTCACAGAATAGCCCATTTCCCCTGCGTACAATGACTCCTGGTGCTCCAATTATTCCTCTTTGCATCTATATATCCGTTTTAATATAAGCATCACGCAATTCTGGAAATTTGTCGTGATCCTTCTATGTTTGCTGGGTCAACTCCCCAATACATATTTATTTCCCTCAGAAAGCATAAATAATTTTTGAGCGGCATTCAATACAATGTTCGATTTTTTATGTTATCCTCTTAAGTAGGGAGGGTTGATTCTAAACTTCGTCATGGATCTGTGTAAGAACCAAAATCATCACTGGTAACGTCATATTCAAAAGAAGCAGCTATGTTGCCTGAGGATACGAGCTTAAAATGGTATTTAGAAGCAACTTTGACTATGAAATTTTTGGTACTTCCAGAAGGTAAGGATAGTAGCTGGTCAACTTCATTAAACCTTACTGTGACGCCTTCCGAATAGGATTTTTCAGATTTAGGCCACCACTCATTTAAAAGTGCAACAATGTCACCTTCTGTTAAATCTGAGGATTTATACTTTGTGCTAATTAGACTTAGATTTCTTTTTATATCAAAATCCCCAGTCTTTAGCCAATCACTGCCACTCGTTACAACGTCGCAACCAGATGTTTTTTAGTCTTTGAGCAATATCGTTTCTCTTTTCAGGATTGTTTGAAAGCCTAACAACATGGCGACCGGCAACATCGCTAAATGCCTTTATTTCACCAAATTCAACCAATATTGTCCTCTCAGGATTTACACCAAAAGCCATTCCAGCTTCAAATAATACATTTGGTCGAGCCTGAAGAGACGTTTCTTTTTCATTTTGACATTCTTTATCTTTCCATAGTTCTGGAGATAATCGGACTTCATCATCCGGTGATAAAAGGACAACAACCGCTTGTGCATTATTAAATGCACTTTCAATAGCTTCTCCAATATATGGACTTGCTTTGCCTGTGAGACTTAGAGCTTCAGACCATTCAATTGGCTGTAAACCAATGGTTCGGAGAAATGAAAAAAAATCATTTCTAAGACGTTCGTCTCTCCCATGAACCACAAAAACTTTTTTAGGATTCGGCATATATTTTAACCCTTGATCGATTTTGCCTGAATCGAATTCATAGCCTGAGTTTTCATAGAAGTCAACCCCCCCTACCGTTATGCTCCGACTTCCACTCATTCCACCCTGAGTTCCATCTACATATTTTTTCTGCAAAAGGTATGTATCAGCCGTGTCAAAGTCTGATAATGACAAATCGATAGAATCATATATGTCTTGCAATTTTATAAATCCACCACCTTCGACAGCGTTATTATTCAACAGGTATTTGAGTATTTTTAGAGCATTATCTGCTATTTTATTTTTTCTCTTCATCAGCCTAAATTTAAATATATTAAAACCTTAAATATAAAAACACGATCTTCTCAACTCTATAAACTTTCCACAGCACTTCTAACTTCTTTATTTTGACTATTGTAAATTACGCATCTCTATTTTTTTAGCTCTTTTTAATTTATTCGAGGGGTATTTTATCTGAAACCAACGATAGAATGCAAGCGCTTTCTATAGGAATCAAAATTAAGAATCATATTTTCGTTAAAGAATAATAAAACCTTCAATTATTTAAATAGCCTTGACAAAAATCCCATCCTCAAGATAAAAAAATCTGTTGAATAATTCCGAATTTTAGTTTAGATGTTTTTTATCAGTCCATACCGAATTTTACAACCTTAACCAAAGGAGGTCTTATGCCGAAGAAAGCCGAAACCAAATACGATAAAGGGAAGCTGTACGACATCGCCATCGCCGACTTGACCCCCGACCCTAACCAACCCCGGAAACATATGGACGAGGTTGAACTGGAAGGCTTGAAAGAGTCCATCGAAAAGCAGGGCCTCTTGCAACCTATCCTTTTTCGACAGGACGGCGACGGTCTGGTGATAGTGTCCGGTGAAAGGAGGTACGCTGCCACTAAAGATTTGGGTCACAAAACCATCCAGGGGATGTTAACGGACGGTGACCCAATGGAGATCGCCCTTATAGAAAACCTGGTCAGGGAGGACCTGACACCTGTGGCGAAGGCTGAAGCTCTGAAAAAGTTGCAGGACGAGAAGAGTTACGAACAGAAAGATTTGGCCACGATGTTCGGCAAGAGCGAGTCTACGATGTCCGAAATCTTGTCTCTGAACAGTTTACCTGATAAAATCAAGAACGAGTGCATTGGAGATCACAAGTACGCTCTACGACGCTTGAAAAGAATCGCTGCCGTAAAGGACAAGAAGAAGGCGCAGGCAATGTTCGACGAGTACAAGAAACAGTTGAACAAGACGGAGGAGGACAGGAAGAAAGGTCCCAGGAACGATTTCCAGGTCGAAAAAAAGAGACTTGGTTCTACCAAAGAGAGACTGTTGAAGGTCAAGGAAAAATGGAATAAAAAGAAGGTCGATAACATCAAAGACGAACTGGTTGAATTGAGGGACCTGATCGACGAAATTCTGGGTAAGGAAGAATAAGAGAGGTCCACTTCGACGCGGCGAAGTTTCAGAAAGAACCTTTCCTTTTTACAAAGAGATAATTTCTGAAAGAATATTCTGAATTCCGTTTGAGCATCAAGAAATGATAAAAGCATTCAGAGACATAGATAGCTTGAGCCCTTCTGATTTCGAATTGTTCGTTAGAGATGTTTTTGTCGATGCTGGCTGGTCTGATGCGATTGTAACCAAGGCTGGGGTGGAATATATTCACGGCGATGGCGGAGTTGATATATATGCGAAAAAAGGTAATAAAAAATTTGCAATTGAAGTTAAACAACGTTCCACAGGAGAGACTGTTGACGTTAAAGCTTTAAATCAATTGGTCACAGGCGCGAAACTATCCAATGTCCAAAATATGATTTTAGTAACGAACTCGTATTTTACATCGGAGGTAATAAGAAGAGCACTTAGATTGGGCGTTGAACTAATTGATCGGGACAAGCTTCAAAGTTTATTCATCGAAAAACATTCAGAAATAGGGAGAAGGATAAAGCCTCGTTTGTATCAACAAGCAATTATCGATGAATGTATGGAACAATACCAAAAAGGAAGGCAGCGTCTGCTCATTGAAATGGCAACTGGCCTCGGCAAGACCTACACAGCAGCTTTCATTGTTAAAGAATTGATCGAAAAAGAAAAAAGATCGCCCAAGGTTTTGTTCATTGTCCATCAGGTCGAAATTCTTCTTCAATCCATTACCTCATTTAAAAACGTGTTTGGTGTTGGCAGCTTTTCCTTTTCTGCGTGTTTCGATGGTTCAGAACCGGAAAGTACAGATTTTGTCTTTGCCACATTCGATACCCTCTACATAAAAATGCATATTATAAAAAACAACTCATATGATTTTATTTTTGTTGATGAAGCTCATCACGTACCAGCGAAAACCTATTCCGCCGTTATTGAAAATCTTTCATTTCGGTTATTAATAGGGCTAACAGCAACGCCTTACCGTTGTGACAATAAAAGTGTAACGGATTTCTTTGGTGGTTCAGCCGGGCATATTGGAAAGTATGATCTCGCATGGGGTCTGAAGCATAATAAACTTGCATTCCCCAAATATCTGGTACTCCTTGACGATCTTGATCCAGTAAGGCTAAATCAGCTTAGGACTGGCATGTCAATTCAAGATATTGATCGTTATCTTTTTCTTCATAAGAAAGATGAAGAGGTTGTTCGGATTATTGAAGAAACTATAAGAAACAAACAGATAAAAAACGTTAGGAGCATAATATTTTGCAGAAACATAAATCATATAAAACATTTCATTAAATTTTTCCCTCCTGGTAATGCTACAATGGTTCATTCCAAAATGTCCCAGGAACAAAGACGGAAAAACATTCGTGATTTTCGAGAAGGGGGATATAAGTATATTCTAACTTGCGACTTATTCAACGAAGGAATTGACATACCGGAAGCAAATCTTCTCGTCTTTCTCAGGTTTACAGGCTCCCGCACAATCTGGTTACAACAACTTGGGCGTGGATTGAGAAAAACGAAAAACAAAGAATTTGTTTATGTATTAGATTTCGTAGGCTCTTTGGAGAGACTTAACGAGGTTAAGCAATTTTCGGAACTTGTAAAAAATACCCCTTTAGATTATCGAGAATTGGCTGGAAGTGCAGGAGACAGAATTTATCACGATTACAGTATTGAAGTTTCTTATAACAAATCCGCAGCAGAGGTGCTCCAACTGATAGAAGAATTAAAATATAGATTACGATCACGCACTGAGGCAATCGCTGCAATTCAAGACTACGTTGAAACTCATGGCGTTTTTCCTCCAATTGAAGAGCTTGAAAATGTTTTGCCAGGCTTCACTTACGACCAAATTTCAACTTTATTCGATTCCTACTATGGTTTTGTCAAAGCATCGTTTGGGGAAGGATACGATATTACAAGTATAAAATCTCATCTCGAAGAATACACACATGATTATTGGCGATTGTACAAGGTTTTACCATCTTTTCGTGCTGTTAGTCTGGCTAACCAGCATAATCATTTGTTATTATGCACAGAGCGTGAATGCGAATATCTTCTTGAACCCTTAGATAGGTTTAAAATTCATCCCGATAAAAAAACGACAACGGGAAGAAAAACGGATAACTTTTTTTTAAATGAAAATTCCGAAGATTACAAAGCTAAAATCGAAAGCTGTGAAGCAAAAAGTGAATTCTTAATTGCAAAATACATAGGCAGCATTTATTTGCCTAAAGATCTGCTTTCTTTGTCAAATGAAGATAGATTGGAAATAAAAAAAGTATTCAAATCAGAATTTGGTTTCGTTAAAATCTTAAAGGACCGAAGGTCAAAATAGAAGACACTTAGATGAATATCGAAAGCGAGAAAGCATATCGTGAAAGATCGATTTTTTCTATTATTTTTCCAGAACGATACTCCAAATTAATTGGCCGAATCCAGAGTTCTTTACATATTTCTCCAACTATCGGAAATATTCTCGACTTAAACCCTCATGAATTTCAAAATGTAAAAGGTGTTGGTAAAAAATACGTAGAAGACCTCATTAATTTCCAAAACATTCTCCCGGAATTGTTGGTAGATATAAAATCACCCGTTGAAAACTCCGAAGAACCAAAGATTGTTGCAAATATAGATAACAACTGCAACGATAAATTCAAAAGTTTACTTGAAGAAATTGAACAAAAAATAAAAAATCTACAAAAACTAAATTTGAATGGTCATAATGATAATAATAGTCTGCCCAAAATTTGCGTTGATGCATTTGAAGAGTTAGAAAAAATAAATATGGGGCTTCAGAGTATTATCAACATCTATAGCGATGTTTTTAATGATGAAAATATACCTAATTCCATATATTTAAACTATTCTTTCTTTGATGAAAAAGAAATAAAAGCATTAAGAAAAATAGAATTGTTCTTAACGATAGAAATTGATTTGAAATCTTTATTAAAGTTGGATTTGGAAAACTTGAACTCTCAACCAGGATTTGGCTTTCAAACAAGTAACAGCTTGAAGAACATCATAGAAAAAGCAAAAATTGAATTCGATAAAAATCGTTATGAAAGAGACCAGCAAGAGTTAAAAAGAAATATGTTAGTTCCTGTGAATGACCAGAGATTCGATCTATCCGCTATTGATGCTGCTATTCTTGAGGATACCGAAGAATACCTTCTAACTTTAAAAGAACAAGAGATAGATATCGCCATGAAGCGATGGGGATTCCACCGGGTTACAGAAACCTTGGAACAAATTGGAACAACATTCAATACAAGTAGAGAAAGAATAAGGCAGATCGAGACAGCAATCAATGACCGACTTAGAAGATATTTACGAATCCATCCAAAAGTGTTGTGGTTAAATTTTAGGGAACACTTATCGCCAGAATTGCCTATAAAAATTCCGGCTTTAGCAGGTTGCTTTTTGACAGATGAATCTTTTTATGATTTTTTGGATATTTGCTTTGATTTTGAAATAGGGACAGTAAAAAACTTAATACTACCAATTATTAAAAATGATGTTTTCGATAAATATTTTACTCTTTTTCCGTCACCTGCCTCTCAAGAAGATTTGGTGAATTGGTTAATAGCCGAAGATATTGCGGATGATGTTTCAATTTCAAAAAATTACATTTCTCAACTTGAAGCTAGAGGCATAATTGAAAAAAAACTTGACGGTTTTATGCCAAAAGCTTTAGGCCAAGTAGATGCTGTTGCTCACGTTTTAACCAGACACCCCAAGGGCTTGCCTTGGCAAGATATAATTCAAATTATCAACGCTCTTAATTATACAAAAAATAAAATAAATGAAAGGAAAATGCCTGGAAAAATGTTCGATAATGAAAATATCTATCTGTCAGACAGAGGCACCTACAGACATATAAAATTCGCAGATTTCGAAAAAATCGATATCGAAAAGGTTTTGCTTGATATACTTTACTTTTTCGATAATATCAATGATCGATGTATTCATTTGTATACCGATTATTTTCAAAAGAAAAAGGAATCGCTTGGAGTTGATTATTATTCTCTTCGACATATTGTTAGAAAATATGGAGCAATGCATGGGATTTATTTTTTAGGACGTTCACAAGTTGATACAATAAGCCTCCAACCAAATCCAGATAGCGTTACTCTGAAAGATGCCATTTTAAAAACGTTAAAAAATAGCGAGAAAAGTTTGACACTTATAGAAATAGCTCAATGCACAAGAAGTAGAAACCAGTATTTAACATTCATGATGATTCAGAATCTTCAGCAAGATGGAAAAGTCGTAAGGGTTGACCAGATGCTTTATACGATTCCCGATAGAGCGTTTGATTCTATAGACCAAAATATGATATTAGAAAATATAAACAATATTATAGAAAGCTCTTCAAGAATCGTTGAGTCGGATGTTTTTCGTGAACAGATAAATATGAAATTTAATTATAGTTATTCAAAATATTTTTATGCTTCATTGGCATTCATAAATCAAAAGGGGTTTTCGTGGCATTGTACTAATCAATTTTTTTGTAAGAAACCTTTTTCTTATAGAAGTATGATTGAGATTATGGATGAGTTTTGTAGTATAGAGTTAGATCAGGAAAAGAATATGGAAAAGGTTCAAAAGATTATTTGGCTCACCCGCCGTAAAGCCAGTTCGGCATACTATAATTGGAGATTTAAGAAGCGATCAGAAATTTTATTACAGGACACTTAAATCCATCGGGCTATCGAATAAGGATGAATCAGGTCATCCAAAGTTTATTCGATCAGGGAGTTTTATTGTTCTATGGAGAAATGAAGTTTATTTAGCGTCGGCCCAACTCTTGCCGATATTAGCCTCCACCAAATTGATCGTCGTGGCCATTGGAAAGATCGTTAACATCCCATCTATCATGGCCTTTTCTATTGCCGTCTTGGCCAACTGGGCGTGTTCTTCCACTGCCTCCACAACCAACTCGTCGTGAATGACGTTGACCAAGAAAGCGTCGATTCCCATCAAATTTTCTTCCAGTTTCGCCAAAGCCGCCAACATGATTTCCGCTGCGCCACCTTGAATAGGCGTATTCAGAGCTTCGCTGTACCTATAGCCGGACTGTTCTTTTTTAAAGTCCCTAACTCTCCCGGCTGGGGTTCGAACGTTCATCGTCAACTCGGCTTGGCGACTTGTTTCACGTTGCCATCGCTGGAGGCCTCGATATTTATTGAGGAAGCCTTGTTTTGCAATTTTCGCTTCGTCAACGGTCATATCCACGCCGTAAGTGTGTTTCGCATACAATGCCAACCCACTTGGCCCTTGGCCGAAAAGCAACCCGAAATTGATGGCTTTGGCGGCTTGGCGCTGTTCTTTCGTGACTTGATCTAAAGGGATACCGGCAATGGCACTGGCGGTTATTCGATGAAGGTCAAGCCCGTTTTCATAGGCTTTAAGCATTTCCTCGTCGCCGGATACCAAGGCTGCGACTCGAAGCTCGATCTGGCTGTAGTCGGCAACGACAATTACACGACCGGGTGGCGCTGAAAACAAAGACCGATAAAATTTATCCCTCGGCGGGTTTTGAATATTCGGATTGTTGCAAGACAACCTACCTGAAATCGTGCCTCCAAGCCGAAAGTTTGCGTGTATGCGATTGGTTATTGGGTTCAGGTGGTCGGCGAAATTGCGGCCATAAGTGCTCAGCAGCTTGCCGGATTCTTTGTATGCCAGCAACGATTTTACAAAAGGCTGGTCCGAGTTTCTCTGTAATGTCCCGTGGTCGGTCCTCAACCTTCCCGTGTCGGTCAGCGGCCAATTTTCGATTGTTTCCGAGTCCAGGTTCGTCATCAGCCAGTCAGACAGTTGCTTGCCGCTTTCCAAGTTGACACCAGGGCTCAACAGTTTGAAGAGTTCATGTTCAGATTTCTTGTGATGTCGTTCCCAATCGGAAATAATCTTTTCATGAGATTCGAAATCGAAATGCACACCGTTTGTTTCGAGCTTTGCGATTGCCCTTTGAGCGTCCCTCATCAGCATATAGCATCGGCCAAGGCTTTTCTTTTGCAATTCGGCTTTTAGAATATGGTAAAGCTTGAATACGATTACGGCGTCGAGAGCCGCATAGGATATTTGGTTTTCCGACAACTCAGGCCGGCTCCAGTCGGACATTGCCGTCTCCTTTGGCAATTCCAAATTTAAGTATTGCCTGGCCAGTCCCTTCAGGCTTCTCAGGCGGTTTGTCAAAGCGTTTTCCATCAGCATCGTGCAACCGACCATTTTCGGATCGGCCCCGGCCTTGAAAAGATGCTTCAAATCAAAGACCGCGTTGTGGGCGACCATGGGAAAACGCCATATTTCGGCGATCTCCTCAAAGCCGATACGGTACATATCGAAAACGAATACATGCTCCCCTCCGGCGTATATCTGAACCAAACGGATTTTCGACAGATGGGGGTCCAGGCCGGCCCTGGGATGGTGTGCGTACGCACCAAGTGGAGCCGTTTCGGTGTCTAAACCAAAAGGGCCAGTTTTATTTGCAAGGCTTGCTATTGCTTTTTGAGCGGAAATTGAATTGGATATGATTTGAGGTTTTATTTTGTAGGCTTTTAAAATTTCTTGCGATTGATTTTTCTCTTCAAACATCGATTGTTGAATGTATTTCATATGTCACCCTATCTCATTCATCAAGGTGCGTTGACCCTCCTTTTCCTCGATAACAATAAATATCTCTCAATGATGTTCAACTTAGCACAGCTTGACAAATTACAAGCTACTGGATTATATAAAATATAATTGTCGGCCAAACAATAATTACTAAAATTATTGGAGAATAAGAAATGCCAGAAATTTTATTAGATAAGCGTTGTTTTAAAATTGATAGAACTAACGCAAAGGCTATGCTTGAAGGATTTTTTAAAAATGGAAAAAAAGTTCGGCAATCTATCTATTGCGATGTTAGGGCCAAACCTTTCCCCATGCTTTTAACACTTCACAGAACCAAAACAAGGTTCATGCGAAGCGATTTAGGCGATTCCCTTAAGCCTGATGATTTTTCGATACCTTTCAAATTTATTGTGGATTTAGATTCAGAGTATTTTATTAAAAATGAGATCCGTCTCTGGGAAATTTTATGCCATAATTCGTTGTTTGATGTATGGGATCCAAGGGCACCTTTTTCCAGATTTGGTGAGGCAAAAACTGACCCGTCAAAATATCGTATTTTGCTTTTAAGATTATATGAAACTTATGAGGAGTATCATCAGAGTGATGTGATTCATGTAAATAACATTGACGATGAATTGATCGCTGCAAACAAAAAAGTAACGATAAAAAAACCGATCATTCCTAATGAAGAATTCCAAAAAATAAAAAAACTATTAAAAAAATCTGTTGCAAAATACCTATTATAGCAATGGAGCTTAACATGACCTAACGAATTTTTTTTCTGCCTTTGAAACTAAATGATGTCTGTTGAAAAGTTGAAAATTCCTTATACCATGCCTGATAAGAGATCCGGTGGTCTCACCCGATTTCGTTCATCAATATTCCGTGGACTTCCTTGTCCTCTATCCCTAAGTACCTCATAGTAACGGCCGGGTTGCTGTGGTTGTACCTCTTCGCGATAATCTCGAACCCCACCCCGTGTCGAGTCCTCTGCAAGTAGCCCCAGGTTTTCCGTAAAGTGTGCGCCCCGTAGTTGCCCTTTAAATTTATCGACTTGCACCAATTTTTAACAAGCTTGTTCACGCTGTTGACCTTCAGGGGCTTTTTGGTCTTCTTGCTGGCGAACAGGTACCCGTTGGGCCTTTGGCCCAAGTGACCCTGCGGTTCCCCGGCCTCTGTTAAATATTCCCTGAGAGCTTTGTAGACGGTTTTGTTGATCACCAGGATGTTGGCCTTCCCGGTCTTGCTCTCTTTGATGGTCAAAGTATCACAGACTTTCAGGTGCTTTAAATCTTCGACCTTCAATCTCAGCAGGTCCCCGACTCTCAGACCGTTGTTGACGCCAATCAGAAAGAGGAGCCGGTCCCTTTTGTTGTCGGAGAGCAACTTGGCGATGGCCTTTACGTCTCTTATCCGGCGTATCGGTTCGACGGTGATGCGTGACCCTTTTTTCGGGTGGTTGGGGTTAAGTGACAAGATTCGTTGACCTCCTATTATGCTATGAATAATATGATGAAGATATATAAGTTAGCATTTAAAAGCAAGATATTTTCTGCGGTTTGTTTTAAATTCGCCTAAGCTACTGGAATCATTAAGGATTGTTACGGAATGGAGATGCTAACTTTGCAGTAAGAGTTAGCATCTTGAATCTTGTTTTTGAAGAAATTTTCTGTTCGATATGATGCACCTCAATCCATTTGGATATTCGCGGGCAACAAAGCTTCAAATACAATAATTTCCAGAAATACCGGGAAAATGGATTGTCAGGTAAAATTTGTTTTGGAACCGAAAAATTATTTTGAAAAATAGAGTTTATCCCCGACAGTTAAAAAAAGGTGGCTTCACAGAGGCCGTTTCTTAAATTCGAACTATGGAGGGTTTCAGATGTACATAGAGATCAGGAAAACACTTGACGCGATAATTGATGTCGAACCTAAGAAAACGTTTCATTCGAAAGAATTGTATGAGCCATACGTGCTCGCCAGAGAGAAAACAATTGTGCCTGATGGGTTAAATGAAGATGATTTTGTAGACGCCGGTGCAAAGCTTATAGTTGACGAAGCCCGGAAACACAAATACAAGATAATTGAAATTCGTGTTCCATATTCATTCACGGTTAAGGCACCGACGCGGGAAATAGGCGTAGAATTCGATACAATATGCGATTTTATTGTCAGAATATTGAACCACGACTACGATAATACGTTCTTGGACCTCGTCTTGAATCCGGCCGACAGCTGCTTGGAAAGAATCATTGTTATCGTGGATGATTATTGGGCGAAAAAGGAACCCTATAAAAAATTAATGAAAAATAAAGAAAAATGGTCGAAAGCAAGAAGGCTCAGTTTTGTTGTGGATGCTCTTGACCCAGAATTGACAAATTCCGAGGTTGGTGATAGGCACTTCATCAGCGACTACTACAAATACTTGAACAGATTTTATTTTGAATGTAAAGACAATCTATTGACTAGAGAAAAAAACATATTGATTGCAAAGTATGGCGAAAATTGGAAATCGATAATCGATGAGGCCACAAGTCTATCAAAAAGCTCTTCCTTAATTTCAGAGGTTCGTAACCGGATAAAAAATACTGATATAGATTTTTTTAAAAATGCTACTGTGGAACTTTTTTATGAAGAAATGTCACCTAAAATATTAGAAAAAGCAGTTGACATCTTGAATTCGTTTGATCCTCAATTTCTATTGTTAAAGCATCTTGTGCCAGATGAAAAATTTTTCAAAGTAAATTTGGATAAAAAAAGAAAAAGTATCGAACAATTTCATAAACGAAAAAGAGTGGTAAGAGGGAAGAAGAAAAGACCGAAGATAACGCATACCGATGAAGAGAAAAAGAAAATCGATGAGGATTGTAAAAAGTTAACAAAAATAATTAGCAAGACAATTGTATTGTCAAAAACCGATTCTATCCCAGTCCGCTATTTGGAAAGGTTTTGGGGGGATCGAATATGGTATAAAATGATGTCTGGGAAGTATTCTGCCTGGGAATTGGCAGTGGATTTGGTAACAGACTTCTACGGAGGTTCACCTGAGCATTTAGTATACAGAAAAAAAACAAAAAAGCCTACGGATAAAAAAACTGAAACTGGCTCTCCTCATTCGGATTCACAAACACATGCATTAACAGAAACTCCAACCGAGAAGGATAATGTTCCCGTGGGTTCAATAAATTAGTGGACGAAAAATTCCGTCGTGCAAACAATGGACAAGCCAGTAGCCCCTTTATCGACATTCAGAATTTAACCAGAATCTGGTTTTTCTCGAACTCTTGGAGAAGGGGCTAATCCAAACGGCGATACCGACCACATTGCATTCCGGAAATTCTGCAATGAGCAAGGCCTGGATGCCGTTTCCCTTTAAAAAACCTCTTATCCGGCTTTGGTCCAAGCCCTCAAAGGCCAAACATAGTGGCCGATGGAAATCCGGGGCATTTATCACCCCAAAAAAAAGCCCCCAAACACTCTCCAAAAAGGTTCCAAAAATTCGAAATATAGTTTATCTGTAAATCCCTCTTTTCTTTGCTCAGAATTCATTCCTCGATTCAAATTATTCATCCTTTTACATGACTGTTTGAAGTATAGCGGTTCTTAGTTCCCAACCGCGTCGAGACTGAATATAGTTCCTTCAGAAAGCAAGCTGCGAGCGTTTCGCGTCGCTCGCTTGTTAGTTTTGGCAAATGTTTCGACAGGGAAAATTAAGGTATCCGAGACAGTTTGGGATATGGACCGCAGAGCAAACAAAATCGACGTTGACACCTCCAACGCACCTTATATAATGAGCGTCGAAGAGGTAGCCCGATTCCTCGGCAAGAGCGCCTCCTGGGTGTACAAGAATTGGCGGGTGTTGGGCGGAAGGAAGCTCGCGGGTTCCTTATTTTTCCCTAGCAAGGAGGAACTCTATGAGCGTATATTCGGTAAAAGGGAAGGGGTGGAGGTACGACTTCACCCTGAAAGGACAAAGGTACACGGAAGCCTGGTTCAAGACGAAAACCGAGGCCAAGCAGGCGGAGGCCGAAAAAAGAAAGGAGGTGGAAAACCCGAAGCCGGTCCAGGAAACGGGGCCAACCGACATGGCCTTCTTGGACCTTGTGAATCTGAGGCTTGATCACGTGAAAGCGTATAATTCCAAGAATCATTTTCAGGACGTACTATACCATGCTCGTCGCTGGGTCGGGCAATGGCCGAACTTGGCATGTAGCGATATAACGCATGAAATGGTCGAGCAGTTCATAATTCAACGAGCCGAGACATCCCCTTTCGTTGCCAACAAAGAGATACGCAATCTCCGGGCACTTTTCAATTATGGCATAAAACTAAACGTTATCGGCTACAATCCTGTTGAAAACATCAAGTTTTTGCCCGTCGAGAAAAACAAAAAATACGTTCCACCGGAGTCTGATGTTCGGAGAATAATTTCCGTCGCGGATCCAGATGCGCAACATTATTTGTGGACCATATTGCTCACGGCAGGAAGAGTTAACGAGATCAATTCTCTAACCTGGGAAGACGTCGATTTCGAAGAGCGCTTGGTTACTCTTTGGACCAGGAAAAGAAGGGGAGGCAATAAGGAGCCAAGGGATGTTCCCATGGTCCCGCAGCTTTACGATATTTTGCTTTGCAGGTACGAAAACCGTAACAAAGGCGTGTCATACGTATTCTGCCACGAGTATTGGAGCAGGAAATCGAACGAATGGGTTGTCGGACCATATAAAGATCGCAAGAGGCTGATGAAATCTTTGTGCGATACCGCCGGTGTAAAATATTTTAGGTTTCATGCGATGAGGCACTTAACCGCATCGATGCTTGATAACATGGGCATACCAATC
Organism: Desulfobacterales bacterium; assembly: GCA_963674505.2. Lineage (GTDB taxonomy): Bacteria > Desulfobacterota > Desulfobacteria > Desulfobacterales > SKZT01. The sequence continues at coordinate 2,330,640 of CAXXIG010000003.1, forward strand.
GGCGTTATTCAAAGAATTTTAGGCCACAAAAACAGGAAAACGACCGAAATCTATCTTCATTCCGTGAGCGACGAAGAACGAAAGGCCATGGACAAGCTGGGTGAAACCTATTTCAGTTCGCCGGTTGATTCCATCGATATTGAGCAACCGACGAACAAACCTCCTTCGTTTTGGCGGAGAAAGGTCGATAGGCCTTCGTATGATGTCTTGGCACGCGAAATCGAAGATCTGGGATACGTCGGTGTCGGAAAAAAATACGGCGTCAGCGACAACGCCGTGAGAAAATGGAAAACCAATTACGAAAAAGAAAGAACCGTGGAGGAGGTTTCGTGAAATCGATTTTCTCACACGGATTCTCACACGGCAACAAAAAAGGGGCTGACCGAAAACGGCCAACCCCTTGATTTTACTTGGTGGAGCTGAGGGGGATCGAACCCCTGACCTCATGACTGCCAGTCATGCGCTCTCCCATCTGAGCTACAGCCCCGAAACGAAATGTGGTTTTAACAAAACAATTCGGGCGTGTCAATCATATTTTTTCGAACATAATAAAAAAACGGGTATTTTTTTGAATTGGGTTCCGATTCGCCGGCCTTCGATTAAAGCTGTACTATAAAGGTATCCGGTTCCATATGCTCAGCAATTCTGATTTTGGAAAAGCGCGCGCCTCGAAGGTAGCCAGACCATCCTGGTCTGGATTGAGGCGTCAAGCGGTTCCGGCTTTGTTATCGAAACACCGGAACAGGATGGTCTGGTTCGGCGCGTCAGGAAATTCCCCTTTACCGCGGGCACGCCAGACCAGGATGGTCTGGTTACCTTGGCCGCCTCTCCCTCGTCGGCATGGAGCCTTTGCCAAAATTAGAATTGCCGCGACACGCTGTAAGATGTTGACAAAATGCGGCGCAAAAAATACAATGCCTTTCTGTGTTTTTCGGGGGGATGATCTTCGAGGTCCGAGGGTTTCCGGACGCCGAAAAACAATGGTATGGGCGGCGATGCGTACCGGCCTGTTTCGTTTTTTCGACAACCGGACCGGGGCGTTTCGCTTTGAACGAGTTTTTTTTCAAGGAAAATTGTCAATACGAGAAGCTGCGACCTTTCGCCTGCCGGCAGGCGAGCCGCCCTGCGGAGAATTCGACGGGGTCCGGCAAGCGGCGGAGGTTTCAAAGACGCGGCTTTTCAAAATCGGAGAGGATTTTCAATGCTGAGCATTTTGCGAAGACACGCGGCGTCCACCATGATCAAGGTGATACTGGGGCTGATCGTCGTGGTGTTCATTTTCTGGGGATTTGAAGGCTTCAATTCGGCAAGGTCCGGCAGGGTCGCGCTGGTGAACGGGGAGACGATCTCTCTGGAGGATTACCATCAGATGTACAACAATCTGATCGAAAGATACCGCCGGCAATACGGCGAGCGTTTCAACGACGACCTTCTGAAAACCCTGGAGCCTCGCAAGCAGGCGCTGGAATCCTTGATCAACCGAAAAATCTATGAATTGGAGGCCAGGAAGCTGGATTTCAGGGTTTCCGACCGGGAGCTTGCCGATTTCATCAGCAGCCTGGACTATTTCAAAAACGGGGACTCTTTCGACAACCACAGGTATCGGGAGATTCTCAAGCGGATTCGCACCACCCCCGAGGAGTTCGAGCAACAGCAGAGGCTGGCCTTGCTGATTCAAAAAGTGCAGAATTTCGTCACAGACAATGTCAAGGTTTCCGACGCCGAGGCCTTGGAATATTTTAACTGGGACAACACCTCGGTAAAAATCGACTATGTGGTTTTCGATCCCGAGAAACACGAGGGATTCGAGCCGCAGGAGGGCGAGTTGGAAACATTCTTCGAGGAGAACAAGGAAGAATTCCGCATCAAGCCCATGAGAAAGGTGCGCTACGTGCATCTGAGCCCCAAGGATTTCGAGGAAAAGGCGCATGAGCAGGTGTCCGACGAGCAGATCAAGGAATACTACGATGCCAACCCCGACGAATTCAAGCTGGAGGAGACCGTCGAAGCCAAGCATATCCTGATCAAGGTCGATGAAAAAGCCGAGGAGGCCGTTGTGGAGGAAAAGCGACAACAGATTGCCGAGATCCTGGAGAAGGCGCGTGCCGGGGAGGACTTCGCAACGCTCGCCAAGGAATACTCCGAGGGGCCTTCTAAGGACAACGGCGGGGATTTGGGCGCTTTCGGGCGAGGCCAGATGGTCAAGCCCTTCGAGGACGCCGCGTTTTCCATGAAGGCCGGAGAGATCAGCGAACCGGTCCGCACGCGCTTCGGCTGGCACATCATCAAGGTGGAAAATGTCAACGAGGCAAAGACCTTGACACTGGAGGAAGCTTCGGAGCAAATCCGCGAAAAGCTCGCGAATGCGAAGTCCAAAGACCTTGCCAAGGAAGCGGCGGAAAAAATCTACGAATCGTCGTTCGAAGGCGACGATATGGTCAAGGCCGCCCAGAACCTGGAAGTCGAGGTGAAAACCACCGGCTTTTTCACCGATGAAGGTCCGGAAGACCGGACGTTTCCGACCAAAAACCAGTTCACGAACATCGCGTTTTCCCTGAAAGACATGGAAATATCGCAGATCAACGAGCTGTCGGACGGCTACTATATCATGCAGTTGATGGACACGCAGGAATCGAGGCTCCCGGAATTCGAAGAAGTCCGAGACAAGGCGCTGGCCAGGTGGGAGGTCAAACAACAGGAGGACGCCGCCCGAAAGGACGCCGCAGCCTTTCTGGAACAGTTGAAAGCCGGAAAGACCATGGAGGAAATATCCGGGGAATACAACGTCGAGCCTGAGGAAACCGACTTTTTCAAAAGAAGCCAGGCCATACCCAAGATCGGGTACGAGCCGGAACTCTCGGCGGCCGCTTTTTCCCTGTCCGAACAAGACAAGCTTCCGGAAGCGCCTTTGCAGACCAGGAAAGGGTTCTACGTGATCGGGTTCAACGAGCGCAAGATTCCGGACGCCGAATCTTTCGAAAAGCAAAAGAATGACATCAAAAGACGCCTCGTATCCCGGAAACAGATGGAGGCTCTGGAGGTCTGGATCGACCAGGCCAAGAAAAACAGCGAGATCGTCGTCGAACCCCAATTCGTTTCCGGTTGAGCCGGGGAGCGGGAGCCGCTGCCACCGATGCGGCTCTCTCATATGTCCCATCATCAACGCGAGGAAATGCAATGGCAAGAGCCAAAAAGAAAGACGGAGGAAGTAGGCAGGACGACTACGACGCCATTTCGATGTATTCCCTCAAGAAATGCCCCTACTGCTTCGAAATGCTGAAAAAGGATGCCGACAAGTGCGTCAAATGCAAAAACAAGGTCGGCAAAATCAACAGGACCGGCTTCGCCGACAAGCCGGTCAACTGGAAAGGCTACATAGTGTCGTTTTTGGCGTGGATTGCGTTCGCATGCTATTGCTGGTGGGCCTTTTTCGACAGATAGCCGGAAAAGACAGCCTGGCATGTCCGAACATTGCGCCGAAAGCCAAACAAAGGAGAAACGTACGATGGCCGAGCTAACCGAGGAAGACCGAAAAAACCTGTTGAGACTGGCCAGGTCGGTGATCGAAAACGCTCTGGACCATAGCGAGGAGGTCCGGCGGCCCCGAAATCCGAGTCCCGCCCTTGCGCAAAAGCGAGGCGGTTTCGTAACCCTTCACAAGCAAGGCGCGCTTCGCGGTTGCATCGGCAGCATCGAACCGGAAAGCCCCCTGGTGCAAACCGTGGAGGAAAACGCGCTCAACTCGGCCTTCAAGGACCCCCGGTTTCCTTCCTTGACCAAGGACGAATTGGACGACGTGGACATCGAAGTGAGCGTGCTGACCGTCCCGCAAGATCTTGCCTACAAGGATGCGGATGACCTGAAGAAAAAATTGCGGCCCGGCATCGACGGGGTGATCCTTTCCGGCGGGTGGCGCAGGGCCACGTTCCTGCCCCAGGTCTGGAAACAGCTTCCCGACGTGGAAAGCTTCCTTTCCCACCTGTGCATGAAAGCGGGAATGGACGCCAACGCCTGGAAAAAAGGCGATATCAGGGTCCAAACCTATCAGGCGGAATATTTTTCCGAATAGGTTCGTTTTGCCCTACTTGGAAACCATGGCCCTCATCATGTCGCCCGCATTCTCCGCGTGGTCGGCTATGAACCCGATGGTTTCGGCCAGCCGTACGAGATGGAAGACCGATACAGGGTCCAGTTGCGCGGAAAAAATCTTTTTCTTCAAATGATGCTCCAGGTTGTCGGCCTCGTGTTCCATCCGCCTGACATTGCGCACAATCTCCTTGACCTTCACTCTCTGCTTCTCCGAAAAGTCGCTGAAATATTTTCTGGCCTCCGAAACCATGCGAGCGAGTTCCTCGATGGGCTCGACGGTGGCATCGACCAGCAGAAAGAAATCCTGCCGAAGCTCGTCGGGCACTCCCGGCTCCGGCCTGTACGAAATCCAGTTGATCGCGTCTTCCACCGCGTCCAATACGCTGTCCTGCTCCCTCAGATATCGGAAAACCTGGAACTTGTCCACAAGCATCAAGGTCCCTTTCGGAATATGGCCGCGTATGCGGCGCTTGATGGCATCGGCCTCCCTTTCCAGTGAAACGATCTCCTGGCGAAGCTCCTCGAAGGTCGTGCATCGCGTGATCACGTAGCATTCCATTGCCTGTTGGAAACCCCAGGCGACCTCCTTGACCTTTTCGGCATGTTCCTGAAGCCCCTCGAAAGGAGAGGATATGAACATCGAAAGAAAGGGTATGCGCATAAAAAAAATTCTCCTTGCTTAAAAAAATGGTTGCTGCAAGAAAAAAAGACGATTCATCTCGGATTTGTGGGGAGCGGCAAAGGTAACCAGAGCTTCCAGCACTGGTCCCGTATTGCGAATATGCCGCTGCTTGGGAGCCAAGGCATGCCAGACCAGGATGGTCTGGTTACCATCGACACGCATTTTCCCACAAATCCGAGATGAGCCAAAAAGACAAAAACTACAAGCTCCGTTTCCCGCCCTTCACGCATACATCATCGCAATGTCACAAAATCAGTTTCAACAGCCAGAAGATGGCCATGCTGCTCAGCGCGGCGGCAGGGACCGTCAGGACCCAGTAGAGCATGATCTTGTAGACAATCCCGAAATTGACGGCCTCCAGGCCCCTTGCCAGGCCGACGCCCAGCACGCCGCCGACGGCCGCGTGGGTGGTGGACACCGGCAGCCCCATTTTGGAAGCCGCCAATACGGTGGTAGCGGCGGCGAAATCCACGGAAAAACCGCGCGTATTGGTCAAAGTCGTGATCTTCGTCCCTAGCGTTTCCATGACCCGGTAGCCCGCCATCGATATGCCGAATGCGATTCCCACGCCCCCGAAAAGCAACAGGAAAAGCGGCACGGGGACCTTCTCGCCCACCGTTCCGGTCTTCACCAGAAAATAGATAACGGCCAACGGCCCGATGGCATTGGCCACGTCATTGGCCCCTTGGGCAAGGGCCACGTAGCAGGACGTTCCGATTTGGATGCGACGGAAAATTTCCTCGGCGCCTTCCTCGCCCCTGCCGGTCGAGATAAACTTGCGAATCAGCAGAGATCCGGCAAAAGCCAATAGCAGCGCTCCGCAAAAAGCCGCCAGAAGAGCCTGGATCGGGCCCAGCGAAAATGTCTTTCCCAAGGGCGTCTTATACAGAAACGACAGCACGACCACAAAACACGCCAGCCCGATGAAAACCGGCGCCAGTCGCAAGGCCTGGGCGAAAGGATGGTCCATCGAAATCACAAAACGGATGATGATCTTGAACATGAGATACGCGATCACCATGCTGAAAATCGGGGACACGACCCAGCTCAGCACGACCCCGCCGAGCTTGCCCCAGTTGACCACCGAAAAGCCCCCGGACATGATACCGAAACCGATCATGGCGCCCACGATGGAGTGGGTGGTCGAAACGGGAAGCGATTTCCACGTTGCGAGACTGACCCAGAGAGAAGCGGCCAAAAGCGCCGACAGCGCTCCCAGCAAAGCCATGTGCGGGTCGGTCAATACTTCGGGCGAAACAATACCATTGCGGATGGTGTTTGTCACGTGGGAACCGATGAAGGTCGCGCCGACAATGTTCAATACGCCAGCGATGAACACCGCCTGCTTCAAAGTGATGGCTTTCGCACCCACCGCCGACGCCATGGAATTGGCCACGTCGTTGGCCCCGATGTTCCACGACATGTAGAAACCGCAGACATATCCGACGATCAATATGTAGTTTTCAATTCCCATCTGGTTTTCCGGCTTGCTTGCGAATCGGATCCGGCTCCGAGCCCTTCGAACCCAATGTTAGATTTTTGTTAGCACGCTACTATCACGGGATTGCAAATCATACAATCCAAAAATGAAAACAGGTCCGAATTGTCCGGTATTTCGAATTGCCGGCCCCCGACATCCCTGCCGGTTATAACGGATTTGGGGGTGGGTGGAGAGTAGGTGGGTTGAGCGTCGTCAATTGTTGAGTTTCGCTACGGAATTCTATCAAACAAACAGATAAGACGCGCGAAATGGTTGGGAAGCAAGTGAAACCCAACATGAAACCCGCTCAACCCAACCTACCCATTGCCGCTCCCCCCAAATCCGTTACAACCAGCATCCCTGTTTGCATAAGTGTCTAAGGCGACCTATCCTTTTTCCTTTGACGAACGGATGCGGAAAATTCGCAAAAAGTCTTGATCGACGATATGAGGAAAGGATGTTTCGATGGTTTCCAGGATTTTTCGAGGAAAGGGTTTCGCAGCGACGGCGACCGCGCTGTGTCTGATATTTTTTGTGGCTTTTCCGGCCGCCGCGACCAATTGGCCCCACGAAGAAAGCGACCTGGCCCCGGACCCGCAGGTGATCTGGGGCAGACTCGAAAACGGCTTTCGCTACGTTCTGATGAAAAACAGCGAACCGAAAGACCGGGTCAGCATGCATTTGAACGTCCAAGCGGGTTCTCTGAACGAAAGGGAGAACGAAAGGGGCCTCGCCCACTTGCTGGAGCATATGCTTTTCCAGGGATCTGAAAATTTCCCTCCCGGGGAACTGGTCAAGTATTTTCAGAAAATCGGCATGGAGTTCGGCCCCGACGCCAACGCCCACACGGGCTTCGACGAGACCGTCTACGACATCATCCTTCCGACCGGCGACCGAAACAGCATCGCCGACGGCCTTCTGGTCATGAAGGATTACGCGCAAGGGGCCTTGCTTCTGGAAGACCAGATCGAAAGCGAGAAAAAAATCGTCCTTGCGGAGAAAAGGAGCGGCGATTCGGCTTCCCGACGGACTTTCGAAGCGACCTTCCGATTCGAATTTCCGGAGTCGATTTTGTCCAGCAGGCTTCCCATCGGGACCGAAGAGGTGATCCGGGACGCGGACCGGCAACTGGTCAAGGATTTTTACGACGCCTGGTACAGACCCGAAGCCATGATGATCGTCATGGTGGGCGATTTCGACACGGCCATGGCGGAGTCCATGATCCGGGAGAGGTTTTCGGACTTGGCCGCCCGTGCGCCCGCTCGCCCCGAAGCGGACCTGGGCAGGATTCGCCATTTCGGAATCCAGCCGTTCTACCACTTCGAAAAGGAGGCGGGAGAAGCCGCCGTCAGCGTGGAAGTCGTGGAGATGGTCGAGGAAAAGGCCGACAGCGCGGATTTGCGCCGGCGGCTGTTGAAAAGGGACATGGCCGAGGATATCGTGCAAGACCGCCTGAATGCGATCGTAAGGAGTCCCGACGCGCCTTTTACCAGCGCATCGGTCGGTTCCGCGATTTTTTTCAAGCGTTTTTTCTACGCGGAGATTACCGCCAGCGGCGACGGAAAACAGTGGGAGAAATCTCTTTCGATCATCGAGCGCGAGCTTCGCAAGGCGCTGCGGTTCGGTTTCACCGCGTCTGAGGTAGAACGGGTGAAAAAGAAATGGCTCAACAGGCTGAAAACAAACGTTGAAAAGGCCGCCACCAGGGACACCCGCAGATTGGCGAACCGAATCGTCGCCAAAGTCAATTCGGGGCGCGTATTCATGTCTCCCGGACAGAAGATGGAACTTCTGGCCCCGGTGGTCGAATGCGCGACCGCCGAACAACTGCACGAAGCCTTCAAGGAAACCTGGAACAAGAGGCATCGGCTTGTGCTCGTCACGGGAAACGCTCCGCTCGCCGACAGAATCGACGCCCCCGAGCCCTATATCCTGGCCAAGTTCAACGAAATCCGCAAGACCCAGGTCTCCGCTCCGGAGGAAGAATCCCTGGCGGCCTTCCCGTATCTTCCCGCCCCCGAAACAGCTGGGACCGAAACGCGGCGACGCACGGACGAAAAACTGGGAATCGTCCAGATCGACTACGGCAACGGGCTTCGCCTGAACTACAAGAAGACCGGCTACAAAGCCAAGGAGATCGTGGCCCGGCTCGCATTCGGCTCGGGGGAGGCGGCAATGCCCCTGGACAAGCCTGGGCTATCCAGTCTCGCGAAGGCGGTCGTAAACGAAAGCGGTGTCGGGCCGCTGGACGCTGAAGACCTCAAGCGCGCCCTGGCCGGAAAAAATACCGTGGTGACATTCGACATCGAAGAGGACAGTTTCCTGTTCGAGGCCTCAACCGTTCCGGACGAGATCGACCTGATGCTTCAGTTGCTCTACGCCCACATCGTGGACCAGGCTTTTCGCCAAGACGCCTACGGTCTCGCCATGGAACGGTACCGTCTGTCCCACCTGGAAAACATACGCACGGTGGAGGGCCAATATTGGCTGCACGGGGAAAGATTTCTGGCGGGCGGCGACCCCCGGTTCGGCCTGCCCGACTACGACACCTATCGCAAGCTGTCGCTGGAGGATGTCCGTTCCTGGGTCGGCAAAGCGCTGGAAACGCAGCCTCTGGAGCTGTCGGTGGTGGGAGATTTCGATCCGGCGGCCCTGGAAGCCGCCGTCGCCAAGCATTTGGCAGGGCTGCCTCCCGGAACCGCTTCAGCCGAGCCGGATAACAAACGGCCATTGCCCGGCTTTCCCGAAGGCCGGTCGCTGACCCGGACGGTGGACACCGAAATACCCAAGGCCCTGGTCATAGTGGCCTACCCAACCGAAGATTTCTGGGACATCGGCAGGACCCGGAGACTCTCCGTGCTGGCGGACGTCGTCTCCGAAAGACTCCGGGTGAAAGTCAGGGAAGACATGGGCGCATCCTATTCTCCCTACGCCCGCAACATATCCAGCAAGGCCTACCGTGGATACGGTGTCTTCCAGCAAGTGGTCTTCGCCGAACCCGGACAAACAAAAAAGCTCGTGGACGCCATGAAACAGATCGTCGAGGATTTGAACCGCGACGGCATCGACGAGGACGAACTCCTCCGGGCACTGGAGCCCACAATCACGAGCATCCGGGAAATGCGCCAGAAAAACCGGTACTGGCTGGCAAGCGTGCTGTGCGGCTCGCGTCGCCATCCGGCGCAGCTGGACTGGGCCAGGACCATCCTGGACGACTACCAGTCGATAAGCATCGAGGATGTTCTGGACGTTTCCAAAAGGTTCTTGGACAACGAAAAGGCGGCGGAGGTGGTCGTCGTGTCGGCATCGCCAGCATCGTAGCCCGTGGGCGGGGGGAAAGAAAGCCCCCCCTTGTCCCGCCGAAATTTTTCGCCTGTTCTATCGCAGTCCGAGCCTCTTGCGGCAGACTTCGTTCTTTTCCTGGATGTCCCTGTCGTCCGGATCGATGATCAGGAAACGTTCCAGAAACGTCAGAGCGCTTCGGCAGTTGCCTCTTTCGTAATGCTTCAGGGCGAGGTCTCGGTAGAACTCCTTCATCTGCTCCATTCTTTCCAGAGCGGTCTGGTTTTCCGGGTCCAGCTTCAGCACCGCCTTGTAGGCCAAATAAGCGCTTTCGTCCTCGGGCGTCAGGTATTTTTTCTCGTCGAACCTCTCCTGGCCCTTTTGCAGAAGGTCCGCGATTTCGGCCTGGCGCCCGGCCTCCTTTTCGGCCGCAAGCCGGGCTTTTTCCCGAATTTCATCTTCGATGCGGACGATCTCCGACTTCGCATGCTGATAGTATCGGCTCTGCTGGGGCACGGCGGAGAACTGGGCGATGGCCTCCCGGGTCCGTCCTTGTCTCTCCAGGTCGAAGGCCCGTCGCATGGCGTATTCGTCGATCTTATCTCGAAGCGGTTGGCTTCCGGGAAGGGAACCGTACTGTTGCAAGTGCGATTCGATGAACTTCTCGGCCTGCCCGATGTCGCCTTGGTCCTCCAATTTTCCTACGATGCTTTCGCTGGTTTCCTGGAGGATTTTTTCGGTCCTGGCGCGATTTTCAGGCGACAGTTGCGTGTTCAGAAGAGCGCCCGCTTCCTGGCGCGCCTGCTCGGAAAGTCCCTTTTCGGCTTTTTTCTCCACGGCGTCCACCGCCGAAGTCTCCTTGTAGGGAAGATAGACGCGCTGATAGGCGAAGTAGCCGCCCGCAGCCAGCACTGCGACCAAAAGCACTGCCGCCACCGCCCACGCCACGCCCCCGGACTTGCCGGGCGCCTTGGCCGTCTGCGCCGGGGCGGCGTCCTCCGGCCGCAGGGATTCGAACGTCAACAGGCTTTCCCCCAGGCGAATCCGGTCGCCCGCGTAGAGACGGACGCCGGCTTTTTTCCCGTGCTTGACGGGACTGTCGTTCACTTGGAGGGGATTTTTCTTGTCCAAGTTCTGGATAAAAAAGACGCCGTCCTTCCGATAGACGGCCCCGTGCCGGTGGGAAACTGCGGAATCGTTGAGACGAATATCGGCCTCCAGGGTCCTTCCGATCAGCAGATTGTCCACGTTCAGCGCAAAGGTCTTCACCTGGCCCGAGGAATCCGAGCCGATCAGACGAGGAACGGACCCGTCGAAGGCGGACTCCTCCACGGCCCGCGTCTTGTCCTCGGGAGGGGTTTGCTCCGCCTCGAAGACCGTCGGGGACTCCTGCTCGTCGGCGACAGGAGGCGCTCCTGCGTCCGCCGCATCCGCCCCGGCATCCGTTTCCACGACAAATTTGATCTCGGTCAAGCCCAACTTGACCATGTCGCCGTCATCGATGACGCATTGGTCTACGGCCTTGCCATTGACCAGAACAGGATTTCTTCCCTTGTTTCGAATCGTAAATCGCCCGCCGTCGCAGACGACCTCCGCGTGGACTCGCGAGATATGGGGATCGCCGGAAATGGCGAAATCCGCCTGCTTTTTGGATCTGCCGATCAAAAACCTTTCTTCGGCCACCTCGTAAGGCGCATTTTCCGGCTTGTCGATGAAAACGAACCTGGCTTTTTGCCTCAAAGCGTTTTTCTCCTCCATATTATTGGGGGTTTTCGTTTGCGCCCGAAAGCATCAGGCGGTCATCTTTTGAATCATTTCGAAAACCTGTCTCTGCTTGATGGGTTTGGTCAGATAGTCGTTCATTCCCGCTTCGACGCACTTTTCGCGATAACCCTTCATCGCGTGCGCGGTCATGGCGATGATCGGCACATCGGAATGGCCTTTTTCCCGAAGCACTGCCGTGGCTTCGAAACCGTCCATGTCGGGCATTTGAATATCCATGAAAATCAGGTCGTAATTCGCGGGTTCCTTCAAATATTTTTCGACGGCCTCCTTGCCCGTGTTGACGATATCCACCGCGAATCCGGCCTTGGAAAGCATGATTTTGGCCAGTTTCTGATTGACCGGATTGTCCTCCGCCACCATGATTTTCAGCTTTTTCGCTTTTCCGGGGGGGATTTCGAAACCCGGCATCGGGGTTGTATCGGATTTCCTCGGGCGAGCGGAGGTCTTGTCCGACCTTGGCCCCAAAAGATTGGTCAGAAGGGAAAACAGTTTCTGACGTCTGACAGGCTTGGCAATGAACCCGTCGAAACCGGCGTCGCGGCATTTCTCCGAATCTCTTTCCGCCAAGTAGGACAAGGCGATCAGGGGCAGATCGGCCATGGAGTCGTCCGACTTTCTGACCTGCCTGGCCACGGAGTACCCGCTCATGTTGGGCATTTGCAGATCCACGATCAGGGCGTGGTAGGGGTTTCCGGATTGCAGCGCCCTTTTCAGCGTCGGAATCACCTCGTAGCCGTTCTGCAAGTCCGTCACCTTGACGCCGACCGACGACAGGGTGCGGTTGAGCATGTTGAGCTGGGCCTGGTTGTCGTCGACCGCGAGGACCTGCTTTCCCGCCAGCGATTCGGTGGTGAAGGACACCAGGTCGCTGGCCTCCGCCTTGTTGAACCAGGCGGTGAAATGGAAGGTGCTTCCCACGTGCAGTTCGCTCTCCGCCCACACGTCTCCGCCCATCAGCTGCGCGATCTGCCTGCAAATGGACAGGCCCAGTCCCGTGCCGCCGTATTTGCGGGTCATGGAGCCGTCGGCCTGGTGAAACGGCTCGAATATGTCCTCCAGCTTGTCCTCCGGAATGCCGATCCCCGTGTCGCGCACCTTGCAATGGAGAAAAGCCCTTTTCTTGTTCTCGTCGGCAACCGATATTTCGATGGCGATTTCGCCTGTGTCCGTGAATTTCGGGGCGTTTCCCATGAGATTGATCAGGACCTGGCGAAACCGAGTTTCGTCCCCGCGCACCTGGGAGGGCACGTTTTCGTCTATGTGGCACAGGATTTCCACCGGTTTCTTGCCGATCTTGGGACGGATCATTTCGCAGATGTCGTAGGCCGTCATTTCCGGCGAGAAAACGCTCTGCTCCAGGTTGAATTCCCCGGCCTCGATTTTGGAAAAGTCCAGAATGTCGTTGAGAATGCCGAGCAGGGAGTCGCCGCTGGCCTTGATGGTATCGGCGAAATCCTTCTGGGTTTCGGTGAGGTCCGTATCGAAAAGCAGTTCGGTGAAACCGATCACCGCGTTCATGGGGGTCCTGATCTCGTGGCTCATGTTCGCCAGAAACTGGCTCTTGGCCTTGCTGGCCTCCTCGGCCTGAATGGCCATCTTGTTGGCGCGGTCGATGGCCTTTTCCAGGTCCTTGTTGAGAATCCGGAGCTTCAGGTTGGCGTCCTCCGCCTCCTTTTTGGCCGTTTCGAGGGCCTCGGCGGCCTTTTTGCGCTCGGCGATCTCCTGCGTCAGCTGCGCGTTGGCCTTCTGTAGTTCGTTGTTGAGCAAATGCAGGTTGGCGGTCTTTTCCTTGACCAGTTCGTCGAGGTGGTCCTTGTGGCGAGTCAGTTCCTGTTCGGTCTTCTTTCTTTCCTCAATTTCGGCCTGCAAATATTTGTTTTTTTCCTGGATTTCCTGCGCAAGCTCCTCGTTTTTTTCGTACACCCAGGAAAAACGGGTGATCAGATCGACCTTTTCCTCCAGACTGGCGGTTTTTTCCCTGACCTCCCGGGACAGCCATTCGTTTTTTTCGAAAATCAGGTCCAGGGAATTGAGCCAGGGCTTCCAGGGCGACGGGAGTCTTTTGGCTTCGGGATAGCTCTCGTTGCGGCTTTTGGCCAGCAGGTAGCCCATGAACACCCCGCTGGGATATACAAACCTGGACATGGCGAAAAGCAGGCAGACGACCGCCAGGGCCGCCGCCAGAAAAAAGAAAAGCGCGACCGCCGGATTTTCGAACAGGGAAGCCAATAGACCGGATGGCGCCGCGAAGATCTGGATCAGCTTGTATTCCGGCGGGTTCAGACGGGTGAAAAAAATCACGGTCGAATCGACGGCGACGACGGTGGCAGGCGAAAAGCCAGCCCGCGAACCGTCGGCGTCGTAGACCGCCTTGACGATCTGTTGCAGGTTCGGCCCGGCGCCTGCCTCCACCCCTCGCTTGGAGGCCACCAGGGAGTTTTGCGAATCCACGACGAAAACCGATTCGGACTTGTCGAGATCGACCGAATCCATGGCTTGGCCGATGACAATCTTGGGGTCTTCCTTGTAATTCATGCTCAGCCGCTGGTTGAGCATGGCCGCTCGGCTGAAGAACATGGCGATGCGGGGCGTCAGATCCGCGGATTGCCGCTCGAAACCCAGGCCCATGGCGACCGTCAGGGCGATTAGAAGGGCCACCGTCAACAAAACCAGCAGTTGGACGTCGCGATGGAGAAACTTCACATGCCGCTTTGATCTGTTTCGCATTTGCTGTTCCCGCTGTTTTCCTGTTAGGATATGTTTTTAAGACGGAACTGCATTTGACAAGACCCGATGGTGATGACGTCCAGTTCCTTGATGGGAGTTTCGTTCTTAACAGGTTCGTAGTTCAATTTCGGCTTGATCCATCCGTCGCCGGGCACCAGAAAATATTCGTCGTCCCGTTTCCTCAAGATGGCCACGGTTTTGGCCAGAAAAAAACCTTTGATTCGAATGTCGCTCCTGCGCGAACGGCCCAGCGTGATTTCGTCCTTTTCCATGATGTAGGGCAGGCGTTTTTCGTCCGTGAAGATGATCACGCCCCGGGTCTTCCTGTCGTTTCTGTCCTTGTTGGCGATTCGAAGGACGTTTTTCATCAGCTTGTTGCGGTGCTGGCGCGTATCGATGGCGATGGTCGCACGGGTGCTGAAATCCTCCGACGTGGAGGGTTGCTTTTCGCCTTTTTCGTAAATGAACAGCATTCTTTGGCGCCCGATGGTGACGGCGTCCTTATGGGCCAGCCTTCTGGAAATGACGATCTGGTTGTTGATGAAGGTCCCGGTCCTGCTGAACTGGTCGGTAAGCACGAAAAAATCCTTTTCGGTCTCGATTTCGGCGTGCCGGTCGGAAACGAGGGGATTGTCCAGAACCAGGTCGTTTCCCGACGCACGTCCGATGGTGAAAACCTTGTCGAACTCCAGCCGGTATTTCCGATTTTCCTTGTTTTTGTCGCGACAAACTAAAACTGGCATGTCTCCCCTTGCAATTCACATCGTTTATGGGTTACACCTAAACTCTAATGTATACTGTAGAACCATACGGTGGTCAACATCAAGATATTTCAATCATAGGGGAATTCGGAAAAATTCAAATATGAGCGGAACCGACAACATCGACAATATCGTCAGTTTTTTTCTGAACCTGTACCGTATCCAGTCCGGGGTGGAAAGCCTCGATCCGGAACTGGTGGCCTACAATCCCATCCAGTCGGGAAACGACACCGGCGAAAAAAGATACGAGTTGAAGGTCAATCGGGACGGCAAGTGGCGCACGCGCAGGATGACCGTAGCCCCTCTGGGCGAGGGAACGGCGAGCAAAAGCGCCTGCTACAAGGTGGTCTACGACGACATCATGGTCATCAAGATACCGCCCAACCCGATCCGAAGCTTTCCGGACTATCTCAAGGCCGTGCGCGCCGAACAGAAGATCGGGCGGCGCCTCAGTCCCGACGTGCCCTGCCTGTCGCCCAATCTCGAAGCGATTCTCACCAAGCTTCCCCATTTTCGCCAGCTGGGCGAGGAACAAAACACGGACATCGAAAAAACGCTGATCTCCAAGGTCAAAAGCGCGCCGGGACTTCAGTCCCACTTGAAAATCGGCAATACTTTCGTCCTGTTCATGAGTCTTTCCCAGCACGCATTCTTCGGCGACGTCATGGAAGCTCTCCAAAACAAGGAAGGCCAGATCAAAAGCGAAATCCTCCATGGCATGGACGCCACCGAGGACATTCACGCCTTCGAAAGCCGCTACGGCGAAGGACTCGACGAGCTGTTCTTTTCCCTGAACGATCTGGTCCGAAAGTTCGAACTCAACCTGGGCAAGCTGATGACATTGCAGGGCTTCGACGATATCGACATCCCCGAATTCAAGCGGCGCAAATGGTTTTTCCAGCGTCTGGCCGACAAGCCCCTGGAAATCGACCTTTCCAAGTTCGGCCAGGATTTCGTGGAGGAAATCGAGAAGCTGCTCGCGCGCCTGTTCGAAACGGAAAAGGAAATCATCGAACGGTACCGGGAGATGATCCGGTCCAGAATCAGCGCCAAGACCTACTCCAGAAACATCGCCATCGCCAAAAGCGTCATCGTCAACCTTCTGAAGCTTCTCAACGACCTGAAGGACAAGGGGGTCGCGCTGCGGGACATGAAGCCGGAAAACATGTTTCTGATCGGCGAGTCGGACAATCCGGAAAACTACCTGCGCAATCCAGCCCAGTTCCGCATCGGCCTGATCGATTTGGAAACATGCGCGATCATCGAGAACGAAAAGGAGTCGGAACAGCCGCTTTTGGCCGGCACCCCCGAATACGCCACCCCCGCCCACCTGTTCGAAAACGAAGTGCTCGCTGCCGTCTACCCCGACTTGAAACGCATCGTCATGCTGCAAGACTGGCACGCCACCCTGGGCATCATCTACCGGACCATCGTCGCAAGACCGCTGTTCGAGAAAACCGCGCCGCTGTTTCAAGAAATTATCCGCGCCAAGGAAAAGGCCCTGAAAAAACACATCCCGCCAGCCGACATTTTGAAGAACACCAGCTGGATTTTCTGGACCAGCGCCGTGGAAGAATTCAACGACAATATTTGCGGAAGAACCAGCATACTCAAATCGACATCCGTTTCCCTGGACAGGGTGGAGGCCTCCATGCTCGCCGAACAAATCACCCTCGAAAAGGAAAAATCCAAGGAACTGCTGAAAAACAAAGTGGATAGCCAGCCGTTTTTCAAAAACCCGCAAACCAAAAAGGACCTCCTCAAAGCCACCGTTCCGGCGCTCATAACCCTGGCGAAACTGGGCATGAAAGGAAAAAACGCCCAGAAACTGTCCCCGCAGATCCAGAGGAAAATGGCGCGCTTCTTCAAGGACCTGATCGCATTGAAAACGAAAATGGCCGATCAACAGCGATTTCTGAAAATGCTCTACGAAGACTACAAAGCCATATCCGTCTACGACCTTCTCGCCATCATGTTCACCATCGTCTTTTCGGCCATGTACGATCCTGCGGCCGACGAAACCCGTCAGGCGCCCGAAATAAAGGTCGGGGAATAATCCTTTCCTGCGGAATCGTCGGATTTTCCCGGGATTTTTCAGCCTTTTGGAGGCCGGTCGGCCGCGACCGCCCGGTTCCGCCCCCGTTTCTTGGCGACGTAGAGGGCCTGGTCGGCGCGAATCAGGGTTTCCTGGAAGGTCTCCTCGCCGATTACGCATTGCGCGACCCCGACACTCACCGTGAAGGCCAGCCGCCCGTGCTCGTCGATTCGAGTGTCAAAGGGCGGAATCTTTCCGAGACGTTTCGCCGCGGCCATCGCGGCGGCCAGCTCGGTTTCGGGCAAGGTCATGGCGAACTCTTCGCCGCCGATTCGCCCGAAGATGTCGTGTATCCTGGATCTTTTCAGGCAATGATCGACAAAATGAATCAACGCCATGTCCCCGACCGCGTGCCCGTAGGTGTCGTTGATCTTCTTGAAGAAATCGAGATCCATGACCATCACCGACAGGGGCCGGCCGTAGCGGTCGGCCCTTTCATATTCCTTGGCGCTGGCTTCCATGAATTTTCTGCGATTGAAAGCGCCGGTGAGAAAATCGGTTTCGGCCAGTTTTTTCAGTTCCTTCTCCAGGCGCTTTCTTTCCGTGATATCTCGAAAGATGCTTTGTATGGCCAGGCGTCCCTCGTAGGTGGTCCATCCGCTGACCACGTCGCAGTCGATGGTCTGGCCGCCGTACCTGACCAACTGAATATCGACCGGCGGGACTTTCTCCTCGCTTTTTTTCAGCAGCTCGATCTTTTCGGCCGTCTTTTCCCTGAATTCCGGGTGAACGAACCGCGTGACATCCGTATGCAAGACATCCTCGGCCTTTCGAACGCCGATCAGGTCCAAGGCGGCCGGGTTTGCATACAACACCCTTCCGTCGCGATGCACCACGATGCCTTCGGGAGAAAGCTCCACCAGCCGCTTGTATCTCTTGGCTGCCTCGTCGGCCTCCTTCTGCGCCAGTTTCCTGATTTTTATTTCGTCGCGCAGACGGCGGTTGACGTCGCGTTCGACCGCCAATCCCTTGTACTGCATTCGCCCGAGCCGCTGCGTGGCGGTCGCCACGACCACTCCGAGAACATTGGCGAGACCGAGATGAAGCGTGGCCGAGGCTATTTCGTTTCTGGAAGGCTCGAAAAATGCCAATCCTGCGGCGATGAAGCTGGCCGAGGCGAAAATCGCGCCGAAGACCGTAAACGAGATGCGATTGGGAATGAAGGTGTAGAAGATCAGCAGAAGCGCCACGATGGTCAGGGTATGCTGGCCGAAGCCCCCCGGGCTCATGGCGATGATGACATCGGTGAATACCGAGCATGCGATCATGACCAGCAGGACCACGCAGTCGAGGCTCGGACGGTACGAGGAGGCTCTCAGCCCGAAGCCTTCCGCCACGCAGACCGCTGCGAAAAGGCACCGCAAGGCCAGCAGTGCAGGCAGCGCCCCCTTTTCTTCCACCGAGATATAATCGACGGCGAAGCCCAGCACGTAGAAGACCGCTCCGACGACCGAGGCGGTTCGATAGCGGGCGGACCATTCCCCCCAGCAGCTCTCGCGATACCGCAATTCGTCGGTCCGTTCCGAAAATTCTCCTGTGATCTGGGAAATCCGCATCATCTTACCCGCGTCATACCGATTCGGGGGCGTTGAACAGGTGTACATCCCGCTGGGGAAAGGGAATGGATATCCCTGCCTCGTTGAAAGCCTCGTAGACCTCGCAATTGAGTTCGTGGACCAGAAGGCCCTTCTGTTCGGGGGAGCGACCCCAGCATAGCAGCTCGAAATCCAGGGAGGAGTCGCCGAAATTTCGGAACCGCACCCTGGGCTCCGGGATCTGCACCACCGTCTTGTTTTTCCGGGCGACTTCGAGAAGGACCTTTTGCACCAGGCCGATGTCGGAGCCGTATGCGACCCCGATCTTGATTCTGACCCGGAAACTGGGCAGGGGGGCGCTTTCGTTGACGATCTTGGAATTGGTGATGATGCTGTTTGGAATGGAGATCATGATGTCGTCCCGGCTCCACACCCTGGTGCTTCTCAGCCCGATCTCCCTGACTTCGCCCCGTTCGCCGGAATCCAGGATGATGTAGTCTCCGGTCTTGAACGGCTGGTCGAGCATCAGGCTGATGCCCCCGAAAAGGTTGGCCAGGGTCTCCTTGGCGGCCAGTGCGACGGCCACGCCGGCGATACCGGCGGAGGCCAGCAAGGGAGTGACGTCGATCTCCCAGACGGACAAAAACAGAAAGGCGCCTCCCACGATCGCCACCAGCCTGGCCAGGTTCTCCACCAGCCGGATCATCTCGATGCCCGACCGCCTGGCCCTCTTCCAATTGGACACCGCGTTTTCCCCGATCCCCCTGATAATCCGCAGCACTGCCATGCTCCACAAGACAATCAGGCAGGTCTTCAGAAGACCGAGCAGGAAAAACTCGAGCGGAGGTCCCGGACGAGCCCACTTGACCGAGCTGAGCGCGCCCGCCAGCAGAATCGTCAAAAATACGGGCTTTTTCACCATTTGCAGGATGTGGTCGTCGAAGCGATGGTGGGTCTTTTTGACCAGAACGGTCAAAATGCGATTCATGAAAAGCCCCGCCAGCAGGGCCAGAAGTATGGTGCCAGTGGCGATGATCAGCGCCCCGGCTATTCGCGATTCCGCCATGAACGCCCAGACCTGCCCGGAAATGCCGACCTGCTTCAGGCGCGAAACGATTTCCGATTTGAATTTCTGGTCCACGGTGAGGGTGTTGAGGATGCCCGCGATGTATTCACCGTAAAACTCCGAAAGCTTCTTGTTGGCTTTCAGACGGTCCTCCATGGATTTTTGCGCCTTGTCGCCTTGGGGCAACTCCTCGATCTGGTTTTCCAGCAGCCCGATCTGGGATTGCAAAGTGGCCTGGTAGTTCTGCTGGAGATTCAGCAACTTGCCAGACTCGGCGATCCTCTCGTCCACCTCGTCTTCCCATTGCAAAAGCTCGGTCCGGTCGAAATCGCCGAACATCAGCTTGTAGCGCTTGCGCGCGATCTCCTTTTCATGCTCCAGCAACTGGATCCTGGGGCCGATCTGTTCCAGGGCGATGTGGTAGGCGTTGAGCCAGGCCTCCTTGGCGAGAGATTCCGAATTCAACAGCTCCTCGCGATCCTTGCGCACGTTTTTCATCAGGTCCGTCTTGGCCTGGTGCCAGCGCTTCTCCGCCTCCTTTTGTTCCCCCAGCAATTTCTCCTGCTGCTTTTCGAGCTTGCTCTTGCGCTCGTCGATCTTGCCGATATATTCCTGGAGATCTTTCGGGTTGAAGTCCAGCGCGGTCCTCACCCTGTCCAACTGGCGCGCCAGCAATTGGGAATGCAGACCCGCAAGGGTCGAATCCGCAGCGTGGTTTTCCAGGAGCACCTCCGATAACCGGCGGTTGACCCTGGCCAGTTCCAGCTCGAGTTCCGCAGTTCTCAGACTGTTTCCCAGGCTCTCGTCCGCTCCGACGCCCGCAGGCGCGGGCGCGTTTTGAGAAGCCGCGTTCCTGGCGACCTCGAAAGAACCCTGCGCGGCCTCCAGGTTCTTGTCGGCGTCGTCCAGTGAAAGCCTGGCCATTTTCAAAGCGAAATCGGCGGCTTCTTTCTTTTGCCGGGCTATTTCCTGGCTGTTGAGCAGGTCGTCGTAGAAATTCAGGGAATAAGGCGGCGGCTTGGAAACGATTTTCTCCGGGGGCGCGGCCAGTTTTTGCCTGACAGAGTCCGATTCGCCCGCCAGCTGCGCGTTTTTTTCTTCGGCCGACTTCAAACTCAGGTAGGCGGACTTGATCTTGGACAAAAGCAGGATACGGTCTTGCAAGGCGTTCGCATCGGCGTCCGGGTCCTTGTCCATCATCGCTTCGATACCCTTTCGGCCCCCCTCGATCAGGGAGTCAAGCTCCTTTGTCCTTTTTTCCACCGCCTCCGCCGTGAAAAGCCCCCCCTGGCCGTCGTTCGACGCCCCATGGCCCTGCTCGCCCGCGTCGTCCTGTCCCTGGCAGACGGAAACCAGCGCTCCTGAAAGGACCAGCGCGAAACACGCCGCCGCAACCAAGGCGGCCATTCGGATGGAAGTGTTTTTCTTTGCCCGAAAACCGTTGCGACTTGGATCATTTGCACTCTTGTTCTCATTTATTGCCATAGCGTCCTTTTTTAGTCTCCCGCACTTGAAAATTTGGGCGATTTGAAGCATTCCATGAACCGTTTATTTTAAACCAGTGGAAGTTGCGTTTCAAGTCGGTTGTCGGAACAACAGCAATGCCAATTTTGACCGAAGCTCCATGCCAAAAAGGTTGCAGCGACCAAGGTAGCCAGACCATCCTGGTCTGGCGTGCCCGCAGTAAAGGGGGAATTTCCAGACGCGCCGAACCAGACCAGGATGGTCTGGGGTTACCTTGAAGGCACCGGAAACACCCTAAATTGGAATCGCTGTCGTAACAATGCGACCGGCCGAGCTGCTGCGAAAAGTCGTTTACATTTCGGGAAAACCGGTTTAATTCTAACAACCGTCTGTTTCGAGACTGTTTGAATCGAAATGAAAGCCGAACCGACGGACATCGCGGTTCAGGTTCGTCATGCACAACGCAACAAAGCAGCGCAGGTCCCAAAATGAATGAATTGAAGAACTTTTTCGACTTGGTCGTCGATGTTTGGCAAAACGGCCTGTTGGGTATCGACATCAGCCGGTACGCCATATCCATTTTCATCTTCGCCGTCTTCCTGTTCTTGCGCCGGCTGTTCACCCGCACGGTGCTCATCCGTTTGAAACGATGGGCGGACAAAACCCGGACCAGGATCGACAACGACCTCCTGGAAGCCCTCGAAAAGCCCATCCGGAATATCCCCGTGGTCCTGGGGATTTTCTTCGCCGTGCAGTACCTGCACGTGTCCGGGGTATTCGCGGATTTCAGCCAGAAACTGATCCGGTCGTTCATCACGTTTCTGATTTTCTGGAGCTTCTTCAACCTGGTCGCCCCCCTCTCCTTTTTGTTCGAACGAATCGAGCGGCTTTTCACCCACGCCTTGTCCGTATGGAGCATGAAAGCGGTCAAGGCGCTGATCGTATTCATCGGAGCGGCCACGATCCTGGAAATCTGGGGGATCAAAATAGGTCCGATCATCGCGGGCCTCGGGCTTTTCGGCGTCGCCGTCGCGCTGGGCGCGCAAGACTTGTTCAAGAACCTGATCTCGGGCATCCTGGTCATCGCGGAAAGACGTTTCGTGCGCGGCGACTGGATTTTCGTCGACGGCCTGGTGGAGGGGACCGTGGAGAGCATCGGGTTCCGCTCCACCCTGATTCGCCGCTTCGACAAAGCGCCGGTCTACGTGCCCAACTCCAAGCTTTCCGACAACGTGGTCACCAACTTCAGCAAAATGACCCATCGCCGAATCTACTGGACCGTCCGGGTCGAATACGGCGCCACAGTCGAGCAGCTTCGGCGAATCCGCGACCAAATCGAAGCCTATCTTCTGCAAAACGACGATTTCGCAAAGCCCCCGGAGGCCGAGCTGTTCGTGCGCATCGACAAGTTCGCCGACTCCTCCGTGGATTTCATCCTGTACTGTTTCACGCGCGCGACAGGATGGGGGGCGTGGCTGAAGACCAAGGAGGAACTGGCCTGCCGGATCAAGGAAATCGTGGAGGAAGCGGGCACGGCCTTTGCCTTCCCGAGCCAGTCGGTCTATGTCAACATGGAACAAACCGCCAAGGAAGACCGCCTGTCGCCATGCTCTGCGGGAGAAACGACGGTCGAAAGGAAATGAAGGCGCAGCGCCTGGCAGGCGTTCCCATGCGGAGCATGATCGCTCGCTCCCGCGCTTCGCGCGGGAATGCATGCCAGGACGCTTTGCGTCCGTGTTCGCCGCAGGCCATGGCAGATCCAAAGGACCAGACCCAAAATTTGTATTGATGCATCCCGAAAACACCGCTACAATGGTGCGAAAAAGCTTGCGGCCGAACCGGCTTCGCCAAGCGCAAACCCCCGACCCGAAAAAAACGGAGGAAAACCATGACCGATTCGCTTGTAAAAAAAGAAAACGCGCCGGTTGCCCCCGCGCCGACCGGATTGCCCGATTTGTTCGCCGCCTGGACGCGAACGAATCCTTTCTTCGAATTTCGTCACACGACGGTATCCATCACCCTGTCCGAAGGAACCACCCATGTCAAGGCGCGGGAAAACAGGTTCTTAAACGGCAGAATGGAATCGGAGCAGTTCGAAGGGACCGCCGGACAGGAGCTTTTCGAAAACGCGGCCCGGAAGATGATCTCCGCCTATGCCGACGCCTTTTCGCAAATGCTGGATACGTTTGCCCGGTTCAATCCCTTTTTGCCCTTCGCTCCCAGGAGCGAGCGGATCGACCGTTCGTAGTGACCGACTCCGCGACTCGCTGCGGAGACACCCCCGGAGCTTTGTGAATACGCGATGAACAACGACACAATCATACCTCTGTTTCCCCTTGGCCTGGTGCTCTTTCCGGGAATGGCCCTCCCGTTGCACATTTTCGAGGAGCGCTACAAAACCATGACTCGGGAATGCATCGAGCAGGACCGGGAATTCGGCGTGGTCCTGATCGACGGCGAACGAATCCGGGACTTCGGATGCACCGCCAAGATCGTCAAGGTCATGAAGGAATATCCCGACGGGCGCTCGGACATCATGACCATCGGCCAGAAAAGGTTCTTCATCAAGGAAGTCCTGGATACGAAATCCTACCTGGAAGCCAGAGTCGTCTTTTTCGACGACGAAATGGAAACGGAAACGCAGGAGTGGGAAGCCATCGCGACCACGGGGGTGAACCTGTTGTTGCGGACCGAAAGCTTTCCTCCCGAAGAGCAGGGCCGAAGCCTTCTCAAAAGAGGGGACTACAGGGCCGTATCCTTTTTGATCGCCGGAAGCGAAGGCTTTTCGCCCGAGGAAAAGCAGGTGTTTTTGGAGATGACCTCCACCTCCGACCGCCTGAAAAAAGGGACCCGGTCCCTGGAGAAAATCATCGAGAGAAATCTTCTCACCCAGGAAATTCACGCCATCATCGGCGGCAACGGCAACATCCGGAAATATTTCAGGGTTTCCTGAGCCTGCCGCACGGCCGAAGGCTTCCCGAAAAGGCCAGGACTGCCAGCTTGAAGATGTCGTTGGCCAAGGCGAAGAATTCCCGGAGGCAGCGAAACGCGAAAACCTCCGGCGCCTTTCTTATCTCGGGGGTTTCCACGCCGCAGGCGACGACTCTGATGCCGAAAAATCGAAAAAGCAGGGCGGCCCGCAACATGTGGTATCCGTCCGTCACCAAAACGACCCGCTTCCAGCCCTCTCTTTCGATGATCTCGGCGGCCAGCCTCGCATTATCCAGCGTGTTGGCCGCCTTTTTTTCGAGAAATATCCGGTCTTCGGGCACACCGCTTGCCACAGCGAAATCGCGCATGGACTCGGCTTCGGAAGGAGGGTTGATTCCCACGCCCCCCGTCGCCAGGATATACTCGACTTCGTTTTTGCGGTACAACTCCACCGCCTTTCGAATTCTTCGCAACAGCGCGCCTCCCGGCCTGCCGTCCGGCAGCACATAGGATCCCAGCACGACGGCGACGCCCGCATGCGCCTTTTCATTGCCGGTTTTCGCATCGTTCACGATATCGCCTTTCATCGGAAAAACCAGGAAAATGCATCTTCGTGCCTCTCTACGACGACCGACCAGTCGAACTCCTTTTCCGCTCGCCGCAGGCCGTTTCGGACCAGAGTCTTCGCAAGCCCGGCGTCGTTTCTAACGCGCAGCACCTGGCGAAAAAAATCCGCGCGGTCGTCCTCGGCGAAAAGCAGGCCGTTGTCGCCGTGGGCGACGACCGACGGTATTCCGCCGGTCCGGCTGGCCACCACGGGGACCCCGGCGGCGTTGGCTTCGCAAAGGACGCGCCCCATGGTCTCCACGTCCTTCATGCCGCTGACCCGGTTGCGGCATTCGCGGCTCGCCAGCACGAACAGGTCCGACGCCCAGAAGTACTCGTGGATTTTTTCGTGCGGCACGCGTCCGGGAAACGTCACCCGTCCGTCCAGCCCGAGGGTGCGGCACAGCCGGTCGCATTTTCCGCGCTCCTTGCCCTCCCCCACCACAACCAGGTGGGCGTCGGGGATCTTCTTCAAGAGCAGCTTGAACGACGAAAGCAGGAAATCCAACCCCTTCTTGGGGGCCATGCGGCAGGCTGTCATGAGGATGAAGGCGTCTTGCGGAAGGCGCAGGGCCTTTCTCAAATGGCCGTTGGAGGAGGCCTTTTTGCCGAACCTTTCCGAATCCACTCCTCCCGAAACGACCCGGACCCTTTCCCCCGGATATCCTTCATTGCTCAGAAGGCGCGCCGTGTAGAGGCTGTTGGCCAGAATCAGGGAGGATTTCGCCACCGAGCGGCGCATCAGTTCGAGCCGCTTTCTCCTGAAAAGGGCCTCGATCCACTCGGGAAAATTCGTGCGCTTGAACCAGTCGTAGAGCAGGGCCTCGAACCCGGGATGGCTGACAAGGCGGCTTGCACGGCGAAACGGGTACGCGATCCAGGGCCGAAGCACGTCGTTTCCGGCGCATCGGCAGATCACCGGAACTTTCAGCGAATCCGAGAGCATGCCGTAGAAAACGTTGGATGCGTAAATGAAATCGGGCGCAAACGACCTCGCCCGCTTTTCGATCACGGAAAGGGTATGCCAATATCCGATTCGGCTCAAGACCCGCCGGACAGGGTAAGGCAGCTTCTGGTCGAAAAGCCGCTCCTCCGAAGCCATATCCGGATCGCACGAGCGGTAGGTCATGACCTCGATGCGATGCCCCTTCCCGTGCAAACGGTCCGCCAGATAGATCGCGTGGGTCTGCATCCCCCCGATGCGGGGGGGAAATTCGGTAAGGATCAAGAGAATTTTGTACGATTTGCCAGCCATGTCTTTTTTTTCGCGTCCCCTCCTCGTTTGTGCCAATATCCCGGCCGGGGGGACATTCGAAACAACCCGCCCGGCCCCGGCGACCAAAGCAGTCTTCTTATACCGTTATCCGCCCGATTTGCAACATAAATTTGTCAGGCCGCCCTTGGCTTGGGGGGATGGGGGGATGGGGAGAGGGGGGGATGGGGAGAGGGGGAGAGGGGGGGATGGGGAGAGGGGGAGAGGGGGAGAGGGGGAGATGGGGGGATGAAAATCATCCGGATTTGGGAGTTTTTTTTCCGGGATTTGTTCACCCTCGCGGCAATCTGCAAAGGCCTTGTCCGGGAGCGTAGCGTGTGTAGGTTTGAACCCGGAGTTTGTCGCAAATCAAACCTTTGTCGATATAGACGGCCCGACAATCCTGCACAGAGTCCAACCCACCATTTTCCGCGCCTCCTCACGGCTTCTTCGAACGCGCCCTCCCCCGGGCCCGCACGGAAATGGCGGGTTCGATCTCTTGCAATATCGAAGAGCGATAGCTTAAACAGACCGGGAACCAGTCCCGAATTCCGGAGTTGCAACCCACCTGCCCTACGCTCCCCGAACGGGTTTGGTTTTAATTTCGGCCAACCGCTTGCCGCCTCGTTCCCACGCTTTGCGTGGGAATGCATACCAGGACGCTTCGCGTCCGTGTTCTGCCAAGGCATGGCCGATTTTAGACCCACCCCCTCCCGAACCAAGCTCCGCAACAGCTTGCGCGGAAAAAAAAGGGGTTCATCGCGGATTTGTGGGGAAAGGTGCCTCGATGGTAACCAGACCATCCTGGTCTGGTGTGTCTTGGCTTCGAGGGAGTGGCATATTCGCGGTACCGCGACAAGAGCTGGAAGCTCTGGTTACCTTTACCGCTCCCCACAAATCCGCGATGAACCAAAAATGGGCGGAATTATTGCAACTAAACAGGGAACATTTTCACCACCCCAAGATGGTGGGATGGGGAAGAAACCGCAAACTAGTTTTCTCCTAATCCTTTTTTAACGCAAGAATAGGAAATAAAAGGCCGCATGCTCGGCGGATTCATGCTGGCGTGACGAAATAACTTTGCCCGACACCTTGCACATCACTATCAACCGGCTCGACACGGAGGTCCCATGGCATCCACCGAAAAAGAACGTTCGTTGAAAGTATCCGACATCCAATTCACGTACCAGCCCATTGTCAATATCCACACGGGTCAATGCTACGGTTACGAGGCGCTCATGAAAAACCCCGGCGCAACCGGGTTTTCATCCCCCAGGGACCTTTTCGATTTCGCCCATAGAAACGGCAAGCTGGAAAAGATCGACCGGTTTGTAAAGGCCAAATCGGTGGACAGCTTCTCCAAGCTGGCCCGCCAGCAGAGAACCAGGCTTTTTTTGAACATGGACAGTCGCCTTTTGGCACGGCCCGCCGAACAGTTGGAATTTACGAGAAAAATTTTAAAGCAATACGACATCTCCCCGGAAACCATATGCTACGAAGTATCCGGAGCCAGGGACCCGATTTGCATCGACGGCCTCCAAAACGCCTTGAAACTGTTCAAAAATGCGGGCCTCAAAGTCGCCTTCGACAATTTCGGAGAGGGATTCACGGGGCTGAAGTTTCTCTACGGTTTCGAACCGGACTTCATCAAGATCGATCCGTTTTTCGTCCGCGACATCGACAGCGACGACAGGAAACGGATGTTCGTCTCCGGCATCGTGGACATCGCCCGCCACCTGGGAAGCTCGGTGGTGGCGGTGGGCGTGCAGGCCAGGGGGGAGTACCACGCGCTCGAGGAGCTGGGAGCGGACCTGATCCAGGGCGACCTGGTGCAAAGCAGGGAAAAGGATCTGCACCATCTGAAAGGCCAGTTCCAGAAAATCCATTTTCTCAGCCAGCAGAGCCAGCGCCGGAACAAGGCCGAGGACAGGGACCTGGTCCTGTCGCAAATGCAGCGTCCGGAACCCATCCCGGACAGCATGGGCATCTTCGAAATCTTCGAAAAATTCAAGGCGAACAAAAACGCGACGTTCTTTCCCGTGGTCAACGCCGACGGCGAACCGCTGGGAATCATTCGCGAAAGGAGCTTCAAGGAATACACCTACTCGCTCTACGGCACACAGCTGCTGCAAAACCCGGCCTTCGGAAAAAACATCCGCCGCTTCATCGACAAGTTCCCCGTCGTGGACATCCACAGCCCGGTGGAAAAAATCCTCCGAGTCTACTCCGAGAACAAGGACATGGAAGGCATCCTCATCTCGGAGAACATGAAGTACGAAGGCCTTCTCAGCGCGCCGTCCCTGTTGAAGGTCCTAAACGACAAGATGATGAGTTCCAGCCGGGACCTCGACTCCCTGACCCGGCTTCCGGCAAGCACGCCGGTATTCGAATACCTCTCCGAAGCCCTCCGCAAGACCGGCGCAGGCTACCATTTCGTATTCCTGGGGCTGGACCGGTTCAGGTCCTACAACGACGCCTACGGCTATCGCCAGGGAGACAAGGTGCTCGTCCACTTCTCCGACAAGCTCAAGCAGCTGGCCGCCGCGCCGGATCGTTTCGCGGGCCATTTGGGCGCGGACCGGTTCTTCCTCGGCAGCAGCAACGAAACCTCCAAGGGGCTGTCCGGGAACCTGGAACCCTTTCTGGCGGAATTCGCAAAGGAGATGGAGGGCTTCTACGACCCGACCACGGTCAAAAAGGGCTACGTGCTTGCCCTGGACATCGACGGCAAGATGAAGAAATTTCCCATGGTGGAGGCAAGCGCCGTGGTCTTCGAACTTCCCAAGGCCAGACGCCGCATCTATTCCGTGGCCGAGATCCGCAACCTCGTCGAAAGGGTCCGCCGCCAGGCGGGCCAAAGCGAACCGAAAATCCTCCATACCGGTCCCGGCGATCTGGAGAAACTCCCCCGCCTGTTCAAGACGGTGCCCGGAGGCAAGCAGGGGACCTCCAAACCCGCGGCCGGACAAAAAGCCAAAGCGGTGGCCGAACGAAAGCGAATCTCCGCGCTGGCATAGCATCGAGCCGGGCGATGCAAAACCCGAAATTATCATTGCCCATGTCCCCTTGCCCCGGTAGCGCCGCCTTCCACGGCGGCGCGGATGGAGCGGCGGCAAAACCCGGATTTTTCTTCGCCCGCGTCCCCGCTGCCCCGGTAGCGCCCTCTTCCGCAGCGGCGCGGCGCCCATGCGTCCCCCCTACTTGAGATATTTGCCAACAACCCTTATTATCCTGGAAATTATTCGTTTTTCAGAATTCAACAACTGAACCCGTTTCATTTTCATTCCGACGTTCCGGAGATACACCATGAAAAATGTTGCATATCCATTATATATATCGATTCTTCTGGCGACCGCTCTGCCCGGATGCCTGACGGTCGGCGGCGGCCAGGACAGGCCCTACGACCCTTCGATGTCCGCTGTCGCGCGCAATGCCGACGACCTTCTGATCGTCGATTGCATGCTGCCCGGACAAGTCCGCAAGCTGGGCCGCATGACCTACATGACCCAGCGCCGCCCGGTCAGGACCACCGCCATCGACTGCCAGATCAGGGGCGGCGAGTATGTCGCCTACGACCGCGCCGGCTACGACGAGGCCCTCAAGGCATGGCTTCCCCTGGCCAACGAAGGCGACAAGGTCGCCCAGAACAACGTGGGGGAAATCTACATGAACGGCCTTGCCGGCGCTCCCGAATACGACATGGCCGCCACCTGGTTCAAAAGGTCGGCCGACCAAAACTACGAGCGCGCCAGGCTGAACCTGGGCTACCTGTACGAAAAGGGCCTGGGCGTCCCGAAAGATTCGGTGAAGGCTTTGAACCTCTACCGGGTGGCCACGGGACTCGACGAAGGCATCGTGCTGGAATCCGAGGGCCTGGGAGCGGCCGAAAGGCAGGAAATGGATCGCCTTCGCGACGAGGTCCGGCGCCTCCGGGAGGAAACCCGCGCCCTGAAGCAGCGCCTCGAGCAGACCACCGAGCAACGCGACCAGAGCCTCATGGAACATCGGCGCCAGATGCAGCGTCTTGCAACCGAGCGCGATGACCTGGAAAGCAAACAGCGCGAACTCGCCAGACTCAAGGCCGAACTCGCCGCCGAAAAGAGCGCGCCTCCCGCTCCGTCCTCCGCCGACCCCAAGGAAGTGGAAAGACTGAAAAAGGAGCTGGCGTCCCGCCAAACCGAGCTGGAAGCCCAGCGAAAGCGCGCCGACGACCTGGAAGCCAGGATCGAAAGCTTAGACGAACAGGCCCGGTCCTACCGTCAAAAAATCGATGAAAACCTTCGCGCCGCCGGTTTGCAGGAACAGCTGGAAAAGCAGCGCGCCGAAACCCAACGGCTTCGGAACCAGCTCGACTTGGCCGGCCTGGAAAAGGAGGAGCTTGCGGCCAAGCTTACAATCCAGCAACGCCAGCTCGACACCCGCAAGCGCGAAATCGAACAAACCCGCAAGGAGCTTGCGAACGCGAAAAGCAAAGGCGAAAAGGCCGATTCCGCGGAAATCTCCCGCCTGGAATCCGAGCTGTCCCGCCGCGAAACCCAATTGCAGGCCGAACAAAAAAAGACCCAGCTTCTGTCTTCGGAACTGGCCTCGACCGAAAACGACCTCTTGAACTACCAGAGCAAGCTAGAGGAGCTTGATCGACTCAAAACCCGCGTGGAAAACCAGGACGCCGAAAACAGGGAGCTTCGCGCGCTGCTGGACAAGACCCGCCTGGAGAAGGCCCGCCTGGCCGAAGAGTTCGCCTGGAAAAAGGAGCACCTGGAGGCCGAACGCCGGGGCATGGAGAAAGCCAGGGCGGCCTTCGAAAATCGACAAGGGCAAATCGCATCCGACCGACAGGAGAGACTCGAGGAACTCGAGACCGAAGTGGCCCGCAGGCAGAAGGAATTAGAAAAGCAGAAAAGCGAAGCCGATTTCCTGCGCGCCCGCGCCGACCAGTTGAACAATACCATACAGGAATACCAGAAGAAGCTCGACGGCTACGAGGAAAAGATGGAAAATCTGGCGGGACCGACCATCCAGATACTCGACCCGACCCTCGCCGCCACCAGGGGCAAGGACCCGGAAGCCTCGGTCGCTCCGGGCGCGGACAAACTGGAGATCATAGGCAAGGTGGACGCCCCGGCAGGGCTGTACGCCCTCAAGATCAACGAGCGAAACGAAACGTGGAACGACGACGGCCTTTTCAAGGCGACACTGCCCGCGCCAAAGAAGCAGACTCCGGTCAAGATCACCGCGGTGGACAAGCGGGGCCGGGTGGAGCAGATGGTCTTCGTGCTCTTCCCCCGGCGCTCCCAGGCCGAAGAAAGCCTTCCCAAGGTCGATTTCGGACGCTACTACGCCCTGATCATCGGAAACAACGACTACAAGGAATTTCCCAAGCTGCAAACCCCCGAAAACGACGCCAGGGACATGGAATCCCTCCTGAAGGAAAAGTACGGCTTCGACACCCACCTGCTTCTGAACGCCACCCGCTTCGACATCCTCACCAGCCTGGACCACTACCGAACCACCCTTACGGAAAAGGACAACTTCCTCATCTACTACGCCGGCCACGGGGAGCTGGACGAGAAAAACCGACGGGGGTACTGGCTGCCGGTGGACGCCTCCGCCGCCAGCCATGTCAATTCGATTCCCAACTACGCCGTCACCGACATTTTGAACACCATGTCCGTGCGCCAGGCGATCATCGTCGCCGACACCTGCTATTCGGGCAGCCTGACCCGCTCGGCGGTCGCTCGGCAGACCGCGGGCATGAGCAGGGAGAAGAGACTGGAGTGGCTGAAGAAAATCGGCATGGAACGTTCGCGCACGGTCCTTTCCTCCGGCGGACTCAAGCCCATCCTGGACGCGGGCCCCGGCAACCATTCGGTGTTCGCGCGGGCGCTCCTTGACATTCTGGTCATCAACGAAGACATTCTGGAGGCCGGACAGCTTTACCGCGAAATCCGGGCCGAGGTCGCCGAGGCCTCCCGTTCCCTCGGACTCGAACAGATTCCCCAGTACGCCGCCAACATCCACGCCGGACACAAGGCGGGCGACTTTCTGTTCGTGCCCAGAAAATTCCAGGCGGCCTTCGCAGGCGGCTTGGAAGCCCCCGGCTTTGCCGCCTGGCGAACATCGGCCGTCCGTTTTGCCCTTTCGGAGATTTCCGGCGAACAAACGACCGGCGAAAGATAGATTTATAACGTCAACCATTTATGCAGGGAGGATGCAAGATGAAACCTTTGGCACGCGTTACCCGAATCCTGGCGGTCCTGTCCGTGGCCCTGGGCGTGACGGCAGGCGATTCGCTCGCCTTCCTCAGGTCCGGGCAGCCCGCACCCGTGTTCCAGGAACAGGACACGAGCGGCAAGACCTACGATCTGGCCTCTTTGAAGAGCAAGCCCATGATCGTGCTCTACTTTTTCGACGTCGGGTCCCGGTCCAGCACGGACTTGCTCGTCAACCTGTCGGGCATCGCCAGGCGCTTTTCGGACTCCGACATGGTCGTCTGGGCGATCACCCGCTCCGGAAAGGACGAGGCGGCGAAGTTCGTGGCCGAATCCTCTCCCGGGTTCCCGGTCCTCGTCGACGATTCCGGCGTCTCCAAAGACTACCGCGCCACCATGGTCCTTCCCACCGTCTGCATCATCGGCCCGGAACTCAAGGTCATGGACTACTTCCAGGGCGGAGGCGAGACCACCGAAATCATGCTGGTCCGCCTGGCCGAGAGAAATCTCCAGCGAAAGCAGACCATGGTCGCCAAGGCCATCACGGACGTGGCGGTCGAGAAAAATCCTAAAAACACCAAGGCCAAGGCCGTCAAGGGCTATGCCGAACTCAAGGAAGGCAACGTGGAAAAAGCCCGGAAGGTGTTCGAGGAAATCGCCAAGGAGAAGGAAACCGAGTCCGAAGTCATCGGCAACGAGGGGCTCGCCGCAGTCTACGCCCAAAAGGGCGAGACCGACAAGGCTCTGAAGACCGCCGAGGAGGTCTTGAAAAAAGCGCCCGAGCGCTCCTACGCCCATGTGGTCAAGGCCGAGGTCCTCTACAGCCGGGACAAAAAGCAGGAGGCGGAAGCGGAACTCAAGCAGGCCGTGGAGAAAAAGGAGGCCGAGCCGCACCAGAAGGCACTGGCCTACAACCAGCTCGGACGGCTCCTGTCCAACATCGGCGAATACGACCAGGCCCGGCAGCTCTACGACCAGGCCGTGGAGATCGACCCGTACTACATCGAGGCCACCTCCAACAAGGGCATGACCTACGAAAAGGAGGGCAATTGGGACAAGGCCCTGGAGTCGTACCAGAAGGCGCAGACCATCGACAAGGACGACGCCTTCTCCGCCGTGCTGCTCAAAAAGGCCGCCCAGATGTCCGCCTTGCAGAACAATTCCGCACAGAAGGAACGCGTGGACAGGCTCGTCAAGGACCTGGCGCAAAGGTTCCGCGATCAGCAATCCGCCCGGAAGAAAGAGGAAAAGGACACCTGGACCTCCCGCCCCCTGATCGTCTCCTTCGTGGATTTTCAGGAAAAAGGCGGGCTGGCGGAGCGCGACGGATTCTCCACCGTGATCGTCACGCAGCTGTCCGACCTTCTCAACTCGGGCGGACGCGTGCAGGTAGTCGAGCGCGTTCTCATCGAAAGGCTGCTGGAGGAACTCAACCTGGGGACTTCCGATTTGGCCGATCCGGAGACCGCCTTGCAGCTCGGACGGGTCCTGGCGGCCAAGGTGATCGGCACCGGCACCCTCTTCTTTCTGCCCGCCGGCACCATGATGAACCTTCGGCTCATCGATACGGAAACCACCGCCATCGCCAAGGTATTCTCCAAGCAATATCCCTCCTCCGGGTCCCTGGGGGCGGAGCTTGAAACGCTAAACGAGCAGATACAGCAAGTGCTGACGGACAAATACCCCCTGCGCGGGTTCGTGGTACAGGCAAGCGGCGGACAGATCATGATCAACATAGGCGCCAGGCAGGGCGTGACCGCCGGCGCATTGTTCGAGGTCCTCGAGGAGCAGGAACCCATCGTGTACAAGGGACGGGTCCTCAAGGCCGCACCCGCGCCCGTCGCCGTCATTCGGGTGGACAACGTCGATCAGGACTTTTCCTACGCCTCGGTCGTCAGCAAGACGAAGGACATTTCCGCCGACGCCAAAGTCCAGGAACAAAAAGGATAGACAAAACGATTGCAACAGGAGGTTTCAATGGATAAACACATACGATCAATACTTTTTCGATTCGCGTTTCCCTTATGGCTTTGCATCGCCCTTTTCGCCTGCACGCCCCAGCAGGCGAAAAAGCCTGCAAGCCTGGTGGAGAAAGGCGGCGCCGTGGTAATCTGGGACCTGGAGGACTTGAGCCCCATCCCGCCGTCCGTGCCCGACATAGGCGAACTGCTCTCCGGCGCCGTCATCGACTCCGTGCAGTCCGCAGGCCCCTACACCGTCGTGGAAAGGGAAAAACTCCTGCTCGCCCTGGAGGAACTCAACCTGGGCACCAGCGAAGTCGCCGACGAGAACACACAGCTGCAACTCGGACGCATCATCGGTGCCCGATGGATGATCTTCGGCGGCTATCAGATCGTGGGCGAAACCATGCGCCTGGACATGCGCAGGGTCGATGTGGCCACCGGACAGATCGTCGGCGCCGTCAAGAAGGAAGTCGCAGCCTCCGACGTGGGCATGTGGCTCGAAGGCGCCAAGGAGGCGGCCAGGGAGTTGCTTTAGAGGAGCAAGGGCCGAGGGCTGGATGATGAACATACAGCGGAAACATGCCCATCATTCCGCCGCTTTTTTTCCGGCAAAACGCCTTGGCACAGGTGAAATCGTAGGGTGGGTGGGTTGATAGCGGGCCTTCGCGTTGTGCTTCCAAAGATTTTAATTACGACAGCCAACCGGTTTGGCACGGAGCCCAACCCACCGTTTTTCGAGTCTATTCGCCATGTCTTGGACAAAAAGACCGGGGCGGCGCGGGAAATGGTGGGTTGGGCTTCTTACAAGATCGAAGGGAACGGGCGTAAACAAAGCTTTGAACCATCCCCGAACGCCAGGGCTTCAACCCACCCACGCTCCCGAACCAGGCCCCGTGGCAGATTGCGCGGAATAAAACCCGGCTCAATTGTCAAGGCAAAACAGGAAACATTTTCATCCCCCAGGCCTCGTCGCTCGCCCATTGAATCTCGGCCCTCGCATCTCGGCCCTCGGCCCTTGCGTCTCGGCCCTACGGCCCCGCCAAGATCACCGCCCCTGTCGCCGGGTCGCACCCGAAATCCGCAGGCCAAGTCAAATTCACCGTGAAACGGTCGTCGATCACCAACGGCGCGGTGTATGTCCCTTCCCCGACGAACACCGGCGCCGGAGCCAGGATGAACGGCTGGGTGAAGGCTTCCTCGAAAGTGGCATAGCAGTCATAAAAACCGCCGCAATAGCCGGCGGGCTCCACTCTTATGGCCTCGAATTGCATGGATTGCCAATCTTCATCTTCACCTTCCTTTGCGCCGACTTGCCAGGAATTCAGTTTGTCATATAAGTCGGGCTCCAAATCGTTATCGACAAATAGAAAGTTGTCTCTGAAATCGCTCTCTCCCGGATTCAGAGACAGATTTTCCATGCCTGACGGGACTTTGCCCACGAACCCGTTGTTGTTGATCTGAAGCCGGTACAGGGAAGTCAGATCTCCCATTTCCGACGGGAGGCACCCGACGAATTCGTTCCAGCCAACGTTCAGATATCTGATAGATCCGACTGTGCTCAGCTCCTGCACCAGCTGGTCGAACCCTCCGGACAATTGGTTTTCTTCAAGATACAGCCCCAACAGGTTTTTCAGAGAACCGAGGCCCGACGGAACAGGTCCGTTCAGCATGTTGGAGTTTAGCGATAAGAATCGGAGAGCGCCCAAATTCTTCAGATCCTCCGGGATGCTTCCTTCCAGTTGGTTGTTGTGCATCCACAGTATTTTCAGACCGGTCATGCCCCCGAGTCCGGAGGGAATGGGACCGGAAAGCCTGTTGTCGGACAAATTCAGGTAGCGGGCCTTCATATTGCCCAGTTCGGAGGGAATGGAACCGTCGATTACGTTGTTGGAAAGATCGAGGTCGAAGTTTTCGAGATTATAGCTTTCGGGATTACTCTGGAGATTTTCCAGCTCGCCGGGAAGCGGACCTGTCAGCTGGTTGCCGGAAAGGTCCAGATGTTCTATATAGGGAAGGTTTCCCAGTTCCGGAGGAATCTGGCCGGTTAATGAATTGTCTGATAGATCCAGGTACCCCGCCGTCGTATTTCCCAGCTGGGCCGGGATGGGGCCATTCAATTCGTTGGAGGAAAGATCCAAGTAGTAAATCAGTGGAAGACTTGCCAGTTCCGAAGGAATGGGGCCGCTCAAATAGTTGTCGGACAAATCAAGCCATGCCGCCGTGGTAGTTGCCAGTTCCGGAGGAATGCTTCCGTATAGCTGATTGATGGAAAGGTCCATGTAGACGGAGCCTTCCCCCGGCGTTGCCCGGATGTTTCCCAGTTCCGGCGGGATGCTTCCGGTCAGCAAGTTGTCCGAAAGGTCCAGGTATTCCAGGTCGGGCACGACGCCGGGATCTCCCCCGAGTTCCGGCGGGATGCTTCCGTTCAAATCGTTATCCGACAGGTCCAGGTAGGAAAGGTTTTCCAAACCGCCCAGCGACGCGGGGATGGACCCGGAAAGCGAATTGGACGACAAATCCAGGCTGGCAAGGGTTGATATCGTGCCAAGCCCGCTCGGGATGGAACCGTCGAGATTGTTTATCGAAAGGTCCAGATCGACCAGAACCGGATAGTCGCCGGCCGTGAAAGGAATGTTGCCGCTGAGAGAGTTGTCGGACAGCTCCAGCGAGGTGAGATTCGGAAGGCTTCCCAGCACGGAAGGGATTGTGCCGTCGAGACTGTTTTTCGAAAGAATTATGCCTCTGAGACTCTCCAGGCTGCCGAGTTGCGTGGGAATCGTCCCCGTAAGCTGGTTGTCGTAGAGATAGAGGTATTGGAGGCTGCCGAGATTTGCCACTGTCAATGGAATCTGCCCCGTAAGCTGGTTTCCGTTGAGATAGAGGCTTGAGAGGCTCGTCAAATTCCCCAACTCCGCCGGGAGGGTCCCGTTCAGTCCGTTGTTGGCGAGATAAAGAGAAGTTACACGCTCTAAATTCCCTGTATTGGTGCAGCTCACCCCGTACCATGTGCATTCTGCGGAAGTCGAATTCCAGTTGGTTTGGAGGGTCCAATTGGTGCCGTCGGTGCTGTTGTAAAGCGCATCGAGCGCGACACGATCCTGCATTTCGACAAACTGGGCGAGCCCCGTAGTGGCGCCCGCCAGAATGGAAAGCATGGAAAAAACGGCGAAAAAAACCGCCGGAATCCGCATTTTCAAAAACGTTTCCCCTCCCGCCAAAACCTGGGTATCCTTTCTGTTTTCGGCCATATGTTCTCCCCCCTTCTGTTTGTCGAAATATTGCATCCTTTCCATGTTTGGTTCTTTCGGCGTCCCGAATTAAAAAAGTACCACATGCGGCCTGCGATTGCAATTGCCATGTTTTCTAGGCCCCCGGACACAAGGTCTCAGGCCGATTTCACCGTTCCTCCTTCTCTTTTATGGCGACCGCCTTTCGCGATCCCGAAACGGCTCCGGAAGATTGCGCTTTCGGCAGCGGGAAAAAACCGGCCGCGCCGTTTTTTTTCCGTCCGATTTTCGACGCGAAAATATCGAAAAAACCATTTATTTCAAATACTTCCACAACGTCTTTCGTCCTGAAACCCCTTTCCGGCAAACCTGTCCGTCCGCAGATTTTCTTTTTTTCCTTGATTGCTATCTCGAAAAAGAGTATGAATGACCAAATGTGCGCCGGTAGAGAAAATCCCTTTACTTGCTCCGACGCCTGATCGGCGCATTTGGCATCAAAAAAAAACGCAAAGGAACGACAATGGGCGACTTCATAACCATGGAAAGAATCGTCTGGTTCGACAGCCAGATCCGGCAGGACGCCTTTCCCAACGCCTGGACGCTGGCCAGGCGCTTCGAGGTGCATCGCAAGACCGCCAAGCGCACCATCGAAAAGTTCCGGGACAGGTTCAACGCGCCCCTGGTATACGACTATTCCCGCAAGGGATATTTCTACAGCGACGACTCCTATCGGCTTCCCCCCTTCCAGATTACCCACGACGAAATCCTGGGCCTTCTGCTGGCGCAGAAGCTGCTCTCCACCGCCGCCGGGGGCTTCATCAGCCGCTCCATCGAAAATTTCGCCCGCAAGGCGTTCATCGAGGCCAGGCAGTCCGGACTCACCGAAAAGGACATCATGGAAGGGTTCTCCGCCTCCTGGCATGGCCACTCCCCCGCGCACCTGAAGACCTTCCGCTCCGTCGCCCAAGCCCTGCTCGAAAAGCGCGCCCTCGCCATCACATATATTTCTCCGGGCGCCGGCGAAACCACCGAGCGCGTCGTCCGCCCGCACCACCTCCAGTACTACATGGCCTCATGGGTCCTTCTGGCATGGTGCGAAAAAAGAAACGGATGGAGAAAGTTCGTGCTCTCCCGCATCTCTTCGTACAGGACCCTCGACCGGACCTTCGACCCTGTGGCCTTCGAAAACTTCAAGCACCTTCTGGAAAGCTCCTTCGGCATCTTCCAGGGGGCGGAGAGCGAAACGGCCGTCCTTCGTTTCAATCCGTTCCGCGCACGATGGATACAGGAGCAGGTCTGGCACCCGAAACAGGAAATCTCCGTCGAACCCTCCGGCCACCTCCTCCTGCGCTTCCCCGTCTCCGACTACAGGGAAGTGTCCATGAAAATCCTCCAGTTCGGCGCCGACGTCAAGGTGCTCGAACCTTTCGGCCTTCGAAAAAAAATTTCGGAGGAGATCCGGAAAATGGCCGAAATCTACTGAAAAAACCTTTGATTACAGACACTTGCGAGATTTGCGAAAAAAACGGACGGGGGGCGCGTTTTGTCCCCCCTGCCGTTGTATAATGAACCACGTTCCCACTTAGCCCAAGGAGACCGCATACATGCGAAACAATGGAACCAACAGACCGTCCGAATCGCACCGAAGCGCCCGCCAGGAAACCGGGCGTTCCTTTGAAACCCAACCGCGCCCCGCGTTCTTGTCCTTCGAACGCCCGGACACCGCCCGGTTTCTCGTGCGGGGCGCTCCCCTTCCCCGGCTCGAAGACTCGCTGAGAATCGGGGAGCTGACACGTCTTGCCGTCATGGGCGTGGCCGGAAAGCTCCTCGGAAAAGAAAGCGTCCCTTGGGCCTTGTCGGGACATGGGGACCGGCAGGGCTCGCCCCACGAACACGCCTTTTTCATGCAGGAGACCGAAAACGGACGGATCCGGCACCTGCTCGTCCATGCCCCCGCAGGCTTCGACATAGACTGCCTCATGGTCTTCTTGTCCCTGAAAAGAATCTACGAACGCGAAGGAAGCGAGTGGGGTCTCGCCCTGGAAGCCCTGGGTCGCGCCGCCGACTTCGCGCCTTTCTCCGCCCTTTGCGCCGAAGCCAGGACCTGGCGGTCCGCCACCCCGTACCTTCATCCATGGCATCGCAAGAAAACCTTCGGCGTCGAGGACCAGATCCGACGCGAATGCCGAAGGCGCGGATATCCAGAAATCGACGGACTGACCCCGGTCGAGTCCATAGAGACGGCCGGACGAAAGCTTCGACCCGTCCATTTTAGAAGGTTCCGGAAAAAAAAGGGCCTGAGCCAGCCGGACCGCAACGGGGGGTTCTGGAAAATCGATTTTCGCGAACCGCTCCGGGGCCCTCTCGCTCTTGGCTTCGGCTGCCACTTCGGCCTGGGGAGGTTCGAACCCGAAGGCAACATCCGGGCTTGGTCTTAGCCACGGCCGCTTTCAGGGACTGTCGTCGCGGCGGTCGTCATTCCGGGCGGAGCGGTATGCACCCCGGGTGTCGATAAAACAGCTGGATTCCGTCGCTTCCGGGAATTTCCTGACTGGTACATGTAGCGTAGACCCGGAATCCAGACGGCCGAATTTGGAACCAAGCCCCAACATCCCAACCCGTAAACCAGCAAGGAAAGGAAGGTGCCCCATGACCGCAAGCCAATGCTCGGAAAACCAGGATGTTTTCATCCCCGTGCGCATGCTCAACGAATACGTCTACTGCCCCCGCCTGGCGTACCTGGAATGGGTCCAGGGCGAGTTCGCCCACAGCGCCGACACCGTGGAGGGGTCAATCAGGCACAAGCGCGTGGACACCGGCGACGGCAGGCTGCCCGCAGCCGACGCGGACGAGGAGGATAAGATCAGCGCCCGCTCCGTCGCACTGTCCTCCGCCAGGCTCGGCATCTCGTGCAGGGCGGACCTGGTGGAGGCCGAAGGCGACCGCGCCACCCCCGTGGACTACAAGAAGGGCAAGCGACCCCATGTCTCGGGCGGCGCCTACGCCCCGGAAAAGGTCCAGCTCTGCGCCCAGGGCCTGCTCCTGCGGGAACACGGATACCTGTGCGACGAAGGCGTACTCTATTTCGCAGGCTCCAGGGAAAGGGTCAGGGTGCTCTTCGACGACGAATTGATCCACCTGACCATGGACGCCATCGAAAACATGAAAAAATTCGCCCGGGACGCCCCCATCCCGCCACCCCTCGAAGACAGCCCCAAGTGCCCGAGGTGCTCCCTGGTCGGCATCTGCCTGCCCGACGAAGTCCGCTTCCTCAACTGTTTCGACCAGATTCCCCGCCCCCTCGCACCTCCCCTGGAAACCGCCCTGCCCCTCTACGTGCAGAGCCCAGGCGCATACCTGCGAAAACAGGGCGAAGAGGTGGTCATCGAGGAAAAAAAGACGGTCCTGGAAAAAGTCCCCCTGGCCGACATCTCCCGCATTGTTCTCCATGGATATTCCTCCATGACCACTCCCCTGCTCCACGAATGCATGAAAAGGTCCATCCCCGTCACCTACAACACTTACTACGGCTGGTTCGTCGGCCACACGGTCGGCACCGGA
Source organism: Desulfobacterales bacterium (assembly GCA_963674505.2). Classification (GTDB taxonomy): domain Bacteria; phylum Desulfobacterota; class Desulfobacteria; order Desulfobacterales; family SKZT01. Next base: position 2,371,359 of record CAXXIG010000003.1, read on the forward strand.
CACAAAAACGTCGAATTGCGCACCAACCAGTACCGGGCCAGTTTCGACGACAAAACCTGCCTCAGGCTCGCACGGCGATGGGTCGCCGCCAAGATCGCCAACTGCCGCACACTCATGCGCCGCAACCTCAAAAGCCCTGCGGACGACCCCGCCGGCATCCACGACGATCTGCTGGCACAGTTCAACTACGACATCAAAAACGCCTCCAAGGCCGATTCCCTCGATTCCCTGCTCGGCGTCGAAGGCGCCTCCGCCGCGAGGTATTTCAGGCACTTCACCCGCATGTTCCAATCCCCGGACCATCCCGACATGCAGTTTTCCTTCGACAAAAGAAACCGACGCCCCCCCAAGGACCCCGTCAACGCCATGCTCTCCTTCGGATATTCCATGCTGGCCAGGGAATGGTTCACAACCCTGTCCGCCGTTGGCTTCGACCCCTATCGGGGATTCTACCACAAGTCCAGGTTCGGCCGCCCCGCGCTGGCTCTGGACATGATGGAACCCTTCCGGCCTCTCGTCGCCGATTCCGTCGTACTGACCGTCGTCAACAAAGGCGAAATCCGTCCCGACGACTTCGTCCGCTCCGCCGCCGGATGCAACATGAACGACAAAGCCCGCAAGGCCTTCATCGCCGCCTTCGACCGAAGAATGGAAACCCAGGTCACACACCCCATTTTCCAGTACCGCATCAGCTACCGACGCCTGCTCGAAGTCCAGGCCCGCCTGCTCGGGCGATACCTGGCAGGCGAAATCCCCAGATACCCCAACTTCGTCACCAGATGAGGCCTGCGACCATGGAAAACCTCTACATCGTATCCTACGACATCAGCTGCCCCAAGCGCTGGAGACAGGTCTATCGCACCATGAAGGGCTACGGACGATGGCTCCAGCTCTCCGTCTTCCAGTGCAGACTCACCAAGGCCAGGGCCATCCGCCTCAAGGCCGACCTGGAAGAACTTGTCCACCGCTTCGAAGACCACGTGGTCATCGTCGATCTCGGCCCCGCAGACAAGGTCAAACCCCGCGTCCAAACCATCGGCGCCGCCTTCGAACCCATACGCAGAAAACCGGTGATCATATGATCGACACGCTTGGATCTTTTTTCGACCATCCGCGCTTTTCCTCGTTCCGCCTCGTCCAGCATGCGTTCCCACGCTTCGCGTGGGAACGCATGCCAAGACACTTCGTGTCCGATTTCTGCCAAGCCATGGCCGATTCCAGAACCAACACAGGGATGAAAATGGTCTTCGCTCTTATGTGTTTTTTTTCCTCCGGGCTTTATGCCGCAGCAACTGTCGCCGTGCCTGTTCGGGAGCGTGGATCGTAGGGTGGGTGGGTCGGGACCCGGGCTTTTTCGCTGCTTCTGAACTTCTTGAATTCGACGGCCTGCCAGTCTTTTACGGAATCCAACCCACCATTTTCCGAGATATCCCGCAGCCTTTCGCCCGAACGGAAGCGGCGCAAGATTGGAAAAAATGGCGGGCTGGTATTCGTGCGAGACCGGCAGGCCCGTGTCCCGAGAAAGCGCGAAGCGGCGCGCAAGGCAATGGTCCTCGATCCATCCAACCTGGTACTCTACGATCCCGACCCTGCGGAGAGCCTTCGGGCTGAAAATTGAATGCGTAGAATCCGACCCATCCAACTTGGTACTCTACGATCCCGACCCGGGCTTGCGACATTTGTAGCGGAACAAGACACGGCGAAAATATTACAGCAAAATATGGGTAATTTTTATCACCCCGGAACCACCCTCCCGATTCCCGTATCGGGACGCTATATAATAAGGTATCTCTTGCAAATCGAACCAGGATCGGATAACAATTCAATTCGTCATGGCCCGGCCGAAAAGCCAAGGTGTGTGAATTCGCGCTCGAAAGGCGTGCGGGACCGCCTCGAACCGACGGTCAGAACCGGCATTCCAGCCGTATTCCACACGCATTCCAGCCATTCGCGACCAAAAACGGCTTGCGGCTGGCCAGCGCCGTTGCATGACCATGTTCCCCAACGTTCCAAAAAAGATCCAAGGCGGTTTTCTCCGCCGATCCTTTTCGAGCGTGAAGGTGATCTCATTTTCCCTGGGGACGCTCGCATGTGCGTAAGTTCTTTAAAATATTGGAAATATCGATTTACAACCCAGGCACTTTGTGTTACAAAATCCCCAATTTGGAACCAAATAGGGAGACGCTCGCAAAACAGGGTTGAAAGCCCCTGTTCATCGGCTTCCAGAGGCAAGCGGTTTTCCGGAGCCTTTCGCTCCGGCCCCATTGAAGCACAATTCCGCAAATCAAATTGAAGGCAAAATCTCCAGGTTTTCCGGAGCCTTTCGCTCCGGCCCCATTGAAGCCCCCGTTTGGGGTCAGGAGGATATTTGTCTCGGCAGTTTTCCGGAGCCTTTCGCTCCGGCCCCATTGAAGCGAAGCCCTGCGCATCCAGCGCCGCTTCCCGGTCGATGTTTTCCGGAGCCTTTCGCTCCGGCCCCATTGAAGCGTATCCGTATTTTTCCAATGCGACCGGATGAATTCGTTGTTTTCCGGAGCCTTTCGCTCCGGCCCCATTGAAGCGTCTTTTATCCAGTCGAGGACGTCCTGGGCGTGAGATGTTTTCCGGAGCCTTTCGCTCCGGCCCCATTGAAGCCGATACGGGTTCGGGAGAAAATGAAATTTCCAGACGGGTTTTCCGGAGCCTTTCGCTCCGGCCCCATTGAAGCGCTTTGGACTTCGCCAACCATGGCCCCGCGCTTGTGGTTTTCCGGAGCCTTTCGCTCCGGCCCCATTGAAGCTTTCGATTCTTGCGTCCATATTGCCTCCTTGTTGGCCCGTTTTCCGGAGCCTTTCGCTCCGGCCCCATTGAAGCTCGGGTTGGTTCGTAAAGTGGACATTGGCATTTTCCGTTTTCCGGAGCCTTTCGCTCCGGCCCCATTGAAGCCTGTTTTTGGACATCTTTAAATGTCGTCTTGGTTCTCGGTTTTCCGGAGCCTTTCGCTCCGGCCCCATTGAAGCCGACCAATCTTGATCGGCCTATTACCATCGGGAGCGTGTTTTCCGGAGCCTTTCGCTCCGGCCCCATTGAAGCAGTCCGGAAGTCTCGTAGTCGAAAGCAGTCATAGGGTTTTCCGGAGCCTTTCGCTCCGGCCCCATTGAAGCCCGCCATACGACACGTTGACCCCGTTGACGTTGTGTCGTTTTCCGGAGCCTTTCGCTCCGGCCCCATTGAAGCCAAGATTCTCTTTCATAAGATCTTTCAAAAAGGTCCTGGTTTTCCGGAGCCTTTCGCTCCGGCCCCATTGAAGCTACGCATGCCCGACCGTCGAAATCGAATTCAACCAGACGTTTTCCGGAGCCTTTCGCTCCGGCCCCATTGAAGCCTCGTCGATTGCGTTGATGCGGATTGTCTTTCGGAGTTTTCCGGAGCCTTTCGCTCCGGCCCCATTGAAGCATTTTTTCGACGTAGTATTCGAAAATGGCCGTCTTGTTTTCCGGAGCCTTTCGCTCCGGCCCCATTGAAGCGTCTTGATATTCGATGGCAACATTCTCTGGCATTTGGTTTTCCGGAGCCTTTCGCTCCGGCCCCATTGAAGCAAACTCTGCCGCCCGATAGCTATCGGGAAACGAGCGTTTTCCGGAGCCTTTCGCTCCGGCCCCATTGAAGCTTGATTCTGCGCCGGGCAGGCCTGGGAAGATCGCTCGTTTTCCGGAGCCTTTCGCTCCGGCCCCATTGAAGCTCCCGACTAAGGACGGCCATATCCAGGCCTTTTTTGTTTTCCGGAGCCTTTCGCTCCGGCCCCATTGAAGCCTTCTCGGCGGCGCTGGCCTTTTCGGCGAACTCGGCTGTTTTCCGGAGCCTTTCGCTCCGGCCCCATTGAAGCTGCAAGTGCAGTTGCTTGTTTTTTCAGCTTTTTATCCGTTTTCCGGAGCCTTTCGCTCCGGCCCCATTGAAGCTACGTTGGCTACAATCTGGACATGGCCAGGGAGTTCGGTTTTCCGGAGCCTTTCGCTCCGGCCCCATTGAAGCCAGAAATACAGATTGATGGCGTCGATTCTGTCCGTGTTTTCCGGAGCCTTTCGCTCCGGCCCCATTGAAGCTTCAACCTCCTCGTTTGCTTCTCCCTCGTCCTCTTCGTTTTCCGGAGCCTTTCGCTCCGGCCCCATTGAAGCTTTTTTTTCTTTTCCAAATCGGTCATTTTTTCCTCCGTTTTCCGGAGCCTTTCGCTCCGGCCCCATTGAAGCCAGATACGGAGCAAGGCCGTCCCCGCTTACAGTGATGTTTTCCGGAGCCTTTCGCTCCGGCCCCATTGAAGCCCGGTCGAATCGATTATCTGATGGCGAGTCCCCGCCGTTTTCCGGAGCCTTTCGCTCCGGCCCCATTGAAGCTTTCATTTTGTCCTCCTTGCTTAGGTTGTTTCCCTGTTTTCCGGAGCCTTTCGCTCCGGCCCCATTGAAGCAAGCAGTTGTGCGCCGAAAAAAAGGCCATCAGCTAGTTTTCCGGAGCCTTTCGCTCCGGCCCCATTGAAGCATTTCGTCGTCGGCCACGATTCCAATTATCGGCCCGGTTTTCCGGAGCCTTTCGCTCCGGCCCCATTGAAGCTTTAACTAGTTCGGCGAAATACGGACAGTCTTCGTCTTCGTTTTCCGGAGCCTTTCGCTCCGGCCCCATTGAAGCTTCGGTTCGACGATTCTTCTTACGATCACCTGCCCGTTTTCCGGAGCCTTTCGCTCCGGCCCCATTGAAGCCCGTCGAGATCGTAGGTAAGGGATTGCGAGTCGCTTGCGTTTTCCGGAGCCTTTCGCTCCGGCCCCATTGAAGCTGAAGTATTTTACCTCGCCAACATGAACTTTACCACGTTTTCCGGAGCCTTTCGCTCCGGCCCCATTGAAGCCCGGGGGTTGGCTTGTCGGACTTCGCAAAGGCCATGTTTTCCGGAGCCTTTCGCTCCGGCCCCATTGAAGCAGCGCATCAAGGAGCATGCTGCCGAGTTCAATAGAAAGTTTTCCGGAGCCTTTCGCTCCGGCCCCATTGAAGCATGTTCGGTCATATTCTCCTCCTCTCCTAAACCACTGTTTTCCGGAGCCTTTCGCTCCGGCCCCATTGAAGCGCTCGGTTCGATATCGCCGCGAGAAACCCGCGTCGAAGTTTTCCGGAGCCTTTCGCTCCGGCCCCATTGAAGCGTCGTCTCTTGCGAATTCCATACCCTTCGGTGTCTGTTTTCCGGAGCCTTTCGCTCCGGCCCCATTGAAGCCCTTTACCCTCTGGCGGTGATCGGACTCCCAATTGCCCCGTTTTCCGGAGCCTTTCGCTCGAGGGTTCTCGGATTAACGGGGAGAATTAATCCGAGAGCCTGTAACGGCGGGACCGGAGGGCGGGGCAGCTGCCGGCGGGGCTGGCATAGCGGATTTTGGGCGGGAACCTGGCATGCGATAGGCTAAAATTGCTTGGGGAAAGGGCGACTCGGGAGGATTGCATGGGAAAACTTCGGCAAAAAGGAAACACCTCCCCGTTTTCCTCTCTGTATAAGGAGAGCGGAATGCCTTGCCGGTGAGGATTGCGCGCGAAGAGAAGCTATGGGCTTTGGGCGACTGCTTGGGGAGGGGCCTCGGAGGCCTTTCTTTTCAGGAAGGAAAGTGCGTCGAGAGCGTTTCCGTCCATTCTGGCTTCCGCATATCTGACGGAGGCATGGTGGGCGATGTTGGCCAGGGTCAGCCGAATCAATCCGTATTGGGCGTTTCGGCACGTGTTGTCGAGATTGTAGGAGTCGATCACGGCATTGATTCGTTCCGAGGCGCTCCGCTGCTTGTATATTTCCTTGAACAGCCTGCTTGTCCTGGGCACCGGCGGAAAAAGCCTGGGGTCGTCTTCGGACTTGATGTAGACGAAGGGCCCCAGGGAGCTTTCCGGCTTGCAGTCTTTTCCGGCCGGGCAGAGGTCTTCGCGAAAGACGTAGACGGACTTGCCGTTTCTGTGGGTCCCGCGCTTGGCCGGACAGCAAAACACGTGCTTGTTCTGCTTCTTGTCGTACTGGTGGTGCCTCATTCGTGCGTTTTGCCCGCAAAGAGGCGTTCCGTCCTCGTCGAACCGTATTTCGTCTTTTCCCGGAAGATGCGGAGAGACCGGCCTGCTGTTCTTCGACAGGGGAATGATCGGAGAGATTCCCTTTTTTATAAGATATCGGTAGTGGGCGTTGGAATCGTGGTGGCCGTCTCCGACGAACATGTCGAGCCTTATGCCCGAGCCGTTCTCTTGCGCCGTTTTCAGCAACCGATCGACGGCCTGCAGGGAAAGTGTGTAGTCGCTTTTGTTTCCTCCGGGCATAACGGCAATCAGAGGAAAATCGTGTCCGTTGACCGTCGTTATAATATGGTAGTATCTGTCGCCGAATTCGAATCCGTCCGTCCGGTGGTTGTGGCACCATTCCGCGGTCGGACTGGAGTATAGCCTGTCGTGGCCGCAGTTGTAGACTCCCTGCTTCCGGCACGAGCAAAGGGGCTTTCCTTCGGCCGAGGCGGCGGTGGGCAGTATGGAGCCGTCGCCGCTGACGATCATCGAGTCTATTTCGTCCAGAACGCCCGATTCGATCGACGGCAGCACGCCCGCCTGGAAAAGGAGATCTTCGAGTATCTTTTCGAACCCTTCGGCCCTGGGCTGCCCAGCCTCTTCCAGAAGCTTTTGCGCGAGCTTTTCGGACTGCGAATGATACGGATCGATCTCGTGTTTTTTCGCTTCCTTTTCGCTTTTGAAATTTCTGGCGTGCGCCCTGGCGTTCAAAACGCTTTGGGGCGTCTCGTTTTCGCCTCGCGTACGAAAAGGCCCGTCGATTATCCTGTTTTTAAAGCCGTAGTATGTGCCGACTCCCGGCACGTCTTCCGGTTCGAAGCCGCAAAGTATCGCGTAAAGCGCTGTGTATTTGGTTTCTCCGACCCATTGGGTGATGCCGGAAATTCTCAGCAGGGTCATGAGTATAAAGGCGCGAAGCATGCACACGGGGTCGCGCGGCTTTCTTCGCGGCTTCGGCGAGTAGAGCTTTCGCAGAATCGGCTCGGTTCGGTCGAGATTCAAATTCGTTATGGTCCCGACCACTTTTTCATGGCCCTGGACCGCTTTTGCGAATTCGACCTCGTCCGACCGGGCGGCGAAATGCCGTTTTACGTGTTCGAGATATTCCGAGTGCCTCATTTTCCCTTCGGTGTAAATCCGGTGTATTTCCAAATTCAAATAAAAGGCGGATTTTCAACCGCAACGAAAGAAAACGAACCTGTTCCTGTCTTGATTTACACTATAATGAACCGGTTCGGATTGTCCATAGCCAGGGGCAATTTTTTTGGCTCATCGCGGATTTGTGGGGAGCGGTCAAGGTAACCAGAGCTTCCAGCTTTGGTCTCATATCGCGAATGTGCGACCCATTGGAAGCCGAGGCGTGCCAGACCAGGATGGTCTGGTTACCTTCGACACGCCTTTTCCCACGAATCGGCGATGAGCCATTTTTTTTTCGCCGACCTTGTTGCCCGCCGGGCTTGGTCCTTGATAACAATGGACTGATATGGCAAGAAAACAAGTCCGGCGGATGCCGGAATCGGGATCGGGCGGAGGAGAAGAGAGAAGGTCGCGCGCGACCTAACGACCGCAGGCCGAGCCAACGGCCCTCGGCGCGCCGTCGCCCGCCGCCCGCGCGCTTTTTTTTTAATCCGAGAGCCTGAAACCATGGGAGTCACGGCAATTGCGATCTCAAAAACCGGGGGACGAAAGCCAATAATAACGAGGCTTTCCAAATCCGAGAGTCCTCGCTCCGGCCCCATTGAAGCCAAGGCGTTCATTGAGCCGAAGGTTTATTCGTACAAGTTTTCCGGAGCCTTTCGCTCCGGCCCCATTGAAGCGCCCGGTAAGCGTCCTCGCGGCGTCGAGGCTCTTGGTTTTCCGGAGCCTTTCGCTCCGGCCCCATTGAAGCAACAAGTGCTACTCTGATGCTGAAGACCAAGGGAAGTTTTCCGGAGCCTTTCGCTCCGGCCCCATTGAAGCATGCGCTTAAAATGGGAGCCGCACGATGGATATGGCGAGTTTTCCGGAGCCTTTCGCTCCGGCCCCATTGAAGCCTCCGACCCACCAGCATCTGATGCCATGTCGTTTGGTGTTTTCCGGAGCCTTTCGCTCCGGCCCCATTGAAGCCTTTGGCCCCGTTTCCGGGGCCGGTTGCGGTTATTCGCCGTTTTCCGGAGCCTTTCGCTCCGGCCCCATTGAAGCCTTTGAGATTTGGAGTTATGTCTTCGAGTTTCATGTGGTTTTCCGGAGCCTTTCGCTCCGGCCCCATTGAAGCTTGTGAAGTTGCTGTCGATATTGAAAATATTTATCTGTTTTCCGGAGCCTTTCGCTCCGGCCCCATTGAAGCTTCTCGAACATACATTTTTCCAATAGGGCCTTCTGTCGTTTTCCGGAGCCTTTCGCTCCGGCCCCATTGAAGCCTGTTCTAGGGGTTTTTACCAAAATTTTTGCCATAGTGTTTTCCGGAGCCTTTCGCTCCGGCCCCATTGAAGCACCTGTTGCATCCGCATCCGCTATATCGAACTTACCGTTTTCCGGAGCCTTTCGCTCCGGCCCCATTGAAGCTACTTCTAACGACACGCTCTGTTTTATGGAAGCCATCAAGTTTTCCGGAGCCTTTCGCTCCGGCCCCATTGAAGCCGTCAATTCCTTGTGACCAAGAACAGGAAGAGCAAGTTTTCCGGAGCCTTTCGCTCCGGCCCCATTGAAGCACGAAACCCGTCGGCAATCCAGTCAACGCCTATCTCGTTTTCCGGAGCCTTTCGCTCCGGCCCCATTGAAGCCATACGCCTGGAAGAATGCTTCCATGTCGAATCTAGTTTTCCGGAGCCTTTCGCTCCGGCCCCATTGAAGCACATACCGATTGTAATACATGCTATAGGTAAAGGTGTTTTCCGGAGCCTTTCGCTCCGGCCCCATTGAAGCTATCCTACCGTCGATCAGTACCTCGAAGCAACTCATACGTTTTCCGGAGCCTTTCGCTCCGGCCCCATTGAAGCTCTATCCGCGCGGTCTTTCTCGCGCGCGACTTCCTGTGTTTTCCGGAGCCTTTCGCTCCGGCCCCATTGAAGCACGGTGGTTATCCGGATATAAGGATAAAGAAGAAAATGTTTTCCGGAGCCTTTCGCTCCGGCCCCATTGAAGCACCGGTGAAGGAGTCTTTTAAAATAAAGGAAAAAGGTTTTCCGGAGCCTTTCGCTCCGGCCCCATTGAAGCATTGTTCCTTGATTTTCTCCACTCGGACCTCCTTCGTTTTCCGGAGCCTTTCGCTCCGGCCCCATTGAAGCGTCGCCGATTCGAAGGGTAAACTCCTTGAAGACATCCAGTTTTCCGGAGCCTTTCGCTCCGGCCCCATTGAAGCAGCGTCTCGCAGAGGATATCTGCGTCGGCGTCGATGAGTTTTCCGGAGCCTTTCGCTCCGGCCCCATTGAAGCCATTTCGACACCTTTTTATCCTCGACATCGAAGAGCTGTTTTCCGGAGCCTTTCGCTCCGGCCCCATTGAAGCCAGAAGGCCGACGACTGCGAATTCGACATCCGCTTCGTTTTCCGGAGCCTTTCGCTCCGGCCCCATTGAAGCCAAACATTCGATCTTGTTTCGTTCGGAGCGGGAAAGTGTTTTCCGGAGCCTTTCGCTCCGGCCCCATTGAAGCTCGATTACGACCCTGACTCTCTTTCCGTAGCCTTCGAGTTTTCCGGAGCCTTTCGCTCCGGCCCCATTGAAGCCAGCAGATGCACTTTTTCAGAAAAGGAAAGGTGATCGTTTTCCGGAGCCTTTCGCTCCGGCCCCATTGAAGCTTACTACGACGCGGGAGGCTACGCGACCGAAGTATAGTTTTCCGGAGCCTTTCGCTCCGGCCCCATTGAAGCGTGACCTTGGTCGCGACGACATCGACTTCCTTCCCAAGTTTTCCGGAGCCTTTCGCTCCGGCCCCATTGAAGCTTTTGATAGCTTTCCTGTTTCTCTCCTTTTATTTCGAGGTTTTCCGGAGCCTTTCGCTCCGGCCCCATTGAAGCACGACTTTAGAAAGATCGTTCCATTCTTTGGCCTCGGTTTTCCGGAGCCTTTCGCTCCGGCCCCATTGAAGCATTATATCGCTTGGAGGGCCTGCCGCAAAGTCTCTTGTTTTCCGGAGCCTTTCGCTCCGGCCCCATTGAAGCATCACCCTTGGGTGAAGTACAACCACAGACAATTGCACGTTTTCCGGAGCCTTTCGCTCCGGCCCCATTGAAGCGAAAGATTTTAGAAACGGCCGCTACGTAACCTACCCGGTTTTCCGGAGCCTTTCGCTCCGGCCCCATTGAAGCTGGGAATGTATTGAAGTCTAATGTTAGGGTGGATAGTTTTCCGGAGCCTTTCGCTCCGGCCCCATTGAAGCCGACTTCAAATAAGCGGGATGCACCAACCTATTCATCGTTTTCCGGAGCCTTTCGCTCCGGCCCCATTGAAGCTATTTCCGCCGGTCGATCCACCCAAGCGGAATGTATCCGTTTTCCGGAGCCTTTCGCTCCGGCCCCATTGAAGCTGCGCGGGTGTCTCCAGTGGCAGAAGGAGGGGCTGAATGTTTTCCGGAGCCTTTCGCTCCGGCCCCATTGAAGCGTCCCGATTCCTATCCAGTCGGCGCTCGCATCGAAGTTTTCCGGAGCCTTTCGCTCCGGCCCCATTGAAGCCAATTCCTTTTTTTCTTATCTCTTTATTTTGAAGAGTAGTTTTCCGGAGCCTTTCGCTCCGGCCCCATTGAAGCTTCCAATTCATTGAATTCCTGTTCAAAAAACATTATGTTTTCCGGAGCCTTTCGCTCCGGCCCCATTGAAGCTTGCGCCGGCCTGCGCTGCCATGCTTACCGAGAAGTTTTCCGGAGCCTTTCGCTCCGGCCCCATTGAAGCGCGCTCGAAGACGGCGACCTCCACCAACCAGTTCAAGTTTTCCGGAGCCTTTCGCTCCGGCCCCATTGAAGCAGTCTGGTCCATGTAATCAGGAGCAACTGGTTCGAGAGGTTTTCCGGAGCCTTTCGCTCCGGCCCCATTGAAGCCGCTTTTGAAAGTCCGGTATGCGACTACCTGCCAGACGTTTTCCGGAGCCTTTCGCTCCGGCCCCATTGAAGCACCCTCTTTTTTCTATGTGTGATTCCCAATTTTCAGTTTTCCGGAGCCTTTCGCTCCGGCCCCATTGAAGCATTTCTATAACCAAAAAACTGCTCGTCTGTACCCTTGTTTTCCGGAGCCTTTCGCTCCGGCCCCATTGAAGCTGCGATTCGCCGTCCATCTGCGTAAGCCATGTTTCGCGTTTTCCGGAGCCTTTCGCTCCGGCCCCATTGAAGCTTCTTGAATTGCCTCTTCCTCATACGCTCTCCATGTGTTTTCCGGAGCCTTTCGCTCCGGCCCCATTGAAGCCAGGTCAAGCAGTACTCCGGAGAGCCATTCTCGTCCGGTTTTCCGGAGCCTTTCGCTCCGGCCCCATTGAAGCTCGGCAGATAGGCATATCGCTTGTTTTTCGGCGGCTGGTTTTCCGGAGCCTTTCGCTCCGGCCCCATTGAAGCGCGTCGGTCCGGGCAGGCGGGGACATTCCGGGGACGTTTTCCGGAGCCTTTCGCTCCGGCCCCATTGAAGCTCGTTTCTCTCCGATTTCCATCGATCATCCATTTTGTTTTCCGGAGCCTTTCGCTCCGGCCCCATTGAAGCACAGGAGGTCGCGAACTTGACGCCGAGGTCGAAAGCGGTTTTCCGGAGCCTTTCGCTCCGGCCCCATTGAAGCCAGGCATCTGGTTTTTCTTCGCCCAAATTATGTCCTGTTTTCCGGAGCCTTTCGCTCCGGCCCCATTGAAGCGAAGATGTGGCCCATTTCAAAAACGTTTTTGGGGCGTTTTCCGGAGCCTTTCGCTCCGGCCCCATTGAAGCTTCGATTTCGTCGAGTTCGTGAATCCTGTTCTCGGTTTTCCGGAGCCTTTCGCTCCGGCCCCATTGAAGCTTATACCTTGGTAGGCTTCCGGAATAGCCTTGTGTGTTTTCCGGAGCCTTTCGCTCCGGCCCCATTGAAGCTTCCAGTGAAGGGCGCCACGAGCCGAGACGCCGCGAGTTTTCCGGAGCCTTTCGCTCCGGCCCCATTGAAGCATGGCGCAAAACCTGCCAATGCTCAGCCGAAACGGTCGTTTTCCGGAGCCTTTCGCTCCGGCCCCATTGAAGCGTCCCTGTAAAATCGCGGTCTTCGCTCGGATAGACCGTTTTCCGGAGCCTTTCGCTCCGGCCCCATTGAAGCTGAATTTCAAGCTCTAGAATCCTCATTCTTTCGCCGTTTTCCGGAGCCTTTCGCTCCGGCCCCATTGAAGCCTTCAAATACTCGATAATCGAATCGGCATCCAGCCTCGGGTTTTCCGGAGCCTTTCGCTCCGGCCCCATTGAAGCCGGAAAAGCCGCAGCTCGAACAAATCGAAGCGCCGTTTTCCGGAGCCTTTCGCTCCGGCCCCATTGAAGCAGGGGCCATGGGGGTTGTGCCTGTCCCCATGCCTGTTTTCCGGAGCCTTTCGCTCCGGCCTCATTGAAGCTCGCGGGAAGCGGTACACCTCCGCTCGGATAGGTCAAGTTTTCCGGAGCCTTTCGCTCCGGCCCCATTGAAGCTCTAAAATGCCTATCGGAAGGCGCAAGCGCTGTGTTTGTTTTCCGGAGCCTTTCGCTCCGGCCCCATTGAAGCCGGTTGCGGATTTCAGAGCTTGCCCACGAATCCCCTAGTTTTCCGGAGCCTTTCGCTCCGGCCCCATTGAAGCGGGGAGACTCTATGCACTTTGGGCATTCCTCATATGCCGTTTTCCGGAGCCTTTCGCTCCGGCCCCATTGAAGCCCGGTGAAGGGCGCCACTTCCAGGGATGCCGCGATTGTTTTCCGGAGCCTTTCGCTCCGGCCCCATTGAAGCTTTTGAAATCCAGAAATGTTTTTTTAAGAGATTCTTTGTTTTCCGGAGCCTTTCGCTCCGGCCCCATTGAAGCTTCAATCGGATTGTTGACGGGAACATCGATTCCTTGTTTTCCGGAGCCTTTCGCTCGAGGATTCTCGGATTAACTGGGGAAATTAATCCGAGAGGCTGGCACGGCGAGGCGGCAGGGCGGCGTCGCAATTCGGGGGGGCTGGCGGGGTTGTTTTTTTTGGAAAAATCGGCGGCTGATTGACAAAAATCACTTCCGAAGGGACGAATCTGGAGGATGGCGGGTAAAAAATTCGGCCGACAGGAAACACCTCTGCAAGTCTCTCCTTGGTTTCGGGAAACGGAATGCCTTGCGGGGGGGTGCGCGCGGAGGGAAGCTACGGGCTTTGCGCGACGGCCTGCGGAGGACTGTCGGCCGCTTCATTTCTCAAGAAGGAAATGGCGTCGAGAGCGCTTCCAGCCATTTTGGCTTCCGCGTATCTGATGGAAGCATGGTGGGCGATGTTGGCCAGGGTCAGCCGAATCAGGCCGTATTGGGCGTTTCGACACGTGTTGTCGAGGTTGTAGGAGTCGAGTACGGCATTGATTCGTTCCGAGGCGCTTCGCTGCTTGTATATTTCCTTGAACAGCCTGCTTGTCCTTTGGCACGGGCGGAAAAAGCCGGGGGTCGTCTTCGGATTTGATGTAGACGAAAGGCCCCAGGGAGCTGTCCGGCTTGCAATCCCTTCCGGCCGGGCAGAGGTCTTCGCGGAAGACGTAGACGGACTTTCCGTTTCTGTGGGTCCCTCGCTTGGCCGGACAGGAGAAGACATGCTTGTTCTGCTTCCTGTCGTACTGGTGGTGCCTCATTCGCGCGTTTTGCCCGCAAAGAGGCGTTCCGTCCTCGTCGAACCGTATTTCGTCTTTTCCCGGAAGATGCGGAGAGACCGGCCTGCTGTTCTTCGACAGGGGAATGATCGGAGAGATTCCATTTTCGATCAGGTAGCGGTAGTGGGCGTTGGAATCGTGGTGGCCGTCGCCGACGAACATTTTGATTCCGATTCCCGAATCGTTTTCCTCCGCGGCTTTCAGCAACCGATCGACGGCCTGCAGGGAAAGTGTGTAGTCGCTTTTGTTTCCTCCGGGCATAACGGCAATCAGAGGAAAATCGTGTCCGTTGACCGTCGTTATAATATGGTAGTATCTGTCGCCGAATTCGAATCCGTCTGTCCGGTGGTTGTGGCGCCATTCCGCGGTCGGACTGGAGTAGAGCCTGTCGTGGCCGCAGTTGCAGACTCCCTGCTTCCGGCACGAGCAAAGGGGCTTTCCTTCGGCCGAAGCGGCGGTGGGCAGTATGGAGCCGTCGCCGCTGACGATCGTCGAGTCGATTTCGTCCAGAACGCCCGATTCGATCGACGGCAGCACGCCCGCCTGGAAAAGGAGATCTTCGAGTATCTTTTCGAACCCTTCGGCCCTGGGCTGCCCAGCCTCTTCCAAAAGCTTTTGCGCGAGCTTTTCGGACTGCGAATGATACGGATCGATCTCGTGTTTTTTCGCCTCCTTTTCGCTTTTGAAATTTCTTGCATGCGCCCTCGCGTTCAAAACGCTTTGGGGCGTCTCGTTTTCGCCTCGCGTGCGAAAAGGCCCGTCGACGATCCTGTTTTTAAAGCCGTAGTATGTGCCGACTCCCGGCACGTCTTCCGGTTCGAAGCCGCAAAGTATCGCGTAAAGCGCGGTGTATTTGGTTTCTCCGACCCATTGGGTGATGCCGGAAATTCTCAGCAGGGTCATGAGTATAAAGGCGCGAAGCATGCACACGGGGTCGCGCGGCTTTCTTCGCGGCTTCGGCGAGTAGAGCTTTCGCAGAATCGGCTCGGTTCGGTCGAGATTCAAATTCGTTATGGTCCCGACCACTTTTTCATGGCCCTGGACCGCTTTTGCGAATTCGACCTCGTCCGACCGCGCGGCGAAATGCCGTTTTACGTGTTCGAGATATTCCGAGTGCCTCATTTTCTTTCAGGTGCAAATCCTGTGTATTTCCAGATTCAAACAAAAGGTGGATTTCCAACCGCAACGAAAAAAAACAAACATATTCCCGTCTTGATTTACACTATAATGAAGGGGTACGGATTGTCCATAGTCCCGGCGAATTTTTTTTCGACGACCTGTCGCCCGGCGGGCTTTGGCCTTGATAATAAAGGTCGAATTGGGAAGGGAAGAAAGTCCGGCGGATGCCGGAATTTGGCGGAGGAAAAGAAAGAAAACTTCGGGGGATCGCAAAACCGCAGGTCGAGCCAGCGGCTCCCGGCGCGCCATCGCCCGCCGCCCGCGCACTTTTTTTTTAAATCCAAGAGCCTGGAACCATGGGCGTCACGGCCATTGCAACCTAAAAAAACGGCGGACGAAAACCAATGACAATGAGGCTTTCCAAATCCGAGAGACCTCGCTTACGAAGGGGATTGAGACTAAAAACAAAAAACTTATTCCTCCATTCCAGAATTCGAGCATACGCCCCGCTTACGAGGATTATCGGATTTCAAATACGATAACCTGCGGTGGCGGGGTTTTGGGGCGCGAGGCGTGGTGCCGGGCCTGGTCGGGGCGAAATTTTTACACGGCAGGGAGAATTGTGGCGGTCGGGGAGCGAAAAATGGCGTGAAAATGGGATTTCGCGGGTTTCGAATACAACAGGCTTTCCCACCGGCTTCGAAGCCGGTTTTTCGAAGAGAGTTTCGGCGGGTTTCGACTACGTCAGCTTGCGCTCTGTTTCGAACCCTCGCCTTTTTGCACAGTTGCGCGTATGGCGTTCAAGGTTGCGGAAACTGGACCGGTTTCGAAATGTTCCTCCGTCTTTTCCGCGAAGCGCAGCAGCGCGTGATGGGCGATATTGCCGAAATAAACGAGCGGCAATGCCTGGCTCGTCAACGAATCTGTCACCAGCGAGTTCTCAACGAGGCCGTGGTGGCGCCTTTGCGGGGAAGTCGCTGATTTCGTCGAACGACCGCAACTTGGCCAGGAAGGCCGCATGCTCGGGGGAGGCCAAGCCCTTTTGCAAGGTTGAAAGCATTTTCGCCGTGTCGTTCGACCAGAACGAATCGGGGTCGAACCACAGCCCCGGAAAAACCTCGCCGCGAAGAATTCCGTCGTCGCCGGGGGCCAACGTTTCGTATATCCCTTCTCGAAGAACAAACCAGTCGATTCGCCCTTCGTACATCTGAATCGCAAGGTATTCCGGCACTCCCGACCGGGCGTACGACCGCTTTTTCTGGTTCAGGTCGTAGGCAGCGCTGCTGGCGGCGATTTCGACCACCAGTTCCGGAGGACCTTCCAGGTAGTCGTCCTCGGAAACTTTCGACTTTCCCCCCAGCTTTTCTTCCAGTCGCATCAGGGCGTCAGGCTGTACTTCGTTTTCAAAATCCAAACGAACGGTGGCATTGTCTCCCACCGACACGCCGGGTGTCGAAGCGCGATACACCCAGAGCCAGCCGACGATATCGCCATGGGGAAGTCCGTGTTGCTTAAAGCGCGCAGGCGATGGCATATAGACAATTCCTTCGATTAATTCCGCTTTTTTGATTTCCGGATGAGTCTTGTATCGCCTCTCGAATTCTCTCCTCGACAGACGGTCCCCGGGATTCAACGGCGGCAAAAGCCCCGAATCTTTCGGTCGCCCGGAAAATGTTTCCCGTTCTTTCACAGGACTTGAAGATTGAGCGCTCATTTATGTCTCTTATGTCTCTTATGTCTCTTTAATCCGGTTAACAATTCCATACGCAGTGACAGTTAGTCTAACACACGCGAATGCAATCCGCAATGAAAAGACGGTTTTGGTTTTAACGTCGGCCTGCTTTTAACCCATGAGCCTCGAAAATCGCCTGGATTCCTGGCCTCCGCAAGCTCCGCCCGGAATGACGGAGTTGGTTTGCCGACGTTAAAGCCAAGTCCCGAAGTGAATGTACAACGCTATATCAAATCGGAAAGAGGATGAAAAATGCGAACGATGCTAACGACTGTGGGCATGTCCCTGTTTTCCAAACGGGACGACCGTCCCTGGGCGGGTTGGCGTTTCGGGAGCGAGCATCCGGACAGGGACGCCGTATCGGCTTGGTTGAAGACTGCGAAGCAGGCGAGTGCCAGCGCGGAAATCCACACATGGAACCCCTCCTGTGGACTAGCCCCTGACATGCGATATCCATGCTGAAAAGAAGATCATGCTGGAGGATGCCGGGCGCTACAGGCCCGACGGGTGGGAAAAGACGGTGACCCGGCTTTCGCGAAGCCGTTTTGTCAGGATACCGAGGGAGGATATGTTGTTAAGCTCATCAACGGAAAACCGGTGGATCATCCGTTCAATACGACCAACAGAAGTTTCTGGCTATAACGGATTTGGGGGAGCGGCAATGCGTAGGTTGGGTTGAGCGGGTTTCATGTTGGGTTTCGCTTGCTTCCCAACCTTTTCGCGCGCCGTATCTGTTTGTTCGATAGAATTCCGCAGCGAAACCCAGCAATTGACGACGCTCAGTTTCATGTTGGGTTTCGCTTGCTTCCCAACCTTTTCGCGCGCCGTATCTGTTTGTTCGATAGAATTCCGCAGCGAAACCCAGCAATTGACGACGCTCAGTTTCATGTTGGGTTTCGCTTGCTTCCCAACCTTTTCGCGCGCCGCATCTGTTTGTTCGATAGAATTCCGCAGCGAAACCCAACAATTGACGACGCTCAGTTTCATGTTGGGTTTCGCTTGCTTCCCAACCTTTTCGCGCGCCGCATCTGTTTGTTCGATAGAATTCCGCAGCGAAACCCAACAATTGACGACGCTCAGTTTCATGTTGGGTTTCGCTTGCTTCCCAACCTTTTCGCGCGCCGTATCTGTTTATTCGATAGAATGCCGTAGCGAAACCCAGCAATTGACGACGCTCAACCCAACCTACGTTCCACCCACCCCCAAATCCGTTATAACCAGAGAAGGGAGCGGCAATGCGTAGGTTGGGTTGAGCGGGTTTCATGTTGGGTTTCGCTTGCTTCCCAACCTTTTCGCGCGCCGTATCTGTTTGTTCGATAGAATTCCGCAGCGAAACCCAACAATTGACGACGCTCAGTTTCATGTTGGGTTTCGCTTGCTTCCCAACCTTTTCGCGCGCCGTATCTGTTTGTTCGATAGAATTCCGCAGCGAAACCCAGCAATTGACGACGCTCAGTTTCATGTTGGGTTTCGCTTGCTTCCCAACCTTTTCGCGCGCCGTATCTGTTTGTTCGATAGAATTCCGCAGCGAAACCCAGCAATTGACGACGCTCAGTTTCATGTTGGGTTTCGCTTGCTTCCCAACCTTTTCGCGCGCCGTATCTGTTTGTTCGATAGAATTCCGCAGCGAAACCCAGCAATTGACGACGCTCAACCCAACCTACGTTCCCCCCCCAAATCCGTTATAACCAGAGAAGTTTCCCATTCGCGCCTGCGAAGCCCGGCGACGATACTCCTTTGTTTGCCATCTTCAGGTACAAGTGGCGACACAGAATTCCCAAAGGGGGTTACAGGACTTAACATGTGTTTACGATCAAGGCCGTGCACGACAAGGTTGAAGAACTGAAGCGGCTTTTGCCGAATTTTCAGAATAACGATCCGTCTTATCGCGACCATGCAGCCTACGGTATTCGGGAAATAAAATTGATGCGAGCATTCGACATAGATACGAAAACGCAGCACAAGGCTTTTTTCGTTTTCGGAAGGACCGCCAAACAAAGGGAGGAATTGTCTCAAGCCGGATTCCGCTTCAACGCCAGCGTAGCCATGCAAATGGAGCGAAATCAAATCGAACTTAGCAAGGAAACCGTGACTGCCTTCGAAAGCCTGCTTCGCCAGAGAAAAGCCAATTCGGATAAAGTGGGCCTGGACCACGCGGGGCTCAACCGGGAGCTGGCACGGAAAATGAGAGAGAGCATCCGCGACGGCATGCTGGCATACCTCGGCGAGGGAGGCGGCGTAAAATACCTCGCCTGCTCCTCGGTCCCCCAGAAACGTTACAGGTACGCGCCTGCGGACTATCTGGCAAAGCAGGACAAGCTGCCCTGCCGCAGGCTCGACTCGCTTTGCCCCGCCTGCGCCATGTTCGGCACGGCCGCGCTGGACACGGAGCGCCCGGACAAAGAAAACGCGAAACCGAGCGCCATCAAATGGAAAATATCCTTCCACGGCGGTCAGGACATATCCGCCTGCAACCCGGACGACGAAAGACTTTTCAAAAGGATATTCCAATACGTCCAAGGTGCCAGAGACAACAAGGAATTCGGCCGGCGGCTCAAAGAGGTCTCGGATGTCAAGGATCTTGCAAAGCTAAAACTGCCGGACGAAAAGGACATCGCAAAGGACTTTTTTCGACACCCGCACATCAGGGAGTTCCACGATCTTTTAAGATTCAACGTCGATTCGAAGTCCATGTCCGATTTGCCCGTACGCTATGCGGCAAACCGGGAAAATTCCTACGAATGGTACGGCGAGGTGAAAAAGCACGGCAGGAAAACGCCTGGAAAAGCGCTTTTCCCGCCCTCGGAATTCGACGTGGACAAGGCGCTTTCGGGCTGATCGGCGCTTGCATCACAATTTCAGCAGCCGACGAAAGTCGTCGATCAGCAGCCGGCGTTGTTCGGCGTTTCCAGAGGTCGTTTCCACGCGCAACCCCATAACGAACTTGCCGTCGTTCATGACAACGTGAATGTCCGACGAATTGTCGCTTGCAGGCCTGATGCCTTTCCGGTTGCCAGCGGAGCCGTCGTAGCGCACCATCCTGACAAAACGATTTCGCGAAAGCCGATTCACGGTCTCTTCCCAGCCTTCGGGCCTGTGATGCCTGGCACCCTGCAATTTGATCTTCTTTTCAGGGTCGAGGTCGCAGGTCGGCGGCCAATCCGCATGAGGGGTTTTCAACAACTGAACGGCAAGCTCGCCCAAAACGTTTGTGCAGATTATTTCATCGCCATCGCATTCCTCGGATTCCAACAGAATTTCAAGACGACCGTCCGTTTTCAGCAAACTGTCGATCTCCCTGCGCGTTACGACGCCGTCGCCCAGTTTTCCAAGCAGGGCCTTGCCGCTTCCTTCGCGAAGCCATTGCGGTTCCAGCGAAATCGGGATCGGTTCCAGCGTCACCAGCTGATCGAACTGCTCGTAGATGTAGTACACCGGCGAACCGAGCAACGCGCCGACGAGATTGGCGACGGCTATTTCCGCCTTGAATCCGCCGGTGGCGGCGATGGCGACCTCTCCGGACGCCCGTCCGGCCCGAAGCGTCTCGGCCAGTACCCGAACCAGGCGGCTGAGTCCCCGGTTGAATGTGGCGGCGTCCGCATAACTGAGTTCGGCGATCTGCTTGATCTCCGTTTCCAGTCCTTTCCAACGGGCGAAATCTTCTATGCATTGCGCGCAAAATTTTCCATCCGGCGTATGCGAATGGATGAGAACGACCTTTTCTCCGGCCGGCTCCTCCAGAATGCCGAGTCTTTTCCATGTATGGATTTCGGCGCTGGCTTTCGCCGGATCTGCGGCCTTCAGCCAATCCGATACGGCCTCTCTGTCCGGATGTTCGTCCCCGAAACGCCAACCCGCCCAGGGACGGTCGTCGCGGTTGGACAGCAAGGATGTGCCCACAGTCGTTATTATCGTTCGCATTGCTCGCCTTTTTTCAAAATTGGCATTCGCCCCCTGCCCTCCTCCATTAGACCTGTTTGTCAACCTTTGTCGAAAAAAAGGAATAACGGATTTGGAGCCCCCATTGATTTCTATCGATTACCATGTCTCGTTCGTGAGTTCAACCCGTTTTTGATTCTGCGGGGCGGCACGACCAGGTAAAGGGAGGCTTCACCGGAATGATCCTTGGTCTCGCCGCAACGGTTTCCGACTTCGACATGGACACGATTGGCGCAGTGATCGCCTCGACGCCGACAAAAAAGGTGTGGGAATGGGTGAAGAATAAAAACGGGAACTCGGTGTATTCGCAAAGAAAAAATTTCCGAAAATTAGAAGTCGGTTTTTCGAAGAGAGTTTCGGCGGGTTTCGACTACGTCAGCTTGCGCTCTGTTTCGAACCCTCGCCTTTTTCCACTGCCGCGCGCATGGCGTTCAAGGTTGCGGAAACGGGACCGGTTTCGAGATGTTCCGCCGTCCTTTCCGCGTAGCGCAGCAGCGCGTGCCGGGCGATATTGCCGAAATAGATGCGAACGAGGCCGCAGTCGGCGTACCTGTGGCAGCGCGTAGGCTTTCCCTCGTCGTACAGCGGCGTTCAGTCGCCGTCGAGACGGACTTCGTCGCGTCCCGGCAGGGGGACGGAAACCTTTTTGCTGTTCCCCGACAGGGGGATCGCGCTATCGGCTCCCTTTATATCGAAATAGCTGTGGTGGGCGTAGGAATTGTTGTGGCAGTAGATGATCAAATTCTTTTGGTCATTCCCCCGGAAGCTTCGAATCCATGCGCTTCTGCGCATCTCCTGGATTCCGGGTCTCCGCTGCGCTGCGCCCGGAATGACGGTCGCCTCGGTCCGGTCGGCGGAAATAACTTGATTATCGAGTATAAAATTTCCAGACGGACCGCCTTTTTTCCATTTTTTAACTTCTTTTTTCGAGTTTTTTATTTTTTCGTGTGTTTTGTGTATTTCGTGGCCTGTGTATTTCGCGGCCTGTGTTTTTGTCGCGGTTTGTTTCGCAAGGGAGGCGAAACTCGGCTTGCATGGCGTTTTCGCATGGGTTGCGCGAACGTCCCGGAGATTTTTAACTCTTTACAAGGACGGCCCTGTCCGATATCCTCGAAGGCAATAGGCTCCCCGAATTGGCAAAAACAGGAAGAAAGGAGAGGATTATGAAATTTACCGCCGCATGTCTCGCCGTCGTGGTTCTGCTGTTTTTCGCGGCGCCTGGGCCGTCCATGGGAGAGGACGCGGAGATCGAGGCGATGAAAGAGGAAATCAGGCTGTTGAAGGAACGTCTCCAGAACATGGAGAACAGACTGCTGGACGCCGAAAGGAAGGTGGCCGGGGCGCAAGAGGAAAAAGCCGGGAAGGAGGAAAAGGATAAGGTCGCAAAAGAGGAGAAGAGCGAGTACGACATCAAGATCGGCGGTGCGCTGCGAGTCAACTACGCCTACATGAGCTTCAGCGAGCCGAGCGAAGCCAAGAAGGGCGACATGGCGTTCGATATATTCCGCCTGGACGTGGACGGCTCCTACAACGATTTCCTGATATCGGCCCAGTACCGATGGTACAGCTACCAGGACGTCATCCACCACGGGTGGGTGGGGTACAATTTCAGCGAGAAGTGGCAGGGCCGGCTGGGGGTCGTCCAGGCGCCGTTCGGGATACTGCCGTACGCCTCGCACAACTGGTGGTTCGGCGTGCCCTACTACGTCGGGTTGGAGGACGACTACGACATGGGCTTGAAATTGATCCGCAAGGACGGTCCCTGGGACTTGCAGCTGGCGTTTTTCAAGAACGACGAGTGGGGCAACGCCTCCAAGCTGGAGCGCTACTCCTACGACATCGTGAAGTCCCTGGATCAGAGCAACGAGGAGACCAACCAGTTCAACGCGCGGCTGGCCTACACGTTCGAGCACGGGGATTTCGGAAAGACCGAAATCGGCCTGTCGGGGCAATGGGGCCAGCTTTACAACAACGACACCGACGACGAGGGCGACCATTGGGCGGCAGCGGCACATTTGAACGGCTTCTACGGGCCTTTCAATCTGATGCTGGAAGCGGCCTGGTACGAATACGATCCCGAAAACCCCGACGGAATCGACGACAAGACTGTCGTGATGGGTGCGTTCGCGGACTCGTTTCACGTGGCTGCGGAGGGAACGCTGTACGTGGCCGGGCTGAGCTACGACCTGCCTTTGGATTGGGGCCCGGTGACGAAGCTGACGTTCTACGACGACTACAGCATTCTGGTCAAGGACGAGGACGATTTCGAGGACTCCCAGATCAACACGCTGGGGTTTCTGATTTCCGCCAACCCGATCTACACGTACGTGGACCTGATCATGGGCAAGAACATGCTGTACCTGGACGGTCCCAGAGACAGCCTTGCGGCCGGGGAGTCCACAGGGTGGCACACTCGCTTCAACATCAACGTGGGATACTATTTTTAACGCTTTTGCCGAAGGATTTCGTGCCTATCTTCTCCGCATTGTCGTTTTGAAACAAAATATTAAAAAACAGCGCATGCGGGGATGGAAATGAAAGACAAACAGGATAAAAAGACCGATTCGGGATCGTACATAAGCAAGCAGGCGGCGGCCGGGATGGCGATCGCCGCCCTGGTCGTCGGATTTCTGGGCGGCGTGGTCTTCGCGGTTTTCAAGACCCCCTCCCCTGCCTTCCCCCCTTCTTCGCCGCCTGCCCAGGAGCGTCCACCCCACGATATGCAGGAGCATGCCAAAGCCCTGGAGGCCGAGGTCCTGGCCCGGCCCGACAACGCGGAGGCCTGGGTGCTTCTGGGCCACGCCTATTTCGACGCCGGCGAGAACGCCAAGGCCATCGGCGCCTATGAAAAGTCCCTGGAACTGAGCCCGGCAAACGCCGACGTTCTGACCGACCTCGGCGTGATGTACCGTCGAGAGGGCCGTCCGGAAAAGGCGGTGGGGTCCTTCGACCGGGCCATCGCCGCAGACCCGTCGCACCAGACCGCCAGGTTCAACAAGGGGATCGTCCTGTTGCACGATTTAAACGACCACGAGGGCGCCATCCGGGCCTGGGAGGAGCTTCTGGAGATCAATCCCCTGGCCATGGCGGGAAACGGCCAGTCCGTGGACCAGCTGGTCACCCATTACAAGAAGCATGTTGGAAAGGAGGGAGGCGGAGATGGGCAATGATGCCGTCTCGGTCCGTCAGCCGTCGCTGCTGCCGCAAAGGTAGGTGAGGATTTCTTCGAGGATTTGTTCCTGCTCGTTGTCCAGGCCGGTGAACTGGACCCCGATGCCCGATTTGGTGCCCCGGACGATGACGCCGCTGAAATTGAAGGACTTGTTGAAACCTGGAAACGAGAAGGTCATGAGAAGCTCCTGGCCCACGCAGAACGGATAGTTGGTCTTGATGAAGACGCCCGCTTTGCTGATGTCGCGGATATCGCTTTTGAAGATTCGGTCGGAGGTGGCGAAATACACTGTGGTGGCGCATTGCTTGCGCTCCGCGGTGCGCTGTCTCTTTTCCCTTGTATGTTCCAGATAGTCCAGAAGGTCGAGCTTTTGTTTCTCGGTCAGTTCGTGGATCATTTCCATGATCCGGTCCATGACTTCCTTTCTGGTCTTGTAAGTTTCCTCTTCGGTCATCTGTCGTTCCCCGGGTTGAGAAGGTCCTTGACGACATCGAGCATGGGCGGCTTCAAGAGGCGGCTCTTGGGATTGATGGCCCGCTCTCCGTGCCATTCGAATTCGATGGCCTCGTATTTTTCGGGAATCACGTACTGGTTCCGATTTCCGTAGACGACGTCCGGATAATATTCGACGAAGAGCATCCTGGAGGGATCGATGTCGAATTTCGCGGTGATCTTGGTGGCGATGTGTCCCGAGCAGCTCTTGACGGTCATCTTGCTGCCGGGGATGTCCGACACTACGACGACGATGTTGCGCAGCACGGCAACGGTCGAGTCGCTTCCTTTTGTCAGGTCGAAAATTTTCAGATGGCAACGGCCGCTCGCCAGTTTCAGCAACCCTCCCCATCCTTCCCACGAGAAAATATCGTCGTAAATGATCATATGTCGCCTTTCTTTTTCAATCGACGTTCATGCAAGGCAAAACCATGCAAATTATAATTTCATAAAATTAACATCGGGTCAAGGCGCTGTAAATGCGAATCAGCTTGTCGGGCAGCTGTCGAACGTCGGAAATGACGCTGTGGCGGACATTTCCGTACAGGTCGTCGAGCCTGGAGTCGCCGACGATATTGACGGTGATGGCCCGAAACGCGATATTTTTGGAAAAGGCTTCGGCGGCGGCCTTTCTTGTGTCCTCCATGGCGTATTGGCGCTTGTAGTCCTGGTCGTTGGGAAAACCGTCGCCCAGAAGGATCAGAATGCGCACCAGGGCCTCGGTTTTTTCCAGGCGCGCGGCGGCGTGGCGTATGGCCGCGCCCATGCGCGTGCTTCTCTGGGGGCTCATGGCGTTGATGCGGGCCTTGACCGAATCGTCCAGAGGTTCTTCGAAGTCCTTGATCCGGAAATAATCCACCCCCAGGCGTCCGGTGCCGGAGAACCCCGCGATGGCCGACTTGTCCCCCAGCACCTCCAGGGCTTCGCAGAAAAGCACGATGGCCTCCTTTTCCACGTCCAGCACGGTCTGGTCGGACTCGAACACCAGGTTGGAGGTGGATTTGGAGAGGTCGGTCAGAAGCAGCACCGCCACGTCGCGCTGCTGCTTGAGCCTTTTGACGTAGAGGCGGTCCGAGGGCATCCATCCGGCCTTCTTGTCGATGGCGTAGTCGATGAGGGCGCGGTAATCGAAGGCGTCGCCCTCGGTCCAGGGCTTGAGGATTTTCAGCCCCTGGGGCTTGAGCAGTTCGAAGGCGTAGCGTATGCCGCCCACCAGGCCCCGGTGCCTGCGGAGGGTTTCCTCGTAGAAATCTCCGGGGATTTGGGGCACCTGCCGGTCCAGGACCCTTACGTGGTCGTTGATGTAGTCGCCGATCCTGCAATCCCATTCCCGGTACCGGAACACCTCGCCGTCGGCCTCGCGCTCCAAGGCCCCGGCACTGCGGCGCTCGTCCAGAATGTCGGACAAGTCCAGATCGGAAAAATCGACCCTGACGCTGTCCGGGCCGTCGCATCCGGCATCTTGCCTGCCGCGCGCCACAAAAAGCTCGTCTACGTCCTCCCTGGAAAGGCAGCCGTTGTTTTCGATCAGTTTTTTTCTCAGGTCCGACTGGTATACGTTCACGTCTCGATCTTCGAGACGTCGCTTGATGGAGCGGGCCATCTCCTCGAACCGTCCGAAGACGCTGAAATACAGCCGAGGCCTGATTTTCCTGTCGAACGGCGAGCGAAACGGCCGGTATCCCTCCGGGGCGGCCTCGATTTGCGCTTCGGATGCCGCGGGACGGAGGCGCGCGCTTTTTTCGAAAAACGGGTAGAATTCGGCCACCAGCGACGCGCAGGACTCCACCGCCGGGTTGTCGGAAATTTTTTTGTAGAACGCGGCAGCCATGTTCTCCAGGGCTTCGGCATCATCCTGGTCCGGGCAAGGCGCGTCTTCCATCCCCGCGCCGATTCTCGCATACAGATACGCCACCGGGGAAATGTCGTCTTGGCTTGCCAGGATACGAAGCATCTGGCTTTTGACCACCGGGTCGGCGCGCCGGGCCATGCCCGGATACCGCTGTTTCGTCAAATGCCGGACCCTGCCGTGTTCGAAGGCGGTGAACAAGTCTTCGGCGAGCGCCCTGTTGGCAAAAGACTCCAGAAAGACGTCCAGGTCCCACCTGTCCTTGTCGTCTTTGTGAAGGGAAAAGCCCGGAAACCCTTCCCACTTTTCCAAGTCGAAATCGAAAGTCCCGAACTCGTACAGGCCGGCTTCCAGGCGGGCGAGGCATTTGTACAGGAACATGTTCTCGTCCAGGGATTCGAACAGGGCGGCGCGTTCCGGCAAATATATGAACCGGCCGTCGGAGGCCGCGCACAGCCTTGAATCGGCATTTTCCAGAATTTTTTTCGGCGCATCGGACACGGGTCTGGCCGACAGGGGCATGCCGGTGCGAGCGCGAAGATACCGGTCCAGGGAAAAACGGGCCTGGGAAAAAGGCACGTTGACCTGCATGCTTCGAAATCTGGAAAGCCCCAGGCGGGATCGAAGGGACAAAAAGCCTGCCGCGGCCTTTTCGGACCTTTCTATCTTTTCGAGCCCCTCGGACACGAACCGGGAAAGGGCCTTGGGGGACAGGAGACCGAGGCCCTTTTCGATGCCCTCCAGAAACGGTTCCGCCAATATGATCCTCGACCGAATCACCTCTGAGAACAACGGAATCAGCCAGGGCCTTTCATCGGAGGGAAACGACCGGACCGCGTCGGGCAGCATGTGGGAAAGATGCAGGCACTGGTTGTAGGTGACATCCTGGGAAAACGTGTCGGAAACCAGCTCCAGGTAGGCGTCGGCGGCAGCCTCTTCTCCGGCGCGCAACAGCTCTGAGCACGCCGCCAGGACCCTTTTGAGAATGTAGGTGCCCTTGGCCCTCATGATATCGACGGAGGACAGGAACTTGTCTTTCAACGCGGGGTCGGCGGCGGCCAGGACCGGCGGAAGGTGCCGCGCCATCTCCAGGCCCAGGGTGGGGCCCTCTTTTGCAAAAAGACGGACCAGGTCCCGGAAAACCGCGGCCTGCTCCCTTTTCCCCCTTCCCAGAATTTCTGCGAACCCCAGCGCCGTGGCGTAGCCGAAGGATATCTCCCGGTCCATGGCGCGGAAGGATTCCTCCACGAGCATCTCCAAGTCCCGCACGGACGAAACGTTTCCCTTTTTTTCCAGCCTCGCCAAAACGTTTCTCCCCAGTTCGGGGTCCGCGACGAATATAGGCTCTATGGCTTTTCGCATATTTTCCATGAAAAATTCCCTGCTCGAATCGGCAGCTAACAACGAATCGATAATGTATTCCTCGATTACCCCCGGTCGAATTTTTTGTCAACCAGCCGGCAAATTTGTTCTTGACCAAGGCGCCGGATTGTGGAAAGTCTGTCTTATGAAATATCTCTCGCTTGGTGTTTTCACTGAAAATGAAAGGAGATTCCCTTGAAAATCGCGATCGTGGGAGCGGGGGCCATGGGGTCCCTTTTCGGCGCCATGCTGTCGGAAAGGGCGGAGGTGTTTCTTGTGGACATCAACGAAGAGCACGTGGAGGCCATCCGGAAAAACGGCCTGGCTGTCCTGCATATGGACGGTTCCACGAGCGTTCATGAAATTCTGGCGTCCTGCCGTCCGGAAGAAATTCCGGCCAAGGCGGACTTGGCAATTGTGTTCACCAAATCCTACCATACCAGGGACGCGGCCGAAACGGCCCGGTCCGTGCTCCATGCATCGGGCGCGGCGCTTACGCTTCAAAACGGCGTGGGCAACATCGAGGTGATCCGTGAGGTCCTGGGGGATGAGAACGCGGTCGCCGGGGTGACTTCCCACGGCGGGGACTTCATGGGGCCGGGAAAGGTCCGGCACGCGGGAAAGGGCCCGACCCACATATCCGCTTCGTCCGAAAAGAAGGAGCTTCTGGACAAGGTGGTCCGAACGTTTTGCGCGGCGGGCATCGAGACGACCCTTTCCGACGACGTGGACAGCCTGGTCTGGGGAAAGCTGATCGTGAACGTGGGTATCAACGCGCTGACCGCCATTTTCCGGGTAAAAAACGGCATCGTGGGAAAGACCCCGGAATGCGTCCGGATCATGGAACAGGCGGTGGCGGAGGCCGTGGCGGTGGCCGACGCCCTGGGCATCGAGCTTCCCTACGAAAACCCCTGCGCGCGGGTTGTGGAGGTCTGCGAAGCCACGGCCGCCAATCGCGCCAGCATGCTCCAGGATATCCTCAAGGGCGCGCGGACCGAAATCGGCGCCATCAACGGCGCCATCGTCGCCAAAGGCGCCGCCCTTGGGATCGAGACGCCCGCGAACCGTTTCCTGACGCAAATCGTCGAAGCCCTGGAGGCCACGGCCGAACACAGGATTCTGCAATAAGCGTATCGATTCGAACAACCGGAGTGACAAGCATGTAGCGACAAGGATTACAAATTCCAAAATAAACGAATTTTCGTGTGTTTTGTGCGTTTCGTGGTCTATGGCTTTTTCACGACCACTGCATTTTTAGAACCGTCGAACAACCAACCGAAAAGGAGAATTCAATGGCCAAAATCACCATCCCGGAAATCAAGGCGAGAAAAGAAAGCGGCGTGCCCATCACGGAACTGACCGCCTACGACTATCCGTGGGCGCTTCTGGTGGATCAGGGGGGAATCGACATCATCCTCGTGGGAGACTCTCTCGGAATGGTGGTTCTGGGCTATTCCGACACGGTGTCGGTGACCATGGACGAGATGGTCCATCACGTCAAGGCCGTCTCCAGGACCGCCAAAAACGGGCTGGTGGTCGCGGACATGCCTTTCGGCTCCTACAACGTGTCCGTGGAAA
Source organism: Desulfobacterales bacterium (assembly GCA_963674505.2). GTDB lineage: Bacteria > Desulfobacterota > Desulfobacteria > Desulfobacterales > SKZT01. The sequence goes on from CAXXIG010000003.1 coordinate 2,400,411, forward strand.
GCGCCGTGGAGAATTCCAACCGCATGATGAAGGAGGGCCGGGCCGACTGCGTCAAGCTGGAGGGAGGCGTGACCATGGCGGCCACCGTGGAGGCCATCGTCAAGGCGGGCATCCCCGTGCAGGGCCATATCGGACTCACCCCCCAGACCGCGTCCGCTCTGGGAGGCTTCAAAGTGCAGGGCAAAAGCGCCGAGGCCGCCCGCGCGCTCCTCGACGACGCCATCGCTCTGGAGGAAGCAGGCTGCTTTTCCATCGTCCTGGAGGCCGTCCCCTCGCCCATCGCCAAGGTCATCACGGAAACCATCTCCATTCCCACCATCGGCATCGGCGCGGGTCCCGACTGCGACGGCCAGGTCCTGGTAGTCCACGACATGGTGGGCCTCTTCGACCGGTTCGTCCCGAAATTCGTCAAGCAATACGCCAAGATCCGGGAGAACATCGCCGAGGCCATCGCCCAGTACAAGGCGGAAGTGACCGAAAGAAAATTCCCTGCCGAAGAGCACGGCTTTTCCATGAGCGACGAGGAATATCGGAAAATGATAGAGGCGCTGAAAAAACAGGAGGCCTCCAGACTGGGGTGATGAAAATTCCACGTTTTAGGGCTCGTTTTTTCTGCCAGGATTTGTTCCTGTTTTTTGGGTGTTCGTTGTTCAGTGGTCAGTGTTCGGCGGTCGGTGGTCGGTGGTCAGTGGTCGGTGGTCGGTGGTCTCACAGCCACGAAAAATTTGGATTTCTCCGCCTTTGTTTCGCCCGGGCCGCTCGCATTGGTACGGCGCTTTACCGAACGCCGAACACCGAACACCGAAACCCGGAACATCGGAACGGGAACAAATCCCGGTGGAAGAACAACCGGTTCATCGCGGATTTGTGGGAAAAGGCGTATCGACGGTAACCAGACCACCCTGGTCTGGCATGCCTCGGCTTCCAAGCGGCGGCATATTCGCGATACGGGACCAGAGCTGGAAGCTCTGGTTACTTTTGCCGCTCCCCACAAATCCGCGATGAACCGAACAACCTTCCAAAACAGAAGATTTTCATCACCCCAGTTCTTGTCCCCAGGCCTATGATGGCGAACCCTTTTGCGGCTTGGGGGTCGATTGACCGTCTTGCGCCTCTTTTTTCAGGCTTAGAAGTCTTTGCAGACCGCTGTCCTCCAGCATCGATATGATTTGAGCCAGCGTGTACGACAGGGGAGATTCGCCAGAACCGGACAGGACAGTGTAGCGGTCGATTTCAACGGACGATGCGATTTCAGGCAGTTTCTCCACCAATTGCGAAAGTATTCGGTTGTCCGTCAGCTGGTTTTTCATCTCTTCGGATCTTCGGAGGCTTTCCAGTCGGTCAAGCTCTATTTCATGGTCTGCGCGGGCCATTTCGGCATGCTGTTTCAGCTTCTGTTCGAAACGGGCGGACTCCAGTTCGAGTTCTCCGGAAAGCCGGTTTTGTTCCAGATGCTTTTCATCTTCCGCTTTCCTTAATTCTCGCTCCGCCAGGAGTTGCTGGACTCTCAACTCCTGGTCGTGCCTGGATTCGGCCTTTCGAAGATCGCTCCGGACCAAGGCTTCGACTATTTTGGCGTCGTTGTCGGCGGACTTTATCCTGGTTTCGGTTTCCGAATCGGATTGGATCATTTTCACCTTTCTGGCTTCGTCGATTTTAAGGACTTCGATCTCCGCTTCGCGAGAAGCCTGGCGCTTGTCGCGCTCCGCCTTTTCCGATGCCGCCCGTTCTTCCGCTTCGTGTTCGGCTTTCCTGCGATTCTCCTGCGCTTTCCTCTCCTCGGCTTCCCGAATCGATTTCTCTTCCAATTCGACCTTGTGGATTTCGCTTTCCGTGGTGGCCTTCAAGATTCTGGCTTCCTTTTCCGTCTTACAGCGAAGAGATTCCATTTCCTCGAGGTGCTGGGATTTCTTCTTCTCGATTTCCTTGTCGGTTTCCATCCGGCTTTCGGCGGCCGCGAGACGAAGCGTGTCCCTCGACTTCTGCTGGAGGTCGTCGAAAACCTGCGCCGACAGAATCGTCACACGCTCGATTCCGACCTGATCGAACCGGATGCCCCATTCTCTCTCGATTCTTTCCAGCTGGCTCTTGAGATTTCTTCCGATTTCATCCTTTTTCGTCAGCGCTTCCTCGATTGCCAGGTTTGCGATAAGGTGCCGGATCGCCTCTGTGCAGATCGTGCGAAGAATTCGATTCGTATTTCCCATCGGATTTTGCGTGTCGCTGAAGTCGAGGTTTCTCGCGGCGATTTCAGGCTTTTCGGGATCGATTCGCCAGCAGGCGTAACCGTCTATTTTAACGCCTTGATAATGTTTATTCGCATTGTCCGAAGTAAAATAAACCGTCTGTATCGCGGCCGGAAATTTGAGAAACCGTTTTCCGATTTTGAAGAATTTGCCGCCGAGGATCGGCTTTGCGTCCTTGACGCCGATCGGGACGATATATTCGTTGGGAAGAGCCATTTCAAAAAACAGGGAGCGTATTTTGCTCACTCCCGTGGGGCGGGCGTGGATTGTCTGGGACTCCCTAAGATAAGGTTCCCCCCTTTTCGATTTGGTCGCCGCGCGTCTTTTCATGCCTGTTTGCGGCGCCTGGGCCGCAATCGCAGCCGGTTCCGGCGAAGCTTGTTCCGTCTCGGAAAGATCGAGATCTTCCAATTGCTGCTGAAGCAGGCCTTGGGCTTCACGGTCGCTCAATCCGAGCTGCACCTTTTGATTTTCGACAAATTTTTCAATGTCTCCGCGATTTTTCACCATCATGGTCGCTTCCTTTTTTTTGAGAAAACATTATCCATCTTTTTCGAGGTCGCCGGCCGCATTGTCGATATCTACGATTCGGACTCCCCGTGCTCCATCCTTATATTGTATAGCTCGTGAAATTCATCAGTTTTTCGAATTTGGTTCTCTTCTGAAAAGCATAATGGAATTATGGCAAACAAGGCGGGAGACGTCAATTGCAAAAAACGCGGGAACAATAAAAAAACCTTGGAAGAATGCTTATGTTCATAGTAGATTTTTGTTGACAAAAAGCGAGTTTTAATCTTATCTTGCAAAGATATGGGTACTCAGCCAAGCAAAACGATAAGCGTTGGGAAGATCCACCCTGAATTTATTCCTCGGTATTGAATTCTGCGTTTTGCCCTATTTTAACAGTCTATATGGCACACTCTCTCCAGGTGATTGAAATGATTAAAAAACCGAGCTATGAAGAATTGGCAGCCAAAATAAAAACTCTGGAACATGACTTTGCTATGTTTCAGAAACAAGATAATTCCCCGATTCGTATGTTATCGGAGGATTTTCAACGGCTTGCAGACCGGTCCCAAGATGCTATCTATCAGTTCGATATCGAATCGCGAACGTTTCCGTTTTTCAATAAAAAATTTTTGGCCTTGTATGCAGTGGAAGAAGACGGTTTAAAAACTCTGTCGCCCAAAAGTGTCCTGCTTCGTATCCACCCGCATGATCGCGAAAAAGTAAAAGCGGCCAGAACGTTATCTTTACAGCCTCAAAATAATTCGACGTTTTTAACACTCGATGATCAAGTTTTTTCGTCATTCCCTCGAAAGCTTCGAATCCATGCGTTTCTGCGGATCTCCTGGATTCCGGGTCTCCGCTGCGCTGCGCCCGGAATGACGGTCGCCTCGGTCCGGTCCGCATAATAAAACTTGATCATCGAGTAACAGGATGAAACCGACAGGGATAGAAGCCATGTTCCAGGAAATTGCCTACTGCTTGAAAGGGGAATTGCGATATGAAGGAGAACCAAGCGCATGGTAAATGCCGATTCTTGTTCACGGGTCCGTAGGATGAAACTTTTCTTGTCCTTTTCCTTCGATCCGATGGAACGGATTGTTCGGCAGAATCTCCGATTCCATTGCCAAAGCCGCAGGCGATCTCTGTCCGGTCGGTCGTATGCGAATATAGTCATTTCCCGCCCGACGACTGCCCCGACACGGCGCCGGTCTCCACGAAAAGAGGCTGGACCGTTGCTCCGCTTTCGTCGTCTCGATACTCCTTCTCCAGCACCCGCCGGTTTTCATCGTCGATGGACTTGATGAAAAAAACGAGAAAAATGTCTTTCACACCCAATTGCTCCGCGTACTGCGCCGCGCGCGCCAGCGCCTGTTTGTATGCATAGCGGTCCTTGAAGGATTTGAGTTCCAGGGCGTAGAGCTTTCCCGCGCGTCGAATCAGGATGTCCACCTTTCCGTTTCCCGCGGGAAATTCCGGGAAAACCTCGCCGCCCTTGTCCTGGAAAAAGGCCTTGAGATACATGTAGAGGTTGAAATGAAAGACCGCCTCGAAAATCCTCAGGTCGGTTTTTCTTCTGGGCGCGTCTTTCAGGAGCCAATCGCGGTTGCGGTCGAGATATATCTGGTACAGCCGGATGAGCGCGGGCACATGGATGTCGGTTTCATCAACGATGGCCTCGATGTCCGTCATGGAATCGTAGAGGTGGTCCATGGTGGTGAAAATCTCGCGCGAGAAATAGTTGAACAGGCGTTTCTGAACGAAAGGACAGGAGAAACGGACCGTGTTTTTACCCACTCCGGTTTTTTCCCGCTCGACGACCCCGTTCATATAGAGGAAATTCACTTGTGGATCGTCGAACCGAAACGCAATCGTGGAGCGTGTTTTAAACAACTCCAGAATCGTCTCCCTATATGGCTCTCTGCGGGCTTTGGCGATGAGGTTCAATACGTTGTTGTTGGGCAGGACATCCACCGCATCGGCATAGACAAACTCGTCGTCCTTTTCCAGTCGCCACAGCGTTTCGCGCATGAGCCAGGTCTTGCCGCACTGCCGAGGCGCCCAGACCGTGATGTAATGTCCGCCTTCTTCCGGAATGTCGCCGATCAGCTCCGTAGTGGCGACATCCACCAGTTCCGTTCTCGGCACGTAAAAATGACGTCTCTTGTTCACGGGTCCGTAGGATGAAAATTTCCTCATATCCTTTTCCTTCGATCCAATGGAAGCATATTGTTCCGCAGAAACCTCGATTCTATTGACGTATCCGCAGGCGACATCTGTCCGGTCGGCCGCATGCGGATCTCGTCATCCCCCCCCCCCGACGCCTACCCCGATACATTGCCGGTTTCAACGAATAAAGGCAGGACCGTTGCTCCGCTTTGGTCGTCACGGTACTCCTTCTCCAGCGCCAGCCGGTTTTCGTCGTCGATGGACTCGATGAAAAAAACGAGAAAAATGGTTTTCACCCCCAATTGCTGCGCGTATAGCGCCCCGCGCGCCAGCGCCTGCTTGTATGCGTACCGGTCCTTGAAGCATTTGAGTTCCAGCTCGTAGAGCTTTCCCGCGCGCCGTATCATAAGGTCCACCTTGCCGTTGCCGGTGGGAAACTCCGGAAACACATCTCCTCCAATGTCTTGGAAAAAGGCCTTGAGATACATGTAGAGATTGAAATGAAACACGGCCTCGAAAATCCTCAGGTCGGTTTTTCTCCTGGGAGCGTCTCTCAACAGCCATTCGCGGTTTTTGTTCAGATAGATCTGATAGAGCCTCATGACAGCGGGAACATCGACGTCGGTCTCGGATACCAACGCTTCGATGTCCGTCATAGGATCGTAGAGATTGTCCAAGGTCCCGTATATTTCCCGGGAAAAATAGTTGAAAAGCCGTTTCTGTACAAAAGGCGAAGAAAATTTCACATAAAGCTTGTCGTCGATTTCTTCAAATGCGACAGCCCCGTTCATATAAAGGAAATTCTGATGGGGGTCGTCGAATGCGAACTCGATTTTCCTGTCCGTCCTGAACATTTTCATCACGGTTTCCCGGTATGGCTGCCGCTTGGCCTTGCTCAGGATGTTCATGATGTTGTTGTTCGGCAGAGCATTGACAGCTCTCCTGAATGCGTACTCGAATTCTTCCCGGCCTATGGGACGGTCGGGCTCGCGGTTGAAGGTTTCGGTCAAAAGCTCCCCAAGCCAGGATACCAGGCCCGGCTGCCCCCGCGTTTCTTCGTATATCCGTTCGATCACGCCGCGATCCACGGCCTGGCCGCTTTCTTTTTCATACCACTGGAACATGGAGCGGACCTCTTCCCAAGTCAGGTTCGGTATGTGAATGGACCTTTGCACATTGAACGGCGAGCCTTTGGCGTTTTCAACGCCGAGGACGCTTCTTACTCCGACAAGCGCCATCCCGTGAAGGAGATACCTCTTGTGGAAGGCGTCGGCCTTGTCTTCGGTCCTGCCGATAAAAATGTTGCGGAACACGCCGACCAGATCGGATATGACGGAACCATCCAGCGAATCGAACTCGTCCAGAATCAAAATCAGAGGCTTTTCAAGCCGTTCGTTTTCAAAGATCGAGCTGAATTGGTTAAAAGACCGAATATTTTCATTTTTCAGTACTTCCGCCTTTTGCAATTCCTCGACGATGACCCGGACAACCTCCAAAGGGTCCTTTTCGTTTTTTGTTATCTCCAAATTGATTTTTGCGACAAAGAAGCGGTCGTCCTCTTCCAGGCGCCACAGCGCTTCCCGCATGAGCCAGGTCTTGCCGCACTGCCGAGGCGCCCAGACCGTGATATAATGCCCTCCTTTTTCGGGGACTTCCCCGCGAAGATGACGACATGCGGACTCAACCAGTTTCTCGCGCGGAACATAAAAATGGATATCCTTATCCACAGGTCCGTAGGACGAAAATTTTCTCATAATGCTCTCCTTTCCCAAAATTAGTAACATGCCGATGCAAGATATGCAATAATCATTACCGGCCAGCCGAAAGGGTCCCCCCTGCGAAATCCTGAAATCCACCGTCCGTCGCCTGGGTTGCAGGAAAAGCGGACCGGAACTCATCGGCAGCAGTTCTCATTTTGGTTGTCTCCGGCGCCTTCAAGGTAACCAGACCATCCTGGTCTGGTTCGACGCGTCGTGAAATACCCTATATTGCAGGCCCACCCAGACCAGGATGGTCTGGCTACCATGGTCGTTGCAACCTTTTTGGCATGGAATTTCCGTCAAAATTAGAATTGCTGACTCATCGGCGCAAACCTTGACAAAAATCCGTTTTGCCGACATGGTTCCCGTGATCGATCTTTTCAGCAATGCCAAAGGAGGCCTTCCCATGTCCAAAAAACTCTTTTTATGGTTGCCGATCATAGGTATGTTCGGATACGCTTTGTTTTTCTACGCGCGCCCATTCGAACCACTCGCGGCCGATTCCAGCGTTGACAAGATCGTGGTGATCAAGCACGAAAGAGAGATGCGGCTGATTTCCGGCGATTCCGTCCTCAAGACATACGAAATATCGTTGGGGAGGTCTCCAAAAGGTCCCAAGGAGTTCGAAGGGGATCGAAAAACCCCGGAAGGCTTGTATTTCATCGACGGCAAAAACCCGAACAGCGGGTATCACAAGAACCTCGGAATCTCCTATCCGAATGAACAGGACAGGAAACATGCGGTCTCACTGGGAAGAAGCCCTGGCGGGCAGATCAAAATCCACGGATTGAGGAACGGCTTGGGTTGGATCGGCAGGTTCCACCTGCTCTTCGACTGGACCCTGGGATGCATCGCCGTGACCGACAAGGAGATCGACGAGTTGTACGAAAACATAGAAACAGGTACACCCATCGAGATTAGGCCATGAAACGACCTTGTCCCATCGAGCAAGGGCCGTTGACAATTCGATAGTCGTCTGTATTTTCGCCGGTATGTCGTTAAGGCGAACCATATAAATCAATTCATACAACAAAAAGGAGGTCTCTTGGCAAAAAAAATCGTTTTCATCCAGGGAAGTCCCCGAAAGAACGGCAACACAAGGGCCATGGCCGCTTTGGCCATAGAGGCGGCAAAGGAGAAAAAGGCGGAAGTCGCCGAGATCGACGCGACCGCGCTGGATTTCAAAAAGCCCGGGTGCATCGGCTGCTCCAAGTGCCAGCAATCCGAAAAGTTCGAATGCTCTCTGGACGACGGAATCGCCCATGCGGTCGCGACCCTTCCGCATTACGACACCATCGTCCTGGCCACGCCGATCTACTGGTTCAGCTATTCCGCCCAGATCAAGATGGTCGTAGACCGGATGTTCTCCCTGATCAAATTCGGGGAACCGGGCGACATTCGCACTCCCCTTGCCGGAAAAGCCTTCGGCCTGCTGGCCACCGGCGGGGGCGACATCGCAAACAATCTGGAGCTTTTAGAACGCCAGTGGAAAATTCCGGCGGATATGATGGGAAATCAATTCCACTCCTGCCTTTTTCCCTTTGCGCCGCCCAAGGCAGGGGCATTGCTGGAAGATTCGTCGGCCGTGGAGAAAGCAAAGAAGTTCGGAGCGTCGCTGGCCTGACACGGGGCGACAAAAATTGTTTCGGGTTTTGGTTTTTACGCCGGCCAACCAACACCGTCATTCCGGGCGGAGCTTGCTTTAGACCCGGAATCCAGCCGATGATCGAAACTGTTGGATGAAAACCGGCCGAAGTTAAAACCAAGCCCGTGTTTCGAACGAGGGCTGTGGAAACAGGCGCCGCGCCGCCGTGGAAGGCGGCGCTACCGGAAAACGTCAGGCTTTTCCCCTAAATGAAGGACGCCATCCGCACAGGTCGGAAATCCGCATATGCGGATCGTCCAAGGTTCGTTCCCACGCGGAGCGTGGGAACGAAAAAACGGTGAGGATTGGCGGAAACAGGTTGGCGGCTACTTGATCGCGCCCTTGATCTTGCCTGCGACCTCGTTGATTTCGGCCATGTCTCCGGGAATCAGTTCCCACTGGGTCATCGACAGGCTGCCCTCGTCGGCCGAACGGGGGATCAGGTGAAAATGGTAATGCATGACCACCTGGTTGACCGCCTTGCCGTTGAGCTGGAGCACCGCGACACCGTCGGGGTCGATGGCCTCCTTGATGGCGTGCACCAGCTTCTTGGCGGTGCGCATCACGGCCACCAGGGTCTCCTCGGACGCCTCCCACATGTTTTCCGCGTGCTCCTTCGGAATGATCAGAACATGCCCTTTGGAAATCGGATTGATGTCCGCGAAGGCCAGCACATCCTTGTCCTCGTAGATTTTCACGCAGGGAATTTCGCCTCTAACGATCTTGCAGAAGATGCATTCCTCCATGACTCTCCTCCTTCTTTTTTTCGATGAACGGTTTGTATTTTTTTATGCCGTAAAACACCGCGAAAGGCACGATCACGACCCAGCTTTGCAATAAAAACGCGTTGGGCAGCAAATGGAAAAGCTCCACTGCGGCGGCCGCGGCCAGCCCGTGCAGAAATAAAACGGGCAGCCCCGCCGCAGCCCAGCGGATTTTCTCCCTGACGGACAGGGACGGCTCCGTGGCCGAAAGAACCAGCCAGATGGCGATTTCGAAATCCGGGACGGTCCTCAGAATGCTGTTTAAGCCGAATACATGGGAAGTCTGCGGCTCAAGAGTCGCCAGAAAAAGCGCGGGCGTCCCGCTGATCCATTGCGTGAGCGAAGGCAGGAAAAAGTCCCTGAACAGAAAGCCGAACCCCATCGCCAAGGGAATCGACGCGACAGCCCAGATGGCCAGCCTAAGAACTTCCTTTCCGAAAATCCTGAAATCTTTTCCCCCTCTGTCGTAGTAGACCGCGAGAAATAAAAGCAAGGGAACAAGGACCAGCTGCTGAATATGGATATAGACGAAGCTTTCACTGGTGGCGCCTCCGCCTGTCAGGGAAACGACGACGGCGACGGTGGAAAACAGGTGGTACAGGTAGAAGACTGGCCAGAAGCCCAGCACTGTCGCCAGCAGCTTCTTCCAGAACGCGACCGGAAGCGCCATGGTCACGGCGGAAAACAGCACCACCATGGGGCTGGAAAGACACTGCGGCTCCAGTCGAATCGCGGTGCCCGACGCCTGGAGGATCTCCCCCCGGTAGGAAGTGTCGAACCCGATGCTCAACAGCACGGCGACGTGCCGTCCGATGATCTCCCTGGTCGCCCCCCCCACGGGACTGTTCAGGAACAAGAAATAGTAGGCCGCGTACCCGAAAACGAACCCGGCAAAAAACAGGGCCGTGGTCTTGGCGGCTTCCCGCCTTCCCTTGGGAAGATATGCGACATCGCCTCTCTGGTTCATCCACCACAGGTAGATGCCCACCGTTCCCACGATCACCACCGCCTGGCCGATCACCACGTGCAGCATCCAGAATGCGTCCGGGAATTTGGACGCCACCACCACGATGACCAGGGTCCGGAAGAAGTTCAGCAACGTGATTCCCGCCAGGCCGATCAAAAGGCCTTTTATCCGGGACTTCCAGGAGGTGGGAAACGAAAGCACGGCGGCGGCGAACAAAAAAATCACCAGCGTCCCCGTGCATGAACCGGCGATTTCGAACATTCTTTCTCCGGTCCGGATGGTGGTGCCCGTTTGTTCCACCTGCATGCCGATTCGCGGAAGCACGCTTCGTGCGACAACCGCCGTCGCCACCGCGAAAGGCTTCAACACCGCATCTTCGATCCAGCGCGTGCCGTGCAGCCAATAGAAAAGGGCCAGTGCCCCCCAGAACTTGACCAGCCACATCAGCGATTGTTTTTTTTCCTTGTCCAAATCAGATCGATCCCTCTGTAAAATTTTCTATTTGTAACGGACGCGCGCACGGCTTGTCAAAGGGTAAATTGGAAATGCCGCTGGTTTCCGATTCCCGGTTTGACAATTTTGCCTGCGGCGAATACAATCCTTCGAACAATGTTTACGAGAAAACGACAACAGGGTCGTTTCCTTCCAACCGAACGGAGGCAGGTCAGGTCCGATGGGTTCCATATTCTATGTAGACGGCGATTACGTCCCCGAAGAGGAGGCCGCGCTTCCGATCGGAGATCTTGCGATTCTCAGGGGCTACGGTGTGTTCGACTTCATGCGGACCTATGGTGGAAGGCCCTTTCACCTGCGGGACCATATCGAAAGACTGGAACGTTCCGCGCAATTCGTCGGGCTGACGCTTCCCGCACCGGTGGATCGGATCGAAAAGATCGTTCTGAATACCCTTGGCAAAAACGCCGCCGGGGAATACGACATTCGAGTCGTGGTGACCGGCGGCCCTTCGGAAGATTCCATCACACCTGCCGGAAAACCGCGCCTGATCGTCATGGCGACAGGATTGAAGCCGGTTCCCCCCGAATGGTACGAAAAGGGCGTCAAGATCGCCACCGTCCCCGTGGAACGGCGTATGCCCTGGGCCAAAAGCCTCAACTACGTGGCGGCAGTCATGGCCCTGGGGGAAGCCTCTCGAAAATCCGCAGTGGAGGCCGTGTATACCGACAATGACGGCAATCTCAGGGAGGGCACCACAAGCAATCTCTTCGCATTCATCCATGGAAAGCTGGTCACGCCATGCACGGAAAGCGTGCTTCCGGGAATCACCCGCCAGGTGGTCCTCTCCCTGGCCGAAAACGAATTCGAAATCGAACTCCGAAAAATCCATCGCAGGGAACTCGAAACCGCCCAAGGAGCATTTTTGTCGTCCTCCGTCAAGGAGGTCCTGCCGGTGATCATGGCAGACAATATAACGGTGGGCGACGGAAAACCCTGCGAACGCACCCGGCTGATCATGGAAAAATTCTCCGAATACACCCGTAAGTTCGCAGAGGGTCGATGACACCGTCATTCCGGGCGGAGCTTGCGAAGACCCGGAATCCAGGCGACGATTGAAACAGTTGGATGAAAACCGGCCGAAGCTAAAACCAAGCCCGCGACACGGACCGACACGGACAGTCACCGACGCACACGGAAAAAAAGCAGTTTTCACTCCTTTCGCCTTTTCCAACCCTTGAAAAAAATTTTTAATGCAATATGCGTACCTTTCCTGACTTTTTTCCCTTGACGCCCCATTTCACATGTTTAATATTCTTTGCAACGAAAGGACGTAACTAACTGAATTAACAACAAATTCAAACCATTAAAAGGAGGAAGGAAGATGAGAAACTTTTTACCGACTTTGCGCAGAGGAACCAACGACTGGATGGCCACTCCCCACTGGAGCATGTTCGACAAGCTGTTCGACGAATTCGGCCTGGCCAATCGCGAAGAGAACAAGGAATGGCTTCCCAGCGTGGACGTTTCCGAGGCAGAGAACCATGTGGTCGTGAGGGCCGAGGTCCCCGGCATGGACAAGAAGGACATCGACATCACCCTTTCCAACGGCCTTCTGACGATTCGCGGCGAGAAGAAAATGGAAAAGAAGGAGGAAAAGGAGAACTACCGCTTCGTCGAAAGCCGCTACGGGTCATTTTCCAGAAGTCTGCGGGTACCCGAAGGCGTGGAAGCCGAAAAGATCGAAGCCAACTACAAGGACGGCGTCCTGAAGGTGACCATTCCCAAGGGCGAGTCCGAAAAGTCCCGCAAAATCGAAATCGCCGGATAGCGATTTTGAAAACACTCTAAAAAGGCGCCGGACATTGTCCGGCGCTTTTTTTTTGCCTTTCCAACAAGGGCGGCCTTTGGGGCTTGGTCTTAACATCGGCCACTTTCAGAAACTATCGTCGCGGTTGTCGTCATTCCGGGCGGAGCGGTATGTACCCCGGGTGTCGATAAAACAGCCGGATTCCGTCGCTTCCGGGAATTTCTTAACCGGAACGTGTAGCGTAGACCCGGAATCCAGGTGGCCGAATTCAGAACCAAGCCCGGCCCTTTTTTTCCACAGTTTGATTTACTGCGTTTGTCACACATGAATTGCATTCCAGCATCGTATATGGTAACGTTTTACTTGCGGCCGGGAGGGTTTGGTTCTTGTTTCTGCCATGCGCCTGCGGAACGCGGACGCGAAGCGTCCTGGTATGCATTCCAACGCAAAGCGTTGGAACGAGGCAGCGAGGGCATAGCCGAAATAGAAAAAAAAGCCCCGACCGGGACAAGAATTTCCCTGCGGACTTCAACCGGGAAACGGTATGCGTCATCCGGTTCGCCCCTCGCCTGGCGGTCGTCCGCGATCGGATCGACGGGGCGCGGGAAAGAACCCGGAACGTTTTTTCAACTTTTGGACATTTCAACCGGAGGTGTTGCAGACATGGCGGTCAGGATCGAGAAGGTCGTTATCATGGGCGCGGCTGGACGCGATTTCCACAATTTCAACGTCTATTTCCGGGACAACGAGCGCTATCGCGTGGTCTGCTTCACCGCGACCCAGATTCCGGACATCGAGGGCCGCAGGTACCCCCCGGAGCTGGCGGGGAAATTCTATCCCGAGGGAATTCCGATCCACTCGGACGAAAAACTGTTCTCCCTGATCCAGGAAAACGCGGTGGACCTGGTCGCGTTTTCCTACAGCGACGTTCGCCACGAGGACGTCATGCACAAGGCGTCGGTCGCCACTGCCGCCGGGGCCGATTTCATCCTGATCGGCGCCTCCTACACCATGCTTTCCACCGACAAGAAGGTGATTTCGGTCTGCGCGGTGAGGACCGGATGCGGCAAGTCCCAGACCAGCCGCAAGCTGGTGGAAATCCTCAAGAACATGGGAAAGACCGTGGTGGTGGTCCGCCACCCCATGCCCTACGGAGACCTCACAAAGCAGGTGGTGCAGAGGTTTTCATCCTACGAGGACCTCGACAGGCACGAATGCACCATCGAGGAGAGGGAGGAGTACGAGCCGCACATCGACGACGGTGTGGTGGTGTATGCCGGGGTCGATTACGAAAAGATTCTGCGGAGCGCGGAAAAGGAGGCCGACGTCATCGTCTGGGACGGAGGAAACAACGACGTGCCGTTTTTCAAGCCCGACGTCCACATCGTGGTGTTCGACCCCCACCGGCCCGGCCACGAAACGTCCTACCATCCGGGCGAAACCAACCTGATCCTGGCGGACATCGCGCTGATCAACAAGGTGGACAGCGCCCCGCCGGAAAACGTGGAAAAGGTCGCCGAAGCCATCCGCAAGCACAACCCCAAAGCGCAAATCGTCCTGGCGGACTCCGTGCTCGCGCCGGACGATCCCGGCGGCATCCGGGGAAAAAACGTGCTGGTAGTGGAGGACGGTCCCACGCTGACCCACGGGGGCATGCCTTTCGGGGCCGGCACCATCGCCGCCCTGCGACACGGCGCCGCCTCCCTGGTGGATCCCCGCCCCTTTCTGGCCGGAAGCCTCTCCAGGACCTTCGAAAAATACCCGGACATCGGACCGGTGCTTCCCGCCATGGGCTACGGCCGGAAGCAAATCCGCGACCTGGAAAAGACCATCAACGACACTCCCTGCGACCTGGTCGTGGTGGCCACGCCCGTGGACCTGACCCGGATCGTTTCCATCCAAAAGCCGTCCGTCAGGGTCCGGTACGAGTACGGCGACCACGGCGAACCCACCCTGGCGCAAGTTCTTGAAACCAGCTTCGGAGACAGGCTGCGATGAAAAGAAAAACATCCGGAAAAAAGAAAAAGCCGGTCCTGCTGGTCGCGTTCGGCGGAAACGCCTTCATCAGGAAGGGACAGGAGGGGACCGTCGAGGAGCAATTCGCCAACTTGAGGGGCCCGATTCGCCAGATCGCCGAACTGTCCGAAACCCACAGGATCGTCATCACCCACGGAAACGGCCCCCAGGTGGGAAACATCATGCTCCAGCAGGAGTCCTGCGACAAGGTCCCCAAGATGCCCCTGGAAATCCTGGTCGCCCAGACCCAGGGGCAGATCGGGTACATGATCGAATCGGCCATCGACGAAGCCCTGATGGCCCGGGGCGTGTACGACCATTTGCTGGTCTCCCTGATCACCTACGTGGTGGTGGACAAAAAGGACCCGGCCTTCGAAAAGCCCGCCAAACCCGTCGGCCCGGCCTTCACCCGGGAACAGGCCTCCCGCCTGCCCTACCCCGTCATGAAAACACCGAAAGGCTTCCGGCGCGCCGTGGCCTCCCCCGAACCGCTGACCATCGTGGAAAAGTATGAAATACTAAAGCTCATCGACATGGATTTCATCGTGATCTGCTGCGGCGGAGGCGGAATTCCCGTGGCCCGGGAAGGAAGAGCGTTCTGCGGGGTGGACGCGGTCATCGACAAGGACCTGGCAAGCGCGCTTCTGGCCGAGGAAGTGTCGGCGGACATTTTCGTCATCGCCACCGACGTTCCCGGCGCCATGCTTCGCTTCGGCGCGCCGGACCAGCAGCTTCTTCGAAGCATGACCCTGGAAGAGGCGTCGCGGTATGCCAAGGAGGGCCACTTCGCCCCGGGCTCCATGGGACCCAAGGTGGAGGCGGCCTCCCGGTTCAAATCCCGCACGGGCAAGCGCGCCGTGATCGCCTCCATCGACCGGATCGTGGAAAGCGTCCTCCAAAAAGCCGGGACAGAATTCGTCTGACGCTTCCTTTCTTACATCACTGTCAAAGGAGTTTAGGGATCGGGCGCATTCGTCTGGGCAAACATTCATGAAGCCTAACACCTCTCTGGATCGTGCGACTGCCGCATTGGCCTGCCCCATCACTCTCTTCGATCAAAATCAAGACAAGATATTGCGTGAAAAGTTGATTTTTCATTTGCAATTCGACAAAATTGTCGATAGAATCGGAAGATTGAGCGAACAGGCTTTTCGGCAACGATTCGGCGCAAGACAATCCGGAAATCAGACCGCCTGAAAACAAGTAAAAAAACATTATTGCTTAACCCGAAAAACAGGAGGTTTGAAATGAGAAGAAGAGCAAAGGCGACGGCACTCCCCGTCTTGTTGGCCTTTATCGCCGTTTTTTCCTACCTTGCGAGCGCGGAAGCAAGCGGCTGGATCTTTCAACAAAGCGGAACCACCTGCCATCTCAACAGCGTGGATTTCGTGGACGACCTGACCGGGTTCGCAGTCGGCGACCGCGCAACCGTGCTGGCCACCGGAGACGGCGGCGCCACCTGGAAATCCATCGGCCCGGTCTCCTACGCCACGCCCGATTTCGTCTCCGCCAACACGTGGCCGATTCACTGGCAAAGCGTGCAATTTCTGGACGAAAAAATCGGCTGGATCGCCGGGACCCTGGTGTTCACCTACGACCCGGACGACGGCAGTGCCTCGGAAACCCTGGAGATCGGAATCGTCTGCAAAACCGAGGACGCCGGGCAGTCCTGGAGACTGCTCTACCCGGTGTGCGACAATGCCACCGATTGCGTCCCCGATTCGTTCCCTCTGAAAAAGATCTCAGAGATCTTCGTTCTGAACGAACGGGTCGCTTGGGCCGTGGGAGACTACGGGCGCTACATCGCCACTGCGGACGGCGGCGCCACCTGGAAGCAGGGCGCGGTCGGAATCTCCGCCATCCCGGAAATCATCGTCTCCAACACGTGCACCTTTTGGTCGTCGCAAAATTATGGATGGATCGCAGGCAGGGCCCACGACATGAACGATCCCTCGCATGCGTTCGGCTACATTGTCCGCACCGAAGACGGCGGCGAGACCTGGGAACGGGAGGACGATCTATCGAACACCGTGACTCCCCCCCTCCAAGATCTGGAATTCGTCATGGCGCCTACGGCCAGTTCCGAAGAGGTCGCCAGGCTTGCCGGATGGGCGGTAGGCGAAAGCGGATGCATCCTGAACCGCGTGGAAGACGTCTGGAAGCCCCAGTATTTCCCGTGGCCATTTTCCCTTCCCCTTCCCGTATTTCGCGCGGCGGGCTTTGTGGACGGCAACCACGGCTGGCTCGCCGGCTATCACGGGAAAATCCTGAGCGCAGGCCAAGATGACACGATCATTACCATATTCCACACCACCGACGGCGGAAAAAGATGGTACCTGGAATCGCTGATCGCTTCCGACAACACAGGCGAGCTTTTCTGCCTCCAGAACGGCAAGCTAAACGACATCGACGCGGTAAGGACCGGGGACGCCTGGGCCGTGGGCGACGACGGCATCATCCTGTATCGGGAAAACACCCCGCCTGAGATTTGCAGCGCGTCTGCGGAACCCCATTTGGTATACGCGGGCGGCAGGGTGCAGTTCACTGCGACGGTCAAGGACATCGACGGCATAGGAGACATCGACCAGGTGAACGTGGACATGGCGTCCATCGGAGGAGGCAAAGTCGAGCTGTCCCCGGACCGGACCGTCTCGGACGACCGCCGCTGCGTCCCCTATTCGGCCATCGCGAGAATCCCCCTGGCCGCGCCGTACGGTTCGACAATCCTGCCCGTCAAGACCGTGGATGTCGCAGGCGCGTCCGACGCCGACGCCGTGGAACTTTTCATCGTCACCAGCTATGTGGAAATATTTAGAACATGGGCGGAGCCGGAGACCGTCGTTTCCATGGAAAAGGTCCTGCTCTCGGCAGAGGTCGGCATCGTGGCCCCCAAGGACGGCGATACGCCCGAGACCGGCGAAATGCCCGAAAACAAGGTCGAACGCGTGACCGTGGACATCACCGAATTTCTGGGCGTCGATTGCGAACCCGACGCGGACTGCATCGTGATCGTGGACATGAAGGACGAAGACGGAGACGGCATCTACGAGTACCCCGTGGAATCCGCCACCGGCCCGTATGGCACCCACCTGCTGCCCGTGGTCGCCTACGACACCCTGGGCCATGTGGACAAGGACGTCCTCAAGGTGGCGATCCGCCCGGAAACACTGGAAAAAGGCGATTTGAACGGCGACGGCGTCGTGGACCTGAAAGATTCTCTGCTGGCGTTCAACATAGCGGCGGGACTGGTGCCTTCAGACTGGGTCTACGTGGAGGCCGACGTGGACGGCGACCAGAACCTCGGGATCGTGGAGGCGCTGTATTCCCTTCGCTACGGGGTGAACAAAGGTATGGAGGATTGAAATCCGCCCCAATGGTCCGGTGCACTCCGGGCCGCTGAAAAACTTTTTTTTTAGATTTTTTTTCGACCTGTGCGGATGTTATTCTTCCTGAGGGACCAAAGCCGGACAGCCTCGGTAGCGCCGTCTTCCACGGCGGCGCGATGTCCGATGCTCTGCCGTTGTGAACTCCAAACACGCCAGGCAACGCGCCGCAGGATTGGTTTTAACATCGGCCACTTTCAAAGACTATCCTCCCGGCAGTCGTCATTCCGGGCGGAGCGGTATGCAACCCGGGTGTCGGTAAAATAGCTGGATTCCGTCTTTTCAGGGACTTTCTTAACTGGAAAATGTAGCGTAGACCCGGAATCCAGGTGGCCGCATTTTGAACCAAGCCCCGCGCCGCATTGGAAGACGGCGCTACTGGGACAAGCGAGATCGGTTTTTCAGGATGTTTCTTTGTGCGCTTGAACTTGGTGTATATTGTTGAGATGATGCAACGCATAATGATGCCATAAACTGTAGAATAAAATTTAGAGGTGTACCATGGAATTGCCGAAAAAGAAAACGTTCTCCGCAGACGAGTATTTCGAAATGGAGAGTGATTCGGAGACCAAAAGCGAATATTGCCATGGCGAAATATTCGCAATGACAGGAGCGTCTTTTCGACATAATTTCATTGTATCCAATCTAATCATCTCTCTCGGCAATGAATTCAAAGGATTCGATTGCATTGTATTGCCGAGCGATATCAAAGTGGAACTCGAATACGACAGACACTATTCTTATCCGGATATAGCTGTGGTTTGCGGCGAGGTTAAAATGGCGAAAGACAGAAACGACACCATCGCCAATCCGAAAATTATCGTGGAGGTGCTATCCAAGTCCACCAGGGACTACGACAAGGGCACCAAATTCACGGCCTACCGAAAAATACCGTCCCTGACGGATTTCATCACGGTGGACCAGTACGCGATTGCGGTAGAGCATTTCAGGAAAGAGGGGCCGGGCCGCTGGAGCCTAACGGAGCACGAAAACATCGACGATTCCTTGATGCTGCCTGAATTTGAAATCGCCCTTCCCCTTTCGAACATTTACGACCGGATTGAATTGGACGAAGCCTTACTCTAAAACGGAAGATTGGGATGGATCGAACAATTGGAACACCAGCGTCGTTCCCGATTTCAATACAAACGCGGTGGTGGGTTCCGCCATGGAAAACGGCTATCCTCCGGCCATCAGCGTCAATGCCAAAATGAAAGCGCAAAGCCTGATTCTCATTTCAGGCGGCACCGTGACCATATCGGCGGAAAAACTGACGCTGATGCAGGCCGAATCAAAGAAGATCCGGAAAGATTGCGACATCGAAACTCTGGATGCTACTGCGGAAAACACAGACGGTCGGCCAAACCTTGATGCCTTGCATCAAGAGGTTTGACCGCCGATCAACGCTCATGGTCCGCCGACAACAGGCCTACATGAATTCCATCAGCCTTTCGTCGGCAGCAAAACCGTGAACACGGAGCCCTCCCCAGGCGTGCTTTCCACTTCCACAATGCCGCCCATGGAGTCCAGCAGGCCCTTTACGATGGGCAGGCCAAGGCCGGTGCCGTTGATGTAGCGGGTGTTGTCGTCCTTGACGCGGTAGAAGCGTTCGAAGATCTTCTCCAGGTGCTTTTCGGCCATGCCGTAGCCGTTGTCTATCACGCGGACGCGGATGTTTACTCCGGCGCGGTCGGCTTCCACCCGCACCGTTCCTTCCTCCGGGGTGTACTTGATGGCGTTTGTAATCAGGTTTCCGAAAATGCTTTCCAGGGCGATGGGGTCGGCGTCGATTTTCGGGAGGGGGTCCTGGGGTAGCGAAATGCACAGGTCCTGCTTTTTCGCCTTGGCCTGGGCCTTCAGGAAGTCCACAATGTTTCGCAGCAGTTCGTCCACCTTCACCGGCTGGGGTTCGCGGCAGATGAGGCCCTCTTCGATTCGGGAAAGGTCGAGCAGGTCTCCGATCAGGGAAATGAGTCCCCGGGTCTTCTCCTTGGCCCGGGTCAGCATCTGGTGCTCCTGGCCGGATTGGGAATCCATCAGCTCGCGAATGACCACGGCGAGCTGTTCGTGGATGGTGGACAAAGGTGAGCGAAGCTCGTGGGAGACCTTGGCCACGAATTCGGATTTCAGGCGGTCGAGGACTTTCATTCCCGTGATGTCCACGAAGTTTACTACGGCCCCGAGGCACTCCCTGCGCTCGCCCAGGACCGGCTGGGCCTTGGACCTCAGGTAGATTTCGTCGGGAAGCGCGAACTCGCGGTCGGGTATGTCTTCGTAGTCGATGAAACAGCCCCGGGAAATCTCCCTGATCAGCTCGCACAGTTCCTTGTCGGGGACGACCTCTTCCACCGGTTTTCCGACGCCCGCCTCGCTGTCCAGGCCGAGCATCTGGCGGCAGGACGGGTTGAGCATGACCACCTTGCCGGCGGCGTTGGTCACCAGGATGCCATCGGGGAAGGATTCGATGACGGTCCGCAGGCGGCTTTTCTCCGCGCCCAAGTCGGACAGGGTGCGCGCCCGCTCCCGTTCCAGCTTCGCGGCCTCGCGGGTCAGACGGATTTTTTCCGCCGCGCGGTTGACCACGATTCGAAGCTGGTCCGGCTCGAAAGGCTTGGGGATGAAATCGTATGCGCCTTGCTTCATGGCCTGGATGGCGGTCTCCACGGTAGCGTAGCCCGTGATGACGATCACCTGGATTTCCGGATCGACGGCCTTGATTCGTTCCAGGACCTCCATGCCGTCCATGCCGGGCATCTTCAGGTCCAGCAAAACGATGGCCGGCCTGGCCTTTTCCAGCATTTCCAGGCCCTCGTCACCGCGCTTGGCCACGCGCACTTCGAACCCCATGCGCTTTAGGATTCTCTGGGAACCCTCCCGGACGCTCTCCTCGTCGTCCACGACCATGACATTGATTGGATCCGTGACGCTATTCAAGTTTTTCACCTCCATTTTCGTCGGTTTTCAGGGGAAGTTCTATGACAAAGGCGGTTCCCTTCCCTTGGGGGCTCTCGCATTTGATTCGTCCGCCATGGTTTTCCACGATCCCGTAGACCAGACTCAATCCCAAGCCGGTCCCCTCCCCTTCCTCCTTGGTAGTGAAGAAAGGATCGAAAATATGGGGCAGGATTTCTTCCGGAATGCCGGGTCCGGAATCGGAGATTTCAATGCGGACCCACTCGTTTTTGGAACCGAGCCGCGTTTTCAGACTCAGCTTTCCTTCTCCTTTCATGGCCTGGGCCGCGTTCAAAACGATATTCATGAACATATGGTTCAGTTGCTGCACGTCGCTCTGCACTCGGGGGATGGAATCGTCCAGGTCCTTTTCGATTTCGATGTTGTGGAACAGGGTCTGGTTTTCGAGCAGAAAAAGCGTGCGCCGTATGGCCTTGTTGATGTCGTGGGGCCTCTTCAGGTGCCGGGTCTGGCGGGCGAATTCCAGCAGTTCCTTGACCGTCTCCTTGCAGCGCTCCGCATCCCGCAGCACGCGGCCCAAGTCCTCGCGAACGCCCTCTTCCAGATCGTACTCTTCCAATACCAGCTTGGTGAACAGGGTGATGCCGCCGAGAGGGTTGTTGAGCTGATGGGCCACCCCTGCGGCCAGCTTTCCGAGAGATGCCATCTTTTCCGATTGCAACAGCTGCACCTGCGTCTTTTCCAGCTCCGCCTTCACGCGGTTGATCTCGCGCATGTCGTGGAAAAAACCGATGGTGGCGACTTCCCGGCCGTTCTCGTACACGATGGACGCGTTCAGGTTGATCGGGATTCTCTTTCCGTCCTTGTGCACGACATCCACCTTGTGCGAGCGAAGCTTGCCCCTTCCCCCGTGTCTCGGGTTCCGAAGCTTGCGCATGATCTGGTATTCGACATGATCCGGATAGATTTGGCGAATGTTCAGGTTTTCAAGGGCCTCCTCCACGCTGTAGCCGAATATTTCCGCTGCGTTTTCGTTGTAGACGACGATCTTGCCGTCCATGTCGGCGGCAATCACGCCGTCCACGGAGCTTAGAATCAAGTTGCGCATGAAAGCATTGGACCGCTGAAGCCTGTCTTCGATCTCCTTTCGGCTGGGCATGTCGAAATCCATGCTCACGAAGGCCTGCCGACCGTTGTCCGTCTTTATGGGATACGCGTACAGGCAGGGCAGCTTTTCCTGGTCCGGGAATTCGCCCTTTTTGGTGCGGATGGACGGCACTCCATGGATGCGGGCGTTTTCCACCGCGCAATCTTCGCAGGGAACTTCGCGGTCGTAGAGGACCTCGTGGCAGTGGCGTCCCACAAGCGAAGCGTCTTCAACGCCCTTCATATGGCAGCTGGCGGCCAGAATTTCGAATTCGGGCGAAATCACGATGATCCGCCTCTGAAACGACTCGATGGCTTTGAGAAGATATTGTTTTTCGGCTTCAGAACGCATGGGGCACCTTCCGGGTTGAAACAAAAGCGTTTTTATCGTTGCCATCGCCGGGGCGACAACTGCCGCAGGCTCCACTCGCAATGGCATTCCATTTGGAAATCTATGCCCTGGGCCGTGTACATGTCAACGATTAACATTATACCCGCGCGGTTTCTCGCAGCTTGTGCGCCGCAACATTTTTTCTCTTGTGCATTGCAACAAACCGCGCTACATTCATGATTTCATAGAATCTTCCCCCGCCGCCGCTTTTTTTTCGATTCGGACTCGCGGAAAAGGCGTTGCGGGACCTTGCAGAGAAAGGAAACAAACAACATGCTATACACAGCCGCTTTGCTGAACGCGGACATCAAGGCGGAAATCCGGAAATTGGGAAAACTCGTCAGGGATTTCGAACAGTTCGAGCCCAAGCTGTCGCTTCCCTCGGAAAGGGTCTATTTCGCCGACCGGGCGGCCATCGGCTGCTATCTGCTAAACTTCCACACGGGTTGCGAAAATATCTTCAAAGCGGTGCTCCGCTTTTGCGAAAAGGACTGGGAACCAGGCTTGTGGCAACGCGATCTGCTCAAGAGAATGCTTTTGAAAATCGAGGGATGCAGACCCCCCGTAATCGATCTCGGCCTTTTCGAAAGCCTCAGGGAATTCCAGTCGTTTCGCCAGGAGTACCTGCAATTCTACATGTTCGAACTGGATTGGGAGAGGGAACGCGTGATCGCCAAAAAGCTCGGCTCGACAAAGGAAATGCTGGAAAAACAAATCATGACGTTTATGCTGCTGTTGGAAAATATGGAAAAGGAACAACAAAATTATGGAACATGAGACTGCGTTCCCAATCCTTTGCCAAGAAAGCGACGTTGCTGATAACGACCAGCGCCTCCTTAAAAACCAGCAGGCCGTGGACGTGTAGCGACTTGCCCGCCTCGACGGTCAGCAAGGCTTGCGTTTCCACATTCAAATCAAGACAGCAGGCGGGCGACGCGGTGTCGGCAGCAACGCGAGGCTGGTTGTCGTCCGGTTCGACGGTGACCTTGTTCTTTTCGTCGGGGGCAAGGCCGACGCGCCAGTTGCAGCAAAGGCGATTTCACCTTTCCGATCCATGATTGCATGGTTACCATCATGGAGTTTGCAAAACGCTTCAAGAAATGAGAACCTGTAAAGAACCAAGCACCCCGCAACGAAAAGAGAGATGGAATATGGGCGAAAATTTCGAAAAGACAGGTGCTCCGGGGCCAAGAGAGGCTACTCTTCCCAGGCGACCGATCGGCGACAGAGGCGATCACTTTCTCAAAAAAATCGAAGGGGAGACCGGCGCGAACATCTCCGCGTGCTACCAGTGCGAACGGTGCACCAATTCGTGCCCCGTCAGCTTTTATATGGACGTCAAGCCGCACCAGGTGGTTCGATACGTACAGCTCGGATGGCGAGAGGAGCTGATGGAATCGACCACGATCTGGGTGTGCCTTTCCTGCGAAATGTGCACCACCTACTGCCCGAACGAGGTCGGGGTGGCGGAGACCATCAGCCATCTGCGCAAGCTCGCGTTCCGCTCCTCGGTCGCGCCCCGGGAGAAAATCCTGGCGACGTTCCACCAGACGTTCGTGGAGGAACTCCAGCGGTTCGGACGGGTCAACGAGACTTGGCTGATCGGGTCGTTGAACCGGAAACCATCCGTTCTCAAGGAAAAAATCGCCAGGGGCGTCCTGAAGGACGAGCTGCTTCTGGGGATCGGGCTTTTCAAAAGGGGCAAACTGAAGCTTTTGCCCCACCGGTGCAAGGAGATGAAGAAAATCCGCGAAGTCTGCGACAAGGTGCAAGGGGGGAATGTCCGATGAAGGTCGCCTTTTATCCCGGCTGCTCCCTGGAGGGAATGGCCAACGACTATGCGCGTTCCATCGCGGCGGTGTTCGAGACGCTGGCCGTGCAACTTGTGGAAATCGACGACTGGACCTGCTGCGGCGCCACAGCCGCCCACAGCCTGAGCGAGTCCATGGCGGTGCTCCTGCCCGCCAGGAACCTGGCGGCCGCCGAAAAAATGGGCCTGGACATCGTGTCTCCCTGCGCGAACTGTTTCAACCGCCTGACCAACTCCCGGAACATGATTCTGAAAAACATCTACGACACCCCCTGGAAGGTCGAGGGCAAGGCCAAGGTGTACGACATGACGCGGTTTCTGGCCGAACCCGAAATGCTGGAATCCATAAAGAAGAATGTCCGGATGCCCTTGAAAAATCTGAAAATCGTCTCCTACTACGGTTGCCAGATGGTTCGTCCGCCCCGGATCACCGGTTTCGACGACTACGAAAACCCGCAAACCCTGGACCGAATCATGAAAACCCTGGGGGCCGACGTTTCGGACTGGTCTTACAAGGCCACATGCTGCGGGGCGAGCATCGGCATCGGACGAAGAGACATCCAGGAGAACCTGTCGGCCCGTCTGATTCGAAAAGCACACGAGGCAGGGGCCGATGCGGTGGTGGTTTCCTGCCCGCTGTGTCAGAGCAACCTGGACATGGTGCAGGGAGGCATAACGCGAAAGGACATGGAAACACCGGGCATCCCGATCTTCTATTTCACCGAATTGATGCGCCTTGCCTTCGAAGGTGACGAATTTCCAATAGAACGCTTCAAAGCGCACTTCACCGATCCAGCCCCTCTTTTGAAGAGCAAAGTACTGGCCGGGCGAAAAGGGGACGAAACATGATACCTCTCGAAAATTCACCCTCGGGAAATGCCCTGGTTGTGGGCGGAGGCATCGGCGGGATACAATGCGCCCTGGATCTTGCCGACGCCGGGTTCCACGTGTATTTGATCGACAAAAGCCCCACCCTGGGCGGCGTCATGGCCCAATTGGACAAGACGTTTCCCACCAACGACTGCTCGACGTGCATGTTTTCCCCCAAACTCGTGGAGGCCGCAGGCCACCAAGACATCGAAATCATGACCTCCTGCCGCCTGGTCGCACTCGACGGCGACCCCGGCCGGTTCAAGGCCAAGGTGGAAAGGGCGCCGCGATACGTCAACATGGACAAATGCATCGCGTGCGGCCAATGCGCGGAAAAATGCCCGAAGAAAGTCCCCGACCCCTTCAACGGCGAACTGGGAAAGCGCAAGGCCGCATACCTGACCTTTCCACAGGCAGTGCCCCTCAAATACGCCCTGGACCCTGAGCATTGCCTCTACCTGACAAGGAAAAAGTGCGGCCTGTGCAAGAAGATCTGCCCGGTGGACGCCATAGAATTCGACCAGAAGCCGGATGCATTCGAGCTTGACGTGGGGGCCGTGGTATTGTCTTCCGGATTCGAGCTGGCCTTGACCAAGCAGGAGGGGGAATACGGCTTCGGAAGGTACGACAACGTGGTGACCTCCCTTCAATTCGAGCGCATGCTCTCCGCCACCGGACCCTACGGGGGCCACCCGGTCCGGCCCTCCGACGCAAAGACCCCTAAACGCATCGCATGGATCCAATGCGTCATGTCCCGGGACCCGTCCAGAAATCGCCCGTTTTGCTCTTCTGTTTGCTGCATGCACGCCGCCAAGCAGGCCGTCCTGACCAAGTCCCACGTGGAAGGCGCCGAAACCACGATCTACTTCATGGACATCCGCGCTCATGGCAAGGGATTCGACGACTACATAGAAAGGGCGCGCTCGCAGCACGGCGTGAGATATCGCCGCTCCATGATCTCCCAGGTCTACCTGAACCCGGAAAACGACAACCTGATCGTCGAAACCTTCGATACGCGAGAGAACCGAAAGCTGGAGGAAGAATACGATCTCGTGGTGCTTTCCACCGGATTCAAGCCCCCCAAGGAATGGAAAGAACTGGCGCAACTGCTGGATGTCAGGCTTAATCCCTACGGGTTCGCCCCCGGGGATTTCGACGAGCCGGTTTCCACATCCAGACCCGGCGTGTTTGTCTGCGGCGCGATAGAATCCCCCAAGGACATCCCCGAGACAGTCGTCCAGGCGGGCGCGGCGGCTGCGGAGGTCGCAACGCTTCTGGCCGAAAGCAGGAACACGGAAAAATTCGATTTCGAAAATTCTTGTGCAGACGATTGCCTCGAAGGCGATTCGCCGGAACAGGAGACGGCGGACTACGGGAACCCCCAGGAAAATGAAGAACAGGAAGAAAAACAACCGAAAGTGGGAGTGTTCGTGTGCCACTGCGGCTCCAACATCGCGGGGGTCGTCGATGTACAGGGACTGCTGCCGGAAATCGAAAAAATCCCGGGGGTCGCCTTCGCGACAGACTTCATGTTCACCTGCTCGGCGGAAACCCAGGACAAGCTGGTGGACAAGGTGAAACAACACCGCCCCGACCGGGTCGTGGTCGCCGCCTGCTCCCCCAAGACCCACGAGCCCCTGTTTCGCCAAACCTTCCAGCGCGCCAATATCAACCCCTACCTGGTCAACATGGCCAATATCCGCAACCACTGCTCCTGGGTGCACGGCAAAACGCCGGAAATGGCCACGAAAAAGGCCCTGGAGCTGATTCGAGCGGCCGTCGCCAGGGCGAAAAACCTCGAACCTCTGCAGGAAGACTCCTACGAGACCATCAGCCAGGGCCTGGTCGTAGGCGGGGGCCTTGCCGGAATGACCGCCGCCCTGACCATGGCGCGGCAGGGATTCAAGACCCATCTCGTGGAAAAAGCCCCGCGCCTGGGCGGCTTCGCGCTGAACCTGACCGAAACCGCAGATGGCTCATCGCCCCCCAAGCTCGCCCGGCTCCTGGAGGACCTGGTCAGAAGCCACCCCGACATCACGGTCCACACCGAAAGCCGAATGACCAGCCACGAAGGGTTCGTCGGCGCATTCAAAGGGAGCGTGGAAGGTCCGCAAGGCAGAACCGAAATCGAATACGGCGCGGTGGTAAACGCCCTCGGGGCCGTCGCCTACGAACCCAAAGAGTATCTCTACAAGCAGGACGAACGCGTCGTCACCCAGATCGAGCTGGCATCCCGCATCCGAAGGCGCCCGCAATTGCCGAAAAAGCTAAAAAGCGTCGCCATGATCCAGTGCGTGGGCTCCCGAAACGAAGAATTCCCCTATTGCAGCCGGGTGTGTTGCACGTCGGCCGTGAAAAACGCCATCGACTTGAAAAAGGCGAACCCCGGCATCCAGGTCGTGGTCTTGTACCGAGATCTCCGCACCTTCGGCTTTAAGGAACTTTTCTATGAGAAGGCCAGGAAAATGGGCGTGCTGTTCTTCCGGTTCATCCCCCAGGACAGCCCGAAAGTCCACAAGGACGACGGCCTCCTGGTCGTCGATTTCACCGACCGAAGCTCCCGCAAACCGTTCCGTTTACTGCCGGACCTGCTGGTGCTGAGCGCCGGCATGCGCCCGGCGAAAGACAGCGAAGAAATCGCAAGGCTCCTGAAACTCTCCAGAACAGCGGAAGGCTTCTTCATGGAAGCCCACGTGAAACTTCGCCCGGTGGAATCCACTACGGGAGGAATCTTTCTGGCCGGACTCGCCCACAGCCCCCGGTTCGCCGACGAAGCCATCACCATGGCCAAATGCGCCGCGCAGCAGGCAACGAAAATCCTATGCAGAAAAAGAATGCCCACCTCCCCCGCCGTGGCCGTGGTCGATCCCGACCTGTGCACCTCCTGCCTGGTCTGCGTCCGCGTATGCCCCTTCGACGCCCCTTTCATCAACAAAGCCGGCGTATCCGAAATCCCCCCGGCCAAATGCCAGGGATGCGGCATCTGCACCAGCGAATGCCCAGCCAAGGCCATCACCCTGAAACACAGCACCGACAGGCAGATCTGCGCCAAGATCGACGCCCTCTTGGAAGACATCGATTGACGGGGAAGCCATTGAAGGGACTGAGCTACTCGTTCCCACGCTCCTGCGCGGGGTGTGAGCCGCAAGTACCGTCGACTAAGTCTCAAACGGCGCCATCCGTCTCTGATGCCAGAGACGATGCAATTCTACCTGTGCAAGTCCGTACTTGTGCAGAAATGCCTGCTCGAACGCTCCCGTGTCGAAAGGGGTTCGCAGCCAGGGTACGGCGTCGAAGGGGCCAGGCAGGCATAGTACGGGAGGCGTCGCGATTCGGCTTCGGCGGTGCGCCATTGCCCCCTGCGGCCTGAAAAGCTGGCCCGAAAGAAAAAGTTGTTTTTCTGGAACATCGACATGGGGCATTTCGAATCTCCCGACCGCTTGTTCGAGCTGATCATCACGGTGCAGGAAACGCTTGACAAAAAGCCCTATCGGGGAATACCCGCAGTCTTTTCCGAGGCCGGCGATGTCCGTGCCGGAGCGCAGGGGGACGTGGAAATCGCTGCGGACCGAAGTTCGCGAAAACTTGGGATCGACATGCATGACCACGGTCCCGCGATTGTATTTGGCGTCGAGCACCCACTTGAAGGAAATGGGGCGGTGTTCGGCGGCATTGCTGCCCATGATAAGAATGGCATCGGCATTTTTGATGTCGATCCAGTGATTGGTCATCGCACCACGTCCGAACGACTCTCCCAGAGCCGCAACATTCTAGCTGTGTCAGATACGCGCTTGGTGGTAGAGATGGACGCCCCCCAGCGCCCGGACCGCCTGATGGACCAACGCGCACTCCTCGTTGTCCATGTGCGAAGTCCCCAGGGTGAAGAGATTTTCCAGATGGTTGACCTGCTGTCCTTCGCCGTTTAGAAAAAATCCCGCTCGCTCTCCGGGAAAACCTCGAAACGCGGCTGGCCTGTAAGCTGAACATGCAGCCGCTCGTTTTCCAGCGTCACCGTGAACATGGCGCTCGGCCCCAGCCGATAGCGTCCGGCATTCTTCTTTAATTTCCCAGAGATCCTGAGTTCTGAATTTGCCTTTCAAAATACCGCGTGGTTCGCATAGATTTGGTGGGGCGTTTTGGGTCATCGGGTCACAATGGACAAAATCTGCCGCGAACCTATGACCTGCCGCAGGTTTCGGGATCGGCCGACGGTTTTTTACGACCGATTTCGCCACGGTTATCCAGACTTGATCCCCGGCGGTTTGGGCTCGACGCCACCGGTGTGGCTGAAACAAGCGGCGAGACAGGCGATGGCACGTCTCTTGCTTAAAATGTCGGGACGCGGGCAGTATAGCGCCGTTTGCGATGTCGTACTTGGATGACGAGAGCATGAGGTTGGCTGTATCGCCCCGCGTTTGTCGGCCGTTTGACGAGTCGAGCGAGGATAAGGAAGGGCATCACGCAGGGAGAAGGAACTGGACGTCGCGCAGGTGCGGTTCGGGATTCTCCTTGCAGCGCAACCGGATTGTAACCAAATCCGCAGGGGGGGCAAGCAGTTGGATGGGGCGCATGTTTGCGTGCCGAGCCGACGGTCCTGGATGGCGGAGAAAAGGAGCACACTGTATGAACGGATGGATGGGGTCGATTCTCAAGGTAGATTTGAGCAGCGGCGAAATCACTACGGAACCGACGGAACCCTACGTCGATAAATATTTGGGCGGCCGAGGCTTGGGAGTGCGGCTGATATACGACATCTATAAGCCGGGAACGGATGCCCTGGATCCGGGCAATCCGCTCATTTTCAGTATGGGGCCGTTGAGTGGAACGGCCGTGCCGTCGTCGGGACGGACCGATGTCACCTGTCTGTCGCCGTTGACCAACCTGAGGGCCAAGTCCAATTTCGGCGGATTCTGGGGGCCGGAAGCCAAATATGCAGGCTACGATCATATCGTCGTCACGGGCAAGGCGGACAAACCCAGCTATCTATGGATCAAGGACGATCAGGTGGAAATCCGCAGCGCCGAGCATCTCTGGGGCAAAGACACCTTCGAAACCCAGAAGCTGGTCCAGGACGAATTGGGCGATCCGGAAATCAAGGTGGTCTGCATCGGTCCGGCAGGCGAGCGGCTGGTGCGCCAAGCCAGCATTATCACCGAAGTGGCGGCGTCGGCTTCCCGCACCGGCACGGGCGCGGTCATGGGTTCCAAGAACCTGAAAGCCATAGCGGTGCGCGGTTCCAACAGCGTCGGGGTTGCCAAGCCCAAGGAGCTGCTGGATTACGCAATCGAAATCAACCAGGAGATCCGGAACCACCCGGCAGGCCAGGAACTCGGCAACTATGGCGTGGTGCGCTTCATCTCCCTGATGTATTCGCTAAGTTTCTTCCCGGTAGGCCATTTCGAGGATGTGCATTGGGAGGAAATCATCGAGAATTACGGCGGCCCGGCGTTCGTGGAGAAATACCAGCTGAAAAACGTCGGCTGTTTCAACTGCCCGATCCGCTGCAAGAACTTTTTGTCGGTCCCGGAGCTGGGCAAGGGCTTTGTCACCTGCGAGCCCTGGAGCGACTTTACCGGCGCGGTATGGAACATGGACATGGATGTCTTCTGGGAAGCCACTCTCATGTGCAGAAAGATGGGCATCGACCATGCCGAGATCAGCTCGGCCATCGGGCTGCTCATGGAACTCTACCATGAAGGCATCATCACCGAGAAGGAGACCGACGGCCTTCCCATGGAGCGCGGCGCCAAGGATGCGATTCTCGAAACCATCCGGAGAACCAGTCTTCGAGAAGGCTATGGCGACATCATGGCGGAAGGGCAGAAAGCTTTTGCCGAACATATCGGTCCGGCGGCGGTGGAGAAGCTCGACCTGGTCAAGGGCCTGGGTCCCCATGTCTACGAGTTTCGCGCCTACCACGGCTCGGCCCTGATGCAGGCCGTGGGACACCGCGGCGACCCCCTGCCCTTGCGCGGCAGCCTGATCGAATTCGAGTGGGTCAACGCCCCGGACTGGTTCCAGCAAGTGGCCAAGGAGCAGTTCGGCCACGAAGGCGCGGCCATTCCCGACTCCTACGACGGCAAGGCCATGGCGGCCATCCTTTCGGAACACAACGACCGCGTGGTGGACAGCATGGGTGTATGCACCTGGCCCTACAGCCTGTTCGTGTACCACAACATCGACGTGGCGGCGCGTTTCTTCAACCTGGTGACCGGCAAGGATTGGACCCACGAGCAGTTTTTTCAGATCGCCGAACGAATCCGCAACCTGGAGCGGATGTTCGACGTGCGCCAGGGAGTGAGCCGGAAAATGGACATCCTGCCCGACAAGTTCTTCGACGAGCCCCTCGCCAAGGGCAAGTACGAAGGCGCGGTCCTGGACCGCGAGAAATTCGAGAAGATGAAGGACGAATACTACGAAGGGCGCGGCTGGGACAAGGCCACCGGCATTCCCACCCCGGAAAAGCTCGCCGAACTGGGACTGGAGGATGCGGCCGTTTAGGAAACGGGACCTGACATCGAGGTCGCCGAAGTTTTTTTCGGTCCCGGTGTTCTTGGTTCGACACACTGCCTTGTCAAAGCCGCCGGTCGCTTTCTCGACGTCGAAATAGACCCATACGCTCCCGGGAAAAACTGGACCAGACGATTTTTCTGACCAGCTTTCCGGGAGCGTTTTCGTTCTTGAGCAAATCCCAATCACCGCCCAAGTTTTTTCGCCCTTTTCTCAATTCTAAATTCAATTCGGGGATTGGTTTTAACATCGGCCACATTCAAAGACTATCGTCCCGGCAGTCGTCATTCCGGGCGGAGCGGTATATGACCCGGGTGTCGATAAAATGGCTGGATTCCGTCTTTTCCGGGAATTTCTTAAATAGTAAATATAGCGTAGACCCGGAACCCAGGTGGTCGCATTTAGAACCAAGCCTCCAATTTTTATTCCTTGTCCGAGCTGTTAAACGGTTAGTTTTTCCCATCTGAGAAGCCAGGAAACCAACATCCCTGCAATAAAACCGGCCGCCAAGTTTGAGGCCAGGGTGATACCCAAAATCAGGGTGGCGACGAAATAGTCCTTTCGTTGCTCGAGGTCCATGACAGTCAAAGCCAACTGGGAACCGGCGAAAACCAACAGCACGCCCAGGATGGACATGGGAAGAAGGTTGAAAAAGGCGACGATGTTCTCTCCCAACAAGATCGCAAGCGCCACGAAAAGAAAGCCGATCATCAAGTTGGACCCCGCCGTTCGGGCGCCGAACCGGTAATGGGCCGCCAATCCGCCGGCCCCGTGGCAAAGGGGCATGCCTCCCAGGCAAAAGCTGAAGAAATTTGCCAGGGCCATGCTCACGCATGCTTTTCGATTGCTTACCTTCGCAGACTTTTCTCCGAAATAGTCTTTAGAAAGGTCCGTGTACGCCAGAACCGCGTTTCCCAGCGTCATAGGCAACTGGGGCAGCACCAGGGCGAAGAGCGCGAAGGTGAAGTCCGCCTCGCCCGGAAAACCGAAGGGAAACAATTTCGGTAGATACAGATTTATGCCTCTGCCGCCCATATCCATCCGAGCGCCCAGGATCAGGCCGACCGCGAGACCGCCCGCCACTACGATCAGTCCGGCCGGAAATTTCTTGTTGTCCAGCAACAGAAGGGTGACGACGGCGGCGATGGCCCCGATCGCGAGGCTGATCGGCAAAGGGCCGACCGACTGGAATGCGAGGTGGGGCTCCACCGCCTGCCGAAGCTGCTGATATTTGGTGGTCCCGATCATAAACTTAATGCCGCCGGAAATCAGCAACGTCCCGGTGGAAAGTTGCACCCCGCGGATGACCGATTTGGGAGTCAATTTCCGAATGATGTCGATGGCTCCGGTCAGGCCCACGATCAGCAAGAAAGCCCCCATGAGAAAAGACGACGCCAGAATCTGGTTGGGGCTCATGGCAGTGGCGATCGCATAGGCGCCGATAACTTTCATCGGCTGCACCGGCACCGTGATGCCGAAATAAATCCCCGAGATTACGTAAAACACGCCGATGCTCAAAAAAAGCCCCAGCGGATCCAGGCCGTTGAAAAGTACCATAGCGATTGCGATGGGCAGCAACGTGCCGAGGTCTCCCAGAGAACCGGCCAGTTCCATCCTGTCGAACTTATACCGTTCTGTCATAGAACTCTCCCGTTTTTATTCGAAAAAAAACTTGGTGCAACATTTGGCGCATATAAACAATTTTTCTTGAAGAATCTCCCTATTATGGTTCTCGAAATTGCCGATTCTTTCTTTCCACCCTTGATATTCTCCTGTATTTTTCTTTTTGAATGCCGCCGGTCCGGCCGTTCTCCGGTTTTATGCATAGCCGTCGATTTAATATCACGAATGTTTATATTATCGTGATATTAATTTTTGTTTGAAAAATTGTCAAGAACATGTTCGAATCTGTAGCTTACCGTTTTTCAGCGGACACGGACATTTCAAAAAAGACGGGGGTTCCATGAAAACAAATAACAAAAAGGGCAAAGAGAATGACCAAGCGGTTCGGCAGGAGCGCGGCTATCATGGAAGAATCTTTTCCGCGCCCGATCAGGACAAATGCCTGAATCCTGTCCAGCTTCATCAATTGGAACAATCCTTTCGCGATTGGACAGATGCGTTGTCTCGTACCGCTATACGAAAATCGCGCCTGCGAATTTTGACAATCTTCTTGCTGATTCGCTATACGGGGGCAAAACTCAGTGAAGTTTTGAGCGTCGATCCGTTTCGGGATATCGATTTCAAAAATCAATTCGTTCTTTTAGGCCGCGACTTTGAAGAATCAGGCCGTTCTCAGCGCAGAGTGAATATTTCCGAAACCCTCTGCAAGGAGATTCAGACCATCCTTGCCGACTTCTCATTGAAAGACAATTCGCGGAACTTGCTCGATATGGATCCCGGCTTTGTCAGGCGCAAGTTCTACGAACGCGCCGAGGACTGCGGATTTCCCAAGCAGCTTGGCGCGCCGGAAAGCCTTCGCAAATCCCGCGCAGTAGAGCTGATGCAAAGCAATATGCCCCTGCCTGCGGTTCAAGCGCTTTTGGGACATTCCACGCCCAACCTTACCTCTTCCTACGTTTCTTTTTCCGAGGACGAGATCCAACACATTACCCGACTATTTATGGAAAGGGAATCCGCCCGGAAAACCAGCGCCCGCAATTCTTTCTTCGGCAAAATCCAAAACATCCGGAAAGGAGACATCCAAACCAGCGTCGAACTTGCGACGATAGGCGGATTCAGCGTGGCCACCGTTATCACGAACGACAGCGTCGAGCGACTCGGCCTGAAAGTCGGCAATCTCATAACAGCCGAGGTTAAGGCCCCTTGGGTGATGTTGCATAAAGGCGGCGATCGAAACCTATGCAGCGCGGATAACATGTTTAAGGGAGTTGTGGAAAAAATCGCGCGGGGAGAAATCAACACGGAATATACAGTGCGTCTTTCGGATGGAACCGATGTCTGTTCGATGGTGACGAGCGAAAGTTCCCGGCGACTCGGGATAGTGGAGGGAGACGAGGTTTGGACAATGTTCAGCGGCTATTCGGTGGTTCTGATGACAGAATGAATGAATCTCAAATGTATCATGAGGTTGCCGCTTATAGATCTCTTGCGACGGACCGCAAAAACACGCGTTCGTCGAAGAGCAAGTTCAATTGTCAATGCATTTGCCTTTCATGGTTCCAGCAGAGGCGATTTCGATGAACGACGCCCCGTGGGCCGGGCCGAAACTGCCTGCCAGCACGATGATCAAGGAATCGTCGCCGAGCTTTTTCTGGTCGATCAATCGGCATATGGATTTTTTCAGGGTCTCCATGGAGCTGGAATTTATGGGAATATAGTCGGAGTAGACGCCGTAGGACAGCGACAGCTGGCGCATCACACGCTTGTCGTAGACTTGGGCGTAGATGGGATTGTCCCCCCGGTAGGCGGCCAAGGACAAAATTGTGGCACCCGTCAGGGAATCGGCCACGATGGCCTTGGTGTTCAGCCTAAGCGCCGCTTTTACGGCGGCCTTGGCAAGATAGGCCGTGACCTTTTTCTCCAGCGTGTAGGGAACGTCGATGAAACTGCTCCATTTGCGCTCCACCTCTTCCGCGATCTTCGCCATGGTCCTCACCGCCACTTCGGGATACTTGCCGTTTGCGGTCTCTCCGGACAGCATCAAGGCGTCGGCGTGATCCAGGCAGGCGTTGGCCACGTCGGACACCTCGGCGCGGGTGGGACGGGGAGAATCGATCATGCTGTGGAGCATCTGCGTCGCCACGATGACGGGCCGCCGCCTTTCGATGCAGGTTCGGATCATTTTCTTCTGGATCAACGGGATTCTCTCGGTGGGAATTTCCACGGCCAAGTCCCCCCTGGCCACCATGATTCCGTATGCGTGGTCCAGGATTTCCTCCAGGTTTTCGACGCCCTGGCTGTTTTCGATCTTGGCGATGATCTTGATGGAGGATTTCTTTCCGTCCAAAATTCTCTGTACAGCGAGGACGTCCTCTCTGTTCCGGACGAAGGAATGTGCGATGAAATCCAGGTCGTTATCGGCGGCGAACTCGATGAAACGTTTGTCCTTTTCGCTTAAGGAGGGCAGCTTGACATGGACCGAGGGGATATTGACGCTTTTTCGCGGATGGATCGCGCCGTCGTTTTCCACATGGCAGATCAGACAGTCCTCTTGTTTTTCCATCACCGCCAGAGCGACATTGCCGTCGTCGATCAGCACGGAACTGCCCACCGGCACGTCACGGACAAAATGCCGGTAGGACACGCAAACCGTATCGCCGCAAGACCTGGCCCCGGGGTCGCCCTTGATCCGAACATAGTCCCCGTGGCGGACGGCGAGCGGCGCTTCGGCGTCGCAGGTCCGAATTTCAGGACCCTTGGTATCGACAATGATGCCGATCTTGTCCGATACGGCACGGGTGTTCTCCACCACCCGGAGGGCCTCCTCGTGGGTCATGTGCGCCGTATTCAGCCTGACAACGTTCATGCCCGCCGCGTAAAGGCCTTCGATAAAGTCCCGGGAACAATTCAAACCGGAAACAGTGGCCACTATCTTTGTTTTTCGCTCCATCTCGTCTACCTCTTCGTCGGCCAAGAATTTCTGACGCAATTATATGCGCTAACCAAGCCGGGCGCAAGTTGAAGGTCCATGTATCGCAGAACGAAAAAACCTGCGGCCAGACCCTAATAGCCAGCAATAACACGCAACTTCGTAAATTGCTTGAACCTTAAGAACCAACCCGTAAATGGCGCAATTGCAAACTTTCACCGTTGACCTCCATTTCTTTTTGGGGTAATAAAAAATTTCGTCGAAAAGAAGAGCCATCTTCGACGGTATTTTGTAATTGTAAATCGCACAAGCCGCGCGATAATTGGCAGGCTCGTTGGTCGAGGAAGCGCCCTCTAAAAAGGCCCAAGCCATAGTATTGAAGGCCGTCTGCTTTTTTCGTTCAACACACAATTTATAAGGATTAACGATTTTCGTTCAATCACTGGTTGGACGAAAAAAGTCGTTTAAGATTGAGGCGGAAAGTTCAACAGAACAGTTATGGAAAATATGGAAAAAAAAAAAGTAAGCGTGTTATCGTGCACATTGTCCGAATTGCTTCAAGTCGGGGAAACGGGCCAGAGCATCAGAAATACAACCATTGGTGGCAGGCTTTGCATACCGGAGTATCAGCGGCCTTATGTGTGGGGCATCAAGCAGATTAACCGATTGCTGAGCAACATAGAAGAACATTGGAATGTAAAGGTTGAGCAAAAACCGATGTTTTACCTTGGCAGCATCATTCTTCATAAATCACCTGGAAAGCTGAATATTATTGACGGTCAACAGAGAATTACAACCATGTTATTGCTCAACAAATTCAAGGATCCTTCTTTTAGATCAGGCATTCGGTACACGGCGCCCTTGAGTATTAAAAACATCAAGAAAAATTTGTCGTACCTGAAAGCGGTTAAGGAAAAGGACATATATGAATTTCGTGACAGCCATGTGTTTGAGAATTTAGATCTTACGCAAATAAATTTAACGCTGGTAGTTACCTCAACCGAAGATTTGGCCTATACCTTTTTTGAAACCCAAAATACCGGAGGCATACGATTAAGCGGTGGAGATATCGTCAAAGCACATCATTTAAGAGCAATCTGCGGAAAAAAGATAGTGAACCACCAGGCCCGTCGTTGGGAAAATATTGAGAAGGAAAAGGTGGAAAGCATCATGCAATACCTCTGTAAAATAAGATATTGGGATAACCGAAAATGGCGGAGATATCCGTTTTACAGAGACGAGAAAAACATTAAAAATGAACTGATTGAAGAATTTACCGAACGAACGCTTAAAAACAATGAAGACATCTCATATTACTACAGTGCGGTGAAAGTTGAAAATGGTCGCAAGATGCAAATGCATGAAAGCAACTACAAGCAATTAAAACAACCTTTATCTGACGGCAACAATTCAATGGACTACATAAACGAATACATTGCTTTGCATGATTTGTTGTTTAATCCGGCAAAAAAAGATTATCGTATAAGCGATTCGTTTTATGAAATGGTCGAAAAACTGATGCATGGCCAATGGGGCACCGTTTTTTTGAAAGAACTGCTGGAAATGGCTATAATTTCCTATGTGAGCAGGTTCGGGTTTTACCGGCTGTTTGAATCATCGCTGTGGTTGTTCAGGTTTGTATATTCATTGCGGGTCTCAACAGGCCGTAATGTGCGCGAAGATAGCATGTTTAAAATGGTATACGATTATCAGTTTATCGATAATATTTTGGAGGTTCACACCGTAGAACAGTTGCATCATTACCTGAAAAAATTCCGCTATGATTTCGACACCAAAAACACAAAGGCTAATCAATCGAAGGATAGACATCTTCAATCTTTAATGGCTTATTTTGGAAATTCCAACATTAAAAACATTGAGCATTATGCCAAAAATCATAAAAATTTTGACAAGGATTTAATGGAATCCATCACAAAAAAAATCGAGAGCAGCAATGAGCAAAAATAGTATATTCAACACCGAGTTAATTAATTTAGAGGCCATACAAAATCTTGGCTTTGTAATCCCGTCGTATCAGCGGCCCTATGTATGGAGCGATATAGAAATATCGAAACTGCTGACCGATTTTTATAATACTTTCTGTAAAAACCGGGAGCGGGAATACTGGGAGGAATACTATGGAGGAACCATTCTAACAAAAGATAGTAGAAATGAGGCCGAACTGATTGACGGCCAACAGCGATTTACCACCTTGTGGCTGATTGCCTTTGTTTTTTGGATAAAAAAAACAGGGTCAGACATTGAGAAATTTCTTTATGCGCCTGACGACAAAAACCTTAAATTATGTTTTGAAATCCGAACCGAGGTTGCCAACCATTTCAGGTGGTTAATACAAAGTCAGAATAACCCTGAAATGGCAACGCTCAACAATGAAAAAAACAAAGAACATCCCTACCTGAAAAATATAGCCAGGGCTTTGTCAACAATAAAAAGTGCGATTGATGAAAATGTGCCCAATACAGAATTAAAGGATTTTGGAAATTACATCTACACAAAGGTTTATTTTATAAAAAATACAACACCCGAAAACATTGATTTAAATAAACTTTTTTCCATCATTAACAGTGCCGGAGTTCAGTTGGAGCAAACTGATATTGTGAAATCAAATTTACTTCGCTTGATTGACGAAAAGGTGTTGTACGGTAAAATATGGGAGACTTGCGAGGATATGAACAATTTCTTTGAAAGAAATGCCAAAATATCCTTTCCCAAAACCGATTGGAGCAAAATAGATTTCTCCAATCATGTGAGTTTTGATAAAAATATCTTTTTATACGATATTTCTCAACAGCAAATAAACAACGACGATACCGATGCATTTACTATCGATGATTTTCTGATTAGCAATATTGCCGAATATGAAGAAGGCGGAAAGCATAATAAAGAGGACAAAAGAGAATCTGAAGAAATTTACTGCAGGTCCATCATTAGTTTTGGCCAATTGCTGTTGCATGCTTATCGCATTCATTTAAAACTGGAAAACAAACCCGACTTTGAGGGGACATTTCACATTAACCGTATCATCGAGATATTTTCAGATGTGAAGGATCCCGAAGAAATAAAACGATTTATTGGCCGCTTATGGGATGTAAGGTTGCTTTTCGACAAATACATTATAAAGTGGGTTTCAGATACCAATACTAAAAGCGAAACCCTTGAATTATTGAGTATAAACAAAAATTCGGAGAATAATTACAGCCGTAGCCATTTCGAGATATCAGACATGCTGATGCTGCAAAGCGTATTGTATTTTACCGGCGATTATCTCCGACAATATTGGTTAACACCGTATTTGTACTACTTGTTAAATAGCCACTCCGACAGAAATGCAAATGATGATGTTTTGCTTACACATCTTGAGGATATTGACAATCAACTTTCATTAAGCAGATTGCAGGATAAAGATGCCACCTTTAAAATTATTGACGGAAAATTAGGCCGGGATTTTGATTTTGTAAAGTATCTGGATGAAGGAAAAGAAGGAACTAAGTTCAGACACTATTGGTTCCAAAAGCTAGAATATGTGTTATGGAAAAACTGGGAGTGGGGGAAAACAGAAGAGTTTAAGAATTTCCGTATAACATCTAAAAATTCGGTAGAACATATCTACCCGCAACATCCGGAAAACAGAACTCAGCATCCTAAAATTCAAGATGAGTTTTTACATTCGTTTGGAAACCTCGTTTTACTTAGTGTTTCTCAGAACTCTGAATACAGCAACAAGTCGGTATCTGTGAAACAGTCGATGTTTAAAGAGAAAAAAAGTTCATACGATACATTAAAGTCGTATTATGTATTTACCTATCCTAATTGGACTCCAGTTGAAATTGGAAAGCATAAAGAGGCTATGTTAAGATTTTTAAAATCACATTACATGAATATGATTGATGGATTGATGGACTGATGAAATGCAAAGCCAATCGGAGACCCGGAATCCAAGAAGTCTGCGGAAGCTCATGGATTACCGCTTTCGCGGGAATGACGGAAAAATCGTTATTTTCTCGATAATTGGAATTGGAATTGCTCTTGTGACCAACAGGGGCAGTTGGATTACCTGTCCAAGCTTCGCTGCGAGTGTGACGGCCGTTTGCATTCCATCGTATTGGAAGTTTCGGAAGCGGCCCCGACGGGCATGTGATCGACGGCTACGAGCTTGTGTGCAGAAAGCGAGTACACCGGTTCGTCCTCTACATGGACATATACCACGAAGGGCCGACCAGCCTGTGTCCCCAAGGAATGGCTTTCGGACCGAACGAAGGCGTCGGTTTGCCCTTCTGCGTCGAGGACTTCCCCGATGGCTTGGCTGAAGCATTCGAAAACTTCCTGAGAAGGCCGTGATGTTCATTCTGTTTTCCGACTCCGATACGCTCGAGTTCGAGTTGCTCGAGCGCATCGGAAAGCCGGACGCCTCGACGCCTTTATATCAGGCCATGTTCCTTGTGCTTTTCCGCGATCTTTGCAGCCAGGCGATCCACGGCCTCGAAATCGGTATCCGAAGGGACGCCTTTGCACAGGACAGGGTCCAAGACTTCGACGGCCAGGTTGGGAATCATTCCCGCGAGTGTTTCCACCGTCTTTCCTCCCCATCCGTAGGAGCCGACGATGGAAAGGAACTTCGCCTTGGGTTTCAGGGCGTTGGCGAGAAACGTCGCGTAGGCGGCCAGGGGATGGGGGCCGGCCAGAACGGTCGGGACCCCGACGACGACCGTGGCCGCATCGACCAGCGCCATGGCGAGTTTTCCGATATCCACCACAGCCAGGTTGAACATCTCCACGCGCACCCCGCTTTCGACCAGGCTGGACACCAGGCGGTCGATCAGTTGCCGGGTACTGCCGTGCATGGACACAAAGGGCAGGACGACCAGGTTGTGGGGAGCGCCCGTTACCCAGTCACGGTATGCGTCCATGATCCAGGCCGGGCGGTCGTAGATCTGGCCGTGGCTCGGGGCGATCATTTGAATGTCGTATCCTTCGAGTTTCTCGATGTTCTTTTCGATCACCTTGCGAAAGGGCATCATGATTTCGGCGAAGTATCGCTTGGCGGCTTCGTACACGCGTCCCTGGTCTGTCACGAAAAGATCGGAGGTCGCGATGTGGGAACCGTAGAAATCGCAGCTGAACAGGACGCGTTCCTCTTCCAGGTAGGTGACCATGGTTTCCGGCCAATGGACCCAGGGGGTGTGGATGAACTTCAGCGTCTTGTTTCCCAGGGAAAGGGTTTCGCCGTCTCTCACGGTGACGAAGGCGTTTTCGGGGATCTGCAAAAGATCCATGAGCATGCCTTTGGCTTTGGGAGTAGCGACGACCTTTGCTTCCGGAAACCGATCGAGCACGCGAGGAATTGCCCCGGAATGGTCCTGTTCGGCATGGTGGGAGACAATAAAGTCGATCTTGTCAACTCCGGCAAGCTGCGTCATCAGCACCTCGGCCATGGGGGGATCGACCGTGTCTAGCAAAGCCGTTTTTTCGCTCCCATGAACCAGATATGCGTTGTAAGTCGTGCCGTCCGGAAGCGGAATCAGCGAGTCGAAAAGCCGCCGGTCCCAGTCCACAGCGCCCAGCCAGTAAATGTCTTGCCTTATTTTTCTTTTTTGCATGTTTGTATTTCCTTCCCGGTCATCATCCGAAATTTTTCGACCTGTGAAGTTGCTTTTCAAAACCCTCACGCAAAGACGCAAGGTTCCGTATTAGGCAATCTTAGGAACTTAGCGTCTTTGCGCCTTTGCGTGAGATTAAAATATGTATCGGCGAGCCAACCGAGCAGGTCGAAATTTTTTTGCTGCTCGCACCTGCGTGCATCTTAGACTAAGATATAATCTGGTATATAAACCCGTCACTGTCAAGAAAAACCAGCAATTTTCATTTTGGGTTTGGGTGTCTCCGGCGCCTTCAAGGTAACCAGACCATCCTGGTCTGGTTGGACGCGTCAGGAAAGGCCCCCTCTCCGCAGGCATACCAGAACCAGTATGGTCTGGTTACCTTGGTCGTTGCAACCTCTTTGACATGGAATTTCCGTCAAATTTAGAATCTCTGAGAGAAAAACAAGCATCACATTTCGAGAAACGGATAAAGCTTCTTGCGACAGGGCGGACAAATGCTGTGGCTGAACTTCGCTTCGGTTCGCGTCTGAACGTAAGCCTCCAATTTATGCTATTCCGGAATGCCCGCCATCGGCAAGCTCGGAATTCAAACGGTCAATCGCCTTTTCGAAAAACGGCGGTTGCGGCGTTCTTTTGATTTTTTCGACTACTTTTCGGGCCTGGCCGTGCATGCCGTCGCCACCGGCGGCATCCTCGCATTTCAGCAGTTGAACGAGCGCATCGACCGCGATGATTCTGGCGTCGTAATAGATGTTGTCGTCATCCAGAATATCGATCACCTGATGGACAAGTTCCTTCGAGGGGGCTTGAACCTCGCCGACTCGCTTGAGCGCTTCTTCTCGAAGTCTCCAGTTGCCCTTGTATCGAAGTATCCGGATCAAGCCGGGCTGACACCGGGATAAATTCCCGTTGTTTGCCAGTCCCTCCAAGGTATCCAGGGCGGGCCCCCAATCCAAAAGGTTTCCAAAGGGGTCGTCTTTCATTTTGATCTTCCTTTCCGGCATAGCCGTCGATATTGATTTTCATATTTCCGAGTTGTTCTCGATAATCCGGGCCTTTGCTATACAATAAAGATGCCAAAAGAAGAAGATCGTCGATAACCTGTTGATATTGTTGGATAAAATCGAGAAATGAAATGGAGGCGAGGAAAATTCGATTCGGAAAGAAACCGCCCGACACCGCAATGGCGCCATCGCCAAAGCCTTGCAGCGACCGGATATCGGGGGCGCGGGCGAAAACGCCCGTTTCGGGCGATTTTGACACTCAGGACATTGCCATCTTTCGGAAAAGGGCGCGCCGGGAAATCCCCAGAAGCTTGGCAGCCTCGGTTTTGTTTCCTCCCGCTCGGTCCATGGCCTTTTTGACGAGAGATTTTTCCAGTTCGCGGACGGCTTCGCGCAGATTGACGCCTGATGCGACCTGCGCGCTTGACGCCTTGGCGCCAGGAGAAAGAAATTCAAGACGGCCCAAGGTTGCGTAGCGTTGCAGCACATTGCGCAATTCGCGCACATTGCCGGGCCAATCGTACTCCATGAGAATGTCCATGGTGCGGCCGGAAATCCTGGTGATGCCAGAGGGAGCTTTCATCTTGCCCCAAAAGTGCTCTACCAACAAGGGAATATCTTCCTTGCGTTCTCGCAAAGGGGGCAGCTGGATTTGCAGCACCTGAATACGGTAGAAGAAATCGATGCGCATGTGGCCGCCGGCTACCTTGTCGCCCAGAACCGAATTGGATGCCGATATAATTCGAAAATTTCCCGATTCGGTTTCCGTACCGCCGACCGGGCGGTACCC
Organism: Desulfobacterales bacterium; assembly: GCA_963674505.2. Lineage (GTDB taxonomy): Bacteria > Desulfobacterota > Desulfobacteria > Desulfobacterales > SKZT01. The sequence continues at coordinate 2,443,738 of CAXXIG010000003.1, forward strand.
TCCCCCCTCTATGGCCCTGAGCAATTTGGCTTGCATATTGGGAGTCAGTTCGCCGACCTCGTCGAGAAACAAGGTCCCGCCGTCGGCCATGTCCAAATAACCCGGCGAATCGGAATGGGCGCTGGAAAAAGCCCCTTTGCGGTGTCCGAAAAATTCCCTCTCGAAGAGGGACTCTTGAATCGCTCCGCAATTCACCGCCACAAACCGCTTGTCTTTTCTGTCGCTATGGGTGTGTATGGCATGTGCGACCAGCTCCTTGCCCGAACCCGACTCGCCGAAGACCGCGACACTTGCATCGGTGGCGGCGGCTTTGAGAATCAGTTCATAGACCAATACATCCACATCCCCGACATGCCGGTCGTTCAGGACAATTTCCGCATTCTGTCGATAAGGCGTTTCTTTGAAATTTCCGGAGGCATACTCTTTTCCTTCTATCTTAATGCGTGCGCATGCGTTTTCCGGATACTGCCACGCTGCCGGAATCAGCTCGACCGCGCGTTGCATGATCCACGACAAGGAGACATCCTGATTTTCGAACAGATTGGATATGCCGTACAGACAATTGAGTTCTTTGATCCTCTCGGCGAGCGCGTTCTGGACGGCGGGGCCTTCCAGCGGCTTGCTGCAATCTCTGCTTGCGCCTTTTTCCACTTTTCTTCCGGCACCAACCCTTTCACCCCTTTAAGGCCGATCGGCCAAAATGATGGCTTCGGCCGTCTGTCCGATGCTTTTGCACGTGTTCACGCTGATGTCGCGCATCCACTGGAAGGCGGTCGCGTCGTCGGCAAGGCTTTTTCTGCGCATGACGATTCTTTTGGCCTCTTCGATTTTTCGAAGGTTTTTCAGCTCCTCCTCCACCACACGGGCGCGAACCATGCGGTCCGCGCTTCTGAAGGCCGCCGCGGCCCCGTTGGCGACGCTTGAAAGCGAAAGCGCCTCGGCTTCGGTGAAACGGCGGGGCTTGCACGTGAAAAAGTCCATCACGCCTGCGACTTCATTTTCATGGATCAGCATCGGCACGCTGAGCATGGAAGCAAGAGAGTGTCTTTTCGCCATCTTTTTCTCTTTGAACAGGGGGTCGCCCAGGACATTTTCGACCGCCATAAAGCGCCTTTCCGCAGCGACGCGCCCCGCCACCCCATCGCCCATCCGCAAGGTCCGGTTTTCGAACCGGTCCTTGTCGATGCCTTGGGCGGAGGCAAGCCGGAGCGTGTCGCCTGCCGGTTCGTCGACAATCCACAAGGAACATTTTTCGCAGCCGTTGAACCTTGCCCCGACTAGAACGACAAGCTTCAACAGCTCGTCGAGCAGATACTCGGAAGCAATGGCGCTGCCTATGGCCAAAAGGCCCTTCACGTGGTTGTCGGTTGTCGAAAGCCGGGTCCGTATCATTTTTCCCCGCGACTCCTGTTGTTCAGCGAACGGTATCCGTTGAGTTTGAAATAGTGGACGTCCTCGTACCCTGTCACGCCTTCGTCCAGATACTCCTTGATCAGCTCCTCGAGACTGTCGTAGCCGCTGCCGAAGTACCGCAATTTGGAGAAAAACGGCTTGTCGCTTTCCATGTCCGCGACGACGGCGAAGTGTTTCGGAAATTCGGGATCGCCCAATACCATGAGGTATCGCTCGCTGTCCTCGGTCATTTTATACGCCGGGGAAATATCCACCTTTGTTATCTCTTCGAACCTTTGCTTCAGGAAATCCGCGGCTTCGAAGTCGTCCAGGTCGTCCGCGGACATGAGATCTTCGGCGTCCAGACAGCCGATGGCATACAATGCGATGCTGAAGCAATCGACTTGTTCGTACAGGGGATTGTCTCTTGCGCAAATGGTTGCCAGTTCCTTCATTCTTTCCAGCATTTGCAGGGATTCTATCTTCATGGCATCTCCTCCTTGACTGGCGGGGGCCTGAAACATGGGGCGTTTCTCCGGCCCCCGCCTCTTTTAGGATTTCACGCACGCGATTTGTCAAACCCAGCCGCGAAGCTTCATTGCCTCGACCACGCGGTTGACGGCGACCACGTAGGCGGCCTTGCGCATGTTGATGTCGTACTTTTTCGAGGTTTCGAGGACCGAATGGTAGGCGGCGGTCATTTTCCGGTCCAGCCGGCTGTGAACGGTTTCCTCGTCCCAGCTGTACATGGAAAAGTTCTGCACCATCTCGAAGTAGGAAACGGTCACTCCGCCCGCATTGCACAGGAAGTCGGGGATCACGTGGGTCCCGTTGGCGTGCAGGATCTCGTCGGCCTCGGGCGTTGTCGGGCCGTTGGCAAGCTCCGCAACGATTTTCGCCTTGATGTTCGGAGCGTTGCTTTCGTTGATCGCATTTTCCAAGGCCGCCGGAATCAGTATGTCCACATCCAGCTCCAGCAGTTCTTCATTGGAAATGTTCACGGTGTTCGGGCAATTGACTACGGAGACGTTTTTTTCCTTGTAGTCGCACACCGCATCCTGGTCGATGCCTGATTCGCAGATTACGCCCCCCTTGCTGTCGCTGACGGCGACGATCTTGCACCCGAAAAGGTCCCGGGCGAGACATGCCGCGTAGGTCCCGGCGTTTCCGAACCCCTGGACGGCCACCGTGGCGCCTTCCAGATTCACCCCCAGTTCCCTGGCCGCCTCGCGAATCGTGTACATTCCTCCCCGGGCGGTGGCGTCGCCCCTTCCCAGCGACCCGCCCAGATTGACCGGCTTGCCCGTGATGACCCCGAACTTGTTGCTGCCCGCGATCTTGGAATACTCGTCCATCATCCAGGTCATGATTTTGGGGTTGGTATAGACATCGGGAGCGGGAACGTCCTTGTCCGGCCCGATGAACCGGTAAATGGACCGGATGTACTCCCGGCTCAGACGTTCCAGTTCCGCCTGGGACATCTCCTTGGCATTGCAGACCACGCCGCCTTTTCCTCCTCCCAGGGGAAGATCGACCAGGGCGCATTTCCATGTCATCCACGCCGCCAGAGCCCTGACCGTATCGATGGTTTCGTCCGGATGGAAACGGATTCCGCCTTTCGTGGGACCTCTGGAATCGTTGTACTGCACCCTGAACCCCTGGAAGATTTTCCTAGTGCCGTCGTCCATGCGAACGGGAAAGGAAACGTGGACTTCGAACATCGGATTGCGGAGAAATTCGTGCACATGGGGTTCCAGACCGAGAATTTCGGCGCATGCGTCGATCTGTTTCTTGGCGATTGCAAACGGGTTTTGACTTGACATCCAGACTACCTCCTCATTGTTTTTTTGTTGTTGACGTTGAAAACGCAAATTTTCGAAGGATAGAGCAAGTTGCGGGCCAACTTCGGCCCCGGACGGACGAAACCGACACCATCCCGATTCGATGAGGGTTTCCACAAAAAAGAGCGCCGTTTTCCGGCAATGAAAACGGCTTCTTTTCAAGAACGGCTGTTCAAACCCTGAACAGATTTGTTGAAATGTTGCGCAAGCATCCAGGCAGAAGACCGCGATTGGCTCTCAGGTGAATATATTGATCGATTCGCTTCAATAGCCCTTTTATATCCAACAATACATTTTCGTCTACAACCCCACACTGGGCGTCTATTTCCTAAAGGCGTCTTGCGAGAACTGCAAGTATCCGAGAAAAATGCTCGATACCAACCTGACCATGGACGCAGGCAAACTGGAGCATTTCTCTCAAATTCCCGAAGGCGGGCAGGTCGTTCTGAATCTGATGAGAGAATTCCACCGGACAATGACGGCCGAATTGGCCGACCGGTTCGGGATTCGCCAAATGCTGGCCGACGAAAGCAAAGACCATACCTTCATGGTGTCGTTTCTCTATTGTTTCGGCGTGCTGACAATGGAAGGGGACACGCCTCTCGGCAAGATCGCGCTGAAAGTGCCGAATCTGTTCGTCCGACGATTATGCGCGGAGCAACGCTGTTGTCCGGGAAAAAATGTCTCCAGCGTGTCCGCAATATCGACCGGATGGTGAAAGAAATCCGAAAAAACAGAGGAGATGCGGTGTTCGTGAGGTTTCCGTCCGCAGGCCCCGTTCGAGCCATGGAACAAGACAGCTGGCCGCGTCGAAAGTACTGGGATGTGCTCGCCGAAAGGGTGGACGCGCTTTTCGTTCATTACGAGGACTATCCATCCCTGAAGGGTTATCGCCTGCCGGACGAGTCCCATTTGAGCTTCGACGAGGCCGTTCGTTTCACCCGGAACCTGACTCGAATTCTGATTCGAAAAGGGTTTGATACGGATCGTTATCGAGGCGAAGAAGCGCAGCGACAGTTTCAACTCTCCGGGCGATTTGCCGAAAACCGAACACAGGGACATCGGAACCGAAACAAATCCCGGCGGAAGAACAGCCTTTAGAAACAGAAGATTTTCGTCCCCTTTCACCAGCCCGTCTTCCGACCGCAAAAGCCGATAGCGGTCGATAAACTTGCCGCAGACCGTCACAAACAGAGAGAAAGCCGATCGGACTCTCAAATCACGCAATACGACTTTCGGGACTGAAGCCCTCTCCCCTCTTAAGTAAGAGGAGCTTTGGGATCGGTGCCGAAATGCGGCCCAAAACAGGGCGTTTCCAACGTTTTCAGGGCCGATCTGGATTTTCGACAGATCGTTTTTTCGACGGACCATTGACGACAAACGGACAATATTTGGACCTTGTCAGCCCGCCTTTACGAGTCCCGCCCGTTGTATTTTTGTTGACAAAAAGCGAGTTCCTATCTTAGATTCTGTCGGTCTGAGAATTCCAGGCGGGCAGCCGGGACAAAAGGCGGAAGACACCAAAGACGATTGAACGAGAAAAAGCGACAGGGACGAACAAATGAAAACAACGGAAGAAAGCTCGCAATACAAATCGCTGACGAACCGGATGAGCACGATTCTGATCGTCGTGGCCATAACCCCCATGTTGCTGGTAAGCGGCTTCATCCTGGAACAGTACCGGGTGTCCTATAGAGAAAAAATACACGCCCACTTGGGCGAACTGGTCTTGAAGCACAAGCAGAACATCGACGGATTTCTTCTGGAAAAGCTCAGCGACATTCGATTCGTGTCGGCGGCCTTCGACTTTGAACAACTGTCCGACGAACAGTTTCTGAGAGACCGGCTGACCGATTTGAGACGGGAATACGGGACCGTTTTCGGGGACTTGGGAGTTATCGATGAAGACGGCCGCCAGGTCGCATATGCAGGGCCTTTTAAATTGACAGACGCCGATTATTCCGATGCGGATTGGTTCAAGGTCGCCATCAAAAACGAATTCTACATCAGCAACGTATTCATGGGATTGCGGGGCGAACCCCATTTCATCATATCGGTCCTAAACGATTCGCCCCAAGGCAAGTACATCCTTAGGGCCACCATCGATTTTCTGCTGTTCAATTCCATCGTGGAAAACCTCCGCATGGGAAAAACCGGGGTCGCATACATTTTAAACCAGCATGGGGAGCTTCAGACCAAGACCCTTTTCGAGCCCGAAAAGAGTCGAAAGAAAGCATTGTACGAAAAGCTCAAATCCGCAGATCATCCCTCCAGCGGGATTCGGTTCCTCGAAAAGAAAGACGAGGATCAAATCGAACGAATTTACGTCGGGGCATTTTTGAAGAATGAACAATGGCTTCTTGTTTTCCGGCAGGAAGTGTCGGATGCGTTTACCGAGCTATACAGTACCCAGAAGATCGCTTTCGCACTCATTTTCGTGGGCAGCATCGGTATCATGGTGACTGCGTTTATCTTCGCGAAAAGAATTATCTCGCAAATCATGCTGGTGGACAGGGAAAAGGAGATGATGAACCGCCAGGTCATTGAAACCGGCAAGCTGGCGTCCATCGGCGAACTGGCGGCGGGAATCGCCCACGAGATCAACAATCCCGTGGCCATCATGGTGGAGGAGGCGGGCTGGATCGAGGACCTCCTGGAAGAGGAGGACCTGAAGCAGGCGGAGAACCTGGAGGAGTTCCAGCGGTCGCTGAAACAAATCCACACGCAAGGCATCCGGTGCAAGGAGATCACCCACAAGCTGCTCAGTTTCGCCCGAAAGACCGATTCCAGGATTCAGAATATCGATGTCAATGAGTTAATCCAAGAGGTCGTCGAGCTTTCGGGCCAGAAAGCGAAATACGAAAAGGTCCGGATGAACGTGCATCCGGGGCAGGGGCTTCCGCTGATCACCGCATCGCACACCGAAGTCCAGCAGGTGCTTCTGAACCTGATCAACAACGCCCTGTACGCGCTGGAGAAGAAGGCGGACCTTGGTCATATCGACATATACACCCGGCAGGAAAACGGAGACGTGGTCATCGAGGTTGCCGACGACGGACCGGGAATACCGGCCGCCAATCTGGCCAGGATTTTCGACCCGTTTTTCACCACCAAGCCCGTGGGCAAGGGCACCGGCCTGGGCCTTTCCATTTGCTACGGGATCATCAAGAAAATGGGAGGCGACATCGATGTGCGCAGCGTGGTGGACGACGGCACTACGTTCACCATAACGATACCCGCTAGAATGGAGGCGGGCGAGAACACCGAAGGTCCGCAGGCCGAACCTGTGTCCTGAAAGGCCTTTTCAAAAGTTTTTTTCCCGGGCAGCTCCGACGCAAATATAAGGGATAATGCCGAAGGCATTGAAAATAGGATAAGAGAACATCGTTTAAATTGGAAAAGAGGAGGTACAACATGGCTATTGCCAACGTAATGCTGGTGGACGACGAGGTCGGTTTTGTCGATACGATGACCAAGCGCCTGACAAAGAGGGAACTTGCCGTGACCAAGGCGTTCGGCGGCCAGGAGGCATTGGATACGCTGGAGAAGGACTCTTCTGTCGAAGTGGTGATCTTGGACGTCAAGATGCCGGAAATGGACGGCATCGAGACCCTAAGGCACATCAAGTCGAAATTTCCCCTCGTGGAGGTGATCATGCTCACCGGACACGCCACGGTGGAAACCGGCATCGAGGGCATGAAGCTGGGCGCATTCGACTATTTGCTCAAACCCTGCGACATCGACGTCCTGCTCCAGAAGGTCTCCGAGGCGGCCGCCAAAAAACGCGCGCACGAGGAGAAGATCATCGAGGCGAGAGTCAAAGAAATCGTCGCTCATCGGCCATAGAGGCAGACAGGCAAAGGGAAGGTGCATCATGTCTGAAAAAAACGAGACCCGTGAATCGACGCAGCCCCAGTCCATCAGGGTCATGCTCGTGGATGACGAAGTAGGGTATCTGCACGTTCTGGCAAACCGCCTGCGCAAGCGCGGCCTGAGCGTCGTCAAGTGCAAAAGCGGCGGAAACGCCATTCGCACGTTGCGCAAACAGGACTTCGACGTGGCGGTCTTGGATTTGAAAATGGAGGACATGGACGGCATCGAGGTATTGAAGATCTTTCGAAAAATGGATCCCCTCCTCATGGTGGTCATGCTCACGGGGCACGGCTCCGAAAAGGCCGCCAGGGAGGGGAGCCTTTCCGGCGCCTTCGACTATTTGACCAAGCCGTGCGAAATCGACGACCTGGTGGCCAAGATCCGTGAAGCTTTCAAAGCCAGGCAGGACAAGGCGCCCAAACAAGATAGCTAAATCTAAAGATAAGCGAGGACGGAAATGTTTTTCAAATCAAAGACGTTCCTGCTCGTTCTGGCGGTTATTCTCGGACTGGCGATCTACCTTTTGCCGAGACCGGAAGGAACCAAGTTCAGAGTGGCGGGAGACCCGAACCGACAGGTCTACGAGAACTTAAAGGCCCATTTCGACTTGATTGCAGGCAAGACGGATGACGCTCCCTATGTCCTTCAGGCCAAAGAGCCCGGTACGCCTCAGGGAAGCAAGAATTTCATTGACGCCGGAATCGCCGATCTGAATTTGCCGAAAGTCGAAGTGGAGTACGTGGACGGGCTTTCGCCCAAGGGAAAAAGGTTCCTGGCAATTCTGGGTGTCCTTCTTTTCTTGTTTGTCGCAGAACCCATTCCCCTGGAAATCACCGCCATATGCATCGGCGTCTCTCTGGCCGCTCTGGGTATCGCGCCGGTCAAGGACGCCTGGGCGCCTTATATGCATCCGGTGGTGGTGTTCATCATGTGCTGCCTGATTTTCGCCATATCCCTGGACAAGGCGGGCTTGACCAAGCGCCTGGGGTTCTTCATCATCAAAAAGGCGGGAAGCAGCATCACCCGATTTACTTTCATCATTTCCATCGGCCTTGGGCTGGCTTCGGGAGTGGTTCACGACGCGGCCGCTTGCGCCATTGGCATCGTCACCATGATTCCCCTGATGAGAGCGGCGGGAATAGAACCCCACTCCAAGACAGCAAAGTTCATGATGCTCTCTTTGCCTTTCGCATGCTCGGCCGGGGGAATGGGGACCCTCATAGGCGGTGGGCGCTGCATGGTTTCGGCTGCGTTTTTAAAGGAATTCACGGGCATCGAAATCACCTTTTTCCAATGGATCTTGTATTGCATGCCTGCGGCAATAGTGACCGTTCCCCTCGCCGTCCTTATCGTATATTTTGTATATCGGCCAAACGACAAGTACGAGCTTCCGACGTTCGACGAAGAACTGGGAGCGCTGACATCCATGGAAAAAAAGACCTTGGGGATTATCGGCGCTTGTTTTCTCTTGTGGTTGACCAAGGGGATTCACGGTCTCGACTATTCGGTGCCGGGCATGCTGGGTGTCGCGGGACTGGTCATAGCGGGCATACTGAAATGGGAGGACGTTCAGGAAAACATGGAGTGGGGAACGGCCCTGTTTATTTTCGGCGGCGGCATATCCCTCGGTCTCGCCATGGGCTACTCGGGCGCGGCTGCCTATTTCGCCCACCTGTTTTTCCCGCTGGTGCAAGGCGGCGGCTGGCTGATGCTTTTGTCAGGCATGGCGATCTTCGGAGCGCTGGTTACCAATGCCATGGCCAATGTGGCGGCTGCGGCGCTGATCTTGCCCATCGTGATTCCCATGGCCCAGCTGGAGGGAGTAAACCCGGCGGTCCTGGCCTTGGGCCTGGGGTGCGCGACGTCCTTCGCCATGCTTTTGGTGATCGGATGTCCCCCAAATGCCATCGCATACAGCTACCGTTACTTCAAGTCCTCGGACCTTACCAAGGTCGGCGCGGTGGCAACGCCGATTCTGCTTATCGCGCTGCTGCTGGTGGCATCGAGCTGGTGGAAGATACTCGGGCTGGTATAGCGAGAGGACGAAAATAATGGATAGCACAAATATCCGCATAGTTTTGGTCGATGACGAAGCCGCTTTTCGGGACACGATCGCAAGGCGGCTGGGAAAAAGAAACATAGAAGTTCTCCAGGCCGCAAGCGGAACCGAATGTCTGGAAATCATGGGGACGGAAAGCCCTGACGTCGTGGTGTCCGATGTCAAGATGCCCGGCATGGACGGCATGGAGCTGCTGAAAATTCTCAAGGAAAAATATCCGGACGTGGAGGTGATACTTCTGACCGGACACGCCTGCACCGCCGACGGCGTGGCCGGCATCAAGGACGGGGCTTTCGATTATCTTTGCAAGCCCGTGGAGTTCGAGCATCTTTTGAGCAAAATCGGGCAGGCCTGCGAACAAGTGCGATTACGCAAAGAGAAGCGGGAGGAGCAGGAGTTCAAGGAAAAGATGGCCCAGCAGATGATCGTCACCGAGCGCTTGGCCGCCTTGGGAACTTTGGCTACCGGCGTGGCGCACGAGATCAACAATCCCTTGGCCGTGATCAGGGAATCCGCCGGTTGGATGTCGATGATCGTCGCGAAAGAGCCCGACATGCCTCGCAAGGCGGACATTGAAAAAGCCCTGGACAAAATCGAAAAGGGCGTGGAACGGGCCAAGCGGATCACCCATCAGTTGCTGGGATTCGTGCAGAAAAAGGATTCGGCCCTCGCGTCGGTGGATTTGGCCGAACTGGCGGAGGAAACCGTTCGACTGACGGCGCGGGAGGCGGCGAACAAGGACGTGGAAATAATCGAGGAAATCGTGGAGAACGCAGACACCGTCGTCTACAGCGATCCGTATCAATTGCGGCAGGTTTTGCTGAATCTGGTAAGCAACGCCATTAGCGCCGCACAGGCGGAAGGTAAAGTGACGATTCGAATCCAGGGAGAAAAAAATCTCGTGCGAATTTCCGTAGAGGACGATGGCGAAGGGATTCCCCCGGAGAACATAAAAAAGATTTTCGAGCCGTTTTTCACGACCAAGGCACCGGGCAAAGGCACCGGCTTGGGTCTGTTCGTGAGCCGGGGAATCGCAGAGCGCCTGGGAGGAAAACTCAAGGTGGAAAGCAGCGTGGGGCAAGGAGCGGTGTTCACTGTGGAATTGCCCAGAAGTCTTGAATCCATAGACGACCAATTGTCGTAAAAAAGAACGAAAGCTTCGGTTGTTTTCGAAAAGCCGGAGAATCGGATCGAAGACAAACGCACCAAAATCGATGATTCGGAGACAAAAAAAAATGATCAAAATACCCATTCGCATAATGCTGGTCGACGACGAAGAAGATTTCGTCGAAATGCTGTCCCTACGACTGGAAGAGGCCGGGGAGAAAGTGACGAGCGCTTTCAACGGCAAGCAGTGCCTCGATCTGCTGGAAAAAGATTCGGCAAGAATCGACGTGGTGATTTTGGACATCAAAATGCCCGGCATGGACGGAATCGACGTGCTCCGGGAAATCAAGCGAAAATATCCTCTTTTGGAGGTTATCATGCTCACCGGGCACGGCACAACGGAGAGCGCGGTGGAGGGCATGAAGCTGGGAGCTTACGACTACCTGCTCAAACCCGCCGATTTCAAGGAACTAATGAAAAAACTGGAGGGGGCGAGAAAACGGAAAGAAGAACAGGAGGAGCGTATTCGGCAGGCCGAAGCGAAACTTCTGGTGCGAAGGACCGGCGGAATCTGACCTGAATTTGTTTCCTTCTCCAGGCGCTTGATCTCGGCCCCGCTCCCGTTGCGAACTTGAGTATCCTGCCAGATCTTATGATTTGTTTCCATAAAGGCGGACCCGGCGGGGTATATCGGAGCGGGCCGAGCATCTGTGTTCTTACACTGGTGATCCCCAAGAGCAATTGATACGAACTGCCAAGAACCGAAACCAACCGTGATCCGACCAAAAGATCACCTTTGGGAATCAGACGCAGGAGTCAAAATGAAGAACTGGACCAAAGGACAACTGGAAGCTGAAATTTGCGAAGCCGTGATCAGGTTCGAAAAAGAGTTTATGGGGCGTGGCCCTCTGGAAACCAAAGCGTTTATTATTGATGATATGGTGCTGGTGAGGCTCCGGAATGTACTCACGCAGGCCGAATTGAAGCTGGCCGGAGCGCCCGAGAGCAAGGACGGAAGAGAGCTGGTCAAGCGCATTCGGATCACATTGCTGGAGCAAGGGCGGCCGTTGCTCGAAGAGACCGTGGAGAAAATTTTGGGGGTGAAGGTAAAGAGTCTGCACACGGACATAAGCACAGTCACGGGGGAAAGGGTGATCCTTTTTTCTTTGGTTTCACCTCCGACTACGCTTTCAAAACAGTAAGCCATGAGATTCCGGTATGATCTCGTTCCTGATGGATTATCTTGACTATCCTCTATTTTTTGAACTCCAAAAAGAGCGATAAAATTTTGATTGACAAACATGACAATGATATTTAAGATTGCGATTTGATCTGCCGGAACGAGGGGCGACTGAAATTTCGCCGTTTTTTTCGGGGGATCGGTAAAACAGAACAAATAATCCTTTAAGTTAAAACGACCCCCTTCGAAATTTCGAAATGGTGCGTGATAAATACAAGGCCACCGCTCTTTTTTACGAGCAGCGGCCTTTTTTTTGGCAAAAGGAGAAAACCTATGTGAAGACAGTCCAGATCCTGATTACACCCGCTGTTCCGATTTAAACCGATGTTCTTCCCTATGACCCGGCGCGCCCGCCCAACCTGTGACCCGGTTGCCCTCACCGGTCTACCTATGTGGCGGTGCGCGCCGTTTTTGGAGATAACTCCGTATATATTCTATCGGTCCCGAGAATGATGGGCGAGACGAACCCCATTTTTCCCTTTCAGGACCATTTCAACATGAGGACTTATAGTTAACACGACTTTGAAAATGAAAAAAAAGGAGAATTTTAAGGAGATGAGAGTTTTTGACACTAAAATGAAATTGGCGGCAGCATTTATAATCGGACTTTTTCTGATGATCGGCTATGTGGAATTGGCCGAAGCCCGGTCGCGCGGCGGTGGCCGTTCCTTTAAGAGCAGCCCGTCGACTTCAAAGCCGGCGGCCAAGCAAAGCCAGCCTTCAGCCGCCCAACAGACCAACGCTCCCAGGCCCGGCGGAGGGTTTGGCAGCGGTTTGGCTGGAGGCATCATGGGCGGAGTGATGGGTGGATTCCTGGGCAGTATGCTGTTTGGCGGGGTTGCCCATGCGGGCGGCGGCCTGGGAGGAAGCGGAATCGGCCTGTTCGAAATCCTGCTTTTTGCCGGGCTCGGTTTCTTCCTGTTTCGATGGTTTTCCCGTCGCCGGGCTCTCGCCACGGCATACGGGCCTGCGGAAGCTCCCCAAAGCCAGCGGAATTATTTTTCGGGTGCCGGAGCTTCTGCCCCCGACCACTACGCCCCCGCCGAAGACCCTTTGGTAGAAGGCGTCAAGCAGATCTGGGCTGTGGACGAATCCTTCCACCCGGACGAGTTCAAGGAACTGGCCCAGGACATGTTCTTTAAAATCCAGGCTGGTTGGACCCGTCGGGACGCGAGCGTTCTGGTGAACTGGGTCGGCGATCAGCTCCTAGGCGAATACGACATGCACTTTTCGGAAATGAAAGAGAAGGGTGAAATCAACCGGCTGGAGAACATCTCCGTCCGCAAAGTCGATTTGATCGATGCTGGCGTGCAAGACGACGAAATGTTCGTTGTCGTGAAATTTACCGCAAATCTTCTGGATTACACGGAGGAAGAGTCCACAGCCCGTGTAATCAGAGGGGACAATGAAAATCCGGTCAAATTCGAGGAAGAATGGACTTTTGCACGACCTATAGGCTCTCGGCAATGGAAATTGGAGGGTATCCGACCATGATGCCGAGGATAAGCCCCTAATGGACCCAAACGCTTTTGCCCAACTGTCGGCCTACATAACAAAACTTGGGAGGAATTAGATGAAACGTGTGGTTCTGTTTTTGTTAACCAACATTGCGGTCTTGCTGGTGTTGTCTATTACTGCCCGTATCCTGGGGATCGATCGTTTCCTGACCGGCAACGGATTGAACATGGGCATGCTGCTGGCTTTTGCCGCCCTGATCGGCTTTGGGGGTTCCTTTATTTCGCTGTTGATGTCGAAAAAAATGGCAAAATGGAGTACCGGCGCCCGGGTCATCGAGCGGCCGGAAAATCCAGATGAAGCCTGGCTCCTGGAAACCGTGGGCCGGTTCGCCGTCAAGGCAGGCTTGCCAATGCCGGAAGTCGCCATCTACGAAGGCGCGCCCAATGCATTCGCTACCGGCCCCGGCAAAACCAATTCCTTGGTGGCCGTATCGACAGGATTGTTGCAAAGCATGAACAGGCGGGAGGTTGAAGCCGTGCTGGCGCACGAGGTCGCCCATATTGCCAACGGGGACATGGTGACATTGACGCTTATACAAGGAGTGGTCAATACGTTCGTGATATTCCTTTCCAGACTTGTCGCTTACGCGGTGGATAATTTCCTGAGCAGGGAGGAAGAAGAACCGAGCGGACCAGGCATTGGATACTTCATTTCCAGCATTATATTCGAAATACTGTTCGGCGTTCTTGCCAGCATTGTTGTCATGTTTTTTTCGCGCAAGCGCGAATACCGGGCCGATGCCGGTGCCGCTGGACTGATGGGCGACCGGGGACCGATGATCGACGCCCTTAGTGCACTAAGTCGACTGCAAACCGGCCATTTACCGAAAGAAATGGCCACCAGCGGGATCGCCGGTGGCGCCATGCTGGCTTTGTTCAGCAGTCACCCGCCACTGGAATCGCGGATTGCCGCCCTGGAATCGACCCAATGAGGGGCGGCGCGCTCAGGCGCTCTTAAATCAATTAAAGGACGACGCTATGACAAGCTCTTTCATTTTATCTCTTACGACATTTGTCTACGCCTTGGCCGCAATTCTCTATATGGCGGCTTGGGTATTTCGCAAAGACCGGTTATACCGATTGGCCAGCTGGTCGGTCGCAGCCGGCATTGGCTGCAATACATCCGGATTCGTCTTAAGATGGCTGGAATCCTATCAAATGGGGATCGGCCGAATCCCGCTCACCAACCTATACGAATCCCTGGTGTTTTTTTCATTGATGATCGCGTTGCTTTATTTCGTGGTCGAAATCAAGTACGGCCACAAAACCGTCGGTGTTTTCGCGATGCCCTTGGCTACCATGTCGATGGCCTATGCGTCCCTGTCCCCGAACATCAGCGATCGCATCCAGCCGTTGGTGCCGGCGCTGAAGAGCAACTGGCTGACGGTGCATGTCGTTACTTGTTTTATCGGGTACGCCGCGTTTGCCCTCGCGTTTGGACTGGGCCTGATGTATTTGATCAAGCGAGGTAATGGAGGCCAGGAATGTCCTTTCTCTTCCAGGATCCCCCAAAGGCATATTTTGGATTTACTGAATCATCAGATGGTGCTGTTCGGTTTCCTGTTTCTTTCAGCCGGCATCATATCCGGGGCGGTCTGGGCCAATTCCGCATGGGGACGATATTGGGGCTGGGATCCCAAGGAAACCTGGTCGCTGATCACCTGGTTTGTATATGCGACCCTTCTGCACACCAGATTCATGAGAGGATGGCGGGGAAAGCGTATCGCCGTTTTTTCCATGGTCGGTTTCGTGTCCGTCTTAATCACCTATTTTGGTGTGAATTATTTGCCGGGATTGCACAGTTACGGGGCGGGATGACCCGTTGAACTGGAAAAACAAATCTGATTGATTTCGATGTTTTCCGGAGAGATGACGAAAAGGGACCTTAAACTGGAAAAGCCGGTATAGGGTTCTCGAAATGGATTCCATAAATATCTTTCGAAATGTGGGAAAATGGAAGGAGTTTGCCAAGCGTGGTCGTTAAATCGAGATTGAATTCCGCAGGCGTCTTTTTAAAAGCCGCTTCGAAAAAGTTTTGGATCTCGTTCAAGGATCTGCTTCCGATAATAATCGTGATTGCGTTTTTCCAGGCGGTCGTGCTTCGGCAGCCTTTGCCCGATTTGCTGGACGTTGTTGGCGGAGGCGTTCTTGTCGTTTTCGGACTGATGCTTTTCGTGCAGGGTCTGGAGATGGGGCTTTTTCCCATCGGCGAAGAGATGGCGAGGGCCTTGGCGCGCAAGGGCAGCCTTTTTTGGCTGCTGACATTCGCCTTCCTGCTCGGTTTCGCAACGACTGTGGCGGAGCCCGCCCTGATCGCGGTCGCCGAAGAAGCGGCCGAAATCGCCGCAGAGGGGAATCTGATATCTTCGGAGGAATCCGCAATCGAAAGTTACGCTTTCGGGTTGCGAATGTCCGTCGCCGTTTCCGTGGGAATCGCCATATTGATCGGGGTATTGCGTATTTTGCGCGGTTGGCCGATCCATTATTTGATCATCGGCGGATACGCTGTCGTGATGATAATGACGCTGTTCGCTCCGAAGGAGATCATCGGAATCGCCTACGATGCCGGGGGGGTGACGACTTCGACGGTTACGGTGCCGCTGGTGGCGGCCCTGGGAGTGGGGTTGGCGACCATCATCAGGGGACGCAGCCCCTTGCTGGACGGTTTCGGCCTCATCGCTTTCGCGTCGCTGCTTCCCATGATTTTCGTGATGGGCTACGGGTTGCTGGTTTTCAATTGAGAGGAATGAAACGAAATGGCATTTTTAATGGAATTCGTGGAGGTTTTAATCGCGACGCTCAGAGACGTATTGCCAATACTGACTCTCATCGTATTGTTTCAACTGTTCGTTCTGCGCCAGCCCATCCCGCACTTGAGGCGGCTTGTGATCGGAGGGGTTTACGTGGTCGTCGGTCTGGCGATGTTTCTGATCGGTTTGGAGAAGGCGTTGTTTCCGGTTGGCAGAATCATGGCGGCGCAACTTTCCGCCCCTTCCTTCCTTGCGGGAGATGGGGCTGCGGCGCCCACCGAGTGGACCGCTTACGGCTGGATTTATCTCTTCGCCGCCATGATCGGCTTTTCCACGACCATCGCGGAGCCGTCGCTTCTTGCGGTGGCGCTCAAGGCGGGCGAAGTTTCCGGCGGCGTGGTCAGCCCTTGGGGACTGCGCATCACCGTGGCATTGGGCGTGGCTTTCGGCATTGCGTTGGGCTCGTTTCGAATCGTTACCGGGACCCCTCTTCACATCTATATTCTCGCCGGATATATCGTAGTCGTTTTGCAGACGTTCACCGCACCGAAAAAGATGATTCCGCTGGCATACGATTCCGGCGGGGTGACCACCTCCACGGTCACCGTCCCGCTGGTGACCGCCCTCGGGCTGGGGCTTTCAGAGGCGGTTCCCGGAAGAAACCCCGCGCTGGACGGCTTCGGGCTCATCGCGTTCGCAAGCTTGTTTCCCATTGTCTCGGTGATGGGCTACGCGCAGATCGCCCAGTGGTACGCCAATCGCCCCTTGGAAAAAGAAGCCAAAGGAGAAAAAGCATGAAATTCAAAATCGTTTTCGCCCCCGTAAAAACGCACAAGACAGACCCGGTCGTGGACGCTGCCAAGGCGGCCGGCGCCACAGGCGCTACCATCATTCCGGCTAGAGGCACCGGCATGCACGAGGCAAAGACTTTTTTCGGCCTTACATTGGAGGACCAGACGGACATTGTCATGTTTCTTCTCGAGGAACATTTGGTGAAGCCGATTCTGGAGGCGATCAGGGTTGCCGGGGAATTCGACAAGCCTGGCACCGGCATCGCCTTCGTGTTGCCGGTCGACGAGGTTGTCGGCCTTGAGAGCCAAATAGAAAAATTCAAGGAAGAAGTACGGGAAAAATACTTGTAACTCTTTGTAAACCATACTTGGCATGTATGGCTGCAAATATACAAAAAAAGGAGGCTTTATGTCTAGGCAAATCGTTATAGTCGAGGATGTCATGCGACGGGAGGCGCCTGCCGTCGATGGAATGGCGTCGGCGAAAGAAGCCGTCGAGGCGATGCGCTCTTCGGGGATTACCCATTTGCTGGTGTCCAAGCGAAGCGAACACGACGCCTGGGGAATCGTAACAACGACGGACCTGGTGGAAAAAGTCCTCATACCGGATCGCGATCCGGAAAGTGTCCTGGTCTACGAAATTATGAGCAAACCGGCCATATCGGTGCCCGCGAAAATGGACATACGATACGCAATCCGTCTGATCAGAAGGGTCGGCGTCCAATGCGCCCCAGTCGAAGAAGCCGGGGAAATCGTCGGCATGGTCGCCATCCCCGACCTTATTCTGGAAAAAGGGGTTTTCTGAGCCCGCAAAAACGGTGTTTGCATGGAATTTTCAAATAACAAAATCTTTGTATGCGTTTGCTTTTTTTTCTTCTTATCCTTTTTCCTGGCCCCGCCGCGTCCGCTCGCTGGCGAAAATGGCGGGCTGTCCAATGGCCAATCGATTTACGCGCCAGCCTATTCCCACATCTACAGCGGAAACAGGGAAAGGCCGTTTTTATTGACCGTCACCCTCAGCATACGCAATATCGATCCCAACCATGAAATAGAAATCTCGAGGGTGGATTACTACGAGACACAGGGACACCATCTGAGAAAATTCATCGAATCGCCTGTCACTCTCAGTCCGCTGGAATCTTTGCGGTATGTCATACCGGAAAAGGATAAAAGCGGAGGGTCGGGTGCGAATTTCATCGTCGAATGGAAATCCGCCCGCCCTGTCAATCCGCCTATTGTCGAATCCATCATGATCGGTACGCAGACACAGCAGGGGATTTCCTTCACATCCCGCGGCAAAGTCATCCTCGAAACGGGTAGAGGAGAAAAGGGAGCGGAAAAATAGCTCCATTTTCTTCCCGCGAATTGTTTTTGATTTTCAACGAGGCAAGACAATCATGATTAAAACCATGGCGCTGCAGCTTTCATTCATGCTGAGGCTTGGCCGTCGGAAAAGCAATGTGCGGCTGTTGATGAATTTCGCGCTGGTGCTGGTTTTCTTCTTTGTTCTATACAGCGTTCTGTTCCATTTTATTTCACCCATTTCGACGCCGTCGCCGTGTCACTGATCGAAAAACTCGTTCAATACGGCATCGACTATGTTTTATTGACCCCGGAACTGCAGAGCGCTTTGGATTTGCACGACCAGGGGTACCGCGTGGCGGTGGGCGAGCTGGACGATCCCCAGACTTATCGTCGCCTGAATATCGACAAGGCCGCAATGGTGGTCGTCATGAACGACGACCTGACAAGCACCAATATCATTTTCACGGTCCGGGAAAGCGAAACCAAGGTACCTACGGCGGCCAACGCCGATTCGGTGGACTCCGTCGATATCCTGGAACTGGCGGGGAGCACCTATGTGTTCCAGTTCACCGACCTGTTGGGCAAGGCCCTGGCCCGCCGCGTACTGGGAGCAGGCATGAAGGCAAACGTTATCGGCAGCTTCGACGAGTTGCTGATCGCCGAGGCGCCGGCAATGCGAACCCGGTTGCAGGGGAAAACACTGGCCGAAAGTCGTTTGCGGCAAACCTCCGGCGTAACGGTGGCGGGAATTTGGGAGCAGGGAAAATTCCTGATGCCGACGCCTCATTCGATGATCGGCGAATCCACGGTCCTGGTACTGGCCGGAACCGAAGCGCAGCTGGATCGGTTCGAACAATCCGCAGGATATCAAGCGGAGGAGGATACCCGAAACGGACCTGTGGTAATACTGGGAGGCGGCCGAGTCGGCCAATCGGTGGCCGCCGCCCTGGAAGCCAGGGGCATCGATTTCCGGGTCGTGGAAAAAAAGACGGCCATCGCCTCCAAGGACAACCGTTTCATCCAGGGAAGCGCCGGGGATCTCGATGTCCTTGTCGCATAGTTCTAAAAGTTTTGTCCTTTGAGCCATCACCTGTTATAGGCATTTATTGAATGTGTGAATATGACTTTTTTTAATGAATGGCGATCAGCAAATAAATAATGTTTAGACTAGACATTTATTTGTCAATATGCTTTCTTATGTTCCAACATGACACTGAAACATGGAGGAAGCATATGAACGATAAACAGAACGGCACGAACAACGAGAAAATTCTCGACAACATTCTTCGAAATTTGAACATGCTGGAAAAGGCTCTTGACAGATTAAAGAGAAAAAACTGGCATCATGAGTCCCAATATCCGGAATCGATCATCCTCATAGGCTTGTTGTTCTCGTCGATTCGATCGTGGGCAACGGAAAACCGGGCCTTCTGCAACGTGGCGCTATTCGCATGGCTGCTCGGAGCGGCTGCGGAACGAATCGGCAAATTGATCTGCCGGATCGCCGAAGAATGCGTTCCCGCCAACGGCAAGCGCAAGGAAAAAAAGGGCCGTTGGGAACGGGAAAGGGAGAATATCCTGAAGTCGTTGCGTACCATGGCCGACAGCCTTGCGCAGAGGATCGAATCGTTGAAACCGTCGCAAACCGTCGTTGGAAGCGCGATCGAGGAAGCCCTTTCGGCTTCGTTCGAAAGGTGCGCGGCGCAGCCGACGCAAATCAAAAGCGAGAGGTCAATATCAAAGAGGGGAAGCAAGACCATAGTCTTTCCGTATACGGACGAGGCCGGCTACGTCCGATTGGTCAATGACGGCAAAAGGTTCAAAATAGAGGTGGTCGAAAAGCTGCCCGGACTTGGGCGCCTCCTCGGCCACAAGCCCGGCTGCGAAGGCGGAGAAGGCTACTGCATGAAAGGTTTTCGCCGCAACCCTCGCAAAACCGCAATGCGGGGCGGAAAGCGGGAAACGTTTCCGGTTCGGATGGTGCAGTGTCTATGCTGCCGGGAAAGATTTTCCGTTTTGCCTAGTTTTCTTCCTCGCGAAAAGAATTTCTGCATGGCGATCATTGGCGAGACGGTCAGGGCGGTTTGCCTCTTTTGCCAGAGCGTTCGCGGCGCTTTCGAAGCGACGGCTCTCAGCGGCAGGAAGCTGAAAAGCGTCCAGACGATAATGAATTGGATAAAATGGATGGGATTTCTCCATCCGGCGCGGATTCTGACCGGGGCTGGGGTTACTGGAAGCGGCTATTTCCAAGAGGACGAAGGGTTCGAGAAGGAGCCGGACCTTCGCACTTATTCACTGGCCATGGTCGATTCGCAAAGCATGCTCGTTTGGCATATGGACTATTTGGACCGAGTGGATGAAAAGACGCTCCGCGACTCTTTCGAAAAGTTCGTCGAGAGGATAGACTTCAAGGTTTGCGGAGTGACGAAGGACAAGTGGAAGGCCTCGACCAACGCTCTGAAGTCCGTTTTTCGAAGAATATGGATCGGTTTCTGCCATCGCCATTTTTTCAAAAAGCTTTTGGGCGCGCTTTCCGAGTGGAGCAGGCAAACGGGAAAAGACAGTAGTGAAGTTAAAAGGATTTACGATTTGATGAAAGGCATTCTGGAAACGGCCGATTCGCAGACAAGACTGAGAGTTCAAATTGAAATGGCGCACGAAGAGGCTTTCAAGCATCCGCTTGTTTGTCCGACAATCGAGGAGCTGAAGAAAAACGCCGTCCATTATACCGTTTGGAAAAGAAGGAGCGGAATCAAAAAAACGACTTCCCTTGTGGATAATTTGCTCAAAATAGTAAAAAGAAAGCTTCGTCAGGCGGAAAGCTTCAGAGACAGGAAATGCACTTCGTATTTTCTTCGCGCACTAGCAAATGTGAGGAATTTCGTTCCTTTCATGCCTGGCTCGAAAAACTCCGGCAAAAGTCCTTTCATGCTCGCAGGCGGAGAAACCTTCGGTTTGCCTTGGATAGAAGTTATGAATGTACATAACGCGTTCTTGTTTGCTCAGGAATGATAAAATTTTAAGGACAAAACTTATAGAGCTATGCGGTCCTTGTAGCGGCCGGCGTTCGTGAAACCCCGTCTGTTGTCATCACCACCCATGACGACAACATGAACATCTATCTTACCATTTACTGCCGCCGCCTTCGTCCCGACGTGCAGATCATCTCCCGCGCCAGCCTGGACCGCAACATAAACACCCTGCACCGCGCCGGCGCCAACCTGGTGATGTCGTTCAGTTCCCTTGTCACCGCCACCGTAATGAATCTTCTCCAACCACAGAAAATGCTTATGGTATCCGAAGGGCTAAACGTGTTTCGCACCCGCTTGAGCCCGAAGCTGGAAAACAAGGCGTTGATCGACATTCGAATCCGGGAGGGCACGGGGTGCAGCGTTGTCGCCGTGAAAAGAAAAGACGACCTGATCGTCAATCCGGACCCCGAAATCGTTCTTTTGCAAGGAGACGAACTGCTCCTGATCGGAACGGCCCATTCCGAAAAGACTTTTACCGAAAAATATCCCGTCGCTTGATAGGGGGCAAATATCGTGCAAATCTGGATGAAAAGAGCGTACGAAGACCCCGGGCCGCAGGACGGGGTTCGGGTCCTCGTAGACAGGCTATGGCCGAGAGGATTTTTTGAATCGGCCTCGCCCAGTTGCGGCGGAACTTTTTAGACGCCATTTCTCCGGGGGCGATCGACGCCACGACGTCATCGGTTCCCGCCTTTTTCCGCATGCCTCTGGAGTTGTTGGAATATCTCAAATAGCGGACCAACTGTCCGTATTTATTGGGTATATGAACGACGATTCTCGCGAGCCAGTCGAGGGCGTCGAAGGTTTGCTCGATCTTTCCGTCTTTTGACGTGTAAACGACCTTGGCAACACCGTCGGCGGATTTTTCGGCAGGGATGTAGAGCATGCGCTCCTGGGAGAAGCCGGCTCGAATGATGTATTTGGCAAGATTGCCGAGAGCGTTCCCGTCTTCGGGCCAAATTCTTGCGCCGATATGGACGTGGAACCCGGTGTGGCGGCACGAAAGCATGTTTTTTAGCGCGGCATTCAATTCCGCATCGTCAACTTTTATCGACATCGGTTGCGGTATTTCCGTGCTTGCGATATCTTTGCATCGTGGCTGCCGGAGGGGAGAGCGTCTCCAATGCTCCGGACGTGCCTGCGGGACCCGGACGCTCCGGGCACCCGGTCCCTCTTGCCTCTCGGCCATTTCTTCGCGGTCCCGAGAATGGATTCTATTCGCCTCGAATCATCACAAGCAGCATTTTAAACGGCGTTTTGGCATGAAGGGCATGTGCGATATTGGCAGGCATGATCAGCATCTCGTCGGCGACCACAACTTGCGGCTGGCCTCCGATGGTGATTTCCGCTTCGCCATCCAGGATATAAACCATCGCGTCAAAGGGCGCCGTATGTTCGCTCAACCCCTGGCCCGCATCGAATGCAAAGAGCGTTATGTTGCCGATATCCTTTTTAATCAGAGTCTTGCTGACCACGGACCCGTCCGCATAGTCAACGGATTCTTTCAGATTGAAAGCCTTGCCTTTTATGGTTTTTAGCTCGTCGTTCATTTGGCCTCCTTATTTTTTTCCGAGACACCGTCCGCAAGATTGCCATCCGACGCCTCGGACCTGGACCGTTAGTTTTCACCTTTCTTATCCTTCGAGCATCCCTGATATTCATCCACCTATTATTTATCCCGTACGACTCCGTAGTCAACCCGCGCCTTGAAAAAAAGAGAGCCGAATCGCACGCAAAAGAAAGATCAACAGACATATCGCGACCGGCAAAGAGTTGGGCGACGACGCGCCACCGCCAAGCAACTGCGATGATCAAAGTTTTTTTCGCCTATTTCTTGGCAATGGATTGATTTGAATTTTTCCTCGTGATAAAAAGTCTCGTTTGCAACGATTCGTTGCGATTGCCAATGGCTTTTTCGGGGATAGCTTCGGATTCCGATTAACGAACGCCGAGAACGAACAGGGGGATACATTGCCTGAAAAACACCAACCGCTTTTCGATACCGCCTACCTCCGCTCCGTTTAGGCGGGGGACTACGAAAAATTCAAGGACTCGCCGGAGGCCGAGTTGCTTTACGCCCGCCTGAAAAATTGGTCGGCCAAGGAATGGCAGAAGGAGACCGCCTCCGAGGCGGCGTTCGTCGATCTTTTCTTCAAGAGCACGTGGGGGTGCACGGCCAGCGGCGAGAAAGACCCGGCGGATGGCTATACCTTGCAACAACAGTTCCCTGTCAGGAACGCAGGGCAAAAAGGCGGCACAGGTGCTGCGGATATTGCCTTGGGATACTTCGGGCGCAAAGACATGGAGGAAATTCCTCAAGTTCTGGGCGAGTTCAAGGACGACCGTTCCGGGCTGGACAAGCCCCAGGCGAATCGCCCCAACGACCGCTCGCCTGTCGCGCAGTGCCTGGATTATCTTCGCGAGGCCCGGAGCGGATTGAACCCCCCTATACTGCCGACTTGGGGAATCGTCACCGACATGAACGAATTTCGACTGTACTTTTTCGGCAACAAGGCCCAGTATCAGCGTTTCGTCATCCAGCCGTCCAAGGGCGATCTTGCGGTTTCTCTTTTGGAAGAAGGCGACGACGGGGCGGGGCGCACGCTGAACCTGACCGCGCTGGCACGTATCTTCGAGCAGAGCATCACCGACCTGGAAGTGATGGAAGCCCGCGCCGAGGGGCGCAAATCACTGACCGAACTCGCCAAGCGCAAGCGGGACGGGGTATATTACACCCCGGAATGGGTGACCCACTATATCGTCGAAGAAACTGTCGGGGCGAGGCTCGCCGAAATTCGCGAGGAAATCGGCTTCGAACGCTTCGACAAGATTACCGACGAACAAATCAAAGCGTACCGTGCAAACCGCCGTAGCAAAATTATCGGAGAGTACAAGAATGCTTTGACCCGATACCAGAAAGAGCTGGATAAATTGAAGGTCGTCGATCCGGCCTGCGGCTCGGGGGCGTTTCTGATTCAAGCCTTTCAGATGCAATTACGCATCCGCTGGCGTCTGGCCCAGAGGCCAAAAGATATCAACCCCCTAGCACATGTACATATTTACTCTTTCCATATGGCATTATAGAAGGAAAGACACACTTATTGAGTGAGAATGAATTGGAAAGCAATTTTCCTAAAGCCTGGAGCCACCTATTGAATTGCGAACAAGAATTGCGTTCAAGAGAAAAGGGGAAATTTGATGACGACAATTGGTATCGCTTTGGCCGTAATCAAAATATCGACAAACAGGAAATTTCAAAGCTGTGTGTAGCGCAAACTGTCCCTGGCATGAGGGTATGCTATGATTCCGGCGGAAAATTCTATTTGAACAATGTGCGAGTAAACGGCATCATCCCCGATGATATCGACACGGGCTGGTTCCTTCTGGGTATATTGAATTCACCTCTTGTCGATTTCATCTTCAAGCGAATCGCCAAACCAAAGGAAGGCGGTTACTACGAAGCAAACAAACAATTTATCGCCCCACTTCCAATACCCTGTGCCAATGACGAAAAAAAATCCCAAGTGGTCGAAAAGGCCAAACAATTGCAAGAACTTCATGGTCGGCGACGTGACCTTCTACTTGCCATCGACAAGCGGCTTGAAAGCCCCCAATGCGTAAACGACAACCGCGACGAAATCTGGTTGTGGGCCGACGTGAAGCCATTGGCGAAAATCAAGAAGGATGCCCCGTCCGAACTCAAGGGCCGGAAATTGACCGCATGGGCCAAGGAACGACGCGAGCCGAAGCCGACCGAACGCCTCGACGCCATCAACGCCATGCTTCGACCCGGCGCGGCGCTGAACGTGATCGACGAAAATGACGGATTGCAACTGTTGGCCGACAACGTGCCTCTGATAGAAGGGATCTTCCTCGACGAAAGCGAAGCCGATTTTATCGCGGCCCAGTGGAGACAGAAAACACGGCGGATAAACGTGACGGAAAAGTCCGAGGCCAAGCGCCTGATCAACCAACTATTGAAGCTTCGCAAAACGGAAAACGACGCGATAAAGACGCAAGTCGTCAAGCTGGATGCGAATATCCAGACGATTGACGAGAATATCGAAAAGGCCGAAGCCGATATGAATCGCCTGACCTATCGACTCTATGGTTTGACGGAAGAGGAGGTTAAGTTGGTGGAAGGCCGATAGGACGCGAGCGGTTTGATAAAAAGCATCCGGGTTACAACGGTTTTTTATTGACATAATCACCGGTATAATTAATCAGGGATTTTCATTCTGTTATCAAGGTAACCGCACAGTGCTCTAACAGCTAAGGCTATAACAGAACAATCCCATGTATGTTGGCTCCGGCCAAATTCGGACCCACTTTCCGCCGGAAATCGGACCCACCCGACCGGATAAACGTCACGAAAAATCCGTTTAAAAACGGACCCGCCTGAAGTCCCCCCCATTAATCCTGCCCCCCGGGTCGCCGATCAAGGTATCGTATCTCCATACCGTTGGATGGAGATTAAACAATGCCGAAGGCCAAAACGAGAAAAAGACGCTGCAAGATCTGCAAAAAATGGTTCATGCCCGACGTCCGGCACACCGACCGCCAGAAGACCTGCGGCCCGGAATGTCGAACCGAGCTGCATCGCAGACAGTGCGCGGAATACAACAGGAAGAACCGCAAGTCGTCGAAGGCCGACCACCTGCAGAAAAAGCTCGAAGAGGTCGATCTGTACTGCCGGTCGGCTCCCGACGGAAGAATCGACCCGGAGGTCGCCCGCTCCAGAATCGACCTGGATCTGCCCCGAGACGTCATTGCAGAGGCGATAGGTCTGCCTCTTCTTGTCGTGATCGAATACTTCGTCGAGCAAATCCTTCGGAAATACAAAATCGAAAAGGAAGCTGAGGAACGCAAAAGGCGACCTGCGGCGCGAGCGCCCTGCCCGCCGGACACGGGGTAGCGTATTCAAGACGCATCATGGACCTAACCCGCCGAAATCACAGGGGATATCGACGAACAAAGCGAAAGCGTCTTTTAAGACGCTTCATGGAGCCAACCCGCCGAATTTATTGAGGATATTCGCCGACTAACGGGATGCGTTTTTTAAGACGCAAGAGACATCGCCCCCGGAATGTGTTAAGCACCGGGATAATGGAAAACGAATGTTCGCATATCGAAATCGGCAGGATCGGAGAGCGGTTCGCCGAACTGCGAATCGCCGATCCCAGGGCCGAGGCGGAGATGGAGAAATCCATGAAGACCCGCGGGCAGATGATGCCGGTGGTCGCGGGCCGCTTCGAAGGGACAGTCTACGAGATGATCGACGGATTCAAGCGTCTCAGGGCCGCTGTCAAGCTGGATATGCCGAAGCTGGAAGTTCGCGTGTTCGCCGGGAATGTCCGGGCGGCCAAGGCGGCGATGATCCTCTTGAATTCGAGGGCGAAAACGATCTCGGAACTCGAAAAGGGACTGGTGATCCGTTCGCTGCACAGAGGCGAAAAACTGAGCCAGACGCAGATCGCGGTGCTGCTCGGGCGCCACAAGAGCTGGGTGTGCCGCATCCTGTCGGTGGTCGAGCGGCTGAGCGACGAGGTGACCGAGCATCTCAGGCTCGGACTGGTGAACATGACCGTCGGCCGGGAACTGGCGCGGTTGCCGCGCGGCAACCAGCCCGAGGCGCTGCGGGCGGTGATCGAGTACAATCTGACCAGCGACGAAACCGCCCGCCTGGTGCGGCTTCTGTCGGACCGGCCGGCCTGGGGCAGGCGCGGGATTCTCCAGTCGCCGAAAGAGGCGCTTGAAAAGCATCGACCGGACGGGCCGCCCGTCCGCCGGAGCGTGAAAATCATGGAAAGGCTGCTGAAAATGGAAATATGGCTCGCCACGACTCCGCCGGCCGTCTTGAAGGAGCTGTCCGAATCCGACGCCAAAAGAGTGCTGTCGGCGCTGGACGGCATCGAATCGGCGTTCGGCGGCATGCGCGAGTCGCTGCGAGAGAAGGGAGGCGCCGATGTTTGAATTCTTCGCCGACAGGGCGGATCTGGAAAATCGGATCGTGTCGATGCGCGCGAAAGGCTGGGCGATTCGCGCGCTGGCCAGGCACTTCGGAATGGGCCGCAACACGATCAGAAGGATACTGCGCAAAAACGAGGCTCGTCGCGACCTGGGACACGACGCTCTGGAAGACAAAAGGAAGTCGAGCCGCCCGAGCAAGCTCGACGAGCACCGCCCGATGATCGCGAGCCTTCTGGAGGAGTTCCCGAACATAACCGGAGTCCGGATGCGCGAGGAACTCGTCGCGGCCGGGTTCGACGGGGGAAAGACCATCGTGTGCGATCTTCTCAGGGAAATCCGCCCCCGTCCGAAGATCGAGCCGGTCGTGCGATTCGAAACGGAACCAGGCCGGCAGGGGCAGATGGACTGGAGCCCGTACACGATAGACTTCGTGGAGGAGGGAAGGCGCAAGGTGCTCTGCTTTTCCTATATTCTGGGCCATTCGCGCCGGCAGTACCTGGATTTCACCTTCGACCGCAAGTTCTTCACCCTGATTCGCAGGCACCAGGACGCCTTCGCGTATTTCAAGGGAGTTCCCTTCACCTGCCTCTACGACGGCGAGAAGACGGTGGTCCTGCGCTGGGAGGCCGGACAGCCCGTCTTCAATCCGGCCTTCTCCGCCTTCGCCACCCACTACAACTTCCGCCCGGTCGCCTGCCGGCCGGGAAGGGCGCAGACCAAGGGAAAAGTGGAGAAACCCTTCCAGTACGTCGAGACGAATCTGCTCGGCGCCCGCAAATTCACGGGTATGGCCGACTTGAGATCGACGGCGCAGTGGTGGCTGGCAAATCGCAGCGACACGCACATACACGGAACCACGGGCGTTTCGCCCCTGCAGCTGTTTGTCGAGCGCGAAAAGTCCGCGCTGCTGCCGCTTCCGGCGCATCCCTACGACTCCTGCGAAGTCGCTCTCAGAGTGTGCGGACCCGACGGCTTCATAGAGCACGACACGAACTTCTACTCGGTGCCTGTCGAATACGCGGCCGACATTCTGACCGTGAAGGCCTCCGAAGAGGAGATATTCGTCTACAGCCCCGACCTGGTCCGGATCGCCCGCCACGAGCGGCGGCCTCTGGGGGCCAGGGAGAAAATGGAAGATCCGGCGCATCGCCTGGCAAGCAAGGTTCGCTACGGCCTGGAACCGGTGCGGGAGGCGTTTCTGCGGCTCGGCGAGCATGCCGGGGACTTTCTCGACGGCCTCAAGAGCGCCCACCCGAGAAACTGCGGGTTCCAGGCGCGCTGCATTCTTCGGCAGAAGGAAAACTACCACTGCGACGACATCGACGCGGCTCTGGGCCACGCCTCGAAATACCGCGCCTTCGACGGCAAGTCGGTGGAGCGGATTCTCAAGGCCAGGGCCAGGCCCCGCACACTGGAATCGACGGCGAGGCGAAAAGCGGGAAAGCTTCTGGAGAAACTTCCCGAAGTCCGTCAGCGCCCGCTGTCGGAATACTCCCGGCTGCTAGGGGGAAAGGAAGAGTAAAATGGAAGAAGATCCCATGGAAAGACTTCGACGAATGCTCGAGGAAATGAAACTGCGTAAAATCGCCGAGGAGCTCGACGCCGTTCTGTCCGAGGCGGAAAGGGAGGGCCGAGCGACATTCGAGGTTTTGGAGCGCCTTTTAGCCATGGAATACGCGGCGCTGGCGCAACGTCGCATAGAGCGCAGAATCAAGGACTCGAAGCTCGACGAACTGAAGCTTCTGGACGATTTCGACTTCGACTTTCAAAAATCGATAGACAAAAGGCAGATCATGGACCTGGCGACCCTGGGCTTCGCGGAACGCGGACAATGGCTGATTCTGGCGGGCAGCTCCGGCACCGGCAAAAGCCACATCGCCAAGGCGCTTCTCCTTCTGTGCTGCAAAAGGCAGTACCGCTGCAGGTACACGACCGCCTCCGACATGCTGCGCAGGCTTCTGTCCGGCCTCGCCGACGACACCGTGGAGGAAAAGCTCAAGCAATACGTCCGGCCGCAGGTCCTTCTGATCGACGAAATCGGCTTCGACCGCCTGGAGCAGGAGGAATCGCGCAAGGCGTCGCTGTTCTTCAAGGTCGTGGAGGGTCGCTACCGCAAAAACTCGACGATTCTGACCACGAACATCGACTTCAAGGCGCTGGGCGACTATCTGGGCGACCCGGTGATAACCGCCTCTCTCGTCGACAGGATGGTCCACCACGCGGTCATAATCAACATCGAGGGGCCGAGCTACCGCATGCACGAGTCCGAGGCCCTGAACAGGCCCCCCGACAAAGGGAAGAAATGAAACGGCGTTTCTCCGAAAGGGAACTCCGGGAGCTGCGAAACGAAATTCCCGTCGAAGAACTGATCGAAAATCATCTGCGCATGCCGGTCAGGCGCGTCTCCGGCCGCTTTCGGTTTTCATGCCCGATCTGCTCGGGCTACGACACGTCGGTGCTGTACGAAAAGAATCTGGCGCGATGCTTCTCGTGCCAAAAGAACTTCAACGCCATCGACCTTACCATGAGTCTGACCTCTCTGGATTTCGTCGGGAGCGTCGAAAGACTCAGGCAGTACCGCAAATCAAGACAATCGGCCAAAGCGGGAGGCGAGACCGCTTCGAATCGACACGGCTTCGCCTCCATGGCCGAAATCATCCCTCCAATCCTTCCCCCTAAGGAAATCGGCGCCGTTTTCAAGAAGGAGCCCCCCGAACAAGACGCTCCGCTCGCCGAACGCATCGACAGACTGGAGAAAAAAATCGACCGGCTTTCATCCAGGCTGGATGCGCTCGCGGCGATGTTCGAATCCGCAAAGCCCTGATCAATCTTCGAATCGTCTGAAAAGCTCGACATGAAAGGAGAATCCGCGCAAGCCCGCACAGGATGCCACATCCTTATGCAAAGTTCGGTCTGCCGCCGGATCGGTGCAGGTTCCGCCTTTTTCTTTTGCGGGCGGGATCGTGGCGGGCTCCTTCTTTTTTTCTTGCACGCGGGTTTCGGCGGGTTCGGGGCGGGTTCGGGCGGGGTCCTGAACGCGAGGTCAAGAAGCTTCCAAGCCGGAAAACAACACCTGTTTTTCTCGATTTAGTCAACTTCAGGCCGGGTCCATTTTTTTGCACGGGCGGGTTCAATCTTCACCGGAGCCAACACCCATGTATTCGGGATGTTATGTTTCCATCCCTCATCCCTCCCCCCACAATCGGTATCTTCAATAACCTGAACCATAAGAATTTAATTTGATTAAACATTTTTGTATTTTGCATATAATTGTGCCTATATATCGATTTAAGGGAATCAATCCGTTTTTCTCGAAAAAAAAGCCCGGCCCCAAAAAGCGTTCCACAAGCAACCAGACGATAGAGCTTATTGTCGCATTGCGTAAGCGGAATTATTCCATCACGGACATCAAGGTCTTTCTTGATTCCAAGGGAATAGCCGTTTCGCTCGACACCATCGATAAAGTGCTGAAGTCCGAAGGCTTCGCGCCTTTGCCCAAAAGGACTCGAATGGAAAGGCTCGCGGTTTCCGTTCCGGAACAAATCGAGGCGCCGAAAAGTTCATAACGGAACACGGCGCCGGTCCCCTCGTTTTTCTACCCCTCATGGAAAAACTCGGCGTGGCCGAGGCGATCAAAAGCGCCGGATTTCCCAGTACGTCCGAACTCGACGACCTTCAAAGCGTTCTGTCTTTTCTGGCCTTGAAACTGCCGGGAGGCCTCCGATGCTCCCACGATACGAAATGGAACATGGACAGGGCTCTCGGGTTGTTTGCCGGACTCAACGTCCTGCCGAAATCGACTGCTCTTTCAACCTATTACTACCGCGTATCAAGGTTGCAGAACAAAAGGTTCCTTTCCGCGCTGTCGCGCATTTTCCGCGACGACGAACTCGAAAATGGCGAGTTCAATCTGGATTTCAAATCGATACCGCATTGGGGAGACGCCAGCGTTCTCGAAAAAAACTGGGCGGGTTCCAGATCGAAGGCGATGAAGAGCCTTCTCGCCCTGGTTGCGCAGGATCCTTCAACTGGCAATCTTTCCTATACCAATGCGGAAGTAAAGCACAGGAACCAAAGCGACGCCGTTTTCGATTTCGTCGATTTTTGGAAGCAAGGTCGCGGCGTGGCCCCGAAAATGCTGATCTTCGATTCGAAGTTCACGACCTGCAAGAATTTGAGCGAGCTGAATCAGAGCGAGGAAAAAATCAAGTTCCTGACCATAAGAAAAAGAAGCAAAAGACTGATCGAAAAGGCGGAAAAAATCGAAAACGACCATTGGCGAAAAATATCAGTCGAGCGTTCAAAGGGCAAATATCAGAAAATCAGAATATACGAAGAACATTGCAAATTGCGACATTACAAAGGCGAAGTAAGACAAATCGTTATGGCCGACCATGGAAGACGAAAACCGACCTTTCTTATTACCAACGACTTTGACGCGGATGCGGGAAAGCTGGTTAAAAAATATGCCGGCCGATGGCTGGTGGAACAGGAAATTGCCGAGCATGTGGCGTTTTTCAACCTGAACAATCCTTCCTCTTCAATTGTTGTCAAGGTGGATTTTGACCTGACGATTTCTCTATTGGCCCACAACCTGTATAGGATATTGGCAAGCCATCTTGACGGTTTCGAAAAATGTACCGTCGAAACAATAAGCCGAAATTTCCTTGAAAACGGCGCCACCGTGGAAATTTCCGGAGATCGGATAAAGGTTTTTTTGAAAAAGAAAACGCATCTGCCGTTACTTCTCGAAGTCCCTTGGATGAAATGCTCCACAAAATTGTCATGGCTTGGTGCAAAAATATCCTTTGAAACCGGAACATATTCTTGAGGTACCTTTTTTATCTGAATGAAAATCCCTGGTAAATATTCTGAGGGTTTTTGTTCCGGGAAGCCTGCTGCGGGGGTTGGGTCGGGACGTAGCGTCTTTTCGCCATCTTTTTCTCTTTGAACAGGGGGTCGCCCAGGACATCTTCGAGCGCCATAAAGCGCCTTTCCGCAGCCACGCGCCCCGCCACCCCCTCGCCTATCCGCAAGGTCCGGTTTTCGAACCGGTCCTTGTCGATGCCTTGGGCGGAGGCCAGCCGCAGCATGTCGCCAGCCGATTCGTCGACAATCCACAAGGAACATTTTTCAAAGCCGTTGAACCTTGCTCCGACCAGAACGACAAGCTTCAACAGGTCGTCGAGCAGTGCCATGAAATCTCTTGAATTCATTGGGTGTTTCGAATATAGTTCGTATTGGGATATTTTTTGGAATTCAAAATTTATGCAATAATCAGGAGGTAATTATGAAAGTCAGTCTAAAATGCTTTGCATCCTTGGTAAACTTAGAATCGTGCAACTATACGGACAGCACAGAATACGAACTGGATGAAGGTCAAACAGTTGAAAATCTGGTTCAACTTGCTGGAATTTCTAAAGAAGATGTTAATATCGCCTTCGTCAACGGTCGAATCGTTGATCTCGGCACAGTTTTGTCAGACGGGGATCAGGTTGGGCTGGCCCCTGCCGTTGGTGGCATGTAGAAGATTAGCCAGCGACTCCTATATTGGTAATCACTGAAAATTTCAAGCATTCAAAAGAATTTACTATATGATTAATATCGAGATTAACAAAAAATTCCGTAGGATTTTCAAAATGGCAGAAAAAGATAAAAAAGACTTATGGGTCAAAGTAAAGGACGATGCTGGCAATGAATTTATTTGTCCAATTGATGCATTGAAAGATCGTAAAAATGCTACCGATGAAGAGTTAGAAAATTGCGTGGATGACGGTGTTGCCGGAAGATACGCCGGGAATTTAAGTAGAGCTGATCATTAACCAACAGGCAATAGCATTGGTTCTAATTGGATTATTCAAAATTGTAACGCCCTTTAAGTCTAAAAACGAAATTTTTAGCGCCTGTGCCTTAACTGGCCCCTTAATGAATGAACAGTCTTTACTAATTCCCAGCTCAAATATGCTTTTAGTGACTCCGAGATTCATTAAAAAAGCGCAAGAAGAGTAATTCTTCTTGCGCCGCACTTGAGTCTATCTAATCGTTCAATCTGATTTCATCCGGCCTAAACAAACGGTAGTTCTAAGCAACCTCCTTAGGTGTCGGTATGCTCATTCCGTCGGCCTCCTCTGTTGACAGCAAACCGCTGTCGAGGTCCTTGCCTCTCAAATTCGGATATGCGTTGGCTTCTCCCTCCGGCGTTGTACGAATGGGGAATTTGAAACGCTTTACGGTACCATTTCTGAACTTGCATGTCCACATGACGTCTTCGGTACCCATCATGGGCATTACGCTGCTTCCGAGCGGAACGAAATCCGAATAACCGCGTACCTCGATCGCCTGCGTGGGGCATATCTTAACGCAAGAGAAACATTCCCAGCATTGGTCCGGTTCCTGGTTATACGCCTTCATTGCATTGGGATCCAGTACCATCAGGTCGTTGGGGCAGATGTACATACAGGCGGTTTTATCTCCGCCCTTGCAACCATCGCATTTTTCCTGAATTACGAAACTTGGCATAAATACCTCCTCAACACTTTGAAATACCCCGACCCGTTTCAATGGGCCCCGCCCAAATTCCGAAAGCGAAATTACTCTCGGACAACCATCGAATCGCGACAAATATCTCAGATGCGATTCGAGAGACCCGCGAGCCGGTTGCGCCCGTCTGTCGAACGCAGCTCAAATTTAAGGCGAAAGATGCCTGCGTCAAGGCGGGCGTTCAGTAACCCATGAGGATGTTTGGGCAACGGGACGAAAAGGATTCGCCGTATATTCATTTCGGCATGGTCTCTCCGTTCCAGATTGCCATGGAGGCGGCAACGGATGTTCCCAGCGGGGCGGAGAAGTTTCTGGAAGAATTTCTGATATGGCAAGAACTGGCTCGCAATTGGTGTTTCCGCACTCCGGAGCCGGAAAGCTTCCAGAGCCTTTCCGGCCTGGCACGGGAAACATTCAGGCAGGGGCATGGTTGCGCAAAACGTCCAGAAGCGTTTCAGGCAAGGGGTGGTCGGACGGGTCCGAAGCATGGTGGCTGAAAATGATACGACCGGCGGTATCAACGATGAAAACGCCAGGCAGTTGGCGCACATCTCCCTGCGGGACCCCGATACCATGCCCTTTGGCCATTGTCTTCATACCACTGAAAAACACTTTAGCCGAGAACAGCGCCCCCGTAGCGGCCCGCTTAAGGCGAAAGGCTTCGAAGAGCCGTTTTTCCGGGTCTG
The DNA here is from genome assembly GCA_963674505.2 of Desulfobacterales bacterium. Lineage (GTDB taxonomy): Bacteria > Desulfobacterota > Desulfobacteria > Desulfobacterales > SKZT01. Next base: position 2,477,841 of record CAXXIG010000003.1, read on the forward strand.
CAATCATCGCGAAGGGAACATCGAAGCGTTTTTTAAACGAAGCAGTTTCCTCCACCGTGCCCAGTCCTACAAGCACCACCTGCGCGCCAACACCATCGAAAGCCTTTTTCTTGCGGCGCAACTGCGCCACCTGCTCGCGGCAGAACGGTCAGCCGTAGTGCCTCAGAAAAACGAGCACCAGCGGTCGGTTCTTCCAGAAATGGTTCAGGATGGTATGCGAGCCATCCCACAATTGCACTTTATAATCGCCTATCTTGCCTATATTCAGTTTCATATCGGACCTTTTAAGAGAAGCCAAAAGGCTGAGTAGAATTGAAAAAAATCAAAGTTGGCATTCCAGCTCCTTTTCGACCGGAAAGGTTTCCGGTGAACCGTTCAATGAATCGTCAAATCCAGCGCATCGCCGGTGCGTAAATGTTTTGAATGTCGCCTTCCTCGAATTAGGCCCGGTCCGCCCGCCATCCGGTCAAGCATTCCCCGCAAACGCCAAAGCGTCTGGGCGAAATACCATCCATTGCGCCCGCCGATAGTTTCGATGGCCTCCCATACTTCCAACGCGTCGCCCATGAAGGCGAATCGGTAGCCCCGGCGCATGACGGTACCGCCAGCATAGTCGGCATCGCCACACATCGCCCATTCCGGAAGCGCTCGGCCTTCACCGTCGAAGCAGCAGGTATCCACCTGTTCCTGCTCGATTCGCTCCAGAGCTTTTCTGATTGCCACTTCGCAGCTGATAAGCGGTAACGGTACCCAATCTCTAATTGAATTTTCCTTGCAAACCACTGGAATGTTCAATCCCTCGGCCAAAGGCTGGGCGATCGACGACGGCACAGGTGTGACCAGATGAATCCATTTGACCATCGCCCTTATTTCGTCAAGCATATCGATTCTCTTCCTGGTAATACTCGGCTTGCCATGCGAACTGCGCGTGCCTCCCCCGATTTTCTGAAACTCTAACAGATTGGCGACGGCGCAACAACCGGAAAATACCGGAAAATTGAACATTCTAAAACCCGGATCATCATGAACGGCCGCGCCGGGATATCCCCCCGTGGCAGAAACAACCGTCTCGCATGGGCTTGGGCGAAAGCAACTCCGGCCCCGGTCTTTTCGCGTCCGGAAAAGCTCGCCGATTTCGCGCAGGACCGGGCGTGGATCGCCGATTCTTTCGGCCATTTTTTTTAGCGCGGCATTCAATTCCGCATCGTCAACTTTTATCGACATCGGTTGCGATATCTCCGTACTTGCGATACCTTTGCATTGCGGCTGCCGGAGGGGAGAGCGTCTCCAATGCTCCGGACGTGCCTGCGGGACCCGGACGCTCTTGCCTCTCGGCCATTTCTTCCCGGTCCCGAGAACAGATTCTATTCGCCTCGAATCATCACAAGCAGCATTTTAAACGGCGTTTTGGCATGAAGCGCATGTGCGACATTGGCAGGCATGATCAGCATCTCGCCGGCGACCACAACTTGCGGCTGGCCTCCGATGGTGATTTCCGCCTCGCCGTCCAGGATATGAACCATCGCGTCAAAGGGCGCCGTATGTTCGCTCAACCCCTGGCCCGCATCCAGTACCCGTGGAATGCCGCCAATGTCACCCAGATCCAGCTTGTTGTATCGATATTTGGCGCACCCGGCAGTTAGGATTACCGTATCTTTGGGTAGATTTTCAGCCACTTCGGTAAAGTAGCTGCGGGATTTCTGGCGTCCGTCGCACCCGGCCATGACGACGAAGCGCTTGACGGCTCCCGATTTGACGGCGTCGATCACCTTGTCGGCCAGGTCCAAAACTTGGTTGTGCGCGAAGCCTCCCACGATCTTGCCGGACTCTATCTCCTGCGGCGGTGCGCATTTCCGGGCCCGCTCCACGACTGCGGAAAAATCCTTCGCACCACCCGCCGGCCTGTTCGCGACGTGTTTTGCCCCCGGGTAATTGACCACGCCGGTGGTAAAGAGCCGGTCCAGATCGGTGTTGTTCTTTTTGATCGGGATCAGAAAGTTGGTGGTCAGCACTATGGCACCGTTAAAGGATTCGAACTCCTTGTTCTGGTGCCACCACGCCCCGCCGTAGTTGCCGATGACCTGGCTGAACAAGGGCATGAACTCGGACAACGAGCGAAAGACCGGCTGCTAAAATTGCCATGGCACGGTGGTCGCCATAGATGAAAACGGAAAGAAGGCCTATATATCCCGATTATCCCAACGCCACCGGGGACACTACCCGGCCCCCGAAGATTTGGGACCTGTGCGGTTCTATGTTCGCAAACAACGGTTGGCATCTAATTTGCTGTGGCCAAAAACAAGTTTGCAATTTTGTCCAGGGCTCCGTTCCTTTTGATAAGTTTCTTTGCATCAGTCGGGATTTTTTTGCTGTGGGACCGCATTTTTGCAAACTCGCTCATGAACAAGTGGCTGTCGATTTGCGCAAACCTTTCTTCCAGGCATCCTGCTTCCCCAAGAAGCATTTCAAGATACTCTTCGCTTTCGAGGTTCTTCACCAATAACGTGTCCGGCAGCATCGCGCCAATTGGCCTTTTCAAAGAGACGGAGCCGCCTTTCCTGCGCAGCATCCTTTTTAGGTCCCTGAAAACCCGCTCCATGACATTGTTGGTTCGATGAGGATGGATAAAGGCGTCATTGCCTTCGATTTTGCATGGAATCGGGTCTGCGAACAGCTTGTCGCGATATTTGGCGATTTGATCGAGCATTGTTCGATGGGACTTATCGGCGGACGAATCGTATTTTTTCGTAAAGTCGGCGACTTTACGGGATATCGATTCCATTTCGCAATCTTCGCCCTCGTCGTTCAATCCGTCCTTGCCGCCGGGCATGGCAATCCTCAAGGCCTCTCTGAGTTCATTGAAAACCGTTTCGTTTCTCTCCAAATTGCCAACCGCATGCTCGAAATCCTTGTCGTCCGCAATTCGCCCCAGAAGTTTCCTGAGCTGATAGAAAGGCTTGGATTCTCTCAGAGAATGCAGTTCGCAGATTTTCTCGTAGCCGGCAACAAGCCTTTTATAGAAGAGAAAATGCCGCATGTCGAAAGGAAAGCCGCATCCGGAAAGCGAAGAGGCGTCGAAAATCCAGTGGATTGTCAGCAAGGCCGTTTTGACCGCCGCGTTCTCGGAATCCGAGTCTACGAAAGCCAGCTCCTGGCAGTGCGGTCCAAGCTTGCTCTCGAAATCCCTGACCTTGTTTTTCAATGCCGTTCGTATCTTGCTGTTTTTTAGTTTATTGCGCAATGTTCTGTAGTCTTCGCCGAGGAGGTCTTTTCCAATGTCTCTCAGAAAATGGAAATGGCATATCCGAATGGGGACTCCTGGAAAAACGACCTCGAGAGCGGCCAGGAGCCCTCTGCCCATGTCGCTCGAGACCGCCAGGGGCGTGCCGTATTTCGACTTGATGTCTCTGAGGAACGGAACTATGACTTCCTTCTTTTCGGAGTTTATTTTCACGCTCGAAAGGACTATTCCGCTTATTTCGTCCATGCCCGTGAACAAATGGGGACTGCCGCCTTCGCACGTTCCGTCTATATAGAGAATGCAGCCGCCCTTTCGAGCCATTGCCAACCTTATTTTCAAATTGCTCTGTCCGTGGCAGATGCTCAGGCAGGCTACGAATTTTGGCCCCAGATAGCGAATTTCGCTTTCGGATATGTCGATATCCATCGACTTGAGTTCGTTCGCCACCGTCTTTTCTCTCAGGCAGCGCAAATCTTCGCAACGGACCGTTTCGCGGCAGCGCGGGCAACTCAGTCGGGTTTCGCGAGCGACGAATTTCCCGATTCCCATCGTCACTGCGGTTCGCTTCGCCGTTTTCAAGACGTTCATTTCGTTTCCGCATCGGGAGCAGGTTTTGGCTTTCCGGGGTGAAACGACAATTCCGGGACTGCGGGAAACAGCCTTTTCGGGTTCATATCCTCGCTTCGTTTCCTGCGCATTTCCAAAAGAACTCTTATCGCCTCGCATCTCGCTTTTTTTTTAAGAGGCCGTGAAATGCGAGAAAGTTTTCGATTTCGGAAGCCGAAACTCGACATCCTTTTCTTTGCCTCAGAAGATCGGAAAGCTCCTCGGTCGAAATCGCAGGATGCCTGATGTATTCGACAAGTATTTTTACGGCCGTCGCGTCTCCGATTTTCCCGGCGTCTTCGACCGGAACTCTGTTCGAACTCTGCTTCGCATATTTCGAAGGATTTTTGGAAAAATACACGTATACGCCGTCGTGCTTTTCGCGCAAAACGCCTTCGAGTTCGCGAAAATGGTTCATGAAGGAACGCGGCGACAACTGTACGATTTCGCCGATTTCATTTCCGCTCAGACCTCGTTCGGACTCGCCCCCGGCGCAGTCGCCGTGCGCCTCCTGGCACTGGCGGACAAAGCCTCCTGAAAGCTTCTTATCGACCAATTGTCTGCCACGGATGGAAATATCTCGGAAAACACGCCGAATCCGGAAGGCTTTTGCAACCAGGCAGGCGCCAGCGGCATCATTTATCTCCCGCGCCAGGAAGGAAAGCTGATCATACCCGGCCGAACCCGTGTCCGGGTAATAGGAAAACAGCGCCATGCTCCGCAGCCGAAGGGACGCGGGAGCCTAGCGAAATGCGTTCCCACGCGGGTGCGTGGGAACGAGAAGAACGAGAAGAAAAATGCTTAAGAAAACCTGATTATTCAATAATGGCAGTGTTTTTGTCGCGCAAAGAGAATCAAAAGCCAACCTGCGTGGACGCAGCCCGGCGCCCTGACGCATCTGGATCCTTTGGCGAAGCTTTCCCTTTTCGCTAGAAGCTGCGGCGCAGGCGAATCGTGAGAATGTCGTTGCGGTCGTACTGGCCGAAGCGCCCCGATTCGGAGCCTTCGAACACGAGCATGGACGCGGCCAGAAGCCAGTCGTCTCCCAGGCTGTATTCGGCGTAGGGTTCGCATGTCCAGCCCTGGCCGGTGAAGGATACGATCCCGCGCAATCCGGATTCCAGGTCGTCCCGGAGGAATTTGTCGTGGATTTCGAAGGTGATTCCGTCGTCGCGGCCATTTTTGGCCAGTGCGTCGGCATTTTCTACGAAGTCGCCGAAATATTGGAGGTTGACGTAGAGGTTCGCGCCGAAGGTGCGGTCGATTCCCAATACGTATTCCAGCGTGTCGCGGCGTTCGTATCCGGGGGCCGAAGTCGGGTCGGCAAGGGTGAAGGGCAGATCGGGCTTGACCGCCAGTTCTCCCCGGATCGTGGATTTGGACAGGCCCTTGGCGAAACTGACCCCCAGGGCGCGGAAGACCGGATGGACCGGCGTGAGGCGCGAAATACCGCCGTTTTCTCCTCCCGCTGTCGATTCCTTTTCCAATACTGGATTGTCGAGGCGGCCGTAGAAACCCAAAAGCGACAAGTCCCATCCGGAAAAAACGGTGGACAGGCGAAAGCCGAACTCGGCGTCCTTGAGGACGGTTTCGGGCCTTTGCTGGCTTTCGAAGACCAGCAGGCCGTTGTGGTCGGCTTGGCGCAGTGTTTGCGACCACGGGCTTTCCCATGCGGAACCGGGAGAATTGAGTTTGTTTACACGGGCAAGGGGTATGGCCACGCATTCCAAGGAGGCTTCCTGGAGCAAGCCGGATACGGGCAGGCGGAAGATTCCCTGTCCCAGAAAGACCGGGACCCGGGAGTCGGACCTTCCGGACGCCACGGGGTCCCGATAATCCAGCGGGTTGATCAGATCCATGGGGTTGACGCCGTCGCCCGTGCCCCAGCGCACCATCTTGCGACCCAGCGTGAAATCGGCACGGCCCGAATCGAAAACGGCGTAGGCCTCCTGAACATGGGGCCGGACTGCGGAATGGTCGTCGGAGAGGTCGGCTGCGGGCGGATCCATATCCAGGGCGGCGGAAACGAAAAAATGCGCGGAACCGAGAAACGAATGTCCTTCCCGATCCTCTCCCGCCACCCCGTCGATATCCATCCACAGACGCTGTCGCGCCGAGACGAATTCGCCGTCCCTCGTCCGCAGCTGGTTGCGGCTCTCCAGGTAGCCATGAAAGTCCATGGACAATCCGAAACGATTCGGGGCCTCGGACTCGCCGAAATTGGAGGCTTGGCCGCCCTCGCCGGTCTGGAACGCGGGTTCGCCGGCGAATGGATCGCCGCCTGAGTCCGTTCCGAACGGATCGCCAGCCGCACCCGTTGCGAAGGGATCGCCTTGGATCGTTTCGGATGCGAGCAGGCCGGGGACCCTTTTGCCGTGCCCTTTGTCCGAAAAATCGTTTTGGCAGCAAGGGCGTTCTCCGGGACTGATTTGCGCAAAGGCGGCGCCGAAGAGCCCGCCGTTCGATAGCGGAAGGTCGAGTTCCAGCATGGCGTTCCCGTCCGGAGACAGGGTCCCGGCAACCAGGAAAAGCAAACATGCGAGCAGGCGGGGCAAAACCGCCCGCCGCCATTCCAGCCGGTCCATGGATCAGCGTTGCAGGTTGCTTTTCAGAAACAGGCTGTCGTCGAGTCCCTGGTTGTAGACGATGTCCTGTCGCTGAAACAGGGTGCGCGTTTTTCGCGCGGGGGTCTCCACGATGCTCTTGGTGATGGTCCAGATGCCGTCTATTTCCTCAAAGCCCCCGTGGGTGCCGATTTTCAGAAGACGTTCGCGCTTGTCGTAGTATTCGATGCGCACGGGAAGAAAGATGTCCTGGCGAATGTACTGCACGCGCTTGGAGTAGTTGGTGTCTTTCTTCAATTCCTTCCTGGGCACGGATTCGACGATGTGGCAGAGGGCGCCGGACACGGTTTTGCTTCCGAGCAGGGTATGGACGTCGTCGTCCACGGCCCTGTCCTCGATATCTTCGTTGGCCAGGTCCGAACGCATGAACGCGCCCTTTTTTCCGCCCCCGCTGATCCGTCGCACCAGGCTTTCGGACGGAAGATAGACCCACATGTCGTCCTCTCTGGCCGGATCGTCGTAGGACCAGGTCAAATAGGCGGTGTCGTGGACATCGGCCGGGGCCACGAAGCGAATCAGGGTGCGTTCGTCCTTGAAGTTCTCTCCGTATTGCCTGGTCATATGCTCCATGCGGCGGACCAGTTTCATGTCGCCCCTCTCGATGACCATGACGGAGGTCATTTTGGCGTCCTTGCTGGTATCGACGCCATCCACGAGCATCATGATATCGCGTCCCGAGGGTTCTGCCAGGGCCTGACTAAAGGCGAACAGGGTGGAAAAAATCAGCGCGGTCGCGAATTTGCGCATAATATTGCTCCTTGATGTGTTGTTTCGGATACATTGCCTTCGCGGCCCAGAGGCTTGGTCAGCAGGATGAGGGCCGGAGAGAAGTAGAAATCGGCCAGAAGCGCCCAGGTAAATGCGACGCCGAACAGGAGCCCGAGCTTGAAGAAACCCAGCAGGCTCGATGCCAGAAAGACTGCGTTGCCGAAAACCAGGACCATGCTCGTGAAGGTGATGGGCCGCCCCACCGTGCCGAAGGTCTTTTGCAAGGCTTCGTCATAGAAGCCGCAGCGCTCGAATTCCGACCGGAATCGAGTGAAGAAGTGGATGGTGTCGTCCACGGCAACGCCGATGATCACTGCGGCGAAGCTGATGGTGATCACGTCCAGATACCATCCCATCAAGCCCATAAACCCCATGGTGGCGAACACCGGAAACACGTTGGGAATCATGCTGATCACCCCCAGTGCCAAGGAGCGCAGCACGATGACCATAACGAAGGTGATCGCCAGCAGGGCGGCGATGAAACTGCGGCTCTGGCCTTCGTACAGAATGTCGTTGAGTGCGATATAGCGTGCGATACCGCCGGATTCGACGATTTCCACCTTGCCGGGGTCGAAAAGCTCTTCAGCCTTGGCGCGCATGTAGGCGGACAATTCCCTCGCGTCGCCGGTGTCCAGGGACCCGGTCTTCAGGGAAAGCCTTGCCATATCGTATGTGAATCCCACCTGACGGTCCAGGGTGGCCCCCCCGGAGGTTTCATAAAGGAAAAGGTACTGGGCCAGGGACTCCCGGCTGTCGGGAAGCTCGTAATAGGCGGGATCGTTGCCGTGCAGGGCGCGGCGCATCCTCTTGAGCACGTCCGTTACCGACGAGCTTTTGGTGACCATGGGATGCTCTCCGGCCAGCATGGTCAGCTTGTCCAGCTTCGCCATGAATTCCGGGTCCTTGACGCCGTCGGGTGTTTTCGTATTGATCAGATACTCCAGGGTGAAGCTTGCGCCCAGTCGTTCGTCGATCAGGTCCAAGGTCTGGCGCAGAGGTTCGCGCTTGAAGACCAGCTTGGCGGTGTTGGACTCCACATTGATCATGGAGTACCCGACTGCGGTGGCGACCATGATCAGCACGAAGAAAAGCAGGACCGATTTGGGACAGGTCGCGACCAGGCCATGGGTGAAGGCCAGCCAGCGGTCGAAAACGTCTCCTCCGCCGCTTTTTGTCTCGCGAACGGCCCTGGCCTTGACTTTCGACTTGCCGAACGAATAGAGAATGGGCGTCAGGATGACTGTCAGGACGAACGCGTAGACCACGCCCAGGGACACGTAGATTCCCATTTCCCGGTAGGGCTTGACGTGGGTGGTCAGGTAGGCGAGAAAACCGGCTGCCGTGGTCAGGGACGTGAGCATGATGGGGCCGCCCGTTTCCGCGAAGGCCGCGCGGAGGGCGTCGATTCTGGACAAGCCCTTGTCCACGTGGTCGTGGAAGGCGGCGATGCCGTGCATGGAATCGCCGATGCCCACGCAGATGAGCATGGTGGGCAGGGCGATGGACAGCAGGTTCATCGTGATGCCCAGCAGGCCGATGGACCCCATGGTCCAGAACACGGCCACGGAGACGACCGTCAGCGGAACGAACACTCCGCGAGGCCCCCTTCCGAGCCAGAACAAAAGGGCCGCCTGCACCAGCAGGATCAGACCGAACAGCTTGGAGGTCTCCCGCTTGGCGATGGCGTCGTACAGATAGCTGAAATGGGGGCCTCCGGCCACGTGCGCCGTCAGACCGGCGTATCGCGGATCCCCCAGGACCCGGTCGATGGCCTCGGCCACGGTGTAACGGGGGTTGGAGTCCTCCTCCTCCGGCGGATAGGTGTCGAATTCGATGGCCATGGTCAGCACAGTGCCGTCGCGCGAGACGAGATTGTCCACGAACGAAGGCTCGGACAGGGCTTTCCGGATGCGGGCATCCAACTCGCCCTGGCCGGCCGGTATCTCCTCCAAAAACTTTTCGATCAGCACCTGCTCGCTTTCCGGCCCCTCGGCCGTGATGAGTTCCGCGTTGCCCAGCCACGTTACTTTTCGCGTGTAGGGAACTTGCGCTTCGAACCGGTCGGCCAGATCGGCCATGGCCCCCAGATTGGCGGGAGTAAACGGGGTCTCCTCCTTCAAAAACATCATGAACGCGTACTCGTCGTTGCCGAACGCGGCGTCGAAGCGGGCCTTGGCCAGCAGACTCGGGTGCCCTTCCACGAACCAGATGTCCGAGGAGTTGTCGAACCGCAGATGTCGCATCTGCGTGAAAAAAAACGCCGTTACCAGGGCCACGCCCAGAAGCCACAGCCAGCGGCGCCGGATGATATGGGCGGCGGCCCCGGCATAGAACGCGCCGAAACCGCCGTTTCCGAATTTGCTTGTTTGCTTTGCCACGACCTCTCCCCCAAGGGCTTTCTTCGAAAAACGAGCCATCCCCTTCCCTCCTGTCACTTGACCTTGAAAGTCAGGCTGGCGCCGTGGTACACCTGCTCCACCTTCCCGTGCAAGTCCTTCAAGGGGCCATCCGGCGTGACGTCCTGCTTGTGGTTCACGCTGATCATCCACTGGCCCGCGCACTGCACGCGGAACTGGGCCTTGCCCTCCATGAGGTAGGACATCAGGTAGAAATGATCGCTCTGGCCGAACGAACTGCTATGGGCCGTGATGAAATCCATGCTGCCGGCGGTCGTGTTCAGCGGTTCGCCGTGGAACAGCACGCGGACCTCCACCAGGTCGTTCGCCTTCAGGTCGCTCAGGTCCGTGAGCGGAACGATTTCCAGGCCGTGGCCCAGGGGTTCGGGATTGCTCCACTCGCCGTGAGTCATGTATGCCTTGGCGAACGCCTGGTATTTCACCGACATGAAGACCTTGTCGATATCGTCGAGTTCGTCCTTGGGTTTGAGCTGCATGCGGGTCTTTCCGCTTTTATCGATGTACTGGGTGTAGAAATTGGCCCTGGAGCTGGCGCTGAACTGATAGACGCCCTCTTCGGCCTCCTTGGACAGCGCCACCTTCTGGGCGCCGAGGTCCGCCGCGTACAGCTCGAAATTCTTCGAAGTCTTCTCGGGCTCGCTGAGCTTGAACTCCGGCTTGAGCAGTTCCGTTTTATTCCCGGACGGATCGATCAGCTCGAAGGTCTCGATTTCAATGCGGCCGTTGGGGGACGTCAGAATGTCGTCCATGGGAAGAGTGTGCCCCCACCCCAGAGACACCATGGTGTGGGGCGGCTGATGCGCGTGGGATTCGAAAGAGTTGATCCAGACGGAATGGGCTTGCGCCATGGATGCCGTCGAAAGAAAAGCCGCTGCCAAAAGACAAATGATTTTTTTCATTTTTTTCTCCTTGGTTAATCGTTGATATCGTTGGGGCTTGGTTTTAATCTCGGCCAACCAACTCCGTCATTCCGGGCGGAGCATGCGTAGACCCGGAATCCATTCGATGATCTACTGGGTGACAAAGTCGGCCGAAGTTAGAACCGAACCCATATCGTTGATCGGGAATGCTCCCGGTTTATCCGGCGACCTCGAAAAACGGCCTCCGCCGAATTTCAGCACCCGAACAAAATTCGACATACAAAACGCGCGGAGTGTACCACCGCCGTTTCAAAAATGCTGGCGTTTGGTGAAAAAAAACTGTCGATCAGTGAAAAAAAGAAGGAAAACGAAGTTTTGCCGACCACCGGGAATGCTCTGCGTGTGCAGGCCATCGTCGAAACAATATGGCCGAGAAGGCGGGGTTGGAACTGAACTGGGATTGAGCCCCGCCGGATCGGAATGCCTGGTCGGGGCTGGATCCAAAATCGGCCATGCCATGGCAGAACTCGGACGCGAAGCGCCCTGGTATGCATTCCCACGCGAAGCGTGGGAACGAGACGGAGTGCGGATGGCCAAATCAAGAACAAAACCCGCCTGGTTTGTTGAAACAGGCGGTCTATTTCCGCGCAATATCGAGATCCATGGGTCCCCAGCCGGTATTCAGGGTGCGGGATTTTACGGACGCAAACCCCGCCTCAACCATGGCCTCGGCGATAAAGCCTTGTTCAAACGCCTTGATCGGAGTTGTCATGGCCCATCCCATGGTGTTGAGAACATAGAAATCGGGGCGGGTCCCTCCGTCGGTAAGCCCTTCGGACAAATTGACGAATACGCCTTTCGGATTCAACGCGTCGCGGATTTTTTCCATGACGGCCTCCATGTTGTTCCTGGCGAAGTTGAGGGTGGAGCTGGCCCATATCAGATCGTATCCTTCCCCGATGGAATCGCGGTTGTAATCGCCGGGCAGGGTTTTGATTCTGTTTTCCATTTCATATTCCCGGATGAACCGTTTTGCCTGCTTCGCGACGGGGGCCCTGTCGAACACGACCCCGGTCATCTTCGGGCTTTTGGCGACGATGGCGATGCAAAATATTCCCGGGCCCCCGCCCAGATCAAGCATTTTTCGAAACGAGGAGAATTGCGGCTACTCGGATACGATCCCCGCCATTTGCTGGGCCACCCCCGCTCTTTCATGGTTGGCCATCCAAGTCGCCATGTCCGCCCATTTTCCTTCCGAATCCGAACGATTTTCGGCCGAAGACGCGGGCGGTCCTTCTTTTACCAGACCCGGCAGATCATGGAGCATTTTGTCGTACATACCGGCTTGGGCGATCAATCCCGCGCCCAAATACGCGGGGGTTTCCCGCACCAGGAAAGCCTGGGCCACAGGGGTATTCCGGTAAAGCCCGTTTTTTTTCCCAAGCAGACCGCAGGAGGCCAAAGCGTCCAGCAATATCCTCGTGTTGTCCGGGTGGCTTCCCATCTCCCCGGCCGCGTCCGCGACGGTTTTGGGTCGCGACAGCCGGTCGAAGACCCTCAAATCGAGGGCGGTGAGCAGTACTTTCGAGCGGATGGATGCGAAGAGCATCCGATAGATCGGTTCCGGACTGACATCCAAATCGGGTAGTTCCATGATTCTTTCCTTCTTTTTATGTTGTTATTGTTTTGTGCAAACGTCCAAATAACTCTGTTCGTCTGCGGAACCGCGTGTTCTTCTCTAAAAGCGAAAGGCGAGCGCGACGCCGATGGTTCTGGGAGCGCCGTCAAGTCCGACGTCGCTTTGATCGTCGTACGGGGCCACGTATGTGAGATATTCCTCGTCGAACAGGTTCTCCGACCACAAGTAGACATCAAAGGATTCCTTTTCGTACCCTGCGCGGACATTCACGGTTTGGTAGGCCTTCTGAATGCTCCGGTTTTCGCTGTCGCCGTAAAACCGGCCCGTCGCCAGAAAGTCGGCCCGGCAAAAGAACCCGGTCGCATGGCGATACTGCACTCCCGCGTTGCATGTGTATTTGGGGGCGTAGGGCAAGTAGTTGTCTTCGTAATCGTATTCGACCAATTCGGTTTTGGAGCTGTTCCATTGGGAGGTTCTAAAATCGTCGAATTTGGACTCCGTGTAGCCGAATCCCGCAAAAAGCTCCAGGCCCCGGACCGGCATTGCCGTGGCCTGGAATTCCACGCCTTGGGAATGGGCTCTTGCGGCATTCTCTCGAAAACCGTCTGTCTCCCGGTGCCGCCTTCGATGGTACACCGAACCCTGTGGGACATATTATAGCTCAAACTAACCGGCGCATCTTCGATTTCGTATCTCATTTTCATGCCCCGGGACGCTTCGTGGTTTGCGATGATCACGGCAAGCCCAGGTCTGAGACGGATGTTGGCAAAAAGCCTATCCGCTCGGGAATCGTTGAAACCGATCAATGGTCGAAGAGGATCGCGAATGCATGCAGATTCTCAAGCAGATCGCCGCCACCGGGGGGGCATTGCGTTCTCTGGGCGCTGTCATATTGGAGGAACATTTGAAAGTGTGCGTCACCGACGCCATCCGGGAACGGGCCGACTCCTCGGACCTGATCGAACAGGTGGTGGATATGTTCAAAAAATTCAGCAAGTAACGGCGGACGAGTCCGATCGCAACTCGGGGGTTGATTTTCGTTTCGGCCATGCCTCGACACAACGAGGACGCGAAGTGTCCTGGTATGCATTCCGTTGGAACAAGGCGCTGATGGGTCGCCTTGACCGGCATCAAGCTGTTCGCCATCGACCGCGAAGTGAATTCGGAGGAGGTGGCCGGGGCCTTCGAAGACAGGAAGTGGGCCTGATTTGCATGCTGGACGCGAATCAATACGAAGGCCTGTCGGATTGGGATGCGGAATGCATAGGGCGGCTCGAAGACGGAAGCAAGGTGTGGTCCGGCCCTTGGAAGGAACCGGGGAACGACAGCAGGCATTTCGTGATCGTGGAAAAGGAAGACCGCCTTCTGCCGTTTTGGGGAACGCCCTGCGCGAGGGAGATGGCGAATCCGATAGACTGGCCGGAAATCTCCCGCCGGCGCACCTAAGTTCAGGAGAACAGCTTCAAGAGAATGAAGGCGCACGGCGCTCTCGACGTCAATTTCGGGACGAAGACGATATTTTCGGAAGATCGGCGCCAAGATAGAAAGAAGGAGACGCTGGAAAAGAATTCGGTCGCGATTCGCGGAAAAATCGAAAAGAAGGAATCTGGAATAGCCTTGCAGGGGGACAAGGCAGGGGAATCGAAGGAAAAGGGACACGGAAAGCGCCTTTGCCAGCGCGAGAGCAAGCTCGCGGAGCTGCGCGGCGAGCTGGACGGGCTGAATGAAAAAGCAAACCGGTTTTTGTTCCGCGAAAACGACGGCGCGGTCTGGTTCGGGGGACGCAGGGCGGGAGGGTTGCAACCCGGAAATTCGGGACTGGTCCCTGGCCTGTCTACGCCCGCGCCATTCGAACCGGTTCGCGGTTCCACTCGCCATTTCCCGGCATCCATGCGCATTCGCGTCCGAAGGAGCGACGAAAAGGCGCGGAAACTTGTGGGTTGGACGCCTTGCAAGATTGTCGCGCCATCTATTTCAAGAGAAGTTGGATTGGCGACAACATCCGGCCATCGCCCCCCCCACCCTTGATGCCGAACCAGCCCTTCGCAGATTGCCGGGAAGGGAAACAAAAGCGATTTGCATCCTATTCGAAAAGCAGAATCAGGTCCAACACGACCGACTCGGGGAGAGGCTGCGGAAGGGGCGGCGGTGGGTTTTCCACGACGCCGAGGGTTTCTAGGCGGTCGATGAAAGGCTGGAAATTTTCGGAGGAAAGTTCGATTTTCAAGCGACGCGGGCCGGCAGGTCCCTCGTCCTCCGCCCCGGGCTCGCGGACCTCGACGGCGCCGAACCTTTCCATTAAAAGTCGCAGTCGAGATTCCAATTGCCCGGAAGCAGGCTGTTCTTTCTTCCCGTCGATTGCGGAAAATCGGGAGGAAGCCCGTTTAAAAAGCCCCCCTTTGCGCAAGGAACTTTCGGTTGGCGCATCTTCCTTTTCGATTCCCCCGGTCGCAATTTCGTCGGCCGGCTCCGATTCCGCCAGGGCGCCGATATCTTTTTTCGCTTCGTCCGGCGCCATGCGTTTCGCTTTCAAACGCCGGGCTTCGGAAAACTTTCGCGGCTTTGCCGCCGGAGAATCGGCAGCGGGGGCCGAATCGAAAGCCGGGGCATGTCGGGATTTCGCTTTGACGACCTGTTCTGCCGAGGCCACGCGCAGAACGACCGGGATGGCGACTTGGCTCGAAATGGCCGCTCCGGTCCCTTGCGCTTCGGTCCCTTGCGCTTCGTCCCTTTCGGCGATGGCCGAGGCCGAAGACTCCGGGGCTTTCGCAGGGAGCTGTTTCGGCTCCTGCGCAAGCATTTCCGCTTCGGGCGCCGATTCCGGGGAAGCAGCTTCCAGGTGCATTTCCTTTTTCATGGCCGCCTGCGGAGCGGGGGCTTTGGCGTTGGGCTGTATCTGGTCTTGCGCAAACATTTCCCCTTTAGGCGCCTGTTGCGGGGAGGCAGCTTCCAAGAGCATTTCCTTTTTCAAGGCCGCCTGCGAAGCCGGGGCTTCGGCGAGGGGTTGTTCCTGATCCTGCGCAAGAATTTGGCCACTGTGCGCCTGTTGCGGGGAAACGCCTTCCGGGGAAGCCACCTCCAGCGGCATTTCCTTTTTCACAGCCACTTGCGGCGCGGGGGCCTGCCGCAGGTAGAGGCCGGATTCGTCGCCCTGCCGCTGGTAGGGAACCATGAAGAATATCAGAACCCCCAGTGCGGCCATGGCGGTCAGTTGCAGAGGAATTTTCCATCCGAAAGGCACGAAGAGCGTTTCGAAAATCCTGCCGAGCCGCCTTTTGTAGGAGGCCTTCCGGCGAACCTTCGCCAGAAAGTCCGGCGGGGCCGAGACCTTCTCCAAACCGCCCAGTTCGGCGATCATCCGTCGCATCCCGGAAAGCTCTCTCGCGCACCGGTCGCATCGGCGCAGGTGGCCCTCCACCCGCGAACGCGAATCGCCGTCCAGGTTGTCGGACAGGTAATCGGGCAAAAGATTTTCAACTTCTATGCAATTCATCGCCGAACACATTCTTCAATGATTCGTAAAGCGCCTTGCGTCCTCTGGCAAGGCGGGACTTGACTGTTCCCACGTTCAAGCCCGCGACTTCGGCGACCTCCTCGTAGGACAGCCCCTCCAGATCTCTTAGGACCACGATGGTCCTGTACTTGGGGGCGAGGCCGTCCACGGCCTTTCGCACTATGGCGCGCCGCTCCTTCTCCTCCATGCTCTGCATCGGATTCGGCCCGTCGTCCTCGACATCCAAGGCTCCCGGATTGTCGTCGCCGGGATTGGAAAACCGGACCCTGAACCGCCGGAAACGGAACTCCAGGGAATTCGTTCTGTTCTTGCACGTGTTGACCGAGATCTTGTAGAGCCACGTGGAAAAGGACGACTGGAACCGGAACTTGCCGAGCCCTCGGAGCGCCTTGACGAAAACGTCCTGGGCCACGTCGCAGGCCTCCTCGAAATCGCCCAGGAACCACCGGCACAGGTTGACGGTTTTGTCGCCGTGCCGGACGACAAGCTGGTCGAAAGCGCCGGAGTCGCCCGCCTGGAAGCGGCGGACCAACTCTTCGTCTTCGATTCCGCCCTCCCCGTTCCGGTGTTTTCCCGTTTCCATCTATTTAGACCGTGCGAACAGCATTTTGTTCCCGAAAAAAAAAGAACATCATACTCGGCCCGCCTTTTCCACGACCGCCCGGAGTCTTTCGGCTTCCAGGTCCCCGATCTCCTTTTCCAGCCTGCCGAGGTAGTCGTCGATCAGAATGATGCGCTCCTGCTGGAGATTGACTTCGTAGAGGTTTCTTCTCTGCGCCTTGGCCAGGTCGGCCTTCCTGGCGCCCTCCGGGTAATTTTTGGGGATTCTTTTCAGGGCGAATTCCGCCCTTTTCTTCTCGGCCAGCCAAAAGCGGCGAAGAATCGCGAGGTTTTCCAGGGACTGATCCAAGGCCCGGATTTTTTCGTCGGAGGCCGTTTGGCTTGCCACGTGCTCGTACACGGCGGCCTGGGTCGCGGGAGAAAGCTGCGACACGCTCATGTCCGCCGGCGCGGCGTCGGAAGGCGCCGTCGGGCCCGTGGAGACGCACCCGGAAAAGGCCGCTGCGAACACGGCGAACAATACGACCGATACTCCGATTTTCGATTTGCTCATTTCCATCTCCTTTTCTATTCGAAAAACGACGGCCTATTCGGCCGTCAGCATTTCCATGATTGCCGCCTGGGAGCCTTTCAGGGAGAAGGCAGCCTGGGCGACCTCGTCATCGACCGTCAGAAATTCCACCACCGCCTGGCTGCCTTTCGCGAAGGCTTGCAGGGCCTCGTTGGCGCCGGGGTTTTCGAAGTCCTTGTTGATATAGAAGCTGAACCCGCAATACTGCGACGGGCCCCCCGCCATCACGGGAAGCATGCCCTTTTCCCGCGCGTCGAACAAATGCTTTTTGTCCACGTAGAAATCGAAAGGAGGGAAAAAAAGCACCCTCTCCGAGGAGACAAATGTCGCTACGATTTCGTTGTCTTTTCGCTTGACCATGTAGAGGATGTCTCCCGAAGTGTTTTTGACGGCCGCCGCCATGCCCTCCGGCGGTTCCTCGGGGCCGTTCACGGCGACGGCCTTCCAGTTGTCCACGATTTCGGGGGCTTCGCCGGCGAGACCGTCGATGGGCGCCCAGACCGCGCGCATCCTCTGCAAAGCTTCCGATCCTTTCAAATCCTGCGTCTCGAAGCCCGAAGCCGGGGCCCCCAGCACTAGCAGCATTCCAAAAAACAAAAACAATCTTGTAGCCATTTTCCTCCCCCTCCAATTTTTGATTCAAGTCGTTGTTTTCCATCGGCCCGGAGCCTTCAGTCCCCGGCGCCCTTCGCCTGGACTATCGCTTCGACCACGTTTCGAATATCGTTGATCCGGAAAGGCTTTTTCAAAAAGCCGGTCGCGCCCGCCCCGGTCGCTTCCTGTTCGAGTACTTCGACCGCCTTTCCCGAAACCAGAAACACGGGCATGTCCGGAAAAGCTTCCCTGCATTTTTTCAAAAACGCGACGCCGTCCATGCCGGGCATGCCCATGTCGGCCACCACTGCGTCGAACGAATGGTTTTCCAAAGCCTTCAGCGCGAACTCTCCGCTGTCTGCTTCCAAAACCTGGTGGCCAAAATGATCGAAATACGCTTTCAGCGTCTGGCGGACAATCAGTTCGTCGTCCACCACCAGTATTTTCAATGGTTCCGTCCGATTCACTTTTTCATTCCTCCTTGGCTTGGGATTGCTCCCCCTTGGATTGATCCGCACGGGATTCCGGAAATTCGACGGTGAATACGGCGCCGTCCCCGTTTCCGGAATCGAACCCGATGGTTCCCCCGAATTCCTCCACGATGGACTTGCAGATGGACAACCCCAGGCCGGTGCCCTTGTCGGGGTCCTTGGTCGTGTAGAAGGGGTCGAATATCTTGTCCGCGATGGACGGGTCGATACCTGTTCCGTTGTCTTTCACCGACATTCTGACGATTCTGTCTCCGTCGCGGTCTTCGAGGCCTGTTTCGACCTCCACGCACGGAGAGAACCCGGGGTCCCGGCAGACCTCCTTTTTACTTTCCACCGCATGTCTTGCGTTGTTCATGAGATTGAGAAGCACTTCTTCCACGGAATAGGGATTTACTCTCGCGCGCAAGGGGCGGAAAGAGAGTCTTTGCGCCAATCGCAGGCCGCGGGACTTGAACTGCGCGGACAGCAGTCCGATGCCGGAACGGACCACGTCGTTGATGTCCACGACGGAAGTCTGGACGTTTCCGGCTTCGCGGGCGAACATGCGCACATGGTTGATGATGTGCACCATGCGGTCGGCCTGTTCCACGATGCGTTCGATGTGCCCCCGAATCAAATCCACCGTGGCCTCCGTGCCCTGGTCCATGCATAGAAGGCTCAATTCCGCCATCCCCCGGACCCCCACCAGAGGCTGGTTCAGTTCGTGCGCGATTCCCGCCGCCATCTCGCCCAGAGATCGCAGCCGGTCCGACCGCATTCTCAGGGTCCGCTGCTTTTCGAGCTTGCTTTCGGCCTCGCGACGCTTTTTGATTTCCTCTTTCAATTGCCGATTCCTCAAAAACAGGAGATTCTGTTGTCGTTCCGACTCGGCGAATTGCCTCTCCAGCGCCCGGTTCTGGTTGTCAAATCGCATGAGAAGCCCTATTCCGGCCAGAATGACGACCGCAAGAGAGCCGGTCCCGAAGAGGAGGTGCCACAGGATGGGGTTTTTCCAGTATTCTTCCTCTTTCACCCAGGCAAGAAGGTACAGCGGCATTTTTTCGACTTGCACGCGGGTGAACAGGAGATATTGGCCGGCGTCCTCGGCCGGAAGGCGGACGAACTTTTCATTGGAGACCTTTGCCAAAAGCTCGTCGTTCAACAGACGCAGAGGCGAAGGCCTTTTGGATACAGCCGCTCCCACGGCGCGGTGGTCGCAGGACATCAGCTCGAAGCCCTTGTCGGAAAGAAAGGATTGGTTCTCGACGAAATGGACCCAAGGGGTCCATGGATTGATCCTGGCCTCCAGTTCTCCCACTTCGATGCCTTTGTAATCTATGGGACTGCTGATGGAAAAGCAGGACTTCCGATCTTCCGGGGTTTCATCGGACACAAGCGCCCGGCCTGGATCGCGGGTCTCGGGACCATCCGGGCCCCCTTTCGCCGCGACTGCGGCCCCCGTCGCGCCGGACAGGCTGTCTACCAGGACCTTGCCGCTTTTGTCCCGCAACACGAACCTCTCGTAAATGGGATCTCCCTGGATCGCCTTTTCCCGAAGCGTTTTTTGAAAAAGCTGCGCGACAACGAACAAATTGAGTTTCAAGCCGTACTCTTCGGACATCCCGAGGGCCTTGTTTCCGAAATAGGCGTTTAGCTCCCTGGAGCCGGCCATGGAACGAAGGTCGTATTCGCGTTCCGAAAAGAAATAGCCCAGAGACACGGCCCGCTTTTCGAGGTCCAGGCGAAATCCGCAGAGGGCCGAAGCCTGCAAGGCCTGCTGGCTGCGGTAGTTCGAAGCGATCAGAAAGCCGATATACAGTGTCAGGGCCGCGCACGCCGTCAATATGATCATAGTCTGCTTCCGGATATCGACAGTCCGAACCAACGGCGGCAAACGGGTCGAGGAGGTCATGACGTTCCACCTTTTAAAAACGCCCCTCCCGACCAGCCGTTTTCCTCGGATTCCCAGAACGGC
The DNA here is from genome assembly GCA_963674505.2 of Desulfobacterales bacterium. Classification (GTDB taxonomy): domain Bacteria; phylum Desulfobacterota; class Desulfobacteria; order Desulfobacterales; family SKZT01. Next base: position 2,497,681 of record CAXXIG010000003.1, read on the forward strand.
TCGAAGCCGAGTCCGCGATATGTCTCGACCAGGTCGGGGAACTCTTCGGGGCGGACTCCCGAAAACACTGCGGCGCCGCCGTCGCGGCAAAGAGCGGCGATCAGGTCGGACAAAGCGCAAAGCGTGGGAAACCTCAGGTTGGCGGCAATCAGGTCGAACCCCGAATCCGGGCCGGAGGAAACGAGTTGCGACAACGGGCCTTCGAATATTGTGAACCGGCTTTCCAATTGGTTTGCGCGCGCGTTGTTTCTCGCCTCCTGCCTCGCGCACGGATCGATGTCCGTTCCGACGGCGGAATCGACGCCCATCTTCAGGGATGCAAGGGCCAGGACCCCCGAGCCCGTGCCGATGTCGAGCATCGCCGAGCGTTTTCGGCCGGAAAAAATGGACGTGCGCGTCGCCAGCGCATCCATCCCTTCGAGACAAATTCTGGTGGTCGGATGCTCGCCGGTGCCGAAAGAGGCCCCGTGATCCAGGGAAACGACGATTTCATCCGCGTTCGGTTCGTACGATGTGGCGGAAGGCTTGAGCACCACCCGGTCGGAAATTTTCACGGGCCTGCCGAAGGACCTCTCCAGGTACGAATTGCCGAAATGAAAGGTGTAGACCAGCTCGCCTTGCTCCACCAGTCGCTTGACGGCGTTTCTGGCGTCCTTTCTTTTCATGGGGAAAATCCGCGCGACCTCCTTCTCCAGCCAGGCGGGCGGCGTCTTTTCGTTTCTTTCACGGACAATCCCGAGGATCGCCCTTTTCAAATCCAGCGGGTCCATTGTTCAAAAAAGATGCAGCCGGCGCCGGTAGGCGGCGATCACCTCCCCCGGATCGTTTGTCACCAGAAGGTTTCCTATGATCCATTCGGGCGCGCGGCCCTTTTGCACCATTTCGCGAATCTGGTCCGAAGCGTTTTTCCAGAAAGAACCGTCGCCCTCGGTGTCGAACAAGATCACCGGCACGGGCTCCAAAATCGACAGCTTCATGTTGCAAAGGGTGATGCCCAGCTCCTCCAGCGAACCGAGACCGCCCACGTTGAAGATGGGAAACGACGCGATTTCAAACCATTTCTGGCGGCTGTGGCGGCAAGTGGCCTGGAAGACCTGGCAAAAGTCCACTTCCCGTGTCATGGACTGGTCGGTGATGTCAAGAAAATTCGCGCCGGAGAGAATTCCCCGGTCCCGTGCGAACTTGTTGACAAGCTCCATCACGCCGCTGCCTCCCCCGGTGACGATGCCGATGTTCTGTCCCCAAAACTCCACCAGGGAGTCCAGCAGCTCTCCCAGCCTCCTGTTGCCCTTCTCGGAAAGCACCTTGTTGGAACCGTAGAATGCGAAGAGCATGGATTTATGGAAGTCGGCGAACCTTTCGGGTTTCACGAAGTACCCTTTTCCGTCGCGGATGGTATGGACCATGAGGCTGTCGTTCAAGGACGACACCCAGAACACGTCGAGGCCGAAGGCGTGGTATTCGGAAAGCCTCGCGTGATCCAGCTCGGAGAGAAACGGTCCGTGCTCCCGGGAGGGCTCGAAAAAGTACAGCGCGCAGATCTTCTTGTCGTATGCCAGGTTGATGATGTCCCTATGTTCCATCATGCCGGGGAAATATTTCAGGGCCAGCGCCGATGCGGACAGACCGAACGAACCGCCGATCCGGGAGGTCGCGTAGACATGCGGACACGGGCTGGATGCGGAAAAGTCCCTGCGAGCGGCGGTGCAGGCGGCCTTTTGCACCTTGCAGGGGCGCTCGGGGCCGTTTACGTATACCTTCGCGTTCGCATGGCCGTTTTCCGGGGGACAGGGCAAAACCGCAACGGGCCGTCTCTCCGTATTGCAGGTCGTTGGAGGAGACGCGTCCATGCGGGCTTCCAGTCCGCGCAGGCTTTTGTAGCCGTAGGGCTTTCCTCCCTGGGCAAAAAACCATTTGTCGCCGTTGGATTGGTTCGGAGCGCGGTACACCTTCGCCGCGATCAGAGGATTGACGATGGGACGGCCGCTGTTGTTGACGATCTCCAGGTAGATGCGAATCCCCCGCGTCTTGATGGGATCCAGGATGGTGGCGGACAGATGCTCGCCGGTGGCGAACCCTCTTTGAAGCGCCACGTAGTGCTCGTTCAAGTACATGGAGCAGGTGGTGATCACGCCTTCTCCAGGCGGGATTTTCAGCGCCGACACCGTTTTTCGCACCTGGTACCGGTTGAGAATCTCGCGGCCGTCTCTTCGAATCAGTATCCTTCCCAGGGTTTTCCTGTCCAGATCGTCGCGCAGGTGGTATACCACGCGGTGGGGAGATATGACGATGCTCCCGTCGCTGGAAATGGTGGTGGATTCTGGCAGCTTCAAGACGGCCTTGTCGATGGCCTCCAGGACCTCGTCGGAGGTCAGAAGGGCGTCCGGATCGCAAAAGACCAGCCTTCCCACAGGAAGGCCCTCGGTGAAAAAGTCGCGCAGCATTTCCAAGCCGGGATATCCCTTGATCACCGGCCACGCTTTGAAATTCAGCGTGAGAGACTTTTTTTCCAGCGAATCGGCGGATATGGGGTCGCACACGATTTGCACGCCCAGCCTGGCGATTCGCGACCGTTCGCTGTAAATGAGGTGCTGGGGACAGTGCTTCGCCTTTTCGATCAGGCGGTCGGACATTTTGAATGAAGCGCTGAAGGAAAAATATCCGTTATCGGACTCGAGGACCTTGGCGATGGAACCGTCCTCCGTTTGCAAAAGGCCCCTGAACAATCGGTTGTTTACCATGTATCTAATCGGTGTGTCTAAATCGGCTTTGTTTTTGGGTTGTTTCTCCGGGCCGACAGGCGAATGCCCGCCCGTGTTGGGAAGAGATTACAGCACCTTGAGCATGAGAGGGATGGCCACCATGGTGCCGAGCATGCTCCCCATGTTGGTGAACAGGACCACCAGCAATATCCGGCTCACGTTGTTCCTCCAGAAGCCCCTGACAGTGAGAATGTCGTCGTGGAGGGTCTGGAGATCCTTGACCTTGGGCTTTCGGGAAACGGCCTCCACGAGGCCGGACACCCACCCGGCGGCGATCATGGGATTCAAGGAGGTCAGGGGCGCGGCCAGCACCGACGACAGAATCGTATACGGATGGGCAAGGGCCGCCAGCGCGCCGATTCCGGCCAGTACGCCGTTGGCCAGGACCCACCATATCACCATGTCGGAACCCGCCTGGGTCCCTCCCCGGAAAAAACCGTATACGAATATGGCCAAAACGGCGGCAGGAAGCAGCCACTTCAGGACGCTGGTCCACTTTCTGGCGGGCGGGATCGTCTCCAGGCGCCCCAGTTCGACCTCGGAATTCCAATAGTTCTTGATGCCGGCCACATGTCCTGCGCCCACCACCGCCAGGACCTTTTCTCCGGGCGCGCGGCGAATCTTCTGGGAAAGGTACCGGTCGCGCTCGTCGATCAGTATGCTCTTCAGCTCGGGAAGGGACTTTCCCACGTCCGCCATAAGCGATTCCAGGATGTCCTCCTCCTTCATCTTCTCGATGTCCTCCTCCTCGATTTCGTCCACCTGCCCCAGGGACAAGACCAGTTGCCATATGAGCTTTATCTTTCCCCACAACCCCATGGAACGCCAGGTGCGCGAAAGCGTGACGCGAATATCGCGGTCCACCAGCTCGATGTGCGCGCCGATTTCGTCGGCCGAATCGATGGCCTGCAGCATTTCCTGGCCGGGATTGATATCGAATTTCCTGGCGATTCGCTTTTGAAACGAGGTCAGCATCAGGTTGGCGAGCAACAGAAACGCCTTTTTCTGCTTGATCACCTTGACAATGTCGGTGTCCAGCCAACGGTCCTTTTGCCGGATGGCCTGGTAGCGGGATTCGCAAAGCTCCACGCAGACCGTGTCCGGCCTTTCATTCTCCACGACCTCCTTTACAGCGCGAGCGCTTTCCCTGGAAACATGAGCTGTGCCCAGAATCAGGAACTCCCTGCCCCCCATTTGCAGGCGGTGGACATTATTGGGGTTGTTCGAGTTTTCCATTCGGTATATATTCTCCTTTTTCAATGTTCAGCGCAAGCGCCGTGGCAACAAACGAACAAACGATTGAATATAGGCGCTTTATCGAACATTATCAATACGAAACGATGGTATGCGGGGAAAAATGGACGAACACGGCAAGTCGAATACGAAACCGGGGGCGAACGCCTCGAACCCGGACTTTTCGGACACAAGACCGGACGAACCGTTCTACCTGGAAACGGGCAACGAGGTGGCCCTGTTCGAGGCGGCCTACGACGGCAAGCTGCCGGTCATGCTCAAAGGCCCTACGGGCTGCGGCAAGACCCGGTTCGTCGAATACATGGCCCATCGGCTCCGGCGGCCGCTGGTCACCGTGGCTTGCCACGAGGACCTTTTCGCCTCGGACCTGATCGGCCGCTTTCTGCTGATCGACGACGAAACGGTCTGGAACGACGGCCCTCTGACACGGGCGGTCAGAACGGGCGCCATCTGCTATCTGGACGAAATCGTGGAGGCGAGAAAGGACACCACCGTGGTGATCCATCCGCTGAGCGACGACCGCAGGACCCTGACCATCGAGAAGAAAGGCGAGGTCATCCCGGCCCATCCGGACTTCACCCTGGTGATATCCTACAACCCGGGCTACCAGTCGGTCTTGAAGGACCTCAAGCAAAGCACGCGCCAGCGCTTCGTGTCCATGGAATTCGACTATCCGGGGCCGGAAAACGAGGCCGTCATCGTTTCCCGGGAGGGGGGCGTGGATTCGGAAACCGCCCGCCGCCTCGTGTCTTTGGCCGAAAAGATCAGAAACATCAGGGAACATGGCCTCGCCGAAGGGGCGAGCACGCGCCTTCTGATATACGGCGCGCAGCTGATCCGACGGGGAATCGATCCCGTGGAGGCATGCCGCGCCGCGATCTGCCTGCCGCTCACCGACGACCGGCGGCTCCAGGAGACACTCGACGACCTGATAGAGGACCTTTTTTAAAAAGGAGGAAAAATGAAATCGGAAAATCAAGCCATGGAATTCATCCGCGAAATCCGTTTCGAAAGCGACGATTTCTACAATCAAAAAACCATGATCGACAAATTGGGGCGGCTGATCCGGGCATGGGGCGAAGACCTGCTTCGAAACGGGCATATCGACCGCGTCCCGGACTCCGAGTCCGAATGGATGGAGGTGCTGGAGCGCGACATCTATTGGGGGGACCTCGGCAATCAATGGGACTTTTACCTGGTCTGCTGCCTGATCTTTTTCGTGCTGCTGCGAGCGGACATCGAGAGAGACTTTCTGCTTCAACCCTACAACGTGCAGGGCCAACGGCTGGAACGGTGGAGCAGGCGGCTGAAGAACTACATCAATCCCCTGTCCAGAGACGTCGTCACCCAGTTCTGCGTCTGCTACAGTCTGAGCGGGGAAAGAAAGCCCATCCGCGTCAGGCACAAGGAATTCAAAGCTTAAAAAGGTACCGTCTTTTTTTTTCGACGGTTTTCGAATCCTAGCATTCCATATTCAAGGAATCGTACTGCGACCTACGATTCCTTGAAGACGGGAATCCGGTAGTTGCCTCCATAGGCTTGGAAAATTCCATTGATGCCGTCGAAGTCGGAACAATAAATATCCTCGCGATCTTTTGCGCGTTCGAGCAGTTCGCCTGTAAATCCTCCCGTGGACACCAGCCACATGACGACCTCCGGAACGGGGAGTCCGGAATCCGCAGCTTCCCGCTTCAGCGCTTGTCCGGCATGTTCCAGTTTTTCCATCCGAGCGACGCCCATCTTCGTCCGGGTGTATTTGCATTCGCAGATCCAGACCCTTTCTTTTCCCCATTCCTTTCCGTAGACGTCGATCTGGTATTGCCGGGTTCGCGCCCCTTTGACGATTTTCGTGTCCACGTACTGGAACAAAGGCGCTTCGATCTCGCCGGATTTCCCGAGAAACGCTCCGTCGATCTTTTCCCGGTTGAACTTCATCATGGTGACCTGGACGACCATTTCCAGTAACTTTCCTTTCAACGTATTGAAAAGATTTTGCTGACTCAAGTCGATTTCCTCGACCCCTTCCAGGTCCTTTTCGTAAACGAATTTGATGAAACGCATCAGGCAGATGTCGTTGAAGGTGTAGAACCTGGCGGCGCTGCGGTACACCAGGTCGGCCTGATAGAGTTTTTCGATCTTTTTTTCCACGGTTTTTTTCGGAATTTGAAGTTTTTCGGCAATCTCGTTTATTTCCACGGGCCGGTCGTTGTATTTGGTGAAATAGTAAATGATTTTACGGCCGGTTTGCTCGTCGGCTTCCGCCTTGATGATCTTTCGGTTGTCCTCGAAATGGGTCTGCCAGAAACCGTAGATTTTGCCCTGCTCGATTTCATACCGGATGAGTCGGTCTATCGAATCCGCGTCGTCGAACTTTTTGAATTCGGATTCCGATACGCTCAGGCAATACAGATAATAGGGATGCCCTCCGACCTGAGCGCTTGCATACAGTGCGTTTTCCGGTGTAATGGTTGTTTCGGGGGCATACAACGGAAGCAAAGTCCGCAACAATGCCGCCCCGTCGGGAACGGACAGGGGTTTGAGATATTTGAACCCGAATCGGCCTCCGAGCGGCCCTCCCATCACCGTTCTGAAAACCAGTGTCACGGCGGAACCGGATACCAGCATCGGTGCCTTGCGGCTTTGCGCCTGGCGGTCGTAGGTCGCGGTCAGGTCCGTGCCTTCCAGGAAAGGGTTTCTCCAGCGCTCCTTTCTGATTCGTTCCAATTCCTTTTCGTCCGCATTGTGGATATAAAATTTCATGTCCTGGAATTCGTCGATGATCACGGCCACCCGCGTTCCGGAATAAGAGGCCAGTTGTTCGGGAATGCAGATGAAATCGTCCCACTGATTTCTGGTGGCGTTGAATTCGTTTTCCTCGTAGCGTTCATGGAAAGCCCGGATCATCTCTTTTGCGATCCGGACGGCTTTGTGACCTGACTTGCAATCCAGCAACGATTTCAATTGCACATGCCTGTTCTGATAAAGTATCGGATCCTGATGGCAATACGCGATGTATTGCCGAAAAAACGTGGTGGCGTACAGCAGGAGAAATTCCCGCAGCGTGGTTTCTTCCCGTTTAATGCGAAAATAAAACGGCGCCACCCGGTATTCCGGTTTGAAAAACACCGTGTTGACCAGCCTGTCCAGCAAGACGGTTTTTCCCATGCGCCGAGGCGCGATGATGGCGGTGCTCGGCGCCGCCATCCGCTGCACATTTTTCACCCAGCCGTCCAATTCCCGCAGAATTTCCACCCGATCCGTGAATTCCTCGTAGGCCACCATTTCTTCCACGGGCTGTATTTTTTCGTCTGTCGTCATCTTTTTCTCCGTCATGCCGATCATTTGACACGCACCCGGAAATATTCGATCTTCCCAATACCGGATTTTATCGTCCACGAATCGGATAATGTCAAGAAGAAGGGTCTTGCGGCGGCAATTCGAATTTTGGATGCCTTCGGCCAGCTTCCTACAGGGAACTGTATATGATTGCGCAATTTATATGTTCGTAAGCAAAAAGACAGACAGGTGGGAGTTTTTCTTGAAAGACCTAAATACTTATTGGACAGTTTTCCAGCGAAATCTCCTCTACAGGGCCAGCAGCTTCTCCGTCTCCGATTCGACCTCCTCCATCATGATGTTCGTGCCGGCCAGCGTGGCTTTCAACTCGCCGTTGCTGTAGAACATAAACGTCGGAAGCCCGCTGACGCCCAGCTCTGCGAGAAAAGCAAGGTTCGTTCCCGCGTCCAGGTGGTAAAACGCCACGCGGTCTTCTGACTCGTCCGCCAAATCCCCGACCCGGGGCTTGAGCCGTCGGCAGAAGCCTCAGCCGACGCCCCAAACCACAACAACAACCGGGACAGGGCTTTTCAAAACCATAGCCTCGAAGCTTTTCGCATTTATATCTTTCATATCGGTCTACTTGACCTCCGCGAAAAGACTGGCATCGACGCCGCAGAAGGGACATTTCGCAGGGGGCTTTCCATATTCGATATTTCCGCATACCGGGCATATATAATAGGAGCCTTCCTCTTCGATCTCGAGATTGCCGATGGCCTTGCCGATCAGTTTCGCTATGATAGGCCCGATGGACATGGCGTATTCGAGGCTGTGCCTGGCCTCTACGTTCTCTTCCGCCGTCGCGTCCTTGATCATCGCCGGGCACGCGGTCTTATAGTCGTAGCTTTCTTCTTCCCGGGCCTGGTTCAGGTTTTCCACGGTGGTGTCCACCATCTTGGATGTCCGGAAATGGGAAAGGGCATGGAATTCCTTCGCCTTGGCGACGGCCCGGAAAATCTTGGCCACTCCCGGGTACCCCTCCTTTTCCGCGGCTTCGGCAAATGCCAAATAGCGAACGCTGGATTCGGCCCCGCTCGCAAACATTTTCAACAAATTGTCCATAGTCCTGGGCATAATGCACCTCCCCTTTCTTTGAGAACGTTGATGACAGGATATTGATTTTAAAGTGGTTTCGCTGGATAAAATTTGGTTTCGCGTTTTTCTTTGGCGTTCTGGCGAGATTACATTCGGGCAAGCGCGGCTGTCAAGGAAAAATTCGAATCCGTTTGATTCTGCAAACGCAAAGACCTATGATAACGATTTTATTCCGCTCCGACTTCATTCGCAAATCGCGGAGCTTTTCTGGATCAGGAAAAAAAGAGGTTGACGCAAACGCATGAACATCGCCCTTAAAAACCTGCCCTACAGAATCGGGGCCTCCTCCATGGTCTTCGGCCACGATACGACGGAAAACGCGTCCATTCTGGCCGATATCGTGGATCACATGGAAATCGTACTGTTCCATACCCCCAACCTTCACAACATACCGGATCGGCGCGAAATTCGTCGATTGAACGAAATTCGCAGGCAGGAAGGGATAACCTATTCGGTGCATCTGCCAGCCTCTCTTGAGATCGCTTCGCCCCGCGAACAAAAGCGAAACGAACACCTCCGAATGATACGGGAGATTGTCGCCCGAATGGAGGAACTGGAACCCGTGTATTACATCCTGCACATTCCCTTCTCCCCTCCCACGCTCGCCGCCGTTCCCGGGCAGTATTTCAAATCGGGGAACGGAACGAAATGGGAGGATTGGACCGCGAGGGCGCTCGAATCGCTATCCTGTCTTCGGGATACGGCACCGGAGCTTTCCAACCTTCTCCTGGAAAATATCAACTATTCCCCGCACCTTTTGAAACCTTTTCTGAAAGAGGGCTGTCGCAGACTGTGCCTGGATATCGGGCATATGCTTTTGGGCGCCGAGCCGGTGGTCGAGATTCTGGAAGACAGCCTGGACGAGACCCGGGAACTCCATCTGCACGGGGTGAAAGGGCACGAGGAACACCTGAGCGCATCGGTGCTGCCGGAAGCTTTGTTGATCGATATCTTTCGATGTCTGCACAGGAAACGATTCGACGGCGTCTTGAATTTGGAAGTATTCGCTCCCGACGACCTGCACCGGTCTCTGGCCGCGATTTCAAAAGCCATCAAGAGGGTCGGCCATCCTGTCACCTGACGGCACATCTGCCCGACTCGGCCAGCAATTCCAATTTTGGGGGAAATTCCATGCCGAAGAGGTTGCAACGACCAAGGTAACCATAGCATCCTGGCCTGGCGGGCCCGCAGTAAAAGGGAATTTCCTGGCGCGCCGAACCAGACCAGGATGGCCTGGTTACCTTGAAGGCGCCGTGAACACCCATAATTGGAATCGCGGCGACCCGGCCATTGTATTTGACGTTTTCGCTCAAAACCGCTATAAAAACGAAGTTTTTGGAAGTCCGCGCGCTCTCGAACGCCGCAATTTTTCAACTATACAAGAGAAACCTTAGCTTGGAGGATCAAGCCATGAACGGAGAATCTCCTTTCGCAGCCACAGCCGTCCTGTCGGAGTTCACCGAAGCCTGCCTTGCGCCTTCCAACCTGGACGATCTCTTCGAACTGGCAATGAACCACCTGCTCGATATCGATCATGTGCGAGAGGTCGAAATCTGGATGTTCAACAAGAAAAACGACCTGATGCTTGTGGCCGAGGGCAAAAAGCAGGAAAAGAGGATTTGGGAAAAACATCGCATGACACTGCAAAGCTGGATACTCGACAGTGCCGTCCGGCATTCGACCCGCCGCGTGAAACTGCCCTCCCCTTTCGCGGAGGTGTTCTATCCGCTGAAAACCTCCCATAAATCCATAGGTCTCTTGAAAATCCGGCTGGCTCAAGTCCGCGAACCGAAAAACGAACTCTCGGCCCATTTCAAATCTGTCGGACATTACCTCTCCGCCAGAACCAAAGAGATCATGCTCAGGGACGAAATCCACGAATTGAGCCAGGAAATTCAGGACCTGTCCAGGGACAACGCGGACAATCGACGGCGCATCACTTCGCTGAGCAAGGAACTCTACGCCATCAGCGCAATATCCACCAAGATCAACCGGTCGCTGGATCTGAAAAAGTCGCTCAGAAAGTCCGTCTCCAAATTGAAGGAGGTCTTCAAAGCGTCCGCCGCCCTGGTATACTTAAAGGAGCCGGGCCAGTCGCTGCCGAAGCTTTTCACCAGCCATGGAATGCATATGAACCGAAAGTTTGCGTCCGCGTTTCTCGAAAAGGTCGAAAACGGGGCCATTCGGGATTGTTTCAACGGTCGTGGGTCGCAGAGGGTCGGATTCGTACCGCTCGCGTACCATCCGAAAGTGGAATTGCTGGAAGACGATACATACAGGTCGATGGTGGTGGCCCCCATGATTGCCAAAAAGAAACTGATCGGCGTCCTGATATTATTGTACGAATCCGCCGTCGCGTTCAACCAGGACAATATGAGACTTCTCTGCGGCATCGGAGACATCATGGGCATGGCCACGGAGAACATGAACCTCTACAGGCAAAGCCAGCGGAAAAAAAAGACGGCGGCTTTCCTGGTGCAGTCCATGTCCAAGTTCAACGAGAAACTGAATCTGCAAAAGACGTTGAAATCCATTGCGGAAAAAGGCGCCGAGTTCATGGGCAGCCATTGCCGGGTGTACTTGTTCACGGAAACCAGGATACCGATGATCCATTTGGACAAAGGCCCGGGGCGCGGGGAGGCGTCTTCGAAAGCCGAATCCTTCGACTCGATAGAGCCCGAGGAGCTACGCGACTTCTACGAACGGATGCGCCACCTCAAGCGTCCGTCGCTTATTTCCGACATCCCTCGCTCCAAGAAAGTCGCAAGGCGAGTCAAGTCCTTCTTCGACCGGGAGGGAATTCGGTCTGTCGTATCGGTGCCGCTTACGCTGGTCGGAAAGTCCATGGGTCTTTTGCTGTTTTGCGCCGGGGGCGCAAAGCGCTCCTTCGACCACCTCGATCTTTCCGTGGCCGAAGCTTTGGGAGCGGCCGCGTCCGTGGCCATCGAAAATTCCCGCGCCTACACGGCGAGCGTGGAAATGAGCGACTTTTTGGAAAAGAAGATTCTCGAAAAAACCGCGCAAATCCAGCAGATCCAAAAGAAAATGGACCGGCGCATCGAAAATCGCAAGGACGTCGTTTTCCGGATCAACACCCGCAACCGCTTTATTTTCGTCAACCAAGCCATGGAGGCCCTGACCGGATTGGGTCGCGAGGAAATCTGCCGGGAAGATTTCGCCGTCGAGGATTTCGTGGTGCCCGAAGACCGGGAACGCGTCGCCAATTGCTTTCAAATCGTCTTGAGCGGCGAGCTTCCCATGGTCAAGGACCTGGTCTATCGCCACATCGACCATAGGGGGACCGAACGTTCCATTTCCCTTACCATCTATCCCGAAACGAACGAAAACGGCGACATCGTGGGCGTCGAAGGCGTCGGGCGGGACATCACCGACAAAAAGAGACTGGAAGCCGAACTGGAAAAGACCAAGGACCTGGCGCTGCTCGGCGAATTTTCCAGCGCCATCGCCCATCAGGTTCGCAATCCCCTCGGCAACATCCTGATGGGCACAAAATTGCTCAAACGCTCCCTGGGCCTGGAAGACGCCAACGCCTCCGGACTGTCCGACAGAAACAGGTTCGCAAACAGTCCGGCCGGAAATCTGGACATGGAAACCCTGGCCGACATCTTTCAAAACCTGTCCGACGGCATCAACAACTTGAACCAGGTCGTAACGGAATTGGTGGAGTACACCAAGACCCTGAAATTGAGCCGCTCCAGCCAGAACATCCAAATCATTCTGGAAGAAAACCTGTCCATGTTCGACGACATGGTCGTCCAAAGGGGCATTCGGGTGGAGAAATATTTCGAGGAGGACATTCCGGCCCTTTCGGTCGATGCCGTCCTGATCGGCCAGGTGTTTCAAAACATCATTCACAATTCGATTCAAGCCATGCCGGAGGGCGGACGCCTTATCGTTTCGACGGTATGCTGTCCTGAAAAAAACGAGTCCGTGGTCATTTCCATCGGCGACACAGGGGCGGGCATAAGCCCTGCGGACTCGGAAAAAATCTTCCACCCGTTCTATACGACGAAGGATTCGGGGACCGGCCTGGGTTTGTCTCTGGCGCACCGGATCGTGGAAGCGCACAAAGGCGAAATCCGGGTATGTTCGAACCCGTGCCCGCATTCTCCCGCAAACGGCGATGGAACTTCCCGACATTTCGAGCCTCCTGAAAAAGGCGTTACGTTCCATATCGCCTTGCCGTCCAACCTTCGCAAAAAACGCAATTTCCAAGACAGGGTCAACCGATGAAAAACCATATCCTACTGATCGACGATCAGGTTTCTTTTTGCCGCCATATCAAAATCCTTCTGGAGCAGGAGGGCTATGACGTCACCGTGGCGGAAACACCCGACATCGCATTGCAAAGACTGTCCGAACAGACTTACGACATTCTTTTGACCGACATGAAGATGCCCGGCATGGACGGTCTGGAGCTTTTCAAGGCCTCCCGTAAGATCGATCCCAACATCTCCGGGATCATCATGACCGCCTTCGGCTCCATTTCTTCCGCCGTGGACTCGGTCAAGGAAGGAATCACCGACTATTTGCAGAAACCGTTCGAACCCGAAGCCCTCCTCATCGCCATCGAAAAAACCCTCAGGGAAAGAGGAATGCTGCGCGAAATTCGGGATCTGAGAAAAGAGGTGGACCAGCGCTACGCTTTCGGAAACATCATCGGAAAAAACCACAAGATGAAATCGATCTACGACCTGATCCAGAAAATCGCCCCGTCGGACGCACGTGTTTTCATCACGGGCGAAACCGGCGTCGGCAAGGAACTTGTCGCAAAAGCCATCCATTTCAACAGCAACAGGAAAAACAAGCCGTTTGTGGGAATCAATTGCGGCGCGCTGGCGGAAAGCCTCCTCGAAACGGAACTCTTCGGCCACGAAAAAGGGGCCTTTACCGGCGCCATACGAACCAAAAGAGGCAAATTCGAATATGCCCAGGGCGGCACCATTTTCCTGGACGAAGTGGGCGATATCTCGCCCGGCCTCCAGATCAAGCTCCTGCGGGTCACCCAGGAAAGAAAGATCGAACGCGTGGGCGGAAACACTCCCATGGACGTGGATGTCCGTATCATTTCCGCCACCAACCAGGACATCGAAAAGAAAATCAAAAACGGAGAGTTCCGCATCGAACTCTTCTTCCGACTCAACGTGGTTCCCATCCGAATCCCTCCGTTGCGGGAACGAATCGGAGACATCCCCCTGCTCGTCAACCACTTCATATGCGTTTTCAACAAGAAATTCGAAAAAAACATCCGCCGGATTTCCACCCAGGCGATGACCCGTATGATGGAACACCACTGGCCGGGAAATGTCCGGGAACTCGAAAATGTCCTCGAAAGGGCCTTCGTGACCACCGACGGCGAAACCATCGACAATGTCATCTTCTCCCACGACATCCCGGACGTCTCCAGCCATACGACCGACGAATATCCCATCGATACCGACATCCCCTTCAAAGTGGCGCGCTCTTTCGTGGAAAAGCGCTTCGAAAAAAGATACATCGAGGAAGCTTTGAAGCGATACGACGGCAATGTGTCTCTGACCGCGAAAAAAACCGGAATCAACCCCAGGACCCTCTGGCGAAAACTGAAGGAACATTCCATCGACCGGAACGATATGGCGAAAAACCAGGGAAAGTAGCCGGATGTCACAGTGCGACATTCGTGTCTCTACCGTAACATACTGAAATTATTGGCAATTTGAATTCGACCTGCATTTTCGATCCATCAACGTGCCACTATTGGCAGATTCGAAATCGAACGATCGAGGCCGGGTAAATCGTCAAAACGCCCTGTTCGATGCGAATCCGAGTAAAAAAACAACATGCTGTCGATATGGCACATGTCTTGCATCACATATCGCTTTAAATAAATGAACAATATCCATTTTTTTATCGGCCCTATTTTTATTTGTCTAATTACGGAAGGGAAAATGGTTGAAAGCCATTGCTGCCCCGCAACTGTAAGCGGCACATCTTCGAACCGGTCCATGCGAAAGCATTGGTCCGGCAGAAGGTTTTCGAAAGTGTTTCGTCGTTCGAAACGTTTTTCGAAAGCGGAAAATCCGCAACATGCCACTGCCTTGGCCACCGGCCGGGCGGGAAGGCGCGGAAAGTACCTCGGTCGCGAGCCAGGACATCTTCCCCAGCCATCATGCTATGCTTTCGAGGGAAAAGTATGCATTTGTGTAGAAGGATTATACAAATGACGCTGAACCGTTTCCTCGAATGCATTGTCTTTGCCTAGACGGCCTCGGTTCTCGTCGATCGCCAAAATTATTTTTTGAATTCGTTCGCGCCAGTTCAGCGAACGAATATGATCGCATCGTATCGCCGTTGCCGTCGTGCCAGGCGCCTTGCACACCCGGGTGAACCCGACAGACAGCTTGACCTTGTGGTTTCGCACATGTCGCAAGAGGATGTCTGCGCTTGGAATGCCAAACGGGATTAATTTTAATTAAGGAGGAGTATTAATGAATGCAAAAGAACGCGTAATGGCGGTTTTGAACCATCAAAAACCCGATCGGATGCCTTGTTTCGGGGCCAATTCGACGGTGACCTACCAGCAGCAGGAAAAGGTGGGTTCTTTTTGGCCCGAAGGCCACGACAAGGGAGAAGCAATGGCGAAACAGGCCTTGGCGGCCCATACGGTCTTGGGTTTCGACGCGGTGCGAGTGCCTTTCTGCCAGACCTTCGAGGCGGTGGCCCTGGGCTGCACCAGGAAGCCCGGAAAGATCCAGGACGTGGAAGGAATCCCCGGAATAGACCATCCGCCGCCCTACAAGCTCGACGATTCTCCCGAGTTTCCCGCAGATTTTCTTTCCCGAGGATACATTCCGGAACTGATCAAGGCGGTGGAGTTTCTCAAGAAGGAAGTGGGAGACGAGGTGGCCATAATTGCAGGCATCATCGGGCCGTTCACCATCGCGGGTTCTCTGATCGACACGGTGCCGCTGTTGAAGGCGACGTTCAAAAAACCGGAAAAGATCGTTCCGTTTCTGGAACTTGGCGAGAAGGCTGGCACGACCTTGGCCAAGGCCCTCATCGATGCCGGGGCCGATATCATATGCATCGAGGACATGACAGCCTCCCCCGAACTGATCGCGCCCAAGACTTACCGGGACTACGAACTGAAATACCAGAAACAGCAGATCGAGGCCATCCCGGTCCCCACGATCCTTCATATTTGCGGAAACGTGGATGCCATCGTCGGATGGATGGGTGAAACCGGGGCGAACATTTTGAGCTTGGAGCCCAAGGCGAACCCGCAGCTGGCCAGGGAAAAATGCGGTCCGGACACGATTTTCATGGGCGGCGTGGACACGGCGACGACGCTTTTTATGAAAGACGCCGAGACAGTCAAGGCAGGGTGCGAGGAATCCATCGCCAAAGGAATCCAGATTCTGGCGCCGGGATGCGCGGTGGCGCCTGGCACTCCCATTGAAAACCTGTTGGCTATGGTGGAAGTCGCAAAAAACCATTGACCGCCCTGAAAATCCTTTCCTGACCGGAAAGGCTTCGGCGCAATGGCATGTCTTTCTTCTTTTGGCCCTTGCCAGAAGAAGAAAGGCAGAAGAAGAAAGGCAGAAGGACGAGAGGAAAAGGGTTTGTAGGTATTTCGCGACACGGCTCATTGTGAGCCATTTTCTTAACAACTCCAAGGAAGGGAAGGAGAGTGTAGATGAGAGTTTTAGACGATTTTACCAACATTTTCAGGCGGTACGACTTGGTAATGGAAAAATCCGGACAAGCCAAGGCAGTTTCCAAAGATCCATTGTTGCAGGATATCGCCAAATTCGTTGTCGATGGCGACGAGGAGGGAATCGTTCCTTCCGTCCAGAAAGCCTTGGAATCCAAATCGCCGATGGAAGTCATCAACGACGCCCTGGTCGCCGGAATGAACGAAGTCAGCCGCCTCTGGGAGGAAGGCGTGTATTTTCTGCCCCAGGTGATCCTGTCCTCCGATGCCATGAGCGTGGGCATCGCCGAGTGCGAAAAGAAGATGGGGACGAGCATGGCCCGCAAGGGCAAAGTGGTCACCCATACGGCGGAGGGCGACATCCACGACATCGGCCAGGTCATCGTCAATGCTCTTCTCAATGCCAACGGCTTCGAAGTTATCGATCTCGGCGCCGATGTGCCCGTAGACAAAGTCGTGGCCGCTTGCAAGCAGCATCGTCCGGTCATGGCGACCGGCACGGCCCTGATGACCACCACCATGACCGCCTTTCCCAAGATCGCCCACCAGCTGAAGCAGGCCGGATTGGAAATTCCTTTCATCTGCGGCGGCGGCGCCGTGTGCGAGGAGTTCGTCACGGAGTACGATCTGGGTATCTGGGGCAAGGAAGCCAGCCAGGCGCCGGGCATGGCGGAAGATGCCTTGGCCGGTGAATCATGGGAGTCCATGCGTTCCAAGTGGAACGGATAATTCGGCGAACTGGAAAGAAAAATGATCGTAGACATAGTTTTCGGGTTTTTGGGAGCGGGTAAGACCACCTTCATCGTCAAGGTCCTCAAGGATTGGCAGTACAAGGATAAGACCGTCGTATTGGTGAACGAATTCGGCGATGTCGGCATCGACGGGGAAATTTTGGCCGAACAGGGAGGCAACGTGGTGGAGATGCCCAGCGGATGCATATGCTGTACGCTTCAGGCCGACTTCAGAGCGCAGATGCTGGATCTCATGGAAAACGTTCAACCGGACAGGGTCATCATCGAACCGACCGGCGTCGCCACCATCGCACAGGTACGTTCGATCATCCAGGCGCAAATGTTCGAGAAAGCCATACGGCAGATCAACGATATCCTGATCGCCGACGCCGCCGGATTCATGGAATTGTACAAGGCGAATCGCCACTTCGTGGAATCCCAGGTCGAGCACGCCCACGTCGTGATTTTGAACAAATGCGACAAGGTGGACAAGAAGCGCGCCATGGTGACGAGAAGCGCCATATCCGCCCTGAACCCGGAAATTGCTGTTCTGATGACTCAACACGGAGCGGTGGACAAGGCGGAGTACATGATGGCCTTGTCCGCCGCAAAAAATTTCCCCGGAAAGCCGAAGGAAGAAATCCATTCCCACGAACATGCGGAGTCGGGAAATCTTTTAAACGGAATCGAAGACAAAGCGCATCTTCACTTTCACGACGCCGAGGACAGTCTCGGATATGAATCATTCGGACGCGTTTTTCAAGGCGCCGTGTTCGATCAGGAAGCTCTCGAGCAATTGTTCTCCGATATGAACGACCCCACCTCTTCGCTGGGAGAGATCGTCCGGGCCAAAGGCATCTTTCGCATCGCCGACAAGGGGATGCTCATGGAGCTGGCTTCGGGAGATTTTTCGACTCAACCGGCGAAATCTCCGGAAGCGACCAAGGTGACGGTGATCGGCAAGAAACTGGACCGGGAAAAACTCGGCGAGGCGCTGGAAAGATGCGTGGTTGCAGAGCCGTTATAGAATGATCGCGGCTTGTGCGGAACTGCCGTCCAAAAGACTTTGAATCGAACATAACGTATTTTTTTTAATTAAATTCGAACGTAAAGAGAGTCCGGGGCTTATGAATACATTGTCTAATTGCTCCGGGCCGCATGTCGAAATTCAATCGTAAAAAACGAACCTGTCGGCGACGAACTCTTCGCCGCCGACTTTTTTCCGATCTTTTCCACAAGTGGCGCGGAGCTGGAATTACCATTTTTATCGAAATCGATGGTTGAAAACCGCCGATTTCCACGGGGGAAGGATAAAAGATGCTAATACCAGTGGTTGTCGTCATTAGTTGTATGTGGTTGCCGGTTGCCTTGCTGTTTCTCGGATACGGGGAAGCCAAGGGGACCGGTTTCATTACTGCGGTGGTAGCCGCGCTTACGCTGGTCGGTTCCATAATTCACACGGCCGTCTTCAAGGACCCTGTCATTCCCACTCTGCTTTTCATGCACGGTACTTTTTACTCTTCCGTCGCTTGGGCGCTGATGACAGGCCAGGAGGACCTGAGGTCCGTCGGAAACGTAAGCCTCACCACGGCGATCGTATCGACTATTTTCACCGTCCTTTACATCACCGGAGGGCCTGTGATGGCCGACGGAAAGCAATTGATCGCTCCGAGCAGTTACATGACGCTGGCGTGCGCCGGCTACGCCGTTCTCACATACATGGTATGGCTGAACGCCTATGGGAAGTTTTCCGCCAAGGCCTTGGCGTATTCTCTGATTGCCTGGGTGGTCGTGGGTCTGTGGATTCCAGGCTTCTGGCTGCTGGCGGCGGGAACGCTTCCGTTTTAATCGAAACCATTTTCGCAACGATGATTTTAAACCAACCTTGAGCGCGATTCAGATCATGGACACAAAAGCGAACGAAGATAAAACGACCGTACTGGTCGTGGACGACCAATTCAGGACGTTCCGCTCGTTGTCCCGCCTGATATCGCGCCACGACTTTGACACGGTCTGGGTGCCCGACGACCGTGCCGGCCTCGAATATCTCAAAGAGCGAGGAGACGATGTGGGCATTGTCATCGTCGATCTCAAGTCTACTCAAATCGGCGGCGGGGGCTTCTTCCAGCAGGCAAGGAACCTCGCGCCTTCCGCAGCCGTGCTGATTACCGGCCCTCTGGGAGCGTTTTTGTACCAAGGAGGAAACTTCTACGACAGCTTCGGGTTCGGCTTGAAGCATAACATAAACGAGGTGTTGTCGAGCATCGCCCGAAAAATGCAAAACGGGGGAAAGGCTCGAAAGACGGGAGAACAAGACGAAGAAATCAAGGAGCGGTTCGGGGCGATTATCGGGCGAAGCGAAGGCATCAACGAAATCTACCGGCTGATCGAAAAATTGAAGGAGTCCTCCTGCACGGTCTTGATACAGGGCGAAAGCGGGGTCGGAAAGGAATTGATCGCCCAGACCATCCATCGAACCAGCAACCGCGGAAGCCAGCCTTTCGTCCCGGTCAATTGCGGCGCTATCCCGGCAAACCTCGTGGAAAGCGAATTGTTCGGCCACGAGAAAGGGTCTTTCACTTCGGCGCTGAATCAGAGAGTCGGAAAGTTCGAAGCTGCCGAAGGCGGGACCCTCTTTCTGGACGAAATCGGCGAACTGGAGAAAGACCTGCAAGTCAAGTTGCTCAGGGTCCTTCAGGAAAAGGAATTTCAGAGGGTGGGAGGCAACAGAACCATCCATACAAATGTCCGGATTATCGCGGCCACTAGCAAGGACCTCAAAAAGGCCGTGGAACAGAGGCATTTTCGCGACGACCTCTTTTTTCGCCTGAACGTTGTTCCGATCCAGATACCCGCGCTAAGAAACAGGAAAGAGGACATTCCATTGTTGCTAACCCATTTTTTCGAACAGACGGCCAAGCAGATGGAAAAAGAGCCTCCCGTCCTGGAGAAAGACGCGGAAAAGGCCCTGCTCAAGTACGAGTATCCGGGAAATGTTCGCGAATTGATCAACATCGTGGAACGGCTCCTCGTCATGTGCCCCAACGGTCACATCGCGCTAAGCGACCTTCCGACGGAAATTGTTTCCGAGGAGCGCGAAGCACTGGAGCGCCTGTCCTTTTTGCGAAAGCTCCCGGCAGAGGGAGTCCGGCTGGACGAAATCGAGAAGGAACTGATCCTGAAAACTCTCGAAGCTGCCGGGGACAACAAGACCGAAGCCGCAAGGATGCTGGGGATCACCCGGCGGAAATTGTATCTTAGGCTTTCATCCTACGGATGCGTCTGACAAGAACACTGTCACCTCGCGTGACAGGAAAAACGAACTACTGTCACAGGATGTGACAGACAATCTTCGCTGATGATCGCGAAATTTTTCGACGGCGGTTTTTTCCAGTGTTTACGGCATGTTGAACGTCTCGATTTTTCATACCATGATGGCATGCAATATGCAGTATAAATGAGCGTGATGGAAAAAGCATAAAACGAAAGCCATTTGCAAAACAACGCACGGATCGCCCGGTTTCCGCCTCCTTCCCTACCACGGAAGAGGGTTTCGGAAAAAAAGTCCGGGGCGATCAAAAGAGACCTTTAAAAACCTGAACCGGAGATAGGCAAAGAGGAAAGACGTCTCTTTACTTATAGAAGGAAGGCTAAAGAAGAAGGCAGAAACAGCAAGAGATCAAACGTACCAAAAAACAACCACATTAAGAAAGGGGGAGTTCGAATGGCAAGGAAAAAAATTACGAGCATGGCGTACGGCAGCGGCGAGGAAATGATTTTCGGGACCGCCAAAAAACCGGTGACCACCAAAAGGGGAATCGTAATCGGCGGCGGCTATGTCCATCCCGAGGTCGTTCCGCATCCTCGTGCGGGCAGCGAAAAAACAATGAAAACCCTGCTGCGCGAATATGAGAGGGCCAACGGCGACGCCTTGGAAAGAATGGTCATCGTGGGCCATCCCACGCTGGTAGTTGAAAACGAGCATGTCTTCCAGATGACCCACAACCCGAAATGGGGCGGGGAGATCGCGGCCCAGACGGCCAGGCAGATGGACGACTGTCTCGACAAGTACGGCCTGAAGGCGGCATATCGCTCCACGCCAGCCGACCTTCGCAAGCCCGACATGCACGACATGCGCACCTCCGACTACACCATGGAAATTATCGAGTCCTTCAAGGAGGTCTCCAAATATGCTGACATCGTTTCCATCGAGTCCATGGGCGGAAAAGAGATCTTCGACCATGCGATCATCAGAAACGATATCACCGGCATTCTTTTTGGAATCGGTGTTCTGGGCGCAATCGACATGGAATGGATGTGGGATCAGATCGTCGAGATCGCGAAGAAGAACAACTGCATCCCCGGCGGCGACACCAACTGCTCCGAGGCCAACACGGCCATGTTCATGGCTGGCGGCCTCATTTCCAAGGACGTCCCCCACGTAATGGCTGCGCTTGCCCGCGCGATCTCGGCGTCCAGAACGCTGGTGGCCTACGAGTGCGGCGCCACCGGCCCGACCAAGGACTGCGCCTACGAGGACCCGATCATCAAGGCGATGTCGGGTGTTCCCATTTCCACCGAGGGAAAAGCCAGCGCCTGCGCGCATTCCGACCTGGCCAGCAATTTGATCGCGGCAGTTTGCGACCTGTGGAGCAACGAGGCCGTCGAGTACCACGACATGTTCGGCGCGACCACCACCTCGGTATTCGCCGAGATTCTGGGCTACGACTGCGCACAGTTCAACACGGCCATCGAACTGGGCTACCAGAGTCAAATGAAGGAGATTCTCGTGAACTCCGACATGTATCGGGATTCCCACAGCCTGATCCTGGCACCCAACAACGCTTGGGAAATCGGAAACGCCATCGTGAGCAACCGCGACAAGGGGAACTACGTCAGCGCGAGGGCCGGCGCGATCAAGGCGGGGCAGATCATTCTTGGAGATCCCAAGATGAAGCTGACCGGCCTGGAAAAGACCGCGCTTGAAAAAGCCATGAAGGATCTGGAAGCGCTTCCGGATGCCGAGGGCGATTTCATCCAGATGTGCCTTGACAAATACAAGGACGTCAAGGGCTTCAACCCTGGTTCCTACGGTCTTTAATATCGGGCATCGGGACTGTGTTGACATCTATCGTTTAACTGTTTGATTTTAAAGGGCACAACTGGTACTATGTCGCCGGTTGTGCCTTATTTTTTGGAATCGACGGAGTGGACCGCATTGGTTTGCGGCAGATTGCGGACTGGCTGGCTCGCAAGCTTTCGCCGGTAAATTGGCGCAAACGAAACGAGGAAGGCCTTCGGACCTTTCGCAATGGAAGATTGTAAATGATCGGATGCACGAGGTGCGGCCGATGGCATACGGATGCCGAGAAGGCCGAAGGGAAAAACTTGTCATGCACCGAGGTCAAAAAGTTCTGGGGCAGGCTCAGGGAGGAGCATTTCCAATCGACGGGACATTTGCCTCAAATTTCCGTCGATGAGGACGGCGACTGGATTTGCTTGAAATGCGACTCGAAATTGACCCTGCGCTGAGAATATCGAATCAATAAAAGGGGGCCGAAAAAAATGCCGAAATTGGCTGTCGCAGTAGATTTGGGTACGAGCGGATTTCGAGGCCAAGCCATCGATTTGGATCAGGAAGGAAAGATATTATCGACGGCCGTGACCACGAGACACCCGTTGGCCGGGGCCAACGTCATCGATCACCTGCATTTCGCGCTGGAAGCGGGCTTGGATTGCGCTCACGACGTGGTCGTCAAGGCTGTCAACCGCGTGATCGACAACTTGCGAATCGACAAGGGCCAGGTGGTTCGCATGGCGGTTTGCGGCAATCCCATACAGCTTTCTCTTTTCAACGAGATCGAAATTCGCGATCTGGCCTACGCCGGGAAACGCAAGCTGGAATCGCTCGGGGTCGTGCCTCCGAAAAGGGACGCCAAGATCGTCAAGGCTGCTGAAATCCGGGGGCTGGACTTGAATCCCGAAGTCGATGTTCTGATCCCGCCCGCAGTGGAGCACGAGATCGGCGCCGACGCCTTGGCCATGATGATCCAGACGGGAATGCTGGAAAAGGACGAGGTCTCCATCGTCACGGACTACGGTACCAACGCCGAAATGGCGCTCGTGTTGAAAGGCGTGGTCTACACAGGATCCACGGCGGCGGGCCCGGCCTTGGAGGGACAGCAGATCGAGTACGGTTTGCTGGCGCTTCCCGGGGCCATATCGGACGTGGATTTCGAACCCGACGAAACGAACATGAACACCAGCGGCAGCTTTCAGGAAAAGGCCTTGCACGGCAGGCTGAAAACATGGGTGTTGAGCGACGAAATGTCGGCGCGTGCCGGGGATACGGTGGATCCCAACACCGGAAAGACGATCGAAAAGGGAGAACTCAGGGCCGTCGGCATTACAGGCACGGGGGTCGTGGGGCTGCTCAGCCAAGGAATGAAGGCGAACCTTATTCACATACCGCGCATCAATACCTTCGATTCCAACCTGCACCTGGCTGACGGCGTCTTGTTCACCGAAGACGACCTCAAGGAGGCGGGAAAGGCTATCGGATCGGTGAGGGCCGGGCATATCACCCTTTGCCAGGAAGCCGGGATAAAGCTCGAAGACATCGACATCGCCTACATGTCGGGCGCTTCCGGAACGTATGTGGACGCCCTGAAGGCGCAGGAAATCGGCATGATTCCCGCCAACGTGAAAAAAATCTACCAGGTGGGAAACACGTCGTTGGCAATGGCGCGGGAAATCGTGCGTGACGTGGACAAGCTTTGGGAGATGAAGAGGATCGCCGACGATCTTCGTCAGCACCATTGCATGTTCGCCGCGTCCAAAGTGTTCGAGAAGGTCTATATTCTGGAGTTGTCCTACTGGACCGAGGGCATGCCGATGAAGCAGTATCAGAAGTTTCTGAAAAAGTACAATCTGCCGGCTATCAAAGAGATCGAGGAAAAGCCCGAGGTCGTCAAGACAGTCGAGAGGGACATCCCCGATCTGGGCGAGATGGGCTTGAAGATCATCCCGGACATCGGACAAATCAAGACGATCGTCTTCGAAGGTTGCGTCGGCGACGAGGTCTGCATCGAAGTTTGTCCCGAAAACGCGTTGGAAATCGAGGAAGACGGAGACGAATTCCGAATCTCCATCGATCTTGCGCTTTGCGACGGCGTCGCTTGCCGCCGGTGCGAAAGAGCGTGCGGCGACAAGGTTTTCGATTTGATAAAGATCATTACCTCATAGGAGCGCTGCGATGGGAAAAGCGCCTATGGGCTTTGTCGTAGGAAGAGTCCAACATGGAACGTGAAAGCATCATTGAAGCAATCGGGGAAACCATCGCCAAGGCAACAGGGATAGACCGGGTTCGAAGGCTTGCAAAAGACGATTACGCGGTGATTCTCGAAAAGGAGCGCGATGCCGAGGAGCGTTCTTTGATGGGGCTGGGCAAGGTCGTAAATACCGGCGTGAGAAAAATCTTGGAGTATGACGTCGTATTCGTCGCATTGACCACTATGGAATTCGACTGGGGACCGTATTCGACTTTGCTTTTGAAAAAGGAAGATGTCGTCGTGGGCGAGGAGGTCAAGGACGAACAGACCATCCGCGAATTGTCCAAGGACAAGAACGTCTGGTTTTTGCACAAGAATTTCGTGGTCTACAAAAACAAGATATCCTTTCCCCAGGATATCATGAAAAAGGCCTGCTATTTCGAAATTCCGTGCCTTGCGGCCGATTTCTGCGTTCTGGACCAGGACCGCTGCCAATGCGGCCCCATCGTTTATTGCAATCCGTCGGGACTTAGCGACGTGTATTTGAAGGAAAAGTATTTTGAAGGACTCGACGAGAGAGGATTGGGGACGATACTCGTCGCCGCCGATGTCAAATAGGGTCCATACGCCCGAAGAACTCCGCCAAGTCGTGGATCAGCTCCCGGACGGTCTCGTCACCATGGACAAGAAAGGGAGCATCACCTATTTCAACGCCGCTGCGGAACGAATTACGGGCATCCAGAAAGAGGTGGCGCTGGGCATGCATTGCCGCGACATCTTCCAAACGACCACCTGCGAAACCGACCGCCTGCCCGCCAAAGAGAACCAAATAGGGAACAACTTTTACAACCGGGAATTCAGAGTCACAAGGCTGGATGGAAAGCGGATATCCATCATTTCCAGTATTTCAGCATTAAAGGATGGCCAGGGAAATGTCATCGGCGGAATGGAGGTTTTCAAGGACATTTCCGGTCGAAAAGCACTGGAAGACGACCTGAGGATATCGGAAAACAAGTATCGCCGAATCTTCGAGGGGTCGCAGGACATGATTTTTATCACCTCGACCGACGGTACTTTCAAAGATGTCAATCAGGCGGGTGTGGAACTGCTCGGATACGACAGCAAGGAGGAGCTTCTCGCCCTGTCGTCGGTGGAGAGAATATATCACAATCCGATGCACCGAAAGGTGTACCTGAAAGAGATGCAGCGCCACGGTTTCGTTAAGGATTTCGAGTCGCGTTTCAAGAAAAAGGACGGGAGCCTGATTCACTGTCTGGTTACCGGTACGGCGATCAGGGGCTGCGACGGCGAAATCATCGGGTACGAAGGCATCATCAAAGACATCACGGCGCGGATGGACGCCATCCGGGATCTGCAAAAACGCCATCGGGAATTGTCCTTGTTGAACGCCGTATCCCTGGCCATGAACATGACGCAGAACCTGGACGACGTGTTGGAAACGGCTTTGGAAAGCGTGCTGGATGTCCTGGGCTTGTCCTCAGGCGGCATCTTTCTCATCGACCAGAAAGGCGCTTGCTTTTCTCTCCGGGTGCATCGCGGATTTCCGGAGAGCGTCTCCGATTCTCGCTACGCCTTGCTATTTCACGATCATGTTCTGAAAAAGGCCTTGCTCAACAAGGAACTGGCGCTGACCCCTCTGCCCACCTTCCCTCCCTTCAGGATCGACCTTCAAACCGAAGATGCGGACGATTTATTGCGGTTGAAGTGTTTTTTGATCACCGCCAAAGAAAAAGCCTCGGGCTTCATCGCATTGCTCCCTTCGAAGGAAAGGGACATGTCGGACCACGATTTGCATCTTTTGGGCTCGCTGGGCAATTTTCTGGGCGGGGCGGTGGAAAACAGCCATCTTTTGCAAACCGTCAATACGCATCGGGAGGAGTTGAAGAGGCTGACCGCCAAATTGTTCCAGTCCCAGGAAAACGAACGCAAGCGCATCGCAAGAGAGCTTCACGACGAAGCCGGACAGGCTTTGACCGGAATCAATTTTTCGCTGGAAACCATCGAGAAAAGCCTGTCCGACGAAGACAGCGGCGTAAAAGAGATGATCGGAGAGATCAAGAATCAACTCAACCGGACCTACCAGGAAATGCGCCGCATATCGCACCGGCTGCACCCAGCCCTTTTGTCCGACCTAGGTCTCGAGCCGGCGCTGGATGCCTATCTGGCAAACATTTCCAAGCACTGCGACATCGAAATTCATTTCAGAATGGTGGGATTCGAGGACCGAATCGATCCGGATCTGGAAACATTGCTCTATCGCCTCTCGCAAGAGGCCCTCACCAATACGTTGAAACACGCGGACGCCAGGAATTTCCATCTTTCGATCATCAGGAGCTATCCCAATATCATCTTCTTGGCCGAAGACGACGGCATCGGGTTCGACCCCGCGAAAATCGACCGCCACAAACATGCGTTGGGGCTTCTGTCCATGCGCGAACGCGCGGCGATAGCGGATGGAAAATTTTCGCTTCGCACCGCTCCGGGGGCCGGTACGCGCATCCGCATAGAAATCTCCATCAGGGAGTATCCCCATGGCAGGTAAACCCGTCACCATCGTTCTGGCCGACGACCACACCGTGGTTCGCCAAGGTCTTGTCAAGCTGCTGGAAGCAGAACCCAACTTCAAGGTCGTCGGAGATGCGGAAAACGGCAGGGAGGCTGTGGAGAAAGTCGAAAAGCTTCAGCCCGACGTGGTCCTGATGGATATCGCCATGCCGATGCTAAACGGGATCGAGGCCACCCGCCAGATCAAGAAAATCTCTCCTCGGACCCAGGTGGTCATCCTTTCCATGCATTCCCACGCCCGCTACATCAACGAATTGTTCTCCCTGGGAGCATCCGGCTATCTGCTGAAAAATTCCACCGGCTCCGACATCATCGACGCGATCCATGCCGCAGTCAAAGGGGACAACTATTTGAGCCCGTCCATATCGAAACAGGTCATCCAGGACTACATTTCCATGAAAAAATCGTCGGCTTCGGACGATCTTTTCAACCAGCTGTCGAACCGGGAACGCGAAGTTTTCCAGATGGTGGCCGAAGGCCGCTCGACAAAGGAGATCTCCGACATTCTCTGCATCAGTCCCAGCACGGTGAAAACCCACCGGTCGAAAATCATGGAAAAGCTTCAGGTGGAAAACATCTCCCAACTGATTCATTTCGCCATTCGCCTGGGCATTGTCGATATTCAATCCTGAACTGCGTTGAAAGCATACGCAAGGCAGCCAGAGCTTCCAGCTCTGGTCCGCGCAGGCGAGGGTCAAACTCCAGAACCACATTTTTTTCGCCATTCCCCCGAAAGCTTCGAATCCATGCGGTTCCGAGGATCTCCTGGATTCCGGGTCTCCGCTGCGCTTCGCCCGGAATGACGGTCGCTTCGGTCCGGTCGGCGAAAAAAACTTGGGCTCGTCGCGGATTTGCGGGAAAAGGCGTGTCGATGGTAACCAGACCATCCTGGTCTGGCATGCCTTGGCTTCCTGGCGGCGACATATTCGCGATCTGGGACCAGAGCTGTAAGCTCTGGTTAACTTCACCGCTCCCCACAAATCCGCGATGAACCAAAACTTGATCATCGAGTCAAAGAGTTCCCAATCGGAGCAATCCAGACCAGGATGGTCTGGTTACCTTGGCAGGCCAGACCAAGATGGTCTGGTTACCTCGAGAAGCGCCTTTCGTCAACCAAGTAACCGGGAATACTCCGGCCAGAACCGGTTGAATTTTCTCGAACTGTGCGGTTGAGATCGTCGAACTGTGCGGTTGAGATCGACGGATAGGCGAAAAAGCTCGTTTTCGCCGCCTCTCGTCCAAAAATCGACCCGATTGGCCATAAAAATAGTCCCCTGGCCGATAGACGCTATGGATTTGTCTTGATATAAACGGTCATCAGTTCACAAGAGACAAGCGTGATCGCCGCCGCCCTTCCGAACCATCCACAGACGGGTCGAATTGTTACAAAAGAGAAACAATCCCCGGAGCGGGCATGGCGAAAAAAGCGGCAAGAATCTATCCTTGCAGGCCGCTTTTTCAAAGAATCGGGTACGCGGCAAAATTTCATTCTTCAAGAAAGGGAGGAAAAGGCATGTTTAAATTCGATACGGAGCAAAAAGCCTGCACCGTCGGGGGCGTAACATTCGGCGGCCAGCCGGGAGAATATCCCACGGTGGTCTGTTCTTCGATCTTCCAAAAAGGGGACAAGGTTTTCACCGGCAAACGCAAAGAGGGCTTCGATGAAAAGCTGGCCGAAGAGCTGCTGAAAACGCAGGAAAAGATATCCGCCGAAAGCGGCGTTCCCGCGATGGCGGACATCGTCGCCAATACCGGCGCCGAATTCAAGTCGTTCATCGATTTCGTCGTCGCTACCACCGACATGCCTTTTTGCATCGACGCCTGGATCATGAAGCCCAAACTCGAGGCGGCCGCCTATTGCGCCGAGAAGGGCCTTCTGGACAGGATGTTCTACAACAGCCTCACCGTCTGGGAAAAGGACCTGGAAAAGGAGATCGAGGAAATCGCCAAAATCGGTGTCAAGCATGTTCTTCTGGTTGCCTTCGATATGGCGGATCAAATGCCGAGCGGACGTATTGCCGGGACCCAGAAACTGCTGGACGCCATAGACAAGGTGGGCGCGAAATTCGAGAGCATATTCGTCGATACGTCGGTCATGAACGGTCCGGCCACGGCCTTTTGCGGAATCGCCAACAAAATGATCAAGGAGAAATGGGGCTTTGCGACATGCAGCGCTCCCAGCAACGGCTCCTACATGTGGAAACAAGCCAGGGAAATGTGGGGATTCAAAGGATGGTCCGCCGCCGACGCCGCATTGGAAGGCCTGTCGTCCTATCTGTATCACGACATGATCTTTTCCGGCCCCATGGCGGGCGCGAACCGAATCATCCCGGCGGTCGCCATGGCGGACGCCTTTTTGGCCACTGCGGCTTTTTCGGAGACCAAGCAATTGCCCAAAGACCCGAACCATCCGCTTTTCAAACTGTTCCCCGACTTTGTCGATCAGCTCAAAACCCTCCAATAAACCATAAAAAATAAAAAAAACAAAGCTTGCAGAAAGGAGACCCAAATGGCAGAACTTACTTCGAAGGAAAGAGTCAACCGGTTTTTTCGCCGCGAACCGATCGATCGGATGCCCGTATTCAGCGGATACGGCATGGTGACAGTACAAGCCATCAAGGATATTGGCATCCGGTTTGCCGAGGTTCACACCACGGGCGAAAACCTTGCCAATTCGGCCATGAAAGGCGTGGAATTGTGGGGCCTGGACGCCGCCGTCATTCCTTACGACATGTGCACCATCGCCGAAGCCCTGGGAAGGGGCACCAGCCTGTACATGGATTCGGAGGACATTCTCTATCCGACGGTTCCGACCAAATGGGAGACATTCGAAGAAGTGGATTTGTCCGGCGATTTTCTGACCCAGGCCCGGATGCCGGAAGTGGACAAGGGCTTTGAAATCCTGAAGAAAAACAAGGATGTCGCAGTCGGCGCATGGCTCCTGGGACCCTTCACCCAAGCCGGACAAGTAATCGAGCTTGGCCTGCTGCTCAAGGGAATGAGGAAAACCAAGGAAGCCGTCGAAGAATTCCTGGAAAAAATGACCGATCTGACCATCAAGGCCGCCAAGCATTACGAATCATTGGGAGTGGATTTCCTGACAATTCGCGAAATGGGCTCGGGAACGGACCTGCTCTCTCCCAAAATGTGGAAATCCTTCATTCAACCCAATCTTGTCAAGGTTTTCGAATCCGTTAATATTCCCACCATCAACCATATCTGCGGCAGCACCGACCTGATCATTGAAATGATGCACGAGTGCGGCGCCAACGCCGTCAGCGTGGATCAGAAGAACAACGTGGTGGAGTCCCGGAAAAAACTGGGACCCGATGCGATCATTTTGGGAAATTTCGATCCCTACGGCACACTGGTGCAGGGCGAGCCCTCCGCCGTCGAAGGCATCATCAAGAAATGCATCGACGACGGCGTCGATGCGGTATGGCCCGGATGCGACCTCTGGCCGGACGTCCAGGAAGAGTCGATGAAAATCTATGTCAAGACGGTAAAGGAATACGGTAAAAAGCCTACCTCGGCCGTGGGCAGACTGTAAAAAAAGCGCACCGGTATTGGTCAACAATCGAAATCAATCAAAATAAAAAAATCAAGCAAGGAGAACACCAATGGCAGATGACAACAGAAGAAAAGAAATCCTGGAGAAGCTGGCGGAAGCCGTAGTGGAATACGACGAAGACGAGGCCAAGGAATGGTCGGAAGTCGCGGTGAACGAAGGCCTCGACGCCATGGACGCCATCATGAACGGTCTGGCGGCCGGCATGGAGAAGGTGGGCGACCTGTACGACAAGCAGGAGTACTTCGTGCCCGAACTCCTGATGTCCGCCGACGCTCTGTATCTCGGACTTGACATTCTCAAGCCCCATATCAAGAAGGAAACCGTCAGACAGATGGGCCAGGTGGTCATCGGCACTGTCCAGGGCGACGTGCACGACATCGGCAAGAACATCATCAAGCTGATGTTCGACGTGGGCGGCTTCGAAGTCCACGACCTGGGCCGCGACGTACCCCTGGAGAACTTTGTCGAAGAGCAGATGCGCACGGATTCCGAGATCGTGGCCATGTCCGCCATGATGACCACCACCATGATGGGCATGAAGAAGGTCATCGAAATGATCAAGGAGAAAAATCCGGATGTCAAGATCATGCTGGGCGGCGCGCCGGTCACCCAGGACGTCGCGTCCTTGTTCGGCGCCGACGGCTACGCCGAATCGGCGGGCAACGCCGTACAGGAAGCCATCAAGATGGTCGGCCAGCTGAGAAAAATGCACAAGGATCAGCAATAATAGCTCTTGGCTGGATCTATCCGCAGTTAACGGGCCGGACGGCGAATCGGTATTTTACATCCATGATCTGCAATCCCGGTCGGTCCGCGCAGAAACCGTTTCCGCCTTCGGCCTGTTAACTGCTTTTCCCGGTTCCCGATGGCAAGTCCTTTCGGGCTGCGTTCATCGGGGAAAACCGCCAAATGCAATGGATTGAAGAAATTCCCTTTCGGAGCCGGAAAGGATCGGATGATCGACGGAGTGGTCCAATTCCGAAAAGGCCCGGATTCGGGTTATCTATTATCGAAAGGAGCAAATTATGTCAGCAATCAAAGTCGTTGTCACAAGACGTTTTAAAGAAGGAAAAACAAAGGGCGTATTCGCGCTCTTGAACAAGTTCCGCAGTATCGCGATGGAACAGCCGGGGTATATTAGCGGCGAGACGCTTATCAACTACGACAATCCTCACGAGATCGTGGTTATCGCGATGTGGAACAGCATGGATAACTGGCTCGCCTGGAAGGACAGCAAGGAACGTGAGGCCAACGAACACCAATTGGAAAAGTGGCTGGAGTCTCCCGCTGAAGTAAAAACCTACATTTTGGGCACTTATCCGCCGCGAAGATAATTCGCTCCAGTATGGCAGACAGATTACCCGAATGCTCGATTCGAGCAAAGGCGTTTCTAAGTGCGCGCAAACAAGGAGGAATGCACGAATGGATGACAATATCGCGAAATTAATTTTCCAACCCTCGGGGCGCAGGGGCGAGGTGCCCAAAGGAATCACGCTTATCGAGGCCTCGCGCAAGCTCGGTGTGGACATCGAAGCGCTGTGCGGAGAGAAAAAAGTATGCGGCAAATGCAAAGTCCGCATCGAGCAGGGATACTTTGAAAAATTTGGTATCGACTCTAAATTGACAAACGTAAGCCCTTGGCAGCAGGAAGAGGACAAGTTCGTCACTCCGGCGGAGAAGGAGAAGGGCTACCGTTTGGGATGCGTCGCAAAGGTCGAGGGTGATCTGCTCGTTTTCGTTCCGGAAGAGTCTCGAGCCGGAAAACAGATTGTCAGCAAGGCTGCCCGCGACATTCATATCGATCACGACCCCGCCGTCAAACTCTACTATGTCGAGGTGGAAAAACCCACCTTCCAGGATCCCACGGCAGATTTCGAACGCATTTGTCAGCAGTTGGAGGAAAAATACGGCCTGAAGAACCTTAGCGCGGACATCCAATGTCTTCGTCAGGTACCGGGAGCGATTCGCAAGGGCGGTTGGAAAGTCACCGTAAGCGTATGGAACGACAAGGAAGTCATTCGCGTAAGACCCGGCAAGCACGAAAACGCCTACGGACTGGCCATCGACGTGGGTACCACGACAGTCGCCGGGTATTTTTGCAATCTTGCGACCATGGAGGTGGTGGACACGGTCTCCTTGATGAACCCTCAGTGCAAGTACGGCGAGGATGTCATGAGCCGTATTACCTACCACATGATGAACAAGGACGGGCTCGAACGCATGAGCGCGGACATCATCGAAGGGCTTAACTGGCTTGTGGGCGAGGCGATCAAGGGAACCTATCCTCCGAAAAAGAAAGTGAAGAAGAAAAAAGGCGAGGAAGGCCCTGCAGAGTACGTGGAAGCCCCCGAGGAGGGCAAGACCTACTTGAGATTGTCGAAGGAGGACATCGAGGATATCACCATCGGATTCAACACGGCGATGCATCATATTCTTCTCGGGCTCGATCCGGAACCGGTGGGTCTGGCGCCTTTTCCTCCGGTGGTTCACCACAGCCTGGACATCAAGGCCAGGGACCTGTGCATCGACATCAACCCCTCGGCCTATGTCTTTGTTCTTCCGAACGAGGCCGGTTTCGTGGGTGCGGACAATGTCGGCGTGCTGATCGCCGAAGAACCCTACAAGCACGAAGAGATTCAACTGATCATCGACATCGGAACAAACGGCGAACTGGTTTTGGGCAACAAGGACAAGCTGATTTCCTCGTCCTGCGCCACCGGCCCGGCCTTGGAAGGCGCCCAGCTTTCGTATGGCATGAGGGCGGCCCCGGGCGCCATCGAGCGCATCAAGATCGATCCGGATACCCACGAAGTCGATTACAAGGTCATCGGCCGCGACGCCTGGCGGAGCTTTTCCGAGCCCAAGGAAATGAAGGCCAAAGGCATTTGCGGCTCGGGAATTCTCGATGTTCTGGCGGAATTGTACGCATCGGGCGTCATCGTCAAGAGCGGCGTTTTCAACAAGAAAGAACAGAAATCCAACCGGTTCCGCAAGAACCCGGAAACCAAGCAGCCCGAATTCGTTTTGGCCTGGGCGGAAGAATCCAGCATCGACAAGGACATCGTGATCACCCAGAAGGATATCCGCCAGATTCAGCTGGCCAAGGGCGCGCTCTATGCGGGTTGCAAGCTCATGGTCAATCGGATGGGTGTCGAGAAGGTCGATAAAGTCAAGATCGCAGGCGCTTTCGGTACCCATGTTGACCGCGCAAAAGCCCTGATCATGGGACTTTTTCCCGATTGCGACATCGAAAAGATCGAGTCGGTCGGAAACGCGGCCGGCGACGGTTGTCGCGCGGCGTTGCTCAACAGGGCCAAGCGGGAAGAAGCCAACTGGGTGTCCCGCAATGTGGAATACATCGAGCTGACCGTGGAAAAGGACTTTCAGAAAGAATTCATGGAGGCCATGCAGCTGCCGCACATGACCGACAAATTCCCGCATCTGGTAGGAGTTGTTCGGGACGAAATCCTGAACCAGTAAGTAGCAGTTCTGTCATTGCCAATTGTAACAAGCTCTCCCCTTCCCTTTCCTCCGATCAAAACGGCGGAAGGGGAGAGCGCCTCAAAAGGGAGCCGCCATGCTTTGTATGATCCAAAACGAAGCCAGTTCGAACGTCTGCGAAACCTGCGACCCGGATTGGCAAGACCAGGATATCCTGGCAAAAGCCCGCAATTTCGCCAAGAAATACAATATTCATACAATTCTTCCTTTGGATACGAAGGATATTTCTGTCGCCCACTGGGTTCGGCTCAAGTGCAAATACGGCTGCCAGAAATACGGAAAGAGCTGGTGCTGCCCCCCCGAGACGCCGCCGCCGGAAAAAACCGAGGCGATGTTGAACGAATATAAGAAAGCGTTGCTGCTGATCGGGCGGTTGAGGAACACCGATTTTTACAAGAACAACGCAAAAAAAAGGAAAATCAACGTAAACACCTGGAAAGGGACCGTCGCCCTGGAACGGTTTCTCTTCCTGTCCGGATACTACAAGGCCTTCAGCCTGGTTTCGGAATGCTGCGCCTTGTGCAAAAAATGCGAGTATCCCGTCGATTGCAAATTCCCGATGGACAGACGACCTTCGGTGGAATCCTGCTCCATCGATATTTTCCAGACATTGCGGACGATCGGCGAGCGTATTCAAATCGCGCAGAATATCCAGGACGAATACAATTGTTACAGTATCATCTTGTTGGAATGAAAAAAAAAGAAAGGGCAGAATCATGATCGCCGCCAACACAGCGCAGTCTTATGATCGAAGGGACAAGATTATGAGTGTCGAGATGACGGACCGGCGCTGGCTCTCGAAAAAAACCTTCGAAATCAGCCTGACGCGGCCGTCTTCTTTCGAGTTCCAGGCCGGGCAAAACGTTCGATTCGTTTGCGGCGAGCTGGAAAGATACTATTCCCTCGTTTCAGCGCCGAACGATCCGCATTTGAAGCTTTGCGTGCGCCACATCGAAGAAGGGAAGTTCACGCCGCTGCTGGCTTCTGCGGAATTGGGCGCGCGTTTCAACATCTCCGGCCCCCACGGATATTTTACGTTCAAGCCTTCGCCGCGCCCCCCCGTATTCGTCGCCACCGGTACAGGAATCGCCCCGTTTGTTTCCATGGCGCTTTCCGGCGTCGCGGACTTCACCCTCCTGCACGGCGTCAGCGATCCCGACGACCTTTATTACCGAGCTTGTCTTTCCGAAACCGCCGCCCGATACGTCCCCTGCCTGTCCAAGCCTGACGCCGAAAAACGAAAACAGCCGCCTGGCACCTTCCAGGGCAGAGTCACCAGATACATACGCGAAAAACTGAAACCCGGGCAATACGATTTTTACCTGTGCGGTCGCGCCGAGATGGTCCGCGAGGTGACCTTTCTTGTAGACGACTTTTTTCCGAATTCCCGTGTTTTCACGGAAGTTTTTTTCGGATAAGGACCTCTTTCTAAAATTCGTAAATCCACAAGTCCACGGATCGATTTCTTGAAGCTTTGCGTCCGGGTGCGGGGTCCTGCTTGAAAATCACTCTGTTCTGGCTCTTGACCGCCGTTCGAGCCTTGTGGACCTTTCCGACATTCAGCCCGTTGGAGGAAAGAATTCTCTCGGCCTGATCCAGCCTTTTTCCCATCACATGAGGAACGACATAATCGTTTTGGCTCCCGCCGTGTCCGTGGCTTCCCTTGTAGCGATAGACCTTGAGCCGGATGCGGTCTCCGGCCTTCATGCGTGCGCCGGGTCCCGGAGATTGGCTTTCCACCCGGTTATGAAGGTCGCGCCTGTTCGTATCGGAAAAATCGACCTTTCCCACTTGCAGGCGTTGCCTTTGTATCGCCTGTTTCGCGCTTTCCAGGTCCATTCCCACCACCCGAGGCGCTGTCACCATGTCGGCAGGCGGCGGAGCGTGCTTTTCGTATCGGTACACTTGCAAATCCACCGCCGTTCCCGCTTGGGCGTAGCTCTTTTCCGACGGGGTCTGTCCGAATACCACATCGTCCAACTGGGGTTGTTTTGTAGCACGGTACTCCACGCGTCCGACCCTCAGGCGATTGTTTTCCAGCGCCCTGCGGGCGCTTTGCAGGGACGTGTTTCTGACATGGGGAACGCGGACGGCGTCTTGTGGCTTGTCAGGCTTGTGGGGCTTGTCGGGCTTGTGGTACTCCTTGAATTCATAGACGCTCAGTCGCACCGATGTTCCCTTGGCAACCCTGGCACCGGGACCGGGATCTTGCGATTCCACCTTGCCGTCCAAATGCCTGTGATTCGTTTGCACGTGCGAAACGCCGCCTGTTTGCAGATCGTTGCGGCGAAGCATGGCGCGCGCATCGTCGAGGCGACTTCCCACCACGCGAGGAACTTCTGTCCTGCCTCCGCCGTGCGGGGGCGGTTCATGGTGGTCGTATTTCTCGTAACGATAGACGTTCAAGCTCACGCGTGTGCCGGCCGACACGATTCTGCCGGAATCCGGATACTGCCGTTCCACCGTGCCGTCCAAATGTCTGCGGTCGGTTTTCACGTAGTCGATGTCGCCGACTCGCAGATCGTAATCTCGAATGATATTTCGGGCGTCGCGCAAATCCCGACCCGTCACTTGGGGAACGCGCGTGTCTCCATACGGACGCCCCCCCCCGCCCCCGTAGTGCCCGTTGCCGGCAGGTACGCACGAAGCCAGAATCAAAATCCCCATTGCGGACAATAGCATCAATTTTTCGAAAGTTCGTTTATTTTTCATCGTTTACCTCCTATCGGTCTCGCACTTGTGGTTTTCATCAATAATAAAAACATATCGCATTTCGCCCCCCCTTTTCAAATTTATTCTCGATTCGAGAATGCTCGGCCCCAGAAAATATTGACTTGGGGTATGGCAATTAGGATACTCCTGAAAATATCGAGTTCCGAATACGGAACGGGAGCACGGTTATTTGAAGAACGAAATGGATGCGAAAGGATGAAAAATTGCAGGACATAGCAAGAGAAAGATGGAGCAAGCGAACGGCCTTTGTGATGGCGGCCGTGGGGTCCGCCGTGGGGCTGGGTTGCGTCTGGAGATTTCCCTACATCGCCTATTCCAACGGGGGCGGGGCGTTTTTCATCCCCTATCTGATCGCGTTGATCACCACCGGAATTCCCTTGCTCAGCCTGGAATATTACCTGGGAAGTCGCTATCAGCGAGCGCCCACCGAGGTCTTCGGACAAATTCGAAAAAAATCCGATTTCATCGGATGGTTCGCCGTGGTTTCCGCTGCCATGATTCTGTTCTATTACACGGTGGTGATGTCCTGGGCGCTCAATTACGTTTTTCATTCCGTGGGCGTGAAATGGGCCGGGATAGAAAGCGAATTCTTTTTCCAACGCGTTCTGTGCGCGACGGATAGTGTCGGGCGTTTCGGATCGATGCAGTGGCTCGTGGTTCTGGGCAATTTTTTCACGTGGGCCGCGATTTTCGTCATTATCGCGGGCGGGGTGAAGAGGATCGGCAAGGTGATCAACTGGTTTGTGATACTGCCGCTGGTCCTGCTGCTCGTTTTGATCGTCCGGGGGATCACCCTGCCGGGAGCGGGCGCGGGACTCGATTTTTATCTCAAGCCCGATTTTTCGCTGCTGGCCCGACCCGGCGTCTGGCTGGGCGCGTACGGCCAGATCTTCTTCTCCCTGTCTTTGGGCTTCGGCATCATGATCGCCTACGCATCTTACCTTCCCAAAGGGTCCGACATCAACGCCAACGCCTGGACCGTTTCGTTCGCCACCTGCCTGACTTCGTTTTTCGCCGGGTTCGCGGTGTTTTCCGCCGTTGGCTACGTCGCCTTCGTGACCGATGCTCCGGTGGAGGCCATCGCAGGGGCGGGGCCGGGACTGGCCTTTGTCATCTATCCCGCCGCCATCGCCGAACTGCCCGGCGGCATATGGGTGCAGTCTTTTTTCGGCATTCTGTTTTTCCTGATGCTTCTGGGCATGGGCATCGACTCGGCCTTTTCCATCGTGGAAGCGATGGTCAGCGGGCTGAAGGACTCTTTCAAAATGTCTCGTTTCCAGGCCACGCTTCTGGTTTGCGCCGCCGGGTTCGCCGCCGGGACCATTTATTCCACCGGCGCGGGCATCTACTGGCTCGACATCGTCGATCACTGGGTGAGCTGGAGCCTGGTTCTGGCTGGACTGATGCAAGCGGTACTGGTCGGATGGTTCACCGATATCCGGAAAGCTTCGCAACGCATCGACGAGGCCTCCGATATCAAGTTCGGAATTCTCTGGCGCGTGTCCGTCAAATACGTCACCCCTGTCGTTCTATTTTCCATCATCGCTTTCAACGTGGTGGAGGAATTCAGAAATCCCTACATGGGCTATCCGGCCTGGGCGCTGCTTTTGGGCGGATGGGCGCTGGTCGGAGGGGTCATGTTCCTGGCCGTATACATGCAAAACCGGAAGGAACTGCCCCTGATGCGCGAAAAAAACGCGAGGCTTGTCGCCTGGTCTGTGCTTTACGCCGGTTTCGTCGCGACGGCGGGCGTTTGCTATGCGACCGGCTCTGCCGTATCGCCGGTCGTCATGCTGATCGGCTCCGCGGCGG
Organism: Desulfobacterales bacterium; assembly: GCA_963674505.2. Lineage (GTDB taxonomy): Bacteria > Desulfobacterota > Desulfobacteria > Desulfobacterales > SKZT01. The sequence continues at coordinate 2,536,047 of CAXXIG010000003.1, forward strand.
TCGGCGGATGGCTCATAAGGTCTATAGATAAACTGAACATTCCCCTTGTTTCCAAAAAGGAGGGCAAATAATGAGCATTTCGGCGATCTTGGCGGGCACCCTGATCTTTGTTTTCCTGGCAGGCGGGCTGTATTACGGCGTGAAGAAAATGTCCGAATAGAGCCCTCCCCTTTTGCTGTCTAAAAAAGAAACGCTTGATCTTTGCACCGTAATTCCATATATAATGAACATAGATGAACTCGGAAATGTCCGTTTCCGAAACCGGAATGAACGATTCGAGGTCCTTTTTCGACTGGTTTGTTGAATTTCGTCGATTTTTTCGCCCGCCCGACCGTTCCAAAGCCCCAAGGCGTTCTTGAGCCAATCCGCTGCCGTGTACTATCTACCCCGGCACTTGCATCTATTTCCGGCATCACGGCGAAAACGCGCCGGGAAAGTTCGAATCGTACCAGCCTCCTGCCAAGTTTCCCGGCGTTTTCTGTCAACCTGAATCAAAAACAGGTTGTCCTCGTAAGCGATATTCAAACGGGGAATTATTTACCTTTTCCTGTTTATTGGGAGAAAGTATGCCACAAATGCCCACATACGGCGAACTGGAAGAGCTTCTGGCGGACGATGGAAACAAGGCCGCCGCTTTGAAAATCGAAAAGCTGTTTCGGTCCGTGGTGGAAAAAGCGCCGTCCGGCTTCGCCCTGTTCGATAAGCGGGGGAACATCAAGGTTTGCAATCGGACCTTGGAAAAAATCGTCGGCTACGGCAAAGACGAACTTACGCGAATGAATATCGAAACGCTGACCTATCCGGAAGACATGTCGGTCGAAAAACACCTTTTGCAGGGCCTGAGGGAGGGAAAAGCCGACGAGTTCCGTTTGGAAAAAAGGTATGTCCGCAAGGACGGAAGCATCGTATGGGTTGACCTTCTGGCCTCTGTCTTGAGAAACGGAGACGGCGAGGCCACTTTCTGTTTTGCCTTCGCCAGAGACATCACGGAACGTAAGAAGGCGGAACAGCTGCTCAAGGAGGAGCGCGACTTGCAGATCGGAATCAACAGCGCGTCCTCCCTGGAAGAAGTATTCCAACTCTGCATGGACTCGGCCCTGAAGGTGTCGGACGCCGACTGCGGGGGCATTTACGTCTTCGACGACCGGGACGGCTGCCTGGAACTCAAATGCCATCGGGGAATGGAATCGCTTTCCATCGAAGAGGCCTCGCGTTTCGAGACCTCTTCCGCGTTCGTCCGTCTGGTCGAAAGCGCAAAGCCGGTCTACATGAACAGGGGAGATATTCTGTCCGCCAGCGCCGACATCTACAGAAACGAGAAGCTCACGGCCCTGGCCGTACTCCCCATGAGCTACAAAAACTGCGTCGTGGGTTGCGTCAACGTGGCATCGCGCCGTTTCGACAGTATTCCGAGCTTTTCGCGCAAGGCCCTGGAGACCATCAGCCAGCAAATCGGCGCGGCGATCATGAACGAAAAGGCCGAGGAAGCCCTTCGGGAAAGCGAAGAACGGTTTCGCACTCTTTTCGAAGAAGTCCCCGGCGCCATCCAGGGCTATACGCCCGACGGCAAGGTCCGCTACTGGAACAAGGCCAGCGAAACAGTCTATGGCTACCGCAAGCGGGAAGCCATCGGCAAAAACCTTCTGGACCTGATTATACCTTCGCACATGCGGGAGCAAGTCGTAAAGGCGATCGGGGAAAGCGCCGAGACAGGCGTTCCCATCGCCCCCGGAGAACTCGAGTTGAAAAGAAAGGACGGTTCCGCCGTCCCGGTATATTCGACCCATACGATCATCGGAAGAAAAACGGGCCCGCCGGAACTCTATTGCCTGGACATCGACCTGACAGAGCAAAAGCGGCTGCAAAAAAAACTTCAGGAAGCGCGCAAGACCGAGGCCCTCGGCACCTTGATCGGAGGAATCTCCCACGATTTCAACAACCTTCTGGGAATCATCATTGGAAACGCCGAACTGGCCGGGGAGGATCTGGCAAGCTGGGAACCGGCCTTCGCAAATATCGACGAGATCCTGAAAGCCGGACTCAGGGCGAAAAACATCGTCAGGCAGCTTCTCTCCTTCAGCATCGACATTGAGGTGCAATCGTACCCGGTCGATCTTGTCCCGGCCCTGCGAAATTCCGTCCTGTTTCTCCGCTCGACCGCCCCCTCCGGCATGGATGTCGTCTACAATTGCGCCACAGACACGGCCCAGGTCTTTTTCCATCCGGCCCTCCTGGAAAAAATCATGGCCAATCTCTGGGAAAACGCCATGCGGGAAATGGAAGACGGCGGTGGTTCGCTGAAAATCGAGGCGGACATCGTCCATTTGGACGACAAGAAAGCCAAGAGGCATCTGAATCTTAAAAAAGGCGACTTTTTCCGCCTGGTCGTGACCGATTCCGGCACGGGCATCGACCCATCCATTATCGACAGGGTATTCGATCCCTACTTTACCACCAGAAATTTCGGGGACGCCGCAGGCATGGGGCTGGCGGTGGTGCGGGGAATCGTGGAAAACCACGGGGGCGCGGTCTGCGTCGAAAACAGCCCGGGCATGGGCGCCTGCTTCACCATCCTGCTTCCTCTGATCGCCGAAAAGGCGCGCCCCTGCCAGCACACCCTCATCGACAACGAAACCGGCGGAACGGAAACCATCCTGTACGTGGACGACGAATCGTCGCTGCTGGAGATGGTCAGGCAGAGACTGGAACGTCTCGGCTACAGAGTATCGACTGCCAAGACTCCCAAAATCGCTCTGGAGATGCTGCGGTCGGATCCGGCGTGTTTCGACCTGGTGATTTCGGACATGACCATGCCCCAGATGACCGGAATCGACGTCTTCGAAGAAATCAAGGCCATCCGTCAGGACATTCCCGTCATTCTGACCACCGGCCACAGCGACCTGATCGACCGCGCCAAGGCCATGGAGATGGGTGCGGACGGGTATCTGGAGAAACCTTTCGACAAGAACGAACTGTCCGACCTGGTCGTAAATGCACTTAAAAACCGCCGGGCTCGTTGATTGTCTACTTTTCGAAAACGTACAGACCGGGGGCGTTTCCGATAGGCGGAAATGTCGCGCTACCCAAGGGCGGTGGCTTTCTTCCGCCATTTTCGTCGCGGCGCAGCCAGGCGACCCAATCCGGCTGCCAGGAACCTCTTTGCGTCTGCCGATCTTTGAGCCACTCTTCGCCCGAAGGCTGGGAATCCGCCGGACCCGCCCAGTATTTCTTCTTGGATTTGGCGGTCGGCGGGTTGACGATACCCGCGATGTGGCCGTCGTTGGCAACCACGAACCTGGCAGGCCCGTCGATCAGCCGGCAGGTTTTGAACGCCCCTTGCCACGGGCTGATATGGTCTTGCAGCCCCGCCACGACATAGAGAGGCTGACGGACTCGTCCCAGGTCGAGCGGCCTGCCGCCGAGCGTCATGCCGTCCTTGAAAGCCAGACGGTTTTCCAGATAGAATTCGCGAATGAAAAAGGAGCACATCGCGCGCGTCAGACGCGTGCCGTCGCTGTTCCAGAACAAAATATCGGAATTGGGAGGGGGTTGGCCCTGCAGATAATTGTTGGCGTGGTATCGCCATATGAGCGCCTCGGGATTGAGCATCCGAAATGCCAGGGATATATGCTTTTTATCCAAAAATCCCCTTTCTTCGGTCAATTCCTCGATGGCGGATACGCCTTTTTCCGTCGTGAAGACCCCGAGGGCGCCCGGTTCGGAAAAATCCGCAAGCGCGGCGAACAGGGTCCAATCGACGACAGGTATGTCTTGCCGGAAGCCGTTTTCGGCGTTGTACCAGGCCATCAGCGATGCGAGAGCGGTCCCGCCGATGCAGTATCCCGCCGCGTGGACCCGGTCGGTCCCGCATATCTGCGACGCCGCCTCGATGGCTGTCCGCGCGCCTTCGAACACGTAGTCCTCGAACGCAACGTCCCTCATATTTCCGTCCGGGTTCTTCCAGCTCGTGGCGAAAACCGTGAACCCCTGCCCCACGAGATATTTGACGAAACTGTTTGTTTCCTGCAAATCGAAAATGTAGTACTTGTTGATCCAGGGCTGGATCAGGACAAGCGGGGCTACATGGGTCGTCTCGGTGGACGGCTCGTACTGGATCAGTTCCATGAGCCGGTTTCTGACGACCACGCGGCCCGGCGACGCCGCCAGGTTCTCCCCGATTCCGAAGGCGCCGGGATTCGACAGCCGGGGAAGACCGTCGCCGTCGGCAAGGTCTTCGGCCAGTTGCGACGCGCCTTTCTTCAGGCTTTCGCCCTCGGTGTCGAAAAAGCGACGAACCGCCGAGGCATTGGTGAAGAAGAAGTTGGATGGCGCGACCATCCCCAGGAAACGCGACGCCCAGAACAAGGCACTCCGCTTTGTTTCCGGGTCCGCCCCGGGAGCGCTTTCGATGTAGTCCCGGGTCCATTCCGCAAAAGCGCCGTGGCACTTTCGAAAACAGCTCGACATTTCCCGCACCAGTTGCAGTATGACATCCCGATTTCCCGAAAGGCCGTCGGTGAAATAGAAATCGCGACGGAAATCGTTTATCGCCCCATTTGTATCGAACTGGCCCGCGATCTTCCATAGTTCTCCGTATTTATTCAAGAGCCCCTGTCCGTCTTTCATCCAGGACTGATTGATTCGTGCAAAGGACGAAAAAACGTCGAAGGGGTCCGGGCCGCTTTGTTTCAGCATCATATCGCGTTCTCCGATTTTTGCGCCGCAGTTCGGCGTTATCGAGCCTTTCGCGTTACGCGGGCTCTTTGATTTTTTCCGCCTCCTCGATCAGGCCGACCACCTCGGCCAACGTGGTGTCCTCGTCCAGCTGTTCCGCCGAGACGGACACCCGGAACGTCTGTTCCAGGTAGGCCTGGAGGTTCACCGCAGCCATGGAATCCCAGTCGGGGACCTCCCCCAGGCAGGTATCGGCGGTCATCTCCATTTCCTCGGTCTCCGGAAAGATCTCCTTCAACCCCTCTTCGATTCTTTTCAATCTCTCTTTCACGGGTCCTTTCCTCCTCTTTTTGCCGAAGGTTTTTCGGTTCATCGCGGATTTGTGGGGAGCGGCAAAGGTAACCAGAGCTTCCAGCTCTGGTCCCATATCGCGAATATGCCGCCGCTTGGAAGCCAAGGCACTCCAGACAAAGATGGTCTGGTTGCCATCGACACGCCTTTTCCCACAAATCGGCGTTGAGCCGGTTTTGCATGCGCGCCTACAATCGGATCAGGTTGGCCCCCCAGGACAGACCGCCCCCGAAGGCGGCCGTGACGGCCAAGTCGCCCTTTTTCAGAAAACCACGGGTCAAGGCTTCGTCCAGGGCGATGGGTACAGACGCGCTGGCGGTGTTGCCGTAGCGAAACACGTTGATGTGGAAACGGTCGGGCGAGACTCCGATTCTTTCCGAGATTTCCAGGATGATGTTCAGGTTGGCCTGATGGCATACGAAGCGCGCCACCGACTCCAGCAGCACCCCGGCCTCCCGCACCACCCGGAGGATGATCTCCGCTCCTCTGGAAACCGCGAATTCGAACACTTCCTTTCCTTTCATCCGGAAATAGGCGGACCTGGCGCTTTTCATCTTTTCGAACGGAAGCATCGTCCCGCCCCCCGGCACGGTGATGGTCTCGCACTTGGCGCCGTCGGTGCCAAGGCACGAATGAAGCACGCCGTCGCCGTCGTCGCCCGCCCGGAAGAAAATCGCCCCGGCCCCGTCGCCGAAGTAAGGAAATGTAGAAAAGTCTTTCTTGTTCAGGATCTTCGAGTAGACTTCGGAAGCGATAAACAGGACGTTTTCGCACTGGCCGGATTTGATCATGGCGTCGGCGATGCGGATGCCGAAGGCGCTGCCGGAGCACACCGAGTTGATGTCGAAGGCAAAGGCGTTGACAGCTCCCAGCATGTGCTGGACACGTGTGGCGGTGGCGGGCTGGATTCTGTCCGGCGACGAGGTGGAAACGACGATACACTCCACTTCGGAAGCCGGAAAGCCGACCTTCTCCAGGCAGTTTCGCCCGGCGTTCGCCGCCAGGTCCGACGTGCATTGGTCATCTGCCGCGAACCGCCGGGAAAAGACCCCCGTCTTCTGGCTGATCAAAAACTTCGACGACTCCGGAAACTGTCGCAGGTCGTCGTTTCGAACCACGTTTTCGGGAACATAGCTTCCCGTGGAGCAAATCGCCGTTCCAGCCATATCGCCCTCCCGAGCATTTCGCTTTCTCATTGGGTTTGCATCCGGACCTCAAATCACGTTTCCGATCATAAACCTCTCGATGGAGTCCTTCAGCCGTCCTTGCGGAAGGGCGTTGAAATGCAGGCAGCAGTGCGGACACAGGTACACCCATTCCAAGACCTCCGTCACATGCCTCGCCAGGACCGAATCTCCGCAAAGCTGGCACGAATAACTCCCCGGCTTTTCGAGCATGCCGTCGGCTTTCCGCTTTTTACTGATCACTCTCACCCCCATATCGTAAATTTTGCTTCCGTTGGAGCTGACTTCCCGGCACCATCTGACCTCTCCCAGAAAAGCCCGGTATCCCTCCGGTCCGAAGGCCCCGGGAGTGTGCTTCAGCACGTCGATGTTCACCAGCGCCTCGTACGGCAATTGCTGCCGCCCTTCCAGGCACAGCCCTTCATTGCTGTAATTGACGATCCTGGAGTCGTAATACTGGCCGCCCTTTACGATTTCATACCTTGCGGGCGTATCGGATTTGTTTCTCTGAAACGCCCTTTGCGTTCGATACACCATGGTTAACCTCCCGAGGCGACGCTCCCTGTACCTTGTCTCGCGACCATGCGAAACCGAGGGTTCGAAACGCCTGACAAATTGATTCGCCGTGTCGATAAAGAGGAAGACTTGCACGAATCGCCGGCATCTCGACGACCCGCTTGGAACCGGCCGACTCCTCCGGTCCGGGACATGCTTTGCGGGGACTTGGTTCTTGGTTCGGCCGTTCGTTTGTCATCTCGTTCCCACGCCTGGAGTGGGAAGACATATCACTCGATGATCAAGTTTTTTCCGTCATTCCCGCGAAAGCGGGAATCCATGAGCTTCCGCAGACTTCCTGGATTCCGGGTCTCCGCTACGCTACGCCCGGAATGACGCGCATCTCAAACTCTTGGGCGGAAAAAACTTGATCATCGAGTATCAGGGATTTTGGCGTCCGCGTTCCGCCGAGCCAGAGACCTTGGTCGCGGATTTCGGCGACGCATCGACGGGTGCCCGCCCGTTTTTACGGGACCCGTCGATGATACTATCGCCGTCTCGCCACTCCGAATCGCCGGCTCGAGAAAAAGCGTCGCGCCTTGCCCGATATGTCGTCATTCGATTGCATCGGTCTTTTCGTCACTGTTTTATTCTTTTATTGGATTGGAAGCTTGAATTCAATACTCGAAAACATGGATTTGCAAATACAATTTCACCGATGTTTAGGGATAAATTCCGAAAAGCAACGCGGTTTTCCCGATGCGTGCGGGAAATTCTCCCGTCTATCCATAAAAAAAGGGTTGTCCTGCCCATTCGACAAATAGTATAGAAACGCCAAAATTTTTTCGGTTCATCGCGGATTTGTGGGGAGCGGTAAAGGTAACCAGGGCTTCCAGCTCTGGTCGCGGTACCGCGAATATGCCACTCCCTCGAAGCCAAAACACATCAGACCAGGATGGTCTGGTTACCATCGAGGCCCCTTTCCCACAAATCCGCGATGAACCGATTTTTCCTTTGGGCAACCCTTTACAGAAAAAGGAGGATTCGCAAAGTGGCAATATACGAGAACATCACGGAATTCAACGGCCTTCCGGTGGTCGAGTACGATTATAAGGATGGGATATCGACCGCCGCCGGAAAGGCCGTTAAATTGATGATCGGCTGGGACGTCTACGACGAAGGCTTCGAAGACGAAGAATTCGTTGACGGCGAATCGATGTTTCTTCAACTGTGGAAACGGTTCATGCAGGACGATGTCAGAAAAGAGGTCACTTCTCTTGTGATCGGCGACTGGGGCGGCGCGGCGCAGGGCGACGACAGCGCCAAAGTGGTTTCCGCCCTGGTGTCGGACGCGGCAAAATTGCCTCGCCTCCGCGCGCTTTTCATCGGGGAAATGACCATGGAGGAATCGGAAATATCCTGGATCGAGCAATCCGACGTCTCGGGGATATGGAAGGCGTACCCGGACCTGACCCATTTTCAGATTCGAGGGGGCAACGGGTTGTCGCTGGGAAAAATCGACCATCCCAACCTGACCTCCTTGATTGTGGAAGCGGGTGCGTTGGACGCAAAGGTGGTGAAACAGGTCGCGGAGGCGAACCTTCCGAACCTGAAGCACCTGGAGCTTTGGCTGGGGACCGAGGAATACGGCGCGAACACCTCCCCGAGGGATCTTGATCCCATCTTGTCCGGCCGGGCATTTCCGAAGCTCGAATATTTGGGATTGCGCAACTGCGACTATGTCGATGAAATAGCCGCTTCGCTGGCCGATGCGCCGATTCTCGACCGAATCACGAGCCTCGATCTGTCCCTGGGAACCCTGACCGACAAGGGTGCGGAGGCGCTGCTGAAATCGGTTCGGGTACCGCTTCTCTCCCGAGTGGACTTGCATTACCACTATTTGTCCGACGACATGATGGCAAGACTGCGAGCCGCCATTCCCGGCGTCGATGTGTCCGAGCAGCAGGAGGACGAGGACGACGACTACCGCTACGTGGCGCACGGAGAATGAACTTCGAATCGTCGGCGCCGTTTTTCATCGTGTCGGACCCGGACGACCGCCGTTTTATCCTGTTTCAGGAAGCACGGAAAAGAGCGGGGATCTCGCCCGGGATTTGCCTGAACTACGACGCCATCGACGGATGGGCCGCCGAGCTTGCGAAGACCGGCTGCGGGGTTGTCCGGGTCGAATCTCCCGGACGAGGATTTCGGATCTATCGGAAAATGCTTCTGCTGGGTGCCAGTGCCGCCGCCGCAGAGGGGGGCGCGCACATCGGGCCTGACGCGGTCGCCGATCTGGTCGAACGAAAGGGCGAGATCCTGTACCTGCGTCAATGGTATCTGGGGTTTTGCCGCGCTCTCGAGAAAATCAAGGAGGTGGCGGAGCAGGGCGATTTTATGTTCACGTCCGACCCGGACGACATCGCGGTCATGTTCGACAAACGCGCCTGCCATCGTCGTTTGTTGAAAGCAGGAATTCGCGTTCCGCCCGCGCTCGGGCCTGCGGAATCGTTCGACGAACTTATAGACGAGACGGCAAAGGCCGGCTGGTCCCGTGTGTTTGTCAAACCGGCGCACGGGTCGTCCGCCTCCGGTGTCGTGGCGCTGGAAAGATCCCGGGGACGAATCCAGGCCGCAACCAGCGCCGAGATCGTCGTCGAAGACGGCAAGACCCGTATTTTCAACAGCCGCCGGATGTCACGATATCGAAACATCGATCAACTGCGCCCGCTGATCGACGAACTGTGCCGCCACAAGGTGCATGTCGAGCGATGGGTCCCCAAAGCGGGGGTCGATGGAAAAACCTGCGATCTGAGGGTCCTGGCGGTCAACGGCGAACCGAGGCACATGGTGCTGCGCAAATCCCGAAGCCCAATCACCAATCTCCATCTGTTGAACGAAAGGGATTCTGCCGAACGGCTTCGGGAAAAAATGTCGAAATCCTCCTGGCACGCTCTTCTGGAAACCTGTCGAAAAACCGCGAGGGTTTTCCCGAAAACCATGGCCATGGGGCTCGACATCGCGGTCGCCGCAGCCCTCCGAAACCATTATGTACTAGAAGTCAATGCGTTCGGCGATCTGCTAAACGGGGTCCTCTGGCAGGGCATGACACCCTACGAACTCGAACTGTCGGAAATGTTCGATCCGCAAAGGCATGAAAAATGTACGGCATCGTCTTTTTCGATCTCGACGACACGTTGATCGACCGGGGGGCCACGCTCCAATGCGCGGAAAACCGCCTGGCATCCAGCTTCGGCGTCAACGGCTCGAACGGCTCGATATCTGCGGTGAATTGCCAGGATTGGCGTCGCATGCTGATGGGGGTCCGGAATTCGGCTGCCGACGTTTCATTCGAGGAATTGGCCCGAGAATTCGAGTCATGCCTTCATGAGTGCGTTCAGGAGAAAAAAGACGCCCGGCAAACGGTTCGTCGTCTTTCGCGACGCGTTCGAGTCGGTGTCATCAGCAACGGAAATTGTCGAATTCAAAAAGCGAAAATACGCGGATTGGGAATCCAAGACCATCTCGCCGTCACAGTGATTTCCGGCGCCACCGGCTTTCTAAAGCCCGACGCGAAGATATTCGGGAGGGCGTTGAAGCTCGCAGGCTGCGCGCCGGAAAAGGCGCTCTTTGTGGGAAACGACCCGGTTGAGGATATCGCCGGCGCAAAGGCCGTCGGCATGGCGACGGCCTGGACGGGCCGTTTGGAAACGTATCCCGAAGGCATCGGCAAGCCCGACTTTGTTCTGGAAAACCTTCCGCAGTTGCTGGAGTTTGTTCCATGATCGACGCCAAATCCCTCATCGGGACCCACGACTTTCTGTTCGTCACTCTGGACGCCCTTCGCTACGACGTGGCCCGCGACGCCCTGGAAAGGGGAATGACGCCGGGGCTGGCCTCGTTGTTGCCAGGCGGAAAATGGGAAAAGCGGTATACCCCGGCATGCTTCACGCTCCCGGCCCACCAGGCGTTCTTCGCCGGGTTCCTTCCCGTGCCGACCGAACCCGGCGTTCATCCCAGGCTTTTCGCCGCCGAATTTTCAGGAAGCGAAACCATCGACGAAAAGACATTCGTCTTTCCCGAGGCCAACCTGGTCAAGGCGCTTGAAAGCAGGGGCTATCACACGGTGTGCATCGGCGGCGTCGGTTTCTTCAACAAGAAGACCATGCTTTCGCGCCAGCTCCCGGACCTCTTTATGGAAAGCCACTGGTCGGAAGACATGGGCGTCACGTCAAAACAGTCGGCCGAAATCCAGGTTCGACAGGCCGTCTCCGCCATTTCCGCATTGGACGACGACCGACGGATTTTTCTGTTCCTCAACATTTCGGCCACGCACCAGCCGAATTGCATCTTCCTCGACGGCGCCGGCGAGGACAGCCCGGAAACCCAGGCGGCCGCTCTGGCATACGCGGACCGCCATTTATCGCTTCTGGTAGAAAAAATGGCGGCCAGGGCGCCGCTTCTTTTCATCGTATGCGCAGACCACGGCACCGCCTACGGCGAGGACGGATTCACGGGACATCGCACTCCGCACCCCGTGGTGAACCTCGTGCCGTACGCCGAGACAGTCTTTAGACTCGGGGGCGAACAGGCATGACACCGTGCATTGTAAACCGGCCGAGCGGCACGACCTACCTCTCCTACGCATATTCCTATCCCCACAAGACATCCTACCGGCGTCTGCCCGCTCCGGTATCCCTGGAAAAGCTCTGGGCGCCGGAAAACCGGGAAAACCTGTTTCTCTATTTCCATCTGCCGTTTTGCCGAAACCGCTGCGGCTACTGCAACCTCTTCTCGTTATCGAGACCCGACGACGCCCTGGTGGCCGATTATCTCCAAGCCTCGAAACTTCAGACCGAAACCGTCGGCAGGGCACTTCGTCCCATGAGATTCTCCCGCATGGCCATGGGAGGCGGAACGCCCACGTGCCTTTCCACGTCCCGCCTCGCCCGGATCTTCGAAGTGGCCGCGCAAGTCATGTCCGCAGACCCGAGCGAAATTCCCGCCAGCGTCGAAGTCTCGCCGGACACCGTCAACGAAGAAAATGCCGCCCTATTCGATTCCCTCGGCGTTTCCCGTGTCAGCGTCGGAATCCAGTCTTTCGTGGACCGCGAACTTCGATCTCTGGGCCGTCCGCAAAACGCAACCGATACCCGTCGCGCATTGGAGTTGCTTCGAAAAACATCCTGCGGATTGAACCTGGATCTCATCTACGGCATCTGCGGCCAAACGGCGGAATCATGGCTGGAAAGTCTCGAAACGGCAGTGTCCTATCGGCCCGAAGAATTGTATCTGTATCCGCTCTACGTCAGACCTTCGACGCCCCTATACAGAAAAACGCCATGGAAAGACCGTCGCCTCGAACTGTACAGGCTCGGACGGGACTATCTGTCGAGCAAAGGGTATCGCCAACTGTCCATGAGACTGTTCCGCCTGGCCGGGGCGGACGAAGCTCCTCCGGACTACAGCTGCCAGACCGACGGCATGGTCGGCCTCGGCTGCGGGGCGCGCTCGTACACGACTTTTCTTCACTACTCCCACGAATACGCCGAGTCCCCGCGAGAAACCAGGCGAATCCTCGAGGCGTACAGCAAGGGGACCGAACACGCTTTTTCGCAGGCGCGACACGGCATCCGACTGGACGCCGAGGACAGGATGCGCAGACACGCCATCAAGACGCTGTTGAAATGCGAGGGGATATCCCGCCCGGAGTTCAAACGAATCTACGAAAAAGACGTTTTACACGCCATCCCGGCGCTCAGCGAACTTGAGGCCGCCGGTTGGATGAATGCAACCCCCGACAGGCTTTTTCTCACCCCGTCCGGCCTCGAACGCTCCGACGCCATCGGCCCGTGGCTCTACTCCGAACGCGTCAGGCGTTTGATGGAAGAGTACGAGGAACGTTAGACATGGCGACCGACGAATCGCGCCAGCCCCCCTACCCTCTTTCCATCCTGTACAGAGGACCTCTCACCGCATGCGACTACGACTGCTGGTACTGCCCTTTCCGCCACGCGAGCGCCGACGAAGACGATTTGAGAAAGGATCGAAAGCAGCTGGAAAGGTTCGTCGATTGGATAGCCAGCCGCCCTGGAATTCCATATTCGGTCTTCTTCACCCCTTCGGGCGAAGCGCTGACCCACTCGTGGTACCGGGATGCGATCCAGAGATTGAGCCTGCTTCCCAATATTCGCAAAGTCGCGGTCCAGACCAATCTGTCATGCGAACTCAGTTGGCTCCGACAATGCGACACAAGCCGTATCGGCCTGTGGTGCACCTATCACCCGGCGCAGGCACCAAGGGAGTTATTCCTGGAAAAATGCGCGACCCTTTCCCGCCTGGGAATCCGGTTCAGCGTCGGCGCAGTCGGCGTGAAGGCGCATTTCGATGAAATCGAAAAGCTTCGCGAACGCCTGCCCGGGGACATTTATCTATGGATCAACGCCTACAAGCACACAAGCGGCTATTACCAAAGCCAGGATGTGCGGAGACTCCTTGCAATCGATCCCCTGTTCGAATACAACCTGCATCCTCAGGCTTCTTTCGGAAAATATTGCGCCTGCGGCCACCGGGTAATCTCGATGAAAGGCGACGGCTCGATCCGCCGCTGCTTTTTCGCATCCGCAGTCCTCGGCAACATTTACGAAAATCCGGACATTGAGCTTTCCCCTTCCCCATGTCCCTTGAAACAATGCGGATGCCATATCGGCTACGTCCACATGCCCCATCTTGGGCTCGGCGAAATATTCGGAGAAGGCATCTTGGAAAGAGTTCCGACGCGAGCAGTCCCTGCGTCTTAAAATTGTAATAGGAAGAGGTTTTTGGATGGTAGCCAGACCATCCTGGTCTGGCTTGCCCCGGTCCGAAACGATTCGACAAATGCTCCGACTAAGATATCTCATAATGATTTAAACGCCCGGACTATATTTTTTCTGTTTTAGCTAAAATCGTATCTTCGATTTTTGGAAGCTTCTTAAAATACCGGGCATATTTATCGTCCTTTATTGCTTCTTCGATATTGGATACTATCCACATCCCATTCGCAAATGTAAATGTCCAGAGAGTTGCAATGCGATGAAACCCCCTCATACCTTCAACGATTTCAACTTCCTCTCCATCTTCGAAACGCGCCAGATAATCTTCCATGTTTGCCGTAATCGAAACAACCAATTTCGACCCGCCGTGCTCCTCAGTGTCGTTTCGGTGGAGAAAGAGTACGGGCTCCATATCTACTATTCGCCTGACCTCGCATATATTTTTCAATCCTTCGTTTTTCCATTTATCCAAATATACCATTTGCTGGTTCTTTATATACCAATCAGCCATCCATCCTGACAGATCATCCAGATTTTCTTTCTGCCAAGCATCATGCGTTCTTGTAAAACAATCCGACACTCTCTCCTTTATGTTCAACCATTCGAATCGCGGGTCCAGTGTCGATATAAACGCAAGGTCTTTTCTTGCCCTCCTTTTGGCCAGCGCCAAAATTACCGAGTCATAAAAAATGAGCGGGAGAAAAAAAATGACGAGCGCTATCAAAACAACCCTGCCCCAAAACGACTTGAGCATAACCGTCGCAATTTTGCCGCCTGGTCCGGCTGCTGCCGGTTCAATCGTAAAAAGAATGAATGAAACAACACAAAGAACAAAAGCCATTGCAATTCTATTCATTTTCAGAACCTTTCACTATGAGATTTCGTTTGGCGATCTTCCCGTCGTTACGCGGAAAAAACGTAGAAACAGGCTTCGCCTCGAACGATCATAAAATGGAAAGATCGACCTCATTCGAATAAGGCGAGGTCGAACCGCACCGGGCACCAAATGGTCGTAATATTGCATACCAATCTTTGCTTGAATTGTAAAGTCACTGCAAAAGCCAATCTGCCTTTCGATGATCGCGGCCATGTCCTGCTGTTCAGCCGCACATGGTCGTGCACGGGACCCTCCGGTATCGGTGGCGTGCCGCGTTCGAACAATTTTTTCGCCTTTTGACAAACCGGCGCCATGGGTTCGCTCGAAACGAATTCCCTGAATTTGTTCAAAATCCTTGCGCGTTCGTCCCGCGTAAATCCCCGGATTAGGAGGCGGAAAAATGTAGCTTGGGTCGAGCGTCTCGAATTGTCGGTTTTTGACAATTGACTTGGAAGACGAAAAACGTCATTTTAAAAACAATCGATGTAGCAAGTGTCATTTCCGTTTCAATCAATTCTGACAGGCAGGTGGAGAAATGGAATGTACAGTTCGAAACGATTCCAATTACACATTCGCGGATTACTCGGCTTGGACGGACAACGAAAAATGGGAAATCCTGGAGGGCAAGGCTTACAACATGTCCCCGGCTCCAAGCATCAGACAGTTTCCGAATATATAATCGTCTTTCCCGAAAGGGAGTATGTGGAAAGATGCTTTTCGAAAAACAGAAAATACGGCGCGTCCGATATATTCGACTGGAATGAAATATTCCGGCTTCGAATTTTAGACCTGGAAATAAATCTCAAGGAAAAATTCGAAAAGGAATAAAATGGAGTTCTGGATCGCATCCTGTTTGGGTCCGTGCCGTCGATTTGGTTTCTCGTGCTTCTCGTTGCTTCTCGTTCCCACGCGCTTCTCGTTCCCACGCTCCAGCGTGGGAACGCCTGACGGACGCTCCAGCGTCCCGTGCCAAAGCCTCGCGCCCTGCCAAGCCGTTGGCGAAAGTTTGTACGCGGAGATGGATTGGGAAAACAGGTGGATGCACTGCGTTTGAAGGGACGCCGGAGCGTCCAGGAATGCGTTCCCACGCAGGAGCGTGGGAACGAGAGGAACATGGATGATAAAATCCTCGAAATGAGATGAAAAACCATTGCAATCGATATTTCTCAATATTAAAATCAAATAGATTTTGCAAGTCGGTTTCGGAAGGTGTCCGATATAATTTGCAAAATCATTCTAAACAAAAAAAGCCGGTATCTCGCCATTCGACAAAATAGCGGGAAATGAAATCAGACGGCCCAACGAAAGGGGGAAACGAATAAATGCAATTGGATAGAATTACCCGCAACCCCGCCCAAATGAACGGGCAACCATGCATCCGAGGAATGCGATTGACCGTTCGGCGTGTCTTGGAAGCCATGGCTTTGTATCCAGACCGGAACGAACTTTTTGAAGAATATCCCGAATTGGAAGAGGAAGATCTTCGCCAAGCCCTCTCGTTCGCCGCCGCGAGCATGGACGATGCAATCCTCGAAATGAAGTGCGCATAAAAGGAAAGGATGTGGCCAACATCATAGAAGATGTATTTGGGCGGGCAAAATCCGAGCTGATGGCAGGCGCAGCTGTAAGCGTAACTGCTTCGGACATAAGAATCAAAAAATTGCCCCTTATCTGAAAAACAGGGGGAAACGATGCCAATCGACGAATCGTCATCGTCAGAAGATCGAAATCCCTGGCTGGAAAGCTTCGGAATCTTTCGGGACGATCCTACATACGAAGATCTGCAAGAAGAAATCACGAAAAACAGAGAGATCGATAACGTCCCGGCTTCTTCTGAATAATGGTCTATATCGATTGGGCTCGGATCTCGTCAAACCAGCCTTAATTGCAAGTGTTTCGACCCGTCAGCATATTGTCACGCGAGTTTGGGGGCTTGGTTTCTATGTCGGCCATGCCCCCACCGACTCGTCCGACTCGTTCCAACGCTTTGCGTTGGAATGCATACCAGGACGCTTCGCGTCCGCGTTCCTCCGAGACATGGCCGAAACGAGAACCATCCCCGAGTTTGGTTTGAGAGCTGCGCATTTCCGTTGCCCCCTTCCCTATGCGGACGGCTCTCCCGTCCTCGGAGTACTACGAGGCAATCCGACTCCCCATGGATCGTCGGTCGGCCTCCCCTTTCGGTTAAGCGTCCCTACCCGTCGTGTGGGGTGATTAAAATGCTCCCTGTTTAGCCGTAACAATTCCGCTGGGTTTTATTCTTCGCAAGCTATCGCGTGGCCTGGTTCGGGTGCGTAGGGTGGGTGGGTTGAAACCTTGGCGATCGGGGCTGGTTCAAAGCTTGTTATCACCCGCGCCCTTCGAGCTTGTACGAAGCCCAACCCACCATTTCCCGAGCCGCCTCGATGTCATTCGTTCGAAGAAGCGACGAACTGGCGCGGAAAATGGTGGGTTGGACTCCGTGCAAGATTGTCGGGCCATCCATTTCAAGAGAAGTCGAATTGGCGACAACGCAAGGGGATCGACCCACCCACCCTACGATCCCGAACCAGCCCGTGCGGATTGCCGCGAACGGGAACGAATCCCGGCAGAAAAAAATCTCCCGAAATTGGATGATTTTCATCACCCCACCCGTCGTGGACCGGCACGCCGCTCCTTTGTCGGGAATCCATGGGGTCTCCCAAGTTCCTGCCGCTTCTAAAGCATGCATGCCACGCCCTGTGAAGACCACGGCGGCCCCTCGGAAAATCTCGCCCGTCCAATGCCAGGGCAAGCCCTGCAAGGGAAATGGCGATTTCATTGTATTGGCTTCCAGTATCCTTGGACTGTCGCCGACCGCGTCGTTAAAATTTTGACGAGGTTGCATTAGGCTTCAGGAAGTAAGGTCTCCCCTGTGGCCTGCAAGTTTCCCTGTGTACGCTTCACGCGCATTGTTCGGATGTCGCGAAATTGTTCGCGGCCGCCTCCGCCACGAGCGCAACATTCGGGTACTGGAGACGGGAGCATTCCCTGTTTCCTACTCGCAGTCCCGTCAGGGACGAAAGACAATAGCCCGGCAATTTATTGCCGGGGTTTCGAGCCGATATGCCAAAAGTCCCGTTAGGGACGACAGAAAAATCGGCCAAAATACCGTTCTGTCGTCCCTGACGGGACTTGGCGCAACTCGTAATCCCACCCCGGCAATAAATTGCCGGGCTATTGTCTGCCATCCCTCCTGGATTGGTCCAGAAACCGGGAATGCTTCACTGGAGGCTGGCTAGGCCTTACACGATGGGGACTTCCACCCCACAAGAAACGCCAAGCTTGCTTGGCGCACAAGTATCAAATAACCAAAGAATCAAATAATCAAATGATCCACATCGTCATCGCGAGCGAACAGCAAATACCCTGTGGTTGTTGCTGGTGTGCAGGTAGTACCAAAATACACGGCCTTCATTGAAGTGATAGAACCACGCGGAAGAGGGCTCCTTTTTCTCTCCCGACCATACCCTCCAGCCTGTTGTTTGCAGTAACGGAGTCATGTTTCTTGTGCCCCGTCCAGGTTCACAGAGTCCTGAAATCTCGTCACGCGTCGGCATCCGCCATCCGCCTTCAGCCACAGTGAGATTTTCAACCCATTTATCGGCTTCGTGCCAGTTAGTGCTTTTATCCGGCCCGGCGTACCATTGGAGGCCGGTTCGGGTATCGACGACCACGCCGTATTCCAATTTCCAAAAATGACGGTCTTTTTCGACGACTTTTCCTTGAATCAAGTTGGAAATGGGAAACGAAGCATTATCCGGTCCGAAAAATTTGGCATCTTTTATAGCAACAGAAGCATCTTCCGAGATATTCAGTACAACTTCTGGAAGCAAAAGCGACGGGTTTTTATAGAATAGTTTCGCCTTTAATTTTGGTATTACGCATGTCCCACTATGGACCTTCTTGTCTATGTACAGATAAAGATCGAAATATTCTTTATCTGGATGATATTTCACGAGCTTGAACACAACTTTCTTCGGCCCAAGTGTGTATTTCACGCTGGTCAACTGTTTCCTTTGCCTTACCAAATCATTCAATTCCTTTTCCAGCAATGCGAAAACGTTGCTACGGATTGTTTTTTCTTCGGCGGACTGCTTGGCGCGAAGAATCTCGGCGTCTTTTCGGTCTTTTTCCAGGCGGTTCCGATAATCGACCTCGGTTTCGAACATCGCATCGCGGGGAGGGATGTTTTCCACCCTGGCCAATTGCGATGCGTACCGTTTCCTAACCGGTGCAAACTGCGCCTGAAGACTCTTGTCGAAATCGTCTTCCATTTTTTGAATGAGCGAGTTGATTCGCCGGATTTCCTCTGCGGTATCCTGCATCCCCATGGCTTGGACCGACGAGCCAAGTTGCTCGCGTATCTTTTCAGCCTGGAGTTTCAAGCTCGCAAGCTGTCGTTGACGCTCGTCTTCCCGTTCTGCCTGGAGGGCCATGTCTTTCCTGGCGGCTTCCTTTGCAACCTGTTCCATTTTGGCCTCGTTGCGGGCCGCCTCTTCTCTCAGGCGGGCGTTTTCCAGCTCGATCTTTTTCTCCAGCTGCTGCCGTTCCAGCTCTCTGAGCCTGGATTTTTCCCGCCGTTGTTCCGCGCCGGCTTTGAGGGCCTTGAGCGATTCCAGCTCCTGTTCCAATTTTTTCACCTCGTCCTCGGCCTTTTGCCTGCGCTTGGAGGCGTCCGGCACGAACACGAAATCCCCGGTGCCGTAGATCTCTCCCACCTGGGGCATCTGGTTGTGCCCCCTGGCGGCGGCGTCCCCGTGGACCGATTTGCCGAGGTCCAGGCCCAGCCGTTTGGCGGTGACGTAACTTTCCACGGAATTCAGGGCCTGAATAAACCTGCCGGTGAATACGGAATGTCCTCCTGGGCCGCCGTCGAGGACGGCTTGGTCCTTGCCGCCTGCTGTTATGATCTGGCGGACCTGCTCGCCGGTGATTTCCTTCAGGTAGGCCATGGTTCCCGACGGTTCCATGGACCCTGCACGGGTGGCGAGAAGCAGGCCGCCGAAGCAGGCGTCGGCCACGATCAGCACGTGCTTTGCGGGAATCAGGGGGCAGACGTCGAACTTGATCTGCTGCATGGAGATGTTCTTGTACATCTGGTCGTGGCGAAGGGAGCCGTCGTGGGGAACGAGATACCCCAGGTCGCCCTGGGCCGTGGAGCGGGTGATGCCGTGCCCGGCGAAATAGATCAGGACCGCGTCCTGCTCGCCGGTGGTGGAAAAGTCCCCCTGAAGGACCTTCATGATCTGGGATTTCACGGCGTCTTCGTCGTACAGCTCGACGATCCGGTCGAAACTGTACCTGTCACGCAATACTTCGGCCACGCCTTTGGCGTCGCGAACCGCGTACTGCAACTGGTCGTCGGCCGGAAGGTCGAGATACCGGTCGATGCCGACCACCAGGGCGATCATCCGGTCGTAGAGCCGAACATCGCCCGACACCCCGCCGTCCTTGCCGGCTTCGAAATACACGGAAATGCCACGATGATCCCCCGACGCCGATGCGACGGAATGTTGCGCGGAAACGGGAAAAAGAATCAGAACCAAGAACCAAACGCCGAAAAACCTCTTCATTTTCACCTCCATGGTTTTGAGGTTGCAGTCACTGGAAAAGCACATCGAAAGAACCGTAACAACACTTGTTGAGAACTCCTTTTTTCTCAGGAATTTATTTCAAATTTTTAGGACATTGTCAACGATGGGGAGCAGTTTTCTGATTTTGACCGGCTTTTCTCTGCGGTCCTTTGAGTCTCTGCGCCTCTGCGTTGAATACACGCATTCCTATGGCGACAGAGGATATTTTCTGGTTATAGCGGATTTGGGGGTGGGTGGAAGGTAGGTTGGGTCGAGCGTCGTCGATAGTTGGGTTTCGCTACGGAATTCTATCAAACAAACAGATATGGAAAGGCGCTTCTGGAAGAGATATTAAAGCGTTTGAGCGGGGAGTTTGGCAAAGGTTTCGACATAACCAACCTTCGCAAAATGCGTCAATTCTATCTTCTTTTCTAAAAACGAGACGCAGTGCGTCTCGAATCGGGAGAGAAGAAACAAGACGCGGCTCGTCTCGATTCCAAAGGAATGGAGAAACTGCGCAAACTGCGAGGAGAATTGAGCTGCATTCACTAAGCGCATGCGTTTCGGCGACAAGTATTTCTAGGTCGATTTGGTGTTTTACAGCTTTTTTCCGAAATGTTTCGTCCCGGTCGATTGGCCTAAGGTGCGCTCCAAATTTTCTTTTTATTATTATTGAAAAAAAATCCCTTTGTGGTAAAATTTTTCGACCCGGCAAACTGTATTGTGGGCGTATTTTCTTTTCCTCTCGACCGGTTGGCTCCTCTCGGGCCTTTTCTCCTCCTGCCTTTTGACATTCACATCGTCTATGTAGACGTTTACCGTGGAGTCGGGGGACTCCAGACAAACGGGATTTCCAAGGATTCTTTCGACATCGTAGCGGTCCGGTAACGTTTCGGCCGCATTCCGGGCTTCGTCGGCGTCGATGACGACCGTTTCGCGCTCCCATTCCTCCGCGTCAGGCGATTCGGGCTGTCCTCTTTCGTCGAAGCCGTTTTCAACCAGGTATTCTCCGGCCTTCTCGCTCATACTTTCCATTATCTGTTCCCCCTCCCTCAGCGTCGTTTCCTGAAGCGTACGGTAAGGAGTCCCGCCGATTTCCTGGCGACGGAAACGATTTATGGCCTCGGCTGTTTTGCGGAACGATTTTTCGGTGTCGCCGAAAACATAGGCGATCTCCTTGAAACCGACCGTCCTGTAATATTCCCTGGACCCCAGGGCCGGAAAGAAGTCCGCCGCCGAATTGAAAACGAGCCTGTCGTCCCTGTCGAAGACCGAGTGCGTCGCAAATTCGAAACGCCCGGCTTCGCCGTCTATCCTGTAGGGTTTTCGATTGCAGGCTATTTTCTGACCTTCCTTCGCTTTTTCGGAACTTTTTTTTTTGACATTTCCTCAAGGTGCTCTGCCAGAGCCTTTCGGATGGCCGGGTGAGCCGTGGCCATAACGGAACTTTCGCACTGGTCGATACTCTCCGCATCCTTTTCGCCGATCGTCATTTCAAAGCAACCGTCGTTTTCAAGACAGTGTCCCTTACCCTCGTCGTCGGAGCATTCGACTATTTCTATGTTGACCTTGATTTTATAATTCCCCATGTGGCTGAACCCCCCCTTTTTCAAATTGGCATTGGTTCAACACATCAAATCATATTTTCAGATAATTTTCCAGTGATTTGTAAGGCAATCACAAAAAAAAATCCAGCATGTCCATTTTTTCGCCCTGGCAGATGGTTCATACCAACCGCACAGGTCGAAATTTTTCCCGGAACGTGCTATGTTCGATAGTTGGTGCGTTTTTTTTGGAATGGCAGGTCCTGGAGGTTAAAATGGCGACATCGCAGCATCTGAAAACATTATTTAAAAGTTATCTGGACGAGGATGACAACAGGTTTTTCGCATGTGCTATGCAGATTGCCGCCCATGAGGCCAGAATCGGGCATGGACAGCTGGCCCGGGAACTTCGGGAAATCATCGACAACGCAAAACAAAAAAAATCAGAACCGAAAACCATCCCTATCGTCAAGCCCACGGGTGAATTATCGAGCCTTCTCTCCGTGGATTATCCCAAAGACCGCTTGTCCCAAATGGTCCTCGATGATCGGGTATCCGCCCGGATAAATCGGATTATCAAAGAACAAAGGCTCATCGAAAAAATACGGTCGTTCGGTTTAAGTCCCCGAAGAAAGCTTCTTTTGATCGGACAGCCGGGGACCGGGAAAACCATGTCGGCCTCCGTTCTTGCCGGAGAACTCAATCTGGCGCTTTTTACGATCCGGCTTGACGGGGTCATCACCAAATTCATGGGAGAGACGTCGGCCAAGCTGCGGCTGATTTTCGACACGATTCAAAAACACAGGGGAGTGTTCTTATTCGACGAGTTCGACAGTATCGGCACGACACGAAACCTTCTCAACGATGTCGGTGAAATTCGGCGGGTCCTCAACAGCTTTCTGCAATTCATCGAACAGGACAAATCCGAAAGCATCATTTTGGCCGCCACGAACCATCCGGAAATTTTGGATTACGCTCTCTTCAGAAGGTTCGACGACATTATCGAATATTCGCTGCCGGACAAAGAAAACCGGGTTGAAATTTTCAAGAACAAATTGGCCGGATGCAAGACCGAGCCTTTGAGCTGGCCGAAATTCGCCGAACAATCTGCGGGATTGAGCCACGCGGACATTGCCAATGCGTGCGAGGATGCCATCAAGGAAATGCTGATTAACAATTCGGAGGCAATCACCGAAAAAATCCTGGAGAAAGTGATCGATGAAAGAAAGTCGTACCGCAATAAGATATTTCAGGAAAGGAATACGGCCATTAAATAGAGCATGGACCCGAAACGTTACAAATACCGTCATATCGTTTTAGCCAATACATCCGCAACGGAAAAATATACATTCCCGCCCAGAAAAGTCACAACAAAGGAAATGTTGCCCGATGTCGATAGAAAAAAACATGGTGCGAAACTTCTAAAAAAGCTGGAAAAAGTCGAAAGGCAGTCGGCCTCTCTCAAAATTCAACGACATGCCCTGGGGTTAATCGCAGAAGACGGGATATGCGTTTCTTTTCATAGCGGACCGGATTTTGAGCTAAAATACGAAAGCCTGGATCTGAGAAAATCCGGCATCGAGCTTCTGACCGTTCAACGAATTGGCAGTTCCACGGTGGCAAGCGTTTTTGTCCCTGACGGCAAGCTGAAAATTTTTTTGGACCGCATTGAAAAATATATCCATGAAGATACCGAAAAAGGGAACCCGAAAAACAAGAAGTTGGTTGAAAGCATAGCGGACATTCGCAAGGCTTCTTTGAGCAGTCTCTGGACGGATGACAAGAATCTGTTGCCATCGAAAGACGAAAAATTTGGTGGGAAGTGTGGCTGAGGGGCGGCAATGAAAAAAAGAAGATCCTTGAAACTTTTATTTCGGATTCGGAAAAAATAGGCTTTCGGCTCAACAGAAAGGACTTGATTCAATTTCCGGACAGAACCGTTGCGCTCGTTTTCGGTTCATTCGAACAGATGTGTCAATCCATCGATCTAATGAATTGTATCGCCGAAGTCCGCAAAGCCAAAGAAGCCGCGAATTTTTTCACCAGGCTGCCTTCGAGGGAACAAAAAGAATGGGCCGACGACGCAAGAGAAAGAGTTCACCCGTCTTCCGAGGATGCTTGTGCCGTCTGCCTCTTGGACACCGGAATCAACAGGCTGCACATGTTGATAGAGAATCATCTTGCTTCCGAAGATACGCATTGTTACGAACCATCGTGGGGCAGGAGCGATCACTGTGGCCATGGTACTGAAATGGCAGGAATTGCCTTGTATGGAGATTTGACGGATTTTCTGGCCGGCAATGATCGAATAGAGCTAAAACACCGCCTGGAGTCCGTCAAGATTTTGCCCCCGCGAGGAGAAAACGATCCGAGACTATACGGCTATATAACAGCCGAATCCGTTGCAAGAGCCGAAATTGAAGCTCCCCGCAGAAAACGCGCCATAGCCATGACCGTTACGACAACGGATTTCAGGGACAGAGGTCATCCGTCATCCTGGTCTGCCGCAATTGATCAGATCTGTTTTTCGGACAATGCGGATCATAAGAGACTGATGTTCATTTCCGCTGGCAATGCGGATTTAGCGCCGCCGTACTTTTATCCGGACAGCAATTTTTCGGATGGGGTCCACGATCCCGGACAAGCCTGGAACGCTTTGACAGTCGGTGCGTTCACAGAAAAATTCACCATCGATCCGGAAGAATTTCCGGACTGGAGGCCGGTGGCTCCGAAGGGCGGCTTATGTCCGAGTAGCACAACGTCATTGCTGTGGAAAAAGACGGACTGGCCGATTAAGCCTGAAATCGTGTTCGAAGGCGGAAATTATGGCCTTGATCCCAGTACCGGAGAACCCGACTGCCTCGATAGCCTTTCCATGCTGACGACATTTTTTAAACCGGCGCAAAAGCTGTTCACAGTGACTGGGGATACGAGCGCGGCGGCAACATTGGCGAGCCGAATGGCGGCCATTCTTATCGGTGAATATCCCGATCTGTGGCCCGAAACCATCCGCGCGCTGATTGCCCATTCCGCAGATTGGACGAAGGAAATGAAAGCGAGGTTTCCCAAATATCAAAAAACACGCGGCGAAATGGAAAACCTCCTACGCTATTGCGGGTTTGGCACTCCCAATATTACCCGCGCCCTGAGAAGCGCCTCCAACGATCTTTCCCTTATTGTACAGGATTCCTTGCATCCTTACGAAAAAGAAGATGACAAAGCATACTGCACGACTCGCGATATGAATTTGCACCGCATACCCTGGCCGACCGATACGCTCATGGAGCTTGGAGAAACCGAAGTTGAAATGAAGGTGACGCTTTCATATTTCATCGAGCCGAATCCGGGACGCAGAGGCTACAAGCGAAAATACAGTTATGCATCCCATGGCCTTCGTTTCGATGTGAAAACCGCCACGGAAACCATTGACGAATTCCGAAAAAGAAAAAACAAAGACGCGAGACAAGAAGGGGAGAAGGGGTTTGCATCCGGGGATTCTTCCGAATGGCTACTCGGGCCTGATTTAAGAACCAAAGGGTCGCTGCATTCCGACCGATGGACAGGCACGGCAGCGGATCTTGCGCAAAAGGGAATCATTGCGGTTTATCCTGTAACAGGATGGTGGAAGGAAAGACCCAAGCTGGAAAAATGGCGAAAAAACGCTCGATACTCCTTGATCGTCACCATTTCCACCCCAAAAACAAACGTTGATGTTTATACGCCGATTGTGAATCAGATATCGATTGAAACTTAAATCAAGCGGATTCCCGCGATTTTCATCATGCATACGGGGACCATTGCGGGGACCGATCTTTCTGGAGCATTAAAAAAGGGCTTGCGAAACATTCACAAGCCCTTTGTTTATCGTTGGTAGCGGGGAGAGGATTCGAACCTCTGACCTTCGGGTTATGAGCCCGACGAGCTACCAGACTGCTCCACCCCGCATCATTGTTTTATTTTGATTTTGTTCTGCACCGCCCTGCATGCAAAAAGACCTTATATAAAAATTCCGTTAGGATGTCAATCGTTTTTTTCAAGAATATGAAGAAAAGAATTGGACGATG
This sequence comes from Desulfobacterales bacterium, assembly GCA_963674505.2. Taxonomy (GTDB): domain Bacteria; phylum Desulfobacterota; class Desulfobacteria; order Desulfobacterales; family SKZT01. The sequence continues at coordinate 2,561,645 of CAXXIG010000003.1, forward strand.
CGGCGGCGTTCGTTTTGATTGCTTTTTTCGTCGGGGACTTGGAGCATCACGACCTTGTTTCTGGCGCTGTGGCCGGATACGATTTCGACGGCGGATTTGGGGAGTTTCAAAAGTTTGGCGAAAAAGGCGACGCACATCTTGTTGGCGGCGCCTTCGACGGGCGGGGCGGTGAGCCTGATTTTCAGGGAGTCCGCGTGGGGGCCGACCACCGTGTTTTTGGCGGATCGGGGCTGGACGAACACTTTGACCAGGATTCCTTCGGGTTTTTCGGTTAGAAATGGGGGCATGGCAGATTTCGTGTTCATTTTCCGTCGTCTATGAAGGGGATTCGCAGTTTTTGATTCGTTCGATGATGCTTGTTGCGGAAACATCCTCTGAGACGGGAATCAGGCGGATCTGGCCGCCGTGTTTTTCAACGAGTTCTCGTCCGAACACCTTTTCCTCGGTGTAGTTGCTTCCCTTGGTCAGGATGTCGGGTTTCACGGCTTCGATGATTTCCAGGAGTCCGTCGGACGGAAAAACGGTGACGTAATCGACGCTGTCGAGGGCGCCGATGATTCCGGCGCGTTGTTCCTGGGAGATCACGGGCCTGGGCGGGCCTTTGATTTTCCGGACGGACCGGTCGTCGTCGATGGCCACGACGAGGACGTCGCCGAGGCGTTTGGATTCGGAGAACAGCAGGATGTGTCCGCAGTGGATCAGGTCGAAGCAGCCGTTGGTGAATACGATTTTCTTGCCGGACTTTCGAAGGCTGTCCGCAAGGTCTTTCAGGTCTTCCGGTTCCACGTATTTGGAGGAATTTTGGGAGGTTTCTTTTGCCATGGCGCGAGCGAGCTGCTTGCGGGTGACGGCGGCGGCGCCGACGATTCCGACGACGATTCCGGCGGCCGCGTTGGCCAGTTCGGCGGCCTGTCTGAAAGAGGCGCCGGAGGCCATGGCGAGTCCGAGGACGGCGATGACGGTGTCGCCTGCTCCGGATACGTCGAAGACCTGCCGGGCTTCGGAGCGAATGAGAAAGGGTTCGGCGGAACCTTCGAAAAGAGCCATGCCGTCCTTGCCGCAGGTGATCAGGAGCTTGTTCGTTTCGGTTTTCTCCATGATGGCGGATGCGGCTTCGCGCATGGAGCGGTCGTCGACGATGTCGATGTTCGACGCCAGGGAGGCCTCCTTTTTATTGGGGGTGATCAGGGTGACTCCGGCGTATTTTCTGAAATCCAGGCCCTTGGGGTCGGCCAGGACCGGTTTTCCGTATTTTTTGCAGATCTGGACGATTTGGGAAATCAGGGTCCCCGTGACACTGCCTTTGCCGTAGTCGGATACGATGACGATGTCGGATTCCGGGATTTGCGATTCCAGAGTTTGCACGAGGGTTTGGAAGACGCGGTCGGAAATGTCCGCTTTCGTTTCCCGGTCGATTCTCAGCACATGCTGGTGGGCGGCCAGGATTCTCGTTTTCCGGGTGGTGGGGCGGTTCTTGTCCCGGACGATTCCGCTGACGTCCACCCGGAGTCTTTCGAGCATGTCCGTCAAAAGGCTGCCGTCGTGCCCGGTGCCCGCCACCCCCGCCGCCGCGACGTTCGCCCCGAGGGTGGCGAGGTTTCTGACCACGTTTCCCGCGCCGCCCAGCATGAACTCCTCGCGCTTGACCTCTACCACCTGCACGGGGGCCTCCGGAGATATCCGGTCCACGTCGCCCCACAGGTATTCGTCGATCATGAAGTCGCCCGCCACCAGGACGCGACGGCCGGAAAATTTTTCGATATCGAACGGTTTCATAATGATAAGTCCGAGGGCCGAGGGCCAAGATTCAAGGAGCGGCAAGGACGAAGAGGGTAGAGAGCAAAGGGCGACTGCCTGAGGCGAAATGAATAGCAGACGGCTAAATTCGGAAGTTTGGAATATTTTGTGTTCAATGGTCGATCCTCTACGAATATGACAAAAGAGGCGATTCTGTCGTCCTCGACGGGACTTGCCGGAAATCGGAATCCAGACTGATTATAACGGATTCGGGGGTGAGGCTGAAACGTAGGTTGGGTTGAGCGTCGTCAATTGTTGGGTTTCGCTAATTTATTCTTTCGAATGTAACTGGAATGTACTCGATGCCAGCAGGCGAAAAGCGAAACCCAGCATGAAACCCCGCTCAACCCAACCTACGCATACTCCCCTCCCCCAATCCTTTATAATCAGAAATTTTTGTTTCTCCCCATCTCCCTGTCTCCCCATCTCCTATTCACTGTCCGAATCATCCGTTTTCTCTGCGTTTTCCCTGACGAGCTTGCGCAGAAACTTCGGGGGCCGGACGACTTTTCCGTTGGGATCCATGAAGGCGTGGATGGTGTAGCCGGTTGTCAGCAGTTTCCTGTCCTGTTGCTCGAACACCTGGTAATCGAATTTCATTCCCGCCCGGACGGATGTGTCCAGGGTGGTTTCGATTACGAGGATGTCGTCGTACTGGGCGCTTGCGACGAACTTGCAATGGGCTTCGGAGACCGGGAGAAAGACGCCCTGTTCTTCGAGATCCCTGTACGAGAGTCCCCAGGAGCGGATCATCTCGGTGCGGCCGATTTCGAAGTATCGGAGATAATTGCCGTAGTAGGCGACACCCATCTTGTCGGTGTCGCCATAGATGACACGGTATGTGGTTGTATGTTTCAGCATGTCGAGATCGTTTCGGTTTTCGTTGCTTTTTCGGGCCTTGCTTGTTGCCGCGTTTCAGGCCGGAACGGACCAGGCCGGAACCATGACAAACCGGGCCAGACCAGACCAGGATGGTCTGGTTACCCAATAGGGGCACGGCCGCCGGTCCGCTCCGGAGACGCTACAGTTCCCAGGCCGCGAATGTCTGTTCCAGGATTTCCTGGACCTGCTCGTAGGATTCTGTCACGGGCAGATCCGGGTAGTCGTCGATCACGTTCTGCGGGGGGCGAAAAAGGACGCCCTTGTCAGCCTCCTGGATCATGGTGATGTCGTTGTACGAATCGCCCATGGCGACGATCTGGTAGTTTAGGGTTTTCAGGGCCTGGACCGTCTTTTTCTTGCCGTCCTTCTGGCGAAGCCTGTATCCTGCCACGCTGTTGTCGCCGGCGATCTCCAGGGTGTTGCAGAAGAGTGTGGGGTATCCGAGTTTTTCCATAAGCGGCCCTGCGAACTGTACGAAGGTGTCGGACACCACGATCACCTGGGTCCGGGCGCGCATCCAGTTTATGAATTCCAGGGCGCCGGGCAGCGGGTCCATGGTGGCGATGACATCCTGGATATCCTTGAGCTTGAGCCCGTGTTCCTTCAAAATCCCCAGGCGCTTTTTCATGAGGACGTCGTAGTCCGAAATGTCCCGGGTGGTGAGTTTGAGTTCTTCGATGCCGGTTTTTTTCGATACGTTGATCCAGATTTCCGGGACGAAAACGCCCTCGAGGTCCGAACAGACAATATGCATAGATTTCTCCGTATTGCGTATTCCGTATTTGTTACAACTCGATGATCGAGTTTTTTTCGTCATTTCCCCGAAAGCTTCGGATCCATGCGCTTCTGCGGAGTTCCTGGATTCCGGGTCTCCGCTGCGCTGCGCCCGGAATGACGGTCGCCTCGGTCCGGGCGGCGGAAAAAAACTCGATCATCGAGTACAAGCTTTCCTTGTGTTGTCAATCGTCGTCTTTTTCGCCCTCGATTCTGATCAGCGCGGGCTTTCCTCCGATGACATTGAGCTGCGAGATTTCCTTCAGGGCCTTCTGGACGGAAGCTTCTTCGGCCCGGTGGGTCATCATGACGATGGGTACGGAGCCGTTTTGCTTTCTGCCCTTCTGCTGGACCGACTTGATGCTGATGCCGTGTTCGCCGAGGATTCCCGAAATCTTGGAAAGAACGCCCGGCTGGTCCAGCGCGGAAAAGCGTATGTAATAATTGGTGGAGACGCGATCCATGGGAATCACGGGAATGGTTTTCACATTCTCCTTCATGAAGGACCTCAATGGCACGCGTCTTCGAACGCCCCTGACCAAGTCCCTGGCGATATCGACGATGTCGCTCACCACGGCGCTGGCGGTGGGCATCATGCCTGCGCCGCGCCCGGACAGCAGGATCTCGCCCACGGCGTCGCCCGACACCGTGACGGCGTTGAGCGATCCTTTGACGCTGGCCAGGATGCTCTCCTTGTCGATCATGGTCGGGTGGACCCGGGCCTCCACGCCGCCGTCTCTGAGCTTTCCGATTGCCAGAAGCTTGATGCAATAGCCGAACTCGTCGGCCAGCTGGATATCCAGGGGGGTGATTTTGGAAATCCCCTCGATGTAGATGTCCTTGAAATTGATTTCCATGCCGTAGGCCAGGCAGGTCAGGATGGCAAGCTTGTGGGCCGTGTCGAAGCCGTCCACGTCCATGGTGGGGTCGGCTTCGGCGAACCCGTTGGCCTGGGCTTCGGCCAGGGCGGACTCGAAGGAGAGGCCCTTTTCTGTGATTCTTGTGAGAATGTAGTTGCAGGTGCCGTTCAGGATGCCTGTCATGTCGCCGATGCGGTTGCCCACCAGGGATTCGCGCACCAGCTTGATGATGGGCATGCACCCGCCCACGCTGGGTTCGAAGGCGATATCGACGTCGCAATCGTCGGCCTTTTGGAACAATTCCCGGCCCTGGTTGGCCAGAAGCGCCTTGTTGGCGGTGACGACGTGCTTTCCGTTTTCCATGGCCTTGACGATGAGTTCCTTTGCGATGGTCTGGCCGCCGATCATTTCGAGTACGATCTGAATGTCCGGATCTTCGACGACGTTCATGGCGTCGGTTGTGAACACTCCGGTTTCCAGCCGCACGTTGGCCGCCCTGGACTCGTCGATGTCCGCGACCCGTTTCAGATTGACATTGGCCCCTACGCGGGAGGCGATCATGTCCTTGTTTTCCATGAGAAGTCGCGCGACGCCTTGCCCCACCGTTCCCATTCCCAACAATCCGACATTGATTTGCTGCATGGATTTGTCTCTCTTTCCTTTCTATTGTCCACTGGATGCCCTGGCTATCCCATGACTTTGCGGATGCCCCGCACGGCCTGGCCGATGCGCTGGTTGTTTTCGATCAGCGCGAAGCGCACGTAGTCGTCGCCGTATTCCCCGAAGCCCAGACCGGGCGACACCGCCACCTGGGCCTCGCGGATGAGGAACTTGGAAAATTCCACGGAGCGCATGTGCGCGAATTGCTCCGGGATTTTTCCCCAGACGAACATGGTGCCCTTGGGGGGATCGATGTGCCACCCGACCCGCTCGAGCCCCGTGACGAGGGCGTCCCTTCTGGACTTGTAGGTGTCCCTGATTTCCGCCACGCACTCCTGCGGGCCGTTTAGCGCGATGATGGATGCGATCTGGATCGGCTGGAAAATGCCGTAGTCCAGGTAGCTCTTGATACGCGCCAGGGCGAAGACGATGTCCTTGTTTCCCACGCAGAACCCCACTCTCCATCCGGGCATGTTGTAGCTTTTGGAAAGGGAGAAGAACTCGACGCCCACATCCTTGGCCCCCTTGGCCTGCAAAAAGCTGGGCGCTTCATATCCGTCGAAGGTCAGATCCGCGTAGGCCAGGTCGTGGATTACCATGATGTTGTGTTCCTTGGCGTAGTCCACGATCTTTTCGAAGAAGTCCAGCTCCACCACTTCGGTGGTGGGGTTGTGCGGATAGCATATGATCAGGACCTTGGGCTTGGGCCAGGTCTGGCGCGTGGCGGCGACCAGGTTGTCGAAGAAATTGTGCTCGGGACCCACCGGAATGCCCCGGACATCGCCTCCGGCGATGATGGCGGAGTACGGGTGGATGGGGTATGTGGGGCTCGGAGTGAAGACCACGTCGCCCGGCCGGATGGTCACCAGGATCAGGTGGCTCATGCCCTCCTTGACGCCGATGGTCACGATGGCCTCGGTTTCCGGGTCGATGTCCACGTCGAAGCGGCGCTTGTACCAGTCGGAAATGGCCATGCGCAGCTTGGTGATGCCCTTGGAGGCGGAATAGCGGTGGTTGTGGGGCTTTTGCGCCGCTTCCACCAGCTTGTCCACGATATGGTCGGGTGTCGCCAGGTCCGGGTTGCCCATCCCCAGGTCGATGATGTCCTGTCCCGCGCGTCTGGCTTCCATCTTTATTTCGTTGACGGTCGCGAAAACATAGGGCGGAAGCCGGTCCAGCCTCGAAAATTGTGTCATGCGTCACCTCGTTGCAAAAAACCTCGTTGCAAAAAAAAGGAATAAAACGTTTCATTACAGAATTAAATTCATTACAATAGGTCGCACCATATGTCAAAAAATTTGTTTTGACTTTTGGACGAAATCGTTTTAATTCTTCGAGTTCAGGAGAGGGGAGAAAAGGGTTGAAAAATTCGCAGGGGAGAAAAACATGAGCAAATCATTGACCTACGCGGAAGCGGGGGTGGATATAGACAAGGCCAACGACTTCGTCCAGATAATCAAGAAGATCGTCAAGAATACCCCCCGGACGGGAGTCATGGGCGAGATCGGCGGTTTCGGAGGCCTGTTTTCGCTCAACGCCGGGCTGTACGAAAACCCGGTGCTGGTCAGTTCCACCGACGGCGTCGGGACCAAGCTGAAGATCGCGTTCATGACGGACAAGCACGACACCGTGGGAATCGACCTGGTGGCCATGTGCGTCAACGACATCGCCGTGCAGGGCGCAAAGCCCCTGTTTTTTCTGGATTACCTCGCCATCGGCAAGCTGGACACGGACAAGGCCGTGAAAATCGTGGAGGGCGTTGCGGAGGGCTGCCGCCAGGCCAATTGCGCGCTGATAGGCGGAGAGACGGCGGAGATGCCTGACATGTACGCTCCCGGAGAATACGACATGGCGGGCTTTTCCGTGGGAATCGTCGACAACGACAAGATCGTGGACGGCTCCATGATCGGCGTGGGGCACGTGCTCGTGGGCATCGGCTCCAGCGGGCTGCACAGCAACGGCTATTCGCTCGCCAGAAAAATCTGTTTCGACGTATTGAAACTCAAGATCGACCAGCACGTCCCGGAACTGGGACGGACCATCGGCGAAGAGCTTTTAATTCCCACCAAAATCTATTCCGAAACCATACGACGTCTTCTGAGAGACCTCCCGATTCACGGACTGGCGCACATCACCGGCGGCGGCATCCCCGACAACCTCGTGAGAATCATCCCGGACGCCTGCGACGCGGTCGTAAAAACACAGGAATGGGAGCGACCTCCGATTTTCAGGTTCCTTCAGGATGCGGGGGGCGTGTCCGACGACGAAATGCATCGTGCTTTCAACAACGGCATCGGCATGATCGCGGTGGTTCCCGAAAACGCCGTCGACGACGTGACCGGGCGGTTGAAGGCCATGGAAGAAACCTGTTACGTAATCGGCGAGATCGTGGAAAGAAAGGAACAGGAACCTCGTATCAGGCTGGTATGACCCATGACGGAAGCGGAAAACGAAAAAGGCTCGAGTGCCGGTACGGACGGCGGAGCAAAGAAACAGGGGATCATCGGAAAAATTTTCGGGCCGGTGGGCAACTTGTTCGGATGGATCTCCAAAGGAGCGGGCAAGCAGCCCGTGTGCCGGACATGAGCCGTGAAACCGGCGACCCGTGGGGTGCGAAAGACTGAATGATGGATTTATTGGCGGCATTTGGCGCGTTTTTTCTGTGCCTGGCCCTGACGCCCTTCGTGCGGGCGAACGCCTTGAAGCGCAAATGGGTGGCATATCCCAGGAAAGAACGCTGGCACAAGCAGGAGACGGCCCTGACCGGCGGGCTGGCCATATATTTGGCCTCAGCCCTGCCCCTGCTTTATTTCGCGGATTTGGAAAGTCTCAGGCCCCACCTGGTGCCGGGGACCATGCTTCCGGAATTGCCGGACCTTTCCGCAGTCCTGCTCGTGGGAATCACCCTGATCTTCATTCTGGGGCTCTTCGACGACTTCATACGCATCAAACCCCACACGAAGCTTGTCGGGCAAATCCTGGTGGCTTCCCTGGTGACCTTCCTGGGATTTCGCCTCCATTGGTTCGAATCCCTGACCCTGGACACCATGGTGACGCTTTTCTGGATTGTGGGCATCACCAACGCGTTCAACCTGATCGACAACATGGACGGCCTTTGCGCCGGCGTGGGGTTCATCGCGGCCGCGTACCTGGCGCTTTTATTTCGGGGGGGGCATTCCGAAGCCTTCCTGATTTCGCTGGTGCTCGCCGGGGCCATGGGCGGCTTTCTGGTCTACAATTTCAACCCGGCTTCCATTTTCATGGGGGATTGCGGAAGCCTGGTGATCGGCTTTTCCCTGGCGACATTGGGACTGTTCTACTCCGGTGAGCAGGCGGCCAACCAGCTTTCCCGGTACGCGGTACCCATCCTGCTTCTGATGGTCCCTTTGCTGGACACGACCATGGTTACCATGATCAGGCTTTTGAGCGGGCGCAAGGCGTCCGTGGGGGGAAAGGACCACACGTCCCATCGCTTGGTGCTCATAGGCTTCACGGAAAAAGGGGCCGTTTTGTTCCTGTACGGCGTCGGCGCCATATCCGGCTTCGCCGCCACGTTCGTCAGCCGCAACGACAACTTCACATCCCCCACCGTACTGATTCCCCTGACCATCGCCGTGCTTCTGATGGGAATCTATCTGTCCCAGATTCGCGTGTATCCCGAGCGTCAGTTCTGCCTGCTCCAGGGAAAGCCCTACACGCCGATTCTGATCGAGCTGACATTCAAAAGGCAGATCATGCTGGTAATCATGGACTTGGGCCTGATCGCCTTCGCATACTACCTTTCGTATCGCTTGCGCTTCGAAGCACAGACGTTTCCCGTCTATTTCCAGGTGTTCTTAAAAAGCCTGCCCGCCGTGATCGCCATCAAGTTCGCGGCTTTCTTCGCCATCGGAATCTATCGCGGCATCTGGAGATACTTGAGCACCAACGACGTTTTCGTGTATCTGAAGGCCTCGGCCATCTCCACCATATTGATACTCGCCGCCGTGACCTACATCTATCGTTTCGAAGATTTTTCCAAGGGCATTTTCCTGATCGATTTTCTCCTGACCACCGGTCTTTTGCTCGGCACCCGGGGGTCGTTCCGGATTTATCTCGACGCGATGAAGCAGCGGACCTTGACCGGAAAGCCCGTGCTCATCTACGGCGCAGGCCAGGGAGGCGAGATTCTGCTGCGCGAAATCCTCAGCAACAAGTCCCTTCAGGTCGCCCCGGCGGGATTCATCGACGACGATGTCCTGAAGACCGGCAAAAAGCTTCTGGGGTATCCCGTGCTGGGCAAGTTTTGCGACCTGGAAAAGATATGCGACAAACACGAAATCAAGGGCATTCTCAAGTCGTTCAACCACAAGGATTCCGTCAAGCAAAAGGAGATCGTCGAATTTTGCCAAAGGCGCGGCCTGTTCCTGAAACAGTTTTCCATCGAGCTAAGCGAAGTCGTGAGCGACCAGGAACAGGAAATATTGGAAAAGAAAGCGGGTTGAATACCGGGTTGAAAAGCGGGTTGAACATTTAACGATGAGAGTTCTGGGAATAGAAAGCAGTTGCGACGAGACTGCGGCGGCGGTTGTGGAGGACGGACGGCGAATATTGTCGTCGGTGGTGGCCTCCCAGATCGAGGTGCATCGCAAGTACGGAGGGGTGGTGCCCGAGCTGGCCTCGCGAAAGCACCTGGAGGCCATCGTTCCGGTGGTGGATCAGGCCCTTTCGGAAGCGGGAATCGGCAAGGACGACTTGGACGCGGTGGCGGCCACCCAGGGACCCGGCCTGGTGGGCGCGCTCCTGGTGGGCTTTTCGTTCGCAAAGTCCTTCGCCTATGCTCTGCAAAAGCCCTGGGTCGGCGTCAACCATCTGGAAGCCCACTTGAATTCCGTCTTTTTGGAACCGGATCCGCCCCCGTTTCCGTTCGTATCCCTTCTGGTGTCCGGCGGACACACGGCGGTTTACGACGTACGATCCCACCTCGACGCCAGGTTGCTCGGCCAGACCCGCGACGACGCCGCAGGGGAGGCCTTCGACAAGGTGGCCAAAATGCTGGGACTGGGATATCCAGGCGGGGGCGTGATCGAACGTCTGGCGAAAAAAGGAGAGCCGGCCGCCATCCGCTTTCCCCGGTCGTATCTGGACAAGGACGGTTTCGATTTTTCGTTCAGCGGCATAAAAACAGCGGTCAATCGCGAAATCCAGACCCGTCCGGAGGGCCTCGAGGAGCGAATTCCCGACATCGCGGCAAGTTTCCAGGAAGCGGTTGTGGATGTTCTGTCCTACAAGCTCATCCATGCCGCAGCCACTTTGAACCGTGAACACGTCTCCATCGTGGGCGGGGCCGCAGCGAACGGCAGGCTCCGGGAAAGGGTCCGGCAGGAGACCGAAAGTCGCGGCATGTCCGTGCACATACCATCCATATCCCTTTGCGGGGACAACGCCGCGATGGTCGCCGTGGCTGGGTTTCACCGAATCTCGGCGGGCGAATTCTCCTCCAGGGACGCCGATGTCTATTCCAGGACGACCGTGCCCGTTCGCAGGTAGCAGCCGATCAAATCCACCCGACGACACTTTTCGCCCTGTGCGGTTGGGCTCAACGGCAACGCGCAAAGTTCGTTTTGTCGGTATCGCCGCCTTCCACGGCGGCGCGGTGAACTATAGAAACCGGCGTTTGCATTCCAGGATGCGAGCAATCGATTCCTCCGCCTTTTTCTTCGATTCTTCGCCGCTTTCTATCCTGCGCAGCAACGCCTCGAACGCCTCGTCGATTTTGGGGCTTGAATGGCAGATCAGCGCGATGTCGATGTCCGCTTCGAAAATGCGCCCCATGCATGTTTCGATGTCGAAATGCTTTTCGATCGCCCCCATGTCCAAATCGTCGGTGATGGCCAGTCCCTGAAAACCCAGTTCCTTTCTCAGCAGATCCCGCGATATCGTTGTCGAAAGACTTGCGGGCCACCGGTCGTCGAGTTTTTCATAGGTGACATGGGAAAGCATGACGCCCGCGACCTGTTTTTCGATGGCCGCTCGGAACGGAACCAGGTCGGACCCGCGAAGATCGTCCGGCTCGATGCCGGAGACGGGAAGGTCCAGGTGAGAATCCAAGGTGGTGCGGCCGATGCCCGGGAAGTGCTTTGCGACGGCCATCACCCCGCCTTTTTGAAGCCTTTCGACCACCGTCGTTCCCAATTCGGCGGTCCAGGCGGGGTCCCGGCCGAACATGCGTCCTTCCATGACGCTTTCGAATCCCTCCGGTGCGACATCCAGCACCGGCGCCATGTTCATGTTGACGCCGACCCTGGACAGTTCCGAGGAGGTTATGTCGGCGAACAATTCGGCGTCGATCGTGCATATCATGGCGGGATTTCCCGGAAAGATCGTGAAAGGGGGCTTGAGCCGGGCCACCATGCCACCCTCCTGGTCGATGGCGATAAACGGCGGCGGAAGGTCCAGGCTTTGGGCTTTTCTTCGAATCGCAGCGCAAAGCTCCACAAGTTGAACCGGAGTTTCGATGTTGCCTGAAAAAAGGATGACGCCCCCGATTTTTAGTTCTTCCATGTGGCGTTCGAGTTCCGCGGAAAGCGTCGGGCCGTCGAAACCGACCACGAGTCGCTGCCCTGCCAATAATTCGTTTGAAAGTCGTTTTTCGTCCATTCGTATCAATCCGTATTGTTTTTAGTTTTGATCCTTTTTCCCGTTTCCGAGCTGGTATTTTCTCACGGCTTTGACGTGCTCCCTGTAATCGACGGAAAAATGGTGTGTCCCGTCGTTTTTCGCCACGAAGAACAAATACTTGCTTTGGGCGGGGAAGATCGCGGCGCGCAGGGACTCGAGCCCGGGGTTGGCGATCGGGCCGGGCGGCAATCCCCTAATGGTGTACGTGTTGTAGGGCGCGGGGGTTTTCAGGTCCTTTTTGGTGAGGTTTCCGGAAAAATTGTCAATTCCGTAGATCACTGTGGGGTCGCTTTCCAGGCGCATATTCTTGTTCATTCGGTTGTGAAAGACCGACGAGATCAAGGGCCGCTCGTGCGCGGCGCCGGTCTCCTTTTCGATGATCGAGGCGAGTGTGACGGTTTCGTGAACGGAATATTTGTAATCTTTCGGCCTTGTCTCCCAGAGAGGGTCGAACACTTGACGAAACCGAGCCACCATGGTTTGGGCCAATCGCTCGGGCGAAACGCCTTTTTTCAAAAAATAAGTGTCCGGAAAAAGATATCCTTCCAGGCTGTCCGCGTCGAGGCCGAGGCCTTCTGCGAATTCCCGACTCTCTGCGACGCAAAGAAACTTCGCCGGATCGACCAGCCCGGTGTCTTCCAGCCCGGTGCCTTCCAGCGTTTCGGCGATTTGGGAAATGGTGAAGCCTTCGGGAATAGTCAACCGAAAATGATGGGTCTTGCCCCTCACCAGGGTCTTCAGGATTTCCTCCGGGGACATGGACGCCGAAAGCCTGTAGAGCCCCGCCTTGATGTCCCGGTCGTATTTCTTCAAACGGGCGAAGGTCTTGAATTTGGCGGGGCGCAGAATCAGTCCTTTCGCATTCAGCACTTCGACGATTTCTTCAAAGGACTGCCCGGGATCGATGTTGGTCATTACGGGCGAGGCGTCTTCGGAAGCGGGCTGTTTGGCGTACAGGTAGAGGTCTCGAAGAAAACCGACCGCAAGGACTGCGATGACAAGCGCTGTGGTCGCGATCGCCATGATGGCTTTTTTCAAATTCGTACCTCCCGATTCGTTTCGAATTCCCAACCAGTCCCTTCCTTTTTCCGTCTGTCAAGCGTCCCGTTTTTTCTTCCTTCGCCACAGCATTGCCTCGGCGTGCGCCATACGTAGCATAAGCGCCTGCGCATGGCAAGATGCTGAATGGACAAAAGGCTGTCGGGGTTGATTTTCCGTCCGACCGTTTTATTTTTTCCCTTTAACAAAATTACCGTTTGAACAGACATGAGCCCCATCGGAACCGATGCGCGACCGAAGGCGGAGATGAAAGAAAAATCAAGCAACACCGAGGAATATCGAGGCTTCGAACAGGGTCCCATCCGTCCGCCCAGCGAAGCCAACAGCCTTTTGATTCGCGTTACCCGAAACTGTCCCTGGAACCGGTGCGCCTTCTGTCCCGTATACAAGGGTACGCGCTTTTCCCTCCGGCCCGCCGAGCATGTCATGGAAGATATCGATACGGTGTCGCGGCATGTGGGTTCCCTGCGCGCCATCATGGATGGCGTCGGACGCATAGACCGGGCGGAACTGAGCAGGATCGCGACCGAAGTTCCCCGGGGAGAATCGCAGGCCTTCAATGCCGCCGTTCACTGGTTTTCCGGCGGCATGCGCTCCATTTTCATCCAGGATGCCAACAGCCTCATCATGCCCGCCCCCGATCTCATAACAATCCTCAGGCATTTGAAAAAACGATTCTACTGGGTGGACCGGATCACATCCTACGCCCGATCCCACACCGTCGCTCGCATCAAGGACCAGGACCTTTCCGAAATGGCGTGGGCGGGCTTGAACCGGATTCATATCGGTCTGGAGTCGGGCTCGGACAACGTTTTGAAGACGGTGAAGAAAGGCGTGACCAAGGCCGCTCAGATCAAAGCGGGAAAAAAAGTGAAGAAGGCGGGGATGCAGCTGTCCGAATACGTCATGCCCGGCCTGGGCGGAAAAAGATATTCAAATGAACACGCGCTGGAAACCGCCGACGCTCTCAACCAGATAGATCCGGACTTCATCCGCTTGCGGTCCCTGGCCATCCCCAACCGCATACCGCTGTTCGACGAATGGCAGGCCGGAAGGTTCGAAAAATGCTCCGATGTGGAGACAGCCAAAGAAATCCTGCTTTTTGTAGAATCTCTCGACGGCATCTCCAGCAAGGTGAGAAGCGACCATATCTTGAACCTTTTCGAGGATGTGCGGGGCGAGCTTCCCCAGGACAAGGAGACGATGGCTGGCGTATTGAAGACATTTCTCGACATGCCCCCGAAACGCCAGTGCCACTTCCAGGTGGGTAGACGCCTGGGGATCTTTCGCAGTCTGTCGGACATGGACAGTCCACGACGCCTGGCTCGCGTGGAGAAGACTTGCGAAGAACACGGAATTACTCCGGATAACGTGGACGAGTTCATCGACGAACTCATGAAGAGGTTCATATAGAGGAGATAAGAATCATGTCCCCATCGGAAAAGAAACGGATCGGGCAGTTCAACGCGGAGATCGAGGGCGCGGGCGTTGATATCGTCTTCAAGAGAACGGCTCGGGAGGAGACGGCGCTTTTTGACGAATTTTGCGACCGATTGCGGGAAGCGGCCCCGAGCGTGAGAATTAAAAAGGAGGATGCCGACGAGGACTCCGAATACCCCGCCATAGTAGTATCCGACCGTCTACAATATCGGGCGGTGCCGTCTGGGAAGGAACTGGAACCGTTTCTGGAGGCCCTGAAGCTGTCGTCGGGAAACAACGGAGAGAACGGGGAACTGAAAAAGAAGCTTTCCGGCTTGTCCATGGCGGCTTCTTTCGAGGTCTTCATTTCCCCCCAATGTCCCTACTGTCCCCTGACCGTCGGAACTCTCGCCCCCATGGCCCTGGCCAACGGGCTTGTTCGGGTGGCGGTGATCGACGCGGCCATGTTTCCGGAGCTTGCCCGGAAGCGAGACGTGCGCTCGGTACCCTCCACGTTTCTGGACGACGCCTTTTCCTGGACCGGGGCGGTCGATTCCGACGAGGTCGTGGAGGTGGTGAAAAATCGAGATCCGTCCCAGCTGAGCGCCGAATCTCTCAAAAACATGATCCACGGGGGCATGGCCCGCAAAGTCGCGGAAATGATGGACCGGAAGGGAGAGGTGTTTCCTTCTTTTCTGGACCTGCTGTTCCACGAAAAATGGACAGTACGTCTGGGGGCCATGGTCGCGGTGGAGGAATTGGCGGAAATGGATCGAAATGTGGCCTCCAAGCTGGTCGATCCCATTTGGGAAGCCTACGGAGGAGCACAGCCTGCGGTACGCGGCGACCTTCTGTACATCCTGGGCGAAGTCGGCGGCCACGGCGCCATCCCTCGACTGAACTCGGTGATCGAGGGAGACGACGGCCCCGAAGTCAAGGAGGCCGCTCGGGAGGCCGTGGAGACGATTCGCGACCGTTTCGTCCGATAAATCGTCAAGCGTAACGAAAAACTCACGAAGGTTCTTGAAAAAAGCCCTTGACAAAACTTTTGGATTTAATTATTCACATACGAAATTCTCGAAAAAAGGAAACAACGGATTGAATAAAACGTACGCAGGCGGATATTATTTTTATTTCGGTTACTATTTTTTTAGCACCGGTCCGCCCCGAGTGCGCTAATCCGACCGACAAAAAGACGAGGCGCAAAAAGCCGTGGGCGAACCCGAAAAAGCCCACGGCTTTTTTTCTTTGAAAACCGGGGAGCCCATAAACGAAAAAAAGAAAGGTGAAAAAACGATGACGACGACCTACGACATCCATGTCAAGGGCTACGAACACCTGGTGGCGCCCGGCGAGCTGAAGGACGAGTTCTCGCTGACGCCCAAGGCGACCGAAACGGTGCTTTCCGGCAGAAAGACCATCGAGGCGATCCTCGACGGGACTGACAAGCGGATGATGGCCATCATCGGCCCCTGTTCCATCCACGACGAGCGCTCCGCCATCGAATACGCGGAAAGGCTCCTGAAAGTCAATGAAAAAGTCAAGGACACGCTCTTTCCGGTGATGCGGGTATACTTCGAAAAGCCCCGGACCAACGTCGGCTGGAAAGGTCTGATCAACGATCCGGACCTGGACGGCACCTGCGACATCCAGAAGGGTTTGAAGAAGGCCAGAAAGCTCTTGCTGGACATTTCGGAGATGGGGGTGCCCATAGCCACGGAAATTCTGGAACCCATCATTCCGCAGTACATCGCGGGCCTGATCAGCTGGGCTGCGATCGGGGCGCGCACCACCGAGTCCCAGACCCACCGGGAGATGGCCAGCGGCCTGTCCATGCCGGTCGGGTTCAAGAACCACACCAACGGAGATCTGGGTGTCGCCCTGAACGCCATGCAGGCCGCCCGGGCCGAGCAGACTTTCCTGGGAATCGACCAGGAGGGCCGCTCCTGCATCGTCAGGACCACCGGCAACCCTTACGGCCATCTGGTCATGAGGGGAGGCAAGCGCCCCAACTACGATCCCGTGAGCATCGCCGACGCCGCCGAGAAGCTGAGAGCGAAAAATCTTCCGACGGGTATCGTGGTGGACTGCTCCCACGGAAACTCGGGAAAGAAATACCAGGGCCAGTCCTTCGTATGGAAAAGCGTGATCTCCCAGAGGCTGGAAGGCAACGAGGATCTCGTGGGCCTGATGCTGGAAAGCAACCTGAAAGAGGGCAACCAGAAAATCCCCAAGGACCTGTCCCAGCTCGAATACGGCGTGTCCGTCACGGACGAATGCATAGGCTGGGAAACCACCGAGGAGCTTCTGATGCATGCCCACGACAAACTGTCGAAAGCCAGCTGAAAGGAAACCCATGGAACGACCCATCGAAATTACAGAGATCGAAACGCTCACGGATTTCAATGTGATCCGGGAACATATCGACGACCTGGACGAAACCATTCTGGGGCTGATCAACACGAGGCTTCATTTGGCCAAGCGCATCGGGGACCTGAAGAAAGCCAAGGGCGATACCGTCATGGACAACGCGCGGGAGAGCATCGTGCTCAACCGCCTGGCGTCCCTGAACAAGGGGCCGCTGACGGAAAAGATGGTCCGCCATTTTTTCGCGGAGATCATCGCGGCGGCCCGGGAGATTCAAAAGCCGCAGCAAGCCGCTTTCCTGGGACCCGAGGCCACCTTCACCCATCTGGCCGCCATGAACCATTTCGGAAGCTCGGTCAAGTTCATCCCGCAGCCGAGCATCCGGGACGTGTTCATGGAGGTGGAAAAGGGCGGCTGCGAGTACGGGGTGGTGCCTGTGGAAAATTCCATCGAAGGTGCGGTGAACTATACCCTGGATCTCTTCTACGAGTCCGACCTGAAGATCTGCTCCGAAGTATACCAGAACATCTCCCACGATCTTCTATCCAAGACGGGCGCTCTGGAGGACATCAAGGTGATCTATTCGCATCCGCACGCCTTTCCCCAGTGCAGAAAATGGCTGCGCAAGCACTTGCCGGACTGTCCTTTGAAAGAGTGCGGGAGTACTTCGTCCGCAGCGAAGCTCGCCTCTGAAGATCCCAATTCCGCAGCCATCGCCAGCAGCGAGGCGGCCCACATGTACCATTTGAACGTGGTCGCCTCCCGTATCGAGGACATCAGCAGAAACATCACCCGTTTCCTGGTGATCGGCAAGGAAGATGTCCGCAGGACGGGCAACGACAAGACCTCGATCATGTTCGTCACGGCCCACACTCCCGGCGCGCTCTACCGGATTCTCCAGCCCGTCGCCGCCGCCGGGATCAACATGGTCAAGCTGGAGTCGAGACCCGCCAAGCACGAAAAATGGTCCTACGTCTTCTTTGCGGATTTCGAAGGCCACATCCAGGACCTTCCGGTCAAAAACACCATCGACGAAATGAGAAACATCTGCCTCTTTATGAAGTTTTTGGGGTCTTACCCGAAAGCCAAGAACGGCTTTTAGACAAAGGAACGAGATGATAGAAATCAAACCCAAAACGCTTTCGACGGCAAGCGTGCGCGTACCGGGGTCGAAGAGCTACACCCACCGCATCCTGATCGCAGCGGCGCTTTCCGACGGCCCCTGCACGGTGGAAAACGGCCTGCAAAGCGAGGACACGCTGCTCACCAAGGACGCTCTGGCGCAAATGGGGGTCGGGATTCGAATCGCGGACGGCAAGTACGAGATCCAGGGGACGGGCGGGGCGCTGCGCGCGCCGGACAAGCCGATCTACCTCGGAAATTCCGGCACCTCCATGCGCCTTCTGACAGGCGTCGCCGCTCTTTGCCGGGGAGCCTGCGAACTGACCGGCACCGACCGCATGAAGGAAAGGCCTGTGAAGGACTTGCTGGACGCCTTGAACAATATCGGTGTCGATGCCCGTTCTCTTCGGGACAACGGCTGTCCGCCCGTGCGGATCGCGGGCGGCGAAGTACCGGGAGGAAAGACCGGCCTGCGTTGCAAAATCAGCAGCCAGTTTCTTTCCTCCCTGCTCTTGATCGGCCCGTATGCCAAAGACGGCGTGGATGTTCGCGTGACCGAGGGGCCGGTTTCCAAGCCCTACATCGACATGACCGTGGATGTGATGAAAAGGTGCGGCGTTGGGGTCGAAAGGGAAGGTTACGAAAGGTTCGTGGTCCCCGGCGGGCAAGTGTACCGGTCCGGCGATTATTTCGTGGAGCCCGACTGTTCCCAGGCGGGCTATTTCTGGGGCGCGGCGGCCATCGCCGGCCCCGACGCCGAAGTCAAGGTGATCGGCACCACCGAAAAGTCGCGACAGGGCGATGTCCGTTTCGCAAGGGTGCTGGAGAAGATGGGCTGCCGGGTCGCGGAGGATGCCGACGGCATCCGTGTCCGGGGGGGACGTTTGAAAGGAATCGTCGTGGACATGGCCGACATGCCCGACATGGTCCCCACCCTGGCGGTGGTGGCCGCTTTCGCCCAAGGGACCACCGAGGTGAAGAATGTCGCCCATTTGAAGGCCAAGGAGAGCGATCGCCTGGGCTCGGTGGTGGACGAACTGGTCAAGATGGGCGTTGCGGCCACCTGCACCGACGACGGCATGACCGTGGTGGGCGGAAATCCTCGCGGCGCTTCCATCAAGACATACAACGACCACCGGATCGCCATGGCCTTCTCCATGGCAGGGCTGAAAGTTCCCGGGGTCGAGATCGAAAACGAGCGTTGCGTGGACAAGTCCTTTCCCAACTACTGGGAAGTATTCGCAACTCTTTGATATCGTATCGATGAATGGCGTTGTCGCGGAACCATGGAAGAATTCGCTTTTGCGGGGCCTTCCGCCGGTTCCCGGCGACGCTTGCATATAGAGGAGAGACCATGCCCGGAAGCACTTTCGGAACATTGTTCAGAGTATCCACTTGGGGCGAATCCCACGGCAAAGGCGTGGGGGTTGTCATCGACGGCTGTCCCCCGAAAATCCCCATGAGCGAAGACACGGTGCAGCGGATGCTCGACCGAAGAAGGCCAGGCAAGTCCATCGCCAGCACTTCCCGCAAGGAACCCGACCGCGCCATGATCCTGTCCGGCCTGTTCGAGGGCGTGACCACGGGGACCCCGATTCTGATCATGGTGGAAAACAAGGACGCCAAGTCCAAGGCCTACTCGCCTTACGCAGAGCTTTTTCGTCCTGGCCACGGAGATTTCTCCTACCTGGCCAAGTACGGAATTCGCGATTGGCGCGGGGGCGGACGGGCCTCGGCTCGGGAGACGGTCGCACGGGTGGCTGCCGGGGCCGTTGCCAGGGCGATCCTGGAAAGACACGGCGTTTCCGTGATCGCCTATACCTTGGAGCTGGGAGGCGTCCGTGCCGAAAAATTCGACATGGCCGAGCTGGATCGAAACATGTTTTTCACGCCGGACCCCCAAGCGGCGCAAAAGATGGCCGAACGGGTAGAGCAGGTCAAAAACCAAGGAGACTCCCTGGGGGGAATTGTGGAGATCAGGGCTTCCGGCGTGCCCGCCGGTCTCGGAAACCCCGTCTTCGACAAGCTGGACGCCGAGCTGGCCAAGGCTGTCATGAGCATCGGCGCGGTCAAGGGAGTGGAGATCGGCTCCGGGTTCGAAGCCGCCCGCATGCTCGGCTCCCAAAACAACGATCCCATCGGACCGGCGGGTTTTCTGTCCAACAACGCAGGCGGCATTCTGGCGGGAATATCCAATGGAGATGAAATCGTCGTCAGGGCGGCGGTCAAGCCCATACCCTCCATTTCCATCGAGCAGAAAACCGTGGACATCCATGGCGCGGAAACCACCGTTTCGGTGAAGGGGCGTCACGACATCGCCGCGATTCCGCGGATCAACGTGGTTTGCGAGGCCATGGTCTGTCTGGTGCTGGCGGATCAGCTTCTACAGCAGAAGGCGATCTGTTCATAGCCGGAATAATTCTTGCCTCAAAGGGAAAAGAAACGGCGGCCGAAAAAAAACATCCATTCTTGCGACAGACATGCCACGTTGAAACCTGATTTTCGTCCTTGTCGCCTTTCTTTCTGGATTCCGAAAAAAATCAGGAAGGCGCTGGGCGGCGAACGTAGCGTGGGTGGGTTGAAATCCGATGCTTTCGCGTGTCCAGAATGCCTGTCAGACAAAGACTCCAATCCAATCTTGTACGGAGACCAACCCACCATTCTCCGAGTTGCCCATCCGCCTCTCGCATTGAAAGAGGCGGCGAGGCAAATTGAAAAATGGTGGGTTGGTCTCCATGCAAAATCGAAAGGCAAGGGCTTCAAGAAACCAAGAAACAGCGCGCAAATCCAGCCTCACAACCCACCCACCCTACGAGCCCCAACTAAGAGCGGCAAGGCTAATCGTTTTCGAAACAGAATTGCAAGGGACTTTTCGCCATTATTCTGTCTTGTCCCGAAAGTATTCCGCAAATGCTACCGCCGTGGAAACGCCCGCGTTCAGGCTTCCGATGCCGGGCCGTCCGCCTGGGATGCGCACGAGAAAATCGCAGAACTGGGTGGTCCGAAGGCGAAGCCCCTCGCCCTCGGCGCCCACCACGAAGACTGTCTTTTGATCGAATTGCGTTTCCGCCAGGGTCTTTTCCCCGCGTTCGTCCAGGCCGTACACCCAGAAACCGATTTGTTTGAGGATTTCAAGGCTTCTCGCCAGGTTGATGACCTTGAAAATCTTGACGAACTCCGCGCCTCCCACCGCGATTCGCGTTACGGTGGGCGTGATGTCCGTGGAGCGGTTTTTCAGAAGGATGATGGCTTCCACGCCGAAAAAGGCGGCGTTGCGAAGCATGGTGGCCAGGTTCTGGGGGTTCGAGATCTGGTCGCAGGCCAGGACCGCCCGGCTTTCGCGAAGCAGCTCCAGGTCTTGCTCGCCGTAGATCTGGCGCGGCTCGCAGAAGATGCACACGCCCTGGTGCTTTTCGTCCTTGGTCAGTCCCGTCTCGCTCAGAAACTGCTGCCAGGGCAGCACTTCGGCCTTGATTCCGTTTTCTTCCGCATATTTGAGGTATTCTTCGTTCAGGGCGTTCTTTTTGCCCGCAAGCAGGATCATGCGACGGACCTTGCCTGGACGGGTCAGAAAAACGGCCCTGACCGAATGATTGCCGTAAATTTTTTCCATGGTATGTCGGCTGCGGCCCGTATGCGGGGCCTATCCCTTTACCCGTTCCACGTATTGCCCTGTTCTCGTGTCGATTTTAAGCAGCTCGCCTTCCTCCACGAAGGGAGGCACCTGGACACGGTAGCCGGTTTCCAGCTCCGCAGGCTTGGAGTCGCCGGACGCCGTGTCGCCTTTCACCCAGGGGTCCGTGTGCGTGACCCTAAGTTCCACGAAATTGGGCAGGGTGAGTCCGATGGGCCTTCGCTGAAAGAGAAGAACGGAGCAGACGGTGTTTTCCTTGAGAAAATTGATGGCGTCTCCCACCTGATCCGCAGTCAGGAAAAACTGCTCGTATGAGCTGGTGTCCATGAAACAATAGGAGTCCGGTTCCGCGTAGAGGTATTCCATCTCGGTTTCCTCCAGGTCGGCCTCCTTGATTTTTTCGCTGGATCGCCAGGTTCTATCGAACTGAGTTCCGTTGATCATGTTCTTGAGCTTGCATTTGTAAAGGGCCTGGCCCTTGCCGGGTTTTACAAACTCGAACTGCGTGATGACATGCGGTTCCCCGTCGATTTCCACTTTCAATCCTTTTTTCAAATCTCCCGATTCGTACATATTTCCTCCCAAGCGATACTCGGTCGATAGAGCGTTGTCGATTCGACCGGCTGTAAACTGAATGTTTTGGTTTCGTGAGGCGTTTCTATCATATCCGGCATGTTTGCGCAACCGGTCAAGGGGCTGTCCCAGCAATTCTAATTTCTGGTGTCTCCGGCACCTTCAAGGTAACCAGACCATCCTGGTCTGGTTCGGCGCGTCAGGGAATTCCTCTTTACCGTAGGCATACCAGGCCAGACCAGGATGGTCTGGTTACCCTGGTCGTTGCAACCTTTTCGGCATGGAATTTACGTCAAAATTAGAATTGCCGGGGGCCGTTCCCGCAATTCTTGCGTCCGCAATTATGGGGTCGCAGGCAGCACGGGCAGGGCGTCGAGCATGGCGCCGTCGGACGACGCGTTCAGCCGGAATCCCGCGAGGTTCCGGTCCGATGTATAAAGGACTGTGGCGCAGCCCCCGATGTCCGCCGAGAAAAAAGCCTGCACCGTACCTGATTTTTTTTCCCGGGCGCTCATTGCCAAGGACTCCCGTGCGACGAGCGCCCCGGCCTCGTCGCGGCATTCCAGAACCACTTCGGCCTCAAGATTCGCCGTATTCACAAGCACCAGGCCCGTGGCCCCGTCCGTTTCTACAGGCGCCAGCAAACCTTTCGTGAAGACGTTTCCAGAAACGCGGTCGCCTGCCAGAAGCTTTCCGTTGGAAAAGATTTCGATGCCCTCCACCACATTGTCCGTCTCGATGGAAAGCCACGCGGCGTTTTCCGGCAGTCGCAGGTTCTGAAAAGACGCGGAGTATTTCTTGCCGGGCCCCAGCACGCCCTTCTTGACGGGAGAAAGCAGGGTCCCGGCCGCATCGTAGCTTTTGAACGCCAGGTTGATCCGGCCATTGCTCGGATTGAAGAGCGAAACGCCGCCGGACCATCCGCCCCCGTCGGGCAGGTGCGTAAAATGGAGCCGCGAAGGAGAGTCGTCCGCGAGAAGAACGGCGCACATCGCTTTTTTCTCTGTGTCCGTAAAGGTTTGCGCCACGACCAGGCCGACCGCGCTTTTAACGACGGCAGAGCCGATGCCGGGCTGCGCAACGCCCCCGAAAAGCTCTCTAACGAGAAAACGCGCATGAGCGTTGGGTGCCAGGTTTCTGGAAACGGTTCGCCCGTCGCTGAAGACAATGGACGCGTTTTTTTCGTTTTCCGTGGTATTGACCAGGAAAAAAGCCGTTTCCCAACGGTCGTCGGATGCGATTTGCGCAACGGCAATGTCCCCGCTTGCGGCTTCTTTCGCGGCCGGGTACGCCCCCCGGCGTTCTCCGGGGACATACACTTTCGCAAATCCTTCGAATTTTCCAGAGTCCGACTCGAACACAACATACCCGATCGCGTCCGCGTTTTCGAACGCGCTTTCCACATCCAGTCGAAGGACCTCGTTGGGGGCCATCGGAGCGGGGGAGTGCGCGGAAACCAGGCCGCCTTGCGAGTCGTATGCGTATAATCGTCCCATGGCGTCGCTCTCATTACCCGTGTGAATCACCGTGATTTCGGAATTCCATCGGTCGTCGCATGCAATATAGGGAAAATACAGTCGATGGACGGACGCGGGATCGGTCTGCGTCGCCAGCGCCTCCAGGTCCACCAGCCCGGAGCCGGACTCGTTGTCCTTTCCGGACTCGCCCAAATCCATTGCCGTGTCTTCCAGGTACTGCTTGATTCGCGAAGGGGACCAGCCGGGGTGGACTTGCTTGACCAGCGCGGCGGCGCCGGCCGCATGGGGCGCGGCGGCTGAAGTCCCCGCGAACGAAAGCGCTCCGTAGCTTTCCGTGGACACTTCGTCCGGCGCTACCAAGTCGGGCTTGATTACACCGTCCGCGTTCGGACCGTGGGAGCTGTACTCCTGCACGTCCGCAGGGTCGTGGAAAGGCACCGCCCCCACCGTGATCGCGTTCTCGTTGTACGAAGGCACCGTCAGGTCCACCGTGCCCGACTGGACGTAGTGCTTGAACTCGGGGAAATTCTCGTATCCCAGCAGAATCTCGAGGTTCTGCGGCTCGGCGTCGTAATTTTCCACGACCACCAGGTAGGTCGAACGCCAATCCACGTACATCCGGCAGACCTCCACCCCGAACTCCGTGCGTTTCTGGTCGAATATGGAAGAGCAGGAGACGCTCCCGGAGGAATTGAGGACGTAAAGGTCGAAATCGTCGCTCGTACGGTGGGATTCCCCCTCGCCCCACATGAGCGCGACATACATCTCGTCCCCGAAACCGGCCAGGGATGCGTCGATCTCGTTGTAGTTCTCGTCGGCCGAAAAATTCAACAAACCGTCCCCGTCCGTATCCGCGAACATCCCGGACCATTTCTTCCGGCCGTCGTTTCCCGCCGCCTGGGACCAGACCATGCCGTCGGAAACCGCCTTGGAGACCGTGAAATTGTACTGGTCCACGATCTGGTTGAAGATCTCCATCTGGCTTTCGAAATAGTTCGCCTCGAACGTGCCGGCCGAATTCAGAATCTCGTGGATGTAGACCAGCCGGAAGAACAGGTTCAGCCCGATGGAACTGCTGACCACCGACACCCCGTTGTCCTTGAGCCACGATACGGCGTTGGGAAAGTCCACCTCCACGTCCCCCGCGTTCGCAAGGTACATGGCCGCGCCTGGCGCCACGTCGTGCAATATCTCGGCGCAGGCCGCGCCGTGCCTGGTGGAAAGAAACTCGGAGGCGGACGCCACCTTGGTCTGGACTTTCGAGGGCAGCTCCACCCCCAGAAGGTCGGAATACCCGTAGAAACCGACATCCACCACGCCGACCTTCACCCCGGTACCGTCCGGCCCGGACGAAGGAAAGCGGTCCGCATGTATCACGGAGACGCCTTCGGAAAGGGTCTGCATGGTCTTGGGCGCAAATGGCAGCTTGATGTTTTTGACCGCTTCCCACCGCGCCAGCGCCTCCACCGCATCCAGCCGCAGCCAGACCTGCACGTTGTTGAAGGCATGCTCGCCAACCCGGCCACCGAGGGATTCGACCTTCTCCTGCAACGCGGTCAACAAATCGGGAGGCAAAGACTCGAACGCATCAACATCCATGACGACGATGGTCTTCTGGAATTCAGCCGATGCCGATTCTTCGGAACCGGTGCCCCCTGACGACATCGTTTCCGGAACTTGCGAACCGGACGCCCTTCCGATGGCGTTGGTAAGAAGCGGGCCGATTTTTTCGTGGAATGCGGCGGCTTCGCTGGAACCAGATGCACCCAGCCATTGAAACCATATTACTGCCGCGAAAATCACCAAATATAACGTTCTGATTTTCATCATGGTAAAGGCGTACTCTGCAAATATGTTAGCGAGACCGAAACTTAACCAATGGAAATAAGTTTCGACCGGTTTTTAAAATCAGGGAGTAGAATGCTGCTCATTTTTCTCAGAGAATATTTTTCAGCATATATGGAGTCGTAAATGGCAAATGCATTAACCCTGTTTGTTAACAGCCTGCAAGACGCTCGATATTGGTCGAAATGGAAAATGGGCTCAGTATTGGATGAAAGACACGCTTTGTGGCTCGGCTTTGCTGTTTTGTAAACGGGTCCCAGTGCGATTCAATACGGAACAATAAAGTGAATGCAGAAAAGTGTCAACATAGATTTGTTTAAATTCGAGTCTTCCCTATAACGGATGGATTTGACTTTTCGGATTCAGGTTTGTATTGTGAATTATGAGCTAAAATGGAAGGCGTTGGCTTTCTCGCAAATGGTTTTTTGATCGATGGTTATCGCAAAGATCATGTTTTCGAGCCAGAAAAGGTTGGAACGATGGAAACAAAAGCGATCGAGCCCGAAGCCCGGGCTGCCCTTTCTTCATCCCGAATGACTGCTGACGATTTGTATAAAATGCCGCACAAGGCGTGTCGTTACGAACTGCTGAAAGGAGAACTAAAGGAGATGAGTCCTGCCGGACCCAGACACGGCAGAATCGCAATGCGTTTAGGGTCCCTGATTGAAATGCACGCGCGGCGAAACAAGCTTGGCAATGTCTACGCGGCGGAAACCGGCTTTAAATTGACCCGCAATCCCGATACGGTCCGAGCTGCCGACGCTTCCTTTGTGGCGCGAGAACGCATACCGCAAGAGGGCGAACCCGAAGGGTACTGGGCCATCGCCCCCGATCTGGTGGTGGAAGTGGTTTCCCCTTCGGACTCGGCCCAGGATGTACATTCCAAAGTTGCGGACTGGCTGCGCGCCGGTTGCCGTCTGGTCTGGGTCGTATATCCGAGAACCAGCACGATCACCGAGTACCGTTCCGCAGATCGAATACGCATTCTCTCCGTCGAAGAGCAACTGACCGGCGGGGACGTGCTGCCCGGTTTTTCCTGTCCGGTCGAGGACGTTTTTCTTTAGGACCGCCAACGAAGCCGCTAAGAAATATTTCGTTTTCTAATCATTTCCGAAAGGTTCCATGGGGCTGATTCCCGCGAAGGAGCGCGCGCCGGTCTTGAGGTTGGTGTAGAGCGCAAACGCGACAATCCCGTCGGGGCCGTACAGTTTCACCTTCCCCCCGACAAGGTGCTGTCTGGCAAGGAGGGCCGACAGGCCGTACTGGCCGCAGCCCCGGGCGGAGATCCGGGCCGTGTCCGACGCCAGGGTCTGGCCGTCGGAGGCGACCACGTCGATATTCACGGTCTGGAGCGCGTCGTTGGGATTGGCCACGTATATGGTGGTCTCCCAGTCGCTGTCGTAGGAGACGTGGGGGACGTGCAGGCGCTGGTGGGCTTGTCCGGAAATGGGAATGTCCGCCATGAAATTGTCGCAGCCCGACCCTGTCGCCACCATGAAGCATACACCGGTCAGGGGACGGTCCGACAGGATGGCGAGCCACCCTCGCGCGCTCTTGTCCGGATAGAGGACTGCGGTCTGCTGGCCGTCCGGGGCGATGACGATGGTTTCCGTCATGATTTGTGCGCCGTACGGGTCCAGGACTTCCACGACGACCTCCGCCTCGTCCTCTTCGCTGCTGTTGGAAAGGCCGAGGCCCGTGAGAAACCGGGACGAATATTCGAAGAGCGGAACGTAGTAATTATATGTTTCGGACCCGGAGCTGTCGGACTGGTTGGAAAACACCGCCGGTTCATCCTGGTCGCTGGAAAGGGACGACGGATCGGTTTCCGTTTCGAA
The DNA here is from genome assembly GCA_963674505.2 of Desulfobacterales bacterium. Lineage (GTDB taxonomy): Bacteria > Desulfobacterota > Desulfobacteria > Desulfobacterales > SKZT01. Next base: position 2,588,613 of record CAXXIG010000003.1, read on the forward strand.
GGATGACGGGGTTTCGGACGCGGCTGCCGTTTCGGATTCGTCGTCGGATTCGTCGTCCGGGGCGTCTTCCTCGTCCGCATCCGTTTCGATCGCGGTATCGCCCCATTCGCAGACATAGCAGTTGCGCTTGGCGGCGTCGGGAACGTCGTTCCACTGGTAATCGAAATAGACCGGCATTTCGAGGCAATCCTCGCCCTTTTGGTCGTTGGGTTCCCCCTTTCTCCAGTCCGCAAAATCGAAGGGCTCGCCGGTGAGCCATTTCCATTGGCCTTCGGTCTCCGAGTCGGTCGCGCCCGCCCAGAAGCTCTGCCTGGAGCCGGCAAAGAAGCGTTTCACAAGAAAATCGCGTTCCGCCGCAGAGGTCACCGTGACCAGGTAGCCCCCCGCTTTTTCGCACGAAAAACGGGCGTCGCTCCAGGTTTTTTTCGTTTTGTACACCTGGTAATAATGGTCGGTTGCATCGCTTCGGATTTTTTCATCCGCCGCTTTGCAAACTGTCGGCGCGGATAAGAAAAGGATCATGATGTGAATCATCAATATTTGGAAGACGCCCTTTTTCATCTTTTCGCTCCTCGAATGGAAAATGTCCGGTTACAGCGGCTTTGGGGGGAGTCGGCGCAGGTTGGGTCGAGCGGAGTTTCATGTTGGGTTTCGCTTGCTGCCTGCTTGCAACGAACACCTCCCCATTAAGTTTGAAAGGATAAATCAGCGAAACCCGACAAGTAACGACGCTCAACCCAGCCTACGTTTCAACAGCTCCCCCAAAAGCCGCCATAATGGGGAAAATGTCGAATATCGTTCCACGAACAGGAAATCTAACAGAAGCAAGCGGGAAAAGTCAATTTGAAAAACCGGTTTTCAGCAATTCCAATTTTTGACGGCCCATCTCTCTGCGACTCTCCGCGTCCTCCGCGCCTCTGTGTTGAATACGCAATCCCTCGATAGCCTGGAGCCGCCGTTTTTTCAGCGCAGAGGCGCAAAGGAATCAACATTGCCGGGATGTGGCAGCAATTCTGTTTTTAACGGAAATTCCATGCCAAATAGGTTGCAGCGACCAAGGTAACCAGACCATCCTGGTCTGGCGTACCCCGGCAAAGGGGAATTTCCTGACGCGTCGAACCAGACCAGGATGGTCTGGTTACCTTGAATGCACCGGAGACATCCCAAATTAGAATTGCTGGGGATTTGACACCCCGTTCTGCTGGTGATAGTTTTTTGGGCAAATGTCGGTCGCATTTCTTGCGAACATGAAATGCGGACAGTCGCAATGAAAACACGCGGAGCCATATGAGCACGGGCAGGAAAAAAACGCTGATACTGACGGAAAAGCCCTCTGTGGCGAGGGATTTCGCCAAGGCCCTCGGGGTGCCGTCCAGGAAGGGCTGGATGGAAAACGACGAGTACATCGTCGCCTGGGCGATAGGCCACCTGGTGGAGCTGCTGGAACCCGGCGAATACGACGCCAAGTGGAAACGGTGGTCTTTGGCCAGCCTGCCCATCATTCCCGAAGAATTCCGATACAAGCCCATCGAGAAAACAAAAAAGCAACTGAAGCTTATCAACGGTTTCTTTTCCTCGGGCCGGGTCGGAAAGATCGTCATCGCCACCGACGCCGGGCGCGAGGGCGAGGTGATCGCGCGAACCATACTCCTGTCCTCGGGAGTGCCCGCTGAAAACCTCGAGGGCAGAAAAGACGTCCTGCGATTTTGGACCAGCCAAGCCCTGACCCCGAGCGTGGTAAAGGCGGGCATGCAATCTCTGAAGCCCGCCGGGGATTACGACCGTCTGTGGCGCGCCGGCCAGGCACGACAGATCGCCGACTGGCTGGTGGGCATGAACGCGACGCGCTCCGCCACCAAGCGCATGGACGACCTTTTCAGCATCGGCAGAGTGCAGACCGCCGTCCTGGCCCTGCTGGTGGACCGCAGACGGGAGCGGGAAAACTTCAAGCCCGAACCCTACTGGCTGCTCAAGGCGCTCTTTGAAAACCCGAAAGGACAGTGGTGGGGATCGTGGTTCGACAAGGACCAGACCCGGTTTCTGAAGGAAGAAGACGCCAAGGCGGTCCAAGAGAAGATCGAAAACCGCCAGGGCCGGGTGGTGTCGGCGAAGAAACAGAAGAAAAAGCAGCCCCCGCCGCTGCTCTATTCCCTGACCGACTTGCAGAGGGACGCCAACATCCGCTTCGGCTTCACCGCCAAAAAGACCCTGGGAATCGCCCAAGGGCTCTACGAAAACAAGAAATGCCTGTCCTATCCCCGCACCGAAGCCCAGGTGCTGGGCTCGGAAAACGTGGAACTGGTGAAGAAGATTGTAAACGCGCTTTCCCAATCCTACCCGCCCGTTTTCCAAAACGTCTTGGACGAGAGAATCGACGCAAAATACAAGCGCGTGTTCAACGACGCCAGGCTCACCGACCACCACGCCATCATCCCGCTGGCGCCTCTGCCCGCACGGGCGACCGACGACGAAAAAAAGGTCTACGACCTGGTCTTGAAGCGGTTCGCAGCCGCCTTTCACGCCGATTGCGAATACGAGCAGACCAACATCGTCACCGAAGTCGAAGGGGAGACGTTCGGCACGCAGGGCAAGCGAATCCTGAAACCCGGCTGGCGCGCGGTGTACGAGGCCGAGGAAAAAAAAAGGAAGGATTCCGACGAGGAGGCAGAACCCGAAAACCTTCCTCCCTTGGAAAAAGGCGACCCGGCGTCGGTCGCCGAAACCAAAATCAACCGCAAGCAGACGACCCCTCCGCCCGAGTATTCCGACGCGCTTCTTTTAAAGGACATGACCAACCCCGGCCGCTACGTGGACGAAAACGAGCTGAAAAGAATCTACATGGGAGACATCGGCCTGGGTACCCAGTCCACCCGCGCGCAGATCATCGAGACCTTGCTGCAAAGAAAATACGTCCTGAGGGAAAAACGATACATCGTGGCCCTGGACAAGGGCTGCCTTCTGATCGACACCCTGCGGCGCTTCGAAAGGGCGAAAATCCTGACTTCGGCCGAACAGACCGCTCGATGGGAGATGCAGCTCAACCGGATCGCGCTGGGAGAGGGGTCCGGGCAGGGCTTTCTGGAAAGCATCCAGAACTTCGTCCGTGAAATCGTGGAGGAATTCAAGGGGGGAAAAATCGATGTCCCGAAAACGCCCTCGCAAAGGCCGGGCACCCGCCGAACCCCCTATCGAAAGGCACCGAAGTACCAGAAAGCGGAAGACGCCGTGCCAGCTGCCGCAAAAACCTCAAAAGCATCAACAACCTCGAAAACCTCGACAACCTCGAAAACGACGACCGCCCCCGCGAAAATCGAAACCTTCGGCAAGTGCCCCCGTTGCGGCGGGGACATCATCGAGGGCGAGCGGGGCTTCGGATGCTCCAACTGGAGAAAAAAAGACGGCGCCTGCCGCTTCGTCATCTGGAAAACCATCGCGGGCAAGAAAATACCCAAGACCGCCGTCAGAAAAATCCTGGCAAAGGGCGTTTCGGACACCATCAAAGGGTTCAAGTCCAAATCGGGAAAGACGTTCTCCGCCAGGCTCAAGCTCAACGACGACCAAAGCGGGGAGTTCGCCGTTGTTTTCGACTTCTGAAAAAAATCTTTTCCATTAAACGCCTCGTTCCAACGCTTCGCGTTGGAATGCATACCAGGACGCTTCGCGTCCTCGTTTCGCAGAGGCATGGCAGAAACAAAAACCAAACCCGGAAGTTTTTGTCCTACCTTGGAAACCAAACCCGCAATGTGTTTTTCAACTTATTGAATGCCGGATCGAGGCAAGAACCCAGACCGACCTTTTTCGCCAACTTGGCGAACAAGGGAGCGGTACCGCCTCCTTTTCCCTTTTCCCGGATGGCCTGCTTCATGGCCTTTTTGGGATCGGAAGGCTTGGCCTGTTCCGAATTCCACAGGTCTTTCGATGAAAGATAGCGTCGCAAAGCATCCATGTTTCCCGCCCAACCCAATGTTTCGGCGACCTCCCGAGAATCCGCCCATACCCACGCTTCCAATTCGGGATCGATGACAATGGCCGCCGCGTCTTTTGCAACCCACCCAATTTTGCGCAAACGCTCTTCCACATCTTTTTCGACAAACTCGCGGGTTTTGCCATTGGCACCGCTTCCATGAAGGTCAAAGCAAACAATGGCGTGTCGATGTGTTTTCAGGGGAGTGCGCATCAGGTTTTCCATGTCGCGATAGCATCCTGAATCCCGACCGTAGTAACGCAATAGATCGTTTGCATCGGGTGAGAAATCCAGCGATATCCCAAGAGCCTCTTGTCTTTCTGTCAACAAAATTTTGATTGCGTTTTCCGCATCCAGGTCCGCCACGATCACAAATAGGTCCCGTTTTTTCATCCCAATACCCCCGATGCGTAAAGGTCGCTGAGATTCAGGTTGCCTTGCCACTTTCGAAGTTCGGGATGTTCATTTCCCGCGACGATGTCGGTGGCGCCGTCCTTCGATTTTTTGAAACACAAAATATCCGATGCCTCGGCGCAACCCAGAATCACAGGAGAATGTGTCGCCAGTAAAATTTGCGCGTCGCAAACGGAACTGAGAGACTGATAGACGGTTTCCATTGCCATCGGATGAATACCGTTTTCCGGTTCCTCTATAAGGTAGATGCCCTCGAAATCGGAAAGATAGGCGGGCAATGTCAGTGTCAAAAGTCTCAATGTTCCGTCCGATGCCATCCATGAAGGAACGTCCAGGCCGTTGTCGTAGTCCAGTTTCATGTACCTGTGGCGCGTATCCGGAAATTCCAAAGTTTTGATGTCCGCCAAGTCCGGAAGTGCGGTCCGCACCAAGGCGATCCATTCTTCATGTCGTTGGGGGGACTCGGATCGGTTGTTATGAATCACCCACGGAAGGTTGGAGCCGTCGGGTTTGAATTGCAAACCTTGTCCGGGAGGGCTGCTTCTGCGTAGCGCCAGGCTGTTCAGCATGATTTGCTGAACGCCGTCGCGCAGGATGTCGCGAAGCCATGTGGATACCGGGAAATTGGTTTCATCCGCTGGCAGATTCGCGAGAGCGGACTTTGTCGGTCCGAGTCGAATCGAGGGCGCCCACCCTTTTCCGCCTTTTTTGTGGACTTCGGAGTAATAATTGTCGTTTCCGGCGTAAACTTTGGTTACGATTCGGCGAAGGTGGGGCGATGTCCTTGTCATTATCGTTGCCGGAGGTTCGGGAGGATTGGGGAACATTTCTTTCTGCACCGGAGTTTTTTGAAATCTCCGAGCCAGAATCGCCTTTTCGTCCAGAATATGCACCTGGTTTTCTTTCATTCCGATGGAGATTTCGTAGCGGATTGTATCGAATTTTTTTTCTTTGGGAAGCGCAACGGCCCGGTCGTCAGGTATCTTCAGTTCGACGGCAAGCTCGAAATGCGAACCATGGCGCGCGAACAGCAAATCCGAAAAATTTGATGTCCTTTTCTGCATTGCCTGCTCGAGACCATCGGAAACCAGGTCTCCCAGAAAAGAGACCACATCCAAAAATGTGGTTTTGCCGCTGGCGTTGGGACCCACGAGAACATGAAAGTCTCTCAGTTCTTGTTTGATGTACCTGAGACACCGATAGTTCCATGCTTCGATCAATCGAATCATTGCATTGTTCCATTTTGAAGAGTTGTTAATTGTTGATTACAGTCTTTATTTAAGTTAATAATATAACGAAATTTCTGTACTTTTAATTTAAGCCTACAAGCTACGGCGGATTCATATCCGGCTGTTAGCTTTTGTTCGCTTGGCGGCATTCAAATATGGAACCTTAGCCTATGACATAAAGCGAGTCAAGGCGCATCCTCTTGTGACAGCAATTCTAATGGTGGGTGTTTCCGGCACCTTCAAAGTAACCAGACCATCCTGGTCTGGTTCGGTGTGTCAGGAAATGCCCCTTTACCGTGGGCATACCAGACCAGGATGGTCTGGTTACCTTGATCGTCGCAAACTCTTCGACGTGGAATTTCCGTCAAAATTAGAACTGCTGCTTTTGTGATGCCGACCGGCTTCTTGGCAATTCCGATCATATCTGGATCGAAAGCCGGTGCCAATCAATTATTGTCTTGCCAATCGACAGCATGCTGTTAGAATATGGAATCATTCGTGTTTGTGCGAGTTACCGGTTCGTTACGGGCGTCGCAATCAACAAAAATCAAGGAGGGTAGATGACAGAACAGAAAAGCCAGGGAATCGAGGAATTGAGCCGTTTCGCTTTGGACGTGATCCGCCAGTCGGGAGACGAGGCGATGAAGTATTACGGACGAGGCGACACCCAAGTCAAGTTCGACGAGCATCTCGTGATCGAAGCCGAAAACCATCTGACGGATTTTTTCAGAGATCAATTGACGTCGAAATTTCCCGAACACCAAATCTTTTCGGCCGTTTCAGAAGACGAGGAATACAGGCACGACCACAAGCGGTACCTGTGGATCTTCGATCCTCTCGACGGCGTGGCCAACTTCCAGGCGGGCATTCCCATCTGGGGAATTTCCCTGGCGCTGATCGAAAACTTCTGGCCGGTTTTCGGCGCGGTCTACATGCCCGCCACCGGAGACCTCTTCTACGCCCAGGCGGGCGCCAAGGCCTATCGGAACGAAACGGAAATCCACATTTCCCAGAAGGAAAACATCAACGACGAAAGCATCATGTTCATCTATTCGCGTTTCCACCACGATTCCCACTCCTCGTTTCCCGGAAAAATCCTGAACATGGGGAGCACCGCCGCCCATATGTGCTACATCGCCATGGGCAGGGCCGAAGTCGCCGTGGCGTCCCACGAATCCTACCGTGGACTTGCGGCCGCCCACATCATCGTGGAGGCGGCAGGCGGCAAGATGTTCAAGATGAACGGGGGCGATTTCCACCTCGGGGACTATCTGGACGGACAAAAAATCGAAGAACCTGTCATGGTCTTGGCGCCGGGCATCTTTTCCCAGGTGCGCGGGTGCATCAGGAGGGGGGAATAAAAAGGGTCGTTGCAAGGTCCTTTTCTAAAAACGGAGGAAGGCAAGGGTAGAGGCAGGGCCGGACGCAATTCCGCCCCCCATGGCGGTCGCATGCTTCGCAATCAAAGCCGGGTGTCGAAACGCCGAATGAAAAGGCGCGGCGGCAACCCGGCTCGGCTTTTTTAGAACCAATCCCTGTCAAAACACCCTAATTCACGGCGTGGCTTTTTTTCATCCCGAACGTGCCGTTTAAAAACGACTTGTCGAACATGAAATCCTTGATGTTTTCCAGGCAATGCAGACCCTCGGCGTCGAAAAATGCCATGGCAAGCTCGAACGTGTGATAGTCGAGCTTGAAATTGTCCCATCCGAGGTATTGCAGACGTTCGTTGACATCCCACAGGTTGACGTGGGGGATGATGAAAACGGAATTGGCCAGGCTCCTGATAAATCCGGGGATGAGACTTCGTTCCATTCCCGCCTGGTCCAGCCTTGTGATCAAAAGTTTCTTGAGCTTTTTCGAGTTTTCCACGACCTTTCTCCCTTTCTTGATTGCATTCTCCATCCTATTAGAGATTGCAAAAACCGCGCCAAGAGTTCGTACGGTCGCCGCGACCCATGGCATGAAAGGGTTTGCGAGAAACCGGCCAATTTCATTTTCGTAATTCCGTGACAAAAAGTGGCTAGATCCGACCACTTTTTGTCAAAACCCGAATAGGTGGCAATGCCGTTCGAAAAAACGATATCGAGACGCTGGGCGATTTTTTCCATCACCGCCATGATGTTTTTCCTGTCGCAGTTCTACCGGACCTCCCTTGCGGTCATCACGCCGCAGCTGACCGAAGACCTTGCCGTCGGCCCCGACGGCCTGAGCCTTCTGTCCGCCGTCTTTTTCTATTCCTTCGCCCTCACCCAGGTCCCCATCGGAATGTTTCTGGACCGGATCGGTGCGAGGGCCACCATGACCCTTCTTTCGATCGTCGGCGTGTTCGGGGCGCTGACGTTCGCTTGGTCCGGATCGGTTTCGACTGCCGCGGCCGGAAGGCTGCTGTTGGGGATCGGCATGGCATGCAATTTCATGGGGTCTTTGAAGCTGATCACCACATGGTTCTCCCCGCGCTGGTTCGCCACCCTGTCTGCGGTTTTCGTTTCCATCGGCATGGCGGGAAACCTGGTGTCCTCGACCCCTCTGGTGCTGATGGTGCGGTGGATGGGCTGGAGATACTCGTTCACATGCTTCGCGGTTTTTTCGACCCTGCTGACCGTCATGTTCTACCTGGTTGCAAGGGACCGTCCGCTGCGCCCTGCGTCGAAAGCCGCGATTTCGGAAACGCCTTTGGAAAAGCCGGTTGAGACGTTTTCCGCCATCGCCATGCTGTTTCGAATGAAAGACTACTGGATCATCTCGTTCGGAACGTTTTGCCGATACGGCATTTTCGCGGCGGTCCAGGCCCTATGGGCGGGGCCGTACCTGATGAACGCGCTGGGATTCGACCCGGTGACGGCGGGAAACGTCCTGTTTTTGATGACCGTGGGTTCCATTGCCGGAGGGCCGTTTTTCGGGGTGGTTTCGGACCGGTATTTGGAGAGCAGAAAAGGCGTGGTCATGATCGGCTTTGCGGGAATGGTCGCAGTCCTGTCGATTCTCGGGTTCGTGCAGGTCGGCACCGGGTACCTGGTCCCCATGGCGCTGTTTTTCCTCTTCGGCTTCTTTGCCGCCGCCGGAGGAGTCATGTACGCCCACATCAAGGAGAGCCTTCCCCTCGAGATGGCCGGGACCGCCATGACCGGCATCAACTTCTTCACCATGACCGGCGCCGCCGTGTTCTTGCAGGGCATAGGCAAAATCATGGCGTGGCTATTCCCCCTCGCCGCCATGGACGCCGGGTCCTTCCGGTGGGCGTTTTTCGGGCTGGCCGGGGTTTTGTGCTGCGCGGCGGGATTGTATGCCGCGACAAGGGAAACTTTAAGGCGAGGGCCGAGGTCTAAGGGCTAAGGGCCAAGGGACAATGGCTATGGGATGAGGGGCAAAGCTTCTATCGAAGGCCTGTTCGTGTGTGTCCCGCCGGTCCGTGTTGGTCCGTGCTGCAATCATCGGCCGGGTTGCTATCCAAACCCTGTTCACTTCCCGTTTCGTCGCGGATTTTTGCGAATAGGCGTATCGATGGTAACGAGACCATCCTGGTCTGGCATGTCTTGGCTTTGATCGGATGACGTTTTCGCGGTATCGGACCAGACTTGAAAGCTCCGGTTGCAAAAACTTACGAACTGTGCGGTTGGTTTGGCGGCGAGGCGAGAGGACCGTTTGTCCCGGCAGCGCCGTCTTCCACGGCGGCGCGTTAGCCACTGCTCGGTCCTTTGCCGAATATTCGCCTATGCACCGCGCGGGATTGGTTTTAACATCGGCCACTTTCAAAGACTATCGTCCCGGCAGTCGTCATTCCGGGCGGAGCGGTATATTACCTGGGTGTCGATAAAATAGCTGGATTCCGTTTTTTTCCGGGGATTTCTTAAACAGAAAATGTAGCGTAGACCCGGAATCCAGGTGGCCGAATTTAGAACCAAACTCCACCGCGCCGTCGTGGAAGACGGCGCTACCGATCCCAACCGGCTTTGAAACCCGGTCCAAAACCGCGATCCGCACAGGTCGAAAACTTTGTGCGATGATATTTTTCCAAGGCATTGAAGCGTTACCGCACGGGTCCAAAAACCTTATTTTTTGTACATAACCTTAGTAGCAGGTGTCGAACTCTCTCTTACACAACCTTATAATCCTTATTCATCCATGTCTTTTCGCAATCCGGCCTGTCAAATGTCGCCGACCGTTCTTGCGCGTGTCGTTGCGATTTGGTTTTGCGACCCTGCCACCCCGCATGGCGAATGGCGGGTCATGGAAATAAGGTTATACAGAGAGATGATCCGCCATTCTACTAAGGTTAAAAAAATAAAAATAAGGTTTTCAGGGTGCCTGTTCCATGCTGCCATCGCAAAAAAAATACAGATCGCCGGTGGATTGGTGGAAGCTCGTGGGTTCTCGCCTGGGGCGATGAAAATCATCCAATTTCGGAAGATTTTTTTACACCTGGATTTGTTTCATCTCGCGGCAATCTGCACGGGCTGGTTCGCGATCGTAGTGTGGGTGGGTCGAGGCACGGGACTTGTCGCCAAGGCAATTTTTCTTGAATTCGACGGCCTTCCAATCTTGTATCGAGACCAACCCACCATTTTTCGAGTCGCTTCGCCCCTTCGCCCGAGACCTCGTGGCGGCTCGGGAAACAGCGGGCTGGACTCGGGATCGTTGGGTGGGTGGATCGAGGCCCGGGAATTGTCGCCAAGGCGACCTCTCTTGGTTTCGACGGCCTTCCAATCTTGTACCGAGACCAACCCACCATTATTCGAGTCGCTTCGCCCCCTTTCGGCCCGAGACGCCGTGGCGGCTCGGGAAACAGCGGGCTGGACTCGGGATCGTTGGGTGGGTGGGTCGAGGCCCGGGAATTGTCGCCAAGGCAACTTCTCTTGGTTTCGACGACCTTACAATCTCGTACCAAATCCAACCCACCATTTTTCGTGTCGCTTCGCCCCCTTTCTGCCCGAGACGCCGTGGCGGCTCGGGAAACAGCGGGCTGGACTCGGGATCGTAGGGTGGGTGGGTCGAGGCCCGGGACTTGTCGCCAAGGCGACCTCTCTTGGTTTCGACGGCCTTCCAATCTTGTACCGAGACCAACCCACCATTTTTCGAGTCGCTTCGCCCCTTCGCCCGAGACCTCGTGGCGGCTCGGGAAACAGCGGCCTGGACTCGGGATCGTAGGGTGGGTGGGTCGAGGCCCGGAACTTGTCGCCAAGGCAACTTCTCTTGAATTCGACGGCCTTCCAATCTCGTACCGAGACCAACCCACCATTTTTCGAGTCGCTTCGCCCCTTCGCCCGAGACCTCGTGGCGGCTCGGGAAACAGCGGCCTGGACTCGGGATCGTAGGGTGGGTGGGTCGAGGTCCGGAACTTGTCGCCAAGGCAATTTCTCTTGGTTTCGACGGCCTTCCAATCTTGTACCGAGACCAACCCACCATTTTTCGACTCGCTTCGCCCCCTTCGGCCCGAGACGCCGTGGCACCTCAGGAAACAGCGGGCTGGACTCGGGATCGTAGGGTGGGTGGGTCGAGGCCCGGAACTTGTCGCCAAGGCAACTTCTCTTGGTTTCAACGGCCTTCCAATCTTGTACCAAATCCAACCCACCATTTTTCGAGTCGCTTCGCCCCTTCGCCCGAGACCTCGTGGCGGCTCGGGAAACAGCGGGTTGGACTCGGGATCGTAGGGTGGGTGGGTCGAGGCCCGGGACTTGTCGCCAAGGCAACTTCTCTTGGTTTCGACGGCCTTCCAATCTTGTACCAAATCCAACCCACCATTTTTCGAGTCGCTTCGCCCCCTTCGGCCCGAGACGCCGTGGCACTGCGGGAAACAGCGGGCTGGACTCGGGATCGTAGGGTGGGTGGGTCGAGGCCCGGGACTTGTCGCCAAGGCAATTTCTCTTGGTTTCGACGGCCTTCCAATCTTGTACCGAGACCAACCCACCATTTTTCGACTCGCTTCGCCCCCTTCGGCCCGAGACGCCGTGGCACTGCGGGAAACAGCGGGCTGGACTCGGGATCGTAGGGTGGGTGGGTCGAGGCCCGGGACTTGTCGCCAAGGCAATTTCTCTTGGTTTCGACGGCCTTCCAATCTTGTACCGAGACCAACCCACCATTTTTCGACTCGCTTCGCCCCCTTCGGCCCGAGACGCCGTGGCACCTCGGGAAACAGCGGGCTGGACTCGGGATCGTAGGGTGGGTGGGTCGAGGCCCGGGACTTGTCGCCAAGGCAACTTCTCTTGGTTTCGACGGCCTTCCAATCTCGTACCAAATCCAACCCACCATTTTTCGTGTCGTTTCGCCCCTTCGGCCCGAGACGCCGTGGCACCTCGGGAAACAGCGGGCTGGACTCGGGATCGTAGGGTGGGTGGGTCGAGGCCCGGGACTTGTCGCCAAGGCAACTTCTCTTGGTTTCGACGGCCTTCCAATCTCGTACCAAATCCAACCCACCATTTTTCGAGTCGCTTCGCCCCTTCGCCCGAGACCTCGTGGCGGCTCGGGAAACAGCGGGTTGGACTCGGGATCGTAGGGTGGGTGGGTCGAGGCCCGGGACTTGTCGCCAAGGCAACTTCTCTTGGTTTCGACGGCCTTCCAATCTTGTACCAAATCCAACCCACCATTTTTCGAGTCGCTTCGCCCCCTTCGGCCCGAGACGCCGTGGCACTGCGGGAAACAGCGGGCTGGACTCGGGATCGTAGGGTGGGTGGGTCGAGGCCCGGGACTTGTCGCCAAGGCAATTTCTCTTGGTTTCGACGGCCTTCCAATCTTGTACCGAGACCAACCCACCATTTTTCGACTCGCTTCGCCCCCTTCGGCCCGAGACGCCGTGGCACCTCGGGAAACAGCGGGCTGGACTCGGGATCGTAGGGTGGGTGGGTCGAGGCCCGGGACTTGTCGCCAAGGCAACTTCTCTTGGTTTCGACGGCCTTCCAATCTTGTACCAAATCCAACCCACCATTTTTCGAGTCGCTTCGCCCCTTCGCCCGAGACCTCGTGGCGGCTCGGGAAACAGCGGCCTGGACTCGGGATCGTAGGGTGGGTGGGTCGAGGTCCGGAACTTGTCGCCAAGGCAACTTCTCTTGAATTCGACGGCCTTCCAATCTCGTACCGAGACCAACCCACCATTTTTCGAGTCGCTTCGCCCCTTCGGCCCGAGACGCCATGGCACCTCGGGAAACAGCGGGCTGGACTCGGGATCGTAGGGTGGGTGGGTCGAGGTCCGGAACTTGTCGCCAAGGCAGCCTCTCTTGGTTTCGACGGCCTTTCAATCTCGTACCGAGACCAACCCACCATTTTTCGAGTCGCTTCGCCCCTTCGGCCCGAGACGCCGTGGCACCTCGGGAAACAGCGGGCTGGACTCGGGATCGTAGGGTGGGTGGGTCGAGGTCCGGAACTTGTCGCCAAGGCAGCCTCTCTTGGTTTCGACGGCCTTACAATCTCGTACCAAATCCAACCCACCATTTTTCGTGTCGTTTCGCCCCCCTCCGGCCCGAGACGTGGTGGCGGCTCGGGAAACGGTGGGTTGGACTCCGTGCAAAATCGACGGGCTCGGGAATAAACAGGCTGCATACCAGCCCCCGAAGCCCGGGTACCGACCCACCCACCCTACGATCCGCCCCAGGCCTGCGGGGGTTGGTTTTGTCTTTGGCCGGCTTTTTAACCCATGAGCCTCGACCATCGCCTGGATTCCGGGTCTAAGGCAAGCTCCGCCCGGAATGACGGAGTTGGTTTGCCGACGTTAAAACCAAGCCCGGCCTGCGCATAACGGTCGCGGAACAATGCCCTGCGAAAAAAAAACATCCCGATATGGATATTTTCCATCGATCCGGCTCGCGCTCTTTCGTCATAATTATTTTCGGAAATACCATCCGAGGTCCGGCCTTCAACACGCGAATTTGGGCGCGATGCGCCAAATTCGCGTGGCACCAGGCACCAAGGCCCCGCTTCGAACCGGCGCCGCGAAAGTCGCCGCGTGCGCGCGAATCGCCACGCGCTGGCGCGGCTTTGGCGATTCGCTCGCCCGCTGCTCCTTTCGCTCCCTGCTTGCTTTCGTTCTTTCCTGCTTGCTTTTTTTCTATCTTTTTTCCTCCGCTTCTTGTTTTGGGAGGCAGGCAAGCCGAAAGCCGATGCTGCGGTGGCGAAAGCCGGGATGGAACCTGCCGCGAAAGGCCGACCGGCAGTCGCCGGCGACGTCGCCCCACGAGCCGCCCCGAACAACGCGTCGCGCGCCTCTAGGATTGTCAATCCAGGCGGAGCCTTCTGTAGGAGCGCCTTTGTAGCTGCCGTGCCAATCGTCCTCCACCCATTCCCAAACGTTGCCGTGCATATCGTAAAGGCCCCACTTGTTCGGCTCTTTGTTTTTCACAGGATGTGTTTTTTTACCGGAATTGTAACAATACCACCCCATGGCATCCAGGTTGGGATCTTTTTCACAACCAGCCTGGGTCATATCGCCGTTGGCAAATGCGGTCTGTTTGCCAGCTCTCGCCGCATACTCCCACTCGGCCTCCGTCGGCAACCGGTAGCGATACTTTCCGTCTTCCTCGTTCAGCTTCAGAATAAATTTTTTCGCATCTTCCCAAGACACTTGCTCGACCGGACAGTCCGAACCGCATTCTTTAAAATAGGACGGGTTATCGCCCATGATTTTCTTCCATTGTCCCTGGGTGACCTCCGTCGTCTGCATGTAAAACCCTCGCTCGAAAACCACCTTCCGGGCAGGTCTTTCCCTGTCGTCCCCCCCTTCGCCTTCCGGCGTCCCCCTGATGAAATGACCCGGCTCGACAAACACAAACTTCATCCCCTCCCCCGCCAGAAAACCGTCTTCGATGGCCCCTCTTTCCAGACGCACCTTGATTTCGTTTTTCTCGATCTCCTCCAGCGCAAGTTCCTGTTCCATCGTTTTGTATCCCGGCGCGGAAACCGTGATCGAATACTTATTTCCCAGCTCCAGCGACATGCCCTCCGCGTAGCCCCCTTTCACTCCGTCCAGGCGAACTTCGGCGTATTCCGGCTCCACATCCAGAGACAGCCGTGTCCGCACCCTTTTGAAAGCGAGTTCCACGCGATTGTCCGCTTCAGGACGCAAAGCCACCGTCTTTTTCGCAGGCGCGAAATCATCGGACAGCTCCGCCTTCACCTCCACTTTCCCGACCGCCAGATCCTCGACGGTCAAAGGGCTTTTTCGCCCTTGCTTCGCGCCGTCGATGAAAACCGTCGCGCCCTCCGGCGTCGTTTCCACCCGCAAGTCGGCAAGGGCAGGAGGCGAAACAGCCCCGATCCCTGTTTCACCTTCGCCTCCGGGGTCCGAGTCGCCTCCAAACGAATATTTCGACCATTGGTATGGCCTGAGGCAGCCCAGCTGGTCGTCGTTCAAGTAGCTTCTGGGGATATTCCCGCTCGCTTCGCCCTCGAATACGACACGATACCCCTGGCCTCCGGCGATTTTCGAAAAAGAATGGGCCACCAATTGCAAAACGATTTCATCCGCGTTTTTCTGCCAGAACCCCCGAATCAGAATACCGCCCCTTTCCATGAAATTGGTGACTTCCTGGTCCGGCAAATCCTTTTCGGTGAAGGTTTTGCGGCTCAGATTTTTAAACGGCCTCAGCTGTTCCGCCGTTATTTCGTCCACCCCGATTCTCTTGCCCGTCAATTTTCCATTCAGGCGCTTTACGCCCCCGGCGACCTTCATGCGCAAGGGCGCTCCCAGCTCGGCGCACTTTTCGTCCGCGATGTTGTCCGTGATGTCCAGCACGGCGAAACGCAATTCCGGCAGGTCGTTCTTGGCATCGTTTAAGACCAGTTTCATCAGCCGCAACGAAGTATCCGCCATCTCGACGCTTAGATTGTCGTTCGATTGTCTGTCTATGATGTCGTCCACGGTCAAGTCGTTTATGGTGACGACGGGTTCGGGGGTCTTGCGGGGACCGAAGGCGTCGGTGAAAAAGGACAGCGCTCCGGCCGCGACCAGAAGCACCGCCGCCACCACGGCCGGCCCGACCCACCTGGGCTTGGGCGGCGGCTGATCGGGGACCGCGTCTCCGGCCCGCAAGGCCTTTTTCAAAGCTTCGGCGAACTTGCCGGCCGTTCGAAAGCGGTCCTCCTTTTTCTTGGCCATGGCCTTTTTCACGGCCTCGTCGATTTGCCCGACGATCCTGCGCTTTCTGGCGATTTCCTGCTTCTTGAACTCGTCGGTCTCGTGCGGGTCTTCCGGAAAAAAATCCAGAAGCGACCTGGGTTCGTCGGTTTCCACGGACAGCTTCAGGACCGCCAGATCGGGGGCCTCCTCGAAAGGGCGCCGGCCCGAGACCATTTCGTAGACCGTGGCGCCCAGCGAGTAGATGTCCGTATACATGTCCGGCTTTTCGCAGTGCCACTGCTCCGGGGCCATGTACTCGTAGGTGCCGGACATGGCCTTTCTGAATTCCTCGGGGGACGCCGCAGCCACTGTGTCGATCCGCCTGGCGAGACCGAAGTCGGCGATCCTGGCCTCGGTGTTGCCCGCGACGATGATGTTCTCCGGCTTGATGTCCCGGTGGACAATTCCCCGCCGGTGCGCGCAATCGAGCCCTGCCGCGATCTCGACGGCGAATTTCACGGCCTGGGCGATTTCGATCCGCCGCCCGGCCTGCGTTTTTCGATATTCCAGAAGGGTCGGTCCGGGAACATACTCCATCATCAGGGCGTACTCGCCCAGCTCGGGGATTTTCAACAGGTGCTTGACCGCCACGATGTTGGGATGGTGCAGGCTTTCGACCCGGTCGTAGTTCTGCCGCAACTCCTCCAACCTGTCCTTCCTTCCGGACACCTCCCTGGGCACCATCTTCAGGGCCACTTCCTTTCCGGAGACCTCGTCCTTTGCCAAGTACACCCGCCCCATGGCGCCCTCGCCCAGGATTTTCAGGATGGAATATCTTCCGTTGCAAATCCGCTTGTACACCCGCTTGTCTTTTTCCATGTCCAACGTCCCTTGTAGAATCGGTAAGGGTCATACGAAGATTTCGGAAACAACATCCGGAAACGAACGGTCCGGACACCGAAACGCTGTTTGGTTTTATGCCAAACCACATGCATGTTGTCAATTGAGAGACCTCTCCGAGATGAAAAAAGAAAATGGCTTTTTTACCCCAAATGCGGCAGCCTGACCAACGCGAAGCCCTTCCCATAGCCGGAACTCCCTTTGATTGCGGCGGTCGCGAATCGGGAAATTCAATGGGCGATGAAATTTCGAATCATTCCGGCAACGCTCTTTCCAAGTATTGCACCCCGCGAGATTTTATAATATGCTTCCAAAATCTCCGAATACCGCTGTTTTATTGCTGGTTCGGGAGTTTTTCGATCATTTGGAAAAAAGGTTGCTTGAAATGTACGAGACGATTGAAATTTTAAACTTCAGGTGCTTCGAAAATTTCGAGGTGGGCCCCCTCGAATCGGTGAACCTGTTCACGGGCAAAAACAATGTGGGCAAGACCGCTTTGCTGGAGGCGATCTGGCTTCAACATGGATATCAAAACCCCGAGTTGGGGTTCCGGGTGGATGCGTTCCGGGGCCTGGACAGAATCAACGCAGATGCCCTTCTGACCAATCTTTTCCATGATTTCGACCAGGAAAAAACGATAACGGTATCCTGCCGCTTCGCAGATGGAAAAATAAGTTCCTTGAAAATTTCCGCACAAGAGGCCTCGGAAACCTCCATACCCGTGGAAAACATCGCGAATCGCCAGGAAAGCGACACGGGGTCGGCGCCATCGAAACCCAAGCTGTCGGAAAGCCAGTCGGACCGAAGCGTTTTGAATCGGGTCGCTTTCGAATATACGGACATGGACGGCCTGAAAATGAATTCGTATGTCTACATGGAGGGCAGCGAAATCAGTTTCAAAAGGAAAACCGGAATCAAAAAGCCCTTGGGCGTATTTCTTTCCGCTCGCAGGTCCGAAAACCAGCCGGTCCTGGCCGAAAGGCTGAGCAGTTTGACACTGGAAAAGAAACATGGGAGCGTCGTAAAAATCCTTCGTACCGTCGAGCCAGACTTGCAAGATTTGACCACGCAATTTATCGGGGGCAGCCCTGTGGTCTACGGCGATGTAGGGGGCGCTACCCTCATCCCCCTTCCATTGCTCGGAGACGGTGTTTGCAGACTCCTGTCCATCTGTCTTGCGGTCCCCACCGCCAAAAACGGAGTATTGCTGATCGATGAAATCGAAAACGGCTTCCACTACTCCGTCATGGAAAAAGTATGGAAAGCCGTCGTCCGGTTCGCCGGCGATTACAACGTGCAAATCTTCGCGACCACCCATAGCTGGGAATGCATATCCGCCTTCCAGACAGCTCTGTCGGATTTGTCGGAAGAAAAAATATCGGGCGCGTTGTTCAGGCTCGAAAAAACAGACTCGGGCATACGAAGCATACCCTATTCCGTCCAAGAGCTTGCCATATCGACAGAACAGGAAATCGAGGTCAGGTGATGCCGAAAAAGCCAAAAGGTCAGGAACTTCTGGTAGAGGGGGACAACGACAAGCACGTTATCTGGGCGCTTTGCGAAAAGCACAAGGTCCCTGAAACTTTCGATGTCAAAGCTCCGAAAAATATCGGGATGCGGGGCGACGGCATCGACGCGCTCATGGAGGGTATCCCGTTGCGACTGAAACAACACGGTTTCCAAACTCTTGGAATCGTGATGGATGCGGATGACAACCTGCAGGCAAGGTGGGAAAAAATCAAAAAGGTCTTCCAAGACTCGGGCTATGACGATATGCCTGAAAAACCCGCAAAGGAAGGCTTTGTGAAAACCTGTCCTGACAAGCCCGACATCGGTGTCTGGATTATGCCCGACAACAGTCTGCCCGGTCAGCTGGAAGATTTTGTCCGTCACCTCGTACCGAAAGGAGACCCTTTGATTGGCAGGGCTCACGAATACGTTTCATCAGTGCAAAGCGAAGGCTTGAATCGATATCCCATTCACCAAAGCGCAAAAGCGCTCATTTGCTCTTGGCTCGCGTGTCAAAAAACACCTTGCATTCCCATGGGAAGGGCCATTACGGCAAACGTTTTGGAGCATGACGGCGAAATCGCAAACCGTTTTGTCAATTGGCTCAACAGATTGTTCAACCAGCATGAAACAAGGTGATTTCTTCACACTGGTTCTGGTTATTACGTCGGCCAACCAACACCGTCATTCCGGGCGGAGCTTGCGGAGACCCGGAATCCAGGCGACAGATCGAAACTGTTGGATGAAAACCGGCTGAAGATAAAACCAAGCCTTTCACCCGTCTCCCAGGGGCTCTTCGGTCAAGTGCAGCCGATAGATGGCCGCCTCGGGAAATCCGCTGCTCCGCGCTTTGGCCGAATGTTCCTTCACCCAGTTCAGCTGTGACATGGGGAAGACACTGGCCTTGTCCATGCCCACGGCTTCGTAGGCGTTCTGTCCGACCCGGATGTAGTTGTCTCCTGTTTTGATGATTAATAGATCCATAACCGTCTCCTTATTCTTTGTTTTTTTCTGCAAACGCGAAACTGGAAGAGGATGGCCCGTGTGCGCGTTCCCACGTAGAGGGTGGAAACGAAATAACGAAAAAGCCCGGCAGCCGAATGCACAATTGAAATTGCTTCCATATGACGTCACCGCTTGGCAATCCTTTGCAACGCCTTTCTCCCCGCCGGGGACAGCCCCAGCATGTCGATCTCCCTCGCAAGCCTTTCCGGACCGCCGTGTCCGCCCGCGTATCCGTTCAATCGCGCGGCGGCGGTGGAATCGACCAAGTCGCGATGGTTCGGATAGATGCGGGTCATCTCTCTTTTCAAGTCCCCGTGTCGTTTCAGAAGATATTTCTGGTGGTAGTCTTCCGCCAAGGTGAAGGAACGTATCGGAAGCACCTGGGACCTCGCCTTTTGGCCGGTCCTTTTTTCCACTGCGCCTTTGGAGGCCTCCGCAGCCGCTCTCTGCCGTTCGTCGTGGTAGAAGACGGCGTTCATGTACTGGCGGGACCAGTTTCGTTCGTCCGGCCTGTGGCTCTGCCAGAAGATTTCCAGAAGCCTCTCGTACGAAATTCGGGCCGGGTCGTAGTCCACCTGGACCGTCTCGGTGTGGTCGCCGATGTGTCCGTAGTCCGGATTCTCGGCCTTGCCGCCGGCGTAGCCCACACGGGTTCGAATCACTCCGTCAACAATCCCGAACCGGGATTCGACTCCCCAGAATCAGCCCAGTCCGAAAGAAGCGGTTTGGTATCGGGGCGGGGCCGCAGCGTCGATGGGCGGTATTTCCGACATTTTTTCTTGGTTTTTATAGGCAAAATCCATGGCACCCTCCTGTTCTCCCAATTCGTCCCCGGCCAGCGCCTTCGTAGCAAAGCGGCCCCACGGCAGCAAAAATGCTATCAGCGCCATCGAAATCAGTTTTTTTCGGACAAAATCGTGTTCATTCTTCATTTTGCGGCTCCTTTCCATCGGGCTCTCGTTCGCACGGGCAAAATCCCATACGAAATATGCCGCCGCGATCTGTCATGATAATCACGGCATCGACAAGTTGGAACCCGCCAATGCGGAAACGAAATTTCCTGATCATAACGGATTCGGAAAATAAAATATCTTCGTGTTCTTCGTGTTCTTCGTGGTTGAAAATCGGGGAGTTTTATCAAGAGGAAGGGCTTGGTTCTAAATTCGGCCACCTGGATTCCGGGTCTACGCTACATTTTCCATTTAAGAAATTCCCGGAAAAGACGGAATCCAGCTATTTTATCGACACCCGGGTTATTTACCGCTCCGCCCGGAATGACGAATGCCGGGGCGATAGTCTTTGAAAGTGGCCGATGCTAAAACCAATCCCACGAAGGACGACTGGTGGAACACGTTTTTTAAGCGCAAGGCGCCACCAATGGTGGTGAGTTCGGCTGGCCTTGATTCCGGGTCGGATTCGCGTTTGGCTGGTTATAACGGATTTGGGGGTGGGTGGAATGTGGAATGTGGAATGTGGAATGTAGAATGTAGGTTGGGTTGAGCGTCGTCAATTGTTGGGTTTCGCTACGGAATTCTATCAAACAAACAGATACGGCGCACGAAATAGTTGGGAAGCAAGCGAAACCCAACATGAAAACCCGCTCAACCCAACCTACGCATTGCCGCTCCCCCAAATCCGTTATAACCAGTCCGTTTTTTTTATCGGGCAGGTGGCTCTGCAGCGGAACCGACACGAATACTAATACCCGTGGTGCAGCGAATAATAGTCCAAAATACTGCTATCCGCATTGAAAACATAGGCGACCAGCGCGGCCCTGGCCCACATGCCATTGACTTCCTGCTCCCAGTATTTGGCGCGCTTGTCGAAATCGATCATCGGGTCCAGCTCCTGCCTTCTTGGAAGCGGGTGCATGACAATGGCATCGTCTTTCATCTGCTTCACATGTTCGAGTTTCAAGTGGAATTTCGTATAATCGACACCTTTGCTTTCATCGCCGGTATCGTATTCGTCCTGGATTCTGGTGACGTAGCAAACATCGATGTCCTTGAGCAATTCGTTCAGGTTCGACGTTTCGTTGTATTCCACCCTTTTGCGGTCCAGCCATTTTCGCAAATCCTCCTTGATACGGAGTTCCGGCGGAGCAATAAAGGACATCTTGATATTGTTGTACCGGGTCAGCAATTTGCTCAGGGACCGGACTGTCCTTCCCCTGGCCACGTCTCCCATGAAGGCCACATGAAGGCCGTCCATGCCCTTGGGTCTGCGTTCGAAAGAGCGATGCAGCGTATAGATGTCCAAAAGGGCCTGGGTCGGGTGTTCGTCCGGACCGGCGCCGGCGCTTATTACCGGCACTTGCATGCTGGACTCTTTCAGCCTGGTATCGTTCATCAGGTATGCGATTCTTTCCGCAAAGCCACCCTCGTGATGTCGCATGATGATCAGGTCGAAATAGTTGGAAAAAGTCATGACGCCGTCGGTGTCGCTTTCGCCTTTCGAAAAAGAGGAAATGCTAGGGTCCCTGACGTTCGCATACCTCATGCCAAGGTATTGGCAGGCCCGAACGAACGACAGGTATGTTCTTGTGGACGGTTGGGTGAAATAGAGCATCACGGATTTGTGGGACAGGAGATTGAGCAGAAAATCCGAACCCTCTCGGTTTTGAGCGATCTTTCTCAAAACATTGGCGATTCGGCACAGTCTGTCCAAGGTGTCTCTGTTGAATTGTTCCGCGAATATGACATGGTATATTTTTTCGTTTTTGCTTAGATGGGATAGCTTTTCTTTAACAGGTAGGGAAATTAAATCCTGATAAGAGTAAGGCATGCAAAAACCTCCTTTATCCAAAGATTAGGATGATAGATTTTTTTTAGTCAAGCGAACCAATTTCCTTCGCTTTATTCTTTCATTGACCAACCTGCCGAATGACAACCAAATCGACGAAATCTACAAAAAAAAATCTACGGTGTCAATGAAAAAACCAACCCTCCAGGATGGCGACAGGAATGGACGCCGGGGCGGCGTCGCATGGAAAGGGCCGGGGCGATGAAAATCGTCTTTTCTGCCGGGTTTCTCCTCGCTCTGTATAGGTTCTCCTCGTTCCCACGCTCCGGCGTGGGAACGCTCTCCGGGGCGCTCCGGCGTCCCTTCAACCGCAGCGCTTCCCGCTCGGCGCACGTTTGCGCCAATTGCTGCGCAAGAACCGGATCTCGGAACGGGACGCCGGAGCGTCCTTCGGCCGTTCCCACGCCGGAGCGTGGGAACGAGACTGACGAGACAACGCGCGAACCTCGGGAATCGGACGCTTGAGCGTCCGACATGTGTTCCCACGCTGGAGCCCAGTAACGAAACAAATCCGGGACGCTTCGGCATCCCTTGAACTGCGGCGCATCCCGCTCCGCCCGTGTTTCCGCCATCGGCACCGCAAGACGCGAGCCTTGGGCACGGGACGCTGGAGCGTCCATCAGGCGTTCCCACGCTGGAGCGTAGGAACGAGACAACTGCGGCTCTCGGGAGTGTTGCTTGACAGACAACGCGCCTTGTTCGAAAAAGAGGTCGGAAATTACGGTGTCCTGCCGTGGGGACATTGGGCGATCAATTCGGGAAATATTTTTTCCATGAAGAATGCGTGGAAGGCGTCGCGGTATTCCCTGATGTGGTTGACGATGTCCTTGTCGCCAGTGTGCTCGGGGGTGTCGGTGACGAATTTGAAGAAGGCGGAGGGGATTTGGAACTTGTTTGCCGCCTGGTTCACGGAAGCGGCTTCCATTTCGACCAAGTCGGCGACCCGGGAAATTTTTTTTCTGTCTTCGGGAAAAATGACGGGCTTGTCCTGGGTGGCGGTTCGCGCGACGGGGAAACCGTCGATGACCAGGGGCTTGTACACATGGGGCGAGCCGTCTTTGAAGTTCGGCCGGTCGTATTCCACGATGCGCGATATGTGGAAAATGTCTCCCAGTTTGAAACCGCCTGTGGTTGCGCCGGCGGCGCCCAGGTTGACAACCATGTCGGGGGCGTATTTCTGGCAGCAATGGAAGGTGGCCATGGCCGCGTTGGCCTTGCCGATTCCCGACAGGACGAGCAAGAGGCTGTCCTTGGCGTAGACTTTGAAAGGGTGCTTTTCGATCCTTTCCATGGGCGTTTCGACCACGAAGGGCTTTGCCTCCAGCATGGTGGCCATGACGACGCCGATCACAGGATGTTTCGGCATCTTGCCATCTCCTCCAGCTTTTCCACCGCCTTTCTCCCCCTTTCCCCGAGAGACACGGTGAAATCGTTGACGTACAGGCCGATGTGGCTGTCGATGACTTGGTCGTCCAGCTCCTGGGCGTATTGTTTTACAAAATCCCTGGACGCTGCTGGGTTGTCCAGCGCGTACCGTGCGGACGCCCCGAGTATGGATTCCACGCTTGATTTTTTCTCGTAAGCGCAGGGCTTTTTCGAGATGGCGATGCATCCGAGGGGAATGGGCGCGCCGGTTTCGTCCTCCCACCACTGGCCGAGGTCCACGACCTTTTTCAGGCCGAGTTCTTGGTATACGAACCTGCTTTCGTGAATGATCAGGCCTGCGTCGTACGTGCCGTTGGAAACCCCTTCGAGAATCCGGTCGAACCGCACGACCCGAACATTGGCAAGCTTGGGATCGAAAAGCTTCAGCAGAAGGTGGGCGGTGGTGTATTCTCCCGGGATGGCGATTCTGGCGTCTTTTTCCGGTGGCTCGCCTGTCTTGGAGATCAGCAGGGGGCCGCAGCCGTATCCCAGGGCGCTGCCGGAATCCAGCAGGTCGTATTTGTCCTTGAGCTTCATCCATGCGAAAAAGGACAGCTTGGTGATGTGGAATGTCTCAGAAAAGGCTTTCCGGTTCAATTCTTCAACGTCGAACAGATGAGGCGTGAAGCGCAAGCCTCCGGTGTCCACCAGGCCGTTTAGCATGGCGTGGAAGACGAAGGTGTCGTTGGGGCATGTGGAAAAGCCCAGGTCGAAGTCGGTCATGCGTATCTTTTCACCTCGTTGTATGCGGAGTCTCTCAGGACCGGCGTCTTTCCGGCGTTTCGTATCACGTGGACCATTTGCTCCACGTTGGTCCGGGTTTCAATCCCCGTGGCCTTGACCACGACCTCTTCCATGAGCACGCCGCCCATGTCGTTGGCCCCGGCCGCAAGGGCGATCTGGGCCAGCTGCATGCCCTCGGTGAGCCATCCGGCCTGGATATGGACGATGTTGTCGAGAAAGATCCTGCCGATGGCCACGATTTTCAGGTACGCGATTCCGGTGGAGGGCGGAAGGTCGGACATGCGGGTGTTGGCGGGGGACAAGGACCAGGGGATGAAGGCCCGCAGGTTGCCGCATTCGTCCTGGGTGCTTCGGATGACCGACAGGTGCTCGATTCGTTCCTCCAGGGTCTCTCCCATGCCGTAGGTCATGGTCGCCGAGGATTTCATGCCGTTTTCCGCGAGAACGCGAATCGCGCGCCGCCATCCATCCACGGAGATCTTGTTGGGGCAGGCAATCTTGCGCACCCGGTCCACCAGGATGTCCGACGCGCCCGGAACGGAATCGAGACCCGCCTGCTTCAACGTTTCGACGACCTCTTCCAGCGGCAGGCCGCTTTTGCGGGAAACATAGTCCAGCTCGGCCGGGGAAAAGGAGTGGATGTAGATGTTCGGGAATCGCTCCCTGACCGTTTTCACCATGCGGATGAAGTCGTCCAGGCCGTAATCCGGGCTGAGCCCTCCCTGGAGCATCACCTGGGATCCCCCGGCCTCTTCCAAAGCCTTTACCTTTTCTACGATCTCGTCGTCGGCCATGGCGTAGGGCGCGATTCTGTCGGCCCTGGCGTGAAAGGCGCAAAACCGGCAACGGGCTTCGCAGACATTGGTGAAATTGACGATGCGGTCGATGACAAAGCCCACGTCTTCTTTTGGAAAGGCGATTTTCCGCCTGGTGTCGCCCGCCTTGGCAAGGTCCGGCAGGTCCCAGGAAAAAAGGGTCAGCGCCTCTTGTTCGGAAATTCTTCCACCGTCGTATATCTTTTTCTTCAAAGAGTTCATGGTTCGGTATCTCGAAGTTTCAGGAAGTTCAGTTCGCTTGTCTTTTTGATCAGCCCTAGCTCTCCGGCCGATTGATAATAGAACAGAAGGGCTTCCTGCAAGCCTGGCGAAAAGGAAAAGCGAAGAAGATCGTAATAGGTGTCGATGTCGCAATGGACACGGGGATATCTTTCCGCCGCTTTTCCAATCAAGTCCTCCCTGGATTCGGACAAGCACGACAGGGACTTGCGGTAGGACGAAACCACTGCGGATATCTGCGTTTTACAACTTTCCACGGCTCGTTTTCGGACTGCGAACACGGCGAACACCACGGGGTATCCGGTCTTGATCAGCCACATCTCCCCCAGGTCGTAGACGTACACGGACGGGTCGCTTTTGAGCATCATGGCTTCGTTTCCGATCAGAAGGGCGGCGTCGAAGTCTTTCAAGTCGGGCATGGGGGCGGATTCGACATACCGGGGGACCATGTTGAAATATTTTTCCATGAGGACCTTCAGCAGGACCACCGACGTGTACGACGCGGTGGTGAGGCCCACGGTCTTGCCGTCGAGGTTTTCCATGGGAAACCTGCTCGCCAGGACCACCGAGTGGACGTACCCGATGGAACTGAGACAGAATTCCGGAAGGATGAACACGTCGTCGGAAATATCGGCGCACGCGGCCGAGGACATGGGGCTCATGTCGATCTCTCCCAGTCGCATCTTCCGGTTGAGCGCGCTCGGATAGCCGGGGACGATCTCCACGCCCGGCACCTTTTCCTTCTCGAACATGTGATAGTAGAAAGGATAGCAGTTCAAATAGTCGATATAGCCCAGCTTCATTGATTTGCGAATCTCCGGAAAACGGTCAGCGGTCGGCCCTGGGGCGGTAGTCGGCGGCGGCCCTGCACGGGACCAGGCCCGCGTCTTCAATCAGCCGGATCAGAAAGGCCTCCGAACCGGTGTCCGGCGTTTTCGCGCCCGCCGCGTGGACCACCTTCTCGTTTCGATAGGTGGCGCCGATGTCGTCCACGCCGAACTTGAGCAGCACCTGGGCCATTTTTTCCCCGACGTACATCCAGAGGCCTTTCAGATGGGGGATGTTGTGCAGGACAATCCTGCTGGTCGCGTACACTCGGATGTCGTCGAACCCGGTGGCGTTTCTCTTCGACCGGATTTGGGTGTTCTTATCGTGGAACCGGAGAGGCACGAAGGTCTTGAAACCGGAGGTCTCGTCCTGCAAGGCCCGCAGCCGGAACAGGTGATCGACGATGTCGTCGGTGTCTTCCACGTGGTTGTAGAGCATGGTGGCGTTGGTCTTCAACCCCAGTCCGTGGGCGAGGCGCATGATGTCGAGCCATTTTTGCCCGGGGATCTTTTTTGGCGCGATGGTTTCTCTGACGTGCGGGGCGAATATCTCGGCCCCTCCGCCGGGAAGGGCGTCGAGGCCCGCGTTCATGAGCCTTTGAAAGACCTCTTCCACCGGCAGGCCGTTGAGCTTGGCGAAATAGTCGTACTCCACCGCCGTGAAGGCCACGATATGCGCATCGGGAAGGATGCTTTTCACGGTTTCCAGCAGGGTTTCGAAATAATCCAGCTTCAAATCCGGGTTGAGCCCGCCCACGATATGGACTTCGTCGATGCCCTCTTCGGAGGCGTTTTCCAGCCTCTTGCGGGCTTCGTCTATGGAGAGAACGAACGCATTGCCATCTTCGGCGTCGCACGAATAGGCGCAAAGGGGGCATCTAAGCTCGCAGACGTTGGTGTAGTTCATGTTCATGTTCACGCCGTAGTACGTCCTGTCCCCGTTCAAGCGGGTCCTGGCAAAGTCCGCGATCTGTCCCAGCTCGAAGATGTTGTTTGTTTTCAGCATGCATGCGGCGTCCTGGCGACCGACAGGGACGCCTTGGGACACTTTTTCCGCGATGCTCTGCAAAGCGTTGTCCTGGATTTTATCGGTTAAATTCACTTTTTCATTCACTTCGGGTTATCATCACCTTCATTTTACCCGGTTTGGAGGTGCGGTTGAAACGTAGAAACGTAGGTTGGGTTGAGCGTCGTTATAACCAAAACCCTTCAAGTGACGGGCAATGCCCCCGAAACCTCATCGGCTCACATGCCCAGCATCAGACGCACGGCCTGCGCCAGCACTGCCATGGCGGCGAGGCCGCCGAGCCACAGCCCGGCGAACCACGCCCATTGTCTTTGTTTTTCAGTAAGTGATTTCATGGGAGCTTTTCCCTCTGAAAAGATAATAGCAATATCCGGTGTATGTCAGGATGATTGGCAGCATGGCCAAGGCGCCGACCAGCAGCAGGGACTGGGATTCCGGAGCGGCTGCGGCGCGCCGGAACGTGATCTCGTAGGGCGCCAGCCACGGCCAGGTGCTGATTCCCAGGCCCGCGTAATTCATCAGGAAAATGCCCAGTGTCAGGAAGAACGGGCGGAATTCGTTGCCCTTTTTCAGATCGAAATAAAGGAAGACGAACATCGCGATGGACAGGACGGGAAAGACTTGCAGGTACAAAAAGTTGGGCAGGCTGAACCACAGGTCGCGGATACGGCCGTCCATCAGAGGCATGCAGAGGCTGACCATGCCCATGAAAAAGGCCACGAAGATAAAAAGGTATCCGGCGACCTTCTGCGCCCACTCCTGCGTGATGTCCTCGGTCTTCATGTTCAGCCAGGTCGCTCCCAGAAGCGCGTAACCGGCGACCAATGCGACCCCGGTCATGATGCTGAAGGCGTTGAGCCAGTCGAAGGCGCCTCCGGAAAAGGTCCGCCCGCTCACTTGGATTCCCTGCACGAACGCCCCCAGGGTCACGCCCTGCATGAAGGTCGCCACCAGGGAACCGACGTGGAAGCAGTAGTCCCAGATTTTCTTGGAGCGCTGCCTGGCCTTGAACCGGAACTCGAAGGAGACGCCCCGGAGAATCAGCCCCAGAAGCATCAGGATGATCGGAATGTAGAACGCGGGCATGAGAACGGAATACGCCAGGGGAAAGGCCGCGAACAGGCCGCCTCCTCCCAGCACCAGCCAGGTTTCGTTGCCGTCCCAGAAAGGCGCGATGGAACTCATCATGCGGTCGCGGCATTTGTCCGACGGCGCGTAGGGAAACAGAATGCCGATTCCCAGGTCGAAACCGTCCAGCACCACGTACAGGAATATGGCCGTGGCGATCAAAGCGTACCAGACAAGGGGTAAATCGATATGTGTGCCGAGATTAAACATTTCGCCCTCCTGTTTCCGAAACCATGTCGGTTACCAACGGCGGTTGTTCCACGCCGTGCGAGCCATAGGCCCCTTCCTCGTCCTCCGGCCCCTTTCGGATCAGGCGGGCGATGTAGTACGCTCCCGCCCCGAAAACCAGCGTGTAGACCAGCAGAAAGGCCGTCAGCGACATTCCCACTTGAAAGCCCGCCACGGGAGATATGGCCTCCGATGTTCTCATCACGCCGGACACGATATAGGGTTGCCGCCCGACCTCCGTGACGAACCAACCGGCCAGCACCGCGATAAACCCCGCAGGCGTCAGGGCCATGCACCATTTCTGGAACCATGGCGTGTCGAAAAGCCTTTTCCTCTTGTACAGAATCGCGGCGAAAAGGCCGGTGAGAATCATGAGCGTGCCGATGCCCACCATGATCCGGAACATCCAGAACACCGGCGAGACCGGCGGCCTTTCTTCCTTTGGCCACTCTTTCAATCCCTTGACTTCGCCGTCGAACTTGTGGGTCAGAATAAGGCTGGAAAGCTTGGGAATCTGGATGGCGAACTCGGTCTCCTCCTGTTCCGGGTCGGGCAGGCCGAAGAGTTTCAGCGGCGCTCCCTCCTGGGTCTCCCACAGGCCCTCCATGGCAGAGACCTTGACGGGCTGGTGCTCCAGCGTGTTGAGCCCGTGCATGTCTCCGAACAGAAGCTGGGCAGGAGCGACGAACACCGCCATGATCATGGCCATTCCCAGCATGATCCGCGCCTGGGGCACGAACTTGTCCTTGTACAGGTAGAACGCCCCGATGCCCCCCACGAAAAACGCCGTGGTCAGGTAGGCGGCCACGACCATGTGAACGAATCGATAGGGAAACGACGGGTTGAAGATGATTTCCCACCAATCGACGGGATACAGCAGGTTTTCCTCCCCGATCCGGAACCCCGCCGGAGTTTGCATCCAGCTGTTGGCCGACAGAATCCAGAACGCCGACATCAGGGTCCCGCCCGCGACGATCAAAGTGGCGGCGAAATGCATTTTCGGGGTCACCCGGTTCCATCCGAACAGCATGATTCCCAGAAAGGAGGCCTCCAGGAAAAACGCGGTGAGGACTTCGTATCCCAGAAGCGGCCCGAGTATGTTTCCGACCTTGTCGGAAAACGCCGACCAATTGGTGCCGAACTGGTACGAAAGCACCACGCCGGACACCACGCCCATGCCGAACGTCACCGCGAAAATTTTCACCCACATGCGATAGACGTTTCTGTAATGTTCGTTTCCCGTTTTCAGCCATCGCCACTCCACCACGGCCAGCCAGCTGGCCAGGCCTATGGTGAAGGCGGGAAACAGGATGTGGAACGAAACGGTAAACGCGAACTGGATTCTTGCCAGAACGACAGGATCTAAGTTTTGAAGCATGTCTTGTCCCTTCGAAGGTGGTTGCGGCAGGTTACCACCATTTATATAGCCGGCGAAACGAACGTTTCAAAACATGAAAATCGCATCCACCGGCCCCTCCGACCAAAGTTTTCATTTTAACCCATCGGCGCCGTCTGTCAAGCCGGACTTTGAGTAGCGGTTGACTTTCGCGCCCGCGCATACTAAGAATTGGAGAATTGCGGTTCTTTGCCGCAGAATTCTTTGCCAAAGGAGTCTCATGCATGTGGTACGAGCTGGAAATCGACGGAGACGGGGAAAAAGACACGGTTCATAAAGACACAGTTTATAAGGACAGGGTGCATAAAAACACGGTTCGTCTGGTATTGACCGACGATGCAGAAAATCTTGTCGGGAAAAGAACATTCAGGCTTTCGGAGCATGACGAGGCGCTTTTAAGCGGATTGTTCGAGCCGGGCTGCTTTGCGGCAAGATCGCGGGTTTCCGGTCCGGACAATGCGGACGGTCCCGAATCGGAAACGTCGTCGACAACGAGACTGGGACTTTTTATCGGGCGGGATTTGCTCGGGGAGGAGATTGCCGACAAGCTTCTCTCCGCGACGGAAGATATGGAACTGATCGTTCGCATTGCGGACCCGGAAGGCGATCCGCTTGCCAGGGCGGTGGCTTTCGGGCCGCTGGAACTCGCCAGGCTGGAATCCGACGGCCCGTCGCTCATGGACAGGCCGTTTCGGTCGCGTATCGAAACGGGCGAAAGGGGACCCGTGACAGCGGGACCCGTCGAAACCCCGTCGTTGTCGTTTTCCGACGGGCCTTTCAAAATTCTGCTGGTTTGCCCCGACGCAGAAGGCTGCGACCCTGTGGGGCTTCGCACTTGGCGTCGGCGGCTGCTTTCCTTTTTCCAAAGCGAGATGTCCGCGAGGAAAAACGTGCGCATCGACACGCTGTGCTGCGGCGTGGACCGCAGATCGCTCTGCGACCAGGTCCGTTTCGCGGGCGGCTACCACGCGGTCCACTGGTGCGGCCGGGCGGTTTCCGACGGACTTGTGGTGCGGGGAGAACATGGCGGCGTCGGACACCTTTCGGCAAAGGAATTCGCGGGCATATTCGAACGCGAAGGGGGCTTTTTCCCGGAATTGGCGTTTCTTACCCCCTGCAATTCGGAGAAAATCGAACGTCTACAAGACCGGGAATCGGTCGAAAAAGCCTGGGCGACGGCCCGCGAGCCCCTCAAGGTCCTGCCGGACCCCCACGAGCTTTTGGAAGGAGACCGTTGCGGGTTTTCCAAATTCGCCCTGGAGCTTTGCGCAGCTCGTTTTCCCCGCGCGGCGGTGTTGAAGCATGAAGTTTCGCTCGATTTCGCATTGGAGCTGACATTTCGTTTCTATTCGCATCTTTTCGCCGAAGACGGAAACCGATCCGTGCAAAACGCCCTGATTGCCGCCCGGCGCGATTTGATGGCCCTGCCGGAATATTCGGGCAGGAATCGGAACCTGGACTTGGCGGCCCCGGTCCTTGTCGGTCGCGACGCCCGAATATCCGCTCCGAACCGGACTCAAGCGGGGAGGTCCGAAACCGTCGTTTCCCGAGTCCATAGACTTGCGTTCGGAAGCCCGTATTTGGATCCGGTCGACAATTTTGTCGGAAGGGGCGACGAGCTTGTTCTTCTGAAAGAAAAATGGCTCCTTTCCGAGGGACCGGGGAGAGCGCCGGCCGCCGACGGCGTCGTGGCGGTCGCCTTGCTCCAGGGCTTGGCGGGGATGGGAAAGACCGCGCTTGCCGCCGAGGCGGTCGATCTCTGGAAAGAAAGGTTCGATCACGTCATTTGCTTTCAATCCCGCGACACGGAGACCACCGTGGAGGAGTTCTACGGACGCATCCATCGTACGCTTGGACGCGCGAGCGAAATGTATAAAAAGGTCTGCCGGGAATTTCCGGAAAAACGGATCTATTTCCCGTGCCGGGAATCGCTTTCCGGGGATGTCCGTCTGGAACTCATGCGGGGCAACCTGGCGAACCTGCTGCGCGAGGGGATCTTTCTGATCGTCCTGGACAATTTCGAGAAGCAACTGGAGGAGCGTCCCGAGAAGAACCTCTACCGCTGCAAGGACCGGCAATGGGACTGCTTGTTGGAAATGTTCGCGCGAAAACTCGGCGGCAGTCGCTCGAGGGTGCTGATCACCAGCAGACGGCGTCCGGCAGCGCTCAAGGGGGCCGAAAACGTCCTGTGGATTCCGCTGGGTCCCCTGTCCTTGCGAGACGCCATCCGTTTCGCAAAAAGCGGCGGAATCGACCGGGGCTCCGACACTGGCGGCGCGTCGCCGGCGGAAAGGATGGGCGAGCTTCTGGAAATCTGCCGGGGCCATCCCATGATGCTCGAAACGCTGGGAGCTTTGGCAGCCCGGGGCGAGTACCTGCCGGAAGTCGTCGAAGCTTTTAAAACCAATAGTTTCCGGACGCTTCCCGATATTTTCGCGCAACGCTTGAGCGACAGGGAACGGGGCCGGGAACTGGAATTTTTGGAGAGGGCTTCCGCGCGCGCGGCCGACCTGGCCATCGAGCGCTTGAGTCCGGAAGCGCGAAATCTCCTGTGGATAGCTGTCCAGGGTATCCAGCCGGTGGAACGCGATGCGCTCGACTGGGTGCGGTCCGGGAAAACGCCGGAAGACGACAAGCTGGCCCGGATTCGCCAGCTCTACCAGCTTGCGGAAAAGCTCCCCGACGATTTGCGCAGAAAAATGCCGAAAATTCCCCCGAAAATCGCCGAAATGATGAAAGACGAGAAGGAAGCGACCCACGCTCCGCCCATGGCGCCTTTTGTGTCCGAGCTTTGCGACGCGCGTCTGCTTTTTCGCCGCGAGCATCCCGTTCGTTGCGATCCGGGTCCCGTTGCGGCCGGAAAGACCGGCGGCGACCAGGATGCTTCCGGAAAGGACGCTTTTTGCAAGGACCCCGTTTCTTTTTCTTTCCACGACGTGACGAGGGAACGCGCGGAAAAATGGTTCTCGTCGCACGAAGAGGAAAAGGGGGGGCGAGGAAAAAGAGACATCCACCTTGCCTACATGAACCACTACGAGATGGAATTCATGAAACTGCGGTCGTCCGAGTGCGAAAATTCCGTGGAGAGCGCTGCGGAGGCCGCCGCCAGGGCCTTGTCTTGCATGGTGGGAAAACGGATTTACTCGGAGCTGGGACCGCTGGCCTATCGCATGGCCAAGGGACTGCAAAATCCGGCTATGCTGAAAAGGCTTCTGGAAGAACTGCAAATCGCGGCGGACAAAATCCCGGACGGCAAGGAACGGTGGCGGGCGCGCGGGCGCATGGCCGAGGCATTGAAAGCCGCCGAGCATTCCGAGCAGGCCATCGCTTTGTTCGAGCAGGCTGCCGCGGAAGCCAGGGCGGCCGGGCATTGGGATGACGTGGGCAGGCTTCTGGGCGATTTGGCCAACGGCCATCGCCAGGCCGAGGACCTGGACAGCGCGCGACGGACCCACCTTGCGGGCGCCGAAGCCTATCGCGCCGCCGGCAGCCCCGAAATCCAAGTCGTGGCCAACGAGCTGGAGGCCTTGAGGATCGAGGTCTACCAGGGACGGGCTGAGAGGGTCCTGCCCGAAATCGACGACCGTCTGGAAAAGCTGAAAAATTGGTGGGACCTCTACCAGGCGGGCGCAAAATCCGCAGACGCACCGGACCCGGCCCTGCTCGCCAGAGCGCTGGTGAGCGGCCTGGATATCGCCGAGGACGCCTGTCGCGGTCTGAAACGATGGCAGGCCTGCCTGGATTTGCTGGATGAAATCGAAGCGGTGGAGGCGCAAGCAGGCGGCGGACGCCTCGAGCGCCATGCGACAAGGTTCAACCGCTACGGTCCGCTGGTCAAGCTCGGAAGGCTGGACGAAGCCCAGGAGACCGTGGAGCAATGCCTGGGAGTGTACCGCGAGGGCAACGACCTGTCCGGCGCAGGCCAGGCGCTGTCGGCGCTTGCGGAAATCAGCGCGGAAAAGGGAGAGCTGCCCCGCGCCATCGAGGCGGAGTCGGAGGCTTTGGCCATCTGGAACAAGTTTTCCGACATCGAGGAACGTTCCGTCTCCCACGGCAACCTTTCCCGCTATTATTTCAGGCAAGGCCGTCCGGACCTTTCGGCCCGACACCTTGCCGCAACGCTGATCTACCGTTCCATGGGCGAGCAGGAAAGCCTTTTTGCGGTTTCCCTGGGGCTCGCGAAACAAAACATTCTGGAATCTGAAAAAGCGGGGGGCGCATACGAACTCCCCCCTGTCTCGGATTTGGTCCGTCGCCCGGAGTTCGAAGCCCTGAGCAGCTTTCTGAAAGCGAACCATATCGACCTTGCCGAGCTTCAAGGGATAATCGACAGCCACATCCGCAAATCGCTCGAAGAAAGCAGGCCGACACCGCAGATCGACTTGCAAGGCATTCCGCCGGAACTGGGAAACCTGTTTACGGAATTGGCAGAAACATGTGCCGCGGGAAAGGACATCTCCGACGTCAAGGCGCGTCTGAAAAAGAAGTTTATAGAGATGGCCCCCGGCATGGAAAAGGAAATAGACACGGTCATCCACAACGTGATCGAAAAACTGACACGATAAGGTATTTGCGATTTGATCAAAACATTCTTAGAAATTATCTCCGACCTTTTCTGGGGAAAAGGCGACTATCGGAGTATAAAAACGGAAGAGGGAAATAAATGGCCGGTCGGGCCGGAAAGACCCGATAAACCTTCGGGCGAGCGGAAAGTCGCCCCGGAAAACAAACCGGGGACGGACACGCCGTCGGACCGGACCAAGGCAGGAGAGAGCCGGGAGGAAACGCGAAAGCCGGAAAAGCCTTCGGACGGATCGCAACAGCCTGCGGAAGCCGCAGGCGGGCCTTCCGAAAAGGACAAAGGGTCTGAAACCGAAGCCTCCCAACCGCGCAAGACACCCGCGAAAAGGACCGCCCGCAAACCGAGAAAGCCCCCGTGGAAACCGTCCGACTTTCCCGTGGAACCGGAGGAAGGAAAAACGCGTTTCCACGACCTGAATCTGCCCCGGAGCCTGCTGCACGCGGTCTGCGACCTCGAATTCAAATTTTGCACGCCCATACAGGCGGAAATCCTTCCGAGGGCCATGGAAGGACGCGACGCCACCGGACAGGCCCAGACTGGCACCGGAAAAACAGCCGCGTTCCTGATCGCCATCATGGCCAACATGATCCAAAACCCGATCAAGGGAAAACGGGCCAAGGGCAAGCCTCGTGCGCTGATACTCGCCCCCACGCGAGAACTGGCCATACAGATCGAAAAGGACGCCATGGATCTGGCCAAATACTGCGGAATCGGGATTCTTTGCATGATCGGCGGCACAGGCTTCGACAGACAGCAGAACTTCCTTAAAAAAAGGCCGATCGACATCGCCGTCGCCACTCCCGGACGACTGCTGGATTTCGCCCGAAGGGGGGTGCTCGATTTGAAGAACGTCGAAACACTGGTGATCGACGAAGCCGACCGCATGCTGGACATGGGCTTCATTCCGGACATCACCCGGATCGTGCACATGACGCCGCCCAAGGAAATAAGACAGACGCTGTTCTTCAGCGCCACGCTCACCGAAGAAGTCCTTCGCCTGGCGTCGCGATGGACCCGGGAGTCCTTCCGCGCGGAAATCGAACCAGACCGCATCGAAGCCGAATCCGTCGATCAGAAGGTGTACATTACCACGGCGGAGGAGAAATTCTACCTTCTGTACAACATCGTCACCAGGCTGGAACTGACCCGTGTGCTGATTTTCACCAACCGAAGAGACCAGGCCAGGGACCTTTCCGCCAAGCTTTGCAGGGCCGGGATCAAGGCCGCGCTGCTCTCGGGGGAACTCACCCAGAGCAAAAGGACCAAGGCGCTGGAAGATTTCCGGTCGGGCAGCATCAACTGCCTGGTGGCCACAGACGTCGCCGCCAGGGGATTGCATATCGAGGGCATCAGCCACGTGGTCAACTTCAACATTCCCCAGGAGGCGGAGCATTACGTGCACCGGATCGGCCGGACGGGAAGGGCCGGAAGCAGCGGTGTTTCCATTTCCTTCGCGGACGAAAAGGATTCCTTCCACATCCCGCCCATCGAAAAGGTCCTGGGCCACAAGCTCGAATGCGAATATCCGCCGGACGATCTGCTGGAGGAACCCGATCTTTCGAATGTGGTCCCGGTGAAAATGGAGTCTTCCGGCCCCCCTGCCAAGCCCAGGGGACGACAGGGCAAAAGAAGACCGGTCAGGAGAAAGAGAACGCCTTCCGACACGAAAGCCGCCGGGAAGGCGCAGAGCAAGGCAGATGCGAAACAGTCTTGAATGGAAACAAGCCCCGAGCGTCGGAAAAAATTCGCTTGATTATCCAGGATTTATTCGTATCATAGGGACCGAATTTTAGACAAGGAGTTGCTGTTATAAACATCTTGAAATTTTAAAATAAGGAGAATCGAAAATGATGAACAAATCGGATTGCGAAAAGTCGAGATATTCGAAACGAACGATAGGGATCATGATCTTGCCCCTCGCCATCGTGCTGTCGCTGATCGGCGGTCTGGTGGTGCCGGTGATCGGGATTTTGTTCGCCGCGCCGCTGTACCTCTTGTCGATCATGTTTATCGCCGGACGCGACAGCAAAGTCTGCCGCCTGGTTCTGGGTGACGACGAATAGCGCCCTGCCCTGCCTTTCATCCGGCTTAGGCCCGGCTTGTTGCAGCTTCAATGAAAAAGCCCCGTCAGCGTTGGCAATCCTCTGAACGCTTCGGGGCTTTCTTCTTTGGTTCATCGCGGATTTGCCGGGAGCCGCAAAGGCAACCAGAGCTTCCAGCTCTGGTCCCATATTGCGAATATGCCGCTGCGGGCTTGGTTCCAAATTCGGCAGCCTGGATTCCAGGTCTACGCTGCATGTTCCAGTCAGGAAATTCCCGGAAGCGACGGAATTCAGGCGACGCTCGAACTGTCGGACAAAAACCGGCCGAAGTTAAAACCAAGCCCGATTCGGGAATGCGGAACAGGGGCTTGTTGGCGTCGAAAAGACATACGTAGATCAGAAGAAGGATGCTGACGACCTGGAGCAGCTTCTTTCCGGCGGTGGAAAAGCGCCAGGGAGGGAGCAGGAAGGATATGCAGAACCCCCCGCAGGCGAAGACGGGCGTAAAATATTGCGCGTTGTCCGAAGTCCAGGGGACCACCAGGGAAGTGACGTACACATAGCCCGCCAAGGCCAGCGCGATGGCCTTCAGTCGCCTGTGCCCGCGAATAATGGCAAGAATGATCGAGGGAATAACGAAAAGGGTCCCGAAAGGTCCGAACCAGGACGATTCGCGGCTGGGCTCCCAGGCAATGAAAAACGGTTCCGCGGCGCCGTTCATTCCAAACAGGGGAGCGAAGAGCAAATCGTAGACTTTGACAAGCGCCCCGCTCGGCGAAATGTCCAGAACACGGTGGCAAACCACCTCCACGGGCGCGGTCAGATGAATGCTCTGGAAAAAATATCGGACCATGTTGGCGACCGCTCCCAGCAGCACGTTGCCGTCCTCTCCGGCTGCGTACGGGACCTCCGGCCCCAGCCATCCGCCGAAACGCGCGATGTTGAAGGCGAAAAGCCAGGCTTGGGAAAACACGAAAAACGGAACCAGCGATGCCGCGGCAATTTTCCAGTTCTTCTTCAACAGCGTGGTCCAGGTGGTCGTTCCATGCCGTCTTAAAAAAAGCACGCACGCAAGAGAAGCCAGTATGGAGGGAAACGCCAGGCACATGGTGTCTCCCGATATGCTGAAGGCGATTCCCAGAATCAGCAGGAGAAGGTCGCGCAACGCGGGACGTTCCAGGGACCGGTAGATCGCAAGAATGCAGAACAAGGTGGCGGCCGCAGGCGCGATTTCCGTGCCTGGAGCGGTGGAGAGAAACACCAGCCGCGGAAACGACAGGGTGATCAGGGTGACGGTGAACGCCGTCGGGGGCCACGCGTATCTTCGCGACAGCGCGTAGGTGGAAAAACCGATGGACAAGTATGCCAGAAATCCGATCAGCCCGGTCCCCAGGCGGGTGTCCGCGCGCAGAAAAAGGTGCGAAAGCACGGCCGAGTTCAAGGGCTGCAAGGCAGGTCCGCCCGGCAGTCCCTGGCTGGCGAAAAGAGATCCGTTTTTCCCCAGAAGCGCCATCCTTTCCAGCCCGCATTGTTCGCAGGGCGCCGGTGGCGCTCCGCAGGCGAGATATCCCAGATAGCCGAATACCAGCGACAACGCCGCCACAGCCACCGGATGTCTTTCGAAAACGAACCGAACGACTTCCCAAGCCCGGCCAAGATTTCCACGAAGCCTGAAAAGCCCCCGCACGGCCGCCGCGCTGGCCAGGGCTTCGAAAAACAGCGAAATAAAAGGAGAGCCCGTGAGAATTGCGACCTGGAAAAAAAAGGAGAAAGCCATCAGCGTGCACACGATGCCGTAGGAGGCTGCTTCGGCAAAGCTGTTTCCGCGTTGGAAGAAAAACAGAAACAGGGCCGAGACCCACAAGGCAAGCTGCGCGAATGCGATTGTCAACAAGAGTGTGTTCATTCGGTCATCGCCCCAGGGCCGAGGGTTTAGGTTTCGACTCGTTCCCACGCTCCAGCGTGGGAACGCATGCCAGGACGCTCCAGCGTCCCGTCAAACCTCGGCCCCTGGCCCTTGCTCCTTGCACCTGTTTCCTTCCTTCTTTTCCTGCTTCTCCCTCTCCTTTCGGGCTTTCTTTTCCTTGAGGTACTCCACGACTTCGATCATGAAATCGCGCATTTCGGTGGCGAGCCGCAGGCATTCGTCGCAATAGACCTTTCTGCGAATCTTGTCGTGGGCGTTGATGTGGTGCCAGTACCAGTCGGGATAGGGGGAACCCTTGCAGAACTTCTTGCCCGTGTACTCGGCGATCGGGCATCCGATGCAAATCAGAACGTAGAAGATGCGGCACGGGGGACAATCGTAGACGCCGCCGTCGGCGCTTTTTCCGGCGATAATCCTCTCCCATTTTCGCACGGATGCCTCCATGATTTTTATTTTGTCCATGTCGGCCCCCTTTTCCTATTTCGTGTATGGTTATTTTCTTATTTCGTGTATGGTTAAAAGACAGATTGCCGTTTCACGTCACAGGCATTTCCAGAAGTTGCGGTGCACATGAAGGCATCTTTTCATCACGTAATCGACTTTTTTTCGCTTGGCCCCCTGGGCGGTTTGCTCCGGGGAGCTTCTGGTCAGGTCGGCGAGTTCGACGAGCACGGCCTTGACCGAGGAGCGCAGCACATCGAGGTTGTAGCCGCCTTCCAAAACGAATGCGACCCTGCCGTCGCAGCAGGTGTCGGCGATGTTCGAAACCGACCGGGCAAGGACCGCGAAACCTTCGGAGGTCAGCTTCATGCCCCCCAGGGGGTCAGACTTGTGTATGTCGAACCCGGCGGACACCAGCACGAGATCCGGACCGAACTCGTTGGCGACCGGCTTGAGCATTCTTTCGAAAATCGCGGCGTATTCGGCGTCGCCGTAACCCTTTCCCAGGGCGATGTTGATCGTGTAGCCCTCCCCTTTGCCCATGCCCGCCTCCGTGTACATGCCGGTTCCCGGATAATGGGGGAACTGGTGGGTGGAGAAGAACAGGACCGAGGGATCCGACTCGAAGGAATGCTGCGTGCCGTTTCCGTGATGGACGTCCCAATCCACGATCAGGACCCGTTTCATTCCCAGCGCTTTTCGCGCATAGTGCGCGGCCACCGCCACGTTGTTGAAAATGCAAAACCCCATGGCCCTGCCTCTTTCGGCATGGTGCCCCGGGGGCCTTTGCAGGCAGAATATCCTCTTGCAAGGCCCTGAAACCGTCGCTTCCACCGCCTTGATCAGGCCCCCGGCGGCCAGCAGCGCCGCACGATACGACCCCGCAGAGGTATGGGTGTCGGCCGAAAGGGCGGACTGCTCGACGCCGTCGGTGGCCGCCGCCTTATCGAAATACTCGGGGGAATGGTTCAGCAGGATTTCCTCCCTTGTCGCCTCCCGAGGGGGTATTTCCGCCAGGCGCCCTCGAAGTTCGGCATCGCCGAGTATCTCGTAGATGGCTTCGAGCCTTTTGCGGCTCTCGGGATGTCCCTCGCCGGTCACATGGTCGAGATACCTCTCGTCTTTTACTATGCCCGCATGTTCCACGTTAAACCAGACTCCCTTTCAAGCCTCTTTCCGTCCGTCAGAGGGGGAAATCACCAGGACCGGACACGGAGAGCGCCTCAAGACCGCCTCCGTGGTGGAGCCCACCAGCAGTTTTTCGATCGCCCCCAGACGTTTCGCGCCCACGACCATGAGATCGGCGTCGATCTTTTTGGCGTAGAGCGCCAGGGCTTCTCCCGGAAGGCCCGTTTCGACCACCGGCACCGTTTGGACAGGTTCGTCGCCAGATTCGGGGCAAAGGGCCAGCAGCCTTTGCTTGAGACGCTCCAACAGCTTGCGCTGGACCTCGTCGTATCCTCCCTCTTCCAAATCGTTGTCGAACTCCTCGCCCACGGGGCTTTCCAGGGTATGCAGAAGGTGCAGACGACCGCCGTAGCGCCCGGCGAAACAGCGACCGTAATCCACCGTAGGACCCTCTTTGCCGGAAAGGTCGCAGCCCACCAGCACATTGTCGAAACGAAGCGGAGCGTCGATTTGCACTTCCGAAGAACGCCGGGGCGGACGAAGCACCAGAAACGGCCTGTGCAGCCCGCGAGCCATGCGTTCGACCACCTTGCCGAGAAAAAAACGCTTGAGAATGGAAAAGTTCCGGCTCACGGAGACGACCAGGTCCACGTCTTCCTTCCTGGCCGTGCGGGCAGCCGTGTCCACAGGATCGCCCTTTGCCGCCAGGGCGGTCCATCGGATGTCGCAAGGCGCCATCAGCTGTTCGATTCTTTCGACAGCCCGCTCCGCCTTGTTTTCCAGTTCGCCGCTCCTTTCCGCGATTCCCGTGGAGTAGAGCAGCCCTTCCGGAGGGACCACCGAGTGGAAAATCAACAGCCGCGCGGAAAAGCCCTTCGACAACCCCACCCCGTACCGAAGCATCTGGGTGGTGTATTCGGAAAAATCCATGGTGCACATAATTTTCTTGATGCGAATATCCATAGCCGTTTTCCTCGATGGCCGGTCGTTTCGGCGCATGTTGCGCCTGCATGGGTGTTCTGTGCCAATGCCGACGAAAACCAAGGGTGCTTTCGTCATTGATAACAGAAGGCGCAAGAAGGCGCAAGGAAAGGTTTATCCGGGTTTGAGAAAAAGAGGTTCATCGCGGATTTGTGGGAAACGGCAAAGGTAACCAGAACTTCCAGCTCTGGCCCCATATCGCGAATATGTCGCCGCTTGAAAGCCAGTGCATGCCAGACCAGGATGGTCTGGTTACCATCGACTCGCCTTTTCCCACAAATCCGCGATGAACCGAAAAAGAGTCTTGAGATATTTCGAAAAACCGGATATGATTTCATCGGTTGAGCAATTCAAAAAAAAGCGGAGAAAACAATGGAATTTTTAGGGCTGTTGCCGGTTTTGATGTTTTTTCTTTTCTTTGGCGTGGTCGCCTATAACATCGTGAAGGGTCTCAAAAAGTTCGCGGAAAGGACCAACCAGGCCAACAAGGATTATCAGAGATCCGGCCCGAAAGCCGGGTCCGGCAAAAAGTCCGGATGGGCGGACATTCTTGGCGACGCCGTTTCGCAAATACAAAAGGAGATGGAAGCCGCCAGAGAACGGCAGGCGAGGCAGCAGCAGGAGCGACAGAGCCAGGCCGGAGAAAAAAGGCCAGGCGCAAAGGCGAAGGGCTCTTCGCGCGCGGCCCTGGTTTGGGACAAGAACGCCCCCATGCCGGTGCCGCCCCCGCTTCCCGACGAAAGAAAGAAGGAAAAAAAGCCCCCCCGCACGGCCAAGGCGATTCGGCCCGGTGCCGAACCGGAACAGCTTGGGGACCAGGACATCGTTCGAGAAAAACCCGGTTTCGCATTGGACACGACCCCCGAGGACCTTCGCAAGGCGGTGATCTGGTCCGAGGTCCTGGCCCCGCCTTTGGCCCTGCGGCAGGATCGCGAAGAATTGTAAGCCTTCTCGGTCTTCGCAAGGTAGGCAGACCATCTTGGCCTGGTGTTCGTTTTCTAGTTCCAACGCCCAACTGTTCCTTTGCTCCAGGCATCCTTGTTTCCTGGACGA
The DNA here is from genome assembly GCA_963674505.2 of Desulfobacterales bacterium. GTDB lineage: Bacteria > Desulfobacterota > Desulfobacteria > Desulfobacterales > SKZT01. The sequence continues at coordinate 2,630,465 of CAXXIG010000003.1, forward strand.
ATTCCTGTTCCAGCGTCGCGGCGTCAAAGCGTATCCGGCCTCACCGAAAAAAAACGTCCGAATTTGCGAGGACGTTAAATTTTCATTTGTCAATCGTTTATTTTCCGATTAATATAGCCGCGTTCCGCCGGAGACTCGGCAAGGTCTCCCAGAGACTTTGAACTTCATTTTCGGCATGAACGGTTTATCCAAGTCGCATTCGGGGCGTAAAAAAGAACAAACATCGATACGAACATCGACAGTCCCGGATAAGAAGTATCCTTTGTAGCTGAGTTTCGGTGCCACCGGTCTTTATCCCAAGCGAAACCGCCGTCCGGAAAGACCGAAGCCGGGTTTTCAAAAACTGTGCTGTGTCCCTATTTCGATTCGGGCGGAGGCATTATGGTTTACCCATCGATCGTTCATGTGACGAAAAGGTTGAGGCAAATCTCGCATGGTCTGGACAAACATTCCAAGTTCATCCAGGAAAAGCATAAGATCACCATCCCCCAGCTGATTTGCCTTTGGGAGATTTATAAAAGGGGACCGGTTCCCCTTGGGGAACTGACGAAGAACGTCTTTTTGAACAAGAGCACGGTCACCGGCATCGTGGACCGTCTGGAAAAAAGGCAGCTGGTCCGGCGAAACCGTATCAGCAACGACCGCCGGCAGATTCATGTTGAAATCACGGACAAGGGAAGGGATTTCCTCGACAACGCCCCCACGCCTTTGCAGGACACATTTTCGCAAAGATTCAAGGCCCTGGACGAAAAAGACCGGGAACAGATCATGCGGGCCATCGAACGAATCGTGCAGTTGATGGATCTCGACGATGCCACGATAGAATGAACCGGGGCGGCGGCCGGGACGAAAGACGGAGTTTCGCCGAAAAGCGCCTGTATTCATGATCAATAGAGACGTACATATCGAAATCGACCCCGAGCGTTGCATCGGCTGCGGCCTTTGCATCCCGGTCTGCCCTTCGGAAACCCTGTCTCTGGTCGATGTCAAGGCGGCAGTGACGGGCAGCCGCTCCCTGTCCTGCGGCCACTGCGAGGCGGCCTGTCCGGCCGACGCCATCCGCGTGGAGAACCTGGACAGGGACACGCCCCGCTTTCGCACCTTCGAGAGTTCCGACCGGTGGGTCCCGTTCGGCCGGTTCGATGTCGCGCAACTGGTCGGCCTGCTTCGCTCCCGGCGCTCCTGCCGCAACTACCTTCCCGTCGCGGTCGAGCAGCAAGTGCTGGAAGATCTGGTGAACGCGGGCATTTGCGCGCCTTCGGGAACCAACAGCCAGAAATGGACCTTCACGATACTTCCCGACAGGGCGTCGGTGGAATCGGCCGCGCGTCTAATCGCCGATTTTTTCCGAAAGCTCAATCGCCTGGCGCGCAACGCCCTGTTGAGAAAGACCCTGAAGATGCTGGGAAAGAGGACCCTCGACGACTATTATCGAAATTATTACGAATCGGTGGAAGAAGCGTTGGAGCAATACGACCGCATCGGGCGGGACCGGCTGTTCCACGGGGCGACTGCGGTCATCGTGGTGGGTTCCCGGCCCGGCGCCAGCTGCCCTGCCGAGGACGCTCTGCTCGCCACCCAGAACATCCTTCTGGCCGCCCACGCCATGGGGCTGGGCACCTGTCTGATCGGGTTCGCGGTGGAGGCCATGAGAAAGGAACGCTCCATCGCAAGAAAATTGGGCATACCCGACAAGGAAAGCGTCCATGCCGCGATCGCGCTGGGATATCCCGACGAAACCTACCAGAAGGTCTGCGGACGCAAAAAGCCACTGATTCGCTACGCTCCGTAGGATCGAAACCGGAGACCGCCATGAACTACGAAACCAATCCCGCAGCCGAAACCGCAGTCCGGTTCATCAACCGCACGGACCGCCATATTTTTCTCACCGGCAAGGCCGGGTCCGGAAAGACCACGTTCTTAAGACAAGTCACGGACCGCACCTATAAAAGGGTCGTCGTGGCCGCCCCCACCGGAATCGCCGCCATCAACGCCCAAGGCGTCACGCTGCACTCCCTATTCCAGCTGCCCTTCGGCTCGTTCATCCCCGACGATTCCCTTCCCGACGACGACATCCGCGTGCAGGTCAACACCCCCAAGACCCTGATGCAGTCCCAGAAGATGAATTCCACCAAGCGAAGCCTTCTGCGCGAACTGGAGCTTCTGATCATCGACGAGGTCAGCATGCTGCGCGCCGACATCCTCGACGCCATCGACACGGTCCTTCGTTCGGTAAGACGCAGGTACGAGGCGGCCTTCGGCGGCGTGCAAATTCTTTTCATCGGAGACTTGCTCCAGCTTCCCCCGGTGATCAAGCGCGAAGAGATGGCCCTGCTCTCGCCGTGGTACCCGGACCTCTATTTCTTCAACGCCCTGGCCCTCGCCGAAAATCCGCCCGTCTACATCGAGCTGGAAAAAATATACCGCCAGTCCGACAAGGTGTTCATATCCCTTCTGAACAACCTCCGGGAAAACCGTCTGTCCGACGACAACATCTCCCTTCTCAACCGCTACTACGACCCGTCCTTCGACCCCGAATCCGCACAAGGCCATATCTTCATCACCACCCACAACAAGAAGGCCGACGACATCAACGACCGGTCTATGAAAAAGCTTCCTGGCAGGTCGTTCTTCTTCGAAGCCGAAATCGAAGGGGACTTTCCCCCGCCCCTCTACCCCGTCGAAGAGCGGCTGGAGCTGAAGAAAAACGCCCAGGTCATGTTCGTCAAGAACGACTATTCGGGGGAAGGCCGCTACTTCAACGGCAAGATCGGCAAGGTCAAGACGCTGAACAGCGAAAAGATCGTGGTTTCCTTCGACGACGGCAGCCCCTCGGCCGAAGTCGATCCCTACCAGTGGGAGAACAAGAAGTATTCATTAAACAAGGAGACCAACGAAATCGAGGAGGAAATTCTCGGGACCTTCGCGCAATATCCGCTGAGGGCGGCCTGGGCTGTCACCGTGCACAAAAGCCAGGGGCTCACCTTCGAAAAGGCCGTCATCGACGTGTCCCGCGCCTTCGCCCCGGGCCAGATCTACGTGGCCCTGTCCCGGCTCACATCCCTGGACGGCCTGGTGCTTTCCGCCCGCCTGCCGGAAAGGGGGCTGCGGCCCGACCGATGCCTGCTGGAATTCGCCGAAACCAAGCCCGAACCCGACGCCCTCCATCGGCAACTGGCGGACCACTCGCAACACTACATCCGAAAAACCGTGCTGGAAACCTACGACTTCCAGCAACTGGTCGCATCCTTAGCCGCGCACGTCAACAGCTACGACAAGGACGAAACCCGGTCCGAAAAGCAGAAGCACCGCGACTGGGCCATAGCCCTCTTCAACGACACCAAGCCCCTGAAGGAGGTTTCCGACAAGTTTCTGCGGCAGCTGGCGAGAATCACGGATCCCCGGCAGGGCGACTTTCTTCCCCTTCTCCACGAAAGAGTCGTGGCGGCCAAAGGCTATTTCGACCCGCTCTTCGACCAGCTTTCCAAACGGATTCAAGAGCACATGCAAAGCATGTCCCAAAAAGGCAAGACCAAAGAGTACAGAGCCGAGCTGACGGACCTGGAAAGGATATTCTTCCGAAGAAGACAGCTTATCTACAAGTCCGAAGCCCTGGTGTCCGCCGCCCTCAACAACACCGAGCTGAACGCCGACACGTGGAAGAAAAGCGGCCTGTACGACGACAGAAAGAAGCTTGTCGAATCGGATGGAGCGGACGCCCCGGACGACGAACGCGGCGCAAGGCCGACAAAGGGCAATCGGAAACAGGAAAACAATCCCGACTCCAAGAGTGTCAGCTTCGCGATGCTCCGGGACGGGATGAACATCCAACAGATCGCCAAGGAACGCTGCCTGGCCGTTTCCACTGTGGAAGGGCATATAGCCCACTTCATCCGTACGGGGGAGCTGGATGTCCTCCAAGTCATGGAAGAAGACCAGGTTGAGGAAATCCTGGACAAGGCACGGGAACTCGGCGCCGACAGCTTCCCCCGCCTGAGAAAGGCGCTGGGAAACAGATATTCCTACGGACAGCTGAAGATGGCCTTGGCGAGCCCTGGATGGTTCGGGGGACTTGGGAGATAGGGAGATGGGGAAACAACGTGTTGGGTGCAGGGATGGTGCGAAAATTGTCTTTTCCAAAGCCCTTGTTGTTCTGTTCGGCCACCTTGCACCAATACCTCTGTACACCAAGCCCATTGCGTCCACCGGGAAGCATTCCCTGTTCTTTAACATGTTCGTCCCCGGCCGAGTTCCGACCGGCGTGCCGCCAAGCCAACCGGAACTTCCAGCTGGGGTGATGAAAATGCCGCCGAAAACATGCCGATCATTTCGCCTGTTCCTGTTCCCCGGCAATCTGCGACTGGTTGGTTCGGGATCGTAGGGTGGGTGGGTCGATTCCCGGATGTTGTCGCCAATTCAACTTCTCTTGAAATGGATGGCCCGACAATCTTGCACGGAGTCCAACCCACCATTTTCCGCGCCAGTTCGCCGCTTCTTCGAACGAATGACACCGAAGCGGCTCGGGAAATGGTGGGTTGGACTCCGTACAGGATAGAAGGGCGCGGTCGTTAACAGGCTTTGAACCAGCCCCGATCGCAAGGGTTTCAACCCACCCACCCTACGCTCCCGAACCAAGCCCCGCGATAGCCTGGGCGGAATAAAACCAGGCGGAATTGCTGCGGCCAAACAGGGAGCATTCTCATCACCCCAAGTTACATCCACCACTTTCCGCGCCAATTCGCCGCTTCTTCGAACGAATGACACCGAAGCGGCTCGGGAAATGGTGGGTTGGGCTTCGTACAGGATAGAAGGGCGCGATCGTTAACAGGCTTTGAACCAGCCCCGATCGCAAGGGTTTCAACCCACCCACCCTACGCTCCCGAACCAGGCCCCGCGATAGCCTGGGCGGAATAAAACCCGGCGGAATTGCTGCGGCCAAACAGGGAGCATTCTCATCACCCCAAGTTACATCCACCACTTTCCGCGCCAATTCGCCGCTTCTTCGAACGAATGACACCGAAGCGGCTCGGGAAATGGTGGGTTGGGCTTCGTACAGGATAGAAGGGCGCGGTCGTTAACAGGCTTTGAACCAGCCCCGATCGCAAGGGTTTCAACCCACCCACCCTACGCTCCCGAACCAGGCCCCGCGATAGCCTGGGCGGAATAAAACCCGGCGGAATTGCTGCGGCCAAACAGGGAGCATTCTCATCACCCCAAGTTACATCCACCACTTTCCGCGCCAATTCGCCGCTTCTTCGAACGAATGACACCGAAGCGGCTCGGGAAATGGTGGGTTGGGCTTCGTACAGGATAGAAGGGCGCGGTCGTTAACAGGCTTTGAACCAGCCCCGATCGCAAGGGTTTCAACCCACCCACCCTGGTACTCTACGCTCCCGAACCAGGCCCCGCGATAGCCTGGGCGGAATAAAACCCGGCGGAATTGCTGCGGCCAAACAGGGAGCATTCTCATCACCCCAAGTTGCATCCACCACTTTCCGCGCCAATTCGCCGCTTCTTCGAACGAATGACACCGAAGCGGCTCGGGAAATGGTGGGTTGGGCTTCGTACAGGATAGAAGGGGGCGGTCGTTAACAGGCTTTGAACCAGCCCCGATCGCAAGGGTTTCAACCCACCCACTCTACGCTCCCGAACCAGGCCCCACGATAGCCTGGGCGGAATAAAACCCGGCGGAATTGCTGCGACCAAACAGGGAGCATTTTCATCACCCCACCCTACAACCAAGCCTTTTTTTAAGATGCGAGACGGGGAAAGCGGGACCTACAGGCTCAATTTTACATGCTGTACGCCGCCGCAACGGACTGCAATTCGGAGGCGGCCGTATCGCATGATCGGGTTCGGCATTCCCGGATCAGGTGGCGGACGACATTGCGTCCGGAATGCTTGCCCAGGACGAACCGGCTTTCTTCGCGTCCTGCGGTTTCGGGGAGATAGGGCTGGAAGGAAAGAGGGTCTTTGATCAGGGCGGCGCAGTGGATGCCGGACTCGTGCTTGAAGATGTCTTCGCCGGTCACGGGCTTGAATGCCGGGATGTTTCGGCCGGACGCTGCGGCGACGGTGCGGCAGAGTTCTGTCAGGCCGGCAGGGCGGATCGAACACTCCAGGTTGTCGTCGAGGTGCAGGGCCATGGCGATTTCCTCCAAGGCCGCGTTTCCGGCCCGTTCTCCCAGGCCGTTGACCGTGACGCTGACAGCTTCCGCGCCCGCCTCGGCGGCCGTGAACGCGTTTGCCGTGGCCATGCCCAGGTCGTTGTGGCCGTGGAACTCGATGGGAAGGTCGCAGCCGAGGGAAAGCAGGTCTTGCATCATGCGCTTGACCCGGGAAGGAGTGGCGGTGCCGACGGTGTCGGCGATTCGGATGCGGTCCGCGCCGCATTGGCTCGCCATAATGTAGAACGAAGACAGGAAATCGAAGTCGCAGCGAAAAGCGTCCTTTGCTCCCACGGACACGAAGTCGAAATACCGGGAGGCGTATGCGACGAGCCTGTCCAGAGATTCCAGCACCCAGTCGCGGTCCTTGGACATCGTGTCGAGCAGTATTTTGGAGACGGGAAAGCCCATGTGGACCCCTTGCACACCGCATTCCGCAGCCAGGCGGATGTCGGACTCCAGAGCGCGGCACCAGGGGACGATGCGGCAGGGAAGATCCAAGGAAACCAGCGCGCGGATTTCGTCCCGCTCGGCTTCGCCCATGGCCGGAATGCCCGCTTCCAGTTCGTCCACGCCTGCGTCTGCGAGCATCAGCGCGATTGCGATCTTTTCCAGTATGTCGAAGGAAACTCCGGGGGCCTGCTCGCCGTCGCGCAGCGTAGTATCGACAATCGTGATTTTTCTTTTTCCGCTCATAGTCTTCACCCCCATTCCGGATTGTTTTTCCGGCCTTTCTGTTCGGCTCATCGCGGGTTTGTGGAAAAAGTCAGGTGTTCGGCCTCTCTTTCGAAGCAAGCGGAAAAGGTAGCCAGTGCTTCCAGCTCTGGTCCGATAGCGCGACATGGCACTCGGTCATGGTCAAGCCAGGCCAGGATGGTCTGGTTACCACCGATGCGCCTAATTACAAAAATCCGCGACGAGCCTTCCTTATCTTCGTTCCCGCGCTCCCTTGTTTTCCCCTCGCTCCCGCGCTTTGCACGGGAACGAGGGGTACGGGAAGCTTAATACAAAATGCCTTGCACCTTGCATCTTGCACCTTGCACCTAATTATCCAACTCGCTGATGAGATAGCTCTGCGCGACTTCGCCGTCTTCCATGGCGTCGAGGATTTCGTCGATGGCGTCCTCGCCGTCCACGTTGCCGTACCAGACGTTGTCCGGATAGACCACCATGACCGGGCCGTAGTCGCAGCCCTTCAAACACCCCGTGCTGGACACGATCACGTCGGTCAGGCCGCGGTCCAGGATTTCGTTTTCGATGTACCCGAGATAGTCCGTCGAACCTTTCTTGTGGCAAATGCCCTTGGGCTCGCCCCCCGCCCTGAAACTTGCGCAAACAAAAATGTGATGTTTCGGTTTGTTCATGATTTTTTTCCTTCCTCCATGTTTTTAATGTGTTTCGTCGCGACATGGCGTCGCTCCGTTTTGTATTGTCAACCACAGGGCCGCTATCGAACCGCTCGGCATTCAAGGTGCATTTCGAGGAGTAGTCGAAGAGAGGGTCTCCCCGATTTTTTTATGCGACCGAGCGGCTCGAGAACGACCCCGTGGCCGTTTTCGGCTTCGAGTGAAAATATCAGCCGCAGCCCATGCCTGTGCCCATGCATTCGCTGCCGCACTTGGCCACGTTTCGCTTGACCAGGTGGTTGAGGGGCTCGCCGGAAAACAGGCGTCCGACCGCGTCTTCGATCATGCCCTCCACCTCGTAGACCTTGATTCCGCTCGCGGACAGGATGTCCCTGGGGTTTTGGCCGATTCCGGAGACCAGCAGCGCGCGGCAGTCCTTGAGCTTGTCGGCCAAGTCCGTCCACCGCTTGTCGCCGCCGCCAGGTTCGGGGGTGGGACGGTTGTCCACCATGCGGATGCCGCCCTTTTCCTCTTTGCCGTAGATTTGCAGGCGGAATGCCTCTCCCAGGTGCTGGTTGATCAGAACGCCCTCCATGCTGGCCACGGCCACGTGGGGACGGGCCGGGTCCTCGGCCGGAGCGGCGGGCTTTGTCTTCTTTTCCGAACACGTCTTCAAGGCGTTCATGATCTGCTCTTCGGGGGTGTCGCCCAGAAGTCCCACCGCGTCGGCCCGGCAACGGGTGCAGTGGTGCATTTGCTTGATGTATTTTCCCGCGGTCTTTCTGATCTTGGCGATCATCTCCTTGGAGGGCTCCTCCATGTTCATCTTGGCGAAGTTGGCGCCGTCGTTGGGGTAGTAGGGAATGCAGTTCAGGATGTCCACTCCCAGTTCGGCCATTTTCTTGGCGACTTCCTCGATGTGATCCTCGTTGATCCCAGGCAATATTATGGTGTTGACTTTCACGGTCACGCCGAGCTTCTTGAGAGCGCGAATGGCGGACAGTTGTCTTTCCAGAAGGACTTCGGCGCCTTCGTCCGAGCGCAGCGCTCTTTTTTCCGGGCGCACCCAGGAATAGATCTTCTTTCCGATTTCCGGGTCCACGGCGTTTACCGTGACGGTGACATGGCTGACCTTCAGGTCCGCGATCTGCTGGGCGTAGGGTTCCAGGTTCAATCCGTTGGTGGCGACGCACAGAATCATGTCCGGATATTTTTCACGCACCAGCCGCAGGGTCTCCATGCTTTGCTCCGGGTTGGCGAAGGTGTCTCCCGGACCGGCGATTCCCACCACGCTGATGTTCTTCTTGATGGCGAACACCTGCTCCAGGTAGTCCATGGCCTGTTCCGGCGTAAGGATACTGCTGGTGACGCCGGGCCTGCTTTCGTTTACGCAATCGTATTTGCGATTGCAGAAGTTGCATTGGATATTGCACCTCGGTGCCACCGGAAGATGGACCCGTCCGTACTTGTGCCTCACTTTGTCGTTGAAACAGGGATGATTTTCGATATTCATGGCATTTGTATCCTTTTTATTTTTTACTGCATGTTACGACATGTATGTGTAGCCGATTTCGGAACCGTCCTGGCGATACTCGATCAGGGCGTTGACGATGCGGTCGTAAAGCTCCTGGGCGCCTTCGTACGCGAGGCATCGAACCCGCCCTCCCCCGATCCGGTCGTGGATGGGGAAACCGAGACGGACCAGGGGCTTGTTCATCCGGCGGGCCATCTTGTAGCCCTTGCTGTTTCCGATGAAAATGTCCGGGGAAAGCTCTTCGGCCTCCTCTTCGATGTCCATGAAATCGACCCCTTTTCTGACCTTTATCCCCAAAGACTCGTAATTGGGGACGATCTTGGCGATGGCGCTTTCCAACAGGCCGCTTTTTCCACCTGATGCGCACAGGACCGGCACGATTCCGATTTCCGTCAGAAGCGACACGATACCCGTCACCAGGTCCTCCTCCCCGTAGACCACCGCTTTGACCCCGGCTACATGCTTGTGGCCGTCCACCAGGGAATCGATCAGGCGCGCGCGCTGGGCGGCGAAACGCTCGGGGGTCGGCTTGCCCGAAATTTCCTCCAAAACGCCGAACAACGCGTCGGTTTCCCGCAAGCCGATGGGCAGCCCCAGGCTTTTCCTGGCGACCCTGAAGGTTTTCTCCAGGTATTTGGCGGCGCTTTTCTTCTCTTTGGCGAGAATTCTTCCGAACTCCACGGAGGCGCAGGCCGAACCCATGCCCTTGATGTCCTCCACCTTGGTCCCGCCGTTTTGAATCGGCTGGTACGCCTCCCACAAAGCGCCGTCCAGGCGGTCCGAGTAGTCGGGCAGGAGCGCGTAGGGCAGGTCGAACGCGTCGAAGATGTCCTTGAGCTGACGGATGTCCGCCGGAGAGACCATGCCGGGGAAGATGTTGACTTTCTTCTCGCTTTTTCCCTCATCGCCGTTTTTCTCGGCGAGCCCCTCCACCAGGGCAAGGACCGCCCCGTGGAAGCCGTCCATGTGCGTGCCCCGGTAGCTGGGGGTGGAAACGTGCACGATGGCCGGCAGGTCTTCGCCCTTGTGTTCGTCCCGGTAGGCCTTTAAAAACATCGGGATGTCGTCGCCGATGGTTTCGCTCAAACACGTGGTGGCGATTCCGATCAGGGCCGGGTCGTATTGCCTCCTCAGGTTGTCCAGGGCGATTTTCAGATTGGCCCCGCCGCCGAATATGGCGGTCTCTTCGGAGAAATTGGTCGATGCGATATCCACGGGCTCCTTATAATGGCTGATGAGATATCGCCGGATATAGGTGGAACACCCCTGGGAGCCGTGAAGAAGCGGCACAGACTCGGAGATTCCCTTGAAGACCAGGGAGGCCCCCAGCGGCGTGCAAAGCTTGCACGCGTTTCTCGTGGGCGTGTAGTTTTCCTTTTTCATGCTTGTCGCGGATTTCATGTCTCGAACCTCCTTTACATCGCTGCCGGCGCTTTTTCAAGCAAGTGCGCCCTTCTGGGAGTGAACTGCCAAACCGGGCTGGTGACGGTGGAATGGACTTCCTTGGTGAAGTTCAACATGCCGACAAAACCCGCCAGCGGCGTTTTTCTTTCGTGGTTGTGGTCGCAGAACCCCACGCCGAGCTTGTACGCGATGGGTTTTTCCTTGACTCCGCCGATGAAAATGTCCGCGTCCTTTTCCACCAGGTACTTGCAAAGCTCCATGGGATTGGCGTCGTCCACGATGACGGTGCCCTCGTCGCACATCTCGCGAAGCACTTCGTAGTCGTCCTTGTCGCCGGTCTGGGAACCGACCAGGATGGTTCTCATGTCCAGGTGCTTCAAGGCCTTGATCAGGGAGAACGCCTTGAACGCGCCGCCCACGTATATTGCGGCCTTCTTTCCGGCCAGGTCCCTCTTGTACCTTTGCAACTGGGGATAGATCTCCGCGATTTCGTCCCGGACCAGCTTTCGCGTTCTCTCCATGATCTCCGGGTTGTCCTTGAAGTGGGAGGCCACGTCATAGAGGGCCTGGGCCATGTCCTCGATGCCGAAGTAGGAGACCCGGAAGAAGGGAATGCCGTATTCCTTTTCCATCATCTTGGCCAGATGGGTCATGGCGCCGGAGCACTGCACCACGTTCAACGCGGCCCCGTGGGACCGGCCCACGTCGTCCACGCGGCCGTCGCCGGTCATCACCGACACCACCTGCACGCCCATGCGCTCGTAGTACTCCTTGATGATCCAGGCCTCGCCGCCGATGTTGAATTCGCCCAGGATGTTGATGGAAAAAGGGCTCACGTCGCTGGTGTCCTTTCTTCCCACCAGTTGGAACAGGGCTTCGCACGCAGCCTTGTAGCCGTCCTTCTTGGTCCCCTTGAACCCTTCGGAGTGGACCGGAAGCACCGGGATGCCCTTTTCCTTTTCCACTTTTTTGCACACCGAGGTCACGTCGTCTCCGATCAGGCCGACGATGCAGGTGGAGTAGACGAAGGCCGCCTTGGGCTGGTGGGCGTCGATGAGTTCGCACAGCGCGCTGTAGAGCTTCTTCTCTCCGCCGTAGATCACGTCGGTCTCCGAAAGGTCCGTGGAGAAGCTCAGACGGTGCAGTTCGGGACCGGAGGACAGAGCGCCCCGGATGTCCCAGGTGTACGCGGCGCATCCGATGGGGCCGTGAATCAGGTGCAGGGCGTCCGCGATGGGGTACAGCACCACCCGCGATCCGCAGAACACGCACGCTCTCTGGCTCACCGAACCCGCGACGCTGACCTTGTCGCAAACCATCTCGAAAGGTTGGTTCCCCTTTTGATAGATCTGCCGTTGCCTTTCCTTGAGTATATGTATTTTCGACATGGCTTTTTTCCTTTCCGGGGCGATCGGCGATGGACTGTCGGTCGTCGGTCGTCCGCTCAGTTGCTGCGGTCGTTGCATTTGACGATTGGCGATTGGCTATCAACCTGCGGCGTCTTCTTTTTTCGGTCCATCGCGGATTTGTGGGAAGCGGTTAAGGTAACCAGAGCTTCCAGCTCTGGCCCGAAGCCGTCTATATGCAACCTTCTCTGAGAAACCACGCCAGACCAGGATGGTCTGGTTACCTTCGGGCGCGTTTTCCCATAAATCCGCGATGAGCCCTTTTTTCTTCTCGGATGCCGGACCCGCCGAACGTTTCGGCAGTCGTTGATAATCAATTGTCAACCGTCAATGGCCGTTTTTTCGGTCCGCGTTCGGTCGAGAGTGCGGCAGGCCCCCCTCCTCGGGGACCTGCCGCTTGGCTTGCCTTCCGCCCCTCGACCGCTCGCTTTCCTAAAGGCCGGGTTATCCGGCCATGACCAGTTCGAATTTCTCTTCGGGATCGTCCCTGTCCTTTCTGTCCAGGATGGCGTCCAGGATTTTTTCCAGAAGTCTCATGCCTCCCTTGTAGCCCACCGTGGGGAAGTAGCTGTGGCCCACGCGGTCCAGGATGGGGAAGCCGAACCGGATGAACGGAATGTCCTCGTCCCTGGAAATGTATTTGACATAGGTGTTTCCGAACATCAGATCCACCGGGTCGTTCTTGATCCACTGGTGCCACAGGAACATGTCCCCGCCGGCCCTGACGTTCACCGGCGCGGGAACGTCCTTGGTGATCTCCTTGATGCGCTTTTCGAAGGCCTTGCCCGGCGTACCGGTGACGATGTGGATGGGCCACATGTCGAGGGACACCAGAAACTCGGTCAGGGGGATCAGCTGGTCGGGGTCGCCGACCAGGGCGACCTTCTTTCCGAAAAAGAAGGCATGCATGTCGGTGATGATGTCCAGCATCTTGCCGCGCTCGATATTGATCTCCTCGGGCACGCTCACCCCGGCGGTGATCCTGAGAGCGTCCACGAAGCGGTCCGTGGCTTTCAGGCCGATGGGAATGTCCATTACCTTGCAGGGCACCTTGCACTTGGCGTCCAGTGCGCGGGCGGCCGCTCCCGAACACAGCTCCCCGAGGCCGAGGGTCCCGATGCTGTCTCCGGTGGTCTTGAGCTGCTTGATGGTGGTGCCGCCGGAGGGAAACATCTTGTACTTGCCGGTCTGGGGACCGTTCAGGACATTGGAGGTGTCCGGGAACATCACCGTTTCAATTTCCATCATCCCGGCGATTCGCTTGATCTCCTCCATGTCGGAGGGTTCCACCCAGCCGGGAACGATGTTGATCTGATTGCGTTTCTTGCCGCTCTTTTCGCTGAAAAAATCCACCATGGCCTTGGTCATGTTGGAAAACCCGGTGACGTGCGAGCCCACGTAGCTCGGCGTGTTGCAGTGGAACACGTGCTTGCCTTCCGGTATTTTCCCCGATTCCTTTGCCTTCTTGGTGATCTGCGTGATGTCGTCTCCGATGGTTTCGGAAAGACAGGTTGTGTGAATCGCGATCACTTCGGGATCGTAGATGGTGAATATGTTGTTGATGGCCTGAATCAGGTTGGCCTGCCCGCCGAACACAGAGGAGCCCTCGGTGAAGGAGCTTGTGCCCGCCATGATCGGCTCCTTGTAGTGGCGCGTCAGCATGCTCCGGTGATAGGCGCAGCAGCCTTGGGAGCCGTGGCTGTGGGGCAGGCACCCGTGGATGCCGAAAGCCGCGTACATGGCCCCGATGGGCTGGCAGGTCTTGGCCGGGTTGACGGTCAATGCCTTTCTTTCGACGATTTCATCCGTTGTGTGTCTTAGTAACATGGCGCTATGGTCCTTCCTGGAAAATACTTCTTTCGAAGCATTTTCCATTTATTGCTGTTCAAAAAGTTCTATCGGTTATCCTGTCGGCGCTGTCGGCGTTCGATCAGTCCCAGGCGTAGGTGGCGGTCAGTTCGGGCGTTTCCTGCCAGGGGGCCTTGACGTAGTCCCAGACCTTGCTGTTGACCATGCGGTCGATTTCCCTCCAGAAGTTGATCGCGCCCTTGAAGCCCGCGTACGGTCCGCCCGTGTCGTAGCTGTGAAGCTGCTTCATGGGAACGCCCTTCTTCTGGATGGCGTACTTCTCCTTGATGCCCGCGCAGAATATCGCGGGCTTGAATGCCTTGATGATCGTCTCGGTCTCGTACTGGCTGATGTCGTCGATGGCCAGGGTGCCGTCGGGCATTTCGACCATCATGCCGGGGTAGTCCTTCAACATGAAGCCCTTCTCTTCGAGCTTTTTCAGGTCCTCGGGCGACTTTCTGGGGTTGTACCGCTTGGGATCGCGCTCGACATCCAGCTCCTCGATGTTTCTGCTGTCGGCGTCCACCTTGAGGTTCGGAAGCACCCTTCTTCCTTCGTAATCGTCGCGATGGGCGAACTCGTAGCCCGCAGCGATGGTCGTCATGCCGATTTCCCTGAAAAGCTCCTGGTAGTGGTGCGCGCGGGAACCGCCCACGAATATCATGGCCAGCTTGCCCTCGCATCGCGCCTTGATCTCCTCGCGCACTTTCTCCACTTCCACCATCTCCCTTTCGATCAGGGCTTCCACCTTCTCGGTCAATTCGGGCTCGTCGTAGTAGGCCGCGATCTTTCTGAGCGACTTGGCCGTGGATTTCGGTCCCAGGAAGTTGACCTTGATCCAGGGTATGCCGAACTTGGTTTCCATCATCTCCGCCACGTAGTTGATCGACCGGTGGCACATGATCAGGTTCAGGTCCGCCGTGTGGGAATTGGTGAAACCGTCGTAGCTGGAATTGCCGCTGTAGGTGGAGACCAGCGTGATGCCGCATTCGTCGAAGAGCTTTTCGATCACGAAGGCGTCCCCGCCGATGTTATACTCGCCCAAAAGGTTGATCCGGTACTTGCCCCCCTTGATCTCGTCGTCGAGCCCCACCGCGTGGGTGAAAATCCCGTTGTTGGCGATATGGTGCCCGGCCGACTGGCTCACGCCCTTGTAGCCCTCGCAGCTGAAGCCCCACATGTTGACACCCGTCTTCTCCTTCATCTCCCTGGCGACGGCGTGGATGTCGTCTCCGATCAGACCCACCGGGCAGGTGGAGAAAATGGCCAGCGCCTTGGGCTTGAAGATGTCCACGGCCTCCTGGATGGCTTGCCTGAGCTTCTTTTCCCCGCCGAATATGATCTCGTTGTCCTGCATGTCGGTGGAAAAGCAGTAGGTCATGAAGTTGTGATCCTCGGGACCCTTCGGCTTGGTCTGGTTCCGGCGGGTCAGCCAGCTGTAGAAACCGCAGCCGATGGGGCCGTGGGTGAGGTTGATGATGTCTCTGGTCGGCCCCAGAACCACCCCCTTGCATCCGGCGTAGCAGCATCCGCGCTGGGTGATGATTCCCGGAACCGTCCTCACGTTGGCCACGATCTCCGCAGAGCAATCGTCATCGCCGCGCTTGTTCACCGTGATCTGCTTGGCCCTCTTGCGGGCCACCTTGGGCGGGTATTTGGCGATGATCTTCTGTTTGACCTCTTCGGCTTTCAGGTCTTCGAAATTTGTTTCTTCGCATGCTGTATTCATAGAACGCTTCCTCGTATTGTTTCTTGAAGCCGAACCCGTCGGGTCGAGCTTTTTTCCTTTTGTAACGGTTTCCTATCGGATCGGCTTATGATCGGATCGGTTTACAGATCGTCCAGGGTGGCGTTGCCGCTGACTCCGGTCCGCACGCTCACCGAGTCGGCCACAGGCATCACGAAAATCTTCCCGTCGCCCGACTTGCCGGTCTTGTTGACCTTTACAATGGTTTTCACAATCCGGTCCACCATCTCGTCCTGGACGATCATCGTCAGAAGCCGCTTGGGAATCAGGCGCTGGGTCTGGCCCAGATGGGCGACCGCTTCCTCGTAGCCAAGTTCCGCTCCCTTCAAGAGCTGGATGTCCACCAGCCCCTTTCCTCTTCCCAGGACGTCCTTTGCGGTCATGGACGATACCCCCGCGTCGGTCAACGCCTGCTTGGTCTTGTTCATCATGTTCATTCGCACGACTGCCATTACTTCCTTCATGCCGCCACCTCTTCCAATTCCCCGGACGCCGTCTCCTTGATTCCGGAACTGATGGTGTAGACCTCTTCGACGGGAGACACGAAAATCTTTCCGTCGCCGAACGCGCCCTTGTCTCCGCTTCGGGCCGACTTCATGATGGTCTGGATGACAAAATCCTTGTCCTTGTCCGGCACCACGGTGATCAGAAGCTCCTTGGGAATCTCGTCGTAGCGGATTTCTCCGATCTTGATGCCGCGCTGCTTGCCCCGGCCCACCACCGAAACCTTGGTTACCGCCGGAAAACCGGCCTCCATCAACGCCGCCAATGTGCTGTCCACCCTCTCCGGCCTGATTATCGAACGAATCATCAACATATTTTGCTCCCCTTAATTTTTCCTTGTGTTGTTTGTTTCCAAATGTCTACGGATTATCCGTTGTTTCCTTGCTGTCGGTTATTGGTCCGTTTTCCGTCCGGCACTGTCGCCTACGCAGCGATGCCGTAGCTGATGAGCATGTTCTCCAGCTCCTCGATTTGCAGTGGCGTGGGAATGACCATCATTTTGTTTTCGTCGATCTTCCTGGCCAAGGTCCGGTATTCGTCGGCCTGCGGGTGCGTCGGGTCGTACTCGATGACCGTCTTGCGGTTGATCTCCGCCCGTTGCACCATGTTGTCCCTGGGGACGAAATGAATCATTTGGGTCCCCAGACGCTCGGCCAGCGCCTGAATCAGCTCTTCCTCCCGGTCCACCTTGCGGCTGTTGCAGATGAGGCCCCCCAGACGAACGCCGCCGGACTCCGCGAACTTCACGATACCCTTGCAGATGTTGTTCGCCGCGTACATGGCCATCATCTCGCCCGACACCACGATGTAGATCTCCTGGGCCTTGCCCTCCCGGATGGGCATGGCGAACCCGCCGCAGACCACGTCGCCCAGAACATCGTAGAACGCGTAGTCCAAGGCTTCGCTCTCGGCGTAGGCGCCCAGCTGCTCGAGCATGTTGATTGAAGTGATGATTCCGCGCCCCGCGCAACCCACGCCAGGTTCCGGCCCGCCGGATTCCACGCACACCGTGCCTTTGAAGCCCGTCTTCCGGATGTCCTCCAGTTCCACGTCCTCGCCCTCGTTTCTAAGAGTATCCAAAACCGTCGCCTGGGCCAGGCCGCCCAGCAACAGACGCGTGGAGTCCGACTTGGGGTCGCACCCCACCACCATTACTTTCTTGCCCATCTCGGCCAGGCCCGCCACCGTATTTTGTGTTGTCGTGGATTTTCCGATTCCGCCTTTTCCGTAGATCGCGATCTTTCTCATTTGTTTCTTTCCTTTCTTGCGTTGGTCTTGCATGTATATTTAAGTTTTATGCTCGGCTAAAACTTGGCGCCGATCACGTTGCGTTCGACATTCATCAATTCAACTTGCGTGCCAAACAGTTCCATTTTCGAATTTAAATTATGTAACATACTGAATTTATTGATTATATGATTTTTTAAAATCGCGATCCCATACGAAACATTTATGTAACACTATCATATTAAAAGACCTTTTTGTTATTTTTTAATTTTTTGATACATTTTTGTCTTTTTCATTTTCCGCATCCATAGAAACCAATGCCCTCTTGCGACAGCATCGGCCGATGCAAAAACCGGAAAGAAGCGCCTGCGCATGGAGCGGGGTAAAACGGGGGAAAAGATATGGTGGGCCGACAGATGAACAGCAAAGGAGAAGTCCCCGAACATGGGACGCGGGAGTGTCCTTCAACCGTTCCCACGCCGGAACGCGGGAATGAAGTCGACAGGGGCGGACGAGCCGAAAAGAAGCTCGTTTACGAGGCGGGGCAAATGGGCTGAGGGGCCATATTGGCTCTGCGAACGAGCGACGCGCCGAAAAACGCCTCTGCGGATTACAAATATGTTCCCAAAAACCGAAAAGAGACGAAATTATCTTCGAAATATCCTGAAACCGCGCTCCTTACGAACCTTTACATCGCCGCCGTCGATTGGTATTTTTTCGCAAAGAATTGTTAACGTTTTCCCAAGGCCGGCTTTCGAGCCGGCATCCATCATTAAGAAAGAGGTCGAGATGTTGCCGTCGGAAAAAGAAAGGATCGGTTCAGAAGAATACCTTCGCCTGGAAAGGAAGTCGGAAATCCGGCACGAGTATATCGACGGCGAATTGTTCTCGATGACCGGGGCGAGTTTCGAACACAACCAGATATCGGCCAACATCGTGAGGGTTCTGGGAAACCAGTTTTTGGAGAAACCGTGCTATGTGTTTTCCAGCGACATGAAGGTCAGGATACCCGAAATCGAAAAATATACCTATCCTGATATTGTCGTGGCATGCGAAGAGGCGAGTTTTGAAGACGACAACAACGAGGTGCTGCTCAATCCTCTTGCCATCTTCGAAATCCTTTCCGATTCCACCGAGGCCTACGACAGGGGAAAAAAGTTCGCCCATTACCGCCTTTTGCAATCCTTGGCGGAATACGTGCTGGTTTCCCAACATGATTGCCGGGTGGAAAAATTTTGGCGCCGGGACGACCATACGTGGATATATAAGGAATACCGAAATATGGAGCATGTGCTGGAAATGGATTCTTTCGACTGCGGCCTTCCGATTGTTGAAATGTACCGGAAAGTGGAATTTCGCAAAACCGGATGATACTCACCTCGCCCATTCGCTTTTCCAAACGCCTTTTCTTCGTCGTTGACCGACACTCGGGGCGATGGCGTTTCCGGCGCGAATCGTAAAGCGCGGTCTCCCAGCGGCCTACGGGACTCTTTGTGCGAGTTTCGCACGTCTTGTTTTCGTGCTGCCACCTACACAAATGTCATCAAACATAAACAAATCTACATAATTGTTGCCAACAAGACCTCCGGAAATTCGTTTTTCCCTGCAAAAAGGGCGCAAACGGAATAATTGTCTTTGGCATGGTTTATGCATATATTCTTTTCCGAAGTCATTGACAGCATGTTGCGAGAGTACAGTTTTTTTCAATCTAAAAAATAACCGTATAGAAAGGAGACAACCATGTCAAAAAAAAATGTAGAAAGCTTTCTTATTGCCGGCGGCGAAAACAAGAAACTTCGTCTCAAATACAATCAGATCGAAACGATGTCCGACTTTATAGCCGCTGCGATCGCGGATGGTTACGATTTTACGGAAGAAGAACTGACCCAGGTTATAAGCGAGAATGGCGACAGTTTCGACTCTTATGGCAACCCGCGCGCTCGCGATATCTGGTGGTTTTAAAATACCGGCAATCAAATACCCCAAAAGTGCCATTACAGGAATGGTGTGGTACGGGACTTCTGGCAAAGAGGTCCCGACCGAAACAACGATGTGTTTGCTTTCATGCCCGCCCTTTCACGTTGTCGGAAAAATGCCTCTGCATTCCAGCGTCTCCATCCTCCCGGGCGATCTCGGAAACGGAATGGTTCGGGCGAACTCTTGTGCTCGAACAGCGAGTATATGTTGATCGGACGGAGCGGATTTGAGGAGTCCGTTGTATTTTCATTGACAAAAAGCGAGTATCTATCCTAACCTTATTCATTTGCATTCGTACGGATTGAGGGAGGCGAGGTCGCTCAAATGGGGAGGACAGGCGAAAGCACGGCAGACCTGCTCGCTCATTGTCGGCCGCCGAATCAAGAAACGCAACAGTAGTTTTCCACCCAACTTGCTTGCAATTTGGCGATAACGACAGACAAAAAGGAGGTTTCGATGATGCAACGCAATCGAAAGTGGGCCAGCATGGTCCCCGTGTTCGCCCTGGCATTCGCCATCGTTTTTGCCGGGACGGTTTGCGAAGCGGTTTCCATCCCCGAAGCGAAGGGGGGCGAGGACGTATTTTCTTACGTAAAGAGAATCAAGGGAGGATTCGATCATACGCTCTACCAGCAGGTCGTCGGCGCGGCCAACGAATTCAAGGAGGGCGACGAGGCGATCGGGGTATCCGCCGACGACGATGTTTCCCGCGCCAACGCGAGAACGCTGCTGTCGAACACCCGGATTCAGGATCTCCACGACAATCCGCTTTTCGTCGACAATCTGCAAAAACTCATCTGGAAAACGACGGACGCGGCCGCATACGAGAAAATCAAGGGCTGGACCTTGGGGGAACTGAAGGATTTTCTTCTTTCCAAGCCGGAGTCCGACATCAAGACCGTCATGCCCGGACTCGACAGCGACACGATCGCCTGCGTCGTCAAGCTCATGAGCAACGACGAGCTGATCGCCCTGGGGCAAAAGGTATTCAATCCCCTTCCCGGGAGCAATCTGGGAGCCAAGGGGTACATGGGGGCTCGCATCCAGCCCAATTCGCCCACGGACCATCCCGAAGACATCGCCTGGCAGGTGTTCGACGGCTGGTCCTACGCCACGGGCGATCTGGTTCTGGGCAATAATCCCGTCTCCGACTCCGTGGAAAACATCGCCGCGATCGAGGAGACGCTCAAGGACCTCATCGTGACGTTCGGGCTGGAGCAAACCATGCCGTGGTGCGTGCTGGCCCACATCGACAAGCAGTACAAGTCTGAGGAAGACTATCCGGGTTCGACCGCCTTTTGGTTCCAGAGCCTTGCCGGATGCGACCAGGCCAACCAGACGTTCGACGTCACCATCGACAAGATGATGAACTACGCGAGAATGCGAAAGGGCAAGTACGGGCTGTACCACGAGACGGGCCAGGGCGCGGACTTCACCAACGGCGCGGGCAACGGGTTCGACATGGTCGTCCACGAATCCAGGAAATACGGCTTTTCCAGGGCGCTGATGCAGGAAATGGCGACGGTGGTTTCCAGGGAAAAGGTGTGGTCGCATACCAACGACGTGGCGGGATTCATCGGCCCGGAGATTTTCAAGACCCGCGAACAGCTGGTGCGCTGCTGCCTGGAAGACATCGCCATGGGCAAGCTGCACGGCCTGACGCTGGGACTTGACATCTGCTCGACTTTGCACATGCCTGTCAGCCTGTCCGATCTCGACTGGTGCATCGACCAGATCATGCCTGCCAACCCGGCCTACCTGATGGCGCTTCCCACCAAGAACGACCCGATGCTCAGCTATCTGACCACGGCTTTCCAAGACCACGTGCGCGTCCGGGATAAATTCGGATACAAGGTCAACGACGCCATGTGGGATTTTTTCAAAAGAATCGAGATCGTCGATGAAAAGGGCGGCTACACCGAGCATTTCGGCGATCCCGTCTGGGTGTACTACAAATACAAGCTGGCGAAAGGAGACAAGCGGTCCAAGGACGCCATATACGCCGAGGGCAAGGAAGCGATCCGGCGCATCGAGGATCGGGGCGTTCCCATCGCCGTGGGCCACGGAGAGAAACCTTGGGACTTGAACCCGGAATTGGCCGAAAAGGTCGATTCTTTGTACAAGGACGCGAAAGTGTCGATCTGGAGCGAGTTCACCGACGAATTCGTCAAAACCATACCCAACGCCGTGGTGGTATCCACCCAGTCGAAGGATCGGGAGGACTACATCGCCCATCCCGCAACAGGAGAAGCTTTGAGCGAATCGGCGGTCGCCTCTCTGGACAAGCTGCGCGATTCGTGGGGCGAAAAGGCGCCGGACGTCCAGATCGTCATATCCGACGGTCTGAATTGCCGGGCCATCATGGACGAAGGCCATTTGGCGCCGTACCTGGAGGCGGTGCGCAAGGAGGCGAAATCAGCGGGCTTTACGGTCGCGAAAGAAAACATCGTGGTCAAGAGCGGACGGGTGCGCGCAGGCTATGCCATCGGAAACGTCCTTTTTAAAAAATCCGAGGCGCAACAGCCCAAAGTGGTCCTTCACGTCATCGGCGAGCGACCCGGAAGCGGGCACCACAACTTTTCGGTGTACATCGCGGCCCCCAAGGCGACGGTCTGGACGGAAAACAAGGTGGATCACGACATCGTGCGCGTGATCAGCGGCATCTCCAATACGGCGTACACCCCGGACAAAGCGGCCGCCGAATCGATCAAGATCGTCAAGGAGATGATCTCCGAATAATTGGAACGGAAATAAAGTGAACGTAAAACGGAACGTAAAAAGGAGGGGCTCGAAAAAAGCGTGCCCCTCCGTTCATTTTCCGCCCCCGGCTTTGGATGACCGCCATATATCCCTAAAACCCGAACCGATTCTCTCGCTTTTCCGAGTCGGAGTCCCCGCCTGCGGATATCTCAGGCGCGGAGCAGTGCCGCGCCCGAATCGCCGCAGGCATCCACGATATCCCGCGAAAACTTGATTTTTCAACGATAATCGATTAAGTTTGTCGTGAGAATCGCACCAAGACGAAAAACAAGAAACGAGTTTATCGGAGGAGCTTGTATTATGCTGATCGCGCTTGACAAATACGGGAGCATCACCATTCCCGGTCCGCTTCGCCAGCAATTGGGTTTGGATGAAGAAACCTACTTCGAACTTACCTTGATCGACGGCGGCGATATTCATCTTCATCCGGTAACGGTTCAACGCACTATCCGTTTGAATGAAAAAGGGCTGAAAAAACTCGATGAAGCACGGAATAGCGGAACCGGAGAATTGCCGGATTGGATGGTGCAGGATATGGAAAATGCCAAAGCTGAATCCAACCAATAAATTTCTCGAAGATGTCGAGAAATTCCCTTCGGACAAGGCCATGAGAAAAAAGATCGCCAAGACCATGGCGTTTCTCGAAAACAATCCCTTGCAATCCGGGACTGAATGCGGAAAGGATCACAAACGATCCTGCCGCTTGGTCCGTCCGCGTAGACCGGAAATTCAGGTTGTCCTTCGAGCCTCTCGAATTTCTACCTTCAGGAATGCCCGACTGGTCGGGGGTACTTCTGCTTTTACGCTTGTTGAATCATGACGATCTCTACAAGAATCCGAGATGATCGGCAATGGTTGTGAAAGCGCCCAGAACCGGCTGATATTCTCTCCAGAAACATGTCTTTACGTCACGAACCCTTCATGAAACGCGTTTTCACCGACTTCGACACTGTCGCCGCCGAAATCCACAAGGTCGTCGTGGGACAGGAGGCCATGGTGCGCCTGATGATCGTAGCGCTTCTGGCCCGGGGGCACATTTTGCTCGAGGGCGTGCCGGGTCTGGCCAAGAGTCTGGCTGCGGAGACCTTCGCACGGGTGGCGGGCGGGACTTTCCGGCGCTTCCAGTTCACCCCCGACAAGCTTCCCGGCGACATCACAGGAACGTTGGTGTACGACGAGAAAAAAAAGGACTTTGTCTATCATTTCGGCCCGATCTTCTGCAACGTGTTTTTGGCCGACGAAATCAACCGGGCGTCGCCGAAAGTACAGTCCGCACTGTTGCAGGCCATGCAGGAACGGGAAGTGGACATCGAGCGGTCCCGCTACGCCCTGCCCGATCCTCTGATCGTCCTGGCGACACAGAACCCCATCGAACAGTTCGGCACCTATCCGCTGGCCGAAGCCCAGATCGACCGGTTCCTGGTCAAGCACGACGTCGGCTACCCGGACCCGTCGGAGGAAGCCGAGCTGATGCGGCGCAAGCATATCGATTTCGAAGAGCGAAAAGCCGACGTCAAGACCGTGCTCGGCCCGGAAAAGATCGTCGAGATTCAGGACCGGGTTCGCCGAGACGTTCGCGTATCGGATACGGTGATGCGCTATATGCTGGAGATTTGCCGACTGACCCGACCCCGCCGAACCGTCGCGGGAAACGGAAAGGAGCTTGCGATCCATCGCTACATCCGTCTGGGCGCGTCTCCCCGCGCCGCAGAGGGCCTGCTGGCTTTCTCCAAGGCCTACGCCTTTTGCCGGGGAAAGCTTGCCGTGGATTTCGACGACGTCGATCAGTGCGCCTTTCCCGTATTGCGGCATCGCCTCCTGCTCAACGGCCAGGCCGTCGCCGACCGGGTGACTCCGGAAATCGTGGTCGAAGAGATCCTGAAACACGCGGAGGCGTATTGAGCCATGGTCGCCAAGGACGCTGATACGCTGCGGGCAAATATGCAACTGCTCGACGTTTTCCTAGATCACCGCGCCGCCAGCCCCTTTCCCGGGGACTGGGAGAGCGTACTCCGAGGACCGGGGTACGAATTCTGGGGGATGCGAGCCATGGAGCGCGGCGATTCCTACAAGCAGATCGACTGGAAAACCCGCGCGAAAACAGGGCGCTATTTCGTCCGCGAACAGCTGGCCGAAAGCCACGCCCATCTTGCGATTCTCTGCGATTGCAGCCGCTCCATGGCCTTCGGGCGAAAGGACCTGCTCCAGGCCGACATCGCCGTCTCCCTGGCCTATTCCGCCATAGCCGCCAACAACGCCTGCGGCATCGTCTTTTTCGCCGACGGCATCGTCGATTCCATCCCGGCGAGAATGGGATACGAACATTTCGAACGATTGCTGGCCGCCGTGGCCGAACGGGAGCCGGTCGCATGCCGGAAAACCGACGCCAAACCCGCCCTGACCCATGTGATCGAAGCCCTGCCCGAAAGCCTCACGGTCGTTTTGTCCGATTTTCTGTACCCGTTCGACGCTCCGCGCCGCTTCGACGGCCCGCCCGGCATGGCCCGCCCCCACGAGGTCAAGGCGATCCAGATACTGGGGGAGTTCGAGACGACGCCGCCCCCGGAGGCTTCCGGGCTCCTAACCCTGCGAGACAGCGAGACCGGGGCCGATGTCGTCGTCGATATAGAACGATGGAAGGCCGCCGGACAGAAAATCCAACGGAAGCTGGAAAATGGGCGGCAACGCCTGCGGGAGTCCGGCATCGACGTGCTGACACTGTCTCCATCCGACGACTGGCGAAACGAAATCAACGCCTTTTTGGCCCCCAATCGCCGCGTGCGCCGAGCGTTTCTATGATTCGCTTTGCTGGTTTTCGCGGGCGGCGATCAGGCTTGGGAGCGAGGCGGGGTGATGAAAATCATCCAATTTCGGGAGTTTTTTTTCTGCCGAGATTTGTTCCCATTCGCGGCAATCTGCACGGGCTGGTTCGGGATCGTAGGTTGGGTGGGTCGATGGCCGGGTGTTGTCGCCAATCCAACTTCTCTTAAAATAGATGGCCCGGCAATCTTGCACGAAGTCCAACCCACCATTTTCCACGCCAATTCGTCGCTTCTTCGAACGAATAACACCGATGCGGCTTGGGAAATGGTGGGTTGGAATCTTCCCTTAATCATCCGCGATGTCGAACACCCGGAACCCTTGCATGATTTCGGCGTACCTGGTGGAAACGTCGATGCGGTGCAGTTCGTTGAAATACTCCACGAAAATTTTTCGCATGTTCAGGTTGGGCAGCCTCATGTAGAAATCGTCTTGTTTTGTCAGCATGCCGAGATAATAGAACGACACGGGGAAAAAGCCCTTTTCGGAAAATTGCGACATATCGAATTTGGAGATCAAAAAATTCTTGTCGTAGGCGACACGATTGCGCGTGGCGAGGTTCGTCACGAACTCTTCCGTGAGTGCGGAATCCTATCCCGTAATTCGCCGGATCCGCATCAGGTCGGTCTTCAGATTCAGGTCCGTCAGGTATTCGGGATACTCGCCATGCCTGGTGAAATAATCGAGGAAGTAAATCAGAATCGTCGAGTTGTACATCATCCTCCATCAGCCGACGGTAGAGGCGGTCTTTATGTCCCGCCACGAGCTGGTTGGCGAAATTGTCGTATTCGTCGATGATCACATAAAGAGGCGGCAGGTCCTTTTCCTGGATGAATTTCAAGACCGTTTTCAGGTTAGACGACGTCCTGCCCTTGACTTCGATGGAGATTTCGCCCTTGAACCACGCCTTGTTCTGGCCGACCATCGTTTTCATGTTCAGATTGCAGGTATTGTCGAAGCTTTCCTCGATTTCGGCGATGCTACCCGACGGATCGACAGTCGAAAAATCCAGGTGCAGGACGAAGCTATAGTTGCGCAAGGGGGTGGGGTTGGCGCCGCTCCAGGTATGTCCGAAGAGTTCTTCGAATTGGTCTTTCTGCCGGATGCTGTAATAGCACTCCAGCATTCGGCAAAGCAGGGACTTGCCGAACCGTCTGGGCCGGAGAAACACGGGGTTCTTAACCAATTCCAGCTTCTCGATATATTGCGTTTTATCGTTTACTTTTAACGGAAATTCCATCCCGATGAGGTTGCAACGACCAAGGTAACCAGACCATCCTGGTCTGGCGTGCCCAATGTAAAGGGGCACTTACCGACGCGCCGAACCAGATCCAGGATGGTTTGGTTACCTTAAAGGCACCGGAGGCACCCAAAATTAGAACTGCTGCGGCGAATCAGAACGCATTGACCGCAGCAATGCCGGATGTTATACTCTCGATCATTCTTTCAATCGGAGGTGTCGAAAATGCCGAATGCAATGAAAACGGCCATGACCATCGAAAAACCCGTTTTCGAACAAATGGATGCGATCGCCAAACAACTGAATATTTCGAGAAGCCGGCTTTTTACGATCGCCGCCAGGGAATTTCTGCAGCGCCATAGCAGCAAAGAGCTTCTTGAAAGGCTCAACGCTGCTTACGCGGATACATCCGAAACCGAACCGGCGGTTGACTTGATGCGTGCAAAGCATGGCGAAATGGTCAAAGACCAATGGTGATCAGCCAAGGGGACATTTTCTGGATCGACTTCGACCCCCCCCGAAAAATCGAATACGGCAAGTATTGCAGGGCATCAAGCGTCTTACGGAGCCCGGAGATGTCGATTGAAGACAACAAATTGACGCGACTGTATTTCCAAATCCTGATCGCCTTTTCGCTTTTGCTCCTCTCGCAGTTTCCGGCGTCAGCCGAGGTTGCAAGGCCCTCGGATTTCGAAAGCATTTGGTTCTACAGCCGGGACATGGAGAAGATCGTCCCGGAAATCGACACGAAATGGGCGACCGCTGTTTTCGAACCGGAAGCGTTGGCGGCGTCCATCGAAAGCGGAGCTTCCACCGGAGAAGAAAAGGGGGAAACCGCCGCCCGAAAATTGTCTTCGTCGATTTTGCCCGGCTTCGAGGAATTCGTCGATGTCCTGTTCGACGAGGCGATTCATCCCCATGCCCTCTTTTTCCAAATGCGCGAAGGGATCTCCCGGCATGCCGCCTTAAAAGCGATCCAAAGGCTTTGCAAGATCGACGGCGTTCGATACGCCCATCCGACCCTTCGAATCGACGGCAGGACCTGGGCCTATTTCGATGGCTTCGACATCCAGTGGAAAACCGGGGTTTCCGCAGCCGAGCGAAGCGACCTGGCCGAGCAGGCCGGAGCGATACCGGACGAGTCGGGGCGACCCTGGCGAATCGACTTGGACAAGATGCCCTTCTTCTCCGGCGTCAACCTGTTGGCCGAGGACATTCGGACGGTATTCGCCGTCCCGGTCCTCAAGGAGGTGAAGCCGACCATCCGGGCGACATTGGAGCTGGCCATCCACGGCGGCGGAATCGGAGACGCCCTCCCCTTTTCCCTGCGCGTGGATTACATGCCGGAGCGAGTTCGTATCGACCCGAGTTCCTTCACCCGCATCGACCTCAAGCCGCGCGGTCTCCAGGACGATCTCTTCGAATCCGCGTTCGCCCCCTACGACGCCGTCCGAGCCGTCGAGCGAAGTCCGGTTCGGATTTCGGGGCAATTGCGGTTCTATGCGCCCGGGGATTACGAAGTTTCGCCCGTGGAAATCCGATACGCATGCATCGACTGTCCGGGCCAGCCGGACAAATCGATCCGGACACAAGCGACGCCCGTCCGCATCGGCCATCTGGTGCCGCCGTCATTGGAGACTGCGACTTTGCTTGTCCCGGCAACGCCGCCTGATTACGAATCGTCCCTGGCGGAGGTCCTTGTGAAGAAGGCGAGGCATCGGACGCGAGCCATCGCGTTGTTTTCCGCAGCCCTCGTTTTTTTCGCATGGCTTGCGTTCCTGCTCCGGTCGCAACGGCGCAGGCGAAGCCGCAACGCCCGGCCTGTGGAAACAGTCCCGGCCACGGAGCTGCTGGCCCTGCTGGACGGCCCGGTCTCCTCTCCCCACTGGACTTACATGGCCCAAGCCTGCCGGTTGCTGCGAAAGACTTTGATTATTCGCCTGGACTTGGCTGCCGCCCCTGCCAGAGGCACAGGGACGGTGTTTTACCGGACGGTCGCCGCAGATCTTCCGCAGGAGATTTCGGGACCCGTCGAGTGGGTCCTGAAGGAGACCGATAGCGCCGTCGCCCGCGAGACGGAAAGCTATCCGGATATGGATGCGTTTCGGGAACGGCTCCGCCGAATCGCGGCTGCGGTTTCCCGGTGATCGCCCATGCCGGATGCCGTCCATTTCCAATACCCGCTGGCACTGGCGCTGCTGTTGTTCGTTCCGGCCGTGTTCTGGCTCGGGAAAAAACGGTTCGTTCCGACCGGCTTTTCTTCCGTCGATCTGATCGCCCGCTGCGCGCGTCCCGGATGGCTCCAGCGCAATGCCGTCGCTATTCCGGGATTCGGGTTTATGATTCTGGCCATCCTTTCCGTTGCCAATCTCCGATACGACGTCCAGTTCGAGAGGCGCTACCGGGAATCCAAGTGGATTATGATCGTCCAGGATTTGTCCGGGTCCATGAACCGTCCGAGCGGGACGGACCCCGGCAAGACCTTGGGGGACGTTTCGCTGGAGGCTGTCGAAGCGTTCGTCGGCATGCGCCGTGCCAAAGATCTGATCGGCCTGATCGCGTTTTCCAGCCACGCCAGGCTCGTCGCCCCTCCGACCTTCGACCGACGCATCCTGTTCGAACGCCTGGCTTTGCTTCGACGGGAAACGGACTCGGCGATTTTTCGGGAAATGACGACCGGCGGCGCGACCAACGCCTCCTACGCCGCCTGGCTGGCCCTTTGCACGTTCTTTACCCTCATGCCCGAAAACAAGCGGCCGGACGTTGGCGACTTGCAGGACCTTCGGCGCTCCCTGTCCGGGGCCGCGAGTCTGCGGGTCGATCTGCCCCCGTCGCTTTCCGAGCCGGACCTGGGGGGCGGCATGGCCGTCGTGCTGTTCACCGACGGGCGCATAGAGGCGGGCGGCGGCGCGGAGAGCGTTCGCAAGGGACTTCCGAATTTCGTCAATGTCGTCCGGTTGTTGCGCAAACTCGGCATCCACCTCCACATCATCGTCGTGGGCGATTCCGTGGACCCGGAAATCGAGCGCGCCATGGCTTCCGACGGCCAAGGGTCGGTCTCCGGCCGAATTTTCCACATGCCGCGCCGTTTCGACGGTCCGACCATCTCCGCAGCCTACGAGGCCATCCACCGCCTGGAGCCGAATAGGCTGCTCTTCGAAACAGTCCGCGAACAAAAGGAAACCCGCAGAGGGTTCGGCGTCGGCGCGGCCGCTTGCCTGGCCGCATACACGGTTCTGTCGCGCTCCCGGCGGTTCGGGAGAATATGAACGGGAGAACCGAAACGATATGAACGAAAAAGTTTGGACGAAATGGCTGCTGTCGTTGGCGGTATTGGGGTTTCTGTGCTTTTTAGGCGCCGGTTTTCACCAATGGATCCAGTATCGATCCGCCATCGCGCTGGAACAACAAGCGCGGTCGCTGAAAAAAAGCGTCCAAGAGATAGACGGCGAGCAGGACCATCGAAAGGCGATTCGGCGGTACTTGGAACTGCCGGACAACGGTCCCGAAATCCAATTGCGAATCTTGCAGCGCCAGTGGGCCATGGCCGTGGAAAAAATGGCCCGCATCCGAAACGCCAACGACGTGCAGGTCCTGGAAGAGGTCCTGCCTGAACTGCGCGACGACCTGTCGGCCCACCTGTCGGCCATGGCCGAACGCTGTCGCTCGGCCACGGCGGCGTCCGGGGAGGCGCGGGAAGAAATCGCTTGGCAGGTTCGCAACATCCAGGGCTGCGTTTCGACCATGGGCGCTTTCCTCGCCTTGTCGGAGGAAAAAAACGAAAAAAAGGCCTTCAGCCACCTGCGGTCCGCCATCTCCGGGTTCGCGTCGGCCATGCGCGCCGTCGATCAAATCGGCGAGGCGGGCCATCTCAGAAACGTCCCCCGCTGGAACATGGCCCTTATCGCCGGAAAGGAAGCGGCCCTGCAATTCAATCTCGCACCGGCGGCCGACGACCGCCGCCTGGATCTCCAGAAGAACCTGGAAACCGTCATCCCGGAAACGGGCGGATACGCTCCGGGCGACCCGGCGGAAAGCCGCATCGCGAAATAGCAGGCCGCCATGTATTTCGAGGACGCCAGATTTTTATACCTTCTACTTCTCCTCCCGCTGTTTTTCGCGTACGAGGTCCTGGCTTTCCGCAGACAATCCCGCTGGCATCGCCGCTTCTGCGGCGAAAGCCTCGACCGACGCGCGCGGCTGCGGAGCGCGATCTTCATGGCCACAGCCTTTGCCGCCGTCGCCTTCAGCCTTTCAGGCCCCTGGGTCCCGAGCCTGCAACGCCAATTGCGACGGTCCGGTATCCAGATCGCCTTCGGCATCGACGCCTCCCTGTCGATGCTGGCAGAAGACGCCGCCAGGCCGGATACCGGCGACCCGGCCCCAGGTATTCGCAACCGGCCGATTCGCAACCGCTTGGAACAAGCGCGGCAATTCGCCGCCCATGCCATCGGAGGGCTGAAAGGCGAACAGGTCGGAATCTTCATCTTCGCCAGAAACGGCGTGGAGATCGTGCCGCTCACCGAAGACTACGGCTACGCCCTCTATGCGCTGGCCCATCTGAACAACGCGGAACTGGCTTCGCCGGGCAGCGACCTTTCGGAAGCGATCCAGACCGGTCAAGGCATGCTCCTTTCGTCCGGCGCCGGAGGGGCCCGAAACCTCGTACTGCTGTCCGACGGAGAAGACGAGGAAATGGACGGCGAGTCGCTGCGAGAAGCGATTCGGGTAGCGAAAAACGACGACATTCGCATCCACGCCGTGGGTATCGGAACTCCGGCCCCGGCCCTTATCCCCGCGCGAACCCGAGACCCGGCAGGAATCGCGGAGTACTATCGGGACGGGTCAGGCGCGGTTCTGAAAACCCGCATGACGGAAGGGCCTCTGAAGACCATCGCCCGGGAGACAGGAGGAACGTATCTGCGCGCATCGGAATCAGGAGCGCCTCGCCAGTTGTTGCTCTCCATCGAACAAGAAGCGGAAAAGACCGCCTCGACCCGGGAAACGACGACCGCCAAAGAAGAGCTGTCCCCGGCGTTCATGCTCCTGTCCATGGCGTTTTTCGCTCTCCGCCTGCTTTGCGGCCGATAGGAACTCCCGCTCCTGGAGACGGAGTATGGTCCGTGCCCCGGCCTTTTCTCGTTTTCTCGTTCCCACGCTCCAGCGCGGGAACGCATGCCGGGACGCTCGGGCATCCCGGCATGCCTGCCTCCCGCTACCTGTTAAAGCATTTCGAACCAGTTTTCGAGCCCAACCCCGGTATACCTTTCATAGTCCTTGATGTTACGCGTGACAAGAATCAGGCCGTTTACTTTCGCAACCGAGGCAATCTGTCCATCGACGAATGCGGGCGTCATTCCTTGCGCCATCAATGCGGCCCGTTGTTCGGCATGCCATCGGGCGGCTTTTTCGTCGTAGGGGAGAACGGGGATGTTCTTCAGGAGCACGTCGTTGAGAAATGCTTCGATCAATGCCCGTTTCTTGGAATTGGGCAGGCGCATGCATCCGAAGTGCAGTTCGTGCCAAACAGGAGAAGCAATTGCGATTTCGCCCTCGTGCTTTTCCATTGCCGCTAAAACATGATGGTTGGGCACCGGTTTCAACAGCTCGGACATGATGTTGGTATCCAATAGATATCTCATGGTTCCAATGTGTCAAACGCAACGGTTCTTCCGACTGTCCGGTCTCTCAATCCTGAAAAATCGTCGTCGGAAAATGCGTTTTTTTCGTCATCCATTGCCTTCCTCCAATCCATAAGAGCGCTCCAAAATCCTTGCTTTCCAAGACTCGATTTTTCGTAATCGGCGATGGAAAGCAGAACCGCCACTTTTTTTCCGTAACGGGTCAATATCGCCGGGGGACCGTTTTCGACCTCGTGGACAAGGGAGGGAAGATTGTTTTTCGCTTCGGCGATGGAAATATGTTTCTCCATGAATTTTTTCCTCTCTAAGATCAATATTGGCTTGAATATAAGCGAATTTATGGCTATTTGCAATCCATTTTGTCAAATTTGACCTCCGACCTTATTGAACCACAACCGAACGAGTTTTTCGTCTGAAAAATGCGGATGGCGACTCTCTTGCCGTGTTCGATCTTCATCGATTCTTAATTTTACCGGTTTATAGTACCCTCCATGGCGTTGGAAACGCTCATGAAGGGCGTAATCATTCGAGAGGGGAAACCGCCGGTGAGAATGGCGGACGCTGCGAAGACTGTATTTGAAATGGAAAAAAGTACGGAGTTCGTTCATAGTGGGCGCAATTTCCCCGAATCGATTTCAGACAATTTTCTACCGTAAAGGCCCTGACTTTGGCATAAACAGGCGGCTTTGCACTCGGATCATTGAGGGGACCTATTTGAAGATCGCATTTATACGAGACGAATTCGACCCTTACGGCGGGGCGGAAAATTTTTTGCACATGCTGTCCAAGCGGCTGGCGAAAAAAGGGGCCGAAGTTCATCTTTTCGTCCGGAAATGGCCCGCAGGGGGGGAAAACGGCGCGATACGCCACTTGGTCCCGGCCCCCGCCTCTCCTTCGTTTCTTCGACACCTGGTTTTCACGAGGAGGGTCTTGCGAGAGGTCGCCATGCACGAGTTCGACATTGTCCAATCCCACGAGCGGATGCCGGGCAGGGTCGTTTTTCGCGCAGGCGACGGCGTGCACGCCCGATGGCTGCAAATCCGGTCGGAAAACGCGACCTTTTTAAAGAAGGTGTCGGTCCGGCTCAACCCCTATCACTTTCTCGTGCGTCTTTTCGAAAAACAGATGTTCGAATCCCTCGAACTCAAAGCCGCAGTCGCCAATTCGAACATGGTCCGCAACGAGATTCTTTCGCGATTCCGGGTGGCCCCTGGTCGTGTTCGCACCATCTACAACGGCGTCGATTCGAAACGGTTCAGTCCCGAAAACCGCGCGAACAAGGGCAGCGCCTTGAGACGGTCCATGGGAATCGACGACGACACCCCGGTGGTCTTGTTCGTGGGGTCCGGTTTCGAAAGAAAAGGCGTTTCCACGCTGGTCAAAGCGTCGTCCCTGCTTACGAAGCCCTTTCGCGCATGGATTGTCGGAAAGGGGGATTTTCGCAAATATCGGGAAATGGGCCGACGGCTGGGCGTTTCCGAACAGATCCGTTTTTGGGGACCGCGAAGGGACGTGGAAACGTTCTACGCGGCGGCGGACATTTTCGTCTTTCCCACCCTCTACGATCCCTTTCCGTCCGTGGTGCTGGAGGCCATGGCCTCCGGCCTGCCGGTGGTCACCACGACACGGTGCGGCGCTGCGGAAATCATCCGGAGGGGCAAGGACGGGTTCGTCGTGGAGTCCCCCGGCGATTTCGTTCGAACTGCGAGTTACATACAAAGGCTTTTCAGCAGGGATTTGCGCGAAAGCATGGCCAAAAGCGCGGCTGCGCGCGCGAAATGTTTTTCCGTGGAAAGCACGGTGGAACAATACGAACGATTGTACCAGCAAATGGCGACCTTTTGAAGGAATGAGAAAGGGGGATTGCAATGTCCGAAATATCGGCGATCATCATCGCGAAAAACGAAGAAAGCAAGATCAGAGAATGCCTGAAAAGCGTCGCGTGGGCCGACGAGATCGTTCTCGTGGATCATTTCAGCGAGGACGCCACGGCCGAAATAGCGGAAAAAATGGGGGCCAGGGTCTTTCGCGAGAAATGGACTGGCTTTGCGACCCAGAAGAACAGTGTTTTGCGAAAAGCCACCAAGCCGTGGATTTTCAGCATAGACGCCGATGAAAGGGTCTCTCCGGAATTAAGGGACGAAATTACGGGCGTCGTGCGCAACCCGGCCGCCCTCGACGGCTATTACGTGAAACGAAAAAACCACTTCAAGGGCAAATGGGTCCGGCACGGGGGATGGCACCCGGATTTCACCCTTCGGCTTTTCAAGAGAGGGCGGGGCGTCTTCGAGGAAAGGGCCGTTCACGAAAAGGTGAAGATCGACGGTCCTTGCGGCCATCTGGAAAACTACCTGGAACACTACACCTACAATTCGATCTCCGACTATCTGCGGAGGCTGGACGTGTACAGCGACCTGGCGAGCCTGGAAATCTCTCCGCGCAAAAGCTGGACCCGCTGGCACAACATGACACTGCGCCCGTTTTTCACATTTTTCAAAATGCTGGTTTTGCGCCGGGGCATATTGGACGGGGGGACCGGCCTGTTCCTGGCATTTTCCTATTCCTACTACACATATTTGAAATATTACAGGTTCTATGAAAGGCAAGATGCCGATGAGGATGCCTTTGAAGCTTCGCGAATGGTCGTGGATGCGGGTCGTTGGCGCGCTTGAAACGACCGCCTTGTGCGGCCTGGCCCTGTCGATACCCATTATGGAAACGCCCAAGCAGGCATCGTTCTATTTGATCGTGGCGACGGCGGTCCTGGTCTTTTTTCTCAAGCCGAGGATAGCGGATTTCGCCCTTTGGACGCCATCGAGTGGCTCTTGCTGCTCGGGGTGTCCGCCTGCCTGGCGAGCACGCTTGTCAACTGGCCTCTGGACAACGGTTTCAAAGGCGTCCGGGACACGGCGTGCTTCACATTTCTTTTCTTCTGGATGCGCCGCAGGACATGGACGCCCGAGACGACGCGCCGTTTCCTCGTTTTTTTCGCAGCAGGCGTATTGTCGGCGGCGTTGCTCGGAATATGGGAATGGCGCGCGGGAAAGGTCCCGTCCCTGGAATTGCACTCCGTGGGGGTGGTCACCCAGTCGGCGGCCTACGCGGCCATGAGCATATTCGTATTCGCGGGCGTCTACCTGGATTCGGCAACGGGCTTTTCGACCCGGTTCAAGTACGTCTCGGCCGGATGCGCCGTATTCATGTTCGGGGTGTTGCTCGCCATGGGCACTCGCGGCGGATTGGTCGCGTTTGGCGCCGTCGCTGCCTGCCTGCTCTTGTTCCTCCGAAAAAGTCGAAAATTCCGATTGCTTCTCTACGGGTGCGGCCTGACCACCATCGTCGTAACCGGCATCGTCGCCTGTCAATACCGCGATACCCAAATCTTTGACAGAATCCGGCACATCGTCGCAAACCTGGGACCCGGGGGCTTCAGCCTGGACAAGGACTTCCCGTTGAACGACGTGCTGAGGCTCGAACATTGGAAGCTCGGGGTTAAACAGGCTGTGGTGAAGGAAAACTGGCTGCTGGGAATCGGTCCGAGAAACTTCCCCTTCATCGATGTCGAATCCTTTTCTTTCGACCCGCCTTTGAAAACCTACCCGTCGCTTTGGACCAAGCCCAATCACGCGCACAATCTGTTCATCACGAAGTGGGCCGAAGAAGGAATCGTCGGACTGTTTCTGTTCGTGCTGTTCCTGGTGGCGGCAGGCCGGATTCTGCTTGTCGAAAGGCCTTCGGCAGATTTTATTCGCTGGAGCTGGATCGCCGGTGTCGCGGCATTGCTGACTCCCGTGATCACCGGAACCTTCAATTCCCCCTTCAAACAGGAAAACGCCTGGCTCGCCATGATGCTTCTGGGCTCGGCTATGGCGCGTTCGGAGAAAGGATGGAGCGCGGGTGGGCGATGAAAAATATCCGTCTTTGGCTGTAATAATTCCGTCCTATTTTGTTCCGCAACAACTATCGAAGGCTTTGTTCGGGAGCGTAGGGTGGGTGGGTCGATACCCGGGTGATGTCGCTAATTCAACTTCTCTTGAAAGAGATGGCATGACAATCTTGCACGGAGCCCAACCCACCATCTTTCGCGCCAATTCGTCGCTTCTTCGAACGAATGGCACTGCGGCGGCGCGGGAAATGGTGGGTTGGGTTTCGCATAAACTCGAAGGACACGGGCGTAAACAAGCTTTGAACCAGCCCCAAACGCCAGGGTTTCACCCCACCCTACGATCCCCCCAAGTACGGGCAACGGTGGGTTGGAATTCCTACCAGTCCGATACGCGCGGGCGCAGACGGGCTACCAAACGGCCTTCGACGCACGGGTTACAACCCACCCACCCTACGATCCCCACCAGTCTCGGGCAATGAATCCGTCAGCTATCGAATCCGAACCTGGAGTAAATCCCGGGAAGCCTGCCAAGCATTCGCCCGAGGCTGAATTCGCTTAACAGGCGCGTGCGGTCGAGCGCAGGTCGATTCCCGTCGGAAAGCGACGATTCCGTTAAACCTGCCGCCAGGGCCTTCAGGGCGTCCACCGCCGCCTGCGAGTCGGCGACGGAAAGCATGGCGACACCGTCGGCCCTGCAAAGGAGTTCCTCGGTGGACGGCGTCCTGCGGGCGACCACGGGAAGTCCCGCGTTCAATGCTTGCAGCAAGGCCTGGGAGATCCCCTCCGACGCGTAGGAAGTGAAGAAGAAAATATCCATGGCGGAAAAAAAGCGTTCCGGCCTGTCCTGGTATCCGGCGAAAAAGAGGCGGTCGCCCAGTCCCAGGGAGTCCGCCTTTTTCTCCAGCCTTTCGCGCTGGGGGCCGTCTCCCACGATCGTGAACTTGAACGGCTCCGGCGCGACTGCGGCCGTCTCGATGAAAAAATCGAGCCCTTTCCAGCTCCTTAGCACGCACAGGTTGCCCACCAGAATCTCGTTTTCGCCGACGCCGTATTCATTGCGAATCCTTTCCCGGTCTTCGGACCTGCGAACGAACTTTTTCGTATCGATGCCGGTCGGCAGAGCGACGATTCTGCGACGGTCGATTCCCCTTTGCGCCAAGTGCGAACGGATGGCTTCGGATGTGGTCAGGATGCCGTCGGACAGATACTTGTAGCTGAAGGGAGAGCCTATGGGCGTGCTGACATGGCGGGTCCTGATGATCAGCGGCACTCTCGCCGTCCTTGCCGCAACTCCTGCTATCCAGGCGTCGATGGACGAATGGGTATTGACGATGGCGGGTTTCAGACATCGGAAAAGACGCGTCAGGCGAATCAGCGACGAAAAATCGAACCGTCCGTCGAAAGCCACCGGTTCCGCCCGCAGCCCCTCTTCGACGGCGGTTTCGAATATCCGGCTTTCTTCGGGCGCGGCCAGAATCGTGTCGAACCCCAAAAGCGGCAATCCACGCATCTCCTCCAAAATCCGGATTTCCTGTCCGCCCCATCCCCTGGAGCTTTCCGTGTGAACGACGATGTTTTTTTTCACAGTCCCCCCTCGCAAACTTGTTTCCCGTTTCGGCCGAAAGGCTCGGCTTGCGGGTCCTGTTCGATTTGCGTCCCGAACAACTTGAAGTAGTGTCCTTTCCTCCCACACGAACGCTTCCGTTGCAGACGTCGTAGAACCTGGGAACCAGGTTGACCAGGGAAGTCTTCCCCGCGCCGCTGGACCCCGCCAGGGCAACGACCTCGCCCGGTTCGACCGCAAGATCGATATTCTTCAGCACGGGCGTCTCGTTTCCATATCGGAACCAGACGCCGTCGAAAACCACCCGGCAAGGACCGTCGCCGATTTCCGTCGCGTCCTCCGAATCCTGAATTTCGGACTTCTGCTCGTATGCGTCGAAAACGCGATCCAGGGCCGCGAGGCCCTGCTGG
This sequence comes from Desulfobacterales bacterium, assembly GCA_963674505.2. Classification (GTDB taxonomy): domain Bacteria; phylum Desulfobacterota; class Desulfobacteria; order Desulfobacterales; family SKZT01. The sequence continues at coordinate 2,667,947 of CAXXIG010000003.1, forward strand.
ATGGAATTGTTGAGCCTGCTCAATTTCCTGACCGGATCGTAGAGCATGACCAAGGCGGCGATGAACGAAAAAAACGCGCCCGGCGTGGATTCACCGCGCAATACTTTGTTTCCGCCGTACCACACGATAAAGGCGATGCCCGCGCCCGCCACGGCCTGCACAACCGGAGAGGAAATCGACTGTGCGCGTATGGATTTCATTTCCGCTCTGAAAAGACCGGTCGTCTTTTTCGAAAAAACCTCGTTTTCCCGTGTTTCGGCCCCGAAGGCCTTGACGATTTTCGCGCCGACGAAAGTTTCGTGCAGGAACGAATGCAAGTCCGCCATGGCCACTTGGCAGATGGTCGCCACGCGACGGACCTTTCCGCCGAACAGATAGATAACGTAGAATCCGAGGGGAAGCGCGACCATCGCGAAAAAAGCCATGATCCAGTCCATGTAGAACAACACGCCGACCAGACCCAGGATGGCGAACGAATCGCGCAGGACCCCCGTGGCCGCCGCCGCCGACATGGACTTGACCAGCCCCACGTCGTACTGCACTCGAGAGATCAGCCCGCCGGTCTTTTCCTTGTGGAAAAAGGAGAGGGGAAAATCCAGGATGCGGCAGAAGAGCATGTTTCTAAGGTCCATCAGGACGCTTCGTCCCACACGGAACATGAGATACTCCTGTCCGAAATAGGCGAGTCCACGTACGAGATAGACCGCCAAAAGCAGGAAAGGGACCACCCGGACCATGGTCCGATCCTTGGCCAGAAATATGTCGTCCAGCACCGGCTTCACCAGATAGGCGGTGGCCGATGTCGCCGCCGCCATGACCGCCATGCAGATCATGGCGAGACCCAAAGGCGCCCAGCGCTTGAAAATCAGCGAGAGCATCGTCTTGTGGCGGTCCTTCAAGACCGGATGCTTTCCAAACCGTGGAAACCGTCCTTTTTTTGAAATCAAAAGCAAGCGTATCCTCCGTGTTCGTAGAAATCCTTGGAATCGGCCCCCTATGCCAAGTGGTTCGCGCGATTTTCCCTTCTTGTTCCAGAGATTGAACGACTCGCTGCGTCGAAAAAAAACTATTTTAATACCAATTATATTCAGAAATTGTAAGGAGGCTTTGCATTTTTTGGGCTTGCCCCCTGAACCGAACGATTTGTTTTCTTCATCAATGCTTCATTTTACCTTGCTATAGTCCCCTCCACAAGAGTTGAGGCGCGTATTGGATTTTTCGTCGGAAATTGGGTGGATAAAAAAGGGGGCGGATTAAAATGGTCCGCAACGGGTATCTACGCGGTGGCGGCGTTGGCGACTGCGATTTCGGAAATGGTCATTTTAGGGGACATGGTTGTTTTCCGGATGTACGGCTTTCATCTGAACGGGTTTGTGCTGAACATTCTGGTCACGCTTGGCGGTATCGATTCTCTGGGGGAAAGCGCGAGCGCTGAAATTTCGGTGGTACTTGGAGCGGCTGGAATCGTCGCGTTCAACCTGGTTCTGATTTTTGTCGCGCGCCGATGGGTTCTCCGAAAGCGGGGCAAGGCTTCGTATCTGAAGCTGCCAGTTTTTCGCTATTTGGTGGCGCTTTTTCTGGTGGCGACCGCCTGCGAGAGAATCGCGTACGGCGTCAGCCAATTCCAGGCGTACGCTCCCGTGGTAACGACAGCTGGCGCATTTCCTTTCTATCTTCCCTTGACCCTGAAAACACTGGGCGGACAGTTTGGCTTCGAGCCTCGCAGGAACCAGGCTGTCAAAATGCAAGTATCGGGCGGCGAATTGAATTATCCCGAAAACGAACTGATAGTAAGGAGACCCGAAAAGCAGTACAACATCGTCTGGTTGACGGCCGAGTCCTGGAGATGGGACATGCTGGATCCGGATATTATGCCTGCAACCTGGAATTTCGCGCAGGCATCCTCGAATTTCGTCAATCACCATAGCGGAGGGATCGGTACCCGGATGGGGATTTTCTCCATGTTCTACGGTCTGAGCGGGCCCTATTGGTTTCCGTTTCTGGAAAGGCGGAAAAGCCCTGTGCTCGTCGATGTCCTGCAAGAGCTGGGGTATGGTCTGTCCATGTACACGAGCGCCAAATTCTCCTACCCCGAGTTCGACAAGACGGTGTTCACTAAATTGAAAAAGAGCGAGCTGCACGAACATTCGGAGCGCTACGGCTGGCAAAGCGACCGCAAGAACGTGGGCGATCTTCTGGAATTCATAAAGCGCAGGGACCCCGGGAAACCGTTCATGACGTTCATGTTCTTCGAGTCCCCCATGCCAGATACTATTTTCCAGAGGCATGCGCCATACGCAAACCGTATCTCGCGGACTTCAACTACGTTTCGGGATCGCTGGAACAAGAGATGCCCTTGATTTTCAACCGCTACGTGAACGCGTGCCACCACTTGGACGGCCAGTTCGCGAGGGTGATCGATTTTTTGAAAGAGGAAAATCTTTTGGACGACACCATTGTTATCATCACAGGCGACCACGGGGAAGAGTTCATGGAAAAGGGCTGGTGGGGCCACAATTCGGAATTTCACGAAGAGCAGGTTCGTGTGCCGCTGATCGTCCATATTACCGGAGAGTTTGCCTGTACCATCGAATATATGACTTCCCATGTGGATCTTCCCGCGACGATCCTGCCTCTTTTGGGGGTCGGCAATCCTCCGGAGGACTACTGCGAGGGGAAAAACCTATTCGACGGGAAAGGCCGGGAATACGTTCTGGCGACCGACTGGTCGCGAACCTGCTATATTTCGGAGACAGTCAAGACGACCTTTCCGTACAAGACATCTGGATTTTTTCAGAACAAAACCACTTCGAAAGACGACCGACCGTTGCCGGAAGCGGCCAAAGACGATGATTTCGCAGCGTCAACGTTGCGCGACATCATGGAACGGCTGTCGAGATTCAGGGCGAAAGCCTCCGGGTAAAAGCGACGAAACCCGCGTTGGAAAAACGTGTGGAAATCGGATAGCATACGCTCCAATCCCCGTTTTCCGGCAAGTCCGGGGTGGAACCCCCCGTCTTGCCGATACTGAAATAAAATGTAAGGAGGTTGGCCGATGGGAATGGAATTTCCTTGGAAATCTTTGCGCGACCGCGAAAAAGGACCGAATCTGCAAGTCGGAATGTTGTTGTTCGCGATTGTCATATACGGTGTCTGTGAAATCTCGGACGGTTATATGCCTTTGAAGGGATTGCCCCCTTTGGGGGAAAGGATCGGCAACATAAAAAAATCAGTAGACCCGGACGATTTCTGTTTCGCCGTTTTGGGCGACAGCCATAACGACAAAAAAGTTTTTCCGGCCGTTGTCGACAGGATAGACAAAGACCCCGAGATATCCTTTGCGATCCACACGGGCGATATGGTCAAAAAGCCGCGCGACGTCTTTTACCGGGATTTCCTGGAAACGATCAAGGCGGGTTTGCACAAGCCGATTCTGGTTGTTCCGGGGAACCACGACGTTGTCGGTGAGGAAGACGATAGCCAATACGAACGCGTCTTCGGACCAACACGCTATGCTTTTCGAATCGGCGATTCGTTGCTTGTCATGGCGGACGCGCTAAAGCTATCGTCAGCGGAGGAGTATAATTGGCTCCGCGATGCGCTGAATCAGAATCAAAGCAAGAATACAATGGTGTTTACGCACCTCCCTCTTTACGACCCGCGCGGCAAGGACGAGCATCATTGTTTCAAGGAGCGGATCGCAAGCGGACTGATCGATATCTTCGACGAATATCGCGTGAATCATATCTTTACAGGTCACCTGCACGGGTATTGGGCGGGAAAATGGGGTGGCATTCCATACACGATCAGCGCCGGCGCCGGCGCCAGATTTCATAGTAAAGACCCTGCGCATGCTTTTCATCATTACGTCAAGGTGCGGGTTCGGGACGCTCGTGTCGAAGAAGAAGTGGTACCGGTAAACATAACTCTTCTCTCCAAGGCCATCAACGTGGTTTCGGCCTATGCGCGGAACGAATCTCCGAAATCGATAATACTCGCCGTCATAGTTGTTTTGGGGCTGTTTTTATTCCGGTGCGAATGGCGACGGCGACGGCTTTCGGAGGATCGTCGGTAACAACAAAACCGAAGAATGGAAATTTCAGCCAGCTTCATCCTTCCTTCATTTGCATCTGTTAAATTCCAAATGAAAAACGGACCGGACGGGGGCTTCCCTTTAGGACCGGCCATAGAATGTTGAATCCGCAAAAAGGAGATTGATAATGAGGGCAAACTTTCTTCCGTTTTCCAGACCGTCCATCGGCGAACCGGAATTCGAGGAGGTCGCCGAAGTCCTGCGTTCCGGGTGGATCACCACCGGGCCCAAGGCGGCCGAGTTCGAGGCGGCTTTTCGCGGGGGCCGCTGCGGACATGGAACCGCTCCGGCGACTGGCTTCCGAAAAAGGAATCCCGCTGGTTGAAGACGCCGCCCACGCGGCCGGCACGGAATACAGAGGGGAAAAAATCGGTCGGCGGGGAACGGCTATTTTCTCCTTTCACCCCATCAAAAACATGACTTGCGGCGAAGGCGGAATGTTTTGTTCCGACAACCACGAACTGCTCGAACGGGTCCGTCGCCTGAAGTTCCACGGTCTCGGCGTGGACGCCTACGACCGCGCCTTGCAAGGCCGATCGCCCCAGGCCGAGGTCCAGGAGCCCGGGTTCAAATACAACCTGACCGATATGGCGGCGGCCCTCGGCCTGGGGCAATTGAAGCGGCTCGACGACTTTATCGAAAAACGAGCAACGCTGGCCGGCCGCTATCGGGACATGTTGGCCGACGTGGACGAGATTCAGCCCTTGGCCCTGCCGTCCTATCCGATGCGCCACGCTTGGCACCTGTTCGTCGTTCGCCTTGACACCCGGCTTGCCGGCATGGACAGGCGGACTTTCATGGAGGAGCTGAAATATCGGAATATCGGCACCGGCATCCATTTCAAGGCGGCGCACACGCAGCGATACTACCACGAAACATTGCTCTTGCCCGAAGGCGCCCTGCCGAACACGGAGTGGAACTCGGATCGCATATGCTCCCTTCCGCTGTTTCCGGACATGACCCCAGAGGACGTGGACGATGTCGTCGCGGCCATAAAGGAGGTACTTGAATGAATCCGCCGATGGATCTTTCCGTAGTCATCCCGGTCTATAACGAAGAGGAAAACCTTCCGGAGCTTTTCGACCGCTGCGTTGCAGCGTGTCGGACCACCGAACGCGCCTTCGAAATCGTCCTGGTGGACGACGGCAGCCGGGACGGCTCTCGCGCCATAATTCTGGAAGCCGCCGACCGGCACTCCGAGGTCGTAGGCGTCGTCCTGAACCGCAACTACGGCCAGCACGCGGCGGTATTCGCCGGTTTGGAGCAAAGCCGAGGAGATATCGTCGTCACCCTGGACGCCGACCTTCAAAATCCCCCGGAGGAGATACCGAAACTATTGCATGAAATGGACCGGGGCGTCGATGTGGTGGGGACGGTGCGGGAAAACCGCCGGGAGACACATGGTCCAAGTCGGCCTTCGCGTAGATGTCGATACCCTGCGGGGCGCGCGTGTCGGAGCGCCGCACTTGATCGCTCTGATGAAAGACTGCGACGTTCGGGCGACCTTCTTCTATTCGGTAGGGCCGGACAACATGGGCCGCCACCTGTCGCAGTTGCTGCGCCCGGCGTTTCTGGCCAAGATGCTCAGGACTCAAGCGGCAAGTCTATACGGATGGGATATACTTTTTCGGGGAACGCTGGGAGCCGGGCCTTTGATCGGAGAACGATGCCGGAGCCAGATCGAAGCGACCGCAAACTTTGGACGGAAGAGAGGGGTGGTGCGCGTACCAAGGCAGCTGTTAGCCGCCGGGTGTTGGCATCGAGATGAAACTGAGAATGGAATGGTTTTGGCGAACAGCCAAGCGCCAATGCCAAAAGCATAAAAAGACTACCGAACAAATAAATCCGACAATCGACATGAAAATTTACAACAAACGCTATGCTTATGCTCTTCTTGCGTTCTTTCTGCTGGCATACATCCTGCCCCTGGGAGGGCGGGAACTCATGGAGCCGGACGAAACGCGGTACGGGGAAATCCCTCGGGAGATGATCGCCGGGGGCGACTGGGTTGTTCCCCATTTGAACGGCGTGCGCTATTTCGAAAAACCCGTGCTGGGCTACTGGGTGCATGCCGGTTCCTTGCTGCTTTTCGGGGAAAACAACTTCGCGGTGCGCCTTCCGTCGGCCATGGCCGTCGGGCTGACCGCATTGTGCCTGTTTTTCGCGATTCGCCGGGCGCGCCGAAAAGAAGCCGGCGAAGACGGACTGGCCCCTGTTTTGGCCGTGCTGGTGTATATGTCTTGTTTCGAGGTGTTCGGCGTGGGCAATACCGCCGTGCCGGACAACCTGTTTTCCTTTTTCGTATCCGCTTCCGTGGCCGCGTTCTTTTTCGCGACGGAAGCGCTTCCGGGGACCGCGAAAGAAAAGGGCTTCCTGGTGCTTTCCGGACTGTCCTGCGGCCTTGCGTTTCTGACCAAGGGGTTCCTCGCCTTTGCCCTGCCGATCCTGGCGCTGGTCCCCTACCTGCTGTGGCAGCGCCGGTACACCGACCTGTTTCGCATGAGTTGGCTGCCTATTCTGGTGGCCGTGGCCACGATCTTGCCGTGGGGAATCGCAATCCACCACAGAGAACCGGATTTCTGGCGATTTTTTTTCTGGAACGAGCATATCCGCCGCTTTTTGGCCGACAATGCGCAACACAAGTCGTCTTTCTGGTTTTATTTCATCGCGTCGCCCGGCATGTTCATGCCGTGGACTCTTCTGGTTCCCGCCGCCGCCGTCGGAATAAAGGACCATATAAACGAAAGCGGCCCCCGGGGAAGGCTGATGCGATTGTCCCTGTGCTGGCTTGTGCTTCCGCTTATCTTTTTCTCTCTTTCGAACGGAAAACTCCTGACATACATTCTTCCCTGTTTTCCTCCCTTTGCCATGCTGGTCGCTTTCGGGCTTTTGCGGGTTCTGGAAAAAAACGAAAAAAGCAGGCTCTTTCGGGGAGGAGTCGTAGCGAACGCCGCGTTTTTCGGCCTGATTCTGATTGCGTTTCTGTATATCCAAACATTCGGCTTCCATGGCATCCGCCCTTTCAGCCAGCCTTGGAAAGTCATGCTTGCCATCGACGGCATCGCCTTTTTTCTTCTGTTCTGCCTGTGGACTTTGAAAAGCCGCAGAGGAAAAGAAAAGGTCCTTGTTTTCGGCATGGCCCCGCTTCTCTTCTTTTTTGTCCTTCACTTCGTCGTCCCGGACCCGACTTCCGAAGCGAAATCCCCCGGCCCTTTGCTGGAAAAATACAAAAGCGGAATCGATGACCAGGACATTGTCCTTTCCGACAACGACTCGATCAGGGCCGTCTGCTGGTATCTGCGGCGAAACGATGTCTATGTGATCGACAGGGCAGGCGAACTGGCATACGGGCTGGGCTGGAAGGAAGCGGACGGCAGACTGCTCGGGAAGCAATCCGTCGCCGACTTGATAAGGCAAAACCAAGGCAAAACCGTGCTGATTGCCCGAAACAAGAGTATCTCCCGGTGGCGCGACTGGCTTCCCAGCCCTCCTTTCCAGGCTCAAAGCGGTCCATCCGGCTACGTACTCTGGAAATATTGACAACGATGGCCGCTCTTTGTGAAGAGGTTTTCGCCCAGCAATTCTAATTTTGGCGGAAATTCCATGCCGAAGAGGTTGCAACGACCAAGGCAGCCGGACCATCCTGGTCTGGCAGGCCTGCGGTAAAGGCGAATTTCCTGACGCGCCGAACCCAGACCAGGATGGTCTGGTTACCATGAAAGCACCGTGAACACCCAAAATGAGGATCTCTGGTTTTCGCCTTTACGCCATGACATCGCCGCGCAATGATGGTAGATTGAGGTGTTTATAACGATGCGGGAAAAAAACTTTGGAGGTAGGCGCTTGTGAGAATCTTAATCGTCGATGACGACCGTTCGCTTCTGGATCAGCTGCGGCAAATATTGACAAGCCAGCGTTACATCGTCGAGGCGGCGACCGACGGGCAAAAGGCGCTGGACAAATTGTTCGACACGCCTTTCGACGCGGTCGTTCTCGATATCATGATGCCGAAGATCGACGGTCTGAAGCTTCTGAAGCATATCCGGGAGGGAGGCATCGACACGCCGGTGCTCATGCTCACAGCAAAGGGCGATGTGGAGGACCGGATCAAGGGCCTCGATCTCGGGGCCGACGACTATTTGCCGAAACCGTTCTCCCTGGACGAGTTCCTGGCCCGTCTGCGGGCCTTGATGCGGAGGTACGGGGGCCAGTGCGAAACGGTACTGAAGGTTCAGGACCTCGAACTCGACACGGCGAGCCGCAGGGTGGCCAAGGCTGGCAATCCGGTGGAACTGACCTCGCGCGAGTTCTCCATCCTCGAATTTCTTCTGCATAACAAAAACAGGGTCGTATCGCGTTTCAGCCTGGCCGAACATGTATGGGGAGACGATTTCGATCCTTTCACCATGTCCAATTTCGTGGATGTCCATATCAAAAATCTGCGCCGTAAAATCGGCGATTCCGGCTATGGCAAGATCATACGAACCGTCCGAGGCGTAGGTTACAAGGTCGAGGACGAGGAACAATGACCGTCAAGACAAGGATCACGCTTTTCATCGTCGGGGCGGGCCTGATTTCCAGCTTCCTGTTTTCCGTTGCGGTTTTCTGCGAATTGATCGAACAACCTTTCGAGCTTCTGGATAACATACTGAAGGAGGAAGCTCGCAGGGTTACCGAAGAAATCGCGAAAAAATTTTCGGAAACCAACGACAAGCTTCCCGAATACGTCGCCCGGGACATGGAGGGGTATTGGGTGGAGATTCGCGACCATGACACCCATAGGACCCTTTTCCGGTCCGCCATGGCGCAATCCGTTTCGCTTCCTCCGGTAGGCCCCGGGGAGCGTACGGTCGTCAGCGCCTCGATTCCCAACGGGCAAGTCAAAACCGACCGGGACGGCGACGGAAAAACCGCTTTTCGGATCAGGAGCTTTTCCATGGCGTTCGGGGGAAGGTCGTACGTCACGCAGATCGCCCGGCCCATGGAAAAACTGGAGGAGGAAATCTGGGAACTGGTTCTGGGAATCCTTTCCGGGCTGGTCTTTTCCACCTTGATTTTGATCGCCATCAGCCGCTTCATGGCCGGCAAGGTCCTTCGGCCCATCGGCGAAATGAACGATCTGGCCAAGGTCATCAGCGAAAAGAACCTCGACCGGAGAATACCGGCCGGAGAAGGACCCGACGAATTCAGCCGCCTGGCCAGGACCATCAATCGAATGCTGGATCGCCTCCAATACTCCTTCGAAAGACAGAGGAATTTTCTTTTCGATACGTCCCACGAATTGAAAACTCCCCTGACCACCATTCGATTGGCTGTCGAGGAAATTTGCGCCAATGACGCAGCGAATTCGCCGCCATTTGCAAGGGACAATCTGCTGCGGCTGAACGCCCAGGTCCTGCGCATGGAGCGATTGGTGAAGGACCTGCTGAGCCTGTCGTCCATGGAAACGACAGCAGTCGTCGATTCGAACCCGGTCGATATGACCTGGATTTTGTCTTGCCTGGCGGAGGAGTACGGATTTTTGGCGGAGGCCCGAGGCATCGAAATGGACATCCGCCTTCCACCGAAGCTGATCGTTCAGGGCGACAGGGACAAACTGCGCCGTGCCTTTTCCAATATTTTCGACAATGCCGTCAAGTACAATGAGGAAGGAGGACGCATCGAATTGACGGGCTGCAAGGACGCCGACGGCGTTTCGGTGATCGTCGGCAACACCGGCCCCGGCGTCGCCGAGTCCGAAATTCCCAAGGTGTTCGATCAATTCTACCGGGTCGAAAAGTCGAGATCCGTGGAACATGGCGGCTCCGGGCTGGGACTGGCGATGGTCAAGCGCATCGTGGAGCTTCATGGCGGCGAGACAAGGTTCGAAAGCACGCCGGGGGAATGGACGCAGGTGACCGTAACACTGCCCGACGCCGGGAAATAATCGGCCAAAGAAGACATGGCGGAGTTCTCCCGCGTTTTTGCAGCGGCGGTTCCGGACACTCCAGGCTTGTCTCCCGTAAAAAAAGGCCGCCATCCCCACCCGTCGAAAAAACTCAAGCTGTGCGGTTGGAATCCTTCCCTGGAGAACCAAAGCCGGATAGCGCCGGTAGCGCCGTCCTCCATGGCGGCGCGGTGTCCGATGCTTCGCCTTTGTGAAATACAAACGCACCAGGCACCGCGCCGCCGTGGAAGACGGCGCTACCATTACAAGCGTGTTTTGCACCTTGCCGTCGAGCCCAGCTTCACGGGTCGAAAAAACTTGAAAATGCATAATGGTCGTTCTACATTGATTTTTTTTGATATAATCGATTTTTACATTATTCAATCTGCCGAGGCGGCGGCGCTCAAATAATTCGACGGAGACAGCGATGGCTGATTTGCCTGCAACCATGCGCGGAGTTTTATTGACCGGCCATGGCGACATGGACAAGCTTGACATTCGCGCGGATATACCGGTGCCGATCCCCGGCCCCCGCGACGTGCTGGTGCGTGTGGCAGCCGCAGGGGTCAACAATACGGATATCAACACTCGGATCGCCTGGTATTCGAAACACGAAGGCGCCGGCGATGACGCCAGCTGGTCGGGACAGGCCCTTGGTTTTCCGCGCATACAGGGCGCGGATGCATGCGGGCGCATTGTTGCCGTCGGGCGGAATGTAGGCCACGAAAGAATCGGCGAGAGGGTTTTGATCGAACCTTGTCTTAGAGAGCGGGGAGGGAAAAAACTCGATCCGCCCTGGTATTTCGGCTCGGAATGCGACGGCGGTTTCGCCGAATTCACGACGGTGGCCTCACGGCATGCCCATAAAATCGAAAGCGACCTGTCCGATATCGAACTGGCGTCCTTTCCTTGTTCCTATTCCACGGCGGAAAACATGCTGACCCGATCCAATGTCAAAGCGGGCGAGCGCGTTCTGGTCACAGGCGCTTCCGGGGGGGTCGGGTCCGCCGCCGTTCAATTGGCCAAAGCCAGGGGCGCCGAAGTCTGGGCGGTTACCACACCCGCCAAGTCCGAGGCGTTGCGTCGATTGGGCGCCGACAAGACGATACCGCGCGATGCGAATCTGATGGAAACGCCCGGCGCAAACAGTGTGGATGTCGTAATCGATCTTGTGGCCGGTGCCAACTTCCCCCATTATCTGGAAATACTGCGTCCCAATGGCCGCTATGCCGTGGCGGGCGCGATCGCCGGCCCGCTGGTGGAACTGGACGTTCGGACACTGTATCTGAAGGACCTTGCCCTGTTTGGATGCACCATTTTCGAACCAGAGGTGTTTCCCAACCTGATCGGAGCCATTGAACAAGGGACCATCTCCCCTGTTGTCTACCGGTCGTTTCCCCTGGAACAGATCCGCAAAGCGCAAGCCCTGTTTCTGGAAAAGCGGCATATAGGCAAAATAGTGCTGGAAATGTAAAAGGAGAAACACAGTGCCGACCGACTCGACCGCCTATCCGACCTGGCTCGCCAAGTGGATGGAAATAAAAGAGATTACTCTGTGGGGCGCGGCGGACCTTCGAAATTTTGCCACGCCTTTGGATCAAACAGGAAAAGCCTTCCCGTTTGCCATTTCATTTGCCATCCCCATGAATCCGAAGATCATGGGCAGCATTCAAAAAGGCCCCAGCCAGGCATACGCCGACGAATACGCAAGAGTGAACGACCGTATCAACGAAGTATCGACATCTTTGGCGGCAAAAATCGAAGAAAAGGGGTTTCAATCCAGAGCGCTGGCAGCTTCAGTACGCTCGGATCCGGTGAACATCAAAGGAGATTTTCCCCACAAAACTGCGGCGACAAGGGCGGGCTTGGGGTGGATAGGGCGTAATTGCCAGCTCATAACACGCCCCTTCGGCCCATGGGTCCGCCTGGCAACGGTCTTCACCGATATGGAACTTCCATCCGGACCGCCGTTGAAAAAAAGTTTTTGCGGCAGTTGCAGAACATGCGTGGAGGCCTGCCCCGCAAACGCTTTGAAAGGCGGCAAATGGCATCCGGGATTGGCCCGCGAACAAATCCTGGATGTGCAGGCATGCGATCTATGGAAGAAGGAACACTACTTTCAATTTCACAAAGGACACAATTGCGGAATCTGTTCGTCAGTATGCCCTTATGGACAGAAAGGTCTAAGAAAAAACCGGGGCTTTTGGCTATAACAGGCAACAATTCGACACCAAACCTATTGGAACCGAACTGGGGTGATGAAAATCTCCTGTTTTGAAAGGTTGTTCTTCCGCCGGGATTTGTTCCAGTTCCTATGTACCGGGTTTCAGTGTTCGGTCTTCGGGAAAGCGCAGTGGAAGCGGCTGGAAGCCGCTTCCACTGCGGGGCTATAAAAAAACTTGAACATCGATTATCAGAAAGGGGAAAAGCATACAATGAACCTTGTCAGCATCGACTCTGAAAAGTGCAAAAAAGACGGAATTTGCATCTTGGAGTGTCCGTTCAACATCCTCGTGGAAAATGCCGACGGAATTCCCGAAACGGCGCCCGGCGCCGAGGCGGTCTGCATGAGGTGCGGGCACTGCCTTGCGGTTTGTCCCACCGGGGCCGTGACCCTCGAGGGCGTTTCCGCCGAAAGCTGCGAGGCCGCGCGGAAATATCCGGTCGTGGAAGAATCGACCATGGAAGCCTTGCTGAAAAACCGGAGATCCGTCAGGGTCTACAAAGACAGACCTGTCCCTCGCGAAGCAGTCCATCATCTGATGGAGATTGTGCGCTGGGCCCCCACCGCCAAAAACCTCCAGCCGGTGCACTGGCGATTGACGGACGACAGGGAAAAGATTCGCGAGATGGCGCGGCTGACCATCGAATGGTTCCGCGCGGGCGGTATGTTCCCGGAAATCGTCGATGCCTGGGAAGCAGGGGAGGATATGATTCTGCGAGACGCGCCCCTTCTGGCTATCGCCCATGCCGCAACCGACAGTCTCAACCCTTCGGCGGACTGCGCTATCGCCGCGACTTCTCTCGAAATCGCCGCCACGGCATACGGCGTCGGCGGCTGCTGGGCAGGCTTCTTCATGCGCGCGGCCAACAACTTCGGTCCCTTGGCCGATTACCTGAATCTTCCCGAAGGACACGCCGTCTATGCGGCCCTGATGCTCGGTTATCCCAAATTCAGATACCATCGCATTCCCCGACGCCATGACGCCAAGGTCCGGTGGATGTAATGCTCGCAACCCAAGCAGGGTCCTTCGTTTTCCTGGAGCAGGCTTTTTTTTGTCGGTTCATCGCGGATTTGTGGGGAGCGGTGAAGGTAACCAGAGCTTCCAGCCCTGGTTCCATATCGCGAATGTGCCGCCGCATGGAAATCAAGGCAGGCCAGACCAGGATGGTCTTGTTACCATCGACTCGCCTTTTCCCACAAATCCGCGATGAGCCTTTTTGTCTTTTTCAGGAAGAGGCGCAAGCCGGGAAGGGCGGGGTCTGGTTCTTGTTTCGGCCATGCCTCGGCGCAACGCGGACGCGAAGCGTTCTTGTATGCATTCCGACGCGAAGCATTGAAGCGAGGCGGCGAGAACATGGCCGAAATGGAAAATCAAGCCCGAAAGACGTGAAGAAAAAGGAGGAAAAAATGGCCAGGCTGGGGATTGTCACCTGTCAAATACTGGAACTCGAGGTCGCACATGTGTTGAATGCCGACGCAGAGGTCGCCGATGTCTCCGTCATCGACAACGAGTTTTCAGCTGACTTGCTTTCGGAACTAAAGGAACGCGGTAAAAAGCCGGTGCGCCGGCTGGCATCCCCAAAGGAATTCGAGGCACCGCCAGGCGTCGGGCATCGCGTATTGATCCGGGTCATGGAGGTCGGACTCCATTCCGTGATCAAAAGCCTGCAAAGCCACGTGGTGGCTGCCGTCAAGGAGATGGCCCGGCACGTGGACGGCGTACTCCTCGGATACGGCCTGTGCGGAAATGCTTTGAACCATCCCGAAGACCTCTTTTCGGAGGTGAACGTGCCGGTGGTGATTCCCATGGACGAAAACGGTCCGGTGGACGACTGCGTGGGGCTCATTATCGGCGGACGCGAAAACTATTACGCGCGGCAACGCGAATGCGCGGGCACCATGTTCATGAACGCCGGGTTTTCGCGGCACTGGCGCAAGCTCATAGAATCGGACATCCCCGAGAAGCTGCTCCCGAAAAAAGACAAAATCCTGAAACGCATGATGCGCGACTACAAACGTAGCCTGCTCTTGCCCACCCAGGTTCTGGAAGAAACGCAGATGAAGGCCAACATCGAAGACTTTAACGCCAAATTCGGACTCCGTACCGAATCCACCCCCGGCACACTGGCGTTGCTCGAAAAGGCGTGGCAGGAAACGAAAAACCGCTCGGCAGTCCCAATATGACGGTTCAAGGACTCTCCGGTCAAAAGAACGCTGACAAATTGCAATCAACCCCGAAACAAGCGCCGTAAAATCGTATAGCGCGAGTTGCGATTTGTTATGGCTATGATGTGGTTGACCTTTTGGAGCTGGCCGAAATTCATGATTGGAATAGTAGATCTTGAACGCTCGGCATCAGTGGGCGCGCGCTTTTTGCTCTCCACTGATGCCGTTATTGGCAAGCAAGATTGAATTGGCAACGTCTCAAGATCAAGACCACTTCAACAATGTGCCTGTTGGCGCCATATGGTCAACAGGCGGGTTACCCGTCTTTTTTCTTATTTTTTTTCTCTCGCACTTTTCTGACGTTTCTCGACTTTCACAGAATAATTTAATCCAATTCTGTTTTACAACCTCCGAATTTCCTTTATAATTTAAAAAAAAGCCGCATTTTTCCAACAATTCGCATTTTTCAGACATTATCTTCTCCTTTCTACTATTAGATCATGTTGGCAAATGCCAAGCGCTACAGTTGGCATGCCCCTCGCCTCCCGTGAGGCAGCCGATGCTATCCATCCACAATTCGCTCATTGAAAGCCGAGACATCTACAACGCCTTCATCAACAATATCAACTCCGTATTTATCATTTATAGGTGACTACGATTGTCGAGCATTTGTCCCAATACCCATCATCATGCCACGTTGACATTGCGTATACCGACTTGTCCCTTTCTTCCTGTCAGAGCACATTTGTCTCGGTATCCCTGAAAATATTAACCTCTCAAAACCCAACATTTGGATAATAAACCTTGAATTTTTTCCAGGTGCCAATATTCAAGATTAGGATAATAAGTCTTGAACGACGAATTCAGAGGCAAATAAGGCCGAAGCGTTAGCGAAGGCTTTGTTTGTCCGATGGAACGTCGGGTTGAGAAGATTTGAGGATTTTGGCGTCGGCTATTTTTATCAAAAGTCTTAATGCCTCGTTGACTGCCGAGCCGTCTCGAAACACTTCAGCAACATCGGGTTCTAACAGAATCAAATTGGTTCCTTCTCTATATCTTGATGCATATTTACCCTTGGTGGCATTTTTTAACTTAGACAAATCATATTCGGGTCGCAATTCGTCTTCCATTTCATTATATGAATCCTTTTTCATATTGTTTTCTCTCCTTTCGTGTTAATTTTCTGGCACTTATAATTCTTATTCTGTCGTTTCGATCTGTATGGGACACCATTATCAGATTTCCGGAGGATGTCATTCCGATAGTTATAAATCGTTTCTCTTCTTCTGAATGATCGGGATCGTCAAACGTAATTGATAATGAATCGGAAAATGCCGTCGCAGCTTCATCGAACGATATACCGTGATTTGCTATATTCCTTTTGGCCTTCTTCGTGTTCCATTCGAATTTAAGCGACATAATTGCCGTCTCCTAAAAAAGTCAAACCGAGACCAAGTAACCTTGCAAAAAGCGTAAAGAACATTGATTCTGGAAAATTCAGACAGGTTTTTTGCCTGAAACCAAGCATTGTTTTTAGTTTTTGATTAATGGAAAATGCAAGGTTGTCATAATTTATCAAACCAGCCGAATGTAACCGTAATTTTGCCAAGATCAACACCATTTGTATTTTCAGGTTGTTTCTTGCAGGGGAACACCATTATTGATCTTTAATCTTAGAAGATTCAAGAATACTTGCATAAATCTTGAATTCGCAGAGACTCAAGGTTTATTGCATTAATCTTAAATCTCTAACAACATAACCAGACTTGCATGATGGTTAAACCCCCGATGTTCTTTGATACAAAACAAATTGAATTTTCCACTTTCCGCCATCGGATTTCCAAATTCATAAAAAAGCAACACACAACCCTTTCCCATCAAAAACGAACTCATTGCACAACATCGTCATTCAACACCCAAATGACTCAATTGTCAACAAAATTTAAATTTTTTGGATTCTTAAATTTTTACCAATTTACATCCAAATATTTCCCTAAACCGATTGTAAAGAGTACCGGAAGACGCTTGCAACTATTCAGCGTATCGCAAAAAAGACCGGCGTTCAGGTTAAGGCAATGGACTTCCCTGGTCCGCAGAATTCGGACCCGACAAGCCGGGACGGACATATGGCCCAAGAGATATTGGGTATTGTCATAGATCGCAAATCTACGATTTTTTTTGTTTTGGAAACCTTTATATTGATAAGCTGGAAAGACTGTTCGGCCGGTAACCACAAATCGATCGGGGAGAACATAACTGTCGCATTATTGGACACAGAAATAGAAATGGATCGGGGATTCGGAGCCGTCAAAAATTTGACGGATGTTGGAACGGCGGCCGAGTTCGAAAACGAACAGACGATGCCCGAAGCGCGACTCGCCCCACTCATGCTCGCGCTCGCCACAACAACGAGTCGAAGAAACTGGCGCGTATGCTCGTGGGGATACTTTTGGAATACGGAAAGCATGAACTTTCAACTTGACATCGCGTCATATCTCTTTGAAAATATGGCCTTATTTGCCGACAACAGAGGGAAATGTCCATGAATAACGAAAAAATCCTGCCGGTGGAAGAAATGCTGGCTTACGAAGAATTTACGGACCGGGTGGAAATTCTGCGGGAGCTTGAGAAATGGGTGAATGACATTCAGCGGATGGCATCGCCCAGCACCGCGATCATTTCCCCCCGGCGCATGGGGAAGACCGTCCTTCTGGACCAGCTGGTGAACACGGTTTTTTTCAAACCGGAGCACCGGGTCGCGCCGTTTTATTTTAAGATGAAGCGGGAAAAGATGACGTTGAAGGCTTTTCTTCTGCAATATGCCTCGGCATTTTTCAGGCAGTACATCGCCTACTGCTGCCGGGAACCGATGCTTTACAACAACAGCAGAACGACGCTGGAGCAGCTCCTGGACTATCCGTCATCCGATCCGGCGGTATCGATGGCAAAGGAATTTTTGGAAAGTTTTCTTAATCGCTACGGCAATGACCGATGCGACGATACCCGAAACCAGTGGGAGGATTTCATCCGCGTCCCCGAACAGCTGGGGGCGTATTCCGGAACCAGAGTGGCGGTCATTATCGACGAATTTCAGGATATGAAGTTCTCCGTTTACGACACGTCGGGGGAACATTTCCTGGAGATGCGCTCAAAGGGACTTCTGACAGATCGGGGGGCGACGAATCTGACCGCCACATACGACCGTCAGGCCCAGAGCCGCAAAGCCCCCATGCTGGTGTCCGGTTCCGCAGTGACGATGATATTCGGAACCGTAATGGGTGGACCTCTGGGCGGACGTTTCGGATTCAAATACCTGAAACCCCTTTCGGTTCCCGACGGCGCAATACTGCTGAAAACCTTGCTGAAATTGTATGCGCCCGAAGCCCCGATTTCCCCGGAAAACGCGCTCTATGCCAGCGCCCAGGTCGGAGGGCATCCGTATTACCTCTACTGCCTGAGTGTTTCGGAATACGAGGGCGAAAAATTTGACAGCCCAGCGTCTCTTGACAGCCTGATCCGATACGAAACCGAGCAGGGAAAAATTTACGGCTTCTGGCAGACCCATTTTCAGGACAACAGGATGCATATCAACGCGGACAGCGACGAGCAGCTCGGCAAAAAGATCATCTACTATTTCACGCGATACAACAATCATCCCGTGGAAATCAAAGAGATTGCGGAAAAGCTGAAGGCGCCGGAAAAAGCGGTCGAAGAAAAGATCGAAAGACTTTATCTCGCCGACCTGGTCTGGCGGACCCGGGCGAGATACTACGCGTTCAACGACATCTGCCTGATGCGCTACATCAAATTCGCGTACGGTAAAGATCTGGAGGATGTCGAGGACATCGACCTGAGCCAGAAGGGCATCTACAACAACTTGAAAGGCAAATTTCTGGAACTGGTCGTTCAGGTAACCATGATGAAATTCAACCATGAGAAGCTGGACGGCAGCCTTTTCGGAAAAACCGGGAAGATCGAAGTGCCCATGTTTCAAGTCGCGGATTCCCGGTTCGCCAAGGCCTCCAAAACAAGTGCGTATCAGATCGATGTTTACGCAAGGGAAAAGGCGAACAACCGCGTCTGGCTTTGCGAATGCAAATACACCAGGACCGCCATGGACAAAAGGCAGGAGAAAAAGCTGGAAAATGCGGCAGCCGCGTTCCGCCGGGAAGAGGAGGAAGCCCGACATCCCGTGCCTGAAATCCAGTTGTGGCTGGTTTCCGCAGGCGGATTTACCGGGGGGGTCCTGAAATACGTTCAAGACAGAACCGATATTTTCTATTCCGATTACGATGGCATCAACGGCATTTTTCGGGCGTTTGGCGGCAATTACAATATTCCCGTGTTCAAGGAACGTTAATTGTGTTCGACGCGGGCGGGAAAGCCCCAAGCGCTCCACCTCCGAAGCGGAAGGGCTTGGTTCTAATTACGGCCACCTGGATTCCGGATCTACGCTATATTATCCAGTTAAATAATTCACCGAAAAGACGGAATCCAGCTATTTTATCGACATCCGGGTTGCATACCGCTGCGCCCGGAATGACGACTGCCGGGACGATAGTCCTTGAAAGTGGCCGATGTTGAAACCAATCCATAGCGGAATCGAATCCAAGTCGCTGCGGCCGACCTTCCGTTTTTTTCGCTCAGGTATTTATGTGCCCCGCCATTCCGGAGGATTTTCATCACCCTATCACCGAAACTCTAAAAGGGGTTGACACAAAAGATCATCGTTGTTACTTGGTAATTATTATCATTTAATGAAAAGAGGGGCAGATGGCGGACTGCGAAAAAAGATTCGAAACCATCGTCCGGAAATTGAGGGACAGTGGTCACAAGATAACGCCCCAGCGGCTGGCTCTCGCCAAGATTCTCGCAAAAAGCGAGGGGCATCCCAGCGTCGAGGATATCCATGTCCGGCTGAAAGAGGAGTTTCCGACGATGAGTCTTGCCACGGTATACAGAAATGTTGTATTAATGAAGTCGCTCGGCGAGGTACTCGAATTGGGATTCCCTGATGGAAGCAACCGATATGATGGCAACAAGCCTTATCCCCATCCACATGTCATCTGCATCAAGTGCAAGAAGATTATCGATCCGGATTTGGATAGCCTGGACGGATTGAAGAAAGAGGTCGAATTGGAGACTGATTTCAAGATTCTGAATCATAGGTTGGACTTCTTTGGAATATGCGGCAATTGCATGGGGAAAAAGACCAATAAGCCTTCAATTCAATGAGCGAGGGGAGCGTAAGTCAGCGTGTCTGAATGGGGGAAGTAGTTAGGCAGAAAGGCGCCGAAGGGCATTTCTGGTGCCGCGCGGCGCAAGACTTCAGACCACAAAAGGAGGTAACATTATGGCAGAGGAAAGCAAGTGCCCGGTAACGGGAAAAGTCAGCAACCCAATCGCCGGCGGGGGTACGTCGAACCGTGACTGGTGGCCGAACCAGCTGAACCTTAGGATTCTTCACCAGCACGACAAAAAGAGCAATCCTATGGGAGAGGACTTCAACTATGCAGAGGAATTCAAGAAACTCGACCTGAAGGCAATCAAGAAGGACTTGTATGCATTGATGACCGACTCGCAGGACTGGTGGCCTGCCGATTACGGCCACTACGGGGGGCTGTTCATCCGCATGGCGTGGCACAGCGCGGGCACCTACCGCATGGGCGACGGCCGCGGGGGCGGGGGTACCGGCAACCAGCGATTCGCGCCCTTGAACAGCTGGCCGGACAACGTGAACCTGGACAAGGCGCGCCGTCTGCTATGGCCAATCAAGCAGAAATATGGAAGGAAAATTTCCTGGGCCGACTTGATGATCCTAGCGGGCAACTGCGCCATCGAATCTATGGGTTTGCCAACATTCGGCTTCGGCGGCGGGCGTGAAGACATTTGGGAGCCGGAAGAAGACGTCTACTGGGGTTCGGAAGAGGAATGGCTGGCCACGAGCGACAAGCCCAAGAGCCGCTACAGCGGCGAACGGGACCTGGAAAACCCCTTGGCAGCCGTGCAGATGGGCCTGATTTACGTAAACCCGGAGGGCCCGGACGGCAACCCGGACCCGGTGGCCTCCGGAAAGGACGTCCGCGAGACCTTCGCGCGCATGGCCATGAACGACGAAGAGACCGTCGCTCTGGTCGCAGGCGGGCACACTTTCGGCAAATGTCATGGCGCGGGCGATGCGGCGCATGTTGGACCGGAACCCGAAGCCGCACCCTTGGAAGAAATGGGACTCGGCTGGAAGAGCAGCTTCGGCAGCGGCAAAGCCGGCGATACCATCAGCAGCGGCATCGAGGGCGCCTGGAAGCCCCACCCCACTACCTGGGACATGGGATATTTAAAGGTGCTTCTCAAATATGATTACGAGCTGGTCAAGAGCCCGGCCGGCGCCAACCAGTGGCATGCCAAGGACGTAGACGAAGAGGACATGGTCATCGACGCCCACGACCCGTCCAAGAAGCACCCTCCGATGATGACCACGGCGGACCTCTCGCTGAAGTTCGACAAGATCTACGAGCCCATAGCGCGGGACTATCTGGCGAACCCCGAGAAATTCGCGGACGCCTTCGCCCGCGCGTGGTTCAAGCTGACCCACCGCGACATGGGTCCTCGCTCGCGCTATCTCGGCCCGGAGGTCCCTGAAGAGGAACTGATCTGGCAGGACCCGATTCCCGCAGTCGATCACAAGCTGATCGACGAAAAGGACATCGCGGCCCTCAAAGCAAAGATTCTCGCCTCAGGCCTGTCCATCCCGGAACTGGTATCCACCGCATGGGCGTCGGCGTCCACGTTCCGCGGGTCCGACTATCGCGGCGGGGCGAACGGGGCGCGAATCCGTCTCGCGCCGCAGAAAGATTGGAAAGTCAACCAGCCGGAACAGTTGAAGAAGGTCCTCAAGACCTTGGAGGGAATCCAGAAGGAGTTCAACGACGCGCAGTCCGGCGGAAAGAAGGTTTCTCTCGCAGACTTGATCGTTCTGGGCGGATGCGCGGGTGTGGAGAAAGCCGCGAAGAACGCCGGCAGCGACGTGACCGTTGCCTTCTCGCCGGGACGCATGGACGCGTCGGACGAGCAGACCGACGCGGTGTCGTTCGCCGTACTCGAACCCAAGGCAGACGGGTTCCGCAACTACCAGAAAGCCAAATACACCGTATCGGCGGAGGAACTGCTGGTGGACAAGGCGCAGCTTCTGACACTGACCGCGCCCGAGATGACGGTCCTTGTCGGAGGCATGCGCGCCTTGAACGCCAACTACGGCAAGTCCAAGCACGGCGTCTTCACCGACCGGCCCGAAGCTCTCACCAACGACTTCTTCGTGAATCTGCTGGACATGGGCACGGCGTGGAAGCCGACCCCGGAAGACAAGGACGTGTTCGAGGGCCGCGACCGCAAAACGGGCGAAGTCAAGTGGACCGCCACCCGCGTGGATCTCGTCTTCGGCTCCAACTCCCAGCTCCGGGCCTTGTCGGAAGTCTACGGGTGCGAGGACTCCCAGGATAAATTCGTGAACGACTTCGTGGCCGCGTGGAACAAGGTGATGAACCTCGACCGGTTCGACCTCAAGTGATCGTAGAATAGACGTCAACGGGGGTTTCCGGAGCGTCAACTGGATTGCGAGCCGGATAGTCGGCGGGCCGCAGCCGCCGCGCGTTGCCGGATGCAGCGAACGCTCGCGGAAACCCTTGAAACCTTTGGCAACAAACGAACGCGGCGTTTCCATGCGATCGGAAACGCCGCTTTTCTATCTCCGACGGACTTTGGAAAAATGAAATGCAGGCCGGGCTGGACGGGGAGCTTTCCCTGTTTCTTGGCAATCCGGCGCAATACCGCCATCCATCATGCCGTACTGTTTTTGTCTGTCGCCCATGACGGGACTCTATCCACCTCGTCGATTCCACCCCGGCAATGAATTGCCGGGCTATTGCCTATCGTCCCTGACGGGACTGGCCGATCAAGAAACAGGGAATGCATACCAAAGGAGGCTCCGCCTCGATTCGTCAAGCCCCCGCGCATTCCCCAAAATGCGACCTGTGCGGTTGGCGGCCCTATATCTGAGGAACAAATCTGTAGCGACCCGGTAGCGCCGCCTTCCACGGCGGCGCGTCCCCGTTCAACTCGTACTGATGAGGCATCTCGTCGCCATGGAAGGCGGCGCTGCCGGACAACCCATGCATTTTCCAGAAAAACAGTCCTCAACCCAACCGCACAGGTCGGATTTTTTCAGCCAATGCCGCCATCGCTTCGTGGTCCGAAACATCGACTATAAACATACGGGCTTTTCCCCCGCTTCGGCAATGCGTTCGACAGCCGCCTCCAGCTTCGACCTCGTGCGAGCCAGCAGGAGCGCGGTGTAGCCTTTCAGAGCGAGATTTTTGCCCAAAGCGAAGCCCAGGCCCTAGGAGCCTCCGGTAATCAGCGCTGTTTTCGACATGTCGTTGTCTCACCTCGTTTCATTCATAATGATCCGATATCGCGGTTATGGTGGTTCGGATTTGCTCCTCGGTATGGGACGAGTTCAAAAAAAAGCGTATCCGGCCCGCGTTTTCGGCGACGGCCGGATAGGTCATGGGCAACGCCATGATTCCCTTGTCGAACAGGTGTTTGTACAGCATGATGCACGACATGGTTTCTCCCATGATCACCGGGACCACTGCGGAGTCGCGACTCGTGCCCGTGTTCAGTCCCAGTTCCCTGGCCAGGCGCAAGAACAGAGACGCGTTTTCGTGAAGCTTTCGGACTCGCTGCGGCTCCTTTCTGAGCAACCGCAGCGAAGCCAGCGCCGCAGCCGCGTTGGGAGGGGACATGCCGACGCTGAAAACGAAACCGGGAGTCGTAAACCGCAGATACTCCACGAGCTGTTCCGATCCGGCGATATACCCGCCGCAGCTGGCGAACGATTTGCTCAACGTTCCCATCCACACGTCCAGGTCTTCGGCCGCCACGTCGTGGTATTCTCCGATGCCTCCGCCGTGCCTGCCCACCCCCCCATGGAATAGGCTTCGTCCACCATGAGCAGGGAGACCGGCGTGCGCAAAGCCATCGGCGCCCGAGACCGGGACATCATGCGCCAATTTCTGGTGGGATAGATCCTCATCAGCGGATTCGGGGAGTGCTCGGCATCGTCGTCGGATTGGCCGCCGCCGAGGCCGTGAGCCGGTTCACCGAATACCAGACCGTGGTGGAAATCGCAGGCGTGCTCCTGGCGCTGGCGGTGTCGGGATCGGTGGGAGTCTTTTTCGGCTATTTTCCGGCCCGCCGTGCCGCCAGCCTGGATCCCATCGTGGCGCTGCGCTACGAGTGACGGAATTCAAGGTAACCAGACCATCCTGGTCTGGCGTGCGCTGGCTTCGACCGGGCGGAATAGTAGCAGTACCGGACCACAGCTGGAAGCTCTGGTTACCTTTCCCGCTACCCTCGAAGGAGAGACGCCGAACACGCACTTTTTCCCGTAAGTTTTCGACAAGTAAAAAAACAATCCGAAAGGAAGGCTATAAATGAAACAAAATCATCGCTTCGTTGGCCTCGGCCCGGTATGCATTGCGGCCGTCGGGTGGCTTTTCCTGATTTTGTTCTCCTGCGCGCATTGTCCGGACGGTTCGGCGTGGTCGTCGGAATCGCAGTCGATGTACCCTGAAAATGGCGAGCCGCCCGCCTCTTCGGATCGGTTCGAAGCCAGAGCAAGCGAAACCGCCCCTGCGGATGTCGTTTCGGAGGGCGATAGCAGCCCGCTGTCCTTGACCCTCCAAGATACGCTCCTGATGGCTTTGGAAAACAATGTCGGCTTTCAAATCGAGAGGCTTCAACCCAAGGTGGCCGAAACCCAGGTGCAAATCGAGTCGGCCGTGTTCGACCCTGTTTTTTTCCGCTGGTTTGGACGAAAGCGTTGCCCGTGACGATTCCGACGACGGAGACACGAAAACGGACTCCGCTTCGGCGGTGGTCCGCGCGGATCAGCTTCTTCCCTACGGGACCGAAATCGGCTTGAGCGGCCACGCGGGCCTGTCCTCCAACGACAATGGCGACCGGACCGACAATCGCGAGGCGGGTGTGAACGCGGAATTGACGCAGCCGTTGCTGAAAGGACGGGGGCTCGACGCCAATTTGGCCAGCCTGCGACAGGCCCGGCTGTCGTCCAGAATGTCGGTCTACGAGTTGC
Organism: Desulfobacterales bacterium; assembly: GCA_963674505.2. Classification (GTDB taxonomy): domain Bacteria; phylum Desulfobacterota; class Desulfobacteria; order Desulfobacterales; family SKZT01. The sequence goes on from CAXXIG010000003.1 coordinate 2,692,509, forward strand.
GCGCCGCAGCCGAAGAGCTGCTGTCGCAGACCGAACAGACGGTCTGGGAATACGTGCTCGCCCGAAGGTCCATCGACATCTACGAAGCGTCCCTGGACGTCGCCGAACGCCAGCTGGAGGAAATCCGCATGCGCATCCGCATCGGAAAACTCGCGGAATCGGAACTGGCGGCGGCGGAAGCGGAAAGGGCATTCCGCATAGAGCGTCTGATCAACGCCAGGGCCGACTTGACCAAGCAGTCTTTCAATCTCGTGAGGCTTCTGAACCCCGGCGAGGACGACGAGGCATGGGAGCGAAAAATCGACATCCTGGAGGCCCCCGAAACGTCGCCGGTCCTTCTGGCACCGGTCTCGGAACACGTCTCCTTCGCCATGGAGAATCGGCCGGACCTGAACCAGGCCCGTCTGGAAATCCGAAAAGGGGAAATCGAGGTCGTACGGACAAAAAACGGCCTGCTTCCCCGGCTGGATTTTTTCCTGACCGTCGGCACGTACCGCTATGTCGAATCCTTCTCCCGGCGAGACGACAACCGCGGGGACGCCACATCGGTTACGGCCGGACTGGACTTCGAACTGCCCTACCGGAACCGGGACGCCGTCGCGCGGCACGAACAGGCCCGGCTTTCCGCCGAGGAGTCCCGCCTGGCCCTGCGCAACCTGCAACAGCTGGCCCAGATGGAAGTCCGTTCCGCCTACGTGGACGTCCAGCGCCTCGAAGAGCTGATCAAAGCCAGCCGGGCCACGAGACTGGCCAGGGAAAAAGCCATGGAAACGGAACAGGAGAAGTTCCGGGTGGGAAAATCCACCGCCTTCATCCTGGCCCAGGCCCAAAGGGACCTGGTGGATGGCCAGATCGACGAGCTGGAGGCGAACGTGCAATACCGCAAGGCGATGGTGGACCTGTACCGCCTGTACGGCTCCCTGCTGGCACGCAAAGGCATAGAAACGCCGGAGCCATAGAACGTCCCCTGGATTTGCTTCTTCGCTTTGTATGCGATGGAACGCGACATCGGAGTCAACGTTCTTAAACTTTTCTGTTCACGACTTGCCCGAAACTAGCACTTCGTCCGATTGTGACAGTGGCGAAGTGCTATGTTTCAGATCCGAATAATAGCAATTCTGCTGGATATGTGGCCGAGACCCGAATTGATGAAGTCGGACTGCAAGAAGGGATGGCATTTGGCTATTGATTTGATTATGGCGATGATTGGTGCATCAAGCGCCCTGCTGTCCATCATCGAACCGATTCCCGATGGAACAAGCCAAAGCCCGTCTGGTATTTCAATTATGCCGGCGGGGATTACAGGGTAGCTTATCATGTGATAATCGATGCGATTTCGGGTAAAGTTCCGCACAAAATCGATTAAAAACAGAGCGCTATGGCGGATTTGGGGGAGCCTGTCCGAATCACCCCATGGGGGGGTTGGTTTTATGGTCGGCTAATCCTTGAAGGTGTTTTCCAGAGCAAAGCGAGAAGAAGACAGGACCAATGGGACAAATAGGACGAATAGCCGGCCGATTTCGCAACCAAGCCCCCCCCCATGGATACCGACGTCAAAATGTTTTGAAACCAATTTTCATGACAAATGCCTCAAACAAGTACGTAGCCGTACTTGTTCAGCCATCTATTGATCTTGTGGCCGAGTTCCAGAACGGACCCGGCCCTGATGGTATGCTCTTCCGGCGGCATTGACGCGGCGAAGGGATATATGCCATCGAATTTTAAAAACAAATGAACCGGCGTCTTTCCGGAGTCTTTTATCTGAACCCTTGCCTTGTAATCCAGGTAATCGTCCGACTTCGGGTGATTGTATTTCGCCACCAGAATCGATTCCTCTTCATACACAATTTTTGATTTTGCCATGTTTTACCTCAAGAAAAGATCAATCGTCAAATAGATGGCTGAGCTGTCGAATGCCTCTTCGGGCGTGCAGCGCCAAGTCCCGTTGTCGAAAAAGCAGGGCTCGTATTTCATACTTCCACAGGAAAAGAAGGCCATGGACCCGATCTTTGATCGATTCCGTTATTTTCCTGCCTCCCGAATGGGGATCGTAAACCCACCTTTCCATGCTCTCCTCGAACCAATCCGAACTGAAAATTTCCCAGGCCGTTTTCGTCGAAATGGAAATACCCCTCTGTTTCCATATCGATATGGTCTTGATCCCACTGTTTCTTTTCGGTTATTCGCCACTTGCCGAGGTATGGGTCCTTTTTCACGATTCTATCCTCCGCGGATACTTATTCCGGATGCGATACCATTTCTTCGCAAACGCTTATTATTCATAATAGGACGGATCGTCGAACATATGCGCCCTCATATCCCTTTCGGAAATACAACGTGTCGGGCAGTTTGCGCACGCATCCGTTATCGATTCCCAAGCGCCGCATGCCGCTGTCAACAGCTGGTCAACGAGTTTGTCGCTTAGTTCCGGAAAAAACTCCTCGATAGGATGGTAAGACATTGCAACGTTTTCGGTTCGTCCCGAAACTCGGTCGAGGATCTCTTGCTTCATCCCTTTGGAATAAAAAACGCAAAATTCGGCTATCCTTTTTTGGCCAACTTCAAAGGTCCCTTTTATTCATGACGCATCCTTATTGTGTCGTTCCAGACCTCAATGCCCCCTTCTTTTTACGACTGAATTAGTCGGCCATTAGCATCAAAAAAAACCTTGCAAATAGGAACGGCTTCGAATAAAATTCGCGCCGGTTATAACGGATTTGGGGGTGGGTGGAATGTAGGTTTTGTTGAGCGTCGTCAAATGTTGGGTTTCGCTACGGAATTCTATCAAACAAACAGATAAGGCGCGCGAAATGGCTGGGAAGCAAGCGAAACCCAACATGAAACCCGCTCAACCCAACCTACGCATTGCCGCTCCCCCAAATCCGTTATAACCAGAATTCGCGTTATTTGGCTGTGACGTGTCGAAACTAACACAAGCATGGTTGGATTAATCGGAATTCAAGACTTGTATAACTTTAAATTTTACGGAACTCAAAATTAATGCAAGTAATGCTGAATGCGTTCATGCCTATCATTCTTGGGCCATTGCAGGTGGAATGTAGACATTTTTTGCATTCATTGTTATTTTTTGGTTCATAGAACGGCACAAGCCGTTCACGCAATCTACAGGAATTCATATGGAAACGGTATACTTGTAGACATCCTTTATTGGTTATCTTGTTTCTCAACCGAGTCGCGACCTTTTGGTTGCGGCGCATCAGCAAGTCACCCATGAATGGTGGAATAGACGCCGTAAAATATTCGAATGTTTCATTTCTCAAGTTGTTATCGATGAGGCTGCTGCAGGCAATCCGGTTGAATCAAAAAAGAGGCTGAACGCCATAGCTGGACTCCCGGTCCTTGAACTGACGGATGAAGCTGAATCACTGGCAATGACAATTCTGAAAAGCGGGAAGTTTCCACAGCAATCGACCCGCGACGCAGCGCATGTTGCTGTTGCGGTCGTCAATGACATAGATTTTCTACTAACGTGGAACTGCAAGCATTTGGCAAACGCACAAATTGTTCTTAGAATTACCGTTTTGTGCAATAACGAAGGCTATAGCATGCCGGTTATTTGTACACCGGAAGAATTGATGGGAGAATAGATAATATGTGGGAAGAAGACCCGATAGTTAATGAAATAAGAGAAATACGCAAGAAACTTGAGGCCAAGTTCGATTTTGATTCAAAGTTGATTTTAAAGGATATTAGAAGCAGGCAACAATCAGTTGGGGCAAGACTGATCGATCGCAAAAAGAACAAAGCTGTCGACAGGCCTGTTTCACGCGAAGGGGAAGGTGTTGCGATTCATTCCGGTAGGTGACGATATGGCTAAGACAACTTGCCGTAAGTCGAATGGCAACGATCTGTTGAGTTCAAGATTTATGCAAGTAACCTTGAATTTTACAGAACTCAAGATTACTGCAGATATCCTTGAATTTTCGCGGAATCAAGGTTTATATAAGTAATAATCTTTTGTGTGCTCAAATAAAATATGAATGAAAATTTATCATGAATAAGACAGATTTGGAAGCTTTGGTTGAAATTAGAGTGGCCGAGGCGAGGACCTTGCTTGAATCGAACAAATACGAGGGAGCCTATTATTTGATTGGCTATGCAATAGAATGCGCCCTCAAGGCCTGTATAGCCAAGCAGGTGAATCGGTTCGATTTTCCAAACAAGCAGCTTGCCAATAAAAGTCACACTCATAAACTGAATGAGTTGCTTGGCGTTGCCGGCTTAAAGCAAAGGCTAAATGAAAAAGCGGACCAAGACAATGAATTCAAGGCTAATTGGGCTGTAGTTAAGGACTGGACCGAGGCTTCGAGATATGAGTGTACTATTGAAGAAACCAAGGCGGCGGATCTGTTTACTGCGGCAACCAATGAAAATTCGGGGATATTGGAATGGCTAAAGACATTTTGGTAACGCAGAGTCTTTCAGACTCGATGATTGAAGCAGGTTATAGGCTCTTAGAAAGGCTCGACTCTGAAAATGCCCAGGTGAGAAGCGCCTTTTGGCTATACATATCGGATGATCAAATATGGCGATTAACTATTGCCTCTCCGCTTGTAGATAGCGAAGGACCTCGCAAATTCTACAAGAGGATAATGGCCGCTAACGAATCCGCTGAAAACGATGAGCCCGTAGTCTCAATTAACGATATTTGCGTTACGAATACAAACGACAAGATTGTTAAGTTGCTACAGTTTGCGGTAGTTGCTGGCGATGGGATATCTGGAATACGATTTTCAAGGAATACTATTAATGGCGTTTTTATAGAGGATTGCTATATCTATCGCTCAAGCGCGATTTGAGGAAGAAACGCCGTTTCGGTCTCTTTTCCGCTTTTGGGTTCCTGAGTGACCGCTCTGTGGTCCTCGATATCCGAAGGCGTTGGCTTCAAGACCTCGCCGATTCGCATGCAGCTTCTCGCCGTCAGTTCAATCATCAGGCGGTTGCGAGGATTTTTGATACTGAAAATGATTCCATCGACCATGCGGATGCATTCGAAATGCATAAACCAGAAGTTATACAAATGCAAGAATAATTATCCAAAACTTGAATATTCAAGCGCATATTTTTTCAAGGATACCGATACAAATCTTGAATAACAAAGGAAACGATCTTTGAAATAGCCGGACAGAATCCGGAGTCCCTGCCCGACCTTGGCTTTTTACCCGTGAATGTTGTCAATCCAGCGCATTGCCACCGCATCGCTGATCTTTCCGAGATACTTTTGAGTGGTCGAGAGGTTTGAATGACGCAACAGGATTTTCGACACGATTTCAATCGGCACCCCGGAACGGGATGCGTAAGTCGCGCCGTGCCTCCTAAAATCGTGTGGCCTGACATGAACGCCGACCATATCCCCTGCCTTTTTCACCATCATTCGCGCAGCGGCGTAGGTTATCGGAAATATCCTTGCATCGGACCCTATTTCGTTGTCGTTGATATAGTCCGCGAGTCGTTCCGCCACTTTATGGGGAAGAAAAGCCGTTTCGGTCTCTTTTCCGCTTTTGGGTTCGCGAATGATCGCTTTGCGATCCTCGATATCCGACGGCGTGAGTTTCAAGACTTCGCCGATTCTCATGCAGCTTCTCGCCATCAGTTCAATAATCAGCCGGTTGCGCGGATTCCGGGTTCTGAAAACGATCTCGTCGACCACGTCCTTGTCGAGAATCGTGATCCGAGTCGTTTTTGCGGCCCTGAACAATTTTTTCAACGCCGGACTGTCGCAGGGGTTTTGGAAATCGGAATCAAGGGAATTTTTCACGAAATTGAAAAAGGCGGAAATAAGGGCGAAACGCAGTTTTTTGGTACTCTGTTTTTTGCCGTCTGTCATTTTTGACATGAAATCGAGGACGTCTTCGGACTTGATCGACGACAATTCCACGTCTCCGAAATGTTCCTGGAAATTGCCGAGCACGAATTCATAGTTCCGGATTGTATTTTTTTTTCAAATTCATCCTCTGGTAATTGAAAAAATGAGTTACGCACTTGGAAATTTTCATTGTTGACCTCCATATCTTTTTGGTTTAAAAAATTAGGGTACGATTACGAGTACGGTTAATTTAAGATTACCCAAAGATTATCATTTCAGTATTCAAAGGCTCAACGATAGAAAGGCAGTTATCCATATTAGAACAATACAAGATGGATGTTGAAGTTTGTAAAACCGACTATTCCCGGCTTTATTCCACATGGAACAATGATGTGAAGACAGAAGGTTCGCTGGATTGAGATGCCTATGCCTAAAGAATCGTTGAGCTGGATTTCTGCTCCTTTACGCTCCGTAAAAACCAGTGAGGTTCAAACGTTCAAGACTTATTATCCGAATGTTGAGAGCCGGGATGCCCATATTTTCAAGAATACGTATAATAATCTTGAGATCTTATGAAACGATAAATAATATGTTTTGTTGTCTAAATTCAACCAATGAAAGGCGATTACAATGAAAGCAGAACTCACGGCAATCATTAAAGCCGCGCCAGAAGGCGGCTTTTGGGCGATTTGTGCAGAGATTCCAGGGGCCAATGGGCAGGGCGAAACTATAGAAGAAACCAAGGAAAGCCTGCGTCAGGCGATTAAAATGATATTGGAGGATCGCAAGGCGGACATCCTGAGAGGTCTGCCTGAAGAGGCAATCCAAGATACGGTGACGATTGGATGAAAAGGCGCGATTTGGAAAGAAGATTGAGAATCGCGGGTTGCTATCTGAAACGGGAGGGTTCGTCTCATTCTCTTTGGGTCAATCCAAAGAACGGGGCGACGGAAGCGGTCCCCCGGCATAATGAGATCAAAGAACCATTAGCGAAAAAGATATTAATGAGTCTTGGGGCAGAATAATTGGCGACCCTTTGCCTTGAGTGCGTCCGCGCTAGTTTTAGAGGCTAACGGATACGACCGAATTTTCATCATAAAATAGCGACGGAATCTTGGGTTTCGCTCTTAAGATTTATCATCCTAATCATGAATTTCGGCAAAGCCGAAACAGTAAACAAAACCAAAACAAATCGAAACAGCCAACAGATTTTATCAGACCGCAGATAGGGAATACTAAAGCGATAATAGAGAAAAATGGACTGGACGAGCGGGTGGACGAGTTGATGGGCGGGAGGGTTGTTGTCGCTCGTAAGATTCGGGATAATGTGCAGGAGGAGAATCCGGGGCTTGAGCATCATAAAGGCCGGGAAAATTTACAAGGTGTTTTCAGATATGGTTCCACAGGCGTGCGCGGGCAATCACTTGGCAGAAATCCGACGCGAAGCGTCCCGGCATGCATTCCTACGCGAAGCATGGGAACGAGGCGAAGAGCGGATGGCCTGACCAAAATCCACCCCGCACCTGCTATGCTCGATATGCTCGCCGCACCCCTGGAGAAGCCTGCAATTGCTCTGGCAAGCGTTCCGGCAGGCATATTCTGGAGTGGACCCATGGGGATCCACCCGGTTTAGCGGATCGTTGGACACATAGGCATACAAATTGGCCTCTCCTCAGGCGAACAAAATGGGGTTTTTGGCTTTCCAGCGACCTGTCTCCAGATCGCAGTCCCTGGCACCGAAGCGAGGAAGGCAGGTATCAGGATCGTAGAGGCCGCCGGAAAAACCGAAGGGTTGAAAGCCTGGATTGCTGTCGGATACGACGTTGCCGAATGCGTCCTAATCCATGTGCCGGACACCTGCGCCAGTGGCCGCGTCCATTACGAGCCTGGGGCTTCCCGGACCGTCGGAAACGATGCGGTACGTATTGCCTCCTTTCGTCATGTACGGTCCATGCGCCTGGGCTGGGGGTTGGTTCTTAGATCGGCCATAGCTTGCCGGAGCGAGGACGCGAAGCGTCCTGGTATGCATTCCCACGCGAAGCGTGGAAACGCTTCCCCTTGCACTTTCGGAGGATGGTTTCCGCGGCGATCTCGGGGGGTATCGGTTTTCCTCTATAGTCCGAAATTTTCATCCAAGCCGGCAAGCTGGCCTTTTCCTTTTCGAATCCGGGGGTGTCGATATCCGACGGGACAGAGACATACACGCGTATGCCTTTGTTTCCCACTTCCCTTTGCAGGGCTTCGGCGAAATTGATCAGGCCTGCTTTTGTCGCGGCATACGGCGCATATCCCGCAGGTCCCATCAGTCCGAAGCCCGAGGAAACGAACAGGATTTTTCATCCTTTCGCCATCGCGGGGGAGAAACAACCGGGTGCAGAGGATCGACCCGAACAGGGACACGTCGATGTCTTCTCTTATTTCCTCCGCGGAAAAAGATTCCAGTGTTTTCACGTGAAAAACGCCGGCGTTGTTGACGAGAAAATCGATGGTTCCGAATCGTTCCCGGATTTTTTCGGCCAATGCCGCCATCGGCACGATCCGGCAGCGAATCGCCGGTCGGGGGCGAAAGAAGACCGCAGGAAAGCGGCGGCCGCCACACTTCCGTGGCACCACGCTTGTGGGCACGCCACAGTTTTTCCGCTTTCGCGCCACAGCACCACCGTCGCGGATTTCAACGCCGCAGGCATACATCGGTTTTTCATCTACGTCATAGGTTGCCGCTGTTTATGCCACCCTCGAAGAAAGCCAATGACGGCATTGGAAAACAAATCGACATCCGGGATGACACTCCGAGACGGCGCCGGTCCTCCCGGCCCAACCACAAAGGGACTTGGTGGAGGGCCAGATCGACGAGGTTGAGGCGGTGGCGCAATATCGAAAGGCGATGGTTCAACTGTATCGCTTGGAATCGTGGCAACCGATAAAGCAGATTGTTTCAGATGTCGCGAATGCTGGAGGGAGCGTCCTGATCGTCCAGAATGGACACTGTACGGTCTGGACGGTGGGATACGGAATAAACAAAATCGCCAGAATTTTACGGAACTCAAGAAATAATGCAAGTATGTTTGATTTGACGTTCAATACGCAATTTGCAATAAAAAATGATCGAAAATCGTTCAATCACTGGTTGCCGAACAGAAAAGGCATGGGGCATTCGTCTCAAGACAATTGATATAAGCAACATTCTGTGGTATTTTATCGAATTTAAAGGAGATGGAATTATGTCATCAATGCTTGAAAAGGAAGAGGCCCATAGGCTCATTGATCGTATGCCACAAGGGGCGACATGGGACGATCTTATGAACGAAATATATGTTCGGCAAACAATCGGGCGTGGTCTGGCGGACAGCAACGCAGGGAGAACCAAGGACGTCAATGAAATCCGAGCCAAATACGGCCTGTCCGAATGAAGGTTCATTGGACTGATACAGCCGAGAGTCATTTGGATTCTATTTACAATTACATTTCAATTAATTCCCCGGCTTTCGCAAAGCGCATGGTTGATCGCATCACCAACAGATCCATGCAGATCGCCGATTTTCCGTTGTCAGGACGCAAGTTACCTGAATACGACATGGATCAGATTCGAGAAGTAATAGAAGGACCCTATCGAATTATTTACTATATTAAGCCGGGTCAGATCGACGTTTTGGCGGTGCTCCATGGAGCAAGGGATGTTCTTGGGCGTTGAGATACGCAAGCAGGCCGATTTCAAAACAGCCATATAGATGTGAACCGTTAAATCGTTCCGTTGATTCGGATGCATTTGAACCGGGCGTCGGCGGACGATCCGGATAGGCAGGAGGAGCTTCAGATATATACTTCCCCAGCCGTATGCGGGCAATCATCCTGTTCAGAATCCGAAGACCGTGCGAAAGAAGTCCCTGACGGCGCAGAGTAGGCCGATACAGGCGGGATTTCTGGGCACGTGACTCATGGGTTCGTCGCACCTTTCATTGCATTCTCTTATGCATCTGCTATGCTCGATATGCTCGCCGCATCCCTGGAGAGGTCTGCAATTGCTCTGGCAGGCGTTTCTGCAGGCATATCCAGGAGCGGTCCCAAAGGGATCAGCCCGATTTAGCGGGTCGTTGGACACATAGGCGTACAAATTGGCGTCTCCTCCGGCAAACAGAATAGGGTCCTTGGCTGTCCAGCGGCCTGTTTCCGGATCGTAGTCCCTAGCGCCGAAGCGAGTGAGGCCGGTATCGGGGTCGTAGAGGCCGCCGGCAAAACCGAAGGGTTGAAAACCGGGATTGGTGTCGGATACGACGTTGCCGAAGGCGTCGTAATCCATGCGCTGGACGACATCGCCCGTGGTCGCGTCCACTACGAGCCGGGGGCTTCCCAGACCGTCGGAAACGATGCGGTAGGTATTTCCTCCTTTCACCATGTACGCAGGAGTGTTGCCTTTGGCACCGTAAACGAAGCGGCCGACCACATTGCCGCCGCCGTCCAATTCGGCGACGGGATTGAGTTCGTCCCTGTACAGGAAGCCCTGCGTCAGGATTCCATCCACTTTCCTTCCAATGCGGCGATTCGCGCCGTCTATGAGGTATTCGATCTGCGTGCCGTCCGGCAGGACGACTTTCATCAGGTTGCCCAGGACATCGTAATCGTAGGTCGTCGTATCGTCACTGACAGACTTGCCTAGCCGTTCTCCGTTGTCTGTGTAGGCGTAGGCGGCGTCTCCGTATTCCAGCAAGCGGTCCTGGTCGTCGTATGTGCCGTTCACCACGCCGTTGGTCCCTGTAAAGCTCAGCCGGTTGCCATTGCTGTCGTACGTGTAGGCGGCAATGAGCGTATCGTTTTCCCGGACCTCGGCGAGACGTCCGGCAATGTCGTATTCATAGGTGCAGGTATCGGTCTGTTCGTTCACCGTCTCGATCTTCTGAACAATTCGACTCAGCTTGTCGTAGGAGTACTGAATCTCGAAGATATCCGTCCCGTCGTATGCGGCGCTGTAGTTGGCCAGTTCGCCAAAAGCATTGTAGCTTGCGGAATCGGTGACATTTCCCAGCGTGGTTCCCGCGACGAACCCGCTTTGAGGGTCGCGGTCGATCGCAAGGTCCCCTGCCCCGACCAGGAGTCCGTCGCTGTCGTACTGGAAGCCGACTGCCTGCGCCCCGTTGACGCTCTCTGAGGCGATGCGGAAGTCATTGTCGTAGCTCCAGCCTACGTTGCCCGCCACGGCCCCTGTCCAGACCGCCTCGGTCGGCAGGCTGCCATCGTAGGCGAAGCCGAGCCCGATACCGTCCGGGGCCGCGATGCCTGATAGCTTCCCTGTTGTTTCGTCATATGCGAAATCGACTTGGCCTCGCGGCAGGGCCATGGAAACGATTCGCCCGCAATTGCAGCTTCCGACATCGTAGTCGAACTCGACGAGTTCGCCATCCGCCCGGGTGATCCGCGTGAGCTGCCTGTCCGCGTTGTAATCGTACGAGGTCTGGCTGCCGCCTTCGCCCACGACGGGCGGAGTGTACGCGGACAGAAGGTCCACCGGGCTATAATCGAGAGCGTGGACTGGCTGTCCGGGCGGAGTGACGGAAACCGTATTGCCGTTGGCGTCGTATCCGTAAAGGGTTTGGAGACTGCCTGGCAGTGTCTGGTCCGTCACGCGCCCGGCAGCGTCGTATGCATACAGGACTGCGCGTTCCAGGCTGTCGGCAATGCTGCTCATGTAGCCTTTGCCATCGTAGCCGAGGTCTACGGTTCGCGTCTGCTCTCCAGCTCCCTGCGTCACTTGGACATCCCGTCCGAGGGAGTCATAGGCGATGTGAATCGGCTCGAGGGACGGGAGCTGGATCTGCACGGTCCGGCCCTGGGAATCTATGGTTACGGTACTCTGGCGTCCCGTGGGAGTGGAAATCGCGAAGTTGTTGCTTGCGGCGTCGAAGGTCGTGGTGTGGCTGCGGCCGTTGATCGTGGCCGTCTCGGTCCAGGTCACGACGCTGAGCAGGTCGTACGGGTCTGACAGGACAACGCTTCGGTCGATGGAAAGAGTCTCCTCGAGGCCGCCGGGAGACGCGACCTTCCGGGATTCGATCAGGGGCGCCTGCATCCCCCAGCGCGGATCGGGTCCCAGCGTCTGTTCGATCACGGCGCCGTCGGGGTTGGTGGTCTGTATGGCGCCGTCCGTGCCTCTGAGCACCTCCGTCTCGGTGCCGTCGGGGAAAGCGTTCACCCGGCGTTGGTCTCCCGTGGACAGGTTTTCCGCCAGATAGGTTGTCGCCACGCCCTCGGCCGTGGTCTTGGTCACCTGAAAACCATTCTCGGTATCGGAGCGTTCCAGAACAATATGGCCTCCGGCAGGGTCTTCGGACCGGATCAACCGTCCCGAGTCGTCATATGTGAAATGCTTTGTGTGATTTCGCGGGTCCGTAAAGGTGGCGAGAAGCCCGCCATCGTCCTTGTATGTGAAGGAGCAGGTCTCGTTTGCCGGATTTGCGACACTTGCGAGATATTTGTCCTCATCGAGCGTCAAAGTGTTCTGCTGGCCGTACGGCCCCACGATTGACAGGGGATCTCCATTCGCGTCCCGCTCGATGGTCGTCGTGTTGCCGTCGCCATCCTCCACGGCCGTCAGAAGGCCGTCGTCGTCATACGAGAATGTGTAGAGGACCGCGCCAGTCAAGGCATGGACCGTGTTCAAATGGCGGCCGTTGCGGTCGAAGGTGTAGATTTCGCCGCCGTCTTCGGATGGAATCGCAATGTCGTGCCCGTCGAATTCCGGCAGAACGTCCTTGACCTGTCGGATGCGCCGATTGTCCGTGTCGGCAATGTACAGGCTCCCGTCCGGCCCCACGGCCACATCTGCGGGAGCGCTGGAGAGATATGTTCCGGTGGCCGGACCTCCATCGCCATTGAAACCGGCAATCCACATGCCTGCCGCCGTCGTGATGATACCGTCCGTGCCAACCCTACGAACCCGACGGAGTCCGACGATATAGAGATTCCCGTGCGGTCCCGCGTCAACGCTTAGAACACTCAGATCGGCTTCGGTTGCCGGGCCTCCATCGCCGCTGAAACCACTCAAACCGGTACCGGCGACCGTTGAAATGATGCCGTCCGACCCTACCCGACGGACGCGATTATGGCGGGAATCCGCGATGTAAAGGCTTCCGTCCGGGCCCACGGCGACATCGGTGGGCCAGTAAAGCGAGGCATCGGTAGCGGGGCTGCCATCGCCGGCGTAGCCGCCGCCCGCCACCGTCGTTACCATGCCATTCGGACCCACCCGCCGAACGCGGTTATTCAAGATATCTGCGATGTAAAGGCTTCCGTCCGCGTCCACGGCGACCCCTGAAGGATAATCGAACTTCGCTTCGGTGGCCGGGCCGCCGTCGCCGTCGAAGCCGCTCTCGCCGGTACCTGCGACCGTCGTGATAATGCCGTCCGGACCGACCCGGCGGACGCGGTAAGTGCTGTCTGCTATATATATCGCGCCCTCGGGGGAAACTGCTATTCCACTGATATTGAAAAATCGCGCCTCCGTGGCCGGGCCGCCGTCGCCGCAGGGGTCCCCGTACGGGCATTGTTCGCCGTTGCCCGCGACTGTGGCGATCGTTCCGTCCGGATCGACCCGGCGGACGCGGTTGCTGCCGTCCGCGATATATATGCTGCCGTCCGGGGACGATGCGACGCATTCGGGTGCGCCGAGTTGCGCTTGCGTGGCTGGCCCGCCGTCGCCGCAGGGGCCGGAGTAACAGTCTTGTCCATCTCCCGCCGCCGTGATGATGATCTTCTTGACATTCCCCGCGCTGCGCCGCCCGCCGTCGCCCCGGTAGAGCACGCCGCCCACGGGGTCGTAGACATGGTGCGCATCCAGGGTCCAGGCGCCCAGGCCAAGGGCTTTCGCCTGGAAAGCTCCCAACAGGCCCTCTTCCACCTGGCATATCTCCGCCTCCCTGTCCGCGAGGCTGGGCAATTCCGCCGCGCCTCCCGACGCCAGAGCGAAGCTCTGCACGAACTCGGCGGGATATCTGTAGTAGGTCGGGTAGACATAGCAGAGACGAAGGACATACGGCTGCGGCCCCTGCATGGGGCGGCCGTAGGCGTCCAGGCCGTCCCAGGTGAACGTGTATTCCTGCTCGGGATTTGCGGAGAAGGTCTCCTTGAAACTTCGGCCTGCGACAAGGACCTCCAACTCTATGCGCTTCAAACTCTCCGGCACGCTGTCGCCGCTCAGAGGGACCTGAATCGTACCGACCGCCAGACGACCCGGCACCCTGTCGCTGCGGTAGTTGAGGGTGAAAGGCGTTCCGGGCAGGGCGATCCTCTCGCCCAGAATCTGGTTCTGGATCTCGATGATGGAGCCCGATCCCTCGCACGGGTCTTGCTCCGGCGAAGCGCCCTCCGGAAACGGCTGCATGGGCGGTCCCGCGTCGGGAGGAGGCGCAGTGGGCCAGTTGTGGTCGTACGTCGAAAGGTGCGCTATGAGGACACGCCACAGGCTTTGTCCGGGTTCATACAGGAGAGCCAGCTGCTCCCGTTCGGCATCGGTAATTCCCAGATCCGACAGGGCCGTCCCTGTGTCGGCCAAGCCGTCGCCGTCCACGTCGAGATCCGCCAGGCCGTCGGTGTCGAGGACTTGTACGATGCGCCCGTTGTCGGACTCCACCCACGCGGCGCCGTCGTTGTCATAGTAGCCCACCGGCACGATGCCGCCCACGGGGAACCCCAGAAAGTTTTCCACATAGAACACGACCGGCTGGCTGATGATCACGTCCCTGCCGTCGATCTTGGCCACGGCCTCGTCGACGCTCAGTTCCACCGCGTACGTGTACCCGCTTGCGGGAGGAAGCAACGCGGGCATGGCATCGGGGCCGCTGTCTCCCACGGTGTACTCTGTGGCGCGGACACTCAAGCTGGTTACCGGCTGGGTAGTGCCGTCGGGCAATACCAGCTCGGCTGCGGTACCCTGTGGAAAGAACAGCGTCGCCTGGCGAGATCCGTCGCCGTCGGTCACCACGCCGCCCCTCGCGACTTGGATCGGAATGGCGGCTTCAAGTTCGATGGAAGTTACCTGGGAATCCACAGGGATCAGCACCACATCCGGCAGCCATGCGAAGTCCTGCCAGGGTGCGTCCACCTGACGCTGGACAGGGAGATAGCCTTCCTTTGCGTATTTCACCGTCGTCAGGCCGCCGCCGTTGACCGCCAGGTCGAACATGCCGTCGTCCCGGGTCAAGGTGTGGCCATATTCCAGATGGTCGAGGACCGAGACGACCACATCGGAAAGCGGCGCACCCAGGCGGTCCGACACCTTTCCTCTCAGAACGGCCACCCGTTTCGGCTCGACCACGCCGGGAACAACGGCTTTTTGGACCGGGTCCAGGCCTGTGAACAAGAACTCGACGGCGCCGATCATGGTGGTCGAAACGGTACGATCCAATTCGGGCGCATCCGTTTCGGGATCGGGGGAAGGTCCTCCGCTCGGCCCCAGAGAAACCAGCAGGTTCACCGGGTCCTCCCAGACTATACGGGTCTGGGGCAGCGGGTCCTGGTTGATGACATGCCCGGAGGGCATGGTTTCGCTATACTGTTCCGAGATATCGCCGACAATCAGTCCCGCACTGTACAGGGTGTCCACGGCTTCGGACTGGGACATGCCGATCACGTCGGGCATATCGCCGGCAACCGCTCCCAGGGAAATGGTCAGGTCCACGGACATTGAGGGCGCCATGAGAATTCCGGCTGCGGGAGACTGGCTGATGACATGATCCACCGCGACCGTATCGCTGCCGCGATTCGCCTCACTGCCCAAAACCAGGTTGGCGGCGATCAGTGTGCTCTGCGCGGCGCTTTTTTCCATGCCCACCACATTCGGCACGGGGACCGGAACCAGCCCCTGGTTCTGAAGGATCAAAGCCCCCGAATTAAGATTCACAGCGCCGTTTTGTATGGCCAGGCTGCCATCTACGATTACGGATCCGCCGCAGTCGAAGGTGCGTCTTCTAAAATCGCCGCCCGAAGGAAACGACAGCGTTTCGATGTACGTGCCCTGGCGGATGTCGAGAATCAAATCCGGTTCGTCAAGATCGATTCCGGACTGGATGGTGTCGCCGCATGGGCTGCCGCCCGCGCAATTGCCGCCGGGGCCGACGTACTGAGTTTCCGCAGCAAACAGGCCGGTTGCCAGGAAAACAACCAGGAAGGCACTCAAACACGCTTGAAGCGATCTCGGCAAAGCCATGGCAAACCTCCTCATGTCTTTGGGCGTTTTTTATCGGATTTAGGCGTTCGAATTGAGATTTTTAACTTTAATATAAAGACTCGCTTTTTGTCAACGAAAACCCCCCCCCCCCTTCATTCGAACTGCGGGCTTGGTTTGAACATCGGCCACTTTCAAGGACTATCGTCCCGGCAGTCGTCATTCCGGGCGGAGCGGTATGTACCCCGAATGTCGATAAAACAGCTGGATTCCGTCTTTTCCGGGAATTTATTAACTGGAACATGTAGCGTAGACCCGGAATCCAGGTGGCCGAAATTAGAACCAAGCCACGAACCGCCATGATCGAAAGCGATTTTCCGAATTGTCGTTTCTTCGGATGTTTCGTCTCAAAAAACCAAGCCGGTCTTTGTATATTCGACCTCATGGAAAATAAGGCGTTGATTTCCCGCCGATGCCGTTATAATCGTAGCCGCCAATCAGCGGCCGAAGCCGTTATCGTTTCACCGACAAAACACAATCGACGGATCTTGTATTTCGCGCCGTCTGCCGGCGCGGCTCGCATGGTCGGACAGGAAAAGAAAAGGCCGCGAAGGCCCATGCAGCCCTGAGGGGATGTGCCTTCGCGGCCTTTTCTTTTCTGCCTCGCACGCGCTCTAGATCCGCAGACCCAATATCTGCTTTGCAACGAAATGACCTCCATGCTGGACGCCCTGACCCAGGCGTCCATCTGGAAGGCCGTCCTGAACATCGCCAAAAAGAGAACGCTGGGCCTGCTGGTCGTCACCCACGACGAGCCCCTGATCGACAGACTTTGCCACAGGACCGTTCGCCTTGTGTAATTCAAACGACCTTCGTGCTCTTCGTGTTCTTCGTGCTAAAATGCCTTGATTTCCAACCACGAAGAGCACGAAGAAACACGAAGATATCCAATCCCCCAAATCGGTTATTATCAGGAAAAAAAAGATTGACGGAGTTGAAACAAAAAAAGCCGCGACTGCCGGCGAACGATAGTCTCGGCCTTCGTGGCTTTGCTTCCGGATTCGTTCGAGCTTTTTTACGCTTTCGTAGCGTGGAGTTCGGAAAGCTCTTATAGACCGTTTCGGACTCGGATATCAAGTTTTTTTCATCCGGCCCGGCAATTCTAATTATGGGTGTTCCCGGCGCCTTCAAGGTAACCAGACCATCCTGGTCTGGTTCGGCGCGTCAGGAAATTCCCCTTTATCGTGAACCCACCAGACCAGGATGGTCTGGTTACCTTGGTCGTCGCAACCTCTTTGGCATGGAATTTCCGTCTAAATTAGAACTGCTGGAATCATCAGAAAAGCCTTGACATTCCAAGACTATTCTCATAATAAGCTGCGTTTCAACGGGGCGATAGAAATCGCCCATGCGCGGTCGGTGCTTTCGAACCGCGTTTTTCAAACAAATGGGGATTGGGTTCAAACCGGGTCGATTTTTTATCGAAAATCAATCCGTGCGGGTTCGTATACGTGAGTGTCGCACAAATCCGCCGTGCTGAAATCCAAGTCTTTCCGTACCAAAAACGTTTCTCTTAAAAAGAAACGAACGATTCGCAACTAAGCCACGAAGGTTGCTTTTTCCGCCGGGAAAAAAACCTACGTGGCTTTTTTTATGTCCAAACGCAAACGCTTCGCTTTTAGACGCGCCCACTGGCGACAGGCGGCCATGCCCGACAACCGGATGCGGAATTTTCCTGGTTGCAGGAGGTGTTTTTATTTGTCTTTGAAAAGAACCATGGGGAATGGGTTTTCCTCGGAAAAAGGCTCGCTGTATCCAAACGAAGATAAAAGCGTCCCGCCCTCCCCTGCTTTCGCTTCAGGCTCCGTCTGCGGGTCGGCCTTGCGAATATCGGACCTGGAAGTTTCCTTTCGTTCGGGCGGACGAGAAATACGCGTTCTGGACGGGGTTTCCATCGACTTGGAGAAAGGACGCCGCCTGGCCTTGCTGGGGGAAACCGGCTGTGGAAAGTCGGTGCTTGCCAGTGCGATCTTCGGCCTTCTTCCGGCCAACGCCTCGGTCAAGGGAAATATCCGGGGGCTGGGAAACGAGAACCTGTTGAACGCTTCGCCCAAGCAATTGAACCGGTTGCGGGGCCGTTCCATGGTTTTGATTCCGCAAAATCCGAAGGGAAGCCTCAATCCGGGGTTTCGAGTCCAAAGGCAGGTGGCGGAGGCGGTCCGTCTTGCCAGTGGAAAAAAGGACCAGGGGACGACTATGGAAAAGCGCGTCCTCGATTTGCTTTGCAAGACAGGCTTCGACAACCCGGAGCGAGTCGCGCGGATGTATCCGCACCAGCTTTCCGGGGGGATGGCCCAGCGGGTGCTTCTGGCCGCCGGGATTGCTGGCGATCCCGAATTGGCCGTTGCCGACGAGCCCACCAAGGGGCTGGATCCGGAAAGCGTCGAGCAATGCCTCGAGCTTTTTAAACACTGTTTCGATCATGCAGCCTTGCTCCTGATCACCCACGACCTGCTTGCGGCCGCCGCATGCCACCGGGCCGCAGTGATGTACGCGGGAGAAATCGTGGAACAGGGCCCGGCCCGGGAAGTGCTCGAAACGCCGCTTCATCCGTATACGCGCGGCCTGGTGAACGCCCATCCGTCAAAGGGGCTCCATCCGATTTTCGGCCAGGCGCACGGGTTTGCCGACATTATGGATGGCTGTCGTTTTCGCCACAGGTGTCCGGAAGCGGAAGCCATTTGCGAAAAAAAACGGCCGGAATTGTTATTCTCCGGAAAAAGGGCGTGGAGGTGCTTCCATGCTCGTGTTTGAGAAAGTCGGGAAACACTACCGCACGGGATGGAGGCGACGCCGGGTCGCGGTGTTCGAAAACATCGACCTGACAGTCCGGCGGGGCGAGGTTTTCGGGCTTTTCGGTCCCAGCGGGGGCGGCAAGAGCACATTGGCGAAAATGGTCCCCGGACTGGTCCGGCCTTCGACGGGAAAGGTCTTTTTCAATGGGGAAGACATCTCGCTTCTATCCGGCAGAAGGCTTTCGGAACACAGGAGAAAGGCGCAGATCGTTTTCCAGGACCCTCTGCTTTCCCTGGACCCGAAGCAGACCGTGTTCGACGCGGTGGCCGAAGCCTTGAAAGTCCACGGTTTGGCGGGTTCGAGGAAGCAATTGCGAACACGGGTCATGGAGCTTCTGGCCGATTGCGGCCTCGGGGAGGAACTGGCGAAACGCCTGCCTCGGGAGATCTCCGGCGGCCAAGCACAGCGAGTGGTCCTGGCGCGGGCGCTCGGACTCGATCCCGAACTGATCGTCGGAGACGAAACCACGTCCATGCTGGATCTCTCCGTGCAGGCCGGAATCATGCGACTGTTGATGAAACTTAGGCAGGAGCGCGGGTTGACCTTGTTTCTGATATCCCACGACCCGCACCTGCTGGACGCCGTTTGCGACCGGAAGGCCGCCCTGGAAAACGGGTCTCTCCAAGAGCCCGTCCGAAAGCCTCGCCGGTCGCGCAGCCATGAAACCGGGGCGCCGATGGACGGCGAACGCCCGGCCATGGAACGCGGCGAAACATAAACATTCTGGAAAAAACAAAAGGGGTGTGAGAGATGAACAGATGGAAATGGGCAGGTTTGTTTTTTTCGGCGGTCGTCTTACTGTCGGCGGCGAACGGCTTTTCGGCCGAAACCGGCACCGACGCGACTCGCCTGGACGAAGTGGTGGTCACCGCCACAAAATACGAAACGCCGGCCAAAGACATTCCCGCCTCCGTGACGGTGATCGACAGGGAAGATCTTCTCAACCAGAACCTTCCCAACGGAGACATCGGCGACGCGCTCAGGTCCGTGCCGGGCATAACCCTCAGGCGCGCCTACTCGCCGTTTCCCTCCTACGCCAACATTCGCGGGCTCGGAAGCGACGCCACCGTCTATCTGGTGAACGGCATTCCCACCGACTGGCAGATCTCCCAAGCCATACCGGTGGAAAGGGTGCAGCGGGTGGAGATCATCCGGGGACCGGCATCGGCCCTTTACGGCGCAAACGCCTCCGGCGGCGTGATCAATATCATTCTCAAGGAAGGCAAGGGAGATCCGACCGGGGCCGTGAGCGCCGGAGGAGGCAGCTTCGGACGATTCCGGGGGGCCGCGTCCTCCGACGGCCAAATCGACAGGTTCAAATTCGCAGTGGCGGCTTTCTACGAGGAGGCCGACGGCGCCAACGTGGTGGAAAACAACTTGAACCCCAGCATCCACATGATCGACGATTGCGACTACGACAAAAAAGGCGCGGGGTTCGACCTTGGCTACGAATTCTCCGAATCCGCCAAGGCGCGCCTGTTCTACAACTACGACAAGAACCGATACACCCGGGGCAGGCCCCATGTGGGCGGAGACTGGGACTACAACCTCGCGGGCGTAATCTACGACCAGAAGATAGGCGACCGGATCGACCTGATGGCCTACGCCGCGTTTCGCTCCGACGATTATCTGCACCTGTACGACAAGGGCGGCACAAACTACGATCCCAAGCAGAAAAGGGACATGGATTACCAGGAGACTCCCGCCGAACTTAGGGCGTCCGCCGACATCGGCTGGGGAAACACCCTGACCGCAGGCTTTTTCTACAACAACCAGGAGACGGATCAGACATACAAGGACTGGACCACAGGCGTAAAGACCCAGGAAAACGAGTACAAGGTGCGCACCATGGCGGGCTATCTTCAGGACGTCTGGAAGCCCGTGTCCAACATGACCATCACCGCAGGCGCGCGCTACGACCACTGGAAGAACTACGACAACAGCTTCAGCTCCTTCAACGAAACCGACCTCGAAGACCGCACCGACGACCATTTCAGCCCCAAGGTCGGCATTCGCTACAACATGGACGACGCCCTGTCTCTGTGGTGCAACTACGCCCAGGGATTCAAGCCGCCCACCTCCGAGCAGCTCTACGACGACCGGACCTCGGGAGGCAATCCCCGCCAGCCCAATCCGGATCTGGACCCCGAAACCACACACTCGTACGAACTGGGCGTGGAAAAATGGTTTAAAAACCGCCTCCAGGTCAATCTGGTCGGCTACTACAACTACACCGACGACAAAATCCTGTCCTGGTTCGACGACACCAACACCTGGATCAACAAGAACATAGGCAAGAGCGAATCCTACGGCGCGGAATTCTCCCTGGCATACTACCTGAGCGACCACTGGACCATAAACGCCAACTACACCTACAACAAGGCCACCATTGAAGACAACCCGGAGGACAAGGACCTCGAGGGAAACTATCTGCCGTTCAGCCCCAAGCACAAGGCGAACCTGGGCGTGACGTACAGCCATCCGAAAAACTTCACCCTGTCCGGGTATGTCAGGTACTTGAGCAAGCAGTACACCAACGACGCCAACACCACCAGAAACTCGGCGGGAGAATCCCTCGTGATGCCGGACTCCTTCGTCGTGGACCTGAAGGCCAGCAAGCACTTCCCCCTGTCCGGGACAGCGGTGAAGGCGATGGATCTTTCCATCGCCGTGGACAACCTCTTCAACGAGGACTACCGGTCGTACTACATGTACGAAGACCCGGGAACGAGCGTATACATGGAGGCGAAGGTCGTTTTTTAATACCTAAGCCCATGTATCCGATAGCAAAAGGAAATCTTGCGCCTGCGCGAATCAAGTACGAATGGCGGTATCTGTCGGGGCGAACGCCGTGGGAAGACGGCGTTTCCCCCCGGCAGGTGCTGGAATTCGCGGAAAACGCGACCCCCGGCAGGGCCATCGACCTGGGCTGCGGCGCCGGGACCAACGCCATGACTCTCGCCCGGAAAGGCTGGCAAGTGACGGGCGTGGACTTTTCATTTGCAGCCGTTTGGATCTCCCGCCGACGGGCCGCCCGGGCCGGGCTTTCCATCGATTTTCAGACCGGCGACATATTGAACCTGAAAACTCCGCCGACCCCGCACGACTACGCGCTGGACATCGGGTGCCTTTTTTCCCTGGCGAAGCACGACCGGGGCAGGTATGCCGATACGCTGCGCCGCCTGGTAGGACCGGGAGGACTTTTCATGTTGTTCGCATGGCTTCCCCTGCCTGGCGGCGGAAAAGGAAAGGGCATTTCTCCCGAAGAAACAGAGGGGCTTATGGATAGAAGCTTTCGCATGGTCCGCTCGACTGTCGGAAGAGAAAAAGAACGGTTGTGCGCTTGGTACTGGTTTCGGCGTCGTGAAAATACGGATCGAGGAAGACTCACACGATGAGAAAAAAAGAAATTCTGATCATATCGCTTCTGGCTTCGCTGGCTTTCTCGCAATGCGCCGACGTGCGGGCGGAAAAGCCCTATCCCGTGAAAAAGCTGGAAGTAGGCACCACCATGTCGGTGAAAAGCATCGGCATCTCCGACTACTATTTCGGGGTCATGCGCGGAATGCTCACCCATTCGGGCCTGGTGGCCCTGGCCGAAAACGGCGAATTCTACGGGGACCTGGCCGAATCCTGGAAAACCGACGACGGCAAGACCTGGACCTTTTATATCAGAAAGGGAGCCTCGTGGCACGATGGTCGCCCCGTCCTTGCATCGGACGTTCGTTTCTCCTTCGAGTATCTGCTGGAAAAAGTCCCGGTATACAAAAGCCATTTCGCAGTCGTGGAAACGGTGGAGGCCCCTGACGACCGCACGGTAATCATCAAGCTCTCCGAACCCTACGCCCGCCTGCCGGTCAACCTGCTGGTGCTTCGGATCATCCCCCGCCACTGCTTCGAAAACGTGGATTCTCCCGAAACCTTCACCGGCCCGCAGGCCGCCGTCGGCTCCGGACCATACGTTTTCGACTATTTCGACCCGTCTTCGGGCCAGATCGGCTTCAAGGCGTTTCCCGGATATTTCCGGGGCGCTCCGAACATCGAAACCATCGTCTTCAGAAGCTTCCGAAATCCAGACGTCATGTACATGGCGTTTCGAAAGGGAGAAATCGACATTCCCTACTTCTACGCGTCCGGCACGCCGCCGTTTCAGGTCCCTCTTCTGTTGAGGGACCCGGAGATCGCCATTCACCAGATGGACAATCCGGGCGTGCCCAACGCCATTTTCTTCAACACGCGACAGACTCCCATGGACCGGAAAGAATTCAGACGGGCCATCTCGCTTGCCATCGACTACGAGGAGATCGTCCGGTTTTTCGCAGGCGGCTACGGCTCCGTCCCCAACAGCGGGTTCGTGCCGCGCGGCAACCCGGAATTCGTCGAGACCGCCCCCCTGGCGCACGACCCGGCAAAGGCCTCGGAAATCCTGGACGGCCTGGGCTATGTCGATTCCGACAAGGACGGCTACCGGGAGTCGGACGGAAAACGGCTCGAAGTGGAACTGGTGGCCAGAACGGACGTTTCCGGATCCTTGAGATTGACGGAACTGCTGAAGGAATACTTCGCCAAGGTCGGCGTGATGTTGACCTTGCGTCCGGTGGATCTGGCCCTGTTCGCAACGATATGCGACCACGAGCGATCCCATCGGGCACTGCTCTCCCGGG
Organism: Desulfobacterales bacterium; assembly: GCA_963674505.2. Lineage (GTDB taxonomy): Bacteria > Desulfobacterota > Desulfobacteria > Desulfobacterales > SKZT01. The sequence continues at coordinate 2,716,009 of CAXXIG010000003.1, forward strand.
CCACTCCCTGGGGCATGCGCATGTGGGCCGGATGCGGCACCGGATATTTCGACAGCAGAAACATAGGGTGGTCGGCGCTGGACGACAAACGGTTCTCGGCCATCGTGGACAGGATGAACACGGCCCTGGATAGGGAGGAATATCTTCGCGCGGCCGCGGACGTCCAACGCTACTACGCAGAAGAGCTTCCTGCCGTGCCCCTCTACTGGGACGTCCTCATCCAGCCGTGCCGCAAGCGTTTCACCGGTTGGAAAGTCAGCCCCATGTACGGCTTTCTGTGGGAGAGGACATGGTTCTCTTTGCGTGAAAAATAAAAAGGTTCGTCGCGGACTGGTGGGAAAAATGGGTCCCGATGGTAACCAGACCATCCTGGTCTGGCGTGCCTTGGATTCGACGAAGTTTCGCGTATACGCGGCTCCGGGCCAGAGCTGGAAGCTCTGGTTACCATTCCCCGCCCCTTTCAAATGGAAGCCGAGTCAGGATTCTTCCCGCAAATCCGCGATGAACAACAAAGTATGCAACGATAGATAATAGACCTTCGAAACAGGAAAGATAGAAAACATGTGGTGGTCCAAGCGAGTATTCAGACTGGCGGCGTGCCTGTTCATCGTGCTGAGCCTCAACTTTTTCTTGCCCAGGTCCATGCCGGGCGATCCTCTCCTCATGCTTTTGGGACCCGACGCCGTCGCCCTGAGCCAGACCGACTACGAGCAGTTGAAATCCGAGTACGGTCTGGACCGTCCCCTGGCGGAGCAATACGCCGACTATTGGTCGAAACTGTGGCGCGGGCAACTCGGCTATTCCTTCCACCACCACAGGCCCGTGGCCGCGCTGATCCGGGAAAACCTGGGCAGAAGCCTGGCCATCCTGGCGCCTGCGGTCCTGATATCCACCATGCTGTCCGCGATCCTGGGGACCGCCGCCGGGTGGAAGCACGGCTCTCCCCTCGATATTTCCCTCACCCTCTCCGCCGTCGTTTTCTTCGGCGCGCCGTCCTTTATGATCGCCATGGTATTTCTGGACGTCTTCGGCTTTCGTCTGGGCTGGTTCCCGCTGGGTGGCTTTTCTTCGGGGCTCGGCACCCATTCTTCCTTCCTGGAGGCGACGGTTAATTTCATTCGACACGCCGCTCTTCCGGTGCTCGCAATCGTTCTGTCCTCCGCCGCCGCAAAATTCATGGTCATGCGAAACGCCGTGGTCTCGGAGAGTCGAAGCGACTATGTCCTGTACGCGAAAGCCAAAGGGGTTTCCTCCTGGAAAATCGCCTTCGCGCACATTTTCAAAAACGCCTGCCTTCCCTTGCTCAACGTGGCGGCCCTTCACGCGGGTTTCATGGTGTCGGGGGCCGTGCTGGTGGAAATCGTGTTTTCCATAAACGGCATGGGCGTCCTGATCTTCGACGCTGCGCTGAATCGCGACTACCCGGTCCTTCAAGGCTGCTTCCTGGTGCTGACCCTTGTGGTCATCGGGCTGAACTTCCTCGTGGACATGGCATCGGGCCTGCTGGACCCTCGCATCCGGTACGGTAGATAGAATGTTCGGACCAAACGCAAACATCGACGAGGCTAAGTGGTCCCTGTGGACAGGCACTGCCATATTGCTGTTTTTCGTCGCAATCTCAGCAGCCGCCGACCTTCTGCCGCTCTGTCCCCTCCCCTTTCGTGACGCGCCGTTCCTCCTTCCCTCCTGGGAGCACCCGCTGGGCACCAACGACCTCGGACGGGACATTTTGACTTCGCTGGTCTACGCCGGACGCGTCTCGATCATAGTCGGAATAGCCGCAGCCGTCGCATCGGTTTTCATAGGCACGACCGTGGGCCTTTTCGCCGGATATCTGCGCGGCGCATGGGGCGAATTCTTCACAGGAATTATCGACGCCGTTTTGCTGATTCCGGTTCTGCCCCTGCTGGCGGTCTTGGCGGGATACCTGGGACAAAGCGTCATCAATATCGTCCTGGTCATCGCCTGCATCGGCTGGTGCCCGACGGCCAGAGCGGTGAGGGCCAGGGTCCTTCAGCTCCGGGAAACCCAATTTGTGGAAGCCCTAGCTGCACTGGGCTTTTCCCCCGTGCGAATCGTTTTTTTCCACCTTCTTCCCAACGTCTCCGAGATCGTGTCCGCCAAGTTCGTACTCGCGGCCGCCGGAGCGATGGTTTCCGAGGCCTCCCTGAGCTTTCTGGGGTTCGGAGACCCCGGCATGCCCAGCTGGGGAAAAATGATCCACTACGCCTTCCACCGAGGGGGCTTTTCCAACGGAATCTGGAACTGGTACGCTCCCCCCGGAGCATGCATTACTCTGTGCGCCACCGGCTTCGTTCTTTTGGGGCTCTACCGGGAAAGAAAGAGCGAATCGGGATCTGAGAACATTTTCCATACCTGAAAATAAATGGAGCCCTCGCCCGGGCCTGACCTATTCCTTGCGGGAGGAACCGAACCAACGGAAGATACAAATACGAAAAGCGGGCGAAGCCGAATCCAAGGGCGTGGAGTTCGCCCTGGGCGAGAATTTGGAATACGCGCTTTGCCTCGGCGTCCAGCAGGAACAGGCAATATTTTGGCAGGATCGGATATTCCCCATCCGCTTGACTCATACTATTATGATTTTATCATAAATGCCCATATTGGGGGCTTACTTGCCATGACAAGCGATATGCAGAATCTTATGGCTTAAACAAAACAGGAGAAGAGGAAACATGGAAAAAGCAAAGGTTTATCATACGGATTTCCGAACCAAGGCCTTTGGAGACGGACTGCCCGCAAAGCTTAAAAAGCTCGTTAAAAAAGCGGGGATCGGACAGATCGACATGGATGGCAAGTTCGCCGCCATCAAGCTGCACTTCGGCGAACTGGGAAACATCAGCTATCTTCGACCCAACTATGCCAAAGCCGTGGCCGACGTGGTCAAGGAACTCGGGGGAAAACCCTTTTTGACCGACTGCAACACCATGTACCCCGGCAGCCGGAAAAATGCACTGGAGCATCTGCAATGCGCCTGGGAAAACGGTTTCACGCCCCTGACCGTGGGCTGTCCTGTTCTGATCGGCGACGGGCTCAAGGGGACGGACGACATCGCCGTGCCGGTGTCGGGATGCGAGTATGTCAAGGAGGCCAGGATCGGGCGGGCCGTCATGGATGCGGATGTGTTCATCAGCCTGACCCATTTCAAGGGCCACGAGGTAACCGGTTTCGGCGGCGCCATCAAGAACATCGGGATGGGGTGCGGCTCCCGCGCCGGAAAAACCGAGCAGCACAGCAGCGGCAAGGCCAAGATCGACGAAGAAAAGTGCCGGGGATGCCTCACGTGTCTCAAGGAATGCGCCAACGATGGACTCAGCTTTGACGCCGAGACCAAGAAGATGCGCGTAAACGAGGAAAACTGCGTCGGCTGCGGCCGCTGCCTGGGATCGTGCAACTTCGACGCCATTTCCTTTGATTTCAATGCGGCAGTGGAGATGCTCAACTGCCGCATGGCCGAATATACAAAGGCCGTGGTGGACGGACGCCCGTGCTTCCATATTTCCCTGGTGGTGGATGTCTCCCCCAACTGCGACTGCCATGGGGAAAACGACGTCCCCATTTTGCCCGACCAGGGCATGTTCGCCTCCTTTGACCCACTGGCCCTGGATCAGGCCTGCGTGGACATCTGTCTGAAGGCGACTCCACTTTCCGGCAGCCAGCTGACCGACAACATGGCAAAAACTGACTTTGTGGACCACAATGATCATTTTACCAACTCCAGGCCCGAGTCCGAATGGCGCACTTGCCTGGCACATGCCGAAAAAATCGGCTTGGGGACACGGGAATACGAACTGATTAAAATTAAATAATCGGGACCGCAGCGAAATCGGAAAAACGGGTCGGGGGCGGAGACGATTTTTGAACGGAGCAAATGCGGGGAGAGACAACCGAGGTCGCGATAAGCCTCTCCCCGAAAAGATCAATTCTTGTGTTTCGAACTCAGCTGGGGAAAATTCCAGTAGTAAAATTCATATTCCCTGGGGCTTTCTCCCCCTTTCTTTCTGGCCTGCTCCTTTTCCCTCAACTCGATTCTTCGAATCTTTCCGCTCATGGTCTTGGGCAGTTCGGTCACGAATTCGATGATTCTGGGGATCTTGAATTTCGCCAGGATGCCGATGGTGTGCCGGAACAGGTCCAAGGCCAGTTGCCCCGAGGGCTCGTAGCCGCTGTTGAGAATGACGAAGGACTTGACCAGCTGATGGCGCTTGGTGTCCGGGACCCCGACGACAGCGGCCTCGGCCACGGCCGGATGCTCGACCAGCGCGCTTTCCACCTCGAAAGGCCCCACGCGGTAATCCGAAGATTTGATGACATCGTCGGCCCGCCCCACGAACCACCAGTATCCGTCCGCATCGACCGAGGCTCGGTCTCCCGTGTAGTAGTAGTTGTCGATGAACACGCCCTTCATTTTCTCCGGTGCGCCAATATATTCGCTAAACAGCCCCAACGCACGCCATCTGTCGAGCCTGACGGCGATATGGCCGGGTTCGTCCGGGATGCTCACCACCTTGCCCTCGTCGTCCAATAGGGCTACGTCGTACATGAACGACGGTTTTCCGAACGACCCGCTTCGCATCTTGCCTACCATCCAGGGCGGGTTGCCGATCATGGCGGTGGATTCGGTCTGGCCGTAGAAATCGCGGATTTCGGTGCCGGTGTACTCCTTCCACCTGGCGATCACCTCCGGATTCAAGGGCTCGCCGGCGCTGATGGACTGGCGCAGGGCGGACAGGTCGAACTGCGACATGTCCAGGTTGATGAACATGCGCCACGCGGTGGGCGGCGCGCAGAACGTGGTGACTTGGCAGTCCTGGATCGCCTTGAGATATCGGACGCCGTCCAGACTCTTGAAATTGATGCCCGCCACCGCCGCGCCCACGTTCAACGGCGCGAAAAAGCTGCTCCAGGCCCACTTGGCCCACCCCGGCGCGCTGAGGTTGTGGTGGACGTCCTCCGGCCGGATTCCGACCATCACCGACGTGGACAGATGCCCTATGGGGTAGGAGGACGCCGTGTGCCCCACTTTCTTGGGCAATCCCGTGGTGCCGGAAGTGAAAAAGCAAAACAGGATGTCCTCCGGCCGGGTCGGGGCGGCCTCGGCGGTTTCCGACTCCTTCTCCAACTCGGCGTAGCCGACCCATCCGTCTTCTTCCCCGATTACGATTTTGATCTTGGGTTCGACTCCCGCGATCTCCATGGCCTCGTCCATCATGCGGGCGAACGCCTGGTCCGCCACGACTGCGTCCGGTGCGTAGTTTTCGAAACGAAACTGCAGTTCCCGCCCGGTCATGGTGGTGGCGGTGGGGACGATGACCAGCCCGCCTTTGATGCAGGCGTAGCTGGCAAACCAGGTTTCCGGGACGATGGGGACCATCATGTACATGTTGTCCCCTTCTTCGACCCCGGCCTTTCTGACGGCGTTCAGGCACTGGTTGCCTCGGGCGGCGAACTCTCGATAGGAGAATCGCCTTCTTTCTTCGGTCGCGATGTCGGTCCAGACGAGAGCGGGCTTGTCGCCCCGCTCCTTCACGTGGAGCCCCTCGAAAACCTCGTCTGCCCAGTTGAAATGCTCGGGGAGCGGCATTGCGTTGAGTTTTTCGAAAAACGCCCTGGCGGCGGCCTCCTTCTCGTCGTTTTCTTCCATGGCGTTCAGAGCCATGACTTCCTTGTATATTTGTTTCATGATAAATCCGTATCTCCTTGAATAGCTATATGCGTTTTCAGGCAGTGGCAGTTACGAGGCATGGTTTTAATGTCCGCCAACCAACTCCGTCATTCCGGGCGAAGCTTGCTTTAGACCCGGAATCCAGGCGATGATCGAGGCTCTTGGATGCCAAAACCGGCCGAAGCCAAAACCAACCCCCAGTTTCGGACAGGCGATCATGCGGTTTCGATATGAGCGTCTTCTTCCCGGCCCAGTTCCGATATGGCCAACTGGCGAAGCTTGAATTTCTGGATCTTGCCGCTGGCGGTCTTGGGATAGTCGTCCACAAAAAGGAAGAACCGGGGAATTTTATGGAAGGCGATTCTATCCTTGCAAAAGGCTTTCATGTCGTCGACAGAAAGCGGCTTTCCGTTCTTCAACTGGATGAACGCGACCAGTTCCTCTCCATACATCCGGCTGGGCACGCCCACCACCTGGACGTCTTTAACTTCCGGATGGGTGTGCAGAAACTCCTCGATTTCCCGGGGGTAGATGTTTTCCCCGCCTCGGATGATCATGTCCTTGATGCGTCCGGTGATCTTGCAGTACCCATGCTCGTCCATGACCGCCAAGTCCCCGGTATGCAGCCATCCGTCGGCGTCGATGGCCGCGGCCGTCGCCTTGGGGTTCTTGTAGTAGCCCTTCATGACATGGTATCCCCGCGTGCAAAGCTCGCCCGGCTCCCCGGCGAAAAGCGTTTCCTTGGTCGCGGGATCCACGATTTTCACTTCCACCTCGGGCATCGCGCGCCCCACCGTGGTGACACGCCGCTCCAGGGAATCGGTCGGCCGGGTCTGGGTGACTCCCGGAGACGCCTCGGTCTGGCCGTAAACGATGGTCATCTCCGACGCGCCCATGCGGCCGACCACTTCCTTCATCACCTCGATGGGGCAAGGAGATCCCGCCATGATGCCGGTGCGCAGGCAGGACGTGTCGTAGTCGCGCTTGTCCATCTCCTCGAGTTCGGCGATGAACATGGTGGGCACGCCGTGCAGGGCCGTGCACCTGCCCTTTTCCACGGTCTCCAGGACGTCTGCGGCCTTGAACTGCACCAGAGGCGACATGGCGGCCCCGGACGTGACACAGGTCAGGGTCCCGAGCACGCACCCGAAACAATGGAAAAATGGCACGGGGATGCACAGGTTGTCGGCGCTGGAAAAGTTCATGCATTCGCCGATGCTCTTCGCGTTGCCGATGATATTGGTGTGCGAAAGCATGACCCCTTTGGGAAAACCGGTGGTGCCCGACGTATATTGCATGTTGACAGGCTCGTCCGGGTCCAGGCTCGCCTGCCGGGCGGCCAGTTCTTCGTCAGTGACCGACTCCCCCATTTCCATCACGTCGTCCCAGTTGTACATGCCCGGATGACGTTCGTTCCCGATGAAAACGACGTTTTTAAGCATGGGCAGCTTCTCGCTGTCCAACTTGCCCGGCTCGGCCTCCTTCAGCTCGGGACAGACATCGTAGATCACCTTCAGAAAATCGTCTCTGCTGCGGACTCCCCCGACCATCAGCAGGGTGGTCGAATCGGACTGTTTCATCAGGTATTCCAGCTCGAAACTCCGGTAGTTGGTATTGACTGTCACCAGAACGCCGCCCGTCTTGCCGATTCCAAACTGGGTCAGGACCCATTCCGGGACATTGTTGGCCCATATGGCGACATGGTCGCCCTTTTCGACGCCTATGGCCATCAGGCCCTTGGCGACCCGGCCGCAGGCGTCCTTGAACTTCCTGTAGTCGTAGCATACGCCTTCGCGGTGATACTCCAAGGCCTTACTGTCGCCGAATTGCTCGGCGACAATATCAACCAGCTGGCCGATTGTGGTTTCTCCGACTGTAAATCGCGGTCTTTCCATAAAGTACACATCTCCTTGCAGTTCTTTTTTATGCCGGTGCTTCGGTCCCGCCTCTCGCCGGCGGCCGACGCCCGGAGCCGGTAAACTACACAAAAACGCATCGGGATGTAAAGGGAAAAAGGGTAGTGGAGAAAGAATATAAAATGAACCGGATTCTTTTACCCAAGCCGCTTCAATTTAGTAAATCATAGTAAATCGGCTCATGTTTCGATTCGTTTCCAGACAGCTCGTCCATAGAACGGTGCTGACCGCGTTATCCGCAATTTTTTCTTGACAAGCAGAAAAAAGGTATACTATAAAAATCGCACTTCGTTTTCGCCGCTGGCCTTCCGATCTGGTATTCTGGTGGAATAGCGAAACATTTGAAGCGCCATTCGCGCTATTTGATATTAGCGGGAATTTAGAAAAGTTGGTTCATCGCGGATTTGTGGGAAAAGGCGTGTCTATGGTAACCAGACCATCCTGGTCTGGCATGCCTCGACTTCCAAACGGCGGCATATACGCGACATGGGACCAGAGCTGGAAGCTCTGGTTACCTTTATCGCTCCCCACAAATCCGCGATGAACCGAAAAGTTCAAGTCCAACCGGTTCCCGAGGGTGTAAAAGAATGCCGTCTCGGTAATGCTGCTCCGATCAATTCCGATGAAGGACCCAGCGAAAAGGGACGGCATGTCGGATTTTTGTTAGCAATCAAAGCGTCCGAATTCCGGGAGGACGAACCGCTATCGACATCGCTTGCTTCCCGGAAGAGCTATTGGGAAATCAGGAGGATAACGCGATGGAAACCATGCCAGGGCGATCTGAGACGGGGTCGCTTTCTTGCGTGCCGCGATCTTCTTGACCAAATCGACCAGGATCTGATTTTGCCTTCCTCGATCAGGTCCTTCACCGTTGCGGCAACATCCTCGATGGGCACGTCGGTATCGACGCGATGCTGATAATAAAGATGCTCCTTTCAAAACATTGCCTATTTCTGCCAAGCTGTTTATTTTCGGTTGATTTATTCGTAAAATCATTGTCTAAAGCTGGTTCATATAAAAGGAGGACTTTGACATGTCGCAGATGGTTGAACTATTGAATTTCTTTCCGCTGACAGACGGCGGATCTTCTGAGTCGCGGCTCGAAGGGGTGCGTTTTTTCAAATCGACACAGCCGCTGCCCCGAAAACCGATGGTGTACGATCCGGGGATTTGCATCGTCGCCCAGGGTCACAAGATCGGCTACCTGGGCGATCGGAAGTTCCAGTACGACGCCAACAATTACCTGGTGACCTCGGTGACCATGCCGTTCGAATGCGAGACCTTCGCCAGCCCCGAGGACCCCTTGCTCGGCCTTTATATCGACATCGACATGGCCCAGCTTCACGACCTGATCGGCCGGCTGGACCTTCAGGCGAAAATCGGCCAAGCCGGCGAAAAGGGGTTGCCTCGCGGGATCGGTCCGGCCCTCATGGACGAAGACATGGCCGATGCGATCAATCGACTGCTTAAATGCCTGCAATCGGAGGCGGAATCCCAAATCCTGGGTCCCGGACTTGTGCGGGAAATTCTCTATCGGGCGCTTTGCGGGACCCAGGCCCCGGTGCTTTATTCGCTGGCCATGCATGGCGGCGCGTTTTCCCAGGTGGCCCGGGCATTGAAGGTGATGCAAAGAGACTATGCGAAGAAGCTCGACGTGGATAAACTGGCCAGTGCGGCCCGCATGAGCGCATCGGCGTTTCATCGCGCTTTCAAAGAGGTCACCTCGGATTCTCCCATGCAGTACCTGAAAAAAGTCAGGCTGAACAAGGCGAAGGACTTGATGGCGCAGGAAAACATGAAGGCATACATCGCGGCCGACCGGGTGGGATATGAAAGCTCCTCCCAGTTCAGCCGCGAATTCAAGCGCTACTTCGGGCAAAGCCCTGCGGAAATGATAAGAGAGATGCGGGCCGCATGAATGTTTAACCGCATGTTTGCAGTGGCAAGATTTTCCTGCCGGTCAGCTCGACTTGTGAATGGAAACATAGGTTTTTTCCGCATTGGGCACAAGCGTTCCCACAGGTGCGCCTACGGATTGCCAAGCCAAGATTTCGAGAACATCGCCGGGTTGCAGCCAGACCAAATCGCTGACATTCGGAGCATTGTTGTTTTTCAACCATTCATTATAGGAAAAAATCATTTGCAGGTTGTTGCCCTGGGCGTACATTGCGCCATTGACAAATATGGCAATGGAAACATACCCGCCCAGGATGGGATCCACGTCTTCAAACAGAAATTCCGTCCTCGCATTGACCTGATAATAGCCGGCTATGGTCGCGGTAAAGGAAGCGGGTGTACCCGAAGGAACGTATACCGTGAATTCATTTTGCTGGTCATAACCGCCGAAAAGAGTGAAATCATCGTCGAATTCAATCGGAGTCTACACTGAAAGAGGAATGAATTGTCGATGGGTCAGAAACGCCCTTGCCCGGCTCTGACTGTCAAGATCGACGATGCCGCTCTTATAGATGTAGACTCCGCCGGCGCCGCCGTTGCCGACCAGCTTGAAGGCGGAGAGGTCGAGGTTCTGGATGGCGATGTGATTGCCGAGGTCATCCCCTGCGCCGGAAACGGTCACGGTGTCTCCGGTGATGGACGTCGATACGGAACCGGTGCCGACAATACTTAAAGTGTCGGCCACCACATTGGCCGTGGTCGAGCCGAAATTGGCGTTAACGGTTGCGAAAAGACTCTGGAGTTCGTTGCTCGGATCGCCGTCCACTTCGGATGTGAGATATCCTTGCGCCGCATGATCCCCCCAGCCATATGCTGCGCTCCACTCGGTCGAATCGCCGTCGGTGCAAGTAACGGTTCCGTTTACCTCGAGCTTGCTCGCCGGAGCCGAGGTCGTTCCGATTCCAACGTCGCCTCCGTCGTACACGATTACCTGGGCCTGAGTTTCGCCAACAAAAGCGAAACAAAGCCATGCGAAAGACAAGAACAATAATTTTTTCATTTTTTTCTCCTTTTGTTAAGGGTCCCGAGATTTTGCCCGCGCGGGCGTCGAGCAGGCAATCCTGCGCACCCATTGAAAAAGAGGCAGATTTGTCGAAACGACGTCTGATTCAACCGCCGACAAATGAAAACCATCAAGCGATCAACCTTTTTTGCGCACGAAAAGATATACAAATCGCTTTTTACGAGCCACTGCGTAACAGAGCAAATAGCAGGCGACAAGGTGAAAAAAAATGAAAAATGGAATGAATTTCCGCAAATCGAAAAAGCAGGTGTATCGGAGAAGCCAAGAGGGCCGCAGTTTTACAGATCGTCATCCATGGCCGGAATGCTTGCTCCCTGATTTCCTATCTTTCTTCATGTATAATTGGAATCATTTTCTCGTCAATCAAGCAAACGTTCCCCCGGCAATTCTATTTTCGACGAAATCCGGGGGCCGATGAGGTCGCAGCGAACAGGTTGCCAGACCATCCTGGCCTGACTTGGCGCGTCGATACGATGCTGGAACCCATCGGCGCGCCAAATCAGGCCAGAATCCCCTGGCTATCTTCGAGCCGCCGGGAACAACCGCAATTGAAATTGCCGACATTTCCCTCCTTCGTCAATCAAACATTCTTGTTCCCAGGCCCCGCCTGGAAAGGGCTTGGTTCTAAATTCGGCCACCTGGATTCCGGGCCTACGCTACATTTTCCAGTTAATGAATTCCCGGAAAAAACGGAATCCAGCTGTTTTATCGACACCCGGGTCATATACCGCTCCGCCCGGAATGACGACTACCGTGACGATAGTCTTTGGAAGCGGCCGAAGTTAAAACCAAGCCCCCTGGGAAAGAGAGCCTCCCCCAAATCCTTTATAACCAGGCATTTTCATATCGTGAGAAAGAATGACCGTATTTTTCTCATTCGCGTATCTACCACACTCGTTTCGGAAATTCAAATTCGCAATCCCGGCGATTCCAAACATGGGATTTCCTGGCACCTCGAATGCAGCACGGTCATTCTGGTCCGAGCCGGTTTGGCCCGGCAATCGATTTCTACCTGGAAACTAAGCGCCAAACCAGAAGGGGCTGGCTATCCTATTGCATTGGCTGTCGAATGCCGCGAAGACGGTATGGGTATTTGCGTTCATCCCGAAACAAGACGTAAAACATATCGATGCGCGAAAAATAATAAGGTAATAAGGTTGGGGGATGGGCGATGCGACATACTACTAAGGTCAAGAACTAAAAATAAGGTTTTTTAGCCACTGCCAAGCGACTCCCGCAGAGCCAAAGCCCGCCTTTTGGTTCCGCAGAAGCCGCTTCCACAGGAAAACCAGGACAGAGACAATCGCTACCATCGCCGGGAAGCTGGAACGAGCCGAACTAGAGTCAACGGCCTTGGACAGGTCTTTGCCAAGTTGGTTTGAAGACAAAGCAACTTGGCCGGTTTATTCCTTTTCTGACTCCGGAATCCCATGAGATTCCGCCCATTCTTTTATGTAGGACCGGTTTTGCATGGGATATTCCTTGTAATATTCCACGCTTTTCACATCGCGCCTTAAGCATTCCCCCTCTTTCAGCGACTCGATGAATCTTCGATTTACCAGGGCCGGTTCATATTTTGGATCCAGCTTCAAAGCCTCGTCAAGAGCGTCCAGCGCCAATTGTCTGCGTCCCAGGTTCGCCTGGCAAATGCCGATATTTCCGTAGGATTGGGGGTTATTGGGATTGTATTCGAGCGCCTTTTCAAACCCGGCAATCGCATCTTCCCAATTGCCGTTGTCCATGTGATGGATCCCTTGCTCAAAATGGCGATGCCCGGCAAGAAAACCGTCCAGCCCGGTGCCTTCTTCCTTTCGGAAAGATTCATCCATGTTCCGAAGAAAATCGCCGGCCATTTGAACCGATGGGTTTTTGGGGTCGCCTATTTTAACCACATTCCGGAATGCTCTGATCATTTCGGGAATTCTCAGTTGTTCCTTGTACGCAGCTGCCAAGTTGTAATGGGCTTCGACAAAGTCGGGCGAAATGTCAACGGCCCTTTCGAACCATTGAACAGCCTCGTCAAACCTGCGACTGTGGACCGCCGAAACCCCGAGCCCGAAGCAGACCGAGGAATGATCCGCGAAATTCTCTTTCAGTTGTTCCAGAATCTGATTGCCCCGAGAGACTTGGCCCTCCTCAAGCAATGCCAAGGCGTAATCCACCATCTCCTCGACGCTCGCCGCAGGTTTCGCCTGGGCCGACAACGCCAGTTTCTTGCGTTTTTCCTTACGTTTTTTTTCCTTGATTTGTTTTCTCTGCTGGGTCTTTTTTACGCTTTTCTTTTTCTTTGCCACAATCGTATCCTCTTATTGCATTTTCATATCGTGAGAAAGAATGACCGCATTTTTCTCATTCGGGGATCTATCACAATCCTTTCGGAAATTCAAATTCGCAATCCCGGCAATTCCAAACATGGGAATTCCTGGCACCTCGAATGCACGATCATTCTAAGGTAATAAGGTTGGGGGATGGGCGATGCGACATACTACTAAGGTCAAGAACTGGGGGGACGAAAATCTCCTGTTTTGAAAGGTTGTTCTTTCGCCGGGATTTGTTCCGGTTCCGATGTGCCGGGTTTCAGTGTTCGGTGTTCGGCAAAGCGCGGTGCCAATTCGAGCGAGCCGGGCGAAACAAAGGCTGCGCAATCCGAATTTATCGCGGCTGTGCGACCGCCGAACACTGACCACCGAACACCGAACACCAAAAAAAGCAGGAACAAAAATCTTGCAGAAAAATCAACCCGGCAAAAAGGAACATTTTCATCACCCCAGTCGTTTCCTGTCCAGCTCCCGTCGAATGGCCAGCCCGATCTTCTCCAGCGTGTAAGGCTTGCGAATATACTCTCCGGCGCCGAGATCCAGCATGGCCTGCACGCGTTCGTTTGCAGCGTAGCCTGAGGCGATCACGGCCTTCTGGCCGGGGCGGATCAGAAGAATGCGACGATAGGTGTCCAGGCCGTCGATGCCGGGATGCATGACCATATCCAGCAGCACGAGATCGACCTTCTGGCTTTGCAGAAAGGAGAGAGCGGCTTCCCCGCCGGGAACGGCGGACACCTGGTAGCCGAGTCTTTTGAGCATGCTGGCGGCGATATCGCGCTGTTCGGCGATGTCGTCCACCACCAGGATGCTTTCGGTGCCGGTGTAGTCTTCCAAGACCGCGTCGGCCTCTGTTTTCGGCGCCTCTTGCATTCGGGTGGCGGGCAGGTAGATCTCGAAGCGGCTGCCCCGGCCTTCCTGGCTGTGGATGTCCAAAAAGCCGTCGTGGTCCTTGACGGTATTCCAGACCACGGTCATTCCCAGGCCCGACCCGCTGTGACCCAGTCTCTTCTTGCTGAAAAAAGGCTCGAAAATCCGGTGCAGGGCATTCGCCGGAATACCGACCCCGTCGTCTTCGACCCTCAGCAGAACGTACTCGCCTTCGGGGATTCTCTCGTATCCTTCGATGGCGGTGTCCAGGTACTGGTTGCTCGTGCCGATGACAATGTTTCCCCCGGCGGGCATGGCCTCGGCCGCGTTTCCCGATAGGTTCATGAGCACTTTGGACATGTGAACGGCAGAGCCCTTGATTTTCAACAGATCCTGGTCCAGATCGGTTTCGAAATGAATGCACGGGTTGCATTTCTCCAGCCGCTTGAATTCCGGGGATTCCAAATAGCCTTTTACGACGTCGTTCAACTGGATCGGGGCGTGCTTTTTCACGCTGCGACGAGAGATCATCAGAAGATCCTGGACGATGTCGGCCGCTCGCTGGCCTGCGCGCTGGATGGTTTGTATCTTGGCCCGCATGGGGTCGCCTTCCGGAATATCCAGCAGAAGCAATTCGGGGTAGCTGACCAGGCCGCTCAGGATGTTGTTGAGATCGTGGGCGATTCCCGCCGCCAGCCTGCCCATGGCCTCCATTTTCCTGGCGTGCTCCAGTTCGACTTCCAGACGTTTTCTCTGGTGGATGTCCCTGGCGATGCCCTGGGTGCCGAGGAAGGACTGGCTGTCGGGCGGCGATTTGGAATAGATGCCTTCCGCCGAAATGCTGAAGAAACGATCTTCGCCTTCCGCCGAATCCTCGTCGGGAGCCAATGTGAGACGCAATTCCAGGTCGCTGGTGGCCCGCGGGCCGGTGCGCCGCTCGTTGATGTGAAAATATGCCTTTTCCCTGTCTTCGGGACAGACCAGGTCGAGAATGGGCTTTCCGATCAGCGATTCGGGGTCCTTGGCGTATTTGGAGAGGGCCGGGCTGATGAAGGTGATGCGGCCCGAAGTATCGAGTCGAAAGACGATGTCCGGAATGGTCTTGATGATGGAGTCGAGTTTCTGCTGGTTGTTTCTCACCAGAACCAGGGTTTCTTCCAGGCGCTTGTGGGCGTGGCGCTGCCTGAACCAGTATTTGAAAACCATGAGAACAAGCCCGTCGCCGACCACCGTGGCGCCGGGAAAAAAGGGGGAAAGAAGCACCTGGCTGCTTTCAAAAAGGGTCTGGGAACCTCCCCACAGAGCCATGACCGCCGCCGCCCAAGCCGCCGCGTTGGTCCAGAACCCCAGGCGGGCGACGCCCAGGCCGACCAAGACGGCGACGACCAAAGCCAGGAAGACTTCGATATGAGCGCTTTGCCGGTCCCTTAGAACGTAGCTTTCCGACAGCACGGTTTCGACCGCCTGCGCCTGCATCTCCAATGCCGTGAAAGCCCCCCCGCACGGCGTCCGATACATGGTCGCCAGCCCTGACGCCCCCAGTCCGACCAGCACGATGCGGCCTCGGATTTCGCTCTCGTCCACTTGGCCGGCCAATATGTTTTCGGCCGAAATGTGCGTCAGTTGCGAGCCTTTTTCCGAAAAGCGTATCCGCATTTCGGCGTTGTCGTCGATCGGGATGGCATGAAGGCCGAACATCAAATGGCTCCGTCCCCCCCGGCGTTGCTTGAGCACCAGGTTGTGCGTTCGTTCTCCTTCGGCAAGAAGCGCGGCAAGCGCAAGACTGGGGTATGATTCGCCATGGTACCGGATAAGCAGCGGAAGGCGGCGGAAAACGCCGTCGGGGTCCGGACTTCCGTTCAAAAACCCCGAATGGGGCGCGGCTTCGGAAAATTCGGGAAGATTGCAGAGAACGTCCCTTGCTTCATAAGGCCGGACAGAGCCGGTCCATTCTCTGGGCGAACGGACCTGGAAGATCTCCATCGGACGAAACCGGCAGTCCGAACCGTTGAGTCCCTTTTCTTTCGAAAAAAACTCGTAGCCGAGAACAAAAGGCCCTTGGGAAAGAACGTTTGCCAAGGCCGCGTCGTTTTCGACGCTCGAGCCTCCGGATGCGGAGGAAGGCGAGGAAGAAGACGGCGCAGGCGAAAAGCGGTCGGGTTCCGCCATGATGAAATCCAGCGCGATGGACCGCGGTCCCAGGCCGGCGATCTTTTCCAGCAGGTCGGCGACCAGGGAACGGGGCCAGGGCCATTGGCCTCGAGCCTCCATGGACCGGTCGTCCAGTTCGACCACCACGACCCCTTCGGAAAGAGCGGGTTGCGGCGCATAGGTCGCGATAAGGTCGGTCAGCTTCCACTGGCACGATTCGAAGAAGCCGGGGGAAAACAAATACGCGCAGGACCAGGCGGCCGCGAGCAACATGCTCGCGGCGATCATTGCGCGGGCCGAAGGCCCCACCACGCCGACCGCTTTGTTCTCATCGTTGGATGGCAAATCGTTCCCCTCTTGGCGGTTGGCGTCGGGATGGAAAATCGGTTTCAAAACTGCGGGAAAGACGCATGGGCGACTAGCGAACCACCACTTCCACACGCCTGTTTTCGGCGTTGGAAACATCGTCGCCCGTTTTCACCAGCGGGTTTTCCTCGCCGTGGGACGAAACGTCGATGGAATCCCCCTCGACGCCCAGTTCGATTAAACGCCGCTTGACCTCCCGCGCTCGCCGCATGGAAAGCTCCAGGTTGTAGTCCTTGTCCCCCTTGGTGTCCGTGTGGCCGACCACAGAAACCCGCGACGGCGTCCGTTGCCGAATTTCCTCGGCGATTCTCGGGAATGACTGCGCGGATTCCGGCAGAAGCTCGGTGGAATCCGACTGGAAGTGCAATATGAAATGAACGGGAGCCAGCGGCTGGTTGGCCAGCACGGGTTCGAATATTTTCTCCACCTCGGCCTGGTCCATGGGCGCGGGCTTTTCCGGCGCCGAATTCGGCCTGCGGATGGCCGTCGATTGGTTGGCCTGGTCCAGTTCGACCGAACCGCCCGCAGTGGAAACCGTGACTCTTCCCACCGACCCGTCCGGGTCTGCAACCAGCACCACCAGCCCCTTGGGGGCGCAGGACGCCAGCAAAAGCGACATCGCAAACCAGCGCAAAAGAAAC
Source organism: Desulfobacterales bacterium (assembly GCA_963674505.2). Taxonomy (GTDB): domain Bacteria; phylum Desulfobacterota; class Desulfobacteria; order Desulfobacterales; family SKZT01. The sequence goes on from CAXXIG010000003.1 coordinate 2,732,934, forward strand.
GTCCATCTTTTCATGGAGAGGATTTCCTTTCAGCGGGCCGGCCACGCCCGACCCTGAATAGTGGCGGACGCAACCGCGTCAATTCACCTTGACGAGCACATGGGTGCCCCGGACCCCGATGGTCCAGTCGGGCATGACAAGGCTGACCGATTCGGGCGACAGCTTGGCGATCTGGCCGGAAACAAAGGAAAACACGCCCCGCAGCATGCGCACGACAAAGGACAGTTCCTGTCCCTGGGGGTCGAACACGTAATGGTCGATGGCTATCCGGGCGTTGTCGCCCATGGTGATGACCGTGTCGTCGGAAAAGACCAGGCCGACACTGCCGCCCGCCTCGGTGGATACGATGTCCGAGGATTGCAGGACCATGCCCGGCACGGCCTCCAGTCGCCGACCGTCGCGCTCGACCGTCGCTTCGCCCCGCACCGTTTTGACCATGCCCACGAATGCTTCCTCGGCCATAGCATCGATAATTCCGGTCAAAAAAAACGCCATTGCCAGCAGTACTATTGTCGCGCTTTTCATGAGGACCTCCTTGGCAAATCCGGAGACTGCCTTTCCATGGCGTGTTCCCCGAATTCTGCTACATAAATCGAACCTAAGAAGTTGCAAATCAAGGCCGCAGTCAGAACAGGTTCAGCCAGCTTCGTCCCTTCCCGGCTTCGTCGCTCGAAAGTGCTTCCGCATACGAAGTGTTGTTTCCATACGGCCGGTTCTCGCACGTCGGTCAAGATCTCGTCTGCATTCGATTGTAAGAAAGTGTCGATCTTTTTGTCAAGCGCATTTCTAAGAGAGACGGTATTTGTTTCTCAATCTTTTCGAAAACGCCAGAATCATGTCGAAGGCCTTTTCAACGGTCTTCTCCTTGTCCGGGTTCACCAGGCAGCAGGTCGCGGGGGAAAGCAGACTTCGGGACAAAAGAAAGTCCCGGTCGATCCCCTTTTTCGCCAGGACCGTCCAGACGTTTTCCAGAACAATCTCCAACGAGTCCATGGATTCCTTTTCGAAAGGCTCGAAGTTGGTGGGCACGATTCCCCACACCAGCGTTCCGCCCCGATCCAGGTAGTTCTTGATGGATTTCGCGTAGGAGGCGAACACTTCGGCGTTGGTGTAGATATCCAAGGAAAGGATGTCCAAGTCCAGGTTCAGGAGAAAATCCCAGTCGGGGTTGCCGCACAGGTGGATGCCCCGGGGACGTTCGATCTGGTGGAAAAACATTTCCATGTCCTTTTTGGCCGCCTGGTCGCCGTACCCGGCCATGGCGCTGAAGAGAAACTGGAGTCCGGGCTCGTCGACGAACATGAACGCGTTTTCGTTCAGCTCCTTGAGCCGCCTGAGCTGGACGTTCACCCTCTGCGCCATGAACTCCAGCATGAACGGCCGGATCGTGTCGTCGAACAGGATGGGACGCTCGTTTTCGTCCTGGACGTTGAACCCGAAGCTGATCGGCCCTTCCAGCTGGCCCCGGATGGCCGGGCGGCCGGACAGGTCCTTTTCCAGAAATTCGTGGTACACCACCGAATACTGCTTGCTGATGTCGAAATAGTCGTCGTTCATCCAATTGCCCAGAGCATCTGCGATTTGCTCGGCGAACTTTTCCGTGGAAAATCCCAGGTGGCGCTTTTCCATGTCCAGCACGATGCCGGGAAAATTCTCGGAGGCCTGCACGTACATGTCCTCGTAATAATTGAAGTTGGGCAGCTGGGGCCAGAACGGTATGTCCAGCGAAAGGGCCTTTTCCAGCGCCCGGCCGACGTCTGTGTGGGGCATGACCGCCATTGCCGTGGTCAGAAGATTTCCGGGTATGGGCATGTTTCCTCCTTTCTGTTCGGGGCATTTGCTCAAGTTCTGTTTCAAAACGAGCAACATTGATATTTGCCACGATTTGGCTCTTCGTCCAATTTTTTCTCTCCTGTTCCTTGCAATTATGAGCAGACTCTTATAATGTGGCTTTTTTTTGGAACCAAGGGCTTGATTTTCCTTTGTCTTTGGCCGTGTCGCCAAAAAAACGTCGTTTTTTGCCACGCCGGAACGCAACGGGAAGGTCAACCCGCATGAACAATCTCGAAACAAAAGTCGATCGAATCGCGGAGGCAAACATGTCGGATTTCACAAAGAACGTTCTGGTCCTGGGCGGCGGGGTCGCCGGGCTGTCTGCGGCCCGGGCGCTGCATGAGAGAGGCGTCGGGGTCCATCTGGCGGAAAAACGGGACCGATTGGGAGGCAAGGCCTCGGAGTGGGCCTGCATGGCCACGGATATCTGCCAGAACTGCGGCGCATGCCTTTCGGCCGAACTGGCCGACTGCGTCCCGGCGCAGGACCATACCGAAATTTATACCAATACGGAGCTTTCCAGCCTGGAAAAAAAGGGCGACGGCTTCGAGGCCGCACTCGCTGGCGATACATCAAAAACGGTCAACGTGGACGCGGTGCTCGTGGCGACGGGTTTTGAAGCGTTCGATCCGTCGGCCTTGAAAAGTCTCAGGTACGGCCATAATAAAAAGGTGGTCACCACGGCGGAGCTGAACGAATTGATGAAGGCCGGACGCCTGCAAGAGGTACTTGCCGAAGGCGGCGCGCCCTCCATCGCGTTCATCCAGTGCGTGGGCTCCAGAAACCGCAAGCTGGACCGCAACTATTGCTCCCAGGTCTGCTGCAAGATCTCGCTGCGCCACGCCAACAAGCTTCTGCACCTGTATCCGGAAGCCGACATCTCGGTGTTCCACATGGACCTTCAGATCATCGGAAAGGAGTTCCGGTCCCTTGCCGACGATTTGTCCGGACGTGTCAAGCTGGTGCAGGGCGTGTGTGCCGAAATCGTGTCCGACCGGGAAGAAGGCAAGGCCACCCTGTTTCACGAGGACGAATCCACGGGCGTCCGCACGGCCTACCATTTCGACCTGGTGGTGCTGTCCGTCGGCCTGGGCGCTTCGGAAAAGGCGGGCGAGCTTGCAGAAAAACTGGGGATTGCGCCCGATTCGTTCGGGTTCTACAGCCAGGGCGAGGATGCCATGCCCTCCGGCGTATACGCGGCGGGCACCGCGCGCGGTCCCATGAATATCGTGACGGCCATGGAGCAGGGCCGCGTGGCGGCCGACAAGATTGCCCAAGACCTGGGCCTTGCGCCTGCGGCCGCCAAACGGACCGCGACAGCGGTGATCGGCGGCGGACAAGAGGCTTTGACCGTCGTAAAAACCCTTTCGGAAAACGGCCATCCGGCGATCATGATCGATCCCGGCGACGGCGTAAGCGACAGCCAAGGCGGTTTCGAACGAATCGCGGGCGCCAAGCTCGCCTCCGTGGAAGGCTCGGCGGGAAACTACACGCTGCGCGTACAGACCGGCGATACTATCCGAAAAATCGACGCCGGAGCAATCGTGGTGGCGTCGGGTGCCGCGCGTGTCGCCCCCGACCTTGCCGGCGGTTCCGAAAAGATCGTCACCCTCCAGGAGTTCCAGGCCCTGTCCGAAAGTCAGGTCCCTGGGAAGGTGGCCTTTCGAATCGACCATTTCGGACATGAGAACAAGGAGAACGCCCGCATCGTCCTGGAAAACGCTCTGGCGCTTGCCCAAAAGGGGAGCCGCGCATATGTTGTGATGCGAAAAATGCTGGTGGACGGCTTGTCCGGCCAGGAAAGATACGACGCCGCCAGAAAGGCCGGGGTCAAGTTTCTGAGAGCGGCCGGAAACAAGGTGGAGATTTCGGCCGAGGCCGACGGCGTGAAACTCGTCCTTCAGGACGAAACCCTGCCGGGCATGGACATCGCGGTGTCCGCAGATATGCTTGTCGTGGCCGAAAAAACCGCTCCCGGAGAAGACGCGAGGCAATTGGCGGAAATCCTGAAGCAGCCCTTGGACGCCGAGGGCTTCATCCAGTCCGCCAACAGCAGGCATCGGCTGGTCGGAAGTCCCCGTAGAGGGATTTTCTTCGCCGGAAACTGCCACGACGAATGCGACGTGACGGATCTGGCAAACGAAATTTCGGCCATCATGGCCGGGTTGGACTACCTGGCGCAAAACGGCCCTCCGGCCGGGGACCCGGTGGAAATAGTCCAGGACGAGTGCATCAAATGCCTGACCTGCCTGCGGGTATGCCCCCACGGCGCGGTGATTCTCCAGGACAGCGCCAAGCCAAAGATCGTCAACGAAGCGTGCTTCGAATGCGGCATCTGCGTGTCCAACTGCCCTGCCAAGGCGATCAGGCAGGAGGGTTTTTCCGACGCCAAGATCGCCGGCGAAGCAGCTGTCGCGGAAACCTTCGTTTTCGCCTGCGAACGTTCCGCGAGCCTGGCCGCCGAGGAGGCCGCGCGGCTGGGGATGACAAACGGCGACAAGGTCCACGTGCAAAAGGTCCGGTGCGCCGGGCGCGTGGGACTGGAAAACATGTTCGCACCGCTTTTGCAAGGCGCAAAGCGGGTGATCGTCGCGGGCTGCCACGAGGGAAACTGCCGCTCCATGGACGGCGGAACATACGCGAAAGCGAGAATCGAAGCCACGGCCAAGGATGTGGGCCTCGGCCCGGACAAGCTGTGTTTCCACCCGGTCGCCGCCAACGAGCCGGCCACCTACCGAAAAATCGTTTCCGAGGACGAATGAAAGGATAAGACAAAATGAGCAAGGCAGAATTGAAAGACGACACCCCCCTGTATTCCTCGCTGAACAGGAACGAATCGGGGGACAACATATCCGAGTGCCTGACATGCGGCGTTTGCAGTTCCCGGTGTTCGTGGTACGAGGGCGAAGGCGGCCCTGTGCCCAGGCAGATGGTCCGCATGGCCCAGCTGGGGCTCGACGAGCTTCTGGCCGAAAGCGGCATGCTCTGGAGCTGCATGCTGTGCAACCGCTGCACCGAGGAATGCCCGGTGGGAATCAAGATGGACGAGGTGGTCCGTCGCGGACGAGCGCTCGCCGTCGCGAAGAAAGTCATGCCCGAAGACCTGATCAAAGGCGTGAAGACCCGCCTGGAAATGGGCGACGTCAACGGGCTGACCAAGGAGGAGTTCATAGAGACCATCGAGTGGGTCTCGGAAGAGTTCGCAGACGACATGGGCGACGCAAACGCGGTCATTCCCTACGACCAGAAGGACGCCAGGTTCGTCTACCTCCCCAACCCCCGGGAACTGGGAATCAACCTCATGCACCTGACCGCCATGGCCACCTTATTTTACAACTTCAAGGACCCCTGGACCATGTCCAGCCGCCACACCGACGTGACCAACTGGGGATACTTCGTCGGCGACGACGAAGTCATGCGCAAGATGGCCATGCAGATCGTGGAAGCCACCGAGGAGTTGAACGCGGAAACCCTGGTGATCTCCGAATGCGGCCACGCCTACCACGTGTTCAAGACCAAGCTGGACGATCTGGTCGGCAGAAAGCCCAAGTTCAACGTGCTCTCCATGCCGGAACTGACCCTGGAAATGGCCAAAAATGGCGTGGTCAAGTTCGACAAGAAAACCATCGACGAACCCGTGGCCTACCACGACCCCTGCAACATCGCCAGAAAATCCGGGTGCTACGACGTGCCCAGGGAACTGCTGGCCCTTTGCTGCAAGGAGATCGTGGAGTTGAGTTCCAACCGGGAACACGGCATCTGCTGCGGCGGCGGCGGAGGTCTGGTGCAGGACAGCACCAGCACCCCCCGGCGAATGATCTCCGGAAAGGCCAAGGCCGACCAGATCAAGGAGGCCAACGTCAACCACCTGGCCACCGCCTGCCTCTCCTGCCACCGCTCCCTGGGAGAAATCGTCAAGCACTACGACCTGGGCGTAAAGGTCCACACCGTGGCAGCCCTCGCAGTGGAGGCGTTGGTGCAAGAGTAGCCGAAAAATAATTCCGATACCAAAAGCTCTCGGGTCCGAAGACCCGAGGGCAACCGCCTCATGTTTTTCCTCCTCGGCCATGGCGGGAACGTAGGGTGGGTGGGTCGGAACCTTGGCGCCGGGGCTGGCTCGCAGCTTGTTCGCACCCGTGCCTTTCGGTCCTGCACGGAGACCAACCCACCATTGCCGACCCCGTGGTTCTCGGAATCTTCATCTGAATCTTCAAAGATGTGGTCCCTTGACACGGGACGCCGAAGTGTACTTCACTCGCTGGCCTTCACCTCCTGTTTTTCCTCCTCGGCCATGGCGGGAATCGTAGGGTGGGTGGGTCGGGACCTTGGCGCCGGGGCTGGTTCGCAGCTTGTTCGCACCCGTGCCTTTCGGTCCCGCACGGAGACCAACCCACCATTGCCGACCCCGTGGTTCTCGGAATCTTCATCTGAATCTTCAAAGATGTGGTCCCTTGACACGGGACGCCGAAGTGTACTTCACTCGCTGGCCTTCACCTCCTGTTTTTCCTCCTCGGCCATGGCGGGAATCGCAGGGTGGGTGGGTCGGGACCTTGGCGCCGGGGCTGGTTCGCAGCTTGTTCGCACCCGTGCCTTTCGGTCTTGCGCGGAGACCAACCCACCATTGCCGACCCCGTGGTTCTCGGAATCTTCATCTGAATCTTCAAAGATGTGGTCCCTTGACACGGGACGCCGAAGTGTACTTCACTCGCTGGCCTTCACCTCCTGTTTTTCCTCCTCGGCCATGGCGGGAATCGCAGGGTGGGTGGGTCGGGACCTTGGCGCCGGGGCTGATTCGCAGCTTGTTCGCACCCGTGCCTTTCGGTCCTGCGCGGAGACCAACCCACCATTGCCGACCCCGTGGTTCTCGGAATCTTCATCTGAATCTTCAAAGATGTGGTCCCTTGACACGGGACGCCGAAGTGTACTTCACTCGCTGGCCTTCACCTCCTGTTTTTCCTCCTCGGCCATGGCGGGAATCGCAGGGTGGGTGGGTCGGGACCTTGGCGCCGGGGCTGGTTCGCAGCTTGTTCGCACCCGTGCCTTTCGGTCCCGCACGGAGACCAACCCACCATTGCCGACCCCGTGGTTCTCGGAATCTTCATCTGAATCTTCAAAGATGTGGTCCCTTGACACGGGACGCCGAAGTGTACTTCACTCGCTGGCCTTCACCTCCTGTTTTTCCTCCTCGGCCATGGCGGGAATCGTAGGGTGGGTGGGTCGGGACCTTGGCACCGGGGCTGATTCGCAGCTTGTTCGCACCCGTGCCTTTCGGTCTTGCGCGGAGACCAACCCACCATTCCCCCATGCTTTTCGGAATCTTCGACTTTGCAGAGCTTGTTTGAATTTCTGCCTATCATTTACCGCCTCTTTCCTATGCAGCGCGTGGGAACGCATATCAGGACGCTTCGCGTCCGCTTTCCGCCAAGCCGTGGCCGACCGACCTAAGAACCAACCCCGCTTTGCTCTTCAATGCCGCGACAGGAAATGCATAAGCGACTTATTAAACGCCTCGCCCTGTTCGATGTTCGACAAGTGCCTGGCTCCAGGCAGTATGACCAAACGAGAGCCGGCGATTCTTTCATGGATGGCTTCGGAAGCGGCCACCGGCGTTCCGGGGTCCTCCTCCCCTACCATGACCAGAGTCGGAAGCTTTATTTCGGACAGTCGGTCGATGTAGTCGAGTCCGCGCAACGCCTCGGTACATCCGATATAACCTGCGACCGGCGTCGCCAAGATCTGGCGCCGGATCATTTCCACCTCGGGCGGGTTCTCCTTCAGCAATTCCGGAGTAAACCAGCGCTCGAGGGTGTCGTCCACCTGGCTCGCCATGCCCTGCTCTCTGGCTGCGGCGATGCGTCCCAGCAAAATAGGCTGGACCGCCTCCGGCATAATGGCCGCAGTGTCGCAAAGCGCCAGGCTTTTCAGTCTCTTTCCGTGATTCAACGCAAAAGCCTGCCCGATCATTCCGCCGATTGACAATCCCACAAAGTGGACAGTTTCGATTCCCAAAGCATCCAGCAAAGCGACCGCGTCCTCGGCCAGAAGCTCCAAAGTATAGGCGCCGTCCGGGGCCTCGCTGCCCCCATGGCCGCGCATGTCGTACCTCAACACCTGAAATCGGAATTCCAGAATGCTCAGTTGGGGGTTCCACATCACCATGCTGTTGGCCAGCGAGTGGCTGAGCATCACCACCGGCGCCCCTTTGCAACCCGTTAATTCATAATTGATCCGAATGCCATTGGCTTGAATTTTCATGAGAATATCTCCCTTCTGCGTTTGTGTTTTGTTTCTTTCGAGGACGACTATAAAGGAAAAAATCGCTCTTTACAATCCCGGCGGCGGTTTTGAAAGCTATTTTTATCATAAGATAAGGAAACACATCCTCATAGCTCACAGCGTTCTATCGATAATACCCTCTGCGTACCTGCGCTTCATCTGCGCTTCTGCGTTGAAATTCCCCCTGCATCAAAGGGATGTGCGCATTCAACGAAGAGGACGCGGGGATACGCAGAGAAATGCTGGTCAATATTCGTCGGCAGCGAAATCCAAAGTTTTTTTTCGCCTCCTTGGCCGTGCGGATTTTATAACGTGTTGAAAATATTTATTGACAGGTTTGGCAAAAGAAAGAATGCACAAATGGTATTTACGCCACAATTTCAACGTGCTATATACATTCTAAGCATGACGTAACAATAGAAAAACCGAATAACTATTATTCTAAATATTTAACTATTTGAATGAAAGAAGGTTGTTATGCCGAAGATGGCATTTGAAATATCGGCTGGCGATGTAGCAGAAATTATAAAGTCCATGAACACACAGGAGATTGGGACGTTGTATCAAAAATTTAAAAGGGTGATAAAAAAATGAAGTTTAGAATAATTATCGAACAAGATGAAGATGGGATGTTTGTTGCTGAAGTTCCTGCCTTGCCCGGATGTATTTCCCAAGGCGCCACACGAGAAGAATCGCTTGTAAATATAAAAGATGCCATTATCGGCTATTTGGAAAGCTTGAAAAAGCATGGCGATCCTATACCCCCATCAATATACGAAGAGGTAATCGAGGTTGCGCTGTGAGCAAGCTGCCCAAAATATCTGGAAAAACAGCGGTATCGGCATTGTTAAAACTCGGATATCTAATCGATCATCAGACAGGAAGCCACATGATACTCAGGCAATCTGTTCCGCCAAATCGACGGCTCACAATACCAAATCACAAAGAATTGGCAACAGGTACACTACGGGCAATAATCAGGCAAGCTGGATTAACAGTCGAAGAGTTCAATGATTTGCTTTAAGGCGGAAAACAAAGGACTTTTAAGGTGACACGAGCTAAATAGCCGAAACGATACGATGACACGACCAGGGAGGCTCGGATGCAACGAACCAGAAAACGGCGGCAATAGACAACCAAAACATAATCACAAAGGCCGCCAACCCGCTGTTTCACCGGGACATCGGGCTCTGCGCATTCGCTCCGCCCCCGGCGGCGAAGAAGCGACATCGAGTTCGGGTACAGTTTTTTTTGTCACCCAAGATGATGGGATTGAATCAGCCGTCAATTTCATATGTTGGCAAGCTTCCGGCCTCCTTCTTTTTTAAAAACAAATTTTCTTTCATCGACTGCGCTTGATGGGATGCAAATAATGTAACGCGCTTTTTAAGAAAAAGCATGGACGTATTTGTAAATATTCGGTTAACCCATAAACGATTTTATTGCTATCAGTCTACTTCGACAGCAGGATTTGTTTGAAATTTCCGCATAAAGGGTAAAGTAAAACATCCTTTTTCGGTATGCCTGCCTTATGGTCGCCAAGCTTTCCTCTTCCTTTGGTCCGCCCGACGGAAATCCAGTTGGCGGCTTTGTAGCATGTCCCTTTGTATTTGCCGGATTCGACGAATGTCTCCAATAAAAGCGGTTGAAGATTGTACTTCGAATGCCAATCCGCTGGAAGCCTTTTTGCTATTCCTCCGAGAATTCTGGATGCGAGGTTTTTAGAACTCACCCAGGGAAGGACCGGAAATCGCGAGTTGTTCACGATCAAATTCAGCTTGTTCTGCCGTTGGCGATCGTTCCACCCGATAAATCGGTCCCTCGGAGCCGTTTTCCAGACGGCCGCGCCGAAACCCGGCAGGGCCAGCATGTCGTTGCCGTTTCGGACCATGTATCGCAACTGGGCGCCCGGAAGCCTCTTGCAGCCGATGTCCTTGTATTGCTCGCTGAAGTCCTCGACGACGATCGGATAGAGAACCAGCGTCTTGAGCCTGCTGAGGATGTCGGGGTGTTCGCTTTTCAGAAAGGTCCTCACTCTGGGAAGCCCGGCCATCACGACGGGGACCCCGGCGTCCATGATTCTCTTGAAGTACGGCCAGACGCGCGGATCCAGGTCGTTCGCCTCGTCCATGACCAGAAAGCAGTCCGACAGGCCGCATATCGTCTTGAGATATTCGGGGGTGCGCCGATAGTGGGAGGTCGTCTCGTAGTTCAATTCGCGCAGAATCGAGGCCATCGTCTCGTGAACGCCGAATAGTGATTCGACGCGGACCCCGCGAAGCTTCTTGGGCGCGATCAGATTCAGGAACCTGCTCTTGCCCGCGCCGTAGTCGCCTTCTATCAGAACGCTCTTTCCCCTGTGGATTCTGTTGTAGACCGCGCCGAGGTACGATATCCGGCGCTTGTCGTTTATGAAGCTTTCCTTTCTTTTCATTCGCGTTCGGTCCTTTCCTCGAACGCCGCGTAGGGAGCGACGTCGGTTCTTTCCAGGCGGCGGTCGCAGTCCAGGAGAAAGGCGTCGAAAATCGCCTTCGCCCTGGCTTGCCGGGGCAGCCGGATTTTGGCTTCGTACGTTTCGTATCTCCTTTTATTGGCTTCGTGGACGCAACGCGCGGTTTCCAGGTTCAGCCCTTTTTCGCGCCTCGCCGATATTTGCTTCAAATCGACCGCCATGCCCTTGGATTGCAGAAAGCGCGCGATCCTTTCCGTTTCGTTTTCCTCCGCGACCGGTTCGACGGGCCTTGCAAAGGGCTTTCGAGGCAGCGCCTCCCCGAGAAAAACGCCGTCGGCCCCGCGTTCGAAGATGAACAGCTTGCCGCTTTCCGAACACGAGATCGAAACCGGGGTGCTTTTCGCCATGCCGAAGTTTTCCGCGCCGGAGGCCACGTAGTATTCGCGTTTTCCGTAGACGAGGGTCCTTTTCTTCGAGACCGTGGCATTGACCTTCCTGTATCCGTATTTGGCGAGGCCCCGAACCGTCTCCGGGTCGAATACGAACGTGTCGGCGTTTTCGAGGTACTCCCCGAGCATTTTCTCGGGGATCCAGAACGCCGTCCTTCCTTCTTCGGAGAAGTCGCGCATGCCGCCGTTGCGTTCCCTGCGGCAGACTTCGAAGAGCCCGTCGCTTCGGAGCCGCTCGATGTCGATATCGACGCAGGTCGCGATGGTCGCCTCCTTCTTTCCCTGCCCGAACGCAAAGCCGGGAGCGTATTTTACTATCCTGTCCTCGTAGCGCTTGAGCACGCGCGCCTCGTAGTTGTGAAGGGCCCGGCGCGACGATTCCAGGTGCGCCTTGTCCTTCGGCCTGGCCGGACGCGCGAAATCCGGCTTCATGAAGAAGCCGCCGGGCATGGAATACTTCATGTTCAGATCTTTTATCACTCTTTCGAGGTTTTTGAAGCCGCCCGCCCCGTCCGGCCTGAACCGGACGGTCTGCCGGGGAAATTCGACGCTCGGAAGAAAATTGGAAAACAGGCGCAGGGCGCTTCTGCTGCTTTCGCCGAAGAAGGCGTCCATGGAGAACATGTAGCGCGAACGCGTATCGTAGATCTCGATGAGAACCGGCTTTTTCCAGCGGCCCGCCGAATCGCGTATCCTGATGTATCTCGCCGTGCATCCGTCCATTTGAACAAGGCCGAAAAGGGTACAGTTTTTTTTGTCACCCAAGATGATGGGATTGAATCAGCCGTCAATTCCATATGTTGGCAAGCTTCCGGCCTCCTTCTTTTTTAAAAACAAATTTTCTTTCATCGACTGCGCTTGCGAATGCGTCGCATCGTGCACTTAGGAGATAAACTCGTCCCAATCCCCGTTGATTTCTATGCAACGGAGCTGCAGCAGCGCCTCCGCGCGTTCCTTGATCCATCTCATTCCTCCGTTGTCGAAGCGTTTCGCGATCACATAGTTCACGGCTCCCTCCACGGAACCCGACCCTATTTCGAGATCCTGCTCGCGCAATGTCTTGTAGTCCATTTTGTCGAGCCGGTTGTTCAGATAATTTCTGGTCGTTTCCAAGGTTTCTCGTTTTTTCTTCGATCCGGGCCCTCGTTCAGGGAGCAGGCTCAGTCTTTTGTCGAGTTCTTCGACGATCTTTTCCGCGCGCCCTTCGTACAAATGTTCTTTCTGTTCCTCCGCCCACTCCGCGCGTTCGTCGCTGCCCTCCTTTTACAGACTGCCCGCCGCTTTCCAGACATATTCGACGGCATGGAAGACATCTATGGTGTGAATGGCTTCGGGGAAAAATTCTCCGGCGTATCGTTCAAGATCGTTGTCGCCGTCGGCTGCGATTTGAATCAGTTTCCCGCTGTCCGCAGTGAACCCGCGTTTGTCCGCCTCCCTGCGCGCGTAGGCGAAAGCATGGCGCTTGGGCGCGTACGAGGCATACACCTTCTTGTTAATCGGTCCTTCCAGGAGCCCGTCGGCGCTGCGCCTAAGGGTGTACATGACCACTACCGTCGCCATTTTCGCGTTTTTGGACTTGTCTCCCTTTTTCCTGCGCTTCTTCGGCCCCCGAAGCTTGCGAGCATCCCCGCCTCTGTGTCTTTGCGAGCCGGGGTGCGGATTCTTTTTTCGTTTTCCGCGGCGCTTGGCCAGTTCGCCTTCCGTCGCCGTCGGCGTGCCTTTGCCGTCGATTTGAACGACAAGGACATCTCCGTCGCCCATTGGCGCCGCGACGGTCTCGAACCAATCGCCGGTGTGCCGCCCCAGGCCCGGCGCCATCTCTTCGACGGTTTTCTGGCATGGGGACCAGTGAAGAAACATGCCCATTACCGCGACGGTTTGCGCATAGCTCATTTTGGTCGCGATACGGGTCGCAAGGCTTCGCAACCGCATGCTGAATCCGTCCCATGGAATCCCCAGTTCGATATCCAGCGGATAGCGACCCCCGCCTTCCTTCTCTCTTTAGAAATAGGTTCTCCAGTACCTTGCTTTTCCAAATACCGTGCCGAAATTGCGAGGCTTGAGACCCTGTCGCTTTTCGCCTTCTTCAAGGGAGTTGTTTTCGGATCCTTGCCAGTATTCCTGGCGCATCCACAGAAACAGGGAAACAAGAAGGCGGCCAAGCTCTGAAATACGGACAATCAGTCCTTTCTCGAATTCCATGAATGTCGCTTCCCTGCAAGACATCGCCCAATCGACAATCTCGGCGAATTTTGCGCAGGCCTCGCGCCTGGCTATTTCCAAATACTCGGCTACATCCTCAGTCTGCGGCGATATCTCCCGGCCGTCTTCCTTGTCAAATGTTTTTTATCCATCTCAAATAATTCCTTTGATAAGTTTATTGTGGCTTCTGGATTTAAAAAATGCAGCTTTTGCATGATAGAATACACGGGATGGAACACTTTTCCCAGCCAAAAATGAAGTGATCGATTAAATTATTCCAGTTTTCAGCCGGTGGAACAAACCGTAATCTCGTCGTTACCAACACGAAACAGTGAAATATTCGATGATTTCGGAAGTTCGGCTTCTAAAGATAAGAAAATCTGCGCCCTTTTGAAACCTTCAATGGCGGATATATTGATAGAGTCAATGGCTGACTTGAGTTTTTCTTCCTCATTGGTCTTGAAATGCTCAAAAGTTTCGATTTGGTTTTCGATTCGATCTATTATTGCAAGGCTCTTGTTCTGATTCTCAAGAGTTTTTGTTACGGCATCCATCAGGTCGTTCGTCGTTTCAATATTCTCCCTGAAAAGAGACATAGTATTTAAGATTTCTTCCAAGTATTTCTTTTCTTCCTTTTTAAAAAGACTCAAAAAAATATAAATTATGTTCACGGCTGCCAATATAACTACAGACCATTGAGACATCGTGTATAAATTGTCTAAATTCTTTTCGAATGCCTCCGCCACCAAGTTCTGTCTCTCTTTTAGCAACTGGATTTTTTCTTCTAAGCCGATTTGGGTTTGCTTTGTCGTACTGGAGGGTTGTGCTTCGGTTACTTGTAAAAAAACAGGGTGTATAAAAATCAACATTATACAAGCTACATATCCGAATAACAGTTTTGAAGATCTTCCAAAGCATCTTTTAATCGTGTTTTTTTACACATTATTGCCTCCATGGAATAAAGTATATTTGGATACTTTTTTGATAGAAATACGTTTTTACACACCAAAAATCAATCTAAGCCGAGAATTCGCCGTTTGTCAACGAAAAATACAACGAGCAAAAAATGTGCATATAGGAAGGATACATGGCGGCAGGGAATGGTCATAAATCGGCAAGGGACATAAACCTGTTAGCCGAACAATAAAAACCGCTCGAAAATCGAGGGAAGCGTTGTGGTTTAGGCGCAAAGTTTTAGGCCGATTCCTACTGTCCTACAGCTCGTTTATATCAATTTTAAATATATAGATTTCGGTGGAATGGGAAGATTCCAACCGTTGCCAGGGTCAATACCGGATGTTGAATCCCGGAAACTGGGCCTGGTAGTCTTGTCGTGTAAGCTTCATGTCGTCCACTCTGCCGGAGGGAGGGCCGCCTCGCCTGCACCAGTCGAGCACGGATTCCACGGCGTCCTGGTCGCCCTCGAATATCGCTTCGACCGTGCCGTCGCTCTTGTTTCTCACCCACCCCGTGACGCCGATCCTCTCGGCCGTTTTCTGGGTTGCCATCCGGAAGCAAACGCCTTGTACCCTGCCCTCTATGATTGCATGCACTCTGGTTTTTTCGCCCATGATAGTCCTCCTTTTCTACCGGTTTTCTATCATCTTCTTGAACGCCTCTTCGTCGATGATCGCCACGCCCAGTTTTTCGGCCTTGGCGAGCTTGGAGCCGGCTTTTTCGCCGGCGAGTACGTAGTCGGTCTTGGAACTCACGGAACCGGTCACCTTTCCCCCGGCCTTTTCGATGAGGGTCTTGGCCTCGTCTCTGGTCATGTTCGGCAGGGTGCCGGTGAGAACGAAGGTCTTTCCGGCCAGTTCCGAAGGCCCTTGCTCGCTGTCCTGCTTTTCCGGATACTGGATATCGACGCCCCTTTCCAAGAGCAGTTCGACGATCTTCCGGTTTTCATCCCGGCTGAAAAAGTCGCGGACGCTCTGCGCGACGATGGGTCCGACGCCCTCCACGGCCTCGTGATCTTCGGCGGCGGCGTTCATGACGTCTTCAAGGGTATCGTAATGTTCGGCCAGCAGCTTGGCAACGTGTTCCCCCACTTGGCGAACGCCCAGGGCGAACAGGAACCGGGCGAACGGGACCTTCTTGCTCGCAGACACGGCTTCCAGAAGGTTTTTCGCGGACTTTTCGCCCATTCTTTCCAAGCCTTGGAGCGTCTCCTGGTCCAGTTGGAAAAGGTCTGCGTAGGAGGAGACGAGGCCCTTGTCCACCAGCTGTTCCACCAGTTTTTGTCCGAGGCCGTCGATGTCGAAGGCCTTTTTGGACGCGAAATGCCGGACGTTTTCCTTGAGCTGAGCCGGGCAGGCGGAATTGACGCACCGTTTTGCGGCTTCGTCGGCCTGGCGCACGGCCAGGCTCCCACAGACCGGGCACGTGTCGGGCATGACGAATTCCTTTTCCTCTCCCGTCCGCACCGACTCCACCACCTTGACCACCTTGGGGATGACATCCCCGGCCCGTTCGACGAACACCGTGTCGCCGATTCGGATGTCCTTGCGCCGGATTTCGTCCTCGTTGTGGAGCGTGGCGCGGCTGACGGTGGCGCCGCCGATGTTCACCGGCTCCAGATGGGCCACGGGCGTCAGGGTCCCGGTCCTTCCCACCTGCACCTGAATGTCGAGAATTTTCGTGGTTTCCTGCACGGCCTTGAACTTGTAAGCGATGGCCCATCGGGGGCTTCGGGAGGTCGAGCCCAGCCGTCTTTGGAAATCGAGGCGGTCCACCTTGACCACGAGTCCGTCGATGTCGTAATCGAGGTCGTGCCTGTTTTCCGCAAGCTCCCGGTAGAATTCCAGCACCTTTTCGATTCCGATGCCGTGCCGGGTAAGAGGATTGATGCGAAACCCCATTTCCTTGAGAAGGCTAAGCGATTCCCAGTGGGTTTCGGGTCCCATATTGTCGTAGCTTCCCAAGCCGTACAGGAACATCTCCAGGGGGCGGCTCGCGGTTATTCTGGAATCCAGCTGCCGAAGGGAGCCTGCGGCGGCGTTTCGGGGGTTGGCGAAGGTCGGTTCGTCCTTTTCGGCCCTGGACTCGTTGAGTCGTTCGAAGGCCTTCTTGGACAGGAAAACCTCTCCGCGAACCTCCAGGCGCGACGGCATCGGCAGGTCGTTGCGTTTTAGCAATACCAGCGGGACGGACCCGATGGTGCGCACGTTTTCGGTGATCACTTCCCCGTTTACGCCGTCGCCCCGGGTCAGGGCCGAAGACAGCACGCCGTTTTCGTAGACCAGTTCCACGGCGAGGCCGTCGAGTTTGGGTTCGGCGCAATAGAGAATCTTCTCGTCTCCCCCCAGGTTACGCTTGACCCGGTTTTCGAAATCGAGCAGGTCGCCGTCGGAAAACGCGTTGTCGAGACTGAGCATGGGGATGGTGTGGGTCGCGGTTTCGAATTTCTCCAGGGGTGCTGCGCCGACCCGGGCGGTAGGCGACGACAGGTCGGCGAGTTCCGGATGTTCCTCCTCCAGACGGATCAGCTCCTGCATCAGCCGGTCGTACTCGGCGTCGGACACTTCCGGGTCGTCGAGCACGTAGTACCTGTGGTTGTGCCGGTGAAGCTCGCTTCTGAGCCAATCCACTCTTTTTCCGGTATTGTCGTCTTTTCCGGTATTGTCGTCTTTTCCGGTATTGTCGCCTTTTCTGGTATTGTCGTCGGTCATATCTGCAAGCAAATTTCCCGAATCGCCTCGCAAACGTTTTTGCGGGCGTCTTTGAAAGCCTGGCTTTTAAAGCCAGGTTTCCAAGTGTAGTCGGAAAGGTCGTCGGAGACGACCAGAACGGCGCCCAGTTCGGCCTGGCGGTACCGGCTGACCGTAAAGAGGGCGGACAGCTCCATCTCCACGGCAACCGCCTCCCGGTCCTTGAAGTACTCCACCTTCTGGACGGTTTCTCTAAATATGGAGTCCGTGGTCCAAATCGGGCCTTCCTGGAAAGGCACATTTTTGAAACGCAGGGCTTCCCGGAGGATGTTCGTCATGACTTCCGAAGGTCTGGCGCAATCGTCGTAGATCCCTCCGTAACCCCTGGACGTGCCTTCGTCGATGAAAGCCCCGGTCGGGACCAGGACCGTCCCGACCTTCAATTCCGCAGAAATCGAACCGCACCAGCCGACAAACAGGACTTTGCCCGCGCCCCAGGAAAGAAGCGTCTCCAGCATCATGACCGCGTAGGGCGCGCCGAGCATGGGACCCGCGAACGAAAACGGGTCCGAATGGTATAGAATTCCGTTGTAGAGCTTTTTCTGCTCGAGCTTCCGGTCTTCGAAAAGCGACGCGAGCCAGTCCAGGTCCCTTTTGGTGGACACCATGACGGCCAAGTCGGGAAGGTCGGGGCAGTTCTTGCCCTTGACCGGTCTGACGATGGCGCGGTCCGGGTCGATCATTCGGGCTCCACCAGCTGGGTCAGTTCCTCCTTGACCTCGTCGATGATGTCATAGATCCACTGCAAGTCCTCGATGGTCAGCCTTCCGGCCTTGCGCTGGCTCTCCTTTCCGTCCTTTCTGACGAATATGCGGGGGCCGATCTGCACCTTGGCCTCGCCTTCCCCGTACCGGTTGATCGTCACCAGCAGCCCTGTCTCTTCGCATCTCCAAGTCTTCAGTACTTTGTCCTTTTCCGGATCGAACGGCATAATGTCACCTCCATAAACGAGCGGCAAGGCCGATGCCCGGCCTGCCGCTTTCGTTTCCAAAATTAGCTTGTAAAAAACCGCGGCTAATCGCGGATTTGTGGGAAAAGGTCTGTCCATGGTAACCAGACCATCCTGGTCTGGCATGCCTTGGATTTCGAGCGGCGGCATATCCGCTATATGAGACCAGAGCTGGAAGCTCTGGTTACCTTTGCCGCTCCCCACAAATCCGCGATGAACCAAATCCGCCGGTTAAGCGGATATCTTCGAAAAGTCCGCGATGGTTTCAAAAAGGTCGGCGATTCGTTTCAAAAGGGCGAGACGGTTCGCGCGCACCTTTTCGTCCTCGGCCATGACCAGCACGTCTTCGAAAAACCGGTCCACCGGACCTCTCAAAGTGGCCATGTGCTGGAGGGCCTTGTCGTAGCCGCCCGTTTCCAGTTCCTTTTCGACCTTGGCTTCGATCTCTTTCAACTCCGAAAGAAGCGCCCTTTCGGCGTCCCCTTCGAACAGGGATTCGTCCAAGCTCGCGCTGTCCACCTCGCCGGCCTTCTTGATGATGTTCACGACACGCTTGAAAGCAGCGGCCAAGGGTTCGAAGTCCGGCAGCGACTTCAAGGCGTTCAAGGCTGCGGCTCGCTTCCAGACATCGGGGACGTTGTCGATGGACACATCCACGATGGCCGCCACCACGTCCTTGGCGAAGCCTTCCTCATCGAGCATGCGGGAAACGCGGTTCTGGATGAAGCTGTAGACTTTTTCGACTGTTTCGCCGATGTATTCGGTGGCTTTCAAGGCGAACAGGTCGGCCGACTTGGCGATCAGGTCCTTGAGCGAGAAGGTCAGCCCCCGGCTCTGCATGATGTTGAGAATGCCGATGGCCTGGCGCCTGAGGGCGTAGGGGTCGGCCGCGCCCGTGGGCAGCAGTCCCACGCTGAAGCATCCGCAGATGGAGTCGATCTTGTCCGCCAGCGCCACCACGGCGCCGGTCGTAGTCTCGGGCAAGGCGCCTCCGGATGAAGTCGGACGGTAATGCTCCTCGATGGCCGCGCAGACCTCGCCGGGTTCCCCGTCGACAGCGGCGTACACCTTGCCCATGACACCTTGCAGCTTGGGAAACTCCACCACCACATTGCTGACCAGGTCGGACTTGGCCAGGCGAGCGGCTTTCCGCGCCCAGCCCTTTTGCTCTTCGTCCAAGCCGATCTTGTCCGCCAGGTACCCGGAAAGCTCCACGATACGTTCCATTTTTTCGTGCATGGAACCCAGCTTGGCCTGGAACAAGACGCCCTTGAGCTTTTCCACGCGGGTTTCCGCAGAGATTTTCGCGTCGGTCTGGTAGAAGAATTCCGCGTCGGACAATCTTGCCCTAAGCACCCTTCCGTGTCCCGTGGCCACCAGGTCCATGTCCTTGGCCTTGGTGTTGTTGACCGCGATAAAATGAGGCATGAGCTTGCCGTCGTCGTCCACCACCGCGAAATATCTCTGGTGCTCCCGCATGGCCGTGATCAGGATCTCGGCGGGAAGCTTGAGGTATTTGTCCTCGAACGTTCCGATGATGGGCGCCGGATATTCGATCAGGTTGGCGACTTCCTCCACCAGTTCCGGATCGGGGAGCATCTTGCCGCCCTTGCTGGCGGCCTTTTGCCTGATATCGTCCTCGAAGCCGCTCTTTCTTTCCACCAGGTCGGCGACCACGGAGGCGTCGCGAAGCTTGTCGAGATACTCCTCTGGCTTGTCCAGCTTGATCTTTCCGGAACTCAGGAAGCGGTGCCCCTGGGTGAAGCGTCCGCTCTTGATGCTCTCCATTTCAAAGGAGACCACCTGCTCTCCCAGCAGGGCCACTATCCAGTGGACCGGGCGGGTGTAGACCATGTCCAGGTCGGCCCAGCGCATGGTCTTGGGAAAGGGGATGGCCTTGACCACCTGGGGAAGCATATCCTTTAGGACCGTCTTGGCGGCCAGGCCTTTTCGGGTCTTCTTGACGAAAAGATAACGGCCCTTTTCGGTCTCCTTGACTTTCAGGGACTTCACCGAGACCCCGGCCTTTTCCGCGAATTTCTGGGCGGCCACGGTGGGCTTTTTGTCGATGTCGTATGCGACCTTCTCCGGCGGCCCCGTCATTTCCTCTGTGACGGACTCCTGTTTGTCTGCCACGTCCTCCACCATGATCGCAAGACGCCTGGGGGTGGCGAAGACCTTGGCCTCGCCGCACGACAGGCGGGCGTCGGCCATTTTTTTCAGAAGGTTGGACTTCAGGGCCTCCAGGGCTGGCTCGATATATCCGGCCGGTATTTCTTCCGAGCCTATTTCAAGCAATAGCGTGTTCATTTTTACCTCGTTTCTTCATTGCATATCCGAAATTGCAAATCCGGAAAGGATTACCGGTTGAGCAGCGGAAATCCCATGGATTCTCTTTGGTTCAGGTACCCCTCCGCGCTTTTTCGCGCCAGGTTGCGAATTCTGCCGATGTAGCCGGTTCGCTCGGTGACGCTGATGGCGCCGCGAGCGTCCAGGAGATTGAACGTATGCGAACACTTCAGGCAGTACTCGTAGGCGGGCAGGACCAGTCCCTTTTCGATGGCGCGCAGGGATTCGGCCTCGTACTTGCCGAACAGATCCAGCAGCATGTCCACGTCGGCCACCTCGAAATTGTAGGTGGACTGCTCCACTTCCTGTTGGTGGTGAACGTCGCCGTACTTGATCTTGTCGTTCCACATCAGGTCGTAGACGTTGTCCACGCCTTGCAGATACATGGTGATTCTTTCCAGGCCGTAGGTGAGTTCCACGGGGATGGGCTTGAGTTCGATGCTTCCGGCCATCTGGAAATAGGTGAACTGGGTGATTTCCATGCCGTCGAGCCAGACCTCCCAGCCGAGACCGGCCGCTCCCAGGGTGGGGGACTCCCAGTCGTCCTCCACGAACCGGATGTCGTGCTCCAGCGGATCGATGCCCAGCACTTGCAGGCTCTTCAGGTACAGGTCCTGCACGTCGATGGGCGAGGGTTTTAAAATGACCTGGTACTGGTAGTAGTGCTGGAGCCTGTTGGGGTTCTCCCCGTAGCGCCCGTCGGTAGGCCTTCGGGAGGGCTGCACGTAGGCCACGTTCCAGGGTTCGGGCCCCAGGGCCTTCAGGGTCGTGGTGTGGTGGAACGTGCCCGCGCCCACCTCCATGTCGTAGGGCTGGGAAAGCACGCAGCCCCGGTCGGCCCAGAATTTGTTCAGTTTGGAAATCACATCTTGAAAATTCATCTTTCTTCCCCTTGAAACTAAATTTCGAATTTATATCGGAAACATCGGAAACGGGCAGTGCTCGACTCGCAGCGATCGGGAATTCGGCCACGAAATTTCACAAAAGAACACGAAACGATGTACAGTTTTTTTCGTGGTTTTGGTGTCCTTTCGTGGCCTATTGCCACTATTTGTCAAGTGCGCCCCGGAAACGATATTCCGTAACTTCCATATGTTGAAACCATCCGTTTAACAAACCGGCTCATCTCGTATTTATGGGAAAAAGTGTATCGATGGTAACCAGACCATCCTGGTCTGGCATGCCTTGGCTCCCAAACGGCGGCATATTGGCGGCATGAGACCAGAGCTGGAAGCTCTGGTTACCTTTGCCGCTCCCCACAAATCCGCGATGAACCAACAAACAAAGCCTTTACCAACAAAGCCCGTCGCAACGCAAGCCTTGGGTGTCGATCCCGGCATCGAGCATGCAGGCGTCGGACCTTTCGGACAGGATATTCTCCCATTCGCCGTCCAGGCGAAGCACATCTTCGAGTTCGCCCACGGCCCAGACGCAGCCGCCTCCACCGGCGCCTGTGAAACGCGCGCCGCAACCGACGGCCCTCGCGGCTTGCGCCAGCTTCATGCCGGTTTCGTCCAGAACGTCCGGGGTCATGGCGAGGCGGATGTCGGTCTCGCGGTTCATCCATTCGGCCGCATCTTTATAGTTTTCTTTCTTCAAAGCGTCAACAAAGCTTTGCGCGCAGCGTATGATTTCGAGCCACTCGCTTCTTCGTTCGCCGGCTACGAAGCCTTTGACCCATCGGGAGTTGATGTCCTTGGATTCGTGGGGGATGCCGCAATAGGCGATCCGGATGCGTTTTGAAAATCCGTCGGGACCCGATTTTTCGAAGAGCGGCTCCCTCAGGAAAAAGCCAGGGCCCTGTCGGTCGGTCCATTGCCAGGCGTTGATTCCGCCGTAGGCGGCGGCCAGCTGGTCCTGCACGCCGCAGGGCACTCCGGCCACGCTCTGCTCCAGGGCGTGGGCCAAAAGGACGATTCGGTCCCTGGAAATTCGCTCTCGTTCCTCTGATTCGGAAAGGGCCGAGAAAAATGCGGCGCAAAGCGCGACGGCCGCCACCGACGATCCCCCCAGCGCGCTTCTGACCGGAGACGACGACTCGATTCGAATATGCGCGTCGCCGACGCCGAAATACGAGGCGACTGCGAACATCAGCCCGGTCGGATGGTCGAACGGGGCTTGTCCGACCGGAAACTCCGCGCTCTCGAACCCCTTGGAAGACACCTTGACAAGACCTTTCCTATAAGGTTCCAGGACGACCTTTGTCCTCGAATCCAAGGCCGCGTTGAAGGTCACGGGCTTGAAACGCGCCAAGGGCAGGTGGAACGTGGAAATGTCAAGCGTTCCCCCCAGGTCGATCCGGCACGGCGCCGATGCTTCGATCCTTTTATCCGGCAATTTGTCTATCAATGATTCCTCTTGCACTTTGCACCCGATTGCTCGGCTCTCAGGTTTTTCAAAAACGCCAGACT
The DNA here is from genome assembly GCA_963674505.2 of Desulfobacterales bacterium. Classification (GTDB taxonomy): domain Bacteria; phylum Desulfobacterota; class Desulfobacteria; order Desulfobacterales; family SKZT01. The sequence continues at coordinate 2,755,562 of CAXXIG010000003.1, forward strand.
CTTGGGTCTGACTCCCAAATGATACGGCACGAAGGTCTCCAGAAACTCCAGGCTCTCCCGTTGCGCCTCTTCGGAGAACCGGATTCTAAACGCCTTGTCCGCAGGCTTTTCCCCGATCCATTTCAACTGCTTGACCACGCCCTTGGACAATGAAAACCTGCGGCCTTCTCCCCGGACGCAGGCGTCGCACACAAGCCCGCCCCCCGAAAGATCGAACGCCAAACGAAAGCCGGGCATGTCGTCCAGCGTTTTTCCACACCGGCCGCAGTGGTCCAGGTTCGGGTTGATGCCGGAGAGCGAAAGAAACTTCATCTGGAACAATATGCTGATCGTCTCCGGGCTGTGCGCCTGTTCGTCCAGCATTTTCAGGGACTTGCCGACCAGACGGAACATCCGCTCGTCCTTCTGCCCCTCCTCCAGCCAATGGTAGACCAGCTGCGCCCAGTAGCTGGCATAGGCCGTCTTTTCGATGCTGCCCCGGATGGCGATGAACGGGTGGCGCACCGAAGCCTCTTTCAAAATGGGCAGCTTGCCCCGTCCCTGCTCGCACACGATGTCCAACACGTAGAAAAGCTCCAGGACCCCCGCGAACCGCTTCTTGCTCTTCTTGGCGTATTTGGCGATGCTCGACACCTTGCCGTGTTCCCGCGTGAGAAAGGTCAGAATCAGGTCGAAATCCCCGTGGTCGATTCGCCGAATCAGGATCGCGGGTGAGGAGAAGCTCGCCATGCTCACAGGCCCAGCAGAATAGTGGCCAGCTGGAAATAGAAGAACACGCTGATGATATCGATGGAGGTTGTGACAAAGGGACCGGTGGCCACCGCCGGATCGATGTGAAACCTTGCGAACACCATCGGCACCATGGAACCCACCAGGGCCGCGATGGACATGGAACTGAGCACCGCCAGTCCCACGGAAAGGGCGAGATTCAGGGTACTGAACTTGATATGCGCCACCGTTCCGATCAGCCCCCCATAGACCAGTCCCAGGATCAGGCCGATGGCAAGCTCCTTTCCGATCACATTCCAGAAATCCCGTATGCTCAGCTTGCCGGTGGCAAGGCCCCGGACCACGATGGTGGAGGACTGGGTGCCGATGTTTCCGCCCATGCCCATGATCACCGGAATAAAGGCCGCCAGATAGGCGACCTGCTTGAGACTCTCCTCGAAATGGCCGATCACGAAGAAGGCCACGATGCCGCCGATGCAGGAGGCGAACAGCCACGGCAGCCTGATTCTCGTGCTTTTCATGACCGACTTGGTCTCCACGAACTCCTCGCCGACGCCAGCCATCTTGAACATGTCCTCGGTGGCCTCCCTCCGGATAATGTCGATGACGTCGTCCACCGTCACGATTCCCACCAACGTTCCGGATTCGTCCAGGACCGGGACCGCGAGGATGTCGTACTTGGCCACGATGCGAGCCACCTCCTCCTGGTCCATATCGGTGCGGACGCTGAAGACGTCGCGGGTCATGAACTGGTTCAGCGGAGTCTCCGGGGGCACCACGACCAGTTGCCGAAGGGAAATGACCCCCACGAGCCGGTTGAGGTCGTTCACCACGTACAGGTAGAATGGCATCTCCACGTCCAAGTGTTCCTTTTGCAGGGACTTGATGGCCTGCTTGGCCGTGATGTCCTCCTTGAGCGCGATGAAATCGGGGACCATGATGCCGCCTGCGGTTTCGTCGCCGTAGCGAAGAAGACCGGTGATGGCGTCGGAGCCCTCCTTTTTCATCTTCTCCAGGATTTCGTCGGCCTTGCCCTCCGGCAACCTGCCCAAGAGGTCGGCGACATCGTCGGAGGCCATGTTGTCCAGGATTTCCACGACCTCTTCAATTTCGATCTGGTCGAAGAGCGACAGGAACGTGTCCTTTTCCAGTTCGGCGAATAGAAGACCCTTTTTTTCCGGGTCTCCGATCATCTGGAAAAGCTTGCGCTGCTGGGAAAGCGGCAAGGAGCCGAATACCTGGGACAAATCGGCAGCGTGGGTCTTGTTGACAATTTTTTTAAGATGGAGGTTCGCCCCTCTGCGAAGCAGTCTTTTGATGCTGTCTGTCAAAATTCTGTTGCGGTCGCCTGCCATTTTTTTCGCCTTTTTTTCCTTCTGTTCCTGGTTCGTCGCGGATTTGCGAAACAAACCGTTTTTTCGGTATTTCCGGCAAATCACGCGAAAATTTTTTCAAGCCGTTCCATTAGGGGAGTACGATATTGACCACTTGCCCCGATTTGCCCGGCGACGGCAATGGCTTGTCGTTCAGGTTCATCCTGATGCCGCCCGCATTGCCGATCAGAATGTTGTATTTGGATTCCGCATCCACGACGATCCGCTCGCCCGGCTTCAGGTTGTATTCCTTGGTATGCTGACCATCGACGATGATTTTCATCCAAGTGTTTTCCTTGGCTTCGACGACAAGTTCGTAGGGAGGACCGGCGCTTGGCTCTGCTTGCTCCGCAGCGGGTTTCGCCTCCGCCGCCCCTTCCTTTTTTCCGCCGCTCTCATCGGCATCGGCTCTTTCGCTCGTATCCGCATCGCCGACGATTTCCGTTTGCAATTCGTTTTCATCGGTTTCGGGTAGGTCCCCGGAAACATCTTCCGCATCCTTCCCCGCATCGGGTGCTTTTTCCGCAACCGGCGGGGTCCTGGCAGCACCGCTGTCGAACAGGTCCCGATAGAAAGAATAGCCGAAATACGCCGCGGCGGCGACGATCACGGCGACGATCACTACGATCAGCAGCTTGGGCCACGCGGAGTCGCCCCTCATGGCGTATTCCGATTCGGAGTGTCTCAAATCGGCGTACAAGTCTCGGTTCTTGGAGTAGTCGCGCACGGCCCAGTCCGCATCGGCACCCACCACGGACGCGAACGACCGGATGAATCCCATGACGTATACGGGTTGCGGAAGCCTCCCGTAGTCCTCTTCCTCGATGGCCCGGAGCATCTCCGGGCTGATCTTGGTTTCCGAAGAAACGTATTCCAGATCATACCCGGTCTTCAGTCTCGCGGCCCGAAGATACTGCCCGAACGATTGTACGGTCTGTTCCTCTGGCATATGTTCCTCTGGCATATTCGAAACCTTCTTTTGTTGTTTAGCGCCTTTGGGTTATCGGATAATCCTGATATGGGACTTCTCCTTGAGTTCCTTGAGCCAGGATTCGAACCGCTGGTCCACGATTTCCCTGTACAGCCGGTCTTCGATTTCCGGCTTGACCTCCTCCAGGGTCTTTCCCTGCTCGACCTCGATCTTGTCCACCAGGAAAATCTGGAACCCCTGATCCGTGTCCAGCACCGGCGTGAACTCGCCTTCCTTCAATGGCGAGACCGCGTCCCTGATCTGGGACGAAAGCGTCTCCTGGTCGAACGCGCCGAGATATCCTCCGGACTTTGCAAGGGTCGGATGGGAATACATCCTGGCCAGCTCCTGGAAATCCTCTCCCTGCTCGAGTTTTTCGTGGATCTCCTGCATCTTCTTCTCCGTGGCCCGCTTGTCCCCCCCCGAAGGCGTTCTCATCAGGATGCACCTCAGATGGTACTTTTTGGCCTCGCAGTACTTGTCGCCCTCCTTGATGTAGCAGGCCTCGATGTCCTCCTCGGTCACCACGATCTTGGACTTGACCTCGAAACTGACCAGCCGGGACCGAAGGATGTTTTCGCGCATTTTCTGCCGCATCTCCTCCATGGTGACCCCCTCGAGTTCCAGGACATGCCTGAGCTTTTCGTCGGTCAGCCGGTTGGCCTGCTTCATTCGTTCGACAGCTTCGTCGATCTCCTTGTCGGACACCTCGATGCCTGCCTTTGCCACCTGCTGGTCCGTCAGCTTTTCATTGATCAGCTGCTGGAGCACGTCCTCGCGAAGCTTGAAATACAGCTGCTCCTTTTCCTGCCGGGAATAATCGTACTCCTGGATTTTGTACAAGTACGGCTTGACGGCCTGTTCAAGGTCCGACAGCAAGATGATGTCTTCGTTGACCACGGCCACGACCCGATCCACGACCTGCCTGTCTTGCGCCGCTGCGGACGCGATGGAAACCGCCAGCAGGAACGCGAAAACATTCGACAGGCCCCAGAAAACAAGCTTGCCAAATCTTTTCAAGTTCCCTTTTTCAATTGTTCTCACTCCTCGACATCTCCAATTAAAAACCTTCAATTTCCGGACACCTTGTTCCATGCCTTTTCGTCGATCACGACGTCGTACCTGCTCCACAGGGACCGAATCCACGCCTGGTACTTTTCCCGGGCTTTCTCCTTGCGAACCTGCTCCACAATTCTTCGGGAATACGCCGCCGCCTCCTCGTCGTTTTCCGGCTTGACCGGCGAATCGGCCAAGTACCGTTCGTGGAACTCCCGAATCTCGGCCGGAGAGACCGGAATGTCCGTCTCCAGCTCCTCGGCCTCCAGTCGCTTCCTCAACAGCTCCTTTCTCAATCCCTCCTTCCAGTACGGATAGGAAATGGAATTTTCCAAAAGCATCAGGTCGAAGGAATCTTCGGGAAAATCCTCCTTGATTTTCGAAACCTCCTCCTCCAGCTCCGCGTCGGAAACGCTCAGACCGAGTTCCCTCGCCCTTTCCTGCAGGACCAATTCTTCGGTCAGCTCCCGCAACAGCCGCTGCCGTATCTCCCCGAGAATTTCCGGGTTCGACAGGTCCTCCTCCGCATAGGCAAGCTTGGCAATCTCCAACGCCCGCTGGAAATCGGACACGGTGCAAACGCCCTCGCCCACCTTGACCAGGTACCCTCCGGGAGCGTCCAGGGCCAGCTTTTCGCAACCGGGGAACGCCGTCGCCGCCGCGATCAATATGCAAATCCAAACGAATCGTTTCATTTCCCGTCCGCGCCTCGTCCCAAGCCAAACCTTAAAGCGTAACCCATCAGCCGTTAACACGTTGGCGGATTTCTTTCAAGATGTTTTTGGTCTGGGACATCACTCCGCCCGCTCCCGTCTTTTTCAAATCGGCCGTCAATACGCTGTCGGGAGAGATCGAAAACCCCCCACTGCCGTCCGCGACCATTTCCAGAATGCCCAGGGGATTTTTCTGGTGCGGCTCCGAAAAATACAGCGCCAGTTGCTCCTCGTTCAAATCCAGGCGGCGGATGCCCGCCTGGATGCACAGCACGCGGAGCATGATCTTGATCAGAAGGTTGGAGGCCTCCGGCGGAAGCGGCCCGAAACGGTCCTCCATCTCGGCCTTGAAATCGGAAATCTCCTTCAGGGCGTTCATGCGGGCCAGCCTCCGATAGGTGGCCAAGCGCTGGTCGATATCCGGGATGTACGTTTCCGGCAAGTACGTGGAGATGGTGACGTTGATCTCCGGCTCCAGGGCGTCTTTGATCTCTTCGCCCTTCTGCTCGGCCATGGCCTGCTCCATGAGCTGCAAGAACATGTCGTAGCCCACCGCCGCGATATGCCCCGACTGGGACGCTCCCAGAATCGTGCCCCCGCCGCGGATCTTCAGATCGCTCATGGCGATCTGAAACCCCGCCCCCAGGTCGCTGTGCTCCATGAGCACCTTCAGACGCTTGACGGCGTCCTTGGTCAGCTTGCTCTCCTTGGGCACGAACAGGTACGCGTACGCCTGCTCGTCGGAGCGCCCCACCCTGCCCCGCAACTGGTAGATCTGCGACAGGCCGAATCGGTCCGCGCGATTGACGATGATCGTGTTGGCCGTGCCCACGTCCAGCCCGGACTCGATGATGGTGGTGCAAAGCAGCATGTCCAGCTCGCGCTCCATGAAAGAGAGCATGACCTTTTCCAGCTTGGACTCCTCCAGACGGCCGTGGGCCACCCCGAGACGAACCTCGGGGACCAGCTCCCGCAACCGTTGCGCCATGGAGCCGATGCTGAAGATGTTGTTGTGCACGAAGAAAATCTGGCCCCCGCGCGCAAGCTCCTTTCTGATGGCGTCCTTGACGATGGCGTCGTCGAACTCGGAAATGTAGGTCACGATGGCCCTGCGGTACTCGGGCGGCGTGGAAAGCACGCTGATGTCCCGGATTCCCATCAGCGACATGTGCAGCGTGCGCGGTATGGGCGTTGCGCTCAGGGCGAGAACGTCCACCGTGCTCTTGATCTTCTTGATCTTCTCCTTGTGCTTGACCCCGAAACGCTGTTCCTCGTCCAGGATCAAAAGCCCCAGATCCTTGAACCCCACGTCCTTTTGCACCAGGCGGTGGGTGCCGATCACGATGTCCACCGCACCTGATTTCAAACCCTCCACGATTTCCTTTTGCTGCTTGGCCGGACGAAACCGGCTCAGGCACGCCACCGTGACAGGGTATGGCTCGAAACGCTTGGAGAACGTGGCGCAGTGCTGTTCGGCCAGCACCGTGGTGGGCACCAGCATGGCCACCTGCTTGCCGTTGAACGCCGATAGAAACGACGCACGCAGGGCCACCTCGGTCTTGCCGTACCCGACGTCCCCGCAGATCAGCCGGTCCATGGGCGTCGGAGCGGTCATGTCGGAGAACACGTCCTCGATGGCCTTGAGCTGGTCCGGGGTCTCCTCGAAGGGAAACGCCGCCTCGAACTCCCTCATCTCCTCGGTCAGGTCCGAAAACGCCCACCCCTCCCGGACCTTCCGGGAGGCGTACAGCCGCAGAAGCTCCGCGGCGATCTTCTCCACGGACTTCTTGACCTTGGACCGGACCCGTTCCCAGGACTTGCCCCCCATCTTGTCCAACACGGGGACGACGCCCTCCACGCCCATGTATTTCTGGATCAGGTTCATTCGGTCCACGGGCAGGTACAGCTTGTCGTTGTCGCGGTACCGCAACAGGAGAAACTCGTTTCCCGTCCCGTTCAGCTCCAGCTTGACCAGCCCGTGGTACTGCCCGATGCCGTGCTCGGCATGCACCACCAGATCGTCCTGCTGAAGTTCGTCGAAGGAAAGCAGGCCGGTACGGACCTTGGGCGCCGCAGGCTTTCTCCGCCTTCTCTTTCCGAAGATCTCCACGTCCGTCACCACCGCCAGAGACTCCTCCGGCCACACGAACCCGGAAGCGAGACCGCCGATGCACAGGTACGCCCTGCCGGCGGCACTGTTTTTGGACAGGCGTCTCGGATCGAAGCCTTCCAGAAGTTCGGTGGCGACCCCGTAGGGTTTCAGGATGGTGTCCGCCCGCTGCGCGCGGGACTTGGACGCGCAGACCACCAGCGCGTTCATGCCTGCGGAGGTCTTTTCCTCCAGCCATTGTGCCAGCGGAATAAACAGCCGCTCGGAGTCCTTGCGGGCCTTCAACTGGCCTTGCAGCTCGGAATTGTCGGAAGTGGCAAAAGACGCCCGGAAAGAAACCTCGCCCTCTTCGTCCGGACGGACCATCGCCAAAGACTTGACGCGCACCGGACGCTCCTTTTCCAGGGCCGCCTCGAGCCTCTCCCAGGGAAGAAACAGGCTTTCGGGCTCGATGCCGAAGGATTTGTCCTGCAAGGACGCCGCATAGTTGTTCCGAGCCTGCTCGTAGACGTCGTCGGACGCCCTTTGCAAATCCCGGGGCTCCATCAGGACATACAGCGACCGTTCCGGCGCATAGTCCATGAACGTATCCATCTGCGAATACATCATGGGCAGAAGAATTTCGATGCCGGGAAACACCCCCTCGTTCTTCACCCGGTCCACAATCTCCCGGACCTGGGAGACCGGAAGTTCCATGCGCGCGCCTTGCGCCCTCACTCTGGATGCGATCTCGGCAAGCTCGGATTGGACCAGGACCGTTTCGCGGCACGGGGCGATCACCGCCTCGGATACGCGCTTGAGGGTCCTCTGGTTGACCGGGGAAAAGAATCGCAACGACTCCACCATGTCCCCGAACAGCTCGATTCGAATCGGGCTGTCGTACAGGGGTGAAAATATATCGACAATCCCCCCGCGCACGCAATAGTCCCCCGGCTCCTCCACGATCATTGACCGCTCGTAGCCCCCGGCGTTCAACTTTTCGGCCAGACGGTCGATCTCGATATCCTCGTTTTCCGCCAACAGCTCGCAATGTTCCGACAGCACGGTCTTGGGCATCACCTTCTGGGCCATGGCCCCCGCCGTGGTCACCACCAAAGGCGGCGCGGACAGGGAATATTCCATCATCTCGAACAACGCCCGGATACGCGCCGCCGCCGTCTCCCCGTGATAGGACAAAAATTTGAAGGGCAATATGTGATAGGGCGGAAAATAGAGCACCGGCCAGGACAGGCCCCCGGTGAAAAACTCCAGGTCCGCCATGAACCGCTCGGCGTCCGGGGCCTTGGGCAGGACCACCACCATGGGCCGGGGGTCCCGCAGATACATCCGGTACACAAAGTAGGCCCGCGCGGAACCGGTCAGCCCCGTGCAGTCCACCGCGCTCTTTCGTTCCCCGATTTCATCCAAAATCGGGTCGATCGCATTTTTCTCTTGATTTCGCGTCATAAAACCAGTAATTAACACAAAGTTTCGCCGACGTAGCTCAGCCGGTAGAGCAGCTGATTCGTAATCAGCAGGCCAGCGGTTCGAATCCGCTCGTCGGCTCCAAATTGAAAAACCAAAACAAGGGGTCTTGCGTTTCGTTCGCATCGCCCCTTGTTTTTTTGGGACTTTGTGACAGTTTTGAGTCGTTTTGTCAAACGGGTTCCAAACCGGACGGAAAATTCCGATGCCCCTAAACAACCACTATTGAATCGGAGCAGGATTCTCATGAAAAAAACATTCATGCCGATCATTCTCGCGTTGATCATTTCGGCTTTTTCCATCGCGCTGTTTTCTCCTCTTTGCTCTTTTGCGGAAGCATCGGAGCCCATCGCGGTGATTTCCAAATTCAAGGGGGACGTGGTCATCTTGTCCTTCGACAAGGTAATCGAGGTGGACCGAACCGGGATGCCCCTGATGTCCGGGGACCATGTCCAGACTCGCGAAGGCGAAGCCGAAGTACATTTCAACGAAGGGGCCATCATGACCATCAGCCCCTTCACCAGCGCCGCGATTCAGGAACGCGAAGAATCGAGCCGCTCCGCGCTGGGGAATGTCGCCATGTTCGCGCGGAGAATCACGTGCTTTGTCGGAAAAGTCTGGTTCAAGAGCGTCGAACGTAGCCCCAGGCACTACTTGCAGACTCCGACGGCCGTCGCAGGGGTCCGCGGGTCTATCGTTTCGGTCGGATACGACGGAGAACAATCCGCGTTGCATATCGAAGAAGGCAGCGTGGACACAGTGGGGAAATTCGTTCAGGGGTTCTTCGAAGCGCCGGGTTTCTCCGCTACCGAAAAATCCGCTGTTTTTAAAGCCATAGACAAGGCTGCGACCGCATTTAAAAACGCGGAGAGCCCTTTGCAGCAAGCCGAGGCAAGAGTCGTTTCTATGGAGGCGTTGAAAACGGTCGCGGAAACACTGAAAAGCAACCCGGACCCCACTGTCGGGCAACTTGACGGAAACTTGGCCTACCAGGCCGCAGAGGCCAGCGTTTTCGCGGCCCATGCCGCCGTTGCTGCCGAACAGATCAGAGAGAAAGTCGATATCGTGGACCAGGAAATCAAAGCGGCCATTGAACTCGGCGACGAAAAGAAGGCGGCGCAACTGCGGAAACTGCAACAGCAACTCCAAAATGAGTTGAGTGCGGCCGAAACCTACCAGGAGGCGGCCGAAACTGCTGCGGCGAATGCCTGGAGGGGCGTGTCGGAAGGAGATGTCCAAAAGGTCCAAGACTCGAAAAGAGAGGCGGAGAACAGCGCTATTAAAGCACAGGACGCTCAGAAAAACGCCCAAAATGCAAGGGATGCCAATCAAGAGGACGGCGACGATTCGTCCCTGCCCCCTACGGTGGAGGACAAGCGGGAAGACGACCCAAAGGATTACACCAGATAGCGTCGGGGGAGGGTTGGTTATAACGTCGGCCAACAAACACCGTAATTCCGGGCGGAGCTTGCGGAGACCCGGAATCCATGCGATGATCGAAACTGTTGGATGATGAAAACCGGCCGAAGTTAAAACCAAGCCCCATCGGGGGGAATAACAACGTATTTCAAGGAGGTAAAATTAAAAGATTTTTGCTGCTGATTTGCTTGTTCGGCATCGCTTTTTTCGCAACGGCATCTGCCTTGGCAGGCATTGGCGATGGACTGGTTGCCTATTACCCTTTCAATGGGAATGCGCATGACGAAAGCGGAAATGGAAACGACGGGACTCCTTCTGGAGCTACATTGACGTCGGATCGCTTTGGGAAACCGAATAGCGCCTTCAGTTTCGATGGCAGTGACTACATCAGAGTTTCAGACAACGCCGAATTGGATTTAACGACATCATGGACAATTTCCCTGTGGATGAAGTTGGGCACAATTGGCGACCACAACTATCCTTTGATCATGGCCGTTTTTCGGCTTTCCAGGATATGAGAAAGGAAATACCCGCCGTGGCGGCGGCAATGGCGGCCAGGCGGGTCGCCAAGGTGCGGTCTTGCAGGCGGCTCGAGGTGAGGGCGATGGCGGCGGAGGTCGCGACGCTGGTGGAGGCGCCGCGCACAAGGCTTTTCCACACGGCCTCTACGGGGGTCGTTTCTTTTCGCCTGACTTTGTGGGCGTTTCTGCCGAGTTCGTTGGCGCCGCCGATCAAGGCGCTAAAAAGGACCGCCGGAAAAGTCGGGGTCGGGATGGCAGGAGCGCCCAAGCCCGACAGGGCGCCGGGGGGCTGGAAGGTTTGGCTGCTCGAAACTGTCGCGGCGGTGTTTGCGCCGTCGAAAAACGCTACGGGGTTGAAATAGACCGGCTGCATCGACCAGGGCCATTGGTTGTTCATGATTTATATTCCTTTATTCTTCAATTCTTCACAGCGCTATTTGCAATTCTGCCGATCATAACGGATTTGTTTGAAAACGCGTCCCGAAGGTACCCAGACCATCCTGGTCTGGCGTGGCTACGAAGGGGAGTGCATATACGCGGGTTCGGACCAGAGCTGGAAGCTCTGGTTACCATTACCGCTCCGCGCAAATCCGCGATGAACCATTCGATATAACCAATAATTCCGAAATGAATGGCGTCGGTCATTTGTTCCGCAGGTCTTCGGCCTCCCGAACCAGAATCTTATTGGCGTCGAAGCTGGAGAGAAACAGCCGCAGTCCTTCGCTGCTGGAAACCACCACCGGGTTGCGCACGCCGATGTGCAGCGCCTGGGCCTGGGCGACTTTTTCCAGAACCATGGTCCTTCCGGGCCTCACGCCTTTTTCCTCCAGCATTTTGACGGCGTTCGTCCCCCCGAGAATTTCATCCACGTGAAATTTTTCCCCGACCTTGGAGGACACGAACTGAATCTGCTTGTCCTGCATTCGTCCCCATATCTTCGCGGCCATGCCTTCGGTCAGATGGATTCTGCCGTTGTGTTCCAAAACCGCCACGTACTCCATGGGAGGCAGTTTGCGCAGAAATTCGATCCGGTCGTCGGGTTTCAGTCCCAGCGTTTCCAAGGCCTTGAAAAGATAGGGGCCGCCGGTAAGGCCTTCGATGTGCCCGGCCTGGCCCGGCCTCATTTCGGTCAGCGGCAGCTTTCCTTCGTCGCCGTCAAGGTGCACGACGATCTTCATGGCCATGCCACCGCCCAGCACCGCGTCCCTTTTGGGTCCCCGGACCCGGACGGGATGCACCAGGACCTCCTGCTCCAGTTTTGTGATTTCGCTGCCCTCGAACAGCCCCATGCGGCTGAGTTTCAATGCCAGGTCCGGATCCAGCACTTTGACCAATGTCAAGGCCCTGCCCGTCGGCGCTTCTGTCAGAGGTTCATTCATATTCTCTTTTCCTCGATTTTTTCCCGAATCGAACCCGAGGGCGCGAGGCCTTCAATCCTTTTAGGCGTTTTTCCAGCCTTTGGTTTTTGCATGCCGGAGAGGGCGGCGTACCCGAGAATTCCCACCGTATTGGCGTTGTGCAGGATCGCCGCCATCACCGGACGCAACAAGCCCGCGCTGGCCAGGACCAAAAACACGGTGTTGAAACCGACGGCGGCCCCGAAGCAGTTTTTAAGGGTCTGGATTGTCTTTCCCGCGACGCGCCTGGCCTCCACGAAGCAGGACAAGTCGTCGCGAATCAGGACGACCTGCGCGGCCTCCCTGGCCAAGTCGGCGCCGCCGGGCATGCAAATGCCCACCTGCGCCGTCATCAATGCGGGGGCGTCGTTGACCCCGTCGCCCGCAAAAGCCACCGTCTTTCCCTTTTTTGTCAATTCTTCCACGATGGCGGCCTTGTCTTCCGGCTTCATGTCCCAGTGGACTTCGTCCAAGGCGCCCAAATCCTTCGCGATGGCCTTGGCGGTGTCCGGATGGTCGCCGGTCAGCATGACGGTCTTTTCGATCCCCAGGTCCTTCAAGTCAAGAAGGACCTGCCTCGCCTCCGGTCTCAAGGCGTCTCTCAGGGCCAGGACACCCTCCAGGACATTCTGTCGAGCGATGTAGAGGAGGGTCTTTCCCTCATTTCTGAGTCTCTGCGCATGACCGTTGGCCGGAGAACAATCTATATATTCGTCGTCTTCTATGAAATGGCGACTGCCCACCAGAACGCGCCGGTCGTCCACGTACGCCGAGACCCCGTGGGCCACGATGAAGTCTACCTGGCCCGTGGGGGGAAGCTCCAGGCCTTTCTCGCGGGCTTTCTGAAGCACGGCTTTTGCCACGGGATGGGCATAGTGCTCCTCGGCGGCCGCCGCCAGGGCCAGCAGATCGTCCTCCCCCATGTCCGCCGTGGAAACGATATCGGTCACCTCCAGAACGCCTCGGGTCAGCGTGCCGGTCTTGTCGAAAACCACCGTATCCACGCGCGCCAGCGTGTCCAAGGCCTGGGCGCCTTTAATCAGCACGCCGCTGCGGGCCGCCGTATACATGGCCGTCCGCACAGCGACCGGATTGGCCAGCTTGATGGCGCAGGAATAGTCTACAGTGAGCACCGCCGCCGCCCTTCGGACGTCCCGGGTCATCAGGAACAACAGAAGACCGAGACCCAGCGTCGCGGGGACCAGCCGGTCGGCCAGCTCGTCGCTTTTCTTCTGGGATTCCGACTTGGTGCGCAGGGAATTTTCCAGAAAACGGCCGATACGCGCCATTCCGGTTTCCGACCCAACCCGGCGGGCTTCGATTTTCAGCCGCCCTTCCTCGATCACCGAACCGGACAAAGCCTCGTCGCCGGATTGCAAGTGCACGGGAATCGACTCGCCCGTGATGGAACTCTGGTTGACCGAAGCGTCCCCGTCGATCACAACACCGTCCACGGGGATCAGTTCGCCCGATCCGCAGACCACCCAGTCGCCGATGACAACCTCCTCGACGCCGACACGAACGTCCTTGCCGTCGCGCTCCACCCACACGTGCTCGACCTGCGGCTTCAACAGCCCCTTCAACAACCCGGCCGCCTTGTCCTCGGACAATTCCTCAAGGTATTCCCCCAGGGCAAGCAGAGCGACGATGGAATTGGCGGTGAAGTAATCCTTTCGCCACAGGGAAAACCCGACCGCCGCCGCGTCCAGGACCTCCACCTTCACGCCACGCTCCACCAGGGTTTCCGCCCCCTTGAGCAAAACGGGCAGCCCCATCCCCCAAGTCAGCAATTTGCACAACGGTTTGGGGACCGCCGGTGTCAAAAGGGCGAGCGCCCCTTTGGCGCCCGTGCCCACGGGGTCGGGATTGCTTTCCTTTCGCGCCTCTGGCCGGAAGGACTCTTCCGGAATGGTTTCCAGTCGGGACAGGATGGCCTGGCGGCACGCAGGGTCCCCGTCGTAGCCTACCACCACGCTGGAACATCCGAAGTTGAACCGCACGCGGTCAACCCCCGGAATGTTCTGCAACACTGCGGAAAAATAGGCCGGATCGAACGACGGGTCGCATACTCCGTTCAACCGCACCCTCAATCTGCGCGGCAGTTCGTGCACGACATTCACAGTGCATCTGTTTTCTACTGAAGGCTTCATATCCAAAGGCTTGTTTCACCGTTTCGAGGGCTTGTAAAGGCTGTAATGCCAAATGGAAAACCCGATCAGGGAAACGCCGGACCAGATATGCAATGAACTGGTCCTGCGCCCCCCCATCAGACCCGTGCCGACCAAAACGCCCAAAGACACCGCCATTCCCACCTTGGCCGCTTTTCTTTTGGCCGCCAAATCGGAACGGGTACTCTTCTTTGTCCGCCCGCAATCCGAATTCACTGGAACCGGGGTCGTCTGACGGTCCTCCGTCGCTCTTTGGTCGTCCATCATAATTCCTCCTTGGTTCTTTTCCTGTCGAATCCTATGGATTAATCCTCATTGCTCATCTCCGCCTGAACGTCGCGAAACTGCTCCTTGACCTCTTCCATACTTCCCTGGAAGAAGGACCAAACCTTGACCGCGCCGCGAACCATGGCTTTCTGCACCGTGGAATTGGTCAAAATCAGCGTCACGCCCGCGCCTACGAGCAGACCTTTCAGGTAGCAGGAATCGGAAAAGGCGAACCAGCTGGCGATTCCGGTATCGCTGTAGGGCGCCGGCGCCATGCCGTTCGGATCATACCTGTAATACTGGCCGTCGGGACCGTAATACTGGCCATCGGGACCGTAGTATTGCGGGGAATACGGAGTATTGTACAGGTGCTTGCCGTCCGCCGGCATTCCCGAAGCCTGGGGTTGCGCGCCTGCCGCCGAATGGTCGCATGTGCAAGCGTGGCTTTTCGGCGCTTGGGCATGTTGCGTTGACGACGACTGGCTGCAACTATGTCCGGAGGCCGAAGGCCCTTGGACCGACGGCCCGGCTCCGGGCGCATGCTGAGACGGCGACGGACCGGGGGCGTGCGGCGACGGCGACGGACCGGTCGGACCACAGGGTTGGGGTTGGGCTTGGGCCATATTCGGGTGCGTTGCAGCGCTGGGAATAGGATGCCCATATGGATAATTTGCTTGTTGCATCTCGATCTCCTTTTATTTTTTCAGATTTTACCCTTTTTTGCTTTTTCCGCCTAAAAACGAGCGTTCTCTTTCTTTTACAGGACCTACTACTCCGTCCCGGTGATACCGTCCCAGAGGTACTTCGTGCCGGTCGCCACGACCAGAATACCGAGCAGCGACACGACACCGGTCACACCGGTCGCTCCCACTGCCGCAGTAGCCGTCCCTGTCGCCACGGCCGCGCCCGCAGCCTGCTTGATCGTATCCTTGACGGCTTCCTCATGGGTGATTTCGGCATTCTTCAACTTGCGTATGTTTTTCGCCGCAGCTGCCGTGCCCCCGACAATGGCCCCGACCCCGGCCATGGACAAAGCGGCACGGGGCACGTAACTGGTCACTCTCGAATCCTGATATCTCGCCGACGGATAATACCCGTAATGGGAGGGATAAACCCCGGTTGCCGACGGATACTGCTTGTAAAACGATTGATTGTAAGCCGACTGATTATAATTGGTTGACATCTCCACCTCCTTGTTTTCTATAATGGATTACGATTTTTCTTCCGAACTGTCTTTGTCGAATGCTCCCATCACGCCGGACATGGCCCCGCCGATGGAGCTTTTCACCGAGTCGTTGGTCAACAGAAGCGCGGCCACCGCTCCCATCAGCGCCCCTTTCCAAAACAGGGGGTCCAGGCTTGCCAGGAAATTGATCACGGTCGATGCGTCGGCGTCGCCATTTGCAATGTCGTTGACCAGCCCCATGAATTGCCCGTGCTTATTGGCATCGTGCTTGGGGTGTCCGGGGCCTTGACCGAAACCGTGCATGCACCCCTGCGGTTTTTGACCGTGCATGTGCGGATTGCCTCCGGGCGGCTGACCGTATTCGGGAATGTCGCCTTGGCCGCATCCGTGCTTTTGGTCTTGGCCGTAGGGCATTTCGCCTTGGCCGTAGCCAGGCGCCTGCTCCGGTCCGTAGCCTGGCATGGGGCCCTGGCCGTAGCCTGACGTTTCCCCCGGTCCGCAGCCGGGCATGGGGCCCTGGGCGTAGCATGACGCTTCCCCCGGTCCGTAGCCGGGCATGGGGCCCTGGCCGTAGATCATTTCGCTTTGGCTGTAACCGGGCATCGGGCCTTGACCGTTTCCGGGCATCGGGCCGAATCCGTAAGACATTTCGCCCTGGCCGTAACCAGGCACTGGGCCATGACCATAATAAGGCATTGGTCCCGAATAGCCCGGCGTTTGCGCCTGCTGGCCGTAGGCCGCTTCGCCTTGCCCGTAGCACGGCGTTTGTTCCTGCTGGCCGTAGGCCGCTTCGCCTTGCCCGTAGAACGGCGTTTGCGCCTGCTGGCCGTAGGCCGCTTCGCCTTGCCCGTAGAACGGCGTTTGTTCCTGCTGGCCGTAGGCCGCTTCGCCTTGCCCGTAGAACGGCGTTTGCGCCTGCTGGCCGTAGGCCGCTTCGCCTTGCCCGTAGAACGGCGTTTGTTCCTGCTGGCCGTAGGCCGCTTCGCCTTGCCCGTAGCACGGCATTTCCCGTTGGCCGTCGCCGGTCATATCCATTGGCGCTCCTCCGGGACAAGGCATCCCTGTGTTTTGGCCCGACCCGTCTTGGAATTGGCCCGTCTGAGCAGGGGCAGTTTGGCAGGGCTCTTTTGGAGTGCCTGAAACGTTGCCAGGCGCCGCATGAGGTTTAGCATCGCCGCCATCGTATGCGGAACCGGACGATTTTCCTTCAGGTTGATGCTCTCCCTGCCCGTAATCGCTCGATCCTTTTCCGCAATCCTGCATTGATTGAAGCTTGGCGGATTGTTCGCCCTCTTTCGCCTGGGAACCGCCAGCCTGCTCGCCCCCTTGCATTTTCATTGCGGCGACAGCTGCCGTCCCGGCCGCTTTGGCGGCTTTTTCCGATTCGTCGCAAGAACAGGGAGCTTCCCGAGACTCGCCCTTTTCGTCTTCGTCATGGGCACAGGGTCCTTTGGCGGAGCAGGACTCGGCGACATCTTCGCAAGAACAGCCGCTCTCTTCCGGTCCCGCCTGGCCCTTGGGCGACGCTTGCTCCAAAAGCCTTTGCTCACCTCCGGTCGCGTCCTTTGCCTTATCCGCAGACCCGTTCTCGGCACCTCTCGCGTACATTTCCTTTTCCATTTCCATTTCCCGCACCGGCGCATCCGCAGGCCTGTTTCCCGCTTCCCCGCTCTGGCCCTTTTCACCGGCCCCGTTCTCGGGGGGCTCGGCAGGGGCGGGTTGTCCGGCTTGTCCCGATACCTCCGGCATACTAGTCGGCCCGGACCGCTTTGCTTCCGCTGCGTTCTCCGTAGACTGCATTTTCGTTACCTCCTTTTCTCCGTTTAAAATCGATCTGTTGCACATTTCGCGGCAAGCCTTCTATTCTGGAGAATTCTCCAGACGGTTCGTAATTGAGCAGACGACTCGAATTGGCCAGAATGCCCAACGTATGAGCGATATGCACCAGTCCGGCCATCAGCGGCGAAAGCAGCCCCATGGCCCCCAGCGCCACTCCGGCAATGTTCGAACCCGTCGCTATCCAGAAGTTCTGACGGACCACCCGGATGGTTTCCTTGCTCAGCAGGCGGACGTAGACCACGCCCTTCAAATCGTCTTCGACCAGGGCGATGTCGGCCGCCTCGATGGCCACTTCCGAGCCGCCCGCCCCCATGGCGACCCCGATGTCGGCTTCGGTCAGGGCGAGCGCGTCGTTGATTCCGTCGCCCACCATCATGACCTTGTCCCCCTTGCTTTTCAGACCCGCCACGATTTCCGCCTTCTCCTCGGGCATGACCGAGTAATGGCAGTCGTCGAAATTGAGCCGGCAGGACACCTCCAGGGCCGAGTATTTCGAATCGCCCGTGACCATGGCGACTTTGTCGAACCCTTCCTTGCGGAAGAAATCCACCACCGCGCCGACATCCTCGCGGTCGCGATTGGCAATCCCGACCACCCCCAAAAGCTCCCCGTTCTTGGCGACGAACAACAGGGTCAGGCCTTGCCGTTTTACCTTGTCCAGATAGGCCTTTACTTCCGCGTGCGCCACAGAAAACTGGTCCATGAGCTTGTGGCTGCCCACCAGGATTTCGTTCCCGCGGATCTCAGAGCGGACCCCTTTTCCCAGGAAGTATTCGCATACGTCGTGCCCGATGGGTTCGATGCCGCGCTTTTCGGCTTCCCGCTTGATCGCGATGGCGACCGGGTGGTTGTTGTGAATCTCGGTGGAGTAGGCCAGTTGCAAAAGGTCGTCTTCGGAAAAGCCGTCGAAGATTTCGATCTGCTTCAGCTCGGGTTCGTTGGTGGTCAGGGTGCCGGTCTTGTCGAAACAGATCACGTTGGCCTTGCCCGCCTCTTCCAGGTAGCGGCCGCCCTTGATCAGAATGCGCCGGTGCGCGGCCGCGCTCATGGCCGCGCTGATGGCGGTGGATGCCGCCAGGATCGTCGCGCACGGACACGCCATGACCAGCATGACCGTGAAGGCCCGCCACGGACTGCGTGTCAGCAACAGCGTGGTCAGCGTCGCCGCGAACCCCCACTTGACTACGCTCTTGGCAAGCCGGTCGGCCTCGCCCTCGATGGGCGCCTTGTTCTCCATGGAATCCTCCACCATGCGCAGTATTCGCGCAAGGTACGTCCGGTCGCCCACCTGCCGGGCTTCGACGAATATCACGCCCTGCCGCACGAAAGTCCCGGCAAAGACCTTGTCGCCCGCTGCCCGGGTCACGAAAGCCGCCTCGCCGGTGATGGGGGACTCGTCGACCAGGGCTTCGCCCTTGACCACTTCTCCGTCCACCGCGATCTTTTCCCCCGTGTGAAGCACCACCGTGTCGCCGGGTCTCACCTTCTCGACAGGCACGCTGACCTCCACGCCGTCGGCCAGGATGTAGGTCTCCTTCTCCGTGACCTGGAGAATGTCCCGGATGGCCCTTCGGGAGCGGGCGGTGATCCATTCCTGGAGAAGCTCTCCGCCGCTGGTGACCCACAGGATTTCCAGCGCGGCCTGGGCCTCCCCGGCCACCGTGGCCGCCAAGATGCTGCCCCCAAGGAAGCTTTCCAGCGTGATGCGCCCTTCCCCGATCTTCTGGATACCTCTCTTGATCATGGGCAGGGCGAACAATGTCGTGACGAGCCCCAGCGGACTGAAAATGCCTTGCGCCAAGGGGCGCTTCAATATTACTTCTCTGACAAATACTACCGCTGAAATCAAGGTGAGAGCAACGAACCGGGCCAGGGCGGCCTTCAAGGAATTGCCGGGCTTCCCGTTCTTGGACTTGGCCTTTGACAATTGTTTTCCGGCCTTGGGCGTCGCCGCGAGCAAGTCCTTTCTTCTCGATTTAACTATTTCCTTCACCCGGCCTACGATTTCCTCCTGTCCCACGACGCCGCGATCATACCGGACAATCAAACTTGCGCATTTGTCGTTGATCTCGGTCCACTTGATCCCGTTTACTTCCCGCAATGGACCTTCGAATACCGCAGAGGCTTTTGCGTCGCGACGCAGGGCCGGTATCCTGAATCGTATGCGCCCTGCCATGGCATGCCGAATCTCTATTTCACGTCTGTCGAATCTCATTTTCCCTTCCCGCATGTTCCAGGGACCGGATCCGCCGCACGAACTTTTCGCTCTCTGCCCGTCGGTCCGTGTCCGTTGAAATTTTCGTCGCCCTTCATTTCGGGGCCCTCCCGGATGAGCAGGCAAAAAAAAAGCGCAACTCGAAACGAAGTCTATACGTTCGGTTGCGCCTTCACTTTCCGCGCGCCGAATGACGGCCACGGACCGTAAGGATTAAACACTTTATATTTCGGGAAACTCTCTATCACGATCATAAATTTCATGTCAAGATTTATTTGCGTTCGATGTGGCGCTCCTCACTTTCTTTGCCGCAAGGGAATCCAGCGTGGCAACCATCGGCATTCTTTGCCGGCAGGGTGCCTACAGAAGATTCTCATTGTTCACTACCTATCCAGAACCTCACCCTTCCACTTCGGGGACAAATTTTTATCTTGACAAACAAATTCAACAATCATAAGCTCGCCAAATATTTTTTTTGACAGGGCTATTCTTGCAATCGAATGGCTCATAGTCATCCCTTACGGCCTGCGGCCATTGCGAGCGCGCAGGAAGTGAAGGCGCAATCATTGGAAAGGTCCCAATGATTGCGCCTTTTTTTTTGCAAGAAAACGAACCAAATCCGATGAGTCTGAAAACTCAAAAACAACGACAGGTCACACACAATCAGCCAAAGGAGGATAAAGCGATGCAAGATATGACAACAAAACCGATAACCGGGCAAGGTACCCCCGAGGGACCGCCGCAGCACCAGGGAAGCAGTTGCGCGGAGGACGCCGAAGCTGCGCAGGGTTGCGCCGACGGCATGGGCGGCTCGGCTGAGGGCGGAGTCAGAAAAATGGAGCAGGCGACGTACGGGGAATCGAACCCCGGTCACGCAGCAGAACAGGCAAGCGATTGTAGCGATTGCAAGGACGCGGCCTCGGCCGGAAAAAAGGGAAACGACCCAAACTCCCACGAACAACCGCAGTCTTGCGCCACCGCCCATCCCGGACAGCAATGCGGCGATGCGGTATTCGGGCCGGGACAGGCTCCCCCCGTCAACGGCGGGCCGCCGAGCCAACCATGTCATTCGTTCCCCGGACCCGGCGCGCCTTATGTACAGCCGTTTCCCGGACCCGGCGCACATCCCGGGCAGCCGTTTCCCGGACCAGGCGCTCCATATGGACAGCCCTCCGCCGGTTGCGGGACGCACCCCGGTCAGCCGTTTCCAGGACCCGGAGCGCCTTATGGACAGCCGTTCCCCGGACCCGGCGCGCATCCCGGACAAGCTTTCCCGGGACCGGGCATGCAACCCGGCCAACCGCATTCGAGTTGCGGAGGACAGCAAGGTCCTCCGTCTCCGGGCTATTGGGGGCAACCCTTGCAGGGCGGGGGCATGCCTGGGTCGCATCCGGCCCACGGCCGAGGTTGCCGTGAATACGGGCAGCCGTTGCCGGGAAATAATATCGGGCAATGCGGTTGCGGCGGCCACGGCGGCTATCCCGGACCCGCCGGAAGCGTGCAGCCCAAGCACTTGGAAAACCAGCACGGCCAGCTTTTCGGTCTTGTCAACGACATGGTCAACGGCGATGCGGACCCGTCGCGATTGGCTTCGTTTTTGGAAAGCCTGGACACCCAATTCTGGAAAGGCGCCACAGTGGGAGCGGTGGCCACTCTGCTGTTGACCAGCGACACCGTAAAAGGCATGGTCGCTGGCGGACTTTCGAGCCTGTTCGGGATTTTCGGAGGCGGACCCGGAAAAGACGATGCAAGTTCGGACGAATAACGGAGATTTCACCGACAAAGGATTAGACCTGGTTATAACGAATTTGGGGGAGCGGCAATGCGTAGGTTGGGTTGAGCGGGTTTCATGTTGGGTTTCGCTTGCTTCCCAAACGTTTCGCGCGCCGTATCAGTTTGTTTGATAGAATTCCGTAGCGAAACCCAACAATTGACGACGCTCAACCCAACCTACATTCCACCCACCCCCAAATCCGTTATAACCAGGATTAGACAAAGGACTAAACGCATTTCAACGCGAATCATTCCGACGATAAAAATGAAGGAGGCAAACATGTCATATGCAAGATACCCGGCGGCCCGCGCCGTCGCAACCAGAACGACAAGCATCGTGCCCCGCGCGGCCGCGAAGATGGCCGGAGTCGGCGCAATCATCGGCGGGACCGCCGCCGCCGCCAAGAACATTAGAAGAGTGGTAAACAGCGAGATCAGCAAGGAAGAAGCCGTGATGGACACAATCAAGGAATCGGCCGGGGCAGGCTTGGCGACTGCCGCCGCGACGGCTGCGATGACAGCTGCGGGAGCGACGGGTTTCTTTTCGCTGCTGGGAATCGTCGTCCTAGCCACGGGGACCAAGTATCTATGGGACTCGGCGACCAAAACCGGCGCGGCCGCTCCGAAAAAGGCCGTCAAATCCGACAAGAACGAACTTGCGGAAGCCGACAGCCAATAGGCAGGCGCCGAGAATTTCCAACCGTTTTTCCGAAAGGAGTCACCCATGCAAAATTCCCCTATCTCCAAGGGCGCACCCGGAAGCGTGGCGTACCATAGTTCGCCGCAGAGCGCGACCCGCCCTTCGTCTTCGTACTATGCGCAGTACTCGCCGAGCGCGACAGGCGCCTTTCCCGCATCGCAAAACCAGACGCAATATCCGCAAGGCGCGAACCAGACCTACTACAATCAGCCCCAGGCCGAGTACTACTATTCCCGGTATGGTTCCGACCAGTACCCGGCCCCATACGGCCAGGCCGAGAATTTCGCCCCCCCCGCCGCCGACGGAATCGCGGGATGGTTCGATTTTTCCAGCAGCGCCTACCTCAAGGGCCTTCTGGTCGGGGCAGGCTTGACATTGATACTGACCAACTCCACAATGCAAAAAACCATGATCCGAACCGCAGTGAAAACATGGTCCCTTGTCCAGGGCGGCGTGGAAGAGGTCAAGGAGCAGTTCCGCGACATCAGCGCGGAAATGAATCAGGAGTAGAGCTATGTGGACGCAACAAACGAATGCACCGAACCAGCCGATGGCTGTGCAGCCCCAGTCCCGGCCCCTTAGCGGCAGGGAGCGAAGAGACATTCTGAACAAGAAGAAATCGGCCGCCAAAACGGGCATGGCCATTTCCCTCGGGGTCCTGGTCGGCACCTGCTTCATGGACGGAGAAAAGGCCAGGCTGGCCCATGTCTGTTCGGGGGCGGCGCTTTTGGGCTTTTCCATCTGGCATTACACTTTGTACAAACATTAGAAACGTCGGAAGTACAAGCGTATATAGATAGTCGCACATGAATTGATACTCATTCCACCTTTGTTTTTTAAACAGGCGGTATCAATTCATCTTTGCCTCATACTCCGCAGTTCGGACAATCCAATGAGCCAGCGACGCCAGATCCTTCAGGCGTTCCCACGCTGGAGCGTGGGAACGAGTGGCCCCGTGGATTATTCGTAATGGTTCGCCAGTTCCTCGAACGGCGTTTCGTCCCGGAAATTCAGGCAGCCGCCGCGCGCGTCCCTGTCGATCATTTCCGCCGTGAACAGGGTGATGACCTGGCGGCTGGCGCAAAGGACGTAGAATTCGTTTTTGAACAGTTCGATGCGGTAGAGGGTCTTGGGCTTGGGTCTGCCCTGGTACGAATTCGAAGTCAGATACACGGTTCGGCCTTCCTGCTTGACCCGGTTCAAGGCCTGGGCGATCATGCGCCTGATATCCTTGCTGCTGCGGCGTTTTCGTTTCACGGCCGGGTCCGGGACCCGTTCTTTGTAGGAGTTCACCGGATGGGCGCCGATCATCCAGTCGCTTCTGGTCCTCTTACCGATCTTTGCCATTTTCGTTCTCCTTTTCCGTAAAAGTGAGCGCCGTCGCCCATAGCCGGAGTATGGACGGGTACTCCAGTACGGAGCCATCGACATATCCCGGCAGCGTAAAGACGGCGTGGTTTCGTATGGCGGGCGTGTCCGCAAGGCTCGGGTTGGCTTGGATGGCCTTGGAGAGGGCGATTTGCACCGCCACCGAATCGCCGGTCATGACGATGGCGTCGGGCGCGGCCTTTGCCAGCCCGTCGAGTTTTCTAACGGTGACATGGCCCTTGCTCGCTTCCTTTTTCCCCGGAAGAATTTGTTCCCCGACGTTCTCGCAACCCATGGAGGCCAGAAGGAAACGGTCGGCATAGCCGCCTGGCGCTTCGATTCTCAAAAAGGTCTTTCCGGAAGAAGGCTGATAGACGCCTCGTATGACCGCCACCTTCCTCGCAAATTGCCTGCCCTCCATCGCCCTTTTCGTTTCTTCCATTTCTTTTTCGTATGCGGCCAGGATTTCATCCGCCTTTTCACTGCGACCCAGAAGTTCGGCTGTTTTTCTCACCGCGACTTCCAGCCCACGGGTGAAATCGACATACTGAACATCGAACCCCTTTTCCTCCAGCAGGGCCGCGATGTCTTCCAGTCGCAAGTCGGGCTTGTAGGTGCAAAACGGGTCGCTTTTTTCGATCAGGACACGCTTGATGCCGTGCTTTTCCGCGAATTGAATCGCCGGCGCAGCGCCCTTTTTCAAAAGGCAGGCCGGACACCCCAGCACCTGGACGGTCGGGTTCAGTTTTTCGCACAGGGGCCATAGCGAGCATCGCACCGACATCGCCTCGGGCAGCACCCCGAGATGATAGGCAACATCCACAAGCCGGTCGCCGACCATGACCACCGGAACACTTTCCGGAACGGACTTCGGGTTCGCGACAGCTTTCTGCGCCGACAAGGACAGGGCCAGTCCGAAAACGACCGCCGCCAAGGCCGCGGCACTTCTGTTTCTCGCTATGCCTGGCATACGTCGTTTAGGAGCGGCCGCATTCGCGGGTCTTCCCACAAGGCTTTTTGCAAAAAGCGTCCGCCCGATATTGCTGGCGAACAAGCAAGCGGAGATCACGATCAGTACTCCCCCGAAGGAAACGAGCATCTTGAAGGGCTCCGCGACCTGCCTGAATTCGGGAGACCCGGGCTGGAAGCCGGAAGAAAGCCCTGCGATTCCGATCAGGTGGAAGCCGACGCCCATCAGCGCCACTCCGGCGGTCTGGCAGAACCAGTTTCCGTAGGCGCCCCATCGGCTATAGCGCTCCGAACCGCCGATCTGGGGCGCCACAAAGTAGAGAATGCCCATGAGCGCCGAACCGACCCATCCCACCAAATTGACGTGGGTATGGATTTTCGACACGAAATAGCCAAAAAAGGGTTTTATGTGTTCCGCCGGAATGTGAAACACGGCCGCATAGAATGCCTCAAGCCTGAATTTTGACGGAAACATCAGCCCCTCGACGCATCCGATTATAAAAAAGACCAGAGAGGTCCCTATGAAAAGCCTGGCGATTTTCGCCCCTAATCCCATGACAATCTCCTTTCAAAAGCAATTGTTGCAAAATTGCGGTTCGGCCGCGGGGTGTGAGGATCGGACTTTTGCGCTCCGCACTGTTTCGCATGCCCTTCGAACCCGTGCCAGTCGTTTTGGCACGACATCCAACACACCGTTTTGCAGAGCCCCATGGCACCTTTACCGTTCAGGCGCAAGGCGGCGCGAAGCAGCGCGGAAAATGACGGGTTGGACCCCGGACAAAAACGGCTGGCAATCGGATTCAAGAAAGCTGGTACCACCGAAAAAATCCGGGTCCCGACCCACCTACGATCCCCGCCGAAGCCGCCAAGGCCACTGGCGGACCGATCGGCATTTTTTTGCCGGCATTTTCATCGCCTCGCCTCGCCCTATGCTCCTTGGGCCTTGGCCCTCGCCCCTCTCAGTATCCGAGCCGAATACCCGCGTAATAAAATGTCGGCGCCACCGTATAATCCCGTTTGGCGTTGAAGATGTTGTCGATGCCCGCGAACAGCTCCAGGTTTTTCGAAACCTCCTTGGACACGTAGGCGTCCACCGTAGTGAAGTGGTCTTCGTCTTCTTCCTCGTAATGGGTGTCGCCGACGTAGTTTGCGCGGAGGTTGGCGCAGACGCCAGCCCCAGGATGCTCGTAGCGCAACTTCAGCGAACCTTTGCAGTCCGGCCTGCCTTCCAGTTCGTCCCCGGTTTCCTCGTTTTCCGTATCCAGCCAGGAGAAGTTTCCGGACAGGGCGAAGCCTTTCGGAAGACCCCAGGACCACATCAGTTCGATCCCCGTTGTTTTGGCCTCCGCGATGTTTTCGTAACGGTAGTAGTCTACCTTGGATTTGCCCTTGCCCTCTGATTTGTAGAAAACCGGTTCGATCAGTTCCTCGATTTCGTTTCTGAACCAGACGATGCTCGCCTGGAAAGTCGCGTACTCCCCTTCCACGCCGATCTCCCAGCTGTCCGATTTTTCGGGGTCGAGATCCGGGTTGGGTTCGTACACCTCCTTTCCTCTTTTCATGTAGGTCGGGACGTACAGCTCGATCAAGCCCGGCGCTTTGAAGCCCTTGCCGTAGGAAGCCTTCAGGCGAAGGTTGTCCAGCACTCCGTATGTCACGGCCGCGCGGGGGGTCCATTCGGACCCGAAATCCGAGTGCTCGTCCCACCGCACTCCCAGAACCAGGACGAGCGGTTGGACGATCTGGTATTCGTCCTGGGCGTAGAAGCCCAGGTTGTCGATGTCGTCGTCGAGGCCCGAGTCGTCTTCCCTGCCCTCTTCCCTGTATTCTGCGCCGACAGTCACGATGTGCCTGTCGAAAAACAACCCGGTGAAGCGTCCTTCCACCTGGTCCAGGTCTCGCTTCGCGTTCAGTTCGTCCCCGATGGCACCCGATATCGGATCGGTGGGCGGGCAGATGTCGATATCGTTTTCGTGCTCGGAATGGTTGACCATGAGCATCAGGCGACGATAGGGCGTGATCTTCCCATCGTACTGCATGTAATAGTTGAGTCTTTGATCGTCCGCGTCTCTTTCCCTGTCCATATTCTCCATGTCTCTGAGTCCTTCCGTGTTTCTGGAATCGAACTCGAAACCCGCCGAAAGGCGATGTTTTTCGCTCATATCGTAGGAAAACCGCCCGCTTGTGGACTTCAAGTCGATGTCGTCGCCGTCGTCGGGCGTCACTCCGTCCCTGTCGTAGCCGTTTTTTCTCAAAAGGCTTCCGGAGAGAAGGAACCCGAACGGTCCGGCGGAATTTCCCGCGAACACCCGACCGACCGTTTCCTGCCCCTCGCCGTATTTGCTAGCGCCGTACTGGGCGGTCAGCCCCATGTCCAATTCCTTCGGCGGCTTCTTGGTGATGATATTGACCACGCCCCCGATGGCGTCGCTTCCGTAGAGCGCGGAGGCAGGACCCCGGACCACCTCGATTCGGTCGATCAAATCCGGGGAAATCTGCTCCAGTCCCAGGAAATCCTTGAAGCCCGACGCCAGCCGCCTGCCGTCGATCAGGACCAGGGCGTGCTTGGCGCTCGTTCCGCGAATCATCAGCCCCTTCTGCCTTCCGGTCTCCGTGGAAACCACCAGGCCGGTCGCCTCCTCGAGGGCCTCGGCCACCGTCTGCGCGTTCATCTCCAAAATATCCCGCCCGGTGACGACCTCGATGGAACCGGGGGCCTCCTTGGCGATCTTCTCCGTCATGGTGGCCGTGACCACAATTTTCTCCGTTTGCGCGGCCATCGGCTGCCCCGAGGAAGTACCTTCGGCCTGGGCTTGGGAAAGCATGGTCCAGAGGAAGGAGAAAAAAAGTGCCAGGCCGCCGGCGAAAAAACGGTGGCGGGAGAAAACCGCGCCTCCTGGATTCGGAGAAAACAAACAAGTTAGCGGTAAAACTTGACAAACACTACACGATACGAACCTTTTTTTTCGTTTATATTGCTTCATTTTCCTTTACTCGATCGAGTTGTCGCGACCTTCGGACGGTGGTCTTTTATCCAAGGAACAAGTCCGTTGCGTCTCGGCAGCGCCGTCTTCCACGGCGGCGCTGCCGGGGCTCGCGAGCTTCTGCCCCTTGTTCTTTTATCCCTGCCGCAAAGGTAGAATTGTCATAAAAAGCCCGAACAGACTCATGAGCATGGCCCCAAGGGCAGATGCAGCGCCCGGTCGCAGGCCGAGTCGAGCAGTTCCAGATCGTGGCTGATCAGCAGAACCGATGCCCCCCTCTCCGCCGCCTGCCTGATCGACTCGGCGATCATGCGCATGTTGCGTCCATCCAGCCCGCTGGTGGGCTCGTCCAGAATCAAAATGTCGGGTTCCTTGATCATACCGCAGGCGATCGCCAGGCGTTGCTTTTCCCCGCCGGAAAGCGATTGCGGATGCCGGTCGATCAGGCCGGACAGACCGAAGCGCTCCAGGATTTCAGCGACCTTTTCCGCCCTTTGTTTCGAGCAAGCGCCATTGGCGCAAAGCATGGCTTCGTCCCCGACGGTCTTCATTTGCAACTGGTGGTCGGCGTTCTGCAAAACAATGCTGGCGCGCTTGAGCAATCGACTCGGAGATATGGACTCGCCGTCCAGATACACCTTTCCCGACCGCATGCGGGAGAGGCCGGTGAGCAGGCGCGCCAGCGTGGTCTTGCCCGCGCCGTTTTTACCCAGAAGCCCGGTGACCTCTCGGGGCAATGAAAAGCTCGCGCCGCCGAACAGCTCGGGACCACCACGATAGGCGAAGCGCAAATCCTCCACCCGAATTCCGATGCCATTTGCCGAAACCTTCCCGAGACCGGGACGCGGGTCCTCCACACACGCAGCCCTCAAGCCGTGCGATTCCCGCAAATCCTTGTGCGACAATATGGAGAAAGGCCCGCTTTCCACAATTTCTCCCCGATCCATGACCGCCACCCATTCGGCGACGCCCTCCAGCCAATACAGACGATGGTCGGGGATCTCCACCGCCATGCCCTCTTCCTTGAATTCCCGTATTTTTCGTCCCAGATCGACTGTGGATTCGGGGTCCAGGTTGGCGGTCGGCTCGTCCAAAACCAGAACGCGGGGGCAAAGTGACATCGATCATGACCACGGTCCGCAAGAAGGGGGATGCGAGCGCCGCCAAATCCAAAGCAGGCGATTCGGGCCATATCGCGTTCATGCCCGCCATCATGCCGCAGGCCACGCACCACATGAAGAAAAACGCCGCATAGACGGCCAGAAAGACCACCGGCCTTTTCGCCAGCGCGGCGTACAGGACGCTCGCCGCAGCGAGCAATCCCAATGCCTGGGGACTGTTCAGCAAAACCACCGCCGCCGACGCCGTCAGGCCGAGCCCCATTTTCGTTCGGACATCCAGGCGCCGGAGGAATGTCTCCTGGCCGCCGGACCGTTCAACTTCTGACAATACCTGCATGGCGAAGCTCCTTGACCAGTCGAGCGCCAGCGAACAAGCCGGCCAGCGCTCCGGCATATCCCATCAGGACAATACCGATGCGCCGTCAATGGACCGCCTCCTCGGACAAGCTGCGTGTCAGGTAGTCGATGGACAGCTGCGCGAGGTTGACATGCCAGAACTGCCCCGCCAGGGTCGGCTCCACCCATTGCCCGTCGAGGACTACAAGACCTGAGCGCTCCCACTGTTCCAGGATAGGCGCCAGCAGCGTTCCCACCGGCTTTCCGAACTCCGAATCGATTCGGCCCAGATGGATTCGTCCCAAATCGAAACCCTCCGCAATGGCCTTCATCAGCCTCGACAACGGAGGGGGCGCGGTCAGGATGGAAATCGGCTTCCTGCCCTCGTTCACCGATGCCAGCCACTTGTCGCAGTCGTTTTCCACGAAATATCACCACCACCGCGCTTCCGTATTTTTTCAACCATCGAAGGGTTTCAAGCACCTGGTCCCGCTCGCAAATCCGTCCCATCATCTTCCGCAACCAGGTCCGAAAGGTCTGCACTCCCAATGAAAACCGGTTTGCCCCTCCCGCAAGGCACGCTTCCATCTTCTCCGGTCCGAAATTGTGTATTCGCCCCTCCACCGTGATCTCGCAGTCGTTGGCAAGCGGAAACTCCTCGCGGACATATTCCAAAAGCCGCCGAAGGTCCTCCCCGTCCAGGGACGTCGGCGTGCCGCCTCCCACATACACCGCGTGAATCGGCCCCGAAGACACCGCCGTCTCGTCCTTCCAGATCTCCATCTCCCGCAGCAGGGCATCGGCGAACCCCCTGCTTTCTCCCTGCTTGCTCGCGCGGTTGTAAAACCCGCAATACAGGCAGCGGCTCTCGCAAAAAGGAACATGGATGTAAATGAAGGAGTCTTCGCGCCGAGGCCGCGCAAGCAGTTCCCCCATGACCCGTTCCTTACCCTCCGTAGGCAACGGCCGCCCGCCGAAACCCGCGTGGACGGCGATTTTTCTGTCGAAGGCCTGGCGCAACGGATCGACACCCTCTCGGGCGAAAAAGTCCTCCTGTCGCTTTTCTTCCAAAGAAGACTGGAAAAGCCCGGCTTTTCCTTCTCTGGCACGTGCTTGGCTTTGCATTTCGTTCCCATCTCTCCCGATGCCGGATATGATACGGCAAAAAAAAAAGCGTAAACCGGACGCTCGTCGAGCGCCACAGGTTACGCCTTCATTCTCCCCGCGCTTTAGTGACGCGAAGTTCATAAGACATCCCACTGCGAATTAGAACCAACTAACAATTTCGGGGGCGATATTTGTCATAACCGTTTCGATTTGTCAAGCGGATTTTAAAAAAAATCCCGCGATCATTGTTGACATATCCGTTTAGCAGGTATACAGTTTGGGCCATGGAAAATCGCAAGATCCACAAGATCCATGAAAAGTTCGGCCGGGTCGTGGAGCTGGTCAACGAACTGGAAAAAACCCCGAGGACATTCGGCACGGACCAGTTGCTGACGCCTTCGGAGATCCATCTGGTGGAGATCGTGGGAGACCGAGAGGAGACGCTGGGCGTGACGGAAATCGCAGGGGTCCTCGGCGTCACCAAAGGCGCGGTCTCCCAGAATGTGAAAAGGCTCCGGAAAAAAGGTCTCGTCTACAAGGAGCAAGATCCCGGCAACCTATCCCGGGTCGTGGTCAAGCTGACATCCCAGGGAAAGGTCGCCTACTATTCCCACAAGCACTGGCACGAGACCATGGACGGGGGTTTCAAGGATTATTTCCACGGCCTGGGCGAGGACAAGATCGATTTTCTGCTGGATTTTCTGGACCGTCTGGAGGACTTTCTCAAAAGGGCCATGGCGTAAAGTACGAGGTGGATATAAACCCAGGGTCCGGTATTTTCCGGCTGTATTTCGCGTGTTTCTTTTATGTCTTTTTTTTTCGCGTGCTTCTTGTATTTCGTGGTTTGAATTGTTTCTTCGCGCGCTCGCAAATCTGGATGAAGGAAGCGACCGCGAAAATTTTTTACGCATACCGTATAGCAACTAAACAACAAAAGGAGGATATCATGTCCGACAATGGAAACAACAAGCATCAGGCCGTCAGAAAAGTGTCGCGCAAAAACCGCGTGTGCCCGCACAAATTTTCATTCATGCTGGACAATCCATTGCGCAGGCTGATTCAGAATCCGGAAAAGATACTGGGCGAATATATCAAGCCCGGGGACACGGTGGTGGACATAGGATGCGGACCCGGCTTTTTTTCGGTGGACATGGCGAAGATGGTCGGGGCGAACGGGACCGCTGTCGTGGTGGATATGCAGGTCGCCATGCTGGAGTCGGTGCGCAAGAAGGCGCGTAGAAAAGGTGTCGAGGACAGGCTGCGTTTCCATCAATGCGCTCCGGATCGAATCGGATTGTCCATCCAGGCCGACTTCATGCTGGCCTTTTACATGGTGCATGAAACCCCGAATGCGGCCGCGTTTTTCCGGGAGGCCGGGAGCATGTTGAAAAAAGACGGCAAGCTGTTGGTGGTGGAACCGAAAATGCATGTGGGGCAAAATGATTTCGAGGCCATGCTCCATGTGGCCAAAAACGAAGGTTTGGACATCATCGACTCGCCGGACAACAAAGGCGGCCGAAGCGTACTTCTTTCACGCCGAAGGTGAAAAGCCGGGTGGATGCGGTTTTCATTGCCATTCGCCGTGGTGCCGTGGCGTTGCAAGCGACTGTCAAAGACGATTTTTGCGGACAATCGACCAGCCTGTTCTTTTTTTTGGCAGTCGCCGCAGCCGTTTCGGCAACCTCTAAAACCTTCTTGGCAATCGACGCCTCCAACGCGTTCGGGGGTTGTTCGTACTTTTTGGGCTTGTTTTTAACATCGGCCACTTTCAAGGAGTATCGTCCCGGCACTCGTCATTCCGGGCGGAGCGGTATGTACCCCGGATGTCGATAAAACGGCTGGGTTCCGTCTTTTCCGGGAATTTGTTAACTGGAACATGTAGCGTAGACCCGGAATCCAGGTGGCCGAATTTAGAACCAAGCCCTACTTTTTGAACCAGACCTGATTGGGTTGAAAATCCCGACTGGTTCCTGGCTGAACATGACATTGCTTTTCTTGAACACGACACCGTCGGGGGCTTTGCCCTCCAGGTTTCCCGTCTCCGGGCAGGCGTTCTTGGGCTCGCCTTGATTTCGATTTCTAAAAGATTCGCATGGATAGTTCCTGCGGTTTTCCGAGAATTCTTCCAATACGTCCATGGCGTCCCTCATTTCCTTCGAGTTTTTCTAAGATGTCCGGCGGATCGTCCACGTCGATGTTCCCGCCTTCCTTGAAAAAATAGACCCACCGGTATAGGGCAATCGCATGAAATTTTACCCGCCAATCAGCTTGCCAACATATTCATCGTCCCATCCGGCAACTTTCCTCTTGGCTTTTACTCCTGCTTTTATCGTGTCGTCGTTTTTTAAAAGGTTTAACGCGATGCGTCTGGCTCTCGAAAAATTCGCAGCGGAATTTCCTTTCCTCTTCCTGCAATCGTCTTCCCTGAATGCTATGTCGAGAGTCCAATGACATCCGTTTTCGACGCCCCAATGCTGCCTCGCGGCTTTCGCAAACAATTCGGGAGCATCAGTCAAAGAAGAAATATAGAATCTGTTTTCCACGGTAATGTCTTCGCCTATATGCCGCTCGGATTGAACCATTCCGATCGAGTTCAGCTCTCTCCATTTCTCTCTGCCTTCGAGCCAGTCGATTTCGTTGACCGTATACTTGAGTTTTCGGAA
Organism: Desulfobacterales bacterium; assembly: GCA_963674505.2. Taxonomy (GTDB): domain Bacteria; phylum Desulfobacterota; class Desulfobacteria; order Desulfobacterales; family SKZT01. Next base: position 2,788,010 of record CAXXIG010000003.1, read on the forward strand.
AATAGTGCGGGACTTTTGAATCCGAATGTGATTTAATATGAAGGCTTATTGTTTTTTGTATGCTATAAAAAAGGAGTTGCGGATGCATATACCGTGCGCCTACAAGCCAGCCTTCATAATCGCCGGGTTCGCGTTTTTAAGACCCGAACTGACGAACGCGCAGTTTCAAAATTTGACAATGATCGCAACGGCGTTGATTCTCGGCTCAAAATTCAACCTTACGGAAATCAGCAGGATGTGGCTGCAAGAAAAAAGTGTGGCAGCGTTGTCGGAATTTTTGTCCGCCGCGAAATTTTCGACGATCGAAATGGAACGTCTCCATCTGCTCAATATGCGCAATATATATCAGGTAACCGGCGGAAATTTCATCATCGACGACACGATGAAGCACCATACCAAACTATGCAAATGGATTCACGGGGCGCAAGTTCTCTTCGACCACGCCTTCGGAACCAACCTCAAGGCCACTTGCGTCGTTTTCCTCTATTATTCCGACGGAGCCTTTATCAAATTTCCGATAAGCCACAGGATTTTTTATCAAGAGAAAAGCCCTATGCCTTGGCGACGCGGGAAGCAAATCGAACACAAAAACAAGAACGAACTGGCATTGGAAATGCTTAAATGGGCTTTGGAAAACGGTTTTCCCAAATGCACCGTTCTTGCGGACGCATGGTTCGGCGTGGGACCGTTTATAAAAGGTTTGAAGCGGCTCGAATTGAGCTACATTGTCGAATTGAAGAGCAACTTGAATGTGAGAGTGCCCGGCGATAAACCCAAGCTGACCCCTGGCGGAAAGCTCAGCAAAATTCAATACGACAAGGTGAATATCACGAAATTTTTCGAAACCGTGCATGAAAGCCGCAATTGCGGATTTTCCGCCGTCGCGGACGAAGGAAAAAAGGAGAAGGTTCTCTACCGAACCAAGACAGCCAACATCAGACTCAACTCGATAGCCGGGAAGCATCGAGTCGTGGAAAGCTTCGACCCCGCCACAAAGACCGCGAAATATCTTCTAACCGATCAGCTCACCTGGGAAGCCGTCAAAATTATTTCCACCTACGCCAATCGATGGGTAATCGAGGAGTTCTTCAGGAATGCCAAGCAGTTAACGGATATGGAGGGAGCCACTGTCAGGAGCGAACAAGGCGTGACAATATCGTTGTGCCTGGTGTCCTGGATTGACTCCCTCCTCCATCTTGAAAACTGGAAGCGAAGCATTGCCGGGGAATTGACAAAGGAACCACTATCGGTTCCTTCGATGGTCCGTCGAGCGCAGTATGAAAATCTAAAGGCTCTTCTTGAGAGGATCGAAGAAGACAAGGGCTTTGTCGAACGGTGGCTTGAGGTAGAAAGGAAGCATATGAATCGAAAGAGGAAAAAACGTTATGAGCTAGTTGAAATTGATTGCCGGGAAGATAGAGCCGCAGCGTAATGCAATTGTGCAAAGCGGGATTTTTCAGATTGTCAAGCTGAAAAATCCGAAAATTCAAGCGTATAGTATCTTCTTATTTCGACTCTGCCGTGATCTCCGTCTATTGTCTCCACCATCCGGCTTTCCACGCCGTCGAATTCCTTTTGCAAGGCGTCTTCGAAAAAATGCTTGATATCCTTGTGCATATTTCCCTGATTCCCCTTTAGCGACAGAACGTAGTCGGCTCCCTGTTCGACGATTTGATTCGCGATTTTCTTCTGACACCCCATGGCGTCTATCGTCACAATGCATCCTTTGATCTCGAGAAGTTCGAGCAACGCCGGAATCGCGGTTATTTCGTTTGATTTCTCCTCTGTTTGCACCTGCCCGAGGGTTATTCTGTTTTCGGAGGCCCACGCGCTCACCATGTGTATGGCGGATTTGTTCGACGAGCGATCATGAGAGCGCCGCAGCGTCTTGCCGTCCACCGCGACGACCTGCCCGTCCGTTTTTTCGAAAACGGCGTTTACCCAGCTCAAAAAGCAACGCTCCATTTCGTCTGTCGATATCATTGAAAATACTCGCGAGAATGTATCGTGGGAGGGGATTCCGTTCGGCAATTCGAGAAAGGTCCCGAGCCAATCCTTTTTTTTATCTCCGTAGAGAGATACCTCGGTCCAGTCGTCGCAACCGCAAATTACAGCGCATATCGTGATGGTTACGATATCGACGAGCTTGTGACGCACCTTGCCTTGCAAACGAGGGTCTGTCAGGGATGAAAAATGGTCTATTATGGCAACACCGGGTTTTTCCGTCATATGTAAACCTCCTTGAAAAACGTTTGTAAAAACAGCTCATCAAGATAGGTTATCATCCCTCTTTCCCCGTGTCCGCAACTATTTCATGCGATTGCCCTGGACCCGAGCCTGGCCCGCTCGCTATTTATCCAGCATTTTTTTCAATCTTTCGATCTCTTTCAACGCCTTTTCTATTTCCCTTTCCGCCCTCTCCCTTTCTCTTTCCTTTTCGACTCTGTCCTTTTCTCTTTCTTTTTCTATCTTTTCCCTTGCTGCCCTTTCCTTTTCCCTTGCCTTTTCGGCCTTTTCCCTTGCTGCCCTTTCCTTTTCACTTGCCTTTTCGGCCTTGCCCCTTGCTGCCCTTTCCTTTTCACTTGCCTTTTCGGCCTTGTCCCTTGCGACGATGGCTTTTTCAAGCTCCGTCAAAATGGTCTGCCGAACCCTCTCCCCCTCCAGGCGGCTTTGGTAGAGCAGATAGTTTTCGCGGTTTTCCGAGAATTCTTCCAATACGTCCATGGCGTCCCTCATTTCCTTCGAGTTTTTTAAAATGTCCGGCGGATCGTCCACGTCGATGTTCCCGCCTTCCTTGAAAAAATAGACCCACCGGTCCTTTCCGGATATTCGGTCTTTTCGCATCCTCCATCTTGGCAGCTGGAGCACGTGCATGGCGAAATGATCGTTGAAAAGGAGCCCGGCTTCCGGCTCTCCGATGCGGAATCGGAGGTGGCACAGCCGGGTGTCGGCAAAAAGCACGCCCGTTACGATCCATACCGATATCACCGGCTTGAGCAGCGTGTAGCCCTCTCCCTTGCCCAGCAGGGAATGGTAGATGGCGCTCCACGTGTACAGCATTCTCTCTTTGAGGCCCGGATGCAGCGCTGCCTGGATTTCGACGTGGAAATTCCGGCCCGAAGCCTCCCGGGCCTTCACATCCACCACGCCGAGCTTGTCGTCTTCGAACTCCCGCTCGTTGTATGGGTTCAGTATCCGGACGTCCACCACCTTTCTCTCCGGGTCTTCGTGGCATTCCAAAACCGAGTTCAGAAAATGGATCAGAAGGTGCTTTCTTTTCTCGCTCCCTAGAAGCGCTTTGAAAACGCAGTCGATGGTCGGATTGATTTTATGTTTCATGCGATCACCCTACGATTTACCCATTTTTTCGCAGGAATACGGCCTGCCCGTTATTTCTCCAGCATTTTTTTCAATCTTTCGATCTCTTTCAACGCCTTTTCTATTTCCTTTTCCGCCCTCTCCCTTTCTCTTTCCTTTTCGACTCTTTCCTTTTCTCTTTCTCTTTCTATCTTTTCCCTTGCTGCCCTTTCCTTTTCACTCGCCTTTTCGGCCTTGTCCCTTGCGACGATGGCTTTTTCAAGCTCCGTCAAAATGGTCTGCCGAACCCTTTCCCCCTCCAGGCGGCTTTGGTAGAGCAGATAGTTTTCGCGATTTTCCGAGAATTCTTCCAGTACGTCCATGGCGTCCCTCATTTCCTTCGAGTTTTTTAAGATGTCCGGCGGATCGTCCACGTCGATGTTCCCGCCTTCCTTGAAAAAATAGACCCACCGGTCCTTTTCGGATATTCGGTCTTTTCGCATCCTCCATCTTGGCAGCTGGAGCACGTGCATGGCGAAATGATCGTTGAAAAGGAGCCCGGCTTCCGGGTCTCCGATGCGGAATCGGAGGTGGCACAGCCGGGTGTCGGCAAAAAGCACGCCCGTTACGATCCATACCGATATCACCGGCTTGAGCAGCGTGTAGCCCTCTCCCTTGCCCAGCAGGGAATGGTAGATGGCGCTCCACGTGTACAGCATTCTCTCTTTGAGGCCCGGATGCAGCGCTGCCTGGATTTCGACGTGGAAATTCCGGCCCGAAGCCTCCCGGGCCTTCACATCCACCACGCCGAGCTTGTCGTCTTCGAACTCCCGCTCGTTGTACGGGTTCAGTATCCGGACGTCCACCACCTTTTTCTCCGGGTCTTCGTGGCATTCCAAAACCGAGTTCAGAAAATGGATCAGAAGGTGCTTTCTTTTCTCGCTCCCTAGAAGCGCTTTGAAAACGCAGTCGATGGTCGGATTGATTTTATGTTTCATGCGATCACCCTACGATTTACCCATTTTTTCGCAGGAATACGGCCTGCCCGTTATTTCTCCAGCATTTTTTTCAATCTTTCGATCTCTTTCAACGCCTTTTCTATTTCCTTTTCCGCCCTCTCCCTTTCTCTTTCCTTTTCGACTCTTTCCTTTTCTCTTTCTCTTTCTATCTTTTCCCTTGCCTTTTCGGCCTTTTCCCTTGCAACCCTTTCCTTTTCACTTGCCTTTTCGGCCTTGTCCCTTGCGACGATGGCTTTTTCAAGCTCCGTCAAAATGGTCTGCCGAACCCTTTCCCCCTCCAGGCGGCTTTGGTAGAGCAGATAGTTTTCGCGATTTTCCGAGAATTCTTCCAGTACGTCCATGGCGTCCCTCATTTCCTTCGAGTTTTTTAAGATGTCCGGCGGATCGTCCACGTCGATGTTCCTGCCTTCCTTGAAAAAATAGACCCACCGGTCCTTTTCGGATATTCGGTCTTTTCGCATTCTCCATCTTGGCAGCTGGAGCACGTGCATGGCGAAATGATCGTTGAAAAGGAGCCCGGCTTCCGGGTCTCCGATTCGGAATCGGAGGTGGCACAGCCGGGTGTCGGCGAAAAGCACGCCCGTTACGATCCATACCGATATCACCGGCTTGAGCAGCGTATAGCCCTCTCCCTTGCCCAGCAGGGAATGGTAGATGGCGCTCCACGTGTACAGCATTCTCTCTTTGAGGCCCGGATGCAGCGCGGCCTGGATTTCGACGTGAAAAGACCGGCCCGAAGCCTCCCGGGCCTTCACGTCCACCACGCCGAGCTTGTCGTCTTCGAACTCCCGCTCGTTGTACGGGTTCAGTATCCGGACGTCCACCACCTTTTTCTCCGGGTCTTCGTGGCATTCCAAAACCGAGTTCAGAAAATGGATCAGAAGGTGCTTTCTTTTCTCGCTCCCTAGAAGCGCTTTGAAAACGCAGTCGATGGTCGGATTGATTTTATGTTTCATGGAAACGTCCCCTAAGCTTAATATTTTTCCGCCATTTTCTCGATAATTTAAATTTTATCATTCACGCTTGAAAAGAAACAGGATTATTTCGACGCCATTATACCGAAATCGCAGAGACAATATTCGGCATATCCCGAACCGACCGCGCCATCTCCAAAATCGCGCCATTCAGAGATTCAGAGTTCAGAGCTATGGGGGCGACAGCAGGATACGAAATCCAATGCTAGCGCCGTAAAAATACGGATGGTGCTCGATGCGAAACCCGCACCGCGTCCATTCGTCATCATGCGAAAAATGACAGCCCCGAAAAACGATCCAAGTATACTTAATAAACAGATTGGTGTCTTCCCTGCCATCACCCGGCTCGTAAGGATAACTCTTTCTTTCGCTTCTCGTCCATTCCAAGACGTTCCCGCACATCTCCTCGCACCCGCAGGGACTTTTCCCGGAAAAAAAACACCCTGGCGTCGAGGTCGTTCCGATGTCGGTTTCTTCCATGTTCATCTTTTCCGAATCAAAATCGTCTCCCCAGGGATATTTCCGCGTTGCATTTTCATTGTCGATCAAGAAGGGCGAAGCTTCCCGTGTTGCAATTTTTCCCACAGGCAGGACCACTTCCTGTTCCGGGACTTTCAATCCGCCCCTGGCGGCCTTTTCCCATTGCGCTTCGGTCGGCAGACCGACGAGCCAATCTTCGGATATCAGCCCCCGCTTTCGCCAATCGACCTCCAGCCATCGGGCGAAAGCCATGGCCTCATACCACGTTACCCCCACGACCGGATGGTTGGGCAAGCCATACGGGTATAGGAATCGTCGCGGGTGGTTCCGGGGCTTTTCATCATAATATCCTTTCACCATTCCATCATTCCAAATCTTTTCCCGGATGGCCTCCTCCCAATATTTTTCATCCGCATATCCACCTGCGTCCATGAAAAAACGAAACTGGGCGTTGGTCACGGGAAAACGGCCCATCCAAAACGGTTAATCCAGGTGGGTGCAGATATGTTTTCCGTCGTCTTTTTCGCTCATGACGAAATCCCCGGCGGGGACCAGACAGAACTGCATATGGTCCAGGGTGGTGATTTCCTTTCTGGAGTCGCCGAGGTGCGAAAGGGTGACGCCGGCGGCGGCGCGTTCCAGCGCGGGGAGGCGGTCTCCAGTGGCGATGTGGAGGGTCCATTCCCGAATGAGTTCCAATTTGATCTGGTCGCGTTTGGCCACTTTGGAGAGGTCGGCGGATTCCACCAGGAGTTTTCCGGCCAAGTGCACGCCCCAGACGCAATCCAGGCTCGCATCGGGAACGCATTGGTCGCAGCATAGCTGCTCCGCCAGCGCCCAGACGCCGAGGGGTCCGGAAAACGCATGCCTGGCGCCGGCCAGCAGGACCGCTTCTCTCCAGCGCTCCGGATCGTTTTTGAACAATTCGACGATCTTTTCGGGGAAATCGTCTTCGGCCAGGTAGCAGGCGGCCAAGTATTCCTGAAAGGTGCGGTGGGGAAACGTGAACACCCCTTCGGCGCGCTTGGCGAGAATACCGGCGCGCTGGCTCAGGTACTCGATGAGCAGCAAGGGTTGCACGTCGGGATTGTTGCTGATTTCCACCAGTCCCGAGACCAAGTCGGCCTGGGAAATGTCGGCAGTGCCCGCCAGGTCGGGCTGGTCCGCGTGCGCCTGGAAGGCCAGGCGATCCAGAAGCTTGCGGATGGCCCCCCGGTCGGTCTTGAGATATTCCGCCAGGCTTGGTTCTTCCATTTTGTGTGCGCCGTTTGCGGCCGTACTCCATTTGGCCCTCTCCCACCAATCGAGCAGAAGGTCCACCGTTTCCCGGATGCGCTCCCTGCGTCGCCCGGCCTCGGGGACTTCGTCCAGGCCGTCCAAGAGAACGAGGCCGCCATCCTGCTTCAATCGATGCTTGAGTCGGTCGGCATAGTCTCCCAGGCCACGGCCGGAGAGCCATGACGCGATGAACCGCCACAAATGGCCTGCCGAAGCCTTTTCGTCCTCAGAGGGCATGCCTTTGGCCACGAAATCCCTCAGCACCACCCGGACCGGGATCAAGGGGCCTTGGGACCAAGGCTGGGGCTTTTCATCTTCTTTGCCTTTTGCGGGCAAAGGGTTGACAAGCAACCCGATGTTGGCGCAAGGGTGCCCGAGCAGCTGCCCTGCCATGCACCAGGCGGCGAAGTTGACGAACATGCTCTTTCCCGAGCCCGGTTCTCCCAGCAGCACCAGGCGCTGGCACCTGTCCAGCATGGCGACGGCGCCGGTCATGGTCTCCTTGTCCGGTCTCGCCAGACGCTTTGCCATGCTTCTTTCCGGGTCTGCCGACCGGGTGGTCAAGGCCGTGTAGACGGCGTCCAGTTCGTAGCGCATAAAAGGATCGTCTGCGGCGGAACGACGGTCGATGCCGGCCAGGGAAAGGTAGCCGACGTCGCTCATCACCCGATAGAGATAGTCGTCCCTCAAATTCTTTTCGACGGGGTCTTCGGGGCCAGGAGCTGCAGGTGGCTCGGAAGGCCTTTGGGCTTCGCCTGGTTTACCGGGTTCCGCCGGTTTCTTTTCGCCGACCGACCTATCGATATTTCGCAGGCATCGCAGGTTTTCCACGCCCCATACTCCGTCGGCATCCGTCTTTTTGCCGGGAATAACGTTGGGTATCCACCCTCCCCCGCCCTGGTCCGAATAACGGCGCAGCCAGATCTCGCAAACCTTGCTTTCCAAATCCAGGCGCACCAGATTGTACCCGTTATACTTGTCCGACCTTTGGTAGCACGCCCCGGCGGACAGGGTGATGTGGTGGTCTCCCACGGGCACGACCCATTCGCGATGCTCGTGGCCGTGGAGAAAAAAATCGAAATTTTCCGTCAGCTTGGGACCGAGCCACTTGTCTTCGACTTCGACAAACCAGTTGGGCGGGTGATGGGCCAAGGCGAGCTTGACGTCCGCCTCGCTAAGCTCGGACGAAACCGTTTGCATTTGCCATTTGGCCCCTGTCCACAGCTTGCCCTTCTCCTCGTTGCTGGCCCTGGCGCACGACCAGGCGGTGTTGGGGCTTGGTTTTAACGTCGGCCAACCAACACCGTCATTCCGGGCGGAGCTTGCGGAGACCCGGAATCCATGCGATGATCGAGCCTCATGGGTGCCAAAACTGGCCGAAGCTAAAGCCAAACCCCGGTGTTGAATCCGCCGATTCCCATCTTCACGCCGTTGACGTTTCGCTATTTCTATCACAAATCCTTTGCTTGACAAAGATCGGAAACCGAAATAAACAATGGCTCAAAAGGACCGGCGGTAAAAAACATGGAAACAGAGTTCGAACAAAACAGATGTGAAAAACAGAGAATATACTGGATAACCATCGGCAGGCTTCCCCTCTACGTCCAGGCCATCATGGAAAGATTGGGTGTGCGAAGATTGGGCCTGTGCTCCCGAGATCCGCGCAGGGCCAAAGTGGCGGCGGTCAAAGAAGGCGACGAGATTTTCGTCCAATGCATTGTATTCGACGAAGTCGCGCAAAACTGTCCCAGGGCCGATGCGAACGAATTTGTCATCGGCCGTTTTCCCGACGATCCCCGAATCATGAAATTTTTGCATTCGATTCGAATCACCGACGGCAACACCGCGACGCTGCCCAGAAAAATCATCGGCGAACTGCTGGACAGAAACCTGGACGCCAAAACAGGAAAAAAACGCCCGGAATGCCCGATGCTCTTGCTCACGTCGGATGATATCAGCGCTTCGGAAAATCCGGACGACGATCTTTGCAAATTGTCCTACGACACCGAGGATGCGGGATTGAACGTTCAAAAATTGAACGTGTTGATTCTCGAATTCGCCAAAATCGGCCGGAACGCAAAGGACCTCGAAAACAAACTGACAGAATGCATCAAGGAAATCGAGGGCCCCAGAAAGGCGGAAATCATCGCAGGCATCGTCAAGCGCTATCCGAAATACGCATCGAGGATCAAACTGGAGACTGCTGGCTGGGGGCCGCCGGAAGAAGATCTGGTGCTCGCGAAACTTGGAATCGTGTGCTCCGGCAAAGAAGTATTGAGCCCGGAGGAAAACGATCTCCTGCTGGAATCCTTCCCGAGGTCCGTCAACTTTTTTTGCGTGGGGGAAAAGGAAAAGCCGATCATCGTTTTCGCATTCCATTCGTTCATCAAACAAATGGGGGAGATGGACCTGAACGACAAATTGCTCCAGGCCATAGACAAAGCGACGAACAAAGACAGGGCGAGAATCGTAAAAAAGGAAAACAGTCGCTTTGTTGACGCCGATGTCCGGGACATTTTGAAGATCAAGACCGGCGTCGCGGCCAAAAGGCTGGGATGCGAACTGTCGTGCGAAAACGACTCGGTTGCGGTCGCAAAGGACGGCAGAAAACTGGACCTGGAACAACTAAGAAAAATCGACCCGGATCTCGCGTTCTACTGCGAACAATTGATGCCCGGCGAGAAAGCGGAACTCGGCCCGGCGATGGAGGTAACTGTCGATTACCCGCCAAATCAAGGCAAAAGCGTCGATGACATGGAACCCTACGAGGCGGAAAAGGAGATCGTCAGATTGACGACCCTGATGGAAGAAGCGGGTGCCAGCGTCAGATTTGAAAACAGAACCTACGTTGTGGAAGCTTCCGAAAACTACGACGCCCTTTTCGAAAACGCCGGAACCAGCGAAGACGAAATAATCGCGTTTTGCCAAAAGGCGGGGGTCGGCTTGACCGTCAACGACATAAACTTGCACAAGGCTGGCATGTAAGGACAATTCAATCTTGCACGGAGTCCAACCCACCATTTTCCGCGCCAATTCGTCGCTTCTTCGAACGAATAACATATAGGCGGCTCGGGAAATGGTGGGTTGGACTCCGTACAAACTCGAAAAGCGCGGGCGTAAACAAGCTTTGGACCGGCCCCAATCGCCAGGGTTTCAATCCACCCAGTCGCTACGATCCCGAACCAGGCCCCGCGATAGCTTGGCGGAATAAAACCCGGCGGAACTGTTACGGCTAAAGGATGCATTTTCATCCCCCCGGCCTTCTCCTGTCCCGATTTCCCGCTTTTTCCTCAAGATATCGTTTCCACAGGCAAGCTTTCATGCTCCGGAACCTTCGCACTGGACGCAGGAGCGTCCTTCAGGCGTTCCCACGCCGGAGCGTGGGAACGAGGCAACGAGCAGCCAAGTGTTGCTTGGCAGCAGCCACAGTCTAGTTGAATGCCGTTTCGATCAGTTTTCTGGTATAGGCTCGCTCGGGACGGGAAAATATCTTTCGGCAGTCTCCCGCTTCAACGATCACGCCCTCCTTCATCACCACGATGTCGTGACAGAGCGACCTGACCACTTTCAGATCGTGGCTGATGACAAGACAGGTCAAGTGGTAGTCTTTCTGCAATTGCTTCAGCAGCTGCAAGACCTGGAACTGGACGGAGCGGTCGAGGGACGACGTGGGTTCGTCCAGGACCATGAATTCCGGTTTCAATATCAGCGTTCTCGCGACGGCGATGCGCTGGTGCTGTCCGCCGGAGAACTCGTTGGGATACCGGTGGCGGCTTTCCGGGTCCAGTTCCACTTTTTCCATCACTTCGACGATCCTTTTTTCCCGCTCCTCGGAGGACAGTTCCGGGTAGTGGATGGACAGGCCTTCTCCGATGATCTGGGAAACGGACATCCTGGAGTTGAGGCTGCCGGACGGGTACCGGAAGATAATCTGCATCTCTCGATCCTTTGTGCCTGTTCGATTTCCTTTTTTTCAAAGAGGTTTTGCTTGATGAAGTTCAGCGATTCATCGATTCGAATGTGATCCTTGGCAGAATCGTTGATGGCATCCTGCAGGCGGTTGATCTTAGAGGCGGAGAACTTTGTCTTGGATTCAAAGACAAACAACACATCCTTGGTGGAGGCTTCGCCGTCTTTTTTGTGAAATCGGAATCCAATGACATCGCTGCCTTTGGGCGATTCATCTCGAACAACCTTCGATGACCACCGTACCCTGGGCACCCAATAACCGAGCAGCCATTGCAGGTAATCGGAAACCAGGATTTCCCCAAAATCTCCCGCTCGGATTTCTGGACCGAGTTTGGATGTTCTGCATGGGAACTTGATATTGGTCAAATAATCCGGTCGCGTGCGCTTGCCCTGGAGGAAATCGATCTCTGTATCCAGGCAGTAGTGATTCCGGAAGTGTTTCGCCCATGCGGAGAGCACTGCCTCGTCGTTCTCATGACGGAACTCCCAGACTTCGACCTCCTTGCCGTCGGCCGTCGTCAATCGTTCGCCGGTGTCGACGAGACATTTTGTATGATCTGAAGTCCAGGGCATTTACAATCCGCTTCCAAGGTTACATATCTTTTTTCTCAATCCGAACAGCATTGAGGCTATTACATTCGTGGCCATACGAATTGTCGCGTTGCCGATGTCATTCCAGAACCTGTAAAAGCTGTTCCCGGATTTCCTTCGCCGTAGCTCCCAGATCAACGGTGGCAAATCGGATTTCATGGTTCTGGATCACGACGGCCTCGTTAACCATATCGCCCACCGAAGGATGAAGGAGCAGACCCGAGGCGTTTTCAGCGAGGAGATCACCCTTACCTTCCTGGGACCTCAAATAGGCGTAAATCTGATAGACGTATCCGCTGCGCAGTGTTTCTTCCCGATACCAGCCACGTGTCACAACGGAGTTGAACTTCGTGTCAATGACGACACGGCGTCCCGCGTCGGAGTGGTCGAGGATGATGTCGGTTCGCATCGAGGGGAGGATCTTGTCTATTCCCAGACTCTTGCTTTCAATCTGCCAGCCAATTGTTTTGCCCGGATCGACGCGCCATCCCCTTTTGGAAAGAAAGACATCATAGAAACCGGCGATCCCTTTCTCGTAAAGCTTCCGAATCCAAGTAATTTCTCTATCCGGCAAAGACAATTGCTTCGCGCCTGCGGCCTCTGTAGGTAGGGCAAGATTGAAGGCCAGATGGGCTGCAGCAACCATCGGTTGATCATCTGCATCGTGCCTCCCGAAGCGGTCGATGGAGACCTCGCCACGATTCGGACGTTCCCCGGTTACGCCCATGCGTCGCAAGCTTGCCGCCAACGACCGACATCGGTGCGCCAGCCCCCCACGGAGAACAATTTTGGATATTTCCTCCAGGGCCGTCCGTACATAGCGGTTTCGGGCTGTATTGATGGTCAACTCATGGAATCGGCAAGCAACCTTTCCGCGATCCAGCAATCGATGCCTCTCAGTGTTCAGCAGGTCGATGCGTCCGCGCACGCGGCCAAGAACAGCCTCACGCGATTGGTAGCCATAACTCAAGTTGCGCTGAATACGGCGCTCGACGCGACGGCAAAGCATTTCTGCGACCAAGTCTGGGATGTCATCAGGGTTATCCTCTATGGCGACCTTCGCCTTTTCTAGATCCCTGAACAAATCCGATGCGTACAGCATGAGCAGCCAAAGGTTGCGCACCGGGATGCGGCCTATTCGGCCAATCCTTTCATGGGCGTCTGATATCAAGTTGGCCGCAGCAAGTGTCACGATCAGAATCCTTCCAGCAAGCGTTCTCTCGCCTTCTGGGATTTCTCGAGCGCATCGAACCAATATTCATCGAGCAACGGACCGATCTCGGTATCAACCACCTGACGGAACCATTCCCGGGCATCACTGATGGGAATCCCGAACGGCGGTGTGACATAGCTGTGCCCCACTCGGAACTGAGGCCCGAGACCGGTGTCGGCTGAAATATCGCCGTTCAGTGCAATGAGACGCTTCTCGATTTCGACAAGGATTTCTGAATCAATACCGCACTGGGATTGAACCCAATCGTGCCAGGACTTGCCGAGCGTAGGCTCCAGATCAATGAAGGCAAAACGGCGACGCAACGCCAGATCGACCAGGGCGAGAGAGCGGTCGGCAATATTCATCGTGCCGATGACATAGAGGTTGGCCGGGATAAAAACACGCTCGCCATCCGACCGTTTATAGGAAAGCTCCAGGGCCTCATTAGGCGTTCTTTTGTCGACCTCGAGGAGCGTCAGCATCTCGCCGAAAATCTGTGCGGGATTCCCGCGGTTAATCTCTTCAATGACGACGACATGCCTCGACGTTGGATCTTTTGCGGCTGCCTTCATCATCTCCAAAAAAGGCCCGTCCACGAGCGTGAGTTTGCCGTCTCCCGCCGGCCGCCAGCCCCGAATAAAATCCTCGTAGGAAAGGTTCGGATGAAACTGCACCGCTCGGACTTTGCTGTCGTCGCGTTGCCCCATCAAAGCGAAAGCCAATCGCTTGGCCAGCCAGGTCTTTCCCGTGCCTGGAGGCCCCTGGAGAATCAGGTTTTTCTTGGTCCGAAGGCGCTCGAGAATCTTTTCGAGTTTTTCCCGGGCGATGAAACATCCATCCGTCAGAATGTCATCGACGGAGTACGGTTCGATGGGTGCAGCCGTGGCCTCTGCCTCGGGTGTGGCATCCTCTTCGTCAGCCTGCGCATCAGGGTCTGTGTCATTCGGGTGGGCAGATGTCCCACTATCCTTGAAAAGCCAAGCGGCAAGGGAAAGTTCCGGAAATGAGTGGACGGGATAGGCATCCTCTTGGAAACGGGCTTCGAGGGTATCCAGCACCGCCAGATAATCAGTGGCGTTGCAGCGCCCCTTGGGGCCGTTCATGCCAATCTGAATGTTAAGCTTCTTGCTGATGTAGCGCTGGGACTGACCATCCAGGGTCGGGAAATTCCAGGGACGAATCCAGTATAGCCCCATGGTGAGATTCCACCCCACACCATAGCGCTGCGTCGCGTTGTCGTAGGCAGAGACAAATGCCGACCGCGCTTCCGCGTCATCCGATTTCGGAAAAGCAATTCCCTGGGCGAAGGCTTCCCAGAGGGTGTCAATGTCATCTGGTTGGCGTTTGTTGTCGAACCCGAAAAACCATGACTTTTGATTATTGAGAATGGGAATCCCTTCAAAGGAGTCTGGAACAGGCTCGGACACTCCAAGCAGACTGGCAAGTTCGCTTGCAATAGCTTTGCGATTCGCATCGGTGATCCCCCGGTTGAATATGCCCATGGCCGTAAACGGACAGATGTCCTTCAGAGGCCCAGAGGAACCATCCGCGAATTGATCCTGCAGATTGGAGAGCCCATCAACCTTCGAGGCAATAACGTGGATTCCGGCAATCAGCTCATCTCGCCTATTCCGAAAGGTAAGGAGTTTGTCGGCTACCGCCTCGTAGAAGCGGGTCCAGTTGAAACGGCGCTTGTCGACAGCGCTATCGCCGAAACGTTCACGCCAGTAAGGAGCATTGCGGAACCGGTTGATGTCTTGCGCCTTTCCCTTGAAGGTGAATCCGATCAACGCATCTGTGGTCCAGTCGCCGGGCAAGACCCGCCAGATCGGGTAAAAATAGGTAAAGAAGTACCACTCACGCGGAGAATCGAAAGGTTTCCAGTCAACCTTCAAGGTGCGGCCGTCGCCGAGGTTCTCTTTTACCGTGCCAATGGCTTTGATCGCCATGACTGAAACGGTTTGGCCCCGGTTATCAAAGGGGAGATCGTGCTTGCGGGTATAGTTCGTTTTGATGGCAATACGGTCCCCAACTTGGATGGACTTCACTGCGTCGAGATATTTGTCCTGGTACCCATTTTCCCAAATGCCTTCCTGCAGAAAACGGGGGAGTTGATCATCGGTTCCACAGTATGTGGCTCCGACAAACCAACAGGCTCGGACTCCGGATCCTTCAGGTTTTGAATCCATAATTCATGCTCCTATTACTGCCATTTCTACTTGAGTTTTTTTGCACACTTTACAAAGGAAACACACTCATTGCCCACTTTTTGATATCCACGATCACATTCCCAATTTCGGCCAATATAATCGATATGCGCCTTCGCAGGAATTCCACTCGACTTTCTTGTTTCTTGCGCTGGCCTCGATTCAACCTTCGGAGGAGATATGCTGGAACGTTGGTTGGCAACTCGCCTCAACACGGAAATCAGCTCCTGGTCAATCCACCCATCTTGGGTGATGCCTGCGTCATGGCGTCTTTCTGCATCTGGTTAAATGCCGCAGGAACGGTGATGACGGTTCCTGTATCGGGGTCATTCCTGATTTCCTCTGGCAAATAGCCAAACAGAACCTTCAATACCTCGGCGGAGCACTCTTCGGGGGTCATTGTAAGATTCACCGCTGGAAGATGAACCGGTGTACTGGTTCCCATGATCCGCTTAAAACGTGTTGCTGCATTTTTCGGGCTATGCGGAGCCGAATCGTAGGCCCGCTTGCCCACGTATTTGTTGCCGCGCCGGTCGATATAGATTGCCGATGGCGTCACATCATTCTGCTCAGGACTCTTCCAGATTCGGGTTTTGGAACCGTCATAGGAACAGATCGCGCTGTTTGTTGTACCCAGGTCAATGCCGACGAAATTTTTCATAGTTCCACCTTCCTCAAAGAGACGGTTCCTGTCTTAACCAAACCTTCTTTCCCCATAATGATCGGCTCTATCATCTGATCGACCAGCAGGGCATCCTTCGCATCGAACTCTTCGATATTCAGCGGGGTGGCGGCCATGCCGGGGTCGAAGGGATGCCCCTCGACGTTGACGATCCTCAGTTCCGCATGTTCTAAAGCCTCTTCGACCTTTTTGATGAACCAGCGGAACTGGCTTTTGTACCGGTTCTGCTCTCCGGCATCGAGTTTGAGCAGCAGACGGTCGAACACCCGGCCAAAGCGCCAGGATTCAACCGCCATGCTGATCACCGCATCCCGCATAGCCTCGGGGGTCGTTGTGGTTTGCTCAGTGTCCGCCATATTTTTCTCCGTATCCTTTGAAAATTCTCAGTAGTACTGCCGGATATATCCGAACGTCTTGTCGAACAGATCCTGGTCCTTGACCTGATACTTCACGTAGATCACTTTGCGCAAACGGGCGATGAGCTTGATCTCGATTTCCCCGGATTTCTTGTCCGGGTCCTTGGCATCGAGCAGCCCTTCGAGGACCTCGGCGTCCATCACCAGGGTGTCCAGATCGTCGCGCACCGTCTCCAGATGCACGTTCTCATGCACCAGCTCGATGGTCTTGGCACCCAGGGCGTGCCAGAGCAGCTTGCCGTTGCCGCTCGGCGGCTTCACCGATTCATACACCTGGGTCAGCACTTGTAGTCCTTTTCATAGGGGCCGAGACAGGGATCGGGAGACAGCGCCTCCCACAGACGGGAGAGCACCGAGTATTCCGCCACAAAGTTGTCCCGGGTCTCGTTATCCGGCAGGCAATCCTGCGCCGCGATCAGCCCCTCGTAGCCGCCAACTGTACGATCAACGCCAGGGAAGAACGAAAGGCTCTTCGCCACCACGCCGGGCAGCTCTTTCTTGAGGTCATCCAGATTGGCGATGTCCTTCTGCACCGCCTTTTCATCGAAATCGAGTGCCGTGGCCAGGTCATCGAAGATGCCCAGGTAATCCACGATCAGGCCGTGGGTCTTGCCGGGATAGACACGGTTGGTACGGCAGACTGCCTGCGGCAAGTTGTAATCCTTCATTGGCTTGTCCAGGTACATCACCTGGAGAATGGGGGCATCGAAGCCGGTCAGAAGCTTGGAAATGACGATCAGGAACTTGAGCGGGTCGTTCGGATCACGGAAACGGTCGAGGAGTTTTTCCTCTTTGAAGCAGGTCATTCCAATACCTCCCAGTGGCCACCCCTGGCAGGCCCGACACGTTGCAGCCGTCCCTGATCTTTGAGCTTTTCAATCTGCTTCAGTACGGCCCGTTTGGTAATGCCCAGGGCCTCCCCCAACTGTTCTGTCGTGATAGAGGCATTTTCGCGCATTAGCTCAATGATCTGCAGTTCTGTTTTTGGTGAACTTTTTGGTGCAACGTTCACCAATTTCAGCTCATCCTCCGGCTTTCGGTGAACCGTCGCGGTAAACAGGCACCCATCCCGGTCGTCGACGAAGTCGATCTGTTGCCATTCCGCCAAGGCGCGTTTGATGCCCGAACCCAGCCCGTGATAGGGCAGCAGCCCCTTGGCTACATAAGAGACCAGGATCGGGTTGCGGATATTTGAGTTTCCCGTCCGGATTTTCTCCACGTTCAGGTTGTTGGGCAGATGGCCGGGGCTGATGATCTCGATGCGGTTGTCGAAGATGAACAGCCGGACCGGCGCACTCACCAGATAATCCCGGTGAACCAGCGCATTGACCAGCAGTTCCTCGAACACCGTTTCCGGGATTTCCGGCAATCCGGGGGCGTTTACACCGAGGCACTTGCCTATCTCGTCTACTGATAACCAGCAGTCTCCATCTCAGCCATTTCTATAGCTCCTCATGGGCGATTGGTTTTCTTGCCACGCCAGAGGCGTTAAAGGGGATGCTGGGCGCAGCTTCCCCAACTGAAAACGTTTTTTAACATACTTTAGGCGGGGGCCGATTGTCAAACGCTTCCGTCCGGATAAGGCCGCAAATCTATGCTCACGGGTGCAGCCACTGGCCGCTGGCGACTCTCTCCGCGCAAGGCGGGCATGGCATCCAGTAGGTCCAGGCTGGAATCGAGATGCGCGCGCACAGCACCGCCACCGTCACCCGCTGGTACATGCTGTGCCCCCCGGGCCGAAATCCTTCCAGCCGGTCGATGGGCGGCAGGTCGCGCTGCGGGTCGGTGAAGGTCGCCAGTTCCCCATGGATCAGATCCCAGTCGCCGGTCGGGCGTCCGAAGCGTGGCTTAACGATCTCCTGCTGCCTGCGGGCGTCGGCCAGCGGATCAGTGGCGCCCCGGGCCAGGATGGTCTGGCTGCCATCGGAACGCATGTTCTCCGCAAATCCGCGACGAACCAGTGGCCGCCATTCGACAATGGGACTGGAAGCCGGACCGGGCTGCTCGTTTCCCGCTGACTCGTTCCCCCGCTGTAGAATGAAAACGAGCCGGCAAGACAATTCCTCAGCCCGAACTTCCTATTGGAAAGCCGTTGCGATCAGCTTTTTGGTATACGCATGCTCGGGAAGGGAAAAGATTTTTCGGCAGTCGCCCGCTTCCACGATGACGCCCTCCTTCATTACCACGATGTCGTGGCAAAGGGACCTGACCACTTTCAGGTCGTGGCTGATGAAAAGATAGGTGAGGTGGAAGTCTTTTTGCAACTGCTTGAGAAGCTGCAGGACCTGGAACTGGACGGAGCGGTCGAGGGACGAAGTGGGTTCGTCCAGGACCATGAATTCCGGCTTCAAAATCAGCGCTCTGGCGACGGCGATGCGCTGGTGCTGTCCGCCGGAGAACTCGTTGGGATACCGGTGGCGGCTTTCCGGGTCCAGCTCCACTTTTTCCATCACTTCCACGATCCTTTTCTCCCTCTCCTCGGGGGACAGTTCCGGGCAATGGATGGGCAGGCCCTCCCCGATGATCTGGGAAACGGACATCCTGGGGTTGAGGCTGCCGAACGGGTCCTGGAAGATGATCTGCATCTTTTTTCTCAGGGGGCGGATCTGGTCGGCTTTTAAATCGTTGAGATTTCGATTGTCCAGCAGGATTTTCCCCCGGCTTTGGTTGAGCTGCAAAATCGCGAACGCCGCCGTGGTCTTGCCGGACCCGCTTTCGCCCACGATTCCCAGTGTGCGTCCTTTGCCGATCGAGAAAGAGACGCCGTCCACTGCTTTCACATGCCCCACAGTTCGCCGCAGAATACCCTTCTGGATGGGAAACCAGACCTTCAAATCCTCGACTTCCAGCATATTGCCTTTTGTGCTTTCCGGAGAGTCGGGCCAACCCTTGGGTTCCGATTCGATGAGGCGTCGCGTGTAGGGGTGGGCCGCCGCGGAAAAGATCTTTTCCGCAGCGTCGGTTTCCACAATCCGGCCGTCTTTCATGACCGCGACCCGGTCGGCGATCTTGCGGACGACGCCCAGATCGTGGGTGATAAAGAGGATGGAAGTGCCGAGCTGTTGCTGGAGGTCCTTGATCAGGTCCAGGATCTGTGCCTGGACCGTCACGTCCAAGGCGGTGGTGGGTTCGTCGGCGACGAGAATGTCGGGCTCGTTGATCAGCGCCATGGCGATCATGACCCGTTGGCGCTCTCCGCCGGACAGCTGGTGGGGAAACGCCTGGAGCTTGTTCGCGGGGTCTTTCAGCCCGACCCGTTCCAGCCAGCGCAGGGCCTTTTGATCCGCCTCCTTCGCGGAGACGGCCTGGTGAAGGAAAATCGACTCCTTGAGCTGCCTTGCGATCCGGTGAAGGGGGTTCAAGGAAGTCATGGGCTGCTGGAAAATCACGCCGATTTTCGCACCCCGGATCTTTCGAATTTCCTCGTCGGACATGGTCAGACAGTCCGCCCCGTCGAATAGAATTTGCCCGGAAGGATAGATCGCTGAACCGGGAAGCAGTCGCAGGACGGACATGGAAGTCACAGTCTTGCCAGAGCCGCTTTCTCCCACGAGAGCGAGGGTTTCCTTTCTTTTCAAATCGAGATTCACATGCTCCACCGCTCTCGTCGTTCGTTTTCCTAGCTTGAACGATACGCTCAGGTCTTCTATTTTCAGGATGGTCTCCGTCATCAGTACACCTTCCTCGGATCGAACGCGTCTCGGACCCCTTCGCCAATGAAGACCAGCAGGCTGAACATGACGGACAGGACGATAAAGGCGGAGAGTCCCAGCCACGGAGCTTGCAAATTGGCCTTGCCCTGGGCCAGGAGTTCTCCCAGCGAGGGCGAGCCTACGGGCAGGCCGAACCCCAGAAAATCCAGGGAGGTCAGGGTTGTTATGGAGCCCCCCAGAATAAAGGGCATGAAGGTGATGGCCGCCACCATGGCATTGGGCAGCACATGGCGGTAGATGATCGTGGCGTCTTTCAGTCCCAGGGCCTTGGCGGCGGTCACGTACTCGAAATTTCTCCCTCTTAAGAACTCGGCCCTGACAACCGCAACGAGAGACATCCACCCGAATAGAAGAGTGATTCCCAGAAGCCACCAGAAATTGGGCTGAATCACGCTGGAGAGAATGATGATGAGAAAAAGCGTCGGAAGGCTGGACCATATCTCGATGAATCTCTGTCCCAATATGTCTATGCGCCCCCCGTAGTATCCCTGGATGGCGCCGGCCGCGATTCCGATCATGGAACAACAGATGGTCAGGGTAAGGCCGAATAAGACGGAAATCCGGAACCCGTACAGAAGACGCGCGACCACGTCGCGGCCCCGGTCGTCGGTCCCCAGCCAGTTGGCCGCAGACGGCGGCGACGGCGCGGGCCGGTCCAGCTCGTAGTTGATGGTATCGTAGGAAAACGGGATGATCGGGTTGACCATCCATCCCTTTTCGTTGATCAGCTCGACGACATACGGGTCCTTGTAGTCCGCTGCGGTCTCGAATTCTCCGCCGAACCGGGTCTCCGCGTATTCCCTGATCAGAGGGAAGTAGAAGCCCCCGTCGTAATAAATGATCAGCGGCTTGTCGTTGGCAATCAGTTCCGAAAAAAGGGAGATCGCAAATATAAAGGAGAAAATGTAAAGTGACCAATATCCCCGCTTGTTGGCGCGAAACCGCTCCCATCTCTCCCGGTTGAGCCGATTCATCCCCGTCACCTCTTTTCGAAATCGATTCTGGGATCCACGATGGTGTAGGTGATATCGCTGACGATGGACAGGACCAGCCCCAGGAGCGTGAAAATATAGAGGGTCGAAAACATGACCGGGTAGTCGCGCTGAAGGGTGGCCTGAAACCCCAGCAAACCCATGCCGTCCAGGGAGAAGATCACCTCGATGAGCATGGAGCCGGTGAAGAAGATGCCGATAAACGCCGATGGAAATCCCGCGATGACCAGTATCATGGCGTTTCTGAACACATGCCCGTAAAGCACCCGGGTTTCCGTCAGCCCCTTGGCCCGGGCCGTGACCACGTACTGCTTGCCGATTTCGTCCAGAAAGGAGTTTTTGGTCAGAAAGGTCAGCGTAGCGAACCCGCCGATCACCAGGGCCGTGATCGGCAAGGCCATGTGGTGGAAGTAGTCCACGACTTTTCCGAACAGGGACAGTTCCTCGAAATTGACCGACACCAGCCCCCTGAGCGGAAACCACGAGAAATAGGTCCCCCCGGCGAACAGGATGATCAGCAGGATGGCGAAGAGAAAGACCGGGATGGCGTTTCCGACGATAATGACGGTGCTGGTCCAGATATCGAAGCGGGAAGAGTGCTTCAACGCCTTTTTTATCCCCAGCGGGATGCAGACCAGATAGATGATGATGGTGCTCCACAACCCCAGAGAGACCGAGACCGGTATGCGCTCCACGATCAGCTCCACCACGGACCGCCCACGGAAAAGGCTGTCGCCGAAGTCGAAGAGAAGAAAATCCTTCAGCATTTTGAAATACCGGACATGGATGGGCTTGTCGAACCCGAAACGCTTCTCGATCTCGGCGATCACCTCCGGGTCCAGGCCCTGTGCGCCCCGGTAGGTGCTTTTCTCCTTTAAGTCCGTCTGTTGAAATTCCGTCTTGCCCGCCCCCGACACTTGTTCCATGATGCCGGAGTCGAGCCCTTGCAGCTTGGAGATCATCTGGTCCACAGGTCCCCCCGGCGCCACCTGGATGATGAAAAAATTGACCGTGACAATGGCGATCAGCGTGGGAACGACCAACAGCAGTCTGCGGATGATATAGGCGCCCATGGGTCCCTTTATTGCTTCACGTTTCTATTGGGCAGGGCCGCCTGTTTTTCGACGTCGATCCACCAGGTGTCCTCGAACCCCAGGGCGTACCTGGGCCTGACTTCCGGCCTGGCGAACTTGTTCCAATAGGCGATCCGGAACTTGCTCAGATGCCATTGGGGAATCACGAAGAAATTCCACTGGAGGACCCGGTCGAGAGCCCGCCCGTAGTTGAGCAGCGCCTCCTTGTTGGTCTGGTTGCCGTCGATCTGGTCCACCAGGTAGTCGATGGCCGGGTCCGCCACCCCCGCCGCATTGTATGTGGAATCGATGTAACCGGAATGCCATACGATCTTCAGGTTGGGAGAGGGATACGGATTGGCGGAATAGCCGCCCGAAATCATGTCGAACTCCCTTTCTCTCATCCGGTTGATGAACTGCGTGGTGTCCACCCGACGAATGTTCATGGTCACCCCGAATCTTTTCAGGTTGTCCTGGAGCGGAATGGCGACCCTTTCCATGGAGGGGCTGTACAAGAGGAGTTCGAACTCCATCTTTTTTCCGGTCGCCAGATGGGTCATCTTCTTGTCCACGACTCCCCATCCGGCCTCTTTCAGGATGCCCAGGGCCTTTCTCATCTGGGGCCGTATGTTTCCCGAGCCGTCGGTTTTCGGCGGCTGGTACTCCTCCGTGAAAACCCGAGGCGGGACCTTGTCCTTCACCGGCTCCAGGCATGCGATCTCCTGTTCCGACGGCAGCCCCTTGGCCTCGTATTCCGTATTCTGGAAAAAGCTGCGGGTCCTGGTATACTGGTCGTAGAAAAGGTGCTTGTTCATCCACTCGAAATCCATGGCGTAGGTCAAGGCCTCCCTGACCCGCGCATCCCTGAACACCTCTTTCTGGGTATTGAAAACAAAGGCCTGCATGGCCTGGGGGATGTCGTGGGAGATCTCTTCCTTGATTATATAGCCCTTGTCGAAATTTTGCCCCGTGTAGAGAGTGGCCCACTGCTTGGCCACATTTTCCGCCCGGAAATCGAACTCGCCCGCCTTGAAGGCCTCCAGGGTGACGATCTCGTCCTTGTAGTAGTCATACCGGATGAAATCGAAATTGTGGCGGCCCTTGTTGACCGGAAGGTCCCTGGCCCAGTAATCGGGCAGACGCTTGACCACCACGTACTGGCCCATCTTGTAGGAATCGATGGTGAAACCGGAGCTGCCCAGGGGAACTTCCGTGGTGGGCTCGCTGAAGTCTCTCGTCTCCCAGTAGTGCTTGGGCAGAATGTTCAGCCCGGCGAGGGAATGAAGAAGCTTCAGGTCCGGCTCCGTCAAAGTGAATTTCACGCTGCGGGAATCGAGGGCCTGAACGTCGCCGACATTCTTGTAATAGATTTGGAACTGGGGGACCCCCTCCTTCATGAATTTTTCGAATGAAAAAACCACGTCGTCGGCAGTGATGGGGCGTCCGTCCTGGAACTTCGCCCTCTTGTCGATGAAAAAAACGATCCAGTCGTACGCTTTGGAATACTCGACTTTTTCGGCGATCAGCGGATACAGCACATCGATTTCGTCGTCCGAGGCGACCATCAGCGTGTCGTACAGCTGGTCGCTTCCCTCGGCCGAATCCCCTCTCTGGGCGTACCGGTTGAAATTGTCGAACGTGCCGGTGGCCGACAGCGTGACGCTTCCGCCCTTGGGGGCGTCCGGGTTGACGTATTCGAAATGCGTAAAGCCTTCCTTGTATTTGGGCTCGTCCCTCAAAGAAAAGGTTGTGGAAACAATGGAACCCTCGTCGGCCATGCAGACGCAGGCAAACCAGAAAACAATCGCCGCAACAATACATTTTTTCACAATTCCCCCTGTGGTTAAAAAAAGGTACATACTAAACTGTTTTACCATTGCGGACAAGGACGAATTCCAATGATAGCGGACAGCCGAACACAATGAAAAAAAGGTCCCGTCTCGGACGCAAAGAATGAAAGGCTCATCGCGAATTTGTGGGAAAAGGCGTGTCTATGGTAACCAGACCATCCTGGTCTGGCATGCCTCGGCTTCCAAGTGGCTGCTCATTCGCGATATGTGACCAGAGCTGGAAGCTCTGGTTACCTTTGCCGCTCCCCACAAATCCGCGATGAACCGAATGAAATAAAGTCTGGTTATAACGGATTTGGGGGTGGGTGGAATGTAGGTTGGGTTGAGCGTCGTCAATTGTTGGGTTTCGCTGCGGAATTCTATCAAACAAACAGATACGGCACGCGAAATAGTTGGGAAGCAAGCGAAACCCAACATGAAACCCGCTCAACCCAACCTACGCATTGCCGCTCCCCAAATCCGTTATAACCAGAATAAAGTTGACACGCATTGGTCACACAAGGGAATATTTGTGGTCTATATATTCAAGAAGGACAGAATTGAGACTCAAATTCATAGCCAAAGAGGACAATGTCATGCTGGAGAATCTGGCGGAACGAGCCAAGCAGGGCGATGCGGGAGCGCTCGACGATTTGGTTCGGCAACTCAACGAGCCGATTTACAAACTCGCCCTGCGCATGCTGTACCATCCTTCGGACGCCGAGGATGCCGCGCAGGAGATCATGATCAAAATCGTCACCCATGTGGGGGCATTCCAGGGCAAGTGTTCCTTTAAAACCTATGCCTTTCGAATCGCCACCAATCACCTACGGACCCTTCGACGTCGAAAGCCCGAATTCGAATTCGGTCCCTTGGACGAAATGGCCGGGCGCATTGTCGAAGAAAGGGCCGCCCGATGGAACGAAAATACTTCGGAAGCCCACCAGAATCTATTTGTCCGCGAAATTCTCTACCACTGCCTCCAAGCCCTTCTCATGGCATTGGACCGGGAACGCCGCCTGGCTTACATTCTGGGGGAGATTTTCGATCTGACCGGGGAACAGGCCGCCCACATTCTTGACATAACGCCGGAGGCTTTTCGAAAACGCCTGTCCAGAGCGAGAAAAGGCCTCCGCGAATTCATGCTGCAATACTGCGCTTTGATTCGTCCGGACAATCCTTGCCGATGCGAACAGCAGGCGGCCCATTTCTCGCAAACCGGAGAGCTGTGCGTCAAGAAATTGATCTTCGCCCACAAGGACGCCTCCAATCCGGATTATCGGACCTTTTTTCGTCGTCTTGGCGAGCTGGACGAGCTTAAGCGAGTCCGGACTTTATTCAAGACCTGCCCCGACCTGGCTGCTCCGGACACCATAGTGCGAAGAATCCGGAAAATGGCATCGTCGGGGCAGTTCGAACTGCTGCGCCTGGATTGAACGAAGGGGACTTTGGGCTTGTTTTTTTGGGGCTTGTTTTTAACGTCGGCAAACCAACTCCGTCATTCCGGGCGAAGCTTGCGGAGACCCTGAATCCAGGCGGTGATAGCGCGGCCGAAATAAAAAACCAAGCTCGGTTTTTTTCAGAAATACACAAAAAAAAGGAGTGAAAATGACTGAAAAACAAGAGATTACAGCCACGGGCGGTTGTCTTTGCGGCGCCGTCAAATTCGAAATCCGGGGACCCTTGCCGGGCGTGGTAAACTGCCATTGCGAAAAATGCCGGCGTACCCACGGCAATTTCGCGACATTTTGTTCTGTTAAAAAAACGCAGTTGAACCTGGTCGAAAAACGGGGGCTGAAATGGTATCGCTCGGTTCTGGATGAAACTCCGGACGTGTATCGGGGATTTTGCGGCGAATGCGGCGCCAGCATGTTCTGGGACCCTCGGGGCAAGGATACCATAGCGGTCGCCGCTGGCGCCTTGGACTCCCCCACCGGCCTTTCGACAATTGGTCACGTATGGGTGTCGCAAGCTGGCGATTATTACGACATCAACGACGATCTCGTCAAATATCAAAAAGGATGGGGCGGCGATAAGATCTTGAAATAAGACCTGTCTGAGAAAGCAGTTTGGCACAGGAGCGATGAAATGGCGGTTTTTCGACGCTGAAATTTCAACCATGGCTTGTTTCGAAGACCGGCTTGTCCGATAACGGTAGCGCCGCCTTCCACGGCGGCGCGGCCCGTTTTGAAAGCATAACTCGTGAGGCACCGCGCCGCCGTGGAAGACTGCGCTACCGGGACACGCGAGTTTTTTCGCCATATCCGCCTTTTGCCCTCCGCGTACCTCCGCGTTCTCTGAGCCTTTGCGTACCTCCGCGTTCTCTGCGCCTCTGCGTTAAAAATTCACTCTGCCATCGAAGGAATGCGCGTATTCAACGCTAAGGCGCAGAGTACGTCGAGATACGCGGAGAAAATGCCTTCGGCAAGGCTTTTTAGAAACCATTCGCCTGAATACGTCGAGTTTCGGCATCGGCACCGTTGAGCGCGTCGCGAACCTTGACGGACAATTCGTCCTTGGAGAAGGGCTTCTGGATGAAATTGAGGCCTTCGTCTATTACTCCGTGATGGGCGATCACCTTGGCGGTGTAGCCGGACATGAACAAAGGCAACCAGAGCTTCCAGCTCTGGCCCTAAGCCTTGTATACATGCAACCCTCTCGGAGCCAAACCACGCCACACCAGGATGGTCTGGTTACCTTCGGAACGCGTTTTCCGACAAATCCGCGACGAACCGATTTTTTTGCGTCCGGCCACCGAAAAAGAGGTTTGGAGGCGACATTCTCCGGGACCCGAACGCGGCGTCCGGGCCCGGAGAAAGCTGTTTGGCAGTCTTGTTCCTGCCGATTTATCGCGGACGAGCCGTACGGTTTTCTTTCTCATCCGCGACGATTGTCTTTTTGTTCGCACCCCGCTATTACGGTTCGAGCCAAATCGGGTGAATCGTATCGACGGTGGTCTTGACTTCCCTGACCGCGTTCAGCAGCCTGGAATACATCATCGCCAGCCCGACGACTTCCGCCAGGGAAAGCAGGGAGTCCAGGTCGGCCTCCGAAGGTTCCCAGACCTCGGAGTGGTAGAGCCGCAAAGCGCCCACCACCCTTCCGGAAAGCGCTACGGGAAGAGACACGATGGCCCGCACGCCCTCCTTTTTGGCCTCCTCCGGATATTGCAGCATGTCGGCAGATTTCTGCGTGTCGGACACCACGACGCATTCGCCCTTCGCCGTCTGTCCGATGCTTTTGGCCGAAAGAATCGGCCCCTTGTTGACATAGTCGATGCTCAGGCCGAAGCCGCCCAAAAGCTCGAGTTGCTCGGTCGCAACATCCAGGGCGAACAGGTTGCAGCCCTTGATTCCCATGCCGCCCACGACCAGCTGGGACAGATGGTTGGCCATCAGGTCCAGTTGGTCCGAGTGCGCGACCGCCCTGGTCACCACCTTGAACAGTTCGATGTCTATGTTTTTTTCGACGCCCATAGAAGCCTCCTTGTGTTTTTTCAGGATAAGTTGCCAAGCCTTGCCCGGGAAAAGAGCGAAAGGGTCAGGTCACGATGCTCACCGTGACATTGCGCGCCCCCTCCACGACCTTGTTGAACGTGTTTCCCGTGAAAAAGCGCTTGATTCCCCCCGACTGGCGGTTCAAGACGATGATGTCCACCTTCTCGGTCCTGGCATAGTCCAGGATTTCCGTAGCCACCTCCTTTTTCCTGGCCTTGAACACGCACTTTACGCTTTCCGGCTTCAGTCCGTTGTCGAGCAGATATTTGCGGGCCTTCTCCAGTTCCCGCTCGTTTTCGCTGATCTGCTGGCTCAGGTAGCTCATGTTTTCCCGA
The DNA here is from genome assembly GCA_963674505.2 of Desulfobacterales bacterium. Taxonomy (GTDB): domain Bacteria; phylum Desulfobacterota; class Desulfobacteria; order Desulfobacterales; family SKZT01. Next base: position 2,815,575 of record CAXXIG010000003.1, read on the forward strand.
AGCTTCGATGTGATTTCGGACTTGCTAACCTGGATTTCCGGTACTGCCGTATACGCGTGGAACAATGCGACCGACAAATCCTTGTCCCTTCCGAAATTCTGGACCACGAAGTCCAGGGCCTTCTTGTCCTGCGGTGTGAAATTGTACGGAAGCAGTAACTTTTGACCGGCCATGACACCCTCCTTTTTCTGTGGTTAACGCGACCGACGAGCAAGCGTCTTCACAGCGGGAAAGGCAGATGGCGTTCGCAGCTGGAACGGTCGTGTCGCTGGAGGCTATTTCAATTTCCGGAGCGCGTCGCTGTCGAGTGCCGGCCGAAAAACATCCTGATTCACGGGTCACGTTCGAAAAGAGGTTCCGCAAGCACTTTCGGGCGCCGTACGATTGCGATTTTCGATAATTTGGGAGCGAGGTCGCTTGCTTATCCTTTGAGTACAGGATCTCATATTGAAAAAATGGCTGTCAAGATAAATTGTGCCCGGCGGCTTTTCGTCCGTGCACCGACAAGCCAAGGCGGTACAAAGAACAGCTATGGCGTCGGCGCAGACGCTTTCGGCAAAAAGGACCTCGATTGGCCAGCCATAGACAACCGCCATTAACATTGGAGGGGAACCGGTGGCGGCAATCAGACCGTCGGCCATAGCGCCTCGGTGGTAGGTCGTTCCCGCGGACTCACCCAGGCGGGGATTTTGAACCATGCGGAATCGAAAGTCGCCGCCGCCACGCCTCCGTCGCTGATGAGAGTGTTTCCGCCCGTCGCTTTCATTTTTTCGATTACGGTAACCGAATCACCGGCCCGGTTCGCTTCTATGGCCGAGCAAAGCCCTGCCAAGCCGCTGCCGATGACGACAACGTCCTTCTGTTCATCCCATTCGATCAAAAAAAAACCGATCATCAAGCTTCATGGTTCGTCGTCGAAATGGAAAAGACGCAGCCCCATATCTTCCATGGCCGTAAAATGTTTTTTATTGAAGGTGAAAAGCCTGAGGCGGTTTTTCAAAGCGATACTGCCGATGAAAATATCCTTGATTTCCGCATGCTGGTGACTTTGCTTTATCTTTTTCCATAATTCGGCAGCAATCCTGCCGCATCCGAAATCGAAAGGGACTACTTCCACTGAAGAAAAGAGAAACTGCAAATCGAGTGCGTGGCGATTTGTTTTCGCTCCCAGATAAAGCTCGAATTCGGTTATGGCAGAAGCGACCATATTGAAATTGCCCGAAAGCGCCATCAATGCCGCCGATCCTTTGTCTTTGGCCCTCAGATATTCGATAAACACATCCGTATCTATCATGATAGTTTCCATGAATTGATTATGTCCCTCCCTTCAAGCACGCTATCGATATCATCTTCACTCCATATGTGGTCATTTTCCAACAACCACCGCAAGTTTTCCTTTCTTTTGCCATATTCTTTTTCCACAATAACGATCTCTATTTCGGAACCTTCCTTGAACGGCAGGCCTTCCAATTCCAAGGTCCCGTTTTTCCCCATCTTTGTATTGATTCTGTGCGGAATCATTCTTTCCTCCGTTTTGTTCATCCATGCCTCCGAGATGGCAATTATGCGTCAATCTTAGTCCCTTTCGGTCGCATCAGAGATCGAGATCGGGATACAATTTTTTGGCGCATTCCGGACAGATGCCGTGGCTGAAATGAAAATCCGAGCGCTCCTGCAAATACTCTTCGATTTGCTTCCAGTAGCCTTCGTCGTCTCGGATTTTCTTGCAGTACGCGCAGATCGGAACAAGGCCTTGAAGCGTTTTGACTTCTTGCAGGGCGGTCCGAAGCTCTGCTATCGTTTTTTCCCGTTCCTTTTCCGCCTTGATTCGTCCGGCTATTTCTCGTTGCAGCCTCCGGTTCCAGGCAATTATCACAAAAAACAAAAAGGCCGTCCCCGATCCGACGCCCAGGCCCCATCTCCAGATCAGTCCCGTATCCACGCCGGGTTCATACTTCACTCTAATCCAGCGCTGGCTGATGCGATCCTTTTCACCCTGGGAAATGGATGCCAACGCTTTGGTCAAAATGCCTTGGAGAACAGGGTGCTTTTTAAGAACTCCCATGGAGAACTGGACATCTTCCCAATTCACCGGCGCCGCCACCCTGAGATTGGTCAGGCCTTTCTTCTGAATGTAGTAAGTCGCCACGGCAAGATTGATAATGCAAGCGTCGGCCCGGCCCAGGGAAACGGCCTCGAGATTTTCGTCCACTGTCTTGGTAAAGACATAGTCGATACCGAGGTCGGAATAGTCGTTTTCCATCTTGCTGTATACGACCAGATGCCTGACGACAGCCAGACGTTTCCCGTTCAGATCTTGCACTCTGCCGACAATAGGGGCGCCCTCCCTCATAATGATCACTAAGGGAAAGGAGAGATAGGGCTCTGTGAAAAGGAGAAACTGCGAGCGCTCCGGCGTTTGCGACAGGCAAGGGAACAGGTCGATCCGCCCGGACCTTCCTTGCTCCAAAGCGTCATCGAACGGGATGCCGAGCACGATCTCCATGTCTATGCCCAGCCGTTCGCCCACGATGTCCACGTAGTCCGACACCATGCCTTTGAACTCGTAGCGTCCGTCTTTTTTTTCGACCCACATAAACGGCGGAAAAGCCACTCCGACGCCAAGCGCAAGAGTGCGATGCCCTTCCAGCCATCGTTTTTCGTCATCCGTCAGTGAGATAGAGAGCGGTTGGGCATTGACCGGGAACGCCCGGATTAACAGCAGCAAAACTCCCGTAAGCAACAACCATTTCCTGCCATATGTCAGCCTGCCGAGCCAGGGCATATCGTCCATCGTACGCCGGAAGATTCGTTCTAAAACTTGTGGCCACCTATTTTTTGAGCGCTTCCGCAGCCTGCCTGGCGTTTTCGAAAATGTGCGGGGCCAAGTCCCTGTTTTCCAAGGCGTCCCCCAGCTTCATTCGCAGAAACGCGCTGGTGGTATAGCGCGTGACGCCGGTGTAGAAGCGGTCCACCACTCGCTTGACCATGGCGGCGTAGTCGTCCATGAGTTCCGTGGTGATGGAGAAATTGTCGTAATTGACGATAGTATAGACCTTTTTTCCCAAGGGTTCCAGAATGTTTTCTACGGTCAGCTCGATTTTGCGTACCGTTTCTCCGGATGTCACGGACAGGCCTTCGAAATTGACGAAAAAGATGTTCTCCCGCGGGTCGTAGTCGAACCGGTCTTCGAGCTTGATCGAGACCAGATCGTTTTTCAGCCCCATGGGTTCCGGCCGGAATATGCGGGGGTCCATGAGCTTCGGCGCGCCGTCGATCACCGGCTCGAAATCCATCAGCGCCAATATGTCCTTTTCCAGCTCCACTCCGGGGGCGATCTCGATCAGTTCCAGCCCGCGCGCAGTCAGGGAAAAGACGCACCGCTCCGTGACGTAGAGCACCGGTTTTCTGTTCCGGCTGGCGTAATTGCCCGAAAAGGTCACGTGCTCCACCTGCTCCACGAATTTTTTGACCTTTCCTTCCCGCTCGATCGCCAGACGGCCATCCTTTGCGGACGCCGATAGTCCGGATGCGGTGAACGTCCCCACAAACACCACTTCCTTGGCGTTCTGGCTGATGTTGATGAAACCTCCTGCGCCCGCCAGCCTGGGGCCGAACTTGCTGACGTTGAGATTGCCCTGCCGGTCGGCCTGGGCCAGTCCCAGGTACGCCAGGTCCAGTCCTCCGCCGTCGTAGAAGTCGAATTGGCTGGGCTGGTCGATCACCGCCTCGGTGTTGACCGCCGCCCCGAAACTCAACCCCCCGGCCGGCACTCCTCCCACCACGCCGGGTTCCGCCGTCAGGGTGATGAGATCCAGGATTCTCTCCTCGTTGGCCACGTTGGCGACTCCTTCGGGCATGCCGATCCCCAGGTTGACCACGCTATTGGGCTTCAACTCCATGGCGGCCCGCCTGGCGATGATCTTCCTGACGCCCATTTCCATGGGTTCGATGGCGGTCATGGGGACTTTGATCTCGCAGGAGTACGCGGGGTTGTAGATTTCGCTGAAGGTCTGCCAGTGGTGCTCCGGACGCCCGACCACCACGCAGTCCACCATGATGCCCGGGATTTTCACTTGCCTTGCGTTCAGCGTTCCGGCCTGGGCGACCCGTTCGACCTGAACAATGACGAACCCTCCCGAGTTCTTGGCAGCCGTGGCCATGGCCAGCGACTCCAGGGTCAGGGCCTCCTTTTCCATGGTGACGTTGCCGTCGGCGTCGGCGGTGGTGCCCCTCAGGATCGCCACATCGATAGGAAGCGTCTTGTAGGCCAGGTATTCGACGCCGTCGAAGGAAATCGTCTCCACGATGTCCTCCGTGGTCATTTCATTGAGCTTTCCGCCGCCGTTTCTGGGATCCACGAATGTTTCCAGGCCCACGGACGTGATGGTGCGCGGCTTTCCGGCCGCGATGTCCCGGTACATGTGGGATATGACGCCCTGGGGAAGATTGTATGCCACGATCTTGTTGTCCACGGCGAGTCTTTGCAGCTTGGGCACCAGCCCCCAGTGGCCCCCCACGACCCTTGCCACCAGGCCTTCGTGGCCGAAATGGTTGAGGCCGCGCTCGCGCCCGTCGCCCTGCCCCGCCGCGTAAAGCAGGGTCAGCCCCCGGGGTTTTCCGGTCTCAAGGAAATACTCTTCCAGAGCCACGGCGATCCCCTCGGGAAACCCGATTCCCACGAACCCTCCCGTGGCCACCGTGTCGCCGTCCTTGATCACCTGAACCGCGTCCCGCGCAGAAACCACCTTGCCCTTCTTCGCCCGGTGAGGAGGCAATTTGGAAAGGACCGGGTGGACTGTTCCGCGCTCCCTTGTTTCTTTTGGCATGGCACTCTCCTTGGGATGGCAATCCCGAATTCAGAAGTTCAATGCAAAATCGCTTTTGATCATAACTTGGGCCAACCAATACCGTCATTCCGGGCGGAGCTTGCTTTAGATCCGGAATCCAGGCGACGATCGAAACTGTTGCATGAAAGCCGGCCGAAGTCAAAACCAAGCCCGCAAATTCCATACGCCTTGCGGGATCACGGACCGAAGAAAACCGACGGCAGCCAAGTGATGACAGCGGGAAACAAGATCATGAGGACAAGGCCGACCAGCTGCAAAAGGACAAAAGGAATGATCCCCTTGTAGATGTGCAGCATGGTGTAGCCCGGCGGCGCGACCCCCGCGAAGTAGAACAGCGCGTAGCCGAACGGCGGCGTGACGAACGACGTCTGGAGATTGACGCACATCAGCAGGGAAAACCACAGCGGGTCGAATTCAAGCTCCATGACGATGGGCATGAAGATCGGCACCGTGATCAGCAGGATGGCCGCCCAGTCGATGAACATCCCCATGACAAAGACGATGAACATCATGATGGCGAGGACCAGCCAGCGGTTCAGGCCGCTTCCGATCATAAGGTCCGCCACCACGTCTCCGCCGCCCATGCTCAGAAACACGGTGCTGAAGAACATGCCGCCGGTAAACAGCATCATGACCATGGAGGTGGTCTTCAAGGTGGCGTAGGCCGCTTCCTTGAGCACCGTCCAGTTGAGCTTGCCGTTTACCAGCGCCAGGATCGCGGCGCCGCCCGCGCCCAAAGCCGCCGCTTCGGTAGGCGTGGCCACTCCGGCCAGGATCGTTCCCATCACCGCCAGAATCAGCGCCAGGGGCGGGATCAGGGACTTCAAGGTCATGACCCATTTTTGCGCCGCCGTCCACTTTCCCGCCTCCTCCTTGCTGATCGGCGGTCCCAGCTTTGGATTGATGGTGCAGCGCACGAAAATGTAAATCAGGTAGAGACCCGAAAGAATCAGCCCGGGAAAGATGGCCCCGGCGAAGAGGTTTCCCACCGAGGTTTCCTTGAGACCCGTCAAACCTCCGTAAACGACCATCATGATGCTGGGCGGTATCAGGATTCCGAGGGTCCCGGAGGCGCAGATGATCCCGCTGGCCATCTCCTTCTGGTAGTTTTTTTTCAGAAGAGCAGGGGTCGCCAGAAGGCCCATGGCGACGACCGACGCGCCGATGATGCCTGTCGTGGCCGCAAACACGGTGCACACCACCACCACCGCCAGCCCCAGCCCGCCCTTCAGGCCCCCCAGCACGATGTAAAGAGCTTCGAAAAGCTGCTCCGACACCTGGGACCTGTCCAGAAGCTGCGCCATCAGAATGAAAAGCGGTATGGCGACGAGAACGTAGTTGTTCATCAGCCCCCAGACGTTGTTGGCGAACATGTCGAACAGCCCCCAGACGAAAAAACCGTTGTCGATCAGCCCGAAGATCATGGCCACCGCCGCCAGGCAAAAGGCCAGCGGGGGACCGAGGACGATGAAAAGAATCAGCGTCAGAAACATGGCCAGCGCAAGTATTTCGATACTCATGGGGACACCTCTTCTCCGGAATCGCCGCTCGCCAGCGTGCGAATGTTTCTCAACAGAGTGGACAGGCCCTGCATGACCAGCAGCAGAAAGCTGACCGCCATCAGAATCTTGAACGGCCAGATCGGAGGCGCCCAGCTCGTGGAGTTCAACTCGTTGGTTATGGTCGAGGTGTAGGCGAACTTGAAGGCGCCGACGGTCATCAGCGCGTAGACCGGAAGAAAAATCAGAACGTAGGTGACAACGCCCAGGATCGCCTGGGCCTTGGCCGACAGGCGCGACGTCAGGATGTCCACTTTCACATGCCCCGCCTGGTTTTCCGTGTAGGAAAGCCCCAGCATGAAGTGAAGACCGTAGGCGAAGGCCGTGGCCTCGAACCCCCAGATCGTCGGCGCGTTGAATACGTATCTCATGATGACTTCGTAGATTACGATGATCAACAGCGGATAGACCAGAAAAGAGGACAACTGCCCCTGCTTTTCCACCAGCCAGTCGATGCTCTTGATTATTGGGGTCAACATAAAAACAAACTCCTTTTGGCTGAACTCCCTTGGTTTGAACTCCCGTCGGAAAAAAGACGGCATCGACCCGCCGACATTTCATAAAAGTCGCCGGCGAGTCGAACCGCCCTGTTCAAATCGCTATTCGGTGGTCCTTCCGGAAACAAACGTGTCGTAGGGCCACGGCGTCACGCCGCTTCTGGCGTCTCTCCAGTCGGCGAAAGAATCGAGGAATGCCTCCTGGGAATCCAGCACCTTCTTGACATCGGGATATTTCTCTTTCAGCTCATCGAGGTATTTCTTGGTGGTCTTCCTGAATTCGATCACGGCCTCCTTGTCCATCTTCACGATCTCCACCTTTTCCTTGAACCGGCGGATGGCCTCCGCGTTCAGGCCGTTGATCCAGTTGTACGACCACAGCTGCGTCTCCTTGGCGCTGATGTCGATGATCCATTTCAAGTCTTCGGGAAGCTTGTCGTAGGCGTCCTTGTTGAAGAACAGCGCGCATTGGATTCCGGGCTGGTGCACGCCGGGCTGGATGGCATACTTGGTGATTTCGTCGAATCCCATGGGGTAGTTGATCGCGGGAGAGGAGAACTCGGCGGCGTCGATGACTCCCCTTTCCAGGGCCAGATAGACTTCGCCCCCCGGAAGCGGACTGACCGACGCGCCCATCAGGTTCAAAATGTCCATGTACCAGCCGGGGGTCCGGACCCTCATGCCCTTATAGTCCTCCATCTTGGTGGCGCGCTTGTTGGAGAAAAGCCCCATCTCCTGGCCGCACTGGCCTCCCGGAAGCGCGAAAAGGTTGAACTGGCCGTACAGGTCCTGCATCATCTCCAGGCCGCCCTTTTCATACAGCCAGATGTTGTAGCCCTCGGCATCCAGGCCGAAAGGCACCGACGCGAATGCGACGAACGCCTCGTTCTTGCCTTTCCAGTACCCCGGCCAGTCGTGGCCCACCTGCGCGGACCCCTGGCTTACCGCGTCGAACGACTGCATGGCCGGAACCAGTTCGCCTGCGGAAAACGGCTTGATATCCAGGCGCCCCGCCGACGCCAAGCGGACGCTGTCGCAGAAATGGGACGCGATGTCGTAGAACAAGAGCCCCTTGCTCCAGGGCATGACCATCTTCCATCGAACCTTTTCGTCCGACGGCTTGAACTTGACTCTTTTCGCGACATCGCTCCTGGGGTCCTCTCCGAATTTGCCCCGCTTTTCCCCCGCGAACGCGCCAGTTGTTAAAAAACACGCCGTCATGAAAATGGCCAGTGCGGTCGTCATTGCTTTCTTCATTTTATTCTCGCCTCCCCTTTTGATTTTGGATTGAAAGGTTCCTTTTTCTCCGATTGCTCCGAATCCCCTCGCAATTAAAGGTCCTTTATTCAAGTGGTTCTTTACATGATCGCGCAAACGCGATGCTTCGGCCGCGAATAGGCAACCACCCCCTTTCATCTCGCGGCGAACTTCCGGCCCGTGCGCAACGCTTGTCCGGGGCGCGTGCCGCATGGCCGTCGTTTTTCCTTTTTAAAGATCGGGGCGTTTTTGGAGATCGCCCGCCTGATTTTTCTTCCGGTATTGCTGGATTCGGTCGCACCCGCTTCAGACGGGCGTTGCAATTGGTAATACCAATTTCTTAACGAAAAATTCCATGGGCGTCAAGAAAAAAAATGAAATTTATCGAACCTGACGGGAGTGCAAAGTCGCATCATGCTCCAGCAAGAGCTGGCGACGGATTGTTTACTGATTACAACCGATTTGGGGGAGCTGGCGTAGGTTGGGTTGAGCGGCCTTAGATGTTGGGTTTCGCTTGCAGGCTACTTGCATCGAGTACCCTCCAGTTACACTTGAAAGAAAAATTAGCGAAACCCAACAATTTACGACGCTCAACCCAACCTACGTTTCAGCCTCTTCCTCAAATCCGCTATAATCGGATTATTTGAAGGACGCCGGACAGTTTTTTCGGCTCATCGCAGATACGTGGGGAGCGGTGAAGGTAAACAGAGCTTCCAGCTCTGTCCCATATCGTGAATATGTCGCCGCTTGGAAGCCCAAGCATGCCAGACCAGGATGGTCTGGTTACCCTCGACACGCCTTTCCCGCAAATCCCCGATGAGCCGTTTTTTCTCTTGCGTTTTTTTTCCGCAGGGTATATAAATTGGTCCAACCACATACCAAAATCGCAGGGAGGCACGGTCTCGTCGGACCCGGAATTTGCGGACGCGGCCGAAATCATTCTCATGAAAATGAAACTCAAACCCATCAAGCCCAAGAAAATATCGGACCAGGTGTTCGACCAGCTCAGGGAAATCATCGCCAGAGGGAGTCTCAAGCCCGGCGAACAGCTGATGCCCGAGCGCGACCTGGCCGAGGCCCTGGGAGTGAGCCGAACCACGATTCGAAACGCGATCAACCGCCTGGTGACTCTGGGACTCGTGGAAAACCGCCAGGGCCAGGGGACTTTCGTGCGCGCGCCGGATTCCAGGCCCAACAATCCGCTGGCGCTCGCCATGGAGGCCGACGACGCGGACTTGGAGGACCTGCTGGAGGTCCGGTTGGGCCTGGAGTGCAATTCTGCTTTTCTCGCGGCCAAGCGCGCGACCCAGGAGGACATCCGCTTTCTGGAAAAAAGCATCGAGGAGATGGAAAAGGAAATCGCGGAGGGCAGAAACGGCACGGAGGCGGACGTCTCCTTTCACATGGCCATCGCCTACGCGTCGAAAAACCCGGTTCAGGTCCAAATCATGAGGGAGTTCTACGACTATCTGTTCTACGGCATTCGGGAAAACCTCGCCCGGCTTTACGAAGACCCGGAACGGACCAGGAGCATCGCAACCCAGCACACGGACATCATGAACGCCATCAAGGTCCGCGATCCGCAGCTAGCCTTCGAAAAGATGAAATGCCACATCGGCTACGTGCTGGACTTTTTCGGGAACAAATAATCAAAGGGGGACATTATGAGCCAGCAGGGGCTTTTGAAAGAATTTCGCCGCGTACTGGGGGAAGAAAACGTTTTTTCCGACGAAGCGGACAGGCTTACCTATTCCTACGACGCCGCGCCGCTGTCGCCGGTGGTGCCTTCGGTTGTGCTGCGGCCGACAAGCAGCAAGACCCTGGGAGAGGCGGTGCGGTTGTGCGCCGAAAACCGCATGCCTATAACTGTTCGGGGAGCTGGCACGAACCTGTCCGGCGGGACCATACCGGTGGAGAAGGGCGCGGTGATCGTCACCAACAGTTTGAACAAAATCCTGGAGCTGAACCAGGAGGATTTGTACGCGGTGGTCCAGCCCGGCGTGATCACGGCGAAACTGGCGGCGGCGGCCGAAGCGGCGGGCCTTTTCTACCCGCCGGACCCGGGAAGCATGGCGGTATCCACCCTGGGCGGAAACGTGGCTGAAAATGCGGGCGGCCTGCGGGGTCTCAAGTACGGTGTCACCAAGGACTATGTCATGGGCCTGACCATTTTCGACGCGGAAGGCGGCCTGGTAAAAACGGGTTCCAGGACGGTCAAGTGCGCCACCGGCTACAGCCTGAACGGACTTCTTGTAGGTTCGGAAGGCACGCTGGGCGTCTTCAACGAGATCATCCTGAAGCTGATCCCGCCGCCTGCCGCCAGAAAGGCCATGATGGCGGTCTACCAGAGCGTGGAAAAAGCCTCCGAGACGGTGGCGGCCATCATCGCCGACAAGATCGTCCCGGCCACGCTGGAGATCATGGACAATTTCACGATTCGCGCGGTGGAGTCCTACAGCAAGGCGGGGCTCCCCCAGGAGGCCGGGGCGCTGCTTCTGGCGGAGGTCGACGGCCATCCCGCCCAGGTGGAGGAAGAAGCGGAAAAAATCGAAAAGATCTGCAGGAAGCTGGGGGCCGAAAGCGTCAATGTCGCCAAGGACGACGCGGAACGAGACAAGGTATGGGCGGCGCGAAGAAGCGCCCTTTCCGCTCTTGCCAAGCTGAAGCCCACCGTGGTCCTGGAGGACGCGACCGTGCCCAGGAGCAAGATTCCCTCCATGGTGAGCGCAATCCAGGAGATCAGCCGCAAGTTCGATCTTACCATCGGCACCTTCGGCCATGCAGGCGACGGAAACCTCCATCCCACGATACTGACGGACAAGCGCGACAAGAAGGAGTGGCAGCGGGTGGAGGCGGCCATCGACGACATCTTCGACAAGGCATTGGCCATGGGCGGCACCCTGTCCGGAGAACACGGCACGGGAATCGCCAAGTCCCGCTACCTTGTCAAGGAGACCACCCGGGCCACCATCGCCTATTCCCGCAAGATCAAGCTGGCGCTGGACGAAAACAACATTTTGAACCCCGGAAAAATCATCGGAGGCGGATCATGACCGATATGCGCGCCATCGCGCGAATGATGAAGGAACTGGAGGACCAGCTGGTCGTGTGCATGCGATGCGGAATGTGCCAGTCGGTGTGTCCCTTGTACGAGCAGACCGGACGGGAGGCCGATGTCGCGCGCGGCAAGCTGGCGCTGCTCGACGGCCTGATGAACGAGATGTTCTCCGACCCGGAAGGCACCTTCGAACGGCTCAACCGATGCCTTCTGTGCGGCTCGTGCGCCGCCAACTGCCCCAGCGGCGTATCCGCCATGGAAATTTTCCTCAAGGCCCGCGCCATTCTGGCCGGATACATCGGACTGCCCCCGGCCAAACGCATCGTCCTTCGCGGCATGCTCGCCCACCCCGAGGTGTTCGACAGCCTGGCGCAATGGGGGGCCAAGTTCCAGAAGATCTTCACCAAGCCCGCAAGCAAAGTCGTGGGAACTTCCTGCGGAAGAATCGACACCCCGCTGACGGCAGGGCGCCATTTCCGTCCTCTGGCGAAAAAGCCTTTCCATCTGGAAATTCCTTCCATGGACACCCGCAGCGAGAAGACGCCCTTGAAGGCGGGCATTTTCGTAGGCTGCCTCATCGACAAGTTCTTCCCGGAAGTCGGCCGGGCCACGGTAAAGGCGCTGAAACATCACAACGTGGGGATTTTCATTCCGCCGGGCCAAGGATGCTGCGGCATCCCGGCGCTGTCCTCCGGAGACCTGCCCACCTTCGAAAAGCTTCTGCTGCACAACTTCGGGCTGTTTGCGGACCAAGACATCGACGCCCTTCTGACCTCCTGCGCCACCTGCACCATGACCATCAAGGAAGTATGGCCGAAATTCGCGCCCAAGCTATCAGGGGAAAGACGAAAGGCGCTGGACGCCCTGTGCGAGAAGACCATGGACATCGGGGAGTTTCTGGTCAAGCGAGCGGGGGTCGAAGCGCTGGAACCGACGGGAGACGGCTTGGTGCCGGTGACATACCACGACCCGTGCCATTTGAAGAAGTCTTTGGGAGTGTTCAAGGAGCCGAGGACGCTGATAAAAGCATCGAAAGGTTACAGCCTGAAGGAGATGAGCCAGCCGGACAAGTGCTGCGGCATGGGAGGCAGCTTCAATTTGCAGTACTACTCGATTTCCAAAAAGATCGGGGATCTTAAACGGGAGGACATCGAACGGTCCGGAGCGAAAATCGTGGCGACGGGGTGCCCTGCGTGCATGTCCCAGATTTCGGACATGCTCTCTTCGGCGGGACTGGAGATCGCGGTGAAGCATCCGGTGGAGCTTTACGCGGAATCGTTGGAGAAGTAGGGGCGCGGGGCGGGCGGGGCGGAGACCGAAGCAGCGGGGCGGGGACTGGGGCCAACCGCTCACGGACCGACACGGACGACATGCAACAGGCAGGGCGACCAAAATACATGCCTGTGGATTGCCGAGGTCTTTCCCGCCAGGACACTCGGCGATACCCTGGAACTGGGGGATGAAAATGTCGCTGAAAACCTGATTATCACGAATTTGGGGGATTGGTAACCGTTCACGGACTGATTTTCTTGTGTTAAGCAAAATAGATAAAAGTCTTTTGTATCTATTCGCACGCGCCGATGTTTTTTTGTAGCATATTATACTACTGATGTTTTTTGTCGATCTGCCACCGATCTCTTTCGCCAGCATTTAAGGCGCAGGTGGCGATCACCGTCCACAATCGCTCGCCGGCCTCTCTGCCTTTTGCGCTTCGGGTGCCCCGGGTCGCATGGCGGTCGGTGAAAATGAACCTTATGGCGCGCTCGGCGACATTGTTCGCGGGATCGACGCCGGGAGTCGTGACGAACTCGAAATACGCCTCGCCGCAGTCCGGACAGCTCGGATAGACGAGGGAATTGAAAACGTCTATTTCGGCGGGGGAGAAAAGAGGACGCTCGTGTCTCGGGTGGCCGGGCCGGGCCCCGAGTTTCCGTTTTTCGCCCCTTTTTTTCTTCCCGGAGGATTCGGGTTTTACGATATCGTCGGAAGAGAGAAACGGATATATCGGACAGCTTGCATTCCAAAGGCGTTTCGTCTACGACGATTTTCTCCGGTTTTTTCCGACCTTTCCTCGTCGTCTCGGTATAAATCAGAGTTGTCGCATACGTCTTTAACATTTTGACAAAAGCCGTCCAATTGTTTTATACACGGACCTTGAATCGATTCGTCGAGAAGGATCGAAAACGAAACCAACGCCGCTTTTACGGCGTTCGAACAATTTTTGAACTTTTTACTGAAGGCGGGCAAAAAAAGACATGAAACCGATCGTCGCCATCGTAGGGCGTCCCAACGTGGGAAAATCGACATTGTTCAACCGCGTCACCAAGTCCCGAGACGCTCTTGTGGACGACATGGCGGGGGTCACCAGGGACAGGAACTACGGCAACGCCGTCTGGGACGGCTTCGAGTTCACGCTGATCGACACCGGCGGGTATCTGACCGGCGACGAGGACAGTTTCGCCGAGGAGATCCGTTTCCAGGTCAACCAAGCCATAGAAGCGGCGGACGCCATCGTGCTGATTCTGGACCGAAAGGCAGGGCCGTCGCCCTTCGACGCCGACTTGGCCCAGCTTCTGCGGGGGATCGGAAAGCCCGTTTTCTACGTTGTGAACAAGATCGACGGCCCCGAACAGGAAAAGGAACTGTACGATTTCTACAGCCTGGGGGTCGAAAAGCTCTATCCGGTCTCGGCGGCGCACGGCTACGGAGTGCCCGGCTTTTTGGACGACCTGGTGGGCGCCCTTCCCCGGCAGGAGGAGACGGAGGAGGCAGGCGAGGCCATCCGGATCGCGGTGGTGGGAAGGCCCAACGTGGGCAAATCGTCGCTGGTCAACAAGATCCTGGGGGAAAAGCGCATGGTGGTCAGCGAGGTGGCGGGCACCACACGGGATTCCGTCGATGCAGAATGCGTGGTGGACGGCCAACACTATCTGTTCATCGACACCGCAGGGGTCCGAAGGAAAGGCAAGGTGCGGGAAAAGCTGGAAAAATTCTCCGTCATCAAGGCGATCCAGAGCCTGGAGCGATGCCATGTGGCCCTGATTCTCTTCGACGCGAGCGAAGGGGTCACCGAGCAGGACATGACTATCGCAGGATACGCCCACGAACGGGGCTGCGGATGCATCCTCGTTCTAAACAAGTGGGACCTGGCCGAAAAGGAGCGGGAAAATTTCAAGCGGCACATGACCGAACTTCGATACGCGGCCAAGTTCATGTCCTACGCCCCGGCGCTCACCTTATCCGCCCTCACCGGAAAAAGGGTGCAAAAAATATTCCCCATGATCCGCGAAGTGTACGAACAATACAACACCCGCATCGGGACCGGCCAGTTCAACCGCATTCTGGAGGACGCGGTCCGGGACAACGAACCCTCGCTGGTGCGCGGAAGGCGGCTCAAGTTCTACTACGGCACCCAGGTGGCCTCCGGTCCGCCCACTTTCGTCTGTTTCGTCAACCACCCCGAATCGGTCCATTTTTCATACACCCGGTACCTGGTCAACCGGATCAGGGAGGACGCCGGTCTCGACAAGACCCCGATCAAACTCTTCATGCGACAGCGCACCGGAAAGCTGGACGATTTCAATTTCGGAGCCAAGGACAAGGGCAGAAGCAAGGACAAGTCCCGCAAGAAGACGAAAACGCGAAAAAAGTAGGGGGCCTTCGAAAAACGGGACCGGCGGAATACCGGACCTGGAAGGGCGAAACCAATTGGACATATTCGAACAACAGGCCAGAGAAACCGGGGAGTCGGCCAAGCCCCTGGCGGAAAGAATGCGCCCTCGGACCCTCGAAGATTTCATCGGCCAGGACCGCGCCGCAGGGCCGGGGTCCCTTCTGCAAAGGGCGCTGGCCAAAGACCGCGTCTTCTCCATGATTCTCTGGGGACCTCCCGGTTGCGGTAAAACCACCTTGGCCAGGATCGTCGCGGGCGAAACCAAATCGCACTTCATTCATTTTTCCGCCGTGCTTTCCGGTGTGAAGGAAATCCGGGCGGTCATCGGGGAAGCCCAGGAAAAACAGCGCCTGCACGGCGAGAAGACCATCCTCTTCGTCGATGAAATCCACCGGTTCAACAAGTCCCAGCAGGACGCGTTTCTCCATCACGTGGAAAGCGGCCTGATCACCCTCATCGGGGCCACCACCGAAAACCCCTCGTTCGAGGTCAACGCCCCGCTGCTGTCGCGCTGCCGGGTGGTGCAGCTGGGTCCGCTTTCCGCAGAAAGCCTGGAAACCATCCTGAAACGCGCCCTGGAGGACGAATCAAACGGGTTGGGAAAACTGGGGGTTCGTCTCGCGCCAGACGCCCTCTCCCATCTTGCGCATATCTCCGACGGCGACGCCCGCATGGCCCTGAACAACCTGGAGGCCGCCGCGACGCTCGTCCGCAAGGAACAACAGGAACTGCTCGGTCAGGAAACCGACGAGACCCAGGCAGGCGAATTGCAGCCCCCCATCTCCATCGACGATCTGGAGCGCATCCTGGAGAAAAAGGCGCTCTTGTACGACAAGTCGGGCGAGGAGCACTACAACCTCATCTCGGCCTTTCACAAGAGCCTCAGAGGAAGCGACCCCGACGCGGCCCTGTACTGGCTGGCGAGAATGATGAGCGCCGGGGAGGACCCGCTGTACATCGCCCGGCGCATGGTCCGGTTCGCCTCCGAGGACATCGGCAACGCCGACCCCCACGCATTGACCGTGGCGGTGAACGCCCGGGAGTCGTACCGATTCCTGGGATCTCCGGAAGGCGACCTGGCCCTGGCCCACGCGGCCGCCTATCTCGCCACCGCTCCCAAAAGCAACAGCATCTATATCGCATACAAAAAGGCGGTGGCGACCGCCAAGCAGGAGGGCGCCCTGCCCGTCCCCCTGCATATCCGAAACGCCCCCACCAAGCTCATGAAAGGCCTGGGCTACGGAAAGGGTTACCGGTACGCCCACGATTTCAAGGACGGTTTCGTCGTCCAGGAACACCTCCCGGACAAGCTCGCCGGCGTTATATTCTACGAACCCACCGACCGGGGATACGAAAGGACCATCAAGCAGCGCCTGGACAAATGGCGGGCCCTGAAGGAAAAACAGAGAAATTCAGGCGCGAAATGAGAATCGGGCTGAAAACCGGATGGGACGGCCTGGCAACACTCCGAAACGCCCGGTTTCCGACTCATCGATTCGTTCCCGCGCTCCGGCGTGGGAACGAGGTAACCAGAGCTTCCAGCTCTGGTCCCATATAGCGAATATTCCGCCGCTTGGAAGCCGAGTCAGGCCAGACCAGGATGGTCTGGTTACCATCGACACACCTTTTACCGCAAATCCGCGATGAGCCAATTTTGTTGTCGTTCCCAGGCGTTCCCTCGCTCCTGCGCGGGAACAAGTCCATTGAATTGCCGTCGTGGGGATTTTTTTATTTACAAACTCTCATAATAATGTAAATTGTCAAGTTTGGATTTAAATTTTTCGAGCGCTCGGCTGCGTAGGACCATAAAATGAGACGGCGGCTTATCAAAAAACCGGCAAGGCTCAAGAGCCACATTATCCGGACCCTGGAGGGAAAAAACCGGGAAGAGAGATTTACGAATCGATTCTCCGGACAAGATCTTTCGCCGGCATCCACATCCTCGGTGCTGTTTCTGCTGGGAAACTACCCGATGAACGGATTTTCTCCGGAACCGTCCATCATCCTGAACAAGCGCTCCAAGAAAGTCGCGCAGCCCGGCGACCTGTGCTTTCCCGGCGGAGGGGTCGCCCCCCGGCTCGACCCGTGTCTTTCCAGGCTCATGACAATGCCCGGCATGCCGCTGTACCGGTGGCCCTACTGGAAACGGTGGAAAGAAGAAAGACCTCAGGAAGCCGACTGGATTTCCCTGATGATGGCCACCTGCCTGCGCGAGAGCTTCGAGGAGATGCGTCTGAGCCCTTTGGGCGTCAAATTCCTGGGTCCCCTGCCCTCCCAATGCCTCCGCATGTTCCAAAAGAGAATCTATCCCATGGTGGGCTGGGGGGATTTCCAACAGCGTTTCTATCCCAACTGGGAGGTGGACAAGATCGTCACCATCCCCATCTCGTCGCTTCTGGACAGGAGAAACTACGCCCGTTTCCGCCTCGTTTTCCCGCCGCATGTCCGAAAAAAAATCAACCGGGACACCGAGGAGTTCCCCTGCTTTGTCATCGACACCCACCACGAAAGAGAAACCCTGTGGGGCGTGACGTTTCGCATCGTGACGGCCTTCCTGCAAATGGTATTCGATTTCAGACTGCCCGAACTCGAGACACTGCCTATGGTTTCCGGATCGATCAAGGACGACTACATGGGCCATTCCCATTGAAAGAGCGGGTTTTGGCCTCCGTATCGAAAAACAGGTTCGCCATTTCCAGATACTGTTCGGGCCGGGTCGCCTTCTTGATTTTTTTCATGGTCTTTTTGAAGTCCTCGAAGGGAAGCGACAGGTAGCGCCACAAGCCTTTCATTTTGTTCAATAGATGGGAGGGTCCGTCCAATACGGCCTGGTATTCGTAAAAAAGCGCTTCGTGAAAGCCCTTGATCCTCTGGACTTTGTCGCCGACGCTCTCTGTCGGGTCCTTGATGGCCGACGGCAGAAACGGGTCCGCGATGCACCAGCGGCCGATCATCCATCTTTCCACCTTTTCGAACCGCTCCGACAGGCGGCGGAAATGCTCGGGGGTCTTGATGTCGCCATTGTAGACGATCCTGTGGTCGATTCTTTCCAGCAATTTCTCGAAGGCCTCCAGATCCACATCCCCGTCGTAATACTGGACGCCGGTCCGGGGGTGGACGATCAGTTCCTCCAGAGGATACCGGTTTAAAATCGGGACCAATCGAAAAATGTCGTCCGGGCTTTTGTACCCGAGGCGGATTTTGATCGACATCTTCGGCTTCATCCGGCCAAGGGCCGTGTCGAGAAAGATGTCGATCATTTCCGGATGGGGAAGCATCCCGGACCCCCGCATCTTCTTGGCCACCATGGCATAGGGGCACCCCAGATTCCAATTGACCGTCTCGTATCCCAGATCGTAAAAATAGTCGGCCAGAAACGCGAAATCCTCCCCCGACTTGCCCAATATCTGGGGGACCACCGGGAGGCTTTCGTTGTTTTCCGGCAGGACGTCCCTGACGAATTTTCGCTTGATCTTGCAGTCGCTCTTGCTGGCGATAAACGGCGCCACCGCCAGGTCGAACCCTCCGAAATGCTCCGCGAACGCCTTTCGGAACATCCAGTCGGTAAAGCCTTTCAGAGGTGCCATGTATAGAATCGGATCATTCATGTTTCTTTCTTTCGGTTCCATTTCAAAATATCAGGCGCAGCTTCTCATTGCTGTTTTTGTCACAGACATGATTCGCAATCGGCTCCATCGGCTTGTTCAAGTCCGCCTTTGATCGCTTGGCGCGCACATCATCGCTTCAAATACGTCATGCGGGGCTATCATGTCAAGTTCGGAAGATAACGTCTCCCATCACGCGGTGATCATTGTCATTGCCTGCAGGCCTCATTCTCAATCCGCGTGCATCCTTACGCATTCTGTTGGTCGAATGCTTGCGTTTGTTGGCCGAAGTGATACCAAGGACAAAATTGGTTTGACACAGAACATGTAATATTCTAATCTTTGAACACTTTTTCAACGTATCGCCAGGCAACGGTCGTATCGAACATTTTGAGTGAAACGCTTCGTTTAATGCAGGACAACACGAAGTGTCCAAAAAGCGATAACAAGATCGCAATAGAAAGGCTCAAAGTTGTTATGGAAACAAAAAAAATAGCGCAGGAAATTCAGAGCGACATTAAAATCGGCGACCTGGTTCTCTTGACGTTGACAAATGGGAGCGAACGCGAAGGACTGCTGCTATCCATAGGCCTTGAATATCTATAAATCAAAAAAAATGATGGCCATACGGCCAAAATCCGGCTCGAAATGCTGGGAGCTTGGGAATCCGTTCCAGACAACGAGGATTGCTCCAAGGAATCAAACGAAATCCCTGATGCAGCCTCCCGGCCAATTGCCGCTGATGAGTCTCCATCGATGGAATATATATCATCAGATGGGAAACAAGAAAAAGAGCTGGAACCCGATGACGATCCTGAAAAAAATGAATCCCAGGGGCGGGAAATTCGAAATGCTTCGGCGGAGCAAACAAGCTTGTCGGCCGCTTCGGAATCGGAACCTTTGCGCTCAGATTCCGAACTTGCCTGTCCGATCGAAATCGAACGTCAGCTTTTGAAAATCGAAATCGCCTTCGAGGAAAAAAGAAAATCATCTGAATTGAAAGTCGTCCCCCCGGATTTCGAAACGCTGCCCGACCGGGATTTTATCGACCGCCATTTCGTGCAAAGCTGGCATACGATAAAGCAAAAATATGCATACGCCTCAAAGGTCAACGAACTGGATCCCAAGCATGGCCGAATTAGGGAAATCGCCGCCAATTTGCGATTGCATAAGGATGAATACTCGTCCTTGCCCCATATCCGCACGAATCTTGCGTATATGCATTATCTTTGCGGCCAGACCTCCGATGCCATGGAAGAGCTGGAATGGGAAATACAATATTTCCGAAGCAGCTTGGAAGGTGCGACTTATCTCAACGCCGCCTTTTTCGCAACCGAACTCGGCGAGCCTATCAAAGCACTTTTTTATCTGGAATCGTACTTTTTCGCCACTTTCGATCCGAGTAGCGACGCCAACGCTTGGTTCGTGCTTCTCGATCTCATTTTAACCACCGGAATCAGCGCTTGTTTCCACCTTCTGAACCGCCATGCCGAAGAAAACCGCGAAATGCTCTACGAATCGCTTGTGTACGTCCTTTTGCGCGGCAAAGATCGTTCTTGAAACCGATGGAGATATCAACAAGCTCTGCAAATATCTGTACAAATTTTTCGCATCGGCAGGAGATTCCGCCGTGGAACAAAACCTACATCTGGACACCGCTCGCCAATATTACGTCGGAGCGGCCAATCTATACGGGCGACTTACCGGCCTTACCCGAGACGAACAGGAAGTCATGAATTCCATCATCCGCTTTTTGTACTCGACCTTCAACAACAGGCAATTGATTCCTATGGAATCGAATTTGCCGTCTCTCGATATCTTGTTCGAGGATTTGGTATCTAAGCATCCGTCCATAGATAAGCTCTTCTACTATATCGTGGCCCTGGTGGTTCACAGTTCCTTTGCGGAACGAAGAATTCTGAAAAAAATGTGGCTGAACCATACGCTGCGCAACCACATTCTTACGATTTTCGAACAGGACGGCTTGATTCAAGACAGCAAAGAAGAGCAGGCCGAGGACGCCTTCAGGCAACTTTGGGACCGGTTCAAAAGACGCTTCTTTGACAACCAGCGCCAATTGCTGGTGGATTTGCGCCAGCTGAAAACATTCAGCCCAACTCAACGATGGTTGAACGACAATCTGCCGAAGGCGATGGACATCGTCCAGCACAGACAGCTTATGAAACTCGACCGCGAACGAATTCGCAGAATATCGAAAATTTTCAACATTGCCATTTCGGTACTCGAAACCACGTCCTACGAAACACAGGACCACCATGTAGAAAAGAGCAAAGACCAAACAGAAAATCTTCTGTCCGAGATCGAGGCCAGCCCGACCAAGCTTTCCATCGAAGAGCTTCGGCCGCTCTTGTTCAACATTCTCCAAGCCATGAACCGCTATCAGGACGAACTGTACGAAAAAAGCAAGCCGCAATTGACTCTTCGACTTCCCAAGGATTTCGACGTTCTCACGCCCGAAGGTAAACAGTTCTGTTTTATCTCGGCAAAGAACTGGAACACGAGAAAAAGGAATACCGATTTTGAATGATCATTTTCTTCGACCACGGCTTGTTCAAAATCAAATAAAAGGTTTCCTGTCCGTATATTTTTTTCCGGCATATTTGCCAGAAGAGTTTTTTTCTGTCCACTTTTTTAAGCCCTCGAAATATGCTAAAATGAATTTTCGACAAACATGGATTTTTCATTCGATGATCGAGTTTTTATCGTCATTCCCCCGAAAGTTACGAATCCATGCGCTTGTGCGGATCTCCTGGATTCCGGGTCTCCGCTGCGCTGCGCCCGGAATGACGGCCGCCTCGGTCCGGTCGGCGGAAAACATTTGATCATCGAGTTTCAGAGGGAGCTTCCATTCTTCTCGGGAGGGATATGATCGATATTTTGTTCTTGACGGTCGGATTCGTCGTTTTAATCAAGGGGGCGGACTTCCTGGTGGAAGGCGCCGCCGGCCTGGCGAAGAGGTTTCGTGTTTCGGAGCTTGCGATCGGACTGACCATCGTGTCTTTCGGCACCTCCGCGCCGGAATTGTTCGTCAGCATTCTCGCCGGAATCGAGGGTAAGACAGACATCGCTCTGGGAAATATCCTCGGCAGCAACATCGCGAACATACTGCTCATACTTGGTTTGTCCGCTGTCGTTTTCCCCTTGAGCGTTTCCAAAGGGACGGTCTGGAAGGAGATTCCGTTCGGACTTCTGGCGGCTTTGGCTTTGGGGTTTATGGCAAACGACAGGCTGATCGACGGAGAACAGGCGTCTCGGCTCGGTCGAATCGACGGCTTGGTTCTCTTGAGTTTTTTCGTTATTTTTCTGTATTATTCGGTGGGAATCGCATTGCAGGTGGAAGATGCTGAAGAGCATGCGCCGAGCGGGACGATTTCGCCAATCAAAGCGAGTGTGTTGCTTTTCGTGGGCATCGCGGGTCTGGCATTGGGAGGCCACCTGATTGTCGGAGCCGCCGAAAAAATTGCGCTGAAGTTCGGCATGAGCGAGTCTTTTGTCGGCCTGACCATCGTCGCTTTGGGAACATCGCTTCCCGAATTGGCCACGTCGATTGCCGCCGCGTACAAGAGAAAACTGGAGATAGCGGTGGGAAACGTGGTCGGTTCGAACATTTTCAATATTTTCTTCATCCTGGGCATCAGCGCCGTGGTCCGCCCCCTTCCGTTTTCAGAGGCGAGCAACGTGGACATCGCATTGGTGATCGCGGCAAGCGTCCTGTTGTTCATCACCATGTTCACCGGGAAAAAACGGGTTTTGGAAAGGTGGGAAGGGGCGCTTTTCATCGTTGGATACGCAGCCTACACCGCGTATTTGATTTCGAAACTTTAACCGACAAGAGGTTTTCGCATGTTGGATTGGAATACCCTTGCGACGGGTCTTATGATTTTCGGCGCACGTGTTTGCGACGTGTCCATCGGGACGATACGGACCATCGTGACCGTGCAGGGCCGCAGCGTGGTGGCCTTTTTTCTGGGCATCGCGGAGCTGCTGATCTGGATCACGGTGGCGAGCACGGTGATTCACCAAATCAAGGACCAGCCGATACTCGCGCTCTTCTACGCGTTCGGCTACGCGACGGGAAACGTGGCGGGTATCGCACTGGAGCGCAAGATCGCCCTTGGCATAACCATCCTGAAGGTCATCACGAGAAAAGCCGGAAAACCAATCTCCGACCGCATTCGCGAAAAGGGCCAGCCGGTGACCATATTCAGCGGGGAAGGCATGCATGGGCCGGTCCTGGAGCTTTACATCGCCTGCCGCCGCAGGGACGTGAAAAAAAATCTGGAGATCGTGATGGAAGAAGACCCCGACGCCTTTTACATCACGGAAATGGCGAGGGACATCCGAAAATCCGTCAGGCCGAAATCCTTTCTGTTCACCGGCTGGCGCGCTGTCAACAAGAGAAAATAGAGGCATCCGCATCCGGTCGAAGCCAAGACACGCCAGGTCAAGACACGCCAGACCAGGATGGTCTGGTTACCATCGACGCGCCTATTCCCGCCAATTCGCGACCAGCGGCTTTTTCAAGCCGCTTTTTCCCGTTTTCCAGCCAGCGTTTTCAGCCCCTCGGTCTCTTCCAAAAAGAGTTGCATATGCGGGAAGGGAATCTCGATGCCGGCCTCGTCCAGGCCCTTTTTGCATTTCTCGGTGTATTCAAACATCAAGGTAGTCTTGTCCAGCGGGTTTTCAATCCAGAAGCGAAGCTGCATGTTCACGCTGCTGTTTCCAAGGTCGGTGACCCATACGACCGGGGCCGGGTCCGCAAGTATCCGGGAGTCTCCCTCGAGAGCGCCGAGCAGAATCTTTCGCGCTTCGTCGATGTCCTCTTTGTAGGCGATGCCGAGCGATACGCGAACCCTCGACCTGGGGGTCATGGTATAGTTGACGATTCTCTCCTGGGCCAGCTGCTTGTTCGGCACGACGACCGTTTCGTTGTCGAACGTGGTGAGCACGGTGGTTCGCAGGCGGATCTCGGTCACCGTGGCGTGCATGTCCCCCATGGATATTCAGTCTCCCTCCGCGAAAGGACCGTCGATGATGATCACGACGCCCGAAATGATGTTTCCCACAGTGTCCTGCGCGGCGAAAGAAAGGGCCAGGCCCATGACCCCGACGCCGGCGATCAGGGAGGTAACGTTGATTTTCAACTGGTCGGCCACGGTGAGAAACGCGAATACGTAAATGGCATATCTCAAAGCCCGCAGAATCAAGCCGCGCGCCTGCTTGACGATCTCCAGCCGTCTGAGCGCTGCCGCAAGCATCCTCTGCGTGATTTTATTGACCGCCCAGAATACCGCGAGCAATACGATGGCTGTGAAAAGGTTGGGCAGGTAGGCGACGATTCTCGTCGCCAAAGCCTGAAAGTCGATCATCTTGTGCAAGTTTTCGAACATACCGAAATTCCTTTCCTTGTTTAGTTATAAGCCAAAGATGGCATACGTTATAGAAATTGCAAATGTCGAGATTTGTCGAGCCATTGATAATATGTAAATATTTATCAGATTTTGCAATCTATCGTCAATAGAAACTAGTTGAATGCGGATGGCTTTCTGTGGTAAGGCTCTGTAGGAAGGGACATTTGATAAAGGAGAAAAATATGGATAAAAGATCGAACCGGGGGAGACGCCGACGAAGTCTTCCCGGACGGTCAAGGCCGCCACGGCCATCGCGGACGTGTTCAACCAGCCCGTGATGTACGAGGCCCTCGGCAGCATTGCCGCGGAAACGGCCAGCACGGTTTCCGGAAAGATCATGGGCACGGTCAAGGCCGTGAACGTCAAAGAGGGCGACCGGGTCGCCCAGGGGGACGTTCTCGCGGTGCTGGACGAGCGTCAGGTGGAAGCGGGACTGCTACAGGCTCAGGCGGGCCTTTCGGAAGCCGGAAAGGCCGAGTCGGCGGCGGTGTCCGCCGCCAAAGCGGCCAGGTCCCAGGCCCAACTCGCCGAAACCACTTACAAGAGATACCAGAAGCTCTTGAAGGAAGAATCCGCCACGCGCCAGGAATTCGACGAAGTGGAGGCCAAGTACCGCCAGGCCCAGGCCGCTCTCGCCCAGGCCGAAGCCATGGTCGCCGCCGCCAAGTCCAGGGTGCGTCAGGCTGAAGCCGCCGCTTCCTCCGCAGGTGTTTCCCGCAGGGACGCCACGGTCACAGCCCCCTACGACGGCGTGGTCACCGCCAAATTCGTGGATGTGGGAGATCTGGCGTCTCCGGGAACGCCCCTGCTCGCGCTGGAGAAAACCGGAAGGTTCCAGGCGGAACTGGTGCTTCCGGAACAACACATCCAGGCAGTGCGCATCGGCCAGCCCCTGGACGTATCCATTCCGGCCGTCGAGGGAAGTTCGCCGCTTGTCGGAACGGTGAAGACCATCGATCCCGCCGCCGACCCTAAAAGCCGCTCTTCTACCGTGAAAGTCGAACTGCCGGAAAACGCCATGCTCCGGTCCGGCATGTTCGTCCGCTGGTTCGCCCCCGCTATATCGACGACGTTCCCATCCTCGCCCTGACGTTCTGGAGCGAGGAGGTCGATCACTACCTGCTGCGGCGGATGGCGGCCGAGGTGGAGGACCTTCTGAAGAGAGAGCCGGACGTGTCCATCACCGGGATCATCGGCGGAGAACAGCGCCAGGTGAGCGTCCGCTTCGATCCCGTGAAAATGGCCGCCTACGGATTGGATACGGAGCGTGTCGCGGGCTATCTGGCGGTCGCCAACCAGGCGTCGGATTCGGGCGGGTTTCCTTCCAGAAAAGGGCAGGTCGTGGTGCACACGGGAGGTTTTTTAAAGAACAAGGAAGAAGTGGAACGGGTCGTGGTCGCCGTGCACAAGGGCAGGCCCGTGTATCTGGAGGATGTGGCCCGTGTGGAGGACGGTCCGTCCGAGCCCGGACAGTACGTCTTTTTCGGCGCAGGCCCCGCCGCCGGGGAAAAGGGAATCGCCGGGTTCAAAGCTTCCCGGGGCGTCTGGCCCGCCGTCACCTTGACTGTGGCCAAGCGCAAGGGGACCAACGCCATCGGCGTGGCCGACCGTGTTCTGGAGCGTGTGGAGGAGGCGCGCGGATGGGTCATACCGGACAACGTGCAAATGACCGTCACCCGCCATTACGGGGAAACGGCCGAGGAAAAGTCGAACGAGCTGCTGCTTCACATGTTCATCGCGGTGGTGTCGGTCACGATTCTCATCTGGTTCACGCTGGGCCACAGGGAGTCGGGGGTCGTGGCTTTGGCCATTCCCGTGACCCTCGCCCTGACCCTGGCGACCTTCTATCTTTACGGATACACCCTGAACCGAATCACACTCTTCGCCCCGATCTTTTCCATCGGCATTCTCGTGGACGACGCCATCGTGGTGGTGGAAAACATGGTCCGCCATTTCCGCCTCGAGGAAAACAAGGGGCGCCCCAAGCTCGAAGTGGCCATCGAGGCCGTGGACGAGGTGGGCAATCCCACCATTCTCGCCACCATGACCGTCATCGCCGCGATCCTGCCCATGGCATTCGTCGGAGGTCTCATGGGGCCGTACATGAGACCCATTCCGGAGGGAGCGTCGGCCGCCATGTTCTTTTCCCTTCTGATCGCGTTCATCGTCACGCCCTGGGCGTCGGTGCGGCTGATCCGCTCGGAAGGCGGCGCGGGGCACGGGGAACACGGCGAGGAAGACTGGGCCACGCGGTTCTATCGAAAGATCATGGACCCGCTGCTGCACAAGCCTGCGTTGCGGTGGGGTTTTCTATTGTCGGTCGCGGGCCTGCTGCTTCTGTCCTGCGCGCTCGTGGCGACGGGCTTCGTGCGGGTCAAGATGCTTCCCTTCGACAACAAGAGCGAGTTCCAAGTCATCCTGGACATGCCCGAAACCGCCACGCTGGAGGAGACTGCCGGGGTCGCCATGGAAATGGGCGACTATCTGCGGACTGTCAACGAAGTGGTGGATTACCAGATCTACGCGGGAACGGCCGGTCCTTTCAACATCAACGGTCTGGTCCGCCACTACGATTTGAGGCGTGGGCCGAACATGGCGGACCTCCAGGTCAATCTGGCGGGCAAAGGACGGCGGGTGGACCAGAGCCACGACATCGCCAAGCGGGTGCGCCCCGCCCTGACGGCCATCGCCGAGCGAGCGGGAGCAAGGGTCAAGATCGCCGAAGTCCCTCCGGGGCCGCCCGTGCTTTCCACCCTGGTGGCCGAAATCTACGGGCCGGACTACGAGCGGCAGAAGGAGCTGGCCCTGCAAGTCCGGGACATTTTCGAATCCACGGAAGGCGTGGTGGACGTGGACTGGTACATGGAGGAAGACCAGGTCCGGTACCAGCTGGACATCGACCAGGAAAAGGCGGCGCTTCACGGCATCAGCGCGGGGAGAATGGCCCAGACCTTGCATGCGGTCCTCGACGGAAAGCGAACCGGTCTGCTGCATCGGCCCTTGGAAAAGGAGGACGTTCCCATCGTGCTCCAGCCCGCGCTGGCGAGCCGCGCAGGCATCGACCGGCTGGGGGCGGTCAAGCTGCCTGCGGCCGACGGTTCCCTGGTGGCCCTGTCCTCGCTTCTCAAGGTGCGGGAGACGGGACCGGACAGGAGCATCTACCACAAGAACCTGATGCCCGTCGTGTACGTGACCGGCGACTTGGCCGGTGCAAAGGAAAGCCCGGTCTACGCCATCCTGGAGATGTGGAAGAAGATCGACGCAATAGTCGTTCCCGAAGACTACCGCATCGCCCAGCACACGGCGTCGCTGCCCGAATCCGACCGGCGTCTGTCCATGAAATGGGACGGGGAATGGCACATCTCCTACGAGGTGTTCCGCGACCTGGGCCTGGCGTTCGGCGTTGTCCTGCTCCTGATTTTCGTCCTGGTGGTCGGATGGTTCCAGTCCTTTTCCACGCCCTTTGTCATCATGGTGGCGATCCCGTTTTCCCTGATCGGCATTCTTCCCGCCCACTGGGCCATGAACGCGTTTTTCACGGCCACGTCCATGATCGGCTTCATCGCGGGGGCGGGCATCGTGGTCAGAAATTCCATCATCCTGGTGGATTTCGTCGAGTTGAGAATCGAGCAGGGCATGCCCCTGGACAAGGCGGTGGTCGATGCGGGGGCCGTGCGTTTCCGGCCCATGATGCTGACTGCGGCCGCCGTGGTGGTGGGAGCTTCGGTCATTCTTTTCGACCCGATTTTCCAGGGCCTGGCCATATCCCTGATGGCTGGGGAAGTGGCGTCCCTTCTGTTTTCCCGGATGACTGTCCCGATTCTGTATTTTTTGGACAAGCGCTGGGAACACGAACACATGCATGAAAAAGGAACGCACGGAATACAACCAAGGAGGAACAATGGCGCGACAACATAAGCGGCTTTTTTGCCGAATCTCGGCCTGTCTGACCATTTCGGCGTGGATTTTCGCCTTGCCCTGCCTGGCGGGCGCGGCAGAACTGACCTTGGAAGAGGCGGTGGCGACGGCCATTTCGAACAACCCCGGCCTGCAGGCCGCAGAGTTTCAATCCCGGGCGGCCGAGGAGAAAATACTTCAGGCTCGGTCGGGATACATGCCCCAGGTGCAGCTCGGCGCGGGATACGACCGCACCACCAATCCCATGTGGGCCTTTGGCACGAAATTGAACCAGGAAGCGATTACTGCGCAAGACTTCGACCCCGACCGTCTCAACGACCCCGACGCCATCGGCAACTACTCTTCGTCGCTGTCCGTGGTCTGGCCCCTTTACGACAGCGGGCAGACCTGGTACGGGCTGAAGCAGGCCCGGCTGGGCAAGGACGCCGCAGTGCTGTACGAGGCGCGGGCCAGACAGGAAACCATCACGGAGACCGTCGTGGCCTACCTCGGGGCGCTGCTGGCCAGGGAAAGACAGGTCGTTTTGTCGCAAACCTTGGAGACGTCCAGGTCGCACATGAAACTGGTCCAATCCCGCTACGACGGCGGGTTCGTGGCCAAGAGCGACCTTTTGAGGGCCAAGGTGCGCATCGCCGACATCGAACAGCAGCTTTCCGACGCCCGTAGCCGGAACGACATCGCCATGTGCCGCCTGAACGTGGCCATGGGCTTGGGAGATGCGCCGGCGCACAACCTGACAACTCCCCTCGAAGCAAATAGGTTGATTGCGGGGCAACTCCTGCGAAACCAAAGCTCAGACCTCGGTTTTTCAAGCGGACCGTCATTCCGGCCGGAGCGCGCGCGGTTGTCGGAGGAACGGATTTTCGATCTCTCCCGCAGCCTTTTCGAGGTTCGCCGTTTTTTGCCGGCAAGCGCGCGCGGAGAGCCGGAATCCAGGCTTTGGCGAGTATTCAGAAACGGGGCGAGGCGGAATGTTCGGGTTCCGAGCTGTTCATGGCCGATGTTAGAACCAAACCCGAAAACCGGATGATTTTCATCACTCCCGTTCGCGCCGTTCAAGACGAAATATTTGTTGCGGGGAAAGCCGCCAAAATGCGAGTGCCGCTCCCGATTCGGGAGCGAACCTCGAAAGTGCCTCCCGCGAACTCCGCTCTTTCTCTCATGTTTCGGAGCCCGTTGCCGTTCAAATCGGAAACCGTTTCGGGAAGCCGACCGATGTCGAACCCCATGCCGTTGTCCTCGATGTAAAAAACGAGCTTCCCGGCTTCGGCCAGCAGTCGGAAGGTTATTCGATCCGCATGGCCGTGCCTTATCGCGTTGACCGCCGCCTCCTGGAAAATCCTGTAAATCGCGATCTTATAGCTTCGGGGCACCATGTCTTCGGCTATTTCGATTCTCAGTTCGACCTTCAGCCCGTCGTTGCAATCCTCGATCATCCTGCGGTGGCGCCGCAACAAAGAGAACAAATCCAGATCGTCGGGTCCTTTGCCCCGCAACCCTTTTGACAATTGCCTGGTTTCGTTCACCGTATCTTCGACATAGCCGATGACCTCTTGAATCGAATCGCACTTGCCTTCCCGCCTTGCGCAAATCAGTTCCAGTTTCAATTTGATCGCGGCCAGCGAGGTCAAGATTCCGTCGTGCAATTCCTTTGCGAGAGTGGCCCGCTCGCTCTCCACGAATTCCAGTGCCTTCTTGAACGCCAAATCGCCATTGACGCAGCTTTGAAAAGAATTCGTCGGGGTTTTTGGACAGCCGGAAACACTACTTGCCCTGTTTTCTTTCACATCGATGAAATCCATATCAAATATTGGGCCTTCAATCCCAAGATAATGATGCGCAAACATTGATTTCTCCTTTTCCGTTTTTGGTTCAAACGCAGCATTGCTTTTGAAGGGACTTTCGCAAGTATGATTCCGGGAAAATCCTTTCGTCCAAGCCTCCCGTCAAAAAAGGCCAAAAGACCCGGGAGTTCCAAAAGAAATATTCCAAGCAAGCAACATGCCATTTGCAGCAATGTTCGAAAAATGCTGCATCCCGAGAAGAATCGGTCTCTTGGATACCGTGCGGAATGCTTTATTGGCACTAGGTGCAATTCAAAAAGTCAGAATCTGGAATTGTTTTACACATTGTAAAAAAGAGCGACGGATATTCCAGGCTTTTCCAAGCATCGGCAATTGTTGCCATGCTCCTCGATTCGTTTTTGCTCTTGACTGAAATGCAAGCTCGGCGTCAGGGTCGGGACTGACCCGGAGACCCGGAGCGCTCCGGCATACATTGCCGCTTAAAGGGCGGGAAGGTTTGGGTTATAACGTCGGCCGACCAACACCGTCATTCCGGGCGGAGCTTGCGGAGACCCGGAATCTATGCGATGATCGAAACTGTTGGATGAAAACCGGCCAAAGCTAAAACCAAGCCCGGCAGGAACAAGGTGGAAAGGCATACGAGGGAAGGGAAACGACAACGAAACGGTCCGTCGAGGAGTATGCGGAAAGATTTCTTCGCTTTGTCGTCGAATCGGCTCGAATTCCCGATCAGAGGGAATTGGAACGCTTAATCTTTAAGGATAATCGGCAATTAGCCCTGTCGGGCTTGGTTTTATCTTCGCCCAAACGACTTCGTCATTCCGGGCGAAGCTTGCGGAGACCAGGAATCCAGGGGATGATTGAGGCTCTTGGGTAAAAAAGCCAGCCGACGTTAAAACCAACCCCGCCCTGTCGATCATAATGCGGTAGCCGGAGGCGTCTTCATTCTTCGAATTCTTCAACAAACCGAAGTTGCTCCCGTTCGAAGGACTCTGCTCCATGCCTGTCGCTTTCTATGACCATCACATAAAACTGCCCGTTTTGTTCCATCGCGACTCTGCGCCTTTGCTCCGGGTCCCCGTCGATGATCACCTCGTGGTATCTTCTGAGTATCTTGTCCATTTTTTCGCTCCTTTCTTGTCCGTGTTAACAACGAGATCGAGCGGCAGGGGTTTCGATTTTCAAGCAAATCGAACCCATATGGTTTATTATGGGTATCCATACCGGTCTTGCTCAATGGATGATAAACAGGCTTTCGAGCGAATTCAGGGAGTATATGGATTGATAATCTTTATGTACGCATGGGAAGAAAAACGGAAGGCTGTACGGACGCGGTACTTGAAAACAGCTTGCGCATCCGGCGTGTGGCTGTTCCCGCCTTGTTCGCCGATGCCTTGATTTTTCCGGCGTTTCCGGCCGGAAGTTTTTGGCTCGACGCCGATTTGTAGGAAAAGGCGTGTCGATGGTAACCAGACCATCCTGTTCTGGTTCGGCGCGTCAGGAAATTCACTTTTACCGCAGACATACCAGACCAGGATGGTCTAGTTACCTTCATTGTTGCAACCTCTTCGGCATGGAATTTCCGTCATAATTAGAATTTCCGCATTTTCTCCAACAAGGTTTCAATTCCAAGCGACCAATGGTAATATGAGCCTCGGTGCAAAGAACAGGAAGACTGCCATGCGGGCAAACCGCACAGGTCCAAAAAAAATCGAGGCAATTGGGATGAAAACCCGAACTTCGTCGTACAAAGTATTTCTGAGCTACAACAGCGAAGACCATGAGATGGTGGAGAGCATCGCCGTTTATCTGGACGACCGGGCGAAGCTGCGGCCGTGGTTCGACCGCTGGGAGGTCGTACCGGGCGAATCGGCCATCAGGCAGATGGAGCGCGGATTGGCAGCCTGCGAGGCCTGCGTGGTGTTCGTGGGGCCGAGCGGCCAGGGGCCTTGGCAGGAGGAAGAGGTCGAGGCGGTTTTGCACCGTGCTGCAAAAAAAGAGGGCTTTCGCGTCATCCCCGCCCTGTTGCCGGGTCTCGAGGAAAAGCCGGACTTGCCCCCTCTTTTGGCGAACAAAGCCTGGATATCTCTCGCCCGCGGTCTTGAAGACGACCGCGCGCTGTACCTCCTGGAATGCGGCATTCGCGGTGTTCCGCCCGGAAGACAAAGACCGCGCGTCGAGCAAGATCCCGACCCCGGTCTTCGGGAATGCGAAATCGCCGGGAAGGCGCCGGTACAAGTCGCCAGGGCCAAGCACAGTGCCAACGTTTTCATCAGCTATCGACGCCAGGAGACCGACGCTGCGCTGGCCAAATTGTTCGCCGACGTGCTGGAAAGGGCAGGGCACGAGGTTTTTATCGATACCGCCATACGCTGGGGGATGGATTGGGTCCTGACCATTCGCGATGCTCTGGAAAAAGCGGATTTCCTTCTGCTGCTTCTTTCGAGAGAAGCCGCTGCCAGCGAAATGGTGATGGAGGAAATCGACATGGCCAGAGAATTGGCGCAAACTCGCAACGGCCTGCCGATTATTCTTCCGCTGCGGCTCTGCCTGCCCTTTTCCGAGGATTTGCCGTCCCCGGTTTCCCACCTGTTGCGCGATATCCAGCAGGAAACCTGGAACCGCGACGCGGACACATCTCGCATTGTCGATGCCCTGTTGGAAATATTAAACAACCGCGACCCAGCCTGGCGGACGGTTCAACCACGACTTTCGGAACGCCGGCCTCCCGCCTCCACGTGCCGAACGCGCAATTCGATCCCCGGAGGCTGACTGTGCCGGGCGGCGCGCTCGACCTGGACAGCCGCTTCTACATCCGCCGCGACGCCGACGAAGATCTGTTTTTCGCGCTCCAGCAACCCCGCGCCCTGGTGACCGCAGTCGGTCCGCGTCAGGTCGGGAAAACCTCCCTCGCCATGCGGGCCTATTCCAGCGCCGAGCGTATCGAACCGTCGATGCGCGCGGTATTCGTCGATTTTCAATCCATCGACGGCAACGTGTTCGAAAGCCTGGATGCAATCTGGCGTGCGGTCGCCGATTCCATCGCGGAACAACTGGAGTTGCCGGACGATCTGTTGGACTCCTGGAATCCGGGTGGAAGCTATAATCGCAACTTCAAGACGTTTCTCAGGAAGGGCGCGTTCAGGGAGCGCAAAGATCCACTGCTGCTGGTTTTCGACGAGGTGGACAGGGTGTTCGGCCATGCCGCGGCCCAGGATTTTTTCGGGTCGATTCGCTTTTTCTTCAACCAGGGGGCCATGGATTCCGTTTGGAAGAGCGTGCGCTGGATCTTGAGCGCTTCCACCGAACCGGCGTTTTTCATCGAGGACATCTCCCAGTCGCCCTTCAACATCGGGCTTCGCCTGGACCTGAACAGCTTCGACACCGAACGGATCGCGGATTTCGCAGGCCGTCACGGCATCCGTCTTTCCCCGGAGCTGCGGCAAAGAATCGCGAGCTACATCGGCGGACGCCCCTTTCTTTCCCATATGTTGTTTTATCACTGGGCGCGAAAGCCGTCGGACCGGGAGAAGTTTCTGGATGCGGACACGGCGGGTTCCGGGATTTTCAAGGACCATCTGCATCGGTTTCTGGTGCATTTCCAACGGGAACCGGACCTGGCCGCCTGCATGTCCAAAATCATAAGCGGCCAGGGTTGCGACGATCTCAAGACCGTTATCCGCCTGGAATCCGCCGGGTTGGTCAAGCGCCTGGAAAACAACGAGGTCGCTCCGTTTTGCGATCTATACGCCGAATTTTTCAAAAAGACCCTGGGGTAGGACATGGAGAGACGACAGCCTTTTTTCCAAGCCGGGGGAAACCTCGATGCGGACGCCCCCAGCTACGTGGAGCGACCGGCGGACAACGAACTGATGCGTGCCTTGGAAAACGGCGAACTCTGCCTGGTGCTGGCGCCCAGGCAAACCGGCAAGTCCAGCCTGATGGTGCGCACCAGAGCCCGGCTTCTGGAAAAAGGGACCCGCGCCGGCATGGTCGATTTGCAGCCCTTGGGCGGACAAAAAGACCCGGAAAAGTGGTTCAACGACGTGATCTACCAGATCGAGGATTCCCTGGGGCTGGAAACGGATTCCTTGCAATGGTGGGAGGAAAACCGGCGGCTGGGGCCGATGCAGCGCTTCATGAAGTTCCTGGAGCATGTCGTGCTGGGCGAACTCCAAGGCGACGTCGTCCTGTTCATCGACGAAATCGATTCGGCCCTGGGCCTTCCGTTTGCGGACGATTTTTTCACCACGCTGCGTTCCTTCTTCAACCTTCGTTCCACAAAGCCGGATCTGAAGCGCCTGACGTTCGCCCTGCTGGGTGTCGCAAACGCCTCGGAGTTCATCAAGGACCGCTCCCGAACGCCCTTCAACATCGGGACTTCGATTCAACTGACCGATTTCACTCCCGACAAGATCAAGGGATTCCAAAAGGTGCTGGGACCCGATAGCGACGAGTTGATCCAGCGGATTTTCCGCTGGACTTCCGGCCAGCCTTTCCTGGTGCAGACCCTTGCTGCCCAAGCCTACAGCCATCCCGGCGCCGGCGCCCAAGGGCTGGACGCCGCCGTCGAGGAAAAATTCTTCCAGGGCCGCGTCGAGCAGGACACGCACCTGAAATTCATCCAGGACTACTTGCTGGCGGACTTTCTGGCGGACAGCTCCATGTTGCGGCAGGTCTTGAAAACCTACCGCAAGATATTGCGGGGGGAAAATCGTCGAGCGAGACAAGCAATCCAGGGCGCAAAACCGGCTGTTGCTGGCCGGTGTCGCCACAGTCCAGGACGGAAAACTCAAGACCCGCAACCGGATTTACTCCCGGATTTTCGACCGGAATTGGGTCGCGGAGCATATGCCGAAGGACCATCTCCGAATTGCATCCGCCGTTGCTCTTTTTGCCATAGCGATTTTGTTGTCATGGGCCTTTCTGGTTCAGCCGCTGTTTTTTCCGAAATTTCCGCGAACCGAAAAAATCGTACGGTACACCCCGGACCCGTCCGTGGAACTGCCAATTCCCCTGATCGGAACGAACGTGTCCAAAATTGTTCTAAAGCGACAGGACACCCTTGAAACCGAGGAGGTGTTCGACGCGGGAAAATTCATTGTCAATTCCCAGGATGAAATCCTCCGCCACAGGCTCGCCGGCATGAAAAAAGGCGAATTCCGGCACACGCTGGTACTTGCGGCCGGCTGGACCGAACAGACCCGCGAGATCGAGGTCGAGGTCGCCTATTTTCCGAAATCGCTGGTCAAGGAGATTCCGGACACGCGCCTGTATGAACTGAATCCGGTCGTGGAGCCGCATGATCGGCAGATCGTGTTTCGCGACGCGATGAACAGACGTGAATTGGGCCGCATCGAGGACTTGCCGGCCGCAGTCACTGCGAGCGCAGTTTCCAAGGATCGCAGACGCCTGCTCGCGGGGATGGAGGACGGCCAGAGCCTGCTTTGGGAGATGAATGTTGTCCATGGAGAAGGCGCTCGTCTTGTTGATGGAAGAAAAGTTGAAACCAAACTGCTTCAAACCTTTTCACGCCATGAAAGTGCGATTTGTTGCCTGGCATTTTCTCCCGACGGGCGCACCGTCGTTTCCGGCGGTGGCGACGGCGTCGCGATGCTTTGGGAGGTTCGTACCGGAAACCGGCTGCGGAGCTTTGCAGGACATGACGGCGAAGTGAAAGCCGTAGCTATTTCTCCGGATGGCAAAAAATTGTTTTCGGGCGGCGAGGACAGCAGCATTACAATGTGGGACATGCTGACCGGGGCGGTGTTGCATTCTTTCGAGGCTAAAAAGGGCGAGGTAACGACCCTTGTGCTTTCCCCGGACGGGAAATGGCTGGTTTCCGGCGACACCGACCATTCCGTCCAGGTATGGGACATCGGGGAAAGAAAAATGCTGGAAACCTTGCCCGGCCACCAGGGTCCGATAACCGTCGCTGTCTTTTCCGGTCAAGGCGAAACGTTGTTGACCGCCGATGCGACCGGGGTTGCGAAAAACTGGGAGTTCCCGAAAATGAAAGAAATCCGGTCCAGAACCATGAATGGTCCGATTCGGGAAGCCGGCTTTTCTCCCAGGGGACAGCTGCTCTACGCCCTAACCGAATCGTTCGATCTGAAGACCTGGGATGCCGCGACCGGAGATGAAGTCCTGTCGTACTGCGGCCACAAGGGGTACATAGCTCCCGGCTTGTCCTTTTCCAAAAGCGGAGAATTGCTCGTTACAGGAAGTGCGGATAAGAGCATGCGGTTGTGGGATGTTCAGGCCGGAAAGCTGTTGCGGGTTTTTGAGCATTCCTGTGAAGTCTGGGGTACGAAATTCGTTTCGGGCGATACCAAACTCATAGGACAAGAGAAAAAGGGGGAAGTATACGGTTTGAAGCTTTGGGATATCGAGACGGAAGACGCATTGTGCACCATGGTGGGGCATAAAAGCATTATTTGGGGAATCGATGTCGCGCCGGACGGTCAATTCGTAGCTTCAGCCAGCTTGGATGCCACAATAAAGCTTTGGTCCATCGCAAACTGCAAGGAAGTCAGGGAATTCAAGGGACATGCGGGTTCTGTTTATGGCATTTCTTTTTCGCCGGACGGGAAATTGATCGCATCCGGTTCTATTGATGAAACAATAAAGCTCTGGGACGTCCCATCCGGTCGGGAAATCCGGACACTCGAAGGACATGAACTTTCAACTGATTCCGTTGCCTTCTCCCTTGACGGCCAGACACTGCTCTCAGGCGGCTCCGATAACAACCTCAAGCTTTGGGACGTCTCGACCGGAAACCTGATTCGCACATTCACCGGCCATGCCGATTGGGTTAAGGAGGTTGCCTTTTCCCCGGATGGCAAAACTGCGGCATCCGCCAGTGAAGACGATACGGTTAAGCTTTGGGACGTCGCCACCGGCCAGGTTTTGCGGGATTTTACCGGAAACGACGGGGACGTGCTTGGCGTGGCCTTTTCCCCGGACGGCAAGTGGGCGGCCTCCGGCGGACACGACGGCGTGATCCGAATCTGGTGGACCGCGCTGGAGCCCGAGGGCCGCTGATTTTCACGTTTGGATCGAAAACAATACCAATGGTACAAAGCCTGGCGACAGCTACGATTCGAATTTCTCCTCTTGCATGGCCGGCATCGCCGAGGATTCTACCATGCTATGCCACGCGAGAAACATCCAAAGCGACGTCGATTTTGACAGTGGCGACCCCCATCGATCTCCAAGGCGGGTATACTGCGATTTGGGCTTGGTTCTAAATTCGGCCACCTGGATTCCGGGTCTACGCTACATGTTCCAGTTAAGAAATTCCCGGAAGCGACGGAATCCAGCTGTTTTATCGACATCCGGGGTACATGCCGCTCCGCCCGGAATGACGACCGCCGCGACGATAGTCCCTGAAAGTTGCCGATGTTAAGACCAAGCCCTGCGATTTTTCCGACAATTCCCTATATGGATACTTCGCAGGAATCGACGGAACCGTAACACTCGATGATCAGGTTTTTTCCGCCCGACTGCTTGATTTGATATGCACGTCATTCCGGGCGTAGCGTAGCTTCGACCCGGAATCCAGGAAGTCCGCGAAAGCTCATGGATTCCCGCTTTCGCGGGAATGACGGAAAAAACGGGAATGACGGAAAAAAACTTGATCATCGAGAAACAGTCTCCGACAGGGGTGATGAAAATCCCCCGGAATGGCGGATATTTTTTCAGCCGGGTTTTGTTCCTTTCCGGAGTGCCGGCTTTCCGTTTGCGGGGTTCGCCCGGACCTCGGATTTTCGGTTCATCGCGGATTTGTGGGAAAAGGCATGTCGATGGTAACCAGACCATCCTGGTCTGGCATGCCCTGGTTTCAAAGCGGCGGCATATTCGCGATATGGGACCAGAGCAGGAAGCTCTGGTTGCCTTTTCAGCCCTCCACAAATCCGCGTTGAACCGGATTTTCAAGCGGACCGTCATTCCGGCCGGAGCGCGCGCGGTTGTCGAAGGAGCGGATTTTCGATTTTTCCCGCAGCCTTTTCGAGGTTCGCCGTTTTTTGCCGGCAAGCGCGCGCGGAGAGCCGGAATCCAGGCTCTGGCGAGTTTTCGCGAACGGGGCGAGGCGGAATGTTCGGGCCCCGAACTTTTGGAAAGCAGGCGTTCTTTTTCCGATGCGTCGGCGTTCTTGTCTCGTCAAGACGCCGCAGCTTGCGGTTCGGAGATTTTCGCCGCCGTCCGCCGCCGCGCCGCCAGGACTTGAACGGAAGCCTGGATTCCGGCTCTCCGCGCGCGCTTTCAAGTGCGACGCCGCCGGATCTCAACGGACTCTCGCGCATGCGCGGAGTTCTCGCCCGGCTCGGGAAACGCGCGCTCCGGCCGGAATGACGGGGCACGGAAATGCCGGAGTTAAAAAACGGAACAAAACCAACCCCATCCAACTGTTCAGGCCCAGAAAAGCCGGAACAAATTTCGGAGGAAATTTCATACCGAAAACCGGATGATTTTCATCACCCCAGTCTCCGACTGGTTACGCCGCAATCGATGAAATTGTCATCCAATAATTCTCTGTTTTTCAACAAAAAAAGCAGGTACCAAAAGTCGATGCCCGAAGCCTTTGACGGTCCATCAAAAAAACGTAGTATTTTGGTCGATTCCTTTGTGATTTCGGATTTATTTCCGCACCTGTTTTCCAGTCGTCGAAATCATTGTCCCGCAGACCCATCGAAACCCATTCTTCAGCCGACTCCATTCTTTTCGTATTCATTGACAAACATCCCGTCCTATTTTAAAAGACAATCTTTTTGTCTTTGAAGTTCAGAAAAACGGCAAACATTCAACATGTCAGGAAATAACGGAATGAAACTTGAGAACCACGTCCGCAACGATTTCGGCAAGACCGACACGCCGGACAACACCATAAGGAAGATCGAGGCCGGTTTCGACCGGCTAGGCTACGACATCGTCTACATGCCCTTTCAAGTGGCGGAACACATCCATTGGTCCCAGATCGGCATCGACGCCATCCACCTGCAATGCCAGGGCAAGGGGCTGACCCCGCAGCTGGCCATGGCGAGCGCCCACGCGGAGCTGGCCGAGCGATTCAGCGCAGGGCTGTTCTACGGCCATTTCGAAGAGCAGGTCCGTTTCAACTTGCCCGCGCTCTATGGCCGCCAGACCAATCGGTTCCTGAACTACGAGTGGCTCGACGGCTACATCGAAAGCCATCAGGACCGGCTGCAAGACGACCATCTGTCCATCGAGTCGCTGTTGCGCAACCAGCCCCATCTTACGCCGGATCAGATCGAAACCCTCAAGGACAGCCAGATGGCCCGGCATTGGGTGGACGGATACTCCGTGCTGCGCGACAAGACCGTCAAGGTCCCGATCAATTTCGTGGCCTACATCGACGCTTCCAACGGCCTGGCCTCCGGAAACACCCTGGAGGAGGCCATGATCCAGGCCTCGTGCGAAATCTTCGAGCGCCACACCCAGATTCAGATCGTAGCCCCGGAAAAGAGCGTCCCTACCATCGACAAAGACACCCTGCAAAACAGCCGGTTGAAGGAGATGATCGCCTTCTACGAAAGCGAAAACGTGGAGATCGTGTTGAAAGATCTTTCCATGGACGGGCGATTTCCCAGCATCGGGGTCCTCTACATCAACCGCAACATCCGGCCCGGAAGACTCGAACACAAGATTATGGTCCCCGGCGTATCGTTCAACACGGACGAGGCCCTGAGCCGCTGCCTGACAGAGGTCATGCAGGGGCGCGGCACGCTTCGGATGCCCACTCCCGAATTCGACAGGCCCGTGGCCCATCGCTCCCGTCTCCAGAACCTGTACCTGCTTTTCAAGTGCTGCATCTCCCAGAAGGACATCTCCTTTTTGGAACAGGGCGAAACCGTCGCCTACCAGGATCGAAAGAGCCAGGACATCTTCGAGGAGATCGAAGGCATCAAGGCGATCTGCAAGGCCTTGGACACCGATTTCATCGTGCTGGACCTCACGCACCCCGTGTTGAAATTCCCCGTGGTTCGGGTGGTGGTGCCGGGATATTCGGACTTTCTTCCCTTCGTCCACAAGGACGTCCTGACCTCTGCGGAGACCAGCCCCGACTCCGCTTGGCGCGGGGAGAGATTCAAGACCGTCATGGATACCTTTTTCAAGACCAATTAGAAAAAGAGGCACACTGCGGATTTGTGGGAAAAGGCGTGTCGATGGTAACCAGACCATCCTGGTCTGGCACGCCTTGGCTTCCAAGCGGCGGCATATACGCGATATGGGCCAGAGCTGGAAGCTCTGGTTACCTTGCCGCTCCCCGCAAATCCTCGATGAACCAAAAAAAGGGAGGAAGCCGCGAAATTTTCGCGCCTCCTCCCTTCGCCCTCCTTGCACTTTTTTCAAGTAAAAAACAAGGACCTAAAGAAACCGAATACCTTTATTGCCTTCAGGTTTCACATTTGTCAGGCCGCATCCACGATTTCGTCCGGGATGTCCGCGTTCGTGTACACTTTCTGCACGTCTTCGCAGTCGTCGAGCATGTCCATCATGCGGAGCATCTGCTCGGCCTCCTTGCCCTGCAAGTCGGCGGTGTTTTGCGGAAGCATGGTCACTTCCTCGTCGGAGTAGGGAATTTTTGCCTTGTCCAGCGCCTGCCTGACTTTCTCGAACTCCGACGGTTCGGTGATCACTTCCCAGACCCCTTCGTCCTCCCGGACATCCTCGGCGCCGGCGTCCAAGGCCACTTCCATGAGCGTGTCTTCGTTCACGGCGTCCTTTTCCACGCAGAAATACCCCTTCTTGTCGAACATCCAGGCCACGCAGCCGTTTTCGCCCATGTTTCCCCCGCACTTGGCGAAGATGTGGCGGATATCGGCCACCGCGCGGTTCTTGTTGTCCGTGAGCGATTCCACCAGCACGGCCGCTCCCCCGGGACCGTAGCCTTCGTACACGCTCTCCTCGTAGTTGACTCCCTCCAGTTCGCCCGT
Organism: Desulfobacterales bacterium; assembly: GCA_963674505.2. Classification (GTDB taxonomy): domain Bacteria; phylum Desulfobacterota; class Desulfobacteria; order Desulfobacterales; family SKZT01. The sequence goes on from CAXXIG010000003.1 coordinate 2,856,187, forward strand.
ACCCTTCTTGATGGCCCGCTCGATATTGTCCTTGGGCATGTTCTCCGCCTTGGCAGCGGCCACTGCGGTCCTCAGGCGGGGGTTGGCGTTTAGATCTCCCGAACCGCCCATCCGGGCCGCCACCGTGATTTCCTTGATCAACTTGGTGAAAACCTTGCCGCGCTTCGCATCCTGCGCGCCTTTTTTATGCTTGATTGTAGACCATTTGCTATGACCCGACATGCTTAGACCTCCTGTTTTTTGCCTATACCGATCACGTATATTTCCTTGCTGCCTTTGCGGCTGCTCTGCGGTTTGAATATTTTCATGGTTTCGAAACTGTTCTTCACGGCGTCCGCGAACTCCTTGAACTCGGCCCCCTGGAATATCTTGCACACGAAGTTTCCGCCCGGCGAAAGAAAGGCGCGGGCGATTTCGAGGGCCGCGCCGCACAACTCGAAGGAACGAAACGAGTCCGTCTCCTTGTGTCCGGTGGTCGATGGCGCCATGTCGCTCAAGACCACGTCGAATTCTTTGTCCAATGATTTCAGTAACTCCGGGCCGTCGGAAAGAATGTCCCCGACCAGCGCCCTGGCATGGGGCGGGACAGACATCTTCACGGGCTTCAAATCCAGTCCGGTCGCCAAACCTCCGGGACCGACCACGTCCGCCGCGTACATCAGCCACGACCCCGGACTGCAACCCAGATCCAGAACGCTGTCGCCCTTCTTCATCACCCGGAACTTTTTCTGCACCTCCTGTAGCTTGTAGACCGACCGGGCCGGATAGTTCTCCTTTTTGGCCCTGCGCGTGTAATGATCCTGCCACGTGCCCTGTTTCTTCTTTTTTCTTGTCATAACCCCGAATTCGGGGACAAGTCAAGACCCTTCGCCCCCTGTGGAACCTCCGTACAATGCGTTTTAAAATAGATAATCCATGGCCTCGGAAAGCGTCCTGGCGCCGATGAGAGAAACGCCTTCCGGCGCCGCCATGCGCTTTACGTTGTTTTGCGGGACCACGCACCGGGTAAATCCCATCTTCACGATCTCCGACACCCGGCTTTCCACGTGGTTGATCGCCCGGACTTCCCCGGTGAGCCCCACTTCGCCCATCACGACGCTTCCCTCCGGAAGGGGCCGATCCAGAAAGCTCGACGCGATGGCCGACACGATGGCCAAGTCCACGGCAGGCTCGTCGATTCTGACCCCGCCCGCCACGTTCATGAAGATGTCGTGGCCCATCAGGTGCATCCCCAGCTTCTTTTCCAGCACGGCAGCCAGCAGGGCCACCCGGTTGTGGTCCAGCCCCAGGACAGTCCTGCGGGGCGTCCCGAAACCCGCCGTGGCCGCCAGGGCCTGAAGCTCCACCAGTATTGGCCGCGTACCCTCCATGCTGGCCGTCACCACCGAGCCGGGGGAGTGGTCCGGCATTTCCGAAAGAAACACGGCCGACGGGTTCGCCACCTCGTCCAGCCCCTTTTCCTTCATCTCGAACACCCCGATTTCGTTGGTGGAGCCGAATCGGTTTTTCACGGCCCGCAATATCCGGAATATGTGGTTGCGGTCCCCCTCGAAGTACAGGACCGTGTCCACCATGTGCTCCAGAAGCCTGGGACCGGCGATGGCGCCCTCCTTGGTGACGTGTCCCACCAGAAACGTTGGAACGTTGCTCTTCTTGGCCGCCAGCATCAGGCGCATGGCCGACTCGCGCACCTGGCTCACCGAACCCGGGGCGGAGGTCAGGTCCGCGTTGAACATGGTCTGGATCGAATCGATCACCAGCACCTGGGGCTTCAACGTCTCCAGCATCTGGAAAATGGATTCCAGCTCCACCTCCGCCACCACGTACAGCTGCGGCGAAAGCGTCTTCAGACGCTTGCTTCTCAGGCTGATCTGGTTGACCGACTCCTCGCCGGAAACGTACAGGACCCGGTTTCCCGCAGACGCCAGCCCGTGCAGTGCCTGGAGCATCAGCGTGGATTTGCCGATCCCCGGATCACCGCCGATCAAGACCACCGACCCGGCCACCAGCCCTCCGCCCAGCACCCGGTCGAACTCGTCGATGCCGGTGGACAGGCGCCCCTCGTCGTCCATTTCGATGGAATCGATGGGTACCGGATCGTTTCGCAGAATCGGCCGCTTGCCGGACCCTGTGGTCCGAACCTGCGACTCCTCCTCCACCAGCGTGTCCCACTTGCCGCAATCCGGGCACTTGCCCATCCACTTGGGCGCCTGATGCCCGCATTCCTGGCAAACGAATATGGTTTTCGCGCTTTTTTTCATCTCAAACGCGCCTTCTGCGTCAACCCTCCTAACGAAGAAATCCTCCCGCCCGGGTCCCATCGAAACAATCCATCAAACAAACGTCTTCTATATCACGACCCAAGACGCTAATCAAACGGCAATATTTTATAGCCCCGTCTTTCCCGGCCACAAGCAACTCGCATACAACAGCTTACGGAAAATCTCGGTTTTGCGTTTCCCCAGCAATTCTGTTTTTCGGTAAAACCCGCGCCTCGAAGGCAACCAGACCATCCTGGTCTGGATGGAGACATCAACCGATTCCAGCCTATTTATCGAAACACCAGACCAAGATGGTCTGGTTACCTTGATCGCCGCGGCCTTGGCGGTATGGAACCTTTGACAAAATTAGAATCGTTGGCGTTTCCCCCCCGACGCTTGCATTAATTTTCTCCTTGAACTATATTGCCTGACGGCAATCGAATCTGGGAACTCGATAATTAAACAAAAGACGCATCGCAATATAAACATCGGAATATAAAAACGGAGGATAGCATTGCGAACCCAAAACTCCAGCACCCGCAAATCTTTCCAAATAACAAAATCCCTCTTCGCGGCCGCGATCATATCCGTCCTCTTTTGCTCGCCCGCCGCGCCGTCGCCCTCCATCTCGCCTTTCGAACCGGCCATGGAACTGCTCGTGCGCGACGGTTTCGACAAGGATGAAATCCAGCGAATCTTTACCGACCAACGGGCAGAGCCCGCCTTGGAAAGCGTGTCCCTATTTTTCGTCCACAGCGAAGCAAGGTTGGATTACGACCAGTTCACCACGGACGATTCCGTGGCCAAAGCCCGCGCATACATCGACGCCTACCGCGAAGACCTGGAGCGGGCCGAAAAAGAATACGGCGTGGACAAGAACGTGATCGCCGCCATCCTGCTGGTGGAAACCCGGCTGGGAAAATACACGGGAAAAAGCCCCATCTTAAACACCCTGGCCACAATGGTCTCCCTGTCGGACCCCATTCGGAGAGAAACCCTGTTCGAGCACATATCCTCCAATCCCAGACGCCTGCCCAGGGACAAGTTCGAGAAAAAGGCGGACAGAAAGTCCCGCTGGGCCTACGACCAGCTCAAGGCGTTCGTGAAATACACCCGGCGGGAAAACATCGACCCGTTTACCGTACAAGGCTCCTACGCGGGTGCCTTTGGCATCGCCCAGTTCATGCCCACCAGCATCATGGCCTACGCCGTGGACGGCGACGGCGACGGGCGCATAAACCTGTTCACCCACGCCGACTCCATCGCCAGCGCCGCCAACTATCTCAAACAGTTCGGATGGACACCCGGCGTTTCCCGCAAGAAAGCCGAAAAGGCCGTCCACGCCTACAACCGCAGCAGCTACTACGTGAACGCCATCTTGACCATCAGGGACAAACTGGGAAAATAAACCGAAAGAAACATTCAGCTGGAGAACATGTATATGGACAATCTTGCCATCGCAATCATCGGTACCGGCATCTTCTTCTTTCTGCTCACCTGCGCCGCCATTCTCGACGTCGCCCGCAAGGATTTCGGCGGCATCGAAAAAAAGGCCATGTGGGGTTTCATCAGCCTCGTGCCCTTCATCGGCCCCGTCGTCTATTTCGTCATGGGCTTCAAGCGCGGAAAAAAACAAGACAGCATCGGTTTTTGAAAAATTTCCGTTGACATCCGAATCGATTTCGAATATAAATCCATTTTTATCGAGTCCGACCACATGTGGTCCCATCGTCTAGCGGTCTAGGACGCCGGCCTCTCACGCCGGAAACAGGGGTTCGATTCCCCTTGGGATCACCAATAAAATCAAGCACTTACGGTGCTTACCATATTCAAGGGTTCAAAGTGTGTGTAAATTACGTGTAAATCACTTTGAACCCTTTTTTTGTTTCTAACGCCCGTCCCGCCTGTATTTTCGCCTTCTTAGCCAGGACGGACATGGCGGTTGGAATACCGAGTCCGGGACTTTTTTTCCAAGCCGCCGCTACTTGCCTTTGTTCCGGGAGCCGAAAATCTCATCCATAACGTTCTCCGCGATACCAAGTGTGTGTAAATATCGGCTGGTTGTGTGTAAATTTTTGTGCCTCAAAATCGACTGGATCGTCGGGATGTCCACACCCTCGTGAGCCAGAATCGATGCCGACAGATGTCTGATCGAATGGAAACCGAACTTTTTTACACCAGCTCTCCGACATAAGTTGCCCATTAAGTGTTGCCTGTACTTGTAGGGCTGTCCGAACTCGTCGTGAAAAACATAGTCGCTGGAACCGTCATTTTCGTACCTCTCCGACAAGACCTTCTTCAATTCCCCGGTCATGGGTATCAGATCGTACTCCATGGACCCACCGGCTCGTTTCCGTGTGCCGAGAGCGATCAAGTTCCGAGCGAAATCCAGATCGTCCCACTGAAGCCTGAATACCTCGGCTCTTCTCGCCGCAGTGTGCAGAAACGTTAGCAGCAAGACCTTCTGTTCCTCGTCCGCAACTTCAGGGCAATCGCATGAAATAGTTGTGGACACGGGGAAAGAGGGATGATAACCTATCTTGATGAGCTGTTTTTACAAACGTTTTTCAAGGAGGTTTACATATGACGGAAAAACCCGGTGTTGCCATAATAGACCATTTTTCATCCCTGACAGACCCTCGTTTGCAAGGCAAGGTGCGTCACAAGCTCGTCGATATCGTAACCATCACGATATGCGCTGTAATTTGCGGTTGCGACGACTGGACCGAGGTATCTCTCTACGGAGATAAAAAAAAGGATTGGCTCGGGACCTTTCTCGAATTGCCGAACGGAATCCCCTCCCACGATGCATTCTCGCGAGTATTTTCAATGATATCGACAGACGAAATGGAGCGTTGCTTTTTGAGCTGGGTAAACGCCGTTTTCGAAAAAACGGACGGGCAGGTCGTCGCGGTGGACGGCAAGACGCTGCGGCGCTCTCATGATCGCTCGTCGAACAAATCCGCCATACACATGGTGAGCGCGTGGGCCTCCGAAAACAGAATAACCCTCGGGCAGGTGCAAACAGAGGAGAAATCAAACGAAATAACCGCGATTCCGGCGTTGCTCGAACTTCTCGAGATCAAAGGATGCATTGTGACGATAGACGCCATGGGGTGTCAGAAGAAAATCGCGAATCAAATCGTCGAACAGGGAGCCGACTACGTTCTGTCGCTAAAGGGGAATCAGGGAAATATGCACAAGGATATCAAGCATTTTTTCGAAGACGCCTTGCAAAAGGAATTCGACGGCGTGGAAAGCCGGATGGTGGAGACAATAGACGGAGATCACGGCAGAGTCGAAATAAGAAGATACTATACGGTCAACGAAATCGACTGGCTCGAAGGCAGAGAAAAATGGAGAGAGCTGAACTCGCTCGGAATGGTTCAATCCGAGCGGCATATAGGCGAAGACATTACCGTTGAAAACAGATTCTATATTTCTTCTTTGACTGATGCTCCCGAATTGTTTGCGAAAGCCGCAAGGCAGCATTGGGGCGTCGAAAACGGATGTCATTGGACTCTCGACATAGCATTCAGGGAAGACGATTGCAGGAAAAGGAAAGGAAATTCCGCTGCGAATTTTTCGAGAGCCAGACGCATCGCGTTAAACCTTTTAAAAAACGACGACACGACAAAAGCAGGAGTAAAAGCCAAGAGGAAAGTTGCCGGATGGGACGATGAATATGTTGGCAAGCTGATTGGCGGGTAAAATTTCATGCGATTGCCCTATCCGCAACTTCGTAAACAGCCCAGAAATCCTTTTCGGGCGGTACGTACCTCGGGTTCTTGTCCGAAGGGAACAGGTCCACGGCTTTGAACGGATTTTCCCTGGGCATGTTAAGGTACTTGACGCCCCAGTTCCAACCGGCGGAAAGGTTCTTCCGGTCCTTGTTGGCCGCGTTCCCACTTCTGGTCTTCGCCTGAATGGTCAGAAACCCCAGGCAGTGGCGCGGCGTGAGTCTGTTGACGAGCATTTCCGGGTCCATCTCTTTCAAAAGGCGCTTGAACGCCGGAACCTTTTCCTCCTTGTACGTTTTTTCCGCCGTCGTGTTTTTCGCGTGGTCCAAGTAACTGTTCGCCCACTCAATCAAGGAGACCGTGGCGGTTGATCTCTCTATCATGGTTTCTCGACTGACTCCGGCCTCCCACTTTGAGGCTTCCTTTTTTGTTTTGAATTGCCTGGTCAGCCTCCGGCCGTCTATCATTTTGGCCCCTCTCCACTTGCCGTTCTTTTCCTTGTATGGCATTGTCGTTCCTCCTGATTCTATCCAACAATTCGTGCTCGAAGAATAAGAGGCGACCCCCACGGCAGGCCTGGAATGAGCCCAATGCATGCTTGTTACGATACACGAAATTCGTGGATACACGCAAGAGCTTTGCCACCTCTTTCACAGTTAAAGTCTTAATTTTGGAGGTCATTCGTGCACCTCCTCGGCTTTTTCCCGCAGAAACGCTTTAATTTTTCCCGGATTATTTAGGATATGAAAACCGGGGTGGGAATAAGCGAGTTTGTTTTTCTGTTTGTTTCTTGCCGACGAGCGGTATTCCGCGCCTAAATCCTCGCAGATCAAACGTTCACTGATTTGATAAAAATTCTTGTTTGAAATTTTATAACTCTTTGCTTTCGAAACAGGCAGGTTCCCCGCATTGACGATTCCATGCGTGTATTGCTTTTTCAGAAGCTTTATCGCTTTTGGAAGCCGTGCTTTCTTTTCATTTTTGGACAGATAACCAATAGCGGCTTTGGAATCTTCAAGCGTCGGAAGAAAATCAACCCTTGAAAGGTTTGCTTGACGCGAACTTATAATGTTCGCCCACCAGTTCGGTAATTTATGTTGGAAACCTCTTCGTACACTTTCCAGCTTCCCGGCCAGATGAATATGGAGTTTGGATTTGGGACTCCACTCGATTGAATATACAAACCAGGATTTACGATAATCGCGGCGAATTCTGGTGGATAAACGATCAAGGTCCCTTTTGATCCTTTCCGAAGTTTTAGTCTCAGAATACTTCTTAGGGTATATAAGAGTTATAAACCATTTCGGATTTTTTTCGAGACTGTAAATAAGTTTTAAAAGACCGTTTCGCCTCCGTTGAACCTTTTTGGTAAATGCATCTTTTTTATAAAAACGTTTTTTTGATCGAGCCTTTGTTTTTTTGAATTTTTGGCTTTCATACCATGTAAATATTCTACCCTCTATTCTTAGATTTTTCATTTTATCCAGACTTTCATAACAACATTCCAAGTAACGAGTGTAAGCCACGAAATTTCATCATTTCCATGAACAGACACTTTCGATTGCCGCTGATCGAGAGCAGTGGTTTCTTGCTCCGTTACTTAAAACGATGTTTTTTCAAGACCGGAAAAAGGGATTGAAAATGGTTGAAAAACCAATTATATCAATAATATTAAAAGTCTTAGAAATATTCTTGGTTTATTTCTTGATATAAATTTTATGGATTTTTTCTAACGCATAGTTCTAAAAGTTTTGTCCTTTGAGCCATCACCTGTTATAGGCATTTATTGAATGTGTGAATATGCCTTTAAAGTTTAGACTAGACATTTATTTGTCAATATGCTTTCTTATGTTCCAACATGACACGGAAACATGGAGGAAGCATATGAACGATAAACAGAACGGCACGAACAACGAGAAAATTCTCGACAACATTCTTCGAAATTTGAACATGCTGGAAAAGGCTCTTGACAGATTAAAGAGAAAAAACTGGCATCATGAGTCTCAATATCCGGAATCGATCGTCCTCATAGGCTTGTTGTTCTCGTCGATTCGGTCGTGGGCAAATGAAAACCGGGCCTTCTGCAACGTGGCGCTATTCGCATGGCTGCTCGGAGCGGCTGCGGAACGAATCGGCAAATTGATCTGCCGGCTCGCCGATGAATGCGTTCCCGCCAACGGCAAGCGCAAGGAAAAAAAGGGCCGTTGGGAACGGGAAAGGGAGAATATCCTGAAGTCGTTGCGTACCATGGCCGACAGCCTTGCGGAGAGGATCGAATCGTTGAAACCGTCGCAAACCGTCGTTGGAAGCGCGATAGAGGAAGCCCTTTCGGCTTCGTTCGAAAGGTGCGAGGCGCAGCCGACTCAAATCAAAGGCGAGCGGTCGATATCAAAGAGGGGAAGCAAGACCATAGTCTTTCCGTATACGGATTAGGCCGGCTACGTCCGATTGGTCAATGACGGCAAAAGGTTCAAGATAGAGGTGGTCGAAAAGCTGCCCGAACTTGGGCGCCTCCTCGGCCACAAGCCCGGCTGCGAAGGCGGCGAAGGCTATTGCATGAAAGGTTTCCGCCGCAACCCTCGCAAAACCGCAATGCGGGGCGGAAAGCGGGAAACGTTTCCGGTTCGGATGGTTCAGTGTCTCGGCTGTCGGGAAAGATTTTCCGTTTTGCCGAGTTTTCTTCCTCGCGAAAAGAATTTCTGCATGGCGATCATAGGGGAGACGGTCAGGGCGGTTTGCCTCTTTTGCCAGAGCGTTCGCGGCGCTTTCGAAGCGACGGCTCTCAGCGGCGGGAAGCTGAAAAGCGTCCAGACGATAATGAATTGGATAAAATGGATGGGATTTCTGCATCCGGCGCGGATTCTGACCGGGGCGGGGGTGGCTGGAAGCGGCTATTTCCAAGAGGACGAAGGGTTCGAGAAGGAGCCGGACCTTCGCACTTATTCCCTGGCCATGGTCGATTCGCAAAGCATGCTCGTTTGGCATATGGACTATTCGGACCGAGTGGATGAAAAGACGCTCCGCGATTCTTTCGAGAAGTTCGTCGAGAGGATAGACTTCAAAGTGTGCGGAGTGACGAAGGACAAGTGGAAGGCCTCGACCAACGCTCTGAAGTCCGTTTTTCGGAGAATATGGATCGGTTTCTGCCATCGCCATTTTTTCAAAAAGCTTTGGGGCGCGCTTTCCGAGTGGAGCAGTCAAACGGGAAAAGACAAAAGTGAAGTTAAAAGGATTTACGATTTGGTGAAAGGCATTCTGGAAACGGCCGATTCGCAGACAAGGCTGAAAGTTCAAATTGAAATGGCGCGCGAAGAGGCTTTCAAGCATCCGCTGGTTTGTCCGACAATCGAGGAGCTGAAGAAAAACGCCGTCCATTATACCGTTTGGAAAAGAAGGCGCGGAATCAAAAAAACAACTTCCCTTGTGGACAATTTTCTCAAAATAGTAAAAAGAAAGCTTCGTCAAGCGGAAAGCTTCAGGGATCGAAAATGCACTTCGTATTTTCTTCGCGCACTGGCAAATGTGAGGAATTTCGTTCCTTTCATGCCTGGCTCGAAAAACTCAGGCAAAAGTCCTTTCATGCTCGCAGGAGGAGAAACCTTCGGATTGCCTTGGATAGAAGTTATGAATGTACATAACGCGTTCTTGTTTGCTCAGGAATGATATATATTTAAGGACAAAACTTATAGAGCTATGCGTTCTCAAGAAAGACGCATTCGAGCATCCATTGTTGAAGTCCAGGATTGAATCGCTGATGGAAGACGGCGTTCACTATACTTGCGTCAACAAAAGAAAAGGCATAGCGCCGACCACGTCGATAGTAGACAACTTTCTGAAAGTAGTAAAAAGAAAGCCGAGGCAAGCGGAAAGTTTTCGCGACCCCGAAAGCGCCGGGTGCCTGTTTCGAGCGATGGCGAACGCGAGAAATTTTCTTCCTTTTTTACCGGGTGCGAAAAATGCGCACAAAAGCCCGTTCATGCTTGCCGAAGGAGAGACCTTCAATCTGCCGTGGATACAAGCCATGAACGTGCACAATGCATTTTTGTTGTCCCAAAATGCTTGCTAATATGTAATCTCAACACTTTTAGACCTATGCGCCCATTTATTGGACCTTCCCTTTTAGAAATTAAAATTTCCCTGTTTCTAATTTTCGAGGAGACTCTCGATCAGGCTTGAAGCATCGTTCTTCGAGATGTGTTCCAGGGCCACTCCGTACCTGTCGATGCAAAAATCGTCGGCCTCCTTCTTGCTGTTGCCTCCCTGAGAAAAGAGATTCATTATGTACTTGTACTGTTTGCCGCTGAGCCTGCCGTTGCCGCCGTTGTTATTGGACGGTGGGGCAGAGTTATTGCTCCGGTTGTTGCCCGTGTTTCTGGGCGTGAAGTTGCGCTGACTGTTTCTATCACCTCTCGGGGGCACGTTGTCGTTGTAACGTGGAGGGTTTTCTTCATAGCGGCCGGGGTTGGCACCGTACCCGTCGTCGGGCAAAGAATTGCCTCTGCCCCCGTTGTTCAGGTGAGATACTTCCTCCGCACTGCAAAACTCCACGCCGTAACCCGAGAACCTCAAGCTCCTGGCTATCGCTCTGGTTTCCGCCAGTTCCAGTATAGCCGGGGCGATTTTCCGGTCCCGTTCCAGACTTGCCATGCCCAGACCGCAGAAGATACCTTTGACCGTCGTGCATTCGGCTCTAACCACGGCGATGTTGTCGTCGTACCTGACGATATCCGTTGTTATTGAAAGAGTTTCGTTTTGTTCGTGGACCAGTCGAAGTCTCCCGGCGATCTTCGGGTAAGGGTTACCCCGAATCATCGAGAGTTCATCTTCTCTGAATTGAGAATGTTCCATGGTTAATTCTCCTTTTGTTTGATTGGTCGGAAAATAGACCTGCGATTTGAGGTTTGAAGCAGTTACTCCTACCCCTGCAAATCGACCTTTCGATTAAAATTTCTTTTGGATTTAAGATTTGGGAAAGTTAAAGGTGGGATTTAAGATAGGCGGGAATTAGATTTCTGTTTCGGTTCTTGTTCCCTGAAAGGTGGTGGACGAATCGTCCCCCCCGGTTTTGAAAATCACCACTGTTGTTAAACCGAGAACTGCTAGTATCCCGAGGATCATAAACTTCCAGAAGCTGTTGTTGCTGTCGTTGATTCTTTCCAGTATCTTGCTCAATTCGATGGAGAGGTTTCCGATCTCCACCGATATTTCCAAGAGCTTGAACCTGCCCTTTTCGGTTGTGACTTTGCCCGATAAGTCCTGAACAATCTCGGACAGCACCTCCAGAGACTTGGCGATGTCCTGAATCGTCCTGATCACCTCGTCCTGGTTGCTCTTGGCGTTTTCGGCGATTACGCCCAAAGCCCTGACCGTGGACACTTGCAGTTGAAGAAACTCCCAAAGTGTTTCCACCAAGGCATCCGGGTCTATGCAAGTGTTTGCCAGTTTAAGAATTCTTGCCGAGTCGTTTACCATTAAACCTCCTTTCGTTTTGGGGTAAGGGTTAAAAACAAATCTAAGTTTGTTTTAAGTAGTACGTTTGGGTTGGGAACAGTTGCCGGTCCTTGGCCTCTTTAGGCTCTTCCATAATGCAGTTCTCTCTTCTCAAATCACGAGTTCCGTTGGAGTCGAAGAGATAGAGTTTGTTCTCGTCCGCTTTCTTTACAACCGACCAGTGGCCCATGTAGATCGTGTGAAACAAGACGATCACAGCTCGATTTTTTTCTTCAAGGAACTTACCGGCTTCTTTCCAGTAGGTGTCTAAAGGAATCTCTGGTTTTGTGTGAAACGGCTTGGACCTTTCTATGGGGTACTCCTTGCAGATCACGGCTTTGAGCAAGTAGGCTATGTCCGATATGTCCGTACCCGTGTTGATGAAGTCCGCCGTGCCTTTTTTATCGATCAGAGCCGAGACACAACGGCTGAGCAGGTTAGACGGTACTCTCTTCGGGGCAAGCACCAGCCGCGTACTGTTTAGGACAGCGTATATGCCGCAGAGTTGATCTATTGATCCTTGTCGATGTGGACTCACATTTTTCCTCTTTTCTATTTTTTTATGGGTTAATGTTTGTGGGGTGATATCAGGCGGGTCTGAAAGCTGGCGTGTATGTAAATTGATAATTTGATAAAGTTACGGCTTTTTAGCATTTCACATAAAATATTATTTTACTCATTTTTCGTGTTATATATGAGCGTGCTGAGTAGCATATGACAGCTTGTATATTGCCTATTTTAAACAAAATATTATCGAAAACATTACAAGTCGGCACGTGTTCTTGAAAAATTTAAAATGCAAATATGGCTGAAAAATTTGAGAAAATAATTTGGCAGGGGAATAAAGGGTTGGATTAAAAAGAAGGTCTTGTGGTGGGATTAAGGGAAACCGAAACATCAATTAAAAAAATTCCGGTCTATTGGAGGGTATCTCGGTGGGGAGGTTTATTTTTGGCTTTAAATAAAAGCCAGTATGAATACTTCAATGAAAAATCGTTATCAACAGGCGTTTCAAATAGTGGATGAAGGTTACTTGGAAGACCTTTCTGTGTAAGGGAAATCCGTGGTGTCACAACCACTATATAATATATTTTAAAGGGGTCTTGACACTTTTTGGTTTTGAGTTGCCGGATTGTTGAACATCTTTCAAAGCGGGTTTTTGAGGCATGATCGGCTCCAGAATCCTTGCCGATTATTAGCTGGAGGTATTGCATGGGATGTGATGTGGCACAGATAGAAGACCAAGACCCTGGCAAGCACTTTGGATAAAGGCAGTGCTCCGAACGAACCACTGCCCAAATCTACCGTATCGTTGTGCTCCGTCAAAAGTGATAACAAAACTGAAATCATTGCGCAGGCAGACCATCAAGCATCATAAGGTCATCGGACAAATTTAGCTGAAAACCAACAATGTTCTTATCGGAAGAATATTTTATATAGGTTGCCTTCGAGATATCTGCTGTAAAAATATTTTTTGCCAAATCGACGAATTTTTCATGCTTATTGAGGCTCATTGATTGAGATGCTATTGTTTTTCCGGAATCGGCATAGGCAACTAAATTTACAGTTGCAGTTCCTTCATCTATATTTACGAATGCGATGCCTGTATGTTCAGTTGACTTAACTTTTGGAAAAACACCCACTTGACCATAAATATCCACTCCAGTATAGCCTGCCATTTGATTTTTTTGAGTAAAAAGTTCAAAGCCTGTTAGAACTTTCGCATCTGTTTTAACGTCGATCCAAGCAGTTTCGTCCGGCAGGTCGAGTTTCGATACAACTCCGAAATATCTTTTGCGACCTGATATCGTTTCTGTCACCGAGCCGAGGGCATTCCCTATCTCGTCGTATGGAGTCACTGTTAGTTTTATATCGTCAGGGGATGAATTATAGGCGACAACTCCGGTCCCCCACCCGTCCTTTATGGCAATGTGCGGAAAATACATCTGGTTGGTTAAATCGTCTTTAAGGGGAATCCCGCTCAATATGTTGTTGATTTCATTGCAAAACAGTTCAACCCCTATGCAGCCGTCAGCCTTTGCAATGCTCGCCGATGTTATCTCCGGTTTCGGAACACCGCCAAAAAGATCCGCAATTGTGAAGGCTTTAAATTGATTGGGTTCAAGAATTATTGTCTTCTTTTCTCCAGTGTTAAAAGTGATTTCAACCGCTCGTTTATCTTTAGAAGTATTCAAAAGAGATAAGGTCGTCGTCCATTTCGGCGCTGTGTTTGTCGATGCGATGTGGCTTACGTGAATATCGGACGAATTTATTTCTGTATCGGAGAAGGCAGGCAGCGCGACTCTGTATTTTCCGTCGTTGCATATCTTTGTGTAGCCGGTGGAATCGGCGTGTGTAGCATGCAAAACAATGTACCGGATGGATTGAGAGAACTTAAATGTGTCTCCTACTGAAAATTCAATTCTTCCCTCAACTTCTAACTGAATCGGAAATTCGGAAAGCATTGTTCCTTTTTCGTCATAGGCCTTTAAGACCCCCTCCAAGCTATCGTTTTGATTTTTGTTTATTATCCCGATTTCGGATATATATCCATTTCCGCATATTACATAAGGGAAATATAAATATCTGCACAAGGCTGATACGCCAAATTCGAACTCGTCGAATACGGAAGGGTCGCTACGCAAACTTAGCTTCAACACGGCATCTTCCGCAGCATCGCCTTTAACTAACCAGTCCATTTGGCCAGTCGCTATAGGCACTTTGGATGCGATGGTTTCCCAATTTCCCGAACGAAACAATTGAATATCGACTACCTCGTCATTTCCAATGTTGTTATAAGCCCAATTAATTGGAAGAATGCTGCCAACGACTATCTTTTTTAAATCGAACAGCAACGTCAGGGTGGGGGCTGGCAAGGCTTCAAAATTTTCCACGATGTTTACATCGCTCAAAGTGACAGCCCTGACCGGATAGATTATCTGGTGTGAAGGGTGAAACGCCTCTACCGAATAATAGTTCATTTGAAGATTGCTTAAACAATATTTCCCGTTTGAACCGCTGTTATCGGTATCTACGATTCTGCCTTCAGGGTCTTTGATAACGATTTCGGAACCGGCGAGAGGTTCTCCGGCGGTAGTGGTCACTTGTCCGTATATGCTGAAATGGTATGGAACTATGGTGGCATAGGCGGCCTTGGAAATATTGGCATTCGCGTCCACGCAGTATGCCGCATAACCGTAATACATATCTTTAGAAGTGGAAAGGTCGGCAAACTGCCCGCCCACGCCCTCGTATACCAAAGTACCATCTTCGAAAAATTCCGGCAACCCCATCTCTTTTCGAACTATCCGGACATTCTTGAAATTGGGATGTGAAGGATTTATCCAGGAGAGGCGAGCGGTTCCATTGTCGAAAATCCCGTAAAAATTTTGTGGAGGCTCTAGCTCGATGGGGGAAGATTCGTCGTAATTGGGCTCGTAAGAATCTGTCGTTTTTGTCTTCGAGTCCGTCGGAACGTCTCTCCGGATATCTTTGTCGGGATTGTTTCTTCCCACTGTAAATTCGATTAGAGTGGCATCTTCAGGCGCGGTCGCGACTTCTTCATAGTTGATCTTCTGAACGGTTCCATCCTCGTTGGGAATAGTCACAAATACTTCCAGGTTCGAAAAATCGACATATTTGGAAGCTTCTATCCGATAGGTTTCCTCGACCGGGAGGTATATAAAATGGAAAATGCCGCCCATTTGCGTTTCCATACTCGCTTGCCCAGCAATTAAATCGCCATGTGGTATCAAAGTCACGGGCAAACCACTATCCACTCGAACAATTTCATCTATTTCGGCACCTATGATTTGAATCTCAATATGATCCGGGTGATCTATCGCTATTGGATCGTTTTCACTATTTTGCTTTACCGATTTTCGAGAACCGCTTGTATAAGACCGAGTATTTTTCGAGCCGTATATATTCTGTGAATCTCCATCATTTTTAAGATATTGAGGCCACCACTTCAATTCGTATTTCATTTCGCCATCAATAAAACATCCTCTTCCATTATCCTCATCAATGTATCTAACAAATTTTGTCCCTTCGTTATGATCCAAGGAAAAATCGTAATCCGAAGAATTTTCGATATACCATTCAAGGTATGGGCCGTAGCCTTCAGGGGCAGAACCCCAGGGAAAATTGTTATCCCAAATAATGTATTTATCTCGGTTGTTCCACTCTATCTTTTGGACAATTGCTACAGCATGACCGCCGGTTTTGCCACCGATATCCGCTTTGAAGCCGATTGCTACAGGAGTTCCTTCCTTTAAAAGGTCCACAACACCGCTTTTATTTTTTGTTGTAATATCTAATTCAGCATTATCCCAATCAACTATTGAATCGTTGCCTACCCAATTCCGACCTCCTCGATAGCAATATTGGGCAACCTGCTGATACATTATTTTTTTCGCCGATTGTACAGTCCAGCGGGTTTCGGGACTGAATGTCTCTGCATCTGACCAAATAGTTTCCGCATTGAAAGGTTTGTAAGGTCCGACGACCTCTTCCCCGGGCCAGTGATTCACGATCTCGTTTTCCCAGACATCCAAATCCCCTGCACCCCAGGCTTCCCCCGAATGATTGAAATTGCACAAAGCACTTGTGGTCAAACCGTAACAGCATCCAATCGCAGTCCTATCGAAAACGCCTCCTGAAAAGAAGCGACCAATGTGTTTATTGAATTGGGATTTTTGGTCATCATTTAAATAGGAAGAAACAATGTTGGCTGCTTGATAAAAATCGTCCGTAAAAGATTCTAAAATTCCAAACGCCGATGGTTTCAACCAATCTCCATTTCTGAATCGCCACGCGTGCAAAGTGATATCAAATGTTGATCCATAAACCGAAATTCCATCAAGCTCATCTATAGCTATACGGTTTGCCGTATTATCTAGATCATAAATATAAACTTTTCCGTTTTCAAAAAAGGCAGCGTTTGAATTTTCGGAAGATTGGATTTGGAATTCAACACGATATCGGGTAGAGTTGGGAATTTCACCGCTTCCGATTAGCGAACAACCCGTTTGGAAAACCGGCATTCCGTCGGCAACCACATCAACTCCATAGTTTTCGCAAAAACCGTTTGGTTTTGCGCCATCGACAGAAATGTCAAGCCAGAGTTGAAACTCGTCGGCCCCTGTTCGAATATTCGCCAGTTCGGGATTGCCAGCGACAATGGTCCTGCCATTGTCTATGGTGTAGGTGATTTCGTTGCTTTTGCCACGGCTCTCCCCGTCCACGGCCCACCAGGTGTAAACGCCGTCGATCTTGTCCGAAGGCACTTTGTATTCGATCTTGAATCGGCCGACTTCGTTTATAGGAATTTGCTGGGTTGGATACTCCGTTCCATCGGGTTTGAGAAAATGAAGCGTGGCGGTGCTGTTAGGCTTAAAACCGCGACCTTGCTGCACGAAAGTGGTCCCGCAGTGACCGGACAAGGGCGATTGCGAAATAACAATTTCCTTTGTATCCTCTAATTCGTTTGATGACTTCAAGGCCATGACCCGACTCTTTGCTTTACCAGGGCAAGCTATGTATAATAGTTCGTTTGCGATGGCAGACGTGCAGGAATCGCAGTCGGGAGGATCCCATTGCCAAAGTTCTCTTCCCGTTTGTGTATCCAATGCCACTATTTCCCATGTTTCCCACATAGAGTCGCCGTAATCCTCCACGCGTTCTGCGAAAAGTACCCCGTTGGCGACTCCCGAGATAGTCCAAAATGCTGAAAGTTCGCAGCTCCAAAACTGTGTTCCGGTTTCCGGATCAAGCGCAACAAGCGTTTTTTTCGGAGATGGATGGGAAGCCGTGGCCCGAGCGCCTCCGGAAACGAATAAGGTATCGTCAGCAAACGCGAACGCATAATCCCCGACCCCGATAAAAGGTTCGACGGGAAGCGGTGTGGTCCAAATTGTGTCGCCGTTTTTCAGATTCAAAGAGTATACATTTCCATTGCTTCCAACATATCCTCGATTCTCGTAGGCGACAATGTCAGACATCAGAGTGGGAATATCGCTACGCGTCCATATTAGCGTACCCGTGGTTGTATCTATGGCCGTAGGAGAGGTGTACCAGGACGAGGCGAAAAGAGTGTTGTCCCATTTCGCCAATTTGCCTCTGCTTCCCAATGTTGCTGACGACCAATACAATTGGCCGGTGGCACTATCCACAGCAACTACGCCGCTTTTTCCAAAAGCGTATACGATGTTATCCGATACGATGGGAGGAGAGAAATACATTCCCTGCATCCCCGGGAGAGACCATAAAGTAGTCCCAGTCTCGCTTTCCACGGCATACAGGCGATCATCGTACTGACCACCGAAAAATACAGCGTCGCCTCCATAAGCGGGAGGCACTTCCATCGCGCCCACGCCGCCGTAATTCAGCGAGTACGACCATGCGATTAAGCCTTCGGCGGTTAATCCGTAAACGGCATTTTCCCCTGAAATGCCCATTCCAGACAAGTAGATATTTCCACCCGCAACGCTCATTCCATCGACGTAATAATAGGGAACGTCTACTTCCCATAGAGTTTCAAATGGAGGGTAAAGCCGATATGTCGCTTTATTCCATGAAGTACATTGTGGATCATGACGTGCCATTGGCCAATCACTAGCATAAGTGGTAAAACAGATCCCACCGATGATGCCATTCAACAAGAATACAATTAAAAATAAAAACATCAATTTCCTTTTCATCGAACGTCCTTTCTCAAAAAAAGTGAGATCCATTTATAGCACTCCATATATCAAGCTTCGCTGATAAGAGGCCTCTAGACGAACCAGATTCTTTTCAGGTGTTGTGGATTTTTCCCTCTTATTCTATAACTCTCTTCGTCTCTCTACTTTCTTCCAAAACAGAGTTTTTAATCATGTTTTTTTCAAGTTCGAGCGTAATTTTATAGGCAAACCCCTGGCTATGGGTAGCTTGAAAATTTGATGAAGTAAAGAATCCACCCATAGAAGGAGTGGCTTTTGAATGGCCCTGTGGTCAGTGCTTTCCAGTTCATGTAAGCATTTCAAAACATTCTTGGTTCTTTCCGGATATACCCGAGACCTGGGGTAGTGAAAATATGAAGTTTAGCCCATTAAAATTTAATCTTAAAAACCTTCCTTAATTTTTTCCATTCTTGTATTCAAGATAGATACTGTCCGAATTCGTTATCTCTGGTTATAGCCAGATCAATTCATCCTCGTAATTATACCCTGTATTAAACTTAAATCTGCCGTCATTCATTTTATATAGTTTAAAAAAATGCTTACTCCCGTAATCTTCATATTCCTATATTCCGCAGTATGTATTTTAAATATAGGTGACTACTTAGTATCATTCTTTTTGACCGCAAGGGCACGAAAATCTCTCTTTCGATCCAGAATGGAGGTGCTAATTTCTCCAAGTCGGAATGCATAAAGCCAAGCCATCGGAGTAGAACCTGACAGTATTTCCCCTGACCAAACACTTCGATCCTTTATCCTTAGTAGCAGCGTGATGCTTTGGTTTCCTGTTTCCTTTGTGTAAAGAGTTCCCAGTTCTCTTCTGGACGGCATCCTCCAGTTTCCGCCTCCTACTCGAAGGTTACTAACCCACCGTTTCGCCTCATGCCAGTTCAAATCTCGATCAGGCCCTGCATACCATTCGAGACCTAATCGATTGTCTTTGACTATCCCGTTATCATATTTAACGTAGTGAGCTTTTTCTTTTATTGTTTGCATTTCCGTATTTGCGGCTTTTTTAATTGGTCTATCACGTTCTTCTTTTTTACTTGATCCGGAGTTTCCGGCTTTTCTAAATGATGCAGTTTCAAGCTTATCAATCGTATCCGAATTCAGTATTCCGCTGGAGGAAAGGTTGTTGTCTTTTTGGAAATACATTATTGCCTTTCGGGTTTTATTACCCATGATTCCGTCGATTGGGCCCGGATCGTAGCCCAAATTTTTCAACTTTTTCTGCACATAATACAAATTGGTCTCATTGGTCTCTTCTTTCTTAGAAGCCATTGGAACTGAAGAGTTAAGATTGGAACTATCAATTCCAAATTTTCTGTCAAGTTCCTGAAAAAAGTCTCTACGTAATTCGTTTTCTTTTTCAGGGTATTCGATGTTTTTCCCCCCAGTTGTCAAATTGGATTCTTTATCAAATCTTGCAGTGAATCTTATAGTAGAACCTGACAACTTGATCGTAAGCTTGGCGTAGTAATATGCACCGACTAAACCAAATTTACTATGGTCGGATAGAGATTTGGGGTCAGTTTTAATTGTATTGGTTGAGGTATGTTCATTATATGTGTATCCCTGCTCGTCCAAGATCTCCAAAACCGCCTTGCGAAGCCTTGTACTGCTCACTGGATATTTCTTGGTGGCTGGAACAGTTTTCTCAATACCTCCAGAAGGTTCCGCCCCCCCCGTGAGTTCGCTTTTAACGTAATTTATGCTTTCGCCAACTGTTCCACAACCTATCAGGCTTAAACCGAATAATAGTAGTATAAGAATGCTCTTTACTCTCATAATTTCCCTCCTATCACTTTTATTTGTGCGAAAGTCATTAAAACTTGATACTGCGATTATACTACAAAACCTATTAAATTCTTGATTTCTCGGTTGCTTATGCATTAAAGTTAGTCAAAAGGGATATTTTGATAACAATCCCAAAACCAATAATTTGGAAAATATCACACCATGCAAGAATATTGGAATTTTTGTTTGTTAATAGAATGAATCTAAATATAAGCTGAAAGAACAATATAAAAGGTATCCAAACTCCAATCCTGTTAGAGCTCAGGGCATTGTTAAGCCGACCATTATATAAAGACACGATGCTCCTGGTTAATCCGGTACTGCAACATTCTCTTCCAGTATTTTTAGTGTAAAAGGAATCAAGAGGTTGCAAGGAATATTTGAAATTATACCTGGTAATTCCAGGAATATATATAAAGAATGGAACCAGCAGGCAGATTACGATTAAAAATGCTAAAATGATATTTACAAATCTATATTCATTTTTTATTTCTAAATACATATTGATGCCCTTAGATAAATTAATGTTGCCACCCATCCTGAGGACGCGTTTTGCCATTTATTCTATAATCAAATCTCCAACCAGCAGGGCATTCATTTTTTTTATCGTAAACGCATACAACAATACTACCGTCTGGTGTATCGCCAAATAAATCCGTTCTATATTTTGGCCGAATGAAACCGTCATCAACTACTTCTTTAAACATAGGCGTCCATTTCACTTTGGTTTTAGAAAGATAATTTCTTACCGCTACTCCAGCCTCTTGGGCAAATTGTTCAATGGCCGCGCAACCATCTTTTTGTCCTGTGTTTAATTCGTTTTTCCACCCAAACCGAGGATGCGTTTCAAAACCTGTGTAATTGAAGCTGGAGCCAGCAGGGCATTCATTTTTATCATCATAGACAGTAATAATGGTAATGCCGTCATTTGTCTCACGTATGCTCGCTCTATATTTTGGTTGAAGAAAAGCATCAACTATTTCGTTAAAGGTAGGTACACGTAGCGCTCTAGTTACGGTATAATATTTGGTGAGAGCTAAATCTATTTCTTTGGCGAATTGTTCCATTTCTTTGCAGCTGTTTTTAAATTCATTATAGCGAATTTCACCCGATTTTTTTTGTTTGTCTGATACCGCTACAAAATGACCATATTTATTTGTTTTTTCTACGCTATAAACTTGATTTTTATAAAAGGAATACATAAAAGCTTTTGCATTATTATTTGGGTCAGAATCTGATGACCAGATATGAGAACCATCCCAATCTTCAAGATTTAGTGACTGTCTAAGATTTTTGCTAAGGCTTTGCAATTCATTTAACGTGGGAATTCTCCACTGCGAAATACCACCAAATTTTGCTTGATTAAGCTTTTTTATAAATTCTTTTTTATCATACCAGCTATATTGATTATCTCTGTCATTAGGGTTATTATAATTAGGTTTTCCGTCAATTATCGATATGTCTTTAAATTCCCAGCAAAAAGCTGTGCTTTTATCGATAATGAAAAAAATGGTCTTAGTGTTATCATTAGATTTTTGACCGATTGCTTTTTCTTTTTTATCTAACTTTACAATCCTTGTCGCCTCTATTATTTCACCATTGACCGAATATCTAATCCTATTTTCGGATTTCAATTCAAGTGTAATTTTGTAAACGGTATCCTGGCCATGGGTAGGTCGAAAGTTGAATGAAACAAACTCACTCTGCGTTTTTCCATTTTTGTATCCAAGATAAATTCCGTCCGCGTTTTTTACTCCTCCATCCATCCAAACTAATTCGCCCTCATATTTATATCCTTCATTAAATTTAAATCTACCGTCACGCATTTTGGATATTTTAAAAAAAAGTTTACCCCCAGAAACTTCATATTCCCATATCCCACAGTATTTGTTTAAATATTTAATGGCTGTGGAATCAGTTTGTTCGACGTTTTTTTTATTTTTTATCGGTCTCCGTATTTCGTTTCTTTTTTCCGCGTCTGTCGTATTTTTCTTCGACCCGAACAGGTAGGCTCTCCTTCGTTCGTCTTGCCTTTCAATGTCTTCGTAGATTTTTTCAGTCAATTCGTCAGCTTTATTACCTATATATATAATGCCAAAAAATTGGAATCCAGAAAAGGCTACGCCAATAATACTTATCGTTAATGCTACAATTGGAAATGCTTTTTTAACCTTTTTTTTATGTGCAATCATCAAAGCAATGGAAGAGACTATGGCTCCTGGAATTCCAATGAAAAAAGCATATCCGCCTAAACAAGGAATAAAAGAACCAAGCAAGCCTATAAGCCCTAGAACAAAACCAACTACAGATAAAGCAATGGAAGAACCCGACTCTCTAACCTCTTGGCCCCCTGAACCTGTTTCTTTTATTTCTTCGTTCATAACGAATTCCCTCCAAACAATCGCATAAGCCTAAAAGTGTTGATATTTTGCTCCAACGGTGCCGATTAGAATTATCAAATCGTTCACATTTTTCGAAATGGCCTTCCTTACGTTCTCGTTTTTTTCTTCGTCTGTCTTGTGGTGTAGGTCGACATTTTCGTGTCGATCTTGTTGCCGTCGAGGAGCTTCTTTTAAGCGGCGACTCTTAACGCCATGCTCAAGTCCGCAACGGAGATCATCAGGTCCTCTCTTCGACACGATTTTTTGTAGCTGTCTGGTTTACGAGGGTTTTTTGATGTGGCTTCTTCGATATCATTGTCGAAGAATTTTTCCAGAACGTATCGGCCTATTTCCATCATGCCGGAATAAACGGATTTGTTCACGATCTCGTTCATATGTTCTACAGCGTGGTCAATTAATTCAATAAGACCAACTTTAGCAACTACGTACTCAGTCATATCAGGCACCCAAAAAGAATAGGTTCAAAATTAAATTTCCTACTTTATGCCCTTATTTTTGCGGTTTGTCAACGATTAAATTCGCTTCAAATCAGGAGGCAGATTGCTTGTTAGCCTTGTTTCCAAGGCTTTTGTCGGTTAAATTACGAGGCAATTTCATATGTAAATACCTGATCTAATTGAAAAAATTGGAATTTGATCAAAATATTTTTTGGATAATATTTTTCTAATTTTATAAATAATTTCTCATGAAAAAAAATATGCTGGAAGACAGGAAAATTTTTGAATCTTGGGGTTTGTTCGTTGAAGGCGGCTTAAAAATGCATCGCAATCGCCGGTTTGAAAATGGTGAATGAAAAATTGGTGTCTCATAAGGACGGAATTGATGTTGAGCTATGCAGAGAGATTATCCATGGACGCTATTAAAATCCATGATGTCAAAATGTCTTTATATTGCATATATTAATGGGGTCTTGACACTTTTTCGGTTTAGCTGTTATTCAAATACGATTTTGGCGAATTCGGCCTTTTCAACAAATCCCAAACTCAGGCAGCTATTAATTTAAAAAGAAATATCTGGCCAGTCCAAATTACCCACTTCATCTGGAGTCCACTTTCCATAGGAAGCATAGGCAGATTCAAGCCGTTCATTCAACCATTTGATAGCCTCTGGCGTCAACTCGACTGCGGCTTGTTGCATGTAGGCTCGACGAGGGTCCTTGTTCCCTTCGCCTTTTGCGGCATTCCTCTGTGTTGGAACAAATGAGTCCGAATCCAATGAATCCATTAGATCGTTTAGAGATATTCCGTTTGACAAAGGTCCATCAATAAACTCTCCATGATGAACTCTGATATAATGCGGCCATTTCGCTTTCCACGGTCTAACTCCGAAGTCAGCCTCGGTTGCATCGTCGCGCCCGGGTTCGTGATGGGTACCCACTGCTCGCCCGAAAATCATAATATCATTGGGTTCTTTGACCAACCGTCCCATAAACATCAATGCTCCATCTTTAACCTTCCTGGGTCTTTTGCCTTTGGGGTAAGTGCATGCCCAGTGGCAACCCGAGCGCTCAACTTCTTCCAGAACGGGCATGGAGCGATCTGCACGCTTGCTGCTAACCCCGAAGAACTTAACAAAGCCCTGTGTTGCTTCCACGGCAAACGGAGAAGACGGAGTCGGCCCCGAGAGGTTGCCCACATGTAAACCTTTGTCTCCGAGGTCAGAGGTCATTGTAGAACTCGCTCCACTGGCGCAGTGATTTGTAACTGTCCTTTCCCACTCATCCAGCTGTTCGCTATCAAGATTTTCTCCAGCCTTCGACCATAGGCTTTCAAAATATTCGCGACAGCCGCTGATAATTTCAGGATCTTTCGATACAAAGCCGAATTCGTGGTTTCGATGCAAGGCGGCTTGTGTAAGGTTGGCCGAAGTTACGACAGCCTGACTCTGACCAAACAGGTACATTTTAGCGTGCAGGTTCCTTATCCCACGAATACTTGCGCCGTTTTTCATCAACAAGCGAAGTGCGGCTACGTCGTTAACGCCTTCATAGAAATCAAGCAGATTGAAACGTGTAATAACTTGAAGCTTCCCTGGCTTTCCAAGTTGAAGGAGTCTCTCTACAGGACCTAATTTTATAAACGGGCAAACAATCTGAACAACGGAGCGGTCTTCACTCATTGCCTCCGATAGAATTTCGTCCCATTTTGAATCGATAAGACGGAGCAACATT
Organism: Desulfobacterales bacterium; assembly: GCA_963674505.2. GTDB lineage: Bacteria > Desulfobacterota > Desulfobacteria > Desulfobacterales > SKZT01. The sequence continues at coordinate 2,880,766 of CAXXIG010000003.1, forward strand.
TTAGCAACCTCCTCCTTTTTCAGATATGTCCGGTGTCCTACACTATCTCGGTCTCTCTATTAGATGGCTTTGAACCATTCGGAATCAACTGTGATTTTCTCCACCATTTCTTTTTTAATTCCAAGTTCCAATTCTTTGAGCTTGTCAGCAAGTTGATCGCCATCCACCAAATCTATCGGCGGTGCACCGTCTCTTGTGGCCTCCTTGATGGCATCCCGTGTAAATGTCCCGGTTGTGATAAACAATCCCTTATCAGCACGCCCTATCATAGCACCCCGAAAGTCGCGAATATCCGAGGCTGAAACTGTTCCCTTGTATTTTTTACATTGGAAAATGACATGGAAACTCAATAATCCGCTTAACCGCATAATTCCTTTACCGTCAATTCCACCATCGCCGGAGCGGCCGGTTACTTCGACCTGAACGAAGCCGGATTCTCTTAAGATTCTTTTCGCCAACCTTTCAAAGGCATCGGGTGGTATTTCATTTCTGTGTACGGGACAAAAAAAGGCTAATGTTCATCACCAAGCATAAATATTACCCATAAAAAAAACTGGATTTTTATCGCGATATGTGCATAATAAGGATGCAACCAAGGACATTTTACCAAGGAGGTTGCATCGTGAAAGAGTTCAATTTGATCAAGGCCGCTTTGAAAAAACTCGTAATAATGCACGGCGCAAGGATTAATTTCCTGGCATGTTTCATCGTCGGTTTTTTGAAAACGAGTACGGTCAATCTGAAAAAGGTCGCGACCGGGATGCCCGGAGCGGCCCACAGAGACTCGAAATACAAGAGAATACAGCGATTTCTGCGCGACTTCGAACTGGATCTTTTCATGATTGCCGAGCTTGTCGCCTCGCTGGCGCTTAGCGAACTGGAATCCTGGACTTTGGCCATGGACAGGACGAACTGGAAATACGGCAAGATCAACCTCAACATTCTCACGCTCGGAGTCGCGTACCAAGGCAGCGCAATCCCGCTTTTTTGGATTCCCCTGCGCAAACGGGGAAACTCCAACACCTCCGAAAGGATATCGATCGTCAAAGCGTTTCTTCACATTTTTCCGCTGCGGAAAATCAAATGCCTGACCGGAGACAGGGAATTTATCGGACAGGCCTGGTTCCGATACTTGCTCGACAAAACCATCCCCTTTCGAATGCGAATAAAAGAGAATATAATGGTGACCAATTCCAGGGGCGCGCCGGTTCCCGCCAAGAATTTTTTCCGAATGTTGAAACCCGGCGAGTGGAAGATTCTCGACGGCAGGAGAACCGTTTGCGGTGTCAGGCTCCATGTAATCGGCCTGCGGCTGCCGAATTCCGAATATCTGATCCTCGTGACCGATTCCGATCCCGAGGGGGCGCTGGACGATTACAGGGAACGATGGGAAATAGAGACCCTGTTCGGCTGCTTGAAGACGCGCGGATTCGATTTCGAATGCACCCATGTCGTCGAGCCGGAAAGAGTTCAAAAACTGGTGGCTCTGATGGCCATCGCGTATTGCTGGTGCGTCGCCACCGGCAAATGGATGAATTCGATAAAGGAAATCAAGACAAAGAAGCACGGTCGAAAGGAGATCAGCCTCTTTCGACACGGCCTGAACGAACTTCGGGATGCTCTGTTGAACATAAGCGACCGATTTGACGCATTCAGAGAATTGGCGGCAAGATTCTTCGAGTCGGCCGACCCTGATAGAAAGTGCCTCAACAAAGTTGATTCGAAGTATAGTCATTTTTTGTCCTGTACATAGATTTCGTGTTTGAATGTTTTGATGTACCTGTTTCTGGTTTCCTTGTCTATGCCAAATATTTCATCTATGAAAACTTTGCGTGGGTCAATCATATTAAAAAAGTCCCTTTTGGGGTGAGAATTTCCTGAATATGTCGGATATGCTCAACATTGCGTCAATTCATTCTTGACTTGAAAATTCGCTCACCGTAATTTAACCAAGAATCGCCAATCGATGCAAATAAAAAAGGATTCAAAAAGATGCCGATCATATACAAAAACAGAAAGAACAAAACATATTACCTGCACGAGGGGAAGACCAAAACCGGAAAGCCAAGATATTTTTTCTCAATGAAAACGGACGGGGAACTGGTCGATGAAATTCCAGACGGCTACGAGATTTACGAACACCCTTCAAACGCGCAGGTCTTTCTACGCAAAAAACAGCCACGACTTGTAACCGATCTGGAAGAGCATGTCGTTCAAAAATACCTGAAAAAGTTGGGAACGAACAGACCTTACATGACCGATATCAAGGCGGAAACGATCACGATATTTGAATCCAGTCATGATCCGGACGAAGTGAGGGAAGTGTATGGCCCGCTTTTAAAGTATAGAGGCGCATCTGAAAGAGAATCTCTTGTTCAATCGATTGTCGCCGAGTCTTCTCATTATATGCCGATTTTGAGATTTATATTGGAAGATGAAAAAGACCGGCAATTTATTGTCCAACGATATTGTTTCCGAGGTTCCATCGACGATTGGATATACATAGATGGTCCAGACCCGCTTGAAAAACTCGCGCAACATTACATCAAGCATCTGGGGCAGGAATCGTTTTTCGATCTTGTTTAAAACACAGGAGTTGAAATATGGATTACGAATACGGAAATAAATTGACAAGCGAAACCATTGGAATACCGATAAAAATAATTTCCAATGATTACGATGAATTACCGGCCATAGGAGACGTCAACAACACATATCATAAGATTGTGTTTCAGATCGAGGAAGAAGAACCGGATATTTGGGCAATCGGGCTTTTGTTCACGCTTTCCTTGATGTCATTTTCGTATGCGGCACCGCGAGGTTATAGCGAGATCGAATTCCAGCCGGACGACGAGTGGGATGTGCTGCATTTTCTCAAAGGACTCGAATACAAAAGAAAGAACCTTTGTTTTTCCGCCGATTATGTAATGGGACGCTTGGTGAAAACAGACATCGAATTCGAATCCGGGGGCAGGGTGACATTGAGAACTCGTAACAGGGGGAAAAGCGCCGACAGATGGTTGCTGAATCTCCAAGGGAAGAAACATATTAGGAAGGTTTAATAAACGGAAAATTCAAGATTCTATTGCTTGAAGCGTATCAATTATGCCGCCATTCGTTCAAAATGTTGTTTTTATTCAGAGAGGACATTTTCAAACCGTTGAGGTTCATATTGACCATTTTACCCAATCGTTCCCTTGAGACTATCCAAAAATTCCATCGGGAAAACAATCGGAATGTTGATCATTCTTTATCGGGATCGTATTCGACCATGGCATTGAGATTCAATCCGGCTGCTTTCAATTTCTCTTCGACGTCCGATTTTGAAGCTTTGGCAATATATCCGAAAGATTTGGCAAGTCCGTGCAATGTCGGTCGAGATTTTATTATGCTTCCAGGATTCTGGGCATTTACGACTTTATCGGTAACATCGTTAGAACGGAGAATGAATTCCGCCAGCGCATGAATATCCCCCGGCCAAAGAATTTCAACCTTTTTCAATTGAGACAGATAAACGACCTTTATTCTTTTCAATTTCAGTACCTTTTAAATTCTGTTTGAAAACCAAGTTCGATAAGCTTCGACATATTTTTTGTTTTCATCGGTGGCTTCCACCTCCAGATCGACCAGTGGGAAACTGTATTTTTTTCTTCCTTTTCTACAGGAAATGATAATTCCGTAATGATCATCGAAAATTTCAATATCCAATACCGAAAGCTTATCGCCTTGTTTTAAAGGGCTTTTGGATTGATATTCGTCAACAACTGCCTCGAACGGAAAAACGAGTTTTCGTTTCAAAAATTCATGCCAAGCTTTCATTATATTCAGTTCACTATCCGATTCCGCCGAGTTTGCCACGGATTGAATGATTTCGCCTTCGCGTCCAAACTCAATCCAATAATATTTTTTCTCCAGTTTTTCCCTTTCAGCATCAGTATCTGTCACAGAATCACGAGCTTTTGCGGGTTCAATTTCGTCCTCGTTTAAGTACATCGTGGACCAATCCAAACCATCTTTTTCACTTTCGATTATGTATTTTTCGGGCATATTCTCCAAAGTGACGCTGTCCCAGTTTATTCCGATCAAATCCTCGTCAATTTCGAAGATTCTTCCCTGCCAGCCGCTCAAATCGAACTTTTCATTGTCGGGGCAAAGCGTCCCTTCCTTTACCTTGACCGATTGTCCTGTCTTGAATTTCAATTTTTCACCTTTTCGCATATGATATTTTTTATCATCCGGGCGCTTTCATCAGGGCCAGCGCCATTGATATCCACGGAAAAATCCGCTTTCTTGTATGATCGATTGAAATATGTGATGTCCTTTTTTATTTCTCTCAAATAGAGCTTCTTCTCTTTATTCGACAGTTTCTTTTCAACAGGTTTAGAATCGATGTCGAAGAATACGATTCTCTCAAGAATATTTTCCGGCTGGTCCCTCAATAGGACAGATTTTCCGGAGATTCGTCAACCACCTTTGCCAAGGCGAAACCGAAAACTTGACCTGTACCGGCATCCATAAGAACATATACGTCATAGGGTTCGGATTTTACAAACAAAAATGATTCGTTGACCCTGCATGCAATCCAAACGTCGTTCTCTTGAAATTGATCGCGGGACAGCGGCATAAATCTGGAGGCCTTTTTCAATAATTGACGAACCAAACCGAATAATCGTCGAGGAGCTGGAAATTCTTCGATTTTTTGTCGGTTGCCTCCAAATAATCCAATTCGACGCTGAATTCTTTTTGGTCGCTTAATCGTTTGACCCTTGCAAATATTTGTTCTTCGTCCTCTTCGACATCCTCTAATTCCAGGAGTTCGAATTTGTCCTTGTAAGATGGATTCTCCTTTTTCAGTTTTTCATATTCTCTTTTATCCCCATAACCGAATGCATATCCTTCTTCCCATGGAAAATCTTCGGCACCGGTCACAAAGCATGGAAACTCCATGTTCTCTTTCAAATACCGCAAATATTTTTTGACGGTCTCATGGGATTTTTCAACTGCGTCTTCATCGCCTTCACCAACGATTCGAACGATTCTTTCATCCTGATCTTCCATTTTTATCCCCCTAAATTTTCTGAGATTTTCGGGCTGTAAACCAGACTATCGGTTGATTTAAGTTTCATGTTCAAAAATTTCCCATTTTTCATCAGGCGAACCGTTTCATTCACCGAAATATTTTGATATGTATACAAATTTGAAGGGAGTATCGTCAATCGGGACTTTGTGAAACTGGATGTCGAAGGGCCAGATTTGTTATTCGGAATATGGGGTTCTTAGCGGGCTTGCCGAAAATGTCGCAAGTTTTGATGGACCCCTTTGATCATGTTTGAACATGGTTTTTTTGAGAGGGATTATATGCGCTTTTGTTTTTTCCGGGTATGGCAGGGGACGGCCAAACTATGGCACCAAAATGGTACGGTTTCTTTGGAGCTTCGGATTCCGGCTCCACGTAAGTGACCGATGCCCCAATCCTGCGGATTCGGGGAGACCGATAAAAGAACGGCGGACACAAAAGCGGACACAAAACGGTATGAATTTCTTGTGTCCAGTGAGCGTGATGCAGCCTTGAAAGCCCCATAAACAGGGGATAGTGGGATGGTGTGAAAACCCTCTCACGCCGGAAACAGGGGTTCGATTCCCCTTGGGATCACCAAAAAGGCTTCAAAGGGTTGCAAGCATCTTGCAATCCTTTTTTTTATGGCTTTTCCAACGTTTTTTCCGCAGTTTTACCTGTTTTTTTCAAATCGCTCCGCATTGCAGAGCGTTTCTCGCGGAAATGCCGATTCCGCGACAATGGAGAGGTTTGAAAAATGCTCCGCGCTGCGGAGCGAATTGACCTGGACGCATTACAAAATCCTCATGCGTGTTGAGAACGACAAGGCTCGCGAATGGTAAATGAACGAGGCTGCGGATATGGGGTGGTCCACTCGGCAATTGGAACGGCAGATTTCGACCTTGTATTTCGACCGCCTCATGGCCAGTCGGGAAAAGGAGCCGGTCAGGCGGGAGGCCGAAGCAAAAATGTCGAATCTCGAACCCGAATATTTCATCAGGGAACCCTACGTCCTCGAATTTCTCAACCTCGAAGATTATCCGAGCTTGAGAGAATCCACGCTCGAACAGGCCATTATCGATAAGCTGCAACAGTTTCTGCTCGAACTCGGAAAGGGATTTTCTTTCGTGGCCAGGCAAAAGCGCATGCGTTTCGACGACAAGGATTTTTACGTGGATTTGGTGTTTTACAACTTTTTCCTGAAGTGCTTCGTCCTCATCGACTTGAAAATCGGGGAGCTTACCCATCAGGATATCGGGCAAATGGACGGATACGTTCGGATGTTCGAAGAACACGGCAAAGTGGAAGGCGACAACCCGACCATAGGGCTGATTTTATGCTCCGAAAAAAAACGCGGCCATCGCCCGCTATTCCGTCCTGAACGACAGCAAACAAGCTTTTTGCGTCAAAATACAAGCTCTACCTGCCAACCGAGGAAGAGCTGGAAAAAGAGTCGGAGCAGGAACGGAAAATGATCGAGGAAAAACACTTTAAAACGGATTCATGATTCGCAACGACGATCTTGCAGGTTTTGTAAGCTGACCCGCAAAAAAGTATTCACCGTGCACATTTTTCGTCCTGGCAACGGGTTTATGCCAACTGCACAGGCCGAAATTTTTTGTTGGATGCCGTCGGAACTGTAAATTATCTGGAAAGGTTGCAATGATAATGAATTTTTGCGAATCAGCTGATTTCATTTTCATAATATTGCCTAAAATGAACTTCTGGAGGCCATCTATTCAACACTTTTCCGGAGCCGTCCCGGCCGTCGAAATCGCCCGAAACAAGGCAGCTGTCCGTCCCGGCTTCGGCAATGGAACAGGCGCATAGTAACAGTATGAAAAGGAGGAGGTTGAACGAAATCGAGCGAAGAATTTTCATTGAACAAGTTTCCTTTCGAGGCGCTCGACAGGGCGTTTCGTTTTCGTTGGGTTTGGATTCATAATCGGCCACGCCTCGACGGAACTCGGACGCGAAGCTTGCTGGTACGCATTCCCGCGCGAAGCGTGAAAACGAGGCGGGGTGCGGATGGCCGAACTGGAAACCGTCCGCTTTTCGTCGAACTCCCATGTCGTTTTCATGGCGCGAACCCCGCGCTTTCCGAGCTTGCCGCGCGGCCCTTGGCGTCGTGCCGGACATGGATGCTGCCGGCTTTCGCATAGCCCCCCCACCCGATGCATACCCCGTCCAATTCGAGCCGTGCGGAGGCCCCGACAATGGTCCAGGGGCCATTCCCCCAGGTCCTGAAAAGCCCGAGTCCGGAAAGCCTGACGGCCGCGCTGCCGGAAACGGCCACGACGGGCAGGCCGTCGCGGGCCGATATCGCGACATCGCCGCTGTCGCCGGTTTCGGAGCGAATTTCCATGGTCTTGTCCAGGACCAGGCTCTCGCAGTAGATGCCGGATTGCACTACGATGCAATCGCCTGCGGAGGCATTGTCGACGGCCTCCTGAATGCTCGAAAAGTCCCCGGTAGCGTTGCGGGAAACGATGATTGTCCCTACGGAAGCAGGCATGGAAGTCTTCTGGATGTTGTCCGCCGCCATTCATACTTTATCGTCTTTCATTCATACCCCGCTCCTATCTTCCAATCCTGTAAGCCATTCGGAAAACCGCGCTTCCCCCGCAGGCGCAAGGCCGAACTCGGCACCGGAGTCGAGAACCGCGTGGACCATGCTGTCGGCGTAGCCACGGCTGCATGTCAGCAGAATGCCGCCTGCGCCGTCGGTCTCCTTCTCCATGGCGACGATCTGGCACGGCACGTGGCAGAAAGGTCCCTGAAAGAGAAACGGTGTCTTTCTTCCGGGGTCCAGGAAATCCAGGGACGTGAGTTTTTCCGCGATTCGAAAGGTGTTGGGGCCGAAAAGGGCCAGGAATGCCGTGGCTTCGGTGACGTCGGTGTAGCCGGTGAAATCCGGGAGTGCCGGGGTTTCGGCTCCCAGGTGCCAGATGGAGGCCTGGGTGGCGTTCAAGCGGTTGACCAGCACGTTGTTTTCCAAAGCGCATTGGCCGGGTTTTTCCGGCATAGCCGCGTCGCGGGGGGTCATGCCGCCGATTTCTCTGGACTGCAAGTCCCAGCGCGCCTTGTGCGAAAGGTCCACGATCCACGGACCGTTTCCTTCCTCGCTGTATTCCAAGGCCACGGTCCAGTCGCCGCGACTTTCCGTATTTTTAACCGGCGCGCCGAATTTCACGGGCGACCGTCTTTTGATCTCAACCATGATGACTACCTCACATTTTCATTCGTTTGCCTTCGGGGTCGTAGAAGGGCATGGGGACCACCCGGGCGTACAACCGTTTTCCTTCGCATTCGTCTTCGAAGATCTCCAGCCGCGTGCCCTGCTCCGCCAGCTGGGATTCCACCAGGGCCATGCCGACTGCTTCTCCGGTGGTGAAGCTCTTTCTGGCGGTGGCCACATAGCCGCGAATGCGGGTATCGACGATCAAGGAACCGTCGCGGGGGGCGCGTTCGTCGTTCTCCATGCGAATGCCCACCAGCTTGAGCCGTCCGGGGTCGCCCTCGGCCTGCCTCAACGCCACGGCACCCACGGTTTTGGCTTCGGTCTTGGTCCGGTCCCAGAGAAAGCCCAGGCCCAGGTCCAGCAGGTTTGTGCGCTGCTCGGACTCCTGTCCCAGGATGACATGGCCTTTTTCCATGCGAAGCACGTTCTGTGCTTCCACGCCGAAGTTGCGAATGCCGAACTCGGCGCCGGCCCCCTTGATCGTCTCCCACAGGCTCTGCATATAGGACGACGGCACGTGGAACTCGTAGGAAAGCTCCCCTACGAAGCCCAGGCGCATGGCCCGCACGGGAATGACTCCTTTGATCGGAAATTCCCGGTACGCGGAAAAGGGGAATGCCTCGTTGGAAATGTCCTCGTCGACGATCTTCTCCAATACTTTCCTGGCGTTGGGGCCGGACACGTTGATCACGCCCATGGCGTCGGTGAGATTGACGATGGCGTAGTCCCAGTCTTCGAACCTTGTGTGGTAGCGGAACCACTCGGCGGTCTGCCCGGCGCGGCCGGTGGAGGTGGTGAGATAGTAGTCGTTTTCGCCTGCCTTTGTTACCACGCCGTCGTCGATGACGCAGCCGTCGTCGTTGCACATGGCGGAGTACTTCACCCTGCCCTGCCCTACCTTGGCCATGTCGGAAACGTAGACGCGCTGGAGGGCTTTCAGGGCGTCGGGGCCGTACACGCGGAACTTGCCCAGGGTGGAGCCGTCGAGCATGCCCACGTTGTTTCTGACGTTGAGTATTTCCTCCTTGCAGTCGAAGTCTTCGGAGAAGTAGCGCGCGCGCTGCCAGACGCCGATGTTTCGAAAAATGCCGCCGTCGGCCTTCTGGGAGTCGTGCATGGGGGTGCGCTTGAACATGTGGTGGTTTGCGCCGGCGTAGGTGGCGACGAATGTCGGGACCATGGGGGCGCGCTGGTTGGTGGGCACGGGTTTGAGCGGCGAGGCCGTGTACTTGGCCACATACAGCGGCAGGTTGTGGCCGGGAATGCCTCCCTGGCCCGGGCCGGTGCCGGCCGACGTGTAGCGCTTGATCAGTTCGGGAACGTCGAAGCCCTGGTCGATGGCCTGCTTGATGTTTTTTAGCGTGGTGTCCTCGTCGAAGCAGATGAAGCTTTTCCGTCCGCGTCCCGGGGCGTTGACCAGCTTGCATCCCCGCTTGGGACCGGGCAATGCGGAAACGATTTGCTCGGCCTCGGCAATCTCGGCGCCGTTTGGCCCACCGCACGCCGCAGCGGCCTTGAGCCCCGCAAGCCTGCCCGAAGCCTCGATGGAGCGCGCATGGTTCAGGCCCGTGACCCGTCCGGCGGAAAACATCTTTTCGGGGAGCGATTCCGGCATAAAATATCCCGTGTGGGAGTCGTACTCCAGCTTGGCCCCGGCCAGGAGGAAAGGACCGTTGACGGGCGAAAGCCCGGCGGAGGCCACCAGCAGGTCGGCGTCGTACTTGCGCTTGACATCTCCGTCGATGGTGGTCAGCGTGACCTTCTTGACGACCTTGTCGCCGCCGTTGGCCTCCTGTGCGACCCATCCCTTGAGCACGGGAATGTTTCTGTCCGCCAGGGCCACCAGCAGACCGGGGTCGTGGTCGTCGTCGCGAGTGTCGGCCACGCACAGGATGTTCAGGCCCAGTTTGGACAAGTCCAAGGCGGCCTCGAGCCCCAAGTCGCCGCCAACGCTGAAAACCGCGTTCTCTCCGGGCAAAATGCCGTAGGTGCGGGCCAGGCGATGGGCGCAGGCGACCTGCATGACGCCGGGCTTTTCGTTGTGTTCGAACAGCAGGGGACGCTCGATGCATCCGGTGGCGACCACCACGGTTTCTGAGCGGATTTCCAGGTATCGCTCGGCGAAGCTGTCGTCCTCTCCGCCAACTTGGAACCCGGTGACCAGGTTGTCGGTGTAGACGCCGACTGCGGACGCATGCTTGAACACGCGGATGTTTTCGGTCTTTTCCACCTGATCGGCCAGCTCGCGGGCTCGCTCGTACAACGCCTGGTCCTCGCTGTAGGCTGCGACGCGGTAGTCGAAGAAACCTCCCAGCCAGGGACGCGCCTCCAGCAAAACCACGCGAAGGCCCGTTTCGGCGGCGGCCAGGGCCGCCGACATGCCGGCCGGGCCACCGCCGATCACGCACACGTCGGACTTCAAAAAGATCTCGTCGTAACGGCCCTTCATCCGGTAGTCCGGCGTAATCCGGCCCAGCCCGGCGGCTTTGCGGATTTCCTTCATGGCCATGGGCCAGATGCGCGCGGGCTTGTGCATGGACTTGTAATAGAAGCCCGCAGGCATCAGCCAGTCCAGCTTGTCCAGAAAGGCCTTGGTGTCCATGTCGATGAAAGGGCTCTTTCGAAGCAGCCCCTTTTTCATGGCGCCGCTATGCTCCTCGAAAAAGTCCATCAGGCGCTCGGCCCCCTTGACGTTCTGCATCCTGACCGTCATGCCGTCTTTCAAAAGCCTGGTCTCCGCCCGTTCGTTGGGAACGCCGTCGATGCGCATCATGGTGTTGCTGCATTCGCCGTCGAGGCTGTAGAGCCCGCGCGGACGGTGGTATTTCAGGCTGCGCCCGAAGACCCGCACGCCGTTGGCGTAAAGCGCGGTGGCCACCGTGTCTCCCGCGACCCCCAGGTAGGTCTCGCCGTTGTAATTGACACGAAGCGTTTCGGACGGATCGATTCGCAATGTCGGCAAGTCTTTCAATCTGCTCATTTCGTTTCCTCCGGATCTTCCACTTCGATGTTTTTCACCGTGTCCCGGAAGGCGCGAAACCACGTGCCGCAACCGTCCCGGTGAAACCACCATTCCCTTTGAATCCCGGCCGTGCACTTGTTCATATGGACGTACTCGCACCAGGCCTCCGGGGTCAAGCCCTCCTCGGACGGACGAGGCCCCTTGTCCTCCCCGCCGTAGCGAAACTCGTAGCCGTCTCTCTTTCCGCACACGGGACATGTAAGCGTCAATGACATGTTTGGTTCTCCTTGTTGGCAGCGCTCTTTCACCGGCGCGTGCCGTATGAAGGCAATTCATGAAATTTTTCTTTCAAAACCGGATCAATTGTCCGGCGTATAGTTCACCAGCGCGGCGGTCTCGCCCATGAGCCGATGCTCTTGGAACCGCTTGAGGCGAAAAGGCTTCAGGATGTCCGGGCAGTCGCCGGTGGCCATGTATTGGGCCATTCGCCGTCCGACGGCCATGCAGGACTTGAAACCGAAATAGCCCCATCCGCAGTCCATGTAGAAGCCGTCCACCGGATCGTTGCCGTCCATGATGGGTGCCATGTCCGGGGTCATGTCCGCCAGGCCGCCCCAATGGCGCATGAATTTCACCCCCCGCAGGCAGGGCAGCCAGTCGGAGAGGGCTTCGGCCTGATGCTTGATGTAACGGGCCGTGGTCTGGGTGGTGTAGTTGGGCCACTGATCCATGTGCGCGCCGGTGGCGATCTCGCCTTTCAGCGTCTGGTTGGCGTAGCAGTGGTAGGCGCCCGACGACACCACGTGGTCCAGGATGGGCTTCAGGGGCTGGGTGACCATGGCCTGGATGGTCAACACGCTGATGGGCAGCTTGATTCCCAGCATTTGGTGGATGATCGCGGCCGAATAGCCCCCGGCGCTTACCAGCACCATAGGAGTGTGGATTCGGCCCTTGCTGGTGGAAACCCCGATGATCTTGCCGTTCTCCGTGTGAATCGCCGTGGCCTCGGTCTGCTGATGAATCTGCACGCCGTGCTTGGCAGCGCCCTTGGCAAGGCCCCAGACCACCGCGTCGTGGCGTACCACCCCGCCGGGCGGATGGTACATGGCCCCGTGGATCGGATAGGTGATGTCTTCCGAAATATTCAGCGCCGGGACCAGCTCCTTGGCCTGCTTGGCGTCGATCAGATGGCTCTCCACTCCGTGGAACTGGGCGGTGGCGACGTTCATCCGGGCCGCTTTCATGGCCGCCTCGCTGTGCATGAGGTTCAGGTTGCCGCAGTTGTTGAACATCAGGTTGAAATCCAGCTCTTTGGTCATCACCGGCCACAGATTCAGGGCCTCCTTGTAGAGGGGGACGTTTTCCTGCGTGCGCTGGTTGGCGCGCACGATGGCCGTGTTTCTTCCGGCCCCGCCGTAGCCGATGTAGCGCTTTTCCAGGACCGCCACGTCGGGGATCCCGTGCTCCTTGGCCAGATAGTAGGCCGTGGCCAGACCGTGAAGCCCGCCGCCCACGATCACGGCGTCGTAGCCGGGCTTGAAACGGGCCTTCTTCCCCCACAGGGGCTTTCGTTCCGCAAACATAATCCGTTCTCCCTTGCTTGGTCTTATGACAAATTTTCACGAGCTTTTTTGTGAAACGCATCCAAGTTCGTTTCGGGGGAATCTACGAAATGAAAGATATTATGTCAAATAAAAAATCGCAGTTTGATAAAAATAATTTCATATCCGGTTCATATCCGGTTGACATCCTTAATTTCTAATGATAAAAATCCCGTGATTGTTAGAAGAAACAGGCATTTCAGTGGCATGCAAGAATAATTTCACAAGTCGGACGACCGAGGAAAGACGCGATGGAAACGCAATCAAATCCGGTGATCAAGAACATTGGCGAGCGCTTGGGGTCGCTGACCCCCAAGGGAAGGGTCCTGGGAGAGTTCACCATGCAGAACCCCCGCAAGGTGGTGTTCATGACCACCAAGGAGTTCGCGGAGGCCTGCGAAGTCAGCGAGGCCACGGTGGTGCGGTTCGTGGCCCAGCTGGGCTACGACGGGTACGCGGATTTTCTCCAGGAACTGCGGGACTACGTGGAGACGGGGATGACCTTGAAGGACCGCGTGGACCTGCCGGGAGTCAAAGGACCCGGCACGAACCGGCTCCATCGGGTGGTTTTCGACGAGATGAACAACCTCAAGAAGTTCTACGAAACGGTGGACATGAAAACCTTGGAACGGTTCGTGAAAGCCGTGGAAGAAAGCGAGTCGGTGTACCTGATCGGCTCCCGTATTTCCTACACCTACGCATACTACCTGGGATGGGCGCTGACCAAGGTGCGGAAGGGAATCCGCATATTGAAAGGAAGCGACAGCGCGGCCATCGACTGGATGGCCAATGCGCCCGCGCAGAGCCTGGCGGTGATGATCGCCACATCCCGCTATCCCAACGAACTGATTCGCCTGAGCAAGGTGGTCAGACGCCTGGGGCACGCGCTCTACCTGATCACCGACAACAAGCTGTGCCCCTTGATTCCGTTCGCCAACGAAACCCTGATCGCCCCGTCGAAAAGCATCTCCCTGATCGGCAGCCCCACCGCCATTTTGTGCGTCGCCAACTACATCGCCCTGGAGCTGGCCGGGCGAATCGAGGACAACGGACCGGACTCCCATCCGGAAAAGCTGGAGAGGGTCTATCTGGAAAACGACATATTGTTCGATTTGACTGCGGAAAAGCTTTGGGAATGAGACAAAGTCCGGTTTTGGTTATAACGTCGGCCAACCAACACCGTCATTCCGGGCGGAGCTTGCGGAGACCCGGAATCCAGCCGATAATCGAAACTGTTTCTTCAACATAGAACGGGTCCCTCCATTTTCAGGCGTTTGTAGATTCGCCGGAGGGGCAAATCCGCGTTCAAGGAGCGAACGTGCAGGACATCTTCGAGGCGGTAGAATTCTTCGAGGACCCAGCGGCCTTCGGGGGCCTTGAAGAAATGCTCCACGCCGCAGCAATATTGGTCTACCAGGACGTAGTCGCGCAGAGACGGGATTTTCCGGTAGGCCTTGAATTTGGAGCCCCTGTCGTAGTCCATGGTGGATTTGGAGAGGACCTCGAAAACGGCGGCGGGATTGACGACGGTGTCGTCGCGGCCTTCTTCGAATTGGATGTCTCCGCAGACCACGCTGACGTCCGGATATACGAAATGCATGTTTTTTTCCGCCCGCACCTTCATATCGGAGGAAAACACCACGCAGTCCCCTCCTTCCAGCAGAGAATCCAAGTCCGAAACCAGATTGACCATGATCACGTTGTGGCGATAGGACGCACCGGTCATGGCGAAAACTTCGCCTCGGAAATATTCGCTTTTGACTTCGGCGCTTTCCTCCATGCGGAAGTATTCCTCCGGTGAAATGAAATTGTCGTCGGTTTTTAGCATGCGCCCCCTCCTGCTCCCAATCGTTTGGCCAATACCGGCCCTGTTGCTTGATTATCAGGATATATCCTGTCGAGTTTTTTCACAAGCGCCAAGTTTTCGACCCGCGCTGACAGGCCGCGCTGACAGGCGACAGGGATCTGGCGAGGAAAATAGTGCCGGTGCCGGACGGGGCGGCGACGCAGGAATTGCGCCGCCGTGGAAGGCGGCGCTACCGGTGAAACAACGCTGCCGATGCGACGGGGCGGGGCGGCGTTTCCGGGACATCTCGGTTTTGTTTCCCTGCGAAAAAGCTGTCATTCATATCGGATGTAGGGTTTGGTTCTAATTTCGGCCACCTGGATTCCGGGTCTACGCTACATGTTCCAGTAAAGAAATTCCCGGAAGCGACGGAATCCGGCTGTTTTATCGACACCAGGGGTGCATACCGCTCCGCCCGGAATGACGACCGCCGCGACGATAGTCCCTGAAAGTGGCCGATGTTAAGACCAAGCCCCGGATGTAAATTTTGTGGGCAGTTGACGCCGTCGCGCTTCCTGTTGTATTGACAAGTTTGGGCTGACCCTTGATTCGGCCATTTATAGGCGGAGCGCGGACGCAAAGCGTCCTGGTATGCATTCCCACGCGAAGCGTGGGAATGAGGGAGGCTACGAGGCCACGATGCGAAGCACGGAAATGGAGCTACGAGGCGGTCTTCGAACGCCCGAAATAAAGACCGGGCCCGATCGGTTGCATCGGCATGGGATGTCGATTCGAAAAAGAAGAGACAGGATAGCAAGGACGGAATAACATGGATAAAAACGGCCTGGAGGGACCGGACAAGTGTCCGAAATGCGGTTTCGAGCGCAAGAGCGGGGCGTCCGAATGCCCGAAATGCGGGATTGTGTTCGCCAAGTACGAAAGCGTAAAGCCCATCGACCGGAAGGAAACCCTGTGCCGTTCCAGGTTCCTGCACTTGGAGCAGGGCGAATTCGCCAGGTCCCTCAAGCCGATGGTGGTTGCCAAGGAATATGTGGAGGCCCTCTACGGAAAAATCCTGGAACTGATCTGGGACGAACTGGTCAAGGGGGAGGAGCCCCTGGACAACATGAGCAACCTGGTGGCGTTTTTCCTCTTCTGCGTTTTTTCGCTGCTGTTCTATCATTTCCGGGATTTCGACGGCCCCATTCTGTTTTTGCTGGTAGGTCTGTGGTGGGCGGATGTTGCCGCGGCGAAGCGTTCCTACCGGGACGCCGCCAAGTTCGATACGGTCACGCTTTGCCGCGGCGCGGACAAGGACTACGTGTACGAGCGGATCGACTGGAGGAGACGGCCGGTCTACGACGTGGATTTCAACGGGACCGAGATCAAGAAGGTGGTGGTGCGTCGCAAGACGATCCGTGCGGGCGCGTTCCGGGAGGTCATGGGCGATGCCTGGACGGCCGGGCTGCAATTCCACAACAACTTCGAACTTGCGGTGTTCGAGGAAAAAGAAGTCACCAGGGCACTGCTGGACGCGCAGGTCCTCGCGGGGCGGTTTCGGGTGCCGGTGGAGTTCTCCGACGCCGCGCGCGCGAACCTGCCGGGAGCGGGCGAGTCGAGCCCGGAGACGGATTTGGCGATTTCCTTCGACGGCTCGGACCTTTCCATCTTCACCAAATGGAGCTTCGGAAATTTCTTCCAGTATGCGATGAACGTGCTGGAACGTTCCGGATTTCTTTTCTTTCTGCTGATCGCGCAAAGCGTCATGGTGCGTTTCGGCGCGCTGGTCAATTACTTCCTCGCCCCGTACCTGGGGATTACGCCCACCCCGTTGGAAATCGAACTGGGGTTCTGGGCCGTGTGGGCGTTTTTCATGCCGGAATGGGAGCCGATGGAAATCCTGGAGTTTCTGGTCGCGCTGGGAGTCATGGTCCGTTCGGGCATGAAACTGTTCAAGCGCAAGGGCATCGTGATGAACAGAAAAAGCATCCGGCACATGCTGGGCGAGCGGGTCGTGTCCTCGATGAAGACCCCCGATATCAGAAGGGTCCTTTTTTTCGAGGAACCCGAGCGGCTGATTTTGATTCTCGGGCGCAAGAAAGTCATGAAAATCGAGAATCTGAGAAACCCGGAGGAATTCAGGGCCATGCGCAAAAGCATCGAGGACGGCCTGAAGAAGCTTGTCCCCGCTGCACAGCTTCGGTCTCCGGAAAACAAGCCCGAAAGCCTCGTGAAAAACAAGTCCTGAAAAAACTTGACTCGTCGCGAAATATCGGATTTAATCGTCACAAGTACTCGTCCAGGACAAAAAGGGGGGCAGTGTATATGGAGATTCTGGTCGTCGACAACGACGAAAACTTTTTGAAACTGATGGAAAATTTTTTAATCGACAAGGGGCATGCGGTCGTTACCGCATCGGACGGCCTGGCGGCCCTGGACATGCTTCGCGACCGAACCCCGGATTTTATTTTCGTAGACTACGTGATGCCCAACATCGACGGGGGGGCGCTGTGCCGAATCCTGAAAAGCGAACCCAAATTCGCCAACACCACCATCGTGTTGCTGTCGGCCGTGGCGGCCGAGGAATGGACGGACTGCCGGACTGCCGGGGCGGACGTGTGCGTGGCGAAAACGCCCTTTCGCAGAATCGAAAAGGACATCTCTGAAGTTCTGGACGATCCCGGACGGGCCAAGGCCCGCTGCGCCGCAGGCAATGTCTTCGGCGTGGAGGAGATATTTCCCAGGGGCATCACCGAAGAGCTTTTGACTTCCAAAAAGCACTACGGCAAGCTGCTGAACAAAATGACCGAGGGCATTTTCGAACTCAATTCCGACCATCGGATTGTCTACGCCAACCCCTCTTCCCTGGAAATTCTGAACAAGGCCGAACATGAAATACTGGGCGCGTCGCTCTTCGACCTGTTTCCCGACGAACACAGGCCCGTTATCAAAAGCATTCTGGAAAACAAGGATCGCGCCATTTGCGGACCTCAGGAAGGCCAGCAGACCCTGATCGAAAACAAGTACCTGATCCTTAAGCTCGCGACGTTGGAGGGCAAGGAAAACCACACCCTGCTTTTCATCGACGATATCACCGACCTGAAAGAGGTCGAAAAGTCCCTCCAGGAGACCAACGAGATTCTGAACGGCATTCTGGACAGCGCCCGCTCTTTTTCGGTCATCCTGACGGATTTGAAGCAGAACGTGCTGTTCTGGAACAGCGGCGCCGAAAAGATTTTCGGGTATTCCGCCCAGGAGATGGTGGGCAAGCAAAAGATCACCGTCCTATATCCAGGCAATCGATGTCCCCACGACGCGGAAATCGTCCGCGAAAAACTCATCGAAAAAAAGGAGGCCATCTCTTTTGAAACGATGGAGATGACCAAAGGGGGCGCGGGAATCTGGATGAAGATACACCTGTCCCCGAGACTCGACCGGAACGGAAATGCCATCGGGATTCTGGGCATCGGCGAGGATATCACGGACTGGAAGATCATCGAAGAGGAAAAGGAGGAGCTGCAAACCCAGCTTTTGCGGTCCCGGAAACTGGAATCGATCCTGACTTTGGCCGGAGGCGCGGCCCACGACTTCAACAATCTCATGATGGGAATGCAGGGCCACATCTCGCTGGCAATGCTCGCGTTGAAGCGAGGGTTGCCGGTCGAAGAACATTTGAAGTCCCTGGAAGAACAAATCCGAAAAGGTGCCGAACTGACCAACAAACTCCTGGGGCTGGCAAGGGGCGGAAAGGCCCTTTTCGCTCCCGCCAATCTGAATCAGATTCTGAAAACCGTCTTGGATTCGTTTCAAAGCTCCAACCGGGACATCCGCGTGGAAATGGACTTGGCAAAGGACCTGTGGCCGGTGGAAATCGACAGGCAGAACATGGAGATGGTCCTGAACAACATCCTGAAAAACTCCGCCGAGGCCGTGAACGGGAAGGGGAAGATCGCGGTGGAGACGAAAAACCGCACGCTGGAGGAAAAGGAAGTCAAGCCCTACGGCCTTCGGGCTGGAAAATACGTGGAGATTTCCATTGCGGACAACGGCTCGGGAATAGACAAGCAGACCATGGACCGGATTTTCGACCCGTTCTTCACGACCAAGGCCAGGGGCGTGGAAAAAGGCTCGGGCCTCGGACTGTCGTCGGTCTACAGGACCGTGAAAAACCACGACGGCATGATCCGGGTGCAGAGCAAACCCGCCGAGGTTACGGTCTTCACGATCTGTCTTCCGGCTTCGGAAAAAAACAGGAAATAATGCCTGCGCCTTGCCGGCTCAAGGCACCCGATACACCATGGAGTTGACGTTCATCCCGGCTCCGACCGACGCAAACACCAGGATGTCGCCGGAATGGATCCGATGTCCGTCGAGCTTGCCCCGGCGAAGCAGATCCAGCAACGTGGGAAGGGTGGCCACGGAGCTGTTGCCGGTCCAGAAAATGATCATCGGGGCGATGTTCGGGTCGAAGTCGTCCTGGCCGTACATTTTGAAGAGCCGCTTGACGATGGCGGTGTCCATTTTTTCGTTTGCCTGGTGAATCAGGATCTTGTCTACGTCCGAAATATCCAGGCCCGCCTTTTCCAGGTTTTCCTTGATGGCCAAGGGCACGGTTTTCAAGGCGTATTTGTAGATCGTATGGCCGTCCATCTTGACGAAAAGCTCGTTTTCCGGCATCCGGGGATTGTAGGATTTTCCCATGCGGAGCAGGTATGCCTCCTTGAGCGTGTCGGAGCGGGCGACGTGGGACACGATCCCGACATCAGGTTCCCGTGTCGCCTCCACCAGGGTGGCGCCAGCGCCGTCGGCGAATATCATGCAGTCCACGTCGTGGGGGTCGGTGATACGGGAGAGGACTTCCGCGCCGATGACCAAAACGCGGGAGGCGTCCCCGGACTTGATGAAGTAGTCCGCCATGATCGTGCCTTGCAGCCATCCGGGACAGCCGAAGGGAAGGTCGAAGCACACCGTGTACGGGTTTTCGATTTTCAGCTTGTGCTTGACCCGCGCGGCGATGGACGGCACGATGTCCGTCCGGGCATTGCCGGCCGTTATCTCCCCGAGGTTCTGTCCCACCACGATGTAGTCGAGGCTTTCCCGGTCGATGTTTTCCAGCGCCTTTTCGGCCGCCATGGCCGCGATGTCCGAGGTGAGAAGGTCGTCGGAGACGTACCGCCTCTCCTTGATGCCGGTGATCTCCTGAAGCTTACTGATGATATCCTCGTTGCTCTTTTCGAACCTGACGCCGGCGGCGTCGTAGAACTCGTGATTCAAAAATTTTTCGTTCGGCACCTTGACTTCTGGAATATAGCTGCCGGTGGCCGAAATGATCGAACGAATCATATATTAAAGACTCTCCCCTGATTTTCCGATTCTGAACGCCAGGCCCGAAAGCCTCTGCTGGGGCCTGTCGTTCTCCAGCGCGATGCGGAGGGCTTTTCGCATCCCCACCACGACCACCAGTTTTACCCCGCGAGTGATGGCCGTGTAAAGAAGATTTCTTTGAAGAAGAACATAATGCCGGGTGACCAGCGGAAGCACCACCGCCGGATACTCCGACCCCTGGGACTTGTGCACCGAAATGGCGTAGGCCAGGGAAAGCTCGTCGGTCTCCGCCCAGTCGTACTCCACTTCCCTCCCCTCGTAGTCCACGTACAATTTTTTTTTCAAGACGTCAACGGAACAGATGGTCCCGATGTCCCCGTTGAAAACGTCCTTCTGATAATTGTTCTTCAGGTGCATGACCTTGTCGCCCAGCTTGAGGGCGCCCCCGAAGGCGTCCATTTTCACGGCGGACTTGTTGAGACGTTCCTGCAGCACCTGGTTGAGAATGATCGTGCCCGCGTCCCCCTTGTGCATGGGGGTCAGCACCTGGATGTCGGCCACCGGGTCGAGGCCGAATCGTTCTGGAAGGACCTTGGCGCACAGGGACACCACGGTCTGCGGCATCTTTGCAGGGTCGTTTTGTTCCAGAAAAAAGAATTCCGAAGACGCTTCGCGGTCTTTCAGATCGGTCAGTTCCGGATACTCGCCGTTCCGGACCTTGTGCGCGTTGAGCACGATCTCGCTTTCCAGGGCCTGGCGGAAAATCTTCTTCAGGAAAAAAACGCGGATGGCGCCCGACTGGATCATGTCGGAAAGCACGTTTCCCGGCCCCACCGACGGCAGCTGGAAGACGTCGCCCACCAGTACCAGGCGGGAAAAGGGAGAGATGGCGTTCAACAGCCGGTACATCAGTTCCGTGTCCACCATGGAGGCCTCGTCGATCACCACGGCGTCGGCCTCGATGGGATTGTCCCGGTCCCTGCCGAAGTAAGGTTTTTCCGCGCCCCCTTCCGAAAAGGTGTATCCCAGCAGACGATGAATGGTGTTGGCCTTTTCCCCGGTGACTTCCGACAGACGCCTGGCCGCGCGGCCGGTGGGCGCCCCCAGCACGACCTTTTTTCCCGCCGCCTTGTAGATGGCGGCGACGGACCGGATCAAAGTCGTCTTGCCCGAGCCCGGACCGCCGGTGATGACGGCGACCTTCAGCGAGAACACCCCCTCCAGCACCTCCATTTGCTCCTCGGAAAGCTCGATGGCAAGCTCGTTTGCGATCTGGGAGCGGATGGATTCCGGATCGACCTCCTCCGAATGCGACGGCACGGACAAAAGGGCCGCGATTCTTTCGGCGATGCCCGACTCGGCGCGGTGCATGGCCTTTCTGTATACGACGTTCCGATATGCGGGCGCATCGTCGAAAGGACCCTCGCCGTTTTCCTCCCGGACCGCATCGGTCGGGAGCTTCTCAACGACCAGTCCCCCGGACTCCTCCAGGCGCTCGACCGCCTCTTGCGCCAGACTTGCGGGAGCTTTGAACAATTGTTCGCAACGAGCCGTCAGACTGCTTTTGAATGCGAATACGTGCCCTTCGCTTTCATAACGTTCCAGGCAGTGCAACACGCAGGCGTCCAGCCGGACCGGGTCGTCCTCCGCCGTGCCGGTCTTTCTGGCGACGGCGTCGGCGATCTCGAAACCCGCGCCGGGGATGTCCTCCGCCAGACGATACGGGCTTTCCTTTAAAACATCGAGGCAGCTGTTGCCATAGGTGTGGTAGATCTTGGCTCCGTAGGTGGTCTTGACCCCGTTTTCCTGGAGAAAGCGCATGAGCGCGCGCAAAACGTGGTGTTCGTTCCAGGCGGCCACGATGAGGGAGGCCTTGCCCTTGCCGATTCCCTCCACCTCCGTGAGCCTGCCGGGATCCTCTTCGATGACCGAAAGGGTGTCCGCTCCGAAACGATTCACCAGCCGTTCCACCAGCTGGGGGCCCAACCCCTTGACGATCCCGGACTTCAAATACTGCCGGATCCCCTGGACCGTGGCGGGCAATTTCACCTCGTAGGTCTTCACCCGGAGCTGCTGGCCGTATTTGGGATGGGTCTCCCAATGGCCGGACACATGGATGGTCTCTCCCGGCTGCACGCCCCCCATGAACCCCACCAAGGTCACGGGCCGGGCCGAGGCAGTCGTCTTCAGGCGGGCGATGGTATAGTGGGTCCGCTCGTTGAAATAGGCGATTCGCTCCAGGTCCCCTTCCAGGACCGCGAGGTTATTATCGGTTGTCGTCGTCTTCATCGGCGATCAGCCAGTCCGCGGCCTGGAACAAATCGTCGGCCACTGCGCGCAATATCTTCCATTCCTCCATCCGGTCCCGGCCGGGAAGCTCCCGGATACCGGTTTTGACCAGGTACGCCCCCTTGCATCCCGCCCTTTGCGCGCATTCGATATCCGTCCCCTTGTCCCCGATCATCACGGCTTTCGAAATGTCCAGGTCGTTTTCCTCGGCAGCCTTTCGAATCAAGCCGGGCGAGGGCTTGCGGCAGTCGCATCCTTCGTCCGGGAGATGCGGACAAAAATAGACGCCGCGAATTTCGCCCCCCGCCTCGCGAACCGCATTCTTCATATATCGGTGGATTTCTTCCAGGCCCGCCATATCGATGATTCCTCGGGCCAGCCCGGACTGGTTGGTAATCACGAAAACCTCGTAGCCTGCCTGGGTCAATTTCGCAATCGCCTCCACGCTGCCGGGAATGAGCGAAAATTCCGCGAGGCTTTTGACATAGTCGGCCGAGTCCCGGTTGATCACGCCGTCTCGGTCCAGAAAAACCGCTTTCGCGCTCTTTGCCCCATCCGCCACGGAAGATCTCAATCCAGCTTGATAATGGACATGTTTTCCAGGTAGGGCTTCGTTTCGTAACGTTTCGCGTCCTGGATTTCCTGGATGCTCTTTACGATGGACGAAATCCTTCTTCCCGCCTCGTACACCCGGGTCATGAACCGGTCCATCTTTTCCGGCTTGTTCATGTGCAGCTTCATCAATTCGATGTTGTTGAGAAGCACCATGAGCGGCTGGTTCATTTCATGGGCGGTGGCACCGGCCATCTGCAAAAGAACCTTGAGTCTCTCCTCCTCGATCCGGGCGGCCTTCAGGCGTTCCTCCGTGCGTTTTCTTTCGATTGCGTAGCGCATGGCCCGGAACAGAAAGGTCTGTTCGTTCTGCCCCTTGACCAGATAGTCCTGCGCGCCCTCCTGCAAGGCCTGGATGGATTTTTCTTCGTCGTCCAGGCCGGTCAGCACGATGATGGGCACATCCTTGCACTTTGCCAAAACCCTTCGCAGCGTGTCGAGCCCCTGGCTGTCGGGAAGGGTCAGGTCGAGCAGGGCGACCTGGAAGTCGCAGATGGGGCCGGAGGGCGCGGCTTGCCTATCGCAGGCGTCACCCCGCGACATCGCTTCGCCTTCCAGGAACCGAATACCGCTGGCCAGGTTGTCCGCCCATACCAGATCGACGCACACGTTCTTTTTTCGTTCCAGAACCCGCTGAATCAGCTTGGCGTAGCTGGGTTCGTCCTCGATCAACAATACTCTGATCCTGTCGCATTCGGTCTGTTCGCTCTCGATTGTGTGGGAATTTCTTTCCATTTCTGGTTTCCTCGATAAATGAAGCGACTGCGGTTTCATATCCAAAGTCCCCTATTCTGCCACGCTGAACGCCTTGGGGTATCCGTTTTCGACCAGTCTTTTTTCCGCCGCCATCACTTGGGTCAGCGAATCGTAGCGGCCTACCCGAACCCGGTACAGCGTCTTGTTTCCGTCGTCGTGAACCACGACATGGGCGTTGGAATGCGCCCTGGCCAGTTCCTCCTTCAGGCGAAGGGCGTTGTCGCGATTTTGAAACGCCCCCACCTGGACCGTGAAATTGCCGTTGAAACAATCCACGGGCGCAAGATTGCCGTTGCTTCCATCGCCGCTTGCCCCGGAGGTTCCCAAGGCTTCGATTTCAACTCGGGCGGTGCCAGGTCCGACCACCCCGAGTTCTTTGGCCGCCGCATAGGAAAGATCGATGATTCGACCCCGGACGAAAGGACCGCGGTCGTTGATCCGAACGACGGTCTGTTTTCCGTTGTCGAGGTTCTCGACCCGCACGATCACGCCCAGGGGCAGAATCTTGTGGGCGGCGGTCATGGCGTACATGTCGTATGTTTCCCCGGAGGACGTCCTTTTCCCGTGGAAGTCCTTTCCGTACCAGGAGGCGACGCCTTTTTGCTTGAACGCCCTGGCGTGGGGCAGGGGCTGGTACCAGTCGTCTCCGACCCGGTAGGGCTTGGGCATGCCCGGCGTACTCGGCGGCATGGTGGCCGTCTTTTTTCCGCAACCCGCCGCAGATACGACAAGCAGCGCCGCAAACGCGAAAAACAATGCGAATTTACAGTAGGTTCGTTCTGTCATCGATAACGTGTCGTTT
Organism: Desulfobacterales bacterium; assembly: GCA_963674505.2. Taxonomy (GTDB): domain Bacteria; phylum Desulfobacterota; class Desulfobacteria; order Desulfobacterales; family SKZT01. The sequence goes on from CAXXIG010000003.1 coordinate 2,905,196, forward strand.
TCCACATGTCATTTTCAATATGGCATAGACCGATGGTTCCAGGAGTCGGCGGGCAGGTTTCCGGAAAAGTCCCGATTCAAAAGGAAACCGGCGCCTCCGTCCTATTTCTCGATGGCGATTTTCAGCACGTCGCGCATCTTGTCCATGAAATGGAATTCGATGTCCTTCTGCACCTTCTTGGGAATGTCCTCCAGGTCCTTGGCGTTGGCCTTGGGCATGAGGATGGTCTTGATTCCCGCGCGGTGGGCGGCCAGGACCTTCTCCTTGATGCCCCCGACCGGAAGCACCTGGCCCCGCAGCGTGATCTCGCCCGTCATGGCCAAATCCTTCTTCACGGTCTTGTCGGTCAAAAGCGACGCCAAGGCGGTGAGCATGGTGACGCCCGCCGAAGGGCCGTCCTTGGGAATCGCCCCCTGGGGGATGTGGATATGGATGTCGTGGCTGTCGAAGTAATCCTCTTCGATGCCCAGCGACTTGGCGTTGGCCCGGATGAAGCTCAAGGCCGCAGTGGCCGATTCCTTCATGACTTCGCCCAGCTGTCCGGTCAGCGTCAGCCCCTTGTTCCCCTTCATGGCCGTGGCCTCGATGAAGAGCATCTCCCCGCCAGCCGGGGTCCAGGCCAGCCCCATGGCCAACCCCGGAGTCATGATGCGCGCCTTGGCCTCGGGCGTGATCCTGACAGGCCCCAGGAATTTGGGCACGTTGATCATCTTGATCACCATGGAATCGACCTCCCCCATGGCGATCTTGGCGGCCACGCCTCGGCAGATGGTGGCGATCTGGCGCTCCAGGTTCCGGAGCCCGGCTTCCCGGGTGTATCCGCCGATGATCTGCCGGATGGCGCCCTTGGTGAACTTGATGTGGCTGGCTTTCAGGCCGTGCGCTTCGCGCTGCCTCGGGACGAGGTATTTCTGCGCGATCACGATCTTGTCGTCCTCGGTGTATCCCAGAAGCTCGAGGATCTCCATGCGGTCCCTCAGGGCCGGGGGGATGGTGTCCAGCACGTTGGCCGTGGTGATGAACATCACTTTGGACAGATCGAAGGGAACGTCCAGGTAATGGTCCTGGAACGAAAAATTCTGTTCCGGATCGAGGACTTCCAGCAGGGCCGAGGAGGGGTCCCCCCGGAAGTCGCTTCCCACCTTGTCGATCTCGTCGAGCATAAATACCGGGTTCTTGGACTCCGTGCGGCGCAGGGCCTGGATGACGCGTCCGGGAAGCGCCCCCACGTAGGTCCTGCGGTGTCCCCGAATCTCGGCCTCGTCGCGCACGCCGCCCAGGGATATGCGATGGAACTTTCTGCCCAGCGCCCGGGCGATGGACTGCCCCAGGGAGGTCTTGCCCGTACCGGGAGGGCCGAACAGGCACAGGATGGGTCCCTTGGACTCGGGCTTGAGTTTTCTCACCGCAAGATACTCCAGGATTCTCTTCTTGGGCTTTTCCAGGCCGTAATGGTCGTCTTCGAGAATCTTGGCGGCCTTCTTGATGTCCAGATTGTCCTCGGTCTGGTCGTTCCAGGGAAGGGAGACGAGCCAGTCGAGATACGTGGTGACCACGTTGTACTCGGCCGACGACGGGTGCATCTTGGAAAGGCGGTCCAGCTCGCGCTCGGCCTCCTTCTTGGCTTCTTCGGGAAGGCCCTTCTCCTCGACCTTGGCGCGGTACTCGTCGATCTCCACCGGGTGTTCCTCGGTTTCGCCCAGTTCCTCCCTGATGGCCTTGAGCTGCTCGCGCAGGTAATATTCGCGCTGCCTCTTGTCCATGTCGCCCTTGACCTGGGTCTGGATCTTGCTCCCCAGCTCCAGGATTTCCAGCTGGTAGTTGGCCAGCCGGGTCACCAGCTCCAGGCGATCCTTGACGTCCGCAGTCTCCAGGACCTTCTGTTTTTCCTCCGTGGTGGCGTTGATGGTGGATGTCACCATGTCGGCCAGGGTCCCCGCCTCCGGAATGGACCGGGCCATGCCCACGATCTCGGGCTGCAATCCGGGCGAAAGCTCCACGATCTTGGCGAACAACCCGATCAGGTTGCTCATCAGAGCTTCGATCTTCTTGGTCCTCTTGCCTCCCTCCGGCTCCTTGATCGGCTCGACCTTCGCCCTGAGGTAGGGCGATTCCGCCACGATGTCCTCCACCTTGAACCGGCTGAGCCCCTGGACCAGCAGCTGGGCCTTGTTGTCCTCGGTCTTGGCCATCCTGAGGATCAGCGCGCTGGTTCCGATATCATAAAGCTCCTCGCGCTTGTAGCTTGGCTTCATCTCCTTCTCCTTGGACATGAGAAGGCCGATGATCCGGTTCTTGTTCATGGCTTCGTCGATGAGCTGTATGGATTCTCCCTGCATGACCACAAGAGGCAGGACCATTTTGGGGAATAGGGCCGCGTCGAAAAGCGGCAGTATGGGTAAGATTTCAGGAGTTTTTTGTTGCTGTTCCGCCAACTGCTGCGGTTGATTTTCGGGCATGCAAACCTCCAATTGTATTTGTATGTGAGCAATAGGGCCGTGCGTCTATTGGAACCGGCCCGGGCAGACGCGTTCGAATACCACGCTTCAACCGCCGGAAACGGGTATCCTCGTCTTGCGCTCGTCCAGCTTCTTTTTGGTCAGGCGAACCGTCAGAAAGCCATCCTCGACGGAGGCGTCCACTTTGTCGGGGTCCACGTACACCGGAAACATGACGACGCGCTCGAAATTGCCGTACTGGATTTCCGCCAGGCGATACCGGCAGCTTTCCGCCCCGAGCCGGTTCTTCCTGCTCCCGGAAATTCTGAGGGCCTTGCCGTCCACCTCGATGTCCAAATCGTCCTTTTCCACGCCCGCGATCGCCGCCAATACGACGATTTCGTCCGCAGTCTCGTAGACGTCCACCTGCGGTCGCCACAAACGCTGCCCCAGGCTGAACGACGGACCCATGGAACGGAACATGTCCTCGAAGGTCTGCTCGAAGCGAGAACCCGTCCGGTCCAACTCATTGCCGAATCTTATCTTGATGTATTCCACCATGCCACCGGCTCCTGTTATTTATTCTTAACGAAACCGCAATTTGTTAGCTATTATCAAAACAATTGCAATTCCTTAGTCCTTTATTGCATCTGCGAAATTTAACATCTTGCCGTTTCTTTGTAAAGAATTTGTAAAGAAAAGATGAAGCGGATTCACTCCGGAAAAGAGCGTCCCGCCGCGAATCCGGTTTCAGAATCTATACGCCATTTATGTATTTTAGTCGAGGATGATTCGTGATAGATTCGGTTTTTTTTGTTTTTTCGGATGTTTTCAAAGCGACGCGATACCCGTCGCGCTCCCGGGCTTGGTTCTTATTTCGGCCATACCTCCGCAGAGCGCTGACGCGAAGCGTCCTGGTATGCATTCCAACGCGAAGCGTTGGAACGAGGCTGACGAGGGCATGTCCAAAATAGAAACCAAGCCTACGGCGAAACATCGGACACCGCGCCGCTTAAAAAATTATTGGCTCATCGCGGATTTGTGGGAAAACGCCTCGCGAAAGTAACCAGACCATCCTGGTCTGGCGTGGCTTGGCTCCGAAGGGGTTGCATATACGCAGATTCGGGCCAGAGCTGGAAGCTCTGGTTACCTTTACCGCTCCCCACAAATCCGCGAACAACCTAATTATTTTAAAAATGGAAAGTCTATTGCTCACAAAAACACAAATCGGGCTTGGTTTTCATTTCGGCCGGTTTTCATCCAACAGTTTCGATCATCGCCTGGATTCCGGGTCTCCGCAAGCTCCGCCCGGAATGACGGCGTTCGTTGGCCGACGTTTTAACCAAAACCCACAAAGCCCCTCAATTTCGGACGGGCGCCGAAAGCGCATGCGAAAGGCGGCGCCATGACCAACCGGACCGTCGTTTCCGCCCAGTATTTCCTCTATTTCGGGGTGCTGGGCTTCTACCTGCCCTATTTCAACCTGTACTGCTATCACATCGGTTTCGGCGGGGTGGAGATCGGGGCGCTGTCGTCCATACGGTCGCTTACGGTCATCGTGTTTCCCCTGCTGTGGGGAAGGCTCGCGGACCGGTTCGATTCCAGAAAGCCCATCTACATCGCATGCGGGTTCGCCTGCACGCTGCTGTGGGCGTTCTACCTGCTCACCGTCGATTTCACATGGATGGCCCTTGTCACGCTTTTTTACGGCATTTTCTATTCCCCCCTGGTCTCGTTTCTGGAAACCTTCACCATGGAGGTCCTGGGGCCGGAAAAGAAAGGATACGGGAAAATCAGGGCGTGGGGGTCGCTGAGCTTCATCCTCACGGTCACCCTGACGGGCAAGCTGATCGGGATGTTCTCCGCGCACGTGATCCTGTACCTGATACTGGGCGGGTCTGCCTTGCAGGCGCTGAGTTCCTTGAAACTGCCGCCCGCGTCGGTCGAAAGACACGAGGAGGCGCCCGACGTCAACCAGTCCCTTTTCAGCGGGGCCATGGTCAAGTTCCTTTCGTGCGCCTTTCTCATGCTGGCCAGCCACGGGGCCTACTACGGGTTCTTTTCCATCCATTTGGAAAAGCTGGGCTACGACAGCTCCTTCATTGGCGTGTGCTGGGCGGTGGCGGTCTCCGCCGAGATTCTGGTCATGCTCAAGTCCAACAGCATATTCTCCCGGTTTTCCGTGGAGAAGGTGCTGGTGTTCTCCATGGGCGTGGCGGCCGTCAGGTGGTTTTTGCTTTATAAGGTGGAATCGGCGGCCTGGCTGCTGGTCTCCCAGATCGCCCATTCCATCACCTACGGCTCCTTCCACATGTCCTGCATCTTGTACATGGACCGCCTGTCGCCCCGAAAATCGAAAACCATGGGCCAGGCCGTCAACAACGCCGTCAGCTACGGGCTGGGGCTCACGGCTGGGTTTCTCGCCACCGGGTTTCTTTACGAACGGTACGATACGCCCGTGCTGTTTCTGGCAAGCGGGATGACCGCAGTTGTCGCGGGCATCTTGTTTTTGTTTCCGTTCGGAAAGATATTCGGGAAAAGGGGGACGCATTCGGGACGAACACGGTAAAACGCGGGCGTTTCCTGTTTCTTGCCCCCCCAGTCCCGTCAGGGACGACAGACAATAGCCCGGCAATTCATTGCCGGGGTTGGAGCATGGGTTGTGTCAAGTCCCGTTAGGGACGACAGAACGCATTGGCTTGTATAGTAATCTGTCGTCCCTAACGGGACTCTTTGGTACCTGTGCGGGTCACCCCCGGCAATAAATTGCCGGGCTATTGTCTGCCGTCCCTCCGGGACTGACGGATTGAGCCACAGAGAATACTCCACGGCGAGGCCTTCGGTACGGACAAAAATCCGCAAACGCTTGTCACAGCATTGAGGATTGATCCTGAATTCGGCCGGTTTCTGAAACACAGACCAAAAGGGGCATCACGGCCGCACACAAACGAACATTGCGGACGACATTTAACAGGGCTGGTGAAAAAGATTTTTTTTTCCACCTTGAAATTTCTACCTTGTTTTGTTTCGAAAAGCGGCTTGCGCAATAACGGTAGCGCCGCCTTCCACGGCGGCGCGGTGCCTTTCGGAATGACGGCCGCCATTTCCGTGCGCCCAATTGGAAAACGGCACTACCGGCGCTGCCTGCCGAAAACCTCCTCGATGGTATTGGCGGTCAGGATTCGGTCGCTCCATTGCTCCAGGTCGCTTGGCACGGCATTTTTCAGAAGCTCCTCGGCCCATTCGGGGACCGTTTTGAATTTGATTCCCAATAGCCGGCGCAGAATAAGAATACCTCCTTCCTGCCTGCCCTCTTCCCGGGCCATTTGTGTCAGTCCCATGAGTACCTCCTTATTTGGGCTTTTTTTCAAATATCAGGGATTTTCATTCAGATAAAAAAGGTACCTCAAGAATATGTTCCGGTTTCAAAGGATATTTTTGCACCAAGCCATGACAATTTTGTGGAGCATTTCATCCACGGGACATCGAGAAGTAAAGGCAGATGCGTTTTCTTTTTCAAAAAAACTTTTATCCGATCTCCGGCAATTTCCACGGTGGCGCCGTTTTCAAGAAAATTTCGGCTTATTGTTTCGACGGTGCATTTTTCAAAACCTTCAAGATGGCTTGCCAATATCCGATACAGGTTGTGGGCCAAAAGGGAAATCGTCAGGTCAAAATCCACCTTGACAACAATTGAAGAGGAAGGATTGTTCAGGTTGAAAAACGCCACATGCTCGGCAATTTCCTGTTCCACCAGCCATCGGCCTGCATATTTTTTCACAAGCTTTCCCACATCCGCGTCAAAGTCGTTGGTAATAAGAAAGGTCGGTTTTCGTCTTCCATGGTCGGTCATAACGATTTGTCTTACTTCGCCTTTGTAATGTCGCAATTTGCAGTGTTCTTCGTATATTCTGATTTTCTGATATTTACCCTTCGAACGCTCGACGGATATCTTTCGCCAATGGTCGCTTTCGATTTTTTCCGCCTTTTCGATCAAGCTTTTACTTCTCCTTCTTATGGTCAGGAACTTGATTTTTTCCTCGCTCTGATTCAACTCGCTCAAATTCTTGTAGGTCGTGAACTTCGAATCGAAAATCAACATTTTCGGGGCCACGCCGCGACCTTGCTTCCAAAAATCGACGAAATCGAAAACGGCGTCGCTTTGGTTCCTGTGCTTTACTTCCGCATTGGTATAGGAAAGATTGCCAGTTGAAGGATCCTGCGCAACCAGGGCGAGAAGGCTCTTCATCGCCTTCGATCTGGAACCCGCCCAGTTTTTTTCGAGAACGCTGGCGTCTCCCCAATGCGGTATCGCTTTGAAATCCAGATTGAACTCGCCATTTTCGAGTTCGTCGTCGCGGAAAATGCGCGACAGCGCGGAAAGGAACCTTTTGTTCTGCGACCTTGATACGCGGTAGGAATAGGTTGAAAGAGCAGTCGATTTCGGCAGGACGTTGAGTCCGGCAAACAACCCGAGAGCCCTGTCCATGTTCCATTTCGTATCGTGGGACCATCGGAGGCCTCCCAGCAGTTTCAAGGCCAGAAAAGACAGAACGCTTTGAAGGTCGTCGAGTTCGGACGTACGGGGAAATCCGGCGCTTTTGATCGCCTCCGCCAAGCCGAGTTTTTCCATGAGGGGTAAAAAAACGAGGGGACCGGCGCCGCGTTCCGTTATGAACTTTTCGTCGGTCAGTTCGAGCGACACGCTTTTCGGCGCCTCGATTTTTTCCGGAACGGAAACTGCGAGCCTTTCCATTCGAGTCCTTTTGGGCAAAGGCGCGAAGCCTTCGGCCTTCAGCACTTTATCGATGGTGTCGAGCGAAACGGCTTTTCCCTTGGAATCAAGAAGGACCTTGATGTCCGTGATGGAATAATTCCGCTTACGCAATGCGACAATAAGCTCTATCGTTTGGTCGCTTGTGGAACGCTTTTTAGGACCGGGCTTTTTTTTCGAGAAAAACGGATTGATTCCCTTTTTGAGATTTTGCAAAAAAAGATGGCGGAGTTTTTTGAAATAGGCTGGCGACAATCCGTATTTTTCGGCCGTTTCAGCCGAACCAAGTCCGTCGCAATAAAAAGCTTTCAAAGCTTCGTAATTTCGATGGTCTGGCAAAAGCGGCTTTTTGAAATAATCAACTGGATCCATAATAAGAAGGTTACTAAAATATCCTGAACGATACGTCAATAAAAAAATGTATGTTGTCATAAAAAATCAGCCGAAACGTTTATATTGGTTGTTCTTGGTAAGTCTGTTCGCGAACAAATCGATATAAATGCACAACTATATGCAAAATACAAAAATGTTAAATTGAATTAAAATCTTATGGTTCAGGTAATTCCAGTGCCGTTTGGCGAGGGAGGGATGAGGGATGGAAACATAACATCCTGAATATATAGGATTATTCCGTTATAGCCTTGACTGTTAATACTCTGTGCGGTTACCTTGAAAAACAGAATGAAAATCCCTGAATATTGTTCTTGGTACAAAATAAGGTCGCTTTCGTCGAGTCCGGCATACATGTCGATGAATTCCGAATATTTGATTCGCCTGTTCGGATCGGATTCCAGCTCCACCAGGCCTTCGCGCGCTTTGGCGTAGACCTCCAGCCTTCTTTCCCGGTCGTACGCCATGTTCGGAAGGTTCACCCGCGCGACGATATTGTCGCTGTCCATGTACCTGTCGACGGGGATGCCTTTCAAATCGCAGGCGATGATTTCGAAACGCAGAAACGTATGCCGGTCGCCCGACAGGACCAGAGACGTCGGGTATTTTCCGGTCCGAAGCAGGATAGCCACCGGGACCACGCGATCCGTCTCCATCAGTTCCGATAAATGGACGCAGTAGCGGCACATCCGATGGATGGAGAATGTTCCCGCCTCGGTCTCCTCCTCGGCTACGAAAAGCGCCGCCGCCCGGCTTCCGTCCGGCCATTCCACCTTCAGCGGCGTGTCCAGTTCGCAAAAATGGTCCCCCAGGCGGTCCTTAAGCTGTTCCTGCCGGACCGGCGTGATTGTCACGTCGTCGGCCAGGTCGAAAGCCTCCGCTTCCGCGAAGAACCGGAGCGAGTCCTTGGGATAATCCAGTATCAGGTTCTTGAAATTCTGATCGTGCGAAATGCCTTTTTGCTCTTCAGTCTTCGCCATGATCGTCCCTCCCACGTTGTCATTCTTGTACCGCTCGCTGTTGAAATGTCATCCAATCCTATACCGAATGGGATTTCATGTCAAAAGACGGCATTGCGGTGCGATAATTCTTATTGGCTCATCGCGAATTTGTGGGAATTTTAGGGAATAACAACGCCTAGCGGAGACCCGGAATCCAGGATTTCTCATGGGGTACCTTAATTATGGGGCGCCTGGATTCCGGGTCTCCGCTAGGTTTTCTCATTTTCAAGACTCCGCACCGGACCAAAGCTCCGATCTTTATTGGAATTTTTTTAGGACTCGGCCGCTCCGCCCGGAATGACGAAAGACAAACCCCGTCCTCTTAAATTAGGGCTTATGCCCTTCAAGGGTGGGACCCTCGAACCAAACTTTGTACCATTAATTTTGTTTTCGTTCCTAACCAGCCCATCCTGATCTGGCGTGCACTGGTCGCGGTATCGGTCCAGATCTGGAAGCTCGTATATGCCGAAGTTTTGCGCCATGGTCGGAGGAAAATTTTGGCCGGGGGAGTGCGGGGTCTTTGGGCCGGGGATGGCGGTGGCGCACCCGAGCGCGGCGTTGGTCGGCCATTGCGGCATGTGTTGCGGCCTGCTTACGCGTACGGCCGCTACACATGCCGCAATGGCCGCCCTACGCCTCGCTCTAGGCCTGAAGCCCGCCGGCACTCAAGCAGGACAAGCCGGAACCCATGAAATGGGTACCGGGAGGACGGGTCGTAGCCGCCGCGGCGGAGCGCAGCCCGGCAGTACGCGGCGTCGCCGCGGACCCACGACCCGCCGCGCAAGACCCGGCCGCTCCCCTTGGTGCATTCCGGGTCGGATAGACCCTCGCAGTATGTATCCGTCACGAACCTTTTTTTCGCAGAATCCCAATCGCACGAGTCCCGGCACCATTCCCATACGTTGCCGACCATGTCGTAAGCCCCGCAAGGGCTCTTGCCTTTTGGAAAACACCCCACGGAACTGGTAGAACCGATTCCCGTGTCGTAGTAGTTGGCCTTTTCCCCGTCGATTTTTTCCTCGCCCCAGGGATACACACTGCCGTGTTCCCCCCGCGCGGCCTTCTCCCACTGGGCCTCCGTGGGAAGCGACACGGTCCAAGGCAAACCGCGCTCTTTCATCTTCTCCGACAGCCACTCGCAATAGGCTGCGGCATCCTCCCACGAAACCATGGTGACCGGATGGTTGTCGTAGCGATTTTCCACCTCCCACTTCTTGTCTGTTTTCCGGCCGGTATCTCGTATGAACAGACGGTATTGGCCTACGGTCACGGGAAAGCGAGCAATGCGGTATTCGGACATTTCCACAGTATGCCGGGGAAACTCGCTTTCGATAAAACCTTTCCAATACTCTATCAATCCTTTTTCAATCCAGTCCTTATTCGGGTTGGATTTCAGCGAATCCACCTCTTCCCTTGTGCTTCCCATCGGAAAACTCCCCGCTTCGACCTTGACGAACCCGAACTCCTCGGCTTCAGGCAAAAGCCAGGAACCCGGATCGAACCTGGGGTCGCCCAGCTCGGATAGGCTGTTTCCGGCCACCGCGCGCTCCGAGGCCGGAAGGCGGTCTCCTCCCATGATGTCCAGAAGCCACGATTTAACCTTGTCGAGCTTGGGGGTAGTAACCTCGTCGAAATTCAGGGAATTGACGTTTTCCGCCAGCAATTGCCCCGCGATTTGCGCGCCCCAAACGTCCTCCATCGTGGCTTGCGGGCATTTATGATCGCGGCAGCACAGGTATTCCACCAGGTTCCAGAGGGCCGATTCGGTACCCTTCATGGCCTTTGCCCCGGCAAGGAGCGCGGCCTCTCGCCATCGTTCGGGGTCCTTTTTGGCAAGTTCCGCCATGAGGCAGGGATAGTTCGTGTCGGTCAGATGGCATGCGGCCAGGTATTCCTGGAACGTTCGGTGGGGAAATGCGTAGACGTGTTGGCCCCTGGGGACGATCACTCCGGCGCGGTCGCTCAGGTAGTCTACCAATCGCCTGTGCTTCAAGTCCGGGTCGTCGGAAAGCCGCAACATGCCAGCCAAAAGTTCCTCTTCGGGGATGTCCGCCGTCTCCTCCGACCCGGCCGGGTCTTGCTGGCGTTTATGGACGTCGAAAGCCAGCTTGTTGAGAAAACGGCGCATCATTTTCCGGTCCTTGAGCTTGAGCCATTCCCCAAGGCTCGGCTGGCAGAGTATCCTATTGCCTTTCGAGTCCTCCTTGGTCTTGGGGCTTTCCCAAATATCCAAGAGCAGGTCCAGGGCGTCGGCGTACAATTGCTCCCTGTTTTCCGGGAGGCTTCCGCCGCGCCACGCGTGAAGGCTTGCGATCAAGGTCAGCAGCAGGGGACGCTCGGCCAGATCCACGAGGTGCTTGAAAGCGAACACTACCTTGCGGAGCCGTTCCGCGTCCCCCAGGGCGTCGTCCCTGTCCCGGACGTCCAATTCGGCCACGTGGAGGTACCAGTTGTCGATGAAACGGTGGATCTGCCCCCGGGTGAAGGGCGAAAGCAACGCCTCGGCTACATCGGGCATGTCGATCTTCCATTCCTGCTTTTGGTAGGCATAGGTCCGGCAGGTCACCAGAATGCGGCATTTGGGAAAGGAGGCGGCGAAGTCCTCCACCGCCCGCTTGATTCGACCCCTGTGGCGCTGGGTGTCCGGGGCTTCGTCCAGGCCGTCGAACATGACGACAACACCCGGTTTCAGAAGCTCCTCTTTTAAAATGGGAGCGAACTCGCCCAGGGCCGCCTTTTTCAGCCGATGCTCGATGTAGCGCCAGACGTCCTCCGAAGACGCCTCGTCGCCGTCTTTTTCCAAAAAGCCTTCCCAAGCCACGAAATCGCGCAGGACAATCCGTACGGGCAAGAGAGCGCCGTGGTCCCAGGGCTGCCTTTCTTCCATATCCTTGCCGTCTTCGTCGGGAAGCGGAACGGTCATGCGGCGGAGATTGGCGTCCGGGATTCCCAGCACTTCCCCCGCAAGGCACAGGCAGACGAAATCCACGAACGTGCTCTTGCCGCTTCCCGGCTCTCCCAGAAGCACCAGCCGAGACTCCTTGTCCAGCAGGGCCAGGGCGGAAATCGTTTCTTCCTTTTCTTTCCCTCCGAAAAGGTCGCGGCCTTCCAGGCCCCCGCCCCGGGTCATCAGGGCGGTATAGACCGCTTGCAGCCGAAGACGGCTCTCTGACCGGGAACCTGCGGCCTTGGGATCGATTCCCTGGAGAGCCATGGAGCCGGTCTCCTTGACCAGATGGCTCAGGTAGGATTTCCGCAGGTCGGTTTTGTTTCCCGAATCGTCCTTGTCGCTCGTCTTTCCCCCGATATTGATGTCGCCGTGAATCGTGACATGGTCTCCGATCACGCCCACTTTGCTGCTTTCCACCGTGACTCGCCGTTGCCCGCCACCGCCGCCGCCCGAAAGCCCTCCTCCCCCGCCGCCGCTGCCGGGACCGCCCCCGGAATTTCCCCTGGGCCGGACCGCAAATTCGAAGACGCCATCCGTATGCGGATTGACCCGGTTGTTCTTCACCCAGGTCCGGTGCTCGGACACGTACGCGTAGAACTGCGCCCTGCCCTTTCCCGAGGCAAGGTCGATCTCCACGATGTCGAAGGAGTTGTCGCTTTCCCGTTTTTCGTAAGAGGCCCCCGCCCCGATATGGACCATGTTTCCGGCGGCGTCCGCCGTGAAACGGTTGTCCGGTTCGTGGGTGTGCCCGGTGAGGACGATATCGACCCCGTGGGCCAGCATGTTCCTGGCAACCCGGTCGCAGGGGTGGAAGCAGGAAAAGGGGTGGTGGAAGAAGGCGATGGAAAGATCGGCGTTCTTGTCGGCCTCCTTCAGTGCGGCGTCGGTCTGGAAAATCCCCAGGGCCAGCTTCTGCCGGTCGTCGCCGTCGTAGCCCGAAAACAGCGCCGAGTTGAGTCCCAGCATATTGATGGAGCAGGCCCTGCCGTCCTTTTGGATTTCGATGGTTTCCGTGTACCGGAACCGTTTTTCGTCGAAGAGTTCGCGTCCCATGGCGGCCCGGGCGAAATCGTTGAACGCGGCGAACTTTTCCATGAGACAGGGAAACATGAACTTGTGGCTGATCAGCCCCGTGATGTCCGTCTGCGTTTTGAAGGAATAGACCCGTTCGATATCCAGCGGATCGACCTTGCCCCGATCCACGTCGTGGTTGCCCGGCACGACGAAAAGCCGGTCCTTGTTTAGCGACACCGCGCCCAGCAGGTCGCCGCACATCTTTCCGGCGGCCTCGTATTCCTCCTCGCGGGCCTGGAAAGCCAAGTCCCCGGTGACCACCACGAAATCCAAGGCCAAGCCATCGCCCGCCAACCGGCCGACATACTCCGCCATGGATTCCGTCACCTGGTCCTGGTCGAAGCTCTCGACCCGTTTCCGTTTTCCCTTCAAATGAAAGTCGGATACGTGCAGAAATCGAATCAACATTTTCTCCTCGCCGCCTTATTTTAGAAGAATGATGCTACTCGTTACTCGTTTCCACGCTGCAGCGTGTAAGCGAGTCGAAGATGCTCACAAGCGTTCTTCCCTGGGGTGATGAAAATGCACCCTGTTTAGCCCTGACAATTCCGCCGGGTTTTATTCCGCCCAAGCTGTCGCGGGGCCTGGTTCGGGAGCGTAGGGTGGGTGGGTTGAAACCCTGGCGTTCGGGGCTGGTTCAAAGCCTGTTTACGCCCGCGCCCTTCGAGCTTGTACGAAGCCCAACCCACCATTTCCCGAGCCGCCTCGATGTCATTCGATATAAGAAGCGACCAATTGGCACGAAAAATGGTGGGTTGGACTCCGTGCGAGATTGTCGGGGCATCCATTTCAAGAGAAGTTGAATTGGCGACAACGCCAGGGGATCGACCCACCCACCCTACGATCCCGAACCAGCCCGTGCGGATTGCCGCGAGTGGAAATAAATGCCAGCAGAAAAAAGTCTCCCGAAATTGGATGATTTTCATCGCCCCAGTTCTTCCCTGTCGATAGCAGCCGAGTCGGACCAAGAATCCTTGGAGGAGGCAGTCATTTTATGGATTTGCTCCAAAGTTGGAACGTCTTTGAAACTTGGCCGCCGAGATTTCATTTTTTCCATCAGACGAATGTGTTCATATAAAATGGCCAGTTCATCGTGGTCCATTGCCTTCAGGGCTTTTTCGATTTTTTCTATGAGTTTCATCGGCTCGTTTTCCATGTTTTTCTGTCATACTTATCGGATAAAAGTCTGTTTGCAAAGCGAAATGTGTCGTGGTTGGCAATCATAGTGGCTTTGTGGCTTTGTGGCTTTGTGTTGGAATTACACAGGTTTTCGTCGAACCGACCGCACAGATCGAATTTTTTCCGACTATAACCCGATGATCGAGTTTTTTTCGTCATTCCACCGAGAGCTTCGAATCCATGCGCATCTGCGGATCTCCTGGATTCCGGGTCTCCGCTGCGCTGCGCCCGGAATGACGGTCGCCTCGGTCCGGTCGGCGGAAAAGAGACTTGATCATCGCGTATAACGGATTTAGAAAAATGTTTTTTTTGCGAGTAGTCGTCCTTCGTGACCTTCGTGTTCTTCGTGGTAAAATTCCTTGATTTTCAACCACGAAGAGCACGAAGGTCACGAAGATATTCCATCCCCCAAATCCGTTACAATCGGGATTTTTTATTAGCTTCTTCATAAGGAGCGCTCCCCATGTCCGTTTCGCTTTGACAATCCTGCGGGATTTTGCGATAAGTTCGAAAGATCGTTCGGGGCAGGTTTGTCGTCGTAACCATTCAACGAGGAGGTATGTCATGGCAGCAAGCGAAGAAAAACCGGAAAGGGACATCGAAAAGGATTATTCCGTCAAGGAGTTCGCGGACAAGTTGCGCAGGCTGGCCGATTGTCTGGAGAAAGGCGAGCGCTTTCGAATCCAGGTGGCGGGCGAGAGAATAAACGTGCCGGCCGACGCCGCCATAAGCGTGGAGCACGAGCGCGAAGGCGACGAGGAGGAGATCGAATTCCAGCTCAAGTGGACCAACAAATAGGTACGGTCCGCCGTCCCGTTTTTTCGAAACCAGGATGAAGCTTCTCGTCGTATCCGACGTGGTGGAACCTTCGCTCTACAAGCAATTCGACAGGGCGAAGTTTCCTGCCGTCGATCTGATCGTGTCCTGCGGGGACTTGCCCCCGGAGTACCTGTCGTTTCTTTCGACCGCCTTCGACGCGCCCATGGTGTATGTCAAGGGAAACCACGACATCCGGTACGCGCACAAGCCGCCGGCCGGGGGAATCGATATCCACGCGAGCCTGTTTCGGTTCCAAGGCCTGAAATTTCTGGGGCTCGAAGGCAGCCGCTGGTACAACGGGGGGCCGTACCAGTACCGGGAGGCGGAGATGAGAAGAATTGCCTGGAGGCTGCGTCTTTTTCTGTGGTGGAAAGGGGGCGTGGACATCGTCGTGGCACACGCGCCCCCCCGGCATGTGGGCGATGCCGACGACCGGTGCCACAGGGGGTTCGAGACGTTCCGGGCCCTGATCGAACGATACCGGCCCATGTATTTTCTGCACGGGCATATCCACAAGTTGTTCGACTGTTTCTCGGAACGGACGACTGCGGTGGGCGAAACGAAAGTGGTGAACTGCTGTGGGCATATTTTCCTGGATATCGAAACAAAGGAAGGATAGGGACTCCGGCGATTGCCTGTCCGATTTCGATCAAAGGCAGGAAAAGGAAGCCGCATACGACATTCGCGAGCGCGGGGTCAAAATGGTCCCGCTGGAGAGGATCGTCGGAAGCGTGGGCCGCTACCAGGATTTCGACAGGCATTTCAAGCTCAGGCCCCACCTGCCGTCGGAGCGGTTCGAGCAGGTGAAAAAGGCCATGCAGGAGGCCAGGCCCATGCCTCCCGTGAAGCTGTATCAAATCAAGGACGACTATTACGTGCTGGACGGCAACCACCGGGTGGCGGCAGCCAGGGCATTGGGAAGAAAGGACATTGCGGGAAAAATCGTGGAGCTGATCCCCTCCAGGAACTCGCTGGAAAATATTCTGTATTTGCAACGGACCGAGTTCGAGGACAAGACCGGAATCTCGCAGCGAATCGAACTGTCCGAGATCGGGCAGTACGACAACCTCACCGGCCAGATCGAAGCTCACCGCAGGCACCTGGAATCGTCAGGCGCACGGGACGTCGGGTTCGCCGAGGCCGCCAGGGACTGGTACGATACCATCTACAGCCCCATGATCGCCATCATCGAAAAGGCCGGCCTGGCCAAATCCTTTCCGGAAAGGACCCCGGCCGACCTGTTCAACTATATTTCGTACCACCAGTGGACGCTGGGCCGCACCCGAAAATACGGCGTCGGTATCGACGACCTCATCCCAAACGACATGGAGGAGTTCAGGAGCCGCATGGCAGAAAAATCCAGAAGCGAATACCCCGAAATGCAGCGCTGGATCGTGACCTTCGTTCTGATGAACGTGCAGGCCCGGCGCGAATACAAGGTCATGGAGAAGCTTTTCGCCCTCGACGAGGTCAAGGAGGTCCACTCGGTCCACGGCACCTTCGACCTGATCGCCAAGCTCGTGCTTTCCAGAAACCTGCTTTGCTCCGACGCCGAAGTCATCTGCGATTTCGTGCAGAACAAAATCCGGATGATCAACGGCGTGATCTCCACCCAGACGCTGATTCCGGGGGCTTCCAAGATCAAGCCCGGACAATAGCGCCAGCGCTTCTTCGCGCTACGCCATGGGTTTCTTGGCCCCGCTCATGTAGAAGAACATGCGCTCGCGCCACAGCTCCTCCCTCTGGATGGAAACGTCCCCGCCGTCGGCCCGCTGCGCCACGATGGTCCCGAAATGCTCCGGGGACAGACCGGCGCAGGAATCCCCGGTCCAGGTCGCGAATTCGGGCTTGACCGCGATGAATTTCTCGAACTTCTCAGGGGTAACCTTGACGCTGCACCCCGCCTCCGGCAATACGATCCTGTCGTCGTCCTTCTTTTTGTCGTAAACATAATAAGCAATCATTTCCGTCCTCCTTTTCTCTGTTTCCGTGTCTGACTTCAAGGTAATGGAATGGTAAGCACGATTCTCCAAATATCGAGGAGACAAAGTTTTATTGTTTCTTACGAAACGGATTGGAAAGACGAGGACACGGGGGTGACGTTGTCGCCAGTCTTCGCGGCGACCGGAACGTGAATAGCCAAAGTCCTCCGGACACGCATTAATCAAGCATGGCTTGGTTTTTATTATGGCCGAGCCCTCTCCGCCTTGTTCCAACGCTTCGCGTTGGAATGCATACCAGGACGCTTTGCGTCCGCGCTCCGCAGATGCATGGCCGAAACAAGAACCAACCCCATCAAGCCCTAAGCTAAGCCTCGCAAAAAAAACGCCGCCTCTAAAGGCGGCGCATCATTATTTTTCAGACAAATTGGTTTTTCGACCAAAAGCGTTCCCTTTTTCTTGCAAACCTGGCGGAAGGCCCCGTTGCCAGAGATCATATTTCTGTCGTCCCTAACGGGACTTGGGTCGTATCGGCGGGCCAACCCCGGCAATAAAATTGCCGGGCTATTATCTGTCGTCCCTAACGGGACTGTACGGTTACGAAGCAGGTATGACCCCTCTTCGATCCAAATCAGTACTCGAACCGGAGTCCCGCCGAGAACAGATGGCTGTCGATGTCTTCGAGTCCGAGCATGGTTTCGTAGTCGAAAAAGGCCAGAAAGCCGTTGGGAAAGACCATTGTGAGCCCGAGGCCGAAGTTGAAGTAGTCCCTGTCGGGATCGTCTGTGGTGATCAGAATCACGTTGTCCTCCTCGATGCTCGGGTCGTCGGCCAGGGAGTTTATGAAACGGCCCTTGATGTCCCGCTGGTCGTTTTCGTATTCATGCTCCCATTCCAGACGCATGTAGGGAGTCAGTACGCCGATATTGGTGCTGAAAACGTAGGCGACCTGGCCTCCCAGGGCCGTGGTGAACGACTCGATGTCCTGGTCTTCCAGCTCAATGGCAAGGCCGTGGCCGGGGTCGGTGTTGCCATTTTCCAGCTTCTCGCTGAAACCGTCGATTTCCGACTTCAAATAGCTGCCCCGGGCGTAGGGTCCGAAGGACAAAGCGTCCATGTTGAAGGTGTAGCCCGCGCCCACGCTGAAGGAGTACTCGTCGGAGTCCGTGTCCCCCTTGAACTTCTGGCTGACCGTCGTGACTACGTCGGGGTCAGAACTCTGAACTGAGTAGTTGACTCGTCTGATCTGTTCGTGGTCCGTCCATCCGAGGCCCCCGATGGCGTCGATGTAAAAATTGTCGATGTAATAGGTCCCGTAGACGGAAACTCCGTAGCCGTCGGGTTCGAGATCGCCTCTGGAACCGTCCAAATCGGCCTTGGTGTGTCCGTATCCGACTGCGGTCCCCAAAATGAGGCTGTCGGTGAATCGATAGTCGAGGCCGGCTGTGACGCCCCAGGAGTCGTAGTCGAAACCTGGCTCCCTGTCAGTCGCGTCCTTGTCGCCGGTGCCGAAAGCGCTGGTGACAAACAGCCCTAGCCTGCCGAAATCCTCCGCCCCCTGGTCCGAAGACCCCAGGGAGGTGATCGGACCCGCGAACAAGAGGGGCTCGGCGTCCTTGCCGTTGACGTTCATTGCGAACCTGCCCGGAGAACCGGAGCGCAGCGTCGCCAGGCGCCCTGTCAAAGCAGCGATCTGCAACGACGAAATCTCCACGGTGACGGTGCTCATCGTGCTGGTTTCGTCGGTGGTCATATGGCTCAACGCGCTTTTCTGTTCGTCGGACAATCCCTCGTAGCCGTTGTCGTCCCGGATTTTCACCTCCCCGCAGCGGAAAAGCAGGTCCGCCTGCGCGCTGGTGAAGCTGTCCGGGTCCTCGCGGTATTTGGCGGCGAGCTTCGGGCACAGGTTCTCCACCGTGTTGGAAACCTGCATAGCCGGTGTAGCATCGCCGACGAACACCTTGGTTTCTTCTTCCGCGAAAAGGCAGTTCGCCGACAACAATACAAATGTCGCGATCAAAGCGGCCAAGACCCGCGCGCTCGGAAAACCCGTTTTGCGCCCGTGCGCCGAAGCCGCAAAATCTTTCATATTTTTAAAATCCATTCTGCATCTCCTTTCATCCCCAAGAAAAACCAATCATCCCCAGGAAAAACAAAACCTGTATGCCACAATAACCACGAAATGCGTTTTCCAAGAAAAAAGCGTCGTCAACAACGCCGAAGCGACCGGCTATTTCTTCGACGACATCGCGGTATCCATGCCGCGACGGTATTTTTCAGGGTCCGAAACAAAAAAGGATTTCCGCCCCCCTCGACTCTTCGGAATTTTAAGATGGCACATCCCGCTAGGATGGAAATTTTATATCATTTTTCCGCGCAGATTGACAAGGCGCAAATTCGAAGCTTGGGGTTGGTTTTAACTTCGGCCGGATCAGTTACACAGAAGCTTCGACCATCGCCTGGATTCCGGGTCTCCGCAAGCTACGCCCGGAATGACAGAATCGGTTGGCCGATATTAGAACCAAGCCCCGAATCCTAAAAAATGAGAGGGTTCAGCTTGATGAACAGCGGGGTGGGGCCCTCTTCCTCCAGCTCGATCTGGCCCGCCCATTCGTAGAAATTCTCCTTGCTTACGCGCATTTCGTATTTGCCGAACGGGACCTTGAGATCCAATGGGGTTTCTCCCTTGAGTTCGCCGTCGATGAAGACCTTGGCGCCATCGGGGTCCGTTTCCAGGTTCAGCATGGCCAGTTCGGCCGGAGGCTTCTCAGGGGGTTTCTCCGGGGGTATTTCCACAGGCTCGACCGGCTTTTCGGGGGGCAGGGACGGTTTCGGCGGGACGTCGGGTTCTACGACCGGCCCGGGGACTGGTTCATCCGGCGTCACGACGGCTGTCTTTCCGTTGTCGATGTGCCGGGTGGAGAAATAATAATAGCCGCCCCCTGCCAAAAGGAGGACGAGCACCACGGCTATGGCAGCCTTTTCCCTGAACCAGGAACCGTTCTCTTCAATTGCTTCCTTTGTTTCTTCCTTTTGATCGGGGACCGGCTGTTTGGTCAGATCGATGGCCTTCAGGGCTTCGGCGAACTGCCTGCCTGTGGCGTATCGGTCGTCGGGATTTTTTTCCAGGGACTTGAGAATGACGTCGGAGAGCCGCTCGGGCAGGTCGGCGTCGATTTCATGGGGAGGGGCCGGGATTTTCTGGGTGATGGAGGTGAAAATGGACGGAAGGTTCTTTCCTGTGAACGGCCTTTTCTTGGCGGCCACTTCGTAGAGCATGACGCCGAGGGAAAATAGGTCGCTGCGGCCGTCGATGTCCCTTCCCTGCAACTGTTCCGGCGACATGTAATACGGAGTGCCCAGGATTTCCCCTGCCTGGGTCAGCTGCGGCGCGTTTTCGTCCTCGATATGGGCGATGCCGAAATCGGTGATCTTGATCTGCCCCTCGCGGGTGAAGATGATGTTGGAAGGCTTGATGTCGCGATGGATGATCCCTTTCTGGTGGGCGAAATCCAAGGCCTCGGCCACCTGGATTCCAAACTCGACGATCTTTTCGGTCTCCAGCCTGTTTTCTTTCAGAAACTCGTCCAAAGGTGTTCCTTCGAGAAACTCCTCGGCGATGAAGACGGTCCCGTGGTCGCGGCCGACATCGTAGACAGTGACGATGTTGGGGTGGGAAAACCTCCCGATCGCCTTTGCTTCGTTGAGAAATCTCTTGACCAAAGCCTCGCTGGTCACGCGGTCGGGACGCAGAACCTTGAGCGCGACCATGCGGTCGATATGGGGATCGTGCGCCTTGTAGACGACCCCCATGGCCCCCTTTCCCAGCTCCTTTTGCACTTTGTATCGTCCGTATTTCATTTGGTCTTAATTTCTTTGAGGAATTCCACGATGGTTTCGAAAGGTATGAGAAAGCCGAGAGAATCGGTCCCTCGGAACCTGCCTTTGACGAGCGCGACCAAGTTGCCCTGGGCATCGAAAACCGGGCTTCCGCTGCTTCCCGGATGGATTTTCATGGCGACCTGCCAGTAGATCTGGTCGCCCACCCGTCGAGGCGGCCCGTTCACGATTCCCGGAAAAACGGTGCCCCTCAGATTCACCGGACATCCGACGGTATATATTCTTTCTCCGACGCTCAAAAGGTTTCTGCCCTTCTCTAACGAAATGTTTGACGGCGACTTCAGTTCCACCCGCACGAGCGCGAGGTCCCGGAGGTGGTCGGCCTTCAGGACCATGCCCTGCGCGGTCCTGCCGTCGTAGAGCGTCGCGTTGAGTTCCTGGTGGCCTTTCAAGTCGTGGGCCGTGGCCAGAATAAGACCGTCCGGGTCCACGATGAACCCGGAAAACTGGGTCTTTTTTTCCGAAGAGACCGATTCGAGGCAAACCACCGATTCAATGCGCTCCAGTATTTTCGGGGGAATGTATTCCGCCGTGTCTTCGCTCTCGACGGCGACCTTTTGCACATTGGTCATGATATGGTTGCGAAGTTTTTCGATCCGGGCGGAGTCGGCCTTGTCGTTTTTCGAATAGGCCAAGCCGACCGCAGTGGATGTCGCGGACTCGGCCACCAGGTCGATTTTCCAGCGCTCCGCGCTTTTTTTGCCGCACATCGTCACTTTGCCGTTTTCCATCCGCGTGCGAAGTATTTCAAAATCGCGGGACGAAAGAAATTCGAAGATCATCTTTTCGGCGTCGGAAAGCGCGACCGGATAGACTTCGGAAGAGGGCTCGGGCAAGACGGCCTCCGAATGGCAAGCGGGCGCTGCGTCTTCTTTTTCGGGGAACTTGTCGACAGAGAGTTTCGAACCCTGACCAGACATGGCATGGGAACAGGAAAGCAGCGCGCAGACCGACAGCAACACGCAAAAGGCTGATTTCATCTCGAACGAAACGGATATTCTCCTTTTGATCGGCATCGGATCACGTCAGTTGATTTTGCAAAGGATTACGGTGATGTTGTCCGCGCCTCCGGCCGCCTTTGCCAGCTCGATGAGGGTGTCGATCTTTTCCCCCAAAGGGGACTCTGAAGCCAGGACGTCGCGAATCTGTTCGTCGCCGATCATGTCGGTCAGACCGTCGGAACACAACAGGAAAATATCGTTGGTCTGCGGCTTCACTTTGACGATGTCCAATGCTATTCCTTCTGCAATGCCCACCGCTCTGAGTATGACGTTGCGAAGCGGGTGTTTCCTGGCTTCCTGCGCCGTTATCTGCCCCTGTTCGATCTGTTCCTGGACCAGGGAATGGTCTCGTGTGATCTGGCGCAGGTTTCCGTTCCGGAACCTGTATGTGCGACTGTCGCCGATGTGTCCCAACACCATTTCCTCGTCGGAAAACGTCATGAGTTCGGCGGTGCAACCCATTCCTTTGTGGGACGGATTGTCCAGGATATGGTCCAGGATTTTTTCATTGGCGGTCTGAAACACGGTTTGGACCAGCTCGGCAGCGCTCGGGTCTGGGCCCTTGGATGAATTGTCGAAGATTTCGCGGGTGGTTTCGGCGAAAATACCGCTGGCGATCTCCCCTGCGGCCGCCCCCCCCATTCCGTCGGCGACCATGCAGATTTTTTTCGCCTCATCGACGTAGAAAGCGTCCTCGTTGTTGGTTCGTCTCAGGCCGACATCCGTTTTGCCAATTGAATCGATTTTGATCATTGTTCTTCTCTGCGGCAGCAATTTTTGTATTTGTTCTCCGTCAATCTTATTCGATGATTTTATCGTTAATCACAAATTAACACAAGATCAAATGTTATCGACAGGAAGGCAGTTATTCGCTTCGTATAAATAACTTGACATCAAGCTGCAAATCTAAATAATTATAGAAATCGTTTTTAAAGGTTGCGATACAGGCGCCCAATAATATAGAGTTTGACAACAACCGTCACCGGCCATCGTCGAACATCGTGAAGTTCGACCAATACAATATTAACCTGCTGCGATACGGAATTTCATGAAAACAAAACCGCAAATCATCGTTCAACTTATTCATATAGAAGGCCCCTACAAGGGACAAATCCAGGAGTTTTCAGACGCCGAAATTCTGATAGGACGGCATCCGTCCTGCCAGTTGAGGTTTCCGGTCGATCATGCCATCATATCCCGAAAACACGCGAAAATCGTCCGGGACGGCAATCGGTTCAAATTTATCGACCAAAGCACCAACGGGACATTTCTCAACGGAAAGAAGACCAAGGAGGCGCTCTTGAAGGACGGCGACGTTCTGATTTTCGCGCAGGGAGGGCCCAAGGTCAGCTTTCTGACTCAGGTCTCCGAACAGGCTGTGGAGGCCGAACCGCAACCGGTTCTGGAAACAGGCGGCAAGGCGCTGAACAGCCAGAAAACGGAGACGATGAAATCGGCGGACAGGAAAAAAACGGCAGCGGCCAGCAGGCCGCCCGCCCCAAAAAACGTTCCCGCCCCCCCGCCGCCGCCCATCGAATACGAAGCACCTCCCCTTGTCCAAGACATCCGCCCGCTAAAAATCAAAGTTCCGTTGAGCGTCGTCTTCGGCCCCAACTTGCTCGCTTTCAAGGAGCTTCCCATCATCATCGGAAAAAGCGCGGATTGCGATTTTACCATGCAGCACCCCCAGATTTTCGACCATCATGCGCAGATATTCTTCCATGAAGACCAATATTGGGTCAAGGACCTTACCGGAAAGAGGCTCGTGGTCGTCGACGGCGCCCCTGTGGGAACCAACGGCCCGATGACCGCCAACTGCGAAGTGAGCCTGACGCCCAAGGGACCGTTTTTCAAATTCCTTGGACAAGGACGCCTGATCGAAATCGAAACGACACCCCCGCCGGAGGAGCAAAGGGACGACGACCGTGCGCTGACGCAGGAACCCGCCCCGCCCGAGCCGAAAAAGAAATCCCTGATCGGCAAACTCTGGCGAAAATAAACGGCAGAGCCAAGCGCCTGCCCCATACACGCAACTTTCGAACCCAGGAGAGACACCATGCCGACGCCGAACGCGCCCTTCAAGATTCTGGCCCTCGCACCGTTCAAAATGACGGGCGGAAAGCCATGGAACAACGCCCCATTGCGGATCGACAAGGAAAATGTCGCGGAGGTCATGCAAGAGCTGGGCATCGCACTTTATGTCCATCTGCCCCAGGATGTCTGTCCCGCCGGGGGTATCGACATTCGATGCTCCAAGCCGAAGGATTTCCATCCGGACGGCATGCTCCGATCCATAGAATTTCTGAAGAACTTGTCGGAAGCAGGCAAGTTCATCGACAAAGCCGGGGCCGAAGGATTGTCGCCGGAACGAATCGAGGAGGGCCTGCGCATTTTTCCCGGCATTCCGCCCTTGAGAATCGAATCCGCAGCCAAAAAATCGCCCCGAAAGGACGACGGAGGGGGCTTGGACGACCTTCTGAACATGGTCGCCCTGCCCGGAGAAGACGAATCTTCGCCGCCGTCCTATTCCAAACCCGCCGCTCAGATACAGGCTTCGTTTCGGCGGATTTTCCACGATATTTTCGACGACGACGACTTCCGCCGCGTCGAAGCCGCCTGGCGGGGAGTATCGATGATGCTGGCCCAAGGGGGCGTCGGGGACAATGTGTGCCTGGAAATCGTCCCGGTGGATTCCGACAGCCTGGAAGACACCCTGAGCGCCTTGACCCCCGAACTGGTCCGCGACCTTCCCTCCATGATCGTCCTGGACCTTCCCTTCGACAATTCGGCCAGGAGCCTGGAGCTTATGGACGCCGTGGCGTCCTTCTCCGAAACCCTCATGGTGCCGACCGCGATGTGGATTACCCGCAAGTTCTTCAACCTGGATTCGTGGGAAGACTTGAAAAAGCTCCCCTATATTCCGCACCTCATCGACGAACCCAACTACGCCAAATGGAGGACTTTGAGGGGCGCATCCAAGGCCCATTGGCTGTGCGCGACCTGCAACCGGTTCCTGACACGCTATCCCTTCGGTCCGGAAAACCGCCCCCGTTCGGTGGATTTCCGCGAACCGAAAATCCCTTGGACCTCGCCCGTCTGGGCGTTTGCCACCCTCGCGGGCCAAAGCGCGGAAAAGTTCGGATGGCCCACAAGGCTTAGCGACTACAACGAAATCCGGCTTCAGGACCTCCCCCTGCATACGAGTGCCGGAAAAAGACCCATGGCCACGGAGCTTTACTTGACCGAAGACAGAATCCAGCAGTTCCTGCGCTCCGGAATCACCCCGCTGGTCAGCCAAAAAGGCGCCGACATCGCGTTCGTACCGGCGGAAACCACGGTCGCGGGCGAATCCCTCTGCTACCAGCTCTTTCTGACCGCAGTCACCCAGTTCATCATCTGGTGCCAGGACAATCTTTCTTCCGCACTGGAACCGGGGGAACTCGAACAAAGCCTGAAAAACGCGGCAGCCAGGTTCTTCGAAAAGGGAGGCTTCGACGGCGCGGAGCATTTGGAAATAAAGACCGGCCCCCCCGCCAAAGACAACAGAATACCGGTCCATTTTTCCATCAAGCCCAAACGGCGCGTACTGACCTCCGGACGAAAAGTCGAGATGGACATTCTCTGGTAGGAAAGAACTTCCGGAAGCGGCCTTCCGGCCCCGGACCTTCTGGCTGGGGGTTTCAGGACCCGGCCGCTTCCTTCAATGTCTCCTTCAAGGGGTCGGCTATGCTTTCCAGCTCCTGGGGATCGATGATTTCCTGAAACGCCTTGATTCCCGAAAGCTGCGTGATCTGCAAGATGAAATCGTTGGAAGGCAGAAAAGCCGCCACCGGCGCTTTCAACTGAACTACCGGAAGACCGCCCAGTTCGTCAAGGTTAATGACGCTCACATTGTAGCGGAGTTCCTCCAAAAGGTCCTTCAGGTTCGAAAACCGGTTCAGAAACACCACCATTGCCAAATGGTTGATCACGGCCTGCCTGACGATTTCCGGCTGCTTGGACTCCTCTCCGTTCATCATGGACCGCAAGCGGTTCACGTTGGCCTCCCCCTTGAACGAAAGGACCCACCTGGACGGAGAGGTTATGTTCACCACGTCGCCCCCGGAATCGGACACGGAAAGATCGTACTTGAAAGGCGAGCCTTCCATTTCCACCGGAATCGGCGCGATGGGCGTACTAAGTTTCTTTGCAAGACCGAAAGGCTTTTCGCATACGGCCATGAAAAGCTCCTGCAATTCGGCGAAGGCCTTGTCCGAACCGATGACTTCGTCGGTTTGCGAGCTTTTCATATAGGTCCCGAGCAATTTTCGGGGCATGAACAAGGGGCGCAAGATGGTCAAATGGTCCTTCAATCTTTTGGCCAGGACCCCCGCTATCTTGTCCGTAGCCTGCCTCAACGCCATGAACTGCGAGTTGTCCAAATCCTTCCGGGGTATCTCTACAGTGCTCATAAGTTACTTCAACCCCACAACGTAGACATCGGCTTCGTCGCTTTCGGAGTAGGGTCCGAAAATGACCGAGTCGGGCTCGCCCTCCACCTTGACGAAATAGGAGGTGTCCGGGTCCATTTCGTTCTGCACGGCCCAGGCGACGTATTCCTTTTCCCCCAGGTTGAGCTTCATTCCCTTCAAGGCGTAGTTCAACACGGTTTCGGAGGGCAGCTTGCCAGCGGGGCCCACCGCGTGAAACAGGATTTCGGCGCCGGACACGCCGAACATGGCGCCGGGCCAGGTCTCCTCTGCGGGACCGACCTCGAACCACTGTCCTATCTGGGGGCTGGCATAGAGGTCCAGGCGATAGGAGGCCGGGTCGGTCTTTTTGGGCGGCTTGTGCAGCTGTGCCACCAGCTTCGCGCCCAAGCCCGCCTGGTCGGCCTTGAAGACATCGACTCCCTTCAGCGGGGTCGGTAGCTGTTCCGGAGCCACCGGGGATCCGTCCTTCTGGAAAATCGCGATGGGAAAACCGAGCCCCCGGGCCGCTTGCACCGTCAGGGTCAGAAGCGACAACCCGTACATGGTGTCCGCGTCATTCAAGGACTTTTCCGAAGCCAAAATCCCCCACATGGCCACCTTTTCGTCCAGCAACTCATTGCGCGGTCCCATCCAGCTCATTTTTCCGGGCTCGTTTAGCCAGAAATGGCCGTTGAGTTCCATGCCGAATTTCTTCATTTGCGCCATGAACTTCTGCACGTTCTCCGCGTCCTTTTCCAACGACGTCAGCCAAACTGTCTTTTTCATATCGAAAATCCTTTCTGTAGGTCCTTGTTCGACAGGTCCTTATTTTGATTCGGGCGGACGAGGTCCGATATTTTCTATAAATTGCCTGAACAGATCCAACCCCGGCCAGGTTTGCCGATGAATGTCCATGTGCTTTTCCACCCAGACCGGAACGACGGCCAAGGGAATCAGCCGTACGTCCAAGTCGGTCAGCCGGGCGGCGGTCTTTGCCAGCGGAAGCGAAAGAGGTGTGGGCATGGGGACCCTTTCCACTTTTCCGGAGAAAGGGTCGGCGCAGTATTCCGGGGGCGTCGTGACGCTGTACTCCCTGCAAGCGGCGGGCCTGTACGGATAGATTCCGCAGGATTCTTCCATCAGAAAAGGACAGGTAATCCGGCGGAAAAAATAGGTTCGCGCCATCAGATATGCGTCTTCGCTCGTGTAGGAATCGGAAAGGAGTTCCACCAGCTCTTCGTCCCTCTCCAAGAACTCCACCACCGAGCGAAACCGTTGCAGAAAGGTCCGCCGAATGTTTTCGTTGAGAGCTTGCAGAAGATCGTAGATGAAGAAGGCTTCCGGTGCCGCGACCGGGACCATCTGCCTGCAGCATGCCCCGCAATTCGGCCCGCAGGAAACGGTCCTGCCCTTTTGCCGTTCCTGTTCGACGGCCCTTTGACCCAGGATGCCCGTCAGTTCGAAGGCCGACGGCGCCAGTTCCGCGAGCCGCATGGGACCGGTCTCCACCGTAACGCTGCTTTTGATCGGCCCCAGCGGGGTTTCGATGTTTACCTTGAAAATGCCCGCCTTTCTTTTTCCCTTCTTTTCCGAAATCGTCATGGACCTCCTTGGCTCCGAAGTTCGTCAAACGGCTTGCCCTGCGCGGGCTGCAAGCGGCCCCGCGCGTTTTTTCCGCACCTTTTCTACGGGGTCATGACCAGTCTGAAACCGATGGTAGGGCGGGTGTGGATCACGGAGGCGATCTCCTGGGCCTGGCAGCTCATGAACTTCGGGTCGTCCTTGAAGTCGCCCCCCTTGGCCACGGGCTCGAAGGCCGCGTAAAAGTCCCTGCACCATTCCATCACATTTCCGTGCATATCGTAGAGGCCCCACTGGTTCGGCTTCTTTTTGGCGACCGGATGTGTCCGGTCCCGGGCATTGCCTTCGTACCAGGCATAGTCCCCGAGCGGCCCCTCGCTGTTTCCGTATCCGAACTTGGACCCCTTTCCACTGTTGCAGGCATATTCCCACTCTGCGGGGGTCGGAAGGCGAAACTTGCCCTCGCCTTCGCGCTGGTTGAGCCTGCGGATAAACTCCTGGGCGTCGTTCCAGGAGATACTCTCCACGGGGCAGTCGTCGCCGCAGTCCTTGAAAAACGACGGATTGCGGTCCATGATCTGGTTCCATTGCCTCTGGGTGACTTCGGTGGCCTGCATGAAGAACCCTTCCATCTGCTCCTGCCTCTGGCCACGGCTTCCGACCTGGACCGTGCCGGCGGGAAGATAGACGAACTTCATGCCCAAGGTATTGATATATTCCTGTTCGAGTTCGTTGATGATTCTGCCTTTTTTGAAATGGGCCTTGAGCTTCATGGTCTGGTTGGGGCGGAGAAAGAACTCCCCTTCCAGGGTTTGGCCCTTGAAAACGAACCGAAGGTGATGCTTGCCCGCCGCGATGTTGCTGACCTTGGTGTCGGTCTTGCCGATTTCGCGACCGTCCAGGTAGACTGCGGCCCTGAGAGGGGCGCTTCTTAAAATGAAATTGCCGATGCCCGCCGTGCCGTAGGCGGTCTGGCTGCCGTATGTGAGGTCCTCGACCTTCATCGCGGGGGTGGTGAATTGGAAACGCACTTCGATGGTTTTTCCCCTCAACACCTCCACGGCCTTTTCCTCGATCTTGTATCCGCTCTTGGCGGCCTTGATTCTGCGCATTCCCGGTTCCAGATTCTCCACATAGAGCCCGTTGTCGTCCACAGTGGTCACCCCCTTGAACACTTCATCGACCCAGATGCGCACGTCCGGTTCGCAAGTGATCTGGACATCCCCGCCCATGGCCGCCAGCAGCGGTCCCGCATACAACAGTATCGTTAAAAAACCGATCGCGATGGTTGCTTTTCTGCTCACCGACCCCTTACCTCCATTCGATTTTCACGGATTTAACTTCCATGGCCCTGAAGTCCGCGACGGGACAAAGACCGCGCCACACTTGGTAGAAACGCTTTTCTTCCGGCAGAAAACAAAGCGTGTCGAGCTTCAGATCGACGGACTCGTCCCATTGCTCGTCCCTTTTCTGCGGAGCGTTGTCGGGCAACTGGTCGTGGGGGAAGAGTTCGAAGGATTTCGTTACCGTGCACGACGGTCGAATGCCCGGCAGGTTGAAGCTCAAAGGGCCGTCCGGGGAAAGATTGATCAGCTCCACGGATTCGTCCCCTTTCAAGTATCCATCCACCTGCAAGTCCGGGTGCGCCCCGTTGTAAAAGTCGAACTTGAAGTCCTCCGGCGGGTCCGGAGACTTTTCCTTGCGCCATTTCTCGTCGTAAGTGCCCATGTATTTTACCCGCGGCTCCCAGGTCTTGCCGTAAAAGCCGAATCCCGCAGGCATGGGCTGATCGTACGGGGTCTGGATCAAATTCCGGTGGTCTTCTATGTTGGGAAGGGGCCTGCCCTCTACAGGCTTCTTCCTGTCGGGAAAGATATACCCCGTGCCGATGGGATTTTGCTTGCACCAACCCCCGGATACGAAATCCACGCCGCCGTAGGCTTTTTCGTAGGACAGCTCCATGAAGGAAAACGGGACCGGATCCGACGGGTGGATCTTGACCATGCGGCTTTCGACCCATTTGCGATCCCCGAAAATCCTGAGTATTTTTCTTGTCCGCCCCACAATCACGGCGGCATCCAGGATTTGAACCCTCTTGCCGCGGGGAGCGTGCGCCCTGCCCACCGCCACGATGTCCGCCCTGGGCTTGAACGGGACGGTGTCGGACTCGAACTTCACGGTCGTCGGATTTTCTTCGTCCATGGGGATGTCGCCATATATCACGGGCATCTGCTCTTCCGACGGGCTAACCGCGTGGTCTTTTCCGCGGACGTCGAAAGACCCTTTCACAATCACCGTCAGGACGTCCTTGCCGCCCGGCCCCTTCAGCGGAAGGGCCTCGACGAGAAATGGGGTGTCGTTGATTATTTCCATATTGCTTCCATTATTTGGGATTTTCCAGTAAAATTTTCAGGTTTCGCCATTTTCTTTCGACCTATGAAATGCAAGCTCCGGGAGCGCCGTTTCCCGTTCCCATTACGACCGGACCGGCCAGTACGGGCGGCGGCGCGAAAGTGGGAATCGGACCTGTGCCGATCACCATCTTCATGACCGTCGTCGCCTTGAATTGCTGAAAAACAATATTGAATGCCTGCGTGATCGAATCGAACAGGTCGGAGGCGTGCAAGGCCTGAGGGTCGGCGAAAATACCCTCGATCAACCCTTTCAAAGTCGTCGGGGAAAGCATGGCCTCTCCCGGCGAACCAAAGGAGATCAACGGCATGGGCACGTTGGGCGTAGGAGCGCCAACAGGCCCCGGAAACGCGGCGAACGCCGGGTACGAAATGACCCCGGAAAGTCCCATATGCCACGCTTGCCAGGCGTTGCTCAAACCCATGGCGATGGCATTGGAGTACTTGGTTTCCTGCGGCGTGTCCATCGGCGCCTTGGCCGTAACCAGCGGGGCCAGAGGCGGGCCCAATACGCAGCCGGGCCTGACGACCCCGACGGGTCCGTTGATGATGACTCCCGCGACAGAGGCCCCCTTCATCCATTTGTCAATGCCGTCGCAGATGCCCTCGGATATGCCGTCGATGTAGTCCGCAAAACCCTTCCCGATGTCCTTGGCCGTATCCACGTGGTACTTGTTCAGGGTGGGCTCCCGGAAAAGGTTGGTAGGCGAATTGGGCGCCACCACAAGCTCGCTCGGGTCGAAGGCGTCGGGAAACTGGGGACCCGTCGGCGCCCAGTTGATCGGCAAAAAAATCATCTTGGCGATGAAAAAGTTCTTGGCGAGTTGCGCCAGTTGGGCTTTCTGTGGAGCAGGCATCAGTTGAGTTTCCTTGCTTTCAGTAAATGGACCAGATATAGGGAACAGTAGCGGTCGTGGTGTCCCAGGACCCACGGGACCGACGAATGTTCCTCCGTGATTTCATAGGAAAATCCCGTCATGGGAAAAACCTCGCCCCTTAGAATCGATTTGACCAAGGTGGCCGCGTCCATCTCCGCGCTCTCCAGCCATTCCACAGGTTCGGAGAAATCCTCCCGCCATTCGTAAGGAGAACTGAACATCAGCGACCCCTCGCTTTCCAGCAAGGCGTTCATCTGTCCCAGCAAGATCAGCGGAACATTGACGTTTTCAACAAGGTTCAGGGCGACAACCCAATCGAACGCTTTGGCTTCGAACGGAGGGTCCAAGGCGTCGGAGACCAGAAACACGGCATTTTCGGGAGCATCGACCTCTTGCGAGACCTTCTCGAACACTCTTCCCCGGCGCCTGATGAAAAATTCCGCTCGTCCCTTGCGCTGAATCTCCGCTGCCTTTCGAACGGCCGGGAAGAAATTGTCGAGCCCCACCGCCAGCTCGCTGTATCGAGCGGCTTCGAAAGTATGGCCCCCGACGGAACATCCGATATCCAGGCTTCGCCGATATTTGCGACCGTTCGCAGGCCTCATTGCCTGTTGGACCACCCGTCGAAAAGCCATCGCGGTCTCCGGCTCGAGTCCGAATCGAGAAAAGCCCGACATGTCGCCGTAGTGGCTTTCCATGTACGTTCCCAGAAGCGCCATTTGAGATATTCTCGAGGTCTGCGATTCTTCCAGCGCCCTGAAAAACCACTGGATTTCGGCGGAGTCGATGTTCGCCTTGGAAAGCGAATCGCCCGACGTTTCCCACCACTTTCCCATATCCGCCATAATGATCGGAACGCCGGACACTACCGGGTACAAAGCGGCGCACTTCGGGTTGGAACATTTCAGGAAACCTTCCAGGACAAAGCCGTTTTCCTTTTTGAAAACTTCCGACAACAAAAGGGCATGCATACCGGAGGGCTTTTTTTCCATCCGCCGGCATGCGGGACACACCATGGTGACTTTTTCAAAAAGCTCTTCGCGCAATTCAGCCTCCGACGATCACATCCGGACTTCCTTCGATCAATTTGCCCACTCCCCCGCAATGCTGGTCGATGTCGTTTTTGCGATGCGCGGGCAGAAATTCGATCATCACCGTCGAGCTTCCCGTAATGGCCATCCACATGTTCGGACCGCAACAGGCCGTATGCACCCCCGTGTCGCTGATTCTCAGAGCGGGCTTGTTGTTGACCAGCACGGTGGGGGCCCCGGTAACCGCAGGCCCCTTGACCTGGTGGGGGCAACACGGGCAGCCGTGGGCACAGATTCCTTGGGATTTGTCTCCGAGCCTTCCTTGTTCAGGCATTGACTTCACCTCCAGATTTGCGCATCTTTTTATTCAAATATCCACCGGCTTCGACAAAAAATACCGAAATCAGGACTCGTCCCCCTCCTGAGCCTGAGGCGGAACAGGGGGCCCGTCTTGCCTTACAGGACTTCTTCCAGGATCTACGGGGCCTGCCGTGCTCGGCGCGCGCTGTGCTTCGGCGGGGCTCGACGAGCCTCCCGAAGACCCCGCCGGGGACGATCCCGAGCTGGCCGCAGAGCCTGTAGAGCCGCCCGCCGATGCTGCCGAACCGCCCGCGCTGCCCGAGGAACTTGTCGAACCGCCCGCCGAAGTCGACGAGCCTCCCGAACTTCCGGCTGCGCCTGCCGAGCCGCCCGGCGAACTCTCGGCGCTTCCTCCGCCCGAAGTCGACGAGCCGCCTGCGGAATCGGATGCTCCAGAACTCTGCGCCTGCTGCTGTTCTCGCTCCTGTGCCTGCCTGGCCGCCTCGCACTCCGCGCAGAAAGGCTTTCCGCTTTGCGCAGCGCTCTGCATGGTGGACTGCTGGGCCACCACCACCGGGGCGGGCGTGTGGGCGGCGCGCGCCGCAGTCCCGGACGGCCTGCCCGCCGCCTTCTGGGGCTTGGGAGCGTCGGCCGGGCGCTTGGCATCCTCGGGGGGCTTGGGATTGCAGCCGCTGCCGGTCAATGCGGCACCTCCGCTGTTGACATAGACCATGCTGCCTTTGATGTATATGCCGGACGAGTCGATGGTGATGAAATTGCCCCCCACTTTCAGCGTCATCCCGGAGCCGGCTTCCAGGATCATGTTCTGCCCCGCCTTCATATGGGTATCCATGCCGGCTTCGTGGGCGTAGCTCATCCCCACCTTCTCGTTCATGTTCATGCCTACTTGCACGGACATGTCCATGTCCACCTTTTCCATATGATCCATCAGGACGTGAATATTCCGGTCCTCCTTGACGGTTATGAAATGGTTCTTGTAAACCGTCTGGTGGTATTCGTACCCGATGGATTCCTTGCAGGTGGACTTGACGATGATGTCCTGGTTTCTTTCGGCCCGGAAGAACAGCTGTTCCTCGCCCTTCTTGTCCTCGAAACGGATTTCGTTGTAGCCTCCGCCGCCCAGGGAGGAGCGGGTCTTGATGGTGGACTTGGTCTTTTCGGCCGGAAGATCGTACGGGGGCACCGTGTCGGCGTTGTAGACGCTTCCCACGGCTATGGGGCAGTCGGGGTCCCCTTCGAGAAAATCCACGATGACTTCCTGGCCGATTCTTGGGATGAAGACAATCCCCCATCCCTTTCCGGCCCAGTTCTGGGCATACCGGATCCAGCAAGACGAGCTTTCGTTGTTTTTGCCTTCGCGATCCCAGTGGAACTGCACCTTGATCCGACTATGCTTGTCCGTGTAGATTTCCTCGCCGGAGGGACCGACCACCGTGGCGGTCTGGGACCCTTCCACGACCGGCTTCCTGGCCCTTCTCTCCGGCCGGAATTCCACCGTTTTGGGGATGGCGAAAAACTGGTTGGCGTAGCTGAATTTCTTGCTGGAATCGGCCCATTCGTCCAGGCCCTGGGGTTGCACTCCCCTGTGAATGAGGCGGCAGAGCATGTATTCGGCGTTCAAGGAATCGACCCCGTGCTCGTCTAGCTGGAACGTGAGGCAGGGCGTGAACCTGGGGCATGCGGCCTCGCCCTCGGCCACGTCCTTGTAGGCGGCCGCCTCCTTGATCCTGATTTTCGCCAGATCGGTCCCCCGGCCCTGCGTCTTGTATTCCCCGGGATAGTCGTATGCTTCCATGTTCTGGAAAAAATCGGTCTGCTCCGAGGCCTCCAGGTTGACGCCGGGCTGCTCGAAATTGTAGTCGGTATGGGTGTACTTGCCCGTTCTCATCTGGCGGGAAAGGGAGAATCGGTAGACGTATTCTTCGTCCGGGGCCATTTCCGCGTTTCTGAACACGACTTTTTTTTCGCCCTCGATGGGCTTGTAATTCACCGTGCCGTCGCCGAAAACCAGGACATGCTTGTCTTCGCTGTGTTCGAACCAATAGAAGATGCCTTCTTCCTCGAGCAGGCGGGATATGAAATTCAAATCGGTCTCGCGATATTGGACGCAATACGTGCGTGGCTCCAGGGACTTTTGAAGCCGGAAATCGACCACGTTCCCGGTGATACCGGACTCCTGGAGAACTTGCTTCACGATGTCCTCGGTGGTCTTTTCCTGGAAAATCCGGCAGTCGCTTTCCAGCGACAACGACCACATAAAGGGAACCACCCTGGCTTCATACAGGTAGAAATCCCCCACGCCGCCGGTCTGGGAGAACCTGTTGCATATGCCGTGCACGTAACGAAAGATCTCGTTGTCGCACGATATGCTCAACACGGCCTCGTTGCCGATGACATCTTCGAACTTGACCTCGTCTTTGACGGCCAGCTGGAGATTCAGCTCGAACGGAGCGGATATCTCCTCTACGAGCGTAAATTCCAGAACCCGCAGCTTTATGCCCGCGATCTGGAAAAGATACTGTGATTCGTTCGCTACGCCGATTCCGACTACAGGCATTTTGACCTCCGAGCCTTTCGGCTTTTCCGTTGTTCTGTAATTGGGGACGGACTCTTGAAATTTCGAATTCAATATGACAATAAAGGTTAAACAAACGAAGCGCAAACCTTTTTTTGCCGTTTCATTCCGCCAAATTCCGAAAACAGACGACAGCTTCCCCACTCTTTCTTTTAGAAATACAATCAGGCCGCGAAAAATGTCAACCCTTATCCCGTATAGCCCCGTTTTTTGTTCGAAACATCGGACTTTTGAATTTGACCTTCGCAAAACCGACTTCTATAATGGGAACCCAACACGGCGGAATCGAGACGGAGAAGACTCGCAAGCCATTTATTCCGCATAAACAGACGGAACGTGAACGGTCGAAAAAATATATGGAAGAAACAAAAGAGCGTATACTGGCGGTGGACGACAGTCCAGCCAATCTTCAGCTGCTGGCAAAAATCCTAAAGAGGGAAGGCTACGACGTCCGCATTTCACCCAGCGGAGCGCTCGCGCTGTCTTCCGCGCGGACGCAGCCCCCGGACCTTATCCTGCTCGATATCAAAATGCCGGACATGGACGGCTTCGAGGTCTGCGAGAAGATCAAGAACGACCGGCGCCTCTGCGACATACCGGTCATATTCATCAGCGCGCTGCACGAATCGCTGGACAAGGTCAAGGCCTTCTCTTTAGGCGGCGTCGATTACATCACCAAGCCGTTCAGCCCCGAAGAGGCCGTGGCGAGGGTCCGCACGCACCTGCAAATCAAGTCCCTGCGCAACAGGCTGGAAAGACAGAACGCGGAACTCAATTCCGTAAACGTGCGGCTCGAAGCGGAAATGGCGGAACGCAGACGCGCCGAAAAGGAAATCATCAAGTATCAGAACAAACTCAAACGCCTGTATTCCGAAATGACCATGATCGAGGAGCGGGAGCGAAGCGGCATCGCCACGGAACTGCACGACAACATCGGACAGCAGCTCGCCTTGCTGAAGATCAAGCTTGGCGCCATGAAGGAAATCGCGTACGAAAACGAAGCGGCCGACGTCTACGACGACGTCTACGACCTCGCCCAGCAGGCCATTCACACGGCCCGCACCCTCATGTTCGAAATCAGCCCCGTCATGCTCTACGAACTGGGCTTCGAATCCACCATCGAATGGCTCGTGGAACAGTTCCAGGAAAAATACGGCATCCGCATCGGCCTGGAAAAGGACAACAATGTCAGGCCCTTGGAGGAACGCTCCATGTTCCAGCTCTTCCGGACCGTCCGCGAATTGCTCATGAACATCGTCAAGCATTCCGGTGCGAAAAACGCGAGGGTCGAAATCCGGAGGGGCGAAGACGACATCCGCCTGCGCGTGGAAGACGACGGAGCGGGCTTCGACGTCTCCGAATACAAGGCCAGTTTCGCGGACAACAGACGATTCGGCCTATTCAGCATCAGGGAGCGCCTGTCGGACCTCGGCGGTCTCGTGGAGATCGACTCTTGTCCGGGCAAAGGGACCAGAATCGTCGTCAAAGCGCCACTTGTGTTCGCGGAAGAAAAGCCGCACGTTTGACGGGCGTCGCCGGCTATCAGGGCTTCCTGCTGTCGGCCACGACGCGGTGCACGATTCTCTGAAGCTCTTCGCAGGAAACCGGCTTGGTCACCACCCGGTCGATGCCGCTTTCGGCCAGCCGCTCGTCGTCCAAGGCCTTGTCCAGACCCGTGTAGAGAATGAAGGGAAGTTTCTTCCGGCCCCTTTCCTCGAAGAATTCCCTCACCCTTCTGCCGACCGTCCATCCGTCCATGTCGTCCATTCCCAGATCGCACAGGACGACGTCGAAATCCTTCTCCTTAAGATAATCGAGCCCGTCGGCCGCCTTTTCCGCCGTGAAAAGCTCTATCTCCGTGTCCTCGAAAAACATCTCCATGGCTTTGAGAATGTTGATTTCGTCGTCGATGAGAAGAAACCGGATTTTCGCGTCGTCGGGAAGGGTTTGTTCGGACTCCGTCTGCAAGGGGCACTGCCCGGACAGCGGCAGAAAAACGGAGAAGCAAGTGCCCTCCCCCGGCCTGCTGGCGACCCTCATGTCGCCCTGGTTTCTCTTGACAATCCCGTAGCTGGAGGAAAGCCCCAGGCCGCTGCTTTTCGCCCCCTTGGTCGTAAAGAAGGGCTCGAAAATCCGCTCCAGGCTTTCCTCGGCGATGCCCATGCCCGAATCCGCGATTCTCACGGCCAGATAATCGCCTTCGTACTCGGTGAAAACGCGGATCGTCCCTCCCCCCGGCATGGCCTCCACCGCGTTTTTGATCAGGTTGATCAGGACCTCGTAAATCTCGGAGGCGTTTCCATCGAGCATGCAGCGGGGCTTTTGGAACATCATCCGATATTTTCCAGGATTCTGGGGATTCTTCCAGAGGGGCTTGGTCAGTTCCACGGCTTCTTCCAGCAGGTCGCCGATATCGAAAGGCGCCTTTTGCGCCACCTGTCCGGAACGGATATCGGTGAAATCCTTGATTCTCTTGACCGTATCGGCCCCCCGGCGCGCCGCGTCCAATATTGTCTCCACGGCCTCGGTGGCCTCCCTCATCTTTCCGGCACCCATCTTGGCCATGGCGGCCTCGCCCGACGCGATGATCATTTGCAGCAGGTTGTTGTAGTTGTGGGCGACGCCGCTGGCCATCTCGCCCAGGGCCGAAAGCCGCTCGGTCTTCACCAGCGTCTCCTCCATGCGCTTGCGAACGCTCAAGTCCCTGGCGACGCTCAGGACCGCCTTCTTTCCCAGAAACCGCACGGACCTCGCGTGGAATTCGAACGGGATGTTCTTCCCTTTCCGGGTGGTCATTTCCAACTCGAATGTGACGGTCTCCCCCCCTTCGATGCGCGCGCCCGTTTCCGAAAGGAGACGGTTCTGCCCCGGACTGACCAGGTTCTTGATGGCCATTTTCAACAGCTCCCGCCTGCGATAGCCGAAGCAGT
The DNA here is from genome assembly GCA_963674505.2 of Desulfobacterales bacterium. Classification (GTDB taxonomy): domain Bacteria; phylum Desulfobacterota; class Desulfobacteria; order Desulfobacterales; family SKZT01. Next base: position 2,942,840 of record CAXXIG010000003.1, read on the forward strand.
CGCAGGCCACCGCGTTGACCTCCAGAAAGCGCCCTCGGGAATCGTTGATGAAGACCGGGTCGCTCACGTTGGCGAACAGCTCCTTGTAGCGGGCCATCTCCTCCAGCGTTTTTCTCTCGGTGATGTCCCTGGCCAAGGCCACCATGCGCCTTTCGCCCTCGTATTCTATCAACGTGCCGGTCACCTCCGCGTCCACCACGGAACCGTCCTTTTTTCGAAAGCGGCCCTCCAGCACCTGGACCGCCCCGTCCAGGCCCGGCCCTTCGATTTTTTCCGCTATTTCGGCGGCGCCGGATGCCAGAATATCGTCCACACGCATGCCCATAAGCTCCGGACGCGAATATCCCAGCCATTGGGAAGCAAACGAGTTGCAATCCAGGATTCTTTTCGTATCCGTGCACAGAATATAGATCGCCTCCGGGGCGTTCTCGAATATGGCGCGGAAGTTGGATTCCGATACAGTCACCTTTTCAAGGGCCTGCTGGAATTCGGCGCTGGCTTCCTTCAGCAGGTTGGTGAGAATGTCGGTTTTGCGCTCGGCAATATCCAGCAACTCCTCCAGTTCCCGTACACGATTCAGCAGGACCCTTTTGTCGTGCATCTCCCGTTAAAAACCTCCTCTACAGACCCAGCAGGGTGACCGTTATGGTCTCGTTGTGAAGTACGCACGTTCCGCCTGGACGAACCGACCCGAACTCGCCGTATGTGAAAAACCCGGCAGTGGGCACATTCGTTCCGATGGTGCGGCGCACGTTCGCCATCTCCTCGGCGACCTTTCTGCCTAGAACGGTCTTTCGGGCCATGCAGGAATAGGCGAACGCCATGACCGGCACCGTCCCCTCCAGCTGATCCAAGGCCGTTTTGGCGGCCTTGCCCGCAGCTTGCAGAACCGATGCGCTGTCCGCACAGGTCAGACGCACCATGGTGCCCTCCGGCACGTCTCCCGCGAAAGAGATGGAACCGTCGTCTCGGTTGACGGTCATGGTGGCGCGAAGCAGATAGTATTTGCCGTCGTTTAAAAGCCAGCAATGATCGATGAGCCCCAGCGGGTACTCCACCCCAACCGACGGCAACCTGTCGGCATGCTTGCCCAGAAACCTTTCATAGACCTTCAACGCCGGTTCGTTGTTGAGTTCGTAAAGGACATTGCCCTTCGCCTTGGTAACCCTCTTGGCGAGACCGATCGGCTCCCAGCCGCTGCGCACGCCCTGCCCCACCTTGAAGCCCCCCCGCATGCTGATCGCAACGGCGGCGTCGGTGAGCACCTCCGGTCCCGCGAACTGCCACGTCTTCAAAAATTGCCCGTCGTCGCCCGCCGTGCCTCCGGCAATGGGAATGCTTTTTCCCAAAACCGACTGGACCCCTCTCAGGATGTCGCACCCGTTCACCGTGAGACCGTCGGTGAACAGCTGAAGATAATCGAACGGTTCGGAAAATTTCCGCGCAAGCTTTTTTCCGGCTTCCGCGCTGTTCTCCCCCACGCTTCTCACGGACACCATTTCGAATTCGATGCGGTCGGTGGCGATTCCCGTCAAGACGGCGGACTTGGTACTGACGCCGTCGGCGGATATTTCGCCATCCGTGGTGCATCCGATCAGCATGTCGGTGCCGACCGTGTCGCAAACCCCCGCGACCAAGTCCTCGAAACCCTCCTTGGGGGAACAGAAAAGCCAGCATGCGGCAGGCGCCACGCCCAGCTGCTCGCAAAGCTCGCGCCCCATCCACTCGCCCTGCTCCCGGCCGAACGCTTCTCTCAAAGTGACCGTCGATGCTTTGAACATACCTTGAAACCCTATTCTTTCTTCACCCGCAGGAAAATGAAACTCCCGGAACCTCCAATGCCGTTTTTCGCCAGTTCCCGGATATCGACCGGCCGTTCGTCCATGGTGATCGACGAACACCCCGTCTCCAAATCGGACTCGCTATCCCTAAAAAACTCTTCCGCAAGGTTTTTGTCAACATAAATTCCCTTTTCCAGAAACGCGGGCCCCATCTCGGGCACCAGAAGATTGAACAGTTTCAAGTACACGGCCCCGATTTCGGACTCGGCCGTCTCGCATTCCTCGGGCCGGTAGCTGATGGCCGCGCGGAAGGGCGACAAGACCCCGCCGCTTCTGAAAGTCGCCCCCACCAGGCCGGGCATGGCGGCGGAGAGCGCCAGCGAACACCCGTCGCGTATGTAGGCCTTCTCCATGTCGTCGACGGGCTTGCCGTTCAAGAATATGGTCTTTATCCGGTCGACCGCGTATTCGGAATCGACGCCCAGTCGTTCGCACAGCATGCTCTTGACGCTCTCGCCGGGTTTGGCCTCGATGAAAAAGCCGTGCTGCAAAAACCAGTGGAACAAATGAAAACAACGCGCCCCTGCCACGATGGACACAAGAGGATACTCGCCTGCGACAAAGCAGGTCCCTTCTTTGTCGTTGTCGCTATCTTGCATTATCACACCCCATTTCGCAATTCTAAAATTTCCATAAAAAAAGGGAGCCCTTGAATTCAAGGCCTCCCTCTTCATTTCCATGCTTTAAAAACCGGCGTCTAGAACTCGTAGAGCTTGTCCAAGTCTTCGTCCTTCACCGAGAAGGTCACGTTGTGGGGAGCGAGCTTCTCTTTGAGGAAGAAATCCGGGAGCCTGTCGTGTTCCTTGGTGAAACCGGCCCTCTTGTTGAATTCTCTTTCCACCGTCAGGACGTTCTTGCCCAAGGCGGCCACGTCGTCGGCCGTGAGGCTGAGCCCGTAGAACGCGTTGAGCATGTCGATCAAGGCCTGGAAGGTCTCGGGCTGATCCAGGACCGCGAACGCGATAAACAGGCACATGCCGGTGGAATCGACCGCGGCGGTGGCGATCTGCAGGTTTCTGGAAAGCTCGATCTGTCCTTCGGGCTTCAGGGGATCGACCTGTCCGCCGACGCCCAGAATGTTTGTGGCGACCGCATAGCCTGCCGTATGGTCCGCGCCCATGGTGGTGGTGGCGTAGGTGACGCCGATGCCCTGCACGGCGCGCGGATCGTAGGCCGGAAGCGCCTGGTTCTTGACCACCGGCACCCGGGCGACGCCGAACGCCTTGCCGGTCACCGCAGCTCCGTTGCCCAGAATACGGCCCAAGTGCGTGCCCGCGCCGACTTCCTTCACAAGCCTGATCGCGGCCTCCGCATCGCCGAATTCGGCCAATCCGCCCTCCATGGCCACCGCGATGGTCGCGCCCATCTCGATGGTATCCACGCCGAAATCGTCGTCGAGCCGGTCGAGCATGGCGATGGCGTCCAGATCGTCGATGCCGCAGTTGCCGCCGTGCGCCCATACCGTCTCGTACTCGGGCTGCTTGGTAATATAGTTGCCGTCCTTGTCCACGTAGGTCCCGGAACAGCGGATGATGCAGCCCTTGTGGCATCCGTGGGTGGCCTTGCCGCCTCTGGCGGTCTCGGTCTCGGCCTGGGTCTCGCCGCTGATCTTGGAACATCCCTCGAAACGGCCCACGCTGAAATTCTTGGTCGGATACCCGCCAGCTTCGTTCAACACGTTGGTCAGCACGTTGGTGCCGTAAGCCGGAAGCCCCTCCCCCGTCACCGGGTGCTTCTTGAGCCCCTGGGTGAAGACCTTGTTGGCCTCCTTGAACGCCTCCGGGTCCTTGGGCGCTCTCATGCCGCATCCCTCGTCGTTCAACACGATCGCCTTGAGCCCTTTCGAACCCATGACCGCGCCCACGCCGCCGCGTCCGCAGTGGCGCGTCGGCCTCAGTTCCATGTCGGTTACCGCGATGGAAGCCGCGCACATCTTGTATTCGCCGGCCTGCCCGATGGTGATGCAGGTGACCTTGTCGCCGTACTGACCGACCAGTTTTTCCACTGTGTCGTAATTGCCCAAAAGCTTCAGATCGTCCGCTGGCTCAATTTTGACGCCGTCCTTGTCGATCAGCATCTTGTATCGCTGGTCGCCGGCGGGCTTGCCCTCCAGTATGATGGCCTGGTATCCCAGACGGGCAATGACCTGCGCGGCCTGGCCTCCCGCGTTGGACTCCTTGATGGTTCCGGTCAGCGGGCTCTTGCAGCCCACGGAAAGACGGCCGGACATCACCGCCGACGTACCGCTCAACAGCCCCGGCGCGATGACCAGCTTGTTGTCGCCGGAAAGCGGATGGCAAAGCGGGTCCACTTCCTTGGCGACCACCGTCGATGTCAACGCCCTTCCGCCAAGGCCGGCGTAGTCTCCCGGCGGTTCCTCCGTAAACTTCGGGCCGCCTTCGGCCCCCATATCCACTCGTAGTATCTTATCCATGCGATTGTCCTCCTTATTGGTTTCGGTTGATATTGTCCTGGATTTTTTTGGAAGGAAACATCTCAAGCAAAGCAATCATTGGATATCTTTTTTCGAACGGAGGGGTCAAGAAAAAAACGTAATTATTTAGGCACGTTATGCCACCGCTGGCATAGCACGATATGTCTGTTTTGACACATCTCGGGGAGGAACTTTATCTACAAAACGTAGATATCGGAAAAATCAGGGCAGGAAGAATTGCTACATTTCAGATGCGAACGACCGGATGCCAACCAAGCCGCCTCCGGCGGCCCGGCACTCCGCAGTCCGCCGTGCATCGTCAGGCCGGCCTTCAGTTTTCATCCCGGTCGAGATCCCGGTCGAGTTCCTTGTCGAGATCGACGGTGAACAGGTCGGCGAAGAAGATGTCGGCCTCCTTTTCCACGAGGGATTGCAGGTACTTGAATTTCTTGACCAGGGCCTTGGCGAAGGGGGTCAGCTCCGAGCCCCCTCCCGATTTGCCTCCGACCTTTCGCGCGAGCAGGGGTTGTCCAAGTCGCTGCTCGGTGGCCTTGATCTTGCCCCAGGCCGCGCGATAGCTCATGTTCAAGGACTTGGAAGCTCCCAGAATGGAGCCGTGCCGCTCGATGGCGTCCAGAATCTTCAACCGGCCCAGGCCGAATACCATGGACCCTTTTTCATCATCGATCCAGACCTTGGACTTGATGGACAGCTTTTTCGATTTGCTCGGCATAGTCTTTCCTTGTTGTTTCAGGTTCTTTTGTCCGCGGCCTGTTCGATGGCCTGCCGCGTTTGCGTTTTCCACAGTTTCTTCGCCGCACCGGCATGTCTAGGAAAGCATAACAGGCCGAATCTGTCAAGAATGGCCATGCTCGACTTCGCGATTTTTGCCGTTTTTCCGTCTTGGCGGGAACAAACGCCAGGGTTCGTTCCGATACCTGGTTGACAAACGCGCCATATTTTCCTAAACCATTGATATAAAAGGGAAAAACGGAAGACCACAAGAAAACTGAAACATACGAGGAGTCCGATCCATGAAAACCTATCCGATACCAATGGTTCCCGGCCCTGTGAGCGTGCCGGAGGAGGTCCGGGCCGTCTACCGCACCGAGTACGGTTCGGCGGACCTGGAGTCCGAATTTTTCGAACTTTACGCCGAGACGGAAAAAAATTTGCGAAAAATCATGGGGACCGAGAATTCCGTGGTGATTCAAACCGGGGAAGCGATGCTGGTCCTGTGGGGGGCCTTGAAAAGCTGCCTTCGACCGGGCGACCGGGTTTTGGCCGTGGGCACGGGGGTGTTCGGGCGGGGCATCGGCGAAATGGCCGCCGCCGCAGGCGCCGAGGTCAGGGCGGTCGATTGGGCCGACAACCAGACCATTTCCGACGTGGCTGAAATCGAAAAGGCGGTGGACGAATTCAAACCGAAAATGATCACCGCCGTCCATTGCGAAACGCCTTCCGGCACGCTCAATCCGCTGGCCGCCCTGGGCAAGCTCAAGGAGGACCGCAAGGTCCCGCTCTTCTACGTGGACGCGGTCTCGAGCGTCGGAGGCACGCAGACGATCGCCGACAAGCGCCGTATCGACCTTTGCCTGGGCGGTTCCCAAAAGTGTCTTTCGGTCCCGCCCGGCTCGTGTTTCATGTCGGTGAGCGACGCGGCGTGGGAAATCGTGGAACAAGTGGGCTACGCGGGCTACGACGCCCTCAAGCCCTTCCGGACCGCCCAAAAGGACAAATTTTTCCCCTACACGCCCGACTGGTACGGCGTAGCGGCCCTGAACGCCGGGGCCGAACGAATCCTGAAAGAAGGCCTCACCAACTGCTTCGACCGGCATCAGCAAGTGGCCGCCCATTGTCGAAAGACGCTTGTGGAAATGGGCCTGACTCTTTTTCCCGCATTCGACGCCGTCCCCTCTCCCACCGTCACCGCCGTGAAAGTACCCCCGGGGATCACATGGCCCGAGTTCGACGCCAAGCTGCGCGAGCGAGGCCTGGCGGTCGGCGGCAGCATGGGCCCCATGGAGGGCAAGGTGTTCCGGATAGGCCATATGGGTGCACAGGCGGTCATGGAATTGGTGGAAAAAGCCCTGGCGGTCATCGAAGAGTGCCTTTGACACACGACACGCGCCGTATCACTCCATTGGCCTTGCCCGTATCCATTCGTAATTTTTCGTTTTTTCATTTGGCTCTGCCGTCCGTTTCGCTCAATATATTGACATGCGCCAACCGCAAAAGTATTATTTTATCTATCCGTTTTTTGCACCGTATGGGGATTTTCAATTTTTCCACACCATTTAACAACAAACAGGGAGGTTCTATGAGGTCGTTTCTAAGAGTGTCGTTATTGGTCGCCTTATGTCTTTTCATCGCAGGCTTTTCCGTGTTCGCGCAGGACAAGCCCTTGATGATGGCCACAACCACCAGCACCGACAATACGGGCCTGCTGGACTACCTGATTCCCAAGTTCACGGAGGAAACGGGAATCGAACTCAAATGGACCGCCACGGGGACAGGCAAGGCCCTCGCCCTGGGAAAAAGCTGCGACGTGGATGTTCTTCTGGTCCATGCTCCTCCTGCCGAGAAAAAATATGTGGAGGAGGGTTACGGAAAGGACCGCACGGAAATCATGTACAACGATTTCGTCATCATCGGTCCGGAATCCGACCCGGCGGCAATCAAGGGCAAGAGCGTCACGGACGCCCTTTCCGCCATCAAGGCCGAGCAGGCCGTTTTCGTCAGCCGCGGGGACAATTCCGGGACCGACAAAAAGGAAAAGCTCCTGTGGACCAGCGCGGGCATGGAGGTTCCCGACAAGGAGTCCTGGTACGTGCAGACCGGCCAGGGAATGCTGTCCACCATCAACGTGGCGGCGGAGCGAGGCGGCTATACCATGACCGACCGGGGCACCTACATCAAGTACGAGGACAACATGAAGGGCAACCCGCCGCTCAAGATTCTGGTGGAGGGAGACGAGGTCCTGCTCAACCAGTACAGCGTGATCGCCGTCAATCCCGACAACTGCCCGGACGCCCAATACGACAAGGCCGTGAAGTTCGCCCAATGGATGGCCGGAGACAACGCGCAGAAACTCATCGGCGAATTCAAGCTGCTCGGCAAGGTGCTGTTCAAGGCCAACGCGAAAAAGTAAGCCTGTATTCGCAGAACGATGATTGCTGATCAAGTTTTTTTTCGTCATTCGCCCCGAAAGCTTCGAATCCATACGTTTCTTCGGATCTCCTGGATTCCGGGTCTCCGCTTCGCTGCGCCCGGAATGACGGTCGCCTCGGTCCGGTCGGCGGAAAGAGCTTGATCATCGAGTGATACTGGGCCGGTTTCCGTGCGCAAGTTCGGAGACCGGTTTCTTTTTGGCCTTTTCGAGACTTGGACCATGGATTTCATACTGGAAGGCGTCGTCAAGGCGTTCCAGCTTCTGCTCTCATACGATCCGGAGACCTATTCCGCCATATTCGCCACCGTGCAGGTTTCCAGCTATTCCATGGCGGCGAGCCTGCTGACGGGGATTCCGCTGGGCCTTGCGCTGGGATACCGGGACTTTCCCGGCAAAAGACAGGTCAGAACGGTGGTGGACACCTTGTTGGCCCTTCCCACGGTCTTCATCGGCCTCATGGTGTACGCGTTTTTGTCCTACCGAGGTCCGCTTGGCGAGATGGGCCTTTTGTTCACCCTGCCGGGAATCGCGGTCGGACAGACCATCCTGGCCCTGCCTGTGGTGGTGGCGCTCACCGCGACGGCCGTGGAAAGCATGGACGATCAGCTCAAGCTGACGGTCATGTCGCTGGGGGCCAACCAAAGACAGCTGTTTCTGACCTGTCTATGGGAAGTGCGCTACGGCATAATGGCGGGGGCGGTGACGGCCTACGGCAGGGTCCTGACGGAGGTGGGGATTTCCATGATGGTCGGGGGAAACATCAAATGGCAGTCCAGAACGATCACCACCGCCATCGCCCTGGAGACCAACAAGGGCGAGTTCGCCATGGGAATCGCGCTGGGACTGGTGCTGCTTTTAATCGCCTTCGCAGTGAACGTTTCGCTCTCTTTTCTTCGCGGACGGAGATGAAATTGCCGAAGGACATCTACACGCTTGAAAATGTGAAATACGCGTACGGCGAAAAGCGGGCGCTGTCCGTCGAAAAGCTCTCGGTCGAAGCCTCGTCCATCGTCGGGCTGATGGGTCCCAACGGAAGCGGCAAGAGTACGTTGTTGAAGCTTTTGGCCTTTGTGGAAAAGCCCACTTCGGGAAAGATCCTGTACAAGGGAAAGCCCGCCGCGCCGTTTTCCAGGTCCGTGCGATTCCAAGTCACGCTCCTCACCCAGGATCCCTACCTGATGAGACGGTCGGTGTTCGACAACATCGCTTATGGCCTGCGTCTCAGAGGGGATCGGGAACATCTGGACGAACGGGTGGCCGAAGCCTTGTCCATGGTGGGCCTGGGGCCGGAGTTCGCGCGGAGGTCCTCCAGAGAGCTTTCCGGGGGCGAAGCGCAGCGGGTGGCCCTGGCGGCCCGCCTGGCTCTCAAGCCCGAAGCGCTCCTGCTGGACGAGCCCACCGCCAGCGTGGACGCGCGCAGCGGCCAGTTCATCCGGGAGGCCTCCCTGAACGCCCGAGAGCGCTGGGGGACCACCCTGGTGATCGCCAGCCACGACCTGCAATGGCTGCACGGCATTTGCGACCGCACCTGCCACATGCATCGGGGCGTCGTCTTCGGCACGGGGCTGGAAACCCTCGTGTTCGGACCATGGCGGCGCTTGTCGGAAAACCGGTGGGCAAAGGACATCGACGAAGACCGCAAGATCGTCGTGACCGCCCCGCCGTCCGAGGACGCCGCCGCCGTGCTGGGCTGGGAAAAAATCAGGTTGTCGGATGCGGCCAGCCGGGCCGACGGCGAAAACTGCGTCAAAGGCGTGGTGTCCAGGCTCGCTTTTCAAAAGAGCGCCGACCGAATCGTCGGCACGGTCGTGGCGGGCAACGTGCCTTTCACCGTGAGGCTTTCCGAAGACCAAATCACGCGCTCGGGTCTGATTCCCGGAAAAGAAGTCTACATTTCCTTCAAGCCGGACGATGCGGAATGGATCTCTGGATGAGGTATTCCAACAGCGCCTTTTTCGAACCCTCCACGGCCTCCGCGAACCTCATCTCCAGTATGATTTTCCTGATCAAGGAAAAATCCAGCAGGTCCAGCACGCCTCTCCAGTCCAGGGTGCCCTCTTCCAGGCCGCCGTGGTCGTCGCGCGTGCCGGAATTGTTGCTGGCGTGCACATAGACCGTGCGTCGGCGGATATTTTCGACGAACTCGTCGATCTCGCATCCCAGCATCCCTCTGCCGTACCCGTTGTTGAGGTGCCCCAAGTCCAGCACGTATCCCAGGTCCGGGAAGCTTTCCAGAATGTCGTAGGCGTATTCGGCCACCAAGGCGCAATTGGATTCGTAGAGCATTTCCACGCCCAGGTCCCGGGAGCGGGCGAAAACCTCGGCGAGGCGCTTTTTGTTCTCCCCGCTCATGATACCGTCGTTGAGATGGAACACCAGCTGCCCGGCCCCGAGGATGCGGCATACGTCGATCTCGGCGGACAACACCGCCAGGTTGGCCCGTGTGAAGGGTTCGTGGGTCTGGAAAATCCCGGCCGTGCCGGAATGCACGCTCAGATCGAAGCCTTGCGTGTAGCGTTTCACCTTTTCGAGAAAATAGAGGTTGAAATGCAGCTTGGAGTTCTGCCGGTTGATTTCCACGACCTGGAAACCCAATTCCTGGAAATATTTATACCACTTGGCCTGTCGAATAATCTGGGTTGTGATTCCTATGGCGACGGTCATTTGCGTTGGCTCCCGAAATACGCTTGCGGGGCCCTGCCATGAGCACCCTGCGAAAAAGTTCGTTGCCGTACTTTCTTCATCCCGTCGGTCAAGGTCAAGTCCGACGAGCCTGTCTCCTGCCGGAAAGTGCGATTGACAAACAATCTATCCAATTGTATTCAGATTGAAAATATTTCAACCCAAAACTTCTGAAAGGAAAAGACATGAAGAAACTGTTCGTACTGCTGGCAATGGCGGCGATCCTCGCGGGCGGCCAGGCTTTCGCTCTGGAGGCCTGCATTCCCCATATCACCGGGGGCGTGGACGGCTGGGACGATTACCTGCAAGCCGACAGCACCGATTCGGCCGACGCGGCTTTCACGCTGACCCTCTACTCCGGAGGGGCCGTCGTTTTGAACCATGCATTCACGGTCCCCGCCTACGGCGAGTTGCTTCTGGACCTGAAAGCCCTGGCGCCCGCAGCCCAGACAGGCAAGGTGACCTATACGAACCAGGCGCTGAATTTCAGGCTCTCCTATGAAAACGACGGCGGAGGGATCGCCGAATTCAATCTGGTCGAGTCGCTGGACGAAAACATCGGCCTGTTCTTCAGCGACTTCTCCCCGTCCATCGTATCCAAGGGCTCCGCCATCGCCAACCTGACCGGCGCCCCTGTCGATGTCACCCTGTACGCCCTCGGGGACACCAACGTGCTGGACACCTTCGAAACCACCGTCACGGCCTACGGCAAAATCCTGGGGGTCCATTCTACGTGGTTTCCCCAAGTTTCGTTCGACCAGATCAAGAAAATCGTCGTGGCTTCCAGTTCCCCGGCCCTCTGCGGGCTGGTCATATGCGGAGACGCGGATTTGTCCCACCTGCTCTTCACGCCGGCGGTCCCCGTCCCCGCTTTCGTCTACGAGGGCGACCCCGCCAACGACAACGGCTCCACATCCGAGTCATTCTATCCTATAACCGCCACGGCCGCTGACGGTTCCAACCTGAATCCCCGTTGGACCTACCGGGTGAACGAGGGCAAACCCATCGAAATCGAGGAGGAGGGCATGGACTTGACCATGAACTTCGGCGACGTCGAGGTCGAAATCGACTACGGTCTTTTGACCAGGACTGCCGAGTTCAGCGCCACCGTTTCGGGCGATGCCAGCGGCACGGCCAATTTCCAGGGAACCATGGAAATCGAGGAAAATGCATCCACCACCCTCGTCGAACGACAATACGTGGATTTCGATATGACCCTCGACATCGACGGCTTTTCGGTCGGCGTGCAATTTTATTTGGACACCGTTTTCACTCCTTCCGCCGAATGGTTTCTGGACCGCGACGACCTGGATACCCTTCCGGTGGGCTACGTCTACGACGAACAAGGTACAATTCAGGCCATCTGCGATGGATACGTTACTATAACCGGATTTGGTACCGAAGAAATCGATTCCGTAAAAGCGACGTCGGTGGAACGTTGGGAGATCGTGGACAAATTGGACAGCATGACGGTAGCCAGCAAGACCTGGAAAAACATCGTCAAAGTGGCGCGAAGCACTCTGATTCCCGATTACAGCAGCCCCTCCGGGGTTGCCAGCGCCGAGATCACCTACTGGGTCGCCAAGGGCATCGGCATGATAAAGGGCATCGGGGAATTCGAGATACTCGGCAATCCGCTTCCTGTGGAGCTGATCGATACGAACCTCGACTGAGGCCGTAAAAATCCGGAAGGATCGCAAAAAAAGCTTCCATCCCCAACAGATACATGATATGGAGTTGCGTAGACGTACAAACCACAATATGTTCGAAAACGAAATTTTTTTCGACGTTTTTTTTCGGATAACAAGGAGGCGCAATGCAACTTCCGGCTTTCAGAAATTTCTGCGGGGTAAAGGTGACCAACGAACAGTTGGACGAAATCAAGGAGATCGTCACTCTGTTTCCCTCCCTTTCCAGGACGGAACTTGCCAGCACGATCTGCGAGCTGTTCTCCTGGAAGCGGCCCACGGGCAAGCTGAAGACCGTGGAAGCCTTGCAGTATCTGGAGGTCCTGGAGGACTGGAGCATCGTCAAGCTTCCGGAATCCCAGGCCTCCAGGCAGAAAGGCACGGGGGAACATGTCGTGACCACGGAACAGTCCGACGCCGGGGAGGCCATAGAGGGCAACTTGAAGGACATTTCTCCGATCCGGCTGGAAAGAATCACCACCAAGGAGCAAAGGCAGCTTTTCTACGAGTACGTGGAGCGATACCACTACCTGGGATATCAGCGCCCGTTCGGCGCCCAGATCCGGTATTTCGTCCGGGCCGAAGGTGCCGGCGACGCCATCATCGGGTGCCTTCAGTTCTCCAGCCCCGCCTGGAGAATGACCCCCCGGGATCAATACATCGACTGGAACGACGAGGTGCGGGTCAAGAACCTGCAAAAGATCGTCAACAACAGTCGTTTCCTGATTCTTCCGTGGGTGAAGGTGAAGAACCTGGCCAGCAAGATTCTTTCCCTCTCCGCCAAGATAGTCGCCAAGGACTGGGAGGACACCTACAAGTACACGCCGGTGCTGCTCGAAACCCTGGTGGATCCCGCCTACGACTATTCCGGGACCTGCTACAGGGCGGCCAACTGGATTCACGTGGGAACCACGGTCGGACGGGGCAGGATGGACAAGCTCAGCCGGAAATTCGGCGACGCGCCCAAGGAGATCTTCCTGTATCCGCTGACGACCGATTTCAAAGAGCGGCTCCTCGACTGATGGACAAAAGATCGGTCGGGGCGTGGGTTCTGTTCGATTTCGCCAATTCCGCCTACACCACGCTGGTGGTGACGTTCATCTACGCGGCCTACTTCGTCAAGGCGGTGGCGCCGGACGAAATTTCCGGGACCGCGCTGTGGTCGAGAGGCGTCACGGTCACGGCCATATCCGTGGCCCTGCTGTCGCCCGTTCTGGGGGCGGTGGCCGACCGCAGCGGCCTTCGGAAGACATTTCTTCTTCTCTCCACCCTGGTCACGGTGGCCGGATCGGTCATGCTCCACTTCGCCTTGCCGGGACAAGTCGGCAAGGCCCTTCTCTGGTTCGTCTGCTCCAATATCGCATACGAACTCACCAACGTCTTCTACAACGCGTATCTTCCCGAAATCGCTCCGAAACACATGATCGGCCGCATTTCGGGCATCGGCTGGGGCGCGGGATACATCGGAGGCCTGGCCGCCATGTTCGTCGCCATGGCCGGGCTGGTCGGCCCCGAGACGCCCTGGTTCGGCCTTTCCAAGGAGACCGGGGCCAACATACGGGCCACCAACCTCCTGGTGGCCGCATGGTTCGCGGTCTTCTCCGTGCCCATGTTCCTGTTCGTGAAATCGGCCCCGAAAGCCCCGGCCGCCGGGAATAAAACCGGCTGGCTCAAGGACGGTCTATCCGACGTTGCGGATACCTTCCGGGAAGTAAAAAAGCACAAGGAGATCGTCAGGCTGCTGGTCGCCCGCATGCTCTACAACGACGGCCTGGTCACTATTTTCGCCTTCGGCGGCATCTACGCGGCGGGCGAGTTCGGCTTTTCGTTCCATGAAATCATGGTCTTCGGCATTGTCCTCAATGTCGCCGCCGGACTCGGCGCGCTGGCCATGGGCTTTTTCGACGACCGGATGGGCGGCAAGAAAACCGTGCAGGTCAGCAATGTCGTGCTGACCCTGGCGGTGCTGCTGGCGGTGTTCGCCCCGGACAAGACCTGGTTCTGGGTCGCGGGGATACTGGTCGGATGCTTCGCCGGCCCCAACCAGTCGGCCAGCAGGTCGCTTCTCGGACGGTTCGTCCCCGCATCCAAGGAAAACCAGTTCTTCGGCTTCTTCGCCTTTTCGGGAAAAATGACCGCCTTTATGGGACCGTTTCTGCTGGGAGTGCTGACGGAAGCCTTCGACTCCCAGCGCGCGGGCGTCTCGGTGGTCGCCCTCTTCTTTGTCATTGGCGGACTGCTTCTGACCCGCGTGGACGAAGCGGCGGGGATCGCGACGGCCGCGGAAATGGAAAATCTCGCACAAAGCCGCAAAGACACGGAGAAAAGCGCCCCTGCGGCTTAGCGGCTCTGTGCGAGGATATGGCTTATTTGACAGCCACCGGAAAATCCGGCACTGTCTCCGGCTTGGATGTGGTAGGGGTCTGCTTGCCGAAAGTCAGCTTCTTGACCCGTTCCGAAAGATACAAATCCATTTCGTTGATGGTGATCCTGCCGTCGCCGGTCCAGTCTGCCGAGCCGGAAAGTCCTTCCACCAAGGCCTTGGTGAAAGCCCCGTTGCCCCAGCTCGAGTCTTCCAGAGAATACTGCCCGCCTGTGGAGGAAGCGAATACCACCACGCCGTTTTCCACTGCTGCCAGGTCGTTGACCACGGCGATGATGTCCCCTTGTCCGCCCCGGCGCTTGCCCATGACATTGCCGGAGTGGCAGGTGTCGATGAAAAAGAGAACTTTTCCCGGCAATCCCGACACCACGTCCTTGATGACGGCGTAGGGCACGCCGGTGCGGCGCAGCCGTTCCGGGTCCGCGTCGTGGGGCAGAAAATAGTAGTCGCCGTCCCGGTCGTTTACGCCGTGCCCGGCCAGAAAGAAGGCCGCCACGTCGTTGTCCGTCGTCTCCCGTTCCAGCCAGTCCAGGCCGTCGAGCACGTCGTCCTTGGCGGCCCCCATATCGGTAACGATTCTGACGGAGACGTCCCGGTACAATTTTCCCTTCTGGCGCGACAGCACTTCGGCCAGGTCCCGGGCGTCCTTGGCCGGAAAGCCCAAGTCGAACTCGCTGTTTTTGTATTTGCCGACGCCCACAGCCAAAACGTAGAGCTTGGGCCTGACCACGAACTCGTCCATTTTCGGATTGGCCCCTTTCCAACGAAGCCGGGCGGACGCGGGCTGGCTGGCGGCGTGTCTGTTCTTCGCGACCACGGATATCTCGCAGTCCCTTTCGGGCAACGTGACGGAAAACGCGCCGGTTTCTTTGCTTCTTTCGAGCTTGATTCCCCGCTCGCCCGGCAACGGGCGCCCGTCCAGCAGCAGCTCGACCGCCGTGACCGGTTCGCCCGAAGGCGAGCGCACCGAATAGCGCACGGAAATGTTCGGGTCGGAAAAAAAGGCGCCGTCCGCCGGGGCGAGCACTTGTACCACCGGGGGGAGCATCTGCTCGACATTTTTTTCCTGGCGGCGACGCCCGGCTTCCTCGTCGGCCAGTCGCAGGGCCTCGGATTCGTCGAGAGTTTCCAAGGCTTTGGACACCACGTCGGGTCGATATTTAGCGGAACGGAACTGCGAGGCGGCGAAAAAATCCGGTTCTTTGTCCCGCCCCCGGTTGACATGCCACCCGATCAGCGCGTCGCCGCCTGCGGAGGCGGCGTAATACCCGGAGGGCGTCCACGCCACCCACCGCTTGCCGTCCTTGTGGGGAAACATGGCCAGAAATTCCCTCCCGTCCTTCATGCGGTACCACCGCAATGTGCCGTCCCCCAAGGCGGCCACGGCGATCATGCCGTCCCCGGAAACGTTGACCTCCCAGGCCGCGCCCCCCGCAGGGACCCTCCATACGAGACCGCCGTCCCTGTCGTAGCACCGGACGAACCATTCGGTCCCCAAAAGAAAGGACTGCCCGTCCGGAGCGATGCAAAGACTGCGGGCCACTTCCTGCTGTTTCAGCGTCAGCGGCCTGCCGTTGCATTCGGGGGCGAAGGAGTTCCGCCACCTGGAAACGAGAATGCCGTCGGCTCGGGTGGTGGGCGGTTTGAGATCGGCGGCGGCGCCGCCAAGGACGAGAGTGCGGTCGGAAACCGAAAACAGGGCCGGTCTCTTGCCGCCGAAGGCATAGCCGAATCGAACCCGCCCGCCGTCCGGAGATATCTTGAAACCGTTTTCGATGTTTCCTCGAAAATCCGCCACCGCCGCGTCCACGAACCGCAACCGTTCCCCTTGCCGGTTCAAGACGCCCCAGGCCGGGTCGTATGCGCCGAACACCACCCGGCCGTCGGACAGGGGGAGAATCTGCATGACGGTGTTCATCGGGCCGGCAAGGTCCCGGTAGGCCCCCCGGCCGCCGTCGGACCAACGGCGGATGGGGTTCATGCCGGTGCTGTCGTCGTAACTTCCCCCGGCGTAGAGGTATCGCCCGTCCGCGGACCAGGCGACCCCGCTGAGCTGGCCCCTGCCCGCTCCCGAAGTGTCCGGGCAGAACCGATGGGAAAGGTCTTTTCCGGAGAGCACATCCACCTTCGCCGAATCTTCATAGCCCACGGCTATCGAGTCGCCGTCGGAGGAGAAGGCCACGGTAAAAGGCCGGTCCCCGCTTGGCGCTTTCTTTTTCGCGATCAGCCGGAAGGCTCGGTCGTAGAGGCGGACGAACCCGTCGAAAGACCCCGTGACCATTCGCCCCTCGGAGTCGAAGTCCGCCCAGTAGGAATCCTCCCCGTAGTCTTCGTCCTTGGCCGCCAGATCCAGGCTGGATGTGTTGTAAATCCGGACGCCTTTTTCGCGGTTAAGCGACGCGGCCAGATACCGTCCGTCCGTAGAGTACGCAAGATGGTTGATCAAACTGGGCACCCCGGAGATGCGGGCCGCCAAAGTCCCGGAGGACAAATCGAAAAGATAGATGGACGTCTTCTTGTCCCAGTTCCAACCCGTCCACCCGCCCAAAGCCGCCGTCCGGCCGTCCGGGGAGACGGCTACGGCGAAGAGCATGCCGTCTTCCGCCTGATCCAAAGGGACACGAAGGACCTTTTTCAGCTCCCCGGTCGCCAAGTCCCACACCCGCGCGGTCTTGTCCTCCGACGCCGTCACCAGGACGGTCCCGGCACGATCCGCCCCGATGCGCCCGATGATGGCCGTGTGCATGCCGGTTTCCAGGCGCAGGACCGGAGTTGCGGGAGGGTCGGCGGCCCAGCAGGCAGCGAAAAGCAAAAAGAACAGCGACGTGTATACAATCGCGAAACCCAAAGTTTTTTTCGATATGCCAATCATTTTCATCTTCCCCCATTTTGGCAGACTTGCTCATCGAGTATACCAATCCACGTTTTAATTCAACGAAAAAACAGGATGGCCTTCGTTTCCGCGCTCGGCGTTTCGGCACTGCCGGACAGAGGCGATTTGTCGGTTCCACTCGAAGCGCACAGTCCCGTCAGGGACGACAGACAATAGCCCGGCAATTTATTGCCGGGGTTTGCCAGTCATTGCGTCCCAAGTCCCGTCAGGGACGACAGAAACAAGAACTCTGGCAATAGCACCTTGCACCCGGTTTGCACGAAAAAGGTTCAGACAATGACATAGCGATTGTCCGGCACTCCTTGGAAAGAAACGTTGTGTCACCCAACTATATGCTGTAAATTGCTGGTATGAAAAACGGATTTTTTCAGAAATCAAGTGACAGTTTGCAAGCCGCCCAGATTTGTCTCGATCACGGATTGTACCATGCATGTGCAAACAGTGCCTACCATTCGGCTTTTCAGGCTGCGATGGCCGCCCTTGCCACTTATGGTATCAGGCGTGAAAAACTGGACTATAAGATGCAAGTCGTCAGAGTGCGTTGGATCGAACTCTTGAACATCGGGACGATGGCCGATGAGCGAACAGGGAGAAAAGCTGGGAAGATCCGAAAACGCTCTGGATCAGAGTCGAGGTGCCGGAGGACGACGACATGCCCCGCGACCTTATAGAGTTCTCGGGAGATGTCCTCATGGACATGTTCATGGAGTACGGGTATCACATGCTGATTATTCCGACCACCAAGAAAGCCGCATAAAGATGCAAGGTGACAGACCGTGAGCGAACAGGCGATCAAATCGGCAACCTATGAAGACTTGCTGGATTTGCCCGAGAACATGGTGGGGGAAATCATAGACGGCGAGCTTTTCGCGTTTCCAAGACCTTCGCCGAAACACGCCAACATTTCCTCTTCCCTGCAGGGCCACATCTGGAAGCCTTACCAATTCGGCAGAGATCAGGGACCGGGCGGATGGTGGATTTTGTTCGAACCCGAACTCCGGTTGGGCAAGCACACCCTGGTACCCGACATTGCGGGATGGAAAAAGGAACGATTGCCGGCGCTGCCCGACACGAACTGGCTGTCCATAGCGCCGGATTGGATCTGCGAAATTCTTTCGCCATCCACCATGCGCACCGACAGAATCAAAAAAATGCCCATCTACGCCCGACACGGCGTTTCGTATTTGTGGATGGTCAATCCCATGCAGAAAATTTTCGAGGTTTTTCGGGTCGAATCCGGCAAATGGCTGTTGATCCATACGTTCATGGACGACGACCGGGTTTGCGCCGAACCGTTTCCGGATGTCGAAATCGACCTGAAATATCTGTGGGCGGAAAGCCCTTCGGCCTGATCGGTTCGCACTCGCTTCCGTCGGGATTCGGCATTGTTTTCGTACTCGATTACCCGCCGTCGCGCAATATGCAGATCGACGGACCTGAACGAATTCCGGGATGGTCCCGACCTAGGGTGATGAAAATCATCCAATGTCGGGAGATTTTTTTCTGCCGGGATTTGTTCCCGCTCGCGGCAATCTGCACGGGCTGGTTCGGGAACGTAGAGTGGGTGGGTCGGTAGCCGGGTGTTGTCGCCAATCCGACTTCTCTTTAAAGGATGGCCCGACAATCTTGCACGGAGTCCAACCCACCATTTTCCGCGCCAATTCGTCGGTTTTTCGAACGAATAACATCGAGGCGGCTCGGGAAATGGTGGGTTGGGCTTCGTACAAGCTCGAATGACACAGGCGTTAACAAGCTTTGATCCAGCCCCAATCGTCAGGGGTTCAACCCACCCACCCTACGCACCCGAACCAGGCCCCGCGATAGATATCGAGGCATAATACCCGGCGGAAAATTGTTATCAAAACGATGACCATTTTCATCACCCCACATATATCCCATACCCCGACAGGCCCATACTTTGATTTATCATCCCCATTGCCGAATTCTGTTTTCCAGTTCCGCAAGCTCCGCGCAGAGCTGTCTGATACGATGGTATCTTCCGGCGGCTTCCCGCGCCAGCGTTTTTCTGCCCTGCCCCGGTTCGTCGAGCACGTCTCGCATCTTCGCAAACGGCTCGAAATAGACCTCTTTGGGGTTCGGCTCTTCCCGGACGGCATTCCAGGCCCAGTCCGGCGGCAGATCATGACCTGCCAGGACCCACACCTCGACTTCCTGCCACGCATTTTCCGCCAGAAACTTCCGGTCCCCGGGCAGTTCATTGCGCGCTTGGTTTTCCAGATTGTCGAGGGCCAACCTGCGCCCTTCGATACCATCCCTGTCGACGCAGAGCAGAAACAGCCCGACCATGCCTTTGTAACGCTCGATTATCTCATGGATACGCTCCCATTTTAACGCCTGGCCGCTCCCGCCTAAAAGCGGGTCCTGGCATACTCTAACTTTTACGGGTCTGCCGATCTCGGACAACATGGCCGAAACGATGGGCTTCAGCATATACTGGTCTTTTCTGAAATCCTCGGGAATAATCAATACGTTCATGGCGAGTCCTCGTTCTCGTCGGAGAAATACACGGCGTCCTCGAACCAGCCTGATTCATGAAGCCTTGCCAGATCCTGCTTCTCCAGTATTTCCATGATACCGTCCATATTGACTATTCGTCGGATCCCGGCTCGATGGGATTCCGGGTGCCGATAGACCAGAGAGGCATGTGCGACCGAATTCTTTCCCAAAGCCCTGAGCAATTGCGGCGAGTGGGTGGTGCCTATCATTTGGACTTTTCCCTCCATGGCTTTTCTTTCCACCAATTGAAGTAGAAGGTGAAGCCTCGCCGGATGAAGCCCGTTGTCCAGTTCCTCGAAAAAATAGAGCCTGTCCGCCCTTGGCCCCAAGAGCGCGGCAATCATGGCCAAAAAACGGAGGGTCCCGTCCGATGCGCTGTAAGCGGAAACGACATGGCCGTTTTCCTCCACGAGATTGAGCAGTATCTTTCCGGTCTGGTCCGCTATGAACTGAAAATCGGAGGCGTCCATAGGGGTCAACTCCCTGATCCATTCCACGAGCGCCTTTTTTCTTGCCGTGTCCTCGCAAATGGCCTGAAGGACCGAAGACAGGTTCTCTCCCCGGTCCCCCAGAATGGTTTGGCCTGGAAACGACGGCATTCTCATGGCATCCGGGTCCAGGTCCAGGAACCTGAACGCGTTCAGGGCGGCGACCGTGCCATTGATGGCATGCACGCTTTCCCTTGCGGCCTTGTCTTTTCGTTTGCCCTCGATGCGTTTGGCCAACTGGGTCAGCACCGGCTGGTGTGCGGAGCACGATTCGATCTGACCCTTTTTGAACTTACCCCCGGCCCGAACCCTGACGCGAACCAACCCTGGTTCGTTTCCAAGAGAGTCACCGCTGTCCGTGTTCGTATCGAACACCATTTGATTTTCTTCATACAACGATTCGTTGACCACAAGAGGCCCTCCGTTTCCGGTAACCGGTCTGACCTCGATGGAATAAACCGTTTTGGCGGGAAAAAACCTATCGTCGCCGAGGACTTCGAAACCGACGGAAAGGGAAAACGACGGCTCGCCCATGTAAGCGGCCTCCTTGATTCCCCCCCGAATGCCACGCCATTGCAGGACACCGCCTTCGATATACTTTTCGCCCATGATTTCGGCCAGCGTATACCCGCGGGCAATCCCGTGCAAAAAACGGAACGCGTCCCGAATATTGCTCTTTCCGGAGGCATTGGCCCCTATGAGAAGGGTGAATGGCCCCAGTTGAAGAGAGGCGTTCTCAAAGTTTTTAAAATTCTTGAACGAGATTTGTTGTAGCATCGCTTTTGAATCTTCCATGCTCAAGTTGGCGCTTACGGGCCGGGTTGGCCAGGAATCCAGGTCTGTTCAAATTCAGGAATTTTCAGAGTCGCGTTTTTCGCTCTCCCATTCCAGCCGGGCTTTTCGTTCGCAATCTTTGAAAATATCCATTCCGTGTTTTCTAATCAGGTAAGACTTCATTCGGTCGTTGTATCCCTTCACATAGGAAAGGACATCCGCAGTAAGCACGAACCCGGAAACGGGATTGAGATGGATTCCATATTTTTCCATCAGCAGCCTCCCGTATGGAACGTTCCATCGACATGGCAGCCCGAAGATCTTCAGTTCGAAGTGCTTGCGCACGATATCGAACCGCGCCGCAAGCTTTCCTCGCGAATAGGGCGCCACGACCTGCAAGACGGAATATACCGTCACGCCCACGACGGTTGCCAGTTTTTTATGTCGAAATAGCCTCTTCATTATCGATCCTTTCCAAATTTTGCCTCGAGAAATCGACTCGACGGCGGTTGTTGCTTTTTTCCGCAAGGGGAATCCGGCACCTTTTTTAAACAATGAAAGTCCTGCCGGCAGGCGGCGTTGGCGAATCCTGCGCAGGACTTTCCGATGCACTTCTATCAGGAGCAAGAATGTTGAATCTCAGGGCTGGAACGAAGGCCTAAAATCCCATACCGGGCCGGACTCGTCAACCTTATTCTTTGAGAAAAAAGGAGCCCGTCGTTTCATTAAAGAGGGTGATTCATCTTTATTAGAGAGGGTGACTCATCGCGGATTTGTGGGGAGCGGTAAAGGTAACCAGAGCTTCCAGCTCTGGTCCCACATCTCGAAGATGCCGCCGCTCGAAAGCCAAAGCCTGCCAGACCAGGATGGTCTGGTTACCATCGACACGCCTTTTCCCACAAATTCGCGATGAGCCAAGAGGGTTTGTTTCGGAAGGGAAACAGGGGCCTCGGAAAGGCATTGCCGGACGTGGAAACGATTGTCGCCTGCGGACTTGGTTTCTATTTCGGCCGTGACCTCACCGCCTCGTTCCAACGCTTCGCGTTGGAATGCATACCAGGACGCTTCGCGTCCGCATTCTGCGGAGGGAGGTATGGCCGAAATAAGAACCAAGCCCTCGTCCGCCGAGGCCCCGTGTTCGGGAAAGGCTTATTCGAAAAGAAGCATGGTGGCGGTCTGGTTGATGTGTCCGATGAACTCTTCCCCGTACGTGCTGAAGCCGATGGTGGGTATGTCGGAAAAGAGGCGTCCGTAGTCTTCGGCCATGCCTTTCTGCTCCAGCTCCACGGTCCTGAGAATGCAATTGAAATTGACGATGCCGGAAACCTGTTTCATGCTTGCGATCTTTTTCGCCAAATCCCTTTTCGTGTCTTCCACGATGTTCGTGGATTCCAGGATGCTCAGTTCCATGCCTTCCAGGACGTTGCAGTAAAACAGCATGTCGGTTCCCTGGATTTTCTGGGGGCTCCTCACGTAGGGCTCGTCTCCGACCAAAAGCCCTACCGGATTGGCTATGAAATAATCCGGCGCCTTTTCCACGGATTCCGCCCCCACCGCTTCGGCGTAGACGAAGGCGGCGGGCTGGTCGTTGAACTCGACGACCATGCGTTTGGCCTCGTCCACCTTTGTGGCCTTCAACTTGGCGTCGCAGGCCTTGAAACTCTGGGTCTTCAGGAAGTCGAACCCCCGCCTGGGCTTGAGAAGCGCAAGCAGGGCCGTGTCGGTATGGGCCCTGCCGTCGGCGAAGACATGGGTTTGGGCAAACTTCAAGTCGTCTCCCGCCGAGGCCCCTATGAAATAGACGTTGGTCAGGTCGCCCACCGCGTCCATGATCTTTTCCTCGGCGCCTCTCAATCCATCGACGAGAATGACGCCCACATAGTTGTGGATGGACATGCTGTCGGGGCTTTCCAGGAAGTGCCGCTCGAAGCCGGCAAAGGCCTTGGCAACATCCGGTTCGGCGCTGATGCCCTCCACGATCCGGATGTCCACGTCGTCGATGGAGTCCTTGTCGAAGGCCATGGCCACCACCGAACCCTTGAGCATTTTTCCGGAAACGATCTCCCCTGCGGTCGTGCATCCGAATGTGTGCGCGCCTTGAAAGGCTTCCTTCATTGTTCGGGCGATTTCCTCCGGCGCGTATGCCGAGGAGGCGAAATACAAAACGAGATTCGGTTCCATTCCAGCGACCGTTTCGCGAATTTCCATGGCTGCGCTTTCCGGATTGCTATCCGTGCTGTATGCGGTCTTTATGCTCATATTTTCTCCTTGTCGGGTATGGTTTACCCCGTTTTTCGTATGCGTTCAAAAACTGCCCGGCCCAAACCGCCTTTTATCATGTCGATATGGCATTGGCAAATCCGGGGCCGCCCGAGCCCCGGAAACCGGAGGCTACCATCTGATTTGCCAATGCTCCGCCAGCTTCTCCAGTTTTTTCACGATCGCGGGATTGTCCGGCGTATCGTAGGAAAACCTCGCCGGGTCCAGTCCCTTTTGCGCGAACTTGTCCACGAGCGCTTTCGCCCTGGCCGGATTTCCCCTGGAGCGGCCCGTTACGATGGCGTCGAGCAGGAGTTTTGTTTTTCCCCTGGATGCCTTCCGGGGCACATCGATGGCGATACCGTAGGCATTTGCAAGGTCCTTTACTCTCTCCAGGATCTGGGGATCGTCGGGCGTGTCGTATGAATATCGGTCGGGGTCGATGCCCTTTAAAACCAGTTTGGCCCTCATTGACTTGGCAACGGCGGGATCGCCCCCCGCCCTCTGGGTGATGATGCAATCGAGGATCATCCTTGTGTTGCCTTTGGACACAGGCGGTTTCAAATCCGGATCGATGCCGTATTGCCTGGCCATGGATTCGATTTTTTTCAAAAGCTCCGGATTGTCGGGGGTGTCCTCCGCAAAATCGTCCGGGTTCATCCCCTTGAGCGCCAGCTTGACTTTGACGGCTTCGGCGGCCTGCGAATTTCTTTTGGACCGGCGCGCGACGATCATGTCCAGCAGCTTTTTGGCTTTTCCCCTGGAAACGCCGTCCTCGCCGTCGCCGCTCTGCGCGACTCCATCGGCGAGACCAGGATCGCCGAAAGGCAGGTCCGATTGTTTCCGGGCCATTTCCCTGCTTTGCCTCTTGAATTCCTTGAAACCCGGCGCCACATCGAGCATGTAGCTCCTGAACTTTTGCCTGGTCTCCTGATCCGCGATTTTTCCGGCCAACTTGTCCAGAAGAACCTCCAGCCGGCTCACTGGAATCGCGGAAATCGAAAAACCCAGTTTCGCGGCGCAGTCTGCGATCAACCGGCTCGAATCCTCGCCGACCATCCTGGAAAAATTCATCTTCAACATTTCGACGTATTTTCCGTCGAGAAGATCGACCGGAACCAGCAGGCCCTGATCCCAGAGAACCATCAGCCTCTGACGCATCTCGTAAACCTTGAGACCGAGCTTGGCGGCGACGTCTTTGACGCACTTTCTGTCGTCGAGAGCGCAATACACTTCGTAGGTGGACTCGTCGATGGCAAGAGGGCTTTGCTTGGCGGGCAAAAGCGCCATGAAATGGCTTTTCGGCAGGTTCGGGGAATAAAAATCCATATAAAATTCCTTCCGCGCGTTCGCGCTACCGATCATCGGCCGCATCGCGTTTCCGCGACACTTCGTGCCGGTGGTACAGAAAAATCCGGCGCCCCTCCTCCCTCTTCATGGACCGTGGATGTTCCCGCAAAGGGACAAAAGCCGCCCCGCTTCCTACGGAGTCGTCTTATAAGCATTTTTTGTGCCATCGACACACATCGAGAGGATATCTTTCGACGGCGCAGAAGGCGTCCTGGAATATTCCCTTTAAAATGGCATGGTTAGGCAGTGCCAAGTTGAGACAGGCGCTCCGATTTTCTTTTTCCCGTCAACGGGACCTTCGCAACGCCACCTCGAAGATGTCCGTTTTCACCCCAAGGGTGGTCAGTCACCCCTCCGAAAACTTCGAAAGGGCTGTTTTTCTTATCACTCGATGATCAAGTTTTTCCGCCCGACAGCTTGAGATGCACGTCATTCCGGGCCTAGCTGAGCTTCGACCCGGAATCCAGGAAGTCTGCGGAAGCTCATGGATTCGAAGCTTTCGCGGGAATGACGAAAAAAACTTGATCATCGAGTATCAGAAAAGGGACCTGATCGCAAGTTCATGCGTAAAAGGACCTGCCCGTCTCAGTTGTTGGGATAACGCAAGCCGTACAGCCTGGCGATTTCTTCTTTTGAAAAGAGGTAGGAAGTATTGCAAAAGTGGCAGCGCAGCTCGAGCGGAAACGGGCCGTTGTCCCGGATGTCCTTGAGGTCGTCGACGGGCAGCATGAGCAGCATGTTGGCGACCCGGTCCTCGTTGCACTGGCAGAAAAATTCCACCCGGCCTTCGTCCATGGTTTTGAACTCGTATTTTCCGAAGGCCTTCTCGATGACCGACAAGGGCTCCACGCCTTCGGAAAAGCTCTTGCCCAGCGAGGGGATTTGCGCCACCAGGTCTTCGATCCTGGCCACCAGTTCGGGGTCGGCGCCGGGCATGACCTGCAAAAACAATCCGCCGGCGCCCTCCACTTCGCCGTCCTGGTCGAACTGGACCGACAGGTTGAACGCGGTGGGAATCTGCTCGGAGGTGGCGAAATAATATGCCAAGTCCTTGGCGAGGCTTCCGTACTGGAGATTCACGGTCCCGGTGAAGGGCTGCTTGGCATCCTCGAGATGCCTGGTGACCTTGAGCAGCCCGGCCATGTAGAACGGAGACAGGTTGAAATCCTCCAGCGGCTTTTCCACGGGGATGGGCACGTTTTTCAGATATCCCCTCACCTCTCCGAACGCGTTGGTCTCCGCCACGAGCCCTTTGATCGGGCCGCTGCAATCCACCTGGAAGCTCAGCCGGTCGTTTCCCTTGAGCTGCCCCGAGAGCAGGCCCGCCGCGATGTATGCGTGCCCCAGCACCAGGGTCTCCAGAATGCCCAGTTCGTGGTTGGCCCGCATCTCGTTGACCATCCGGGTGGCGTGCAGGATTGCGCCGCGAAAGGCGCCGCCGGCGAGAATGAAGCTATGCAGACGGTCCTTGGCGGCTGCGGTCAGTTGTTCCTTCAAATCGTCCCCGTACAATTGTTTTTTGATCATGAAACATCCGCTCCGGTTTCTATGGTTGCGATCGGTTTCCCGGACGATGAATTTGAAAACGGGAAAGAAGGAAGTCGGCGATAGGACCAATGTCGTCCAGGCCGAAAACCGGCCGGTCGATATCCAGCGGTTCGTCGGTGACCACCGCAAGCAGGGACGGGTCTTGAAGGCAGAATGGCTTTTCGTTTTCGCTGGCGCCGGGCCGAAACACCTCGATTTTCGGCTGGGGACCGCGCTTGAACCCCTCCGCGACGATGAAATCCACGTCTCCCAGCATCGGGGCGAGTTCCTGGGGAGTATGGTCGTGATCCACATCCTTGAACAGCCCGATCTGGCTGGGAGACGAGACGATGGTGGCCGACGCCCCCGCCTCCTTGTGCCGCCAGCTGTCCTTGCCGGGCTTGTCCAGAGAGACGGCGTGGCCATGGTGCTTGATGCTTCCGACTTTCAGGCCCCGTCTCGATAGTTCCGCGATCAGCTTCACCGTCAGCGTGGTCTTTCCGGAACCGGAAAACCCCACCACCGAGACGAGGGGCGCTTGGTCCTCCTGCGAGGCTCTGTCCTGCATGATTTCGATTTCGGGTCCGGGCTTGAACATTTTTCCAATCGTCCTTGTTGTTTTGGGCTTGTAACCGCGTTACGCAGGATGCGTTATATCCGATAAGGACGAACGGCGTCAAGCCCCTGACCGCAAATGGGGGGGGTTGGTTCTTCTTACGGCCATGCCTCTGCGGAACGCGGACGCGAAGCGTCCTGGTATGCATTCCAACGCGAAGCGTTGGAACGAGGCGGCAAAGGCTTGGCCGAAATAGAAATCAAGCCCTCTTCCTCCAAAGTGATTCAAGCGCTGCCGAAACGAAATAAACAACCAAAACCGCACTCTATCTCCGTATCTCCCCATCTCCCCATCGCGGGGATTGGACAGGAAACGGGAAATCCTACCCCGAAAAAATGGCTAAGACTTTCCCCGCACGGCCCTAAGTTCCTCGGCGATCACGCCTTTAAAGAGCGGTATCTTATAGCCGTTTCCGGACATGGGCTCGGCACCATCCACGACCGCTTCCGACGCTTTGGCGATGGCGTCGTCGGTCAGTTCCGCGCCGACGATGGCTTTTTCCGCAGGCCTGGATCTCCAGGGAACGGGAGCGGCGCCGCTCAGGACCACGCGCGCGTCCTTGACGACGGGGCCGTCTAACCTTACAGCAAGCGCCGCCCCGGCCAAGGCGAAGTCCCAGGAGCGCCTGGCCCGGACCTTGCGATACGATGTCTTGAGTCCTGCCGGGGGCGGCGGAAGCACGATTTCGGTCACGATTTCCCCCGGCGCCAGGATGGTCTCCACCGTGTAGTCGTCCCCGGGAAGAACGAAAAAGTTTTCTATCGCGACCGTCCTTTGGCCGTCGATACTGGAAATTTTCACCTGCGCTCCGGCGGCGACCAGGTTGGGCGCCGTGTCCGACGGATGGACGATGTAGCAGCCGTCGCCTCCGAATATGCAGTGGTACTGGTTTTCGCCGTCCTCCGCAAAGCAGCGGTCGCCGCCCTTTCTGAGGCAGTGGAACTCCCCCCGGTAGTACCAGCAGCGGGGCTTCTGGCAGATGTTCCCGCCGATGGTCCCCTGGTTGCGAAGCTGGGGGCTGGCCACCTCGGACGCGCCCTGGCAGAGCCCGGGGTAGGCGGCTTTCAAGACAGGGTTGCGCGCCACTTCGGCGATGGTGGTCAGCGCGCCGATACGTATGCTTCCATCGGCATTCTTCCGCACCCCCTTCAGATCTTTCAACGCGCTGATGCTCACCACCATGTCCGCAGAAAAAACGCCGTCGCGAAGGCACCCCAACAGGTCGGTGCCACCCGCGTGGATCACGGCGCCAGCTGCGGCCGCGCGTTCCGACGCCTTCTTCAAAGAGTCGGGTCTGGTATAGGAAAAATTGGGCGTCATGCTATGCCTCCTTTCCGGCGCGGTCGAACAGCCTGCAAAGCTGGACCTGGCTCATGGGGGTTTCGGGAACGCGAACGCCGGTGGCGTTGAAGATGGCGTTTGCCACGGCCGCAGCCGTCGGTATGGTGACGGGTTCGCCCAGGCCCTTGGCGCCGGTGGTGTTGGCCTCGTCGTCCGGCATGTCCACCGGGCTCGACACCTGATCGGGCGGAACGTCCAGGGAAGTCGGCAGCTTGTAGTCGTGCCAGCTCCTGTTGGCCAGTTTTCCCGTGTTTCGGTCCAGCACTCTTTCTTCGGTCATGCCGAAGCCGATTCCCATGGCGATGCCGCCGAACACCTGATTGTCGTAGGTCAGACGATTCATGACGCGACCGCTGTCGTGCGCGCCCAAAAACCGCAGGATTTTCACCTCCCCGGTCATGGTATCGACCTCGACTTCGCAGAACTGCGCGCCAAAGGGATGAATCTTCTTGTTCGCCGGGTTCGGCCCCCGGATTCCCACGCCGACCACGACCGCCTGGCTTTTGAGCCCGGAAATGTCCGTGATTGCGATCGCCTTGGCGGGATCGGTCCTGGAAACGATTTTCGATCCCGCGAACGTCAGGTCTTTCGCATCGGTTTGCAGGTCCCCGGCCGCCATGTCGAGCAGCTGCCTTTTGACCTTGACGCAAGCGTCGCGGACCGCCGGCGATTCCGTGGGCACGGTCTTGCTTCCGCCGCTGGGGCTGGCGTACTGGGTGGTGCCGGTGTCGGCGTGTTCGATCTGGATCGATTCCTCCTTGACTCCCAGCTCTTCTGCCACCACCATGGCCATCACGGACTTGGTGCCGGTCCCGATGTCGCTCGCTCCCATGTTCAAATTGACGCTACCGTCGGAAAACAGCTTGAGAATCACGGTGGACGGCGGCCGTCCGCCTCCGACAAACCACATGCAGGCGGCCATGCCCACGCCGCGCTTGATGTGTCCTTTCTCGGACGCCCCTTTGGCCTTTTCGAGCGACTCCGCCCACCGGAACTCTTTCGCGCCCTGTTCGAGACATTCTTTGAGCCCGCTGGACGTATATTCCGGATTGCCCTCCCCGCTCTGGCTATAGTAGACGAGGTTTTTCAAGCGCAGCTCGACAGGGTCCATGCCGATCTCCGCAGCCAGGGAATCCATCATTTGCTCCAGCGCCCAGGAGCATTGGGGATGGCCCGGCGCCCGAAACGGCCTGGCCGGTCCCGCGTTGATAAAAATATCGGTGACTTCGGTCCGGACGTTTTCGCACTTGTAGAGTTCCTTGACCTGGAAATCCAGCAGGGACGTGCCCCCGGCGGGATAGGCCCCGCCGGTTCCGGTGGCCGTGAACTCCAGCGCGGTCAAGACGCCGTCCTTTTTGACCCCGGCCTTGATTTTCATGTTGCCGGGCGGACGGTTCCCCATGGCCAAAAAGCTGTCTTCGCGGGTGACGAACATCTTCACGGGCCGCCCGGCCATCCTGGCCAGAATCGCCGCGACGACGGTGTATTTTCCGGCCTTGAGCTTGCTGCCGAAGCCGCCGCCCATGTAATTGCCGACGACCCGCACCTTGGACATGGGAAGTCCGAGGACCTCGGCGACCTGCTGCTGGACGCGATAGACCCCCTGGGTGGACTCCCATACGGTCAGCCGGTCACGTTTCCAGTCGGCCACGCACCCGTGAAGCTCCATGGGCGTGTGAATCTGGCAGGCGGTCCGGTAGCTTTGCTCGAGCACCGCGTCGGCCTGGCGAAACCCCTCGTCCACATTGCCGCGCTCGTACTGGTCCGTCTTGATCTCGTTGCCGTCTTCGTGCACCTTGGGACTGTCCGGCTCCAAAGCGTTCCGTTCGTCGCAGACAAAATCCAGAACGTCGTATTCCACCCGGATCGTCTTCAAAGCATCCTGCGCCTGGTAGGGCGTGGCCGCCGCCACCGCCGCCACGGCCTCGCCCTCGAAACGGCAGTTTTTCGGAAAGATCTTGTCCTTGTAGTCTTTGGAATATTGCCAAATCAGGTTCGCCTCGGGGTCGGCGCCGCAGACGACCGCCTCGACTCCCGGCATCTTTCGGGCCTTGGAGACATCCACCTTTTTCACCGTCGCGTTGGGATGCGGACACCGGAGAATCGCGCCGTAGAGCATGCCGGGCAGGATTACGTCCGACGGATACACCGCCGACCCGGACACTCTTTCGTAGGCGTCCACGCGAGTTTTGGGTTTCCCCACCACCCTGGTTTCCTTCCAAGGAGGCAATGGCTTTCCGGCTTCCGGGATCTCGGGAGCGGAAAGGCCGTCCATGTAGTAAAGCTCTTTGTTCTCTGTCATCGGATGCCTCCCCTACCCTTTCTTGAGTCGGGCCGCGCGTTCGGCGGCTTCGAAGATGTGCTTGTACGCCCCGCAGCGGCACAGGTTTCCACTGACGCCCCTGCGGATTTCCTCCAGAGACGGTTCCGGATTGGCGATCAGCAGCCCCTCCACGGCCATGATCTGCCCCGGCGTGCAATAGCCGCACTGAAAGGCGTCCTTTTCCAAAAAGGCCTGCTGCACCGGACCCAGCTCTTCGCCGTCCATGAGCCCTTCCAGGGTCGCGATGCGACTACCCTGGGCCTCCACGGCCAGGGTCATGCAGGAATACCGGGGAACATCGTCGATCAGTACCGTGCACGCGCCGCACTCGCCCCGTTCGCACCCGGCCTTGGTTCCGGTCAGCCCCAGCTTCTCGCGCAGCACGAACAAAAGGGACCAGCGCGGCTCCACCAGAAGACGATAATCGCCGCCGTTGACCGAAAGCTCGATCTTGACCATTTCCTTGGGGTCCGCGACCGCGTCGTCTTCGACAGCGGCTGCTGCCGGCACTGCCAACGACGCCGTCATGGTCGCCGCAGCGGCCGCCCCCACGCCCATGTCCGCCAAAAACTGGCGCCGTGTCACGCCCGAACCGCAACGGCACCCGTTTTCATGGTGCTTTTTCGCCATAATACCTCCCTCCCGCTTGGTTGCTGTGTATAACGGCTTCTGCCACGTATTGCCCTATGGATGGGTTGAATTCATCCTTTTTCATATACACGAATTCGGCTTTCGGCGAAAGACAGAAAAGATTTCGACCCGAGCGGTTGGTGTTCTTCTTTTAAAACCAAAGCTGACCAGCCCCGGTAGCGCCGTCTTCCAAGGCGGCGCGAAGATCGATGCCCTGCCATTGTGAAATTCCAACGCACCAGGCGCCGCGCCGCCGTGGAAGACGGCGCTACTGGAACAAATGGGCGTCCGCACCGTTTGATTTTGCCAAGCCGGGCGCTTATATTGCCGCTTTCGGTCCGATGGAAACAGACGGACGATCTTGAAAACGGGACAATGACCCCGATCTGACAAACCAAACAATCGTTTTCCGCCGATATCCATAGGCCCTGAGACCATTTTGAAACACAACCACCATCCAAACGGAAAAAGGAAACCATCATGCCCCTATCCATAGTCGATATCTATCAGAAATTTCTGCCCAAGACCAATTGCGGCGAATGCGGCCACCGCACCTGCCTCGCCTTCGCCAGCATGGTTGTCGCAGAGCAGTTTCCATTGGAAAAATGCCCCTACATCGACCGGGAAATGCTGGCCGCCGCCAAGCAGGAACTGGAAAAACAATACGCCGAGGGCAAGTGGACCAAGAAAGACATGGCCGAAGACGCCCTCAAATGGGCGCGGGAACGAGCGGCATCCATGGAAATAGAGGACCTTCAAAAACGCCTCGGCGGAACGCTGGTCAACAATTCGGACGCAAAAGCCCTGGAACTGCCCTATTTCACCGGGACCATCCGGATCACCCCCGGAAAGATCTCGAAAAACAACGGCAGCCAACTGACCCGTTGGGAGCAGGTGTTTCTGTTCAACCACCTGGCCCAGGGAGGCGACAGCCTTCCCTCCGGTAAGTGGAAGGGCCTGGTGGAGTTTCCCAACACCGTCTCCAAGATCAAGTCCATGAAAAAGCACGTGGAAGACCCTCTGATCGACCGGTTCGCCGGAAAAGCGGCGGAATTGGCTCAAGCCGGCGCCGCCATGGGCGGCAGGCCCGTGGAGGATAAAAGCGTCAAGGCCGATGTCGCCCTTCGTTTCGATCCCCTGCCTCGGGTGCCCGTGATGCTCCTGTTCTGGGACGAAGAACCGGGGGAAGGCTACGGCGCGGAGGTCAAGCTTTTGTTCGACGAAACCGTCGTGGACCATCTCGACATCGAATCCATCATGTTTCTGAGCGAAAGGATCAAGCAGATGCTTTGCGGGGAGGAGATGTAGGTTTTTTAATCCCGCCCCACCGGGCATGCCAGTTCGCATGCCCGGCAATATTTGATCCACGAACCGGCGTAATACATGACCCCGACATTCTTGAAGAAACGCCTTTTGGTTTCGTCTTTCTTCATGTTGTTCATACATCGGGCCCTTTCGAAAAACCCGGTTTCAAAGGCGTTCTGGGGACACGCCCTGTGGCAGGGCGCGTCGCAGGATCCGCAGGGGTCGAAATCGGCGAGCACTGTTCCAGGCGACAGGACCGCGTCCACGAACAGCGCGCGAAGCCTCACTCTAGGGCCGAATTGCGGGGTGACCAGAAGATTGTTCCTCCCGATGCGTCCCAGTCCGGCCAGCACGGCGGCGTCCTTGAGAAAAATCCCCCCTTTGTTCACGTAGTAGTGGACATCCCTCGCCGTCACCCCGTGTTTTTTCTTCAACCATCGGCATAGACGCTTTCCGGTCCTGATCAGACTGCGGTTTCCGGGGGTCCCCTGGTTGCCGTCCCACCAGTCCATGGAGGGGTCGTCCTCGGGGTGCTCCAACGCCATCACGACCACCGACCGAGCATCTACGCATTGCAGCGTCTCGCCGGTTCGTATAAACGAAGGAGACCTCGCCACCTCCTCCAAACTGGCGACACCCGCCAGGGACGCACCGAACTTAACTGCCGTGTCGAGAATCTCCCCGGCCGGGATCTCCCTTTCTTTTTGCAACTGCCCGTTTGCCCACATTTCGCCCGCCCTGCCTTTCACTCGCGAGTGTACCCCCTGACGGGATGTATTGCAAGCCGCAATTTCGAGACAAGGGATGGGGGGATGTGGGGATGGGGGGATGGGGAGACAATGCTGTTGACTTAAGCTTTACCAGCAGCAAGCCTCTGTAATTTCTTGTCTTTCCATTTGTTGGCAGGACGCTTGCTGACCCTTGGCTGAGAGGACCGTGGCTCCAACGGTCTATAATATTTAACTCGCGCGATCTCGCGCAAAAGCTCTTTGAAAATCTCCAAAGCCCTGGCAGGTTCCGCAGGCACGAGAAAGAAAGCTTCGGCGGCCACGGAAATGGCGGCGTTCTTAAACTGGCATTCCTGGCTTTCCGACAGAAAGAGCCTGCTCGACAACGCCATCAGACCTCTGGCTATCAAGCTAATCGTCATTGCGGCGTAAAGCTCTTGAAGAACCCCGTTTACCGTTCTGCTGTGAAACTTTTCGATCTCGAACGTCACTTTCTCGTCTCTGTAGTATTCCTCGACTCTCCAGCGCTTGAAATACAAACCGACTATTTCTTCGGCGGGATACTTTTTCTTGTTGAACAGATTCGTCAGCAGCACGGAAACTTCGCCCTCCGGGCTGACCAGCCTGACGATCCTCACTTTCACCGCCTTCAGGCTGTGGCGCTTGGATATCTCGATCTTCTGTTTCGCCTTTTTCGAGGGCTTGATGTATGTGACGATCTCCTGCTTGCCGGATTCGACGAACTTTTCCACAACGGGAAACGTGCAGCTTGCCGGGCACCTGAACAGCCAATATCCGTCGTAATTGGCCCTGAGATAATCAAAGGATTCGAAACCCGGATAGCCCCTGTCGAACAGGTTTACGCTTTTTTTGGGAATCCGGGGCATCAGTTTCTTCATTTCTTCGCGCTCCGAGCCTCCTGTTGGGACCACTGTTCTTGCCACCGGAAGTCTCCTGAATACATCGTAGGCGGTGGAGACGAGGCATTGGGGATAGTGCCCTTTGCCCGGATTTCCAAGTCCGCTGTTGGGGTCGAACTTGGCCCTGATTTCGTCAGTTGCCGGAAGGTTGTATTTCGAACCGTCGAATCCGTAAACCGACATGCCGTGCCATAAATAGGCTTCGTCGTTTTCGGGCAACAATTCGTATGCCAATTGGGCCGAATCGTATGAGAGCTGTTCAAACAGCTGCCAGGGTATTTTGCTTCGAGCTTTGGATACGGCGCTTCTGTGAACGGCTTGGGCGTCGGGCCACAAGCCGCTTCTGCGCGCGTCCCTGAAGAATTTGCCGTTTTTGACGTCCACGCCCTGATTCGAACCGCTTGCGGCAAGGGAGAGCGTCAAAGCTACCGTTTTAGCCAATGGAAGCTGTCTGTTTCTGGTAAAATTTGCCGGGGAAAAATTTTAGGTCCGGATCGAGTTGTTCGGGAATGAGTTGTAAAAAATCGTTTAAACAATCAACGGCTTGGCATGAGAAATGGAAGCAAATCCTGTGCCATGCTTGCCTCCTTTTTTTTGGATGATAAGAATTTTTTTTCCGTCCGCAATCCATACGATCTTTATACCAAAAAGCGTCTATAATATCAATGCAATATACAATAATAACAAAGAGTTAGACATCGTTTGCCACAGCCTGATCCTTAATTCAACAGTATTGTCCCCCCATCTCCCCATCTCCCCATCCCCCCATCCCCATCCCCCCATCCCCATCCCCCCATCCCCCATCTCCCCATCCCCCCATCCCCAACCACCGCCCTTGGGGTGAAATGTCCCTTTTGACCCCATTGGTCCGAATGTGACTCGAATACCTGTAGAATCAGACTGTTACGCTTGCTCATATCCAAAAAACGGGGTCATCCTTCACATGGAACGAGTGCGGTCGCAGGGGATGTTTTCCGTTTGAAGCCGCGCACTTCGTCCAATTTGGCGATTCGTCGAATACAGCGAAAGCCGCTTCAATAAATCCGATTCACCCATTGCGCACGCGTACAGATTTTTCGGCCCCCAACAGGTCTCCCATGGAGGCACGCCATTTGCATAAGGGTTTGCAATCGATTTCGGGGAAGGCAATGCATCTTGCGAACGCACGTCTCGAATCCAAAGACGAAAGGGGGATGGTACGAGGCAAAAATCTGAGAGGGAAGCATATAGGTGAAGACGGTCTTCACCGGCAAAGCAAGCATTTTTTTCAAAGCAAGCATTTTTTTCGACACTTTTATTTTTTTGTCAGAGATTTTTTGTAGTTTGGAGTTCATTTTTTCATCCATCACATGAAGTGATGAAGGAGGTATTATGGCAGAACAAGCTTCCAAGGTCTGGTTCGCGGCAGCCGGGGCTACCAACTGGACGGAAAGTACCATTTGCAAGGCCAAGGACCTTTTTTACGCGGCCGGTTTGGACAAGTGCATCGAGAAGGACGACAGCGTGGCGATCAAGATCCACTGCGGAGAGTACAACCGCACCGCATGCCTGCGTCCCGAATTTGTTGCGGCCATCATTGAAGAGGTCAAGGCCTGCGGCGGACGTCCGTTCGTCACCGACACCACCACGCTGACCTACCACCTGTACAACAACCGTTGCACGGGCCAGATGCTCATGGAAGGCGCCAACCGCCACGGTCTGAACTGGGCGAGCCTCCAGGCTCCCTTCATCGTCGCCGACGGCTTCTACGGCGAAGACGACCTTCGCGTCGAGCTGCCCGAAGGCAACATCATCAAGGAGACCTACATCGGCCGCGGAATCTACGAAGCGGATGCGATCATCAACTTGGCGCACGCCAAGGGTCATCCGATCACGGCTTACGGCGGATGCATCAAGAATTTCGGCATCGGCGCGCAAAGCAAACGCGGCAAATACCAAACCCATTTGGCCTTCTGGGGAGACCCGGAAGACGCCATCGGCTACCCCAAGGTCGATAGAGTGGCCTGCCAGGGGACCGATTGTCCCTACCACAAGATGTGCGAAGACAGCTGTCCGGACGAGGCCATCAAGGTCGAGCCCGAAGGCGTTGTCCTCGACTACGAAAAGTGCGCGCTGTGCTACTCCTGCCAGGTGACCTGCATGTTCACCGGCATGGAAGGCATCGGCTTCAGGGACGACTACTTCCCGCTGGCGCAGATCGCCATGGCGGACGCCGCCCTGGGTTGCATCAAGACCTTCAAACCGGGCAAGATCGGCTACATGGCCTACGCCTTCGACGTCGCCCCCGAGTGCGACTGCTTCCCCTGGAACGGCACCTACGTGACGCCCGATGTCGGCGTATTCGCCTCCAAGGACCCTGTCGCCATCGACACCGCCATCTGCGACATGATCGACAAGGCCCCCATCGGCCCCAACTCCCGCGCCGAAGAACTCGGCCTGAAACCGGGCGAAGACAAGTTCAAGGCGGTCAACGCCTTCACCCCGAGAATTCAGCTGAAGGCCGGCGAGAAGATTGGAATGGGAACGATGAACTACGAGCTGATCACCTACGAGCCCGAACTGAACCCGGAGAACATCTCCAAGTGGCAGATCAGGAAGACCCCCATGACGGTCAGCCCGATGCGCGAGGCCTTCAAGAACCATCACCTGGCCCACGAGTTCGAGTTCACCAGGGAAGACCTTCCCGCATGGCTGGAAAACTGGAAGAACTTCGATCCGACAGCCTAGCGGCCGGGCTCATGTAGCAAGATAAACGACACGACAAAGGCGGGGCCTTTCGGGCCCCGCCTTCTTGAAAGAAGACAAGACCGAACGATAAGACCTAACGATAAGGCCGAACGATTTCATACGAGCGGGAGGAAGCGAACTGCGTCTGAACAAGACCTCCCACCTTTCCGTCCGATGGAAGGCAAAGGCGATTCAAACAAACCTCGTTTTCCAAAATTCGAAAAAGGGAATTCATGTCTAAAGTATACTGGATCAAAAGCCGTTCGTTCAACGTGCATCAAAGCGCGGTTTCCAGGATCAACACCATTCTGGGACTGCCCGAACTGGCGGCGAGCATCGAGCCCGACAAGAGCGTTGCCATCAAGTTCAACCTAAGCGAAACGGGCTACAGCCATTACGTGCCGCCGATCTTTTTAGCCACGCTTTTCCAAAGACTTCGCGACCACGGCGTACGAGCGATGGTGACCGACTCGTGCAGCACTTTCAAAGGGGCGAGATACACCGGGTACGAACTTCTGAACGCCGCGCTCATCCAGGGATTCAGTGTCGGGGAGACATTCGAGAGCCAGTTGATGCTCGCGGCGGGCTACAGCAACGAGGAGGGCAGTTTCTACGCGGCAGAGGGCGAACATTTGGGGGGCGTTGAGATCGGCAGCCTCATGACCGACACCAACAAATGCATCGTGGTGTCCCACGTGACCGCCCATCCGGTGCTGGGCATGGCGGGCGCGCTCTACAACCTGGGCATGGGCTTTCTGACGGGCACGGGAAAACTTCGGGTCCACGAATGCCTCGATGTCGTCTACGACGAGAAAAAATGCGACCGTTGCGCCGTATGCGTTCCGTTTTGCCCCACGGGCGCATTGTCCGGGCAAAACGGCGAAGTGGCCTTCGATTCGCGAATCTGCAACAGCTGCCTGGGCTGCCTCTACACCTGTCCCTGCGGAGCGATATCCATCGACGAAGGGGGCGTCCAGGAATTCCAGGAATCTGTGGTGGAGGCCGCGCATACGGCCAGGGAGCACATGAGGGAAGCGCCCTTTTTCATCAATATTCTATCCTCGGTGACGCCCCAGACCGACGAATACCCCTACTCCGACGTACCGTTCATTCCGGATCTGGGCATTCTCGCCTCCGACGACCCGGCGGCCCTGGACTGGGCCACCTACCAGATGATCGTCAGAAGCCCAGGCCTTCCGGGCTCCGTCGCCCAGGATTTGAAAGTGATGGAGCAAGGACAGGACAAGCTCAAGGCCATCACGGGACACAGCCCGGAACACATGATCGAATACGCGGAAAAAATGGAGCTGGGGTCCAGGCAATTCGAGATGCTCGTCAGCGCCTGATTCGCCAGGGACCGAAAACCATCGAAACGAACACACAGAGGGAGGAGAAAGTGCCGCACCACGACAAAGACACGCATCACGAAGGGCACGGCCAAAAGGAACATGGACACGGACACGGCCACCATCACAAGCCCCAATCCATCGAAAAGGCCATGGAGACCATCAACTACAAGATCGCCATCATCAGCGGCAAGGGCGGCGTGGGAAAGACCAGCGTGGTCGTCAACCTGGCGGCCGCGTTCAAGAGCAAGCTCTACGAGGTGGGTATCTTCGACGCCGACATCCACGGCCCCAGCGTTCCCAAGATGACCGGCATCAAGACCGAGATGCGCGACCTTCTACACGGCTCCCACGGCATCGACCCGGTGGTCAACGACCAGGGCCTGAAAGTGATGTCGGTGGCGCTGATCTGGCCCACGGACATGACGCCCATCATGTGGAGGGGACAGTACAAGGCCCGCGTTCTCAGGCAGTTTTTAAGCTCCAT
This sequence comes from Desulfobacterales bacterium, assembly GCA_963674505.2. Taxonomy (GTDB): domain Bacteria; phylum Desulfobacterota; class Desulfobacteria; order Desulfobacterales; family SKZT01. The sequence goes on from CAXXIG010000003.1 coordinate 2,981,271, forward strand.
CAAGTGGCACGAAATGGATTTTCTCTTCGTGGACCTTCCGCCGGGAACGGGCGACGAGCCCATTACCATCATGAAGTCCATCCCCGACCTCGACGGCATGGTGGTGGTGACCACTCCCCAGGAGATCTCCACCATCGTTTGCAGCCGCGCCATCAACGCGGCCAAGGAACTCAACGCGCCCATCATCGGCCTCATCGAGAACATGAACTCCTACACGTGCCCGGATTGCGGAAGGCAGGAGTATTTTTTCGGCAAGGAACGGGGAAAGAAACTGGCCAAGACCTTCAAGATTCCCTACCTGGGCGGGATTCCCCTGGACGGCCAGTATTCCGACGCCGCCGACAGCGGGGTCCCCATCGTCTTCAAGCACCCGGAATCCATGACCGCCAAGGCCATGATGCAGATCGCGGACGAAATCATGAAACAGCTTCCTCCCAAGGAGAGGGTCGTGGTCAAGGACCATCCCTGGGAGGAGGGAAGAGATCACAAATAGTATCAATAACCTCAACCATGCATTATTTTATTACCAATCGAAAGGAGAAGTAAATGGCAGACAAGACAAGGCCCAATGTTGTTGGAAAAGGACCGGCTTTGATTCGCGAAATGGTGGAAATTCTCAAGGAAGTGGAAGGCAAGATGGGCTCCCTTTCCGGCGACGCCGCCGACAAAGTCAAGACTGTGGCGGTGGACCTTCGCGACGAGATCGAACCCATCGTGAGCCGTGCCTACGTCAAGACCGTCAAGGCTGGCGAGACCGCCTGGGACTGCAAGGAAATGTCTCTGGAACTCAAGGAAGCCGTGGACGCCGGCGACAACGACAAGGCCAAGGAACTCGCCGAGAACATCGAATCGACCCTGGCCGAGTTCGTCAACAAGATCAAGACCTTCGTCGTTCGGATGACCTAAGCGGGCAACCGCACGGTATCGAATCAACAGGCAATATCGAAGAGGACCAATCCATGCAACCGGACGAATTGACCGAAGACCTTTTGGCACTGATGTCGATCATCAAGGAGCACGGCGGGACGGACTGCACCGGCACCTGCCACCACAGAAAACACGGCGAGTTCCATTGCCACACGGCGGGGCGCATTCTCAAAATCTCGTCCCAGGGAGTCAAGAACCGCCTCATGGAACTGTTTCGCGCCGGTTACCTGGACAAGAAGCGTATCGACCGGGAGGACAGCACGACCATGGTGCGCTACACCGTATCCGAGCAGGGCGAGCAGGCCCTCGCCCCTTGGCTTGAACGCATGAAGGAAAAGGAGGGGGTGTAATGGCCCATCCGATTCACCGACCCACGGTCCACGTTATCGAGGGGATCACCCGACTGATGGACGAGCTTCTTCGATTTCATATCGACAACGACGAATACGCCGTGAAGCTGAGGGAGTTCGACGTGGACTCCATCCTGGAGGAGCACAAGGAGGAGTTCAAGACCAACCCCGCCCTGGTGCCCTACCTGGACGCCCTGATGCTCATCTCCTCCTTGCAGCACGAACTGGAGTTCCAGGTCGCCGAATACGGCGCCAACGTGGCGCTGGAGGACATGAAAACGCTCAAGGAACTGATGGAACGGTTCCCCGGATGAAACGCAGTCTTTCTCGGCGAAAAAAGCAAAAGCGATCGCGAACCGACAGGCGCGATTCGGCAGTATAGATTCAGGACAACAAGTCCCAACAGAAAGGAGACAATATATGCAATTAGAAGGCAAAGTGGCCATCGTGACCGGCGGCGCGCGCGGCAACGGCTTCGCGGCTGCCAAGCTGATGGCCGAAAACGGCGCCGACATCGCCATTGCCGACATATGCGAGGACATGAACACCATTCCCTACTCCATGTCCACGACGGAAACCATGAACGAGGCGGTGGCCGAGATCGAAAAGCTCGGGCGCAAGGCCATCGGCATCAAGTGCGACGTCCGCAAGTCGGCCGACGTGGAGGCCATGGTCCAGAAGGTGATCGACACCTTCGGCAAGATCGACATCCTGGTCAACAACGCGGGCAACTCCTCCATGGTGGCCATCGCGGAAATGGACGAGGAGACCTGGGACGAGGTCCTGGACACCCATCTGAAAGGCACCTATCTGTGCTGCCACTTCGTGCTTCCCCACATGATCGAGGCCCACAGCGGCAAGGTCGTGAGCATCTCGTCGGTCGGAGGACAGCGCGGCTTCGGCATGGGCGGGCACTACTGCGCCGCCAAGCACGGCATCATCGGCCTGAACAAGTCCATGTCCATGGAAGTGGCCGACCACGGCATCAACTGCAACGTGGTCTGCCCCGGCACGGTCTGGACCCCCATGATGCAGGGCGTGGCCGCCTACTTCGGCATGGAGGGCGACGAGGCCAAGGATCAGTTCATGGCCGGGCACCTGATCAAGGACCCCGAAGTATCCCCCATCGACATCGCCCAGGCGGTGCTGTTCCTGGTGTCCGACGCTTCCCGCTGCATCACCGGCAACATGATCACCGTCGATGGCGGGTGGACCGCGCAGGCGCCATAACAGGCAAGACCCGCAACCGCGAAAGGAAAAGAGGATCGCCATGGCGGACGTAACCAGGATAATGGACAACGTGAAGGTCGCCATCGTCGTGTCGGACGCCGACTTCAACGTGCTCTACGCCAACGACAGGTGCAAGAAGATCTTCAAGGAGCTTTTGAATCAGGAGGGATTCGTCGGCAAGAACATGACCTCGTGCCACAAGCCGGAAACGGTGGAGAAGCTCAAGGTGCTCTACAACGAGTACCGCGAGAAAACCAGGTCCATGGACTACTACACCATGGACGGTCCGGACGGAACGTTGACGATAGTCAATGTGCCCTTCTACGAAGGCGACGATTTCGCCGGGGTGGTCGAATACGTATTCGAAAGCTCCCTGGCTTGAAAAACGGCCCCGGAGGGGGCCGAATCCAAAGAAAAGGAGGTGTTTGAATGGACAACGAAACCAGAGAACAGGAACTCGAAGTGAAAGAGGAAAAAGCGGAAACTCCCTGCATCCTGGAAGAGATCAACATCGAAGAGCTGGCCGTCGACGGTATCTGCGGCATCTACTAAGCAACCGGGTTGCAAGTCAAAGGACCGCTTGCCGTTAAATTCCACGGGGCGGCAAGCGGTCGTCACATGGGGTGGTGAAAATTCTCTGATGCCTGGCAGACAAACCAGGACTCTATCATGCGAGCGGGATTTCATCCCCCAGACGCCACAAAAATCGGGGGCAATATGCGATTACATTCGGTATACAATCTGAAAAGCGGCGTGCAGGTCCGCGAGGAGAAATTCGGGCTGCTTTTCTACAACTACGCGGGGCCGAGGCTTTATTTCGTCCCCACCAAGGACCTGATCGACGACAAGTTTTTCGAAGGAAGGCGACAAGTCAAGGATCTTGTCGGAAATATAGAATCGAAGCACGGCTGGCCGCGGCAATGGATCGAAAACCAGATCGACCGGGTCTTGCAGATGCTGGAGGAAAAGGGGCTTATCTATGGGGAATCAGTATGTTGACATGGGGCTTTCCGCCCCGGTAAACGTTACGTGGGAAGTCACGTTCAAGTGCAACCTCTCCTGCATCCACTGCCTGTCGGATTCGGGCAAAAAAAGAGAGGGCGAACTCGACACGGACCAGTGCAAGCAGGTCATCGACCAGCTGTCGGACAACAAGGTCTTCCAGTTCAACATCGGAGGCGGCGAACCCTTCATGCGCCCGGACTTTCTCGAACTGATGGACTACGCCCATAGCAAGGGCATGGTGACGTGCATCAGCACCAACGGCACGCTTATCGACGAGGAGACGGCCCGAAGGCTCGACAAGAACCTGGTCTACATCCAGGTGAGCCTGGACGGCGCCACTCCCGAAGCCAACGACGCCATTCGCGGCAAGGGCAGCTACAAAAACGTGATCAAGGCTCTCGGCCACCTGAAAAAGCGCGACATCGAGGTCAGCATCAACACGGTGCTCACCCGGCTGAGCTTTCCCCAGCTGGACGACATGGTGAAGCTTGCCTCCGACTACGGCGCAAAGCTTCGCGTCTCCAGGTTCCGTCCGTCGGGAAGGGGCATGGACTCCTGGAGTCATTTGAATGTCAACAAGGATGAAATGCTTCGATTTTCCGACTGGCTGAGCAGGCATTTGAAGGTCTCCACCGGCGACTCCTTCTTTTCCGTCTCCACCGAGGAGCGAAAGTCTCTGGGGCTCAACATGTGCGGCGCGTGCAAGCTGACCTGCTGCGTGTCTCCCAAGGGCGAGATCTACCCGTGCGCGTTCCTGCAGGACGAGGACTTCTACGCAGGCAAGCTGCCGGACGACGACTTCAAGACCATCTGGGACACCTCCCCGGTCTTCGATTCGTTCCGCCAGCTCGAGATCAAGTCCTGCGAGAGCTGCCAGCGCTTCGACCTGTGCCACGGCGGATGCCCCGCCATCGCGTACCACACCCAGCGAAAGCTCGGCGTGCCCGATCCCGGCTGCCTGCAAAACTGCGTGAAAATCAAACCGGTCGCCAAGACGACCGCAGGGGCCCATTAAATGCCCGAAGCGATTCCCAAAGGATCGTTTCACCTGGACCCCTCCATCCGTCTGATACCGGGGGCCGGAGACGACGCCCCCGGCAAGGGCACGGGGGTGGTGTTCCAGCCCAGTCCCATGCGGGCGCTGAAAATGAACCCGGCGGCCTTCAAGCTTCTTACGCAGTGCCGGTCCGGATTCCGATACAGCGACTACACCGGCCCCGAACCGGAAAAATACGCCGCAGGCACCCTTCCCTTCCTGGACTCCCTGTGCCAGGCGAACATTCTGGAGTGGCGTCCGTCTGAACAAGCCGAACAACCCTCCGTGAGCGTTGTCATCCCGGTCTACAACCGGGCCGACGACCTGCGCGCATGCCTGGAATCTCTCGAAAAACTGGATTATCCCGAATCTCGGCTGGAAATCGTGGTCGTGGACGACGGCTCGTCCGATAAAAGCTCGGAAGTCGCAAAGGAATTCGGGGCCAACTTGATCGTGCAACCGCGCAACCGGGGACAGTCCGCCGCCAGGAACCGAGGCGTGCAGGAGGCTTCGGGGCAAATCGTCGCCTTTATCGACAGCGACTGCGCGGCAAGCCCCGCGTGGCTGAAAGAACTGACCCACTATTTTCAGGATCGTCGCTTCTCCCTTGTGGCCGGGTACGTGGATTCCTACTACCGAAAAACGCCCCTGGACCGCTACGAATCCGTCAAGTCCGCCCTGAACATGGGAAATCAGAAGGTCATCGGCGCGGGCCAGAAGTCCGTGTTCTACGCTCCCACGTGCAACATGCTGATTCGACGCGACGTCTTTCTGGAAAACGGCGGGCTGGACGAAACTATTCGAGTGGGCGAGGACGTGGAATTTTGCTGGCGTCTGATGAAAGCGGGCCACCGGATGATCTACACGCCCGAGGGCAAGGTTTTCCACAAGCACCGAAACGATTTTTTTCCCTGCTTCAAGCGGCGGTTCGACTACGGGACCTCGGAACCGATCCTGTACGGAAAATATCCGGAGACCGTCAAGCGCTATCCCTGGCAGTCGGGGGGAATGGCGTTCTTTCTGCTCTGCCTGATCGGCCTTGCCGCTCTTTCCCCGGTCCCTTTCGCCCTGGCCTTCGCGTTGCTGTTTTTCGAAGCCTGGCACAAAAAGTCCGGCTTGGAAAAGAAATTCCACGCCAACCTGGGGTACAAGACAATTCTCTACGGAACGACCCGAAGCCACTTTCTGTTCGTCTACGATCTCACCGGCCACGTCACCCGGTATTATTTTACGCCGCTTCTTGTCGCCACCCTGATTTTCTGGAAAATCGCGCCTCTGACCCTGTCCGTGGTCCTTTTTCCCGCTCTGACGGATTATTTCAGAAAAAAACCTCGATTGAATGCGCCGATGTTTATATTCTTCTATTGGGCCGAACAGGCCTTCTACCAGGCCGGGGCGTTCTGGGGATGCCTGAAGGCTGGAAGTTTCCGGCTCTACAGGATCTCCTTCGTATACGCCGGTTTTCTGAAGACGGAAAACCCGTTTCGCTCCTGGCTGAAAAATTTGATTTTCAATCGGAGGTAAGTTTCGGGAGGAAGAAAAACAGACAGCAAATGATGAACGAACTGGAACGAGAAATATACGAGAAATACAAGAACCTGAAGGAAAACCTGAGGGAAATGAAACGGGTGCTGGTGGCCTTTTCCGGAGGGGTGGACAGCACGTTTCTGGTGAAGGTGGCAAGGGACGTTCTGGGAAGGGAGAACGTTTTGGCGGTCACCGCCTTGTCCGCCACCACGGCCAAGCAGGAGCGCTCCGACGCCGACACCTACGCAAAGGCCTTCGGCGTGGAGCACGAGGTCATACAAACCAGCGAACTGGACAATCCGGAATTCACGAAAAACGCGCCCGACAAATGCTATATCTGCAAGAAAAGCCGTTTCCAGGTTTTGGTGGACATGGCAGGGGAACGGGGTTTCCATTTCGTTATCGACGGCGAAAACCTGGACGACCGCGCGGACTATCGGCCCGGAAGCCTAGCATCCAAGGAGCTTGGAGTCAAAAGCCCCCTTAGGGACGCCGGGCTTACGAAAAACGACATCCGCCTGCTGTCGAGGGAATTCGGCCTGAACACCTGGGACAAGCCGTCCTTCGCGTGCCTGGCATCGCGCATTCCCTACCGCCAGGAGATCACCCCGGAAAAGCTCCGGCAGGTGGACGAGGGAGAACATTTCATGAGGGAATCGGGTTTCTCCCCCCAGCTCAGGCTGCGCCACCACCAGGACATCGCGCGCCTCGAACTGGACCAGGACGATTTCGCCAAGCTCGCGGACCCGGACTTGAGAGCGCGTGTAGTGCAATACTTGAAATCCCTCGGATTTCAATTCGTCACCTTGGATTTGGAGGGCTACAACATGGGAAGCCTGAACCGATCCATCAGCGACCACGAGAAATAACCGTTCGACAGGCCGCCGCCCGCTTGGGGAAGCAAATATGGGGAAACGCCCGGAAAAACAGCGACGGCCGAACGCATCGAAACCACCGAAAGGAAGGTAAATTCATGGACAGCAAATTCTTGATGGACCTGCTCACCCAAGTGCAAGGCGGTCAAATGGACTTGAACACGGCGATGTACCAGTTGAAGCACCTGCCGTTCGAAGACCTGGGCTACGCCAGAATCGACAACCACCGCTGCGCCCGCACCGGCGTGCCCGAGGTGATCTACTGCGAAGGAAAAAGCATTCCCCAAATCCAGGGGATCGCAAAACGCATCGCCATGCACCACAGCAACATTCTCGCCACCCGCGCCAGCGAGGAAGTCTACCGGGCGGTGCAGGAAACCAAGGTGAGGTGCGTCTATCACGACGACGCCCGCATCGTGGTCATCAACCCGGAACCGGTGGAGGGCGTGGGAGACATCGTGGTGGTCAGCGCAGGCACTTCCGACATCCCCGTGGCCGAAGAGGCCGCCATCACCGCCGAAGTTCTTGGCAACAACGTCAAACGCATCTATGACGTGGGCGTGGCAGGCATCCACCGCCTGCTCAACGTCTGCGACGACCTCTTCCAGGCCAACGTGGCCGTGGTGGTGGCCGGCATGGAAGGCGCCCTGGCGTCGGTGGTCGGCGGCCTGGTGTCGTGCCCGGTCATCGGCGTGCCCACCAGCATCGGCTACGGCGCGAGCTTCAAAGGCGTCGCCGCACTTCTGAGCATGCTCAACAGCTGCGCCTCCGGCGTATCCGTGGTCAACATCGACAACGGCTTCGGCGCGGGCTACCAGGCGAGCCTCATCAACAAGATCGCCATGAAGCACGCCGCCGGCACGAAGGAAAATGCGACCGACGCGAAGGCGGAACAGGCTCAAGGCTGCGAAATCAAAGGCAGCTGCGCCCAGCATCTGTCCGTGATCGGAAAACGGTAGGCGTAGGGTGGGTGGGTTGCTACCCGTGAATCTCGAATCCCTCCAGCGCTTCTTAAATCCGGCGATCTTCCAATCTTGCTGGGATTCCAACCCACCATTTTCCGAGCCGCCCATGCCACCCCCATGGGCGACAATCTCTTGCCGAACAAGGTTGCGGGTAAAACCTGAAAACGACGTGCCAAGTTGCTGTCTCGTTCCCACGCTCCAGCGTGGGAACGCCTTAAAGACGCTCCCGCGTCCCGTGCCATGGAATCGTCTTGCGAAGCTTGCTGAAACGCATTCGCGACTCGTTCCCGCGCTACCGCATCCCGTAATCAAGAAACCAAGTCTTGCGAAGCCTCTTGCGGAAACGCATTCGTGCGGAATAATGGGAAAACAGGACTTGAGCAGCGCCACGCTTGACGGGACGCCGGAGCGTCCCGGTATGCGTTCCCACGCTGGAGCGTGGGAACGAGTCAAGCGCCATAACCCTAAAACTAAGGACAACGCCATGAAAATAGCATACTTCGATTGTTTCGCCGGGGCGAGCGGAGACATGATCCTCGGCTCTCTTTTGGATGCGGGCCTCGATATCGAGACATTGCGATCCGAAGTCGCCAAGCTGGGGCTTTCCGGCTACGAGCTGGGCGTAAAAAAAGTAGCCAAAAAAGGCATCGCCGGAAGCCAAGCCCTCGTCATCCTGCACGACAAAGCCCCGCACGGCCATGGCCGCTGCCACGATCACGAACACGGACATTCCCATCCCCACGCGCACGGCCACGACCATCATCACGATCACGAACACGAAAACCTGCACGACCGCGATCACGTCCACCATCACCACCATGACCATGGACAAATGCCCGGCCAAGACCAACACGACCATTCCCACAAGCACGAACACAGCCATCCCCATGTCCATCGGCACGACCATCCGCACGATCACGACCAAAGCCACTACCATCCCCACGAACACGAACATTCCCACGAGCAGGAACACGGCCATCCGCATACCCACGAGCACGATCACTCTCACGATCATGAACACAGCCATTCGCACTCGCACGGGCACGAGCATTCACGCGAACACGCCCACAGCCATGCCCATCCCCACGAACACGAACATTCCCACGAGCAGGAACACGGCCATCCGCATACCCACGAGCACGGACATCATCACGATCACGAGCACGAAAACCTCCACGTCCGCGATCACGTCCACCATCACCACCACGATCATGGACAAATGCCCGACCACGACGAACACGACCATTCCCACAAGCACGAACACAGCCATCCCCATGTCCATCGGCACGACCATTCGCACGATCACGACCACAGCCACTCCCATTCCCACGAACAAGAACATTCGCACGAGCAGAAACACGGCCATCCGCATTCCCACGAACACGATCACCCTCACGAGCATGAACACAGCCATTCGCACTCGCACGGGCACGACCACCCGCACTTACATACCCACGGACACGGCGGCCCCAACCATCCTCACGGAGACAACCACCACCACCGGAATCTGGGCCACATCCGCAAAATCATCGAGGACAGCACCCTGAGCGAGGCGGTCAAGGAGAAGAGCATCCGCGTCTTCACAAGACTGGCGGAGGCCGAAGCCAAGGTCCACGGGACGACCATCGAGGAAGTCCACTTCCACGAGGTCGGCGCCATGGACTCCATCATCGACATCGTGGGCGGCGTGGCCGGACTGGAAGCCATGGGAATCGAACGTATCTATTGCTCCGCCTTGCACGTGGGGTCCGGAACGGTGAATTGCGCCCACGGCACCCTCCCCGTCCCCGCTCCCGCCACCCTGGAATTGATCAAGGGAAAGCCGATCTACTCCACGGGCGTTGTAGGAGAATTGCTCACGCCCACCGGCGCGGCCATCCTGACCACTCTCGCGGAAAGCTTCGGCCCCATGCCGGCCATGACCGTGGAGAAAACCGGCTACGGCTCGGGAGAAAAAGACCCGGCCATAGCCAACCTGCTGCGAATTTCCATCGGGGAAAGCCAGGAAGACATCGCGCCTTTCGCCTCCGAACGGGTCGCGGTAATTGAAACCAATATCGACGACATGAACCCCCAAGTCTACGACTACCTCATGGAAAAGCTGTTGGACATGGGTGTTTTGGACATTCTTTTGGTCCCTGTCCAGATGAAAAAGAACCGCCCGGGGACCATGGTCAAAATCATCTGCCCCCCCGACCTGGTACCGAAAACCGCCGACCTTCTCATCCGGGAAACCACTTCCATCGGACTTCGCTGGAAAATCGAACAGCGATTCATCGCCAAACGGCGAATCGAAACCGTGGAAACTCCCTACGGCCCCATCGGCTGCAAGGTAGCCACATCGGAAAGCGGCGAAACGCTGAATATCTTCCCGGAATACGAGGATTGCAAGCAGGCCGCCATCGCCAAAAAGGTGCCCATCAGGGAAGTCATGGAAAAGACATTGGCCGCCGCTTCCAAAAAAGAGTGGTAAATTTCGCCGAAAAACGCACGCACCCCTTGGGAACGCAAAACCCGGTGCGATGCGAACGATAGTTTTTTTAGCTTTCCCTCCAAGCACAACGGTAGCGCCGCCTTCCACGGCGGCGCGCTACCTCTGCGCCACAACCACCCACGGAGCGACTGCCAAGGCCGACAAAATAAAGTTTTTCCTGATTATAACGGATTTGGGGAAGCGGCAATGCGTAGGTTGGGTTGAGCGGGTTTCATGTTGGGTTTCGCTTGCTTCCCAACCATTTCGAGCGCCGTATCCGTTTGTTTGATAGAATTCCGTAGCGAAACCCAACAATTGACGACGCTCAACCCAACCTACATTCCACCCACCCCCAAATCCGTTATAACCAGGAATTCTCTTATTGAGCTTGCGCTTATTCGCATTCCGCTTTTTCGGCATTTTTCATCGTCCGCCTGATTTGTCCGAGAATGGGCAACGCCCCGAACCTTCCGCTCAAATACCATCTGTCGAAGGGGACCTTGGAGCGGACCTTTCTGTAATCCTTGAGTTTTCGGAAAATAGTGCGGGACTTTTGAATCCGAATGTGATTTAATATGAAGGCTTATTGTTTTTTGTATGCTATAAAAAAGGAGTTGCGGATGCATATACCGTGCGCCTACAAGCCAGCCTTCATAATCGCCGGGTTCGCGTTTTTAAGACCCGAACTGACGAACGCGCAGTTTCAAAATTTGACAATGATCGCAACGGCGTTGATTCTCGGCTCAAAATTCAACCTTACGGAAATCAGCAGGATGTGGCTGCAAGAAAAAAGTGTGGCAGCGTTGTCGGAATTTTTGTCCGCCGCGAAATTTTCGACGATCGAAATGGAACGTCTCCATCTGCTCAATATGCGCAATATATATCAGGTAACCGGCGGAAATTTCATCATCGACGACACGATGAAGCACCATACCAAACTATGCAAATGGATTCACGGGGCGCAAGTTCTCTTCGACCACGCCTTCGGAACCAACCTCAAGGCCACTTGCGTCGTTTTCCTCTATTATTCCGACGGAGCCTTTATCAAATTTCCGATAAGCCACAGGATTTTTTATCAAGAGAAAAGCCCTATGCCTTGGCGACGCGGGAAGCAAATCGAACACAAAAACAAGAACGAACTGGCATTGGAAATGCTTAAATGGGCTTTGGAAAACGGTTTTCCCAAATGCACCGTTCTTGCGGACGCATGGTTCGGCGTGGGACCGTTTATAAAAGGTTTGAAGCGGCTCGAATTGAGCTACATTGTCGAATTGAAGAGCAACTTGAATGTGAGAGTGCCCGGCGATAAACCCAAGCTGACCCCTGGCGGAAAGCTCAGCAAAATTCAATACGACAAGGTGAATATCACGAAATTTTTCGAAACCGTGCATGAAAGCCGCAATTGCGGATTTTCCGCCGTCGCGGACGAAGGAAAAAAGGAGAAGGTTCTCTACCGAACCAAGACAGCCAACATCAGACTCAACTCGATAGCCGGGAAGCATCGAGTCGTGGAAAGCTTCGACCCCGCCACAAAGACCGCGAAATATCTTCTAACCGATCAGCTCACCTGGGAAGCCGTCAAAATTATTTCCACCTACGCCAATCGATGGGTAATCGAGGAGTTCTTCAGGAATGCCAAGCAGTTAACGGATATGGAGGGAGCCACTGTCAGGAGCGAACAAGGCGTGACAATATCGTTGTGCCTGGTGTCCTGGATTGACTCCCTCCTCCATCTTGAAAACTGGAAGCGAAGCATTGCCGGGGAATTGACAAAGGAACCACTATCGGTTCCTTCGATGGTCCGTCGAGCGAGTATGAAAATCTAAAGGCTCTTCTTGAGAGGATCGAAGAAGACAAGGGCTTTGTCGAACGGTGGCTTGAGGTAGAAAGGAAGCATATGAATCGAAAGAGGAAAAAACGTTATGAGCTAGTTGAAATTGATTGCCGGGAAGATAGAGCCGCAGCGTAATGCAATTGTGCAAAGCGGGATTTTTCAGATTGTCAAGCTGAAAAATCCGAAAATTCAAGTGTAATCGAATTCGCTTATGGAAAAAAGCGACGTCGCGCCGAACCGGTCTTTTTCGGTCAGCCAGATCTGGTCGCGCCGGAACAGTTCCGGGCTCAACAAAGCCGTGTCGTGGGTCGCGAAAACCAGTTGCGGATTGTTGGGGTTGGTTTCAGGATCATGGAGCAACTCCACCAGCATTCGTGTCAATTGAGGGTGCAAACTGCTGTTGTAAAAGATTGAAAAATTATATCGTTGCGTAGTTTAAAACACCGATTTTCACAGATAATAAAAGCGCCAGAATTTAACCCAACTATGCGGTCCATTTCATCTGGATTTTTTTGCCATCAAGCCACGGGACCGCAAACGGGTCCTTCAATTTATCGACGCTTTTCAAAATTGGAGTATGGGCTCGCTTCCGAATTTTAACGGTAAACATATTCTTGAATTTTCGGATTTTTCAGCTTGACAATCTGAAAAATCCCGCTTTGCACAATTGCATTACGCTGCGGCTCTATCTTCCCGGCAATCAATTTCAACTAGCTCATAACGTTTTTTCCTCTTTCGATTCATATGCTTCCTTTCTACCTCAAGCCACCGTTCGACAAAGCCCTTGTCTTCTTCGATCCTCTCAAGAAGAGCCTTTAGATTTTCATACTGCGCTCGACGGACCATCGAAGGAACCGACAGTGGTTCCTTTGTCAATTCCCCGGCAATGTTTCGCTTCCAGTTTTCAAGATGGAGGAGGGAGTCAATCCAGGCTGGCTTGTAGGCGCACGGTATATGCATCCGCAACTCCTTTTTTATAGCATACAAAAAACAATAAGCCTTCATATTAAATCACATTCGGATTCAAAAGTCCCGCACTTTTTTCCGAAAACTCAAGCATATTGCCGTCGTATACTACTTTGCCCGGAAAATCGACGAACTTTCTGAATATTCCAGAGGCGAGATTCTTTTCGAATCTTCTCAGATCGGCGGCGAAAACGTGGTACAGCGTGTCCGCGATGATCGTCCACAGGATGTCGAAATGAATTCGGACCATTATCGGCGAAGAAAGAGCGTTGAGATTGAAGAAGGCGACCATTTCGGCTATTTTGTTTTCCACTCTCCAGCGTCTGGCGTATACTTCCAGAATATCCTTTTTCTCCAATTGCCTGTTGTTCGTCAGGATGAAGGTTGGCTTGCTCCTCCCGCAGTCTTTTACTATTATCTGGCGAAAGGTTTTTTCGCACCCTTTCAGATTCACTTCGCTTTCGTTCACCGACACCTTCCTGTACTTCCTCTTCGGAATGGAGACTTCCACTTTGCGCCATTCGCTCTTCTGAAGACTTTCGGCTTTTTCTACCAGAGAGGCGTACCGCTTTCGAAGCGTGACGAATTTCACGCCGTCGGCGTCGAGTTCCCCGAGCACTCCGTAAGTGGTGAATTTGCAATCGAAAACCAGAGTTTCGTCCACGTTCCCCTTGATCTCCTTCCAGTAGGCGACGAACTTTTGCACTTCTTCGAATTCCTCCCTTCTCAGAATATCGGCGCGCGCGTATACTACCGCATTGCTTTCCGCGTCCCGGGCGACGACGGTGTTCGCTCCCTTCATCGTCTTGCCCTTCGCTCCGCACCAGACCTTTTCCATTTCCGACTCGTCTCCGAAATGCGGAATCGAATGGAAGTCGAGATTGATGAAATCTCCTTTGTAGAAGGAAGGAAACCTTCTGGAAAAGCAGGAGACGACTTTTTCCTGCATTTCCATCAGCGATTCCTGCGAACAGCGGCAGGAATAGGTGCCCATATAGGTCGGCTTCGGCAGAGCGTTGAGACCGGCGAACACTCCGAGACCGGGTTCCCGGTCGTATTTTTCCATGTGGCTCAGTCTTTTGTTTCCGATCAGCTTGAGAAGAAGCATCGAAAGACAGGCCTGCACGGAACCAATGTCGCTCGATTCGGGAAGATCGCATTCCCGGACTATATCCAGAATTCCCGATTCCAGTATGTAGGGGATGAAAAAGAACACTCCGGCTGCGGGGCAGTCCACGTTGAAAGGCTCGAGGGTGGAAAAATCGATGTGTTCCGATCTTTCCGGAATCGTCCGGCCTTTCGAGGTTTTGCCTAGCTGCCTGTCGGTCCTTCGCTTCAGCTTTCCGTAGCCCGCCTCCTTCAAAAGGCGCTCCACGGTTTTCGGAGAAATTTCGTAGCCGATCTTTCCGATGCTCTCATGGATATCGACAATCGACAGTCCGTTGTTTCTAAGCTCGAAGACCTTTCTTTGTATCTCCGGCGGAGTTCTCTTCTCTCGAGGCCCCTTGCGGACCGTCGGAAACAGCTCCGTTTTTTCGGCCTTCACGTCGCGAAGCAGCGAATAGATCGTACTCGTCTTGTAACCGTATTTTTTTGCGACCTGTTCGACCGGGAGCTCGTCCACGACAAGCGCTCGAACGGCTTCGTACTGTTTTTGTCTGGGCGAGGCAGGTTTTTCGAAAAAATCGGCAAGCGTTTTTAGGGTCTTTATATGACGTTTTTTCACCTGTGATCTCAATCCTTTCCAATCAAGAAATGAGCGTGAAACGACGTAAATACAGCGTCTTGAACGCTGCCAAGCGCTCAATATCGAGAAAATTAGCATATTTATTACCGCAATGCAACTTTTTTATTCGCCATATATCAACCCAATAAAAAAGCGGGTGCCAGCCTGTCAAAAACCGTGAATTTTGGGGAATGAGTTTATAGCGATGTCCAAACCTCTTATTTGACGGGCTTTTTCGCGGCTGTTTCGGAAAGTTATTTTGGGGGGCAAGCCCTGTTCCTATGGATTTTGAGCGCAGCCTATTGGAAATTTTGGGGAATAATATGACGACTAAGTGCTCCGAGAAAATCGGTGTTCAATCTCTATCTTTAGCCGTTGGCTGTTGGCGGTCATCTGTTGACCATCAGGATCCCTGTCCGATTTCGATTCGCCTTCCCTGGGTCCAAAGACACCCTCCATAGCCAGCCACAAGATCACCGGGCCGTGTTCAATCCACACCACGCCCCGGTCGAACCATCCTGCCAGATCGTGGTGTTCGAAAAGCGGCCTGAGGTAATACAGCGGAAGCAAAGCCGCGTAGAATACCAGGGCCGGGTGCGGATGCAGCGCCAAAAAGGGCATGAGCCACAAGTAATACCAGGGAAACTGGGTGGGGCTGAGCAAAAACAGGCAAGTGGACACCATCAGAAATTGCCTCTCCACCGGAATCTCCCGATACCATCCGATCCAAGCCACCGCGCCGATCACCAGGGCCGCCGTCGCAACTCTCGGCAGCAGGGCCTCCCATGAAAACGGAATCGAAAACCAGGATCCCGCCACGCCCGCAACCCAGTCCACAAGCATGTAGAGAGCGTCGTTCATCTCCCAATATCGGCCGTAGGCCGCCAGACCCGATGTTCTATCCAGCCCGCTCAGAAACATGGGAAGAAGGGTCCCCGCAAGGCACGCCGCAAAAAGGGCCATGGAGCCAAACAGGACCCTCGGACGTTCCAGCAAGCGCCGCCAGACCACCGGCATGAGCAGCACGGGCCATAGCTTGACCCCGGTAGCCGCGCATACGGCCAAAGTGGCAGTCAACGGGCGGTCCTTTCGCGCCGCCAACGCCGCTGCGACCAGAAACGGCAGCATCAAGGCGTCCACGTGGCAGGAGTTGTAGACTTCCTTGATCAAAAGCGGGTTCCAGGCATAGACCATCAGGCCCATCGGCCCTGCCCCCGCGCGCCAGAGCAGGGCCAATGCCGCCAAATCGAAGAAAGCGACCAGCAAGCCCCAAGCTTCGAAATTCCAAGACGACAAAAAATGGGCCAGCCCGAACGCGGCCTGGGCGACCGGAGGATAGATCGTGCGCAGCCAAGGATGGTTGATTCGGCCGTGGATCTCGCCCGATTCCCGGGCCAATTTTGCCAGCTCGGATCCGACGTTCCCGTCGTCTCCCCCTGCGGCGTCGCCGGGAGCATGCACATAGGGATTGATGCCGTGGGCGACCAACGCCCCGTCCCAAAGGTACCGGTAATGGTCGTCCTCCTGGATTGGCGTGCTTCCGAACATGGTCAGACGCAGGAGCGCCGCAAGGACCAGCACTCCGATTGTAAGATTCCGATTCTCCACAAACTTTTCTAAACGAAAAACCGCAATCGAGTAAACCAGGCCTGCGACCGCCATTAGCCCCACGAAAATCGAAAGAGGCTGCCTTTCAGCAGGAAGATGAAACGCCAACGCGTCGGACATGCCGTTGATTATCAACAGCACCAGACCGACAGTTACTCCGCAGACAAAAAGAATCCAAAAATCTGGATTGCGAAACAAACCAGAGTTCGATCTTCGAATCGTTTCTTCCATTTGCATTTCGTCGATGGAATGATTCACTCGAACGTCAGATACTATCAGCCCGGCCTATGAGATCTGGAAAGACCAGCCCAATCAGGCAGGAATTCGGCGAACCCTTTTGTCCGGTCGTCGGCTAAAAAAGCGCCTTTGGAAATCAATCTTGCCTGGTCCAATACGACTGTAAACGAGCCCCCCGGCTTTTCTCTCTGGCCGGAGACAGTCAGGATGGCCTTCTTGCGTTTCGCTCTTTCGGCATAGGATCTTTTTTCGTTCTGGTGATTCATATCCCAGTCGAAGCAATCATCCACGCAAGCGACCGCCTTTTCCAGCAGCTTTTCATTGCCGTTTTCGAACATAGGGAATACGATATCTTCCAACGTGCCCTTTCCGGTGTCGTCCCCCCATATGTAAGCTGCCGTATTCGCAGCAGTCGCGCCGAATCTATCCGGCTCGGCCTTCAGGTGGTCCACGCTCCAGTCCGTGCCTTCGCTGAACTTCCAGTCCTGTCTTCGGGCACCGAAAAAATGCTTGAACACGTGCCGGGTGAATGCCACGTCGTGCGGGCCTTCGCAAAAAACGAGGAGCGTTTTAATATCGGCCATTATCTTGCTCTCCTCAGATCGACATTTCCGGCATCCACAAGTTTTCTGAATTCAGTTCCGGAAAACTCGCGCACTTCTATTTCATTGTCGCGTTCGACCAAAGCCGACGCGGAAAAATCGTCCGCCGAAGGCAGCTTTTTGACAAACGCGTCGATGCATTCCTTGCTCTGGGAGGTCAAAAAGACCTGCACATTGAACATCCGAGCCAAGTCGTGGATGAAAACGGCGAAATTGGATATCAATTCCGTATGGATGGCGTTTTCGAATTCGTCGATCAATATCACTCCGTTTCCGGCCGACGCAAAGAGCAGGGATATGAAAAAAATCCGCTGCATGCCCTCTCCGTACTCGGTCAAATCCAACGCATATTCGCTGTTTTCATCGGTGACCAGAAACCGTTGCCATTTATCGACGAGACGAATATCCGTTACGGTCGGCACGATCTTTTCGCGTACGAATTGAATGATTCGCGGCAGCGCCTTGGATTGCGTGCTTTTGTGGTAAAAGGAAGTATACCGGTGCGGTTCGTTCAGAAAAAACGGACTGCTGAAAACCGAGGAACACAGCAGTTTCATGCTGCCCGCCTGGGTTTCACGGTCGCGGCCTTTGAAAATGCGAGTGAGCGACTCCTGCTTGATTCCGTTGTATTCCGACGAGATTTCCACGCTTTCCAGATAGCGCGACTTGTCTATCGTATCGGTTTCCTCCGGAAAATGGCGGATGGAAACCCGGCTGTCCATCCGGTCGAAGCTCCCGGACAGCAGTATTTCGTCCGGAAGCTGTTCGACGAACCATTCCGGATTCAGGCGGTCCTGCGTCGTCTTGCCCCGGCGTCGCATGACCTCGAACAACCCGGTGAAATCGTTTTGACGACACAGGAGATAAATGGCTTCCAGCAAGGTCGTCTTTCCGGAATTGTTGATTCCCGCGATCAGATTGATTCGGGACAGACGCTTCAGCTCCAGGTCGCGAAGTCGTCTGTATTTCTCTATGCGAAGCTCGGAAAAGTGAGTATCAATCCGGTCGTGAAAGACCGTTTTCTGCTCCACGCCTGCGAACCCGACAGCCCTGGTTCGCTCGACAATGGTTTGAAGCTTTCCCAGTGCCGCTTCAAGCTCCGGAAGATTGGCGCCTTCGATGGCCATTTTGGCCAGCGTGCCGATTTCGCCGTCGAGCTTTTTGACGGCCGCTTCCTGTCTTTCCTTGAAAACCAGATCGCTGGAACGATAGGCGGCGTTGATGTCCCGCGTCTCCTTGAGCTGGCTCAACGCTTTTTCATCGTCGATGATTTTACCCAATAGAACAATATCGTCCCTTTTCACCAAAGCGGGCTCCAGGTACTTCTCCCCGAAGCCTATCCGCCCGTCCTCGTCTTGCTCCTCGTCCGGTTCCCTGGAAAGCCAGGAAAAAAACAATTCCCGATTTTCCGGGTTTTCCGCCGTGTAGGTCGAATCGTCCCATCCGAGCCACGCTTTCAAAGACGCGGTTCGCACCGCTTCGCGAAACATGGCGAATTTGCTCTCTTCGAATTGATCCCCGTAGTCGGATTCCTGGTATTGTCTCGAAAAAGACAGTGCCCTGAGACTTCGTCGAAGCTCGACCTTGGTAATGCCGATTCTCCTGCATATCTCGTCCTCTTCCAAACCGTGCGCCTTGTGCATTTTTTCGAGAAGCTTGGTCTGGTTCCATTCCGCCCACTTCTTATTGCCGCTGATATGTTTCAACGCCATCAGGGTCAAGTAATGCATCTCGTCGCCATCTTCGTAGAGCACCACGGGGACGCGTTTGAATATCGCGGATTCGAGCTTCCCAAGGTCGATCACTTTGTCGGCATACGCGGATTCGAGAAATTTCAACGCGGCAATTCTTCGGTTTCCCTCGACGACCACGTACTTCCCCGATTCCATTTCCCTCACCTGGATTTGATCGACCGGAAGGTAGCCGTTTGCCTTGAAACTCTCTATCAAATCCCGGACATTGCGATTCCTTTCTCCGGCCAGAAGACGGAATGTACGTTTTTGAACCAGTTTATCCCCAATTTCCGCTTCCGCAACCTCCACGTATTCCGGTTCATTTATCAGCCTATAATTGTTGGGGTCCAGGAACAGATCCCTTAGATGGACATTCCTTATTTTCGAATTGTATTTTTTGTCCTCGTCGTTCAAGGGTTTCCTCCATGATCTGCCATTTCGGGTGGCGCTTGACAAGCAGTGACAAGTTAGGCCACGAAAGGACACGAAAAAGCCTGTTGATCTTTTAATCTTTTCGTGTTTTTCGTGAAATTTCGTGGCCGAACTCCTGCTAGCTACAAGCTTGGCACCGCCCCATTTCGGATTCCGAAATACCGATCATATCACAAAAACCGATTTGCAAAGGCCTTTTTTTCCAGAATCAGTCCCGGCAGGGACGACAGACAATAGCCCGGCAATTCATTGCCGGGGTTGGCACGCCCATGTGTCCCAAGTCCCGTTAGGGACGACAGAAATAAAAGGCCCCACAATCGGGCATTCCGCCGGATTTGCAGGAAACAGGGAATTCTCCCTCCCGCAATACCGCGATTGGACGGATGCTTTTTTACAGAAGAATCGGAAGGACATGACAGGGGCAGCCAGCGCACTCGACGGGACGCCGGAGCGTCCCGGTATGCGTTCCCACGCCGGAGCGTGGGAACGAGGGAGAACGCGGAATGAGGAACGAGGAATGAGGAACGAAGAAAAAACGGAACATCCCCAAATCCCGGAAGAGACGATAGAAAAAGTGACAGGCAAGATTCTGTCGTCCCTGACGGGACTTGCCGGAGACGGAGACCCTCCACCCGGCAATGAATTGCCGGGCTATTGTCTGTTGTCCTACCGGACTTTTTGGTTCATCGCGGATTTGTGGGAAAACGCGTCCCTAAGGTAACCAGACCATCCTGGTCTGGCGTGGTTTGGCCCCGGGAGGGTTGCATATATACGGCTTCGGGCCAGAGCTGGAAGCTCTGGTTACCTTTACCGCTCCCCGCAAATCCGCGATGAACCACTTTTTTTATGTCTTGAATCGACATCGTCGAACTTGCGGGGGCGGGTGCGCGGCCTTGCATTTATCCGATCTCGGTCGCACACACAACAACATGACCTCGATGCGGATAAATGCAAGGCCGCGCACCCTCTTTGCTTTTTTGGGCTAAAAAAGGGCCGCCAAGCGAAGCCCGACACAGTCGCCGCAGTCGCCAGGCTCGAACCTGAAGCGGAAGGCGGAGCGGCAGCCCCCCGCCCTGCCGACCCAGCACCCGCCGCGCAACACCCGGCCGGCGCTCCTTGGGCTGTCCACCCATGCGGAACCGTCCGGAGGAGCGCCATTGTAGTTTTCATGCCAGTCGTCTTCCACCCATTCGAGAACATTTCCGATCATGTCGTACAATCCCCAAGAGTTGGGCAATTTCCGACCGACCGGATGGACACCCGCCTTGGAATGTTCGTATTGCTTCTCGTCCCATCCGGAACTGTCGTATCCTCCGTCGTAATCCACGCCGCTGTTTCCGCCGTACCAGGCGATGCTATCCAGAATAGGCGCATTTCGTTCTCCCAAAATTTCCATGTTCCCGTTGTAGACGGCCGTGGTCGTACCCGCCCGGCAGGCGTATTCCCACTCGGCTTCCGTGGGCAGGCGGAAACGCTTCTTTCCGGAAAGCTTATTGAGCGCTTCGATGAATTCCTTGGCATCGTCCCAGGATACGATTTCCACAGGACAATCCTTCCCGCAATTCTTGAACCGGGAAGGATTGCTTCCCATGACCGCCTCCCACTGGCCCTGGGTGACCGGGGTGGTCTGCATGTGGAAACCCTTTTCGATTTTCACTCGATGCCTCGGTCTTTCCCTGTCGAAACTTCCCTCTTCGCTATCAGGGGAGCCCATGATGAATTCTCCCGGAGGAATGTAGGCGAATTCCATGCGCACACCGGTTTTGCCCAGGGTGATCGTCTCGATATCGCCGGGTTTCCTCTTCGACGCAACAAGGCTTTCCAAGGCGAGCGCCATCTCCCCGGCGCTCTGGAACCGGTTCTGGGCCGACGGTTCCGTGGCTTTCCGGAACAGGTCGTCCCAGCCTTTTTTAATATCTGGCCGCAGCGTACTGGGATCCTGGAAACGGGTCCGAAAGGGGTGCAGGCCCGTAAGCATCTCGTACACGACGATGCCGACAGCGTAGATGTCGGCCCGGCAGTCCGCCTTGCCGGCGTCGCATTGTTCGGGGGCCATATAGTCGGTGGTGCCCATGGCGAACCCGGTCTGGGTCTTGATGTTGCGGTCGCACCACTTGGCGATGCCGAAATCGGCGAGCTTGGGCTCGTCCTGTTTCGTGAAGAGAATGTTTTCCGGCTTGACGTCCCGATGCACGCCTCCGGCGTCGTGGAGACACTCCAGAGCGGACAGAAGACATGTTGCTATCCGGACCACCTCGCGTTCTTCCATCCGCACTTTCGCCCGGCGGGTCTCCTCCGCGAATCCCATCTTGTTTTTGAGGGTCGTCGGAAGATACTCCATCACGAAGTACGGCACGCCATCGACCGCTCCCACGTGATGGATTCCGATCACGTGGGGATGGTTGATCTTCCACAACAGGGAGGCCTCCCGGACAAAACGCTTTCGCAGCTCCTCGCGCTCGTCCGCCGGAAAGTCCGCCACGGCCAGCACCTTGATCGCCACCGTTTCCCCGATGACCGGCATCCTGGCCTCGAACACCGCCCCCATGGCGCCCTGCCCTATTTTCCGCACGATTTCGTACTCTCCCAGTTTCTTCATCGCAAACCCACGTCCTTTCGATTCCAGAGGCTTTCAGGCCCGGCAAATTCCGCCATGGGCCCGATCGATTTTACAGGCAACTTATTGGTTGTTTCCGTTTTTCATACCTTCACTTAAACACAAGCGTTAGTAAGATACCAATTTCCTGCTTGATGTTTCTGCGGATGACGCCATTTCCGTACGCGAGATCCAAACGATTTCTATGCCAAATGAAATGTAGCGTGTCAAATGATAAATCTGGAGATTTCGGGATTTCCAAAATCGGCAGGATCGTCTCCGCGAACCTCCGCGCGCTTTTCGCCTCCGCGTTAAGAGCGACCGGCAGCCATCGAGGGGCTGTTTCTTAAACGCAGAGACCCAGAGAACGCGGAGGTTCGCAGAGGGGGAGCAAGTCAACCTATCCGTCGGCCTGGGCATCTCAATTCCGCCATTAAAGCAACAAAAAAACAGGACAATCTTGAAGCCGCTTGGCATTCCATTCGGTCCATCGAGTCCATTCCGTACATCACCCCATAGCAATTCCAACCCTCGTCTCAAACCTCCGGCAACCGCTTCAGCCCCGCCACGGCGAGCAGCCCGTTCAAGTCCTCGCGGTCGGACCACAGCACGCCATTTTCCTTCATCAGGGCTTCGGCCTCCTGCGTAAAGCCGTCGTGGGCGAAAAACCACAGCCGAAGAATTTCGAGCCCCGGCCCTTTGTTCTCCTTCAGCAGGCGTCCCTTGTACAGCAGCGATTCCACTTCCTTAACGCCGGCTTTTCTTCCCCGCCACCATTTGCTTTCGCAAATCCACATCTGCTCTCCGGCGGCGGCTTCCACGTCCATTTCCATGTCGGGGGCGGCCCCCAAGCGGGTGCGGTGCCAGATATACACCCATCGGGAAGGGACTTCGATATTTTCGTCGCTGTGAAAAAGGTCGCCAGGCAGTGTCCGCCGCTGGCTGTTCCAGAGGACCTGGCTCATGAAGACTTCGCCCAGGTATCCCAGATGGTTGTGCACTTTTCGCTTCAGGGTGCGGTATTCCAGCAAAAGGTCCTGCTGCACTTTGCCCGGATTGTTTCTTTCCACCGCGACCCGGCCCCAGACCTTGAGAAAATCCAGCAGGATGGGATCGTCTATTTTGCGGAACCATCCGCCCAGTTCGTTGAATTCCAGAAGGTCTCCGCGAGAAAGCTTGACCAGGGTGTCGCGCACGGATTCTGCGGAAACGTCCCGGCCCTCTCGTTCTTTCAGTTCCTTTCGAATCCGCTCAGGCTCGATCCATTCGTCTTGCTCCAAGGCCGACAAATATAGAATCCACTTGGTGATGCCGAATTCGTTGATCCGTTTAATCCATCGTCCCACCTGGTCGTTGAGTTCCCCCCATATGAAACCGGAGGACAAATCCACGGCCAAAATCCGGTTGATCATCCCTTCGTCGGAAAGTCGCTTTCCCTGCTTGACAGACTGCCGGACAACCGAAGTGATGTAAAAGGGATTTCCGCCGCAGCGAGCGGATAAAACCGGCGCCATGTCCTCCGGCAATTCCGTCTCGTAATATCGCGCGCTGCGCAACGCCAGCTCCGCCCCCCAGTAATCGGTCAAGGGCTCGATGGGTTCGCTTTCGAACCGTCCGAAAAGCGACCCGCGCCCCAGTATTTCGCTCGCCAGGATGCTCATGGCCGAGCCAGTGACAAAATGCGGGCAGGTGGGGGATTCCACCGCCTCCTGCATCAGCCCCACGATATCGAACCGATACTGCGGCAGGCGCGTGTGCTGGAATTCGTCCAGGAACATGACGACGGTGCCTTCGTGCCAGTCCGAGGTTTTTCGCGGCAGCGACAGTGCCCATCCCTCGGGGTCAGGGATATCCTTTGCCAGGATGGCGTCCAGCAGGTTCAAGGCGCCTTTCAGTTCGTCGGCCAAAGCCTGCTTGCCTTGTATCAGTTCCAGCAGGTCTTCGGTCTTCAGTCGGTCTTGGGATAGTATTTCGGGATTGCGCAACCGAAACGCCGTCACCCATCTGATAAAGTTGAGCGCATACTTTTCGGAAAAACGCCATTCGTCGGTCGCCTTGTCCTCGAAACAAAAATACACGGGCACGACGGACCTGCTCAAGTCCGCGTAGTGTTCCTGCTCGAAGAAGAGCCGGTTGACCACGCGCTTGAAGATTTCGGTCTTGCCCATGCGCCTCCGCCCCAGAAGGACCGTGGACATGGCGCGGCGGGTGACGGCATCCAAGGCGTGTCGGTACAGGTATTCCAGATGTTCCGCTCGGTCGGTGTAGATTTCCTCGGGCGTAATGGGTCGCACGGCCCAAGGGGGCCTATTCCTGCTCGCTGCGGTATGATTCATCCTGCCATCTCCTTTATAGCTTGGCGAAGCGGATTTGGGTTGGCATTGAACCGAAATTGAGCTTGCTTTCTATTTCGGTCATGCCCTCGACATTCATGCTCAAGGTTCCGTTCGCTCGAAAAAACGCCGAGCGCCTCTAAGATTCATACCGGAAACCATCCGGAAAAATCAAGGGGTTGAAAACCCGACCATAATTTCAATATAAATGAAATATGGATCGTGTACCACGCGATCCAAATACAAACCGTCCACTGGGACGGGTCAACCGAACGAAAAGGGGGTATTTAAACCTTGCCGACACTTGCGAACGACACGGTCGCGGAAAGCTGGAGCGACCTTTGCGACAAGCTATTCACCAATTCCTGGCAGCCGGAAATCAACCGGTTCCGGTCCAACTACGCGTTTCGAGGCGTATCGAACAAGGCGTACGACCTGAAAACCAGCCTCTTGAGGCTGTGCCCGGACCATCCCCACCTGGAGTACCATCTGTTGAGAAACTTCAGGAAGTACGCGGAAATCCCCATGGCCGACCCGTCGAGTTCGGACTGGTGGTGGATGACCATCGCCCAGCACCACGGGCTTCCCAGCCGCCTGCTGGACTGGACGTACTCGCCGTTCGTGGCCACCCATTTCGCCACGGCGGAGATTTCCCGCCTGGACTGCGACGGCGCCATTTGGTACGTGGATTTCGTCAAGGTCAACGGCATGCTTCCGCCCCCCCTCTCCACTACCTTGTCCAAGGTCGGGGCCAACGCGTTCACTTTGGACATGGTCCAGAAGATCCTGTTCGACATCCACAATTTCGACGCCTTGGGCGAAGACCTGGTCATGTTCTTCGAACCGCCCTCGGTGGACGCCCGGATCATCAACCAGTTCGCCCTGTTTTCGGTCATGTCCAGCCCGACAGGCCGGCTGGACGTCTGGCTGGAGAACCATCCAGACTTTTACGGAAGAATCATCATTCCCAAGGAACTCAAGTGGGAGGTGCGCGACAAGCTGGACCAGTCCAACATCACGGAACGAACGCTTTTTCCGGGGCTCGACGGCCTGGCCGCGTGGCTCAAGCGGCACTACACGCCGAAATGCGCCGCAGGGGGCGGCGAATGCTCGTAGAATCGGGGCCGCTGTTCTCGAGTGGAGTGGAGGCGAGGTGCATGGAAAGCCTGCCGCTGCCTCTTCTGTCGTCCCTACGGGACTTGGACCGAGACAGGGCCGGCAACCCCGGCAATAAATTGCCGGGCTATTGCCTGCCGTCCCTGACGGGACTCAAGCCGGAGTAGAAAACCTTTGTCGATACCAATTGAAATCGATTTGCCAAACATAAAATCAGGTTGTACAATTTTTTTTAACATTTATTCATAGAAAGGAAATTGCCATGACATCGACCGATGAAAGAATTTTCCAGGAGGCTTTGTCTTTGCCGGAAGACATGCGCCTTAGCCTGATAGAGAGGCTTTTAACAAGCCTCAACCTTCCCGCCGACGAAGAAATCGACCGAATGTGGGCCGAGGAGGCGGAGCGACGAATCCTTCAACTGGAGAAAGGAGAGGCAGCTCTTATTCCTGGCGAAGAAGTCTTCGCAAAGATCCGAAGCAAGTATGGCAAATGAAATTTTATTTCCACGAATTGGCTGCAAAGGAGTTTGATCGCGCCGTCCAATATTACGAAGAGTGCAGCCGTGGACTTGGCGAGGAATTTTCCAAGGAAATCTATGCGACGATCAGCCGCATTGTCGAATTTCCGGAAGCTTGGACCCCGCTATCGAAAAATTCCCGAAGATGCTTGGTAAACCGTTTTCCTTACGGTGTCATATATCAAATCGAAAGAGGTTTTATACGAATTATCGCCATCAGCGACCTCAGACGCCGCCCGAATCACTGGCAGGACAGAGAATGAAAACCCAGGAAACGCGCGCTCCGGCCGGAATGACGGGGCACGGAAACGCATGAGCAGACCCAGCAAAGCCGGAACAAATTTCGGGGCAAATTTCATACCGAAAACCGGATGATTTTCATCACCATAGGCGATGTCTGGGGTGATAAAAATGTTTCCTGCTGGTTATAACGGATTTGGGGGAGAGGCAATGCGTTGGTTGGGTTGAGCGGGTTTCACGTTGGGTTTCGCTTGCTTCCCAACCATTTCGAGCGCCCTATCTGTTTGTTTGATAGAGTTCTGTAGCGAAACCCAACAATTGAAGACGCTCAACCCAACCTACATTCCACCCACCCCCAAATCCGTTATAACCAGAAAATCTCCCGAAATTGAATGGTTTTCATCATAATAAATCGCACATAGCGAAGCCGTGTGCGGAAACACATTTTGGGAAAAGAATGGGGGGCTTGGTTGCAAACTCGGCCGGATATGCGTCCCATTTGTCCCATTTGTCCCATTTGTCCTATCTTCTTCTCGCTTCGCTCTGAAAACACTCCAGGGATTGGCCGACCCTAATACCAAGGCCAGAATGGGCAATACAGAACATAGGGTATGCGGTACGGCTGACGGGACGCCGGAGCGTCCCGATATGCGTTCCCACGCCGGAGCGTGGGAACGAGTCCAGCGAGTACACAAGTCCTCCGGGCGCAATGAAATCACCACGATAGCAAAATACAAATCGGCAGGAGGACCGCCAAGGCGAGCCAGTCGGATTTCGCCGCATGAAGTCGGGGCATGGTGCGGTTTTCGTCGTATCCTCTGGCCTCCATGGCCAGGACGAGTTCGTCGGCCCTCAGGAATGTCCTTCTCAGCATGGGAATCGCCAGTTTGACCAGTCGATAGACCGGGTTTTTCCGGTTTTCCACGCCCCGGGCTTTCTGGGCGTCGGAGGTTTCCCTGGCCTGCTGGACGATCAGGGGCAGGAAACGCACCAGCAGGGCCAGCATGGATGCCACGCGTTTTTCCGGGACAAAGGGGACCGGTTTCAAATACCACGCCACCGCCGCTCGAACCATGGACGGGGGAGTGGCGTTCACGAACAGGAAACCGAGCATGACTACCAGAAACAGCCTGAAGGCCGCCAGGGCGCCCGCCCTCAAGCCTTGCGGGCCGACCGGAAAAATCACGGACAAAAGACCCGCCTGGAAGAATTTCTCCCCGGGCGTTGTCAGCGCCCTGGCCAGGAATACGAAGAAGAGGAAGAAGGAAAAGTAGCGAACTTCCCTTGCAAAGGACCCGGCGGGAATGCTGGATTGTGCAAAGGCGAACAGCTGAAGGAAGAAAAGGAGCAAAAGGCCAAGGAAAGAGGCGTTTACGCTGGATGCGCTCAAGAGCGCCAAAAAGAAAAGCTTGAACCGGGGATCCATTCGGTGCACGGGGGAAGCTTCCGGCTCGGGAAACGAGTCGGTCAACTCAGCCAAGATACGAACTCTCCGGTGGTCTTGAACGACCACGGCTGCCGGATGCCGAATGCTTCGACCTCCCCGGCCAATCGGGCGGGAGCGCCGTCGCGGACGATCTTTCCCTCCTGCATGATCACAAGGCGCCCCGCGTGGGCCACCACCTTTTCCAGGTCGTGGGTGGTCACCACCAGCGTGCGTCCCTGCTCGCGAAGCTCGAGCATCCGCGAAAGGACCTGGCGGATTCCGGGGTAGTCCAGGTTGGAAAACGGCTCGTCGAACACCAGCACCTCGGGCCGCGTGGTCAAGACCCCCGCGATGGCAAGCCGCCTCTTCTCTCCCCCGGAAAGAAGGTGCGGCCTTCTTTTTCTCAAATGCCAGAGCCCCACAGCTTCGAGCGCTTCTTTCACGCGACTTCTGACCTCTTCGTCGGTCAGCTTCAGGTTTTCGGGACCGAACGCGACATCGTCGAAAACCGTCTCCCCGACGATCTGGCTGTCGGCGTCCTGGAACACCATGCCCACGATCTGCCGCGCCCGCTTCAAATTTTTGGCCACATTTAGCCCCGCCACCTTCACAGTCCCTTCCTGCGGCAGCAACAGGCCGTTGAAGTGCCTCAGAAGCGTGGTCTTGCCGGAGCCGTTGGCCCCTACGATCAAAACGAATTCCCCCGGATCGATGCGAAGGTTGACGTCGTCCAGCGCCACCTCGCCATTGCCGTAGCGGTGGCTCAGGCTTTCGATCTCGACGATGCTCAAGGAGTTTCGGCCCTACATTCCCCGCAAGACGGGCCGCACGGCCTTGGCGATGGCTGCGGCGGCCGCGATTTTCACCGCGTCTCCGACCAGAAAGGGCAGCATGCCCACCGCGACAGCCTTGGGATAGGCCATGCCGGTTACAATCTTGAGCCAGGTCACGCCCATCGCGTACACCGCGACAGATGCTAGGATCATCGCAAAGACATCAAGCATCGTCTTGTCATGCTTGGCAAAAAAACCCGCGATGAAAACGGCGGGCAGGTATCCGATCAAGTATCCGCCGGTGGGTCCGGCGAACCGTCCGATTCCGCCCGCTCCCCCGGCAAATACCGGAAGCCCGCAGGCGCCCGCCAGAAGATAGACCGCCACGGCGGCAAGGCCCCAGCGGCTCCCCAGGAGCAACCCGGCCAGCAAGACGAACATGTTCTGCAAAACAATGGGCACGGGACCCACCGGCACCGCAATGTAGGCACCGGCCGCAATCAGCGCCGCCGATAGCGAAGCATATACCGTCATGCGCAGCTGCTCCGAGCCGCTCCTTTCGCTTACGACGACATCCGCGCCGTTCACAGTAGTTTCCGTAGATGACATCGACAACCTCCCGATGTTTCCGTTTCCAGTTTTTCCATTCGATCCGCATTGTCAGAGCAAGCTGCGCCGGCCGCGATCACTTTTTCTTCGAAGCGGTGTGAAAACAATCTCCGTATATGACTCTCTTGATCTCGCCGTCGGGCAACTCCACCATCAGCGCCCCGGTTTCGTCCACGTCCTTGGCGACGCCCTCGGTCTCGTCGTTTACCGTCACGACCTTGACCGCGCGATTCAACGTCCCCGCATACTGTTTCCACTCGGACACCACGTCCTTGTCCTCCACCCCCGCCATGGTGTCTTCGAACCTGTTCAGAAAATTGCCGAGAAGCTCCACCAGAGACACCTTCTGGTTCAGCAGTTCCTTCATGGAAACCGCCTGGATCGTTTTGTCGGAAGGCATGGTGTTGACATTGATTCCCATGCCGATATTGATATACTTGACCAGGTCGGACTCGGTTTCCATCTCCGACAGCATGCCGGACAGCTTCTTTTCGCCCACGATGATGTCGTTGGGCCATTTCACGGCGGCATCGATGGAATAGTTCTCCCGCAGGGTCTTCACAAGGGCCAGAGACGCGGCGAAATTCGCCTTGAAGCTCAGCGCAGGTGGAAGCT
Source organism: Desulfobacterales bacterium (assembly GCA_963674505.2). GTDB lineage: Bacteria > Desulfobacterota > Desulfobacteria > Desulfobacterales > SKZT01. The sequence continues at coordinate 3,011,025 of CAXXIG010000003.1, forward strand.
TCGGCCTCACGATCACCGTAAAATAGAGCCCTCCGACATTGGAATGCCATTTTCTTTCGAGCCTGCCCCGCCCTTTTTTCTGACGGCCCGCCACTACGACGCTGAGATGGGAAGCCCCTTTTCTCGCCATCCCCCGCGCCTCGTCCATGGTGGAAGTCACCTCGCGGTGATAGACCATGCGATCCTTGTACGGAGGAAATTCCCACGGGTACGGAATGTCCGGGGCTTTCACCAGCTCGTACCCCTTGTTGGTCGTGTCGATCTCGTAGCCGCATTCCTGCAGCTTCTTGATGTGTTTCCAGACGGAAACGCGGGAGGTCTTCAGACAATCGCTGAGCCATTCCCCCGAAACGACACCTTGTTCGCCTCTCAATATTTTGAGGATTTCGCTTTTCATGGTGCACCGGCTTTCTTTTCGTTACCTTGTTCCTATGCGGAAGTTAACCAAATTGTAAAAATTCGTCAAGGAAAATCCGGCGTCGTCTAAAAAAAATTTCGAATGGGATGCTCTATCGCCCCGATTTCAAATACTGGTAGGCTTCCTGGATTTCCTTGAATTTCTTTTCGGCCAGTTCCCGGAATTCCTCGCCCATGTGGCCGACCTTGTCCGGGTGGTACTTGTTGGCCAGGCTCCGATAGGCTTTCTTGATCTCCTCTTCCGACGCCCCCGGCTCGACGCCGAGGATGGCGTAGGGGTCTTTTTTCTCTTCTCTCGCGCCACTGTCCTTCGCAGTCTTGCTGTCGCCGGATTCCTCCTGCCTGGTTCCGGATTGGGATTGGGATCGGGAACTTGTCCCGCCTTGGCGGGCCTGTTTTCTCTTGTCGTACTGCCGGTAGAATTGCCAGAACCCCTGGGAAGATTTTCCAGGCTTGGAAAAAAAGAACCACCATACCGCAAGAATCAGAAGGATGTCGTCGATCCATCCGGGCCCGAAATTGAAATCGGGTATCAAGTCCATGGGCCAAAGGGCATAGAGGGCGGCGATTATGGCGAATATGATCCTGAGCGTTTTCAAAGGTGTAATTTTTTTATGCTTTGGGTTTAAGAATTAAATCTTTTGGTTTTGCGGGTATTGGTTTCGATTCGAGGCGGCACCGCTGCAAAAAGGTTACAGGCACGGAAAAATCTGGCATCGACAATGTTCGCAGAATGGCGGAAGATACCAGCCGTTTTGAATCAGGGCGCCCGGTCTTTGATCCCTGGGAAGGTCTTCGACGTTGACCAAGGCCGGATAGCGCTTGCCGTAAAAGATCTCGCCCGGCACGGTGCGCGCCCTGGCCGCCTCGTATACTTCGGCCACGGGCATGACGGTACCGTCCAGATGCATGCATACGTCGCATGTGGCTGAATCCATCATGCCCTTGATCATGAAGGATTCGACCTTGTTTTTGAAAAAGAGTTTCACTGCGAGAAAATGCCACATTCGTACGGCCTCTTCTGCCTCGTATCTTTCGAAGAGGTGGATGAATGGGGGGTAGAGCATCAAGCGGGGACGCGCGTCGAACGAAGACTTGGGTCCGAAATCGCTCGTGGCGTTGTCCACGAGAATCCGGGAAAGTTTCTCGAAAAACTTGACCGACGAAACGACCGACGGGTGAATGGGTGCGCCGGGGAATTCGTATTCGAACCACGACAGGCTCCTGGATACCTTTTCCATGTCGTGCTGGAATTCCAGCTTGCTTTTGGATTCCACCAGTTCGTGTTCGAGTCCCTTGACAATGGACTGCACGCCCCACGCCTCGCCGAAATATCTCCGAACAACCCCCAGGCTCTCTTCCGCGGCGATCACCTCGTTGTTCTCCAGAAAACCTCGGATGACCGAAACGACTCTCTTGAACGAGATCTTTCTCTTTTCCGCCAGCTTGCCGATCACGAAAATAAACTCCCTGCTGTTCAAGGAATATTTTTCCATCACCTCGCTGTCGGCCATAGTTTCGTTCGCTATATCGACAACCAGTTCACGAACGGGTATTTTTTTCTTCGGGGCCAAGTTTTCAACAATCTCCCGTTAATTCTATATGAATCGCAAAACCGCAACTATTGCGTTTCCAAACGTTTTCCACTTGCGCTCGATCGCGCCAGGGACAAAGAATGACGGTTCATATCAAATTGCTCCCGGATTTGCCACAATTTCGTTTCTAAAACCGTATAAGAATGAAATATTTGCCCGAAACGGGGAAAAAGCAACAAACGAGGGGATGGGGAGAAAGCCGAATTCTTCCGCACGGAAAACGAAAAATTCGACTTGAAACCAGGTCGGGGCGGCAGTCGGATAGGATTGTGGCTATGGAACGGGTTGCGAGAAAAATCGGACGGCGCCGGGGTGCGCAGGCATACCGGAATAGATGGCCGCCGGACCTTTTTCAGGCGGTGCCAGAGACGGATGGGACCGTTTCAGACGGTCCAGGCCGCCGTAGATCGCCTCCAAAATATCGACCGCCGTATCGTCGTCCAGGCTGTCCGAAGCGACCAGCACCCCGCGCGTGGCCAATGTGGATACCTGTACGGTAACCGTCGGGTACGCGCCTTTGTCCAAGGTCGTTTCGCAAAACGCCGGGTGGCCGTCGATCCAGTCGCGAATATCCCGGTCGTAGACGTTCACCAGCTTCGCACCGCAGATTTTCAACAGTCGCGCCAGAGACGAATCCGGGTGGACCCCCGCATGGACCATCGCCTGAACCGACCCGTAGCATAACGCCAGGGTATCCTGCATTTGCGACGTCGGCAATTCCTGGACCAGACCGAAAACCTCCCGAGACCATCCCTTGGCAGCCATGATGGTCTCCGTGGCGCGTCTTATTTCCGAAAGGGGCGCTCCCGCGTTGATTATCTTTCCCTTCAGATCATCCAGACTCTCAATGCCCGCGTCGGTTCTGACCACCAACGTCATGGGAATCTCGTACGCGGGCATCAACAGGAAAATGTTATCGTAGATGATATCCAGGAAGCGGAACGCGCCTTTTTTATCGACAGCGTCCTGCAACATATGCGAATCCACCAGGCAAAGGTCCAGGGAACCGCTTCGAAGATTGGTCAAGTTGTGCACGTCTCCGTCGGCAGAAGGCTTAACCTTGCATTCGATACCATCCGCGCCGCCTTCGATCACGCGGCAGATTGTCCGTCCGGCAAAGTATGAAAAGGACCCCTTTTCGCCTGTCCCCATAAGAATTTCGAACGCCAGGGCCGGTGCCGGGATCGCGCAGAAGACGAAAAACACCAATACAATCCGCAAAGCGCCGGATTTGCGGACCGGCGTCAAAGGTTTCGACCGTTTGTTGTCCATATTCTTACCCTCCTGGATAGGATACTATAGTCGCATGCAAACGCATGCGACATAGAGCGATAAAAAGAATAGACAAATTCGGGCGGAAAAATCAAGCCTTAAAATGCGTTTTTTTTCATCTCCGCAGTTTTTCGCCCTTGCTCGCCCGCGGAGTCAGGGCATGACGTTTCGCAGACGCAGCACGGAACATTTCGCGTGGTCCGCGACCCTCTGGGAACAGGAACCGCTGAACATCTCGTTGAATTCCTTGCGTCGGTTGTGATAGACCACGATCAGGTCGGCGCCCCAGTTTTCCGCAGTCCTGAGCACACCCTCCCAGTTTTTTCCCGTCCGTATTTCAAACGTGACCGACTCGTGGCAATTGTCCCGCACGAAATCCTCCAATGCCTTTTTGAACCTGTCCGCCGCCTCCTTCTGCACGTCTTCGGGGATAAAGGACGCTACGATCGGCATGCCGAAGCCGGGCATGACGCTCACCAGTTTTATTTCTGCATTGCTCAGGCGAGCGATGGCCTCGACCTTTTTGTAAACGGCGGCCGCCGTCTGCGGGTAGTCGATGTCGATGGGCACCAGGATTTTTTTGAACATATTTTACCTCCGAAGGCAAAACGATTGTCGAAATCAAACGGCCTTCGCCACCGGCGTCTTGTCCAAACGCTTTTTTTGCAGAAACCAGATAAAGGCGTACAAAATCACCGCCGGAATGTAGATCAGTTCCTGGGGCGGCCGGTCGGTGGGCATCTGGATGGACAAAATTTCCTGGTCGAAATCCACCCCCGCCTTTTCGGCCGCGCTGGCGAACACCACATTGTCGATCAATATCTTCCCGTCTTCCTCTCTCGTTTCGATCCCCATTCCCGTCAGACGGTCCAGGCCGGTTTGCTCGCCGCCCACAGAAAGCATGATCGACAGGGTATACAGGCTGCCATCCATGAAATTCTCCCCCTGTATCTTCAATCTCAGCTGGTCGCCGGGCTTCATCGCAGCCACGGTTTCGACAAGCTCCGAAGGCGGTCTTTTCTCAAGCGGCGGATAGATCATGTCCCACCAGAAACCCGGCCGGAACAACGTGAACGCCACCAGCAGCAGCGCGGCGGTTTCGTATATGCGGCTCTTGGTAAGAAAATACCCCTGCGTGCCCGCCGCGAACGCCAGCATGGCGAGTATGGCCGACACGATGATGACCAGCAGATGATACCAGTGGTCGATTCCGATCATCAGCAACTGGGTGTTGAAGATGAATATGAAGGGGAGCACCGCCGTGCGAATGTCGTAGGTGAAGCCCTGGATTCCGGTCTTGATGGGATCGCCGCCCGAAATGCCCGCCGCAGCAAAGGCGGCCAGCCCCACCGGCGGCGTGTCATCGGCCAGAATCCCGAAATAGAAGACGAACAAATGCACCGCGATCAACGGGACGATCAGGCCGTTTTGCGCTCCCAGGCTCACGATGACCGGCGCCATCAAGGAGGATACCACGATGTAGTTGGCGGTGGTCGGAAGCCCCATGCCCAGAATCAGGCTGATGACGGCGGTGAACACGAGAATCAGCATCAAGTTGCCGCCGGATATGAATTCCACGAACTCCGTCATGACCAGGCCGATTCCGGTCAGGGTGATGGTCCCCACCACGATGCCGGCGGCCGACGTCGCGACGCCGATGCCGATCATGTTCCGTCCGCCCGCCACCATGCCGGTGATCAAATCGATCAGCCCGGCCTGAAAGGAAAATTCATCCCCTTTCGCCTTCCTGAAAACTCCTTTCAACGGCCGCTGGGTGAGCACGATGAAGATCAGCAGCACCGTGGCCCAGAAGGCGGACAGCGCGGGAGACAGACGTTCCACCACCAGGCACCACATGAGCACAACGATGGGCAGCAGAAAAAAGAGACCGGCCTGCGCGGTCTCGCCCAGCGGAGGCAAGACCTTGATCTCGTGGGTCGCCTCCAATTCCGGCACTTTGCACGCGAACCACAGCAGAAAAAGATAGGCCGCGAACAATATCACGGACACGACATAAATGGTCGCCTTTCCCGCGACCCCCTTGATCCACCCCAGGCCGTAGTAGGTGGCCCCGCCCAGGATGATCAGCAGCAGCACGGTCATGACAAAGGACAGGACCTGTTGCGCGAAGGTCTTGGTCTTGGGCTTCTCCAGCTTTTTCAACCCCATCTTGCAGGCTTCCAGGTGCACGATATAGACCAGCGCGATGTAGGAAATAATGGCGGGAAGAAACGCGTGCTTGATGACCTCGATGTACGATATGCCCACGTATTCCACCATCAGAAACGCGGCGGCCCCCATGACCGGAGGCATGAGCTGACCGTTGGTGGAGCAGGCCACCTCCACCGCCCCCGCCTTCTCCGCAGGAAACCCCACCTTCTTCATCAGCGGAATGGTGAACGTGCCCGTGGTAACCACGTTGGCGATGGACGATCCGGACACCAGCCCGGTCAGTCCGGAAGACACCACCGCAGCCTTGGCCGGGCCCCCCCTAAGGTGACCCAGGCCCGCGAACGCCACCCGGATGAAATAATTTCCCGCTCCCGCCGATTCCAAAAGCGCGCCGAACAGCACGAACATGAACACCATGCTGGTGGACACCCCCAGGGCCACGCCAAACACGCCCTCCGTCGACAACCAGTAATGGGACATGCCCTTGGAAAGACTCGCCCCCTTGTGAGCGATGACCGACGGCATGTGCGGTCCCGCGAACGTGTAGATGATGAACACCGTTGCCACCACCATCAGCGGAGGTCCCAACGCCCGGCGGGTGGCTTCCAGAAGAAGAACCATGCCGACGACCGAAACGATCAGGTCCAATTGCGTCGGCATGCCCGGACGGTTCGAAAGTTGCTCGTAGAACAAAAACAAGTAGGCCGAGCAAAATGCGCCCACCAGACCCAGCGCCCAGTCCTGGACCGGTATGTAGTTTCTGGGAGATCGCTTGAACGTGGGATAGGCCGTGTAGGACAGGAAAATCGCAAAGGCCAGGTGGATGGCCCGGGCTTCCGTGGAATTGAAAACCCCGAAATTGAACAAAAAAGGAAGCGGAGACGCGTACCAGAGCTGAAACAGTGTCCACATCAGCGGTACCACGAATAAAATGGTTTTCGGCACCGAACCGGTCGGGTTGCGAGCCCCCGTGTCCGACTCGGCGATCATCTCCTGAAGCTTTTCCTTGGGTGCTATGTTTTCGTTCGATTCTGTCATGGCGACGACTCCCTCCGGAAAAGGTGAATCAACGCGCGGCCGCAGCCGCGACCGCGCGCATTCATTGTCCTGTAGTTACTGCATCAAACCGGCTTCCTTGTAATATTTGATCGCGCCCTTGTGCAGTGGCGCGGAAAGACCGTCCTTGATCATCTCTTCCTTCTTCAGGTTCGCAAACGCGGGATGAAGCTTCTTGAAATCGTCGAAATTCTCGAACACCGCCTTTACAACCTGGTAGATGACATCCTCGGGTACCATGGCGGAGGAAACAAACGTGGCGCCTACGCCGAATGTATGCACATCCTCGTCCGTTCCCCTGTACATGCCTCCGGGTATGGTCGCCTTCCTGTAGTAGGAGTTGTCCGCGACCAGCTTGTCGATCTCGGGACCGGTGACGTTCACCAGCACCGAATCGCACGAAGTCGCCGCCTCCTGGATGGAACCGCTGGGATGGCCCACCGTGAAAACCATGGCATCGACCTTGTTGTCGCACAACGCTTGGGACTGTTCCGCGGATTTCAGCTCGGATGCCAGCTTGAAGTCGTCCATTGACCACCCCAGTGCCTTCATGACGACTTCCATGGTGCCGCGCTGGCCCGAACCGGGGTTGCCGACGTTGACCCTCTTGCCCTTCAAGTCCTGGAAATTCTTGATGCCGGAATCTTTCCTGGCCACGACGGTGAACGGTTCCGGGTGAACCGAAAAAACGGCGCGAAGGTCCTTGTTGGGACCCTGTTCTTGGAACTTATCCGTTCCGTTGTACGCATGGTACTGCCAGTCGGACTGGCAAACGCCCATGTCCAGCTCGCCCTGGCGGATGGTGTTCAAATTGTACACGGACCCGCCGGTGCTCTCCACCGAACACCGAATCCCGTGTTCCTTTCTCCCCTTGTTGACCAGCCGGCAGATCGCTCCGCCGGTTGGATAATAAACGCCTGTGACCCCCCCCGTGCCGATGGTGATGAACTTTTGATCCGCCGCCTGCAAAGGCGCGTCCGCCAGGAAAAGCCCCATTCCGAAAATGACGGCCAGGGCGATCGACAATACCTTTTTCATAACTTTCCTCCTTTTTCGAGTCCTCTCGATGTTGTGGTTTGCAATAATCCCAAAGAATGGTCAAAAGCCGGCGTCATGCAAGGAACCCTCCCTTTCCTTCGATTCTGCGCGCAACCGACAATTCTAGATTGTTAACCAAACGACATGAGGGTGTCAACAGAAAAACATTTTCGTTTAGAATATGAATTCCGTTCACCACAGGCGACACCCATCGAAACCGATTCTTTCCCCTGTTTTTTTCCGTTTGACCGGTTCATCGCGGATTTGTGGGGAGCGTTTAAGGTAACCAGAGCTTCCAGCTCTGGTCTCATATCGCGAATATGAGGCCGCTTGAAAGTCAAGGCATGCCAGACCAGGATGGTCTGGTTACCATAGACGCGCCTTTTCCCGAAAATCCGCGATGAGCCGGTTGACCAGCGATCTTTCCGCCGTTATTTATCAATCGTATCTAAACGGTTCTCGCAAAACTCGAAAAAACGCAACGACGCGATTCGGAGAAAAAAAACAATGGCAGATTGCATCGACTTGAAACTGTACGCCACACTCAACAAGTTTCTTCCCGATTCTCCCGGACAATATCCGGTGAAAGAGGGCGCCACAGTGCTCAGCCTGATCGAAAAGCTCGGGATACCGAGAAAGGAGGCCAAGCTGGTGTTCGTCAACGGGGTGAAGCGCGATATCGAAACGCCGCTGAAGGCCGGAGACCGGGTCGGAATCTTTCCGCCCGTCGGAGGTGGATGATGAATCCCCCTTCCCTTTCGGACCGCATTCGCGAAATGTCCGAAAAATCGGAGCATCCGGACGGGACCGAGTACCTTGGTCTTTCCGTCGGGCAGGTGGCCCGGCTGGAGAACGAACTGGGAATTCCATCGAGGTCCATTGAAATCGCGGCCCTGGAAAATGGAATCGTGCCGAAGCGCTACGCCCGTAATTTCAAAGCGTTTTCGCTGGAAGACCAGGCGAGGCTTCTGCGGTCGAGGGTGGCGGTAGTCGGGCTTGGCGGGTTGGGGGGCGGTGTTGTGGAAATCTTGGCGCGGACCGGTGTCGGTTCGTTGATTCTGATCGACGGAGACATTTTCGACGAAACCAACCTGAACCGGCAGCTGCTGTGTTCGCAGGACCTGCCGGGCGTCTCCAAGGCCGAAGCCGGAGCGCGAAGGGTGGCCGGAATCAACGGTTCCGTCGAGGTCGCTGTCCACAGGCGATTTCTTACCCGGCGAAACGCGGCGGATTTTCTGTCGGGGGCCGACGCGGTGGTGGATTGTCTCGACAGCGTGAGCGCGCGCTTTGCCGTCGAACAGGCCGCTAAAAAATTGAAAGTCCCCATGATTTCCGCCGCAGTGGCGGGCGCGACCGGGCAGCTGACCGTCATATTTCCCGAAGACGAGGGACTGTCGCTGATTTACGGCCCGGCCGAATCGGCGTCGCCCGAAGGCGCGGAGCAGTCCCTCGGCTGCCTTTGCCACGGCGTGGCCCTTCTGTCTTCCCTGGAATGCTCCGAAACAGTCAAGGTCCTATTAGGCAAGGGGCATGTCCTTAGAAACCGTCTTCTTCTGATCGACCTGGATACCAACACGTTCGAGACCATGCGACTGGCATGACAAACGAAAACGTCCAGACGACACAAACAAAAAAACATTCTTCTTGACCCTATGAACCCAATTCATTATATTTGCCGTTCTAAAGTATTTCGAAAACGCGTCGCGCTTTTCGTTTGGAACGGCGACCGCGACCGCGTACCGATTACGATTCGCGGCGAAAATTGCGTGGCGAACATCATGAGAAACGGTAAATATGGGAATAGAAGAAAGAAAGGAACGGGAGAAAGAGCGACGGCGCCAGCAGATCATGGTGGCCGCGAAAAGAGTGTTTTCCGAAAAGGGTTTCAGCAAGACCACCATGGAGGACATCGCCAGGGAGGCCGAACTTTCCACGGGCACACTCTATCTGTACTTTAAGAACAAGGAGGAGCTTTTCGCCTCCCTGTCCTTCCGTATTCTGCAATACCTGCTGATTCGAATCGAACATGTCACCCGTGAAACGGACAAGGGGCCGGCGGAAAAACTCCAAGACCTCAGGGACGCCTTGTACGACGTCTATTTGTTCGATCCGCTGATCATCATCAACATGTTCCACCTGCAATCAAGCGAAACCCTGATGAACCTGTCTCCGCAAATTCTGGACGAAATGAAGGAGATGTCCAGAAAAGCCATGGGAGAGATGGCCAAGATTTTCAAGGAAGGGGCCGGGGAGGGCCTTTTCATTGACGAGCATCCGCTGGCCATGACCGATATCATCTGGGCCTTGTTCGCCGGGCTGGTGCTGTGGGAGGAGAGCAAGCGAATCATCGACCCCAACAAGAATTTTTTGAAACCCACCATGGACATCGCTTTCGAAATATTGGCCCGAGGCATCAAAAAGCCTTCCGAAACCCCCTGACCGCAACCCCGGAGAAACATTGCCAATCTCGAGACCTTTTCGCGCCAAAGCGGTGCTGTTCGATTTCGACGGCACTCTCACGGCCCCCGGAGCGCTGGATTTTCGCGTCATCAAGAAGGAAATCGGCTGTCCGCAGGATACGCCGGTACTGGAATTCATCGAAGAACTGAACGACCCGGTCCGAGCCCGCGAAATCGAAAAAAAGCTGGTTCGCATGGAGCTGGATGCGGCGTCGAACTCGGTACCCAACGAGGGGGCCGAGGAGATCGTGGGATTTCTGAAATCCAAGGGCATTCGAATCGGGATCATCACCCGAAACAGCCTCTGCTCCGTGGAAAAGGCCTTGAAGAACTTCGACCGCGTCGCTGCGGAGGATTTCGACGTGATCGTATCCCGCGACGACCATGTCAGACCCAAACCCTCCGGCGACGGCGTTTTGTACGCGGCGCGCCGTTTCGGAATCGATCCTGAGCACATCGTGGTGGCGGGAGACTTCGTCTTCGACATCCAGGCAGGCAACCGGGCCGGTGCTGTCACTGTCTACCTCGATCCCCGGGGAATGCGGGAAGATGTCGAAAGCGATTTCACCATCCGGAGTCTGATGGAACTGAAAAAAATCGTTCGGATGGGAATGGGCATATCCGGGGGAAAGCTCCCCAACGACCTGCTGGAACTTTTCCTCGACCGTTTCGAGTTCCAGGACCCTGCCGTGCTGGTCCGTCCGGCCGTAGGAGAGGACACCGCCGCAGTGGATATCGCGGACGAGGAAGTCATGGTCCTGAAGACGGACCCGATCACGTTCGCCACGGATTCCATCGGTCTGTACGCGGTCCTGGTCAACGCCAACGACATCGCCACCTCCGGCGCCACGCCCCGATGGATGCTAACCACGGTCCTGTTTCCGCCGGGTTCCACGCCGTCGCAAATCTGGTGCGTCATGGAGGAACTGGAACTCATGTGCCTGAAATGGGGCATCACCCTGTGCGGAGGGCATACCGAAATCACCGACGCCGTCTGCCGCCCCGTGGTAACCGGGCTCATGGCCGGCACGGTGAAAAAAAGCGACCTGATCGACAAAAAACGCATGCAGGCCGGAGACATGGTCATCCTGACCAAAGGCGTCGCGGTGGAGGGCACGGCGGTGATCGCCCGCGAATTCGCGGACCGTCTCGCCTCGCTGGGCCTTTCGAAAGACGAAATCGAAAGGAGCAAGAGCTTCCTGGACTGCATCGGCATCCTCGACGAAGCCCGAATCGCCGCGCGCTCCCAAGCGGCCACCGCGCTTCACGACGTCACCGAAGGCGGCCTGGCCACCGCCGTGGAGGAACTGAGCGCCGCAGGGAAGCGAAAAATCCGCATCGATCTGGAAAAAATCGAAATCTTTCCCGAAACCCGCAAGATCTGCTCCCTGCTCGACATCGATCCCATGGGCCTGATCGGCTCGGGAAGTCTTTTGATCTGCTGCCCGCCGAAATCGGCGAACAAGCTTCTGGCCGACATCCGGGCGTCGGGAGTGAAAGCCGCTGTCATCGGCGAAGTCCTCGGACCCGGAAAAGGCGTGGAAGCCCGCCGAAACGGAAAATCGGAAGATTGGCCCTCTTTTCAAGCCGACGAACTCACCAGGCTCTTTTAGGAACGACAGTTCCCGGCTTCGCTTTTTTACGTCCCCTCCGGTACAATTCGGAATTCGAAGCCGCAATACCGATTTTTTCCTGATTATAGCGGATTTGCGTGGAGTATGCGTAGGTCGGGTTGAGCGGCGTTTCACGTTGGGTTTCGCTTACTGCCTGCTTGCATCGATTACCTTCGATTTACATTTAAAAGAAAAATCAGCGAAACCCAACAGTTAACGACGCTCAACCCAACCTTTCAACCCCTCCCCCAAATCCCTTATCATTCGGATTTTTTCCATCCTCCACGGAAACACGTTTCATGGGCCTCCGACAGCGAGCCTATCGGATTCCACAGTCACATTTCCTCCTTGCATGACAAGCTTTTGCGCTTTGGCTTCGATCCCTGCTCTTACCTTGGGAAAATAGCCCCCGGAAGGCGTCGCCGGAATGAGCACAAGGACCGTGTCGATCGTCGATTGCGCTATCGATGAAATCGGATAGTTTGGATACGTGGCGACTTGCGAGCAAAAAACGGCACTCGCCCCGTCGCCGCAGGTCGTACTTGCATCCAAGTAAGCTGCGCCCGCATTCGACCAGGGAATCGCGTAGCCTTTTTCTCGATACCAATCGGCGAATGCGATCAGATACCCTCCGCAACATGCGAAGCTGTCGGTTTTGCAGGAATTCAGAAACTGGGTGGAAAGCCTCGTCTTGATTCCGTTCTGAACGTTCAGGGCGATGGCCATTACGCCTTGGCCCGCCCAGTTCCAGCAGTTTCCGCAATTGCCCTGCTGCCTTTCGGCGGCGGTATACTCAAGGTTGGACAACAGGCTCATGGAAGTACCGTAATTCCTCTGCCTGCTTTCGAGCAATCTTTTCCGAATGCCATCGTCGATATTTGCGCGGGGGGCTTTTTGCGCCTCTTGCTGCCATCCCAGAAGAACCTCCAGCCCCGGCCTCATAATCGACGGGCCCGATACCTCGTTGCCTCCCGTTTTTCCCTGAACAGTCCATCCGATGGAAACAGGAATCAAGACGCAAGAGAACCAAAATAAAATTGCGATTTTTTTCCAAAAATTCATATCGTTCCCCTTTTCTTTTTATGTTTTTCGGATGTGAAAAAACGATTTCGCCGGGAAACAAAAAAAATTACACTGCGATTCGAATCTCTTTCGAATGGGGGGCGAAAACGCAATGAGCAAATGGATGGGAAAGCGGTGAACCGGAACTGCTTTTCTTTCATAATAGATCGGTAAAAATTTGCAGAAGTTGCCATCATTATACGAAAATTCTTTCTGTTGCGCAATCACTTCCAAGAACTTCCAGAAATTCAGAGGTTTTTCGTCCGCAAGCCCTTGAAAGCCGAACATGCCCCCCCGGCATTGTCGCTCCAGTGCGTTTTTTTCGCGCGCAGGTCCCTTACGCAGTGTTTCAGGTTGCACCGTGACGAATTCGACAATTTTGTCGAACGTTGCCGGTAAGTGTCGATTCACCAAACGTCTCTGGGATTCCGAAATGCCGTGAAACCCTCTATCACGGTTCGGCATGAATGCTTGCGGGATTTTCTCAAAACACCACGGGAAAGGAGAATAAAGCCATGCGTGTGTCCGAAGCTGCGTTCTAAGGGCATTCGGGAGGAGGGCCGGGTTTGCCCGCAAAAAAACGCACGTCCTACCCTATACGCCGTTTTCGATGGGCGCAGCGCAAAGTGGGAGTCGAAAAGGCTTTTTTTCCGGGGGGTTTATCTTTAGGCGGTGGTTTCCAAAATTTCCTCTTTGGATTCGTTCTCGTTGGGTTCGTTTTTGACCAGAGCGTCGATGATTCTGGGAATGTAGTCGTCGGCCTTGCTCACGTGAAAGCGGCACGAAGCGGCGCCTCTGTGGCCTCCTCCTTCGAAACTGCTCAAAAGCTTGCCGGCGTTGACGCGGCAGTTCTTGTTGAAGATGCTGTGGCCTACGCTCACGGCCACGGTCTGCCTTTCCTTGTCGGCGTACCGGATCTTGGCGTGGACTATCGTATCCTCGAACATGGAATAAACGAGGAACCGATTGCCGATAGGCGGCTGTTGCAGGTTTCGGAAATCGGTGACAGCCACCTGCTCCACCACCCTCGTGTTCTCCTTCAACAGCTTCTTGTATATCTTGTTACGTTCCACGACTTCACGGCAGCGCATCGCCACATCGGGTTCCTCTAGAATTCTACAGATGTCGTACCTGCCGATCAAGTACACCAGTTCGTTCCAGTAAGGTTCGTCGTCTCTTTCCCTGTTCATGATCGTCATGGACACCAGGACATACGGATATTTCTCGGGATGCAGGACTTCGTCCATGGTCAGATTGGCGGAATCGATCTTGTCCGTCTGCTCGACAAGTTCGTCGTAGTTTCGGCTGAACTTGCCCTCGTAATATTCGTAGATGAGTCCCGCAGCCGAAGGCGCGATTCTGAAGGACCCCTCGAAAGGCCCCTGCACCTCGTTGGTACAATGGTGATCGAACCACATGGAGCAGTTCTCGTCGTATGGAAGGTTGGCCAGGATGTCTCCGTCGTTGATCCGCACCTGGCTTTTCTGGATTTGGCTCGGCTCCACCCATTTGACGGGCGCGGTGATGGTTTCCGCGTCGAACAAAAGCACCGCGCAAACCACGCCGTCGAAATCCGGTCGCGTCACTATTCGCATCGAAAAACCCCTTTCATTCCACCCCTTTTCATCGGTCCAACGCGAATCGATACCGTTTTTATTGACGCAATGTTTCCCCAAATCCGCGAAAGGCCGTATTCATGTTTCAAAGAATCGTTCTCCGGACTGCTCATAGACGGTTTCAAGCTATTCGGCTCGTCTTCGGCAGAGTCCAGATTCAGTTGTAAAAAGGAGCAAGTATATGCCGATGAAATGAAAGTGTCAACAACTCAATGACGAAGTTTTCACCTTTCTATTATCAGGAAAAGATGAAAACGATGTTGGAAAAGCAACGGCGTGCATTTGCCGCGTTCAATAGATGGGCCGCATCGGACCTTGCATCGACAGGCGCCTGCCGGCAGCAGTCGCAGCAATGTTCGATACAAGGCCCGAAATCCCGCCAATGCCGGATTTTCGCAGGGGCTTCACGCGCCCTGAACACACCATTGCGTCTTGATCGGACGCGTCTTGATCGAATACCAAGCTCACAAGGTGCCAGGCGACAAACCAATATGCCGTCATCGTTTGTCGCGGTCGCGAAAATTTTTTAATCGGATTGGCGTACGCGGGAAAAACGAGCTAAACGGCAGCTCCTTCCCTGGCTTTTGGGGAGTTGTGGAGAGGAAAGAGTCCCATCAGCATCGACAGTCCTTTTTTGGACTCCAAAGCTTTCCTTCTGTGGACCAGTAGCTGGTCCAGAATTCGATCTCTTTTGCTCATGTGCAAGACGCATTCGTCTTCCGTAGGATTGAGATACTTGGGTTCCACCAAAAGTTCCACCATTTCGAAGAGCAGGTCTTCCGGGATTTTCACAGACATAGGCAGTTTACCTCCTTTTGCGTTTCGTGTTTTCCGATCATTTTTTTCGATAATTCGGATTCGGTTTATTCATGTCTTTTATCATATTGTTCCAGACAGTGCAAGGTTTATCTCGATATTTCTTTCGCACTTGCGAAAACAAGCCTTCGAACACGTTCTAAACCATGGCAATCTTTGCGACAACGTGCTATCAATGACACACGTTTGTCTGCGGTCGTCGTCTTGCAGAAGAAACCGAAACGCAGAGGTGCGTCCGGGACGGCGATGTGGACGGTGCGGATACCACGTTTTCAAGGGAGGCAAGACCATGGGAAAAGCCGAGGGAAAATCCGGAGGAGCAAGAGCGTTCAGGATTTTTGTCGTAATTGCGATCTTTTTGGCGATAGTCGCCGGCTGCGGCGGGATGCGCAGGCACGAGACGCCTGCGGAGCCCATGTCTCTGACGGTGCTGTTTTTCAACGACATTCACGGGCATTTGACGCCATTCAAGGTGAAAACGGACGGCGGTACGCAGGAGGTGGGGGGCATAGCGCGGCTGGCGAGCCTGATCGACCGAATTCGGGCTGAAAACGCCGAAAAGGGGGCGCAGACCGTGCTGCTTGTCGCCGGGGACATTTTGCAGGGCACTCCCATGTCGACGGTTTTCAAAGGGGAGCCGGACGTGAAGTGCTTCAACGAAATGGGCGTGGACGCGGTCACGGTGGGGAATCACGAGTTCGATTTCGGCCTTAAAAATTTTCTGAAGTTGCGGGACCAGGCCGAATTTCCGTTCATCAGCGCCAACATTGTCGAGAAGGAGACCGGCAGGCTTCTCTGCGAACCGTCGAAGTCCCTCGAATTGTCCGAGGGCCTTTGGCTCAACGTGATCGGGGTCACCACTTCCGATCTTCTCACCACGACCAAGGCGTCCAACGTGGAAACGCTGGACGTTCTGGATTCGGTCTCGTGCGTTGCGGGAACCTACGAAGAGGCGAAAGAAAGGGGGCCGGTGATCTTGCTGTCCCACAGCAGGCATAAGACCGACCGGGCCATCGCCGCAGCAGTCCCGCAGCTGGCGGCGATCATCGGCGGCCACGACCAGATCCTCTTGTCGCCTTTCCGAAAAGTCGGCGATGTTCCCATTTTCCAGGCGTTCGAGAAGGGGCGGTACCTGGGACGAATCGATTTTTCCATCGATCCTGTTTCGAAACGGGCCACCCTGGTCTCCAACGCCTACATTCCCGTCACTTCCGAGATCGACGGGGACAAGCGAATCGAAGAGATCGTCGCGGGCTACCGCGGGAGGCTCGGAGAGCAGTTCAAGGAGGTTGTCGGCCGCAGCGAGAGCTTTCTGGACGGAGAGCGCGACCGGGTGCGCTACGAGGAGACGTCGCTGGGGAATTTCGTCGCCGACATCATGGTGGAGCACACGGGCGCCCAGATCGGGCTGGTCAATTCCGGGGGGCTGCGGGCGAGCATCAAGCAGGGGCCTGTGACCGTGGAGGACGTGTTCAAGGCCATGCCCTACCCCAACGAACTCATCATGACGAAAATCACGGGAGAAGAATTGAAGCAGGCCCTGACCCGTTCCGTGCAGGGAGGCCGGGAGGACGAAGACGGCGGTTTTTTGCAGGTGTCCGGTCTGAAATTCGACGTGCGGGGCAAGACCCCCGAAAACATCCGTGTCGGAAAGGACCTTTCTCCTCTCGACCCGGAGGCGGTCTACACGGTGGCGATTCCGGACTTTCTTTCCACCGGAGGAGACGGATACGAGGTTTTCAGAGACAAGGAGCAGGTGAACACCAGACTGCCCTTGAGGGAATTGATTGTGGATACGATTCGTTCCCGGGGGGTGGTTTCCGCCGAGAAGGAAGGTCGCATCAGGAGGGTGGAACAATGAAAATGAAAGCAAAAACCTCAGCCGCCATAATTGTCGCGGCGGCGTGTGCGCTTTTCGCGCTGCAACAGGCGCAGGCGGGGCCGGAAGCGGTCCTTTCCAAGGGACAAACTCTGTACGTGCCGGTCTACTCCCACATCTACAGCGGAAACAAGGAGCGCCCGTTCGACCTGACGGTGACTGTCAGCATTCGAAACACCGATCCGAAATTCCCCGTCACGGTCATGTACGCCGATTTCTACAATTCGGAGGGAAAGCTGCTGAAGAAATTCATCGAGGCCCCCCGCGAACTCAAGCCCCTCGAGTCCATCCGTTATGTGATCGGAGAATCGGACAGATCGGGCGGTTCCGGGGCCAATTTCCTGATCGGCTGGAAATCCGAACAGCCGGTCAACCTCCCGGTGGTGGAATCCGTGATGATCGGGACACAGGGGCAGCAGGGAATTTCGTTCACATCGCAAGCCAGGCCCATCGACCTGCACGATAAATGATCGCAAGACGATTTCGAGGCGTTGCCAATGATGAAAGTAGTGTTCAGCGAGTTTTTCTACCCCTGCTACGTGGATGACGCCGCGGCGGCGGAGGGAAGGATGGAGTCCATCGTGGGCGTCATTCACGAGAATGTCATGTTCTTCGAAGCGGAGCCTGCCACGGAAGCGGACATTCTGGCCGTGCACGACCGGGAGCAACTGGAGCGGGTCCAGCGAAAGGGACTCTACGAGATCGCGTCCCTGGCCGCTGGCGGGGCCATCCAGACGGCCATGATCGGACTCAAGGAGCCCGCGTTCGGCCTGATCCGCCCGCCGGGCCACCACGCGTCTTCCTTCATGTCCTGGGGATACTGCTATTTCAACAACATGGCGGTGGCCGTCGCGAGACTGAAGAACGACGGCCTGATTCGATCCTGCCTCATCCTGGACATCGACCTTCACTACGGCGACGGCACGGTCAACATTCTGGGTGACGAGGACTGGGTTTCCATCCACAATCCCGTAGCCAACACCCGCGAAAAGTACATCGAGGACGTCCGCAAAGCCCTGCGAGGGTTCGATGCCGACATACTGGGAATATCGGCCGGCTTCGACAACCATCGGCGCGACTGGGGGGGGCTGCTGGAGACGCAGGACTATCGAACCATCGGCAACATGGTCCGGGAAACCTGCGAACGCAGCGGCGCTGGCTATTTCGCATTGCTCGAGGGCGGCTACAGAAAGAAGGTGCTGGGCTACAACGTCCAGGCCCTGCTCGACGGCATGGAGCGTCGTTCTCCGGCCGAAATCGAGACGGCCGACGACATGGAGGAGGTCAGGGAGCTTTTCCAGGCCTACGCCGACGCCCTGGATTTCGACCTCGACTTCCAGAATTTCAAATCGGAACTGGAGGACCTTCCGGGCCGATATGCGCCGCCCGAAGGAGCATTGCTGGTCGCCAGGATCGACGGCCAGATCGTAGGCTGCGTGGGCGTAAGTAAGTGGGAGGAGAAGATATGCGAAATGAAGCGGCTTTTCGTCGTGGAGCGGTTCCGGGGACGCGCGGCGGGCCGGAAGCTTGCCGAAGCGGCTGTGGAGGCCGCACGCAAGGCCGGGTACGAAGAGATGCGCCTCGACACGGTCTCCTCCATGGTCGAGGCCGTTTCTCTATATGAAAAACTGGGGTTTTCCGAAATCCTTCAATACAGGGTCAACCCTGTGGAAAATGCGCGGTTCTTCGCCTTGAATCTTTAGATCGTAGGGAAAATGAAAAAAACGCAAATAATCGTAGTGAATGGTGGCGCGGATGACAACGACGAGTGGGAATCGAGCATTTCGGCCCTCGGATATGAAACGGTCGCGGCCGAGAACCTGGAAGAGGCCGCAGACATATCAAAATCGGAAGGCGCCTGGGTGGCGGCGGTCGATACGGCCAAGCCCGGAAAGAATTTTTTCGATTCCCTACGCCTGCTCAAGAAAAGCGCCGACGACCTGTTGCTGATCGTGGCTGCGGACCGCGATTGCCTGGACCGCGTCATAGAGGAATTGAGGACAGTCGCCGAGGACTTCCTGGAAAAGCCCGTGCGCCTGGAACTTCTGGAAATGGCCCTGCGCCGGGCGAGCGAAAAGGCGGTGCTGAAAAAAAAACTGGCGAAAATAAGAAAACAGCAGGAAATAGCGGAGAAAACCAGGGACCGGACCACGGAGATCGCGGAGACCGAAAAGCTGATCGCCGTGCGCCAGGTGGTGGACAAGATGTCGTCGTTCGTCGCCCGCATCGCCAAGGACGTCCAAGGGGGGATGCGTTATTTCAAACAGATGCCCTATTTCGTGTCGATCCACGATTCCGACTGCAAGGTGGTGGCGCTGAACC
Organism: Desulfobacterales bacterium; assembly: GCA_963674505.2. Lineage (GTDB taxonomy): Bacteria > Desulfobacterota > Desulfobacteria > Desulfobacterales > SKZT01. Next base: position 3,030,342 of record CAXXIG010000003.1, read on the forward strand.
CCATCTACAAAAGCCATTTCGGCAACAAGATCGGGAAAAACTCCTGGGAAATATATCTGGGCGACGCCGCCAGCAGACGCGGCTGCCCCGTGGGAAGGACCCTGGACACGGGAAACGTGCAAAGGAGCCACGCGGTGGTTCGTTACCTTAGCGGGCGCCATGTCCCGGTAATCGTCCACACCTCCCCGATCTACGACAACGAGGGCGAGGTGGAACTGGTCCTGGAGGTGTCGGCCGGCACCAAGGAGCTGGAAAGCTTCGAAATCGAGCTGAAAAGCACACAGCAGCGATTCGAGCAGCTGTTCAATGAAGTCCCCTGCTACGTGGCGGTCCTGGATCACAAATTCCGCGTCACCGCCCTGAACCGAAAATGCAAGGAGGACTTCGGCGACTTCACGGGCAAGGGGTTCTTCGATGTCTTCCGCCAAGCCCAGACGCCCTATTTCACATGCCCCATCACCCGGACCCTGGAGGACGGCGAGCCTCACCACAGCGAAATGATCCTGACCGCGCCCAACGGAGACATTCAGAATTTTCTCGCCTGGACCTCCCCCGTCAAGACCGCTGCGGGAAAGCTCCTCCAGGTGAACGTCATTTTCATGGACGTCACCGAACTGAGGGAACTGCAAGACAACCTTTCGACCCTGGGACTGATGATCGGTTCGGTCTCCCACGGCATCAAGGGGATTCTGACGGGAATGGACGCGGGAATCTACCTGATCGATTCGGGCTTCTACAAGGACATGCCCGCGCGGGTCGAAGAGGGCCTGGACGTGGTCAAGCTGATGGCCGACCGGATGAGAAAGGTGGTCTACGACATCCTCTACTACACAAAGGAAAGGGAACTGGAAACGACGCGGGTCAACGTGCTGAAGTTCGCCGGCGAGGTCGCCGCCAACATGGACATCAAGATCCGGGGGGCCAACATCGAATTCGTATGCGACTTCGAGCCGTTTCTGGGGGATTTCGAAATCGACGTGAGCCTGGTGCGCGCGGCGTTCGTCAACATCCTGGAAAACGCCATGGAGGCCTGCATAGCGGACAAGGCCGACAAGTCCCACCAGATCCTGTTCCGGGTGTCGGCCGAGGGGGACTGCGTGGTGTTCGATTTCATCGACAACGGTCCGGGATTGAGCGAGGAGGAGATCAAGAAGATCTTCGCCATGTTCTACTCCTCCAAGGGCAGCCGCGGCACGGGCCTGGGCCTTTTCGTCACCGAAAAGACCATCCGCAAGCATGGCGGGACCGTCACCCTGGAATCGTCGCCCGGCGAGGGAGCGCATTTCCAAATCCGGCTGCCGCGCGCGCCGGTCGCCGCGGAAGTCGAGGAAAAAAACGGGGAGGCGCCCGACGGTTTCGAAAACCTTCGACCTGCGCGGTAACTCTTCCAAATCCGGTTCATCGCGGATTAATGGGAAAAACGCTTCCCTGTGGTAACCAGACCGTCCTGGTCTGGCATGCCTTGCCTTCCAAGCGGCGGCGTATTCGCTACATGGAACCAGAGCTGGAAGCTCTGGTTACCTTTACCGCTCCCCACAAATCCGGGATGAACCCCGAATCCTCGCACAAAGGCGCAGAGCGCCGTACTTGTCAACGTTAGCGGCTTTGTGGTCGTTTTCGACCGTGAATCATGGCGGCGCCGCAGTGAAAAGCGGCGCCGCCTCCCGCTCCCGTCTCGACGGCGTCGTGCACAGGGAGCCTCGCCACCCTTATTTTGCAGTCCGGTTTTGGTATAACGTCGGCCAACCAACACCGTCATTCCGGGCGGAGCTTGCGGAGACCCGGAATCCAGGCGATGATCGAAATTGTTGGACGAAAACCGGCCGAAATTAAAACCAAGCCCTTGCAGTCCTGTGTTCAGGGCACCAGAGCGACCATGAACGCCCGGGAAGAAAGCAGCAGCTTGTTGGCCTTGCTGCCCAGCCCGAACTGCTCGATGGCCTTGAACCCCTTGCGGCCTATTACCAGGATGCCGTGGTTGCCTTCCTCCATCTCAAAAAGAATGTCCCTGGCTATGCCTATTTTCTGCGGCACGATTTTGCAGGAAATGTTCTGCTCCGGTACGCCGGCGCCTACGAGCTGATTCCTGGCCTCCTCGGCGATGCTTTTGACCGTGTCGCCGTATTCCTTGACCATTCTTGCGATTTTTTCGTGCTCGTCGATGCCTTCGGACTGCGTTCCGTCGTCCGGGACCATCCATTGCGGCACCGCTGGAATCACGTGCATCAGCGTGAACCGGCATCCTTTCAGACGGGCGAAATGGCGGACCGCGTAATCGACGACCCTCTTGCTGACGGAAGCCCCCACCAGCGCGATCAGCACGTTGTGCGAACAGATTCGGGGATCGATCACCCATAGGGTCAAATTGTCCGCCATGAGAGCGAGCCGATAGGTGGTCGAGCCGATCACCTGCCGGGAAACCGTCTTTTTGCCCCACCGAGCCACGGCCACGGTTTCGATTCCCTTTCTCCTGGCAAGGTCTGACATGCTGACCGCAGGATCGCTGCACTTTCTTTCGAACTCCGCCGACAGCCTTTTGGCATCGAACCCGTCGGCGACCAAAGCCGCCCTGGCGTCGTCCAGGACCTTTTTCGCCCCCGCATACCACTGCTCCCTCTGCTTTTCCGCCGTGGCAGGGTCCTGGTCCATCAACCTGGAAAACAAGTCGAAGTCCATGGCGCCGTGAAACATAGTGAGGCTGCTTTTTTCGATGCTTTTCAGGACCTCGCCCGCCGCCAGCAAGCCCTGTCTCGAAAAATCGGAATCGTCGAGTCCAAACAAAACACTTGCTTCTTTTTCCATGTTTTTTTTCCTCCGTTAAAGTCGCAAAGCCCGCCGAACGAAACAGGCGAACCGCAAGCCCTCCTTCATCTGACGCCTGGCATGCTTCGCTGCCGCATTCCCGAGCTGATTGCCATTCGTTTCAGAGTCGAACCATACCGCCTGGCAAAGCACGACTCAATACACAGAATTTCCGATTTTCTGCAAATGAAAACTTTATTCATCATATATTTATCACTGGTCGTTGTCACCGTATTTATAATGCAAATCCGCCACGATTTCCGCCGAGAAAATTTCTTGACGCACAGAATCGAACCATGCGAGAATAATTCGCTAAAATTATTAAATGAAAAGTTTTTGTGCAGTGCCGAACAACACTCGGGTCTTGGAAAAGCCGGGGCTGGTTCCATAGTCGGCCATGTGTTGGCGGAAAGCAAACGAGAAGCTTCGTGGCATGCATTCCCGCGCGAAGCGCGGGAACAGAGCGCGGAGCCAACGGCCAGCCCGAGAAACAGGCCCTAAATATCATTTCCACCGAACGCAGGAGTCCATCGCGATGAATCGAAAACCGAGTTATCAGGAATTGGAAAAACAAATCAGGCAACTCCAGGAAGCCCTAAAGGCAAACAACGCATTGCTGGATGGAGATTCTCGGGGACCCTCGAAATCGAAGATTGTCCCCGAAACGGTCGGAATGAAAGCGGTTGCCGCCGATTCGCCGAAAAACAAAAGCCCTGATCGCGATGCCGAAGAACACCGGAGACTGATCCTGCAAACCATGGGGGAGATGCTCGCATACCACGACACGGACCTTCGCGTGCAATGGGCCAACAAGGCGGCGGCAGAATCGGTCGGCAAAACCTCCGAAGAACTTGTCGGCCTTCACTGCTACGAGATCTGGCAAAACAGAGACAAGCCCTGCGAGAACTGTCCTGTCCTCGAAGCCATGGCGACAGGGGCCCCTTGCCAGCAGGAGAATATGACACCCGACGGTCGCGTGTTCCGGCTGCGGGGATATCCCGTATGCGACGCCGTCGGAAACATGATCGGGGCGGTGGAATACGGCGAAGACGTCACAGAAGCCAAGATGGTCGAAAGGGAACTGCGCGCGAGCCTCAAGTTCAACGAAAGCCTGCTCGATGGCACCCCGTATCCTGTCGTCGTCATCGACCGGGATACTTCCATCCAATACGTGAACGAAGCGTTCGAAAAACTGACCGGCTTTTGTTCCGCCGAAGTCGCGGGAACCAAAGCGCCCTATCCATGGTGGGTCGAAGACGAAATGGAAAAGACGCTCCGGGAATTCTCCCATGCATTGACAAACGGTGCGAACAAGGTCGAAGTGGTATTCCACAAAAAAAACGGCGAACTCTTCCGCGTAGAGATCACATCGACCCCCGTTTTTAACGGTTCCCCGGATTCTTACTATATCTCCAACTGGGTCGATATCACGGAGCGCGACCGCGCGGAGACAGCCCTCAGGGAATCCGAGGAACTTTTCAGGACCGTCTTCGCACAGGCGGCAGTGGGCGTGGCCCAAGTCCTTCCCGACGGCCGTTTCGAAAAGATCAATTCCCGGTTCTGCGAAATCGTCGGATATGCACGGGACGAACTGCTGGGCATGACGTTCGCCGACATCACCCACCCCGACGATCTTCACTTGGACCGCGAAAATATCGAACTCGTCTTCTCCGGCAAAATCGATTCGTTCGAAATCGAAAAACGCTACATCCGCAAAGATGGCGGCATCGTCTGGGTGCGTCTGTACTCCAACTGCGTCAGGGACGAAACCGACGGGGTCAAGTATGCCGTCGCGGCGGTGGCCGACGTCACCCGGCAAAAGCGCAACGAGGAGACCATGCTTCGCCAGCAGCGAGCCATCTCCACCAACAACCGCATCGCCAGCGTCTTTTTGGCATCCTCTTCCGAAAACATGTACGCGGATGTCCTCGAAGTCGTCCTGGACGCTCTGAAAAGCCGCTACGGATTATTCGGATACATCGACGAGGAAGGCGACCTGGTTTGCCCGTCCATGACCAGAAACGTCTGGGACGAATGCAGAATCGAGAATAAAAGCATCGTTTTTCCGAAAAATTCGTGGGGCGGACTCTGGGGACGGTCCCTTATGGAAAGAAAGACGCTCTGCGCGAACCATGGGCTGGTTCTGCCGGAGGGCCACGTGCCGATGGAAAACGCCCTGGTCGCTCCCGTCGTGCATCACGGCGAACTCATCGGACAGTTCGCGGTGGCCGACAAGGACGGCGGATACAATTTATACGACCAATACCTGCTGGAAAGCGTGGCATCCCAGACCGCCCCGATTCTCCACGCGCACCTCGAACAAACCCGTCAGGAAAAGGAACGGGCGAAGCTGGAAAAAAGATTGCGCATCGCGCAGAAGATGGAGTCCATCGGCAACCTTGCCGGGGGCATCGCCCACGACTTCAACAACATCCTCTATCCCATCATCGGGCTTTCCGAACTACTTGCCGAAGACCTGGATCCGGACAGCCCCGAATACGAAAACGCGCTGGAAATCCTGAACGCCGGAAAAAGGGGCGGCGAACTGGTCAAGCAGATCCTCGCCTTCAGCCGCAGGTCCGAACACAAGATGCTTCCGGTGAGAGTACAGAAGGTGTTGGAAGAAGTTTTGAAGCTCGTCCGGTCTACCATTCCCTCGGACATCGAAATCGCCGGGGACATCCAGAGCGATTGCGGCCTGGTCATGGCGGACCCCACGCAGCTGCACCAGATCGCCATGAACCTGGTCACCAACGCCTACCATGCCGTGGAGAAACACGGCGGACGAATATCTGTCGTTCTCAAGGAAACCATATGCCACGACGGCTATCTGGACAGGATAGACAGCGAACCGAAACCCTGCGCGCGACTGACCGTGTCCGACACGGGATGCGGCATCGACAAGTCGGTTTTGGATAAGATTTTCGAGCCCTATTTCACTACCAAGGAACAGGGCAAGGGCACCGGGCTCGGCTTGGCCGTGGTCTACGGAATCGTGAAGGAACACCATGGAGACATCAAGGTCTACAGCGAAAAGGGGACCGGAACGACGTTCCATGTCTGCTTGCCCTTGATGGAAACAAACTCGGCGTCTTTGGCGGAGAAACAGAATCCCGCCTGCCCGCCGGGCAGCGAACGCATTCTTCTGGTCGATGACGAAGGCCCCATCGCCAGACTCGAGACCCAAATTCTGAAACGCCTGGGCTACCAGGTGACATGCACATCGGACAGCCTGGATGCGATGGAACGGTTCAAGGCCGCGCCGGACAGCTACGACCTGGTATTCACGGACATGACAATGCCCCACATGACTGGCGAACGTCTCGCCCGTGAAATGCTCGAGATCAGGCCCGATATCCCAGTGATCATCTGCACCGGCTTCAGCGAGAGGATCAACCGGGTCAAGGCCGAATCCATCGGCGTCAAGCGATTGCTGATGAAGCCCGTGGCAGCTTCGACCCTGGCGCAAGAGGTCCGCCGGGTGCTGGACGAAGCGAAGCCCTCAGGGCCAAGGACCCTTTGAACAATTGTTCTTCCTACAGAAATAGAGAAAGGTCAATCATGGAAAAAACAACTGAATACGACCGGGAAACAAAAAATCCGAGCAGTTCCAGCACCACCCGTCATTCCGGCTTGAAGCAGGCCGCCAGCCCCGAGCGGACCCTTCTGGACGCCGTTTCCGACCCGGCGTTCCTGATCGATTCCGAGGGAGCGATTCTGTGGGCCAATTGCGCGTTCGCAAACCAATTCGACAAAAATGGGCCATCGGTGATCGGCAGAAACGCATTCGAAATGGCCGCCAACGACGAATGCCCATTCGAAATGGCAGAAAGCTGCATGCGAGAAGCATTGCGCTCGGGCCGCCCCTCGACGTTCGAATTCGTCGGGGACGGGTATCTGGGAAAACAGATCTGCCGTCCGGTCTTCGACGAATCCGGAAAAGCAGTTCAAGCGGCCGTCTTATTGAAACTCTCGCCTTGGACGCAGAGGGCGTCCGTTGTTTCCACGCTGATGGAAAGCGTGGACGCAGGGGTCTGGGCCATCGACAAAAAATACCGCCTGACCGCGTGCAATTCGCTTTTCGTCGAAACGCTTTCCGAAAGGTTGGGCATCGAAATCGAACCGGGAGACAGCGTCCTGTTTCCCCACGTGCCGCAACACACGCTGAATAAATGGATGGGCTATTACAACCGGGCGTTTTCCGGAGAGCGTTTTTCCTTCGAATCCGAAAGCCGCCTGATTCGCCCGGACGGATACATGGAATTCAGCTTCGTGCCCATCCGGCTCGACAACGGCGCGGTCGTCGGCGCGGTCGTCTCCGCCAGGGACATCACCCGCAGGAAACAGGCCGAAAAACTTCTCGAAAGGCGCGCTCTAAACTGTCGCATTCTCTCCAAGGCATGCGAGGACCATGTCTTCATTCTGGACAGCCAGGGCTTTTTCCTCGTCTCCAATCGAGTTGCGGACATGGTCGATCCGCCGCCGGAACCCTCTGTCGGAAAAGTGTCTATCGAGGACTTTTTTCCGGAAGATTGCGCTGCGGATTTCCGCGAGAAATTCATCATGGCCGCCGCCGGAAGGCCGATCATATTCGAGCAGGAAGCCACGGGCGAAAACGAGGGCCGTCTTTTTCTCCACACCCTCTTTCCGGTGTACCGGGACGGCCAAGTCGCAGCCGTCGCAGGCAGCACCAGGGACGTCACCGAATCGACCCGTGTCCGCGACGAGCTTTGCAAGACAGACCGCCTTTTGACCACGCTCCTGGACGCAATCCCCATCATGGTCGTGAGATACGAACGGGGACCGGCCGCCGAACTCCATGTCAACAAAGCCTTCGAAAACATTTCCGGCTGGCCCGCGAAGAGCGCCGCATGCCGCGACTTCTTGAAAAAATGCTTTCCGGGCGCAACGGAAAGAAGGGCTGCCCTGGAACTTCTGAGGTCCCCCAGCCGAGAGTGGACCCAAATTTCCATCATCGACAAGTCGGGGAAAAAAATCGGATGCTCCTGGGCGGCAAGCATGCTGGACGGAGACGCCGTCTTATTTTTCGGAATGGAAAACGGAAAGCTTGGCAAAGCAGAGGTTTTCTTTTCCTTTGGCGGGCCCTTTCCCCCGCTCAACACGGGAAAGAAAGGGCCGCCGCCTGAAAACGACATCGAAAATGCAGCTCGATACGGGCCATGAATTGACACGTCAAGTTTCGTCCGTTATAGTGGCCCCTCGAATCGCGGCGAAAACGAAATGCCAACCGCGGACGCCGGAATTCAGGCAAGGGTCGGTCTTTTGCGATCAGTATGGCATCAGCCACAACCCCGGTCATTCCAAACACAGGAAACGCGAACCAACCATGTCCATTTTGAATCTTCCCCGAAGGGTCCTGCTCGATGCGAGCACGATCAATTTCATTCTCGATTTCGGCGAGCAAATCCTCGACGAAATGTCGGTCCCGGACAACCTGCACGAGGATTTCAGCAACGAGATCGAAGCTCTGCAACTCTTTTTTCTGGCCGGAGAAAGGGCGTCCTGGCAAGTTGTCGTAACCCAGCGAGTCTATAAGAAAGTCCTGGGGACCAAGGACCTCACGCGCCAATTCTTCATCGACAACTGGCTCAACCACCTTATAAAAAACTGGATGCGGACCGTCAAGGCCAACTGTTATCTTCCGAGCCTGGTGGAGGCGGAAAACATCCGCGCCGAGCTGTACGCTTCGGACCTCTCGAACAAGTGCCCCGACCCGGACGGCAGGCTCATGATCGTCGAGGCCGTCGTCAACCGCTGCGAATTGATCTGCGCGCGCGGCAACACCGGGCTGTTCGAATCCAGAGACCGAATCGAAGGCTTGCCCGTTCGGGTCGTGACCCCAATGGAACTGTGGGAACGCGTAAGCCCCTACGCCCACATCTGGGAACGATGAAGGGCCATTGGATATCGAAACGGGTTGCAAACCTCACGGTCTTTTAATAATATCTTTCGAAACGAAAAGTCGCAAAAACGGATTTGATATCAACAAACAGGAGGTACCATTCAGAATGATTTACATCGGAAATTTTCTTCACCTGACCAATCAGCAGGAGACCGAGGAGGAAAATCGGAGACACGGCGGTTTCAATCTTCTCGTGGAGGCGGAAAACCACGAAACGGCCATCGAGCTTTTCAAGGAGCAGATCGTCAAGCTCAGGGGAAGGAGCGAGTTTTTCGACGGCAAGTGCTCCATCTATTTCACCCATCTGTTCGAATTCGACTCCATGCCAAAGACCGAGGCGATGATGATCAATTACAAATCCATCGCCGGGGACCCGATCATGCCCTTCATCGGATGCTCCCTGCCCACGGACAAAAGCGACGCGTGCAAGATCTTCAACTGGGAGGACAACATCCCGGAAATCGAGGGCAAGAACGAGAACGTGTTCATCGAATTTCAGAAATAGACACGCGGAAAACCGTAACGAAAGGCGCATGACTTTGGACGCGAATATGATTTTGTTGGCCGCAAGCGGGGTCCTGGTGGGAATCGGGGGCGCGTTTACCGGCCTCGGAGGCGGCTTCCTAATGGTCCCCCTGCTCATTTTCCTGGGCTTCACGGCCCAGAAATCCGTGGGGACTTCGTTTGTCGCGATACTGACCATTTCCATATCGGCATTGTTCGCCCACAACAAGCTGGCCAACATCGACTACAGGGCGGGGTTATTGCTGGGGATTGGCGGAGTGATCGGCGCGCAGATCGGCGCAAGGCTCGTGGAACACGTTTCCACCGCCAACTTCAAGAAGATCTTCGCCGTCGTCCTGCTGGGACTGGCCTTTTACATGTTTTTCAAAAAATAGAGCGCGTTTCGGGCTTGGTTTTATCTTCGGCCAATCGCTTACCGCCTCGTTCCCATGCTTCGCGTGGGAATGCATACCAGGACGCTTCGCGTTCGCGGGCCATGGCCGATTTAAGAACCAACCCCAGCGTCTCGAACCGACGAGATCGCTCGATGCCAGGGAGGTGCGGCCATGCCGTTCGTCAGACTGCCCGGTGTGGAAGGAAAGGTTTACGTTCCGGAAGCCGATTCCAAGGGGCGAAAAAAACATCCGTGCAAGGACTGCCACAGCTGCCAGATGTGCAGCGACGACCGCTGCGCCGTCTGCCGGGGCCAAGTCGGCCCCTCCGAAAAGACCAAGAAGTGCGAATGCGGCAGGGAAAAAGCTTCCGAAGAATGAAGAGGGTCCTATGAAAACCATCGGTATGATCGGCGGCATGAGCTGGGAATCCTCCAGCGAATATTACCGCCTGATCAATCAAAAGGTCCGGGAGAGACTCGGCGGCCTTCATTCCGCCAAGTGTCTGATGTACTCCGTGGAATTCGCAGAAATCGAGGCGTGGATGCGAGACGGAAAGTGGGACCGGATCGAATCGTCCATGGTCGAAACGGCGAAAACCTTGGAAAACGCAGGCGCCGACGTGGTTCTGATCTGCACCAACACCATCCATAAAGTCGCCGAACAGGTGGAAAGCCAGATACAGGTCCCGTTGCTCCACATCGCCGACGCTGCGGGCGAAGCCCTGAAAGCGGCGGGGATTTCCAAGGCCGGACTGCTCGGCACGCGTTTCACCATGGAGGAGGATTTCTATCGAAAGAGACTGTCCGACAAGTTCGGCCTGGAAGTCGTTGTCCCGGAAAAAAAGGACCGGGAGCTGGTGGACCGCGTCATTTTCGACGAGCTTTGCGTGGGCAGAATCGAGGAGAGTTCCCGCGACGCCTACGTCTCGATCATGAAGGGTCTTGCCGAACAAGGCGCAGGGGGGATCGTCCTGGGATGCACCGAGATCGGGCTTCTGGTCTCGCCGGACGATTCGAAAATCCCGCTTTTCGACACCACGGAAATACACGCCGCAGCCGCCGTCGATTTCGCTCTTTCGGGCTGATCGCTTCCTTTGTTGCTTCTTAGGACATCATGAATCCCATTCGAAACAGACTTCGCTGTTTTCTCCTGCTTTTGGCCGGCCTGATGCTCATTGGCGTCGCAGGCTTCATGGCCATCGAGGGACTGGACTTGGGAGACGCCCTCTATTTTTGCATCGTGACCGTGGCCACGGTGGGCTACGGGGACATCAGTCCCGCCACCCAAACGGGCAAGCTGTTCGCCGTCTTCATAATCATAACGGGAGTGGGCGTTTTTCTCGGCGTGGTGGCCAACGCCACCGAGCTGATGCTGGCGCGACGGGAGCAAGAGGCCCGGATGGACAAGCTCAACATGGTGATCGGCGTGTTTTTCACAGAAGTCGGCACCGGGCTGCTTGCAAAAGCAGCGCCGATGGATCCGGACATCGAAACGTTCCGAGAGTTTCTCAAGGTGACGGACACATGGAAAGACAAGGACTTCGACTCGGCACGGGCGCAGGTGCAAAAGGGCGGGAAACGATTCCATCTTCGGAATCTCGACGTCAAGGACCTTCGGGATTACCTGACATCCAAAATCGCGTTTTTGCTGCGCCTGCTCGAAAATCCCAATCTTCTGGAGCACGAATCCTTCACCAACCTGCTGATGGCCGTGTTCCACCTGGCCGACGAGCTTCGCAAGAGGGACCTGTCCAAAGACCTTCCCGAAAAAGACCTGGCGCACCTCGGCGGGGACGTCTGCCGGGCGTACAAGCTGCTGGTCGTCCAGTGGCTCGAATACATGCGTCATTTGAAAAGAAACTATCCCTACCTTTATTCCCTGTCCATGAGAACCAATCCTTTCGACAAGGATGCCTCGGTGGTGATAGAATAAAAAGAAATCCATAATACAGGCATTCTATGGAAGAACACGACAAGTCGTACCGCGGAAGGGTTGCGATCAGAAGTTTCAAGATCATCGCCGATTCCCTCGCCCTGAGAGGATTTTACCGTCCTTCGGGAGCGTCGGGCAAAACCCTCTCCCAGGCCTTGCAAATGCTGAGCCCCGAAATCTACGGCAGCATGAACGACCCGCGCATCATCGAACTCAAAGGCCTCGAATACGCCGTGGACCGCCTGCCCAAAGGCGTGGAGGAGTGCGGACGCATCACCCTGACGGCACAGGAGGAACTGGAGGGCACCTCGTTCGAAAAAATATACCCGTTCAAGCGACGCCGCGCATCCTACCGGGTCAGCGAAAACGAAATCTGCTTCGTCATCACCCGGGGACTGAGCGAAATCTACGACCTGGTCACCCACCTGACCTTTTTAAACATCGAAGCCGCCAAGATCAGAAATCAGATGAAGGATGCCGACGGCAACATTTCCCCGCAATGGCGTTCCCTGGAAGTCACCATCGAGCGGGAAAAGAAACTCTCCCCAAGCGAACTGGAGCGCGCGGTCTGGAACCTGAGCCTCATCGTCGGAAGGACCTACAAGGAAACCATGGATACCTACGAGTCCCTGGAAAAAAGCCGCAAGTCCCACGGCAGCAACCGGGGGCTGTTCAGAATCATCCACAGCCTGGGGAATCGGAGCCAAAGAGAGCAGGACGCCGAGGAAAACCGCGTGATCGTATATTTCACCCCGTCCTTGAAGGAAATCATCGGCCACCAGACCTACGGCAAGAAATGGGCGCGCGCGGTCAAGGCCAGGCTGCGCGATCTGGGGCTGCAAAACCGCCCTTTGAACATCGTCAGCGCCAACATGCACAGTATCATCAATACGCTCTACGGCTACGCCGTCATGAAAACGGAACCGGGGTTCGACAAGGACGAGGACATGTTTGCTCTTTTCGAGAAAATGCGGGACAAGGCCGAAAAGATCAGAGCGTTCGCCCTGGAAAACGGGATGCACGAATATGTGGACGTCTCCGGCGCGCATATCGATTGCCAGATCATCGATTCGGCCAGGCTCGATTCGGTCCCGACCCATCCGGACTTGAAAATCAAACTGTCCGGCAACAAGAAAAAACAACCGGTCATCTTCGTCATGGACTACGCCTTCGGCACCCAGGCCTTCGAAGCCATGGACGAACTCCTTTCGCCTTTCGACCGTCAAAAGTCCGAGGAACTGCCGGACATCAAGTCCATCTCCATCATGGGAAAGGCGGGAATCCTGCCCGGCAAAAAAGGCGACATCATGCTGGCCGAAGCCCACGTTCTGGAAGGAAGCGCCCACAACTATCCCATCAAAAACGACTTGAAAAAAGCGGATTTCAAAGGCATGGCCGACGTCTATTCCGGCCCCATCGTCACCGTCCTGGGCACCTCCCTGCAAAACAGGGACGTGCTGGAAAAATTCCAGACCACCAGCTGGAAGGCGGTGGGACTCGAAATGGAGGGCGGCCACTACCAGCAGGCCATCAGCGCCGCCATCATCCGAAAGCACATCTCCTCCTCGGTGAAACTGCGCTACGCCTACTACGCATCGGACAACCCGCTGCTCAGCGGCCAGACCCTCGCATACGGCGGCATGGGCAAAGAGGGCGTCAAGCCCACCTATCTGATCACCAAGGTGCTTTTGGAAAAGATATTAAAGTCGTGAAACAGCCCCGCCAATGGCTTCGAATCGGGTTCGAAACATCCGAAATCATTGAAAAAAAACGGGAGAAAACTGAAATTTCCGTTGAAATCGTTCCACAGAGATTGTATAAAAACGGACTATCGAGAAGGGAGGGGGCTAAAACCCCCGTCAATCGCAGTCCCTGCGATTTTCTTTTTGTTGTTGCAGTTAATGGAAAAAACACGGAGGATTTCTATGACTAGAAGAGAGGCCATGAAACTTCTTCTAAAGAGCGCAGCTCTGGCTTCCATTCCAGCCATCCCCCAAGCAGCATTCTCCTCAAACCTTTTTTCATCGCAACGCCCGTCCAAATACTGTTCCGGCACGCTGCACGTAATCAACACGCACACCAGCGAAGAACTCAATGTCCGCTACTTGAACAACGACGGCCAGATAGACCGGCCGGCCGTCGAAGATCTGGACTACATCTTCCGGTGCCACGACACCGACGAGATGTATCCCATGCCCCCCGAACTGTTCGTCCTGCTGGACGTCGTCCGCACCAAGATCGGCCCCCGGGCCGGGGCCTACGAACTGATTTCCGGGTACCGTTCCCCGGAATACAACCGCCAGCTCCGCAGAAAGAGCCGGGGCGTCGCCAAGCAAAGCTACCACGTCAAGGGAATGGCCGCCGATGTCTGCCTGCAAGGAGCAAGCCTGGCACAACTGCGCCGCACCGCCATCGATCTCAAAAAAGGCGGCGTGGGCAAATACCGCAAGTTCGTCCATCTGGACATCGGACCGGTCCGCAGCTGGTAAGAAGTGACAAAAACCAGGAAACAACAGGAGCAGTCCCTATTTTGCTGCAATTTATCTGCCGATTTTTGTTCCGCGAAAAGTAACCAGGAGCCTGGTTCGGGATCGTAGGGTGGGTGGGTTGAAGCCCTGGCGTTCGGTGCAGGTTCAAAGCTTGTTTACGCCTGTGCCCTTCGAGCTTGTACGAAGCCCAACCCACCATTTCCCGAGCCGCCACAGTGCCATTCGTTCGAAAAATCTACGAATTAGCGCGAAAGACGGTGGTTGGGCTCCGTGCAAGATTGCCGGGCCATCTATTTCAAGATAAGTTGAATTGGCGACAACACCCGGGTATCGACCCAACCACCCTACGCTCCAGAACCAGCCCGTGAGGATCGCCACGAGGGGCGAACAAATCCCGGCAAAAAAAATCTCCTGAAATTGGATGATTTTCATCACCCCAGCTATTGCCTATGGCCTGAACAAGGAACCAACCCCGCCCCGAAGGTACGGCAGCGCCTTCTTTCGTTCCCATGCTGCCCGTCTCTTCGGAAATGGACATGCCCCCCTATCCGTCTATCTTCGAGCTTCAGCGCCTTCAACGCCTCCCAAATATCCGATCATAATTCAAGTTGACTTGAAAAATTATCGGGTTAATTTGAAAACATGATTAAAAGATAACTTTTCAAAGAACTGGTCGAGCACCTGCCCCGGAAGGAAATCAGCCTGATCGTCGGTCCCCGTCAGGCCGGTAAAACCACCCTTATGGAAATGCTCCGGAACCGATTGGTTCAGGAAGGCGAACGAAGCCTCTTTTTAAACATAGACATCGAATGGGACCGGCCCCACTTCGAGTCCCAGGCCGCCTTGCTCCAGAAGATCGAACTTGAACTTGGCAATGAAAAAGGCGTGGTGTTCATCGACGAAATCCAGCGGAAAGAAAACGCCGGGCTGTTTCTCAAAGGCCTGTACGACCTGAAACTTCCTTACAAATTCGTCGTGTCCGGGTCCGGCAGCTTGGAACTGAAGGAAAAAATCCACGAATCTCTTGCGGGAAGAAAGCGCCTGTTCGAAATGACAACTGTTTCTTTCGAGGAGTTTGTCGATCACAAGACAAATTACAGATACGAAGGACGTCCTGCGGATTTTCTCCGCATGGAGAAAGAGACGGGGCTGCGGCTGCTGGTGGAGTATATGAACTTTGGTGGATACCCGAACATCGTGCTGGCGCCCGATATCGGGGAAAAGCTCAGAATCATCGACGAAATCTATCGAAGCGTCTTGGAAAAGGACATCGCCATTTTGCTCAAAGTGGAAAAGACGGACGCATTCGGGGGGCTGCTGAAAATGATGGCGGACCAAATCGGGAGCCTGGCAAACTTTTCCGAAATTTCGTCCACGTTGGGCTTGTCGCACCAAACCGTGAAAAAGTATCTTGCGTACGCTGAAAAAATTTTCTTGATTCGGCTTGTTCATCCTTTTGCGAGAAACGTTCGAAAAGAGATATCCAAGTCGCCCGTACCGTATTTCTGGGACTTGGGGCTGAGAAATTACATCCTCGGCATTTTCGGACGGGTGGAGACTCCATCGGAGATGGGCGGTCTTTTCGAAAATCTTGTTTTTCTGTTGTTGAACGAAAGGATTCGCTTCCAGCCCGCCAAATTGAATTTCTGGCGCACCACGGACAAGGCCGAGATCGATTTCATCGTGGAATACGGAAGACGGCTCTTTGCCGTCGAGGCGAAATACAAGAATATCAGGAACGAAAAGGTCCCCGCCGCCATACGAAGCTTCTTGAAGAAATACCGGCCCGACCGCAGCATGATCGTCAATTTGGATTATAGAGGTTCAAGGATGATCGAAGAATCCGAAGTTCGTTTCGTCCCCTTCTACGAACTGCTGAAAGACAATTTTTTCGATAATCAAACTTAGCCTATGTCGATGCGAATGCAGGATATGGCGTTCTTGTTTTGCGTTCCCTTTGTCAATCAATCCATTTTATTGCAAATCGCCGAGTAGGCAGGGCTGCGACGCATCGCCGCCGAGTTTTCCGATCAATCGGGCCAGCAGCGCATATGCCCATATCGGACAGTTTCAATGCCCGTTTCGTCCTTTTTGGGAGGTTCCAGATGGCTGCCGCGCGTTTCTTGTGTCGTTTCAGCACATGGCCGAGCCCGGATTTGACGGCGAGAAGCGACTCCCTTGCCGTTGTGAGGTCCTGCAGGTCGAGAGCCCAGATGGCTGACTAAGCCTATCCGGGTGGGGCAATGCTTTCGCGCTCCGCCTCGACGTTGAACCAGAGCCAGGTTCGAACGACAAAAACAGTTGAACGTCAAGATAAACGTCTGGGTTTACTTGGCGAATGGGGGAAAATCTCATCCTCCTCACCAATTTTATTAACCCGCTTCATTGCCTGCTTGAAAAGGGAATAATGTTGCCAACGCTTTAATTCTTTAGCTTTCGCTTGATATTTTTCTATGATTTCATGAGGCCCTCTGGCGATCTGTCGAAGTGCCCGTTTTGCCACGGAGAAATAGGATGTCACTAAAGCACGGCTTTCGGTGATGTATTGATTTAGTCTGAATCCATCGTGGAGCACAGTTTTGCAGATAGGTTCGATGGCATCGGATTGCCTCGCCTCACCTGCGATGCATACAAGCATGCGATTGTAAAACGGTTCTTTGCTGGCGAGAATTGTACGTCCTATCCCAGGAACAGGATCATTCTCCAAAGCAAGCAGAGCGCAGAGGTACTTCCACACTGAAGGATCAAATGAAATGTATGGACTCAATATTTTAAACCTTCCAGCCCTGAGTTTCTCGTAGATATATACAGCAAGGACTCCCATTTCTACCTTATGGTTTGTGAAGCTTGCTATTCCGGAATCCGAATCAACGACAATCTCGGGTCCGTAGGTATCGAAGGCATCTTGGTTGAAGTATGCCCAACCAAGGCCGTTAAGGAACCGCACTCTGCCATCGATCTTTCTGGCATATGCTCGCTCGTAGCTCTCAGGGAGGAAGCGTTGAAACACTGAGCGAAGTTGTGGGTCCTGATGTAGTGCCTGAGAAATTCGCCCGGCGTCCAGAACTAGGACATGTAAACCTTGTCTGCTTAGCGACTCGAAACAACGAGCCAATGATGAAGATGGGACAGTGGAGTAGAAGGCAATGAATCCTTTGGCATTATGACGACGGCACCTCCCTGCGGGGTCCATCTCGTCAGACGGGCTGACTGCACGCCTTGAAGAAGCGTAATGCTTGGCACTTACAAGCCACCTCCGCACCTCGGTTGATGCAGGTCCGATTAGCGACTCCTCGACGATAAGGTCTCGCCCATCGTCAGCTCCTCTATCAGGACCAGCAATGCACTTGAACCCAACACTCTCCAAGAACTCCCGGGCAAATAGCTCAAAGAGATCCTCATCCGGCTCACCACCCTTGGCTGTAGGTATCTCTGAAAGATCAATCACTCGTTTAACCTTCAAACAGGTCTAAAAGATTGTTCTGTACAGATCAGCAACTCATCATGCAAAAGCCAATCGCCGACCTTTAGGTTCCGGAATAGGGTCGTTGAATTCCTTGGCCGTTTCGATCCATAATTCCATGGCGGACTTTATGCTTTCCAATGCGGACTCATATGTGTCTCCATGCGCCATGCAACCCTGGAGTTCCGGAACGTCCGCGATGTAAGCTGCATCTTCATCACTCCAATAGATTATGATCTCGTATCTGTTGATCATCGTTCGCCTCCCAGCTTATATTTCAAAATTATATCTCTTACCTGTTTAACTTGATACGGCTTTGCCTTGTTGCCATCTCGTTGCAGATTCGGTTTTTCCCCGATACCATTTTTGCGAAAAATATGATGACTGCCTTTGACGCGCATCTCAAACTCGAGATGTTGAAGAAGATTGACCAAATCGGAAAAGGCTATATTGGCATCGCTCGTACCTTGCAGAATTTGAAATATCAGTTTCTCGAATTTGCCCATTATTTCTTGATTCCCTTGCAATCTGTTGCTCATAATTTCGGAGTATTCCGCAAAAGTTAAATGGCTTAATGAGTATTAATCTCCAAAGGCAAGCCGACTCGTTTTCAAACTAAATCATATTCAGCTACAATGTATTTATCAACAGACAGGGGGCTTGGTTCTGAATTCGGCCATCTGGATTCCGGGTCTACGCTACATTTTCTATTTAAGAAATTCCCGGAAAAAACGGAATCCAGCTTTTTTATCGGCACCCGGGTAATATGCTGCCCCGCCCGGAATGACGACTGCCGGGACGATAGTTTGTTTTTACAAGCGGCCGATGTTAAAACCAATCCCACGGACAGGAGAGCCCCTTCCAGAGTAAATATGCAAGGTTGTTTCTGTAACGTCCCCAAAGTCCATATCTTAAGAACCGGCTTATTTGAATGCCTCCCGATAAATCATGGCAAATTAACGAAACAATGATCGTCGCTCGACTCTACAATATCAAGATATTAAGAGAATCAAATGAATTGAGGTGCGTATTTGTTACACTCTCAGGTACTCCGTTGTCAACAATCAAATGCCAATAAATGCGATCATACTCCATGGAGGTCCCGGTTTCGCAGACATTCCCCGCCGCAGAGAGTATGGCTGGGAGACAGATTCGGTCCAGCATTCGGCCCAGGTCTTCTTGACCTTACTCGGGCCGGGCCTCGGCGATTTTCGCGCCCAGGTCGATGCCGATTCCTTCCCACATACGGTGCTTGTCGGCGTATTCTCGATACGGCAGCAGGGCGCTTGAATCCTGAACGGCCACTCGTCTCCAACCGCGAGACCGTGCCTCTGACACATTTCGTACACCGCCGACTGCGAACGAACGGAAAACAAATTGGCAATCTTGTTGACAAAATGCGAGATTCCATTTTACGCTCTCATTCGAGACTGAATCGAAAGCCGTCAGGGATAGGTTCTTGATTCGTCCGTGTCTTGGCGGAACGCTGACGCGAAACATCCTTTAGGGCTTGCCACGCTTCGCGCGGAAACGAGATGGCCGTTGGCTTTAAAAAATTTATGAGGTTCTGCGTCATGAAACCATTCGTATCGTACCGTTTTTCGATGTTTTTGTCGTTGTTGTGCAAAGCGATGTGTTTTTGGGCCGTCGCCTCACCGTGTCATGCCGAGGGCATCAGGCTTTTCTGGGTCGATTCCTATAATGCCGGCTACGAGTGGAGCGACGGCATCGAGCAGGGAATTCGCGAGGGGCTTCAGAATGAACCCGTCGAATTTTCGATGTTTCATATGGACACCAAGGGATGTAGGGACCCGGAGTGCATGCAGGCCGCCGGTTTGAAGGCCAAGGCGGCCATCGACGCTTTCAATCCGGACGTGCTGATCGCATCGGACGACAACGCTCAGAAATACCTGGTGGTGCCCTATTACAAGAACGGGAGGATGCCGGTGGTGTTTTGCGGCGTCAACTGGGACGCCTCGATCTATGGGTATCCCGCAGACAATATCACGGGCATGATCGAAGTCGAGCTGATTGAGGAAACAGTGGCGCACATGCGCCGATATGCCGCAGGCGACCGCATAGGATCGATCAGCGGAGATACCGTGTCGGACCGCAAAATCATCGCGTGGCTCAACCAGAACTTTTTCGACATGCAAATGACGGCCGTGCGGGTGAATACATTTTCCGAGTTCAAACAACGCTTCGTCGATCTTCAAAAAGAGGTCGATATGCTCTTTATTCGCAACTACGCCGGCATCGAAGGCTGGGAGGCGCTGGAGGCCAGGAAATTCATCGCAAGACATTTGCGCGTCCCCACGGCGTCGCCCAATGGTTTTATGGCGCCTTACGTGGTCTTCACCCTGGGCAAAATCCCGGAGGAACAGGGCCGGTACGCCGCCGAGACCGCTTTGAAGATAGCCGGGGGCGCTCGCCCGTCGGACTTGCCGGTCGCGGCCAATCGCCAGGCGCGACTGACCGTAAACCTTGAAATGGCCAGGGCCGCCGACATCGTTCTGCCCGTATCCGTCTTGAAGATGGCCACGGTGATCAGTCGCGAGGCCTACGACCTGGAGGATTCGGAGCAGGATTTGACCCGTCGCGATTTTGCCGGCAAGCGAATCTGCTGGGTCGATTCCTATCATCGGGGGTATGAGTGGAGCGACGGCATAGAGCGCGCCATTCGGGAGGTCCTTTTCGATACCGGCGTCGATTTGAAGGTGATCCGCATGGATACCAAGCGTGAAAAAAACGAGGCGTCGATACGAACGACCGCCGTGCGGGCCAAGGCGGAATTGGACGCTTTCGATCCGGACGTGGTCATCGCCTCGGACGACAACGCGCAGAAATATCTGATCGTGCCCTTTTACAAAGACACCGGCCTGCCGGTCGTATTTTGCGGTGTCAACGAGAGCGCCGGAATGTACGGCTATCCGGCCACAAACGTGACCGGCATGGTGGAGGTCAACCCCGTCAGGGAGCTGATAGACTTGCTCAAACCCTATGCCAGAGGGAATCGTATCGGCTACCTGGCGGGCGATGTCGCCACCGAACGCAAGCTTGCCGGCATCTACGCCGAAAAGGTATTCGACGGACAATTGAAGCTGTACATGGTCGATACGCGGGCCGATTTTGAAAAGCGCTTTCTTCAAGCCCAGGAGGAAGTAGACATTTTGTATTTATCCAACTACACCGGCATTGACGACTGGGATGCCTATGACGCCGAAGAGTTTGTTTCCAGACATACGCGCATTCCCTCATGTTCGAACAACGGTTTTATGGATCGTTTCGTGGCCTGCGTATTGGACAAGTCTTCCGAAGAGCAGGGCCGGTACGCGGCCCTCGCGGCCTTGAAAATTCTGTCCGGCCAATCCCCGGCCGATATGCCCCTGGCTGCCAACAAGGAGAACCGTTTGACCGTCAACCTGCAACTGGCCAAACAAGCGGGCATTGTGTTTCCGGTGTCCGTCCTCAAGCAGGCGCGGGTGATCGGTCGGAAGGCCCTGGATTGACCGGGCCGCAAAACAATGGCCCTGGAACGCGGACATCGCGAGGGTACCCGCTCGTTCGGGGCCTTGGCGCCGGTCGAGCCGGAACGCATGGGTGATTCGCTATGAAGCTGATGTACAAGATCAATTTGGTGGCGCTTGTCGTGTTGGCGGTTGTGGGGCTTGCCATCGCCGCAGCGGGAGTGGCGACCATCAGCCGGGTCATCTACGATCTGAATCGAGAGCTGATGTCCCACGAGGTGGACAGCATCGTTGCAGCCATCCGGGACGCCTACGATGTGCTGGTGGAAAACCGGCTCGACGGCGTGGAGAGCTACAAGCGCCAGGCCCAGACCGATATGGTCTCCGAACTGGAAACATACAGCTACGGCAGGACCGGTCTTTTGTTCATCGTCACCGTCGATGGAAAAGTGGTCAAGCACCATGTCCTTGCGCCGGGACAGCAGTGCGACATCCCCCATGTGGCGGCCATGGCGAAGAACGGGAGCGGGACCATGGAGTTTTCCTGCGGAAGGCAGCGGCGCTTTTTCAGCTACAAGCTGTTTCCCCAATGGAACTGGCTGATCATCCTGTCGGTGACCAGCGAGGAGATGCTCGCGGCGCGCAGCCAATTTGTCGGCATGGGTGCCGGGATACTGTCGATCAGCCTGGTTTTGGGCGCCATGGTCTTCATATGGTTCATCCGGCGGGTGGTGAGTCCCATCCGACAGTTGGCCGAAGCGACTACCTATGTCAGCGAAGGCAAATGGGACGTCGTTCTGCCCGAACCCGCAGGCAGCGACGAGATCGCCCGGCTTGCCGCGGCGTTCCGGCGCATGGCCGCGCGCCTGGCCGACATGTACGGCAGCCTGGAAAAAAACCTGCAAAAGCTCGAACGTTCCACCAACGCGCTTCGCCAAAGCCAAGAGCGCTACAAGGCACTGTACAAAAACGCCAAGGAAACGGAAGAACGCTACCACTCGCTGATTGAATCCACCCTCGACGCCATCGTCATATACGACATGGACGGCCATGCGACATATGTGAACAATGCGTTTACCGAGATGTTCGGCTGGGGGATCGAGGATATCGGCGACGGTGTTCCCTATGTTCCCGATTCGGAGCGGGAGGCGACCATGAAACAGGTCGAGGACATCACTCGAAACGGCCTCGCTTTGAAAGATATCGAAACCAAAAGACTGACAAAGGAAGGGGACCTGGTCGATGTGAGCTTTACCGCATCCCGGTTCAACGACCACAAAGGCGACCCGGCCGGCATGTTCGTCATTTTGCGGGACATCACGCAACGCAAGCAGGCCATGGAAGAGCTGCGCAAGCACCGCGACCATTTAGAAGAGCTGGTCGATGCGCGCACGGTCGAACTGGCCACGGCCAAGGAGCAGGCCGAGTCGGCCAACGCGGCCAAGAGCGATTTTCTGGCCCGCATGAGCCATGAAATCCGCACGCCGCTCAACGCGGTGCTCGGTCTGACCAGCGTGGTGCTCAAATCGACGCTCTCCGTCCAGCAGCGGCAAAGCCTCAACAAAGTCCGGATTGCTTCCGAGAACCTTCTGGAGATCATCAACGACATCCTGGATTTCTCCAAGATCGAGGCTGGCCGGTTGGAACTGGATCGCAGCCCGTTTACGCTGGAGGATCTGCTGGAGCCTTTGGCCGACCTGTTCGCCGAACGCGCGGAGCAAAAGGGGCTGGCACTCTTCATCTACTCGGCCCAAGGCGTGCCTCGGGTCCTGGAGGGAGACCGTCTGCGGCTTTCCCAGGTACTTGTCAACCTGGTAGACAACGCCTTGAAGTTCACCGAACAGGGGAAAATCGTGTTGACAGTCCTGCTGGACGACGACGCGGGGCACGCCCCGGACTGCGTCAGCCTGAAATTCCAGGTGCAGGACAGCGGCACTGGCATTGCCGCAGATACCATCGACGGCCTTTTCGAGCCCTTTGTCCAGGCGGGCGGCTACATGGTCCGCAGGCACGAAGGCACCGGCCTGGGACTTGCGATCTGCCGGAGACTGGTCGAATTGATGGGCGGAAAGATCCAGGCGCAAAGCGAGCCCGGCCATGGCAGCACCTTCTCCTTCACCGTCCCCTTGGGAAGGCGGGAGGGGGACAAGACCGCCGTCGATGCGCCCGGCGAGTTTCAATGCCTGAGGATGCTTTCGTCGAACGACGGCGCTTTTTCCCGGAGAAACGAGCACGACCGAAGGCTGCATGCGGCCGGCGAGCTGGCCGCGCTGCGTGGCAGACGCGTTCTGGTGGTGGAGGACAACGCCTTCAACCGGGACGTGGCAGTCGCCTTTCTCGAAGGCGCCGGGCTTGTCGTGGACGTCGCCGAAAACGGCAGAGAGGCCGTGGACAAGGCGGTCGAATCCAGGCAAGGGTTCGATGCGGTGCTCATGGACATCCAGATGCCGGAGATGGACGGCTACACCGCCACGCGGGAAATCAGGAAACGGGAAGAAAACAGACGCCGGCAGCAGCGCCGCAACGACGACAAAAAAACGGGTCAACCCGACCGGCAGGAAAAACCCCGGGACCGGACGCCGATCATCGCCCTGACCGCCCACGCCCTGAAGGGCGAAAGGGAAAAATGCCTCGAAGGCGGCATGGACGACTATCTTGCCAAGCCTTTGAACGAAGAGCAACTGCTGCGGATGCTGCTCAAGTGGATCGCGCCCCCGACGGAAAAAAGCCTCTTTTCACCGCAAACCTCGTCCTGCCCAAAACCGCAAGGTCCGGACGAAATCCCGGACGGGCTGGACGAAAAAAGCGCCCTGGAGCTTCTGGGCGGCAGAGAGGAGCTTTACTTCCGGATGCTCGGCAGGTTCGAAAAGGCCTTCGGCAACGACCACGAAACCATGCGCCGTCTCCTGGCCGCAGGGGATGTCGAAACCGTCAGCCGCATGGCCCACTCCATCAAGAGCGCGGCGGCGAGCATAGGGGCAACAGCTCTATCCGAAGCATCGGCCAGGCTGGAAGAAGCCGTATGCGGAAAAGGGGGCGATCCGGAAACTTGCCTGGAGCATTTCGGCATATTGCTGCGCGAAGCTTTCAGGGCCGTCTCCAGGCGTCTGGAAAGCGTGGACATGCCGGGCGCGCCGCCGTCGCCTTCGACCGGCGAAACAGTCGAGCCGCCGCCCGAAGCCGCCCTGCAAAACATCGCGCGAACAGCGTCCCGGGGCGAATACACCTTGCTCAAAGGGGTTCTCGATACACTGGAACATGAGGACGGCAAATACGGCCGCTTTTGCGCGAAGATCAGGGAGTATGCGGCAATGTACGACGACGAAGGCATCGCGCGCTTTATCGATTCGGTGCGGCGCAAAGGGTGAGGGGCGCTGGAACAATCGAATCTTCCATCTTGCTTTGCATCTATGGATGACGCGGTATTCTTTCGAAATACCGTCCAGGAGGTTGAACATGGAAAAACTTGGCGGCAAAGGCAAAATCCTCGTGGTGGACGACAGTCTGGCGAGCATCGACATGGCGCAAACCGCCCTGGAGAACGAAGGCTACCAGATCGTCGCGGCCACCAGCGGCGAAAAAGCCATCCGGCTGGCGGAAATGACCTCGCCCGATCTCATTCTGCTGGATGTGCTCATGCCCGAGATGGACGGGTTCGAAACATGCAGACGGCTCAAGGCGATGGAGAAAACCCGGGACATACCGGTTGTTTTCATGACCGGGCTGACCTCGTCGGAAAACAAGGTGGAAGGTTTCGAAGCCGGAGGCGTGGACTATGTGACCAAGCCAATGGCAATCGAGGTCTTTCTGGCCCGCATAAAAAACCACCTGGCCCTGCGCGCCGCGCACGGGGAGTTGAAAAACCGCAACGAACGGCTCCGACAAGAAATAGCGGAACGAAAGAGAATCGAAGAGAAAGTCCGCGATCTGAACGCCAACCTGGAGCGCCGATGCGAAGAGCGAACCATGGAACTGGCCCTCACCAACCGCCATCTCAGGGCGGAAATCGCCGAACGTAAGCAGGCGGAAGAGGCTTTGAAAAACGAGAAGACCTTCATCGACAACGCCCTGGACGCCATGAGCGACGCATTCATGGTGGTCGGACTGGACGGCCGCCTGGCGCGCTGGAACAAGGTGGTGGGCGACCTTGCCGGGCGCAACGACAAAGAGGTCTCCGCCATGCTCTTCACCGACTTCATCGGGGACATGGACCGGCAACGCGCCAAGAACGCTTTCCAAGCGGTAATCCAAAAAGGCAAGGCCAGCCTGGAGGCCCTCGTGGTCGATAAAGAGGGCGAAATGATCCCCTTCGAGTTCACCGGAACGCTTTTGACAGACGCCGACGGCCGCCCGTCCAATGTCTGCATTGTCGGCAGGGACATCACGGAACGCAAAAACCTGGAAGAACAGCTGCGCCAGGCGGTCAAGATGGAAGCCGTCGGCGTTCTGGCCGGGGGCGTCGCCCACGACTTCAACAACCTGATGTCCGCCGTGCTGGGCTACTCGGAACTTTTGCTCATGCGCATTCCCGACGATCCAAAGCTGCGAAGGGACGCCATGCAAATCCGGTCGGCCGGAGAACGCGCCGCGTCCTTGACCGCCCAGCTTCTCGCATTCAGCCGCAAGCAAGTGGTGCGGCCCGCAATTCTGGACTTGAACCACACGGTCGCCAATACGGAAAAACTGCTCAGAAGGCTGATCGGCGAGGATATCGACCTGGCGTGCAGCCTGGACCCGGATTTGAGTCGCATCATGGCGGACCCGAGCCTGATCGACCAGATCATCATGAACCTGGCCATCAATTCCCGCGACGCCATGCCCTACGGAGGCAAGCTCACCATCGAAACCGCCAACGTTTTCCTGGACGAATCCTATGTCCGCTGCCACATCGGTGTCGAAATCGGCCACTATGTCATGCTTGCGGTAAGCGACTCCGGCTGCGGAATGGACCAGGAAACCGTGTCTCGCATTTTCGAGCCGTTCTTCACCACCAAGGGCGAAGGCAAGGGGACAGGTCTCGGGCTGGCGACAGTCTACGGAAATGTGAAACAAAGCGGGGGAATTATCCGGGTCTACAGCGAGCCGGGGCAAGGGACGACCTTTAAAATCTATCTGCCCCGAGCCGATGAGGACGCCGAAACGAACAATCCGGACATTGTCGCGGCAGAAGCGCTGCCAAAAGGCACGGAAACCATACTGCTGGTGGAAGACGACGAAAACGTCCGGCAGATCGCGCGCAGCATCCTGGTGGCCTGCGGATACACGGTGCTCGAATCCGAAGGCGGCGAAGAAGCGCTCGGTCTGTGCAAAACCCGCAGAGATTCCATCGATTTGCTGATCACCGACGTGGTGATGCCCGGCATGAACGGACGCAAGCTGGCACAAAGGGCGGAAGAATTCTGCCCGTCCGCAAAGGTCCTCTACATGTCCGGCTATACGGACAACGCCATCGTCCACCACGGCGTCCTGGACGAGGGCATCGCCTTTCTGCAAAAGCCTTTCACGCTCAAGTCGCTTTCGCTGAAGGTGCGCGAAGTGCTGGACGGGACGAATGAAAAAAGCCCCCGAGTCGAATAAAAAGCTATTTTTCCCATCATTGCAGGATGGAATGAAAAAATCCTGACTACAACGGGTTTGGGGTGATAAAATACCTTCGTACTCTTCGTGTTCTTTGTGGTTGAAAATCAAGGGCATTTACCACGAAGAACACGAAGAACACGAAGAGTACGAAGAACAAGAAGAGTACGAAGGACGACGGAACTTGAAAAAATTCTGGTTGTAACGGATTTGGGGGAGCGGCAATGCGTAGGTTGGGTTGAGCGGGTTTCATGTTGGGTTTCGCTTGCTTCCCAACCGTTTCGCCCGCCTTATCTGTTTGTTTGACAGGATTCCGTAGCGAAACCCGACAATTGACGACCCTCAACCCGACCTACATTCCACCCACCCCCAAATCCGTTATAACCAGAAAAAATTCGGCCATCAAACCCGTTATATTCAGAGCCTTTTCATTCCATGGCATACAGTTTCTCCGGCCGTGTTGCCGAAACTCGCATAGCGCCGCCGGATCGAGCCCTGTCGCTTTTGGGAGAAAATCAAATCCGGCGAAAGCGCCGAACAAGTCGAAATCGTTGACAATAGCCCCCCCTTTGCAGTACCTACCACATTAGCTTAGAGAGACCGGGCTTGACGACAACAGGCGAATGCGAACTCGCCCGCAAGTATGCCAAATAAACCGAACGCAAACCGCAGAGGGGGGAGCATGGAGCAGGAAATACAAAATGTTCAGAAATACATGGACTTTGTGATCGAATTTTTCATCCGCTATGGATTTCAGGTGCTGAGCGCCTTGATAATTCTCGCTATCGGCCTTTTTGTAGCGAAAAAACTGTCCGGCTTCGTATATGCGCTGCTGGAAAAAAGGCATATGGACATCACCCTGAGCAAGTTCATAGCGAGCATTGTCAAGGTGCTGGTAATCGTTTTTGTCATTATCATCGTCATCGGCAAATTCGGAATTTCCATCACGCCCCTTATCGCGGCCCTGAGCGCCCTGGCCTTCGGCTGCACGTTCGCCCTCGCCGGTCCCCTGTCCAATTTCGGCGCGGGCCTTTCCATCATCCTGACCAGGCCCTTTGTCGTCGAAGACACCATCACCATAAAAAACTACAACGGGATCGTGGAGGAAATCAAACTGGGGGCCACCTATCTGACCACCGAAGACAACGAAAGAATCCAGGTCCCCAACAAGCAGATCGTCGGAGAAATCCTGGTCAACTCCTTTGCCAACAGGGTGGTGGAATCGACGATCGGAATATCCTACTCGGACGATCCCCAGAAAGCCATCGACATTGTTTTCGAAACGCTCAAGGGCGTGGAGAACGTGGTTTCCGAACCTCATCCGCAGATCGGAATCCACGAATTCGCCGACTCGTCCATCAACATCGGCATCCGCTATTGGGTACCCACCCGGCAGTATTTCCAGACCATGTGCAAGGTCAATCTGGAAATTTACAAAAACTTCAACGAGGCAGGCATCTCCATTCCGTTTCCCCAGCGCGACGTTCATCTACAAGAAGCAAAGTCTTAGGTTCCGGGACAATGGAGCGGGATGACGAAAAAGCCCTTTCAAAGGCAATGCTTTCATCCCGATTCAATTCCGCAACGACTCTGACGTCGAGGTTTTGTCGCAGGGCAGGTGGGTCGGCGCCCAGGCATTCGGGACCGGGTTGCAGCCTGTTTGCCCCCGCACCCTTCGAGCCCGGCATGGAGCACCCGGTCCGCGTCATCGTATTCTATCACTCGATGATCAAGTTTTCTCGTCATTCCCCCCGAAAGCTTCGAATCCATGCGCTTCTGCGGATCTCCTGGATTCCGGGTCTCCGCTGCGCTGCGCCCGGAATGACGGTCGCATCGGTCAGGTCGCATCGGTATAATCGCCTCGGTCCGGTCGGCGGAAAAAACCTGATCATCGAGTATCAGGAAGGGCGCGGCGTCCTGCGGATGGATTTTGGAAAGCCTCCCTGATTCGTCGTAGACGTCTTCGATCCCGTACGCGCCGTCCTGCCGTCCTAACACGGGTTTCTCGACGGCCGAAAGCCTTCCCGCCAGTCGAACGCGGCCTTTTCCCATTGCCGCGAATCGCTGGGGCCCAAAGGATTTTCATGCACCGAATCCCGTCGGGGTCGGCTCCGTATTCGTAGCAGCGGTTCTTGTCGCCGCCGCCAGAGACGCTTTTCGGTCTGCCGTCCGCATATGTTTCCAGCACGACCGCATCCTGCCCGGGGCGAGTTGCGACGCCCCGTCGCCCGCCGTCGGAGTATGCATACCCGACGGAGACCCCGCCCGGCTCGACGACTTCGACCACCCTTCCCGCCGGGTCGAATTCGAAGGTCGTCGCCAGAAAGGTGTCGCCGTCCGTCTCGATCCGCGCGGTCGTCTGGCCCGACGCATCGTATTCGTACTTCGTCGTCGGAACGTTCATGGTCCCACCTCGGACCTCCCGTTATTCATCTGACCAATGAGATAGGCGACGAGCGTTCTGAACTTGCAATCCACGGCGAGTTCGTCCCGCTCGTCGGTCGCTTTTTCCGCCTTTTTGCCTATGAGAAGCTTGAACAGCATGGTTTCCGACATCAGATACCGCTTGAGCGCAACGGACGCCTCCGGCCACACGTCCGTTCCGTCTACCCTGCAAACCGAGATTTATTATCGATAACTGGGCACCATATTTCAAGAGGAGCCCAAAATTGAATATCGTTCGATTTTTTTCGTTTTTACTTGCGCTTTCGATGATGGGTATGTTTCCGATTGCCGCCATTTCAGGACAAACCGAGGCGAAGCCTCGGGGTATGCATTCCCAGGCGGAGCCTGGGAACGAGAGCCTCCCCCCAAATCCGCTATAACCGGAAAAAATCAAGCGGCTACCCATCCAGCATCGCCACCCACGCGACCAGGATCGCCAACGAAATCGCCGTCGCCGGAACGCCCACCGCCGCATGCCGCAGAAAGCCTATCCTGACATTGAACCGCGCGGCCTGCTCCACCACGATCAGGTTGGCGATGCTTCCCAGCAGAAACAGGTTTCCGGCGTACGTGCTCGACACGGCCAGCGTATACCACTGCGCCGGTTGCGCGGGATCGAGGAAATTGACAAGCACCATGGTCGCGGGCACGTTGCTGACCAGGTTGCTCGATATGGCGGAAATGGCGGTCAGCGCATAAAGGTTTCGCGGATCCAGGCCCACCTCCGCGAGGCGCTCCATGGCCGTTTGCAGAAAATCGCCCCGGGATATCCCGTGGATGATGATAAAAAGGGAGCAAAAAAGGGTAATCAACCGCCAGTCCACCAGGGCCAGGATGTCGGCGGATTTCATCTTGCGACTGCAAAGCAGCGCCCCGGCGATGCAGATCGCCGAGATCTCCCTGGGTATGCTGGAAAAAAACAGGCCGACAAGAACGACCACGGCGACGATTCCCTTGGAGGTCTGCCACGGGTTGAAATCGCGGAGTCCGCCTTTTTCCTCGACAGATCCGTTCGCTTTCTCCTCGTGGAATTTGCCCCGGTACATCCACAATACGACCCCGTACCCCGCCAACAGCGACAGAAACGACGGAGGACCGCACCAGAAAAAAAAGTCCGAGAACACGAGACGCCCCACCTGGCCGATGAGCATATTCTGCGGGTTTCCGATGATGGTGGCGGCCGAACCGATGTTGCTCGAGACCGCCAGCCCGATCAGAAACGGCGCCGGATTCAATTTCGCCTTGATCAGAGACATCGTTAGAACTGGCGTAAAGGCGAAGCAGACGATGTCGTTGGCCAGAAGCGCGGACAGGCATGCGCTGGCCACCATGCTCGCCAGCAGAAAGAGTTTCGGACGGGCGAGAAGCGAGGTCGTCTTGAACGCGAACCACGTATAGAACCCGCCCAGCCGCAGTTGCGCCGAGACGATCATCAGGGAATACAGAAGCAGGATGGTCGGCAGGTCGATGGAGGCGAACGCGCTCTCGGGCGTTAACACACCGAATACCGCCATCGCGATCGCCCCCAGCAGGGCGACACCCACACGGTCGATCGCAAGCCCCGGGATTTTCCCCATGGCAATGCCCGCATACGCGAGGCAAAAAATCGTCAGCGAGGTCATACTCTATCGCCCGGAAAAGACGACGCTGCGCAAAACGCAAAAACGGTTTCCATGGACGTCATTCGTATCGTCTCCTTGTTTTAATCGAAAAAATGATTTTTGGGGTTGATAAAACCCTTTCTTTTTGCCATAGCGTCGGTTTCGACAAAATTAAAAATCAACAGGTATACCGAAAATGGAAAAGATGCAAATAAAAATCAGCGAAGAAAGCATGACCGAACTGAGAAGCTGGTTCGCAAACTACACGGGAAAATTTCAATCCGACTACACCGAGATGCGACAAAACATTGATTTGAAAATCGAACACACCAAGCGGGTATGCGACGAAATCCTATACCTCGGTCGCCGGTCGGGGTTGACCGAAAACGAACTGCGGCTGGCCGAAGCGGTCGCCCTTCTCCATGATATCGGCCGGTTCGAACAGTACGCCCGATACGGGACCTTCGCGGACGGCAAATCTGAAAACCACGCCGAATTGGGGATCAAGATTATCGATAAATACGGCGTGCTCGACTCGTTCGACGATGCCGCCAAAGACATCGCTCGGCGGGCGGTCAGATACCACAACCGCCCTGCCCTGCCCCCGGATGAAACGGATACGGTCCTGCTTTTCTCAAAACTGATCCGCGACGCCGACAAACTCGACATCTGGAAGGTGGTGACCGACTACTACCACAGAAAGGATATAAGCCGCAATATGGCTCTCGAACTCGATCTGCCCGACACGCCGGGATTTTCCGAAGAAGTCTATCGCTGCCTGATGCAAAAACGAATAGTGAACTTCAAATACGTGAAAAACCTGAACGATTTCAAGCTGCTCCAGATCGGCTGGGTTTTCGACCTCAATTTCGACGCGACCCTGCGCCGGGTAAAAGAACGCCGCTACCTCGAACTGATCCGCGATGTCCTGCCGGAATCGAGAGAAATCGACGAGCTTTTCGACATGATCGAAACATTCTTAAATTGAGGCTGATTTGGCCGCTGCAACGGATCAAGCTTAGTTCAGGCCGGTTGCAATAGTACTCCCGAATTTGCGAAAGACAAAAATCAGAGTCGGCTCATGTCCGCCCGCCAGGCAACCTTCGCAGGCTAAATGGCGATTACAGATTTAAGGATGGGAATTTGCTTTGCACGTTTCGTATGATCACAATAAACGGTTGGAGCCTCTAAAATCGACACTCTGAAGGACCGAAGAGTGCCATACTTAATCAGAATTCCTACGGTTTAACTTCTACTTTCAGATCAAAGCAAATATCCCCCGACATGTCGATTTACAGGGCCGTTGCGCCTTATCGGAGACAAAGTTTCGGTAACTCGTTATGAGTTTACACGCGGGCTTCCGCATGATAAGGTATTGCAAGAAATAGGACATTGAGGTTATTTGTGCAATACTTTATCAGGAGGTGCAATGCGACAGTCTGGAGAACCCTTCGAATCGATCGCCGCCCTTTTCCGGGAGCAACCGTGCTGGACGATAGACTCGCTTGCCGAGAGCCTTGAATATTCCGTACCCTCGGTTCGGCGTTTTCTGTCGAGACTCGGGTATTTCAGCAGCTTTACCCACAACGGCGCCTGGTACACCCTCGTCGGGGTCCCCAGGTTCGGAAGAGACGGCTTGTGGTTTCACCGCGACATCGGCTTTTCGAAGGCGGGCAGCCTTACCGATACCATTGTATCGCTCGTGGACCGCAGCCCCGAGGGCATGTCGGCGGGCGACCTGGAAAGAAAGCTTCGCGGACGCTGCCATTCGGTTCTGGTGGCTCTTTGCCGGAAAAACAGGCTTTGTCGGTTCAAGGCCGGCCGGTCTTTCGTCTACGTCTCCGCAGATGCGGCCGCGGGAACCCGGCAACGCGAAAAAGCGGAAGCCGGCCGGCTTCCGCAGGATTCTTTGCCCGCGGAAATCGCGGTGCTCGTTCTGGCGGAGCACATACGTCGCCCGGAATCGGATTTCGCGCAACTGGCCGCTTCGATGGCGCGCAGGGGAGTGTACGTTGACGCGTCGCGGATTCACAGGCTCTTCGATCTGCACGGGCTGGAAAAAAAACTTGAATTCGGGCGGCGGAGCCTTGCGGGCCTTGAAAGCGTGCCTGGTCCTTTTGAAAAAGGAGACGAGCGTCGCCGCCTTGTTTCCGCGCCCGCCTGTCGTCCGCTTCCGCTGCGAAACGCGAACTTGCTGCGGCCGCAGCGAACTGACCGTCCTGAAGACCAGGCGAAAGACGGTCCAAAGCCTTGCGGGGCCCTTCGTCGCCCGCGAGACCCTGCTCGAATGCGGGGTCTGTTCCAAGGTTCATTCCTCCGAAGAGCTTCTTCGCCTGGTTCCGGCGCGATGCAACTTCGCCTGCGACGTCCTGGTTTTCGTGGGGCGCGCTCTGTTTCTCGGACATCGCACCATACAGGAGGTTCGCGACGAACTGGCGGAGCGGAACGTGGCGATCAGCCGCTCCAGAGCGGCGTACCCGGGACGCAAGTTCGTATTGTACACGGCGGCTGCGCACAAAAGGGCGACGCCGCGAATAAGCCGGGCCATGAACCTTTCCGGCGGATACGTCCTCCATCTGGACGCCGCGCACGAGACCGACGCGCCCGTCGTCTTCGCGGGAATGGACGGGCTGAGCAAAATCGTTCTCGCCAGCGCGAAAATGCCGAGCGAGAGTTCGGAACACATCGCACCGTTTCTCAGGGCCTTGCGGGAAAGCTACGGAGACCCGGCCGCCTGCGTTCACGACATGGGCAAAGGCATTTGCAAGGCGGTGGCGGACGAGTTGCCCGGCGTTCCGGACTCCATATGCCACTGGCATTTTCTCGCGGACATAGGAGACGATCTTCTCGGGGTATCCTACGGAAGCCTCCGGAAGAGCCTGCGAAAACATTCGGCGAGCACGAGACTGAGTTCGCTGGCCAGGGAGGCGAAAAAGGGACTTTTCGCCGATTCCGCGGAATCCCGCCGGCTGGCAAGGGCCATAGGCGGTGCCGCGAGTCCGGACGGCCCCGAATTGGTCGAGCCCGCGCCGATATATTCGCTGTCCCTGTGGATCTTGCAAGGCAAGAAATGCGGAGACGGCAGCGGATTTCCGTTCGACCGTCCCCTGCTCGAGTTTTCCGAAAGAATCCTTCGGGCGAAGGAGCGCTTGCCGGAAATCAAGGCTCCGGCAAAAGAGGGGAACTTCGACGTCAAGTTTATGAAAAAATTCGAAGATATCCTTTTCGACGCGGCAAGCGACGCATGCTTTTTGAAAGCCGTCGGGGAACTGAGATGGCGAGGACGGATTTTCGACCGCTTGAGGCGGGCGATGCGTTTTGCGCTGCCGAACGAGGCGGGCGGATTGAACGAAAACGGGAAAACTTCGATATGCGTCGCGTCGAAGAGTCCGTGTCGAAGTTTAAGAACCGAATAGAGAAAGACGGAAAGCTGTCGTCGGATCGACTGATACGCAAAATGATCGAGCAAATCGACAGATACCGGGAAAGGCTTTTCGCCGCGCCCGTAGTCGTGGATACGCCCAACGGCAAGATCACGGTTTATCCCCAGCGCGCCAACAACATCCTGGAGCAATTTTTCCCCGGAATGCGGCGCGCTCACAGGCGAAAAACCGGCAACGATTGCATGCGCAGGGAATTCAGGAGCATGCTCGCGGATACGCCGCTGATAAGAAACCTCGAGAATCCGGAATATATGAAAATCCTCCTCGACGGAAAGGAAAATTTGGAAGAGCTTTTCGCGCAACTGGGGGAAAGCGCCATAAAAGACATGGAAAAATCGCGAGTCGAAAACAGCCACATCCTGCCCGGCTATGCCACGCTGGCCAAACTAAAGGAACTGCCGGAAAAAATAGTATCTCTTCTTGCACATGTGAAGAAAGAAGAAATTTCCAACCGAATTTTGTGATAATACAGCCCGCCCATATGTACATCCGCCGCCGCACGGCCGCGCGTTTCCGGGATTCGCTGCGCCGCCAGGAAAAGCGCATCGTAAAAACCAGCGACAATAAACGCGCCATTGTATTTCCACCCGAACGGCACCTGGAGCTTTTTTCCACGGTCAACTCCTACCTCGGCCTGTTCTCCCACGCCTCCTGCAACCGCCTGTTTCGCGCAATCCTCCAGGACCACCCATTCCTGTCGGACCTGTACTATTTCCAAAAACACAAGGCGGTCCGCTATTGGAAACTCGGTTTCAGACCGAAAAACCTGTTCACCCAATACCAGTTTTTCCGCCGCCGGTTTCGCGGCCTGATCGTATTCCAGGTCGGCTGCTTTCTGGAACTCTACAACCGCTACGCCGTCTGGGCCGGTGAAAAAAGATACTGGTTATAACGGATTTGGGGGTGGGTAGAAGGTAGGTTGGGTTGAGCATCGTCAATTGTTGGGTTTCGCTACAGAATTCTATCAAACAGACAGATAAGGCGCGCGAAACGGTTGGGAAGCAGGCGAAACCCAACATGAAACCCGCTCAACCCAACCTACGCCTGCTCCCCCAAATCCGTTACAATAAGAAACTCTGAATTCTTACGAGGAATGAATACATCTCAAATGCTTATGAAATCGACGTCCTGCCAATCTTGCGCTGTGTCCAACCCGCCATTTTCCGACCCGCTTTCGTCGTTCCTTCTACCGCAAGACACCGTGGCGGCTCGGGGGAATGGTGGGTTGGACTTCTTACGAGTTCAAAGGGCACGGGAGTAAACAGGCTGCGTACAAGCCGCCCATGCACGGGTTTCAACCCACCCACCCTACGCCCGAAACAGCCCCCTTGGTAGTTTTAGCGGAATAAAATATGCGAAAATTCAACAGCTGACTAAGGATGGCTTACGAAGATAGTTTTCACTCGCTGTTCGCCACCGCCCGCTCCAAGTTGGCCAGGGACATCATGTAGCCGTACAGCGCGCGGTAGTAGTTGGTGTCGGCGCGGGTGAGGTCGGTCTGGGCGTTTAAGACGTCGGTGGAGGTGGCGATCTGCTGGTCATAGCGTAGTTTTACGATGCGGCGGTTTTCCCGGGCCTGGGCCAGGGTATTTTGGGCGGTGCCGGTGTTCTTCCGTGCGACCTGTAAGTCGAGAAAGGCGCTTTGCACTTCTAAACGTACGCCGTCTTCCAGCATTTTCAGGCGCTGCTCGGCGGCCCGGAGTTCCGCTTTGTTCTTGGCTACTTTTGAGCGGGTCTTGCCCCAGTCGAAGATTTCCCATTCCAACTTGATTCCCGCGCTGGCGTTTTGTTCGTTGCTATAGTCGTTGGAGTCGGCGGCGAAGTTGTCGCCGTCCTGCTCGTAGTTCGCGAAGGCGCCGACTTGGGGGTAGTAGGGGCTTTTTGCGGCGGTGATCGCCTTTTTCAGGGTGTCGAGTCCGAGGCGGGCGGCCCGGATATCCGGGCGCGCTTCCAGGGCTTTGGCTGTGAGCGCGTCCAGTTCGGCCTGGTATGGCGGGATATCGTCGATGTCAGCTGTCGTTAGCGCTTCATCGGCAGGACGTCCCAGCAGCAGGTTCAGGCGGGTTTGTGCCAGGCGAACGGACGCTTCGGCCTTTTCCAGGGACTGGGTCGCGTCGGACAGGGCCACCTGGGACCGGAGCAGATCGTTTAATGGGATCAGTTCCTGCTCGAAAAAACGCTTGGCGTCCTGTTCCTGGGCTTCCAGGGCGGTCACGGTCTGACCGGCCACTTCCCGGAGCTTGCGGGCGAGCAGAAGGTCGAAATAGGCCAGCTGGGCATCGCGGCGCACGTCCAGGGAGGCGCTGCGGGCTTCCTGCTCCCGGACGGCCACGGTCAATTCCCGGATCTCCAGCTGGCTGGTCAGGGCGAACCCGGTGAACAAGGGCTGGATGATGGACACGTCCCAGTGGAAATTGTCGTTCGGTCCGACCAGAAGCTCGGTGTTGCCGGCGCGCATATAGGGCTGGTTTTTCAGTCTCGCATAGCTGTATTCGCCTCGGAGGCTGGGCATCATTTCGGCCCAGGCGCTGTGGCTGTCCTGCCGGGCGCTCTCCACCCTGTATTGGGCGGCCTTGCGCTGGTAGCTGTGGTCCCGGGCAATCCTGATGGCCTCTTCCAGCGTGACGACCGGCGGTTCGGTCTGGGCTGGGGCATTCGAGGCGCAAAAAAGCCCGGCAATAAAAACCACTGCAATCAGAATCGCGAGGCAGGCACTCCGGGACCAGATCTTCCTTTGTTGGTTCATCGCGGATTCGCGGGAAAAACGAGTCCTTATGGTAACCAGACCATCCTGGTCTGGCCTGCCTTGGTCTCGCCGGGCTTGGTCTCGGCGGGTTTGCAGATAAGTGGCATCGAACCAGAGCCGGAAGCTCTGGTTACCTTTTCCCGCCTTATCGAAAGGCAAGCCGGAAACCTGTTTTTTCCCGCAAAACCGCGATGGGTTCCATTTTTTCGATTCTTGCGGCTGGTTCGACGGATACCTGATGCAATTCTCGCACAAAGCCGCAGAGCCATTGAGATTGCCGCGTGCGGCCCTTTGTGTCTTTGTGTCTTTGTGCGAGGTTTTTGAAGGGTTGACGCACAGGTC
Source organism: Desulfobacterales bacterium (assembly GCA_963674505.2). GTDB lineage: Bacteria > Desulfobacterota > Desulfobacteria > Desulfobacterales > SKZT01. The sequence goes on from CAXXIG010000003.1 coordinate 3,067,471, forward strand.
CCTTTTTTTCTTTTTTTTCTGCATTACGCGATGCGACGGCATTTTTCTTCCTCCGTTTGATCGCCTTCCAATTCCACTTCAGCTTCGACTTCATTCGGCGGTTCGGTTTCCGGTTTCACAGGTTTTACGACGGCTTTCTTCGATGGCCGCTTGGCCCGGTAAAAAACGGCGTAAAGTACAGGCACGATAATCAGGGTCAGGATGGTCCCAAACGATAGTCCGCCGATTATGGTGACGCTCATGCCCGAAAACATGGCGTCCCAGATCAGGGGAAGCATGCCCAGCACGGTGGTCAGCGCGGCCATGAGCACGGGGCGAAAGCGGCTCACGGACGAATCCAGGATGGCGAGATAAAGGTCCTTGCCGTCGGCGATGTCCAAGTTGATCTGCTCAATGAGCACCACGGCGTTTTTGATCAGCATGCCCGACAGTCCCAGAAACCCCAGTAGGCACATAAAACCGAAGGGATCGCCGGTGGCAAGCAGTCCGGCTGCCACGCCGATGACGGCCAAGGGCACGCAGGCGAATATGATGGCGGTCTGGCGCACGGCGTTGAACATCCCCAGAATAATCAGGACCATGGCCAGGAAGAAGACCGGGACCATCTTCAGAAGGGAAGCGTTGGCTTTGGTGGATTCCTCGTACTCGCCGCCCCATTCCATTTCGTAGCCTGCCGGAAGGGGTATGGATTCGATGCCGGTTAGCAGACGGTTTCGAAGGGGACTGGCGATGCCGTAGGCCGGGTCGCACTGGGCCGCGATGGTGCGCTTGCGGTTTCTGCGCCGGATGATGGGGTCCTCCCATTCCGTGCGAATGTCCGTGACGATGGACGTGAGGGGCAGGCTTTCGCCTGTGCCGGGGGACAGCACCTGCACGTCGGGGACTTGTCCTGCGTGAAGACGCTCGTCGGCCGGGGGCCGTATCACCACCGGTATCAGGTCGTCGTTTTCCCTATACAACCCCACGACCTTTCCTGTGAAGTTCGTCGCCAGGGCGTCGGCCACCACGGGCCGGGTGATCCCGGTCCGCCGGGCCACGGCCTCGGAGACCACCGGTTCGACCACCCGCACCGGCTGCCGCCAGTCGTCCTTGATGGTCACCGCCATGGGGTCGTCGGCCATGATCGCCTTGGCCCTTTCCGAAAGCCCGCGCAGCGCGGCGGGGTTTGGTCCGGAAAACCGGGCTTCGATCTTGGAGCCGGTGGGAGGGCCGATTTCGAACCGTTTCAACTGGAATTCGGCGTCGGGGAAACGAGTCTCCAGAAAGCCTTTGAAAACCGGAATCAGGTCGTCGATCTTGTGGTAGTCGTCCACCGACACCAGAACCTGGCCGTAGCTGGTGTTGGGCATTTCCGCCTCGTAGGTGAGGATGAACCGCAGAGCGCCCTGCCCGATGAAGGAGGCCGTGCCGGTCACGCCGTCCTGCTTTGCGGCGAATGTTTCGATTTCGCCGATGTCCCGGGCGGTCTTTTCGATATGGGTGCCTTCTGGGCGGAAGAAATTGACCATGAACTGGGGCCGGTCGGAACGCGGAAAGAAGGACTGGCCCACCCGGCCGAAACCGATCACCGACACGACGAAAATCGAGGCCAGAACCGCCAGTGCGGCGACCCGGTGGTTGAGGCACCCGGACAGCACGCGACGATACACCCGGTATGGCCATCCCGCGTACGGATCCTTCTCCCTGCCCGGCTTGGGCTTCGGCAGAAACTGGACGCAGAACAACGGAGTCAGGGTAATGGCGATGACCCAGCTCAAGGCCAGGGAGATGGCCATGACCCAGAAAAGGCTCCCCAGAAATTCTCCGGTGGTGTCCTGGGAGGTGCCGATGGCGGCAAAGGCGAGAATGGCGACGAATGTTGCGCCCAGAAGGGGCCAGGCCGTCTGGGAGACGGTCTCCATGGCCGCCTCCCGCCGCTTCATGCCGGCGTTGACCCGGACCAGAATGCCTTCGGTCACCACGATTGCGTTGTCCACCAGCATTCCCAGAGCCAGAATCAGCGCGCCCAGGGAGATGTTCTGGAGGGTGATGTCCATGGCCCCCATGAAGATGAAGGTTCCGAAGATGGTCAGAAGCAGGGCCGCGCCCATGAGCGCGCCGGAGGCCAGCCCCATGGTGACGCACAGCACCACCAGCACGATGGCGATGGCCTCGATCAGGTTGGTCACGAACCCGCTCACGGCGCGGACCACGGTCTCCGACTGCATGGCCACCTTTCCCAGCAGCATGCCCGGCGGGGCGTCGGCGGACAGCTCGTCGATTCGCTTCTGCACGGCCTCGCCCATGGTGACCACGTTTCCGTCGCTGGTGGTGGCGATGCCCAGCCCGAGAGCAGGCTTGCCGTTGTAGCGCATCAGCACGCGAGACGGATCGAGATATCCCCGGCGGATTTCGGCCACATCCTTGAGATAGATGCCCGTGTCCTTTCCTCCCAGCCTGAGAAGCAGGTTTTCCAAGTCCTCGATCCGGGACAGCCCGCCGGTGGGGGCGATGCGCACGTAGTCCTCGCCCGCGAGCACGCGCCCGCCGTCGGCCACCCTGCCCTGCTGGTTGAATGTCTCGACGATTTCGTACAGATGCATCCCGAGTTCGGCCGCCCGGGCCTTGGATATTTCCAGAAAGACCACTTCGGGCTGCGCGCCGTATATCTCCACGGCGGCCACGTCCTGCACCAGAAGCAGCTCCCGTCTTAGAAGGTCCGCGTAGTCCTTCAGCTCGGCAAAGGTGTAGCCGTCGCCGTGCAGCGCGTAGAAGACCCCGTAGACATCCCCGAAATCGTCGTTCACGACGGGAACTGCCGCGCCCGGCGGAAGCGATCCTTTGGCGTCGTTGACCTTGCGCCGCAGTTCGTCCCAGATCTGGGGCATGTCCCGGTTCATGAAGGCGTCCTTGATGTCCACGTAGATGATGGACAGCCCCGCGCGGGATATTGAGCGGATGTCGTCCACCTGGGACATCTTCTGAATGGCGGTTTCCAGCCGGTCGGTCACCTCCTCCTCGGTCTCTTCGGGACTTGCGCCCGGATAGCTGGTGACCACGACGGCCGTCTTGATGGTGAAATCGGGGAATTCGAGCCTCCCCAGTTTCTGGTAGGCCAGCAGGCCGCCCGCCAGCAGCATGATGGACATTACATAGGCGAACGTCTTTTTTTTCAGCGTGTATTCCGCGATTTTCATAAATCGAGCCTCGGGATTTCAGGTTCAGGATTCCAGGTTCAGAAGTCGCACTTTTTGCCCTTCCCGCAGAAAACGCGCGCCGGCCGTGACGACACGGTCGCCGGGGGTAAGTTCTCCCATGATCCGCACCGTGCCGTCGTCCATGGAAAGCGTCTGGATCGGCACCCGCTGGATCGTCATGGTATCGGGCAGGACCCTCCAGACCGCCGGGTCGCCCTCGGGACCGGCAAAGACCGCGCTGGCAGGCACCTTCCAGCCTGCGGCCGCGTCCGAGCCTTCCTGGAAGGCGATGAACACCTTCGCCGCCGTGCCGGGCAGGACCGTCGATGGAGGCTCGCCCTTGAGCAGAAGGATCAGCGGAAAACTTTGCGCAGGGCCCTGGGTTTTGCGGCCGATCTCCTTGACTGCGGCCGGAACGCGGACATCGGGATAGGCGTCGAACGCCACTCGAACGGATTCCCAGGAGGAACGCTTTTCCAGGACAGCCTGCGGCACGCTGGTGCGCACCTCCGTCGTGCCCATGTCCATCAGGGAGACGATGGGATCGCCTTTGCTCACGGTCTCGAAATTCTCCACGCATTTTTCATGGACAGTCCCGTCGAAGGGCGCGCGAAGCTCCGTGTCCGCCAAGGCGTTTCGGGCTGCGGACAGCTCCGCCTCCAGACCGTCGATCCGCGATTCCATGGCCTCGATATCCTCTTTTCTCGCCCCGCGACGACCCTTGGCGAGCGCGTTCTCGGAGGCGGTCAGACGTGCTTGGGCCGTGTCGAAGGCGGTCTTGGCGCTGTCGTAGGCCGCACGGGAAACCGCTTTTTCTTCGTAGAGGTTCCGATACCGCTCGAAATTCGCCTTGGCCTCGCTCAGCTGAGACCGTGCAGCAGCCAGATCCCCCTCCAGAGAAGCGAGGTCCTCCGGTCGCGCCCCTCGCTTCATGGCCTGCAAGCTGGCGCGAGCCTCTGCGATGGCCGCAGACAGACCTTTTACGCGCAGTTCGAAATCCCGCGCGTCGATCCGTGCAATCAGCTCGCCCTCTTTCAACTCCTGACCGATTTGCACTTCCAACTCCGTCAGCGGTCCCCCCACCCGGAAACCCAGACGGGTCTCCCGCGCGGGCTGCACCACGCCCGGAAACGAACGGCATTCCTCGTCGACCGATTTTCCCACGATGATGGCCTTGACCGGACGGGCATCGTTTTCGCACGCCCCTTGCGACGACAAGCCAGAAGTCTCCGATGAATTGCCATCCGTGCAGCCGGAATTCAGGACAACAAGAAAAATCGTCGCCAGCAGCGAAGGGACAATGGATTTAAAACATATGGGCACGATGGTTCTCCTTTTTCTCTTCGTATGATTCGCGGTTCCAAGATTTCCGGTCGAACGTCTTTCGGCTTTCCCAGACGGAATGGCTGACCCAGCCGAACTCGGAAAAAAGACGGACCAGGGCCACGCCGATCGCCGTTTTCGCCGTTTTCCCCCGTCCGGTCTGCCAGTCCACCAAGATCAACACTTCCGTATCCAGGTTGTTGCCGTCCAGGACCTCGATGCTATCAGGCGCGTCGTCCGGAAAAGACAGGTTCAGCTCGACGGCCGCCTGCACGGCCCGCCTCTTCATGTCTTCGTCGAACGTTTTCACATAAATGAACTCTTTCCATTTCATGGGCTTCTCCTTTTCTGTCAGGGCTCAATCAATGGCAAGAAACACGCCAATTTGCCAAACTGCCGTCATTGCGGGCCGCAGCTGTTCATAGGCACCTGCATCCTTCATATTTGAAAGCGCCGCCTCTCCATATTTGACAGAATGCGAAAAATCTGCCATATTTGACGGAACAATCGACGAGCCATGACGGTTATGGGGGAATACGCGTGGTCGCGGGTTGAGCGGGCGCTGCGTTGGGTTTCGCTTGCTTACTGCTCCTATCAATGAAATACCAAGCAAGTTTGAAAGAACAACTCAGCGAAACCCGACAAACGACGACGCTCAACCCAACCTACGTTTCAACCGCCTCCACGAATCCGTTACAATCAGGGATAAGAGCATGGACGAAAACCTGTTTTTCCGCCAGGCCGCCCTTCGCATCTGCGGCAGCCTGAATCTCCAGCAGGCCATGGAAAAGACGCTGGAATTTTTGAAACAGTACATACCCGCCGACGGCATGCTGCTGGGGGTGTACGATCCGGATTTGAACGTGGGAAGAAAGTTGGTATCCATCGTGCCGGAACACTGGCCGCCCCCACCCGACACCATTCCGATTCCTGCCAAGTACCGGGAGTGGATGAAGAAAAGATGGACATCGGCGCCCGAATTCGACGTGATCAACGATATCGACGCGGAGCCGGAGGAGTCCATGCGGGTCATATTTCGAATGCTGTGGCCGGATTGGGTATCGACGGCCCATACGGACCTGGAGCTGGATTCCCGCCGTCTGGCCGGCATTTTTCTGGCCGCGTCCGGAAAACACAGATATCGAAAGGAGCACGCGCGGCTTTTGAACCTTTTGAACGAGCCCATTTCCATCGCGGTGGCCAATTACCTGCAGTACCAGGAGACGCTCCGGCTCCAGGAGCTTCTGGCCGACGACAACCGGTATTTGCATCGGGAACTTCGTCAGCGTTCGGGCGACACCATCATCGGCGCCAATTTCGGATTGAAGAGGGTCATGGACCAAGTGCGCCAAGTGGCGCCGCTGGACAGCCCTGTGCTGTTGCTGGGGGAGACCGGGGTGGGCAAGGAGGTCTTGGCCAACGCCATCCATGCGGCGTCGCAGAGGCGGGACGGACCGTTTATCAAGGTCAATTGCGGGGGGCTTCCGGAGAGCCTTCTGGACAGCGAGCTGTTCGGGCATGAAAAGGGGGCGTTTACGGGGGCTGTCGGGCGGAAGCGCGGCCGTTTCGAGCGGGCGGACAAGGGCACGATATTTTTGGACGAAATCGGCGAGCTGCCCATGGCGGCCCAGGTGAAATTGCTGCGGGTGTTGCAGACCAAGGAAATCGAGCGCGTGGGGGGCAGCGAGACCGTTCCGGTGGATGTCCGCATCGTGAGCGCCACCCATCGCAACCTGGAGGACATGATCCGGGAGGAGCGTTTCCGGGAGGACCTGTGGTTTCGCCTCAACGTGTTTCCGATCATGATCCCGCCGCTTCGGCAAAGGCCCCAGGACGTCCCGGAGCTGGTGGATCATTTCATATCCCGCAAATCCCGGGAAATGAAGATCTCGCGGCCTTTGCGCCTGGCCCCCGGCGCCCTGCAACGGCTCACCGCCCATCGCTGGCCGGGCAACGTGAGGGAGCTGGAGAACGCCGTGGAGCGTGCCATCATCCAAACCCAGGGAAACCGCTCCGAGCTGTTGGCATTCGATACGCCGTCCTTGCCGACGAAGGTGAATTGCGCAGGGAAGCCGGAGGGGCAGAACCCACGAATGCAGCTTTTGGACGATGTCATCGTGGCGCATATCCGCCGGGCGCTGAACAAATCCGGCGGCAAGGTGGAAGGAAAAGGCGGAGCGGCCGAATTGCTGGGGCTTCATCCGAGCACCCTGCGGGGAAAGATGAGAAAATTCGGCATTTGATTCCAGAAGCTATGCTTCGGCGGGTGAACGTAGGGTGGGTGGGTCGAAGCCTACTCCGTTGTCTCTTCCCGTAAGTGTCTTTAAATCCACTTATGACCGAGCTTCCCAGGCGTCCAACCCACCATTGCCGGAGTGCGTTACGACGCTTTTTTTCTATACCTGCGCGGCAAACGACGGCGAAGAAAGCTGGTTGTAACGGATTTGGCGAAGCGGCAATGCGTAGGTTGGGTTGAGCGGGGTTCATGTTGGGTTTCGCTTGCTTCCCAACCGTTTCGCGCACCTTCTCTGTTTGCTTGATAGAATTCCATAGCGAAACCCAACAATTGACGGCGCTCAACCCAACCTACATTCCACCCGCCCTCAAATCCGTTATAAACAGGAAGAAATCTATATGTCCCGATAAAAGGCGGCGCGGAAGCTTGGAGAACGGTGGGTTGGACGCTATTCCAGACCGACCGGCATGGGTTTCAGGGAAAGGCGAAACAGAATGCAGCGCCAAGGCAGCGACCCACCCACCTTACGCACCGTTTTCCGAGAAAAGGCACGGACCGTTACGGTAGCGCCGCCTTCCACGGCGGCGCGGTGCCTTTCGGACTTGCGCGGCGCCTTTCTGACTTGCGCAGCGCCTTTCGGAATTGTGGGGGGCCTGATACGCGCGCCGCCGTGGAAGGCGGCGCTACCGGTGAAAACAACCCTCGCGGAGACATGCGGGGTTGGACTCGTTCCCGCGCACCAGCGCGGGAACGAGAGCCGCTCCCTTTTGGGTTTCGATTCCCGCATTGCGCTACAGCGCGGCATTGACGGCCGTTAGGAGAAAAAGCCCCGCGAAAATCGTGATGGCCAGGCCGGACAAGAGACCGGCGGCCGCCTCGATGTTCTCCGCATGGCGGTTGGACGCCACTTTCATGATCCTGTTCTTGCCGACGATCACGGCGATGGACACGCATGAAATGGTGGCGGCCATTCCCAGCGAGATGCAGGAGGCCAGCAGGAGTCCTAAAACCATGGCGTCCATGGAGATGCAAAAGAGCATGGCCATGACCACGGCGGGACAGGGAGTGAGACCCAACGCACCGGCCCAAGCGAGAAAGCCTTTGCCAGAAGAATTTTCCTGCTCATGATCGGAAGAGCCCTCGTCGTTTTTCCTTCTGTACAGGGCAACCAAGGCGAACGCGCTTTTTACCAGGATTGCCAGGCCGAGCGCGACGATCAGCCCGAAGCTTGCGATCTGGGTCGCCGACGTGACCGTGTCGAGGGTTTGGCCGAAACTTTTTTGAATGAGATGACGAATTCCCAGCACCCCGACGACCCCGGAGGCCCCATGGACGGCCGCCACGCAAATGCCGAACAGAAGGCCTTTGTAAACGGAGGACTTTCGTGAGACAAAATAGGACATGGCCACGAACTTGCCGTGTCCGGGTCCTGCCGCGTGAATCGCCCCGTAGCCGAAGGCGGTGGCCAGAAGCAAGAACAGCGGGACTACGCCGCCCCCGGTTCGCGCGTCGCGCACCAGGTCCGACATTTTCTGTTTCAACTGGTGCTGCCAGACCACGATCTCGACGAAAAACCGGCTCTTGACGATGGGTCCCGGCGTCTTTTCTTCAACCGTTCTTTTGGAAGTGAAGGGGTTGCCGGAGAAGGCCGGGCCGCTTGCCGCGCCCAGAAACACGCAAAGCAGCACCGCCGATATCAAGAACCGTTTCATGGCTTGTGCCGAAACTCCAGAAACAGCGCCCAAGGGTTGATCATGTCGAAATAGATCCTGGTGCTCTCGTCCTCCCGAATGGAGGTCTTGACATCGAAGTTCTCGGCGGATATCAGCGAAACGGGATCCCTTTCGGTGAAGAAAACCGCCGTGTAGTAGGTGGGATCGTAGGTAGCGAAGGTGATCCGCTTGGTGTTTTTCGCAGCGCTCACATGGCAGGGCACCAGAAACTCGTATGTCAGTTTGCCGTCTTCCAAAATCGCCTGGAAATCCTTGACATATTGCACCTTGAATGGCTTTTCATCGATTTTCACGAAACAAAAATAGTCGTATTCGGAAATGAATGAAAACGCATTCGCCTTTACCTGCTCGACCTCCGCAGGCTCCAGTGAACCGTTGTTGTTCGCGTCGTAATCTTCTGCGATCATGCCGGCGAACATGTCGTCGAATTTCCATCGGACCTTGAACCCCGCCAGTCCCAAGTCGTCGAACACCACGTTCAACCGTTGCACGATAAACACGTGGGGATGCGCGTCGGCATCTTTCAAACCGGACGAAAAAGCCAACGCGAACGCAAGAAAAACCATGGCTCGAATCGAGAAGTTTGCGAATCGGAAATTTTTGGGCGACAAGATGTTTTTCATCGAAAATCCTTTGACCGTTTTTCCATTTCAAGCGCATTTTATACCAAGGGTGGCGCTTTGCGGTCAAGGTTTTTCGGAGTCGCCGAAGACTGCATCCGGGGGATGAAAAAGGCATGTATCATCCCCCGATTGTTGTTTCCTGGTTGTAACGGATTTGGGGGAGCGGCAATTCGTAGGTTGGGTTGAGCGGGGTTCATGTTGGGTTTCGCTTGCTTCCCAACCGTTTCGCGCGCCTTCTCTGTTTGTTTGATAGAATTCCGTAGCGAAACCCAACACTTGACGACGCTCAACCCAACCTACATTCCACCCGCTCCTAAATCCGTTATAACCAGCCTTTTTTTCTAAAATTCGAACGCCAACTGGGCCGTGACGGCGTCTTCCTCGTCGTCGTTTTCGTAGTCGTCGTGGCGGTATTCCAAGGCGAGGGTGGTGTATTCGAAAATACCGACGCCGACGGAACCCACGTATCGGTCTTCGGGCAGACGGTTCCAGGCTTCGTCGGTCCCCTGGTAGGCCAATGCCAAATCGATTCCCTTGCCGGCCACCTCAAAAGAGTAGGCCGCTTCGATGTTCCAGGCGGAAATTTTGTCTTCATCCACCGAATTGCCGTCCGCATCGATCCATTCGATGTCGTCCAAGGCGGTCACGTATTCGCCGATCAGAGTCGCCGGTCCGAATTTCACTATGGCATAGGCGCCCATGCCCCCCACGTATTCGTCCAGCTCCAGGCCTTCCTCGTCGATGACGTCCTCCCAGCTGTCGGCGTCGATCAGGTCGTTGACATAGCTCAACCCTACCTCCAGGCCGAACTCGTCGTTTTCCATGCCGTAGCCGATGTTGGCGCCGAAGTTGTCGATGTGGTTGTCGTCGTCGTATTCTTCCACGTCCCCGTTGAACACGAAGACCGAGCCTGAAAAGCCCGCCGTATCGAACCCGACCTGGACGGAGGTTTCCTGGGTCTCGGCGATCTCCAGCGTCAAGGGGTCGGAAATCATGTGGGTTTCGAAATTGCCGAACGGCACGTACATCTTCCCGGCGGCCAGGTACGCAGGCACGACATCTTCCCCGCTGACAGTGATGACCGCCTCGTCGATGACGACATGATCGTCATCCGAGTCCTCTTCGTACAAAAAGAGGATTCTGCCGGAAACATGGTCCACGATCTTGGCTTCCACCCCCAGTTCCACCGTGGAGACCGTGATGTCGCTTTCATCCTCGCTTTCGCCGTCGGCCGTTTCCCTTTCCGTCCATCCGGCCTCCACCTCGATCAGAGCGCTGAATTCGAACCGGTCGAGCCATCCGGGCTTTTCGAAACCTTGCTTTGCCTCCATCTGCTTTTCCAATCGTTCCACCCGCTCGGGCAATCCGGGTTCGGACATGCTCTGGCCAAACACGATCATGGGAAAAAGCACCCAGGATGCGGCCAGGCAGGAAATAAACGCGATCGCGTTCTTCATCTACCTTCTCCTTTTCTTTTGACGGTCGTTTTGCGACGTCGATTATTGATTTGATTCGGCCTTCGTGGCCGGCGGGAAACCGTTCTCGATTTCGGAAGGGAAATTTTTTAAACGGTCTGCTTTACATTAATACTCGACGGAATGCAGCAGATTTCTTCTCTTCCATGCTTCGCCAGGCCTCCGTTCTCTCCCTCCGCCATTTCTCCCATTGCCTCTCCTCCGATTCGAGTCGCTGGACGATTTCGCGGAAAAACGTCTGGGCATCTGTCAAATGCGCTTCGTCGGCAGGAATTTGCGAAGCCCGGACAAACGCCATTTTCTCGGCGGACGAGGTAGGTACATCGCATAGGTCCTTCTTCGTCGTATTAATGACAACCGGGGCGGCCCGGCTTTTGCACAGGAATGTACCCGACACCCGCTCTTCCGAAACCAGCTCCACGGCCTCGCGGATGCATTCTCGGGCGTATTCGGCGTCGGGTTCCGCCCCCAGTGTGCCGAAAAGCCCGACCATCGATCTCTCCAGCATTTGCAGGGTCTTCATATAGGCCGCCGCCCACGGTTCCGGCCGTCCCTTTTCCATCCGGAACCCCATTGCGATAAAATCGTATCCCTCCGCCGACGGGGCCTCTTCCACCGTGTAGATTTCCTTTTTTCCCGGCAGTATATCGAAAATGGCTTCCGCCACCGTTTTCGTGTCTCCGGACCGCGACGAATAGACTACCATCGACTTTCTCATATCTTCTCCTGTTCTCTTCATGAGATTCTTTGTTTCTCTGCCAAGCCAATTTAAGCAGGCGCAAACCGCGACCTATGTTCGCGAGGATTGCGCCTTCACTTCGTCCGCGCCCGGAAAGGCCGGAAGTCGTAAGGAGTTCCTCTTCATGTTTTATATCTCTAACTCAAGGTTGCCGCGAATGCTGCGCAGGCAACAGATACCGCCAAGTTCAATGCGGGCCCCGACTGCTTTTCAATCAGTCGGTCCCGTGTATTTTCAAGCGATTTTTTTTTCCGGAACGTAACGGCACATGTCGCAATTGCCATCGCAACCGCAAGGCCGTGGAGGAGAGGAATGAAGAACCCTGCTTCCACGGGGGGCGATAAAGTAGCCGTTTTCCCCCTTGAAAAACAAACGGTCGCAGGGAACCCCGCACAGATAGAATTGGAACCGGAATGTCCCGCAGCCCAATATGCGGACATTTTCCAGCTTCTCTGTATCGATGATCACGTTTCCCTTCCCGTCGTACATCTTTCCGAGAGCCCGGATGATTTCCCAGGCGGCCTCGTCGTCGAAGTCGCCGACGGGCTTCAAATACAAGTCGCCGCCTTCGTCCTTGATGAATATTCGAAAATTTTCACTCACATATACCTCCTTCCGCAGGTTATCTCCTTAGGATTATAGGGTGCTCGACGCGTTCTCGGGTGTTTTCCGCGAATATATCTATTTTTTCCAGGCGCGAGCGCAAATTGATCCGTCCGCATCCGACGCGAGTGGAAACTCCCGCCGAAATGCCGTCCCAAAGCTTGCGCATCGGATCTTTCTTGCTTCCCATGGTTCTGTTCCTCCTGTTTCTTCCGGTAAATGATTCGAATGGATACCGCGACCTTGCCCCGGATATCGTTTTTGCCGAGCAACAACGGCCTATACCGTTTTTCCGCTTCCGGGACAAGAAACGGACCCATTGCTCCCAAAACCTAATCGTCTTCGATCAGCACACTGGTGAGTTTCTTGCGCAGGGCTTCCAGCTTTTTGGACTTGAAGGCCTTCCTGCTGTCCTCGATGACCTTGATCGCCTCTCGGATCGCCTCCTTCAACATCAGCTCCCTCGACTTGCCCGGGCAGCGTCCCAGGAACGAGGCCATATCCGTCCCCATCGCCTGCTCGCCCATCAAAGAGGACAAAAGCTGACAGTGCACGTCGATTTTCTGTTTCAGGTCGTTTACGCTGCTGCTCAGAGCGTAAACGATTTCGTCTCTTTCAGAATTGGTCAACATGAACCTCCTCATATGTCATGGAAATCCGGGAGATGAGAAACGGATAGTCCTCCCCATCTCCATGTTCGCCCCATCGCCCCCCTCTCCCCATCTCCCATTGCTCCTGGGTCTGATAGAAAACCGAGAATGGCCCCACGATCTGCGCGAGCGCCGGGCAGTTGCCGGGGGGTTGCCGGGCGGCCCCGAAGGAGGACGGGCCGCCCGGCGTTCGGCGTTTTTTTTGGGAAACTGGGCCGCCGAATTTATTCCATGTCCACCGCCTTGATCCAGATCACGGCGTCTCGCGAACATTTCTTGTCCTTGTATCTATAGGCGGGATCCAGGTCGAGGGCCGCAAACCCCCACCATCCGGCCTTGGGGATGCCGAAGGTGAACACGCCGTTGTCGTCGGCGAAGATGGTCTGGAGCACGAAGGAGTCCTGGGGGGCATTTGCCTTGGCTTCCTGGGCAAACGCCTTCTTGTCCAGCAGCGGTTCGTGGTTCATATACTCGATTTCGATCTCGGCGCCGGGCACCGCCTTTCCGTTGCACAAGACTTTTCCTTGGAAGACGTTGTTGGTCCAGCGGTCGTAGGGCTTGCACATGGGCACGATTTCGGTGGGAATGCCCACCGGTTCCATCCAGGCGCCGGGTTCGCCTCCCACGTTGACGATCACCTTTGTGTTCTGTTTGATGTAGAAGCCTTCGCCCTCCTCCCAGTAGGGCTCGGGAATCAGACAGAAGACGTGGTCGCCGCCCCTGGCTGAATAGGTGGTCTCCCACGCCGCTCCGCTGTTGGTCAGGCTGGTCCATGTGATTGGATTGAGCGTGTCGAGCAGGTCGATTTTCTTGGGTTCGTTCTCTCCTCGGCTGCGCATGGCGAAAAACTGCTCGGGCTTGCCCATGTCCATGGTGTGCCCGGCCTCGAACGGATGGGTGAAAATCAAGACGAGGGGAATCGTGCCGCCTTTTTCCATGGCCGCTTCCGGCGTATAGATCGTCTGAAAATGGGCGAGCCCGGGGACCGCCGCCATTGCCGCCGCAAAACATACCATCATCGCCAAAATCGTATTTCTCATCTAAAAAATCTCCTTTCCTAACACTTTCCTTGGTCGGGACTTCATGCGAAGTCCATTATTATCGAAAACTCTCGCGCTCGCATGGCTGAATCCAACGGCGCGGCCTCTTTTCATTCCAGAATCTCCTTGCCCTCTACGACAACCTCATGCCCCTCGCCCGCGTCGAAAACCACCCGGTAGTCGCCGGAGGGCTTGCCGAAGGTGAATTCGCTGTATTCGTCCATCTTGCCTTCGACCAGCACCTTGCCGTCCTTGCCTTCCACCCGCATCGCCACGCCGGATGCCGAGGAGCCGTCGGAAAACCCCCCTTCGCAAGTGGCGGTCCCGTCCCCGTTGTCGTAGCAGGAGCAAAGTGGAGTGTGCGCCAAGGCATGGCCCGCGAAAAGCACCGCGAAGGCCAATGCCGCAATCATCGCAAAACTTCTTTTACACATCTTGAATACCTCCAATTTTTTCATTCAATGCGCCGCATAGTCCGCATTGTTCTTCAAAAACCCCATGAAAATAGTGAATGCCAGGGCCATCCCGTAAAAGACGAACATGGCCTGGATTCCGGAAAGACCCAGGGCCGTGCCGCCCGAATAGACGGCGGTTGCCGCCATCAGGCCCAGGCACATGGGATACGCCATGGAAAACAGCATCCATTTCGCCGACCCGGCCTGGAGCTTCACCGCGATGGCCGTGGCCAGGCACGGCGGGTAGAGCACCATGAACAGCATCAGCGCCAGGGCGTGCAGGGCGGTGAAGCCCTCCTCCCCCCTGGCCATGCGCGCTTCCAAGGTTTCGCCGTCTTCCTGCTGGTCGTAGAGCGCCCCCAGGGTGGCCACGCTGCTCTCCTTGGCGGCCAGCGCGCTCAAAAGCGCCACGTTGACCCGCCAGTTGAAGCCCGCCCATTGCGTGACCGGCTCGATCCACTTCCCTGTCCTTCCCAGGAAACTGCTGTCGATTCGCGCCTTTCGCATGTCCTGCAAAATGCCCATCCTGGCCCGAACCAGTTTTTTGAACTCCCGATTCGCCGTCTTGGCCTCGCGGTCCCCGCCCGGCCGCGCCACCTTGAAGAAAACCGGGTTGCGCGCCTCGAACCCGGCGTTCATGGCGGCCATGGCTTCCTCGTCCTTGATCCCCATGCGGGCGTCCTTGTATTCCTCCCAGAACAGGACCATCCCCATGAGATTTTCTCCTTGCATCTTGTCGGCGTAGGAAGTCTTTTCAATCTTTTTGAAAAACGCGGCCTTGGCGGCTTCCTCCCGACTCCGGAAATCCTCCATACGCTGTTCGCCTATGCCCGGAAATTGCAAAAGAACGAAAATGACCACGGCCACAGCCGCCACGATGGTGGTGATCTTTCTGACGAACAGCCAGACCCTCTCCAGAGCCCTGGCCAGCACCACTTTCGGCATCGGCATGTGGTACGGCGGCATCTCCATCACGAACGGCGCCGTCTCCTTGTCCTTCAACGCGGTCATGGTCAGAATCTTGGACACCGGAAGCACCAGCAGAAGGCTTATTGTGGAGATGAAGAACATGGCCCAGGCCTTGTGGGCCGCGAAGTAGATGTTGATCAGAAGCACGTACAAGGGCACCTTGGCCAGGCAGTTGAGCATGGGGATGATCAAAATGGTGGCCAGGCGCGAACGCTCGTCCGGTATGCCCTTGCAGGACATCACCCCCGGCACCGCGCATCCGCCCACATAGATGCCCCCCAGCACCATCGGAAGGGTGGACTGGCCGTGCAGGCCGTAGCGGCTGAACAGACGGTCCATGATAAACGCCATCCGGGGCATGTAGCCGCAGTCCTCCAGTATGGCGATCAGGCCGAACAGGATGAAGAAGATGGGAATGTAGTTCAGCAAGGCGTTGATGCTGTCCACGAACCACAGGGCGAAGGCCCGAAGCAGAGGGATCTCGATGAAGCCGGGGGCGGGCACGACGCTCTCCACCAGCACGCGGAACTTGGCCAGAAGCGGCCAAGTGTAGCTGGTGACATTGTAGCCCTGCACGATGGAAAGATAGTAGAGCAGCCAGATCACCCCGATCAAAACCAAAGGCCCCAGAAACTTGTTGCACACGATCCGGTCGATCCGGTCCGTCATGGTCGCGCCCGCGTCTTCCTTGGCGCGTACGCACGACCTTGCGATATCGGCCGCAGCCATATACCGCCGATTGGCGATGTGGGCCTCCGGCGTGTCGTCGTATCGGGCCTCGAATTCCTCCCGCATTTTCTGCGCCTTTTCCCTTAGCGCTCCCGCGTTGGAAACGTTTTCATCCAGGTACCGGCGGACCTCGCCGTCTCCCTCCATCAGCTTGATGGCCGTCCAGCGCAACGGCAGTTTCTCTAAAAGGCCGCTTTCCTTGGACAGCTCCTGCGCCATATCGCGGATAAACGGCTCCATCTCCCCGTAATCCACGCGGGAAGGCTCCGCAGGCTTTTCCGAAGACGCGGCCGCCGCAATGGCGTCCAGAAGCTCCTGTTTTCCACGCCCGGTCTTCATCACCGTGGCCACCACCGGAATCCCCAGGCGCTCGGCAAGCTTTTCAACGTCTATTTCCAAACCGCGCTTTTCCGCAACATCCATCATGTTCAATGTCAGCACCACCCGCGTCTCCATCTCCAGCAATTGAAATGTGAGATAGAGACAGCGCTTCAGGTTGGAGGCGTCCATCACGTTGACCGTGACCGCAGGCCTTTCCTGGAGGATGAAATCTCTGGAAACCCGCTCCTCCGGCGAATAGGACGTCAGGCTGTAGGTGCCCGGAAGGTCCACCAGTTCGACCTTGTGGCCGTTGTACCGGTAGCGCCCAACCATCTTGTCCACCGTGACCCCAGGATAGTTGGCCACGTGCTGGCTGGCCCCCGTCAGCGCGTTGAACACCGTGGATTTTCCGCAGTTCGGCTGGCCCGCCAGGGCCGCCAATACGTTTGTGATTTGACTACTCAATGGTATCCACCTCCACGAACTTGGCCTCTTCGTGGCGCAAGCTCACGAAATAGCCGTCCAGCTTCACTTCCATGGGGTCCTCCAGGGGCGCGTTTCGAATCACTTGAAGATGCAGCCCCGCGTACACCCCCATGTCCATCAGCCTCTGCCCCAGCTTGTCCCTCGCCGACAACTTCCTGATGCGCCCCCGATTGCCGGGTTTCAATTGATCCAGTGTCATGCTTTCCGTTCTCCTTTGCATAAGTTTGCCGTCGTGCAAAAAAAAAGGCGCAACAGGGGCGCCTGGCAGCACCACACGTTACGCCTTCACTTTTTCCGCGCCGTTTGTTCCGGCCGGAAACCGTAAGACATCAAACAAATTGTTAGATCGTTCTAACCGAACGAGATGGCGAATTTACACGGACGGTTTCGTTTTGTCAAGGACTTTTTTTTACCCGAGGCAATGTTCGCCATGCCTTTCCCGCGACCGGCGAAAAAACAGTCTATCAACCTTGGGGCTCTCATTCGCGGCTTCTATTCCGCCAACGCTCCCAACGGAATCTGTCGGTATCGTCGAGCAACCGGACCCTGCGGCAGCATACGAACCCCGCACTGGCTTTCGCCTGTTTCCAAAATTACATTGAACTTTGTCAGACCTCATGATAATCAGCGGCAAAGAATTTTTTGCGAGGTTCGATCGACACCCGTAAAGGGGAACTATGAAATCTTCTCATGTCGATGGAACACGAAGTCAAGGATTGGAGCGAAATCGGGCAATAAGCGCGCCCGCTGCTGAAAGAATGGAGTCGAGTGTACCATGCTTCAGATCAGAACCGATCAGATGAAGGAATTGCTTCGAGCCGCTGTGGCTGCGGCAAACAGAGATCTTTGCCTCTACGCGCGCGCTCGATTTGCAGACCATTTCGAAGAGATGCCGCAAGAGAAGCTTCTGGCATTTGTTTCCGATATACGGGACGAGGCTCGGGCATACGGCATTGTGAACGAGAACGACGTGGCGACAGCCTTGGACCTGACGGTCATGTACGGCGCGGACTTTTACACGGAAGAGTGGGCTGCCGATATTTTTTCGCTGCCGAACCTTTCGGGCGATCGGAAGATGGAGATGCTGCGTTGGCGGGTCAAGTCGGTCGGAATCGATCTATGATTCAATCGCCGGGATTGTGATCATGTCGCTCGATCCGAATGCCGTTCGAATCGCCAACGAACAGTTATGGAAAGCATATCCGGAGCTGAAACGCCGCCAGCTCACTGTGAAACCGGAGGAAGCCGAATATCGTCGGGCGTGGTGGAAGTACTACAGCGAAGCGGCCGCAAAGAAGCCGCCCGAACCCGAAAAGAAACCATCCGCAAAACCGCCCCATGCGTTGCCTGCCGGGCCGCCCGGCACGGTCGCGAAATGCCCGCCCGCGCCAACCAAAAGGAAGGCGACCGACTGCGCCGACGTCAAGAATCATGTCAAAGAAGGCGACATCGTGTTGCGCAGCACTCCGGGGACGGATTCCGACCTCATTCGCCAGGCGGGCCGCTGCGATTACAGCCACGCTGGCATTGTATCCAGGAATGCAGCGGGCGATCTGGTTGTCGTCGATGCCTATCCGGATCGCACCGGCGGCGCCGTCAAGGAGGAACCCATCGACGATTTTTTCTGCAAGCACGGTACATCCAAGGGTTTGTTGGCAAGGCCGAAAGATCCCAAACTTGGAGAGAAAGCAGCCAAATGGGCGATGGAGCAGACCAAAGACCCGGCCTATCAATTCGATATTTTCAACCCATGGAACCGCGACCCGAAACAGCTGTACTGTTCGGATTTCGTCTATCAATCCTATCAGAACGCCGGGGTGGAGCTGGTGGACAAAAAGATGGATTTCCTAAGTTCGGCCAACAAGGAGAATACGCTGGAAGCGATGCGCACTTATATGAAAAAGGAAGGCGATTGCGAGGAAAAAATGGCGGCAAAGTGGGCATCCGACGAAACCCTGGAGAACGAGCTTAAGAAAAGGGCGGGCGGTTCCGAATACATCACGCCTTGCCAAGTCGCTATGAACGCCAACATGGACACGGCAGTGGATTTCGAACCGTCATCCGAAGGGCAAAGCGGCGGCGACGCAAAGAAATGAGTGCGATGAACCAATGGAGATGGGAGGTGAAAAAGAATGAAAAAGGGCAAAAGCAAAGCCGCCGAATTCTGGGACCACTACTTCCACGATGATTTCGTCCGACTGGAACGTCATGCGGACAAATACGTCGGCGCGGTCGCAAAATCAGCCGGAGGGCCTTTTTCGTTTTTGACAGGCGCAAAGACAACCGGCATAGTCATGCCGATATCGGATCTTCGCTCGTACGACTACGCCTCCGATGCGAGATTCACGCTCATTGCAAAGGTCCCTTCAGACATAGCCGTCGCATATTCGGCAGTGGAGGCCCAGACCTATTCCTATCGGGATCCGGCGCCCTTCTCGCCGCAACGGCTGGCCGAACTGCTTGGGGAAATACGAACGGCCTACTTTCACGACAGCGAGCCGGGTATCACGCTGTCTTCGGTCGCCAAGGCGCTGTCGGATCTGGTTGACAGCTACACGCCGTCCATGGCGCAACCGGTCGCGGCACTCGCATGGTTTCTGGGCGAACGAAGAGATATTGCCAGCGCCGAAGCTTTGATTTCAGTCGTCGCGGACTCCGATTATCTCGGAGGGGCGATGCACTTCACCGCCGTCAACGCCGCGTTCGACGCTTTATGGAAAATAAACGCGAAGCTTCGCTTGCCGGCGCTTGTGCATCTGATGCACAGGGCCAACGAAAGCGGGCGGCGGAGCATTGGAGCGCTTCTTTCCAGACTCTTGTCCACAAACGAGATGTTGGGTCCCGACCTGTTGGGTCCAAAATACTACCAGGCCGACTATTGGGCATCCATCATATCCCGGGCCGATGCGAAAACACAGGCCGATTGGGACCGGTACGATGTCAACGCCCTGTACTGGGAGATCCGATATCTGGCGGCGCTGCGCCTGTCGGAACAAGATGTCGCCTCTCTTAGGCAGCTGGCAAACGACGAGGTCGGCATCGTGGCCGGCGCAGCCAAGGAAAAGCGCAAGATGTGAGCTTTTCCCATGGCATCTTCGAGAGCATAACCACGCAGCTGAAAAGGACAGCCAGGGCTGTCGGATTTTGAATTAATCTTTCGTCAGGCCGTGAACCAGCCCGATGCCCGCGATTGTCATGAGACCGGTGGCGATCAGTCCCGCGCTGAAGGAAGCGGCGTCGCCAGCCCATGCGATGGCGGCCGGCAGCACGCCGCCTCCGAGGATCAGGGCGATGGCCAGGCTGAAGGAAAGGCTCAGGGCCCGGTCCTGCGCGGTCGAGGCGGCCGAGGCGGCGGCGAGAATCGGGGGAAACAGGCAGGCGGTGGCCGCCCCCTGGGCTACGATGGCCGGAGCGATCAGGTTTCCGGGCCCTGCGGCCAAAAGGACAATGGCCGCGCCGCTGAGTCCTAACGCCGAGCAAATAGTGGCCTTGGAGCCGAGTCGGTCCGTAATCCATCCGGAAAGCAGCACCATGGCCAGGCAGGGCAGACGGGAAAGACCCAGGAGGTAATTGGCCTCTGAAAGGGTATAGGCACCTTCGTTGACCAGAAACAGCGGTACCATGGAATAGACGCCGGTTTCAAGCCCCACGCCCAGGCTGATCAGCATCGCCATGAGCCAGAATCGGGGATTGGCGGCAGTGGACTTGAAATTCGCCATGGTGGGCGGATGTGGGCGTTGCGGAGCATCGACTCCCAGCGCTGTGTACACGATTCCCAGAAGAAACAGAAATCCCGAGACCATGAGATACGCGGTGCGCCATGAGCCGCCTTGGATGGCCCATGTTGCCAGGAAAGGCACCAGTATCAGAGCCAGGTTGGGGGCCAATTCGTGGATGCCCAGGCCCCTTCCCCAATGCCTGTGGTGAAACAGGGAGGTGATCAGCGCGATGCCCGCAGGTACATAGAGTCCGCCTGTCAGTCCGATGACGACGAAACAAAGGTATAAAGCCGCCGTCGCGCGGAACACCGCGATCAATGCCGCAGCAGCGGCGGCGCAAAACAGGGAAATCTGGATGCAGAATCGGTATCCGCGCCATCCCGCCAGGAAGGCTGCGGAGATCTGGCCGAAAAAAACGCCCGCGCTGGTCATCAGAACAAACATACCGCTTTGCAAATGGCCGAGCCCCATCTCGGCCTCCATGGCGGGCAGCAGCGGACCGACCATCAAGCGGGCGGAAAAGCTGCCGAAGAACACGACCGCCAGCAGAACGGCGGACAGATACGTTCGGTAAAATCCACGGGCGATTTGAACCCGCCTTGCTGGAACGTCGTATTTTTCCGCCCCGTGATCGCGATTCTTCTTCTTTTTCACTTCCCGCAATCCTCATTGAAACATCCTGGTTATAACGGATTCAGGGAAACAGACACAGAACGTCGAGTTGGGTGGGGATTCTGGTCGAGGGGGTTGGTTGCGGGAGCATTCCCTGTTTTTTGCAAATCCGGTGGAAGGCCCCGCTGCCAGACATCCTGTTTCTGTCGTCCCTGACGGGACTTCGGGCACACTGGCGCGCCAACCCCGGCAATAAATTGCCGGGCTATTGTCTGTCGTCCCTGACGGGACTGTCCGGTCAAGAAACATGGAAGGCTCCCGTTGGTCCCTTTCACATAGCGATGGCAAGCCGGTTGCGCCCTCCGTTCTTGGCCTGGTACAGGGCTTTGTCCGCCTTTTCGACCACGCTTCGGATTCCGGGGCCGTGCAGGGGGTAGACCGCCACGCCCACGGAGATGGTGACGGAAAGCGTCTTGTCCCGGTAGGGCACCTCCATCTTTCGCACCTGCTCCAGAAGGTAGGCTGCCCTGGTTATGGCACCTTCCATGCCCGTGTTGGGAAGGATCAGAAGGAATTCTTCTCCACCGTAGCGGCACGCGATGTCTTCTCCGCGGGTATTTCTCTGGAGCAAATCTCCGATTTCCTTCAGCACGATGTCGCCGGCCTTGTGGCCGTAGGTGTCGTTAAATACCTTGAAGAAGTCGATATCGAAAATGAGGATGCCGACGTATGTCCGGTGGCGCCGGGCGCGGTTGATTTCCCGTTCCAGCGCGGCTTCCATTTGGCGGCGGTTGTAGAGGCCTGTCAGGGGATCGTGGATGGACTCGATGCGCAATTTTTCGCGCAAGCGCAGGTTGACCAGCGCCAAGGCGTAATACTCGGCCATTTCCGCGATCAAAGTCTGCTTGGATTCCACACACACTCGCCAATCGTCCGATTCTTCTTCCGTTTTTTCCGATTCGAAAACAAATGCCAGGACAGCCAACAGCTTGTCTCTCGAACTGATTGGCACAAGGATTCGCCTTTTTTCCGGAAGCCAGACGATAGATGAAAAAGGTCGCACGGCATCGGGGTGCTCGATGGCGCTGTCGTTGTCGGAATCGAAACGCAGATCGTCCGGGTGCAATTGCCGCAACGAGTTCGGGAGGTCGCCCCAGGTCGCGGCGGCGCTCATTTGCCCGCCAGCGTCGTTTTGCACCAGGAGGCACCCGGAACTATCCGGGAAAAGCAGCGCGGAGATGTCCGCGACAACGGCGTAGGTCTCCTGCTCGCCGGGACATGTCTGCAAAACCTGGCTCATCCGGTTCAGCAAGGCGGAATCCCTGTTCTGCCGTCGCAAGGCCTTCTCGATTCGCTTGCGCTCGACGATTTCGGCTTCCAGTCGTCTTTGGGTGAAGTACAGGGAAAGGTGGGCTTTAACCCTCGCCAGGACTTCCTCCTCGTGAAACGGCTTGGGGATGTAGTCGCGACCGCCGACGGAGAAGGCCTTGACCTTGTCGAAGGTTTCGTTCAAGGCACTGATGAAGATGACCGGAACGTCGCGGGTGCGTTCGTCGGCCTGCAAGCGGCGGCAGACTTCGTATCCGTCCATGTCCGGCATCATGATGTCCAGCAGAATCAGGTCCGGCAACTGGCCCTGGATCGCCGAAAGCGCTTTTTTGCCGTCGGTGACAGGCCGGACATAGAACCCGTTGTCGATCAGCAGTTTGGACAGCAGGCGCAAATTGTCGCGCGTATCGTCGATGACCAGGATATCGGCTTTGCGCTCGGGGGCCGTTTCGGTTGTCATCCGTCTTCTCCTATTTGGTCTTTCCGTATCAAAGCCAAGAGTTCGTCGTACTCGAAGTCTTCCGCCAGTTTCGCCAGGTTGTTGGCAAGCGCCCTGTCGCGCTCTCCGATTTGTTCCACCACCTTGTTGATCAGCATGATATCGGCGCGGTGCGCGCCTTTTTGCAATCCCTCCAACCACTCCTCGGGCAGCGCCTGGAGTGCCGCCTGGGTCCGGCATTCCTTTTCCGGGACCTTCCGGTCTTTTCCCTGCGCGAACAGGCCCCGTCCGCCGGCGCCTTCCATTTCCCGGCCCGCTCCTCGGCATGCCGGACATCTCGGATGTATCGCCTTGGCATCGACTTTTTCCACGCGAACGCGCAACGTGGCCCTCGTGCCCCGGCCGACCCGGCTTTCGACGAGCAAATCCCCTCCCATCAGGCGCGCGAACCTGCGGGCGACTTGCAGCCCCAGTCCCGCGCCTTCGCGCGGTCTCCGTTCGGCGGCGTCCCGGCCGAAAGCCTCGAACACCCTCCCCAGACTCTCTTCCGCAATGCCGGGCCCAGTATCCGTTATTTCAAACAGGACAAGCAAATCGTCGGCAAGTTTCGCCGGGTCGGAAGGTCCCTTTTGCGACGCTCTCTGCCCCGTGTTTCCATTTTCCACTATTGAGATTCGCAACGACACCGCGCCTTCGTCGGTGAACTTGACGGCGTTGTCCAGCAGATTCGCGAGCGCCTGGCGCAACTTGGCCTCGTCGGCCCTGACATATCGGGGCAATTCGTCGTCGGTTGCGACCTCGAAACGCAGTCCCTTGCGGCTGGCTCGAGCGCAAAAGACGTCCACGGTTTCCTCGATCAGACGCCACAGGTCGATGTCATTGTTGTCCGCGACCATGCGACCGGCCTCGATGTTGGACAAGTCGAGCACCTGGTTTACGAGCGCCAGGAGCTGTTCTCCGTTTCGCGCGATGCGCTCCAGATGCGCCCGGTCTTCCGAAGAGATGTTCGGACTGCGCGAAAGGACTTTGGCAAAGCCCAGAATCGAGTTCAAAGGCGTGCGCAATTCGTGGCTCATGTTGGCGAAAAGTACGCTTTTAGCCCTGTCGGCCAGTATCTCCTGGTGTTCTTCGAGCCGACGGTTGAGTTCCTCGGTTTCGGCTTTCGCCGCTTCGGCTTGCTCCTTGAGCAGATTGATTCGGTCGGCCAGGGCCAGCGACAGAAACAACACCATGGCCGTAACGACGAACGGGGCGAATCGCGCATGGTCCGGAATGCTCGCCAAACTCAGCATATGGGCGCCGAAAACGAGGCCGTTGAGCCAGAGCAGGCCCCAGGCCGCGATATAGTAGCCCGCAGGCCGGAAACCTTTTCGCCACGCCTGTATCCCGGCCGACATGATCATCAGTATGGCCGCCATGGACGCCACCGCCAAGCACGCGATCAACCACCGGTCCTGGCTCGTTATGGAAAGGGCCGCCGTCAGGAGAAAAGCGACCCGCAGTCCATACAGCGACCGATGCAGCCGCGGAGCATACATATCTGTGCGAAGAAAGGAAACTGCGAAGTTCGATGCGAAAAACATCATCAGCGACACGAAAATAAACGGGGCCATCTGGTTGAAAGCCGGCTGGCCCGGCCAAAGGTATTGAAACGAGAAACCGTAGTTGAAGGTCGAAAGCTGCATCGCCAGAAAAAATAAAAACAGCACGTAATGCAGGTGCGCGCGCTCCCCCAGAGCGCCGAAAAGAAACAGATTGTACGCCCCCATGATACACAGCGCCCCCAGAAAGGCCCCGTAGAAGAGGTTGTCGCGGGAAGTCCGGGCGTAAAAGGCGTCCGCGCGCCACAGGACCGGATCGAAAAGCAGGACCCCCTTGGTTTTAAAACGAAGGTACAGTGTCCGTTCCGAGCCCGTAGGCAGATCGAGGAGGAAAGCCGACAGACGGTGGTCGATCTCCCGCGCGGAAAAGGGCCTTCGGTCGCCCGCGAATTTCGCGTGAAACCGGCCTGCTTCGTCGGGCAGCCAGCAATCGACGAAATCCAGATCGGCGGGTTCCAGAACGAGAAACCAGTGAGCGGCTTCTGCGCCTCGGTTCCGCAAGCGAACGCGGACCCAATAGGCCGAATCGGTCAGACCGATCACCGGAACTTGCAATTCGCAAGGAACAAATTTCGCCTCGAACCGCGCCGATGACACGTCGTCGATGGTCAGGCTTCCTGCGGGGTCTTCCAGATAGAACAGGTAAGGTCCCAGAGGATACCTTCCATCTTCGCCGGGGACAACCGCCGTTTTTGCGGCGAGGGCCGACGCCATCGGCGTCGAACCGAAACAGCAGGCGCAGAACGCCAGGATTGCAAATGCGACGGTTCTTCTCATGGCGAAAGTTGCGGTCATAGAGAGAAAATATGCCAGACATCGCATGAAAGACAAGGATTTTCCTTGTCAATCCGGTGTTTTCCGGTCCGTCCCCGGAAGCAACGCCAGAATCTCGTCGTATCGGAAATCGTCGGCCAGCCGTCCCAGCGCGTCGGCTGTGGCGGCGTCGCGTTTCCGGATCTGCGCGACCACCTCCGCGATCAGGACGATATCCGCCCGGCGCGCCCCCCGGCGCAGAGTTTCCAGCCAATCCGCAGGCAATCCGTCCAGTGCCCCCCGCGCCAATTCCGCCCCGCCTCCGGCCGGTCCCCCGCCGACGTCCGGCCTGCTTTCCTTTCTGCGACCATGGTCCTTTTGGACATGTTTTTCGCAATCATGCCGCTCATCGACACGATTCTCGCGGTCGCGTTCAATCCCCAAAAGTTTCCGCATCTTGTCGAAAACGACCGAATCGTCGAGGGGTTTGGGAACAAAATCGTCGCAGCCGGCCTTCAGCGCCTTATCCCGCTGTTCCTCGAAGACACCGGCGCTCACGGCCACGATGACGGTGGGAACCAAGCCTTCCTCGCTGTTTCTTTCTTCCTCCCGTATGATCCTGGTTGCCTCGTAGCCGTCCAGGACCGGCATGCGAATGTCCATCCAAATCAGGCGGGGTCGCCATCGACGCCAGATTTCGACGGCCTGTCGTCCGTCTTCCGCCTCGCGAACCTCGAAATCGCCCGGGCCGAGGATGCTTACCAGCAAGAACCTGTTGACGGAGACATCGTCGACGATCAGAATCCGGCACCCCGGCGGGTCCGGCGCCGGCCCCACCGCAGGCGGGCTTTCAATCTCTATGGAATGTTCAATATCAGAGGGCTCGCGCAACTCGATGCGAAACCGGAAGACCGATCCTTTTCCCACAGCGCTCTCGACGCTTATATCGCCCCCCATGGCCCGAACGAACCGCCGGCTTATGGACAGCCCCAGTCCCGCACCCTGGTTCAACCGCCTGCCGGTCTCGGTCTGCATGAAGGGATTGAAAATCTTTTCGAATTCGGCCTCGGCGATTCCCGGCCCCGTATCCTCGATGGCAAAGGACACGCGACCGCCCCCGGTCTTCAACTCGTTTTGCGCCGCCGGCCCCTGGAAATCGACGGTTATCGTCACGCCGCCCTGCCTGGTGAATTTCAAGGCGTTTCCGATCAGATTGATCAGCACTTGCCTCAGCTTGACCTGATCCGCCTTGATGCGCCGGGGCAGGTTCGGCTTGCGGACAAATTCCAGACGAAGACCTTTTTTCCGGGTATTGCGCTCGAACATCAGATTCAAGTCGTCCAGCAAATGATGCAGGTCGAAGACCTCCTCGTTCAGCCCCACCTTTCCCGCTTCGATTCGCGAAAGGTCGAGAATGTCGTTGATGAGGGTCAAAAGATGCTCGCCGCTTCGGCGAACGATGGCGAGGTTTTCGCGGTCTTCGGCGGATAGATTGTCGCTTTTGGCCACGATATTGGTAAATCCCAGGACCGTGTTCAAAGGCGTTCTCAATTCGTGGCTCATGCTGGCCAGAAAGGTGCTCTTGGCCCGGTTGGCGGTTTCCGCCGCTTTTTCCGCGCGCTTTCGCTCGACGATTTCCTTTTTGAGCCGCCAGTTCCAGAGGAGGACGATCAGGACTGCGGCCAGGGCCGCGACGCTGACGCGCCAGATCAGGGAATAATCCGTCGCGTGCTCGAACGTGACGCTGGTCCATCTGCCATAGATGGCGTTTTTCTCCCGGGCGGAGACGGAAGCCAGGGCCTTGTTCAAAATTTGCAACAGCACGGCGTTTTCCTTGCGGGTCCCCATGGCCACATCGTATGCGTAGGATGTCTTTCCCGAAACCTTCAGATCGACCAACCCTTCCCGGCTTATGACGTGGCTGGCGGTGGCCATGCTGCCGACGAACGCGAAGGCCTCTCCCGTGGATACGGCCATGAGCCCCTCCTTGACGTCCTTGACGGGAAGCAGAGTCAAATCCGGGTGCTTTTCCAAAAGGATGTCGTGGGACGCGTAGCCATCGACCACCGCCACCGTTTTTCCCGCCAGGTCCGATATTTCCCCGATGTAGGCCACCTCCTTGTTCGTGAGCACGACGATGGGAAAGGAGAGGTAGGGGTCGGTGAAGTCCATCCATTCCCGCCTCCGGGTTGTCGGGGATATGGCGGAGAAAAAATCGAGTTCCCCCTTTTCCACCGCCACAAGCATTTCCCTCCAGGTTCGCGGCTCGCCGGGCTCGAAAGCCACCCCCAGCAGATCGCCCATCTTTTCCAGATAGTCGGCCGCCATGCCTTTCATTCCGCCGCCCCCGTCGCAAAACTCCACGGGGGGCCAATCCACGTCGAAGGCGACCCGGAGGACCGGATGACCCGTCAAAAAATCCCTTTCCTCGGAAGCGAGTTCGATTCTTCCAGGCGCTGACGGGGCGAGGTCCTCGGCGAGCCACTCGGAGGGTTGTTCTCTTTCGCCGAACTCGACGGCCGCCTCTCCGATCATCAGCAACTCGGATGGAATCCAGCCGGAAACGATCCTTTCCCAGGAGCCGTCCTTCTTCAAACCGTCCAGCGCGCCCTGCCACTGGTCGCCCACATCGTCGGGCACTGATTTGGAGAACGCCAGGCAGGAGGGGACTTCCTCCACCACGAAAAGGGGCTTGAACAAGTCCGGGTCCACGCTTGCGGCCACCGACGCCAAAACAAAATACAACCCAGCAATCAGACCGGTCCAGTTTCGAATTTTCATCAAACAAGCTCCTTCCATCCCAATCAGCGCCTTGTAACGCACAATGTCCGCCATTGTCTCCACCCCGTTCGAAGCGTCCCCGCAATACCGTCCCCCCGACAGATCGTCCGCAGACCCGATTTCAGGCCGCGACATCGTCGGTTGCTTGATAGGTAAAATAGAAGCTTGGTTTTTGTCAATGAAAAGTACGGCGGGTTGAACCATATCAACCAGGAAGCCATCGGAAAACAGGGCTTTGTCTTAATTTCGTCCTTTCCCTCACCGCCTCATTCCAACGCTTCGCGCGAAAGGACGGTCTTGCGATCTTATCCGGACCGGGCTTCGGAACGACGGGAAAACCAACGAAAAGGTCCGTCAATCCTTTTGTGTCTTTTGTGAAATTTCATGGCCGAATTCTTGCTCGATACAAGTCAGGCACATCCATTTTTTCACTGAGACCTCGTACGTGGCTGTCCGTGTTTCTCCATGTCGCTGATTATCTCAACAGCCGCCCGCGCCGTTTTGGGATTGCGGAAAGAGTTTTTTTCACCTTGCCAATTCCCGTTTATTTTTCTAAAATTCTTTTTTATTTCCGTCGCATATTGAAATATAGCGGCACGTTTCTCTTTCAACCAAACCGGCAACGCCAAAATGAAACCCCACGGAGGCACGGCATGTCCGAGATATTCTTTTCCGATTACAAGTTAGAAAAAGACACGGAATATTTTCTCTACATCGGGGAGTTGAAAAACTACTGGCTCAACAGCTTTCTTTCCGAGAGCCTTTCGAAAGTCCTCCGGCGCAAGGTCGGCTTCATCGCGGTGGTCCCCGACGTGCTTCAACATTACGCCTACGAGAACCTGATCGTACTCAACCCCGAGGCCGAACAATTCTACCGGGAACACCACTGCAAAATCTGCTGCCGCATTTCCGGACGGGACTTCATGTCGGCCGTATCCGAAAATCCCGTTGTCCTCGACTTGGTCGAGACCCTGAAAAAACGGCAGCAGAGCGTATACGTCCACATGTTCGAAAGCCTTCCGGAAATGACCCTGGATCGAATCCCCGGCGTGTCCGTACTGGGACCAGACAGCGCCACGGCCCATAGAATGAACAACAAGATTTTCCAATATGTCGAGCTTTCTAAAATCCTTCCCATGCCCGAACACTTGGTCTGCGAGGGACTCGACGCTCTGGTGGACGCCGCAAACAAGCGCCTGCAAGCGTGGCCCGACGGCATTTTCGTCACGGAGGAATACAGCGCGGCCGGGGTGAAAAGCATCGTGGCGACCCGCACGGACCAAATCGTCGAGAAATTCGTCTACAAGGACCGTCGCTATCTGATCAGCCGGTACATCCCCCACCTGTACGATCCCACCGTCTTGGGCGTAGTCGCAAATGAAAACGATGTGTACGTCGCCGGGGTGGCGGACCAGAGAATCGAGCAGGGCAACCGTTTCACCGGCTCCACCTACCCCACCGTGCTGTCTGAAAAAATCGTCGCGCGGCTGGTCGATTTTACGAAAAAGGCCGGAAGATGGCTCGGTTCGCAAGGATACCGGGGAATCTTCGGCTGCGACTATATCGTGGACGAAAGCGACGACATCCGCTTTCTCGAAATCAACGCCCGCAAGCAGGGCACCACCATGGAATTTTGCTGCACCCTGGAACAGTCGCTGCCCCCCGGCGCGCCCAACCTGCCGGAACTCGAATACCGGGCCGTGACCGAAGGCAGATTTCCGGAAAATACGACGGAGCTTTCTTGCAACCCCAGACAAATCCACTGGGGGACTTACAATTGCAAGATGGAAAAAATGGTCAGAACAACGGAGCACATTCCCCAGGTTTTGAACGAGCGCGACGCTTTTAAGAAAGTGGCCGACGGCGAGATCAGCCGGGACTT
This sequence comes from Desulfobacterales bacterium, assembly GCA_963674505.2. Lineage (GTDB taxonomy): Bacteria > Desulfobacterota > Desulfobacteria > Desulfobacterales > SKZT01. The sequence continues at coordinate 3,097,145 of CAXXIG010000003.1, forward strand.
CATCGTGCTGGAGCATACCGGAAGCGACTTCGTGGTGGCCCAGGGGGCCTTTGTCGGAAGGGTGGTGGCTCTGGGCACGGACCCGGACGCCGTGGATCAAGGCCTTTCGGAAGGCCGGAAAAAACTGGAATCATCCTTTTGCGAATTTTGCAAATCCTGAAAAATGAAAAATCCCGGAGAGGAAAAATGAGCGAGACGACAAGAGAAGAGGCCGCGCTGGACGAGTTCACGCGGGAAGTATTGGACAACCTGTTCGCCCCGGAACAAAACGACTCGCCCGTGCCCGACAGCGCTCGCGACGAGATCGCCGCCCTGGTGAGAGAAAGCGGGGAAGGCAGGCGCACTGGCCCCGTGATAAGGCTTTACGCCCGCCTGAAGGAAATCAGGGACCAGTTCGGCAGGACCCCGGAGGCCGCTGGCGTGACCCGCAGGCAACTGGTGGAATTCGCAGAAGCCCACGCCCGCCTGGACGAACACGGGGTCACGGTGGGCGGACGCCTGGCACGGGCGCTTCCCATTGTGGACGACGCCGACGCACGGGTCGCCGACTACATGAAACGACACCCGGTCGAAGCCCCCAGCGGTCTGGAGCTGTGGGACAAAATCCAGGAAAACATGGACCGGATCAAAAAGGCCTTCTCCATTTCCGAGAAGGACTGGAACAGCTATTCCGGCCAGCTTAGAAACTGCATCGACACCGTGGACGACCTGTCCGAGGTCCTGGACCTGCCCGCCCGCGTCCTGGACGACATCCGTCGGGTCACGGCGAAATACCGGATGCGCCTCACCCCCTACTACGCCAGCCTCATCCAGCCCGGCAAGGTCAACGACCCGGTCCTGGTGCAATCCGTGCCTACCGGGGAGATGATCGACAACGTGGGCGTGGAAATCCCCCCCGTGGCAGCCGACCACTCCCCCGCAAGGCTCATCGACCAGTTCTACCCCCGTGTTGTCACCATCAAGGCCACCAACATGTGCGCCATGTACTGCACCCACTGCCTGCGCATCGCCCATATCGGCAAGAAGGACCGGATCTATTCGGACCAGGCCTACGAGGAAGCCCTGGACTACATTCGCGACAACCCCCTGATCCGCGACGTCCTGATCACCGGCGGGGACTCATTCGTCCTGCCCAACAAGATGATCAAGAAAATCCTGGACGCCCTGGACGAAATCGACCACGTCAAGATGAAGCGCCTCGGGACCCGAATCCCGGTCACAGCCCCGCAGCGGGCGGAAAACGAGCTGCTGGACATTCTCCAGGCCAGCAACGAGAAAAAGCCCGTGCGCGTGGTCACCCAGATCAACACCGCACAGGAGATCACCCCGGTCTCCAAGGACGCGTTTAGAAAGATCTCCGGCCGGGTCTCCGCCGTGCTGAACCAGGCCGTCCTTCTCCGGGGCATCAACGACTCCTACGTGAAGATGTGGAAACTGTGCGAGACCATCCAGGAAAGCTACGTGCGGCCCTACTACGTGTTCAATTGCAGCTATCGAAACCCCCAGTTCCAGCACCTGAGGGTCCCGGTGGAACGGGGACGGGACATCGTGGAGAGCATGTACGGCAACATCTCGGGCGACGCCATCCCACGGTACATCGCCACCGCAGGCGGCAAAATCCCCCTGCACCGGAGCAACGTGGTCGGCCGCGAAGGCAACCACGTTATCTTGAGAAAGCCCTGGAGCAGCGAAAAAGTCCAATATCCCGACCCCGATCCCGAAAACTACGGCGGCGACGACTTCGCCTTCGGAAAATACGGCCTATGACAACGCGAAAAAAAATCGTCGATTATCTGCAATCCAGGGAACCCGACATGTTCGAGCTGACAGAGCGCCTGGTCACCGTCCAGAGCCATAGCTTCAACAAGCCGGGAAACGACCGGATGACACAAATCATCGCGGAACAGTTCGAACATTCGTCCATGGCGTGCGAATTCGCCCCCCAGAAAAAGATAGGCAACCACCTTCTGGTTCGCACCCCCGCCGCCGCGACGTCTCAGAAACACATCCTGCTGACCGGACACACGGACACGGTGTTTCCCGAAGATACCGCCTTCACCGATTTCACCCGGGCCGACGGCCTTTGCCGAGGCCCGGGAGTCATCGACATGAAAGGCGGCCTGGTCGCAGGCATATTCGCCCTGAAAGCACTGGAGGCCGCCGGTGTACTAAAAGACATGCCCGTCGTCTTCGTGTTCAACTGCGACGAGGAAATCGGCTCCCCCACCTCGGGACCGATCATCAGGCGCGAAGCCCGCAAGGCCCTGTTCGCTTTCGTCCTGGAATGCGGAGGACTGCAAGGCGAAATCGTCACCGGCCGAAAAGGCAATATGGCGATCGCGATTGAAACATTCGGCAAGGCCGGCCATGCCGCCTCCGCAGTGAAAGACAAGGCCAGCGCCATCCTGGAGCTTGCACACAAAATCATCGCCGTGGAAGGGTTGAACGACCCGGAAAGAAAAATATCCGTAAACGTCGGCAAGGTCGAAGGCGGCATCGGCCGCAACACGGTCCCCGACCGGGCGCTCGCCGCCATCGACGTGCGCTACGAGCGCCCGGAACAACGGCGGGAGCTGGAAGAAAAATTCCGGAGAATCGCCGAAAACGCAAAAGTGAAAGGCACCAGCGCCCGCCTCCAAATCTCCGGCGGACGCCCGCCCATGCCCCAAAGCGTTGGAAACAGGGAGCTTTACCGGATCGTGGAATCCGAAGCAGAAAAAATGGGAATCAGAGTGAAAGAGGAATTTCGTTTCGGCGTGTCCGACGCCAACCTCATCGCCGACGAAGGCACACCGGTCATAGACGGCCTAGGCCCCGTCGGCGCCGACGACCACTCCGAGAACGAATACATGATCGAAAAAAGCCTCCTGGAAAGGACCTCGTTGCTCGCAACCTCCCTGAGAGCTTGCAGGGAGAGTTTTCTTCGTACAGAGGATTGAGGAATACGGAAATAAATGCCGGAATTACCATCGGAGGAATGGGCGAAATGAATGCCGACCCTGTTTTGATTCATCCCGAGGGCGATTCGCTGTTCCAGCGCGTCGCCTCCATTTCAGTACTACAAGCAGGTGGAAAAAGTGTGATGCGTGCAAGACAAGCCATGAGAAGACAAACAAAGAAGAAGATCGATACGTTATGACTTGGCTAGGCAGGCAGACTATTTTCTGTCCCGCCAGCAATACCAGATCGAACGATATCTCTTCATTGAGAATCCGTTCTCGTTCAGGACACGCGATATCATCGACTCGATACGATTGCCGTGGATTTCAATCATTAGCAAACCGATACGACCAAGCCACACTTCCGGCTTCGAAGAGAATACGGCCTCTTCCGCGCCCTCGATATCCATCTTCAGAATATCCAGATGCGAGATGGAAAACCGGTCGAAAAGGGAGGAAATAGAAGTGCATTCGATTTCGACTCCCGATGTCGCTATTGAAGCACCGGTCTCTTCGCCGCCAAAGCGTTGGATTTCATCGTTCGAATACAGGCCCTTTTTCAGCAGGATGGCGCGCTCGCCGTACGGCTCGAGATTGCGCCTTGCCATTTCATGGCTTTCATGATTGGGCTCGAGCGCGATCACCTTGAGTCCGGGGTACTTCGAAAGGAAGTAGGCGGCTGTATCGCCAATATATGCGCCTGCATCGATCATCCACTTTGGCGCCTCGATCGATGCAAAGCGTCCGTACTCCTCCCTGATTACATTGTCGATCACCGTTCTGGCATCGCCAGTGCCAGGCCTCAGCAGTATCGGATGGGCAAGATTCTTCAAGGAGATCGAACTCGTTGACTCGCCAGTTCGATCTCCATTCCGTATATTCGTCAGCTTAATCCAGGTTTGAATTCCGTCCTTGAACACCGTGGACATGAAATCAGCAAGGGCTGAGGCAGACCGGTAAAGGCGAGAGTCATAACCAAGGATACTGCGGATTGCACTGCGCATTCGTTCCATATTGTCCTCCAGCTTTGTTTATCCCGAATTTCGTCTGCGCCGTGGAAGACCGCGCTACCGTAGCCGTCCATGAAGTTTTTTCGAACGAAACCCAGTGGGAATTTGACGGGAACGAAGGAGAATTGAGATAGAAACGGGCTCAAACAACTGTTTGGCAATCGCCGGAAATGGCTCAAGCCTTGCTGGTGTTGGCGAGGTGCTTGGCGAAAAGTGTTGCGAAAGCCTCTATGAGTTCTCGTTTCCAGTCGATTTCCATGCTTTTTTCGCTGGCCACCAGGCAGCCTTCGGACCAGGGCACGCCCAGGACTTTCAGCGTATGGATGATTTTCAGGTTGTTCTTTTTCAGGGTGTTGCCGGTTTCCGTGTTTTCCACGATCACGTCGCAGTCTTCGGGAATCAGGGACTCGGTGGCGCCGTAGGTCATGATGACGCGGTACGGATGAAGCTTGTTCTCCTGGGCGAAGGCGTCGGCCAGATATACGTATTCCGACGCGATCCGAATGTGCCTTTTGCCGTTTTCGGAACGGAAGGATGCCATGAATTCTTCCAGGGAATCGCCCTTGTCCTGGTGCGCGGCGGCCACGATGCGGACTTTTCCGAAGCCCATGCGCAGCTTTTCCGCCACGGGGCTTTCCGGAAAGCGCTGGCGGTGTTCCGCCAGCCAGTCGGTGCCGGAAATGGCCAGGTCGAAATTGGCGTTGGCCACGTGGGTGGGCATGTCCTGGGGGCGGATCACCTTGGCCGCCACCTTTGCCGGATCGGGAATCAGTCGGGCGGAGTCCTCGGAAAGGGTTTTCAGGCAGGGCCGCCGGTTCAGGTTTTCCTTGTCGTATCCCGAGAATTCCAGGCCGGCGTCCTCGATGAAGGGAAGCACGTGGTTCATCAGGTGCCCGTCGGGCAAAGCGAAGTTCAATTTGTCGGGTATGCCTGCCATGTTACGCTCCGGGTTGTGTTTGGTTTTCGCTGAAAATTTGCAGCACGGGGGAAAGGCCCTTGTGCACGAAACTCTTGCGATTGACCACGACGCTCAGTTCCGACTCCAGCTGGCAGCCGATATTCACCAGCCCCATGGAGGAAAACGAATCGGGGTCGTAGGAACCGAGGATCACGACGTCGGCGTGCTCCGGCGGATAGGCCTCCACGCTTCCCCAAGCGGAGAAGATCTTGAATTTGCGCAGTCGGTTTTTCACGGCGAAGTGCTCGGCCAGGTTGGGATATTCGCTGACGATGGTCACAAAGTCCTTTTTGGAATGCAAATCTTCGGCCAAAGAAAAGTCGCCCCCGGCACCCGTGCAGGCGTAGACGCCCTTTTTGTCCAGCCCCAGTTTCTTGAACACCTGGATGTCGCTTCCGCGGTACTTGGTGACCAGCTCCATGATCCAGTCCATGCCGCAGAACCCGATGTCGTAGTTGCCCACGGACACCTGGATGGCCACGTCCTTTTCGGCCATGATCTTGGCCCGGACGGGCAGGTTGTCCACGGGCGGACGATAGGTGCGGTTCTTGGAATGGTACTCCCGGACTGGAAACCCAGCGTCGTCCAGGTACGCGGCCAGCGGCGCCATGGCGTCTCCCTTGGGCAGACACACGCTTATGGTATCAGCGGCCATTGGATTCTCCGAATAGGTTCTTGAGCAGAGGTTTGCCGATCTTCTGGCTGGACAGCACCTGGTAGCCGTCGTCGTAGGCCTCCAGGTCCACCTCGATCACCAGTCCGTAATTGTCGTAGTCTTCCTTCCTGACCCCGGCGAAAGTGATGCGCGCGCAAAATCCAAGCTCGGAGAGCTTGTCGCACAGATCCTGCCCCTTTTCCACGTTTCCCCGGGTGATGTTTCCGATGTAGATGCAAATGTTTTGAAGCCTGTCGGAAACGGCGGGAATGGAAGGGAACATATTGCGGGCGAAAAGGGCGAAGCCCACCGCCGGGATGGGTTCTTCCAGCTCCCACATGGTCTTGATCAGGCTGTCGTAGCGTCCGCCGGAACATAGGATCTGTTTTCTCGACCGCCTGATCGGCGACGACAGGAACTGGAACTTGATTCCCGTGTAGTATTCCAGGTCCCCCAAAAGAGAGAAGTCGATCACATACTTGCATTCCAGGCTGTCCAGGCTCTTGCAGATGGAAATGAAATTTTCCAGCTGCGGCGCGATCTGGCCGTAGGTTTCCTTGGTCAGGGAATGCTTGAGGTTTTCCAGAAAACTGGCGGAATAATATTCGTTCTCCTCCGGCGGCTGCAAGAACGCGGTCAATTCCCTGGCCTTTTCGGGATCCACCCTCATGTCCGAGATGGTCTCGCGGATGTCCCCGCCCTTCCGGATGGAATCCAGCAGCTCCTTCTGCCTGGCTTCGAACAGGCCCAGGCCGTGAACCATCTGCCGAATGATCGAAGGGTAGGACAGAAACAGATAATATTCCTCCAGATCGATCTCTTCGATGATGTCCAGGGCCATGTAGACGACCTCGACGTCGGCTTCGGGAGCGGAGCTTCCCAGGTTTTCGACGCCGCACTGCCATCGCTCGGAGATCTTGTCCCAGTCGTCGGCCCACTCGAAATGGTTTTCCACGTAGCACAGTTTCTGGCGGGGGTTTTCCGTGCGCAGATGGTCGCCGTAGTAGCGGGCCACGCATGTGGTGGAATCCGGCTTGAGCGCCACCCGCTCCCCGCTCCATCCGTCCCAGTCTATAAAGGAATAGATGCGGTTGAGCTTGTCGTCTCTCAGGGCCCCCAGGGCCGTGAATATGTACAAGGGCTCCACGGTGGAGGTCTTGATTTCCCTGTAGCCGAAATGTTTGCAACGGCTCAGAAAAGCGGCCTCCAGTTTTCTGAATCGCAGAATGTCCCTGTGGGTCAGGTCGTTTTTCGAACTTTTTGTTTTCATTCCCCTTCTTTCGTTCCCTCTCTTTGGTCCCGCTTGTACCATACGCCTGATTAACGCAGGTTCCTCTTCGTATCGTTTTTCCTTTGCAAGGAAATCTGGGACTGTATCATCTCGATCACGCTCCGTCAAGCCCGAATCCCGGCAGTCAGCGATTCTCATCTTGGTTGTCTCCGCCGCCTTCAAGGCAACCAGACCATCCGGATCTGGTTCGGCGCGTCGGGAAATTCCCCTTTACACCGGGAAAGCCAGACCAGGATGGTCTGGTTACCCTGGTCGCTGCAACCTATTTGGCATGGAATTCCCGTCAAATTGGAGTTGCTGGTCCGAATCCAGATTGACTTTTGGCAGGAAAATGGGGTAGAGAGCAATCATATCGAAGTACGAATTAGGCAAAAACTGTTGAAGAAGGCTGTCGATGGACCAACCCTTTTTACGAAAAATTCCGCCGCTGGTCGTTCTTTCTGTCTGCGCGACCTGGCTTGCCGCGCTTTCGCCCTGCGCGAACGCGAAAACCGTATACGTGATTCCCGTTTCCGAGACCGTCGATCCCGGGATGGCGGCGTTTATAGAACGGGCGCTTTCCAAGGAAAGGACGCCCGACCCGGACTCGGTGTACATACTGGACATGGACACGTTCGGAGGACGCGTGGACGCCGCCTTGAACATCGTGGATGCGATGCTGCGCGTGCCGGCGGAGCGGACCGTGGCGTACGTGTCCAAAAAGGCCATATCGGCCGGCGCTCTGATCGCCCTGTCCTGCGGCAGGCTGGTCATGAAACGCAGCACCACCATCGGAGACTGCGCCCCCATCATCTATTCCAACGAAGGACCGCAGATGATGGGCGAAAAATTCCAGTCGCCCTTGCGGGCGAAATTTCGAGCGCTGGCCCGTCGCAACGGTTATCCCGAAAACCTTGCGGAGGCCATGGTGACGGCGGAGATGGAGGTCTACGAGGTGGTGATCGGCGGCGAAAAACAATTCCTGGACAAAAAGGAGTTCGAGGAACTTGACCAGGAAAAAAAGGACGCGGTGGAAAGCAAGAAGACCGTTGTGGCGGAGGGCGAGCTGTTGACCATGCACGACGGGGAGGCCGTGGAACTGGGCTTTTCAAGGGCCAGCGTGGACGGTCTCGACGAGGTCCTTAAGGTCCTGGAGCTGCAAGGCGCGGAAGTCGTCCCCATCCAGGAAAAATGGTCGGAATCCATGGTGCGCTTTCTGGGGGTCATCGCCCCTGTCCTGATGCTCCTCGGCCTGGGCGCCCTGTACACGGAAATCCAGTCCCCCGGTTTCGGCGCGCCGGGAATCGTGGGCATTCTCCTTTTGGCCATCGTGTTTCTAAACCAGTATATGATCGGACTTGCCGATTACACGGAACTTCTGATCATTCTGCTCGGAATCGTGCTGCTGGGCTTCGAGGTGTTCGTCATACCCGGCTTCGGGATCGCGGGGCTTTCCGGCATCGCCATGATCGTCGCGGGCCTGATCCTATCCCTGCAAGACTTCGTGGTGCCGGACCCGTCCATGCCGTGGGAAGCGGACCTTCTGATCCATAACATCGCCAAGGTGCTGGGATCCTGCATCGGCGCCTTCATCGGCGGGCTTCTCATGTTCCGGTATGTCCTGCCCAGGTTTTCCAGAGGCTCGGAGGGGCCCTACCTGACGGCCACCCTGGAGAATTCGCACGCGGATTCGGAACAGACGAGCATGGTGAAGACCGGCGACACCGGCACGGCGTTGACATTTTTAAGACCTTCCGGAAAGGTCGAGATCGGCAACGAAATCTTCGACGTGGTCACCGAGGGCGAGTATTTGGAAAAAGGGACCCCTGTCGTAGTCTCGAAAATCAGGGGCAATATCGTCATCGTATCGAAAACGAACGGATAAGCAAATGAACCTTGTCTTTCCCATCATTCTTCAATTGGCGGGCGTGGGGGTGATCATCGCGGAAATATTCCTGCCTTCCGGGGGCGTGCTTTCCATCCTGGCGGCGGGAGTGTTCGGCTACTCCCTCTTTTTGGTTTTCACGGGCGTTTCCGCCAACGCAGGAATCGTTTTCCTGGTGATCGACGTCGTCATGGTCCCGATTCTGGTGTTCTTCGGGATTAAGGCGCTGGCGCGTTCGCCGGCCTCGCTGAAAAAGGAGCTTTCCCGCGAAGGCGGATATTTCAGCCAGTCGCCCGGCATGGAAAGATACCTGGGCCTGGAAGGAGAAGCCCTGACCGACCTGAGGCCCGCCGGAATGGCCCGCTTGCACGGCCAGCGCACCGACGTGGTCACCCGGGGAGAATATATCGAAAAAGATGCGCAGGTGGTGGTAATCAAAGTCACCGGCAATCAAATCATCGTAAAAGAAAGCAAGTAAACCGAAAATATTTAACCAAGGAGGTATGCCCATGGATTTCGGCACCATTTTAACGATCCTACTCGTAGTGGCCATTATCGTCATGTTTTTTTTCGTGGCTTCGTCCCTTTCGCTCTGGATACAGGCCATGGTTTCGGGCGCGAAGGTCGGTCTTTTCACCATCGTGTTCATGAGATTCAGAAAGGTGCCGCCCAAACTGATCGTGAAGGCCAAAGTCATGGCGGTCAAGGCGGGCCTGCCCATCTCCACCGACGACCTGGAGTCCCATTTTCTGGCGGGCGGGGATGTCGCGCGCGTGATCCAGGCGCTCATCGCGGCGGACAAGGCCAACATCGAACTTAAATTCAACCGCGCGGCCGCCATCGATCTGGCCGGAAGAAACGTTCTGGAGGCCGTTCAGATGAGCGTAAATCCAAAGGTAATCGAAACTCCCCTGGTGGCGGCCATGGCCAAGGACGGCATCCAGCTCAAGGCCGTTTCCCGGGTGACCGTGCGCGCCAACATCGACCGCCTGGTGGGCGGCGCCGGCGAGGAGACCATCCTGGCGCGCGTCGGAGAAGGCATCGTCACCACCATCGGCTCGGCCGACACCCACAAGATGGTTCTGGAAAACCCGGACATGATCTCCAAGAGAGTACTGGAAAAGGGCCTGGACGCAGGCACGGCCTACGAGATTCTCTCCATCGACATCGCCGACGTGGATGTGGGAAAGAACATCGGCGCCGAACTGGAAACCGACCGGGCCGAGGCGGACAAGAAGATCGCCCAGGCCAAGGCCGAGGAAAGACGAGCCATGGCCTTCGCCGTGGAGCAGGAAATGAAGGCCAAAGTCGAGGCCATGCGCGCCAAGGTCGTCGAAGCCGAGTCCAGGGTCCCCCTGGCAATCGCCGACGCGTTCACCAAGGGAAACATCGGCATCATGGACTATTACCGCATGAAAAACATCATGGCGGACACCGAAATGAGGGGCAAGATCGGGTCGAAGGACAAGTAGATTTTCAGCAAGTTCGACGCCGGATCGCGGGAAATCTCGTCGCGCGGTTCCCCCTTTTTAAAAGGAAACGCTCCAGCGACCCTGCGATGTAAAAAAAAGCGGGGCGGAGGATGCAACGCACCCTGCGCCCCGCCATTATGGGCATCGGCCTTTCTCCCGTGTTTTTCGTTCAGGCGGGATTCGTTTTCCAGCGAATTCTCAGACAGCCTCCTGCCACTGGTCGATCATATAGTCGAACAGATATGTTTCGACCATGGTCATCCCTTCGCTGTCCACCACTTTGATGGTTTTGTCCTTGTATTCGAAATCCTCGCAATATACGAGCAACTCGGGACATTGCGAAACGATTTCGCTCCAGATGAATTCGGGCTCCTCCGAACCGCTCAAAGCCGCGATCATGTCCATGACGGAGACTTTGCCGTCCGGGGTGAACCTCACCTCGTCCTGGTCGAGTGTAAGCATCATGCTTTTTATCATGTTTCAAGCTCTCCTTTCCCCGTCGCCAAGCGAGCCGTTTGACGTCATGCCTTTCATCGTCATGCCTTATAACGCTTATATTATACAAAGAAAGAAAAATAAAGGAATGGGGTTAAACCCTTATTTGGATATCCTGATTGGAGTACGGCGAATGTCCCGGCAGAAATGGGTGAAAAATCGCGAATCCCTGGAATTCAGCATTGCCATGAAACCAGTACGCGAGTGCCCTTTTTCGGGGACGAATCGATGTTGAAAAGCCCCCCGGAAAGTTCGGCGCGCTCTTTCATGCCGATAATTCCCCACCCTTTTTCGGGCTGGCCGAAAGCCAATGCTTTTTGTATGTCGAAACCGACGCCGTTGTCGCGAAACGCGAAAAACAAGACACCGTCCTTTTTCTGTATGGTCAAATCGACCCTGTCGGCCCGGCTGTGGGCGGCAACATTGTTCAAAGACTCCTGAAGCAGGCGATAGATAACCACCTTGAGCGCGTCGGGAATGTCGTCCTCCTGGATGTCCAGGTTTTTGATGACCAGGATGTCGGGATGCCGCCTCTGGAACTGCCCGCAATGCCATTTGACGGTGGCCAGAATGCCCAGGTCGTCGATGCACGACGGGCGCAAGTCGTTGATCAGTCGCCTGACTTCGCGGATGCTTTGTTCGGCCATCTCCACGGCGGGCAGCAAGTCCTCGTTGAAAAGCCGCCCCTCTTCGCCATATCGATCCATCCGGTGGCTCAAATAAAGCTTGATCCCCGTCAGGTTCTGGGCGACCGTGTCGTGAAGCTCCCTTGCGATTCTCTTTCGTTCGTTTTCATGGGCCTGCAAAAGCTGGGTGGAAAGGAAACGAAGAATCTCCTCCGACTTTTTCAGCCTGGATTCCATGTTCTTTCGCACGGTTATCTCCACCGCGTTTCCCAGGATGGCCGGTTTTCCGTCGTAATCGATCAAAACGTTCCTTCTGACGGTCCAAATGACCCTGCCGTCCTTGGTCAGTCCCCGGATTTCATATTCCGCCGGGGCGTCGTTTTTGCGCACCCGTCTTTCCCTGAGAGCCGCGATGGTGTCTCTGTCCTGCGGAGGCACGAGGTTTCTGGAATCCAATCCGATCAATTCGTCCCGGCGGTATCCGAACATTTCGGCGAACCTTCCGTTGGAAAACGCAATCCGCCCGTCCTGGATGATGTACATTCCCGTCAGCGAATTTTCGACCATGAGTTTGTAGGGCCAAGGCCTGCAATCGGCCTCGCAAGTGGCGGCCCCGACTTCCCGTTTCTTTTCCAATTCGGTTTTCAACCTGCGGTTTTCCTCCAGCAGCGCCTCGAGTTCAGGACAAGGACCGTCGGCGTCCAGCGAATTTTTCGTTCTGCACATCGTGTCAAACCAGTAAAATGAAGCAAGTTCTCGCATTGGTTTACATATGGATGCGACTCTTTCCGAAAAATATAGAGCGACAATGTATCACAAAGAAAACAAATAGACAAAGGAAATTTGATATCCGAAGCCGGCCCCCGACACTTGAAATCTTTTTTTCAACTTAAAACGAGACAAATATGGTCGCCCGGAGAACAAGAAAAAATTTTTTTTCGGGGTTTGGCACATATCTTGACACCCCAATTTTGTGATTTACATTTCAGCCGTCAAAAGGGTTCTTAACAAGCTGATATTACATACTTTCAAGATATTTTCGGATAGACTTGAACACAATGCCCAACGAATCGTCGATATTGAAATTTTCTGATGAGGTGAACTTCTTCCAAACTTTCACGGAGCGATATCGAGGCATGGGTCTTTAAAAAAAAGACAATATATGTTCGTATTTTATAAACTTTATTTAAAACTAAAATAGAAAGCTCGATTCGACAGGTTTTATGTTCGCAGGAGGTCGGTTTTTTAATTTTAAATAACACGATTCAAACAAGGAGGGTAAACATGGCGATTATCAAACTGCGTCAACCGGCGTATCCCGGTGCTCTATTCGGCCAGGGAGCGGGAGACAGAGGATACAATGTCTTCCAGAACGAAATGAATCGTTTGTTCGAAAGGTTCTTAGGAAGCGGCTACGACCCTTCGGCAGGCGGTGTGTTCCCGCCGGTGAATGTTTTCGAGGACGCCGAGAATTTCTATCTGACCGCCGAGCTTCCAGGCATGGAGTCCTCCGACATCAAGCTGGACGCCGAGGAAAACAGCATCCAGATTCAAGGAGAGCGGAAGATCGAAAAGGAAGGCGAAAACCTCTGCTATCACAGGAAGGAACGGGAGGACGGCTCTTTTTCCAGAAAATTGACGTTCCGGGACAAGATCGACACGGAAAAAATCGTCGCGGAACTCAAAAACGGCGTCTTGAAGATCACGATGCCCAAAGCGCAGTCCAGCAAACCAAAGAAGATCGAAGTCAAGTCGAGCTGACCCGGATATGCGTCCGCAGGAAAGCGACGGATCTTTTTTTTCCATTACACTCAAGTTTTGAAAAGGAGGAAGAAATGGATGGCAAGGACATTCAAGTGCAGGACAAGAAAGAGGTGGAGTCTTCCGGCGAAATGACCCGCGAAGGCGCTTTTTTCGTACCCAACGTGGATATCTTCGAGGACGAAAACCAGCTTGTGCTGCTGGCCGACATGCCGGGGGTGGACAAGGACGGCGTGAACATCCACTTGGAAGAAGGCCAGTTGCGCATCCATGGCAAAGTTTCCGGGGACATCCCCGGCGAGTATGTCATCTCCGAATATTCCGTGGGCGATTACACCAGGACCTTCACTCTTTCCAACGTCATCGACCAGGAGAAAATTCAAGCATCCGTGAAAAACGGGGTATTGAGGGTCGTGCTGCCCAAGTCCGACGTCTCGAAACCCAGGAAGATAGCCGTCAAATCCGAATAGAAAAAATCATTGACAGATACACAGCAACAACAAGGAGGGATTCAGATGCCAGGTACAAGATTTTCGAATTATCCCGACTGGGGCGCATGGGGACCTTTTCAAGAACTGGAACGTCTTCGCCGCGCCATGGACAGTGTCGCGGCCGGATCGCCCGGATATTCGACCGCCGGGGTCTTTCCTTTGACCAATGTGAGCGAGGATCAGGACAACTACTATGTGCGGGCCGAGCTTCCCGGCATGGCCGCCGACCAGATCGACATCACTGCGACTGTTGACAAAGTGTCCATTTCCGGGGAACGGGCCATCTCCGAAGAAGGCGAAGGAGTCGTTTATCATAGACGCGAAAGAGATTCGGGGACATTCAGCCGAATGATCGGCCTGCCCGGCCCCGTGGACCCGGACAAGGTCGAGGCGAGTTTCGGCGACGGGATGCTTACGATCAAGCTGCCCAAATCCGAAGCCTCCAAGCCGAAGCAAATTGCGGTGAACTGACTGGAAAAACTTTGAAAACGGGAGGAAAATATGAGCCAAATGGAAACCAGGGAACTGAAACCTGCGGAAAAAAAGGAGGTGGAACTGCCCGCCGAGCAAACCAAGCCGGGAATTCTGTTCACCCCCGCAGTGGACATCTTCGAAACGGAAAAAGGCTTGACCATTATCGCCGACCTTCCTGGAGTGAAGACCGAGGATCTGGAGATCGATCTGAGGAAGGATACGCTCACAATCATCGGCGACGTTAAATCGCCGGAATTCGAAGGGGAGAGCGACATTCTCCGCGAGTTCAGGACGGGTCGATATCTCAGACGCTTCTCCCTATCGGAGGTCATCGACCAGAAGGGAATCGGAGCTTCGCTCAAGGACGGGGTCCTGAGACTGGAACTTCCGAAAGTGGCCAAGGCCGTGCCTCGGAAGATCGAGGTGCAGGCAGGCTGATGCCCGGAGCGACGAAGTGAAACGACAGCTTTGAAGTACTTTCTATCAAGACATTTGAGGTTTTGGCGGATAAAGGCCGTTCCGGGGACTCCGGACCGGCCTTTGCCTTTTGCCGACAGCGACGCGCTTGACAGCAAGAAAAAGCATTGGGAGGTCTCGAAATGGATGTGAAGGATTATTATCTGATTCTGGGAGTGTCCCCCGACACAAGCGCCGAAAAATTACGGTCCGCCTATCGCCATCTTGCCAAAAAACACCACCCAGACAGAGCGGGCGTCGAAAACGCCGCCCATTTCCGGGATATCGCGGAGGCCTATGAAACCTTGTCCGACCCGGACAAGCGAAGAAGCTACAACCGAAAGCTTGCGGAGGAAAAGTCGTTGCGGAGAAAAAAAGCGAGGCCCGGACCGTTTGCCGAAAACATCGGAGGCGCGAGCCAACGAAAAGAGTTTGCAAGACGCGGCATGTCCCGAATGCCGGGCGTCGCGAACCTTTTGCGCGGCGTATCCTCTTCGGACGCCCATTTCGAAACACTTGCCGGGAGACCGTCGGACACAGTCGAACTGGACGCGTACCTGACCCCCGACGAGGCCCGCAGCGGCGACCGCGTCGAAATGGACCTGGAACTGCCACGGCCCTGCCCGGAATGCGGCGGCGGACGATCCTTCTACGCATTCGCCTGCCCGGCCTGCAATGGTTCGGGCGAAACGACATCCCCGGTACGGGTGCGAATCGACCTTCCCCCGGGCATGGAGCATGGAGACAGGCTTCGGACATCGATATCTTCCCCTCGTGGAAATACCTTGCATGTTCTGATCCACATACATATTATTGCCGACATGTGAAATACTACCCGTTGGAATCATGGTCGTTTTACAAACAAATTCAAGGAAAGGATTTTTTTCAATGTTTTCTTTTTTCAGAGGAACTTCCATTCATAGGTTCGCAAAGGCCAGCATTCTGCCAGTCGCTCTGGCGGTTTTTTTCGCTCTGAGCGTCTTATCCGGCGGCGGTTGCGCGTACGCCGACACTGGGGCGGTGAAGATGGCGCCGCTCAATTTCCCCGAACTCGCAGAAAAAGTCGGCCCTGCGGTCGTCAATATAAGGACTGTCAAAACCATTTCCGGGGGAAGCCGGGTTTTCGAGCATTTCCACCGCAATCCGTTCGGCAAAAACGATCCGTTCCGGGATTTCTTCGACAAGTTCTTCGGCGAGGACCAGCAGCCCGAACACAAGCAGAGAAGCCTGGGTTCGGGGTTCATCATCGACAGCAAGGAAGGCTACATCGTGACCAACAATCACGTCATAGAAGATGCGGATGAAATTAAGATCAAACTGAAAAACGAGGACGAATTCGACGCCGAGATCGTCGGAAGGGACCCCAACACGGACTTGGCCCTGCTCAAGGTGAAAGAGCCGAAGAACTTCCAGTCGGTGAAAATGGGCGATTCCGACAAGTTGAAGGTCGGCCAGTGGGTCATGGCCATCGGCAGTCCGTTCGGTCTTGAGCAGACCGTCACCGCAGGTATAGTAAGCGCCAAGGGGCGCGTAATCGGGTCCGGTCCCTACGACGACTTCATTCAGACCGACGCCTCCATCAATCCCGGCAATAGCGGCGGTCCGCTGCTCAACCTGGACGGCGAAGTGGTGGGCATCAACACGGCCATCATCGCCAGCGGACAGGGGATCGGCTTCGCGATTCCGATCAATCTCGCCCACCATATCATAGACCAGTTGAAGGAGAGCGGCGAAGTCACCCGCGGATGGCTCGGCGTGGCCATCCAGGACCTGTCCGACGAAATGGCGGAATACTACGGAATCAAGGACGGAGAAGGCGTCCTGGTGGCCAAGGTTTTCGAAGACGACCCTGCGGACAAGGCAGGCATTCAGGAACAGGATGTCATTCTGTCCGTCAACGGCCATAAAATCAAGGACAGCCGCGCGCTCACATCGTTCATAGCGGAGCTGGAAGTCGGAGGGAAAGCCGACATCAAGGTCTTGAGAAGCGGCAAGGAGAAAACGTTCACCGTCACCATCGCCAAAAGGGATGACGACAAGCTTGCCTCTGCGGGACCGTTCAAGAAGGAAGAGGCCGACGAACTCGGCATTCGCGTCTCGGGCATCACGCCGGAAATAGCCGAGAGGTTCAATCTTTCCGAAAACGAGGGCGTGGTGGTCACCGAGGTCGAAGAAGGAGGCAAGGGCGAAGAGGCAGGCGTGCTTCGTGGCGACATCATCAAGGAGATCAACCACGAACCGGTCAAAAACCTGGACGACTTCAAGGCCGCCGTCGCGAAAACCGATGAAGGCGAAGCCATCAGCATGTTTGTCCACCGGATAAACGCCGGATTTCTGGTGATTCGCATCACTAAATAGACCCGGAAGTGATCTGCGACACAGAAGGATTGTCAGCAAAAAAATCGGAGAACCCAAAAACGGTCCTCCGATTTTTTTTATTCTCTATTCCAAGTTCTTGGCGGCCCAAAGGGCGGCCTGCAATCTGCTGGGAACGTCGATTTTCTTGTAAATATTGTAAAGATGGGATTTCACGGTATTGGGGCTGATGTCCAGCCGCCTTGCGATCTCCGAGTTCCTGGCCCCGGACGCCAACAGTCCCAGTATCTGCTTTTCGCGGTCGGTGAGAAGATTATTGTCCGAAGCTTTATTGCGGGCCGGGCTCGAATCAACGACGATATGGCCCATGGGTTCGCGGGAAAACCAAAGCTCTCCATGCATGATCGCATCGATCCCCTTGACAATGACATCGGGAAGATCGTTTTCGAAAAAAAGGCCCCTCACCCCTTTTTCCAGAATATGGCGATACCGGATTTTCTGGGCGCCGATGTTGTAGAGCGCGAATCGCAGGCCGTCTTGCTCCGACTCGATGGAATCCAGCTGCCTGGAAAAGACGTCGAACCGCTCGCCTGCGCATTCCCACAATACCAGCACCTGATCGCCGTCGTCGTCGCTACCTTTCCGGGGAACGCGCGCCTCGTCGCTGAATTCGCATTCCAGTCCCAACTTGTCCGCCAAGTAGGAACTCAGCAGACGATTCTGCAAATTCGACCGACCTATGACAAAAAGTTTTGTTCCCATGGCCTCGTTTTCGTTTCGGGTTGACGATTGCAAACAATGTCGATGGTTCGGCCCGATTTTCAAATCGGGGCTTGTTTTTTTATTCGGGCCGTTCGCGCCCCCGCTCGTTCCCACGCTTGGCGTCCGCGTTGCGGCAAAGAGATGGCCGAATCAAGTACCAACACCTCAAATCGATTTGTTCCGGGAATCCTTCTTTTGCGCTTGTTCACTGCAACAATCGTCGTAGATCTTCCGAGCCGCTCATTTTTTCAATCTTAACAAATCCATAGAGTCTTCGCAAATATCAAACCGCATCGTCACGGGATCATTCTCCGTTTCCCGGCGATTCTTTACGAGCAGGCAAGGGACAGGGCAGAAAAGGCTCCAAGCCCGATTCTTATTTTCGTTGACATCCGGAGCAAGGCGTTGGATGATCGCAATGACAGTTGGTTCATGATTCTGCCATGGTTTTGGGAAACGCGGACGCGATGCTTCCGCGACCGTGTACGCATTCCAACGCGAATGGTGGGAACGCTGCGGTAAGCGACCGGCCGAAATTTAAACCAAAACCCGAGGCGAAATCAAAAAGGGAAGATTCTAAAATGAGGATAGCGGCAGCGCAAATAGCGTGCATGGTCGGCAATGTTCCGGCCAATCTGAAAAAAATCGAACATTTCATCGAGGAGGCGGCCGGGAAAAACTGCGACGCGGTCGTCTTCCCGGAAATGTCGGATACCGGGTACGACAGGAACGCGGCTGTCGAAAAGGCGTCCGGATGGGACGGCGGGCCGTTGGAAAGAATCCGGCAAGCGGCGCAAGAACACCGAATCTGCGTCTTGTGCGGCCTTTCGGAACGGGAATCCGGACGGACATTCAATTCGGTCGCGGTTGTCGGTCCGGACGGAGATCTGCTCGGCAGGTACAGAAAGACGCACCTGGCGGCTTTCCATCCGTTGAACGAAGACCTAATCTTCTCGCCGGGAGACGCTCTGGAGGTGTTCGATATCTCCGGAATGCGATGCGGCCCCATGATCTGCTACGACTTGAGGTTTCCCGAAATATCGAGAACACTGGCGCTGCGCGGCGCGCAAATCCTTGTGCTTTGCTCCGCCTGGCCGTTTCCGAGGCTTAGACATTGGGAAACCTTGATTCACGCGCGCGCCATCGAAAACCAAGTCTTCGTGGTCGCCGCCAACCAAGTCGGAAGCAACGGACAGGTTTCCTTTTGCGGGTCTAGCAGAATCGTGGACCCGTTCGGCGTGTCGCTGGCCGCGGCTTCCGAGGAATCCGAATCCCTCGTCGTCGCCGAGATCGACCTGGACAGGCTGGAGGCCGTTCGAAACGCCATGCCCGTATTCCGGCACAGGCGGAAAGAAATCTACAGCGGCCTTGTCATCCGTCGCAGACGTCCTTGATCAGCTTTTCCTTCAGTTTCCGAAACTCCTCGTCGTCTATGATTCCCTGTTGCTTCAGCTCCGACAGTTCCTTGAGCTTGCCGATGGGGTCCGCAACGGGTCCGACGTCGTCCGTTACGGGCGAACCTTCCAGGAGCAGCGGCCCGTTTTCAGAGTATGCGATGGCGTCCCTGCCGTTGCCGTTGGCGCCATAGGAAAGGCTGAACAGCCCCCCGAGAAGTTGCAGCTGCACGCTTTCTCCGCGCTCCGCCCTATCCTTGGCCAATCGGATCGCCGAAGCGCCGTCCGCCTTGACCCTCTTGTACATCCGGAAGAAGAATCTTCCCGCCAGATACAGCGCCAGCCCCGAAACCACGATGCCGCCGCCCAGAATCAAGTAGCGGAAATCCAGCACACCCTTGATCAAGACCACCACGAACGTGGCAAGAAGCGGGACCGCGAACAGCGCCACGATGATGACATAGAACAATCCCACGCTGGACATGAGATCGACTTGCCTGCGCATATAGTCGGTTTTCATTGTGTCCCTGATCCAATTCTTCAAGAAAAAACTCCTTTGAGGTCCGCAAACGGACCTCTGTCTAAACAATCGTACCATTATACATGAAGGCCGCCGGGAAACAACCCATAAAAGCCCCAGGCAGCAGTTCTACATTTGGGTGTCTCCGATGCCGTCAAGGTAACCAGACCATCCTGGTCTGGTTCGGCGCGTCAGGAAATTCCCCTTTACCGTGGGCCTACCAGACCAGGATGGTCTGGCTACCTTGGTCGTTGCAACCTCTTCGGCATGGAATTTCCGTCAACATTGGAATTGCTGAAGCTGCGGCCACCAGGTTGCCAAAATCGCGCGATAATGATAAGAACCTTTTTCCCGAAATTCAAACATGGCAAGGACCGAAAACAATATGAACAAGATGCGACCGTCCGAGCCCGGCGCCGGATCGTTTATTGCCAAAGCGTCCCGCGAACTGGATACGATCATCGTAAAAGGCGCCCGGGAGCACAACCTTAAAAACATCGACATCGAACTGCCGAAAAAGGCGCTTGTGGTGTTCACCGGCGTATCGGGATCGGGGAAATCCAGCCTCGCCTTCGACACCATTTTCGCCGAGGGCCAGCGTCGATACGTGGAGTCGCTGTCGGCCTACGCGAGACAGTTCATCGGGCAGATGGAAAAGCCCAAGTACGATACCATCCGGGGGCTTTCCCCCACCATTTCCATCGAGCAGAAGGCCGCGAGCAAGAACCCCCGTTCCACGGTGGGCACCATCACGGAAATATACGACTATCTGCGTGTCCTCTACGCCCGGGCAGGGCGGCAGTATTGCCACCGGTGCGGCAAAAGGGTCGGACGGGGCAATGCACAGAGCATGGTGGAACAAATCCTGGAACTGCCGCCCGGCACCCGCATCATGATACTCGCCCCCCTGGTGGAAAACCGAAAAGGGGAACACAAGGCCCTTTTCAAAGAGTTGCAGAAGGAGGGTTTCGGAAGGGTCCGCGTAAACGGCGCGGTACTCGCCATCGAGGAGGTCCAGGCCCTGGCCAGGCACAAGAAGCACAATATCGAAGCGGTGGTGGACCGGCTCAAGATCAAGGAGGGCGACGAGTTTGAAAAGCGGCTCGTGGATTCGGCCGAAACCGCCCTGAAGCTGGGCAAGGGCAAGCTGATTGTCCACGTCATGGATCGCGAGGACATCGTGATGAGCGAAGCGCGCTCCTGCTGCGGCATCGCCTATCCCGAGCCAGCCCCCGCCCTCTTCTCCTTCAATTCGCCCCTGGGCATGTGCCCGGAATGCAACGGAATCGGAAGCAAGCTCGCCATGGACGCGGACAAGCTGGTGCCCGACCCGAACCTGTCCATCCGGCAGGGCGCCGTGGTGCCCTGGCGCAACTATTTCTCCAAGTCCAAGAGCGATAACGGCCCCTGGGGCCTCAGGCAAATCCTGGCCATGCAAAAGCAGTGGGGAATCGACCTGGACACCCCCTGGAAAAAACTGCCGAAAAAGCAAAGGGACATCGTCCTTTACGGCGGCGACGGCCGGGAAATGACGGTCCGGTGGGATTCGGAAAAGGTCCACGGCGACATCGTCATGACCTGGGAAGGCCTCGTCAACACCATGATGCGCCGCTACCTGCAAACCCAGTCCGAGGGCCAGAAAAAGTGGTACTCGTCGTTCATGTCGTCGTCGGTCTGCCCGGCCTGCGACGGAAAAAGGCTCAAGCCCGAAGTCCTGCACGTGAGGATCGGGGGACGCTCGATCATGGACGTCTGCGCCATGACCGTGGAGGGCGCGCACGATTTTCTGGGAAACCTGAAACTCGACGGCGCCAGGGAGACCATCGCGTCGGAACTGCTGAAGGAAATCCGCGGACGCCTGGGCTTTCTGATGAACGTGGGGCTGGACTATCTTTCCCTGGATCGCAAAGGCCCGACCCTTTCCGGGGGAGAGTCACAGCGCATCCGCCTCGCCTCCCAGGTCGGCTCCGAACTGACCGGCGTCCTCTACATTCTGGACGAACCCTCCATCGGCCTGCACCAGCGAGACAACATCAAGCTTCTGGAAACCCTCTGCCACCTCAGGGACATCGGAAACACCCTGATCGTCATCGAACACGACCGGGAAACCATGGAAGCTTCCGACTGGCTCGTGGACATCGGCCCCGGCGCAGGGCTGCTGGGAGGGCAGATCGTCGCACAAGGCCCTCCCGAAGCGGTCGCGCAAGACAACATCTCCGTCACCGGGCAGTACCTGAGCGGAAAACGGGAGATCCAAGTCCCCGAAATTAGAAGAAAGCCGAGGAAAGGGGCCGCCAACTGGATCGCCATCGTCGATGCGGCGGAGAACAACCTGGCGGGCATCACGGTGAAAATCCCCCTGGGGCTGCTCGTGGCGGTCACGGGCGTTTCGGGCGCGGGCAAATCGACCCTGATCAACCAGATCCTCTACCCTGCCCTCGCACGCAAGCTTCATGACAGCGACGTGGTCCCAGGCAAGCACGGCGGCATCCAAGGGCTGTCCGGCCTGAACA
The DNA here is from genome assembly GCA_963674505.2 of Desulfobacterales bacterium. Taxonomy (GTDB): domain Bacteria; phylum Desulfobacterota; class Desulfobacteria; order Desulfobacterales; family SKZT01. Next base: position 3,119,142 of record CAXXIG010000003.1, read on the forward strand.
AGGTCATCAATATCGACCAGAAAGCCATCGGACGCACGCCCCGGAGCAATCCCGCCACCTACACCAAGGTGTTCGAACACATCCGCGACCTGTTCTCCCAACTGCCTGAATCCCGCGCTCGCGGATACAACAAGGGCCGCTTCTCCTTCAACGTCAAGGGCGGACGCTGCGAAGACTGCAAGGGCGACGGATTCATCAAGGTGGAAATGCACTTTCTGGCCGACATCTACGTGCCCTGCGAACGCTGCAAAGGAAAACGCTTCAACGACGCCACCCTGCAAGTGCGCTACAAGGGCCACTCCATCGCCGACGTCCTGGACCTTTCCGTGCGCCAGGCACTGGAGCTTTTCGGAAATTATCCGGCGATACGATCCATCCTGCAAACCCTCATGGACGTCGGCCTAGGGTATATCAAGCTGGGCCAGTCCGCCATCACCCTGTCCGGGGGCGAAGCCCAAAGAATCAAGCTTTCAAGAGAGCTGGCCAAGAAAAGCACCGGCAAGACGCTCTACATCCTCGACGAACCCACCACCGGCCTGCATTTCCAGGACATCGACATGCTTTTGCAGGTCCTGGGCCGTCTCGTGGACGAGGGCAACACCGTGATCGTGATCGAACACAACCTGGACGTCATCAAAACCGCGGACTGGATCGTCGATCTGGGACCCGAGGGAGGCGACGCAGGCGGCAGGGTGGTTGCCGAAGGTCCGCCGGAGAAGGTCGCCGAATCCGCAAGCAGCCATACCGGTTTCTATTTGAAAAAGGTCCTCGACCTCGATTCTTCCATTGGGAAATAAAGGCTATATTTTTTTAGCACCCTTTATCATGGGGAAAACTGGGCTTGGTTTCTATTTCGGCCATGCCCACGGCACCTCGTTCCAACGCTTCGCGTTGGAATGCATACCAGGACGCTTCGCGTCCGCGCTCCGCAGATGCATGGCCGAAACAAGAACCAACCCCGGAAAACTGGACGGATTGCCAATTGCATTGAATCTTTCCGGAACTTTTGTTAAATTATCGAGTATATTATGACCTTACATATATACCCGAAAAAACCGGCAGAGCGATAGACGAGGGAACATGACGGAAAAAAACGCGTTCGAATATTCGCAAAACTACGACGTGGTCGTAAAATGGCTGGCCGAGACCCTCCGGGGCCAGACCCTGGAAGCGATAGGGGTTGAAACCGGGCTCATCGTAGACGTGTTCGGATTCGAACCGGTCGATATCTCCGTAAAGACAGGCCGGGTGGACGTGATGTTCCGCGACGACTCGAACAAGTTCTTCCATCTCGAAGAACAGCGGAATTTGAAGAAAAAAGACCTGTACCGTTTCGCGGCCCACCATTTCATGGGCGCCGAAAAATGGGGGGACTGCCTGACCGACATTGTCCTGGCCTCCGGAGACGTATATAAAGGCCAAAAGACCCTGGTCACCGAAAGCGGCGTCTACCGGCCGGTCGTCGTGGATTTCAGCGAACGCGACGGAGAAAAGCGACTCGAGGAGATCAAAATCCGGATTCAGGAGGGTACCTTCGAAAACTGGCTGGAGCTTGTCTTTCTGCCTTTGTACGGAAAACAATCCGGAAAGCTTCGCGAAGAATTCGCGGAAAACGCAGTCCGTTTCGAAGTCGAGCTGTTCAAGGCGAAAAAAATTCCGGCCACATTGGTGGCCGCAGCCTTGATCATGTCGAACAAAATGATCCCCAAAGATCGCATGGAAGAAATATGGGAGGAAATAAAAATGCTTGACATTCTTGAAATCGCTCACGAAAAAGGCAAGAAAGAGGGAATCGAGAAGGGAATCGAGGAGGGAAAAGCCCTGGGCATTCTGGAAACCGCAAGAGAGATGCTTTTCGACGTCCTCGCGGAAAAATTCGACGTTGTCCCCAAGTCCGTATTGGATGGGATCAGAAAGATCGACGACGCCGAAATACTCAAAGTCCTTTTTCGCAAGGTCTTCAGATGCGACGAAATCGAACAGTTCGAAAACCTGCTGGCCCGCTATTGATCGATGGGGCTGCCAAGGACCGCCGCGAACGAATGCAATTGCGGGGTCATCGCGGATTTGCGGGGAACGGTAAAGGGGCTTCGATCTTAGTCAGGCCATCCGCACTTCGCCTCGTTCCCACGCTTCGCCTCGTTCGCCTCGTTCGCCTCGTTCCCACGCTTCGCGTGGGAATGCATACCAGGACGCTTCGCGTCCGAGTTCTGCCAAGGCACGGCCGATTTTAGAACCAACCCCGGTGAAGGGCTTGGTTTTAGCTTCGGCCGGTTTTCATCCAACAGTTCTGATCGCCGCCTGGATTCCGGGTCTAAAGCAAGCTCCGCCCGTAATAACGGTGTAGGTTGGCCGAATGAATAACCAAAATCCAAGCGAGAAAAAACAGAACCATAAAATGCCTCCTTCCTTTATTTCTTATAAGATGCGCTATCCGGGACGAAGGATATCAAGGAAACTTCATATTGGCCATTGTCCCAGCCTGGGGTGATGAAAATCATCCAATTTCGGGAGATTTTTTTCTTCCGGGATTTGTTCCCCCTCATGGCAATCTGCATTGGCTGGTTCGGGTGGGTGGCTCGATGGCCGGGGGTTGTCGCCAATCCAACTTCTTTAAATAGATGGCTCGACAATTTTGCACGGAGTCCAACCCACCATTTTCAGCGCCAATTCGTCGCTTCTTCGAACGAATGACACCTATGCAGCCCAGGAAATGGCGGGTTGGGATTCGTACAAGCTCGAAGGGCGCAGGCGTAAACAAACTTTGAACCAGCCCCAAACGCCAGGGCTTCCCCCCCACCCTGGTACTCTACGCTCCCGAACCAGGCTCCGCGACAGCTTGGGCGGAATAAAACCCGGCGGAATTGTTGCGGCAAAACAGGAAGCATTTTCATCACCCCAGTGGCATGCCATTGTCGGGGTTGGTTCTGACATCGGCCATGCCCTGGCAGAACTCGGACGCGAAGCGTCCTGGTATGCATTCCCACGCGAAGCGTGGGAACGAGGCGGACGAGGCGGAGCGGGGATGGCCGAATTAAGAACCAACTCCCCATTGTCGAACCAGTTCGTCTTGAATAGGGGGTCTTGGCTTGAATCGGAAGCCCGACGAATTTTACATTTTTGTTTCTCGATACGGCAGCGGAAACATTTTTGACATATCCCATAGCCTTTTGTCGATAATTCCCTTTGCATACATGCGTGTCCTCTGCGCCTCTGCGCTGACAGCACTCCAGCACCGCCAGGGGTACGTGTGCAACACAAAGGCGCAGTGAACGCTTAGGGGGTTGGTTCTTGATTCGGCCGTTTCTTTGCGGTGGAACGCGGACGCAAAGCGTCCTGGTATTCATTCCCACGCGAAGCGCGGGAACAAGAGTGTATGCGAACTACCGAAATAAAAACCAAGCCCACGATTAGGTATGCGGAAACAAGCTGTAAAAAAGTTGAATCCCCGAATCCGCGCGGGCATTTTTGGCATTAAATTTGCTTGTATTTTCGGCATTCAAGGCGTAAATGGTTTTCGCCGCCAAAAAGCCACAACTTGCAATTCACGCCCTGTTTTCCTGCGGGAAAACGGGTTTGGGAGAATTTGACATGACCGTACCATATCGACCGCTGGGCTACATCCGCGAAGTCTTGGAATCCATGGGACTGGACGTGACCTATGCATACGACGATCTCGTGTATGTCGAGCACAATTCGTTTCTGCTCCAGATGGGAGAGCGCGGAGAACTCGTGTATCTCTATTTCAATACGGAATCCACGCCGGAAGAGCGCGACGGCATCGCGGAACAGCTTCGGGAAGCCGGGCGGCAGCGAGAACTCGACATTGTCCGAAAGGGAACATATACGATGACGTCGAATCCCGAGGACGAAACCATCAGCATGCAATTTTTCGAAGGACAGTTTTAGCCTGCGGGAGCATTTCCTTTTTCTTACCCACAGTCCCGTCAGGGACGAAAGACAATAGCCCGGCAATTTATTGCCGGGTTTTCGAATCAACTTTCCATGAGTCCCGTCAGGGACGACAGAAAAGCTGCAAACAAAGCGTTCTGCCGTCCCTGACGGGACTTGAAACACCGCGTGCTCCCCCGGCAATGAATTGCCGAGCTATTGTCTGCCATGGGCTTGGTTCTAAATTCGGCCACCTGGATTCCGGGTCTACGCTACATGTTCCAGTTAATAAATTCCCGGAAGCGACGGAATCCAGCTGTTTTATCGACACCCGGGGTACATACCGCTCCGCCCGGAATGACGACCACAGCGGCGATAGTCGCTGAAAGTGGCCGATGTTAGGACCAAGCCCTTTGCCATCCCTCCGGGATTGGTTGAAAAAATGGAAATGCTCCTCTGCCCGTCGGCTTTCGAAGCATATTCGTCCCCGCTTCAATATTTCCGACGGGCAGGATCGCAATTGTTCCGACGCCCCAGTTGTTATTTGCTCGAAAATCGCGCGCGATCAGCTTTTGGCCAGCAATTCTCTTTTAAATGGCAGTTCGCGCAGCCGGACCCCGGTGGCTTTGAATATCGCATTGGCCACGGCGGGAGCGACCGACGGGAACACCGGTTCGCCGACTCCCCCGGCTTTCAGGTTGTTCTCGGCGATATGCACTTGGATTTCCGGCACTTCGGACATGGTCAAAACAGGATAATCGCTGTAATTGGCCGTCTTTACGCCGCCGTTTTCAAATCTGACCTTTTCGTAAAACGCCACGCTCAATCCCATGACGACGCCTGCCTCGGCCTGCGCGCGGATGGCATCGGGGTATACGGCGGTGCCGCAGTCCAGGGCGCAGACCATCTTGTGAACGTTGATCTCTCCTTTTTTTCCGACCGACACCTCCGCCATGTGAGCGGCGAACGACTCGAAGCATGACACGACGGCGACCCCTCTTGCCCTGCCTTCGGGGACAGGGTCCCCCCAGCCGCCTTTGTCGGCCAGAAGGGACAGAACGTTATAAGGTCTTCCGCCCTTTTCCATGTGTTGAAGGCGGAATTGAACCGGGTCCTTACCTGCGGCATGGGCCAGTTCGTCCATGAAGGATTCCACGGTGAAGGTATTGACGGAGTACCCCACCGACCGCCACCAGCCCACGGGGATGGGAAGGTCCACCATCGCGTAGTCCACGAGCAGGTTCGGGAAGGAATACGGCATGTCCTTTACGCCCGAGACGGCGTCCGGATCTACGCCGTTTTCAACGAATTGGGGCATTGTCCTGGACATGACGGACGGGGCGGCGACCTTGTGCGACCAGGCGACCACCCGTCCTTCCTCGTCCAGCCCCGCCTGGATTCTGCACTGGCTTGCCGGACGGAAATAGTCGTTGGCAAAATCGTCTTCGCGAGTCCAGAGCACTTTCACCGGACGGCCCAGCGTTTTGGAAAGCGACACCGAATCCAAGACCGGGTCCTGTTCCCCGCGCAGTCCGAAACCGCCGCCGGCGGGCGTGGTCATAACCTCCACTTTTTCTATGGGCAAGCCGGTCAACTGTGAGGCCGTAAGCTGGGTCGCGGTCTGCATCTGGGTGGGAATCCAAATCCGGCAGCGTTCTTTTTCCACATGGGCGGTGCAATTGATCGGTTCCACCTGGGCGTGGGAGATATAAGGCAGTTTGTAGGATTGTTCCAGGGTCACAGCCGCTTTTGCCAGCGCTTGTTTCGCATCGCCCCGGTTTTCCGCTATCGCTCCCGGTCTACCGAGATGTTCCTTAAACGACGCATCCACGGTGTCGTCGTTCAAATCCGGATGCGACCCCTTGGACCACTTGATGCCGAGTGCGTCCCGGCCCTTCATGGCGGCATAGGTCGTTTCCGCGCATACCGCGATCCTGTTTTCCAGAGGTGCCACTTGGACCACCCCTTTGACTTTCAGGGCCGCATCGGCATCGTAGGACTCAAGCTTCGATCCGAAATATGGCGGACGCGCCACGACAGCGACGCACATGCCCGGAATGGTGAAATCGATTCCGAACACGGCCTTGCCCGCCACCTTGTCCGGGATGTCCAGCCGCTTCCTCGGGGTGCCCATAATGCGGTAGTCTTTTGGATCTTTGAGGGCGGGATTTTCGGGGACCGGCCTTTTCGCCGCAGCTTCCACCAGTTGCCCGTAAGTGAGACTGCGTCCGTCGGGATGGACCACTTTGCCTTCTTTTGCAACGCATTTTTCCGCAGGGACCTTCCACATTTCCGCAGCGGCTTCCACCAGCATCTGCCGGGCGGCGGCGCCGACCTTGCGGAGCAGGTCCCATCGATGGCGGATGCTGCTGCTGCCTCCGGTTATTTGCGCATGCCATACAGGGCTTTTGAACGGCTCCGCCGCAAGGGCCATTTTCACCTGCACCTTTTCCCAGGCGGCATCCAATTCGTCGGCGATAATCATGGGAATGCCGGTGTGGGTGCCCTGCCCCAGATTGGTCTGACCTACCCATACGGTGATCGTATCGTCCGTCGCCACCTCCAGGAAGGCATGGGGCTTGAAAGGCAGTTTCGAAGCCGCCCTTGACAAAGACGCGTTGAACAGATTCAAGGGGCTTGAAAGAGCGGTCGCGGCAATCACCAGGCTGCTTTTTTTCAAAAAGGACCTTCTGGTCATATCGGTTTTCATGATTTACCCTCCTTGCTTGCGGTCATTTCGGCAGCCAGTTGGATGGCCTGTTTGATTCTGGGATGGGAGCCGCATCGACAGACGACATCGTCCATGGCTTCGTCGATCTGCGCTTCGGACGGATTGGGCTGGCGTGACAGGAAATCCACCGCCTGAAGCATGATGCCGGCCTGGCAATATCCGCACTGGGGGACTTGTTTTTCGATCCAGGCGAGCTTTACCGGATGATTGTCGGGCAAGCCTTCTATGGTGGTGATTTCGCTTTCCAAGACTTCTTCCACATCGACCATGCAGGAGCGCCGGGCTTCTCCATCGACGAGGACCGTGCATATCCCGCACTCGGCAATCCCGCAGGCGTATTTGACGCTCTTGATTCCCAGATTGTCCCGCAGGACCCACAGCAAAGGGGTCTCCGGGTCCGCATCGACCTGCCTTTTCTTACCGTTGACGCTTAACGTTAACATGCTCCCTCCTTGTTTTTGGCTCCATCGCCTTTGCTATCAGTTGTTTCCCGTATCGATTCGCGACCTTTTCGAAGGTCCGATTATACTTCCGAATGGTCCGAGGCATATATACCCAATCCTGCTTAATTCTTGCCTGATCGTCTCAAATCAATATATCGCTTGCAAGATGGGGCGATGAAAATCATCCATATTTGGCTGAAATATTATCGCTGTATTTTTTTCTGCCGCAACTGTCGCCGACCTGGTTTGGAAGGGTGGGTGGGTCGATCTCCCGGCATTTGGCGCTGGTTCGCCGCATGTTTACGCCGGGGCCTGGCGAGTTAGCACGGGGCCCAACCCACCATTTTCCGCCCCTGTTCGGACACATAGCCCCGAGACGCCTCGGGAAATGGTGGGTTGGTCTCCGTGCAAGCTTGCAAGTTCGCTTTTCCTAAGAGAAGTTGGCCCGGCGACAACATCCGAGCGACAACCCAACCTACGTTCCTCCGATCATACTTCCTACAGGTTCGAGCATATCTAAATGGAAAATTCGATCTACCGTAAAGGCTGACAAGGAATTTGTAAAGGGACTGTCGTAGCTTGAAGTGCTCGTTTTTCGAAACCCCTGCCGGAACGACCGGCTGCCGAAGCGCCTCGGATTCGGGCAGGGCCGGTTCAGGCGACGGTTGCGAATGTCGCAAAATTCTGTTAATGTTTGATTTTGATTGCCGGGGAGTTCCGAGCATGCAATTCCGATACTATTCGTGCCGGATGTTTGCACGCCCTTTCAAGGACATCTTTTCGGTCTTGCGACCGTCTGTTTCGCAAGCCGGAAAGCGATTCATATCGCAACGCCTCGCTAAACGAAGCCGCTACGAAAGCACGAAGGCGGTTCGGCCCGGCACCATTGAACCGTAAACGACAAATACCATCGGAAAAGAAATCCATTGGCGGAAAGAATCGGCATTTTTATTTGCGAATGCGGCCCGAATATCAAGGAGACTGTGGATACGCGGGGTCTCGAGGAGTTTTTCAAAGGCCTGGAGGACGCGGCGCATGTCCAGCGAGTGTCCCTGCTGTGCAACGATGCCGGAAAAGAGACCCTGCACAGGGCGGTCGTGGAAAAGGGCCTGACCCGCGTCGTTGTCGCCGCCTGCTCTCCCAGGGAACACGAGATCACATTCCGAAAAGTTTTGAAAGAATCGGGACTCAATCCTTTTACGCTCTGCATGGCCAATATCCGGGAACACTGCGCCTGGGTCGGCACAGACAGGCAAGCGAACACGAGAAAGGCCAAGGCGGCCATCCAGGGGGCGGTTGCGAGGGCCGGGCTTCAAGAGCCTCTGACCGTGCCCGCAGTCGCCTGCCGGACCGACGTTTTAATCGTCGGAGCGGGCGTGTCCGGGATTTGCGCAGCCCTCGCCTTGGCAAAGGAGGGGAGAAAAGTAACCATCGTTGAAAAGGCGCCTTTCGTCGGGGGCAAAGTCGCGCTTATCGACGAGCTTTCCGAAGACTCCAAGTGCGCGTCCTGCCTCGTTTCGCCGATTGTCGACGACGTGCTGCACAACGAAGGCATCGAACTGCTCCTGTCCGCGCAAATCGTGGAGTGCGCGGGCTTTTTCGGCCATTTCGAGGCGCGTGCGGCGGTTAAGGCGCGCGGGGTCGATTCGTCTCTTTGCATCGGGTGCGGCACTTGTTCGTCGGCCTGCCCGGTCAGCCTGCCCGACGAACTCAACGGCGAAAAAGGTTTCAGAAAGGCAATCCATATCCCCTTTCCAGGCTCTCAGCCCCATGTCGCCACGATCGATTTCGAAAACTGTTTGCGCACGCGGGGCGAGGACTGCGATGCGTGCGCAAAGGCCTGTCCTTTCGCGGCTATTAATTTCGACGACCGGGACCGGGAAGAAAAAATCTCGGCAGGCGCCGTGGTCGTGGCCACCGGTTTCGACTTGGCATCGCCCTCCGAGGTTTTCGATTTGAGGCAGACACAACCTGAAAACGTACTTACCGCTCTTCAATTCGAAAGAATGATTTGCTCCGACGGCCCCACCGGGGGCGAAATCGTCTTCTCCGGAGGCGATACCCCCGACAGGATCGCGCTGGTCCATGCCAGCGTGTCCAAATCGGACCGTGGATGTTCCCCCGAATCGAGTCTATGCTGCAACCTCATGGAAAAATACGCCCTAAAAATTCGGGAAGCCCTGCCCCAGGCTGCGGTCGTTCATTTCTTTTCCGGCACTTGCGCGCCGGTCGGCGAAACCTCGCGTTTCCGAAAAGAAAAAACCTCCGGGGAAAAAACGCGGCATGTCCGGTTGTGGTCCTCCGGCGCCTTTTCCATGGGGCAAAAGGGCGACCGCGTGAACCTGAAATTCAAGGAAGCCAACGGCAAGTTTTTCCAAGGGGCCTTCGACATGGTGGTTGCCGCTCCGACAGCGGTCGGCGCTCCGGGCTTTTCGAGCCTGGCGCGCCTGCTCGACATCCCTTTGGAAAAAAGCGGTCTTTTCAAGACCTCCGAAGAACTGACCGGGGCTGTTTGTTCGCCCCGCAGGGGAATATTTCTGGCCGGGGCCTGCACCGGTCGAAAAGATATCAAGAGATGCGTTGTGGAAGGCCAGGCAGCGGCGGGGCTGATTCTGGGGGAACTGGTTCCCGGACGTCCCCTGGAATTGACGGCCGAAACAGCGGAAATCGACGACGAGCTTTGTTCGGGTTGCGGCGTCTGCCGCGAGATTTGCGTTTTCGGCGCCATTTCATCGACAGGAAACGACACGCCGCCGAAAATCAACCGGTTGCTTTGCCAAGGCTGCGGCCTTTGCGCGGCGGCATGTCCGTCGGGCGCCATTCGCGCGCGCCACAACACCGGCGATCAGATCGTCGCCGAATTGAAAGGCGTGCTGGAAACAGGATGAACTTGCAAAAAGGAGCGGCGGGTTTGGTTTTTGTTTCGGCCATGCATTTACGGAACGCGGACGCGAAGCGTCCTGGTATGCATTCCAACGCGAAGCGTTGGAACGAGACGGACGAGACGGTGAGCGAATGGCCGAAATAGAAACCAGGCCCGAAACGGAACATCCATTGATTCTGGCTTTCCTGTGCGACTGGTGCTCCTACGAAGGCGCCGACGCGGCGGGCAGGGCGCGGATAGACGTATGCGAAGACCTCCGGATCGTTCGCCTGCCGTGCACCGGTCGAGTCGAACCCCGGTTCGTCCTGGAGGCCTTTGCTTCCGGCGCGGGCGGGGTCCTGATTCTAGGCTGCCGTCCGGGGGAATGCCATTTTCGGGAGGGAAATTTCAACGCGCTTCGCCTAAGCGTTTTTTTAAAGCCCCTTCTGTCCCAGCTGGGCGTGGCGCCGCAACGGTTCCGCATCGACTGGGTTTCGGCCAAGGACGGCCAACGCTTTGCGCAAATCGTCGACGACATGGCCGCAATCCTGCGGCGTCTCGAGCGGGTGCCCGCATGGTAAAACCGAAGATCGCCTTATACTGGTGCTCATCCTGCGGCGGGTGCGAAGAATCGGTCCTGGATCTCGCCGAGCGGCTCCTCGCCTTGCTGGACGCCGTCGATATCGTTTTCTGGCCGGTGGCTTTCGATTGGAAAACGGCGGACATCGAAAAAATGCGCGATGGCGAATTGGACGCCGTATTCGTCAACGGGGCCGTTCGCACTGCCGACCAGCTCGATATGGTTCGCCTGCTGAGAAGCAAGGCCCGGATTTTGTTCGCCCATGGCGCCTGCGCCCATCTGGGAGGAGTCTACGGCCTGGCCAACTTTTTTTCCGCGAAATCCGTTCTGCAAAGGTCCTTCAGGGAAATACCCGCCATTGAAGATCCAGCCGGTCCCCGGCAAAAACAATCCGGCGCACCGCAACAAGGCGCGGGATGCGAGCTTCCCCGCTTTTTCGACCGGGTCAGGCCTCTGGATCAAGTAGTGCCCGTGGACTATTTCATCCCCGGCTGCCCGCCCCCTTCGGAACTGGTGTGGAAAGCGGTGAAAGGCCTTTTAAACGGCGACTTGCCCAAAAAAGGAACGGTCCTGGCGGAAAGACAGGCCCTTTGCCGCTTTTGCAAACGAAAGGCGAGCATGCCGGAACGGCTCGCGTTCGACCGGTTCAAACGATTGCACGAAACAACCCCCGATCCCGATATCTGCTTTCTGGCCCAAGGGCTCGTTTGCCTGGGGCCGTCCACGCGGGGAGGGTGCAACAGCCGTTGCATCGACGCCAACATGCCTTGCAGGGGATGCTTCGGCCCCGTGGGCGACGTCCGGGATCAAGGGGCGAAATCCCTCGCCTTCCTCGCCTCCCTGAGCGACCGCAAGGACCCCGATGAAATCGAAACCCTGGCCGAATCCTTGCCGGACCCCGGCGGCCTGTTCTATCGCTACAGCCTGCCGTCCTCGACCTGCAAGAGCAAGGCGAGATAGGCAAGCCCATGGGAAAAAAATTCGTCATAGACCCGATTACGCGCCTGGAAGGCCATGGCAAAATCCACATTTTTTTCGACGAAGGACAAAAGCCCAGCTGGACCTTTTTCCAGGTGCCGGATTTCAAAGGCTTCGAAAAATTCTGCGAAGGACGGGCCGCAGAGGAAATGCCCGCCCTGACCCAGAAAATCTGCGGGGTTTGCCCCACCGCCCACCACACGGCGTCGGTAAAGACACTCGACCGCCTCTTCGATGTTCCAGTTCCGCCCGCGGCCAAAACCATCCGGGAACTGATGTACTATTGCTTCATTTTCGAGGACCATCTACTGCACTTCTTCTTCATGGGCGGCGTGGACTTCATCGCGGGCCTGGACGCGCCCAGGGACAAGAGGAACTTTTCGGGAGTGGTCGAACGTCTGGGCGCGGATTTCACAAAAAAGATGCTGAACGTTCGCAAGCGGGTCCGGGACGTCATGGGACTGCTCGCGGGAAGCGCGTCCTACCCGGTGTTCGGGGTCGCGGGCGGGGTGCTGAAACCGGTGGACGAACAGCGGCGCGCAACCATCGCCAAGACCGCCGACGACGCGGTGAAGCTGGCAAAGGCCGTTCTGAAACTGTTTTACAAGCTGTTTCTCGACGACGAAAAATGCCTTGCGCTTTTAAAAAGCGAGGATCTGACGCTGGACACCTACTCCCTGGCGATGGCCGGGGAAGACGGCCTTCCGGGCTTCTACGACGGAGACATACGCGTCGTGGATCCCGAGGGGAATCTATTCGCGGAATTTCCCCCGGAGGACTTCGCCGAACACCTGGCGGAAAAGGTGGTTCCGGACACCTACGTGAAACCGCTCTACTTAAAAAAGATCGGGTGGAAAGGCTACGCGGAAGGCAAGGAAAGCGGGGTCTATCGGGTGGGCCCTTTGGCCAGGCTCAACGTGGCCGAACGCATGGGCACTCCCCTGGCGCAGCAAGCATACGAGCGCATGCTGGGCTTTTACGGGAAGAAACCCTTTAAGAGCATTTTCGCATACCACTGGGCGCGGCTGATCGAAGTGCTTCACGCCGCCGAACGTATGGCGGACCTTTCCCGGGACGAGTCGCTGACCGGAACCCGTGTCAGAAATATTCCGCCGGGTCAGACAAGACCGGAAGGCGTCGGCGCGTGCGAAGCACCCCGGGGAACGCTTTTGCACCGCTATGAAATCGACGGTTCCGCCCTCGTCACCCGATGCGATCTTCTCGTCGCCACCCAAAACAACGCCGCCGCCATTTCCATGGCGGTGCAAAAGGCCGCGCGTCTTTTCATCGAAAGCGCCGACGTAACCGACAAGCAGGCCAACCGCGTGGAAATGGCTTTTCGCGCGTTCGACCCCTGTCTCGCCTGCGCAGCCCACACCATCGAAATAGAACCTGTCGTTTCCGAAGAGGAGAAACCCGCCCATGCCCCGTGAAAAAATCAGATGCCGCGATTATTTTTCCTGCAAAAAACACGACTGCCCCGCTCACAAAAGCGCAAGCGCCAGGTGCTGGCTGGTGCCGGACACCCGTTTCAGACAAAAGATGAAAGGCCGCATGTTCGGCAAGATCGAAATGTGCTTCAACTGCCCCGTGTTCAAGGCCAACATGGATGTCGAATGCCTGGAGGAAACGTTCCAGGCCGCCAAGGACCAGCTGACGGAGTACCGGGAAAAGGTGGAGGAGCAGGACAAGGAGCTTGAGGACATCAGCATGGAGCTGGCCGTGAGCTTTTCCGAAGTATTCGAAGCCTTGAGGGACATCGCTGCGGGCGACCCGACGGTCAGAATCGAGGAGGACTCCAAGCTGGAGCTGATCCGAAAGCTCAAAAGCATGGTGAACCTGACGGCGGAAAACACCAGGGAGTTCGTGGATCTCTGCCACGAGTTCGCCATCGGACTGGCCGAACATTTCGACGTTCTCCACAAGGTTTCCAAAGGCGACCTGCAAGCCAGAATCAGGGGAAATTCCAGCGTGGAACTTCTGGAATCCCTGAAAAAAGTCACCAACGAAACCATCGAAAGCGTGCAGAGAGAAATATCCAAGCGAAAACAGGCCCAGGAGTCCCTGGCCCGGCACGCCGTGGAGCTGGAGCAACGAAACGAGGAGGTCAAGCAATTCGCATACATCGTCTCCCACGACCTTCGCACGCCGCTGGTCAACGTGAAGGGGTTCGCCGCCGAACTGGAAATATCGCTGGAGGAGATTCGCGACACCGTGTTCATGCTTTTGGAAAACGCGGACGTCCCCGACAAGGAGCGGCTGGTTCGCAGTCTTGCCGAAGACATCCCCGAAGCGCTGGAGTTCATCGGTTCTTCCGCAAGCAGGATGGACAGTTTCATCAACTCCGTGCTGAAGCTTTCCCGGCTCGGCAGCGTCAGGCTCAAGCCGGAAAAGGTCGATGCCAAAAGCATTGTCGAGGAAACCCTGAAAACCATGGCCCATCGGATCGAAAAACGCGGGGCGAACGTCACGGTCGGCGATCTGCCGACGGTCGTGGCCGACCGTATCGCCATGGAGCAGGTATTCGGAAACATCATTGCCAACGCGGTCCTTTACCTGGATCCGGAACGCGAAGGCCGCATCGAAGTCCGGGGAGAAAAGCGCGACGGCGAAACCATATTTTTCATCGAGGACAACGGCAGAGGAATCGAGCAGGAAGACATGCCCAAGGTCTTCGCGCCATTTCGAAGGGCCGGCAATCAGGACGTGCCCGGCGAAGGAATGGGGTTGGCTTACGTGCAGGCCATCGTTCGCAGGCACGGGGGCACGATCCGATGCGAATCCCGACCGGGGGCCGGAACGACCTTCTCGTTCACTGTCGCCGATGGCTTGGGGGAAAAGAAAAGGAAATAGGCGAAACGCTCGGGTTTCGCATGAAGGAACATAAATGACTACGCAAAAGGAAAACACCGAAAAGGTCCGGGTTTTGTACATGGACGACGACCGCGGCCTGGCAAGACTGTTCCAAAAAAGGCTGGAACGTCTCGGCTACCAGGTCGATCTGGCGGCCGACGGCGAGGAAGGCCTGAATAAATTCGCGCAACACCCTTGCGAAGTGGTGGCCGTCGACAAGGAAATGCCCGGCATCGACGGCATCGAAGTCGTAAGGGAGCTGGCCGCGCTGGACGATCCCCCCGCCATCGTAATGATCACCGGCGCGGGCGACGAAGCCACGGCCGTGGAAGCGCTGAAAGCCGGCGCCCAGGACTACATCGCCAAGGACGTCGATTCCCGATATATCGACCTGTTTGCCTCGGTCATGGAAAACGCCCTCAAAAACAAGCGCATGCTCGCCGAAAAGCGCCAGGCCGAAAAGGCGTTGCGCGAAAGCGAAAGAAAATACCGCACGATCATGGAAAACGCCAACGACTGCATCGTGGCGATTCAGAGCGAAAGAATCGTCTTCGCCAACCGCGCATTCGAAAAACTGTTCGGGTCCTCGCACCAGAGCGAAGAGCCGCCGGTGTTTTGCGAAATCGTTCGCCCGGAAGATCACAATTGCCTGGCACAAATCTACGAAGAGACAATCCGCGGAGCATCGCCGGGACCCGTCGAAATCAAAGCGCAAAACAGACACGGCCGCGAACTGGTCATGGAAATCAAATTCACCCCCATGCAATACGAAGACCGGCCTGCGGCCATGGCGGTCATGCGCGACATCACCGAGCGCAAAATCATGGAGAGGAAACTGCTCAGGACCAAGAAGCTCGAGTCGGTCGGAATCCTCGCCGGAGGCATCGCCCACGACTACAACAATATCCTGGCCGCCGTCCTGGGATACATTTCTCTGGTCGAAAAATTGCTCGATGAAAACGACCAGGCCCTCCGAATGGTGCGCGAGGCGGAGAAGGCCGCCATGCGCGCCAGAGATCTGACCAGAAAGTTCCTCGTTTTCGCCACAGGCGGAGACCCCGTGAAAAAAATCGTGAATCTGGGACCGCTGTTGGAAAGACTTTTTTCGCAAACCGTCCGAGGCCATGTCCAAGAGTGCGAAAAGGACATCGCACGCGACCTCTGGCCTGTGGAAGCCGACGAAGGGCATCTGACGCAGGCGTTGGAAAACCTCGTCGAAAACGCCAAATACGCCATGCCCGACAAAGGCTATCTTCGAATTTCCGCGAGCAATGCGGAACTGGGACCCGGCAACGCGCTTTCCGCTCCCCCCGGAAAATACGTCCTCGTATCGGTCGAAGATCGCGGCGGGGGGATTCCGGAACAGATGCTGGAGAACATCTTCGACCCGTATTTCTCCACAAAAAAACGAGGTGCTCAAAAAGGAATGGGACTCGGCCTTTCCATCAGCTACACGGTCGTAAAGGAGCACGACGGCCACATATCGGTCAAGTCGAAACCCGGAGAGGGGACCGTTTTCGACGTCTACCTGCCCGCGTGGGACGAATTGTCCGGAAAAGACGACAAGCTGCAAGGCGAATATTGATCGAAACGGCTTTCCTCGAAACAGGCGGAAGGCCCGAAAACATTATAAACAACGCTTTGATTATGGAGAAAAAAACATGGCGACGCAACTTTTGGACACCGTCGGAATGAAGTGCCCCCAACCCGTTTTGAAAATCGCGGTGCGGTCACCCGAAATGTGCCCCGGAGATATTCTGGAAGTAATCGGCGACTGCCCCACCTTTGAAAAGGACGTCAGGACCTGGTGCAGTCGGCTGAACAAAACTCTTTTGTCTATAAAGGACGAGGGGCGCAATCGCATCAGAATCCAGATTCAGTTTTAAATATGATTTCCGGCATCCTCTTGGGCCAGCGTTTTCAGCTCAGTCAACTCCCTCCAGGAAAACCCTTCGCTCCGGCACGGAAAAATGGCGTTGTTGGTGAAGATCGGGTCGGACTCCAGGTCGTAGCGGGAGGCTTCGACGGCCTTTTTCCACAGGCGGGTGCGGGGGATCGGGGTGTAGTGGGCGGGCACGGGGGTGATTCCGGCCTTCTTGACCACTCGGATGGATTCCTTCACCGAATCGATGTCCTGGTCCGGCAGTCCTGTCAGAAGGTAGGCGCCGATCTTCTCCCTTTCGAACCCTGCGGCGAGCAAATTCCCGACAGCCAAGTAGAACTGCTCCTCCGTGACTTTCCTGTCCAGCCGGTTCTCCGTCCCGAAAGCCGCCGTTTCCAATCCCAGACGAATCGTCTCGACCCCGGCGCGGCGCATAAGTCCGGCGGTCTTTTGACTGATCTCCCGAATATGCAGGGCATTGGGCGTGTGAAAGCGCACTTTTAATCCCCGCCTCGCGATCTCTTCGAAAATCACATGGGCGTGGTTTTCCGCATCCATGAGAAGGGCGTCGTCGTAGAACGCGAAATTGGCCACGCCGGAGTTCCGGTTCCAATATTCGATCTCCTCCACGACCTGCGCAGGCGGCCGGACCATGCGCTTGGGCTGAAGGACCTTGCTGGCGCAGTACGGACAGGAGAAGGAGCAGCCCCGGGAAGTCATTAGCGGCGCAAAGGGTATGGCATTTTGCATGTCCAGGGCCGGATAGGGAAACGAGGACAGGTTTTCCGGATCGAATTTCAACGGCGTGGAAAACCCCGTGAATCTTGCCACAATTTCCAGAATATTTCCTTCACCCGGTCCGGAAACCACCAGGTCCGCCCCCAGTGCTTCGGAGGCGTGCTCGGGACACAGAGTCGCGTAAATCCCGCCCGCGACCACCGGAACATCGGGAATGCAGCGGCGAATATGCGCTATGGTTTCCCTCGCTCCCCCGTACCAGTAGGTCATCATGGTGGTGACCAGTACCAGGTCCGGGGGCGGATTCAGAGCGGACAGGTCGTCAAGAAACCATTCGGGAGGTACCCCGTAGCGGGAATAGGTTCTGGGAATGTTTTCCAGTCCGGCGGGATGGGGAATCGGGGTTTTCAAATAGGGCCCCCGCCCGTCTTTCTTGGCGCCTTTTCCGACTACCCTGGACCGGGGATGGAAACGGTCCAGGCAGTCGATGTAGGAAACGCGCAGGCCGTGCATCCTCAGCATGGCCGCCAGGTACAACAGCCCCAAGGGACGCGCCCAATAGTCGTACGCGGCGAAATCGTGAATCCACGGGTTGACCAGGAGAATGCAGGGAACGTCGGGTTTCAATTCCGTCTCGATCCCGACAGGCTACTTCCGAATCGTTGACTCGTTTGTCTCGTTCCCACGCTTCGCGTGGGAATGCATGCCAAGACGCTTCGCGTCCGCGTTCCGCCAAGACATGGCCGACTCATGAACCAGCCGCCTCGGCCACGTTGGGATAACAGCCGCCGTCTCTTTTGAAATACTTCATGGAGGTCTTCTTCAACTCCCTCTTGCTGAACAAAAGATTGTAGTTTTTCACCCCGGACTTTTCCGACATGCGCCGGGCGATTTCGTGGCATTCCTCTTCGTCGGCCCCGTGAATCATGGTGTAGAGGTTGTAGGGCCAGTCGGCGGCCGGGTCTCTCCGGTAGCAGTGGGTGACTTCCCGAAAGGAGGCCATGGTGTTTCCCACCTCTTCGATACGGTCTTCCTCCACCTGCCAAGCGCCCATGGCGTTGGCGGAAAACCCGGATTTCTGATGGCGGATGGTCGCCCCGAACCGCCGGATGATCCCCCTTTCGCAAAGGGACTTCAAATTCTCCAGAAAGGTTTCCTCGTCGATTCCCAGCCCTTTGGATATCTCCAGGTAGGGCCTTTGCGTGATGGGGATGGTGCCCTGCAAGGACGCGATGATCTTCTTTTCGATTTCGGTCAACGGTTGTTCTGTCAATAGCCTGATCCTTTCCTCTCCTCCTTGAAATCTCCTGTATTGTGTCTTCCGGCTTCTGCCGGTGTAACCAGAGCTTCCAGCTCTGGCACCCCGCTCATTTGCCACATTGCGGCGTCAAAACGAACACCAGACCAGGATGGTCTGGTTACCTTATTTTATCGGGAAACAGGGCGCCCACTTCCTTTTCGTTCGCCCCGCAAACCCCTCTTTCGGTGATGAAGCCGGTGACCAAGCGCGCCGGGGTGACGTCGAAGGCGAAGTTGGCCGCCGGACTGTCCTCGGGGGGAACCAGCACGGTGGCGAGCCTTCCGTCGCACAGGCCCTGCACAAAGCGCACCTCGTCGGGGTCGCGTTCCTCGATGGGAATCTGGGCGACGCCGTCGGTCATCTCCCAGTCGAACGTGCTCGACGGAAGCGCCACGTAGAAGGGAATGCCGTTGTCCTTCGCCGCCAGGGCCTTCAAGTACGTGCCGATCTTGTTCGCTACGTCCCCGGTGTACGTGGATCGGTCGGTGCCCACGATGACCATGTCCACCAGGCCGTGCTGCATGAGGTGGCCCCCCGCGTTGTCGGTGATCACGGTATGCTTCACGCCGGCCTTGCCCAGTTCCCAGGCGGTCAGCCGAGCGCCCTGGTTGAGCGGACGGGTCTCGTCCACCCAGACGTGCACGTCGATGCCCTTTTCGAAAGCCGCGTAGATCGGGGCCGTGGCCGTGCCCCACTCGATGCACGCCAGCCACCCGGCGTTGCAATGGGTCAGGATGTTGACGGTCTTTCCGTTCTTGTCTTTGGCGATCTCCTCGACGATCTTGCAGCCATGTACGCCGATCAGGCGGCAGTTTTCGGCCTCCTCCTCCACGATTTTTCCGGCCTCGCTCCGGGCCGCCTCGATTCTATCCCTTCCGCTCGAAACCTTGGAAACCGCTTCCCGGACCCGGTCCACTCCCCACGCGAGATTGACCGCCGTGGGACGGGCGTCCCTGAGCCTTTGGCATTCCTTTTCAAGATAGGCGTCGTCCGCCTCTCCGCCGGGCGCCTCGACCATCGCGATATACACCCCGTACGCTCCGGTCGCCCCGATCAATGGCGCTCCGCGAACATACATCTCCTTGATCGCCCGGATGGCGTCGTCCACGGTCGCAAGCTCCTCCACCACGAATTCGTGGGGAAGCTTTCTCTGATCGACGATCTTGACCACCCCGTCCGTTTCGTCCATCCAAATGGTTCGCGTCTGTTTTCCATCCACAATCATTTGCGTCCACCCCTCCTCGTTTTAATTTTGTCCGCGACTTACTTACATGACAATCCGAAATATTTCAAGCCGTCGTCGCACCGTTAACGCACGAATACGCTCCGAACGTTGCCAATTTGTTAAATCTGGAATATGTTTGGAATTTTCAACCGAAACAAGGGAACCTATACCATGACTTTCATACGGAACAAGGACATCGGAACATCGGACAGTCTCGCATTCGTCTTCAAGGGGCAGAAGCTGTTCGTGCAAAATTCGACCCGAAGCATCCGGGTACCCGCTCAGGAAGAAATCGACCGGCTGGGAATCGACCATTCGAAACCGCTTTACATCGGCGAATTAAAAGGCAGAGCGTGCTTTTGCAGCCAGGCGGAGGCTTCGTCGGAACCTGGAAAAAACTCTGGCTTCTGCAATCTCAGGGAACTTTTCGGGACCTTGGACGACGATCTCTACCAGATGGCCGGCTTGGCGCTTCAAGTCGCCAACTGGGACCTGGTTTCCAGTTTTTGCGGCAACTGCGGCCAGAAACTCTCCCTGTCGGAAACCGAGCGGGCCAAGCAGTGCCATTCTTGCGGACGCGTCGTCTATCCCCGCATCTCGCCCGCAGTGATCATGTCGGTAGTTCGCGACGATAAAATACTTTTGGCCCGCTCCACGCGATTCAAGAAAAGCTTCTACAGCGTACTGGCCGGTTACGTGGAAGTGGGCGAAAACCTGGAGGATTGCGTACGCCGCGAGGTGTACGAAGAGGTCGCCCTTCGCGTGAAAAACATCCGATACTTCGGCAGCCAGTCTTGGCCGTTCTCCAATTCCCTGATGATCGGGTTCACCTCCGAATACGACTCCGGAGAAATCCGCATCGACCAACACGAAATCCGCGAAGCCGCATGGTTCTCCCCGGACGTCCTCCCCGACCTGCCGGGATGGGGAAGCATCGCCCGGCAACTGGTGGATTCCTTTGCGAACCGGTTTTCCAGAAAGGTTTCGCCCCCCTTGTCGAAGTAAACGACATGTTGAATGGAAATCGATAGCATCAAATAGCGCAATTGGCTCATACAATATTGGCAACAGCCCCTCGCCCGCTTGATCGCCGCGTTTCGCAGGCTTTTCGATATCAGGGAACTTACCCATGGATAGGCGGCGGCATGGTAGGCCCGAGGCATGCTTTCGTTCGGGAAAGCCCGGGAACTGGCGCGTTCAAGAAAGCTCGAATTCGAAATTCTGCTGGCAGAACAAGGAATTCCCAAGCATTACGACGCCCAAAACCTGGAAGAGGACATACGCTATGCTCGCCGCGAGTAACACGTCCCCGCTCCTTAACCTCTCCATTATCGACCGGATCGACCTTTTTGACGTCGATCATGGGACGGATCGAGGCGCCGAGCAAGTCCGAATAGTCTTTCATGTCGCGGCCTTCTTCGGTCTGTAAGCGATGTCCTGGTCGGGGCCTTGGATACAGGCAAACTGCTGCATTGAAGACTTTGATTTGGGACATACGAAATCTTTAAGATCGATGACCATCGGTTCTTTCTGGCGCGGCGACAGCTATCCGACCCAGCGGATTCTCTCCTGGCAAATGACCTTTCTTCCAACGGATTCCAACAACGGCGAGGCCTGGATACGATTCTCCCTTCCCACCAGAAGTTCGGGCTCGCCGATGCTTTCGGGCAACGGATATTGCATGCCGTTTACTCCTGTTCTTCCCGATGGGTCACGAGTCGCAGAGCCTTTCGCAGATTTCGACGACGGACTCGCACTGTCTCTTGTCGAACTTGCCGATATGGCAGTCTTCTCGATCCAGCTCCATCTGTTCGCAGAGCCAGTCGTAGGCCTCGTTTCGTTCCATATCCCCGGATTTCCACAAGGCGTCGAAGGCGTCGTGGGCTTTCATGCGCCATTGTTTCGTTTCGGAGTCGGCGGGGGTGCCGAGGGGGCGTCCGTCGGGGTGCGCGCCGTGGGCGCCTTTGCAATCTGGAAAGCGAGTGCAGCCGTAGAACTTTCCGTATTTGCCTTCCCGAAGTTCCATGGGCGCGCCGCATTCGGGGCATTCCAGGTCGTGGGCTGCGGAAGCTTGGGTTTCGGTCTCTTTTTCTTTTCCGCTTTTTTTCCCTTTCTCTTTCGCTTTCTTTTTCTTCTCTTTTTTTTCCTTTTCGGCTTGTTCGTAGCCCTCGTCGCGAGGAAGTTCCGATTCGGAGGCCGCCTCCACGGCCAAGCGGTCGCAGAGTTCGTTGTGTTCGTTTCCGGCGTGGCCCTTCACCCAGTTGAAGGCGACCCGATGTTTTTCGCACAGTTCCAGCATCTGCTGCCACAGATCGGCGTTTACGGCCTTTTGCTCGGGGGTCCTTTGCCAGCCCTTGGCCTTCCATCGCTTGGCCCATCCTTTTTCCATGGCGTTGACCACGTAGGAGGAGTCGGAGAAAAGCGTTACGGCGCACGGCTTTTTGAGGGCCTTGAGCCCCTCGATGCAAGCGGTCATCTCCATGCGGTTGTTTGTGGTGCGGCGAAAGCCTCCGGAAAGCTCCCTTTTTTTGTCCTTGTAGAACAGGACCGTGCCGTATCCTCCCGGTCCCGGGTTGCCGGAACAGGCGCCGTCGGTGTACATGACGACCTCCGGAAGCTTGTCCGGATTCGCGGGCTTCTTGATCTCGCCCGGCCCTTTGGAAGAAGCCTTCTTTTTGCTTTTTTTCTTTTCGGCTGCCGGCTTCTTTTCGGATGCCGGTTTCGGCTTTTCGGAAGACGCTGCGGCCTTGTCCGGGTTTTCCAGGGCCTCCATCCATTCCAAGGCCTCTTCCTTCGTCTCGAACTTCTTGTACTTGGCCTTCGAGAATCCGTCTATCTGTGCTTTCGCACCGTCTTCGCCGAACCATTCCTCGTAGATTCCGGGCTTGTGGCCGCTGAAAACAGCGTAGAAGCTTTTTTTCTTTTTTCCCAAAACGTCCTTTCCTTATCTTTCAACACTCAGCAATCAGCGCTTTCGTGTATTCATTACTTTTCGTATATTTTTTTCTTTTCGCGTATTTCGCGTATTTCGTGTATTTCGTGGCCTATCTCAAAAAACCGAATTTATGTGGTTTCCTCGCCGATTTCATCGGCAGGTTCGGGTTCCGGGACGACACCGGCCATGAGAAGGCCGATTTGTTCGACCTTTTGCCTGTCGTCCGCGAAGAACGTGTCCATGATTCGTCCCTCGAAGAGAACGGCGATGCGGTCGGAGAGTGCCAGCGCCTCGTTGAGGTCTCCGGTGACCAGCAGCACCCCCGCCCTCTGCCTGGCTTTCAGCAGGACCTGCCAGATGTCCTCGGCCGCGCCGATGTCCAACCCCTGCGTGGGCTGCTCGGCCACGATCAGCCTGGGCCCCCGGTAAAATTCCCGGGCCAGGACGAGTTTCTGCAAGTTGCCCCCGGAGAGCTGGCGCGCAAGGGCGGAGGCTTCGGGCGGCTGGACGTCGAACTGGTCCATCATGGCGCGGGTTTTTTCCCCTGCCTTTTTTTGCAGCAGCCACGGCCCCCGTGTGAATCCCCGGCGGGTGGTGAGCAGGAAATTTTCCACGAGATCCATGTCGAGGCAGACGGCCAGCCCCCGGCGATCTTCGGGGACATAGATGAGGTTGCCCTGCCATCCGGCGGTCCTATAGAATTGGTCCCAGTTTTTTCCCAGAATCTTTACACTCCCCTCTTCCGGCCTTTTCAGACCGCATGCGATCTCCACCAGGGCCTTCTGTCCGTTTCCGGCCACCCCCACGATCCCGAGGATTTCCCCCTGACGAAGTTTCAAATCCACGTTCCGCAAGCCCGAGCCGTTCAGGCCTTCGATGTCCAGGACGATCTGGCGGGGTTCCACCGGCTGCTTGTCCACTTGCAGCACCACTTCTCTGCCGACCATCTTCATCGCAAGGTCCGCCTTGGACTCGATGCGGTCGGCGGGCATTTCGTCCACGATTTCGCCCTTGCGCAAGATGGCGATTTCGTCGGCGTGGCTCATGACTTCGTCGAGCTTGTGGCTGATGAACACGATGGCCTTGCCCTGCCCTGCCATCTGCCGCATGGCGGCGAAGAGCTGTTCGGCCTCCTGGGGTGTGAGCACGGCGGTGGGCTCGTCGAAGATCAGGATTCGGCTCTGGCGAAAAAGGAGTTTGAGGATTTCCACCCGCTGGCGCTCGCCCATGGACAGGTCGGACACGCGGGCGGCAGGGTCGATTCCCAGACCGAAGCGTTCGGCGAGCCTCGCCACCTCTTCCTCCATGTTTTTTGGGGAGAGCCATTTTTTTCGGGTATGCCCCAGAAGGACGTTTTCGGCCGCCGTCATGGCGTCCACCAGCATGAAGTGCTGGTAGACCATGCCGATGCCGATCATGTGGGCCATGCTCGTGGACGCAATGGGCGTGGCCTTTCCATCAATGAAAATGCGACCGCTGTCGGGCTGGAGCTTTCCGGCCAGGATGCTCATCAGCGTGCTCTTGCCCGCGCCGTTTTCCCCCAGCAGGGCCTTGATGCGCCCGGCGTGAAGATCCAGGCTGATATTGTGGTTCGCACGGACTTCGCCGAAGGATTTGCAGATGTTTTCCAGGCGGACGGCCGGTGCGGGATGTCGATTGTTCGTCGTCGATGGTCCGTTTTTTTTCATCGCCTTTTCTCCAAGCAACCAGTTGCGCCCTTTTCATTGTTAACGTCGTTCGCCAGAACCTCCGTCAATTCCTTTAGCATCCTTTAATCGGGGTTGCAAGGGGCGAAACCGGCCCTGGCGCGTCGCCCGAGGCGTCGCTTGACGGCAGCTCCGTTTCGGTGCGATCAAAGCGTTATTGTCGCAAACATCCGAAAGAATATAGATTTTTTAAACGCCATCTGGTATGACGATTGGAAGGGAGAGAATGCGGGAAGAGCGTTTGACGACAACCGTCAGATTAAGGAAGGTCGTTTTGCCATGGACAAAGTTTTGGTTGTTGACGATAACACCGATGTATTGGAAAGCCTCGCCGAAGGGCTGGAACTCTACGAGAGCCAGTTCAGCATTGTCGCGGTGGAGGACGGATCGGACGCCATCGAGGTTCTCAACAAGGAGACGATATCCCTGGTTGTGACCGATTTGATGATGGCCGATGTCGGGGGATTGCAACTGATCGCCTATATGACGAAAAATTTTCCGGCCATTCCGATCATCGTGATGACCGGGCACGGGAGCGCGGCCATTCGCGAAAAACTCATCCAGGGGGGGGTCATACGGTATATTGAAAAGCCTTTCAACATCAAGGAGCTGGCGGCGGCGATCATCGAGGGGCTCGACCTTCTGGACGAAGGCGCGTCTTTAAAGGGTGTGAGAACGACCAACTTTCTTCCCCTGATCGAAATGGCCAAGAGCACCTGCCTGCTGGAGGTCAAGTCGGCCAACGAAGGACGAGGGCTCTTTTATTTTGAAAAAGGCGTCGTCTTCGACGCCGCCTTGAAGAAGATGAAGCCGGTGGAAGCCGCCATCGAGATGCTGACGTGGGACAAGGTGGAACTCTCCTTTTTGACCATGCCCAGGAGAAAACCGGAACGGCGCGTTTTTTCCGATTTGATGACTTTGATCGCGGAGGCCGGGCGCAGGGGCGAAAAAGAGCAAGAACAGCCCGTCGACGAAATCGATGTCGAAAAAACCGCGCAAAAAGCGTCCGAGCAGGCGGAATTGATTGTCCGGGAGGACGGGGAAGCTTCGGCCCTCGAGCAGGAGATCTTTTTGAAAATCAGCCCCGGCCGGGAGAGAGTCATCGAGGACAAGTTGAAAAAGTTCCGCGAGCTGGAAGGCTTTGTCTCCATAAGTCTTTTTTCCTCCTTGGGAGACTTGATCGCAGGCGTTCAAGACAACGGATCGAGATACGCCAAGGCAGGCGACTTGATCTTCGAAATGATCCAGAAGGTGGAAAAGCTCCTGAAATTTCTCGAGATGAACGATTGCAAAGCCATCGACGTCACGGCTTGCGAAGGAAAACGCTTTCTGGTCAGAAACTGCCGACGGGGCGAACTCGATTTTCTGCTTCTCCTGGTCTGCTTCGCCGAAGCCGAACCGGAGCGTTTCAAGGGCCTTCTGGAACAGGTGGCGCCATCCTTGTTCGAGGACCTGCAAGTCGGATGAACCAAAATCGGTGTGGATACGCCGAAACACCATTTTTCATGCAAAAGGGACCGCCATGGAAGAACGATTGTTTTCTCTCGCCACCGACGCAGCATATGTTCTTTCGGCGATGCTGATCCTGTTTTGCGGCAAAATCACGATGAACGTGTTGACGCCGTATAAACTCGACGACGAATTCGCGTCAAAGGACAACCCGGCGTTCGGGCTGAGCCTGGTGGGATACTACATCGGCATCCTGATCGTCTTTATCGGAGCGAGCCTCTCTTTCGGGGACGCTCCAACCGAGGTCTCCGCGTTCGCCTGGAAAGGGATTTTAAAAGACATCGGGTGGGCGTTGCTGGGAATCCCGCTTCTGAACCTGGCGCGCGTGGTCACGGATCGAATCGTGTTTCGAACCTTCAGCACGCGAAAGGAAATCATCGAAGATCGCAATGTAGGCATGGGGGCCATCGAATTGGGCGTCTACATCGGCTCCGCGCTGGTCCTCGCAGGCGCCCTGTCCGGCCGGGGAGGCGGTCTGGTCACAGCCTTGGCATTCTTCTCACTGGGTCAAATGGCTTTGATCGCCGTTTCGTGGATTTACCAGTACATCACCAAATACGATTCTCGGCGACGACGTCACCCATTTTTCCGTGGTGGTGGGGATGTTCCTCTGCGCCATGGGCATCGGCGCGGCCCTCTCCCGGAAAGTCTTCCACGATCTTTTGTCCACGTTTCTCGTCATCGAAATTTGGCTGGGCGTCTTCGGCATCCTGACCTGCCCGTTTCTGCTCTATATCGGTTTCGTCTTGGATTTCACCGCAATCTATTTTCTCGCCATGTTGATTTTCACCGGCGGCATCGGCATTTTCGTGGGCTTGGAAATCCCTTTGCTTTCCCGGTACCTGGAAACATTCACCGGTTCCCGGCGTGCTCTGGCCAATGTGCTGGCGGCAGACTACATCGGTTCTTTGGTGGGCTCAGTGGCGTTTCCCCTGGTGCTGCTTCCCTTGCTGGGACTCATCGGCTCCGCCGCCATGGCCCTGCACGGCGCAGCCGAGCAACTCCTGATCATGGGGGGCGGCGACGGTTTGACGGCTCGGGAAATTTTCAAATATCCGCATGTTCGCTCCATGACCCTGGTGGACCTGGATTCCCGCATCCTGGAACTGGCAAAGGATCATCCCGAATTTCGCAAGATCAACGCCGACGCCCTGCGACGGTCGAACATCCGAATCATAGCGGCCGACGCCTTCGCATGGATACGGCACACTGACCAACGCGTCGATGTCGTCGTGGCGGACTTTCCCGACCCTCATGCTCCGGCCCTGGCTCGTCTGTACTCCCACGAGTTCTATGTCGCGGTCAAACAACGCCTGAAGCCGGGAGGCGTGTTCGTCACCCAGTCATCATCCCCCTATTTCGCACGTAAGGCATTCTGGGCCGTTCGCAAAACCCTGGAATCGGCCAGGTTCGAAACCGCGTCCTTTCATACCGACGTGCCCGCTTTCGGGGATTGGGGATTTCATCTGGCCGCCGAGAAAGAAATCGATCCGAATGGACTGCGCGTGGAGATTCCCACGCGCTATCTCACCGACGAACTGCTTGTCTCCATGTTTGTTTTCGGCAAGGACGTTTCCATGGTACCCACCGCCGTCAACACCCTCAACAACATGAAGCTGTATTCATACTACCAAATGGGGGATTGGGAAGATTATTGACGACAAAAAAATTCTTGAGACAGACAGACTTGCCTGATATAGTATGCGTCACAAAAAGTAGTCGAAGAGATTGAAGTCAACACATGGAAACCAACTGGCTTTTGGAGGTTCCAAATGTCGGAAACATGGATAGATGCAGTTGCAGTGTTTGAGACACAGGAGGCGGCCGCAGTCTGGGCCGATGCTTTCCGAAAGGTCGAGAACGGCGAATGGCGTAAAGTAGAAAAAAAATTGAACCGGTTAGGGCTTTTGAAAATCGACGAGGAGATAGAGTGGGGCTTTGAAATCACACATGTTTACCATTTTCAAAGAAGGGTGGATTTCACATTCAGGGAAGGAAATAAAAACGCCGAAGATATTTTGAAGAAGCTGATCTCGGCCGGCGCCTCTCACTTGAAGGCCACCCTCGACAATTCGCAAACAGGCACACAATGGACGTTTTGCCGGATTGGAAGCAAAAGAGTCAAACCCGAGACATTTGTCAAGGCTGTTTCCGAGTTCGATGATCAATATGCTTTTTTCCAGGCATTGACAAAGGGCAATATAGCGGAAATGGAGAAGCTGATTTCCAAAGGCGTCGATCCCAAAGAGCCTTTTGCGCCCAATTGGTACCCGATTCACGTAGCAACCTACAGCAACAAGAAAGCCGCAGTCAGCCTGCTTATCGAAGCAGGCGTCGATATCAACGTTCAAACAGCCGACCATTCGGGCATTTCCCGATACCATCGAAAAAGAACGCCCCTGTCCATTGCCGTATGCGAGAACCGGAAACCATTGGTCAAGATGCTTCTGAAATCGGGAGCGGACTATTCCCTGAAAAACGGCAATGGAGAAACGCCTCTCCAGGAAGCCATATCCCACCAGGACAAGGAGATTTGCCAGCTGTTGATAAAAGCGGGGGCCGATCCAAACGAAAACACCCCCAGAGGAGAGCCCGCCTTCTTTGACCTTTTAGTCACCGACTACGACAAGTTAATCGAATTCCTGTTGTTTCTGGAAAAAAACGGGGCCGATATTAATTCAAATAGCGAAAAAGGGGCAAACTTGCGCTGGGTATACGGGAGTTCTCCTGCAATCAGAGAATTTTTTGCAAATAGAGACATCGGTATTCGCAGACCGGAAAACGCGTATTGCGGAGAATTGCCTCAAGATCTATTGACATCGATCAGACACTGCGACCTCGAAAAGTTCGATGAATTTCTGGCCGAGGATTTTGACATCAACAAGCCGGTGACTTTGTATCCCGGTCGCGAGGAGTCGATTCTTCTGGAAGCCGTGAGGCAAAACGACACAGAAATGGCAGAGCGCCTTCTCGATGCCGGGGTGGATATAAACGCAGGCTCGGTTGTCTACGAATCGCCATTGATTCTCGCAGCGACCAAAGGATACAAAGAAATGCTGGAATTGCTTGTCGGAAGGGGCGCCGAGGTAAATGCGGAAAAAGGAAAGGCCAAGCGACGGCAAACGCCAGACGATCCGGTCCTAAAAGCGTTGTCGAAAAAATATACCCACATCGCCAAATTTCTTTTGGACAAATGGGAACCCAACAAGTCGCGCTTGAAACTAGGCATAAGCCTTGCGGAAAAAACAGGGGACGAAAACCTGCTTGACAGAATCAGGGGAATTTCACCTGTCGAGTGAAATTCGCCTTTTCGAAACAGGTGCCTCTTTCATCCGGTTGAGTTTCTTGGCCGGGCTCTCCCCCTTGACCAGGCTGGCGGCGGCGATTCCGCCCGCGTTGACCATGGGGTTGTGGGGGCGCTTGGAGTATGTCCTGACCTTGATCACCGCGTTGTAGGCGTCGCCGGTGGGCTCTACGTCCACTTTTTTCAACACCCCATCCCTGCCGTGGTCTTCCAGGGCGAGTCCGTAGGTGAACAGCTTGGATATGGACTGGATAAAGAATTCGTCCCGGCAGTCGCCAGCCTCGAAGACCTCGCCGTCGCAGGTGGCCGCGCAGATGCCGAACTGGCGTCTGTCCACATGATACAGGTCGGGTTCGCTGACATAGATTTCTCCCCAGTCGAGTTCCTTGTATTTTTGGATCAGCTCGTTTAGAAGGGATTCGAATTCGTTTTTTTCAGGAATGGCATTTTCGGGGCTTTCCACAAGCCGCGCATGTTCCGCGCATGGGGAAAAGACGTGATAGCCTTTCTTCCGGGAAATTTCCTCGAGTACTCGCAATCCCCGCACGCTCTTTTGATGCGCGCCGAGGGGAGGAGAATAGACGGCCAGTCCCATTTTGCCCGGAACTACGGCGAGAATGGCGCCGGCCAGACCGCTTTTTGCCGGAATCCCCATCCGGTAGGCCCATTGGCCAGAGAATTCGTACAAGCCGCTGATAAACATGACGCTCAGCAGGTTTTTCACATAGCAGGATGCGATGGCCCTTTTTCCCGTTACCGGGTTGACTCCGCCGTTGGCCAGCACTGCGGCCATGAGCGCGAGATCCCGGGTGTCCACCTGCACGGAGCATTGATGGGCGTACAGCTCGACGGTTTCCTCCACGTTGGCCTCGATGCAACCCTCGCTGACCATCAAATAGGCGAGTGCTCGATTCATGTTGTCCGCCTGGCGCCTGGAGCCCAGGGCTTTTTCGCCGAATTCGACCGGGTGTCCCATGTACAGGGCGAACATTTCTTTCAGGCGGTCGATCCGGTCCTCGAGCCTGTCGCCTTTGATCAGACTGGTCGCACTCACGGCCTTCAAGGAAATTATAGATTTGATTAAAGAGATCGCCTGCCACCCTCTGGTGTGCCGTCGAAGGTGCCGGGCTCATGGCAAAGGGCGTTCCCTCGATCAGTTCCCAGCGTTGCTCGTCGGGCCAATTCCGATATTGTCCCTACGTAGATGTTTTATTCTCATCGGAAAATGGAGCTGGCATATTTGTTCTCGTGCGTTTCGGCCTTGATTCCTAAAAGGTTTATTTACAATTCCGTTCTACATTTGGTATTGATCCCGAAAAATGCGACCTGTGCGAATGAGATCAACGGGTAAAACACAAAAGCTCGGGGGGGCGGTAGCGCCGTCTTCCACGGCGGCGCAATCCCATTCTAAGATTCGGTCCCAAAAGAGAAGCACCGCGCCGCCGTGTAAGGCGGCGCTACCGGGCCACTCCGGCCAAGTTCCCCTGATAAATGGCCGCCACCCGAACAGGTCCAAAAGATGTGTTGCCGATTTGACAAAACAGTAAGGAGAAATTCGGTTAATATGATATCGATGGCTGTACTGACAGTGACATTTTTCATCCTTGTCGTCTTGTACACAGCGGCCTCCGTGCTGTTATCCGTTCTGGAATGGGTGTTGACGCACCGGGCGAGGAATCAAAGCGAGGACGAACGCGAGCGAATCGTCGCCAGGATGGACAGTATCAGACAGCGGCTTTTTCCAGCGACTGCGGCGATCACGTTTTTCATAATCGCCCCCTTTGTCGTGATCTACATGCACCTGCTCGGGCTGTTTTCCTGAACAGCCCGGAACAAAGCAATTTCCGACGTCAAAACGAGTTGGCGCCAGAGGGCTTGGTTTTAAATTTCGGCCGGTTTCCATCCAACAGTTTCGATCATCGCATGGATTCCGGGTCTCCGCAAGCTCCGCCCGGAATGACGGTGTTGGTTGGCCGACATTATAACCAAAACCGCACCGGACTTCAGGACCCCACCGGTTCGGCGCCGTGTTTTTCCATGATCTGCTTTAAGTCCCCGCCCTCTATTTTTTCCTTTTCCAGCAGGACATGGACGGCATCCTCCAACACAGCCTTCTTTTCCTTTATGATTTCCAGCGCCACGGAATACTGGGCTGCCAGGATGTCACGCACTTCCTGGTCGATGGCCTCGGCCGTGGCTTCGCTGTATTCCTTCGCGCCTTCGTAGCCGGGGGCGTTCAAAAAGCGGCTGCGTTTTTCGCTGGCGAAATAGACCTGGCCGACCTTTTCGCTCATGCCGTATTCCTTGACCATGCTCCGGGCGATGTCTGTGGCTTTGGACAGGTCGTTGTGCGCGCCGGTGGAGATGTCGCCGAAGAAGATTTCTTCGGAGGCCCGTCCGCCCAGAAGAGTTGCGATCTTGTTCAGCAGTTCGGAGCGCTTCATCAGAAAACGGTCTTCCGTGGGCACTTGCATGGTGTATCCCAGGGCAGCGATGCCCCTCGGGATGATGGAAATCTTCTGGACCGGGTCGGTGCCGGGCAGGGAGAGCGCCACGATGGCGTGGCCCAGTTCGTGATAGGCCACGATCTTTCTTTCTTCTGCGTTGATCAGGCGGTTCTTTTTTTCGAGCCCGGCGACGATTCGTTCCACGGCTTCTTCGAACTCTGCCATCTCGACCTGCTTCTTGCCTCTTCGGACCGCCAGCAGGGCAGCCTCGTTGATCAGGTTGGCCAGGTCCGCCCCCACCATGCCGGGGGTCATGCCCGCCAGTGTTTCGACATCGATGTCGTCGGCCGCCTTGACATTCTTCAAGTGCACATTGAGAATGTCCTCCCGGCCTTTCTTGTCCGGGCGATCCACAAGGATATGGCGGTCGAAACGGCCCGGCCTCAAAAGAGCGGGGTCGAGGATTTCCGGACGGTTGGTGGCGGCCATGAGGATCACGCCGACTTTGGGATCGAAGCCGTCCATTTCCACCAGAAGCTGGTTGAGGGTCTGCTCCCGCTCGTCGTGGCCGCCGCCGATGGCCACTCCCCTCGCCTTTCCGAGCGCGTCCAGTTCGTCGATGAAAATGATGCAGGGCGCCTTGCCCTTGGCCTGCACGAACAAGTCCCGGACCCTGGCCGCGCCGAGTCCCACGAACATCTCCACGAATTCGGAACCGCTCAGGCTGAAGAACGGCACGCCGCTTTCCCCTGCCACGGCCTTTGCCAGCAAGGTCTTGCCAGTGCCAGGGGGGCCTACCAGAAGGATCCCCTTGGGAATTTGCCCGCCTAGTTCCGTGAATTTATGAGGATCCGCGAGAAAATCCACCACTTCCACAAGCTCCTGCTTGGCCTCGTCCACGCCGGCCGCGTCCTCGAACCTGACACCCAGCTCGTCCTCCACGTAAATCTTGGCCTTGTTCTTTCCCAAAGTCATGAATCCGGGCTGCTGGCCCGACATGCGCTTCATCATGAACATCCAGATTCCGAAAAACAGGAAAATCGGTATCACCCAGGAAAGCAAATCCCTCATCAACGTGGATTCGAGTTCGCCCTTGAACTTCACGTTGTACTTTGCCAGAAGGTCCGATGTATCCTGGTCCACCCGGATGGTCCGAAACATTTCGACCTTGCTCGGATCCGCGCCGTCGGGGTGCATCCGCCCTTGAATCTGGTTGGCGGATATGGCCACCTCCGTCACCTTGCCCTCCTCGAGCATCTTCAAAAACTGGCTGTACGGAATCACTTGGATGGCGAACACGCTCACCAGATACTGCTGGAGCAACAGCACGATCCAGACGCCGAGTATGACGTACCAAATTGAAAACTTATGTTGTTTTTCCATGGGTGCGAAACCTCTCTTTCGATAGATGTTTTTTGCCTCAATCTCTCATAAAAGTGGCTTATTTTAAGACCATCCTTGCGCGATTTCAATGTTCTCGGGAACACGACATGCGTGTCCCAGAGCGAGCAACTCGGAAAAATCAAGGAAAGCGTGTCGTCAATAGGGTGCGATCGGGGAGTCGGAAAAGCTGGCCCTGATCGGCAAATCTTTAAAACCCTCACGCAGAGGCGCAAAGCGCCGTATTTGGCAACCTTGGTGTCTTTGTGGCTTTGTGGCTTTGTGTGAGAATTAATCAGGGTATCCGTCGAACCAACCGCACTGATTGGGGACGAAAACAAAATTAATGGTACAAAGTTTGGTTCGAGGGGTCCCCCTTGAAGGGCATAAGCGCCAACTTAAAAGGCCGGGATTTTTCTTTCGTCATTCCGGGCGGAGCGGTCAAGTTATAGGGAATTCCAATAAAGATCGGAGCTTTGGTTCAACGCGGAGTCATGAAAATGAGAAGACATAGCGTAGACCCGGAATCCAGGCGCCCAATAATGAGGGGACCCCATAAGAAATCCTGGATTCCGGGTCTCCGCTAAGCTCTGTTATTCCCTAAGATCCCCGCAAACCTGAAGGCATATGGTTTTTCGGGGCATCTTCGGAGTATGCCCGCTCCGCCCGGAATGACGGTCCTACGAGGCTTTCATTATTCGTTGCAGGTCATAGTTCATGGAGGGAATCCGAGGGACAAGACATACCGAGAAGAACCTGTTATCGTCCTGAAACCCAACACTGGCCACCGGAACTAAAAAGGGAATTATTTTCGGTGGAAAAATCAATTCGGAAAGCCGGGAATTTCCCTCCCCCAGGTATTAAGTAACGGTAGCTGAAAAAATGTTTCGGTTATTTAATTTTTGTCCCTTGGCAAAGTATGCGCCGAAAAAGAGTTTCCGACTTGGAATCAGGGTCGCTTTTCCGGCGCAGGCCAGGAGGTTTGTACGAAGGAGGCAATTACAGAGGGCTTACAAAATTCCGTCAATGCAGGTCGGCGCTGGCGCCGCGCCAGTTGCCCATTCTTTTTCGCGACGCGCCGCGTTGCCGTTCGCCCGAGACCCTGTCGATCACGCCCAGGCGATACAAATCGTTGATTGTGCCTTTCAAGGTCTTCATGTCCAACCCGAGCGTGTTGCTTACCCGACGCAATGTTTTCGTACCGTCGAGTTCCAACAGCACCTTCAGCATCCGGCCGTCCATGGAGACACGGTCGAAATTCAACTTGGGTTTTCGGGCGAAAACCAATTCCGCCTCTATTTCCTCGAAAATGTCGATATGAGAGCGCATTTCGACCTCTAAATCGTTTTGTTCCGTCTTCCACATGTTATCCATAAAAAACTCCCCACAAGTTATCTGAGAAAAGTCGCGCCAAACGCCAAACTCGGCAGCACGAAATCAGGTTCCGCATTTCTTTTTTCCGAACCATTCCTATGCAATATCAGCCCAATGCAATATCAGCGCCAAACGATTCGTATTCGAGCAATGGCATTGCGATGTCTTCCATGGAAGGGATGCTCGAAAAAAAAGAAAGGATAAAAACACCTTTTCAAGACCTGCGCAAAGTCCCGGGAAACTACAAAATCGAAAAAAATCGGCCCAAAAACTTACAACTTTGTTTTTTTATGAGCAAACCGTTAAGACGATTTTTACAACTGTCGATCAACAATAGACCTTGCCCAAAGCGCGATCAGGTGATAACTTTGGTTTTCCTTGGCGCTCCGACCGCGACCATGGCACTGGCCAAGCCGCGAATCGAGCGACCGAACCCATTACGGACAAAAAAACGCCCAACGGAGTTTTCATATGAAACCTATAGACGACCTCACCGACAGGCTGGCGGAGGAGGTTTTGGGGGATATGGCGGAATCGTTTTTCGGTTCCAGGGTCGAAATCGACCACAAAATGGAGCTTTTCGAAAAGTACAGAGGGGAATTGAAAAAAAAGGCGGAAATTGTATTTTCCCATGCAGGTCTTCTCAATTTTCTGTTGCTCGACAAGAAGTCCGCAGCGGATTTTTACGCCGCGCTGAACGTCGAGTCCGGCGAACTGGCCAAAAACCAGGGGTTTCCCGACCATATCCTGCCCGAAAAGATGACCCTGTCTCTCACGCTTACAGCCAAAGGGGAATACGTAAAGCTCGTGCAATTCGCTTATCAAGCGCTGAGAGAGAGTTGCGACGACTATATGCGGGGCCGGCTCAACGCTTCGGTGGCCATCGACCCCGAGGAAGCCCCCCCGGTCACCTACCAGATGCTCAAATTCATGGGCGAAATGATCAACGAGAAAATCAAGAAGGTCAACGAGCGTTCGACCATTTGCACTTTGCAGTACACCCGCCAGTTCGATCCGGATCATATGGAAAAGGAAAAAATCACGGGGGGCTCGTTCGCCGAACATGGTTGCGACAGGCTCGACAGGAATTTGAAATTCAAGCCGATACGTTTCGAGTCTCTGGACGTTCCGGTCTTTCCCGACCTGCCCGCGCCCGACTCGGTCAAGGACAAGACGAGCCAATTCGCCAAAAAGCTGTATTCCCGAAAAACGCCGGAGGCAAAAAAGGCGGTCGCCGAAATCAAGGCGAGGATCAAGTAGCGCGAAATGAAATGATTTCGACCTTGTGTCGTCGGGAGGTTTTTCCGAACTCAACCAGTGCGCCTTCCTTGTTCCGATAGAAACTGCAATTGACCACCAGGGTTTCGCCGCAGTGGCAGATGCCGGCGCCTTCGTGGATATGCCCGCACAGGACCATGGCGGGCCTTCGCTCATCGACGATTTCCCGGATCAGACGGCTTCCGGCGTGGGCTTTTCCCAGGACCTGGTCTCTGGCCCCGTAGGGCGGCGGATGGGTCACGAAAACGGAATCCTGATCGACCAGGTTCCAAAGAGAATCGATCAGGCGGGTCTCGGAAAACCTCACCCGCGTGCGAAAAGGCAGGGGCACGGCTCCTCCGACGCCCGCGAACGAAATGTCGCCCTTTTTCACTTCCCGCAAGTGCAGGGATGTCATGCCGCAGGACGAAAAAGCGTCGTCCGGCATGAACCACTCCGAGTTGCCCCTGACCGCCAGCACCTCGACACCCAGGCCGGCCAGACGCTCCAGCGCCCGCTCCTTGAAAAACGGACCGGTGATGTCGCCCGGAAGCACCAGAAGGTCCGGACTCAATGCCTTTACGTTCCTTTCGACCGCTTCGAGCCGCGAGGTCTTGCCGTGAATATCGGACACGGCGTATATTCTCATGCCCCTACTTCTCTTTCTCCGGGTCCTCTTCCAGGACCCACCGGAGCATTTCGACCATCAGCTCGCATTCCCGGCCGATCGCCTGGGAACAAGGCCACTTTTTTCCGTATGCCTGTATCCGTTCGATTTCTTCCCGGATCTCTTTTTCGGATTTCATGAGGAGGGTCCTTTTCTTGAAAGCGTCATCTTTGCCTTGAGCAGCCCGAAGATGGTCTTGGCATCGCAGATCTCCCCATTTTCGATCATCTCGACCGCCCTGTCGAAATCCACCCGATGGACCGACAGATATTCGTCGCGGTCCAGGCTGCTTTCGCCCATCGACAGCCCCGTGGCCAGATACACATGGATTTTTTCGTTGGAATACCCCGGCACGGGGATAATCTCGCCGATTTTTTCCATGCGCCCTGCCCGATAGCCGGTCTCCTCCTCCAGCTCCCTGTGGGCGCAGGTTTCGTGGCCTTCCTCCGGGTCCAGCGTGCCGGCGGGGATTTCCCATATGAAATCGCCCACCGCGTGCCGGTATTGCCGGATCAGCACCACCTCGTTGTATTCGGTCAACGCGACCATGGCCGCCGCCCCCGGGTGCCTGAGGACATCGATGTCCACGGCCACGCCGTTGGGCAGGACGATATTCTCCTTGAACAGCTTGAATACGCGCCCCTGGTAAATCTCCGTCGAAGAATTGATTGTTACGGTCGAACCCATGCCTCTCCTCTCTCGCAATCTTTCGAAGTTACATTATCGTAGCCCCTGCAAACGAAATCCCGTCTCGGGAAGGCCAAACCTACGAAATCTCCAGCGGACTTGTCAATATATTCGTACGACGCAAGGGAAAAAGGAATCGATATTCCATAAATTCGTACATGCCGGCAGACCGCCGGTTTCGTTCCTATTAATATAAGGGCCTTCGGTTTGCACCATATGTTGTACCCAAATTGCAAAAATACCCGCTAAATTGTGTTTTTGCCTTTACATCGCACACAATCCCTGATATATAACACCCACTTTGAGCAACCGGACGGTTCGGCTTAAGCCTCTGAAACGAAAGGCCGGCCGATACTGGCCGGTTTCGTCCGCGAACCAGCTTTCGATCATTTTGCGAACACAAGACAAAATGTTTTTTTTCCTTTTTCGAAGCCGATTGGAAAATCGGACTCCGGCAAAGGCACAGGATAGGTTTGCGCTTGTGAAAAGGAACCAAGAAGGAGCGTTTTCCGCATGAAATTGAAAAAACTTGAAGTTTCCGGGTTCAAATCCTTTCTGGACAAGACCCGTATAGACTTTACCGGGGGGATTTCGGCCATCGTCGGGCCCAACGGCTGCGGAAAGAGCAACGTGATCGACGCGATTCGGTGGGCCATGGGTGAGCAGAGCGTCAAGCAGCTGCGAGGCAAGTCCAAGGAGGACATCATCTTCGCGGGTGCCGACGGCAAGCCGCCCGGAAATATGGCCGAAGTGAGCCTGACTCTTTTGAACGACAACGGTTCAGCGCCCGAGGAATTCAAGGATTTCAGCGAAATCCAAGTGACCCGGCGTCTTTTCCGCTCCGGCGACACCGCCTATCTCATGAACAAGCGTCCCTGCCGCCTGAAGGACATCCACAATCTGTTTCTGGGAAGCGGCATGGGGAGCCGGTCCTACGCGATCATCCAGCAGGGCAACATCGGCGCGATCACCGACGCCGATCCGAACGAAAGGCGCGTTTTCATCGAGGAGGCGGCCGGTGTCTCCCGATACAAGGCGCGAAAGAAAGAGGCCCTTCAGAAAGTCGATTCCACCAACCAGAACCTGTTGCGGTTGAACGACATCATTTCCGAGGTGGATCGCCAGATGGGCGGGTTGAACCGCCAGGCGAAGAAGGCGGAGCGCTACCAGAAAATCCGGGACAAAGTACAGAAGCTCGACGTTCTTGTGAACCTGCAAAGGCACAAGGACTTTTCAAAGGAAATAGACGAAACGCGAGAGATGCTGAAATCCTTGAAGGACGCCGACCTCGCCCACAGCACGGAGCTGAAGAAACTGGATGCCGCCGTCGAAAAGATCCTGCTGGAACGAACGCAGCTCAACAACGAGATTTCCCGGCAGAAATCCACCCGTTTCGAAGCGCAGAGAAAGATCGACACCCTGGAAAACGACCTGACCCACCTTCGGGACCAGATCCGGCAACGCGAAAGGGAGATCGCGGACCTGAAGCGCGCGGGCGAGGAACTGGAGGAAAAGAATGTCCGCATGGCGGACGAAGTCGGAGAATCCGAGGCGGAAACCGCGCAACTGAACGAACAGATCGAAACGATCAAGGCCGAGCTGTCGTCGGAACAGGCGAACCTTCGGGAAATGAAGCAACAGACGGCGCCCTTGAACGAAAAGCTCGAGCAATACAAGAAGTCCCTGATGGATCTGGTGGCCCAGGAAGCCCGTGTCGGCAACATCTACCAGACCACGACCCGGAACAGGGAAAGCATCGAGCGTCGCTTGAAGATAGTCGATGAAGAGGTGGCTGGGGCCGAAGGCAAAGCGGCCCAGCTTGCCGATGCGGAAAAGAAGGTCGAGCAGGAGCTTGCCGAACACAGGGAAACCCTGGCCGCTCTGAATTCGAGCATCCGTTCTCTGCACGAAGAGCTGGAAATCAAGGCAAAATCCCTGAGCCAGCAGGTCAAAGAGGTCCAGACCCTGGAATTGAAACGCAAGGAAATTCGTTCCAAATACCTGGCCTTGAAAAAGATGGACGAAAACTTCGACTGGTACAGGGACGGAGTCAAGGCGATTCTCAAGGAGGCGTCGTCCGCCGGCGGACCGGATCAAAGCGGCGTGTACGGCATCGTGGCGGACATCCTGTCTCCGTCCGACGGCTACGAGACGGCGGTGGAGGCGGTCCTGGGGGAGGGATTGCAGTATGTCATCGTAAAGGATCAACAGGTGGGGGAATCCTCCATCGGATTTCTTGCGGACAACAATGTCGGGCGCTCGGGGTTCATCCCGCTTTCCTCCGTGAAAAGCCTGGACTGCGAAGGCAAAAAGCCGGAGCCGTCCGCACTTCTATTAAACCACGTGGAGGTGAAACCGGGTTTCGAGAAGGCGGCCGACGCGCTTCTCGGCCACGTGGTATTCGCGCCGGACCTGCGCGAGGCCCTGGAGATCTGGAACCGAAACGGTGTCTTTCAAACCATCGTCACCGCCGACGGCCACGTGATCTCCGAGCAGGGCATCATGGCGGGCGGAAGCAAGGACAAGCTGTCGGGCATCCTGGAAAAGAAACGGGAAATCCGCCAGCTCGAAACCGAGCTGGACGGCATGGAAAGCGTGATCGCGGAGGCCAGGGGCGTCCAGGAACGCATCGAAGCCGAGGTCCGGGAAAAGGAAACGGACCTGCAACAGCAGACCGAGGAGAAAAATTACGTCTCCCAGATGGAGATCGATGCGGAAAAGGCACTGTTCAAGGCGTCCGAGGAACTCAAGACCGCCCGGCGCCACCTGGAAATCGTCCGGCTTGAGCAGGATCAGCTCGTGGGCGAGCAGACCGACATCGACGAAGAGATGGAGAAGTACGAGCGGGAAC
Source organism: Desulfobacterales bacterium (assembly GCA_963674505.2). Lineage (GTDB taxonomy): Bacteria > Desulfobacterota > Desulfobacteria > Desulfobacterales > SKZT01. Next base: position 3,158,743 of record CAXXIG010000003.1, read on the forward strand.
GCGACCGGGTCGCCCGCGATGTGAAGGAGGCCCAGGACAACGTGGCGCGGACCACCGTTCAAATCGAAAACCTTTCCGCGGACCTGGAGGCAAGAAACGAAAAGGTCGTGGAAACGCAGCTGAAGCTTACGTCCTTGCAGGCCCGCTACGAAAACAACGTGGGCAACCTGAGAAGGCTCAAGGAGTTCCAGGAGGACGGCAAAAAGCGGCTGGAACAAATTTCCGAGGACATCGTCGCAAAGGCCCGAAGGCAGGAGAAGGACCGGGAAGGCATCGAATTCAAGGAAAGGGAGCTTGCCGGGCACTACGAAACGTTCAAGGGCGTGGACAAGCAGCTGGAGGAAACCGAGGCGGACTATCAGGCCATCGACGCCCGTCTCAAGGAAAGCGACCAGGCCAAGTCGGAAGTCGAGGGAAAACGGGAGGAGACCCTGGAAAAACTGCGCACCGTGGAGATGCAGCTGTCCCAGCGCCAGATGCAGAAGGAAAACCTGATTTCCCGGCTCGAAGAGCGCTACAACCAGAAATTCTGGCAGATGCAGGCCAAGTACGGCGGCATGCTGGAAGAAGCGGAAGTCTCCCTCGAGGAGATGGAGGGCGCCCTGCAAAAGAAGCGCGAGCAGCTCAGGGGCCTGGGCGACGTCAACATGGGGGCCATCAAGGAGTACGAACAGCTCAAGACCCGCTACGATTTCATGGTCGAGCAGCGCGACGACCTTCTGAAGGCCATCGAGGACTTGCACAAGGTGATCCGGAAAATCAACCGGATCACCCAGGACAAGTTCATGGAAACCTTCACGGCCATCAACGAAAAGATGACCGAGGTGTTTCCCAGACTGTTCGAGGGCGGAGGAGCGGAGCTTGTGCTTACGGAACCGGACAAGCCCCTGGAGTCGGGCGTGGAGTTCATGATATCTCCGCCGGGAAAGAAGCTGACCAGGCTCAGCCTGCTGTCCGGCGGCGAAAAGGCCCTGTCGGCCATCGCCTTCATTTTTTCCATATTCCTGATCAAGCCGGCGTCGTTCTGCCTGTTGGACGAAATCGACGCGCCTCTGGACGAAGCCAACGTGAACCGCTTCAACAACCTGTTGAAAATGATCGGCGAAAGCTCCCAGATCATCATGATCACCCACAACAAACGGAGCATGGAATTTTCCGACACCCTGTTCGGCGTCACCATGGAAAAAAAGGGCATATCGAAACTGGTCTCGGTCAATTTGAACGGGAACGGTTCCAACGGGGGGCAGGCCGGGCGGAATGCCGCGTTGAACTAGGAGGGCGACGAGCGAAGGTATTGATATATTCCGCGATTCGGGTTACAAAGTAGGCCGTTTTCGAAGATGGCCGTCGGTTTCAAACGGAAAGGCAAGGTAGCCAGAGCTTCCAGCTCTGGTCGGCAACCCTTGGCATCAACGCTTGGCGGCCCGAGTCCCCCCGGACCAGGATGGTCTGGTTACCATAACGCGGAACAAAGGATACGACACCAAAGACATGGCATTCAATCTTTTCAAGAAAAAAGGGAAACAAAAGGACCAAGGTGCCGCCGCCGAGGCGGACAACGGCGTTTCGGAACAAGCAGACGAGTCGAAAGAGGAAGAAATTGCCGAGCCAAGCGCGACGGCGGAGGCTGCGGACGCCGGTTCGGACCAGGCCGTGCCCGGAGAAACCGGCTCGCCCGCAGAAAAAGCCCCGTCAGGCTTCATGAATCGGTTCCGGAAAGGGCTTGCCAAGACCCGCGAAATCCTGACAACCGACATCGACGAACTGTTTCTGGGCCGTAAAAAAGTCGACGACGAGCTGCTCGAAGACCTGGAGGCGCTTCTGATCACGGCGGACATGGGGGTGGAAACCACCATGGAACTCATGGAAAGGCTCTCTGGAAAGGCCAAGAAAATCTCCGACGCAGGCCAGCTCAAGGCGGTCTTGAAAGAGGAGATTCTCGCCCTGATGCAAGACATGCCTCCCGCGCCGGAAATGTCCGCCGAAAAACCCCACGTGATCATGGTGGTCGGTGTCAACGGCGTCGGAAAAACCACGACCATCGGCAAGCTCGCCTCCCGCTTTCAATCCGAGGGCAAAAAGACGCTGGTGGCCGCCGCCGACACGTTCCGAGCGGCCGCCGTCGAACAGCTCGGCATCTGGGCCGACAGGGCGGGAGCGCAGTTCGTCAGAGGAAAAGACCAGGCCGACCCGGCGGCCATCGCCTTCGACGCCATGGGAGCTTCGGTCGCAAGGGGAATCGACATCGCCCTGATCGACACCGCAGGAAGGCTCCATACCAACGTCAACCTGATGGAGGAGGTCAAGAAGATCAAGCGCGCGGTGGCCAAGAAAATGCCCGGCGCGCCCCACGAGGTCCTGCTGGTCCTGGACGCATCCACCGGCCAAAACGCCGTCTCCCAGGCCAATATGTTCAACGACGCCGTCGGCGTCACCGGCATGGCCCTGACCAAGCTCGACGGTACAGCCAAGGGCGGCATCGTGGTCAGCATCTGCAACAACCTCAAAATCCCGCTCCAGTACGTCGGTATCGGAGAAAAAATCGAGGACCTCCAGGATTTCAATCCGCAGCAATTCGTGGAGGCTTTGTTTTAGTGGTTTTCGTAAGTGCTTGTTTTCAAAGGTTTTTTTAGAAAACAGCAAAAAAAGGTTCGTCGCAAAGCACGATTTTTGTTGACATTGCGCCGAATTCGCTATTAACCTTTGCAGTCAATAGCCAACAACCTTCAACCACAACAAACGGGGGTGCGACATGACCAAAACGGAACTCGTCAAGGCAATGGCGGAGGACTCCGGCATTACCGCCGCGCAGGCAAAGGCCGCTCTGGACTCTTTCGTGAACAACATCACGGGAGCTTTGAAGAAAAAAAACGGAAAAGTCACTCTGGTCGGCTTCGGAACGTTTCTCAAGGCGCGCAGGAAAGCGAGAAGCGGTCGCAATCCGCAAACAGGCGCCCCCATCAAGATCAAGGCGGCGAACGTAGTGAAATTCAAGCCCGGAAAGAAGCTTCGGGAATCCGTGTAAACGAGAGCCCCCGGCAATGCTCCGCCGGTCCACAGCGCGTAAAACGCGCAACGCATAAATGGAGTTGGCGGAGCGCCGGGCGGAGTTTTTCGACAGGTACGGCTGGCTGATCGACGGAACCCTATGAAATTCGATTCATCGCGAATTTGTGGGAAAGGGCATGTCGATGGTAACCAGACCATCTTGGTCTGGCATGCCTCCGATTCCAAGCGGCGGCATATTCGCGCTATGAGACCAGAGCTGGAAGCTCTGGTTACCTTTGCCGCTCCCCACAAATCCGCGATGAACCTGAAATTCTCATGCCAAAGAGAAAAGGCGCCAAGATTTTCAAGTACGGACATGGTTTTCATTTCGGTCAATCGATTGCCGAATCTTTCGCACGCTTTGCGCGGGAATGCATACCGGGACGCTTCGCGTCCGCGTTCTGAGAAGCCATGGCCGACCTGAGAACCATCCCCCAAAGTACGAAGGAACGTGCTTCCATTGCGCGAGACGACTCCCGCAGAATTTGGCCCCCAGGCCCTTTCCGCCATCTGATGGTTTTGTGCCTTGTTGTCGCAGCCGCCTGCTCTTCTCCCCTTGCCTTTAAGGAAAAAGACGGCAAATCCGCCCGCGATTCCGCAATGGAGGCACTGGGGCGTCATTTCGCCGACAAAAAATCCTATCCGAGGCAACTCGCCGTAGTAGATTTTTCACAACCGTCCTGCCTGAAAAGAATGACCATCTACGACTTGCGTTCGGGCGAAAATGACACCTTTCTGGTCGCCCACGCGGCCAACACCGGGGACATGAACGCGGAGCGCTTTTCCAACGAGCCCCGGTCGGAGATGAGCAGCCTGGGGCTGTTTAGAGTGGGAGAGGAATACACGGGCAGACACGGCCGGTCGCTTCGCCTTCACGGCTTGGAAAAAGGCGTGAACGACAACGCCTACCGACGCGGAATCGTGTTGCATTCCGCCGACTATGTATCCTCCACGGCCATGCTGGTCAACCTGCTGTACGGGTATGGCCCCAGAATCGGAAGGAGCAGCGGGTGTTTCGTGGTTTCTCCCGAAGATATAGACGAAATCGTGGAAAAACTGAAGAGCGAAGGTTATATCTACGCATATTTCAATACCTGATGTCGAGTCCGGCAGACTCGACACCATTTGATCTTCGGGGTCTTTCGATTTTTGAATCAGCTCGCCGAACAGGACGTCGAGTCCGGCCTTGTCGGTGTATTTCTCTCCGACCCTGGCGCTTAAGCGGATTGCCCGCGCCTTTCTTTCCTCGTCGTCCGGATAACAGGCAAAAGTTTTCGGTTCATCGCGGATTTGTGGGAAAAGGCGTGTCGATGGTAACCAGACCATCCTGGTCTGGCATGCCTCGGCTTCCAAGCGGCGGCATATTCGCGATACAGGACCAGAGCTGGAAGCTCTCTGCCTACTGCGACGCTGCCGGCGCTCCAGCGGGCCGATTTCTCTGCCCGACCATCTCGTCGAGCTTGAAAAAATTCAGCAGGTCCAGTGTATTGTGGTATCGGATGGGGCCGTCCGTGCCCTCGGCGCCGCCGTTGCCGCCGCCAAAGAAGGTCTCCAGCGGAATGAGGTTGGCCCCTTGCAGCACCTCGGCCAAGCGCGAGGCCACGATATAGCGTGCGCCGTCGCCGCTCCAGGCGTCCACGAGCGCTTTCTGGCCCTGGGCCTCGGCCAGCTTCCTCACCCGGATGCCTTCGGCCTCCTTTTCTGCCGCATACAGCAGGGCGTCCGCGTCGATCTTCTTTTTGGCCGCATCGCCCTCGGCCTCGAATTTCTTCTGAGCCATCTGGATTTCGGATTCGTCCCGCCGCTGCTCGGCCGCGATGATGGCACGGGTCTTGTCCGTCTCCGCCTTCACCTTTTCCGCCTCGAACACCACCAGTTGCTTCTGCCGGGCCAGTTCGGCGTTGGCCTTCTGGGTGCTTTGTTCCTGCTTGTACTGCTCTTCCATCTTCAGGGCGATGACCTTCATGGTGATGGGGTCCCGCAGGTTGGTGGGGACATCGAAGTACCGGACCAGGGTCTGGTTGATGATGATGTCGCTCTCCGCGCATTTCTCCGCCATCGCCTTGTGGAGGTCGGTCTGGAATTTCTCGCGGGTGACGCCGTGGATGAATTCCTCCCCCTTGTTCATGGAACCGATGATGCGGGCGAAGGATCGGGCCGCCGGGCGGATCTTCTTGTCCCGGACGATCTCGATGCTCCGGCCGATGGTGGCCACGATCATGGGCGTGTTCTGGGCCTTCACCTGATAGAGCACGGTCAGGTCGAAGTTGATGTCGAATCCGTCGTCCGAGAGAAAATGAATGGAATCGTCGCCGACCGTATCGCCTTGCTCCCGGTCCTTGGTCATCTCGTAGCGCTGCTCCCGGGTGTCGAAGGGGATGATTTCGAATTCGTAGGGGTTGACATAGTAGAGACCCGGCGGCAGCACCTCGTCCCAGATGCCGCGCTGGCCTTTCTTGGCCAGAAGCTGTTCCGTGGGCTTGGTTTCGCCGGTCTTGGCGACCTGGACCCCCACGAAGCCATCGGGCACCACCACGGCGTCCACGATGCGAACCTCCTTTTCATAGGGGTTGATGTAGTACATGCCCGGCTGGAGGACCTCCCGCTGGATTCCCTGGTACGCGTCGTCGGCGCCCACCAGGATCGTGCCCGCCGGCGGCATGTCGCCGACTTTCTTGGTGACGACGCCCACCTGGCCCTTCACGATGAGAGTCGCCGGCACCTGCTCCACTTTTAAAGACAAGGGATTGATGTAATAGGTCCCCGGCGGCAGGGTCTCACGCTGGATGCCCCGGTATTTGCTCGCCTGGGGCACCAGCACCATGCCCGGAGGAGGCACGTCGCCGGTCTTGCGGATCACCACCCCGATCTTGCCCTCCGGGATCATCACCGCTGGCTGTTCCGTCACCTTGAGATACCGCGGGTTGATGGGATGCAGTCCCGGCTTCAAAACATCCTTGCGAGGACCTTTTTCCCCCATGACGAACTTGCCTGTCTTATCTACAGTATCGTCGGCGGCCAGAATCTCTCCGGGGGGCATGGGGCGACCGTCCAAGGCCTCCACCATGCCGATGTGCTGGGACTTGATGGCGGTCATGGGGGCCTCCTCGATGTCGATCTTCCACAGGGGTTCCGCGAGCCAGAAGAAATGCCACCCCGGCATCAGAACTTCGCGCCAGTAGCCCTTCTGCCCCTTTTCCACGATGAACCGGCCCTCCACCTCGGGGGCGGCGCCGAATTTGGAAAAGACCACCCCTACATGCCCCGGCGGAATGGAGACCGTGATGCCCATCAGGGGAATCACGACAGCCAGAATGACGATGATGCCCACAACGATCCCTTTTTTACCAAGGGAACCGACAAGACCCTGAATGACGCTTTTGTTCATCTCTCCCTCCTCCGTTTGGTTGGTGTCCTATCTTCGACGTCACAATGTTCATCTTAATCGTTATGGAGGAGGATGAACAGGTCTTTTTTTCGGGACTGTCCTTCAGGAGGACCGCTCGGCTTTTAGCCGGAAGATTTTTTCATGTGGCTTCTCGCAGTGGAATGTAGGTTGGGTTGAGCGTTGTCAATTGTTGGGTTTCGCTACGGAATTCTATCAAACAAACAGATACGGCGCGCGAAATGGTTAGGAAGCAAGCGAAACCCAACATGAAACCCGCTCAACCCAACCTACGCATTGCCGCTCCCCCTAATCCGTTATAACCAGATTTTTTCATGTGGCTTTTCGCAGATATTCTTCCAACTCTTCAGGGGAAAGCGTTTTTCTCCTTTCCGGGCTTGTCCCGCCAATGCTCCCCAGCAACTTCTCCATTGTCATTTCCTCCGGATCGACATCTTGAACCGACCGGTTTTCGAACAAAGGGGAATTCGCCATGGAAAGGTCCTGCATGTTCGCTCCCTTGAGATCGGCGCCGGACAGGTTCGTATTCAGGATCGTGCCGTCTTGCAAGTCGCAATGGCTCATGTCCGTATTTCTGAAATCGCAGCCAACGATTCGGGCTTCGGAAAGGTCTGCGTTTTTGAAGGACGCGCCGCCTGCTTTGGAGTTTTCGAATTGGACGGCATGCAAAGAAGCGCTTTCGAAATTCGATTCGGAAAGGTCGGCGTTTAGAAACCGGGACCTGGAAAAATCCGCCCTCGCCGCCTCCGCCTCTGTGAAATCAGTTCGGTCGAAAACGGCGCCCACAGCCAGGACCTCGTCCATCGAAGCCGCCTTGAATCCGGCGCCTTCGCAGTTTGCTTCGATCAGCGCGGCCCTGCTCATATCGGCATTTTCGAACATGGCCTTTGACATGATCGCCCGAACCATGTTGGCGTTTTCCAAATCGGCTTCGGAAAAATCGGCGCCGGACACGTCCGCACCCGACAGGTTGGCATCTTCGAAATCCGCGCCCATGGCTTTTGCGTCGGTCATCGAGGCCCCGCCGAGATCGGCGCTCTCAAAGCAGGCGTCTCTCATGTCGGCGCCGTTCAGGGTCGCCTTCGAAAGCCGCGCGCCGGAGAAATCCGCCTCCGACAGGTTCGCATGGGACAGGTTCGCATCGACCATGGTACAGTCCGAGAAATCCGCTTCCAAACAGTCGGTCCCGGAAAGATCGGCGCCGTCCAGCCGGGCCTCAGCAAAGGACGCCTCCCTCAAGACGGCCCCGTTCAGCAAGGCGTTCCTGAGGTCCGCGCCGTCGAGTTCGGCAGACGAAAGGTCGGATTCCCCGAGGTCCGTCTTTTTCAGCCGCGCGTTTTCCAGGCATGCCTCCACGAACAGGCTCCCGCGCAAGTCCGCCTTCGAAAAATCGACCTCGCTCAAATCCATTCCGGAAAAATCGATGTTTTTCAAGTCCTTTCCCGAAAGGTTCATTCCGGCAAGATCGATTCCCGGAAAAACATCGAGCGCCTTCTTTTTTTCCTCGGTGACGTTCACTGGTCCTCCTTGTTGAAAAAGCCCCGTTCAAAAAGCCTTGTTCAGAAAGCCCCGTTCAAATGGATACCGAAAAACCGGAGATGTCGTTTTCCTCCAGATCCGAAATCGGCGTCAGTGCCCTCCAAAGCTGAAAGAACACTTTTTTCTCCGGCAAAAAGCAAATCGTGTCCAGGGGCATGGGGACACGACAACCGGACGATACACCGCCCTGCCCCGTATTCGTCGGCACCGGGCCCTTCGCCTTCAGAACGGGCGCGATCCCGGAAAGCCCGAACCTGTGGAAGCCGCGCGGCGTGAACCCGAACATCTCCACGTCCTCGTCGCCTTTCAGATAGCCTGAGACTTTCAAGCGGGGATGCGCCGAGCGGAAAAAACCGAACCGAAAACCTTCCGGAAGGCTGATTTCGGCGTTCTGATTCCAAGCGCCCCTCAAGTCTCCGAGCGCCCGCGACCTCGGGGGGGACTCCTTTGGCCAGAAACCATAGCCCGCGACCGGGGGCCTGCTGTCCCATTTGGTGATGCGGTCGAGCGGGGCTTCGATATTCGGCAGGCTCAAGTCCTTCAAGGACTCTCCGCTTTTCACGGCGGCAAAGCCCTTTCCTCGAAAATTGAAGGGAAAGCCGCAGCCGGTTTTCCGGTCGATTCCTCCGTAGGCGTTGCTGTAGCGAAGTTCCATGGTTACGAAGGGCTCGGGTCTGGTGATCTTGTATATCGAGCCGAGGCATGAAGAAACCCAGCGTCTTTCGCCGAACACGACAGCGGCCTGGGTCAAGCTCCCCACTTTCAGATAGGTGTTGCAGCATCCGACCGGCTTGCCGCCGGGAGCAACGGCCTTTCCCACCAGCGCGACATTGGTGCCGTCCTTGAAATAGGCCGTCTCCTCCTCCAGAAGAACTTCTCCGTTCTCGCTGTCCTCGTAGAATCGCGTGTGCTTCAATAGTGGAATCTGCTCGGAGCAAATCGACGCCCTCTGTTCCCGGTCGGGAATTGCAAACGTCGCCTTGACGACTACTCCCATGCACATTCGCCCGGACGGATCGCAACCCGCGACCGGTTCCGCTTCGAAGGGAGTGCTGTTTTCTATCTCCATGCCGCCACCGGAACGTCTGCGTCGAACCATTTTGAGACCAGATATTTCTCAGGGATCGGCCCCATGGGCAACGGCTCGCCCGAATCGTCGGTCTCGGGCCCGATGCTGTGCACCCGAACCTTGTTGAAGGAAGACTCGTAGGCTCGAATCGACGGGGTTTTCTCCATATAGCCGACAACCAAATAGACGGACTGTAAAGTGGCGCTGTATTTGCGAGCCCCCGGAGGAATCGCCTTGGGATAGGCCGATATTTCCTCCAAGGGCAGCGGCAGAGAAAACGCCTCTTCGAACCGCTCGCCGGGTCCTATCGGGGTGACAAAATGCATCCTGATCTCCTCGACCAGTATTTGCGGAGGCTCCGGGCGCTTCTTCGATATTTCCACGGCCTGTACCCCCGGCGGAAACTTCACGAACGCCACCGACCGGTCGGGCACCTGGCCCCTCTTCGGATCCATTCTCACCTGATGGTTGGTCAAGTAGACGGTGTTGGAAAGGGCGTTGACAACCCGGTATTCGACATGCAAAACGTCGTTTCTTCTTTTGATGCTCGCAGACAGCCGTAATTCTCCCACGGTTTTTCCCTCCCGGAATCACCAAACCGGAATGTTTGGATGGACTTGGTTCTGATAGGCGGGGCGAAGGGGTTCCCCCAGGTCCCGGCGAATCGCGTTTTCGGAAAACGGTTCCCCGGAATAGTCCGGCAGGCCGAAGCGCGGGGAAGCGCCGAGCCCCACCGTTCTGCGTTCCTCCAGAGCGCGATTCATGGTGAGCGTCGATGTTCCGTCGTTGGGAACGCCGGGACCCGCGAAGGGATTTCCCGGAATGTCGCCGTTGACGATGTGCGACCCATGGGTCATCTCATGTCCGAGGCCCACTGCGGTCGGCCGGTTGTGCCAGGGCTGGGAACCGTCGGACAGGACTGTCCTGTTGGGATCGAACGAGACAGTGGCGTCCATGCCGGTCCCGTCGGTCAAATTGGGGCTGCCCCACGGGCCGTCGCTGGCGCCGTTGCCAGCTCCTGCGGCGGCGGGCACGATGGTCAGCGTGTGGCCGCTGTTGTCGATGGAACGAATCAGGGCCTGCCCCGAGGGAATCGCGTTCAGCACAGCCAGATCTCCCAGGGTCTGGGCCGTGAATTCCGGGGGGCCCACGACGATGATGGCCGCCGTGAAGTTGCATGTGCAGACCCCGGAAGCCGACACGCTCATGGACACGCTCGGCCCGCCGATGAGCACGGTGAATTCGCCGCCCAGAATCGGATTGGGGGGCGGCAGGGGCACGTTGGCCCCGGGTTCCGTGATGGTGTCGCCCATGCGTGTGGCGGGCATTCCGCCCACGACAACCGTCACGGCCCCGACAGTGGCGAAACCCGTCCCGTGCGGGGTCCCGGTCCCTGCCGGAGGGGGCGCGTTGACCATCGTGCAGGTATGCGTGTCCCCGCCCATCCTCCACGAGGGTCTTCCGCCGATGAGTACTTTCGCGCACCCGGCGCCCGCCACCGGGGGGCCGTGAAACGTCGAATCGCCGACTCTGGCCGAAGGTCTGCCCATGCGATGCTTCTCCTTTCCCGGTCAGTTGATCTTGACCAACGCCCCTTTGATTTTCGCGATGCCGCTGGCCACAAGATCGGTCATGGCGCCCTTTACCTCGTTCTTGCCCGTGGCTGCGGACTCGATCTTGGCGCTCTTGGTCGCAACGCTCGCGCGCCCCTTGATCTTGATCTTGTTCCCCCGCAGCTCTATGGTGCCGTCCTTTTTGAGAATGATGGAGGAGCCCCCGCATTTCAGAACGAAACACCCGCTGGCTGCCTTGGGTGTCCTCCATGGTGATTTCGTTGTCGCCCGCAGTCACGATTCTTCCCTGCGTCTGGTTTTCGCGGGTCACCGGGCTCATGGTACGAGGATTTGGAACGGCCGAGGAAATGATGGGACGGTCCGGGTCCCCGTCGATGAAAGTCAACAGGACTTCCGCGCCCTTGTGCAACGGAAAATGCATGCCGTAATTGGCGCCGGCATAGGGCTGGGCCATACGGACCCATCGGGAGGCTTTTCCCTGGCCGCGTCCGCTCAGGTCGAAAGGAAGCACGACCTTGTATCGGCCCTGTTCGTCCAGGTCCGCGTACTTGCCGTCGCCGGAGGAGTCCACGTGCGCGTTCATCGTCCCGAAAAATCGCGGCTTGGGGGCAATTCTGGCGGGACGGAACTGAACGTCCGCAGCGATGGCCGCAAACCGGTTGGAATACCCCAGTTCGTCGCCCTCCGCCATGCCCCGGTCGATCCCGTGGATCTTCGCGCCGGACTGAACCCCGTTGTGAAACACCTCGGTGACCAGATACACCCGGTTGAAATCGCTCCGACCGTGATTTTCCAGGGTGAAAGTATAGCCGGGGCACATGCCCGGATGGGTGCTCGTTCCGTAATACACCTTTTCGCGGCAAAGAGCTTCCTCGCTTCGAATCCTGGCCAGGACCTTTCCTTCCTCCGGAGTCTTGAAATGCTCCTCGTATTGATACGTCTCCCCCCAGCCCCTCGAATCGGCAGGGCTGCGCCCGGAGATCTCCAAGCTGGGCTTGCGGTAATTGTAGTCCTTCAAATGAAACCCTTTTGGCAACTGCCTCGCCCGGCAGGAAAAATCCAGCACGACTTCGTCCTCTGCGGGAATCAGCCCCGAACCGGGTGCGAAAGGAAGAATGCCGTCCCCCTCGATGGGCTGGTGCACCGCCAGGTTGTCCGCAAGAACCACCTTGTCGCCGTCCTTCGCCTGTTCGAAATAATAATAGATCCCTTCGCGTTCCATCCAGTGCGAGATGAAATTGAAATCGCTCTCGTTGTACTGGCATATGTATTCCCACTCCGGATACGAGCGCTTAAGCGTGTTTTTGACATCGAATGCCGTCAGCCCCGCGCCCTTGAGCACCTCCTCGATTGCGTCCGGGACCTTCTTGTCCAAAAAGAGCCTGCTTCCGAAAAACCGCTCCGCAAGCGCCAGCCTCGGGACCAGCACGGCTCGATAAAAGGTATGCTCGTCGTACTCGCCCAGCTGCTCGAAACAACTCACCATTCCGCTGTACAGGAAACGACGGTCGCTTCTCGCTACGACCAAGGCGGCGGGATGCTCCAGGGGCAGTTTCAAATCGATCTCCGAATTCTCGGAAATCAACGAAATGTCGAACTCGTACAAGGAGGACATGTGCATGGCCCCTGAAAATTCCACAACCCGGAACGTGTTCTCGGAAAAAGCCTCGGAGTGGAAAAAAAATTCCTTTCTGTCCTTGAATCCCATATCAGCTCCTTTGCCGCAGGCCATCTCGCCTCAAGACCTCAAAAAGCGCATCAACAGCCCGGTCCGTCCAACTCTCAAATCATCCGTTGTCGTATTCGCCGAACGCTCCGGCGATTCCGCTTCGCTTATTGCAAGACTCCGTTGTAGAAAATCGCCGTCCCATCTTCGATGACCATGGACGGCCCCTCTCCGCCGTTGCCGATGATCGCGGGATTTTCCCCCGGCACGGCTCGGAGTTCTTCGGAAACGCCCACCTCCAGAAGAATATCGGCGTCGAGCACGATGTTCTCCTCGTAGACGCCTTCCATTACCCGGACGATCTCGGCCCTTTCGGACTTCGCATGGCTTATGGCGTCCGATATGGTCGTTTTGCATGTCGATTCGTCGAAACAGCCTTTAGAATCGGCGTTGACTGCATCGGTCACCGTGACGGTCGCAGCGAACGGTTCGCTTTCAAGGTCGCCGTCGCTCACCGTGACGGCAACGAGCATGTCGCCCTTGAAATCCGGCACCGGGGTCAGCCATGCATCTCGGAAAGTGTAGTTTTCCCCGTCGTGGATATGCAGGGTGAAATCGTCCGGATATTGGTTGTCCGGGTCGGTCACATGGAAATAGGACAGCTTGATCTCGGCGGTCTCGTTTTTCGGGATGCGCAGTTTCTCGCAGGAATCGATCGCGGGACGGTCGTTTTTCCCGGATACTTTAATATGCTTGAATTTTCGGATTTTTCAGCTTGACAATCTGAAAAATCCCGCTTTGCACAATTGCATTACGCTGCGGCTCTATCTTCCCGGCAATCAATTTCAACTAGCTCATAACGTTTTTTCCTCTTTCGATTCATATGCTTCCTTTCTACCTCAAGCCACCGTTCGACAAAGCCCTTGTCTTCTTCGATCCTCTCAAGAAGAGCCTTTAGATTTTCATACTGCGCTCGACGGACCATCGAAGGAACCGATAGTGGTTCCTTTGTCAATTCCCCGGCAATGCTTCGCTTCCAGTTTTCAAGATGGAGGAGGGAGTCAATCCAGGACACCAGGCACAACGATATTGTCACGCCTTGTTCGCTCCTGACAGTGGCTCCCTCCATATCCGTTAACTGCTTGGCATTCCTGAAGAACTCCTCGATTACCCATCGATTGGCGTAGGTGGAAATAATTTTGACGGCTTCCCAGGTGAGCTGATCGGTTAGAAGATATTTCGCGGTCTTTGTGGCGGGGTCGAAGCTTTCCACGACTCGATGCTTCCCGGCTATCGAGTTGAGTCTGATGTTGGCTGTCTTGGTTCGGTAGAGAACCTTCTCCTTTTTTCCTTCGTCCGCGACGGCGGAAAATCCGCAATTGCGGCTTTCATGCACGGTTTCGAAAAATTTCGTGATATTCACCTTGTCGTATTGAATTTTGCTGAGCTTTCCGCCAGGGGTCAGCTTGGGTTTATCGCCGGGCACTCTCACATTCAAGTTGCTCTTCAATTCGACAATGTAGCTCAATTCGAGCCGCTTCAAACCTTTTATAAACGGTCCCACGCCGAACCATGCGTCCGCAAGAACGGTGCATTTGGGAAAACCGTTTTCCAAAGCCCATTTAAGCATTTCCAATGCCAGTTCGTTCTTGTTTTTGTGTTCGATTTGCTTCCCGCGTCGCCAAGGCATAGGGCTTTTCTCTTGATAAAAAATCCTGTGGCTTATCGGAAATTTGATAAAGGCTCCGTCGGAATAATAGAGGAAAACGACGCAAGTGGCCTTGAGGTTGGTTCCGAAGGCGTGGTCGAAGAGAACTTGCGCCCCGTGAATCCATTTGCATAGTTTGGTATGGTGCTTCATCGTGTCGTCGATGATGAAATTTCCGCCGGTTACCTGATATATATTGCGCATATTGAGCAGATGGAGACGTTCCATTTCGATCGTCGAAAATTTCGCGGCGGACAAAAATTCCGACAACGCTGCCACACTTTTTTCTTGCAGCCACATCCTGCTGATTTCCGTAAGGTTGAATTTTGAGCCGAGAATCAACGCCGTTGCGATCATTGTCAAATTTTGAAACTGCGCGTTCGTCAGTTCGGGTCTTAAAAACGCGAACCCGGCGATTATGAAGGCTGGCTTGTAGGCGCACGGTATATGCATCCGCAACTCCTTTTTTATAGCATACAAAAAACAATAAGCCTTCATATTAAATCACATTCGGATTCAAAAGTCCCGCACTATTTTCCGAAAACTCAAGAATATGTACCGTGGCGACTTCGCTTTCATCGATTCCGTCGGAGCATTGGTAAACAAACGAATCGGTGGCAGTTTCGCTTCCGTCGTGCTCGTATATGAAGGAACCGTCGAAAATCAAAGTCAAGGAACCATGTTTCGGCCCTTCGGCCCAAAAGATGGTCAAGGAATCGTCTTCGACATCCTCGTCGTTTGCCAGAACGCCCTCTGCGGCATCCACTTCGAGCGTTGCGCCTTCATCGACTTCGTAGCTGTCGTCTTTCGCCTCCGGCGCGTCGTTGACGGGCTCGATTTGAAACGAAACCGTCGCCGGTTCGCTTTCCAAATCACCGTCGCTCACCTTGTAGGAAAAGCTGTCCGCGAGGGTCTCTCCGCCGTCGTGCTCGTAGGTGAAGCTTCCGTCCGCGTGGAATGTCAGGTCCCCGTGCTGCGCGTCGGAGACCAGCTCGGCCTGGATGGTGTCCCCGTCGTCGTCGCTGTCGTTTTCCAGAACTCCCGGGGCCGCGACGGTTATCGTTTCGCCCTCCTTGAGCGAATACGAATCGTCTTCCGCCTCGGGTGCGACATTGTGATCGACTTCGACGGAACCGGACGCGTATGCCTTTACCGGCTCGTTCACCCCGTCGTCGATCACGGCGTAGACGAAATACACACCCTCTTCCATGGCCGACGTATCCCATGCGAACCGGTCCGCTTCATCGTCTTCGCCCACCGAACTTTGGGTGATTTTCACACCGTCGAACCCGGCGTTGTCCGTATCGCAGTACAGATCGACGGAAGCGTTGTCGTCGGGATCGTCGTCGGTCCATTCGATCAGGAAGGACTCGTCCGCCGGCTCGTTCGCGACGTCCGGCTCTGATACGGCAATGGAGGGCGGGTCGTTGTAAGGCGTGACGGTAATGGTCACCACCGTTTCAAGGCTGTCTTCCTGGCCGTCGTTGGCAAAATAGGTGAAAGAATCGGTTTCGGACTCTCCCCCGTCGTGGGTGTAGGAAAAAGATCCGTCGGATTGCAAGTCGAGGGTCCCGTGAACCGTCCCCTGCCCCAATCTTGCGCTCAAAGAATCGTTTTCATCGTCCTCGTCGTTCGCCAGTACTCCCAAAGATTCGATTTCGAGGACTTCGCCCTCGCCTACCATATAAGCGTCGGCAACTCCGACCGGCGGGTCGTTGACCGGACCGACCTGCAAATTCACCTGGGCGACATTGCTGTCGGAAAAGCCGTCATTTACTTGGTACATGAAGGAGTCCGACTCGCTTTCCCCGCCGCCGTGGGTGTAGACGAAGGAACCGTCGGCGTTCAAAACGACATCCCCGTGCGCGGGTCCATCGACCAAGGACGAGGAAAGGTCCCCGCCCTCAAAAGACAGGTCGTTTTCCATCACGCCGGGCGCCGCGACCTCCAGGGTCGCGCCTTCATCGACGGTCCAGGCGTCGTCTGCGGCAAAGGGCCCGTCGGGAATGACTTCCACCCCTCCATCGACAAATTCGCTTTCGACGCTCTGGCCGTTCGTGTCGCCGAAGGACGGCGTCGGGGCTTCGGAGAACGCCACAACCGCAGCCTCCGAATTCTCCACGGGCTGGCAGGACGCCGTGAACGTCACGGTGGCAACCGCCCCGTCGGGGATGAGCTGGAACGGCGGCATTAAGTTGAAGATGGCGACATCGATCTCGCCGTCCGTATCGGACGGGTCGTAGGAAACCGATTTCAGCAGTTGCGCGGGAACGTTCAACACCACCGCGTCCGGTATGCCGTCTCCGTTGCCGTCCGTCGGATCGAAGGCGAGGCACGTTTCGTCGAAATCGATGGAGAACGTCGCAGCCGCGATCTCGGCCCCGTTGCTCGAAAGCACGATGGGGACCTCCACCTGCTCTCCGGACTTGACGCTGGAACTGCCGTCGATGACAAACGAGGGCACCGGGTCGGGCTCCCTTCCCGTCGGGGCCTTGCCACTTCCGCAAGCCCCCGGACCGTTGAAAATCTGCAAAACGATGCAGACAATGTCCGCCGCGTCGATCACGCCGTCCTGGTTGGAATCCGCCCCGGCGCATCCCGCATACGACCCGCCCGAAGCATCACCCGCCGCCGTGCCGTCGCCGTCGAATATCTCCAGCACCAGCGCGGAAATGTCCCCGGCGTCGATCTTCCCGTCGTTGTTCGCGTCGCCGGGTGCCACGGCCAGTATCTCGACAAACCCGCCGATGCCGATCCCTTCCACGCTCCTTCCGGAAGAGTCCCCGAAAGAGAGTTCCGGGTCGGAGGAAAACAAGACATCCGCCGCGATACTGTCGGTCGAGGGCGTACACTTCGCCGTGAATACGATCTCAGCGATCTGCCCGTCCTGGAGAACGGCAAACGGCATGAACATGTCCATGATCACAAAGTCAAGCTCGCCGTCGGTGTCGCTCGCATCGTAGGACACCGAGGCGGTCATGCCCGCCGGAACGTCGAACGCCACGGAATCGGGAACGCCGTTTCCATCCCCGTCCGTCGGGTCGAACTCCAGGCAGGTCTCGTCGAAATCCACGGAAAACGTCGCTGCCGCCAACTCGTGGCCGTTGGATACGAAATTCACCGGCACCGACACCTCCTTATCGGGATATGCCTGGACAGCATCGGGAATCTCAAGGACGGGGCTAGTGCCGTGCAGAATATTTACTGCATTCGAGGAATAGGAAACGGAGGGGTTGCCCGTTCCGTAATCGACGACGGCATAGATGTAATAGTTTCCTTCCGCGATTTGCGCCGTATTCCAGACGATCTGGGTTGCGTCGGATTGAATTTCGCCGATCAGGACGCCGTCGGCCCCCGAATTATCGGTATCGTAGTAGATTTGGGCGAAAACAGTTGCGCAATCGCCGTTCCATTGCACTGCGATTGTGTAGGACGAGTCGGAGGTATCTTCCACGCCGTCGGGTTCCAGGATATTCAACGTGCAGTCGGGCATTCCTTCGCCCAGCAAGATCGCCCTGCATTTGGGAATGGCCGTATCGCTGGATTGAACCACAAGATCCGCTGTTTTTGAGCCGGGCGAGGAAGGGTTGAATGTCACGGCCACTTCACAGGTTTGACCCGGAGACAGCGACGACGGGCAGTTGGTGCTTGCGATACTGAAAGCGGAAGCGTCTTTGGTCGGTTTGATACTGCCCAAACCCACTGTGTTGGTGCCTGATTCCGATCCGGTAGTGCTGAATGGGACGATACCCGGAGCGTCGGAGGGGTCGCCGTCTCCCCCTCCGCCCTCGACGCCCGATGTGTCATCGTTCACGCAGTTTTCCGTCGGGTTCGTCGCGTTGACGATGTCTTCGACCGATATGGCGATGCTGTGGATTTGAAGGACCTCCTCTCCGGCGTTCCACACTGTAAATGTTTGCACCGTTGAGGTTTCCCCGGTAGTGATCGCTCCGAAATCGTAGCCTATGGGGCAGACCGAAATTTCGGCGGGCCTGGATTCCGCAACGTAGGGCTCGTTCAGCGTGAATGTCGGCTGGTCGGGAAACTGCTTCCGAACGCCGTCGATGACGTAATAGCTGTCGCCCGCGCTTTGGTTATCGGTGCACTCGATTTGTATGCTGTCTGCGGTGACATGGATATTGAGGTTCATGCCCCGGTAGTTGATGTTTTTGGCCCCGATGAATTCCTGGTTGGAGGGGAGCCTGGGATCGATTTCCAAACCCTCCGCAGTAAGCTCAAGACCGATGAAGGCATGGAGGAACGCGGCCCCGGTCAGGCCGGATTCGGGATAGTCGTAGCTCATCGCCTCGATCATTCCCAAACTTCCGTCGCTTTCGACGGTTTCTCCCCAAAAAGAAGGAGATCCGCCGGTCAGCTTGTCCGGTTCGCTGTAACGGATCAGGATGTCCTTCAAGCGGCTGTAGGCCTGATCCGGCCCGAGATGTTCCGCTCGGGCGGCGATGTCCGAGGCGGAAACGTGCAGGGAAGCCCCGCCGTTTTGCGCATGCTCGCCCCAGGCCAGTGCATCGCCGGTCCACCATTGATCGACGGGAACTACGTTGTTAACCGGCGCGAACCGGAAAGGCTCGTACGCCTGCGCAGTGTCGAGCCATGCGAACACCTGGCTCGCCTGGTCGGCATCCGCGAGACCGGCGGCCAAGGCGCGGAGGTTTACGAAGCTGAAACCGAAATCGTAGGTGTTTCCGGAATCGTCGATGGCGCCGACGTAGCGATTGGTCTGCTCCGACCAGAACAGGTCGTTGTAGGCCGTTTTCGCGGCCTGGGCCATATCCAAGTAGTCCTGGGCGCCGGCGCTGTTGCCCAAGACCGTTTCGATTTGCGACATCGCGATCAGGGAATGGTAGAAATCCACGGACGCGTATGCGTCCTTGCCTCCGAACGGCAAGGCATCCCACCGGTTGCTGTCCATGTCTCCGTCGCGCCCGTTGTTTTCATTGTTGAAAGCGCCTGTGGCGTCTATGGCGTGAGCGGTGCTTCCATTCAAATAATCCAGCTGCCAGGCCATGGCCTTGGCGACCCGCTGGGCCTGCCCGGTCAGGAACGTCTCGTCTCCGGTCCATGCGTAGTACTTCCAGACCGCCTGGATGAAATTGGCGTTGGTGTTCAGCTGATGCCCGCCGAGTTCCACCCGTGGACTGTCTCCCAGGCTGAACATGTAGCCGTCGTACTCAACGCCGTCCGAGTCGTCCCCCTGAGGCCAGTTCTCGATGTCGCTTTTCAGCTTGCTTCGATACCAGCTGTCCACAAAACCAAAGGTATCCACCGACCAGTTCCAGTTGTCGTTCTGCCCCGCATGGGTGTGGAAGAACGCCCCCTGCCGATACAGACGGTTCAGCAACTCGTCGAACGAATATTCCGCCCCTTCTTCGTTGGAAACGGTTTCATCCGCCGACGTGTAGAAATAAGGCATCTTCCCGCCCGTTTCGTTGACCGGCACCCCCTCGTTTTCGTCGAAATGCAGGGCCTGGAAACTGAAATACACGGTCTGCGCCCCGTCGTTCCGCCCGGAGCAAAGGGTCATGACGTCCTCGTCCTTTTCCACCCAGATGCGATGGGAGGGCAAGTCGAAGAAATCCACATCGCAATCCCCCGAACCCAACGCGATCAGCCGGTTGCTTCCGGAAGGCTGCCCCGAGATGACGCCGTCGGTCCCGATGTAGTCGTCGATATCCGAAGTCTCGTTGGTCCTGAATCGCAGGCGGTGGTCCACCGTGTCGCCGGTCCGCATGAAATATTCCACGACCCGCGTATTTCCAGTGGCAGAGTAAAAGGTCTTGAACGGAATGCCCTGCGACGAGGACACCTCGTACCCGTACTGGTCGTACACCTGTCCGGACCCGTAGTCGAAATAACCGCTGTTCCGGTAGGGCAAATCCATCCGAATCCCGGCTTCCCCGCAGGAATTGCTCAGATCGAGCGCGCTGACGAAATCGGGACCGTCCAGAATGATTTCCCACGTCCCGAAAGACGGCTTGTTCAAAACAATCCGGCTCGCCTCCTGCGTCTCCACAAACGTGCCCGAACCCGCGAACGAAACCCCGTCGATCCACCATCCCAACTCCCCGGATTCGTGAATCACGCTGGCCCGATAGGCCCCCGCCCCGTCCGGGTCCAGCTTGAGCACGTCGATGCCCCCGCCGATCCCGGAAAGATAGATGTACCCGTTTTGCAGTTCGTACCGCTCCTGCAAAGGCTCGTACAGAATGTCATCAGACACGGAAGCCGATTCCAACGTATTTTTCACCTTGAAATACACGGTTTTCGTCCCGTATCCCTCGCTCAAAATAAATTCCGGACTCGCGGAATATTCGAGCCACTGCCCGTCGCTGAAATCCACGGTTTCGCTAGCCATATAATGGGTGGGACTTCCAGCCGCCGCGTTGTTCAAAACCACCGTCCTCTGTGTCGTGAACGCCGCGCCGTCGTCGATGGAAAAACCTTCCACCACCGGTATTTCCAGCGTGGTGAACACCCGATCCTCACCCGCAACCACATCGTAGTCATTGTCGGCCACGGCCCGGTAATGATACGTCGTGCCCGATTTGAGCCCGGCGACCGAATCGCCAAACCCCACATCCAAAACACCGCTTCCCATATCCTGGTATTCCGTGATGCTACCGTAATCCAAGGTCTCCCCATACTCGAACCACCCCAAAGTCGGCAACCCCTTGGGATTGATCGTCCCGGACAGAGAGGCCTCGTTCAAACCGGCAACAGCCCCTCCCGTCACGACCTCCGGCGGAGCATATGCCGTAACGGCAATCAAATCTGTCTTCAGAAGAGAATCTTCATTCCCATACTGGTCGTACACGGTCAGTGTGACATCGAAAGTCCCCGGAATTTCGTAAGTGTGCACCGGAGTCTCCCCAGTATCAGTGCCCCCATCCCCGAATTCCCAGAGACGGTTCGTTACAGGCCCCGTTGATTCGTCAAAAAAGGCCACGTCAAGCGGAGCAAACCCAGACTCGGGAACCGCCGAAAACGAAGCCGATATTTCGGGAGGAGCGTACGCTTCGCCCTTGATCTGGAACGTGTATGGGTTTTCATCCTCGTCGTTGCTGGCTATGCTGGCCAAGGCCTCGTAGCTTCCTTGTGCGGTAGGGGAAAGCCTGACCACAAACGTAGCGACGCCGCCCGGCGCCACGGGCGATCCAGGCTGCTCCTGAACGGAGAATCCATCTCCTTCCGCCAATACATACGGAGATACAGCGAGGTCTAAATCCTCGTTTCCTGCGTTGAAAATGGTAAATGTGCGATCCAGGAAATCGCCCACTAAAACGGTTCCGTAATCGGTGTGGTCCATCAAAGACGGTTCGTAATCCCCATTTTCTATACAAACACCGTTTCCTTGGACATCCATCTCGGGGCCGTCATGTTCGATAAGATACAAAAAGCCGATTCCGTCGGGGCCTAAGGTCTGAACCGGCAGGTAAGTTGGATGACCGTTTCCCAGTTGTCCATATTGATTATATCCCCAGGACCAGACGGCACCGTCTGCTTTTAGCACTATCGAATGATAACCTCCGCCTGCAATGTCAATGGTATTTGTCAAGCCTGAAATCTGCACCGGTGTTCTTTGATTCGTAGCTCCGTCCCCCGATTGACCATAATTATTATATCCCCAGGCCCAGACCGTGCCGTTTTCTTTCAGCGCTATCGTATGATAGATTCCACCTGTAAAATTCGCGATATTCATCAGACCAGAAAATTGGACCGGGATTGTTCGATCAAAGGTAGCTTCGTCCCCCAGTTGGCCATGATTATTACAGCCCCAAACCCAGACGGAACCGTCTTCTTTAAATGCTATGGAATGATACCCTCCGCTGGAAATATGCGTGATATCCGTAAGGCCGGAAACCTGGCTCGGAGTTGTTCGATTAAAGGTAGCCCCATCCCCTAGTTGGCCATAATAATTATCCCCCCAAGCCCAGACCGTGCCGTCATCTTTCAGCGCTATCGTATGCTGTCCTCCACAGGCAATTTTTGTGATATTGGTCAGGCCTGTAACCTTTACCGGCGTTGTTCGATTCGAGGTACCTCCGTCCCCCAGTTGACCGTCATAATTATCCCCCCAAGCCCAAACCGTGCCGTCATCTTTCAGTGTTATCGTATGATAGGTTCCACCTGCAATATCCGTGATGTTGGTCAATCCGGAAACCTGGACCGGCGTTGTTCGATTCGAGGTAGTCCCATCCCCCAATTGGCCAAAGCCATTATGACCCCAAGTCCAAACCGTGCCGTCATCTTTCAGAGTTATCGTATGATAGGTTCCACCTGCAATATCCGTGATGTTGGTCAATCCGGAAACCCGGACCGGCGTTGTTCGATTCGAGGTAGTCCTATCCCCCAATTGGCCACAGCCATTATGACCCCAAGTCCAAACCGTGCCGTCATCTTTCAGTGCTATCGTATGATATGTTCCACCGGAAATGTTCGTGATATTCGTTAACCCTGAAGCTTGGATCGGGTTTGTTTGATTAGAGGTAGTCCCGTCCCCCAATTGGCCATAATAATTAGCTCCCCAAACCCAAACCGTCCCGTTTTCTTTCAGCGCTATTGTATGATACGTTCCACCGGAAATGTCCGTTATATTCGTCAAGCCTAAAACCTGCACCGGGGTTGTTCGATTCGTGGTAGTTCCTTCTCCCAGTTGACCATTAACATTATCTCCCCATATCCAGACTGCACCGTCATTTTTCAGTGCTATCGTATGATTTTTTCCACTGGCAATATGCGTGATATTCGTCAGGCCCGAAACCTGCATCGGGGTTGTTCGATTTGTGGTAGTCCCGTCCCCCAATTGACCACAAGCATTATAACCCCAAGCCCAGACTGTGCCATCTTCTTTCAGCGCTATCGTATGATTGCTTCCGCCAGCAATGGCCGTAACATTCGAAAGGCCGGAAACCTGGACCGGGGTTGGTCGATTAGTAGAAGTCCCGTCGCCCAGTTTACCATAGTGGTTACACCCCCAAGTCCAGACTGTGCCGTCTTCTTTCAGGGCTACCGTATGATATTCTGCGCCAGCAATGGCCGTAACATTCGAAAGGCCCGAAACCTGCATCGGGGTTGTTCGATTTGTGGTAGTCCCGTCCCCCAATTGACCACAAGCATTATAACCCCAAGCCCAGACTGTGCCATCTTCTTTCAGCGCTATCGTATGATTGCTTCCGCCAGCAATGGCCGTAACATTCGAAAGGCCCGAAACCTGGACCGGGTTTGGTCGATTAGTAGAAGTCCCGTCGCCCAGTTGACCATAGTGGTTACACCCCCAAGCCCAGACTGTGCCGTCTTCTTTCAGGGCTACCGTATGATATTCTGCGCCAGCAATGGCCGTAACATTCGAAAGGCCCGAAACCTGCATCGGGGTTGTTCGATTTGTGGTAGTCCCGTCCCCCAATTGACCATAATTATTATATCCCCAGGCCCAGACCGTACCATTTTCTTTAAGCGCTACCGTATGACCTCCTCCGCCCTCAATGGAAGGTTTTCGCGTAAAGCCGTTGCCTTCTATCAAAAAATCAAATGTATTTTCATCCGGATCATTGCTTGCAATAGTTACGGTTCCGGTTGCTTCATCGGATGACGTCGGGGTAAAGCTCACCACAAAGGTTGCGGAGCTATTCGGCGCAATGGGCGACGTCGGCTGGGTTCGAATGGAGAAACCTTCTCCTGTAACGGATACATACGGGCCGCCCGTGAGAATCAAGTCGTCATTGCCCGAATTAAAAATTGTGAACGTTCGTTCTTTCGAACCGCCGACGATGACGTTTCCAAAGTCCGTGTGATCCGAAATCGACGGCGTGTCATCGCCATTGGCAATGGGAATTGCATTTCCCTGAACGTCTATTTTCGGCTCTATCTCATGGATGGTAATACTAACCGTTGTGACTTCGCTGTTTAATGAATCTCCATGGGCTTTGTATGTAAAGCTGTCGCTTGTCGACTCTCCCCCATCGTGGGTATAGGTAAAAGATCCGTTTAAGTTCAGGATCAGAGCGCCGTGAATGGTCGAACTGACCAATTCCGAGGTCAGGTGATCATCATCCGGGTCCGAATCATTTGCCAAAACTCCCGGCGTCGATATGGTGAGGGTTTGCCCCTGGTTTACGCTATAATTGTCCGGCAGCGCCACAGGCGGGCTCTTTGTTTTAAAAGTCAGTTCGTTTCCGTATATGCTCCCCGCATAATTGGTCGCATAGGCTCGTACATAATAGATCGTACCCAGTGCAAGACCCGAAATTTCGCTGGTGAAATTGCCAAGACCGGAGCCGTCCGTCGTATAAGAATCCTCCTGTATGGTCGGAGATCCGCTCGTGTTCCAGCACACTCCCCTTGCGACCGCCGAATCACCTCCGTCATTGGTGACAACGCCTCCGGATTCAGCGGATGTGTTGGTGATTTGGCTGACAGGCACCGTAGTTACGGAAGGCATCCCGATTGCTTCACCCTTAATGGCAAAAGTATATGCATTTTCATCAGAATCGTTGTTGACAATGGTTACTGTCCCGGTTGACTCTCCGGATGCAGTAGGTGCAAACCTGACCACAAATGTAGAGATGTCTCCCGGAGCCACGGGCGATTCGGGCGGCTCCTGAACGGAAAATCCATCGCCTTCCGCCAATACATGCGGAGATGCCGTGAGGTCTAAATCCTCGTTTCCAGCGTTGAAAACGGTAAATGTACGATCCAGGAAACCGCCAACTAAAACGGTTCCGAAATCTGTGTGGTCCATCAAAGACGGTTCATTATCCCCATTTGCTATACAAACGCCGTTTCCCTGGACGTCCATCTCGGGTCCGTCATGTTCGATAAGATACAAAAAGCCCACTCCATCAGAACCCAGAACTTGTGAAGGAAGGTAAGTCGGGTTGCCGTCTCCCAACTGGCCAAAAATGTTGTGTCCCCAGGCAAAGAAAGAGCCGTCTTGTTTCAGCGCCAGCGAATGATAACCTCCAGCCGAAATCTCTATAACATTGGTCAAAACTGCAATCTGCAACGGGATTGTTGAATTATTGATCGTACCATCCCCAAGTTGGCCGTAAGAATTATGACCCCATGCCCAAATCGTGCCGTCTTCCTTGAGCGCTAACGTATGATTTCCTCCAGCGGCAATATCTACAACGTTTGTCAAACCCGCAATTCGTACCGGGGTTGTTGCATGATCATTGGTTCCATCCCCCAGTTGGCCATAAGAATTATAGCGCCATGCCCAAATCGTGCCATCCTCCTTGAGCGCTAACGTATGATTATCTCCGGCGGCGATCATGATAATGTTGGTCAGCTCTGCAACCTGTAGAGGTGTTCCTGAATGATCGATTGTACCGGCCCCGAGAACGCCATTATAATTATATCCCCATGCCCAAACCGTTCCGTCTTCTTTCAGCGCCACCGTATGATTCAATCCCGCGTCAACATCGATTACACTGGTCAAATTTGCTACCTGTACCGCAGCTGCTGAATAATCATTGGTACCATCTCCCAGTTGACCATAAAGGTTGTACCCCCAATCCCAAACCGTGCCGTCTTGCCTCAGCGCTACCGTATGGTAGCCTCCAGCGGCAATTTTAATAACATGGTCCAAACCTGCAACCTGTACCGGAGTTTCTGAATTATCGGTCGTTTCATCTCCCAGTTGCCCGTATTTGTTCCACCCCCAAGCCCAAAGCGTGTCGTTATCTTTCAGCGCCACGGAATGATATCCTCCACTGGCTATCATTATAGCATTGGACACCTCCGGGACTTGACTTGGATTCGATCTCTTCTCAGTAGTTCCTTCTCCAAGTTGACCATAACCATTATACCTTGGATTTCGCTCTTTCATTTTGTTAGTTTTAACCTTTATTTTTTTACTTTTACTTTTTTCCGGGTTTACGTGGGAGGCCGCTTTTTTGGCAAGGCCCCGAATAAATGAGAATAGGTGAAACAAGATGCAGGCACTTCAAGTATTTCGAGTATTTCTATTTGCAAATCAGTCAACTTCGAGACGAATCCGCTGTAGTTGCCGCCTGGCAGCGGAATTTCGCCTTTGACTACAAATTCGAATTCCGCCAGCAAGTATTCGGCCTTCGGGTTTCTGACGTCCTTTCGGTTCGGCATGAAATCGTCCAGCCCTTTTTCTCTCTTTTCGATATTTTGCCTGGCAGTCCTTTCCAGCAGCACGACGATCTGCAACGCTATTTTGAAAAGGAACAAGTAGGATTCTATACGTTCCGGGGTATGCAGATAAATGGGTTCGAGGCTGTGGCCGCTTTTGGCTCTCCTGTTTATATGTTCCACCTTGTGCTGGTTCTTGTGGGCCATCATGGCGTCTTCGATTGAAAGGTCTTCTTCGGGCTTGTTGGTTATCAGAGGATAATAGCCGCAAAGCGACTGTTCCTTTTCGTAGGTCTCCCGATCGAATTCCAGGTCGATTCGCCAGTTGTCGATATGCTCGGCTATTTTTTCGGGTTTTTTGTTTTTTCCGGGGCGGCCTTTCTTCGCGTTCTTCCAGACGGTCTTGGGCTCGTTGACCAGGGAATAGTTGAAAATGTTCCGGGTGCCGTACTTTTTCAGGATGGCCTCGCATGCGTTTTCGATGGCGTGTTCCTCTTTCAGTCTGTATTTGTTCAGCTTCCCGCCCAATTGCTCGAACGCCAGCCGGGTATTGTCTTTCCTGCTTTCCAGGCTTTTTTTCTTTATCTTTAACAGCCCGTGGTCGAAAATGATCACCATCCGGAATTCGTATTCCTTTTTGGCATAGGTTATTTTCACGGGTGTTTCGAAGCCCCGGTTGAACTTTTTCTTGTACTCGATCAACACTTCCGAATCGTGGCTTGCGACGGCTTCCTCGAAAACGCTTTTGTATGTTTCGTACATCGGAGCCGGGGCCAGAAAAAAGCCTTCGTTTCCGTCTATGTGCGCCATGTTTTCAAACGTCACCAGTTTTGAATCGCAAACGAAGAGAAAGTCTTCCCGCCCAAGAAGATCGATCAGATTGCACCATTGTTCCACGTAGGTATCGACGTCCGACGTATTGCCGTCGTATGCCTGTTGGAACAAGGGAAAGGCGTGGTCGTCGCTTACCGAAAGGGACCATACCAGCTGTTTCAGATCCTGGCGGTGTTTCTTGCTGTATCCGAACGTGATTTTCAAGCCGTCTTCGGTCCGTCGGTTGTCGCAGTCTCCGTACACGGAAGCCGACGTGGTGTCGTTGTGGCAGATATCGGTGTCGATATCGAACTCTTCTATCATTTTTTTCGTAATCAGCGCCTCCAGGTTGCCAAGTCCATAGTCGTAGATGGCGTCCAGCGTGTCCGCGAGCCGGTCGTCGAAATATTCCTCCGGCGCGATTCCGGGCAGAACGGTTTCGAGAACCGTCGAGTCTTCCGCGAATTTGCAGAGCCGGTAAAGCTGGAGTACTTGAAAAAGAATCGCCGTTGTCATTGCGACGCAAGCCTCGCCGTGGCTCAGGATTTTTCTCCGGGGGTCCAGATCGACATGATCGTCGATGATCTCGCAAATCCCGGCTCGTTTAAAATAATGATCGAGAATCGGAGCAAATCCGACGGGTTTGGTCCGGACTTCGTTTGTTTCGTATTCAACCATTTTTCGTTCTCCTTTCCCGTACTTTTTTTCCGTTCCTACGGGATTTTATATTAGATGCGGAGAACGAATTCGTCCAGTTCGTCTATCGACAATTAATCATGAATATGTCGATAATGACGGTATTTTCTCATTCATGCTCTTGATATCAAACAATTTCGCGCGTTTTTAAATTGTCAAAACATGGTCGCCGAAAAGCGAAATCCAAGTTATACCCCCATGCCCAAACCGTGCCGTCTTCTTTCAGCGCTGACGAATGATATACTCCACCCGCAATATCTGTAGCATTCGTCAAGCCCGTCACCCGCACTGGAATAGTCCGGAATGAGTTCGTATCGCCTAGTTGACCCCTCGCATTACAACCCCAAGCCCAAACAGAACCGTCATTTTTGATAGCTACTGTATGAAATTCTCCCCCTGAAATATCCGAAACATCGTTCACGCCTTGCGTCTGCACGGGGAGAGTTCTGTTCGTAGTGGTACCATCCCCAAGTTGACCGTCGCCGTTAAATCCCCAACCCCAAACCGTGCCGTCTTCTTTTAGCGCTATCGTGTGATTTCTTCTGGCAAGAATCTTGACAGCACTTGTCAATCCCGTTACTAGTACAGGAGTCGATGAATTATCATTGGTTCCGTCCCCCAACTGGCCATAGGTATTATATCCCCATGTCCGAAGAGTACCGTCTTGCTTCAACGCTGCCGTATGGTATAATCCAGCGGCTATCTCAATGGCATTTGCCAATCCTTCAACCATTACCGGGGTTGTTGAGTTTATATTTGTTCCGTTTCCCAATTGACCACAGTTGTTTTTGCCCCAGGCCCAAACAGTGCCGTCTTCTTTCAACGCCACCGTATGAGACGCTCCAGCGGCAATCTCAATTATATTTGTCAAGCCGTCAACGAGTAACGGAATTGCTGAATTGTCGTTAGTTCCATCACCCAGTTGACCATATGGATTATATCCCCAGGCCCAAACCGTGCCGTCCTCCTTCAATGCTACCGTATGATATGTTCCAATACTAATAGCCTTAATCCCTGTAAGTGTCGAAACCATCACGGGAGTATGTCTTGTGGTGTTTGTCCCATCCCCCAGTTGGCCGTCGCGGTTAAATCCCCAACCCCAAACCGTGCCGTCTTCTTTTAGCGCTGCTGAAAAAGAGTTCCCGCAGGCAATTGCCACTGCATTGGCCAGATTTGAAACCCGCACAGGAGTCATTCTGTTTGTAGTAGTTCCATCCCCCAGTTGTCCGGATGAATTTCCTCCCCAAGCCCAGACCGTACCATCCTCTTTCAGCGCTACCGTGTGATCCCCGCCACCAGCGATGGAAGGCTTACGAAGGAAGCCATTGCATTGTATAAAAAAACTAAATGCATTCTCATCCGGATCATTGCTGGTAATGCTGATCGTTCCGGTTGCATCGCCGGATGACATCGGGTTGAAGCTTACCACAAAGGTTGTGGAGTTCTCCGGCGCGATGGTCGATGCAGGCTGGGTTTGAATGGAAAAACCTTCTCCCGTGACGGATACATAGGGAGTGCCCGTTAGTTCCAAATCGCCATTGCCGGTATTTGAAATCGTGAAGATTCGTTCTGCCGAACCGCCGACGATCACATTTCCAAAATCAGTGTGGTCAGAAATGGACGGCGTGTCATCGCCGTCTGCAATGGATATGCCGTTTCCTTGCACATCGATTTCAGGGGCGTTTTGCACTTCCTGAATTGCGATTGTTACGGTTGCGACCAAGCTGTATTCGGCACCGTCATGTGCCCTGTATGCGAAAGTGTCGGTTGTTGTGTCTATACCGTCGTGTTCGTAAGTGAAGGAGCCGTCGGCGTTTAGGGTCAGTGTTCCATGGGTTGGATTTTGGACGATGGATGCGGTTAGAGGATCGTTTTCCACATCTTCGTCGTTTTCAAGGATGCCTGGAGCTGCGATAGATAGGATTTCGCCTTGGTTGACCGAATAGCTGTCGTTTCGTGCTGTAGGCGGATCGATTACCGATGTAACGGTTATGGTTGCGGTCGCGGTGTTCGAATAGGCGGTGCCGTCGTAAATGCGATAGGTGAATGAGTCTTGGCCGTTGTAATTGTTTTCCGGGCTGTAGGTGAAGGAACCGTCGGAATTCAAGACCACAGTTCCGTGGGATGCGCCGCTCTGCAAGCTGGCCGCGAGCGAGTCGTTTTCGGCGTCCGAATCGTTGGAGAGAACGCCGGGAGCGGATATGGTCAGCTGCGCGTCCTCGTCAGTCACGAAAGAATCGTCGGAGGCCAGGGGAGGATCGTTGACGGGGTTTATGGAAATGTTCACCGTCGTCGGTCCGCTGTACTTGTCGCCGTCGAAGGCCTTGTATGCGAAAGAGTCAGTGGTTGTTTCGCTTCCGTCGTGGAGGTATGAAAACGATCCGTTTGCATCGAGGGTCAGGGTCCCTCGGGAAGTTCCGAACACCAAAACTGCGGACAGACTCTCGTTTTCGACATCGGAGTCGTTGGCGAGAATTCCCGGAGCATCCACGGTCACTTCGGCGCCCTCGTTTACGGAATGAATGTCGTTATGCCCGACGGGAGCGTCGTTTACCGCCGACACATTGATCGTTACGGTCGTCTCGTTCGAATCGGAGGAGCCGTCGAATGCGAAATATGTGAACGAATCGGCGCCGTTGTAGTTGCTCGACGGAGTATACATGAATTCTCCGTTAGACTCGAGAACAAGAGAGCCGTGGGATACATCGGTGCCCAACCGGGCGGAAAGCTCGTCGTTTTCGTCGTCTTCGTCGTTGTCCAAGACGCCTGGAGCCGGAACGGACAAAGCGACATCCTCCTGCGCGCCGTAGGAGTCAGCAAGTCCTCGGGGAGCTGTGTTCGCAGCGCCGGACCCGCTCAAGGCAACCGTTTTGACGGGCGAAGCCGGATCGTCGGAGCCGATCTCCAACGTCGCATTTTCAAGGCCCTCGCCCGCCGGAGAGAACGTCAAATCCGCAGTGCAGCTCTGTTGAGGCTCTATTGCGGTTCCCGTGCAATTTTCAGCAGCGACCGCAAATTGATCGGCATGGTCGCCTGAAAAACCAAAATCATAGACCGTCAGATCACTGCTTCCGAGATTGGAGATGGTAAGCGCGGCATTCACCGAACAGCCGACGCAGGCATCGCCGAAATCAAGATCAGCCTCTGACAAACCGATCACCGGTCTATTGTCCAGATCGGAAATCAAACCCGCATAATCCGCCTGATTTCTGTAAGTTCGATCGTCATCATAAGTAAAATAAGCGGTCAGGGAATTGTTTATTTCGACGCCAGCCAACTCATACCCAACATACATTACCAGGGATGATATTCTTTGGTGAAAATATTCGCCGGTGCCGTCGAAATAAAAATGGTAAACCTTCCTGTTGCCGCCGCTCGAATCGGCGATGTAAAAGATATGATAACCGCCCTGGTCATTCTGGATCACATCATATCGATCCATGTATTGCTCGGGATGGGTAAAATCAATGGTATTCAGAATTTCGCTCTGCCCCGAGGTTTGATCAAGTTCAAAAGTGCGACAGTGAATCGAATTGTCCTTCACATAGAAAAGCTCATACTGATCGGAGGCGTTCTTTTTATTAAACAACTTGACAGATGAAATATTTTCGTAGTCGAAGATCGCAACGGGTTCAGCCCAGACATCGCCGTTTTGATAAACGATCTTGAATTTACCGTTATCATCGCTGTCTTTAAAGAAAATATAGGGTTCGCCATTATTAACCGCTATGCCTTTGACATAGGCCTGACCGGCTCTGAGCAAGGTCTCTTCGCTCCAGTTATTGAGGCCGTCTCCTTCCCTGTAGTAAGTCCCCACGTTCGTACTCGTATTCCTGTCGTACTCTCGCCAGGTTATGAAAACGTTTCCGGTGTCACCCAAGGCCATTATGGCGTCTCTGGTTTGATAGCTATTATTGGAAATCTGCTTGCTCGCAACCAGTGAACCCTCGGAAAGGTGTCTGTAGTGGACTTCGTTGGCGTTGCGATCATCGTCCATGCTATATACGTAGATCAAATGGATGTCTCCGTTTTGATCTTGGAGCGCATGGAAATCGTCGATGTCGGAATTGTAGTAATCATAATCAGGGGAAATTGTTATGGTATCCTGCCAGGTGCCGTTATGCAATTTGCTGTAAACGAGTCTGGTGCCGTGCAGCGGATATTTTTCCGCCTCCTTGTAAATAAATTCTTGAGACCCGTCGGAATTTTCAAAAGCAGCCCAAATAAATCTATCCAGATCCGCCGGTTGGTTGTTGATATCGAAAGCCAGGGGGGCGCCCCAAGGAGGCGAAGGGTCCTGGCTCTGATCGGCGATCTCGAAAACGTTCGATTGGAATTGAGAGCATTTGATCCCCGAACAAATCTTGATTTCCACATAGGCGCTGTCTGCAATATAAGATGCATTGGAAGACAGACGATGATCCAATGAGATCTCACTTATATCTACATTACTAACGACAGTATCATATGAATCATTGTAATTGATTCTTATCCAAGGAATACTGGTAATTCCGGAAGGATCGTCCACGCTCCAGGCTATTGTCCTGGTTTCGCCCAACGGCCAGACGCTGCCCGTCAGATCTTGTACTTCGACATAGCCTGTGGGAGCTTCATCCAAGGTCACGGTTAAAGTGAAAGTATTGGAAATGTTATTGTCAAAATCCGATTCTGCAATCCGGTCGTCGCTATCCGGGTTTATTTCGGCCCATAGAAAATATCGCCCTGCTTCGGCGGGGGCCACTATTTCGTAGTCGAAGGCCGCGTCTTCGCCATATTCCAAGGTGTCGGCATAGGTGCGATATACGATTTCGGCCGTCTCGTTCTCCTTTTGCCTGTATATGATAAGTTCGGGCAGGCTGTCGCTGGTGGTTTCCGCCTCTTGACTCGGAGTAAGCGTCCAGTTGAACTTTTCTTCCGGAGTCAGAGAAACGTTCAGGGCTTTGCCATAGACCGAAAAGTCAGGCAAAGTTTCATTTTTCACATAAATATCTTCTACCGTCGATCCAGACGAGCCCCCCGCGTCCCACTGCATCAGAATATAATAGTCGCCATCCGCAATATCGTCGTCCGACCGGAGGCTCACGGAGCAGGAACTCATCAAAAGGCTTGGCTCGAAATCGGTGGGCATGGCTGAAATGAAGCACTCCTGGTCCAGCAAGCTCAGATCATTTGCTGCATCGTTTAAAAGAGAAAACCGGATGAATGTCTGCGGAGAGTCGGTCCCCGTCCTCTGGAACCATACCTCGTATTCGGCATCCTCCCCGGCTTCAAATACGCCGTCTCCGTCCGTGTCGTCCTCCAATCCGCCCGCTACAAATTTCAATACGCCATTATTGTTTTGATGAATGTCGTCGTCCAGGATTTTTATTTCCTGCTGCGCCGTTTGTCCATCTTCTCCTTCCGCTATCAGGATCACGGTGCGGTCGCTTTGGCTCTCGAAATTATCGTCCGATCTTACCAAAAAGTCTATTTTCTGTTCGCCGGCGGGTATGACAACCGGGCTTGGATAATCAATGTCGGAAGTTTCCGCCGGAACGCTGCCCAGGGTTACCGTTATGTCGGAGTCGGAGGCCTGATCGAACCAAATACTGACTGTCGTGTATTCTCCCTCCATTAGAAGGTCTTTGTGAACCATTAAAAAAAGAGCTGCGGCGCCTTCCTGGGGAGGAGACGTTTCCTCCACTCCGGTACCGCTTATGGAGAGCAAATATTCAGGCGTCTGGCTATCGCTGGAATCGATGTTAACGGTAACGATTTGCTGGTCTTGCTGGGTCGGATGGAAAGCGACTTGAAAGGTGCAGGAATCATTCGTCGAGATGGTACTGCCGCTGCAAGTATCGCTTTCCAAAGAAAATTCCGAGGCTCCGTCGCCTTCCATTATGATGTCGCTTACGGTCAAATTTGTTACGCCCGCATTTGTCAGGGTGAAAATTTGCTCCTCGCTTTGTCCGATCATAACAGCACCGAAATCATGGGAAATCGGATCCAGTGAAATGGATCCCGTTGTTGCACCGTTTACGGTTATGTTGACCGTAGCGACGCTGCTGTAAAGCCGGCCGTCGTGAGCTTTATAGGTGAAGCTGTCGGTTGTAGAGGCGCTTCCGTCATGGGTGTAGGTGAAAGAGCCGTTCGCATTCAGGGTCAGCGCGCCGCTGCCGTCGTAGGATACCAGTTCGGCGGTCATTGCGTCATTTTCGGGGTCCGTGTCGTTTCCCAGAACGCCGGGTGCGGATATGGAAAGGGTCTTTCCCTGGTTTACGCCATAATCGTCTTCGAGCGCGGTCGGAGGATTGTTCTCCGGCGACAAAACCGTCATAACAAAGGTCTCGACGGCGCTTGCAGATCCGTCGCTGACCGTTACGGTAATGGTGGTCGTTCCATGCTGGTCAGTGGCAGGGGTCACCGTCAAAGTCCTGTTTTCTCCCGAGCCTCCAAACACGATATTGGCGTCTGGAACAAGGGTTTTATTTGATGATGATCCCGTAAGAGCAAGGCTATCCGCTGACGTTTCCGTGCTATATACAGTAAAGCCTATATTGGAAACTGGGGTGTTTGGCGAGGCTTCCTGGTTGGAAATAGAAGATATTTGTATGGACTGGGTTTGAGCAGTGACTATTTTAGAAATTCGGTTGCTCAGTTCATCGTATTGATACTCAACTGTCGTTCCGTTGCTGTAAGTTGTCAAAATTAACCGGTTTATACTATCGTATTCGTAGTCAACAGTCTTTTGAGCAAAAACAATTGTTGAATAAAAAAAAAGGAACAACAAAATTATCAATAGGTTTCTATTTTTCATTAATCACATCCCTTTTTGTGCGTTGAGAGCACTTAACAGTTATGGCGACTCCTCGCTCTACTGTATTCTTAGAATAAAAATCACAGATATTATTCCTTAAAAATAGCATTGAAAGCGTAGTTTAGAGTTAGGTTTCTCATCGTATCGATACCATTAATTATCCATTCGCCGGTCGTCCCCAAGGTAATGTCGGCATAATTGCAGGCGCTTCCTATATTAACGAGATCAAGACTCGTGCTTAGAACCTCTTTCGTCGCACCCGAGGAAGACAAATCCCCATTCATCATCGAATCAAAAGTTTCCGCTTTATTTCTAGCTCCAAGAATTGTCATTGCCCCCTCAAACCCTGTTGGTCCACTTATAACACTTGCCGCAACAATTAGTCCGCCTTCTGCGGTAACTTCAACATTATCAGACATTTTTTCAACTTTAGATAGGGCTTTCCTCTCATCTTCACTCAGGGTCAATTGCCCGTCGTTTTTAATGCCACGATATACAGCTGCTCCAAGGGAATAGGCATTGCGAGGGTCGAGTCCCACTGCAATATCCTTGAAAAAATCCACGATAGAAGAAAACAACAACCCTTTGGGATCAATATTTACTATCGGGTTGTTTGATGCGTATACATATACATTTTGACTAAAAACCGGATCCTCGCTCAAAAACCTCCCAATCTCAGGGTCGTAATACCTCGTCCGCATGAAATACAAATCTTCCGTCTCGTACATGACCCCGTATCTTCCGTCGTATTGGAAATGATTGATATCTTCCTCTTCCGAATTGATCACGTTTCCGAAGTCGTCATACTGGTATTTGTGGGTAATATTGGCATCGGTTGTATCGTCAACCATGGCTATGGTGCTACCTCGGTAATCGTAGCAGTAATATCGGGTTGTGTTGTCCGGGTCGATTCGGGAGATCAGACCCAGGCCGTGGATACAGTAGTGTAGCGGGACGCCGTTTTCGTCCGTTTCCATGAGCGTCTTGCTCATGCCGAGGATGTCCAGGACGTATCGGGATGTTTGTCCGTCTACCGTTCTGGAGCGGCGATGGCCCAGGCCGTCGTATTCGTATGTGGCGTTGAAGGTGCCGCTGACGTTGGTCAGGTTGTTTTTCACGTCGTAGGCGAATGTTTTTCCGGTTTTGGATTTGGTGTTTCCATTGGAATCAAAGGCGAATTCGATGTCTCCTGCCTTTTCGATGCGGTTGTCGGTGTTGTATTCGTAAATGATTGTTTCCGACGTGAGGGCAGGAGAGCCGGTGAACGGTTCGACGACTGTTTCCTTCAGGTGGTTTCCCAGATTGTCCGGGACGAATGTGTAGCCTGCGATGACGGCACCTTCGCCGTTGTTTCTTGCCGTGGTCATGGCGATCATACGGCTTGCATCGTCGTAATCGTATTTGGATACCACGCCGTTGGGATACGTGGTTTTATACAGCAGTCCGTCTGCCCTGTAATCGTACACGGTGGTGTTTCCGTTCCAGTCGGTGACCGTTTTCATGCGGTTGTTGGCGTCGTAGCCGTACGTGACGGTTTTGTCGCCGGGATAGATCATTTTTGTTATGTTTCCAGCGTCGTCGTACACGTAGCCTACGGAGTTGGAAATGTCGTTGTACATGATTTCACAGATCCGGTGAAAATCGTCGTAGGAAAACTGGATGGCATTTCCATCCTTTGTTACGGTTTCAAGCCGTCCTTGGGCGTCATATCCATATGCGGCGTACCCGTCGTTTTTCAGGCGCTCCTGGTCGTCGTAGGCATATGTGAAAATATGGCCGTTGGGGTCGGTGAAGGTTTTCAGGGAACCGTCGTCGTTGTACGTGTAGGATCTTTGGCTCCCTTCGAATGCGTACGATTCGAGCAGGTCCGTTTCAAACTCGTATTCCATGACGGTTTCGAAGCCTTTGGCGTTTCGAATGACCTTGAGGTTTTCGTTCTCGTCGTACTCGAACCAGGTGTCCACGTCCAGGTTGTTGTGGGCTTTGACGTTGGAGATCTTACGGACGTTGTCGTTGTTGTCGTAGCTCCATTTGGTTTCCTGCTGATTGAAATTGACGGCGCTTTGCAACCGGCTTGCGGCGTCGAAATCCATGACCGATTCGACTCCCAGGGCCGGAACGGAGATTGTGTCGAGGTTTCCGTATTCGTCATAATCGTATCCCATTGTGATATGGGTGGGACTTACGACGGTTTTCACCTGGCCATAGGAGTTATGGATAAAGGTCGTAACATTTCCCATGGGGTCCTCGATGCCGGAAAGATTTCCGTTGCCGTAGGAAAAGGTCGTAACGCCGCCGTTGGGGTCCGTGTACGTTTTGACGTCGTTGATGTCGGTATAGGCGAAGGATTCGGATATGGTTTTTCCGCCTGCGGTTTTTTCGACGAGCATCAAATTTCCCCGGTCGTCGTATTCAAATTCCGTGACGACGCCATTATGGTCGATTTTCGTGGGAAGATTTTCGTTTTGGAGGCGAGGATCGTCGTAACTGTATTGCGCTTCCTGTCCGGGGACGACCGCGCCGTTCTTGTCCTTGACCTGATAAGCGGTCATCGCGCTGTTCATATCGAAAGATCGACTGACGGAAATATCGGGTTCGCTGTTTTTATAGGTTTGCGCGACGGTTTCGTATGTTCCGGAAGCATAGTCCGGTTTGAATTCCACATCGACGGGGCTCTGGTTGTCGAGCCGGGTGCTTTTCAGCTTTCTTTGTTCATACTCGTTGGCGATCACATTGCCTTTGGGAAGCTCGATGGTTTTCAACAGGAGTCTTTCCCCGACCGTGGTGAAATAGGTATAAACGGTCTGCTGGTCCTCGGCGTCGGTAAATCCGGTGAGAAGACCGTCGGCGTAGGCAAATTCGATTTCCCGTACGATTGGGTCGGCGATCCTGCTTACCAGATTGGTCCCCGACTTATAATAGAACGTCATTTTCCGGCCAGCAGGTCCGGTCACTTCGGTGATTCGAGGCTGGTCGTTTTGCACCTCGTAAGAGACGGTCAGTTCGTTGTCGTTTCTGTCCTTGACCGATGTCAGCATGTAAAAGGAGTCGTCGGCGTCGATTCTTTCATAGGTGTACACGACCTGTTTTTTATTCGTCAGGACGAATGTGTCGGAATCGGGCTGCGTCAATTGGTCGTGGACGCCTGCGGTTTCGCACTCGTATAGGTTTTCCACCTGCTTGTAGGAGTGAAAAGCGCCGTCGGGCCTGACCGAGACCCATCGGGAAACCGCGGCTTTCTGGTCTTCGTCCCAGACCTCGATCATTTGAATGTAGGCGTTGTAGTTGTGGGTCCAGCCGGGGCCGAGGGGCTGGATGGGCGTCAGGCTTTCCGGAATGACCGTGAGATATGAATTGTACCCATGGGAAAACGTCAGCGGTATTTTCCGTCCGGCAATGGCTAAGCTGGTCTTGCTTCTGAAATTGAAATGGCCTTCGGCCAATCCGAGGACCCTGCCGAAATTGGCGGGGGTGATGTTGTCGGGGATGTAAAAATCGGCATCGTCGGGATCGAGAGACTGATCGACGCAAGGCACGGTCACGTGCGGGTTGTTGTCCAGCATATTGGCCAGCATCTGGAAAGCTTCCCTGCGGGAGCAGTCTTCGTCGGGAGAAAACGACGATTTCGAGTGATCGACAATGTCCAGGTCGGCCGCCTCCTTGACGTATCCGTAACATTCGGACCCCACGGGGACGTCGTCGAAGGGGCTGGGGCCTTCGTTGTCCGGCTTGATGTCGAAAGCTTCCAGAAGGACTTTCAATACGTATTTGCGCTTGATGGGGTTTTCGGGAAAAAAGCTGGCTTTGTCCCGGTCGAAAGGCGGCACGCCGTCCAGTTCGGAAAGGTCTTCGGTCCTGAATTCCAGGTAGCTCAACGCCTTGGCGTAGCGGTAGTAGTAGGCGTTTTCGTCCTGCAAGTCGTAAAACGGCGTGGGAAAATAATCCGCGATGGTAGCGACGTCTTCTCCGAAAACAGCCAGGTAGGCGATTTTGGCGAGTTCCGCCCGATTGATCGGTTCGTCGGGCTTGACGGAACCGTCTTCGGGATAGCCGCGAACAATGCCCCTTTCGCACAGGAACATGATGGCTTCGTATTCCCAGTCGGACGAATCGAGGTCCGGAAAGGCGCATGTGACATCCAGTGTTTTCACGATTTTGGAAAAATTGCCGGTGCCGCCGTCGTTGTCCGCAGCCAGCTGCGTTGCGTGGTCCGAATCGTAGAGGTACACCATCGTGTCCACGTCGGAAGAGTTCACGGACACGGTTTCGATGGTCACGGTCTGGTCGGCAATGTCGAAGCGAAAGCCGTAGGGTCCGGACGAGTCGGCCTGGATTTTGAAATAGTAAATCTTGGAATAAAAGTTGAACTGGAACCAGTCGGCGTCTCCGTCAGACATGCACAGGCCGTCGTTGGAATAGGTGTCGAGGGTCAGGACGTGGGCTGCGTCGTAGGTGTCGTTGGGTTCCAAGACATCAGTGCATTCCGCATCGGGAGAATGAACGAAAATGGTTGTCGTGTAAGTGTTGTCGCTTTCGCTGGATTCTTCCACGTTTTCATTGAAGTCCACCGAAACCGTGACGGTATGTTCTCCTTCGGACAACGCTCCGATCCCCAGGACATCTTCCACAGGCTTTTCCTGCCCGGCTTCGAAAGGAGCGGTCGTGGTCGTCGTGTGCTTGGAGTCCCCGTCGATATACAGCTTAGTGTAAAAAGTCGCCTCGGTGGGCGCATCTCCGGTATTTTTGAACGCATAGTCCACATAGACGGAGTCCTCGGTGGTTAAATAGGTGTCGCCGTCCCGGTTGGTGACCACGATTTTGTCCGACCACCCCGTCGGCCTGGACGGTTCGAGATTGGGAAGGGAGTCGTCCACATTGCCGATGATGGTAAAGTTGAACGGGTTTTCGTTCGAATCGTTGTTGACAAACTCGATCGTCGCGCTTTTGGTGGAGGGAGTGCGCGATTGCGGGTTGAACATCACTCTAAAATAGGTGGAGCCGTCGGGCGGCACGGGCGTAGTCGCCTGTCGGTCGATATAAAAATCCGTTTCAGGGCTGACCGAAATATCGCCGATGGTCAGGTTCGCATCCCCGTCATTGTATATGGAAATCGTTGTTACAAAGGCCTCTCCCATCTTGACCTCTTCCGGTATGGTATACGACCCGCCGTCGTATATGGTGGTGGTGCTCTTTTTAACCGTAATCTCGGAATCGGCGCTCACGGCATTTCCGGTGAGACGGATATCATACGGGCTTTCGTCGTGGTCGTTGGAATATATTTTGAGATCGGCGTAATGTGCGCCGGAGGATGTCGGCTCGAATGTGACCCGAAAATCGGCGTTTCCCCCCGGAGCCACGGTCGAATCGGGACTTTGGCTAATATAAAACTGGGAGGAATTTTCCGTGACCGTGGTGATTTCCAGGGCGCAGTCTCCGCTGTTGTATATGGTGAAGGTTTCCTCCGTGTCCTGTCCTACCTGGATGTTTCCCGGCATCGTGTACGACCCTCCATCCGAAATGGAAAGGGTGCCTTTTTTTACGTATATCTCCGGCGCTGTAACCTCTATGTTCCAATCCGCGTAGGTTTTCGAAGAGCTGCCGTCGTTGTGCGTGACCTTGATCTGAGTCCCGTCGCTTGCTCCGTCAATGGAAAACCAGCATTCGACATCGGCTATTCCCTGGTTGTAGCTGTATATTAACCCGATTTTGTCGCTCAGTTCTCGGTCCTCGTATACGTTGACCAGAGAGCCCCCCACGTAGACCTTGACACTTCCGGCAAGGGGCAGCGCTCCCGATTCGTAGCTGATTTTCAGATACCCGACCTTCACGTTGTATGCGTTTTCGTCGGACGTGATCCTGTACTGAAAACCGTAGTGACCTATCCAGGACGAAGGATCTACCTGGAAGCATTCGCTGCGGGCCTGATCTGGAAACGAAGCGAAAGACAAAAACATAAAAACGATTGCCATGGTGATTTTTTTCATGCCCGACCTTTCCTTTCGACCCTTGTTGCCCTTTTCCGCCGTTGACAAACGAAGTCCGTCGCAAACAGGATTTTCATTCATTTTTTCCGATACGCTCCGTCGCTTTGATAAATCGAAATATAGATGTCCGCAAAACGACAACCAGCATAAGACTGCCGCTTTTGTTAGACTCGGCTGATCCGCAGAGTCGCGGGGACTCTCTGAATTCTGACTCTCGTTTCATTCGTTATGCGTACTTTCCACGATCATTGTCAAGAATCGAAAATACTTCTCGCTTCGCCCAGTGCAACACCCTTCCCTATTGAACCTTCGGACCCCAAACCATGCATGTCCCTCTTTGCAAAAGGATCTGATTTGTTGGGAAAAATCTATATTGACCATCATTGTTACCAAATGATAAATAGGGAGTCAAAGCAATAATGGGCGCGAAACATTTTTCCATTTCGGCCTGAAACGACCCGTCTTGCAGTTGTTTTTTTGAAACAATTCCACTTTTTCAGGAAAATTCCTGTAAAAGGAGAAAAGGGATGTGGGAAATGAACGTTGAAAAATTCGATTTAAAATCGGCGGTTTACTCGATTTTTCCGTCGAAAGAAAGTTTTCGGTGCTTTCGGTATTCCGGAAAAAAAAGAAACGTGGAGATTGTGTCGCGAATCGTTTCACGGGCGTTTCGCGAGGGGTTGATCGGGGAGGATTCGGAGGGGGAGTTTGCGGCGTTTGTGGGGGCGCGGGCGGAGAGCGAGGGGGAGCGGCGGGTTTCGGGGGATTATACGTTTTCGGACTTGATCGACGAGATTCGGCCGGGGTCGATCAACCAGCTGATACAGAATGTCAACGGGGTTTGCGGAGAGTTCGGGTTTCCGAAATTGTCGGCGGTGATGGTGTCGCGGTTGAGAAACGATTTCAAAGCGGACACCTCGGCCCGGAGGATGACTTTGCGGACGCTGGCGTTCTGGATCGGAGGCAAGAGGCCGAAATCGACGTGGAACTACGAGAAGATTTTGCATCTGGAAAATCCGGGGGGCGAGTCGGAGGTGTCGGAAAACGAGGGGGTTCTGCTTGCGGTGGAATTGCAGGACAGGGATGGGGAGGTCGGGTTCGAGGAGGTGCAGTGGCTGCGGGAGGAGTTGAACCGGCTGGCGGGGGATTCTGGACGATTCAAGCCCAGGGTTGTGCATTTGCGTCCGGGGAACATTCGCCAGGGGAGCATGAGGTCGTTTTGTCTGAGATTGCCGGGGGCGGGGGGAAAGTCGGAACTGGGGGCGGTTGGCGCGCTGGGGGAAGCCGTCAAGGACGCGGTTTGCATCGCGCACCAGCTATCGGCGGGGCGTCGTCTGTGGGGAAACGGCGACTGGGGCACGGCTTTGGTGGTGGCTGTTGCGGCGGGGGAGTTTTCGGAGCTGGAGGCGCGGGTCAAGACCTTGCTGGGGGCCGGGATTGCCGGGGACCCGGCGGTGCGGTTGTGCGAGGGGGCTTGTCTTTGCGCGCGGTTTGCGGAGTTGAAAATCGGGTTTCGGGAGCCGGTGTACGAGAAATGCGCTGACGGTACACCTGTGAAAATATGGCCGGTGTATTTCTTTTGGCATCGGTATTTCAATTGCCTGCCTAGGTTGTGCGGGCCGGGGGCCCTGCCGGGGGACGAAGAGTCGTATACGAGGTTTCGGGAGGCGCTTTGCTTTCCGTTGTCCGGGGAGGAGTGCGACCTGGGTGCCGCGACTGCGGTCCGGAAGTTTCCGGCGGATTGCGGGTTGATGATGGAGGTCGCCAAGGCCTGTTTTTTTCGTCGCATGTTTCTCGAGGCCAACGCGGTGGTTTCGGTGGTATTGATGTCGGAGCCGGACCATCCGGCGGCTCGGGTTATGCGGATGAACATATACCTGAATCTCGCCCTGGGATGCGACGATGGCCAGATGTCCAAGCTGTTTTTTACCAGGGCCGAGAGCGAAAGCCGCGTGATTCTGGACAGGTGCCCGGAGGACCCGGAGATCTGGGCCGAGATCGGGCTTTTCCATTACGGCAGGGCCATGAAAAGGTTGGCGTCGGTCCGGGACAAATATCCGGAGGAGCAAAATGCGGAGGAGGCAAAGAGGCTGATCGTTTCCCGGCTTTGGGAGGCCGCCGGGTGTTTCGAGAGAGCAAATGCGCTGTCGCCTTCGGGAAGGGACTTTCGTTGCTTCCATTGGCTGATCCGCACCCATGCGATGGTAAACATGATGGAAGACCAGCACCGGATGTTCTGGAAGGGCTTTTACTACGACGCCGATTTTGCTTTTCCGGGGACCGCCGACTATTTTTTCCGTCTGGCCGGCTGGCTCGGCGGCGAGGCCGAAGAGGACGGCACCATATCCGATGCCGACCTGCGGGGTTTGACGAAAAGGGTCCTGGCGGAAATGGAGAAGTGCCGGCGGTCGGTAGTGTCGAGATCGATGTATCCCGGTATTCTTTATGCCTGCGCCGTGTTCTTGTGGGACTTTTTGCCCAAGCATTCGGTTTCGGTCTGCAAGAAGGTGGCAAGCTTGCTTTCGATGGCGATGGAAGAGGCGGAATCGCTGGCGGAGGACAACATCGGGGTTTTCTCTTGCGGTATTTGCTTTTCGGAGGTCGTGTCGGCGAGGAGTTTCCTGGATGCGGCGAAAAAGGCGAAGCACTTGACCGATTTGCGTTCGCTTCGTTCGCCGGAGGCCTTGCAGTCGGTGGGCGACGATGCGTTTCTGGAGGATGTACTTGATGATATGATCGACCAGAAAATGCTTCGGGAGGCCAAGTTGACGCTCTACAATATCGACGGGGAGGGAGAACGTGGCGGGGTGATTCTGCCTTGATGATGGGGGAGACGGGGGGACGGGGGGACGGG
Organism: Desulfobacterales bacterium; assembly: GCA_963674505.2. Classification (GTDB taxonomy): domain Bacteria; phylum Desulfobacterota; class Desulfobacteria; order Desulfobacterales; family SKZT01. The sequence goes on from CAXXIG010000003.1 coordinate 3,202,013, forward strand.
GGGACGGGGGGATGGGAAGATGGGAAGATGGGGAGATGGGAAGATGGGAAGATGGGGGATGGGGGGATGGAAAGATGGAAAGATGGGGGGATGGGGGGATGGGGGGAGAATTCCCTGTTTCTTGCAAATCCGATGGAAAACCGCATTGGCGAAACTCTTGATCGCAAAATATCCCAAATCCCGAATAATCAGATCGCCTTTGCGAAGGATGTCGAAAACCGTCGCCGCCAGCGACTGGTCCGGCTCCTTGCAATCGGTTATCCGGATGTTTTAGAGCGCGTCGCTATGAAGCTCGCACAGTAGGTCTATCTTTAACAGCGACTTGCTGGCGTTTCCGCCGCTTCCTTAGGAAAAGTCGGAAGGCCTTTCCGAAAACTTGATTTGCGTACTGTTCTGGAGAAACACTCGGCCGAAAATATCCAGGATTTCGACCGATTTCACTTTCCTGACGCGCCCGAGACTTTTCCGAAGCGCAAGCCCTGAAACCATTTCCATAAAAGCGTCCGCGTACTTGGAGTTTATCCGATCGGCCAGCGACTGGAGCTTCATTTCGGCTTCCGGTTTGATTTCGGCCAGATGGTCGCAAAGACCTTCCAGGGTAATATTCGGTTCCAGCCCTTGATCCTGCCGGATTTAAAAACAAAGGTTCATCGCGGATTTGTGGGAAAAGGCGTGTCGATGGTAACCAGACCATCCTGGTCTGGCGTGCCTTAGCTTCCAAGCGGCGGCATATTCGCGATATGGGACCAGAGCTGGAAGCTCTGGTTACCTTTGCCGCTTCCCACAAATCCGCGATGAACCAAAACAAATATTCTCCTCTCGACGATCTATGACCGCGTCCGATTCAAGGAACCCTGAACCCGCCTTCTCCTCCGTATCCATCTTGTCCATTCTGTCCACGAGGTCCATCCGGTCCATGAGGTCCATGAGGTCCATCCGGTCCATCCGGTCCATAAATCTCGGCCCTCTCGAAAAAGCCTTGGAACCTCAATCCCAATCTCCAGTCACGGCCCCATTTCGGCGATCAAATATTAACACTTGACAATGCGACATCATAGTGTCATATTCAATTCATGGAAACAAGAGAACCGAAATATTCGATCGGCGAGTTGGCCGCATTGACGGGGGTCACGCGGAGAACCATCCGTTTTTACGTCCAGAAGGGCCTTTTGCAGTCGCCACTGGGCCGTGGCCGGGGTAAGCATTACACCGACGATCACCTGGAGCGGATTTCGCAAATCCGGGAGCTGCAAAAGGAAGGCGTGGCCCTGGACCGGATGGAGCAGGCCGTGCTGGGAGAATCGGCCCTGCCGCCCGCATTGGAATTGGAAAGGCTCTTGGTGACGCGGGTGAAAATCGCCGACGGGATCTGGATGGAGTTTACCGGGGGCAGGAAATTGCCGCCGCCGGGGAAGCTGGCGCAGTTGGCGGAGCATTGTCGAAAAATCTTGGCGATCCCCTACTCGGAGAGCGACGGGGAACGCGATAACGAAGAAAAAGGAGGATCGGAAGATGAGTGAGCCTGCTGGGGCGTTAATAACGGTGGAGGGAGAGCAGATTGCGCTGCGCGGCGTGGACATTCGCGCCAGGGTGCGTGACTCGGCGTCGCGGGTCACGGTGAAGCAGCACTACGTGAACACCGAAAAGGTTCCGGTGGAGGCGGTCTACAGTTTTCCTCTGGAGGAGTCCGGCGCGGTGTGCGAATTCGAAGTCGAGATCGGCGGACGGACGATCGTCGGCCAGGTGGAGGAGAAGGAAGCGGCGTTCGAAAAGTACGACGAAGCCATGGCGGAGGGCCACGGCGCTTTTCTTCTGGATCAGGACCGCCCCAACATTTTCACAGCTTCTGTGGGGAACCTGGCGCCCGGCCAGGAGGCCACGGTGAAGATCGGGTACGTGGCGGAACTGGACCGTTCCGGGGAGCAGATGCGCCTGATGATCCCCACCACCATTTCCCCCCGGTACGTGCCCCCGGAGATGGAGGCCGAGGGCGACCCGTCGGACCTGGACCACATCGCCCCGCCCGTGATCATAGGCGACACGCCCTACGGTTTGACCCTGCGCGTGGAGATCGAAATGGCGGGAAAGATCAAGTCGGTCCAGTCGCCGTCGCACCCCATCGCGGTGGAATTGACCGAAAACGGCGCGACCGTGGAACTGTCCCACGAAAAGACCAGCCTGGACCAGGATTTCGTTCTCACGGTGGAAAAGGCCCAGCCCTACGAGCCGTCGGTATGCCTTGCCAAGGACGGCGACGACCGGGCGGTGTGCATGATCGACTTTTTCCCCGATTTTTCCGACTCCCAGTCTGGCTCGCAGGAAGTGATTTTCGTTCTGGACTGCTCCGGCTCCATGTACGGCGAGAGCATCGCGCAGGCCAAGGCGGCGCTACTGCTCTGCCTTCGTTCCCTGGAGGAGGGCGATTCGTTCAACATTTTCGTTTTCGGAAGTAGCTACAATACATTGTTCAAAAAACCCGCCGAGTACAACCAGAAGAACCTGGACAAGGCCTCGGAGTGGGTGGAGAAAATCGACGCCAACCTGGGCGGCACCGAAATCATGAGGCCTTTGAAAGCGGCCCTGTCCGGGAGTTCGAAACTTCCCCGAAGCATTTTTCTTCTGACCGACGGCGAGGTGGGCAACGAAAAGGAAGTCATCGACATGGCGGCCAAAAAAGCGGGCGGCAGCCGGATTTTCACATTCGGAATCGGACGCGGCGCCAGCGAATACCTGGTGCGAGGTCTCGCCCGAGCGGCCAGCGGAGCGTCCGAGTTCATATTTCCCGGCGAACGCATCCAGCCGAAAGTCCTAAAGCAGCTCGGCCGTGCCAGGACCCCGTACTTCGAGGAGATCGCCGTGGACTGGGGGGACCTGGAACCGGACTTCGTGGCGCCGTATCGAATCCCCGCTCTGTTCAAAGGCGACGCGCTGACCGTGTACGGGCGCTTCGAAAAGGTTGTCGAAAGCACAATCGCTCTCAAGGCCAAGAGCGAAGGCAAAACCAGTGAGTGGGCCATGACGGTGTCGCCGGGAAACCTGGTGGAAGAAAATGCCGTGCCCGTGCTTTTCGCCAGAAAGGCGATCCGCGACCTGGAGGAAGGTTCGTCGAAGCTTCACAAGAAAGGCTCCCGGCAGAAGAGAAGAAAGGAAGGCAAGGTGGAGGAGGCCATGCTGGAACTGAGCAAACGCTACGGCCTGCTGAGTTCCGTGGCCAGCATGGTGGCCATCGAAAAGAGAACGGACCCGCTCACCGAAGAGGCCCAGCTGAGAAGGGTCCCGGTCGCCCTCACGCGAGGATGGGGAGGCGTCTTTTCCGCCGCCATGGACCGCGCGATTCTTTCCACTGCCGCCCCCCAGGCCGCGCCCGCGATGGCATTCGCCCGCAAGAGCAAACGAAGGAGGCTTGATGCCCCGTTAGAATTGTCGATGGAGGCCGAATTCCTGGAAGAACCGAAGGCGTCGGCCCCGGCCCCTGTGGACGCCTCCTTCAAAGAAGAAATGGACGACAGCTTCGACATGTGCCTTTCCGAACCGGCGCCCGAATACTCCGAACCGTCCGCAAGCAAAGCTTTGGAAGACAGCGCGGACCGCCTGTTGATGGACCTGACCTCGATTCAACGCTTCGACGGCTCCTGGCCCTTGAACCAGGAACTGGCCGATGCGGCCCAAGCGGAGCTTTCAGCCCTGCAAAAGGCCGCCGCCGAACTGGCTGCGGAAAACGACATAGACAGGGAAGAAGCCGAAAGCATTGTCGCGACACTGGTCGCGATGCACACCCTGAAAGACAGACTGGCGGATTTGGAAGACGAATGGGCATTGCTTTATGCCAAGGCGGAAAAATGGATCGGAGCGCGGTCGGCAAAAGCGCCTTCCCGCCAAGGTAGCCTGATGGAATGGGCCATCCAATTTATATACTTGAGTTTTCGGAAAATAGTGCGGGACTTTTGAATCCGAATGTGATTTAATATGAAGGCTTATTGTTTTTTGTATGCTATAAAAAAGGAGTTGCGGATGCATATACCGTGCGCCTACAAGCCAGCCTTCATAATCGCCGGGTTCGCGTTTTTAAGACCCGAACTGACGAACGCGCAGTTTCAAAATTTGACAATGATCGCAACGGCGTTGATTCTCGGCTCAAAATTCAACCTTACGGAAATCAGCAGGATGTGGCTGCAAGAAAAAAGTGTGGCAGCGTTGTCGGAATTTTTGTCCGCCGCGAAATTTTCGACGATCGAAATGGAACGTCTCCATCTGCTCAATATGCGCAATATATATCAGGTAACCGGCGGAAATTTCATCATCGACGACACGATGAAGCACCATACCAAACTATGCAAATGGATTCACGGGGCGCAAGTTCTCTTCGACCACGCCTTCGGAACCAACCTCAAGGCCACTTGCGTCGTTTTCCTCTATTATTCCGACGGAGCCTTTATCAAATTTCCGATAAGCCACAGGATTTTTTATCAAGAGAAAAGCCCTATGCCTTGGCGACGCGGGAAGCAAATCGAACACAAAAACAAGAACGAACTGGCATTGGAAATGCTTAAATGGGCTTTGGAAAACGGTTTTCCCAAATGCACCGTTCTTGCGGACGCATGGTTCGGCGTGGGACCGTTTATAAAAGGTTTGAAGCGGCTCGAATTGAGCTACATTGTCGAATTGAAGAGCAACTTGAATGTGAGAGTGCCCGGCGATAAACCCAAGCTGACCCCTGGCGGAAAGCTCAGCAAAATTCAATACGACAAGGTGAATATCACGAAATTTTTCGAAACCGTGCATGAAAGCCGCAATTGCGGATTTTCCGCCGTCGCGGACGAAGGAAAAAAGGAGAAGGTTCTCTACCGAACCAAGACAGCCAACATCAGACTCAACTCGATAGCCGGGAAGCATCGAGTCGTGGAAAGCTTCGACCCCGCCACAAAGACCGCGAAATATCTTCTAACCGATCAGCTCACCTGGGAAGCCGTCAAAATTATTTCCACCTACGCCAATCGATGGGTAATCGAGGAGTTCTTCAGGAATGCCAAGCAGTTAACGGATATGGAGGGAGCCACTGTCAGGAGCGAACAAGGCGTGACAATATCGTTGTGCCTGGTGTCCTGGATTGACTCCCTCCTCCATCTTGAAAACTGGAAGCGAAGCATTGCCGGGGAATTGACAAAGGAACCACTATCGGTTCCTTCGATGGTCCGTCGAGCGCAGTATGAAAATCTAAAGGCTCTTCTTGAGAGGATCGAAGAAGACAAGGGCTTTGTCGAACGGTGGCTTGAGGTAGAAAGGAAGCATATGAATCGAAAGAGGAAAAAACGTTATGAGCTAGTTGAAATTGATTGCCGGGAAGATAGAGCCGCAGCGTAATGCAATTGTGCAAAGCGGGATTTTTCAGATTGTCAAGCTGAAAAATCCGAAAATTCAAGTATATAGAATTCAAGAAAAAACGAATCGGCACTACAAGTGTCTTGGAAAAATGCAGATCTAAAAAACAGCGGAAACATACGAACTATTTGAAAATGTTATCAGAGTGGGTTGCAACACTGGAATTTGGCACGTTTTTCCAGCCTGCTTAAACCAGGGCCCTCCGCTCCGATCTTATACGAAATCCAACCCACCATTTCCATGCAAGTTGGAGGGCTCGCGTTCGAATATTCGGCGAAGAGCCGCAAAAAATGGTGGGTTGGACTCGGTGCGAAAATCTCCCGATATTGGATGATTCCAGACCTCGTAAAACGGCTCATAATTTTGACCATAAGATTGGACAGATTGCGTATCCATAATTTGCTTAAAATCTGTATATTGGCAATTGTTTAATTGCTACCGCAACCTGTTGCCGTAGTAAATAGTTTTCAATTATGACCATTGTCCAATTTGTATGGGGCGTGATTGAAGCATTGTATTTACAGCCTTTTCAAGCCATTTATCAATTCTGGCTTTACGAGGTCTGGATTTTCATCAGCAATTCTAATTTTGGGTGTCTCTGGCGCCTTCAAGGTAACCAGACCATCCTGGTCTGGTTCGGCGCGTCAGGAAATTCCGCTTTACCGTGGGCAAGCCAGACCAGGATGGTCTGGTTACCTTGGTCGCTGCAACCTATTTGGAATGGAATTTCCGCCAAAATTAGAATTGCTGGATTTTCATCACCTCTTTTGCCATCCTCGCCGCCGTGCTCATTGGACCAACCATAGGCCGCGACAACGGAAAATTTCCCGGATTTAAATATATGTTGTCAAAGATCATTTTTCACGGTATTAATGATTCAATAAATATCTAACAAGGTCTGCGCCTCTTGATTTAGCCTGAAAAAGGCGTTGGGCGGATTAACCGCGGACGCATCGAAAATGGATCTATGATTCAGGAGTGAATAATGAGAATGTTCAAAACAATCATCCAATTCACGGCCATCATTACTGCATGCTGTTTTTTTTTGGCTTCTTGCGGCGGAACACGAATTGTACGAGAGGAGGTACCGACAGGAGAGGTGATGGTCTGGCATCCAGTTCCCTCGGTGCCACGAGAACCTTACATTGACAAAGGAAAAATTGAAACCAAAGACCTCACAATCCAGGTGCCTTTAGCCGTAAAAGTTTATTCCGAAGAGTGTTTGGTGAATGAATTTCTATTAAAAGAGATACAAAAAAAGAACCCGCATGTTGGCAATATCATAGTTGGAATTCCACTCCTCGCCGTTTTTACATATGGCATTGGCCTGGTTGGCTTTCTGTTCGACTCAGAATTGCGCACAAATTATTTCGGAGGAACGGTTTCCGAACAGGATATCGAAACAATTGAAAAAAATGTACGTCCAACGGGAAATAAGGATTGGAAAGATGTTCCTTTTGCCAAAGGTCTTCTTAAAGTTGAAGCCTTCGGCAAAGAAAGGGAGTACATTGCGGATGAGCAGGGCATGGCGATCATCGACCTTGTCGAGGCGGCTAAGGACTGGCTGGAAATCCCCGATGCGCTCTCCTTGAAATTGAGCGTGGAGGCGGACGGCAACCGAGATGAAACGGAATTTCCTTTGGATGGGGCGTTATTATCCGCCCTGGAAGCCAAGACCCTGGAAATGGCTTCCGGTTCTCCCCGCTTGGCGCCGTACCCGGTCTCCGAAGCCGAGTTTGTCCGGAATAAAGACTTGGAATTTGCCTGCGGAGATTCGGATTCGCTTTTGGTCAAGGTCACCAACAAAGGCAAGGGCGCCAACTACCAGCTCAAAGGTCAACTTCACAGTGAAAACCCCTTGTTTGACGGCCGGAAACTCTTATTTGGAAAAGTCTCTCCGGGTCAGACTCGCAAAGCAAGGTACCCCTTTGTCATTCCGGAAACGGAACTAACCGGAGAGATTCCCATCCGCATTTCATTTACCGAGCAAAATGGATATGTTCCCGAGGATATTATCTTAAAGGTTTCCATCCGGGGCAAGGTCCCGCCTCGGTTTTCCTATGGCTTTCAGGTAATGGACGATGGCAGCGGCAATTCGGTTGGCAATGGGGACGGCCGCATTTCTCCACGCGAATCGTTTGATCTGGTCATGTCTGTCAAAAATGAAGGGGGAGCTGCGGCGGAAAGGGTCAAAGCCTGGGTGGATACGTCCTACCGGGTTCCCGGACTGGTTTTCAATGTCAAGGAGGCCAGCCTGGGAGATTTGCCGCCCGGCGGGGTGGCCAGGGCCCAGTTCACCATGACCGCGCAGCCTCATTTTTCCCAAAGGGCCATTTCAATTAACTTCCATGTTTCCGAGGAGCTTTTCGGCACCAAGCTTGATGACACTCTTTACCTACCCATGGGAGAGGCGATCAAACCGAAAATCATAACAATCCACAAGCAGATTCTAACACAAAGCGGAGCCAAGATTCATTCCGGACTTGGCGAAGACACCTCCGTATTTGGAACAATGGCGGCAGGCGGCGGATTGCTGGCCGTGGGTGAAACCGAGGACTGGTACAAGGTCGAGCTGGATGACGGATCTTCCGGATGGTTGAGAAAAACCGATACCAGTCTTTCCGTGGCAAAGGAAAAGCCGCAAGAGAAACCAAAGGAGCCCGCAGCCAAGGCGGCCATTGTGCGCATGTTTGAAAAATCCAAGCCGGTGATATCTTTGATTGACCCTGGCTCGGATACGATAGAAGTAACCCTGCCGACCATTGGCCTCTCCGGGGTTGTTGTTGACAATCAGGGGCTGTCATCGGTGCAGGTCTTTTTGAACGGCAGACTTTTTAACACGGCAAACCAAAAGGGCGTCGCCATTGTGTCCAGGAAAAATTCCGAAGTCAAAGAGCAGCAGCTTCATATGGAGATTCCTTTAGCGCTGGGTGAAAACAACATCCGAATCTGGGCCTCCAATATCGTGGGCATGCAAACGGAAAAAAGAATCCTTGTGCGCCGGACAAAAGAAAAGGGCAATATTTTTGCGGTGGTGATCGGCATTTCGGATTACAAATCCACGCGTGATCTCGAATACGCCGATGATGACGCCCGGGCAGTAAGAGACTATTTTGTTCATCACCTGGGGGTTTCCCGGGAAAACGTGTTCACACTGATTGACCGGGACGCGACGGTCCTGGGCATGCGAACCCTATTGGGCACGACCCTTCCTTCCAAGGTTGGAAAAAAAGACACAGTCTTCGTTTATTTCGGAGGTCATGGAGTTGCGGAATCCAACGCAGTGAGCCCGGATGGAGATGGTCTCAGCAAATATCTTCTTGCTAGCGATTCGGATATCTCCAACTTGTATGGCTCTGCCCTGCCCATGGAAGAGGTTTCCCGGATTTTCGGGCGCCTCCGGGCGGAACGAGTGCTGTTTCTTCTGGACACATGCTATTCCGGGGCGAGTGGGGGCCGGACTCTTGCGAGCAATTACAAGTCGGCCAATCTTGCCGATGGTTTTCTTGCCAGAGTCGCCCAAGGAAAGGGCCGGGTGATTTTATGCGCAAGCGAACCCAACGAAGTGGCCCATGAATCGGATAAGCTTGGCCACGGTGTCTTTACGTATCATCTTTTGCAGGGAATGCGGGGAAAGGCCGATCATGACAGGGACGGCATTGTTTCCATCCATGAGGCCTACCGATATGTCAGCGAAAAGGTACCCCGGGAAACCAATCAAACCCAGCACCCGATCATGAAAGGTTCAATGGAAGGGATCGTTGTCATGGGGCGAAGCTGGGCCAACCAGTAACAGAAGGACTGCCGACAATGGTATTGTGGCACGGGGCCGGATTTCACACCCACCCGATGGCCGACACGAAAACCATGATCCCATCGACGACGGATTCGCCCGAAAGCCGATTCAATACGGTCTCGTCTTCCACGGGCACGAACAAGGCTACGCATATGGCTTTCAATCCGAGCTGCGCGGCATAGGCTGCGGCCTGTCGCTTCGCGGCTTCGGTTTTCATGCGGCTTTTGAGGCTTTTCACCTCGATGATCGCCGTTTTGCCGGAGCACCGGAGATGCAGATCGACTTTGCCGTTTCCGGTGGGAAATTCGGGACTGACGACGCACAGATCTTCCACGGTGTCCTTGAGCCAGGCATACAGATGAAAAGTTCCCACCGCTTCGGTCAGGTGCATATCGACTCGGCGAGGCTGTTCTTTCCATGGATTGAGGCCTTTGGTCTTCAGCCGCCCGAGATATTTCCTATACCGTTCCAGCAATGCGGGCAGATCGATCTCGGGCTTGTCGAAGACATCGGCCAGGGTGTCCAAAGGTTCGATGGCCAGAATCGGAGCGCGGTCGCCGATCAGATCGAGGGTCAGAGCGTTGTAAAGACGCCGTTGCACGAAGGGACTGGAAAAGCGACAGGTTTCGACCTTTCCTCCCGATACTGCCGGAACAACTCCTGCGTCTCTTCCTGGCTGAAATTGGGCACATGCATGAAGCGCTGAATATTAAAAGGAGAACCCCGTTCGCTTTCCACGCCCAAAACCGCCCGGACTCCGATCAGGGCCAGCGCGTGGAGAGCATAGCTGTCCCCTTTCAGATACATGTCTCGAAAAAGCGCGGTCAAGCGGTCGATCAGATTGGGGGGGAGGCTGTCGAATTCGTCGATGAACAATATCAGCGGTTTTTAAAAAACGCCCTTATCCTTCAAAAACGAATTCTTGAATCCGTCGAAGTCGCCCGGCGGATCGCCCATCTCAATTTTAAACGATTCCCAGAAAAGATTGCCGACAAGGTTTTCCAGGCAAAGGTCTACGAGCTGTTTTCTTTCGACGCAGAAATGCTCTTGGCAATCGACCGGTCCGTAAGAGTGGAATCGTCTCATCGTTTTGATCTATGAACTGTTTTTTTCGCGGACATGATTGAATCACACTTAGATCAAAATCCAATCGATGTCAATTCCGGTCGAAAAACTCCAGTTCCTGCTCCAAGCCTTTGCCCGCTTTGCCGGGAGTACCGCTTCTTCGGGAAAGAAGACCATAGGCGGCAGGGACGACGAACAGCGTCAGGACCGTTGCAGAAAGCACGCCGGACAGCACCACCACGCCGATCACCATGCGGGTCTCGGCACCCGGACCCGACGACAAAATCAGTGGCACGGCACCGGCTGCCGTGGTGACGCCGGTCATGACGATGGGACGCAGGCGTGTTTCGGCGGCGGTAAGCACGGCGTCTGTGAAATCGGCGCTGCGGTCTCTGAGCTGATTGGCGAATTCCACGATGAGAATTCCGTTTTTGGCCGCGAGCCCCACCAGCATGATCAAGCCGATCTGGCTGTAGAGGTTCAGGGTGTTTCCCGTGATGTAAAGACCGAAAAGACCGCCTGCCATGGCCAGGGGCACGGTCAGCATAATCACCAGCGGGTTGATGTAGCTTTCGAACTGGGCCGCCAGCACGAGGAATACAACAATAATCCCCAAGATAAAGACGAAAACGATGGAAGAGCCCGAACTTTTGTAGTCCCGGGATTCTCCCTTGTAGTCGATGATGACCTTGGCCGGAAGACTTCTTTCCGCCAAGTCCTCCAGATATGAGAGCGCGGCTCCCAGGCTCAAGCCCTCCGCCAGGTTGGCTTCGATGGTAATGGCCCTTACCCGGTTGTAGCGGTTCAGGCTTCGGGAATCCGCGAATTCCTCCAGGGAAACGAGATTGGACAAGGGAATCAAGTCCCCTCCCCTGCCGGACCGGACGTAGATGTTTTCCAGGTCGGCAGGCGTTCTCTGGATGTCGCGTTCGCCTTCGAGAATGACGTCGTACTCCTCCCCGGCGTCGATGTAGGTGGTCAGCCGCCTGGAGCCCAGCATGGTCTCCAGAGTCCGGCCGATGTTTGCCACGGTGACCCCCATTTCGGCCGCGCGGTCGTAGTCGATATCGACTTGCAGCTGGGGCTTGGTCTCCTTATAGTCCCAGTCGATTTCTATCAGGCCAGGGTTGTCTTTTTCGATCTCTTCGATCAAAATATTTCGCCAACCGACAAGCTCCCCGTATGTTCCTCCGCCGATGACGAACTGAACCGGCTTGCTGATCGATGCTCCGAAGCCTTGGCGCATCACGGGAAAGGCGCGCACACCCGGAAGATCGTCAAGCCTCCCCCGAACGTCGTCCATAACGGCCCAGGCGCTTCGCCTCTTTGCCCAGTCCTCCAATACGAAAATGACGATGCCGGTGTTGAAGCTTTCGATGTTTCCGAAGGCACGCGGGGTCCTGACCAGCAGACGGGTGGCTTCGCCGGAATCCACGATGGGCATCAAACGTCGTTCGATCGCGCTCATGTACTCTTCCATGTAGGCATATGATGCGCCCTCCGGGCCGTTTACGATGACGAAGAATGCCCCCCGGTCCTCCTTGGTGGCGTATTCGGAAGGAATGTTTTGGTACAGCCAGTACGAAGAGGCCGTCACGAAGGCGAACAAAAGCAGAACGACAAACGGATGCCTGAGAACGCCCCCGAGCATTTTTCGATATCGTTTTTGCGCTGCCCGGAACATGTTGTTCAGGGTCCTTGTGAGGAAATGGTCGCGGCGGGTCTGGTCGAGCAGCTTGGAAGCCAGCATTGGGGACAGGCTCAGCGCGGTCAGGCTGGAAAAGCAGACCGCCACCGCCAAGGTGAGCGCGAACTCGGAGAACAACCGCCCGACATCGCCCTCCAGAAAGGCGATGGGAACGAAGACCGCCACCAGCACGGCGGTGGTGGCGATGATCGCGAACCCGACCTCCCTGGTCCCGTTGAAGGCCGCCACCAATGGCGTCTCGCCCTTTTCATCCATGCGCCGGTAGATGTTTTCCAGCACGACGATGGCATCGTCCACCACCAGTCCGATGGCCAGCACCAGGGCGAGCAATGTGAACAAGTTGACGGAAAATCCCAAGGCCGGAAGCACCGTGAAACTGGCCACCACCGAAACCGGTGCGGTGACCGCCGGCACGATTGTCGCCCGAAGGCTCCCCAAAAACAGAAAAATAACCAGGACAACCAAACCGACCGCGATCAACAGGGTCTTGTACACCTCGCGGATCGCTCCCTCCACGAAAACGGAAGTGTCGTAGCTCTGCTTGATTTCCATGCCTTCCGGAAGACCGGGATTCAGACGTTCCATCTCTTTCTTGGCACTGCGGGCCACGTCTATCGTGTTGGCCGCAGACTGCTTGATAATGCCCAGCCCCACCATGGCGACGCCGTTTCCCCGGAAAAACGTGCGGTCTTCCTCCGTGCCTTTTTCCACCCGCGCGATGTCGGCCAGGCGCACCAGGTATCCGTCGTCGCCCCTTTCGAGCACCAGCTTTTCGAAATCCTCCGGCGTCTGGAATTCTCTTTTCATGCGCACGGTGAATTGCCTTTCGTGGGACTCGATGCTTCCGGCGGGCAGCTCCAGGTTTTCGGAAAGCATGGCGTTTTCCACGTCGGCCACGGTGAGGTTTCGCGCGGCCATGGAGGCCCGGTCGAGCCAGATGCGCATGGCGTAGCGCTGGCCTCCGCCGATTCGCACTCTTGCCACGCCGTCGAGGACCGAGAAATAATCCACCAGGTAGCGGTCGGCATAGTCGGTGAGTTCCGGCACGGTCATGCGGTCGCTGACCAGGTTCAGCCACATGATTACGTCCTCGTTGGAATCGACTTTCTGGATTTCCGGGGGATCGGCTTCGTCCGGAAGATCGTCCAGGATTGCCGATACGCGGTCCCGGACGTCGTTGGCCGCAGCGTCCACGTCGCGGTCGGACTCGAACTCGATGGTGACGGCGGAACGGCCGTCCTCGCTGACAGACTCGATGAACTTGATGCCCTCGATTCCGGCGATTCTCTCCTCCACGAGTTCGGTGATCCGCGTTTCCACCACGTTGGCCGAGGCCCCCGGATAAACCGTTTCAATGGAGACCACCGGGGGATCGATGTCGGGGTATTCCCGCAGAGGCAATTTCCAGAATGAAACGGTGCCGAAGGCGATCAGCAGAAGCGACAGCACCGATGCGAAAACAGGTCTTTTAACGGAAGTATCGGAAAGGAACATAGGCAGCCTCCTTGCATTGTCGTTCTATTGCCGTTTCAGCAACTTGGACAAAGGTTCGTCCCCGGTATCCACGGCCGTGACTCTCACAGGCTGGCCGGGCCGGACACGGATGGCCCCGTGGGTGATCACGAATTCGCCCGGAGACAATCCGTCCAGGATTTCCACTTGTCCGGGACGACGCGCTCCGAGAACGATCTTTCTTTTTTCCGGAACCGGGTTTTCCTGAGAGCGGTCCACCACGAGCACGTAATTTTCCCGTCCGGAAGGAATCAAGGCTTCTTCATCGATGACGACAGCCTGCCTGGGATTTTTGAAAAGCTCCACTGTCATGAGAAGTCCCGGCTTTAAAGTGCGCTCCGGGTTGGGGAGAATCGCCCTTGCGGTGACTGCGCGGGTGGCCGTATCGATCCTGGTGCCGATGCTGGCAATCTCGCCTTCGAACTCGCGGTCTTCGAAGGCAGGCGCTCTGGCGACCACGCGTATCCCCTCCTTCAAGGTGCTCAGAAAGGTCGCCGGCACGGGAAAATCGAGCTTCATGACGCTGTCGTCGTCCAATGTCGAAATGATGTCGCCGGGTTCGATCAAAGCACCCACGCTGATGTTCCGCAGCCCCATGACCCCGGAAAACGGGGCTTTGACCAGTCGATCCCGCAGGCGGGACTCCACGGCGCGAAGGCGAGCCCGAGCCGTTTCGTATTCCCGCCTGCTCTCGTCAAGCTGCGCTCGGGCGACGGCGCCGTTCTTGGAAGCTTGCAGGACCCGGTCGTACTGCTTTTTTGCCTCCCTGACCGTGGATTGGGCCTCTTCGATCATGGCATGCTCCTCCGAGCTGGTCATTTCCACCAGGATGTCCCCTTTTTTCACTCTCTGGCCGTCTTCGAAATGAATCGACGTCACCGTCTCGGTAACAGCCGCGGTCAAGTCCACCGATTCGTTGGCGCGCAGGGAACCGATGGCCTCCACGCGGTCCACAAAACGGTCCGAGTATGCCTCCATGACGATAACGGGAGTCGGCTTGCTTGCCACGGCGGAAGTTGCTACTGCAACCGCCGAGAATATCACGAGCATTAGCGAGAGTTTCCAATTGGCTTTATTCGTGTAGGCGTTATATTTCATACGTAGCCTCCAGATTCGATGTTTTTCTGATCGTGACCTTTTTCACCGCGACGCCATTTTTTATCTTTCAAGCGTCATTTTTATGCGACGAAAAGGCCTTTTGATTATCGGAGGATTTATAATAAGCATTGGAAGAGGGAAAGCATGCGATGGGGTTCTCTTTTCCGATAATTACACTGGTCGATCTGTTTGATTCATTTCGGTCTTGTTATCGACCGAGAATCCTCCCAGCTTGCAAGAGTATGAACCAGGCGCGTCGAATCGTCCAGCGCCGTAGAAATGGCAAAGGGAAAGCGTATACGATTCGAACGCGGATACTTGTAAAGGACAAATAGAAATGACAATTCATGAAACAAAATGGGCAAGATCGGCCATGCGGTTTATAGCGCTGGCCTTTATGAAAATCGCCGGTTGGCAAGTAGCGGGCGAAAGACCGAACATGGCCAAGTGCGTGGTAATCGCCGCGCCGCATACGTCCAACTGGGACTTTGTTTTTACGGTCTGCATCGTGCTCATTTTTAAAATAAAGGCTTCGATCATGATGAAAAAAGCCTGGTTTTTCTGGCCCATGGGATCGTTTTTCCGATGGCTTGGGGCCGTGCCTATCGACCGCGGCAAATCCAACAACCTGGTATCCCAAATGATCGAGGAGTTCGAAAGGCGCGACGAACTGGCTCTGATCGTTGCTCCTTCCGGCACGAGAAAAAAGACAACTTATTGGAAAACCGGATTCTACCATATCGCCAACGGCGCGGGCGTACCCATTGTCATGGGATTTTTGGATTATCGCGGCAAACGAGGGGGAATCGGTCCTGCACTGCGGCCCAGCGGAACGATCGAAGACGATATGGTGGAGATTCGAAAATTTTACAGCGGCATCGAAGGCAGAAAAACGGAAAAGATGATCGCCTCCCAGCGCGATGCCGAAGCGGGCGCCTCCGGCAGTTGATTCTACAATCGGAATTTCCGACCGAAGCACTTTTCTATTGACTTTTCCGACTCGACAAGATACAATTCATTCTATAACAATTGAGGAATAAAACAACAACGAAACAAAGAAAACGCAGATGATGGAAAACTTACGACATATATTTTCGCCACGATGCGAAAGCAAACCGCACTTGAAATTCCAGGGCAAATATTTCCGTATAGAAAGCCGGAAATTCATAGATGGCCCGATATTCGCGGCTGTGCCGAAAAGGGGTAAACCCATGCGTTGACGATAGTTTCCATACCGTTGTCAAAGCCCCTCCCGGCATTCGAACATGCCGGGAGGGGCTTTTTTTTTTGCGAAAATCATATGCGAAACCGTTATTGAAAATAGCTTGGGCCGTTAACTCAATGGATGAGAGTATCCGCCTTTTAAGCGGCAGGTTGCCGGTTCGAGTCCGGCACGGCCCACCATAGTAAAACAAGGTGTCGGAACTGCGATTGTTTTGACTTGGCGCATATTCGACGACCGACGGGGTGACAGCCGTCCTTTCGGGAATTGCGCTCGGCTGGCGATTGTGGCAAAGGCGATCGACATTTAATCGATTCTTATATCGTACCCTCGAATTACCCGAAGCCTTTTTGTTTCGCGCAGTCGGCGGCATAGACCGGTTCGCGGCTCGCGGCGTCCGTTCGGGCTGCCGCGCAGGGTAGTAGTGTTTCCTGATTATAACGGATTTGGAGGCTCATATTTTTTTCCAGAGCGGTCGTCCTTCGTGTGCTTCGTGCTCTTCGTGGTAAAATGCCTTGATTTTTAACCACGAAGAGCACGAAGCACACGAAGATATTCGATTCCCCTTCCGGAGAGGTAGCTCAGCAGGTAGAGCGCTGGACTGAAAATCCTGGCGTCGCCGGTTCGATTCCGGCCCTCTCCACTATGCTTTCATAATGCGGCAGACAGACAGCGGTCCCGTAGCTCAAGCCGGTCAGAGCATTCGCCTTATAAGCGAAAGGTTCCGGGTTCGAATCCCGGCGGGACCATTTTCTCGAGGCCGATTCTTCCAGATCGAGATGCCAGAACGGTTCATCGCGGATTTGTGGGGAGCGGTAAAAGGCAACCAGAGCTTCCAGCTCTGGCCCGAAGCCGCGTATATGCAACCCCTTCGGAGCCAAGCCCCACTCCAGACCAGGATGGTCTGGTTACCTTCGCGAGGCGTTTTTCCACAAATCCGTGATGAACCGCCAGAACCGCTAAGAAACGAAATAAAATTATTGAAACAAATTTACCTTTTATTGAATATCAAAAATTCATGGACTCCTGTCTGCCCCCCCGATAATTTTTTCAACCCCTGGCATCCAGTACGGCTTTTCCCCGTAGCGGATCAATTATTGTAGCTTCCGCGCGGACTGTTCAGCGTTCAGCTCCCGCCAGCTTCCCCCTCCTCCGAACCGTCGTAGCCGTGTCCCTTGACCATTTCCTCCACCGCGAAATAGATGGTCCGGAACGTCTCGGGAAACGACGCCGGGGAAACCCTTCCGGTTTCGATGAATTTGACCACGATCTCCTTTGCCGCCCTCAGGATTTGCTCGTCCACCTTGTCCATTTTATTGGCAACCATTTTTTCACCCCCTTTGTTTGTTCTTTTTAACAAATCCACTCGATACTTGCCGAGATCCGTTTATTTCTCGCTAGCAGATACGGGGCCTCGTGTCAATGCCGCGAACGAAAAAATCGGACCAGTTATGCAACCCCTGCAACGAATCCGAAGCATATTCTCACACAGGTACGCGAAGAACGCAAAGATTCTTGCATGGCAATTTCCACATCCTTGCCTGTTAACGCAAAACGGTCGATCCGTTTGCAAAAGAAACCCTTTTGTTTGACACTTGGCCGAATATCCTTTATTAATGCATGTTTCGTTTCGAAAATGGACGGCGCATCCTGCCCTGGCAAAAGCGTCGATACCTGGAAGGGGGGGAGAATGTCTCAAATGGCAAATCGGAAAAAAACGGGTTTGGCGAAAACCGCGTGTCTCTTGTCGATAGCGGCGTTGATCATGGGCGCGGCCGTGGTCGGCTGCTCCACGGTTTCCGACGTTTCAAAGGCGACTGTCGAAGTCGCCAAGGGCGCTGTGGAATACATCCCTTACGTGGGCGGACCGCAAGTGCGTTTCAAGAGAAAAGCCGTGGTGATTCCGTTCGAAAACGACACGATATTCCGGGAATTTCCAGTGAACAGGGCATTCCAAGACTTGATCGTACACCATTTTTCGGAATCGTGTCCGCACCTTCTGCTGGTGCTTCCCGGCGACGAGAACTTCCCCGAAACCCTCTCTTCGGTCCCCCGAGGAGAAACCGGGCGGCCGGACACCATGGCCCTGGTGGAAAACGGGCGGCAGTTCGGCGTCAACGCCATCATCGCGGGGGGCGTCCTGAACCTCACCTTGACCGAAAAGGAGGAGGGAATCCTGTGGTTTCGGGAAAAGGAGGAACACCTGAGGATGCAATTCAGCGTCGAGATGTTCGACACCGAAACCGGGACCAAGATTTTCGACGACCGGTTCGTCCATGAAATCGAGGACTTGGAGCCGCAGGAGATTCAGGCCTACAAAGCCGGAAAGCCCGAGTTGTTCGAGACGATCCAGGAGGAAATCGACGAACTGGCGGAGAAAATGGCCGACAAAATGTGCGAGGCCGTGGTCGATCTGCCCTGGGCGGGCTACGTGGTTTCCGCAGTGGACAACAAGGCGTTCCTTTCGTTCGGCGCCGACATCGGGGCCAAAGTGGGCGATGTCCTGGACGTCTACGAAAAAGGCGAGATCATCGAAAACTATTTCAAAGAGAAATTCATCGCGCCCGGCAAAAAGGCCGGGCAGATCGAACTTGTCCAGGTGGACGAGGACATATCTGTGGGACGGATTCCGCCGGAAGCGAAGGTGGAAGCCGGAAGCACGGTGAAATTTCCCAAAGATTAGTTTTTGTCCGTTCCCGATTGCGCAAGCCGCCCTCTTTCCTCCAGGAACGCCCTGACTTCGCCCTGGTATTTTTCCAGTCGCTCCAGAGCTTCGGCCTCGGTGGACAGAAGCTTGATGGATTCCCGGAAGCGCGCGCTGTGGGGATAGCCCTTGATGAACCACGCCAGGCGGCTTCGCATCATGCGCATGCCGTATTTTTCGCCGATATATTCGACCGAATCCCTCAAATATTTGCGAATCATGTCGAAATGCCGGTCCAGCCCGATTTCGGAGGGCGCCTCGCCATCCATGGCGGCTGCGATCTGCGTGAACAGGAAAGGGTTTCCGATGGCGGCCCTGCCGACCATGACAGCGTCGCAGCCCGTCTCTTGAAGCATCCTCAGAGCGTCTTCCCATGTCAGGATGTCTCCGTTTCCGATCACGGGAATCGAGACCGTTTTTTCAACGGATTTGATCAGCGACCAGTCGGCCTTTCCGGCGAAGCCCTGGGAAGCGGTTCGCGGATGGACCGCGATGGCGTCCACGCCGCAGCCTTCCGCAATCCGGGCGATGTTCAGGGCCTGTTCTCCGGAAGCGTCCCATCCGCTTCTGATCTTGATCGTCAACGGAACCCGTATCGTTTTTCGGACGGCCTTTAAAATGGATTCGGCCAGTTCGGGAGTTCTCATGAGCGCCACCCCGGAGTCGTTCCGGACGATTTTTCTGACCGAACAGCCGAAATTGATATCCACGATGTCCGCGCCCATGGATTCGACGATTTGCGCGGCCTCGGCCATGATGTCCGGGTCCGCGCCGAACAACTGCACGGAAAAGGGCCTTTCGTCCTCGTGAGATTCCAGTATCCGAAGGGTCTTTTCGCTCTTTCTGATCAGTCCGTTGGCGCTCACCATTTCGGAACACACCAAGGCCGCACCGGCCTCCTTTGCCAGAAGCCTGTGGGGAAGATTGGTGATTCCGGCCAGCGGGGCCAGTATCGCCCCCCGGGCTATTTCGACGTTTCCTATCATCATCGGCTATCTCGGTTTTCATTTCTTGCGACGGCGTCGTCCGACGGGTTCGCGTAGCAGAACAGGCAATTGTGGCGGCAGGGCTGAAGATGGTAGTTGCCGATATCCACGGACACCCGGCAGCCGCACCCCTGCTTGACCCGCTGCCCCGAATCCCTTCTCAGGGACAAATCGGGGCCGTACAGTTTCGACAACAAGTGGTTGGGAACGCAGGAAGCGGCTTCCACCCCCGAATCCGGCGGCAAATTCTCCAGGACTTCCTTTTCGCAACACGCGCAAAGCCTCATTTCTCTTTCTCTCAATCGCGATGCCATTCTACGCAAAACCGCGATCTTTTTTTCCATGGGCGGGTCCATGAAACAAAAGCCGGGTATTTCCGCCGCCCTCTTCTTCACTTTGGCGTACAAGTCCAGAAAACTGGTGGTGCACGCGCGAATTCCCGCCTTGGCCGCGGCATCCGCTATTTCGATAAAATCTCCCAGGTTGTTTCCGTCGATGCCGTCGGCTTTGCGGTAGAAGCAAATCGGATCGAACCTCCAGGAAACGGCCTCGGGCGAAACCAGCCGGCACAGCCTTTCAAACTGCGGCAATCGTTTCGCAAGCGGCGGCAAGCCGGGCTCCAGCACCGTGTCCTGCGAATTTACCGTGAACTGGAAAAACAGGTTGCAGCCCATCTTTTGCAGCGATTGCCCGTATCCTCCATCCAAAAAGCGGGAATAATCCTTGGACCAGAACACGACCGTATGGACCCGGTCGGGGGAAAAATCCACCACCGACTCCTTGCGATTGTAAGGATTGACCACGCGAAAAAAGCCCCTCCGCACGCAAGCCATGAAATCCTCCATGTAGAATGCGGGAATATCCGTCCGCCGTGAAGCCGATATCACAATTTTTTTATTTTTTGTCGTATTTCGGGAAATCACGGAAATTTGCGATGGAGGCCGAATTCGGAAAGAGTCCCCTTTTACGGCTGACGGGGGCTTTTTTTCAAGTCGGCAAAGGAAATGACCTTGGGTTTTCCGGGACTGTCTGTCTTTTCGGAGGAGGATTTCCCGGATCCCGGGGATGGCGCAGGCTCTTGGCCGTCGTGTCCGAACAGCTTCGGCGCCACCACCTTCTCCAGGCGCATCCGCCTGCCGCCCATGGTGTATTCCTCTCCGTCGATATAGGAGTCCCTGAGAATCCAGGTGACCACTGCCGGAGGCGGCGGCATTTGCAGGATCAAAAGCGTGATTCGAAACCAGCCCTGCTTTACGTCGGGCTCGATGTCCTCCACGCGAGCGTAGGCCAGAGGCCGGTCTTCCAGATGGATGAGTACGATGTCGCTTACGGTTGTCATGGATTTTTTCGTCATGGTTCGTCCGATATTCGATTGTTGTTTCGATTCCTCGACAAGTTCAAACATTCAAAGTTTTCACGACCGCCCGGTTGTCAACAGGAATTTTTCGAGGTTTTCCGGTAGAACACGGCGCCTTCGTATTCGACGGTTTCGTAGCGTGCCGCGCACGCCCCCGGCGTCTCGCCGGTGCCCATGAACAAGTAGCCCCCCGACGCCAGGACTCGAGTCGCTTTCTCCAGAATCGACCTTTTGAAATCGTCCGAAAAATAAATGATGACATTTCTCAGAAACACGACCTGGAAGAAGCCGAAACCGGTCATGGGGTATCGCATGTTGAACCGATAAAACGAGACCAGGTCGCGGACCGGCGGCCTGACAACCCACAGATTCTCCTTTTTCGAAAAATAGCGTTTCAGACGATCCCCGCCCATCCCCCGTTTCATGGAATGCGCGCCGTATGTCCCGGCCTTGGCCGTTTTCAGGGATTGGCGGGAAATGTCCACGCCGACTACCTCCACCATCTCGCGGCACGCCTCCGCACCGCCTCGCGAACCGAAAAAGTCCAGAGCTTCCATGGCGATGGAATATGGTTCCTGTCCGGTGGAGCATCCGGCCGAACAGATTCTGATCTTGCCGATCCGCTTTTTAATGGCCTTGTCGTAGAGTTCGGGCAGCACCCTGTCCGCCAGGGCGCGAAACGGGCGTTCGTCGCGGAACCAGGAGGTCTCGTTGGTGGCGATGGCATCCACCACCTGGTCGGTCAATTCCCTGTGCGAGGGACCGTTTTTCAATTTGAAATAGAATTCTCCGTAGCTTTTGCAATTGTACCTTTTCAAAATGTGGCACAATCGGTTTTCGACCAGATACGCCTTGCCGTCGTCGAGCATGATCCCGCATTCGTTTTCGATGAGGTTGCGAAGCAGCTTGAATTCGGTGTCGGTGATCCTGAGTGCCATGGCGAACCTATTGTCTTCCGTTTCGGGCTGCGGCCGCAATGAGGCTCGCGATTTTCTCCGGGCTCGCGGTCCGGTCGGACAGTCCGGCTTCATCGACGGCGCGCGGCATGCCGTAGACGACGCAGGAACTCTCCTCCTGGGTTACGCAGACGCCGCCCGCGTCTTTGATCGCCGCGACGCCTTCAAGACCGTCGGCGCCCATTCCGGTCATCACGACGACGAGGGTGCGGCTTCCGTAGACTTGCGCCATGGAGCGAAAAAGATGGTCTACCGATGGCTTGCAGCCGTTTTCGGGAGCGTCCTCGCTCAATACGATTTCGATCCGTTTGCGGCTGTCTGGAAAGGACTTGCGACGCAAAAGCCTCATATGCTTTCCTCCGGGCGCGATGTAAACGGTTCCGGGGACGGGCGATATGCCGGAAACGGCCTCCGCCACTTTCAGACGGGACCGTTTCGACAGGCTCGAGGCGAGGGTCGATGTGAACGGCGGCGGCATGTGCTGGACCACAAACACAGGGACCGCGAGGTTTTCAGGAAGGTTCGGGACCACGCGCAAAAGCGCGCCGGGCCCCCCGGCGGATACGCCGATGCCCACGGCGTCTATGACATGGGATTTTACGCAACGATTTGCCTCGGCTGTCGGCCCGACGATCCGAGCGGCCCCTTTGGTCGGATCGTTTCGCCTTCCGCCGCAGCCATGCCGGCCTTTTGAAAACGATTTTTGACCGTCGCCGCCATTTGGAACGAGCAGTTTCTCGAAGTTGCGCCGGTTGCGAAATATCGAGGCCACCAGCCGGAGTTCCCCCCGAAAGGAACGCAGGGAGCTTTCGTTGTCGGAAGGTTTGGCGACATAATCCAGCGCGCCGGCGCCCAAGGCCTCCAAGGTCGCATCAGACTCTGCCGCGCTCTCTTGGCTCATGACGACCACGCCGATTTGGGGGTATTGCCGTCGAATCTGTCGCAGCACCCGCATTGTCCCCCGGTCGGCGCCGTCCAGGTCGAAAAGGACCATGTCGATGTCCCTTCTTTCCAGACGCGCAACGGCGATCCCCTGAGTGACCGCGCTGGCGTCGAGCTGAATGTCGGTCGCCTCGGAAAGGGCTGCGGACACAAGACGACCGGTCGCCGCGTCGGAACTGACCAAGAGTATTTTGAAAATTTCCACTACCATGTTCCCTTACCAGCTAAAGATAGCCAGCAGACGACCTCTCCTCTTTGCGCCTGATAAAGCAAATCGGCAACCAAATCCGCCCCTTCTTCATCGTCGCGCAAGGTCAACAAAGCCGACGTGTCCAGAACGTATTTTTTCATTCCTTGGCCTGATCCTGTTTACGCTCTTTCAACAGCCTGTCTACCGCCCCGCCGACGCCTTGACCCCGAAAAGCATCAATAGGGTTGGCGCGAACCGGAACGACCCGGATCTGATCGCCCTCCACAATCCACTCTATCCGGTCGGCCACAGTAATCTTGACCTTCCGCCTTATTTCAGCAGGAATCACGGTTTGTCCTCTGCTGGTGATTGTACTGCGCATATACCTCTCTCCGATTGAATTATTGTATTTACGTTTTTGTAATTCACACAAGGTGACTTGTCAATGCCGCGACAGCCATTTCATAGGACAAGCGAGCAGGGCCAGAAGATACGATAGTGCGGCCAACAGCGCCAATGCCGGAATTCCCTCGGCGACGGCGACCTGCGCGGCTGCCACCGACGCGAGCACCGAGGCGCATCCGTTGGCGGCCCACGCGTAGGCCCGCCCCTTGGCCGTGTCCAGGACCAGCCGCATGCCAAGGGAAAAAGGAATTCCCAAAAGAAGGCCCGCAGGCAACAGCACAAGATACGAGAGCAGATACCGAACCGGCTCGCCGCGCTCTATCAACCATTTTTCCATCGGGCCAAAGAACGCGCAGAAGGCGCAGAATATGACAAAGAGCCCGAACAGGGAACGGCGCAAGGCCTGCCGATCCATTTTCTGCGACATGAACCCGCCGACGCCGGAAAAAACCAGCATGCCGGAAAGCACCACGGTGAAACCGACCGCAGGGCTTGAAAAAAGCAGCGCAATCTTTTTGATGAAAAAAATCTCGGCGAACATGAAACCGGCCCCGACGCACAGAAAAAAAATCAGCGGAAAAACCATGGGCTTCTTCTTGCCCGACGCCAACGCCATCGGCAGTACCAGCAGAACCACCGCCACGAACAGGGCCTCCGCGAAAACCGCAGCCACCACCAGTTCCCCCGACAGCAGGAAACTGCGGGGACGACTGCCTGTAGCACGGTACAAGTCCGCTATCCGGCCCCATTTCAAGAACCGATTCGGGAAGGGTCGCGAATCGTACTGCGGCCGGGCATCCAGAATGCAGTCTTCGTAATATTTCGATTCCCGGCCTTCTTCGTAGGCTTCTTGCAGCCTTCGAATTTCACCATAATAATAAGGAGCGTCGAACACGTTGAATCTATTGGCGTCTTTTTCTTGCAGACCGGGCAGATACGCCAGGTCGAAATTGAGGCGCTCGGCGAATTCTTGCAGCAAGCGGCCCTGCGACGATGATTCGTTTTGCGCCAACGCGTCGAAAAGCGGACGGGCGGATACGATCAGAACAAACATGTCCCAATTTCTCAGGATCGCCATGTGTTCGCCGGGCTTTGTCTTGCCGACCTTTCGCAACGCTTCGTACGCCGTCGCCCAAAGCCGCGGGACATTGGAAGGCGGCAGAAGCAGCTTGCCGGTCATGGCGACCATGCCGTTTTCACCCAGGTTTCGAAGACAGGCGGCAACCGAATCCACAGTGGTCAGGCTGTCCTGATCCAAAGCGCCAGCCCCGGGAAGGGAAGGTCCCCATCGTTCCAGGTGAATCACGGAGTACCGCCGTTTGGAATCCGCCAGAAACGCGGCCGGCGAGGAGACTTCCACGACCCGCAACCCGTAGTGTTCGCGGAGGACTTTCGCTACGGTCCGGTTTTGCTCCGCCACCGTCACGCTTTTCGCCCCCGAAGCCATGGCGGCGGCAATGGCGCTGCCACCTCCCCGTTGTATCACGAGGACTTCGGACAGTTCAGGCATCGCCGCATAGGCCGCGAAAGGCAAGGAATACGTCGCGAACTCGACATCCGACATTTTGGCAATATCGTAGAGCGCCAAAGGAGAATCGGCGTCCAGATACAAGGTTTTCTGCTTTGGAAGCGCTTTGTGGAATTGCAGGCTCAGCCCCGGAGCGAACCGCACGTACGGGCTTTCCACGATATCGACTTTTCCTCGGATTCCCGAAAAACTTTCGATGGTTTTGGAATCCGGATATTTCAGCGTTTGGGCAAGCGATTTGTAGGGGGACGGCTTTGCCTCGATCCATTTTCCGTCATTGGCAAAGCACAGGAAAACCGCCACCGCCAGGGCAGCCGCCCCTGCCGCGATGATCGCGCCGTTTCTTTTTCTCGCGCCTTCCGGGTCGCCGGTCCGGGGAAGGAAACAAAACGCCAAGGGAACGACCGCGAACAACACCAGAAGCGGGCCTTCTTCGATGCGGGACAAAAGGGGAATCGGGGCCAGCGCGCCCAATGCGGACCCGCTCATGGTCGAAAAATAGACGATCCCGGCACGGGATGGCAGAGCCGCGAACCCAGTGGAGACGATGCTTCCGGCCAGAAAAAACGGGACGGACAAGCCCAAATAGGCCGCGAGAAGCCAGACGATCTGGACAGGTTCGGAAGGAAGCCGGAAATAATCCAGCGGAATGGAATTCAGCGCTATGAACGCCGCCAATGCGCAGACGGAATACAAGACGACCCAGGCGTCCAACCCGGCCCTGCGCGAAAGCCTTTTCTCCCAGCCTTTTCTCCTGTCGTCCAGAATCGACAGAAACACGCCGCTGGCCGCGAACCCGAACAAGGCGATGCTGATCACCATGAAGGAAAGATGGTTCCACTGGCTGATGGAAAACACCCGGGTCAGAAGCACCTCGAAAGCCAGCGAGGAAAGCGACACCAGAAAAATCGCCGCATGAATGTCAGCCCGAGCCATGGGTCGCCTTTCCTTTCGATTCCTGCCGGGCTACTTACGTTCTTCCAGCGCCTTACCGGTCATGGGAACGAACAGAACGCCGGTGATCTGCTCGACCCGATAGTCTTTCCCTGCCTTGGTCACCAGGACGAGATTCTGGTAGGCGAAGGGGTTGCCCAGAGGCAGGACAAGCCTTCCGCCATCCTTGAGCTGCTCCAGAAGCGGCGGCGGGATGTGATCCACCGCCGCCGTGATCATGATCGCGTCGAAGGGCGCCGCCTCCTTCCAGCCGTACCAGCCGTCCCCGTGGCTCGTTTCCACCTGGTCGTATCCGAGTCTTCGAAGGGTCCTCGCTGCTCGTTCGAAAAGCTTCTCCTTGATTTCCATGGAATAGACATGGTCGGCGATTTCGGCCAGTACGGCGGCCTGGTATCCAGAGCCCGTCCCGACTTCCAGGACCTTGGAACCCTTGGAAAGCTTCAGCGCCTCCGTCATGAGCGCCACGATGTAAGGCTGGGAAATGGTCTGGCCTTCGCCGATGGGCAGGGGATGGTCCTCGTATGCCCGGTCGCGCGCGGATTCGGGGACGAACATGTGTCTCGGGGTCTTTTTCATCGCCGCCAGGACAGCCGGGTCTTTGATTCCCCGGCTTTCGATCTGGCTCGATACCATTCGCTCCCTCTCCCGACGGTGGCGGCCGTCATCGGAATCGTCTCGGGCCGACGCCGACACAAGGCCTTGGACAGGCAAAAGGACCAGGCCCGCCAGCAAAAGAATACGAAGCCTGCGCATGCCTGCCATTTTCATTTTTCGCCTCTTTCGGGCATGCGGTTGGGATAGACCATTTTTCCCGCCAACGACAGATCGTAGCCGGCGTTCTCGTCGGCCAAGGCGCGAAAATCCGAATCGGTCAGCATCCCCAGAAACAGCTGCACCCCTTCGTCGAAGAACCTGTCCTTGGAGATGAGAAGGTCGTAGCGCTCCCAGCGCAACGGCACGAAGTCCAGATTCAGCAAAATGGCCGCCGCCTTGATGCCCGGCCCGGCGTCTGCCCTTCCCCCCAGAATTTCCATGCCCACGTCGATGTGCCGGTTGACCTCGTTTTCATACCCGGAAATCTTGTCGCCGCAGATTCCCGCCTTTTGGAACTCCCGGTCGATCAGATGCCTCGTGCCGGTGCTTGGAGAACGGTTCACCATCTGTATGCCGGGCCTGGCCAAATCCTGAACCGACTCGATCTCCTTCGGGTTTCCCTTGGCCACGAGAATCCCCTGTTGCCGCTTGCAGAAATTGACCACGGCGGGCATCGCGTCGAGTTCGTCCGAGGCGAAATCGAAATTGTAGTCCTCCTCGTTTTCCTGGAGAAGATGGCTGGTGGCGATGTGGCAGCGGTTGTTGCGCAGGGCCTTCAACCCGCCCAGGCTGCCCAGGTTGCCAAACACGGCGATGTGGCCGTCGTGTTTGGCGTTGAACAGGGACAAGGTCTTGTCCAACAGAGGATCGTTGCTCCCCGTCAGAATCAGAATGCCGTCGTAGGAAGGAAGCTGTTCGGCGGACTTGGGATAATTGATCGTGTTGGCTTCAATCCACTGCTCCACCAAGTGTCTCGGAAACAACCATTTGCCAGTCACTTTCGTGGCAGGCAGACCCTTTTCCGAGATCAGGGAATAGATCATCTTCTCGTTGACATCCAGAAATTTCGCCACCCCTTTTGTGGAAAACAGCTCCGTCATTTTCCCTCCTGTTTTTCCCGGTTAATCCAACTCTGCTCGAAGCAGGCATGTTCCAACAATATTGGGCAAATTTACCGGTTCCAAATGTATTTTTCGTGAAAATGCCATAGTTGCTTGAAACTCGGAACAGGCCTACTTGCCGTACCAGAAGGCGTCCACGCCGCCTTCCACGAAGGTCTTCGGGTCCGCCTTGCCGCGAACGGCCCTGCCCTCTGGCTGCAACTTGCCTCCCGCGATATTGAATTTCCATACCCCGTACGGCTGTCCGTCGATCTTCATGCCCAGCGTGTACGAACCGTCTGCGGACAAAAGGTCCCTGGCTTTGAAATAAGCCCCGCCGGATGTGCCTTCCATGGGGAAGATGAGGTCGAATTCATACCTGACCCACTCGGGCCTTAGGGAATAGGTGGTATGGGGACGGGTCGTGCAAACCAGCTTGCCCCCTCGCTTCACCTCCAGCTCCACCTTGACGTCCTTGTGGGACTCAAGCCCCTTGTTTCTCAACCAGACCTTCCATTGGATGGACATGTCAGGGTTGGCATCGCGGTAATACAGATAACCCCAGTCGCCCCAGTCGCCTTCGAGAAAATATTTCTCGCCCGGATTGAAGGCGTCCGAAGATTCGAGCGTATCCACCCGAAAGGGAAACTGATAGAAGTGCGTCCCCTCCACGTGGAAATCCAGGACATATTCGCCCTTTGCCAGCTGGATTCTCCCCGAGGAAGGCCGGTTGCCGGACGCGGTTTCCGTCACTTTGTAGGAATTGAGCAGCCAAAACGGAGCTTTCATCTTCTGGGCGTAGAACTCGTATCGTGCGACCTCGCCCCCGCCGACCTTTTTCAACACCGCTCCCAGCTTGCCGCCGTCGTCCGGGTTGTAGGCGTATATCGTATTGCTTTTCGCCGACGGCTCGGGAAGAAAGACCGCCTGAATCCTGTCGAGATAGAAATTGCCGTTCTTATGGTCCATTTTGATCCCGTTGAGGACCGTCGAAAACATCAGCCCCGGCGGGTTGCCCCCCGACGCGAACGCTGCGGTACATGACGCGAACATCGCGACAAGAACAAAAAAGATCGTACATTTTTTCACGTGACGCCTCCCCTCTTTGTTTGGTTGGATGTGCGGAAAATTCGGAAATATACGCCTTGTTTCCATAAAGGACGCAATTTACCTGTACCATATATCGGAACGTTGCGACACCTGTTTTTCCCGGCAATTCTAATTTTGTCGGAAGTTCCATGGCCAAAAGGTTGCAGCGAGCAAGGTAACCAGACCATCCTGGTCTGGCGTGCCCTCGATAAAGGGGAATTTCCTGACGCGCCGAACCAGACCAGGATGGTCTGGTTACCTTGAAGGCGACAGAGACACTCAAAATTAGAATTGCTGGATACACTATTTTCGTATTGACCCGCCGAAAAAAGGCGGCTACCATACCTGCTTCATTGTCCGGAACATGCAGAAAATGCGTTTTGAAACAGATCACTAATCGGAACAAAGCGACGAGACGTCCCTTGTTCCCGGAGGCATCGGATGAAAAAAGAGGCATACGGAAAATTCTACGTCGCGGACCACGGGCTTCGGCCCATATCGGACACGTCCGTCTTCGAGAAAATGCCGGGCGCGGCCATCTACGAAGTCGTCAAAATCCAACAAGGCACCCCGATTTTTTTCGAGGAACACATGGCCAGGTTCAGAAAATCCGCCGCGTTTCACAATACCGAGATCCAAAAGCCGGAATCGGAAATTCGCCAGGAAATCGACTGGCTGATTGAAAGGAACCGTTGCGATACCATCAATGCCAAGATCGTGTCCATGAAAACGGCCGGGTCCGACGCTTTTCTCGTCTATTTCATCCCTTTGGAACACCCATTGCAGAACCCCCGCACCGAGGGGGTCCACACCATCCTGTTTCCCGGCGAACGGGTCAGCCCCAACATCAAGACCCTCGACGACTCCTTCCGCGACAGAGTGCGCGGGGCCAGAGAAGAATCCGGCGCGTTCGAGGCCCTTCTGACGGATGAAAACGGCTTTGTCACGGAAGGTTCGCGCTCCAATATCTTTTTCGTCGATCCCTCCGGCGTCTTTTTTACCCCGCCCACCGAAAGGGTCCTCGCCGGCGTGACACGCGCAAAGGTCATGGAAATCTGCAAAAGCTTCGGCATTGCCGTCGAAAAAAAACTCGTTCACACCAGCGACCTTCCAAAACTTGCGGGCGCATTCATCACCGGCACGACCGTGGATGTCTCCCCGGTGGGTTCCATCGACAACATCCGACTCGATTCCGTCGCAAACCCATCGATCAATAAAATTGTAGGAGCATACAATAAAAAGGTCGATGAATATGTCCGCGCCTCTCGATCCGAGAATTGATCGCCGGGCTCGTCCGGTTCTAACCCGAAAAAACTATTAAATAATTTTAGACCTATAAACTTTTTTTGGGATTTTTTACGGAAAATCGAGAATTTTTTCGTTTTTTCCGCCCTCTCCTTCCAGCCGCCAAGCAAAAAATCCTTTGCGACCTTCTGAAAAAGACAGGCTCGAAGAGTAGACCTCTTGAAAAAACAACCGAATGCGTCTGATATGGCACGATTATTGCTTTTCATATTGGAAAACATTTACGAGGAGGTCTTTCGACATGCGAAAACAATCCGGTTTTTCATTGATTGAACTGATGACGGCCATGGCCATTCTGACCGTTTTGGTCCTCATTTCGGCGCCCAGCGCGATAGAGTGGATGGACAACGCCAAACTAAGCTCGGCCACCAGGGAACTCCTTTCCATTGTACAGGAATGCAGAATGCATGCCATAAAGGAGAATTCCAAGGCGCAAATAGAATTCTACGACGGCACCAACACGTTCCTGGTGAAAAAAATGAATCGCAGAAAGGATGAACTGGAGTGGAAAGAGACCAAGCACAAGCTTCCCGCCGGCATGAAACTGGACGCCTCCTTAAGCTTCGGCCGCGACACCTTGATTTACAACAGCAAGGGACTTCCCGATGCCTATGGAAACATCAAGATAACAAACTCCCGTGGGACCACATTCAAAGTCGTGGTCAATTCCGTCGGCAGTACTCACATCGAGAGAGTGTTGAATTAAGGAATCCACGAAACGAAGGCGGCAAAAATATGGCCGCCATTGAAAGAAGGGGTCGATAGAATGAGACAAAAAAGGAAAAACAACGGTTTCACGGTGGTCGAAATGATGATGGCGCTGGCGACTGCGGGCATCGTCATGGCCGCCATTTACACGACCTACCAGGTCCAGGTGCGAGGCAAGCGTTCCCAGGAGATGATCACCGATATGCAACAGGGCGCGCGAGCGGCCATAACGATTATGGAAAGGGAAATCCGCCTGGCCGGGTGCGATCCGACCGGCTCGGCAAAGGCGGGAGTTCTACTCGCAACGCCATCCCAGCTTGAATTCACAATGGATGTCTGCGATAGCGATGGCAATCTCGGCTCGAACGGGATAATCGACGGACCCTACGAAAAAATAATATATGCGTTGAACAACGACGACGACGAAAACGGTATCGCGGATGGTTTTCCATGCGAACTCGGAAGGGACATTGGAGGCAAGCTCCAGCCGGTCTGCGAAAACGTGGAGGTCCTGAATTTCGTCTATCGGGGCAGAAACCTGGAAGATCCTCCTCTCAACCCCGATAGCAATGCCGATGACCTCGAAAAGATACGGTACGTGGAAATCGCCATGGTAATTCGAAGCGGGGAAAGAGTATTTGGTTCCGGAAACAATTATAAAAACACTACGGAATACAGGAACCTGAATAACGATGTCATTTTGCCCGCGCAGAACGACAACGTCATGAGAATGTTGTTCACCACGCGGATCTTTTGCCGAAACATCGATCTGGACGTGGTCCTGAACTGAACCATTCAAGCTCCAAGGGAGGAAACAAAGTGCGAACCACAGGAAAAAGCGAAAAGATGCGGGATTGCGAAAACGGCTTCACCCTGCTCGAAGTGGTCATAGCCATCGGTATCTTCTCCGTCGGCATGCTGGCGGTGGCGGCCCTTCAAACGAGAGGTCTCGCCCAGACAACCAACACCAGGGAATACACCGAGGCCATCATATTCGCCAACAGCAAGGCCGACGAACTGTTGGCCCTTCCCATCTACACGGACGAAAACTACAGCACCGTTCATGAGAAACTCCGTGCAGGCAGCCACACCGAAACAGTCGGCCAAGGGCGCTACGAAGTCACCTGGAACGTGCAGGACGACATCCCCATCGCCAAACAGCCGAACCCCAAGTCCTCCCTGCTGGGCAGCATCACGGTTTCGAAACTCGTCTATATCGAAGTCGCCAAGCAAGGCGAAAACAAACCTCTGGCCAAACTGGAGTTCGTCAAAGTCCTTCTGGAATGATTCGCGCGCGAAACAGGCTTAGTCCACAGGCGAAGACACTCGCAATGCGAGCAATTCCGAATAAAGAACACCGTTTGAAGCAAGAAACACCTCTGAACCAAGGAGCATTTCGAAATGGAAAGACATAAAAGCACCGCCGACAGCCAGAAGGGTTCCGTCATGATCGTAGCGCTGCTCGTGCTGGCCTTGATGACCATCATAGGCGTATCCGCGTCCGAAATGATCGTCCAGGAGTCCTTGATTACACGCAACGTCGCCCTATACAACCAGAACATACGCCTGGTTGAGGCGTCTCTCTACGAAGGCTTGCAGCAACTGATCCTCAAAACACGAAACGCCTCGGACCCCACCACCCAGGCGGCGCTGACCCCGGGTTCCGGCGCCACGGACAACTACATCAACAGCGACGTGGGCTGGGAAAACGCGGGAACGTGGGATCAATGGTACGACTTGACCCAGGCCGGGCGTCTGCTGACCGAAAAAAATTCCAAGGTGCCCGATTTCATCCTGTACTCCCAGCTGATGAATTCGCGCGACGAACTGAAAGCAAACAACCTTCGCTACGCGGTTTTCGGCTGGGACATCGCGGCAGGAAGCTCCATGAAGGCCACCAGCGTGAGCAGGAAGCTCGGCAAGGTCATCGGCGAATACGTATCGGAATACGGCATCATGAGGATGGAAGCCGGCATTCTCGTCAAGTTTTAATCCAAGTTCTTCAAACAACTCCATGAAAGGCGGGTCCGTTATGAAACCAAGACTGGCACGGGGCCAATACAGTAACACAGGTATCGCGTTGGCAACAACCCTTTTTTGCACCATGGCTTTGTTCACGGGGGTCCTTTTCGCGCCCCCTGCGGCGACGCCGGTTTTCGCCGACTGCATCGAGCTGGCGGAAATTCCCATGGACACGCAGGAGACGTCCGGCCCGGGACTCATCATGTTCCTGCTCGACGATTCCGGCAGCATGGACTGGGAATACATCACGACGGAATCCAGCGGGCTGTATTCCGGAGATTACTACCTATGGGGCTCCGATCCGGGCGACAACAACTACACCTACTCCAGCTACAGCGGCAATTATCCGACGGAATCTCAGAAAATGCAATGGAAGAGGCGCTGGTCTGGCTACAACCGTCTTTTCTACAATCCCGCATCCACCTACTCTCCCTGGCCGAGATGGAACGTGCTCGATATCACCGACGCTCCGACCTGGACCGACCCGCTTTCGGAGACCACGGCCTACGACATGGACTGGCAAACGCCCCGCTCCAACCCGATCGAATCCGGCAGCACGATCAACATGGACGATCTGTACTTCAATTTCAGCTCCGTCAGCACCGGTGACATCCAGGAAGCGGGCGGCGTCATCGTGGACGACGACGATTTCTACGTGCCGGAATACGGCGACGGCATCATCGTGGACAACGAGGACACCACCGGCGCGTATACCGACAGCGGCAACTGGACCAAGTATTACAGCGGCGAGCCATACAACAATTACTACCAGTATACGAACCACACAGGATTTTACTATGCGCAGTGGCAATTCTACAATCTGGAACCCGGGACCTACGACGTGTACGTATGGTATCAAGCGGCAAGCAGCCGAAGCACAAGCGTCAAGTACATCATATCCCACGACGGAACGACCACCATATACGTGAACCAGCGAAACAACGGCGGGCAATGGTACAAAATAGCCACCAATCTGACCTTCGGCACGTCGGGCAATGTGAGGCTTCAAGACTATTGCTCGAGCACGTCCTCCGACAGGCTGTGCGCCGACGCCGTCAAGCTGGTTCCCGTGATACATACCACGCCCGAAATCGAGTTCAAGTGCGACGGCTACTGGTATACAAACACCAACGGCACCGAATACGGCGACATTTACCACTACCAGACCTCCTACGGCTATGACGTGGGGGCCAGCTGGACGGCGAACAAGCTCCAAGCGGGCGTGTCGTACGACGTGTACGCCTGGTGGTCCGCCTACGACTCGCGCTCTACGAATGTTATATACAACGTGGTCCACGACGGCACCACGGAAAGCGTATCGGTCAACCAGGAAAAAGACGGCAGCCAATGGAACAAAATCTTCGAAGGAATAACCTTCAATGACGGCGTGGGCAATGTCTGGCTGAACCATTCCGTCACCAGCGGAAACGGTGTCACGGCCGACGCCGTGGCCTTCGTGCCCTCCTTTTCTTTAAAGGAGGTCGATATCGGCAATGCCCACTACTATGTCCAGAACGACAACGGAACGTTTCTGGTCAACCTCTGGAACGGCGACATAGAATACTTCCGCGTCAACGACGACGATTACAACAACAACATCGCGGGAGGAGAGCTGGAACGGCTGGAATTCTCCGATGCGCAAGCCGCCGGGATCGTAACCGGCAGAAGCTACCTCGAGGAGCGCGTGAACTTCGCCAACTGGTATTCCTTCTACAGAAGGAGGGAACTGACCGCCAAGAACGCCGTCGGCAACGTAATCAACAACATCTACGGCGTCTTTGTCGGCATCTACACCATCCACGACCGGGTCAAGCAGATCGCGATACCGGTCAAGGTCACCCTGGACGGCACCTACTACGACGAGACCGACTACCTGCTTACGCTGCTGTACAACATCTATTCCGCCAGCGGCACACCCTTGCGGACAGGGCTGCAAAAAATAGGAAAATACTACAGCGGCGACTACTTGACCAGGCCTTCCAGCGGCGCAAATTTCCTGTATACCACCGCAGCCTCCTTTCCATATTTCAAAGCCGACGAGGGAGGCGCCTGCCAGCAGGCTTTCTGCATCGCCATGACCGACGGGTTCTGGAACGGCTCCACGCCCTCCGACGTAGGAAACGCGGACGGCAACGGCGACACGGAGTTCGACGGCGGTCTGTTCGCCGACAGCTATGAATCGACGCTGGCGGACGTGGCCATGCGCTACTACGAAAACGACCTGAACCCCGACCTGGACAATGTCGTTCCCATGAACTACAAGGACAAGGCCCCCCATCAGCACATGGTCACCTACACGCTGTCCTTCGGAGTCGACGGGACCCTGGATCGCGACCGATGGCAAAACTGCCCGTTTCTGGCCTGCCCGACCTGGCCTGAAGTCAAAGCCGACCAGAATACCACCATCGACGACCTGTTCCACGCCGCCATAAACGGCCGCGGGATGTACGTCAACGCAGGCACTCCCGAAGAGCTGCTGTCGGCGCTGGAGGAGCTGCGGCAGGACATCCAGAGCCGCCTGGGATCGGCGGCAGCCCTGGCCACCAACACCATCCAGAGGGTGGAGGGTTCCATGATCTACCAGGGGACCTACCATACGGACAACTGGTCGGGAGACCTGTCGGCCATGCCGGTCGATTTGGGCACCGGCAACATCGGCGACGAGATCTGGTCCGCCTCTGCGGAACTCGAAAAAGTCTCCTACGACGACCGCGTGATCTTCACTTCCAAAGGTACGACCGGGGCCCCCTTCCGCTGGGAGAGCCTGACCACGGGGCAACAGGGCATGCTGATCAGCAGCGCCTACGTGAATTACCTGAGGGGCGACACCACCAACTACAGCAGCAACGGAGGCTCTTTCCGAACTCGATCCAGCAAGATGGGCGATGTGGTCCACTCCTCTCCGTACTATCACAGAAAGGTCGTCTATATCGGGGCCAACGACGGCATGTTGCATGCTTTCGATTCGGACAACGGAACGGAGCTGTTCGCGTATGTGCCGAACATTATATACGAAAACCTCGACGAACTCGGATCGGTCAGCTATACCCACAAATTCTACGTGGACGGCACGGCCTACGTCAAGAACATCGGGGACAGGGACATTCTGGTATGCGGCCTGAGAAGGGGCGGCAAGGGATACTTCTCTCTCGACGTCTCATCGGTCTCCGAAGGCGGATTGACCGAAAGCGGCATGGCCGGAAAATTTCTCTGGGAATACTCCGGGGCTTCCGACGACGACATGGGATACTCCTACAGCCGCGCCTGGATCGTGAAAACCGGCGCCGGATGGGTGACAGTCTTCGGAAACGGCTACGACAGCGTCAGCCAGGAGGCGGTCCTCTTCGTTCTCGACGCCCTGAGCGGCGAGGTCCTTGGCAAGCTGAGGACCGGCGTTGCGGGCTGCAACGGCCTGAGCACCCCCGCCATCGTAGATGTGGATGTCGATGGGCTCGTGGACTACGCATATGCCGGAGACCTGCGAGGGAACCTTTGGAAATTCGACCTCAGAGGCGGAAAGGGCGACTGGAAAGTCTCCTTTGCCGACAGCGGAACTGCAAAGCCGTTGTTCTCGGCCAGAAACGCCGGCGGCCAGGAGCAGCCGATCACCTCGTCCCCGGATGTCATGTACCATTGCGACCTGTCCAAGGGAGGAGGCTACATCGTGGTGTTCGGAACCGGCCAATACCTCGGATATCCGGATTTCACCACTTCCGATACGCAGACCATTTACGGCATTTGGGACTGGGTCGAGGCCTGGGCCGGAGATACCGACGAGGAGAAATTGCATTTTGGCGAGTTCACCACCGAAAGAAAACTGACCAACATTCTGAACAACGACCTTTTCTCCACATGCAGAGACCTGACGCTGTTGCAGCAAACAATCGAATACAACCTGAGCGACTACGTCGTCATCACGGACAACGAGATCAAATACTACAACCCGTCGGAAGGCAAAGGCGAACATGTCGGATGGTATTACGACCTGCCCAACGGCCGCGAGCGGGTCGTCCGCGATGTCATGATTCGCCAAGGGATCGCAATTGTCGTTTCGACCATTCCCTCCAGTTCGCCCTGTTCGTCCGGAGGCTCCTCCATACTGTACCAGATCGACGCCTGCTCGGGCGGCCGGCCGGACAAGCCGCAGTTCGATTTGAACAACGACGGCGAGTACGACGAAAAGGACATGTACGATGTGAACGGAGACGACGAGACAGGAGGCGAAAACACAGGCGACGACAATGTCCCGATTACCGGCAAGATATTCGACCAGCTGCTTTTCGAACCCACGGAACTCGGCAACCGCCTCTACCTCAACGATTCGAGCGGAAACATCAATGACGAAGCGGTACCCGAAGACCCCATGGGCATGAGTTACTGGCTGATCGTGGAATAGCCGGCCCGTTGCGGCGAAAACGGTCGCCCGCGACCCAATGCATCGGCAAAAGACAATATTGCCTTCTTCGGAAGGCAATATTGTTACCTTAAAATAACAACAAACATGCCAGGAGAAAAAAATGAACGTTCGAGCCAAAACCTGCAAAAAAGCCCTTTATGCAGCCTTGACTGCCATACTCTTCGTTTTCTTTTGCTGCACCGCCGCCTTCTCGCAAGAGGGCGAACCCGAGTCGGAGGGTTTGGCGAACATACCGCCCGTGCCCGCGTTCAACGCGGGCGAATTCGACTTGGACGAAGCGGCCGAAAAGGCCTTTAAAGTGATCGGGACCCTGGACTTCATCGGAGACGATTACATTGTAGTAAACGACGGGCCCATCCATTTGGCGCCACATTATCGGCCTTCCAATTCGCTTGTAGGCCAATTCGTCGGAATCGGACTCAATTCAAAAGGCCAGGCCAATCTAATCCAAAGATTGAAAAACCGGGAATAGGACAAAAAAATGACGATTCGAGCAATCACGATTTTTCTTTTCCTGTTGCTTTTTTCCGCGCCTTCCTTCGGCGAGATGTACAGATACAGGGACGAAAAAGGCAACCTTCATTTCACTGACGACATCACCCAAGTCCCTGAAGACCAACAGGACCAAATACAATCGATGCCGTCGATCCAGACGACCCCGGACGAGCCCCCCCCTCCCAAATCGACCGAACCATCGCGGGCGAAGGACAATTACGACATCTATATTTCCCCCACCGAGGTATGGGAGGACAGAATAGATTCCATAAGGCAGGAGCTTGACCGGACCAAGGCCGAACTGGAAAAAGAGTACGCTACCCTCATGAAAAAAAAGGAACAGCTGCAATTGCAAATTCCAGAGGGCGGTTCCGAAAGAGATATACGTCGTTATGAAGATAAAATTCGAGAA
The DNA here is from genome assembly GCA_963674505.2 of Desulfobacterales bacterium. Taxonomy (GTDB): domain Bacteria; phylum Desulfobacterota; class Desulfobacteria; order Desulfobacterales; family SKZT01. The sequence continues at coordinate 3,239,957 of CAXXIG010000003.1, forward strand.
TTGAACGGACAAATCGGAGAGTACCAGAAAAAAGCTTTGGATTTCCAAAAGCGCGTCGAGGCCTTCAATGCTCGCACGACCCCCTGACCCGCCAATCCGGACTTGAACGAAAAAAAGAAAAGGCCGCCTGCTTCCATCGCGATCATGGAAGCGGGCGGCCTATTTTCTTTAATTCGGTCTTGGTACTTAGCCGACTTCCTTCAATGAAAAAATCTGAGCGAAGATCTGGTCGTTGTCGAAGCCGTGCAGATGGATGGCCCCGGAACGGCAGGAGGCCACGCACAGGCCGCAGCCCTTGCACAGCACCGGGTTGACCCGCGCCTTGCCCGGAAAGAACCGTTCGTCCGCAGGAATGAACGACGGCGCCGAGTAGGGACAAATGGATACGCAAACACCGCATTGGCTGCAAAGCATGGGGTTGACCTCGGCGACGTTTCCGCTGGCGAAGATCTTTTCCCTGGCCAGCAGCGTGACCGCTCGGGACGCCGCAGCCCTGCCCTGCACAATGGACTCGTCGATGGGCTTGGGATAATGCGCCAAACCGCAGAGAAAAACGCCGTCGGTGGCGAACTCGCTCGGTCCAAGCTTGGCGTGCTTTTCCACAAAGAAACCGTCGTCGTTCAAAGGCACCTTGAAGAACTGCGCCAAGGCTTCGTCCTTGTTGGGAAGGATCGCCGACGCCAAAGTGAGAAGGTCGGCTTCGATTTCTATGGGACGTCCCAGGATGTGATCCGTCACTTGAATCGAAAGCCCGCCATCCTTGACGGAAACCTTGGGTTTGTCCCCCAGGCTGTACCGGATGAAGACCACTCCCTTTTCACGAGCTTCCTTGTACAGGTACTCCCGCTCCCCGTAGGTCCGGATGTCCCGGTAGAGAATGTAGACGCTCATATCGGGATTGAGCTTCTTCAATTCCAGAGCGTTGTCGATAGAATGGGTGCAGCAGACCCGCGAGCAATAAGGCCGTTCGGGTTCGCGTGACCCCACGCACTGGATGAAAACCGCCGCCTCCGCCTTTTTCAGATCCGGATCGCCGTCCATCAGCTTCTTGTCCAGCTCCAGGCTGGTCAAGATTCTGGGATCGTCGCCGTATTGGTATTCGGTCGGCTTCAAGGCATGGCCTCCCGTTGCGACCACCGCGACACCGTGTTCCAGCTCCTCCTTGTTTCCGTTGGAGGACAGAGTGGACTTGAAATTGCCGACGAAACCATCCACAGCCGTAAGACTGGTATTCAGGTGGACATGGATTTTCTCGTTCTTTTCGACCTCGTCGATCATTGCGGCAAGCTTGTCCCTGATAATGTCGCCATCGATGGTCTTGTAGAGGCTGTGGGCCTGTCCGCCGAGCTTGTCGCTCTTCTCGACGATGTGCGTCTCGTATCCCTGCATGGCCAGGCTTCTTGCCGACGCCATGCCGGAGATGCCCCCGCCGACGACCATGGCGACGGGTTTGATGTTGAGTTCGGCCTCCTTGAGCGGCTGCATCAGCGCCACCTTGGAAACGGCCATGCGGACCAGTTCCTGCGCCTTCACCGTGGCCGCCTTCGGGTCGTTCTTGTGCACCCAGGAATCCTGGTTCCGGATGTTGCACATCTCGAACAGGTACTTGTTCAAACCGGCGGCGATAAGGGTCTCCTGAAAGAGGGGCTCGTGGGTCTTGGGCGTACAGGCGGCGACCACGACGCGATTCAGGTTCTTCTGCTTGATGATCGCGGCCATGTTGTCCTGGGTGTCCTGCGAACACGAGTAGAGATTGTCGCTGACGTATTCCACGTAGGGAAGGTTCGCGGCGTAGTCCCTGACCTGATCCACATTGACGACGCTGGCGATGTTAATGCCGCAACGGCAGACGAAAACGCCTATCCTGGGCCGCTCGCCGATCACATTGGTTTCCGGCGCCTTTTCGGCCTTCTTGGTCCTGGTGTTTCTACCGGCGCTCAGTATCTCTCCCACGGCGGCGGCCGCCGCGCTGGAATCGACCACGGACTGGGGAATGTCCTTGGGCCCCTGGAAGGCACCGCAGACGTAGATGCCCTTCCTGGAGGTCTCCACTGGCTCGAAGGTCGAGGTCTTGCAGAAATTGCCCGGAGTCAGATCGATGCCCAGCTTTTCGGCCATCTCCATGAGTTCCTTCGGAACTTCCAGCCCGATGGAAAGCACGATCATGTCGAAGTTTTCCTCTTCGAGAGTTCCGTCTTCCCTGACATAGCGAACGGAAAGATCGTCGGATCCATGCACCGGGTTGATGGTATGCACGCGGCTTCTGACGAATCGCACCCCCTGATCCTGGGCCTTGTTGTAGAACCGCTCGAAATCCTTGCCGTGGGTCCTCATGTCCATGAAGAAAATCGCGCAATCCAGGTCGTCTCCGGAATGCTCCTTTGCGATCACGGCCTCCTTGATGGCGTACATGCAGCACACCGAGGAGCAGTAGGAGTTGTCGCAGCGGTTCAAATCTCTGGAGCCCACGCATTGGAACCACGCGATCTTCTTGGGTTCCTTGTGGTCCGACAGGCGCACCAGGTGCCCGCCGGTGGGCCCCGACGCGGACAGGATGCGCTCCATCTCCATGGACGTGATCACGTTGGGATGTTTGGCGTAGTTGTAGGAATCGAACTTGGAGGGATCGAAAGGTTTGAAACCGGGGGCCAGAATGATGGAGCCCACCTCGAGTTCCACGACCTCGTCCTCCATGGTGTGGTCGATGGCGTTGACGCCGCAGAATTCCGTACAGACCTGGCATTTGCCGGTCTTGAAATGCACGCAGACGTCCCGGTCGATGGCCGGCGTGTTGGGCACGGCCTGGGCGTAGGGCACGTAGACCGGCTTGCGGCCCTTGAGCCCCATGTCGTACTCCGAGGGGATGAGCTTGAGATTTTTCTTCCTGGTGACTTCGTCCCGGATCTTGTCGAGAGTGATGTGGCCGGTGGGGCAGACCGAGGCGCACGCGCCGCAGGCCAGGCACGCTTCGGTGAAGTCGTGGTACGGCGTGTCCACCTTCATGTCCACGCCGCGGCCGGTCAACTCGATGGCGTTGCCCCCCATCCTTTCGCACATGCGCACGCACAGCCCGCAAAGGATGCAGGTGTCCTGCTCTTCTTCGAACCGGGGTTTTTCGATGCCGTATTCCTTGGCCAGTTTTTGCAGCAAGGGAACGGTGGGGCACCTGGCCAGCAACATCTCCACGATCAGCTTGCGGCCCTGGTGAACCGACTCGCTGTCCGTGAAGACCTCCATGCCTTCCCAGATGGGATAGTTGCAGGCGGTGACGAAGCGGGAACGGCGCCCGTCGAACATCTCCACCGTGCAAATACGGCACATTCCCGCAGGCTCCAGCGCCTTGTGGTGGCACAAGGTCGGGATCTCCACGCCGTATTTCTGGGCGACCTGCAAAATGTATTGGCCTTCTTCTCCCTGGACCGTCTTGCCGTTGAGCTTGAATGTAATCATGACTATCGCTTTTCCATTATTTCAAGGGTTAGCATATCTTTATGGCATCAAATTTACAGCCTTCATAGCAAATGCCGCATTTGATGCATAAATCCTGGTTGATCTGATGCGGTTTCTTTTTCTCTCCGCTGACCGCCTCCTGCGGACATTTGCGGAAACAAACCTGGCAACCGGTGCAGGCCTCCTGGTCGATCTCGTAGTGGAACAAGGGCTTGCAAACCCCTGAAGGGCACTTCTTGTCGCGAATGTGGGCCTCGTATTCGTCGCGAAAATACAAAATGGTGGTCAGGACCGGGTTGGGCGCCGAGGTCCCGAGACCGCAAAGGGAGAATTTCTGGACCATCGATCCCAGTTCCTCCAGAAGCTCGATGTCCCCCTCCTTGCCCTCTCCTTTACAAATGCGGGTCAGAATGCCGAGCATCTGCTTGATGCCCTCGCGGCAAGGGTTGCACTGGCCGCAGGACTCTTCCTTGAGAAAGTCGAGAAAGTACCGGGCCACGTCCACCATGCAGGTGTCCTGGTCCATGATGATCATGCCGCCGGAGCCCATGATGGAACCGACCTCGGCAAGCTTCTGGTAATCCACGGGAAGGTCCATGAAGCGTTCGGGGATGCATCCGCCCGAAGGACCGCCGGTCTGGACCGCCTTGAACTTCTTTTTCTTGGGCACGCCCCCGCCGATGTCGTCCACGATCTTCTTGAGCGAAATGCCCATGGGCACTTCGACCAGGCCGGTGTTCTTTACCTTGCCCACCAGCGAGAAGACCTTGGTGCCCTTGCTGTGCTCGGTCCCCATGCCCGCGTACCAGTTGGCGCCCTTGAGCATGATCGCTGGGACGTTGGCGTAGGTTTCCACGTTGTTCAGGTTGGTAGGGCTGTTGCGGAACCCCTTTTCGACCGTGTGGACGTACTTGGCCCTGGGCCTACCCACATTGCCCTCCAGCGAGGCCATCAGCGCGGTGGACTCGCCGCAGACGAACGCGCCCGCGCCGGTCGAGATCCTGATGTTGAAGGAAAAGTCCGTTCCCCCGATGTTGTCTCCCAGCAACCCGTAGCTTTCCGCCTGCTTGATGGCCGTGAGAAGACGCTTGACGGCCAGGGGATATTCGTTTCTCACGTAAATGTATCCCTGGCTGGAGCCGATGGCATATCCGGCGATCAGCATGCCTTCCAGCACGCTGTGGGGATCGCCCTCCAGGATGCTTCGATCCATGTACGCGCCGGGGTCGCCCTCGTCGGCGTTGCAGATGATGTACCTGTTGCCGTGGTGCTTGGCGCAAGTGGCCCACTTGATTCCGGTGGGAAAACCGCCGCCGCCTCGTCCGCGCAGACCCGACGCCTTGACGATTTCGATGATCTCCTTGGGGTCCGTCTGGGTCAAGGCGTCCATCAGGGCCAGATAGCCCTTTTTGGACATGTACTCTTCGATGGAATCCGGGTCGATGTAGCCGCAGTTTCTAAGCGCGACCTTGACCTGCGGCTTGTAGAAGGGGACGTCCTCCAGAAAGGGAATTCCCTCCACATGCTCCACCTTGTCCACGGGGTTGTCCAGATCGTCCTCCAAAACGGAACGCGGATCGCGCATCTGACCCAGTATCCATTTCTTCTGGGAAGTGCCGTTCCGGTAGTCCGCAATGGCGTCGAGGATCTTCTTTTCGGTTATGTTCTTGTACATCACCCGGGGACGTCCGTCCGCCAGAATCTCCACCAGCGGCTCGATTTCGCAGTAGCCGATGCAGCCGGTCTGGCAGATATCCACGCCGTCGTCGCCGGCGAAAGCCTCCTTGGCCTTGTCGTATGCGGCCTGCGCGCCCGCCGCGATGCCGCAGGAAGCCATCCCCACGTTGACCTTGACGGTTTTCGGGTGATAGATCTTGTTCTGGTACTCCTGACTAATCCTGCTTAAGTCCTGAGCAGACTGGATTTTCATGGTTGTGCCTCACTGTTGCTTTTATTCGTATTGGTCCAGGATTTTCACGATCTTGTCCGAGTCGATCCGGCCGTGCATGTCCTCGTTGATCTTGACCACCGGACCTAAGCTGCAACAACCGATGCAACGAACCGATTCCAGGGTGTACCGGCCGTCCTCCGTGGTCTGCCCGTCCTGGATGTGGATCGTGTCGCAAATCCTTTCCCGCACCCGTTCTCCGCCCCTGACGTGGCAGGCCGTGCCGAGACAGATGGAAATAATGTTGCGGCCCCGGGGCTCCAGGCTGAACGTGGCGTAGAAGGTGGCGACGCCGTAGATCTTGCTGTACGGCACCCCCACTTTCACGGCCAGATAGTTCAAAGCCGGGCGGGGCAAATAGTTGTACCTGCGTTGGATGGCCTGGAGAATCATGATCAGGTTTTCCTTGTCGGAACCGAATTGCCCGTCGATGATATCGTCGAGTTCCCTGAAATCGATCTCTTCCGCCACGTTGTCTTGTTTGACAGCTGGTTCGCTCATCTGAAAAACTCCATAGTCCGTTAATTGACGATTCCGCGGCCCCGAATCGGGAGACCGGGAAACGGATTTGTTGTTCACCCCGCCGTCATCTGGACCACAGGGCAGTTTTCGACGCATGCGCCGCAACCGGTGCACAAATCCATATTGATGCTGCGAGCACGTTTCCGAACCTTGACCTTGAAATTTCCGGGTTCTCCGTGCACCTCCTCCAAATCCGCGTATGTGATCAACTCTATGTTCAAATGCCGGCCGACCTCGACCAGTACGGGAGAGATGATTCACATCGCGCAGTCGTTGGTCGGAAAGGTCTTGTCAAGCTGCGACATCACTCCGCCAATCGAGGGGGATTTTTCCAGAAGATATACGTAATAGCCCGAATTCGCCAAATCCAGCGCGGACTGCATGCCGGCGATTCCGCCGCCCACAACCAGCACCGATCCGATTACATCCTTTGCCATGGTTTCGTTCTCCTGCTGTTTAAAATGGTTGATGATATTACGAAACCACTTCGTAATGAGCCTCATCCCAAAACAAATTCCCATACAGGATTCGACATGAAAGGTCAAGAATTAATTGGTTTTCGGACGTTGGAAACTACCAAATGCGAGAAACGCAAAAAGGCCCGAAAGAATTTCTTTCGGGCCTTTTTTTCAGTTGAATTTCGTTACCGGCATGTCCGAAGGCCCGAGGCAATCCGCGAATACAACAGACTTGGCCAATTGCATGGTCGCTCTGCCACTATTTCTACATCGGAGATTCCTCCAAAAATGAATATCCATTTCTCCCGCAAAACGCTATATATGGATGCGTCCGCGTACCGAATATCTGTATATAGACATCCGAGGACCGTTCCTTTGGTACCGGGAAACCCTTCCGTCCTCTTTTTCCAAGGCTCGAATGCATTTGCGTACTGCAAGCCATGATCATGCGGCCAGAGGCAATTCCAGCTGTCTGTGCTTTTTTCTCTGGAAGACCCCCTTCGTCGAATTCAATTCGCCTGACTCTCGGACACGCCCCCTCCCTGAAGCATTCGCCCGGTGCGGCGGCCCATTTGAACTCGTGGCGGCGGTCGCGGGCGCCAGCGTATTCCATCGAAATTTCGCACAGATCGTGCAATGTCACAATCATGGTCTCTTTTGGAAGCAATCAATGCTCCGCCTGTGACTTCGGACGATTTGGCTCCGCTGAGGGCCGTATAAAAAAGGTGTGACCTGTACGGATGGATTACTTCAGCACCCGTTCCAGTGTTTCCTTCAGGAGCTGGAACTGGAAGGGTTTCGGGAGGAACGCCTGGGGCTGTCTTTCGTATTTTTCTTCCATGGCCTTGGCTTCGTCGAAGCCGCTGACGAGGATGAAGGGGATGTCGGGGCGGATTCGGCGCACGGCGTCGAAGGTCTCCCAGCCGTTCATGCGGGGCATGCTCAAGTCGGAGATGATCAGGCGTATTTCCGATTGGCGTTCGATGAAAATTTCCAGGGCTTCGGCGCCGTCCTTGGCGACGATAACAGCGTAGCCAAGGCGGTCGAGCATGGCCTGCGCGGTTCTGCGGACCATGTCCTGGTCTTCGACCAGCAGGATTTTTTCCCCTTTGGGGACATTTTCAGGCAGATTTGTTTTTTTGCGGGGCAGAGCGGAGGTTGCCGCGGAAAGGGGAAAATAGAGCCGGAAGGTGCTGCCCCTTCCTCGTTCGGTGTCCACCGTGACGCATCCTTTGCAGGCCTTGACGATTCCCAGGACTGCGGCGAGCCCCAGCCCCCGGCCGGTGAATTTGTCCGTGTAGAAGGGATCGAAGATTTTGCCGACGGTGTTTTGGTCCATGCCTCTTCCGCTGTCGCAGAAGGTAAGGCGGGCGTAAAGGTCGGTTGTTTTTTTCCAGTTTTCGGGAAAGCGATTTGCTTCGGCGATGTTCGAGGACGTGGCGATATCGACGGACACGTCGATTCTCCCATGTTCTTTGTCTTCGAGAGCTTCCAGGGAGTTGGTGAACAGTGCCTGGACGATCTGTTCGATCCGTGATAGGTCGGCTTCGACCACCGGGCCTGGCTTCTGGAAACGCGTGCGCAACTCGATTCCCTTGGGCACGTCCTGGCTCATGCGTCCGATAAAGTCCTCGCATGCCAGGGACAGGTCCAGCGGTCCCGGCTTTCCCGGCTCCATGCCCAGGTAGGTGAGCATGAGCTGGCTGATCGAGGCTGCCCGGCGAGCGGATTTTTCGGCCTCCTCAATGAACCCTGACACCTCGCTTTCGGGGGAAAGGTCCATGCGAGCCAAATCCAGGTTGCCGATGGTTGCCATGAGGATGTTGTTGAAATTGTGCGCAATGGCGGCCGCCATGCGAGAAAGACTTTCGGCTTTTCGCATTTGCGCGAGTTTTTCTTCCGTTTTCTTCCGTTCCGTAATGTCGTCGATAATCCAGACGACGCCTTTGGCCAAATCGGGCGGGGCGATGGCCCTGCCGCTGAATTGGCACAATAGCACGTGTCCTTTTTTGTGGCGCATCGGGTATTCCAGTTGCACGATTTCCTTTTCCGAGAGCCGCGAATAATACTTTTCGCCGAACTCGAAAAAACGCTCATGGGAAAGGTGAAGTTGTTCGGGGGTCTTGCCGAGAATTTCATCGGTGCGGTACCCGATCATATGGGCCATGCGGTTGTTGACCTTGGTGACTATTCTGTTGTGGGTGACCAATATGCCTACCATGGCGCTCTCGAAAATCGCTTCCAGCTGTTCCAAGGCGTCTCGAAGCGCCAATTCGGTCTTTTTTTCCTTGGTCATGTCGCGCACCGCGCCGTAGACTTTCACGACGCGCTTTTTCTCCTGGTCCCACACGGGCCGCAGGCGTTCGTCCAGCCACCGCTCGTCTCCGTCTTTTGAAAAAAGCCTGTATTGGCTGGTTACCGAATTGTTGGCGATGAGCAGGTGGAGTTTGCTCATCAGTTTTCCGTGGTCGTCGGGGTGGATGTGGGACAGCCAATCTTGAAAATCGCAGATTTCTTCTGGCGAATAGGTGGTCACCCGCTGAAAAGATTCCGAAAACCAATCAACGGAGATGCGACCCGTATCGCCTACGCTCAGGATATAGAAATAATCGGATGAAAGCTCAGAAATGATCCGGTGCTTTCTTTCGCTTTCCCGCAAAGACTTTTGGGCGATAGTCCTGTCGGTGATGTCGTTTGCGACCCCGAAGACAAGCTTCTGCTCCGACAAGGCCGTCGAAGACCACGCTAGCAACCGGTATGTGCCGTTTTTATGTCGATATCTATTTTCGAAATACAAAGTACTTTCGCCTTTGCCCTGTTTCTCCAATTCCGCAAGCGTAGCTTTTATGTCGCTTGGATGGATAAAATCCTGAATGTACGAGCCGATCAATTCGTCTGGAGAATGTCCCAGCAAGGAGCGCCAACCTTTGTTGACCCTGTGGATTTTTCCGTCCATACCCGCTATCACATGCAGGTTCATGGGCTGTTCGAAAAAGTTGTCGATCACTTCTTCGCTCTTTTTTTTCTCGGTGATATCCAGGAGGATTCCTTCGTAGGCCATTGGACTGCCGTCTTCGCCCCGAAGAATATAGGTCATATCCTCTATCCAGCGACTCCTGCCATCCGGTCTGACAATGCGGTAGGGCGCGTGGACCACGCTATCTATGCGAGGGTCGGCGCTGCTTTCCGCTACTTCGCGGACCACCCGGTCCAGGTCGTCCGGGTGAATCACGCTCGCATAGGAAACTTTGCCGGAAAGAAAATCGCGAGCGGTTCGACCGAAAATGCGCTCTGTATTTTCCGAGGCGAATTCGACGGGCCAGCCTTCGGCGGTTTTCCAGACGAATGCGACCGCAGGACTTCTGGATACAATGTCGTTTGCGAGGCGAAGGGCGTTGGATTTTTCGATTTGACTCAGGGCGAAAGAAAGGTCGCGGGTCACTTCCCTGAAAAGGTCTTGCTCCTCCTCGATTCGAGAGTAGGCTTTCGGCACGGATACGGAAAGGACGCCGAATAGGTGGCCATCGAATTTCAGGCGTCGGATAAAACCCGAGTTGTCTTCATATTTACTGGAAAGCGGGCAGTCGAGACATTCGGACGGCGGGTCGGCAACGACCACAAGATCGTCTTGAGCCAGCGCCCGATTCATGCACCGGCTGAAAACACCTTTTTCGAGGCGACTTCGCAGCACCGGAAAATCCTCGTCCATGCCGGATGACGCCGTCATGACCGCGGTTTTTCCGAACGGGTCCAGTATCGCCACCCAGGCGTTGTGGTAGCCCATTTTTTCCGTCAGGTTCGCGCACGCGAGTTCGATCAGGCGGCCAGGGTCTGTTTCCGTGGTAATCAGTTTGTTTATAGTCCGGATCGCCTGCAATATTTGCCGAACATGCCTTTCCCGTTCCTCCGCCTCCTTTTTTTCGGTGATGTCGGTTACCGCCACCAGGAGCCGACCGCCGGACCCTTCCGGTACATCGTGATCCAGCTCCAGAAACCGTCCGGAAAGCTCCACGCATCGTGGTCTATCCGTTTTATTTTTCAGCCGGATTTCGATGGACGTTCTTTGCGGATGTTTGAAAAACGACTTGTATCGGGAAAAAAAGATGCCCTCGTCCAAGGGATCGATGAATTGCGAGAAAGGTCTTTTCAAAAGGTCGGCACGTTCCCTGCCAAGCATCTTTCGCATTTCCTTGTTGACATCGGCGATTATCGCCGTCTTGTCCAAGAGGAGATAGGCGACCGGCGCGAAATGAAAAAGAGAAAAAAGACGGTCGCGCGAGCGTTCCAGTCCGGTCTGCGCGGCTCTTAGCTCATGGTTTTGCATTTCCAGCTCGGCCTGGTAGATGCGAAGCTCGTCGATCAGGTTATCCCGCTTGTTGTCCCACGAACCTCCGCGTGCGTCGTCCGGGATGTTGGAATGCGCGACGATTTCTTCCGCTTTTTTCCGAAGGTCATGCCTGGCCTTTTTTCGCATCGATTCGGCGTGTTCATAGGCCTTGACCTTTTTTTCCAATTCTTCGTAAGTCGGTTTGCCAGACATTGTTGTTTCCAAATGCGAAAGCTGGTGTGTCTTGTTTTCAAATTTCGTGTCGGTCGCAGGGCCCTGGCCTTGTGAGGAGGCTTTTAGACCCAAAAAAAGCCGGTGACGAAAAGAAAGTCGCCCCCGGCTTTTTCGGATTTACTTTGTGAAGAAAGGCAGCTTACTCGGCGCTCGGGTATTTCGCGCTGAAAGGCACGACCTTGGTTTGACCGTCGGCGGTGAAAACCGCTGCTCCTTCTTTAAGAAAGATGTCGAAGCCGAATTCCGGGATTTCGGTCCACCATTCTCCCAGTTGCTTCAGACCTGCCCCCGCTCCTGTTCCCATGCCTTTTTCCTCGAGTTTGAAGCCGCCCGTGACCAGCAGGCTCAACAGCGACTGCCTGCCGTCGAACATGGCGTGCACCCGGACCTGGTTGGTTTTTCCCGCCGGAATCCATTGCGTATCCATGGACTGCACGGTGTTCAGGTCGAATTCCTCGAAAGCCACGGTGAATTTCAGGCTTTCCAGTTGAATCGGGTAAGGGTTCGGGTTGGTGACGTCGAAGACGAACGCCAGATCCAGGGGCGCTCCGTAGTCGCCCGCCGTGCCTGCCGTCGGCTCGATCTTTTTGGCATAATACCACCATCCCCAGTAATGGGCCACTTCGCCGTAGGACAATTCGATTGTCGGTTCCTGAAAATTCGCCTCGGTCGGCTTGGTTTCCTTGCCTGCGCACCCGGCCAGTAAGGCGGCGATGCAGACGAGCGCGAAAAGTATACGAAACATCGATTTATTGGGCATATTTTCTCCCCCTTTTTATGTGGTTTGGGGTTTTAAGTGATCCATCTTTTCCGACGCTTGTAATGTTTGACGTTCCGGAAGCTTTTTCGTCCTCCCACGTCGGTAAGCCCCAGGTAAAAGTCCTTGATATCCGGGTTTTCCAGAAGCTTTTCCGAAGAATCGTCCATGACGATTCGCCCGTTTTCCATCACGTAGGCGTAGGGCGAAACGCTCAAGGCCAGCTTGGCGTTCTGTTCCACCAGGAGGATGGAGATCCCCTCCTCCTTGTTGAGCTTGGTGATGATGTTGAAGATCTCGTGAATCAGCAGGGGGGCCAACCCCATGGAGGGTTCGTCCAGGAGAATGAGCTTGGGATTGGTCATCAGCGCGCGGCCTACCACGGTCATCTGCTGCTCGCCGCCGGAGATGAACCCGGCGGTCTCGCTTCGCTTCTCCTTGAGCCTGGGAAAATAGTGGTACACCATCTCCAGGCCGTCCTTGATGGAGCGCCCGAATTTTTTCATGTGGGCGCCGACCTTGAGGTTCTGCTCCACCGTGAGGTGCTCGAAGACGCGTCGGCCTTCGATGACCTGCACGATTCCCATCTTGGCGATCTTTTCGGGTCCCATCTTGTCGATGCGTTGTCCCATGAACTCGATGGAGCCGTCGGTGACCTCGCCGTCCTCGTGCTTGAGCAGTCCCGATATGGCCTTGAGCGTGGTGCTCTTGCCCGCGCCGTTGGCGCCCAGCAGGGCCACGATGCTCCCTTCTGGAATGTTGATCGAAACGCCCTTGATGACCAGGATGACTTCGTGGTACTTGACCTCGATATTATTAATTTGCAGTATGGTTTCTTCTTCAGACAAAGCTTTCGGACCTCCTTGACGGATATGCTCCTTACGGATATGCGTTTTCTACCAGCCGATCCATTCCTTTTCCCATTTTTCGGGCCATCTGCTCTTCAGATCGACTTTTTCGACGATCTTGAACTCGCCGCCTGCGTATTCGTAGATGGGGACGACGCCTGCGGGGCGATGGTCGGTGGCGGTGTAGGTGACCGGGGCGGCGCCGAGACCGATATCGAAATTATCGAAGGTCTCGAAACCCTTTTTCAGGATGCCTTCGCCGCTCAGATCGCCCGCCTTGTCGGCGCGCTTCAGGGCCTCCCAAAGTACCATGACCGCGCCCCAGCCCTGGACGGTCCTGCACAGGCGCTTTTCCTCCGGAATGCCGGGGTTGTATTTCTTGGCGTATTCCACGACCTTGTCCATCATGGGGACGTTTTCCCCGAAGAACGCGCAGACGGCGGCGCCCATGACGCCTTCGGCCGCTTCGCCCGCCAGCTTGGGAAGGTTTTCGTCAAAGCCCCAGTTGTTGGTGATGTGTTCGGCACCCAGTCCCAGGGAATAGGCGTCGCGCAGCGTGGCCGCCACCGACATGGTGGTGTTGCCGTGCCAGACCACGTCGGGCTTGAAGTCCTTCATGGCAAGAATCTGGCTCTTGGTGTCGATGGCGAACAGGGAGACGTCCTGGTCCGGTCCGATTTCGAACCCCAGGATTTCGGCCTGGTCCTTGATGGCCTTGATGGGAGCGCTGCAATAGGGAGAGGCGAACATGTAGGAGCAGAGCATTCTGGGCTTGCGCTTTCCATTGTCCGGATTGTTGGCCCACCTCTTGTCGAACCAGGCGGTCAGGGCGGCCCTGGCGTTGCTGGAATAGTCGGTGGCGAAAAACAGGTTGTAGGGCGTCTTTTTGGGATCGGTCAGGTGCCCGGAGTAGGAAGCCGACACGTAGGGCATCTTGTCCTTGGTCACCGTGGGGGAGAGCGCTTCGGTGTCTCCCGTTCCCCAGCCCAGGACCGCTACGCAGCCCATGCGCTTGAAAAGCTTGTACTTGGTCAGCGCCTCCGGGACTCGGTAGCCGTAGTCGAACTGGTAGAGCTTGATGTCCTTTCCGTTGACTCCGCCGTTCTCGTTCACATAGTGAATGGCTTCGGCGATTCCCAAAGCGTAGTCCTTGCCGACGTCGGACGTGGCGCCGGTCATGTCGTTGAGCGCGCCGATCTTGATGGTCTCGGCGCCGACGCCAACGGAAAAGCCCGCGATCGCAATCGCCGCGACGACCGACGTAAAATACTTCCAAACTTCCTTTCTCATGTTCATAGCTCCTCTTCTCGTTTTTTGTTTTCAACCAAGGCTGTCTCCAGCCGTGAAAAACAAACTCCTGAAAACGGCATCACCTCCCTTTTTAATATGAAAAAGGCCAAAGGTTGAAATAATTTTTCAGCTGCCACCAACGGTATGCCAGGCCGTTGGGCTCGAAGATCATGAACGCGCAGATGGCCAGGCCGAAGGCGGCCTCCTTGATGAACAGAAAATCCATGAGAAGCTTAGGATAGCTGTCGGCCAGCGGCAGGATAGCCAGTTGCAGAACTTCCATGACAACCACCATGAATATGGACCCGAAAATGGTGCCGTGGATGGAACCCACGCCCCCGATCAGGATGACGCCCACCAGCCACAAGGACACGAACCATGGAAAATGCTCCGGGCTGATCGCCGCCAGGGTGCTGATCCAGAACGCGCCTGCCAGACCGCCGATGAAACCCGCCACGAAAAAGGCGAACAGCTTGTACTGGATCACGTTGATTCCCATGACGTCCGCCGATATGTCGTTGTCCCGAATCGCCACCCAGGCCCGTCCGACCCGGGACCTCAACAGGTTCACCACGGCGGTGACGCACAGGATCACCAGCACCAGCATCATGTAATATACTTTCATGTCGCTGTCGATGACCACCGGGCCCACCTTGATGGTCCCCGGCGGCAGGGAAAACGCCTGGCCGCGTCCGCCGATCTGGCTCACATACTGGGTGATGATAAAATCCACGATGATAAACTGGGCGGCCATGGTGGTCAGGATGAGGTAGAAGCCTTTGACGCGGGCCGACGGAAGGCCGAAGAGCACCGAAATGATGCCCGCCACGAACGCGGCGACGACGATGCTTATCGGATATGCGATCCCCAGGTCCATGAAGGCCTGGGGCCAGGGAAATTCCAATATCAATAGCGTACTCGTGTAGGCGCCCACCGCGATGAAAGCGGCGTGCCCCAGGGTGACCTGCCCGCAATAGCCGATGAGAAGCTGCACGCCGAGGGCGCCGAGTATGGTGTAGCCCACGGTGTTGCAGATGCTCAGCCAGTAGCTGTCGGCCACGTAAGGAATGACCAGAAACAGAATAAGAAAAAGAAGAATCATCTTGCCCCGGACGAAATTGGTCTGCCAAAGGGCGTGATCCTGCTTGTAATTTTCGTGATATACCCCGCAGGGCAACCAGGTCGCTGACATAAAACGCTCCGTATATTTTTTTCGTTACGCGGAAACTACACCCGCTCGATTCGTTCCCATCCCCATATGCCGTAGGGCTTGAACAAAAGAAAGATCGCCATGAAGACAAAAGGCGCGATCTCTTTTACGCCGCCGGGAAAATAGCGGTCCAGGTAGGCCCCGCAGAGATTTTGCAGTATGCCGATGATAATGCCCCCCAGAATGGCGCCGGGCACGGAGTTCAACCCGCCCAGGACCACGGCCGGAAGCACCAGCAGTCCCAGGTAGCCCACCGAAATGTTCAATCCGTTGATGTTTCCCAGAAGCGTGCCGCCGACCCCTGCGGCCATGAACGCGATGGCCCACGCCGTGGCGTATACGAAACGGGCGCTCACGCCCAGGGACAGCGCCGCCATTTCGTCGTCCGCCGTCGCCTGCATGGCCAGTCCCCAGCGCGTGTACTTGAAAAAGCAGACGAACACGCACAAAAGAATGATGGCGGCGATAAAGCTCCATAGATATACCTGGCCGATGATCAGCGGCCCGATGATGATCGGCTTCAACGGAAACACCGGGGGCGAGAACACCCGCGTGTCCGTGCCCCAGATCAGTTCCACCACGCCCTTGAAGAAGAAGGACAGTCCCACCGTGACCATGATCACGGTCAAGACCGGCTCGCCGATCAAGCGGTCCAGAAAAATCCTCTCGGTCAGAATCCCCAGGATGAACCCGATGACCAGCGAGAGCGCAAGCGCCAGAATAAAGGGCACTCCCATCTGGTAGAAGGACAGGGACACGTACGCCCCGATCAGCGTCAGTTCCCCCATGGCGAGGTTCAAGACCCCGGAGCATTTGTAGATCAGCACCCACCCCAGAGCCACCAGCGCGTATATGCCGCCGACCATGACTCCCGTGGTGATGGTCATCAAAAATAATTCCATAAAACCCCCTGTTTGCGTACGACTGTATTTCAACCCCGTTGGCCGCCGGAAACGGCCAAGGGCTTTTGTTTCCTGTCAATCCTGCGGCACGAACCGGATCTGAAGGTCCGTGACAATGTGGGCCTGACGGCCGTCCTCGTAGGTGATGGTGGTGTCGATATGCGCGGTTTCCGCATCGGAATACAGCGCCTTCATGATCACTTTGTAGCGGCTTTCCACGAACGCTCTTCTCAATTTCCGGGTCCGGGTCAGCTCGTCGTCGTCCGGGTCGAACTCCTTGTACAGGTTGACGAACTTGATGACCTTGGCGGGCTCCGGAAGGTCCATGTTGGCTTGCATGACCTGCTTTTCCACCAAGTCGTAGACTTCGTTCTTCTGGGAAAGCTCCATGTAGCTGGTATAGTTGAGCTTCTTTTCGTCCGCCCACTTGCCCACCACCTCGTAATCGATGCACAGTACTGCGGTGATGTAGTCCTTCCTGTCCCCGATCACCCAGGCGTCCTTGACGTAGGGGCTGAACTTGAGCCTCGTCTCCAGGTACTGCGGAGAGAAGGGGCGTCCGTCTTTTAAGGTCATGACGTCCTTGGAGCGGTCGAACACCACCAGGTGGCCGTCCTCGTCGATGAACCCCTTGTCGTCGGAGTGCAGCCATCCGTCCTTCAAGGTCTTCTCCGTGGCGTCCGGGTTCTTGTAGTACCCGATGAACACCGACGGGCTCTTGGCCAGGATTTCGCCGTCCTCCGCGATCATGATCTCCGTTTGCGGGATGGGCTTTCCCACCGTGTCGAATTTGATGTCGCCGTCCTCGTGCACCACCGAAATGCCGGCGATCTCGGTCTGGCCGTAGATTTGTTTCAGGTTGACTCCCAGAGAATGGAAGAACCGGAAATGGTCGGGTCCCATGGCCGCGCCGCCGGTATAGGCATGGCGCACCTTGGAAAGCCCGAGATGGTCCTTGAGCTTCTTCTGGACCGTGATATATGCGATCCACTCCAGAAATTTCAGGACTGCGGGGACCGGCTTCTTGTCGAACTTGAGATTGGCCACCTTGTAGCCGATCTTCTGGGAAAACTCGTAGAACTTGCGCTTGATCCAGGCCGAGTCCAGATATTTGACCTGCACGGACCGGGTCATCTGCTCGTACATTCGGGGAGGGGCGAACATGACGTGGGGGCCGACCTCTCGAATGTTGGCCTGGGCGGTGTCCGGCGCCTCGGGAAAGTTGATCGTAAAGCCGATTTGAAGTCCGCAGGAGATGGACATCATCTGTTCCCCGATCCACGCAAAGGGAAGATAGGACACGTAGTCGTCGGTCTCGGTGCACGGGTCCAGAGTCATGAGGTTGTGCCCCATGGTGAGCATGTTGTAGTGCGACAGCAGCGCGCCCTTGGGAAGAGAGGTCGTGCCCGAGGTGTAGAACAGCAGGGCTACGTCCTTTCCCTTGCCCTTGTCGATCATCTCCTTGAAAAGGCCAGGCTGCTCCTCGTCCAGCTGCCTGCCCATCTCCATGACCTCCTCCAGGCTGATCAGGAAATCCTCGTCGTAGTTGCGCATTCCCTTGGGGTCGTCCCAGATCACCTTCTCCAGCTTGGGGCACTCCTTGAAAATGGAGATGGCCTTGTCCACCTCCTCTTGGCCCTCGCCGAACATGAACCGGGTGTCCGAATGGTCGATGATGTACTTGACCTCTTCCATCAGGCAGTCCTGGAACAGCCAGACTCCCACGCCGCCCGCACACAGGGCGGCCATCTCCGCCATGAGACCCTCAGGGCGGTTGTCGCCGATCATCGATACCTTGTCGTCGGGGTTCAACCCCAGCTTCACAAGCCCCAGAGCGATGTATTTCACCTTCTCCAGATAATCGGACCATGTGAATGGCCGCCAGATGCCGAATTCTTTCTCCCGCATGGCGACCTTGCCGTCTCCGTACTGGGTCGCCTTCTGATAAAAAAGCTTGGGGATCGTCAGATCTTCCGTTATTTCCATGCCGTGTTTCGCCTCTATGGTTTTGGCCTTTGAATTATCGGCCTTGATGCTTTTTCCTCTGTCGGTTATGCCTTTTTGAAATGCGTCTGCGCAGTTCGTCCGCCTATCTCCTGGTCGCGTACAGGTCTTCCTCGCCCAGGTACGCCTTGACCACCTCGGGGTTGCTCTGCACCTCCGACGGCGTGCCGTCCAGGATCATGTTGCCGAAATTGAGAACGAACACCCGGTCGGACAAATCCATGACCACGCCCATGTCGTGTTCCACCAATAGACAGGTGACTTTCCAGCGCTTCTCCTCGTTGATGTCCAGGATGAAACGGGCCATGTCCTCCACCTCCTCCAGGTTCAAGCCCGCCAGAGGCTCGTCGAGGATCAGAAGGTCGGGCTCCAGCGCCAGCGCGCGCCCCAGCTCCACCCGCTTCTGCAATCCGTAGGGAAGCATCCCCACAGGCTTGTGACGAATGTGTTCGATCTCCAGAAGGTCGATGATCTCCTCCTCGATGAAAGCGCGGTGGTCGATCTCCTCTTTGGCCGTCTTGCCCCAATAGAAGGCGCCCCCGAAGATTCCGGACTTGTAATGGATGTGGCGGCCCAGGCGGATGTTGTCCAACACGCTCATTCCGCCGAACACCTCCACTTTCTGAAACGTCCGGGCCATGCCCAGCCGCGCTCGCTGGTAGGGCTTCAGGTGGTTGATCTTCTGCCCTTGGTACATGATCGTTCCTTTTTGGGGGTGATACAGGCCGTTGATGCAGTTCATCATGACCGTCTTGCCCGCCCCGTTGGGGCCTATGACCGAATGGATTTCACCTTTGCGGATGGTAAGGTCGATGCCCTGAAGCGCCTTGACTTTCCCGAATTGCATGTGGATGTCCTCCAGTGTCAAGAGGACCTCGCTTTTGGAAACGTCCCTTTCGGGAACGCTCCGGTCGGAAAGGTCGTTTTGGCTGTTCGTATTTGTTTCGCCCAACAATCAGGCCTCCTTTCAAGATATATTCGCACCCGGCCGCAGCCGGGTTTTCATCGCAACCGAAACGAAAGTGGCATACATATGCAAAATACGGGTCGCAAGTCAAACGTAAAAAGCGAAAAAAGCGACATAGCGCCCGGTTTTTTTATGTCGTTTGAAAAAGTGCACGGCGGTAATTAATTGAATCCCGTTCAGCGCTGCGGCGCCAAAACGACCAAGCCCCCCGGAAAATTTCGGAGGGGCCTGAACAAAACGAGCGCTCGGTCGCAAGATCCCAATCATCATATCTTTGTGAAAAACTCTTTGTCAAACCTTTTTTCCGCCATGCGCGCACCGATTCGCCGTCAAATCGCAAGCCCCAGTTCCCGGAATACGGGCCTGAGAAAATCCAGGCTTTCGCGCCCCGCCTCCTCTGGGGTATCCACGTAGGGATACAGCTCGAGGCTGACGTCTCCCTCGTATCCCAGACGGACCATGGTGGAGAGGACATCCTTCAGGTCGATGGCGCCTTTGCCGGGAATCAGGTGGTTGTGCACGCGGGTTTCCGCGATGTCTTCCAGGTGCACGTGTCCCACATGTTCGAACAATTCCTCGAAGGCCTCCGCCGGGTTTTCGCCAGCGCAATAGAAATGGCCGATATCGAAATTGATTCCCACGATGGGGGAGCGGATTTCCTTCATGAATTCCTTGAATTCGGCGGTGTTTTCCATGAGCAGGTCGGGCTCGGGTTCGACCAGAAGTTTGACGTTCAGGCGTTCGGCCTCCGGGATCACCTTGTCCAGGCCTTCGTAGAAGAGGGAGAAGGCCTCCTTGCGGGTCATGTTGTCTTCGAGAGGGCCGCCCGGCGGCACGGAGATGCTGGCGCAACCCAGGGCGTCGGCGACCTTGAGGGAATCGATGGAGTGCCGCACGCGGATTTCGCGCCTGGAGGCATCCGGCTCGATCCAGGAGGGAAGATAGGTGTCGCCCACGGCAAACAGTGTGAAGCTGTTGATATTGTTGACTTTCAGCTTGTGTTTTTCGAGGAGCGATTTCAGGTTTTCAAGCTTTTGCCCGTCGTAGTCCGGCGGGTAGAGATGAGGCCGGTCGCCCATGATCTCCAAGCCTTTGAAACCCAGCCGGGCGATTTTTTCGACCGACTCCTCGAGGGTGAATTTGACAAACGCGTTGGTGCTGTATCCGAATACCATTGATTGATTTCTCCGATGATTGATTTCTCCGATGGTTGATTTTTCCGGGATTTCTGTTTTTCGGCAAATGCGGGGGGCTATTGGACTTGTCCGCATTCCCGTTCGAGTTTTTCCAGCGCCTGGAGCTGTTCCTGGAAGGTTACGGGCGGGTTGTCCCCCACGGGTTTTTTGAAATAGAACCCGAGTTCGGGAACTGGGCCTTTGCGTCCCGCCAGTTTCAGCGCGGCGACCCATCGGGCCATGTCGATGGCCAGGGGCGCGGCCAGGATGGAATCCCGGCACTGGAAATTGATCCGGATGCTCATGGGCAGACCGAACAGGCCGTTGAAGTCGATGACGTCCCAGGCTTCCTTGGCGTCGCCCCGGGGCGGATAATAATCGATCAGGACCTTGTGGGTGGGGACTCCGTAGTTTTCCCCGACGCGGTATCCCAGGATTTCGTCCAGAAGCTTGGTCTTGTTGGCCAGTTTTCCCGAGGCTCTTTGCGGGTCCATGAGGTTTTGGCCGTCGGCGTTGCCCAGGATATTAAGGCTGTACCAGCCATCAACCCTGAGGGACCTGGCTTTCAAGGCCGAGGCCATGGCGACCTTGAGATAGGTCTGGCCGGTCTTGCCGTCGCGCCCGGCGACGGGAACGCCGAACTCTTCGGCCTTTTGGCAGACCACCGGAATTTCCACGTCGTTGGGCGTGAAATTGACCACGGGAACGCCGGACATGACCGCGCCGAGCACGTAGCCCAAGTCCGGGAATTTTTTCGCATCCACCTTCTTGTATAGCGTCTGCAAATCCTCGACGTCGTCCAGGGACTCGTGGAATGCGGCGGGAAGGAGGTTGACCAGTACGAAGATGGCGTCCGGACTGTCTTTCCTGAACCCATCGATGTCCTTCATAATCTGTTCGACCTGGCCCTGCAACCCCTTGGACGAGTCGGGCGAGGGCTTGATCGGCACTTGCGAAAGCCTCGGTTCGAATGTTTCCGCAAGGGCATGGGAGAGGACCCCGTGGCGCCGGACGGCTTCTATGAGATCGATGTCGCTGCAGTCCCATCCGGCTGTCGAGATATCGCGTTCGCCCGCGACGGCAGGGAGTTTTTCGGACGTGGTCAGGTAAGGGGCGACCATTTCCGGCGACTCGCGCAGGGCTGCCGCCGCTGCGGAGACCGTGGATGCCACCGCCCCCTTGGCGCCCGCCAGCAGGAGTACCAGCGGGCGAGGTTTCGGATGTTTTGAATCTGTCATTTGCATATTCCTTTTGGGCTTGGTTTTTATTTGGGCCATGCCTTTGCCGCCTCGTTCCAACGCTTTGCGTCGGAATGCATACCAGGACGCTTCGCGTCCACGTTCCGCAGAGGCATGGGCGAAACGAGAACCACGCCCTTCCGTTGCAATCCGGGAAACGGACTTCGAATGAATTCCCCGATTTGTCGATGCGTTTCAGGGGATGACGGCGAAATTCAAAAAGCTGGCCGCATAGTCGGGAACCAGATCGTGGCGGCTTTTCTCCAGCAACGCATACCCGGACATTTTTTCGCCAAGGGCTTTATGAAGGCACAACGCCTTTTTGTCAATAGCTGTGGTCAAAACCATGGAAAATTTGCGAGGCTTGAAGATATCGACCACCCGCGAAGCGAGCAAATCGTAGCCGTTTTCCGGCACGTTGGTCTCGAAGCTCGCGTAGGAGCCCTTTTTCTGGGGGGTTACGTGGATGGTGAAATATTCGGGGCCGGACAAGGCGTTAATGGAATATCCGCAGGGGGAAAACAGAAAGCCGTCGCGGACCATGTGCGGGTAGATCCGGTTTATTCCGGAAAGCCGCTCGGCACGCGCGGCGCTGTTGCCGTTTCTGGTGGAAAAGGTTTCGATCATGGTGGGATCGATATCGTGCATGAGCAGTTCGAAGGTGACCTGCCGGGGCCTGAGTTCTCCGGACTGTTTCGCGAAAACAAACAGGTCCGTGTGGTCGCAGTCGTCCGGTCCCAGCCGATGCCGTTTTCCCGGAAAAAGCCCCTCGAGAAATGAAGCGTCGTCAACGAAGCTCAAGGGCTGCTCCCATGGAAACAACTGGTTTTTGCGGGCGTATATCAAAAGGCCGATGTCGGAAGGTTCTGCGAATTCCAGAATTCGCGGGATCGCCTTGACCAGCTTGGTCTGTCCGCAAGTGATGACGAGGATGCGGTCTTCCCAGACGAAAAGACTGGATTCCGACAATATGCATGCGTCCAGAAACCGGTTGGAGATTTTGGCGACCACCTTCGCCCCGGCCGCTTCCACCACTTGGTCCCAGGGCCAGTTTCGCGGCCGGATCGACTTGCCGCTCGAATTTCGAAAAACGATCTCCAGCTTTTTTTCCGGCCCCTCGAAAAAGGCGCTTTTATCTCGGTTGGGACAGAATTTGTTCATATGGCGGAAAAAAAATGTCGCGTGTGCCAGAGAAGACTGGCACTTTCCCTGCGGCATCTGTCGAAAGGGACGAAAATTTTCCCTTTTGTAATATAAATTCTCGGCAGTGATTGATTCCGCAACAACTGCAAAACGGTCTGGTCGGAAATCGTAGGGTGGGCGGGTCAGTTCCCGGACATTTGGATCTGTTTCCCGGCCTGTCATCACCCGCGCCCGTCGATCTTGTGCGGCGTCCAACCCACCATTTCCCGGGCAGCCTCGGTATTTTGTTCCCGACCAATTGCCGCAGGCTGGTTCGGAATCGTAGGGTGGGTGGGTCGGTTCCCGGACACTTGGATCTGTTTCCCGGCCTGTCATCACCCGCGGCCGTCGATCTTGTGCGGCGTCCAACCCACCATTTCCCGGGCAGCCTCGGTATTTTGTTCCCGACCAATTGCCGCGGGCTGGTTCGGAATCGTAGGGTGGGTGGGTCGGTTCCCGGACACTTGGATCTGTTTCCCGGCCTGTCATCACCCGCGGCCGTCGATCTTGTGCGGCGTCCAACCCACCATTTCCCGGGCAGCCTCGGTATTTTGTTCCCGACCAATTGCCGCGGGCTGGTTCGGAATCGTAGGGTGGGTGGGTCGGTTCCCGGACACTTGGATCTGTTTCCCGGCCTGTCATCACCCGTGGCCGTCGATCTTGTGCGGCGTCCAACCCACCATTTCCCGGGCAGCCTCGGTATTTTGTTCCCGACCAATTGCCTCGGGCTGGTTCGGAATCGTAGGGTGGGTGGGTCGGTTCCCGGACACTTGGATCTGTTTCCCGGCCTGTCATCACCCGTGGCCGTCGATCTTGTGCGGCGTCCAACCCACCATTTCCCGGGCAGCCTCGTGGCCATGCGTTCGCAGAATGGACGAAGAAGCATGGGAAATGGTGGGTTGGACTCACTGCAAGATTGTGGGGCCGTCCTTTTCAAGAGAGGTTGAATTGGAGACAACGCCCCGGGCCTCGACCCACCCACCCTACGACACTGCTCCATCCTTTGGCGAATTGCCGAGGGGCGGACACAAGCCTGCGGAATTGTCGGAATGTTTATGGCGGTATTTTCATGGCCACGGCCTTCCGTTTTCATAACGTCATCGTGGAATTCCATCTTTGCAGCTCCGTGGCGGCGGCGAGCCCCTTTTTTTCCAGCAGCGCCACGATAGACGGGGCGTTAAAACGAAGGAACGGGTTGACCTTTCGTTCGTCGGCCAAGGTCGAACGGACGTGGTACGGGGTGTATTTCTTCAGATATTCCTCGTAATGGGGATTGTCCGGCTCCACTTGCCTGGCGAACGCGATGGAATCCGAAACATAGTCGTGTCCGGCGTACACCTCGGTTTCGTCAGGCAAGGACAGGATGCGCTTGATGGAATGGTAGAAGCTTTCCAGGTCGCCGGAAAAACAATTCCCCACCGTGCCGTTGAACAGCGTATCCCCGGAAATCAGGCTGTCGCCGGTGTAAAAGGAGACGGAATCCGCCGTATGGCCTGGCGTCGCGAAGACCTCCATCGGTTCTCCGCCGATTCGAACAACGCCTGCGCGAGCCAGTTCTCTATGGTCCAGAAGTTCGGCGCCGGTCTTTCGCGCCAGCGTGGATGTCCCCGTGGTGTGGTCCGGATGGGAGTGGGTGTTGGTCGCGTATTTCAAATGCAAGCCGTTTTGTTCCAGAAACGACAAAATCGCCTGGACCGCCCCCCCGTCGATGGCCATTGCCTCCTTGCCCGCATAGGCGAGATACGCCAGATTGTCTGCAGAATATCGAAATTGTTGTATCTTGATCATGGCAAACGTTCGAAAAATTGAGTTTTAATGTTCATTAAAGTTACAATAAATAACAAATCTTGCAAACCGGTTCAATGTCAAACAGAATTACATTCGTATTTCTGATAGTGACTGACCGAATGGAATTTGTTATTAATGGTCAAACGGAAACGAGAAAAAAATGGCCGAAAGAAATTTAATCGGCATGCAATCATAGGAAAAGCAAGGGGCAGGCATTGAAAAAACAAAACCCGACAAAAACCAATCACTGGCAGAAGCTTCAAGCACATTTCCTGCAAATGCGGGACGTGAAAATCCAGGACCTCTTCGCCCAAGACCCCGAACGCCTCCATAAATTCTCGCTGCGCGCAAACGACATCCTGCTAGATTATTCGAAGAACATCCTCGTCGACGAAACCGTCCGGCTGCTGCTCTCCCTGGCCCGAGAAATGGATTTGCAGGGGGCGATCGAAAGCATGTTTTCCGGAGAAGCCATCAACGAGACCGAAAACCGGGCCGTCCTGCACACCGCGCTCAGGAATCTGTCCGGCGGCCCCGTGTACGTGAAAGGCGCCGATGTCATGCCGGACATCCGGAAGGTCCTCGGGAAAATAGAGGCTTTTTCGAACCGGGTCCGCTCCAGGCGCTGGAAAGGACATACCGGCAAGCCGGTCGCAGACATCGTCAACATCGGAATCGGGGGATCGGACCTTGGCCCCGCCATGGTTTGCGAAGCCTTGAAAGCATACGGAAAGGACACTTTGCAGACGCACTTCGTGTCCAACGTGGACGGCGCGCACATTTCGGAGACTTTGAACCGCCTCGACCCCGAAACGACCTTGTTCATCATATCCTCCAAATCCTTCACCACCCAGGAGACCATGACCAACGCGTACTCCGCCAGGGACTGGTTCCTCGACGCCGCCAAGGACGCAAGACACGTTGCCGCTCATTTCGTGGCCGTGTCCACCAACTTGGAAAAGACGAGACAGTTCGGAATCTCGGAGGACAATATCTTCGAATTCTGGGACTTCGTGGGCGGACGGTTCTCCGTCTGGTCCGCCATCGGCCTTTCCGTGGCCTGCCAGATCGGCTTCGAAGGGTTCGAAGCTTTTCTCGCAGGCGCACACGAGATGGACGAGCATTTCAGACACGCGCCGTTCGAAAAAAACATGCCGGTGCTTCTGGCAATGATCGGCATTTGGTACAACAATTTTTTCGACGCGCGGACCGAAGCGATCATTCCCTACGAATATTATCTGAGAAAGCTGCCCGCCTACCTGCAACAGTCCCACATGGAAAGCAACGGAAAATGCGTGGACAGAAACGGGCGGCGCGTAGGCTACAGGACCAGCCCCGTGATCTGGGGAGAATCGGGCATCAACGGCCAGCACGCCTTTTTCCAGTTGTTGCACCAGGGAACGTCTTTGATTCCGGCAACGTTCGTCGGCCCGGCCATTCCGATAAACGATCTCGGCGACCACCCCGACATTCTTCTGTCAAACTTTTTCGCCCAGACCGAAGCCCTGATGAAGGGCAAAAACGAAGAGGAGGTCCGCCGGGAGCTGAAAGCCAAAGGACTCTCGGAACCGGAGATCGAAAAAATACTCCCGTTCAAAATCTTCGAAGGCTCCAAGCCCACCAGCACCATTTTATACAAAAAGCTGACCCCGCATACCCTGGGCGCTCTGATCGCCCTTTTCGAACACAAGATTTTCGTGCAGGGAATCGTCTGGAACATATTCAGCTTCGACCAGTGGGGCGTGGAGCTGGGAAAGCAGCTGGCCGGGAAAATTCTTTCCGACCTCGGCCAGGAGGACCTCTCCGATACCGACCACGATTCATCGACCCTCGGGTTGCTGGAAGCGGTGAAAGACATGCGAGATAAATAGAGGAAAAATATGGCGGGCCGAAAAAAAATACCCTACGGCATAGCGAGCTACAAGACAATCCGGGAACAAGACTACTACTACGTGGACAAGACCCGGTTCATACAGGAACTGGAATCGGCCGGGAAATTTCTTTTCCTGATCCGCCCCCGCCGATTCGGGAAGTCCTCGTTTTTGACCGTCCTGGAATGCTATTACGACTTTTCCAGGAAGGACGAGTTTCCATTTTTTTTCGACGGGACCGACATCGGAAAAAAGCCCACGCCGGAAAAAAATTCCTATCTGATTCTCAAGTTCAATTTTTCCCAGGTCAATCCCGCTCTCGAAAAAATGGAGAGTTCCTTCCAAGGGCATGCGAAAAACGTCTTTTTCTTTTTCGGGATGAGATACCGGGACCTTCTCGGCGAAGACTATTTCGCCATGATGGAAAGCCACCGGGAAGCGCATCAGAAGCTCGAATTCCTGTTGAACTACACCGGCACCAAAGGGCTGAAAGTCTATGTCCTGATCGACGAGTACGACAATTTCGCCAACACCATCCTTTCCGCCGAAGGCATGGACAAATACCACGAGATCACACACGGCGCGGGTTTCTTCCGCTCGTTTTTCAACATCCTCAAAGGCGCCGGAGACCAGGCCGACTCGGGGTTGGGCCGGATGTTCATCACCGGTGTGTCCCCTCTGGCCATGGACGATGTGACCAGCGGGTTCAACATCGGGCGAAATATCAGCCTTCTTCCCCAATTCAACGAAATGCTGGGGTTCACGCCCGAGGATGTCGAAGACATCTTGGCATACTATGGTTTCGGCGTCGAGGATTTCCACGGGGCAACGCGACTCATGGGCCAGTGGTACGACAATTACCGGTTCAGCGCCGAATCCAAGCGAAGTGTGTTCAACACCGACATGGTCCTCTATTTCATGCTGAATTATCTGGAAACCGGCATGCCCCCCGGCAACATGATCGATCAAAACGTCCGGATAGACTATGTCAAGCTGCGGCACCTTCTATTGCTCGACAGGAGGCTCAACGGCAATTTCGGGTACCTGGCTAAGATCGTCGAAACCCAGAAGACCAGCCCCGCCGTCGTCGCGGAGAGTTTCCCCGCCGAGCGTCTGCTGAAGCCATCCAATTTCATATCCCTGCTCTTTTTCTTCGGACTCTTGAGCCACTCCGGGGAAGGGGAGTTGCGCGTGCCGAACCTGACGGTCAAAAAACTCATGTACGAATACCTTCGGGAGGGCTACGAGGACGCCGACGTGTTCAGCCTCGACTTCTACAAGCTGGGACGCTTGGTGCGAGACATGGCCTGCGACGGCGCCTGGGAGCCGGTGTTTCGCTTTCTGGCCGAGGAAGTCCAACGGCAAACCTCGATCAGAGACTACCTTTCCGGGGAAAAGGTCGTGCAAACCTTTCTCCTGGCCTACCTGAACGCCACCGACTACTATGTCACCCGTTCCGAAGAGGAGTTCGGAAAAGGGTTCGCCGACCTGTACCTGGAACCGTTCCGGACGAAATGCCCGGACCGGAATTACGCCTATCTGATCGAAATCAAATACGCCAAGCGGTCCGAATTCACCGAAGAGAAGAAGAAA
This sequence comes from Desulfobacterales bacterium, assembly GCA_963674505.2. Lineage (GTDB taxonomy): Bacteria > Desulfobacterota > Desulfobacteria > Desulfobacterales > SKZT01. The sequence goes on from CAXXIG010000003.1 coordinate 3,267,721, forward strand.
AAACTCCTGGACGATGCCAGAGCGCAATTGAAACGGTACGCTGCAGACAGAAGGCTCGTCGAAAAATCCGATAAAACGAAATTAAAATGCGTCGCGCTGGTCTTTTCAGGCTGGGAATTGGCGGCTGCGGAAGAATGCGAAGCCTGATGCGATAAAACAATGAAGGCCTGTTCTATGTATTCGCTTATCCGCCAATGCCGCCCTGCAAAGACCGCAAATAAGAATGCCTGCCATACAAAAAAAGTATGGGGCGTTTCGTTTCGGTGGAAGGGTCGGCGCCCGGCCTTTCAGGGAATACTCCCTTTCAAGCCGGGTCGGTGTCCAACCCACCATTTTTCGGTGCCGATCACCATGCTCGTTTCGAATCGCATGGTCGTCGATGCCGCCTTTTTAAGAGATGCCGCCTTTTAGAGATTAGAAAAGGCAATGCCGGTCGATCCTGAAAAACCGGCGGCGTGAGGAATCTTGGCAAAACGGTGGGTTGAATTCCTGGGAAAAACCGAGCGGCGTTTCGTAGGGTGGGTGGGTCGGTGCCCGGCATTTCCGCATTTGCGCCAAGCCTTTCAGGGAATACTCCCTTTCAAGCCGGGTCGGTGTCCAACCCACCATTTTTCGGTGCTGATCGCCATGCTCGTTTCGAATCGCATGGTTGGCGATGCCGCCTTTTTAAGAGATGCCGCCTTTTAAAAAATTGACAAGGCAATGCCAGTCGATCCTGAAAACCGGGCGGCGTTTCGTAGGGTGGGTGGGTCGGTGCCCGGCATTTCCGCATTTGCGCCAAGCCTTTCAGGGAATACTCCCTTTCAAGCCGGGTCGGTGTCCAACCCACCATTTTTCGGTACCGATCGCCATGCTCGTTTCGAATCGCATGGTCGTCGATGCCGCCTTTTTAGGAGATGCCGCCTTCTAAAGATTGGGCAAGGCAATGCCGGTCGGTCCTGAAAAACCGGCGGCGTGAGGAATCTTGGCAAAACGGTGGGTTGAATTCCTGGGAAAAACCGAGCGGCGTTTCGTAGGGTGGGTGGGTCGGTGCCCGGAATTTCCGCATTTGCGCCAAGCCTTTCGGGGAATACTCCCTTTCAAGCCGGGTTGGTGTTCAACCCACCATTTTTCGGTGCCGATCGCCATGCTCGTTTCGAATCGCATGGTCGTCGATGCCGCCTTTTTAAGAGATGCCGCCTTTTAAAAAATTGACAAGGCAATGCCAGTCGATCCTGAAAACCGAGCGGCGTTTCGTAGGGTGGGTGGGTCGGTGCCCGGCATTTCCGAATTTGCGCCAAGCCTTTCAGGGAATACTCCCTTTCAAGCCGGGTCGGTGTCCAACCCACCATTTTTCGGTGCTGATCGCCATGCTCGTTTCGAATCGCATGGTCGTCGATGCCGCCTTTTTAAGAGATGCCGCCTTTTAAAAAATTGACAAGGCAATGCCAGTCGATCCTGAAAACCGGGCGGCGTTTCGTAGGGTGGGTGGGTCGGTGCCCGGCATTTCCGCATTTGCGCCAAGCCTTTCAGGGAATACTCCCTTTCAAGCCGGGTCGGTGTCCAACCCACCATTTTTCGGTGCCGATCGCCATGCTCGTTTCGAATCGCATGGTCGTCGATGCCGCCTTTTTAAGAGATGCCGCCTTTTAAAAAATTGACAAGGCAATGCCAGTCGATCCTGAAAACCGGGCGGCGTTTCGTAGGGTGGGTGGGTCGGTGCCCGGCATTTCCGCATTTGCGCCAAGCCTTTCAGGGAATACTCCCTTTCAAGCCGGGTCGGTGTCCAACCCACCATTTTTCGGTGCCGATCGCCATGCTCGTTTCGAATCGCATGGTCGTCGATGCCGCCTTCTAAAGATTGGGCAAGGCAATGCCGGTCGGTCCTGAAAAACCGGCGGCGTGAGGAATCTTGGCAAAACGGTGGGTTGAATTCCTGGGAAAAACCGAGCGGAGTCTTGGTCTACAGACATTGAAGGTGCGTGAAGGTAGCGGATTTCAACCCACCCACCCTACATCCAACCATCACGGGAATTCGTTCCAATGCTTTCTCCGTTGGCCGATTTTATAGCGGGTTTGGTTCCCGGAAAGATCAATCGGGAGCATTCGATGGTTCCTCCTCCATGATTTGTTCGAAGCTGTAGGGGCATTCGGAAGGAAACGTCCGGGAGGGAAGTCCGGTTTCCTTCATGGCCCGAAGCAGGGCGCGCCGGTAGGCCCGCGCGATGCTTTCAGGCAGGATGTTCGAAAGCGACGGGTTGTCTTGCAGGTGATCGGACAATTGCAGTCGCTGTTCCTTGATCGTCAATTCCCAGCTCCTTCCCCGCATTTCCGGCTGATGCTCCCATTTCAGCATATGCGCCAGCAGCACCGCCAACCGGCTCACCAATTCGCGTTTTTCGGACCTTCCCATGGCCTCGACCTCCTCCGCCAAGTTTTCCACATCCAATCGGTCCAGCAACCCGTCCCGAAGAAGCTTCGCCTGCTCGACGGTCCATCTGTGAAAATCGGATTCGTATAGGCCCATTTTTTCGCCCCTCCCTTTTCATTGTCAGTTCAAAGAAATGATATGCGAAGACATGCAAAAAATCAAACGCGGGTTTACCGGCCTTCATTGGAGGCCGGTCAAAAATAAGATACACAATTACGCATCGGGCTACGGCAAAAATTGTGCGGGAGGTAGAAACAAGCCTGAATTTTACGGTGGCAAGATGATACACCGTGAGGGCTTGGTTGCAAAGTCGGCCTGTTATGTGTCCTATGTGTCCTATTGGTCCTATTGGTCCTATTGGTCCTATTCGTCCCGTTGGTTCAGATCTTGTCGTGTTGTGTTCTGAACACGCTACGGCAATCGGCCGATCTTAAAAACCATGCCCCACTATGGCAAGACAGTCGGGAAAAATCAGCTTTGCCTGCCATGCCCTAAAATGCTATAAATCGAACCGATACGACTTTTTGACGGATGCTTTTTTTCATGCGAAAGGTGATGTAAATGAGCGAATCGAAAGTGAAAAACGAAACGGAGAGCAAGATCAAATTGAGAGCGTGCAATGGAGCCCGATCTGGAAACAAGACGAAAAACAGGACCCGTACCCTAGCAAGGATAGGCTTCATCTGCGTTTTTTGCATCGCTTTGGCTTTCGTTTTGGTTGCATTCCCGGCAGTTTCCGCATTCTCCCAAAACGCCGGAAGAAACATCGTGCCGGTGAGGGTGAAAAAGACCGACGGCTCCGAGGTCAATACGCAGCTGTACAGGGCCAGCAGGGCCCTTCTGATCGGGGTGAGCGACTACACCGCCGGATGGCCGGACCTGGAGAGCATCCCATCGGAGCTGGAAACGGTGGAGGACCTGTTGAAGTCCCAAGGGTTCTCCGTGGAAAAACACATGAATCCCGACGCCCGGCAGCTCAAGCGCGTCTTCGAGGATTTCATCGCCAAGTACGGATACGACCCCGAAGCCCGCCTGCTGTTCTTCTTTTCCGGCCACGGGCACACGAGAATGGACGGCGCCAAAGGATATCTCGTGCCTGCCGACGCCCCCAATCCCAACAAGGACGAAACGGGATTTCTGCAAAAGGCCCTGTCCATGAACCAGATCATCGCGTGGTCCCGCATCATGGAGGCCAAGCACGCGCTTTTCCTGTTCGACAGCTGCTTTTCCGGCACCGTGTTCAAGGCCAAGGCCCTGCCCGACACGCCCCCGCTGATCACAGAGCTGACCACGAAGCCGGTCCGGCAGTTCATCACCGCAGGCGGCGCGGGCGAGACCGTCCCCGCCCGAAGCGTGTTCACCCCGGCGCTGGTGGACGCCCTGCGCTACGGGACCGGCGACTTGAACAAGGACGGCTACGTCAGCGGCACCGAACTCGGGCTGTACTTGCAGGATATCGTCCCCAAGTACGCCAGCCAGTTTCCCCAGTATGGCAAGATTGTCGATTACAACCTTTCGAGGGGAGATTTCGTGTTCCTGCTCGCAAGCGGCGATGCCGGTTCGGCCAGCGCCAAGGTCAACCTGCCCCAAAACACCAAAGCCTCCCTGGACGGTTTCTTGAAGGAATCGGAAGCCAAACGGATGGAAACCGAAAAATGGGAGCAATGGCAAAAAGGCCGGGACAGCGACTACGAAAAAATCCTGAAGATCGACGAGGACCCCTACCTGACCAAGGAGAGGAAAAAAGAGGCCTGGAAGATTTTCCTGGCGTCCGTGTCCCAGGACAACCCCTACAGCGTCAAGGACGACGAGATGCGGGAACATTCCAAATCCCGCTTCCAATACTGGGACAATTACCGGGAAGAACCGAAAAAGGCCAAGCTGTACGTGAAAACCACTCCCGAAAACGCGCGCGTGAGAATCCTGAATATCGGCCCGCGATTTCAGCAGGGAATGGAGCTTGACCCCGGGCGCTACCACGTGGAAACATCGGCCGAGGGGTATGAAACGGACACGGAATGGGTAAGCCTCGGCGAGGGAGAGGAGAAAAAGCTGGATAAAAAGCTCGAAAAACCGGAGAAAGCCATCACCCTATTCGGGGAATCCCCTTCGCAAAAGCACGCCTCTCTCGATCCGGTTACGACCCGCCCCAAAATCGTCGAACGGGACCGCCATTTCGAAAAATACGATACCGGCATCGTCAAGGATACCCGCACGGGCCTGGAATGGTATGCAGGGCCGGATAAGGACACGAACTGGAACGAAGCCAGCAGGTGGGTGAGCAACCTGAACATCGACGGCGGCGGGTGGCGGATGCCGACGCGTGACGAACTTGCAAAACTCTATGAAAAAGGACGGGGTACCAGGAACATGACCCCGTTGCTGGAAAAAACAGGCTGGAGGGTTTGGTCCGGGGAAAAAAAGGGTTCGCCCGGTGCTTGGATCCACAGCTACTTCTTCAGCGGCCTCGAGAACTGGACCAACCTGGACTCCCGCAGCACCTTTCGGGCATTTGCAGTTCGCTCGCGATGACGATGTGGATCATTAGGTTATTCGATCCTTTGGTCATTTGAATATTTGATCCTTTCAGGGGGTACAGGGGGATTTATCCCCCTGTTCGCCGGAAATTTTTTTTTCGCGTTCGGGGTTGATTTCGGCGCTCGTAGGGTGGGTCGGGGGGGCCGTGACTTTCGTGCCCAGGCCAAGCCCGTCGGGGATCACCGCCTTGGGGGCTTCCCGTGCGTCCAACCCACCATTTTCCGGGTCCGCCCGCCCTTGTCGATTCGGGTGGTCGCTTGTCCGCCAACGCTGTCCCGAACCAATTTCAAAGAAATGCCTGCCGTTTCAAAACGCCTGCGAAGAGAACTACGCAAAACGTCGGTGCAGGCTCCGGGGAAATGCAAAACGGCGATATGGGCTCCGAGGAAATCGTAGGGTGGGTTGGTCGGGAGGCCGTGACTTTCGTACGCAGGCCAAGCCCGTCGGGGCCCACTTCCTTGCGGGCTTCCCTTGCGTCCAACCCACCATTTTCCTGGTCCGCCCGCCCTTGTCGATTCGGGTGATCGCTTGTCCGCCAACGCTGTCCCGAACCAATTTCAAAGAAATGCCTGCCGTTTCAAAACGCCTGCGAAGAGAACTTCGCAAAACGTCGGTGCAGGCTCCGAGGAAATGCAAAACGGCGATATGGACTGCGGGGAAATCGTAGGGTGGGTGAGTCGGAGGGCCTTGACTTTCGTACGCAGGCCAAGCCCGTCGGGGCCCACTTCCTTGGGGGCTTCCCGTGCGTCCAACCCACCATTTTCCTGGTCCGCCCGCCCTTTGTCGATTCGGGTGATCGCTTGTCGGTCAACGCTAAGCCGAATCAATCTCGAAGAAATGCCTGCCGTTTCAAAACGCCTGCGAAGAGAACTTCGCAAAGCGTCGGTGCAGGCTCCGAGGAAATGCAAAACGGCGATATGGACTGCGGGGAAATCGTAGGGTGGGTGGGTCGGGGGGCCGTGACTTTCGTACGCAGGCCAAGCCCGTCGGGGCCCACTTCCTTGCGGGCTTCCCGTGCGTCCAACCCACCATTTTCCGGGTCCGCCCGCCCTTGTCGATTCGGGTGATCGCTTGTCCGTCAACGCTGTCCCGAACCAATTTCAAAAAAAATGCAGACCATTCTAAAAACGGCGGTGCAAAAAGCTTGGGAAAACGGTGGGTTGGACTCCGAGGAAGATCGGATGGAAGTCTTGCTCGACAAGCTTTGCAGATTCGTGAAGGCCTCGGATTTCGACCCACCCACCCTACGATCCGCCACCCGACGCCCCCCTGCGGCGGTCTGCGACCCGTGTTTTTATGAGATGGATGCTTCCTGTCCGCGTCCGAGCCGAGAGGTGCCGGAGTTTCCGGGAAACGATTTCTGTGAACGGGGATGAAGCCTTGAAGAAAGGGGAGGTGGCGGTTTGGAGAAATGGTGGGTTGGACTCCGAGGAAGATCTGATGGATGTCTTGCTCGAAAAGCTTTGCAGATTCGTGAAGGCCTCGGATTTCGACCCACCCACCCTACGATCCGCCACCCGACGCCCCCCTGCGGCGGTCTGCGACCCGTGTTTTTATGAGATGGATGCTTCCTGTCCGCGTCCGAGCCGGGAGGTGCCGGAGTTTCCGGGAAACGATTTCTGTGAACGGGGATGAAGCCTTGAAGAAAGGGGAGGTGGCGGTTTGGAGAAATGGTGGGTTGGACTCCGAGGAAGATCGGATGGATGTCTTGCTCGAAAAGCTTTGCAGATTCGCGAAAGCCTCGGATATCGATCCACCCACCCTACGATCCGCCACCCGACGCCCCCCTGCGGCGGTCTGCGACCCGTGTTTTTATGAGATGGATGCTTCCTGTCCGCGTCCGAGCCGGGAGGTGCCGGAGTTTCCGGGAAACGATTTCGGTGAACGGGGATGAAGCCTTGAAGAAAGGGGCGGTGGCGGTTTGGAGAAATGGTGGGTTGGACTCCGACAAAGATCGGATGGACGTCTTGCTCGACAAGCTTTGCAGATTCGCGAAAGCCTCGGATATCGATCCACCCACCCTACGTCCAACCCTCGAATTCCTGTCTGCCATTCAATATTTTTTTGCGCACCTGCGGCTTCATGTCTCCGATCAAGCAAGCCCAAAATCGAAACCAAGTCCCGAAAGCTCTATAATCCGGGTGACAACAAGCTCGATGAAAACGTATAATCAAACAATCAAATTCGGGAAAAACAAACCGTTAGGATAGGGGACGACAATGCCCAATTACCGACGCCTGCGCCAACCTGCGGATACCTATTTTTTCACGATCGTATCATTCAACCGGAACCCGTGGCTTTGCCAAGAACCCGCTCGCATCGCATTGAGACGCGCCATCCAATTCGTTCGAAGCAAGCGTCCTTTCGAAATCGACGCCTGGGTCCTTCTGCCAGACCATTTCCATTGCATGCTGACCTTTCCGACCGGAAAAGACGATTACTCCGCCGTTATGAAATCGATAAAAGCAAAATTCACAAAGGACCCGCTGACTCTTCCTTTTCGAAGCATTTGTGGTTCCGTCTCGGAAAGCAGGATGAAGAAGAGCGAAAAGAACATCTGGCAAAGGCGTTTTTGGGACCATGCGATTCGCGATGAAAAGGACTATGAGATCCATTTCAATTACATCCATTACAATCCTGTCAAGCACGGGTTGAGCAAGTCCCCGTCGGGCTGGCCGCATTCGACGTTTCATAGGTATGTCGAAAAGGGGTATTACTCTCCGAAATGGGCGAGTGGCGAAGTGCCGGAGTTTCCTGAAATCGATTTTGGCGAGTGAAGACAAATCCTTGAAAAACGGGGGCGGTGGCCGCTTGGAGAAATGGTGGGTTGGACTCCGGGGTAGATTGGGCGGAAGTCTTGTTCTACAGGCTTGGCAGGAGCGAGAAAGCCTCGGATATCGACCCACCCACCCTACGAACCGCCACCCGACGCCCCTCCTGCGGCGGTCTGCGGTCTGTGTTTCTGAGAGACGGAGGCTTCCTGTCTGCGTCCGGGCCGGGAGGCGCCGGAATTTCAGGGAAACGATTTCGGCGAACGGGGATGAAGCCTTGGAGAAGGGGGGCGGTGGCCGCTTGGAGAAATGGTGGGTTGGACTCCGGGGTAGATTGGGCGGAAGTCTTGTTCTACAGGCTTGGCAGGAGCGAGAAAGCCTCGGATATCGACCCACCCACTCTACGAACCGCCACCCGACGCCCCTCCTGCGGCGGTCTGCGGTCTGTGTTTCTGAGAGACGGAGGCTTCCTGTCTGCGTCCGGGCCGGGAGGCGCCGGATTTTCAGGGAAACGATTTCGGCGAACGGGGATGAAGCCGTGGAGAAGGGGGGCAGTGGCGGTTTGGAGAAATGGTGGGTTGGACTCCGGGGTAGATTGGGCGGAAGTCTTGTTCTACAGGCTTGGCAGGAGCGAGAAAGCCTCGGATCTCGACCCACCCACCCTACGAACCGCCACCCGACGCCCCTCCTGCGGCGGTCTGCGGTCTGTGTTTCTGAGAGACGGATGCTTTCTGTCTGCGTCCGGGCCGGGAGGCGCCGGATTTTCAGGGAAACGATTTCGGCGAACGGGGATGAAGCCGTGGAGAAGGGGGGCGGTGGCCGCTTGGAGAAATGGTGGGTTGGACTCCGGGGTAGATTGGGCGGAAGTCTTGCTCGACAGGCTTGGCAGGAGCGAGAAAGCCTCGGATCTCGACCCACCCACCCTACGACCCGCCACCCGACGCCCCTCCTGCGGCGGTCTGCGGTCTGTGTTTCTGAGAGACGGATGCTTTCTGTCTGCGTCCGGGCCGGGAGGCGCCGGATTTTCAGGGAAACGATTTCGGCGAACGGGGATGAAGCCTTGGAGAAGGGGGGCGGTGGCCGCTTGGAGAAATGGTGGGTTGGACTCCGGGGTAGATTGGGCGGAAGTCTTGTTCTACAGGCTTGGCAGGAGCGAGAAAGCCTCGGATATCGACCCACCCACCCTACGAACCGCCACCCGACGCCCCTCCTGCGGCGGTCTGCGGTCTGTGTTTCTGAGAGACGGATGCTTTCTGTCTGCGTCCGGGCCGGGAGGCGCCGGATTTTCAGGGAAACGATTTCGGCGAACGGGGATGAAGCCGTGGAGAAGGGGGGCGGTGGCCGCTTGGAGAAATGGTGGGTTGGACTCCGGGGTAGATTGGGCGGAAGTCTTGCTCGACAGGCTTGGCAGGAGCGAGAAAGCCTCGGATCTCGACCCACCCACCCTACGACCCGCCACCCGACGCCCCTCCTGCGGCGGTCTGCGGTCTGTGTTTCTGAGAGACGGATGCTTTCTGTCTGCGTCCGGGCCGGGAGGCGCCGGATTTTCAGGGAAACGATTTCGGCGAACGGGGATGAAGCCTTGGAGAAGGGGGGCGGTGGCCGCTTGGAGAAATGGTGGGTTGGACTCCGGGGTAGATTGGGCGGAAGTCTTGTTCGACAGGCTTGGCAGGAGCGAGAAAGCCTCGGATCTCGACCCACCCACCCTACGACCCGCCACCCTGCGACCCCACCCGCCGTCAAGATATTCTGGTGGCGCAACAACAGGCGGAATCATCGCATTTTTTCAGTGGCGTTATCATCCCCTCGGCCGGGGGCCAATTGCAATGAAGAGGCGCGGAGGCCAATATTGATCGAAATGCGCGTGCGCGAAAAACGCGCCGAACCATTTTGCAATTGAAATGCAGGGGCGCTTATGATACACCTCCTACTCAATATGTTGTATATCGATTCAAATAACAATGCATATATGGATAGATCGACCAGCCGGTCCCTTTGCGGCGCAAGGCTCGTGAATCTGCTGTCCGACACGTGTCGGCCGGACTCGGGGAATTTTCGAAACAATTTTGCCGAAAGGCTGGGGGAGATGTTCCATTTCCGGGGTACCGTGGAGCTGGCCGCAGTCCTCGACGCCCCCTCGCCAAAGCGCTTCAACCCGTCGGGCCATCCGCTCGGGGCGGTCAGGGATGCGTTTTTAGAAGCCCAGGGGGACTTGGTTCGGTTTGTCGCCAACAGCTTCATGCATACATCCGCACGGGTCCAGAACCGGCTGCCCAATGCGGAGGCCCTGCATGCCCACTGCAGCATGGCCGGGCTTTTCCCAAAGGATTCCGGAAAAAAATCCAAGCCCGGCGCCGTCTTGTTCGAGCCCTACGGCAAGTTCTACGCGGGCCGCCAGCGAACAATCGATGTCAAGGTCCGGCGGTTGCGGTCCGACATACGGCGTAAGATTGCCGCCATGTCCCGTGACCTGTCAGACCTCGCCCGGCTCGACCAGGCGCTGGAGGACGCGCTCGCCAACGCGCCGCAGGAAAGCTTCGCGAAGGTTCCCGAGCTTCTGGAAAAACGGTTCCGCCAATCGTTCGAGGGCCATTGGGACGAAATACCCGACGATCCTCGCCCCCAAGACTTCGAGCCGTGGACGGCTCCGGACGGCTGGATATCCTCTTTTTGCATCGACATGCGGGAGCTGCTTTTCGCCGAACTCGAGGTCCGGTTGCAGCCGGTCATGGGCATGGTCGAATCCCTTCCGCGACAATCGCGCGCCGACACACGAGGCCAATCCTCCTGAAAATGAGAAAATCCATTCATTTCGCGGGGAGCTTGCTCTTCTCGGCGGCCTTGCTTCTGGGGTGTCTTTCGGTGGGCTGGATGTGCTCGGTGTTCCGGGAGGCCAACCCTGTCGCCCTGGTCGTCACCGTGGCGATCGGGGGCGTGTTCTGCCTGGGCGTCGTCGAACTGGTCAAATATCGATATGCCACGGCGACGATTGTCAGATCGCTGTCGAACGCGGACGAGAGCGTCGTGGATGTCGAAGAGTGGCTGAATCTGCTGGACGCGTCCCTTCGAAATGCGGTGAGGCTGCGCATCCAGGGCGAACGGGCGGGCCTGCCCGCTCCTGTCCTCACCCCCTACCTGGTCGGGCTTCTGGTCATGCTGGGATTGCTGGGCACCTTCGCCGGCATGGTCGATACCCTGAAGGGCGCCGTCCTGGCGCTGGAAGGCGCCACCGATCTTGCGGCAATCCGCGCGGGCCTGGCCGCCCCCATTCAGGGGCTCGGCATGGCATTCGGCACGTCCGTGGCCGGCGTGGCCACATCCGCCATGCTGGGGCTCATGTCCGCGTTGAGCAGGCGCGACAGGATGCTCGCCACCAGAAGTCTGGACACCGTCGCCGCTACCGTTTTCAAACGCTTTTCCAGGGCCGACAATCAGCAGCGCGCCTTGGATACTCTGCAAGTCCAGACCGGGGAGCTGCCGGCGGTGGCGAGTCGCCTGGACGCCGTGGCCCACAGGCTGGAGAGGCTGGAAGCAACGCTCGTGGCCAACCAGGAACGTCTTCACGCGTCGGTATCGGAGGTCTTCAAGGAACTTGCCATTTCCATGGACGCCACACACAAGCAAAGCCTGGAAGAAAACGCGAGGCTGGCCTGCGAGAGCATCCAGCCGGTCGTGAAAGGGGCCATGGCATCTGTTGCGGAGGAAACGAAAGCGGTGCAGAGACATCTTGAGGAGGCCGCCCGGGAACATTTTCGTCAGGTTTCCGAACAACTGGCGGAAACTTCGGAGCAGACGAACCAGTCGTTTCAGTCCGCCATGGCCGAACAGAACCGGACCAACGACCTGCTGGCCGGGCAGATGCGCGCGACACTGGAGGAATTCAAGGCCAAGTTCGAGCAACTGGCGGCATCCATGGGAGAATCGCTCGAACAAACGGCCGGCGCTTTGGCTTCGCAATGGCGACAGACCCAATCCGACTCCAAAAAACGCCAGGAGGAGACGGCTGCCTCCTTGAAGAATGCCATGGCGGGAATCGTGGAAGACGTGCGCGCCGCATCCGGGCGCTTGACGGACCATATGGGAGAGCTGCTGGCCTCCTCCGAAGATCTTGTCCGGACCCGCATCGACACGGAATCCAGATGGCTCGAAGGACACGGGCAGAGAATGGAAGATCTCGCCCGGACGGTGAAAACCGAACTGGTGGCGCTAAGGGACGACGAACAGCAACGGGGCAGGGCCGCCGTGGAGCGCCTGGAAAACCTGGAGGCCGTGCTGGCAGGACATTTGACTACTCTCGGCCAGTCCCTGGAAGCTCCCATGGCCCGTCTGATCGAGACCGCTTCGGAGGCGCCCCGGGCTGCGGCGCAAGTCATCGAGCACCTGCGCAGTGAAGAGTCCAAGCGCATGGAAAACGAAGCCGGGCGTCTCGAAGAGCAGAAACGGGTTCTGGAGCAAATCGACGCGCTTTCCCGTTCGCTGGCAAAGGCATCGGTCGATCAGCACGCGGCCGTCGAGGAGCTGACGGCCTCGGCCCGTCAGATGCTCGAAGGGGCGGCCGCCCGGTTCGACGAGCGCATCGGCGCGGGGGCCGACCGGTTCTCCGCAGTCGCGGAAACCTTCGCCGCCAGCGCCGTGGACATGGCCAGCCTGGGCGATTCCTTCGGCGTCGCCGTGGCGCTTTTCGGCCAGTGCAACGAACAGATGGTCGAAAACCTCGGCCGCATCGAGGAATCCTTCGAAAAGGCGGCGGAAAGGAGCGACGAGCAGCTCGGCTACTACGTGGCGCAGGCCAGAGACGTCATCGACCACTGCATGCTTTCGCAAAAGGAGATCGTGGACGATTTGCAGAAGCTTTACAGAAACAGCGACATCGCCATGACCGGGTGACCATGGAAGAACTGGAAGAAGTAAACGTCCATTCGCCCCCGATCTGGGCGATCTTCGGCGACCTGATGTCCGGGCTTCTGGGCGTGTTCGTCCTTTTGCTGGTCTGGACCGTCGGCTACCAGGCGGTGCTTTCCCAGTCGCTGCAAGACGAGATCGACCGTCGCAAATCCGAGGAAATGAGGCGAATGGTGGAAGAGCAGAAGCGCATGGCGGAGGAAAAGCGCCGTATGGAATTGGAAAGAGCGCTCGCCGGACCTCTCGCGGAAGGACGCGTGACCCTCCACGACGGCCGCATCGGCATCAGCGGCAGCCTGCTGTTTGCCCTGAACTCCAACACGCTGGAACCAGACGGAAGACAGTTGCTCCAGTCCCTGGTCGAACCCCTGAAAGTCTATCTCGGGGAACGCGACGAACTGCTCATGGTCAGCGGCTTCACCGACGATCTGCCGATCAACGAAGACAACCTCAAATACGACGACAACTGGGAACTGTCCGCCCAGAGAGCGCTCACGGTCGTACGCGCTCTGGTCGAAGAAGGCATGCCGCCGACGCTGGTGTTCGCCGCGGCCTTCGGCGAATACCAGCCCGTGGCGCCGAACGCGGACGAAGAAACCCGGTCGAAGAACCGCCGCGTGGAAATCGCGCCGGTGCCTAAGGCGGGCGCGAAAAAAGCGACGCCCGGCGAAACAATAGGTAGTGGCAGTAGCCCATGACAGATATCCTCAACAACAGAATCGCCGAGATGGAAGAGCAGGGCGCCCACCGATACGATCCTGCACAGTTTCGCTACATCCAGTCGCTTGCCGCCCGTTCCTGCGGCAAGCCGAAAGAAGTCGTCGCGCTTCTCCTACAAAAGGCCCTGGCAGCCGCCGATGCCTATCAAAAGGAATTCGACAACGCGCGTTTGGAAGCAAAGGAGGCGGCCGACCGCGTGCGCGAATCGTTTCCCGACTCGGCGGAAAAGGCCTGTCGGCTTTATGAAAACAGCGAATTCAAAAAAGTCTTCAGGCTGCTATGCAGACTGGAACGTATCCCTGCGGAAAGCCCCCTGTCCGGGCTGGCACAACGCTTCGAACATGCCCGGCCCGGTTCGGAAGCAAACCCCGCCGAGCCTCGCCTCGACGATTTGCTTCAAAGACTGGAGAAAGAAGCCCTTGCTTCGGCGGACGCACACGCGACTGCGGCAGCGCCCCTCTCTGCGAAAAGCGTTCGGAAAAGCCAATTGCGCTCACTGGCGACGTACAGGAACACCATGCAGACCCTGCATTCCAATCGTGTGGTCGCCCGCGCCATCCAGGTCCGCCCGGAAACCCCCGGCCCCTTGAACGCCCAAATGCTGGCCACCCGCTCCCTGACCGCCCTGCGAAAGCTTTCGCCGGAATACCTGTCCCGGTTCGTCTCCTACATCGACACGCTGCTTTGGCTCCAGTGCGCCGATTAGTGGAGCTGTATATCGCGAAGGTCTTTCCCGATTACAAGGTGCAAAACGCGTCGATTCCGGCAGCGCCTTCTTCCATGGCAGCGCACTGCGCGGTGAGTTCGAATTTCACAACGACAGGGTATTGGATATCGCGCCGTCGTGAAAGACGGCGTTGAACGGAGCCGCACCAAGGTGTTTCCAATACTGAGGCCATACCGATTAACTGGGGATTGTAAAGGGGGGATTCGTTTTGTGGCAACTAATTCCGGGGTTGATTTTTTTTTCGGATCATCGCGGATTTGCGGAAAAATGCACCTCGATGGTAACCAGACCATCCTGGTCTGGCATGCCTTGGCTTCCAAGCGGCCTTATATTCGCAATATGGGACCAGAGCTGGAAGCTCTGGTTACCTTTGTCGCTCCCCACAAATCCGCGATGAACCTTTTTCCGATCAATCGTCCTTCGTGCTCTCTGTGTCCTTCGTGGTTGAAAATCAATGAATTTTACCACGAAGGACACAAAGAGCACGAATATACTCCGTCCCCCAAATTCGTTGCAATACGGACAATATTCATCACCCCAGCCATCACCGCACTCGGTCCAAACCCCTTGACTTTCAGTACCTCTTAATCTAAACAGGTTATTTAATTTTCATTAACAACCTCGGTGCCGCGCCGTTCTCCGTCCAGGCGACGCCGCAACCCCCAAACGAAAGGATGCCCATGCCGAAAAGAGACGATATCCACAAGGTACTTATCATAGGGTCGGGTCCGATCATCATCGGACAGGCCTGCGAATTCGACTATTCCGGTACCCAGGCCTGCAAGGCCCTCAAATCGCTCGGATACGAGGTGGTGCTGGTGAATTCCAATCCGGCCACGATCATGACCGATCCGGGAAGCGCCGACTACACCTATATAGAACCGCTCAACATCGACGTTTTGACCGAGATCATCGCAAAGGAGAAGCCCGACGCCCTTCTGCCCAACCTGGGCGGGCAATCCGGGTTGAACCTTTCCTCGGAGCTTCATAGAAAGGGAATCCTGGAAAAATACGGTGTCCGGCTAATCGGTGTCAGCGCGGAGGCCATCGAACGGGGCGAAGACCGCCTGGAGTTCAAGACCACCATGGACCGTCTCGGAATCGATATGGCGAAAAGCGCGACGGTGGACAGCGTGGAGGACGCCGAGAAGGTGGCGGAGGGTCTGGGCTACCCGGTGGTAATTCGCCCGGCCTACACCATGGGGGGCACCGGCGGGGGTCTGGTGTACAACGTGGAGGAGCTTCGCGTGACCGCATCCCGGGGCCTTGCCGCCAGCCTGGTCCACCAGGTGCTGGTGGAGGAGTCGGTTTTGGGATGGGAGGAGCTGGAGCTGGAGGTGGTCCGGGACGCCAAGAACCAGAAGATCACGGTCTGTTTCATCGAAAACGTGGACGCCATGGGGGTCCATACGGGAGACAGCTTCTGCACGGCGCCCATGCTGACCATCGACGCCGCCCTGCAGGAAAAATTGCAGCAATACTCCTACGACATCGTGGATGCCATCGAGGTCATCGGCGGGACCAACATCCAGTTCGCCCACGATCCGGAGACGGGTCGGGTGGTGGTTATCGAGATCAACCCCAGAACATCGCGGTCGTCGGCCTTGGCGTCCAAGGCCACCGGATTTCCCATCGCCAGGGTGTCGTCGCTTCTGGCCGGGGGCCTGACCATGGACGAAATCCCTTACTGGCGCGACGGCACACTGGAAAAATACACGCCGTCCGGCGACTACGTGGTGGTGAAGTTCGCCCGATGGGCCTTTGAGAAATTCGCGGGGGTCAAGGACGTTCTCGGGACCCAGATGCGTGCGGTGGGCGAGGTGATGAGCATCGGGAAAAACTACAAGGAGGCCTTGCAGAAGGCCATCCGTGGTCTTGAGATCAACCGCTACGGACTGGGTTTCGCCAAGGATTTCAACGAATGGCCCCTGGAAAAGCTTTTGACGGCCGTGGCGACGCCCACCAGCGAGAGGCAGTTTCAGATGTACGAGGCCTTGAGAAAGGGCGCGGACGTCGAGGAACTTTACAAGGCCACCTATATCAAGCCCTGGTTCATCCGGCAGATGAAGGAGCTGGTGGAGCTGGAGGAAAAGATTCTGGCCTTCAGGGGAAGGCAGCTTCCCGACGACCTTCTGGTCCAGGCAAAGAAGGACGGTTTTTCCGACCGGTACCTGGGCATGCTGCTGGACCTTTCTGAAAAGCAAGTCAGGGAAAGAAGAATTTTGCTGGGCGTGGAGGAGGCCTGGGCGCCGGTCCCGGTGAGCGGCGTGGAGGACGCGGCCTATTACTATAGCACCTACAACGGCGAAGACCTGGTCCCGGTGACAGACCGGAAGAAAATCATGGTGATCGGCGGCGGCCCCAACCGCATCGGGCAGGGCATCGAGTTCGACTACTGCTGCGTGCACGCGGCCTTCGCCATCAAGGAGGCGGGCTACGAGTCGATCATGGTCAACTGCAACCCGGAAACCGTGTCCACGGACTACGACACGTCGGACAAGCTTTATTTCGAGCCGCTCACCGTGGAGGACGTGCTGAGCATCTACAATAAGGAAAAGCCAGAGGGAGTCGTGATCCAGTTCGGGGGGCAGACGCCTCTGAACATCGCCCGGGACCTTGCTGACGCAGGCGTCAACATCGTCGGCACCTCCCCGGACACCATCGACCTTGCCGAAGACCGCGACCGGTTCAGAAACATCATGCGCAAGCTGGGAATCCCCATGGCCGAATCGGGCATGGCCAGCACCATGGAGGAGGCAAAGGAGATCGCCGACCGAATCGGATATCCACTGATGGTTCGCCCCTCCTACGTGCTCGGCGGACGGGGCATGGAGGTGGTGCAGGACGAGGCCATGCTGAAAAACTACATCCGGATGGCCGTCGAGATCTCCCCCGAGCGCCCGGTGCTCATCGACAAATTCCTTGACAACGCCATCGAGGCGGAGGCCGACGCCATCTGCGACGGACACGACGCATTCGTGCCTGCGGTCATGGAGCACATCGAGCTTGCCGGAATCCATTCCGGGGACTCCGCCTGCGTCATTCCTCCCATCAGCATTCCGCCCAAGCACATCGACACCATCGGAGAATACACCCGCAAGATCGCCATAGAGATGAACGTCGTGGGTCTGATGAACATCCAGTACGCCATCCACGAAAACACGGTGTACGTACTGGAGGCCAATCCACGGGCGTCTCGAACCGTGCCCATCGTCTCCAAGGTCTGCGGCGTCTCCATGGCCCGGCTGGCCACCCGTGTCATGCTGGGCGAAAAGATTTCCGACCTGAACCTGGAAAACCTGCCAATCCCCCATTTCGGGGTGAAGGAATCGGTGTTTCCGTTCAACATGCTTCCCGAAGTCGATCCGGTGCTGGGGCCGGAAATGCGCTCCACGGGCGAAGTCCTGGGATTGTCGCACTCCTTCGGCCGGGCGTTTTTCAAGGCCCAGGAAGCGGTTCAGTCCGCGCTTCCTTTGAAAGGCTCGGTGCTGTTCACCATCGCGGACCGGGACAAGAAGGCCGCCATCGAACCGGTCCGGCGGTTCCGTGACCTGGGTTTCCGAATTCTCACGACGGAAGGAACGCACAAATTTCTAAAGGAGCAAGGCATCGAAACCGAACCGGTCGGAAAGGTTGGCTACGGCCGCCCGGACCTTGTGGACGCCATCAAAAACGGCGATGTCGATCTTCTGGTCAACACCCCCAGCGGACGAAGAAGCCGCGAGGACAGCTCCAACATCCGCAAAGCCGCGATCAAGTACAAAATTCCCTACATCACCACCACAGCCGCCGCCATCGCGGCGGCAAAAGGCATCGAAGCCAGGAGACAAGGCGCTCCCAAGGTACGCTCGCTCCAAGCGTACCACCTTGCGGCTTGCAGATGATAGCAATTGGTATTTTACAAGCCTCGACCGGTGATGTTATTGTAAAAAAAACGTCATCGGTCGAGGTGGTATCATGCAAACCGTAACAGTTTCTCAAAAATTCCAGATCGTCATCCCCAAAGATATCCGGGAAGCAATGGGACTGCGACCCGGACAAAAATTCATGGTCGTCGAATATGAAGGGCGAATCGAATTCATCCTCGACCGCGACATTTCCGAGATAAAAGGTTTCCTGAAAGGAATCAATACGGATTTCGAGCGAGAGAGCGACAGATTATGATTCTCGGCGATTCCGCCCGGATGGCTCGAACAAAAAATCTCCTGGTTATAACGGATTTGGGGGTGGGGGGAATGTAGGTTGGGTTGAGCGTCGTAAATTGTTGGGTTTCGCTCCGGAATTCTATCAAACAAACAGATAAGGCGCGAGAAATGGTTGGGAAGCAAGCGAAACCCAACGTGAAACCCGCTCAACCCAACCTACGCATTGCCGCTCCCCCAAATCCGTTATAACCAGGACAAAAAGACGGCCGCCATCTTAATAACTCGAAACTCAAACAAGGAGGGACCCGAATGGCAAAGACAAAATGGGCAATTGCGATGGTCGTACTTGCCTTGGCGCTTTCGATAAGCTGTTTCGGGGGGACGCGATTGGACGGCCCCGTCCGCTTTGCGGTCCTCGGAGACCGAACCGGCGGACACGCGCCCGGCGTCTTCAAGGAGATCGTGGTCGAGATCGAACGGCTGAAGCCCGATTTCACCATCACCGTCGGGGACATGATCGAGGGGTACACCGAAGACGCGAAACAGATCCAGAGCGAATGGGAGGAATACCTTCCGCTGCTCGCCCCCTTGAGCGCTCCGGTCTACCATACCCCGGGAAACCACGACATCTGGGGCGATGACGACGGGGACGCCTACCGGCTTTACAACAAGTACATCGGCCCCCCGAACCATTCCTTCGACTATCGCGGCGTGCGGTTCGTCGTGATGGAAAACGGCCGATGGGAAAGCAACGACGAGCTTCCGGCCGAAAAAATACAATGGCTGGAAAAGGCCCTCGAAGAAGGCAAGGACGCCCCCTGCTCCATCGTGTTCTGCCACAAGCCGTTCTGGTACGAGACCATGGGTTCCGGCAAGCCAGACAGGCTGCACGAGCTTTTCAAAAAATACGGCGTGGACGCCGTGTTCACAGGCCACTACCACCTGTACTTCTCGGCTGAATACGACGGCATCGTCTACACCAGCATGGGCAGTTCCGGAGGCTCCACCATGTCCCGGCTCACCGACTTCAAATACCACTACGCGTGGGTGACCGTGGACGACGACGGCATTCATATCGCCCCGGTCAAAAAGGAATCGGTCATGCCCCACGATGTTCTCACCGCCAAGGACTTGACGACCGTTTCCACAATCGAAAACGAAGCGTTCCGAGCCGACACATGGCTTGCGGTCGGCGACGACTTTACAATCGAACCCGCCACCTGGAGATTCACGGTCAAAAACCCCCACGAGACATTGACCGCAGACGCCACGATGCGATGGGACATTCCCCGAGGTTGGATCATGGAGCCGTCCGAGATTCCGATAAAGCTGAAACCGGGCGAAGAGATCGCCCTGAGCGCGAAAGTGGCCTGCCAAGGCCCGCTATATCCCGCCCCCCGCTTCAAGCTCGACATGCCTTACAAGCCCGGCAGGACCCACGAGTTCGGACGAAATGTCGCTGTCAAGCGCCAGGCGGCGTGCGCGCGAGCCGACACCCCGCTCGATATCGACGGCGTCGTCAACGAGCCGGACGCATGGAAGCAAGGGGAATCCGTGCTTTTCGACCCGAAAGGCGGCAAGGCGGAAACGGACCACACCTCCTTTTATTTCGCGCACGACAGGGAAAACATCTATATTGCCGCCGTGTGCATGGAAAGCGAACCGGGCAAAAGACGGTCCTTCGCCCAGAAAAGAGACGACGCCGTCTACCGCGACGACTATGTCGCCCTGACCCTGGCGCCTCCCGGACAAAACGAAGCGCACAGCCTTTTTCAGATGTACGTCAATCCGAACGGCTCGATCTACGACCAGAAGATCGTCGCCGCAGGCGGGCACGACCGCGATTACGACAAGGACTGGAACGCGGACTGCCAGGTCGCAACGTTCCGGGACGACGCCTTCTGGTCCATCGAAATCCGGTTGCCGGCAGCCCAGTTCGGTCAGAACCAAGTCGAGCCAGGAGAGCAATGGGGCGTGAATTTTCGCCGCAAACAGCAAAGCTGCGACCGCGCGGCGGACTGGATGGTCCCTTTTTATTCGGGCCCGGAATATCTGGGGAACTTGAGGATAGAATAGATCGAAACTGGGGCGATGAAGTTAGCTGTTCGGGATGCTACTCAGCAAATACCTATCGATTTCGGAGGCACGCCAGAAATTTTCTACGGTCCTTGATAACGCAAAAACAGAGGAAGTTATCATTAAGCGCCGAGGCGGCGAAACCTTTAAAATCATATTTGCCAAATCACCAAAATCACCCTTTGATGTCCCTGGCGCAAAAACGAACGTGACAACCAAAGATATTCTCGACGCAGTCGGAGAATCTCGGGAAGGGCGCCCCGAACCGGAGCTTTGAATAACATTCGCAGGGCTTGGTTTCAAAGTCGGCCGGTTATTCGTCCTGTTTGTCCCATAGGTCTTGTCTGGGGTGATGAAAATCGTCCAATTTCGGAAGATTTTTTTCTGCCGGGATTTGTTCCCCCCCTCGCGGCAATCTGCACGGGCTGGTTCGGAAGCGCAGGGTGGGTGGGTCGATACCCGGGTGTTGTCGCCAATTCAACTTCTCTTGAAACAGATGGCTTGACAATCTTGCACGGAGTCCAACCCACCGTCTTTCGCGCCAATTCGTCGATTCTTCGAACGAATGGCAATGCAGCGGCTCGGGAAATGGTGGGTTGGGCTTCGTACAAGCTCGAATGACACAGGCGTTAACAAGCTTTGAAGCAGCCCCGAACGCCAGGGTTTCAACCCACCCACCCTACGCTCCCGAACCAGGCCCCGTGATTGATCGTGCAGAATAAAACCCGGCGGAATATTTACGGCAAAACAGGGAACATTTTCATCACCCCAGGTCTTGTCTGGGGTGATGAAAATCATCCGGTTTTCGATATGAAATTTCCTCCGAAATTTGTTCCGGTTTTGCGGGGCCTAAACAGTTGGATGGGGTTGGTTTTAATTTCAGACGGATTTGTTAAACGCAAGCCTCTACCATAGCCTGGATTCCGGGTCTAAAGCAAGCTCCGCCCGGAATGACGGAGCGGGTTGGCCGACGTTGAAACCAAGCCATGGTTAGGGGTTGGTTCTTAAATCGGCCATGGCCCGCGAACACGGACGCGAAGCGTCCTGGTATGCATTCCCACGCGAAGCGTGGGAACGAGGCGGACGAGGCGGACGAGGCGTTAAGCGATTGGCCGAAGTTAAAACCAAGCCCGGAAAACCGATTACGAAGGCTTGGAAACGGAATCGTCGCCGTCCGCCGGAAGGCTTTTCGCCATTTCCGGCCGGTCCATTCGGGGGATTTCCTCGTAGACGACCACGCGGTTTCGGCCCGCCTGCTTGGCGGCGTACATGGCCTCGTCGGCCCGCGCGACGTTCTCTTCGACAGTTTCGTCGGTCGTTATTTTCGAAATGCCGAAAGACGCCGTGACGTTCAAGTCTTCACCCGTATCCAAGTCGATTTTAAGCGACTCCAGACCGTCGCGAAGACGGTTCATTATGTTTTTCGCCGTCTGAAGCGTCGTGTTGGGCAGGCAGATCAGGAATTCTTCACCGCCGTAGCGGCATATCGAATCATAGGGGCGCAGATTGCGGCGCAAAAGCCGGGCGGCGATGTGCAGCACCTTGTCGCCTGCCTGGTGGCCGTAGGTGTCGTTGACGGCCTTGAACTCGTCGAGATCGACCATGCAGATACAGCATGACTCGGCGGTTCTGAAGAGCCGGGCGTATTCTCTTCGCAAAATGCGTACGAAGGCCTGGCGATTGAGGATGTCCGTCAGGGGGTCGAAGTCGAACAGGGTTTTTAGCAGTTCTTCCTTGAACTCCACGACGGCTTTTGTAAATGTCCATTCCTTGTCGATGAGGTTTTCGTAGTCTTCCAGGGAAATGGCCAGCCCGCGGCGGATTTTTTCAGCCATGGCGAAGGCGCTTTCGTGCAGCCTTCTGTGGTGCCAGTCGATGGTCGCAAACTCCGGGAGAATGCCGAAAACCTCGGACGGCTGGCTGTAGTACCACCGGCCGAAATGGCACAGGCGGTACGCATGCTCGGTAAAACACATCTCGTTGACCGGCAGATGGAAAATCAGGCTGCGATGCCAATCGTAGAGCCAGCAGCGGTGTTCGATAACCGCTTCTTCCAGTTCCTTGACAATGGCCCTCAGTTTTTTGCTTGTTATCCGCATGCCCCAAACCATATCGACCGGATTTATCGAAGCCTGGCTTTTGCTTTCGCCTTGTCCAGCACCGTGCGAACCATTTCGGCCAGGTCCGCTTTGACGATCGGTTTCATCAGGAACCCCTTGACCCCCATGGCTTCGGCTTTCTCCTCGTCGATTCTCTCGCTGAACCCGGTGCAGATAATGACTGGAATGTCCGGCCGGATCTCCATCAGTTTCCGGGCCAGCTTGTCGCCGGTCATCTCCGGCATGGTCATGTCCGTGACGACCAGGTCGAAGGAGTCGATATCGTCCTGGAAGGTCTTGAGGGCGTCCAGGCTGCTTTGCCGGGACGTGACCTGGTAGCCGAGTCGTTTCAGCATCTGCTCTTCGATTTGCACGACGGGTCTTTCGTCGTCCACCAGAAGAATCCGTTCCGTGCCCGGCCGGGCGATTTCTACGACCTTGCTCGACGCGGGCTCTGCTTCCTTCGACATCAGAGGCAGGTATACCCTGAAGGTCGTGCCTTGGCCGACCGCGCTTTCCACCCGGATATCGCCGCCGTGCGCTTTTACGATTCCATATACTGCGGCCAGCCCGAGACCCGTGCCCTTGCCCTGTTCCTTGGTGGTGAAATACGGTTCGAAGATCTTTTCCAGGATATCGCGGTCGATGCCGGTTCCCGTGTCGGCGACCGTCAGCAATGCATAGCGCCCCGGCGACGGCGAGCGTTCGGAAGCTTCCCCTTGGCCGATTCGCGTTTCCTTCAGACCGACCGATATGTGTCCGTCGTTGTCCTTCACGGCATGGTAGGCATTGGTGAGCAGGTTCATCGCGACCTGGTGCAACTGTGTCGGGTCGGCCATGACCAGTCCGCAGTCTTGTTGAAGGTCCGGGCCAATGTCGATATTGGACGGTATGGTCGCGCGCATCAGCTTTACGACCTCCAACAGGATTTTTTGGGGCCTTGTCGGTATCAGTCTATGCTCGGACTGGCGGCTGAAGGCCAGAATCTGCCTGACCAGGTCGCTTCCTCGTTTGCCCGCCTTCAGTATTTCCCGGGCGTTTTCGTATTCGAGACTGCCTGGAGCAAGGTCTTCCAGAAGCATTTCGGCCATGCCGACCACCGGGAACAGGATGTTGTTGAAATCGTGCGCGATGCCGCCCGCCAAATTGCCGATGGACTCCATTTTTTGGGATTCGATGATACTGCGCTCCATTTTCTTGCGCTCGGTAAGATCGACAATGATCCCTCTGAGTCCCTTGGCGATGCCGTTTTCTACAATGGGGTTCGTGTGAAAAAGCACCGGGAAAACAGTACCGTCCTTTCTCAAACCACGATATTCATTGGCCCCCACCTGCCGTCCCATAGCCCGTTTTTCGGCATTTTCCCGCGCTTTCGACCGGTCTTCGGGCAAAAGCATGTCGTAGCCGTTCAACCCCTTCTCAAAGTCCTCTTTGGAATATCCGAACATCGCATAGGCCTGTTGGTTTACAAAACGCAGGTTCATTTCCAAGTCCGCTTCGAAAACGGCTTCGGGCAACATCTCCGCAAGGTCCCTGAAGCGGGCTTCGCTGTTTATCAGTTCTCTTTCCGCCTGCTTGCGTTCCGTAATGTCCAGCGCCGTGAACGTGACCCCATCCGACAGGTCCGCCGGATTGAGGGGGGTGGAACTCAGGAGCACATCGACGATCCTTCCGTCCTTTCTCTCAAAGCGCGTGTCTACAGCGCCGGTGCCCTTTTTTTTTATCTGTTCGTATTTCTCGATGCCGACATGTTCATACTCTTCGTCCGTGGGGTAGACGATTCTGGCGCTTTGACCGACAAGTTCGTCCCTGGAATATCCCGTTATGTCGCAAAATACCTGGTTGACGTCTTGCAAGACCCGGTCGATTACAACCCCTATGCCCACGGGAGCGGCACGAAAGATGCTCTTCATCTTGTTTTCGCTCTCCCGCAGGGCCTCGTGCGCCCTTATGCGCCCTGTGATGTCCTGATTGACGCCATAGCTGCCCACCGTCCTGCCCCGGTCGTCCTTGACGGCAAAATAGCGGACGGTAATATAACCGACCTCCCCGTCGGCGTACAGAATCCTGTGGTCCAGCTGACGGTTGAATTCGGGATCGGATGTCTCGATGGCTTTGCGAATCCCCTCTCCCACCATGTCCCTGTCTTCGGGGTGAACGAAGCGCCGGGCGTATTCCGACGACGACATGAGGTATCCCCCGGCCTGCTCGGCAGTGGTTCTGAAGATTTTATAGAACTGGTCGTTGAAGGTGAAAAGGTCGCTTTCGACATCGTACTCCCAGTGGCCGAGATGGGCGATTTCCATCGCATTGGACAACTGGCCCTTAAGTTTCTTCTGCTCCCTGTCCGCCTCCTTTCGGTCGGTGATGTCCCTGACAAAGGAAACGAATCCCCCTCCTTCCTCCGGGCGATATTGAATGCTGACTTCGACGTCGAAAACAGTGCCGTCCTTTCGGCGATGCTTGGTCTCAAAGCGCTCGTAGCCCTGGCGGACAATCCTTCCGAGGTGCTCTTCGATCTGCCGGGGACCTTCCACGGCGTCCACCTCGCAAATGTGCGTCTTCAAAAGCTCGGCTTCGCGATAGCCGCTTGTTTTGCAGTAGGTTTCGTTGACTTCGACGATCCCGCCATGGATATCGAGCACCATGAATCCGTCGATCGCCGTTTTCAGGATGGACCGATATTTCGCCTCCAGTTTCCGGGCGGCTGTTTCGAAGCTTACGCCATGGGGCATCTGCTCGAAAACATCCATCCGGCCGGAACGGATATCCAGTGGCCCGTTCCATTTCTCGGATGGATATCGGCAGGTTTGCCGCTCGAGTTCGGCGACCCGGTTTTCCAATTCTTCATAGGTGAGTTTTTCGGACATGCTTTACCCCGGAAAATCGGTTGGAAAATACCGGACATGTTCGACCTTGTCCGTGAAAAAAGATTCGACCGATGATTCGTCGGATGACAGTATTTTTTTGAGCAGCTTGACAATGCAATTTGTAACATGTTAACCGGCAAAACGCAAAATTAATTCGGGGCTGGACGCTCGGGGGCTGGACGCAAGGGAGCGCAAAATGCCTGCCTGACGGACACGCAGTCGGCCCTTGGAAACAGGAGACGAAATGAACGCGGTCTTGTTCGTATCGAGTTGGACGCCTGTGGTGCTGTTGACGCTGCTGGCGGTATTTTTCAGGCGCTCGGCCCTGGAGCTTTCGGTCTACGGTTTTGTCTACTCGCTGGCGCTGGCGCTGAGCGTTTACGAAACCTCGCCTGCGGTGCTGCTGGCGGCGGCCATAGACGGCGTGTTGACCACGCTGCCGCTGCTTTTGGTCATCATGGCCGGGATTTTGCTCTCCACCCTGCTCTTGGGAACGGGGTCGCTGACCCGCATCGTGGAATGGCTCAGGGCCGGGGCGGGCACCGCCTTTGGCCGGAACATGCTCATCACGTTCGGCGTAGGCAACTTCATGGAGGGATCGGGGGTGATCGCCGAGCCCGTGGTGGCGCCCATGCTGCGGGCGGCAGGGGTCTCTCCCGCAGGCTCGGCGGCGCTGTCCATCATCGGGTACGCCGGGCTGATGACCCTGGAACTCGCGGGAATCATCGTCACGGTGCTGGCCCTGGTCACGGGCCTTCCGGTGCAGGAGCTGGGCCTGAAGTCGGCCTGGCTCTCCATTCCGGCCTGCCTGCTCATGACTCTGACCGCTCTGTTGTTCTTGCCTGCGGAGAAAAGGCACGGACGCGTGCTGCTGGCATCCATAGGCGTCGGGCTGCTGCTCGGATTCACCGCTCTGGGGGCCGTCGCCTTTGTGGCGCTGCCGGTGTCCGGGACCCTGGCGGGACTGGCGGTCATCCTGGCGGTGATGCTTTTCGGCTCGGGCCGTACGCGCTTTCCAAAAGGCATACTGGCGGACCTGGCGCCGTTTCTGTTCCTGACCCTCTGCCTGTTTTCCGTCAACGCCGTCCCCGTCCTGAGGCAACTCACCTTCGAGAGGCTGGCGATCCGCATCCAGCTGATCCCGGTCCATGCCATCACCCTGCGGCCGTTTTTTTCCGCCTACCTGTACATTTTTCTGGCCTTTTGGCTCGCCGCCGGGCTGCAACGCATCGCCGGGGAGAAGCTGAAATCGATTTTTCAAACGGCCGTCGAAAAAGGCTGGCGGGCCTTTCTGGCCATGGGGCTGTTCGGGGCCATGGGGCAGATCATCTCCTTTACCGGCTACGCGCCGGGCTTCGAACACCTGGACACCGCGCACAACATTCCGTGGATCATCTCCCAGGGACTGGTCCGTTTCACCGGCGAATTCTATCCCGTGTTCGTCCCTTTCCTGGGCTGGGTGGGGACCTTTCTCACCGGCTACGGCGTGGCGTCGCTGATGCTTTTCGGCCAGCTCCAGGTGCAGGCGGCCGATCTGCTGGGGACCTCGGCCGCATGGCTGGCGGCGGCCCTGGCCGTGGGCACCTCCATCGGTTCCATATCCTCGCCGTTCAAGGTCGCCTTGGCCACCCCGATGGTGGGAGCGGTGGGAAAGGAGGGCCAAGTCCTGAGAGTGACCATTCCCCTGGGCATTGGCGCATCCCTTGCGGTGGGCGTCGTCGTCTGGCTGTTCATCGGATAGGCGGTTTGACGGGGCAATAGAAAATTCTCGATTAATGAAAAATAAAAACACATTCCGTTCCGATATCAAATCAGGGTTTTGGTTATTACGTCGGCCAACCAACACCGTCATTCCGGGCGGAGCTTGCGGAGACCCGGAATCCAGGCGACGGTCAAAACTGCTGGATGAAAACCGGCCGGAGTTAAAACCAAGCCCCAAATCAGTAGTCGAGGACAGTCCGTCTTTATTTTCGTTGACAAGAGCAAATTACTTGTATAAGTATTTTAACAATGAGTTTATCGGCACTTATCCAGACATCTTCAACGGGAGAACAATCGCAATGCACGACGTCAACTACCAGCATCGACACGAACTTCACAAGCACGACTTCCTGGGCTGCTGCAAGGACTGCCAAAGGAGCCTGGCGATCATCAAACCCCACATCATGGCCTTTGCCGACCGGATTGGAAAATACGACACTGCGGCTTTAAAAGCCCTCCATCCCGACGACCTCTATCGCCTGTTCCTGCTTCTGGACGATCTGGCGCACATGGACGCAGGCGACCACCTGGCCGGGCTAATTCTGGACGAGCCCGAAATCCGGACCGTGCTTCCGACGATCCGCGCCTATTACAACACGTTCTTCAGCGTACACGAAGTCCATCTGGCCACCCGGCTGCTGGAAGCAGGCGACCCGCTGAAGATCTTGGAATCCTTTCCGCTCTTTCCTCGCTACGAAGCCCTGGTGAGAAATCAGATCGAACTGTGCCACATCGAAAGCGACAGCAAGCTGGTGTTCATCGGCTCCGGCCCGGTCCCCTCCACCCTCATTCTTTTGAACCGTCTGGCAGGCATCCGGTCCATCGGGATCGAAATCTGCCAGGAACCCGTCGCCCTGTCGAAAAAGATCATCCGTCGCCTCGGTCTGGAAAAGGAAATCGAAATCGTCCACGGAGACGAAACCATGCTCCGGCAATTGAATTGGAACATGATTCTGGTCGCGGCCATGGCGGACCCCAAGGAGCGGATTTTTCGGAACCTGCGCGTCATCATGAAGGAAACGGGCAGGACGGACGCGCCGGTTTTCTTCCGGACTTACACCGGCATGCGCGCCATCCTGCATGTTCCGGTGGCCGAAGAGGAGATCAAAGGGTTTCGCGTAGTCAAGACCTACTACCCCGTGGGACGGGTCAACAACACCATCGTCGAGGTCAGACTGGACGAACAGGAACAACAATGGAAGAAATAAAAAAGACACTCCTGGGAATTTTCGAAGACTGCCGCGACCTGACGGGAAAACAGGTCCTCGACAGCGCCGAAGACGTGTTTCTGCCCTATGCGCAAGCGCTGAACCGGCTGGCGACTGCCGACATCGACGATTCCCTGGTCGACGCCCTGATCGCCGAAAGGTCCTTGCAGGCTGCCATCGGGCATATCGCCGGTCTCAAGCGGGTCCACGGTCTGCGACTGGAAAGACGACGGGTCCAGGCCATTATCGACAGCGACGCCCCTTGGGAAACGCTGGAAGGGTACCTCTACTACCCGAACTATCTCCGGCTGGCGGAGATGGAATCCCGGGGCGCGGACCTGAAGTCCGGCGACCGGGTGGTGTTTCTGGGCAGCGGCCCCCTGCCGCTCAGCCTGATCGCCCTGGCCAAGCGGTACGCCATCCAGGGGGTCGGAATCGAAAGAGATTCGCTGAACGCGGAGCTTTCGCGCAAGGTCCTGCGGGCCCTGGGGCTCGACGAGCAGATCGAAATCGTCTCCGGCGACCACTTCTCCCTGCCCTTGCCCGGTCCATGCGGCCTAGTCATGGTAGGCGCCGACGCCATTCCCAAGGAGGAAATCTTCGCCCATCTGGCCAAGTCCCTGCCCGACGGCGCCAAGCTTTCCTACCGCCTTTACGAAAAGGGATTGAGGCGTCTTTTCGACATGGACCACGCCGTCGGAGAGCTTCCCTTGCCGTTGAAGGAATACCGCCGCATTCGCCCCGAGCCCCCGGTCAACAACACGTCGGTGTTCGCCGTGAAGGAAAACGGCCATGCGTAAAGACGCCCATGACGCCACGGCATCCGTGCCCACGCCGTTTCTTCTGATCGACGAGGCCGTCGTCAAAAAGAACATCCGGCTGGTCCAGGATTACGCGGACCGCAACGGATTTGCAGTGCGCCCGCACGTCAAGACCCACAAGTCCCTTCGCATCGCCCGCATGCAACTGGATGCCGGAGCCGTCGGGGTCGCGGTGGCCAAGGCCGGGGAGGCCGAAGCCATGGCCGCCATCGACAACCTGGACATCCTGGTGGCCTACCCTGCGGTGGGTGCGGCCCGAGCCAGTATCATAGCTCGACTCGCGCGGCGCCACAACCTGTGCGTCGCCGCCGATACGAAATACCTGATGGACGAACTGTCCCGCGCCGCATGCGAGCAACAAAGCGTCGTCGGCATCGGCGTCATGTTCGACGCGGGCCTTCACCGCTGCGGCGTGGCCGAACCGGAGCAAGTCGTCCGGCTCGCCGAATACGCGGCCGCCAGGAAGGGTCTTCGCTTCGACGGCGTCCAGATCTATCTGGGCCACCTTTACGGCGACGCCGCCCGGTCGGCGGACTCTTTTGCCCAAGTCAACCGGCTGTGGGAGCCGGCCTACGAGGCCCTGTGCGCCGCCGGACTGAAGCCGCCCACGGTTTCATCCGGTTCGACCCCGTCGGTTTTCAACACCCACCTGGTTTCCCATGTGGATGAAATACGTGTCGGCACCGCCGTCTACCAGGACTATTTCAGTGTGAAATTCGGCCATTGCACGCTGGACGACTGCGCACTCCGCGTGGTGACCACCGTCGTCTCGGACGTCGTGCCGGGCCAGGCGATCATCGACGCCGGTGCCAAGGCCCTGTCCGCCAAGCAGCTTCTGCGAAACGAAAACCTGGAAATGGGCTACATCGAAGAATTTCCCGAAGCCCGGCTCTTCCGCCTCCACGAAGAACACGGCTGGGTCGATACCAGCCGCTGCGAAAACCCTCCCCGCATCGGACAGCGACTGAGCATCGTTCCCGTCGCCGTGAGCCATTGCGTCAACCAATACGACCATTTCCACCTGCTCGCCGAAAACGGCGCGTTGGAACAAGTGCGCATCGACGCAAGGGGTTGCTACGTCTAAAAAATCAGGGGCATCGCTGATTTGTGGGGATGGGTAAAGGTAACCAGAGCTTCCAGCTCTGGTCCCCTATCGCGAATATGCCGCTGCTTGGAAACCAAGGCATGCCAGACCAGAATGGTCTGGTCACCATCGACACGCATTTTTCCCACAAATCCGCGATGAGCCAGAAATCATGGTAGACAGCGACAATCGGGTCCGCAGCGCGCTATTTCGAATCGGTTGAGGAGGATTCAAAAAAAGTTGTCGCCCACGTATTGCAAGTCGATATAGTCGATGATGCAATCCTCGACATAGTCGTAGGCGCCGTCCCAGTCGGGGGAGTCGCAATCGGTGAGCCAATGCTGTTGAAACTCTTCGAAATCGAAGGGATCTTGCCCGGACACCGCCACGGAACCGTCAACGAACTGCGCGGGAATGATTTCCAATTCGAAACCGGTACTCGCCAGATCGACATTCAAATAGGTCTGCTCGTTTGGCCCTGCGAAACCGATGGGGACGGTCGCGGTATAGGCGTCCGACGCAATATCGAACGCGATCAGAAACAGGATACCGTCTTCGGACGGCGCGAAATTCGATCCCAATCCGACGGAATAGTCCCAATCCTCCCCTTCGCTGCCGGGACCGTAAACCAGATCGGGATTGGTACCCACGAGAGTTCCCACCGGAACCACCACCGGATTCAACAAAACGGTTTCGTCGTATTCTATCCGAATGACAAAACCGCCGATATCGGCCCCCTGCACACCGCTTAGCTGGAAGGGAACGAGGGCTTTTCCCCCGGCCGGGGCAGGAACCTCGCTGCGGAGGATTTCCACCGTCGGCGTGGAACCGAAGCTTTCGCAAACGGTCGTTGCAGCGACGATTATTGCGCTGAACAGGATTGATGTCGTGATTCTCGCAAAATTCATAAACAACCGCCTTTGTCCGTGCTATTGTTTTTTTGCCGCCTCGATAAGGCCACTTTTTTCCTTGGAGCAGCTCGAAAATTCCAACCAGTCACAGTGTCTGTATTAGTACGGTTTGGCGATATTTTCAATATTTTTTTTAAAACCGACCCCAGCCGACGACGCGACAGCTTGGTGACTCGACAAATCATTTGATAGGCATGTTCGGTTTATGTATAGTTTGAAATAGCGTCGCGCCATTTCCGCGAAAAAGAAGTGCCTAGGCCGCTGAAGCCACAATCCGAAACAGCGCCGGGGGAACCTGCGGACATGAAAAGACGAATTTCGGGTTTTGGTTATAACGTCGGCCAACCAACACCGTCATTCCGGACAGAGCTTGCTTTAGACCCGGAATCCAGGCGGCGGTCGAAACTGTTGGATGAAAACCGGTCGAAGTTAAAACCAAGCCCCAATTTCGCTATGAATGTCCGCCACAACGACAAAGGAAAGGAGGCGAAGATGAATGGTCGCAAACCGGTTGATCGTATCTTGATTGTCGTTTTCCTCTTTCTGTGCGCGGCGCCGTCCGTCGCGACAGGCGCCGGGTTCAAGGTCCTGGCGGTGATGAGCTACGAGGTGGATTTTCCCTGGTGCGAGGACCTGAAAACGGGCATCGAGCCCGTTTTAAAAGATTCGTGCGAAATCCAGTATTTTTACATGGATACCAAGAAACGCCTGGAAGACGGCGACGCCAAGGCTGCGGAGGCTTTCGAGCTGTTCAAGAGCTACGGTCCCGACGGGGTGATCGCAGCCGACGACAACGCCCAGGCCATGTTCGTCGTGCCGTATTTGAAGGACAAGACGGATGTGCCGGTCATGTTCTGCGGCGTCAACGCCGAACCCGAAAAATACGGATTTCCCGCGACCAACGTTTCCGGCATGCTGGAACGGCCCCATTTCAGCGAGTCGGTGGCGTTCGCGCAGCAGTTGATTCCCTCCATCGAATCCTTCGGGTTCATCATCAAGGACAGTCCCACGGCTCGCGCGCACCTGGCCCAGATTCTACGGGAAGCCGACACGTATTCGGCGAAGCTCGCCGGGTTCGAAACGCCGAGGACCGTAGCCGATGTGGTCGCCATGGCGCGGGACCTGAAAGACCGGTGCGATGTCCTGTTCATAGCCGCCTTGGCGGGAGTATTGGACGAGGATGGAAATCCGCTGCCGGAAAAGGAGGCGGTGAAAATCGCCCTGGAGAATTTCGGCGACAAGCCCACCATCGGGGCGGAAGAGTATACGGTGAAATACGGCGCTCTGTGCACGGTGGCCAGGACCGGGCGCGAGCAGGGAGAGGCGGCCGCCAGGATGCTTTTGCAAGCCATGCGAGGAACGCCGGTGTCGCAGATTCCCGTGGAGACGAACCACAAGGGAAAAAGAGTGATCAATGCGGCCACTATGCGGGCTTTGGGAATCGAGCCAAGGCCGGAAATCCTCAGAGGCGCCGAATTGGTCAGGACAGAGCAATAATCCGAAATAAAACCAAAGCCCGAAAAACAGACGACCCTGAAAACGCCAGGAGATAAGAATGCCCGAATACGAACAGGAGCTTTTGAAGCAAGAGTCGCACGGCGCTGCGGCCATCCTTTCCCGCAGCGCTTGCGGGACCTTTTGCCGGTTTTTCCGCCTTGTTTCCGGGGGAGTCGGTTTTGGTCTCGGCCGTGCTTCGGCGGAACGCGGACGCAAAGCGTCCTGGTATGCATTCCAACGCGAAGCGTTGGAACGAGGCGGACGAGGCGCAGTGGGCATTGCCGAAAGCGCACGATGCGGCGTGGGCATGGCCGAAAGCGGAATCAAGCGTGCTTCCGTGGAAGGCCTGCGGGAAATGAATACCCGCAGCCGGAATTTCGCCATGCCAGGCAGGCTTGCGACGGCGATGGGGCTTGCCGCCGCCTTCGTTCTGTGGTGCGCGGTCGCGCTGGCGACCACGGCCGTCTCGGCCGCAGCGTCGGAGTTCAAGGTCCTGATCGTGATGAGCTACGACGAACAATACGCCTGGGAACAGGAAATCAAAGAGGGAATAGAGGAGCTGCTCGAAGGGGTTTGCGAAACCAGGTACGTCTATCTGGACACAAAAAGGGACCTGGCCGGGGGAGAAGAAAAGTCAAAAGCGGCGTACCGGATATTCGAAGAGTTCGGCCCCGACGGCGTCATCGCCGCGGACGACAACGCGCAATCCATGTTCGTGGTGCCCTATTTAAAAGACAAGGTCGATGCGCCCGTGGTGTTCTGCGGGGTCAATGCCGAAGCCAAGGCCTACGGGTATCCGTCGAAAAACGTGACGGGGATTGTGGAAAGGCTCCATATCGGAAAAACCATCGCCTTTGCACAACAGTTGATTCCATCGATCAAAACCATCGCCCTGGTCTTGAAAGACAGTCCGTCGGGCAAGGCCGTGTATGAACAATATCGGAACGAACAAAACAAGTATCCGGCCAAAACGGTCGGTTTCATCACGCCGAACACATTGGAAGAAGCCCTGGAGGCGGTGGAAAATCTAAAAGACAAAACCGACGCCATCTTTTACGAAACCATGGAGGGCATTCGCGACAAAACCGGCCGGGTCTATACGGACAGGGAGGTGATTCCCCTGCTGCGGGAAAAATACGGAAAGCCCATCGTGGCCAACAATCTGTACCACGTGGAGTACGGGGCTTTCTGCGCCGTGATCAAGACAGGGCAGGAGCAGGGGCGCAAGGCGGCCGAGATGCTTCTGTCCGCCATGAGAGGCACGCCGGTCTCTCAAATTCCGGTCGTGGGCAACCGCGAAGGAAAGCGGGTGATCAACCTGAATGTGATGAGGTCTTTGGGCGTACTGCCGGCCTCTACGGCCCTTTCCGGGGCGAAACTGGTGGGAATCGAACAACAATAGGGGCGTAGCCAAGGCATGAGCGTCACA
This sequence comes from Desulfobacterales bacterium, assembly GCA_963674505.2. Lineage (GTDB taxonomy): Bacteria > Desulfobacterota > Desulfobacteria > Desulfobacterales > SKZT01. The sequence continues at coordinate 3,301,690 of CAXXIG010000003.1, forward strand.
AAAAGACTGTTGACCATCAACGCGCTGATATGCGTGGCGTTTCTGACGATCCTCGCCGCGGTGTACTTCTCGTTTCGCAACGTCGAGGACGCCTTGTCGGGCACTTTCGCAGCGGAGACCCGGCGGGTCGCCGACAATTCGGCCATGACCAGAAACCTGAGCCGGGTGCTGTCCGATCTGGAACTGGTCTTGAGGACCTTTTACGAAAGGAACGATATCGTAGAAAAGGACGGCGCAAGGCTTTTGAGCAGCATGGAAGAAATTCTGAGAAATTCGAGGAACCGGCAATTGCGCGACTTGGCGGCCGATTTCGAACAGCGCATCGAGGCCGTCCTGGCTCGCTGCGAACAGGTCAACGCGATTCGCCGCGAAATCCGGGCGTTGGAAAAGAAGTTCGAGACCCGCGCGGAGTCGCTGGACAACGCGGTGGCCCAAGGCCTGGTGCAGGCCATCGTGGAAGGCTCCGACACCTCCGACATGGAGCAGCTAAGCTCCCTGGTGGGCGGCTACCGGGAGTCTTTCGTGCGCATCGAACTTCGTTTCGAGCGCCTGGGTCCGGAATTTTTCAAGCGCCCGGTGAAGGAAAACGGCCACCCGTTGCTGGCGCTCTTGCAGGACCTGCACCTGAGACTGCGGACCCTGACGGCTTCCGCGCCGAAGATCGCCGGACACGGCCAGGAGCTGATGGGCCTGGTGCGGGAGTACGAAAAAATGGTGCCCGCACTCCACGCGGCCTCCGCCAATTTGGAAGCGGGCCTGGAAAAGCTGGCGGTCGAACGGGAAGCCTTGCTGTCGGCCATGGAAGAATCGGACAGGCAGGTTGCCGGCAAGACGGAGGAAACCACGCGCGCTCTGACCACCCTCATCGAGCGCACGCTGGGATTTAACCTGTTGATCTGCCTCCTGGCGCTGCCCCTGGTGGTGTCGGGGAGCGTGGCGGCCTTTTCCATCAAAAGGCCCGTTCAAAAAGTCGTGGAATCCGTCAAGCGCCTGGCCCGGGGGGACCTTCCGGGGCCGATCGAGGGAAAATATCCGGGGGAATTCGCCGGACTGTGCGCCGACATCGACCAACTGGTCGAAACCACCCGGCGCGTCACCCGGATCGCCGAAGAAGTGGCCGCCGGACACGTCAGGCAAACCGTCGTGGAACGTTCGGAGAACGACCGCCTGATCCGGGCGCTGAACACCATGATTCGAAGCCTGGGTAAATTGCAAAGGGAAACGGACGGAATGATTCGGGCGGTGAACCAGGGACGTTTGGACATCCGGGGAAAGGCGAAGACTTTTCGCGGCGGATGGCGCGACCTGGTGCTGGGGATCAACCAGTTGATCGCGGGCTTGAGTTCCTCCGTCTTCAGGACCGCTTCCCTGGAACGGGAAATGGCCCTGGCCAGGCGCATCCAGACATCCCTTCTTCCCGAAACTTCCAAAGACGTCCACCCGGACCTTGCCATCGCCGCCGCCATGCTGCCCGCCAAGCAGGTGGGAGGGGACTTCTACGACTGGGTGCCGGACCGGTCCTCGGGCGGCCTGTGGATCTCCATCGGGGACGTCTCCGGCCACGGCCTGACCTCCGGACTGATCATGATGATGGCCCAGACCATTCACAGCACCGTGACATCGAACCTGGACTGCGACGCGGCCGCCGCAGTGGCCAAAATCAACGCTGTACTGTATTTGAACGTCCGCCAGAGGCTGGGAGAAACCCAATTCATGACGTTCACCGCGCTCAAATACCTCGGTGTCGGAAAATTCCAGTTCGCCGGCGCGCACCTCACCATGCTCGCCTTCAGAAAAAAAACCGGCGCCTGCGAGGCCATCGCGACGCAGGGGACGTATTTGAACTTCAAACCCGACATTTCCAAGACATTGAAGAACGGCGAATTCGTCCTGGGTCCCGGCGACGTTCTCGTCTTGTACACCGACGGCGTGACCGAGGCGCGAAACGAACAGGACGAAATGCTCGATCTGGACGGGTTCGTCTCCATCGTGGAAAGACACGCGCTCATGGACCCGGAAGAAATGAAAGGTTCCATCATGGCGGATGTGGGCGCGTGGTGCGGTGGAAGAAGAGACGACGACATGACGCTGGTCATCGTTAAAAGAAAAGAGGTGCAAAATGCCTGAGATACCCGAAGTGACTCTTTTGGGGGACTACGTGGACCCCGGGACGTACGACTTCGAATGCTCCCTGGCTTTCGATCTTAAAGCCGTCCATATCGAAAGGGCCAGGCTTTGGAAAAGCAAGGACCTGTCGGCAGAGTTTTTCGGCAATTTCTGGAATAGCCTGCTGGACCTGGAGGAGATCAAACCCAGACTGCACTATATTTGCGCGGAGCTGCTGGAAAACGCCGTTTATCACGGAAGCGATTCCACCTACCGCATCATGGTCCATTTGTGCCTGAAAAAGGATGAAATGCTCGTCTATGTGACAAACAGGGACAAAATCGAGAGAGTCGAGAAGTTCAAAGAATTCGTCGCGCAATTGCTGGGAACGGAAAATATCCAGAAACTCTTCGTCGAAAAAATCAGGGAAGCCAGAAAAGCGAAGGAAAGGAAGTCCCAGGTCGGCCTGATCACCTTGATCAAGGACCGGGGAGCGAAATTGGCGTGGCGGCTGGAAGAACACCCGGAGTTTTTCCGGGTGACCACAATGGCCAGAATTTCCTTGCGAAAGAAGGTGATCTCATGAAACTTGAAGGAGAAGGATATCGGATCACGCACGAAAACGGCGAAATCAAACTATTCGGAAAACTGTCTCTGATGGCGGAAGACTACGAGCCCATCGAGCGGTTTTTCGAAGAGGCGGTGGCATCCGGCCCGTCGGATTTCATTCTGGACCTGCGAGGGCTGGAATACCTCAACAGCGCGGGGATCAAGACCTTGTGCGTCAACCTGATCCTGGAGGCCGCAGAGATGGACGGCGCCGCCATGGAAATCAGATGTTCCAGCAGTTTCACCTGGCAGAAGGAGACCATTCCCACTTTCGAGGATTTGATGGACAATATGCGCATCGTATTCGAGTAGACGCCATGGACGAGCATGAAAAAAAAGCCGAAAAACTGAGACGAAGAATCTCCGCCCTGGAAAAGACGATCCAGATCATCACGGGGCATTCCGGAAGGCTCGAAAAGCAGTTGAGAAATCTCTTCGAGACCGTCTGCCAATCCCTTCCGGTCCCCGTCTTGATCGTGGACAAAAGCGGAGAGATTCTGTTTTCCAACGAAAAAGCCTGGAAAGTCTTCGGCTACTCCAAAGAGGAATTCGGCCGGATCAACGCTACGCAGTTGTACCAGGACGCAAAGGAACGCGAGGCTTTCCTGAAAAAATTCGAGGAGGGCCAGGAGATCGTCAGCGCCATGCTGGATATGAAAAGGGCGGACGGTTCCGCCCTGCCCGCGTCCCTGTCCTCTCGCGAAATCGAATACGAGGGACGAAAGAGTATTTTTACGGTCCTTCACGATCTGTCCGGGATACGTCGCGAAGAAGAAAAACGGCTGGAGCTGGAAAGGCAGCTTCGCCAGACGCGCAAGATGGAAGCCATCGGCGCCATGGCCACAGGCGTGGCCCACGACTTCAACAATATTCTCTCGGCGATTTTCGGCAACCTGCAACTGGCGGCGCTTTTGCTGTCCGACCCGCAAAAGGCGGGCAACCACATCGAAAGAGCGCTGGACGCGGCCGAGCGGGCCAGAAAGATCACCGCCCAGATACTGACCTTCACGAGAAACAAGGGGGAGGAACGAAAGCCCTTCGACATCGGCGCGGCGGTCGCCGAGGCCATGTCCATGGTCCGGTCGATGATCGGCGCCAACATCGAGCTGAACCTGGCGGTCGAAAAGGAGAAGTCCGCCGCCATGGGCGATCCGGCCAACGTGCACCAGGTGGTCATGAACCTGGTTTCCAACGCCGCCTACGTGCTGAAGGAAAGCGGGGGGACCATCGACGTTCGCCTGGAGCGAGTCGATTTCGACGAACCGGTCCGGATTGGGACCTGCGGAATGGAACCAGGCGCCTTCATGATGCTGAGCGTGACCGACAACGGCCCAGGAATCGAGGAAAGCGAACTGGAAAGGGTGTTCGACCCGTTTTTCACCACCAAACCCGTCGGCGAGGGCACGGGGATGGGGCTGTCCTTGGTCCACGGCATCATGCGCGGGTTCGGGGGCGCGGCCAAGGCGAAAAGCGCTCCGGGACGAGGCAGTTCCTTTTTCTGCTACTTTCCGCGATTTTCCGGCGAATTGCTGGAGGAAGAAAAAGACCGCGCCTGCGATCCTCTCGTTTCGGGCGACGGCAGGATACTCTTCGTGGACGACGAAACCGCCATTCTGGAAACCTATTCCCAAGCCATGCGCAATTGGGGATACGAGGTGACCGCCAGCGACGACTCCGTCGAAGCCTTGGATTTGTTTTCGCAACATCCCGGCCGGTTCGACCTGATCGTCAGCGACCAGACCATGCCCGGCATGACCGGCGAAGAGCTGGCCCGCAAAGCGAGACAAATCCGCCCGGACATGCCTGTCCTGATCGTCACCGGCGGCGGCCAGACATTCTCAGAATTTTCGGTTTCCCGCGTTCTTCAAAAGCCCTTCTCCTTTTCCGAAATGGCCGCGGCCATAAAGGAAGCCCTCGGCCCTTCCGTCGCGCTCGCACCGAAGCTGCGGTAATCCATCAAAGGGCCGTCGGCGCCGAATCGGAACAGCAGCGCAGTTTTTCCATTTTAAAAACCAGTGTCCATCGAACCTCGGTCTTAATCTTTCCAATCGGTTATAAAAATCCATTAACAGCTTGACCTCGAATACAAGAACGATCTATTTTTACGCCGTTTGTCTCGTTTTATTGGAACAACAGTATCGAAGGTTGATACTTGGGGCAGAGGTGGGGTGATGCAAATCATCCAATTTCGGGAGATTTTTTTCTGCATGGATTTGTTCCCGCTCGCGGCAATCCGCACGGGGCTGGTTCGGGATCGTAGGGTGGGTGGGTCGATCCCCAGGCGTTGTCGCTAATACAACTTCTCTTGAAATGGATGGCCCGACAATCTTGCACGGAGTCCAACCCACCATTTTCCGCGCCAATTCGTCGCTTCTTCGAACGAATGACATCGAGGCTGTTCGGGAAATGGTGGGTTGGGCTTCGTACAAGCTCGAAGGGCGCGGGCGTTAACAAGCTTCGAACCAGCCCCGAACGCCAGGATTTCAACCCACCCACCCTACGCTCCCGAACCAGGCCCTGCGATAGCTTGGCGGAATAAAACCCGGCGGAATTGCTGCGGCCAAACAGGGAACATTTTCATCACCCCAGTTTCCCCCCCCACTCTCCCGCCCCAGGCCTCGCGACAGCGTTCTGTCGCCCCTGACGGGACTTGGCGCAACCTATATGCCTGACCCCGGCAATGAATTGCCGGGCTATTGTCTGCCATCCCTACGGGATTGCTCGAGAAAAATGTGAGGCCTCCCCGTAAAGCATGTTGTCGGTCCCGCTGAACACGGACGCGAAGCGTCCTGGTATGCATTCCCACGCAAAGCGTGGGAACGAGTGGCCACCTTCGGCTTCCAGCCCGTTTTTTTTATGGCAGCAGCTTCCACAGGACCAAAGCACGTGCTTTGGTTCCGTTGGCGTTGCCTGGCATTCTACACGCGCCACCGCCTTGGCACGCGACGCTGGAGCGTCATGCATGCGTTCCCACGCTGGAGCGTGGGAACGAGAAGACGCGTGGGAACGAGAAAACGCCTCGGCACGCGACGCTGGAGCGTCCCGTACGCGTTCCCACGCCGGAGCGCTGCGCTTATCCCATAAGTGACGACGCGGCAGATGTTAAGGAGGGCCTGAAAGTGCAATCTCGTAGCCCCGTACCATATGCATCAAGCTAACCAAACCGCGTCTGACCGACTCAAAACCCGGGGGGCCTTCGGATCCTCTTCCCTGATAGCCCCCCAATTTCGCGATCTCCGTGACCGCATCGCCTACAGTCGTTTTTTTTTTCCCCGCAAGAGACGAGATGATTGCGCATTCCTTCGCATCGAAGAACAATTCGGCCGGGGCCCCCGGATTCTGTCGTCCCGTAATTGTCAGAAACATGGCCCTCCATCCGATTGCCATATCAATGGCCAGTCTCCGTTTTATTCTTTCAGCCGTCCTGTTTTGATACTCTTCGATATTAAGTCCGGTTTTCAGAACTCTGTGCCATTCTTCAATGCGCCAGCGACGCCGGTAGAATTCCACGACCTCTTTGGCCGTTCCATCGTCCGAGACTTTCAAAGTCGTCAATAGAAACCAGCTTATTTGTTCCGCTCCCTCCGGCGGATTTTCTTCCCGCGCATATACCGCCCGAAGCCTTATCGCCTTTCTGTTTTTTAAAATCGGCGACTCGGGCGGTTTCAAGCATACGTTCGCATAGCGAACTTCAAGCCTGGCTTTTCGCGCCGGCATATACGGACGTTCCTTTTTGCCCTGCTTTTTATTTCTCGCGCGCTGCGGCGGTATGTCGACTTCCAATTCAAAACGAACAGGAGCGCGACGCAGTCGCTCGAACAGTTTCGCGTCGCCGTCGACAAGCAGCCTGTCGTGCTTCGCCCGCACTATCAGATCGACGCGATTTTCGTTTTTTTCGGCCAGTTCGAACAGCTCGTACATATCGGCCTCTCTGTCCATGACATTGACGATTCGCGTCTCGGGCATCAGCCTGGACGCCTCGAGGCACAATTCGTATCCCTCCAGCCAGCGAAAGGATTCTTTTTGCGATATCGGCGTGTTTCTTGTTTCCGACTTCTTCTTTTTTACTTTACTACGGTCGGGAGCGTAGCACTTTGCTCCCAGAATGCCCAGAGGCAGGCCCTGCCCGTCGACGACAAACGAAGAATGCAGCTTCAATCCCATCGCATCGACGCCCTTTTCATTCTTTCCGATCGGCCCCAATCCTTCGCAGCATTTCAGACTCGAGTAATTCAAATCCGTCGTGTCCTGAATAACCAGTACGCAATCGGCGCCTTTCATTCTCTGTCGGGTCCTTTCGGCATGGGGCCACAGGATCGCATTGAAATTGATCGTTTCTCTTTCGCTTCTTATAAAATTGCAATAAGTTTTGATATCGTATCTGTCGCCACGCGCCGCCTCGAGATAGGACGCGCCCGGATACAGGCTTTTATTTCCGGCGATTTTGACCAGGCGCGAGGTCAGGCGCCTGTCTCCCAGTCGCGCGCCGCCGAATTCCCGCTCCGCCCACTTTTCGCTTTGAATCCCTTCGGCCGGGGATATGGCTTCAATCCGGAGAGGCTGTTTTTCCGGCAATCGCATCTTTTCGCGGAACCTGGCGTCCAACGGGTACAGATAAATATCCTTGACGCTTTTTCCGTATTTCGTATTCGTATCGTTGCGGCCTCTTCCCTTCGTTTGGCCGACCAGTTGCCAATTGGCCGCCTTGTAGCAGGTTCCGGCGCAACTTTGCGTATCAACGAAAGTCTCCGCGACAAGCGGGCGGTATCCAAAACGGGTTTCGTAATCGGCGGGCAATTGTTTTACGCACATGGCCAGGACATGCGAAGCCAGGTTTTTGCATCGAACGCAATTTCTTATCAGAAATCGACTCATGTTGACGACGTAGTTTCTGTTTCTTACCAAATCATCTCCCTGCCATCCTATCCAGCTGTCGCGATCCTGCAGATACAATGCGCAGCTGCCGAATGTGACGGCTCCGAGCCACCCGTGCTCCGACTTGATCAGATATCGAAGCTGGCGTCCGACGACCCGCTTGTCTCCCAATGGATGTTCGGAGCATATCAGTTCGTTGTGTATTCGCATAAGATCCGAATCGCCGGATTCCACGACAATCAATTGGAGGTCCTCGATTTTTTCCACGCTTTCAGGCACATTGTCCGGCTCGTCCACGGGATGTCCCAAACGACGAGGCTCCCATTTTTTCTTGTGCGCAAAGAGCGGCTTTGGAAGTTTGATCGTTCCTTTTTCATCCAGATCCCGCAGCACTTTAAGGCTCGCCGATAATTGCGCATTGCCGAGAACGTCTTTGAATCCGAACTCGTCGCAGACAATTCCGGCAATCTCGTTTCGTGTGCATGCAGGGTTGATCTCCAGGATTTGCCTGATCCTGGCGATGCTGCCATCGTCACTGAGAACTTGCTTGATTGTGCATGTATTTGTTTTCATGAATACAGTTTAGCAAGTTCCAGAAAAATTTTCCAGTGATTTTTTTAGGGATAAGCGCAGCGCCGGAGCGTGGGAACGAGAGGGATCCCCCTCCGTAAGGAGGGCCCGGGTAACTCGCGGGCCGGGTGCGCGTCCTTGCATTTATCCGATCTCGGTCGCACACACAAACACATGACCTCGATGCGGCTAAATGCAAGGACGCGCACCCTCTTTGCTTTTTTTTCGCTAAAAAAGGGCCGCCAAGCGAAGCCCGACACCGTTGCCGCGGACGTCAGGCCCGTACCCGAAGCGGCGGGCGGAGCGACAGAGCCCCGCCCAGTCGTACCAGCTCCCGCCGCGCAACACCCGGGCGGCGCTCTTTTCCGTCCCATCTGGATCGACTTTCGGATCGATCACCGGGTCGCTTTTCGATTTCCCTTTTCCTGTGGGATACGCCTCGTATTTGTCTGAGCACCATTCCCAAACGTTCCCGCGCATCCCGTAAAGCCCCCACTTGTTCTTGGAGGCCTCCCCCAGCGATTTAACACCCACCGTTTTTTTCCGGTATGTTGTTTTTCCCTCCTTTTCGCACCCCTCAAGGGGGGAGTTTCCGTTGTAGTTGGCCTGGTCCGTGGAAAGGCAGCGGCCGAAATAAAACGGCGTGCCGGTTTCCGCACGGGCGGCGTATTCCCACTGTGCCTCCGAGGGCAGCTTGAAACGGTATGCGATGCCGTATGCTTTCGCGTACTGGTTCAATTTTTCGACGAATTCCCTGGCGTCGTTCCAGGAGACCTGTTCGACTGGGCAATCGTCGCAATTTTTAAAATTGGACGGGTCGTTTTTCATCACGGCCCGCCACTGTTTCTGGGTGACCTCGGTGGTCTGCATGTAAAATCCATCGGTCAGCTTGACCCAGTGCTGGTCTTCGTCGGTGTCTCTTTCAGGTTCGCCTTCCGGGCTTCCCATCTGAAACGTCCCCGGCGGAATGTACGCCATCTCCAAGATCAAGTCCCCGAAGGCCGGGTCCTGGTCGAAGCGGATGGTCACCACGTCTCCGGGCCGGGGCGGCATTTTTACCAACGCGATGGTGAAGGTGCTTTTGTCCTGTTCGGTCAGTTCCAAATCCATTTCCTTCGGATAGTATCCGTCGGCCGAGGCCCGGACCCGGTACGATCCCGTTTTTATTCGCATGCCCTGAACGAATGTTTCTTGTGAATTCAGAAATTCGATTCGGGCGTTTTTCGGGTCGGGATTTATGGTCAGCGTGGTTTCCGGGGGCGGCGGGGGTTCGGGCTTTCCTGGCGGTTCGACGGTCCCCACGACGGTGGTCGATTCTCCTCCCCCGAACTCGGCCAGGCAGCGCCTGTGGGCGGAATCGAGCCCGCTTTTCAGGATGGTCGAATCGCTCTTCATCAGGCTCGAATACACCAAACGGCCGTCCTTTTCCTCCTTGGCAAAGAGTTTCAGGTCCAGGGCCACGTCCTTGTCGTGGTTTTTCCAGTGGCCGGTGATGTATATGTCGGCCGGGGGAAGGTTATTGGCGGCATCGAAATCGACAAGAACCTTGTTTCCCGAGGATATGAGGATTTCGTTTTCCAGCCGGTCGATGTATTCTCCTCCGCGCTCCGCGCCGCCGAACGAACCGTCGATGGCCTTGTTGATCTGGAAGACATAGGTCTCCACCTTGTCTTTCAATTCCCGGCTGAAAGCGGGGCACCCAAGATCCTGGGAAACATGGCGCACCCCGGCCACGGCAACGGTGAAGTTTGTCGCTTTCTTCCGGCGAATCAAATCCTGGATCAGATCCAGGGAGGCGTCGGCCACCGACAGGTCGAAATCCGTCGCGCCCGGCCCCGCGATTTGTTCTTTGGTCAAACGTGAAACCCTTCGGTAGTCCGCGTTGCTCAGCCAATCGAACGAAAACCATCCGGCCACGGCCAGCAGGGCGGCAACGACAAGCGCGACGGCGACCGGCTTGGGCCTGTCATTCTCCTCCAGCCCCTTCTTCAGGGCTTGGGCGAACTCCCCGGCCGTCTGAAAGCGGTCCTCCTTTTTCTTGGCCATGGCCTTTCGGATGGCGGCGTCGATTTTCCTGGGGACTTCGGGCGGGAGGGGTTCCGCCTCTTGGTGGAGAACGGCGTTCATCAGGACCGTGGGGTTGGAGATTTCGAACGGGCGCACCCCGGCGATCATTTCGTAGGTCAGAACGCCCAGGGCGTAGATGTCGGCGGCCTGGTCCTGCCGCCTGCCCTTCCATTGCTCCGGGGACATGTATTCGTAGGTGCCGCTTTTGTCGAACTTGAACTCCTTGGAGTGCCTGGCAGCGATGGTCTTGATGCGCATGGCGAGGCCGAAATCCACGATCTTGGCCTCGTTGTCCTCCGTGACGATCACGTTTTCCGGCTTGATGTCCCTGTGGATGATCCCCCTTTTGTGGGCGTAGTCCAGCCCGTCGGCGACCTCGCAGGCGAACCGCACGGCCTGATCCAGCTCGATCTTGCGGCCGGGACGCGCGCGGCGGTATTCCAACAGGGTCTTTCCGGGGACGTATTCCATCATCAGGGCGTATTCGCCGGTCTCCGGGACTTTCACCAGGTGCTTGACCGCCGCGATATGGGGATGGTGGAGGCTTTCGACCTTGTCGTAGTTCTTCTTGAGTTCCTCCATCTCGTAATCGACATCGGAGACCTCCCGAGGGACCATCTTCAAGGCGACCTCCTTGCCGGACTCCGCGTCGTGGGCAAGGTACACGCACCCCATGGCGCCCTTGCCCAGGACCTTCACGATGGCGTATCTTCCATTGCAAATCTTCTTGTAAACCCGCTTGTCCTTTTCCATCTTCGACTTTCCTTTGCGTAATGAATCGTCTGCCGAACCGTCATGGCGAAAACTCTCGGAACAAAAGCCACGAACTCCGAAAAAATACTCGTATTGTATGCCAAAGAACATCGGATGTGTCAATGAAGTAAGGAAAATGCCTTCGCGAAGAGTCCCGGCATGCATTCCGAGGCGAAGCGTCGGAACGAGCGGCGAGGGCATAACCGAAACAGAAATCAGGCCCCGCAAGGCCATCTGCCCGCAACTTTTTTTTCTGTCGTCCCTGACGGGACTTGGGGAACATTGACGGTTCCGCCCCGGCAATGAATTGCCGGGCTATTGTCTGTCGTCCCTCCGGGACTGTCTGGCTAAGAAACAGGGAATCCTCTCTGGACGATGTGGACTTGGGGGCCAGTGGACCGTGGACCCGTTGGAGGCGGGCGGCGGCGTGAAACGTTCGTTGACTTGACGGCCTGCAATGCCCCATTATGAGAACAAGCCGATAAAACGAGGCGCTTACGCAAAAAAATACAGGTTTCTTGCTCTTTTCGGAGAGCGCGACGTGCACGAAATCGCCTGTTGAACGGAATGGTTGGCGCTAAAAATGCAATGGCAATATGAAAGACAAAGGAACCGGATGATCTCATTTTCGTGTATTTCAAATATTTCATTTTTTCGTGTATTTCGTGTATTTCGTGGTCTAAATTCTTTGCCGCCGCATATTTGGCGCCGCCGATGGAATGAAATGCCATGATTCCATTGCACCGAATATTCGGACTGACTCTCGCGGACTTTTTCCACGACACGTCCTACGAGGTGGAAATCGAAAAGGACCTTTCCATGATGCGGCAGCTGCTCGACGCGGTGGTCGTGGAAAGAAAGCCGGGCGAGGCGCTCGAGCCGGAAGTCGTCCCCGACGGCCTGGAGGACCTGTCCGGCCACAATCTGATCACGTTCAAGTCCCACAGGCAGTCGCTGGACCACTGGGCCGTGGAGGAACTGGCCGGGCATTACGTGAACTACCGGAAGCAGGCGAGCCCGTCTCTGGACAGCCTCCTGCCCGAGGAGGACTTCCGCCTGTACGCGGTCTGCGCGCGGTTTCCGAGGGACCTTGCGAAACAGTGCGAATTCCGGTATTTCAAGCAGGGAGTGTACGATTTCACATGGGGCGTCCGCACGGTGCGGACCATCGTGGCAGGCCGGGTCGCGAAAGTGAAACGGAACCTTCCCTGGCTGCTGTTCAGCGCGGCCCCGAAGAAGGTGATGTACGGCCTGCGGAACTATCAATGGAAAACCGCCGCGAGCCGCGTCGCGAATCGCCTGTTGGAAAATTACATCGAGGAGGGGGTGTTTATGACATACACACTGGAAGATTTCGACCGGGAGATCAAGGACGAGGTCCTGCAAAGTCTCACCGACGAAGACATCGAAAATTTGTTGAAAAAACTCGGGACGGAGAAAAGGCTAAGAGGCCTGACACCCGAGGAAATCTTAAAAGTCCTGAATCCGGAGAAATTTTTGCAAGTCCTGAATCCCGAAGACATCGAAAAATATTTGAAAAAGATGAAAAACAAAGGAACCGGATGATCTCATTTTCGTGTATTACAAATATTTCATTTTTTCGTGTATTTCGTGTATTTCGTGGCCGAAACCTTTCGCCGCCGCATGCTTGGCGCCGCCGAAGGAATGAAATGCCATGATTCCGTTGCACCGAATATTCGGACTGACTCTCGCGGACTTTTTCCACGACACGTCCTACGAGGTGGAAATCGAGAAGGACCTTTCCATGATGCGGCAATTTCTCGACGCGGTGGTCGTGGAAAGAAAGCCGGGCGAGGCGCTCGAGCCGGAAGTCGTCCCCGACGGCCTGGAGGACCTTTCCGGCCACAATCTGATCACGTTCAAGTCCCACAGGCAGTCGCTGGACCACTGGGCCGTGGAGGAACTGGCCGGGCACTACGTGAACTACCGGAAGCAGGCGAGTCCGTCTCTGGACAGCCTCCTGCCCGAGGAGGACTTCCGCCTGTACGCGGTCTGCGCGCGGTTCCCGAGGGACCTTGCGAAACAGTGCGAATTCCGGTATTTCAAGCAGGGAGTGTACGATTTCACATGGGGCGTCCGCACGGTGCGGACCATCGTGGCAGGCCGGGTCGCGAAAGTGAAACGGAACCTTCCCTGGCTGCTGTTCAGCGCGGCCCCGGAGAAGGTGATGTACGGCCTGCGGAACTACCAATGGAAAACCGCCGCGAGCCGCGTCGCGAATCGCCTGCTGGAAAATTACATCGAGGAGGGGGTGTTTATGACATACACACTGGAAGATTTCGACAGGGAGGTCAAGGAGGAACTCCTGCAAAGCCTCACCGAGGAAGACATCGAAAATCTGTTGAAAAAACTGGGGACGGAGAAATGGTTGAGAAGCCTGAGGCCGGAGGAGAGGCTCAGAGGCCTGGGGCCGGAGGAAAGGCTCAGAGGCCTGAGGCCGGAGGAAAGGCTCAGAGGCCTGAGGCCGGAGGAAAGGCTCAGAGGCCTGGGGCCGGAGGAAAGGATGAGAGGCCTGGGGCTGGAGGAAAGGCTCAGAGACCAGACACTTGAGGATATCGAGAAATATTTGAAAAAGATGAAAAGCAAAAGGCGTAAATAGAATGATTTCGAAGGTTTCTTTTTTTTCGCCGATGGAAACTGCCGTTGCCTGGACGAGCCGAAGTGGAAAAAAACAATTGCAAGTCGATCAGCAGCGATGTTTATGAAAAAAGCACCGGCTTCTTTTGTTCGTTTCGGAGAGCGCGACGCGCATTGATCGCCTTCCAAACGGAATGGATGGCGCTAAAAATACGATGGCAATATGAAAGACAACGGAACAGACAATCGCATTTTCGTGTGTTTCAAACATTTCATTTTTTCGTGTTTTTCGTGGCCTAAACCTTTCGCCGCCGCATGCTTTGCGCCGCCGAAGGAATGAAATGCCATGATTCCGTTGCACCGAATATTCGGACTGACTCTCGCGGACTTTTTCCACGACACGTCCTACGAGGTGGAAATCGAAAAGGACCTTTCCATGATGCGGCAGCTGCTCGACGCGGTGGTCGTGGAAAGAAAGCCGGGCGAGGCGCTCGAGCCGGAAGTCGTCCCCGACGGCCTGGAGGACCTTTCCGGCCACAACCTGATCACGTTCAAGTCCCACAGGCAGTCGCTGGACCACTGGGCCGTGGAGGAACTGGCCGGGCATTACGTGAACTACCGGAAGCAGGCGAGCCCGTCTCTGGACAGCCTCCTGCCCGAGGAGGACTTCCGCCTGTACGCGGTCTGCGCGCGGTTCCCGAGGGACCTTGCGCAACAGTGCGAATTCCGGAATTTCAAGCAGGGCGTGTACGATTTCACATGGGGCGTCCGCACGGTGCGGACCATCGTTGCCGGCCAGGTCGCGAAAGTGAAACGGAACCTTCCCTGGCTGATGTTCAGCGCGGCCCCGGAGAAGGTGATGTACGGCCTGCGGAACTACCAATGGAAAACCGCCGCGAGCCGCGTCGCGAATCGCCTGTTGGAAAATTACATCGAGGAGGGGGTGTTTATGACATACACACTGGAAGATTTCGACCGGGAGGTCAAGGAGGAACTCCTGCAAAGCCTCACCGAGGAAGACATCGAAAATCTGTTGAAAAAACTGGGGCCGGAGAAAAGGCTCAGAGGGCTGGGGCTGGAGGAAAGGCTCAGAGATCAGACTCTTGAGGATATCGAGAAATATTTGAAAAAGATGAAAACCAAAAGGCGTAAATAGTATGATTTCGAAGGTTTCATTCTTTTCGCTGATGGAAACTGCCGATGCCTGGAAGACCCGCAGTGGAAAAAAACGATAGCAAGTCGAGCAACCGCGATGTTCATGAAAAAAGCACTGGCCTCCAATCGATTGGAAGAGCCCGACTCGCGCAATTTGCCCGAAAAACTGACTGAAACGCCATGATCCCGTTGCACCGAATATTCGGACTGACTCTCGCGGATTTTTTCCACGACACGTCCTACGAGGTGGAAATCGAAAAGGACCTTTCCATGATGCGTCAGCTGCTCGACGCGGTGGTCGTGGAAAGAAAGCCGGGCGAGGCGCTCGAGCCGGAAGTCGTCCCCGACGGGCTGGAGGACCTTTCCGGCCACAACCTGATCACGTTCAAGTCCCACAGGCAGTCGCTGGACCACTGGGCCGTGGAGGAACTGGCCGGGCATTACGTGAACTACCGGAAGCAGGCGAGTCCCTCTCTGGACAGCCTCCTGCCCGAGGAGGACTTCCGCCTGTACGCGGTCTGCGCGCGGTTCCCGAGGGACCTTGCGCAACAGTGCGAATTCCGGAATTTCAAGCAGGGCGTGTACGATTTCACATGGGGCGTCCGCACGGTGCGGACCATCGTTGCCGGCCAGGTCGCGAAAGTGAAACGGAACCTTCCCTGGCTGCTGTTCAGCGCGGCCCCGGAGAAGGTGATCTACGGCCTGCGGAACTATCGATGGAAAACCGCCGCGAGCCGCGTCGCCAATCGTCTTCTGGAAAATTACATCGAGGAGGGGGTGTTTATGACATACACACTGGAAGACTTCGACCGGGAGGTCAAGGAGGAACTCCTGCAAAGCCTCACCGACGAAGACATCGAAAAGTTGTTGAAAAAACTGGGTCCGGAGAAATGGTTGAGAAGCCTTGGGCCGGAGGAAAGGATGAGAGGCCTTGGGCTGGAGGAAAGGCTCAGAGACCAGACACTTGAGGATATCGAGAAATATTTGAAAAAGATGAAAACCAAAAGGCGTAAATAGTATGATTTCGAAGGTTTCCTTTTTTCGAGTATTTCGTGGCCTAAACCTTTCTCCGCCGCATGCTTGGCGCGGCCGATGGAATGAAATGCCATGATCCCGCTGCACCGAATATTCGGACTGACTCTCGCAGATTTTTTCCACGACACGTCCTACGAGGTGGAAATCGAAAAGGACCTTTCCATGATGCGTCAGCTGCTCGACGCGGTGGTCGTGGAAAGAAAGCCGGGCGAGGCGCTCGAGCCGGAAGTCGTCCCCGACGGGCTGGAAGACCTTTCCGGCCACAACCTGATCACGTTCAAGTCCCACAGGCAGTCGCTGGACCACTGGGCCGTGGAGGAACTGGCCGGGCACTACGTGAACTACCGGAAACAGGCGAGTCCGTCTCTGGACAGCCTCCTGCCCGAGGAGGACTTCCGCCTGTACGCGGTCTGCGCGCGGTTCCCGAGGGACCTTGCGCAACAGTGCGAATTCCGGAATTTCAAGCAGGGCGTGTACGATTTCACATGGGGCGTCCGCACGGTGCGGACCATCGTTGCCGGCCAGGTCGCGAAAGTGAAACGGAACCTTCCCTGGCTGCTGTTCAGCGCGGCCCCGGAGAAGGTGATCTACGGCCTGCGGAACTACCAATGGAAAACCGCCGCGAGCCGTGTCGCGAATCGTCTGCTGGAAAGTTACATCCAAGAGGGGGTGTTTATGACATACACACTGGAAGATTTCGACCGGGAGGTTAAGGAGGAACTCCTGCAAAGCCTCACCGAGGAAGACATCGAAAATCTGTTGAAAAAACTGGGGACGGAGAAATGGTTGAGAAGCCTGAGGCCGGAGGAAAGGCTCAGAGGCCTGGGGCCGGAGGAAAGGCTCAGAGGCCTGGGGCCGGAGGAAAGGATGAGAGGCCTGGGACTGGAGGAAAGGCTCAGAGACCAGACACTTGAGGATATCGAGAAATATTTGAAAAAGATGAAAAGCAAAAGGCGTAAATAGAATGATTTCGAAGGTTTCTTTTTTTTCGCCGATGGAAACTGCCGTTGCCTGGACGAGCCGAAGTGGAAAAAAACAATTGCAAGTCGATCAGCAGCGATGTTTATGAAAAAAGCACCGGCTTCTTTTGTTCGTTTCGGAGAGCGCGACGCGCATTGATTGCCTTCCAAACGGAATGGATGGCGCTAAAAATACGATGGCAATATTAAAGACAACGGAACAGACAATCGCATTTTCGTGTGTTTCAAACATTTCATTTTTTCGTGTATTTCGTGGCCTAAACCTTTCGCCGCCGCATGCTTGGCGCCGCCGATGGAATGAAATGCCATGATCCCGCTGCACCGAATATTCGGACTGACTCTCGCGGATTTTTTCCACGACACATCCTACGAGGTGGAAATCGAAAAGGACCTTTCCATGATGCGTCAGCTGCTCGACGCGGTGGTCGTGGAAAGAAAGCCGGGCGAGGCGCTCGAGCCGGAAGTCGTCCCCGACGGCCTGGAGGACCTTTCCGGCCACAACCTGATCACGTTCAAGTCCCACAGGCAGTCGCTGGACCATTGGGCGTTGGAGGAACTGGCCGGGCACTACGTGAACTACCGGAAGCAGGCGAGCCCGTCTCTGGACAGCCTCCTGCCCGAGGAGGATTTCCGCCTGTACGCGGTCTGCGCGCGGTTTCCGAGGGACCTTGCGAAACAGTGCGAATTCCGGAATTTCAAGCAGGGCGTGTACGATTTCACATGGGGCGTCCGCACGGTGCGGACCATCGTTGCCGGCCAGGTCGCGAAAGTGAAACGGAACCTTCCCTGGCTGCTGTTCAGCGCGGCCCCGGAAAAGGTGATGTACGGCCTGCGGAACTACCAATGGAAAACCGCCGCGAGCCGCGTCGCGAATCGCCTGTTGGAAAATTACATCGAGGAGGGGGTGTTTATGACATACACACTGGAAGATTTCGACAGGGAGGTCAAGGAGGAACTCCTGCAAAGCCTCACCGAGGAAGACATCGAAAATCTGTTGAAAAAACTGGGGCCGGAGAAAAGGCTCAGAGGGCTGGGGCTGGAGGAAAGGCTTAGAGACCAGGCACTTGAGGATATCGAGAAATATTTGAAAAAGATGAAAACCAAAAGGCGCTCCTGATTTGATTTCGAAGGTTTCCCTTCTTGGGTGGAATGCGTGGGAGCCTGCAATGGAGCGGCTTGTTTTCCAAAATTAAATGGTCGTTGAAACAAATTGGATCTGTGCAGTTGGTTCGACGGCAATGCGAAAACTCGCTTATCCTCCCGGTAGCGCCGTCTTCCACGGCGGCGCGTCGTCCGGTTCTATGCCGCCGCAGAATCCAAACGCTCCAGGCGCCGCGCCGCCGTGGAAGACGGCGCTACCGGCGCACTCCGGCATTGGTCCTCAATGAATGAACACCAACCGCACAGGTCGATGAAATTCGGAAAGCGAAATGGGCACCACATCTGAAAATATCGCAAAAGGAGCAAAGCCGCAGGAATCGACGAAGGAAACCGTCGTGAGCGTGTCGATTGTCCTGGCGCTGGTTTTAATCGCCATCGGGGTCTACCGCGCGCAGGAGAAGTTGAATCCCGCCGTTTTGGCTCTGCATGAAATAAGGAATAGCGCTGAAAAGAAGATTTCCGCGCCAGACGCCGGCCAAGCCGCGTTTTTTTCGCCGCCAGCGGGCTTTTCAGCGCTGTCCCCGCCGGAAACGTTCGACAGGGCGACCTTGTCGGACAAAATCGACGGCAAGGCCGAGCTGTATTTGCCGGCCGGGTTCCAAAGCCTGTTTGCCCAAAGGTTTACGTCCGGAAGCACGCCGGACCTGTGGTACGAGGCGTTCTTCTACGACATGGGCGGCACGCTCAACGCGTTTTCGGTCTACAGTGCGCAGAGGCGCGACGACGCCCGTGCCGAAAAGTTCGCCCGTTTCTCCTACGGCACCGACAACGCGCTGTTCTGGGTACACGGAAAATATTACGCCGAGATCATCGCCTCGGAGGCCGCGCCGGAAACACGGGAACAGTTGGCGGCGCTGGCCCGAGCCTTCAACGAACAAAGACCGGCCGACGCGAAACCCATCGAGGAAATCGCACTCTTTCCCGAGGAAGCAATGGCGCCCCATAGCATTTCCTACCTTCCGACGAACGTGTTCGGGTTCGAAGGGCTCGACAAGGTCTTTGTCGCCAGATACCTCGTGGGGCAAGGCGACGAGGAAGCCACGGCGTTCATCTCCAGAAGGAATTCCGCCGAAGAGGCCCGGCAAAAAGCGGATGATTTCATCGGGTTCATGCTTATGTTCGGTGGCGTCGATGCTTCCGAAGCCCTCGATGTGCCGGGGGCGAAGCTGGTGGATTTTCTGGGCGCGTTCGACGCGGTGGCAGTGGAAGGCGACTACATGCTGGGAGTTCACGAAGCGCCGAATGCCGAAGCCGCCTCCGTTTTGCTGAAAAAATTACTCGGTGGGACACATGGACATAAAAGATATCGCGGCAGGGCCGGAAAAGAAGAGTGAAGAGATCAAGCGCCGGGAGTTTCTGATCCGCTTGACCAAGGCCGGACTGTTCTCTGCGGCCGCTCTCTCCGCCGGGTACTTTTTCCATGATCCGGCAGGGCCGGTGCCTGGCGGTAAAAACGTGGAGACCGTGTCCCTGCCGGACTTCTCCATTGCCGGGAAGAAACCGGCCATGGCGGTGGTGCGAGGCGCGGAAAACCGGAAGACCGCCGTGGCAAAGGCGTTCGACGCTCTGGGAGGAATCGGTGAATTCGTCAAGAAAGGCGACCGGGTGCTGTTGAAAGTGAATGCTGCGTTCGCGTCTCCTCCTTCCCTGTCGGCCACCACGCACCCGGACCTGGTCTCCGAGGTGGTCCGCCTGTGCCTTGCCGCCGGGGCGAAATCGGTGGCGGTGACCGACAACCCCATCAACGACCCAGCCACCTGTTTTCTTCTGACCGGCATCGAAAAGGCCGCTGTGGAAAGCGGGGCCAAGGCGGTACTGCCCAGAGATTCCTCGTTCAAGCCCACCACGGTGCAAGGCGCGAACCTGATCCGGGATTGGCCGTTGCTGTTCGCGCCTTTCGAAAACATCGACAAGCTCATCGGCATCGCGCCGGTGAAGGACCATCATAGAAGCGGGGCGTCCATGAGCATGAAAAACTGGTACGGACTTCTGGGCGGGCGGAGAAACATTTTCCACCAGGACATCCACGGGATTATCTCGGAGCTGGCCATGATGGTCTCCCCTACCCTGGTGGTCCTGGACGGCACCTGGACCATGATGGCCAACGGCCCCACCGGCGGATCGCTGTCGGACCTGAAACGCACCGGCACCATGATCGTATCCACCGACCAGGTGGCGGCCGACGCTCTGGGGGCCACGCTTCTGGGTAAAACGCCGCAACAGCTCCCCCACATTCTCAAGGCTGCGGCGGCGGGAAGGGGAACGGCGGATTACCAAATACTGAACCCGATGGAAATCAACGCTTGAACCGACTGTATCGATAATTGGAAATATCATTGGAAAAATGAAAATCACCACTTCCAGACGAATCAGCCAGATTTTTTTCCTGACCCTTTTTTTGTGGTTCTGCGTCGCCACTTCCTTGGGCGACGATTGGCGCCAGCTTCGCGGATGGCCGGTCAACTGGATCATCCAGCTCGATCCCCTGGCGGGGCTGGGCACGCTCCTTGCCACCGGCGCCTTGTACGCCGGACTGCTCTGGGGCGTGGCGACCGTCGTTCTCACATTTTTTTTCGGGCGTTTTTTCTGCGGCTGGCTCTGCCCGTTCGGGGCCATGCACCAGTTTTTCGGTTTCCTGGGCAGGCTGGGAAAAAAAAACAAGGAAAAGGTTCGATTGAACCGTCCGAGCCGCTTTCAATCGCTGAAGTACTATCTTCTTATCTTTTTTCTGGCTGCGGCGGCCATGGACCTGGCATCCTTCGTATCGCCGGACAACGCCATCCTCCGAGGCTCCTTGCAGATCGGCCTTCTGGACCCGATTCCGCTGGTCTACCGTTCGGTCAACCTGGCGGTGCTGGCGGTGATCGACGGGCCTTTGGCGCCGCTTTCGGCGTCCCAGCGATACTACGACGGGGCGTGGGCGATCGGGGCCGTGTTCCTCGCCGCCCTATTTCTGAATTTTGTCCGACCCAGGTTCTACTGCCGGTTCGTCTGCCCCCTGGGCGCGCTGTTCGGCATTTTCAGCAGATACGCGATTTTTCGCGTGGGAAAAAGCAAGGCGGAATGCCTGGAGTGCACGATGTGCGAGAAAAACTGCGAGGGCGCTTGCTCCCCGGCCTCGCAAATCAACGTTTCCGAATGCGTGCTCTGCATGAACTGCCTAAAGGATTGCCGCCACGGGCTGACGACCTACCGGGTGGTTCCGTCGGAAGCCGGGGAGGTTTCCGCGCCCGACCTCACGCGCCGCGGAATCGTGCTCTCCCTGGCCGCAGGCGTCTTAACTCCGCCCATGTTCGCCCTAAGCGGCGAGACTTCGACCAACCGCCACGCCAACCTGGTGCGCCCGCCGGGGGCCGTGGCCGAGGAGGAGTTCCTGAAACGCTGTATAAAATGCGGCCAGTGCATGAGAATCTGCCCCACCAACGTCATACATCCGGCCGGACTGGAGGCGGGGTTCGAATCCCTCTGGACCCCGGCCCTCAATTTCAGAATCGGCACCAGCGGGTGCCAGCACAATTGCATCGCCTGCGGCAACATCTGCCCCACGGCCGCCATCCGGCCCATTTCCCTGGACGAGAGAATGGGCAGGGGAACATTCGAGGACAAAGGCCCGATCAAGATCGGCATGGCGTTCGTGGATCGCGGACGGTGTCTTCCGTGGGCCATGGGCAGGCCCTGCATCGTGTGCCAGGAAAACTGCCCGGTGAGTCCCAAGGCGATCTTCACCACGAAAGAATACGAGCCGGTGCGAGGCTTGTCGGCAGCCCGGTTCGAAATGTCCGGCCCGGACGAAATAGAACTGGCGGACACGCCCCTCGAACCGGAACGATTCGCCACAGGCGACTTTTATCTTCGGTTCCGGGACGCTCCCGACGCGCACCCGCTTTCAATCATAGGAAACGACGTAACACGAATCCGATTTGCTGGTCCTGCCTCGCAGGACCTCGATTTGCCCGACCAAGGCCTCGCGGACATTGTCATCCTCTTGCAGCGTCCCCACGTTGACCCGGAAAGGTGCATCGGGTGCGGCGTCTGCCAGCATGAATGCCCAGTGAAGAAAAGGCGGGCGATCCGCGTGACGGCGGAAAACGAGTCCAGAAGCAAAGACAGCGCGATTCTGCTGTAAGAAACGAAAATACGAAAACAAAAGGAGTATTCGCCATGGAAAATAAAAAACCGGAATTTTCGAGAAGAGATTTCTTGCGGACCGCAGGCGCGGCCGGCGTCGGGTCCGTGCTGGCACCGTACGCGGCGGGCATAGCCAAAACCGAAGCCGCAGAAGGCAAGAGTCCGAGCACGATTCCTGTCCGGCCTTTCGGCAGGACCGGCGTGGACGTCTCCATTCTCAGCCTCGGGGGCATGTTCGACATCCCCTCCAACCAGATTATTTTAAAGCAGGCCCTGCGCCTGGGCGTAACCTACTGGGACACGGCCAATTCCTACGGCTACGGCACGAGCGAAAAGGGAATCGGAAAGTTCTTCAAGAGCGATCCCGACGCCCGCAAGAAGGTCTTTCTGGTCACCAAATCGGGCGACAGCGACCCGGACGGCCTGGATGAGAAGCTGGGGGCTTCTTTGGAACGGATGAACACCTCCTACATCGACCTGTTCTTCGTGCACGGCATCCGCAGCATTTCCGAGATCGACGACAAGACCCGCGCCTGGGCGGAAAAAGCCAAGAAACAGGGCAGGATCAAGTTCTTCGGGTTCAGCACCCACCGCAACATGGAGCGATGCCTCATGGACGCGGCCAAGCTGGACTGGATCGACGGCATCATGCTGACCTACAATTTTAGAATCATGCACGAACCGCAGATGAAGGAGGCCGTGGCCGCGTGCAAGGAGGCGGGAATCGGGCTGACCGCCATGAAGACCCAGGGCGGAGGGCCAGTCCGGACCAATTCGGAGGCCGAGCTGGAGCTGGCAGGACGGTTCGTCCAGAAAGGCTTCACCCCGGAACAGGCCAAGCTTATGGCGGTATGGCAGGAGCCCTATATCGCCAGCGTCTGCTCCCAGATGCCCAGCATGAACATCCTGGCGGCCAACGCGGCTGCGGCCATGAAGAAAACGAGCCTCACCTCCTCCGACCTGAGGCTGTTTGAGGAACTCGACCGCCAGACCGCATCGGATTACTGCGCGGGATGCGGCGAGATCTGCGAACCGGCAATGGACAGCCAAGTGCCCGTGTGCGACGTCATGCGCTATCTCATGTATTCAAGGAACTACGGGGAAAAGCAGCTGGCTGCGGAGCTTTTTTCCGAAATTCCGGCCGAGGTCCGGCGCAGGCTCACGGAATCGGACTACTCGGCGGCGGAAAGAAAGTGTCCCAGGAACATCGCCATCGGACGGCTGATGCGCGAAGCCGCTTCGGAACTGGCGTAGCGGGGAAATCGCCATGGGAAACGATCCGAACCGGGGCGCGTACCCGGACTTTCCCCGTCTGGCGGTGGGCGCGGCGGTGTTCAAGGAGGACAAGGTCCTTCTGGTCCGCCGCGCCAAGCCCCCGGCCGAAGGCTACTGGGCCATACCCGGCGGCAGCGTCGAACTGGGGGAAACCCTCCAGGAGGCGGCCGAGCGGGAAATACTGGAGGAAACCGGCATCCGAATCCGGGCCAAAGAGCCGTTCTACACGTTCCAGGTCATCGACCGGGACGAAAAGGACCGGATTCGCTATCACTACGTCATCGTGGATCTTACTGCCGAGTACGTGGAAGGCGAGCCCGAGCCGGGCGACGACGCGTCGGGCGCCAGATGGTTTTCCCGCCGGGACCTGAACAAATACCGGGTCTATCCCAGGACGGCCAAGGTCCTGGAGTCGTTCTTCGGGTTCGAGGACGATCACGGGGAACTGCCCGGCGATTTGGACGCCTGGGGAGGAGAAGTCGCGTGAAAAAAGACCGCATCAAGTGGAACGACAAGCATGCCAAGGACATCGACAAGCAAAAGCCCGCCGACATCGTGACCGAGTTCTTCAGTCTCGCCAGAACCGGACGCGCATTGGACATCGCCTGCGGGACCGGCAACAACGCCCTGTTTCTCGCCGAACGCGGCTTTGTCGTCGATGCCCTCGACATCTCGGAAGTGGGCCTGAAAAAAGCCGGAAAAAAGCACCCGCGCATCCGTCCCGCATGCGTCGATCTGGACCACTACGACATCGCTCCGAACCGCTACGACCTCATCTTGAACATCCGATTTTTGAAACGCCGTCTGTTTCCCTACATCAAGGAGGGACTGGTCGAAGGCGGCGTTCTGATATTCGAGTCGTTCATGGAAGGCCCCGGCGGGGACGGCGGGGAAACCGCCGACTGGAAACCCTCCTGCCGGGACTACCTTTTCCGGGAAAACGAACTGCTTCACAGCTTCCTGTCCATGAAAATCCGGTACTACCGCGAGGGCGAATCGCGGGAACCCAAGACGCCGCCGCTGATGGCGTCGCTGGTGGCGGTCAGATAGCCGGGAAAATCGAGAAAAAAAAGGTTCATCGCGGATTTGTGGGAAGTGGTAAAGGTAACCAGAGCTTCCAGCTCTGGCCCCATATCGCGAATATGCCACCGCTTGGAAGCCAGGGAAGGCCAGACCAGGATGGTCTGGTTACCATCTGCACGCATTTTCCCATAGATCCGCGATGAGCCGAAAAAATACCTTTGACTTTGGCGACGAGGGTGATAAAGAAACGAAAACGTTTCATTTTTTTCTGGGTTCAGATGAGTCAAGAGGGGGGGCTTTTCGGCGCAAGGGCGAGGACCCGGGACCGAAAAAAGGGCCATCCGACGATTAAACTCCATTTATTTTCGAGGTAAAGCATGTTCAAAGTCATGATCAGGGACAACATGTCCCACGTTGCGAAGGACATTTTGGAGGCGACCGGAAAAATCGAAGTGACCGTGGACAACGACAAGGCCAACGCCGCGCCGGAGGTCTTGTCGGAGATTATCCGCGAATACGACGGACTGGCGCTCAGAAGCGGCACCAAAGTCCCGGAGTCGGTGCTGGAGAACTGCGGGAAGCTGAAGGTGATCGGCAGAGCGGGCGTCGGCGTGGACAACATCGACATCAAGGCCGCCACAAGACACGGCGTCGTGGTGATGAACGCGCCGGGGGGAAACACCACCACAACGGCGGAGCACGCCATCGCCCTGCTCATGTCTCTGGCCCGCAACATCCCGCAGGCCACGGCCTCGCTGCGCAGCGGAAAATGGGAAAAGAAACTGCTCGCCGGCGTGGAGATGACCGGCAAGACCTTGGGGATAGTGGGCCTGGGCCATATCGGGCGCGTGGTGGCCGAACGTGCACGGGGCTTGAAAATGAAGGTGATCGCATCCGACCCGTACGTGAGCGAGGAAGCCGCCAGGCACCTGCACGTGGAACTGGTATCCATGTACGACCTGGTATCCCACGCCGACTTCATCACCCTCCATGTGCCCCGCATGCCGGAAACCGCCAACATGGTCGATGCCCCCTTGATCGCCAAGATGAAGCCCGGGGTCCGCATCGTCAACGCGTCGCGCGGCGAGGTGGTCAACCTGGACGACCTTCACGAAGCCCTCCAGAGCGGTCATGTGGCCGGGGCCGCCCTGGACGTGTTCCCCAAGGAACCGCCGGACTACTCCCACCCGATCTTCTCCCACCCCAACGTCATTTTCACCCCCCATTTGGGCGCCAGCACCGGGGAGGCACAGGACAAGGTGGCCGAGATGATCGCCAACCAGATGTCCGCCTACCTTCTGAACGGCGAAATTATCAACGCGGTGAATTTCCCGTCGCTTCCGGCGGAAACGTTGAAGAAGATCGGCCCCCACCTGGAACTCGCGGAGAAAATGGGCGCGCTCATGGGCCAGATGGTCCGCCAGATTCACGACGTGACCATCAGGTATTGCGGCACGGTCGCGCAAATGGATACGCGCCCCATGACGTACGCCGCGCTCAAGGGCATGCTCAGCGCGTTCACCGACACCCCCGTCAACTACGTGAGCGCCCCCGCCGTGGCCAAGGACAAGGGGATCGAAGTCCACGAAGTGCTCAGCGAAGGAAAGGACGACTTCGCCGGTTCCATCCGGATCAAGTTCGAGGACTGCGAATCAGGCCCCGATGAAATCTGGGGGACCATATTCGGCAACAAATACCCAAGAATCGTGAGACTGGGCGAAATCTACATGGACGCCATCCCGGAAGGCTACATGATTATCATCCAGAACATCGACAAGCCCGGCGTGATCGGAAACCTGGGTACCACCCTGGGAAAGCACGACATCAATATCGGACGGTTCCAGCTGGGAAGGCGGGACGACCGTGCCCTGTGCATGATCAACATCGACACCCCCGCCGACGATTCGGTCCTGGAGGAAATCATGGCGCTGCCCAACATTCTTTCGGCAGTGCAGGTGCATATGGACTAGGCTCAAAAAAACAATTCAACTCCGGAGGTTTTCCGCATGGATTTGATCTTGAAGATATTGGGCATCGTTTTTTTGGTATTGATCGTAATCGCCATCGGCGCTTTTTTCGTCCTCAGAAAAAAATGGCGCAATCTGGTGGCAAGCTTGGGACAAGAGATGGACGGCACGCCGCCGATGAGCATTCATCTCAACCAGGACCTGAACCCCGAATGGACACAGGAGTCGGAAGTTGCCGAGCTGATCGGGGAGATGGAGTCGCTGGGGTTCTCGAAGGGAAAGGCCTACGCGATAAAGGAAATGCCGATGATCAAATGCGTGAGCTTTTTCCGGCCACAACACGATGCTTGCGCCGTCGTCTCCATGCACGACAATGGCATGTTGTGGTCCGAGTTCGTTGTGGAATACGAGGATGGCTCCGACCTGAACGTCACCAACGCTCCCATGGGGGGGGAACTGGATACCAAGCCCGGGTGCGAAAAAATCGTCATTCGAAACGCCTCTGTTTCCGAACTCTACGAAACTTTCACAGAAAAGATCCAGCCGAAACCGAAGGTCCGGATCGACGATTCCACTTTCAGAGAAGTCTTCGAAGAATCCTATCGGAGAGAAACGGCCTGGAGAGCAGGCAAAGGCGGCGTATCCGAGGAGGAAATCAAAAGGGTGATGGAAAGCGGCGACATGTCGCTGGACGAAGAAAAGCTTCAGGATGCCATGATGGATATCAAAAAGAAGGAGCTTTATAGCTTACACGAGGAATGCATAAACCACGCCCTGAAAAAGAAGAACGTCCCGCCGGAAAAGTGGGAACTATACAAAAGCCGCATCTTCATCGTGACCGACCAGGCCCATACGCCGTCGTTCATCGAATACCTCGACGACTTTCTGGAGTTCGACGAAGCGCAGCTGAAAGGGTTCCTGCAACTGGCCAAGACGGGGCAGAAGGCTTCCGACTTGTTCGCCCTGATCAATGACTCCCTTTCTCCGGAACTGCGGGGCAAGAAGTTGGGGACCGTGGACTATCCCGTCGCCGCGACGCTGTTCAAGGTTCCGAGCGGGTAGCGGTTGGCGGTTGGCGGTTTAGCCGTTAGCCGTTAGATTTTGGCGGTTGGCGGTTAGTCGTCAGGTGGCAAGTGTTATTCGGAATGATTTACAACTACCGGACAAGGGTTGAATAAAGCCGACAATGAGATTTACAATACAACCGAGGGGGATGGACGAAGCCGCCGTCGCGATGGACGATCCGTCCCCCGAAGACCTTTCCCGGGCCTGGCAGGACGCCGACTGGGGCAATTACGTATCGGCGAAGCTAGAAATCGGTCCGGAAAACTACATGGAGGCCTTCGGGGAGGAGGGCTTCGGAATCACGGTCGCCTATCGCGAAGACGGAGTGCGCCGCATGTCCCCGTCCCCGGACCTGAACTCCCCGGACGCGCTTTCCATTTTCCTGCAATATCTGCAAAAGGACGACGACTGGAGGTTCGGCGCCGACTGGCGCGTCGCCCCGGACCAGGATGACGCCGAAGACGCCCCCTTGTGCGAAACGCAACCGGGCACTTGCGGCGGCGATATTTCCTTCTTGCGTCTTGTTCTTTCCATTCTTGGCCTGGTCGTCGGAATGTTTTGCCGGTGGGTCCTTTCCCTTTTTACCGGCAGAATGCGCTATGGCTCCGTGGTGATGGTCAAGGACGACGATGCCGAAATGCAACGCGCCATCGACGAGGCGAAAGAGAACCTTCCGGTCTTTTTCGCGGCGTTCGAGGACCGGTCCGGGAAATACTCCGGGTTCGCGCTCAAGCAACATATCGTCGATGAAAACGGTTCGGAACACTTCTGGCTTTCGGACATCGAAAAGAAGAAAAAGACCTGGTACGGCGTGATCGCCAACCAGCCCCATCGCGTCGAATGCGTGGAAGCGGGCCAGAAAATCGCGGTGGACCTGTCGAAAGTCACCGACTGGGGATTTCTGGAAGGAGACGATCCCAAGGGCTTTTACACGTCCAGGGCACTGCATGAAAACTTGAGTAGAAAAGAGAAGAAAACAGTCGGAAAATTGTTCCGAAAATAGATCGGCATTGTTATCTTGAAAATGCGCCTGGAAAGCCGAAGTCGCAAAAAGAGTAACCGTTCACGACGATTTTTTTAGCCAATGAAAAAAAATCGTCGAATTTGAAAAAAGTTCGTGCGTTCCAGGACGGTTTGTAGATTGACAAGGGTCATGGAAACGACAGTGAAATAACGAGGACGGTGCGTAAGCCAAAACGACATAACAACGATTAAGAAGGTAATCGACGATTATCCTGGCTCGAGCCGAAGATTCATTTCACAGGAACTCTGTCGCATATGGGACTGGCGCCAGCCGAACGGTTTTCTGAAGGACATGTTTTGCAGAAGCCTTCTTCTTTTGCTCGAATCCTGCGGGTTCATCAAGCTGCCTTCTCGAAAATGCAATCCGAACAATCCATTGGCCAACAGGAAAAAGCCGAAGAAAATTGCCGGGGACGAAACGCCTTTGGAATGCAATCTGTCCGAGATATCCATTTGCTTGGTTCAAGTTCGAAAAACCTGCCGTGAAAAAATGTTCGACAGCTTAGTCGAACAATATCATTATCTTGGCTACACTCAGCCGGTGGGCGAACATCTCAAGTATATGGCTTTCCACGAGGGCAGGCCGCTGGCGTGCCTAGCCTGGGCTTCGGCCCCCTGGCACATCAAGGCAAGGGATCGATTCATCGGATGGACGAAGCAGGAGAGGCGAAAGAACCTCCACTTGATAGCCGACAACACGCGTTTTCTGATTCTGCCATGGGTTCGGATACCATGCCTGGCTTCCCGCCTGCTTCGCATCAGCCGGAAAAATTTGTCGGAACACTGGCTCGCTGTCCACAACCATCTCCGACGGGCGGCGCTCCCCGGATAATCCATCAAATCGAGTTGCCGGAAGCGCCGGCGATCAAATTCGAACACCGCTCCTATCCTGTACGGTGCGAAAAATGCGGCGCTGTCCACTACATGCCTTTCGACGAGGATGTAGTCAAAGAGGGACTCTTCAAGCAACGGCTGACCGCTCTTGTGGCCTACATGAAATACGTGTGCCACGTCTCTTTTTCCACGTTGAGGAAATTCGTCCGGGACGTCCTCGGCGTAAAGGTTTTTCGGGGATACTTGTCGAAATTGATCGGAAAGGTCGGCCTGGCCCTCGACGCGCCGTACAACGAACTTCTCGACCGCCTGCCCCTGGAGAAAATCCTGAACGCAGATGAAACCGGACACAAGGAAAACAAGGAAAGATTCTGGACCTGGGTGTTCAAGGCCGAACTGTACGTATTGTTCAAAATAGACAAATCCAGAGGCTCCCAAGTGCTTGTGGAGGTTCTGGGCAAAGAGTTCGACGGCGTTCTCGGCTGCGATTATTTCTCGGCCTATCGCCAATACATGAAGGATTTCGATATTACGAACCAGTTTTGCATCGCCCATTTGATTCGGGACATAAGATTTCTCAAGACGCTGCCCGACGAGCAAACCAGGCTGTACGGCGAGAAACTGCTTGAAAAGGTGCGAGGCCTTTTCAAAGTGATTCATGGACGCGAGGAAATGTCCGGCGATGATTTTGCCGACGCTCTGGCAGAGGCCAAAAAGGAAATTGTCGAAACCGCTTTGCGGGACGCGCCGAGTCTGCCGGACGAAAACGGCAAGGAAAGGAAGCGCGAAGCCCAAAACATGGCCAAAAGGTTTCGAAACCATGGCGAGGCCTATTTCGAGTTTATCGCCACCCCCGGCGTCGATCCCACGAACAAAGTCGCCGAACGCGCCGTAGGATTCGTCGTGATCGACCGTCATGTCACCCAAGGCACGCGAAGCGCAAAAGGCAGAAAGGCCAGCGAACGATTGTGGACGGTAATTGCCACCTGCGCGCTGCAAGGACGATCCGCATTCGATTTCATTCTGCTGGCGGTCCGGGCTTCTTTCAACGATCGCACCGCTCCTTCCCTGATTCCTGATACTTCGTAGTTCGACGAATGTCCCATCGTTTCGCCGGCGTACCGAAGCCGGCAAAGTACGTATTCCTTGCCTCGGAATACCGAACGTCCCGATTAAAAAACGGGGGAGCCTTCGAAAAAAAATCCGCCGGGATAAAGGACCCGAAAACCATTTTACCGCTGTCGAACCGACAGGGAAAATCAATGCGCGTCTTGCGGACCGCCGGAAGATTCCATTTGACTTCTTCGACCGAAAAACTTTCTTTTCCGATCGACTTCGAGGTTCTCTTGCAACGTCGCCGGAAGCAGGCGCGCATTGAGCGAAGAGCAAAAGAAAATACTTGCCTTGGAATCCGAATGATCTCGACGCATTCCAATTGGACAGTCGCATCCGCGAACGAAACCGCCCGGAAAGTCGGACGTTTTCGCAAAAGCCTTTGGAATGTAAGCCTCCGAAATACAAAGCGGAAGATCGAAGAAGCACTTTGGCTTCGTGCGTTGCGGCGGATATCGGAATTCGAACCTTTTCAGGCCTCAGCCAACAAATTCGTTTGATAGTTTAGCCAGGATCGGAACATACATGTCGGCATCCATACCGTCCGTGGATTTTACTTATTCATAGCTATTCAGCCCGTGAACGCTTACCAATGATCTTTTTCCGTTCTTAAGCATAATCGACTCCTTTTAGATAGACATTGAAAAACTGACCGATACTATCGCAGTTTTCGTCGGGCGAATTCGCATCGAGACGGCGTAAAAAAAGACAAGCAAGGCTCAATTTGTATTTCCGGGCGCTTCGGAACCGAATCCTTTCACTCGATGATCAAGTTTTTTTTTCGTCATTTCCCCGAAAGCTTCGAATCCATGCGCTTCTGCGGAACTCCCGGATTCCGGGTCTCCGCTGCGCTGCGCCCGGAATGACGGTCGCCTCGGTCAGGTCGCATCGGTATGACCGCCTCGGTCAGGTCGCATCGGTATGACCGCCTCGGTATTACCGCCTCGGTCAGGTCGGCGGAAAAAAACCTGATCATGGAGTTTCATGTTTTTCGGGCAATCATTTGTTTTCAGTCGAAGCTTTTCGGGCCGAAAAGCACGGGTTCTTCGTCATCTTTTGGCTTTTCTTCGGCTGCCGCGCCGCCGGAATCGCCTTGCCCGGCCTTGTCCATTCCGACCTTTCCGGCTTCATCGGCAGGCCGGGAAGCTTCGTCCGCCTCCGTAGCGGGCCCTGCCGCAGCCGGCGCGATTTCCCCCGTATCTTCGTGAACGCCCGCAGAAGGCTGGCTTTCTGCCGGGGCGGACGCAGGACTTGCGGTCCGTCCTCGCTTGAGCGACGGGACGTATTTGGCGACGAATTCGAATGGCAATATTTCCGTTGTAACCATCATGCTCTCCGGAATTCGGATCTCGTCTCCGATACGAATCAGGTTGGGATTGAGTTCGGGGTTGGCCGAGGCGAGCAGTTTCCAGTTTTCCAGTTCGCCTGTGTACCAAGCCGCAATAATGGAAAGGGATTCCCCGGTCCATTTCACCGTGTGAGTGAAGAAGATTTCGGCATCTGCGGGCTGGGGTTCCGGTTCCAGTTTATCATCGGGTTCGGAGGTCTGCACGGGGGGCGGTTCCGGGGCGGGTTGGGGCGCCTTTTGCGTGGTTGCGCACGAGGCGACCAACGAGATTGCGCCCAATGCCAGTACAAACAATGCGATTCGGCTGCGAATGTGGGCCATTTTTTAATCCTCCCGCCTTTCATTTAAATTTTCGTAGATATTTTTTCACGGATTCGTTATTCGGATTGATTGCAAGGGCCTTTTCCAAGTTTTCCCTGGCCTGGGCCGTCTTGCCGAGCATGTCCTGGACCACCCCTAGGTTGAACAGGGCTTCGTCCAAGTAGCCGGGCTCGAGTTCCACGACTCGCTTGTACATTTCCTCGGCGTTCTCGTAATCTTTGTTCTTGACGTAAAGGTATCCCAGATTGAACAGCGGTTTGGGGTTGTCGGGTCCCAATCCTGCGGCGATCTGATAGGACTTGATCGCCTTGTCGAATTCTTGGGACGCCATCTGCAAATAACCCAGGCGCGCATAGGCCTCCGGGTCCGCAGGGTTGACCGCCACCGCCTTGTTTAAAAGCTCCCTTGCTTTCTCCGGGCTCGCTTTCATGTACCTTGCGGCCTGCTCCACCAAGGCGCGGCCATACGGGTCGGAAAATTCCCGCAGCATTTCCGGGTTCGACCGACTGAGTTCTTCGAACAAAAGGATGGATTCGGCGTACTTCTGTTCTTCCAGGGCTTTTACGGCGTCGTCGAAGAGAGCGCGCGCGGGGCTTTTTTCCCCGGTGCCAAGGGGGCTTTGCCCATTCGAAGCCTGCCTGCCTGCCGCTTTTGTTCCGGGCTCGGGAAGCGCGGGCGTCTGGTCTGCGGACGGTTTTTCTGCCGTTTCTCCCGGTCCGGGCTCGACGGCTGCGACCGGTCCGATTTCCGCCGGACCGACCTCTTCGGGCCGAGTCGCCGCAGGAAGCCCGGTCGGCTTTTCCTCTTCCCTCCTTATTTCGGTTTCATCCGGTTTCGCTACGGCCGGCTCGGTTTCCGGCGGCCTTTCCGCATGCGTTGTCTCTCCACTCGGAGGCGCGGTTTCGGACGGCCGTGTCGCGTCGGCGACTTGCACTTCCTCTTTCGGAGCGACCGGAGTCTTGGAAACCGGTTCTTCGCCCTGACCGAAAAAAAAGAACACGGCCAATGCGATCAAGACCAATCCGGCCGCGACTCCTGCAAGAAGCAGCCTGTTGCCGCCCGAAAAAAGACGCCCGAGCAGGTTGCTTTCCCCGGTATCCTGCGCCAGCTGCTCCTTTTCCGTGCGCGCGGCCAACTCCGCGGCATTTCGCATGGCCCGGTGCTCTTCCTGGATCTCGTCGATGAAAAGGTCCTTCATAAATCGAGAAAGGCCCGTGCTGGAGGGATTGAAGCCGTATTCCCGGATGCATTCCGCGATGTCGAATTGCATTTCACCGCAGGAACTGTAACGTTCTTCCCGGTCCCTTGCCAGAGCGCGGTTGAGGATCTCGAAAACCTTGGGGGGCAAGTCAGGGGCCAACTCCTCGGCAGGCTGGAAACTGGCCTGTCTGACCTTGTTCAGAATCAGCAGCGTGTCGCCTTTGAACATTCGCTTGCCGGTGACCAGTTCGTACATGAGAATGCCGGTGGAAAAAATGTCCGAACGATAATCGATCTCGTAACCTTCGGCCTGCTCCGGAGACATATAGGCGACCTTGCCCTTGATCATCCCTACCTGGGTCTTGACACTTCGGGTAGCCGCCTTGGCAATGCCGAAATCCACGATTTTAACGTCGCCTTCGTACGTTACGATGATGTTCTGCGGACTGATGTCCCTGTGGACCAGACTGAGATGCTCGCCCTTGTAATTCTTGAGCCCGTGCGCATAATCGAGTCCCGCGCATACTTTGGAAACGATGAAAAGACTGAATTCAAGGGGAAGCGTCAAGCCCTTCTCCCTGCATTTCTTGGCGATGAGGCGCAGGTCTCTTCCGAAAATGTACTCCATCGCGATGAAATACGACGACCCTATATTGCCGAAGTCGTAAATCTGAATGGTGCACTGGTGGCTCAGAAGGGCCGCGAGCTTCGCCTCGTCGATAAAGGCGGTCACCAGGTCTTCCTCGGTGCAGAGGTGGGGGAGTATGCGCTTGACCGCGATAATCTTCTCGAAACCTTTGACCCCGAGAATCTTGGCGCGAAACAGTTCGGCCATGCCGCCCACGGCGATCTTGTCCAGGAGAAGATATTTCCCGAATCGAACGGGTTGAAAATCGTTCACGATCTTTCTTACCTCGTTTAAGTTTTTTTCGAGCTTTTCAGACGCTGGCAAGGATCTCACAGTCTGCCCAACGTTCGGCAACGCCCGACGCCCACAGGCTATAATGCAAATTATACCCTTTTGAGTCAAGGGATATTTGATAACGCCCCCGAGATAACAACGGAACACGTTGACAATACAAATGCGTGGGATATTTTTCCTTCGGCGAAAGCTACGGAAATCGGCGACAACCGTATGAAATCGTATGAAATGGAAAAATGGAACACTACAGCTTGAAAATTAGTGTCAGACATATCCCGACGAAAGCGGGGCTTTTTCGAAAGGAGGCTGCGGCCGCTTTCGTTTTGTGTATGGCATTCGCACTCGCAGGCTGCGGCATCGTTCGTCCGGGGACCGAAGCCGTCTTTTCCGCGGCAAAGCCGTCTTCCCATTATCGTGTCTTCGAAGACTTCGCAGCCGTTGTCGCGCAACCCGGCGACACCTTCGCCTCCCTGGCGGAAGAATTCCTCGGCGACGCCTCCAAAGGCTGGGCGATCAAGGAATTCAACGGAATCGACGAAATCGTTACCGGCCAGAAGCTCGTCGTTCCGCTCGACACTCGGTCGCCCGCCAAGGTTCGCAACGGAAAATACCAAACCGTTCCCGTCCTCACATATCACAAGTTCTCGCAAGACGTCCGCGACGCCATGACCGTCAGGGCCAGGGACTTCGAAGCCCAGATGGACTACCTGGAACAAAACGGCTACACGGTCGTCGGGCTGGAACGACTCTACCGGTACATGCTCGCAACGGAACGGCTCCCGGACAAATCGGTCGCGATCACCATCGACGACGGATGGCGCTCCTTTTATCAGCTGGGATACCCAATCCTGAAAAAGCACGGCTTTCCCGCCACGCTGTTCGTATACACGGAATTGATCAGCGGCAGTTCCATAACCCTCGACTGGGACCTGGTCGCGGAAATGGCCCGAAACGGCATCGACATCCAGGCGCACTCCAAAACCCACAGGAACTTCAACGAACGCCGCCCAGGGGAATCCGCCGACGAATATTTCCACTCTCTCAAAACCGAGATCGTCGGCTCGGCCGAAATCATAGACAGGCGCGTAGGAAAAAAGGTCCGGTTCTTCGCGTATCCATACGGAGAAGAAAACACCCTCGCCGCCGCCCTGCTGGAAAAAAACGGCTTCCAGGCTGCCTTCACCGTGGAAAGAAAAAGCGCTCCCTTTTTCTCCGACCGCTATCGAATCGGAAGACGCATGATCTACGGCAGTTTCGACATAGACGCATTCAAAAGGAACCTCGAAGTCTACGACGATGAAGCATTGCGCTGAAAAAACGAGTGCAGGCCCCCAGCGCCGCCGCTATGACCCGTTGCCCGACCGCAGGAGGCTTCTGCGAAAAATCGCCTTGTTCCTAACGC
This sequence comes from Desulfobacterales bacterium, assembly GCA_963674505.2. Classification (GTDB taxonomy): domain Bacteria; phylum Desulfobacterota; class Desulfobacteria; order Desulfobacterales; family SKZT01. Next base: position 3,337,220 of record CAXXIG010000003.1, read on the forward strand.
TGGCTGTTTGCTGCGCGGTTTTTCAGGCATGCGCCTCGGCAAAGCCTTCGGAACAAAAAGCCCCCGAAAAAGATCCGTTTTCCGATTTCCCAGCGTTGTACAGAGAAGAAGCAAAACGTTTCGAAAACATAGGCGACCTTCCCAACGCCTTGTTCCGATGGAAAATCGTGTCGTCGTTTCTGCCCGAAGACGACGAAGCGCGCGAGTCCGCGAAACGGCTGCAAGCCCAGATCGAAAAAGAGGCGGACGCGCGTTTTTCCAAAGGGACGCACTATTTCGAAAAAGGCGACTTGCATGCGGCCCGCAAAGAATTTCTCCTCGTTCTCGAAGTCGATCCCTCCCACCAAGGCGCTCTGGAATACCTCGCGCAAAAGCTAAAGAAGGACAATTTTCTTACCTACGAAGCCGTGGAAAACGACTCTCTGGAAAGCGTGGCACGCAAAGTCTACAAAGACCCCCGCCTCCAGGAACTCGTAGCCCATTTCGCGGACCTGAAACAGGGAGAACGCATCGAACCCGGCGCCAAGCTGCGCCTTCCCGGAATCGATTCGCTGCCCAAGCCCAAAAAGCGCTACCCGAAGACCGCCGCCAACCTGGACCGGGCCAGAAATTTCCTGAAAGAAAAAAAATACAGCGAAGCCATTTCCGCAGCGCAAACATACCTCAAAAGCCGCCCCAAGGACGAAGAGGCCCTGTTCATCATAGACTATTCCACATACCAGATCGGGGTCCGGCTGTTCCGGGAAAAAAAATACGCGGAGGCCGAAACAATGCTGAAAAAACTGGAACCGGGATACAGAAACGTCGATCAACTCCTGGAATTCATCCGCAGATCCCGATAAACCGAGTTGGGCCACGAAAACACGCTTGAAGTAGGCCACGAAAACACACGAAAATCACGAAAAAGAAAAGAAAAAATATCCAAAAACAAAAGGACACGAAAAACTTTGGTCAACAACACGTTGATCTAAGGAAGCCCATGGAAAGAATCAAGATACCATGCTAAAGAAATAAAGAAATTGGATGCATATGCAGGCTCAAAGGGAGGATTGAAATGGACGAGAAGAAGGTCATATACGGGGAATTGAGTTATCGGGTTGTCGGGGCGGGGTTTGCGGTATGGAAAGCCTTGGGTTATGGCTTTTTGGAGAAAGTGTATGAAAATGCGCTCGCCGTGGAACTTGCCAAATGCGGAATTTCATTCGAACAGCAAAAGCCCATAGAGGTGCTCTATCGGGGACACAGCGTCGGAACCTACAAGGCGGACCTGATGATCGAAAACAAAATCCTCGTGGAATTGAAAAGCGCAAAGGCCATAGAAGACGCCCACGTGGCACAGACGCTCAATTACCTGAAAGCCACTGGGACACGGCTGGGGCTGATATTGAACTTCGGACCCAAGAAAATGGAATTCAAAAGAATCGTCCTCTGACATTGAGGGGCCACGAAATCACACAAAATACACGAAAAAATTAACTGTTTAGACGGAGGAAATCTCTAATGGAACATGCGTCCATAGATGCTTTCAGCATGGCTCCCCACCTTCAGCAACTCATTCGGGAAACTACGCAGGGCCATTGGATTAAGCAGTTGCCTGGCAGGATAATTGTTTTCGTACTCTTTTCGAACGATTTCTCCGGTGTCTTCCGTATTATTTCATGGCTGAATCTTGTTTTTTTCGTGTGTTTCCTTTATCAGGGATTTTCATTCAGATAAAAAAGGTACCTCAAGAATATGTTCCGGTTTCAAAGGATATTATTGCACCAAGCCATGACAATTTTGTGGAGCATTTCATCCACGGGACATCGAGAAGTAAAGGCAGATGCGTTTTCTTTTTCAAAAAAACTTTTATCCGATCTCCGGCAATTTCCACGGAGGCGCCGTTTTCAAGAAAATTTCGGCTTATTGTTTCGACGGTGCATTTTTCAAAACCTTCAAGATGGCTTGCCAATATCCGATACAGGTTGTGGGCCAAAAGGGAAATCGTCAGGTCAAAATCCACCTTGACAACAATTGAAGAGGAAGGATTGTTCAGGTTGAAAAACGCCACATGCTCGGCAATTTCCTGTTCCACCAGCCATCGGCCTGCATATTTTTTCACAAGCTTTCCCACATCCGCGTCAAAGTCGTTGGTAATAAGAAAGGTCGGTTTTCGTCTTCCATGGTCGGTCATAACGATTTGTCTTACTTCGCCTTTGTAATGTCGCAATTTGCAGTGCTCTTCGTATATTCTGATTTTCTGATATTTACCCTTCGAACGCTCGACGGATATCTTTCGCCAATGGTTGCTTTCGATTTTTTCCGCCTTTTCGATCAGGCTTTTACTTCTCCTTCTTATGGTCAGGAACTTGATTTTTTCCTCGCTCTGATTCAACTCGCTCAAATTCTTGTAGGTCGTGAACTTCGAATCGAAAATCAACATTTTCGGGGCCACGCCGCGACCTTGCTTCCAAAAATCGACGAAATCGAAAACGGCGTCGCTTTGGTTCCTGTGCTTTACTTCCGCATTGGTATAGGAAAGATTGCCAGTTGAAGGATCCTGCGCAACCAGGGCGAGAAGGCTCTTCATCGCCTTCGATCTGGAACCCGCCCAGTTTTTTTCGAGAACGCTGGCGTCTCCCCAATGCGGTATCGCTTTGAAATCCAGATTGAACTCGCCATTTTCGAGTTCGTCGTCGCGGAAAATGCGCGACAGCGCGGAAAGGAACCTTTTGTTCTGCGACCTTGACACGCGGTAGGAATAGGTTGAAAGAGTAGTCGATTTCGGCAGGACGTTGAGTCCGGCAAACAACCCGAGAGCCCTGTCCATGTTCCATTTCGTATCGTGGGACCATCGGAGGCCTCCCAGCAGTTTCAAGGCCAGAAAAGACAGAACGCTTTGAAGGTCGTCGAGTTCGGACGTACGGGGAAATCCGGCGCTTTTGATCGCCTCCGCCAAGCCGAGTTTTTCCATGAGGGGTAAAAAAACGAGGGGACCGGCGCCGTGTTCCGTTATGAACTTTTCGTCGGTCAGTTCTATCGACACGCTTTTCGGCGCCTCGATTTTTTCCGGAACGGAAACTGCGAGCCTTTCCATTCGAGTCCTTTTGGGCAAAGGCGCGAAGCCTTCGGCCTTCAGCACTTTATCGATGGTGTCGAGCGAAACGGCATTTCCCTTGGAATCAAGAAGGACCTTGATGTCCGTGATGGAATAATTCCGCTTACGCAATGCGACAATAAGCTCTATCGTTTGGTCGCTTGTGGAACGCTTTTTGGGACCGGGCTTTTTTTTCGAGAAAAACGGATTGATTCCCTTTTTGAGATTTTGCAAAAAAAGATGGCGGAGTTTTTTGAAATAGGCTGGCGACAATCCGTATTTTTCGGCCGTTTCAGCCGAACCAAGTCCGTCGCAATAAAAAGCTTTCAAAGCTTCGTAATTTCGATGGTCTGGCAAAAGCGGCTTTTTGAAATAATCAACTGGATCCATAATAAGAAGGTTACTAAAATATCCTGAACGATACGTCAATAAAAAAATGTATGTTGTTATAAAAAATCAGCCGAAACGTTTATATTGGTTGTTCTTAGTAAGTCTGTTCGCGAACAAATCGATATAAATGCACAACTATATGCAAAATACAAAAATGTTAAATTGAATTAAAATCTTATGGTTCAGGTAATTCCAGTGCCGTTTGGCGAGGGAGGGTTGAGGGATGGAAACATAACATCCTGAATATACGGGATTATTCCGTTATAGCCTTGACTGTTAGAACTCTGTGCGGTTACCTTGAAAAACAGAATGAAAATCCCTGTTTATTTGTATTTTTCGTTTGTTTTGTGTGATTTCATGGCCAATTTTTTTCGTGGCCTTTTTCTTTGACCTTTTTTTTCGTGTGTTTCGTGTGATTTCGTGGCCAATTTTTTTCGTGGCCTTTTTCTTTGACCTTTTTTTTCGTGTGTTTCGTGTGATTTCGTGGCCAATTTTTTTCGTGGCCTTTTTCTTTGACCTTTTTTTTCGTGTGTTTTGTGTGATTTCGTGGCTAATTCTTTTTTTTTCGAGGCTTTTAGGATCGGGTGGCTCATCGACGGCACGGGCGCGTCCGTGTCGGAAAACGTGACAATGTTTGTTCGCGGCCCCCTTGTCGACAGGATCGAGCCTGGTTTCCAGGAAGGCGTGGATCTTTCCGAGTACACTGTCATACCCGCGTTGATAGACTGCCATGTCCATCTGTTCATGTCGGCCACCACGGACATGGATGTCAGGAAAAGGCAGCTGGAGGCGGGCTACGACGAGATCGAGCCGGTGATCGAAGAGCATGTTCGCAGGCACGCCACGCACGGGGTCGCTGCGGTCCGGGACGGCGCTGACCGTTTGGGGCACGCCATGCGCTACCGGAATTCGAAACGGAATGCAAAGGGGCCGCCGGTCGAGATCAAGGTCGCAGGAAGGGCATGGAACCAGCCCGGGCGCTACGGCAAGCTGATCGGCAGGGCGCCCATGCCCGGCGAATCGCTCGCCCAAGCCATCGAAAACGACCTTGCCCGGCTCGCTCCCGTCGTGCCGGACCACGTGAAAATCGTCAATTCCGGCATCAACAGTCTGAAAAATTTCGGCAAGCAGACCCCGCCGCAGTTCGAATTAAAGGAAATGGGCGACGCCGTGGCGCTGTGCGCAAGCCGAAATCTGCCGGTGATGGTGCATGCCAACGGAGAGGAGCCCGTGCGAATCGCGGTGGAGGCCGGTTGCAGCTCCATCGAGCACGGCTTTTTCGCGGGCGAGGACAACCTGAAGCGCATGGCGGACCGCGGAACTGTCTGGGTGCCGACGGCCTGCACCATGAAAGGCTACGCGGAGACCCTTCCGCCGAAAAGCCCCGAGGCGGACACGGCCCTGAAATATCTCGACCACCAAGTCGAGCAGATGGCCCTGGGCAGAAAGCTCGGAACGCGCATGGCGCTGGGTACCGACGCGGGTACCATGGGGGTGCGCCACGGAAGCTCCGTTCTGGAGGAACTGAAGCTTTTCGGCCGGGCCGGGTTCGGCGTCGAGGTGGCGATATTCGCGGCCGCCGGCCAGGCCGCCAGGCTTTTGAACATAGAGGACCTGGGAGAATTGGTCTCAGGCAAGAAGGCATGCTTCATTGCGGTAAAAGGACGTCCGGAAAACCTGTTTGCGAATTTTTCGGAACAGACCGCGCGGGTTTTCGGGTTCGACCTCAGGGGATCGCGACGCGAATTCGCCTGGGGAAAGGATGAAAAAAAGGATCTTGCCGATCACCTCTCGCGCACCGACACCAGGTAGCCGTAAGCGACCAGATACAGGGTGGCGGCCAGAAAGGACAAGGCGGTCCCCCGGTAGATTCCCAACGGAGGATACACTGCGGACACGACCAGGCAGTAGACGACGAGGGACCCCAGGCCTGCGGGAAAATTCTTGATGATCGTGTGGACCGGACGTATGCCGTAGGTGATGTGGACAATCAGTATCAAAGGAAACAGGGTCACGGGAAACGCGGAAAACAGTCCCGCCCACCGCTCCCCTACCAGCTTCGCGGCCCCCGTCACGACCAGAATCAGAGAGGCGGAAAAAAACGCCCGGAACAGCAGGATTTTCGTAGTCAGACGGACCCTTCTCTGCAACCGTTCGTTTTCGATTCGGCGAAACAGCCTTGCGAAGAGAAATATGGACGAGACCGTGATCAGCACGGCGAAAAAACGGTTCAGGGAAAGGAAATGGATGAGCCAGGCAAACATGAAATACCCCGATATGGCGGCCAGTGAACACAATACGACCGGAAACCTGTCGATTCCGGCCGACGCCCTGTAATAGACGTAGACGAAGAATTCCGTGGCCACGAGGCCGGCCAGCGTGTAGACGGCGCTGTCGGCGGCGAACTCCTCCCCGATCTCCAAGCCGTAGAAAAACAGGGATATGGCGGCGCCGATCGGATATCCAGACAGAACGCCGGCCACCCTGGGACCGACATGATCGACCACCAATGAGAGTCCCAGGACGGAAAATACCGCCAGAATCAATTTGATGTAAAAAATGTTTTCCATTCTACGCAGGCAATTCCTTTCAATACCGCGCCAATTCGAAACATCCGCTGTCTAACACGCGGCAATCATTTCGGCAACCCGAAAAGGGATGCGGCGGGAATGATTTCAGCGGCTTGCTTGGTTTACAATTGTCCGATGCTGAAGTATATATTCTTCGACGACAGATTTGGGTGCGCGGCGGGGCAATGAAACTTGAAACTTTCCATGAACAACCGCGTTCGTTTTCGGAGGCTGGCTTCCAACGATATTCTCGAAGTCCGAGCGCCGACACCCGAAACCTGAAAATAACGAATTGGAACAATTGGGGGGGAAACAATGCATAGCAAATTCAGACTTGTCGCTTTCTTCATAATCGTGCTCGCGGCCTGCGGGGCTTGCAGCACCGTTCCCATCACCGGGCGTACCCAGTTCAACGTGATACCGGATCAGACCATGCTCTCTATGAGTTTCCAGCAATACGACCAGTTTCTGGAAAAGAACAAGGTGAGCACAGACCAGGAAAAGACGGCGATGGTCAAACGGGTGGGCAACCGAATCGCCAAGGCGGTGGAACAATATTTTACCCAGAACGGACTGGCCTCGGAACTGGGCAATTACGACTGGGAATTCAATCTTGTGGAAGACGACCAGATCAACGCGTGGTGCATGCCCGGGGGCAAGGTCGTGGTGTACACGGGCATATTGCCCGTAGCCCGGGACGACGCGGGCCTTGCCGTGGTCATGGGGCACGAGATCGCGCACGCGGTGGCGGAACACGGCAACGAACGCATGAGCCATGGCCTGGCGGTGCAGATGGGGGGCGTGGCGCTCTCCACGGCGCTATCGACCCAAACGGCCCAGACCCAGCAGCTGTGGATGTCCGTTTTCGGGGTCGGCTCCCAATACGGTTTCATGCTTCCCTACGGACGCTTGCAGGAAAACGAGGCCGACGAGCTGGGCCTGGTGTTCATGGCCATGGCGGGCTACGACCCCAACGCAGCCGTGGCTTTCTGGCAGCGGATGTCCGAGCAGAAGGGCGGGGAGGCCCCCCCGGAATTTCTGAGCACCCACCCCTCGGACGAAACCCGCATACAAAGAATCAAGGAACAGATACCCAAAGTCATGCCGTACTACCGGCAGGCGATGTAGGCCGTTTCCAGGTCCCTGGTTCATGGATTTCGCAAAACTTCGCATTTCGCTGACGCTTTTGGTGGTGACCCTGGCGTTCGGCACGTCGGGATATGTCCTGTTCGACGACATGACGCCCTTCGAGGCCCTCTACATGACCGTGATCACCATCAGCACGGTGGGCTTTTCCGAGATCAAGCCCCTGAGCGTGGGCGGCAGGGTCATCACGTTAATAGTCATAACCACCGGCGTAAGCATCGGCGGCTACACGCTGGGCATGCTGCTCCGAATGTTCATCGAAGGCGAACTGAGGAAAAGTTTCGGGAGAAGGAAGGTGGAAAAGCAGATATCCAAACTGGAAAACCATTTCATCGTCTGCGGATACGGGCGGATCGGTCGGCTGATCTGCACCGAATTGAAAGCCGACAACGTGGATTTCGTCGTCATTGAAGTGTCCCAGACTGCGGCGGAACAGATCGAAAAAGAAGGCTATCTGCATCTGAACATGGACGCCACCTCCGAGGAGGCCCTGAAGACCGCAGGCATCGAAAAGGCCAAGGGTCTTGTCACGGCTGTCAATAGCGACGCCAACAACGTGTTCATCACCCTGACCGCCAAAGGCATCCGTCCGGACATCTTCATCATGTCCAGGACCTCGGACCCGAAAAACGAGGACAAGCTGAAACGGGCCGGCGCAACCCGGGTGGTATGCCCCTACCTGATCGGCGGCAGAAGAATGGCGGAGATACTCAAGCGTCCGACCGTGGTGGATTTCATCGACATCGCCATGATGGGCGACAAGCTGGGACTGATGATCGAGGAGGCCCTGGTGGGCGAAAAATCGAACCTGATCGGAAAGAACCTGATCGAAAGCGGACTTCGAAAGGAATACGGCGTCATCATCGTTGCGATCAAAAGAATCGGCAGGGACATGATCTTCAACCCCATGCCGGCGGAAACCATCATGGGGGGAGACGTGATCGTCGTCCTTGGAAAAAAGGACGACTTGAAGCGGATGCACGAAGTCCTTTAGGGAATCGAGGTTTCAGGTGTCGGTGTTCGGGTTTCAGGGCAATGCCGGTCGGAGGTCTCCCTCAAGTAGCAAAATGAGTAGAAGAAAAACGGCCGGGCTTCAAAATCCCGGAAAACCTAATCCCGAAACCTGAACACTGAAACCCGACACCCTGCCGTCAGATTCCCGGCAGATACACCGTGACGGTCGTGCCCTGGTTCGGCCGCGACTGGATTCTCACGATCCCCTCGTGGCGCTTGACAATGGCGTAGGCGGTCGTAAGCCCGATGCCCACCCCTTTTTCCGCGTTCTTTTTTTTCGTGGTGAAGTACGGGTCGAACACCCTTTCGAGGTTTTCTTCCGGTATTCCCAATCCCCGGTCTTCGACACTGGCCTTGATGAAATAGTCGCGGTTTTTGGGGGGAGCGTACTCCGGCGGCAGATCTTTCCGGGCGACTTTTTCCACAATGATATCGATCCTGCCGCCGTCGGGCATGGACTCGCAGGCGTTTCGTACCAGATTGGAAAAGGCCGTGTGTATTTGCCGCCTGTCGGCGAAAATCTTCAGGACGTCGTCCGGCATTGTCAGCACGACCTCGTGGTTGCCGCAAGGCCCTTTTTCGGCCGAGACATATTCCAGGACGTCCCGAATATCGATGGCGATCTGGGCCGATGCGTTTCTGCCGGAAAAATCGATGAACTTTCGCACCAGGTCGCTGGCCTTGCGCACGGACTCCTCGACATTTTTGAAAATGGAATCCTCGGCCTTCTCCTTGGGCAGGTAGAACTTGATCAGTTCGACTCCGCCGCTGATGACCGTCAGAAGATTGTTGAAATCGTGCGCGATGCCTCCCGCCAATATTCCCACCGCCTGAAACCTCCTGGCCTTCTCCAGTTCCGCCTCCAGGATTTTTCTTTCGGTGACGTCGTGCACGATGGAATAGAGCAGAGTGCGGCCGCCGATGCGGACGGGACCCGCGTAGATTTCCACGTGGCGTTCGTCGCCGGACGACACCGTGTTGCGAGTCTCGAAATAGCGTTTTTTCCCTTCCAGGGCGCCTTGCAGCTCCGCACGCACCCCATCGGCCCAGAGAGTGTCGATGTCTGCGATGCTCATTCCGGTCAGACGGTCCTTGGAGTAGCCGTAGAATTCGCATGCGGCGTTGTTGGCATCCACGATGCCCCCGCTTTCCGGATCGACGATCAGCTTGACGGCCCGGTTGGTCTCGAAGATGCTGTGGTATTTCTCCTCGCTTTGCCTGAGGGTCTCTTCGACCTTTTCGCGTTCGGCGATCTCCTGCTTGAGGAGTCGGTTTTGTTCCTCCAGCTGCAAATTGAGCTTTCTGAGCTTCAGGTGCGTCTCCACCCTGGCCAGGACTTCCTCCTCCTGGAAAGGTTTGGAGATGTAATCGACGGCCCCTTTGGCAAAGGCCTTGACCTTGTCGTTGACCTGTCCGAGAGCGCTGATGAAAATGACGGGAATGTCGGCGGTTTCAGGAGACGCTTTCAGCCTGTCGCATGCTTCGTAGCCGGAGATCTCGGGCATCAGTATGTCGAGCAGGATGAGGTCCGGCTTTTTTTTCTCCAACGCGGAAAAGGCCATGCTCGCGCTGTGGGCGGGCCTGGCCGAGTACCCCGCGGCCTGGAGGATATGGACCAGGACCTTCAGATTGTCCCGGTTGTCGTCTACGATGAGAATGTTTTCTTTCGATTCGGTCATCGATATCGCACCTGGTTCCGTGGATTATAATTATTGTTTTCAAGCCCCTCAGACTGTGTTTTTAAAGCAATTTCGAGATAAAATCAAAGCCAAATGCGAAAAAAGACCCGTTTTTTCGTATTTTTTATTTTACCATCGCTCAAAAGCCTTTATAATCCGAAATGTTGTCATTGATATCCCGAACGCGGACAAAACCATATGAATTTGAGCAACAAACTTGAAACGCAGATAAATCGCACACTCTGGGCTGCCTTCGCCGTCGTCGCCCTGTGCTTTTGCGCGCTTGCGGTCTTTGTAGAATCCTCCGGGATCGTGCTTTGGACGTTCCTGGCGGTTTTGTCGGCCTCTTTTTTCTTCTTGCGCAGACGCCTTGTCGAACTTGCGGTCGAACCTCTGCAAAGTCTCGCAAACGCCATGGGGGACTTTTGCGACGAAACATCGCAAGGTCCGGCCCACCGATTCGAAAACGGGCTCGGGGAGGCGGCCCGGCTGTTCAAATCCATATCGGAACAGAACGCGCAGATGCGCAGGGAACTTTCCCAGCTCAACCATGCCCTGGAGGAGAAGGTCAGGGAAAGGACCCGGCGGTCCGACGAAGCCAATCGCGCCAAGAGCGCTTTTCTCGCCAACATGAGCCACGAACTGAGAACGCCCCTGAACGCGATCCTGGGCTTCACCGGCATCATCTCCAAAAAAAAGGGGCTTCCCGAGGAGATCGCGGAACAGCTGGCCATCGTGCGCAAAAGCGGAGAGTATCTATTGTTGCTGATCAACGACGTGCTCGACCTTTCCAAAATCGAGGCGGGCCAGATGGAACTCAACGAAGCCCCCATGGATCTGTACCGCCTCAATCGCGAATTGTTCAACATGTTCTGCATCAAAGCGTCCAACAAGGACCTGGAACTCTATTTCGAACCGGCGGCAGACCTTCCCCGCTACATCGTCGCCGACGAACTCAAGCTCAAGCAAATCCTGATCAATTTCATCGACAACGCCGTCAAATTCACCAGCGAAGGGGCCATTCGCGTGCGCGCCAAGGTCTCGGGAGTCGAAGAGGACGTCCCTGCGACCGCTTCCGGCGACCTCCGCTTCGAAGTGGAAGACACGGGGGCGGGCATATCTGCGGAAGAAAAACAGCACCTGTTCAAGGCTTTCGTCCAGACCAGCTCGGGCCAGAAATCGAAGCAGGGCACCGGCCTCGGCCTTGCCATCAGCTACCAGTACATCAAGATGATGGGAGGCGAAATCAATGTCCAAAGCGCGCCGGACAAAGGCTCCCTGTTTTCGTTTTCCATTCCCCTGACCATAGCGTCCGTGGAAAACGGCGACTTGGACCAGCAGATGGAGCCGCATCGAGAAATGGACGCGTTCGTGGTCCGGGGGAAACCGTTCGGCGAACAGGACGGTTCATGCTTGCGCCAGGAGGCCGGTCCCGAAATAGAGGTCCCGGCCGATCTTTTGAGGCAACTCGTGGAGGCCTCGCGCACATGCGACCTCGGGGAAGTCGAAGAATGCATCGAACGAATCCGGAAAATCAGTTCGAGACTCGCCTCGGAATTTTCCAGGCTGGCGGGCGAATTCAACTTCGACGTCATAATCGAAAGAATCGGGGACATGGAACATAAGTCGTGAATCGCAAATTTTTGCCAATGAATCATGAAAACCAAGGAAAGGAGAAAACGTTGAAAGAAACCACCGCCAAGCCGTGCCTGCGTTGCGGCGCCTGCTGCAAAACGTACCTTTTCGCCTATGTGCAGAATTCCGATATCGAAGTGTGGAAAAAGGAGGAACGGGGCGACATCCTGGATCTGCTGGAGAAAGCGGCCCCGGTCTGGGCGGGGGATCGGATGGTATCCGCGAACACGGGCAAGCACATGAAGTCGTGCCCGTTTTTCAAGTGGGACGGCGAATACGGCGGTTGCGCGATCTACGAAGTCAGGCCCCGGGTCTGCCGCGACTACCACCCCGGCGACAACGAAATGTGCCCGCAATTTTCCAGCGATGTATGGCGCCAAATCCTGACCGGCCACAATTGGTGGGCGTTCATAGATTATCCCTGATCGCCGGAAGCAACACGACAAACTCCGTGCCTTCGCCCGCAACCGATGCCGCGCGAATGGAACCGTCGTGGCTGGAAAACACGGCGTTGGCCACGGCCAGACCGAACCCCATGCCCTTGACAGCCCCCCGATCCTTGGTCGAAAAATAGGGGTCGAATATCCGGGAAAGAATGGGTTCGGGAATGCCCCGGCCATTGTCCCGAATGGAAATACGCACATAGTCCCCTTCGGAAAGCTCCGGCACCGGCGGCCTGCCCTTGAATCGCGCGTTTTCCAGCCGGACGAAAACCGTGCCGCCGCCGTCCATGGCTTCGACCGCGTTTTCGAACAGTTCTTCGAAGGCCTTTTTTATCTGGCCGGGATCGAATCGAATCGGTCTCAAGTCCCCCGGTGCCGAGATGTCGAACTCGGTGGATGTCTTGCCTGAAAACGATTTCGCGGCGTCCTCCAGGACCTTCGCGATGTTGCCGGGGGCCCTTTCGGTTTCGGTGTTCTCGGACAACGCCAGATATTGGCAAACCAAGTCTCTGGCGATGACGCAGGCCTGCCTGGCGTCCGACAGGCTATCCACAAGATTCGTACACGGCGGGGCGTCCATTTCGAGCAGGTCGATGTTTCCCACAATGATGGCCAGCAGGTTGTTCAAGTCGTGGGCCACCCCGCCGACCATCGAACCGATGGCTTCCAGCTTCCTGAGTCGCAAGCGGCTTTCTTCCGCCTGCTTTTTCTCGGTGATATCCTGGACCACGATGATGAAAGACTCGGGCTTTCCGTCGATGTCCAGGACCGAGGATGCGATTTCGGACGCGGGAAAAAGCGTCCCGTCCTTTTTTCTCATGGTTGTTTCGTAATCGAGCCTTCCGTCTCTCAACAGCTTTTTCAATTGCCGCCCGGCTTCGTCTTCGAAGTCTTCCGGCCAGAACGGATAGGGGGGCATGCTTCCGACCAGTTCCGTTTTTTCAAACCCCGTCATTTTTAAAAAGGCCGGGTTGACAGTCGCAATGACGCCTTTCCTGTCCACGGCAAAGATGCCGAGTCCCGCGTTTTCAATGATGGACCTGAAGCGCTGCTCGCTTCTTTTAAGCTCGGTCTCCGCTTTCTTGATTCGCAGCATGGCCCTGACGCGGGCGAGCAGTTCCCGGTTGGCGACGGGACGGGCGATGTAGCCGTCGGCCCCCGAGTCAAGCCCAAGCGCCTGTTCGTCCGGACCCGTCTTGAGCGCGGAAAGCAACACGACGTACGTGCCGTTGTTCAGGGCTTTGATTCGCCTGCATGCTTCCATGCCGTCGATGCCGGGCAGTATGACGTCGAGCAGGATAAGGCCTGGAGCATGGCTACGGGTAATCTCGATGCCTTCCTCCCCGCTGGAAGCTTGCAGTACCCGGTACCCAGCAGTCTCCAGTATTCTGGCCTGCGCTTTCAATAAATGGGGGTTGTCGTCCACGATCAGTATGGTTTCAATTTCCGTCGTACTCGCAGTCATCTGCTATTCCTCGTAAATATGCTCTTCGTAATTCCACTACTTAGCCAGGCAGGCGGAAAGAAAATTCGGAACCGATGCCCACCTTGCTTTTCACCCCAATCTGCCCGCCGTGCCCTTCCACGATTTTCCGCACGATGGCAAGCCCTAGCCCTGTGCTGTCCTCGCCGCCCGTAGTCTTTACCCCGGTTTTCTGGAACGGTCTGAAAAGACCTTCCAGCTGGTCTTCGGGAATTCCCTGCCCTTGGTCCCTGACCGCTGCAAATGCGCCCTCGGGCCTCTTTTCCACCCGGACATCGATCAGCGTCCCCGGATGGGAAAATTTAATCGCATTGCTGATCAGGTTCTGAAAAACCTGGGAAATCTTTCCCGTATCGATCACCATGTCGATTCGCTCGTCCCTGCTGTGAAACACAAGCTCCATGTTCTTCCTGTGCGCGATGGGCTGATTGAGGCGGACATTTCTCAAGGCAAGCTCGACGAGGTCCGCGTGCTGCAATTCCAGCTCGAGCTTGCCCGACTCGATCTTGGCCAGGTCCAGAAGATCGTTGACCATTTGCAGCATGAATTCGCTGGTGGACTTGATGATGGAAATAAATTCCATCTGGGTTTCGTCCAGGACCCCCGCCGCCTCCGTCTCCAGGAATTCGCCGTACATGAGAATGGCCCCCAAGGGGTTGCGGAGGTCGTGGGCGGCCATGCCCAGAAACCGGTCTTTCTGCTCGTTGAGCCTTTCCAGCTCCATGTTTTTTTTCACCAGTTCCCGCTGGAGGTTCGCCAGCTCGTTGTTGAGACGGGTCAACTCGTCGTAGAACTTCCGGTCCTTTTCCTCCTGCCGGCGGACCAGCTCGGAACGATCCTTCAAGGACGCCCGCAATTCGTTGACCTGTTCGTTGCTGATTCGCATCATCTCTTCGTACAGTGTCATGACCCCGTTGCCGTCCTTGGCGGCGATCACCAGAAAGTAGTCGTCCTTGGCCGCCCCGGCGAAATGCAAAGTCGAGAATTCGCCATTGACGTCCACGTTCATCTGCCAGTCGAAAACCGCCTTCTTCGTTCTCAATTCCACCAGGAAATTCAGGGCCTTGACCATGTTGCCCCGTTCCACGATAGACGTGAACGGCTTGCCAACTTCCAGGACCTCTTCAAACCCCAGGTCGTCGCGCAAAAGCTGGCTAATATTTCCCGAAGAGTCGCACAGAATCGCCAAGCCGGTGGGTTTGATATTTTCCTTCATGGCTTGCACCTGTTTATGCGACGAGCTTGTTTGCGACATCGATGGCTTCCGACGCATCCATCGCGAACCCGTCCGCGCCGATCCTCTCCCACAAACCCGCCGAACGTAAAAAAGGATATCCTCCCACGAGAATTTTCAAGTTTTTCCCCGCATCGACGTTCCTGATTTTTCGAATCAGGTCCTCCAAGGCGGACTTGTTAAACATGATGGTCGCGGACAGGCCCAGCAGGTCGGCCTTCTTCTCGGATATGACCTGCAGGATTGTATTGGTGGGAGTGTTGGCGCCCATGTAGTAAGTATCCCATCCGGCCATTTCGAAAAAGTCGGCCACCATGCGGATTCCGATTTCGTGAAGCTCCCCTCCCACACAGGCGGCCACAAGCCTCTTTCCGATCTTTTCCGTGGAGAATATGTAAGGGTAGAGCTGGCTCATGATCATCTGCGTGGCGGCGGTGCAGAAATGTTCCTGCGCGACGCTGATGCGATTGGTTTGCCAAAGACGGCCCAGTTCGTACTGTGACTTTTGAAACACCTGAAGATAGATATCCTTGATCTCGACGCCGCTTTCGGCGGCTTCCAGGACGAGGCGGGAGGCTTCGTGCCGCTCCCCGTTCAGCAGGTTTTCGAGATATTTGCGGGCCAGCTCCGCCAAAGGCGAACCCTCATCCATGTGCGACGCAGGCACGGACACGGGATTAGCCAAGCGAGCCATGGCCTCGTCAATGTAGGCTATGGTTTCGCTTTTCATGTCCCCGCCGAAAATTTCCCCGGTGGCCTTTCGCATGACATCCAGCGTATACCCCAGCACCTAGTCGGGAATGTTCAAGCCATGGAAAAGCACCCGAACCCATTCTATGTAATCGACGAACAAGGACGGGTCCGAGGCGGAAATGGCCTCGCCCAGGTAGGAAAGATGGTATTTGACGTCCTGGATGCTAAGCTCTTTTCTGTCGGGCCTGTCGCTGAAATCAACGAGTTCGGGCCTGCTTTCGTATATTCGGTCCACAATTGCGCGGGAAAGCTCGACCTCCGCCTTTTTCAATGCATCCTTGATCCGAATTCCGAGTTCATTCATGCCAACCTCCCTTTCGAGTTTTTCGTCGCCGCTCTATTTTCGTTCAAGAACCCATCGAACAAGAAATTGCCTCGCCGAGCATCCGGGTTATATTGCCGGACCAGAAACGTCCGTTTGATGTGAGAAAAGAATAATCATGTTTTTCATCGACCAGTCCAAGCTCTTTCATTTTTTTCCACAAACCATTACCACAGTTCGCCAATACACGCAAGTCTTGGGCCGGCGCGCCGCCGCCTTCGCTCAGGCCGAAAGCCCGACGGTATTCGGAGAAAGCCTCGGGCAGGACAAAAGCCATCGCGCAAAAGTCCTCCCCGTTGCTTTGCGCCCCCATGAAATCAGGGATGGAGGGCGGATTGACGAAGATCAGGTTTCCAATGCTGCCCGCCGCCCCCGCTCCCAGAGCGAGAACGTCGAAATTGCGGGACCTCGCCGTAACGTAGGTCGCCCTTTCGGCCTCGCCTTTGCCGAAATGGACCGGGCTGAACCTTCGCCATTGCTCGCCAAAGGCCTTTTCCGCAACCATGAAATAGCGATATTCGGTTTCAATTCCAGGAAGCTCTTCCACTGTTCCTTCGTCGATTTCCTTTTTTAAAATCGACCGTTCGAACAAAACCAGCGGATAGATGTCCAAGCCGGTGATCGGCAAGGCCTGGACCATCTCCAAGTCGTTTTGAAAAACGGCAAGGTCTTGTTTTTCCAAATTGTAGATCAAGTCGGCGCAAAGGTTTTCAAGGCCGTATTCGCGTACCGAACGCAATTTTTCGACCGCCGAATCCCGATCTTCCAAGCGTCCGGCAAAACGGCGCACACGGGTATCGAAACTTTGGACCCCGAAACTCATCCGGTTGACCCCTGCTTCCAAGAGCCTTTGGATTCGGTCCCGCCGTATATCGGCAATCCTCGACTCCACGGTGATTTCGCAAGCTTCGGAAAGAGGCAGGACCGAGCCGATCTTCGAAATGAGACGCACCAGTCTGTCTTCCGGGGCCGCCGTGGGAGTGCCTCCTCCGAAATAGACCGCGTCGAAGCAAGCTGTTTTGTAAAACTCGGTTTCGGCGAACCGGTCCAGTTGCGACTCCAAGGCGTCGAAATAGAAACGCATCTGTTCGGGGTCCGTCGCGACCACCCGGTTGTAGCCGCAGAAGCGGCAAACGCTCTGGCAAAAAGGAATGTGGACATAGATAACTTGTCCGGGCGAAGTACTTTTTCTTTCCAACGCTTCGCGCATGACCGTTCCCACATCTTTCGGCGGCACAGGCTTAAAGGCAAGGCTTCGACGGGCTTCCTCCGGCGACCTGACACGATGGTCGAAATACTGCCATGGCTCCGCCCCCGCTCTTTTTCGTCTAAGAGCTTCGTCCAGCGGTTGTTTCATGGTTTTCATTTTTCACCTCATTTTATTCGCTCTACGCCCCGTCGATCGCCTTTTTGACCCGTTCGGCGGTCATGGGAAGTTCGAAAACCGCCGCGCCGCAGGCGTCGTGGATGGCCGTAGCGATCACGCCGCCCATGTTGATGATGGAAGGCTCCCCGCCGCCCTGGGGCGACAGGTCGGGATTTTCGACGAACACGGTCTCGATTTCCGGCGTCCACGAAAACCGGGCCACCGAATACGTATCGAAATTCAGGTCGAAGATCTTGCCGTCCTTGAAACGGATTTCCTCGCCGAGTGCGTAGCCTAGCCCCATGTTGACGCAGCCTTCCATCTGCGTGCGCGCGCCCGGCGGATTGACCACGAAACCCATGTCCTGCGCGCAGGCCACCCGCTTGACGTTCACGATGCCGGAGACCTTGTCCACCGAAACTTCGGCCATGGCGGCCACGTACGTTCCGGCGTCGATGCCGCAGGATATGCCGTATCCGCGGCCGCTGGGGACCTTGGCCGGGGTGTAGCCGAACTTTTTCGCCACGGCTTCGAGCACGCCGACCATGCGTTTGTCCGCCAGGTTTTGCAGGCGAAACGCGAGCGGATCGATTCCCGCCTTCTGGGCCATGAGGTTCAGATGCAATTCACGGGCGTACACGTTGGTGTTGGCCGCAGGCGCTCTCCACGGACCCACCGCGAAGGGATGGACCCCGCCGTTGCCGCCTCGCCAGCTTCCATACGTGGTCTCCCGGTGGTTGGCGATGTCGTAGAACTGCTCGCTTCCCCTCCGGCCGGCGCAATAGACGTGGTAGTCCCAGAGAACGATTTTTCCTTCGGCGTCCATGCCGGACTTGATTTTTACTACGGCGGCGGGACGAAACGTGTCGAAGAAGAACTCCTCGGCCCGGCTCCAGGCCACCTGCACGGGCCGGCCGACCGCCTTCGAAAGGCGCGCGGCCTCGATGCCCTGCATGGAAGCGCTCTTTCCGCCGAAACCGCCCCCCAGAAAAGGGACCCTGATCCGCACGTTTTCGGAAGAAAAACCCAAGGCCTCGGCCACCTGGTCCCGAAGACGAAAAGGGGTCTGGGTGGACGCCCACACCTCCGCCTTGCCGCCGGAAACCTGCGCCACCGCCGCGTGCGGCTCCATGGGCGCGTGGGCCACATAGGCGTTATAGTAGTTTTTTTCGAACAGCTCCGCAGACGCCTTTTCGCCGCTTTCCAAACTTCCGGCCTCTTCGGCCACTTCCGCAGCAGGAGCGTTTTTCAGAATATGCTCGTATATGTTCTTGTCGTCGATGCCCGTCGCGAGTTCGTCGAATTCCGCCCGAATCATGCGCAACCCCTCGGCCGCGCCGTCGGGTGTTTCATGCAAAACCGCCACGAAATCCCCCTCCCGAACCACTTTCGCGCCTTTGAGCTTCTCGGCTTCCGACACATCGACATCGATCAGCTTCGCGCCGTGGGCGGGCGGCCTGAGAATTTTCGCGTATAGCATGCCGGGCAGGCGCATGTCCGCAGCGAACTTGGCCTCGCCGGTCACCTTTTGTATCGCATCCCGGCGCTGGCGGGGCGTTCCCATGACCGTGAATTCGGAAACCGGCTTCAGCGGCGGCAGCGTCTCCAAGTGTCTTTCTATGATTTTGCCCTGGGTGAGTTGGCCGTACGTGACCTTTTTGTTTTTCGCGCCTTTGACGAATATCGTCCCGTTTTCCACCGCGAGCGCATCGACGGGTACTTTCAGACGCTTCGCCGCCATTTGCATCAGCACCGCCTTGGCCTCGCACGCCGCCTCCCTCAGGAAAAGCCCGAAATAACGGATGCTCAAGGACCCGAAAGTGCCCGCGTCCCAGGGACAAAGCTCCGTGTCCCCCATCACGATATCCACCATGTCGTAGGAAACGTTCATCTCTTCTGCCAGAAGCTGCGGAAGCGACGTCATGACCCCCTGCCCCATTTCGACCTTACCGGTCAGCAGGGTCACGCGTTCGTCGGTCCCGATTCTCAGAAACGCGTTGAAATCCACCGGTATCTTCGCGCCCAGAAAGCCCTCCCGCTTCATCCGCGCCGATACGGGGATGTCGCCGACGGTGAAATACACGACCAGTCCGCCGCCCAGGACGCCGAGCCGTTTCAGAAACTGTCTCCGGGTCAATTCCCCGCCTCCAAAGGTCCTTTCCACATTTTTCGCGATATCGCTGTTCATGATTTCACCTCCCCTTCGACCTCCTTCGCGACGCCCTGCACGGCCTGGATAATCCGGTTGTACGCGCCGCAGCGGCAAATGTGATTTTCCATGCCATCGACGATTTGTTCCCTCGACGGGTTCGGAATCCGGGACAGAAGGCTGAGGGCGCGCAAGATCATCCCCGGCGTGCAAAAACCGCACTGGAACGCCTCGTGTTCGACAAACGCGCTCTGCAACGGATGAAGGCTGCCGTTCTGGGCCAGTCCCTCGATGGTGACGATGCTGGCGCCCTCGAACTCCTTCACGGACCTCTGGCACGACAGCACCGCCTCGTTGTCCACAAGGACCGTGCAAGCCCCGCATACCCCCTCGCCGCATCCGTATTTGGGGCCGGTCAGGCCGAAATCGGATCGCAGCACCCACAGCAGCCTGCGCTCGCCGTCGGTCTCGATGCTCACCGGACGGCCGTTCAGGGTGAATTTTATGGCGTCGGTCATTGCTCTTCTCCTTTCAAATGTCGGATTGGGGCTTGTTTTCTATTTCGGCCGCGCCCTCGCCGCCTCGTTCCAACGCTTCGCGTTGGAATGCATGCCAGGACGCTTCGCGTCCGCGTTCCACCGATGCATTGCCGAAACAAGAACCATCCCCTCGGATTGTTCCGTCGAGGGGAAAAAAAATACTTGCCTTTCTTGCGCTCAAAGTATTGGAATTATAAAGGATTTTCAGGAGACATGACAAGTGTCGTCGATGGTGCGTTGAAAAATTTTGTCGGCAAAATTGACATCCGCGCGGTTGTCGTCTATAAATCGGTTGTCGTCTGGAAACCGGCATGTCTTTCGGTTCGAGTGATATTGTTTCTGTCAAATTGCCTGGTTCTTCTGACATTGCGATATCCCCTTTTCGCATAAGAAGCACCTCGCCAACCCAAATGCCCGACATACCGCCCCGCTCCTTCCGGGGCGCTCGGAAAAGGAGATCTTCAACCGTGAAAAAACTCTCGCCTCTCTTTGCAAACGCCATTATCGCCATTGTGTTTTCATCCTTTCTCGTCATTTTCCCCCCGGTCCCGTCCGAAGCTCTGGAATCCAGGTGCGAGCCGCCTGCCGCGATTCTGGAATCGGCCGAAGGAGACGTGACTTCGAAATTGCACGAATGCACGGATTGGCAAGAAGCTTTGGACGGAGACGAATTCTGCCTGAAGGACATGATCCAGGTCGGTGCTAGCGGCAGGGCGCTGGTGGCTCTCAAAGAAGGCGCCTATACGCGCGTGGGGCCCAACACGATCCTCATACTGCGAAAGGAAAGCCCGGAAAAGAAATCGGCACTCAAAATGCTTATCGGCTTCGCCCACTTCATCAGCCCCATCCCCCGCATGCTGAACGTCATCACGCCATTCGTGGAAGCCAAGGTTGACGGCACCGAATTCGTCGTGATGGTCGATGACGAAAAGACGACCATCCTGGTTTACCAGGGTGAAGTGGAGGCCTCCAACGATTGGGGAAGCCTGACTTTGACCAGCAGGCAGGCGGCGGAAGCCTATGCCGGAAAGGCGCCGGTCTACAAGGTGGTGGCCAAGCCCAGGGACGCCGTGCAATGGGCCCTCTATTATCCCAACCTGATGGACATGTCCTCTTTGGATTTGTCGTCGGACAGGGAAGGTCTCCATCCCGTGCTCGGGCAAATCCTGGCCGATGCTTCCGAGGCCCAGTCCCAGGGCGACCTGCCCAAGGCCCTGGAAATCCTGGACGCCGCCCCCGAACAAATCCGGACTCCGCTTTTTTACAACTGCCGGGCGGGCCTGCTCCTTTCGGTCGGGCGCGTGGAACAGGCCATGGCGGATCTGGACGCCGCCTTGGGCCTGGACGGACAAAACAGCGACGCCCTGGCCCTGCAATCCATCGTGGCGACGGTCAACAACCGGCCGGACGAAGCCCTGCGACTGGCCGAAAAAGCCGCGTCGTCCGACCCGGACTCCCCGGCCGCCCTGCTTGCGCTGTCCTACGCGCACCAAAGCCGGTTCGAACTGGAGGCAGCCAGAGACGTCCTGGAAGACGCTGCGGAAAGAAACCCGGAAAACGCCCTTGTCTTCGCGCGCCTGGCGGAATTGAGACTCTCCCTGGAAGACATGGAAGGCGCTCGGCAGGCGGCCGAGCAGGCGGTGAAAATCAACCCCGACCTTTCGCTGACCCAAACGGTCAAGGGCTTCGCCCACCTGGTCGATCTCGATACTTCAGCCGCGAAAGCCGCGTTCGAGAAGGCCGTGGAACTCGACCGGGCGGCGCCGCTTCCGAGGCTGGGCATGGGCCTCGCCCTGATTCACGAGGGCGACCTGGATCAAGGCGTTCGGGAAATAGAAATCGCCGCCATCCTGGATCCCAACAATTCCCTGATCCGAAGCTACCTGGGCAAGGCCTACTTCGAGGTTAAAAGAAACAAGAAAGCGGCGGTCCAGTTCCGGGACGCCAAGGCCCTGGACCCCAACGATCCGACCCCGTGGCTTTACGACGCGGTCCAAAAGCTCACCGAGAACCGACCAGTGGAAGCCCTGGCGGACATCGAGAAATCCATCGAACTGAACGACAACCGGGCGGTGTATCGCTCCAAGCTGATGCTCGACGACGACTCGGCCAGCAGAGGAGTTGGACTCGCCCAGATTTACAAAGAGCTGGGATTCAAGCAAATCGCGCTTGCCGAGGGATACAAATCTGTTGAAGCCGATCCTGCCAGTTCCTCTGCACACCGCTTCCTGGCCGACTCGTACACGTCCATGCCCCGGCATGAAATCGCCCGGCGAAGCCAGTTGCTTCGCTCGCAATTGCTTCAGCCAGTAGGCATCATGTCTGTGCAGCCCAACCTGGCCGCCGACGCCAAATATATCTACCAAAGGCAAGGGCCGTCCGACTTGGGTTACAACGAATTCACTCAGCTTTTCGACCGCGAACAAATCGCTTTTCGTGCAACCGGACTTGCTGGAGGAAACAGAACTTTCAGCGACGAGGTTGTCCTCTCGGGCCTCCAAAACAACATTGCATTCAGCGTCGGCCAATTCCATTACGAAACCGACGGAGTCAGGGACAACAACGACCAGGAACAGGACATTTACAATATTTTCGTACAGGCTCGTTTAACCGAAAAAACCAGCGTACAGGCGGAATATTTCGATTACGAAATTGAAATGGGAGACCCTACGCTGCGATTCGATCCGGACAATTTCAGTCCCAACCAAAGGCAAACCGAAGATACGCAAACCTTTCGGGTCGGCCTTCACCACAAAATGACCCCATCCTCGGACCTGCTGGCCAACTTTGCTTTCGAGAATTCAAAACCCGTAACCGACATTCCAAGCGAGACGAATTCAGTGAATTTAGAAGAAGATAACGATTCGTATGCTGCGGAATTCCAGCAAATTTTCAGAACCGGCTGGGCCTCTTTTACTTCCGGAGGGGGCCATTATTATTTCGACAAAAAGGCTACTCTTTCGTTCTCCTCTACCCTTCCTTTTCCGCCCTATTCCATTTCCAGCGTGGCGGAAAATCAGGACAAATTTCATGCCACTAGCTTCTACCATTATGCGCACCTTACTTTTCCCCAGAGTGCCACATGGACCTTGGGAGCAAGTGTGGATTTTTACGAAGGCGATTTGAACGATACAAATCAGTTCAATCCAAAGCTTGGCTTAATCTGGGATTTGCGGGAAAACACGACGATTCGTGCTGCCGCCTTCCGGGCTCTTAGAAAAGGGATAGTCAAAGAACAAACCATCGAACCGGCCCAAGTTGCGGGATTCAATCAGTTTTTCCAAGACTATTCGGGTTCCGACGTCTGGAGGTTCGGAGTCGGACTGGACCAGAAAATCAATTCATCCCTGTTCGCAGGGGTCGAGTACTCGCATAGGGACATCGACACCCCTTACCAGACGGTCAATACTTCGGGAGTGATAGAAATCAAAGAAGCGGACTTGGACGAGGACAGCTTTAGAGCTTACCTCAATTGGACCCCATGCAAATGGATAGCGGTCAGCGCGGAATATCAATACGACAAATTCGAACGATCACCCGAAACCGCAGGAGACCTCAACATTGTCGATCTGGACACGCACCAATTTCCCCTGCAAATCGGTTTTTTCCACTCCAGAGGCCTGACCGCCCGCGTGAAAGGGACTTACGTCTATCAAGACGGCACTTTCGTCGATGTCAATCAGACACCTGAGTCAATGCATACGAACGTCTTCGATGGCGACGACCGGTTCTTCGTGTTCGACGCTTCGCTCGAATACCGGCTTCCCAAACGTTTGGGAAAGGTCGCACTGGAAGGAAAAAACATCCTCGACGAATCCTTCCAATACCAAGAAATCGACAGATACATGCCGACATTCTATCCGGAACGGCATATCCTTGCCAGCATCACAGTGGCGTTCTAACGCCTTTTCCCAACCAAACCGTTTCATCAAAACGAAAGGAGAAAAACAATGGCAGACCCAACTGAACCTCATTTCAAGGTAGTTTACAACAAATTGGGGCAGGTAGTGGATGTGGAACCCCTTGAGGGTGGCACCGTGAAATATAAAAAGCAGCCCATGAAGGAAAACCCGTTGAGCGGAGTCGCCTCCATGACGGATACGCATATTTTCATGGGCGGCCAAGAGGAGAAAGACGGCAACTGCCAATGGATCCACAACGGATGCAACCTGTGGTATATTTGTTGGTAACAAATTAGGAAATGGGGGGCGCTGCCAGCTAGCGACCCTCCTTTCATTTTTTCCTCTCGTTCCCACCCTCCAGCGTGGCAACGCCTGAAGGACGCTCCAGCGTCCCGTGCCAGAAGTCTCGCGTCTTGGGAAGCCGCAGACGATAGCGTACATTCGGAGATGAACGGGGAATAACAGGTGGATGCACTGCGGTCGAAGGGACGCCGGAGCGTCCCGGAATGCGTTCCCACGCTGGAGCGTAGGAACGAGAGGAACTAGAGGGGGCTTGTTTTTTATTTCGACCGCGCTATTGCCGCCTCGTTCCTACGCTTCGCGTTGGAATGCATACCAGGACGCTTCGCGTCCGCGTTCCGCAGAGGCATCATGGCCGAAACAAAAAACAAACCCAACGAAAGGATTTACGACAATTTCCAGGCTTTGGCCTGGTACTTCTACGCCCCCGAACCAGGCCCCGCGATAATTGTCGCGGCAAAAAACCCGGCGGAAGAAATACAGCAGAAAAAGGACCAATTTCACCCCCCCAGCCACAAGACGAGGTTTTTCGAAAACCGCAGTCCCCAACAAGCAGCCAGACCATTCCGGCTTGATTTTGCCGCGTTGGGAAATCAGACGAACTCTCGGGCGATTGATTTCTTTGCGCGGCCCGTACCTCGCAGAGGTTCGATTATTGTAGCCCCCGGCATCTCTTGCGCCCCTTCTTCCCCGTAGGGGATTACTTATTGTCGCTCCAGATCCGCCATAATTGATCCCCTATGGGGAAAGGGATTGGATTTTGCCCTGCTACAACAATCGAACCTCTGCGAGGTATGTGAAAAGGCAATTTGCGGCCTTGTCGAGTATAACAAGGCCGGTGCAATATGCCTCGCCCCTTCAGAGCTTTAAAAACGCGGGAAGCGTTTTTTAGAGAAGAGGCATCAGCCTCATGTCCTTCAAAATCCGGTTTCTTCTTTCCAGAAGATAGGAAGTGGGCGCCTTGGGGGACCACTTGTGGGGCCTTGGGAGTATGGCCGCCATGAGCGCGGCCTGTTCGGGTGTCAGGCGGTCGCAGGAAACGCCGTAGTATTTCATGGAGGCCGCCTCCGCCCCCCGGATGTCCGCCCCCCAGTCCACCGTGTTCAGATAAAGCTCCAGAATTCGCTCCTTGCCCACCAGCACTTCCATCAGAATCGTGTACCAGGCCTCCAGGCCTTTTCTAAAAAAGTCTCTTCCTCCCCACAGAAACAGCGTCCTGGCCGTCTGCATGGTGATCGTGCTCGCCCCTCGAAGCCTGCCCTTGTCCAAATAGTCCCGGACAGCGTTCTCCAGTTCGACGAAATCGAAACCGCGATGGGAGGCAAATCGCTGGTCTTCGGCCGCCAGAACGGCCTTTCTCAGGTGGGGGGATATGTCATGCAGGTCGCGCCAGTGGGAGTCGGGCGGAGAGTACGGCTTGCCGCTCCAGCGCATCGTCGCCTTGTCGAAAAGCATTCGGACGGTGGTCGTGGGCGCTTTGAATCGGACGAACAGGACCTGCGCCGCGCTGCAAACGATCAAAAGCAGCAGCACGCCCGCTGCGATGCGTATCAGTCCGGTCAAGACCCCTCTCTTTTTTTTCTCGCGCTTTCTAAAGATCAAACCTGTCCTCGGGTCCGTCGAGTTTCCTGCAAATCGCGGCGTTCATTGCCTCGAAGCCTTTTTTCGCGCCTTGCGCGATCATTTTCCCGAAATACGGAACGAGAATTCCGGTGAATTTCTCCTCCTGAACCAGCCGGGAACTGCCAGCGGTCTCGGGTACGATCCTGAATTCGTGCTCCCCGTCGAAAAGCCCCGGAACCAGAAGGCTCCCCAGCCACCGGAACCCCACGCCTTCTTCGACCCGGAGAACCTTTGGAAACAGTACCATTTTCATGCCACCGGGAACGTCCAGGAAAAGAAACAGCCATCTCCCCTTCTCCAGCCTTCCCTTGGCCGCGCGGATGAACGGGTTCCACGAAGGGTATCCGGAAAAATCCGTCAACACCTCCCACACCCGGCGGGCGGGTGTATGAATCGTCGTTTCGACGGCAATCCGTATTTCTGTTTCCGACATGTTTCGCGTCCTTCCCGTTTGCAATACGCCCTGAATGGCCTAATCGCCATGGATTTAGGCAGGGCGAAACGTAGGTTGGGTTGAGCGTCGTTTGTTGTCGGGTTTCGCTGAATTGTACCTTCAAACTTACTTGAAAGGCACCCGAAAAATCATGCAATGAGCGAAACCCAACATGAATCCCCGCTCAACCCGACCTACGCATCTTCCCAAATCCAGGGTTTGGTTCTTTTTTCGGCCATGCCTTGGCGGAACGCGGACGCGAAGCGTCCTGGTATGCATTCCAACGCGAAGCGTTGGAACGAGGCGAACGAGGCGATGATGGCGCGGCCGAAATAAAAACCAAGCCCCAAATCCATGACATGAAAAACGAACTTCAAAGATCATCCAAATTCCCGAGATACTTGCGGGCCTGCTCGAGAAGCCCGTCGCGTTTTTCCGGCTTCATCCGGTCCCAAGTACGGTACATCATGCCGAGTCTCGGGTTATTTTGCAACAGCTCCCGGTGGCGGGCCAGAAACTCCCAGTAGAAACTGTTGAAGGGGCAAGCCCGGTCGCCGGTCCTTTTCTTGCTCTTGTAAAAGCAGTTCCGGCAATAATCGCTCATGGAATCGATGTAGTTCGCGGAACCGATATAGGGCTTGGTGGCCACGATCCCGCCGTCGGCGAACTGGCTCATGCCCCTGGTGTTGACCAGCTCCACCCATTCGACGGCATCGATGTAGACGCCCAGGTACCAGGCGTCCACCTGGTCCGGGTCGATTCCCGCCAGCAGGGCGAAGTTGCCGGTCACCATGAGCCGCTGGATGTGGTGGGCGTAGGCCCGCTTCAGGGACTGCCCGATGGCCTTTGCCATGCAGTTCATGCGGGTCTTGCCGGTCCAGTAGAAGTCCGGGAGTTTGCGCTCGTGGTTGAAAAAGTTCGTGTCCTTGTATTCCGGCATGCGCGCCCAATAGATCCCCCGGACATACTCCCGCCATCCCAGAATCTGGCGCACAAAGCCCTCCACCTGCTCGATGCCGATTTTCGAACCTTTCCCGTCTTGTTTCGAAACTTCCACCGCCGCCCGCACCACTTCCATGGGATGCAGCATCTTGGTGTTCAGGGAAAAGGACAGACGGGAATGAAACAAGCTCCAGCTCTCTTCCGACATGGCGTCCTGGTAGACTCCGAAATGAGGAAGCCCGTTTTCCAGAAAATACCGGAGAAGCGCCAGGGATTGCTCCCGGGAAACCGGCCAGGGAAGTTTCTCCGGTTCGATTTCCCCGAACGTCTGCACACCCGACTTTTCGATCATTCGGACGATATCGGAGACGTCGTTGTCGAAAACCATCGGCTCGGGAATCGGCGCCTTGCCGTCGTAGGGGTTGCGGTTCTTGACATCGTAATTCCACTTGCCCCCGGCAGGCTTGCCGTCTTCCATCAGAATCCCGTGCTTTTTTCTCATGTGCCGGTAGAAGGACTCCATGAGGAAACGTTTCTTGCCCGCGAAAAATTTTCCCACATCGTCTCTTCGGGTCAGAAAGTGCCCGGAGGAAAGACAAGCGGAATCCACCGGAAGCTGTTCTGCAAGACGGGACAGTTCCCGGTCCACCCGGTATTCGTCCGGCTCCAGGTACTCGAAGCGCCCGATGTCTTCCTCTTCGACCAGCCGCGCGATGTTTTCGGCGAAGCTTTGCCGGTTGCCAGGATCGTCCAGCGGAATATAGACCACGCGAAAACCCCGGTTTGAAAGCGTTTCGGCGAATTTCCGCATGGACGCGAAAAACGCGGCGACCTTCTGGACGTGATGAACCACATAGTCGGTTTCCGAACGCACCTCCATGAGGACGTATACCGCGTCGTTTCCGTCGCGGGAAAACCATTCGTGATTTTCGTCCAGCTGATCGCCCAGGATCAGCCGCAGTGTCTTTTTATTCACCACGGCCCGTCTAAGGCATCCTGATTTCTATCAGGACCTTGTTCGAAACCGCGCCCGCGTACGTCACCGTCGCCTCGTACGAGCCCGGATCCAGTCTTTTCCGCAGGTAGCGCTGCGCGTCGATGTTGAAATGCCCGCCGATGGAAACCCCCTCCAGATCTTCGCGGCTGTGGCGGGGCGCTTCGGGGGGCGGGGGATCTTCCGGCTCGTTTTCCCCCTCCTCTATGACCTTGCCGGTGTAGACCGAGTCGGAATCGACGGGTCGCACATGCACCGCAAACGGCGGGCCGTCCATGGCCGCGACGGCCGGGACCAGATAATACCCGCAAATCGGCACCGAGGGCGTCTCCCCCGGTTCCAGCAAAATGCGCTGCGGGGCCTGGATAACTATGCCGCTCCAGGTCGAGGAAGGCGCTTTGGGCGAACAGACCGATTCCTCGAAGGTCCCCAAGGGCGCTTTCTTGAAAAAATCCGGTATGAATTCCACGGAATCAACCTCCTTTCCGGCCTACCAGCCGGAGTTGATATCGAGTTTCTTGACGGCCTTTTCGCAATTGGAGCAAAAGGCGAGCTTGTCGTTGCTGGAGCCGAACATCACGCAGTCGGAGGCGTCGGTGTTCGCCGTCGTCGCGTAATTGTCCTGCCCGGCCGCGCAGCCCTCGTAGCAATGGCTGCCGGCATGCCCCTTTCCCGAATACTGGGTGGAAACCTTGTCGGGCTTGTTGCCGGTACCGTCGGCCACCATGCCGACCTTGTGGCCCATTTCATGAATGATCGTCCTTTTCTGCTTGCCTTCGGCCCTGTTCGCCCACCAGGACCGCGTACACACGCAAGTCTGGTTCGCGCCGCCCAGGGCCAGACCGCCTCTCATCCGATCCACCACGTTGACCTTCACCTCAATTTTTCCCCGACCGGCGGACAAGCCCGTGACGTCCACTTCCACATCGCTCCAGTAATCCCCGTCACCCTGGTGGGAGACCTTGTCCTCCGGTATGTCTTCGACCCCGCCGCCGTCCTTGTGAAACTTCGCCTCCACGAACCAGCCTTCCCCCGGAACGATGTCGTGCCACAGATAGCGGGTCTTGACCGTGTAGGGCGACAACAGACCGGCCGCCACCACGGGAATGACTGCGGCAGGCTTCCCCGCGCCCGTCTCCACGTTGTCCTTGCTGATGGTTACGCCGGCATTTTTCACCGCCAGATGGTCCGTGTAGGCCACGGTCAGAAGGTAGGGCTTTTTCTCCTTGGCGGCTGCGGAACCATCCACCGCGTTATTGACATTGGTGGACAGCGTGCCACTGTCGGTGTTGTCTCCGATGTTGTGCTGGCGGTCGATGGAAAGCGCGGCCAGCTTTTTGAGCGTCATGTGATGGTTGCCGAACTCCGATTCCACGTCCGCCGTGGAAGAGAGCACCGACGCGAGCCCGGTCATCTTGGCCTCCACATACCAGAAAAGGCGCTTGGTCGTCAGATTTCCGGTGGTGACCTTTTTTCCCTTTGCGTCCTTGGCCTCGGCCTTGAACTCGTAGCCTCCCCCGGCGACCAGGCTCAGAGCGTCTTCGACAATCTTGGTGCCGTCGGCGTCCGTGGTGAGGCTTTTCTCGGCTTCCGTATACTTGAAATTGCCGTTTCGTCCCTTTTCGTCGTCGGTGTAGGCGTCCGTGCCCGTAGGTTCCAGAAGCTTGATCTTGAAAGAGTGGCTCCCCTCCTTGTCGAACTTCACCTTCAGCCGGGGCTTCATGCCCAACCGGTCCTTGTTTTTGACATCGGTCCCGTCGACGAACTTGTCTTCCTTGGGAAGATTGACCCATTGATCGGCGCTTGCGACCTCCTTGTCGTCGGCGCCGTCCAGCCACGCGACTGATACGATGTTCGCGTCCTGCAACGGGCACGTGGACGAGCTGTCGCCCACTTTGTTGTCGCCGGAATTCTTTTTCGCCGTCTCGGACGCATTGTCCGTCTTCGAACACCATCCCATAGTCTCACCCCGCTATTATCAACCCGCCATGTTGCTGTCGGAAGAACGGACCGCCGACAGAAGCCAGTCCAGATATGCCAAAGAGGCTTCGCTTAAAATCCTGCCCCGTTCGTCCGCGTCTGTTTCATGCTCCAATGCCATCGACTGCTCGGGCAACGCCTCGCGAAAAAGAGGATCGTGGAAAAACCCCAGGCCCGCGAGAAACGCCACTGCCGCATAAACCGCCTGGGAGGACTCCCGTTGGAACCCGTCGGCTTGGGCGCGAGACAGCGCTTCCCGGCAAAAACACTCAATTTCCTCTTCGGAATGGGCGGCGCATTTTTCGGGAAATACGGTCTTCAGGCACGCGACAATCTTGGATACCTGATTGGAGGCCTGTCCGCCGGACTTCGACACCCACGCCTTGAGCCTCGCCGCCGCCTTGAACAGCTTGGCCCCGTCCGGACCTCTGGTTTTTTCGAGATACGCCCACGTGCGTTCGTGCATCAGATCGTGCCTTTGGATGAGACTTCCGGCCTCCGGGTCCAGGATAGGCATGCAAATCTTCTCGTAAAGCGGATTGCGAACGAAGTCGGCGCCCAGCAAAATCAAATGGTCCAGAAAGGACTGGACCGTGGCCTCGGTGTCGGAACCCAGCGAAAGCGACTCCCGGATTCCGCCGTCGATGAATTTTTCCACGCCGCTTGGCCCGGCAAAGAACGTCTGCAACGGAAAAAACTCGGTTAGGTGCTCTTTCATGCGCTCCTTGAAACTGTCTGTCTCCCGAGCGGCGAATAGGTCCATTTGTTCTTTTCGAATAACAAGCATTCCCTTGAAACTCCCATCTCCAATTGTCGTGCGCCACGGCGAATTCGGCGCTGGAAATTCGGCAAAAAATATCATGCAGTCCAAACACAAAAAAAACGTGGCAAATCGGCCCTCGGCCCGGACGCGAAAAAAAAACCAAGCAGGCAACGAACCGCGCCCCTTGCGCATTCGAGGGACCCATCCCTTCTTTTTCGACTCAGAATATTTGAAAAAAAATCGGTCGTCAATCAATCCTTGGAAATCGCGGATAAAAAATCGGTTGTTCCGGGATGGGTGCGAGACCGAAACCCCCATATTGGAAAATCCGGCTGTTACGCGGTAATTGAATCCAGTGGTCAATTATGATTGACATACCTGCTTGTTTTTGAATACATCTTGTCGAAGAAAAAAACGCTGCGGTCCTTCTGTCTGGTCGTGGAATTCGGCGGCAAGCAATCGAACCATGCGCCCTCCAATCGACCATCGAAAAAAAAACTCTTAAACAAGGAGTTGACAATGCACAGGATGTTGTGCAACGAGACGTGGTCCAATGCAACGTGGTCGAATACGCAGAGGGTCAAGAGGACAAAACCGAAGAAGAGCGGACTGCAAGCGGGCTTGTGGAGACTTGTTCTATTTTTCGCTGCGGCAGCATGCGCTCTGGCCTTTTCCAGCCACCCTGCGCAGGCGGACCAGCTTACAGTCACCAACACGGCCAGCAGCGGCGGCGCCATCGAAAACCAGGATTTCTACGACCTCGTTGTCGATCTGAGCAGCGATACCTATGCCGTGTAATAAAAAACCGGTTTGAAGAGGCGCTAAAGCAAAAGCCATATTCGAACCGGGCAAACGAAAGAGGAGAAAAAAAATGGCAGGACACAAATCCGGAAAAAATCCGAGCAACTGGGACCAAATCGTGGCCGAGACGCGGCGGGAACGCGAAAAGCGAGAAAAATCCTACCGGGAAAAAGCGCTGAAAATGTACCCGCACATCTGCGCGCATTGCGGACGCGAATTCTCGGGAAAACGACTAAAGGAGCTGACGGTCCACCACAAGGACCACAACCACGACAACAATCCCCCGGACGGCAGCAACTGGGAACTGCTGTGCATTTACTGCCACGACAACGAACACGCCCGGGATTCGGTCGCGGAATGGTACGAGGAATCCTCCGCCCGCGAGGAAGATCGGGACCAGGGGATGACCCACAACCCTTTCGCGGACCTGGGCAAGCTGTTGAAAGGGAAAAAATGAAAATCGCCTGATTGCGCCCTTGGAATCATTTGGACCTGTGCGCTTGCTTTTCAAAATCCTCACGCAAAGACACAAAGTGACGATTTGGCAACATTAGTGTCTTTGTGCCTTTGTGTGAGGATTACATGGGGAGCCTCGAACCAACCGCACAGGTCGAAACGATTCGATGCACTTGGAAAAAGCATGGTCGGAACGCGAAAAGACACTGGGAAAAGCGGGAAACAGAATTTCGCGCTCTCAAGAATTCAAAAAGCCCGCAGGTTTTTTTTGCACGTTTTTGTAAATAGCCGGAAAATGATTTTCGCACTTCTTCCTGACTCGCCATAGCTCGCAAAGGCTGTTCATCCAACCATAAATTCATTACTTAAAATAGAAACTGCCTTTTTGTAAACGAAAAAGCCGCGAATACCGGACATTTCCACGCCGGCATTCGTGGCCCGTCCTAAGTCAAGGGCCGGTCGATTTTTCGGGTCGTTCATGGCACAGATTCGGGCTATAGCAATTGCATGCAGAAAAACATGCCGGGAAAATTTGCATTGCTTCGCCGAACCCTTCGGCTTTTTTCCACGAGCGGACCGGCCGCGCGCAAAGCGTTGAATATCGATTCGGCTTTTTTACGAGGCGGCAAGTTCACGCTGCTTCGAATCAAGCAACGTCGATTGCATGCTTGCGAATTGGGAGGATCAATCGGCGCTTAAATTGCTACGGGCGTCGCGAAGCACCGTTTCCAATGTGGCGCAAATTCTCTTTGCTTCGGCTTCCGATTTTCTGCGGATCTCCTGGATTCCGGGTCTCCGCTGCGCTGCGCCCGGAATGACGGTCGCCTCGATCCGGTCGGCGGAAAAACTTGATCATCGAGGGATAGATCCATTTTCCGTTTTTTCTGACGAGATATTCCCTGTGGGCTTTCTTCCGGTCTTCCAGGGCCGCATCGAGTTTCGCGGCAAGGTTTTTCTTGTCGATCTTGCCGTCGGAGTCGAGGGGAACGAACGCCTGGAACCATTCTTCACGGACCTTTTCGATTTCCCGAACCATGTCCTGGCTGGAGATTTTCGACAGTTCTTCCGAGTCGAGCTTCAGATCTTTGTCCAGGCTCGCGACGCCGTCCTTGACCTGGTGGTCGTACCTGATACCGCCCTGTTCCACGCCGCATTCGGCGAGTTACGCATAGTACGCTTTGATTTGCTTTTCCGGGCCGATGATCATGCAAGCGCCGAAATCGCGAGTAATCATCGGCTTGCCCCTGAAAAGGCCCCTTTCGTTCAGGTCGAAAATGTTGGGGCAGTCGTATTTGGACCGATACAGGACGTGCCAATCTTTGGGAATGCTCATTTTTCATAGGCCCTTTTCCCATTCGCTGTCCGGACCCAGCATCTCGGCGAGCGGTTTGGCCCCCATCTTGACCAGGCGGTTCAGATCCTTCTGGTTTTCCAGGGGCTTTTCTTTCAATACGGACACGAAAAGTTCGGGGCGATCCAGACGACTCAGAAAAAAACGGTTGTACAGCACGTGGAGCCATGGCTGGCCTTTCCAGTCCAGCTTGAGGTCCGGCATTTCGATGAATTTCTTGAATTCCGCCTCCTGCCAGTCGAACCGGAGCAGACAGGCTTTGCCCTTGTCGGTTTCGGTTGCCCGGTTTCCGGCCGGGTCCTCGATCCATTCGATCCGGTTCGCGTCGTCGTAGTCGATCAGGGTGTTTCCCTTTCTGTAATCTTCTATGCGAACGGTTCTGCCTAGACCGTCCCATTTGAAGGCGACTTTTTCTCCGCTTTTGCCCCGGTATCCGCTTAGAGCGCCTTCCTGGAATATGAGGCTTTCCCACAGGGAGTCGTAGGATTCGTGGAAGGGTTTGTATTCGATTCGACGACTGACGATCGTGTTTCTCCTGGCGACGAAAACCGATTCGACGGTCTCGTTGCCGAACACGTTCACGATTCTTCGCCGGGAGCGTATGTCTTCGAGTTTGATGCTGGAGGTTCCCATGTTGCTCCCCAGGCCTTCCATCCGGGTGTATTCGACTGCGGGCGCGCTTTCTTCGTCCCGGTTCGACTGCTGCGGCACCCTCGTCCGCCGTTTCAGGAACAAGACGCCGTCCCGTGCGTATTGCGTTTCGTATTTCGCTATCCGGTCCAGGCCGGCGTCGTCCAGCCCGGGGCTGGTTTCGAAATCCAGGTCGAGTCCGCTCTTTTCCACCCGGCCCGCATCGTCGTATTCGATCAGAAAAGGCGCCTCGTCCGTCTTGCGGATTTCGGCGAGCCTTCCGGTTTCCTCCTCCTAGACGTATTCGATTTCGTATACGCCGTCGTCTTTTCCGAAGGCCGGTCTTTGAACATGCCGGAGCCTTCCGGCCATGTCGAACACGGCCTTTTCCCACATGTCCGAGCCCTTCGAGCCCCAATCCGTCCTCGCCCACCCGGTCCCGTCGGGATTCGCGCCGTATGAAAGCATGATCCTCTCGGCCCGGTCTTCGGCCAGATATACGGCGGGATAGCTTCCGAAAACCAGTTGCATGGAGACGATGCTTTCGTGGATGTGCAGCTTTTCCACCGGGTTCGAAGGCCTTGCGTTGTCGAGCAGCTCACCGGCGGAAAAAGGCAGAAGAAGCCTGCGGACGGCCCTGCCGGCGAGCGATTCCCTTGTTTTGCTTCTCAGATCGTATGACGACGATCCGCCGACCCAGACAGGGATTCCCTAACGGCTTTCGATCAGGCCTTTCACGAAGAGTCCATCATCCTCCATGTGCTGAATTTCTTCTATGAACAATGCTTCCACGAACGTGTAGTCCTCCCTCGCCAATTCGGCGAGTTCGACCGGCGAGGCGAGGCCCGAACGCAACAAGGGGTCCTCCATATTCAAAAAAAGAACGTTGGGCGCGAAACCACCGATTCGATGCCAGATCATGGTGGATTTTCCCGACTGAAAACCGGCTTGACCAAATATGCCCCTTTTGGTACCTTCCCCCAAAAATATATTCGAGGAAGTGAGAACCTATGTTGATAACAGAAATTTTGGAAAGAAACGCGAGGATGTACGGTCCGCAGACCGCCCTCGTGGAAAGGGAACCGGCCAAAAACATTCGCCGGGAAATCACTTGGGCGGACTTCGACGCCCAGGCCGACAAGGTCGCCCGCGCGCTCATGGACCGGGGCGTGGAAAAGGGGGACAAGGTCGTCCAGCTCATGATGAACTGCCTGGAGTGGCTTCCGGTCTATTTCGGAATCCTGCGGACCGGCGCCTGGGTGGCGCCGCTGAATTTTCGGTTCCAGGCAAAGGACATCGCATATTGCGCCGAGATCGCCGAAGCCAAGGCCATCGTGTTCGGCCCGGAATTCATCGACCGCATCGGTGAAATCAAAGTCGATCTGGACGAGCGAATGGAGCATTACATCTTCGCAGGTCCGGAGGAATCAAGGCCCGCTTTTGCCGAATCTCTCGGCGACATTCTAAACGGCGAACAGGCGGCGAACCCCAAAGTCCCGCTTGGACCCTCCGACGAGGCCGCTCTCTATTTCACCTCCGGCACCACCGGACGTCCCAAAGCCGTCCTGCTGACCCACCGCAACCTGGAATTCTCCTGCTACGCGGAAAACCGGCACCACAACCAGACCCACGAGGACAATTTCCTGTGCATCCCGCCCCTCTATCACACCGGGGCAAAAATGCACTGGTTCGGCAATTTCATCGTGGGGGCCAAGTCCGTGATATTGAAAGGGGTCAAGCCGAAATGGATACTGGAGGCTGTTTCCGAAGAACAGGCGACCATCGTATGGCTCCTGGTCCCGTGGGCCCACGACATCCTGATCGCCATCGAAAACGGCGAGATCGATCTGAGCCAATACAGCCTGGACCAGTGGCGGCTAAT
Source organism: Desulfobacterales bacterium (assembly GCA_963674505.2). GTDB lineage: Bacteria > Desulfobacterota > Desulfobacteria > Desulfobacterales > SKZT01. The sequence continues at coordinate 3,373,076 of CAXXIG010000003.1, forward strand.
GCATATCGGGGCGCAACCCGTGCCGCCCGCCCTGATCAAAAAATGGAAGCTCCTTTTTCCGCACCACGACTACGATACCAACTACGGCCTCACCGAGGCCACGGGTCCCGGCTGCGTGCACCTGGGAATCGGCAACCTGGACAAGATCGGCGCCATTGGGGTCCCCGGGTTCGACTGGGAATGCAAAATCGTGGACCACAACTTGAATCCCCTTTCCAACGGCTGTCCCGGAGAACTGGCGGTCCGAGGACCCGGCGTGATGCGGGAATATTATAGAAACCCGCAGGCCACCGCCGATACCATCGTGGACGGCTGGCTTCTCACCGGAGACGTGGCGCGCCTCGACGAGGACGGTTTCCTGTGGCTGGTGGACCGCAAGAAGGACGTGGTCATCACCGGCGGGGAAAACATCTTTCCCGTGGAGATCGAAAGCTTTCTCATGGACCACGAATCCATCCAGGATGTGGGTGTCATCGGCATCCCCGACGAACGGCTCGGGGAGATCGTCGCCGCCGTGATCAAGGTCAAGCCCGGACGGGAACTGGACGAAGAGGAAATAATGAGCTTCTGCGAAAAATTGCCGAGATACCAAAGGCCCCGGAGGATATTCTTCGACGATGTTCCCCGGAACCCCACCGGCAAGATCGAAAAACCGAAGCTCAGAAAAAAGTATGCCGGGGTGCCCGAAAGCTTTCCGGTTTGCGAGGGGGGAGCGATTTGAAATATAATTTCCGCACCTAATTTTCGTTGAAAGGAGAAAAAAATGGATAGCAAAGGCAAACATTTTTCATTGATAGCAGTCTTTTCCGCAGCCTTGTTTTTCGCCGCTGCGGCCTCTTTTTCCGAAGCCCAGACACTCTCCCCCAAAGAGCGCCTGGGAAAATCCATCTTTTTCGACGAAAGCCTTTCATTAAATAAGAACATGTCCTGCGCGACATGCCATATGCCCGAGGCGGGATGGTCCGGCCCGCATTCGGGGATAAACGCGGCGGGTGCGGTGTACGAAGGCTCCGTGACCGGAAGGTTCGGCAACCGCAGACCCCCCACGGCCTCCTACGCCACGCAAAGCCCGGTCCTCGGCTTCGAGATCGAGGAGGGCGCACCGCTGTTTATCGGCGGCAATTTCTGGAACGGCCGCGCCACCGGGAAAAAGCTCGGAAACGCCGCCGCCGAACAATCCCAAGCGCCGTTTCTAAACCCTGTGGAACAGGCACTTCCGGGCAAGGAATGCGTGGTCTACCGGGTCTGCAACCCGTCGATACCGGACCACTACCCCGTGTCGTTTACGGACGTGTTCGGCAGGGCCGCGTGCAATGTTCGATGGCCGGAGGATATGGAAAAAATATGCTCGGCCGACGGGGCGGTGGCGCTCTTGTCCGACAAGGATAAAAAGAAAGTCGAAAAAGCCTACGACGACATCGCATTGGCCCTCGCGGCCTTCGAGGCATCTTCGGAGGTGAACGCGTTCACTTCCAAGTTCGACTACGCCTACAAAGCCCAGGCCGTACTCAGCGAAGAGGAAAGAAAAGGACTCGCGCTGTTTCGAGGAAAGGGCAAATGCGAAGATTGCCATCCGAGCAAAGGGCCCAATCCTCTGTTCACAGACTACACGTTCGACAACCTAGGGTTTCCCCGCAACCCGGAAAACTCCTGGTACGAACAAAAAGAATTCAATCCTTCGGGGCGAAATTGGCTCGACGAGGGCCTGGGCGGATTCCTTTCGACCGACGTCGATTATATGCGCTTTGCCAGCCAGAACCTCGGGAAGCACAAAGTTCCCACGCTGCGCAACGCGGGGCTCGGCTCGTGCGAGTCCGGGGAAAGCGATTGCATCGTCAAGGCATTCGGACACAATGGATATTTCAAAAGCCTCAAGACCCTCGTCCATTTCTACAACACGCGCGACGTCAAAAAAAGATGCGAAAACCCGTTTACCGAGGAATCCGACGCAATCGCCGGAAACTGCTGGCCGGAACCGGAAATCGCGGCCAATGTCAATACCGAAGAACTGGGCGACCTTGGCCTAACGCCTTCGGAGGAGGAGGCCATCGTGGCGTTTCTGATGACCCTTTCGGACGGGTACGCTCCCGATTTAGGAAAAAGGGACGATTAAGCCATAGGAGACCAAACTGCTTACGCCGCAAGACGACAGCTCGGCCCACGAAAACCGCGGCCGGTTAAATATTCGAAAACCGATACTTCTGGTGAACCCATGCGAACCATTGAAGTCATAGAAAAAGTCTGGCGAGAACGCGAAAGAATCGGAGGCTACCGAATCGTCTGGCAGCCGGATTTCCTGCGGCACTTCACGTGCCGCTTCGAACCGCTGGGATAAAGGAGCCTTGCTTTGGGAACGATAAGACGCTACATTTCGTCCGGCATAAACAAACTGTCGTCCAACCGCCCTTTCACAGCGGCTGTTTTTTCCCTTTTTTCCGCTTTGGTCTCCCGAGACGCGGCAGCAAGCTTCTATCGAACGGAGGCAGAGAAAATCCTCTCTTTGGCAAGCGGGGTCGATCCCGCCGACGGTAGAAGGCAAGCGAGGATTCCCAGGCTTCCGGGCATCGACGAAAACATGCGCTCGTGGTCCATTTACATGACTCTCCAGCATCTGGTCATCACCAACGAAATGACCATTCGCGTCATCCGCTGCCTGGCCTGTGAAACGCCGTTTACCGAAGAAATCGATTTCAAAGAAGACGTCATGCCGTCGGAAAACCCCGGACCGGAACAAATCGCCGCATTTCGGGTTTCCGCCGCTTCCTTTGAGAAAAAAGCGGCGCGATTCGGCAAGAAAAGGTCGAAGACATTGTCCATCCATCCCGTGTTCGGCATGTTCGATACCCACAAATGGCGCTGCATGGCCGGGTTCCATATCCACATCCACCGCAATCAGGTGGAGCAGATTTGCAAGCGGCTTTCTACACCTACCGCGTTTAACAAAAAAAGGGGATACACAGAGTTTCCAGCTGGAGTGATGAAAATCCCCCGGAATGGCGGATAATTTTTCAGCCGGGTTTTGTTCCTTTCCGGAATTCCGGCTTTAGGTTTGCGTGGTTCGCCTGGACCTCGGATTTTCAAGCGGACCGCCATTCCGGCCGGAGCGCGCGCGTCTGTCGGAGGAACGGATTTTCCAATCTCTAGCGCAGCCTATTAGAGGTTCGCCGTTTTTTGCCGGCAAGCGCGCGCGTAGAGCCGGAATCCAGGCTTTGGCGAGTTTTCGCAAACGGGGCGAGGCGGAATGTGCGGGCTCCGAACTGTTGGAAAGCAGGCATAGATTTCGGACACAATGTGTCTTACGGTTGATTATTGAACGCCACGAGAATCGCGTAGCCGAAAATCGGACCCGTTATTACAAATGCCTCCACTTCCCATGCCATTCGGCCCCGCCGCAATTTTCTCTTTTTAATGAAAGGAATTTCCCAATGAGCACCCCCGAGGACGACGAGCAGGTCCAAATTTGCGAGGCCATGTCCGATCCGAAATTCTATCCTAACCGGGTCGAATCCGTCCGTAAGGTCGAAACGCACATCTCGCATGTCTTTTTGACCGGCCAAAAGGTCTACAAAATGAAAAAGCCGGTGGATTTCGGGTTTCTGGATTTTTCGACCCTGGAAAAGCGTAAATTTTTCTGCGAGCGGGAAGTGGCCCTCAATAGAAGGCTTGCGGCCGATGTGTACCTCGGCGTCGATAAAATCACGCGGGATGGCGGACGCTATTGCCTCGGCGGGGATGGCCGGGCTGTGGAATACGTCGTCGTGATGCGCCAGCTGCCCGAGGACGGAAACATGGTCGGCATGCTGTCCAGAGGCAAAGTGGACGATGCGTTCATCGACGACCTGGCGAGCCTGCTGACCCGGTTCTACCAGCTTTCCGAAAGAAGCCCGGAAATCGACCGGTTCGGCATGCATGAAACCATCGGTAAAAACTGCATGGAAAATTTCGTCCAGACCGAGCCGTTCGTCGGAAAAATCCTGAACGAAAACACGTATACGCTGGTCCGCACGGCCACGGAATCGTTTCTGGAAAGACGAAAGCCCCTGTTCGAGCATAGAATCGAACACGGCAGAATCCGGGACTGCCACGGGGACTTGCGCGCCGACCATGTCTATATGGACGACAGCGTCAAGATCATCGATTGCATCGAATTCAACGAGCGGTTCCGATACCAGGACATCGCCTGCGACATCGCGTTTCTTACAATGGACCTGGATTTCCGGGGCCACCGGGACGTCTCCCACGCGCTTTTGAAGGCCTATGTCCAAAAGACCGGCGACCGGGACGTCTTCAACCTGATCGATTTCTACAAGATCTACCGGGCCATGGTGCGGCTCAAGGTGAGTTGCTTCCATATCGAACAGGACGACCCCGGCGAGCCGGAAAGGTCCCGAGTGCTGGCCGACATCCGCAGGTACATGAAAATGGCGGGACGATACGCCGACAAGATCATCCGCCCCACCATGTGGGCGGTTTGCGGAATGATCGCCTCGGGAAAGAGCACCGTGGCCGACGCGCTCTCCGAGTCCTTGGACATCCCCGTGCTTCGGTCCGACGAAATCAGAAAGCAGCTCTTCGGCCTGGCCCCGGACGAATCCGCCGAATCGGATTTTCAAAAGGGCGTCTATTCCAAGCAGGCCACGGGCCTCACCTACGGCAAGCAACTCATGGACGCCCGCGAACTGGTGGAAAAGGGGAAGTCCGCCATCCTGGACGCCACCTTCGGAGATCCGCACCGAAGGGACGAAGTCCGGCGCATGGCAAAGAAAACCCACGCAAACCTCTTTTTTATTCTTTGCCAATGCCCGGACCGTGTCGTCCGGCAAAGGCTCATTGCGCGCGAAAAACGGCCGGGCGTCTCAGACGCCCGCCTTCGCCACTTCGACGACATCAAAAAGACGTTCGCCCCCTTCGAAGACATCCCCGAAAAGGAACTGATCCGCGTGGACTCTTCGGAAAGCCTCGACAAATGCATGGAGCATATCCTCTCCGAATCCCACAGGCCGCTTTGATTTTCATCTTTCGTTTGAATTCGGCAATCATATGTGGCATACCAAATAAATTGTCTGCCCCGGTTTTGGTTATAACGTCGGCGAACCAATACCGTCATTCCGGGCGGAGCTTGCTTTAGACCCGGAATCCAGGCGATGATCGAAACTGTTGGATGAAAACCGGCCGAATTTAAAACCAAACCCGTTTACGCCATTGCGACAAATTCGACAAACAACGTCTTTTGCTCGGCGGAGAGCTGCAAATGCAATTAACGCGTCTATATTTTGATAAATACAAGGCTTTCGACCAAGAATACGAATTGGAAATAAAGCCCATTACCGTTCTGATAGGCCCCAACAGCAGCGGAAAGAGCGCGATTGCAAGACTGCCTCTTTTGTTGGCCCGAGGGTTCGGCGGTTTGGCGAAAGCGCCTCTCGAACTCGAATTCGACGGAATGGACTATGCAGCCTCTTTCAAGGGAATTGTCCACGGCCATTCGCCAAGGATGAATGTGGCTATTGGCTTCGGCTTCGCCGACGAATCATCGAATGATTGGCGCGTACGAGTGGGCCTGCAAGGATTCGAAGATTTACACCTGCACATTGTCAGCGAATTTCGTTTGTGGAAAGGAAAGGAACTTGTTTTCGAAGCGGTGTGGGATGGCACCGAGCCGGATTCCAGGAAAGATAACATTTACACAATTTATCCGTCCGGAAAAACCAAACCGCTGCCATTCCAAGGTCTTTTACCGACGCCGGAACCGGAAGACGATCCAAACGACCTGCGAAACCTGCTTCGCGCCAGGTTCAAGGTCAACTATCTGGGACCTTTCCGAAAGGAACCGGAAAGAAACTATCGCTTTACCGAAGAGTTGACCGAAAGTGTCGGCCCCGGCGGAAGCCAGGCGCCCAAAATTTTGAGCAGAGGCTCTATCAGCTCGAAAGCAGGAAAAAAATACAAAAAAGTCCTGGATTCCGTGGGCAATTGGTTTTCGGAACATTTGGGGGGGTGGAAAATGGACGTGGAAAAAGACGGCTCGCGATTTTCTCTTGTCCTCGAAAACCCCGGAAACCCGTCGCTTCGCGTCAATCTTAGAGATGTCGGCACCGGCGTGGCGCAGGTCTTGCCCATAGTCGTACAGCGGATGTTCGACGAAATCTGGGGAGAATCATGCTTCGTGGACATCGTGGAACAACCGGAACTGCATTTGCACCCGCAGGCCCACGGGGAACTCGCCGATCTCTTCGTGACGGCCTGCCGCAACTCTTCTTCACGTTTTTTAATCGAAACGCATTCGGAATTGTTCCTGTTGCGATTGCGAAGAAGAATAGCCGAAAAAAAATTGAATTGCAACGACGTGGCATTCTATTGGATTAGAGGCGACGATTCTGGCGATAAGATAATGAAGATCTCAATAGACGAAGCCGGCGAGGTCGATCAATGGCCCACCGACGTGTTCTCGGACGCCTACAAGGAAATAGTGGCCATTCGCAAAGCCCAAAAACAGCAGGCCGGGAAAGGAGACCGATAGTGCGGGTCGAGTTCTCCGTTCAAGTTCTTTCCGACGAAAATTGCTGGAGAATTCTGGATCGGATCGTTCATTTTTTTGATGAAGAGCGTCATCTTTGGTTCGCCGACGACCCCGAAACAGTTGAAAAAAGTCCATGGTTTCTCTCGGAAAAGGAGTCGAGAGGAAAGGATACTCGGAAAAAGCTTTTCGAAGAATCGGTAAAAAGGGAAAGCTATCTTAGAGCAGAATCCATGGGCGACGGCCCGCATGCCATACGAATCGTCGTCTGCCAAACCAGCGATGACGATTATTCCCTGGCACCGGACGACGCTTACTCTGCCTTGAATCGGGCCGGATACATCGTTGTCGAGGACGCCGAAAGCGATTCGGTCTTTGTAAGGGCAATTATTCAAGCCTTTAACAATGTGACTTTGTACGAGGCGCTGGAGATGAAATGGCTCTCTTTCAAGCACATGGGAGGCTGCGGTCAACTCGAAAGAACACTAAGGCGTCTCCGAGAGGAAGCCCCGGGGCCGATGAGGGCCGTTGTCCTGACCGACAGCGACCGTCGTTTACCTGACGAGGAAACAAAAAACGAAAGGACGGTCAGAGAATTATGTGGAGAATACGACATAGAAGGATATGTTTTGAAAAAGCGCGAAGCCGAGAACTATTTGCCAATTCCGCTGTTGAACAATTCAGGCGAAATCGCGGTTTTCAGGGCATTCAAAAGGCTAAGTCAGCTCCAGAGGGATTTTTTCGACATGAAACACGGGCTCCCGGATGACTGTGACCTCGAAAGCCAGACTGATCTTTATGCCGACGTAGACAAGGCAGATATTCAAAGACTGACAAAAGGGTTCGGCAAAGAATGCTGGAAGCTCTTTGAAAGACACGTCAGGCTCCTTAAAGGCGAGGACTTGAAGTGCATTTGCGAGGACGATCCCGAGGAGTTGCCGATGATTTTAAAGGCGTTCGAAAAATTGATCTGAGGAAAAAAATGGAGGAAACACAAACATCCACTTCAGTCAAGCCAGAGGTTGTATTCATAGAGGAGTTGCTGACCGATATCGGAAACGGCCAGTTGCGCCTCCCCGGATTCCAAAGGCCGTTTGTTTGGAAGCCTGTGGATATGCGCCTTCTCTTGGACAGTATATACAAAGGCTATCCGATCGGCAGCATAGCAATATGGGACAGCCGGGTCGAGCTTGGCACCCTGGATAAAATAGGCCCGATTCCCGTTCCGAATTCGTCGGAAGGCTCAATCGGCTACATTCTCGACGGACATCATCGCTTGACCACTTTGTTTTGCTCTCTTTGCCTGCCTTCTGACTCTCCGCTTACTCGAAAACAATCCGATTGGCAATTCTGGTTGTTTTTCGATCTTAAATCGCTGGAATTCGTGCACATTACCGACGAAAAAATGGAACCTGCGTACTTTCCTATGCGTGCCATCATTAAAACAATGGATTATCTGAGAGAGTGCAACCGCATTGAAATCGATTGCGGTAAGCAGGCTGAGCAATATTTAAAACGAGCGGACGAGATGGCCCGGAGATTCAAGAATTATAAAATTCCAGTGACGAGGATCAAGGGGGGATCTCCAAAGGAAGCCGTTGAAATTTTCGAGCGTTTGAACAGTCGGGGCGTCTCCATCACACGGGAACAAATTGCGGGGGCTTTCGTAGACCAGGAGGTCGTAGTCGAGCCTTTCAATACGAATGCCGACGAATTCAAGGACGAAACCAAGATAGACACGGAATGACCTTGCGACAGGATTCATTTGCAGGATTGAATTCTCGGAAAGCGTCAATCCAAAACAAGAAGGGAATGATATGATTAAATCGTTGAGAACCGCTTCTGTAATTTTCTTTTTTTCATTTTGCATGATCGCATCCGCTTTCGCGCAAGTGACTGTCGATGAAGAAAAACTGCGGGAATTCGTCATCCAGGTCATGAAGGAAAACCCGCAGCTGGTCTTCGAGCTTTACAACCAGTATGCGAGCGAGATGCGGGCGCAACAGGAAGATCGCCAGCTTGACGCCAGTTTTGCCAACCGGATCGAGGACACGGTTTCCGAATCCAACCCGGTGAAAGGTCCGGCCGACGCGCCCGTTACCATCATCGAATATTCGGATTTCGAATGTCCGTATTGCGCGCGGGGGGCGAACACGGCCGCGAGAACCCTGCAGATGTTTCCGGGCAAGGTGAGACTGGCGTTCAAAAACAATCCTCTGGAATTCCACAAGCAGGCCCTGCCTGCCGCCAAAGCCGCGCTGGCTGCTCGCAAACAGGGCAAATTCTGGGAATACCACGACCGTCTGTTCGCAAATTCCAAGAAATTGAACGACGAATTGTACACGAACATCGCAAAAGAGCTGGAACTCGACCTGGAACGGTTCGAAACCGACCGCAATTCGGAGGAGATCGCCAAGCAGATCGAGTCGGATCAAGCACGGGCAAAGGAACTGAAACTTGGCGGGACACCCGCGTTTCTGATCAACGGCGTACACGTCAGAGGCGCCAAGCCGATTGCGCATTTTCAAAAGGTGATCGAACGGCTGTTGGCGGAGCAGGAAAAGCCGGAGGACGATAAATAAACGGCACGGGGAGCATTCCCTGTTTCTTGCAAATCGGGCGGAAGGCCCCATTGCCGGAGTTCTTATTCTGTCGTCCCTAACGGGACTTTGGGTACACCGGCGGGCCAACCCCGGCAATGAATTGCCGGGCTATTGTCTGTCGTCCCTAACGGGACTGTCCGGTCAAAAAACTGGTTTGCACCCAAGGGCGCCGGGCCACATGGCAAAGCGTCCCGGCCAACCCTATTTCATGAACGGAACTTCGCCTTCCGCCAAAACGTGTTCCGCGACCCCTCTGGTATCCACCAGGGTCTTGAAAAAATCGCTCTCGACTTCGACCACATTGCCCAAGCCGTGCTTGCGGATATGAAAATCGAAATCCGCGAGCCTTTCGTAAAAGTCGTGGCTGATGTCGGGCTGGGTCTGAAGGCTGATATGGCAGGAGTCGTCCAGGCCGTATGTATCTGCGAAATGGTGGATCATGAGATAGAAGCACGCGGCGGACAAAAATTTGCAATCCGCCTGCGAGCGAAGCTCCGGGTAGAACCTGGACACGTGCAGGTCCTTCGCCCCCGGATTGTAGGAAAGCACGAGGGCGGTGGAAATCAATTCGTCTGAAACGCGACGGTTGATGAAATATTCGGCGCAAAAGCCTTCCTTGCAGCAGGAGAGGCAGTAGCGACCGAGCAAGCGGGGAATGTTGGCGATCATGAACTCGGACGCGAGTCTTGGCTCCGGGCATGGGGACATATGAAAACCTTTCTAAAAAGGCGTCTTGCGGCGCCGATCAAGTTCGGAAAAATACGGTCCATCTCAAAAGAAGGCGTTTCCGTCTCGAATGGGCCCAAGGATACGACATCCTTGATAAAAAGGATTTTCATACTACCGAAAACCACCATTTGTCAATGATGATTTCGGACAATTCGATTGTCCCACAGGCAGCCAATGCCCGTGTGCCGCAATATCACCCCCTTTCATGTCGCATTTGCGAAAATCATGGTTCCCCCGGCCAGATCGACGCAGCAAAAGCTGAAAACCCCACAGCTAACAGCTGGGGTGATGAAAATCATCCGGTTTTCGGTAAGAAATTTCCTCCGAAATTTGTTCCGGATTTGCGTGGCCTGAACAGTTGGATGGGGTTGGTTTTAACTTCGGCCGGATTTGTTACCCGGAAGCCTCGACCATAGCCTGGATTCCGGCTCTCCGCGCGCGCTTGCCAGCAAAAAAAACGGCGAACCTCGAAAAGGCCGCAGGAGAGATCGAAAATCCGTTCCTCCAACAACCGCGCGCGCTCCGGCCGGAATGACGGTCCGCTTGAAAATCCGTATTCCAAGCGAACCCCGCAAACCGAAAGCAGGCATTCCGGAAAGGAACAAAAACCGGCTGAAAAATTATCCGCCATTCCAGAAAATTTTCATCACCCCAGCTAACAGCTAACCGCCAACCGCCAACAGCTAACCGCCAACCGCTAACCGCCAACCGCTAAAAAGCTTGCAAGGCATACCCGCCATTGTCCCTCACGAGCACGTACAGGCTGTCCTCGCCTTCCCGTGGATAGAAGCCGAAGTCGAGAATGTTCTTGGCAATGCCTCGGGACTGCCAAGTCTGGTGAATGTTTCGACCGTCCCACTTGATCGCCGCCACCGAGTCTTCCCCCTGCGCGGCAACCAGGGCGTTTCGAACGGCGCCTATCCCCGAAGCCGGTTTTCTTTCCTTGCGGATCAAAAAGAACTGGTCGTCGTATTCGCGCTTGAGCATGAATCTGGGCGGCGCGTAGACCGTATCGTGGCTTTGCTTTTGAAATCCCCCCATGTACTTTTCCCGCTTGGCGGGAATTTCAAGCGACGTTTCCCGGTAGACCCCGTAGTTTTGGTCCGAAACCGCCTCCACGGCCTGGTTCTCCGTACGATAGACCTGCACGAAGCCGGTCGGTTCCAGGATCGCGACCCGGGTCGGATCGGAAGGGACTCGAGCGAACTGAAAGGCAGAGTAGACTTCGCGGGCCGGATCGTATTCGGTCGGTGCCGCAAATGCCCCCCTGTCCCGGTCCCAGGAAAAAAGCAGAACAGGCCCTTCGAAGAGATCGCGCGCGCCTTTTTTCTGCCCCACCAATCGACGGTCCCCCTCCCGGTCTTCCACCACCCGGAAATGATACGGAAGACCTTCTTCGAGAACCTTGAACCGTCCGTCCGCAAAGGACAGCACCACCGAGGCGATCTCCACGTCGGAACCGTCCAGGCCCGCCGTTTTTCTCCCCAAAGTGGCGATCGCCTCGTCGCGGCCGTCTCCGTCCAGATCCATGGCTTCCAGATACAGTCCCACATATTCCTTTCCGGCAAAAGAGAAATCGGCCAGGCCCACCAGCTCGCCAGGCCCCAAACGGCATGCTTTCACGCCCTTGTCCTCCAGAAAAACGAACTCGGCCATGGAATCGCCGTCGATATCTCCCGCGACGAATCTGCGGAAAGGCCTGTCCAGGCGAAAGAATTCCGTCGGCTCGACATCCCCGGCCTTCTCGAAGCTCTTCGACGACCGGTCTTCGGAAACGGGTTTCGCCTCGGATACCGCGCGAGGGCTTTTTCCGGCCGAAGAAGCCAAATGCCGCGCCCCATTTGCGTCGGCTTGTTCGGTTTTCCCGTTCTCCAGCAGAGAAACCGCGATACCGGCGGGGTTTTCCGCGACCGCCGTCCCCGAGAGCGCCCGGCTTTCGGAAAACCAAGTGTCGCCGAAATAGATCGACTGCACTTTTGTCGCGATATGGTCCCCCGCGACCTCCAGGCGGCACAGGATTCCGTAGCGGTCCGCAGGCGGAGCCACCTCGGGCGAGGACAGTTCCACGACCTCCCGACCACTTTCCAAAAGCGTTTTCAACAGATCGGAGTAAGGCGAAAAAGCGTCCTTGTGGCGCACGTTGGTGTACAGGAACACCATGGGGGACGCGGGGACCAGCACATGGTCCCCGCTTTCGATTTCCTTCCCGAATGCGGCCGTCCGCCTGGCCGTCGCCACGCCCGCCTGCACGTCTTCCACCCGGATCACCGCGATTCTGGGACACAGGCAGGGGGGCACGCCTTGCACGCGGCTTGCCGCGAGAAGCTCTCTGCCTCGGGAAATTTCCTCGTCCCCGGTTGCGAACGTCAGGCGTTCCCCGTACTTGTCCCCGACCTCGGAGACCGCCCGGCAGCCTTCGGGAAACTCGCGATCCAAGTATTGGACCAGCTCGATAGCGGCGTCGGCCGCAACTCCCGCCGAGGCGAAAAACAACAGCATCGACAACACTGCCGAAAGAACGACCGCAAGTCTTTTCATGCTCCTGCTCCTTTGCTTAGAATTGCCATTTCAGTTCCACCGTGTCCAGTATGGCGGTGCGGTCGAAGTCGTCGCCGCGCAAGTCCTGCACGCCGTCGCCCGGATCGAAAAGGGCGAAAACGTTTCCGATGGAAAAATGCGGGCCGAACTTGTAGGTGACTTGCAGGTCCCATTCCAGTCCGATATCGTCGGAGATGTCCCCGGACTGGTAGACGTCTTCCAGCGCGCCGGTGTCGTCGAACCAGAAGTACATCAGCTGGGTCTTGTACTGCCAGGCGTCCTTGCTTCCCGAGATCCCCAGGCCGCACATGGCCATGCCGGGGCTTTCGGCCTTGGCCGAATTGCCGATGCCGCCGTAGCCCGGGGTCGTGCCGAGAACGTCGGGGACGTTGCTGTACAAATGGTTGCCCAAGGCGGGCACGTAGCGGTAGACGAACGCGTTTTCCATCCCGAACGTCGGCGCGTACCTGGAAATGTTGGTGATGGGATTGAACGCTTCGATGTCGTCGTCGTCCCCGTCGCTGTCTCCCGACACGTAGTAGCCGCCCACGAAAGGATTGAACAGCGGCGACAGCTTGAACTCCAACGCCGCGAACGCTGCGAAAGCTCCTATGTCGTACTCGTCGTCGCCGACGTCCTGGTCGCCGTAAGCGTAGACGAACTCCGCACGGGGCGCCAGAATGCCGAATTTGCCGAACGCCTCCAGCCCCATGTAATGCACGGTCGCCTCGTGATCCTGGTTGTCGCTAAACGCGTAAAAGGGCGATATTGTGAAGTCGTCGTTCACGTTGAAATCGAGCTTGGCCGTATACGCCCGCCAATCCATGGAGTCGGCGTCGAAAGGTCCGATGACCTTGCCGCTGTCGATGTTCTCGATATCGTTTTGTATGATCAGATACAAGACCTCCCAGCCGATGCTCTCGTATTTGCCGCGCAATCCAATGAACGGATGGTCGTCGCCGTAAAGCACGCCGCCGGTCCGGATGTCCAGCGCCTTGGTCTGCCAGCCGGTTTCCAGTTCCAGCGGGCCGAAATCGTATGTGAACTCGAGCTTTTCGATGCCAAAGTCCTCCCCGGTGAAACCGCTGTCCAGAGGATCGGTGCTGTTCGCGCCCCTGTCGCCGTTGGCCTTGCTATAGGTGAAGTCCGCCTCCAGGATGGTCAGAAAACCCCAGTGGTCGCCCTTGCCGGAAAACCCCAAGCGCGCCTCGGACCGGATGCTCTCCTCCGCCATCCAGCCCCCTTCGTCCAGAATCGCGTCGTAAATGGTGTCGTCGCTGTTGAAATCCGAGTCGTACACGAAGGTCGGATACGTATGCAGACTGCCGAAAATCTCAATGTCCACATCGCCGCTTTTCGCCGTGACCAATCCCGACCCCATCTTCGCCCAGGCCGATCCGGCCAAACCCAGCTGAAGAATCAAAATCGCCGTAAACAGTCGTTTCATTCTATCTTCTCCTTTCTTGAAAAACAATTTCGAAAAGACCTCCCCTTTCGTTGTATTTCGCACGGTGTTCGTCCTTACATATTAAAAGCCCGCCGGGTCCCTTTTGCGGCAAACCCGACAGGCGTGGATTTCTCAAGCGGGGTCGTATCGACCCGGCTTGAAGTTGAAATTCAAAGTTCGTCGAGGATTTCCTTGCGCTTTGCCTGGTATTCCTCCGGCGTTATTAGCCGCTTGTCCAGCAGATATCGCAGTCGAAGCAGTCGCGTTTCGATTTCTTTCAGACCTGGAACGGCGGCCTCGGAGGCCTCTGCGGTTTCCGGCACCGGGGCGGGCGGGGCGCTTCTGATCTGCTCCAGCTCCTGTTTCATGGCGTCCATTTCCTGGCGAAGCTGTTCTTGCTCGGCGCCGATCTTACTGCTTTTGTCTCCGATTTCGTTCAGCTGATCGAGCGCCGCGTCGATGCTTTCCCCGGCTTCCTGTCCGAGGCCCGGCCTCCCTTTCCAGAGTTCGGACGCCAAATCGATCAGCAGCCAGTCGGCGCGCGTGACACCGCCTTGCTTTTTGAATGCAAGACCTTCGTGCGGTGCGATTTCCCATTTTTCTGTTCCCCAAGGAGAGGAGGACGGAGACTTTCGGCTTCCCGTATCGAAAGGGTGGGTCCGGCGGTCTTCTTCTTCGTCGTACGGCGCATGGACCTGCCCCAGGACGAGGTTGAGCCTGCCGTCCAGGAAAAAGACCCTGCCGGATGTCACCGAACGGTCCTGGAAAACGGAGAACGCCTCCCTGTGTATGCCCACCACCGCGAAAGCGACATCCTGCGCAGGGGCGGCCGATGCCAGGCCCTTGCTCAGGCTTTCATCGAGAATTTTCAATTCGTCCGAAGAAAACAGCGGTCTGGTCTTCTCCTTTTCGGGGTAGAAAACCGACAGCGACGCCAGAACTTCCCGTAGCCGGCCCGGTTCCAGGTCGAAGGGATGATCGTTCTTCGCCGCAAGTCCATCTCCGGGGGAAACGGATTCCAGCCTCACGAACTGGTCCCGATGCTTCCAGATCATCGCATCGGTTTCGTCTTTTTGCGTGTGCGTCGGAAGCATCGAGCAACCCGCTGTCGCCAAAATCAGCACCAACAGGGCAACCGCTGCTCGGGGAAGCTTCATCTTTTTGCGGCGGCAAACCGGGTTTGGCACCATCTTGACCTCCTTTCCGTTTTATTTTCCGTTTTCTTTAAGGAATGAAATGCGATTACCAGAGGAAAAAGGCCCCGACGCCGAACTGATAGACCTCCCATTCTTCCCCGTTGAACCATTCGTGTTCGATGCGGCTGGTTTCCATAAGGACTTTCAAATGGGGGTTGATATCGTGGTAGATGCCGAATGTGATCATGCTCTGCTCCTCGATTTCGCCGAAGCCGGTGGCGTTCCGGACCGACTTTTCATAGGAGGTTTCGTCCATTTCGTTCATGCCGTAGTTCAATCCGAACATGGTCTTGCCCAGGGAATTCTCGAACGTATAGGTCCCCTGGACGATGTATCCCCAGCCCTCCCGTTCTTCGCCCGAAGGGTCCAGAGAATCGGTGTCGAGCATCAGGCTGGTGCCGATGGCTTCCCCGGTGAAACCCGACGTGACGAATTCGAATCCCTTCATACCGACCACGATGCCGCCGCCGACGCCCCAGGCGGTGACGTCGTCACCGTCGTCGCCGGGAAATTCCGCGTCCTGCCACAAACCGTTGACATAGGCCTTGAATTTGCCGTCGTCGGCAAAGGTCGTCGCGTAGGACAGCTCGTACTCCACGCGCGGAAGGTCGGTTTCCGAAGCGCTGACGCCCGGGCCGTTGATCTCGCTCGGATCGTAGGCCCCCAGCGCCAGCTTGAAACCGTTCATATCCGGCGTGGTGTATCGGAACTGGGCGTTGAAATTCGGATAGACATACCCGTAGCCGATGCGGCCAAGCGTCGGCCCCACATCGGCGTTGAGCGCGCCGCCCAGCCGCCCGATTCCCATCAGGGTCATTTCCGTGAGCAGGTTCTGCCCCAGAAACAGGCTCAACCCCTTGCCGGCCATGACCTGGCCGAAATTGCCGTCCACCGTGAAAAAAAGCTCGCGCAGATCGATCTGGCCGTCGAACGTGTTTTTCACATTGGCGTTGGAGGGCTCCGGATAGAAGCCGATGCGAGCGCCCATGTCCAGGCCGCCGATGGTCGGCGCCTTGATGTTGAATGCCAGGATCCCCGGCAGAAAACCGCTTTTGATGCGAAACCCGTCGGTTTCCACCGTGTTGTCCCGAATGTTTAGCGGTACGTCGTCCTCGGTCTGGTAGACGCCCATCAGATTGACCATGCCGTCCGTGCTGACAGACCATCCATCGGCCCCACCGATGACCACGGTCGCGGACGCAGGCGCCGCCAGGCATGCGAATACGAAAATCGCAGCCATTGACAATGAAAATTTTCGATAACTCATGTTCTGTTTTTCTCCTTTTCCCCAAAAAATCGTGCAAATAAAATCTGCCTCGGCATGCCTCCATCGCGAACGCGCTTTTTCTGCAAAGAGCAAGGCGTATGCCAAAAAGCCGAAGAAAGCGCCGCCCGCTTATGCGAACAAGGCCGAACGAAGCCTCGGCAAAGGCTCTCGGCATGCGCGCCAGCGGCAGGCAACGGTTCGAGGATCGATTTGGATTGACAAATGGCGGCAAATGGTTTAAGCGACTGCTTAAGCGAACGCCTAAGCGAAAAGGGGCTTTTTATATGGACGAAAAAGAGATCGACATATTCTGGAAGGACATCGCGGACACCATGAACGACGGGCTCATTCTCATCGAGCCAGACGGCGTCGTGGCCATGGTCAACCGGGCCACGGCCAAGCTGACCGGCTACCAGAAGGAGGAGCTGATCGGCATGCACTGCACCATCCTGGGCTGCGAGGCCTGCGAGATCGCCCGGTCGGCCGGGGAGGGCCAATGGTGCATTCTGTTTTCCGAAGGCCGGTTCAGCATGAAGAAGGTGTTCGTTCGGAAAAAGGACGGCACCTATGTTCCGGTGCTCAAGAACGCATCCTTGTTGCGGGACGAAAACGGAGTCGTGAAGGGCGCGGTGGAGACGCTCACCGACCTGTCGGAGATCGACAAGCGCGACAGGCGCATCGAGGAGTTGTCCAGGATTTTGAACCGCGAGGACAATTTCCACGGCATCGTGGGGCGTACGCCGGCGATGCGGCAGGTGTTCGAAGTGGTGGAGAAGGCTGCCAAGAGCGAAGCCCACGTGCTGTTGCGTGGAGAAAGCGGGACCGGAAAGGAACTGGTCGCCCGGGCCATCCACGAAAGGGGATTGAGAAAGGACGGACCTTTTGTGGAACTCAATTGCGCGGCCTTGAACGAGTCTCTCTTGGAAAGCGAGCTGTTCGGGCACGAGAAAGGCGCGTTCACCGGCGCCATCCGGGAGCGAAAGGGCCGTTTCGAAGCGGCCCACGGCGGAGATTTCTTTCTGGACGAAATCGGGGATGTTCCATTGTCGGTGCAGGCGAAGCTATTAAGGGTGCTGGAGACCCGGACTTTCGAGCGAGTCGGCTCCCACCGCAGGATATTCGCCGATGTACGCATCATTTCCGCCACCAACCAGGACCTGGAGAAACTGACCGACGACAAGAAGTTTCGCTCGGACCTCTTTTTCCGCATCAACGTGGTCCCGATCCACCTCCCCCCTCTCCGAGAAAGGCGCGAGGACATCCCCCTTCTTGTGGAGTCGTTGATGCGCGAATTGCGAATCAAGACCGGCAAGAACGTGAACGGCTTGAGTCGGGCGGCCATGGAATGCTTCATGGAGTACCCGTGGCCGGGCAACATCCGGGAGTTGAAAAACGCGCTGGAGTACGCCTTCGTGATCGCGGAGGAGGGCCCGGTCGATCTTTACCATCTTCCGGCGAAATTCCGGCCTGCGGAAGGGAAAGTCGCCGCGGCCTGCGGCTGCTTCAAAAACGAATGCTCCGAAAAGGCAGACCTGATCGCCGCTCTCAGGCAGAGCAACGGAAACAAGACCCAGGCTGCCAAAAATCTCGGGGTGAATCGCAACACGGTCTGGAACCGTATGAGAAAATACGGCGTGGATTTGAAAAAGGTGGTCGGCGTTCGGGGGGCGCACGAGGGATAGAACGACGATCTTGCTTCCGAGAAAATCCGGCCCAAATACGGTATTACCCTGATTTACATTTTCTTCCGACCTAGTAGAATATTATTATAAGACGCAAGGAAGGCGGCGACGAAGGTCGCGGAGGGCAACATTTTCTCTGAAAGGAGGCGCATCATGTTTCAAAGTATCATGGCAGCCACGGAGAACCCGACGTTTTGCGACGAAAAAATCAAAATCGCCGCATCGCTCGCGGACAAATGCGGCGCGACATTGTCCGTTCTGCACGTGCTGGAATCCACATCCTCCATGTACCGCAATTTCGTCCGGCATTACAAGACCGGCGAGGAGATCGTCAGGGACGCCGACTACGAAGAAGAGGTCCGCAAAGAGATCGAAACACGTTGCGGAGAATTGCTGAAAGGCAGGGAAATATTGATTCGCGACGGGTTTCCGTGGGAGGAGATCGTCAAGCTGGAAAGAAAGCGCAACGCGGACCTGATCGTTCTGGGTCCCCACCAGGCGAGCCGAAAGCCCCCGGAGGTCAAAAGAACCGCAGGCAAGATCGGCACCACCACCGAAGGGGTCGTGCAACGCGCCCGCTGCCCCGTCATGCTGGTCAACGGCCCGGTTTCCGAAAAGAAGCTCGCTTTCAAAACCGTGCTCGTCGCCGTGGACTACTCGGTGTCGTGCGGGCTTGCCTTGAAGCTGGCGCATCGAATCGCGACCGAGTGCGGAGCGAAAATATACGCATTTCACATGGTCAGCCTTGACGCCGAAAAAACTTCGGGAGCCGACAAGTCCAAACGGGAAAAGGAGCTGGCCGATTTCTGCGTGAACATCGAAAAGGGTTTCGATGCGCAATACGTCGTGGCCGATGGGGAGCGTCCCCACCTGGAGATTCTGAGGTTCGCCAGAGACAAGGACGTCGATCTGATCGCCATGGGAAGCCACACCAAGAGGAACAAGGATGGCGACTGGGTGTCGGGAAGCGTGGCGCAAGGGGTGGGCGCGTTGTCCGACTGCCCCGCGATCGTCGTCACCGATCCACGGGCGCTGCGGTCGCGGTAGAGAGCCGAAGGGTTTTGAGAATCATGACGGGTTTCCTGCTCTAACCCGTAATAACCTAGATTTCAAATGTATATATGAGCCGAAGGGTTTTGAGAATCATGACGGGTTTCCTGTCTTCAAGAAGGCGCTTCGAAGGGTAACCAGACCATCCTGGTCTGGCTTTCCCAGGCCAGGTTTCTATTTTCCAAATCGTTCCCGCACGGCTTCCAAAGCGGAATCCTGCGGGACCTGCAGCGTCTCCACGTCGGCGTCGGAAAACACGTAGCCGGGACCGCTCTGCTGCATGTTCTTCTTGGTCCAGACCTTGTCCGCGCGGTGTTCCACGAGAAAACGCGCCGTCTGGATTCCCTTGCCCCTGCCGATATCGCTGTGGGGGTTCTTGAGAATGGTCTTTCTTTCCACTTCTCCGTTGCCCGTACGGACTTCCAGAATCGCAAAGAACGGCGATTCCCCGAAATGCTCGCAGATGGTGTCGCCGTCCTCCAGCACGGGAAACGCGATTCGCTGGATCGTTTCCATGGCAGGCTCGTAATGCAGCATGACCCTTTCCAGGTTGGGAATTTCCTTCTTGAGCTTTTCCTCGAGACGGTCGGCGACCAGATGCGCCTTCTTGAGATCGTCGGTCCTGAGGGTTATGTCGGCGTTCAGGAAGCGGAAACGCCCCGCGCTTCTTCCCGCGATCGACTTGATCTTTTTCACCGCAGGCTCCTTCTCGATGATGCCGCGGGCCTCGTCGAGGGTTTGGTAATCGAGGGAGGCGTCCAGAAGGACCCGCATGCCGTCGAAAAGCAGCCCCCATCCGGCTTTGACGATGAAAAGCAGGACCAGGGCCGCCGCGATGCGGTCGATGGTGAAAAAATAGTAGCGAAATTCGATTCCGTAAAAATTGAGAAGCACGGAGACCATGACCACCAGCGAGGACAGGACGTCCACCTGACGGTGGCTGCCTTCGGCGATCAGCGCCGGAGATCCGGTCCTTTGCCCGATGTACAAAGCGAACTTTCCGAAAAGAAATATGGCGGCGGTGCATCCCAGCAGCCAGTAGAGCAGCGGAATGGTGATCTCCGGGGGCTTCTGGGGAGGTCCGATCAGCCGCGTGGCGATCTCGTAGCCAGCAAAGAAGATGAACAGGGCGACGATCACGGAGATCAGGTTTTCGATCTTGTAAAGCCCCATCGGAAAGGAGCGGGTCTTTCTTGTGGACAGCAGGACCCCTGCGAACATCGCAAGCGAAGCCACGCTGTCGGACGCCGAGTCGATGGCCCCCGCAGTCACCGCCAGGCTTTCGGATTCATAGGCGAGCCACCCTTTCACCGCTGCCAAAACGAGATTCAGAACAAACGCAGACAACGCCACGTTCCGAATCTGCCGGTCTTCGCGCGTTCTTTTCGGGCCTTTGTCGGCTACGCGATTATTATGTTTATCCCAGCCTATGACTCTCCCCCCCTTTCCGGTGAGGCTGCGCAAGACCGGCCAATTCGCTTCCCAGCTTTCGGAAGTTGGTCTCCAATGCCTTCTTGATACGAAAATCGTGCAGCACCGACGACGGGTGCTGCACGGGCAGTATCCGTTTGCCGTCCGCCTCGAACACAGTGCCGTAGACCATCCTGAATTCCGGCCTGGGCGGAACGGGCAAGTCGTATTTCGCCAGAATCCGGCGGGTGGCGTAGTGCCCCAAAGGGGCGATCAGGATTGGATTGACGAGTTCGATTTCCTTGTCGAGGTAGGGGCCGCAGGCCTCCATCTCATCGACTTTCGGCTTGCGGTTTTTGGGCAACCTGCATTTGACGAGGTTTGTCATGTACAGCGTTTTTCGGTCGATTCCGGCGATTTGCAGCAACTCGTCCAGCACCCGGCCGGACGGACCGATGAACATTCGGCCTTCCTTGTCCTCCTTGGCGCCCGGCGACAGAGCCACGAGAAACAAACTCGCCTTTCGGTCGCCCTCTCCGCACAGCGCGTGCACGCGGGTTTCGGACAATCGACATCGGGCGCATTTTCCGATGGCCTCGTTCAGTTCATTCCACAAAACCCCAACTCCCTTTTCCGCGCCTTTCCTTTGTGTTCGAGCATCCAAAACATCTAACTATTCCGACTTGACCACGAGCACCGCCGTATTGTCCAGCGCCCGGACCAGCTTGACGCTGATGTCGCCCATGACGAACTCCTCGGACTTGGATTTCTTTCTTCTTCCGATCACCACCAGGAAATAGTCCCCCTGTTCGAATTTTTCGATGATTCCCTCCGCGATGGTCGGGTACGGGTCCGAGACCAGCTCTATTTCGATCCGGTCCGCGTCGTAGCCGCTTTGGACAAGTTTTTGGCGCGCCTCCTCCATGAACTCCTCCAGACGGGCGGGTTCCTCCCGGAAGAATTCCTCGCCCATGAGTTCCTCGCTGGCCGTGGGCTTTCGGTATACGTTGATCAGGGTGATCGCGAAATCCTTGGAACGAAAGGGCATGCTCGCCAGAAAATCCACTACCTTGGACGAGCTGGCCGAATTTTTCAGAGCCACCAGAACGCGTTTTTCCACGACAGTCTCCTTTCGCTTAAAATACGGTGTCCAGGCACCGTTTAAGGTCTTCGATGATTTCGTCCATCTGCTCGTAGTACATTTCCGTCTCCTTGGAAAAATGCATGAGCACGTCGTTGAGCGGTTTCGGAATGTACGGATAGAGCTTGGCAAGATTGACGAAGCGCCATTTGTCCAGGATCGAAAAGTCCGCGGTGGTCAGGTTTTCGATCAGGTCTCCGTAGATTTTCCGGTCGGCGTCGATGGAATACAGGTTGTGATATCCCTTTCCCACCGCGCAGAGTACGATGTTTCCCACGCCGAAGATGTCCAGGGAAAACGGGTTTTCCGTGGCTTGGAAGTCGTAGTCGAAGTCTATCCAGACAAAGCGGCCGCTCTTTGTCTCCTTCATGATGTGGTCGCTTCGGATGTCTCCGTGGCGAAAGCCCTTGGAATGCAGAAAGCGTATCGCCTCGAAGGCCGGGATCAGCTTCTCCAGTATCTCCGGCAGGACCTTGAAAAAGTAGGTCTCGTGGTCCATGGTCATGTTGCCCAGGTCCACGAACAAATTCCTTCCCCGGACGATGTCCAGCACCCGGATGTTGTTTCCCTTTTCGTCCAGGAACCATTCGCCCTGCATGAAGTCCGGGTTGCCTTTTGTCAGCGTCAGGATGTCGGCCTCTTTCTGGGGGTTTCGAAAGCACAGGATCTTTACGCCGCCCAGGGTGGTCGTAAAGGACTCGAAATAGGACAGCTTGATGATCTTCTTTTCGCCGGTCTCCGCGTCGCCCGCGCGCTTGACCCAGAACTTGGGGTCCTCGATGCCGAAGCGCCGCTCCCGCTCGTGCCCGGTCACCAAGTAGCGCCGTCCGCCCACCACGATCTCGTCGCCTGCGTCGATGGCGAAAAAGTCCGTCGTATCGGTGAAGCTCTTCTTCATGGACCTTCCAGCCCTTCCAGCAGCCTGGGCGGAAGCAATTCCATGGCGCCCTTGACCTTGTCGAAGAAATTGACCAGGCCGTTGTTTTCGATGACCAGCCCCAGCTGCAAGGCGATCAGGCAGAAGGATTCCAGGTCATCGTCGTCCAGGCGCCAGAGTTCCGCGTTGTAGATCCGGATCAGCCCCACCGGAGCGCCCCGGTACTTGATCGGCACCGACAGCATGGACGACAGCCCCTCCTTGGCGGCCTCTTCCGGGTACTTGACCCGGTCGTCGCTCGCAAAGTCCTCGACGAAAATGGGCTCCCCGGTCACAAAGGCGGTGTACTGGTCGTCCACCATGAGAGGGCCCTTGTTGAGATACTCCTCGCTCACCCCGTGGCTGGCCACCCGGAACAGCTGCCCGGCGCGCTCGTCGTAGAGCATGATGCTGCATCCGGTCACGCAGAAGGACTTGCAAATGTGCTTCACCACATGGTTGACCAGCAGGTTGACATCCCTGTACGTCAGGATGGCCTTGCTGATCTTCTTGAATTCCTGCAGATGGATTCTTCTCTCGGTTTCGTCGCTCATGGCTCGATGTCTCCCGATTCCTTTAAGGCGTTTTTCAAATATTCCGGCGGTTTCTCCCGCTTTTTATACTCCCGGTAGTCGCTGTAGCAACAAATCCTGTCAAAGTCCTCCAGGATTTTTTCCGCGAATTTTCTTCCGTGGCGCGCCCTCAAGGTCCTTTCGATCCACACGATGTCTTCGAGATCGAGGGCCGTGCGCAAAAAGCGAAACGCCCCCTCGCTGGGCCAGAACCCGATCTTGTGCCGTATCAGGAGCAGACGGTACGCCAGAAAACCGATGTCGTACACCTTTTCGGAATTGAACCCCATGGTCCGCTCCCGGATGGCCCTTGTGGCATTGCGTTCGTATAGCACCTTCGCCTTGACGTCCCAGACCAGCGCATTCACAGTGAAATCGACGGTGTCCAGAAGGTTTTCCGGCGTCGGCGCAAGACGGTACTTTCTGATCGGAAGAAAATTCTCCAGCAGGCTCAGGTCGAACGAATACGGCGTGTCCTTCGGACGCCACTTGAACCCGTCGAAATCGCCCCTGGCGAAATCTTCGCCCGCAAGCGCGATTTCCAGTGGATAATCTCCCCCCAGACCGCCGACCGCCACGTCGATGTCCGCAGTCTCCGGGGCCGCGCCGTAAATCATGAGAATCAGAAAATTTCGCAAGGCCCCCCCGACGATGTAGGGCGAGGCAGCGTCTGGAAGCCTTGCGATCAGAAAATCCAAGGGCGCGGCAATGTCGTCGCCCGAAACGAAGCTGTCGATTATTTGCGTGAAATCTTCCATTTGCAAATCCGCAAAGCCTCGGCCCGCGTCTTTCCCGCCGCGCGCAACCCCGTCTCTGTCATGGATTGACGGGCACCCCGGTCTTCTCCTCGTAGACCGACATGAGAAACAGCGTCGCCAACGGCTGCGTGAAAAGGGTCCCGATCAGCGTCGAGCCGCCCAGCGCGGTGACGCCCATAAACAGAACCACCACCACCACGTGATCCGCCACATTGCCGCCAATCGCCATCTGATAGCTCTCTTTAATGGCGTCGAACAGGCCCAGACCCCGGTCGGTCATCAGAGGCATCATGTAGATGCAGCAGAACCCGATGGCCAGGGTCACCACGATGCCGGGGATCGTGAACAGCGAAAACCCGATGCCCGCCAGAACCACGCAAGCCAAGCCGAACGCCAAAAGCGGAAAGAACAGCCCCATATGCGAAAACAGGTCCTGGATCCTCGGCTCCCGCCCCGTTCGCACCAAAGACAGAATCGACTGCATATATCCCGCCGTGAGCACCGGCGCCAGTATCCCCAGCGTGACCGCCCCGATGCAGAACAAAACAAGCGTCATGATCAGCAAGATCACGATGTTCTTCAACATTAAATCCCAAGCCCTCATGATGTGGCTCTTGAAATCCATGCATATCCTCCTTTTTTGGTTTCCATTTGTTTTTTTCCATCTTTCGCCCCGCCGTTTTCCATCGAAAACAGACGTTTCCAGTATAACGCTTGCGGCCGGAAATGAAAATAAAATCGGTTAAATTATCTTAATCCTTGAAAAATGGAACAAACCATCGTAATGGATCGCATCGAAAAGAGGAATGAAAAGGTTCGGACTCCGTTCGGCCGCGCCTTTTTCAATATTCCGCATCAAATGAAACGGAGGTTGCAACTTTTGGATAAACGCAAAATAACACCGGCTTACGCCTTTTTCTACGTTCTTTTTCTGCCCGACACCTACCGCCTGGCCATCGGGCTTCTAGGCGCCTGCCTTTTGGCGCCCTCCGTGATCGCCTCGCAGCCCATGTCCTTTCCAGGCAAGGTCATGATCTGGATCATGCTCATCGCCATCGGATACGCCGCCACAGGTGGAATCGCCAACCGGGTCGTGCGCGCCATGAAAAAATTCGTCCTCAAGGACAAGGGGAAATAGCCATGGCCGAAGTTCTGGGCATCGCCTGCTCCCCCCGCGTCAAGGGCTCCGACTCGCTCTACGATTCTCTGTCCGGGATCATGCTCCAGGGGGTGTTGGAAAAAATCGAGGAGGTTTCAAACCTGACCTGCGAAACCGTCCAGCTGGCAAAACTCAACATCCGCCCCTGCCGTGGATGCTTTTCCGACATCGAAACCCGCTGCCACTACCTGTGCGACTGCTACGACGACGACTTCAAACCGGTGGCGGAAAAAATACTCGCCGCCGACGCCGTGGTGTTCGCCACCCCCACCTATATGTTCGGCACGCCCGGCGTGCTTAAAAATTTCCTGGAACGTTGGATCAGCTTCAAGTCCCCCCCCGTGGACCGAAAATCGGCCACAAAATCCTTCGACGAATGCTATGACATCTTCGACAAACTCTACTCCGGGGAAATCACCGCGACAAACCCCCTCGCCGGAAAAGTGGGTGCCATGGTCATCGCCGGAAGCGAACTGGGCCAGGACCACGTGGCCCGCGAACTCATGCTCATCCTCAACCTCTACGGCTTCGTCCTGCCCCCCCAATGCTTCGTCTACCACACCGGACACTCCATGCAGTCCCTGGAAGATGTCCGCGACTGCTTCTACCAGAACACCTGGCTCGCCAACGCTGCGGAAAAACTCGCCAAGTCCCTGGCCCTGACGGTCAAGCTGGTCAAAGGGGTCGAGTGGCCTGGGATGGCGAAGTTGGTGCGGGGGAGCAGGTGAGTTGGGGAGAGGGGGAGTTGGGGAGAGGGGGAGAGGGGGAAATGGGGAGAGGGGGGAGATGGGGGAGATGGGGGAGATAGGGGAAAAAAATGAATTGAACGCGCCCTCGAATCCGAGGCATTTTCGGTGTGGAGCGTAGTGAGTGGGTCGATCCCCTTGCGTTGTCGCCAATTCAACTTCTCTTGAAATAGACGGCCCGACAATCTTGCACGGGGTCCAACCCACCATTTCCCGCGCTTCTTCGTCGCTTCTTCTAACGAATGACATCGAGGCGGCTCGGGAAATGGTGGGTTGGGCTTCATGCAAATTCGAAGGGCGCGGGCTTAAACAGGCTTTGAACCAGCCCCGAACGCCAGGGGTTCAACCCCATACGCATCAGGCTAAGCATTTGTCTTGTCCGGAATTTGCCTCGTTCGACCCGAAGCTTTCCATATATGGAACCATTTGATCAATAAGTTCGAGGCTCGTTTTCCGCTTTCTTCGCTGCTTTCAGTTTTTCAGAGCATTCCGCTTGATTTGATCGAACAACCTTCCCAGAGAGCCCGATACAATGGCCTTCTTGATACGATCAAGCCTTTTGAGCCAGTTGAAGAACTTGTGTTCGCTTGTTTCCCTGCCGTACTTCGAAAACGCGTACCACGAGGCGTAAGCGTAAAGAGCCGTCATTGTCGCGATCGCTATGAGGCGACCGTAGACGAAGCATCTGATTCTTTCCGGACGGGTTCCCTTCAACACGTCGATGCCCAGCAGCGATTTCCACGATTTGAAAATCAGCTCCACTCTCCACCGAATTCTGTATATGGTTCCGATCACCTCGGCGGGCCAGTCGTTTTCGTCCACGCTCGTGACGTAAAAACCGAATCTAAGCCAGTTGGCGGTTTTCTTCGTTATGCTTCGGCCCTTTTTCCCTGCCGCTTTGCGGGCCTTTCCGAGTCTCTCGTTGACAACTTCGTCGGGCAGTCTGTAGGCGACGAGCCTGGCGGGAAATTTTTCCTCGCATCCAAGCAGCGCCTGCGTCTCGATCACGGATTCCCCGGGAAATTTCCCCATGAAAAATCCTCCGAGATCTTCGATCGCATCCGTTCCGAAATCGGGCGGAAAAACCTGGACCGAACCGAACAGGCGACTGAGATAATCGGCCCCCTTCTCCACTATTTTCTTTAATCTGGCAATCGCAAAATATCCCAAATCCCGAATAAGCAGATCGCCTTTGCGAAGGATGTCGAAAACCGTCGCCGCCAGCGACTGGTCCGGCTCCTTGCAATCGGTTATCCGTATGTTTTCGAGCGCTTCGCTGTGAAGCTCGTACAGCAGGTCTATCTTTAACAGCGACTTGCTGGCGCTTCCGCCGCTTCCTTTGAAAAATTCGGAAAGCTTTTCCGAAAGCTTGATTTGCGTACTGTCCTGGAGGAACACTCGCTCGAAAATATCCAAATTTTCGACCGATTTCACGTTCCTGACGCGCCCGAGACTTTTCCGAAGCGCCAGCCCCAAAACCATTTCCATAAAATCATGCGCGTATTTCGAGTTTATCCGATCGGCCAGCGACTGGGCTTCATTTCAGCTTCCGGCTTGATTTCTGTCAGATGGTCGCAAAGACCTTCCAGGGAAATATTCGGTTCCAGCATGCACACTATGGCAAGAAGTAAAACGAAGTCGAAGCCGTCTATTCTGCTGGTGGAGCGCCGGACGAACTTGCTCTCCTTCGCCAGCCTGTTCAGTTCGTCCCGGTCGAATATATTCAAAATGTCCTTTTCGATTTTGCCCTCGATGAATTTCAGGTTTTTTTATTCGTTTTCATTGCCGCCCTTTCACAAAAAAAGATTAAATAGTATCTTATCGCACAAGAAAACGTGTTTGTCCTCTGAAAAATGAGCTTTGACGAAAGAAAACGTTCGATGTCAATATACACTGATTCCATAAAGCCTGTTTATAACGGATTTGGGGGCGTAGGAAATCAGGGTTTGGTTATATGGTTATAACTTCGGCCAGTTGCATGGGATACCGACAGCGGACCTCTTTTTTTTCTCTCTCTGCGTTCCTCTGCGTCTTTGCGCCTCTGCGTTGAAAAAAAGGCCAAATGGCGCGACGGACTTTTGATTTTAAACGCAGAGGCGCAAAGACGCAGAGGAACGCAGAGTCGATAAAACGGCCGATGCTAAAAACATGCCCGGAAATAAGGTTGGCAAAACAAACGTTCTCGATCCCAGGCTCCGCCTGGGATCGAGCCTCCCCCAAATCCGTTATAACCAGCATAAAGCTTGTGGCTGCGTTTCAGCGTTAGCCTGATGCGTATGGGGTTCAACCCACCCACCCTACGCTCCCGAACCAGGCCCTGCGATAGCTTGGCGGAATAAAACCCGGCGGAATTGCTGCGGCTAAACAGGGAGCATTTTCATCACCCCAGTTGCGTCTCGCCCAAGCTTGCCGCTTGTGAAAATATTATCACTCGATGATCAAGTTTTTTCCGCCATTCCCGCGAAAGCTTCGAATCCATGAGCTTCCACAGACATCCTGGATTCCGGGTTGAAGCTTAGCTACGCCCGGAATGATACGCATCTCAAGCTCTTGGGCGGAAAAAACTTGATCCTTGGGTATCATTAACCAACGCGCCCCGTTTTCACGGCGTTAACGTTTTTTTATCTTGACAACCCTGCCCTTTCATATTTAACTGGTTATCTATGATCTGTAACAATCTCGAATAAAATCAGTTGACTATGAATTGAAATCGGAAAGACCCCCTATATTGGTATTTTCGATTCCGTTTTTTCGACATTGGAAAGGGAGCGTCTCTTCCGAAGCTGGGGGGATGGAGAAAAATGCCGGCTGTGCGTATGTGTTTTCGCCCTTTTTCGACCGAAACCATCCGCCTGTAAGCGTGCGAGGTCTTTTCATCGGAGGCACTGTTTTTCGAATGTGTCGCAATGATCATCCACAATGGAGAGGACATCACGATCACGGAAAATGTCGTGCAAAGAGCAAGGAACCGGGGTGATGAAAATGGTCCTTGCTTTTGTTGTCTTTGAACCGCTTGGTTTAATGCCTCGACAACTAAAACGGGGCCTGGTTCGGGAGCGTAGGGCGGGTGGGTTGAACGCCTGGCATCCGGAGCTGGCCCAAAGCGTGTTTGCACCCGTGCCGCCGGTCTTGCAGGAAGTCCAACCAACCATTTTTCGAGCCTTCTCAGCCTCTTTCGCACGAAAAAACGACGAAGAAGCGCGGGAAATGGTGGGTTGGAATCTGTACAAGATTGGAAGACCTCAGCCCTTAAGAGAAGTCGAATTGGCGACAATTCCCGGGTACCGACCCACCCACGCTCCCGAACCGGGCCGTGGCAGATTGCAGAAGGAACAAATTCCGACAGAAAATACAACCATAAAAAGGACATGGAGCCAACATGTTTGAAAATTCAGGATACGACCCATCATCTTTGGGCAAGCAGCTGTGCGAATACTTGCGGGATTCCGCGCAGCGGACGATTCTCTACTGGGATGCCATGCGCAAACGCGGCAACCAGTATTTGGAGCACCAGGAGAAAAAGGCCCCCCATGTGCTCCGGTTCGATCACGAGCTGGTCATCGACGGCCGGACCCTTTCCAAGCCTGTAAACTACGGTCTTGTCAAGATCGTGCCGCCCGAGGGAGTGGCCATCGACGAGCGCAAGCGGCCGTTTGTGATCATCGATCCGAGGGCCGGGCACGGGCCGGGCATCGGCGGATTCAAGGCGGATAGCGAAATCGGCGTCGCTCTGCAAGCCGGGCACCCCTGCTATTTCGTCGGCTTTCTTCCCATGCCCGAACCCGGCCAGACCATCGAGGACGTGATGAGGGCGGAGGCCGAATTTCTCGAACGGGTCGTCGAACTGCATCCGAAGGCCGATGGAAAGCCGGTGGTCATCGGAAACTGCCAGGCGGGCTGGGCCGTCATGATGCTGGCGGCCGCATACCCGGACCTCTGCGGTCCGATTATTCTCGCAGGCGCCCCCATATCCTACTGGGACGGCGTGCGGGGGATCAACCCCATGCGATATACCGGCGGTCTTCTGGGCGGAAGCTGGCTTACCGCGCTCACCGGCGACCTGGGAAACGGCAAGTTCGACGGCGCGTGGCTGGTGCAGAACTTCGAAAACCTCAACCCGGCCAACACCCTGTGGTCCAAGCAGTACAACCTCTATTCGAAAATCGACTCCGAGACGCCGCGCTACCTGGGGTTCGAAAAATGGTGGGGCGGGCATGTGGTCTTGAACGCCGAGGAGATGCAGTTCATCGTGGACAATCTTTTCGTGGGAAACAAGCTGTCCACGGCGGAAATCGTCACAAAGGACGGCACCCGCCTGGACATCAGGAACATCCGTTCCCCCATCATCTGCTTCTGCTCCAAGGGCGACAACATCACCCCGCCCCAGCAGGCCCTCGGATGGGTCCCCGACCTTTACGACAGCGCCGACGACATTCGAAAGACCGGCCAGACCATCGTCTACGCCGTGCACGAAAGCGTAGGCCATCTGGGAATATTCGTCGGGGGCGGCATCGCCAAAAAGGAGCACCGGGAGTTCGCCGAAAACATCGATTTCATAGACTGCCTTCCGCCGGGGCTCTACGAGGCTGTTCTGGAGAAAAAAAGCGACGATACGGAAAACATCGACCTGGTCTCCACCGACTACATCTCCCGTTTCGAAGGAAGGTCCCTGGAAGACCTCAAGGCGCTGGGGCGCATTGCCGAGGAGGACGAACGGTGCTTTGCGGCGGTGAAAAGAGTGTCGGAAATCAACCTCGGTTTATACAGGAAGCTTTTGCGTCCGGCCGTCAGGGCCATGGCGACCGAAGAGTCGGCCGAATGGATGCGGCGAACGCACCCGCTGAGGCTCGGGTACAAAATTTTTTCCGACGACAATCCCGCGATGGAAAACATGGAAGACGCAGCCGAAAAGGTCCGCGACCAGCGCAAGCCCGTCGCGCCGGACAACATTTTCCTCTCTTTTCAAAATTTCGTTTCCGAAGGCATCGCCACGGGCCTGGACGCCTGCCGGCAATGGAGCGAAACCATGTCGGAGCAAGTTTTTTTCGGGATTTACCAAAACCCGTTGCTGCAAGCCATGCTGGGGCTCCAGGCGTCGGACGCTCCGGCGAGGCCCGCGCCCGGAAAAGATCCGCAGCATGTCGCCCTTGTGCTGCGCCGTATCCAGGAGTTGCGCGACGGCATGGACAAGGGCGGCCCCCAGGAGGCCGTGATCCGTTCGATCATCTATGTGCGCATGCCGGAAAACGCCCCCGACGAAAGAGGGTTCGCCGCGCTGAATCGAATCCGAAAGGAGCATGCCCCGGACATTACCCTGGCCGATTTGAAACTGCTGATTCGGGAACAGGGGTTCATGCTCCTCATCGACGAGCAGCGCGCCCTGGAAACCATCCCGGCCCTTCTCAAGGGAAACGAGGACAACGCCTTCCGACTGCTGGAAGCCATCCGGGCGGTCGTCACGGCCAAGGGACCATTGAGCGTGCCGTTGGAAGAACGAATGGCGCGCATCGAAAAATATTTTCTCAACGAATAAAACCACAAGCGAGACAATACCATGGAAAATAGGACATTCGACGAAATATCGGTCGGGGAAGGCGCGTCCATGACCCGCACACTGACCAAGAAGGACATCGACCTGTTCGCCATTTTAAGCGGCGACGTCAACCCGACGCACTTCAGCGACGAGTACGGGATCAAAATGCTGAAAAACCAGAGGCTTTCCGGCCACAGCATGTGGGCGGGCGCGCTGTTCTCCAGCCTGCTGGGAAACGAGCTTCCGGGGCCGGGGACGGTCTACAAGTCCCAGGACCTGGCCTTCCATAATGCAGTCGAGCTGGGAGATATCCTGGAAGTCAAAATCGAGGCCAAGCAGAAAAACCCGGATAACAAGCAGGTCGTCTTCGACTGCCTGGCGGTCAACCAGAGAGGGGAAAAGGTGGTTTCCGGCTTGGCCACGGTGGTGGCGCCGACCAAAAGGCCATCGGAACTGGGCCTGGCGCCCCTGGACAACAAGTACCGCACCCTGAACCCCCTGGAGGATTTCATCGAAAAGTGCGCCGCCCTGGAGCCCATTTCGGTGGCGGTATGCCATCCGTGCAGCCCCGACGCTCTCTCCGGGCCGCTGGAAGCCGCGAAGATGGACCTGATCCATCCCATTCTCGTCGGGCCCAAGGACAGGATTCTCCAGACGGCAGAGGAGATCGGAGAGGACATCTCCTCCTATCGCATCGTGGAAACGAGACACAGCCACCACTCCGCCGCCACTGCCGTGACCCTTTGCCGAAGCGGCGAAACGGAAGCGCTTATGAAAGGCAGTCTCCACACCGACGAAATGGTCCGCGAAGTCGCCAAAAAGGAAACCGGCCTTCGCACCGAACGACGTCTCAGCCATGTCTTCATCATGAAGGTGCCCACCTATCCCCGTCCCCTTTTCATCACGGACGCCGCCATCAACATCTATCCCACCCTCGAAGACAAGGTGGACATCGTGAAAAACGCCATCGACCTGTGCCACGCCCTGGGCAACAAGCTGCCGAAAGTGGCCCTGCTTTCCGCCGTGGAAACCGTCAACCCGAAAATCCCCTCCACCATCGAAGCTGCGGCGCTGTGCAAGATGGCCGACCGGGGACAAATCCAGGGCGCGCTGATCGACGGCCCGCTGGCCTTCGACAACGCCGTGAGCAAGGAAGCCGCTCAGGTCAAGGGAATCCAGTCCCTGGTGGCGGGCGAGGCGGACATCTTTCTGGCGCCGGACCTGGAGGCCGGAAACATCCTGGCCAAGCAGCTGACCTATCTGATGGACGCCGACAGCGCGGGCATCGTCATGGGCGCGAGGGTCCCGATCATTCTCACCAGCCGAGCGGACAGCGCGGAGGTCCGGCTCGCCTCCTGCGCGGTGGCGGTGGCGGTCGCCCACGCCCGGCGGGCGGGACAACCCGCCTTTTGAACCCGACTTCCAAACCAAGGAGACAATACATGAAAGAAGCCGTCGCCGTGATCAACGGCGGATCTTCCAGCATCAAGTTTTCCCTGTTCACCTGCAACGGCCAGAACGATCTGAAACTGTTGTGCAAAGGCCAAGTCGAAGGAATCGGGACAGCGCCAAGGTTCGAAGCCAAGGACGCCGCAGGCGAACTGATCGACGAAAAGCAATGGGAAAACAATTCCGAATCGGGCCACGATCAGCTCATGGATTTCATCATCGCCTGGGCCGGGAAAAACTACCGGGACATCGAAGTGATCGGCGTAGGCCACCGCGTGGTCCACGGCGGGAAACTTTACAGCCAACCCGTGGTGGTGGACGACGCCGTCCTGGGGGCTCTGGAACAATTCATACCGCTTGCGCCTTTGCATCAGCCCCACAACCTGGACCCGATTCGAGACATCGCCTCGCGAAATCCGGATATCGTCCAAGTGGCCTGCTTCGACACGGCATTCCACACCACCAATAAGCCCATAGCTCAGATGTTCGCCCTGCCCCGCTCCCTTACCGAAGAAGGCGTCCGTCGCTACGGGTTCCACGGGCTTTCCTACGAATATATTTCAAAAAGGATGCGCGAAATCGCTCCGGCGGTGGCCAAGGGGCGGATGATCGTCGCGCACCTGGGAAGCGGGGCCAGCATGTGCGCCATGCTCGACGGAAAAAGCATCGCCAGCACCCTGGGCTTTTCCGCCCTGGACGGCCTTCCCATGGGAACCAGAACCGGCGTGCTCGATCCGGGAGTGGTTCTGTATCTGCTGAAGGAAAAAGGCATGTCCGCGTCGGAACTCGAAACCCTTTTCTACAAGAAGTCCGGGCTGCTGGGCGTTTCGGGAATCAGCAACGACATGCGCGTGCTTCTGCTGAGCGAGGACGTCGCGGCAGATGAAGCCGTGGACTTGTTCGTCTACCGGATCAACCGAGAAATCGGCTCTCTGACCGCCGCCCTGGGCGGCCTGGACGCTTTGGTCTTCACGGCGGGCATCGGCGAGCGTTCCCCGGAAATCAGGCAGCGGGTCTGCGAGGCCGCCTGCTGGACCGGCCTTCGCCTGGACGAAAGCGCCAACCAGAGCCAGGCACTGCTGATCTCCGAAAAAAACAGCCCCGTGTCCGTCTGGGTCGTGCCCACCAACGAAGAACTGATGATCGCCACGCACACCCTGAAACTTATCAAGCAAGGAGAAAACCATGCGTAGAAAAAACGCGCTTGTGATCGGCATCGCCAACGACGAGAGCATCACTGCGGGCATTGCCGAACAGCTTCACCGCAACGGTGTCAATATCATCCCCACCTACCTGAACGAAAAGGCGCTTCCACATGTGAAAAAAGTGACGGACCCCCTCGGGGTGGAAAAGCTCTTTCCCTTTCAAGTGGGCAACGAGGAGCAGCTCGACGCCATCGTCGAATATCTGAGGCAAAACGCCATGAGGCTCGACATCTTCGTCCACGGCATCGCCTTCGCCTCGGAAATCCAAAAGGAGTTCCACGAAGCCTCCTGGAAAAGCTTCAAGGACTCCACCCGCGTGTCGGCCTTCTCCATGGTGGAAATCCTGGGAAAGCTCATGGAGGCCGACGTGATCAATCCGGGCGGCTCGGTCCTGACCCTTTCCTACATCGGCTCGCACCTGGCGGTGGAGGGCTACAACATGATGGGGCCGGTCAAAAGCATCCTGGAGGCGCTGGTCAGGGGCCTGGCTTCGGAACTGGGAGGAAAAGGCATCCGCGTCAACGCCCTGTCCCCCGGACCCGTGAAAACCAGGGCGGCAAGCGGCATCAAAAGCTTCCAGGGACTGCTCGAATACGCGAAAGACTCCTCGCCCCTGGACCGCACCGCCACCCTGGAAGACATCGGAAAGATCGCCTGCGAGGTCATCTTGAACCCGTCGATCAACGGCGTCGTCTACGTGGTGGACTGCGGCTCCAGCGTCACCATACCCATCGAAGCCGAATAACTTTTTCCAGGAGATGAAAACAGGAGACGAAAACATGACAAGCAAAAACGCACTGATCATCGGCATTCGCGACGAAGAAAGCCTGTGCACGGCCATCGCGGCGGAAATCAAGCAGGCAGGCTACAATATCTACGCCACCTACCAGGACGACACCACCCTGGAAAGCGTCGAAAGGGTCGCCGAAAACCTGGGAATCGAAAAACTGTTCAAATACGACGCCAGAAAGGACGAGGACCTGGAGTCCTTCGCCCGGGCGGTCAAGGACGAGGGCATCGAGCTGGACATCCTGGTGCACGGCATTTCCTACTCCACGGCGTCCGGGGCGAAACTGAACCTGCCCCTGGTCAAGGTCTCGTGGGAGGAGTTCACCGACGCCATCCGCGTGGGCGCGTTCTCTTTGGCCGAAGTGTCCGGAAAGCTTCTGGACGTAATGAAGGAAAACGCCTCCATCCTGACCGTCTCCCTTCGCTGGAGCAAGGCGGCGGTGCCCAACTTCAACGTGGTCTGCGCCGCCAAGGCCTGCCTGGAATCCATCGTCCGGGCGCTGGCCCAGTCCCTGGGCAAAGCCAAAAGAATCCGGGTCAACGGCATTTCCCCCGGATTCGTCCCGACCTATTCCCTGTCCAAGATCGGAAACAGCCTGGAAATCCTGGAGAAGGAAAAGGCAAGGTCCCCCCTGAAAGCCAACGTGCGCAAGGAAGACGTCGCCGACCTCTCCGTCAGCATCCTGGAAAACGGCTCCATGACCGGCATGATCTACACCATAGACACTGGCGTGGACGCCGTGGGAGCTTGACCTCCCCGTTGCCCGCCTAAGCTTCGAAAATCATTGGTAGAAAAAAAACTTTCTTGAAGGAATCGGCCCGCTCGGACCGATTCCTCTTTTTTACAGTGAACCCAAAAGAATCATGGTTGACGCTTCCGGGACGGTATCGGCATTATCGAGGACAATCTTGACCATGGTCAGGTCGGCCCCGTCAAATATGGACTGGATCGAAAACAAGCTGTCGCAAGTGTCGGTATTATCGGCGTACTGGCGAAAGAACCGCACCAACCGAAGATATCCCCGCGACTATTTTTTCCTTGACCCCGGAATAATTTTCAGTTCTAATAGGAACAAGCTCCGTTCGACATCGTACGCAACCAGTTAATTCGAAAACCAACCAATAAAAATCAAACGGTCCGTTTTGCCGCATCCATGAATTTTGCTCCGGGCTATTGAAATGTCCAATGGTCCATGGGTGCGAATAAGCGCCAGAAAAAAAGGAGAACCTATGAAACCGACCTTGAGCATTTTTGCATTGGTTTTTTCGCTTTTTTTAACCTTTCCCGCCAATGCGACCATGAAATATGTAAGCATCCCGGGAAGCGCTTTTTTGCCCTTCGACCAAACACTCAGCTATGACAGAGTCGGAACGGATTTAGATTATCATGGAAGTGCCGCCCTTTCGGTTTTTTATGCACCGCTTCATCTTCCCGACGGCGCTCAATTGACAACCTTCGCCCTTAGTGTGAGTCTTTGCGGAGATTGCGACGGCGGCTGCGAAGTAACCATCAGAATCATGGAAAGGAATATGGGCACAAACGACGAGAACGTACTTCGCGCCTTCATTCAAGACCAAGCCCGCTGCACATTGGTGACGGACCCCCAAGCAATCGTTCCCGTCCACACCATCGACAATGAAACCAATGTCTATTACGTCGTTATAGAAGGCCTGGAAGGCGGCGAATTCAATCCTAATCTCGTAAATCTGCGGGCGGTTCGCATCGAATATTACATGTCCGCCGCATTGATTCCATAGTTCATTCGGCCTCAATCGAGCCGGATGCACCTCGATTATTATGCTGTGGCAACGATCGCGAGCCAGGCCGTGGCAGATTGCCGGGGGAACAAAGCACGGTTTGTAGTCAATGAGATTTGTTCGGGCTTTGCGGGGGGGGAGGTTCGCTCCGAGGAATCGGCCCGTTCGGGCCGATTCCTTTATCTTTGAAAGGCTTGCCTCAAGTAAAGACTCGCCTCGAGGCACCCTTTGCGACATCGTCGTCTCGGGCGGCGCTAAGAAGGGGTGGAGGAATTTATTGCAGGACCTTCCTCCTGCCCAAACCAGCCATTGCAGCCAGTCCGGAAAACAGAAGAATCATGGTTGACGGTTCCGGGACGGTACTGGCGCCGTTATTGAGGACGATATTGTCCATAGCCAGGTCGGCCCCGCGAAACAGGGCCTGGATCTGAAGACTGGTAAGATCGGCGAAGTCGCTGCTGAGATAAAAGGTCGTAAACGTATCCTCGACGAAAATCAAATCCTGGGTCACGGTCCCGCCTCCCAGCAGATTCCCCGTCACCGTTATCCCCATTCCCGTGCTATAATAGCCTGGCGCCAAGTTGGTGGCATCAAGCGACTCGATGGAAAACAGGCTGCCGTCATCCGCCGCCAGCGTCAATGTTATCGGCGTACTGCCGCACGAACCGCACCAACCGAAGATATCCGACCCGCTACTGTTGACGGAAACTGTCGAGCTGAATATCCCATCGCTATCATGTTCGTATCCGTTGGTCAGCGTAAATCCGCCCTCGCTATAAGGTGTGACGGGAATAACGATGCCACCCGTTGGCGCAACATCTTCAAACGTTATAGTCACCGCGAAAACTGGCGACACGAACATAACAAGGAAAGCCAAAAATACGACCGCCTGCATGGTTCTTCTGTTTTTCACCTGATTTTTCATGAATCTGTCTCTCCCATTAAAAGTTGTAATTTTAGACACTGTTGCGAACCCAGGGCCTTTTCCCCGATTTTCATGGCCCCCTCCCCCTGAAAAAGCAGGCCTGCTATCATAAGGC
Source organism: Desulfobacterales bacterium (assembly GCA_963674505.2). GTDB lineage: Bacteria > Desulfobacterota > Desulfobacteria > Desulfobacterales > SKZT01. The sequence goes on from CAXXIG010000003.1 coordinate 3,410,581, forward strand.
CCGCTCCTAGAAGTCGTTATTTAGAGCACGATTTATGCCAAACCAAGCCAAAAACAGCATAACCAGGCAGGCCCCATTGGCCTCGGCCCTATTTCAAGGCTATTCCATGCTTGTGTTTTTTTTCGCATTTTTCCCTTCCTATGAGCAAACAGGTCCCGTTGCCCACCCCCGCGAAAAAAAATGTAAAAAATTCCAACAATAGCTACGCTCGAAAAACCTGATTTGAAATGGTATCATGCTATTTCACAGGTATCCTTGCCTATGTCGGAAAATTTTACAAGATCTGGCTCTGCACAAATGGCGGCAATTCATCTGGGGAGCATAACCGAGGTATCCGGTAGCTCCGTCTTCCACGGCGACAAGTTGCCTCCCGAGTCCGGATTTCGACAGGTGCCGGGCCGCCATGGGAACGGCGCCACCTTGACTCGCGAGTATTTGAGCCTGTTCGTCGGTACAATCCCCGCAGGTCGCAAGGTTTCGGAAGCGAGACGAAGGCTGTACGACGGCCGGAAAACAAAGGGCTTGGTTCTTGATTCGACAGTCTATCCATTTGTCGGTATCCGTCGATCTCAACCGCACAAGTCGAAATTTTTCGCAATATCCGTAGCGGGTGCCAAAGACGCGAACAACGACGGCCAGGACGATGCCATTGCCGGGACAAATTTCTACAACGGCGGCCAGTCCGGCGAAGGCGCGGCGTTCGTCTATCACGGCTCGGCGTCCGGGCCGAACGCCATTTTCGCCTGGAGCCCTGAGGGCAACCAGGAACTGGCGCTTTTCGGATTCCTCGTTTTGCCATTTGCAACAGGCGCCTGAAAATGCTATTCATTTCGAAAACAAAAATGTCGCGCATCCTTCCGGGCAGAACCTGAATCATTCGTGCGCGCCACTTGAAAAGAGGATGAATTGAAAGTCTGCGAAGAATGCGAAAAAAAACGACCGCAAATGATCCAACGGACCGCCCTGCCCTGTCCTACATGGACGGAACATGGAGAATGCACGACAGGCCTGTTTTTCGGAGACACGTCCGCATGAAAAAAACATTTTTCGTCTGCCTGATCTCGCTGGTCTCGATCCATCCTTATGCAATCCAATTCCCGTGCGCTCATGCAGGGGAATCGGAATCATTCCGAATCGCCCTGGTCCAGATGGATTCGAGCCAGGGCAAAGCCAAGAACCTGGAGAAGATCGCGTCTTTCGTCGCCGAGTCGTCCCGGGAGCATGCGCAAATCGTCTGTTTTCCCGAGCTGTCCATAACAGGCTACGAAAGAGACCGCCCCGAAGCACTGGCCGAACCCGTCCCCGGCGAATCCTCCCTGGCAGTTTCCCGGATGGCCGTAGCCAATGGTGTCGCCATCCTCGCCGGACTCGTCGAAAGCGAGGGAGAAAAGCTCTACATCACGCACATCGTGGCGTTTTCCGACGGAAGAATCGAAACCTACCGCAAAACCCATCCGGGCAGCCGAGAATCGGAGCATTTCTCGGCCGGCGACGACCTTCCCGTGTTCCGGATAGAGAACGCGCCGGGCGACGTAGTCTTCTTCGCCATCGGCCTATGCTACGACATGCATTTTCCCGAGATGGTCTCCGTCTATTCCATGAAAGGCGCCCTGATCGTCTTCGCCCCCCACGCCTCCCCCCTGGGCGGGCAACGTCGCATCCAGGTATGGGACCGCTACCTCGGCGCTCGGGCGTACGACAACACGCTCTATGTGGCCGCCTGCAACCACTTGACCCGGAACGAAAAAGAAGAGGAAACGCTCGGCTCGGGGATGGGAGTCTGGGGACCCGAAGACGGCGAGCTGTTGAAAAAATTCGTCGATAAAAACGAGGCCGTGCTGTTTTGCGATCTGGACCTTGCGGCATTGCGAAACAAACGGACCCCGAAAAGCAAGACCTTCTATCTGAAGGACAGAAGAAACGAGCTGTACATCCGCCATTTGAAGCCTCCTCGCAAGCCCGATGACACCGCAATGTCCATTTTTTTCGGTTCATCGCGGATTTGCGGAGAGCGGTTAAGGTAGCCAGAGCTTCCAGCTCTGGCCCGAAGCCGTGTATATGCAACTCTTTCGGAGCCAAACCACGCCAGACCAGGATGGGCTGGTTACCTTCGTGACGCGTTTCCCCGCAAATCCGCGATGAACCTTTTTTTTCGGTCGGTCGCAATTGCAGCGCGATGTGCGGGAAAAGCAAGGCGTCTTTTGTAAATTCCGGTTGCAATCCACCTTATCTCATGCTACAGAAATCATCGAACTGTCGATAATGTTACGAACAAGTGAAGAGGACAAATCGTTTTTCAAAGAAAGGTTGCGTTTATGGAGTCAATAACGAATTCGAAAAAGCTCTTTGTTCCAATCATTTTGGCAATTTGCACCGCGTTCTGTCCATCGACGGCAAACTGCGCCGAGTATCTTCTCATGGGAACTGTCAGCTATTCGCAATCGCCTTTGCATAACGCGAAAGTTCAACTGGAAAACCCCGCGACATCCGAAGTCATTACAACTGTATATACCGAATCGTCGGGTGAATTCTGTTTCTTTTTTATCGAGGAAGGACAATACGATATCGTCGTATGGAGTCCGTTGGATTATCATCTCGATTATGGAACCTATAGCATTCGCGAAAGTATAACATTGACCGACGACACCGATCTCGATCTGTATTTTCCAAAACCGGTTACCCTGGTAAAGCCCTATGACGACAGCAACACATGCGACACGACCCCTGTGCTTTTGTGGAGAGTCAACGACGAAGCGGTCGAGTATACAGTTCAACTATATACTGCTTCCACTCGGGAACCGATCGCAAACGAACCCGGATATGACAAGACTTTTTATATCGTGCGCCAGGATCTATCTGTCGGAGAAACATATGCGTGGCAGATTTCCGCATTCGATTCTTCGGGAATCCGAGTCGGCATGACACTCGACGAATTCGAATTTTCAGTCGAGCAATGTATCTCGGGCGTAGCAGGCGATGTGGACAACGACGGCAAAATCACCCTGATAGAAGCTATAAAGGCCCTGCAAATAGTCTCCGGCGCAGACGAGCCATGATCAATCCTCCGAAACGAATCGAATGACATAGGCGGCTTCCTCCACTCCGATCCTGTCGTCGGCGTTTGCATCGGCACCGATGTGGATGATGGCGGACGGCTGTATCTTAGCTGCGATCTGGCACGCGGCGGCGGCGTCTTTCAAGGTGACCTTGCCGTCCGCGTCCAAGTCTCCGGGAACGACCGCGCCGACGAAGTATTCGTCCTGGACGAGCAGATCGTAGGCGCTTTCGTCCGGGATTCGGTAATCGACGGATATGTTTTCGAATTCATGGGTTGCGGTGTTCAGGTCCTCGGTCTTTTGCGCGTGGAAGTAGCAGATGGCGTTTATGCGCGGGAACTCGGCTTTCAGGACATCGACGTCGTAGACCTGGGATATCCAGGTTTCCTTGAATGCGAACAGGTCTTCGGATGAAGGGGGCACCCTGGTGCCTTCGTCCGCGGGATCGTCGTTGGCGTCGAAGGCGCCGGTTTCCGATATCAGCATGGGCTTTTGCTTGCCTGCGGCGAAGGTCGCGTAGAAGTCCATGTCGTCCTGGCCGTTTCTGATGTTCGAGGAGAACATGTCGGAAGGAACAGCGTCGTCTTCGTCGTAGTCGCGTTCGTAAAAGTTCAGGCCGACCCAGTCCACATAGTCCCCGTATGTTCCGGCGCCGTCGGGGTAATATTCCGAGTAGCCGTCGCCGTAGTCCGTCCCGTCCCACGGGTAGCCCCAGTTCTGGTTGGGGACCCAGCACACGTTCGCGTTGGGGGCGATTCGATGGAACGTTTCGGCCGTTTCCTTGAATTTGTCGATGTATTCGTCGGGCCGGTTTCCCCACGGATACCATGGGCCGTTCATCTCGTGGCCGAACACGATAAAGACGGTCCTTTTGAAGTCCCGGCACTTTTCGGCGAAGTACCGGACGTCGGCCGCATCCATGCTGTCCAGGCCCCCGTAGGGGTCGTAGACGAACATGGGCATGGGGACGTCTTTGGCCCATTGCCAGTGATCGGGGTTTTGCGAATCCGCGATATCGACGAACCGGACGTATATGGCGTGGTTTTTTCCGGTCAGTTCGGTGAATTCGGCAGGGGTCGCGCAGGAGTCGTCTTCGGAACCGCATCCGAGATACGCGCCTACGTAGCACCCCGGAAACGCGGAACCGTCTCCTTCCTCGAACAACGGGGAAATGGAGAACGAATCGTACATGGCGACCTTGGTTTCCGCCGAGTAGACGTCCGATACCGCGTCCGCGTCGCCGGTCCATTTGACGAAACGGAAGCCTTCGGACGGGGCCGCCGCAAGTTCGACGGATTGGCCCCAGTCGTACATATGGGCGCCCTGCCCCGGGCTTTCCACCGTGCCGCCCTGCGCCCCGGCGACCGTCAGCGTCACCTCGTCCGGGGCGATGGTGTTCAGGCACTCCTTGTCCGGGTCCGTGCCCTGGGACGGGTCGTGGGGATCGACCTGGTTGGTGGCGATGGGGTCCTGGGAGTCGAACGTGATGTAGGCCACGTTGCGGATTTCCGTGCCGGCCGAAAGTCCCGCCTTGGCATTTATGGAATAGGAAAAATAGCCCTGGCCCCGTCCGGTGCCGTCCTCCGGGGGAAGAAAGCCGTACTCCACAAACGGCGGAAGACCGGTCAGGGGATCGATGGAGTAGAATTTCGCATATACCTCCCCGGTATTCAAATGAATGCCCGCTTCGATCTGCACCTCGAAGTCCACGCCGTTCTGGCTCATGGGGACATTCTTTTCGAAGTGCTGGGTATTTTCCTGGATAGCGATTTTTTCGTCGCCGAAACCGATTTCGGTAAGAGAGAAGGTGGTCCAGTCGAGGTCGGCGTCCAGGGGGTCGCTGACGGTGACGATCTGGGCCGGGGCCGTGGCGGTTTCGTCGTTTTCGAACTCGACCTTGTAGGGAAAAGTCGAGCCGGCGGATATCAGGCCCGCATCTCCGAAGCCTGCGGGGCCGCTTTTCTGGTTGGGGTCCCAGGCCTTGGTCAATTCCGAGAGAAAATCCAGCCATTCCGGAATCGTCCAATCCCACGGGGGCTTGATGTCGGTGTTGTAGGGAGTGACGTTTCCGAACGCGTCCATCAGCGCCTGCCATGTCACGTCGGGAATGGAGGGCGTTTTCAATTTGCCGTTTTTCCAGTCGATCTGGAATATTTTCTTCAGGGTGCGCCCGAAATCGGGGGGATCGTCCAGGCTGTCGATCCATTTGTAGTAATCGGGATCGAGTTGCCGGATGGATCTCTGTCTTCGAAGTTGTTCGTCGAGATTTCCCCATCCGCCGGTCGAGATCCGATGGCTTCGGCTGGTCGTGCGAATAGTCGTTCTCTTGCGATATCCCGAAGGATCCACGAATTGGACCGGATTGTTCGCCACGTACCGGTACAAGTTGAGATCCCCGCCGGCCAATCCCAAAGGATCTTTCGACAGAAATCTCCCCCAGCCCGGCTCGTAGTGCCGCGCCCTCATGAAATCCAAGCCGCTCGCCTCCCTCATGACTCCGAATTCTCCAGCGAACCGGAAGGCATTGGCCAGGCTTTCCGTTTCTTCGAGGGTTTCCCCGAAAGGCGCATAGGCGTACTGGTTTTCGATTCCTCCTTCGGCGTCGGTAACTTCGCTGGCGCCGCCCAGGTCGTCGAACGTGTAGAACGCCGACCCGTTACCGGAAACCAGGCCGAAACCGTGGTCGTACGAATTTATCAAGTCCCCCGTGGCGTTGTCGTATTCCCCGACGACATTGCCGAACCCTATTGGATCGACCACGAAATCGCTGACCTCGCCTTGCGCGCTCGCCCTCGTTCTGTTTCCGAAAGCGTCGTAGGCGTATGTCCAAACACTGGAAGGCGTCGTCACGCCGGTCAGACGGTTTTCCCAGTCGTAGGCGTAATCAACGGCGCCGGAGGCAGAGATTCGCCGCACCAGATTGCCGTCCTCGTCATAGGAAAGAACATCGTCGCCTATTTCGACGTACTGGTTCATGTCGTTTGCCGAATATCCGGTTGTCGCGCCGTCGTCCGCGACCGACCTGCGATTGCCCGCAGGATCGTACTCATAGGCCACGTGTCGCCCGTCCGGAGCGGTCCATGCCACGAGCTGGCCGTTGTCGTCGTATTCGTAGGACCAAGCGCCGGACGTTCTGGAATCGCCGCTGCCGTAGGCGGTCGTCATGGAGGTGCGCCGTCCGCGACTGTCGTAGGCATAGACGAATCGGGACAGGATGGAACCGTCAGACTTTCGGTTGGCAAGCAGGGTCAATTGACCGGCGTCGTCGTAGTCGTATGTCGTATAGACGCCATTGCCCAATTCCTTGCGGGAAATTCGCCCGGCCGCGTCGTAGGAATACCGGACGATTTCGACCGCGTTTTCGTCGGAGATAGTTTCCAAGCGACCGGCCGCGTCGTAATGATATTCCAGCCGATGGCCGGACTGGTCCTCCATGGAGGCCCTCTGGCCGCCGGAGTTGTAGGTATAGGAAAGGGTCCTGCCGCCGGGCCAGGAAATTTTCGTAAGACGGTCGTCGGCGTCGTATTCGAGCCGGGTAGTCCCGATGGAATCGGTCGCCGACACGAGATTTCCCCTTGCGTCGTACTGGTATTCGACCCTGGATTCGTCCGGGTAGACCTTGGCGGTCAGCCTTCCCGAGGAATCCGACTCGTAGCCGATGGAATCTCCCCGGCAATTGGTCCACGATGTCGCCCTGCCCTGGTCGTCGTATCCCCAGGCTTCCGCGCTGGCGTCGTCGTATGCCATGGATGCGAGGTTTCCCTTGGCGTCGTAGCCGAACCGGGTCGTGGAGCCGCCCGCGTCGATCAGCCGGGAGAGTCTGTTGAGGGAATCGGAATATGCCATGCGCGCGAAATGCCCCAGAGGGTCGGTCATCTGAACGACGTTGCCGCAGTCGTCGTAGTCATAGAAATATGTTTTGCCCGCCTGGTCGATGATCTCGGTCAGGTTGAAATTCGTATCGTAATGGAAATTCACCTCGTTTTCCTGTGGGTCCACCGCCTTGGCAAGAAGGCCTTTTTCGTCCAGGTAGAAACGGGAGCTATGCCCCAAAGCGTTGGATACCGTGACACGGCCCTCGTCGCCATAGGAAAAGGAGACCGACTCGGCGCCGCCGTCCCGGGAAACGTTCGACAAGCGCCCGTTGCCGTCGTAGGAGAAATATTGATGGTATCCGCCCGGAAATTCGATTTCGGTCAGCGCATGCTCCCTGGGCGCGCCGTTTCCGACGCTGTACAGGTAGGAGACCGCGGCTTCGTCGAAATACTCGACAGAAGCCAGATGCTCTTCCGAACCGTCGTAGTAGAACCTGGTGGTTCTCCCCTCGGGATCAGTCAGGGAGTCGATCTTGCCCGATGCGTCGCGCACGATTTGAAGGGCCGCCCCGGAGGATTGGGCCAGAGAGGTCAGCTTTCCGTCGGAGTATCCCGCCGTGATCCGGTTTCCGTTGACGTCCTCGAAGTAATCGAGCGTTCCGTCGGACGAAAATTCCCTCAGGCTTCCGTCCGACTCTTTCAGCTGGAAGGTCCCGTCTGTATCTTTCACCAGCGTCCCGAAGTCTCCGTCCATGGAGAAATATTCCCCCGAAGTGCGGCTGTCGGGCTGGAATTTTCTTTTATAGCCGCCTGGTTCGGAAACGGTGACGGTCCCGTCGCTTGCAACCGTCAAGGACATTTCCCAATTGTGGGTCCATCCGCGCCCCAAATCGCCTGTTTCGTATCTACTGACGATATTCTGCGGATAGAACCGTCGGAAGGAAATGTCCGGGCCGGGCGCTTCGACAAGGGCGTCCGTGGAGCCGGCGAGCCTTGCCACCACGCCCAAGCCGTCGGCCTGCGCGAATTCGAAGCCCAAAAGATCGGCGATGTCCGTGACCTCCTTGCCCAGGCGCGCCAGGTAGATGGCGTTGTCCGTGAGCATGGAGACGTAGTCGCCCCATGTGGTTCCGACCTGTTGGACGAAATTTTGCCAAAGCGGTTCCCAAGTTTCTTCGGATATGCTTTCCGGGCGCATGTCGTCCTTCTGCGCGTCCCAGTCCACGGGCGTGTTGTTGTCCGCCTTCACCACGCCGAGCCAGAATGCTATAGGGGGATAGGACATGATCCACGGCTTCTGCCACCCGGCGAACTGCACGGGGACACTTTTGGACTCTCCGGCCTGCAAGACCCCGGGGGTGTCTCCCATCGCCAGGAACTGGACCACGTTGTCGTATCCCTCTGGCATGGCGCTGGTCCAGAACCCTTTGGGCTCCAGGACCTCCGAACTGGTCATGATTCCGGAATACATGCCCCTTTGCGAAGCGGTCACCACCAGCAGGGGGGCGGGCATGGCCACGTCGCCGGTGTTGGCGTATTCCACCCAGATGGTGGCGGGATTGTGATACCCGACTTTGCCGGGCACCACGAGGCTGGCCTCGAAGACCGCCTCGCCGCCTTCGGTCACCTCGAAAGTTGTGGAGTCTTCGCTTTCCGAGCACCGGACCCAAAGTTCGTAGGAACCAGGCGCCACCCCGGCCAGGTCGAAATCCGCGATCAGCCGGGCGGCGGAAACAAAGGACACCTCGTCGGCGAGTATCTCCGACGTCCCTCGCACCAGGGAGACTTGCGCGGACGGTTCGAAACCCGTCCCGTCGATGGCAATGCTCGCCGAGACCGAATTGCCCGATTTGTCCGGCGCGATCCCTCTGACCATCAGGCCGGTGCTGAACTTCGTCTGAATGGTGTATTCGCCGAGATCCCCCACGGAATCGACATAGACGAGCACATACCATGTTCCGGGCGTCGCGTTCGGCACGAAGACCTCCTGGTCGGCCCCTCCGGCATTGGAAAACCGGTAGTCGTATTCCCCGGCCGAGGGCAGCGCCCCATGCCTCAGGTAGACTTCATAGACGCCGGTGTCGTCCAGGACATCCAGCAAAACCTGCAAGTTTCCGCCCGGCGGGACTTCGATGGAAAAATATTGACGGTCGCCGGGCAGGGAGAAGGTCCCGGAAAAATCCTCGCCGATTTCCACCGATTCGGGAATGAAATGGGAAATTTGGACGTCGTCGATGTACCATCCGGCGTTTTCGTAATGATGGACAATGCCGTCGGGATCTTCGATCGCGTCTTCGTGGAAAAAGCAAAATCTGACTTTTTTACCGGCATACGCGGTCAGATCGACCGGCGTAGCCTGCGCCCATTCGCCGTTGGAACCGGCGACCGCATCGCCCAGGGATTTCCAGTCGGACCAGGAACCGTTTTCGAACTCGGATACCTGCACCCGGCCCGAATCCGACGATTCGTAGGCATGCCAGTGCATAAAGCGGAGCAGCAGAGCCTCGTCGCTTCCGACGCCGGGAAGCTCCATCTCGGGGCTGATCAGACGGCTGTCCGGACGCAAGGGATAATCTCCGTCCAGAATGGTCGCCGCGCATGAGGTCCCGCCATGGGCGGAACCCGGACCGGCGCCCGGAGCGCCGACCTCCCAGAGACCCCGGTCCGCATGCCAGTCCCCCCAGCCCGATTCGAAATCCTCGTACCCTGTGAATTGCGGGATTTTTTGCGCCACGATCTCCACATCGTCGATATACCAGCCGAAATCCTCGTAGTAGTGGACGATTCCGTCGGAATCCTCGATATTGTCCTCGTGGTAGAATCCGAGCCGAATTCTTTTTCCGGCGAAGCTCGTCAGGTCCACTCGCGCACGGGACCACACCGGCGAGTCCAAATCCAAGGTCGCAAGCGTCTGCCAATCGGACCACTCGAACAAGGCCTCGTCGTACACCCGCACCTGCACCTGCCCGTTGTCCGTTCCCGGATAATAGTCGAACCAGTGCCAGAAGCGCAAAACAACCTCCTCGTCCGAACCGGCTTCCGGAAGCTGAATTTCGGGGCTGATCAGACGGCTGTCCGGACGATAGGGGTAGTTTCCGTCCAGCACGGTCGCCGCGCAGGATGCTCCGCCGTGGGCCGACGCAGGCCCCGCGCCCGGCTCGCCGACCTGCCAGATCCCCCGGTCCGAATACCAGCCCCCCCAGCCCGACTCGAAATCCTCCGAGCCGCCGAACAGGGGGACTTGCTGCGCCACGATTTCCACGTCGTCGATGTACCAGCCGCAAGCTTCGTAATGGTGGACGATTCCATCGGGGTCCTCGATGGTGTCTTCGTGGTAGAACCCGAGCCGTATCCTCTTTCCGGCAAAGCGCGTCAGCTCCACTCTCGCGCGGGTCCAGGCCGGCGTATGCAACTCGAATGTTTCGAGCGTCTCCCACTCCGACCACTCCGACGCGGTCTCGTCGAACTCTTGCACCTGCACCTGCCCGCTGTCCGTTCCCGGATAGTAGTCGAACCAGTGCCAGAAGCGCAAGAGGACCTCCTCGTTCGAACCGGCCTCCGGCAGCTGGATTTCGGGGCTGATCAGACGGCTGTCCGGGCGATAGGGATAATTTCCATCCAGGATGGTCGCCGCGCAGGAGTCACCGCTGTATGCCGACGCAGGTCCCGCGCCCGGCTCGCCAACCTCCCAGAGCCCCCGGTCCGAATACCAGTCCCCCCAGCCCGACTCGAAATCCTCCGAGCCGCCGAACAGGGGGACTTGCTGCGCCACGATTTCCACCTCGTCGATGTACCAGCCGTAATCCTCGTAATGGTGGACGATCCCATCGGGGTCCTCGACGACGTCTTCGTGGTAGAACCCGATCCGTATCTTCTTTCCGGCATAGCGCGTCAGATCCACTCTCGCGCGGGTCCAGGCCGGCGTATGCAATTCAAAGGTCTCAAGCGTCTCCCATTCCGACCACTCGGACGAAGTCTCGTCGTACTCCTGCACCTGCACCTGCCCGTTGTCCGTTCCGGGATAGTAGTCGAACCAGTGCCAGAAGCGCAAAAGGATCTCCTGGTTCGAAACGGCCTCCGGCAGCTGGATTTCGGGACTGGCGTGGCGGCTGTCGGTCTGGTAGGGATAATTTCCATCCAGCACGGTCCCGAACACGAAATCGCCTTCATGCGCCGTTTCCGGCCCCGCCTCCGGCGCCCCGATCACCCACACGCCGTTTTCAACAGTCCAGTCGCTGTACGTCGCCTCGAAGCCTTCCCACAGGATTCGTTCGCCCTGATCCACCATGAGGCTGAACCGCGCGACATCGTCTTCGGCCTCCCCGTTTTCGCCGTCCTGGTCCTGGTCCATCCGGTTGCCGTCCGCGTCCTCGATCTCCGGCCCGATTTCGAACCGGTAGATGCCGGTGGCAACCTGGGCCGGGAACCGGATTTCGTACGCGTCGTCGCCGAGGGAGACGATTTCGGTCGGAACGATCTCGCCGTCGGGCCCCTCGATGGAAATATCGTCGAGCCAGAAAGACCCGGTCCCGGAAGGATCGAAATCCACAGTCTTGTCGAAAGCCACCGTCACGGCTTCGAAATCCCCTTCGAGAATGTTCACCGGGCCGGAAGGCCCGTGGGAAATCACGCCCGGCCCTCTCGCGGCCTGGACGATTTCCACGGTTTGCGGGCTGTTTTCAGCATCGGGAGCGGTTATCGTAATCGTCCCGGTCCTCTGCGCCCCCGAGTTGGAAAAATAGCCGACGGAAACGACGCCGGTGTCGGTGCCCGAAGCGCCGTCGAGAATTTCAAGCCATAGGTCGCTGGCCTCCGCCGTCCAGGCCATGGTCCCCCCGCCAGCGTTGGAGACATCGAACGAAGCCTCCCCTGCCGCCGAGGAAACCTCCAAGGACGCGGGAAGGACTTGCAGAATCGGAGTTTCTTCCGACGAAACAGCCGGAGAAAGCATCGACAAGACGACTGCCGCAATGGCCAAATTGCCTACGAGAATCGACATTTTTTTCAACAAAGCTTCTTTTTCCATGGAAAAATCCTCGGTGTCGGACTTGGTAAAATAAGGACCGTTCATTTTTATATGTTTCGGCGGTTCTCAATGCGTATCGGCACGGATAGAACAAGAGCGATACATTGCGCCGTTTTTGCCTATTTCGTGTTTTTTCGTGGCCCAAACTACCCTGGGCTTTAATCTCATCTTTGGCCCCCTATACATTTCGTTAAATTGGAAAAGCAGGAAAATGAACAGCAGGAAGCGGGGTTGGTTCTTGATTCGGCCATTTTTGTGTGGAGTTTGGACGCAAAGCGTCCTATTATGCATTCTCCCGCTTTGCACGGGAACGAGGCGGTGTGCAAACGGCCGAAACCAAAACCAAGCTCCGGGAAGCCTTCACTCCAAAGCGAATAATTTTTTGCTAATATCATAGATGTTTGAAAAACACAAAGCATTTTTCCAGACAATAACAAAGCCGGGAGCAGGTCGAAATGTAGCTTGGATTGAGCGTCTTCGATTGTCGGGTTTCGTCGAGTTGCTCTTCCAACCTACTCAAAGCTCCTCGATAGCCGCACCAAGCAAGCGAAAGCCAACGCAACGCCCTGCCCCATCCGACCTACACCTATTGCCCCGAATCCGTCATCATCAGTACTATTGTTTTTTTTCTTGCTTTCCGCATTGCTTTTGAATAAAATGCGTCGTCTTTAGCGCCGTTTTCGGAAACGGGAAGCGTTTTTAAACGAGTTTCCCCCGGAATGACGAGGGCGAGAGCGATTTCGGGCTGCGCATTGCTTGGCATCAACCATCTTGTTTTCTCGCATGAAAAGTACGCCCTCCAGAGCGAAAAGGTCGGATATGCGCCAACTGATGTCGATAGGGCTTAGTAGAGTTAAAAAAAACGAACGCATAGCTCTATAAGTTTTGTCCTTAAATATATATCATTCCTGAGCAAGCAAGAACGCGTTATGTACATTCATAACTTCTATCCAAGGCAATCCGAAGGTTTCTCCTCCTGCGAGCATGAAAGGACTTTTGCCTGAGTTTTTCGAGCCAGGCATGAAAGGAACGAAATTCCTCACATTTGCCAGTGCGCGAAGAAAATACGAAGTGCATTTTCGATCCCTGAAGCTTTCCGCTTGACGAAGCTTTCTTTTTACTATTTTGAGAAAATTGTCCACAAGGGAAGTTGTTTTTTTGATTCCGCGCCTTCTTTTCCAAACGGTATAATGGACGGCGTTTTTCTTCAGCTCCTCGATTGTCGGACAAACCAGCGGATGCTTGAAAGCCTCTTCGCGCGCCATTTCAATTTGAACTTTCAGCCTTGTCTGCGAATCGGCCGTTTCCAGAATGACTTTCACCAAATCGTAAATCCTTTTAACTTCACTTTTGTCTTTTCCCGTTTGCCTGCTCCACTCGGAAAGCGCGCCCCAAAGCTTTTTGAAAAAATGGCGATGGCAGAAACCGATCCATATTCTCCGAAAAACGGACTTCAGAGCGTTGGTCGATGCCTTCCACTTGTCCTTCGTCACTCCGCACACTTTGAAGTCTATCCTCTCGACGAACTTCTCGAAAGAATCGCGGAGCGTCTTTTCATCCACTCGGTCCAAATAGTCCATATGCCAAACGAGCATGCTTTTCGAATCGACCATGGCCAGGGAATAAGTGCGAAGGTCCGGCTCCTTCTCGAACCCTTCGTCCTCTTGGAAATAGCCGCTTCCAGCCACCCCCGCCCCGGTCAGAATCCGCGCCGGATGCAGAAATCCCATCCATTTTATCCAATTCATTATCGTCTGGACGCTTTTCAGCTTCCCGCCGCTGAGAGCCGTCGCTTCGAAAGCGCCGCGAACGCTCTGGCAAAAGAGGCAAACCGCCCTGACCGTCTCCCCTATGATCGCCATGCAGAAATTCTTTTCGCGAGGAAGAAAACTCGGCAAAACGGAAAATCTTTCCCGACAGCCGAGACACTGAACCATCCGAACCGGAAACGTTTCCCGCTTTCCGCCCCGCATTGCGGTTTTGCGAGGGTTGCGGCGGAAACCTTTCATGCAATAGCCTTCGCCGCCTTCGCAGCCGGGCTTGTGGCCGAGGAGGCGCCCAAGTTCGGGCAGCTTTTCGACCACCTCTATCTTGAACCTTTTGCCGTCATTGACCAATCGGACGTAGCCGGCCTCATCCGTATACGGAAAGACTATGGTCTTGCTTCCCCTCTTTGATATCGACCGCTCGCCTTTGATTTGAGTCGGCTGCGCCTCGCACCTTTCGAACGAAGCCGAAAGGGCTTCCTCTATCGCGCTTCCAACGACGGTTTGCGACGGTTTCAACGATTCGATCCTCTCCGCAAGGCTGTCGGCCATGGTACGCAACGACTTCAGGATATTCTCCCTTTCCCGTTCCCAACGGCCCTTTTTTTCCTTGCGCTTGCCGTTGGCGGGAACGCATTCATCGGCGAGCCGGCAGATCAATTTGCCGATTCGTTCCGCAGCCGCTCCGAGCAGCCATGCGAATAGCGCCACGTTGCAGAAGGCCCGGTTTTCATTTGCCCACGACCGAATCGACGAGAACAACAAGCCTATGAGGACGATCGATTCCGGATATTGAGACTCATGATGCCAGTTTTTTCTCTTTAATCTGTCAAGAGCCTTTTCCAGCATGTTCAAATTTCGAAGAATGTTGTCGAGAATTTTCTCGTTGTTCGTGCCGTTCTGTTTATCGTTCATATGCTTCCTCCATGTTTCCGTGTCATGTTGGAACATAAGAAAGCATATTGACAAATAAATGTCTAGTCTAAACTTTATTTATTTGCTGATCGCCATTCATTAAAAAAAGGCATATTCACACATTCAACAAATGCCTATAACAGGTGATGGCTCAAAGAACAAAACTTTTAGAACTATGCGAATTGCAGGTGATTTTCATCGCTTTTCTTCTACATGCAGCTGTGACAAGACAATGGAAAATAATTAAACAGACTCTGCTTTACCCTGTCCTTTGGAAACCCTGACTTGCCAAATCGGAAAATCCACTTGACATCGAAAAATATATCTGGTACAAGCCTCGCTTTCGAAACCGTAGCTGAAGCTACGACCTATTTGACGGAACGACAACGGAAACGAGCATAGTCAACACCCGGTCCCATTGCGGGACTCGTACGAATCGAATACCCAGAAACGAGCCAGGAAGGCTCTCGCTCGCGTCATAAAGCGGCGGCTTTCTGGCTTTTTTTTTGAACGCGGTATGACCGTCACTTTCGGTGTAGAAGAAATGGAAACGACTCCTATTAGCGCCTGATATTGGCAGGGAGTCGCTTGTAGTCCGTCTGACCTACATATATTTGCTATTTTCAAACAACGAAGCCGGGAAGACTTCAAATGGAGACGGCATGTTCTCCCGATGAAATTTTCCCGTTTTTTTTGCGAATTTGCCCGTCGGGAGAAAGTCCGTCGCGTTTGGAACGAACGGTCCGGCAAGAATAGTCAAAATAAAAAAGGAGAACGATAAAGGAGGAGAACCATGAACAAAGCAGAGAATCGAATCGCAAAGACCGGGGCACTTTTTCTGGCCGCTTCTTTGGTCTTTTTTACGGTAGCCGGAAACGTTTTCGCCCAAGGCAATGTGTCTGAGAACTTATGCGGTCCTTCCTATGACAAATGGAGGGCGGTCGGGAAGCTGGCCGCCGAGACGGCTTTGGACCTGATCGAGGTGCGGGACCGGACCCGAAGCAATCTGGAAAAAAGCATCGTCGTCCTCTCCAACGCCGGATACGCGAATGTCAACGAAGAATCCACCGAAGCCGCATTGGACGGGCTTGCGGAAAAGACAGGGACGAGCCGGGGCCGAAAAACCCTGGTCGAAATACACTCCGCTCCGTGGACGCCTCTGTGGTTCTCGGCATACGACAAAGGATCGGGGCGCTGCTCGTATCTCCAGGTGGATGCCTCGGAAGCGGCCAAGGTCGCGGACGGCGGTTCGAAGGTTTCTCCCTCTTTGTTCGGCGTCAAGGCGTCGGAACGAATCGACGCGGAATATCTTTTCCAGCATCCGGACGAATACAAAACCAAGTTCGAGAGCAAAATCTTCGGCGGCAACGAGTTTCGCATCGTCACCATCGCAAACGCCGTTGCCGCAGGCGCTCCCGCCTGCGCCGTGCGGGCCTTCGAATTCCACGACCACTACTGCCCGGGCGTCACCTCCGGGATACTGATGGCCGAGTACCTTCGAAAACACTTTGCTCCGGGCAAAGGCAAATATTTCGTCCACTCCGTGCAGCCCTGGTGCAAGGAGGACGCCCTGCTCGCCCTGCTCAACGCCACTCCCGGCAAGCGAAGCTACGCCGTGAGCTATCCCACGGATGAAGAAAAAAAGACAATAGCCGAAAAAGCACAGGACGCCTGCACCGTCGTCTATCGCCAGAAGGAAGGCCCCGAGCAGTGGGAAGGCGTCGTCCTGGCATTCGTGCGCGTCGAAACCCAATGTCCAAAAACAGGAAACGTAGTTGTCGACAAGCTCTGCGCGGACATGTGGTATCTGAAAAACATGGACAAGCCCGAAAATTTCGTCAAGGTGGTAAAATCGTTCGAGCTTCCCGAGGGCGTGTCGCCCCAGGACTGGACCAGGCCGGGCAAGGACCCGCTCGCGATGCTGGGGCTGCTGGAATAAAAGCCTTGACTTTCGAGCATATGCCCGTTATAAGGGGCGCGAACAAGCCGAACCGGCAGAAGCCGCTCGCATGAAAACGGCCGGGCAGACGCTCGGCGACCGCTATTCGGCATTGGTTCCGCCAGCCTTATATAGGCGGAATTGTAGGAAAAGGCGTCTCGATGGTAACCAGACCACCCCGGTCTGGTGTGTTTTGTCTTCCAATGAATGGCAAATCCGTGGAATCGGACCAGAGCTGGAAGCTCTGGTTACCTTGTCAGCTCCCTCGAAGGGGGGTGGGGCCGCGCATTTTTTCCCGGAGATCGGCAGTTAACCCGCCAGCCTTTTTGCGTCCGAGAAGAAAGGAGCAAATCGGTCGATCGGCTGGCTATAACGGATGCCATCGTGTTCCTATTTTCCTATTTACCCGCAAAGTGTCACAAGGCCACGAAGGTCGGCAATTTCCTGGAATGGAAAAGACTTCGCGGCCTTTTTTTTGTTGTTAAGCATCGGACAAGGAGGAGAATCAAACAGATGAGGAAATTATCGATCATTTTGGTTTTTTTTGCGGCTGCGGCTTTTTCGCTTGAGCTACTTCCAGCAGGACAGGCTTTTTCACAGGAAACGCAGGCGGAATCTTCGCAGGACACCCAGTCGTCGGAACCATCAGAGGATACCCGGGCGGAGTCGCTCGAAGAAATCACGGTGAAAGCGCAGAGGGTGGATATCAACCCCAACCGGACGGAGGTCTTCATCGAGGACTACACCATCGCGGGGCAGCCTTTCAACGTATTCGACCTGTTGAAGGACCGTGCCATGATCGACTTTCGGGGGCAGAGCGACCTGGTGCCGGAGCCGGACACGTTTCAGATGCGCGGGTTCGAATCGCGCCAGTTTCTGATGGCCGTCGACGGGCTGGTCATCCAGAGAACGGGGGGATGGTGGGGGGACCACTACCTGGAGTATTCCACGGTCCCGCTATCGATTCTGGAGAGCGTCGAGTTTCTTTACGGTCCCCATTCCGCGCTCTACGACGGCAAGGCTTTCGGCGGTGTGATCAACTTGAAGACCAAAAAGCCGAAACTCTACGACGAAGCGCGAATCGAAGGAGGTGTTTCGGTCAGCTACAAGAGCTACAACACCCAGAGCCAGACGGCCGACCTTCAGGGGGGCGTGGACCGGCTCAATTTCGGTGTCAGCTACGAAAGGTACAGAACGGACGGATACCTGAGGAACAACGAGGCCGAAATCGATTCCGTGTCGGGCCGTCTGGGCTACATGCTTCCGTCCGACGGCTACATCCGTTTGACCGGAACGTACAGCGACCTGATGAGGGAAATCCCATCGGCCAACGATCCGAGCAGGGACGACTACGACAATGACTATCCGGTCGTGCTGGCGTCCGACGTTTCGGCTCGCTGGCAGGACCCCGACGACGACTGCCGGAGGGACTACGACGGCCATTCCATCCGGTTCGATTTCAACCAGCCCAGCCAATGGGGCACCTGGATCGTAGGGGCGTACTACACGGACGAGGGCCAGGAATACCACAGAAACGGCTTCGACTACAGCAGTTACGACACCAACTATGTGTCGTACGGAGGCCTGGCCAAAAACGAATTCGAGCTTTTCGACACCCACATGATCGTGATCGGCATGGACACGGCTCACCTGTACCAGAAGTATACGGAGCAGATCGTGGAGACCTGGGCGGGATACGTGCAGGACCGCTGGGCAATCATGCCCACCCTGACTCTGACCGCGGGACTGCGCTACGAAGACATCGACATATGGTGGGACAACTGGTGGGAACCGTCGGCCACGTACCCGGACGGCGCGTACAAGGACCCTTCTGTTCAATCCAGGCATGTCAAGCGCAACTACACCGAGCTTGTGCCCAAGTCCTTTCTGACCTACCAGCTGGACAACTGGGCTTCCTGGCTCAGGGATACCTCCCTGTCCGTAGGGGTCAGCAAGATGTGGACGCCCCGTGACTACTGCGAAGTGTGCAGCTGGGGCTCCGGCGTGGAGATCGACCCGACCCACGGCGTCGGCTATGATTTCGTGGTCAACAGAAGGCTTTGGAAGAACATCTTTTTCAACATCGATTTCTCCCACTACGAATTCAAGGACTACGGAATCTGGGCCAACGCGGCCACCGACTATTTCAAGGAGGCCATCTGGGGACGCCGCATGGTGGAGCTGGAAGAAGTCCACAAGGACGGCATCGACCTGGAGATCAACGGAAACCTCCACAAGGACCTCTATTTCTATGTCAGCTATTCGTACAACGACTGGAGCTACGAGGGTCCCCACAACGGAGGTCCCGAGGAGTGGGCGGACCAGGACTTGAGCGACCGGGCCAAGCATCGCTTCAACGGAGGACTCCGTTATTCCCCGTTTGAAAGGACCATGCTGCTTCTGGACTACAAGTACCAGGACGACCAGGTGCAGCAGGTCATCGACATCGTGGACGACGATCCCAGCAACCTGGAAGTCCACGACGTCTCGCTGGACAGCTACCACGTCTTCGACCTGGCCGTCGAACAGCACCTGTTCGACAATTGGCACGGCGTCAAGGCCGCAAAGTTGAAACTATACATCAACAACCTGTTCGAGGAGGAATACTCCAACAGCAGGGGGTATCCCATGACGGACAGGACGTTCGGGGCGGCGGTGAGCTTTCGGTTTTAGGGGCAAGGGCCGAGGGGCAAGGGCCAAAAGTGTGAGTTGGGGTGATGAAAATGCCGCCGAAGAATTTGCGACGGGTTGGTTCGGGGTCGTAGGGTGGGTGGGTCGATACCCGGGTGCTGTCGCCGAGCCGACTTCTCTTGAAACAGATGGCCTGGCAATCTCGCACTGAGTCCAACCCACCATTTTTCGCACCTTTTCGTCCCCTTTTCGGACGAATGTCAGACCGGCTACCCGGCAAATGGTGGGTTGGACATCGTACCAGATCGACGGCACGGGCGTTAACAGGCTGCAAAAAAAGCCCCGAACGCCAAGATTTCAACCCACTCACCTTACGATCGCGAACCAAGTCCTGTGATAGTTTTCCCGGAACAAAACCAGGCGGAAAACTTGCGACCTGTGCGGCTGGTGCACTCACACTAAGGTTAAGAGCCGGATTGCCCCGGTAGCGCCGCTTTCCACAGCGGCGCGGGGCCTCGTTGTTCGGGTTCCATTATGGCAGAGCATCGGGCTTGGTTCTAAATTCGGCCACCTGGATTCCGGGTCTACGCTACATGTTCCAGTCGGGAAATTCCTGGAAAAGACGGAATCCAGCTGTTTTATCGACAATCGGGGTACATACCGCTCCGCCCGGAATGACGACTGCCGGGACGATAGTCCTTGAAAGTGGCCGATGTTAAAACCAAGCTCCAGAGCATCGAACACCGTGCCGCCGTGGAAGGCGGCGCTACCGGAGCAAACGAGTTCTTTCGTGTATCCGTCGATCTCAACAGCACAGGTCGAAAACTTGCATCAAAACAGGGAATATTTACATCATCACAGGTGTAAACTTTTAGCCGTTAGGTGCCAGGAGGAAGGAGGAAGATATGTCCGAAGATGAAATAGTATTTTGGGAGAAGCGGTGGCGGGAGGCGGCAGAGGGTTCTTCGTTGCGCAAGCGTCGCAGGACCGACAATATCCAGCGGTGGAACAAGATGGCCCGTGGTTTCTCGGAACGAACGAGCGATAAGAAATCGGGCCAAAAGCGCAAGGACGTGGTGGATTGGCTGAAAAAGCGGGGCGCCTTGGCTGCGGGGGCCAGCGTGCTGGATATCGGGGCGGGTCCAGGCAACTGGGCATTGCTGCTGGCCGGAACCGCAAGCTGCGTCACAGCGCTGGAACCGGCCGACGCCATGGCCGACATTCTCGCCGTCAAGATAGAAGAAGGCAAAAACAACGGAAACGGCAACGGCCGCATCGAAATCGACCGGCGCACGTGGCAGGCCGTGGATTTGGAAAAGGATCGGTGGCACAAGGCTTTCGACCTGGTCTTCGCATCCATGACGCCTGGCATTGACGGTCCGGAAAACCTGAGGAAAATGATGGAGGCCAGCAAAGGGTGGTGCTACCTCAGCGCCTTTTCGGGCAGAGGCTGGCAGCAGTGGTACGGAGGTCTGTGGCAGGCGGTTTTCGACGAACCCATCCAGGGACAGCCCCACGACATCATCCACCCGTTCAACCTGGTCTACGCCATGGGGTACCGCCCCGAACTCCGGTTCAATTTCTGGGAGCGCGAAATCAGCATGCCCCGGGAACGCGCCATGGAAGACTTCCGGACCCATATCGAGTCGTACGCCGAAATGACCGACGAGATCGAAGCGAAAATTGCCGGTTTCGTCGATGCCCGTTGCGAAGACGGAACGTTTACGCAACGACGGGACGGGTGCCAGGGAATGATGCTGTGGAATATCGAGAATAAGGTTTAAGGGACAAGGAGGGGCTTGGTTCTAAATTCGACCGCCTGGATTCCGGGTCTACGCTACATTTTCCAGTTTAGAAATTCCGGAAAAAGACAAAATCCAGCTGTTTTATCGATACCTGGATTACCAGGCAATTCATTGCCGGGTTTTGGAGCCGACCTCAACAAAGTCCCGTTAGGGACGACAGAACGGTAATGCAATGAATATGTACCAAATGAATCAACGGCTATCGTGGAGAAAGTTTTTCCTTTTGTTTGTTTTGATTTTCGCGTTATCGGCATGCGAGGGAAGCGCTCCTGAAAAGGAAAGCGCCTCAGGCGAAGACCAAGCCGCCAAACCAGCCTACGAAGTGGACGCGATCCGTCTGGAAGGCGAAGACTGGGGATATCCCACGCCTTTTGCGCACTATCCGAGGGGACCCGGCGGCTTCAAGATGTGCCTGATTTTCGACAGCCTGCTGGAACGCGACGAAAAGGGACTGATCCCCTGGCTGGCCGAAAGCTATTCCATCGACGAGGACGGGACCGCGTATCGGTTCGACATTCGCCAAGGCGTGCTTTGGCAGGACGGCAGGCCTTTGACCGCAAAGGACGTGGCCTTCTCCATCGACTACGCCAACCGCCATTCGGCCGTATGGTCCTATATTTTCGAAGCCGTGGCGGCGGTGGAGACGCAAGGCGACGCCACGGTGGTCGTTCGTCTGAAAAAACCCAATGCCGTCATGCTCTACAACATCGGCCGCACGCGCATCATACCGGAACACATCTGGAAAAAAGTGGACCGTCCCAAGGAGTTCACGTCACCGGAAGCCGTGATCGGTTCCGGCCCCTATCGCCTGACCGCCTACAGCAAGGAACACGGCACGTATCGGTTCGAGGCGTTCGAAAAATTCTGGGGACCGAAACAGCGCGTGGGGGCTATCGAGTACGTCCCGGTCAGCGAACCCATTCTCGCCTATGAAAACAGTGAGATCGACCTGGCCGAAGTCCCCCCCGACCTCCTGGCCCGGTTCCAAAAGGACGACCAGCACAAAATCGTCCAGAACCCGGCGTTCTGGGGATATCGCCTTCTCATGAACATGGATGCCGTGCCCTGCCTGGCAAATGTTTCCGTCAGGCAGGCCCTGGCGTACGCCATCGACCGGAACGAACTGGTGGAAAAGATCGCCAGGGGCGCCGCGTTGCCGGGATGCCTTGGCATCCTTCCCCCGGACCATGTCATGGCGGCAAGGAACGTCGGGAGCTATCCGTTCGATCCGACGCAGGCAAAGGTCCTTTTAGAGCAGGCCGGGTACTTTCCTTCCGAGGGCGACGGCCCGCGCCGCAGTTCCGACGGACAGCCGCTTGCTCTGGAGCTGCTCTGCGAAAGCGAGGAAGTCCGAATGGCCGAACTGATCCGGCAAAGCCTGGATGATGTGGGCATCGAGATTTCCATCCGCGCCGTCGAAAAGAAAACCCGCGACTCTCGTGTCCGGGACGGCGACTACCAGCTGGCCATCATAGGACACGGCGGATGGGGCAGCGATCCCGACTACCTGGCGGCCCGCTGCTCGGGGACCGTCCTGGACCAGAACGCGGCGCCGTCCCATACCGGTTGGCGAGGCTTGCAAGCTCCGGAACTCATCGATCTTCTGACACGGCAGCGAAACGAAATCGATCCCGCCAAACGGCGAAACACCGTAGTGGAAATCCAGAAGATGGTGGCGGAACTCGTGCCCGAGATCCCCTTGTTCTACACCGCCGCCCACAGCGTGTACCGTCCGGGAAAATACGACGGGTGGGTGTTCATGTTCGACCATCACAGCCTGCCCCACAGCAAGCTGAGCTACCTGAAACGGGAAGGGATTGCCGCGCCAAGGCGGTAAGGATAAGACGCAAGGCCCATGACATCGACAAAACCCAAAACCCGGCGCATCAGGACCCGTCGAATCGCGGAGTACGTTTTCACGATCTGGATCATCGCCACTCTGAACTTCGCTTTGCCGCGCGCGATGCCGGGCGATCCCTTCGTCTACCTGTCCGCGGAGCAAGGAGGGGAAACCGCCCTTTTCAGCGAAGAACAGATGGAATACTACCGAAGCCAGTACGGCCTGGACCGCCCCCTTGCCGAGCAATATTTGGCTTACCTGGCGAACCTGGCCAGAGGGGACCTCGGGTATTCCATCTATTACAACGAGGGAGTCACGGAGATTCTCCTGCGACGCCTTCCCTGGACCCTGCTGCTGGTGGTGCCGGCCATCGTTGGAAGCACCATGTGCGGGTGTATTCTGGGAAGCCTGGGGGCGTACTTTCGGGGAAGACGTCTCGACCGGTGGATATATCCGGCCATGATCGCCGTGTCCGAAATCCCGGCGTTTCTTCTGGGACTCGTGCTGCTGTTTGCCTTCGCCGCAGGCATGGGCCTTTTTCCCCTGTCGGGCGCCATGACCCACTTCGCCGAATACAGCGGAGCGTGGGACAGGATTGCGGACATCGCCCGCCACGCGGCCCTGCCCGTTCTCACCCTGATAATCGCCCGCACCGGCGGCATGTACCTTCTGGCCAGAAACAGCATGGCCGTCGTGCTCACCCGGGACTACATGCGCACGGCACGGGCCAAGGGACTGCATCCGCTCCGGATACTGCTTCGCCACAGCATTCGAAACAGCATGCCGCCCATTGTCACGAGGATTTTTCTCAGCCTGGGGGGCCTGGTCGGAGGCGCCATCCTGGTGGAGAACGTCTTCGCCTATCCGGGCCTGGGACGCCTGATGCGCGACGCCGTGCTGGTCCACGACTATCCCATGGTGCAGGGCGTTTTCCTTCTGGTGACCGTCAGCGTTCTTTCCGCCAATTGTCTGGCCGATTGGATCTACGGCCGTCTGGATCCGCGTATCCAGGACAGCGCGGGGGCGAACCCGTGAACGAAGCCGTCTTGAACGACCATATGGCCGGTTTCGGGGAACGGTTTTTCAGCCGCCTGTCGGGCGGGGGTAAAACCGGAGCGGCCGTGCTGGCGCTTTTCGTGGCGATGGCACTGGCGGCCCCCCTGATTTGCGAGCATTCCCACATGGAAACGTCGGGTCCCGCCCTGTCGCCGCCGTGCAGGGAGCACTGGATGGGCACCGACGAGCTGGGCGTGGACATCTTCGCCCAGGTTTGCTTCGGCGCGCGAATCAGCCTTCTGGTGGGAGTCGGCACGGCCCTTCTGGCTGGCTTGGGAGGGGCCATGGCAGGCATCCTGGCGGGATACCGAGGCGGCTGGACCGACATCGTCATGATGCGCCTGATCGATATTCTGCTGGTGCTTCCGGATCTCCCCGCCATGATCGTGCTGGCGGCGTTCTTCGGCCCGGGGGTGTGGACCATCATTTTCGTCCTGTCGGCGTTCTCTTGGGTGTTCACCGCCCGCATCGTCCGCGCGCGGGTGCTGAGCCTCAAACAGCGCCGGTACGTCCAGGCTGCGGAGACCTACGGCGCCGGGACGTTCTACATGCTGCGCCGCCATTTTCTTCCGGAAGTCTTCCCCTTGGCCGCCGTGGGCATGATCCGCCTGGCGGGCCGCGCCATCGTGGCCGAGGCGGGCCTGTCCTTTCTGGGACTCGGCGACCCCACGTCCCGCTCCTGGGGGTTGATCATGCACCACGCCTTGAATTTCAAGGGAATCTGCTACACCGACTTCTGGCAATGGTGGCTGGTGTTTCCGTGGATGGCCCTGACGCTGACGGTGACGTCGCTGGCGCTGATCGGAAGGGACCTTGAAAAAATATCGGACCCGAGAATGAGGAACGCATGATGCTTGAAGTCGAAAATCTTTCCGTCGTATACGACGGCGTACGGCCCCGAGTGCCTGCCGCCATGGACATCGGCCTTTCCCTTTCCGAGGGGGAAAGCCTGGGCGTGGTCGGCGAATCGGGTTGCGGCAAGACATCGCTGGCTCTGGGAATCATGGGGCTTCTCTCCGACGCCGATGTCAGCGGCGTCGTGAAATTCCGGGGACGCGACCTGGCAGCCATGAAGCCGTCGCGAAGACGCCCCTATCGCTGGCGCAACATCGCCATGGTATTCCAGAACAGCCTGGAGGTCTTCAATCCCGTCATCACCGTGGGGGAGCAAATCGCGGAACCTTTGCGCACCCACCTGAACATGGGCGCCGAAACGGCGGAGAAAAAAGTCCGCCAAATGCTGGAGCTGACCGGCCTCGACCCGGAGTGGAGAAAAGCCTACCCCCACCAGCTGTCCGGCGGCATGCGCCAGCGGGCGCTCGTCGCCATGGCCCTGGCCTGCGAACCCGACGTTCTGATCGTGGACGAACCCACCGCCTCCCTCGACCCCAAGAGCCGCGCCGCCATCCTGGACCTGCTCGATGACCTTCAGAAGCAAATGGGTTTCGCCATGATCATGATCTCCCACAGCTTTCCGGCCATACGAAGGCTCACGTCCAAATTGATGGTCATGTACGCCGGACGGGTCGTGGAGCAGGGCTTCACCGCCGATGTCTTAAGAAAGCCACTGCATCCCTACACCCGGGGCCTGATCGACTCCTCCCCGGATTTCTTCCCGTACAAGGACCTGTGGGGCATTCGCGGCGCGCCCCCCAAGCCGGGTGCGGTGACGGGGTGCGCCTTTGCCTCGCGATGCTGCCAGGCCTCCGACGAATGCGCGAAAAGCAGGCCCCCGCTAGTTCACGTGGGAGTGGAACGGAGGGTCGCCTGCCACAAGGGCGGTATCGAAACGGTGCTGAAGGCGGTCGCCCTGGAAAAAAGCTATCGCGTGGGAGACAGGCAAATCAAAGCGCTGAAAGGGGTGAGCCTGAGTGTCCGCAGAGGAGAAGCGGTCGCGCTGGTAGGCGAATCGGGCTCAGGAAAGTCCACCCTGGCGCATATCCTGGTCGATGTATTGAAACCCGACTCCGGGGAGGTCCTTTTCATGGGCAGGTCCGTGGAGAACCACAGCGCCACTGCCACGACAGGCGGCGTTCAGATCGTTTTCCAGGACCCCAACGAAGCCGTCAGCCATCGTTTCACCGTCTTGGAAGCGGTTCGGGAACCCCTGGACGTCATGGGATGGAAAGACCGCCGAGAGAGGGATCGAAAGGCGGTCCAGGCCATGATGGAAATGCATCTTCCGACCGGTCCCGATTTTCTGAACCGCACCTGCCACGCGCTGAGCGGGGGACAAAGACAACGCTTGGCCATCGCCCGCGCGCTGGCTGCCGACCCGGCCCTGCTGGTGGCCGACGAGATCACCTCCATGCTGGACCCGTCCACCCAGGCGGTCATTCTCAGGCAGCTCAAATCCATGCAGCACATGCGCGGCTTCTCCATGCTCTTCATCTCCCACGACATCCACCTGGCCCGCAAAATCGCCGACCGGGTCTACGTTATGGAAAAAGGACGCATTGTCGGTCGCGGGGCCGCTTTCGAAGTGTTCGAGCATGACGACGGCCCGTTCGAAATCGAGGATGGCAAAGAAAGAAGCTTTTCGGTCTCGCGCGAGAAATGACACAGGGGGTCGTTCGAAAGCCCTTATTACCTCTTTCGGGGTTGGTTTTTGTATCTGGCATGCCTCGTCGGAACACGGATAAAAAGCGTTATGGCAAGTATGCCAACGCGAAGCGTTCGAACGAGGCGACAAGGACAAAGCTTGAAAAAAGTTCTTGTAAGGACGACAGGCAATAAACCTGCACTTCATTGCCTGGGCTTGGAAGCATTTCCCGTTTCTTGCAACCCCGGCGGAAGGCCCCATTGCCGGGGATCTCATTTCTGTCGTCCCTAACGGGACTTGGGACGTACCGGCGGGCCAACCCCGGCAATAAATTGCCGGGCTATTGTCTGTCGTCCCTAACGGGACTGTACGGTTAAGAAACAGGGCAAACCCTAAGACCGCACGTGTATTGCGTGCCTATTTCATACCAAACCATTTTTTACGAAAGGAGATTTTTCATGAAAAAATCAACCACCACTTTTGTGTCCGCGGCTATGGCGTTCCTGTTCGTCGCCCTGCTCGTCGGCTCGGCGACGGCGCCGCCATGCATGGCGAGCGACCTCGACGATTACTCCACGTGGAGTACCGTGGGCAAGCGGGCGGGGAAGGAAGCCCTGGCGCTCATGAATTTCCAGGAAATTTCGCCTTGGCAATTGATTACGTTCGGAGACAACCTGATCGCCATGACCAACGCAGGCTTTGCCGAGATCGACGGATATTCCACCCAGGGCTGCCTGGATGGGCTGTCTCAGGCCATGGGCGTTAGCCGGGGCATGAACAGCCTGCTGGAAATCCAGTCGCACCCGGAAAAGTCCCTCTTTTTCGCCGTGTATCACAAGACAACGGGCCGCTGCGTCTACCTGCAAGTTGACCCTGACTTCGCCGCTTCCGACGCCGCTGTTTCCACAATGGACGCCTCCGTCCTGTTTTCCAAGACCAGCGTCGTCAACATCAAGGCCGAATACCTTTTCGCGAATCCGGACACGGCTGCGGCGGCGTTCGCCGCAACACCGTTCAACGGCAACGAGTTTCGCATCGTCACAATCTTGAATGCCGTGGACTCCGGCGCTCCGACCTACGCCATCCGCTCCTTCGAATTCCATGACCACTACTGCCCCGGCGTCACCTCGGGCATCATGATCGCCCAGTACGTCAAAAAGCACTTCGCCATGCAGACGGCCTCCGACAGCTACTTCGTCCAGGGCATCCAGCCCTGGTGCAAGGAGGACGCCCTGATGGTCATGCTCAACGCCACCCCCGGCAAGGGCGGATACTCGGTGACCTACCCGACCGACGACGACAAGGCCGGATGGTGGTCCGAATTCACGGACGCCGTCAACATCGTCTATCGCAAGAACGGAAACACCGGCATCTGGCAAGGGCTGATCCTGGGCTTCCAATGGGGCGAAACCGACTGCCCCGCCTACGACAACAGCCTTCTGGACAAGCTGTGCATGGACATGTGGTACCTGGACAAGCTGGATGCGCCCGAGGATTTCGTCTATGAAATCCTGTCCTTCGAACTGCCGGAAGGCGTCACTCCCAAAGACATGGCCCGCCCGGGGTACGATCCCATGGCAGTGCAGTAGCAATTAAGACGAGCATTGTCCCGTCCGGTCTCAGCGGCGGCTTGCCCGCAAGCCGCCGCAACCGGACGCAGTTATGCAATCCATTTTCGCCCCCCATTAGTATGAAACGGGCCGGGTGGAAATCGTAGGGTGGGTGGGTTGCCGCCCGGGACTTGTCGCTAATACAACTCCTTTTTCGATAGGTGGCATGGCAATCTTGAACGGAGTCCAACCCACCATTTCCCGCGCCTCTTTGTCGCATCTTCGAACGCACGCCCCCGAGACGGCTCGGAAAACCCGCCTGTCACGGTAGCGCCGCCTTCCACGGCGGCGCGGCGCATCGAGAGTCGAGATTTCACAAGGACAAACCACTGGACACCGCGCCGCCGTGGAAGGCTGCGTTACCGGGGCCGATTCAACCCCACCATTTCCCGCGCCTCTTCGTCGCATTTTCTGACGCGCGGACCCCGATGCGACTCGAAAAATGGTGGGTTGGACTTCGTACAAGCTCGACGGGCACGGGTGTTAACAGGCTTTGAACCAGCGCCAAATACCCGGAAATCGACCCACCCACCCCACGATACCGACCAAGCCCCGTTGTAGTTGCAGCGAATCATGCGCCAACAACAAAATCCGCAAATCGGCCGAGGATTGTTGTCCCTGCGATGGTATCCCTGCAATCGCAAGGCAATTCGGCGAATTCGGCGACATCCTCCCCGGATTTTTTCAGCCCCTCGTTGAATTCGCGCACATACGCATTGGCGATGTCGGCATCGTATTCGGGATGGAACTGCACCCCCCAGGCGCACCGGCCATAGCGAAATGCGCTGTGCGGGTCCTTTTCGGTGAACGCCAGCAGCGTCGCCCCAGGAGGAAGCTCCACAACCGACTGGTAGTGGGATGTCTGCACTTCGGCGATCCGAGGCAGGCTGCGGAAGATCGTGTCGTCTTTCGCGTCGGCGGTCAGCGAGGCCGATACCGTTCCGAACTCCGGACCGCACGGGTTGTATCCCACCCTGCCTCCCAGGGCGTGCGCCAGAAGCTGATGTCCGTAGCAGATTCCCAGAACCGGAATCTCGCGTCCGACAGCTTGCGCCAGCCACTCCCCGGTCTTTTCGCTCCAATCTTCCCGGTCTGTGACCATCGCGTGGGAACCGGTGACGACAATGCCTCCGATTCGGTCGAAGTCCGGCGGCGTCTCGCCCTTATGCACTGCGACAACGGTGCAAGAAAGCGGCAGGTTGTCACCAATGCCTGCGGCAATCCAGTCCTCGAAGTCGCCGCGTCTGGCCACAAGAGACGGTATGCTGTCTCCTGTTTTGATTATGGCAATATCTTTCACAAATGACTCTTTTTTTGCAGTATTGTTTTCCGCATGCGATTGTCGTGTTCTCAATAAGAATTCATCCCTCTTCCCAACCCGCAGCCGGACTCCTCGACTTTCGTCAAATACCGGTCGATGAATTCGTCCACCTTTTTCAGCTCGTCCTCTTCAAGATCGTCTTCAAAAGCCGACCAGAGTTCCTGGAAATATTCATTTCTCTTGATATTCAGCTTTTCGACATCGATCATCTCGTCATAGGAAAGGACCTTGGTCCATGCATACATTTCAATCATCTCGGACGGCTTGTTTCCCAGGCGACCCTGAAGATCTTCAATGGCATCGATTCGACCGGCTTCCGCAGACCACCTCAGGCATTTCAACACCTCCTTGACCTCATGCTCTTCCTTGGCCAATGCCACACCGACGAACGCACCCTTGTTTCCCGCG
The DNA here is from genome assembly GCA_963674505.2 of Desulfobacterales bacterium. GTDB lineage: Bacteria > Desulfobacterota > Desulfobacteria > Desulfobacterales > SKZT01. The sequence continues at coordinate 3,440,311 of CAXXIG010000003.1, forward strand.
ACTACGGACTTTCTGAAAGCCTCGTCGGCCAGTTCCTGCCAATCGTCAATATCGTCCCTTTCCTCGAAAAATGCCCACCCGCTCACTTCCGCATCCTTCGCCTCTTCGGAAAGGGGGACCTTTTTTTCTTTCAGTCGGATTATCCGGTCCAAAAATTCGTCTTTCGTTCCATCCATCAGCTTCGACCTCCTTTTGCCATTGTGAAACATTCAACTTCCAGCAGTGCCAAACTTGTAGCGATCAGGAATTCGGCCACGAAATTTCACGAAAGAACACGAAACGATTTACAGGCCTTTTCGTGGCTTTTCGTGTCCTTTCATGGCCTATTTCCACTATCTGTCGAACGCCACCCGATTTCCATTATCATCATGGCTTTTAAAAGTCAACGCCAAGCAAGCGGCACCCGGTTTCCGCTGCGGCCATGACCATGGCTGCGGCCTCGTCCGCAAGTACCTGGCATAGTTGTTCGGCCTGATTCTGCGGGATTGGTTTTAACGTCTGCAAACCAACTCCGTCATTCCGGGCGGAGCCTGCGGAGACCCTTAATCCAGGCGATGGTCGAGGCTCATGGGTTAAAAAAACCGGCAGAAGTTACCCCCCCCGGTTCCGCCTATCTGCTTACGAAAGCATTATGAAATCGTCCTTTTTCGGAAGCTTGTCGATGAGAGGGCCCATATCAATGCGGACCTTTGCCAGCAAACCGCCGAGCCTGGGAATGACGGATTGGAGCTTTTCTGGTTATAACGGATTTGGGGGTGGGTGGAATGTAGGTTGGGTTGAGCGTCGTCAATTGTTGGGTTTCGCTACGGAATTCTATCAAACAAACAGAGAAGGCGCGCGAAACGGTTGGGAAGCAAGCGAAACCCAACACGAAACCCGCTCAACCCAACCTACGCATTGCCGCTCCCCCAAATGCGTTGCAACCAGCTTTTTCCATATCTTCAAACGGAATAATACTAAACAGTTTCAGTAATCCTCGTTATTATGTTCGTGTCTTTGATAAAATATCCGACCCTGTTGATTTCACTAAGGGCTATATTTGTATCCAAACCTATTCTGTTTTCGTCTGATTCAAGATTCAATGTTTTCTGGTAATATAGCTTTCCACATTTATCAACGACTTCTTTGGGAAGGTTCTCAATGGGTTGACCGCTTGGTACGAATAGAAATCGTCTCACTTCCCTTGGGTCTGGTGACATTTGTGCTTTATAAACGTCTATTTCCATCCTATATCTCCTTTCAAGTTGTGTTAACTTGGGCAAAGTTTGCGCCTGCGACATAGCCATAAAGGTTTGGCGGAACCGACGTGTAGGACATCCAGGAAAGCATATGATAAACATAAAAAGCAAATTGCCCTCTTCCTGATCGATAAATGCCCAGCTATGGTTTTCCGGTATTTTTGCATCTGGAGGCTTGAATCTTTTAACATTCCATATTACGCCTTTTCCAAGAACAACAATCATATCTGTCAAATTATCCGACGGTATGCGACTTTGCAGTGATATGTCCGGCAACCATCTGGCAATGGTTGCGATATTCTTCGACGCTTCCGCATTGTATGCGACGACATAAGAAATTATACCTGGCGGGGGTGAATGAACAAGTTCTATCTCAGGTGGAGTTCTATGCAGGGTTTTATGCGTATTAGCTGCAAAACAGGCTCCGAAAAGATCCGTTTTGCTATTTATGGTGCCCTTGACCAAATTAGATTTACTTTCTATTGTGGCCATGACGCCCTCGGACAAATACGCGTAGTGTTCCGTAGCATATTGTATTTTTGGGAAATCTCTACGGTAAATGACAATATCTACCTGATTTCGATACTCTCCTTGCGGAGGTCCGGGAATCGAGTTTTCATCTATGATTTCACCGCTGCCTATCTCTAACGTAGTGGGAAGATGGCCTTCGAGGAATTCTCTTATGAACCATTCACGAGGTCCACCTCGCAGTAATGTGTGCCCGGCTTGCTGAGCAACCCTGCTTTTCGCAATTAGAACTTTTTCAATTGCGTTTATATGAGACTTTAACATATACCATCCTCGCTCGTCTTAAACAACAACACACAATTTAAATGCGTTGACCGACAGTATCAATGATTGAAGGCGAACAAACAAATCTTTATTCCGGACCTTAAGCTACTCAAGCAAGCGTATGTTCTTCTTCGCGCAGATATCCTTTAGCTTCTTCGGCCACACAGAGACGGTCACCTCCCCGAGATGGGCGGTGCGCAGCAGGTACATGAAGGTCCTGGCCTGTCCGACGCCCCCGCCGATGCTCAGCGGAATTTTGTCGTTTAAAATGGCCTGGTGGTACGGGAGATTGAGAAAGTCCTCCTGGCCCGACATCTTGAGCTGGATCTTCAGGGTTTCCTTGGTGACGCGGATGCCCATGGACGACAGCTCGTGGCGGCGCTTGGTCACGGGGTTCCACACCAGGATGTCGCCGTTTAGACCATGATACTGCTCGCCGTTTTTGACGAACGTTTCTGTCGCCCAATCGTCGTAGTCCGCAGCGCGCATCTCGTGGGGGTAGCCGTCTTTCAAAGGCCAGCCGATGCCGACAATGAATACCGCCGGAGCGTGGTCCAGAAGCAGCCGGGTCTCGCGCTGCTTCCGGGGCAGTTCCGGGTACAGGTCGAGAATTTCTTCGGCATGGAAGAATTCGAGTTTTTCCGGAAAATCCGGGTGTTTGGAAGTTTTCAGCTCGGGATACATTTCCTGGACCATGGCGCCGGCTCCCCGGATGACCTTCCATATCCGCGAAACGACATCCTTGAGAAAATCGACGGTGCGGTCTTTGCCATCGATGGCCAGCTCCCAGTCCCACTGGTCCACATAGGCGCTATGGTCGTGGTCCAGAAAGTAGTCCTTGCGCACGGCCCTCATGTCGGTGCAGATGCCCTCGCCGACCTTGCAGCCGAACTGGGCCAGGGCCATGCGTTTCCACTTGGTGGCGGCCTGGACGACCTGGGCTTGTATCGGAGTGTCGAGCCCCAGCCCGCAGGGGAATTCCACCGGCGTTCGCGAGCCGTCGCGGTCCAGATAATCGTTCACGCCGCTGTCCTTGTCGACGATCAGGGGGACCTGAACCATCTGCAGACCGAGTTCCGTGCAAAGATTGGTCTCGATGTAATTCTTGATCGCAAACACGGCCTTCATTGTCTCCATGGGAGTCAGAAGGGCCTGGTAACCATCGGGCAATTCTTGCTCGAGTGTGCCGTAATCGCCGATTCCCGGTCCGGCCAGGTCCGCTTTTTTATCTGTCATGTCTTTTCTCCTCCTATCGTCCGATATGGTGTGCAAACACGGTAAACAAGCATTTTGCAGCGACAAAGCATTGTTGAACGACAGCGCATTCATCAACACTTACATTTTTCGAAAAATATCATTCATCACTTTTGCGATCAAGAACATTTCCGCCATAAGGGTGAAAAGATAATAATTGGTTCATCGCGGATTTGTGGGAAGCGGCAAAGGTAACCAGAGCTTCCAGCTCTGGTCCCATATTCCAAATATGCCGCCGCTTGGAAGCCAAGGTATGCCAGACCAGGATGGTCTGGTTACCATCGACACGCATTTTTCCCACAAATCGCCATGAACCCAGCAGACTTCTTGGATTCCGGGTCGAAGCGTAGCTACGCCCGGAATGACGTGCATCTCAAGCTGCTGGGCGGAAAAAACTTGATCATCGAGTAAAAGGAAATGCTTTTCATCACCCCGCCCGCAACCTCTTCACGGCATCGACAACGACCCCCAAGGCACGGTCGATCTCGTCCGCAGTGGTGTACCGCCCGGTGGTGAAGCGCAGCGTGCCTTTTGCCCAGGGCTCCGGTATTCGCATGGCTTTCAGAACGTGGGAGATTTCGACCGTGTCGGCATGGCATGCGGCCCCGGCGGAAGCGGCCACGTCGAGTCCGATCTCCTCAAGGATGCGATTGGCTTCCAGCCCCAGAAACGACACGCTGCAAGTGTTGGGCAGGCGTTTTTGGCGGTGGCCGTTGAAGCGTATGTCCGCCAGGGCCTGCGAAAGACCGTCCTCCAGCCTGTCGCGCATGGCCCGCATATGCTCGGCGTTCTTGTCCAGATCGCGATAGGCGATTTCGCAGGCCTTGCCCAGACCTACGATTTCGAGAACGTTCTCGGTCCCGGCCCGCCTGCCGTTTTCCTGTCCCGCGCCGTGGCAGAAGACGGCAGGCTCGACCCCGTCGCGAATGTACAGCGCCCCGATTCCCTTGGGGGCGTAGATCTTGTGCCCGGCCACCGAGAGCAAGTCCACCCCCAGCTCGTCCACGCGCACGGGTATCTTGCCCACCGACTGCGCGGCGTCGGTATGCATGAGGATGCCTCTTTCGCCAGCCATTCGGGCGATCTCTTCGACGGGCTGGATGGTCCCCACCTCGTTGTTGGCGTGCATGACGGAGATCATGACGGTGTCGGAGCGGACGACAGCGGCCACATCGGCCGGATCGACCATGCCGTCGGTATCCGCGGGGACGATGGTGACGGAAAATCCGCAGCCCTCCATGAACCGGCACACCTCGAGAATGGCCGGGTGTTCGATGTTCGAAGTGATGATGTGACGTCCATTGGCTTGCCGTGCGCCGGCGATGCTTTTTATGGCCTGGTTGTTGGACTCGGTGCCGCCGCTGGTAAAAAGCACCTCTTTGGCCGTGCAGCCCAGGATTCCGGCCACCTGCTCCCGGGCCGCCATAATGCCCTTTTTCGGGGCTATGCCGTACCAGTGGCCGCTGGAGGGATTGCCGAACTCGGTCTCCAGAAAGGGACGCATGGCCTCGATCACCTCGGGGGCGTGGGGCGTGGTACCGTTGTAGTCCAAATAGACGGGAAGGGGCATTTTTACTTCCTCCTTGCTCAGGATACGGATACGATCAATTTTCCAGGCTCTATCTCCACCGGAAAACGGGTAATCGGGCGGGGGGCGGGACCGTACACCTTTTTTCCGTCCGAATCGTAAGTGGATTTGTTGACGCTGCAGCACTGGACGGTGTCGGTTCCGGGAACCGGGTCCAGCCGGCGATGGCCCAGATGGGTACACCGGTTATGGTACGCGCGGTACTCCCCGTCCTCCCCGCAGACAACAAGCACTCGTTTCGGAAGATTTTTGCCTTCGAACCGCAATGCGCCACCGGCTTTTTTCAGTTCCGACGCCTTGCCCAAGTCGATGGTCAGCTTTCCTCCTTCATAGCTCCAGCAGTCGTCCATGCCCGGCCCTGTGGTCGCCGATATGCCCAGCAGCCGTTGAAAAAAACTTCTTTTTACGAACTTTGTTTCCATGTTATGCTCCTTTCTTAATTTCGGTCTTTGCCTTGTCCAGGACCTCCCGAACGATTCGGGCCAGGTCTGCCTCCACCACGGGCTTGTAGATAAAAGCCCTGATGCCGATTTTCAAGGCTTGCTCCTTGGAAATATTGATGCTGAACCCCGTGCACAGGACGATGGGCAGGTCCGGTCGTATTTTCAGCAGCTCCGCGCTCAGCTTGTCGCCGGTCATTTTCGGCATGGTCATATCGGTGACGACCAGATCGATATCGTCGGGAGCGTCGCGAAAAAACTCCAAGGCGGAAATGCCGTCGTTGGCGATGGATACCCGGTAGCCCAGCTTTTCCAGCATTTCCCGTCCGACATCGAGCAGTTCCGGCTCGTCGTCGATGAGCAAAATGCGTTCGGTGCCGGTAGGCGGCTCGAAGCGTTGCTGCTCCTCGGGGACGGCTTGACTCTTAAACGACGGGATATAGACATTGAAAGTGGCGCCGTTGTCGGGTTCGCTGTAGACGGAGACGGCCCCTTTGTAGCTTTTTACGATGCCGTGCACCACGGCAAGGCCGAGTCCTGTCCCTTTGTCCTTGTCCTTTGTGCTGAAATAGGGGTCGAAAATGTTGGGCATGATTTCCGGAGCTATTCCCCGGCCCGTGTCCCGGACGCTGATTTTCAGGTAATCGCCCGCGTCCAGTCCCGGATGAAGCCGTATATCGCTCGCGGTCAGTCTCACCTGCGACAGGCTCACGTCCAGGCGCCCGCCGTCGGGCTCCATGGCATGGGCGGCGTTGGTGCACAAATTCATGACGATCTGGTGAATCTGGGTGGGGTCGGCCACCACCGGAAAGACATCGGCTTGGCAATCCTGATTGATTTCGATGGTAGTGGGCAGGGACGACCGCAACAGTTTCAAAGCCTCCTTGACCAAAGGCACGGGCCGCAGCGGACGCAGTTCGCGATTGCTTTTCCGGCTGAACGTAAGAATCTGATGCACCAGGTCCTTGGCCCGCATTCCGGCCGCGTAGATTCTCTGCAACTTTTCCTGGACGGGAGAGTCTTTCGGCACCATGTAGGACGACAGTTCGGAGTAGCCGATCACCACCCCCAGAATATTGTTGAAGTCGTGGGCGATGCCCCCCGCCAGCGTACCGATGGCCTCCAGCTTCTGGGCCTGGAGCAGCTGGGCTTCCAGGCGCTTTGCCTCCATTTCCGCATGCTTCTTCTCCGTGATATCGAGCAGCATCGTGCGCGTGCCGGTCGCGGCGCCTGTTTCATCGCATTCCGGAAGGGAATGGGCGAGAGCGTGCACCGTTTTGCCGTCGCGGGTGAGCAGTTCGCGCTCCTCCGGGCGGGACTGTCCGCTCAATGCGCGCCGGTAGCCGCCTTTTTCTCCCATCTTGCGTTTCGAATCCTCGGAGTAGTAGCGGGCCAGGGGCGTGTCCAGAAGTTCTTCGCGGCTGTAGCCCGTAACCTCCAGAACCATGTTGTTGACGTCCTTGATATAGGGTTCTCCCTGGCGGTTTTCGGTGACGATATACATCACCGGGGCTTCGTTGAACAAATTTCGGTAGCGCCGTTCGCTTTCTTCCAGGGCCTGCTTGGACCGCTTGCGTTCGGTAATGTCCTGGACGAAGCTAACCGCGAATTGCTGCCCGTTGTAGCTTAGCAAATTGGAAACGATCTCGACCGGCAATTCACCGCCGTCTTTTCTGCGGTGGACCATTTCGAAAACGTCCAGCCGTTTTTTTTCGGTCAGCACTCGCCACATGCCGTTCCATTTTTCGCGGTCGAGCAACGGGTCGATGTCGTAGACCGTCAGTCCTTCAAGCTCCTCTTTTGCGTAGCCGAGGCTGAGAGCGGCATGGTCGTTCACATCGAGAATCCGCGCTTCGCCGTCGATTCTATATATGCCGATGGCCGCCTTGTCGAAGCAGAATCGGGCCACGCGAAGAGCGGCCTCCGTCTGCCTGCGTTCGGTAATGTCCGTAGACAAGCCAACGACGACCGGTTCGCCGAATTCCTCCGCGTCGCAGGGCGTTTTGGTCACATCCAGCCATCGGAGCCTCCCGGTGTAGTCCTGAAAAGACATTTCGGGAATATGGAGCGTACGGCCCGACTCGATCACTTTTCGGTCGTCGTTCAGCATTCTTTCGACCTGCGCGGAATCGCGATGAATATCCCGATGGCGCTTGCCTTTGATTTCCTCCGCCGTCATGCCGTACCGTTCCGCCACCGCCCGGTTGACGAGAATGAAACGTCCGTCGGCGCTTTTGACGAAAATCAAGGACGGCACGATATCGATGATTGTCCGCAACATGCGTTCGTTTCTGCGGGACCTTTTTTGGCTATCTTGAAGCGATGCGATGGTCTCCTGGAGTTTTCCGACCATGGAGTCGAGGTCTTTTTGCAGCGTTCCGATCTCGTCCGGCTCGAACCGAATTTTGGACCTGGCCGCCAGATCTCCGTCCTCGACCCGCTTTAAAAGAAGGAGTATCGACTGAATCCGGTCGAATATGGAAAACCTGAACGCCAGAAAAATGACAATGGAGGTGACAAGCACCGCCGCCATAGAGCCAAGAAGGACGACACGCAGAACATCGGCTTTTTCGGTCTGGGCGCGAGTGGTGTTTATCTTGACGTATACGAACAGAAAAGGGGTCTGTCCGTCCATGGCGAATATGGGCGTGACGCTGGCAAGGAAATGGTTCCCGTCCTGGATTATATGTTTCACAAACGGTTCGGTCGTCTCCTTGGTGAACCATTCGGGCGCCAGGCCGGGGATCTGCGCGACGCGCATGCCGATTTTCTCGGGGTCCAGGGTATGGAACACGCGCCCTGCGATGTTGACGACCATCCCTTCGACCAGTTTCTGTCCGACCAGACGCTCCATCCTCGGGCCATCGGCCACCAACGAGTAGCTCAGCGATCCTTCCGCGATCAGGGCGCCGGGAATACGGACGCTTTCCTCGACCCGCCGGTCTATTTCCCGGCTGAAGCGGTCGATATAAAATCCTCCGATAATCGCAAGGACAACGATCTCAACGAAAATAACGACCGATCCGATTTTGGCGGCCAGGCTGTGAAAGACGGTTTTTCTCATGAATCGGCACATTTTTTCTTTGTACCACAATTGGCGCCCGCTATCTATTCTCCGTCCATAAAATACTGGCACGGATTCGTAGGCGCAGGATGGGGATAGGTCCACGAATGGGTTATGAACGTCGGCACGTTGTGGAAACCGGGATTCAGGATGCCGTAGCGAAGCGGGGGCGTACTGATCCCGATGGCATAGAACTGCTCGGCTCCGATCTTAAGAATTTCCGACATCAAGGAAAACTGCTTTTTCCGGTCGGCCGTCGCGAGGATTTGATCGTAAAGACCCATCTGTTTACGTACGATTTCAGGCGGAGGTTCGCCGAGCGGGTCGTCGCGGTCACGGTACCAGCGGGCCCACGGGATCGCGTAATTCGACTCGATGGAAGAAGACGGGAAATACCAGCGAGGTTCCAGAAGCACCTCCAGGCCGCCGTCGCCCACCCATACTGCGGCGTCGTGCAGGTTCGCCGTTTTTCTCTCGTAGAATGCCTCGCGCTCCATGACATTCAGCCGCGTGCGAATGCCTGCGGCGTTCCAGTATTCGGGAATGAATCGGGCGACTTCGAGCATCGACAGAAAATCGATGACGTCCAAGGTCAGTGAAATGGGTTCGCCGCCGGGCCCTAGCCGGAAGCCCTCCGCATCGCGTTTCACACAGCCAGCCTTGTCCAGGTGCTCGAAGGCCAAAATGGGATTGTATTCCACATACTGGCGGGCAAGCCGCTCGTGGTAAAACGGCGATTCCGGCTTGGGCGCCGCCTGATACGGTTCGCCTTCCCCGTCGAAAACCTCGGAGACGATTTTTTTCCGGTCGATGGCACAGGACAGTCCGATGCGGAAGTTCTTGTCCTGGAAAAGCTTGCGCATCGCGGGGTCCGGGTGGGTCAGGTTCAAACTGACAACCGCCGTGTTCGAAAAGCTGGAGACCAGGGAGAACGTCCGCTCCCTCCCCAGCTCCTTCAATGTTTTCTGGGAAATGTGGCGCGTTTGCATATCGAGTTCGCCATTTTTCACCATTTCATCCAGTTGAGATTTTTCATCGAACATCATGTACCGGACGCGGTCGATGTACGGAAGCTGGTTGCCCGCCGGATCGACCTTCCAGTAATAAGGGTTGCGCTCGGCCACGACCTCGTCCGCCTCCGGCGAATAGACCGTCTTCAATGTCCAGGCGTGAAGCCTTGGAAGCTCCGGGTTCTGCCAGCGGCTCGGATGGTCGATTTCCGTTCCCGCCCTTTTTCGGAAAAGCTCCGCCCATCCGCCCAGTTTCGCATCGGACACAAGCTTGTCGATGCCGTCCGGATTGTGCCGGGGATGAAACTTCCGCAGGTAATGGAGGGGATATTCGGTCGGTTCCGCGCCCCAAGGCGCCGCGAGGTTCATCGGAAACAGCCCGTTGGGGACCTCGAATGAAAAAACGACCGCAAAGTCGTCCAGTTTTTCCACCTCGACCGGCTTTCCGCCGCTGGTAAGCCAGGCGGGAACCGAGGGGGTCAGCTCCTTGTTTGAAAGAACATCCTCGTACCAGAACAGGATGTCGTCGGCGGTAAACGGATGTCCATCCGACCACCGCATCCCCTCGCGCATATAAAACGTATACCGGGTGGCGTCTTCGTTCACCTCGTACCGCTTGGCGATATTGGGTATGGCATTGATCCACAACGGGTCCCACCGCATCAGGTTTTCGTATCCGATGACGCGAATGAACGATGCGTGATCCCGGTTTCTGCGAATCGCTCTCGTCCATGTCCCGCCGTATGTCCCGATACGCTCGAATGGCTGCACCAGCGCGGGGCTGAGAGGCAGGCGCCTATCGACGACCGGAAGCTTGCCAGCTTCCACCATACGATGCAATTGCGGCGATTCCCTGTAAACGGTTGGAGGTGCTTCTTGGGCGGCGCTGGCGTCTCGGTATTCGGAAAAACGGCAGATACCGATCAGAACGACCGTCATTAAGAGGAAAAAAGTTCTGATTTTCCCTTTTCGGCAACTATACTGGAAAACTTGCATCGGCTATTGTCCTACACTTGCCAAGTCATATCCGAATACATCATGGTTCGGCATCGACCAACTCCACGTTGCATTTCGGGCAGATTCCAATATTTCCTCTGTCCATTTCATTCTGATTTCAAGGAGATTGGCAACCGCCGGTCGGACGATTGATTCATCGCGGATTTGTGGGAAAAAGGCATGTCGATGGTAACCAGACCATCCTAATCTGGCATGCCTTGGTCTCAAAGCGGCGGCATATTCGCGATATGGAGCCAGAGCTGGAAGCTCTGGTTACCTTTTCCGCCCTCCACAAATCCGCAATGAACCGTACGATTCAGGTCAACCGGCATTTTTCGATTTGACCGCCAAAACCAGATTCATTTGTTCATGTTATTAGACCGAGCGCTTCGCAATTGCAATGCTTTTTTCGCCACGTTGCGACTTTTCACAATCTCTCCGCCAAAACGTGCGCACAGCGCCCGACCCGCTTTGAGGAAGAAAACGCCGCGAGAAAAACGAACTTGAAAACGACTGGTTATAACGGATTTGGGGGTGGGTGGAATGTAGATTGGGTTGAGCGTCGTCAATTGTCGGGTTTCGCTACGGGATTCTATCAAACAAACGGATACGGCGCGCGAAATGGTTGGGAAGCAAGCGAAACCCAACATGAAACCCGCTCAACCCAACCTACGCATTGCCGCTCCCCCAAATCCGCTATAACCAGGAAAATTTCACGTTTCAGGGCTTGATTTTTCTGCCGGGATTTGTTCGCGATTTCCTCTGCGAGACCCTCAAAGCTGAACGACATCGAGGGGTTGGTTTTAACGTCGGTCGGCTTTCTTACCCAACAAGAGCCTCAATCATCCCATGGATTCCGGGTCTCCGCAAGCTTCGCCCGGAATGACGGAGTCGTTTGGCCGAAGATAAAACCAGGCCCGGCATCGATTTGAAGCATTGACATCTTGGTATCACATTGATACCATCTCTCCATGCCGAGGAAAATTCGACAACTCATAAAAGATCTTGAACAGGCAGGATTCATAAACCGGGGCGGAAAAGGAAGCCACCGGAATTTTTTGCATCCCAAAGGCATTGCCATTACGATTTCCGGAAAACTTGGCGACGATGCCAAAAGCTATCAGGAAAAAGAAGTCGAAATAAAAATCGAGATGTCTGAAAAATGAAAAAAAAAGACCGCTACTTGAAAATCGTGGAATGGTCCGAGGAAGACCAATGCTATGTGGGTTCGATCCCCGGATGGATAGGAAAATGCTGCCACGGCGAAAACGAAGAAAATGTTTATCGTGACTTGTGCCGTATCCTCGACGAATGGATCGAGATTTATGAAAAGGACGGCATTGAACTGCCCCCTGGAATCGCATCGAAAAAATTTTCGGGCAAATTCCAATTGAGAGTGGATAGCGAATTGCACAAAGCGCTTGCCATTCGGGCCATGCAGGAAAATGAAAGCCTAAACGGTTTTTGTGTCAAAATATTGAAAAAAAGCGTTTTGAAATCCGATTTTCCAGAAACCGAAGGTCTGTGACGATGAACAGATATTCAAACTCACGATCAGCCAATTGCATCTCTACACCACTTCGAATCCCTTCCTCAGCAAAGTCTCCCTGCTGACCACGCCCTTGAGCTTTCCATCCTCGTCCACCACCGGAAGCCGCCGGAAACCTTTTTCCGTCATGATTTCAACAGCCTCCTCCACCGGCGTGCCTTCTTTTGCCGAAACGATGTCGGTCTTCATGATTTCGCCCGCCGTCTTCCTTCTGAGCTTCATGCCGAAATCCCGGAAGCAATCCTTTTTGTCTCTCGACGGCATCACGCGGCACAAAAGTTCCCAAATGCCGGGGTGTTCCTCGTGGAAGGCCGCGAGCAGGTTTCTGTCGGAGATCATTCCCAGAAGCCTGCCGTCGAGGTCCGTCACCCACACCCTCTCGACCCCGTGGGCGTGGATGAGCCGTATGACTTCCTCCACGGGTTCGTCGGGTCGAACTATCGCCGGCGCGGGCTCCATGATGTCGGACACCTGGCGGGCATTTCCGAAGAACGCAGGTTGTTCGCGGGACTTTTCGCCCTTGGCCGCCCCCCTGGTCACGGCCTTGAAGATGTCGATGCGGGAGACGATGCCGATCAGCTTTCCGGAATCGTCCGTGACCGGCAGTCTTTTGACTTCCTTTTCGATCATGGCGGCCACCGCCCGGGTCGCTGGCGCTTTTTCGCCGATGCAGACCGGCGGGGCGCTCATGACGTCCCTTGCGAAGCGATGGGACAGGCCGCGCTTGATCTCCTCGATTCTGTCCCTTGCTCCGGCCATGAGCGCAAGGCGCAGGGGCATGCCCGCGCCGTAGATCATGTCGGTCTGGGACAGGACCCCGACCACCCGGTCTTGGTCGTCCACAACGGGCACTCCGGTGAACGTGGAGGAAAGCAGCGCCGCGAGAATCTTGTCCAGAGTGTCGTCTTGGCGCACGCATACTGGCTCGGGGGTCATGAGGTCGCGGACCAGGAGCCGGGGGGACAGAAGACGCCCCTTGGTCTTGTTGGACAGGACCAAAAGGTCCCGGACCCCCAGAAGGCCGTCTGTGACGATTTTGTCAAGGTCGGAAAGGATTTGTTCCGATTCGGCGGCGGGGACGACGATCTCTATTTTAAGCGGCATGTTGTAGGACAAATCCAGGACATTGGAAGATGCCGTCTCCCCGGTCTCGTAGCACCCTCCCACCGCTTTGAATACCAGGCAGCGGGCGGCCGCGTTCAGGCCCTGCACGTACTCCACCACCCTTTCGTAAACCGGGGCGCCCCGGCTCACGGAACCTTCGCCCGTGTATATTTCGATCACGCGGTATTCCAAGGCCATGGTCATTGTCCTCCTTTCAAAACGGCCCCGACCAGCCAGAAACCGGCCACGACCATGACGCAGCCGCCGAAGTTGTTGGCGAGTATGTTGGCGGCAGCCAGGTAGCTGCCGTCGCGCAGCTGGTTCACGCTTTCCAGTGCGTAGGTGGAAAAGGTGGTCAAAGCGCCCAGAAAGCCGGTCATGAAGAAAAGCCGGGCCGATGGGCTCAGGATCTGGGTCCGTTCGCCCAGTGCGAACGCGACCCCGATCAGAAGGCAGCCGGTCATGTTGGCCAGAAAGGTGCCCCATGGAAACCGAACGCCGATCAGCCTGGCGGCCGCCAAGGCGAACCCGTAGCGGCTCAGCGCCCCCAGGCTCCCTCCGGCCATGACCAGCAGGATCTTCTTTGCAATGTCCAAATCAGATTCCTTTCCAATATTCACATATTCGAAAATGAAGCCATTTCCGGATTCGCTGCACACTCTGACGTGCCCTTCGCATTCCGCCCTCTTTCCTTTGACCTCAAGGGACCGGCAACGGGCCGAGAGCCTTTTCCAAAGCCATTTTCAACGCTTCGCGCCGATAGGGCTTGTGCAGGAAGGCCTGGGGCCGTTCGGAATGGTCTTCGGCCATGGCCCGGGCTTCGTCGTAGCCGCTGGCCAAGATGGCCGGAATGTCGGGCCGGACCTTTCGCATGGCCGCCAGCGTCTCCCATCCTCCCATGTCGGGCATGGTCAGGTCGCACAGGACCAGGCGGATTTTATCGTGCCTTGCGCGGAAAATATCCAGAGCCTCCGAGCCGTTTCCGGCGGCGATCACTTCGAAGCCGAGTCTTGCCAGCATGGCCCCGGCCATGCTTCGGACCATGGCTTCGTCCTCCACAAGAAGCACGACGCCGCCGGCCGCGCGAGGCTTGCCTGCCTTCCTTTGAAACTCCCTGGCCCGTTCGACGCTGGCCGTAGATAGCGGCAGGACAACCCGGAATTGGCTTCCGCGGAGCGGACGGCTTTCCACGGCGATGCATCCTCCGAACGACTTGACGATTCCCAATGCCACGGCCAGGCCCAGGCCGCGCCCGACGAACTTGTCCGTGAAAAAAGGATCGAAAATCCGGTCCACCGTCGCCGCGTCCATCCCGCAACCCGTGTCCGAAACGGTCAGAAAGGCGTAGATGTCGGCCGAATGTTTCCAATCGGTCGGAAAAAGGCGAACCGCCTCGATTTCCGAAGCCTTCACGGTGCCGACCGAAACGCTCACCCTTCCGGTGGAATTCTCCATGGCTTCCCAGGCATTGGTGACCAAGGCGTTCAGGACCTGTATCATCTGCGCCGGGTCGGCTATGGCCACGGGACCGGATCGCAATAGGGAAGTGTCCAGGGCCACGTCCTTGGGGATGTCGGCGCGCAGACGGTCCAGGCATTCCCGGCAGATTTCCGACAGATCGACAGGAACGCGCTTTCCTCTTTGCTGACCCAGAAAGGCCAGCAGCAGCCCGCTCATTTCGGCGGCGCGCCGGGCGGCCAGGTCCGCCTCCGAAATATATTCGGACACCTTGATCAAGTTGGGCAGGTCGTTGGTCGCCAGCTCCAGGTTTCCGATGACCACCGCCAGCATGTTGTTGAAGTTGTGCGCGACCGCCCCGGCCATGCGCGAAAGGCTTTCCGCCTTTTGGATCTGGTGGATGCGCCGCTCCATTTCCTTTCGCTCGCCGACATCGCGGCTGATTCCGAAAATGGCGTCCCTGCCTTTCCAGCGACCGATCTTCAACTTTGATTCCACGGGTATGAGTCGCCCGCTCCTGGTTTCCATAGGAACGTCGCATGTGTCCCTCTCCCCCGCCAGCATGCTCGCCATGATCTCCTGCGCCTTCTCCCGCTGGTTGTCCGGATGCACCGACAGGATATGCTTTCCGACCAGTTCCTTTTCCGCATACCCCAGGCGTTCGCATACGATCCGGTTGCACCCGACGATCAGCCCGTCCATGTCGAAAATAAAAAGCATGTCCTCGATGGTGTTGAACAGCGTGTCCAGGTCCCGGCGATTCTGGCGGGTCTTCTCCGCATCCATCTCGTGCACGATGAACGAACCGGCGTACGCGGCGATTCTTTCCAGCGCGACCTTTGCATGCTCGGTTATTTCCGTCGAGGTGCGCGAGCCGACATTCATGCAGGCGACCGCCTTGTTCTTGAACATTACGGGAATGAAAGCGACCGCTTTGACTCCCTCTTTCGCGATATTTTCGGGCAACCGCCAATCCGGATCGTCAAGGCAACGATAGACCGGCATTCCTCTGCGAACAAGCCGGGCGTTTTTCGAATCGCCGTCGTATCGAGCCACCTCGTTGACAAAAGCCCGCGAGAGTCCTCGATGAACGATCAAAGACAGAGCGCCGTCGGTCTCGTCCACCAAGTACAGGCAGCCGCAGTCCATGGAGGATATCCGGACGGCGGTCTCCAGGCAGATTTCCAGCCTCTTGTCGAACGAAAAGGCGCTGCTCCAGGCGGCCCCCATGTCCCGCTCGGCCCGGACCAGCTCTTCGTAGCGCTTTTTCTCGGTGAAATCGGCGATGACCTTGATTACCCCGGACAGGCCTCCCTGCTCGTCCAAATAGGGATAGCTTCTGTGGAACCGCCAAGCGGAGTTACCCTGCCGGTCGGTCGATTCCAGGACGGCCTGGTGGGGAAGACCGTCGGACATGGTCTCCATGACGGGACAGCCCTCGCAGGGCGCCTCTTTTCCCTCGTAGAAGCGGTAGCACGGCTCTTCGTACATTTCGGGACCGTCGCCGTAAAGCTCCTTGGCGGTCTTGTTGCTCCAGATCGTCTTCATGTCCTTGGAAATGATCAGTACCTGATCCTGGATGGCGGAGAGGATTTCGGACTGGAGGCGAAGCGCCTTTTCGTTCTTGCGCTGCTTTTCCAACAGCCTTCTGTTCTCCCTGGCCACTTCGGCGGACACGGAAAGCTCGTCTCCCAGCACCAAGATCGCGATGGTCTCGTTGGCATGGAGACTGACGCCGTTGTCGTTTACGCCCTGCTCGCCGAAGGAATAGAAGCCGAGCAGCGGAATGTCGGGGGCGAACGCCCGCATTCCCGCGATCTCCTCCGGCACCCGGTCTTTCAGGATTCGCGTGCGCAAGGCGCAGGAAAACACCAGAGCGGCGGAGGGACGGCGAATGTCCCCTTTGAGCAGCGCCTTCTGCAAGGTCTCTCTGCCCGCCTCGATCAGCTTGTCCGGAGACGAATCCATGATGACGACGCTGCTCTTTTCGGCGATGGGCTGCGCGAACCGGACATGCCCCTCGGTGGAGAAATAGCTGGCCACATTGATTCGATACTGATCCAGAAGATCCGGAGTTCCGGCGGGACGGCCCGACGCCAGCGTGACGTGCTTGCCAGCCAGAGACTCCGTATCGCCTCCCAGCATAGACGCGTAGACACGTGCCGCGTTTTCGCCGTCGAACTCCACCACCCGGTGGCCTTGGACCCTGGTCGCCACGGCTCTCTTGCCCGAGGGGGAAAACCCGTGGCCCACCGCGATGCCGAAACGAAGCTCGGTTTCGAAGACCGCCACCAGAAGACTGTCGGAGAAGACCTTGGTTCCGAACAGGACATGGTTTTGCTCCATGCGCCAGTCGTCCGCGGAGCTTCCCCCGAAAAAGGGAATGTTGTGGCAAGAGCGTTGCTTGAGTTCCTCCAGAATCTCGAAACTTCTGGAATCGGCGTGCCGGGTGTTGCCGGGGGAAAACAGCATGGCAAAAACCGATTTGCCCCGGCGCTTCAAATCGCATCGGAAATCGGCGTTGTCTTCGCTGAAATAGGGACGAATGTCCGGCGAGCCCAGGGCCTGGTCCACCGCATTTCGCCAATCGGAGGAAACCCTTTCCCCCACGGCCGCCCGCCCCGAGAGGCAGTCGGAGGCCAGAGCCACGACGACCGCGCTTTGCCTTCTGGGTTCGTTGCAGATTTCACCGGCCGTGGTCGCCCCCATCACCGGAGCT
The DNA here is from genome assembly GCA_963674505.2 of Desulfobacterales bacterium. GTDB lineage: Bacteria > Desulfobacterota > Desulfobacteria > Desulfobacterales > SKZT01. Next base: position 3,457,523 of record CAXXIG010000003.1, read on the forward strand.
TGGCCGACCACTCCCCCGACGCCGGCCAGAAAGGCCGCCAGATCGTACCTGACCGATGCGAAAACCAGGACTGCGGAAAGGGGTCGCCCGGATATGCCAGCCACGGCCTGTCGGGCCGCCTCCTCGCCCGCAGCGAACGAATCCGACCGCTCCGACGCCCCGTAACCGACTTCAAGATGCTTTGGTTTGTTCTCCATTCACCGCTCCATCGCGCTCCCCTTCGCCGCCCTGTTTCTGAGCCACAGGCAGAAAAACACCCGGAACGTACTGCCCCGTCCCGGCTTGCTTTCCACCGTGATACAGCCTTGTTATGCCTTGACGCTCCCCAGGGCCTCGGTCAGCCCCCCCGTTTCCTTCGAATTTGTCGCTGAAAAACGGATCGAATAGAATGTTCATATTCAGATCGCGCACGTAGACCTGCTCGTTCATGTTGTCCAACACAGCCTGGTAGATTCGCGACATGGTCATGACCGTTCTCCTATCTCGCAAGCACGGCTCGGGTCGGAGAGGCCTCCGCGCCTCTCATTTTCAACGGAAAGCAGAACAACGTGAACCTTCCCGGCTGGACACGGGCCAGATCGATTCCCTCCAGAACCAGCACGCCGGCCGAAAGCAATGTTCGGTGGGCGGGAAAATCCAGGTCCCCGTATTTTTCGATGCTGATATAATCGATGCCGACCAGGGCGACGCCCTTTGCCACGCAAGCGTCGGCAGCCGCCGGCGACAGGTGGACGTAACTCTCCGAAAAAACGCCGTTGCGGCAACGCCCCGACACGGAATTTTCGGTGCGAAACAAAACCGCCTCTCCCTGCCGGATGTCCGCCTTTTCGACAGAAGACGCCATGACGCACCGTCTGTCGTCAATATCCAAAACCAGCGCGGAAAAAACGAAATTCTCGACTTGGTATTGGTCGATGGCTTTCCCGCCGGGGACGAAATGGGCGGGAACATCGATGTGCGTACCCGAATGGGCGCTGAGTTCCAGGCCCGAAAGATCGTATGCCTCGCCGTCTTCCAACCTGCTCGCCATTTCTCGCCGATAGGGGGTGTCTCCGGGATAGTCGATGGATTCCTCCCCGAGCGTGACGCTGATGTCGTACATGTTCTGAAATCGAAACATTTTCTCTATCCGTCCAATTGCGATGTCGGCTCGTTCCAGACAATCGGCGAGTTCCCGGACTGAATGCGTCGCTATCCCATCCCTGGCGCCGGGGCTGGCCGGCTATGACCGGGCTTGCAGTCTAGAACAGGGCCATTTTCATCCCGCTAAAAAACGTACACTCCAAGAACAACTCTTATCAAATTCCGACACAACCTGTAAATGACATTTCCGGCCGCAGAAAATCGGTCTATGTTTTCAGCACCTTTGCGATATCGACCCCGTATTTTTTCATGCGGTTCCAGACGGTCACCCGGTTGACCCCCAGGATGCGCGCCGCCTGCGTCTTATTACCGCCAGTCTGGCGCAGCGCTTCGATCAGCTCGGTTTTTTCCCTGGGCTGCCCCGCAGGCAGGGCGCACTCCTCGATTCTTCCGAAAACATCCTCGCGCAAAAGCTGGGCTGGCAAGTCCTCCTCCTCCAGAAACGCCCCTTCGGCGACCACGAACGCGTATTCCAGCGCGCTTCTAAGCTCTCTGACATTGCCGGGCCAGCAATGCCGGAGAAACCGGTCCATGGCCTCGCGAGACAATCCTTTGACGGACTTGCCGGTCCGCTCGTTCAACTGTCCCATGAAGGCGTTGACCAGAAGGGGAATGTCGTCCTTGCGGTCGCGCAGGGGCGGAAGGTGGATGGGGATGACGTTGATGCGGAAAAAAAGATCGTCCCGGAAAAGCTGTCGGGAGACAAGCTCTTCGAGGTTCTTGTTGGTGGCGGTGATCACACGCGCGTCCACTGAAATAGGACGGTGGTCCCCTACCCTCTCGAACTGCTTGATTTCCAGGACACGGAGAAGCTTCACCTGAATGCCCAGAGGCACGTCCCCGATTTCGTCCAGAAAAATGTCGCCGCCGTCGGCCGCCTCGAAACGGCCGATCTTGTGACGCACCGCCCCGGTGAACGCGCCCTTCACGTGCCCGAACAGCTCGCTTTCCAACAAGGATTCGTTGAGGGCCGCGCAGTTGAAATGAACAAAGGGACCGTCCTTCCGGGGCCCCAGGTTGTGAATCGCCCGCGCGACCAGCTCCTTGCCCGTGCCGCTCTCCCCGTAGACGATCACCGGCGCGTCGCTCCTGGCCGCCTTCTCCACCACGTCGAACACCTTCTGCATCAAGGGCGACTCGCCCACGATCCCCTGAAACACCCCTTTTTCGTCCAGCTGCCGCGACAGGCTCTCCACCTTCTGCTCCAGACGGTCCAGCTCGCCGATGTCCATGATCGTCTCCACCACCCCCAGCGGCTCCCCGTCGTCGCCGCGCAGCACAGAGGCGTTCTTTACCGCCGGAAGCCAGCTTCCGTCCTTTTTCATGATCATGCACCGACATCGCTTGATGTCCCGGTGATCCCTGGAAAAAAGGGCGCACCACTGGCCGCCCCCGCGTTGCAGCGTCTTTTCGCACGCGTCGCACTTGAGAAGCGTGCACGGCTTTCCCACCACCTCCTCGGCCGCGTAGCCCGTCAGCTGCTCGAACGCCGCGTTTACCATCATGATCGTCCCGTCCGGCCCGATCAGTATCAGACCGTCGTTCATAGTGTTGATGATTCGCTTCCAATGGCGATTGATGTTCAGGGTCTTCGTCATTTTTGGTCCCCGTTATCTAGCTGTCAAAGCCCTATCCTTGCAAGGCCCTGTCGTCCACGACGCGAATTTGGTTTTCGTTTCCGCATTCGTCCAAATGGACTTGCTCTTTATTTCGGCCATTCGCACACCATCTCGTTCCCACGCTTCGCGTGGGAATGCATACCAGGACGCCTTGCGTCCGCGTTCCCCAAGAAATGGCCGTATCCCCCCCGTCCAGATGCGCTTAAATGATATTGGCTTGGCAGCCTCGATTCAACAACAGTTAAACTTCCTTGAACACCTGTTAAATTATCATGGAAGAAACAAAACGGCAAGGCTCCGCAATGCATCCTGGAATATGCGAACAGACGCAAAGGAAAAAGCTTCTCAACGATTTGGCCGAGTCCTACCTACCAGGCCTTCATCGACTCTGCACATACTCGAGGCAGAAATATATTTGATACCGACAAAATCTACCAGAAGCTTTCTCCATTCCGATTTTCGCAATGCAAACAAGCGCCTATTTGGCCTTCTAAACCATGCGAAACAGTTTCTTCATAAAAAATCTTTGCCATTTTCAACGAGAATAATCTAAAAGAGGAACGGATATTTTTGACGCATAGTAGTTAATGAGTCAATGTCCGCAGCATGCAAAGAAAACCAAGGGAGTGATTTACAACCGATCAAAGATGCGATATCCTATCTATAAGCGAATTTCTTTGGATATAGTCACCGACGCTGGTTGAGGCTGCGTGATGGTACGCGACGCATCGCGAATGCATCGGGTTTTCCGCCCTCGGCGCTTCGATTGGCCGCAGAGGCTTTCTTTATTACTTAAAGGAGGAAAAAATGAAAACGCCATTTCAGCAATTCCAGCAACGTGTACAACAGCATCAGCAACAAAGAATGCGAGATATGCAGGGTTATGCATGGACCCAAGAAATGAAACGGCAACGTGACAAGCAGATGGCTCTGCAAAATATGGAAAGAATCAATCAACGGTTTTCCCACATCGAACAAACCGCAAACCGTTTGCGCAAACAAGCACAAACCGGACAGATCAGCCAGCATGATTTAGAAGCAAAAATGCTCGATCTAATGATTCAGGATTCTCATGGCACCCGGTGGAAGGTGGGTGCGAAAAGCGGTCAGTGGTATCGTTACGATGGAAAAAACTGGGCCCCCGCTCAACGGCCTTTCATGGGTGCAGAAAGACCAACAATAGGAACAGGAGGAAGTCAGATATTTGCAAACCAACGCAGCCAGGCACTTGTATGTCAAGGTAGTAAAAAAAAAGCTTTTTTCAAATTCATTATTGGCATTTTTCTATGCTTTGCTCTATTCCTGTTTATTGCTAAAATATGTGGTTTTTTTATCGCGGGTGCAGTGGGTTTTATTGGTATAATTGTTACCATAAAAAAAACACGCTCGGCAGCAAGAGGTTATTGAGGGGTGGCAGGATGCAAATAGTGTAACGCTTGAAACAGGCGCTACCTCGCCACACCCCGCCACACCCCGCTCAGAAAAGTTCAACTCCAAAATCCGTTATTGTCAGTCCTTTTTCAATGCCCAAAGGAAAAACCAGCCCGCTGCGAGAGCGAGCGCGGCGGCGGCGAAAGCCCCGGTGCTGAAGGCTTCGAAATGAATTCCTTTGAATCGTCCCCCCCAAAAGACGCTCTTGATTGCAGCCCCGATGCAGAAAACGAACAAAAAATGTCTGACTTCCATGTCAAGGTCCCTTGTTTAATGTTCGACTCTCGTGCCGGACAGGCCGAAGCCTTCCCGGAAAGCGACGATTTTCCATTGCCATTCCGACCGTGTTACGGCCAGAAGGTTCAAATCGTAGGCGATCACGCTCTTGGCCCGCTCAAGTTTCGGCAGCGACGGTGTCATCAATGCCTACGGCGAGACGCTTTCCGTCCGGCGAAAATGCGATCCCGAAAGGCCACTCCCTGCCCGGGGCCTTCTTTTTGGCGATCAGCGCGATGTTCCGGTTATAAAGACGAACAAATCCGTCCATGCATGTGCTGGCCAGCCTTCTTTCCGAATCGGTGGAACAAGACCGCATTTCATTCAATTATCGAATGCGGGTCTTGCTGTCAACTTCAATTGGGAAAATGCAATTTTGTGCAACGGAATTGGGATGGGATGCTGCGATTCTTTGTTTTTTGCAAATTATGCGCAAAGCCATCTTTCCGTACATCCTTTTTCTGGTTATAGCGTCGGCCAACCAACACCGTCATTCCGGGCGGAGCTTGCTTTAGACCCGGAATCCAGGCGACGAGCGAAACTGTTGGATGAAAACCGGCCGAAGTTAAAACCAAGCCCGATTGCGGGGTTGGTTCTTGTTTCGTCCACGCGTTTTCGGATTGCGCTGGAATGATTCTGGTGGTGTGGCGTCTTCGCCGTCATGACATCCGGCGAAGACGTTTCCGGAGTTTGCAGGCCGTGCAATTCCAGATGCGGCGCCGCCTGCAACTCCGTTACGATAGCGGCAATCAGGTGAGTTCGTAGAAAAGATCGTCTTCCACGAAAAGGGAGTCGTACTTGCCCGAAACCAGGGCGTGGGACAGGACTTCGTCCATGTGCTCCACGGGGACGATTTCGAGCTGTTTCAGGATATTGGCCGGTATATCGGCCAGGTCCTTGGCATTGGGTTTCGGGATCAGGACCTTTTTGATTCCTCCCCTGTGGGCGGCCAGGATCTTTTCCTTGAGTCCTCCGATGGGAAGGACGTTTCCGCGCAGGGTGATCTCTCCGGTCATGGCGACGTCCCGGCGCACCGGCCGTTTGGTCAGGGCCGAGGCGATGGCCGTGCACATGGTGATTCCGGCCGAAGGACCGTCCTTGGGAATGGCGCCTTCGGGGATGTGGATGTGCAGGTCCAGCTTTTTATGGAACTCTTCGTCGATCAGAAGGTTTCTGCTGCGCGAGCGCACATAGGTGACGGCGGCCTCGGCGGATTCCTTCATGACCTCTCCCAGCTTGCCCGTGACGGTGAGTTTGCCGTTTCCGGGGACGGTTGCCGTTTCCACCCCGAGAAGTTCTCCGCCGACGCGGGTCCAGGCCAGTCCCGTGACGTAGCCGACCTGGTCCTTTGCTTCGATCCGGCCGTGCCGGAAAACAGGCGCTCCCAGATATTTTCGGACCGATTTGACCGTTATGCTGAAACGGGTCTTGCCCCGGTCGTTGACATGTTCGCGGGCGATCTTGCTGCAAATCGAGGATATTTGGCGTTTCAGATTTCTGACTCCCGCCTCCCGCGTGTACTTGTCGATGATCAGCATGAGCGCGTTTTTGGAAAACGCGACCGTCAGGTTGGAAAGACCGTTCATTTCGATCTGCCTTGGAATCAGGTACTTTTGGGCGATTCGCAGCTTTTCGTTTTCCGTGTAGCCCGAAAGCCTGATGATCTCCATTCTGTCCAGCAAAGGAAGCTGCACGCCTTCCAGGGAGTTGGCGGTCATGATGAACAGGGTGTCTGAAAGATCGTAGTCGATATCCAGATAATGGTCGTTGAACTTGTCGTTTTGCTCCGGGTCGAGCACTTCCAGAAGAGCGGCCGACGGGTCGCCCCTGAAGTCCATGCTCATCTTGTCCACCTCGTCTAAGCACAGGACGGGGTTGTTCACCCCGGCCTTTTTCAGGGACTGGATGATCTTTCCGGGCATGGCGCCGATGTATGTGCGCCGGTGTCCCCGGATCTCCGCTTCGTCGCGCACGCCTCCGAGGCAGACCCGGACATACTTTCGCCCCGCCGCGTTGGCGATGGACTGGGCCAGGGACGTCTTTCCGACTCCGGGAGGTCCGACGAAGCACAGGATCGGGCCCTGCACCTTCTTGACCAGGGATTGGACGGCAAGGTACTCCAGGATTCGCTCCTTGGGTTTTTCCAGACCGTAATGCTCCGCGTTCAATATCTTTTCGGCCGCATCCATGCCGTTCAGGTCTTCGGTGGTTTCGCACCAGGGCAGGTTGAGCATCCAGTCGATATAGTTGCGAATCACCGTGGATTCCGTCGACAAGGGAGGCATCCTCTTCAATTTCTTGAATTCCGCGGCCACCTTCTCGGCGGCCCCCTCGGTCATCTTCTTTTCCTCTATCTGCTTCTCGAGTTCCAGAAAATCGTCGTCCGCGTCCTCCGCGCCGCCCATCTCCTTTTTCAGCGCGCGGATCTTTTCCTGCAGATAGTAGTTCTTGCGTTGCTCCTCCATCCGGTCCTTGGCTCGGTCGTCTATCTGCTTTTCCATCTGGCGTATGGCGATTTCCGTCCGAATCAAATCCAGGATAAGGCGCGACCGTTTGGCGACATCCACCGTTTCCAGAAGGCGCTGTGCGTCCTCGCTCTTGAATTTGACATGGGCCGCAATCCTGTCGGCCAGTCTGGAAGCGTCGCCGATGCTCCCGATGGCGGCCGCGAAGTCTTTGTCAGCCTTGTCGCCCATGGCCGCGAAGGCCTGGAAACGTTCCTTCAAAGACCGGCATAAGGCCTGCTCTTCGATTGTCGAAACCTCGGCTTCCGCAAGCGGTTCGATGTGCGCCAGAGAAAAATCGTCGTTTGAGACGAACCGGAGGACGCGGGCCCTGGCTTTTCCCTCCAGCAGCACGTTGACCGTGCCGTTGGGAAGGTGAATGAACTCTCGAATCATGCAGACGGTCCCTATTTCGTTGACTTCGGCGTCGAGGGGGATGTCGATTTCGGCCTTTTTCTGCATGGAGACGAAAATGGCCTTTTTTCCCCCGGCGGCATGCATCAGAGCGTTTATGGATTTGGTGCGCCCCACCAGAAGCGTTACGGCCTGGTTCGGAAAAACCACGACATCTCTCAAGGGGGCCATCGGCAGAATAATTTCAGCCGGGTTGGTTTCATTCCTGTCGGTATTTTCTAATTCGTTGTTCATGGCTGCACTCTTTTTTCTTGTTACTGTAGCGTTTCCACCTCGGCGCCGTATGCGCTTTTTTGCTCCCTCATCGCCTTGGCGATCTTCTTGCGAATGGCGACGACCTCTGCCATGCTCTTTTCTATCTGCCGGGCGAACTCTTTTTTTGTCGCAACACCGTTGTCGATCATCATCTTGATAATCGAATGGCACATGGCAGTCGAGTGAACATCCGCCTGCTCCAGACCCGACACGGCCTTCCATATCTTTTCCACTGCTGGTTCCATAATCATCCTGCCTGTCTTCTTTTTTCTTCGTTATTGAAACGCGGCGTCTTTTCCGCGATCTTGCCATATTCTTTGTCCTAATGGATCGTTTCATTTCCCGTCGGTTCGTCAAAACCGGCGTGCGAGTCGGAAATGGCATCCGCGATTTCCTTGCGAATCGTCAGGACCTTGGGAATGCTGTTGCCCACCTCCCGGGCGATCTCTTCCTGGGAGCCAATGCCTTTTTCGATCAGCACGGTGACGATGGCGTGGCATAGGGCCGCCGTCTGAATGTCGGCCTTGTCGAGATTGGTCAACGCTTTCCAGATGCTGTTGATTTCCGAATTTATATTGTTTTCCCTGGTGTTCATTTTCCATGCTCCTTTTCATTGTATGGGCTCGATGTTCGCTTTAATGACAACCGCGTGTTTTCATTTCGGCGCCGCCTCTCAATCTTGGCGTCGCCGTTCGAATCAAATGGCGTTTTGCCGTTACAAACCTTATATACAAATATTATGCCGTTTTCGATTTAAACGCATAACATACTGAAATCATTTATGATAATGGGTTCCGCTCTTGCAAAGTCGTTACTACATATATGTAATATACGAAATTATAGATACAAATATGTATGACTGTATGCCGGAAAGGGCGAGGAGGGTTTCGGTGCTCGAGTCCAGGCCGATACTCAAGATTTCCGGGAATTTCGTCGTCGAAGAAACAACATTTTCCCGGCCCTTATCGAGAAGGGAAAGGATGCAAGAACCGTTTGGACGATCGAACTCGACTTCTTTTTCGTGGCTTTTCGTGGCTAAATTAAGATCGGGTTCCGTCGTCCTGCATGTACTCCGTGCCGTCCATGATCGATTGATACGCCTTTTGCAGTTCCATTCCGATGTACATGGCATGGTTGATGTCGCTGACGGCGCTGTTCCGATAGATTTTCTGCTTTATGGTTCCTGGCTTTTTCCCCCGGTATTCCTCCAGCCGGATTCCCTTGGGCGAGTAGTGCACGGCCACGATTTCTTCGCCGTTCGCCGAGATTCTAAAATAGCCGTTGGGGTCGTGGTTGAACATGGCGCTGTTGGCGATTTCGTCGTGGATGGAGCTGGACTTTTCCAGGTACATGGGGTCCAGGGTGATGGAGTGGGAGATCACGGTTATGGGGGCGATGGCGAGGTCCGCTTTTTCGGCGGCGTATTGCTGGATGGCCATAAGACCGTAGATGTTTTCGAGCCACGCCTTGGCGGCGTTGTGGGTACGGTATGTGGCGGTCAGGTGGAGGGAGTCTTCGGCGTTTCGGAAGAACAGGGTGACCAGGCAGGGGCTGTGGGCGCCGGTCATGTCGGTGGTGTTGTCCCAGAGGGTGAGGAATGCCTTTCGGTCGTCGTGTCCGGCTTTCAGCTGTTCGACCGCCTCGTCGAGGCAGTCGGGGCCGAAATGGGCGCGGATGCGGTTGCCGTAGGTGTAGTCGAAGTTTTTCTTGTCGGAGGACAGGATGTCCTTCTGGTATTTTCGAAAGTCGTCGGGGTCGAACCCGGCGGCCCGGATGGTTTCGTCGGTTTCGTTTGCCGGCTTGCGAACGATGGCTTTCAGGTTTCGCAGTTCGATTCTTTCGCCCTTTCTCAACTGGACCCTTTTTCCGAACCTGAAAATTCTGTGGACCAGCAGTTTCCAGGTCTCCGTCGGGCTGTCCGCCGCCACCACGTGGGCGGACAGGTCGCTGGGGAAGGTGGAGACGCGCACTTGGGGGACTTCCACGAAGACTCTGTCGGCGACCGTGGGGCGGGGGCGGTAATTGACCAGGAAATCCTTGATCTTTTCGGCGCCCTCCTCGCCGTAGGGTTCGGCCATGAGGATTTCAGGGGGGCGGGCGAAGGATTCGGGGAGGACCAGGTCGTCCATGACGTAGCTTGTGCCGACGATTTTCACGGGGGACGGCACCGTGCCGTTTTCCGTCGGCAGGTACTCGATTTCCTCTTCGTATTTTTCCACGCCCTTTTGGAAGAAGTTGGGGATGTAGAGCCGTGAATCATTCAGGGATTTTCCGAACACGATCAGGGTGTCGATCCGGGGGTTGTAGAGCAAGTTTCGGAGCAGGTAGCGGAAGCCTTCGCCGTAGAGGTTTCCCAGGACCGCTACCGGGGACGTTTCCGGCTCCATGTCCACGCCCGCGCGGCCGAGCTTTTCATGGACCTTTTCGACCGGGCTCCAGAGGGTCGCCACGCCGACGGTCCCCAGCGGGTTCACCGTTTTGAGCTTTTCCGCGAAGAATTTGGCTTTGAATTCCATGGGGTTGCCGCGCATCTAACCGTTCGCAAGGTATTTCTTGACCGCCTCCAGGTCGTCTTTCATGAAGAAGGGCTTGTCGATCAGGATGTTCGACGCCCCCAATTTCAATGGAGAACCGATTTTTTGGCAGAGATATTCGAGAAGCTGTTCGGCGATCATTTTCACCGCCCCGGCCATGGCGGACGGGTCGTTCCAGATATCGCACAGGGCGAATCGGAAATCCATCTCGAGGCGGCCTTTCGCGATTCTGGCGTCCAGGTCGATATTTTCCTCGTAGGCGCGAATTTCGGCATCCCCGCTTTCGGACATCTGCTCGACAAGAGCGCTGGCCAGCTCGGGAAGGACCTCCGAATGGTTTCGCATCATGTTGTTGGAGGCCAAAAACGCGAGGATCTTGTCGCGGTCGGGATCTTCGTGGCTTAAGATTTGCTCTCCGGACGCCTGGATCCGCAATGGCGGCCCGGAATAGAGTTCCGTCTGGCCCTTTTCGCAGAGGCATTCGACCAGGGCGGTCCGAAACTGCCTTTCGGAGATGAAGCCGTCGATGGTGCGGCCGGGCTTTTCCTTGTCGAGGCCCACGATGACCTCATAGTCCTCGGAAAGCCGCCTGCGGGACGTGGGGTAGATCAGAGAAGCCGCGATTCTCTTCACCATTCGTTCCGAGACCTTCAGCTGCTCGAAGGTTTCGATGGGCGACTCGTCGATGACCTGTCGCCAGTGCTCGTCCCGTTCCTTCTTGGTGGACTCGTAGCCGTGTTCATAGTAGATATGACTTACGCCCGCCACCGCCAGCAGCTTCAGGCACACGTAGCAGGGCGCCAGGGTGACGAAGCACGTGGAGCCTTCCAGGGAGATTCCCAGGCGGGCGGCGCGGGAGACGGCGTTGGCCTCGGCGTGGGACGCCCGGCAGTAGTTGTACTTGTCGTCCTCGGGGGCGTCGATGGATCTTCGAAAGCAAAAGGGTTTTCCGTCGGCGGTCACTTGGTCGGAGCAATGGGGCGCGCCCGGCATGGAGCCGTTGTAGCCGGTGGAAAGAATCTGCTTGTCTCTCACCAGGACCGCGCCCGTGGGCCTCGAGTTGCAAGTCGATCGCGTGCTGACGATCTTTGCGATGGTCATGAAATATTCGTTCCAGTTGGGTCGCATTCGCTATGTTACCTTTTTTACAGGGTTACCCCTGGGGCCGCCGACATTGGTGAAAACGCTGTTGAAGTTTCGGTACAGGGTCTTGTTTTTCTCGATCCGGTGCCACTTCTTGATGTAGGTCGTGGGGATTTCGTCGAGAAGCTCGATTTTCGTCCAGTCGCGCTCGGGAATGGCGTAGGCGTAGTAGGGGACGTTCTTGGGAAGGCCGCGCACGTAGACCACCTGCGGAATCACCCACTCCAGGTAGGCCATGTAGATGCGGTGCATGCCGTCGTTGATCACGTGGGTGATGCGGCCGTTTCGCTCGATGATCTCCTCCACCACGGGCGGGAGCAGATCCACCGGTTCCTCGCTGCCCTCCAGGAAAACCCGGACGAACCCGTCCAGGTTGAAAAGGTCCACCCCGTGTTCCTCCAGCGCCCATTTCAGTTCGCGGACCTTCGTCAGCTCGCTTTTCATCACGTATCGCTGGGGCGGGTGCAGTTCCTCCACGCAGATGCGCTCCACCGAGATGTAGGCGTCCCGGTAGGGAACCATGTTTTCGTCCTCGAGCATGGTCAGGTCCTTGAGTCTTCCGATCAGTTCCCGCACGTCGAATCGTTGCACGGATGTTATCTTCATGTTCTTTTCCCCAAATTTTGTTCTTTTTCTTCCTGTTGGGAGATCTCCTGCATAATCATCCCCAAGGCCTGCTTCAGGTCGTTGGCCGTATAAATGTTCGGGTGCCTGGACAGTATCTTCTCCGCCCGCGCCATTTTCTCGTCGGTCAAGGTTCGAGACGGATACCAGATGCATCGCATTCCCATTTCGGCGTAGGGCACGATATCGTTTCCCAAGGAGTCGCCGACGGAAAATGAACGGGCCGGGTCCGCCCCGGATTTTTTCAGGGCGATCTCGTAGAACCTCGGGTCCGGTTTTCTGACCCCTTCGCGGAAACTGAGGGTCTCCGATTTGAAATACGGCATGCTTTCGGCGAAAATCTGCGCGAACCGGTCGTAGAACGGAAACCACAGATTGGAGACGATATGTACGTTTACGCCTGACTCGATCAGACCCGCTACGAACTCGAGCGCGTAATCCAAGGTGTAGACCTCCTCGTATTGTCGGTCCCAGAAGTCTACGATTCGCCGCCTTCGGTCCCCGTCGATTTTCGCCGACGTGAAATCCTCCAGATCCTCGATCAGGGACAGAGGCTTCGTATGATTTCGCGTGAAAACAAGTTCGGAAAGCTCGTCGCGACGGGAGTCGTCCAGTTCGAGAATGCTGGCGATCATCTTGGGAGGAGACAGCTTGGGACCTCCCAGGAGCGTGAAGCCGATGTCCAGGAAAGCGTTCATTCGGCTTTGGTCTCCCGTTCCAGGTAGGTCCTGAGCTTGGCGATGTCGAAGACCGATTCGGCCAGGCCGAGCTTCATGCAGGTGACGAACATCTCGCCGTCCTCCACCTCGATCTGCTGGGCCATGTATTCCTTGACCATCTGGAGGCAGGCCAGGTTTGCGGGCAGGCCCGACCACAGGTTCCAGCTCCGGAAATGGATGCTGAAATGCAGCTTGCCGTACTTGATGGACGTGTCCACGCCCCTCAGACACTGGGTGGTGCCGGGATGGTTTCGGTTGAAGAAATTGTCCAGGTCACGGGTCCTTTTGGCCTCCCCGGTCTTTCTGTCGGTCACCCGGATGGATTCTTGGTAATCGACGGTGTCGTCGTAATAATAGAGGCTTTCGGGACGGCCGATGGTCATGTAGCAGTGCTTGGTGCCGGGGCCGTTTTTCTTGTAATAATCGATGATCCATTCGATCTGCCAGGCCATGTCCTGGCCGTACGTGTAATGCTCGCCGGGCTGGCGATTGTCGGTCATGTAGTAGGGAAGATACTGTTCGGCGTATCCGGGGTCCACGGGATTGGGAATGCCCAGGTGGGGCGGGATGTCCGGTTCCAAAGGCCGCGTACCCGGATGGGTGATCTGCGCGGACACGAAATCCAGCTCCCACCGCCTGGTGGGCGTGCTTCCCGCAGTGACCAGATATTCCCTTCCGCTCAAAACGGCTTCTCGAACCAGCTGGAACCACAGATCCGGTATGGTCGTGGCCTTTAAAAACGTCGATTGCAGCATGGGCTCCTCCCTTGAAAAATGAAATTGTTCACATTATCAAAAATTTCTTTTTTATGAAACATTTATATGCCGCCCTTTCGCGCCAGAGAGCTTCTCGCGCATTGCATCATGCTTGAAAAACATGGTACACAAAACAATGAAGTACCTGTTTCAACCCGTAAATCAAAAAAGGAGGGCGAAATGGCGAAATACGTGGGGGCGCTGGATTTGGGGACGACGAGCAACAGGTTTATCGTGTTCGACCGCAGCGGGCGGATCGTGGGGCTGGACCAGATGGAGCACGAGCAGATATTTCCGAAACCGGGCTGGGTGGAACACAATCCGGCCGAAATATGGAAAAACAGTCGAGCGGTCATCCGGGGCGCTCTGGGAAAGACCGGCATTTCCGGCTCGGACCTGGCAGCCATCGGAATCACCAACCAGCGGGAAACCACGGTCTTGTGGGACAAGAACACCGGCGAGGCGTACTGCAACGCGGTGGTCTGGCAGTGCACGCGCACCGACGAGATCTGCCGGGGGCTCTCCGATCAATACGGCAAGGAGGGGTTTCGCGAAAAGACCGGGCTTCCGGTGGCGACCTACTTTTCCGGCCCCAAGGTTCGCTGGATTCTGAACAACGTTCCCGAGGCCGCAGCGGCTGCGGAACACGGAAAGGCCCTGTTCGGGACCATCGAGACCTTTGTTATCTGGTGGCTCACCGGAGGTCCCAAAGGCGGCGCGCACGTCACCGACGTCACCAACGCCAGCCGCACCCTCATGATGAACCTGAACACCCTGGACTGGGACGACGACATCTTGGATATTCTCAGGATCCCCAGACAAATCCTGCCGCGCATCGTGCCGTCCATCGACAAAGACACCTGGGGGCACACCCAGAAGGACGGACCTCTTCGGGCCACCGTTCCGGTGTGCGGCGCGCTCGGAGACCAGCAGGCGGCCCTGGTGGGACAGACATGCTTCGAACCGGGGGAGGCGAAAAATACCTACGGCACCGGCTGCTTTCTGCTTTTGAACACCGGAAACGAGCCGGTGACGTCCAAACAGGGGCTGCTCACCACCCTGGGCTATCAGGTGAGCGGAGAAAAGCCCGTGTTCTGCCTGGAGGGCTCCGTGGCGGTAACCGGGTCGCTGGTCCAATGGCTCCGGGACAATATAGGCCTGATCGACAGCGCGCCCGCAGTCGAGGATCTCGCCAAAACGGTGGAGGACAACGGAGGCGTGTACATCGTGCCCGCGTTTTCCGGCCTGTTCGCCCCATACTGGCGTTCCGACGCCCGAGGGGTCATCGCGGGTCTGACCCGGTACGTGAACAAGGGCCACATCGCCCGTGCGGTGCTGGAAGCCAGCGCCTACCAGACCCTGGACATCGTGGAGGCCATGGACCGGGATTCGGGCGTGGCCCTAACCAAGCTGAAGGTCGATGGCGGAATGGTCGCCAACGAACTTCTGATGCAGTTTCAGTCCGACATTCTCAATGTCCCGGTCATTCGTCCCCAAGTGACGGAAACCACAGCCCTGGGAGCGGCTTATGCGGCCGGCCTTGCCGTGGACTTCTGGTCCGGCTTCGACGATCTCAAGAAGAACTGGGCCGTGGACCGCGTGTGGGAACCGCAGATGGACGAAGCTTCCAGAAAAAAACTCTGCCGTTTCTGGAAAAAGGCGGTGAGGCGCACCTTCGATTGGACCGGAGAGGATTGACGAATCATCATTGCCCGTCCACTCTGCCTGATGATCGATGGATACGATCATTTCCCAAACGAATCGCAAACGAAATTCGATGGAAGCTCGGGGGAAAAGGACAACTGCGAAGCCCTGGTTTTCGAGCAGGGCGCATTGGAAACTCTTTCTGGTTATAAAGGATTTGGGAGTGGGTGGAATGTGGGAATGAGGTTGGGTTGAGCGTCGTTAATTGTTGGGTTTCGCTAATTTTTTCTTTCAAATGAGACTGGAAGGAACTCGATGCAAGCAGCCTGCAAGCGAAACCCAACATGGAAGCCCGCTCAACCCAACCTACGCCTGCTCCCCTAAATCCGTTCTAATCAGGATTTTTTCAGTCGCTTCTCCCGCTCAATAGCGGATTCCATACTCTCGTGTACTTCATACCAAACCAGTCGATGAACACCGTAGCGCTTGGCAAAACCTTCCACCATATTGTTCTTGTGTTCCCATATCCTCTTTACGAGGTCTGAAGTCACTCCGATATAGAAGGGACCATTTCGTCTGCTTGCCAAAATATGGACCGCCAGCTGTTTGCTCACCAATCTCTCCCTGGATTCCGGCTTTCGCCGGAATGACGAGGGACAAATCCCGTCCCCTTACGTTATCGCTTATAAAATAAATCCTCCTGTACCCAATGAAATGATCAAAGGTTCAAATGATCCACATCGTCATCGCGAGCGAACAGCAAAAACTCTGTCGGAGTGGCTGAGGCCCAGGGAGCTCCAACGCTCATTGCCGTCGAAGAAGTTGTAGTCCCACGCGGCGGACGAACCCTCTTGTTTTTCTCCAGACCAAACCCACCATTCGGTAGTTTCCAACAACGGCGTCATATTCCGGCTTCCCCTTCCTTTTTCATACAGTCCACCCAATTCCGAAAGCGTAGGCATCCGCCATCCGCCGCCGTCTACCTTCAGATTGTCCACCCAGGCTTTCGCTTCGTTCCAGTTCGTGTCCTCGTCGGGACCGGCGTACCATTCCAGGCCCGTCTTCGTGTCCCGAACAACGCCGGTGTCGTATTTTTCGAAATGCCGGTCCCTTTCGACGACTTTCCGGCCGGTTTCCGCCGGGCTCGCCGCAGAATCCCCATCCGGGGAAGGCGATCTTTTCGGGTTCATCGCATAGACCAATCCCGACAACATGGCTGCGGCGTCCTCAAATCGGTCCCCCGGGTCGTGCTCGGTAGCGGTGAGAATCCATTCGTTGAGTTCCCGCCCGACATCCGGGTTCAATTCGTTGGCATGCTTGATCCTGAACCCCACGGGGAGCTTTCCGGTGACCATGCGGTACATGAGGATGCCCACCGAATAGAGGTCGGACCGGGAATCCGACGACTTCAAGTCTTCCCACTGTTCCGGCGCGCAGTAGAACTGCTTGCCGATTCCGCCCGTGCCGGTCCGGGTCAAGCCGCTTTCGCGGGTCCCGGCGATACCGAAATCGGTCAGCTTGGCTCGAAACCCGTTGTTTTCCTTCACCAGCAGGACGTTCTGGGGGCTGATGTCCCTATGCACGATCCCGGCGGCGTGGATTACCGCCAGCCCCTTCAAGATGTGCTCCGCGACCTTCGCCGCCGCCTGCACCTTCAGCTTCTGCTTTTCGGGCTTGACCCGCCGGGTGCGGTCGTCCACGTAATCCGCTTCGCCGAGAGCGTGGGCCAGGCTGCGGGGGATGTATTCCATGGTGTAGAAGTAGCCGTCCTCGAATCGGTCCAGGTCGAATACCTGGACCACGTTATTGTAGTCGGGCAGGGCCGCCATGATACGGGCTTCGCGCAGAAAGCGCTCGACGAGTTCGCGGTCTTCGGCGCATTGCTTCGAAAGAACTTTCAGGGCCACGATTCTGTTCAGCGTCGGCAAAAGGGCCTTGTAAACCGTCCCCATGCCCCCTTCGCCGATCTTTTCCATGATTTCGTATCTGCCGATTTTTCGCATCGAGGTATCCTTATTTTTTACGCATCCATCGCTATATCGATCACGGGCTTGGCTTCCAATTCGGCCATGCCCTTCACCGCCTCGTTCCAACGCTTCGCGTTGAATAGCGCGCGCAGCGCAGCGCCAGCTCCGCCCCCCAGTAGTCGGTCAACGGATCGATGCGTTCGTAGTCGAACCGTCCGTACAAGGCCCCCTTGCCGATCAGCTCGTCGGAAAGAATGCTCATGGCCGAACCGGTGACGAAATGGGGACATCTCGGGGATTCCACGGCCTGCTGAAAAAAGCCGGTTATGCTGAAATCGCGGTGCGGAAGGCGGTTGTTTTGAAATTCGTCCAGAAACACGGCGATGGTGCTGTCGTCGGTGAACGCGATGTCTCTGGGCAGATTGACGGCGAAGTCGCGCCTGTCCACGACTTCGTCCGGAAATTCGAAAAATACGGGGACGACGGCCTTCGGGTCCGCATGGTCCTGTTCGGAAACCAGCCGGTTGACCACCCGCTTGAATATTTCCGTCTTGCCCATTCTTCGGTGGCCCAGCAGGACCGTGGACATGCTCCTGCGCTCGATGGCGTTCAGCGCGGTCTCGAAAAAACAGTCGATCCGTTCCGCCCGGTCCGTGTACACTTCGTCCGGCACCATCGTCTCTACCGCGTCGCGGACATGTCTCATCGCCACCCCCTTCCCTTGCCGCTCCATGAAGCGGACCGCCGCAATGGCCGGGCCTTCGTTCGCCTGCGCTTCCAGCCGTTTTCTCTTCCAGCGGATCAGAAACTCTCGGAAAACCAGATGCGATAGGCATTCGCGTATTTCGCGTTCTCGCCGTCCGTATCCAGATCCGTCAGGGGCAGCGTGGATTTCTTTCCATCCCTTTCACAGGCGACCATGGTCCCGAAATCCTCGTCGAACGGCTCGATGTTCAATACCGCGACTTCGTCGCCTTCCTGCAAATCCCCTTCGGCCTGGTATTCCGCAACAAAAGCACTGAACGGCAACGCCAGTTTCTTCCGGAGAAACTCGTCCCAGACCGGAAGAATGTCCGGCTCGTAATCCGATCCGGCCAACTTCAACACGGACTCGATAACGCGCCCCTCGGGACCGAACTTGTACCAGTAGTAACGCTCTTCGACTTCCCGCATCGCCCTTCGCACATCGGCTTCGGAATCCCGGGCGGATGTCGGCCGCACCTCGTAGCTCCCCAGATAAATCGAAGCCCAGTCCAGATCTTCCTCGATGCTCTGGAGGACGAACTCCTGCGGCATATCGGCCAAGGTGACGCTGTCCCAGGCGATGCCGACAAGGCCGTCGTCTTCGATCTCGAATATCCTGCCCTGCCAGCCCCCGATATCGAACTGCTCGGCGTCCGGGCAGGTGGTGCCGTCCAAAACCCTGACGGATTGCCCGATTTCCAGCCGCCATTCGTTCTGCTTGAAAGCGTCCTCTCCGCTACCGTCCAAGCCCGCCCTCTTCAAAAAATCCTCGGCAAAGGAGACCTTCACTTCCTCGGTCAACGGCTCCAAGTCCGCTTGCGATACGGTTTCAAACAGCATGCCGTGCTTTTTCGCATGCCTCTTGAACGCGACGACGGCCGGGTCGCCTTCGGCCATCATGATTTTCCGGGCATATTCGTTCTTTACCGCGAATGCGGTATCCAGAAGCTGTGCGATATTGTCGTCCGACGGCCCCTCGTCCACCACCTTGGACAACGCGAAGCTCAACACGTAGGTGCTGTATGCGTCCATCAGCACATACATGTCGTAAGGTTCCGATTGTATAAACAAAAACGAGTCGTTGACCCGAAATGCAATCCAGGCTTCGTTTACCTCGAACCGATCATGCGATAGCGGCATGCTTTCCATCCCCCTCATAAGCCCCATATTCATTCAATGCATTTCGTCGCCCCGTGCCAATTCGATTTTTCAGGCGACCGGCACCCGCGTGAAAACCTTTCCGGGCACCTTTTCGAAACATTCGTTCGAATCTACGTGGATTGGAGTTGCAAGTCAAGAAGTGATTGCCCTATATTGCAATTAATACCATGTAATTGCTAATTTCATATTCCATCGCCGCAGGATAATTTTGTTCACGGCCATGATTCGCACATGAATGGGAAATGGAGTTCGTAGAGGTGTTCTTCTTAATTCCGGCGAGGAGTTCATCGATATATTACGAGTTCGAGCAGATAATCATAGGCGTGATGGCTGATAAAGCCTATCACAATCAGCAAAACAACCATCAGGATGATCGAGCTGGGCCACCTGCCGTCTTCGAACAAGGACTTGATTTTCAAACCGGAAAGCATGCTCATCAAACAGCATACAAAGGCGAATGCGTTGAAAAAAGATTCCGGATTGCTCAAATCGACAACATAGGAAAAATCCATAGATCAGATCCTTTCCGACTCGGTTTAGCGTTCGACGACCGTGTACTCAAGCCAAGCCACGCGAATGCTGAACGGTTTCAGGACGGAATGAAATTTGTCCCGTACATCCGAATTACTTAAAATTACGAGCTTTGTTCAAGCTCTCTGCAACGACCGAAGAGACTTCGTCTCGACCGACAAACTCAGTTTTCGTGTACCGTGCCCTGCAATCATTCCCGGCGACCTCTTCGTCGGGCTCCAAGGCGTTGCGCGTCTTGCTTCGGCCCTTGACATCGCCGCCCCGCCCTTTCGAGCCGTCCTTTTTCTTCGAGTCGCCCTCGATTGCTTTCTTATGCAGATAGCATGTACTTTTTGCCATTGTCAAGCGAATGGACGATACGGCGACAATCCCGGTCGCCCCGACGGGGAGGAAGATGTCATTTCAAGTCGGAATTCAAAGGTTTCGGCTTCGCATTTGGTTCCAGCGGCGGAATGAAAGGTGCGCTCGGCGAACTGGACCGTCCCGTCTCGGTCCCAGAGCAGAACCGTGGAGGAACGGGTCCCGTAGAATTCGCTCGATACGAAGAGGGGGGAGAGGATTCTTTCCCATTCGAGCGAAACGCCAGTATGCGGCAGCTGGTCGTCGGGGGGCTTGGTATCGTCTGCGAGGATTGCGAACAAGTGTTCGGGTTTAACGCGGTCGGGATTTGACATGGTTTTTGCGAGCATGCGGGTTCCCCTTTCCGTCTTGGGCCAGGGGGTGTCGAGGAGGTGGTTGCTGAGGCCGTGGATTCCCGGTTCGATGTTTCGGATATCGCCACCCCGGTTGGAGTAGTGGCACAGGCTTTGGCCGTCTCCGGCCAGGAGGTTGAATCCGTTGAAGCGGCGTGCTTGGCTTCGAACCTTTTCGAGGTATTTTCGCGGCGAACCTTCTTGTTTTAGAAAGTCGAGGACGAGAGATCCTCTGGAGAGCGCGTCCGTTTTTTGATTTCCAGGTTCGCGGAAATTGGTGACGGCCGCCAATCTTCCCGGCCGGGCGACTCCCATCCAGGTGCCGCCGCCTTTCAAGTCCTTGCCTGCGAGTATGCTGGGGTCGCTTTTCCAGAACCGGGCCGGACGGGTGGGTCTGTCGTAGAATTCGTCCCGGTTGGCCGCGAATACGAGGCGGTGGACCGGGTGGATTTCGTATGCGAACAGAATCAGGCACATGGCGGCTTCATCCCGAATTTTTCCCTTTACTTGTCGGCCCAATGTTGCTAAAAGGTCGTTGGTGTTGGTTCAAATATAATAGATTAGGAGAATAAAAACAATGAGCATTGCGAGAAGATTGGGAACGTTGGTTGTTTTCGGAGTGCCCGCGATCATCGGGGGCGGAATTGTTTACGCGATTTTCGGCAGCTACATTCCGGTCGCCGTATTCGAGGGCCTTCTGATTCTTTGCGCGGGCGGTCTGATCAGCCGATAGTCCCCTTTCCCAGACATTTTCGAGACCGATCCATTTTTTGCGACGCCTTTTATCCACGCTTTTTCATTGCGGGGTTGGAAGGTGTCGTGTTTTTTGACGATTGATAAAATACCGAAATGATAGAACCGAGCAAATCCGATGAAATAAATATCGAGATCGAGATGAAGCAGTCGTATCTCGATTACGCGATGTCCGTGATAATCGGGCGCGCGCTGCCCGACGTCCGCGACGGGCTCAAGCCGGTGCATCGGCGCGTACTCTACGCCATGCGCGAGTTGAAAAACGATTACAACAAGCCCTACAAGAAGTCCGCGCGCATCGTCGGCGACGTCATCGGCAAGTACCATCCCCATGGTGACAGCGCCGTGTACGACACCATCGTGAGGATGGCGCAGGACTTTTCCATGCGCTATCCGCTGGTGGACGGGCAGGGCAACTTCGGGTCCATCGACGGCGACCCGCCTGCGGCCATGCGTTACACCGAAATCCGCATGATGCGTCTCGCCCACGAGATGCTGGAGGACCTGGACAAGGAGACCGTCGATTTCATCCCCAACTACGACGAGTCGCTGACCGAGCCCGCAGTGCTTCCGTCGAAGGTTCCGGATCTTCTGATCAACGGCTCCTCGGGCATCGCGGTGGGCATGGCCACCAACATCCCCCCGCACAACATCACCGAGGTGATCGAAGCGCTCAAGGCCCTCATCGACAAGCCGGAAATGACCATCGAAGAGATCATGGAGCACGTCCCTGGGCCCGACTTTCCCACTTACGGGACCATCTACGGGGTGGAGGGCATCAACGAGGCCTACCGCACGGGGCGCGGAATTTTCCGGATACGGGCCAACGCCGTCGTGGAGGAGGACAAGCGCACCAAGCTGGAAACCGTGGCCGTCACGGAGCTGCCTTACCAGGTCAACAAGTCCAAGCTGGTAGAAAAAATCGCCAACCTGGTCAAGAACAAGCAGATCGAGGGCATCCGATACGTGCGCGACGAATCGGACCGCCAGGGCATGCGCATCGCCATCGGGCTGAAAAAGGACCAGATCGCCGAAGTGGTGATCAACCAGCTGTACAAGCACACCCAGATGGAGACAAGCTTCGGGATCATCTTTCTCGCGGTTGTGGACGGGCGTCCCATGATTCTGAGCTTCAAGGAGATCCTGGAGCATTTCATCCTCCACCGGAAGGAAATCGTCATACGCCGCACCATTTTCGACCTGAGAAAGGCCGAAGAAAGAGCGCACATTTTAGAGGGCCTGAAGATCGCCTTGGAAAACCTGGACGAGGTGGTTAGCCTGATTCGCGCCTCGAAAACGCCCCAGGAAGCCCGCGAAGGACTCATGAACCAGTTCGGGCTGACCCAGATTCAGGCACAGGCCATTCTGGACATGCGACTGCAACGTCTCACCGGCCTCGAGCGCGAGAAAATCATCGAGGAATACGAGCAGGTTCTAAAGGACATCGCCTGGTTCAAGAGAATCCTGGCCGAAGAGCAGCTCGTGCTGGATATCATCAAGGACGAACTGACGCAAATCCAGGAAACCTACGGCGACGCCCGTCGCACCAGGATCGTCAAGGAGACCAGGGAGATCACCCTGGAAGACCTCATCGTGGAAGAGGACATGGTGGTCACGGTCTCCAACAACGGGTATATCAAGAGAAATCCCATCACCCTGTACCAGGCCCAGAGGCGAGGCGGACGGGGCAAGACGGGAATGGCGACCAAGGACGAGGATTTCGTGTCGCTGCTTTTCGTGGCATCGACCCACCACACGTTCCTGTTCTTCACCAACCAGGGCAGGGTGTACTGGGCCAAGGTGTACGACATTCCCCAGGCGGGCCGGGCAAGCCGCGGAAAGGCCATCGTCAACCTCCTGGACTTCCAGGAGAACGAGGAACTTGCCACCGTTCTAGCCGTGCCGGATTTCGAACCGGGTTCCCACGTGCTGATGTGCACCAAGAACGGCCTGGTCAAAAAGACCGACCTGATGGCGTTCTCCCGTCCGAGGTCCGGCGGCATCATCGCCATCAACATCCAAGAGGGCGACGAACTGATCGCGGCCCGCATCACCGACGGCAGCCTCAACTGTTTCATGGGTTCCGCCATGGGCAAGTCCATCCGCTTCCACGAGTCCGACGTCCGCGCCACGGGCCGAGGCGCGCAGGGCGTGCTGGGCATGCGCCTGGACGAAGACGACCGCATCGTGGGACTCGAGGTCCTGAGCTACGGCCAAACCCTTCTGACCATCACGGAAAACGGCTACGGCAAGCGCACCGCCATCGACGAATACCCGGTGCGAAAGCGGGGCGGAAAGGGCGTGATCACCATCAAGACCAGCGAACGAAACGGCCAGGTGGTCAACATACTTCTGGTGGACGACCAGGACGACGCCATGCTCATCACCAACGCGGGCAAGATCATCCGCATGCCTGTCAAGGACATCTCCGTGATCAGCCGCAACACGCAGGGTGTCAAGCTCATCTCCCTGGACGATTCCGAAAAGGTTGTGGCGGTGGCCCGACTCGCGGAAAAGGAAGAAGAGGAAAGCAACGGCGACGACGAGGCGGCAGGCCACGAGGATGCGGCGGGCGATGTCGATGTCGAGAAGGACGGAGACGAATAATTCGGAAGAATAATCAAGAGGAGTTCATCGGGGAATTCATACGATTATGAAAGAATCCGAGCAATTGCTTGACATGCGAATCGGGGTGGTGGGCGCCGGAAGCTGGGGGACCGCCCTGGCGAACCTTCTGGCGGTAAAAGGCTATCCTGTGGATTTGTGGGTCTTCGAGCCCGAAGTCATACAGCAGATCTTAGAGGAAAGGGAGAACAAGATTTTTCTTCCGGGCGCGCGCCTTTCGGAAAGGCTTTCGCCGTCCAACGACCTTTCCGGCGTGGTGGCGGGCAAGGATTTGGTGCTGATGGTCACCCCGTCGCACGTGGTGCGAGAAACGGCTGAAAAAGCGGCGCCCTATCTGTCGTACGGCACGCTGGTGGTCACGGCCTCCAAGGGCATCGAAAACGTCACCCATCTGACCATGGCGGGCGTGCTCCAGGAGATGCTTCCGCACGTGCCGAAACACCGGTTCGCGGTCCTGTCCGGCCCCAGCTTCGCCAAGGAGGTGGCGGCCAAGGTCCCCACGCTGGTGTCGGTGGCATCGGACGACAACGATACGGCACGCACGGTCCAGAGGGTTTTCGCCACGGATTATTTCCGGGTGTACACCAACAACGACATGGTCGGCGTGGAGCTGGGAGGGGCGGTGAAAAACGTGATCGCCATCGCGTCGGGGGTCATCGACGGACTTCGCCTGGGCCTGAACACCCGCGCGGCCCTTATCACCCGGGGGCTGACCGAAATCCGGCGCCTGGGCATGCGCATGGGCGCGCGTCCCGACACATTCGCGGGGCTGTCCGGAATCGGCGATCTTCTGTTGACCTGCACCGGCTCTCTGAGCAGAAACTACACGGTGGGCAAGAAGATCGGCGAGGGCATGAAACTCAAGGAGATTCTCTCGGAGATGCGCATGGTGGCCGAGGGGGTCAAGACGGCCAAGTCGGTGTACAATCTTTCCCGGAAGCTGGACGTGGAAATGCCCATCTGCCACGAGATGTACCACATTCTTTACGACGACGAATCCCCGAAGGCGGCGGTCAGACGCCTTATGACGAGGGACTTGAAGGACGAGCTGGACGACTGACGGCGGGTCGAAGAAGACCGAGAGACATGGACGACGGTGAAAAAAGGGAAAATCACAAGGGCGAGGGGCACCGCAAAAGGCTTCGGGAGCGCTTTCTGGAGACGGGCCTTTCGGGTTTCCAAGACTACGAGGTCATCGAGCTTCTGCTGACTCTGGCCACGCCCCGACGGGATTGCAAGGAGACGGCCAAGGAGGCCCTGAAGAGGTTCCGCACCTTGCAGGGCGTGCTGGAGGCGAGTCCCGAGGAACTCAGGAAAGTCAAGGGAATCGGCCCTGTCAACCTGTTCGGCCTGAAACTGATCAAGGCGGCGGCGGACCGGTATCTGGAAAAGCGGATACTGGAAAAGGACCCGGTGAGAAACTCCCAGGAGCTGTTCGAGTTTCTGTACCACAAGCTCGCAGGCCAGGGGCGGGAACATTTCCAAGTGATCTATCTGGACGCGAAGAACCGGATCATTAAGACTGAAACCCTGTTTTCGGGGACCTTGACCGCCAGCTCGGTCTATCCTAGAGAAGTGGTTTCCTCCGCGCTGGAAAACCGCGCGGCCGCGCTCATCTTCGCCCACAACCATCCTTCGGGAGATCCGCAGCCTTCGGCCGAGGATGTCGCCGTGACCCGGGAGCTGGTCTTCGCATGCAAGGTGATGGGAATCACGGTGCATGAACATATCGTCATCGGGGACAACCGATATTTCAGTTTCGCGGACCGGGGATATATCGCGCGCATGAACCGCGAATACGAAGCGCAGAAGCGAAAGCTGAAGGAAACCGGGGGGCTTGGAGCGTAGGAGTGGAAAAGGACGGCAAACAATATCCGACGTGCTTTGCGGTGATGGAACAAGTCTTTCCCATGGGAGAGGACGGCTTGCGGCATACGCCGGAAAGATGCACGGTCTGCAAATACAAGGTGGAATGCCTCCGGCAGGCCATGGGGTCGAAAGATGGTCTTGAAGTCAAGGAGGAAGTCGTGGACAGGGCATATTCCTCCGGGGTCATGGGGTTCCTGGAACGGTGGTCCAAAAAGAAGGACATCCAGCGGCGAAGGGACCTGGAGAAAAAAAAGAAAAACCATTAATTTCAGCAATTGGAAACCATCGAATGAAAACCATCAAGGAAATCGACATTGCCGAAAAGCGGGTATTGATCCGGGTCGATGTGAACGTACCCTTGGACAAGTTTCAGAACATCACCGACGACACCCGGATCAAGGCGATTTTGCCTACGGTGCAATACGCGCTGGATCACGGGGCGAAAGTCATTCTGGCCTCCCACTTGGGGCGTCCCAAGGGCAAGGCGGTGGCGGAAATGAGCTTGGCGCCCGTGGCCAAGAGGCTGGGAAGGTACCTGAAGAAGTCCGTGAAAATGGCCCCGGACTGCGTCGGTCCGGGCGCGGAGACCGTGGTGTCCGCCATGTCGCCGGGGGATGTGGTCCTGTTAGAGAACCTCCGATTCCACGCCGAGGAGCAGAAAAACGACGAAGACTTCGCCCGCGCCCTGGCCCGGCTTTGCGACGTGTACATCAACGACGCCTTCGCGGTCTGCCACCGAGTCAACGCTTCGGTCGCGGCCATCGCGAGCTTTGTTCCCGTTAAAGGGGCCGGGTTCCTGCTGCAAAACGAACTGAGCTATTTCAAAAAAGCCATGGACAAGCCAGCGCGTCCCCTTGCGGCCATCATCGGCGGGGCCAAGATTTCCAGCAAGCTGGCGGCCCTGGAAAACATGCTGCGGCACGTGGACAAGTTCATCATCGGCGGGGCCATGGCGAATACCTTTTTAAAAGGGCTCGGGATGGACGTGGGCGATTCTCTCTTCGAGGAAAGCCTGGTTTCCACGGCCGCCGAGCTGATGAAAAAGGCGGAGAAGGACGGCGTCCGGTTCTACATTCCCGTGGACGCGGTAGTGGCGGCCGGAGACGAGCCGGACGCGGAGGTCAAGGTGGTGCCGGTCAAGGAAGTTCCCGCCGGTTGGAAAATCAAGGACATCGGCCCGGCTACGAGCCTTTTGTACTCGGAGGCGCTCGACGACGCCAGGACCATTGTCTGGAACGGCCCCATGGGGGTTTTCGAAGAGGACGCCTTCAGCAAAGGCACCATATCCCTGGCGCACACGGTGGGCGGCTCTTTCGGCCTGACCATCGTGGGAGGGGGCGACACCGACGTGGCCATCCACAAGGCCGGGGAAAGCGACCGAATCACCTACATTTCCACCGGCGGCGGCGCGTTTCTGGCCCTGCTGGAGGGAGAAACACTTCCGGGCGTGGCGGCGCTGGAGAAATAAAGGGGGGGAGAAAGTATTGGAACATTGGGGGGCGAGGGAGGAACTCAGCTACGCGAATCGCTTGCGGCGATCCTATTACGAGCTTTTGCGGGACGACCTGGATCAGACCCTTATGGACTATTCCCTGATGGAATCCTACAAAAACTTCAAGGGCAAGAAAACCCGCTATCCCTTTGTGGAAAAGCGCGAGCTAAAGCCCCGGGCCAGAATTCCCGACAAGGAATACGAGTGCCAGAACGCCTTTCTGGTCATATTCGTCGAGGATTCCATCCCGCCTTCGCACAAAAAGTACATCCGATTTTTCGACGTCAACAAGACCACGAAAAAAAACCTTTTCAAAAGCGAAAGCCTTCCGTTGGAAGACAAATTCGACCGGACTCAAAAGTACATGGATTCCGCCCGGTTCAACAATTTCCTCGCATCCCTTCTGCCCATAGACTACGCGCTGCTGATCCAGCGCGACCCCCACAGCAGGACGCGAGACCGGTATTCCCTGTCCCATTTCCACGTCCGCATCGACTGGCCCATCGCGGATGCGGCCGAAGAGCTGGCCCGAGACCTGCGCTATATTTCCAAGGACCTCTACGAGAAGGGAGACAAGTACGCCGAGGACGTCCAGAAGAAGTTCTTCGAGTACTACGGGCTGCCGGTGATGGCGGGCGGCAGGAGAACTGCGGCCATCGTGGCGGCGCAATATTTGAGGAAACTCAATTGCATCAGCACGGTATATGCGGGAAGCAGCGAATCCAGAGCGCTTTTGCGGATATCGGAAGACAGCCTCTCCAAATTCACGCTGATGCAATTCGATACGGAGGAGCTGAACCAGATCGCCGCCGGCAACAGCCTGAACGTCAACACGTTCAAAAAGAACTATGTGGTGGACAAGACAAAAAAACAGGGGGTTTGCATCTTCCAGGTCAAATATTCCACATCGTCGCCGGCCAAGCCCCCCGAGGACGGCAAATTGCGCGACTTGAAGCCCGATTTGTCGTGGTTGAGGGTCGATTCGCAACTCATCATCCCCAAGCCGGGCGTCTGGAAATACCCCCCCTTGCCGATCAATCTGATTTACTCTTGAACAGGCCTATTCGAGTTCCGCGGAAGAATCCTCCTTTCCTGAAAATACGTACTCGACGAATTGGGAAACCCGGGTCTTGACCTCCTGAGGGACGTTTTTGAATTCGCAGCCATAGCCGACATAGTCCAGCTCATCGTGGTTCAAGACCCACCTCACCTCGAGAGCGATATCGAATACGATCACAAGCTTGCGGCGGTCTTTGATCTGGATGAGATTCAAAACGTCCCCGATGCGGATATCGCGGCTCTGGCCCTTTTCGAGTGTGAAATGGATTCCGCCCACGCTCAGGTTGAGAATCGGGGCGACGAAGGACACGGGGTCTTCGGCTTCTTTTACGGTGAATTCTCCGACGACGCCGTCTTCGATGGAAAAATATACGCGCTTGTGCACCCTTCTTTCATGTTCGAAATCAGTCATGTCGCTCTCCTTTTGTTGATTGTCCGCCATGGCATTTGGATGGACGTCATTGATCGTTTTCTTTGGGTCTCAGATTGAATGCCGCGTTCTCGAAGTCTTCCTGAAACTCCTCGCCGAATTCCAGGATGTTTTCATCTTCGGGATCATAGAACCAGTTGACCGTGATTTTTCTGCCTTTTTCCGCCGCGTCCTCCAACATGTCGAACATGTTCATCAGGACCTTCGACGACGAGCTGTTGAAATAGGTCAACTCGACATCGACCACGATGTCGCCGGTGTCCGGACCGCTCAGGTATTTTTCCAGCCAGGCGAACACCGGGCCGTAGAATTCGGCGGTGTTTTCAGGATACGAGTTGCCCCGGATTTCCAGCAGGTTGCTGTTCGGGTCGAACGAGATTTCGGGTACGAACTTGGTCGGTTCGATTTTTAATACGTCCATGTCAATTCTCCCTTGGGTGACGCCCTTTCTGTAGCGGCTTCTTAAATTACGGCCTTCAGGGAAAAGAAGGAATAATCGTCGTCGATGCTTTTGAATTCGAATTCGATGGGCTTGCTGGCCCTTCTGGCGACTTCGACGAACCCCAGTCCCGCCCCCTTGTTCGAATCGGTCTCCGCCCTTCTCTGCTCCCGGTAATGCTTTTTGAGCTGGCTTTTGTCCATGGAGCGAAGCCGGTCCAGCTTGTCGCCGATGAATTCCACATCCTTGTTTTCCACCATGTTGCCGCACAGTACGAAATAATGGCCGTCTTCGAAACCCACCGTGATGATTCCCAGACTCATGGCGATTTCCCGCGCGGGTTCCTCCCGGAACCCGCTTTCGGTGAAAATCTTTTCCGCCGAATAGCGAATGATGTTCTGGCTCTGTTCGACAAGCATCGAGAACACTTTCAGGACCGTGGACTTGTTGGTTTCCTCCATTTCCATCTTCTGTTTCAGCGTGTCTCCGATTTCCACCAGAAGGTTCTGAGAAATCGGACCGCTGAGGCAAAAGAAGATGCCTTGTTCCCCCAGGCTTTTCTTGACGGCATAAAGGTCGGTTTTCATAATCCATCCTTTTCGAAAGATAATCCTCGCTCGCCGACGCAATACGGGCCAGCGACGCTAAATTTTGAAGCCTACCACGGTGACGTCATCCAAACGGTCCAAGTCACCTTTATACTCGTTAAACGCTTCGAGAAAAAGCTTTTTTTGTTCTACGAAAGGTTTTCGATGGTTTTCGGCGACGATTTTCACGAATTTGCGCCTGCCGAACGATATGCCCTTTGGACCACCGAGTTGGTCGGTGAAACCGTCGGTGCTCATGTAAAAGCACATCCCTTTTTCCAAAGCCACATGCTTTTCGGAAAATTCGAACGAAAAATCGGACCCTTTGTAGCCGATGCTCTGCCGGTCTCCCCGGAAATATTTCAGCTCTCCGTTTCCCTGGCATATGAGATGAAGCCGCGCGCCAGCGAAAACCATGTTCTTTTCCGACGGCTGGAAATAGCAGACGGCCGCGTCCAGGCCGTCGTCGGAAACCGCGTGGTCCGTGTCCTGCTGAAGCGTGGTCTTGACGATGAAATTGAGCCGCTTGAGAATGTCGCCAGGCATCCGGCGCTCTTCGTCCCGAATGATTCTTTTCAGCGCGGAGGAGGCGATCATGGTCATGAAGGCGCCGGGTGCGCCGTGCCCGGTGCAGTCCACCACCGCCGCTATGAAACCGTCGTCGAAAAAATCGAAGAAGAAAATATCCCCTCCCACGATGTCGCGGGGTCTCCAGATGACGAAATGCTCGGAGAGGCGTCTTGCGATCTCGTCGTGGCTGGGCAGCAGGGAATATTGGATCATCCTGGCGTAGCGAAGACTTTCCATGATGTGCCGGTTGGCTTCCTCGACGCGCGTCAATGTTTCGTTGAGTTCACGGGTCCTCTCCTCGACCTTCCTTTCCGTGATGGCGAGAAATTCGCTTTTGAGCCGGGAGGCCTTCTCGAGGTTTTTCACGGCCTCCTCCTTGGCTTCCAAAGCGTTCTGCTGGGCTTCGAACTTCTCCTTGCGCTCCTGGTTGATTCTGTCCGCAAGGCCCAGGGAAAGCAGCGTGACCTCCATGGCCGACCCGATTTGAATGCCGTATTCGGTCAGAAAAACATTGGGAAAAACGCCGAAGGTCCTCAGAACGATCAGCACGAACCCCGAAATGAACGCCAGCCAGGCGATCAAATAGTATCGCGCGGGCCGATAGCCCTTGCGAAAGGTGGAGATGCTGGCGCAAACGATGCTTGCCGCCACCAGCATCATGGATATGAGCGCCAGACGAAGACCGAGGGCGTACCGGAAAAATGAAAGAAACATGGGTACGGTCACGACATAGGACAGAACGCGGAAAACCTTGTGTAAAACCGGCGTGTAGCGTTCCGTATTCAAAAAACTCTTTGAAAACTGCAGGATGCAGAAAAGACTCAGCCCGATCAAAAAGGGCATGGCCACATTGGCCCATCTTGGATAGCGCGGCCAGAGCCACTCGAAAGCCAGTCCATTGTAGGTCATCTGAACCAGCGCGTAGGACACGATGTAGAGAACATAGTATAGATAGCTTCTATCCTTCACCGAAAAGAAAATGAAAAAGTTGTAGAGGGCCATCACAAGCATGATGCCGTAATAGATTCCCAGCGCGAACTGCTCCTTGTGGTCGGCGACGAGGAACTCCTCGCCCGACAGGATGGTCAGAGGAAACTGGACCGGCCCCCGGCTCTCGAATCGCATGTAGTAGGTCTGGGGGCCCGCGCCCGCCCCTATTTCCAGCGGGAACAGAAAAAATCTGTGACGAATCTCTCGCCGGGAAAAGGGGGCCAGATCCCCTGCCTTTTTCACTGCGTAGCGGCCGCCGGGTGTCGGCGAATAAAGCTCGATGTGATCCAGGTGGGGGTATTCCAGGGCCAAAAGCCAGGACTTGGCGTTTTTCGTCTTGTTTTCGACCGTGAACCTCGCCCAATATGTCGAGTTGGTGAAGCCGAAATTGGGGCTGTCCACCCGGCAGGGCCGAAACAATTTTTCGATCTTTTCGGAAGTCACATCCTCGATGGTCATCTCGCCGCGCCTGTCCTCCAGGATGTCGAGACCCTTTCCCAACGCATGGCTGCGCGTGTCGTCTTCCAGCCTGAACACCTGCGCCCCGAATACGACAGTCGGCACCATCGTCCAAATCGAAAACAGAATCAGAATGCGCTTTACCATGTTTTGACTACGATTCTCATCACTTCGTCTTTCGCCTATTTCAATTCCGGTATATAGCTAGCCGCGATGGCCCCGGGGCCGCAGCGAGCGCCAAAGGCCCCTCCGATGGGCAGCACGTGCAATTTCATATTGCCGAAATTGAGTTCCAGCAGATCCTTGACGCGTTCGGCCTTTTTCGGACATCCGGCATGCGCAATGGCCGCATGCAGGGGAATGTCGGGATCGTCGAGATTTTTGCCGAAAAGCTCCACAATTTTCTCTTGACCGCTCTCCCCTCGCCCCAGGCGCTTTTTCTCCACGAGCTTGCCGGAGTTCAAAGCGTATAGGCAGTCGGAAGCATCCGGGTCGTCCGTCGGCCTTCCTATTGCTGGCGAAAACAAATCGGGGTTTCCGCAAACGACGAACGTCCAGACCAGCGGAATCAATTTATCCATATGTTCGCGGAGCGCGGAGGCATTGATTCCGGTCTTGATCTTCTCCGCAGCCAGGGCCACAAGCAGGCCCAGGCCGCAGGAGACGGTTCGGCTGTCCACGATCTCCAGCTTCGGCCCTTTGGGCAACTCGTCGTCGGGGTCCCCGATGCGATGGTAATCTTCCATGTTCCGCTCCAAGGCCGTCCTGGCATTTCGCACGGCCCCGCTGAACATCGATGACGAAAGCAGAGCGAATATGTCGGATCCAGGCAAGAGCTTTCTGAACAGATCGTCGAAGTCCTGGGCGGACGGGGACGTTGAGACGGGAACCTGTCCCTGAGAAAAGTGTTTTTCGTAGAATACTTCCGGCGCGATTTCGCGGGAGTTTTGGAAGGTTGCGCCCGACGCCGAAAGGGCGAACGGAAGGCAAACGACGTCCAGGGTTTCCGCCAGCGCGTCGGGAATGTCCGCCGCGCCGTCGGTCACCAGGGAGATCCGCCGGGAAACGGGGACATCGAAACGCAGTACCTTGAGTCTGATCAGTTCGACCAGGACCTTGCATGTGACAAGATCGGTGAATGGACTGGCATCGACAATTTCCCGGATAGTGTCGTACTGCTGCGCGAGCCCCAGAATTTTCATCAGGCTTTTGCGGCCCTCCAAGTCGGGAATTTTCGACAGCATCCTGGGCTTGACCGCAATGGCGCTGTTGAAAAAGGCGTTGTCGAATTTGGAGAGGCCCTCCATCTCCTTTTCGGCGGTCTCAACGAGCATTTCCAGTGTTCCGTTGATGCTTCTGGCCACTGGCACAGGGCCTTCGACAAAGACGAATTCCCCTCCGGATTTGGACAGAATTCGAAACAGGGCTTTCTTGCTGTCGAGGTGACCGCTGAAAGCGTGGACGATCTGGCCCTCTTCGAAGTAGATCGCTTCCTTGTCGAGCCTCTTGCGAATTTCCAGCACGCCGGTCATGGCGTTTTTGGCAATCCTTCGGATTTCCGAAAGCATTGCGGGATCGACGAGGGCAGGACATTCGGCAACTATCTTGCCAGCCGCAAGCTTTTTTTCCTTTAAAAGCATGCTCAAAGCGGATGCCGCCCTCAGCCTGCTCATGCGCCCCGATTTTAAAATCTGGTCGAGCGTCGCCCCCTGTTTCGCCTTGTGCATGATGATTTCTATATTGTCCTCGCCGATCTTTTCCTTTATTTCGTCGCCGATATCGAGGGAAAGCACATTGAGCGTCAGACTTCTGTCTTCGACCAGTTCGCAAAGGCTTTCGGCCTCGTCAAGAAGGCGGGTGCCGTTCAACAGCATAGACATGTTGGAAGTCGAGATGGTCCGGGGAACATCGACCGGGACGCCGAAAAACTCGAAAAAGCCCTTCTTTTCCCCCATGATCTGATAGAAGGCTTCCTCTCCTGACAGCCTGGCCGTTCGGGCATGGACCAGCGCTCCTTTTTGAAAAAAAACCTTTCCGGTCTTCTTGCCTTTTTCGTTCTTGAAAATCAGCTCGCCGGACTTGTGGTTGATCTCCACGATCTGAAGGACGTCGGCGATGCTCATCTGGTTGACGTTTCCGCTGAAATCGGCCTTGGCACTGTAGGATACGACCCGCGCGACCTTTGCGATAGCCTGTTCGATTCTATCGACCAAGTCCTCGAAATCGAAGGGTTTGCAAACGTAGTCGTCGGCGCCCATACGAAGGCCCTCCAACTGATCGGTGGGCTCGCACTTGGCAGAGAGGAAAATGAACGGAATGGCAGCGGTTTCCGGATCGCTTCTTAGCCGGCGCTG
This sequence comes from Desulfobacterales bacterium, assembly GCA_963674505.2. Lineage (GTDB taxonomy): Bacteria > Desulfobacterota > Desulfobacteria > Desulfobacterales > SKZT01. The sequence continues at coordinate 3,491,306 of CAXXIG010000003.1, forward strand.
AAGCTCGTAGCCGTCCATCTCCGGCATCATAATGTCGGACAAGACGATATCCGGGTCCACAGACCGGACCATCTCCATCGCTTCCCTCCCGTTGCTCGTGGACTCGACATGGTAACCGGCCTGGGCCAGCCTGTCCTCCAAAATCGTTACGAACACCGGATCGTCATCGACAATAAGCACTTTGCCTTCCATAACGTCTCCATTGCCGTCCGGCCCCCCCCCCGCTTTGTCGCCCGCACTAGGCGACATCGACAAGGCGGTGCGCAGCTTTGACCACCACCCGAAGAGCGACGCCGAAATCCTCTATCTTCTCTTGCCAGTCGCCGTCCTCATCGCCGATTGCGACTTCCAGCTCTCGTGCCCGGTCGTTGAGTTCGTAAGCCGAAAACGTGGCCGCAACCCCCTTCAGCGTATGGCTCATCCGCTTGGCCGTCTCGTAGTCGCCGGTTTCCAAGGCCTTTTTGATGTCCAAATCCACCGTCGAGTAATTGTCTATAAATTGCTTCATGACCTTCGACAGCAGTTTCCTGTTGCCGTCCAGCCTGTTCATGAACGATTTCAAGTCCAGACCGGGAAGCGAATCGGGAAAGGCATGCGCGACATCCGCATCGAACCGGGAAAGCTCCTGCGCATCCGCGCGCCGCCGGTCCGGAACCCACTCGGAAATGACCGAAACCAGCTGGTCGGGATCGATGGGTTTGGCGATATAGTCGTTCATGCCCGCTTCGATGCATTTTTCCCTGTCGCCCTTCATGGCGTGCGCGGTCATGGCTATAACCGGCAGATCCTCCATACGCAACTCCGACCGAATCTTGCTGGTAGCCTCGTAGCCGTCCATTTCCGGCATTTGAACGTCCATAAGGACGACATCGAAAGGGGCCGTCTCTCCGGAAAGCGTTCTTCGAAGGATCTCCAAGGCATGCCTGCCGTTGCTGGCGGTTTCGGTAACCAGACGCGCGTTGCCGAGAATCTCCTGGGCCACCTCCCGGTTGATGGCGTTGTCTTCTACGAGCAGTACCCGAAGTCCGAAGATCCGGGGGGAATCCTTGCGCACGGCTTCCTTTTTGAAGACATCCTTGCTTTTGCGATCATATGCGCCTGCGTTTGAGGTATCGAGGAGAAAGGGCAATGCGAAATAAAAAGAACTGCCATCTCCAAGCTTGCTTCGCACTTTCATGTCGCCGCCCATCATTTCCGCGAGCAGCTTGCAAATGGTCAGACCCAGTCCCGTGCCGCCGTAGTTTCTCGTGGTGGAGCCGTCGGCCTGCGTGAAGGAATCAAAAAGATGGGGCAGCTGATCTTCGGCGATGCCGATGCCCGTATCGGAAACCTGGAACCGAATCGTGGTCTGTTTGGAATCGATCTCCAAAACATTCGCGAAAATCTCGATCTTGCCGCGCCGCGTGAATTTCATGGCGTTGCCGGTGAGGTTGACCAGGATTTGTCCCAGACGCAACGGATCTCCGACCAGTTGCCGAGGAACGTCTTCGTCGATATGGAAAAGCAATTCGACGCCACTGTTTGCCGCACGTTCGGAAAAGAGGTCGGAGATGTATCCCATGACCGATTCCAAATGGAAAGCGACGGATTCCAGATCGAGTTTTCCCGCCTCGATTTTTGAAAAGTCGAGAATATCGTTGATGATCCCCAGCAGAGAATGCGCGCTGATTTGCACGGTGTTCAAATATTCGCGGACTTTGGGAGAAACCTCGGCCTTCAGCGCCAGGGACGTAAGGCCGATGATGGCGTTCATGGGCGTGCGGATCTCGTGGCTCATGTTGGCCAGAAACATACTCTTGAAACGATTGGCCGAATCCGCCATCTCCTTGGCGTTTTCGAGCTGTTCCAAGGCGTCGTTGAGCTTCTGCTGCTGGCTGTCGCTCAGCCTGATCAGCCTTTCGGACTGCTTGAAGATCTTCTTGTATTGCTCCAGGAGTCTTTCGAACTCCTCTCTAAGAGGGGCGTCTTGTGATTCGGCCTTGGCCAGGGCGGCCTCGGCCTTTTCGACGACCTTCTGTTCGAAGGAAAAAAGAGTATTTTTGCTGCTTGCTTCCATTGGGCATTTCCATGGTCGTTGAAAAAAAAGCCGCTCCACATTGCGGCTAATCAAGGTCCTCTTCATCGACCGGAAAATAGGTCACGGCGACAGTTCCCGGACCGCAATGGGTCCCCACGGTGGGACCGATTGCGGAAACGACGATTTTCCGGCAGTTGAAATTCATGTCCAGAAGATCCTTCAACCGCCGCACCTGCTTTTCCGCGTCGGCATGCACCACTCCCAGCTTGATCGGCGCGGTCGGGTTCTCCAAGCCCTTGCGAATCATCTGGATTACTCGCTGCTGCGCGTTCTTGCCGCCCCGTACGTTCGTTACCGGCGCTACTTCTCCGCTTTGAATTCCCAGGATCGGCTTGAACTGCAACAACGAGCCCAACAGGGCCTTGGCCTTGCCGATTCGTCCGCCCCGGCGCAAATATTCCAGCGTATCCACGACGAAATAGGTCCGAATTTTGTCTCTCGTTACCCGAATGTAGTCCACGATTCTTTCCAAAGGCCATCCCCTTTCGACCTTTTCCGCAGCCTCCAGCACGAGCAATCCGAGCGCCAAGGACACCCCGCGGCTGTCCAGCATCTCAATGTTCAACTCCTCGGAACTTCCGTGCTTCCGCCTTCGAGACCGCAAATAGTCGTCGTAGTTGCCCTCTTTGACAGACATCGCGTTTTCGAAGGTCTTGCTCATCTTCCGGGATAGAAAAAGACACAGGATGTCCCGGTCGGGGACGATCTGCCGGAAAATCTGGTGGAAATCCCCGATGGACGGAGGGGAGGTGTGGGGAAAAACCTTGCTGTTCTTGAGCATCTCGTAGAAACTGTTCGGGGTGACCGTGATCCCGTCCTTGTATACCGTTTCGCCGAAATGAATCGAAAGCGGCGCTACCACGATGTTTTTCTCCCGAACCAGTTCCGGGGGAATGTCGGCAGTGCTATCGGTGACCACCTGGACGGGAACGATTCGTTTCCCCTCGACTCGCAGCAGGCCGATGTCGGTCAGGTAGTTGATCTGATCCACGGTCTTGGAGTCGTCAAGGGGGCTGGAATCGACGATATCGGCCACCTTCCCGTGCTGCTGGACCAGGGCGATGAACTTGCGAAGCCCCTGAAGTTCCTTTTTCGCCAGGATCTCCCGGGCCTTTTCTTCGTCCACCATGACCTTCTTCTCGAAGAACTCCCTGCCGATTCCCTTGAAACGAGCCACCTCCCGGTTTGCTTCTTCAAGCAATTTGGGAAGAGGAGAATTGATGGTTGGAAGCACCGCGACCGGCTGCTGGATAAATTTCAGCGTCCCGCCCCTTTCGCGCGCAACCCGGAAAAAGGCCTTCTTGCCCGTCACCTTTCCATGGAAGCAATGAACCATGCGTCCGTTCTTGAAGAAAACAGACTGGCGCTCAAGACGCTTGTTGAATTTGAGTATTCCGGTCAGCCCCCGCCTATCGATGATCCCAAAGACCTTCACCAGTCCCTCCTCGATCATCGAGTAAGGCGTCGATATGGATATTTGCCGAATTCCTGGCGCTTCCGGATCGATAAATTCGACGATCTTTTCGGACATCAGCGTCGAAAGAATAGAGGCAGCCCGCACGGGGCTCATTCGGCCGGAATCGATCAGACTGCCCGCGTCCAAGCCCTTTTCAATGTCCCGGAGGAATTCCTCAAGCCTCTCCCTGCCCACCTTCTCCTCGACATGATCGGATACCTGCCTGCCCGTCGGCCGGAATACGACTTTCAAATGCGGAAGCTTGCGCCGAAGAACATCGTACTCGTCGGCCATTCGGGACCCTTTCAACAGGATCGCCGTGTTGCTCGATTCAATCGCGCGAGGGACTTCCGCAGTCCTGCCGAAAAATTCGAAGTATCCCTCCCGCTCGGACATCAGAGTGAAAAAGGCCTCTTCGCCCTCGACCTCTCCGACTCGGGCGTTCACAAGCTGTCCCTCGCGAAAGAAAACACTGCCCATGCGTTCGTTTTCGGAATTGCGGAAAACCAACTCGCCGCTTTTGTGATTGAGTTCCGCGATCTGTATGACGTCGGCCCAGGACATCTGGGAAAGGTTTCCGCTGAAATCGGCCCGGGCGCGATATCCCTTGACCGCATCCGCGCGCTCCATCACCTTTTTCATTCGTTCGATCAGGTTGGACACCTCGAAGGGCTTGCATACGTAGTCGTCCGCCCCCATTCGCAAGCCTTCGAGCTGATCCGACGTATCCGATTTGGCGGAGAGAAAAATAAAGGGAATACTGGCCGTTTCAGGGTCCTTGCGCAATTGCGAATGAAGCGCATAGCCGTCCATCCGGGGCATCATAATATCGGCGAGGATAATATCGGGCTCGAAATGGACCAGCTTCTCCAAGGCCTCCTTGCCATCGACGGCCTCTTCGACTTCGTAGCCCGCATTTGCAAGGCGCAGTCTCAGCGACATCATCAAAATGGGATCGTCATCTACGACGAGGACTCTTCCCTCCATCCAACCTCCTCCGGCAAAAACGCATGCAAAAACATTGGAAAAAAACTACGGACAGTCGATTTCGCGATTCCTTCGACCATAAAGAAAAATCGACCCCCATCTCCTGTCTCAAGTGGAGGAATCATAGAAAACAGGGCAAATTTTGTCAATCGTTATTCCCTGGCGGGCCACAGGGAGAAAAATACTTTGGCGCCGCAACCCGGGCGGCTTTCCACCTTTATTTCGCCGCCATTTTTTTCGACGAATTCCTTGCAGAGAATCAATCCGAGCCCCGTGCCCTCCTCCCCGGCGGTCCCGGGCTTCGAGGACTGTCTGTCTATCCGGAACAAATCGGCGATCTGCTCCTGGTCCATGCCCACACCGTCGTCCGCAACGGAGACAACGACCTTGCTCCGCGAGCGGCGAGCCCCGACAAGCACCCGGCCGCCCGGCTTGCTGAATTTGATCGCGTTGGCAACCAAGTTTTGCAACAATGAAAACAACATGGGAGCGTCCGCCCTAACCGCAACCTCGTCTCCCACAACGCTTTCGAGATCGATTCCCTTTTTTCGGGCGGCCTGTCCCATAAGGCGAAATACGTCGTTCACCGTGGCGGCCAACCGCAGGTTTTCCGGCTGGATCTTCATCCCCCCCATGCGCAGTCGAGACCATTGCAGAAGGTTCTCCAGAAGCTCGTAGAGGTTGGCCCCGCTTTTTTTCAAGTGCAGGGCGATCTCTCTGATTTCGTCCTTGTCCAAGTCGTCGGTGTAATCGGAAAGCAGGTCGAAACCCGACTTGAAGGATGCGAACGCGCCTCGAATATCGTGGGCGACTATGGAAAAGAACTTGTCCTTGGTCGCGTTGAGTTGCCTGAGTTCCTCCAAAAGCTTTTCCTGGCGACGGTTGGCCTTTTCCAGCTCGGCCCTCTGCGCTTCGATACGCTCGTTGGCTTCTATGAGTTTTTTCTGGTAACTGTCGCTCAGCCGCGTGATCCTTGCGGCAACCTTCAGAATTTTTCCGTACTCGACGCAAAGCCTCCGGAAATGGTCGGCGAGCTTCGGGTTGGAAAGGTCTCCCCGAGCTACCCTGCTTTGGGCATCCTCAAGGATCTTGATCTCTTTGCCGAATAGAACGGGAATTTCCGTATCGATTTTTTCGATGAGGTTCATTTCCGAGTCGCTTCCTTTCTGCATCCAGTTTCAGCAGCATGCCGGGCGTGCGTACCGCCCGGCGAAGGTCCTTTTTCGCTTGCAACGGCTTCCGGGTCGAAGGCCTTCTTCCGGTCGTTTACCCATAAAGCTTGTAAATCAACCTACCATAAAAAGGAACGACGGTAAAGGCGATTGCACAATCCGGAACTCGAAACCAACCCTTCGGCCTCGTCTTGCCAGATTCGCTCCAACCTCAGCGAAACCATTGCATGGCGTTTCAAATTCAAAACTCAGAAATTGTGTTATTCAAGGCGGTTCAGACAGTCCTTATTTCATGCCTCTTTCCTCCTTGATTCCCTCGTAGGCCTCCTGTATTTCCCTGAATTTGGCCTGGGCAAAGGACGTGAATTCTTCAGGGAGGCCTTTGGCAGCGATGGCGTCCGGGTGGAATTCCCGCACCAGCTTTCGGTAGCTGCTTTTGAGTTGTTCGTCGGAATCCGACCGCGAGCATCCGAGGATGGAATAGTATCGATCCGTAATTTTTACATGGCGCGTTTTGATATTGTCGTACCGGGACTTACTGAATCTGAAAATTCTCCCGGCGGAAAGCAGCAGCTTTTCCTCCGCCTCTCCCAGGCCCCCTCCAGAGGTCGATACCTTGAAGAGAAGATCGAGCATGAACTCCAGAATTGGCGGACGGGAATGAAAGCGGTCGTAGAATTGGTTGGCATAATCCTGGAAAGTCTGGTGCGTATACAAAGCCCTGTTGAAAATCTTGACGGCCACGTTGCGACTTTGCGCCCCGAGCTTCAAATCCTTGGACATGATTTTCTCGATGGTATCGAGTTCCCTGCGCGTAATTTCGCCGTCGGCCTGGACCAGCTTGGCAAGCATGGAAAAGGCGGCGACAAAAAAAATGAGCTGGGCCTCTTCATCCTCGGAAAGCCGCGGCCTGCTGACCAAATGCTCCTGGTACTCGAGCTCCGCGCCCTTATCGTAGGCGTGGCCGAAAATCGCACCCGCCACGGCCCCCAGCGGACCTCCCATGGCGAACCCGATGGTGCCGCCGACAATTTTGCCCAACCAACCCATTATATTATTCTCCGCGATCCTTCTCTATCCCCCAGGCCGTCTATTTCGCTCGCTTCGGCTCTGGCGGCATTGATTCGTCTGATAAATCTCAGTCACGTTTTAAAGTGTGGCATCGCGAATGTCAAATCCGACGGGCATTTCCATCAACAAGCGCGAAAACATCCGGCTACGCTATCGGCCCATCGACCGAATACGTTCGTAAATATCGAAAGGACTGGCCTGATTGGCTTTGGCGATCTCTCTGATGGTCATTTCTTCTTTCGCTGAAATGCCATCATCCATAAACATTGCCAGTACGGCATTTTTGTTAAGACCGTATTTAGCGCAAAAATCCGCCAGAGTTAGATTCCCGGTCCCCGGCGGGGGCGAGCCCGGAAGCTGCTCGGCTCCGCCGGAAACGACCGGCGGCTTCTTCTGGGACGGTTCCATGGCCAGATAGATTGTCTGCGGGGTCGTCTCGTTATCCAGCGCGATTTGTAACAAGGTTTGCTCCTCGCCCTCGACCTTGTATCCCGATTCCTTGATTTTCTCGACTGCGGTCTTGGAATCGAAGCCCATTTTCATAGAGAGGCTTTTGACAGATGAAAGTTCCGCGTGTCCATAAGGCGGCTCCCCGTATTTTCCCGCCGAGGCAACCTTGATGGACTCGTTGATATTCATAATGGTCGAAAACGGGGGGACCTCGGCGAAAGTCCCCGCCACGCAAAGAACGACCACCAGAAGGGCCACGTTGAAATCCGCAGTGAAAACCGTCAGTTTCTCGGCCTTGTCCTTGAGATATCGTACGATGGATTTCCAGTTGTAATAGATATGCAACAGCAGCGAAACCAGAAAAAGAAGTCCGGTGTTGATGTGGATGCCCCCCCATTGGTCCTTGGAAAGCCCCCACAAGCGCCAATCCGCCCAATATGCGACGCGTCCGTGAGGAACGACGAACAAAACGACGCTGGTGGTCGTAACTACGAAAAAGGAAACGAACGCCGTCAACGATGTTATTTTTCTCATGCTCATTTTTTTTACCCCCAAACAAAAAAAGGATTTGCGATCATTTTCGCAAATCCTTTTGTTTCTTTAATGAATGGAGGCGGCAACCAGATTCGAACTGGTGAATAACGGTTTTGCAGACCGCTGCCTTACCACTTGGCTATGCCGCCAAAAAAAATGGAGCGGGAAACGGGATTTGAACCCGCGACTTCGACCTTGGCAAGGTCGCACTCTACCACTGAGTTATTCCCGCTCAGTCAAGAAACATCCTTATACCCAATTCACCGGTTCGTGTCAACATAAAATTTAAATAATACCGGAATTAAAACTCCAAGTGTTTTCTGAACCGGAAAAAATAGTCGGCCCCGGACCAAATGGTCATCAGGAGAGCGCCCCAGAGAAAAAACATGCCGATGGCATGGAAATTGACGCCGAAATAGGGATAATGGATCAGCAGGGGAATCTGCGCTGAAATTTGAAAACCGGTTTTGTATTTTCCCAGCATGGATGCGGAGACGTCTTCGCCGACTTCGGATATGATGTTCCTCAAGCCGGTCACGGCCAGCTCCCTTCCAACGATCACGCAGACCACCCAAGCGGGAATCCAGCCGTGAGCGGTGAGCATGATGAACGTGGAGGAGACCAGAAGCTTGTCCGCCACGGGATCCATAATTTTTCCGAAACTGGAAATCCTTCCCCAGCGCCTGGCCAGGTAGCCGTCCAGATAATCCGTGATGGCCGCCAAGCTGTACAGAATCGCCGACAGAAACGTGCAAAAGCGGTTCGGGGTCTCGAAAATCAGCAGGACGACAATGAGGGGAATCGCCGCCACCCTGAAAAGGGTGAGCGTATTGGGATTGCCGCAAAGGTCCTTAATTTTTTCCCTGGATATCACTTTTCGCTAACACCTTCGTGTGGAAGATTGTAATTACTTGCCGGCCTTTTTCCAGTCGTCGAGAAAAGCCTTCAGGCCTTTGTCGGTGAGTGGATGGGCCGCCAGCTTGCTCAAGACCTTGAAAGGGATGGTGGCGATGTCCGCGCCGAGCAGGGCGGATTCCAGCACATGGAGCGGGTTGCGAACGCTGGCAACGATCACCTCGGTATCGAACGCGTAGTTGCTGTATATTTCCACGATCTGCTCTACCAGAAGCATGCCATCGGAGGACAGGTCGTCGATGCGCCCGACGAACGGGCTGACGAAGGTCGCGCCCGCCTTTGCCGCCATGAGCGCCTGCAAGGGGGAAAAAACGAGGGTGACGTTGGTTTTGATCCGTTCCTCTGTCAGTGTGCGGGTGGCTTTCAGCCCGTCGATGGTCATGGGGATCTTGACCACGATGTTATCATGGATTTCGGCCAGTTTTTTGGCCTCCTCCACCATGGGTTTGTACTCGGTGGAAATGACCTCCGCGCTGACGGGGCCATCGACGATTTCGCAAATCTCCCTCACGGTTTCCTCGAGTCCCCTGCCCTCCTTGGCGATGAGCGACGGGTTCGTGGTGACGCCATCGACCATCCCCATGCTGTTGGCTTCCTTGATTTCATCGATATTGGCCGTATCGATAAAGAATTTCATATGAATCCTCCTGTTATTCGGATAAATGCGACGATTGTTTCATCGCCCCAAGTCGTTTCTTTCAGACAAATATTTTTCCTTGCACTCTTCACTGCAAAAATACAGGGTCTTGCCGTCGATTTGCAGGACGACACCGGTGTTTTTCGGGAAATAGATTTCACAGACGGGATCCTTGACCATCATTTCGTCGATCTGGTCTCCCGGGCCGGCGTGGCGGGAAGCATCGGTTCCGGTCAGAACGTTTCTTCGAATCCATACCTTCACAGCCTTGTAGCCCAGATATAAAAGGACAAGAAATATCAGCAGTCGCATTTGTAAGGTACCACCTTTTGTTCGTCTTCCGGCAGATCTTCGAGAAGCCGAGACGCCTTTTTCTTCAACACGGGATGCACCAGGTCCGCATTCAGATCGCAAAGGGGTGCCAGAACAAACCGCCTTTCGTGCATTCTCGGGTGCGGTATTTCCAGATCTTGCGCATCGACGATCCGGTCGTCGTAGAGCAAAATGTCGAGATCCAACGTTCGCGGCCCGAACCTGATCTGGCCGAAGTCTCTTCCGGCCCGGGCTTCGATGTCCTTCAGCTCCTTTAAGAGTTGTTCCGGTTCCAAGTCGGTTTCAATTTTAACGACAAAATTCAAAAACCACTCCTGCTCCTTGAACCCGACCGGTTCAGTCTCGTAGATTCGGGAGCGTCCCAGAAGCGACGACCGGCCTGACACGAACATCTGGGAGACGCCGAACTCGCAATATTCAAGCCTTTCACCCGAATTGGACCCCACGGAAATGTATGCGACAGCCACGCGACGTCTCGTCATTTCCCGGCAAAGCCGGCAAACAGTCTATTCATAATTCCAAGCTTCTTTCCACAGCATTCCCGCATAAATCACCCTCGCGTCTCCCTCGAGATAGACTTGTGAAAATCGGCCTGCGTTTTCCTCGAAATGGATTTTCAACATCGAGCCGCTTCTGGTTAAAACTTTCAAGGGGGAGGAGACCCCGGTCCTTATGGCCATGATGATGGCGCCCGCGACAGATCCTGTGCCGCATGCCAGGGTTTCGTCCTCGACACCTCTTTCGTAGGTGCGAATGGCCATGACGCTATCGTCGCGCATGGATACGAAATTGACATTGGTCCCTGCCGGTGCGAAGACCTTGTGATACCGGATCTCCCTGCCCTGCCGCACGACGTCCACCCGTTCCAGATTGTCGGTGGCAATCACCACGTGGGGCACGCCCGTGTTCAGGCTGCTGACGGACATGGAGCGACCCTCGAGGTCCAGAATATAGTCGGTCTCCACGTCGAAAGGGTCCGGCATTTTGATTTTGACCCCCTCGTCGGTGACCGAGGCCGATACGATTCCCGCCACGGTTTCAAAGGACATGGTCTCGCCCGCGATTCCGTTTAAAAACGCGAAGCGAGCCGCGCACCTCGCTCCGTTTCCACACATTTCCGCAACGCTGCCGTCGGAATTGAAAAACCGCCATTTGAAATCGACCGTGTCGGAGTTTTCCACAAGGATGAACCCGTCGGCCCCCACGGACATCTTTCTGCGGCAAATTTTCGCGATGCGGTCCGTCAAGCCGTCTTCGCCGACGATTTGTTCCCGGTTATCGACCAGAATGAAATCGTTGCCGCTGCCGCTCATCTTAAAGAATGGTATTTTATCCATCTCTCACCGTACTTGGGATGTTGCCAGAAACCGGCCCCGTCGGTTCTCGCCGTCCGAAGCCGCCAGACCGAGACTTACGCGAGACTACGCAAGAAAAGCGGGGACAGACTCGCCCCGAACCAAGTCCTCGTACGTCTCCCTTTGGCGAACGATTGCAAAGGAGTCGCCTTTCACCATGACCTCAGGGACCCTGGGCCGGGAACAGTAGTTGGAGGACATAACGTATCCGTAGGCCCCTGCGCTCATAACCGCCAAAAGGTCGCCCCGCTTGACGTCGGCCATGTCCCTGTCCGCAGCCAGAAAATCGCCGCTTTCGCAGATGGGCCCTACCACGTCCGCCTTGATCGAACCTCTCTCTTTTCGCATCACCGGCCGGATCGCGTGGAAGGCACCGTACAACGTCGGCCGCATCAAATCGTTCATGCCGGAGTCCACGATCACGAATTCCTTGACCTGGCCGCTTTTCCTGTAAAGCGTTCTCGTCACCAGAATGCCGGCGTTGCCCACGATGACCCGTCCGGGTTCCAGAATCAGATGAAACGAGGTGTCCTTGAGACTTTCGACAAGGGCCTTGGCATACTCGTCGGGATGCGGCGGAGACTCGTCGGAATAGGTGATCCCCAGTCCCCCGCCCATATCGAGATACTTGATTTCAATGCCGAGTCCCTTCAGTTCTCCCGCCAGTTTCTTCAGCCTCGAAAGAGCGTCCTTGAAGGGGGCGGTCTCGGTGATCTGGGAACCGATGTGGCAGTCGATGCCGATGATTTCGAGATTTTTCATCTTCCTGGCCGCCTTGTAGCCATCCAGGGCGGACTCCGCTTCGATGCCGAACTTGTTCTTTTTCAAGCCGGTGGAAATATACGGGTGCGTCTTGGGGTCCACGTCCGGATTGACCCGCAGGGCCACGGGCGCATTTTTGTTCAACGCCTTGGCCCGGCCGTCGATGGCTTCCAGCTCTTCCATGGATTCCACGTTGAACATGAGAATGCCGGCGCCGATGGCGTAGTCGATCTCGTCGATTTTCTTGCCGACTCCGGAATACACGATTCGCTCGGGTGCGAAACCCGCCTTGATCCCCCGGTACAGTTCGCCGCCGGATACGATGTCGAGTCCCCCGCCCATGCTCTGGAACAACCGCAAGAGAGCCAGATTGGTGTTGGCTTTGGCGGAAAAGCATACCAGCCGCCGAGTACCCGCGAAAGCGCCGTCGAAAGCCTCGAAATGACGCTTCAAGGTAGCGTGGCTGTAAAGATAGAAAGGCGTCCCCACCTCTTCTACGATTCGGGAAACGGGAACGGACTCGCAATACAATTCGTCGTTTACGTACTCGAAATGATGCATGGGCCTCCCAAAAAAAGAATGATTGCGCCGTCAATAAGAGACTTCGGCGATCACGGACCAAGCGCCCGTCAAGCCGTCGTCGGCATAAGCCCTCACCTTATACCGGTAAATATGATCTTTTTCAAGTGTTTCACGATAGAAGACCTTGTCGGACCGCCCGCCAAAGAAGCCTTGGACAGGGGAAACATCGGACACTTTTTCGAAAATGTAGGGGCAATTCTTGCAATCGCCGCCCGCAGGCGTTTTCGACCGATAGACGAAAAAACCATCGGGCTCGGCAAAGGACACGTGTTCAGGCACCTCCCAGGAAAGAACAAGGAGATCTCCGTCAAGCTGTTTTTCAAGCCTGTCCACAACTGGAAGCGGTAGGGCGCCCGGGTGTACCGGCGGCCCCTTCTTGCCGCAGCCGGCCACCGCCAACGTCAAAATAAGCACAGGCAATGCCATGGACACAATTGCCAAACGCACCCGCGCGCCCTTGCTTTTCGCCGCGCATGATCGCACAGGCCCCGTCATTGCGATTCGCATCCCCATTCATCCCTCTGGCTAAGGTTCCCTGGACGACATCCTTCCAAATAACGTCCTTTTAAATAACGTCTATGTCCTTGAACTTTTCGTCGAAATCCCGTTTCTCGACATCCAACCTCTCGGCGGCCCTTGCGACGGCAGCCTCCACCAGTTTGCCCGAAGTCCCCCCGAACGACCTCCGCCGGTCGATCATCTTCTCCACCGTCAGGAACGAAAAAATGTCGTCGGAAACCAGGGAGGAAAAGGATTTGAGTTCCTTCAGGCTCAGTTCGTGAAGCTCCTTTTTCTGTTCGAGGGCGTATTGGACCGCCTTGCCGACGATTCCGTGCGCTTCGCGGAAAGGCGTGCCCTTTTCCGCCAGATAGTCCGCGAAGTCGGTGGCGTTCAGAAAACCCGTCAGGGTCGCTCGCTCCATAGCGTCTTTGTTCACATTCATGCGGGGAATCATCCTGGCATAGATGTCGATGCAGGCCTTCAGGGTGTTCACGGCGTCGAAAAGCGGCTCCTTGTCCTCCTGCATGTCCCGGTTGTATGCGAGAGGAAGAGATTTCATGAGGGTGAGCATGGCCATCAGATCGCCGTAGACACGCCCGGACTTTCCCCTGACAAGCTCCGCGACGTCGGGGTTTTTCTTCTGCGGCATGATGCTGCTGCCGGTGGTATAGGCGTCGGAGATCTCCACGAAACCGAATTCGGACGAGGACCAGAGAATCAGTTCTTCGGAAAAACGGCTCAAATGCATCATGCAAATGCTGGCGGCGGCAAGAAACTCTATGACGAAATCCCGGTCCGACACCGAGTCGATGCTGTTTTCCGAAACCTTTGGAAAGTGCAGAAGTTCCGCGACGTAGTTTCTGTCGATGGGAAAGGTGGAACCTGCCAGCGCGGCGCTTCCCAAGGGCATGACGTTGATGCGGTCGAAACCGTCGGCGAACCGTTGCGAATCCCTGGAAAACATTTCGAAATAGGCCATCAAGTGATGGGAAAAGAGGACAGGCTGGGCGCGTTGCAAGTGGGTGTAGCCTGGAAGGACAACGCCCAAATTGTCTTTGGCCATGTCCGCCAGCACACGTCTCAGGCCACGAAGCAGGCCGACGACCTCCGCTGTTTCGTGCCGCAGGTACATGCGAACATCCAAAGCGACCTGGTCGTTTCTGCTGCGGGCCGTGTGGAGCTTTTGCGCCACCTTGCCCACATCTTGGAGAAGCCAGGTTTCCACGTGCATGTGGATGTCCTCCAGGCTGTCGTCGAACTCGTATTCGCCCCTCTCCAGTTTTCTCAGGACCCTTCCCAGCCCGGCGACAAGTGTCGAGGCCTCTTCCTCGCCGATGATTCCCTGCCGGGCGAGCATATTGCAATGGGCCACGCTCCCCTGGATGTCGTAGTAGTACAGCAACCTGTCGAAGGCTATGGAGGAGGTGAACGCCTCCACGCTCCGGTCGGTTTTTTGGGAAAACCTTCCTCCCCAAGGCTTGCTGGTCATAGCGTCTCTCTACCTCATACCGTCTAAAGGTTCAGCAGCTTGCGTATTCTAAGCCGCAACGCATTGAGTCGGATAAACCCCTCGGCGTCCTTCTGGCTGTAGACGCTGTCGTCCTCGAAGGTGGCGAAGGCCTCGCTGTAGACGGACTCGTCGGACTTTCTTCCCATGACCGTGCAATTTCCCTTGTACAGCTCCAGGCGAACCACGCCGGAAACGTTTTCCTGGGACGAATCGACCATCTCCTGAAGCACTTTCATTTCCGGCGTAAACCAGAAGCCGTAGTAGACCAATTCGGCGTACTTGGGCATCAGAGAGTCGCGCAGGTGCATCACCTCCCTGTCCATGGTGATGGATTCCATGGCCATGTGGGCGACTCGCAAAATGGTCCCGCCCGGGGTTTCGTAGACGCCCCTGGATTTCATGCCCACGAACCGGTTCTCCACGATGTCGTCGCGCCCGATGCCATGGCGTCCGCCCAAAACGTTCAGGGCTTTGAGCATTTTGGCCGGAGACAGTCTTTCGTCGTTCAATGCGACCGGGTTTCCTTTTTCGAAAGAAATCTCCACGACCTCGGACTTGTCGGGCGCGTCCTTGGGAGACACGCTGAGAGTGAACATGCTTTCGTCCGGCGTCTTCCAGGGATCTTCCAGGATGCCTCCCTCGTAGCTGATGTGAAGCAGGTTTCTGTCCATGCTGTAGGGCTTGCTAGGCGTCGTGGGGACGGGAATGCCGTGCTTTTCGGCAAACGCCATGAGAGCGGTCCGGGAACCGAGGTCCCACTCGCGCCACGGAGCAACGATCTTGATTTTGGGGTCCATGGCGAAATAGCTCAGCTCGAAGCGCACCTGGTCGTTTCCCTTTCCGGTGGCCCCGTGGGAGACGGCGTCCGCGCCCTCCAGCGCCGCGATTTCCATCTGGCGCTTGGCGATCAGGGGCCTGGCCAGGGACGTCCCCAGCAAATATTTGCCCTCGTAGATGGCGTTGGCGCGAAAAGCCGGAAACACGTAATTTTCGACGAAATCCTCCTTCAGGTCGTCGATGTATACCTTGGAAGCACCTGTCTTCAAGGCCTTTTCCTCGACTTCGTCCAACTCCTCCTCCTGGCCGATGTCGGCGGAAAACGCGATCACCTCGCAGTCGTAAGTCTCGATGAGCCATTTCAAGATCACCGACGTGTCGAGCCCGCCGGAATAGGCCAATACCACTTTTTCAATCTTATCTCCCACGTTGCAGATTCTCCTGTCGTTGTTTCTGTTCATCGCCCAAAGCGATGTTTTTTTTCATGTGCCGTGTTTCAGTCGAGCAGAACGCAGAGCGTCCAAAAGACTTTCCCGTGCAGAGCGCGGAAACCATGGCGACCAATCATTCCCGGTTCTGTGCGACCAGTGTCTCCAGAATGGCCTTGTGCATGTGGAGCTTGTTCTCGGACTGGTCCCAGACTACGGATTGCGGTCCTTCCAGAACATCCTCCGCGATTTCCTCATCCCTGTGCGCCGGAAGGCAATGCAGTACGATGGCGTCTTGTTTCGCGCCTTTAAGCAAGTCCCGATTCACCTGGTAGGGGGCGAAGATCTTTTTCCTCTCCTCGGCCTCCTTTTCCATCCCCATGCTGGCCCAGACATCGGTATTTACGACGTCGGCGTCCTTTACGGCCTCTTTGGGGTCACGGGTCAGAACAATTTCCCCGACGCCGCTTTCCCTGGCTTGCCGCAGGATCTGCTCGTCGGGAGCGTAGGCCTCGGGGCACGCCAGCGACAGATGGAAACCGAACACCGCCGCCGCCTTGATCCAAGACTGGGCCATGTTGTTGCCGTCCCCGACCCAGGCGATCTTCAGATTTTCAACCCCGCCCTTGTGTTCGACAACGGTCATCACATCGCTGAGCACTTGGCAGGGATGTCCTTCGTCGGTCAGAGCGTTGATGACCGGGATGGACGAAAACCGGGCGAACTCTTCCACCATGCTCTGGGAATAAGTCCGAATCGCCAGCGCGTCCAGGTATCTGGCAAGGACTCGCGCGGTGTCTTTGATCGGTTCGCTTCGGGCCATTTGGGTCGTTTCCGTGCTGATGTAAATGGAGGAGCCGCCCAGCTGAATCATCGCGGTTTCGAACGAAAGCCGGGTCCTGGTGGAATGCTTTTCGAACAGAAGCCCGAGGGTCTTTCCGGCAAACGGCTGTTCGCAGATTCCCTCTTTTTTCATGCTTTTCAGCTTGATCGCCCTCTCGACCAGAAAATCGGCGTCTTCCTTGGTCAAATCCGAGATGGACAGAAGGTGTCTTTTCATGATCAGGCCCCTCCTTTGCCTTTTAAAATGTCATCCAGGCAATCGACGAGGGCGTCGATTTCTCCCTTTGATACGATAAGCGGGGGAACGAAGCGAAGAACGTTTCCCTGCACGCAGTTGATCAGAAAGCCCTTTTCCATGCAGGACTCGACCACGGGGCCTCCCTCGAAACGCAGCTCCATGCCCAGATGGAGCCCCAAGCCCCGGACATCCGCGACCTGGTCGTGTTTCTCCTTCAACTCCTCCAGACGGTTTTTGAAATATCGGCCGACCTCGGCGCAATGCTCGACGATCTTTTTCTCCGCCATGACTTCGACGACTCTCAGGGCCGCGGCGGTAACCAGCGGCGTCCCCCCGAATGTGGAAGCATGGGAACCGGGCTGAAAGGCTGCGGCCACGTTTTCCGTCGCCAGCATGGCCCCGATCGGAAGGCCGTTTCCCAAAGCCTTGGCCAGCGTCATGATGTCGGGGGCCATATCGAAATGCCGGTAGGCGAACAGCTTGCCGGTCCGCCCCATTCCCGTCTGTATTTCGTCGAAAATCAGCAGTACGCCCTTTTCGTCGCAAATGTCTCGCAAAGCCCGGAGGTACCCTTCGGCCGGTACCCTGATGCCTCCTTCCCCCTGGATCGGCTCGGTGAGCACGGCGCAGGTTCGGGGACCTATGGCATTTTTCACCGCCTCGACATCGTCGAACGGCACAAAGTCGAATCCCTCCAGCAAGGGATCGTAGCCATCCTGAATCTTCTCCTGCCCCGTGGCGGACAACGTCGCCATGGTCCTTCCGTGAAACGACTGCTTCATGGAAACGATACGGTATCTCCCGGGTTCGCCTTTCTGCTTGAAATACCTTCTGGCGAGCTTGATTGCAGCTTCATTGGCTTCGGCGCCGCTGTTGGCGAAAAAGACGCGATCCGCGAAGCTGTTTTCCACCAGCCATTTGGCAAGTTTCACCTGAGGTTCCGTGTAAAACAGGTTGGATGTATGCCACAGAAGCTTCGCCTGCGCGCAGAGGGCCTCGATTACGGCCGGATGGCAATGCCCCAGGTTGCATACCGCGATGCCCGCCACGAAATCCTTGTAGCATTTTCCATCCTCGTCCCACACATCGCAACCCGAGCCCCGTGTCAGCAGAACCGAAAACCTTTTGTACGTGTACGCCATCAAATTGTCGGCGTCCTGCATGATCGCTTCTTTCATAATGTCACTTCCGTTCCTATGCCCTTGCGGGTAAAAAGCTCCAAGAGCAATGAGTGCCGTTCTTTTCCATTGATGATCTGGACCTTTCCCACGCCGTTTTGCAAAGCATCGAGCGCAAACTCGATTTTGGGAATCATCCCCCCGACGATCTGCTTATCCCTGATCATGTTCTGGATTTTTTCCGAATCCACCGACGTAATCAGATTTTTGGATACGTCCAGCACGCCCTCCACGTCGGTCAGGAGTATCAAACGCCCCGCCGACAGGGCAGATGCGATCTTGCTGGCCACAAGGTCGGCGTTGATGTTGAACGTTTCGCCCTCCTCCCCCGCGCCCACGGGGGCGATGACAGGTATAAAGCCCTTGCAGGACAAGGTGTTGATGATCTCAGGATTGATTCTCGTCACTTCGCCCACCAGACCCGGATCGATGATTTCCGGGGGCTTGTTTTCATCCTCCTGATGCCTGATGAAATGCTTCTTGGCCATGATCAGACCGCCGTCCTTGCCGCTCAATCCCACGGCCTTGCCGCCCTGCTGGTTGATGCGCGCCACGATGGACTTGTTGACCTTGCCCCCCAGAACCATCTCCACCACGTCCATGGTGCGCTCGTCGGTCAAGCGCATGCCTCGCACGAACTGCGGGCGAATCCCCATCTGATCCATCACCGAATTGATCTGCGGACCGCCGCCATGGACCACCACGGGATTGATCCCGACGTACTTGAGCAAGATCACGTCGTTGGCGAAATCCTCTTTAAGCCTTTCGTCCACCATAGCGTGTCCGCCGTACTTGATGACAATGGTCATCCCGAAAAACTGCCTGATATACGGCAGGGCCTCTATGAGTATGCTTGCAATATCTGTCATTATAGTATGTACCTGCTCAAATCCTCGTCTTCCTTAATCCCCTTCAATCGGTCTTTAACGAACTGCCTGTCGATGGAAACCGTTTTCTCCTTCCGGTCCGGAGCGTCGAAAAGGATGTCCTCCAGCAGATACTCCATGAGGGTGTGCAGTCTCCTCGCGCCGATATTTTCGGTGGCCGTGTTGACCTCCTCGGCGATCTTGGAAATTTCCTCCACGGCGTCTTCTTCGAAGGACACATCGACGCCCTCTGTCCGCAGCAGCGCCATGTACTGGAGAAGAAGAGCGTTCTTTGGTTCGGTCAGAATACGGACGAACTCTTTGTATCCCAACGAATCCAGCTCCACCCTGATGGGAAAGCGCCCTTGCAGTTCCGGTATCAAATCCGAAGGTTTCACCGTATGAAACGCGCCGGATGCGATGAACAGGATATGGTCCGTCTTGACAGGACCGTACTTGGTGTTGACCGTGCTTCCCTCGACAATGGGAAGAAGGTCTCTCTGGACCCCCTCCCTGGACACGTCGGGACCGTGACTATGGTTTTTTCCGGCGATCTTGTCGATCTCGTCCAGGAATATGATGCCGGACTGCTCGACTTTTTCGACCGCCATGGAGACAACCTTGTCGAAATCGACCAGGTTCTGGGCCTCCTCCTGGGTGAGAATCTTGAGCCCCTCCTTCACTTTCACCTTTCGACGCTTGCTCGACTTGGGCATGATGTTGCTGAACATGTCCTTGAAATTGATTCCCATCTCCTCCATGCCGACATTGGAAAATATTTCCACCATGGGCATGGACTTGTCCGGCAAGTCCAGATCCACATAGCGTTCGTCGAGCTTGCCCTTCTGGAGCATCCTGCGAAGCTTCTCGCGCGTGCCCCCCGATTCTTCGGGCCTTTGGGTGACGATTTCGAACTGGCCGTCGGATACCCCCGGCGAACCTCCGGGCGGGTTCGTCGCGCCCGTTTTCGGGAGTAAAATGTCGAGCATGCGCTCTTCGGCGATTCGCCGCGCCTTCTCCTGTACCGCCTCCTGTTCCCTGGTCTTGAGATCGTTGACAGTAAGCTCCACCAGGTCCCTGACCATGGATTCGACATCGCGTCCCACGTAGCCGACCTCGGTGAACTTGGACGCCTCCACCTTGGAAAACGGCGAATCGGTCAACCGGGACAGCCGCCTGGAAATCTCTGTCTTTCCGACGCCGGTAGGACCGATCAGGATGATGTTCTTGGGGGCGATCTCCTCCCTCAAGCCCTCCTCCACCTGGCGACGGCGCCAGCGGTTTCTCAGGGCGATGGCCACGGAGCGCTTGGCCTTGTCTTGGCCGATGATATATTTGTCCAATTCCTCGACTATTTCCGACGGTTTCAGGTCGCTCATATTCTTTCTCTGCTCTAATTGTCCCGCGATTATCGTTTCTTACAGCTCCTCGATCACGAAGGAGTCGTTGGTGTAAATGCACAAGGACGCCGCGATCTTCATGGATTCCTCCACCAGCGTCCTGGCGTCCAGATCGCTGTGCTTGATCAATGCGGAGGCCGCCGCCGTGGCGGCAACCCCTCCGGAACCAATCCCGATGATGTCTTCGTCGGGCTCGATGACATCGCCGTTTCCGGAGATCAAAAACATGTTGGTCTTGTCCACGGCGACCAGCACCGCCTCCAGGCGACGCAGGTACTTGTCGGTCCTCCAGTCCCTGGCCAGTTCCACTGCGGCGCGGGTCAGATTTCCGTTGTAGCGTTCCAGCTTTCCTTCGAACTTGTCGAACAGCGTGAACGCGTCGGCAGTCGCTCCGGCGAACCCGACAACGATGCTGTCGTTGTAGATCCTTCTCACTTTTCTCGCCCGATGCTTGATAACGGTGTCGTTCAAAGTCACCTGGCCGTCGCCTGCCACGGCGATTTTTCCGTTGCGCCTGACGGCCAATATGGTCGTTCCGTGATAATTCATTCTTCGCCTACTTTCTCGGATGGGCCTTGTCGTAGGTTTCCATCAATTTGTCGATGCTCACATGAGTGTATTTCTGGGTCGTCGAAAGGCTCCGGTGCCCCAGCAGCTCCTGCACCACCCGCAAATCGACCCCGGCGTCGAGCATGTGGGTCGCGAACGTGTGCCTCAATCCGTGGGGGGAAATCGGCGTGAGCAACTCGCATTCCCTCACGATCCTGTCCAGGATCCTGCCCACGGATCTGGATGTCAGGCGCCCCTGGAACCTGTTCAAAAAGAGGGGCCCCCCGTTTTCGAACGGCACGCCCTTTTCGACCTCGAGGCGCTGCCGATAGCGTCGGACCGCGTCCAAAGCTTTTTTCCCCACAGGAACCACGCGCTCTTTGTTCCCTTTGCCCAATACTCGAATCAGACGGGACTCGAAATCGATGTCGGCGACGTCGAGTCCCGTAAGTTCCGAAACACGCACCCCCGTGGAATACAAGGCTTCGAAAATCGCCCGGTCTCGCAAGCCGGCGAGGTCGTCGCGTTCGATGGAGTCCAGCAGCCGAAACATTTCGTCCACCGGCAGGTATTTCGGGATATTCCTCTGCCTTTTCGGCGTGGATACCGATTCTCCGGGATTGTCCTCGATCACGCCCTTTTTCACAAGAAACTTGAAAAAGGACCGCACCGCCGAAAGCTTGCGCGCGGCAGTCGATTTTTTGTTCTTTTTATGCAGAAACCCCAGAAAGCCGCGAATCGACAGCGCATCGATGGAACGGACATCCGCTCCCCCGCCTTCCTGTTCGTCCCCGGTCCCGTCTATTGCGTCTTCGCCGTTAAGATACCGGCCGAACTCCTCCAAGTCTCTCCTGTAGGCGGCGACGGTGTTGGATGAATATCCTTTCTCCGTCGCCATGCTCTCTAAAAACGCATCCCTCAGTTCGCTGAAAGTCGAGTCGCCCATGGCAGGACCGTCCGTATCAAAAATCGATCAATTCGCCGAGTTCCCGCCAAGACCCCACCTCTACGAACGGGTGTTTCTCCCGGTTCCAAGGCTGGACCATCAGAAGGGGCGTGACGCCCTGGTCGAATATTGAAAAGCAGGTATCCAGACGGTCTTCTACGAAATAAGACACCTTTTTATTCAGCAGAACATCGGTCTTGGCCTCGAACGAGCCGGTAGCGACGATCTCCACGATACCGGAATCGATCTTGAGAAGGTCCCGGAACCATCGCTCGACAGGTCCCGTATTCGGCCGCGCCGTCACAAAAAGCAATTTTCCGCTGCGTTCGGCAACTCGACTCAAGACTTCCCGGGCCCCGTCGATGGGTCTCAATTCGTAGTGGTAATCGCCGTCAAGGATCTTGCAGATGGCCGTCCTGATGACGTCCGGGTCCACATCGAGACATTTCTCCAAGGAATAGCACGAAATATCCCGATGGCTGAATCCGTCTATTCCGAAATCATTGCGGAGTATCTCGAGAAAAAGCCCCATGGTGTCCGCGCAGACACCGTCAACGTCGAAAGCCATAGCCGCCGGATCGATTTTGACCCCCTCGCTTGGGTACAGGGAACTCCGATTGCCGAACATGGGAACCTTATCAGACGGAACGTCTGGTCTTCTTTTTCAGACGTATGATTTTCTTGCGGTAGATTGCCGCCATCCTGTCGTCTTCGGAATCGAGAGACTGCTGTCTTTTGGCTTTGAGTTCGCGGATTTTCACTTTCAGTTCGCGAACCTTTCCCGTCGATTTCTTGCCGCCCTCGTCGACGATGCCTCGGGATTCCTTGATCGCGCTGACCAGTTCGGCTTTGTTCATGCCGTGTACGCCAGTGATCTCGGGAATTTCCGAAGCCATTGTCCTCAATTCCGTCGCGGTCATTTTTTCCAGGGGTTTTTCCTTAGCTTCCTTTTTCTTGCCTCCCATGTTGCAAAAAGTCTCCTTTCGTCGGTAAAAAGCACGAGCGGAGGCCAGACAGCCCCCGCTCAAAAAATCGTTTCCCGGATACGGAAAAATCTTGATTCTCAAACACCGAACGGTTCTTCGCGTTCGGTCGATATTAAAATTTTTTTTAATAAACCAATTTGGGGTATTTTGTCAAGGGACAAGATGCAAGGGCCGGGATGCAAGGGCCGAGAATTAACGATTTTTAAAATATTTGATCAGGCCCCATAGCATTTTGGATATTTCAAGCGTGTCCTTTACCCAGCGGTTGCCTTGGGCTCTATCTATTTATCCTATTTCAGCCCTCTGCCCTCTCCAATTCCGCCATGATTTTCTGGACGTCCTGCCAGACCTCTCTTTTTTTCTCCGGGTTTCTGAGAAGATAGGAAGGGTGGAAGGTCGCCATCAGCTTGGCGCCTTTGTAGTCGAAGAACTTTCCCCGTATCCGGGAGATGAAGACCTCCTGGTCCAAAAGCGCGCGAATGGCCACGCTTCCCAGAGCGCAGACAACCTGCGGGGAGATGGCGGCCAGCTGTCTTTTTAAAAAAGGGAAACAGCTTGAGATCTCGTCGGGTTCGGGGTTCCGGTTTCCAGGCGGTCGGCATTTGATCACGTTGCAAATATAAACTTGGTCCCGGGAGAGATTCATGGCGGCGATGATCTTTGTCAGCAACTGCCCGGCCTTTCCGACAAACGGCTGGCCTTGGCGGTCCTCGTCGTAGCCGGGGGCCTCGCCTACGAATACGAGACGAGCCTCGGGATTGCCAGCGCCGAAAACGATATTCGTGCGTCCCTCGGATAGCTTACAACGACGGCAGTCTCCCAAGTCGCTCCTTACTTTTTCCAGGGTTTCCCCCCCTCCCCCGGCAGGTCGCCGCCACCTTTCCAGTATTTCGACCGTCTTTTCCGACGGTTCGTACCCTGCGAATCCGCAGCGAGCCATGAACCGGAGTGTATTGACAACATCCTCCGCGACTTCCGAAACAGGATTTTTCACAGTTGCATTCCCTTTTTCGACCATCCCCTGGCCCATAAAACTCTCGATCCTTGGCCCTTAGCCCTTGCCCCCTCTTGGCCCTTAGCCCCTCGGCCCTCTCTCCTTGGCCCTCATCAAATCGCAGACCCTGTCGAGCAGGGCGTGGGCGACCTCGGCCTTTGTCATCGACGGCAACGTTTCCGGCTCTTTGTCACGATGGAAAAACGTAACCGTGTTGGAATCCGATTCGAACCCGCAGCCTGGTTTTCCCACGATATTTCCGACGATCAGGTCGAGATTTTTCCTGGCCATTTTCAGCCCCGCGTTTTCGACCAGGTCCTGAGTTTCGGCCGCAAAGCCCACAAGAATGCGATTTTCCTTCTCTTCGCCCAATGTCTTGAGAATATCGCGCGTTCTTTCGAATTCGACCACAAGGTCGCCCTCTTCCTTCTTGACTTTGTGCGGCGCGACCTTTTTTGGTCTGTAATCGGAAACAGCGGCGCTTTTAATGACAATGTCGGCATCCTCCGCCCGGGAAAAAACGGCATATGCCATCTCCTCGGCCGTTTGAACGCGCATGATATCGACATTCACCGGGGCGGCCAGGCTCGAAGGACCGCTCACGAGAACCACGTCGGCGCCCCGATGTTCGGCTGCGGCCGCGATGGCATAGCCCATCTTTCCCGAAGAAGGGTTGCTGACGAAGCGCACCGGATCCAGCGGCTCGCGGGTGGGACCGGCTGTGACGAGGACCCTTTTTCCCTGCAAGTCTTTTTTGCTCAGCACAGCCTCGATTCGATCCAGAATCAGGTCCGGGTCCGGCAAGCGTCCGGGGCCGACCGTTCCGCAGGCCAGCTCGCCGGCCCCCGGCTCCAGAATGAACCAGCCGTCGGTTTCAAGCACATCCAAGTTCCTTTGCACGGCCCTGTTTTCGTACATGTGGGTGTTCATTGCCGGGCAAACGATTTTCGGGGCGGTCACCGCGAGCATGAAAGTACTCAAGGCGTCGTCCGCGATGCCGTTGGCCAGCTTGGCGATCATATTGGCGGTAGCAGGGGCGATCACCGCCAAGTCGGCCTCCTGCGCATAGTCGATATGACGGATGGAAGCGTCGTCGGTCGCCTCGAAAAGGCCCTTGCAGACCGGCAACTGCGACAGCGCCTGGAACGTCAGCGGTCCTACGAACCACGAAGCGTTCTCTGTCATGACAACGCGCACCTGCGCGCCCTTCTTCTTAAGCCCGCGCAGAAGCTCCACCGCCTTGTAGGCCGCAATGCCGCCGCATACACCC
Organism: Desulfobacterales bacterium; assembly: GCA_963674505.2. GTDB lineage: Bacteria > Desulfobacterota > Desulfobacteria > Desulfobacterales > SKZT01. Next base: position 3,516,123 of record CAXXIG010000003.1, read on the forward strand.
AGTAAAATTTTTTTGCCTTCGAGTCCGTTTTTCATCCCGCACCTTGCTAACATAACCCTGGGACCATACAGGCCAGGCGGTTCATCCTCTTTGCCCTTTTCCCCTCGGCCCATGCCCCTCGGCCCTTTTTTATCCCGGCAGCGATTCCTTGGAAGTCGGGGCCACCCAGATTTCCACAATGGTCTTGAAGGAAGACTCCTCGATTCTGATGACGCACGCCCGACCGGGTTTTTCGAACAGAAGAAATATGGGCTTGTATTTCATGGTGCCAAGATGCTTCCAATTGTCTTTGGCCATGTTCACCTCGAAAAAGCCGACCAGAGAGTTGGAATCCACTTTGCCCTCCAGCACCGACAGGCCTGCGGAAAATCCAGGGGCTTGGTAGATGGAGGATTTCTTGGGTTGCGGCTTGAGTTCCGCCGGTATGAGAACGTCGGCGAACTCCTGGTACTTGGGCGCAGGCGGCACGTTTTGCACCACCGAGTCCGCATCCGCCGCGCTCTTGTTGCCGACGGAACCGGTCGCGCAACCGAAAGCCGCGACTGCGAACGCCGCAAATAGCATCCAAGATGACAGCTCTTTGAAAAACCACCTTTTCTTATCCATTAAAACTCCTTTCCTTACGTACCCCAGTGAGACATGTGGGGATTTGCAATCCCCCCGAATGTCGGTTTTGTTCCATCCGATATTTTGAACACCGAACACCGAAACAAATCCTTACGGAAAAATCAAGCCCGATATTTTGTAATTGACGTCGCCCACCTACCCATCGAGCCCAAGAAACGAAAACCACCGTTTTTTGGGCAAAGCCGCCAACGGAGGCACCTCGACCGGTTCTCCGCGCAGAATCGCCGACGGGCGGTCCAAAACCATCCGCAGGGCTTCCTCCCGGCTTCCCAGAATTTTCGCGGCCGCGTCCACCGCAGGGGACAGAACCGGCGGTCGCTTGTCCGGCGAATGGGCGTCGCTGGCGATGATATGCGCCGTCCTGGTCCTGAGCATTTTCAAGGCAGACTCCGCAGGTCCTCGCCCCATCCCCCCAAGAATGCTTGCGGCCGTGATTTGGACCAGACACCCCATCTCCACCAATTCGCGCAAGGCCTCCGGGTGGAAATGGAAAAACGCATTTCTTTCCGGATGCGCGATAATCGGCGTCACGTTGGCCAATCCCAGCTCGAAAATGTCCTCCTTATAGCGGGGAGGCATCGCATGCACAGGAAACTCTAGCAGCATATAGCGGCCGCTGCCGTTGATCGTTTGAATCGCGCCTTCTCGAACCTTGGAGGCCATGCCGGGGCAAAAATGCACCTCGGCGCCCGGCAACAATTCGATTTCGATGCCCGCTTTATCCAGTTCGCCTATCAACCGCTCGCATTGCTCAAGGATTTTTTGAACCGAATTGACGTACACGCCATTGAACGCGTGCGGCGTCGCCGCGATCTTCTCGATCCCGTCCGCATGTGCTATCCTGGCCATCTCGAGGCTTTGTTCGAGCCCGGACGCGCCGTCATCGACATCCGGCAAAATATGGCAATGAATATCGATCATGCGTTTGTCAGCTGCGAGGTACTTGTATTTCCCGCTACCGCTGCCATGGCAAAGCCGGGTCTTTTACGCCGCCTTTTGTTTTTTCTTGCCACTTTTTTTTCTCTTCCCTTTCTTGCCGCCCTCCTCTTCGTCTTCTCCATAATAACTATAGTAATAGTACTGATAGTAGTAGCCGTCGCGATCTATTCTCACGCCGTTGAGTACGCCGCCGAGAACGTGCGCGTTTACCGCCCTGAGCTTGGCAAGCCCCGCCTGAACCATCTGCCGCGGGGTTTCTCCGGCGCGCACCACAAGCAGAATGCCATCGACCTTTTGGGAGAGAATGGCGGCGTCGGTCACGGCGGAAACCGGCGGAGAGTCGATGATCACGCGGTCGTACTTGGTCTTCAGGGCATGGATGAAAGCGTCCATGCGCTGGGAACCCAGAATTTCCGAGGGATTGGGAGGAATCGGGCCTACTGGCGCAAGGTGAAGGTTCTCCACAGCTGTCGGAAATATGGCGTCCTTTATGCCTGCGGAACCCACAAGGTAGTTGGAAAGCCCGGTTTGCCTGGCGACCCCGAAAAGCCGATGCATGCGGGGACGCCGCATGTCGCAGTCCAGGATGATGACGCGGCTGCCGCTCTGCGCCATGGTGATGGCCAGATTGGCGGCGCACAGGGTCTTTCCCTCCATGGGACCGGAGCTGGAAACCAGGATGGCGGACGGGGCCTTTTCGGGCGAGGAAAACAGAATCGCCGTGCGAACACCGCGGAACGACTCGCTGGCGGTGGATTTGGGAGCGTTCAGCGCGATCAGCTCCGGCTTCTCCGTCCCTTTTTTTTGCGCCTCTTTCTCGAAAGCGGGAACCGCGCCCAAAAAGGGAATCCCCAAGTATTCGGAAATTTCTTCGGGAAGCTTCAGGGTGTTGTCGAGGTATTCCAGGAAAAAAGCCAACCCGACCCCCAGCATCAGACCGACGACCGCCGCCAGCAGGACGTTTCTCTTCTTGTTCGGCTTGATCGGAGTCCGGGGCACTTCGGCGCGGTCGATCACCCGCACGTTGCCGCCCTTCATCTCCTCGGTCAGGGAAGTCTCCTTGAACCGCTTGATCAACATGTCGTAGAGCTGCCTAGAGCTTTCCGCCTGACGCTTCAAGACGCTGTACTGGATGGCCTTCTGATTCATGGCAAGAGTCTTGGCCTTCTCCTCGGCCAACGCCGCTTTCAAGGACTCTTCCCGGGCCACCGCCAGCTTGTACTCGTTTTTGAGCGAATTGACGATCTGCTTGACCTCCTGGATCTTGCGCTTTCTAAGCTCGTCCAATTCCGACCGGATAGCCACCATCTGCGGGTGGTTGCTTCCGTACTTCTTGGAGAGTTCGGACCTTCTGTTATAGAGGTCCACCTCCATCTTCTTGATTTCCTGGACGATTTCGTTGGACAGGACTTCGGGAATGGAATCGAGCTGGTCGGGAGTCTCTTCAAGGGTCGTGGCCTGTCTGTATCTCGTCTGCGCCTCAACCCTCCTGGATTCGGCCTCCACCACCTGCTGCTCAAGCCGCGCCAGCTTCTCGGCATTGATGGATTCTACGTCGTCGGAAAATTCCGTGAGGATACCATGCTCCTCCTTGTATCGAAGGAGCCTGTTTTCCGCTTCCTCCACTTTGGCCCGCTCCTCGTCGATACGCTCGCTAAGCCATTTCACCGCATCTTTGGCCGATTCAAGCTTGGTCTCCAAGCTGTGCTCGATGTAGGCGTCCACCAGAGCGTTGGCCATTTTCGCCGCCATGGCCGGGTTCTTGGCCTCCACGGCGACATCCACCAGCTTGCTGTCCTCCACCTGCCTGACATCGACCCGTTGTACAAAAGCCGATACCAAGCCGGGATCGATATCTGGCTCGATGGAGCTTTCCCCGGTCGGCCCCTCTTTCGATTTTTTCAACAAGCCCGCCAAGGATTTTTTAATCGAGCCTGCGAAATCCTTCACGCCCCCGATCATGTTGGAAATGAAATCGTCCTTTTCAGGCGGAAAAAATTCCGTGCTGTTTTCCAGGTTCAGGTTCTTGATCACTTTCTTGGCCACCGCACGGCTCGAAATGATCTTGTACTGGGTGGGAAAATAGTCCCTCGAGAAGGGCGACGCGGCCCCGGCGATGATGTCCTCGATGGAGACGTCGGTGCTTCCCTTCTCGATCAGAATCCGGGCTTTGCTCTGGTAAACAGGGTCGGCCCGCAACGTTATCAGAACCCCGAAAAACAGAAAGACGCCGAACACCGCCAGGATGGTCCATCTCCGCTTGTAAACAATTGAAAAGTATTTCCGCAGATCGATTTCCTGTTCCTCGAAATCTTCCATCGCTTATCTTGCTCCACTAATTTTGATCATGCCAAAACCCTGCTTCCAAATCCTCGTCCCTTGGCAGTCGGGTCCTTGGCCCTTGGCCCTTGGGCCTTTCACCTCGCCCCTCGGCCCTCTAAAAAAAACTCTCTGGCACCACGATGACATCGCCCGGTTCGATTTTGACGTCCTGCCCCCTTTTGCCTGCCTTGGTGATGGCGTCCACTTGCACCGTGATCACCTTTTCGACGCCGTCTTCGACCCGTACGATCCTGGTCTTGTTCCTGGCCGCGATCTGCGTGAACCCCCCGGCAATGCTGATCGCCTCGACGAGAGTGATATCGTTCTTGTTGTAAGGGTAGGACCCCGGGCTTTTCACCTCGCCGATGATGTTGAAATATTCCACTTCGGGAATGTATACCAAGTCTTTGTCATGTAAAAGCAGGTTCGCGACAGGCTTTTCGCCCTTCAAAAGCTTGGCGAAATCCAAGCCGATACTGATCTTTCTCTGCTTTCCAGTCCCTGCATTGACAGCGCGGATAATCATGCCGGTCTTGGCGCCTTCGTCGAAATTGACGCCCCCGGCCTTGGAAATGGCGTCCAGAATTCTCTCCTGAGCTTCCAGCGAGTAGGTCCCCGGATTCGCCACAGCCCCGAGAACCATGTATTGCTTGCTTTTGTATTCCCGGATATCCACGGAAACATGGGCGTCGAGAATATACTGCCCTTCGGCAAGCTTACGAGACAGCAGATCCCCTATTTCCGAGGTTGTCAACCCCTGCACGCGCACGCGCCCTACCAGAGGAAATGAAATAAAGCCGTCTCCGGTGACGCGAATGCCCTCTCTTGTCAAGTCGGATTCTTCGTAGACCGTGATGTGCAAAATATCATACCCGCCGACTTTGTAATCCTGCGCGTGGGGATTGTCGGCATCCGGAAACTGAGCGAGATAACTGTCCACGGTATATTTTTGCGTATCCCGAATCACATTCTTTATACCGGAATCGGAGACCTTGCTTTTTTGCGCCTCTTTGATTTCCGCGATTCTTTTTAATTCCTCTTGGCTCAGTCCACTCAAATCGTCTTCCGTAACCTCGGCGACCCGGACCACTTCGCCCGTAATGACGCACCCCGTGAAAATAACCAATCCGCTTAAAACAACCAGGAATCTGAATGCAATGCTCATTTTCTCTCCTGAAACTATTTGTAAACCATTCGCGAGACTTTGGCCGACGTTTCCCGCCGATGAAAACTGCGTTCCTTAAATCAGAGGACCGATTTTAACCAATTATGTTTGCGCAATCAAACTTTTTCCGAAAAAAACGCCGAGCTTCCCACGCATTTTTCTTCGGCACAAAAGACGGCAGACAATAAAAAAGGGGCGAAAAAGCCCCTTCTCTAAAAAAACGCATCTCGTATTTCCAGTAAAAGATACCGATGGAAAGCTCCAGAAATGCGGAGTCATGCCCTCGCGTAATTTCCAATACTCTCGCGAGACGGTACAATTGCCCAATAAACGATTTCCACCATTTTTCAGATCGCTCCCACGGGCTCTTTACAGGTTCGGAACTGTTTAGTAGCGCCCCTCTACATATGCCGATACCGTATTTTTGGTGTATTCTTCGGACTCGAATTGATCCTTGCTGGCGTCCTTGGTCTTGTACTGGTAGCTCAACCCTGCAAGGAGGTATTGGTTGATCTCCCAGTCCAGCCCCAGCCGGGCGGTGTAAATATCGAAAGACTTTCCGTCGAAATCCTCGCCCTCGTTTTTATAATCCCAGTCGCTGTACGCTAAATAGGCGTTCAGCGAAAGCCGGTAGGCGAACTTCTGCACCAGACCCAGACCGATCAGACTGTCCACGTAATAGTTTACGTCTGCGGCGTCCGACGACCCCTTGTAGCCGCGTTGGAGGTCCAAATTCAACAGGGTTCTTTCCGTCGCTTTGTAGGTCACTCGAGTCTCGGCCGCCCAGGTGCTGTCGTCGTCGTACCGCTTGCCTGTTGGATCGTAATTGTTGTCGTGGCTGATATCGGTCCAGCCGATTTTGATCTCGCCTTCGAGCTTGCCGCCGGGCTTGAATCTGGCACCCAGGAAATAATCGTCGGTCGTGTTGTCCATGGAAGTGTCGCCGCTCCAGGTTACGTCCCGGTCCGGGTCGTACACGTCGTCGTTCTGGGCGACATATTCGTTGTCGGTCCGTCGGTACTGGGCAATGAAGGACGTTTTCGGCGTCCAATTGTAGATCAGAGTCGTCCCGTATGTGTTGGCGTCCCTGTCCTGCCACTTGTCCGAACTTTCGTAGTACCTTCTGACATGAAACTTCGCGAACGCCTCGACCGCGTAAAGCCGGGCGAACTCGTACCCCGCCGTTCCCTCTGCGATATTGAACCATCGCTTGGTCCGTTCCCCCAGCCTGAAATCGTCGAGAGAACCATACGGGTCGGCTGTCTTGGTGTATGTGTCGCCACCCTTGACATAGAAACCCGAAGCAGCCTTGAAGCCGAACATGGCATATGGTCTTTGGGCCTGATAGTTGATGTCGCTGTTGTCGCAGTAGGCGACTAGGTCCGCCGTATAATTGACAAGGACGAAATTGTCCGGGCGAGCCCCTTTGTACTTAAAGGTTACACTCGGCGTGACCGTGTAAATCAAATCGTTCTTCTCGTTGCTGCTTTCCGTAAAAATATTGTCGTCATATGTAATGGTATATCTGAGTTTAGGTTCAACGGACAGTTTTCCCAAGTGGATTCTTCCTTGCGCACAACAAAAAGGCGGTGCGAAAACGAAGGCAGCCGCAACGACCGCAGCGGCGCAGACGGCTGGTATTTTAGATCGAATCTTAAACATTGGCGCAACCCCCATCTTTAACTAATAAAAAAAACAATATTGTCAAAATACTAAGGTTGTGAAGGAAAAAGAAGACAGCTTGGATTTAATTCGGATAATTATCATCATCATCGTCCGGCGCCGGTTCCGTTCCCTGCCCGGAATCCTCCCCCCCGGATTCCCCGCCAGTGACCTTATCCACGGCATCGTTGACCGCATCCTCCTGGCCCGGCGCCGATTCGTTGACCGCGTCCTTGATGCTTTCCGCCTCGGAAGGGGCCTCTTTTGCGACCTCCGAGGCGATATCGGCAGCGGCGCTTTCATAGCCGTTGTCAACGGCGGCTTTTGTCACTTTGGACGCGATCTTGCTCGCAGCCGCCGTTTTCCCGCTCCCGACAGCAGCCGCTGTGGCTGCGCCGGCGATCGCAGCCGCCTGGTCCGGGGCCTTCTCGGTTACCGCACCCGCTATGTCCGCGACAGTGTCGTCCGACGCTCCCAAGCCTATTGCCACAGACGTCGCCCGAGACGCTATGTCAGCCGCTTGGCTCGGGGCCTTCTCGGTTACTGCGCCCGCAATCGCAGCCGCCTGGTCCGGGGCCTTCTCGATTACCGCACCCACTATGTCCGCGACAGCGTCATCCGACGCGCCCGCGTCTATTGCCGCAGTCGTCGCCCGAGACGCTATGTCAGCCGCCTGGCTCGGGGCTTTCTCGGTTACTGCGGCCGCTATGTCGGCGACAATGTCGGTCGATGCTCCCGCTTTTATTGCCGCAGACGTAGCATCAGCGGCAATGCCCGCCGCTTCCGACGCCGGTACGCCATTTGCCACTGCCCCTGCAATATCTGCGGCCACAATCATGTTCAAGGAGATGGCGAACGTCAAAATTTCCGAAACCTCTCCCGGGTGGTCAGTCGCGATTGCTGTGAGTTCTTGTTCGTTCAGAGGCGGTCCCACAGCTGCACGGACACGCGCTTCCAACTCAGGCGAAAGCTGCCCTGACGCTTGTTGTACAAACCCGGCCTGCACCGTTATGAAGAACAACACCGAAACGAAAAAAACAGCGTAACTCTTTGGAAATCTTCTGCACATGGTTCCTCCTCGCAATTGCAAAGTATGGTTCGCACATTCTCACCCGGCCCCAAAACGCGAGGCGCGGTTTTTCAATTGGCTGGATATCTATTGTCTTTTTATTGTTTGTCAGTAAGGGAATCCCCTATGTTGCGAGGTTTTTCTGGAATCGGGGTCCCTTTTGTTCCGAAATCTCTTACCTGTTTGGGAAAAATGTTCCCGAATTGTCCGGAATCGATAAAAGGTTTCCAATAAAAATCCCTATCGAATCAAATAGGCAGGTTAATAGAACGTACGGCGTATGTCAAGTAATGAATGCGAAAAGCCCTATTTTTAGGGCTTCATGAGAAAACGTGGTGAAACTGCCGATCAAAATCAAGTTCCCAAAAGAGATTGAACACAGTGGGCTTGGTTTTTATTTCGGCCGCGTTCCCATCTTCTCGTTCCAAAGCTTTGCGTTGGAATGCATACCAAGACGCTTTGCGTCCGAGTTTCGCCGATGCATGGCCGAACTAAGAACCAAGCCCAACACAGAGAAGCGCACGCCCAACCCCAAAGACACATTTTGGAAATCTTGGCGGCGTTGCGGATTTGCGTGGGGATTTGCGCCATAAGACCATTGCGTCCTGGCGCTTCCGCAGCTTTGTGTTTGCGCTTCATCCCCCCACCTTATCTATGTCCATTTTGCGCTGAATCCCCTCCCTGACCGTCTCGCACAACCGTTTCATGTCCAAAGGCTTGGTGAAATACGCGTCGAACCCCGCTCTTATGCAATCCGAAAACTCGTACTTGGTGGCATAGCCTGTGATCGCAACAATGAACATGGAGTTTTTTTCCGGCCGGACCTTCTGGCACAGCTCGACGCCGTTCATTCCCGGAAGCATGATATCCGTCACCATGGCGTCGAAAACGCCGGCATCCAACAAACCCAGCGCCTCTGCGGCCGACCCTGCCGTTTCAATGGAAAAGCCGTGCTCCCTGAAGCCTTTTTCCAAAAGACCTCTAAGAGCAGCTTCGTCATCGACGCACAATACCCTGAATTCTGTATCTTTCATCAACGAATTATCTCCGGCTTATTGTTTACGTCGCGACTCATTCCGCAGCGACCTATCTGTGATCACAATACGCATGCGCTTTCCCTCGCCCGGTATTCCGGAACAATCTCCTTCATCTTTTCACGAATGGCGCAACCGTCGCATCCGGCTGCCAAAGCGTAGAGCTGTTCCAGGTTTTGCGCGAGGTTCTCTTTGTAATTTTCCTGGTTTTCGTGCCCGTTCCATGCGTCCTTGGCTTTAAGCACCATGATTTTTTCGTGCGAGGTCCCCACCACACCCTCTCCGGAATTCATCAGTTCCTCGTAGAGTTTTTCGCCGTCGCGCAATCCGGTAAAAACGATTTCGATCTCGGTGTCGGGCTCCTTGCCGGAGAGACGAATCAAGTCGCGAGCCATGTCCACGATTTTGATGGGCGTCCCCATGTCCAGAATGAACATCTCGCCGCCGTTTCCCAGCGCGCCCGCCTGCAATATCAACTGGGCCGCCTCGGGAATGGTCATGAAAAACCGTGTTATTTCCGGATGGGTGACTGTCACGGGTCCGCCTTTTTCGATCTGTTCCCGGAAAAGGGGAACCACGGAGCCCGCCGAGTTGACCACGTTGCCGAACCTGACCGCCATCATGCGAGTGCCGTTTCCCATGTGCGCCGCCAGCAGCAGTTCGCAAATCCTCTTGCTGGCCCCCATGACATTGGTAGGCCGAACCGCCTTGTCGGTGGATACCAGGACGAAATGCCCCACTCCGCTTTCCAGCGCGCTTTGCATCAGCACCTGACATCCCCTGACATTGTTGGCCACAGCCTGCCAAGGGTTTCTCTCCAGCATGGGCACATGCTTGTAGGCGGCCGCGTGAAAAACAACGTCCGGGCGGTACCGTTTCATGACTCGTTCGACCAGATGCGCGTCCTGGACCGTCGCCAGCACCGTCGCATATCTCTGATATCCCACCCGGTGCTTCAATTCCATCTGAATGCTGTACAAGTTGGGCTCCGAGGAATCGAAAAGGACAAGCTGGTCGGGCGTAAACCGCACAATCTGGCGGCACAGCTCGCTTCCGATACTGCCCCCGGCGCCTGTCACCATCACGCATTTGTTCCTGAGGTAGCCTTCGATTCCGCTCACGTCCAGCTCCACGGGCTTCCGCCTCAAAAGGTCCCGATAATTGACGTCCCGAAGGTTCTTAACGGACACCTTTCCGTCGATGAGTTCCGCCAGACCAGGAAGGGTCTGGTATCTGACCCCCGCCTTGTCGCAAATATCGACAATTTTTCGCATCTGATTGCCTGTGGCCGAGGGTACCGCGAGCAACACATTCTTTACCCCCCTCTTTTCGGCAATGGACGGCAGTTCTTTCACGGCCCCCAAAACGCTAACGCCGTGGATGGCTCGCTTGGTTTTCACGGGATCGTCGTCTAAGAAACCGACGGCTTTGTAATTGAGCAGGAGGTTATTCTGGATTTCCCGCAAAATTTTCTCTCCCGTGTCGCCCGCTCCGATGATCAGAATCTTCTTCCGCCTCCGCCTGTTTTCGATTCCACCTTGCATACCCAAATTCTTTTTTTTGGTGAATTCCTCGAAGGTCAATCGAAGCGCGATTCTAAATCCACCGACAAGCACGAGGGTGAGAAAAAAATCCAGCACGAACACCCCGCGGGAATATCCCTGAAACCGGTTGGCAATCAGAAACCCAGTGAAAAGCAACGTGCTCGAAAAGCACGTCGCCACAACCAGCCGGCGCATATCATCAATGCCCGCGTAACGAAACATTCCCTTATAGGACTGGAACAATAGAAAGACAGACGGTTTGACCAGCAGGAAGACAGGCAGGATTCCGGCCGCCTGCCGCACCAAGGAGGTGCTCAAGGCGAAGTCGAACCGGATCAGGTACGCCCCGAAAAGGGAAATGGCGAAGAGGCAGAGATCGACGGCGAATATGATGTAAAAATTTCTGTTTTTAAGCTGATATAGCATTTTTCTATCTTTAGAATTCAACTCATCCAATATCAGGAATTTTTCATGCTACCGGCCCTTCTGACGATCCCAACCACCCTATCCATCTCCGAATCCGTCATGGCCGTCCCCGATGGCAGACATAGTCCCTTTTCGAACAATTCTTCGGAAATCGCTCCCCCAATTACACGGCAGGGAAACTTTCCAGCTTGACGGTCCTCTTCTCCCTCCGGATTGAACACCGGCTGAAGATGCATCGGTTTCCAAACCGGCCGGGACTCTATATTTTCTTTCTCCAGTGCAATTCGCACCTCCTCCCTGTCCGCCCCGAACTTTTCCGGGGAGATCAAGACCACAGTCAGCCATCTATTGGATCTGGACCACTCCGGCTCCGGCATGAACTCGATCCCTGGTACGTCCTTCAAAGCCTCGAAATAATACCCGAAAATCTCCCTCTTTTTTTTCACCCTCTCATCCAGTACCCGCAGCTGCCCCCGCCCGATTGCCGCCAGGATGTTGCTCATGCGATAGTTGTACCCGATCTCCTCGTGCTGGTAGTGCGCAAACGGTTCCCTGGCCTGCTGCGACCAGAACCGCGCCTTTTCGACCAATTCCCCGTCGTCCGACGCCAGCATCCCCCCGCCGGATGTCGTCATAATCTTATTCCCGTTGAACGAAAAAACCGCCGCCCTCGCCCCCTTGCCCGCATGCCACCTTTCTTTTACATTGCTTTCTTGCCCCTTGCCCCTTGCCCCTTGCCCCCTGTCCCTCGGCCCTTGGCCCTTGGCCCTTGCCACTTGTCCCTTGGCCCTTGCCCCTTGCCACTCTAATTTTTCTTTGTGCCCTTCGTGCCTTAGTGGTTCATAACACGACCCCATCGCCTCGGCAGCATCCACCACCACAGGCACCCCGAACCTTTCGCAAACCCCGAAAATCCCCTCGTAATCGCAGCACTGTCCGTACAGGTCCGTCGGCACCACCGCCTTGGGCAACGCCCCCTTCCTCTCGCAGCGCTCCAACGCCTCTTCCAGCAGCATCGGATCCATATTCCAGGATTCCATATCGCAATCGACAAACACCGGCCTCGCCCCCAAAAACGTCACTGGAGACACGCTCCCGATAAAAGTCAGCGTCGAAGCGAACACCTCGCCCCCCGGCCCCACCCCCAAATATCGAAGCGCCAGATGCATCGCGGCCGTCCCGCTCGACAAGGCCACGCAATGCTCGATACCGGCATATTCGCAAAACTCCCGTTCGAATGCGTCCACCATGGGCCCAAGGGGCGCGATGTAGTTGCTTTCGAACGCCAGCCGAACCAACTCCAACTCCTGGTCTCCCAAATGAGGGGGAGAAAGAAATATTCTCTTATTCATTTTCTAAAATTCGATACAATCTGAAATACTCAACGCAAAGTCGCAAAGTCGCAGAGAAATTATCTTTGTGCCTCAGCGTCACCGCGCCTTTGCGTTAATCTTTCTTCTGCGCCTCGCGCACTTGGTGGATTTGCGACTTAGCGCGAGAGTTATTGGCGGTTTTGAGCCTGTGCCCGAGCACCCCTTTTCCCGTCTTGACATTTCATGCATTGGTGCTTCGATAAATTTCAAATATAGAAATCAAAGGAGCGCATTATGGATGTCATTAAAACCGTGGGAAGCAGCGGCCAAATATCTCTTGGCAAAAAATTTGCCGGTCAGACTGTGATAGTAAGCGAATTGGACGCAGGCGTCTGGGTGATCAAGACGGGCCGCTTCATTCCGGACAATGAAAAATGGCTTCATGCACCGGATGTTCAAGATTTGTTGAACAAGGCCGTGAACTGGGCGGAAAAAAATCCCCCCCGGGAAACCGACATGCACAAGTTGGAGAAAAAAATCAAATGACCTCCGGCAATGAAGACGAAACTGCAAGGCTGGATTTGAACAATCCGGTGTTTCAGCAGGCGCTTTTCAATCTCCAAAAGAACGAACAGCGGAATATTCCGAACACTTTAAAAAAATGGCGGCCATTACCTGGCCACAGGTTTATTCGGATCGCGGTTTGAAATGGGAAGCCATCCTATATAGGAAAGGCCCGAAGGGATGCCGGCTATACACCTTCCGGATCGGCAAAGGATTCCGCGCAATCGGATATCGCAATCAATCATGGCTGCGGTTATTGCCCTTGCACACGGATCACGATTCGGCCTACGAATGATATTTGGTAAAAGCACCGGCGTCCGCACAACCATATATCATGCGCTTTGCGCCTTTCCCCCTTCGCGTCTCAGCGTCTTTGCGTTAATCCTTTACCCTTCGCGTCTCAGCATCTTTGCGTTAATCTTTTACCCTTCGCGTCTCAGCATCTTTGCGTTAATCTTTTACCCTTTGCGCCTCTGCATCTTTGCGTTAATCTTTTACCCTTTGCGCCTCTGCGTCCCTGCGCCTTTGCGTTAATAATCTCTCTTTGCGCCTCTGCGTCCCTGCGTCTTTGCGTTAATATTTTCCCTTTGCGTCTCAGCGTCTCCGCGCCTTTGCGTTAAAACTTATATTCGTATTGGCGTTATTTTTTACTTAGCGTTATTGTCTCTTAAGAAGAGAAATAGGGCGGCTCCCTCCATTTCTGGCGAACCACCCTATCTTTAATTTTTTTCCGAAAAGCCATTGTTTTGAATGACTTCTAATATGTAAATCCATCTTTCTAAACGTTTATTTACAAAAAACCGGCGTTCCCTATTTCTTTTTTCTCCGCAACCTGTAAGCCGCTATACCAAAAATTCCTGTTCCAAGCAGTATAAATGTTCCAGGTTCAGGGTTGGGGATGGGTTGCCGTTCATTTAAATCTGTAATCAGAGCGTTTGAGCCTGTATAAAACTGCCCAAAAAATTCATTGTCATTTCCACCTATAATCTCTCTAATTTCAACTTTATCGAAAGGTTTATCAGACCACACACCTATAAATGATGCAATGTCATTGGGAGTTTCATATTCAAAAAATCCAACGGCATCACTCTTGTCAAAGAGCGTTATCATAAAGGTAGAATCTTGAAATTCGTCACTGGAATAACTGTAGTCTTTATCTGGTTCGACGGTTTGGAAACCAAAGGAATAGATGGAATCCGAAAGCTCAATATCTAAATCTTCACCTCCTGTTAAGCCTATCTCATAGCCTCCGATACGATCAGAATAGTCCCATGTCCACATTATTTCTGCATTTGGACCCTTGCTGATATTGAGATCCCCTACTTGCAAAACAGGGGTACGCACTTTGCCTATTTTTGGCAGTGGCGTTTCGGCCTTTGCACCCGTTTCGATGAGAAAGGTGTTTAGTTCATCATACTTGATTACCGAAGCGCTAGCATGTGAAAATAATAGGAAAATTGCCAAAAATAAAATTGCCACAATGATTTTTGAGCGCATAGATCCTCCTTTATTCTAACTGGAATTAAAATTTTTCGCCATTTCGTGAAATTCTACTAACAGAACCTCTTTTAGCTGGTGCAATATATACGCAATAAACGTGCCACCGAAGCTCGTTCAAATACAAGAGTTTTAATCAATCAATTCTAAGTTCTCTATGATAACCGAAAACGGTTTATGGTTCGAGGTTTGCGAAAAATAGCAAGACCTAAAATAAATGCAAAAATAAATACCAGAATAAATTGGAAAAAAATCTGATTTATTAAAAAACAAAATGTGTAAAATTTATCGACGCTCAAAAATATATTCAAGATAGTAACGCAACCCAGATACCCTTAAATATCAAATAGTTATGTGAAGAATTGACACCATTGAAAAATATTGTAAAGCTAACCGACACTTTAACAGGATTCTTACACGGTTCAAAAAAATGGACATTGACGTTGCACCGCGCCCGAGCCCTCTGTCAAGGGGGCGATGAGCGCAATTCCACGCGAACAGGTTTTCCATTTCGATTCAAATTCATCCCGCAGACCCCGTCCGCCACTTTCCGCAATATCCGTTTGTTTTTCAACGACAGACCGTCGGTGTCTATCCAGTATGCGATTTCCCGAAAGGTTTCGACATAGCCGCCGCTTCTTTTGAAAAACAGTTCAATCAGGCAGCTCAGGCTTATCTTTTCATCCAGTTGTTCCGTCAAGACCAGAAGGAATCGAACCAGAAGATTTTCAAGAAGCAACGTCCGGAAAGTCATGACCTTCTGCTTGCGAAAGTCCCTGTCCGCCCTCTGTTTCGGAGGTCCGAGCGCCTCGACCTTCTCCTCCGCCAATTTTGCTTTTCGATTCAGCCCGTCCAGTTCGCCGCGCAGCTCCGCGAGCTTGTTCTCGCGCTGGCAAAGGCGCTTTCCGTGTCCCTTCTCCTTCGATTCCCCTACCTTGTCCTCCTGCAAGGCTATTCCCGATTCCTTCTTTTCCATTTTGCCGCGAATCGCGGCCGAACTCTTTTCCAGCTTCTCCCTCTTTCTCGCCTGGCGCCGATCTTCCGAAAATATCGTCTTCGTCCCGAAATTGACGTCGAGAGCCCCGTGCGCCTTCATTCTCTTGAAGCTGTTCTCCTGAACTTCGGTTCGCCGGCGGTAGATTTCCGGCCACTCTATCGGCTTCGCCATCTCCTTCGCGCAGGGCGTTCCCCAAAACGGCAGAAGGCGGTCTTCCTTTTCCACGATCACGAAATGCCTGCTGTCGTTCCCCGGCTCCTTCCAAGGGCCGGACCACACCTTGCTTCCGTCCTCGAGCCGCCCGATGAATTCCGCATCCCAATCCGACAGGCCTTCGTATTGATTCGAGTCCAGCATGCAAATCAGGCCCCACTTCCTGTCTTCGAAGGCCCCGGCCACCTCCTCCGAGTTCACTTCGCGGTCGATGGCGAACAGCCTGATGCCGGTCAAGGCGACGATTTTTTCGCAATAATCCATTATCACCCCGGGCAATCGGATGTCGGGAGGAAAAAACTCGAAGAACAGAGCGTCTCCCCGTTCGTTGTGCGACACGACCGCGTTCGACCCGGCCATGATGCGCCCCGGCATGGTTATCTTGCCCTTGTGCATGGATGTTTTGGTCCAGAATGCGATCATATGGCCGTCGATGTGGCAAACGGCTCCGGACTCCTGCGGAACCAGCGCGGGCACGAGCGCTTCGCCCGCTTCCACGCGCTCGAGCTGTCCGAGGAACGGATTCAATGTCGAACTCTGATACCCCCTGCCTATGATCGTTTCCAGAGCGTGTTCCTTCATGTCGTATTCCGTAAGCTTGCCGATCCCGAACAGCGGCGCGTACAGCAAGGCCTTGAATCGACGCTCCAGCGTTTCGCTTCCGTGATTCAGCAATGGAAACGAATGGTCCGGGTTGTCGTCCTTGTAAATTCGCACCGTCTCTTGCAGGACTCGAATCGTTTCGCAAAGCGCATCCGTCGTCTCCAGCCAGACGTCGAACAAGTGCGGACCCGCGTGGGAAACGCGAGGACGAATCTCGACAAGCTCCTTGTTCCGGCAGGCGTCTTCCCCGGTAGCTTCCCTCTTCGAGGGCCTGCCGCGTTTCCCGCCGAAGCCCCATTCAAGTCTCAATCGGTTGACATGGCGCACCGTTATGGAAACGGGCCCCTCGATTTCCACAATTTGTTCAATAAGCAGGCGAGTCTGACAGTCCGGATTGTCCACAAGCATTTCGAACATTCGCATTTTCAGGCAGCCCGTTATTTTTCTGCCGTCGGAAAACTTCCTTGAAATTCCATCGTCCCATGCGGTATCTTTTTTCGCGTGCAATTTTGCGCCTCCCTTTTTTGGTTACGTCTGGGAGTGTATGATCGCGCGCTTTTTTTTGAATGTCCAATTGATTCTATAAATATTTCAGACAGTTACGATCAATATCACGTATCTGTGTTAGGAGCCTGTTCTTTGACAAACCTTCAAAAAAATCAGATTGGCGTGCGGATTTTTGAGGACAAAGGCAAAACAAATCTGTAGAATCTCATAGACAATTGTTTTAACGCCCTGTTGAAAGGGCAAAGAATGGAGGTTCTCATGATCAATTTTGTTTTGCATGCCCTCAAAGGATTTCGCGGTTGTTTTTCTCGCAACAAGCCATGGATTGTTTTCTGCATGGCGATCATAGGATTCATAGGCGCCCCCGAAATGGTCGGAGTGACTTCCCTGTGCAGATTCTGGGGGCTTGGAGAAAAGGGCTACGACATGTTCATAAATTTTTTCAGGTCGTCGGCCTGGTCTCTCGGCAACGTCGTTGCCTGCTGGCAGGCATTCTTCGTATCGCAGAAGAAACTCGTAACGATAAACGGCAGAGTCGTGCTGCAAGGGGATCAAACCTATGTTCCGAAAGACGGTCAGAGAATGCCCGGCGTGGTCACTCTTCACCATTATTCGGAAACTCAAAGCAAGCCGTCGTATTTCAGGGTTCACTGCTGGCGAAACATCGTCGGCCGGCTGGGTCGCTTTTCGTTCCGTTCGACGTTCCATTGAACCTTGGCATCCACCAGGGGTTTTCGTTCATATCGGCGGATGCTGGAGCAAGGAAGCGACTACCCGGGGGCCTCGGATTTTCCATATGGCGCTCGACTTTTGCCTGAAGCAAAAAAAGAAATGCTACATGGTCCTCGACGCTTTTTTTTCCGAGCAAAGTACTTTTCAATCTGGCCAATTCGATTTGGTCCGTCAAGTTCCACGAGCCCGTCGTTTCGCTGATTGTAAGGGCGAAAAAGAATTTCGTCGCCTACTTCGAAGCGGAAGCAAAACCAGGCGCGGTAGGTCGTCCCGGAAAATACGGCGAGAAGATAGTCCTGATGGAACTTTTCGATCACATCTACCTGTTCGAAAAGCTCGAATGTTCCGTCTACGGCAAAACCGAGGAGGTCTTCGCTCTGGCGCTCAACCTTTTGTGGAGGCCGACCGGCGGCCTGGTCCGCTTCGTCCTGGCTCGAACAAGTCGCTGGCCCATCGTGCTGATGTGCAACAACTTGGAAATTGAAGCAGTGACGGCGCTTCACCTGTATTTTGCGAGAACCCGAATCGAAACGGCCTTCGACATGTTCAAGAATCTGATCGGGACGTTCAGGTATCGGTTCTGGTCCAAGGGCCTGCCGCGCCATTCCCGCAAGCCGAAAAAAAACGAAAAACTGAAAGGACCGTCGCAGAACAACGTCGAAAAAGTGAAAAAATGCTGGACGGCGATAGAAAGATTCGCGATGATCGCCGCAAAATCGCTCGGCCTGCTTCAGCTCGTTTCGATAAAGTTCCAAAAAAGGGGCTGGAATCATTTCGAATCGTATTTGCGCACCCGTTCTCACGAACTTCCTTCGCTCGGGTTTCGATTGTGTAGTTCGATTTTCGCCCAAATCCGGCTGGTTTTTAGATTGAAACCCTCTAAAATAGGGGCTTTCGGTTTTTCGGCACACTCAAAACCCGTAGGTAAACGCCGTTTCGTCAACATATTGACATCATCGCGCATACATGGTAACTGCGTAGGTTATTATTTACTTGCGAACCACGAAAAGAAAAAACAAGGACGGAACGGTCACCGAGTACTATCATCTCGCCCACAATATTCGCCACCCCGACACGGGGCGGTCCGGCCCGAAAATCATCCACAGCTTCAGCCGGGCGGACCGGCTGGACAGGGAGCAGCTTGCAAGGCTGTACCGATCCATTACCCGGGTGTGCGGCCTGCAGGTCGTCGATCCGATCGAACACGCCGGGCTGGATGAACATCAGACCTCGTAAAAAAAGGAATCTTGAAATGGCCTGAAAGGGTTTTGGATATTGCGCAACAGCCACGAGCGAGATTAAATTGGACAATGCTTAGCCTCGAAGTCTATTTTCTTCCACAATATATTGTTGTAGCAAAATGGTTTATGTATACATATGGTCCCAAAGAACATTTTGAAAACACACTTTGTCCAAAATTATGGCCAGAAATGTGGGCCGTTTAACGAGGTCTGAACATAGCGAGTCCGCAAAGCTTTTTAAGGCGGTGAGGATAATCAATACTCTGGCGTACGGTCGGGTTCATTTTGCGGAGACGCTCTGGGAACGCGTCGGAATCGGAAAGACATTGAGGGACATTTTCAAACGGGAAAAAGTCAGCCCGCTGCACGAGCGCGCCCTGCTGGCGATGACGGCCAATCGAATCTGCGAACCCGAATCCAAGCCGGGAGTATGGGACCGATGTTTGAAAAAAGTCAACATGCCCTCGTGCGACGGACTCGGCCTCGATCACATGTATTCTTCGATGGACCATCTGTACAAACATTCCGTCGAGGTGGAACAAGCCGTTTTCTGGCATATGGCCAATCTGTTCAACCGCGACGCGGACCTCGTCTATTACGACACGACGTCGGCATCCTTTCATATAGAGTACGAGGACGCAGGCGAGGAGAGCCTGCGAAAATTCAGACACGCCAAGGAGGGATACTGGGCTCCCCAGGTCGTGGTCGCCCTGGCGGTCACCGCCGACGGGCTGCCGGCAGGATCGTGGGTTTTTCCGGGCAACACTTCTGATGTCGATACCGTAAAGCGGGTCTGCGAAGACCTTCGCGGCTGGAACCTGCACCGGTCCCTTTTCGTCGCCGATTCCGGGATGAACTCCGAGAGCAATCGAAAAGAGCTTGCGCGGGCGCGCGGCGAGTATCTTCTGGCGACTCGAATGACAAGCGTGAAAGAGATCGGAGAAGACGTGCTTTCCAAAAAAGGAAGATACTTGGACATCAAGGACAATCTCAAGGCAAAGGATGTTGTCGTCGGCGAAGGCATGCGCCGGAGACGCTACATTCTTTGCTACAATCCAAAGGAAGCTAAAAGAAGCGGAAAGCACAGGGAGCAGCTTGTCGAGCTTCTGGAAAGCGAATTGTCCAGGCACAAGAACCGCGACGCTACCGCGAAGTGGGACATAGAATTGCCGGCCTCCAAACGCTTCGGCAGATATCTTGCGACAACCAAAGGCAATAAGATTCGCATCGACAGGGCGAAAATCAGGGAAGCGCTGAAATACGACGGCAAGTGGGTGCTGGAAACGAACGACGCTCCATCAGTCTGGAAGACGCTGCATGCGGCTACCGAAGCCTGATGGTAATCGAGCGCTGCTTCAGGTCGCTCAGGCGGACTCGCATCAAGATGACCCCGATGTATCATTGCCTCCCCGAAAGAATCGAGGCGCATGTGAAAATATGCGTGCTGTCGCTTTTGATCGAGCGGATTGCGGAGAATGCCTGCAATAAACCATGGCACGAGATCGGAAGATATCTGGACGAGATTCAGCTGACCGAGTTTCGCACCGACACTCATTGATTCTTGCGGAGAAACGAATTGCGGCCTCCGGTACGAGATCTGCTTGGCAAGCTGGAAATAGACCCTCCCAGATCGGTAGTAGACATACAGAAACTTTAGTAAACAGATCCCCGCCCCCCGTTATATCCCGTAGGTAAGCACTGAATCCCGTTCATTTTGCAATGAGCCTGCCCAGGAGCGCTCTCCGCCGTTTTGCGCACCTACACGTCCGAAACCCGAGCTTCGGAAAGAACGGTCAAGCATGTGCTCTCGGGTTTCCTTTGCCATATTATCTTGAGAGTCGCTTCCAGCGCGATCATGCGAGAAATTCAAAGCGTGATTTCTGACAAAAATAGTCGTTGAAACGCCTTGTCCCTCTTTTTTAAAGAGGGAGTCGGGATCAACGCAGATTTCAGATCGGACAGTTATCCAAAAATATTGGATGACAGTGCTCTATTGCGTCCAATCGTATTTGTGCAAACTTAAGACTGTCTAGTATTGGACGAAACCGACAAAAAAAGATCCAAATCGGCCAAACTCATCTACAACCTGCATAAAATCAGGGACAAGGCAAGCGGAGGTTACATCAACGGGCAAAAGCTCCTGTTTTTTTATCTGATATCCGATACCGTATCGATTCCCGTCGGTTTCGAGTTCTACAAGCCCGACCCCGAACTGAAAAAAATGGAAAAAGAACGACGAAAAGTTGCGCAAGCAAGGCTTTTCTAAGAAAAACCGTCCGCCCGAACCGCCGAGAAACCCGAGTTGCCAGACCGTCGCCGATATCGCGTTGACTCTTCCGAGACAATTTAGGCTGAACCATCCCTGCGTAAAATTCGACTGCATTCTCTTCGACGCATTGTACGGGACGCAGACGTTCGTCGACGAGGCTTCCGTCATATTCGGGGGCGTCCAGGTAATAAGCCAGATCAAGACGAACCAGAACATCAGATACCGAATCTGAAAATAAGCTGTTGAAAAGTATTTCTCGTCCTATCCGGGAACAAAGCAAAAAATCAGAATACGAGGCGGCAGGAAAGTGACGGCGACAATTGGAAGCGCCAGATTGCATGTTTGTTCCCACGGGAAAAAACGCTTTGTGATCGCGTTGAAATACGAAGGAGAAGAAGAATACCGTTTTATAATCGCAACCGATTTGAGTTGGAGACCCCTGGATATTGTCGAAGCATACACCTTGAGATGGCTCGTCAAGGTTTTCTTTGAAGACTGGAAGATCTGCGAAGGATGGGGCTGACTGACCAAACACACAGGCGAGAAAGGATCGCGCAGGGGCGTGATTGTCAGTCTGTTTGTAGATCACTGCCTTTTTTTCCACCCGGATCAGCAAGACTTCATAGACGACAAACTTGCCGCATGCACTGTGGGAAGCCTGATACGCCAGATAAGGGCCGAATGTTTTCTTGAATTCGTCGAGTATTTGATCTCTGCCGAAGACCGGCATCAAATATTGGATGATTTGGTTAAATATTTGAGAAACGGCAAATACGAACTTATGCATTCGACAAAACACATGCCTGGAAGAACTTTAGGACGATTGGAGCCAACGCCTTCTTTGAAACAGAAAAATGCGGCTTAGATTTACACATTCAGACATTCAAAAACTTGAAAATCGAGTGAAAAGAAACAATGAGTTCGACAAGTGGTTCACCTCAATTTCCAACTGGCGGCGTGATATCTGGGTTTATAGCAACCGCACAGGTCGAATATTTTCGTTTTCCGTAGCTGAACGAACGCCTTCTTCGGGGTCGAATTTAGTTACTTGAAAAGGGTGGAATTCCAGTCTCGCATATAGGTGCATTTTCGTTTATTTGTCTCTATGAACCTCCACGCTTTAACGCGTTTGCATTGGTCCTGTCTCTTGGCGTTAATTTATTACCAGCGCCCACCTGAGAAGAGCAACGTATCTACTTTTCCATTCAAACACCCAATCGTGTGCGCATTTTTGCCCCATTATGCCATAATAAACCCAATAAAAAAGGATCTTGGAGATCTCCGACACCGCATGAAAACGCGCCTCGTCATCGCGAAACCAATCACGCACTGGCCACGGATGATCCGAGGCCACGAATACAAACTCTGTGCCCATACCCTCGAACACCTTCCGAAAAGTCCAGCGCACCCGCGCCAAGTGCCAGGGATCGCTGACCACCATCACCTGCCTTACAGGATTTCGAAGCACATAAGTTCTGATTGCGAAAGCTTCCTCAAAAGTCGTACGAACACCGGGAGCCAACTTAACTGCGCTCTTAGGAACCCCTCTTCGAGTCAGCACATCTTTGTTTCTTTGGACAGTCAGCAAAATCTCATCAGCCAATCCGCGCTGATACAACTCAGCAGACTTGGCGATCCGGTGATCACCGTTCAGGCAGACCATTAAATTAACCTTGACAGGCACATCGCTTCGCGAAAGCCACTCACCAATATTAAAAGAAACAAGAGCCAAAACGACCGCAAACGTTGTCAAGCCTGCCCATAAAGAGTATTTGCAAAAGATACGTTTTCTGCCTCTAAAATACATCTGATTCTAAATTCGTCCCTCGACGTCATATTTCAGCCATAACCTCGACCGTTACTTGAAACACAGGCTATCCGGATCAAATGAACAGCTTTTATCTTCTACATACGATAGAGAGGAAAAAAGTTGGTGACGGGTTGCTTATCGCCGAATCGTTTTTTCACAAGCTCGTTATATTTTTCCTGATTGATTATTTTTTTCCAGATATTGAACATCTTGAAGGTATCGGAGAATTCTGCTTTGAATTTAAAAAGCGAGTCGTTGATTCCCCCAACTCCGCCGCCAAGGTTAAACCATGACAGGTTCATCTGATTGGCCAATTTTCGGGCTTCATCGAGAATCAGCTTCATGGAGGCAAATTTTAAATATCTGTTATAGGTGCCTGAAAGGTGGTATTGCATGATGTTGCCGCAAACTGTAAACAATGAGCCAGCGGCAATATTTCCTTCGTATTCGGCAAGCAAAATAAACGATTCGAAATCCTCGGCTTTCAAAAACCGCTCGAAGTAATCCCGGGAAAAGTAGTAGCTCGCATCGGCGTTTACCCGGTCCATGGTTTCATGGTAAAGGCGCACAAAATTATCAAGGTCCTTTTCGGTAGCCGCCTTTCTGATTGTAAAACCGGAGCGACCCAACTGGTTGATTCTATGCTTGAGCGACTTTTTGTATTTTCTTCGTTGCTCCTCCAACGTCTGATCCAAATCGATGTAAACAACCTTGTTAAGTTCAATAATCTCACCATAAGAAGCTGCGATGACCTGCTGCCTTTGCAAAAGAGGGTGAAGACGTGCAAAAAAGGATACAATCCTCTCTTCTACGAAAAGTCCGTTCAGAGTTTTGTGAAAATTCAGAACAGACTCTTGTGATGGAGTGCGCTTATTGCACAACGGCCCTGAATAACCGTACACCGACGTAACATCACTGAAAGGGCCGCCGTCGATCTCCCGTATGATGCAGGGCAGCAAAATCCTCAAATCGCCGCAGCTATAATCAATTAACTTGGGGCGACCAGTGTCTTCCAGGCGGTGGTAAGCATTGGTGTGATAAAAATCGTGCGGCATCGAAGATACTGCTAAATGCCAACTCTCCATTTCCATTATGTCAATGATCTTGATCATATGTTGCGTCTTTTTTTCCATTCATCTTTCAATATGCTCATCACAACCATATCCCGGAATTCACCTTGGAAAAAGATATCCTGCCGCAATTTACCATCGATCTGGAAACCTATCTTTTGGTTCAACCCGATAATTCTATCGTTTTGTATCCAGTTGAAGGTATATATCTTGTTCAGGCCAAGCTCATGGAAGGCGTAATCCAGTACAATGCGCCTGGCCGATTTGGCATATCCGCGCCCCCAGCAATCCTTTTTGCCGATCAGCATGCTGATTTCGGCTTTGGAGTTGACCCGATCAATGTTTTTCAAGCTGGTGAATCCAATCGAATCACTATTCTCATTCAGGCAAATCATAAACTCCTTGCGGTTATCGGTAAGGGCATTTTGCGAGTACCATATTTGGGTACCTGCTTCGGAAATCACATCCATGATTAGCATGCGGCGGATCTCCGGATCGTTGACCCACTGAACCTTATCGGGGATGTCTTCTTTCTCCATCAACCTCAAAAATATGTGCTTACCTACAAGCATGCTGTTTTTCTCGACTTTCCATTAGGCGTCTGCGCGCTGTTTTACCAATTGGCGGTATCGGCCGGAATAAATCCCTTTGCGGGTAACGATATACGCAACTGTCCTGAAGAGGATTTTAATATCCAGTAGAAAGGACAAATGCTCGGTGTAGAAAAGATCTTTTTCGATTTTCTGCGGCCAGGTCAGCGTGTTGCGGCCGTTCACCTGGGCCCAGCCGGTGATGCCGGGCCTCACAGCCAGTCGTCGCGTGTCTGCATGATCGTAACCGTCCAATGGAACAAAAGGCACCGGTCGGGGCCCGATCAGGCTCATATCGCCGTTGAACACGTTGATTAACTGGGGCAGTTCATCGAGACTGGTGTTTCTCAAAAACCGGCCGACCCTGGTAATTCTCGGGTCCACCGAATCCGTGAAGATTCCCGAACCGATCTTTTGGGCATTGTCTACCATCGTCCTGAACTTATAGACCCTGAAGGGCTTAGCGTTTTTTCCAGTTCTCTTCTGTCGGAAAAAAACCGGCCCAGCAGAGTCGCGCTTGATCGCGAAGCCGATAATGATGAAAAAAGGGAACATGATGAGCATTGCGGATGTCGCCGCGATAAGATCTATAAGCCGTTTGATGAATAAATAATGCATAGCAACTAGCTCCAGACCTCGTTAAACGGCCCACATTTCTGGCCATAATTTTGGACAAAGTGTGTTTTCAAAATGTTCTTTGGAACCATATGTATACATAAGCCATTTTGCTACAACAATATATTGTGGTAGAATATAGACTTCGAGGCTAAGCATTGTCCAATTTAATCTCGCTCGTGGCTGTTGCGCAATATCCAAAACCCTTTCAGGCCATTTCAAGATTCCTTTTTTTACGAGGTCTGAGATCAGGTGATATAGGTTGAAAACAGATTTGCATTAGCGGTTGAGAACAGTCTCGACGCCTTGCGGCAGTTCATTCTTAGCCTCTCCAACGGTTGCCGGTCGCTCATCATTTGGCGGATGTAATCGACCATTTCAGGCACTTGCTCTCTGGAAAAGCATTTTCCCAATTTGTGTGCGTTGATGATCCTGGCCAATTCCGATGAAGCATCGGCTACCCCTATTATTGGCGCGCCGACTCCAATTAAATTGAAGGTCTTACTTGGGACACTTAGATGCGATGTTTCCTGTCCCAGCGTCACAAGCGCCAGGTCGGCCGCCGACAGTGAATGGGGAAACATCTCCAAAGGTTGGTAATCTAGCACCATACAGTTCGTCAATTTTCGTTGCTCAATTATACGTTCGATTTTTTTCCTCTGATCGCCATCTCCGATGATTATAAAGCGAATATCAGGCGACGGATAATTGGCCGCCGCCAATTCAGTCATAACATCCACATCATGCGTATAGCCAATATTGCCGGAGTAGAGAACAACGAATTTTCCATGAAGCCCGTGTTTGGCAATGAATGCGTTTTCCGTTTTGGGCACGTTCCTTATTGCTCTGTCATTATACCAAAGGGTAGCACTCTTTACTTTGGCGGCAGATGCATAGGCCATGATTACGCTTTTCATCCCCATGCTCAGGACGAATACATGTTCGGCCTTTCCGAAAAGAAGCCGGTTGGCGGCCTGCCACCACTTGACGACAATCCCGTCGGCATTGAAAAGCTTGTGTTGAATAAGCACATCTGGATAGATGTCATAAACCAGAACTGAAAACCGGTTGCGAAACAACAGAGCCAGTAGGGGGGCGAACGGAGGATTGGAGGTAAAGAGCAAATAGGCGCCAGGGTATTTGGCTATGATTAAATAAAGGATCTGCAGACTGCCGATTAACCAGGTCAATAGGCGCATCAAGGTATTGTGCCGCTTGTAAGGAATAATCCTTTCCATTTTGACATTGCGACACTTCAAGCTAGTCAATCGGCAAGTTGCACCGGCAATGGTGACCACTACATGAAACCGTTTTGAAAGCGAGAGGACGATATCGTCTGTAATATGGCCAGCGCTTTGATTGATGAGCACGATCATCTTCATGAGAGCATATCCTTTTCATTCAGTTAAGAAATATTTCCCTTATTTTGGGCGGTTTGTTCACCCGTGGGTTCGAATCCATTTTATGGTCAATCGGTTCCCTTCGACTCGGCTGAATGGAGTTTTAGGAGCGATTTTCTCGGTTTCAGACAAATCCAGGATGTTGTCGGTCGTCATGTTCGTAAACCGAAACGAATTCATCGGAAACGCGATATTGCATCGTTGAAGAGCATCACCGAATTTGGCCGCCATCCAAATCAATGCACGCGGGACGGTACGCACACGATAGCCGAATTCAGTTGCAATCTCTTTTGCCCACGCATTGATATGTGTAGGAACATAATCTCCCAGATAAAGGGTTTGACCGTTGCTGGCTTCGCTTTTCAGGATCGAATCCAGTTGATAGATCGTATTGCCGATGTAGCCATAGGTTTTAACACTCATTTTTCCGCTGAAACTTACGTACCGTCGTTTCATCAGCAGGTCGAAAAATCCTCGGTAGGTGGGGCCAAACCATGGCCCCCAAATGGACGTGGGCCGGACGATGACCCAGTCGAACCCGTTTCTTTGCCGCCAAACGATCCTCTCCCCTTCCACTTTACTGCAACCATACAGAGTTCCGGGAAAGTAATCCTGATCATGGCAGGGCTGGTAGCCCACCATGCAGACTAGCATGGTCGAAGCGAATACGACCTTTCTGACGCTCGGTACGGAACCGCAAGTAATGCACAGGTTTTGAACACCTGTGGTATTGGTATCGTAATCTGCCATGGTTTTCCCGGAAAGATTTGCACGGGCGGCCATGTGCATCACATAATCCGGTTTGAACTCTGCCACCGTTTGTTCAAGATTTTCTAGGTCCCGTATATCCACTTGTTTCCAGAACAGCTGATGGCTGGAAATTTT
Source organism: Desulfobacterales bacterium (assembly GCA_963674505.2). Taxonomy (GTDB): domain Bacteria; phylum Desulfobacterota; class Desulfobacteria; order Desulfobacterales; family SKZT01. Next base: position 3,543,217 of record CAXXIG010000003.1, read on the forward strand.
CGGAGGCTTTATATCGATGTTTCGTACTTGGACACCCTGCTTCAGATAGAACTCCATCAGATTGGTGCCGATAAATCCCGACCCCCCTGTAATCATAAGTTTCATAGTCACTCCACCTTATCGTTTCAGGATAGCATTTGTCGGTAAAGGGTTTGATATGCTGCGGACATCCGCGAAGCGCTGAATTGATCCTGGATGCAGGCGACACAATTTCTCGCCAGCACCGAATAATCGGTTTGTTCAATCGTCACTATCTGTTTAAGCAAATCCCGATGATCGGCATTCTTAAAAACTCCGCCCACGGGATAGTCCACACTGTTGACAATTTCAAGGTGTGCCTCGATATTTGACAGGATTACGGGCAATCCCAGCGCCATTGCTTCGAGGGGGGCATTGGGCATGCCTTCCGACAAGGAGGCAGAAATGAAAAAATCGGATGCCCTGAAATACTCGAACAAATTTGATACTCTGCCCGTGAAACGGATGTTTGTTACCCCGCTATACCTTTCAAGCACCGATTTCCTGACAAACCCGGCAACGACTAGCATGTGATCCTGCAAATACTCTTCCTGCATGAACGCATCGATGAGAAAAGGGATGTTTTTTCCTGGCAAGTTGCTTGAAACAGTAATATAGATCGACTCTGCGGGTGGAAGTTCCAGTTTCCAGCGAAAATCAGCTTTATTAGCAGGATTCGATGCATCCGGAAAGATCGAAAAATCTATCGCATTGGTAATCACTTTCGATGCGATGCCAAACTGCCGAATATTTTCCGCGACCGTTTTAGAACATGTGACAACTTGATCGAACTTTTTTACTAAATGCATGTGCAGGTAGCATAACACCGTTCCAGTCCAATAATCATAAATGTTCCGATAATTGAAAAGCGGACGGTTACGAATCGTCGTCAGTTTGGCCAACCCCGTCAGTCGGCTCACGATGAATTCGGATCGGAATCCGAAGCTCTGGACTATATCGACCCCCTTTTCCTTGACGAGCCGCTGAATATCGCGCCCGGCCTTGAGTACGCTGGACAATTTGCCATAGTTCAACTCGACGATCTCGATGCCCAAGGCCCGAATTTCGTCATGATACGTCAGAGGCGTGGTTCGCGGCGACGTGGTGACAATGGTGAACCGGATCTTACGTTGATCAAGGTGCTTGCACAAATAGTAAAGCTGATTGATGGGTCCACCTTTGCTCAAACGGGATACAATGAACGCCACGTGAATCATAATCGACCAGTTATTTTCATGGTGTTGCCTGTCCGACGGTCTTCAATAGAATTTGCCTGTGGGCTGTTCCCAACAGCAGGCCGATACAAGCAAAAAATAGGGCGAATCCCCGGTCCATGTATACACCGCTGAAAATCGATTTAAGCAGCCAAACTGAAACGATGGTGATAAAAGCCGGCCTCAGATCTCGCGGTAAATTTTTACGAAGGCTGATGAAGCTTAAAATAAGCATTGTGTAAATAGACAACCCAGCAATCCCATGGTCGTGCATCAATTCAAACCAATCGGAATGGGCAAAAAAGCCGTGCAATGTTTCTTTGACAGAAAAGAAACCCAAACCGAAAAAAATATGAAAAACTCCGGAGCCAACCCACACTTCATAGATTTTCTTATACATTTTATCCCGTCCTGAACCAGTAAGAGCATCATCATCTAAGAAGCGGTATAATATCATGTCCTGAAACTGTTCAAATACATAATATAACAGTACACATGAAAGCAAGAGCCCAAAGATTAAGAACTTTTTCTTTTTGATATTGGGTAGATTAAACACTATAAAAGCAGAATACCCGACAGCCGCACATAAAATCGCACCCCTCTTAAAGGTGAAACATATTACGATAAATATGAAGGCGAGAAAATAATAATTAAATGATTTCGACGGCTTCATGCAAAAGTAAATAAAAAGGCTTAGGAAATAGTATCCGACGTTATCGGCAATTGAAAAGAAGTTGTTGCTTAATGTAGCTCTCATTCCCAAGCCGATAAAGAAACCGTAAAGGTAAACTGTCAGAAGGGCCAAGCCGAAAACATAAAAGCCGTTCGTCTTCAAAAAATTTTTGTATCCAGCATAGTAAAATGGGAAAAAAAGAAGAAGAGTATAAGATACTCGAGCTAACCAGTAATAATCGAAGCTGAATATATTGCAAAGCAGGACGAAACCGAAAAAAAATAACAGAAATTTATTGAATAGAAACGGACTCTTGGATAATTTAAATTGAACCTGATAAGTAAAAAATATAATGATCAGAAGGTTGAACGACAATAAAAATCTTGCAAAAAACCTATCCATAGGGCCTTGAACACGCGCCATGTATCCCGAAGAGGGAAGCGCTGCATCAAAATACGCGATCAAGATTATGCAAAAAAGAAGCAAATTAAAAAGTAAAGGCCTCGTTTTAATCATTCAATAAATTCCGTTTACCATTAACAACCTCTTTGATACTAATCGATTCGACCATTTCATCCACCATCCAATCCTGTTGCCGGAAACGGCCGCAATGCCATTTTAACCGCCGATCCCAATATCCCTGGCAGTCGTCATATCCTGCTTGTGAAAAACCGAAACTGATTTCCAGCAAGACCGGTTTATAGTCATGGTCGAATACGAAATCGAATGTGAGGCAATTGGCACCGATACGTTCGGTGATATCGAATGAAGTGGCTACACATCTTTCGTCCATCTGTTGTTTATCGTAAAGGATAAAACCGCTGCCGGAAGCCCGAAAATCCTTTTCTCTGGCCAGCCGTTTGATTGCAAAGGCCTTTTTCCCAATGACGACAATTCTGATATCAAAATCATTTCCAGGATAAAAATCCTGAAAATAAACATAGCCGATTTCTCTTCCACGTACCTTTTCAAAATTGGAATGGACAATAAGCTTACCACAATTTTTGGCAAGATCAAAAAGCCCGAGTTTGCCTTTCAGTGTTTTTTTGAAGGCGTCCTTAAGCAATGCAATGCGATCAAACGCTCTAAAACCAGCTCCAAACGACTGATGGATCAAACGAGTCGCATGGCGTCGGTTTTTAACAAGGCGAACATTGGCTGAACTCGAACCGCCGCGTAATTTAAAAACTTTTGGGAAGGAGACTTTTCGCACCCATTGCAAGGCTTCCGGTTTCGAATAGAAAACATAAGAAGGGGCAAGGGGCGCTCCAATGGATTCTAAGAGGTATTTTTGGCCGACCTTATCGTCAAAATGCCAGCAGGCATTTACATTTGGAAATACCGGCTTGCCCGCAGCTTCAACTGAGGAAATCAGTTGCCTTGCGAATAGAAAGTCACGTGCGTCAGCATGGGAGAAGTGCCACATCAGTGCATCACAGTCGGCCAACTGGGCGATGATATCGTTTTCGTAGCAGTTGACGATTTTATAGGGAATATTTTTTTCCTCGCAGTAGGGAATCCAGCGTTCGCTGAAATAGCCTCGCCGCTTACTTTTATGAATTCCGATTCTCATAACTTTTTTTCCAAGGCCTGAATGGCAACTTCACGCAAACTTTCACAACGCAAAACATTCAGCACGAGTTTTCTCTGGTTATTATTGGTGACCCATTCAACGGGCACGATCTTTCTGTGTACCGCCTTTCTGAGGTAGCTGTTTCCCACAAGGGTCATGGCCTGGTAGATTTGCCTTCGACTATCGATATGGTTTTGCCACTCTCGCGAAAGAGTTTGGTCATCGGCGATGATGTCGCTCAGTCTCCGAACCTCCTGATTAAAATGGATAACCTCTTCGCCTTTCATCAGGCGGGCACCGATGATATCGTTATTGCATTGAACAATTCCGATAATTTCGAACGTTGGGATTGCCCCAGTGATTGTGAATTCCACAATCATACCCGAATTCCAAAGACCGTTATCAAGCGACGGGCGATCGAAAACGAAATTTCCCAGTCCATAAAAAATCGGGGAGTCCTTGTAAATTTCATATCCGCTGTAGCAGTGGGTGTGATGAGATATAACAGCATTGGCTCCAGCGTCTACAAAAAAGCGATATCGCGTTTTGGCATCCTTGCTTGGTAACGGATAGTGTTCATGTCCTCCATGAACTATGACAAAAACCACATCGGCGTTTTGGCGGGCTTTTCGAATATCGTAAAAATTCCAGATCGGGTTCAATGGGTTGGCGCCAGCGAGATGATTCCAGGTCGTTGAAAATTCGTTCTCGGCAAAATTAACAAAGGCCAACTTGCATCCTTTGACAATTTTATACAAAACCCGCCTTGCTTCATCAATATTGCGGCCTATACCGACATGATCGATCCCGTTTTCTTCACAAGCGCGAATCGTCGATTTCATACCAGGTTCGCCATAGTCCATTGTATGGTTGTTGGCCAAAGTCACGACATTAAATCCAGCATGGACAAGGCTTTTGATCGTTTGAACCGACGCCTTGAGTGCTGGGCCTATTTTATCGACAGCCTTACCGTTTTCGATCAGCGGACATTCCAGATTGCTCACGGCGACATCCGCCTGACGGATTAACGGCAGAAGATCGTTGAAAATTTGATCATGAGCACCTTCGAGGGATAATTCTTCGACCCTGTTTATCGGGCAGAAATCACCAGATATCAAAATTTTCATGGCATCAATTCCGACCAGCGATGAGATCGCCCATTTGGACGGAATTCATAAATTCGACCCCAGGCCACCGTATCATGATTTTTCGAATCAATTCATTTAACTTTTTTAGCGAGTTATTTCTATTCGCCGGATCGAGGGCGCCGATATAGTTCAATCTGTGTGAACAGATGACGGCCGGTTTCTTCCAGCGAAAGGCTGAATCAATGTCTTTCAGACAGGCACCTACCCAATCAAAACCCGGTTTCAAACTTGGTTCGAAGAATGCGTTGCGTACTAAATAGTATTGCCCGTGGGCATTGCGCTTTCCCGTATAACGAAGATTTTTTTTGCGATGACCGCCGGGAAAAGAGCGATTCCCAAGCCAGGCACCCTGTATGAAACGAACTCCATGGGATGACAACGTGGATTCCACTTCATCAAACCAGATGTAGTTGGGAGCAATGAATGACTGAGGTGTGCAGTTGAAAAGCGCTTCAAACCTGGCGACTCCATCCTTCAACGATTCCAGCGCCGTCTTCTTATCCGCTGCGGTATCAAGTTCGAACGGTGCAAGATAGCTTCGGCGCTTTTCGGTCGTTATCGTCGTGCTTACCCCGTACATTCCATGATCAAAAGCCAAACGGGTTTCAGAAAAATTCGAACGTAGTGCGTTCATCCAACGGTTGATGTGCAGATGTTCTCGGCCATGATACTGCGGATGAAAGAGCTTTTCTTGCCGACCTTCCCGCCACAGATTGAATGACTTCCCGCACCCCTCGTACCGATCAAGCGTTTCGGTAAATGGTTCTTCGTAATACGATTGAAAACGATCTTCGCGGATACGGTCAAAATTCGGATTGGTCATTACGCAATTGGCCGTAATGACCGGATTGTTTCCATGGCCGTCACGGTGAGAACGCAGGGTGTCAAACAGCAGGACTAAGTCTTCTTCAGAGGCCAGCGAATCGTATCTGCAATAAGGGCATCGATCTACTCCGAGCCCTTTTCTAAGCAGAGTGTCGTACACTTTTTTGGACGGCATACGGATGCTGCCCCAATCGTCAGATTCTATTACGATAATCTTGCGCCTTGTATGCCATCCGAGCGTATGAATGAAAGGATTTATAAGTCGTTTTCGAATTGACCGCATCATTTATCTTCCTCCATCAAAGAGCACAGTTGGTCGGAGGTGACGAATTGTACTTCAGGCCATTTCCTGACGACCGATTTAAAAAGTAAGGATAGCAGGCGCAAGTTTTTGTCCCGGTTTGCGGCGTCGATATATCCGATCACATTGACACGATGCATATTGATAATGGCTGGTTTGTTCCACCTAAATGCTGTTTCGATATGCGCCAGGCAACTATCCACCCAGTTACGCGATGGATCTGTACTGGGTTCAAACTGACAATTGCGGATCGTGTAGTATATACCGAAAGGTGTTCGCCGCCCTTGAAATCGAATGATTTTACGGTATTTACCCTGGCCTCTGGGGTGGAATGCCAGAAAAGCGGTCTGAATTTGCCTTATACCGTGAGAAGCCAGAAAGGGTTCCAGTTCTAAACGCAAGATGCCATTGGGTGCCACAAAGGACCGTGGTGAAAAGCCGAATAATTTATTAAAAAGTTCGAGTCCCTCCTTGAGTACGATTTCTTGCTTGGAGACTTCCTCGACACGGTCCAGATCAAAAGCCGCCATGTAGCTGGGACGATCTTCGGTGGTGATATTGGTGCTGATTCCGAAAAAACGACTATCAAAGGCAAGGCGCGTTTCCGGCAGTCCCTTTTGCAGGGCGGCCATCCAGCGTTTGACATTAAGATGTTCGCGGCCGTGAAATTGGGGATGGAAAACCTTTGCGGCAATGCCTTGTCGCCACAATGCGAAACACCGCCGGTGTTCGGGATAACGCTCCAATGTGCGGGTAAAGGCTTCGTAATGATATTCTCGGAACCTACTAGCTTCAATCTTATCGAAATCGGGATTGGCTAAAACGCAATTGGCCGTAATGATGGGATTATGGCCGTTTTTATCTCTCACCGATGTCAGAACATCGAAAAGCAGGGCTAAATCGTTTTCGCTGGCAAGACTGTCATATCTGCAATAGGGACAATAATCCACCCGAAGGCCTTTTCGAAGCATAGACCGGTAAGTCGATGCGGAGGGCATTCGGATGCTGCCCCAGTCGTCGGACTCGATGACGATCACTTTCTCTTTAAATTGCCGGCCGATGCAATTGATGAGTTGCTTTTTAAGAAAATGTGTAATCATAGGTTGGATTTGAATGTGATCTTGTTGATTTCATCGATTTCCTGAATATGATTCGTCGGATTTTTGATATTCAGGTTGTTACCGATCAGTCGCTGTTTTTTGTACAATGGATGCAGCCAGAAGAAATTGCAAGTTTCGTTTCCATATAGCAAGGACGTTGACCATCCGCTGATGACAATTGCGTTATGTAGCTTCGCGATGTAAAGCTCCGCAGGGATTGTTGTATCGATGATTTCCACATTTTCGATCTTTTTGTAACAGTCGATTTGGTATAGGGAGGTGTGCGGATGCAATTTGATATATATTTTGCTTGCAACGAACCTGTCTCTTAGGTTTTGGAGAACTTTGATTTCATAATCCTCTAATTGCGATACAGGTTGGTTAACATAAAAAACAGCTTTTTGGGATAAGTTCGCCGATTCGGGATCAAATTTGAAAAGCTTGTTTATCATGCTTAAAGTTCTTTTTTCCTTATAAAAATCTAAACTAGATATTTTCTTATTATTCCAGTTGTTATATGATCCAGGGTGAGTCAGCAAAAGCTCTTTCGTTTGGTGGCGGTAGCCATACTTTTGAAAACTTACCAGAGCGAAGCTTCGCACCCACAATCTTTTTGAAAAGAGGAAGACATATATCCAGAGAGTTTCTTTAATTCTCGCATGCATATCGAATCTTGCTATCCTGCCGTATGGTTTTAGTCCATCTTGGCACAAGCAAATCCTCGTTCCCTTTTTGAAAAGACGATCCGAAAAGAAATAACCAAGTGGTGAATGTTCCAGAAAATGTATGAATCTGTCATACTTTTTGGAAACAATATCTTCCAGCCTGTGTTTAAGAAATTTATCTTTCAAAAATACTTTATAATCAACCTCGAGTTCAACAACTGTCGCAGAAAGTATAGTTGTGTCGAGAGGTGATTTAAATCTGCTTCTCCCCCTGTTGATATGTTTGATCAATGTGACCGAATATCGATTCTTATCGGAATATTGAGAAAATATTAAATGAGATGAGAGTAATAATTGGTATTCTGTTTCTACTAAAAATAAAATATTATACATAAGATTGTCTACATTTCTGATTTCTAAAAGATTTAGCGAGTCAAAATTTCGTTTGATGAAATAGTCGTTTTTGCCTCTCCGAACAAAACTCGACGAATGATTATCAGATTCAGGAAAAATAAAAGGCAATTTGACGACAGAACCCCTAAGGACATTAACGTCAAAATGTTTCCCTTAAAGACGTGAACAGCGAAGTAAGGCAAAAAAAACCTGGCTGCCAATTCAAGAATTATAAAATAAAGACCCCAGTTATATGCTTTAACTGCATAGATAACATTATGTGAGACCAATGCTCCGGCGAAAAGAAAGTTGATTGAAAAAAATTTAATGGCGTCAATCGATTCTTTGTATTTTTCAAAAAAAGTGCTTATTAGGTACGGTGTTGTAATCCATACTATTATAACAAACGGGACGGATAGTATCATCATGATCCCGTTGAGTTTGAGTGCCAATGGCCAAAGTTCTTTTGGATCGTCGCTTTGCCCCAGAATGTAATTCATTTTAGGGAAAAAGTAATTTCCCAAAACACTTGGAAGTATATTGATGACAGAACCCACGGCATTTACGGGGGTAAACAAGCCGACAGTCAATGTTCCCCCGACGGCCAAAAGGATAAGGCGGTTAAAAGAATTTGATATTCCCCGAAGAAATCCCATTCCAAACACCGGCATTCCGGTTTTAACCAGTGCTTTAAAATGAACATAACTAAATGATATGGCAACCTTCATTGGTCTTTCAATGTGCATCATCATGGTGAACAAAGCCTGGATCAAAAACAAATAAAGAATTAGTCCATAGTAATTGTAGTAGATTATTAATGGGAATAAAATCAACTGCAATATTGCCTTGTACACGTATAGTTTCGAAAGGCTCAAAAACGACTGAGAAGATCGATACGTTACGATAAGATGCTTTTGATATGCGCTGACCGAGGCTATCAATCCTACTGCTAATGCTCCGGTAGATATTTTCTCCGGATAACCATTGAAAAGCAAGTAAGAAGAGGCAATTAAAGTGGCGGCCAACAGTAAAATAGAGACGCTAGCCATGTAAGATTGTGAGGTTTTCGCCAGGACCGCGCCTTTTTCTCTATTCCCCTTGCCATACCAGAAGGGCAACTCCCTGTTTAGTCCGTTGGTTACCCCGATATCCAGAAAGGATATATAAATGGTAAAAATCGTAAGACTATGCCATATTCCCAACGAGTTCGGATCAACCCATGAAATCGCTAAAATACCGGAAAACATGGAGATAACACTTGACAAGATAGATGCGGACGCGAATTTAGCGGCGGTCGTATTTGCTTTTCGAATCAGCATGAAAAAACAGGTTTAAAACTGTGGTGCAATTGTTACCTAATTACTTCCAAAACGCGCCTTGATAAGTTCATTCGGCTGCCCGACGTCAATCCAATTCTTTGCTACTTTAAAAGCTCCGCATGCAAGCTTTTTTCCCAGGGCCTTTTCAAACAAATCGGTAACCGGGAAATACGCATTTTTAGGCACCGCCTCGAGAGCTTCCGGTGAAATTATATAAACGCCCGCATTTATAATTTCCTGAAGTATCGGTTTCTCTTTTAATTCCATTATTCGGTCTCTTTGCACTTTAACGCATCCATACGGCACCTCATGTGCATAGGAGGAAACTCCCATAGTCGCATAAAACTGATGTTTTTCATGAAAACTTATCATCTGATCAAAATCAATCTCTGTTATCAAATCACCATTCATCAAGATAATCGGGTCTTTCGGAACTTCAGGAAGAAGGCTCAATGCTCCACCGGTTCCTAACGATTTTTCTTCTCGAAGGTATTCAATAGAGCATCCGAATCTTGAGCCGTCTTTAAAATGATCTTCGATAATATCAGAAAGATAATTTACAGAGATAAAAATTTTTTTTATCCCATAATTGATAAAATGAAGGACAATTCTTTCAAGAATGGGACGACCGGCAACTTTAATCATAGGTTTGGGGATTGTCTCTGTTATCGGACGAAGACGCGTTCCCTTCCCACCGGCCATAACAACCGCCCAATTGGTTCTGTTTTTTTTTCCCAGAATATCGTGAAGAAGGTGTATCCCTACCACTTTACCGTTATCGTCAATAATGGGTACTTGTTCAAATCTTCGTGCCTGCATAATATCCAATACTTCCGCGCGAGAGACAGACCATAAAACCGAGAAACAATTCCTGTTTATGAATTTATTTACCGTTGTGTTTAGCTTCGCCCCGCCGATCAAGGCCCTGCGGATATCCCCATCGGAAATGGTTCCTATTAATTTAAAATTTTTATCCACAGCGATGGCAATGCCGGTTGCGCAACTGTCAATAACTTTTAAACATTCCAATATACTTATTTCTGGAGAGATACAATATTGTTTCATTTTTTTTATTTTTTGTTTTTGTCTGAAAGAATCGTCTGTGCAATAAAAAAATCGAGAGGAGTGTCGATGTCTAACGAGTCTTCCTCTGACATGAGATATTTCTTAACCTTTAGAAATTTTGAGGGAGGATGCTTCTTTAAGCTTTTAACGTTCATGATATAGATGGCGCCGTTTAATTCATAAACTTTTGGACAGTCTTGTCGCCTTGTAAAATTTCCTTTTTTGGATAGTGATATAAATCCTTCATTATTTTCCTCAAAAAGGGTAAAATAGGGGTTAGACTTTGTCTTTTTTACTGAGGCCACCATATCTAAATTAGAATGATATGATTTTAAAGCATCTAAAACATGAATTGCTTTTCTGAAGGGGGACGTGGGCTGCAATAACACTACTGTATCAAAAAAACTTTGACGCTTTTCATAAAAGTCGATTGCATGTAAAATCACATCATATGTGCTTGAAGCGTCGGTGGCGAGATTCTCCGGTCGTTTGAAAGGAATGTCGAGTCCGTATTCTTTAACCGCTTTGATTATCGCATCGGAATCCGTGGTAACGCAAATATTTGCCTTGGGAGCAACAGCCAATGCAACATCAAGAGTATAGTAAATAAGCGGCCTGCCATCCAAAATTGCTATATTCTTGCCAGGAATGCCTCTGGATCCTCCCCTTGCGGGAATGAGAAAAAGCTCACTCATTTTTTCCAACCCCCATAAGAGCCGCTAATTTTCCATAGATTAGAAGCCGAAAACGAATTCATCTATCGTATTTCCTTGAGTAACATAAATGATTCGCAATACCTGGACCCGGAAGCGGCACCCCGGAACATCGCCAATGCCTTGATATTTTCGAGGCTTCTGGGAAAAGGAAATTCCTTGAGTTCAGAATCATAGAGGGAAGCGATTTCGAGTTTCCTGTTGATCATATCTGATATATCGACAAAAAAATTTGGCCTAAATGTCCGAGATTCCATGGCCGGTGAAAATTCAGTTTCAGAAAGGGTCTCCATCATTAAAATTCTTCTGATAAAAGGATTTCTGAAGGTTTTTGTGCAACTAAACGCAGCCTCGAATGTGATCCTGTGATCGCTGTGAACATCAGCACAAAATGGCAAAATCACCACCGAGGGCTTAATTTTCATAAATATTTGATTGATTTTTTTAACTAAATCAGAAGTCGGATAGGTATCCAGGCGAGTGGTAGAAAAATTTAAACGATGAACGCTGTCAAACGGGTATGCCCTTGCGACCTCTTTTATTGTCTGTTCTCGATTCTCGATGACCGTTTTTGTATACCCCTCCTTTTCAGTAGCTTTTGTCATGATAATCCAGTGGATTGAGTCGCCGCTTTGCTTGTGTCTAAGCAGTGTTCCGCCGCATCCGATCGTTTCGTCGTCCGGATGAACCGCAATAACCGCACAATTCATGGTTTCTTCTTTCAGTATCCAGTCTCAGGTTTATTTTAAAGGGTCTTTTGTTTTAAACGTATATTGGCTGAAATCAATGGTTATTATTTTTTCAACGATACTGGCAATTGAGTTGCCATCGCCATAGATAGATTCTGTTTTTTTCAGGTTGATCTGGAATTCTTCGGACAAAACCCGGTCGATAGCCGTTTTAATGTTTTCTATCCCTTGATCGACAAATATGACATTAACGGAAGACAATCGCCCCTTTTGCCTTTCGCCCACATTAACGACGCCCAGGGGAATGATTGCCGCTTCAATAATACCGGAACTCGAGTTGCCTATCATAAATGAGGCATTACGCATTAAATTGATGAAAACATTTCTATCAAAATTTTTAAAGAAAAAGAAATCCCGATCTTTTTCGTATTTGTTTATGGTCTCAATTGTTTTTCGATTTCCGGCGTCAATATTTGGATAACTGACAAAAGCTTTAACATTTTTTTGTTTCAAGGCAATGAGAATCTCTTCAAAATAAATTCCAGCCTTATCTTCATACCCTAAAATCGGGTGATGAATGAGGACGGCATATTCTTCCCATTTTTTTTCAAATCGGATCATCAATTCTTTTTTTGGAATGTAAGGCACATTTTCAAAGCGATCCAACGCGGGGTTTCCAACGACATGAATCCTCTCTTTTTCCTCGCCGATTGCCAACAATCTTTTTAGATGACATTCATGAATAACAAAATGAATCGAGGAAAGCTTTGAAATGGCATGTCTTACCGGATTATCGACATTTCCATCGGTAGCATGATCGCCGCCAAAAAAGTGAACGGTGGGGATATTGGCATATGCACCGATCAGTGCGGCGACCAAGGCGTCTTCACGATCCCCCGCATATATGATCACATCGGGAGAGTATTGCATAACTGTATGAATACAACCTTGAATGAGAAGCGAAGCTGATTGAATCCGTGAGCTTTTTGTATCCGAATCGATCAGAGATTCTATTTTGCAGAGAATTGGGATGTTATCTTTTTCAATATGTGTAACGGTATAGCCGAACCTGCAGGAAAGATGGGCACCGGATACGACAAGTCTGAGTTCTATGGATGAATTTTCCTGTAGTTTCCTATATATTCCGCTCAATAAATCGTAATCGGACCGAATTCCAGTGAAAGCCAAAATTTTTTTCTTCCTAATAGACATCGGAATCTCCCATTTGAATATACCATCGAAAATAGTTCTCAATTGGAAGATGCACTCCGCTTGTTTGAAAATCTCTGGCCCCGAAAAAGGTGATCGGCTCTCGGTTGCGAAAACCGGTCTTTTCGAAAATTTCCCTTGTAAAAAAATGAATGGGAGCCCAGGTGTTCAAACGTTCGAGGTCGTTATCCAAAGCGATAAAAAAAATAGACGATAATAAATCGAAAGCCTCGGCTCTGTTAATCGGTTGAAAATCGACGATGTCTATGCTTTTCTCGTTATAGATTTTGAAGACGCAATAGGACGAGACCTTATTCCCCGTTTTAACGACGATGTTTTTGTAATTGTGCAAAGGATTGTCCAGGTAGCGCCATTGTAAGTATCTGCTATTCTTTTTGACAAATATAAGATCTTCATACCTTTGTGTAAAAGAGTAATCAAGAGAAAAAGAATCATCGTATGATGGTTTTGCGGATTCGTTTATCTTATTTGTATTGCTGAATGTGTTTACATCCAGACTCATGGTAGGTATTTCATAAATATCGATCCATCTCAATTTTTTCTTGAACCCGGGGTGTGAATTGGCGTTTGGAAAACCCCATATAGTTCGATAGCCTGAATCAGCCATGTGACCATAAAGCTCGTGCGCAAGCTTTGGAAATATGCCCTTTCCAAAATATCGAGGGTCCGTCATCGTAGTCATTGACAAGGCGGATTGACAATCTGTGTGGTTATAGGAGAGAATGCATGGAAAAGCAGAATAATTCCCGACCAACCTGCCATCGTCCATTTCAAACGCCGCCAAAACCTCATCAAAGGGATTGTCTATGTAGCGCCACTCGAAAAACGATCTGGAGGCGTCGCGTTTGAAAGCTCTGGTAAAAAGTGAGCAAAAATCGTCAAGTTTTAATCGAAATAGGTCTTTATCCGCAATCATTATTGTATCTCGCATTTGATTAAAGCCAATATCGCATAATTCTCCTCATCATCTCGCAAGAAGGCTTTATCGATAAGTTAATCCCAAAGCATAGGACTGACAATTAGTATGGAAGTAATGTGTTCTTTCAGGTACTTGACGACGTGGAATTTGCCCACTATGATCATGGCTATCATCAACTTGCTTAGAACCACATGAAAAGTTGACTCACATATATTGATCGATACATAGCCGAGGCATCTTTTCTTGCACTCGTTGAATCGGTCAATTCAGTTCTCCAAGTTTTTGCTCAAAGGGTATCATAGAATTCTTTTTTGATTATAGGTTCCAACTCAATAGATTCTAAGATATCAGTGATTAGCATTGACGTATCATTTTTTTCATATGGATTTTTCATAATCTGCAAACCTGTTACAAAATCTGTGGATAATCCTTTTCTGATGGCCGATGTGATAAACTTTTTTGTCGGCCGACAATCAATAATATTTTTCGTTCTAATCCTCCCCTTCTGTCTGTCGCCGATATTAATTGCGGGTACTTTAAATACTGGCGTTTCAAGTATTCCGCTGGAACTGTTCCCGACTACCGCAGCACATAGACTCATGGCGGAAAGATACCTTAAATAGCCCAAAGAAGGAATCGCCATACAACGATCAGAATTTTCCTTCACATAAGCATACATCAGCTTGTTAATGGTCTGTCCGGCGGTATCCGCATTGGCCTGGGTAAAAATACATTTATAATTCCTGAATTGTTCCAACGCTGCTAATAATTGACCAAACTGCTCACCGGCGGTTTCATTTTCCAGGGTAACCGGATGAAAAGTAATCAGGAAAAAAGGTTGATCTAATTTGAAATCTATGGACTTTTCAAGTTCAGATTTTGTCATTAAGGTTATTTTTTTTATATTTTCCACGCCTAGCGCGCCAACATCGAAAACCCGATCCGGAGCTTCCCCCAATTGAATAATTCTCATTCGATATGTTTCGCAGCAAGGGAAATGCAAATGGGACATTTTTGTTATGGAATGACGGAACGCTTCATCCATCGCGCCCACAGTGCTTTCGCCACCATGAATATGGGCAACGGGGATTCGACATACAGTGGCGGCGGCGGCACAGCAAAAAGATTCAAACCGGTCTCCAAGAATAACCAAAATATCAGGCTGGATAGTTCTCAAGGCTTTCCCATATCGCCTGACGGCTAAACCCATTGAATCGCAGATGCCGACTGGAGAATCATCTGACAATTCTATATCGATACAATTATCCAAGGCATATCCGTCTTCTTCAATTTCTTTAACTGTCATTCCCTGATCAGCAACTAGATGTGTGCCGCTTACCATTAGATGCAATGATAATTGTGTGCTGTTATCTATTTCTCTGATCAGATTTCTGAGAAGCCCATAGTCTGCACGAGTGGATGTAAACACACTTATCTTACGCATCAATCAACTCATCTTCGGCGTAGGGCCTATTTGATTTCTTGCCAAGCATTTCATACCACCGCATGGGGCTGATACCGGTGCCCGGTCGTTTGATCGCCAAGTTTTCTTCAGTGAATATTTCACCGGAAGCTATCGGGCGGGCAGCGACAATGCTTTTGCGGGCAACTGCCAGGTTTGCGGCTTCGGAAGAGCTAGGTCTTTTTACGCCGTGTCCCAGGGCCATCTCTATGTTTCTGATTCCATCAATCATGGCACATAATTCTGTCGGCTCTAATGACGCTTTATGGTCAGGACCCGGCATGTTTCTATCAAGAGTAAAATGTTTTTCAACCACAGTGGCTCCCATTGCAACGGCTGCAATAGGCACTTCAATTCCTATGGTATGATCTGAATAGCCGACATATATTCCAGGAAAAGCGCGTTGAATGGTCAACATGGCCCGGAGATTGACGTCCTGCTTGGGAGTAGGATACTCGCTGTTGCAATGAAGAACCGTAATTTTATTAAAAGGCGTTCCCGCGCTTTGTAAAATATCCAAAGCATCTTCAATTTCGCCCAGATCCGACATGCCAGTCGATAAAATTATCTTTTTTTTCAGAGAACCAATTTTTCGCAAGTAGGGTAGATTGGTTATTTCTCCCGATCCTATCTTGAAAGTTTGAAGGCCAAGCTCACTCAAGAGATCTATGCTTTTTAAATCAAATGGCGTCGATAGAAATTCTATGGATTTGTTCCGGCAGTGGTCAATCAAATGAATATGCGCCTCCCGACTCAACTCAAGCCGTTTGATCATTTCATATTGGGATTCCGCCTTATCAGTCGTCTGCATCTGATATTTTGCTTTCGGAGCTTTTTTGCTGACCAGACGGTCTGCAGTGAAGGTTTGAAACTTCACTGCATCAGCACCGGCATTTGATGCAAGGTCTATAAGTTTTTTCGCCAGATCTATTGAGCCATTGTGATTGACGCCGGCTTCAGCAATGATATAAGTTTTTTTTTGAATCATATTTTTGGGAGTGTCCGCTTAAGTCGGTCTCCAGTTCGCAATGACCGTCCGTTTTTTTGGTAATCTAATAGCTTTACAAAAAAGTCTTTTGTTTTAACAAAAACAAAAGCTTTATCTGTAAAGAGGACAGTCCCAGGTATGCCCTTTAAGTTAGGGGCTTGAGGGACTAATTCCACAGCATTTATAAAAACTTCTTCTTCACCGAGCCATGATATAGACATTGGGCCAGGTTTACAGATTTCTCGTACAAAATTGAAAATTTCTCGGCTGGTTTGATTCCAGTTCAAGATTTCATCGCCAATTTGTCTTTGTGAACAATACATGCCGACCGGATGAATTGTCTTTTGCACTAATCTTGGTGCATTTCCGTTCATAATTTTTTTTTTACACTGGAATATAAAAGTGGAGGGCATTCTCGGATAGCTTTTTCCAATAAAGTTTTATATGAATCTTTATCACAAATTTTAAATGTTTTTTGTTCGATAATATCTCCAGTGTCAATGCCTTCGTCTATGTAATGAACTGTAATTCCGAATTCTTTTTCATCGTTAATCAAAACCCAATTCAAAACATTTCTGCCTTTATAAATGGGACGTTTTCCGGCATGGCAATTTTCTGTTCCCAGTTCAGGCAAATTGAAGGTTCTTTTTTTAAAAATTTGATTGAAGCTCATTGAAATGAACAAATCAGAATTGTACGGTTTTAACCAGTCTAAAAATTCATCGGAATTAATTTTTTTATTGGTTGTCCAAGGAATTCCGTTATTTTCCGCTAAGCTTGTAAATCTTTGGTCTGGGCTGTCGTTTCTAACAACAACAAATTGTAACTTTATATCCGGATCGGTGCAAAAAAGTTCAAAAGCGCCGTGAGCCCATTCCCCATCTCCAAAATAACCGATTTTCAGCCTGCCTTTTTTTTTACTTTATTTTTGGGTTCCTCTATTTTGGGCGTATCGTTTGAAGTACAATACCGCCTCCCCCCACAATAGTTTCCTCATCTAACGCGATATTTTCTTTGCACATCGAATTTGCTCCTAAAAAAGAACCTTTCCCGATACGTACCCCTCCGGAAATAACCGCCCCCGGTGCTATATGACAATTTTCGCCGATCACCGCATCATGCTCTACCAGCGCTTTGGTGTTGACAATGCAGTTTTGTCCAATCTTCGCTCCAGCATTGACCAAGGCATGGTGCATTACAATCGTTCCCCTGCCTATTTCGGCGTACCGGGAAACATAAGCCTTCGGGGAAACAATCACCGGCAAGGCGAAGTCTAATGCCAGCAACCGTTTATAAAGCTTTATACGCAGTACCGGACTCTTGATCTGACCAACTGTAACCAATGCAAAGGAGTATTGTTTTCTCAGAACGGAAAGATCGTCATCCGATCCCAGGACCGGATATCCCAAGACTTGATTGTTCCTAATTGCGTCGCAGCGCTCCACGATCCCGGCAATCCGATATCGCCCTTCCTGCTCGATAACGTCAATACAGGAGCGGCAATGACCGCCGCCGCCGAGTAAAATGATTTTTTCCTTACTCACCGCTTCGAACCCCACTGGGCAAATTCACCACCCGATTTCTAAGCCAGATCGACTGCTCCAGATCCCCGAACTGACAGTTCTCATACATGGGCAACTCGGTCATAAGCTTCCACACCGGTCTGGACATCACCCCGGCGTCATTCAGTTTTTTAAGAAATGTATCCCTTTCAGATACCCCGTCCAAGGCAACCGCACAAAGCCAGTAATTGCTTTTCGCCCCTTTCGGAGCTTTCATAAACCGTCCCCATGCCGCCTTTTCGAAAAAGTCTTCATAGGCCGTCGCCAAGGCCCGCTTTTCTTCAAGAATCCCTGGAAGCTGCTCCAGCTGCGCACAGGCCAATGCCGCGTTAAGATTGGGCATTCGGTAATTGTAGCCAACCTCATCGTGGTCAAAATCCCATGGATGTGGAATTTTAGCAGTAGTGGTCAAATGTTTTGCCCGGTCAGCCAGAACTGCATCGTTCGTTAGAATAGCTCCGCCACCACCACAGGTAATCGTCTTATTGCCATTGAAACTAAGTATACCAACATCCCCAACTGTGCCGCAATGGTGTCCACCGGTCCAGGAACCTATTGCTTCTGCAGCGTCTTCAACTACGGGAATCGCCCATTCCTTTGAAATCTCGATAATTTTTTCAATTCGGCAAGGATGCCCGAAAGTGTGCATTGGTATTATGGCCGCGATGCGACGCCCGCTTTGCCGATTATACGCGCCATCACTCATCACAATTGCCTTATCGCATAAAAAACGGTCCAAGGCGCCTGGGCTCATACCCATCGTATCCCGGTCAACATCCACAAAAACCGGCACAGCACCATTATGCACGATAGCGTTCGCGGTCGCTACAAAGGTCAGCGGCTGAGTAATGACCTCATCATTCGTCTCCACACCAACTAAACGAAGGCTTACTTGAAGTGCTGCTGTACCGTTTACGACAGCTACGGCCCGGAGTGCGCCGGTATAAGTTGCCAGTTCATTCTCAAAGCGATTAACATATTCTCCAACACTGGAAACAAAAGTAGAATCAATTGCGTCCAATACATAATCCCGATCCCGTTGATAAAACTGCGGCGCATGCAAAGGAATAAAGTCATCGCTTTGGTACCAGTCGCGAACAAAGCGAATCAACTCTTCATACATTGTAAATATTTGCCTTATATCGCCTGAGATTTACAGATTTTGTAAACCAGTCAATCGTCTTTTCAAGCCCGGTTCGAATTGAAACCACTGGCTTAAAGCCGGTCAGTCCATGGATTTTTCGATTATCGCAACATAGTCGAAAAACTTCAGAGTTTTTCGGGCGAATCCGGTTTTCATCACTGATGAATTCGACATCCGATTCCATGATCTCTTTGATAAGATTCAGAATATCGCCAATAGAAATTTCTTTTCCCGAGCCGATATTGACCACCTCGCCGATGGCTTTTTCGGTTTTCGCAATTCCAATAAAGCCCTGGCAAGTGTCACTGACATAATTAAAATCTCTAGTTGGAGAAAGATCGCCTAATTCTATCCGCTTTTTGCCGGAAGCGATCTGTGTAATAATCGTTGGAATTACTGCGCGTGCGCTTTGGCGAGGGCCATATGTGTTAAAAGGCCTGGCAATACTCACCGGAAGGCCAAAGGACAGATAAAAACTCATGGCCATTTGATCCGCGCCGATTTTACTAGCTGAGTAAGGTGATTGGGGCTGAAGAGGATGTTTCTCGTCAATGGGAACATATTTTGCGGTGCCATAGACCTCTGAGGTCGAGGTGTGAATGACTCGTTTGCAACCGTTTTCTTTAGCAGCTTGGCAAATATTGAGAGTTCCTTTTATATTAGTATCGACATAAGAGTCAGGGGCGATATACGAATATGGGATTGCGATCAATGCTGCCAAATGAAAAATAACATCGACGTCTTTTGTCATTTCTTTGCAAAAATGAGGATCGCGCACGTCCCCGCATACAACTTCGAGTTTGTTATTTTTGGGGAATACTTCCAGCCAGCCCCAGTCGTTTAAAGAATTGTAAAAACTGAGCGCTTTGACTTTGCAATTCATTTGTAAAAGCGTCTCGGTGAGATGGGAACCTATAAAACCGTCGGCACCAGTGACAAGAATTCTTTCGTTTCTTAGGTTCAAATTTATCTCCTGTATGAAATTGATAGGGGACGTGATAGGGGATGTTCATAGTTTCCCTATTTTATAATTCGATTCCGTCTTTCTGGGGAAAATGGTCGAACAAATCCTTGCCTCTTTGGACTGAATTGAAGACGCTGCTTTGGCTTATACCGATGAAAATCGCTATATTGGCTCAGGCGCAGCCGGTTTCTTCGACCGCCATGTACGCAAACAATGCTCTGGCCCTGCAAAATTTTTTCGACCTGTGCGGTTGAAATCGATGGACGACAGACGAAAAAACTCGCATGCCCCGGTAGCGCCGCCTTCCTGCCTCCCAAACTGCGAAACAAACCGCCTTTTTGAAACTCGGGGCACCTGCCCAACGCGACGCCTTTATCGACGAATTCCCGGTATTTTCGCCGGACGTCGGCAAGATTTTCGCCGAAATACACGAGAGCTTGTCCACGGTCATTTCGGCGAGAACCGAAAATTTTCTTTGATCTCTTAAAGCCTGTTTAGTCCGCGTTTTTTCGTCTATTTCGGGAACAAGTGGCTTTTCTATCACCTTGACTAAGACGCCGTGGCCGGACCACGAGCATTTTTCCAAAGTGTCCAGGTCTTCAACCAAATTAGCCTTACAACCGATTCAGACGCATGATAGGGGACGCTGGTAGTTTTGTAAGTTTATTCGCTTTCCGGCGAAGATTGCATCTTTCGGAATATCTCGCGTCCCCTTTCGACGGACTGACGCGCGCTTACCCGGTGAACCCCCAGGATTCGCGCGACTTCGCTTCCCTTGTGCCCGACATTCTCGACTGCCAGGTTAGCGACAAGCGCCCGGGCTCGGCAAACTTCTTTTTTCCTGCTCCCCGAACAGACCGATTCCGGAGAAAGATCGAATTTTCAAGCGACCTCTTCGATTATTTACCCGATCGGACGTTTTGGTCGGTATTTTTTTTCAAGCCCTTTCTCCGCGTGCCGAAGCGCGGCTTTCACAAAGTCCCCGCATCCGAGCACTCGGGAATCGCTTTTTTCCTTATTGCCTCTTTTCAATTCCGACAAGGCTGCCTTCCTGCCGCCCGAACTGCGAAACAGCCCTCCTCCCTGGAATTCGGGGCGCCTGCCGAGCGCGACGCCTTTTTCGACGAATTTCCGGTACTTTCGGCGGGCTTCGCCGACATTTCCGCCGAAACACTCAAGAACATCGTGCACTGTCTTTTCGGCGAGACCCGAAAACTTTATTTGTTCCTTGGAAGCCTGCCTGATTCGGGATTTTTCGTCTACTGCGGGAACAAGAGGATTTTCCATCGTCCCGACCAGGACGCCGTGGCCGGACCACGGGTATTTGTCCAAGGCGTCAAGGTCTTCGACCAAATGGGTCCTCAACGGATTCAGATGGATGTACCGGATCAACTCCAGTAAATAGTTGTCCTCTTCGCACACTATCGACTTGTATCGGTTCTGGAAAAGATGCCCGCTGCGTTTATGCCGTCTGTTGAAGCCTCCCGCGTAGCCCGTCAGAAGTCGGCGCATCGTTTTTTTCAAAGATACGGGTCCGGTTCTTAAAAGAAGGTGGAAATGGTTCGGAATCAAAGCCCATGCGTAGCACTGAGTCCGGGACTCCTCGAGGACGAAAACGATACGGCCGAGCAGGTCCCGGCGGTCCTCGTCGTCAGCGAATATTTCCCGTCGCTCTATTCCCCTTGCCATGACATGCTGCAAAAGGCCGGGGGCATCCAATCTCGCTTGTCTGGGCATGGCGATGTTCCAGTTTCGAATTTCGGATGAGGGGACGCTCGGATGAGATGCCGTTGCGAGTATTCCCCTGTCGAGGGCGATTTGGATTTTTCAAGGATTACCCGTCCTTTTTGGACAGGTGACGCTTTGGATAGGGGACGCTGTTTGGATAGGGGACGCTGTTTGGATAGGGGACGCTGGTAGTTTTGTAAGTTTATTCGATTTCCATTTCCGACGAAGATTCCATCTTTTTTTCGCACATTCTGGTTCTTTGCGGCTTGGTTGTTTCAAAAAAGGAGCCATTAAGACCACAGGCGAGAAGGGCACAAAGTGTTTTTTCAAAGAACGGGACCACCCTTGATTTGCGATTTCGATCAGCGATTGTCTCTTCGGATCGACGCAAAGTCGCAAGGGAGTTTTCGGGATTTTTTCGACCTGTGCGGTTATCCGCGAGCCGATTCGGAACAGTTTTAAACGCAGAGACGCAAAGACCCCAAGGCGCAAAGACAAATGGCGGAACGACCTTTGCGCCTTACCGTCTTGGCGTCTTTGCGTTTAAATCGATAGGCTACGAAGACCGTAACCGCACAGGTCCAATTTGCGTTCTTCTGTGGCCGGTCAGGTCGGCAGAGTGCTTAAATACAAGGGATGCGAAACGGGTCCGCATTGTGCGCGACGACGAAGAAGGACTCAGGAGTCCCGGTCCGAATCCAGAAAGTGCAAAAGTGTCTCGAAATCTTCGCCATTAAATATCTTCTTTATCGCGTCGGCGTCCAACCCGACGATCCTGGAAATCGTATCTTCCGGGAGTCCCTGATTTTTTGCGTTGCGTACTATGCGTTGCGTACTATCGGACAAGCGCTGAGATGCAAGGGCAGCTTGCCAAATTCGCGTTGTGCGTGAAGGCTTTGTGGTCTTAGTGGTTAAAAAAGGGCTAAGGGCCGAGATGCAAGGGCCAAGGTGCAAGGGCCAAGGACTAAGACCGCGTTGTGCGTGCAAGCTTTGTGGTCTTCGTGGTTAAAAAAGGGCTAAGGGCCGAGATGCAAGGGCCAAGGTGCAAGGGCCAAGGACTAAGACCGCGTTGTGCGTGCAAGCTTTGTGGTCTTCGTGTTAAAAAAAAATGAACCACTAAGGCGCTAAGGGCGCTAAGGGCGCTAAGAGAAAAGGGACGAAGGCAAAGGGATGGCAGTTTGGTTGTTTGTCCAAGTTCACGTGCCGGAAATCAAATATTGACGGATTCGGATAAAAATACCGGGTAAATTCGAGTAAATAATTGTGCTCTTCGGACATGATCGATTTGTGTTAGGGGACGTTGGCAATTTGGCAAATTTTATTAGGATTCGGGTATGATAGTCAAGATTTATAGGGAAGTTGAAGTATTTTCATTTCGTCCTGTAATTGCTCGAACTCGGGATCCTTGTGGACCAGAGTTGCGTTCCTCTCCTGCGCTAAAGCCGCAATCCAAGCATCGGCCACCGACATACGATGCTTCGCTTTCAAGGTTGCTGCGTTTATGTTCATGGAGACCGTGGATTCAACGCGTATAACCGGCAAAGAACCCATAAGGCGCAACCGGGTTTGAGCCTCTTCCAATTCACGTTCCTGCAGAGTAATATAAAACACCTCCATGAAACTCATAAATGAAACGGATACTTCAACATTGCCGGAGGCGGCTTTCTACAGCAGATTCTGGACAATTTCGGCCCCTGGTTCGTCCTCGATCAAGGCGAGCCACGCCGAAGTGTCAAAAACATAGACCGTCTCATCTTCGTTCATCGAGCTTTTTATCTTCTCTTCGGGATTTAAGGAGCCTCTCTACTAAAGCTTCGCCTTTGCCACGGCCCCTCAATTCCATGATCGAGCGTCTAACATCGCAGGCCCTGTCATTATTCGTTTTCTCATGGTCTCGTCTTACAATACAATCAATGAACCGAAAAACTTCGTCAAGCTGTTGTGGATGCAACTCTTTCAATTTTTCGATTACTCGCTGTTCTCCAAGATTGTGTATAGCTTGTCCCATAATAGGTTTGACCCTCCGTTATTTCGATGTTTGTTTTAATGGATAAGCCTTTTCGCCAGGAGGGTCAAACGCTTACGACCCCAGACAGGTGATGGGACGCGTGCGATAGGGCGTCATTTCCTCGACAGGACGTTTGGGTCGATATTTTTTCAAGTTTATTTTGGGCTTGCCTGAACGCGGCAAGAGCGTGGCCTTTAAGTGAGCGGCAAAAACCCATGCTTGACGAATGTCCTCTTGTTCCAATTCGGGATATTTTGTTTGGAGTTTTTCGAAATTCCCATACAAAGTCGCCGCCTTAACAACCCTGCGAACAGTCAGAGATAATATCGTAAAAAATTCTCACGCAAAAGCGCGAAGGATTAAATGTCAAAGGGCCGAGATGCAAGGGGCAAGGGGCAAGGGCCGAGATGCAAGGGGTAAGGGCCGAGGGCCGAGATGCAAGGGACAAGGGCCGAGGGCCGAGATGCAAGGGGCAAGGGCCGAGGGCAAAGATGCAAGAGGTCATGGGGCAAGGCCGCGCGGCCTGCGAGCGCTTTGCGGTGTTGTTGCTTGGTTTTGAAAAAACACACCGATAGGACACTAAGGGCGCCAAGTTTTTTCTGGTTATCCAGGATTCAGGAAAATAGCTTGTCCGGGTCCATCTGATTGAGTTGTATTGCCTTTCGCAATAGTGTTTTGAGCGCGGCTGGGTCGTCTATGCGATCAATGCGCTCTACGATTTCTGCCGGGATTTTGCCGAACCGCATTCTGAGTATCTCGACAATGGTTTCTTTCTGACCTTCCTGCCGACCTTTTTCTTTTATGTATTGAGCCAACATGGCGGTCTCCTTGTGTTCGGTTATTTCGCGATATATAGCCTCTTGCTCCTCCGGACCTACACCCGCATAGGCATCGATGAAATCGAGGTATTTGTCGAACAATACCGCGGATGCCAGCCGAAACAGCCCCTGATAGGCCTGCCGAATCACCTCTATGCGATCTTCGGGCTTGAAATCCATCTTCGGTAGAAGGATTTTGACCACAGGATTGTCAATATTGTAATAGTCTCGGGCTTTAAAGTCAAAAAGTTTGACGAATTCGTATTCGAAATAGAGAAACAGGCGATCATTGAATCTGGATTCAATTTTTCGCAGCGCGGATTTGCGCCATTTCTTGCGATCCGTGAACAAGACGGTCGGAATTACAACCGCCTCCGGATAGGCCTCCATCATATCGGTCGTGTACCGCAGAAGTTTGTATATGGAGAACTTGGCCTTGTCCTCCTGGAATTCCACCAGCCAAAGCAGCAATTGCCTGTGTTCGAACGTAAACATGATGGGCAGGTCCAGTTCCAGAGCCCGGTCTGAAAGACTGCGTTTCCTGGGCTCCTGCCTGACGAATTCTATGCGCCTGACCGGTCCCCAATTATCAACAACGGAGGGGAGCAGCCATTGCAGGGATTCCTCGGGAAAATCCAGAAACAGGTTTTTGAAGTTGTGGTCGTGGGACTCTCGGGTCATAAGAGAAAAGGGCCGAGGTGCAAGGGCCGAGATGCAAGGGCCGTGGTGCAAGGGCCGAGGTGCAAGGGCCGTGGTGCAAGGGCCGAGATGCAAGGGCCGTGGTGCAAAGCCCCGTTTTGCGTGATGTCTTTGTGGTGAAAAAAAATAAACCACCAAGACGCTAAGGGCTCTATGATTTTCAAGAAGGGGCCTTTGTGGCCTTAGTGGTTTAAAAAATTACAAATCCCGGATATAGCTCCGCACTTTAAATTACAGAATCGCTTTGCAAATTATTTTTGCGTTGTTCGTATCTAAACATTCGGCCCGAAGTCCAAGGCCTTGTTTTCGCAGCGCAGCTACAGAAACCGCCGCAGATCTTCCCTGTCCACTTCCAGGCTCAGTTCCTTGATCTGGCGCTTGATCTCCTCGTATTCCGCGAGCTTTATCTTGAGGAAACGAAAGGTCAGGTCGGCCTTTTCCGCCAGCCCTTTGGAGGTAACCACGTAGGCGTATTGTTTTTTTTTGGCGGAGCCTTGGAAGTGCTTGATTATTATGAACCCTTTCTTGGCAAGCTGCGAGAGACAGTAATTGATCTTGCCGAGGCTTACGCCCATTTGGGCGGCCATGTTTCTTTGGGATATGTTGGGGTCCTCGGCCAGCATCTTGAGCAGTCTGCGCGCTATGTCCTTTTCAAATTCAGAGTTCATGGCGTGAACTTTTATCTGAAAGGGCGGGGGTTTGTCAAGTGAAAAGTTTGTTAGGGGCAAGATGCAAGGGGCAAGGGCCGAGGGCCGAGATGCAAGGGACAAGGGCCGAGGGCCGAGATGCAAGGGACAAGGGCCGAGGGCAAAGATGCAAGAGACAAGGGCCGAGGGCAAAGATGCTAGAGGTCATGGGGCAAGGCCGCGCGGCCTGCGAGCGCTTTGCGGTGTTGTTGCTTGGTTCTGAAAAAACAAACCGCTAGGACACTAAGGCCGCCAAGTTTTTTCTGGTTATCCAGGATTCAGGAAAATAGCTTGTCCGGGTCCATCTGATTGAGTTGTATTGCCTTGCGCAATATTTTCATCCTCCCCGCATCTTGACCATCGACTGGGCGGTTTTTAGAAGGATGAACAGGTCCAGAAACAGGGATTGATGGTACATGTAATAGAATTCGTATTCCAGTTTTTCGTACTGGTCCTGCTCTGTTCTGACATAGTCCATGTTCACCTGGGCCCAGCCCGTGATGCCCGGCTTGACCTTGAAGCGCAGCCTGTAGAAAGGGAATTTTTCGGCGAACAAATCCGCGAAATGTTCGCGGATGGGTCTCGGGCCCACCAGGCTCATTTCCCCTTTAAGTACGTTGATGAACTGTGGCAATTCGTCCAGGCGCGTCTTGCGCAAGAAATTGCCGATGCGTGTGAATCGAGGGTCGCATTCGCTGGCCCAGCAGGGCCCGCTGTCTTTTTCGGCATCGTCCACCATGGTGCGGAATTTCAAGAGAGTGAAAGGACACTCGAACTGTCCCAGTCTTTCCTGGCGGAAAAATACCGGCCCTTTCGAATCGATCCGGATCAAAATGGAAACAGCAAGAAAGAATGGCAAAGACAATGCCAGAACGCAAATTGAAATTGAGCAATCTAGAAAACGTTTGAGGTTCGAATATATTTTCGGCTGGAATGGTTCCAATTGAGACTTGAACAGCAGCCAATCCACGGGCGTACTGGAAACCGGAACTTTTCTGAAAAGCCGTTCGTAAAAAGTCGGACCGTCGAAAATTTCCATCCCCTGGAATTTCAAGTCCACCAGAATTTTCTTGTACCGTCCGAGTTCCTTCATCTCCTGCGTGATTACCACTGCTTGCAAACCCTGGGTTTGAAGCCCCGATTCGATGGAATCGTGAACGGGGACCGACAAGCCGAACGACTCCGGCTCCAATGAAACGTCACCCGTGGGGGCAATAACGCCGGCCAACTTGTATCCTGACGGAAAAACCTCCATCGATCCGGCCAGTTTCGCGACCAAAGGGTTCCAACCGATTATTATCAGTTTTTTCAGGACGCGAGAGGCCGGGAGCCCGGAATAAAAGAGCCGGCTGAAATAGACCGCGCCTACCATTATCACGACATGGATAATGTTCAATATTCGTCCGACCTTTTGCGCCGGAAACGCATAGGAAAGCAAGCTGACTCCTACGCTCGCGGTAATCACGGAAAATAACGCATCGATGAACAGCAGCTTTCTTTTCGGGCTTTCCGAAACATAGTAAAGCCCGAACACGTAGAAACAGATCAAATGTATCAAGATTCCTATATACACAATCCAAGATACTCTTTGCGGCAGCGCGAGAAGGCTTTTGTTTTCGATGAAAACAATCCGGAAAGAGTATGAAATCAAAAACACGCATGCGACCATGGCCGCATCGGCTACCACATATCCCCATATCCTCTTTCGCATGGGACCGGTCAGAAAAGAATCCATATCGCCTCGCCCCAGATGATGGCGTTGGTTTTAGCTTCGGCCGTTTTTGGTATCCATAAGCCTCGATCATCGCCTGGATTCCAGATCTCCGCAAGCTTGGCCCGGAATGGCGGAGTTGGTTGGCAAACGTTAAAACCAAGCCCCCCGATCAATGTCAACACCCGTCAGGACCTTTCCCTTAGAAACCAATCCACCGTCTGTGCAATACCCTCTTCCAGCTCGACCTGGGCCTTGAAGTTCAGTATTTTTTTCGCCTTTGCGGTATCCGAAAAATTCCTCTTCACATCTCCCAGCCGAGGAGTTCCGTGCCGGACTTTCATCTTGACGTTTTTTTTCTCCAATTCTTTCTTCAGAAGGGCCGCGATTTCGTTTACGGTGTGTTCGCGACTGGTGGCGATCTGGAATATTTCTCCCCAAGCCGCGTCCGGTGAAAGTTGCATTTGCCCGTCGCATTCGGTCCTTGGTTCCAATCCGTTCGGCAATCCGAAAGTAGCCGCTTTGATTATGGCGTCGGTCAAATCGTCTATGTAGATAAAATCGCGGGTTTGCGCGCCATCGCCGTAGATTTCGCAAGCAGCGCCGTTAAACGCCTGCCTGATGAATTTTGCCACCACGCTCGATTTGCGCCCCGAACCGGGACCGTATACGTTGCCGAAGCGCAAAGAAACCGTTTTCACCCCAAAGGATCGATAATAAGCGGAACAGTATCCTTCCCCGGCCAGTTTGCTCGCGCCGTAGGGGGAAACAGGCTTCGGAGCGATGTTCTCATGTATGGGAGGGGTCGTTTCGCCCACCGGCGCTCCGGACGACGCGAAAACGAACCGGTCAACGCCTTGCTTTCTGGCCGCCTCCAACATGTTGAAAACGCCGACAACATTGCTGGCAAAATCCAAACGAGGGTTTTCCACGGAGGGGCCCACGCCCGTATTCGCGGCCAGATGAACGATTACGTCCATGTCTTTCGCGCTCAGAAAGCATGCGTTTTCGTCGGTAATATCGCCGACCACCAATTGCGCCGCCGAAGCATCCAATTTCGATGCGCGCAATTGGTCGGGCTCGAGTTTTTCGAACGGGGTTGCCTTTTCGAGGTCCTCTTCCGAACCCACGGACAAATTGTCAAGAACCCGGATCTCGCATTCCGGTTTCAGTCTCTTTAATTTTTCGATGAAAGCGGTGCCGATGAATCCGCAACCGCCTGTGACCAGCCATTTCACTTTTTCATTCTCCATTATAGCTCTTGATTATCTCACGAAAAGTCGCAAAGACGCTAAGATTAAAAGAATTCTTACTTTGCGCCTTGGCGGCTTTGCGTGAGACAAAAAACTACTGCTTACCCAATTTTTCCAAAAATCCCGCTATCCGCGCGCTCGCCTTGCCGTCACCGTAAGGGTTGACCGCCCTGGCCATGCGCTTGAAAAGCTCCCCGTCGCTTAGCAACGCTTCCGCGTTTTCCACGATTTTTCTCGTATCGGTGCCGACGAGCTTGACCGTTCCGGCATCCACGGCCTCGGGTCTTTCTGTGGCTTCCCTCATCACCAGGACCGGTTTTCCCAATGACGGCGCTTCCTCCTGCACCCCGCCGGAATCCGTCAGAATTATCCTGGAGCGGTTCATCAAATAGACAAACGGCGCGTAATCGAGGGGGGAAATGAGGTGGATGTTTTTTTGATTTTTCAGAATCTCCGCGACCGGGCCTTTGATGTTCGGGTTCAAATGCACGGGATAAACCAAGTGAATTTCCGGGTTTCTCCGGGCTATTTGTTTCAGGGCCTCGCAGAAATCCTTGACTCCTTGCCCGAAATTCTCCCGTCTGTGCCCTGTAATCAGGATAATCGGCGCGGTTCCTTCCAAAGCGTCCCTCGCATCTCCCCAATCTTCTTTCCAAGCTTCCGGAGCCGTCTCTGCGATCTTGTCCCTTACCCAAAGAAGGGCGTCGATCACCGTGTTGCCGGTCACATGGATAGCTTTCGGGTTTATTCCTTCCTCGCGCAGATTCTTCGCGTTTTTTTCCGTCGGGCAGAAATGAAAAGAGGCCAGGCGCGACGTCAGACACCGATTGGCCTCTTCGGGAAAAGGCGCTTTCAGATTCCATGTCCTCAGGCCGGCCTCCACGTGGCCGACCGGTATGGATTCGTAGAAAGCCGCCAAGGCGGACGCGAAAGTGGTGGTCGTGTCACCCTGCACCAGGACCGCGTCCGGCCTGGTCTTTCGCAGTACGTCTCTCATTTTAACGAGAATGGCTGCGGTCAGGTCGAACAAATCCTGGCCGGGACGCATCAGGTCGAGATCGATGTCCGGAACGATTTCGAAAAGCGAAAGCACCTGATCGAGCATCTGCCTGTGCTGTGCTGTCACGCAAACGGTCGATTTCAGACCGGGGCGTTCTTCGATGGCCCTCACGAGAGGGGCCATCTTGATCGCCTCGGGGCGAGTGCCGAAGACTGTCAATATATGCATTTTTTTTATCTCACGCAAAGCCGCAAAGGCGCAAATAAAAGAAGAAAAAAAGATTAGAACAATTTGGCGTCTTCGCGGCTTTGCGTGAGTCTTTTCAAAGATTGTTCACGATCCTGGATATACCGTCCTTGATCAATGCCGCGCCAAAGTTGATCAACAATCCAAGTCTCTTATCCGTAAGTTTCAAATAGGTCAAGACTTGCTTTTTATGAACGGGAGCGATCTCTTCCACCGACTTCAATTCCACGATCACTTTATCGTTGACGATTATATCCGCCCGAAAGCCTTCCTCGAAAATGAGACCGTCGTAAACAATCGGGACAGGAACCTGCCGCTCCGCTCGCAAACCTCTTTTTCTCAACTCGTGGGCGAGCACTACTTCGTAGACCGACTCCAGCAATCCAGGTCCCATTTGGACGTGTATCTTAAACGCCGAATCGACTATAATTTTCGCAATCTCGTTTTCGGTCATCCTATTTCCTCTCTATTTCCTCTCTATTTCTCACGCAAAGACGAAAAGATTTTTTAAAACTTCCCTTCGCGCCTTGGCGGCTTTGCGCGAGACTCTTTTTTTTTCTTTGCGCCTTGGCGGCTTTGCGTGAGACTCTTTTCTTCTTTGCGCCTTGGCGGCTTTGCGTGAGACTCTTTTCTTTGCGTCTTGGCGGCTTTGCGTGAGGCTTTCTTTTTCAGCGGCCTCGGGTCCTCGCGTGGGTCTCCACCCCTCTCACGGCGCTGCTCATGCCCGGCGGGAAATCGCTGCAAGCCACGATTTGGTCCCAATTGTCACCGAACCATTCGATATTGGCCTGGAACCCCTCCTCGAACCCGACAACCGGCTCGTAGCCGATCAAGTCCGCCGCCTTTTCGATACTCGCGAGCAACCTCGGCTTGGTGTCCCATTTTCTTCTCGGTATGAAGTTGATCGCCGCCTTGTTTTCGGCCGCCTCGTTCGCCATGGCCGCCAAATCCCGTATCTTGACCTCGGTCCCGGACGCCAGGTTGAAATTTTGCCCCACGGCTTTTTCCTCATAGCCGGCTTTGATCAGTCCCTGAACCAAATCCAGAACATAGGTAAAGTCCCTGGTTTCGTCTCCGGTGCCGGTAATGGGAAGGGACACGCCGTTCATCGCCCAGAAAATGAAATTGGGGATCACGTTTCGATATTGCCCGGGGACCTCGCCAGGCCCGTAGGAATTGAAGAATCGGCAATTCACTGTCTTCAAGCCGTAATGATGCAGATAGAAATTGCAGTACATCTCTCCGGTCATCTTGTTGATCTGGTAGGGCGTCGTCAAATGCATCGAGATGAAGTCCTCCCGCAAGGGAAGCTGCGGGTATGAACCGTAGATGGCGCATCCGCTCGACGCGTACACGAACCTTTCCGCCTTCGCCAACCTCGCGTACTCCAGAAGCCGGATTTGTCCGAGAATATCGACTTCGGCGCTGACCTCCGGGTAATCGATGGAATTCTGGTTGGCGAAGAAGGCGGCCAGATGAAACACAAGGGTCGGGTCTTCCTTGAAAACCCTTTTGAGGTCGATATCGCTCCTGACGTCGCCGAGCACGAACATGATGTTCGGCAACGACGCCACATTCCAAGGGTCCTTGACCTTGATCGCCGACAAATTGTCCAGCACGATCACTTTGCCTTCGCTGCCGACAAGCTTTGCCAGCGCTATTGTCAAATTGCTCCCGATGGCTCCCGCGCCCCCTGTAACAAGAACGCTGCGCCCTTTGTACCAATCCAGGATGCCCTGTCCGAGCCCCGCTTTCTCCAGATAGCCGTCCACCAAGGCCAGTCTTTTTTCCGCCGGCGACATTTAATACACTCCTGTTGATTTCTTCAGAATCTTACGTTGGTCGAAAACTTGGGACATTGTTTCTTCATCCGCGTCTCATGATACCAAGAATACTATCGACACATTTTGATCGTTCGAGTTCCCTTTTCGCGAAATCGTATCCGGAGACGCCCATTTTTCTCCGCAGATTCTCGTTGTCTTTCAAATCGGAAAGCGCCTTGACCGCCCCCTGGATATCCCCCGCCTGGACACTGAGCCCTGCCCCGGCCTTTCGGATCAGTTCGCGACCGTCGCTTTCCTTGTTCAATATGCCCAAAATCGGCCTTCCGGCCGCCATGTAGCCCTGGATTTTTCCGGGTACCACCGGCGTCTTCACCTCGGCGCTCAAACAGGTCAAGCCGATGTCGGCATCCTTGACCAGATAGGGATACTCTTCTCTGGAAACGAAAGGAGCGAATATCACGTTGTCCAATTTCCGCTTTATGACCGCGCTTTCCAACCCCGGTCTTTTTGTGCCGTCGCCGACCAGAAGAAACACGACCGATTCGTCGTCCCTGAACGCATCCGCCATCTCGACGACGGCATCGAGGCCTTGCGACGGCCCCATTACGCCTCCGAACAGGACGACCAGCTTTCCCTCGACTCCGAACTTTTTCCTGTACCGCCCTGTCCTTTCGGCTTTTTCGAACGGTGCCGCGTCCACCCAGTTGTGCTGCACGATCACTTTGGCGGGCGGCAGCTTTTTTTTCTCTGTCAGAAACGTCTTGTTCTTGCCGGAATGCACCAGCACGAAGTCCGAGAACCGATAGGCCAGCCTTTCCATGAATTCGTACCAGCGTATCACGAGAGGATTTGTCACGATTCCCAAGTCGATGCCGTTTTGCGGAAAGATGTCCTGCGCATTCATCAGAAGGGGCGCTTTCGATCTTGCCTTGATCCATGCGCCGAGCAAGGCGAGCGGAAGCGGCGGGGAAAACACCCAGACGGCATCGAAACGGGTGTTGCCGCTTTTTTTCAGCAGCAGGTACAAATTGACGGGCAAAATCAGTTCGGCAAGCCCGCGCCTGACGTAGCCGACCTTTTTCAAAGGCATGGTCCTGGCTCTTAAGACCGTGACGCCGTTCTCGTTCGTTATTTTCCGAATGTCCTCTTTTCGAGCGGACTCCGACAGGTTGTATCCCGGAAACGAGGTCAGCACCGTGACTTCGTGGCCCTTTTCATTGAGGTCCGCAGCCAGTTCGTACATCAGATGCGACGTGGACCGAATCTCGGGAGGATAGGAATTTGTTATTACCAGTATCTTCATTTCCTTCCTGTGAGCACCCTTTCATATCCCTGCATTCGTCAAGCGACATATCATTCCGGAAAGAATCAGGTCGAAATATCGACGACACGGCCACTGCCCAGCGAGTCATGAACGCAAAGTACCGTTTTTGTCGAACAGAAAATTTCCTCGACCGACAGCTTCGATTCGCATCTACCTCTCGCGACATTGGCGAAATGGGCCATTTCCTCGTGATACCCCATATCCTGGTCCCTAAGCCCGATCCTTTTCCTTTTGCCGTTCGAATATAGTTCGAGTTTCCTGAAATCGTTCAACACGGCGGTCTTTCCGTCGCAATAGACTTCGACCCTCTCCCTGGGAAGGGCTCTGTCCCCGTCCGCCGCGTAGGCGATATTTCCGACGGAACCATCCGCGAACCTCATGTTTATAACCACGTTGTCGTTCGGAAGATAGTCTTTCTTGCAATACCCGACTCTCTCGGCCGAAACTCTGACGGGCAGGCTTCCGGTGATAAATATCAAAAAATCCACCATATGGCACGCCTCGCCGATGATGCGGCCGTTTCCGTTTTCCGGGGAATGAATCCAGTGGTCCGGCGGAAGATAGCCCGCATTGACCCGGTATTGAATCACGTATGGATGGGTCCGATTCCCGAAAAAGGATTTCAGTTTGGAAGCCAGTTTCGAGAATCTGCGGTTGTAGCCGACCAGGAGAACAGGAGGACTTTTCAACCCGGAGTATGTCTCGGACAATTCATCCAATTGATCGTGGGTCACGCAAAGCGGTTTTTCCACGAACACGTGCTTTTTGGCACGCAAGGCTTTTATCGTCATGGCCGCGTGATCTTTGTGCCGGGTCAGTATCATTACCGCGTCGATTTCCTCGTTTTCCATAACCGACGAAGCATCCGTGGAGCAAAGCTTGAAATTGTGGTTTTTCCCGATATGGTTGGCCGTCAATCCTCTCGATGTGCATACGGTATGGAGAAAAAAGTCCTCGTTTTTCGCCAAAACCGGCAACATGGTGGTCTTTGCGAAAAGCCCGCCGCCGATCAGGCCCAGGGAAATTTTATGTTTCACGGCAATATCGGAAGACGAACTTTGCAAAGCAACGGTCCTGTCCCGCCTTCCTTTTTCCGGATATTCGAGGACAACGCCGATGGCCGCCTTTCCTTTTTCCGACAAAAGCTCCTCGTACAGATCCAAGGCTTCTCCAAAAGGTCTTCTGTGCGTTATCAGCGGTTCCATGAGGACTTTCTTCTCGGCCAGCAACCGCAAGAATTCCTCGAGGTTTCGTTTTTCGGTCCATCGCACGCAATGCGACGGATAATCGATGCCTTTTATCTCGTAGTTTTCGTCGCCGATGCCGGGCCCTCCGGCTTTCGAGACCACCAGAGACACTTCCTTTTCCCACAGGTCGTTGCGGTGAGGATGGACATCGGCCACACCCATCAGTACGATTCTTCCTCCGAACCGGGAAATTTTGACCGCGTCATGCACGGGTTGGTCGGATTTGGTCGCGACACCGAGTATGACAGCGTCCACGCCGTCGCCACCGGTCATTTTCATGCAAGCCTCTGTAAAAGCAGAACCTGGTTCATAGCAATGCCGCATTCCGATTTGTCCGGCGAGTTTTCTCTTGTTGCTGTCCAAGTCGGTAGCAACGACGCGATATCCGTACGCGGTCAATATTTGCGCCAGAATAAGCCCCAAAAGACCGAGTCCCACAACCGCGACAGTTTCCCCAGGTCTCGCATCGGCGCATCGGAACGCATGCATGGCAATAATGCCGAGCATTCCGAATGCGGCCGATTCCGTGTCCAGCCCTTCCGGTATTTTCGCGCACAGGTTTTTTGGCGCCGCGACGTATTCGGCGTGCGATGCCACTCCTCCTCCGATGCAGGCGACCAGATCGCCGGGGGAAATATCAGGGACATCTTCGCCGACGGAGACCACTTCCCCAGCCGAGCTGTAACCCAAGGCCATGGCGTCGTTCAACCTTCGCATTGCCGCGTTGAAGGTCTTGACAAGCCCTTCGTTTTTGGCCTTTTCCATGAATCGCCTTACAAGGTCGGGACGGCTCCTGGCCTTTCCCGCCAGGCTCTTTCTTCCCAGCTCGATCATGGAACGTTCGGTTCCGATGCTAATCACGGAGTTGGAATTTCGCACTATGATGCTGCCGGGCCCACAAACCGCGAACGGTACCTCGCAAAGCTCGATCTTTCCGTCCTTGTAGCTCTGTATTATCTGCTTCATCGCTTTTCCGTATTTTCATTTTGACTTAAATACTTCACGGTAAACCTCTTCGTGTCTTTTGGCACAAACAGCTATATCCAAACGCTCGATCGCGATACGCCGCGCCCTCCGGCCAAACTCTTCTCGAAGCTGCGGATCTTCGCAGAGCAGCTCGATTTTCTTAGCCAGAGCCTCAGGCTCGCGTGGCGGTACAATGAACCCATTTTCTCCGTCTTTTATAAATTGCTTGACGTCACCCACATCAGTGGAAACAACGGGTTTTCCCATGGACATGGCTTCCCAAACCGAAATGGGGGAAGCTTCGTGAATCGAAGAGCATACATAAACATCGGCCGCTTTCAGCACGCCTCTGACGTCGTCGGATGGACCAAAGAAATGGATTGCGCTGTTTCCGCACTGCCGCTCCTTCATCTTGAGCTTTTCCAAATATTTTTCCTGGTTCTTGTAGGAAGGGCCGACAATCCAGAAGCTTACGGGGACGTTGCAGTCGCCAACGAGCGACGCGGCTTCGATGAAATATTCGTACCCTTTGGCGGGATTGATATTTCCTATGGAAACGATCTTCAGACCTTTTTGCGAAGACAGTGTCGGGTCGGGCCTTGCCAGTCTGGCATCGAAAAAAAACGTATCCACCGGCGCCTGAACGATTCTGAAAGGCTTGCGGTTCAGGGGAAAGATGTCGAAGTAATATTCGCGGACCCGCTCGCCTGCGGCGATAAAACAATCGGCGGCAAACGATGCGAGAAAGAAAAGCGACTTGATTCCTGTCGGGCTCCTTGTGTCGTTGATATGCCAAACCACCTTTTTTCCGGCGAGCCAGCCTGCGATCACTCCCTTGAATTGCCTGGAGCTGTTGCAGTGGACGATTTCCGCTTTCTCCTCACGGATAATCCGGAAAAGCGAATAGGCTTCCAGCGGAAAAGTCAGAACATAGGTCGATATGGCCTTCGGATCCTTGGACAGGCGGTGCATTTTCACCCTTCGAATCGGAACCTTGTGCCTTTCGGCCTCGAGGCGAAACCGCTCGGAATCCTGGAACGGAAAAACGACTACGGTCTCAATGCCCTGAGAACGGCAACGTCGCGCCACATTGAGGATTCGGTTTTGCGGTCCTCCA
This sequence comes from Desulfobacterales bacterium, assembly GCA_963674505.2. Lineage (GTDB taxonomy): Bacteria > Desulfobacterota > Desulfobacteria > Desulfobacterales > SKZT01. Next base: position 3,579,769 of record CAXXIG010000003.1, read on the forward strand.
TAACGCCCCTCCTCCACCACATTCAAGACTCTAATATTCACGGACCCACCTGTCGTCCGTTTCATACCGGAGCGTGACCAATTCTTTTCCCGCGTAAAAAGCAAGCAATTCTCGCGCATCCCTGTTGAAATGATTTTTCCAGTCTCCGCTTATCCCCTTCCTCATGAAGCTGCTCCTGTCCTCCTCTCCGGGTTTTCTGCCTGACATTTGAGCGAAAGAATACTTGAAGGCGACTTTGCGGGCCTTGGCAAGTGGCAGGTTTTTTCCGGCCAATTGGCGGGCGAGACGAATCAAATGGCCTTCCGCGTCGGACAAAAGCTCCTCGTATTTGACATGGCACACGTCTTTTCTGCCGGCCCATCGGCGGACGAACATAGGCCACGTGAAACCGGGATGACCTTTGTTTTCGAAAAGATACCTTATAAATCCCGGCAAATTTTCCCGTATGTTCCCGTAATCGGTGAAATCTGTTTTTTCGCGGGTTTTCTCCACCAGTTTCCTGTTGCCGCGCTCGTTGTAAAACAGCGAGTGAAAATACATGGAAACGACAACATCCCTGAAATCCCTCCAAATTATCACCACGTTTTTCATGTTGGCAAAACGGCAGTAATGGCCGTGCATGATGCTCGACTCGAAAATCGGAAGCCTGTTTCTGGGGAAAGGAAGCTCCAAGGCTTCGCCAAGCATTTGCGCGAGCCAGGTGCCTCCTGATTTGGGGTATTCGTTGACCAGATACAAGGGGAGCTTTTCCGCCATGAAATGCACCATGACAAACCTGGCGACGCCGTTGATTTTGTACCATAAAAAAGGGGCCTTGCGAACAATCATGACGCGCTCCCTCTTACTGCCCTGGGCACGTAAAGACGGTATTTGACCAGCAGGGACTTGGCCAACGCGATAAAAGCGTATATCGCGCGACCATGGTATCCATACCGGTGGCATAGTCGCAATCGCGAATCGAATTTCGCGAAAACACTTTTATGGGAACGAATGTATCCATTGCTTCTGTACTGAATCAAGGCTTCCCCGAGATTGTGGTACCTGCATCCGCAGGCGAGCCCTCGCAACCAAAGCTCCAAATCCTCGGCCCTGGCGAATTCGGTGCCGTACCCCCCCGCATTTTCAAAAAAAGATTCGCGGGCCATGACAGAAGGGTGAAAAAACATGGCCCTTTTCAAAGCCGCAGCCTCGATATCCTCGTGCGACTCCGGAAGAAGCACCATGTTTTTCATATGACCGTCCTGCCCTATGACCACAGCCCCGGTGCCCAATACGTCGATCAAAGGGTGACTTTCCATAAATCGAACCTGCTTTTCCAAACGCCTCGGATAGCACCAGTCGTCGGCATCCATTCGAGCGATATAGCGTCCGTTGCATAACGCCAGGCCTTTGTTCAAACTCGCGGCAAGGCCGAAGTTGGCGGCATTTCTGCACACTCGGATTTTTTCGGGGTATTTTCCGGCCAGGGATTGCAAAACGGATTGCGTCCCGTCTGTCGAGCCATCATCTACGACAACGAGTTCCCAATCGGAAAAAGTTTGGTCCAATATGCTTTGAACGGATTTTCTTATGTACCTCCGTTCGTTGAATGCGGCCATTAGCACGCTGACTTCTGGATCTTTGTTCATGACAATTCCTTTTTTCAAACAAGCATCCATCCATCGGGGATCAGTCCTTCGAATCCCCATGAACACAAGCCCCTAGATGAAAAGTCGGGCGCGACGACGAACTTGTCCCTTTTTCCGGACAGCCAGGCCCCCCACCAGCTGAACGTGCTGTTGGCGATGATGAAATGCCTGCAAAGGCTCATAAGCCAGAGGTCCGCATAGGCATTCTCGTCGCCGCGATTATGCGAAACGGCCGTTACTCTCGAATCCGGCAAGGATAAGTGTTCGATAGCGGCTTCAGGGTGGTCGGAAAACAAGAAAAAACGCGCGTCTTTCGTGAGAGAATCGATAAGTTTCGATGCCTTGGCGTAATATCGGGAGGAAAGGTTGTATGCCCCGCTCCCCCGGCCAGGCCCTTCGAAAAAGCGCACGTGCAAACCAACCGACAGGCAATTTCGAATCCGGGCGGCCATCTCCAGGTTTGCCGAATCTTGCGGCGGCGCGATGCGCAAATCCTCTCTAATGGCGTCCTCCACGTCCTTGAAATACCTTTCGCTTTGCCAGTAGCCTTCCAGGTAAAGCCGCCGCCCCCTCGTTTCGACATGCAAAAGCCTGGGGTCGAATTCGACTTTTTCCTGGGCTATGTAATTTCTATGCATAAAATCTTTTTTGCGGTTGACTGCGCGAAGAAACACTCTGCGCAGTCGGGAAAACGGCTCCAGCCTTTCGCCCGGAGTGGCCCTTCGGCAAGGAATATTGAAATGCCCCAACTGGCATTTTCTTTTGTAAAGCCGGTCGCGCTCGAACCCGCTCACATCGTCGATCACCAACTCGGCGTCGTTGACAAGCGCCAGACGCCTCGCCGCCGCGTAACCGAACAGTTGATTGCCTATTCCCCCGACGATTCTCACTATGACCTTTTTCGACATTTTCGCTACGCGCCAAGCTGCTTTGCGCAGATTACCTTCCGAATAATCGAGGGGTTTCCAGACAGCCCTTTTTCCCAAGGTGTGTTTCTTCCAATTGGACAGTCAAGCTCAAACAAACCATGAAGGTCATCAGAGCGTGGGCTTCCAAAAAGATCTGCTCGAAATAGGAAGATGTGCAGACCGCGATCAAAGCCAGCAGCGCCGATGCGATCAGGCGGTCTTGGCTTGACCGCGCGCCCCGAAACTTCATGTATTTTTTCAGCAGCCAGAAATGAAACCCGGCAACCACGAGAAAAGATACGATCCCACCATGCAACAGAGACATTGCGGGCCAATTATGGGGATAAATCCCCCCCAATCCCCACGGAACACCGAAAGGACTCTGCATCCATACTTCCACAGCCTTTGCAATTCGCTCCGATCGCCCGTGATGAAGCGTCCAAACAAATTCCGGGAGCATGAAAAAAAGAATCGTGCCCAACGCCGCCGCCAAGTGGACGAATGCCAGAGAGAGTTTTTCGGCGAGCTTGCGTATTGAAAAAGCTCGCGCCAACAGGACGACTGCGACCGATACCATTCCGGTCCTGGAATCGGCCAGGAAAACGGCGGCCGAACAAGCCGCGAAGACGAGTATCGCGCCGTGGGATTTGCGCGGCAAATACAAGGCCAGGGCTATGGAGGCCGCAGACAGCGCGCCCAATCTGGAGGGCATATCGAAAAAGCCCGAATAGCGTATCCGCCACGAGATCCTGCCGGTCGAAATTTTATACAAAGGTTCCAGCAACCCGTAAAAAGAGCATATCGCGTACAGGGCGTTCGCCATTGCCATCGCCATAACCACGATGACGGCGCCTTTGAATATCCGTGCTTTCAAAGGATAGGCGAGCAAAACGACGCCAAGCAGCCAGGCCTCGAGTTGCAGGCGGAGCTGGCCCCCTCCGATGAAGGCTTTGATGCTATAGGTCAGGAAGACGTAGTTGACGAAAATCGGCAGATAAAAGACGCACAATGCCCCCAAGGCAATCTTCTGGCGGCCAGTCAGAACGGGGGGCTGGTGGAAGAAGAACGAAAACACTCCCATGAAAACCGCGATGGCGACGCCGAACTCGTATAAATAGGGATACCCGCCTCCTTCGAAAAAGAATTTCGGGCCCGAGGGCGTCAAGCGAACATTGGATATGCAAGATGCCCCGATGGCCAGGTAGAGACCGGCGGCGAACAGCTTGTCGTTCCATGTCAGAGGGGCGCGTTCCTGGCCGTCTTTATTCTTCAAGAGGTCTTGCGTTTCAAGGAATGAAGATAACGCAAAGCCGAGTGCAATCGGTCTTTGTCGGTTCTTGCGGCCACGACCAGAACGAAAAAGGAATAGAGGACCATATTGGCCGCGACACACGAAATCAGTTCGAAAACGCTTTTCGGAGCGAACAAGTTTGCAATCGCGAATCCCGGCCACAGGCAAAGCGCCCAGGGGGTCGCTCCGACCGCCAATACATCCATGAAGTATCTTGAGAATTTTACTTCCGTGATTTTCAGAAGAAGCGGCAGCTGCAGGAAAATCACTCCTGCGGCCATGGCGGTCAAGGTCGCCGTCGCCACGCCCGTCAAATGCCATCCGAAATGTCGAACCGCCAAAAACGCGATTCCGATTTTCAGCGACTGGATGGCGAAGACATTGCAGGACCATCTCTTCACTTTCGCGGTTGAAATCGCGATTGTCGGCAGCATACCAACGGCGTATGCGAACGGATACACCAACATGAGTATCCGGATCGCGGCCGCCGCCTGCTCGTACTGCCCTCCCAGCCAAATCCGTGCGATCTGCGGAGAGAAAACGAAAACAGGCAGACTCAGTCCCAAGGCGATCCAGAGCATGTAGCGACTGCATTTCAGGAAATTTTCCCGGATGCCCGGAATTCCCCCTCGGGCATATGCGATGACAAAGGGTGGCGTCATCGGCCCAAGAACGGCGGCGAGAATCAGATTCAGCCCGTTGACCGCCGCGTTGGAAGCGCCGTAGACAACGGCGAGCATTGCCGAGCCGGTCATCCAGGTGACGAGCAGCGGATCGATGTTGAATCGCACGTAGTCGGCTATCCGGGCGAGCATGGTCCATCCGCCGAAGGAGGCCAGTTGCCGGACCCAATGCCACCGGAAGGAACCGAAACGGAACTTCAGTTCGGGAACCAGTCGCAAACTCGTATACACGCGCAGCAGATGAGTTGTCGCCGCAGCCAAAAATCCGGCGGCGAAAATGAATACGATTCGGGGCCCCCCGGTCCAGAAAAACAAGGCGATCAGGCCCAGGCGCAGACACTGTTGCGCAAGGTTCAGCAAATTGATCAGGACATAGCGCTGGCATGCGAAAAGCCCCACGGAGAAAGGGGCCGCCATCGTAGCCACCGCAAATTGCCCAAAGATCAGAACGAGAACCCATCTTGCCTGTTCGAACAGCCCCGGAGGGATTCTCAGCCACCGAAGGTCCGCCAGCAACAGGGCGCACAGCAGCGCCGCCGGCAGGCACGACGCGACAAGCGCCATCGCGGCGGACGAAACGATTTGCCCGACCGCGACGGAATCTTTTTTGGAAAGCGAGCCAAGGGTATAGCGGGCAAGCGCATTGGTGAAAAGCTCGGAAAAAAAAGGCAGGAAAAGCCCGATGGATTGCGCGATCGGATACAGGCTGAACTCATCTGTCTCCACCTTCGCCGACAAGTACGAAAACAATCCGACAAAAATCGAAATATTGATCAGTTTCGCGGCAACGGAGCTGAATGCATTCAGCGCGTAGAGCCTTTTCGATATTCTGATTCGAGGCGCGTCTTCGGCAGTTCCGCTGTCAGCGCCCCGGGAGCCTACCTTTTGATCGCTTTGACTCTTCTTCGATTCTCTCTCCTGCAACGGTCCCACAAAACGGCGCTATTGTCGGTGAAAATCGATTTCATACGCCGCCTGTTGCGCCAGCCGTACGCAATGCCCAGCAACACGCCGAGCCATGCGGAAGGTTGCCGCCTCAAGCTTGTCGCGTTTTCCCTTCGCAAAGGTCCGCATCGCAGCGACCAGGCCAAAATGGACCGGAATTCGCCCGTGTAGGCCGCATGCCTGAAAAGATAGAGGAAATGAAACCCGGTCTTTGTCCATTCCGGCCATTGCGCGCCGGGAATCCGGCAGCCGCCGGTCGGCGCCCTCAAATGCAAAATCCGGATATTCGGATCATACCAGACTGCGTGGCCCGCCAGAGTCAAGCGATGTCCCATATCCTTGTCCTCGCACATGGCCGGGCCGAAGATGGTTTCGTCGAACCCTCCGACGGAAATGGCCTTCTGCCGGTCGTAGCAACCCGATGCACCAGGTGCCCATCCCATTTCATGCTCGATCTCGGGCAGTACGGGCTTTGTTTTTGCCCATATTCCAGGTCCTGCTTTCGCGCCAGATTTCAAGACCATGTTTTGCCCCCCTACGGCCGCGATTTCCGAATCTTTTTCGAAATGGGGCAAAAATCTGCGGAAAATGTTGCCCGGCAATAAAACATCATCGTCGAGGAAGGCGACCAAGGGAGTCCTCGCTTCCCGCAACCCCACATTGCGCGCCGCAGTCAAACTGGGTTTTTCGAGCCGAATCCACCTCACGACTCCTTGGCGATCCCATTTTCCAAGTATGGATTCGACCTCCATGCCATGCTTCGGGGTCTGGTCTACAATAATCACTTCTTCGGTCTCCCGGCCTATATTTTTCAACACCTCTCGGACGGTCTGCACGAGAACATGATCTCTGGCATAAGTGGGAATCACCACCGTAATCAAACCTTCCATCAACAACCCCCTGTCCTTCCCGGCTCGGCTATGCTCGACGCAAAACCTCGTTCAAAGATTGCAAGGGGATCGATACCTTTCCGGCAAGATTTTCGGTCAAAGCCAGCAATTCGCGCCTGTGTTTTTCCTTATTCTCAAAGGCGTGTTCCATTTCCCCAAGCACGGATTCCATATCGAACTCGTCGAAGTCCCAGGCCCATTGTTCCCGTCGAAACAGAGAAAAAATTCCGCGAGCCTTCTGGCCGAAATATTCACCGCGATACAGGCCGAAAGCAGGCCTTCCGGAAGTCATCGCGAATATCCAGGCGTGCAGGCTGAAGCCCAACAAAGCGCAGCAGCGACCCGCCACGGCCTTGGCGTCCGGCGGGCTGTAGATTTCCCGGCAGAGAAAATGGCACGCCCCTTTGTTCTTCATGTGCGCGAACACCTCGAAGGAGTCGGCCGTGTCCTTGGAGGCTTTGCTCGTGCGCGACCTGGAGACCGGAAAAAATAGAATGCGAACGCCGAACCGCTCCACGATACGATCCAGCAGTCCTGCCATTTTTGGCGCCTGATCCGCGAATTCCTCGGAAAAATTGGTCAGTCGCACATGCACAGCAAGAATTTTTTCCCCGGGTTCGACCCCTTCGTTTCGGAGGATTTCCTCGCCTCTGCCCACGGACGCCGCATCGAGATCGAACGTCTCGTCTCCCATCGAACAGAGCCGTTCCTTCGGAAACCCCATCGATTCCAACAACCTCGCGCTTTCTCCCGAGTCCCTTGCGGAAATAAGCTTCGCATGGCCGTACCCCCATCGCATCAGCCATTTGGTTATTCCATATCCGATGGGTCCGATCTGTTGCCCAGTGAGAAAAAGGGGCTTGCCGAAAACCCTGGAAAGGCGGCCGACCGTGCATCTGGGAAGAACTTCCAGAGCGACCCAAAGATCGTTGTGCGTTCCTCCTCCGGTGAAACACACGGCGTCGCACGACCGGATGCTTTCCACCGCTTTTCTGGCCTGCCTGTCCAGCAACGGCACGAACCCGACCGCTTTCGAGACGCGGGCCGCCGCCAGCAGAACCTGCGCTCGCGCAAAAAAAAACACCAGCTGCAACGCCACCCCGGCCCCCCTGATCTTCACAGCCTTGGCGAAAAGATGAATCGTTTTCGCCCAAAAGGGAAGAGGACGCCTGATATACAGATTGGGCATCGGCGCGTGTTCGCCCAGCGAACCGGTGAAAACGCGGTCGTCCGTCGGATTGCTGATTCCCACCACCACGCGATAGCCCGCCTTTTCCAGACGCCGGTGCGCGGAGAACAGCTGGGCGTCGTCCCCCACATTGTTGTCCCCGGTGGAATGAATCTGCAGAATCGTTTTCTTAACGTCCCGAGACCCGGGCCGTTTTCCCCCATTGGCCATAGCCGCTGCGCGAGCCAAAGCCGACAGCTTCATCGTCGCCTTGACAGCCTTTCTCGGCAGCTTCAACAAGAAAAGGATTCTTTTGAATCGCTCATAGTCGGGACGCGTTTTCAACCAAGCCCACGCCCCTTTTCTCTCTGCCCAATAGCCGAGCCTCCAATACAATTTTTCCAGCGTTTCCAGTTTCGGGAACTTTTTTGCAAGTTCGGGATCGTTTTCAAGAGGACTGGGTGTCGCAGACCGGCAAGGATTGATAAGATGCTTGTCGCGCACGGGCGTCGCCTGTGCGGCCAGAACGGTTTGCGTATCGACCGTCTCCAGGTGAAGTTCCATTCTCTTTCGGCCGTCCAGAAAAATCTGTTGCACCAGGGACGTGCGGACCGTGACAATGCTGGAACCGAGCCAGTACGAGGAATACGGCTCCATCCAGGCATCCATGAAGGCGGCGTCGGCGCCATCCGGAAATACGTCGAAGCAGTGCGCGCACGCCTTAAGGCTCCCGGAACGATCCATGAACATCCCCGGTTCCAGGCCGACGACAGTCGAGATGGTCTTTCCGCTTTTCGAATAGACAATTTCCGGCCAGTAGTCCTTGCACGCGCGGCCTGCCTGTTTCGAGCGGTATTCGACCGACACCAAATCTTCGAACGCCACCTTTGCTTTGGCGACGATCTGCTCGGTAAAAAAAACGGATTTCTGCTGCCCGCACACCAGGCCCAGAACAACGGGGATTTTTCTTTTCAGGGCGGGCATCTCCGCCATGGCGGCCCGGAGCCCCTTTGCCATGCACGGAAGGAGGACTACGGCGAAACGTCCCGGCGTCTTGCGAATGCTTTGCAAAGCGTCGGCAAGATGGACGGGATAGTAGGCGGAGCCCGCGCATTCCTTGACCTGGTCCGCGGTTTCGCATTTCCTGTAGGCGAACAAGGGGGAGTTGCCTCCCGTGGGCCCCGGCATCCAGACGGCATCGACAACGCCGCGACGAAGCAGCTCGACGGTCAACCATGTCGCCAAACCGCCGGACGCGCTTTTTTCCCGATCTTGCTCATCGGCCACGCTTCCAATATAGCTCGCCTTGACAAAACCCGCGACCGGGTCGTATTCCGAAGAATCTTCCCGGTATAGGTCGGAATAGATTTGCATTGCGTGTCCACGGTCGAATACAAAAGGGCAAGTGCGCAAGCACAGTCCGCACTCCCGGCAGCCGTCGATCTTTCGAACCGCTCGATACTCGCCTTTGGACGTAAGTTCCATCCTTATGGCGTCTTTCGGGCATATTCCGGCGCAAACACCGCACCCGGAACACAAGGTCTGCCCCGTCATCTTTTCGTCCTTTCCCTTACAGGCTTTCAACATACCCCAATCGTGCTCGACAACCGGGAAGGTTTCGACCTGTGTGGTTGGCTCGCAGATACATATTTAATTCTCACGCAAAGGCGCAAAGACGCCAAGATTGCCAAATACGGCACTTTGCGTCTTTGCGTGAGGGGTTCGAAGCGCAACCGCACAGGTCCAAAGATTTCGTTCTACCCCGCGCCTATTCAATTTTCCATCACCATTTAATCCCTCTGAAAATGACGTCTTTCCTGATATTGTCCCGGTATCTTTCCACGACTCGAAACATGCCGGCCATCACGTCGTCGGTCAAATAATGAGGGTGGACGCCGATATCGATCAGCCCCTGGTACGTGGGATTGTAATAGTGGTCTTCGGCTTCCTTGCGCGGGTTTTCGAGGTTCTTTATCCGGACCTCGTAGCCCAGCGATTTTCCTACTCGCCGTGTCATTTCCGCCAAGGAGTTGACCGAAAAAGTCTCCATGATTTGGTTGAAGATTCGCAGTTCTCCGGCTTTTGCAGGTACATCGAGAGAGCGGCGCACGCATTGGAGGGTGTCTCTGATATTCAGATACCCCCGGGTCTGGCCTCCTTTTCCGTAAACGGTCAGAGGATAGCCCACGACGGCCTGGGTGATGAAACGGTTGACGATGGTCCCGAAAATCTCGTCGTAGTTGAAAATCGTCTTCAGCCGGTCGTCGGTGACACTCTCATCGGTCTCAATGCCATATACGGGCCCTTGCATCAAATCGGTCACCTTCAGATTCCACATGCGAACGCCGAACCATAGCAGATCGGTGTCCATGATTTTCGTGGTGTGGTACAAGGAACTTGCCTGGCGCGGAAACAGAAAACGGTCCTGCCTGCCTTTGTGCGAAATATCGATCCAGCCCTCCTCGATGTCGATGTTCGGCGTTCCGTACTCGCCCATGGTTCCCAGCTTGACGATATGCGTCTGGCGAGAATAGTCCCTGACCGCGAACATCAGATTGTTGGTGACAAGAAGGTTGTTGACGAGAGTGATGTTCGCGTAATTGTAATTGATCAGGGAGTAAGGCGCGGAGGGTTGCTCCGCATAGTGAATCACCGTTTCGGGGACCCCGGCGAAAGTCGAATCGACAGCCCATTGATATTCGACGGAACCGTCGAACAAAGATCGCATCAGCCCGGGTTCGGCCAGATCTCCTATCACGACCTTGATCTCCTTGCCGGTCAACTCGTGCCAGATTTTCGCTCGCTGGATCAGGGTGGGCACGGGATAGAGCATGCCCACGTCCAGTTCTGTGCAGGCGTTTCTTCGAAAATAATTGTCCACGACCGTCACATCGTGGTCCCTCTCGGAAAAATACATGGCGGTCGGCCACCCGAGGTAGCCGTCTCCGCCGAGGATCAAGATTCTCGACATAGGGGGTGTCCTTTATCGTCCCGAAATCCTGCCGTTCGGCTCGGAGCTTCTTTTCTATTCCTTTTCCAAAGAGCAAGCGCCGCTCGGCCAATATCTCTCCGACGGGTGCCGGTATCTGACCGGATCGTCGAAAAGCAGATCGTGTTTTTGCAGGAAGTCTCTCAATTCGTTTTTGGTCAAAGGCTTTTCGTTCGCCGAATGATAGGGGTTGTCAACTGTCCTCGATAAAATGTCGGGGTACTCGTAGCGAATGTTCCTGTAAATTCCCAGGAAAGCGGGAATTACGGCGAAATAGAGATCGAGTTCCAGCGAACGTCTGGTTTCCTCGAGGCTCATCAATTCTTCGTACATCTTTTCGCCTGGTTTGGAACCAATGGTTCGAACCTCGATGTCTCGCGGGTCGCGGCCGTAATGCGGGGCCAATTCCTCGATCATAACCCGAGCCAAATCCTCGATTCTCATCACAGGCATCTTGGTTACGAAAACTTCTCCTCCGCACGCGAGCCGGGACGAATCGATGACTAGGCGAACCGCGTCCTTGATGCTCATGATGAACCGGGTCATTTCCGGGTCCGTCAAAGTCACGGGGCCGCCGTCTTTGATCTGTTCTCTGAATATCGGCACCACCGATCCTCTGGAACCGAGCACGTTGCCGAATCGAGTCGAAGCGAAGATCGTTTTCTTCCCCCTCAGATTGCTGTTGGCGGCCGACATGATCCGCTCGCCCATCAACTTCGACGTCCCCATCACGTTGGTGGGGTTCACAGCCTTGTCGGAACTGGTGAAAATAACGCGCTCGACGTCGTTTTCCATGGCGGCATAAATAACATTTTGAACGCCGAGAATATTTGTCTGAACCGCTTCGAACGGAGACCGTTCGCATAGAATGACGTGCTTGAACGCGGCAGTGTGAAAAACCACGTCGATGCCCTTCATCTTCCTGCACAGCTTGTCCTTGTCCCGAACGTCCGCCAAACAGAAATGGGTATGGCAATGGCTTTGGAACTTTTGTTCCAGAAAAAACAGTTCGCTTTCGTTGTTGTCCAAAGCGACCATTTCCCCGACATGGCGTTCTTCCAGAAGCTGACGAACCAATTCATTGCCGATGGTTCCGCAAGCGCCGGTGACAAGAACACGCTTATTAGTCAAACTCATAACGTCGCACTCCCGAAAAGCTGCAAAAAAAAGGTCCCATGAGCAGATGGCCTAAGAACCAAAGCTCGGAGACGCAGCGGTTAAAAACCTCCGCCCAACCCTTCTACAACTCCATTTGTTAGCTACTTTTTCGATTTCCGCGAAGCATTCCCCTCCTGAAGCTTCGGCTTTTGGCTTTTTCCTGATACAGCTCCGCCCTCTAAGTTACAACGGACTCTTCGGGAAGGTCTTTCGCTGTCCTTTCACTTTCGTTGCCCAAGGACCGCTTTTTTCTTATTCGGCGTGTCTATAAAGCCCGCCGCCAATCTTCCCTGTCCCCCAAGGTTCGCCTCCCGGGTCTATCCCTTGATTTCCTGGCTTTCCACACGTCTTATCTTGGAAAAACAAAGAGGCAGATCGACCTTTTCCGCCAGCCCATAGCGGTAATCGCGAAAGGGGGGTTGGTTTTCGAATCGGCCATGATTTTGCGAAAGCCGGACGCAAAGCGTCCTGGTATGCTTTCCCACGCGAAGCGTGAAAACGAGGCCGTGTGCGAATGGTCAAAATTAGAACCAAGCCCCGCGAAAGCAGATCTTTTTTTCCTGGGGAAACTATGGAAGCGCTTGTTCTTCTTGAATCCTTTCTCGGAGAGTCGCGGTAGACAAGAATCGACCTTTCCAAGACTCGCGTCCGTTTTCTCAGTCGTGTGTCTCCCGGACAGATTCCAGCCCTTGCTTAGCAACCTGAGCAACCTGGGCGCTTTGTCCTCGCCGAATTCAGAGTTCATGACATGAGCTTTTAGCGGGACGGCAGGGGGCTGTCAAGTGAAAAGTTCATTAGGGACAAGGGCCGAGGAGAAAGGGCCAAGGGACGCAAGGGCGGATGCAGGCTCCGAGGCGAAAGGCGGTATCCCAGCAGCTTGGCGGTTTTAAAACTCTGATCAGTTCCCAAAGCAAGCTGGATATCTACAGCGCTTCCCGGAACCAAATCCTCAAACCGCACGTTTTTCAACATCTTTTTCCCAACATCCCCTCTACCCTTGGACCTTTGCCCTCGGCCCTTAAGCCCTTGGCCCTTCACAACTTGAACCCATCCGTCCGGCGTCTTTTTCTTTTCCGCGGAATCAGCTCGAACATTTCGGAGAGAAATTTCACATAGGCGTCCAAATCTTTTTGTCCGCTTGTCTCGAGTGCCCGGCGGAAAGTCTCTCGCCGTTTTACGGACGTCGCGTCCTCGAGCATTTCGAGCTTTTGATCATCGGTTACTTTTTCCGAGCCACTCATATAGCATCTCCCCCCCTTTTTTTTGACAGGATTTACAGGATTCTATTCCATAGGAGCAGGAACGGTTCGAATACAAATCTCAATCATTATGGGGTTATTTTGGTTTGGGAATGCGATATTTTCGTTTGGCTTTTACGCCGGTTGGACCGAAGTTTATGAGCAGGCCGATATCCTTTTTCAGTGCGTTGAGATAATTGACCACTTGTACCTCGTGGGCCTTTACAAGCCTTTCCACCGATTTCAGTTCGACGACAATTTCGTTTTCCACCAGAACATCGACTGAAAATCGGCCTATTATTTGCCCTTCGTAATGCACGCGAAGAGGACATTCGAGTTCGATTTCCAATCCGGCCTTTTCAAGCTCGATAGCCAAGGCCTTTTGATAGATTTTTTCCAAGAAACCAAAGCCCAAAGTGTTGAACACCTTGTAAGATGCTCCGATGATTCGATGAGTTACATCTTCGTATTTCATTTGTTTTTTGACAGGATTTACAGGATTGTCAGGATTTTTTTTCCGCACTATTGTCAGCGCCAATCTCGCTAATTTCTATATTTGGTATTATCGCCTTTTTCGTCGCATCCCGTCAATACTGCCTTATCAATTTCTTCAAATTTTTCCTCATCCCGTCAATCCTGTCATCAAAGCTTTCCCCATCCCGTCAATCCCGTCAATCCCGTCAATCCCGTCAATCCCGTCAATCCTGTCAATCCTGTCTTCAAAGCTTTCCCCATCCCGTCAATCCCGTCAATCCTGTCTTCAAAGCTTTCCCCATCCCGTCAATCCCGTCAATCCTGTCAATCCTGTCTTCAAAGCTTTCCCCATCCCGTCAATCCCGTCAATCCTGTCAATCCTGTCTTCAAAGCTTTCCCCATCCCGTCAATCCTGTCTTCAAAGCTTTCCCCATCCCGTCAATCCTGTCAATCCTGTCTTCAAAGCTTTCCCCATCCCGTCAATCCTGTCAATCCTGTCTTCAAAGCTTTCCCCATCCCGTCAATCCCGTCAATCCTGTCTTCAAAGCTTTCCCCATCCCGTCAATCCCGTCAATCCCGTCAATCCTGTCTTCAAAGCTTTCCCCATCCCGTCAATCCCGTCAATCCTGTCTTCAAAGCTTTCCCCATCCCGTCAATCCCGTCAATCCTGTCTTCAAAGCTTTCCCCATCCCGTCAATCCCGTCAATCCCGTCAATCCTGTCTTCAAAGCTTTCCCCATCCCGTCAATCCCGTCAATCCCGTCAATCCTGTCTTCAAAGCTTTCCCCATCCCGTCAATCCCGTCAATCCCGTCAATCCTGTCTTCAAAGCTTTCCCCATCCCGTCAATCCCGTCAATCCCGTCAATCCTGTCTTCAAAGCTTTCCCCATCCCGTCAATCCTGTCAATCCCGTCAATCCTGTCTTCAAAGCTTTCCCCATCCCGTCAATCCTGTCAATCCCGTCAATCCTGTCTTCAAAGCTTTCCCCATCCCGTCAATCCTGTCAATCCTGTCTTCAAAGCTTTCCCCATCCCGTCAATCCCGTCAATCCCGTCAATCCTGTCTTCAAAGCTTTCCCCATCCCGTCAATCCTGTCAATCCTGTCTTCAAAGCTTTCCCCATCCCGTCAATCCTGTCAATCCTGCCTTCAAAGCTTTCCCCATCCCGTCAATCCTGTCAATCCTGCCTTCAAAGCTTTCCCCATCCCGTCAATCCTGTCAATCCTGTCTTCAAAGCTTTCCCCATCCTGTCAATCCTGTCAATCCTGTCAATCCTGTCTTCAAAGCTTTCCGCATCCTGTCAATCCTGTCTTCAAAGATTTCTGGGCTCGGGGTTCGCCGTGGACAAGTTTCACCTTGCCGGGTTTTGCCGCCCTGGCCCAGGCGATCAGGTCTTTTTGGTCGGCGTGGGCCGAGTAGCCGCTCAATGCCTGGACCTTCGCCTTTATTGCCAGGCGTTCTCCGTCCACGACCACGTAGGCGTCCTTGCTTTTCGCGTATTTCAGGATGTTCCTGCCCAAGGTGCCTTCGGCCTGGTATCCTACGAACAGAACATTGTTTTCGGTGCGTTCAAGCCCCGACTTCAAATGATCGACGATTCTCCCGCCCGAACACATGCCGCTTCCGGCGATGACCACAGCAGGGCCATGGAAATCGAGAAGTCTCATATGGTCCGAATGGCTTTCGACGGCGTACAGGTATTCGAAATCGATGGGATGGTCCCCGCGCTTGAGCAGGTCTTTGGCCTCCTTGTCCCAGAACTGGGACATTCGCGAGTATATTCGAGTTATTTCCAGGCCCAAGGGGGAATCGACGAATACGGGCACAGGGCTTTTTTCGGACAGCACGGAAAACGAATCGTCGGAATAGAGGCGGTCCAGCTCGTAGATCAGCTCCTGGGTGCGTCCCAGGGAGAATGCCGGAATCAGGACCTTTCCGCCGTCGGACAGGGCCTTTTCGACAATGCGCCCCAGGCGTTGGACTCTTTTTTTCCTGTCTTCGTGCAAGCGGTCGCCGTAGGTGGATTCCATCACCAGCAGGTCGCAGGGGTCGGGGATGTCGGGGTTGGGCAGAATGGGAGTGTCTTGCGGGCCCAGATCGCCGGAGAATACCACGCTTTGGCCGTCGGCGGCTTCCAGCCTAGCCCAGCACGACCCCAGGATGTGCCCTGCACGACCCAGCGTGAACCGCAGGCCTTTTTGCAGATCGAAGGGCTCCAGGTATTCGAAGCCCCACGACAATTCGTCCAGCTGGCTCATCAGACGCCTTTTTTCTCCGTCGGCATAGTGCGCGAAGCCCATGGCGTCTTCCAGCATAGGCTCGAGCAGGGCCTTGGTCGCATGCGTGCAAATGATTTCCCCCGCAAAGCCCCTTCTTATCAGTTCGGGCAGAGCCCCTACATGGTCGATATGCGCATGGGTGAGAAACACGAAATGGATCTGCGAGGGCGGCACCGGCCATTTTTCGATGGGAAGCACGGAATCGTCGCCCTGGGCCAATCCGCAGTCGATCAAAATGTTGAGCCCCGCATGCCTGAGCAAATGGCGCGAGCCGGTCACGGTTCGTTCCGCGCCCAGATGGACAATTTCGAAGCTTGAGTTTTTTCGCATCAGGACCTCTCTGCTTTTCGGTTCCCGTTTATTTCAGAAAATTGGACCTGTGCGCTCCCCCTAAATCCTCGCGCAAAGACGCCAAGTGTCGTATTTGGCAATCATTGCCTTTGTGCGAGAATACACCATGGGAATCCGTCGCTCCAACCGCACAGATCGAATAATTTTGCCACTATCGTGTTCATTTTGGAACTTCGACCGGACTACCGGATTTGTTGCTTGTCGTAAAGCCATTTCAAGACCTTTCTTTCCAGTTCCAAATCGGCGGGCGGAAGGATGCCAAGGACAGCTCGTTCTCGGGGATAGAATTGCCAGACGCGTTCGACGGCCTCTTTCCATTTCCGCGGATCGATCGCCAGAGATCTTTGAAACAGCTCCTCGAACCTTTCAATCCCCTGTTTCCGATAGAGAACCGACGTTCCGGGCTTCAAGGAACTTTTCCGCTCGCCTTTTCCGCCTCCGATTTCCTCGCTCTGTCCGGCCCCTAGCTTTTTGGAGCGCCACACCCAATATTTGGCAATCCTGAACAAAATATCCGCGTTGGAAGGTTCGTTTTTCACGGCGAAATCGAAGCATCGGTCGGCCAACGGGACCCATTTGTCGTAATAGCCGTCGATGTCGTAATCCTTTGCAAGAAATCGGTTTCCCAAGTTGTACCAGTCCAAGGCGGGGGTCGGGTTCAATACGAGCGAATGCAAGAGAGCGTCAATGGCCTTTTCATCGTTTTCACGCTTTTGCTTTTCATCTTCGGCCTCGTCCCAAATATAGCGCATGGCCAGTTTTCTCCAAATTTCGGCATTGGCGAGATTGCGATTCAAAGCTTCGAAAATGGCCTCTTCGTCCGGGTCCCAGTCCAGATTCAGAGTGCTGTTCCATTCCGTCGGACACTTGGCTTCGGCCCGAAAATGGTCCGCGATCTGCTTGACGACAAGGCCGTAGACCAACGACAGACACACAGCCACCGCTATTCTGACTGCCGGGGCGAGAGCGAACTTTCGTTTTCGGTAAAAAAAGGTCTGTTCGAATCCTTTGTCCCGCATATGGACGGCCAGAAACCCGATTCCGGCCACCGCCGCCAAAGTGAGGGGATTGGCCGGAATATGCATGTTCAAATCGCCGAGACTGTGCAGACATGCGGCCACGATGCAAGCCATCGTTGCGGCGCCGATGCCCAAAGCGCAGAAATTGCGACGCTTCTTCCACACCTGGAGAATCTGCACCAAGAATAGCGCGACAGCGCCCACGACAAGAAAGAGCCCCGTGCATCCCGTGTCCGTTCCAACTTCCAGCCAGTCGTTATGGGAATACGGACTCGTGTTCAATACGGGACATTCCGGCGACTGGTACCTTGGATAGATGAATGGAAAATTGCCCAGACCTACGCCTGCCACAGGATAGTCCATCAGCATGGGGATCATATTCAAGGATATGCACAGACGCCCCTCGAACCCTTCCTCCGCCCTGCCGAACTTGTTCAGGGTGGAATCCATGCCGGTATAGGCGGCACTTGCGAATGCGCCCAGACAGACCATCATGGAAATGGCGGCGATTTTTCGCAGCCGTTTCTTTGTCAGAAAAAGGATGGAAATTGCGAGCAAAGCAACCGCCACGGAAGCATTGCCGCCCCGCGATCCCGACATGATCACCGCGATGCCCTGCATGACCGCGACAAAGAAGAGAAACAGCCGCTTCGGGTTGGAAGACTCCGGAGAAAACCAGGCCACCACAGCCTGCACTTTCGCCCTCGGCGTGTCGAACCCTGACGAAAAGCCCCTGTAGTTCTTCATTTGCGCCACCAGAAGGCCCAGTGTCAGCAAGAAGCACATTGCCACGTAGAACGCGAAATGGTTCGACACAATGAACGTTCCGCTGGCGAACCGGTAATGGGGCCTGCTGAACCACAATACATTGCGCTCGTGTCCGAAAACCTGGAAAAGTCCGTACAGAGCCTGGAAAAGCCCGGAGAAAACCAACAGGTGAATCAAAAGATTCAACCTCTTGCCGGTATTGGCGGTGTTGACAACGAGAAAAAACATGCCCGCGCAGGAAGCGATCTTCAGCAGCCTCAGAAACACAGGGTGCCTGTAATATGCCAGAAAACCCGGCGAATACTCGATGCCGCGAGTTTGCGCAAAGCCGTCGAAAAACGCCAACAGTTCCATCTTGTCCCGAAAAGTTTCCGGAGAAAACACATGTAGTACCCACCGGGGGACGGGCGACACCTGGAAGAGCACCCAGGCGAAGAAAAGCACAATGAAAATGTCGACAGGAGTCCGCACGATTTCGATATGCTTGGCATGCTTGGAAAAGACCCGCCCGAAAAAAAACAACAGGATGAGCGTAAAAACGACAAGCTCAAGAAGGGAATACGCCCAACAATGGACCGAACCGAAGGCGACCGGAGAAAGCAGAAGCGTTACAACGGCCCCGCAGAAAACGAAACCGTCCATGGGCGGCCGTCGGCAGACCTCGTTTTTCAGGTGAGATTTGTGCATGGAAAGGCTTGACGTGCTTTCGGTTTTCGTATGTCAGGGTTCGGGTCTCGGAAAATGAATTCCGAAAAACCGTAGACCGCCGCCATGACATTTGGCTCCGGCAAAAGAAATTTGGTTCATCGCGGATTTTTGGGGAGCGATAAATGGTAACCAGAGCTTCCAGCTCTGGCCCGAAGCCGCGTATATGCAATCCCTTCTGAGCAAACCACGCCAGACCAGGATGGTCTGGTTACCTTCGCGAAGCGTTTTCCCACAAATCCGCGATGAACCGGAAATTTTTCCAATACTCTCCAATGGCGAAACACCCGGCGGCCTATTTTCCGAAAATCGGCCTTTTCCTGGCATTTTTATAGAATTCTTCGTCCAGGCTTTTGAATCTTTCCATGAAGGGTTCGAACAATCGGCGTATATCTTCCAGGCATTCGTCTATGTCTATAAGCGCGAACTTGGCGTACACATCCAGCAAAATCAGAGCGTTGACCGTCGAATCGGTCTGGGTGGCGGTCCTCAACCTTTCCAACATGGACTGGTTGACGATCTGGATATCGTCGTAGACCCTTAACAGGCCGTCGAGACCCAAGTCCGCCGGTCTTCCCGACTTCTTTAAAAAATACTGGCCCAGCAAATAGGACGCCGACGCCCGAAACAGGGTTTCCTCCTGGCTGGCCAGGGGCAGATGGAACCGTCCCATGGGAATGAAAAACCGGGTGACGGGACATCCGCAGGTCGCGATCAGAAGACCCATCAGGGAACTGACCCCCTTGGCCACGGTCGTGTTCTGGGACACCACGCGGTCGTCCTTGACGACTTTCACATAGACGGGCTCGTAGGAAGGAACGTCGTCGAACGCGCGGATGATCGGCAAAAGGTTCGCCGCCTGCGGGCAGTAGGGCGTGGCCGCAGGGTCCAGCGTACAGTTGGGACACTGGCGGAAACCGGTTTTGATCCATTCGGGAGGCTTCTCGGGCGTCCTGTGGAGAAGTTCGAAGGTTCGTTTGTCGAAACCGTACTGGAACCTCTCGATACGACCGGATTGAAAAGTGAATTCGTAAATTATCTTGCAAATGGTCATGGCATTCTCCCTGGCTTTTTAATACCAAAACGTACTGTGAAAGTATAACAGATCTTTCGAACAATTGGGATGTTTTTCGCAAAAATTCTTTTTTTCCGCTTGTTTTTCACCAATTCACGTTTTTTTCACCTTCCGTTCAAACTTTTTTCAAGGCGTCCGTCTAATCTTTAACCATGAGCGGGCGGCAAGGGGCCGCCTCTGGAACGATTAAAAACAGGAACCCAAAGGAGTTTTCAAATGAAAAAGACCACGTTCGTCATGTTGCTTTTCATGTTCGCATCGGCGACCGCCCTGCCGATGCGCGCCTGGGCTGGGCCTGCCGACTCGGATCGGCCGCTGTCCCCCTACTTCGTCGTCGAGGGTCCCAATGGGGAACACGACGGTCTGCCCTTGAAAAGGACCGATGCGACGGTCCATGTCAACGGCGTCATTGCCCATGTGCTTTTGCTGCAAACCTACCGAAACGACGGCTCTTCGCCCATAAACGCGACATACGTTTTTCCGGCCTCCACCCGCGCGGCCTTACACGGAATGAAAATGACCATCGGGGAACATGTAATCAAGGCGAAAATCAAAGAGCGCCAAGAAGCCAAAGATATTTTCGAACAGGCAAAGACACAGGGAAAAAGCGCATCCCTGTTGAGCCAGCAAAGACCCAACGTGTTCACCATGGACGTGGCCAACATCATGCCCGGAGACACTGTGGAGGTGGAGCTGAAATACACGGAGCTTCTCACGCCCACGGACAAGACCTACGAATTCGTGCTGCCCACCGTCGTGGGTCCCCGATACAGCGACGAATCCGAATCTGGAGCGCCCCCGGCCGACCAATGGGTCAAAAGCCCGTACTTCCGGGAAAACCAGCCGCCGTCTTCGGAAATCGACATCCAAGTCGTGGTCTCCTCCGGCATCCCGATTCAAGAGGCCGCCTGCGAGTCCCACGAAACGGACATCCGATGGGAAAACGAATCGCGCCTCGTCTTGACCCTTGCCGATTCCGAACGCCACGGCGCCGACCGCGACTTCATTATCCGATACCGGCTGGCCGGACGCGAAATCTCCGACGGCCTGCTGCTGTACGAAGGCGAGGACGAAAACTTCTTCCTGGTCATGATGCAGCCTCCGCAACGCGTCGCGCCCGAAACCATGCCTCCGAGAGAATACATTTTCGTGGTCGATGTTTCCGGCTCCATGCACGGTTATCCGCTCAACGTCTCCAAAAGGCTTTTGAGAAGCCTGATCGGAGGACTTCGCTCCGACGAACTTTTCAACGTGGTCCTGTTCGCGGGAGGGGCGAAGCTGATGTCGCCCGTGTCCGTTCCCGGCACCAGAGCGAACATCGATCTGGCCGTGCGAACCATCGACGGCCAGACCGGCGGCGGAGGCACGGAACTCAGGCACGCTCTTGAAACCGCCCTTTCCATCCCTTCCGACGAAAGCCGCTCCCGCTCTGTGCTGATCGTGTCCGACGGCTACATTTGCGCCGAAAAAGACGTTTTCCAACTCATCGACGCCAATCTGGACAACACCAACTTCTTCGCCTTCGGCATCGGCAGTTCGGTCAACCGGTATCTGATGGAGGGAATCGCCAAGGTCGGACGGGGCGAGCCCTTCATCGTGACGGAGAAGGAACGCGCCGAGGCAGTTGCGGATCGCTTCCGTGATTACGTGGGCGCTCCGGTCCTGACCGGAATATCGGTGGATTTCGAAGGCTTCGACGCATACGACGTGGAGCCGGAGCTGGTCCCCGATCTCTTCGAGGACCGGCCTTTGACCATATTCGGCAAGTATCACGGTCCGGCCCGAGGCTTCATAAACATATCGGGGCAAGGAGGAGAGGGGGAATATTTTCGGGCCATCGAAGTGTCGGAGACGTCGGCATCCGAGGACAACCGCGCCCTGCCCTATCTCTGGGCGCGTTCGTTCATCGCCCGTCTGTCAGATTTCAATCCGCAAAACGGCGGCTCGGAAAACCGGGAACAAATCGTCAGCCTGGGGCTGACCTACAACCTACTTACCGCCCACACCTCGTTTGTCGCCGTCCACGAGGAGATCCGCAACCCGTCGGGAGCGGCCCGCGACGTCAAGCAGCCGCTGCCTTTGCCCAAACACGTGTCGAACCTGGCGGTGGGAGGCGGCATTTCGAACGTGCCGGAGCCGGGAATCGCGGAACTCGCCGCCGGGGTTCTCTTGCTTCTGGCCTTTTTCGGGGTCGCGAAAAAAAAGGCTCGAAGCGTCGGGCAAGATGCCTCTCCCGAAGATCGAATTCGATGAAACAGGAATGCTTGCAAGGTAACCAGAACTCCCGGCTCCGGTCCCGGCCAATTGCCACGCCGACCCATGCTGAACCGACAACGCCAGACCAGCTTGGTCTGGTTGCCTTGAGAAAGGATCATCTCAGTGAACAACGAAACCAGACACGGATTTTTCTCCGGTAGAAGCGACAAGGCTTCGAACATGTCAAACATTGCGTTCTACGCCATGGCCCTGGCGCTCTGCTACGTCTTGAAACGCCATTACAGCGCCGCAGGACCCGAGGAGCTTCTGTGGATACTCGCCCCTGTGGCCAATCTGACGGAACTCGTCTTCGGCATTCCTTTCGAATTCGAATCCGGCGCGGGTTACGTCTGCCTCCGACGCGGAGTCGTTATCGCCCCGGCCTGCGCGGGTGTGAATTTCCTGATCATGTGCTTTTCGACTGCGGTTTTTCCGTTTCTGCACCGGCTGCGCGACACGCGCGCAAAATGGATCTGGTTTTTCGGCGCGGTCGCGGCGGCCTACGCCTTCGCTTTGGGAATCAATGCGTTTCGGATTTTTCTTTCCGCGAGGATCTTCGAAGCCGATTTTTTCGGATGGCCTTCCGAGCATCGTCTTTTCGACCATCAGGAAATGCACCGCATCGCTGGAATCCTTACATACTTGTCGGCTCTGTGCGTTTTCTACGGGACGGCAGGCAAAATCAACGCGGCCCTGGTACGCTTTTCCGAGCATCGGACGCCGACCGGGGAGCGAATCGACCGCAACCTGCGCCCGAACATTTTTCCGAACCCGGCCCCGTTTGTCGTCTATCTCCTCCTTGCGCTCGCCGTCCCCCTTCTCAACAGCGGACTGAAAAAGCAAGCGCCGCTTTTTCCGGAGCATTGCGCCACCGTGGTCTCTCTTTGCCTGGTTGTTTTCGCGGCCTGGTCGCTTACAAGAATCGCTTTCCGGCTAAAAAGGCCTTCCGGCTGATAAAACGATTCGCGGCCTAAAGACAAGGGGGGTCAGTCTTGCAGGTTGCGACATTCAATGGTCTCTTGGATATAGCGATCCTTCTCGTTCCACAGTTCGTTGAGCCATTTCTGGAACCGTACGCGGTGTTTGGGGTCGGATGCGTAATCGCCCGCCATCTCTTCATCCACGGGAAACGACCGTACTGTAACCTTGATTTCGCGAATGTCTCCGCACAAGTACGCCCAGAAACTAATCGGACCTTCGGAATAGACGATGGTGACATCCAGCAGACGACTGATCTTGCCCCCCATGGCCCCCAGAACGAAAGCCACCCCCCCGGCCTTGGCCCTCAGAAGGTTTTCGTAAGGCGACTTCTGCCGCTGTTTTTTTTCCGGGGTGAACCGCGTGCCCTCCACGAAGTTCATGATGGAAATGGGGACTCTCTTGAACTTCTCGCATGCCCTTCGGGTGCTTTCCATGTCCTTGCCCCGCAAGTGGGGTTTCTTTTTGAGGACCGACTGGGGATACCTTTTAATGAATGGAAAATCGAGCGCCCACCAAGCCTGGCCGAGTATCGGAAACCACATCAGTTCCTGCTTGATGAAAAACTTGAGGAAGGGGATTCTGCGGTTGAATATATTTTGCAGCACCAGGATGTCCGTCCAGGACTGGTGGTTCGCAACGACCATGTACCAGTCGGACCTCGCCAGGCTTTCGACGCCCTGGACGTCCCATCGCGTGCGGCTCGTAAGACGATGCATTCCGTTGTTGACGCCGATCCAGCTCTCGGCGAAAAAATTCAGCGCAAAGGTCCACCATCGCTTCCAGGCCTCCGACGGAATCGAAGCCTTGGCGACCGCTCCGGCAAATATGAACAAGCACCAGAACAGCGTGTTGAACACATACACGGAAAAATGGAACGTTCCAATGATCGGAGAAACAACTCTTGGCATAATCCTCTGCTTTCTGTTCGATTAGAATTTTTCGGACCGGAACCTTTGCGCCAAGGGGTAGCGGCGCCCGTATCCGAACGCCTTGGAGGTCACCCGGAGTCCGGGAGCGGCCTGGTTTCTTTTGTATTCGTTGCGGGAGATCCGTAGGGCCACGTCCTCGACGATCTCCCGGTCGAAGCCCATTTCCACGATCTCGTCGATGCTGGATGCATGTTCGATAAACGCCTCCAGGATGGGGTCCAGGATTTCATAGGGGGGGAGGTCGTCCTGGTCCGCCTGGTCCGGCTTGAGTTCCGCCGACGGAGCCTTGTCGACGATATTGATCGGGATGATCTCCCCATCCCGGTTGACGAACTCGCAAAGATCGTAGACCTTGGTCTTGGGCACGTCGGAGATGACTCCCAGCCCGCCGTTCATGTCTCCGTAGAGGGTGCAGTACCCGACGGCCAATTCAGACTTGTTTCCGGTGGAAAGGACCATGCAGCCGAATTCGTTGGAAAGGGCCATGAGGATCGTCCCGCGAATGCGGGCCTGGATGTTCTGTTCGGTAATCCCCGGTTCCTCGTTGTCGATCTCATCGGACAGGTTGTCCAAAAAGCACAGATAGATCCGGTCGATGGGAATGACCTTGTAGCGCACGCCGAGGTTTTCGGCCAGTCGCCGGGTGTCCTCGAAATTGTCGAGAGACGTATACATGGAGGGCATGAACACGGCTGTCACATTTTCGGCCCCCAGGGCTTGGGCGGCCACGCACGCGGTCAGGGCGGAATCGATTCCTCCGCTGAGCCCGACCACGACCTTTGAAAAACCGCACTTGGTCACGTAGTCACGGGTCCCCATGACCAGCGCACGGTAGAGAGACTCGATGTTGGTTTTGGATATCTTGCGGAAAACGCCCTTTGTTTCTACAGAGGACTCCACTTTGCCGAGATCGAACACCAACAGGTCCTCTTCGAAGTCTTTCAGCTGGACTTTCATTTCCCCGCGCTTGTCGAAGGCCACGCTGAGGCCGTCGAACAGCACGCTGTCGTTTCCCCCGACCTGGTTGGCGTAGACCAGCGGCACATGGTATTTTCGGGCGATGGAACTGAGCATGCTCCAGCGGAAATTCCTCTTGCCCACCTGATAGGGCGACGCGGAAATATTGACGATCAGATCGGCGCCGCTTTGGATCAGCATCGGCAGCGGGTCCGTATGGTAGATCGGGCACTGGAAAAAGTCCTTGTCGTTCCAGACGTCTTCGCAGATGGTCAGGCCGATGGTCCTGCCCTTGTACGCGAAGGCCTCGGCCTCGACGCCCGGTTCGAAGTAGCGGGTTTCGTCGAAAATGTCATAGGTGGGCAATAGCCGCTTTCGGCAACGGTGCAGGATTTCTCCGTCCTCGAACAAAACGGCGGTGTTGTAGAGGGGGTTGCCCTCCGGACCGGGGTTGGGCTCCGCAAGCCCGCATATGACGCCGATTCCCCGGATTTTTTCCACGAGACGTTCCAGGCATCGCTGGCCGGCCCTGACGAAATCCTTTTTTTCCAGCAGGTCGCGAGGCGGATACCCCGACAACACCAGCTCGGTGAAAACGACCAGATCGCAAGACTTTTCTTGCGCCTTGCGCGCGAAACGGACGATCTTCTCCTCGTTGTATTCGAAATCCCCGATGACGGGGTTGATTTGGGCGATGGCTATTCTCATGTCAAATTGGCCTGATCCTCAAAAATTTCAAAGGGTTATGGAAACGCTGACACAAACTTGGATCACAACCTACAATAGGAGGTGAAAGATTGTCAACAGTGCATGCCGGAGATGTTTGTGCGAAAGAACGAAAAAACAGTTTACTAAGACCGAGGACTGTGTTACACGAATTCATAGCCGATACGCAAATGACAGTGCGGCAAGGGCTTGATCGCCGCTTTACAATATAGGAGCTTTTTGTTCGTTGCATATTTGACCAGAATGACAGAGGGTGATTTCGGTATTCTTTTCCGCAACCTGGCCGCGGAAGAAAGAAAGGAGAAGGACAGCCGGGTATTGCAGCCCCGCGAACGCTTTTTTTGTCAATGGTCGTATCATTAGCAGCAGTTCTCTTAAATTTATTGATTAGGAGGGAAAACAATTATGAAAAAAGCTTTGACGATTTGTTTGGCATTGGTGATCGGAATCTGCCTTTCCACGGGCGCCATGGCGGCGGACGAAGGCGCAATCAAGGCAAACGTGGACGGAATCGTGGCCGGCATTGACGGGGGCAAGGCGCCTACGGACTACGCGCCGGGCGATTACGACCCGTACGTGTTCATCATGGAGCAAAACGGAACGATGGTAATCCATCCCAAGCTGCAAGGGCAGAGCCTGAACACCGACGAATACAAGCCAGTATACGAAGCGCTGATCAAATCCACGCCCGAGGGGACATGGGTGGAATACGTGTGGGGCGGCGCCGATAAAAAGACATATGTCCGTACCACTGCGGGCGGATTGATCGTGGGAAGCGGCTACACGAAATAAAACACGGTTAAAACCGGCCAGGTTGCACTGACAAGGAAAGCCAGGCGCGGGTCGAATACGGCCCGCGCCTTTTTTGTCGTCCCCCTTGAATCATGGGAATCCGTATTTTTACGATAATTTTATCATCTCCCCCGCCGTCTCTTCTCAAAACAACAAACCGTTTGACACCCTCGCTTTCGACAGGTTATTATTTGAATGATTCGCACGATGAATCGTATCGTTAACCTTTTAATAATCTGATGGAAAATGGAAAAAAAAACTTTCAATTGGTGTGGGGCTTGCTTCTGATATTCATGGGAATCGGCGTTTTTTTCCGATTGCCCCAAGTCTGGCCCCAAATCGAAAAGATCGAATATTTCTCTTCGATCCTGCCTTTCATTCGTTTTTGTTTCTACCTGATGGCGATCATGCTCATCGGCGGCGGAATAAAAAAAATCCACGAAAACTATTTCAGGTCCCGCGCCGATGAATCGAAGCCGGAAGAATAAAATGACAACAACCATTTCCAATCAATAAACCAATTATGTTGGAACATGCCGCAAACACAGACAGTACGGACAAGGCAGCCGAACCGGAAAAGGTCCAGCATCTCAAGGCCGAAACAGCGGTTCAGCATCTCAAGTCCGAGGTAGCCTATCGTTCGAAGCTACAGGACATCGCCAACAAACTCAACGCCGCCAACAGTCTCGACGAAATCCTGATCGACCTGAAAACGGACATCACCGAGTTTTTCGATGTGGAAAGGGTCACGCTTTTCGTGGTCGATGGAATTCGCAAGGAGCTTTTCTCAAGATTCAAGTCGGGCGACGAGATTTCCGAAATACGCATTCCCGTATCCACGACCAGCATCGCCGGATTCAGCGCCGCCAAACGCCGGATCGTCAATATCGACGATGTCTACGACACCGAAAAACTCACCGCCATCGACCCCGAGCTGTCCTTCGACAAAAGCTGGGACCAGAAAACCGGCTTCACCACCAGACAGGTCCTGGCCGCGCCCACGATCTTCAAGAATTTCCTGCTGGGAGTTATCCAGCTCATCAATCGGAAAAACGACATGCCCTTTTCCAAGGACGACGAAAGGGCCGTCACAGAACTGGGAAAAATCCTGGGCATCGCGCTCTACAACCAGAAGCGAATCACCGCGCACACCCGCGCCACCAAATACACGTATCTCATCGAAAACCACCTGCTCACCCAAAAGGAACTCAACCAGGTCATTGCCGACTCGCGCCAGAAGAAGATACCCATCGAAGAAATTCTCATGCGCGATTTGAAGATCACCAGGCAGGACATCCTCAAATCCCTCTCCAAATATTACGAAGTGCCCTTCGTCGAATACAAGGAGGACATTCCCATCCCCGGCGAACTCATGATCGAGCTGAGGAAGAAGGTTCCGTTCATGAAAGCCAATTGCTGGGTCCCCATCGAACAAAACGACGACGGGGTAGTGATTGTCATCGACAATCCCAAGGACATCCAGAAAACCGACGAGATCAAAAAGTCCATCTTTTTCGGAAGACAAGTCGATTTTCGGGTGGCACTGCCCGACGACATCCAGAAAACCATCAAGCTCTTCACCCAGGACGAAAAAAAACTCGCCGAAATCGACGAAATCCTCTCCAAGCTGCAAGAGGAGCAGATGGAGATCGAAGAAGCCGAGACCGACGTCACCGAGTCGGACAGCGCTGTCGTGCAGCTGGTCAACAAGATTGTCCTGGACGCTTACGCCAGGAACGCCTCCGACATACATATCGAACCGTATCCGGGAAAGCAGAACGTGAAGGTCAGAATCCGCGTCGACGGCGCCTGCACTTTGTATCAGACCATCCCCTATAGTTATCGAAACGCCGTCGTATCCAGGATCAAAATCATGTCGGACCTGGACATCGCCGAACGCAGAAAGCCCCAGGACGGCAAGATCAAATTCAAAAAGTACGGGGGAAAGGACATCGAGCTTCGCGTGGCGACCATTCCGACCCAGGGCGGCCTGGAGGACATCGTCATGAGAATCCTGGCCGCTGGCGAGCCCATTCCGCTGGACAAGATGGGTTTTTCCGACGCCAACTACAGGAATTTTATAAGCGTGGTCACACAGCCCTACGGGATCATCTTCGTATGCGGCCCCACCGGTTCCGGCAAGACCACGACGCTGCATTCGGCCTTGGCCTATATCAACAAGACCGAAACCAAGATCTGGACCGCCGAAGACCCCGTGGAAATCACCCAGCCTGGCCTTCGCCAGGTACAGGTGAAGCCCAAGATCGGCTTCGACTTCGCAGCCGCCATGCGCGCATTTCTCCGCGCCGACCCCGACGTGATCATGGTCGGAGAAATGCGCGACAAGGAAACCACCCAGATCGGCATCGAGGCCTCCCTCACCGGTCACTTGGTCTTTTCCACCCTGCATACCAACAGCGCCCCGGAGAGCGTGACCCGCCTTCTGGACATGGGCATGGACCCCTTCAACTTCGCGGACGCCGTGCTCGCCATCCTCGCCCAGCGCCTCGTACGGACCCTGTGCTCGGACTGCAAGGAAAAGTACCACCCCTCCCGGTCGGAATTCGACGAACTCGTACGGGAATATGGAGGGCAGGAAGCTTTCGAAAAGAACACCGGCATCGTCTATTCCGACGATCTGGAACTCTACAAGCCCAAAGGCTGCGAAAGGTGCCAAAATACCGGATATCGCGGCAGAATGGGTCTTCACGAACTGCTTATGGGCACAGACGAAGCCAAGCGCCTCATCCAAAGCAGCGCACGCATGGAGGAGATCAGGGCCCAAGCAATCAAGGACGGCATGACCACTCTCAAGCAAGACGGCATCGAGAAGATATTCAAGGGAAGGGTGGATCTGATGCAGGTCAGGAAGGTCTGCATCAAATAGCAGAAAAGCAGCCGAGCGCCAAATGCAAGAATTGCTGGATTTGAGAAAACGCATCGAAAAACGGCATTATGCAGGGAGTTGACTCGTTACGAAACCGGCAGCGGGAAAAATTTGTTCCGATTCTTTAATTTTCGTCCCTTGAGCTTTCCACACCGGTAACGCTCCTGACCCCGACCAGAGCCAGCCTGTGGAGAAGACAGGTTTTCGTGGACCTTCCCGATATAGTCCGTTCGGGGGACATGATAGTTCAGACTGGCATCCAGCGGCCCATATGACAAAAATTTTCCATTTCCCCGCATTCTCTTCCACTCTTCGAGAAGCATTCTGCCACAACAATCGGCACCCGGCAAAATCTGGAAGAATAATAATCACCCGCAACGAACTTCAAGCCCGAAACCTCTCAGCCTTCGGGCGGCTTTTTCCACTTGTCCATCGGTCGGCGCCACGATCTCCTTCGCCCGGTATTCCATGCCGAATCTTCTGTATTTGCCTTTCGAAGAATCGTGAAAAGGAAGCAGATCGATTCGCCCGACGCCGGGCAGGGCCGATACGAACAGGCCGGTTTTGTCCAGGTTGTCCTTGTCGTCGTTGACCCCGGGAATCAAAGGGATGCGGACCACGATATTGGCGCCGAGCAAGGCGAGTTTTTTCAGGTTTTCCAGGGGAAGCTCGTTGGAAACGCCGGTGTAGCGCCTGTGCTTTTCGGGGTCCATGTGCTTCAGATCGTAGAGGAAAAGGTCTGTTTGCCCAGCGACGGCCAGAAGGGTTTTCCAAGGGGCGCACCCCGTGGTGTCCACGGCCCTGTGGATGCCGCGTCTTCCGAATGCTTCCAGCGTTTCGACAAGAAATTCCGGCTGGCAGAGCGGTTCTCCTCCGGAAAACGTGACCCCCCCGCCGGACTCGTCGTAAAACGGGATGTCTTTTTCCACTATTCTCAAAATGCTATCGGGGGTTTCCCTCCGTCCGGCGAACCGGCGCGCTTCCGCAGGGCATGCGTCGGCGCAAGCCCCGCATTTTTTGCAACGCGCGGCGTCCACGAGGATACCCTTTGCCGTCAACGTCAAGGCTCCTTCCGGGCAGGCCTGGACGCATTCGCCGCAGCCGATGCATCTTTTCCTGTCGTATATGCCTTGAGGCTCGGGGTCCAGGCTTTCGGGATTGTGGCACCAGAAACAGGAAAGAACGCAGCCCTTGAAAAAGACGGTGGTCCGAATCCCAGGACCGTCGTGGATTGCGTAGCGCTTGATATCGAAAACAATGCCCTTGGTCATGGCATGCCATCCCACGTAGACGGAATTTGGAAACAGATGCCCTCAAACCAGTCGGTGTTGGCACCAATGCCGTCGCATCCAGGCAATACTGCTCTGCAACGACACCGGTGCCTGAAACCTTCACGATCCGAGATAGGCCTTGACAATGCTTTCGTCCTTCTGAAGGGTTTCGGCGTCGCCCTCTATCACGATCTTTCCCGTTTCCAGCACATAGCCGTAGTCGGCCTTCTTCAAGGCCACCTTGGCGTTTTGCTCCACCAGAAGTATCGTGGCGCCTTCGTCGTTCAACCGGGTGATGATCCTCATGATTTCCTGCACCAGAAAAGGCGCCAAGCCCATGGAGGGTTCGTCCAGAAGCAATAGCTTCGGGTCGTTCATGAGGGCGCGGCCCATGGCGAGCATCTGCTGCTCTCCTCCCGAAAGAAGCGCCGCGTCCTGGCCCTGCCTTTCCTTCAGTATGGGAAAGATCTCGAACACGTGCTCCATGCGCTTTTTTCGAATGGAATCGTCCTTGACCGTGAACGATCCCAGGTCGAGGTTTTCCCGGATGGTCATGCCCTTGAAGATTCGCCTGCCCTCGGGCACCTGAATCAGCCCCATGGGGACCATCTTGTGCGCGGGCTCCTTTGTTATGTCTTTTCCCATGAATACGATTTTTCCGGACGAACTGGGAGTAAGGCCGGAAATGGTCTTCAGGGTGGTGCTTTTGCCCGCGCCGTTGGCGCCGAGCAGGGCCACGATCTTTCCCCTTCGCACCTCCATGCTGATGCCGCGCAGGGCGTGGATCTTGCCGTAGTAGGTCTCGACGTGTTCCAGGGTCAGGATGGTTTCGGTCATGCGGCCTCCTCTTCTTCCTTGCCCAGGTACGCTTCGATCACTTTCGGATCCGACTGCACCTGCTCGGCGTCGCCCTCGGCGATTTTTTTCCCGTAATCGATCACCGTGATGTATTCCGAGACTTTCATGACCAGCCCCATGTCGTGCTCGATCAGAAAAATCGTAACGCCCAGCTCCTCCCGGATTTTTCGAATGAGGCCGATGAGCCGCTCCTTTTCGTCGAAATTGAGTCCTGCGGCCGGTTCGTCGAGCAAGAGGAGGTTGGGCTTGGTGGCCAGGGCCCTGGCCCATTCCACGCGCCGCTGGTCGCCGTAGGGAAGCGTGGAGGCGACACGGTCCTTCAGCTCCGGAATTCCCACGAATTCCAGGCACTTTTCGCTGTGGCGCAGGATTTCCTTTTCCTCGTCCCTCTGAAACGGCGGGCGCAGGATGGCGCCGAACACCCCGGCCGAGGAACGGCAGTGCATGCCTGACATCACGTTTTCCAGAACGGTCATGCTCTTGAAAAGACGCAGGTTCTGAAACGTCCTGGCCATGCCCATCTTGGTGATCTTGTGGGGCTTTTTTTTCATGATGGACCTGCCGCGAAAGACAATGTCGCCTTCGTTGGGACGGTAGAACCCGGTCAAGCTGTTGAACACGGAAGTCTTGCCCGCGCCGTTGGGTCCGATCAGGCTGGCGATGGCGCCCTCCTCTATGGAAAAGCTCAAATCGGTGATCACCCGCAGGCCGCCGAAACGCAAGTGGATGTTTTGGACTTCTAGCAGTGACATGTCGCGCGTCTCCTTTGCAATCGTCAATTGCCGCGTTCGGGCCAGATGCCCTGCGGACGGTACAGCATGATGACCAGCATGACCGCGGCGAACGCGAGCATTCGCATCTGGCCCAGGCCGGGCCGGATCAGGTCGAGGTAGCGAAATCCCTCGGGAAGCAATACCAGAAGCACCGCGCCGAGCATCACGCCGGGAATCTTTCCCATGCCTCCCAGCACCACGCCCAGAAGAATCATCACCGACTGGGTGAACTGGAACGTTTCCGGAGATATGGCGGTCATCTTGGCGGCGAAGAAGCACCCCGCGACCCCGCCGAACACCGCCCCCAGAATGTAGGCCTGAAGCTTCACGTACACCCGTCCGATTCCCATGGCCTCGGCGGCGTCTTCGTCCTCTCGCACGTACCTCCACGCACGCCCCAGGCGCGAATGCTCCAGGCGATTGCTCACGAAGCACGCCAGGATGGCCAGGACGAAAAACACATAGTAGTAATGGACGATCTGGTTGAGTTCCATGCCGAAAAAGCTGGGCCGGTCGATTCCGATCAACCCGGAAGCTCCGCCCGTGATTTTCAAGTTTCTGGCGGAGTACCGGACGATCTCCCCGAACCCCAGGGTCACGATGGCCAGGTAGTCGCTTCTCAGCCGCAAGGTGGGCCCTCCGATGATCACCCCCGCCACGCAGGAAAAGACCATCGCGCAGGGAATGGTCAGCCAGAAGTTCACCCCGAACTGGGAGGTCAAAATGCCCGTGGTGTAGGCGCCCACCGCGAAGAACGCGGAATATCCCAGGTCCAGCAGCCCGGCATAGCCCACCACGATGTTCAATCCCAGGCACAGCGTCATGTAGAAAAATATGTTGGCGCCCACCTCCAGGACATAGTTGTTGGCGGCCGCCGGGACCAGGATCGCGACCAGCGCCAGCGCGCCATAGATCGCGAACCGGACCTTTTCATTCTCCTGCGAAGACAGGGTCGCCTTTGCGGCGGGGGCGGCATTGTCGCTTCCCGACGGCGAAGCAGTGTTCTCGTTCATGGCGTCTACATCCTTTCGATCTCGGTTTGACCCAGTATTCCGGTCGGTTTGAACACCAGCAGCAAAATCAGAATGCCGAATGCGAAAACATCCTTCCATTCGGAGCCGACAAACGGAATCTGCGTGCCGAACGCCTCCAGCAATCCCAGGGCCAAACCGCCGACCATGGCGCCGGGAATACTGCCGATCCCCCCGATGACCGCCGCAGTGAATGCCTTCAAACCGATGACGAACCCCATGAAAAAATGGATGCTCCCGTAGTACACACCGGCCATGACCCCGGCGGCGGCGGCCAGCGCAGATCCGATGAAAAAGGTCAACGCGATGATCCGGTTGACGTTGATTCCCATCAGACGGCAGGCGTCCTGGTCGATGGCGATGGCGCGCATGGCCTTGCCCAGCATGGTCTTGCTGATGAACAGCCACAGGACCACCATGAGAACGGCGGTGGCGACCACCAGAACGACCTGCGTATAGGTGATGTACACGTGTCCCAGCTCGATTCCCGTGAACCCCAGGTCCGTGGTGAACGCCACGTACTGCCCGCCGGTGATCGCCATGACGCTGTTGAACAAAATCATGGAGACGGCCAGGGCGGTGATCAGAATGGACAGCCGGGGCGCGGAGAGCATCGGCACGTAGGCGATGCGCTGTATCACGACGCCCAGAAACCCCACCGCGATCATGGCCGCCGCCATGGACGGCAAAATGCCGCCCCAGCCCGTGCCCAAAAGCCCGGTCAGCGCCGACAGTACCGAAAAGCCGACGAACGCCCCGACCATGTAGATGTCGCCGTGGGCGAAATTGAGCAGTTTGATGATCCCGTAGACCATGGAATAGCCCAATGCGACCAGGCTGTAGAACGACCCAAGGATCAGTCCGTTGGCGAGTTGCTGAAGGATGATGTCGAACGTGGTCATATCGCGCTCCTTTTTCGACTGCGGAAAAGCTGTGGATATGCTATTGCCCCATCTGTGCACAGCTTTTTTGCTTGCGATTCTTCCGGATTTGTCCACCGCTTCTTGGCAATCACGCCGCTCTCTATCGTCGTCCGGCGTCTTTTTGACCGGTAGCGCCGCCTTCCACGGCGGCGCTCGTATCAAGCGACCGCAATTCCGAAAGGCGCCGCGCCGCCGTGGAAGGCGGCGCTACCGTAAACGCCCATACCTTTCTTTCGGAACATGACACGGTGGAGATTTCAGGTACGGAAAAATCTGCAGGCCTCTATTTGTACAAATCCCAGTTCATGCCCTTTGCGATCAGCACCACGAAGTTGCTCCGCGCCAGGGTGTTCTTGTCTGTGAAGGATATGGGGCCGGTGATGCCCGGAAAATCCTTGGTTTCGGCCAGGGCCTTGATGATGGCCTGCTTGTCGGTGGAACCGGCGCGCTTGATGGCGTCGGCCATCAGCTTCATGCCGTCGTAGGAAAGCGCCGAATAAGGACCGGGGTCCTGGTTGAACTTTTTGCGATAGTTGTCCCCGAAAGCCTTTGCGGCAGGAAGGTATTCGACCGTGGGGTTGGAAAAACAGAAGACGCCCTCGGCCGCCCTGCCCGCGATCTCCATGAGCTTGGGAGAATTAGAGCCGTCGCCCACCGCGATCAGCCCGCGATAGCCGGACTGCCGCAACTGCTTGATCAAAAGAGCGCCGTCCGCGTAATATGCGGTCCAGAAGACGGCGTCCGCGTTTTTCGACTTGACCGTGGTGACCAGCGAGGAATGGTCCTGCTCGCCTTTGTTCACGACCTCGTACGCCACCACTTCGTTGCCCATCCCGGTCCATTTTTCCTTGGTCAGCTTGGCGAGGTCCTCGGAATATCCGTCGCCCTGGTGCACGATAGCCAGGGTCTTGACCCCCTTGTCCTTGAACAAGCCGACTGCGGTGGCGACCTGGTCGAACCCGGTGCTGTTGATCTGGAACGCGTTGCCGGGATTGGCGCCGATGAGCTTGGTGGAGTTCGCCGCCACGATAGCGAAGGGGATGCCTGCGTCCCCGTAGATTTTAAGGGTGGGAAGCGTTGCGCCGGAGCAGTATCCGCCCACCACCGCCGTGACGTCCTCGGACACCAGCTTGGCGGCGGCGGCAGCTCCCTGCTGCGGGTCGCAGGCGGCGTCGCCCGTGGTGGTGACGATATTCATGCCCAACACGCCGCCCGCCGCGTTGATTTCATCCACCGCGAGCGTGGCCGCGTTTTCCATGTCCTTTCCGTAAGGCGCTTCGGAACCTGTGGTCGGCACCATGATGCCGATCTTCAAATCGCCGGCCGACGCGAAACCGCCCGCGAAAAAGACGAATACCACCGCCAATGCCAATACCGCCTTCACACTCTTGCCCATGATGCCCTCCTTGTTTTTGGTCTGATACTCGATTCGTTGGAACAAAGTCCGTTTCGCCGAAGCCGACTGGCCCGGCGCCCGGAACCCCGAACAGTTCCTTAACCTTTATATGCCGCCCCTTGCAACGTCAAGGGAAAAATACAGTTCGACAAACCAACCCGGCGGGTCGCTTGGAACCGCCATGTCGCAGAAGGCGTCGATCTGATAGACTTATAATTTTTCAAGCAGCCAAAATTAACACATTGTATTTTCGTTGACACAAAGCGAGTTCCCATCTTATACCTTATCTATGATCGCTTGGCGACAAGTCCGGGACATGGAACGAAACTTATGATTCGATTGCCGACGGAAAGGATAACGACGGTTGAAACTCGATAATCAAGTTTTTTTCCGCCGACCGGACCGAGGCGACCGTCATTCCGGGCGCAGCGCAGCGGAGACCCGGAATCCAGGAGATCCCCAGAAACGCATGGATTCGAAGCTTTCGGGGGGATCACGAAAAAAACTTGATCATCGAGTGAAATGAAAAGTAAAAAACGACTCTCGCATCATCGGCTGCGCTATAAACTCTGGATCTCGATTTGTGCCATATCCATAGGGTTGACGATCATCGGCTGCTCGGAACCACCCCCCAAGTCATATCGGGTGGGCGTGGTGTGCGGCGCGGACCTGTTTCTTCCTCTGATCGACGGCATGAAATCCAAATTGACCGAGCTTGGTTTTGTGGAAGGCGAAAACATCGTCTACGACATTCAAACCTTCAACGACGATCCGGAGGGCGAGGGTCGCGCCGCAGCGGCGTTTGTCGCCGAAGAGGTCGATTTGATCGTCTCCGTGCCCACCCAAGCCACCGTAAGAGCCCATCGGGCGATTCAAGGAACGGATATTCCCCTGGTGTTTTCCTACGTGGGAATCGAAGGGACGGGTTTGGTACAGAGCGTGCCACGGCCAGGCGGAAATGTCACCGGGGTCAGGTATCCCGGTCCCGAGCAGATCTGCAAGCGGCTGGAATTGTTGCAGGCTTTTTTACCGGAAGCAAAGCGGGTCTGGATCGGCTATGACAAGAACTACCCCACAATCGGCCCCGCATTGGAAGCGCTGCGCGCCCTTGCCGCGTCTTTGGACATAAAGCTGACAGAAGCGCCGGTAACGACGCTGGAGGAATTAAAAAGGGATTTCGAAAAAAGAGCCCGAGCGCCGGATCCAGGGATGGATGCCATCATTCTCATGCCGGACACCCTCAACCACTCGTCTGCCGGGTGGGAAGCGATCCGAACCTTTGCCAAAACGCGAAATATCCCCGTCGGTGGGAGTTTCCATTATACGGTGGAGCAGGGCGCCCTTTATGGTAACGGGGACGAGATGGTGGCCATCGGGGAATTGACCGCCCCTCTGGTCGGCAAAGTTCTCAACGGCATACCGGCCGGGACGATACCGGTGGTGAGCCCCGAGCAAGTGCTCACCATCAACTACGATGTTGCCTTGGACCTTGGAATCTCCGTGCCCCAGGGGCTGTTGAACATGGCCTCGCAAATCATTCGTTCACCCCCCCTGCTGGAAAATCAATGAATATAGCGGCGATAAGCGAAACCTCCCCCCGAACCTCCAGAAAACTGGCAACCACTCTGGCTGCGGCATTTATCGCCATGAGTGTCGCCGCGCTCGTCGTATCGGGGGCTGTCGGCATTCTTTTTCTGGTACAAACCCAGAAGGAAGCTGTCGCGAGCAAACAGCAGGTCGTTGCCCATCAGGCTGCGGATGCCGTCGCCGGGTTCGTCCGAGAGAAATTCAACGTCTTGGAGGCAGCCGTCAGACTGACCCGGACGAACCCGGAACGCGAACGCGCGATGCAGGTCCTGCTCGGTCTGGAACCGGCTTTCCGCCAGTTGTTGCTCCTGAATACCCGGAACGAAGAATTGTACAGGGTGTCGCGCATGTCCCGGACCGAGTCGAAAAGGCTTGACGACCGGCTGGGTCCCGACCCGTTTTCCAAGGTGGCTGGCGGAGAACGGCATATCGGCTCGGTGTATGTGGACCAGGTGACCAGCGAGCCCCTGGTCGTCATGTCCGTGCCGGTCGCCACCATTCTGGGCGACACGCTGGGGGTCCTGGTAGCAGAGGTCAATCTGAAGTTCATCTGGGAATTGGTGGATCGGCTTCGGGTGGGCGACGCCGGCCACGCCTATGTGGTGGACCGGCGGGGACGTCTGATTGCTTTCGGCGATACCGGCCGCGTGCTTCGCGCCGAGACCCTGGAGCATATCAGGGATGTTTCCGATTTCCTGGCTCGCCCCCGAAAAAAAGAAGACGCAGATGTAAATACCTTCATCGGAATTGCCGGAAATCGAGTGGTAGGGACCTATGTTCCGCTTGGGACGCCGGATTGGGCGGTAATGACGGAGTTGCCGGTCCAGGAAGCGTACAGGCAGGTGGTTCGCAACGGCGCCATATCCGCGATCATATTGCTGGCGATGTCGGCGCTGGCCGGCATGTCGGGCGTTTTTCTGGCTCGTCGGCTGGCCGCGCCCATTGTCGATCTGACCCGGACCGCCACTCGCATCAGCGGCGGCGAACTGGATGTGAAAGCACAGATGGACGGCCCGACCGAAGTTCTCCGCCTGTCGGCGGCTTTCAACGAAATGACCCGGCGTTTGTGCGTCATGCTGAACCAGGAGGCGGAAAGGACCCGAACGTTGGAACGTGAAATTGCCCAGAGGAAAGAAACTCAAAAAGCCCTCGAGGAAAGTGATTCCATTCTGAGAGCCACGCTGGAGTCGATACACGACGGCGTGCTCGTCGCGGACGGGGACGGCCATATTTCGCACTACAATAGGCCATTTGCCCGTATATGGTCCATACCCGACGACCGCTTGGCCGCCAAGGACGACAAGATACTCATTGACTACGTGCTTTCCCAAGTCGTCGATCCGCAACGATTCGCCGAAAAAATCGAGCAACTGTATCGAAGCCTCGACCCGTCGGAAGACACCCTGAGGCTCAAGGACGGACGCATACTCGAACGATTCTCCTACCCGTTGGTAGACAGAGACCGGGAAAACGGCAGGGTGTGGTTTTTCCGGGACGTCACCGAACGCAAACGGGCGGAGGAGGCGCTGAAGGAAAGCGGAAAACGGCTCGAAGATCTCACCGACAACGTCCCCGGAGTAGTGATTCAGTTTCGCGCCACCCGCGACCATATCTACACCAACGAGTTCTTAAGCTCGAAGGTCACCGAAATCTTCGGACTCGAAAAGGACTCGGAAACCGTTCTGGACGAATTCTACGCCTGCATCCCCGACGCCGAAAAAGAAGCCTACGCCGACTCGATCTACAAGGCCGTCGATACGGTCGGCCCCTGGACCTACGAAGGACGCTTCAACCGGCCGGACGGCCGCACGATCTGGTTTTCCGGCCATGCCATCCCCCAAGACGAGGGGGACACCATTGTTTACTACGGCATTCTTCGGGACATCACCCGGCGCAAGGAGATGGAAACCTCGCTGCGCCTCACCCAGTTCTGCTTCGACAAGGCCTCTATCGCGATTC
This sequence comes from Desulfobacterales bacterium, assembly GCA_963674505.2. Classification (GTDB taxonomy): domain Bacteria; phylum Desulfobacterota; class Desulfobacteria; order Desulfobacterales; family SKZT01. The sequence goes on from CAXXIG010000003.1 coordinate 3,618,662, forward strand.
ATCGCATTGCCGAGGACGGGCGGATACTGGACGCCAACGAGCAAGCCTGCCGCAATCTCGGCTACACGGGTGACGAGCTTTTGCGCCTGAAGGTTTTCGATATAGACCCGGATTACACCCCGAGTCGCTACGCCGATCTCATGGTCAAGCTCCGCGACATGCAAGCTTGCCCGGTCACGACCCGCCACCGGCGCAAGGACGGAACCATCTATCCGGCTCAACTCCAGCTGAATTTCGCCCGATACGAGAACCAGGAGTTCATTGTTGCTTTCGAAGAAGACATCACCGAGCGCAAGCAGGCCGAGGAGGCATTGCGCCTGTTGCGAAACTATCTTTCCAATATCATCGATTCCATGCCGTCCATACTTGTGGCGGTGGACCGCGACGGCAATGTCACACAGTGGAACAGCCAAACGGAGCGAGCGACAGGAACAAGTTTCGAAAAGGCGCGAGGCCAATCCCTTTCCAAAGTGTTTCCTCGTCTGGCCGGCGAGATGAAGCTGATAGAAACGTCCGTCAGGGAGCGGCGGGTGATCAGTTCCCCGAGGGTCTGCCGAAAGCTGGCCAACGAGGTCCGCTTCGAAGATGTCACCATATTTCCCTTGGCGGCCAACGGGGTGCAGGGGGCGGTGATCCGCGTAGATGACGTTACCGACCAGGTGCGCATGGAAGAGATGATCGTTCAGTCCGAAAAGATGCTCTCGGTGGGGGGACTGGCCGCCGGCATGGCCCACGAGATCAACAATCCTTTGGCCGGCATCCTGCAAACCGCCAGCGTCCTTCGCGACCGCCTCGGCAATCCGAACATCCCAGCCAACCTGAAAGCCGCGAAGGACGCAGGCATCACCATGGAAAGCCTTGCAGCTTTCATGCAGGCCCGGGCGATTCCGAGAATGCTCGCGGCCATCGACGAATCAGGGCAGCGGGTGGCGGAGGTGGTGGAAAACATGCTCAGCTTTGCGCGAAAAAGCGAGGCGACCGTGTCGTCGCGCTCCCTGGAAGATCTTCTGAACAAGACGCTGGCCCTTGCGGCCACAGATTACGACCTGAAAAAACAGTATGACTTCAAGCAGATCGATATCCGGACGGAGTACGCCGAAGATGTGCCCCTGGTGCCCTGCGAGGGGGCCAAGATCCAGCAGGTGCTGCTCAATATTTTGAGAAACGGCGCCCAGGCCATGCAGGCGGCGGGGACCGAAGCCCCGCATTTTGTCGTCCGGACGAGGTTCGACCGCGACGACGCGATGGCGGTCATGGAAATCCAGGACAACGGACCGGGCATGGAGGAGGCCGTCCGCAAACGGGTGTTCGAGCCGTTTTTCACGACCAAGCCACCTGGTGTCGGCACCGGCCTCGGGCTGAGCGTTTCCTATTTCATCATCACCGAAAACCATGGCGGCGAGATGGAAGTGGCATCGAGTCCCGGGCATGGCACGACATTTATCATTCGATTGCCGGTGAACAGGGGGGCCCATGGATAATTCGACGAAAACGCTCCCGATCCTTGACGGCGAGGCGTTTATCTGCCAAATATCAATCCGCTGCGCAAAACGGACGATATCGAACCTTGTTTGCTGCGAATGATGTCTGAACGAGATACCAAGGAGGATCGGAGCGATGGATAACAGCGGCACGACCATTCTGATTATCGAAGACGAGGCGGTGGTCCGCCAAAGCATGGCCGACCATTTGGAGGACTTGCTGTATCGTGTCCTCGTGGCGGAAAACGGACGGGTAGGCCTGGACGTGTTCGAACGGGAAAAGGTGGATTTGGTGCTGGTGGACCTGCGTATGCCGGAAATGGGCGGACTGGAGGTGCTGGGTCGAATCGCGCAAATGGACCCCGAACTGCCGATGATCGTCGTGTCCGGGACCGGCTTGATCGACGATGCCATAGGGGCGCTGCACCGGGGCGCCTGGGATTATGTCCTCAAACCGATCAAAGACTTTTCGGTACTGATCCGCGCCATTGACAACGCGCTCGAAAAGGCGCAGCTGAAACGGGAGAATCGGCGATATCAGCAGCATTTGGAACAGATGGTCCTCGAACGCACAGGGGAATTGGAGCGGGCCAATCGGAAACTGCGCGAGAGCGAACAGCAGTTGCGGTCGATTCTGGACAACATCCGCACCGGTATCATTATCGTTTACGCCCATTCCAGGCAAATCGCATACGCCAATCCCACAGCCGCCGAGATGATCGAATCCACGCCCGAAGAGATTGTCGGCTGTCGCTGCAACGATGTGTTGTGTCCGGAAGAAGCGGGAAGCTGCCCGGTGCTGGACCTGGGGGCCGAGGTCGATTCGTCGGAACGGATACTGTCAACCACAACCGGACGCCAAATCCCGGTCTTGAAGACAGCTGCCCGTACCATTTTCCAGGGACAAGAGTGCCTGCTGGAAAGTTTTGTGGATCTGACGGCCCAAAAAGCGGCCGCCGCCGAGAAGGCCTCGCTGGAATCCCAATTGCGCCAAGCACAGAAAATGGAGGCCTTGGGCACCTTGGCAGGCGGCATCGCCCACGACTTCAACAATGTCCTCAGCGCGGTAATCGGATATGCCGAACTGTGTTCGCTCGACATCGACGACCCTTCCCATCCCATGCATCAAAAGCTTCAATCCATTCTCCATGCCGGAAATCGCGCCAAGGACCTGGTCGGCCAGATCCTCACCTTCAGCCGCATGCAGGAACATCACCTCGCCCCCGTATCCATCGCTCCTATCGTTCAAGAAACGCTGAAATTGCTAAAGGCCTCTCTGCCGGCCGATATCGTCGTGGAAAACAATATCGCCACCCGGCAAAAGGTCATGGCGGACGCAACCCAGATCCATCAGGTGATCATGAACCTGTGCACCAACGCCTACCATGCGATGGAAGAAAACGGCGGACGCTTGCGGGTTTCGCTGGAATCGGTTTCGCTCGACGAGCAAAAGACCGTTCTTTTCGACGATTTGTCCCCTGGCACGTACCTGCAACTGACGGTCGAAGACACTGGCGTCGGCATCAGCCCGTCGGTGATGGACAGCATTTTCGAACCCTATTTCACGACAAAAAAGAAGGACAAGGGAACCGGCCTGGGCCTTGCCGTGGTCCACGGCATCATAAAAAGCCACGACGGGGCGGTCGCAGTGGACAGCCGCGTGGGCAAGGGAACGACATTCACCGTTTATCTGCCGGTTATCGAAGATGAAACCGAAACCGAAAGCCAAAAACGCACGGGATTTCCTTCCGGAAATGAAAAAATTCTTCTTGTGGACGATGAAAAAGACCTTGTCGCCATTTGGTCCCAAATGCTGGACACGTTGGGCTATGATGTCACCGGCGCCGTGGGAAGCGCGAACGCGCTGAAAATTTTCCAACGGTCGCCCGAAGAATTCGACCTTGTCGTCACCGATTTAAACATGCCCGAAATGGCCGGGGATAGCCTGGCTCGGGAACTGGTGCGCATTCGTCCCGATGTGCCGATCATTATCTGCACAGGCTTCACCAGACGGCTGGATCCCAAGCAGGCCCAAATGACGGGCGTTCGCAAGGTGATCTTGAAACCGCTGACCATGGATGCTCTCGCCCAGTCGGTCAGGGAAGTCCTGGATAATTCGCACGGCCAGTCCTAAATGCGGCGTACCCGTCGCTTTTCAGCAGGTTGCATTTTCGTTGACAAAAAAAAGCCCCTGATTCTTTCGAAACAGGGGCTGTTTTGACAGGATGGAGCGGGAAACGAGATTTGAACTCGCGACTTCAACCTTGGCAAGGTTGCACTCTACCACTGAGTTATTCCCGCTCGATGAAAAAAGATGCTTATATACCGGGCATTCCGGAAAGTCAATAAAAAAATAATAAAACAGGAACTCCGAGCGACCAGCCTCCGATCCGGCGCCAAGGCAGGGCGGACAGAAATCGACTGGCTTGCGCCATCCGCAGCCCGGGGCGGAAAAGCCATCGTGCCGACATCTCGTGTTGCCTTGGCCCTTGCTCCTGCAAGAATAACGGGAGCCAGATTTCCGTATTATCTTTTGGCCGATAGCACCGACGGTCGCTTACAAGAATCCGAATTGACCCGACCGACGCCGTCGGACACTCCAACAAGACAAGGTATCCGACAAGGATTTGTCTATGAGAGAGTCCCTCGCATCACCCTCAAATCGATAGCCAACAACACAGAGTTTGACGTTATCTGGGAAAGGTTTCAATCAATGCTCGAACCTATGTGAAAAAAACTCGACTCTTGATCACTACAAGTTCGGCACTGCCCAAAATCGGAATTCCCGTTGACAAGAAACATGCTCGCATATATCAAACTTTTGGAAAGGAAAAAGAAAATGAATCAAAAGCATGCTGACAGAGTTTTAACCGGTATTTCTTTTCGCCTGTTTATTATCGCGGCGCTTTTTCTTGTGTTTGTCTTGCCGCAGTCGGCTTTCCTGCCGGAAACTTTCGGGGCGGAAATCCTGGTAGGAACCGTCGCCGACGAACTCGACGGCGACCCCGGAAACGGAGAGTGCTCTCTCAGGGAGGCCGTGGCCAACGCCAACAACGACGACTCCGCGCAGTCCGATTGCGTCGCGGGAGACGGGGCCGATGTCATCGTGCTTCCCGCAGGCGAGTATACGCTTGCGGGGGCGTCCAACGAAGACGACAATCTCGGCGGAGACCTGGACATCACCGGGGAACTGGCCATATCCGGAGAGGGCGCAAGCGCGACTTTCATTCAGGCCGGAACATCGTCTCCCGTCGGAGGCGGTTGCGTGGACTGCGCAGACCGCGTACTGCACGTTCACGTCGGCGCCACCGTGGTCGCGTCGGATGTCTCCATTCGCTACGGAAGAGCGCCGGACGGTGACTTCGACGCGGCGGAAACCTTTGGCGGGGCGATTTTCAACGCGGGAGACCTGACCTTGGAAAACTGCGCCGTGACATGCAATCGCGCGGGGGACGGACTGGAAGGCGACGACGGCGGAAGCGGCGGCGCGATATACAACGAAGGCGTCCTTGCGCTGATCGACGTATCGGTTTCGGACAACAAAGCGGGCGAGGCGGACGAAGGAAGCATGGCGGGATGCGGAGGGGGCGTCTACAATGCGAGCACTGGGGACGCGACCTTCTCGGGATGCACGGTAAGCGGCAACGAAGCGTTTTCCGGCGGCGGAATCTACAACGCCGAGGCCGCCACCGCCGCCATGTCCAACAGCACCGTCAGCGGCAACAACGCCGACTGCCACGGCGGAGGCCTCTATTCGTCGTCCACCGCCACCCTGAACCTGAACCATGTCACCGTCACAAACAACACGGCCGACAACGACAACGACTCCGAGGGAGACGGCGGGGGCTTCTACGCTGTTTCGTCCCTGGCCATGGCCGCCGCGGTCGTCGCGGGCAACCACGACAAAAGCGCGGGCTACAGCGACTGCTACGGCGAATTCGTCTCCCAGGACTACAACCTCCTGGGAGACAGCGGGGGAGATTCCGGGGTCGTCGGCATGGATCCTTGCGTCTTTGCGGCACAGGCGCACGATATCGCGGGGACGCGAGAATCGCCCGTCGATCCGCGGGTCGGGTCTCTCGGAAACTACGGCGGTACCACCAAAACCCACTATCTCGAGCCCGAAAGCCCGGCGGTGGGCCAGATTCCTCAGGGCGTCAACGGATGCGACTCCAGAGGGACCGATCAGCGCGGCAAGCTGCGTCTCGCCCCTTGCGACATAGGCGCCTATGAAGGAACGTTCAAGACGTGGACGGGCGACGAAAGCGACGACTGGCACACGGCCGACAACTGGTCGGAGACCGGAATTCCGCTATCCGAACAATTCCTGGAAATTGCTTCCGGAGAAAACGGCGCCTCCTGCAGCCGCCACGACGCCGAAGCCGGCCTGGTGATGGTTTCCGACGGCGAGCTTTCCCTGGAAAACTACCAGCTGACCATCGGCGAGCCCCCTCCCGATCCCAAATACGAACTGGTCCTGGCCATCGACAAAAACGGCGTCGTCACCGAGGGTTCCTGGGCCGACGCCTACGACCGTGTCGTAAACCAAGCCCAGGATTGCCTTCTGCGGTTCGACACCAGACTGGCGCGACCCGCCCACATCGAATACACATCGACCTCCATGCGTTTCGATTTCCACCCCCTGGAAGCCTGGTTCGACTACTGGGACGCGTACGCCTTTGTCTATATGAAAAATGGGGATAAAGCGGGATTGGGCAGCAGCATTCGAAGGGGAAATGAGAGTGTTGTCTGGAAAAAGGACCAATCCCAGTATCCGAATCAGGCATGGGTGGGCAAGACCATCTATCTTTATGCGGAAAAAAACAGCGATTATACGCTGAAAGCCAAGTTCTATTCCAACGGATATCCGGCAGATGGTCACTCCTGGTCGGAGCTGTACGACGCCGTCGTCAACAAGACCGCCGACTGCAAAATCCGGGTAGACAGCCGCATTTTTTACGCCGAGCACATCGAGTACTCAGACAACCAGATATACTTCGACGCTCTCGGCCTGAACGCCCGGTATGACGAGTCCGACAATGGCTGGAGCGCATACGCCTATGCCAGCATAAAAAACCAGAACCGGGCAGGCCTGGGCGCAAGCTACAGACGGGGACATCCTGAAAACATTACTCTGAAGGACCGAAGCCAACACCCCGAGGTGTCCTGGAATCCATTCACCGTCGAAGTGTTTTGCAGGGACGTCTACACCGAAGAATACGTGATGGACTCTTCGGGCGCCATGAGTTCGGGGCTCTGGGACCTGCTGTACCACGGGGTCGTCGATGGGGCTTGCGATTGCAAGGTCAAATACGACAATCGCATCAGCGTTCCCAAGGTGACCACCTACGGCGACGGTTCGCTCCAATTCGATTTTATCTCCTTGCACGCCTATTTTAACAATTGGGATGTGTACGGCCTGGTTCTGATGGAGCCGGGGACCCGGGCAGGCTTGGCCGCCTGCTACCGCAGGGGATATAATGAGCAGGTATGGAAGCCTTCGTCCACTCAATACGCAATCGGCGAGTTCACTTCCAAAACGGTTACGGTGAGAACTCCCGGCAGCTTCACCTTCAGGAAGAACTTGGGCATGAAGAGCAACGGCGCGCCGAGCTACAATACTTTCTCCGGCTTTTACCGGGATTTGGAGGACAATTCGCGCGCATTCGACTACAAGACGAGGACCGGCGACCGAATCATGAATGTGGAGCTGTTGGAATACACCGGTTCGAACTCGGTGGTGAACCTCGACTATCATTCCCTTTCCGGGAAGTACCACAACGACCCCTTTGGCTGGGAGGCCTTTGCCAGGGCGTTTCTCCAGGACGGCGCCTCCTGCGGCCTGGCCGGCTCCTACCGAAAAGGACACACGGACTACATCCATTTGAACAGCTTGTCCCAATCGACCGAAATCGACACGGAGCCCCAGAATGTGGATGTTTTTCGCAGATAGGTTTTCGTTGACAAAAAGCGAGGCCATATCCTAATCTGCGTTTCAGGATTGGAGTTGGTCGAGCGGGTTTCCGGAAAACATCCAGGGGCGTCATGGCCCATGGAAAAGCCCGGTTGGCCCAAATTAGGAGGAGGGAAAAAAATTCATCAAACCGAAAAGGGGTCCTTGCGTATTATGAATACGATTAAAATATCCATTGCAGGCAATTTGGGCGGCGGAAAGAGTACGATAACACAGCTTATGGCAAAGAGGCTGGGGTGCACGCAATACTCGACCGGAGGCATTCAGCGGGAAATTGCGGAAAAAATGGGCATCTCCACCTTGGAATTGAACGAGTTGATGAAGAAAGACAGCGACCTGGACACCCAAATCGATAATTTCAGCAGGGACTTGAACGACAGCGACGAGTCTTTCATCATCGATTCCAGGATGGCATGGCATTTCATACCCGGGTCCTTCAAGGTCTTTTTGATCATAGATCCGGATATTGCGGCGAATCGAGTGATCAAAGACACGCAACGGAAAAGCGAAAAATACCGGGACGCATCCGAGGCGAAAACATACCTGTTGAAAAGAAAGCAGGTTGAAATCGAACGGTTTCGCGACTTATACAATGTAGACTGTTCCGACATGAAAAATTACGACTTGGTTGTCGATACGTCCTACTCCGCTCCCGAAGCCATCGCCGACCGCATTTTGGCGCAGCACGAAAAATGGCGGAAAGGTTTGAAAAACGCCGACACGTGGATGTGCCCGAGGCGTCTTTTTCCGACCCGACCGATTCTCCAATTGGACAAAGCGGAAAGCAGGAAAATTTACAATTCGATCAAAAACAACGGGTTTTCCTCGGAGAATGCGGTAGAGACGATGAACGACGGAGAATTTTTCTTTATCCTGAACGGGCATGCCAGGGTAAGCGGCGCCATCTTAAATGACGTCGGTCTCATTCCGGCTGCGGTTGTTTCCGGAAACGCGGAAGGGAAATATCCGGGAAAAACAGTATCCGAATTCGTGGAATCCGAGTTCAAAATGGATTATGTCCATGAATGGGAAGAACGCCACGGGATATCTTTCCCTTCATACCCGAACTTTTCTGGCTGTGTTCGGATTTCCGGTGCTGGTTCTTAGACCGGCATGGCATGGCGGAACGCGGACGCGAAGCGTCCTGGTATGCATTCCAACGCGAAGCATTGGAACGAGGCGGACTGAGGCGGTTAGCGATTGGCCGAAATGAAAAACCAAGCCCGGAACTCTGAATAACGGACGCGCGCGGCGTCGGGGTTGTGAAAATGATCAAATTTCCATGTTGAAAACCATTTTCAAGGCGGTCAAATCCGGCACCGAGGGCCGGGGGATCGACCGGGTTTTCGTCACCGGGGTTTCGCCGGTGGTCATGAGCGACATCACCAGCGGGTTCAATATCGCCACCGACATATACCTCGAACCGGAATTCAACGATCTGTGTGGATTTCATGCCGAAGAGATCGCGTACGTGGCGAGCTTGCCCCAGGGCGAAAAGGTGGTGTCGGACGCCCTCAACGAAAAAGGGGAGCTGCGCCTGGAGGAATTCGCCGACCGGTTCGGCGTCGAAGAGGTTTTGCACGGCGCCAAATACATGAAGTTCATGGTTTCCCTGCTCTATTATTTCGGCGTATTGACGCTTGCCGGAAAGAGAACGGAATTCGAGGAGCACGTGTTTCGCATACCGAACCTGGCGATCCGCAAATTGTACGTGGAGCGTCTCAAGGAAACGATGCTTCCGACCGGACCCGACCTCGACGACGCCCGCGCCGCAGCCAAGAAATTGTGCCAGCTCGGCGCGATCGAACCCTTGTGCGCTTTTATCGAACGCGGACCTCTGATCGTCTTCGACAATCGGGACTACCGGTGGACCAACGAATTCGCCGTCAAAACCGTATTTCTCGCCCTGCTGTACAACGACACCCTTTACGTCATGGATTCCGAACCCGGCTTGGGACGCAGATACGCGGACCTTGTCATGCTTGTGCGCCCGGACTTTCGCCATTCCGCCCTCCTCGACATTCTGATCGAATTCAAGTACGTGCCTTTGAAGGAAATCGGCTTGAGCGGAGAGCAAGTCCGAAAGACGGCAAAGGAACAGCTCGAATCGCTTCCTTCGGTGAAAAGAGTGTTTTCCGAAGCCAAAAGACGGTTGGCGGATTACCGGCGGAGCTTGCTGGAAACTCGCGGAGACAGCCTTCGCCTGCATGCGTTCGCCGTCGTCGCCTTGGATTTCGAGCGGCTTTTGTGGGAAAAACTCGCAGACCAGGTCCAATGACCGAAGGCGGCGCTACCGAAACGGGTCATCGCGGATTTGCGGAGAGCGGAAAAGGTAACCAGATCTTCCAGCTCTGGTCCCATGTCACGAATATGCCGCCGCATAGGAGCCAAGGCATGCCAGACCAGGATGGTCTGGTTACCATCGACACGCCTTTTCCCATAAATCCGCGATAAGTCACCGAAACAAGCAAGTTTTGCGCCCTGCCATCGATTCCATCCGCGCAGGTCGAAATCTTTCCCTTCGGCATTGAAATCTATGGTTGATTTTTCCCTGGTGTATATGAGATATCGAGGAACAATAAAGCCTGGTTACGATGGCGAATCAAATAATTGAAAAGAATGGGGATTAACCATATATGCGAATTCTCGAAACGCTGGAGTCGATACTCCTGAGAAAAAAGACCTTGCCCAAGGAGGTCAGAGTCGATCTGAAGGAAATCGTGTGCAAGCGCAAGAAAAAGAACCTGGTCGATACGTTCCGGACGGCGGCGGTCGGGGCCACTTTCAGCAATGTGGACGGAAGTTCGAGGCAGGACGCCCTGCAAAAAGTCAAGGAGGGAGACAAGGTCCGGCTGATTTGGTCGGAAAGCGAAACCGGAGGCAAGCATGTCGTCTATCTTGTCAAGGGGGGCTTCGGCCGGGAACTGAACATGTCCAACTGTTTCGGCCGCCTCGACGACAAGACCGCCGCCAATGTGGTTCGGTGGCTGACCAGGGACCATATATCGACGGCCGCCCGAGTGCACAAGGTCACCGGGGGCACGCCGAAGAAGCCCAAGCTGGGTTGCATCGTGGAGCTGGAAACCTACCGGATGCCCGAAACGGATTAGGGGGCAAAGGGCAAGGGCCACAGGGCAAGGACCAAAGGACGTGGAAATAAAAAAAAACCGGAGCGGCCAAGTATCGACGCTTTCAGCTCCTTTTGAGAAGTTTTTTCAGCTCCTTCCATTCATAAGTGTTTAAAACGTCCTCCGGGCCGAGTTTCGGGATTTTAAGAAGGTCGTACATGCCGGCGGGCATCTCCGCTTCCAGTTCCGCGAGCTGGGAAAGGCCGCCGGTTTCCACGATCCGCGCGATTTTGTTCGCAAGCTCCTGGCCGATGCCCGGCAGCTCGGTCAAATCCTCGCCCCTTCGATCAGTTCCGCGACCGGTCTGGAAAGATCGTCGATCACGCGGGCCCCGTTTCGGTACGCGCGGATTCGAAACGGATTGGCGCCCTTGATTTCGAGCAGGTCGGCCAAGTTTTCGAACATTTTGGACCTGTGCGGTTGCTCTTCAAAATCCTCACACAAAGGCACAAAGACGCAAAGTCACGATTCGGCAACCTTAGTGTCTTTGTGCCTTTGTGTGAGGATTATATGGGGATACTCGAACCAACCGCACAGGTCGAACATTTTGGCGATGGCCTCGTTGGGGATTGGCATTGTTTCCCTTCCTTGCAGGCGTTCTTAACCGTTATTGCAATCGATATTTTTCCAGCTCTCGTACAATTTCCCCGTCTTCGAGAAAAGGGATCTCCGCCAGAGTTTTTTCGGACATCCTTTCCCTGAATTTCCATCCGAACACCTTGCGCTCTTTTCCCCGGAAAAGGACCCCGGTCGGAATGCCGCCGTCGTTATCCATCACGAGTTGGAAGGCGGCCCCGGCGTCGGTGGGGTCGTGGGAATCGTCGATCTTGCGCACCCGATCCTTGTACCATTTGAAAGGATGGGTATGCCATGAAATGCATGGCTGGATGACTTCCACGAAGGAAAACCCCTTGTGCCGGATGGCTTGCAGGAGGAGGTCTTCCAGATGTTCGGCGTCGCCGGTGAAGCCTCTGGCGACGAAACCGCAGTCGTGCGCGATGGCGATGGCCTGCATGTTCAAGGGGGCGATTTCCACCCCTCGGAACTGCACCGAGCGCGCTTCCCCGATTCGGGTCGTGGGAGAGGCCTGGCCCTTGGTCAGCGCGTAGATTTCGTTGTTGTGGACCACAACCGTGATATCCACGTTTCTGCGCAGGGCGTGGATGAAATGGTTGCCGCCCTCGCCGTACATGTCGCCCTCGCCGCTGGTTACAACGACCGTAAGCTCGGGGTTGGCGGAGACGATTCCTGTGGCCGCCGGAAGCGCCCTGCCGTGAAGCCCGTTGAAAAAATTGCACTTCAAATAATGGGGCAGCTTGGCCGCCTGCCCGATTCCGGATACCAGGCAGATTTCGTGCGGCCGCCTTTCGAGTTTCGCCAGGACATTCTTCAGGGACCCGAGGATGACGGAGTTGGGGCATCCGGGGCACCATTGAATCTCCACGTCGTTGTCAAAATCTGGCTTTCTGGTCATGGCAATCGGCTCCTTATGTATTCTGCGGATAGCGGCAGCCCGTCGATACGGCCCACGTGGCCTTCGAATGCAACGTCGTATTCCGAGCGCAGAAGCCTGGCCAGCTGCCCGGTCGCGTTTCCCTCCACCGTGAAGTATCTTTTTCCTTTTTCGAAACGGTAGGAGGGCAGTGGCCACAATTCCGTGAAATGGATCATGCCCGCCTTTGCACCCTCTTTTTCCAGGTGCGATTTGGCCTCCAGGACGGCCCCTCGGGAAGATCCCCAACTCACCAGGACGATTTCGGCGTCCTTAACGTCGATCTCTTCCGGAGCTGCGACCTGTTTTTTCAAGCTTTGAAATTTCGCCAGGCGTTTTTCCGCCATGGGGACGGCAATGCCTGCCAGGTCTTCGGTGATGTGCCCCCGTGGATCGTGTTCGTCGCTGTCGGCACCCACCAGGTGCTTGCTCTGTCCGGGGTAAAGGCGAGGGGACACGCCGTCGCCGGCAAACTCGTACCGTCTGTATTGGCCGCCCATTTTCGGGTCTGCCCAGTGCGTCTCCGGCAGGACCCGGCCGATGGGGAACCGGTCGAAGGAAAACGTGGAATCCGCCAGAAACTGGTCGGTCAGGACGATGACCGGAATTTGAAACCTGTCGGCCAAGTTGAACGCCCTCGCGGTTTTCTCGAAACAGTCCAGAGGGTCGGACGGCGCCAGCACCATCTTGGGAAATTCCCCGTGCCCGGCATTGACCGCGAACAGAAGGTCCGCCTGGGCCGTGCGCGTGGGAAGCCCGGTCGCAGGTCCCGGTCTCTGGGCCACCACGACGACCACCGGAACTTCGATCATGCCCGACAGGCTGATACTTTCCACCATCAGAGCGAACCCTCCCCCAGAGGTCGCCGTCATGGCCCGCGCGCCCGCAAAACTCGCCCCTATGGCCATGTTAACGGCCGCGATCTCGTCCTCGGCCTGCTCCACGAAGACGCCCAGATGCTCTTGTTCGGAAAGATATGCGATGATATCGGTGGACGGGCTCATGGGATAGGCGGACATGAAACGGCACCCGGCGCGAGCCGCTCCGATGGCCACCGCCTGGTGTCCGCCCAGGTTGAAATGCGGAGTGCCCAAATTCGGCAGTTTCCAGGGGCAGGTCTCCTTGCACCCCTTTTCCCCCGCCTCGTACCCGATTCGCGCCGCCTCCCGGTTCTTGTCCGCGACCTCCCGGCCTTTTTTTTCGAAACGCGCGTCCAAAACCTTGAAAACGGCTTCCAGGTCCATCCCCAGCGCGGCGGACAAGGCCCCTGCCGCTATGGTGTTGGCGTAAATCCTGTGTCCCAGCTTTTCTTTGGATATTTCGGCGAATGGAATGGCGATCACATCTTCTCGGATCGGGTTCGGTCCCATGGCGATGCCCGTTTCCCTGATCAAGTCCGCGTATTTTTCCACGGCCCCGTCGTTCAAGCCAATGAGAATGTCGGCTTTTTCCAGCGGTGCGTTTCGGCAGTTTTCCCCGATTCTGACGCAGTATCGGCTGTGTCCCCCTCGAACCCGGGACTCGAATTCCTGCCAGGAAAAAACCGCGTATCCTTGCAGGAGAGCCGCGTGCGCAAGCACTCCTCCCACCGTCTGGATTCCCTCGCCGGCGGCCCCGGCCACCACGATGTTCAGATCTTCCATGCGCCTTTGCCCTCCCCCCGCATTGGTATTGGTGGATGTTGTTTTTTTGGTTCATCGCGGATTTGTGGGGAGCTGAAAAAGGTAGCCAGAGCTTCCAGCTCTGGTCCCATGTCGTGTATATGCCGCCGTTGGGTGGCCGAGGCATGCCAGACCAGGATGGTCTGGTTACCATCGACACGCCCTTTCCCACAAATCCGCGATGAGCCGTTTTTTCGACGCGGGCTTACAAAAATGTAAGGATACTCGGGCGCAACGGAAATTGATATAGGCAAAAGGGTGTATTCATGGAATGCGGCGACGGTATTCCCTGCGGGAACAGGGTTCGGAAACAGCCTTGCGCGCGGGTCGCATCTAAAATTTCTTGCTTACGAGCTTCTTTTCGATGGCGTATGCGGTGAGGGCGGACACGTTGTGCAGGTCGAGCTTTCTCATGAGGTTTGCGCGGTGTTTTTCGACGGTTTTTACGCTGATGTTCAAAAGCTCGGCGATCTCCTTGTTGCGGTGGCCCTCCCCGATGAGCTTGAGGACCTCCTTTTCGCGCTGCGTGACACTATCCCAGGCCGTGGAGGTCTTCAGGGTCTTCTTGCCCTCCAGGTAGCCCACCATGACGGATTCGGATATGCCCGGGCTGATGTAAGTCTTGCCGGAAAGAACGCTGTGGATTGCGATCAGCAGCTCGTCTCTGCTGGCGTCCTTGAGGCAGTATCCGTCGGCCCCGGACTGGAAAGCCTCCAGAACGTACTGGTCGGACTCGTGGATGGTCAGAGCGAGGATTTTGATTTCGGGAAAACGGCTTTTGATCTCCTTGATCACGGAGAGGCCGCTCATTTTGGGCATGGAGAGGTCCAGGAGGATCAGGTTGGGCCGATGTTTTTCGACGCATTTCAGGGCTTCCAGGCCGTTTTCGGCCTCGCCGACCACCCGCAATTTCTCGTCCGCTTGCAAGAGGGCCTTGAGCCCTTCGCGCAAGAGTCTGTGATCCTCGGCCAGAACGATCTTATTAACGTCTGTCATAGTGGTACGTCCTCTGAAAAAAACGACGCGTTTCAATCAAACCCGCGATTATCGGGCGCGCTGCGACCAGTTGCCGTCGAAAAAATGCCAATGGCCTCTATACAAAAGTTTTAACTGAAAGTAAATTGTTTATTCCGTTTTTTTTGGAAAAGATTTGCGGTCGGCCTGTATTTCGCCTTCATTTTCCTCATTTTTTCGCGTATTCTAACTGTTTGGCGCCCTGCGAACGGCGGAGTCGCACCGTAATGGGTGATTTCCCCCATTGTAAGGTCCTTTCAAGTCGGTCATATTTCAATCGGGGAATGTTTTTTCGTCGAAAGCCGGGCAAGGCCGGGAGCTGTTCCAATAGAGGATTCGGTACGATTGATTTGCGTCTTAGGAAACATTGACATATTAATTTGAATCCTCATTCTAGATTTAAATCGAAGAGAAAGGATTTTTGGAGAAATTGGAATGAAGACAAACGGAAGACCGATGGGGCTGTTTACGGACCTTTACGAATTGACCATGGCGGCGTCCTATTTTGAGAACGAGTTTTTTTCCCCCGCCACGTTCAGCCTCTTCATTCGCGAATACCCAGCGGACCGGGGCTATTTCGCGAGCGCTGGATTGCGCCACGTATTGGAATTTCTGGAGACGTTTTCGTTCGAGCAGGAGGAACTGGACTATCTTGCTTCTCAAAGGCTTTTTTCCGAGGATTTCCTGCAATATCTTTCACGGCTTCGTTTCACGGGCGAAGTCCGGGCCATGGACGAAGGCCGGGTGTTTTTCAAGGACGAACCCGTCCTGGAGGTCACCGCGCCGATTATCGAAGGGCAGATCGTGGAGACTTTCGTCATCAACGCCATAAACCTTGAGGTGTGCATTGCGACGAAAGCGTCCCGCTGTATCGGCGCGGCCGAAAGACGGAACCTGATCGATTTTTCGCTGCGCCGCACGCAGGGCGTGGACGCAGGGCTGAAAGTGGCCCGGGCCAGCTACATCGCGGGCTTTTCCGCCACGAGCAATGTCATGGCCGGCAAGCTTTACGGAATACCGGTCTCGGGGACCATGGCGCATTCGTACATTACGAGCTTCGAAGACGAGCTTGAATCATTTCGCGCGTTCTCCCGGACGTTTCCGGACAACACGGTCCTTCTGATCGACACCTACGACACGCTGGAGGGAGCGCGAAAAGCCGTGGAGGTTGCCGGGGAGATGGCTTCGCGGGGCCACAGCCTTCGAGGCGTGCGGCTCGACAGCGGCGACATGGCGGAGTTGAGCAAGGAGGTGCGAAGCATTCTCGACGAGGCCGGGCTTGGGGAGGTGAAGATTTTCGCAAGCGGCGGGTTCGACGAACACAAGATCGACGACGTAGTGAAACGAGGGGCGAGGATCGACGCGTTCGGCGTGGGCACCAAGATGGGGGTGTCCGCCGACGCGCCCTACGCGGACATCGCCTACAAGCTCGTGCAGTACGCGGGACGTCCGGTCTTGAAACTGAGTTCCGGCAAGAGAAGCCTCGCATCGGAAAAACAGGTTTTCAGAAATGTACTCGACGGAAGTCCGGCCGGGGATGTCATCGGGTTGAAAGACGAAAAGCTGGCCGGCGAAAAAATGCTTAGGACCGTCATGAAGGACGGAAAGACGGTTTCTGGTCCGGATTCCCTGGCGGAAATACGGGAACGGTTCCGCGACGAATTCGAACGCCTCTCCCCGGCGTACAAGGCGATTCGCGCACCGGCGCCGTACCCGGTCGAACTCAGCGAAAAACTGAGGCGTTTGCAGGAAGAAACCATCGAAGAGACAAAGGAGAGGGAGCTGGGCAACGGCTGAAACTTGCCTCGGGTCGAGGCAGGACGTTCTCCCTTTTGTCCGAGATATAAACAATAGGAGCCGAAACAACCGGCGATGTTTGGAATGCTGTTTTATTATTAACCTTTTTCATAAAGGAGGATGGAAAAATGGCGGACAAAAAAGCGATCGTGGCGGCCCTCGAGGAACAGATCAAGACCCTCGAGTCGGAGATCGGGAAATTGAAGGAGTTGGCTTCCAAGGTGAAGACCGACAGTGTCAAGATCACGGCCGAGGTGGAGAACCTGGAAAACGAAGAAAACATCCTGAAATACCAGTTCAAGGAACTCCAGAAGGCCGGGGACGCCTGGAAGGAACTCGAACTGGGCATGCAGAAGCATCTGGAAGAGTTGACCATGAATCTGAATACCGCGATGAACAAGCTCAAGGAGTCGGTGGCGTAGCGGCTGCGTTTTTCCCGACCCTGGCGGGTTGAGGAAACGCCGCCCTTTGTCGGGGAGAGCGCCCCCCCGCCGCTCTTCCCGAACGCGGCGGCGAGTTCTTGCCTGGGAAAATCATTTTCGAAAAAAAGTGTCCGCGCGAATTTTTTTGCGCGGATTTTTTTTGGGCGCAAGGCATACGGCGCTTCATATTGCGATTGCAATCTTGACCAAAATTTTCGACCGGTTTATAGTAGGCGCGTTAAACCGATGATTTATCGAAACCAAGCAAGGAGAATATAATGCGTCGTTGGAAACAGTGGATAATGGCCTTTATCGGCTTAGCCTTGATCGTGGCCGTTCTGTACTTGGCTTTGAATTTCATTTTCAAGGATTTTTTCGTCGATATGATGTGGTACGATGCGCTGGGCTACAGCGGATTGTTCTGGTTCAAGATCCTTTACAGATATATGGTGTTCGGAGCAGCGACGCTGGTTTTCTTCGCCATTATTTTTTTCAATTTCTGGATCGCCTCCCGATATCTGGGCACGACCAAGTCGGAGGACGGGCCGGAAAAGGTCAGAAAGGCCGCCGCCCGCTTGGCGTCCGCCTTCCGATCCGGCTCCATGAAGGTTTATACGCCGCTTTCGATCATTCTGGCGGTCCCCTTGGCCGTGCCTTTGTTTCAGCAGTGGGAGTCGGCCCTTCTCTACATGTACGGTTCGAAGGCGGGGACCCAGGACCCGTTCTACCATATCGACGTCAGCTATTATCTGTTCTCCCTGCCCATATACAACCTGTTGCAGGGACGCCTGCTCATCACCCTGCTGCTGCTGTTCGCGTCCTTGGCATTACTGTACTATCTGGAAAGAAGGATGCTGGCGACGGAGGCACAGCCCTTTCCGAAAGGGGCCAAAATCCATCTGTCGATCATCATATTTCTGATATTCATAGCCCAGGCCTGGGGGTACAATCTGGAAAGACACGAGCTTCTGTACAACACCCAGAACGAACCATTGTTCTTCGGACCGGGTTTCACCGAAATCTGGGTGACGCTGCCTTTGATCTGGCTTTCGGGCCTGTCCTTGCTTGCGACCTCCTTTTTTCTGATACGGTACGTCAACTCGCGCAAAAGCCTCTTTCCCCTGGTGTTGTTCATCGCGATCTTCGCTCTCTCCCATGCGGCAAGAAACTGGGAGTTTCTTCCCAAAAACATCGACAAGTACATCGTCAAGCCTAATGAACTGACGAAACAGTCCGATTATATATCCAACGCCGTGAAATCGACGCTTGCCGCCTACAATCTCACTGCTGTGGAAACGAGAGACTACAGGCGGCAGCAGACCCTGCGAAGTCTCAAAGACCCCCAGTTCCAGCAAAACCTGGAGAACATTCCGGTCTGGGACAGGGAACTGCTCGCGAGCGTTTTTCAACAGGAGCAGGGAATCCGCCCGTACTATGCTTTCAGCGGGGTGGATGTGGACAGGTATGAAATGGACAACGTACTGCACCAAGTGTATTTGGCCGGACGGGAGATCACATTGGACAAGCTTTCGTCCCACGCGCAGACCTGGGTGAACGTCCATCTGAAATACACCCATGGCTACGGGGTCGTGATGGTGCCCGCCGCGCAAAAAGGCGAGGAGAACCCGGAGTGGTACATCCACGAAATCCCCCCCGTGTCGGAGCATGGCTTCAAGATCAAGGAGCCCTCCATATATTACGGAACAATGGATGCCCCCTACGTGATCGCCCCCAACGACATTGGAGAACTGCTCTATCCAGGGGACACGCAAGATGTCGAAACCGACTACGAGGGTACTGGCGGAGTGCCTATGGCCTCGTTTTTCAAGAAGGCGCTGTTCGCCGTCTATTTCCAGAACAGAAATATTTTTTTCACCACAAAGACCAATTCCAAAAGCCGAATTTTGTTCAGAAGAAACATCCGGGAACGTATTGCTAAATTGACACCGTTTTTTAAACTGGACGACGATCCTTATCTTGTCGTCACGAAAGAGAGGCTTTTCTGGATACAGGACGCCTACACCACCTCCGACTGGTATCCCAACGCCGAGTTCTACGAGAAAGATTTCAACTACATCAGAGATTCGATCAAAATCGTCGTGGACGCCTACAACGGGTCCGTGGACTATTACTTGCTGGACAAGAACGATCCCGTCGCGCAGGCCTACAATCGCATGTACCCCGGGCTGCTCAAACCCTGGGATCAATTCCCGGAGGCATTGCGTTCCCATATCCGGTATCCCAAGGACATGTTCGAAATCCAGATGAAGATATACTCCAAGTATCACCAGACCGACCCGGCGACTTTCTACCAGGACGAAGACCATTGGGAATTCTCCAAATTCTATCGTCAGGACGACCGCATCAGAATGGAGCCGTACTATCTTACCCTCGACTTCATACAGCCGGACAATCCCGAATTCATTCTGTTCACCCCCATGAGCCCCAAAAACAGGGACAATCTGCGCGCACTGGCCATTGCGGGCTGCGACGGCGACAATTACGGACGGCTCATCGTGTACGCCTTTCCCAAGGGCAGGCAGGTCTATGGACCGTCCCAGATCAACGCGCTGATCGACCAGGACACAGAGATCGCACAGCAGCTGACCCTGTTGAACCAGATGGGCTCCGAAGTGAAGCGCGGGAAGATGATCATTTTGCCGGTGGGACAGGAAATCGTGTACATACAGCCTTTTTATATGGAATCCGCCGCACAGATCAAAATCCCTCAACTCAAGCGCCTGATCGTAAGCCAGGGCGAAGTCGTGGTCATGGAAAAAAGCCTGCAAGAGGCTTTCGAGCGATTGGGGCAGATTCTAAAAGCAAGAAGGGGCGACGACGACTCGGGCGTCCATTCGGAAGAGGAAACGCCCGGCATGAATGACCACGGCGGGGCAAACGGAGATACGCACGGAACTGAAGAAAACGCTCATCCGCCAGCCAATAGCCATAATCAACACGAAGACTCAGGGGCTGCGGAACATGGTCACGCGGAGCAAGGCCACTCGGAAACCATGCTCCACAACGAGGAGGGCAATCACGACGGCCACGCCGATCATTCCGAACCCTCGGAGCATCACGGAGAAGAACACCAGACAGGGCATTGACGAAGCAATTGAATAGGCCCCCGCTTTCTGTCAACAGAAAACGGGGGCCTTTTTTATAGCCCATCGCAAAACTATCCAGGAGGGACCTGCCGGTATCCGCGCCGGCGTCCAGCTTAAGTACCGTTTCCGATCAGCGCCAATAACTTCAGGCGACATCCACCGTATTGTTATGGTTAAGATTGATAAAATCTCCTTTTTTGACCTTCTTATTGTTGAGCTGAATGGATGCACCCGTCCAATCGACACTCTCTACTCTGTAGGCCGCTCCGCGATTTCTGGTGTGATGCGCCGTGAACAGGGCATGCCTGTTATGTCCTTCGTCAAAATAAAAAGAGGTAGAGCCACGAGTACTGTGTTGTAAATCATATACGTTGTTTTGATAATTTACTTCGTTGACCGCCATTTTTCTTCCTCCTTTTTTTACTTTCCGTTAATGTTGGGCCGCGCGTATTTGAAATAATCTTAGATTGGGACTCTCTGGTTGTCAACAAAATACAATCGATTTCCAATGGATTTTCCGAGGCGTGCCAATCCGACTTGCCGTATATAGAGCGCTTGTTATCATGTGTTCTCTAAGCGAGATGAGAAACCGGTTTATCCACGTTCCCCGGAACTTACTGCTCCGAAACGAGCGGACATGCCTGGCCGGGAAGGGCCGAACGTTCTGCGGGGGCTTTATTTGCTTTTCTGGAAAGGAATTGACATGAGAAAGTTCTTGGCGGTCGTATTGACGATCACGGCGCTGTGCTGGCATCAGCATGAAGGAGCTGCCTGGCCGGAGACAGCGCCGGGGGCAGGCGATAGCCGCCCGGAGGGCGATTCCGGGCTTGCGCGGGAGATCTCCGTTCCTGAACTTGTGACGAACTGGTATAGGCTCTCGACCGGGCAGTCCGGTTTCCCGGCCTGACCAACGCCTGGACCATGCCCATCAAGACCCGCATCGACATGCTCTCCACGGGCATCAAGACTCCCGTGGGCATCAAGCTGATGGGGCCGGATCTGGAAGTCCTGTCCGATCTGTGGTCGAGGGTCGAAGCCCTCGTGAAAACCATTCCCGGCACCCTGTCCGCATTCTCCGAAAGAGTCACGGGCGGCAACTACCTGGACTTCAAGATCAGACGCCGCCACATCGCCCGGTACGGTCTGACGGTCGGTGACGTTCAGGACGTCATCATGTCGGCCATCGGCGGAATGAACGTCTCATACACTGTGGAAGGCCTGGAGCGATACCCGGTGAACGTACGCTACGGACGGTAGCTTCGCGACGATATCCAGCGACTCAGACGCGTACTCGTTCCCACCCCCACAGGCGCGCAAGTCCCCCAGGCACAGCTGGCAGACATTCGAATCCACAAAGGCCCCGCAGGAATCAAAAGCGAGAATGCCCGAAGGACCGCCTGGATTTACGTGGATCAGCGGGGCGTGGAGGTGGGGACCTACGTGAAAAACGCCAAGCGCATCGTCCGGGATCGGATCGACTTGCCCGCCGGAGACTCCATCGTGTGGTCCGGACAGTACGAATACATGGAGCAGGCCATAAAGACCTTGAATCTGGTGGTCCCTGCCACCCTGGCGGTGATTTTCATCCTGCTCTATATTCACTTCAAAAACGCGACCGAGGCGGCCATCGTGATGGCGAGCCTTCCCTTTGCCATCGTGGGCGGCGTGTGGCTGCTGTACCTGCTGGCTTACAACCTGTCGGTAGCGGTGGCGGTGGGATTCATCGCGCTGGCAGGGCTGGCTGCGGAAACCGGGGTGGTGATGCTCGTCTATTTGGACGAGACCTACGGGCGCTACGTGCGCCAGGGACGAATGAACAGCGGTCGCGACCTCGCGGACGCCATCGTAGAAGGCGCGGCGGAAAGATTGCGTCCCAAGATCATGACGGTGGCAACCACACTGATCGGCCTGCTTCCCGTGATGTACGGCGCGGAAACCGGAGCGCAGGTCATGAAACGCATCGCCGCACCCATGGTGGGCGGGCTGATTTCATCCACCGTTTTAACCCTCATCATCATTCCCGTCGTCTACGAAATCTGGAAACGACGGGAATTGAAACCGCCCGCGACAAACAAACAAAAAAACATGAACGAGGAGGGATAAACGATGAAAATATCCATACGAACGGCATTTTTGATTTTCGGGCTTTCCCTGTTCGCGGCGTCCCTGTCCGGTGCCAGCGAAACGAAACATGGCAACGAAATGACAGCTGGCGAACAGGCCATGGAGCACACCGGAAACATCGTTCACAAGTCGGAAATCGACGGCTACCAATTGTCCTACGAACTGATCGACATGAGGGCAAAGATGCCCGACATGCCGGACATGGCGGCGACGCATCGCCTGATGGTCTACGTGAAGGACCCGGGCGGCATCGATGTCGAGGACGCCAAGACCGGTTTTCTGATCGATGGGCCGGACGGCGAGGTGCAGAAAGCAATGTGCATGGGAATGGGCGGCGGATACGGCGCCGATGTAAACTTGGAAAAAAAAGGAACCTACACTGTCAAGACAAAAATCGTGAACGGAAAAGACAAGCTGCTGGATTCTTTCTCGCACGAGATTGGCGATTGAACGAAATTCGTGTTGACAAGGTCCCATATCCACGAACTGGCTCCGGATTGGGTGTGCGAAATTTTGTCCCCCAGCACGGCCTAAAAGGACCGCATTCTGAAAATGCCGGTCTATGCGAAATACGGCGTGAAGCATATCTGGCTGATCGATCCGATCCTCAAAACGCTGGAGGCCTATCGGCTGGAGAATCGTTTTTGGAAACTCGTCGGCTCCTTTTCCGACGAAGACCGGGTTGCCGTAGAGCCGTTCGTTGAAACCAACCCCAGGCGGCAGGTGTAAACATTCAGCTACAGCGAATGTAGCCAACGGCTACAGCATGGCATGAGCCTGAAATTCATGTTTTTATCCGTGCAGCACCATTTTGTTTCCGCCTCGGTGTAGCCTTTGACAACAGCGCCGCCGTGCACCGGCAGTTCGATATTTCTTGGATTTTCATCCACCGAAATCCCATCGTCGTTTTTTTCCGGATCATCGCGGGTTTGTTGGAAAAAGCGCAGGGCCGAACCACTTTCGATGAGTTCGGGAATGGTAACCAGAGCTTCCAGCTCTGGTCGCGATGCCGCGAACATGCCACCCCGTCGAAGTCCGGATACGCCAGACCAGGATGGTCTGGTTACCATCGCGACGCTTTTCCGCCGCAAATCCGCAATGCACCTTTTTGCCCCGATTTGCATACGAAATAAAAGGATATCCGCGACCTCCTTTGAATACCAGATTGATTCGTTTTCCATCTTGGCGCCATTGTTGCTTATTACCAAGACAGGAAAGAACAATTGCCAAAGACGGAAAAAATCGAAGAAACAATCGCGAAAGGAGGTCGCAAGATGAGAAGAGAATCAACAAAGCATCGATCGAAGTTCAATCCTCCCTGGACCTGCCTTCATGTTTTGAGCGGACGAGTTCAAGGGCCGAAAAAGTGCGTCTACAACTACGAATGCTACCATTGTCCATTCGACCAGTGGCTCGACTGGATGGATGTCGCCGAAGACAGCGTGGTTCGGAGGCAAACAAGCGTCGCCATGACTCCCGGCTGGCGGCCGGGCAGCGGCGCGGGAGGTGCGAAGAACGTTTTGACCCGTCAAACCAGAGAGGAGGTGCCGGCATGAAAGGCAAGACCGTAGATAAGAAAAAGAAGGCCCGGGGCGTGCAGGGCCTGGAAGTTGTCGAGCGCGAATGCATCTGGATGAAGGGCGGCGTGGTCAACTTCAAACTCTGCGACAACGCCTACGATTGTTTCAATTGTCCATTCGACAAAAGCATGCAGATCGCCATGGGCAAAAAGAGGGGCTATCGCGACGATTCCGAGACGGTTCCCGCCGAATGGTCGAGCAATTTGCTGAAGAACCACGACGGATCGACTCGCCCCTGCCGACACGCCTTGACCGGACGGGCCGGCGCTCCCAAGATCTGCACGCTCAACTACGAATGCTACCACTGCTCCTATGACCAGTGGCTCGACGAATGCGACGTGTACCAGCCGGCCAGGACCCCGAGAAACAGGCTGGCGTCCGGCTATCGCATGGCCGATGGCTACTACTATCACGACGGCCACGGATGGGTCCTGTTCGAGCACGGGGGAATCGCCCGGATAGGGTTCGACGATTTTTTGGTCCGGCTTTTTGGCACCATGGATTCCATTCGCCTTCCCTCCCTGGGAGAGCGTTTGAAGCTGGGAAAGCCGGGGCTGTCCTTTGAGAGGGACCGGGCGGAGGCCAACGTGTTGTCGCCGGTGTCCGGCAAGGTCCTGGCGGTCAACAGCAAGGCGAAAGACTTTCCGGGAATCGCGCACGAAGCGCCCTATGAGGACGGATGGCTCTGCATCGTGGAACCCGACCTGCCCATGAAGGACGTGCGAAAGCTCCACTATGGAAGCGAAAGCGTCGCCTGGATGGAGTCCGAAGGCAAAAGGCTGCTGGCAATGCTCAGCCCCGAGTACGCCGACCTTTCGTCCACCGGCGCGGAACCCGTCGGAGACGTGATCGGAAATTTCCCGGAACTCGGATGGAAGCGCTTGGCCAAAGCATTTCTCAAAACATGAAATTGAAAACGGTAAATGCGAATCGTACCATGTGAAAGCGTTCGGCGTCCGGTTTTCGAAACGAGAAATTTCGGTTTCCCATAGATCATCGGAAGTCCACCCCGCAACAGTGTTGCTTCCGGTCCCCCCTGCGGGGCCGGGAGCAACGCCCGATCCTGTCCCGGCAACAAATTGCCGGGGCTTTTCTCTGTTTCCGAATTCCCTGAATACGATGGCTGACCGGTTCGGCACGGAATTAGTGCGGATAAAACCGTCTGCGCTTTCGATTCTGTTTTTTCGCCGGCTCTCGGCAATTCCTACCTGGGGTGATGAAAATCCCCCGGAATGGCGGATAATTTTTCAGCCGGTTTTTGTTCCTTTCCAGAGTGCCGGCTATCGGTTTGCGGGGTTCGCCTGGACCTCGGATTTTCAAACAGATCGTCATTCCGGCCGGAGCACGCGCGGATGTCGGAGGAACGGATTTTCGATTTCTCCCGCAGCCTTTTCGAGGTTCGCCGTTTTTTTGCAGGCAAGCGCGACGATGCCGGATTTCAACAGACTCTCGCGCATGCGCGGAATGAGGCGCCCGACTCGGAAAACGCGCGCTCCGGCCGGAATGACGGGGCACGGAAATACCTGAGCAGGCCCCGCAAAGCCGGAACAAATTTCTGAGGAAATTTCATACCGAAAACCGGATGCTTTTCATCTCCCCCTCTCCCCATCTCCCCATCTCCCCCTCTCCCCATCTCCCCATCTCCCCCATCTCCCCCATCTCCCCCATCTCCCCATCTCCCCATCTCCCCCATCTCCCCATCTCCCCATCTCCCCATCTCCCCATCTCCCCATCTCCCCATCTCCCCATCTCCCCATCTCCCCATCTCCCCCATCCGCTCACCGCACGGCGTCCCTGAAAAAAGCCGCGCAGTATCTGCAAAAATAGAAATTCGTGGCGTCGAGGTGTTCCAGGTTGCCGGAGAAATGCATCAGGCAGCGCTCGTCGTCGCAGTGGGAAAGGTTGAAAAGGTGGCCCAGTTCGTGGACGGCCACCTTGGCAGCCCTTTCGCAGACCAGGGGAAAGGGGGGGCTGGCGCCGCCGGCTTCCTCCCCGAGCCTGAAAATCGAAACCACCGCGAACCTGCCCCCTTGTTTCGCTTCCCCGTACACATGGGTGAAAATCGGTATGAACAAATCCTCTTCGAGAATGGCGATCACCTTGTCGCAATCCCCGGTTTTGGTATTTTCGAGCGATTTCAAAATTGCCCCGGCATTGTACTGGCAACGTTTTTCGTCGAAGGCGTTCAAGGGAATTTCGACTGGCTCCAGGACTTCCGCGTTCAGGCGCAGATAGCCCGCGATATGTCCCTGGATGACCTTGGCGACGAAAAACGGTGCGTTTCCCATCGGAATCAGGCCGATATTTGTCTTTTCCTTTGGCATGGGCATTCGGGTTTGTTCATCCCGCCAAATTTTCGTCGAAGGCATGTCTGTGCTCGTCCGTGTCCGTCCGTGCCCGACCGCCGCCGAACCGGCCTACGCCTCCGCCTTCAAATCAAAGCGCTTGATTTTCTTGTGAAGCGTCACCCGGTGAATCCCCAGAATCTCCGCCGCCTGGGTCACGTTCCATTCGGTCTCTTCCAGAACTTGCCGGATATAGTGCTTCTCCAGTTCGACCAGCGTCATCTTCTTTTTGAAATCCCCCGAAGCCGAAGGCCTTATGAAGGCGAAATCATCCACATCGAGGGATCGGGATTTGGACAGGACCACCGCTCTTTCCATGGCGTTTTCCAGCTCTCTGACATTTCCGGGCCAGTCGTGGCGCTTGAGCAACTCCATGGCGTCGCCGGTCAAATGGTCCACCTGCTTGGTGGTTTCATGCCTGAATTTGTTCAGAAAATGTCGCGCCAGCAAAGGGACGTCGCTTTTTCTTTCCCTGAGCGGGGGGATTTGTATGGAAATCACGTTGATTCGGTAGAAGAAGTCCTCCCGGAACCGGTTTTGGGCGATCTTTTCCTCCAGGTTTCCGCAGGTGGCCGAGATGAGCCGGAAATCCAGGGGGATGGGCTTTCGCGCGCCGATGCGAACCACCTTTTTTTCTTCCAATACCCGCAGCAGATCCACCTGCATTTTCAAGGCGATCTCTCCGATTTCGTCCAGAAACAGGGTCCCGCCGGCGACGATTTCCAGAAAGCCTTTCCGCGCCTGGTCAGCGCCGGTAAACGCGCCCTTCTGGTGTCCGAACAGCTCGCTTTCCAGAAGCGAATCCGGTATGGCCCCGCAATTGATGGCGATGAACGGGTGGGAATTGCGCTTGCTCTTGGCGTGGATGGCCTTGGCCACCAGTTCCTTTCCGGTGCCGGTCTCGCCGGTGATCAGCACGGGAGCGTCGCTTTGGGCAACCTCGGCGATCAGCTGGAAGATCTCCTCCATGGGCTTGGAGCGGCCTATGATGTTGTCGAACCGGGTCACGGTGTCCAAACGGCCCTTCAGGTAGTCCAGTTCCCCGCTCAGCCTTCTCTGCTGGTTGATCTTTTCCATCACCAGATCGAGCTGCTCGGGCTTGAACGGTTTCAGCAGGTAGTCCGACGCCCCCAGCTTCATGGCTTTCACCGCCGTTTCGATGGAGCCGTACGCCGTAATGATGACCACGAACGTGCCGGGATACTCCTTCTTGACTTCGCCCAGAAGCTCGATGCCGTCCATGCCGGGCATCTTGATGTCCACGAAAAGAAGGTCGTAGGGAAACTCCCTGAGCATCTCCAGGGCCTTGAAGCCCGACGGGGCCGTCTCGACCTTGTAGCCGGCCTTCTGGAACCATTGGGAGAAAGATTCCCGGATGATCAGCTCGTCGTCCACCACCATTATGCTCGTTTTCGGATTCATGGGACATTCCTCCGCTTTTGCTTTGCGTTTTCGGCTACTCTATCGGCAGATGGACCGTGAAAGTCGCCCCCTGCTTCTGCTTGCTTTCGACCCGAATGGTCCCGCCGTGGTTCTTGACCACTCCGTAGACGATGGACAAGCCCAGCCCCGTGCCCTCCCCTTCGTTTTTCGTGGTGAAAAACGGGTCGAAGATATGGTCCAGGTTTGTATCGGAAATTCCGTAGCCCGTGTCGCGGACTTCCAGCTTCGCCTGTTTTTTTCTCGGGACGCGCTTCAGATCGACGTACAGCTCTCCGCCGCCGGGCATCGCCTCGATGGCGTTGAAGACGAGGTTCAGAAAGCATTGCTGCAATTGATTGGTGTCTCCCCGGACGATCAGGGGAGTTTTGGAAATGTCCTCGAAAAGCTTGATGTTCTGGAGTTCGATCTTGTGCCGGGTCAGCATGAGGACGGAATTGAAAACGTCGTTGACCACGACGTCCTTGTATTCCATGGGCGATTCCCGGGAAAAGGACAGAAGCCCCGATACGATGGAGCCGCAGCGCTCCAGCTCGTTGCTCATCATGGTCAGAAAATCGTTGAACTTGCCCAGGTTCTCCCGGTCCGTCAACCCCTCCTTCACCATGTCGATCATGAGATGGCTGAAGGTCAGCATGCCCTGGATGGGGTTGTTGATTTCATGGACGCAGCTGGCGACAAGCTTGCCCAGGGATATCATGCGGTCCTCCTGAATCGTCATGCGCATGTCGGCCTTCAGATCCCTGATGCGCTTCTCCCACCGGGTCGAAATCTCGTTGGTCACGTTTCTGCGCAGTTCGATGATTCTCACCACGTTTCCGTCGGGGTCCTTCATGGGATAAGTGGCGACGTTGCAGTACATCACATTGTCTTTCGAAATGGGAATTTCCTGGATGACGAAAGCCGATTCCCCGGTTTGCAGCGTCTCCACCATAGGACACCTGAAATCGGAATTTTCCACGGGACAGGGCGTGTCCATTCCGCGCGTCACCATGTAGCAGGGCAGCCCGACCACCTCCTGCTTGGTTTTGCCGAACCCTTCCAAAAACACGTCGTTGGCGTCGTATATGGTGAAGTCCTTGTTCAGGATCAGAATGGACGCATTGGTCTGGCGAAACAGCAGGGCCGACGACACTTTTTCGAAAAACGCCTTCTGGTCGGACAGGATCTTCTCGGCGTTGAGCGAGATGAAATTCATCAGTCTCATGGCCGCGTTCTTATCCATGATTCCCATTTTTTCCGGCGTGTTCCGGACCATTTTCGACATCAGTTCGCGGTCGCCCCTCATATCGACGACGACGTCCACGTTGTCCATCTTCAACAGGTCCCGGCAGTCGTCGGTGGTCATCGCCCCCATCGTCCTGGCGATCTCGCAGGCATGGGCATCGGGGTCCTTGTCGCATATGGCCGCGATGTTGAAATTGGTGCAGGGAAACGATTCGTCCCGAAGAATTTCGAGGAAGTTTTCGGAATTTTTCCCGCACCCCACGATGCCGAAATTCATGGTGCCTTTGGAGGAACACGATTCGGTAAAGCCCTTGTTTTTATTCTTTGCCATGACAGCCGCCTCCGCGTTTGACAATTTTTGGTTTCCAAGCTTCGAATTTCCGGGCCGATAAACATTGGGAGATGTGCGGAGAAGATATCGGGCGACGAGGTGCGGTCATTTTGGCCCGTCGTCGCCAAGAAGGGATTTACCCTCCTTTCGCAGACGAATTCGTTCGCCGATGGTTTTGATAAAAACCGCGACGGGCTTTTTATTTATTTTGAAGCTCCAGGTCGAACATTTGACTTTCAATAGTCAACGAAAACGAATCTCGATATTATGGAATATATCTGAAAACCATGGAAAAATCAAATGTTACCGCATGTCGATGGACAACAGGCGGGTCCTCAGGTTTTCTCCGGAATTGTCGATGCCGAGTTTCCTGCGGATGTTCTTTCGGTGGAACTGCACCGTATGGGTGGAGATGTTCAGCAGGTCAGATATGTCCTTGGTGGATTTGCCCTCGCGGACCAGAATGGCGATATCCAGCTCCTGGGGGGTCAGCCCGTAGCCGCGCGAAGACAGCGTGGTCACCAGGGAGGATGCGAGTTGCTCAAGGACGGACAGGGCGATTTCCAAATGCCGGGCTTTGTTCTTGTCGAGACCGCTTTTTAATTTTTCCAGGTGGGGCAGCACCCGCTGCCTGATGTTGGCCGTCATGTTTTCTTCCGTGTCCCGCTTGTCGTCGTCGCGCCGCTCCAAAAGAACTTTCAAGGCCGTGTTCATCTCCTCCAGCCGCTCTGTTTTCAAACGCAGTTCCGCCTCTCTGGCCTTCAGCGCCTCCTCCGCCAGTTTGAGCGACGTGATATTCTCGTGGCTCACAACGACCTTGCCCGGCCCGGGAACCGACATGCGGGTGGCCTTCATGCTGAACCATCTTTTTTCGTCGGGACCGTGGCAGGGGTATTCCATGACGAATTCGTCGATCTCGCCGTCGATGAGCGCGCGGATTCCGTCGGAAACCTTTCGGGCGTTGTCCGAAGCGTCGCCCAGGGCCGCGTCGCAGACGGCAAGATAGTTGACGCTCAGGGTGTCGGGCCGCATGCGGATGTCGTTTTTCGACGCGAAATCCTTCCAGGCCTTGTTGGTGGCCAGAATCCAGCCGTCCACGTCCAGGATCGCCACGTGCGCGGTCAGGGAATCCAGGATCGCCTTCTCCAAGCTGATGTACTTGTCGTTTTCTTTGTCCATGTCTTTTCTCCGGTTCGATCACCGAGTGAAGAAATGCCGCATGCACAGCGTCAAGCCGCCGGTGTCGATCAACTTGTCGTCTTTCTGCCCATTCAAATCATAAATGCCGTTTTTTTGCAAGACTTCGTTGATTCTGGAAATGAGGTCGTCGATGTACTGTTCGAAAAGTTCCGGGCGGATGAGTTCCGCGAAAAAACGAATGCAGGTGTAAATATGCAAGGAATTGTCCTTCAGATTTTCCAGCCCGGCTTTGGCTTCGCGCAGCCAGGAAAGGACCTGTTTGGCCGTCCCCGCCGTGACTTCGGGATTGAAGTCCCAGTAGAACAGAGCGTACGCGAATTTCAGGTTCGGCCGGTACGCCCGAAGGGAAACGGATGCGTCGTAGACCTGGATGACGTTTTCAAAAATGAACTTGTGCAAATCCTGCCTGGTGAAATTGTCCCGCAGCCATCCGGCGGAGCGGAAAATCTCCAGGGCGGTACGGGGCACGATCCTCTTTCGATCATCGAAGTTCCAGTATCCCGACTTCAGCTCGGCGGTTCTGAACAGGCCGGGATCGTCCTGTAACAGGTTCGACAGGACCGCTGTGCAAATCAGCCAGAAAAGGGAGCGGTAGCCTGTCGGCGAAACCGTGATGCCGCGCAGCAACGTTTTTCGCGCCGCAACGAGCAAGTCGGCAACCCGGTCTTCGCCGCAGCCGGGACCGTCCTCCCCGAACCGGATGCGGCGAGCGATGGAGCATGCGTGGGCGATCAGGCCCAGAGCGCGTTCGCAATGGAATTCCTCGCTTTTCTCCGGGATGGTTTCATCGACGAACCGGGCCTCCTCCTCGGACCGCTCGAAATGGATTCTGGCGACAGCGTACGACGGTTCCTCCAGACCCATTTGCCAGAAAATCATCATTCGAAGGGTCCTGGCCACGATGTTTCCGGAATCGAGGCTCAATATGATCCTCAAAATCTCGTTGGCTTCGAAATACTGCTTTCTGAAAAAGAGCGCCTTGGCGATTTCCAGCCCCAGAAAGGAGTTTCCGGCGTTTTGAAAAAAGGACAGGATCGCGGAGGTCTCCTTCTTTTGCCGCACAACCTCGGGCTTTCGATACCAGACCAGCAGCTGCTGGATGTCTTCGACCCCGCGCGGAAGGATTTCCGCAGACAGCATGGCAGGGCAGAAATCCTCGTAGACCACCGAGAAGAAATGGCTTATCCCCCAGATGTTCAAAAGCTCCTTGGCGGGCAGTTCGATGCTGAAGGGCCGGCTCCAGAGAATCACCTTGAGATCGTTTGCCAAGACGCACTGGCGGGCGAAATCGGTCATCCGGATGACGGGATCGTCGTGAATCTTCGTTCGTATAATTGATTCCAGGCGCAAGTCCATGCCTTTGGAAAACTTGCCTGCCGCGATGCCGATGGAAATCAGACGGCCTCTGCCATTGGTCGAAAGCATCCAGCGAATCATGAGCTGATACGCGAAGGAAACCGCGTCGCTGATGCATCTGCCGTACGAGAACGGATGGGCCTTCTCCTGGTCGGGGCGGGTTTGCAAGGGGAAGTTGACTGCGAAAGTGGTGATGTCGTAGGTTTCGACGATGCAATCCTTGCTCGCGAGGATACGGGCCATGCCCGAGGACAGCTCCTCCACGGTGTCATGGCCGATCAGGCCGCCCCTTGCATAAATGTTGACCAGGACGCGGACCCCTTCCTTGCAGTTTCCCTGTTTGCGTTCTTTGGCGGGAGAGGCTTGGCAATATGCCATGAGCGCATCGTAGTTGCAGCGGCGCAGAACGCTCGGCTTGTCGAATTTGACAAAACCCAGGTATAGGGCCACGCACCGGATCGCCTCCCGCCTGCGGGGCGTCTTGACGCCTTTGTTCTTGATGTGGTTGAAAATCGTCCCGGCCTCGTCGAGCGGTTCTATCTCGATCTTCTCCGCGGCCAGAAACTGGTTGATGTTTCCGACCAGGCCTCTGATTCCCGATATTCTCGTATCCGCTTGGACAGGAAGGTCCTTGAAAAACGCTTCGATGCTTAAATCCTGCTCATCGACGCAATCCAAAAGAAGAGACTGTGTCGCGACAAAACGTTCGAGCTGCTCTTCTTCGGCGCCCTCGATGACCCCGTGTCTTCGGGCAAACTCCAAGATGGACAAAATGGCCTTTTCTTTGTTTCGATCCCGGCAATCTCTCTTGAAATCCTCCAAAGCGTCCGGGCTCGGAAAAATCGATCGCAGGGCCGACTCGGCCCGAAGGTCTGCTTGGCGTGTCATTTTCAGTCCTTTCTGTTTCAGTTCAGATAAACCCTGTTTCTGCAACAAAACCTGCAACACGAGTCGTTTCCAACGTTCAACGAAAAACACTATATCATAAGCATAAAAAGCTTGATAGTTACTTTTTTTTAGGATATGAATTCGTCCATATTCGTCTGTGTCGATTCGGATTTGATTATTTGATTTTGCAACAAGCTGTATTGTCGAAGTTGCCTATAGGACCCGATCACCAAATAGAGCGGGCTCCCGGCCATGCCGCGAACCGGCTTTCCTGTCGGCGATCAGCTCTATAGAATACAGAAAACGAGCATTCAAATGCATTTCGCAAAAAGAAAGGTCAACGAACAAATCGAAACCATGCTGGTCACGGCAGGCTCCTTCTCGATTCGATACGCATACAAAGAAACAAGAAAAGCATATCCGAACCCCAATTTCCGGGCGGCTTTTCAATTGAACGGGGTGGGGAATTGAATGGTATCAATCGATGATCAAGTTTTTTTTGTCGTTCCCCCGAAAGCATCGAATCCATGCGCTTCTGCGGATCTCCTGGATTCCGGGTCTTCGCTGCGCTGCGCCCGGAATGACGGTCGCCTCGGTCCGGTCGGCGGAAAAAACTTGATCATCGAGTATCATGTTCCCGTTTAGATGTAGATTGCGACTGTCGCATTCCGCATTCTTGATTACACGTATAATGAAAAGAAAAGTCGAAAATTATTAACGGGATGAAAACAGGAAAAAAACAGCAAAAGGATTCATGCAATGAGAAAAATCGCATTTATTTTTCTTGGCATATTTTTACTTGCCGGATTGACAAACGCCGGGGAACTCCCGGACACCGGGCAGACCAAGTGCTACAACGATGCGGTCGAAATCCCGTGCCCGTCCGAGGGGGAGGATTTTTACGGCCAGGACGGCAACTACGTGAAAGAGAGGTCCTACACCGCGCTTGCGGGAGGACAGGTCGTGCAGGACAACGTCACCGGGCTCATGTGGGAGGTCAAGACCGACGACGGGTCCGTCCACGACCGGGACAACAAGTACACCTGGTACGACCCGAACCCCGCCACCAACGGCGGCAATGCTGGAACTCCAAGCGCCAACGACACCAAGGATTTCATCGACGCCCTCAACGCCGCCAATTTCGGGGGCTATTCCGACTGGCGACTGCCCACGATCAAGGAACTGGCGTCTATCGTACACTTGGGAAAATACAACCCGGCCATCGACGAAACCTATTTTCCAAATACGCAGTCAAGCTCTTACTGGTCTTCCTCTACCTACGCCTACAGCACCGGCTACGCGTGGTACGTGGATTTCAGCGACGGCTACGGCTACTGCAACTATAAGTCCGGTAGTTATTATGTTCGTGCCGTGCGCGGAGGACAGTGGTAGATAATTTGGGAATTCGATTATTCGATTATTTTCTTGCATCGAAGTGAAAGGTTTGATGGTTTATTTCATGACAGGGAGATTAAGGCGGGAATAGCATGGCGCAATACGAGCATTTGCCGATATTTCGAAAGGCCGTCGAACTCGGGGTTTTTCTCGACAAGACGGTCCGCAATTTCAGCCGGTATCACAAATATTCGGTGGGGGAGGAAATCCGCGGAGTGTCCCGAAAAATTTTCTTGCTGGTCATACGGGCGAATTCGGCCCGGGACAAGGGAAAAGATTTGAAGGAGCTGGTGGAAACCTGCGAAATGCTCAAAACATTGTTGTTTTTCGCCAAGGAAGTGCAGGCTTTTCAAAATTTCGAGAGTTTCAAAAGCTCTTCGGCCATGGCCGTGGTGCTTTGCAAGCAGAGTCAGGGATGGTTGAACAGCAGTCTGAAAAAGAGCCGGAATCGTCAACCGGAACCAAAGCCGGGTCGGCCGGAAAGCGGGCCGGATCGATGAGCGCGCTCAGCCGCACTGTGCGCCTCCCCCGCCCGCCATCGGGCATTAGCGTGCAGGGTGCCGATGCGTCGGCATCCGGTGGACACACCGTCGCCAAGCGGGGAGGTTATGGTCTTCCTCTACCAACGCCAACAACACCGGCAACGCGTGGAACATGAATTTCAACAACGGCAACGACAACAACAACAATAAGTCAAATAGTTATTATGTTCGTGCCGTGCGCGGAGGAAAGTGCGAACTGCTGTCCTTCAAGTCGCTGTTCGGGGCCTACCTGAATTGTCGAAAAAGGAAACGAGGCACGTTGAACGCGACCAGGTTCGAATACGATTTGTTGGGCAACATGTTCGACCTGGCCTCGGAGATCCAAAAAGGAACGTACCGGCCATCCCGCTCTGTTTGTTTTATAACGCAATCTCCCAAATTGAGGGAGGTGTTCGCCGCCGATTTTCGGGATAGAATCGTCCACCATTTGGTGGTCCGGGAATTGGAAAAGTACTGGGAACCCCGGTTTATTTACGATTCGTACGCCTGTCGCCCTGGAAAAGGAATCCACTCGGCGGTGAAGCGTCTTCGGGAATTCATGCGCAAGGCTTCGAAAAACGGCAAAAAGACGGCCTATTACCTGCAACTCGACATTCGTTCGTTTTTCATGAGCATCGACAAGAACATATTGTTCAAACTGTTCGAAGACAGAGGCACGGGAGCCGCGCTTTTGTACTTGCTCGAGGAAATCGTATTCCACGATTGCACCGAAAATTACGTTTTCAAGGGCGATCCCTCGTTCCTAGAGAAAATACCGGCTCACAAGTCCCTTTTTAAAATAGACAGAAACAAAGGCTTGCCGATTGGAAACCTGACGTCGCAGTTTTTCGCCAACGTGTACTTGAACGAACTGGACAGGTTCGTCAAGCACCATTTGAAATGCAGATTCTATCTGCGGTACGTGGACGACTTCGTCCTCGTCGGACAATCGCCCGACGAACTGCTGGATTGGAAGGAAAAAATAAGGGGTTTTCTGCGCGACAATCTGGCGCTTGAACTGAAAAACGACGGTATTCTTCGAAGAGTGTCCGAGGGCGCTGACTTTTTGGGGTACATCGTGCGGCCAAATTACGTGCTGGTACGAAACCGGGTCGTCAACAATTTGAAGTATAGGCTGGCGAAATACCGGGACGCCATGATCGAAGAATTCCAGATCGGCGGGAAGGCATGCAAGCGTACGCGCGTGCAACCGGAAGAAGCCAACCGCTTGCGGCAAACGATCGCGTCGTATCTCGGGCATTTCGGCCACGCCAATTCCACACGCCTGGCCGGTCGCATATTTTCGAATCATTCGTGGTTGCTGGATCTTTTCAAAATCGAAAAGGGCAAGCTTAAAAACCGTTTCGAGACGAATCGCCAATTCGGATCCTTGAGACTGCAAGTCAATTTTTTCCGGATGATGTATCCCGACCGGGTGTTGCTGTTTCGAGTCGGCAATTTCATCGAACTGTACGACGACGACGCGACAATGGCAAAGGATTCGATGAAATTCGAATTGAAATCGGGCTTCAGGGGGATTGGGCGGTCGTGCGGATTTCCGCAGCGTTTGCTACCCGTCTATCAAAGTAAAATTCTGGAACAAGGCAGAAAAATCGCCCTGGTCGAGCAGGGAGGCGTCGGCTGGTATCTGAGGCAGAGGTATGTCGGAGAACTTTTACAACCCTGCGGCTGACCCCGTCCTTTTCGCCGGACGGTCCAGACAGGCAAGGCAATATTGCGGTCTTCCTGTAGCGCCGCCTTCCACGGCGGCGCGCGGGTGTCCGGCGGCCGAATCCTGCCGGGAGCCAACGGGTGCCGCGCCGCCGTGGATGGCGGCGCTACAGGAAATCGTCGAGATTCTGCCATTGGACTAAGAAAGGGAGGTGTTCTTTCCAAGCGGAATCGGACCAGAGCTGGAAGCTCTGGTTACCTTCGAGGGCGCACGGGAAATATTCGCGATCAAACAAACTCGAATTGCAGGATTGCAAATTATAAATTGGCTGTCGGAAAACAAAAAAGGGGACAATGAAGATGGAAACGGCAAAAAGATGCTTTCTCGCGTGGTTTGCGACACTCGTTTTTTCGGCGACTGCGTATGCTGGATTCGTAAACAACGGCAACGGCACCGTCACGGACACCTCCACCGGATTGACGTGGGAGATCAAAACCGACGATGGAGGAGCGCGGGACAAGGACAACAAGTATACCTGGCGGCAAGCCCTGAGCTATTGCGAAAACCTGAATCTTGCGGGCCACACGGATTGGCGCCTGCCGGACAGGGAAGAATTGCGCTCGATCGTCGATTATTCGAAATACAACCCGGCCATCGACGAAACCTATTTTCCAAATACGCAGTCAAGCTCTTACTGGTCTTCCTCTCCCTACGCCGGCAACGCCGGCTACGCGTGGAGCATGTATTTCTTCAGCGGCTACGACAACAACAACTATAAGTCCTATAGTTTTTGCGTTCGTGCCGTGCGCGGAGGACAGTTTGATCCTGGGTCATTCGATCATTTGATCATTCAGCTGGGAAATCCATCCAGGTCGGGCATAGCCAGTCCGATCGCCGGTTTCGGGGTCAACGCGGTCAACGGCAATTTTTTCCACGAGGAGGTGGACGCGACCATGCCCGGAAAGGACATCCCGTTTGTTTTTTCCAGGGCTTACAACAGTCTTTCGGACGACAAGGACATGTTCGGCGCGGCCCTGCCCATTCCTCTGGGTCCGGGGTGGACCCATTCGTACAACATGGTGGTCCGGACCGACGGCACCGATGCCGAAGTGGTCTGGGGCGACGGCAGGCACGACACTTTCACGAATTCGGGGGGAGCATGGCACGGGAGTTCGCCCGGCAATTTCGCGACTTTGAAACAAGTGTCCGGAGGTTGGGAGTTGAAATCCAAGGGGCAGCTCCGCTATCGATTCGACGGTTCCGGGCGCTTGACGTCCATCGTCGGCCGCAGCGACTATGCGGTGAACTTAACCTATACCGGGAGCAATCTGACCGGCATTGCCGACACTGCCGGCAGGTCTATCACCCTGAGCTATTCCGGGGGCCTGCTCCAATCGGTATCGCTTCCGCCTTCGCGATCTTTTAGTTTCCAATACTCCGGCGGCCTGCTGGCTTCGGTGACCGACATGCGGGGCAATTCGCATCAATATGTGTACACCAACGGAAAGCTCCGCCAGATTTTCAGCGCCAATACCGCCACCAACTATCCATTGCTTCAAAACACCTACGACGACGAAGGACGGGTGGAGGAGCAGGAATCGCAATACAACCTTGCCAATTCTCAAACGGGGAGCCATCTGTTTACGTGGAGCGACAATGGACTTGCGTATCGCTCCCCGACCGGCAAAGGGGCGGATTATGCGTGGGACGACCGCAACCGCGCCACTTCCATCACGCCGGTGAACAATCCGGGGGCGTCTCCGATCGCCATCACCTACAAAACGGACCTGGGGCCGGAATCGATCCTTCCCCAGTCCAGCACGGATTTCAACGGGTCCCAATACGCCTACGTGTTCGACGGGCCGAATCTTACGACCTTCACCGACCCTCTTTCCCAGAACCACGAACACACTTTCAACGACACGAACGACCTGACCGGCATGCAGACCCCGGCGGGCATGAACGCCACGGTCACGCCCACCGCTTTCGGCAAGCCCGACCAGGTGGACATCGCGGCGCAAGGGGGAATCTCCGATGCCGTTTCCGTCGATTTCGCATATTCTTCCGGCCGTTTCAAACAATTCTCCATTCCCGGCACGGCACGAAGCGAGGATGTGAAAACCGAGGTGGGGTCCTATCACGCCGACGGCCAGCCGCTCACGGTTTACAAGTACAAGACGGAGAGCGACAAACTGACCACGACCTACGCATACGACGCCGCAGGACGTCGCAAAGGGGTGAAAGACCATCGGGGCACCTGGACCTGCATTTACTACGATAAAAACGACAACGTCACGGACAACGTGTTCGGATATACCGGCGCATCCTGCCCGGCCACGCCGCCTTCGGCCTCGGCATCCATCCGAAGAATCCATTTCGAATACGACGCCGACAACAAACTCGTACTCAACAGCGAAGGCTACGGGAGCGGCACCCGCAGGGACATAACCTACTCCTACGACGACAATTCCGGCGTGCTCCACCGTATCGACGACCACGGAGGCAGCCGCACGGTCAATTACACCTACGACGGCGACCTGGTCCTGAACAAAATCACGGAGGACGAAATCGGCAGGGACACGCGATTATACCGCCATTCCGACGACAAGGTCAGGATCGTCTCGGCCAACCACAACCAGATCGCCGACACTTTGAGCCGCATTAAAAGAAGCGCTTACGATCCCAATGGGCGTCTCGTCGCGGTCGCCTCCTGCAACGGCATCGAACCCGGTACGGGCGAATGCACCGGTGCTACCGAAAGGTTGCGAATCATACGCGACGTTCTCGGCAGGCCCACACAGATCAAGGAAACAGTCGCGCCCGGCGAGTATCGGGTGACCAACTATTCCTATTCTTCCGGAGGGCGAATTGTTACGGTCAAGAAGGGCGTCGGTGTCGAGCAGACAACGGATATATACGAATACGACGCATTGGGCAGGCTCATTCGGGTCAACCAGGACGGAAACGACACTACCGCCCAATACGACGGAGCGGGCCGTTTGCTCACGCTCACCGACTCCCAGGGACTCACGACCCGGTTTTCATACGACGGGTTGGGAAGGGTCGTCGAAAAAACGGACATACAAGGCACGGTGAGCTGGGTGTATAACGATGCATCGGGCACCGTCACACGCTCGCAAGCAGGCGTCTCCGTCACATACACATACAATCGGCTCAACGAATTGACGAAAATTCAGACCAGCGACGGCAATACCTTCACATATGGCTACGACGCCCGCGGCCGTTTAGTTTCCGAAACATGGAGCGGCACCGGAGGCAGCGGCAGCCGAACCTACGCCTACAACGTCTACGGCGAACCGACCTCCGTGACCGGGCCATTCGGCAAGTCCATCGCCTACACCTGGGACAACCTGGGCCGAATCACCGGCAAGTCGTTCTCCGGAAACAGCATCGGCTACGTATACGACGGTCTCGACAACATAAAGCGCATGACCACTCCCGCAGGCACGTTCAATTTCACCTACGACCTGTTCACGGCGGCGCTCGCCAGCACGAAGCTGCCCAACGGCAAACAGACCTCCTACGGCAGAAACCTGCTGGGCGAACTGGTGTCGATGAACTACGACGGGACCGGCGATTCGGCCATGTCCTACGACCTGACCCTGGACAGCCTGGGAAGACGGGAAAGCATTGACGCCGTCCAACCCAGACTTCCGATTTTCCAAGTGGAGGAACTGAACCTCGCATACACCGCCAATCCGGACGGGCAACTCTCGAGTATCAACGGAAACGGCGTGACCCACGACAACCGGGGCAATATCACCGAACTGCCTCAGCCGGTCGCCGGCACCTACGGCTACGACGCCCTGAACCGCCTCACCTCCGCCACTGGCGCGCAATATCGATACGACACGGCCCGCAATCGAATCGCCGCCGTCGAAAACGGCACGGAAACCCGCTATTTTCTCGATCTGGAACCCGGCCTGGCCGACGTAGTGGCGACCATGAACACATCCGGAAATATCCAGGAAATATTTATCCACGGCCCCGGCGGCCTCTTGGCGAGCAAAAAAAGCGACGGACAAATTCGATACGTCCACCAGGACTTCAACCAAAACGCCGTGGCGCTGACGGACAACGCCGGAAACCTAACCGCGTCTTTTGCATACACGCCGCAAGGAAAGCCCGCCGGAAGCGCGGGAGAGACCGATTTTCCGTTCCAATTCGCGGGCGGCGTGGGCGCCATGACCGACGCCGACGGACTCGTTTACATGCGGGCCAGATATTACAACCCCCAAATCCGACAGTTTACATCGCCGGATCTGGTTGCAGGCATCATGGGAAGGCCCCAGTCCTTGGGCAGGTACTCTTATGTGGAAGGCATGGCGCTTGGCGGGGTTGATCCAAGCGGGTTTATAACCAATCCTTTTACAAATTCATTCTATAGCCCAAAGCATTCACAAAGAACCATCGATAATATGTTAACAAAAACATATACAACTTCAAAATATGATGAATTTAGGAATCAAGTGATACAAATAAGAAGAATGAATGTTTGGTCTTTTACAGACACTGTAGCCGGTAAAAATTCAAAATACAAAGATATTACAGTTGGTGAAGCTATGGACATTTTTATCAAAGAGGATCGAAAAGATGATGCACGAAAACTGACAAATTTAATATACGATTCGGCATCATCAAAAGTTACCGGATACTATTCTGAGACGCTTATAATACCTGATGAGATAAAAACGCTTCTATTTGAAGATTACTGGAATTATAAAAGGAATAATGGAATCGCTGAAACGCCTACCCAACCAAAGGCTCAATCCGCCAAATATCGCAATGAATCCCCTGAGCATATGGAGCATATCGAAGTATCGCCTTCTCAGGCAACTCGACAGGGCGTGAATTTGATAAAAGTATTTTTTAATTCAACGGGCAAAAGCATAAGTGACAGAAGCATTATTCATAAAACAGAAGGGGGCGGCTCATATGAGAATTGGGGCGGAAGATGATACTGATTCGAGAAGGTAAAAGGCCAGAATTCAGTTAAATGATAAAAAAAAAATTTCTGCATCTGGTGCGCGATTCATCAGACCTTCTTACCAGAATGGAGGAGACATTTGAAAAAAACATATATTATGAATTGTCTATTGCCCATTGCTTTTTCTTTATCCATCATTTCCGCTGCCTCGGCGGCCACATTTACATACGATCTTACTTACGACAAGTCCAACCGGGTGACTGCGGTCGCCATTGGGACAGACCAATCCATAACCTACGAATACCGCCCCAACGGTCAGCTGGAACGGATTGTCGCGAGCGCGACGGATTCCGATTCCGACGGTCTTTCCGACGCATTGGAAGACAGTGACGACTGCTGCCTGCTAAGCGAAAATCCAGACACGGATGGCGACGGCTTATGGGACGGAGTCGAAATCGACGGCTTGGATTGCATCCTGGACCCCGACGAAACCAATCCATGCCTTGAGGACACGGATGGAGACGGTCTGACAGACGGCCAGGAGGATTCGAACCTGAACGGGATCTTGGATCCCGGGGAGTTGAATCCGCTCGACTCGGACAGCGACGACGACGGTTTGACCGACGGCGCCGAAGATGCGAACAAAAACGGTTCGTGGGACCCCGGGGAACTGAATCCGCTCGACCCGGACAGCGACGACGACGGCTTGACCGACGGCGAGGAGGATTCAAACAAGAACGGGACCTTGGACCCCGGAGAA
Organism: Desulfobacterales bacterium; assembly: GCA_963674505.2. GTDB lineage: Bacteria > Desulfobacterota > Desulfobacteria > Desulfobacterales > SKZT01. Next base: position 3,660,525 of record CAXXIG010000003.1, read on the forward strand.
TTGGACCCGCTCGACCCGGATACCGACGACGACGATTACACGGACGGGTTTGAAGCGACCTTGGGCACGAACCCGTTAAACGGCGGTTCGCATCCTCAGATTATTTGCATCGGCGCATATGAAGCGTCCGAATGCGACAGCGAGGCCCAGGACGTCAACGACGGCAAAACAATGATGTCCGGAGACGCCGAAGCATTCTATTTCTGGGTCCGCGATTTCATGATCCAGGACGAGTCTTTTTCCATCGAACGCCATATGCTTCTGGATATCGAATCCGGGGGGGTTACTATAACGCAGTAGTCTATTGGTCGGCGCAGAAGCGCTTTGTCATTATGAGCAATCGAAAAGAGGGCCATCCGGCCCTCTTTTTTTCTGGCTATAACGGATTTGGGGGTGGGTGGAATGTAGGTTGGGTTGAGCGTCTTCAATTGTTGGGTTTCGCTACAGAACTCTATCAAACAAACAGATAGGGCGCTCGAAATGGTTGGGAAGCAAGCGAAACCCAACGTGAAACCCGCTCAACCCAACCTACACATTGCCGCTCCCCCAAATCCGTTATAACCAGCTTTTTTTCTTGGCCGATCTGTAGAATCAGCCTTTCCGATCATCGGCCTGCATGCCTGGCCGAAAAACGTTTTCCCTTTTTGAAGCGGTTCTTCTGCCGGGGGCTGCCTTTTCCCTCTTATGCTCCTTGATTTTCTCGTAAAACTCGTACAAATCGCTCAGTTCGCTTATTACTTTTTCAATCCTTGTCATTTTCCAATTTATCAATGTCCACCTTATCCTGATCCGAATTTCTTTGTTTTTTCATCCAAATCAGGTCGTTCTTGGCTATTATTCTTACTCTGCCTTCGCTCCATTGGTCCTCGATGGACCGAACCAGGATTTGCCTGTGTCGATTCTCGTTCGCCAACAGTATGTCGATCAACAAGTGCTTTTCTCCCTCGACTTTCATAAACCGATGCAATGTCATTCTCGTGGCCTTAAAGGTCCATGGCTCGGACGACTCGAAATAATCGAGTTCCTTGAGCGCCTCTCTTATCTTTTCGATTTCCTCGGGCAGTGTCAGGAAATCGATGTCCCTGGTAAAACGCGGTTCGTCGTGGAATGCCATGGCCACTCCGCCGATGAGCGAATATTGAATATTTCTTTCGTCGAACTTTTTTACGATCTTGAAAAATTCTTCAAAGAGGTTCATTATTCCGGCTTTCTTTTTGTTCCTTTAAACGAAACACCATATTCGCACCCTTTCTAAGATTTTGCAAGATAAAGACCGATCTACCCCATTGCAACACCTTGGTCGTTGCAACCTCTTCGGCATGGAATTTCCGCCAAAATTGGAATTGCTGCCGAAGGAGGCATTTCCCGCCGTCTCTGTTGAGTGACATGGGGTCGGTGCTTATATTATTTGTACCAAAAAGGACCTGATAAAAGGATCGGGGGGACCCATGAAAGAAAACACTGCGAGAATGACGATTGTTCTTGTTTTTTTGTTTTTTCTTACCGGTTGCGGTTCCCTGCTGCCCAGCGCCAAGAAAAACGTGAAGTGCCCCTACGACGATTTCGGACAGGCCAAGGAGGCCTTCGACAAGATCGTGGTCGGCAAGACCGATACCGAGGATTTGAAATCCCTGGGTTTCGATCCGTTCACATTTCCAAACATCGAAATTCTGACCTACCTCGACGTCATCGCAAAGTTCATGCCCAACCCATCCGTGAAGCTGCAAGACCTGGATTTCAGGATCCGGGACTGCGTAAACGCCCAGGACCATTGCAGGGCCTACGAAGTCAGCCTGGAGAGACTCCACCACCAGCGCGAGGGAAGCGTGTTTCTGGACATGTTCAACTTCAGGAGAAAGACCAAGCGCCAGGGATGGCGTTTCAACGCCATCATCGTCCTCAAGGACGACCTGGTCGTCTACAAATTGTGTGGCGGCAAACCCAGCATCGACGAAATGGAAGACAAGAGAAATCCCCTCGGTCCCGCCCAAAGCGCCGAGGATTTTTTGCTTGACGCAACCCTGCCCTGAGCCGATAATGTTTCTCGGGTTTGGTCAATGTCGTTCATACTTGACTTGCAAAAGAGAAACATTGCGACATGAAAAATAAGAACAGAAAAAAGAAAAAAACGTCGAAAAGCAGCAACCCAAGAGCAAAATCGATACGGAGACCCGCAAAAAGGCGGGCGAAAGTCACGTCGTCGAGCATACTTGGCTTGATCTTCGGTTTTCTCATGATCGCCGCAGGAGTGTACGGGGCCCTGTGGCAAAACAATCCCATCGGATACCTTTTCGTGCTGTTCGGAGCGGTTGTGGCGGGGTTCGTCATCTGGTACCTTGTCCCGCCGACCCGCAAATAGGGTGATGCGCCAAGCGAGGTCGAAACGGCGGCCCGGCGCGGCTTTTCACGATGGTCCTTCGATGGCGTGCGAATCGACACTTGCGGAGAAAATCGGCAAGGAGAAAGGTTCCTACGTGATCGTGGTCAGGCTTGCGCTTGACACGAGGCTCGAAGTGGGCAAACTCGGAACCCTCGATTTCAAAGCCGGGTTCTACGTCTACGCGGGAAGCGCCCGGGGTCCGGGGGGCCTTGCGGCGAGGATCGGCCACCATCTGAAAAAATCCCGAAAACCCCACTGGCACATGGACTATCTGAGAAGACACGCGGAAATTGCCGAAGCGTGGTTCTGCCTGGCGAACCAGTCCTGCGAACACGCCTTCGCAGAGATCCTGGGAAGATCGACAGCTCGTCCGACCGCCGTTGTCGGTTTCGGATGCTCGGACTGCAAGTGCCCTGCGCACTTGTACCGGTTCGACGCCATGCCCGATTTCGACGCGTTCGAAAAACAATGGAACGACAATACGCGCGGAGGAGCTTCAAGGTTGAAGCGCGTTTGTTTTTTTGAACCTCTTGTCTTCGGCAAGGAGCATTGATCAAAACATGAACATGGAACAAGAGAACGGGGCGATCAGGGTATTGATGATCGACGACGACGAAAAGCTCTGCGGGCTGGTCAAGGACTACCTGGGCCCCATGGGCTACGAGGTCAGCGCGTCCCATACCGGGACCGACGGGCTTGAAAAGGCGCTGTCCGGACGATTCCAGGTGGTCATCCTGGACGTCATGATGCCCGGGATGGACGGCTTCGAGGTCCTGAAAAATCTCCGCAAGGAATCCGACATACCGGTGCTGATGCTCACCGCCTTGGGCGACGAGACGGACCGAATCGTAGGACTGGAGATGGGAGCGGACGACTATCTTCCCAAGACCTTCTCCACCAGGGAGCTTCTGGCCAGGCTCAGAGCGGTCACCCGCCGGTATCTGAAGGCGGAAAACACGGAAAAGGCGGAAACAAGCGCGGACGAAAAGGATGTCCTCGCGGTCGGGGAGCTTCGCATCTATCCCGGGTCCAGAAACGCGAAACTCAAAGGCGATGCGCTGATTCTTACGCCCATCGAGTTCGACCTGCTGTTCGCGCTGGCCAAGGCCGCCGGGCGAGTGCTCAACCGCGACCAGCTCATGGACGCCGCAGCAGGCCGCGACTACGACGTGTTCGACCGCTCCATCGACGTCCACATCTCCTCGCTGAGAAAAAAACTGGGGGACAATCCCAAGTCCCCCGAATTCATCAAGACCGTGCGCTCGGCCGGATACATGTTCATCCACGGGCAGGGCGACCTCCGATGAAACCCTTCTCCACCTTGTCGGCGAAGATACTGTTCTGGCTTTTTCTGAACCTCTCCCTCGTCGCGGGCATCTTTCTGATCTTTTTCACGGTCCGGTTCCAGAAGGACTTCCAGGGGCTTTTGGGAAAGCATGCCATGGACCGCATGAGGACCGCCGCCAGGCTCGTCTCCCACGAACTGGACCACTCCCCGAGGCAAGAGTGGGAGTCCATATTGGAGAGGCATTCGAAAATCCACGGGGTGGACCTCGCCGTGGTCACGCAAAAGGATCGGATCGGGCCCTCGGACGATTTCTCTTTTCCTCCCGAGGTTGTCGCGGAAACCGAAAAAGCCCTGGCGTTCGATTACCGGCGCGCGGGAAGGCAATTTCATCGAGGACGTTTCGAACGCGAGCGCCGCATGGAACCGGAGATGGGACCCGACGGGCACGAACCGGAAGGCGAACGCCCGCCCCGCCTCATGATCCGGACCAAAAAACCGACCGTCTACTGGACCGGGACTTTCATGCCCATCCGGACCAAGCCTTTCGCCCCCCCGGAAAAGGCGATTCTCCTGGCGGCGTCCGACTCGCTGTCCGGAAACGGCTTTTTCTTCGATCCCCTTCCCTGGATCGCGGCGGCAGGCTTCGTGGCGCTTTTCTCGGTGCTGTTCTGGACCCCTCTCATCCGGCACATCACCAAGCCCCTGGAACGGATGACGCGCGCGTCGGAAAAAATCGCGTCGGGGAGGTTCGACGTGACAGTCGAAGAGAAGAGAGCCGACGAGATCGGGCGGCTGGGACGGGCGATCAACCATATGACCTGCCGCCTGGCGGGCCATGTGAAGGGCCAGAAGCGATTTCTGGGAGACGTGGCCCACGAGCTGGGATCGCCCATCGCCAGAATCCAGTTCGGACTCGGGGTGCTGGAGCAGCGTTGCGACGAACAAAACAGGCAGCGAGTCAAAGACGTGCTCGAAGATGTCGCCCACATGTCCGGCCTGGTCAACGAACTGCTCTCCTTTTCCAGGGCCGAGATCTCTCCCGAAAAAGTCGGGCTCGAAACCTTGGAGCTTCTGCCCATCGTCCGGGAAGCCAAAGACAGGGAAAGCCCGCCCGATGTCGAAATACGCGTGCAAGTGCCTCCGGGACTGACCGTCTGCGCCGACGGCAAGCTGCTTACCCGGGCCGTTGCCAACCTGCTGAGAAACGCGGTCCGATATGCTGGAAAAGACGGCCCGATCTCGGTGAAGGCCTGGAGCGAAAAGCATGAAACCGTCGTCCAGGTGAGCGACTCCGGCCCCGGCGTGGACGAGGAGGTACTCGACCGCCTCTTCGAGCCCTTCTATCGGCCTGAGCCGTCCAGAAACAGAAAAAGCGGGGGGGCGGGCCTCGGGCTGGCCATCGTCAAAACCTGCGTGGACGCCTGCCAAGGATCGGTGTCGGCAAGGAACACGCAACCGACGGGGTTCGAGGTTTCGATACGCCTCCCCCGAAAGAGCGAAGTAAATTAAAACTCGAACTTTTTCGCTCGATAGGCCGCCAGAAAATTCACGCAGAATTCGTCTCTTCCGGCCAGGGTCTCCGCCGCTACGATGCTGGCCATCATGCCCCGGTCCATCGGATTGACGATGGCGGCGTCCAGCCCTTTCGCGATGGCCATGCCCATGAAGGTCCGGTTCAGATACTTTCTTTCCGGAAGCCCGTACGAAATGTTGGAAAGACCGCAGATCGTGTGGATGCCTGGAAACGCCGCCATGATCCTTTCCACCGAGTCCAGAAAGGCCCGCCCGAACGTCTGGTCCGTCGAAACCGGCTGAACCAGCGGGTCCACGAAAATGTTCTCCACCGGGACGTTCTTTTTCACCAGATTGTTCACGAGCGTGTCCGCGATGGACATGCGGTCGTCCACGGTCTGGGGCATGCCTTTGTCGCTCATGCACAGGGCGATCACTTTCAGGTCGGTCCCGGCGACGATGGGAAGAAGGGCCTCGTAACGCTCCGTCTCCAACGAGATGGAATTGATCAAGGCCGTGCCTTTGTGGACGGACAAGGCGGCTTCGATGGCTTTGGGGTCGGGACTGTCGATGGCGCACGGAGCGTCGGCGGCCTCCTGCGCGGTCTGCACCAGCCATTTCAAATATTCGGGCTCCTTGCCCACGAACACCCCGGCGTTGACGTCTATGAAATTCGCCCCGTTATCGAACTGGTCCGAAGCCGTCTTTCCAATCGCGTCGGCGTCCTGCGCCTCGATGGCGGCCCCAATGGCCTTGCGGCTGGCGTTGATAAGTTCTCCGATAATAATCATTCAGTCTCCTTTCTTTTGGTTCCTGACAAATGCCCGGTGCTCTTTAAAAGTAGACAGCACAGTCCTATTTTGTCAAGCGGTCGAGGTCGCCAACAGCAATCCCGATTGCATTGGAAGTCGTCCGATCAAGACAAATAGAGGAAAATATGCCAGAAAAAAAGCGCACCGTAAACGGCGACGGCCAGCCAGGTCATGATTTTTGCGAGCGGATGGGTTCTGTAAACAATCAGAAGAACAATGCAAAGGGCGCTCAGAAGATACTTGATTCCAAAAAAAAGCCATGGTCCCTGCATCAAAAGAGTTCTCATAAGCGGGTTTAGTTCGGCGGCGCCCCGGGATACATGAAACAGCGTATACAAAGCGTCGGTTGCGCAAAGCAGGATTAACAGCATGGCGACCAGCAGAATTCTGGTATTGTGCCTTTCCGTAAGAGGATCTCGAACACGGTCCTCTTTTTTCCGGACTTTTTTACGGGGGACCCGCGCGGCCCCAAATTCAAGCGGTTTCGTATGCTTTGCCCTCCGCTCCAGGTTCTTTCGGCGGTCGAACCATCGACTCGAATCCAAATGTTTTTCGTCTTCTCTCATTTTACTTCTCTCTTGCTCCTGTCTTAAATTCCTAAGGAACTTGATCGTTTAATGCGCGATCAGCGACCAACATTCCTGTTTTGCATCCCTGAAAAAGTGTAAAACAAAAGAGAGAAATTTCAAATGCTTTTTCGGTTCGAATTGAGTCAAACTGAAAAATCGAAAATCGAAAAAAGGCGACCATTTTGATTTCAATATTCCGGAAAAATGGTATAATGGCCGAAATGTAGTTGGCCTCAACTTTTAAGCCACAACTTCTAAAAGGAGCTTCGAGCATGGATAAAAAGACATTTGGTACCGGACTCGCCGTAATTTCCATTCTTTTTTTCATATTCCACCTGTCGGCCGCGCCGGCATGGAGCGGCCCGAACCTGGGAGCAGGCTGCGCCATCGATCTGGACCTGGCCACCACCGACTACGATTCCGGCGTGTCGGAAAAGGACATCGAAGCATTCAAAACCGTCGAGGCGAACGAAGAGTTCTGGATTGCGGTCGTCGCCCAGAATGTGGAAAACCTCGATACGTTCCAGGTCGAAGTGAATTTCGACAGCGCCAAGCTTTCCTTTGTCAAAGCGGCCGAGGACAACCCTTTGCAGGGGATAGACAATCTTCTGAAAAAAAATGGGGGGACCACCATCGGTTTTCAAGCCATTTTGATTGCCGACGGCGTGGTGAACATCGCCGACTCTTTGATCGGCAGTTCGACCGACGAGGCCCCCGAGGGTTCCGGGGTCATCGCGCTGCTCCAATTCCGCGCCCTGCCCGGCATCTCAGATACCCAACTGACGCCGGACAACGTTTTCTTCCTGGATTCCGTCACGACCAGCGATTCGCCGGGCACCCTTTCGTCCGCAGCTATAGAAGTTGAAACGACAGAAAAGCCGGTGGTGAACTCATTTTCCGCTACGCCCGCTTCAATCCTCGAAGGCGAAACCTCGACATTGACCTGGGACGTGTCGGGCGCGGAAAACGTGACCATAGACAACTGCGACGGACCATTCGACGCCGCCTCCGGCACGAAACAAGTTTCGCCCCAGACCACCACCACATATACCCTGACGGCCACCAACCAGGCAGGCGCGACCACCGCCAGCGTCTCCCTGACCGTGTCGTCGCCCATTGAAAAACCCACGGTGAATTCCTTTGTCGCTTCTTCTTCAACCATCGTTGCAGGCGGTTCAGCCACATTGTCCTGGGACGTGTCGGGCGCGGAAACCGTGACCATCGACAACTGCGACGGACCATTCGACGCGGAATCCGGCACGAAACAAGTTTCGCCCCAGGCCACCACCACATATACCCTGACGGCCACCAACCAGGCAGGCGCGACCACCGCCAGCGTCTCCCTGACCGTGTCGTCGCCCATTGAAAAACCCACGGTGAATTCCTTCGCCGCTTCTTCTTCCGCCATCGTTGCAGGCGGCTCCGCCACACTGTCCTGGGACGTGTCGGGCGCGGAAACCGTGACCATCGACAACTGCGAGGGACCATTCGACGCCGCCTCGGGAACAAAACAAGTTTCGCCACAGGCCACCACCACATATACCCTGACAGCCACCAACCAGGCAGGCGCGACCACCGCCAGCGTCACCCTGACCGTGTCGTCTCCCATTGAAAAACCCGCAGTGAATTCCTTTGCCGCTTCTCCTTCCGCCATCGTTGCAGGCGGCTCAGCCACACTGTCCTGGGACGTGTCGGGCGCGGAAACCGTGACCATCGACAACTGCGACGGACCTTTCGATGCCGAATCCGGCACGAGACAAGTATCGCCACAGGCCACCACCACATATACCCTGACGGCCACCAACCAGGCAGGCGCGACCACCGCCAGAGTCACCCTCACCCTGTTGTCGCCCATTGAAATACCCACGGTGAATTCCTTCGAAGCTTCTTCTTCCGCCATCGTTGCAGGCGGCTCCGCCACATTGTCCTGGGACGTTTCGGACGCGGAAACCGTGACCATCGACAACGGCGTCGGGCAAGTCGATGCCGCTTCCGGCACGAAACAAGTTTCGCCACAGGCCACCACCACATATACCCTGACGGCCACCAACCAGGCAGGCGAGACCACCGCCAGCCTCACCCTAATCGTGTTTGAAAAACCCACGGTGAAATCCTTCGCAGCGTCTCCTCCCGCCATCGCCGAAGGCGGCTCCGCCACACTGTCCTGGGACGTTTCAGACGCGGAAACCGTGACCATCGACAACGGCGTCGGGCAAGTCGATACCGAATCCGGCGCCGTCCAGGTTTCGCCCGACGCCACCACAACGTATACCCTTACGGCCGAAAACCAGGCAGGCGAAACAACTTCGAGCATTACGGTTACGGTGTCTGCGGAAGAAATCGTGGAGGAAATCGTGGACGGTCCCGGCGACGGCGTCGTGCTGATCATTAAAGCCGGCGAATTCCAAGGGACTCCGACCAGCGTCCAGGCCCACGAACAGGCGCCCGCCGACTTCCCTCTGGGCCTTTTCGACTTCACTTTGCAGTCGCTGTCTCCCGGCGCGACCGTCCAAGTGGAGGTCTACACGCCAAAACCGGTTTCCGAAAACGCCTTGTTCTATCATCATACGGACGGACAATACCTGAAGTTCGACAGTGCAGACGGCCTGGATGACGGCGACAATACGTTCATCATCATCATTACCGACGGCGGCGCAGAGGACGGCGACGGGGTCGCCGACGGCAGAATCGAATTCAAGGGAGGCCCGGCCTACGCTGTATTCAAACTGTACTATCCGCACGTGGCCAGCGACGACCTTTGGGAGACGGAAATTGCCGTCGTCAATGCCAATGCCGAGGTTGCCATCGACGGAGAGCTGAGGGCCTACGACGAAAACGGAGAAAGACTGTACACTCTGGCTCCGGTCGTGCTGGGGCCATTCGCCAGAAGGCAATTTACCATCGGCGAAACCTTCGACTCTGCGGAAAGCATAAGGTACTTGGCATTCTGTTCCGACATCGAAGGCGCCAAAGGCTATACCAAATTTTTCGTTCAGGATACGTATCGCGTAGCGGTCCCGGCAGTTTCCGAGATAAGCACCGGGGACATCCATATCAGCCATATCGCCTCGGACAACCACTGGTTCACCGGTTTCGCCCTGGTCAACACGACCATATCCGCGCTGGAGGCGCTCGTCGAATTCGACAACGGCGTCTCCAAAACCCTGGAGATACCCGCCGGCGGGCATGTTTCCTTTACCATGCGCAAATTGTTCGACGGACAAGCGCAGCCTGAAATCCACACGGCCAGAATCGCCGACGCTCCCGGCCTGATCGGCCTGGAACTCTTCGGGGCCGGCAATCAACTCAGCGGAATCCTCTTGAACGACAAGACCGCCGACACGATCTACTATCCCCACGTGGCGTTCTCCGATTATTGGAACACCGGCGTCGTGGCGCACAATCCTTCCGATACGCTGTGCCAGGCCACGATCACTTCATACAATTCCCAAGGAGAGGAACTGGGGGCCACCGAAGTGGAAATCGGCCCTAGGGAAAGCTTCGTGGGCAACAAAGCCCGCATGGGGCTTCCGGAGGACGCCGCGTGGATCAAGGTGGAGGGTTCGTCCCCCATCACGGGCTTCGAACTGTTCGCCCCCGTCCATCAGAACAGCCTGGCCGGATACACCGGAGTGGACATTCGCAGAAACGCAGGGGTACTGCCAAAAATCGACCAGGAAGGCCACACGGGCCTGGCCGTAGTCAACCCCAACACCGTGGAGGCAAACGTCTCCCTGACCGCCTACGACGACGACGGCGTCGCCGTCGCCCGCGTCGATACCGTGGTCGGACCCAATGAGAAAATCCTGGGGACCGTCGAGAATATCTTCGAGGGGGACGACATTTCCGGCGCGACCTATGTGGCGTTCGAGTCGGACCAGTCGGTCGTGGCCTTCCAAATCAACGGTTCTTCGGACCTCATGATGCTCGACGCCATCGAGGGCATGTAGGATGTGCGGTGCAAGCAGAATCTTTGGACCTGCGCGGCAAAGCGTCGATGCCTTGAAAACGAATAAATCAGGTATCTGTCGCCAACCGCCGCGCAGGTCGAAAAATCCAAATTTTGCTTTGCAATCCGCTTCGATTCGTGTAGGATTGTTGAAAGTTGAAATGATCGGATTGTTTTAGAATGTGAATTATTCGCGATTGGAGACTGTGGTGGCGGTAAAGAGAGGAATCTGCATTTGTTTGGCCATATGCCTTTTGTCGTCGGGTTTTTCGGGCTTGCTGGCCCGCAAGCCTGTGTCCGACAGACCCGCAGGCTTGGCCGACGCGATCCTCGCCATGAAAAACCTGAAAGCAAAGGTATCGGCCCATGCGAATTTCGCAAGACAGATCGCCGAAACACTGGATGCTCTCAAGAGTCTGAGCGGCCACAAAAAAACGATTCAAAAGGACAGGGGGCCGGGTTTTAACGCGTCTGCCGGCATGGAATATGTTCCCGCCACCATCAATCTTTCCCATATTACGACGGTTTCCGGTCGAATCGACGACCGAACCGTCTTGTATTCTTCTCTGGACGAAAGCCCCTCGATCCCGCCCCCGGAACCCTGCCCGGCCTAAGATAGCGGCTGCCGAAATCGCGGGTGTTTTGCTCCGATCTTCGGCGGCATTTCATTTTGGCAAAACCGTGCCTTTGTTCGAAATGGACGAGGGGCGTCCGAAACGCGTTCCCACGCAGAGCGCGGGAATGATGGAAAGCCGCGCATACGGCATGTATAGAGCCGCCACAGGACGGCTTTGAATGCTGTCGCCTTCTTTTGGACCAAGGCACGACCCGATCGCATGACAACTCGGAACAACCCTTTTTCGTTTCAATACAGGAGCGGCATTATGAAGATAAAAAGCATTCTTTTCCTATTTCTTGCGGCGGCCCTGATATGCCAGCCCGTCGCCACAGGCTGGGCTGCGAGCCTCAGCCTGTCCCCGAGCAAAACAAAAATGTACCAGGGAGAATCGATTACGGTCAACATCAAGGTGGACCAGGCCCAGGACATCACCGGGGCCGTTTTCACGTTCGTCTATCCTTCGGACGTATTCGAGCTTAACGGAGACAATCCGGTGACGACCAATTTCTTCCAAACCTTCTACGACGCCAGTCCCAGCGCCGATCCCATCGAGATACAACCGTGGGACACCGAGACGGGAACCGTTGGCGTAATCAAATTGAGCGGCGCGTTCATCGACACGGATGCGACATCCGGCGGAGGCGGCGCCTACTCCGGGGAGCAGACTCTTTTCACCATCGCGTTGAAAGCCAAGGATGAAGCGCCACTCGGCCCCGCCGAGCTGGAATTGCAGCAGACCATGCTGTGCAGCGACGCAGCCGGCTGGGGAACCGACGTGAACAAAAACGGCCAGTGCGACGTCGGCGACACGCCGGAGGGCTCGCCGATTCTGGTCAAGGCGTACCCCATCGGCTCGCCCCAGTGGGATTCGGCCACTTTGGACGACGACGTCGAAGTGGTACTCGCAAGCTTCGTCTCCAACCCCGCCGTGGACATCGTGGTGGAATCCGAGGACTTCTACGGTGCCGGGGTCGCCCTGGACATGAACACCGACACGAGGGACTACCTGGATGTCTTCTCCTACCAGGACATCGAAGCCACCGCGCCCGGCAACGCGGGCATCGGGGACGAAATCTGGGTGGCCGTGGTCGCCCAAAACGTAACCAACCTGGACACCTACCAGGTGGAAGTGACATTCGATCCTCTCAAGCTCGACTTTCTGGGAGGCATCGAGGACAACACCATCAGCGGCATCTACAACATCCTGAAGAAAAACGGCGGCACCACCGTCGGGTTCCAGGCTGTGGAGCTTTGCCCGGACAATTGCGGCGTGGTCAACATCTCCAACGCCCTGGACGGCGTTTCCACAGCGGTCGCCCCGGAAGGCAGCGGCGTTCTGGCCCTGCTGAACTTCCGCGTGCTAAACGTCGCCTCCATAGGCCTGAGCAATGTCTTTTTCCAGGACCCCTACGGCGTGGGCGAGCAGATCACGCAACTGCGCGGCGGCGGCATCTCCGCATGCCCCTGGGATTTCAACAAGGACGGCCTCGAAGACTACAAGGACCTGGGCATGTTCGCCGACCACTGGCTCATGACCGAGTCCGACGGCAACTGGGATTCCATGTACAACCTGTACTACGAATCCGACAAGGCCGAACAGATTGTCAACTATCTCGATCTGGGAGTGTTCGCCGACCACTGGCTGAGCGAATGCAACTGATTTCCGGCTGAATGAAAAGCCATGCGTCTTTTTCAAAAAAGGAATTCACCGACGCGATTTTCCGAAAAAAAAATTTCAGCACATTCTTTCAGGAGGAAGATATCATGAAAAAAACCACAAAATACGCGACAATCGGCCTGGCCATCGCAGTCCTGTTTTTCTCCGGCCCGACGGCCCTGCTGGCGGGTCCCAACGGCGGCGCCGCATGCGGTCTCGACTTGAACCCGGAAACCCGAAACTACAGCAAGGAAGTATCCGACACCGACATGGACAGCGCCGCGCAGGCCCAAAAGGGCGACATGATCGCCGTGGCGGTCGTGGCCCAGGGCGTGGCCGACCTGGACACCTACCAGGTGGAAGTCCAATTCGACCCGCAAGCGCTTGAGTTCGTGGCCGGTTCCCAAGGAGATCCGGTCATGGACTACGCCAATTTCCTGGAGTCCGAAGGCGGCGCGGCCATGGGTTTTCGCGCCGTGAAAACCGAAGAAGGAGTGGTCAACGTTTCCAACGCCCTGATCGGAAGCGATCCCGGACAGGCCCCGGAAGGCTCTGGAATCATCGCCGTCTTGCATTTCAAGGTCCTGGATGAAAAAACATCGGAGTTGAATCTGCAGAACGTCTTCTTTCTCGACTCCGCCCAGGAAACCGACGCGATATTGCAGCTTTCGGGAGCTGTCGTCAACTAGGCGGATCTCAATAAACGTTTCGAAAATAATAGCAAGGAAATACGAACAGGATTCAATACTTTAGCAAAAAGGAAAAGGGCCGGGCATTAAATTGCCCGGCCCTTGGTTTATTTCTTTCCACGTTTCCCTCGTTCCAACGCTTCGCGTTGGAATGCATACCAGGACGCTTCGCGTCTGCACCTGTTAATCACAAATCAAGATGACTCCATTCGCCTTGCCGTCATGCCGAGGTTTCGACAAAAATCGGAGCTACCCGTACTCCGGTTGTTTCATCCGAATATTGCCTGCCGTATTTTTCGCGATTGGCATCGTCGATGGATTCCACGAAAAAGACCAAAGCGATTTCTTCCAGGCCGAGTTGTCCGCCATAATCCGCGGCTTGGCGCAAGGCCTCTTTGTAACCCGTCTCGTCGGTGTAGGATTTGACTTCCAATGCGTATCTTCGGCCGCCATAGTCCACGATGATATCGACTTTGCCGTTTCCCGTCGGAAATTCGGGCCAGACCCTCGCGCGTCCGGTTCCCAAAAAAATCGAAGATGAACCGATATAAAAGAAAATGATAAACGGCTTCGAATATGCGCATGTCTTTTCGTCGCGGGGCATTCTTCAAAAGCCAATTCCGGTTTTCTTTCAAATAGTTTTCAAACCGTTTGACCAGGTTTTCGACGTTCAAACTTTCATCGGAAAGGATATCGCCCAAATCCTCGAAAGGTTCGTAAAGCGTTCCCGTTTCGTCGAACAATTCGTCGGAAAAATAGTTGAACAGTCTCTTTTGGACGAAGGGGGACGAAAATTTGACGAACATTCCCGCCGCCGTCGTCTCGATGTCCGTTACGCCGTTCAAATATAGAAAATTCAGAGGGCTTTTGTCGTATTGGAATACCATTTTCCTGTCCGTCTTGAAAAGCTTCAAAACGACCTCGCGATAAGGTTCCTGCTTGGCCTTGCTGACGATGTTGAGAATATTGTTGTTGGGCAGGGCCTGCACGGCCATCGGATAGACGTATTCGAAATCCTCGACGGTGATCGGTTTGTCTTTTTTGGGAGAATAGCCGTAGAAACCTTCGGTAAGCAGTTCTCCGAACCAGCAGGTCAATCCGGGCTGGCCTTGCGTTTCGCAGTAGAGAAGATCGACGACGCCGTTTTCCACTTTGCGTCCGGTCTCTTTTTCGTACCACTTGAACATGCCGCCGACTTCGTCGCGCGTCAGGTTGGGAATTCGCAAACTTCGCTGAACATTGAACGGAGACCCGGAGACATTCTCTATACCCAGGACCGTTCTGACCCCTATGAGAGCAAGCCCGTGAAGAAGGCATTTTTTTTCGCCGGAGGGTTTGTCCGATTCGTTCAGCCTTCTTATGTACATATCTCTGAATTGGCTTGAGAAGTTATCGATGAAATTCTCTTGCAACGCGTCGAATTCGTCCAGGATCAGAACTACGGGTTTTGTGAAAAACGGTTTTTTAAACAAATCGCGCAGCATGTCCCATGTTTCGATATCCGGCAGCTTTATCTCGAAAAAACTTCATCATCAAGTATAAGAGGACATCAAATGTATAGAGCCATTGCAGGAACGAAAAGCCCCATTCCGAAAGTCCGTCAAAATTAGGGCTTTTCATATTAAATCGCCCGAGCGTGCATGCATTCATGCATGCTGCCAGACGAACACGATCCATTCTGTATCAAGTGATTATCAGATCTTTCCCGAAAGAAGCCGACAGGCACGAAAAAAAAATAGCGAACGCCTGTTTGTTTTTTTGGTTCATCGCGGATTTGTGGGGAGCGATAAAGGTAACCAGAGCTTCCAGCTCTGGTCCCATGTCGCGTATATGCCGCCGTTTGGAAGCCGAGGCATGCCAGACCAGGATGGTCTGGTTACCATAGATACGCCTTTTCCCACAAATCCGCGATGAGCCGTTTTTTTGTTTCACCTTTGCTCTCATTCCAGTATCACCGGCCCGGTCAGCATTCTGATTTCGACGGTCGCGATGTCCCGGTCGATGATCAGGGGTTCGGAGTAGGAGCCGGGCAGGACGATGACATGGGTTTCGGCGTCGGGGACGGCATCGACGCCTTCTCTGAAGTAGTTGAAGCACGACGTGTAGCATTCTGTGGCATCAAGGCAGTCCTGGGGGGTCTCGGCCACGAAGATCTGCTTCGGGTTCACATGCGCGCCGTACAGGTTGGTGATGGGGTCCGCCAGCGGAGGCGTCCTCATGCTGCCGAAGGTATCGATGAAATAGACGTTGGAAAGGGTAACGGCGTTTTGCAGATCGTCGTCCAGCACCCGGAAGTTCAACAGTGCGATGACGCCCGAGCCCTCCGGCGCTTCTTCGGGATCGTCGCCTATGAGCGAATCGGCGATGTTCACCACCCCCGGAGTCGTTTGCTTGGCCTGGAACCCCATGGTCGTTCCGCCGTTTTTCTTCAACAGGTTGGGGACCCCTTCGTAGGCATTGTCCTCGGCCCCGCCCAGGAACTTCAACCTCGCCGGGTCGAAATTGACCTGGGCCTGGAATGTGTCGAGGTTGTTCACGTTGATCGCCACAATGAAGAACCAGATGTCCTCGTTTACAAACCCGCAGGCGGAGGACTCGATTCCCAGCACGGAAATGGCATCGTTGTCGTATGCGAGAGTGCCGTAGTGCATGTCGATGGCGCAGGCGGCGTCGATGTTGGGCCCGAAACCGGAACTGACCGATGGTCCGCCCGTAAAGACGATTTTGCCGTCGGCTTCTCCGTCGCCGTCACCGAGACCTCCGTCCGTGACTAAAATGACGAACTTTTCATCGCCGTCCGAAAGACCGTAGGCCTTGCCGAAGTAGTCTAGATAACCGCCCTCGTACGTATATAATTGGGTCTCCAGATCGGACAATTCCGAAGGGGCCTGGAAGCTAACCTCAACCTCTTCTCCCGGAGACAGACCTCCGATTTCAATGCCGAAAAAACCGAACGGAAAATATGGTTCCCAGTCTTCGGAAGGGGTGATGCTCGTGGGATTATCAGTGTAGACAACAAGGTCCTGGCTGAAGACCCCTTGGGAAAGACCCACGACAGTCCCGGTCCCCGGCCCCGTCTCCACCACTGCGGTTGTCTTGGCCGATATGACGACCAGGGTAGTCTGGACGGAGGTCGCTCCCAAATCGTTTTCGGCGATCAGGGTGTAAGTGGTAGTGAATTCCGGTCTGATGCGGTATTCTCCCGAAACCGGATGCACAGGGCCGACGCCGTTGTAGATGGAAACAGAATCCGCCCCTGCGACTTCCCAGACCAGCAGGGCGCTGTCACCCTCCTCCACGACGGCGGGCACGGCCTCGAATCTTTCAACTATCGGAAGCTCGATCGGCGGGTCCACCTGGACCGTCACGTAGGCGACTGCGTCTCCCGCCAAGTTGGAAGCCGTCAGCTTATAGGTAGTGTCTTCTTCCGGAGCGACATCGATTTCCCCATAATCGCTGGCCACGACTCCGACCGCGTTGTCAACCACCACCATATCGGCGCCCGTTACACTCCAGGAAAGCGTGGAAGGATAGCCCTGGTATACGACGAACGGATTGGCCTTGAAAAAGTGAATGACGGGTTTCACGATCACCGGGGAGACTTGCACTTCCACTGTCGCCGACACGGTGCCGAAGGAATTTTCCGCAGTCAGCTGGTATGTCGTGTCTTCCTCCGGAGAAATTTCGAGCGACCCCTCCAGGCGATTGACCGCGCCGATTCCGTTGTCGATGAACGCCGAATCGGCGCCTTCGATGGTCCATGAGAGCACGGTGGAATCGCCGACTGTGATGGATTCAGGCGTCGCGATAAAACTCGTTATCGTAGGCGTGCTCGTCACAGGTATTCTCAAGGTGGCGTTGGAAATCAGCGAGGGCACGTCGTCGGCCCCCTCCGTGTCGATGTAGTGGACATTGGAAAGGGTGATCTCCGTGTCGGAGACCGCGTTGACGACGTTGAATTTCAACAGCGCGATAACGCCGTCGCCCTCGGGCGCCTGAGCGGGGTCCTGCCCGGCCAGGGCGTTTGCGATGTTGATCGCCCCCGGCTCGTACTCCACCGCCTGGAACCCGACAGTGCTTCCGCCTTCGGACTTCAAAAGGTTGTCGATTCCCCCGATGGCGTTTTCCTCGTACCCTGCCACGAAGGACAGCTGCGAATCGTCGAATGCGACTTCCACCTGGTAGGTGTCGAGGTTTTCCACATCCTGGGCCACCACGGTCACCCAAAGCTGGTCTCCGGTCTCAAACGTCTTGAGAGACTCCACTTCGGCGGTCTGGTAATCCAGGTCGATGGCGCAGCCGGCGTCGGCATTGGGACCGTCGGTGGGCGCGGGCTCGACCGAAAGCTTCACCGAGGCCGTGGTCTCTCCGCTGTCGTTGGAGGCGATCAGCGTATAGACGGCGTCCTGGTCCGGGGACACGGAAATGGAGCCGTTGACGCGATTGACGGTTCCGATGCCGTTGTCTATGGTGACGGTCTTGGCGTTGACGATTTTCCAGATCAGGGTCGCGCTTTGCCCCTCCACGATGGAGGTCGGGCTGACGGTGAAGTATTCGACAACCGGCTTTGCCACGGTTTCCACGTACAGAAGGCCGTTGGACACGTTCGCCGGGGCGTCCTTGTTACCGCTGGAATCCATGTAGGAAATGTCGGACAGGACCAGGCTGGTCATTTCCGACGCGTCCAGAACGGTAAATTGCAGCAGCGCCAGCACGCCATCGCCTTCGGGCGCCGTTTCCTGGCTGGTTCCCACCAGCGCGTTGGCCACGTTGACGGTCCCCGAGGCGACTTCCACGGCCTGGAAGCCGACCGTGTTTCCGCCGTTTGTCTTCAGGATGTTGTTCAAAGACGCGAAAGCGTTTTCCTCCAGGCCCTGCACGAACTCCAATTTATCCGGATCGAAATTGACTTCCACCTGGTAGGTGTCCAGGTTGGAAACGTCCTGGGCGACGAGTACGAACCAGAACTGATCGCCGTTTCGAATCAGCCTGCTCGATTCGATCTGCGATGTCGTATAGTCCAGGTCGATCAGGCACGCGGCGTTGGCGTTGGGGCCTTCGGCCGATGGGTCGTCCACCGACACCGTGACCGTGACGGAAGTCGAACCGGCATTGTTGATCGCCATCAAGGTGTAGGTCGTGTTCTGGTCGGGATAGACCGAAAAATACCCGGAAGACGCGTTCACGTACCCGACCCCGTTGTCGATGTACGCCGTGTCGGCCCCCGAAGTGCTCCACGACAGAAGCGACTGCTCCCCTCTTTCGATGGACTGGGGCGACGCGGTGAAGTATTCGATGGTCGGCGCGTCCAGAAGGGGCGTGACATCGATGGAAACCGCAGCGGTCGCCACTCCGCCGGAATCATGGCTGGCGGTGAGGGTGTACGTCGTGTCGGAAACAGGGGACACCTGGTAGGTCCCGCCGGAGGGGTTCACCGACCCGATTCCGTTGTCGATGACTACCGAGTCGGCGTCGGAGACGCTCCATGACAGGGACGCTGTTTGACCCTCCGTGATCGCCGACGGGTTCGCCGCGAACGAGCCGATCACCGGGGTGATGATTTCAAACGGCCCCACGGCGGCGTCGAAGATGTGCGACGGCGAGTCTTCCTGCCCGAAGCAATCGATGTAGGAAACGTTTTCCAGGACCAGGTCCGTGTTGGCCGATGCGTCCAAGACCTTGAACTTCAAAAGCGCCAAAAGACCGTCGCCCTCGGGCGCCTGGTCCTCGTCGCTTCCGACCAGGGAATTGGCCACGTTGACCACGCCGGCGGAGGAGAGCACCGCCTGGAACCCCAGCGTCTGACCGCCCTGGGTCTTGAGCAGGTTGTCGAACCCGCCCATGGGGTTTTCGGCCGCGCCCTGCAAAAAGGACAGACGCGCGGGGTCGAACCGTATCTCGACCTGGTAGGTGTCCAGGTTGTAGACGTCCTGCGCCAGGACCGCGAGCCAGAACGTGTCTTCCTGCTCCACGATCCTGAAGGACTCGATCTCCGCTGTGGTGTAGTTCAAATCGAGAATACAGCCAGCGTCGGCGTTGGGACCGTCCACATGGGGACTGGTCACTTCCAAGCTAACGGTCGCCGTCGTTGTTCCACCCTCGTTGGTGGCGGACAATGTGTAGGTCCTGTCGACCGACGGCGAAACCGAATAAGTCCCGCCGGATGCGTCCACATAGCCTACTCCGCCGTCGATGTAGACCGAATCGGCGTCGGTCACGGTCCACGCCAATTCTGCGGACTCGCCTTCCTCTATCGATTCGGGAGTCACCGTGAAGGAGACGACAGCGGGTTTGGCCACCAGAGGCACGACTGTCAGAACGACGCTCGCCGTGGAGCTGCCCGCCGCGTTCTGGGCGGTGAGGGTGTAGGTGGCGCTGGCGGCCGGGGAGACGGAAATGCTTCCGCCCGCCGCGTTGACACCGCCGATTCCGTTGTCGATGGATGCGGAAGTCGCCCCGTCGATGCTCCAGGACAATTGCGCGTTGCCGCCCTCGTCGATGGAGGACGGGGCCACGACGAAGTAGTCGATCTCTGGCGGCTGCGGTGTCAGCGAGACGAGTTGAGCGCCCGATATCTGGCTGGGAGAATCCTCGACGGAATAGGAATCGATATAGGAAACATTGGAAAGGACAAGCAGGGTGTCCGCTGCCGAAATCACCTTGAATTTCAGCAATGCCAGCACGCCGTCGCCTTCCGGGGCGTACGCCGGGTCGTTTCCCACCAGCGCGTTGGACACATTGAGCGTGCCCGACGCTCTGAGGGCGACCTGAAGCCCGATGGTCTCCCCGCCGTCCTCTTTTAAAAGATTGGAAACGCCTTCGAAGGGGTTTTCCTCCGCATATCCTATATAGCTCAGCTTTTCCGGGTCGAAATTCACCTCTACTTGAAAGGTGTCCAGGTTGGAAACGTCCTGGGCGACGACGGCGATCCAGAATTCCTCGTCGTCTTCGACGGATTTTTCCGACTCGACTTCGGTGGTGGTATAGTCCATGTCGATGGCGCAGCCGGCGTCGGCGTTGGGGCCGTCACCGGACACGGGAGTCACTGTCAGGGTAGCGTAGGCGGATACCGAGCCGCCGTCGCTGAAAGCGGTCAACGTATAGGTGGTGTCGGTCGTCGGGGAAACCGAAACGCTTCCGCTCGAGGCATTGACCGTCCCCACGCTATTGTTGATAAAGGCGGAATCGGCGTCCAGAATCACCCAGGAGAGCACGGCGGAATCGCCCTGCTGAATGGACGCAGGATTGACGCCGAAGGAAACGATGGTGGGTTCGGGCTCGACCGGGGTCGATACCTGGACGATCACGCTGGACGTGGAGGTGCCGTCCGCGTTGACCGCAGTGAGCGTGTAGGTCGTGTTGGTGGTCGGAAAGACGGAAATTGTTCCGGTGGAAGGATTGATCGCTCCCACGCCATTGTCGATGGATGCGGAATTCGCCCCGGAGATGTTCCAGTACAGCACCGACGACTGGCCCTTCTCGATGGCCGTGGGCGTGGCGGTGAAAGAGGTGATCACCGGTTTCTGGGAAGGCGCGGTCACCTGGAGATATACCGATGCCGTGGCGGTTCCCCCCTGGTTGGAAGCGGTCAGCGTATAGGTCTTGCTTCCCGACGGGGAGACGGAACGGCTTCCGCCCGTCTTGTTCACGGACCCGATGTTGTTGTCGATGGAGGCCGTGTCGGCCCCCGTGATCTGCCAGGCGAGCATCGCGGACTGGCCGTCCTCGATGGACGTGGGGGTGACCGTAAACGATGTGATCACGGGAGGTGCCACGTACGGCACGACCGTAAGAGTCGCCGTGGCCGTGGTCTGCCCCCCGGAGTTGGCAGCAGTCAATGTATAGGTCGTAGAGACGGACGGCGACACGTTGACATTGCCGCCGGAAACGTTCACGGAACCGATGCCGTTGTTTATGGACGCGGTCTCCGCCCCCGTGATGCTCCAGGACAGCAGGGCCGAATCGCCCTCGTCGATAGTAGAAGGCGCGACCGTGAAAGAAACGATCTCCGGGGACTCGGGCACGCCCTCGCCCAACAGTTCGGCGCCGGAAAGCTGCGTGGGCATGTCCTCCGTCGCCGTCGAATCCAGATACGCCACCTCGGACAGGGTCAGGGACGTGTTGATCGCGTCGATCACCTTGAATTTCAACAACCCCAGGAGGCCGTCTCCTTCGGGAGCTTCCGCAGGGTCCTCTCCGACCAGCGCGTTGGACATGTTGACCACGCCCTCCGATTCCAATGCGGCCTGGAACCCGACGGTTTCCCCTCCCAGGGTCTTCAAAATGTTGGGCCTGTCATTGGAGGGATCGAAAGGGTTGACGTATTCTTCCATCTTGTCCAGAAAGCTCAACTTGGTCGGGTCGAAGTTCACCTTGACCTGATAGGTGTCTAGGTTGGACACGTCCTGGGCGATGATCGCGATCCAGAACACGTCGCCTTCGTCCACCGTCATGGAGGTATCGATCTGAGTGGTGGTGAAAACCAGATCGACGGCGCAGCCGGCCCCTGCGTTCGGGCCGGCCGACGCCGGAACGGCGACAAAGACCATTGCAAACAATGGAAGAAAAAGAAGTGCGAAAGCGAACGAAAAATTCCTGCCCGGCTTGTTTTTTTGCTTTCCAGTCATGGTCTCACTCTCTGCTCAATGGAGTCGCGATTGCTTTATTCGTTCTCACGCAGAGCGCGGGAACGACGGGATGCGACGGGTGCGGCAAGCACAGGTCGCTTCTAATCTCTCAGTTCCATAACCACCCGGAACCCCACGGTGGGGAAGTCGAACGTCGGGGCGGCGTAATATCGGGTGGCGGACCGGCATTCCCATGCGTCGTGGGCGTAGGAACCGCCGCGCAATACCCGCAAGTTTCCGACGGTCGGTCCCTGGGGATCGGTCACGGGCCCGGCGGAATAGGCGCCGTAGCGGTCGGAACACCACTCGTAGACGTTGCCGTGCATGTCGTAGAGCCCCCACAGGTTGGCGTCTTTCTGCTCGACCGGGTGCGTCATGTTGTCGAGGGCGTTGCCGCAATACCATCCCATGAGGTCCAAATTGGCATCCAGGGGATCGCACAGCTCCTGCGTGATGTCGCCGTTGGCGAACGCCGCGGTGCTCGTCGCCCTGGCGCAATACTCCCACTCCGCTTCCGTGGGCAGGCGGTAGGTGCGGTCGTCCAGCGTGTTGAGCCGCGTGACGAACGCCTGGGCGTCGCTCCAGGAAACCATTTCCACCGGACAGTCGTCGCCGCAGCCGACGAACTGGGACGGGTTCGGGATCATGCCGTCCATGACGGCTTTCCACTGATCCTGGGTCACTTCCGTGGTCTGCATGTAGAACTGGGTGGTGAGAATGACGTCGTGCTGGGTTTCATCCTCGCTGTGCCCCAGTTCGCCTTCGGGACTGCCCATGGTAAACGTTCCGGGATTGATCAGGTTGAACACCATGCCCACGCCGTTGGTATAGGTCAGGGGCCTGGCCGGCTTGGTGGAGACTTCGGCGGATTCCGGGGTTTCGCCTTCCGGCGTCACGGCCGTCACCGTGAAATAGTAGTCGGTCTCGTTGACAAGATCGGCGACCACTTGGGGACTGGCGGCGCTGGCGATCTTCTTGCTGTAGAACCCCTTGTTGACTCCCGGTTTGGTATGAACGTAGATGTTGTAGGACAAGGCGTTGTCCTTGGGGTCCCACCAGAGGGTCGCCTGCTCGTCGTCCTTCTCGATGCCGACGTTTTTCACGGCGTACTGGTCTGGATGCACGGTGTAAAGGACCAGCCGGAAACCGCAGTGCGCGGCGCTGCTGGAGGCGGGGCTGCCCAACCAGCGGTAGGCCGAGCGGTTAAACGCGGGAAACGAGTTGAAATCTCCGCCCCGAAGGACCTTCTTGGATCCCGTGGAAGGGCCTTTCGGGTCGGTCACGGGAACTTCGGAATAGGGGCCGTGCCAGTCCTGGCACCATTCGAACACGTTGCCGTGCATGTCGTAAAGCCCCCAGGCATTGGACGTCTTTTCCCCGGTCGGATGGGTCGTGCTCGCCGAGTTTCCGCAGTAGTAGCCGACTTGATCCAGGTTTTGATCCAGAAGGTCGCATTGCAAAGGTTCCGCCGTCATGTCCCCGTTGCAAAAGGCGGTGTCCGTCCCCGCGCGGGCGGCATATTCCCATTGCGCTTCGGTGGGCAGGCGGTACTTGAGGCGGTCTTCGTCCTGGTTCAGAATCGACAGAAACTCCTGCACCGCCTCCCAGGACACGTTGTCCACCGGCCTGGTGTCGTCGCCGGGATACAGGGAGGGGTTCTGCCCCATGACGGCCGCCCACTGCCCCTGGGTGATTTCGCGGGTCTGCATGAAGAAATTCTTGGACAAGGTCACTTCGTGCCGGACCTCCTCCTCCTGCCTCTCGGGTTCGTCCACCGGGCTTCCCATGGTGAAAGTCCCCTTGAGAATCAGGTTGAAGGTCATGCCCCGGGAGTTTGTAAACACTTCTTCCTTCGGATACGCGATGAACCGGAGATCCATCACGGCGTCGGATATGCCGATTCTGTCGTCGCCGTTGGCGTCGGCATTGATGTCCGGGCTTGTATCCAATACGCCATTGGTGGTATCCAGGGCCATCTCGACGTCGGCCAGGCGCGCACGGCCGTCTCCGTCCAGATCGCCCGGCACGGTTTGTGCGAAAGCGAACTGGCCACCCGCGCAGGTGATTAGAGAAACCATTAGAATCCTAAGCAACCCTTTCATAAGTACCTCCCATAAATTATGGTCCCCAAAGAGATGGTTGGCGGGTGAACAAGTTCATCCCGTGTCAATTTAAATGTTCCATACATGCCGATCACGGCAGCCTCGGGGGCTTGGCCTGCCTGCCGCCCCCGGCCCCTTTCGCTTCCACCGTCGCCAGGACTTCCGGATAGATCTCGATTTCCAGGCCCTGCCTCGCATTTTCATGAAATTCGGCTTCGGCCTTCCTTCGCTTTTCCAGCAACAGCGTCTGGTTGATCTTTCTTTCCACTTTTTCGAAAGGCGTCAGCGACGCCTCCTTTCGGTCCATCAGCTTCACCACGTAGAATCCGTTTTCCCCTTCGACGACCTCGCTGACGTCCCCGACTGCCGCCAGGGAAAATCCCGCGTCCACGGCGGCCTTATCGATTCCGGCCCGGCCGTCCTCTTTCACCCACCCGATGTCGCCGCCCCGGTACCGGCTGGCCTGGTGTTCGGAAAAGGCGATGGAAAGCTTGCCGAAGCCTTTTTCCTCCGCCATTCCGAGCGCGGTTTCCCTGGCCCCGGCGAGCTTTTCCCGAATCGCCTCTCTTTTTTCCGGAGACATCCGCGAATGCGCGCTCAGATAAAGCAAGGCGAGCCGCACCGACGGGGGCTTTGCGAATTCGTCCCGGTGGGTCTCGTAGTATTGCCTGACCTCTTCGGGGGCGACGGATATGCTCTCGACGGCGGACGTCAGGTGTTTCGATCTGAATTTTCCCACCAGAAGCCTTTCGCAGGCTCGAATCAATTCGGGGTCCTTGTCCAGGCCTTCTTTCTTGGCCTTCGCCAGCATGGCCTCGAAATCGATCATGTCCTGCAAGAGGCTTTCCTTTTCGGACGCCGACGTACTGCGCCGCTCCATTTCGCCCTGCAAGTCATCGACATCGATCTTCCTGTCCCCTACCCTCGCCACCGTATCCGTATCGGAAACCGGCTTTTTCGCCGTCTCCTCGGGAGCGGGCGTCTCTTCCGTGCAGGCGGAAAAGACCAGCCCCGCCAGCGCGATGCAAAGAAATGCCACAATGATATTGTTTCTGCTTGCCATCCAGTTAACCAATCCCCGCATTTTTTAGTGGAAGCCTGGAATTCGTTCCCGCGCTCTGCGCGGGAACGCTCCGTGTCCTTGCGCTAAAGCTGCTTCAACTCCGCGATAACCTGCAACAGCAGGACCACGTCCTCGATGGTCAGCTTGTTGTCTCCGTCGAGGCTGCTCTCCGGAAAGATGACGTTTTCAAAATCGCTCCTGCCGGTCAGCATCTGCATAAGCATGAGCGGGTCTGCCAGAGTGATGCTTTCGCTCAAGTCGATGTCGCCGATCAGCTTGTTTTCGTCCCAGATGTACACCTGCGCGGCCGCCTCGCCCTTGATCACGTAGTAGTCCTGATCGACAAGGACCAGCTCCACGATCTCCAGGCCTTCCACCGACGTGTCGGAGTAGGGCTTGATCGGAATGACGATTTCCGACTGGTCGGCGGCAAACACGAACTCGGCCGAGACATACTTGTAGTCGATACCGTTTGTCGCCGAGCCGATGATCTGCACCTTCACCGAGAGAGGCTCGTTCATGGCGCCGCCCATGCGGGAGATCACGAACTCGCCCCCTTCCAGATGGTTTTCATGGGTGATGGGATCGGTAGCCACGATCATGACCTGGTCCTGCCCCTCCACGATGGATGCCGTGAAATTCCGGGTCGCTCCCAGGTCGTAGATCTGGTCGTTGGGCAGAAACTTCACGGTGATTTCCTCGCGGCTTTCCGTATTGGTGTCGGCGATGGGATGGATCCGCATTTGCAGCAAGTCGTCGCCGGCCTTCAGGCGCACCGGAAATTCGTGTATCGCGGTATCCTCCGTGACTTCCAGCCAGACGTATTTGCCTTTGGTCGCGTCGTACGCCTGCATTTCCATATAGTAGTCGTTGCGCAGTCCCTCGGCGTCTCCGCCCACCATGAAAGGAATCACGAGACCGTCGGGCACGGTTGGCATGTCTTCCGGGAAATGGATTTGGAGCGTCAGCGGCGACGAGGAAGTTTCGGAAAGCTCGTCTTCGACCATCTCCACGGTAATCGGGAAAGCGGGCCTGGTACCGCCGGTGACCAGCCTGCCCTGGAGCCAGAGCCGGAACATGTCGTCGTTGGAATATGTCTTTGCCACCAGGGTGATGGAGATGTCGTCGAACCCGCTGCCGTTGCCGTCCACGTCCACGCCGATGACGGTGTTTCCGCTGGCGGCCGTGAAATTCAGGTAGTTGGCCAAGTCCCCGTCGCCTTCCAGAACGGCAGAAAGGTCGATGGCGTCGCACTCTCCGAAGCGATTGATCGTGTCGTTGCCGTCGGAGTCGTGGAGGAATACAAAGACATCGCGATGGATGCCTCCGTAAAGGACGTCGTCGCCGCCCATGCCGACGATGACATTGTTTGCCCCGGACGCGTGGATCTGGTCGTTTCCGGCGCCGCCGATGAAGACGTGGTCGCGGTCGGCCCCCCAGTGGCTCAGATAGGCCTGGTATTTGCCCTGGGAGAAATCGCTGTAGGCGCCTTTCATGACCATGTCCCTGCTGCTGCCGGTGGCGTCCCACACCACCGCGCCGAACCATTTGCTTCTCATATAGGCGTTGATCCGGTGTTTTTGCAAAGGAGTCAGAAGCTTGGTGAACACCAGCATTTCGGCCACGTTGCCCTTGTATAGTTCCGAATAGTCCCATATGCCGGTGTTGGCGTCGGGGCCGCCGGACTTGGCGTACAGGTGGCTGTAGCCTGCCATCGACGGATTGTCCCGGCCTGCGTGGGGGCCGCCCGCGCGCATGCCGTTGACGCAGATCTCCACGGTCCCGTTTTCATCTTCGACCGACGCCACGGCCCACTTGCCGTCCACCGGGTAGTTGCTGTAGACCGCCTGGCCGCCTGCGGCGTACCTGAAATTGCCTTTGAATCCGGGGTAGTCGTCGCCGGACATCCCCATTTCGAACGTTGGCGCGGCGAAAAGCTGCGTCAGCCCCGCATCAAGGCTGTCCGGCCTGAACACCGCGAACAGAGTGCGGTCCGAATCCGCCGACGCATGGCTGTCTCCCGGCATGAAGCTCATGCCGTAGTTGGCGTTTCCTTTCCCGGTGGTCACCGTGTTCCTGCCGTTCAAGTCCGCATCGATGGTGACATCCGAGGTGTCGGTGGCAAACTGGCCGCTGATCTCCGAAACGGTGGCCAGCGTGGAGGCGTACTCGTCGTTGCCCGAGCGCCCCACCCAGGTCTCCAAGTCGTTGCCGTCGGGTTCGACCCCAGGCTCGTCGGCGTCCAGCCACAGTTCCGCGTCGGAACCGTCGGTCTTGGAGGGCCGGAAAACCGCCACGTCCACCGTGGCGTTGGTTTCGTTGGACTCGACGTCCAGCACGGTCAGATCGAAGGAGATGGGACCGGCCTCGACATCCTCGTGCACGAACACGAGCAGACCCGCGTCGATGTCCGCCTGGGTGAACTGGCTGCCCTGCCCCAGTTCCAGATCCTGGCTCTGGGCCGCGTTTAAAGCGTTGTCGGACAGGTCGAAACGGTCGCAGAAGCCGTGCGAGCATGCCAGATCGTCGTACACGGGCGTGTTTTCGCTGAAATTAAAGGCCGCCGCCGCGCCGTATCGGAGCAGGAGCTTTCCGCCCGCAGGCGCTGCTGTTATCCGGTAGCTGATGTATTCCGGGGCCGTGTCCGAATCCAGGGTGCGCAGGTAGACCACGGTGGTCCCTTTTTCGTACACCGCGATGTTGTCGGTGACCAGCGTAGGTCCCTTGTTGCTCACCGTGGGGTCGGCGTTGTTTTTGAACTCGTCCAGGTTGGACCAGCCGTCGCCGTCCAGGTCGCCTGCCGCGTCGATGTCCAGGTTCGGGTTCAGGCCGTACTTTTCCTCCCAGTAGTCCGGAATGCCGTCGCCGTCGGAGTCTTGCAGCTCGTAGACCACTTCCAGGTCCGCCTGGATATAGTGGACCCTGCGATCCTGGCTGAACAGGATGTCGAAGGGCTCGTCGGGCACGGGGGTGATGTTTCCGTACTGGTCGATCACCACCACGCTGGCCGGGGAGCCATCGACTGTGACCTCCGCGAAGTTGTACAGCTGGTCGTCGTCGTCGAGAGGAATGTTGTCTTCGGAAGCCGTAAGAAGAGACGCGATGGCTTCCTGGGGCACCTGAAGCTTGTAGGCGTATTCGTCGCAGTCCGCGCACTCGCCCTCCACGTACTGGTTGCAGTCCACGCATTCGACGTCGGCGGAATACGTGAAGGCCTTTCTGTCGCCGTACTTCTGCCGAAAGGTCCACGACACCGTCCCGCCCTCCATGGGCACGTTGTAACCCTGCCACGTGTTGACGACCCTGCCGTAGATCGTGGTGTAGGGCTCCGGAATGGCGGTGTCGGAGTTCGCCTGGAAAGCAAAAGCCGACAGGACGAACAAAAGCACGGGGACGGCTAAATAAAATTGGATGAATTTCGATGCTTTCATAATATCATCTCCTGACCGTTGTTGAGGCTTGCGGCGCGAAAGGCCGGTATTGACAATCATTTCTCCGCCCAGACTTCCAGATAGTAAAGGTCCCCGAAACCGTCCGTCACCTTCATCAGGCTGGAGACCTCATCGACGTTGAAGCTCGCCCGCCGTACATACAGTTCGATCTTCACCTCTTCCCCCGGCCCCAATGGAACATCCGGGGCGTAGGTCGTAAACGGGACCAGTTCCTCCTCCAGAAAGCTCGGCTTGTGCAAGATCCAGAGCGGAACGGCCGGGTCGCCCCCCAGGTTGGGCATCAGCTCCAGCGTGAAGGTGAGCGGGCTTTCGGAACGGTTTTCGATGCTGAATCGCAGCCGCGTTATTTCCTGATAGAAGTAAAGCCCTGCTCCAGACCCGGGAAGGTCGATCTGGAGAGGTCCGGGGTAGCTCGAAGGTCCGTCGCACCAGACCCAGTAGGCCTCGCCCGGCTGGATCTTGTCGATGCCCGGATAGGCCACGATCTTCCAGTGGTTGTCCTCCAGGCGGTAGATCCGCGCGTCATGGGCGTCGGAGCCCTGGAAATACTGGGAGAACGTGGGAGGGTCGTCGGGATCGACGTAGAACCCGAGGAAATTGAAGGAGTCCGGCTTCCAGTCGGGCAGCCTGAAATCGCTGGAGCCCGAAAGGTAGAGCACGAAATCCGTCGTGGAGTACAAAAGATAGGCTTGGTTGGACTGGAGGTTGAACAGGTCGTTGACGATCGCCTCTGGCCTGTCCGCAGGGACCCACTGGCTCCAGCCCTCCTTTTTCCAAGGCTTTTCGTCCGGGTCCTGGATGAAGGACACGGAGGAATTCTTGGGGTAGTAGGCCGCCGCCATGGTGACCGGGGTGTTGGCGAAGACCGCGTCCAGGCTGGGATCGTCGGGCACGATCTCCAGAAATACCGAGTTCCATCCCTCCTTAAGCTCGATGGTCTGCGCCCTTCTCAGGTCCGCAGAGGCCGCCGAAGGGAATGAAAGGACCGCGAACAAGAGGAACATTGCCGTCACAATTGGTGCGATTGGTTTTGGTTTCACAACTGGTTTCCTCCTCGTTATGGCATCTGGTTGATTTTTAATGAAAGACCGGGGCGTACCAGGCTGCGGCAGGACGCAAAACGCCCTATGGCCGTTTCCGCGCGACGCGCGAGAACAGACAAAACCGCCGGACATCCGAAGCTTTCATGTTTTGGACTGTTAGGAAGATTACTGGCCTGACGATCATTTTCACATCGCTTCTCCTTGTTTGAAAATCCACGCAAGGTCCGGTTGCCAGGTTGAAAGAAAACAATCTTGAAATCGAGATCAGTGGCGGAAAAAAGGCGCTTTCCGTTTTTCGACCGTTTGATTTCCGTCAAGTCCAGAGATTTGCGCAGGCGCCTTTTGCCGACAGGGCAATGCGGCAAAAACTGGAATTGATACATTCGGAAATGTCCTTTTCTATATGGCATAAATTCCGGTCCTTTTCAAGATGTTTACGTTTTCGCCTGCGGCCGAAGCGACCGAAGCGACCGAGGACCGTTCCCGCGCCAAGCGCGGGAACGGGGGAACGGAAACAGGGGGGAGATGCTGCGGGGGTCTTCCGCTCCCGTTGTCGGCCTTCCGATCATGCTTCTTCCAATCATGCGCCCGATATCGCATAGGTTTCAAAGAAAAGCTTGATGTCCTTTACCGTATCGACGAACGTGTCCAGCCCGTATTCCGCGTCGTAGTGAAACGTGCCGCCGGGGATGATCAGCATCCAGCGGGTGTTCCAAACGGAGCGGCCCACGATTCTGGAGCTGTAGTTCATCTCGGTTTCGTCCAGATAGCCCGCGTCGTGGTACGCCAGCAGGGTCGAGAACCGCCGGATTTCGATCATGGAGCCGTCGAGGCCGTCGAGGCTGGGGACGAAGTCCGGGCTGCTCAGGTTGGAATCTCTCACCGGAAGCGGGGTCGGCAGTCTCTGGTCGATGACTTGCCATTCCCTGGTGTCGAATTCGTCGCTGTCGGCCACGTACATGATGTCCATGCCCACGGGAACCAGGTATACCCTGGGGGTTTCCGACAGCAGGGAGTTGTCGTAGCCTTCGAACCACACGCCCACCGAGCGCACCTTTGTGGCGAAATTGGAGGCGTCGTAGGCGTGGTCGCCGCCTCCCAGGTCGTTTCCGAACACGTTTTTCCCCGGCATGATTTGCGTTGAGAATTCGACGATCAGGCCTGGCTGCTCCCCGTCGCTTTCCGGGGCGAAGGGCCGGCAGAAATTCCTGAACTCGGTAACGTCCCACAGATCGTCCACCAGGCGCTTTCGAAGTTCTCCGCGCCAGTCGCCGTCGTACTGGTCGTCGTCCATGACCCGCATCAGCTCGTATCGCAAAGAGAACCGGCCGGTTTCCTGCTGGGGATTGTCGATTCCCATCTGGGTTTTCAAGGACGCGAAGTTGACGTCCATGTAGGTCATCACGTCTCCCAGTCCTCCCTGGCCGAATACGAACTCGCCGTCCTTGTACTCGCCCAGAGTACGCTGCTTGACGATGTCCGTCATCAGCGGAATGGCGGACGCCGGATGTTCGTGGCTCAGGTTGGTTTCGTAGTCGTAGGCCTTGGCGGCCAGGTAGACGTAGCGGGCGGCCAGATCGAAGGACTGGCGGTACATGGACAGAGCGTCGTTCAGACTCGTCCTGAAAGCCATGTCCCTGTAGCGTTGCCCCTGGGTCTTGGCGGCCACCCTGGCGTTGAAGGCCTTTCTCTCCTCCATGAGCCTCAGTCCCTTGGCGAGTACCGCGCGGTACTTTTCGCCGATCTGCCGCCTTGCCTCTTTTCGCTTGAAGATTTCCAGGCGCAGGTTGACCTCGCCTCCCAGCAACCCCTCGAGTTCCTTGAGCTGCTGCTGGATGTCGTATTTATAATCGGCCTTGTCGAGGGCCGTGCCGGCGTCCAGATCGACGTATTCCTTGTCCATTTCGAGGCCGTCGGCGACGAGGTTGGTGGTAAGCGCCGTTGTTTTCAATACCGCCGTGCCTCCGAGGTATGCATATTTCAGAGCGCTGCGCAATGGCGCACTTACATCGTTGGAAAGTCCCGCAATTTTAGGCACTCCCTCGATAGTGGCATCTACAAGATTTCGGATTTCGTCCGCTGCGAATTCGGAGACTGCGGCTGTAGTTCTCAATGCCTTGATTTTATCGTTCAGGCTTTTTTGCTTTTCGTACTGTTCGTCTCCAATC
This sequence comes from Desulfobacterales bacterium, assembly GCA_963674505.2. Classification (GTDB taxonomy): domain Bacteria; phylum Desulfobacterota; class Desulfobacteria; order Desulfobacterales; family SKZT01. Next base: position 3,692,455 of record CAXXIG010000003.1, read on the forward strand.
CTAATCGTTTCGGCGTGCAGGTCGGAGGTGGCTTCGATAATGTCGATGGCCGACGTCACGTCGCCGATGTACCCCAGATAGTCCTGAATCGCCATCTTGTAATCCGTTTCAGCCTTGACCAGTTCGATGAGAACTTGCTGGATTTCTCCGGGAGACTTGCGCATGCCCCATTCCTCCGGAGCTACGAAACTATAGTCGGTGGCGCTGTAAGGCATTTCGACCTCCAGGACGTCGTCGGACGGCAACGAAGTGAAAGCGCCCTCCGTGATATCCTGTTCGAAATAGTAGCTGAACTGGGAGGCCAAATCGCCGTCTCCCACCTCGCCCGTATCCGGATCGATGAAGGTGCGGTTCATGCTCTTGAAAAAGGCCGTGAAACTGTCCGAGGCCGGAGGCACGGAGTCTTCGCTGACTTCGTTTACATCGACGTAGTTGTACAGGTAGTAGTCGGGCCCTTTGTATCCGGCAGGGTAGACCTTGCCGGTCCCGATGGTCCCCTCGTAAGGCGTGCCGAAAATCTCGATGAGCCGGTTGCGGTAGTCGCGATCCTGCTCGTCGGTATGCTCCTTGAACTCGGCCGTGCTCGTGGCCACCTGCCGGATTCGGTTTTTCAGATCCGAAGCGTTGTCGAAAACCACCAGGGCGTTTTCCAGAGCTTCCTTGGCACGTACGGCGACCTGTTCGTAATGCGTTGCCTTGTTGGTCAGACTGGGGTTCATCTGGGAAGGGTTGATGTCGAAGGGCACTGCGGACGTGGCCAGCCCCAGGGGATTTAAGCCCGTGTTCACCTCGTCGTATTTCTGCTGTATCCTCCTGGCCTGTCCGGCGATCTCCTGGATTTCCGTCACGGTGATCCGGTCGATCTTTTTCATGCCGTCGTGCTCCTCGTCCACGTCCGGAAGCATGGCGCAGGCGGTGGCGTAGTCGAACCAGGCGCCCATGAAGGACCTTTGCGCCCATTCTTCGACGCCCCAGGCGCGGTATTCGTCTGTGTCGCGGTAGCCCTGCCACTGGCCGTCGGGGTTCTCGGTGTACTTGGAGCGGTAGGTCAAATCCAGAATTTCCGCCCCCGCCTTGGCCTTGGCGGCGGCGATCTCGGCGAATTTTCTCTCGTCGAGGTAGTCCACTTCCACAACGACACCCTCGATGTAGAAGCTTTCCGCCCGGGATATCCAGTTGAATTCCGGGTGCGTGAGAAGATCGTAGTACACTTTCAGGGCCGTCAGGTAATGGCCCCAGGCGTCGCCGTGGGCCTGCGGGTACAGCGTGCGACCGTCGGCCTCGTTAATAAAACCGTCCAAGGTGACGTCCGATATATTGTACGACAGGGCGTAGGCGACCTCGCCCTGGTCGTTGGTGAAGTTCCAGAGCAGCCGGTTGTAGCCGGGCCGCGCGCCCTCCTCGTCGATTCCCCTGAGCAGGGCCAGCTCCTCGTCGATCAGCGTCGGCACCTGGTTCATGAAGGTGAAGATCGTGGGCGCCAGGGAGCCGTACTCGCCGCTTTCCGTGTCGAACCCGATGGTAGGATCGAGAGAGTCTGTGTAGGCCTCGTTTCCCAGCAGGGTGTAGAGGGCCGCGATGCGGCTTGCGGCCAGCTGGAGGGCCGAACAGACGGCCGACGTGAAGTCGGGCTGCGTCAGGTCGATGGTCAGGTCCGTGCCCCGGTCGAGGACCGTCTGGTACAGTTCGATCAACCCGACGTTCTCGATGACGTCCTTGTCCGGGTTGAAGGCGACGGCCCCCTCGTACCTGGGCCCGGCCTGCTGGATCATGCTGGTGTACGTGGCCGGGCTTTCCGTGCTGTAGAAGTCCGTTATCCGGGCCTCGAACGGGTTGATCGCCTGCATGACCCGCTTGATCCATCCTTCGCACAACTGGGCCTGATAGGTTTCCGCCGGATCTTCCGGCGGTACCGCCGTCGGGTCGGGCGGACGGGAATTGGCGGCGCCGGCCCATTCGGACCAGCATTGGGTGCTCACCTCGGGGAACCCGTCCGGTACGCAATCCTTATGGCGATAGCGGGTGAAGAAGAAATTGTCCACCAGGAGGTCCTTCCCCGTGCCGGCCAGAGTCACTTCCACAGCTCCCAGGCCGCTGTTTCCCGTGGGATCGGGGAAAATCGCCCACTCGTCGGGCGCGTATTCCGGCGGAGGCTGATCTTCTCCATCGTCCTCTCGGTACCACCATTGGAAAACCAGGCTGTCCTGGTTGGCGCCGAAGTCTGCCGTGTGACGCATGACGACTTTTTCGTCGAAAGCGTTGTCGGGGAGTACGCGCTTGATGGCGCCCCGGTATTTGTCGTTGACCACCTTGACGATGTGCAGGGCCACGGGAAGAGCGCCCATGTCCGGATGGTTGTTTTCGGCCACGGTCACGTAGCCTTCATCGACTATGCTGAAGAGCGGATGGCCGGGCGTCAGAAGGTCCTGGTTGGGAAACAGGGCGAGCCCCGGCCCCAGGGCCATGAGCGGCTCGGCGGCGTCGTCGTGCGACTGGCCGTACTCGTCTGTGTAGTACTGCAACCCGACCGTGTAGTCCTTGTCCGGAAACTGGTTCGGGTTTCTCGTCAGTTCGTACAAGGCGTCCACGGCGTTCTGGAAATCGGTGTCTGCGCCCTGCAAAGCTTTCAAATCGTCGCGCTCCCTTTCCGTCATGATGTTGGGCTGGAGAACGTAGACGGAGGGGGGCGAAGCGGTCAGGGTTTCGTCGCCCAGGGTTTTGTCGTTGACGAACCCGAGCATGCACAGCTCCTTGTTCAGCGGGTCGTAGTAGACCCGTTTCTGCAGCCCGGCGTGGATTTCCTTGAAGTAGTACACGCCGTTTTCGTACTTGACCCTTCCTGAAGCGGGTTCCATGTCCTCGGGAAGCGCATCGAGCGTCACACCCCGTTTCTCCAGCACCTGGGCGAGGCGTACCAAATATTGGTTGAACGCCAAATTTTTATTCATGGCCTGGTTGACATCGTCGTAAACCACCTGTCCCGCGGCCCAGGCCAGGGCCATGGGCAGACCGTCGTTGTCCGGATTGTCGGCGCGGTATTCGCCGCCGGAGAACGTCACCGTCTCGCCCGCTTTCAACACGGGGGTCTCGTCGGGCCAGAACGTTTCGAACCGGCAGATCACCGGCATGGGATAGTCGTGGGTGACGGTGTCGGGATCGTCGTCCTCGGCGTACTTGGTCGGCAGGCCTTTCCAGTCGTCGAAGGCCAGCTGTTCGAAAGACTTCTTGGTGGTGCCGTCCCATAGCCATGGCACGACCTGTCCCGTGGTTTCGATTTCGCCGTCGCCGTCCGGGTCGCGGTTGTACCAGAAGCTTGGCGCCAGGGGATACCAGAATGCGGCGGTGAAGAACGAATCCCCGGAAACGGCCCAGGCCTGTTCCTTGTGGTCCTCCCAGTAGCAGCGCTTCAGCGGGTTGCCGTTCTTGCCGATGTGTTCGGAGACCTGCACCGCGCCGATCACCGTGTTGACCGGGTAGGGGGCCACCAGTATTTCGCCCGCCTCCATGGGATAGACGAAGGTGTAGCCGTCGATGTCGGGGTCTTCGGTTTCGATGGTGTACACTTCCATGCCGTATTTTCCCAGGACCTCGTCGTAGTATTGCACCAGGACCCTGGGGTCGGAAGTATAGCTTTCGTTTTGGGTCGTGACGTTCAGGTCGTTTCGCAGGGCGAAGGCGGCCTTGGGCCTGGGCGCCAGGGTGGAATAGCGGAACGACGCAGCCGCCAAGGCGTGTTCTTCGTTGGGGTTGTACCCGGCCATTTCCGGGTCGTTCTGGTAGTAGACCATGACACCGGAATACCTGGCGGGTTCGAAGTAAGGCTTGAAAGAACCTTGGCTGTCCGGATATCTGGGGTCGTTTTCCGAATCGTCCATTGATTCGGAGCCGTGGCGGCTGGCGATTACGATGCGCTTGGCGTCGTCGGGCCACACGCAGGAATATTTCACGGGGTTTTCCGGCCAGGATATGCCGTCCTTGGAGCGCCGCCAGACGATCAGCAGGTCGTCTTCCTCGGTGGCATCGGTGAACTGGCGGTTGACCGGAAAGATCTGGCCGCTCTCTCCGTATATCTGGGTGTTGTACCGGGAAAGCGAGTAGTAGATGTGGGGCGCTTCGGCGTCCGGGTCGTGCAGGATGCTGACCAGTTCCCGGCCGATTCGCGCCGGGCGGTCGCTCGCCGCAAGGCTCGCTCCCACCGCGCTGGTTTCCACGATGCGGACAATGGGAAATTCGGCTTCCGGGTCTCCCTGTGCAATGGGAAAGGCTTGGAGGCTTTCCGCGATCCAGGAAGAAGGATACGACCAATCGACCAGTTCGGCGTGGTTGTCGTTGTCGCTGGAATCGACCAGCGTGGTCCCTCTGATCTTGTCGTTCCCCTGGTATACCGCCAGAAGGTCTTCTTCGTCTCCGCTCAAAGTGGCGCTCATGGAGGCGGAAATATTCGCCCGGGAACGGGTCGCGCCCCAGATGCGCACGTCTCGGAAAATCGCTTCGCAGGTGTTGCCGGATGGCTTGCCGCCAACGAAGCTGTCCGGCCTGGCGGCCAAGGCCGGGGGATCGACCGTGCCAACAGCGGTCTGAACGCCGTTGATGTAAATGCGGGCCGTATCGTCGGAACTGTCGTAAGTGGCGGCGATATGGGTCCACGAATTGAGGGGGAACGGCTCTTCGCTGACCACCGAGGACGATGTCGTAGTCCCGAATTCGGGCTTGCCGGTCGCACCGTCGGAAAAGGTCAGATAGACGGAATCGCTTCCCCCGTTGCTAAACTCGAAGAAAACGCCGTTGGATATACGCTCTTCCAGCAGGACCCAGCCCTCCACGGTCAAATCGCCCCCGGAATAGAGGTCGGGAAGCTGGACATAGTTGTTGTCGGAATTGTGGAATTCCAGATGGGCGACGTCTTGATGCGGGTTCATGCCCAGCATGGCCGCGTGATAGCCTCGGGAACTGCTGTCGTGCAGGTAGCTTTCGCCCGCGCGGTCCATCTTGTAATAAGCCACGACACCGCCGCCTCCCAGGTCCGTGACTTTGACTTCGTCGATCTGGCCCCGGAAATGGTTGGAACTCCCTCCCAACGCGCCGAGGAAAAGGGTGCGGTCCGTAGCCGGGGAATCCGTTGCCGTTGATTGCGTAGCTCCGCCGTTGTTCACCGTCAACGTGCCGCCCGAGTAGGACACCGATACATTGGTCCACTGTCCGGGCGTCACCGCGCCTGCGGAAACCGTGTCCCAGCCTCCCGAACTGTTTTTCCGGGCCGCCTTCAGTGTTCCGTTTTCCACGTAGAACGCGTGTCGCGTACTGCCCGACGCGATGTCGCCACGCCCGCCGGTGCTGTCGATCTTGATCCACGCTTCGATTCGGTAGGATTCGGGAAGAATTTCTCCGCAATCCACGCGGTCGTCTGCACCGTCGAACCACAGGGACACCTCGAACGGGGCCGGGGCCGGGGCGTGCGTGCCGGAAAAGTACAGGGTCGAATATCCGCTCTCCAAGGCCGTGAATTCCTTGGAGGTGGTAACGACGGCGTCGCCGGTGGTGTGCTTCATGTCCATGAAATGCAGCCAATCGGAGGTCGATGGCTCCAGGTTCACCGGCGGCGAGCCCGCCATGTGGACATAGTGGGGCGGCGGCCACTTGACAGTCACCCGCACCACCATCTTGTCGAAACACGCGCCTTCGCCCATGGGATATTCCAGTTGCAGTTCCTTCTCTCCCACAGTCGGAAACAGCTTGCTCTCCGCTTCGTTCCACACGGTCAGATAGGAGGGGTCCTCATTGGGATCGTTGACATTTCGGACGATGCCAGGCTTGAGAAGAAGCTTGTCCCTGTGCTCCACCGGGACCGAATAAAAGGCGATGGGACTGCCCGCGTAGGCGACCTCCTCGTAAATCGGGGTCTCGTATTCCCAGACCACCGAATAGTTCTGCTCGACGGTCCGGGTGAATTCGTAGCCCGACGTGGGCTCGGCGGCGCCTTCCTCGACGACCTTGTAGCCCTTTAAATCCAAGCAACCGTCCGTGGCTGTGAATTTCAATTCGGTGCCTTTGTTGTACCAGTTGAAGCCGGAACCCTCGATGTCGTCCTGTCCGCTGCCGTCGGTTACCTCGGTCAAGGGGAGGTCCGCCACGCCGTCCACGGGAAGCGTGCTGACCGCCACTTTGTACTGGGATTTCCACGTGAAAAGGATTTCGGCCCAGTCGTTCATTTCGAATTCCGCCAACACAAGCACGTCGTCTTCGTCCAAATCGGTCAGAGCGACCTGGGTCGTGCCGGCCCCGGCCGCCCCGGCGGCCTCGTATTCGGCGAGCACGTAGCGCAGATTGATGTTGTTGGTTTCCAGGACGATGCCGTTGAGGGATACGGAAACCGTCTCGCCTGCGGCGATCCAGGTCTTTCCCTTGGCAGGGACGGGATTGCCGAATTCGTCGTTCGCGCCGTCGCCCTTGCCCTCGGTGTGGTCCATGTCGATGAACAGCGCGTAGTCCAAGGCGCCGATGGACACGTACTCTCTCTTGTAGGCCTGGGTCTCGATCTGATCTTCTGTGGGATTGACCAGCATGGTGCCGTTCTTGTCGTAGTAGACCCAGCCCGGATCGTCTCCGGAGGTGACGGCCGCCCTGGATGTGACCCAGTCTTCGTCGTCCATGTTGACAAGCAGGCCGGAGTGGTTTTCTTCCGACGAGGAACTGTCGGCCAAAAGGCTTCTGCTGGAATGGTCGAATCTGTAATAGCCGACCAGGCCGCCTTCGGTCCCTTGGAGGGGCTCGCCCATCTTCGACCGGATTTGTTCTCCGGTGCGGGCAACGGACCAGATTCGCGCCTCGTCTATTACGCCTTGCATTCCCGTGCCTACGCTCCCGTCGAGGACAGCCCCCAGCAATATGCTGGGATCGGGGATCGCGGGGGCCCCGGCGCTGCCGGAGGCTACCTCTTCACCGTTTTTGTACAGCTTGAGGTCTCCCGTGGAGGCATTGTAGACGGCCGCCGTATGCAACCAGGTTCCGCAGTCGAAATCCACGTCCCCAGGCCACTCGCTCGGGTCTCCGACATCGGTGCCGCCCACGGTTGCCGTCAGCTGCTTGCCGATGCCGTTTACCCATAGCTTGAAATCTCCGTCTTTGGAGGAAATGATCGTCGAAGTCGATGCCGGGTTGACCAGCGCGACCCAGGCTTCAAAGGTGAAACTCTTCAGGTTGCCGTCTTCGGTGAGAAGCTCGTCGAACGGACCGACGCCTACGTAATCGTCGGAGCCGTCGAACCTCAACGCGTTGCCCGGCGCCTCCATGCCTTCGTCCTCCACCTCGGGAATGCGGTTGACGCCAGCCTCGGACTCCTCGCATGTCAAGCCCGAAGACGCGACAGGCAGAGTACCCGCGTCCAGGGTGTGCTTTCCCGTCAGGTCCTCGAAATAGGAACCCGAGCCCGTCTTCATCTCGTCGAACCTGAGATAGAAAGAGAGGTCCTCTTCGTTGCCCCACCTGATCGTGTGCATGTTGTCCGCGATCTGCTGCTCGGTAAGGACTTTGCTCCAGACACGCACCTCGTCGATGTACCCGCCGAAGTTGGCGCCGACATAGATCTTGTAGTTATGGTTGCTGTCCGCGCCTACTCGGGATGAAAAATTGGCGCCGACGGCTTTTCCATCGAGGAACAGTTTCATCTGGCTACCGTCGAACGTGGCCGCGACATGATGCCAATCGTTCCACATTCCGGGAGAATAGTAGGCGACTATTTTCTCTTCGTCGTCGTGGTTGCCGACTTCAAACGTCAAACCCTCGCACGGATCGGTGCATCCCGGCGGATACACTTTGAGCTTATATCCATCGAATGCGTCTGATACATCGTCCGTGTAAAATTCGAAAATGGTCGCCGCAACGCTGGTCGTCTCCCACTTGATCCAGGCTTCTACGGTTATGGACGTTTGCTGATAGAGAATATCATATCGCACGTCTTCCGCGTACAAGCCGTCATAGCCGTCGCCGCTGAAATGACCGGCATTTCCCGGAGGATACAACACCGGAATCGCACGGGTGTCCTCCGCGACCGCCGGACCTGCGAAAGCAGCGGCGAGCAAGATGGACAGCCCCATGACCCACGTTAACAAAGTCGAACCAAAACCGAACCTTCTATCTTCACGCTTCATATCGATATCCCCCTCTCTGGTATTCGAATCAGTGGTCGTTCAAAGTGGGAACCATGGAGACGCGGTTGATGGTGAACCGGCCCTTGGCCCTGATTTCTATCTTGTGGATGCCCTCGATGACCTCCTCGTAGTCGCCCGCAAACGTGTTCACGCCGGAATCGGCGTCATCCGGGTCTTTTGCGGAATCGAAGGTCAATGTGATCGTGCGCGTCACGTCGAAGCCCGACCGGTGGTCCGGGTGGTATTTGTGCTTGAACGGATTGAGGGGATGGTCCTCGCCCAGGGTCAATTCTCCGACCAGGGTCTGGCCCAGCCCGATGTTGCCGGTCAGCGCCAGGGTCTCCGCCTCGGCGGCGGAAGGGTCGTCGTCGAACTCGAACGCCGCGCTGCCCAGCCGGAGCCCCACCAATTTTCCGTCCCGGCGCGACACGCCCTCGTAGTCGCCCAGAATCGAGTCGTCGGTCACCAGCACCCTCTCGATGCGCTCCTCGTAGACGCCGTCCTCCACCTCTACTTCGTAGCGGCGGCCCATGACCGTGACCCTTTTAAGAAGCCTCACGGTTTCGGCGTTGGTTTCATCCGCAAGGTCCGTGTCCTCGGAATGCAGCAGGATGCGCATGTCGAACGGGTGCGCCACGTCCGTCGGCGTGACGGTGTCGGTGGGGTGACCCACCTCGTTGATCTGCGCGATCTCGATCTGGCCGACCCACAGGCCTGTGAAGTCGCCCGCGAGCACGCTTTCGGACGCGCCCAGAAAGGCGAAAAACAATATCGGGATCGAATACAAAAGGGAGAAACGTTTCTTGGCAAACTTCGACTGATTTCGGCCAACCATATTGGCGCAATAGTTTCGATTCATGATGCTCTCCTTTGAAAATTGCCGTGGGTGTTCTCCAGCGTTCCGTCTGGAAATCTTCGCACGCAAAATGGGTTCAGGGATTTTCAGGCTTACGGGAAACCTTTCGAGCCTGTTGATTATCCGGGAGGCTTGCCGACCTGTTTCCGGGGAATTTCGCACGGGCTTCGAACAAGGGAAGGGTCTTTGCAAGCCTCGACATATCCAACCGCGTTTGCGAACATATTCCATCCTCCTGCTGCGTTTTCTCGTTGCCGTCTGCCGCACGTATCGATGATCGGCCTGACTGGCGCTGGCTTTGGCAACCATCGTTTTTTCCTGTCGAGATTCATCCGTGCGCGATCTCCTTTCGCACGGTTTTCCATTGCATGCTGTGTATAGAAAGAATTATGCCAATATGAAAATTTTTTACAAACCTTTACGAATCCTTAACGATTTCAGGCCGTTGCAAATTCACAGATCAAAATTGGCGTTCGGACCGCGTTGTTCCGTGGAACAATTTGTTCCGGAACAAATGGAACAAATTGTTCCACATAGCGGACCGGAGAACGGAGGACCGGAACCGAAGCTTCCTGGTATGCGTTCCCACGCAAAGCATGGCAGCCGCCCTTCCAAACATGTTCCATCCTCCTGTTGCAATTTTCTCGTTGCCATCTGCCGCACGTATCGATGATCGGACTGCCTGCGCTGGCCTTGCCAACCATCGTTTTCTTCCTGTCGAGATTCATCCGTGCGCGATCTCCTTTTCACGCTTTTACACTGCATGCTGTGTATAGAAAAAATTATGCCAACATGAAAACTTTTTATAAAACTTCACCAATCCTCAACGATTTCAGGCTGTTGCAAATTCAGAGCAAAAAATGGGCTTTGGAAGCGCGTTGTTCCATGGAACAAATTGTTCCGGAACAAATGGAACAAATTGTTCCACTTTCGGACTGGAGAGAAAAAGCTCGGACGCGAAACGCCCTGGTATGCATTCCCACGCAAAGCATGGGAACGAGTTCGGGAGAGCCAGCCTATTCGGTTTCGGTCGCCGCAGCGCCCCGGTTCCTCCCCGCAAGCAACAAGAAACCGCTTTGACGGCTTGAAGTTGCCTAAAAGAGGCTTGGCGTCATGTTTTCGGGGCGCTTCGTCCGGGTCCCGGTCAAGGGTGGGTATTTGACGAGTCCTGATGTATCCAACCGCGTTTCCAAACAAGTTCCATCCTCCCGTAGCGCTTTCTCGTTGCCATCTGCCGCATATACAAAGACCGGCCCCCCTGGTGCCGGGGCCTTGCCAGCCATCGTTTCTGTCCAGTCGAGATACATCCGTGCGCGATTGCCTTTCGCTCAGGCTTTCAACCGCGCCTTATTTCTATAACAAAAAACGGACCGATATGGAAGCCTTTTACAAAATTTCTGGTTATAACGGATTTGGGGGAGCGGCAATGCGTAGGTTGGGTTGAGCGGGTTTCATGTTGGGTTTCGCTTGCTTCCCAACCATTTCGCGCGCCGTATATGTTTGTTTGATTGAATTCCGTAGCGAAACCCGACAATTGACGACGCTCAACCCAACCTACATTCCACCCACCCCCAAATCCGTTATAAACAGCAAAATTTTACGACGCCTTAACAATTTCGGGATTGGTTCAAATTTCGGCCATTCGCTTGCCGCCTCGTTCCAACGCTTCGCGTTGGAATGCATACCAGGACGCTTTGCGTCCGCGTACCGCCAAGCCGTGGCCGATCTAAGAACCAACCCCGACGTCCACCGGGACGGCGGTGGTCATGCGCCCGATATCGCATACGTTTCGAAGAAAAGCTTGATGTCCTTCACCGTATCGACGAACGTGTCCAGCCCGAAATCCGCGTCGTAGTGGAACGTGCCGCCCGGGATGATCAGCATCCAGCGGGAATTCCACACGGAGCGGCCCACGACGCGGGAGTTGTAGTTCATCTGGCTTTGATCCATGTATCCGGCGTCGTGGTAGGCCAGCAATGTGGCGAAACGGCGGATTTCGATCATGGAACCGTCGAGGCCGTCCAGGCTGGGGATGAAGTCCGGGTTGTTCAAGTTCGAATCGCCCACCGGAAGGGGCGTGGGCAGCAGCTGGTCCACGATGCTCCATTCCCTGGTGTCGAGATCTTCGCTGTCGGGCACGTACATGACGTCCATGCCCACGGGAACTACGTACACCCTGGGGGTTTCCGCCAGCAGCGAGTTGTCGTAGCCGTCGAACCACAGGCCCACGGAGCGCACCTTGGTGGCGAAGTTGGACGCGTCGTACGCATGGTCGCCGCCGCCCAGATTCTGTCCGAACAGGTTTTTGCCGAACATGATTTCCGTGGGAAATTCGATGATCAGCCCCGGCTGCTCGCCGTAGGTTTCCGGGGCGAAAGGCCGACAGAACTTCCTGAATTCCGGAATGACCCACAGGTCCTTTACCATGCGCTTTCGAAGCTCGTTGCGCCAATCGTCGTCGTACTCGGCGTCGTCCATGATCCGCATCAACTCGTACCGCAGGGAGAATCGTCCGGTTTCGGATTGGGGATTGTCGATTCCCATCTGAGTTTTCAAGGACTGGAAATTGATCGACATCCTTGTGAGAACGTCTCCCAAGCCGCCCTGGCCGAATATGAATTCGCCGTCCTTGTATTCGCCGAGGGTGCGCTGCTTGACGATGTCGGTCATCAGGGGTATGGCCGAAGCCGGGTCCCGATGGCTCAGGTTGGTTTCGTAGTCGTAGGCCTTGGCGGCCAGGTAGACGTACCGCGCGGCCAGATCAAAGGATTGCCGGTACATGGAAAGAGCGTCGTTCAAGCTCGTCCGGAAAGCCATGTCCTGATAGCGTTTGCCCTGGGTTTTGGCCGATACCCTGGCGTTGAACGCTTTTCTTTCCTCCATCAGGCGAAGCCCCTTGGCGAGCACGGCCCTGTATTTTTCGCCGAGCTGCCGCACAGTTTCATTGCGCTTGAACGCTTCCAGGCGCAGGGTGACCTCGCCTCCCAGAAGTCCTTCGAGTTCCTTGAGCTGCTGCTGGATCTCGTATTTATACTCGGCCATCTGGATTTCGGTTTCGAACCTCATGTCCGCCAGTTCCTGCTCCAGCTCAAGTCCGTCGGCGGCGATATTGGCGGCATGTATGCCGGTTTTGAGTATTGCATTCTTTATACCGTGAGACGCGGTTACAACGGCTCGCGTGGTGAAAGTGGTGTCGTTGGAAAGACCGGAGACTTTGGGGAGCCCTTCGACAGTCGTTTTCTGGATGGTTTCGTCTTCCTCTATAAAATTTTCGGCGATGCTTGCGGCGTTTCTCAAAGACAAGATGGTGGCGCCCAGGACCTTTTTCTTGGCATAGGCTTCATTTCCGATTTCAATGCTTTCGTAATGCAAATCCGACGTGGCTTCGAGAAGGTCGATGGCAGACGTCACGTCGCCGATGTACCCCGCATAGTCTTGCAGCGCCATCTTGTAGTCCGCTTCGGCCTTGACCAGTTCGATGAGCGCCTGTTGTATTTCACCGGGGGACTTCCGAATGCCCCAGTCCTCCGGGGCCTGGAAGCTGTAGTCGGCGGCGGAGGCGACCGGGAATACGATCTCCAGGGTGTCGTCTGAGGGAAGACTTGTAAAAGCACCCACCTTGATATCCTGCTCGAAATAATAGCTGAACTGGGCGGCCAGGTCGCCGTCTCCCACCGTCGTCGTGCTCGGATCGACGAAAGTTCTATTCATGGGCTTGAAAAACGCCGTGAAGGAATCGGTGGCAGGCGAAACGGTTTCCTCGCTCACTTCATTGACATCGATGTAATTGTAAAGATAATAGTCGGGCCCTTGGTATCCGGCGGGATAGACCTTCCCGGTCCCGATGGTCCCTTCGTAAGGAGTGCCGAAAATTTCGATGAGCCGGTTGCGATAATCGCGGTCCTGCTCCTGGACCTGTTCGGTGAACTCTTCCGTGCTCGTGGCCACTTGGCGAATTCGGTTTTTCAAATCCGAAGCGTAGTCAAACACGATACGGGCGTTTTCCATGGCGTCCACGGCCCGTTCGTAAACCTGCTCGAAATGGGTCGCCTGATTGCTCGCCGCCGGATTAAGCCTCGCCGGATTGATGTCGAAAGGCACGACGGAGGTCGCCAATCCCAAAGGATTCAACCCTGTGTTCACCTCGTCGTACTTCTGCTGTATCCTCCTGGCCTGCCCGGCGATCTCCTGGATTTCCGTCACGGTTTTCCTGTCGATCTTTTTCATGCCGTCATGCTCCTCGTCAACATCCGGAAGCATGGCGCAGGCGGTGGCGTAGTCGAACCAGGCGCCCATGAAAGACCTTTGCGCCCATTCCTCCACGCCCCAGGCCCGGGCTTCGTCCGTGTCCCGGTACCCCTGCCATTGCCCGTCGGGATTTTCGGTGTATTTGGAACGATAGGTCAGGTCGAGAATTTCCGCGCCTGCCTTGGCCTTGGCGGCGGCGATCTCGGCGAATTTCCTCTCGTCAAGGTAGTCCACCTCCACCACGACCCCTTCGATATAGAAGCTTTCCGCTCTGGATTCCCAGTTGAACGCGGGGTGAGCGAGAAGTTCGTAGTATACTTTCAAGGCCGTCAGGTAGTGGCCCCAGGCGTCTCCATGCGCCTGCGGGTACAGGGTCCGTCCGTCTGCCTCGTCGATGAACCCGTCCAGGTCCACGTCCGAAATGTTATAGGACAAGGCGTAGGCCACTTCGCCCTGGTCGTTGGTGAAGTTCCAGAGCAGCCGGTTGTATCCGGGTCGCGCGCCTTCCTCGTCGATTCCTCGCAAAAGCCCCAGCTCCTCTTCGAGCAAAGTGGGCACTTGATTCATGAACGTGAAGATGGTCGGCGCCAGGGAGCCGTACTCGCCGCTCTCGGTGTTGAATCCGATGGTGGGATCCAGGGAGTCGGTGTAGGCCTCGTTGCCCAGAAGGGCGTAGAGTCCGGCGATGCGACTGGCGGCCAGTTGCAAGGCGGAGGTGACACCCGAGGTGCTGGCGGGCTGGGTCAGGTCGATGCTCAGGTCCCTGCCGCGATCCATCACCGTCTGGTACAGCTCGATGAGCCCGACGTTTTCGATCACGTCCTTGTCCGGATTGAACGCCACGGCGCCTTCGTATCTGGGTCCGGCCTGCTGGATCATGCTGGTGTAGGTGGCCGGGCTGTCCGAACTGTAGAAGTCGGTTATTCTCGCCTCGAAGGGGTTGATGGCCTGCATGACGCGCTTGATCCACCCTTCGCACAGCTGCGCCTGGTAGGTCTCGGCGGGATCTTCGGGCGGGACCGCAGTCGGATCCGGAGGACGCGAGTTGGCCGCGCCGGCCCAGTCGGACCAGCAGTCGTCCGAGTTGTCCGGGTCGCAATCCTTGTGCCGGTAGCGGGCGAAGAAGAAATTGTCCACCAGCAGGTCCTTTCCCGCGCCAGCCAGCTCGATCTCCAGCCCGCCTTCCCCCCCGCCGAGAGGAAAGAGCTTCCAGACCGAAGGCGGGTTTTCCGTGCTGAGATAGGGGGGAGGATAGTCCTCTCCGTCGTCTTCGTGATACCACCATTGGAAATACAGCTCTTCCGGATTGGCCCCGAAATCGGCCGTGTGACGCAGCGTGACCTTTTCGTCGAAGGCGTTGTCGGGCAGAACGCGCTTGATCGCGCCCCGGTACTTGTCCTTGACCACCTGGACGATGTGCAGGGCCACGGGCAGTGCGCCCATGTCCGGGTGGTTGTTTTCCGCGATGGTTACGTAGCCGTCCTCGAAGCTGCTGAACAACGCGTCGTCGGGGTCCAGCAGCTTGCCGTTGGGCATGACCGCCAGGCCCGGCCCCAGGGCCATGATCGGGGAGGCGCAGTCGTCGAATTCCTCTCCTTTCTGGTTTTGCCAGAATTCCAGGCCGACCGTGTAGTCGCCCTCCGGCGGGAACCCGGCCGGATCGCGGGTCAGCGCGTACAGTTCTTCGACGGCCGCTTTGAATGACGCGTCCGCCCCCTCCAATGCCAGGATGGCGTCGCGCTCCACCGGGGTCATGACGTTGGGCTGGAGAATGTAGACGGACGGCGGAGACGCGGTCAGCGTCGAGTCCCCCAGGGTCTTGTCGTTCAAAAAGCCCTGCATGCCCAGTTGCTTGAGGAGCGGATCGTAGAAGATTCGGTCATGCAATCCCGCGTGAAGGTCGGAGAAGTAGTACATGCCGTCGTAGTACTCGACCCTGCCCGAAGCCGGAGACATGTCGTCCGGCATCGCATCCAGAGCGACAGTCCTCTTCTCCAGGACCTGGTCCAGCCGGACCAGGTAGTAGTCGAAAATGGCGTAGCGGTTCATGGAAGGGTTGAGATCGTCGTAGACGACCTGGGCGGCGGCCCATCCCACGGCCATGGGAAGCCCGTCGATGTCGGGATGGTCGGCGCGGTATTCCCCGCCCGAAAAAGTCATGGTTTCCCCCGCCTTGAGCACGGGCGTTTCGTCGGGCCAGAACGTCCGGTACGTGACCTCCACCGGCATGGGATAGCCCGGAGTGACCGTCACGGAAGGCTCTGCGGAATCGTCTTCGTATTCGGCGTATTCTTTCGGCAGTCCTTTCCAATTGTCTGCATCCAAGGCGTCGAATGTTATCCTGGTCGTGCCATCCCACAGAAAGGGAACGAGTTCGCCGACGGTTTCTACTACGCCGTCTTCGTCGGGGTCCCGGTCGTACCAGAAACCCGGAGCGAGCGGATACCAGAAGGCGGCCTTGAACCAAGCATCGCCGGAAACGGCCCACGCCTGGCCCTTGTGGTCCTCCCAATAGCAGCGCTTGGTGGTGCCGGGTTTTCCGATGTGTTCCGAAATCAGGGCGGCGGCCCCGATCACTTCGTTGACGGGATACGGCGCCGTCAGCAGTTCGCCCGCCTCCATGGGGTAGTCGAAGTCGTAGCCCACGTTCAAGTCCCTGATTTCGATCTTGTAGGCCTCCATGCCGTAGCGCCCCATGATCGAATCGTAATAGTGCACCAGGACCATGGGAGCGGAGGTGTAGCTTTCGTCCTGGGTGACGATGTTCAAGTCGTTGCACAGGGCAAAGGCGGCCTTGGGCCGGGGCGCCCTGTCGTAGAATTTCAGAGAGGGCGCGATGAGCGCGTGCTCCTCGTTGGGGTTGTAGCCGGGCAGCTCGGGATCGTCCTGCCAATAGACGGCGATTTCGCTGTACCTGGCCGGGTCGAAATAGGACTGGAACGAGCCGGCGCTGTCCGGGTAGTCCGGGTCGTTTCCGTCGGCGTCCATGGATTCGGAGCCGTGGCGGCCGGCGATCACGATGCGCTTGGTATCCGAAGGCCACTGGCAGGCGTACCTGACGGGGCTTTCCGGCCAGGAAATGCCGTCCTTGGTCTTCTGCCAGATGACGAGCATGTCGTCCTCCTGGTCCTCGGTGAACTGGCGGTTGACCGGAAAGATCTGTCCGCCTGCGGCGTAGACCGTCGTGTCGTACCTGGATTTGGACCGGTAGAGCTGCGGCGGGGCCGCGTCGGGATCGTGCAGTGTGCTGACCAGCTCCCGTCCGATGACCGCGGGCCGGTTGCTGTTTCCGTCCGCAAAGGACAGGGTTTTGGTCTCCACCACCCGGACAATGGGATATTCGGTGGCCTCGTCGCCTTCGGCCGCAGGGGGCGTCGCGTCGATCTCCACCATCCACGAGGACGGGTATTTCCAATTGTAAAGACGTACCGAGTCGTTTCCGTTGACGCTGGAATCGGCGAGGATCGATCCGCGGATCGAGTCCTCGGACCGGTAGAGGGCCAGAAGACCGCCCTCGGAGCCGGTCAGGGGACCTTTCATATTCGCGGAAATCTGGGCTTGGGAACGGACTGTGTTCCAGATCCGCACCTTGTCGAAAATCGCCTCGCAGGAGTTGCCCGAGGGCTTTCCGCCCATGTAGCTGTCCGGACGCGCGGTGGTTGCCGGGACATCCAGCGTTCCCGATGCGGTCTGCACTCCGTTGACGAAGATGCGGGCCGTGCCGTCGTCGTCCTCGAACGTCGCGGCCACGTGGGTCCAGGCGTTTTCCGGCAGGACCTTTTCGCTGACGATGCATGAGCCTGTGTCGGTGCAGAACTTGGGCTTTCCGGACGAACCGTCGGAAAGGGTCAGAACAACGGGATACGAGCCCCCGCTGCTCAAATCCAGGAACACGCCGTCGGATACGCGATCCTCCATCAGGACCCATCCTTCCAGGGTCAGGTCCCCGCCCGAATAGACGGAGGGCAGCCGGACGTAGTTGTTGCGCGAGTTGTAGAAGTGCAGATGCGCCCTGTCGCGGTGCGGGGCCATGTTCTGCATGGTGGCGTGATAGCGCCGTGAGCTGGCATCGTGCAGATAGCTTTCGCCCGCCCGGTCCATCTTGTAGTAGGCGATCAGGCCGCTTGTCGAAGGCGAATCGGGATTGACCGAAGACAGGGCCTGCTCGTAGATGGCCACTTCGTCCATTTGTCCCAGGAAATTGTAGCCGGTTTCGTTGAACGCTCCGAGAAATACGAAGCGGTCGGTCTCGATGGGGTCGGCCGAGCCGGAACCCACCGAGGCGCCGTTGACGAAGAGGCGCAGGTTGTTGGAACCTCCGTCGTAGGCCGCTGCCACGTGGGTCCAGGTCCCGTCGGGCACAACCCCGCCGGAGACCGTGTTCCATCCGCCGCCCGAATTCATGTGCGCGGCCTTGAGGGTCCCGTTTTCCACGTAGAAGGCGTGTCTGGACCTGCCCGACGCGATGTCGCGTCGCGCCCCGCTTCCGTCGGTCTTGATCCACGCCGCGATGGTATAGGAATCCGTTTCCCTAAGAATTTCCCCGCACTCCACGAAATCGTCCGTCCCGTCGAACCACAGGGAGATTTCCCTCGGGGCCGGGCTGGATATGTGCGTGCCGGAGAAATAGAGGCTGGAATAGCCCGTGCCGGTCGCGTTGAACTCGGTGGCGTCGGACACCACCGCGTGGCCCGTGTTGTTGCCTTCCTCGTCCAGTTTCTGGACGGTGCTGTGCTTCATCTCCTTGAAAAAGACGCCATCGACGGAGGACGGATCCAGAAGGACGGGCCTTGCGCCGGAAATGTGCGTGTAGTGCGGCTTGTCCGGCCACGAGACATGGACCGTGACCGTCAGCAGTTCAAAGCACGCCCCGTCTTCCATGGCGAACTCCAGGTGGATGTCCTTGTCGCCGACGGTGGGTATGAACTTGCTTTCAGAATCCTTCCAGACATACAGGTAGGCGGGGTCCTCGTTGGGATCGTCGAGGCTTTTCACCTTGTTCGGCTTCGCCAGCAGCCGGTCGCGATACTTGGGCTCCACCGTGATGAAGGCCACGGGACTTCCCGCCACCGCGTACTCCTCGTACACCGGGGTCTCGTATTCCCATACCACCGAATAGTCCTTTTCGATGGTCCGGGTAAATTCGTCGTCCGGCTTCGCATCGACGGGGTTTTCATCGATAATCCTGTATCCCACCAGCCGCAGGCAGCCGTCGGCGGCGGTGAATTTCAGCTCGGTGTTTTTGAAGTACCATTCTTCGCCGGAACCTTCCAGGTTCGGCTGGCCAGAGCCATCGACGACCTCCGCGACGGGAATGTCGGAAACCCCGCTCACAGGAAGCGTGCTGACGGCCACGCGGTACTGGGACTTCCAGACGTATTCGACCTCCACCCAGTCGTCCATTGCGACTTCCGGCAGGGCTAGAATGTCAGACTCGTCCAGGTCCTCCAGGACGACCGGGACCGGATCGCCCGCGCAGGACGGACACGATATGGAATACTCGGTGATCACGTAGCGCAGGTTGATGTTGTTGGTTTCCAGAACGAGGCCGTTCACCGCGGGGGAAACCAATTCGCCCGCTCTGTACCAGGTCTTTCCCTTTTCCGGGAACGGGTTTCCGAACTCGTCCGGCGCGCCGTCGCCCTTGCCTTCGGAATGATCCATTAGCACAGCAAGGGCGTAGTCGGTGACACCCATGGCGGCGTTGACCCTCTTGACGGCCAGGTTCTCGATCTGATCCTCGGTGGGCGAACCGAGTACGTTTCCGGCCTTGTCGTAGTAGATCCATCCGTCCTCCACGCCGCCTTCCGAAAGGGCCGCGTCGGATTCCACCCAGTCCTCGTCCTCCATGTTGATCAGCAGGGCGGTGTACTCGCCGCTCGAAGAATCGTCGGCCAAAAGCGGATTCTTGGAATGGTCGAACTTGTAGTAGGCAACCAGGCCGGTTTCGTTTCCTTGCAGGATTTTGCTCATGTTCGACATGATCTGCTGTTCCGTGCGCGGAACGGACCAGATCCGCACCTCCTCCATCGTGCCGTTGAAATAATTGCCGTCGTCGTATGATCCAAGCAGGAAAATCGGGCCAAATTGGCTGCCAGGCGGCCCCTGGTCCACAAGCACGCCATTTTTATACAATTGAAATTCATCCGCCGTCTTGTCGTACACGGCGGCCACATGGTACCACATGCCTGCTTCCATCGCACCCGAGGTATCCTCGAACGATGCATCGCCCGCCCAGGCCTTCAAAGTTCCGTTGTCAACGAAAAGCCTATGGGTCTCGGTTAAGCTTGCTACCGTGGAGGAAACAATATCCTGTACGCCGCCGGTGTCGTTCAGCTTGATCCAGGCTTCCTTGGTATAGCTCCAAACTGTGGCACCGTCAGGCGTCAGCTCATCAAACGGCCCGCATTGCACATATTCATCGGAACCGTCGAACTGCAATGCGTTTCCGGGCGCCTCCATTTCCTCGCTGTCGATGGAAGGTATCCGGTAAAAAGGAGCGTGAGAATCCACATGGGACACCCCGGTCAAGGCAGTTTCATAGTAGGGAAGGTTTCCCATCTCGAGGGTGTGATTTCCTGTCAGGTCCTCGAAATAGTATACTGCGGTTCCGTCCACATCCCCTGTTTTTCGCTCGTCAAATCGCAAGTAAAGCACCAGGTCCTGTTCGTCGCCAAACAAGACGGAATCGTAATTGGCCTTGATCTCCTGCTCGGACCTTGCCGTTTTCCATACCCGGAGTTCGTTGATATATCCGTCGAAACCACTTCCGATGTTAAACCAATACGTATCGTCGCCGCTGCCGCCGATGGACTTGGTGGTAAACTCGCTTGCCACCAGCTTGCCGTCCACGTACATTTTCAAGTATGAACCGTCGAACGTGGCAGCGACGTGATGCCATTGCCCCACAAACGCCGAACCCGGCCTGTACTGGACTCTGGGATTGTCCGCGAATGCGGCGTCGCACCTGCCCACCGAAAAACCGTAGTAGGTGGGAGTGGCCAGCAAGTACCCTCCATACGACTCGCAGTCGTCCTTCCAGAGCCTGAAAACATAGTTGTAATCGTCGCTGTCGGTCGTGCTGAGAACCCAGGCCTCCACAGTGACATTCTTCTGGATTAGAAGATCGTACGAATTTTTCAAAGTGACGTGGTAATCCCTGCTGATCCCGGTAACATAGATGCATTTGCCCGGAGGATACATTGTCGGATACGCCTTTTCATCGTCCTCGGCAAATGCGTGTCCGGAGAAAACCGCCAGGAACAAAAAGGCCAAAGCAAGAAAAGCCCTGGCAACAAAAGATCCAAAACCGAACCTTCCATATTCGCGTTTCATATTTATTTCGCCCTCGATACGCTTCGAATCAGTGATCGTTTAAAGTGGGAACCATGGAAACCCGGTCGATGGTGAACCTTCCCCTGGCCCTGATTTCTATCTTGTGGATGCCCGCGATGACCTCCTCGTAGTCGCCCGCGAAGGTGTTCACGCCGGAATCGGCGTCATCCGGGTCTTTTGCGGAATCGAATGTCAAAGTGATGGCGCGCGTCAAGTCGAAGCCCGACCGGTGGTCCGGGTGGTATTTGTGCTTGAACGGATTGAGGGGATGGTCCTCGTCCAGAGCCAGTACGGCTGTCAGGGTCTGGCCCAGCCCGATGTTTCCGGCAAGCTCCAGGGTCTCGGCCTCCGCGGCGGACGGGTCGTCGTCGAACTCGAACGCCGCGCTTCCCAGCCGTAGCCCCACCAGCTTGCCGTCCCGGCGAGACACTCCCTCGTAGTCGCCCAGGATCGAGTCGTCGGTCACCAGCACCCTCTCGATGCGCTCCTCGTAGACGCCGTCCTCCACTTCCACCTCGTAGCGACGGCCCATGACCGTGACCCTCTTGAGCAGCCGCACGGTCTCGGCGTTGGTTTCATCCGCAAGGTCCGTGTCCTCGGAATGCAGCAGGATGCGCATGTCGAACGGGTGCGCCACGTCCGTCGGCGTGACGGTGTCGGTGGGGTGCCCCACCTCGTTGATCTGCACGATCTCGATCTGGCCGACCCACAGGCCGGTGAAGTCGCCCGCCAGCACGCATTCGGACGCGCCCATAAAGGCGAAAATCAATATCGGGATCGAATATAAGAGGGAGAAACGTTTTTTGGCACACTTCCGTTGCTTTCGGCCTGCCGCATTGGCGCAATGTTCTCGATTCATGATGCTCTCCTTGCAAAATTGCCGTTGTTGCTATCCATCGTTCCGCCTGGAAACCTTCGGACGAAAAAAATGTTCGGGGATTTTCAGGGCCACGCGAAACCTTTCGGACCTGTGGGTCTTCCGCGAGGCTTGCCGATCTGTTTCCGGGGAGTTTCTTCCGGGCCCCGGAAAATGGAGGGGACTTTGCGAGTCCTGACATCGTATCCCACCGCGTTTCCGAACATGGTCCATCCTCCTGCCGCGTTTTCTCGTTGCCGTCTGATTTGCATATATCCGATTTCCATTTTCCATATAAAATGATCGGCCTGCTTGGAGGCGGGCCTTGTCAACCATCGTTTTTTCCTGTCACGATCAATCCGCGTACAAATGCCGTTCGCATTGTTCTACCACCGCAAACCCTCTACAGAAAGAAATGTGCCAACACGATATTTTTTTTCAAAACTCTACGTATCCTTAACAATTTCAAAAGGTTGCAAATCAGATGGAACAAAACGGTCTTTTGCGGCGTTTTGTTCCGTGGAACAATTTGTTCCGGAACAAATGGAACAAATTGTTCCATTTTCCTGTTCCACTTCATTTTTCCATCATCCCGTGACGCTTTTCTCATTGCCGAACTTGGTTATAACATCGCCCGACCGACACCGTCATTCCGGGCGGAGCTTGCGGAGACCCGGAATCCAGGCGACGAATGAAAACCGGCCGATGCTAAAACCAAGCCCGCCATCGTTTTTTCCTGCCGCGATCTATCTTCCCACAGTCGCCTTTTGTAAAGGCTTTCTGCCGCAATCATACAAAGCAAATAGTGTGCTTACGCGATTTTTACTTGCAAGCCTTTACAAATCCTCAACGATTTCGAGAGGTTGCGAAGCCAGAGAAAGAAATGGCCTTTCGGGGCTCGTTGTTTCATGGAACAATTTGTTCCGGAAAAAATGGAACAAATTGTTCCGTCCGGGCGAAACCGGAGAGCGGGGCGTCGGACGCGAAACGTCCTGGTATGCATTCCCACGCAAAGCGTGGGAACGAGTCAAACGAGTCAACCCAGCCGCGGGAACAGCTCAACCCATTGGGCCGACGACGCACCCCGATTCCGCCCTGCAAGCGACAAAGGACCGGGTTGGCGGCTCAAAGCCGCCTGGCGGGGGCTTGGCGAAATGATTCCGAAGAGTCTCGTCCGGGTCCCGGACAAGGGTGGGGGCTTTGCGAGTCCTGACGTATCCAACCGCGATTTCGAACATGTTCCATCCTCCTGCTGCGTTTCTCGTCGCCATTTTTCACATCCGTATATGAATTGGCCTGCCAGGCGGCGGGTCTTGCCGGCCATCGTTCTTTTCAGTCGAGATCCATCCGTGCGCAATTGCATTTCGCAAAGGCTTTTACCGGCGTTATAACAGAAAAACCGGGCGACATGGAACTTTTTTTTACAATCCCTTGCAATTTCTTAATAATTTCACAAGCCGGTCGAACGAGGAACAATGGGGCGTGATTGGAGGAATGAAATTATTCCCCGTTTTGCTGTAAAAAAATGTCTGCTTGTTTTTGTTCCGCCAAAATATCTTGAAGGCCTCGGCGGAGATCGCAGGGTGGGTGGGTCGATCCCCTGGCGTTGTCGCTGATTCTACTTCTCTTGAAATGGATGGCCCGACAATCTTGAACGGAGTCCAACCCACCATTTTCCGCGCCAATTCGCCGCTTCTTCGAACGAATGGCATCGAGGCGGCTCGGGAAATTGGACTGTTTTTAACGGATTTGGGGGCGTATGAAATCAGGGCTTGGTTATCATTTCGGCCAATTGCATGGAATGCCGACAGCGGACCTTTTTTTTCTCTCTCTCCGATTCTCTGCGTCTTGGCGCCTCTGCGTTAAAAATCAAAAGTCCGTCGAACCATTTGGCCTTTTTTTGGTTCATCGCGGATTTGTGGGCAAAGGTGCCTCGATGGTAACCAGACCATCCTGGTCTGGTGTGTCTTGGCTTCGAGGGAGTGGCATATTCGCGGTACTGCGACCAGAGCTGGAAGCTCTGGTTACCTTTACCGCTCCCCACAAATCCGCGATGAACCCTTTTTTTAACGCAGAGGCGCAAAGACGCAGAGGAACGCAAAGCCGATAAAACGGCCGATGCTAAAAACAAGCCCGGAAATCAAGTTGGCAAAACAAACGTTCTCGATTCCAGGCTCCGCCTGGGAACGAGCCTCCCCCAAATCCGGGACAACCAGAATTTTCAATTTTTTCTTTAAACTTTTTCCAGTTTGTGCTAATGGTCAATCGATTATTCCATTCATTTGTCTTATATTGTTTAAATACGGATAGTTAAATGTGTCATAAAAAGAAACCTTCTACTCTAAACTTTTTGATTTTTTCACCTTGAAACAACACGTTTAAGGGTGCTAAACTTGA
This sequence comes from Desulfobacterales bacterium, assembly GCA_963674505.2. Taxonomy (GTDB): domain Bacteria; phylum Desulfobacterota; class Desulfobacteria; order Desulfobacterales; family SKZT01. The sequence continues at coordinate 3,716,294 of CAXXIG010000003.1, forward strand.
GAAAAAATACAAAAAAGGAGTTGAAATGAGTAATCCATTTGTTTTGCTGGAAACCAACCTCGGGGACATTCTTGTCGAGCTGTTTCAGAAGGCTGCGCCAATCAGCGTGGAAAATTTTTTGCAATACGTGGACGACAAACATTACGACAACACGATTTTCCACCGTGTCGTGCGCGGTTTCGTGATTCAGGGCGGCGGCTATGATTGGAAATTGAACAAAAAACCAACCCGCACGCCCATCGTCAACGAAGCCGCCAATGGCCTGTCCAACACAAAAGGAACACTGGCCATGGCAAGGGCACAGGAAAAGGACTCCGCCTGCGACGAGTTCTTCATTAACGCCGAAGACAACCCCGGTCTGGACCACCAGGACGACACGGACGAAGGCTACGGTTACGCGGTATTCGGCCGGGTCGCCGAAGGCATGGACGTGGTCAAGAAAATCAACTGGAAAGTCACAAAGCCACAGGACGGATTCGACGACCTCCCGGTCGATCCGCCAGAGATTGTAACTGCGCAAAGGTTCGATTAGGGATGGGACGCAGGCGGCGGCCGCCCTCAGGGAAGATTTTGACTTTCCCGGCGTCGGATTATATTATTATTTTCAGCATGTATGGAAAAAAACGTTACATTGAAACAGAAGGAAATGGAAATGTCCTTGACCATTGATGCCGTGTTTGACGGAAAAGCTTTCTGCCGGTTACGCCGGTAGCCCTAAAACCCAATACCTGCGTTCGGATTTCCGTAAAACCCCATGATGAGCAATTGCCAAAGTCGTTTCTGGAAACGGCACGGTCTTTAAAACTCGATGGGCCGCCAGACGGCCTTTACCAGCAAGGTATTCGATTTTTCAGGGAACGAACGGACAAGGAATGGGGTCTGGCGGACTGCATCTCTTTCGTCGTAATGTCGGAAAGGAAAATATATGATTCGCTGACCGCCGCCGATCATTTTCGGCAGGCCGGGTTTAGGGCTTTGCTTTTGGAGTGAATGCCCGAAGTTCCGAAAAACGGCCTGGGTCATTACAGTAGCGCCGCCTTCCGCGGCGGCGCGGCACCTTTCGACATTGCGGCAGGTTGCCTCTGCGTCCATCGGGTCGATCATTCATCTTTCGCCGTTAGCGGTGCTCTCGTGGCCATAGCGCAAACGGAGTCGTCGAAAACCGTCTGCACCCTCGAAAATGGGGTGTTTCAAGCCTCTCGTTCACGCTGCTTGTCCAAAACCATTCGCAATGCCTCTTCTTTGATTTCCTTCTCGTCGATCATCTCGGCGAGTTCGGTTTCCGAGTAACTTCCCTCGAAGGCTTCCATGGAAGCGCACGGCAAGGCTTTTTCCCACGCTTCCTCCAAAACGATTTTCAATTCGCCCTTGTCCAGATAGAAACCGCCTGCTTTTCTTCTCTTGTTCGTCAATGCGATTTCCAGCAATGCGTTTCGGATCGAAATGTCCCAGGAGCGGATCGTCGTTTTCTGCGCGTGTCGTTCAATAAGTTGCAAGAGCAAAACGGCCATATAGCTTCGTACCCTGTCTATCTTGTCGCCTCTGCTCATTTCTTCCATCTCTCCGATCAGGCCCAAGGCCTCGGCGTAACGCCCTTGCTCTATGTACGATCTTAGTTCGAACAATTCCTCCATTTTAAATCTCCCAATATAGGCTCCATCGTCGGTCCGAAAAGAATTTTCCTCGAAGCGACTGTTTTTCGGGTCGGGTATCGGCTTTGCCGATTCTTTGGCTCGGTTGTATCGTCGGCCAAAACAAGATCTTCGAGGTTTTCTCCCGAAACTTTGCATTTTCCGGAGACACGTCGATGCACAAAACATTGAAGGTCTGGCCGAGGCTACAAACACGCCCGATGTTTTTCAATTTGTATGAAGGATTTCCGGTGCTTTGTCAATAACCGCGACGGGAGACGCTATGCTCGGACGGAGTTGGTTCCCGATTCGGCCATGCCTTCGCGGAACACGGACGCAAAGCGTCGTGCCAACTCGGCTTTCTGGTCGTTCGCAACCAAAGCCCGCTTCTCGCAGACAATCCGCATGACCCCGAACTAGAATGGAAAAATAGTGCGGCGGAGTCGGGAACGCTTTTGAGAAAATGCCGGTTAGAAATTCGCGAAAGGGTCGGTTAGAAAAGCGAACTGATCGTGGTTCGCGCCAGATAGAGCAGAAGGGGTCGCTTGGAAAGCCTTATGAATTCATGATGCTCGTAGAATGACGCGGCGTTTTCATCTTTCGCATCGACGATTAATGCAGCCCATCCGATTTCATTTGCGGCGAGACAACGTTTTAGTGCGTCTATCAGAAGAACCTGTCCATATCCTTTGTTTCGTTTGGTTTCGTCAACGGCCAAACGCCCCAGAAGGATAGCCGGAACCAAAGGATACCTGGGCAGTTTTTTGGCGATCCGTTCGGGCAAATCGGCCAATCGAACGCTTGTGGCCGACAACGAATAATAGCCGAGGATTTCCAGACCGCCTTTTTCCACGAGAACGAACGTGGCCGCAACATGCTTGCGAGCGTCCTGTCCGGCCTGCCTTTGAAGGTACCTGTCCAAGGCTATATCGCCACAAGAAAAATCCTTCCGGATATGACGAGAGGCCAGCGCCTCGATCATAAACGGAGGTTTTTCATCGAAGACCATTGCTTATTCCATGGTCTTTTTGTAGCGGCTGGCCGCTTCGCGAAGTCGAGATCCCGGGGCCGGAGGATCGAGCAACGTTTCGACGAAAGCTTCCTGTTCCTCGGCTGTCAGGCGAATGGCCTGATACGCCTGGACCGTCCGAAGCGCCGCTTCCGATGCCGCCTGAACGATGAAATCACTAAGGGTCCTTCCCTCCAATTCGGCCGCTTTCTTAAAAAGAGACTTTTGCATCGGAGTGATTCTTGCTTCCAAGCGCTCGGATCGTTTGCCGGCTGTGTGCGAATTCGCTAAAGTCATTTTCCTTTTCTCCATGGTAAAATCAACGATATTGTACGGCGGATCGCCGGTTTTTTCAAGAAGATTATTCGTCGGTACACGTTCCATGGGCTCGAAGCCGGGACCGGCGCCGCGAACCGCAGCGAGAAGGGCTTGCATTTCCCGCGTAGACAATCTGGACGAGAACCTGCCTGCCGGCTAGCCTTGCGACGCCGGGGGGCCAGTTCTCCATCAAGCAAGGCCCCAGCAACTGCCAAAAGGCGCTTTTGGCCTTGGTCGCCGCATTCTGCGGTTTTTTCATTCGAATGTCGGTTCTTGTTCCATCGAGGCGAGCATCTCTTCCAAAGACGACGCGACCAATCCCAGCCCCTCGACGTTGTCGCCCTCGCCGTAAGGGTCGAAGGCCAAACGCCAAAATCGTATGGCTCCCGCATCGCCACCCTGCGTCAGCATCAACAGCAGAGAGCCGCCGGGGTCCTGTCCGATGACCAGCGCCCCGGGCGGCAAACGTCCGGCAAGGGCTCGGCTTTCCTTGACCAGGGTTGAGATGTCGTAAAACGTGGCGAGTTGCGCCAACTCGGGCAAATCTCCTTCGGGCGTGGGCCATTCGACGACGAACCAGTCCGGCACGACGTATGCCCCGTCAGCCTTGAGAAAGAGGTCGCGCAACTCGTCCGGCAAGGCTCGACCGAGATGTTGTTCGGCCGATTTCAGCGCTTCGTCCGTAAGGCCCGGCTTGATCGGCTTCAATGTTGTTTTCATATGTTCTCCGACTTTTTTGCACTCCAACAGCGCCGAGATCTTGGCTGCCACATTGACGTTTCCTGCCTTATGGGGCGGATCGTAAGGGCAGTGCAGACACCCCAGTCCGCAGCAGCGTCCTTGTTTGAGCAGGAAACCTTCCGTGAAGACGATCCTGCCGTCCGGGGTCATATATCGGTCAGTTTTCAAGCGTTCGGACAGTTTCATTTCTATCTTCCTCGATTTATGTATTTTGGGTTACACTACGATGATTCGATAATCGAGTCAATGACGAGTTGACGGCGACGTTCGGCATCTGGTATTTCTTCGGCATGGGAAGAATGACGATCATAGCCAACGTGCTGCTCATGTTTGCATTCTGGCTTGCGGGCGAGCTGGCCATCGCCTTGGCGTACAACCATTTTGTCCGGTATCCCGCGACGGAGGGCGTCGTAGCCTTGCCCCTGCCGACGCACATCGCGTTCGCCGTGCGCGAGCTGTCCGCCCTTGTGCCGCTGATCTGGTGCATCGTGTCGTTCGTCTTTTACCGATTCATACGACGGAAACCCGGCGTCGAGCAACAAGGATACCTGCTCGTTTTCACTCTTGCGACCGTCGTCGTCGGCTTTTCCATGCTGATTTTCTTCGGGCTGGCAGGCATTCTGCCTTATTTGAGAATCGGGACGGTCTTGGGGTGATTGCAATGGCGGGAACCCAAAAGCGAAAATTTCATCTGGACGGCGCGGATTACGAATGGTGCATCCGGGGCAACGACCTGTGGGGAAACAAGGAAACGCGCATCACGATCTACAAGGTCGGCGTCGCCGGACGCCCGATTCATCTTGACCCATATGTGTGGGCGCTGGAGATCGCGCCCCGGACCATCGGAAAGGCGGTCGGTTTCGCTCTCGAAAACGGCTGGGTCCCGGAAAGCAAGGGGCCGCCATTCCGGCTGGGTTTCGTGCGAGAACGGTTCGTCGTGCTGCCGGAAGGCATTAAAAACTCGAAAGAATGGGAGGAGGCGAATTTGGTTGAAACATCCAACGGCATTCGATTTCTGCCGGGCGAAGGCGGAATATTGGCGGTTGCGCCGCACGGTCCCGTCATTGACGACGTGTACGAGAACGACAAGCGAACCGGGGTGGTGGCCGAGAGAGTTCGCGAGCGGCTGGGATGCTGCGCTCTGATCAACGACCGGTTTGTAAAGCCTGCGGGCGACATTGCCAAGAGTTTCGAGAATTTCCGGCTGGATCTGTTCCGAATCGACCACGGAGGCAAGGTCTTGGGATACCTGGAGCGAATCCGGGAGGTCGTCGCGGGCCACGAAGGAAAAACACTTGTGCTATGGGTGCACGGGATTTCCGACGAGTTCGCCCTCATGCGAGGCCGCGAGCATGTCGAAAAGGGATCGTTCGCAAAAGCCCCGGAAGACTTGCACGCCCTGGTCGGCTTCGGGCAGGGCGGAGATCCCAAGACCGGCGACCGCCGCGCCCGCTATACGGCCGCGCGACATAGGGTGGAAAAATTCTGCGAAAGCCTCACCGCCGCCGGCATGAACACCATACCGACCCACCCGGAGTCCTCCAACTATCGCGGAAGGGATTCCAAGCGCCTGAACCAGTGGTTCGTACAGTCGGGCTACGGGTTGGACGCCGTGGAATCCATCCAATTGGAAATCCGGGAGCGAGGCTTTCGCGACACCGTGGAAAACGCGAAAAAATGCGGGGACATTGTCGCCCAAGCGCTGTCGAAAATCGCGCTCAGATAATCCAGGAAAAAAGGGCGGTGCCCAGTACCAGCGCTATGATGCCGAAAAAGCGGAAATTGTGGTCTGTGGTTTCCAGAATCCATGCCATGGCTTTTTCGTACAGCCCGCTGGGATTGAAAAAGATCGCCACCCCTTTGGCCAGGCCCAGGATTCCGAAAAGCACGATCACCCACGTATTCCGGCTGTGGCCCGCCGAGGCCAGAAACAGAATCCCGGCGACCAGAGGCAGGACCGCTACGATCCGCCGGTCCGTCCCTTCCAAAAGCTTGCGGTACCACTGCCTGCTTTCGTCCGTGTAAAGGATGAAACACACCCCTGCGGCAACCCAAAGAATGCTGATAAGATATAAAAAAATTTGCATGTCGTATTCTTTCCGTCGTTGGTTGTTAAAATAGCCCGAGACGCTATCTCAAACTTCTGATGAACGGCCCCACGGCGCCGACGCCCTCCCGGTCCACCAGCCGGATGGTCTGGGTCCCGATCACGGCGATTTCCACCTGGCCGGTCAGAAAGTCCACGTCGGCCTTGTCCTTGACGCCGAAACCCAGCGCGAGCGGCAAGTCCGTGGCTTCCCGGCAGCGGGAGAGGTAGCTTGCCAAGTCGGCCGAAAAATCGGTCTGGGCGCCGGTCACCCCTTTTCTCGCCACGCAGTAGACGAACCCTTTCCCGTGTTCCGCCAGATATTTCATGCGCTCGGGGGGGGTGTTCGGGGAAATGATGTAGATCGGGGCCAAACCGTGTTCGTTCATGGCCTTCAGGTAGTCGTCGGACTCCTCGGGCGGAAGGTCCGGCACGATGGAGCCGCGCATGTTTTTTTCCGCCATCATGGACACGAAACGGTCCACGCCGTACTTGAACAAGATGTTGTAGTAGCTCATGAACAGAAACGGGATGGGGAACTTTTGTGCGACATCCGCAGCGAAATCCAGGCATTGTTTTACGGTGGTGCCGTTGGCCAGGGAGATCTGGTTGGCATGCAGAATCACCGGGCCGTCGGCGATGGGCTCGGAAAACGGAATCTGAAGCTCCATCAGGTCCACCCCCGCCTCCACCATGGACTCGACGATCCGGAAGCTTTCCTCGAAGCTGGGGTAACCCAATACGATATGGGTCATGAGAAGGATTTTTCGGTCCTTCAGCCTGTCTCTCAAGTATTCTTCAAGCATTGTACTTCCTCGCCTTTTCTATGATGAATTTTCTCCATTCTGGGTCTTCGAACGCGTCGGCCACGGTGAAGATGTCCTTGTCCCCTCGTCCGGACTGGTTGATCAGGACGATGTCGTCGGGGGAAAGTCCCTGGGCCTCTTTGAAAGCCTGGGCGAAGGCATGGGCCGATTCCAGAGCGGGAATGACCCCTTCCCTGCGGATGGTCAGCGCGGCGGCTTCGACGACCTCCTGGTCGGTGGCCGCTTCGAACCGCACCCGCCCCGTTTCCTTCAGGTGGGAAAGGATGGGAGACACCCCCACGTAGTCGAGTCCGGCGGCGATGCTGTGGGTTTCCTTCATCTGGCCGTCGCCGTTTTGCAGAAAGTAGGTCTTGTAGCCCTGCGCGACCCCGATGCAGGCGTCGCTGGAGCAAAGACGGGACGCGTGCTCGCCGGTCGAAAGCCCCTTGCCTCCGGCCTCCACGCCCACCAGCTCCACAGGGTCGTCCATGAACCCGCTAAAAACCCCCATGGCGTTGGAACCGCCGCCCACGCAGGCGTAGACCCGTGTCGGAAGCTTGCCCTGCTTTTCCAGCAACTGCCGCCTGGCCTCCTTGCCGATGATCGACTGGAACCACGAAACCATTTCGGGAAAGGGATGGGGACCGCAGGCCGTGCCCAGCACGTAGTGGGTCGTGTCCATGTTGGAGACCCAGTCGCGAAACGCCTCGTTGATGGCGTCCTTCAATATCCGCGTGCCCTCCTTCACCGGCACCACCGTCGCGCCCAGGCGCTCCATCCAGAATACGTTGGGACGCTGACGCTCCACATCCACCTCGCCCATGTAAATCGTGCAGTCGAACCCGAACTTGGCCGCCATGGTGGCGGTGGCCACGCCGTGCTGCCCCGCGCCGGTCTCGGCGATCACACGGGTCTTTCCCATGCGCTTGACCAGAAGTCCCTGGCCCATCACGTTGTTGGCCTTGTGCGCGCCCGTGTGGTTCAGGTCCTCCCGCTTGATGAAAATCCGCGCGCCGCCGAACTTCCGGGTCAGGTTCTCCGCGAACGTCACGGGCGTGGGACGGCACGAATACGTGGACATCAGCTCCTCGTATTCCTTCCAGAACCCCGGATCGCTCTTGGCGTCCTCGAAGCTCTTTTCAAGCTCGTCGAATGTGGCGCAGAGTATCTCGGGAACGAACGCCCCCCCGAAACCCTCGTAGTATCCACGTTTAAGCATCGGTCAATCCTCCTATGGTCTGTGAAAAAACAAACTGGTCGGTACGGCAGAAAATCTCCGAAAAAAGCCCGTTTTCGGCCTGGGCGAAATGGAGAAACCTCTTGACCAGCAATATGGGAGTTCCGGGCGTGACTCCCAGAAATTCCGCGCGCTTCTCCGTCAGATACGCGATTCTGAAGGTCTGCTTGCCTCCGGTCGGACGCATGTAATACTGCCCCGATACGATCTCCGAAAGCGACTTGCCCTTCAGGTCCATCTCGTCGATTCCCTGGAACAGTTCCGGATGGAGATACATGGTTTCGATCAGCACCGGCTCGCCCTGCACCTTGGTCAAACGCTCGAAATGAAAGGCCCTGCCCCCGGCAAAAGGGTTCTCCTTTTCCTTTCTGGCGACTTTCGAAAGGCGGATCTTGCGCAGTATCCGCGTGGTGGTGGAAAGCCCTTTCTTGTGAAACGAGGTCATGGTCCCCACCAGGGAAAACAAGTCCACCTCCTCGTCGGCCTTCCTCACGTAGGTCCCGGACCCGCGCTTTCGGGTCAACATCCTCTTTCTCACCAGCATATCCACGGCCTGCCGGACCGTGGGGCGTCCGATGGCGTAGGATTGGGCCAGCTTGTTTTCCGACGGAATCCGGTCTCCGGACCGAAACACGCCCCTGCGGATCTGCTCGGAAATGATGTCCGCCAGCTGGTGGTACAAGGGTATGGGCGAATCTGGGTTCAACATTTGGCTGTTCCTTTTTTTCGAGTTCGATTTTCCTGCCGAATCATGGGAGGGAGACTACGACAAATTGGTCAAGTTGTCAATACCAATTTTTCCGGCTATAACGGATTTGGGGGTGGGTGGAATGTAGGTTGGGTTGAGCGTCGTCAATTGTCGGGTTTCGCTACGGAATTCTATCAAACAAACAGAGAAGACGCACGAAAAGGTTGGGAAGCAAGCGAAACCCAACACGAAACCCGCTCAACCCAACCTACGCATTGCCGCTCCCCCAAATCCATTATAACCAGCAATTTTTCACCCTGGCCCTCGCGATTTGCGACATGGACCCGTTATGTTATGGGGAGGCGGGGCTGGTTCCTGATTCGGCCGTGCCTCGGCGAGACGCGGACGCGAAGCGTCCTGGTATGCATTCCAACGCGAAGCGTTGGAACGAGGAGGTGAGGGCATGGCCGAAATAGAAACCAAGGCCGGGGAAGCGAATCACAGTCCCGTCAAGGACGAATAATTTTAAGGAGGCTACTCACAGTCCCGTTAGGGACGACAGACAATAGCCCGGCAATTCATTGCCAGGGTTTTTCGAACCGCCCCGACCAAAGTCCCGTCAGGAACGACAGAAAACTCTTTCTCCGATGCGGATACCAAATGCGGCAACGTCTACTCCCCAGATCCGCTATCGCAATCAAGACATTGCAAACCGGCGAACGATTTCCTCGAAGGTCCGGTCGTATCTCGGGGCCATGAGCCGCCAGTCGTACGGTCGGGCGATATCGCGCAGGCCCAAGCTTGAAAGCCTTTCGGGGTTTCGCAGGATCGATTCGAGCCGCTCGACCAGATCGGCGTGTGTATCGTAGAAGCACGCCTTGTGAAATGCCGGGGGAAACAGTTCGGGATACGCCAGTCTTTTCGGCAAAAGAGGAAAGCATCCGCAATAGACGGCCTCCATGACGCTGATGCCGAAAAAGTCCTGCCGGGAGGTCACCGGCAGGATGTCGCAGGACAGAAGCCACCTAGCGTATCGGGAAGCGTCCGGTTCGAACCCGAAATGCACGATGCGTTTTGCGAGCTTCGTCTTGGCTGTTTTGAAAACGTCGGGCATGCGCCGGAAGCTTTGGCCGAGCACGGCGAGTTCGAACGGCGCGCCCCGCCGGTCGAGTTCCAGCAAGACGTCGAAGAAATCCTCGGGGTCCTTGTCGTACTCCCATCGGTGGTTCCAGAGAATGCGCGGCGGGCCGGCGGGGGGGCGGGGAAAAGGTTCGAGGTCGTCGAAACGTTTCAAATCCAGTCCCAGCGGCAGGACCCGGCTTTTTTCTTCGATTTGCTCCGCGTTGGCGGTTTCGTTGTGGTCCGGGAATCGGTCCAGGAGCGCGGCCAGCTCGTTTAAAAAGCTGTCCTTGTGATACCGGGAGTTGAAAAAGACCGCGTCGGCGGCCAGGGCGGAGGTGTAATTGACGAAGCCGTAGTGAAAATCCCGCCGCTCCGACTTGTCCCGGTCGTCGGGGGACCACGGGTAGCTCAGCTGGTTTTCGTGGAAATAGAGGGCGGACGGCACCCCGGCGGTTTTCTGCCTGGTCAGCGCCAGAAAGGTCGGAAGATCCAGCATGTCGGACGCAATCAGGAGATCGGCATGGAAATCCCCCTCCAAGAAACGCCGGGCCAGGGTCACGGCCCCGCCGTGCATCCTCCATTTCCAGAACGCGCCTTTCATGGAGAGGATCTCGACGTTGTGGCGGCTATGCTCGGCGAAACCCAGCGCCCAGGACTCGTGGGAGCGGCAAAAGTAGGGGTCGAGGATCAGGATGTTCAATGCGCCTGCTTGTGAATTCATGTAATCGGGTTTGGTTTTAACTTCAGCCAATCGCTTGCCACCTCGTTTCCACGCTTCGCGTGGGAATGCATACCAGGACGCTTCGCCCCCGCGTTCCCCAGGCTATGGCCGATTTTAAAACCAACCCCATGGCATCAAATTGCTACGCCGACAGGTCGAACGGCAAATCGCTTATATCTCTCAAACGTCTGCCATCGACCATCAAGTTCAGCATTTCGAGTTGGTCTTGATTGTCGCATTCCACGACCGCTTCCTTCAGCTCGTGCAAAGCAACATGGTAGATACAATCCATATCTCCGGTACCGAGGGCAAGAGCGGCGATTCTCATCGGAAGGGGCTCGGCGGTCACAACCACGACATGTGGCAAATGGCCTTTTCGATTGCGAATCAAATTCAAAGCTTCGGTCCTCGTGTTTTGGGCTCTGTCGTTTCGGGTCGTCCATTTGCATGAAATGCTCGCATGCAGAATCGGCAGGACATCATCCGCATGGTTTGCGAGCCGAAGGGGTGTGTAGGTTGCCAAGGTGTCTTTTCCCTTCAATACCGGTTCGCATTGGTTGATTTCCTCGTCTTTCACGGGAATTCTGGCGACGATAATATCCGGCTTGACGATATAATTGCCTCCCAACGCGGAAATCAGAATTTTATCCTGCTGGAAAATGGTTTTCAGGTAGGAGAGATGTTCGTACTGATAGAATCTGGAAATTTCAGTCTGTTCCGTCGAATAGATCCATTCTCCAGGACGCAGATGGCGGATAAGCTCCAATGATTCCTGGATGAAGATTTTTGTCGCTTTTTCGAAAAGGTTCCCGACGGTTTGCCCCTTCAATTGCCGGTAATTCGACGGACATCCCAGCCGGTTGACAATACCCCAGGCAATGTCCCTGCTCGATTTGCTGTCTCCGTCGGCAAAGTTCGGATAGTCGCCTTTTTTCTTGTTTCGGCTGATACGAATCAGGTCCTTGCATAGGAGCGTATGGTATCTATTGCGAATCTTGGATAACAAAATAGGGTTCCATCACTCTGTATTGAAGTTTGAATGCGGTTCTATGATTTTGTGAAACAAATCACATATTCCTTGTGCATGCGTTTCTGGATTTGCGAATCCATGTCGATATCGGCACCGGCAGGCATCATGCGCCTGTTGCGGTCCAACGATCTTTCCCCGATTTCCACGCAATCGAAACCCAACCCGGAACCGATATCCGCGAGACAATTATGGGTTTGCACATCCACCCCTCTGAGCGTCGAGCTTCCGACCACCACCACCGCCGTCTTTCCGAATTTCAAAACACGAAACATCTCGCGAATCGTTCTCGTCATTTCAGAGTAGTAACGATGCAATACCTGTCCCTTTTTTGCGTCTTTTTCGGAAATTCGCTTAACGATTTTTTCGGTGAATTTCGGTAAATTCAGGAATTCGAACCCTTTGAGCATTTCCCCGCCTATATACTTTTTCCTCTTGTTTCCCAGCTTTTCGACAGGATACCCCATCCATACAAGGGAAAACTTATGCGCCCGCATATAATCGATCGCATTGGACGCATACGGAGGGGAAGTGACGATCAGATCGATCGATTCGGATTCCAAGGGCAAATTCTGAGCGTTCCCGTAATGGATATATGGCTTGAAAGCTCCCGAGCCGGCGGGTTCCAGATATTTCAAATTCCTCTTGAAGCTTTTTTCGAACTCTTCGAACGGAGACCTGAGGATTTTCATCTGATGTCTTAAACGATGATTGGAAGCATCCTCGCTAAAGGCTTTTCCGAACAATACCTCACCATCCTTGGAAAGGAGGACTTTGACCCTGTGTGGACGAGTGTGGGCCAGATCCCGTGAAAGAGAAACGCCCCCTGACTTGGTAATGATCGTCGCGGACAGAGCAAGATTGAGAAACGCCCTGAGCTTTGCGTCTTCCACCTTTTCGATTTCGGACACAAGCGCTGCGAGTTCCAACTGGGTTTCCTCGACGAACCAATAGTCGATGAAGTCTCGGGATTTTCCATCCCATTGTTTCCGGGTTTTCCTTTTCAACTGGTCGGAGTTTTCCCTGACCTCTTTGACCGCTCTTTCGATGATCGAATTGCCGACCCTTGCGACGCCGAGCTTGTCGAGAGGAGTCACCTTCACCCGCGATATCAAAATGGCAAGGGGGTCGATATCGAACCCGACTGCCCTGCGATCCGCCAAGTAAGCCTCCAAGACTGTAGTGCCGGAACCCATCATGGGATCGAGGACCGTGTCGCCTGGTTCGGTGAGTTCCTCGATAAATCTTGCGGGCAATTGCGGAGGGAACTTTGCGGGAAAAGAATGCAGAACATGGGAATCTTTTTCCGATCCAAGACTATGGAAATCGAGATCTTGCGACAGAATCCAGCGTATTCGCTCTCTTCCGGTCAAGTCCGTTTTCTGTTCCGTGTTCTGTTCGAAAGGTATGGATAATTGGCGCATCTGTTGTTTTTTCAAATCCCAGGATTGTTTCGATTCGTTTTTTCACATTTTTGCAAAATCATGCGAATGTATATCACGATTGTGGCAACTGCGCCATACGCAACTTGTTTTTATCCGTCATTGGCTCCTGCGTCCGAACTTGGCCGCCAGTTCGCTGTATACCAAGTTTTTTCCCCCGAAGATGTCAAGCGCGCTTCCCACCGTGAAATCGATCCTCCCCTGCCCCAGGTCCCGGATGAGTTCGATGTCTTCCATGGATTTCACGCCGCCTGCGTAAGTGACGGGAATGCCGTCCCACGCTCCCAAAGTTTCCACCAGGGGGACTTCGATTCCCGAGCATTTTCCTTCCACGTCCACCGCGTGGATCAGGTATTCGCAGCAATAGGCCGAAAGATTTTCAAGGAGGCGAAGATCCACCGTCTGCGTGGTGAACTTCTGCCAGCGGTCCGTCACGATCACGTAGGCCCCCTCTTTTTTCCGGCAGCTCAGGTCCAGGACCAGCCTTTCCTTGCCGACGGTTCGAACCAGCCTCTGGAGCCGTTCCATGTGGATTTGCCCGCCGGAAAACACCCAGGAGGTGACGATCACGGCCGATGCGCCGCTGTCGAGCCATGCGTTGGCATTGTCGGCATTGACGCCGCCGCCCAGCTGCATGCCTCCGGGCCAGGCTCCCAAGGCCGCCTTGGCCGCGTCCTGGTTTCCCTTGCCCAGCTGGATGACGTGGCCGCCTGTCAGGTTGTCCTCCCGGTATTTTTCCGCATACCATTCGGGGGGCTTTTCCGAAGAGAAATTGGTGCGCAGGCTGCCTTTCTCGTCGTCGGAAAGGGTGGAGCCCACGATTTGCTTGACCACGCCGTCGTGCAGGTCGATGCAGGGTCTGAATTTCATTGCTGTTCTTCTCCTTTTGATCCGCTTTCGGATTCGGCGTAAAGCCCCCGGATCGCCAAGTTCGGTATTTTCAGAAGGACCTTTCCCTCTTGCGTCCGCCCGGAAACCGTCAACACGCCGAAGTAATACAGGAAGACCTTCAAAAACACGTTGTCCTTGCTTTCGTCCGCCGTCATTTCGCGAATGCCGAAACGCTTTGTCAGCTTGGGAACTTCGACCGTGCGGTCTTTTCTCAAAAGCTCCAGCAGCATCTGCCTGCCGGTGGAAACCTCGGCGATGTATTCCAGCTTGGCGTCGTCGGTCGCCAGGTTCATATCCAGCATTTCGTCCGGGTATTGGCAGTCCTCGTGAACGTATCTGAAAAAATAGGTGCACAATGTCGGATTGTATACGACACAGTCCGCATCGGGCGCGAACCGGTAGCCGTTGTAATACGTACGCATCATCTGCACGGATTCGTCAATGATTCCTTCGTCCAAGTCGCATTCCTTCGCGACGCATTTCAGGGCTTGTTCGATTTCGTCTTCCGTGAAACCGCAGATGTCGTTAAGCTGTCGTTTCAGGTAAATATTATCCGCGATATTGTAGCCGCTGGTAATGTCGTTCATGACCACAGGGGAGACGCCGGTGATGAAAATCCGGTCGAAAACGGATTCGGACGCCGACGACTTGACCGCCTTGAAAAGGGTCCTCGCCTCGAACTCGTGTTCCTTGGCGACATCGTAATAATTGGCGAGGGTGGAGAGCAAGAGGCTCTTGCCGAATCGCCTGGGCCGCAGAAACAGGACGTACTCCCCTCGTTCCAGCACGGGGATGCGGTCCGTGCGGTCGCAATAAAAATAGTCTTGAAGAGTAATTCTTCGAAAATCGAAAATCCCGTACGGGAATTTCATGGTTGCCTCCCGGTTAATAAACTCTGGCTTGGATTATCGTCCGGCCATTTCCTTGTCATTTCGTCATCTTGTTCCCGTGCCAAGCGCGGAAACGCCTGACGAGACGCTTTACGTCCTTGCTTCGCCAAGCCATGACCGAACAATCATCCAATCCCCGAAACTTCCTGGCGGGCTTTGGTCGGTCCGCCGTTTGAAGCCGTCCGATAATACCACAATTTTCGTTTTGTTGTAACCGGCATATCAGATCATTCCGGCCTCTTCCATTATGACAAGTCATTATTCGACACGGATTTCAACTCGAAAAACCGATTTTCTGATTGACATCCAAGCTCTCTTGTGCTATTCCATTTTTATCGAATCCACCATTTCATCCACATAGCAATAGCGCGCTGCGACCTTCCGATAATTTGTATTCGGCATTTTCCCCATGTCATCTTATTGCAATAAAAAAACGCATTTGCTTTACTTAACAAGCAAACCACAACATAAGTCAGTCAAAGGAGGAGTTATGAAAAAGGGAGCGTTTTTTTTAGCATTTGTTATCGCAATGACAGTTTTCGCCGCGACGGCGTTTTCCCAATTGGCCGTTGACCAGGAAAACTACGTTGTCGTCGGCAAGGGCATCAAGTATCCGGACGGCACGGTGCAGACGACGGCCGAATGCTGCAACGGGTCCGGCGCCGCCGTGTATCGGACGGGCCAGACAACCTCCTACGGGACCAGGGACGACGGCCAGTTGCAAACGGGGGCCGCTTGGCCTGTCCCGCGTTTCACCGACAACGAGGACGGTACCGTGACGGACAATCTCACGAACTTGGTGTGGCTCCAAGACGCGCAGTGCTTTGGAATCAGGACCTGGACGGAGGCATTGTCCGACTGCAACAGTCTTTCCAATGACCAATGCGGTCTTTCCGACGGGTCTGCGGCAGGCGACTGGCACCTGCCCAACAAAAACGAGCTGCTCAGCCTTATTCATGCCGGTTTTTCCGGCCCTGCGATACCCGACACCGCAGGCAGCGGGCAGTGGTCCGAGGACGATCCGTTTTCCGGAGTGGAATCCAGTTATTACTGGACCAGTACAACGGCGGCGTGGGATATCAACGGCGCTTGGGACGTCCATTTGAACCAGGGCCAGACCAGTGGATATTCAAAGGCGCAATCGCATGCCTATGCGTGGCCCGTTCGGACTCAGCTGGAATTGCAATAGCAAAAACAGCGGGAGAAATTGCCCTGCGACGCCAGGCAAGTCGTTTCGGCTTGGTCAAGGCTTCACTGTCGTCGATAGAAAACCGTTGTCCAGTTCGACGATGCCCCGGTTCAGAAAATCGTTTATGACCTCTTCGAATTTCCCTTTATAACGACCTTCGAAATACAGGTCCACCGTCTCCCTGTACCAGCGGCTATCCATCAGCAGGGGAAAGAACTCGGTGTCCTTCACCTGTTTTCTCATCAGGAGCGTATAGACCAGGATCTTCTTGATCAAGTCGTTGCCCAGAAAAGCAGGGTCCCGAAGATAGCTTTCGATTCTCCTTCTGCTTCTCAAAAGAGCTTTCTTAAAATCCAAAAAGGGGCTTCCATGGCCAGGATAGACCCTTTCGACATCCAGCGATTCGATCTTATCCAGCGATTCCAGCATGTGAAACAGCGCGCCGCTGCCCTCCACGCGCACGACCATGGCCGCCATGTCCCTTTCCCAGAGGGTGTCTGAGGATATGAGGAGCTTTTCGCGGCGGTTGTACAGGACGATTC
This sequence comes from Desulfobacterales bacterium, assembly GCA_963674505.2. Classification (GTDB taxonomy): domain Bacteria; phylum Desulfobacterota; class Desulfobacteria; order Desulfobacterales; family SKZT01. The sequence continues at coordinate 3,732,634 of CAXXIG010000003.1, forward strand.
CGTCGGAGGCGTGCCCCGGCGTATGGACGACTCGAAACTCGTGGGGACCGAGAAAGACAATGTCTCCGTCCTCCAGCCCCCGCGTGCATCTGAAAAACGCGGCCTCCTGGCAGAAATACCTCCACCACGTGGACCAGTCGTCGCGCGTATCGACAAAGTGCTTTCCCACCTTGTGCACGGCGATCTCGCAGCGGGACTTCTCCTGGATCTTCCGGTTGCCGCCGATATGGTCGCAATGGGTGTGGGTGTTGACGATCAGGGAGACGTCGGCGATGTCCACGCCCAGGGTCGCGATGGCCGTGTGGGTCTCCACGAAGTCGGATATGTATCCCGTGTCAATCAGAATCGGGAAATCCGAACGATAGACGAAATGGTTTCCGTTCAAATACCCGCGCTGGACGAAAAACAGGTCTTGCAGAATTTCAATGGTTTCAAAAGGCAAATTTCCACTCCCCCGGCTGTCGTTTTTCGGCGATGCCATGCTTGCAATGAACAACAATTCGGCCACGAAATTTCACAAAAGAACACGAAATGATTTACGGCCCTTTTCGTGGCTTTTCGTGTTCTTTCGTGGCCTATTCGGCTTTCTTGCTCTCCCCGTCGCCCGCTTGCCTATTTCACCGTCACGACCGGGCACGGCGCCTTCAATATCACGTACTGCGCGGTGGAGCCCATGAGTATCTTTCCCACCTTGGACCTTCTTCTGACCCCGATGAAAACCGCCTCTGGTTCGTTGTCGTCGGCGAACTGGACCAGGTCCTCCCCTGCCGACATGCCGCGTATCAGCAGATGGGTCCGGCACGAAACGCCCTCGGCCTCCAAAACGGACTTGGCCCACTCCAGGCCCCGCTCCGCTCCGTCGATTTCGTCCTGCTGATTTTCCTTGCCGCTTCTCATCGACGCGACCACATCGGCGGATGCTCCGAAGGCCTTTGCGTATTGCCGGGCCAGATACAGCGCCTCCTTGGCCGCGTTGGTGCCGTCGTATGCCACCATGATCTTCATATTCTTCTCCTTTTATAGTCTTCTTGCTTCGTCCTTGCCTTCCGATTTCGGGGAGCTTCCGCAGGCCTCACCGAAACGTAGGTGGCCGCCGCCAGAATGATCAAGCCGCCGACGCAAACCCGCGGCCCCGGAATCTCGTGGAGCAGAAACGCCGCGATGACAATCCCGTAGACCGGCTCCAGGCACGCCACGACGCTGGCCACCCGCGCCTTGATAAAGGACATGCCCTTGATGAACAGCGAATGCGCCACCCCGGTGCACACCACCCCCAGAAACGCCAACGCAAAAATGTCCTGCAAACGCCATTGGGGACGATAGACGAACACCAGGGGCAGAAGCACTATCGCCGCCACGACATCTTGGTAGAACGCGATGGCCACGCTGGAGTACTGGCGGGCGTATTTGCGGTTTAAAAGGGACAGGACCGCGAAGGTCAGTCCCGACGCGATTCCCCATGCCACGCCTTGGGTGACCCGGTTTGCAAACTCGAACCGGGGAATCACCAGCGCCACCCCGGCGAATGCCACCACGGCCACCATTACATCGGCCGTCCGAAGACGCTCCTTGAAAAACCAGGGTTCAAGAAACGTCACGAAAACGGGAAACGTGGAGAACGTCAGCAGCCCCACCGCCACGGTGGAAACCTGGATGGACTGGAAGAACGTGGTCCAGTGGACCGCCAGAATCACTCCCATCAGGACCATGTACCCGTAGTCGCGACGGTTTTCCAGCCTTATGGACTGGCGGTTGGCCAGAAGCGCCCCGGCCAGAAACACGCTGGCGAAAGCCACGCGCCCCAGCACGATCAGAGCGGCGGGCAGGGCCACCAGCTTTCCGAACAGGCCGGCCAGGCCGAAAAAGAACACCGCCACGTGAACGGCGGCCAGCCCCTTTTTCTCGCTTTTCAGATCAGAAGGATTCATGGGCGGTCCGCTCGATGATCTCCTGCTGATGGTCCTTGTCCAAATCCACGAAATAGTCGCTGTACCCGGCCACCCGGACGAGAAGATCTCGGTAGTCGTCGGGTTCCGCCTGGGCCTTTCGAAGCGTTTCGGTATCCACGACGTTGAACTGCACGTGGTGGCCGTTGAGCTTGAAGTATGTCCGGACGAGATGCGCCAGCTTGTCCAGGTCCTCTTCCTTGGCAAGGACGCCCGGCAGGAACCTCTGGTTCAAGAGAGTCCCTCCCGACTTGACCTGGTCCATCTTGCCCAGGGACTTGATCACGGCCGTGGGGCCGTTTCGGTCCGCGCCGTGGGAGGGCGAGGTGCCGTCGGACTCGGGCGTCCCGGCGAACCGTCCGTTGGCCGACGCCCCCAGCATCTTGCCGAAATAGACGTGGCAGGTAGTGGAGAGCATGTTCAGGTGGTAGACGCTCCCCTTGGTGCTGGGCCTTCCGTCGATGGCGGAAAACAGCGACGCGTACACCCGGCGCATGATGTCGTCGGCGTAGTCGTCGTCGTTTCCGAAGCACGGGGTCTTGTTCTTCAACCGCAGACGCAGGGCCTCCTCTCCGTCGAAATTCTTTGCCAAGGCGTCGAGCAGACGGCCCATGGGTACGGCGCCGTCTTCGAACACGTGCTTTTTAATCGCCGAAAGGCTGTCGGTGACCGTGCCGATGCCGCAGCACTGGATGTAGTTGGTGTTGTAGCGCGGTCCTCCGTCGTAGTAGTCCTTTCCCTTGGCGATGCAGTCGCGGATCACCACCGAAAGAAACGGGGCCGGGGCGTGCCGGGCGTACATGCGCTCGATATAGTTGTTGACCCGGATTTTCAGGTCCACCACATATTCCAGCTGCCGGCAAAAGGCTTCGTACAGGTCCTCGAAATCCGAAAAACCAAGAGGGTCGCCAGTCCCGATTCCGACCCGTTGTCCGGTCAGCGGATCGATTCCGTCGTTCAAGGCCAGCTCCAGTATCTTGGGCACATTCAGATATCCGGTCAGAACATAGGCCTCCTTGCCGAAAGCCCCGGTCTCGATGCACCCGCTGCAACCGCCCTCCCGAGCGTCCTCCAACGTCTTTCCGACCCGCACCTGCTCCATGACCACCTCGTCGGCGTTGAACACCGACGGGTACCCGTAGCCCTTGCGAATCACACGGCAGGCGGCTTTCAGAAACCGGTCCGGGGTATTGCGGCCGATCTGGACGTTGCTTCCGGGCTGGAGCATGTGCAGCTCGTCGATCACCTCCAGGCAGATGTAGGATATCTCGTTTACACCGTCGGAACCGTCCCGGCGCAGTCCGCCCAGGTTGATGTTGGTAAAATCGTTGTACGTGCCGCTCTCCTTGGCCGTGACCCCCACCTTGGGCGGGGCCGGGTGGTTGTTGACCTTGATCCAGAGGCAGGAGATCAGCTCCTTGGCCTTTTCCCGGTCCAGGGAACCGTCGGCCAGGCCCTGTTCGTAGAACGGAAACAGGTGCTGGTCGATATGCCCGGGACTCATGGCGTCCCATCCGTTGAGTTCGGTGATGGTCCCCAAGTGGACGAACCAGTACATCTGGATGGCCTCCCAGAAGTCCCGGGGGGCGTTTTCCGGCACGTTGCGGCAGTTTTGCGCGATACGTCGCAGCTCGGCATTTCTTTGCGGGTCCGGTTCGTCTTCGGCCATTTTATCGGCGAGTTCCGCGTGGCGTCGGGCGAAAACCACCGCCGCGTCGCACGCGATGTCCATGGCCTTCAATTCCTCGGCCTTGTCGGGAGCTTGGGGGTCGTTCATGTAATCCAACGACGCCAGACTCTCGGCAATCTCTTTCTTGAAATCGACCATGCCCTTTTCGTAGATGACGCCGTCCAGCGTGGTGTGCCCGGGCGCGCGCTGCTCCATGAACTCGGTGAAAAGACCGGCCCCGTACGCTCTCTTCCATTCCTCGGGGACATGGGCGAACACCCGGTCGCGCATGCTTCTGCCCGACCAGTACGGTATAACCTTTTTCCGATAGGCTTCGAGGTCCTCCTCGGATACCAGGTAGCCGGTCATGGGACGGTCGTTCAAGGTCTTCAAATCCTCGACCGAATGGCAGGTGAGTTCCGGAAAGGTGGACACGGCCTTTGGCGCGGGACCTCGCTCGCCCACGATCAGCTCATGGTCGCCGATATGGATCGTCTTGTTCTCGCACAGGTGCCTGAACACCATCGCCCGCAGCACCGGCGTCGAATATTTCCCCAGATTCTCTTCGTAGAAACGCGTCTCCAGCAACGCCCGCTCGATGGATATGCACGGCGTCGCGTCGAAACTTTCTTTCCTAAGCCTCTCGATTCTCTCGTTCACTTCGCAAACCTCGATTTTCCGTTCTTCATAAACGGCGAATATACTAACGTTTCCGGCGCCGAGCAAGGAACAATTGCATTCGAGGCAATTCATCGACCCGTTGATTGCAAAGAGGGGTTGGATCGGGATCGTAGGGTGGATGGGTCGATACCCGGATGCTGTATCCAAGGCAATTTCTCTTGAAACAGACGGCTCGGCGATCTCTCATTAAGTCCAACCCACCTTTCTTCGCGCCTTTTCGTCCCTCTTGCAAACGCGTGACAGCGAGGCGATTCGGGAAATGGAGGGGTGGAATTCATACAAGATCGTTGGCACAGGTGTCGCCAGGCCATAAACCAGCCGAAATGCACATGCTTCAACCCACCCTTTACAAACGCTCCGAACGACTCAATTATTTAAAAATCCTATCCGGCCGCAAGCGCGAGGTCAAAATGCCGAATAGATTGGCCAGCCGATCCTGCGGCACGAGACTGAATCCATGGTTTCCGTTGCTGTGAACGCGGGCGGATTGCCGAGACGGGAAATTTCAAAAGACGTCACAGTAATTAACCAAAATTCTTTGCTTGAAAGGAGATTGCCATGAACCGAAAGTATTCCAGAATTATCTGCTTTTCGATTCTCGCGGCCGTATTCGCGACGGTGTTCGCCGCAGCGACCTGGGCCAGCTATACCAAGGAAGACAAGGCCGTGGAACGGATAAGCGTCGAAGACGCCCGGCAGCTGGTCGAATCCGGCAAGGCTCTCTTGGTCTGCTCCTACGGCGACGACAGCTGCAAATCCAAGATGCTCGAAGGCGCCATTCTCAAAAGCGAGCTGGAAGCCCGACTGGACAAGCTTCCCAAAGACCAGACCATCATTTTCTATTGCGGGTGACCGGGCGAAGGTACATCCGCCAGTCTGGCGGTCAAATACATCAAGGAAGGATACGCGAACGCCAAGGCCCTCAAGGGCGGCATCGACGCCTGGAAAGCCAAGGGATATCCCATGAAGGCGTCCGAATAGCTTGTTTCCGACGGGACGATGGTTCGGGGAACCCGCCATGGAGCGTTTCCGACCTCGACCCGTCGGCTTTCTTTGCTCTGTTCGAATCTGTCGATACCATATGACAATATTTGGTATCCGATTTTTCAGACAGACCTCATGCAGCCTGGTTCAACCTCGTATTTTCTTATAAGCCGCAATGGCGAAAGATTTTTTACAACATTGCCATGGATAGAATTATACCTAAGATGTTCATGATGGAATTTTCATGGTTTTACTGGTTTGATCGACACATTGACGGTCGAAACCGGCCATTTTTTTTTAAAAGGATCGGCAAATGAGAAATGACAGCATATATCGTGATTTTGATGCACTGCCGGCGGAGGCGCGCAGGCAGGTCATCGATTTTATAGCCTTCTTGAAAACAAGATATGCGGATGTTAAGAGTACGAAGAAATTCGACCTGTCCGATAATAAATTCGTTGGCATGTGGCGAGATCGCGAAGATATGACAGACAGTAGCATTTGGGTCAGAAGCATACGAAAAAACGAGTGGGCGGAGTAAGATGCCTGATACTATAGTGGTTGACACGGATATTCTGATCGATATCGGTCGGGATATTCGTGATGCAAGGGATTACCTTTCCGAGTTAGGTCGGGAAAAAACATTGGCAATAAGCATGATAACCAACCTGGAGCTTATTGTCGGCTGTCGCAATAAAAGCGAACTTGCCTTGCTCGATCATTTTATTTCCTTATTCCAAGTCATCAAATTGAACAACAGGATATCCGACATAGCATTCGACCTTCTAAAGACCTATCGTTTGAGCCATGGTCTTCTGATTCCAGATGCACTAATAGCAGCCACTGCAATTTCTGTCGATTGCCCTTTGTTGTCGAAAAACCAGCGTGATTTTAGATTCATCAATGAACTTGATCTCTTGCCTTACCATAATCCTTTTGTTTGAACGCCCGGTTTTTCCCTCTGATGAAAGGCCGTCATTAGCACAGGTCGAAACGATTTGGTCCGGAGTTCCCTTGGAAAAGGAGAACTCCGAACGATTGTGTTGCGTAAAAAGTTTGTCAAAGCCTTCGGGACGATCGCGTCGAACTCAGAAAGGCTTTAGCCCCGGCCATCCCATCCATTGCCAATAGGTGGCGTACAGCAGCAGAGCCACGCCCATATTGGTGAACCACAGAATCAGTCCGACGCGCAGGTAGTCTTTGGGCTCCAGGTATCCGCTGGCATACACGATGGCGTTGGGCGGGGTGCCGATGATCAGGCAGTAGGCGAGGGAGGAGGCGTAGGAGGTCCCCATGGCCACGAACGGAATCATGCTGGTTCCCGGATGGACGAGTCCCGCCATGGACAGGGTGACCGGACCCACCGCCGCGCAGGCCGGGCCGTCGGCCATGAACTGGGTGATGATGCCGGTGATGAGGTTGCCGCTCATCAGAAGCCCCAGGCCGCTGCCCAGTCCCAGGGGCGTGGCCACGGACTCGACGAGGGTCCTTGCGACCCAGTACGCCCCTCCCGTCTTCACCAGGACAGCTCCGAAATGTATGGCGCCCGCGTAGAGCCAGACCACGCCCCAGTCCACCTTGGTCTGGTAGTCGCGCCAGTTGGTCACCCCCACCAGCATGTAGATGATCGCCCCGGAGACCGCCAGTGCGCCCAGGCCGAACTGGTATCCGAAAATCCTGGGCATCAGGTCCTCGTCGGTGACCCACAGGAAAAGGACGACCGAGAAAATCGCGATGGTGACGATTTGCTGACGGGTCCATTTGCCGCCCCCGATTTTGTTGACTTCCTCCTTCACATAGGCCATGGCGGGCGACAGGTCCTTGATGGTCGGCTTGAAACGCCAATTGATGACGAACCAGCATATGGGAAGGGTGAACAGCAGAATGGGACATTGGTAAAGACACCACTGGCCGAACCCGATGCCGACGCCGTACATCTGCTCGGCATAGTTCATCATGATGATGTTTCGGGCCGCGCCGGAGGGCGCCAGGGAGCCCGCGAGGTTGCAGCCCATGCAGAGGGTTATTGCCAGCATCTTGGCCAGCTCGGTGTCCTGCCTTCCGGCGCTTTGCGTCGAAGTGGCGTACAGCATCATGATGATGGGCAGAAACATGGCCGCCAGGGCATGGTCCGACATGAACATGGAAAGCGGGGAGACCACGCAAAGCAGGGCCAGGGTGATCCACTTCACGTCAAGGTTTTTCAGCCTTCCGAACATGGCCATGGCCAGGCGCTTGTCCACCCCTGTTTTGACGAATGCGGCGGCGAACATCAGGCTTCCCATGATAAACCAGGTGGAATCGGACCAGTAGGAGGCAGCCAATTCCGACCGGGTCATGATGCCCGTCGCCAGGGAGATGATACCGACAAACAGCCCCACCATGGGCAAGGGGATGGCTTCCGTGACAAAGCAGCCGACCACGAAGAGTATAATTCCCACCGCCACCTTCACGTGGAACCCCGCCTTGCTGGCGGCAGCCTTGTCGTCTTCCTTCAGATCCTGGAAGGAAAGATCCTGCGTCCGAAGCTTGTATGCGTTTCTGATCGCCTTTTCGAACTGTTCGCCCGGCAAAGCCGAGAGAACGGTCCGGGCCTCCTCCAGGAGCTTTTTGGAGACGCGGATTTTATTTGCCTTGAGCCACTTTTCGTCGGTTTTTTTGACAAAGGTATCGTACTCCCAGGCCCCCTGCATCATATAGATTTCCGCCATGCGCACCACGAGCAGTTCCGCCTGGGACAGCGCGGTGTTCGTCTTTGAAAAAAAGTCCTTTCCCAAATATTCCAGGACGTACTTTTGGCCCATGGAATATTCGACGCCCACGTCCAGCATGCTGGCGGGAGTGGGGATGATGATCAGTAAAATGAGCAAACCGGCCGGAATGCAAAACAATTTCCAGTCGATGTACTTGTCGTAGCCGGAGGCTTTTTTCATGGTTTCCCGAGCCATTTTTTCTACTCCTTTTTTTTCGCCAAATGCGAAATCCTGGTTCGAATTGTCAATTTTCAGACTATTCCTTCAATATGATGCCGGCCATTTCGAAGAACACTTCCTGCTCTCTGACGACGCCGACAATATTGCCCTTGTCTTTGACGACCGCGCGGCGAATGTTTTCCGCGTACATCATGTTGGCCAGTTCCATCAGGTTGGCGCTCTCGTCCACCACGGCGGGCGCGTCCGACATCACCTCCCAGACCTTCTTTCCGGCCAGTTCCCCGGCCTGGCTCACGAACAGCCCCTTCCAGAACATGGGCGAAAACTGGATGCTGTCGGCTGTCGAAGGCTTTCCCATGGAAAGGTAGGCGGGCCGAAGCGCTCCGATCAGGTCTCGGATGCTCAGAATCCCCGCGATTTCTCCCTTCTTGTCGTAGACGAGGACCGAACGGTGGCCCGTCTCCATGACGCGGCTGGTGGAAACAAAGCCCTTGAAAGACTTCATGAGCTGCTCGAAGGCCTCCTTTACCGTGCTTTCCTCCTGGACTTTCGTGTAGTCGTCGATGCGAATCATGATGTCGGAGATTCGCCTTTCCTTGCGGATCCCGCCGTTTTCTGCAGCCTTGCGGGCGTCCTTGATCTTGAGCGCCAGAAGATCGATGTCGCACGGCTTGTTGAGAAAATCGTACGCGCCCAATTCCAGGGAAGCCTTTGCGGATTCCATCGCCCCGTGCCCCGTAAGCATAATGACCTGAGCCGCCGGATGGATTTTCTTGATCGCGGCCAAAGCCTCCTTGCCGTCCATGCCCGGCATCTTCATGTCCAAGACCACGACGTCGCGGGACCCTTTTTTCAGAATATCGACGGCCTCTTCGCCCGTCGCCGCCATGGTAACGTCGAAACCCTTCCGCCCCAATATCTTGGCAGTGGTTTCTCGAAACTGTTCTTCGTCGTCCACCATTAATACACTGATTTTCTTCTCCATTTTCTATCCTCCTTTTTAAAGGATGTGTTTTGACAAGGATTGCGATCCGAACGACCGTCCGGATGTGTATGGGAATTCTCCTACCCCTCGGATGCGGGGGCGAAATTGATACTTGCGGAAAAAGGCTGTGGCATGGTTAAAACGCTGCGGTTGCAAGCGAAAATCGCGACGCCCTTTGCGGCGGCCCTTTCGATTCGCGAAGTGGCAAAGAAAAGTCGGTTTTGCAAAGAGAACCTCGGAGAAACGAAAATTCCGACGCTTATCCGAGAAAAAGCCGAAAGGCAATTTTCAAAGCATATTCGTTTTTTTTCCATGGGCATTCCACCCGTCGATGAAATTTTCTCGTTTGGAAAAAGTCCGCGAGGAAAAAATCCCCGGTAGGCTACATTAAGCAAACTCGGCGCCAATCGAATCGCGACAGGAAAGCGAACCGAAGCTGGAAAAGACAAGCCTGGCCGGTCGGTCGGCCCAAAAGACGTCGGCCACCTTGTCGATATTCTTGACAAACTGTAAAAAAAACAGATCGGGGATCTGTCTGGCGGGACGCGGGACCATGACCGGACTTGCGGGACTGCGGGGCTTGATTAAAATACCGGCCAATCGCTTGCCGCCCGCTTACACGCTTCGCGTGGGAACGCATACCATAACGCTTCGCCTCCGCGTTCGCCCAAGCTATGGACGATTCAAGAACCAACCCCGGAGAAACTGTGGACAAGATACGGTTTTTCCTGGACCTCGGCTCTTTTCCAATCAAACGGGTCGGGTTTTTCAAGCGATTAGAAAGCCCTTGCTGCCGAAAATGGTTTTGAATAAAATGCCACGTAACGTATTGTTGACGGATTGCGAATAAAAACAAGAATGGTTGAATTTTTCGGAATTAAATGCAAGTATGGCCGAGTCTTTCGTGATTCCATAATTTTGAAAGTATGTTTGTTTTTTTCGTTCAATCACTGGCTTGGCATATGGTATGATAATAGAAATTATAATTTGCTGTGCAGCAATTACTGTGACTTATGCTTTGGTGGCCAGGATATTGAAAGCTATAAAAAATCATTCTTGGCCAAGACTTTCCTTATTTGTTGCAGCTATTCCAATTATTCACTTAATACTCGATGATCAAGTTTTTTCCGTCATTCCCGCGAAAGCGTGAATCCATGAGCTTCCATGGCGCCATCCAGATACTGCAAAAAGGCATTCTCTTCCATTCCAACCAAAAGCAGCTTGTCCTTGTCCATTTTGGATATAACAGTACAGTCGGTACCGGTTCATCCTATTTTGATTGCCGACGAGAAGCGATAAATAAATTACGCAGATTACGCCTTGACCATGTTGTGACCGACGAAGACCGAGTGATTGGTTACGAAGGCCTTGTACTGGCCTGACAATTTTCTGGCGAACACAACCAATCCGCCGAAGTTTCCATATTGCTTCCATACTTTTAGCCATTGCTTCGCCCCCATCTTCTCGAGCCGGGCTACGACATCCGCAAAATCCAGATGCTCATGGGGCACAAGTCGGTTCAATCCACCATGACCTATCTCCACGTTTCGAGAAAACATCTGACTTCGGTCAGGATTCCCATCGACCTTCTCGGGTCGGAGGCGACGCTCCAGTCGAAAAGGAAAAGATCGATGACGGGAACGAATAATTCCAGAATAGAGGTCGTCGACATTTTCCGCGAACATATACGCGACTGACTGAAGGTCTGCAAATTCCGGGCTGATGGCGCATCGTCTTCCGACCGCGTTTTGCAGCCAGGCGTACAGGTGGAAATGCCCCACGGCCTCCGTGAGATGCATGTCGGTTCGCCTCGGCTGGTCCTTCCATGGATTGATGCCTTTGGCTTTCAGTCGGTTGACCCGGAATGACAATGTTGGTTGGCCGACGTTATCACTAAAACCAAAAAACGATTATGCCCCCGGGCCGCAGTCGGTCCCGGGGGCATTGCTTTCAACGGGTATTTCCTGCAATACGCCTAAAAGTCAGGCTTGCTCACAATGCTTGCAGGGCTTGAATAATTGCCGTCGATGGCGATGGCGAATACCCGGTACTGGTAACGGACTCCGTTCAGCAGGCCTTCGTCCATAAACGTTTCTTCGGGCCCCTCGTACACCACGACGCTGTCGCCCAGGCTTTCGCCGATTTCGTAGAACAAACCGTCTTCTGGCCCCGTGGTTCTCTGGATCAGCACACCGTAGAAGCTATCATCGACAGGGTTGCTCCAGGACAGTTCCACGGTCGCGTCCGCAGGCGTCGCGGTCAGGTTTGTCACCGGACTCACGGGCGCCTGTTCATACAGTTCCATGACGGCGTCTGCGGAAAGCGCCATGTTGTAGACTCGCACGTCGTCGATTTGCCCGATAAACTGGCCTGCGAGTTTTCCGCCGTATGCGCGAGCGCCGATGGCCAGCGGCTGACTACTGCTTCGGACAAAGGACTGCCGTTTTGCGGCCGAATCCAGCACGCCGTTGATATAGAGGCTTGTGACGCCTTGGCAATGGGTCATTGCCAGATGATGCCACATGCCGGTTTCCAGGCGTTGCTTGCTGCGCCTGGCCTTGCCGTCCGTGCCGTATCTCACGTAGTCTCCATTTACGCCCAGGGCAAAGCAGGAATATTGCCAACCCCAATGGTTTTTCATTTTACTGACGATAGTTGCAAGACTGCGGTTTTGCGGTACATAATAGACCCACGCCGACAGAGTAATTTCTCCCGTGATATCCAGGCTGGGACTGTTTTCGGCGGAAACATAATCGTTGAACCCGTCGAAAAAGGCCGCTTGGTCGATTTTACCGACGGAAAAAACCGTGCCGTGGTTCGTCCCGTGATTGCCATTGCCGCTCGAATCCAAATAGTTGTTGTCGAATTTGTAATGGGCGGCCATGGACATCGTCGCGACAGGGGTAAAGTTCGCCCTGACTTCCTTGTCCTCGTCCACGACGACGGTGGTGATTGGCGAATCGGGATCGGCGACGTCTCCTGTCCAGGAAGAAAACTCGTAGCCTTCGTCGGCAGTCGCCTCGAGTTCGACCAGCATGTTCTCGGGACACAAAAAGACGCCTTCTCCAGGAACCGTAACCGACCCGCCCGTGCTGCTGGCGATGGTAAGTTCGTATTCGACGACAATTTTTTCGAACACGGCGATGACTTTCTTGTCCCCGTCCAGTTTTATGACGGTCTGCGCAGATTGTGGATCTTCCACGTCTCCGGTCCATCCGGCGAACTCGTATCCGTCGAGGGCCTTTGCGACCAGCGCGACAGTCGTTCCGCATTCGTACGTGAAGTTCCCTTCTCCCGGCACGACAACCGAACCGCCTTCCGTGCTCGATACGGCGAGTTCGCAGGTCACGATCACCCGTTCGAAGTTGGCGACGACTTTCTTATCGCCGTCCAGTGTTATGCTGGTCCGCGCGGATTGCGGATCTTCCACGTCTCCGGTCCATTCGGCGAATTCGTATCCGTCGAGGGCTTCCGCGACCAGCTTGACCGCAGTTCCGCATTCGTACGTGAAGGTCCCTTCTCCCGGCACGACAACCGAACCGCCCTCGGTGCTCGATAGGGCTAGCGTGCAATCCGAGCCGCTTGCCGCGGTATAGGTTATATTCAGGTATGGACGGCCGTATTGGCTGTATTCGCTGGCTTTGATGCCCGTTCGGACCGTGGAGTCGTTTCTCAGCACGACCCCGTAGTTGTCCAGCGTGCCGTCCGCCCATTGCTGCACCAGCCCGGTAATGTCGAATTCCGGGTAATAGCCGCTGGACGGAATAAGGGAGCGGCCCAGAAGTTCTTCGTCGAAATCTCCTCCCGGCGTCTGCCAGGGGATTTCGCCGGTGTCGTCGGCGGCCCTGATATTCCAGCTTGCGCTGCCTTGCTGGTAAGCGCCGTCCGCAGTCCCCTCTTCCCAGTACGCGTTCACTCTGTACAGATCCAGGTATTGGCCTTCGGCATAGTAGCTCACGCTCCAGCAGTAAAATCCGATTTTTGCTTCTATTATTTTTTTGCCCGCGACTTGCTCGGGCAGGTCGAAGGAAGCCAGGAAGTTGGTTTTCGGGCTGTTCCGGACATAGTTGTAGGGGTCGCCGCCGTAGTTGTATGCGGGATGCGCCTCCTCCAGGTAGGCGTCCCGACAGCCGGTGTACCCGTCTACGTTTTGCTTCAAAGTGATGGTGACGGATTGCTCCGCGACATATTTGCCGGTTTCGTTGGACGGGTCCGACTCGCCGTTTCCGTTCGCGGCCTTGATGCGATACGTATAGGTGTGCAGCGGCGCAAGGCCCGCGTCCAGATAGGATTGGGAATCGGCAGCGATGGAATCGGCGAGGACTGAAAAGTCGTTGTCGTCGATCTTGCGCTCCAATACGAACCTGTCTTCGTTGTCGCTGTTGTCGGTCCAGGTCAGCGCGATGTCGAATCCGTCGAGCGTCGATTCCAGGTCGGAGGGTGCCGCCGGCACTTCGAAAACCTCGACGATGGTCAGCTCGTCGGTTTCATTGGAACCGTCGGATTCCCCGTATTGATTGATCGCGCGGATGCGGTAGACATAAACGCCGGGAGAAAGGCTGGAATCCCGATAGGAGACGACATCGGCGGCAAGTGCCGCGAACGACTCGTCCCACGCCTGGTCGTCGAACCTTCGGGAAAGGACAAAACCGGTCTCGTTATTCGAGTTGTCGCTCCATGTCAGGTCGATGAAAGAGCCGTTGGAGTCGGCGACGCCGACCAGATCGGAAGGCGCGACCGGCGGATCCTCGCCGAGGATTTGCGCCGTTGCTATGTTGGAAGGAGCGGAATAGCAGGGCTCTCCCTGCCCGTTGTCGGCTACATAGGCGACGACGCGATAACTGTAGCTGCCGGGGGCGAGGAATTCATCCACAAAGGCGGAACCATCGCCCGAAATATTCGCGAAATTGTCGTCCCATTCGTCGTCGTTCGCCTTTCGCTGGATCACGAAGAGATCCACATCCAGCTCTCCGGAATTGTCAGTCCATGAAAGCGCGACGGTCCCGGCGACCGAATCGGCCTCCGCCGTCAGCTCGGAAGGCGGCGATACGCACGGGCTCCATCCGGCCAGCGTCGCCCACAGCCACCACGCGGCATACCCTTTGAGGTTTCCATTCAAATGCTGGCTGTGAGCGGCGCCCGAAGCCCACCAGTCGATGCCTTGCGCATGGGAACTCTGCCAGTCGGTCGCCCAGTTGGCGTCCCGCGAGCCGTTTCCGTCGCTGTCGTAGTCGCAGTTGTCGTTGGCGTTCAAAACCATGTAGTTGATTTCGCCGTCCGGGTCGTAACTCTCGATGTCCGCGAAATCGTACAGGATTTTGTTGTTCTCGATACAGTACTGGCGAATCTGGTTGTTTCGAACATTTACGTTTCCCGCCTCCCCGGTCCCGTTCAAATGTCCGGTCATATAAACGAACCGGACATGCGGATAATCCGCCTCCAGCCCGTTCAAAAGATTCAGGTAGGTTTCGATGTCCGATTCGCTGCCGTCCACCTGTCCGCACCATGACCAGATCACCACGTTGACATCGGCATTGTCCGGGTCGTCCAGGTAGTTTCTGGTTCGCTGGGCCCAGGTGACGCGGTCCGGATTTCCCAAGTCTCCGCTGACAAAGTAATCGTCCAGATCCAAGGCGCCAACCTGCGGACCGTCATGCCAGACATACAGCCCCGGAGATGCGCCGTTGCCGGTCATGAAAGCATCCAGCTGGATCCCGCTTGCGCCCATGCCGGAAATCAGCTGGCTTCCGTGGGATGTGTGTCCGTAGGCAATGTGAAGGGAGTCCTTGGCCTGCTCTATGGCGGACTCGGGAATTTTCCAGATGTCCGCGCAGGTATGATCCACGATGACGGGTCCTTCGGCCGCCGTTGCGGCTCCGGGAAGAAAGAGCATTTCGCATACAAGAAAAAAAGTCCATGCCAAATGTTGCTTTTTCATGATTTTTTCTCCTTCTATAGGTCCCAGTTTAATGCGAAACGATTCGCGACATGAATTTCAATCGTATGCCTTCGCTGTTTCAGACGGCATGAGGGTCCTAGGCAAGGTCGGTCGTAGAAAACATGACCGTGGAGTACTTCGGATTTTCGGCTCATAGCGGATTTGTGGGAAAAGGCGCGTCGATGGTAACCAGACCATCCTGGTCTGGTATGCCTTGGCTTCCAAGCGGCGACTATTCGCGATATGCGACCAGAGCTGGAAGCTCTGGCTACCTTTGCCGCTCTCCACAAATCCGCGATGAGCCGGATTTTCTTAGGCTTCCCCTTCCCGATTGTCGAAGACAATCCGGGCCCCCGCCATCGCTCGAATGCAACTTGCGCGCCAAGGCCGCAGGAACAATAAAATCGAACGCGCAATCAAAGGATACGGCTCTGAAATTTCTTGCGAGATGGAAAATATGTAAAACGATTTTTACAGCAAAATGGCGTTTCTTCGCCTAAGTTGTTGACTTCATTCACATTTTTGGATAGATGTAAAATCACTGACGATGTAAAAACTTTTTTACAGGCAAAGGGACCGCCGCCATGCCTCGGTCGGCTGAAATATACAAGCGCTTCGGCGCGCTGCAATCCAGACTGGAACAGGTCAACAGCGCCTGGACCTATCAAGACCACGAGAACCTGGTCCTGTTTTTGGTGGAAGCCCTGCCAAAGCTGATGAACGCCGAACGATGCAGCATCTTCATCTCCGATCCGGAGTCGGAAAAAATATGGGTGAAATACGGCACAGGGGTCGTGGAGAAACAGATAGAAGCGCCGCGGAAAGGAAGTTTCGTCGGCCAGACGGTTTCCCTGGGCAAGCCGATTGTCAAAAACGGCCTGGAAAAAAAAAGCGGGTTTCATTCTCTTACCGACCGCAAAACCCGATTCGTGACCCGGAATATGATCTGCACGCCCATCGAGAGCCTGACCTCCGAGGAACCCGTCGGCGCCGTGCAGGTGTTGAATCGGCACGGCGCAAACGGGTTTTGCAAATCCGACGAACTGCTGTTGATGCGTGTTGTAAAATACCTCTCCTTTGCACTGGAAAGCGCTCGTCTGAACCGGGAAATCATCTCCATTTCCAACACCCTTCGAAACGACATCGAGTTGCTGAAGCAGGGAAACAGACGGCAGCGGGAGTTTATCGCCCGCAGCGAAAACATGCGACAGCTGGTGGACACCGTCCACAAGGTCAGCAGATACCCCATCAATATCCATATCTACGGAGAAAGCGGCAGCGGCAAGGAACTCATATCCCGAATGATTCATGAAAACAGCGAGTTTCGCGACGGGCCTTTTATCGCCGTCAATTGTTCGTCCATTCCCGAGCACCTTATGGAAAGCGAATTTCTGGGTCATGAGAAAGGCGCGTTCACCGGTGCGGTGGCAAGCCGGTCCGGACGTTTCGAAGAAGCGGAAAACGGCACTCTCTTTCTGGACGAAGTGGGCGACATGCCCCTTTCCATCCAGCCGAAATTCTTGCGCGCCATTCAGGAAATGGAAGGCAGCCGCATCGGCGGCAACGAGCTGAAGAAATATCGTTTCAGAATCGTCAGCGCATCCAGCAAAAACCTGAGAAAACAGGTGGAGGAGAAAAAATTCCGGGAGGACCTTCTTTTCCGCTTGTTCGCGCTGGAACTTGCCGTCCCGCCCCTGCGGGACCGCCAGCAAGACATTGTTCCCCTGGCCATGATGTTTCTGGAGCAGACATGCGCGCGATTCCAGAAAAAAACGGCAGGGTTCTCCAAAGGGGTCCTGGAGCTATTCGAGCAATATCGGTGGCCGGGAAACGTGCGCCAGCTCCAGAGGGAAGTAGAACGCCTGGTCGCGTTGACTCCCGGCGGCCGGCAATTGAGATGCGAAAACTGCTCCTGCGATCTGCAAGCGCCCCGGACAATCCGGCAAGGCGCCGCGCCCCCTTTCCAGACGCTGGATATCGCCGAAAACAAGACCCTTCTGGAAAAAAGCCTGATTCAAAAGGCCATGGAACAAAGCAAAGGCAACAAGTCGAAAGCCGCCCGGCTTCTGGGCATCACCAGGCAGGCCCTGCACTATAAAATCAAGACCATGGCCCGGGAAAGCCTCTGAAAAACCAGTCTCATCGTCGCCATCGCTCCCGACCGCACAGGCCGAAAAAAAATCGACGCGGAATGTCCGCGTCGATTCGGGATCTATATTCATGTTTCGTTTCAGCCAGACGGCAAGAACCAGGCATGCCCGCCGTCAGTTCGCGTTGTCCACGTCGAACGCAAGCGCCTCGCCGTCGGCCCTGGCCACCACCTTGGCACCGGGGAGGATTTTTCCCTTCAGCAGTTCCAGGGACAGCGGGTTTTCCAGGTAGCGCTGGATGGCGCGCTTCAGGGGCCTTGCACCGTAGACGGGGTCGTAGCCCTTTTCCGAGAGAAATTCCTTGGCGCTTTCGGAAAGCGCAAGCTCGATATGTCTTTCCTCCAGCCGCGCCAGAAGCTTTCGCATCTGGATGTCCACGATCTGGACGATCTGCTCGGGCGCAAGGCTCTGGAAGACGATGGTTTCATCCACCCGGTTCAAAAATTCCGGCTTGAACGCAGAGCGGAGCGCTTCTCTTACGCCCTGCTCCATCTTTTCCCGGTCGGAACCGAATTCCTGGATCCACTGGCTGCCGATGTTGGAAGTCATCACCACGATGGTGTTCTTGAAGTCCACCGTCCTGCCGTGGCCGTCGGTCATCCGGCCGTCGTCCAGAATCTGGAGCAGGATGTTGAAGACCTCCGGGTGGGCTTTTTCGATCTCGTCGAAGAGCACCACAGAGTAGGGTCTGCGCCTGACGGTCTCGGTCAGATAGCCGCCCTCCTCGTAGCCCACGTATCCGGGGGGCGCGCCGATGAGCCGTGCAACGGAATGCTTCTCCATGTACTCCGACATGTCGATTCGCACCATGGCCTGCTCGTCGTCGAACAGAAATTCCGCCAGGGCTTTGGCCAGCTCGGTCTTGCCGACTCCGGTCGGGCCCATGAAGATGAAGGAGCCGATGGGGCGGTTGGGATCCTGCAGGCCGCTTCTGGCGCGGCGCACGGCGTTGGACACCGCCACGATGGCCTCCTGCTGCCCGATCACCCGCAGTGCGAGTCTATCCTCCATCCTGACCAGCTTTTCGCGCTCGCCCTCGAGCATCTTGCTCACTGGAATTCCGGTCCACCGGGATACGACTTCGGCGATGTCCTCGGCATCGACTTCCTCCTTGAGCATTTTCTTTTCCGACTGAAGCTCCGCCAGCTTTCTCTTGGCCTCCTCCATCCGATTTTTCAGCTCGTGGGACTTGCCGTACCGAAGTTCGGCCACGCGGGTCAGGTCCCCTGCCCTTTCGGCCTGCTGCTCCTCGATGGCCAGCTTTTCGCGCTGCTCCTTGATGTTTCGAATCTCCTGGATGGCCGCCTTTTCGTTCTGCCAGTGGGCCTTCATCTCCAGCAGTTCCTCCCGGAAGTCCCCGAGGCTTTCCTCGATCTTGCCCAGCCTTTCCTTGGAAGCCTGGTCGGATTCCTTCTTCAAGGCCTCCTTTTCGATCTCCAGCTGGGTGATCTTTCTCTGGATCTCGTCGATCTCCACCGGCATGCTGTCGATCTCGATCCTCAGCTTGGAGGCGCATTCGTCCATCAAATCGATGGCCTTGTCCGGAAGAAAACGGTCTGTGATGTACCGGTTGGACAGCGTGGCCGCCGCCACGATGGCCGAATCCTGGATTCGTACACCATGGTGCACCTCGTACTTTTCCTTCAATCCCCTGAGGATCGAGATGGTGTCCGCCACCGTGGGCGGCTTGACCAGGACCGGCTGGAAACGCCTCTCCAGGGCGGCGTCCTTTTCGATGTGCTTCCGGTACTCGTTCAGAGTGGTCGCGCCCACGCACCGGAGGGTGCCCCGGGCGAGAGCGGGCTTGAGCATGTTGGAGGCGTCCACGGCCCCTTCGGCCGCGCCCGCGCCCACCAAAGTGTGCAGCTCGTCGATGAAGAGAATCACTTCTCCCTCGGCGCTTTCGACTTCCTTCAACACCGCTTTCAAGCGGTCCTCGAACTCTCCTCTATACTTGGCCCCCGCGATCAGCGCCCCCATGTCCAGGGCCACCAGACGACGGTTCTTCAGGCTTTCCGAAACGTCGCCCGCAATGATCCTCTGCGCAAGCCCCTCCACGATGGCGGTCTTGCCCACGCCCGGCTCGCCGATGAGCACCGGGTTGTTCTTGGTCCGGCGGGACAATACCTGCACGATTCTGCGGATCTCCTCGTCTCGCCCGATCACAGGATCCAGCTTGCCCAGACGCGCCAGGTCGGTCAGGTCCCTGCTGAACTTGTCCAGGGCCTGGTACTTCTCCTCGGGGTTCGGGTCCGTGATCCTCTGGTTGCCCCTAAGCTCCAGCAGCACCTTCAATATTCCGTCGCGCGCGATCCCGTAGCCTTTCAATATCCGGGACGCCTCCCCCTCCTTCTCGTCGCAAACCGCAAGAAGGACATGCTCGATGCTGACATATTCGTCCTTCATCTTTGAGGCTTCGGAAAACGCCGCATCCAGAATTTTTTTGGTCCTGGGCGAAATATAGGTTTCCGAAACGCCGCTGACCTTGGGAAGCTTGTCGATGGCCATGGCCGTCTCTCGGTACACCCCCTCGGGCGACACCCCCAGCTTCCTCAGAATGGACCGGGCGATCCCCTCCTTTTCGTGGAGCATGGCCCCCAGCAGGTGCTCCGGTTCGATCTGCTGGTTGTTCAGATTCGAAGCGGTCGCCTGGGCGTTTTGGATCAGCTCCTGGGACTTGATGGTGAATTTGTCGAATCTCATCTATACCTCCTGGAAATATTTAATGGCACTAAAATTGCATGTTTTCTTTTTGACAGGCGTAAACTAAACACAAAACATAACCTGTCAAACAGAGGCATGAGAAAATCGTCGCCGGGAATTTCGGGAGGCGTTCACTGGATTTTCATCCGGTTTTTTCTTGGTCCCTCAAGAAAATCCATGAAAATTGACCATTGAATAACCAAAAGGACTTCTTGATGAAAAATCTTTCACGATACATCGAAATTATTTTTTGAAGAATTCTTCGTGCTCCAGAAAGCTGTAGTAGCTCTTGTTGTTGAAAATAATGTGGTCTATGAGCATGATGCCGAGTGTCTCTCCGGCGGCCTTCAATCGGTTGGTCACGGCGATGTCGTCGCTGCTCGGGGTCAAATCGCCCGCCGTATGGTTGTGAGCCACGATGATGGCCGATGCGCGGTCTGTGATGGGGTCGGCGAAAACTTCTCGGGGATGGACCTGCGTTCTGTTCACAAGACCAACGGATATGATTCTCGACGCAATGACCTCGTGAGCCCCGTTCAACGATACGCAAATGAAATGTTCCTGTTTTCGGTCGGCGAGATGGCGGATGAGGGGAAGCACATCCGGCGGAATCGAGATCTTGATCCCCTCCGGCCTGATTCTTCTGCGGGCGAATTCCAGTGCGGCAACGATGACCGAGGCTTTCGCCGGCCCGATGCCCTCGACGGTCATTAGCGCGTCTAAATCGGGCTCGCCAGATTCGCCGTCGATTTTTTTCAAAAGCCTGTTGGCCAAAGTCATGACATCGACGGTTTGCGTACCGCTTCCCAGAAGTATTGCCAAAAGTTCCATGTCGGACAAGGACTGTGGCCCCATTTTTCGAAGTTTCTCGCGGGGTCGGTCCATTTGCGGGATTTTCGATATCTTTCGGTTTCTTGCGTTCACATTTTTCCTCGCTTCATTATGAGGTATCAAGGTCTGTGCAAATTGCAGTTCAGGTGCAAAATTCGAACTGGCTCGCCACTGCTATGCAGATGCTTGGTAGAAAACGCCCACCTGATCCTATGTTCCTCTGAATCGCCGTCTTGGCCGCAAGGCTTATTCCGATCAAGATGCTTTCTTATTTTTTCGACAAGATTTTTGATTTGCGGCATTTTCACATATTCGAAAATGGCTCCCGAACTGTCCCTTCCGGTTGAATAGCGGTCAATCAGCTGTTTCATGGCCTTAACGTGATATTCAGGTCCCCTGTAAATTTTTGCTTCGCATAATTTCTCGAAAACCTGCGGGCCGGGAATGGATTCTATCGTAATATCCACATGACCGTTCGAATGAGCTTCCTGAGTCGCCCTGAGCAATCCCGATCCGCTAAGAAATGCGACAATGAAGGCGGAAATTGCCTCTTCTCCGCAATTGGAAAGGTGGTTTGCGTTTTTTTCGACATGGCGAATCGCCATTTCGAAAAAAACCTCGAGAGTCTCCTCGAATTCACCTTCCGTTTTCGCGGCCAGAATCTTTAGAAGATGAACAGCCGGATAATCTTTCGACAATTCCTCGATTAAAGCCCGAAGGCTGTCTTCATTTTTGCTCATACCGTATCTCAATCCAGCCTAATGGTTTTTCCATCGGAAGCTTCGGGTATCCATCCGACGGATATTTCGTCCGCCCAATCGTTCCATTGGATTTCCTCGGTGGATTTTTCGAATGCAAAACGATGCGTTTGATCTTGAACTTCGGCATACGGAATTTCCTTTTCCATTCCGTCGCCCAAACGACGGTAATAGGCAAACCTGACGTAACTCCTTTTGCGATCCCCCATAAGGCTCAAAACCGCCAAAATGTCGTTGATCTCGCAATGCAAGGTTTCCGCGATTCGCTTTATTTGCGAAAGCCCCAATTTTTGACCTGGATGTTTTGCGAAAAAATCCCATATCGCGGAGTTGATATCTTTCCATTTTTCGTCTATGCCGAGGTGCTTGCACACGAAGACTTCGGAATCCTCCACGGGAAATTCGCCCCGGTATGCGAATGCCTTTGTCGGCGTTTCGTAGGTCAACCGGAAAACGGCGTCCGAAAGCCATTTGTTGAAATCCGGGTTGTCGCTGTATTGCTTGAACAACTCGGTATGATCCGCCAAGAGATCGATCATGATTCTGCGCAATGCTTCGTCGTGTTCTATTCTGGCCGTAGCCTTGTCCGCGTTTTCCCGAGCGTTTCGATAGGCCTCGTCCGCATCGACCTTTTCCGGTATCTCTTCTGTAATGACTTTCCGAATCTTGTCGGCGTCCTTCCATTCGATGCCGCCGAAATTTTCGTTGAAGGATTGAACGATTCGGCTCAGAAGTTCCAGCTCCGGCTCGATTTTTTGCGCGCCGTATTCCACCGGCACAGGCCCGATCTCCCCGTCTTCGTCCGCCAGAATGATCTGGAGGTTCGCTTTTACCTCCGCGCGATAGCTGTCCATGTCGATGGTTTCCAAAATTCCCTTGGAGAGGTCTTCCTCCCTCGGCGCGGGAAGCTTGGGCGTTAAGAAATTCATGAAAATGGAGAGTTTTTCCCATTCGGCGTTTGCATAAGGCAGGACGGCCGCGAGGAAATTGTACGTTCTTACGAACGCCTTGCCCTTGCTCTTAAAGGAGACCTGCCCGTCCTCGTCCAGTTCCTTGACGTAAACCGCAGCGCACTTGTCAAGGATTGGGTCCAACATTTCACGGTCTGCTCCTTCCAAATAAAGCTTTGCGAAACGCTCCACCTCGTTCGGGGAATAGACCTGGAATCCGTCCAGGTCCGCCTTTAAATCGTGGAGCTTGTTCGGGTCGGTGCTTTCTCCCAATATTGTGGTTCGATAATAGGGCTCGAAGGCTCTCTGAATGGTATCCGCGTCGTTTACGAAATCGAGGACGAAAACATCGTGCTTTTGAGGCCTTGCTCGGTTCAGTCGCGAAAGGGTCTGAACGGCCTTTACGCCCGAAAGGGTTTTGTCCACGTACATGGTGTGGAGCAAGGGCTCGTCGAAACCGGTCTGGAATTTTTCCGCTACGATCAAAAATCGATACGGCTCTTCCCGGAAACGTTCTGGAATCAGCATTGCCGGAAAACCATTCAAAGAGGACTCCGTTACTTTTACACCATGGAATTCCGGTTCGCCGGAAAAAGCGACGAGTGACTTGTACGGGCTTTTGCGTTCCTTCAGATATTCGTTGAACGCATGGTAGTATTGAATGGCGCGTTGGATGCCCGATGTTACGACCATTGCGCGGGCCTTGCCGTCGATTTTTCTTCTGGCGACCACGTGATCGTGGAAATGGTCCACCATGATCTCGGCTTTGCGTCGAATCGCGTACTCGTTGGACTCCACGTATCGGCGAAGTTTCTTGTTCGCCTTTCGCGTATCGAATTCCGGATCTCCCTCAACGGACTTTACCAGTCTGTACCAGCTTTTCACCGGCGTGTAATGGGCGATGACGTCCAGAATGAATCCTTCTTGGATCGCCTGTTTCATGGTGTATTTATCGATAGGCCCGTAGGATGTGTTGCCGTCGATTTCCTCCGGAATCCCGAAAAGCTCCAGGGTTTTGGGCTTGGGCGTGGCTGTGAACGCGAAATAGCTTGCGTTGGACAGCATCTTTCGGGATTCCATGATTCTGTTGATCTTGTCCTCAAAGGATTCCTCTTCCTCCTCGCCTTGCTCAGAGAGGGCGATGTTCATGTTGGCGGTCATTCGTCCGCCATGGCTGGAGTGGGCCTCGTCGATGATTATGGCGAAAGAGGACCCTCGATGTTCCGAACCGATCTCGTCCACGATATGGCTGAATTTATGCACTGTGGAAATGATGATTTTTTTGCCCTGCCGAAGGAAGGTCTTCAGCTGGCCGGATCCTTTCGTAACAGCACCCACGACGGCCGATACCTGCGCGAATTTTCGGATGTTGTCCCGGATCTGCCTGTCGAGCACGTTTCGGTCTGTGACCACTACGACGGAATCAAAGACGGGCTTGCCGCGTTTTTTCAGTTCCACCAGCTGATGCGCCAGCCATGTTATAGAATAGCTTTTTCCCGAACCGGCCGAATGCTGTATCAAGTACCTTTGTCCCGTCCCGTTTAACTGCGCGTGGGACAGAAGTTTTCGAACCGCTTTCAATTGGTGGTATCTCGGAAATATTTGTTTTTTTGTTTTTTTCCCGGTCCGTTCGTTTTTTTCGACGACGATTTGCGCATAGTTCTCAAGGATGTCGGTCAGGCTCTTTCGCACCAGGATTTTTTTCCACAAATAGTCGGTCGCAAGACCGTTGGGGTTCGGCGGGTTGCCCGCACCGTCGTCGAAACCCCGGTCGAAGGGAAGAAACCAGCTCGACTTGCCTTTCAGGGCCGTGCACATTTTCACCCTCTGGTCGTCCACCGCGAAATGCACTGCGCACCGGCCGAATCCAAACAGAAGCTCCTTGGGGTCGCGGTCTCTCTTGTATTGGTTTACGGCGTCTTCGACGGTCTGCTTGGTCAGTCGGTTTTTCAACTCGAAGGTGGCGAAGGGCAACCCGTTGATGAAGAGGCAAAGATCCAGCGCCAAGCGGGTTTCGTCCTTGCTGTATCGGAGCTGGCGGGTGATGCTGAAGACGTTTCTGACATAAAGCCTCATGGCGGCGGCGTTTCCGGGCGTGGGCGTGCCGTAGAACAGATCGACGGAGCAGGGGCCGTGCTTGACGCCCTTGCGCAGAACATCGATTACACCTCGTTTGGAGATCTCGCCTTGCAAACGATGCAAGAATTTGAGTGTCGATGTCCCCTGTTTTCCCAAGCCGAGGGTTTTAAAGGTCTCCGGCTGGGTGTCCTCCAGAAAACCGAACAGCTTGACCGTGTCCAATGCATGGTCCCGGTCGAAATCCTTGGAGTGGCCTTCCACATAGCCGGGTATTTTCCCGTACCGAGGGTCCGGCAGGGACACGACATCGTCTCGGGTCGTCTCCCCAGGGTCGTCCTTTCCGTCAACAAGATAGGCGACGATCAATTCTTCCAGGCTTTTTTCGCTGACATCGGCCGGAGGCGTCATGGCGCTGTCTCCTCGTTGATGGCACTCGCAAAAGTGCGTTCTCGAATCGAAAAACCGGCTCTTATTTCGAGATTTGTTTTTGACGGTTACATAAAAAACAAAAAGTCTGTGTTTTCTAACATACTGAATTTACAGGCTTTTCCAAGGTTCGTCGAATTTTTGAAACGCGTTAAAAGACCGCTCAGTTACATAAGGGTTACATAAAAAATTCAGGCCCAAAAAGGGACATATTTCACGAGCCTTTTCGATTTGTTAGACGGGTCGTAGATTTTAATCAGGCCTTCCTCCAAGGTTTCCTTGATGATCCTCGAAGCCATGGGATAATTCCGGTCCTCGATTCCCATCCGCTTTCTCAAAGACTCGTTGTTCATTTGCGCGTTGGAAACATAACAGAGGCAGGCATGTTGGTAGCATGCGCGGATGCGGTCCTGCCTCGTCATTTGGGCGAACTCCTTCTGTGCGTATAAAACGGCCTTGGTATGCTCGACGACGACCAGAAAATCCGGGGCCGGCAATTGGTAAAGTTCCACTTGGAAAACAACCTTGTCGATTCCGCTGCCGCGTTCTTCGCAGATATTGATCCGTCGCATGAACGCCGCCAGGGTTTCGTTTCTGGAGCGCGGGGGCTGGTCGATGAACCTGAGAGTGTCGATCAGCGGTTCCCCAGGGTTGGTGATCTCGATACGGTCAGAAAAAATCTCCACCATGGGACCGGCCCCCCGTATGTTGAAATCCTGGTGAATGATCGCATTCGCCACCAGTTCCCGCACGGCGATCTCCGGATACATGCGCACTTCCGCCCGCAGGGCCTGACGGATTTCCTCGTTTTGGGGAAGCAGGTCGTTGATAAACGATACAGCGCCTTCGAAACCGGATGCATATCCCTTGCTCCCGGTCTGTTCCCGTATGGTCTCGATTCGATTGTTGCCGCTGTAAACTATGACGCGAAGGGCTTTCCGCGATAGCCCCTCGAATTCGGAAAGGTTTTTCGCGAACAACACGGCCCCCAGATTGTAAATGTCGAAATGGTCGTCCCCGCTTTCCGCGATGAACCGTTCCTGCGTCAGCCTGGACAGTATCCCCGCCCGGTTGTCCGGGAGCCTGAGACCTGTCTGTTCGAAATAAGCGGGATAATCGATCAGGCGAAGCACCTCGTCGGAATTCACATTCGCTGCGGCGATTCCCTTTTCGAAAGGCGTTTCCGAAAACAGCGCCCACAATTCGCGTTCCTTTTCGGGAAAATCCTTCAGTTTCTTTTTATAGCTGCCCACGTGTATGTATCTGGTGCCCTTGAAACGTACCGGCGTGTGGGTTGCGGGACGTATCTTGAAAATCACGAAATGCACGGAATCGTTGTCGAACTCGTGAATGCAGAAATGAACGCGAGGCTCCAAAAGCCGCAGAAGCCAGTTTTCCAGTTCTTCGTTTCCGATTTTGGTCTCTCGGGGACGGAAATCGGTCCCGACAAGTCGTTGCGTTCCGTCTTCGACACCCCAAACCAAAAATCCCGCATCCTTTCGGTGCATGGCCGCCGAATTGGAAAGCGCGGAAATGTACTGGCCGATTTGCTCGGGCTCGCTCAGGTTGCTCTTGAATTCCACCCACTCGGTTTCCGACGGAAGCTTGGCAAGTTGCTCCAGTGTTTGGGACAAACGGCATTGGGAAATCATTGCGAATCCTTTGTTACGTCGATTTTGCCGGTGACTGCGTCGGCGATCAGAGCGGTTCGGAATTCTTGCATAAGGGTAATTTGCTTGTTTATTTTAATCGAGGTCTCAAAAATTGTATCCTCCATGTTGGCAAGCTGTCGAACTATTTTATGTTGTTCGGCAAGAGGGGGCAATAAAACTGGCATGCTGTAAACCTGCGGCAGCCGCAGGTGACCGACGGTGCTTCCGTTTGTTTTCAGCTCAATATACGTAGAAATAAATTTGCCGTAAATAGAATACAATAAAAATTGTGGCAGAAGCTTTTCAGTGTCACAGCGGAAATACATCATCCGCTGGCCCAAGCAAATTTTAGGTTCACCACTGTAAAGGCACGCTTCTCCAGCAGGGGCCTCGCGTGTGAACAAAACATCCCCTTTACGAGGTGCCCCCCCTCTTCGTCCATTCAATGAAATTGGATTCGTCGGTTTTCATCAAATCTTGAAGAACTAAGCGCCTTTTTTTTACATTCGAGGTTCGAACGACGACATATTCTCCATTTTCAAAGTGAACAGGCGTTCTATTTTTACAATCCACAATTGTTTTACATAAAAATTTTGCAGGAACAACCTGCCAATTAACTGGCATTTTCTTGAACCAGGTCAAACCAGTTGCCACAAAATGTCCGGTTCCCATTCCTGTCGTGACTATCTTGCTTATTATTGTCAAATTTTGCTCTTCAAGCAAATTAAGAAGCTTTTTTTTTGCGTATATGTATTCATCAATTTCAATAAGCTTATGATCTAAATAATCAACAATTGCATCCTGCTCAGAACGCTTTGGAACAATGGATTTTAGAGAAAAAAAATCATCCGTGTACAAACGTAGCCTGCTGTCTACTATTCCGGAGGAATGTACTTGGAAGTATGACTTAAAGAGATCTGTTCGGTAAAGATAATGAAAATAGAAAGGATTCATATTTTCTTTCAGACGGTATACACAATAAGCGGGACTCACAATGCCGTCAAAGGGCGAGACGCCTAAGCTTCCATTCCAGGCGAGCATAATGTTGATCACCAAATCCCCTTTTTTCACTATTTTATATCCATCCAACGATTCGGCATTAGTAAGAAGATCGGTTTCCTTGTTGATGGTATCTGCGCGTTTTGATATTCCGGTAAACTGCGATACAGTCAGGAGTTCTTTTGAATTATCATATGATCGTTCGTTAATCTCCTTGAAAAGATATTTGTTTCTGACGATTTTCATCCGTCGGGGCACTTCTGTCAACCATCCATTATCATCCTTATAAAAAGAAATGCTTTGAGGCTTATTCATTACCGTTCAGTCCTTCCATAATTGCCCCAAGCAGCCCTTCTGTTTCAGAATTCACAGAAAAAATATCTTTTGCAATTTCAGTGAGCGGCCTAAGAGGATGATACTTATGAAAATACCTTGGAAATGGAATTTCGTAACCAACAACAGTTTTTGAGCCGTCAATCCAAGCGTCAGGCACATGAGGCATAACTTCCTGATCGAAAAAACATTTTATGCCTCCATCTTCCAACAAAGGAATCTGCTCCGTATCCCGCAGCGAAGGGTCTGGTTCATATTCCACGGCACCGCCCTTGTGTTTTTTCAGAACAACCGGTTCTGCGTCGGGGTCTGCCTGGCTTACCGTGCGGCAGATCGTTTTCCGATTCGTCGCGGATATTTCAAGGCCGTTCTCCTTGCATGCCTTCGCTATTTTTTTGGCAAAAAGGTTGTAGTCCGAAAAAAGCTCGTCGCCCACCAATTTGGCGATTTTCTCTCCCGCGCTGTGAAGCTCGAGTTGCTTGGTCCAAGTATCGACTCTCAATAAAAGCGACCTTTGTCTTCCGGCGGGCGGTTTGGGGAGATTGTCCAGAAACGCTTCGATTTTAGGACGGACGTTCTCGAAATCTTGGTAGATTCGTTCTCCGTATCGTTTGAACAGAGGTTCCATGAACTGTGCCAGCGAGGGGACGAACCTGAGTTTTTCGAGGCGGTCGGGCGTAAACCGTGAATTGAGCCGAAGCGGCCGTTCTACCGTGATTTTCCAATACCCGAAGGTTTCGTTCGGAAAAATTTTTGAATGCT
Organism: Desulfobacterales bacterium; assembly: GCA_963674505.2. Taxonomy (GTDB): domain Bacteria; phylum Desulfobacterota; class Desulfobacteria; order Desulfobacterales; family SKZT01. Next base: position 3,761,413 of record CAXXIG010000003.1, read on the forward strand.
CCGTTTCCTCGAACTTCAGGAACGCATCGCAAATTTGGCCGATATACTTCTGGGACAGGCGGCAATTCTTTTGCCCCAGGTTTTTTCTCAATTTGACGAACCACTCCGCAGCGTTGATGAGCTGAACCTTGCCTCGCCGATGTTCGGGCTTCTTGTTGGTCAGCACCCAGACGTAGGTGGCGATTCCGGTATTGTAGAACATGTGGAGTGGAAGTGCGATGATCGACTCCAGCCAGTCGTTTTCGATGATCCAGCGCCGGATGTTCGATTCGCCCTGGCCCGCGTCCCCGGTAAAAAGCGACGAACCGTTGTGAACGATGGCCAGCCTGCTGCCGAAAGGCGTGTCCTCGCGCGGCTTCATTTTGGAAAGCATGTTGACGAGAAACATGAGCTGGCCGTCGCTGGAACGTGACACCAGGCTGAATTCGTCGTCTCCGTCGTGGGAAACCACGAACCTGGGATCGAGCATGTCCTTTTTATTTCCCCCGCAAAGTCTATCCAGATCGGTTTTCCAGCTTTTTCCGAAAGGAGGGTTTGCCAGCATGAAATGAAACTCGTCCGATGTGAACGCATCGGAAGACAGCGTGGAGCCGAAACGAATGTGGTCTGCTTGACGGCCTTGGCCTTTGAGCAACAAATCCGCCTTGCAAATGGCGTAGGTTTCCGCATTGATCTCCTGGCCGTACAGATGAATCCTGGCTTTTTTCCCCTCTTTTTTCGAAAGATCTGCAAGGACTTCTTCCGCGACCGTGAGCATGCCTCCGGTGCCGCAAGCCGGGTCGTAAACAAGGTAGGAGCTGTCCTGGATCAAATCGGCCACCGGCAGGAACACAAGGTGGGCCATCAGACGCACCACGTCGCGGGGCGTCCAGTGCTCGCCGGCCTCCTCGTTGTTTTCCTCGTTGAACCTGCGGATTAGCTCCTCGAATATGCTCCCCATGTCGTGGTTGTCGAGGCCGGGAAGCTTCACTTTTCCATTGCCTTCGAAAACGGGGTTGGGGCTCAAGTTTATTTCGGGATCGACGAATTTTTGGATCAAATGCCCCAGCGCGTCCGCGTTGTCGAGTTTCTGCAGTTGATTGCGAAAGTCGAATTTTTCCACGATTTCCTGAACGTTGGGACTGAACCCGTCCAGGTAGTCCCTGAAATTGGCGAGCAGTTGCTTGGGGTTGTCCATGAGGGTTTTCAGGGTAAACCTGGACGTATTGTAGAAAGCCTGCCCGGCAACCTTCCTCAACGACCCGTCCTGGTTGACGATACCGGCTTCGTCGAGTGTTTTCTTCATTGCCAGGACTTCATCCTTTTTGTCCTCCAGCAGGCAGTCCAGACGGCGTATGACCGTCATGGGCAGGATTACGTCCCTGTATTTTCCCCGTGAATAGACATCTCTGAGAACGTCGTCGGCGACATTCCAGATAAAGCTTACGATCTTGTTGTGAATCTGGTGGTTCATTTCGTTTTCGCGATCGTCCCGATTTTCCGTTCGTTTTAAAAGCGCTTTGCCAAAGAGGACTTTTAGACTGAATTGGAATCCATCGACAATTCTGCAGAAAAGCCCCCATCTCCGAATTCCCATCCGGTTGTTAATGATCCCGGAATCTTCCCCGAAGTGCCAATAAGCGTCCTATTACAAATCAACCAAACAGTCAAAGGTATATTTTCTTTCCCACGCGCGATCTGGTGTTCTCCTGAGGCTTTACGATGGTTTTCCAATACGTTGTTTCGTATCCGATATCGTTTTGCAAAAGAAACCGTAATCGGTTGTCCCATTTTTGCGGCAATTGATCATGGCGTACCGTACAACTTCTTTGAAAGTCCGATTTTGGTTGGAGCTGTTGTCGAACCATCTCGAATGAACCCGGTAGGGTTCTTCAAGGTCTTTAACGAAAGTTTGGAAGGTTTCCGAAACAGTCGGTTTTCGTTTGGCGAGGCCCCTGCATATCGTTTCCGTGTAAAACTGCGCAAGGCCTTCGACGATTCGAATATCGGAGTCCGCAAAACTTTCGGTATCCCACTGATCGCCGTCGATGTCCCTTCCCAAATGAGTGTAAGCGTGAGCTATTTCATGAGCCAGCGTAATCAGCGCCAAATCTTCGATCGGGACATTCAAGGATGGAGCAAGAAAGGCGATGACCTTCCAGTAAATGTGGATTTCCGGTATTCTGAAAAAATACGAACCAAGAATATCTTCGTCTATCCGCCTGATTTTTTCGAGAATCGGGTTTTCTGTGGCAAGCATTTTTAAAGCTCGGTCGATAAAATCTTCGGATTTCTCCAAAGAGCATTTCAATTCGTAATCATCTCCGCCGTTTTGAGATAAAAAATATTTGATAATGGTTGTGTTTCTCCGAGCCAATCCCAATCCGACCCTGGTCTTTTCCAAAATAGGCCGGTTTGTCATAAGTTCCCATAATTCGGTCTCGGGGTCGTTGAATTCGAATACGCGACGAAAAGATAGCGGCAAAGAGCCTTTGATTTTAACAGGAACAGATGTGTGCTGTCCGCCCACGCTGAGTTTCAATCCAGTCTCCGACCTTATGTAATTGCGAAGCAGCTGGTTCCATTGTTCATAGGTTTGCGTTACGATTTGCTCTGCGTCTTTTTGCAAATGTTCATCGAGAAAAGTGTGAATGTCGCTTTCTTCTGCCTTTTCCCAAACTGTTTTTTGACTATAGTACCTATCATTTGATCCGAAAGGTTTATTCACAGAAACATCCCCGTTAGAAATTGAAGATATGGGGTTTGGCTCCATTATTAGGGTCATTGCATTCCCCAAACCGTAATCTTGAGGCGGTCATGGGATTCTTCCCGAGGGAAGATTGCTGTGTTTACAGTGGCTCCAGGTTTTACTGGGCAATCTGGGAGAATTCCCTGGGATGATCTCCGTGTAAACCGCATTGGCGATTTCGATGCCCGAAGAGGTGCGGTGCGCATGCCCAGATCAGGGTTCCGGACCGGCGGCAGACAATAATGCGAATTGCAATCGACCGGTCCGGCGGTGTTGAAGAAACAAACGGCGTTTGCCATTCTTGATTCTCTGAATTTTGTACAAGATTCGGCGCGCAAATCTTGCACGGTTTCGAACCGAAAAGGGCGCGAAAGAAATCAGTCGTACTTTTTCAGGATGTCCTTTTTGGCGCGTTCGTATTCTTTTTCCGTGATGATGCCCTCGTCCAGGGATTTCTTGAGGTCTTGCAACTCCTGGCCCATGGTGGTGCTGGTGGCCTGCACCTGCGCGCCTCCGCCGCCGCATCCCCACAGGACCGGGACCGTTCCCAGCAACAGCAACAACACCAGTGTTCTGACAATCTTCATGCTTTCTCTCCTTTCTTTTAAATGAATGTAGTTTCCGCATTTCGCGGGTGAGATCTGTGCCATGCCACTTCTGCGAAGTTCGGCGCCGTCCCTTATTTTTCTTCGTCTGCGTTTTCGAGTTCCTCGTATTTGCGAGCCTGATCTTTTTCGAACCTGTCGATCTTGTCCTCCATGTCGTGCATGTGGTCGACGTTTTTCTTTCCGGCGAGTTCTTCCACGGTGTCGTCGACTTGTTCGCGGGTTTCGGTGCCCTCGCAACCGGCGACGGCCGCAAGCAGGCAAAGGGCGAACGCGAACACGCCGAGCCTCTTGCACAATCCTGCTATTTTTCCCATGTCTTTCTCCCGATAATCCAAGTTTGACGTTTCTTCAACAAGTTTCTTTTCTTATACATGTCGAATCGGCCGCGACGCAAGTAATAAAATCGGAAAAAAAAAGGCGAGAGGTCGTGCGTTGCCGGCAGCGTTTCCCGGAACAAAAGGCCATGGAGATTTCAATTTCGAAAAGCCGCCGTTTTCATCGCGCCGGGCTCGAAATGCTCCTCGAATAGTTTGCGAAACGCTTCGCAGGATTTCAGCACGGCGTCGGGGGGGCCGTCGCCTGCCACCCGTCCGTGTTCCAGCACCACGATTCGGTCCGTCTGGTACACGGTCGCCAGGCGATGGGCCATCAGAAGGACCGTCCTTTGCCGCAGCCAAGGGTCGAGCCGGGCGAACATTCTTGCTTCGGTTTCGCTGTCCAGGGCGCTGGTGGCCTCGTCTAGGACCAGTACGCGAGGGTTTCTCACGATTGCGCGGGCCAGTGCGATCCGCTGTTTCTGTCCTCCGGACAGGTTCCGCCCGGCCTCCGCAAGGTTCGTTGGAGGGGCCGAAGCGCCGGTGAACCTGGTCACCATGGCGGGTTTCATTCGACTCAAAGCCTTGGCGGAACGCTACGACTCGCCGCAAAAAGCCTCCAGGCCCTTCGACAGGAAACGAAGCGGCTTTGTCGTCTCCGAAAGCGCGGGAGCGCTCGTCCTGGAATCCCTGGAACACGCCCTCGCCCGCAACGCGAACATTCTGGGGGAAATCGCGGGCTACGGGGCTTCGGCCGACGCCTATCGCATCACCGATTCCCGTCCCGACGGAGACGGCGCGCGCCGGGCAATGGAAGCCGCTCTGAGAGACGCGCCCCTTTGTCCCGGCGATGTATGGTACATCAACGCCCACGGCACCAGCACCAGGAAAAACGACCTGGCCGAAACACGGGCGATTCGGTCAGTTTTCGGCGACAGGGCCGGAAAAATCCCGGTCAGTTCCAACAAATCCATGCTGGGCCACACGGTGGCCGCCACCGGGGCCATCGAACTGATCCTCACCTTCATGGGCATGAACCGGGACATCGTCCTGCCGACTATCAACCGGGACCACCCCGATCCCGAATGCGACCTCTGGGTCGTGCCGCACGAGACCATCCAGCGCCGCCATAGCGTCGCGCTCTCCAATTCCTTCGGGTTCGGCGGGCACAACGCCTGTCTCTGCGCCCGCCGATGGAGACCCTGAAAAAATGCGGTTTCTTCTGATCAACCGGGTGGCCGGGATGGAAAAAGGACGGTTCATCGAAGGCGTGAAGGCCTTTTCCCTGTCCGAGGATTTCCTCAACGGTCATTTTCCCGAAAAACCGGTCGTGCCGGGCGTCATGTTCGTCGAATCCATGGCGCAGCTCCTGGGTTGGCTCGTCGCGTTCACCCACGACTTCAAAGCCATGCCCCTGATGACGCAAATCCGCGACGTGGCCGCGCCTTCCGACATGCGGCCCGGTTTCGCCGCGCGCATCCGGGCCGACCTTCTGTCCACCACCGACACAGACAGCGCCGGGAGCGCGGAGATGTTCGTGGATGAACAGCCTGTGGCAAGCATCGGACGAATTCTCTACACCCATATGCCGGTTTCTAACCCGGAATCTCTTCGAAAACGGTTCGAATACGCAAGCGGGTTGAAGCAATTAGACGGGAAATAAGATGATATTCCACATGATCGACAAAATCGTTCGCCTGGAAAGGAACAACGCCATCGAAGGCGCAAAGATGGTGACGCTGGCCGAAGACTTCTTCGAGCATCATTTCCCCGGCAATCCCGTCATGCCGGGCATTTTGCTGCTGGAAACCATGGTGGAGCTGGCCGGATGGCTGGAGGCCGAAGGCAGCGATTTTTCCCGTTGGGTCCTCCTGTCCCGGGTGAAAAAATGCAACTTTTCCATAAAGGTCGTGCCGGGGGACGCTTTGAAAATCTCGGTGGAAAGGCTGCCGGACAAGAAGGACGGGCTATTGCATTTCAAAGACGCCGGGGCGGTGGGAACGATGCGGTGCTTCTCCGGAAATTTCGCGGCAATAGCAGTTCCCGCAGGCGATTTTTTCGAAGTAGAAGAGCTGAGGTGTCGTTTTTACTACCTAAGGTCTCAAATAAGAGGTTAGGCGTAAGGTATAAAGTGACATGACGAAAATCATGCTGATCGGCTTCTCAATTTTAGCGAGAATTTGTTCCGCGAAAACCATAACGGGCCTGGTTCGGCATCGTAGGGTGGGTGGGTTGATCTCCCAGCATTTGGCGCTGGTTCACAGCATGTTGACACCCGTGCCTGTCGAGCCTGTACGAAGCCCAACCCACCATTTGCCCGAGCCGCCCCGGATTCGGGTCCTTGCAGGCAACCGGATGTCTCTGATTCGGGGCGCGGATGAATAAAAGTTCAAAAGACGATATCGTCGTCACCGGAGCGGGGCTGATCACCTCCCTCGGATCTGGCGTGGAGAAAAACCTCGAAGCCGTCAAAGCCAAAAGGACCGGAATCGGGTTCCATCCGAATCCGACCATGCCATCCCGGCTCTGCTGGCAGGGCAGAGTGCCGGACGTGGAGTTTCCCTACTGGCTCGACTGCGGCCATCGCGCCCAGTTCAAGTACTTGAACCGCAGCGCCAAACTGGGTCTTGCGGCAGCGGGAGAAGCCGTAGCCAATTCGCAAATGGAAGATTCCCGCATTTCCCCCGAAAGAAGAGGATTGTTCGTCGCCACGGGAGATTTCACACAGGAGGGCTGCGGTTTCTTCATGCCCGCCATTTCGCAAGCCCGAAAGAACCGGAACGACAACAGCCCCGGTTTCGCCGAAGAGCTGAACGTCGCGGCCCTGACCGAACCTTCCCCCTTCTACATTCTGACGTCCATGCACAACAATCCGTTCAGCTTCGTCTCCGCGGCCTTCGACCTTCGGGGAGACAACGCGGTCTTCGCCAGCCATTCCCCCTGGGGGCTGCGTGCTCTGATCCGCGCGGCGGAAAGCCTGGAAGAGGACCGGACCGACATGGCCCTGGTGATGGCCTGCGGCAGCTGGGTCTGCGATGTGGCCATCTACGAGCTGGAAAAACTGGAATTGCTCTCCGGATGCCGCGACGGCGCCGCATCCTACAGGCCCTTCGACCGAAACAGAGACGGCATGCTCTGCGGGGAAGGCGGCGCTGCGCTGATCCTGGAAAAGCGAAAGACCGCGACGCACAGGGGCATTAGGCCTCTGGCGAAGTTCCGCGGCGGCGGGTGCGCGCAAATTCTTCCGGGACGTCCGAGTTCCATGTCCATAGAGAAAAGCATGGAAATGGCAGAGGATTCGGCAGGAAGGGATCGGCAGCCCTTATGCGCGGCGGTGCTTTCCGGATATGGAACTGCCGAGGGCGACAGGCAAGAATTGGCAGCCGCCGCTTCCTATTTGAAAGACCTGGCTCCCGAGACGCCCGTATGCGGACTCAGGCCCTACTCCGGCCACATGGGCGCCGCAAGCGACCTTGCCGATATCGTCATTTCCGTTTCATCCGTACGAAACGGGTTCATCCCCGCCACCCTCAACCACAGTCTCGCGGAAAACGAATTCGACTTTCTTCGAATATCGGGCGAGCATCGGCCAGTCACCGAAGATACGGATTTGTTTCTTGCCACGAGTTACGGACTGACAAATCACGCGGGATCGGCGTTTTTTTCGATGGATGGGGGTTGAGGCTTTTGTACGTGGAAGATTCATGAAAACACGAAACCAAGCTTGACATAATTGAAACACTCATCTTCCAATTAAGGTCTTCCTCAATGCGGAGAGGTTTTGTTCCGCATCGAATATGGCGCGCACCGGGATTTCGAACCCGGCGACCACGCGGCTTTGCAGCATGCCGGAATCGGCTTTGATCTTGAGAACATAGGTTTCCTTTTCCAACACGTACTGCTCGACCAACTCCGACTCCGGCTCGACGATCCAGTATTCTCCCACGCCATGGGCCGCGTAATCCTCCGGCTTGATTGTCCTGTCGATTCTTTCCGTGCCGGGGGATATGACCTCCGCGATGAAATCCGGCACGGGGAATTTCAGCTGATGCCTCTCGAATTCGTCCGATTTCTCCTTTTTCCAAAAGCAGACGTCCGGCTCGTAATCGTTGCGGGTCAGGCAAACCAGCATTTTTCCGTATCCGGCAAGACCCAAGCCGTTTCGCAGAGGGAGAGGCCTTCTGCAACCTGAAAAAATAACCCGCCGACCTCGGACAGGAACTATGCGAGCTTGTCCGCCAATTCCAGGATTCGGCCGCCTTTTTTCATTCCCGAGATCCATTCCTTCGGAATACTGTCCATGCCGTGGCGCGCGCCCAGGACCATGGCTGCCATCGATCCCCTGGCCGAGCTGTCGCCCCCGGCCATCACGGCCTGTATCAGGGCTTCTCGCAAGTCGTCGCGGTATTTGGCGATCAGGTGAACGACCCCGGGAAAGACTTGGTTTGTCTCGCATGCCTGCCCGAACCGGCCGATGGCCGAAACCGTGTCCTGGTCTTTGGATTTGAGCCCGTCGGAAACCCACATGGACACTGGGTTCATCTCGAAGTCCTCCATGGCCGCCGTCTCCTCGACGGCCTCGACCGGGTCCTGCCCCTGGAGCGTCCGGTAGGCGACCCTGGCGAAAAATTCGGCCGTATCCAACGTTGCCGCGTCGTTGTGGGTCATCTTCGTCTGCGCTCTTGCCGCATCGACCATGCCGTCGAGATCGTCGGCGTACATAAAAACCACGGGCGCGATCCGGGAGGCGCCCGCGAAGTCCCCCGTATGGGAACCGGCCTTCTCCGGACCCTTGCCCTTGGCGTAATATGCGAGGGTTTTCTTCGTGGCGCCGTCCAAGTAGCCCTTATAATCAACGAAGAGTTCGCGCCAACGGTCGGAGAAGTCGTGAAGATCGAACCCCTGTCTTTCCGCCACGGATTCCAGGAGCACGAGCATTTGGTCGCCGTAATGGGTGAACTCGCCCTGCATCTTGCCCTTGTGGTATGAATCGGGGCCGGGCGCGGCGAGGTCCTCCACTCTGCCGAACCGTTTTTCGATCTCCTGTACGTCGTAAATCCAGTGCGCGCCCAGCGACAGGGAATCCGCCGCAAAGGCCCCCAGCAACAAAGCCTTCCTGTTGTCCATATTTGCCTCCTTAGTTTTGTCTTTTATGATTTGCGGGTTTTGGTTATAACATCGGCCAACCCGCACCGTCATTCCGGGCGGAGCTTGCGGAGACCCGGAATCCAAGGGATGATTAAGGCTCTTGGGTAAGAAAGCCGGCCGACGTTAAAACCAACCCCTATTTGCGATACCGACGTGGCTCGAATCCGGTTCAAAAGCGCGCGTCTTCAGCGAACGTGAAACCATTTGCCAAGGAAGTTCACGCATTGCACAGCTCCGTGGCCTTCGCAAGCTGCGCCATGTGGACCTTTTCCATCTGGGCGATTTTCAGCAGCGATTCGCGCGCGCTTTCATCGGCGGTATTTTCGGCGATGTTTCGGTACAAGTCGTAGGCGGCATACTCGATTTCCAACGCGATTTCCACCAGGCGCATGCAGTCTGTTTCATGGATTTCGGATAGTTCTTCAAGCTTCTCATCGATTCGCGCGCCCCCTTCCAAAATGTCCCCTGGCATCTTTTCAAAGAGAGCTTCGAAGTCCTCCGTCTGCGGATCGATTTTTTCCAGCAAGGCGTACACGGCCTTTGCGTGGGCGGTTTCCGCCTTTGCCAGATGCGAAATCGTCTCATGGATTTCGATGTCCGGAAACCTGTCCCGGACATGGCTGTAAAACAGGTGCGCGCCTTTTTCCAGGTCGATGGCGGTGGCGAGAATGCGCGCCGGGTCGTCGATGTCCTTGAAGATGTCCACCCGGGGAAAATCGCTTACAGCGTACCCGTCCCAGGCGAGCATGCCTCCGTCCAGGTTGTAGACGCCTTTTTCGCTGATTTCCGCCTCTGAGGCCAGCATGGACGCAGCCCGGGAACGCCCCCCCGAGTGGCAGTAGAAAACGAGCTTTCTGTCCGAGGGAAGTTCGAACAGCTGCCGTTCCAGCTCGGACAACGGTATCAGCTTCGCCCCTGGAATATGACGCATTTCGTATTCCGGAACGGTCCGGACATCCACGACCAGGTAGTCCGCTTCCCGCTCTCTTTCCATGAGCTTTCTCAGCTCTTCCGCGGAAATATCCTCGAATTGGTAATCCATCATAATTCGTCCCTCCCGCTACGCTTTTTCTTCGGATTGCAGCAATTTGTTCGCTACCATGGCCCTTGCGACTATGACGTCAATCATAATAATGATGAGGCCCTATGACAATCCCGGCGGTTTGTCGCCGCAGTTGATGGTCGATGGTAACCAGACCATCCTGGTCTGGCATGTCTTGGCTTCCAGGCGGCGGCATACTCGCAATACGGAACCAGAGCTGGAAGCTCTGGTTACCTTTGCCGCTCCCCACAAATCCGCGATGAACCAAAAAAATTCTGGTTATAACGGATTTGGGGGTGGGTGGAATGTAGGTTGGGTTGAGCGGCGTCAATTGTTGGGTTTCGCTACGGAACTCTATCAAACAAACAGATACGGCGCGCGAAATGGTTGGGAAGCAAGCGAAACCCAACATGAAACCCGCTCAACCCAACCTACGCATTGCCGCTCCCCCAAATCCGCTATAACCAGTAAAAATTCAGCCGGGCCAGACGATCTTGTAGATGTACAGACACAGGACCGCCCCGGTGAAGGCCATCTTGACGCCGATGGCGGCCATGTTGCCGAGAAACACGCCCCATCCCGCCCGAATCGCCTGGCCCACCGCCACGCCCTGCAGAATCTCTCCCGCGAACACGCCCGCGAACGCGCCTATGAAAATCCCCCAGGGCGGGAAAAAGATCATCCCGACGATCATGCCCAGCACCGAGCCCCACACGCCCAGCTTGGACGCCCCGTACTTTTTCGCGCCGACCGCCGGGAATATGGAATCCATGACGCTGGCGGCAACGGTCAATGCGCCCATGACGATCAGAAAAACGGCGCCGAAGGGTTCCCAGTCCTTGGCCCAGGACAGGACGATCAGGGAGGAGAAACTGATGAAAGGGCCCGGAATCACGGGCACGATGGCGCCGACAAACCCCACTACGGCCAGGACGAGGCCGATGGAAATCAGAAAGACAGTCATATTTGCCTTGAAAAAATTTGAAAATATAGCGTATCTGCGTCTTTTTCGCAACGCGCGATTCGCCGGAACCAGCAATTCTAATCTTGAGTGCCTATGGCGCTTTCAAGGTAACCAGACCATCCTGGTCTGGTTCGGCGCGCTGGGAAATTCCCCTTTACCGTGGGCACGCCAGACCAGGATGGTCTGGTTACCTTGGTCGCTGCAGCCTATTTGGAACGGCATTTCCGCCAAAATTAGAATTGCTGCGCCGGGACAGCGAGCATGGTTCGAAATCGTTGTCGCCGGGAAAAAAAGAACAGGACACTTGACATGAAATCCAGCAGGGGTATAATTGCGTGTTTATGTAAAGAACGTTCTTCGTTTGAGAAAACAAAACTCTCAGGAAAGGAAAAAACATGCCGTACTACGAATACCAATGCCCCAACGGACACGTGGTCGAAAAACTGGAAAGAATGGACGTCGAGGAAATCGAATGCCCGGAATGCAAGCTAAAGGCCCGCAAGATCATCTCTCTTTGCACGTTCAAGCTCAAAGGCGGCGGTTGGTACGCCGACGGGTACGCGTCTAAGAAAGTGTAGTCGCGCCCCTTTCCGATCCTTTTCAAACTTTTTTGAATCCTTCGAATTTTTTACCTTCATGCAGAATCAACGAGGTGTACATGAAAGCGGCAGAAATCATGCAGTCCGACGATTTTAAAAGGTGCCAGGATTTTCACGGGCATATTTGCCCCGGTCTTGCCATCGGTTACCGGGCATCAAAGATCGCCCTTTCCTGGCTGGAGGAAAAACGTTCTCTGGACGAGGAACTGGTGGCGGTGGTGGAAAACGACGCCTGCTGCGTGGACGCCGTCCAGGTGCTTACCGGATGCACCTTCGGCAAGGGGAATTTCATCTACAAGGACCATGGAAAGATGGTCTTCACGTTCTTTTCGAGGCAGACCGGCCAAGGGGTCAGGCTCTCCATGGTTTCCGGCGCGCTGGCGCCCGATAAGCGCCATCTGGAGCTGATCGACAAAATGCGCGACGGGACCGCGACAGAGGAAGACCAAAAAGAGTTCGAGGGGCTCCATGGTCTTCGGACCTCCCAGATTCTCGAAAAACCCTCCGAAGCCCTCTTCAAGGTGGAGCCCACCACTGTGGAGCTTCCGCCCAAAGCCAAGATCGAGCAGTCCCAGCCCTGCGCGAAATGCGGCGAGCCCGCCATGCCCTCCAAAATGGAAAGGTCCGGCGGGGAAATGATCTGCAGAGGGTGTCTCGAAATTCTCGGTTAATAAGGGATTGCACAGCTTTCGTCCCTCGTTTTTTTAAGCTTTCCACAAATGCCTGAAATCAGAGACAAGCAACCCGCTGCCAAGTAACTTCACTCGTTCCCACGCTCCGGCGTGGGAACGCATGTCGGGACACTCCAGCGTCCCGTCAAGCGTTGCTCTTACCCTTGTCTTGCGATGTGGGGTTGATTTTGAAGTAGTCCAAATCACGGGGCTTTTTCAGAGCAAAACGAGAAGAAGACAGGACCTATGGGACAAATAGGACGAATAGCCGGCCGACTTTGCAACCAAGCCTTGCGATTTCACAGTTCCCACGCTCAGGCCCGGAAACGGGTATCGGGACTCTCCAGCGCGGAAACGACAGCCCATCCGGCTTCCGCCCCCGATTTTCCATGACAGCCCCCCTATGCGAAAAGCCCGCGCTTCGGTTCCGCCGGAGTCGCTTGGCAGTGGCTCGAAAAAACGGCACGGCTCTATTGTCCGTCCTTCGCCCCTTGCCAATCTCGGTGTTTTTGGATTATAAAGAGTAGAGTCGCATCGAAGGTTTGTCTCCCACATGGAGTTCCTCGAATCGAGCATGCGCCCCCGCATTCCCGTCGATTCGCGGCGTGCAGGACACCTTGAAAGTCGGAACGGAACGGAATCATTTGACGGAAGGCCGCACTATGGAAAACGTGAAAATTCCCGGCTACAGAATCGAAAAAAAGATCGGCAAGGGCGGCATGTCCTCGGTCTACCTGGCGGTGCAGGAATCGCTGGACAGAAAGGTGGCGCTGAAGTTTCTCAAGGACCCGGAAATGCCCGATTTCTGCGAACGATTCATGAACGAAGCCAAGTTCGTCGCATCGCTGGTTCACAAGAACATCGTCACCATCTACGACATCGGCAGGATCGACAATTATTTTTTCATCTCCATGGAACACCTCGAGGGCGGGGATCTGACGGAAAAGATCGAGCGGGGACTCGATTTGGATCAAGCCCTGCGGATCATGGAGGACGCCGCCGAGGTCCTTTATTTCGTCCATGAAAAGGGATACGTCCACAGGGACGTCAAGCCCCCCAACATCATGTTTCGAAAAAACGGCGAGCTTGTTTTGACCGATTTCGGAATCGCCAAGCATATCCAGCAGGACAGCAGCCTTACGGTGACGGGGGCCATTCTGGGCAGTCCCTACTACCTGAGTCCGGAACGTGCCGAGGATTCCAAGAACGTGGACGCCAAGGCCGACATCTACAGCCTCGGGGTGATGTTCTACGAAATGCTCACAGGCGAAAGGCCCTTCAAGGGCAAGACCTTTTCGGGCGTCATCCTCGCCCACATCAACAATCCCATCCCCCGCCTTCCCGAGGAGCTTTCCCGGTTCCAGCCGCTTCTGGATAGGATGATCGCCAAGGACCCCGAGGAACGGATAGGAAGTTGCAGGGAGATCATAGAGACCCTTAGAAGCCTGAAGACGCAAGGCGACCGGATCGATGGCACCCCCTCCCTTGGCGAACAGGCACGAAACGAAAGCGACGGCGCAGAAAGGGCCGATGGCGACAAGCCAATGTCAACGAGCCGCAAAGGCGGAGTTTCCAAGGTTGCGATGGCGGCGGCGGTCGTGCTGGTTCTGGGAGGCGTGGTCGCCGCAGGCCTGCTTATGGGGCCGAGCCTTTTCCGAAAACCGTCCGAGCGGGTCGATGCGGAAAAAACGAAACAGACGGTTGCCGAGCCGGCAGGCGAACAGGCCGCTCCCGAAATCGCCATCGATTTGGAGGCAAAAAAAATCAAGCGCTATTTGGACCAGGCCCAGGCCTGTCTGGAGAGCTACAAGCTGACCACTCCGGAAAAGGACAACGCGCGGTACTATTTCAATCAAATCCTGGCCCTCGACCCGGAGCATGATAGCGCCAGGAAAGGCTTTTCGGAAATCGGTACCCGCTACGCCTGGCTTGCGAAAAAGGAGATGGAAAACCAGGAGTTGGACAAGGCGCGGACCCATGTGGATCTGGGGCTTTCCGTAGATCCGGGAAATGAAAAGCTCCGGGAACTCAAAGACCAATTGGAAAAGAAAGAACAACCGGAGGAAGGCTTCTCCCTCACCAAGAGTCTTAAAAAATGGTTCGGGGATGAAAAAGAGCGGGACGAAAAAGAGTAGGTGTCGGGGCGATTATGGACCGGATGGAGGCATCGGCATTAGCGGATATCGGTCTTTGACTTGCCCGACCCTTTGACCTGTATGTCTTTCCCGCGCGGAGCGAGGGAAAGACGTCTATACCCTGTTGAATTATCAGCTTGTTTTCGGAGACATTTTCATCCCCCCTCCGTCTACTGCTTTTGCGCCTCGATGCCAAACAGTGTCACCGTGCCGCTCACCTCGTAGGCGACCGCGAGGATGTTGGCGCCGGTCGGGGATATGCCTCCGGGAATGAAGACCGCGCCTTCGGGACTCAGGTCCCCGCCCTCGCCTTTTTCCAGGTCTCCGCCGACCAGATACCAGACATACGACGACGATTGCGGTTTTCTTCATGCAAGTCTCCTTTTGTTCGAAACATCTACAAATTGAATTCAGTCTCTTCCATCCCTCTGACATTGGAGGGTCCCTGCCTGGGGTGATGAAAATCATCCAATTTCGGAAGATTTTTTTCCGCCGGGATTTGTTCCCGTTCGCGGCAATCCGCACGGGCTGGTTCGGGATCGTAGGGTGGGTGGGTCGATTCCCTGGCGCTGTCGCCAATTCAACTTCTCTTGAAATGGTTGGTCCGACAATCTTGCGCGGAGCCCAACCCACCATTTAGCGCGCCTTTTCGTCGCTTCTTCTAACGAATGACATCGAGGCGGTTCGGGAAATGGTGGGTTGGGCTTCGTACAAGCTCGAAGGGCGCGGGCGTTAACAAGCTTTGAACCAGCCCCGATCGCCAGGGTTTCAACCCACCCACCCTACGACCCGAACCAGGCCCCGCGATAGCTTGGACGGAATAAAACCAAGCGGAATTGTTACGGCTGAACAGGGAGTATTTTCATCACCCCAGTCCCTGCCTATTATCGTCGGTTTTTTAGCGTTCGGTTAGCCGCTTTTTAAGTTTGAATTAGAACCGGATCGGTGCGGCCTTTGTCCAGACCGCCTGTCCGTATCGGCCAGCAAGCAAGCCAAGACTCCACCGGCGGCGATCATCATGACGCAAAGCAACTGTCCCATGCTCAACACCCCGCCGATCACCAGACCGATCTGCGCGTCGGGTTCCCGGAAAAATTCCAGGACGAACCGAAACATCCCGTAGAAACAAAGGAAAAAGACGATCATCATGCCGTCCTTGAAATTCTTTTTTCTTAGAAACCACAGGATAAAGAAAAGGACCAGGCCTTCCAAAAAGGCTTCATACAACTGTGACGGGTGCCTGGGGGAATCTCCGCCGCCGGGAAAGACCATGGCCCAGGGAACATCGGTGACGCGTCCGAAAAGCTCCGCGTTTATAAAATTGGCAAGCCGCCCCAGGCCCAACCCTATCGGGGCCGTGACGATCACGCAGTCGGCAGCCGCCAGAAACGGCACGGACCTTTTCCGGCAGTACAGCCACCCGCCCGCCAGCGCCCCCAGCATTCCGCCGTGGAAAGACATGCCGCCGTGCCAGACCGCGACGATTTCCAACGGGTTGGCGACATAGTCCCTCCAGGCCGCGTATTGGTAGAAAAGCAGATAACCGAGCCTGGCGCCGACCATCAGGCCGACGATGGCATGGAAAAACAGGTCCTGGAGCGCCTCGCCTTGCAATCCCAGTTCCCCGGCGCGCTTTTGCCTGCCGATCAGAAAATAGGAAGAGACGAAGCCCGCGATGTACATCAGCCCGTACCATCGAATATGGACGGGGCCGATGGAGAATATGTTCGGGTCGATGTTCGGATAGGGTATCATGGTTTGTTTCCTTGCCAGTCCTTTTCATGTAATTCGCAGAGCCGGGCTTGGTTCTTGTTTCGGCCATGCCTCTGCGAAACGCGGACGCGAAGCGTCCTGGTATGCATTCCAACGCGAAGCGTTGGAACGAGGCGAACGAGGCGAACGAGGCGACGAGGGCATGGTCGAAAAAGAAATCATGCCTCGTAGAGCCTTCCCAAGGTAGCCAGACCATCCTGGTCCGGTTTGCCGCAGCCTCGATTCCGCATGGAATATCCTGCGGATGTTTCCTTAGCATAATAAATCCGTTTTTTACATGCTAAATGCAGGCCATGCCATTGGAAAGCTTGTTGACAAACGAGTATTTTCCCGATATCTACGACCGTTAGAAACGTATTGGTTCTGGTGCGAAGATACCGGTCCGGCAGACGCAAGCCACCGTGATCGCCAAGAGGGAACCCCGTGCGAATCGGGGACGGGCCCGCCGCTGTAATCGGGGACGAAGGCCGCTTTTCGCCACTGGCAACAATTGCCGGGAAGGCGCGGCCGAAAGAACGATCCGAGAGTCAGAAAACCTGCCAGGACCGTGGAACGACCGACTTCTCGGATATGTCGGCGTCCGGCACGCTGGAAAAAAAGGGACATCCCGGATCGTGTACGCGATTCGGGATTTTTTTTGGCTCGAAAAATCGGGACTGGCTATCACGATCATTAACCAAAGGAGTCTTTCCATGAACCATCCCATCGTTGTCGTGGCCTTCGGGACCACAAGCAGGGCGAGAGAAATCTACGAACAAGCCGACGAGCGCCTCAAGGAGCGCTTTCCGAACAACGACATTCACTGGGCGTACAATTCGCGAATCGTCCGGCACTTGCTGAAAAAGAAAAAAATCGAGCTGCCCACGCCCCTTTCCGTGCTGAAAGAGCTTGCGTCCCAAGGCTACGATTGGGCGACGGTCCAGTCTTACAACATGATTTGCGGCCACGAGTTCCACCGAATCCGCGAGGAGGTCTCGTGCGCTCCGATCAGAGTCAGCGTGGGACACTCCCTTCTTTGCGGCCCGGAGGATTTCCAGGCGGTCGCCAAGGCCCTCGGCCCCTTTTTCGAAAAAGACCCCGACGAGGCGGTCGTGTTCGTAGGCCACGGCACGGACCATTGCAGCTGGTCGGTGTACCCGGCTTTCGAACACATTCTGCGGAACCACTATGGCAAACGGGCTTTCGTGGGCATCGTCGAAGGAGAATGGCAGTCGGACGAGGATGTCGCCGAAAAAATCCGTTCCACCGGTTTCAAACGCGCCCGCCTGGTCCCTTTGATGATCGTCGCCGGGGTGCATTTCCAGGAAGACCTGGCAGGCGACGAGGACTCCTGGAAGACGGTCTTCGAATCCCAAGGAATCGAAACCGTTCTGGAAGCCGACGGCCTGGGGGCGCGCGCCGAGATCGTCGATATCTTCGCGAACCATATCCAAAGCGCCCTGGACGTCATTCCCGGTCGCAATGAACTCGCTTGCCTAGCTTTAAATGGAGAAGGCTATGAAAACACTGAACTTGTCGCTGATTCACCTGAACGTACGCTACAAACAACCGGATGAAAACCGCCGGTCGCTGCTGCGCCTGGTTTCCGAGGCCGCGAAACAAGGGGCGAACATCGTGGTGGCACCGGAGATGGCCGTTTCCGGCTACTCTTTCGACAACCGCGACGAGATCGCCCCTCTGGCCGAGTTCGAAAACGGCCCGGCCTGGAGCGCCCTGGCCGATTCGGCCAGAAAGAACGGCGTCTACGCCTGTGTCGGCATGGCGGAAATAGATCCGGAAACAGGCATCGTCTACAACAGCGCGTTCGTGTTCGGACCGGAGGGCGACCTTGTCGGCAAATATCGGAAAATCAATGCGGAAGCCCGCTGGGGGTGCTCCGGCGGTCCAGGGCAGGACAACACCTTCGAAACCCCATGGGGACGGGTGGGCGTGCTGATCTGCTCCGACGTCTACCCCGGCCTGATGCCCCGCGCGACAGCCCTGCGCGGGGCAGACCTTCTGCTGGCGCCCTCCAACTGGCCCATGTCGGGACTGGACCCCAAGGAGATCTGGCGGGCGCGCGCGCTGGAAAACGGCATATATCTCGCCGCCTGCAACCGCACCGGCGTGGACAAGATTATGGATTGCCGCAAGGCCCCGTCGTGCGTGTACGATCCTTGCGGAAAACCGCTGTTGGAAGGACAACACGACGATTCCCGGATCTTCGCGGTCAAATTGCCCCTGGGTCCCGACGGACGCCTGGACAGAAGCTTTCGCATGGGACGCCTCGCCGACCGGAGACCGCGCCATTTTCGCGACTGCTGCCTGAACCTGCAAATGATCCGGGACCTCACCACTTTTCTGCAACTCCCGGAGCCCGACGTGCTGGATTTGAGCTGCGTCGTCTCCGAAGACGGCCAACATCCAGCAGACGCTTTGGAAAAGCATTTGTCGGAAAACGAGGCAAAGGGAAACGGCTTGGTTCTTCTTCCACCGTTCGACTTTTCGGAGGCGGCCGCAGAAAAGATCGGCCGGACCGCCGACAGCTACGAGATGGGCGTTTTGACACGCACGAACGAAAACGGCCACCGGAGCTACCGCCTTTTCGAGCCGGGAAAGAAGATGCGTCAGTGGCCCGCCCCGACTTGGCCGTCGGGAAACGGCGATGTGTTTCCGGTCGTGGACTACGGGCCGGCCCGTCTGTTTTTGGCCCCGTTCGCCGCCTTGGCGCACCCGGAAATGGCGGTGGTTGCTGCAAAAAGGGGCTGCGACCTCGCGCTTTGCATCGAGGACGGTCTTTCCCC
Organism: Desulfobacterales bacterium; assembly: GCA_963674505.2. Classification (GTDB taxonomy): domain Bacteria; phylum Desulfobacterota; class Desulfobacteria; order Desulfobacterales; family SKZT01. The sequence continues at coordinate 3,780,178 of CAXXIG010000003.1, forward strand.
CGAGCAAAGGCTTCTGGCCGGGGTGCGCACGGTCGAAAACCTGGCTGCGGCGGTATGCTCCTGCGAAGGCGCGGGAATCTGGTCGTCGCAGGAAGGACACCAGCGGTGGGGCGAATCGCTCGCCAATCCGGGAGACGCCTGCCATGCCGCCCTGGACACCAACCGCACCCGCGCAAAGAAGTTCCAGGACAACGTCGATTTTCCGTTGCTGCTTTCCAATCGCGGAACGCTATGAACCCGAGGATAGCGATTCCAGGGAAACCCAGGCGATCCAACGAAAAAGCAACGAGTTGTCTTATGCTTTTTGCCGAACCGACCTTCCCTTTGACAATATGGTTAATTTGCTTCTCAAATGGCTGAAAGACATTTCCCATCGAGGTAGGATGGAATGAAAAAATCCTTTACATATGTTACAGGGATGGATTTTGCCGAATGCCGTCTCGATTCCGGCGTTGTGGTCAGGCTGCCTGTGGTACCGGGAATTCTCAAGCACCCTTCTGTCGAACTGTTGCGACGCTTGCTGCAAAATCCCTCGGTTGCTCGAAAGTACACAAAGGAAGCCTTGCGCGTCGCGCCATGGCAAGTTTTACGAGAATTTCCCTATGACTGGCTCAAGCTGCAACTCGAAACGGCAAATATCCGGCCCATGCGGAAAAGAGCCATTCTTTTCATGATCTCGGACGACGAAGAGGACGGCTCAAGGGGATGTTCTTAGGTAAGTGCACAAGCGGTCTTCTTTTCCGGCTACAATCTGCTCGACTCAATGTATTCCCAAACGAAGCCTATGTCCGCCCTCGGGCTTGGTTTTAACGCCGGCCAACCAACACCGCCATTCCGGGCGGAGCTTGCTTTAGACCCGGAATCCAGGCGACAGATCGAAACAGGGGTGATGAAAATCAACCTTTTTCAAGAGTATATTTTCTGTCGGAATTTTTTCCTTCTGCAATCTGCCACGGGCGGGTTCGAGAGCGTAGGATGGGTGGGTCGAGGCCCAAGAATTGTCGCCAATTCGACTTCTCTAAAAAACTGCGACCTTCCAATCCTGCACGGATTCCAACCCACCATTTCCCGCGCTTCTCCGTCGCTTTTTCGGGCGAAAGACACAGAGCCGGCTCGAAAAATGGTGGGTTGGAATTCCTGCAAGATCGACGGCACGGGCGCAGACACGATTTGAGCCGACTCCGAATGCCAGGCGTTCAACCCACCCACCCTACGATCCCCGGACCTTCGGAATTTGCAGCAAAATACGGGTGATTTTCATCATCTCAGGCCGGACTTATATTGTCTGATCTGGGCAATGAAAATGGTCCTCGTTTTCATGTGTTTTTTTCCGCCGGATTCTATGCTGCGGCAACTGTCGCAGCGTAGGTTCGGGAGCGTGGAGCGTAGGGTGGGTGGGTCGAGGCCCGGGAATGGTCGCCAATTCGACTTCTCTAAAAAACCGTGGCCTTAAAATCTTGCACGGATTCCAACCCACCATTTCCCGCGCTTCTTCCTCGCTTTTTCGGGCGAAAGACAGCGAGCTGGCTCGAAAAATGGTGGGTTGGAATTCCTGCAAGATCGACGGCACGGGCGCAGACATGATTTGAGCCGACTCCGAATGCCAGGCGTTCAACCCACCCACCCTACGCTCCCCAACCAGGCCTTCGCAAATTTCCGGGAGGGGAACAAAAACAGGCGGAATTTTCAGCATGCTTTTGGCGGGATTTTTATCACCACAGATCGAAACTGCTGGATGAAAACCAGCCGGCACGAAATTCGACCCCATAAAAAAAGATAGGCTTTCAGACAGAAACAGTTTACAAAACAGTTAATTAAAACAGCATCAGCGACCTGGAGGGGCCGCGAGCCGAAACCCGACGCACGAGATGCAGTCGGACGGGTCGTACCTGCCGCGGTAGGCCGAACGGCAGATCCTGGCGAAGTAGCTCCAGGAGCCGCCCCGCAGGACCCGGTACGCGCCCTTTTCAGGGCCTTTCGGATCTACGACGTCGTTTTGGTCATATGCTCCATACCAGTCCTGGCACCACTCCCAGACGTTGCCGTGCATGTCGTACAAACCCCAATCGTTTGGAGAAAAACTGGCTACCCGCATCGTAGTTTCGCGGTACTTGCCTTTTGGGCATCCGGGCATTGGATAATTTCCATCATAATTCGCCTGGTCTGCGGAAAGGCAGTTGCCGAACGAAAAAGGGGTGACCGTTCCCGCTCTTGCCGCGTACTCCCATTCCGCTTCGGTGGGCAATCGGTATTCGCTGTTTCCATTTAAAACGTTCAGCTTTCGGATGAATTCCTGAACGTCGTTCCAAGACACATTTTCCACCGGGCAATTCGAACCGCACTTTTTAAAATGGGAAGGGTTTCTCCCCATGACAGCTTCCCATTGTCCCTGGGTCACCTCGGTGGTCTGCATATAAAATCCTCGCGTCAGGGTGACGCGGTGCTGGGTTTCGTCGCCGCCCCTCCCTTTTTCGTCGGACGGACTTCCCATGGTAAAGCTGCCCGGCGGAATGTAGACGAACTCCATGCCCAAATCGTTTCGGAACTTGCCGCCGACCGATTGGACATTCCCGCCCCCGGTCGGGTTCAATGCGATGTCGATGCGCTTTTTTTCACCGGCGGAAAGCTCGATCCAGAACGTCCGGGTTTCGTATCCCGACGCGGAAATCTCCAGTTGGTAGGGTCCGGGGTCGAGTTCGATGCCGTCGCGGAACCGGGGACCGATATTCAGAATCCTCACCAAGGCGTCGGCAGGGTCGGTGTCCACGTAGAGCCTGCCGGTTTTCGGGACCTGCGCGACCGGCTTGTCTTCGTTCAGGACCACGAACAGCGATTCGGAGTTTCCCTCGTCAATTTCCAGGTCCTTTTCGTAGGTTTGGTAGCCGGGCTTTCGAACACTGACCTTGTGTCGCCCCGGAGACACGGTCTTGTCGGAAAGGTCCGTTGCGCCGACATACTTTCCGTCCAGATACACTCCGGCACCTTTCACGGTGGATTCCACCGACAGGGTCGTGGCGGAGCCGCCCCCGGCGAGGGAGAACACGAAGTCGCCCTGGGCGAGATCGTAGTCCCGTATTTTTCCGTACTGGGGAAACTGCCTGACGTAGCGGGAAACCACGTCCTTCAAATGAAGCCCCAGCTCCGTGCCGCTCACGTAGCCGTCCTTGTTCATATCGCCCTTGCCGTATTGCAGCGCGTCCACGAACGCCGGGGTGAAGACGCTTTTGGCGGGCACCTCGTCGTCCGCGCCCCCCGCCGTGATGAACTGCCGAACGGGTTTCAGGGCCATCTCGGTGATCGCGGGCGGGGCCTCCGGCAGCGCCTTGGCCTTGAACACGGTGCCGGAAAAGCAACTGTCGAAGAGAAACAGAGCGTGCTTGGCCTCGATCTGCTTCGACCACGCCAGGATCTGGCTCATGGGCAGGGCCTTGCGCAAAAAGCCCTTTTCGTCTTTGAAAGGGTTGGGCGCGTCCGAAGGCACCAGGTACCCCTTGGTTCCGTCGAGCCTGGTGAATCCGTGCCCGGAAAAGAAAAACAGAAGCCTCGCTTTTATATTGTAGCCGTATTTTCCGATGAAATCCTCGAATGCGGATTTCAACCCTCGGGCGTCCGGGTTCATGCGTTTTTCCACGGAGAACCCCTGCGAGCGAAGCAACGCCTCCACTTTCGCCATCTCCGCGGGTATGCTCTCCAGATCGTCCCACCCGGCGGTATAGTCGCTCACCCCGATGAGCAGCGCGTGGCTCGATTCGTACAACTGCTTTTTCGCATAGGACCCGTCGGCCTTCTTCACCCGCACCGGCACGATGCCCCGGCCCGACTCCGCGCCGAAGGCATGGCGGACGAAAACCGCGCAAAACGCGAACGTCAGACAAATCGAACAAAAACAAATCCCGCGCGCAACCGTCCCCGCTTTTTTCCTAAGGGCCATCTTCGAACCTCCCTGTTTCATGCCGACCCGGTGTCGTCTTTTATCTCGACCCGGTGTCGTCGTAAGTCGAATCGTGTAGCTCGGTTTCTTTTCGAAAAGTTCCATAACATGTAAAGATCGGAGAGGTAAACCGAAATCTCCACGCAGCGTATCGGTTCATTGTCAGGGAACGGTAAAGACTTACTTGCCAACGGAAAAACGCAGAACACGTCTCGGCCCTGGGAACATTCCTTTTTTTCTGATTATAACGGATTTGGGAGTATTCCGATAGAATGTCAAATGGGATTGTTCATTGTTATTGAAATTCGATAAACGGGAATGTCTACAGATACTCTCGAAATCGCAACTGCATTGCGATGGTGGAACAACGCGCTGAAAGCGCAAAACATACAAGCCCAGGGCGAAACCCTGGGTGCCATGGCCCGCCGTCGAGTCGAGCGAGCCCTGAAAGGGCGGCACATAAAAACCGACATCATATGTCGCGCCCTTTCAGGGCTTATGGTCCGCAGTCCGCAGGGCCTCGGAATCCCAGGGTTTCGCCCTGGGCTTGTATATGCCGCCCTTTCAGGGCTATCCCTAAATCCGTTATAATCAGCTTTTTTTGAATAAAAACAAAAAAGCGAAAATATTACAGCAAAATACGAGTGATTTTCATCACCCCAGGCCGGACCTATCAAGCAGGACCTATATGGTCTGAGCCGGGGCGATGAAAAAGGTCCTCGTTTTCATGTGTTTTTTTCCGCCGGGCTCTATGCCGCGGCAACTGTCGCCGTGCCTGTTCGAGAGCGTGGATCGCAGGGTGGATGGGTCGGTACCGGGGCTTTTTCGCCGCTGCCGAATTTCTCGAATTCGACGGCCTGTCAGTCTTGCACGGAATCCAACCCACCGTTTTCCGATAGCCCCAACCCGAGCTTTTTTTCACTCCTCGATTTATGACGGGTTCAAGTCCACGCGATGGCCGACACGAAAACCGCGACGCCATCGACGACGTTTCTGCCGGAAAGTTCGTTCAATACCTTTTCGTCATCCACCGGCACGAACACTGCGAGGGCGACCGATTCCATGTTCAATTTTTTCGCGTACCCGGCCGCCTGCCTTTTGGAGGTTTCCAGCTCGGCTCGGTCCGTGAAGCTTTTGACCTCGATCACGGCTCGCTTGTCGCCGCATTTCAAGTGCAAATCGACCCGCCCGTTGCCTGTCGGAAATTCCGGGCCGATAGAGCAACGCCGCCCGACTGCGTTTTGCAGCCACGCATACAGATGGAAATGGCCTGCGACCTCGGACAGGCGAAGTTCCGCTCGGCGGGGCTGATCTTTCCATGGGTCGATTCCTTTTGCCTTCAGGCGTTTCAGATAATCGGTGTAGCGGTCCAACAGGGCCGAAACGTCGATTTTGGCCCCGTTGAAAACGTCGGCCAAATCGTCGAGAGGCTCAAGGGCCAGTATGGGCGTACGGTCGCCGTACATTTCCCTGGACAGGCCGTTGTACAGCCTGAGCTGGATGAAAGGGTTCGCGAAACGGCAGACCTCCGTTTTTTTTCCCGCGATGTCCGTTGCGGTTTCCGAATCGATTATCCCGTGCAGATACGCATAGCGGCACCATTGCGAATCGATCGAAAAAGGGATGTCGGAACGGGCGAAAAGCTCCGCTATGCGGTTCAGGTGCTCGGCCTTGGCCTTGGCGAGCAGGTTCATGACGGTGTTGTTCCACTCCTTTGCCAGCGCCATCCGGAAGGTGTCCTCCCAAACCTCCGCGTCGATGGCCCTGCCCTCGCCGGGATTGTACTTTTCGGTCAGCAATTCGCCGAACCATCCGACAAGGCCGGGCTGGCCTCGGGTTGCTTCGAACACGCTTCCGACGACCTCCGGCTCGACCTTCTGCCCGCTCTCGCGTCCGTACTGGTCGAACAAGTCCTCGACTTCTTCCCGCGCGAAATTGGGCACATGAAGCGATCTTTGGACGTTGAACGGCGATCCGCGATCGCTTTGCGCGCCCATGACCGCGCGTACGCCTACAAGAGCCAGTCCGTGAAGAAAGTAGTTTCGGCGATTGAGGTAGATTTCCCGGAAAAGCGCGACCAGCCTGTCGATCACATGCGGAGGCAGGCTGTCGAATTCGTCGATGAACAAAAGCACCGGCTTTTCGAAAAGCCCCTTTCCTTTTCGGAAAAACAGCGTCCAATCTTCCCACGTCTCTGGCGCATCGACGTCCATGTCGAAACCGTCGAGAATGAGCGTCGGGACTTTTTTCAGAAAACCATCGACCGGCATGTCGTCGTCCATGACGATTCCCTGGCAGGACATCCTCGCCGTGATGAACCTGTCCGGAAAATCTCTTTCGATTTTCCTTTCCGCCTCCATTATCAGCCAAGTCTTGCCGGTCTGCCTGGGGGCGTGGACGGCAAAAAAATGCCCGCCCTTTTCGAGATTGCCGACCAGAAGCTCGACGCATCGCTCCACCAGGTCCTTTCGCGGCACGCAGAAATGCTCCTCGCAATCCACCGGGCCGTATGAATGAAATCGTCTCATAGAATCCTCTTTTGGATGTCGCTATGTCAACGAAGCCTGAACACAAATTCCCCGTCGTCCATGCTCAAGTTGTCGAACTGGGGTCGTTGCCTTCTTCCCGTGGCTTTTTCCACCTTCTCTTTTACGTACAATGCCAGTTGGCTGAACGTGGCGAACCCGTCGCGGTCGTGCGGGTCGAGGGCCTTTCGGGTCGCCTTCGCGTCGTAGAGTTCGATAACATCGAAATCGAGTTTGTCGCGAAACATGCTCGCGACGGTCAATCTCCCATAGTCGCTTGTCTTGTTAACAGATGCGTTTGCCGAAATTGTAAGCGTACACGAAAACGTTCTTTATGCAAATAGTTTTTCGCGAGGCCTCACGAATGGAAAAGGATCGACGACTGGGGCTTTCCGCCGTTTACAGCGATGCCAACTGTGACGGACGCGAACGGTCCTGCAATGACTACAGTCAAAACGGGATGCGTTGCAATTTGCATTGAAGCATTGGGAAACCTTTGTTAAAGTATGGGTATCAAGTCGGATTCGAAACTCGCAACAAACTCGGTCGAGGCGGAGGCATAAAAAGATGACGGAAAAGAACGGACTCGAATACCCGCAGAATTACGATGTTGTGGTCAAGTGGCTGGCGGAGGCCTTTCGGGGACAAACTCTGGAGGCGATCGGCGTGGAGACCGGGCACATCGTGGACGTGTTCGGCTTCGAGCCGGTCGATATCGCAGTCAGGATCGGCCGGGTGGACGTGATGTTCCGCGACGACGCGGGAAAGGTCTTTCATCTCGAGGAACAGCGCAATTTGAAAAGGAGCGACCTGTACCGTTTCGCGGCCCACCATTTTATGGCCGCCCGTAAATGGGGCGACGGGCTGACCGACATCGTCCTGGCCTCCGGAGACGTGTTTGCGGGCGACAAGGCGGTGGTCACCGAAAGCGGCGTCTATCGACCGGTCGTCGTGGATTTCAGCGAACGCGACGGAGAGAAGCGGCTCGGAGAAATAAAGGACCAAATTCGGGAGGGCACGTTCGGAAACTGGCTGGAGCTGGTCTTTCTGCCGTTGTACGGCAAGATGACGGGAAAGCTCCGCGAGAAATTCGCGGAAAACGCCATCCGGTTTGAAACCGAACTGTTCAAGGCGAAAATGATTCCGGCCACATTGTTGGCCGCCACCTTGATTCTGTCGAACAAGATGATCCCCAAGGATCGTTTGGAAGAAATATGGGAGGAAATAAAAATGCTTGACATTCTGGAAATCGCGCACGAAAAAGGCAAAAGCGTGGGAATCGAAGAGGGAAAATCCCTCGGAATCGAAGAGGGAAAATCCCTCGGAATCAAGGAGGGAAAAGCCCTTGGCATCTTGGAAAACACAAGGGCAATGCTTTTCGATGCCCTCGCGGAAAAATTCGACGTGGTCCCCAAGGGCGTGCTGGAAAAGATCAGAAGCATCGAAGACGTCGATATACTCAAAGTCCTTTTCAAGAAGGTCTTCAAGTACGACGACATCGAACAGTTCGAAGGCTTGCTAGCCAGGTATTGACCGAACTCAACTCCGACGATTCCAGAAATTTCATCGCGCCGGGCGATGTTCGCTCAGTCGCTATCCAGTGCTTCTCTCACCTTGGCCCCCAGGCTTTTGATCGAAAACGGTTTCTGGAGGAAGTTCACCCCTTCGACCAGAACGCCGTGATGGGCGATGACGTCGGCGGTGTAGCCGGACATGAACAGGCGCTTGATGTCGGGATAGAAGGAAAGGATGTTTCTGGCCAGGTCGCGCCCGTTCATTTCGGGCATGACCACGTCGGTGGCCAGCAGATGGATCTCGCCCTTGTACTTCCGGGCAAGCTCTATGGCCTCGCTAGGGGTCCCGGCGGCCACCACGGTATAGCCGAGTCTTTCGAGCATCACGACGGTCATGCTCAGGATCGCCTCCTCGTCCTCCACCAAAAGGACGGTCTCGTGGCCGCGCTCGGCCTTTTTGCCCGGCCCCTTCTCCGACGAGCGGTCCGTTTTGGCCAGGTGCCGGGGCAGGTGGATCTTGAAGGTCGTTCCCCGGCCCGGCTCGCTGAAGACATCGACGCCTCCGTTGTTTTGCTTCACTGCGCCGTAGACCGTGGCCAGCCCGAGGCCCGTTCCTTTGCCCTCTTCCTTGGTGGTGAAGAACGGTTCGAACAGATGCTCCAGCGTTTCCGGATCCATGCCGCTGCCGTCGTCGCTCACGGCCAGCGTCACGTAGTCTCCGGGCAAAAATCCCGGGCAGTCTTCGCAGGAACCCTCGTCGAAGGTGGTGTTTTCGGTTTCGATGACGATCCGGCCGACACCGGCGATGGCATCACGGGCGTTGACGCACAGGTTGGCCAGGATCTGGTCGATCTGACTGGGATCGATTCTGACCGGCCACATCTTCTCTCCCGGTTTCCAGACCAGATCGATGTCTTCTCCGATGAGCCGCTGCAACATCCGGGTCATGCCCGAAACGGTCTCGTTCAGGTCGATCACCCTGGGGGACACGGTCTGCTTGCGGGCGAACGCCAGCAACTGGCGGGTCAGCTCGGCGGAACGTTGCCCGGCCTTTTGGATTTCCAGAAGGAAGGCGTGGATCGGATGTTCCGGCCCCACGTCGTCCAGGAGCAAATCGACGTGGCCCAGGATCACCCCCAGCATGTTGTTGAAGTCGTGGGCGACTCCGCCGGCGAGCCTTCCTACGGCTTCCATCTTCTGGGCCTGGCGCAGCTGTCCTTCGAGGTTCTCCTTTTCTTCCTCGGCCCGCTTGCTTTCCGTGATGTCCCTGAACTCCACCACCCTTGCTTTTTTTCCTTTGTATGGAATATTCCTGGCTTCCAGCCGAATCGGAAAAATTTCGCCGTTTTTGCGAACGCCTTGCGCCTCGTAAGGTTTCTCGTAACCGGCATTTATATTGGCGATCACCTTGTCGCGAGTGTCGTCGGAAATAAGACGCAATCCGTCCATCCCGATCAGTTCGTCGTACTCGTAGCCGGTAATCTCGGACAAGCCCTTGTTGCATTCGAGGATGAGTCCTTTGTCGTGGATGGCGATCCCTCCGAAGGAGGCGTTGTGAAGCGCCCGGAAGCGTTCCTCGCTTTCTTTTAGTTCCAGCTCGGCCCGTTTGCGTTCGGTGATATCGACAAAGGTGACGATCGCCTTTTCGAGCTTTCCCGATTCGTCGCGCAAGGCGAACCCGTTGACCAGCAGCCACACGATGTCCCCCGTCCGTGCGCGTCTGACGCCGCCCACCATGTTGCGAAGAGGTTCGTTGGAGAGCAGGACCCGGACGACCGGATACTCCTCCAGCGGCAGCTCGCTTCCGTCTTCGCGCAGAAACACTCCGTCCCAATCGCTCGATTGCTTCCCCATGATGCGATTTTCGGAAATTCCCAGAAGATCGCAGGCTCTGGGGTTCGCGCACAAAATGGAAGTGTCCGGCCCATGGAGGACAACGCCGGCGTTCAAGTTTTCCATGAGGCCTCGATAGGTTTCCTCGCTCTGGCGCAACTCTTCTTCGGCCCGCCGTTTTTCGCCGATGAAACGGGCCTGCTGCACGTTCTGATAGGCCATGGACGACAGCTGGCTGGCGAGAGAGAAGAGTGCCCGGGCCACTTTTTCGAACCGCTCGCGGGACATGACGGTCACTTCGTGAAAGGCGGAGACGGCCTCCTTCTCGGCGACGCCGATCCTGCGAGCGTACGCTCGCACGTTCTCGTCGGTCTGCGTTTCGTCGCGCACCTGGCCGACGAGCCAGTTGGCGATGTGCCTGCCTCCCACGGCAATGCCCGCGCCGGCGTCCCAGAGACCGCAGCTCAGGCAGGGCTGGAGCACGGCGCCCTCCGGGCTGTGGCGCCCCAGCACGGCGTCGGACTTCTTGCAGTTCGCCAGGCCCTTTTCGGTCTTGCGGACAATGTCGTTGCACAGGCGGCAAAAATTGCTCGGCCGGGTGATGGGCGTGCCGTCCGGGCGCGTGATGATGGAAGCCACGCCGGTCGCATCGGCGAACTGGTCCTGAAGGCGCTGGATATCTTCGAGGTTGAACAATTCTTCGAAGGTGAGCCCTTGGGAATCCTCCAAAGGGCGAGTCAGCGCGATCAGTCGCTTCTCAAGCGCTTCCTCTGTTCGCTTGCGCTCGGTGATATCGACGGCGATTGCTGCGACAAGGCCTTCGCGCAGCGGCACCGAAGTCAACTGCGCGATTCGCCGGCTTCCGCCGGGCTGCACAAATACGACCTCGCCCAGGCTCGTGTTTTCTTCGCTCGTCGCAAGCATCGACAGGCTCTTCTTCGCGCCTTCCAGTGCGATATCGCTTGTCGCAAGTTCCTTGAGTTCCTTAAGCGACCGGCCTGCCAAGCGCAGGCCCGCTTCATTGGCATCCAGAAGTCTGCCGGTGCGCGTGTCCACCAGAAACACCGCGTTGGGGGTCCGTTCGAACACCCTCCGGAACTGCAATTCGCTTTCCCGCAGGGATGCCTCGGTCCGCTTGCGTTCGGCGATCTCTCGCTGGAGTTCGGCCGTGCGTTTTTTCACCTGTTCTTCCAGCCGCTCCCGATGTTTTTTCAGTTCCTCCTGCGCCCGTGTACGCACGGAGATTTCCCGTCGAAGTTCGCCGGTCTTTTTTTCGACTAGGCTTTCGAGCTGCTCGCGATATGCGGTCAGCTGGCGGTTGCTGTCCGCCAGTTCCTTGAACAGCGTCTCGTGGGGCGTAGCCACGACTGAGCGCACCAGGGCGAGGTAGACCAGGAAAAACGAGACGATCTTGAGGATGTGGCCGAACGCGTTGGACAGTCCAAAGGGATCTGTGTAGAGGGTGAAGGCCAGTTCCGAAGCGATGGTGACGGCCATGGCGGCCATTATCAGCCGGAATACGTCCCCGTCCAAACGCGCTCGCCGCCGATGCAAAGAGGCCATGGCGAACAGGAGTGCCAGGCAGCTGGCGTATTCGGCCCCCTTTTTGAATCCGGTCAGCCCCCGGCCCTCGACGTAGCATTCCGGAAAGACGGACCACAGGAAAATAGAAGCCAGCAGCAGGCCGGTCACGGCGGCGAAAACTGCGACGACCCAGCGGGCCGGGAAACGTCGGTCCAGAAGGAATGGAAACAGGACCAGGCTGGCGCTCTCCAGGCCCCGGGCCGCAACCCAGAGCTGGGTGGCGATGTTGGTGGCGCCTTCCGCTGCAAAAATCACCATGCCTTTGTACGCCAGCGTGTGAAAAATATCGATGAAGCCGATGAAGCCGAAGGCGATGCCGATAAAAAGCAGCGCGTCGTTGCTGGAGATTCGCCGCGTGCTCCACACAAGCAGAAACACGCTCCAGGCCACGGAAATGGAAAACAGCTCGACGAGGCCGTGAAACAGCAGGAAGTTGTGCCTGCTCAACGCGAACAGGCCCGCCAGGACAACGACGCCCGCCGCCGCCTGAAAGGGTGGATAGGGTCCGGCTGCTCTTTCGTTCACGCGCGGCCTCCAGTCTCCGAGATCGTTTTCCAAGCAGTTTTTCGCAAGAAGGGCGGATTCATCTTCATTTTCCTTGCCGGCTTCCGCAAGGGGCTGGCGCTCGCCCCCCGGGACCTTCTCCGCCGCCGCTTTCCAGTCGCCCTTCCAACACGGACTGCTCACATAGGCAAAGGTGCAGGGAAGATGCTCCTTCTCCCTGGTTCGATATCAATGTATAGGACTAAAATATGAAGTTGCATTTTGTCAAATAAAAACACGGGTGAAGGAGTCGGTTCTTGATTCGGCAATGCTCTGGCGGAACACCTATGCCAGGGGTCCTGGCATGGGTTCCCGTACCGGAGCGCGGGAACGAGTCGAATGAGGTTTTTTCTGATGGACGGGAAGCGCGGGGCAGGGATACGCGCTACGGCGACAGGACGATGAAGCGTCCCGACATGCATTCCCACGCTGGAGCGTGGGAACGAGCAGTCCCATCCGGCTTTCATCCCTATTCTCGAATGGCGGCAACTCCCTCCGAAACCCAAGCGCGGGCTTTGTGTTCACAGGGAGTTGCCTGGCGGGAATTACAGGGGTCAGGGCATGACGACGGCGCTCAAACCGGCGAAGTTGTAGCCTCCGGCTTGCAGGTTGTGATACAGCGCGAAGGCCGCGACGCCCTGCGTGCCGCTAATAGTTACGCTTCCACCGTCATAGTCGGTGTCACCCAGCAAATCTGTCATCGCCACTTCGATGCTTCCCATTGCCGGTACGCCGCAGACTTTTGTCGCTACGGATTGGCCCGCCTTGTCGTAGAATGTCAGCGTGACTTTGTTGATACTGTCGTTGGGGTTGCAAATATACACAACAGTATCCCAATAGCCCGCCACCTGGGCCACGTGGGGAATCGCCAGCGATTTTTCCAGTGAATCGACGACGCTCATGTTGGCCATGTAGGGCACGGCCCCCAGTCCCGCGACAAAGGAGAGGCCGCCAAGCGGCTGGCTGGAAGAGATCTTCACCCATCCTTCCAGGTCGAGTTGCTTTCCAAGCAGAAAACTGGTCTGCGCGCTCGCGTCGAGGCTGAGGGATTGGGAGTAAATGGTGTCTCCGCTTTTCGAATATCCGACGACGTGGATCGATGCGGTCTCCTTGGCGCTCAGGTTTTTTAACGCCAGGGCGGTGGCGTAATCGCCGTCGTTTACGAGACAGGGCAGGTAATAGACGTAGCCGCCGTCTTCGGCGAAAGCGATTTTGATGGGATTCAGGTTCGTATCGACGGTTTCGTCGAGGGCGTCGGTCTGCGGGTTTACGATGCTGACGGCCGCGTCGGTCCCGTTGCCGACCCAGAGCATCCCGTTCTTGTCCACGGCCAGATCGCCGAGGTTCTTGCGCTGAAGATCCGCCATGACCGGACCATCGACGACCCCTGTCGAGGGGTTGAAGGAAAACAAGGTGTTGTCGCCTGCCGCGGCGTACCCGATGAAATAGCCCTTGGTCGCCGATACCAGCGCCATGTTGGAGATGTTGCCGTAGGGATGGCTGTCGTCGTCGCCGTCGTCGATTACCGTTTCCATGTCATAGGTGTCGGGGTCCATTTTCAGGATGCCGCCGGAATATGCGGCGGGCGTGCCGGTCCAACCTTCATAGCGCCCCTGGCAGCTGATCCAGATCATGCCGGTCTCGGGAAGATACTGGATATCGCTGGGATTTTTCATGGGAAGCGCGATGCCTTTGAGCCCCTCCGTTTTGCCGGTGTCGATCTGCGTGTCCGTGGAAATATCGTAAACCGCCACATAGGCGGCGCCCGGGGTATAATCGCCGCTTTGGTCGATGTTTTGCATAATGATGAACAATTTGCCGTCCAGGATCAATCCTGCCGTCATTCCCGGAACCCCGTCGTCGTAGTCTGCGTATGCGCTCAAATCGAGTTCGCCGACCTTGAAATTCGCCTGGGTCGTTGCGGAAGGGTTGACGATCCACGCCGTGGATCTTCCCCAGCGAAGCAGATAGGCTTTGGTTTCGCTTGCAAACACCAGATCGTAGGGATTGCTGGAAACCGTCTCCCCGGCGTCGAGTGTCGAAAACTGCCAAATGACGGTGTCGGGCGCTGCCACGTCGAATTTCGTCACATTGTCGGCCTGGTACCTTTCGATTCTGTAGCCATACTTTCCGTAGGCAACCATGGAAACGTCGGAACCTGTGGGGAGCAGGTCGTTCTGGACGGTCCTGGGTCCTCCGACGGGATTAACGGATATCACGGAATGAGCGCCGCTTGTGTAGTCCGACGCGGCGGTGGCCACGACGGCGGTCTGATCGGCGCCGACCGGGGCCGCGCACAGGGCGCAAAGCAGAAAAAAGACTGAAAAGGTAGTTGCCCAAGTGAAACGTTTCTTCATTGCCATCCTCCTTAGGTTGGGATTTTGAATTGGCCTCGATTCGAAAGGCGGCCCCTCGTCGGAATTTCAAAAGGCGTTGGGAAGTCTGTGCCGCAAGCAAAAAAAATCCCGGAATTCAACGAGTGAATTCCGGGGTTCCGTTTTCAATCCCGAAGCATAGTTTTCCGGCCCTGCCCCGACAACGAGGGGAATCAGCCAGTCAAAGCCCATGGCGCAAAGCGCGAGGCCGGTCGTTGGCGTCGAATCGTCCAGTACGCTTTCGCCGGCAGGTCTTCTGGCTCCCGGTTCGTCCTCGCCCTTGCCTTCCCGCGCGCAGCAAACACGCAGTGGTCGAAAAAGGGGTCGTCCCCGGTTACAGCGGCGGTCCCGCAACGGTTTCACACCGTTTTCCCTCTTAGCCTTTCGGAACCGGCAATTCGATATCTCATAGACTATTTGATATGCGTTGTCAAACCAATTCTCCCCGGATTTTCCGCCAAGACATATCGCCCGAGGTTTCGACGCCGCGAGGGAAAATTTTGCCCTTGACATTTCCGCCCGGATCTTCTAATAAATTTACTCTTGTTCGGGTGCTCCACTTGGAGCGTAAAAGGGAACCCCGTTGGAATCGGGGACGGGCCCGCCGCTGTGATCGGGGACGAGGACCGCAGGACGCCACTGGCCGCAAGGCTGGGAAGGCGCGGTCAGAAGGACGATCCGAAAGTCAGAAGACCTGCCTGAACAAAATAGGTGTGCGACTGCGAGGACGGCGTCGCGCCCGACCGAAATCTGCGGATAAAAAGGGGAAATCCCGGATCGAATTTTCGATCCGGGATTTTTTTTTGGGGCAAAGCGTCGGCGGACCGTCCGGTTTGATTCGCACCGGTTTAATTCGCACCGGTTTAATTCGCACCGGTTTGATTCGTACCGGGGCAACCTGGCCGACGGCGCGACGAACTTGGCACAGACCAAACCTTATCAAAGAAAGGTCACGCAAATGGAAAAGGACGGGGATCAATTGTTCGACGTGTCCAGCATCGGATCGATTCGCAGAAAGAGCCTTTCGATGCTCGCCCATCGTCTGGAAGACGCCCAGGGCAGGGAGTTGAAACTGGACGATCTTGAAATCGACCAGTCGTTTTTCGTTGTTTTTCCAAGCGGCACGGGTTTTACCCGGACGTCTGCCACGAGAATCTCGTAGGCCCGGCAACCCCCATTCAAACCGTTTTTCATAATCCAAATCGCAGCGAACGCCGAATTTCCGGTTGCGCCCCGACTTGAAACCGAAGCAACGCCAATCGCGCCGCTTCATTACTTGGAGAAAGTTTTAGAAACATCATGTTGATCGTCGCCCATTTCGTGTTCAAGATCGCCACCCTGCTTTACTTGCTGGGTTTTGCGGCGTCGTTCGCCGGAAAAAGCGCGTCGAGGCTGGCCTGTTTTTTTCTAATCCCGGCCGTATTGGCCAACGCGGCGGTGGTCGCCATGCGATACCACCAGGCATTGCCCATGCTTCCCATGTACCTGGGGCCCGTGGCCACGCTCCTTTTTCTCGGGACTGCCGCAGTTTTCGCGGAAAAAAGCGAACAAGGCGCGAGCGCGCGAAAGCTGCTCCTGTCTTTGACAGCCCTTCTGGCCGTTACGGCCGCCCTCTTTCCCAAGGACTTCTACCTGCCCTTTCTAAAATCCAAGACGATCCTGTCCCACTTGTTTTTCGCGTTCGGCGTGGCGGGAAAGGGGTGTTTTCTGACCAGCGCGGTCTGGGCCATGGTCGGTTTGCTGTGGAAGCAAAGCTCCGACGCGGGCGTCCCGCGCATTTCGCCCGTCGGCCGTTCTTTCCGCTGGACGGTCTGGGGTTTCGCGTTCTGGACCCTTTCCATGTTTTCCGGCGAAATGTGGTCCTACCTGGGCTGGGGCACTCCCGTGGTGTGGGACGAACCGGCCATCGCGACCTCCATGGCGACATGGTTCTTCTACATCTGCCTGATGCACCTGCATCTTACCCGGACCTGGAGTGTCAAGGGGCGCGCAGTCTATGCGGCGGCAGGCGCGCCGGTGGTCGTCTGCCTGAATTTTCTTTCGGAGCTGGGACCGTTCCGGGGGCCTTTTTAATGAAGAAACAACTGGAATTCATATGGCGCAAGCTGGGCAGCATCCATCTGACGGTAATCCTCTGCCTGCTGACGACGGCGGACCTGGCCTACGGCTACCTTTGCCTGAGGCGCCACACCGCCTTGTTCGCCCCCTTGAACGACATGGGGCTTGCCGCATGGGTGCAGACCTTGGGACGCCACAACCTGTTCCACACCGCCTGGTTCTTCATCCTGCTCTTGCTGCTTTCCCTGCTTTGCGTCAACACCTTCGTCTGCACCACCGACCGCGTGGTCTCCCTGGTCCGTTCCCGGAAACGCCTGGCGCCCCGCCGCCTCTTTTTCAAATTCGCCCCCCACATCATGCACTACGCCGTGATCGTCATTCTGGTTGGCTATCTTTGCAGCTATCTTTTTGCCGACGTTTTCCCCCTGCGTACGCTGTTTCCCGACGGCTCCATGGTCTTGCCCGGAACGCAAGCGCAAGTCCGTTTCGATAAGTTCGATCCGGTCTACTACGAAGGCGAACGCCTGGACTTCTACAAAAACAGGGTGATCCAGCCCAGGGCGCATTTGGTCCTCGCCGACGGAGACATCGTCCGTAAAGTGGTTTTAACTTGCAACAGCCCGGTCCATTTCAAGGGCTATTCGATATTTTTAAAGGATTTCCAGCCCAGGAAGAAAGAAGGAGGGATGTCCCGGCCGACCCGGATCGACATGAGCATCCGCAAAGATCCGGGCGTGCGCCTCTACATGCCCGGCATCCTTTTGTTCACATTGGGCTTGGCCATTTATATCGTCGAATGGATATTTTTCAAGAATGTCAAAAAGGAAGCGTCATGAAGAAAAACAGGTTAATCGCAATGCTATTTTCGGTCCTGCTGGCCGGCCTCGCGTTCTCCGCCTGCGGAAAAGAAAGCGAAAGCGGGGAGACGAAAGAATCGTTCTTGCAAATCGGCGAATTCACCGTGGAGAGAGTTACCGCCCAGCGTATCAACGTGCGCGACGGCGCAGGTCGCACGCTGGTTCTTGTACCCCGAGGGGCGCCTGCTCCCGCCGACGTGGATCCGGTCCGGCTGGTTCGCACTCCGGTCAAAAGGGTGGCGGCCTACGGCTTTTTCGACATCGCAACCCTTCGCGCGCTGGGCGTGCTGGAAGAGGTCCTGGTGGGCGTGACCGCTCCGAAGGAAAAATGGTACGTGGAAGAGGTCAGGCAGGGCATGGAGTCCGGCAAAATCGCATTCATAGGCGACTACAACAGCATCGACTACGAGCGTCTGAAACAGCAGCAGCCCGAGCTGGTTTTGACCTGGGACCATTCCATCATCCCGATGATGGACGAACTGGGCATCCCCTGCGCCATCACCTCCACACCCACGGCCATGTGCATGAACGCCCGCATGCGCTTCGTCCTGTTTCTCGCTCCTTTCTTCGACAAGGAAAACGAGGCCCAGGCGTTTTTCGAAAGGGTCAACAGCACCCTGATCGACATTCGCGAACGGACCGCCGACGCCGGGCCGCCTCCCAAGGTGATGTGGGGAGACATCTACGAAAAACGGGTCCTGGTGGAACCGGGCAACGCCTGGGTCGGGGAGCTGGTGGGGCTGGCGCAGAGCGACTACCTGTTCGACGACGTCTACGGGACCTCCTGCATCGAGATCGCCGTGGAACGGTTCCTGTTCAGCGGCGAGGACGCCGACATCCTGTTCACCTACCGCACCGAAGACAGCGGCGCCACCTCCAAGGAGGCCCTGGCCAGGCTGAACCCCCTGCTCAAAAGCATCCGGCCCCTGACCCAGGGAAAGGTCTACGCGCCCATGCCCCACTACGTGCAGTCCGGCGACCATTTGGACGAAATCCTCGTGGAGATCGCGGCTATTCTCCACCCCGAAGTGTATAAGGACTACCAGCGCCGGTATTTCGTGGAACTGCCGGACAAGGACCCCGTAAAGGACTCCGCAATGGAAGAAGGAGGGCGCTCATGACCGCAGCAGAACAAGCTCTGCCACAAGCCGCCCCCCTGGTCGCTTATAGGCCCGCCGTCGTATTCGCAATCCTCGGCTTCGCTACCGTGTTGCTGATGGTGCTCAATGTCGGCATCGGCTCCGTGTCCTTTTCACCTGCCCAAGTATGGCAGGCCCTGACGACCCCGGCCGACGCGTCCACCATGACGACCATCATCTGGAAAATCAGGATTCCGCGAGCCATCGCCGCCGTGCTTGGGGGCGCATACCTCGCCGCCTCGGGTCTGCTTCTGCAAGTGTACTTCCGCAACCCCATTGTAGGGCCTTTTATTTTGGGCATCTCCTCGGGCGCCACGGTGATGGTCTCCATCGTCATGCTCACCACGCTGACCGTGGGCATGACCGTGCTTTCCCCCTTCATGACCACGGTGGCGGCCTTCATCGGCGCATACGGGGTCATGCTGGTGGTGGTGGCCATCGCCTCCAGGGTCAGAAGCGGCGTGACCCTGCTCATCGTGGGACTCATGATGGGATACCTTTGCCACGCGGTCACCTCCATCCTGACCGCGTTGGCGGAAAAGGAAAAAATAAAAGGGTTTGTTCTCTGGCAGCTGGGAAGCTTTTCCGGTTTCAAATGGAGCGAAATCGCCGTGCTGTTCTTCGCAGGCGGCCTGATCCTGGCGTTCATCTATTTTCTGAGCAAGCCGCTGAACGCATTTCTTCTGGGAGAGGAATACGCCGCGTCCATGGGCGTCAATATCAGAAGGTTCCGAGTCCTGATCCTGCTTTGCTCCTGCGCGCTGGCGGGCCTGGTCACCTCCTCCGCAGGCCCCGTGGCGTTCGTCGGCCTGGCCGTGCCCCACATGGCCCGCCTGAGCTTCGGCACTTCCGACAACCGCATCCTGGTGCCGGGTGCCTGCCTCCTGGGCGCCGTGGTCGCCAGCCTATGCGACCTGATCGCCCGCATGCTCCTGTCGCCTGTGGAACTTCCCCTTTCGGCCATCACGGCATTCTTCGGCGCGCCCATTGTCATCGGGCTGCTCATGAAGAAGAGAGTCAAGCTATAACGAAAGCGGGAAGAAGATGAGACAGGGAGGCAGGGAGGCAGGGAGATTGGCAGATGACTCTGACTCGTTCCCACGCTCCAGCGTGGGAACGCATACCGGGACGCTCCCGCGTCCCGTCAAGCTTACCGCATCCTCCCTCCCGTTTTTTAGCAAACGGCTTCTCAAGATGCGGGGCCTTGACACGGGACGCTGGAGCGTTCTTCAGGCGTTCCCACGCTGGAGCGTGGGAACGAGATCAACGAGATCAAAAAGGAGGAAATAAATGACTGATACTTCCAACCCCCACGTCCTTCTCTGCCGCGACCTCACGGTGGGGTACAAGAACAAGGCAGTCTTGAGCGGTTTGAAACTCGACTTCGAGGAAGGCGCGTTCATCTCGCTTCTGGGGCCCAACGGCGCTGGCAAGACCACGCTTTTGCGCACCCTTTCCCGTCATCTGGATCCGCTGGGCGGCTATATCGAGGTTTTGGGCCGCCCGCTTTCTTCCACGTCGGCCATGGATCTGGCCAAAGTCATGGCGGTGGTCCTGACGGACAAGGTGTCGCCCCCCCTGTTCACGGTCTTCGAGTTCGTGGCCTTGGGGCGCTACCCGCACACCGACTTTCTCGGACGCTTGGGCAAGAGGGACAACCGGGTGGTGATGGACGCCCTGGCGTCGGTGCACGCGGAGGAACTGGCCCCTCGACAGTTCGCCGACCTCAGCGACGGCGAACGGCAGAAGGCCCTTGTGGCGCGTGCATTGGCCCAGCAACCCCGCTTATTGCTCCTGGACGAGCCAACCATTCACCTGGACTTGAAGCACCGGGTGGAGGTGATGGCCATTTTGCGCGATCTTTGCCGGACCCAGTCCATCACCGTGGTGGCGTCCCTGCACGACGTGGATGTCGCCGCCAAGGTTTCCGACCGGGTGGCGCTGATCAAGGACGGCGGGCTGTCTGGCTGGGGGCCGCCGGAGGCCGTGCTGACAGGCGGCGCGGTAGCGGACCTCTACGACTTCAGGGGGGCGGACTTCGACCGCCGTCTTGGAAGCATCGAGCTTCGCGGCGACGGCAGCCGGGGACGCGCGTTCGTGGCGGGCGGCATGGGAAGCGGCGCGCTGGTATACCGCCTGCTCGCCAAGCGCGGTTTTTCCATCGTCACGGGAGTGCTCCACGAAAACGACCTGGATTTCTATGTCTCCCGTTCACTCGGGGCCGACTGCCTGTCGGTGTCTCCCATGGTCGAGGTGAACGGCGACTCGATTCACGCTGCTGCGGAGCGCGTGAAAGAATGCGACCTGGTGATCGATTGCGGTTTCGAAGTCGGCAACTTGAACCAGGCAAACTTGGAAATTCCCCGAATGGCCCTGGAAAACGGCACGCCGGTTTTCAGCCTGCGACAAAACAACGAGGAGAACGCCGGAAATGTCCTGGACGACGACCGAATATTGCGTTGCGACGACGCGGCCCATCTGCTTTACGAACTGGACCGCAGGTTTTCGGCCAGCGGGTCCCGGCAAAAAAAGAACAGGCAAGCAATGGAGGCGGCATGAACAACTACACACTTTGCTACTATTCGGCCACGGCCATGGAGATGCCCTCGGTGAGCGAAGGCGTCCTTCAATATCGCAAAGGCCGCGGGCAGGTCGATGTATTCGCGCGTACGCAGACCCAGCTCTTCGACCGCGCGCGCCAGGAAGACTTCGTGCGCAAGGCCCTGTCGGCGGATGCCGTGATCATTACCCTGCACGGCGGCAAGATGTCCTTTCCCGCGTTCGACGTCTTCACCGAAGCGCTCGACAAGCTCCCGGAAGACAAGCGCCCCTACATCCATGTCCAGCCCACCGGCGGCGACGAAGACTCTGTGGCGGCCGCCAAGGACCATTCCACGGACTTCGGCACGCCGGTCTGGGACGAAATCAAGCGCTATTTGACCTACGGCGGCCACATCAATATGCACCAGCTTCTTATTTACCTTCACAACGTGCTCCATGACACTTCGGACGAATGCCGCCCGCCCGAGGAGCTTCCCCACGAAGGCATCTACCATCCGGACTTTCCCGGAATCCCCACCCTTTCGGACTACCTGGCGAAAAAGTACGATCCGTCCAAGCCTACCATCGGGGTATGGTTCTACCAGTCCTACTGGATCAACAACAACCTGGCGTACATCGACGGCATCGTGCGCGCGGTTGAAAAGGCGGGCGCCAACGTGATTCCCGTGTTCCATCTGAGATACAAGGACGCCGACCGGGGCAATCGCGGGGCCGACTATATCGTGGAAAAATTCTTCATGGACGGCGACCGTCCGCGCATCCAGGCGCTGATCAATCCGCTGATGTTCTCCCTCACCCTGGTCGCCCCGGAATACAAGCCCGTGCTTCCGCGCCTGAACGTGCCGGTCATCCAGGCCATGACCTGCATGTCTCCCTACGCCCAATGGAAGGACAGCGTGCAGGGCCTTCCCACCATGGACGTCTCCTATTCGGTGGCCCAGCCCGAATTCGACGGCGTGCTGATCACCGTGCCCGTGGCCACTCGGGAGCAGGAAACCGTCGATCCGGTCACCGGCGCCCTGCTGGCAAAATACGCCCCCATCGAGGAACGCGCGGCAAAAGTGGCCCGCCTGGCGGTCAACTGGGCGCGTCTTTCTCTAACCCCCAACGAAGAGCGCAGGGTGGCGATCGTGTTCCACCACTACCCGCCCCGAAACGACCGCATCGGGTGCGCGGCGGGACTGGACAGTTTCGCCAGCGTCAGGCTGCTTCTGGAACGAATGCGGGCCGACGGCTACTGGATCGAACAAACCTACGGCGAAGGCGACGACCTGGCCCACCAGCTGCTCGACCGCATGACCTGCGACCAGCGCTGGCTTCCTCCCGACCAGATGGCCGCAAAGGCCGAAGCCCACGCCGGGGCCGAACACTTCAAGCCCTGGCACGAGGAACTCCCCGAAGACATCCGCGCCAAGCAGACCGCAGACTGGGGAGAAGTCCCCGGCGACCTGTTCGTCCACGACAGTCAGATGCATTTCGCGGGCATGCTCAACGGAAACGTCTTCATCACCATCCAGCCCCCGCGCGGGTACCTGGAGAACATCGACAAGGTCTACCACGACATGTACCTGTCGCCCCCCCACCACTACCTGGCCCAGTACCGATGGATCCGCGACGTGTTCAAGGCGCATGTCGTCATGCACGTGGGAAAGCACGGTTCCCTGGAATGGCTGCCGGGCAAGGCCCTGGGACTGTCCGAAAAATGCTACCCCGACCTGTCCATCATGGAACTTCCCAATGTCTATCCCTATATCATCAACGACCCCAGCGAAGGCACGCAGGCGAAGCGAAGGTCCTTCGCCTGCATCGTGGACCACCTGACCCCGGCCTTCACCAACGCGGACCTCTACGACGACATGGCCAAGGTGCAGGAGCACATCAACGACTACCGGGCAGCGGAATCCGAGGACCCGGGCAAGGTGGCGATCATCCGCCCCATGATCTGGGAGGCCGCGGTCGCCGCCAGCCTGGACAAGGACCTGGAGATCGGAGAAGACGAGGCCATGGCCGACTTCGACGGTTTCCTGGAACGTCTGCACGGCTACATGGAGGAACTGGCCGACACCATGATCAACGACGGCCTCCATGTGCTGGGGACCCACCCCGAAGGCGAGCGCCTGACCGAATTTCTGGTCCAGCTCACCCGGATCGCCAATGGGGATGTGCCCTCGCTCAGGGAATCGCTGGTCGCGGGCCTGGGCTTCGACTACGACGACGTCCTGGAAAACCGGGGTCGCAAGCAGGCGCGCTTCGGTAACCGAACAGGCGGAGACATCATTCGCAGCGCCCATGAAAAGGGCCTGGAAATGGTCCGCAAGCTCTCCGAGGCGGGCTTCCGGTCCGACAAGATCCCCTCGATCATGGACGAATGCCTGGAAAAGCCGTCCGAGCAGGCCAGGCAAGCCTTGGAGTACATCGCGGAAATTCTGACCCCCAACATCAAAAAGAGCGTGTGCGAAATCGACTCCAGCCTGAACGGCTTCTCCGGACAGTTCGTGCATCCCGGCCCGTCCGGCGCGCCCACCCGGGGCCAGGCCGACATCCTTCCCACCGGCCGCAACTTCTTCTCCGTGGACCCCAACAAGATTCCCACGCCTGCGGCCTGGGAAGTGGGGGTGCGCCTGGGCGACGCTCTCATCGAGCGGTATCTTGCCGAGACCGGGAAATACCCGGACAACATCGGGATCCTGATTTACGGGTCCTCCACCATGCGCACCCGAGGCGACGACATCGCCGAAATCTTCTACCTCATGGGGCTGAAGCCCGTGTGGCAGAAAGGAAGCGGCAACGTGCGGGGCCTGGAGGTGATTCCCATGGAACAGCTCAAACGCCCGCGCCTGGACGTGACCCCGCGCATTTCCGGCTTCTTCCGCGATTCGTTCCCCAACCTGGTGGAACGAATCGACCAGGCCGTGCAGATGGTGGCGACCCTGAAGGAGCCCCCCGAATCCAATTTCCTCAGAAGAAACGTCTACAAGGACATCGAGGACTATCGCAAGGACGGCATGAGCGAGGAGGAGGCCTTTCGCGAGGCCACGTTCCGCGTGTTCGGCTGCCCGCCGGGCACCTACGGCGCAGGGGTCGCCGAACTGGTGGAATCCAAGAACTGGAAGACCCAGGAGGACTTGGGCAACAACTACATCCGGTACTCCTCCCACGCCTACGGAAAAGGGACCTACGGCACGCAGAAGCCGGACACGTTCCGCCGCGTGCTCTCCCGCATGGACGTCACCGTGAAAAACGAGGACTCCCGCGAGTACGACATGATGTCCTGCACCGACTATTACAACTACTACGGCGGCCTCATCGTGGCGGCCAAGACCGTGCGGGGCGTGCTGCCCTTCGCCGTCATGGGCGACAGCGCCGACCCCAAGCGCGTCAAGGTCCGCACCACCTTCGAGGAAGCCAAGCACGTCCTGCGCTCCCGCCTGGTCAACCCCAAGTGGCTCCAGGGCATGAAACGCCACGGCTACAAGGGCGCGGGCGACATCTCCCACATGATGGACGTCGTGCTCGGCTGGGACGCCACCGCCGAGGTGATCGACGACTGGATGTACGAAAAGATCGCCAACGCCTACGCCCTGGACCCGGAAATGCAAAAATGGATGAAGGAGGTCAACCCCTACGCCTTGCAAAACATCCTGGACAAGCTCTTGGAGGCCATCAGCCGAGGCATGTGGAATGCCGAAGACGAAATGGAGGAACAACTGCGCAACGCCTACCTGGAAATGGAGGGCGAGGTGGAGGAATGGTCCGACAACAGCTGTGAAATGTTGCGAAATTGACGTTTTCGGTACGCAATCCAAAGTGTCGAGCAAAACATGCGCGGCTTGCCCTGCATCGAAAACCTGGAAGGCCCAATCAACAAAACACCCCGTCGTTCCCACGCTTTGCGTGGGAACGCTTTATAGGCGTACAGCGTATTGCGCAAAGTGCCGCCCGTTACCATTCTTATTCGATCATCCGATAGCGATGAAAATATGATACAATGATCATTTTTTGCAGATAAATTTTTAAATACCCAATAATTGCAATATGTTATGAAATCCAAAGCGTTGAGTAGTGCCATACGCCGTCTTTCAATGCGAAAAAGCTCTTGTATCTATTGCGAATCGGATTTACGATTGACAAAGACGGGTTAAGTCGAGGATGGAGCCACTGCTATAAGAGTCAGGTTGAAAGCCGCATGCGGCTACTCGTTAAATCAGGAAAATATCAACCTAATCCCGAAAATGATGTTTGATAATGGAGGCAATCATTATGGAAAAAATGCCGATCCAAACCAGTAAAGTGGCAAGGGTGGATGACATACCAAATCAGCTTCACGAAATAATGAACGAAATCCGGCTAGGCAGAGAAATCGTCTTGACAGAGTATGGCAAAGTTGTGGCGAAAATCATACCGGTTGTTAATGACGGCGAACCGAAAAAATGGCCGGACTTTTATGAAAGGGCCGTTGGCATATTTGGAAAATCTCCGAAAACCTCCGCCTGTGACAGCCTGACAAAAACACGGGAGGAAAGGTTTTGAAAATCTATTTCGATACCAGCGCGATCATCAAGCTATATTATCCCGAATTGGAATCTGAAAAGCTGTCAAAATGGACAATTGAAAATCAAATTGTTATCGCCCTTTCACACTTTCACCGCCTTGAGATAAACAATGCTTTCGCTTTGAAAGTCTTCCGAAGGGAAATAACAACCGAACAATATGACGGATTGATGGAGTGTCTTGCAGCGGATCGTGTTTCGGGTATTTTCAAAGATTTGCATGCTGATTGGGATCGGATTTTTAACAAGGGGGTTGAAATTGCCGGAAGGCATACTCGAAATTTTGGAAACCGTTCCTTGGATATTATGCACGTTGCATTGGCAATGGAAACCGGACATGAAAAAATGGTCACATTCGATAATCGTCAAGTAGAACTGGCGAAAGCAAACGGGTTAGAAGTAATTGATCTCGCTAATGAATAGATCGGGTCGGAAAATATGAAAGTAGCCTATTTCAGCGTCACATCCAACGAAATACCTAACCTGAGCGAAGCGGTAAGGCTGTACGAAAAAAAGATCGGCCCTTTGCAAATTCACGCCCGCACTCGCACCCAGCTCGAAGGCGATGAGACGGAGCAGGAAAAGTTCGTCCGCCACGCCTTGGACGCCGACGCCGTGGTCGTGACGCTCATGGCCGGACGCCGCTCCTTTCCGGCCTGGGGCGTTCTGTCTGCGGCCATCCAGGACCGACGCGCCAAATGCGAAAAAAAGCCCTGGTTCCATGTCCAGCCCACCGGGAGCAACCCCGGTTCCATGCGAATGGTCCAGGAATTCTCCGACGGCCTGAATGAAGAACACTGGGGCACCCTGAGCCGCTACTACCGCTACGGGGGAATCGCCAACCTCCTGAACATGCTGCTTTTTCTGAACAACCTGGCATGCGGCGGAAACAACCCGGTCTCCCCTCCCGAACAGCCTCCCTACGAGGGCCTCTACCATCCGGATTACGGCCATATTTCGTCCCCGGACGAATACCTGAGTTCTCTCGATCCCAACAAGCCCACGGCCGGCATCTGGTTCTACCAGAATTTTTTCACCAGCAACAACAAGGACCACATCGACGCCATGGTCCGGGAGGTGGAACGGCAGGGCGCAAACGCCGTGTGCGTGTTCCACATGCGATTCAAGGACAAGCTGCTGGGCAATCGCGGCCCGGATTACATCGTGGAACATTTTTTCATGAAGGACGGCAAATCGCTGATCGATGTTCTGGTCAACCCGATCATGTTCAGCCTGAAGACCGCCGCCCCGGAATACAAAGGCCTGCTCGAAAGGCTGGACGTCCCGGTGATCCAGGCCATTTCCACCGGCCGCTCCGTGGCCGACTGGATGGCCTGCGACCAGGGTCTGAACAACACGGACATCACCATAGCCGTGGCACAGCCGGAGCTGGACGGCGTCGTGGTGACCGTGCCCGTGGCCTCGAAACAAATGGAAGGCGTCGATCCCGTCACGGGCGGCGCGATAAACAAGTACGTACCCATCCCGGAGCGGGTTTCCAAGATGGTCCGCCTGGCGCTCAACTGGGCCGCGCTTAGAAAAAAGCCCAACGACCGGAAGAAAGTCGCCGTCGTATTCCACCACTACCCGCCCCGAAACGACCGCATCGGGTGCGCCGCAGGCCTGGACTCCTTCGCCAGCGTCGCGGACCTGCTGAAAGCCATGGCGCAAAAGGGCTATCGCATCGACAGGCCCTATGATCAAAGCGACGACCTGGCCAGGGAGCTTCTCGATTGCGTGACCTCCGACCGCCGGTGGCTTATGCCCGAGCAGATGGCCGAACGCGCCCAAGCCGCTGCCGGCCCAGAGGACTACGCATCCTGGAACCAACAGCTGCCTTCCCGCGTTCGCGAAAAAATGGAGTCGGACTGGGGAAAAATGCCCGGAGACCTGTTCGTCCACAAGGACCGCATGCTGTTTCCCGGACTGGCCAACGGAAACGTGTTCTTGACCATCCAGCCGCCCCGGGGCTATTTCGAGCAATTGGACAAGCTCTACCACGATCCGCGCCTTTCCCCCCCGCACCACTACCTGGCCTTCTACCGGTGGATTGCGGACTCGTTCGGCGCCGACGCCGTCGTTCACGTGGGCAAGCACGGAAGCCTCGAATGGCTCCCCGGAAAGGCCGTGGGGCTCGGCCCGGAATGCTACCCGGATCTTGCCATCGGCGAGCTTCCCAACATCTACCCCTACATCGTCAACGACCCCGGCGAGGGCACCCAGGCCAAGAGGCGATCCTACGCCTGCATCGTCGATCATCTTCCCCCCGCCTTGACCAACGCCGGACTGTACGAGGACCTGGCCGAGACGGAAAACCTGCTGGAGGACTACCGGGACGCCAAGTTGCAGGACCAGGCGAAACTTCCGATCATCGCCCCCATGATCTGGGAGGCGGCGGAAAAGGCCGATATCGTCCGGGAACTGGACCTCGACAAAGAAACCGCCCTCTCCGACCCGGACTCGTTTGTCGGCCTCCTGCACGACTACCTGGGAGAAATCGCAGACACGGCTATCACGGAAGGCTTGCACATCCTGGGACGCGTACCAGAAGGCGAAAAGATGGCGCGCATGATCGCGCAACTCACCCGCCTTTCGAACGGTTCGACGCCGTCGCTTCGAAAAGCCGCCCTCAAAGCCATGGGATACGATCCGGAGCATGTCTTGGAAAACCGGGGACAGGTAGTGAATCCAGAATCGCAGGAGACCGGGGCGCAAATCGTGGAAAAAGCGCACGCCTGCTGCGAATCCATGATATCCGACCTGCTGCGCGAACCGGACGGAAACAACCGCCTGGAACAAATCCAGGAAAGCCATTTGGGGAAAATCCACCCCGACGTGTCCGCCGTTCTCAAGTTCGTCCGCGACGACCTGCACCCCCGCCTTCTAAAGACCAGCAACGAAATCGCCGCCTGCCTGAACGCGCTGGAAGGACGGTTCGTCCCCCCGGGACCTTCGGGCGCGCCCAGCAGGGGCCAGGCCCACATCCTTCCCACAGGAAGAAATTTCTACTCGGTGGATCCCGGCAAAGTCCCCTCCCCCGCCGCCTGGCAGACCGGCAAGAAACTGGCCGACGCCCTCATCCGCCGATACCGGGAGGAAAACGAGGGCCGCTATCCCGACAACGTCGCCATAGTCCTCTGGGCCAGCCCCACCATGCGCTCCAAGGGCGACGACGTTTCCCAGATTCTCTGCCTGCTCGGCGCAAGGCCCGTATGGCAGGAGGGCTCCGGGAACGTGCGCGGGGTGGAAGTCATTCCTTCAGAGGAACTGGGAAGGCCCCGCATCGACGTGACCCCCCGCATTTCCGGCATTTTCCGCGACGCCTTTCCCCTGCTGGTGGACCTGATCGACAAGGCCGTGCAGATGGTGGCCGCTCTGAAGGAAAACCCGGAGAGCAATTTCATCCGCCGCCACGTGGTTCGCGACATGCGAAGCTACGAAAAGCAGGGCCTGGACGAAGAAGCCGCGTTCCGACAAGCCACGTTCCGCATCTTCGGCTCCGCCCCCGGAGCCTACGGCGCGGGCGTCTCCCAGCTGGTGGAGTCCAAGGCCTGGAAGGACAAAGACGACCTGGGGGCCATGTTCATCCAGTGGTCCTCCTACGCCTACGGCCAGGGAACGTTCGGAAAGCCGTCGGAGGACCTCTTCAAAAAGAACCTCGAACGGGTCGCCGTCACGGTCAAAAACGAGGACAACCGGGAAAAGGACATGATGTCCTGCACGGACTTCTACAACTACCACGGCGGCCTGATCACCGCCGTGCACTCGGTCAGAAAGGGCCCGCTGCTTTCCCTGGCCGGAGACTCCGCCGACCCGGACAATGTCCTGGTGCGAAGCGTCTCCGAAGAGGCCCGCCACATTTTCCGCTCCCGCCTTCTCAACCCCAAATGGCTGGAGGGCCTGAAACGCCACGGATACAAGGGCGCTGGCGACATCTCCAAGGCCATGGACATCGTGTTCGGATGGGACGCCACCGCCGATGTGGTGGACGACTGGATGTACGACCGCTTCGCCCGCAAGGTCGCCCTGGACCAAGACATGCGGGCCTGGATGAAGCAAACCAACCCCTATGCCCTGCACAACATCCTGGACAAGCTCCTGGAGGCCGTTAAGCGAGGCATGTGGAACGTCGACGATCAAACGGTCGAGGACCTCCGCGACGCGTTTCTGGACGCCGAAGGCGAGGTCGAGGAATGGTCCGATTCATGATGACACCTTCTGGACTGGGACGAAGTTAAATACGAATCTCAACTTGATGATGCTCCCGCGATTCGCTTCGTCCCTCCGTTGCACCTTAGTAATATCCGATTTGACCGCTTTTATACAACAGCATACCCTGTATACTGCCTGACGTCGGGTTCATGAAAGCCCAATTGTCCACAACGACGACACCGTCGCCAAAATCCTGGAGCTGATAAAGGAAAACGAAGAGGGGCGAATTCCGGATTCGCGCAAGGGCATGTTCACTGCGGGGATCGTCTCGGTGGCAAGCCAGGCGACGATCGCCCTGTTCCTCACCGGACGAGGGCACGCCGGAGATAACATCGCGGACGTGCTCTGAAAACGCGACCCTAACCGGGACCCTTTTTTTCAATACAACACCCTTCTTCGTATCCTACGAAGCCCTCCGCAGGGTATGGGCGAAGCGCGAATCGGGGAGAAGCGCCGCCGAACGCTGCAACGTGGGCAGACAGACGATCATGGGATGGGAAAAGGCCTTCGTCGACTACGGCGCAATGGGCCTTATTGCCGACATATCCTTCGTTCGAATCGATTCGCGGCTCGAGAGGAAAGGCTGATGCCGCCGGCTCTTTCGACCGCGAAGGCGATCGAAAAGCTGAATCTGAAATGCTCGAAGTCCAACGTGCAAAAGGTCTACTCGAGGTGGGGCCTGTCGAAGATCGGGAAAGCCGTCGCCGTTCGCGGCGTGCAAGCCTGCGGACCGAACACGGAGGCGGCCTCCGAAATCCGCCGCCGGATCGAGCCTTCCGCCAAGGCTCGCTTTCCGAATCTGATCGAAAGCGCCAGGCTCAAGGTCAACGGCTCCTTCTCCATGCTGGTCAAACGCCTTGCCTGCCGGAGCTATTCCATAAGCAACCCGGGAACCATCATAGCCGCCCCCTTTCTCAACCAGCTCGGAGTGGTCGAGGCCCTGCACAACTACGGTCCCGAAACCTTCAAGCCCGTCGAGACAACCAGCGACATCGTCGTCAACACTCTCCGCATCATAGTGGGCTTTCCCACGATTCACGACTACACTTTGAATTCGGACCGATCGGTCGCCATCGAGGCAGGCCTTTTCAGATCCGTCCTTTGCATGCCGCATTGGCGAACCCCGAAAGAATGGGATTGCGTATTATCGACGATTCTAACTTGCACATTCAGCAACCAGAATTGCGAACTGAGCCTCCACGAATCGGGGGACTTGCTGGTTACATATTTGGACGGCGACAGTCACGGGATCAAGCGAAGACTCAAGGATACGCTGGACAAGCGAAGGAAAAACGGACTGAACCTCGTGCCGTGGTGGGGAAACAGATGCGTTCGAGTTTCTATCAAAGACCAATACGATATTTAAGCGTGACCGGGAAATGCCCAAGAATTCATTTTTCTCACATGAATTCTCACACAAAACAAAAAAAGGGATTGACCGAATTCGGCCAACCCCTTGATTTTTATTGGCTCCCCAGCACGGACTCGAACCGCGGACCCGATGGTTAACAGCCATCTGCTCTACCGACTGAGCTACTGGGGAATGCTCAAAACGTAAAAAGGGTATATATATGAAACCGGCGGCGGTGTCAACAGAAAAATGTTTCGAAACCATTTAATTTTTGCAAGGCTCGAACATTCCGCCCGACGCAGCCACGAACGCGTGAATCAACCTTCGAACGAAGCGGAAAGAAACGAAGCGATGGTGTCGCGGGCCATCCTCCGGATGCGGGGAGCGCTGAAAAAATGATCGGACTCCACGGGATGGAACCTAGCGCGGGGGCAGACCCGGCGTATTTCGGACTCGTAGTGTCTCCGGTGTTCCCTGCGGTTCGAATGCGCCCTGAGGACCCTGTCGTCGCTTGCGTACAGGCAGAGCACCGGAGTGTCCGCCAAGACGACGCCTTTTAACGGGTCGAACAGAAAGAAATCGAACAGGACCTTTCGAAGACAGGTCCTTCGTCGTTTCAAGACCCCGAAGGTTTCCTTGTCCTTGTCGATGTGGGGAAACAGGAAGTCGGTGTATTGTTTCAGGACGTGGGCGACGTTTCTTTTCGCGGCGCCGTTTGCCACGAGGCTTTTGTAGTATGATAAAAAGGAGCGCAAAACCGCGAAGGGTTTGAGGTCGATCAGCGGATTGACCAGCACGATGCGTTCGAAGGGTTCCGCCAGCCTTTTGGCCGCGAACAAAAGCGGCATGGCCGCATAGCATCCTGCGAAGCCGACCAGGCGCGCATTGCCATCTTGTGTTCGCCGGTCGATGCCGGAGGCCATGGTCAGCGTGTTTTGAAGGCTGTTTCCGAGGGAAAATTTGCCGGAGGACCTGCCGTGCCCGGAATAATTGAACGAAAGGACGTCGAAGCCCAGCCAGC
Source organism: Desulfobacterales bacterium (assembly GCA_963674505.2). Lineage (GTDB taxonomy): Bacteria > Desulfobacterota > Desulfobacteria > Desulfobacterales > SKZT01. Next base: position 3,812,233 of record CAXXIG010000003.1, read on the forward strand.
CTGTCCAGCGCAGCAGATGCAGCTGCTGGGCGCAGCTTCCGCCGATCAGCGGGGGCGCGAACACGAGCCCGCCGGGCGATGCGGTTTTCAGGCGCGCCCACTCGATCCTGGCGTTTTTTGCGTCGCGGCGTTCCCCCCGAACAATGCGATGTTTCGGCGCCGGTGGCGAATCCGCTTTCCCGCCAGGGTTCACCATTCCGGCTCCCGGCGGCCGGGCAGCAGATCGACCAGGTCGTCGGGCTCGAAATCCAGGCCGGAAAAAATCTTGCTCTCCAGCTCCGTGCTCCTTTTCCAAATCCATTGCAGCTTCTCCCCGAACTCGGGGATATGGCCGTAGCGTTCCACGATGTATTCCATGCGTTTGGCAAAGGTGACGATCCGGTCGTGCAGGACCCTCTTGTCGGCGTAGTTGACGATTTCGGCTTCGTCCGGAAAACCGTTTCCATTTCCGTAGACCCGAAGCCTCACGTGCTGGGCCACGATGTCGCCCACTTCCGGGTAGTCCCACTCTTCCAGCAGAAGACCGCCGCTGGCCGCGTGGTCCTCGCCGGTTTCGAAACTGCGGGTCTTGGTGATGTCGTGAAGAAGCGCGGCGGCCATGACCAGGTCCCGGTTGAGGTTCGCGCGTCTTTGATTCCAAATATCCGTCAAGAAAAGGGCCACGCGGCACACCTGCACGGAATGATCAACGATGTGCTCCAGCATGCCCATCTTTTTAATCAGTTCGAAACAGATTTCACGCGACGGTATGTTCATATCCGGCCTCCTTCCCGGTATTCGATGTAAGCCCGGTTCGGGCAAAAACGTATTTTTAACAAATTTTACGGCAAATTGCCATGTCGAGTTGCCGGTCAGGCGGAATTGGAAGGTGGAGGACCGATTGTGCAGCGTCCGTGCACGCCCCCAGGCGGAGCGAGCAAGCGATTCAAAAGGGACCACGCCTTGTGAGCACGTGTGCGGAAACCCATTCTTGCCGAAAAAAGGAAAACACATGACCGGGGTACACGCACGCTATGGTTGAAGGGATGCCGGAGCGTACCGATATGCGTTCCCACGCCGGAGCGTGGGAACGAGTCAAGCTGCCTCTGAAGTCTTTGGTTGATCGCAAAGGAAACTTCGGTTATTAAAAGGTCTTGTGAAAACAATGCAATCGAAAAACGGACGACAAGTACGACCATGAAAATTTTGCTGATATACCCGTATTTTCTGGAGGAGAGAATCCACAAGGAGGACGTGGAGGCGGTGCCCATGGGGCTGTATTACATCGGCGCCGTGCTGGCGGAAAACGGCTGCGACGTCAAGGTGCTAAACTGGCACGATATTCAAAAGGCACCGGAAAAAATCGAACAGACGCTGGTCGCGGAAAAGCCGGACGTGGTGGGGTTTTCCATCGTACATGCGAACCGGTGGGGCGGCATCGAGATCGCTCGCACGGCAAAGAAGGTCGTTCCGGAGGCGAAAATCGTGTTCGGCGGCGTGGGCGCGACCTATTTGTGGGAGCACCTTCTGAAGACTTTTGCAGAAATCGACTATTGCGTGGTGGGCGAAGGGGAATATCCGTTTCTGAAACTTATCGGATGGTTCGAACGGCAAGCCGGGGACGGGCCGGAGGCGATCGCCGGCGTGGCCTACAGAAAAGACGGGCTGCCTGCGCTCACCCCGAAAGACAAGCCGATCAAGGACCTGGACGAACTTCCGGACCCGTCCAGGTTTTTTACATTCCAGCACGTGTCCTTGAGCCGGGGATGTCCGGGAAACTGCACGTTCTGCGGCTCGCCGGGGTTCTGGGACAGGCGCGTGCGGTTCCATTCCGCCAATTATTTCGTCGATCAGCTGGAGCGGCTGCATCGAAACGGCGTGAATTTCTTCTATGTTTCCGACGACACGTTCGCATTGAAAAAGGACCTGGTCGTGGAAATATGCCGCCAGATCATCGAGCGAAAGCTGTCCATCTCCTGGGCGGCCATCTGCCGTGTGAACGACGTGGACGCGGAGGTGCTCTACTGGATGAGGAGGGCCGGGTGCTGCCAGATCAGCTACGGAATCGAGAGCGGTTCGCCGGAAATCAGAAAGGCGCTCAACAAGCCCCTGAAAGACGAAGCCATCGAGCAGGCGTTCGCCGTCGCCACGGTCCTGGGCATCCTGACCCGGGCCTACTTCATATACGGGTGTCCCGGGGAAACCGAAGAAACCATCGGGGAGACTTTGGCGCTGATCGAGAAAATCAAGCCGCTGGCCGCCATTTTCTACATTCTGGACATCTTTCCGGGCACCGCGCTCTACGAGGATTACAAGAGACGGGCGGGCATCGACGACGACATCTGGCTGGACAAGGTGGAGGACATTCTCTATTTCGAAACGGACCCGGACCTGACCCGGGAAAAGGTTTTGGCGTTCGGCGAAAGGCTGCGGTCGGAGTATCGAAGATTGCTGCCCTCTTTCGCGGACGCCATCCGCCTGGTCGATAAAAAGGACCTGTACCCTTTCCATGCGGACTTTCTGTCCCGCCTGGCGATGACGTTCAGCCACGGAGACTATTCCCAATTTTCCGAGATCAAGGACCCGGACGAAGCGGCGAGAAAGCTTTACAGCCGCGCCCTGCCCTTCTACCCGGACCACCGGGCGTTTCTGGGACTGGGAATCATCCATCAGAAGCGAGGGCGATTCAAGGAATCGTCGGACATTCTGGAATCCGGCCTGCGATACTACCCGGAAAGCGAACACCTGAACATCTGCCGGGGCGTCAGTCTCATGAACCTGGGAAAATACGAAGAGGCGCTGGGCTGCTTTTCCAAATTCCCCGGAAACGAGCAGGCGAAAGACTTCGCCCGGTCCTGCGAAGAAGCCCTGGACAAGGCTTGAAATCGATGAAAAAACGTTTTTCCAACGGAGGGAAGAACACTTGAAGCCCCAAGACCCAAAAGAGAGCGAATTTATAGAGAGTCTGAAATCCATCAGGCTTTTCGCCCAAGTCGAAGACGAATTGTTCGAGGCAATTTCCCCGAAGCTGGAATGCGTGATGCTCGCCGACGGCGAGATACTGTGCAGGGAGGGCGACCCCTGCGAGAGCATGTACATTCTGATCGACGGAAAGCTCAAGGCGTTCATCGGCGATGGAGACGCTCGTAGGCTGATGGTCGGAGAAATCGAGCCGGGCCAGCCCGTGGGCGAATTGCAGATGATGATCGGCGGCATGCGTACCGCGAATGTGTCGGCGGAGGGCGAATGCAGGCTTGTCCGCGCGCCCAGGGAAGTTTTCGAGACCATTGCGGCCCGTTCCCCCGAAACCATCGGCAAGCTCATGGAATTCATCTGGCACAGGCTGCTCAGAAACCAGCTGGCCTCGCTTTTGCCGGACCTGTTCGGGGAAATGAACGAGAAGATGTACCGCGACATCGAAAGCAACGCCGAGTGGATCCATCTGGGCCGGGGCAATGTCCTCTTTCGCCAGGGGGACCCCGGCGACTGTCTATTCATCCTGGTGCACGGCAGGCTCCAGGCGGTGGTCGAGGACAAGTTCGGCAAAAAGCGCGTGATCGGAGAAATCGCGCGGGGAGAAAACGTGGGTGAAATGGGCGTTTTCACCGGAGAGCCCCGGACCGCCACCGTGACGGCGATTCGCGACAGTCTTCTTCTGCGCTTCTCCAGGGAGGCGTTCGAAAAGATCGGACTCGAATACCCCCGTGTCTACATGGGAATGACCCGGACCATCGTGGAAAGGCTCAGGAGGGTGATGGGATCGTACGCAGCCGATGCGGGCGTCTCCAATATCGTCCTGGTTCCCGCTCGCGCCGACGTGGACCTGGAGAGCTTCGCCATTCGGCTGCGAAACCAACTGGCGGCCTACGGCGCGGCCCTCCACCTGTCGCCCGAAAGGTTCGATTCCCTCCTGGGCGCGTCCGGAATCGCGCAGACCCCCGTGGACGTCCCCTACAACCTCCGGCTGTCCGCATGGCTGGACTCCCAGGAGACCAAGTACCGCTTCGTTTTGTTCCAGGCCGATCCGGGCCTCACCCATTGGACCAGGAGGTGCGTGCGACACTCGGACGTGGTCGTCGTGGTAGCCGATGCGAACGCAGACCCGTCGCCCGGGGAGACCGAAGCCCATCTGCAAAGGCGAAGTCGGGAGATCACGTCGGCAAGACAGATTCTCGTCCTGCTCCATCCCGATGGAAAAAAGCCGCCGTCGGGGACCAAAAGGTGGCTTTCGCGCAGGCAGTTGCAGAGCCACCACCATGTTCGACTCGACCGCGACGAGGACTTCGCCCGTCTCGCCCGCTATCTGACCGGAAATGCGGTGGGCGTGGTCCTGGGCGGCGGCGGCGCCAGGGGTTTCGCCCACATCGGGGTCCTTCACGCCCTGAAGGACAAGGGCGTTCCCGTCGATTTGGTAGGAGGGACCAGCATGGGCGGCGCCATCGCCTCCCAGTTCGCCCTGGGATGGAACTACGATACCATGCTCAGGATCAACCGCAAGGAGTTCGTCGATAAAGACCCTTTTTCCAAGTACACCGTTCCGTTCATCTCCCTGCTGGAACCCTCGGCCATGGAAAAAATCATGCGGGGAGTCTACAAGGACAAGACCATCGAGGACTTGTGGACCAGCTATTTCTGCATATCGAGCAATTTGACCTCGTCCGAAATGCAAATCCACAGAACCGGCCTTCTTTCCGAGGCCCTGCTGGCGACCACGGCCCTTCCGGGCATTTGCGCGCCGGTCATACAGGACAAATCGCTTCTGATCGACGGTTCCATTTTAAACAACATGCCCTGCGACGTCATGCGCCGTCTGGGGGCCGGTCGCGTCATCGCGGTGGATGTCAGTTCGGACGAGGACCTGAGCGTCGATTACGACAGCTTGCCCACCGGATGGCAGATGCTTTCTCGAAAAATCCTTCGCAAGAAAACCCAAAGCGCCGTTCCCAACATTTTGGACATCCTGATGCGCTCCACCGTGCTCTACAGCGTCCACAAAATGGAACAATCCCGCCGGGACGCCGACTTGTACATCCGCCCGCCTGTCGAGCAGGTGGGGCTTCTGGAATTCGACGGACTGGAGAAACTCGCGGAGATCGGTTACAGGCACACAGTTCCTATCGCGCGGGAATGGTTGGAAGGGGCGAGGGCCGAGGGATAAGGGGCGAGAGGCGAGGGCAAAAACAGGAGGAGAAAAGTGTTTTTTCTCGTTTCCCTCGTTCCCACGCTCCTGGGAAGAAACGCATTCCGGGACGCTCCGGCGTTCATATAACCGCAGCGCGGCATGCTGTTACCCCAATGATTCTTCAAGACCACGTTTTCGCCAACGGTTTCACAAGACCAGCGCCTTTGGCACAGGATGCAGGTGGGATGATGAAAATGCTCCCTTTTTAGCCGCAGCAATTCGGGAGCATTCCCCGTTTCTTGCAAATCCGGCGGAAGCCCCATTGCCGGACCTTTTATTTCTGTCGTCCCTAACGGGACTTGGCGTATGCCGACGCGACAACCCCGGCAATAAATTGCCGGGCTATTGTCTGCCGTCCCTGACGGGACTGTCGGGTCAAGAAACAGGGGATGCTCCCCAGCAATTCCGCCGGGTTTTATTCCGCCCAAACTATCGCGGGGTCTGTCGGGACCAGGGTTGGTGGGTTGAAAACCTGGCGTTCGGGGCTGGTTCGAAGCTTGTTTGCGCCAGCGCCCTTCGAGCTTGTACGAAACCCAACCCGCCATTTCCCGAGCCGCCTCGATGCCATTCGTTCGAAGAAGCGACGAATTGGCCCGTAAAATGGTGGGTTGGACCCCGTCAAGATTGTCGGGCCATCTATTTCAAGAGAAGTGGAATTGGCGACAAGGCCAGGGGATCGACCCACCCACCCTACGATCCCGAACCAGCCCGTGCAGATTGCCGCAAGCGAGTCAAATCCCGTGCTTTGGTCCCATGGGAGTTGTCTCCATAGGAAAATCAGGCCGGAAGCCGGATGTGGCTACTCGTTCCCACGCTCCCGTGTGGAAACGCATTCCTGGACGCTCCGGCGTCGCTTCGACCGCATAGCATCCCGCTGATATCCTAACGATTCTCCAAGAATGTGTTTTCTTGTGCGGCTTCCAAAAAAATCTTGACTTTAGGACCAGATACAGTATATTTGGCCCACTCAATTTGGGCGGGCATCCACATGGCCCGCTGGTTTCGCTCGAAGGAAGCTCCTTTGTCAAAGTGGCATCCTGGAGGTTTGGGACCAGAGAATTTTTTGAAGAAAGGAGGGTGTTACAATGACAAAGGGAGTCGTAAAGTGGTTTAACAGCAGCAAAGGCTACGGCTTTATCGAGCAGGAAGACGGACCGGATGTTTTTGTCCATCACACGGGCATCAACTCTAACGGTTTCCGTACTCTCGACGAAGGCGATCAGGTCACGTTTGACATCACCGAAGGACGGAAAGGTCCTGCGGCGGTCAATGTTACCGTGGTGTAGCTTTGTAGTCTCATAAAGCTTTCGAAACAAAAAAGGCGCCCCGTTGTAGAATGGGACGCCTTTTTTATTTTTTTTGACGTCATTTTGACAATATAGCTTTTGCACCCGTTGAAAACCTTTCGTCCATGCTTGAAGAACTCAGAGGACAGATCGAAAGAATCACGTTCGCCAGCGAGGAGACCGGGTACACCATCGCGCGCCTGAAGGTATACGGAAGGCGCGACTTGGTCACTGCGGTGGGAAACCTCATGTCCCCGACGCCCGGAGAGGTGCTGCACATGAAGGGCGAGTGGACCAGCCATCCCAAGTACGGCGAGCAGTTCAAGGTGGTCTATTTCGAATCGAAGGTACCCGCCACGGTCGCCGGGATTCGAAAATACCTGGGTTCGGGTCTGGTCAAGGGCATCGGCCCCGTGATGGCCAAAAGAATCGTGGACAAGTTCGGCAAAAAGACCTTGGACGTGATCGAGGAGCAGTTCGAGCGTTTGGCCGAGGTGGACGGCATCGGAAAGAAGCGGGTCGGCATGATCAAGCAGGCCTGGGACGAACAGAAGGAAATCCGGGAGGTCATGATCTTTCTGCAGGGCCACGGGGTCAGCTCCGCCTACGCGTCGAAAATCTACAAGCAGTATGGCGACCTCTCCATCCCCACGGTGCGGGAAAATCCCTACCGGCTCGCCATGGACATCTACGGCATCGGTTTCATCACGGCGGACAAGATCGCCGAAAAGCTGGGTTTTTCCAAGGATTCTCCGGTCCGGGCCGAAGCGGGCATCGTGTACGTGTTAAACAAAATGTCCGACGACGGGCACGTGTTCTATCCCTACGAGCCCCTGATGAAAAAGAGCGAGGAAACGCTGGAAGTCTGCCGCGATATCCTGTCCGAGGCGCTGGGCAAGCTTTCGTCCGACAAGAAGATCGTCATCGAGGACATGAACCGAAGCGTAGAGGATTTCCAGGAAAACAACAAGGCGGTGTATTTGTCCCAGTTTTTCTTTTGCGAAACGAGCATCGCAAGGCGCATGAAGCGTCTGATTTCGGGACCCAAATCGATCCGGCCCGCCGATTCGGACAAGGCGGTGGACTGGGTCCAGGAAAAGCTGTCCATCCGGCTGGCGAAAAACCAGCGGGAGGCGGTGGAAAGCGCTCTTACCAACAAGGTCATGGTTCTGACCGGAGGACCCGGCACGGGCAAGACCACGATCATCAACGCCATATTGAAGATTTTCGACGCCATGCAGGTCCGCACGCTACTCGCCGCGCCCACCGGGAGGGCGGCCAAGCGCATGGGCGAAACCACGGGGCGCCCGGCAAAGACCCTGCATCGCCTGCTGGAGTTCAGCTTCCAGAACGGCGGCTTTCAAAAAAACGAGGAAAAGCCCCTCGACTGCGACGCGCTGGTTGTGGACGAAGCCTCCATGATCGACATCGTCCTGATGCACCACCTGATGAAGGCGATCCCGCCCCACGCCACCTTCATCCTGGTGGGCGACGTCAACCAGTTGCCGTCGGTGGGTCCTGGCAACGTTCTCAAGGACATCATCGCCTCCCGGACGGCCGCCGTGGTGGAACTGACCGAGATTTTCCGGCAGGCGGCCGAAAGCAGAATCGTGGTCAACGCCCATCGCATCAACTGCGGAGACTTTCCCCTGCTCCCCAAAAACGACCCCGGCGCGCCCCCGAGCGACTTCTATTTCATTCAAAAGGAAGAGCCCGAAGATGTTCTCAAAATCATCCTGGATCTGGCAGGGGACCGGATTCCCCGGCGGTTCGGCTTCGACCCCGTAAACGACATCCAGGTGCTCACCCCCATGCATCGCGGGACCGTGGGAGCCTCCAACCTGAACAAGTCGCTGCAAGATCGGTTGAACCCCGGCAAGGAGTCCCTGGTGCGCGGGGGCCGGAAGTTCCAGGTGGACGACAAGGTCATGCAGATCCGCAACAATTACGACAAGAAGGTCTACAACGGAGACATGGGCAGAATCCTGCGAATCGATTCCATCGAGCAGGAAATCACCGTGTCGTACGAGGGCCGGGCCGTGTCCTACGATTTCGGCGAGCTGGACGAGATCGTGCTGGCCTACGCGGTGTCGGTGCACAAGGCACAGGGCTCCGAATACCCGGCCGTGGTCCTGCCCGTGGTCACGCAGCACTACGTTCTTCTCCAGCGCAACCTGATCTACACCGCCGTGACCCGCGCCAGAAAACTGGTGGTGATGGTGGGGACCAAAAAGGCGCTGGCGATCGCCATCGGCAACGACAAGACCCGAAAGAGGTATTCGCTTCTGGAAGAAAGGATATCGCAATCTTGAAAGAATTTCGCATACCCCGCCTGGCCGCAGGCGGGGTGATCACCAACTACCATTGCACGTCGTCGTGCCGCCACTGCCTGTATGCCTGCGGCCCGAAACGGAAAAAGGACTACATCGACCGGGACACGCTGGTCGAAAACCTGGAAAAGATCAAGTCCATGGGGTGCCGTTCCGTGCACGTGGGCGGAGGGGAGCCGTTTCTGAACGAAGACGGCCTCGCCATGGTCCTTGAGACGTGCGCGAACCAGGGCGTCTGCGTCGAATACGTGGAAACCAACTCCTCGTGGTACCGGGACGAACCCCGGGCGCGCCGGCTTCTGGGAGGATTCAGAAAGCTGGGGCTTTCCACGCTCCTGGTTTCCATGAGCCCGTTTCACGCGGAGCACATTCCCTTTTTCAAAGTCAAGGGCGTGGTGGAGGCGTGCCGTCGGACCGGCATGGGGGTGTTCGCCTGGATTTCCGAATTCTATCCCGAAATCGACGCTCTCGGGGACGAAAAGACCCACCGGCTTTCCGAATTCGCCGAGCGCTACGGAAGCGACTATCTTAAGAAAATCCCGTCGAGATACTGGGTGCATTTCGGCGGGCGGGCCGTGGAAACGTTCGCGCCCGTGTTCGGACTGAAACCGCTTAAGCAAGTCCTGTCCGAAAACCGGGGCGGATGCCGGGAGCTTGCCGATACCAGCCACTTTCACCTGGATTTGCACGGCCACTACATCCCCGGCCTTTGCTCGGGACTTGCCGTGGAACGAGAAGACCTGGGAGGAACGTTGTCCCCCCGTAAATATCCGCTCTTGACAACGCTCTATTCTTCGGGCATTTCGGGTCTGTTGGACATGGCTGCGCAAGAATTCGGATTTGCGCCCGAAAGCGTGTATTTTTCCAAGTGCCACCTGTGTCTTTCGATACGGAAATACCTGGCGGAAAAACCGGGGTTCGACACTGTGGAGCTGCGGCCGGAAGGCTTCTACGAAAACGTATAGTCCCTTTTATCGACCGAAGGAGATGGGAAACAATGGACTTTTTTTTCAACCCCAAGGGAATCGCACTGATCGGCGCGACGCCGAACCCGCTGAAGGGCGGCCACGCCATTTTGAGGAACCTGAGAAGCGGTTTCGACGGCGGCATCTACCCTGTGAACCCGTCGTACGCGGAAATCGAGGGAATGCACTGCTACCCGTCGATCCTGGAAGTCCCGGACCCGGTGGACCTGGGGATCATCTTCGTGCCCGCGCCCATGGTGCCGGGGATCGTCCACGAATGCGCCAGAAGAGGCATTCCCGGAGTGATGATCGAATCGGGCGGCTTCGCGGAGACCGGGTCGTCCGGCTCGGGCTTGCAGAAGGCGCTCAAGGCGATCATCGAGGAATCCGACATCCGCGTGTGGGGCCCGAACTGCATGGGACTGGTGGACACGGTGAAGCGCTACATGTTTTCCTTTGTCACCCCCTCGATCTGGGACATGGGGCTCAAGCAGGGAAAGGTGTCCATCATCGCCCAAAGCGGCATGCTGTCCGGCGTGTTTCTGATCGACCTGATGACCCACGGCGTCATGGGCGTCGATAAAGTCTGCTCCATCGGCAACAAGGTGGATGTCAACGAGTGCGACGTGCTGGAATATCTCCTGGACGACAACCAGACGGAAGCCGTCTGCCTGTATCTGGAGTCCTTCAACGACGGCCGTCGCTTCTACGACCTGTGCAGGAGCGCCAAAAAGCCCGTCGTGCTGCTCAAAGGAGGAAAGAGCGAGAAGGGGGCGGCCGCCGCCATGAGCCACACGGCCAGCATGGCGGGCAACCGCACGCTCATCCGGGGAGTCATGGAGCAGGCGGGCGTGATCGAGGCCGACGGCTTCAAGCAGATGGCCGACTTCGGACGATGCCTGGCCCGATACCCCAAGGTGTCGGAAAAAGCCTCCGGCAGGATAGCCGTGCTGACCTACAGCGGCGGTTCCGGAATCGTGTCCGCCGACTGCCTGGACGCCTTGGGCCTGAAAACCGCCGAGCTTTCCCGCACGACATTGCATCAGATCAACTCCGTTTCTCCCGAATGGATGCCGGTGTCCAACCCGGTGGACCTGTGGCCCGCCGTGGAGCGAAACGGCGTCCGCAAGGCCTACGGGACCGCCATGAGAGCGGTCTGCGCCGACCCGGGCGTCGATGGCGTTCTGCTTCATACCTTTTCCGGAGGGTTCGCCCTGGAAAACGACATCGCGGAGATGGACCGAATCGCCAAAGCCGCCCAAAAGCCCATGTTCTGCTGGCTTCTGGGCGAACGGGAGGCCGCGAGAAACTACCAGCAGCGAGCGCACGACCTGGGAGTGCCGGTCTTCCGGGAACTGTCCCGGGCGGCCGAATGCATCGCCGCCGTGTTCAAAAAGAGACCGACGGTCGTGGAAATCGCCGACGACGAACCGCCGACGCCCCCGGAACTCTCCGAAAACTTCGACCACGTCCTGAAATGCGAAACCGGCGCGCTGGACGAACACGTGTCCAAGAGAATCCTGGCCGAATGCGGCATCGAAACCGTCACGGAAAAGCTCGCCGACGACGAGGACAACGCGGCTTTCATCGCCGCCCAATGCGGCTATCCCGTCGTGCTGAAGGGGCTTGCCCCCGGCAAAATCCACAAGACCGAGGAGGGGCTCGTCAAGCTGGGGCTGCGGGACGAAAACGAAGTCCGGCAGGCCTACCGGTCCCTTTCAAAAGCCATGGGCGAAAACGGAGGCATCGTTCTTGTCCAGCGCCAGGTCCCCGAAGGCGTCGAACTGATCGCCGGCCTAGTCCGCGACCCGCAATTCGGCCCCTGCGTCATGGTCGGCATCGGAGGAGTCATGGCGGAAATCATCAAAGATTCGGTCTTCGCGGCCGCTCCGTTGGGAAAAGGCGAAGCCATGTGCCTGATCGGACGCCTGAAAAACCAAAAGCTTTTGGACGGCTATCGCGGTTTCCCGGCGGTGGACAGAAAACAGCTGGCGAGAACACTTGTTCGATTGGAAAGACTCGCAGAAAGCTACGGCCGTATCGCAGAAATAGACGTCAACCCCCTGATCGCCACCGAAGCGGGCCTGGTCTCCGTGGATGCCGCCATCGTATTGGCGGATTCATAGACGCCGACCGGACAATAAAGAACTCGTTCCCACGCTCCAGCGTGGGAACGCATATCGGGACGCTCCGGCGTCCCGTCAACCGTACTGCGTACATTCAATCCCCCGGCCATCCGACATCGTCGCTGTAGGCGATGGCATGCTCCTCGAAAAATCCGACCACCTCTTCAGTGAAGCCAGACACGGCAAAGACGAATGCGACGTGCTTTTCGACGCCCTCCGCATTCAGTAGCTCACGGACTTTTTCCGAAAACCGGCGCGCCTCCCCTAAGGAAAACTTCTTGACGTCCCGGCTTTTGACCTCGCCGATCACGCTGTATTTCTCCGGCGCCGCCCGGGCGAAGACATCGATCTGCAAGTCGCGCTTCTCCGCAGGAGTTGAGAAAGAAATCCGAACAAAATTCCCCGATCCATTGGGGGAACTCCCTGATTTCGTAGTAGAATGGTATCACTCCGCCGTTTTCATGGAACACGATATTGTACAAGCGTTGAAGCAATGCGGTCTTTCCCGTCTTTCGACGAGACAGGATCGCGCGGCTCATCGATATTTCCCTCTTGATGCCGTCGGTCCATTTCAACAAATCCTCAAGCTGCTTCACCCGGCCGACAAAAAGGTCGGGATCGCCGATTTTTTCCTTCAGGTACGTTTTCATGGAAAAGTCCTTTTTTTGCCATCTTCTTCAATCTCCCAGCCATCGCTCGTCGTCGCTGTAGGCGATGCCATGCTCCTCGAAAAATTCGACCGCCTCCTGCGTGAAGCCCGACACGGAAAAGACGAACGCGACGTGCTTTCGGACACCCTCCGCATTCAGCAGCTCACGGACTTTTTCCGAAAACCGGTGCGCCTCCCCTTCGGAGAACTTCTTGACGTCCCGGCTTTTGACCTCGCCGATCACGCTGTATTTCTCCGGCGCCGCCCGGGCGAAGACATCGATCTGCAAGTCGCACTTCTCTGCGGGAGAACACCTGTAGGACCACACGCTTTGGTAATCCACGAAATCGAAATCTTCCGGAAGGTTGCGGATGATGGACTTGAAAAAGTCGTTTTTTCGATGCGCGTCGTGGCGAAGGCGACGGATGACCAGGTACTCGGCGAACGCACCCTTGGCCTGGTTGTACGTGCCCAAGAGCTTCCGGAATTCCGCCCTGGACCGCTCGTAGAGCTTTTTATAGTCGTCGGCGATCTCCTTGGGGTCGAAAGAGTCGATCTCCTTCTGGTACACGCCCCGGAACACCTTGTCGAACACGTTGTCCGGCACGCCCCGATAATCGTAGTTGGTGCTGCCCTTGTCTATGATGTCCGCCCTGGCCAAAGCCTTGAGCTTCTTTTCCAGTTCATAGTCGTCCATGGGAAGGCTCAAGTCGTCCAGTATCTCCTGGCGTGTCACCTCCCGGTCGCGGTTTTTGCTCAGATAAAGCACGATGCGCTTGGCGTGGCGGTCGTTGACCTTATGGAAAGCGGTATCGACATACTCCATCCAGGTCCTCTTGATGCCGCCCAAATCGTTCAGGGTTTCGAATTCCAAAGTTCTTAAAACGCCTGCCTCCGTATCCAGGCGCTTGTCCGGGCAGGCGGACTTGAACAGGGAGGCGACATAGAACGGATTGCCCTCGCTAAGCCGCGCCATGAAAAAAGCGGTCTCCTCTGTGATCTGAAATTGGAAATAGTCGGAATACTTGAACGCCATTTCCACGATTTCATCCTGGGGCATTTTTTCAAGATACCCCAGCTGGAACCTTCCGGGCAGGGCGTTCAGGTCGTTCATCAGCCAGCCCACCCAGCTGCCGGAAACCAGCAGGGGCGCATTTTTGTATTCCGCAGTGCTCATGTATCCGGCCGCAAGGTCCTCAATGGGAATGGAGCAGGCTTTGTCCCTGCAAAACTCGCTGTTCAAATACTGGAATTCGTCTATGATCTGCACAACGGACTCGTCCCTTTCGTTCGCCAGCTCGTAGGGTAAATCCCGGACAGATGTCCACATCCAGTCCACGTCTCGTTTTTCGAAAAGCGAGCCGACATGTTCGACCGACGAAACGAGGTAATCGAGGTTTTCCTTGCGCAATATTTCCGACGTTTTTCGAAAACCTGTTTGGCGCATGCGAAGGTATTCTTTTTTCCGGGTCTTGAAGGCGACGTACTGAAGAATGAAGGCCAAGAAAAAGTCCTTGCAAAAGTCCCCGACCCACCTTTTGCCCGCTTTCACTTCGAAATAGAAAGGGACCACCCCGTCGTTTTTGTGGAACACGATGTTGAACAAGCGTTGGAGCAAGGCGGTCTTTCCGGTTTTGCGACGAGACAGGATCGCGCGGCTCATGGAAATTTCCCTCCTGATGCCGTCGGTCCATTTCAACAAATCCCCAAGCTGCCTGTACCTGCCTACGAAAAGGTCCGGATCGCCGATTTTTTCCTTCAGGTACGTTTTCATGGAACGGTCCTTTTTATTGCCATGGGTTTCAATCCCCCAGCCATCGGATATCGTCGCTGTAGGCGATGCCATGCTCCTCGAAAAATCCGACCGCCTCCTGCGTGAAGCCCGACACGGAAAAGACGAACGCGACATGCTTTTCGACGCCCTCCGCATTCAGCAGCTCACGGACTTTTTCCGAAAACCGGCGCGCCTCCCCTTCGGAGAACTTTTTGACGTCACGGCTTTTGACCTCGCCGATCACGCTGTATTGCTCCGGAATCGCCTTGGCGAATACGTCGATCTGCAAGTCGCGCTTCTCGGCGGGAGAACACTTGTAGGACCACACGCTTTCGTAATCCGCGAAATCGAAATCCTCCGGCAGGTTGCGGGTGATGGATTTCAGGAACTCGTCTTTCCGGCGCGCGTCGTGCCGCAGGCGGCGGATAACCAAGTACTCGGCGAACGCCCCCTTAGCCTGATTGTACTTGCCCAAAAGCTTCCGGAATTCCGCCCTGGACTGCTCGTAGAGCTTCCTGTAGTCGTCTGCGATCTCGTTCGGGTCGAACGAATCGATCTCCTTCTGGTACACTCCCCGGAACACCTTGTCGAACACGTTGTCCGGCACGCCGCGATAGTCGAAGTTTGTGCTGCCCCTGTCTATGATATCCGCCCTGGCCAGGGCCTTGAGTTTCTTTTCCAGTTCATAGTCGTCCATGGGAAGGCTCAAGTCGTCCAGTATCTCCTGGCGTGTCACCTCCCGGTCGCGGTTCTTGCTCAGATAGAGCACGATGCGCTTGGCGTGGCGGTCGTTGACCTTGTGAAACGCGGTCTCGACGTATTGCATCCAGGTCCTCTTGATGCCGCCCCGGTCGTCCAGGGTTTCGAATTCCAGGGTCCTTAAAACACCCTCCTCGGTGTCCAGACGCTTGTCCGGACAGGACGATTTGAACAGGGAGGCGACGTAGAAAGGGTTTCCCTCGCTCAGGCGCGCGATGAAAAAAGCGGTCTCCTCAGTAATGGGCAACTTGAAATATTCGGAATACTTGAAGGCCGTCTCCACGATCTCGTGCTCGGGCATGTTCTCCAGGTACCCCAGCTGGAACCTTCCCGGAAGGGCGTTCAGGTCGTTCATCAGCCAGCCCACCCAGCTGCCGGATACCAGCAGGGGCGCGTTCT
This sequence comes from Desulfobacterales bacterium, assembly GCA_963674505.2. Lineage (GTDB taxonomy): Bacteria > Desulfobacterota > Desulfobacteria > Desulfobacterales > SKZT01. Next base: position 3,827,682 of record CAXXIG010000003.1, read on the forward strand.
TGTACTCCGCCGTGCTCATATATCCGGACGCCATCTTTTCCATGGGGTTTGCAAGGGCCTGATCCAGATAGATTCGGCTGTTGAGAAATTGGAACTCGTCTACGATCTGCAAGATGGATTCGTTTCGTTCCCAGGCGAGCTTATATGGAATATCTCGAACGGAATTCCACATCCAGCCGCATTCTTGGTTTTTGTATCGAGTGGCCACATGCCGAATTTTGGGGACCAAATAATCGAGTTTTTCCTTGCGCACGATTTCCTCGGCCGTTTCGAAATCCATGTCCTCAATCCGGATGTACTCGGACTTGCGTGTCTTGAAGGCCGTGTATTGGAGGACGAATTTGAGAAAAAAATCCGAACAAAATTCCCCGATCCATTGGGGGACCTCCCTTACTTCGTAATAGAATGGTATCACTGCGCCGTTTTCGTGGAACACAATATTGTACAAACGTTGAAGCAAGGCGGTCTTCCCGGTTTTCCGGCGAGACAGGATCGCGCGGCTCATGGAGATTTCCCTCTTGATGCCGTCGGTCCATGTCAAAAGGTCCTTCAGTTGCTTGTCCCTGCCGACGAAAAGGTCCGGGTCGCCGATTTTTTCCTTCAGGTACGTTTTCATGTTTCGGGTCCTCTCGCGCCTGCCTTACGGCGATCAAATGCGCATGAACGATATTTTTTCGATTTCGGCAAAGGCCGTCTTCGGTAGATATCAAGGCCGGGGCGAAAAATCAACGGTCGGCGGAAAGCCAGGTCAGAATCTCTTCCCGCGTCTGCTCTTGGAAAGGCAGCGACAAGATGGCTTCCTTCAAGGACTCGACCTCTTCTTCGGACTCGAATACGCTCTTGGAGGGAAAATATGCGTTGCCGGAGGCGTCGAAGACGGTGTTTCGGAAATAGGCCTGGACGATGCCTTCCCGGAGGACCCGGGGGCATTTGGGTTCTTGCAGAATTTTCGACATGGCGCGGACGAAACGGATTTTCCAGTTCTCGTTTTCGTCGTCGGCCCCGGCGAGAGCATCGGCGAGATAGGTCAGGAGTACGGAGCGAAACAGGCCGTTGATCCGAGCGGTCCCGACCAGGGCGATCAAACCGGGAATAGAAACGTCGAGCCCTGCGGCTTCGGCGGCGTCAAGCAGAAATCGGCCGAGCAGGGGGCCGACCCTTTCGCCTTGCTTTTCGATGGATTCCCGGACGCCCCGGGCGCTGACGATGTTCGGGTAGCTGGGCAGTTTTTTCATGTCCATGGCTTTTTCGACGTCCTCGGCGGCGAAAGGTCTGGCGGGGTCGTTTTCCTCGACGACTTCCGGGCATTCCAATGCGGGCCAGCCTTGTTCGATATTGGAAGGCAATTCTTCGCAGAAAGCCAGAAGCCTGGGGTTGTTCTCCAAATCGATGTCGGACCAGGGACCGTAGTAGTCGGCGATCCTGCCGGACGCGGGTCTCTTCTGGACAACGGCGATTCGCAGACCCTGGCCCGGTTCCACGCCTTGATACGACTTGAAGACCTCCGCGACGACAAGATGCAGCTTCACCTTGCGCTGCTCGTTCAAAGGATTGCCGGGGTCCCGGTCCCACCTTCCCGGCTGGCTTTCCACGACATCGAACAAGAAAATGTTCGGGTATTTGTTTATTTCCGAATGGTATTGCCTATTCATTTCACCACCATTGGCGGGCTCTAACGATATGAGAACCAGCCCGATCATCGTTAAAAAGCGAAGCGCGGTCGCTGCCACGCCCCGTCTTCCCCGGTCGTTTTTCCCTATGGCCATGCCTTTCTTTCCATCAAGTGCGGCCGTCGTTGGCGAGCAGCGAAAGGCCTGTGGGCGGGCGGACCTCGCAGTTGACGTCGTCGGCCTCCTTGGGCGGGCTGCTGGTTTGAGCGCCCGAAATCGCCACCGTCATGGCGGTCGCCACGGTGATGGCGTTTGCGGCGTCCACGTTCCACTCTCCCCTCATGTCCCAGTTGTAGTGCCTCACCACGGCGTAGACCCTGTCGGCGGGGTCCCCGGTGGCACCGGACGCAGCCGTCTTGTTCGTCCAGAAAGAGAGAAAGGCGGAGAATTTCAGTTCGAAATGGTACTTGCTAAGACGGGTGCCGCCGAACCCAGGATGGACCAGGGGCGCGGAATCGCCGGGGCTGTCCACGGACTCCACGACCCACCGGGAACCCAGGGCCTGATCGGTTTTCGACTTGATGCGACTTCGGGTCAGCGTGGCGGTGTCGCCGCCGGTTCCGGCGCCTCCGCGTCCCGAATCGAGCAAGGGCGGCGCCACGAGCACCGGTGCGGGGTCTGCGGCCAGAAACGTGCTTCCGGCCCCGGTGGCCGAGCCTCGGTTGCTCGCGAAGATGCTGAAGCGCGCATGGGGTCCGGTATAGTCGGCGCGGATGTTTTCGTTGGCCCGCTCGTTGTTCACCCACCCGGCGAACACCCGGTCCAGGTGCCGCCTTCCGTCGGCCCCGCCGCTGACCACATCGACCTGGGCGTTCATGTGGATGGCCTCGGTGTTCGGAGCGTTGATATTGAAGGAACCGGTGCGCACGCCGATGCTTCCGCCCCCGATGGCCACGTTGATCTGGCCGGTATGCGTCGCGCTGTTGTCGGCCACCAGCTTGGCCTCCACCAGGACCACCGGCAGCAGCACCAGCGGATCGCCCTCCGTGTACGCGTTGCTCCCCTTGCAGTCGCCGAAGACACGGACGTAGAAGGAACCTTTTTCATTCGTTTTCAGCTTGGCCTTTTTCGCATCGGCCCCGTCCTTTGTAACCGTGGGGACCCCGGCGCCCAGACCGGCGGCGTCGTCCGACGCCCGCTTGACGTCCCATCCCAGCGGCGCGTCCGCCGGGCTGGCCTCGGCTTCAAGTTCTATTTCCTGCAAGTCTCCGCGCATCAGGACCAACGTCTTTGCCACCGCCATGGTCTCGGCTTTTTCCGTGCTTTCGAAAGCGAAGTCCGCAGGAGCTGCGTGCCCGGCCCGATTGGTCAGACGCGGCGTGGACTTGATTTTCGCCTTGATCTTGGTCACTTCGAAAACGGTCAGCTTGATCGAATCGGAGCATGTCTTTCCCTTGGTGTATTCCACCTTAAGCTCGCAGTCCTCCTTGGCCCCGCTGGCGCTGTCTCCCTTGACCTCCACGGTATTTTTTCCCGAAGACCCTTTGATAGAGGCGTGACCTCCGGTGACCGTCCATTTGTACGTGCCGCCCGACGGCGCTCCCGCGGCCTTGAACTTGCGGGTCTTGCCCTTGTGGATCACCACGCAGTCCTTTTCGATCTTCACGCTGCAAGACTCTTCCTTGGCCGGGCAATCCTTCTTGGTGTCGCCGACCTTGTCCTTCTTGGAAAAGTTCTCGTCGGCGTCCTTTTTCGAATCCTTGAGGGCCAGATAGAGCAGTCCCGCAGCCACCGCCACAGCGGCTATGCCAATTATGATCAAACCCCAAACCATCGGCGACCTCCCCTGCTTACTTTTTCATCGCCGCCATCTTGACGTAGCGAAGACTGGTTTCGTGCAAAAGGTTGATTCTTTCCGTGGGGTCGGGCATTTCCTCGTCCGTCAGTATTTCCGCCGCCCACGGAAGATCGGGGTCCGTGTCGAAGTCCCGTCCGAAGGCGAACATCTGGTCGATATACAGACAGACATCGCGCTCGATCTCGACGCCGTAGGACGCCGCCCGACGCATCCCGTGCCGAATGGCGTCCAAAACGCCCTCCTCCCCGAGGGCCTTGCAATGATCGGGAAAGAACTTTTGCAAGTGAATCCTCATTTTCTCTTCGAACTCTCTTGTCGCCGCATTTTCCAATGCGATTTCCTGTTCTTTTCTGATGATCATCCCGACGCCCCCCTATGCTTTTTAGTGTTGCTCGAGGAATCGATGAACATTCGGCGGAAACCGAAGCATCCTGTCTTCGCAATGTAATGAGAGAGGATGTCGTTTTCAATCCTGAGAATTCGAAAAGAATAGGTGGACTCGTTCCCACGCGGGAGCGTGGGAACGAGATGGACGGTGGAGGAACCACAGATGGACGGTGGAGGAACCACAGATGGACGGCGGAGGAACCACAGATGGACGGCGGAGGAACCACAGATGGACGGTGGAGGAACCACAGATGGACGGTGGAGGAACCACAGATGGACGGCGAAGGAACCACAGATGGACGGCGGAGGAACCACAGATGGACACGGATGGACACAGATGGACACAGATTTTTACATATGGAAAAAACGCACAGGATAATCGGATGTGCTATGGAGGTTTTGAACACCTTGGGGCATGGCTTGCCGGAAAAGCCGTATGAGAATGATCGATCAAATAACAGACCACGAAAAAGGGCAGTTGCTCAACTATCTGAAAATTTCCAGACTTCGCGTCGGCTTGATACCCAATTTCAAATACGCAAAACGCCAATGTCAGAGAATGATTCTATAAAACCCATCTGTGTTCATAATGGCAGATAATGGTTCTGCAATATTAATCCGTGTCCATCCGTGTCCATCCGTGGTTTAGCGCTGTGGTTTGGTGCTGTGGTTTGGTATTAGGGAACGCTTTCGCCGGTCCCCAGATACGCATCCCGAATCACCTCTACGGGATGGCGCACCGGGTACGGCGTGGTCTGGTTGAATTGCAGGCGGCAACTCAGGCAGTCCGTTACGATTGCCTCCGGGTCGATTCTTCGGATCTTTCCGATCAGGCGGCTTCCCATCTTGATGGACGCCTTGTGGAATTCCTTCTTGAACCCCATGATGCCCGCGATGCCGCAGCAGTTGAACGACCCCTCGATGTTTTCCAGCGCAAGCCCCGGTATGGGTCCCAGCAGCTCCAGGTACGGAAACCCGATGTCCTGTTCCCGCAGATGGCAGGGCGGATAGTACACGGCCCGGGTTTCCACCGGCCCGGGCTCGCTTTTCCAGACTTCGTCCTCGCGCAAATCGAGCAAGTACTCGCCCAGGTCGAAGGTATTTTCCGCCACCAGGATTCTCTTTTCCGGATCGATGGAGCTGAAACAGCCGTCGTCCTTCAAAATCTTGCCGAAAATGGACGTCTTGACCGTGACGAATTTCTCTGTCCCCGCGTCTATGGCGCACATTTTCGCGGGCAGTTTCAGGTGATCGCCGCCGCCTCCGACGCGGTCCTGGTACTGCTTCGAGTAGTAGGCGCCCTCCTTTAGGACCTGCCTGATCATGTATCCGCAGGTGGGGCACGAACAGACGATGTCGTAGCCGTCTTCGGCCAGTTCCGACAAGCGGTCGATGTTGAAGCGCGCGAACTTCAAGGTCGCGTCCATGTCGCCCTCCAGCATGGTGGGCATGCCGCAGCATTTTTGTTCCGGAAAATAGACGGCGGCCCCGATATGTTGAAGCACCTCCACCGCCGCCCGGGGAACTTCCGGAAACAGAAACCTGCCGGTGCACCCGACAAAAAAGGCCACCTTTCTTTCCGCTTTTTCCGCCGCCGGCGACGCGGCCTCTCGGCGCTCAGGTCTAACGTCCAGCCCTCGCATTCGCGCCCACGCGGGAAAATCCTCGCCGGGAAATTCCGGGACCTTGCGCCCCTCGTGAATCCCTGCGGCCTTCTTGATGAAAGGCCCCAGCCGCTTGTTTTGCAGGAGCAGATTGGAAAGACGGGGAATCGCTCCGCAAACCCTGGCCATCCGCTCCACGTCCTCCACCACCCGGATGCCCAAAGCCAGGCCGTCCCTCTCGATGAACGCTCTCTTGGCCGCCATGATGTCCGCGCGGATGTTCGGGCAGGGGCAAAGGCCGCAGAAATTGCACAGATCCACGAGCCTTCTCAGCTCCCGGTCCGAAATCTTCCCCCCCTGCCCCGCCTGCCTGTCCCACAGCCGGTACAGCTCGGGAAAGAACATGCAACTGGTATCCATCAAATGCCTGCACACGTCGCAATCCGCGCAGGCGTCCACCACATCCATGATTTTTTCTTCAGGTGTATGCCGTTTCATATTTATTTCCCCGCTTCTTGTTCATGTTGTTCTTTTCGTAACGGATTTCATGGCTGTTTACAACCTGATTCCTTGTTCCCAGGCTCCACATTTCCTGGTTATAACGGATTTGGGGGACTGCGCGTAGGTCGGGTTGAGCGGAGCTTCGAGTTTTGTTTCGCTTGCTTCCCGGTTGCATCGAGTACCTTCTCAGCGAGTTTGAAAGAACAAGGCAGCGAAACCCGACAATATGCGACGCTCAACCCAACCTACACATTTAACCTTTCCCCCCAATCCATTATAATCGGCACATTTCAAAGCGGATCTCGCTGGCATTCGGAAGCAACGATTTGGCAGCCTCCCATATGAGTCGTTGACAAAAAGGATACTGATGCTCTAAGTTTTCGAAAATGAAAACAAAAAATCAGAATCAAAAGATTTTTGGATTGATCAAGGATGGTCGAAAATACAGATTTTTCTATTAAATTCGGGATCTGCATAGACACGGACGACCCCGATTTGCTGACCCCTCGCATGGTGTACCAGATACTTCCGGACGACAATGCCGCCAAGTCCTATTATCTGCGGGTGATCGACAACGAGGGCGAAGACTACTTGTATCCTGCCAAGTATTTTGTTCTTGTCGATTTCCCGCAAGCGGTCAGACAGATTCTGTTGGAGACCAACGCTCCCGCTGTGTGAAAAGTCGAATAGAGGCACGCATATCGTTTTCCGAAAAAAAGGATAAAATCTGATTATAACGGATTTGGGGGGGGGGTGGAATGTAGGTTGGGTTGAGCGTCGTCAATTGTTGGGTTTCGCTACGGAATTCTATCAAACAAACAGATACGGCGCGCGAAATGGTTGGGAAGCAAGCGAAACCCAACGTGAAACCCGCTCAACCCAACCTACGCATTGCCGCTCCCCCAAATCCGTTATAACCAGGAGAAAAACGACAGAGCTTGCCGAAAATCGTTTCTCTCCGGCCTCAAGGCGTTTTTCCGATGGCGATGACGAAAACGGCCACTTTGCGTCCGGCAGCATGTCGCTCCTCGGTGTCCGTTATCTCCCCTACGTTTCTTTTCGGGTCGAACACCACGACAAATCCTTCGTCCGCCTGCTCGGTCAGGATGTATTTCGAAGGATTGACCAGCCAAGGCTGGCCAGCCGTCTGTTCATAGACCATCGTCTTGATGTCGTGCCCCTTGGTGTTGGTTACATTCTCCAGCTCGACATGGTATGCGCTGCGTGGATCAACCAGTCCGCTGTCCTCGAAGAATCGTTTTGGTTTTCGATATGCCATGGGCCTCAGTGCCTTTTTGCGTAAAGAAATAAGTTCACTGACAATGGTGCCTTCCGCCGGGTTTGCAAGAAACAGGGAATGCTCCTGTCCCTGGATGTCCGCAAAGTCGTCGAAGGCTTCAAGGCGGGGTTCGTCGAAGCCGCCGAGAACGAACCGACGATTATGGAAATCGTAAAGGTCACGGCAATCATTAAGCAAACCAACATTCAGCTGAACATTCTGAACGAACTTCGCGGACTGTCCGCCTGCTTTAAAAATCCCGGCAAGAGGATCGTCGTGGCCAATGGCGCCCTTTTTGTCGTAGACACCGAAACCGGCAAGGGCAGGCGTTTTATGCCCGTCACCGCCGAAACCCCGTCTCGGGGCGAACTGGAGCCCTTCTATCTGAACCGCCTGGCCAACAATTGCGACCGCCTCGACCTCGCCGACTTGGACAGGGACTGTTCCCCCGAAAACGACGCCGACCCCTCTCGTTTCGAAGACCAAACGCGGCGCGTGAGCATCTCCGACGTGTTCACCACGCTGTACCTGGAAGGGCCGGGGCGGTTGCCGGACCAGTCCGTGGCGGAGGCGATCGGGAATCCGGAGAGGACGCCGGAAGGCGAACGCCTCTCTGAACTCCTCTCTAAAATGCGGTCGGCGCGCGAAAACAAGGAGGAGAAAAAGCGCGTACCCATCCAGGCGGCCGAGGCGTGCGGGGCGCTGGAGCGCATCGTGGTCCTGGGACGGCCCGGCGGGGGGAAAAGCACGCTGGTCAAGCACTTGGCCGCCAGCCTTGCCAGGAACCGAATGGGGAACAAGGTCGAAAACAGTCCCGTTTCCGGTTGGACGCCGGAATCGCAAAGCCTGTTGCCGGTGGTGGTGGTCCTGCGGAGGTTCGCCGCGTGGCTGGCGACAAGGACGGTCCATCCGGGCGACGAGGCCGGGCTGGTGTGGAAATACATCGACTATATGCTCGACTCCATGGGCTGTGCGGGGTTCGCCGAAAATATGAGAATCGTTTTCGACCGGGAGGGCGGCGCGGTCTTCTTCGACGGCCTCGACGAAATGGGCCACAGCGCCGAAGACAGCAAGCGGACGTTGATTTTAAAAGCCATTCGCAATTTCGCCCATTCCCTGCCCAAGTGCCGCGTAATCGTCACGTGCCGGGAATACGCATATCGAGAAAACCCGGTCAAGGGGACCGGCGAGGCCAACGCCAAGCGGTCGTGGCGTCTGCCGGAAAAGGAATTTCCCTGCGCGACCCTGGCCCTATTCAACGCGGATCAAATCCGGTTTTTCACCCGCGCCTGGTATGAATCCAAAGGCGAGTTCAAAGGCTGGGACAAAGCCCATCGGGAGTCGCTGGCAAGGCAGCTCGACGACGCGATCCTCCATTCCGACAACCTGAAGGAACTGGGGCAGTATCCGCTTTTGCTCACCCTCATGGCCCAGGTGCACGGCCGCGACGGCACGCTCCCCCGTGACCGCGCCGATCTTTACGAGCGCGTGGTCACGCTCCTGATGATTCATTGGGAATCCCGGGTCGCCAAAGAGTCCAAGGTCGATTGTCCGTTGGAACCGGGCATGGTCCCCAGCCTCGACATCAGCGCGGATTGGCTCAGAAACGCCCTGGAGCGCACGGCGCTGTTCGCCCACCAACAGCAGGAGAAAAGCGAAGGACGGCAGACGGGCTGCGCCGATATTGACATCAAGGACCTGCGCGAAATGATCGCGCAAGAATTCAAGGGCGATTTCAACAAGGCCGAGGAGGCCGTCGGATACATCGAACGGCGGGCGGGACTGCTCCAGGCCAACGAGAACGACACCTTCTCCTTTCCCCACCGGACCTTCCAGGAATATCTGGCCGCCACCGCCATCCGTAAAATGGAGAACTTCGAATCGTTCATGCTGGAGTGCTTCCAGAGGGACACGGACTGGTGGAGGGAAGTCTTCCTCCTCACGGCGGGTTCCTGCCGGGACCATCCGCTTCAAATCTATTACCTTTTGAATTACCTCCTGCCCGACGGTCCCGACAAGGCCGCCATGACCCCCGAAAATTGCGCCTTGGCCTGCCTGTCCGCCGAAGCCATGGGGGAGACCCGGTTCGAGGAACGTTTCTCCTCCGGCGACCAGGCCCGGGACGGCCGCTTCAAAAAACTGTTCCTCCGGGTCCGCGACTGGCTGCTCGCCGCCATGGCCGCCGACCATGTCCTGGCCCCGAAACAAAGGGCCGACGCGGGAAACGCCCTGAACCACATCGGCGATCCCCGGTTCGACCCGAAACGGTGGCACCTTCCGGCGGAAAAGAACTGGGGGTTCGTCATGGTTCCCAAGGGGCCGTTTTCCATGGGGAGCGATAAAAATCGGGACCCGAATGCGGAAAAGAACGAATTTCCCCTTCACACCGTGCATTTGTCCCCATACGCTATCGGCAGGTACCCGGTGACCGTGGCGCAGTATCGGGTCTTTCTCGAAGATTCCAAAATGGAGCCGGACGAAGATTGGAAAAAGGAAAACCAATACGACAACCATCCCGTCGTGATGGTCACGTGGAATGACGCAAAAAAATATTGCGAATGGCTGGCCGGGAAATTCAAGAGTATCGGATGGAAAGTCCGGCTGGGTCTACCCACCGAAGCCCAATGGGAGAAGGCCGCGCGGTCCAACGACGGGCGCATCTATCCCTGGGGGGGGCAAGGCGGACTCGAACAAGGCGAATTACGATGTTACGGAACAGGGGACTACGAGCGCTGTGGGGTGCTTTCCGTCTGGAACCAGTCCATACGGTATGCAAGACATGAGCGGGAACGTGTGGGAATGGTGCGAGGACAGCGGCAAGGGTTGGTGGGACGATTTTAAAACGGACACTTACAAGGATGGAATTGCCGATCCAATAGGCCGGAAAGGGAGCGCCCGGGTCTTGCGCGGCGGGTCGGGGGACTTCGACGCCACCAACTGCCGGGCTGCGTACCGCTGCGGCCTCGACCCGTCCAACCGGTACCGCTTCTGCGGTTTTCGGCTTGTCCTGCTTGAGTGCCGGCGGGCTTCAGCCTAGAGCGAGGCGTTGCGGGCACGGAATTTCGAGAGTCCCTAGCCCGCCTGAAGCGGCCTCTTTTATTTTGACGAGAGATGCGAAAAAGGCTAAAATCCAAACGTTTCAGAATCGAGCGTCAATCCATATCGCCGATTTTCGAAGGCTTGACGACAGAGCAAATCGAGGAACTTGCTTTGTATTTCTTGGATGCCGAAAGCTTGGATGACATACGCAAGCGGGCCGACGAAATGCGCGAAGCGGCCCGGAAAAGCTGAATCGTTTCAATTTGTGCGGATGACGGCCTCCCTTCAGGGGAAAAAGCCTGGAGTACCCCGGTATCGCCGTCTTCCACGGCGGCGCGGTGCCTCTCGGATGGGGCAGCGCCGCCATGGAAGACGGCGATACCGGGGTACGCGACTTTTTGCGCCTTTTGCATCGGTCCATCCGCTTGTCTCCAAGAGGCTTGGCTTTTATTTCGGCCGCGCATCACCTCCTCGTTCCAACGCTTCGCGTTGGAATGCATACCAGGACGCTTCGCGTCCGTGTTCCGCAGAGGCATGGCCGAAACAAAAACCAAACCCTCTCCACGGGACAAAAAGCGGTTCGTGGAACAATTCGTCCGGTTCGAGACGCGGCACGCCAGGGGGATCTGGACGGAGGATACGGCGGCGTGGCACATGGAGGCGCTCCTTGGGGCGTGTCTTTAAATTCGGGCACTTGTATTCCGGGTCTACGATAGATGTTCCAGTTGGGAAATCCCCGGAAAAAGACGGAATCCAGCTGTTTTATCGACACCCGGGGTACATACCGCTCCGCCCGGAATGACGACTGCCGGGACGATAGTCCTTGAAAGTGGCCGATGTTAAAACCAAGCCCCGCTCCTTGCCCGCGCCTCTTCGGACGCACGGTCCCTGGGCGGATAGGGAAATGGTGGGTTGGAATTCGTGCAAGATTGGAGGTTCGCTTTTTGAAAAAGAAGCCATCTTAACGAAAATTCCTGGGCGAAAACCCACCCACCCTACGATCCCCGCCGTAAATATTCTTTGGTGGAACAAAAAACTGCGGAATTGCCAGCATGTTTTCAGTGGCATTTTCATCGCCTCGGTTGGAACCGATCTGCACCCCAGGCCAGACCAGGATGGTCTGGATACCTTCGAGGCGCCGGGAACACACGTATTTGGAACAGCTGCGTTTTCCCTCCTTCCTTTGACACAAGCCTCGCCCGTGGTTTACAATCCTTTCATCAAGGGCCGGAAAAAAACGAAAAGCGAACTATCCTCTATGACCGGAATTCGAACTTCGAGCGCAACAAAACATAAAAACAGATCGAACGAACGAAAGGAGCGGAAGATGATGAACGACGAAGCACCGGACGCAAAAGCGGAAAAAATCAGACAGGAATACGACACGCCCTGGAAAAAGGTCTTGGAAGCCTACTTCGAGGAGTTCGTCCGTTTCTTTTTCCCAGAAATGGCCGAGGACATCGACTGGTCGAGAGGCTACGAGTTTCTGGACAAGGAGCTGCAACAGATCGCCAAGGACTCGGCGCTCGGCCGCAGGTTCGCCGACAAGCTCACGCGCCTCTACCGCAAGACCGGCGAGGAAAAGTGGGTGCTGAACCACGTGGAGGTGCAGGGCCAGGGGCGGAACGAATTCGAAAAGCGCATGTACGTCTACAACTACCGCATATTCGACCGATACGACAGAAAGGTCGCAAGCCTCGCGATCCTGGCCGACGACAACCCTTCGTGGCGTCCGGGCAGCTACAGCTACGAACTCTGGGGCAGCAGGGCCGGACTCTGGTTTCCGACGGTCAAGCTCCTGGACTACAAGGACCGATGGGACCGGCTCGAAGAATCGACCAACCCCTTCGCGTCCGTGGTCATGGCCCACCTCAAGGCCATGGAAACCGGAAAAGACCCGGACAGTCGGTACCGGTGGAAGCTTTATCTGATCAAAAGGCTTTACCGGCTCGGCTATGAAAAAATAGACGTGATTCTGTTATTCGAATTCATCGACTGGGTCATGTCGCTTCCCGAAGGGCTTGAAAAAAGCTTGAGGATAGAAATCGACGAAATAGAGGAGGCATTGAAAATGGAATATATTACAAGTTACGAGAGGATCGTAAGAGAGGAAATATCTCAGGAAGGGGCCGCCAATCTTTTAGGCCGAATGATATCGAAACGTTTCAATATCGAACGTCCAACTGTGTTGCCGATTTTCGCCGGTTTGACGACCGAACAAATCGAAGAACTCGCCGATTATTTTATCGAAGCCGAAAGCTTGGAGGACATCCGCAAGCGGGCCGACGAAATGCGCGAAGCGTCCCGAGAAAGCTGAAAAAAGGACTTGGCTTTTCGTGCCGCTCGTTCCCACGCTCCAGCGTGGGAACGAGCGGCCACACCCGGCTTTCAGCTCTGTTTTCGCGTGGCGGCGACTCCTGCGGGACCCAGTGGTTCCGGAGTGTTGCTTGGCAGGTTAAGGTTAGCGAGTTCGAACGAGGTCAAACGAGGTTGACGAAGTGAAAGGCGAGAAATGAAAATACGTTTGCTGCACATTTCCGATTTGCACATGGTCTCGAAAATCGAGGCCGAAGCCGCGACGAAATCCAAGCAGAACCTGGTCAACGACTCCATGTTGGCTTTCATCGGAAAAGAGGGGATCGCAGCCGATCTGATTGTCGCCACCGGAGACTTGGCGTTCAGCGCCGAGCCCGCGCAATACGAAGAGTGCGCGCGCTTTTTCGACGAGCTTGTGGAAACAACGGGAACCGACCGCCGGCACTTGTTCCTCGTGCCAGGCAACCACGACGTGCATCGAAAACAGGTCTCCAAAGGGCAAATCAAAACCATTTACCGGTTCGAGACGGAAGACGATCTCGGGGAAATATTCGCCGATCCCGAAATATTCGGTCTGCTGACCAAAAAGTTCGAAAATTTTAACCGCTTCTCCGAGCAGGCCATGGAAAGAAAACCGTCCGGCGAAAAGGGCGGCTGGTATTTCGAAACTCTGGAGTTCCAAAGCGATGCGAACGGTGCCGGACACGGCGGGCGCGTGCAAATGGCCGGGCTCAATTCGTGTCTTTTCGCCGGCTACGACGAAGACGACCGCCAAGGCCTTGCCCTGGGACTGCCCCAGACATCCTCGGCCACGAAAAAAATCGACGACAACGCCCTGGCCATCGCCTTTTTCCACCATCCGTTCTCCTGCTGCCACCCGGCGGACGCGACGTGCGAAAACATGCTCGTGGATCGATTCGACCTGATTTTGCACGGGCACCGCCACGATCCGGCAAACGCCCAGATCGCGAGCCAGGCGGGCGATTGCGCGATCATCGGGGCCGGGGCCACGTTTCAGGGCAGGCGTGACCCGAACACGTTCAATCTCGTCGAAATAGACCTGGAAAGCGGTAAGGGGACTGTCGCCTTCTACAAATACCTGCCGGACAAAAACCGGTGGGCCAAGGATACGGACATCAACGACAGGGACCCGGAGGGCCTTTTCCGGTTCACGGTCGAAAAACTCGCGAAGAAGGCGGGCAAGGCGCTTTCCGATAATGACAAAGGAGGCGGCGGGGACGGGGACGCTCAGGAAAGGCCGCCCGTGTCGAAACCGGCGGAAACGGTCTCGGCCTCGGTTTTGCGTTTTCTGCGGGAAAACTACCTGAACCGGGTGATGTGCGACGCCCGGCTTTTGACCCTGGAGGGCGTGGACCGCAAGGCGGCCGGTTGTTCCGAGGACGCCATGCTCGACTTGAACGCCGTGTACACGGCCCTGAAGACGGAGTCCACCGAGGAGTTCGATCCGGAGGACATGGACGAGGCCGGACCGGACCCGACCGGCAAGCGGGGAGAAAAAGCGCGGGTGTCCGCGCTCGCCTTCGTCGATGGGCACCGGACCACGGCCCTTCTGGGAGATCCGGGGAGCGGCAAGACCACTTTCGTCAAGTTCCTGGCCATGTGTATGGCGGCGGAGCTTATGGGAAAAAGGGGAGCGGGGCTCGACCTTCTCACCCGTCCCTTGCCCGACGAAAACGGCGAGGACTCGAAAGACAGGCAGCCGTGGGGCCGGGGCGCGCTGGTCCCCGTGCGAATCGAACTCAAGGAATTCGCCGCGCAGGTCGATCCTGCCGAGAAAGGCTGCGCCTCCATGCTGTGGCGCTACGTGGAGCAAGATCTGAAAAGCGCCGAACTCGGCGAGTATTTCGCCGCGCTGAAAAACGAGTTCCTGCATCCGGGCGGCATTTTGCTTTTGGACGGCCTGGACGAAGTCCCGGAAGAGAAAAACCGCCGCACCCAGATCAAGGCCGCCGTGGAGGATTTCATCAAGGTCTTCCCCAAATGCCATGTGGTGGTCACCAGTCGTCCCTACGCCTATCGAAATCAGGACTGGCGCATTCCCGGCCTTTCCTCCACCACGCTGGCCCCCTTCGAAAAAGGCCAGATTGTGCGCTTCGTGGACCGGTGGTACGCCAGGTACGCCCAAATGAAGCGCCTGAACCCGAAAATCGCCCGGGGCAGGGCGGAGCTTTTGAAACAGGCGATTTTCAAAAACGAACGGCTCCTGGAGCTGGCCAGGCGGCCTCTGCTCCTGACCCTCATGGCCAGCCTACACGCCTGGCGCGGCGGAAGCCTCCCCGAAAAGCGCCAGGAACTCTACAGCGACACGGTGGACCTTCTGCTGGAGTGGTGGCAGGAGGCAAAGATCGTCCAGAAAAACGACGGACAGCCCGAACTCCTCGAACCCAGCCTGTCCGAGTGGCTCAAGGCCGACAAGGCCAAAATCCGGGAGTTCATCAACGCGCTGGCCTTCGACGCCCACAAAAAACAGCCCGCGCTGGTGGGCACCGCCGAAATCAAGGAGGAAAAGCTCGTGGCGGGCCTGTACCGGATCGGAGAAAAGAGCGACCTGGACTTGAAAAAGCTGGTCCAGTTCCTGAGCTTCCGGGCCGGACTGCTCATCTCCAAAGGCCAGGGAATCTACACGTTCCCCCACCGCACCTTCCAGGAATACTTGGCGGCCTGTCACCTGACCGACTTCGATTTCCCCGACACCGTCGCCGACCTGTGCAGAAAAGACCCGGACCGCTGGCGCGAAACCTGCCTTCTGGCCGGTGCCAAGGCCGCGACCGGCGCCAAAACCAACATCTGGCAGCTCGCGGCCGCCTTGTGCTATCGAGAAAGCGACGACCCCGAAGCGAATATCGAGGACGTCTGGGGCGCGCAAATGGCAGCCAGGTCGATTGTGGAAAGCGCGGACCCGGAAAACGCCAGCGAGCGCAATCGAATCCTGCTCAAGCGCGTCCAAAACTGGCTGCGGCGAATCCTGGAGGGCGACGAACTCACGGCTTCGGAACGGGCCGACGCCGGAAGGAACCTGGCAATCCTGGGAGACACCAGGCCCGAAGTGCTGTACATCGACGAGATGCTCTTCTGCCTGGTACCGCCGGGGCCTTTTCTATCGGGGGAACGCGGGGAGGAGAAAACCGACGAAAGCCTGGATTATCCCTATTGGATCGGAAAACACCCGGTGACAAACGCCCAGTTCGACGCCTTTGAAAAAGACGGAGGATACCGGAGCGAACGATACTGGACGGAGGCGATCGGCGCAGGGGTGTGGAAAGACGGAAAGATAAAAGATCGATATGATGAATTTCCAAGGAAAGGACGAATCGATTCGGGATTTCCTTTTCATTTGAGCAATCATCCCGCAGTGGAAGTCAACTGGTTCGAGTCTCTGGCCTTTGCCCGGTGGTTGCAGGAAAGGTGGAAGGAGCGTTTCGGCCGGAAGTTCGAGGTCCGTCTTCCCCTGTCTACGGAATGGGAAAAAGCGGCGAAGGGAGGGATGCGTATCCCGGAAAATGCCGTGGTGTCCGGCGTCGAGTCGATGGCGGAATTGGACCTGGATCAATGCGCTCTGCGGAAAAACCCCAGGCCCGAAAGAAAGTTTCCCTGGGGCGAGGACGAGCAAACCGACCGAATCGTCCCGGAGAGGGCCAATTACGATGAGACCGGAATCAATGCCACGACTGCCGTAGGCTGCTTTCCGGGCGGGCGAGGTCCCTGCGGGAATTGGGACATGTCGGGAAATGTGTGGGAATGGTGTATGGACAAGATCTGGGGTAGCGACCGGGTCTTGCGCGGCGGGTCGTGGGGCAGCGGCGCCGCGCACTGCCGGGCTGCGTTCCGCCGCGGCTACGACCCGTCCGACCGGTACCGCTATCGTGGTTTTCGGCTTGTCCTGCTTGGGGACCGGCGGGCTTCAGCCTAGAGCGTGGCGTAGGGCGGCCATAGCGGCATGTGTAGCCAGCCAAGCGCGGAGCGGGCTGGCAACACATGACGCAATGGCCGACCAACGCCGCGCTCGGGTCGCGAGCTACACGCCCGAACGCTCCCTGCCGGCGAACCTCGATACCGCCGTCGCGAGGATTGTCCGTCGCGTTGATTGGAACAGCTGCGTTTTCCCTCCTTCCTTTGACACAAGTCTCGCCCGTGGTTTACAATCCTTTCATCAAGGGCCGGAAAAAAACGAAAAGCGAACCATCCCCGACGACAGGAATTCAAACTTCGAGCGCAACAAAACATAAAAAAAGATCGAACGAACGAAAGGAGCGGAAGAGGATGAACGACGAAGCACCGGACGCCAACGCGGAAAAAATCAGCCAGGAATACGACACGCCCTGGAAAAAGGTCCTGGAAGCCTACTTCGAGGAGTTCGTCCGTTTCTTTTTCCCGGAAATGGCCGAGGACATCGACTGGTCGAGAGGCTACGAGTTTCTGGACAAGGAGCTGCAACAGATCGCCAAGGACTCGGCCCTGGGCAGAAGATTCGCCGACAAGCTCACGCGCCTCTACCGCAAGACCGGCGAGGAAAAGTGGGTGCTGAACCACGTGGAGGTGCAGGGCCAGGGACAGAACGAATTCGAAAAGCGCATGTACGTCTACAACTACCGCATATTCGACCGCTACGACAAATAGGTCGCCAGCCTTGCGATCCTGGCCGACGACAACCCGTCGTGGCGTCCGGGCAGCTACAGCTGCGAACTCTGGGGCAGCAGGGCCGGACTCTGGTTTCCGACGGTAAAGCTCCTGGACTACAGGAACCGATGGGACCGGCTCGAGGAATCGACCAACCCCTTCGCGTCCGTGGTCATGGCCCACTTAAAAGCCTTGGAAACCGGAAAAGACCCGGAAGATCGTTTCCGGTGGAAGCTGTATCTGATCAAAAGGCTCTACCGCCTGGGCTATGAAAAAAAAGACGTGATCCTGCTGTTCGAATTCATAGATTGGGTCATGTCGCTGCCCAAGGAACTGGATAAGATCTTTTGGGTGGAGATTCGAGAAATCGAAGAGGAGGAGAAAATGGAATATATTTCAAGCGTCCAAAGGATAGGACGAGAAGAAGGTTTGGAAGAAGGATTTCAGGAAGGGATCGCGAAACTTCTGGGCTCCCAGATATCGAAACGCTTCAATATCGAGCGTCAATCCATATCGCCGATTTTCGAAGGCTTGACGACAGCACAAATCGAGGAACTCGCTTTGTATTTCCTGGATGCCGAAAGCTTGGACGACATACGCAAGCGGGCAGACACAATGCGAGAAGCGTCCCGGAAAAGCTGACTCGCTGACTCGTCTGACTCGTTCCCACGCGGGAGCGTGGGAACGAGTCGTCTCATCAAATTCGAATAGCGCATGGGCGACTGCGACACGATCACCCTTGACAGCCATTGCCGTTTCGTCCATAAAAAAAATTTCTGGTTGTAATGGATTTGGGGGAGCGGCAATGCGTAGGTTGGGTTGAGCGGGTTTCATGTTGGGTTTCGCTTGCTTCCCAACCATTTCGCGCGCCTTATCTGTTTGTTTGATGGAATTCCGTAGCGAAACCCAACAATTGACGACGCTCAACCCAACCTACATTCCACCCACACCCAAATCCGCTATAACCAGAAAAATTTCCAGCAACTTTCAGGGCAAACGCGAAAACTCTCATGACATCGAACGTATCGGCATTTTTAAAACAGACACCGCCGTTTTCATCCATATCCGAGGACGAGGTCGAATCCATCGCCGGGGATTTGACGCCGGAGAGCCATGCCAAAGGGACCATGATCTTTGTCAGGGGCAAGTCCACGGTGGAAAATCTTTTCGTCGTCTACAAAGGCGCCGTGGAACTCTTCAACAAGAAGGACGGGCAAAAACGGTTCCGCAAGTTGCTTAAAGAGGGCGATGTTTTCGGCGGAATCGCGGTGCTGATGTTCGGGGGCGTTTCGACGCTCTCCGCCAGGGCGGTGCAGGACTGCGAATTGCTGAAGATAGAGCGCAAGGTTTTCCTGGAAACCTGCATCCGGCACAAGTCCTTCTACGGCTTTTTCGAAAGGGCCAACGCCGAGCAGATGGAAAACCCGGTATATGCCTCCATCGTGCGCACCTGCAAGGCCTTTCGTTTTTTAAAAGAGGTCCCGCCGTTTTCCCTTCTGCCCGACGAGGTGATCGAGGACACCGCGTCCAAGGTGTCCGACGTCAAGTACCCGGAGGGGTCCATCCTCTTTGTGCAGGACAAGACCGAGGTGCGCAACCTCTACATCATCCGAAAGGGCGCGGCCGAGCGATACTTCGAGGAGAGCGACCGAAAAATCCGGGGCGCCCTGTCCGGGGAGGGGTCCGTGTACGGCGGAATCTCGATGCTTTTAAACGACGGGCTCGCCGTGCGCACGCTTCGAATCAACGACGACTCCGATTTCTACGTGCTTCCGAAAAAGGATTTCCTCGCTCTGTGCGAAAAATATCCCGAGTTCGCCGAATATTTCACCGAGGCCTTTGGAAAGCGCATGATGGACAAGGCCTACGCCGAGCTGATCTTAAAAAGCGTGGAACCCCGCCAAGAGGCCATCCAGGCGTTCAACCGGCCCATATCCGGGATGTTGAAGGAAAAGCCGTTTTTCTGCGACGAAGACCACTCCATTTTCCAGGCCTCCATCGTGATGAAGGAACACGGCACGGGCGCCGTGTTCGTCCGGGACAAGAACGGGGGGTACCTCGGCATGGTCACGGAGAGCGACCTGGCCCAGAAAGTGGTGGCCGAAAACCTGGACCTGCGGCTTCCTGTGTCGCGCATCATGAGTTCGCCAATCCAGACGATCTCCGACAGTTCGCTTTTCTACGAGGCCCACCTCACCATGGTGGGCAAGGATGTCCGCCATTTGGCCGTGGAGGACGCCCGTGGGAGAATCGTGGGCGTCATATCCCGCCGGGACCTGCTGCTCGCACAAGCACAGTCGCCCTCCTTCGCCATTTTCGAGATCGGGGCCGCGCGCGCGGTGGAAGAGGTCTTCGGCATGCATGAAAAGCTGCCCGGCCTCATAGACACCCTGATGCAAAGCGGCGCCACCGTCAAGAACATCACCCGGTATGTCACGACTTTTTCCGACGCGATTTTAAACAAGCTCATCGAGTTCGCCCTGGCGGAACTCGGCCCGCCCCCCGCCCGCTTCGCCTTCATGATCATGGGCTCCGAGGGACGCCGCGAGCAGACGTTGAAGACCGACCAGGACAACGCCATCATGTACGAGGACCTGGAGGACGAGGACGAAAGCGAGCGGGCGCGACAGTATTTCCTGGAATTCGGGGAAAAGGTCTGCGACTGGCTCGACAAGTCTGGCTACGAATTTTGCCGGGGCGGCATCATGGCCAAGAACCCCGACTGGACCCAGCCCCTTTCCATCTGGAAGGATTACTTTTCGTCCTGGATTTTCAAGGCCGGCGCCGGGGACCTTCTGGAAGCCAGCATATTCTTCGATTTTCGCGGCGGCTACGGGGACATGGACCTGATCAGGAGTCTGAAGAAATTTCTGTCCGATTCGCTGATCGGCTGGGCCGGGTTTTTCCGTCACTTGACCGAAAACGCGCTCCACTACAAGCCGCCGCTGGGCTTTTTCGGAAACATCCTCGTGGAATCCAAGGGCGAGCATCGAAACGCCTTCGACATCAAGGCCGCCATGATGCCGGTCATCGATTTCGCCAGGATCTACGCGCTCAAGCACGGCCTGGAGGAGACCAACACCCAGGAGCGCCTTCTCCGGCTCCACGTGGAAAACGTCCTCACCTGGTCCGAATACAACGAGCTGGAGCAGGCATACGGCTTTCTGACGCATTTGCGGTTTCGCCACCAGGTCCGCCAGGCCACGGAAGAGGACCGTCCGCCGGACAATTTCGTCAACCTCAAAAAACTCTCCAGAATCGAGCAGACCATGCTCAAGGAAATTTTCAGGCGGCTCGACAAGTTCCAGAGCAAACTTAGTATTGATTTTACCGGCTTGGTGTGAAAGAGTATAGGCAAGCCTTTCCAAGGCTTTTGGTCAGACTTTTCGCCCCGCGCGGGGTTTTTGCGTTCGAGGAAAGAATATGGGAAACAAAATACTGATCGTCGAAGACGAGCCCAACATTGTCGTGCCGCTTCAGTTCATCATGAAGGAAAACGGCTATGACGTGACCGTGGCGTTTTCCGGGGAAGAAGCGGTGGATGCCATCGAAAAATCCAAGCCCGACCTGATTCTGCTCGATATCATGCTGCCGGGCATGGACGGTTTCGAACTGTGCCAGATGATCCGCCAGAAACCAGGCTGGGAGGACATCAGCATCATTTTCCTGACGGCTCTCGGCAGGGAGGCCGACATGGCCAAGGGCATGGCCCTGGACGCCGACGCCTACATCACCAAGCCCTTCTCCAACAAGCATGTGGTGGAGAAGGTGGGCGAGCTGATCAACAAGAAGAAATGATCACGCCCTAATGAATATTTCCCAATGATTACGACCCAATGATTACGACCCAGTGAGAACGACCCAGTGATTACGACCTCGGCGGCCGTTCCCCCAGACGCACCCTCGCATTCATGAAACGGTTGTCCCGAAGGACCTTCAATACAACGACATCGCCCGGCCGATGCTCGCGAATCAGCCGCACCAGGTGGTCCGACGATTCCACCTCGACGTCGTCGAACTCCACGATCACATCCCCGTCGGCGGGGATCACCATATTTCCGGCGGTCAGCTGGCGCGCGGCCCCGCGAAGCCCCGCGCTGTCGGCCGGGCCGCCCGGAACGGTCTCCACGATCATGGCCCCGCGCTCCACTTGCAACCCCAGCACTTTCGCCACCCCCGGAATCAGCGGGTAAATCTGCACGCCCAGCCAAGGGTAGGACACGTAGCCCTTTTCGATCAGTTGCGGAAGAATTTTCTTTGCGATGTTCACAGGCACGGCGAACCCGATGCCCACGCTGGCGCCGGTGGGGCTCAGGATGGCCGTGTTGATGCCGATGATCTTTCCGTCGGAATTGAGAAGCGGGCCGCCGGAATTTCCCGGATTGATGGAGGCGTCGGTCTGGATGACGTCCTCGATCTCGTAGCCCTCCTCGGTCCGGATGGTCCTTCCCAATGAACTGACGATTCCCGTGGTGAGCGTTTCGCCCAGCCCGAACGGGTTTCCGATGGCAAGCACCTTGCGGCCCACCTGCAAATCCGAAGAGTCCGCCATGGGGATGGTCGTCAATCTTTTCCTGCCGGGATCGATCTTGATCACGGCGAGATCGTTGTGGGGATCGGCCCCCACCAGCTTCGCCGGATACTTGTCGCCGTCGGACAATGTGACCTCCAGGCGGCTGGCGTTCTTGATCACGTGGTTGTTGGTGAGAATGTATCCCCTGTCGTCCACGATGGCCCCGGATCCTGCGCCTTCCCTGGGAACGACGTTGAAGAAGAAGTCCCTGGACAGCACCACGCTGACGATGTTCACGACCCCGGGGGCGGCCTCGCGGTAGACTTGGGTGTTGTTTCGCTCGTCCTCCGTCTGTGAAAAACCCACGCAGGGCGCGGAAAAAAGGGCCGCGATCAAAACGACCGCGACCTTGGCCGTTTTCAAGAACATAGCCGAACGGAAGAACGCCGAATTGTACAATTGATGTCGCATGTTTTTTCCTCTCGCTTTTTTCTCTTAATCGATGATCGAGTTTTTTCCGCCGACCGGACCGAGGCGACCGTCATTCCGGGCGCAGCGCAGCGGAGACCCGGAATCCAGGAGATCGACAGAAGCGCATGGATTCGAAGCTTTCGGGGCAATGACGAAAAAAACTTGGTTCATCGCGGATTTGCGGGGAGCGTCAAAGGTAACCAGAGCTTCCAGCTCTGGTCCCACATCGCCAATATGTCGCCGCTCGGAAGCCAAGGCATGCCAGACCAGGATGGTCTGGCTACCATCGACGCGCCCTTTCCCACAAATTTGCGATGAGCCAAAAACTTGATCTTCGAGTCTTACGCCCTTTTTTTTGTCGGCAGAAGCCTCCAAGCCAGATAAACCAGAAAAAGTGCCAAAAGCAGCCTGTACTTGCCCGAAAAAAGACCCGTGCCGCCGCCTTTCAGGGCGGGCAGGATTTCTTTGACTTTATGGGACGGAATCGCGAACCCGATCCCGGCGCTGGCGCCCGTGGGGCTCAGGATGGCCGTGTTGATGCCGATGATCTGACCGTCGGAATTGAGCAGCGGCCCGCCGGAGTTGCCCGGATTGATGGAGGCGTCGGTCTGGATCATGTCCTCCGCCACTTGGTCCTTGGATATGCGCAGGGAGCGCCCCAGGGAACTGACCACCCCGACGGTCAATGTCCGCTCCAAACCGAACGGGTTCCCGATGGCCAGTACCTTGTCGCCTACTTCCAGCTTTTCGGAGTCCCCGAATTCCAGCGATGTAAAGCGCTCCCCCTCCGATTCGATCTTGAGAAGGGCCAGATCCATGGCGGGCGCCGAGCCGACCAGTTTGGCAGACAGGATACGACCGTCGGCCAGGGTCACCTCGATGTTCTTGGATTCCATGGTCACATGGTTGTTGGTGACGATATAGCCTTCCGGATCGATCAGGAAACCCGACCCAGTGCCCTCCTGGGGCACGGGATTGAAGAACATGTCGTAGCGAACCACCCGCGATGTGATGTTCACCACCGCGCCGGAGGCCTTTTCGTAGACCTGGATATTGTTTATTTCCCCCTTCAGCAGGGCCTCGGCCGCCGTGGCGGCGAAAAGCCAGCAGCATGAGAGGAACGAAAGCGCGATGGCCAGGTTCGTTTTTTTCTTCATTGGAACATGCATTGGAATATGATCGCCTCGGTTTTAAAATGGCATCTCGTTTCGCACCTTGACATGCCCGAGAAAAAATGAAAGATATTTTCGTTCGGAATTAGATAGACGTTTTCGACCTGTGCGGTTGGGCTCAACGGCAACGTGCGAAACTCGCCGGTCTCGGTAGCGCCGCCCTCCACGGCGGCGCGGTGAACTATCCTCCGACAATTATGCAATCCGAATGTACGAGGCACCGCGCCGCCGTGGAGGGCGGCGCTACCGAGATATCCGACTTTGGTCCTTTCTGTAAGAGCACAACGTTGCAAACGCACCAACCGCACTGGTCGAAAATGGGCATGTGAATTAATACCAATTTCGGTCATCGAGTTCAAGGCGGTTTATACCGTCTCCTCAATCAAGTGCTAAACCAGGCTGAGAGCCTGATGGTACACCTCGTTCCCACGCTGTAGCGTGGGAACGAGCAGGCTTGGAGGGTGGGAACGAGCAGCACGGATCGGTACGAGTCGATCCATTCGGCCGTCGGAGCGCCCGTTTCTTCTCTGCAAGCAAACTCTCCAGCGGCTTGGACCAGAGAAAGCTGCTTGGGGCCTGGTCGCAAAGTCAGCCGGTTATTTGTCCTATTGGTCCTATTCGTCCCACAGGTTCATATCTTGCCGCGTTGCGTTCTGAGCCTGCCGTCCTCCCGTAAATGCCTGCGAACAAGCGGGGCAACAAGTGTCAAATACGTTTAAACACATGTTTAAAACGCGTTGCGGCAACAACGCGGCAAGAAGAAAACTTCGAACGTACATCCCTTGCAGAACCGCGCTTTCTACGGGTTTTCCCCGATATTCCCGAACTTGGCGCCGTATTTGCTTCATGCATCGCAAGCGCGTTTCGGCATATCGCCGACATTTATGGATAGCGATGTTCTAACGCGCGGGATTCGCACGGACGGAGCGGGGCGCTTTTTCGCAAGCGAGGCGCTCGGACTTGGAGTTTTCGACTTTTCCGATCAATCCGGAGAAACCATGGAGAACAGGATAGAACACGATTTGACCGATCACGAGTGGCCGATCTGTCTGTTGCTGTTCAACCGTCTTCTGGACGGGGTAGCGGACGGATGCTCTGTGGATGTGCTTTTCGCCGACGCCGATGTTGTTTCTGCCGTGCGAATGATCGTGGAGAATTCGCCCAGCCGGATCGATGGAATCGAGAAGGAGGGAAACCGGTTCCGGGTGCGCATTGTGAAATGCGCGGGGCCGGGAGAGCGACAAGCGATGGAACGAAAACCGATAGATTGACGCAACCATTTGAATAAGGAGGACGACATGAATCTGACTCGGCGAGGATTTTTCAAGGTCGCGGGGGCGGCGGGGGCCGCTGTTGCGACGGCGAAGCCGAAATCCGCGCGCGCCAGGTCTTTGAAGGCCCCTCCCGACGCCTACGGGTGTCTGGTGGACCTGACCCGGTGCGTGGGATGTCGGAAGTGCGAGCAGGCCTGCAACCAGGTCAACTCGCTGCCGCCCCCGGAGCGGTCCTTCGAGGACCCCACCGTCATGAACAAGGTCAGGCGGCCGGACGAAAAGGCGTTCACGGTGGTCAACCGCTATTTTCCGGGGCAGTACGACGAGCGAAACCAGCTGGTGCCCGCGTTCGTGAAAATCCAGTGCATGCACTGCCAGGACCCGGCGTGCGCGTCGGCCTGCATCGTGGGGGCGTTGGGCAAGGAGGCCGACGGTTCGGTGAGATACGACGCGTCCAAGTGCATCGGCTGCCGGTACTGCATGGTGGCGTGCCCCTTCGAGATTCCGGCGTACGAGTACCGCAATCCGGTCACTCCCCGGGTCATGAAATGCACGTTCTGCTACGACCGGATCGCAAAGGAGAACGGGCTTCCGGGCTGCGCGGAAATCTGTCCGGTGGAGGCCATCACGTTCGGCAAGAGAAGCGTGCTTCTTGCGACTGCCAGGAAACGCATCAAGGACAACCCGTCCAAGTACATCGACCGAATCTACGGGGAAAAGGAGGTGGGAGGCACGTCCTGGATGTATATTTCCGGAGTTCCCTTTGAAAAGATCGGGTTCATCGACGTGCCCGAGGAGCCGACCCCCAAGCTTGCGGAGACCATCCAGCACTCGCTGTTTTCCTACCTCTGGTCGCCCATCGCGCTCTACGGCATTCTGGGGGGCATCATGTGGGCGTCTCGAAACAAGCGCGAGCAAAACGAAAACGACATAGGAGGCAATCCATGAGCGATCATCATCCCTACCCGTTGCGGACCAGGTTCTGGACGCCCGGGGTCGTCACGCTGGCCTTTCTCATGGCCGCCGGGGCGGTCGCCGTCATCGCGCGGTTCACCGGGGGGATCGGATACGTGTCCAATCTTTCCACCGCCAGGCCCTGGGGCATTTGGATCGGGGTGGATGTCGCCTCCGGCGTCGCCTTGGCCGCAGGCGGATTCACCACGGCCTTTCTGGCCCACGTCATCGGGAGGCACTACTACGAGCCGGTGGTGCGCCCTGCCCTGCTGACCGCCATGCTGGGCTACACGTTCGTCGTGCTGGGCCTGCTGGTGGACATCGGACGCTCCTGGGCGATCTGGAAGCCCACCATTTTCTGGAACTTCAACTCGGTGCTGTTCGAAGTGGCCATGTGCGTCATGTTCTACCTCCATGTGCTGTACATCGAATTTCTGCCGGTGGTGACGGAGCAGTTCAAGGGACGGGTGAACCTGCCCGGCCCCCTTTCGGCCTTGAGCGGGCCGGTGGAAGCTTTGCTGGAAATTGCGGACAAGATTCTTGACAAGATCATGTGGGCGTTCATCATCGCCGGGGTGGTGCTGTCGTGCATGCACCAGTCGAGCCTCGGGTCCCTGATGCTGGTGGCTCCCACCAAGCTGCACCCGCTGTGGTACACGCCCGTCCTGCCCCTGCTGTTTCTGACTTCCGCTATCGCCGTGGGATATCCCATGGTGGTGTTCGAAACGACTCTGGTCACCAAGTCCATGAACCTCGACTCGGAGATGAAAGTACTGACTCCGCTCACCAGGTTCACCGTCATTTTGCTCGGGCTTTACCTGGCCTTGAAGGTCGGGGACATGGTGGTCCGGGAAACGTACGTCTACCTGTTCGACGGGACCGCGCAAACCAATTCGTTTCTCGTGGAGCTGATCGTCGGGGTGGCGATTCCGTGGCTGATGCTGCTGTCGGAGAAAATCCGCCGTTCCAGGCAATGGCTTTTCGTCGCCTGCGCCATGATCGTCGGGGGAGTGCTGCTCAACCGCGTCAATGTCTTTGTCGTAGGGTACAAGCCGCCGGTGAGCGAATCCCATTACTTTCCCGCCGTGGGGGAAATACTGATCACGGTGGGACTGATCTCCGCCCTCATGTTCCTGTATCGATTATTGGTCACATATCTGCCGGTGCTCAGCGCACCGAGCCGGGAGGTGTCTTCATGAAAAAAACAACCATGATCATGCTGTCCGCGCTGGCGGCGATCTTTCTGACAGCGGCCGTACCATATGCGCCGGGCGGAAGTTCGGTGTTCGACGCCATGGCGGCGACTCCGGAAGAAGGCGAAGATGGCAAGGCCGCCGATACAAAAACGCCCGAAGAAGCCGATTGGAAAGCGCCCGACCAGGAGGAGGCCAAAGCGCGCGCAAGCGAGACGGTCCCGTTCGTCGAAGCTGTGGTGGACGAATGTCTTCTGTGCCGCCAGCAAAAGCTCAGAGACAAGGGCTTCGGGGTAAAGGACATCACCCGCAGCTATTTTCTGCTGGACAGCCCCGTCATCAAGAAGCGCGAAGACATGTACGGACCGGTGCGGTTCATGCACAGCAAGCACGCCGCGTCCATGAAGGACTGCGCCGTGTGCCACCACGCCCGTCCCGCCGACCCGGAGGCTTTAGAAACCACGCGCTGCTCGGCGTGCCATCAGGAGCCCTTCCAGGAGGACCATCCGGAACGAATCGGCTTGAAGGCGGCCTACCACTTGAACTGCATGGGCTGCCACGAAAAGATGCACCAGGGTCCCGTGGACTGCGGAGGCTGCCACAGAAAGAACGTCCACGACCACGACAAGCTCGTCCAACTGCCCGCGAACCCGGAACCCACCCAGGTCACCGACGAGTGCCTGCGCTGCCACAGGAATTCGGGCGAAGACATGCTCTCCACCGTCCACTGGCTCTGGAGGGGTCACTCCCCCTACACCATGGACCACAGAAGGGAGGTGCGGCACGGCAAGGGCACGACGGCCATCAACAACTTCTGAATCAGCCCCATCAGCAACGAGGCTCGTTGCACAAGCTGTCACGCCGGATACGGATGGAAGGATTCTTCCTTCGACTTCAACGACATGAGCAAAATCGACTGCCTGGTGTGCCACGACACCACCGGGACGTACAAGAAAGAACCTACGGCGGCGGGCATGCCCGACCCCGAGGTGGATTTGGTGAAAGTAGCAAAGAACGTAGGCCCCACGAGCCGCCGAAGCTGCGGCGCCTGCCATTTCAACGGCGGCGGCGCCGAGGCGGTCAAGCACGCCGACTTGTCGAGGCAACTGCTGCACCCCAGCAGAAACTGCGACATCCACATGGGCGGCTACGACTTCAGCTGCACCGAATGCCACCAGACCAGAAACCACAAGATCGCGGGCAGAAGCTCCTCGGTCCCTCCTGCGGAAGGCCCCTTGGACTGCGCGGACTGCCATACGAACAAGCCCCACTACGGCAACCACACGCTCGACCATCACCTGAACAAGCACACCGACAACATCGACTGCAACACCTGCCACTCGCCGGTCTACGCCAAGTGCAAGCCTACCAAGGTCTGGTGGGACTGGTCAAAGGCCGGAGACAAGAAGCGCAAAGTCGGAAAGGACAAGTACGGCATGCCCGACTACAACTGGAAGAAGGGCGAGTTCCAGTGGAAGGAGTCCGCAAAGCCGGTCTACAGATGGTTCGGCGGATTCACCAAGCGCATTATCTTGGGAGACCCGTTCGACATGGAGGCGGAGGTCACCCCTTTGACCGAGCCGGTGGGCTCCTTCAAGGACCCCAGTTCCAGGATCTCCCCCTTCAAGGTCATGAAGGGCGTGCAGGCGGTCGATGCCAAGCACAAGTACGCGCTTGTTCCGCACCTGTTTCCCAGAAACAAGGAGGACAAGACCGCCTTCTGGAAGCACCGCGACTGGCAGAAGGCCTTCACCGACGGCATGGAGGCGGTGAACCTTGCCTACAGCGGAGACTACGTCTGGAAAGAGACCTGGATGTACTGGGGCTTGAACCACGAGGTCATGCCCGCGTCCATGGCCCTGTCCTGCGTGCAGTGCCACCAGAGCTTGCAGGGCGAGCGCACCTGCGACCGCTGCCACCAGGACAGCCGCGAAGTGGACTTCAAGCAGATCGCCCACAAGGGCACCGACTTTTCCTGGATGGCCCAGCAGGGCCGCGACGTCAGCCACCTGGTCGGGACTACCGACTACATCGACTTCAAAGCCCTGGGCTACCAAGGCGACCCCATCGTCTACGGGGGCAGGTTCAAGAAGCTTCCGATGGGGTACAAGGCGGAGAAAAGCCAGCCATAGCCCTGTGTGTTGCGGGGCAAGCATCGGATCGAAGAAAGCCCCCTTTTTAAGGAGCAAGGACCTGCATACAAATAGCGGCAGAATTCCCCCTCGCGGGGGGGGATTCTGCCGCAAATCGACGGTTAAGATCGGAGAAACAAAAAAACTGATGGTTCATCGCGGATTTGTGGGGAACGGTTAAAGTAACCAGAGCTTCCAGCTCTGGTCCCATATCGTGAAGATGCCAACGCTTGGAAGCCAAGGCATTCCAGACCAGGATGGTCTGGTTACCATCGACACGCCTTTCCTCGCAAATCCGCGATGAGCCAAACTGATTAGCGGCCCTTTTACGCGATTGTCTCGAATAACCGATCGACTCGGTCTTTCCGAACTATTCGCTTGACATGAAACAAGCGCCCATCATATCTTTAAGAGACTTGGATTTGGCGGAAACAAATGTTGCATGAAGCGGCAAATCTTTCGATGGTCCCGGACTGGAGGAACCAGTTTTCTTTGATTGAATCCGATTTTCATGAGAAAACAAACCGATTCATAAGTTCGGTGCAAATGGTAAATTATATCGTTTTATTCTTTTGGTTTTTTAAACATTTGAATTCAAAATATTGGTAAAGAGCAATGCTCAACATTTTATTCAAAAGCTCCTGCGACAAGGAAAGGGTCGAAAAAACCGCAATGAAAAAGGTCTTTTTCAAGAGCCACGACGTCAAGGCCGCAAACGAGAAACTGATCGATTCTCGTGGCGGAAAGACCCACCGTTTCGTATCGGAGCCGAAAGAAAGCGTGTTCGGCGTCTCGCTGGAGGAATTGCGTTTCGACCGGCACAAGATTATCGAAAACATAAACAAGGCCGGTCTAAAAGCTTCCCTGGATTGATGCCGAGAAAATTCAATTTCATATTCGAGCAACTCGTCAAGGACGAAAACGATGTTCATGGCCTGATTTCCTATGGAGTATATAAGACAAAAAAGATAAATTTTATCAGGGAATACAAGGAAAAAAACGGAGAAGATCCATCCTAAAAGGAGATAGATCAGTTCCACCAGTCAACGGCATTGCACTTGACTGTATATCGAAACCAAGCGACCCAAATTCTCCAGGAATTCTTGGAGATATCCCTCCGGCAAGAAGCAGAACAGTTGGAGCAACATTACGAAACCGCCTTTAAAAGGAAGATATCCGATTTCAAACCCAGTTTTCTGCATTCGGCGGCGGCAAGCTGTGTCGGTTCGTTTTTTTTCGCGCTTTTTATCGGCGCCATACTCGTAATCATGTTCGGCTTGAGAATGGGCTTTACGAACACTTTCGAAAGCATTTTGAACGATTACAACAGGCCTGTGATTACAGAAAAACAGACGCCAGCTCGATCCCCTCAGGACATACCCGCAGTCCAGAGCCAGCAATAACGGCTAAAACCCTACACCGGGATTTATTTCTGTTACGACCATGCCCGCGCCACTCGTTCCAACGCTCCGCGTCCTCGTTTCGTATAGGCATGGCCGCCCCCCCCCTCATACCCTAAACCTTCATTACGAGGGCTGTAGGCCGAAAGCAAGCTCCATACGAAGCTCATTTAATGCGGTCATGGCAAAGATCATTTTATTACTACTGCGGTCGAACCCTGAAAAGACGAACCGTTTGCCGACGGCGTTTTGCGGCGTGGCAAGCCCGATGCAAACCGTTCCCACGGGTTTTTCGTCGCTTCCGCCGGTAGGCCCCGCGATGCCCGTGGTGGAAAGCCCGTAAGTGGCCCCGGCGACTTTCGCGGTGCCTTGGGCCATCTCCCGCGCGGTTTCTTCGTGCACGGCGCCGTGCTTTTCCAAAGTGCCGGTGTTGACCCCCAGCACCTTTACCTTAGCGTTGTTCGAATAGGTCACGGCGGACAAGAGAAAATAGTCCGAGCTTCCCGATACGGAAGTCAGCATATGTGCGATCAGCCCGCCCGTGCAGCTTTCCGCGAGAGCCACGGTGGCCTCTCGTTCCGAAAGCAGCCTGCCGACCACTTCCTCCATGGACTCTCCCCGGGTGGAAAAGATCTTGTCGCCCAGGCGTTTTTCGACCCATCGGGTCCCCTCTTGCAAAAGGGCGTCCAGCCGGTCCTCCTGTCGCCCTTGGACCTGCAATTTGATTTGAATCTCGGGAAACCGCGCCCGCAGCCCCAGCCTGATATCGGGAAACTCGTCCGTCAGCCCCGCGATCTTCTCGTTCACGGTGGATTCGCCCAGGCCGAAAACGCAAATGGACCTCAACCGGAAAAGGTCCCGGTCGTCTCCCGCATGTTTTTCGATATCGGGCAACACTTGGTTTTCGAGAATGTTTTTCATTTCATGGGGCACGCCGGGCAGAAAGTAGAACCGGCACCGGCCGATACGCATACAGAACCCGGGTGCGGTGCCCACCGGGTTGTAAAGGACATTCGCCCCTTGGGGAAAACGGGCCTGCTTGGCGTTGGACGGCGGCATTTTCAGGCCGCGGGAATGGAAAAACGCCTCGATGCGCTCCAGCGCAACCTTGTCGTCGAACATCCCGACGCCCGTCGCGTCGGCCGCCGCGACGGCTGCCAGGTCGTCCTCCGTCGGCCCCAGACCGCCCGTGACAACCGCGAAATCGGCCCTTTGCCCGATCTCTTTCAAAATTTCCGCGATCCTGGATTCATCGTCTCCGACGCAATTGTGCCGGACCACGCCGACCCCGATGGACTCGAGTTTTTGCGCAATGTGCGACGCATTCGTATCGCGAACCGCCCCTGAACGGATCTCGTCTCCCGTGGATAGGATTTCGGCTATCATGGTTGTATTCCCTCCGTTTTATGAAAGATCCGGGCCAGTGCGGACAGGTCTTTCGTCTCGTTTTTTCGCGGATTGTAACCAATTCGAAATAATAAAAAAATATTTTTTTGAATAGACGGCAAGAAATCTGGACCTTGAGACAACAACCTTCTTGTCGGAACGGGTTATTGTTTGGGCTTGTTTCTAACTTCGGCCAGCGTTGTCATCCAAAAGCATCGATCATCGCCTGGATTCCGGGTCTCCGCACGCTCCGCCCGGAATGACGGAGTTGGTTGGCCGACATTAGAACCAAGCCCTATTGTTTCGACCCTGCATTGGCGCAACGCGGACACGAAGCGTCCTGGCACGCACTCCCACGCAAAGCGTGGAAACGTGGCGGCGAGGGCATGGCCGAAATAAAAACAGAGGCAATCTTTGACCTTGCCACGGAAGAAAGAGTTCTGGTTATAACGTATTTGTGTGTGGGGGGGGCTGGAATGTAGGTTGGGTTGAGCGCCGTCGATTGTTGGGTTTCGCTACGGATTTCTATCAAACAAACAGATAAGGCCCGCGAAATGGTTGGGAAGCAAGCGAAACCCAACATGACACCCGCTTAACCCAACCTACGCATTGCCGCTCACCCTCAAATCCGTTATAACCAGAAAGAATTGTTTAAGTCATTCGTAGCCTGTTCTCACAATCAGGGAGGTTGCTTATGCAAAAAGCATCATTTTTGTCAAGAACTGCTTTATCGGTCGTTTTTTTGGTATTTCGGATGGCCATCGCACCCGTCGAAGCCGAACCGTCCTTCAAAAGCGCCGGCCGTGCTTCAAGGAACGGTTGCCATTGGGCGCAAAGGTCTGGAGATCAAAGGCATTGCAATCCGATAGCAAGAAACCGGCGGATGTTCCAATGCCGTTTGGGAGGATCGTAAAACAACCAGGGACTTTTCAATCGTCGTAGATGCGTAAATCCGGATAGTACTTTTTTGCGCATTCAGGGCAGATGCTGTGGCTGAACTCCGCATGGGAACGCTCCGCCACATATTTCTCCACTTTCTGCCAGAACCCTTTGTCATCCCGGATGTTTTTGCAATGGGAGCAGATGGGGACGAACCCTCTGAGGGTTTTGATTTCTTCGAGGGCTTTTTTCAGGGAGGTGACGTCTTCGAGGATGATGATGGTACCGGCGAACTTGTCGCTGACATCCAGGCTTTGCGAAAAGTTGACCCGGAAAACGAGCGTCTTGCCGTTGTGGCGAACCGTTTTTTCAAACGACATGGATTCCAGACCGTCCTGTCGGAACAAATCGACTTCTTCCTCGATCCAGGGGAGAAGCTCGAACACGTCGCATCCTCCGAAGCATTCGGGGGCGATGGCCTCGCCGTCCCCGTCCAGGCATTGTTCCATTTCCAGCTGCCTGTCTCTGCTCAGGCAGTAATATTGGGACCCCGGAAGAAGGTCCTTCTGGAACAGCCTCGCGGCAGCCAGGTTCATGTTGTCTATTTTTCCACCTTGGTTCAGGATAAGCACCGGGTTGGGGATGCTTTCGAAAATCGTAAGGTACTTGTTTTTTTCGTTGGTCATCAGCAGGTTGCCGATCTGCATTTCGTGCATGATCCTGTTGGCGTTTCCGCCCGACCATTCCACGCAGAAACCGATTTCTATTCTGTCGAAAACCCGATGGACAAACAATTGGCAATCCGCCCGAACCGGCGAATCGACGATCTCTTTTTCTACCAGGTCGGCATAGGCCTGCCGGTAATATTTCATCAGTCCGAGAAACATGCTCAGGCTGACCCCGCGTTCCCGATGCCGCTGGGCTTCGACGATTCCGAAAAGGGCCACGGGGTCTTCGTCGAATTTTTCTTCCGGGGTGATTTCCGGCATGTACGCATAGCGTCGAATGGCCTCGAGGATGGAATTCGACAAACCGGATATGGACAAACGCCATGCTTCTTTCAATGTCGATGTGTACGCCGTATAACCATGCCGTTTCGCGTACATCAGAATGCGCTCCATCAACCACTCTTCGTTGGATTCCACAATGCTTTTCAAGATGCCCATCGCGGAGGTGTCTATTTTCGGATTATTTTCGTTCATCGATCGGCGGCTCCGTTTGTAAATCATCGCATCGGGTACAGGCAATTTGCCATCGGCTCCATGGTCGTTTTCGCTCATAGATTCAGTTTTAGGGACTTGGAAATTTTAAAACCTGCCAATATAAAATTTGAAAAAAGGCTCATAAAGTACTGGATTTTTATTTTAAATCAGATTAGAATCGTCATGGATTACACTATTAAGGAGGTGTTCATGACGGATTTGGAAGATCTGTTAAACGAAAATGCAGCTTTGGAATTGAAGCCTGAAATAAAGGAACTTTTAATGCAGGCCGCAGACGCCTTGAAAGGCCCTGATCGCAGACTCTTTATGGCCGAGACAGTCCGGTTTCTCGGCAAGGGAGGTCAGCGCAAAGCAGAGAGAGAGCTGGGCTGGGATCGGGAAACCATCCGCAAGGGGACAAGGGAATTGAATTCCGGATTTATCTGCGTCGATAATTTCGCGGGCCGAGGCAGAAAACGGATCGAGCATCATCTTCCGAACATAAACGAGGACATCAGGGATATCGTCGAACCCCGATGCCAGACAGACCCTACATTTCGCAGCACGACCATGTATTCTCCCGTAACCGCCGCGAATGTCAGGAGGCGGCTTATAGAGGAGAAAGGCTATTCGGACGAGGAACTGCCTTGTCGCAGAACCATCTCCAGCAAATTGAACGAATTGGGGTTCAAATTGAAAAAAGTCGAGAAATGCAGACCGAAAAAGAAAATACCCGAAACAAACTCGATTTTTAAAAACGTTCACAGAGTAAACCGAATCGCGGACGAAACGGAGGGGGTGATCCGCATTTCCATCGACACGAAAGCCACGGTCGATATCGGCCCTTTTTCGCGGAAAGGCAAATGCAGAACCGGCAACAAGGCATGCGATCACGACTACGAGCCGGAATTGAAACTGAAGCTTTTCGGAATTTTTCTGCCGGAATTGGACGAGACCTATTTTTATTTCACGCCAAGCAACGCGACCGCGGACTTCATGGTCGATATGATCGAAGGTCTCTGGCCGATGCTGAAGGAAAGGTTCGATCCGCACACCATAGTGATAAACGCCGACAACGGGCCAGACAACAGCAGCAGCAGAACGCAATTCATGAAAAGACTTGTGGATTTCTGCCGATCGAAACAGGTCAGCCTCGAACTCGCCTACTATCCGCCCTATCACAGCAAATACAACCCTATTGAAAGAGTGTGGGGCGTATTGGAAGACCACTGGAACGGCGACATCCTGGACAGCGTCGAAAAGGCCCTCGGCTTTGCCAGGAGCATGACCTGGAACGGCATAAATCCAATCGTCAAACTGATTGAGAGGACGTATGAAAAAGGCGTAAAGCTAACAAAACAGGCCATGAAAGAGGTTGAGAAAAAGATAAATAGAATCACTGGCATAGAGAAATGGGCAGTGGAAATTCCATGCTATTCAGAATAGATTTGGCGGGTTTTATAATTTCCAAGTCCCTTAGACAGGAGCCTGTTTCTTGTCAACCACAATGTCGAACCGGATCATCTTGAAATATCCGCGTCCGGTATGCTAAAAGCTCTGATGAAAATGATTTTGTTGCATTTGCACGAGGGCCCCGGCCCTCCCATCGACAACCTTTGGACACAGGAGTTCAAGTGGGCGCACTCAATTTAATCGGAGGGGAAAAGGGCGGTGTCGGAAAGTCCGTCATGTGCCGCGTTCTGGCGCAGTATTTCATCGACAAGGGAATCGATTTCGCCGGGTTCGACACCGACGAATCCAACAGTTCCTTCACACGGTTCTATTCGGATTTCGTGGTCCCCGCATCGACCGCAAGCTACGAGGGCCTGGACGCGGTCGCGGAAGTTTTCGAGGAAAATCCCGACAAGCAGGTCCTGGTCGATCTGGCGGCCCAGACCTTGGCGCCGGTTTCCCGGTGGGTCCTCGATTCCGGTTTGAACGAGGTCCTCGCGGAAATGAATATCGGTTTCAACTGCTGGCATGTCATGGACGACGGCAGGGAATCGACGGATTTGCTCGGACGGCTGTTCGACACGTTCGGAGAAGCGCCCAGGTATTTCGTCGTGCTCAACTACGGTCGCGGCGGCGAATTTACGGCGTTCGAGAATTCGGGGCTGAAGCAGCGCGCCTCCGAACTGAACGCGCAAATCATGGAGCTTCCCAAGCTCCATGAGAATTGCATGAGAAAAATCGACCTGCACGACGCAAGCTTCTGGGCCGCCGTAAACAACAAGGAGCGCAAGGACGGCACCCTGGGGCTGCTGGAACGACAGCGGGTCAAAGTGTGGTTGAAAAGGGCCTACGAATCCATCGAAAAGCTGGCGTTTTGAAACGGGGGCTCGCGGGGCCTGCCAATGCTCGGATGCGGGCGCGAAGCATTCGAAAGACGTTCGACCCGTGCGGTTTTGTTCGAAGAATAAGGCGCAAAAGCTCGCGCCCCCCGGTCGCTTCGTCTTCCACGGCGTCGCGGGCGAACAAGAAACAAATTGAAGGCTCATCGCGGATTTGTGGGAAAAGGCGTGTCGATGGTAACCAGACCATCCTGGTCTGGCCCGCCTTGGCTCCCGAGCGGCCGCATCTTCGAGTTGTGGGACCAGAGCTGGAAGCTTTGGTTACCTTTACCGCTCCCCACAAATCCGCGATGAACCCAATTGAAAAGCCCGTCGTAGTTTCGTTGACAAAAAGCAAGTTCCTATCTTAATCTTCTTTTTCCTTTGAGAATCTCTGCGTTCTCTACGCCTATGCGTTGAGAAAACGGCCCCTCGACTGCCGCAGGGACCGGTTTGAACTCAGGAGCGCAAAGAACACGGAAGTCCGCAGAGGTCGTTTTTCACATCCTTTTGATCCTTTTTTCACGTTTTTTTCACGGCCGGTCTGTCATGCTGCATCGCAAATGACGGATACCGAATGGAAGGAAAAAAAACGATACGCATCACTGCAAAAAGGAAAAAAGGAAAGAAAAAATGATCGGCGAAAAAACAAAGGCAACAAAATGGGTCGGCTTGTCAATTTGGGGTCTTGCCCTTTTTCTGGGCGTTTCATTCACCGCGCAGGCCATCGAGGTACCGGAGGCCGTTCGCGAAATCGTGGAACGGGAATTTCCCGGGGCCGTCTTCGTGGAAATCCGGAAGGACACCTGGAAAGGCCAGCCGGCGACCGAAGTGGAATTCGTGGCGCTGGACGGGACCCTGTATGAAATGGTCCTTTCCGAGAATGGAAACGTGTTGAGCATAGAGCAGGAAAAGGAACTGCCATGGATAGGGGGCGAATTGTCGCTGGGCCTCGGGGTGATGGTGGAGCGGGAAATCTACAAAGGCATGGACACCGAAGTGCATCCCGCTCCTTTTTTAAGATACGAAAACGGCTTGTTTGAAATCCGGACCGGGGAAAACATCGAGGCCACCTGCAAGTTTTTCCGGACCGGAAATTTTTCCGTTGCGTTAGGCGGTTATCTGGATTTCGACGCGGGCTACGATCCGGACGACAGCGATTACCTGGAAGGAATGGACGATCTGAGTACTCTTTACGGTACGGGATTGCACATCGAAACATCGTTTGCCGACTGGGAATTCGGCCTGGAGGCCCTGCAAGATCTCAGCGGAGAACACGACGGGCAGCGAATCGAATTCTCCGCCGCCTACCCGTGGCATTGGGGCAGTTTCGAGCTGCGCCCGGAGTTGAGTCTGACCTGGCTGAGCGCAAAAACCGTCGATTATTTCTACGGCGTCTCCACGGGGGAAGCCCGCCGCGACCGACCCGCTTATTCGCCGAATTCGAGTTACGAAATCGGAGCGGGCCTTATGGTAAAGCGGCCGATATACGGGGAATTCACTGCGGTCGGAATCTTCGAAGCCACCACCTTTGGCAGCGAAATCAAAGACAGCCCCCTGGTGGATGAAGACTATGCATTGCAAGGTGTCGTCGGGGTCATGTATACATTCTAGTGGTCGATCATGGATCACCCAATGGCAAAGTACACCCGCATCGCGCTCGTATCGAACGCCCTGCTGCTGGCAGGTATTCTGACGATCTCGGCTTGCTCCACAGTTCCTGTGATAGAAAGACGACAGCTTTCAGAAAGCCTTCCGAAGAAGTTTGCCTGCGCCAGCGAATTGCTTTCGAAAACGTGCCCGACCTGGGACGAAAGTTTTCCTTCCGCCCGCCTGCTGGAAGATGTTCGGACCCTTGTCGGAAGCAATCTCGATCTGAAAGCCGCCCGCTCACGCGTGGAGCGGGCCGCCGCCGCATACGTCGTCCGACGCTCGGCACTTTTTCCGTCGCTGGACGCATCGGCGGATTTCGACCGATCCCGAATCAAGGAGGATGAAGAGGGCGACTCCACTGAAACGCGCAGCACCATCGCCTTGGGGGCCGCTCTCAATTGGGAGCCGGACATCTGGGGTCGATTGAAATTTAGAAAGGAAGCCGCCGCGCTCTCGTTGGAAGCGCAACATGCCCTGGTCAATCAGATCCGGCTGGATCTGCAAGCCGCCCTCGTGGAGAGTTGGATCGCTCATCACGCCGCGCGCATACTCGAACAAATATTGTTCGATCAGCGGAAAACAAACGAGGAATTCTTGCACTTGACCGAGCTTCGACTGGCCAATGGGCAGGGCAATGCTCTGGATGTGTTGCAGCAGCGGGGGCGATTGGCCGCCGCCGAAAGGGCAATGCCTTCGGTTCGTTCCAAAAAGCTCCAGGCCGCCAATGCCTACGCCGTCATTCTGGGGCGAGCGCCCGCCAACGAGAGCCTTCCGGAAGACCAATGGCCAAAGTTCGAACGGTTGTCGGCCCTGCCCTCCCCCCGGCAGCTTCTGATTGCTCGCCCGGATCTGAAGGCCGCGTTTTTGGCCTTGCGGGCGGCGGACCTGGAATCGGCCGCGGCGGTTGCCGACAGGTTGCCGCGCTTTTCCATGGACATCTCGTTGGGACTGAGCGGCGACAGTCTCGAAAACATTGGTGACGGAGCCATTCTTCGATTCGCAAGCGGACTCCTGGCGCCCGTTTTCCAGGCCGGTCGCCTGAAAGCAAACGCCGCCGGCCGAAAAGCGGAAGCCAGAGAAGCGCTGGCCGTCCTGGAGCAGGCCATGATGGAGGCGGTTTGCGAAGTGGAAGACGCCATGCTTCGAGAACAGGCATTGTTCGAAGAGCAATCGTTGCTTCGCGACGAAATGGCTGTCGCACGAGAAACCGTCGATCAAGCGACACTGCGTTATATCAACGGCCAGGAATCGTTTCTTTCGGTCCTTTTGGCCCTGGCCAAACTGCAAACCCTGCAGCATGGCGAAATCGTGCTGCAACAGGACCTTCTCATCAACAGAAACCGCCTTCTCAAGGCCGTGGGAGCAAAATGGAGCCAGTGCAGTGAAACGTCATAGAAACAAACCTTGGATTGCCCTCCTGATCGGACTGATCGGTTGCGCCACCGCCGCATTTCTTTTCGCACGGGAGCAGGAAGATTGTCTTCCGGAAGTCATAGTTCCTCCTCTGTACGTGGAGACCATGCGCGTCGAGCGAACAAGCTACCGAATTCGCGTTCCCGCATGGGGAGTGGTCGAACCGTGCGAAACCATTGAAATCCGGGCCGAGATATCGGGCAAAATCGCAGAGGCGCCCTCCACCGTATTCGACGGCGCCGAAGTATTCCAAGGCGCCCTTTTGTGCCAAATCGACGACAGGGATTGTCGAAACGCTCTCAAAGAAGCCATTGCGATGAACGAACAGGCGCGGCAGTCGCTCGCGATCGAAAAAGGGCGGCAAGCCATCGCCAAAACGGAATGGAAACTGCTGGAGGATTCGAAATTCCACGGAGTTTCCAACAAGGCCCTTGCGTTGCGCGAACCCCAGCTCAAGGACGCCGTCGCCGCCGTTCGAATGGCTGAAACCAGGCAGACTCGAGCCGAACTCGATATCGAACGCACACGCATCACTTCCCCGTGTTCCGGCGTGGTTCTGAAAGAAAACGTCGCAAAAGGGCAGGTGCTGAATGCGGGCGATGTTGTCGCCACGATCGCCTGCACGGAACACTACCACATCCTGGCCGCCTACTCCCCCGAATATTCGGTCGCTTCGGAAAACAACAGCATCCCGGTTTCCATCGGTCCCGATAAATATTCCGGCGCCGTAAAAAGCACACTTCCGCAAATTCATCCGGAAACGCGACAGAAACAAGCATTGGTGGCTTTCCAGGGACAACGCGTCGTTCTGGGCGCATATGCGACCCTTGCTTTGCCCGGCCCTTCTTTCCGGAATGCGGCAATTCTGCCCGCAGAAGCCCTGCGACAGGACAATTCGGTGTGGGTGTTCGGCGACAAGAGCACTCTGGAAATCCGAGCGGTGGAAATATTGGCTCGCGACAGCAGGAACATCGTTGTCGGCGAGGGTCTTGCCGAAGGGGAAGAGGTGATTCTCTCGCATGTCTCAAGCCCTTTGCAGGGTATGAAACTGCAAAGGAAAGCGAACCGGGCAGGCATCTCGCAATTCGTCCCCGGCAGCGGAGAAGACGCCCGATGAAGCCTTTTTCCACGAGTTTTTTTCTTCGGTCGCTCTTGAAACGGAGAGCATTTGCCAACCTCCTCATGGCAGCCTTTTTGGCCGGAGGACTGACAAGCGCCGCGACCATCCGCCAGGAGCTTCTGCCCGACCGAGAGGCCCGCCTGGTCAGAGTGGAGGTCGAATTGCGCGGAGCATCCCCCGAAGACATCGACAATTCGATTCTCGCGGCCGTGGAAAACGCCGTGCGCGGCTTGGACGGAATCAAGCGCATCGACGGGCAAGCGCGCGAAGGGCTCGGCACTGTCAATATCACGCTTTTGAAAAGCGCCGTTCCGCAGCAAATGCTGGCCGATGTCAAAACCGCCGTGGATCGCATCGCCACATTGCCCGAAGACGCCGAAGAGCCGGTCGTCACATTGCCTGCGGAGGCGGAAAAAGCCCTTTCCATCGTCGTATACGGCGACCAGCCTTTGATGTGGCTGCGCCGGACAGCCGAGGCGGTTCGAGACGATTTGCGCACACTGTCCGGGTTGAAAAAAGTGCAGCTGGCTTTCCCCCGCGAGCAGGAAATATCCGTCGAAATTTCCGAAAAGACCTTGCGGCAATACGGATGGTCCCTGGAGGACGTGGCGGAAAAAATCCGTGAAAGCTCGCTGGATTTGCCCGGCGGCACGCTCTTTTCTCCCCGCGCGGACATCGCGCTTCGAACCAGCGAACGCAGACAATGGGCGGAGGAGTTCTCCGATGTGATCGTTTCCCGCACCCAAGAGGGCGTTCCTTTGAGGCTTACGGACATCGCAACGCTGGAAAACTGTTTCGGTGAATCGCCCATCGAAGCGTGGTTCAACGGAAAGCCCGCCATACAGCTCGATGTCTTCTGCGTGGGCGATGAAACCCCGACTTCGGTGGAAGCCGCAGTCTGCGACTATCTGGAGACAACGGCACGGAACAAGTACCAGGGCGTCGAAATCGTCGTTTTCGAAAACGAAGCCGCCGCCTACCGGAGCCGGACGGGACTCCTGATCGAAAACGCCTTGCTCGGACTGGCGCTGGTACTGATCGCGCTCGGCCTCTTTCTGAGCCCCGAGGTGGCCTTCTGGGTGATGGCCGGAATTCCCACGTCGCTCCTAGGCGGCCTGTTGATTCTCCCCTTGTTCGGCGCGTCGATCAACATGCTCTCGCTATTCGCGTTCATCGTCACCATCGGCGTGGTGGTAGACGACGCCATCATGGTGGGCGAAGCCATCCACGCCTGTCGCGGCAGAGGGTTGGACCGTCTGTCGGCGGCCGTGCAAGGTTTGAAGGAAATGGGCGGCCCGGTGATTCTGGCCACCTCCACCACGGTCCTCGCCTTCACGCCCATGTTTTTCGTCCCCGGAGACATGGGAACGCTATTCAGGCAAATTCCTTCGGTGGTGGCGGCGGTACTGACAGTATCATTGGTGGAATCCCTATTCATCCTGGCCGCGCATCTTGCGAACCCTTCCGGAAAGCTTCCTTGGCCGAAGAGAATCGCCCTTCCCCACCGGACCGTGAATGCCGGACTGGACCGGTTCGTGCGGGGCGCGTATCGCAATTTCATGAAACGCGCGCTGGACCGCCCCGGAGCTTTGTTCATGTCGGCTATATCTTTGCTTTTCGTCACGTCAGGCGCCATTTTCGGCGACCTTCTGGAATTCAGCTTCACCCCTGTCATCGAATCCGACACCGTCATCGCCCAGGCCACCCTGCCCTACGGGTCGCCCAAGCGCCGCTCGGCAGCCGTCCAGCAGGCATTGGTTTCGGCAGCGGAAAAGGTGCTCGACGACAATCGCATGACGTCTGCCGGCATATTCTCCCTCGTGGGTACGCGCCTGGAAGAAGGGGAAGTCGAAGTGGAAACGCTGGCCGGTTCGCACTACATCTCGGCGCTGGTGGCCCTGCCGCCGGAAAAAGACCGAAGTCTTTCCGGACGGCAGTTCGCGCAGGCCTGGCAAAGCGCCTTCGAAGCGCCGGGAGAACTGGAAGCCTTGCACTTCACCGGGGAAACAAAAGTCGCCGGCGGAGAACCTGTCCGGCTGGACGTGTTCCACCCGGACCCTGCGGCTGCCCGCGCGGCTGCCCTCTCGCTGGGCGAACGCCTGTGCGGCGTCCCCGGACTGTCCTCCATCGACGACGGCATCCGGGCCGGGAAACCGGAATTGACGGTCGCTTTGAAGGAAAGCGGCTTGCACATGGGCCTTTCGGCGCAGGACGTGGCAGAGCAGGTCCGCCACCGATACCACGGCGCGGAAGCCCTTCGCTTTGTGCGAGGCTCCGGCGAAGTCAAGGTCATGGTCCGGCTCTGCAAGGAGGAGCGCACCCGTCCAGAAGCCTTGCGGGAAGCATTGCTCA
Organism: Desulfobacterales bacterium; assembly: GCA_963674505.2. Taxonomy (GTDB): domain Bacteria; phylum Desulfobacterota; class Desulfobacteria; order Desulfobacterales; family SKZT01. Next base: position 3,870,358 of record CAXXIG010000003.1, read on the forward strand.
AGCGTCCGTCCGGAGAGATGGTCCCCCTGACCGAAATCGCCGATATCTCCCGAACCCGAACCTCTACCACCCTGGCCCGGCGCGACGGAAGACGCATCTATCCCGTCACTGCGGATATCGGAATCGGAATCGGCGACGATATGGTGGAAGATATTCTGGAGGACCATATCGTGCCGGGCATCATTTCCGAACATCCCGGCGTGGCAATCGCCTTCGGAGGAGAGGAAGAAGAAATCGACGAATCGCTTGCGTCGCTGGGAAACGGCTTTCTGGTCGTCCTGGGAGTCATGTTCATGCTTTTCGCCTTCTATTTCAACTCCTGTTCGCAGCCGCTCCTGGTATTGTCCGTCGTTCCGTTCAGCCTTGTCGGCGCCGTCTGGGGGCATATCCTTCTCGACGCCGACCTTTCCATTGTCTCCGTAGTAGGCATCATCGCCATGGCCGGGGTGGTGGTGAACGACTCCCTGGTGCTCGTCGCCGCCTACAACCGGCGTATAGCCGACGGCGCGAAACATCGACAGGCCGTCCTGGACGCCGCATGCCATCGATTCCGCCCGATTCTTCTCACCTCGCTGACCACGTTCTTCGGCCTGACGCCGTTGCTGCTGGAGACGTCCGAACAAGCACAGTTCCTGATCCCGGCGGCCATCTCCATCGCCTTCGGCCTGGCTTTCGGCACCGTCGTGACACTGGTTCTGCTGCCATGTTTTTTAAACGCTTTTCCAGGGAGAAAACAATGTCAATAAAACGTAAACTGATTCTGGGCTGCGTTCTCGCGGTCCTGTGGATGGACATGGTCATCATTTCCAGTCCCGCCAATCATCTTCTTGGCTATATCAATTGCGTCAGAAAAATATGCGATCTTGACCGCCAAGCAAATCCCCTTTGGACCACTCCGATGGATAGCTGCTTGCAGGACAGAATTGGGGCGCGCCGACGGCCGAATAGGCTGACTCGTCCCCACGCTCCAGCGTGGGAACGCATTCCGGGACGCTCCGGCGTCCTGGCGAGCATAACCCCTGCGCCTGTCCTGTTTTCCCCATTCTTATGCACAGACGGTGTTTGCGCATGCTGTTTCACCGATGCGCTTCCATGATATGGGACAAGAGAGCGTCCGTCAGCCGTTCCCACGCTGGAGCGCGGGAACGAGTCAAATCGCCGGGCTATTTTCTGTCGTCCCTACGGGGACTTAAACACCAAATCGGCGCGTGTGCCCTCGCTCGGTTCACCTGATATGGAAAAACTCCAGCCCGAGCTTTCGCAGATGCGCTCCACGATGGTCAGGCCCAATCCCGCGCCTTTGCGGGAATCATCGATTCCCAGGCCGCTGTCGATCACGCTCACGCGGTCTGTGCGCACAATGATCTCGATCTTTCCCCGAAGCGTGTATCGGAAAGCGTTTCGCACGAGATTTCCCAACGCGATCATCGCCATCGACGGCGGGGCCTTCGCCACGCAGGCCCCCTCGGACCGGACCTCGACTTCCACGGGCTTGGCAGCCAGCAAAAACCGGTGCGAGGCAACAACTTGCTCGACAATGGGCAGCAGGTCGAATGTTTCATCCCTTTCGGGTTGCCTGTCCTGCCGGGCCAGCGCCAGGAATGTATCGACGAGCATCTCCATGTCCGTGGCGGCCCGCTCGATCCGGCACAATGGGCGTTGCATCGGGCGGTCTTCCGCGTCGATCCTGCCTTTTAATATCTCCACCGCCCCCTTGATGACGGTCACCGGCGTTCGCAGTTCATGGCTCGCATGGGAGGTAAACTCGCGCTCGCGGCGGCTGAATTTCGAAATGCGCTCCAGAAGCCGGTTGATCGTCTTGGCAAGCGTTCCTACCTCGTCCGAAGCGGCGACCGAGGAAACCACCTGGTTGTCTTCCTCCAGAGAAAGCGATCGAACCTCCCCGGCCAATTCCGTAATCGGGTCGAGAATGCGATTCGACAGCGATCGCGCCAGTGCCCATCCGATAAACAACACTCCCAGTCCGACCAGACCCACAGCGACCCTCATGAACAGTTCCGCCCGCTCCGTCGTTTCCATGGACGCCACGTCGTAGAAGAAATACAGCGTTTCCCCCGTAGACGGCAGCGGAACGACCGCGCCGTGATAATCGAGATCGCCGGCGCCGATCTCGAAGATACCGGGCTTGTGGTCTTGGACATGCTCTTTTAAAAACGGGGGCACGTCCTCGAGCCCTTGGTAGACCGAAATATGCATCGGCAGGATGTCGGGCATTTTGCCATGGGTTTCCACATGCCAGACAACCCTCTCGGCGATTTCCGAAAGCTGCCGTTCGAATGTCAAGTCCTCGGAGATCCTGAACATCCCGATCAAGCCAAAGGAGTAGATCGCCAGCAGCACGGCCAAGTATCCGCAGAAATAGAAGGCAATCCGGAATCGCAGGGTCCGAGGCATTTTCATGGCTTCTGTTTTCCGAATCTGAAGCCCACTCCGACAACGGTCTCGATCAGGGAACCCTTTCCATGGCTGTCCAATGCCTTGCGCAAGGCATAGATGTTCGTTCGCAACACATCGCTCGCCGGCTTGAAATCGTTCCAGAGCACATGCTCCAGATCTTCGCGGGACACCACCGCCGGAGCCGCCCGCATCAGCTCCACGAGGATGCGATAGCACCCTCGATTCAGTTTGACCGGCTTCCCGTCCTTGGTGACCAGCCTCTGACCCGTATCCACGCGAACAGTGCCGACTTCGAGAACCGGCGCTCCGCCCTGCCGCGAGCGACGGACCAGCGCCTGGAGCCTCGCCTCCAACTCCTCGAGCACGAACGGCTTTAAAAGATAGTCGTCCGCCCCGGCCTCGAACCCCTCCAACTTGTCTTCCAGCGTGTCTTTCGCGGTGAGCATCAGGATCGGCGTCGTTTTGTCCGACCCCTCGCGAAACCGGCGACAAAGAGCCATGCCGTCCATCCCCGGAAGCATGATATCCAGTACAATGACATCCACGGTTTGCGCAACAGCCAGATGCAAGCCGGTGATGCCGTCCAATGCGAAATCGACGACATGCCCCTTGTCTTCCAGGTAGTCGCCGATGTTGGCAGCCACATCCGGGTTGTCCTCTACGACCAGCACACGCAGGGGTTGGAAAACGTGTTTTTTTGTTTTTCTCTCCATAGTTGACTTGGATATGCTTTCCTTGAGCCATACAAAAAGTTGTTATATCAATTCCAGTATCCGAGCTATGATTGCCTGCCGCCAGGGGTCGTCGGAAATATCGCGCAAAGCCTGTCTTTCAGGATTCACAAGCCAGTCCGCTTGCAAATGCAACCCGAGAGCCACTTCAATCTGCGCGGGAAGCGTCGCGTATACCCGACCGTGTTCTGGTGGTTCCGGCAGACCGTCGTCGTACAAGGGAAGAAGCCCTACGACTTCGCGTTCTCTGCGCTGCGCCGATCCATCCGATTTTTCATGTGTCTCTTGCCTCACTTGCAGGAGCCTGTCCATCGCCTCGTCATCCGGTCGATAACGCGATATGAAATCTTTCCATCGCCATGTGGTTTCAGGGTTAGAACATTGAAGCGTATCGAACCAGTCGGGGATTTTTCGGCCATATTGGGTTTTATCCGTTTTGAAATTTAAGCTGAAACGCCATCCAAAGCCCGATACTTTTGCACTGAGCAATCGCGCGAAGACGGATTTGAAACCGATTCCCATGAAACCTACCATATCCAGACCTTTGGTGGATTTTCCAGCCGACGCGATACCCTCCACGTGTTTTTTATTCAAGTGAACGGTTCCATCATGTCGAAACAGCAAGGTATCCCCGTCGGCTTGAAACCAAACACGTTTTGCGCCGGCGTCGCTGGCGTTTTGGATCAGTTTCCTATCTTTGTCTCTTTGAAGACGGCACCCTATCCCTCCGAAGCAAAGGCCGTGCCCCTGTTTCGGAGGGAGTTGGCCCGGCAGTCCGAACGAGCCCTTCTTTTGCGGTCAAGAAAATCCTCAACGGCCTTCCACGATCAGACCGTAACCTTTCCCCGACCATTCCACGCCCTGACGGACCCATGACTCGATGCGCTCCACAGTTTCCCGGTCGAGACCCAATATGGAGGCAACCCGGTTGACGGCCTCCTTCTCCAGCTGGAAATATCGACCGTCCGCATAGCCCAGCGCAATCAGCTCCTGGATCACGATACGCTTGGACTTGTCGGTCCGAAGACAGGCAAGCTCCTTCTCGATGCCGCCGGAAGCAACATCTTTCCAAGCCTCCTTGGCGTCCAGGCCGCTCGTTTCCGCCGCCTTTTCAAGCAATTCGGCTTCTTCCGGCGTGACCTTGCCGTCGATATGGGCGAAATAGGCCATGGTCTTGACAAGCGCTCGTTTTTCATCGTCGCTCAATAAATCGGAAAACATTGTGCCTCCTTTTCTCCTTTTGAAACTTTTGCCAAATTACCAAATCGCCATCCTTCACTTCTCGTTTGGAGATTTTATCAGAAAGGGTGGCCCCGATATGTCATAAACGGAGGAGGCGGATATTTGTAAGTCACTCCGAGCGTCATGGTGCAGAATCGCTCCGCCTCCGTGTAGTCTGATTCCTTGATGATGTTGTTGGGATAGAGGACCGTCTGATCCGGAAAATTGTAAAGCAATGCTTCCAGAACATTGAGCCTGACCGATTTTTCAAACGCTCCGGGAATTTCTATGGTCAACGGAGTCCGCAATTGTTCCGCTATGGCGGTAAGGCTGCGGGGGGTACCGATCAAGGCCAGAGTTCCGAGGGCATGAGCCAGGGCCTTGCCGTCCCTTGCGGCCACCGCATCGGAGGCGATCTTGAGGAATCCGTCTTCCACATCCTTGTCGCCAAGGGCCGCGCGGGCAATGCGGGCGGCTTCCACCCCTTTCCATTCCGGAGATTTGGCCAACTTCTCCACCAGCGTTTTTGCGTTTGGCGGTTTTGCCTTGGCAACCAGGAGGAAAGCCTCCTCGGTGGGCGAGTCTTCAAGGGCTTGGGCAAAGGCGTCGGACAGACGGACAAGGTCGTGTCGCACGACCAATTTTCGCAAGGCGTCCATGGTCGCTTCTCGTCCGATGTCCGCCTTGGCCATGCCGGCGTCGGCGAGAATCTCCATGATTCGCCGGTTGCGCAGCACCTCGGCTCCCATGGGCTTGAGAGCGTCTGTTTGCAGCCCCATGTCCACCAGAAGCTCCACAATGTTTTCTCGCACCGAGGCATTGGCGGTCGCCAACTCGCGACCCAAAAGCTCGACGGCTTCGGAATCGGGCTGGTTGTTGACGAAAACTCCCTTGGCGGGAGGGCTGAAATCCTCTCCCCGTTTAAATGCGGAAATGTAAGTATGCGCGTTGGACATTGGTTTCTCCCTATTTGCGTCGCAGACAGCTTGCTGCGCGACGATAAACAAAAAAGCTGTTACGGTAACTAAAAATTTAGGCCTCATCGGGGAATCGTATCCCACTGGTTTTCTGTTCCGGCCGTATGTTTTTTCGTTCGAGGGCAATATCGTAGTCGATAGTCGGTCCAGGACTGCATCCAATGCATGATGTCGTTTGTGTCGTCCACATCCGCAAGGCTAAGGGAACGATGACCGGTCTCATGGGCAATGGTCCATTTGATAACATCCAAGGTCGCGCTTCCCTCGATAATCAGGATCGGGTCCGAACTCCAACCTCCCGCCGGAAATTCCAGCGGGTCTCCGGCCGCATGGGCGTTGGCCAACGCGGCGCCGAGGGTGATCGTGCTGCCTGCGGAACTGGCAACAGTGACGTTTTCCTGCGTGGCGCCCGTGCCAAGGGCCACGTTTCTCCCGGCCGGGTAGTTGAACACGCTGCCTGCGGTTACCGTGATCGTCGTATCGCCGGCAGCGGCTGCGGCGCTCAGATAGTAGTAAGACTTCATCGCTCGAACAATGGCGATTCGCACCTTGGTCCCTGTCCCGGTCATGGCGCTTTTGATAGCGTCCAATTCGACTCCGCCCCCGCTTTTGATGTCGTAGGTCATGGCCCCGTTTCCGTCCAGGTCGTAGCGAACATCCGTTTGCGCGTTGGAGGCATCGTAGTTGGAGATGTCGAATTTGACTACGGCTTCCTTCGTCTTGTTGTTAACTGTCGCCGTGTGCGAGGAATAGTCCGCAGTGGGAAAACGAAGATTGGTTCCCGCCTCGTTGCTGTCGTAGATCTTGGCCACAACCACCTCAACCTTCTTTTCCTTGAAAACATGGACCTGGATGTTGGCAAAGGACGTGGCTGCCGGACATTTGACCTTGGCGTGGAGAGTCGTGTCGTTTTTGTTCTTTGCCCCGGCGTCCAGGCGCAGATCAAATGACGCGCTCGCACCGGGCGCCACAGGCGTGCAGACGGTCGCATCATCGCAGACAAAGTCGAAATCCGTGCCAAGCGCGCCTCCTTCGATATCCACTTTCAAAAAGGTGTGGTCGGATTTTTTAATGCTGACATGGTCGTCCAGCGGGTTGGCCGCCGTATCGAAATCGTCATAGCCGTATCGCTGGGTGGTTGCGGCGGAAAAATTCACCTTGGCCACGGTCACGGTCACGGTCTTGACCACATCCGCGCAACCGTCTGCGGACCGGGTTACCGTTATTGTCTCGGCGTCCCGGCCGGAGCTTGGCGTTGCCAGCCCCTCGACAGTCACCGTGGCAGAGTTGGCGTTGGCGAGGCTGATCTTGGCGCTGCCGGTGGTCCAGGCATAGCTTCCACCGGAGACGCCTGGCAAATTCGAGGCGGTCATTTGCACCGTGCCGCCGTCGGCCTTGATTATTCTGCAAGGGGCGTCGATTACAAAGTCCGTCTGGCAAGGGCACGTTGCGGTTGCACTGTCGGCGGGACTGGCGCCGTTTTCCGCATTCGGCGAGGTGGGGGCGGGATCTTCGCTCATGCCTGCTCTCCTTTCCATGGGGTTTCAAGGACGTGGTCAAGCCAGGTAACCGCCCTTTTCTCCAGTCGCCTGGCCCGGCCGTCCGAGGTGGCGATTTTTTCGTTGTTAACCGTTCGCGCAATCCATGGATAGAGTGGATCGTCGGTGCAACCATGACCCAATGAGAACATCAGCACCACAATGAGTCCTTGGGCGCGGACGGTGGAAAATTCGTACAAAAGCGCCTTTGCACGGCCCTTGCGGATAATCGACGACAACCCGCTCTTGCCGATGTATGCGGCTTTTTGCGGAAATATTTGAATCATTTGCTTTTGCATTTGTTCTTCGAATTCATCGGGCAAAGCCTTAACCGGTTCTCGAACACGCACAGACACGGCCTCAAGTGCCCTTCGCAAATTTACGGCTTTGGGTCCGGAGACTTTTTTCTGATAGTCCAGGATGATTTCATATATTTTTTCCGCGCGCGACATCTGATTGCCGGAGCCATCGAGGACCTCTTTGAACGCCGGATACTGGGGGTCGCTATCAAAGTCGCTTCCGTATAGAAACGTCAGTTCTATGTAGAGACGCATGGGACCCCGCAACGTAAATCCGTAGTCGCCGGCCCGTTTCATGGCTTGGCGGATTGCGACTCGAAGCTGCTCGTCGCCAAGGGCCTTGCAAAGACGCGGAGTAAATTCCTTGCTGTGAATTACCATTTCGTCCTCGAAAAGGCGCAGGGAGCCTTTTCTGAGAACTTCAAACTGTGCAGGGCGTATGATTAGCATGTTTTAGCCTCTTCTTGCCTGTATGATATTGCCAACCTTCTCGACCCGCGAGTCCGGGTCCCCGACCAGGCTCGCATAGGGTATCTTCCGAGCATCGAGGTCCTTGCGAATATTTTTTTGAAAAAGCCTCCGGTTGGCCTCGCCCGACCGGTCCCAGGTGTGGACGTAGGGGAAATCGTCCTCGCAGAGAAAAAAAAGATCGTATCGTTTCGCGCACTCGCCTGCCAGTTCGACGAGCCTGTCTTCGGCCTCGCCATGGTAATACAGCGAAAACTGCAGGGTGGTCATCGCATTGGTGTCCGTGAACAGGTACTTGTCGGACTCGAGTATTTTTTCGTTTTCCAGCTCGATATGGGTCTCGGCGATTTCTGTCAGTTGCTCCTTGGACAGTCTTCGGTCGATCTGGTGCTTCTCCCAGTATTCTCTCCCGTACTCGGGCATCCACTGGGTTCCGAACTCGTGCGCCAAGCGGGAGGCGAGAGTGGTTTTGCCCGTGCAGGGCGCACCTAAGAAAACGATGTTGCATACCAGGTCTCTGTACACCAGCGGAGGGATAAGTTGCCGATACACATAGGGATTTTCTCTGATCAAGGTCCCGGAAACGGAAAACGTTTTTCTTTCCGGGTCCACCAGGCGGTTGACCGCGCCGAAGGCTTTGCTGACATGTTCCCCGTAGAATTCGCTGGAATAGAAATGGGTGATTCGGGTCCCCCGGAAAAGCCTGGTCAGGTATCGGTCGTGCAGTTCGACCAGCCTCGGGGAGTCGCCCACCTCCCGGGGCCCGTCCGGAGCCTCGACGACCGTCAGGTCGGGGTAGAGGGTCCTTATCCAGTTGGCCCGTGCGGACAGGGGAATCGAGGTCGTCTCGGGCGAATGGTACACGACCGCATATACCTTGTCCATCTCCGAAAGCGCGGTCTCGATGACCAGCTGGTGCCCCCGGTGCAAAGGAGAATATTTTCCCAAAGTGAAACCGATTTTTCTCGTCATTTTTCAAGACCTACGCAGGAGCCTGCCGCAACCGGCAGAAGGACCTGCTCCAGGCCACCAGTCCCGTTACGGCCAGCACCAGGAAGGTGGCGTACAAGAACGCTGTGAATATCAGGTCCTTGTAGAAATAGACCCCGATGGCCACCACATCGACGCAAATCCAGAAATACCAGGACTCGATCTTCTTTTTCGCCATCAGCCATTGTGCGACAAGACTGGCGACGGTGGTGAAGGCGTCGAAGTGCGGCACGGCCGCGTCGGTGAACGAGGCCATGGAAAACCCGAGAGCGGCGGTGGAGGCGGCGCAGAGAAAAACGTACGCGAGAAGAGCCCTCTCCCCCAAGGCCGAAACCGGCAGTTCGGTTCTTCCTTGTCCGCCACGCAGCCAGTTTCGCCACCCGTAGATCTGCAAGAAGACATACACCACGTGAAGCGCCATGTCCGAATACAATTTCACCCGGTAGAAGATGAAAATGTACAGCAGGACCTGAACCAGCCCCGTGGGCCAGCACCAGATGTTTTGCCTGACCGTGAACACCACGCACAAAAAGCCGAACACCACGGCCGCTATTTCCAACGGATCCATTTCCCGCGCTCTTTCCTCCGATCAAAGTGTTTTGGCTCATCGCGGATTTGTGGGAAAAGGCGTGTCGATGGTAACCAGACCATCCTGGTCTGGCATGCCTTGGCTTCCAAGCGGCGGCAAATTCACGATATGAGACCAGAGCTGAAAGCTCTGTTTACCTTTACCCTTCCCCACAAATCCGCGATGAACCAGAGTTTTCCAACGCGCACCGTTTCTCTCCTCTGGCGGCGACTTCAAAGCAAATGACCCTATAACTCGAAATGTCCCTTGTTCTCATAGACGGACAGTTTCTCCGACTTCATTTTTTCATGCAGCATTTCGTCCAGGCCGATTCGAATCGGCGTTTTCTTTCCGAACAGCAGGGCCAGCTTTTCTCCGATGGCGTCGATGTCCGGCGGGCGTCCCGGTTGGACCGGCCGAATGGTCAAGTCGCAGCTGCGGTCTTCCTTTTGGACGAAACGGTGCTGGCGCATCAAAAAATTTCTCAGCAGGCGTCCGATGTCCACGGGGTTCACGGCGCTGCCGTCGTCTGCGTAAAACAGGACCGGGTCCCGTCCGTCCAATTTTACGATGCGAGGCATGGGGTCGCCGCAGGGACACGGGGAAAAGTCCATCGCGCCCCGGTCTCCGGTCCGGTAGCGAAGCAGGGGAAGATACGGGTTTCTCCCTCCCGTGACCGCGATTTCCCCGGTTTGCCCTTCGGCGACGGGGTGTCCTTGCTCGTCGACCACTTCGACGAAAATATCGTGGGGCAGCACGTGGAACCCGTTGTCGCACCGGCACTGGTATCCGACGGGGCCGGACTCGGTCACGGAATACCAGTCGATCACCGGGCAGCGGTATTCGGCCAAAAGCTTTTTCTTCAGAGCGGCGCAAAGCGTAAGCGCGGTGGTCAGCATTGCCCGAGGCCTCGCCCGTATCCCTTGCCTCGCCATTTCGGAAAACGCCGCCGGGTCCCCGGTGATCAGCGGCGCCGCCATGTCGTCGAAAAATCCCTGGGGGTCCGTTCGCTCACGCCAGCTGCCCGGGTTCAGGTTCAACTTGGCGAAACCCGCCTGGTTCCAGAGGGAAAGCACGTTGGGAAAAACCACCGCGTTGGCTTGCACGCCCACGTTCAGACACGCGGTCGTGTCGGGACCGAATGCGCCGACAGGATTCGCTCCGTAGCGTTCGAGAACGAACTCGATCATGGCGAGCACCTTTCCCAAAGCCACCGGATGGGTGGGCACGGCCAGAGCGTGGCCCGTGGTTCCCGAGGTGTCGAAGACGATCAGTCGGTCCAGATCTGCGTCCAGGGGCGTGAGGGTTTCGATTCGGACCCCGATGTCCTCCCGGTCCAGCGTCGGAATCGAAGTCCAGTCCCTTTCCAGATCCATTCCCGCAGGTATTTGCCGCTGAAAAGCCAGGCTACGGGGACGCATGGTTCCAATCCATTCCATGACACCGGGCGCGGGTGTCTGCCGCCATGCGATCCGGCGGGTCTCGAGGGCCGCTCGAAAATCTTTAAAATCCGGGATGTCCTCCGCGACGATCCGGTCGCCGGTCTCGAAGTTCCAGATCGGGGCTCGCGGGTGCTGCTTGAGCCTCAGGAAATTCGCGAACCCCTCCTGCGTGATCAGGGGATTGCGTTCGACCCGGTCGGCCGGCGCCCTGGTATCGGCCACAGGCGAAACGGAATTGAAATCGTCGTATTCGATCATCGTTTTCTTCTTTTCAGAAATAGCTGGAGGCGTCCCAGCAATGCGTGCAAAGGCGCTCCTTTTCAATGCCGATGGCCTTCACCATGTCGTCGATTTTCTGGTATTGCAAGGAAGTCAGCTTCAATTGCCTTCGAATCTCGTCGATCATGCGAAGGTTCTTTTCCGTGCCCGAAACGGCGTATTCGGAGATGTCGGCATCCTTTCCGCCTTCGAGCCGGTCGATGGCCTTGCGGCCCGCCAGGTCCAAGGTGGAGCGGGACGTGGAAAAGTTCAAAAACTCGCAGGGATACAGCAGAACGGGACAGGCCGGGCGCATGTGGACCTCGCGCGCGCCCACGTCGAAAAGTATCTGCACGTTTCCCCTCAGCTGCGTTCCCCGGACGATGGAATCCTCGCAAAACAGGATTCTTTTTCCCTCGATCAGTTTTCGCACCGGGATCAGCTTCATCTTGGCCACCAGGTTTCTCAGGCTCTGGTGCTGCGGCATGAAGCTCCTGGGCCAAGTGGGGGTGTATTTGACAAAGGGCCTGACATACGGGACATGCCTGCGATTCGCGTAGCCGAGGGCGTGCCCGATCCCCGAATCGGGGATTCCGCTGACGCAATCGACGGGCGTGTCGTCGTTGTCCGCCAAAGCCTCCCCGCAGCGATTGCGCACGTATTCGACGTTGATCCCCTCGTATTCGGTCGCAGGATAGCCGTAGTAGATCCAGAAAAAGGCGCATATCTGCATTTTTTCGCCCGGCCCTTTGACCTGCTGGCAACCTTCCGGGGTCAAAAGCACGATCTCTCCGGGACCCAGAAATCGCTCGATCTCGTATCCGAGGTTCGGAAACGCGCAGCTTTCCGAGGCCGCGGCATACCCTTCGTCCTTTTTGCCGACCACTACGGGCGTTCGTCCCAGCCTGTCCCTGGCCGCATAGATACCCTTATCCGTCGAAAGCAGTATCGAGCAGGATCCCTTCACGATTCGTTGCACCTTCTCGAGTCCTTTTTCGAAACTGTCCTCCTCGCAAATCGACATGGCGACCAGCTCCGTGGGACTGGTTTCGCAGTCCGCCTTTTCGGAAAAATGCAGCCGTTTGTCCATGGCCCGCTTTTCCAGTTCTTCCATGTTGCGGACCTTGCCCACTGTCACGATGGCGAACGTTCCCAAGTGCGAACCCACGATCAGGGGCTGCGGGTCCGTGTCGCTGATCACCCCGACCCCCATGCTCCCGGAAAACTTGCCGAGGTCAGGCTCGAACTTCGAGCGGAAATAATTGTTTTCGATATTGTGTATGGACCGGCAGAACCCCTCCGCGTTCCTCACGGCCAACCCGCCTCGCCGCGTTCCCAGGTGGGAATGATAGTCCGTGCCGTAGAAAAGATCGCCGACGCAATCGTCCTTTTTCACGACCCCGAAAAAGCCCCCCATTTCCGAACCTCCGTTTCCTGTTGCATACGCTTTTGCCAACTGTTTCGGCGCACCCGAGAACAGCGCGCATCCCGACAGGCCTCCATTTTCAGCGAAGCCCGATTCAAGTTCTTTTTATTAGCATACATCGACAAGTTGATAAAGCCCTCGCTCATCCTTTCAGCAAAGGCGGACAGAAAAAAATCGATCTTCGGGATCGGCGCCGAACTGCGGCACGCAAAATGCCGTTTCCCATGTTTTCAAGACATTTTTGGACTTTCCGCGAACAATTTTGCCCCATAGACAATCCTTTCCAATTCCCTTTCTGCCTTGAGCGCAATTGAAAAGCCCGGTGCATTTTCGTTGACAAAAAGCAAGCTCCTACCTTAATCTTGTATCTTATTTAAATTCTGAATTGACGACCCCCTCAAGTCCATGAATAATTTGACGCTTAAGCTTCGGATCCAAGGAAAAGCAGCTATGGCGCATAAGAAGCATGCCGGACACCCGCATTCTGCCATAGGCCTACGATCAAGGCAAACCGGACAGACAACCATGGAGATTCCCCTATGAAGTACCCGTTGCATGGAGCTGGACGTTCTGGCGGAATCGGATTGCGGCAGGATATTGGCCGTGGAGGTCAAGAAGACGAAAAGCCCGGTCGGTCCGGCGGCGGCGACGGACTTTCTGGAAAAGCTCGCCGCATTCGCCGCCCTGCACCCGGACAAGCGTCTGGTCCCGGCGTTTTTCTCCGCAGGCGGATTCACGGACGAGGCCCTGCAAGCGTGCGCCGAAAACGGGATCGCCACGGCGAGCCAGTTCGTTCTCGGCGAATGGTAACTGTGGGAAATGGTCGGAACCGAAGCTTTTTTTTTTCGAAACGAAAGACATCGTTGCAAAACAACCGGCAAAAAACATCCAATAAAAGGTCGAATTACCATGTCTAAATACAAAATCCTTGCAATCGCCATTCTTTTGTCATCGTTCTCTCTGGTCGCGGAAGGCGCCGAGCGCCAGCTTGTTTTTTCGGGCAAGACCATGGGAACCACCTACAGCATCGCGGTGGTGGCCGACGGGAAAGGTTCCGTCGACGGTCTGCAAGACGCCATCGACAAGACCCTGGACCAGGTCAATCTCGAAATGTCCACATATCGCAAGGACAGCGTCATCAGCCGTTTCAACGCCCTGGACAAAGCAGGCGTGGATTTTCCCGTCCCGGAAAATTTCGCCGAGGTCCTTCGGGTGTCGCGGTCCGTGTACGAGCTTACCGGCGGTTCCTGGGACGGCACGGTCAATCCGTTGCTGGAGCTGTGGGGCTTTCGGTCGAAAAAGCCCTTGACCCGGATACCGGAAGAAAAGGAGATCGCAAATGCGCTCGCCCGAGTCGGTTTCGACAAGATCGTGCTTTCGCAAGAGGCCATCTCGAAAAAAGACCCTGCGATCACCCTCGATTTGGCATCCATCGCCAAAGGCCACGGGGTGGATCGGGTATCTGGGGTGCTTTTGAAACGCGGCTTGAAGAATTTCATCGTGGAGATCGGAGGGGAAATCTACGCGTCGGGCCTGACGGAGAAAGGGGAACCATGGCGAGCGGGCATTAACAAGCCTGACAAGAACGCCGCCTTCGACGAGGTATACCGCGTAGTGACGCTCACCGACGCGGCCATGGCGACCAGCGGCGACTACAGGAACTTCGTCGAAATCGACGGCCGGAGCTATTCCCACATCATCGACCCTAGGACCGGATATCCGGTGAAAAACAATGTGGCCTCCGCCACCGTAATCGCCCCCACCTGCGCCTTCGCCGACGGACTCGCCACCGCCGCCATGGTCATGGGCGCTGAAAAAACGCTCGGGCTGGTCGCCAAGCTTCGGAACGTGGAGTGCGTCGTAATCGTCAGAAACGCCGACGGCACGTTGGAAAGCCGCTACTCTAAAGGATTTACAAATGACGAATAGCGAATTCCATAGAAATCCGTTATTGGTTCGAAATTCGTCGTTCCATTCGAAAAGTGGTTCATCGCGGATTTGTGGGGAGCGGCAAAGGTAACCAGAGCTTCCAGCTCTGGTCCCATATCGCGAATATGCCGCCGCGTGGAAGCCAAGGCATGCCAGACCAGGATGGTCTGGTTACCATCGACATGCCTTTTCCCACAAATCCGCGATGAACCCGAAAAGTCGGCGCTGTCCTTCCGATTCTTTGTCGCCAGATTTGAATGTCAGGCCCCGCCAAGCAACTGCCTCCGAATCCAAAGCGCGTATATTGGGTCTCGAAGCAAGTCGCCTGGCAGTTCGAGCGACAGGGCCTTGCACGGGCCACATTTTCGGTTGACAACCGCCGCCGATTACTGTATCTCTTCCAAGTTAGTCATAACTCCAAGCCCTGTTTGGAGCCCTTCGGGATTTTTCAAGGCGGATGTTTAACTAAGTTGCTAGTTAAGTACAGGCCGGGCGGAGGCTTTTTGCTCGGCGCGAAAGGAAAGGTGAGAAATTGGAGATCATTGTCCTGTTAAAAAGGGTCCCTGCCACCGAGTCCATGATCGCGGTGGCCGACGATGGAAAATCCATCAAGACCGGCGACGTGAAGTGGGTCGTGAACCCCTACGACGAATTCGCGGTGGAGGAAGCCCTTAAAATAAAAAAGGCGCACGGGGGGACCGTGACGGTCCTGACCATCGGACCGGACAAGGCCGTGGACGCCATGAGGACCGCCCTGGCCATGGGGGCCGACAAGGGAATTCTGATCAACGATCCGGCCGCCGTAGAGGCGGACGCCCTCGGGGTCGCCAAGGTGCTTGCGGCCGCCATCAAGGCCAATCCGTACGATCTGGTGATCGCAGGCATGCGGGCCGTGGACGACGACAACTACCAGACGGGGCCGGCGGTCGCGGAATATCTCGGCATTCCCCACATATCCATGGTAATCAAGGAGGAGATCGCCGACGGCAGGATTAAATGCGAACGCACGGTCGAAGGCGGCGCCTTTGTGATCGAAGCCCCGCTTCCGGCGCTCTTCACCGCGCAGCGCGGCCTGAACGAACCCAGGTACGCCTCGCTTCCCGGCATCATGAAGGCCAAGAAGAAACCCTTGGAGAAAAAATCGCTGGCCGACCTCGGCCTGAGCGCCGACGACCTCGGCGCGCCCAAAACCTCCATCGTGTCCATGTCGCCCCCCCCGGAACGTTCGGGAGGCAGGATGATCGACGGAGCGGACGCCAAGGCCAAGGCCGCAGCGCTGGCCAAGGCGCTGAAGGAAGAAGCCAAGGTGCTGTAGCTCCATTTGGAAACCGAAACCATTTCATTGCAAGATTTCAAACAATCGGGAGATATGAATATGTCTGACGGAGTATTGGCGATCGCCGAACAAATCGACGGCGTGTTTCGAAAGGCGTCCTTCGAGGCGGTGAGCGAAGCAAAACGCATCGCGCAGGGCATGGGCGCGAAACTGACCGCGCTGGTGATGGGATCGGGCGTCGAGGACGCCGCCAAAAAGCTCGCCTCATACGGGGCCGACGAGATCGTTGTGGCGGACGAGCCCGCTTTGAAGGAATTTCTGGTGGACCTTTGCACGGATGTGGCCGCCCAAGTGGTGGAGGCGAAGAAGCCGTCCGTGATCGTAGTCGCGGCGACGTCCCTGGGAAAAGATCTGTGCGCCAAACTGTCGGCGCGCCTGGACGCCGCCCTGGCCACCGACTGCGTGGCCATCGACGCGGGCGCGGACCAGTTCAAGGTCACCCGCCCCATGTACGGCGGCAAGGTCCTGGCCGATGTGGTCCTGGAAGGCTCGCCGAAAATCGCGGCCATTCGCCCCAACGCCATGGGAGCGACGGAATCGGCAGGAGAAGGCGTCGTCGAAAGATTTTCCGCCGCATTGAAGCAGGGCGGCCTGACTTTCGTGGAGAAAACCATGGAGACTGGCAAGGTGGAGCTTACCGAGGCCGACATCGTGGTTTCCGGCGGTCGCGGCATGGGCGGCGACGACTTTTCGCTGGTGGAAAAACTGGCGTCCCTTCTGGGCGGAGCCACAGGCGCCTCCCGCTCGGCGGTGGACGAGGGGTGGCGTCCCCACAGCGACCAGGTGGGGCAGACCGGAAAGGTGGTGTCCCCCAACCTCTACATCGCCTGCGGAATCTCCGGGGCCATCCAGCACCTGGCGGGAATGTCGTCCTCCAAGGTCATCGTGGCGATCAACAAGGACCCTGAAGCCCCTATCTTCTCCAAGGCCGACTACGGCGTGGAAGGGGACCTCTTCGAAGTCCTGCCCGCGCTGATCGAGGAGATCGAGAAAATCAAGGGATAGGACTTCGAACGAACGGATGGAGAAAAGCGGGGCTGGAAAGTCTTTGAATATTTATCTCAGCAATCTCGGCTGCGCCAGAAACCAGGTGGACGGAGAGCTGATGCTCGGGCTTCTGGAAGAGGCCGGATGGACCGTGATCGACGATCCCTCGCGGGCGGAGGTGATCGTCGTGAACACGTGCGGCTTCATCGAATCGGCCACGCAGCAGTCCATCGACACCATTCTCGAAATGGCGTCTTTCAAGGAGCAAGGCGCTTGCAAGGGCCTGATCGTGGCGGGCTGCGTTCCCGAAAGATACAGGGAGCAGCTGGTCGGGGAGCTTCCCGAAGTGGATGTGTTCCTGGGCACCGGCGCCTACGACCGCATCGCGGATGCTGCGCGGCGTCTGGCCTCCTCCGACTCCGAGGTCTGCCTTCTGCCCTCCCCCGACTCGAGGCCGCCCGACGATCCCGACGCTCCCCGGAAAACCACGCTATCCTATTCTGCGTACCTGAAAGTCGCCGAGGGTTGCTCCAGGAAATGCACGTATTGCGCCATCCCAAAACTTCGGGGACGCCACCGGAGCAGGCCGCTTAAAGACATTGTCAAAGAGGCGGAAAAACTTGTGGCCGGGGGCGCGCGGGAGCTGAACCTGGTCGCCCAGGACACCACGTCGTGGGGCAGCGACTTCGATCCCCCCGGCCATCCGGCCGAAATTCTGGCCGCATTGTCCGGGCTGTCCGACAGCATCTGGGTGCGCATTCTCTACGGCCACCCCGACAGGATCGACGAACGCCTGATACGGGCCATGGGAGAAACGCCCGGCGCCCTGCCCTACTTCGACGTTCCCATCCAGCACGCCTCCGCGAAGGTGCTCAAAGCCATGGGCAGAAACCACGAGCCCGACGACCTGCTGCGGCTTTTCGACCGGATACGCGAACTTGTCCCGGAAGCCGTCCTGAGAACGACGCTCATCGTGGGCTTTCCCGGCGAAACCCGGCATGACGTGGACCTTCTTCTCCGGTTCGTGGAAAAAGTCCGGTTCGACCATCTCGGGGTTTTCACGTACTCGGACGCCGACGATCTCGCGAGCCACCGGCTTGCCGACCACGTCCCCGCCAGGACAGCCAAGAGACGATACGACAGAATCATGGGCGCGCAGTCGCTGATCTCCGAGAAAAACAACGAGAAATACCTGGACCGCGAACTCGACGTGCTGCTCGAAGAAAACCCGGAAAAAAACGTCTATGTCGGACGCGCTTGGTTCCAGGCCCCCGAAGTGGACGGCGTCGTCTATGTCCGCGATTCTCGAGAACGATTTTCAAAACGGTCCGATTGTGGTATTGGTTCCCTGGTTCGGGTGAAAATCACCGACGCCATGGAATACGATTTGATAGGAGAACCTGCGTGACCGACTTAAAATGGAAAATACTGGCCGCCGTGCAAGACGACCTGGTCCGGGTGGAAAAGGCGCTGGCGGACAACCTCGACCCCTATCTCGATCTGGTGGGGAAAACCGCCGGGCACATTCTTTTCAGCGGCGGAAAACGTCTCCGCCCCCTGCTGATGATCCTTTCCGCACGCCTGTGCGGCTACAACGGAGGCAAGGAGATCGACTATTCCACCATATTCGAATATCTCCACGCCGCCACGCTGCTCCACGACGATCTGGTGGACGGCGCTGCGGTCCGCAGGGGAAGACAGGCGGCCCATACGGTCTACGGCAATTCCACGGCGGTGCTGGTCGGCGATTTTCTGCTGGCACGGGGACTTTCCATCGCTTCCCGAACTGGCAAGATCGAGGTCATCGATATCATTGCGGGCATCACGGAAAACATGTCCCAGGGGGAAATCCACCAGCTATTGGCCAAGCAGAACCTTGAGCTGACCGAGGAGGAATACCTGGAGGTGATCAGAAGAAAGACGGCGGTCCTGATTCAAGGCGCCTGCCGCGTGGGCGCGCTGGTCGCGGACGCGCCGGCGCAAGAGGAGCGGGCGCTGTCCGCCTTCGGCTACAATGCGGGCGTCGCGTTCCAGATGGCCGACGACCTTCTAGACTACACGGCCGACTCCAAAGAGCTGGGCAAGAAGGTCGGCGCCGACTTGCGGGAGGGAAAGCTCACCCTTCCGGTCATTCACGCCCTTAAAAACGCGTCCGGACCGGAGCGCTCCGAAATGGAACGAATCATTCTCGACAAGGACTTTTCCGAAGCCGATTTCGATACCTTCGTGGAAATGCTGAAACGATTGGGCGGAATCGAATACACCATCCAACGGGCCGCAGGCCACGTCCGAAAAGCCAAGCAAGCCCTGGACATTTTCGTTCCCGGACCGGTCAAGGATATTCTTGCGGACATCGCGGACTACGCGCTTGTCCGAAAACACTGATTGCAAACCAAGAAAGGAGGCGACCGCGAACATGCCCGCAAAAAACAGTTTCACGGCGAAAATTTCGCTTTTGGCCACCGTCCTGTTGTTTTTTTCCACTTTCCTTTCAGGAGCGTGCTTCGCCCAGCAGGACGATACCAAGGAAATCCGCGTTCTGGGCGTGGGTGTCGTGCAAGGCGAAGAAACGAACGCCGCCAGGGACCAGGCCGTTTCCAACGCTTTGGCCTCGGCCGTAGAGCGCGCATTGGAGGACACCATCCCTTCGGACGTCATCGTGAGAAACTTCAAGACCCTGGACAACAACCTCTTCGGCAACGCAGGCGACTATATTCGCGACTACAAGGTCCTGATCGAAAACCGAAAGGAAGCCACCCTCCGCATCTACTTGCAGGCGTCCGTGCTTTCCGAAAAAATCCGCGCGCGGCTTTCAGAGCTGGGGGTCGTCCTTGCGGAAACCGACCTGCCCAAGGTGCTTTTCGTCATTGCGGAACAAAACATCGCCGACCTTCTGCCCATCTATTGGTGGGGCGAAGATCCCTCGTTCGTCATGCCCAAGTCCGAAGAAGCCATGGCCGCCGTCTTCCAGGAAAAGGGATATTCCGTCGTCGATCACGGAGCAACGCTCTCCATGGGAATGGAAAACCTGCAAGCAGCTTCCGCCGAAGAAGACGAGGCCCAGGCGACCGCCGAAGAAACGCAAGTGCAGGACTCCGCCGAACCGACAGTCGAACAGAACCTCGAACCGATCATCTTCAACAACCCCTACCTTAGCGACCAGGAGGCGGCCCAGCTCGCCTATCGCCTCCAAGCCGACCTCGTCATCGTGGGCACCGCCACTGCCGGAATCGTCCCCAACACCATGGGAGCGACCATCCGCTCCTTCAAGGCCGAGGTATCTCTGCGTGCCGTGGATACCAATTCGAGACAGCAAATCGCTTCCGTCGATCAGGAGTCCGTTGAAGTGAGCGAGGACGAAATCGCAGGCGGCAACTCCGCCTTGGTCGCCGCAGGCAGGCTCGCCGGCGACAAGCTCGCCTCGCAAATCGCCCTGACCTGGAAAAAAGCAGCGACAGTCTCCGGCAAGGTCGAAATCCTGATCAAGGGCACCAGCGACCTCGGCAGCTACGTGACACTGCGCAGGGCCCTCCAGGATGTCCCCGGCGTCTCGGGCCTTCGCATCGAGCAGATGAAGGCGGACCAGGCCACCCTGTCCGTGGATTACGACCGCGACTCCCACGCCCTCGCCGAATCGCTCATGAGAAAGTCCTTCGAAAATTTCGGCGTCGATATCTACGAACTGGAAAACAACCGCCTGAGGCTGGAGATCGTACCGGCAAGGCGTTCGCCGAGCCATCTGGAATAGATTGTTGGGTTTTTCAAGGCTCCTAATAAATTCGAAATTTTTTCTTGACATGAACGCCACTCGATGGTAAAAAATATTTTCTTTTGATGCAGGCACGTAGCTCAGGGGGAGAGCGCTACCCTGACACGGTAGAAGTCGTTGGTTCAAATCCAATCGTGCCTACCATTTATTATCAGCTCGGAAAAAGGGTCACGTTTTTCAACGTGACCCTTTTTTTATTGGAAATGCCGGCATTCCCGAAATACCGACTGGTTCGCGGATTTCTTCGAACTTCTCCGGAAAGCTTGACGAGCTTTTTTCAAAATTGCATAATCGGCAAATAATTTGAAAAAGCCGAATTTTTTTTCATGACCAAGAAACCGCAAAACCAGGGTACCATGAGCGAAGCGCTAAAACAACCCATGCTCGGAAATCTCGATCTGGAATCATCCTGCATTCTTCAAGGCGACGCAAAGACGCTCATAGACAGGCTGCCCCCCGATTTTTTCCGTTGCTGCATCACCTCACCGCCGTATTGGGGACTCAGCGATTACGGCGCGGAGGGTCAAACAGGAGCGGAGGACCAACCGGACGAATACGTGGAAAAACTTGTCGAAATATTCAGGAAGGTATATAGGACTTTGACTGCGGACGGCACGCTATGGCTGAATATCGGCGACAGTTATACAAGCGGCAACAGGGCATACCGGGCCCCGGACAAAAAAAACCCGGTGCGCGCCATGACGTATCGGGCTTGGACCCCGGAAGGCCTGAAACCCAAGGATCTCGTAGGCATCCCGTGGAGGCTTGCTTTCGCGCTTCAGCAAGACGGCTGGTACCTGAGAAGCGACATCGTCTGGGAAAAGCCGAACTGCATGCCTGAAAGCGTGAAGGACCGTCCGACCAGGAGCCACGAGTACCTTTTCCTGTTGTCCAAGTCCCTGAAATACTATTACGACTATAAAAGCGTTAAGGAACCAAACGGACGAAACCGCCGGACGGTCTGGTCCATTCCCACGGAACCTTTCGCGGGAGCACATTTCGCCACCTTTCCACCCAAGCTGATCGAACCGTGCGTACTGGCCGGTTCGGAACCCGGCGACTGGCTCCTCGATCCTTTCTTCGGGTCGGGTACGGTCGGCGTCGTTTGCGTGGAAAAGCGCAGAAATTACGTGGGCCTGGAATTGAACCCGGAATATGTCGAACTTGCCACGAAAAGAGTTCGAGGCGCACAACCGCAGATGTTTACCGGCGACCAGGACAATTAGCAATGACAAATTTCAAAACCCCAACACCAGACCTGCAAATCGCCTTTTATCACCGGCTAATGGAGATACGAAAAACGTACATAGGGGAATAGCGGATAAGCTCGGAAAAGAAAAAAAACATCGAATTCGATTTCGCCTATGGGCTTGACGAAAAGGCTCGGTTGCGGGGCGAATTTATAGCGGCGCCTTGCGCATCGAAATACACCTTCTCGACTCGTTCAAACACGCCTCGCCAGGTAAATTCGGCCAGCTTGTCCTTGATCGGGGAAAGGTCGATCCGGGGATTTTCCATGGCCCCTGCAATCTGGGTTTCAAGGGCCTGGGCCATGTTTTTCACAAAGGCGGGCAAATCCTCCGGATAAGGCCGGTCCATTTTCCTCAAACGGGGGGTCCTGACCAGCGCTACGTATTCGACGTCCACATCTCCGACAATTTCCATAACGCCCGGCAGGTCCGTGGCGATGACGCGGCATCCGCTGGCCAAAGCTTCCAGCACCACCAGCGGCAACCCTTCGAAAAAGGACGGCAGGACAAAAATATGGGCCTGCTTGAAGATCTCCGCCAGACGAGACTGGGGAATCTGGCCGTGCAAAAGTACGCGCTCCCCCAATTCCCCGGCCAGGCGGACGCATTCGTCCCCTTCCCTGCTGCCCTTGCCGCCGCCGACAAGATGCATCTGCCAATCCGGCGATGGAACCAATTTCAGAGCTTCCAGCAGCCAGGGCACGCCTTTGGCATTCGACAGCTTTCCCGCGTAGACGAGCTGCACGGGGGGCACGGCAGGCTTGGCGCCGGGAGCAAAGACCGTATCGTTGTAGCCCGCTCCGGTCACCACCACTTTTTCCGGGGACAGTCCGTAATGCTCCTCCAAAAAATTCTTCTGATCGCCGCGCAGAACCATGGCCGCGTCCAGGTGGCTACATCCGCTCAACACCCTTTCGCGAAGATGGGGGCAGTTTTGAAACTGGCGCAGGTCGGTCCCGTGGCAGGTGGTCACCACGGCGATATCCGGGAAAAGACGCCTTGCCAGGGAACTAACCAGCCAGTTGTGATGGCAATGGATGATATCCGGATTGAAATCCGCCGCCGTCTCTGTCAGAACACGTGAAAAAGCCGCTTCGTATGTTTCGATATCGCCCTCGGAAAGATCTGAAAACCTCCTGCTAGGGTACGGCATGACATCCGACATGCCCGGAATGAGGAAGGGGATGTCGTCCCCCTTGAAGCGGACAAGCCTGCACTGTTGCCGTGAAACGCCATGGAGTTCGACCTCTTTGCCTGGCTGGATGCCGGCGACCATGAAATTTTCATGGCCGCGTCTGGCCGCTTCGCGCATGATCGACTGCAAATAAATGCCGCTTCCGGTCGAGTCCGGCCGCTGGCTGAGCACGTGAAGAATTCTCAATTTTCGCTGGTTCACCATATCATCCTTTTCCACGCTTCCATTTCCTTTTTGAATCGCACACTAACAGACTGTGTTCAATAATGAAAGTCTTTATTCAGCACCCTGTTTTTCCTTCCAAAGCGCCCTTTTCGATCGCCTCTTGCATTTCTTCCATCGTAAAAGGTTTTCCGAAATATTTTAGAATCCCGGCGACCTGATCGAGTTCGGTTTTTTCAAACTCTGCCATCCCTTCGGGATTGGCCCAGAAACCGGTAATGCTCTCATCGGCAGGGATGCGGAAAGCTCGATGGAGCGAAAGAATCCCCTTTCATCCTCCAACCTTATTGCCTTATTTCAAATTCGACCGTTTGCCGTCTCGGGAGACGGTGGTATAATAATTGGCATTCCCACAATCGGGTCGGGTCTTGATTTACAACCGAAATGAAATCCAAATCCATCGTTCGAAACTGGAGCCTTTCATTTTTGGCAGAAGGAGGTCCCATGAATAAAAACGTATTCTTTGCCGTCGCGATCCTGTTTTTCTCGATTTTTTGCGTGCAGTTTCACAGGCAAGCTGGAGTCTATGCCGGGCAGGAAGGCTTGCCCCAGACTGCCTTCGAGGGGTCCGTGTCGGCATCGTTGGCTTATAACGCCAAAGGTTCGGCAACGACCTATTACGTGCGTCCCGACGGAGGGACATCGACCCAATGCACGGGGTTGGCAGACGCGCCGTATCCGGGAACGGGCCAAGGGCAGGCCTGCGCTTGGCGACACCCCTTTTGGGCGCTGGACGGCGGCGGCGCATGGAACATTTCCGGGGGAGATACGATCATTGTCGCGGCGGGAAGCTATCGGATGGGGTTCGGGGCGGACAATACCGGCTGGTGCGACGAGAGGGGCGCATTCGATTGCCATCTGCCCCCGTTGCCCTCGGGTCCCGACACATCGAACCCGACACGCGTTATGGGCGAAGGCTGGGACGCGGAGTGCCCTTCCCCGCCGGAATTGTGGGGTGCGGAACGGCCTTGGCAGGTGCTGAACCTGGAAGGCTCCGACCATGTGGAGATCCGGTGTCTCGAAATCACAGACCGTTCGGGGTGCGTGGACGGCCACTCCAATTCCCAGATCGCATGCCAACGGGACGAACCGCCTTACGAAAACCAGGCCGACTGCGGAATCCGAGCCTCCGAATCCGAGGATGTCCTGCTGAAGGACCTGAATATCCACGGGCTGTCTTCGTGCGGCATCCATGCGTGGGCGCTTCAAGACTGGACTGTGGAAAACGTCCGAATCGCCGGCAACGGCTGGGTCGGGTGGGACGGCGACGGCGGGGGAGAGGAGGAGGAAAGCTCCAACGCGGGGGACATCGTTTTCAAAAATGTCGTGGTGGAATGGAACGGCTGCGCGGAAAGCTGGCCCGGCGAGTCCGTGAACAACTGCTGGGGGCAGACGGCCGGAGGGTACGGCGACGGCCTGGGAACGGCGGCCACCGCAGGCGACTGGACGTTCGAGGACTGCGTCTTTAGATACAACACTTCCGACGGCCTGGACCTTCTCTACCACCGTCTTGGAGGAATGATCGCCATCCGCCGCTCCCGCTTCTACTCCAACGCGGGAGACCAGGCCAAGCTCAACGGCGACGCCACGGTGGAAAACAGCGTCATGGCGAGCAACTGCGGCTGGTTCGAGGGAAAATCCTTCACCTGGCACGTGGACAATTGCAGGGCCGGAGGGTCCGCCCTGGCCATGAACCTTGGCCAAGGCGATTCGGTTTCCATGGTCAACTCCACCCTCGCAGGGCACGGCGACTGCCTCATGATCGCCGAATGCGAAGACTCCTCCTGCGACGGCTCGGAATCCATTTCGATCCACAACAGCATTTTCAGGGGATACCCGGAATTCTCCGACCCGTCGGACACCACCTGCTACATCTGGTTCGACCAGGACGATTTCTACGACCTCGATTTCGACTACAACGTGCTTTACAATCTCAAAATGGGAGAACTGGCGGCTTCGCCCAACGATATCGAGGCGGACCCGCTTTTCGCGGACGACGACCTGGACGCCTTCGACGGCCATCTTCAAAAGGGAAGCCCCGGAATCGATTCGGGACTGCCTGTGGGAAGCCTCGGCGGCGCGATTCCCGATCACGATCTGGAAAGCACACCCCGGCCGAAAGGAAGCGGCGTGGACCGGGGCGCCTACGAAAGCGCGATTCCCATAGCGGATTTCACGGCGTCCCCTCTTTCCGGCGCCGTGCCCTTGATCGTCTCCTTCGCCGACGCTTCGTCAGAATCCCCCGATTCTTGGCTCTGGAATTTCGGCGACGGTTTTTCCGCCGGTTCGAAGAATCCCGTCCACATTTTCCAGCAAGAAGACAAATTCACGGTCTCCCTTGCCGTATCCAATTCATACGGCACGGACATCGAAGAGAAAACCGATTTCATCGAAACGAGTGCCTGCGCCTAGCAAAGCTTCCGAATCGACGGCCAACCCGTCCGGTATTTTGACTCGCTGGCCTCGGCCTGCGCCGCTGCGGGAGAAAACAACGTCGTCCAATGCCATGGTTTCGACATCGACGAAGAGCAGGACTTGAATCTCGGAAAAACCGTGACGGTCTCGGGCGGATACAATTGCGACTATTCATGCTCGATTCATTGCCTGACCGTATTCCGAGGAAAAATAATCGTTCGGAGCGGAACTCTCGTGTTAATTTCCGCCCTGTAAAAGTCCGGGGATGGTTTTAGCTTCGGCCGGTTTTGGTGTCCAGGAGCCTCGATCATCGCCTGGATTCCGGGTATCAGCAAGCTCCGCCTGGGGGTTGGTTCTAACTTCGGCCATGCCTTGGCAGAATTCGGACGCGGACAGGCAAAAGGTCTACCAGTGCGTCTCCTTCATCCTGGGTAACCGGGAGGGTTTTTCGCTTCCCTTGCTGAAGGCGTTCTATGCGGCCAGAGAGAACATTGCAAAGGGCCGGCTCCCACCTGACGCGTGGACGAAGTCATGCGGCTGCTGGAAAGAATCGAAGTTCGCACGCCGATATACCACGTCAACCAGGTTGCGGCGGCGGAAAGCGGACTGGGCATGCGTTCGTTCAGCGACAAGATTCCGGTCCTGCCTGAGGGCAATCCGGACCAGCTGACTTTGGCGCTGGTTCACGCGCTCATGGAAACCGACGTGAAACGGGGAATCGAAGCACTGGCGGCTGTGACGCTGCCGAAAATAAGGGCCGGGAGACTTCCCGGCACTGGAAAGGAGGCGAAATCGCATGTGTAAAATAAGAACCATACAGCAGGTCCTGCAAGGCCTTGCGCCGCACCGGGCGCAGACCTTGGGGAACATGACCGTAATCCCCCTTGTTTCCGACATCGTGGACGACACCATTGTCTCCCCGGATGCATTGGAAATGGAGACCGTCAACTATGGCACGGTATTGGCGTTCCCTTTCGATATTTTCATTGACAACGAGGAAAACCTTCGCCTAAAGTTGTGACAGCGGTTGTGAGAAATTTCAGGAGTTTCAGTTGCATTTAGAACCGTTTTCATTTTTCAGAGTTTATGTGGTTGCCGGATCGCTAAAATAAGGAATCGAAACGAAAGGGGGGTGGGTTGCATGAAGAAAAAAAATGAGATCATTCTGTGGTTCAAGGACTTGAATAAAGACGACATTCCCGTTGCCGGAGGCAAATGCGCGAACCTTGGAGAGCTGTTCGGGCAAATCTCGGTTCCCGTGCCCAACGGGTTCGCCGTCTCCGCCTACGCCTATCGAGAATTTCTTCGCGAGAAAAAAGCGGACAAGAAAATCGAAGCCATGCTTTCCGGCCTAGATACGTCGGACATGGAGGCCCTCCAGCAGACTTCGGACAACATCAGAAAGCACCTGGAAGGGTTGGATATGCCCGAAAAGATCGAGAAGGCCGTCCTAGGCGCCTACAAAAAGCTTTGCGACGAAGCGGGCGCAAAAGAGGCGCCCGTGGCGGTAAGATCTTCCGCGACAGCCGAGGACCTGCCCGGCGCCAGTTTCGCCGGTCAACAGGACACGTTTTTGCACGTCACCGAAAAAAAACTGATCGAGTCTGTAAAACAATGCTGGAGTTCCCTTTTTTCGCCCAGGGCCATTGTCTATAGAAGGGAAAACGGGTTTTCCGACAGCCAGGTGCTCATCAGCGTTGCCGTCCAGGCAATGGTGGATGCCCGTTCCTCCGGGGTGATGTTCACCCTGGAACCTGTGAGCGGCGCCAGGGACAAGGTGCTGATCAATGCCTCGTGGGGACTGGGGGAAGCCATCGTCAGCGGCCAGGTCACGCCCGACGAATTTGTCGTGGACAAGGAATCCATGGGTATCGTCGCCAGACAGGTCGTGAAAAAGGAAAGGCAGATCGTAGCGGACAAGGGGGGAAGCACCAAATGGGCCGCCGTCGCAAAAAGCAAGCGGGACAAGCCTTCGATTACGGACGAGGAGATCGTCCGACTGGCGCAGTACGGCTTGCAGATAGAAAAGCACTACGGCGTTCCCCAGGACATCGAATGGTCGGTGGACAAGGACGGCAGGATCTTTCTGCTGCAAGCCCGTCCCGAAACGGTTTACGGCGCGCGAGGCGCAAAGGCGCAAGAGCAAAGGAGGGAAGGCATGGAAGAGGAAATTCTGGTCAGAGGCTTGGGGGTAAGTCCGGGACTGGGCACCGGCAAGGCCAAGATCCTGCTCGATATAAAAGACATCGCGTCTTTCAAGGAGGGCGAAGTCCTGGTCACGAAAATGACTACACCGGACTGGCTCCCGGCCATGAAGATCGCTTCGGCCATCGTGACGGACCTGGGCGGCAAGACATGCCATGCCGCCATTGTCAGCCGCGAGCTGGGGGTCCCCTGCGTCGTGGGAAGCGAACAGGCCACCAAGGTGTTGGAAAACGGCCAGACAGTGACCGTCAACGGCCAGCGAGGCCTGGTCTTCAAGGGGGCGCTTTCAACCCCGAAAGAAGAATCGGCGGCTGCTCCGGCGGCGGGTCCGGTCGATATTTCGGCCCAGGCGATCACCGGCACCAAGGTGTTCGTCAATCTTGCCGTTCCCGAAATCGCCCAAAAGGTCGCCCGGGAAACCAATGCCGACGGCGTGGGACTTCTTCGCGCGGAACACCTGATGCTGAGCATCGGCAAGCACCCCAGGCTCCTCTTGGAAGAGGGAGGTTCGCAGGTCATGATCGACACGTTCGCGCGCGGTGTCGGACAGGTGGCCGAAGCCTTCTTTCCCAAACCCGTGATCTATCGCTTCCTGGACTTCAAGCCGGACGAATTTCTTGAATTGCCCGGAGGCGAAAAGTACGAGAGGGGCCATGTGGGACCCAACCCCATGATCGGCTACCGGGGGCAGCACCGCTACATCAAGGAAGACGACATCTACAGGCTGGAATTGCAGGCCATACGCAAGGTAAGAGAAACCATGGGTCTGACAAACGTCTGGGTCATGCTTCCTTTCGTAAGAACGCGCAGGGTTTTCAGGCGCGCAGTCGAGATCATGCACGAAGAAGGCCTCGATCATCGGGGCAACGCCGATTTCCAGCTCTGGATCATGGTGGAAGTCCCCAGCGCCTGCTTCATGATCGAAGAATTCTGCAAGGAAGGCATAGACGGCATCAGTTTCGGGACCAACGACTTGACCATGCTGGTTCTGGGGGTGGACAGAAACGACATCTCCGTCCAGGATCTCTACGACGAACGCAACCTGGGAGTGCTCAGGGCGATCGCCTATACCATCGCGGTGTGCCGGAAGCACGGCGTCACGACGTCCATCTGCGGACAGGCCCCCAGCATGTATCCGGACTATCTGGAGTTCATGATCCGATGCGGATGCACCTCCATATCCGTGCTTCCCGACACGGTGGTTTCCTCCAGGCGCAACGTGGCCATGGTGGAACGAAAGATACTGCTGGAAAAGGCCCTGGGAATGGTTTCCAAGCCCAGAATCGCCAAGATTCCCATGGAAGATATCTTTTTCTGGAGATTCGTGGAGGAGTGATCCGTGCGAAGCAGTTGCAAAGGACTCGTGGATTACATTTCGCACCGGTATGAAAATTGCGCGGAAATCGGCGTCGGCCACTTCCCGGATGTCGCCCAGGCCCTGCTGAAGGCGGGAGTGCGCGTTTTCGCCACGGATATCAGGCGGTTCCGGCACGAAGGCCTCGATGTAGTCGTTGACGACATCACGGAACCGAACAAGCCATTGTACGCGGGAGTCGAACTGCTTTACTCCATCAGGCCCCCCGTCGAGCTGGTCCCCTATATGGAAAGGCTGGCAAAGGAAATCGGGGCGGCGCTCATCGTCAAGCCTTTGTCCTCGGAACACCCCGGCGGGCGACTCGCCCGCCGGGATGAAACGACTTTTTTCCTTTGGTGCCGATCATGAAAGAAAATTGCGCGGCCAGGTCCAGACGCGGACGCAAACGCAAACACAAAGTCATATATCTGGTAGGGGAAATGACGGGGGGAACGATCAGCAAGATCACCAAGGCCTCCCTGGCCCAGTTCAACCGGCAGGATGTGGAAGTCAAAAAGTTCTTTCAGATCAGGAGCGAAGACCAGATCGAAAGCATCATGGCCATGGCCGAGGCGGACGAAGCCCTTGTGGCCTTCAGCGTGATCTACCCGCCGTTGAGGGACTTTCTGGTCCAACAAGCCGAATCCAGAGGCATCAAAGCCATCGACGTGATCGGCAATTTCATCATGCAACTGTCCGTTTTTCTGGGTGAAAAGCCAGTGTCCGTCCCCGGACGGCAATATATCCTCGACGACAACTATTACCGAATGATCGAGGGAATCAATTTCGCCGTCAAAAACGACGACGGCAAAATGCCCCAGAACCTGAAGCATGCGGAGCTGGTCCTCATAGGGCTTTCTCGAACCAGCAAGACCCCCCTGTCGACCTACCTCGGCCATCAGGGCTGGAAGGTCGCCAATGTTCCCCTGCATCCGGACATGGATACTCCGGCCGAGCTGTTTCAGGTGGATACAAAGAGGGTTTTCTGCCTCACAATTCGCATTGACAGCCTGATGAAACTCAGAGCGGCGAGGCTGGAACAACTGGGACTTGGGCCTGGCGCGAAATACGCGGACCCTGTGGTCATCGCGGAGGAAATCGATTGGTGCGAAGACTTTTTCCGGCAAAACCCCCAATGGCGCGTCCTGGATATTTCCGACATGGCCATAGAAGAGACGGCCGCGACCATTCTGACAGCCTTGAAAGACAACCATGGGAAATAACCGCGCCCGCCCCGTGCTTGGTGAAACTCGACGGTCGTTTTTTCCGCCCGACAGATTGGGATGCACGTCATTCCGGGCGTAGCTAAGCTTCGACCCGGAATCCAGGAAGTCTGCGGAAGCCCATGGATTCGAAGCTTTCGCGTGAATGACGGAAAAAACTTGACCATCGAGTGAAAAATACCGGAAATTCCGTGAAACAGTACACAGAACTGTCGTCCATTCAGTGGTAAATAAAAGACAGTTGCATGCTCGGACTCGGAATGCGCCGGTATCGCCATCCTCGTAACGCCACCGCCGCCGGGAAATAGAGACACTCCTTTCTGATGCCGATTCGGAACGTTCGCCTTGGTTTGGCAGCCGGCCATGAGGGAAATGGCCCGATGCGCATCCTGCGACATCGCCTGCTCGTCGTATTGCGACTGATTGTTTCGCGTTCTATCAGCTGGATTCCACAACCGCCTATGCCCTACCTTGCACATTGACAACGTCCTCGTTTTCGCAACCGAACAGGTCCGGTTCCCCCGTCCGAGCGCCGGTGAAAAAATCGTCTGTTTATGACAGACAACCTGCAAAGGAGACGCATCATGGTTCAGAAGAAGGAAACAATGACAATAGACGTCGTCCTCAGCGGCGCGACGCCGGAAGACGAGCGTCCCCGGCTGGCGCTCTATCTTCTGAATCCGGCGGGACATGTGGAAAGAAAGCTTTCGCCTGTCAGGGAAGGCAGGCTTACGCTTCGATATGAATGGCGAAAACTTGGCCAGGTGGTCGCCTTGGGCCCCGATGTGGAAGATTTCAGGACCCTTCTGCCGGATAGCCTCAAACAGTTCGAACTCAAGACGACCTGGTCTGTCTGGGCGCGCACGGAAAGAATCGACATCGCCCACGACAGGTGGACAGGATGGCTGCTCAGGCGGTTTTGCGTATCCGGGACAGTGCGCTGGTGTCGTCCCCGGCCTGCTTTGTCCCTGACCGCGACGAATCGAAGGACCGAAGCGACTGCCGCTGTCGGCGGCCCTTCCGCCTTCCCGGCCGCCCGGACGGCCTTCGCCGCGTCGCAATCGGAAACCGCCCCCGGCCAAGACCCCGTCTTTATGTTCCCGAATGCCCGAAGCATTCCACTTTGCGACGGCATTGTCGAGATCTATGAACGGACCTGCCGCTGCCGGCCGGGGATTGTCGAAGACCCCCGACTGGAAATCCTGTCGCAGGACCAATCTGTACCTGACCGGCCTTTTCTGCAATTCCTGCCTTGCGCCTATCTGGTCCGAACAGTCGGCGAAACGGTTGTGGAACCGGACGGAACGTTCACGTTCTGCTATCAGCGCCCCTTGGAGCTTGCCCTCCGGGGAAAGCGATGTATCACCTCGTATGGATACAAAGTCCGGCAAAGGCACGAGAACCAGTGGGTCACGGTGTACGACGGTCCGGCAGGCCATGAATGGTTCGGCGGCACCGATACCGCCGATCTGAAGACTTACAGCTTGCCGGCTCTCACATGCGATACCGATCCGCCGATCGAGGAGCAAGACCGACGACATCGATGCCAATGAGAACTCATTTTTTCGGAGGCGCGGCGGTCTTGAACTTTTGCAGCTGTTTTTCGAAATATTCCCGGTCCTGTCGCGCGAGCATCAGCGCCTGCTGCGCCGCTTCCACGGCCAGATCGGCCATGCCGTTGACCCAGTAGCTTTCCGCCAGGGTGTCCAGGATGTGGGGCGAGCGTTCTAGGCTCGCCGCGCTTTTGGATAGAAACAAGGCTCGCGGGTAGTTCCTGAAGCTTTCGTCCTCGCACGTGGCGTACAGCCAGGCCAGGTTGTTGAGCACCTCGGGGCTGTCGAACTTCAGATACAAGGCCGTTTCATAGGCGTCGCGCACTCCCTCGTAGTTTTTCCGGGAAAAATACAGATCCCCCAGAATGCTGTGCAGGCGCGGATTCTTGGGTTGCTTTTCTATTTCGCTTAGAATGATCTTTTCGAAAAAACGAGCGTTGAATTTATTGCCCGCCTCGCTGAAGTTCAATGCGTAGCCGACCGCCCCCGCCAATATCATCCCAGCCAGGTACACCGCGATACTCTTTTTGATCTTGGCGTCCTGCCTGGCCACCCAGGAGCGGTCCTGCTCGCACTTGTTCAAATAGTCGATTCGTTCCGAAATGCTGAAATGGTGCCAGTTGGGCTTGTCCGGCGAGCCTCCGCTGGTGGCCGCGATTTTTTGCAGGGTAGTGATCAGCGGGCGGCCGCTGTCGAAGAGCGTGTAGACGTAGCAGTCGGCCTGTCTTTCGAAATTTCTCATGAAATACCCGAATATGAAGCGGAAGTAGATCAGGAAAAGCGCGATCACCGAAACGCTCATCAGCACGGAAAAGACACCCGACTGGTCGAACCCGCCCGCCTTGCCCAGGGCCAGGAAAGGCTCGGCGTAGACCACGGCGAACACGATCAGGTCGAACGTGGCGAATGTCAGAAGCATGTAGCCCGCGAAAAATCCCAGATAGAACAAGAGGTGCTTCTTTTTCACATGGCCTATTTCGTGGGATATGACGGCGTCGATTTCAACAGGCGAAAGATATTTGAGCAGGGCGTCGGTCACCAGGATGTAGCGGAACCTCTTGACCAGCCCCATGACCCCCGCCGTGATCATTTTGCCGCCGAATATGGGCCAGTAGAGTATGTCCGCATATTCCAGGCTCGCCCTTTCACAGAGCCTTTCGATGCGCTCGCGGTCCAGCCCAGGCCCCAGGGTTTCGCATCGCCAGAACGTCTTGATGATGGCCGGTCCCAGCACGGACACCAGCACCAGGAACAAAAGAAAATAGGCGATTTGCCCCCACGCGGTGGATAAAACCGCCTTGGGCGTTTCAAACGGCAAAACGAATACGATGTCGCTGAACGCCGAAAGCGCCAGCCACGGAAAAAGCACCGGGACCGATGACGAAACGTTGGAGGACACGTAGGTCTTCAGGGACGTCTCCCCGCCGTAGAGTCGTTCGAAGGCCCCGTGGGCCGTCGCCCACACGATGCAAAGGTAGCCCACGAACAGCGATAGGAACAACAGCGCCAGAAGCGTCGGGATGCTGGCGAACAGGCCGATCTCCGCAAAGAACGAGGGAAGGTTCAATACGTGAATGTCCACCGCGAACAGAACGATGGCCAAAATTGACATGCGCGCCAGGTCCCCGTTGTACTGCCGGTCGGACAGGTACTGGGATTGCCTGTGGACGCGCCTTTCAATCCTCGCAAAACGCAGCCGGCAGAAAATCGCGAAGGCCAGGGTGGTCACCGCAAAAAGAAACACGGTCTCCGAGGCGTCGAAATTGGTCTCGTCGGAAGGCTGGAACGTCGAATATATCAGAAGGACGACGATGAAATAGATGAAATTGGTGAACATGTCTGCGCCTGAGCGTCCGTGCTATCTGCGATGTCCGAATATGGCGGTCCCGATCCGCACCAGGGTGGCGCCCTCTTCGACGGCCGCTTCGAAATCTCCGGTCATGCCCATGGAAAGCTCGTCCAGGCAGACGTTTCCTTCCGAGGAATAGTCTGCAATCCTTTCGGCCAGCCGGTCCCGCATCTCCTTCAGCCGCCTGAAAAAGGGCCTGGCCTTTTCCGGGTCGTCGAAGAAGGGCGGCATGGTCATCAGGCCCCTGACGGCGACATTGTCCAGGCGCGCGGCCAGCTCGATCAGTTCCATAGTCTCCTCCGGGGACGTTCCCCATTTCTGCTCTTCGCCCGCGATGTTGACCTGGATCAAAATGTCCTGGACCTTGTCGATCTTTTTCGCCTGCTTGTCGATCTCTTTCATCAGTTTCGCAGAATCCACGGAATGGATCAGGTCGAACAGCTTGACCACGTACTTGGCCTTGTTGGACTGCAATCCTCCGATGAAATGCCAGGACACCGGCAGGTCGGACAGCTCGGCGATCTTGTCCCTGGCCTCCTGGACGTAGTTTTCGCCTAGAATGTCGGCGCCGGCCTCGATTGCCTGCCGCACGATGTCCGCAGGCATGGTCTTGCTGACCGCCACCAGGCGGACCGAACCGGGGTCCCGCCCGCACCCCTCGGCGGCTTCTGCGATGCGTTTTTTCACCTTTTCGAGCTTTTCTTTCATCATGGCTCCTTGCCGGCCACTGGCTTTGTGGCCTGGATCTCCCTGGTCGCCCCTACCCCGGCTGCATTCCTTCGAGCCTGCCGTTTTCCCGAAAACCCACCACGCCCTCCTGGATCAGAAACTCCACGACCTCGCAGACCGGAAGGCCCACCACGTTGGTGTAGGAGCCGCTGATGCTTCTGACCAGAAAGGTCCCGATGCCCTGGATGGCGTACGCGCCGGCCTTGTCGAACGGTTCGGGCGTATGGATGTACCACTCGATCTCGGCGGCGTCGAGTTCCTTGAACCGCACATCGGTCTTCACCGTCCGGGAAAACCGGCGTTCGAGGGAGAGATTGCAAATGCAAAACCCGGTGAACACCTGGTGGGTCCTTCCGCTCAACCGGGCCAGCATGGCTCGGGCGTCCCCCACGGACCTGGGCTTGCCCAGGATGGCGTCCTCGATCACCACCACGGTGTCGGCGCCGATCACCCAGCTGTCCGGATAGCGGCGGGAAACCTCCCCGGCCTTCTCCTCGGCCAGCACCCGCACGTATTCTTCCGGGGGGCTCATAGGGACCGAGTTCTCGTCGAACTCGCTCGGCACGACGGAAAATGAAAGCCCGGCCTGTTCCAGCAGGTATTTTCGCCGGGGCGACTTGGACGCCAGGACAAAGGCGGGCTCATGGTTCGCGTTTTTCATAACGGCCTTTGTAACAGATGAATCCGTGTTTGACAAGAACGCCTTCGGAATTTCGTTTGTGCCGCAAATTACGCATCGTAGGATTTTTGCCGCTCTTCGCAAATCCTCGATGAACCCGATTTTTCGTTTTCCGAATCGGGCGGAGCATTGAGCAGATGCACCGTCCGTGTCGGAAACGCGAAGGACACCCCGATCTGTTCCGCAAGATCGATCACATCTCCCACCAACGCATGGCGCACCCGCACGTGGTCCTCGTAGTTGTAGACTCGGAAAAAGCCCCAGAACTCGATCTCGATGGCCGACGCCCCGAAATCCTTCAGTCCGATGTAGCAGTCCTCCTCGTCGGCGTCCGGCTGCCGCTTGAAAAGGTCTTTCAGTCCTTGAACGAAAGCGTCCAGCTTCTCGCGCGACGTCGAATAGGTCAGGCCGATGGACAAATCGACCCGTCTTCGCTCCCGGATGCCCCAGTTGATGATCGCCTTGTCGGTCAATTGCGCGTTGGGGATGATCAGGATCGTGTCGTCCAGGCGCCGCAGCCGGGTGGAGCGCAGCCCCACATTGACCACCGTGGCCCGCTCGCCGTCCGTTTCCACCAGGTCGCCCCTCTTGAACGGCTTGTCCGTCATCAAAAGCGCGCC
Organism: Desulfobacterales bacterium; assembly: GCA_963674505.2. Taxonomy (GTDB): domain Bacteria; phylum Desulfobacterota; class Desulfobacteria; order Desulfobacterales; family SKZT01. The sequence goes on from CAXXIG010000003.1 coordinate 3,906,009, forward strand.
GCCCAGCATGTTCGACACCGTCTCGCGAGAGGCGAACGCCAGAGCCACGCCGCCGATTCCAAGACCGGTGATCACGCCCTCGTAGGGCAGTTCGACGATTTCGGCGCATACGACCACCCCCATGACCGCCACGGCGAGCTTGGCCAGCCCGGAGGCCAGAGACGTCACGATCTCGTCCACATGGCTCGGGGTCGCCTCGGCCCGGTTCAACAACCAGTGGCCGACCAGGTCGATGGTCCGGTAAAGGACCATTGTGAACCCCACAGCCGTGATCAGCGACACGAAGCGATACAATTCTTCGAAACTGGCTTCGACAATGCCTATGGTCCCCAGGGCGTAGATGAACGCAAAGCCCGCCACCGAGACTTTTATCGGCCATGCGAAGGCCCTGGCCTTGGCGACTGGCAATTGGCAGATATCGGTGGGATCGTTGGCGTCCAGAGGCTCCTCGGGTTCGGGTAGGTAAAAAGATTCTTCCGGCATGTCGCCTTCGGCAGACTCGCCAGGCTCGGGTGGATTTTCGCTGTCCGAAAAAACCCCTTCCGTTCCCGGTTCGTCTCCTTCCGACGGACCCGACTCCCCGGGTTTCAACAGCCGGTAAACCACGGCATAGGAGAGCCTGCCCGCAATCCAACCGACCGCAGCGGACACGAACAAGGCGACCACAAGCCCGAGCCACTGCCAATTTTCAAGAATCAGAACACGCTGGAGCAACCGGGGAGAAAAGGCGCGGACCGCCTCTCGCATCCGGAAAAATTCCGTGATCGTTTCCGGCTCGCTCAAGCCAGGCGCCAAGGGCAGGTCTTGCAGCGCCGCGAACATTTCGGGAGCGTCCTTCAGGGTGTCGGCGGAAAACAGCCAATTGCGCCGTTCCCCTCCCGCGCCTTCCACTCGCGCGATCGTCAAGCTGCCCAAAGGATGCCTGTAGTGGGTGTAGGGCGTCGGCCTGGAAGGGTCGTTCGGTATCTCCTGCCAGATGATGAAGCCGGTCCGGTCCAGGATCTGCTTGAGGTAGTCGGCCAGAATGGCCCCCTCCGACGCGCGCAGGTGCTCGGCCAGGTACGACAGGTCCAACGCGCCCAGCACCCTTTTCGCTCCGCCGGAATGCCACGTATGAAAACCGTCTATGAACGCCATCATCGTTCCCCTCGGGGAGTCGCGCCTGTCGTTTTCCATCGCGTTGACGGAAGCATAACCCAAGTCTTTCAGAAAACGCTCTATCGACGATTTGAGACTGGCCTCGGACTCGACGATAATCTGCCAGTGTCCTGTCGCATCTCGGCTGAAACGAAGCGGATAGCGGATTGCGGAGCCCTCGGGGCCGATTTCGAAAACGGCGGAATCGCCCTCGCCCCTTGCAGGCGCATCGTAAATCCGGAACGTGGACATGTTGAGCACGTGCCAGAGAAGATTTCGACGCCGGTTATGGTCTCGGGAATCCGTGGCGTCCCCCTCGTAGATCAGCAACGGCTCGTAGATTTGCATGGCGGCGGCATTGCCGGCAAACACCGCCTCGTTGGCCGCCGTCAGCACCGTGCGCAGCGTCTCGCGCGGAGAAACCGCCGCGCGGAAAGCAAAGGCTTTCCTCTGATCTTCAGTCACCCGGACGCCGTTCCAGTATTCGTCGTTGTCGAATCGGCCCGAAAAGATTTTTCCATCCGACGAAAGCGCGAACAGAAAGCCGCCCGAAGCCTGATCGACGAACCACCTGCCCTTCAGCAGGCGGCCCTCCACGCGGCCCTCCATTCGACCGCCCTGCGGCTCGTATGTCCCGGTCACCGCGTCTGCGTTCTGGGTCAGGGACACCAGGGCCTGCCCCTCGCGCCAGTAGGTCTGCCATTCCCCGGTCCAGTCCGGCGTTTCGCCGTCGGCGGATGTCGCATGGACCAGCCGCGAGACGATCAGGACCCAAAAAACCAATAGAAACGATAAAACGACTCTGACTTTCATAGCAGTTTTCTTCCTATCTTCGAATTGGAATCTCGAACCGACAAATGCCGAAAAAACAATCGGTTCATAGCGGATTTGTGGGGAGCGCAAAAGGTAACCAGAGCTTCCAGCTCTGGTCCCATATCGCGAATATGCCGCCACTTAGGAGCCAAGGCATGCCAGACCAAGATGCTCTGGTTACCATCGACACGCCTTTTCCCACAAATCCGCGATGAGCCAAACAATCAAAGCCAGCCCTTGTTCCTGAAATACGCCAGCATGGCGCCCACCACCGTCGCCATCAGGCCAAGACATAGAAAATACCCCCATCCCCATTCCAGTTCCGGCATGTATTTGAAGTTCATGCCGTAGATTCCCGCGATGAAGGTGATGGGAATGAAAATGGTGGCCACCAGGGTCAGCAGCTTCATCACTTCGTTCATCCTGTTGCTCACCACGGACAAGTAATTGTCCAGCATTCCCGACAGCACGTCCCGGTTGCCTTCGATGGACTCGATCACCTGTATCGTGTGGTCGTAGACGTCTCGCAAAAAGACCGCGGTGGACTCCTCCACCAGCCCGGAACCGTTTCTTTCCAGGCTGGCCAAAACCTCGCGCAGCGGCCAGATCTGCCTTCTCAGGTAGATCATCTCCCGCTTCATCTCGTGGATGCGCCTGGAGGTCTCCTGCGTCGGATCGTCCAACAGTTCCTCCTCCAGTTCCTCTATCCTGTCCCCGAACGCTCCCAAAACCACGAAATAATGGTCCACGATGGCGTCCAAAAGCGCGTACGCCAGGTAGTCGCAACCCGACTGCCGGATGCGGCCCCGCTTTTTCCGGATTCTCTCCCGCACCCCGGAAAATACGTCGCCCTCCTCCTCCTGAAACGAAAGCAGGAAGCCCTTCCCCAGGACCAGGGAGATTTGCTCGGACCGGACCCGGTCCGTCTCTTCGTCGAAAAAAAGCATCCGGGCGACGATGTAGAGATAATGCTCGTAATCCTCCACCTTGGCCCGCTGGTGGGTGTTGACGATGTCCTCGAGGGTCAGGGGGTGGATGTCGAAACGGCGTCCGATCTTTTCGACCGTATCGATTTCGTGAACGCCGCCGATGTTGATCCAGGTGTTGGTGGGCCTGTCCTTGAACGCGAAGACATCCTCGATATCGTCCACGACCTGTTCCACCAGTTCCCGCTCGTCGTAGTCGATCACGGATATAGCGACTTCTTCGGTCCTCTTCTCGCCGACATGGATCAGGGAACCGGGGGGAAGCCCCGGCGTTTTCGACATGCTCTTCTTGAAAAATCTGGCCATCTCTTGCCTCCTTGGAATTGGACCACGAAATACCTTGAATTAAGCCACGAAATACACAAAACACACAAAAAAATGGATCATCGCGGATTTGCGGGAAACGCGTCCCGAAGGTAACCAGACCATCCTGGTCTGGCGTGTTTTTGCTCCGAGAGGGTTGCACATATGCGGCTTGGGGCCAGAGCTGGAAGCTGTGGTTACATTTACCGCTCCCCACAAATCCGCGATGAACCCAAAAATTATAGTTGGTTCGGGTCGTAGAAGGTGGGTGGGTAGGAGGGCCGGGCGTTGTCGCTAAGACAATTTTCCTTGAAATGGATGACCCGTCAATCTTGCACAGCGTCCAACCCACCATTTTACGCGTCTTTTCGCGACTTGTTCGGACTTGTGCGGTTGGAATCCATCCATGGGGAACCAAAGCCGCAGGGACCCGGCAGCGCTGTCTTCCGCAGCGGCGCGTTTTCCGATGCTCCGCCGTTGTGAAATCCAAACGCACGAGGCGCCGCGTTGCCGTGGAAGAAGAATCGTTCGTCACCGCCGGCATGGCGGTGACGAAAAACATCTAAATTTCAGGCGGCATAAACACGGCCACGAGCACATGAAGGAGCCGTCCCCTTCTACTTCATACCATCTTGGCCGACCGCCCCTCCTGCCTGGTCGTACTTGTCCTTATAATGCTTGACCAGTTCCGCGGTAGCGATCAGAAACGGCTTGTCGTATCGGGTCTTGATCTTTAAGCGGGAAGTCAGCAGATCCTCCTTTATGGTGGTGTCCGACAATAAGTACTGGAATTTGCCCGCAACCTCTTGGATATCGTTGAACTTTTCCTCGCCGCCTGCCTGGCCCATCAGGATGGGCGAGAAGTTTTGCACGATTTTCGCCACTTCGTCGATATTCAAGTAATAGATATCGCCGTCGCCGAGGAGGGCTTTCTTCAAAGGGGCGTCGGCAATCTTCGTGACGAACCCCTGGCCCTCGACACCGTCGAGCGCCTTTTCGAAAATCGGCTTGCTGGTGCCGACCAGAAGCCTGCCGTCCTTGACCCCCGCGTAAATCTGCAAAAACCCCATGTTCATGGCGTAAGCCTCCGTTTCGCCGACCTTCGGCCGGGTGACCGTAGCCTGCCTTTCCGGCGGCAGAAGGGCGATGGCCTTTTCGATCAGGCCTTTCATCTTTGTCTCGTCCTTCACACCCACTTCCAAAACCGTATTGTAACTGAACATGGTGACGCTGGAGCCGTCGTACATGGCCAGGTTGACCGCGCCGCCGAGATTGTCGATCAGTTCCTTTTCGACGTCGATTCCAAGCTCCTGACGGATCTCCTCGAGGTTTTCACGGAATTCGTCTACGAACTCCCGGGGATACCTTTCCGCCATCACCTTGTAATATTCCGCAATGTCAAGCTTGGAAGAAAGCAGCAAGACCGCCGGGTCGGGCACATTCAAGAACTTCCGCCGTTCCGGGCCGGCTACCCCGCGCATTTTCTCGACCGTCGAATCGGGCGACAGGGTGAAAACAGCGTCCATGTTCAAATCCGCCTCGCCAAAGTCAGCCGCCATGGCGGCCGATTCGAAGTCCTCCCAAGACTCCATTGCCGCAGCCGCCTGGGATGCCTCCTTGCCCGCCTCCTCGGCCATTTTCCGGACCTGGCTCAATACCGTTTCCTTCAGACTCGCCACATCCCCGAATACGACGACGTCCCTGCCGAGGTCGATGTGGACCGCGACATCCTGGAACGTCTCGGAACCCGTCATAGACGTCGATCTCTGCAAAACCCCGAGCAAAAACGGCTGGGGATCCTCGAACCGATTGCCGGCGATATGAAGAAAGTCCCCGTCGACAGTCAAGCATCCGTAGCCATAGGAAGGATCGCCCCACTTGATCAGCACGTGCTTCCCTTCCTGGACCTCTTCGTAAGGCGTCGAGTTTTTCTCGAGCATTCCCCGGACCGTGTCGAACACCCTGCCTGTATCGGATACCGGCAAAAGCGCCAGCATGTCGAAATCCACTTCTTCCGGTTCCTCGGCGTCCGTCAGTACGTCCGATTCCATGCCGCCCGCCGATTCGTCGGGCTCCTGGGTGTCCGCCAGTTCGTCGTTCTCCTGGGTGTCTGGCGCTTCGTCCGTCCCCTGCTCATCCGCCAGTTGGTCCGTCCCCTGGATATCCGCCCCTTCGTCCGTCCCCTGGATATCCGCCCCTTCGTCCGTCCCCTGGATATCCATCCTCAAATGGGAGAAAGCCAGGCAAAACGGCCGGGCCGTATCGAAACCGGCAGCCTTCATCTCCTCCAACGAGAGCAGACTGAAACCAAGGTCCCCCTTCATTTCCTCGATATCCCGGCTTTCGAGTTCGAAACCCAATATGGAGTTCTCGGTCACAGCCAGCCGCTTGTGCAAAGTAGCGATGGACCCAAATTTCACCACTGCCTGCGTGTCTTCGGGCAATAAATCCAGCAGGGCCATCTCCGCCGGATGCGACGCCCTGGCCTTTTCCAGCGGCGTCGGAGGCGCAGTCGCAGGCGTCGAAGCAGGCGCGCTTACCTCCGCCTTCTTCTCCTCTTCGCCGCATGCGGCAAACGCAAAAATCACCGCCAAAACAGCCAAAACAATTCCCAAAAACCTCGTTCTCTTCATTCTCTCCCCCGTAAAATTCTAACAATTAAGGTTGATATTCTGTTTCGTTCGATTCGCTCGAAAAAAAAACATCGTTGTCCGGGCGGGGCAAAGCGTCTTTTTCCAATGGGAAAAAAGCCGCCCATTCCAGCAAATCTGCCAGAAAAATGTGACGACCCGAATCTCGGTTTCTAATGAAAAGGCAGCCGAATGTCAATCGTTTGCTCGAATCCGGCAGCGATTCTTATTTTGACCGACCTCCAAGCAACTCCCTTTGAATTTAACGACCGTGCCGGGAACTCGGAGCAAGCCCAGATGGAACCCATGACGCACGACCGACAAAACATCGCGTAAATGGTCGGGGTTCCTGGTTATAACGGATTTGGGGGAGCGGCAATGCGTAGGTTGGGTTGAGCGGGTTTCATGTTGGGTTTCGCTTGCTTCCCGACCATTTTGCGCGCCGTACCTGTTTGTTTGATAGAATTCCGTAGCGAAACCCAACAATTGACGACGCTCAACCCAACCTACATTCCTACATTCCACCCAGCCCCAAATCCGCTATAACCAGAATAATGTTCCATAAAGGAAAACGTCTCGAAGATGTTCGCGATCAGCCGATAGGAATCGGCGTGCCCGAAATGGGCGAGGTATGAGTTGAAGCTCTGGAACATGCCTTTGACGATTTCCGGGTCGTATCGGACGGTGCGGACGCCGTTTCTTTCGGAAACCAGCTTTTTCTCGTAGTCGCGCAGCTTGGCCTTCAGGTTGTTGACCACCCTTTTTCGGCTCGACACGTAGTCCGGACGCACGATGTAGCCCAGAAAATCTACCCCCTCGGACACGCGTCTAAGACGGTATCTTTTCGGGTTCAGATTTGATCTCCTCCAGGATTTCCCTGAGTTCCAAAAGGATGCCCAGCTTGTCGGTCCGGCTGTTGGCGCGGATAATCAATATGGCGACCCGGCGGGACTTTTTTCTCAACTCGGAGCCGAGCGTGTACTTTTGGTACCGGGAAAAATTCTTCACCTCGTTTTCCAGAAACAGGCTTAACTCGAAGGCTTTCTTGTAAATCGGCAAATGTTCGTACTGAGCCATTTTTTTCGACCTCCATGTTTTTTGGGTTCATCGCGGATTTGCGGGGAGCGATAAAGGTAGCCAGAGCTTCCAACTGGGGTGATGAAAATCATCCAATTTCGGGAGATTTTTTTCCGTTGGGATTTGTTCCCCCTCGCGGCAATCCGCGCGGGCTGGTTCGGGATCGTAGGGTGGGTGGGTCGATGCCCGGATGTTGTCGCCAATACAACTTCTCTTTAACAGGATAGCCCGGCAATCTCGCGAGGAGTCCAACCCACCATTTTTCGCGCCAATTCGTCGCTTCTTCGAACGAATGGCACATCGGCGGCTCGGAAAATGGTGGGTTGGGCTTGGTACAAGCTCGAAGGGCACGGCGTAAACAAACTTTGAACCAGCCCCGAACGCCAGGGTTTCAAACCACCCACCCTACGATCCCGGACCAGGCCCCGTGATAGATCGCACGGAATAAAACCAGACGGAATTCTTACGGCAAAACAGGAAACATTTTCATCACCCAGCTTACGCCTTACGCCTTACGCCTTGTACCATACGCCTGCCGCCTGGTAAAGCCGGAACAAGATCTTGCAGAAAAATCAACCCGGCAAAAAGGATGATTTTTTTCCGTTGGGATTTGTTCCCCCTCGCGGCAATCCGCGCGGGCTGGTTCGGGATCGTAGGGTGGGTGGGTCGATGCCCGGATGTTGTCGCCAATACAACTTCTCTTTAACAGGATAGCCCGGCAATCTCGCGAGGAGTCCAACCCGCCATTTTTCGCGCCAATTCGTCGCTTCTTCGAACGAATGGCACCTCGGCGGCTCGGAAAATGGTGGGTTGGGCTTGGTACAAGCTCGAAGGGCACGGCGTAAACAAACTTTGAACCAGCCCCGAACGCCAGGGTTTCAACCCACCCACCCTACGAACCCGGACCAGGCCCCGTGATAGATCGCGCGGAATAAAACCAGACGGAATTCTTACGGCAAAACAGGAAACATTTTTATCACCCCAGCTTCCAACTCTGGTCCCGTATCTCGAATATGCCGCCGCTCGGAAGCCAAGGCACGCCAGACCAGGATGGTCTGGTTGCCATCGACACGCCTTTTACCACAAATCCGTGACGAGCCAATCCGGAATACAATCTTGTTGATAGGAAATGGAAGCCCCGCATTGCCGAGCTTCGCGCGGGAATGCATTCCAGGACGCTCAGAAACCGCGTTCCGGCAAGCCATGGCCGATCTATGCAACAACACCAAAAAACGGAAAAAGGTTGTTCGACTAAAGGGACAGCATGCCGCTGCCGAATTTCAACGTCTTTTTTGAAAGACCTCTTCGATGGCGTTGGCAACCAATATTCGGTCGGTCCAGCAATCCAAGTCTTCTTGGCCGGCGTCTTTTAAAAGCTCATCGGCCCAGCCGGGGACCTTTTGAAACTTGAGAGACAACAAGCGACGCAGGGTCGAGGCTGCCCCTTCCTGTCTTCCTTCCTGTCTTCCTTCCCTTCTTCCCTCATCACGTTCTTTTTGCATCAATCCCATAATTTCCTCCTTGTGCCTGCTTTCGGGCAAATATTTTTTCTTGTACATTATAATGTCGTTTTCGTCCAAGTCGGCGTAGATATCGATGAACTCCGAATATTTCCTCCTTTTCTCCGGGTCGGCCTCGTACTCGATCAAGGCTTCTCTCGCGCTGGCATAGACATCGAGCTTGCGCTCCGGCGGATATGCCATGTTCGGAAGGTTCAGCCGGGCCACGATGTTGGTGCTGGTCATGTACCTTTCGTGCGGGATGCCCTTTAAATCGCAGGCGATGATGCGGAAAAACAGGTAAGTGTTCCAGTCGCCGCTCAGCGTGAGTTCCGAGGGGTGTTCGCCCGCCCGAAGGAAAATCGCCACCGGAACGACCCGATTGGTCTTCATCAGTTCCGACAGATGCACGCAGTATCGGCAAATCCGATGGATGGAAAACTTTCCCGGCTCGGTCTCCTCTTCGGCGACGAACAGCACCGCCGCCCGGCTGCCGTCGGGCCATTCCACCTGCAAGGGGGTGTCCAGCTCGTGGAATCGGTCCCCGAGACGATCCTTGAGCTGCTCCTGGCGCACCGGGGTGATCACCACATCGTCGGCGAGGTCGAAAGCCTCCTCGGCCGCGAAAAACCGCAGCGATTGCCGGGGATAGTCCAGAATCAGGTTTTTGAAATTCTGGTCGTGCGTAGTGGTCGATTTGCCGTCTTGTTTCGCCATGATCCCTCTCGGAATATCAGGTTGTCAGGTTTTGATACGAACGTTTCATTCTTTTCTATACGGAAATCGATCCCATTTCAACCATTAGGGGCGGAAATGTGCCGTACTTCATGCACTCTGCCATGCCGTTTGCAAGGCGTAATTTGCATCCATCGTTCCGGGCTGTTGCGGTTTCCGACGAATTGACGTATTTTTTTCGATACAATGAAAAAACGTTTTTTGTTATAACGTCGGCCAACCAACACCGTCATTCCGGGCGGAGCTTGCTTTAGACCCGTAATCCAGGCGATGATCGAAACTGTTGGATGAAAACCGGCCGAAGTTAAAACCAAGCCCGGAAAAACAATCGAAGAAAGTCAATGTACCCAAAATGGGATTATGTATGTTTTCAAAAAGATAGCCTGGAAAAATCGGAATCGACGGGCGTTTTTGCCAATGGGCCGAATCCGCCGGTTCCCATCGAAAGGGAATGCAATGAATATGGTTCTGGAAATACCGGAACATGTGGCGGAAGCCATAAAGGCGCCGTCGATGGACAGGGAGAGGCATTTGCTGCAGGAATTGGCGGCGGCTTTGTATGCCCGAGGCATGCTTTCGTTCGGGAAAGCTCGGGAACTGGCGCGTTCAAGCAAGCTCGAATTCGGAATTCTGCTGGCAGAACGAGAAATTCCCAGGCATTACGACTCCCAAAACCTGGAAGAGGACATACGCTATGCTCGCGGCGAGTAACACGTCCCCGCTCCTCAACCTCTCCATTATCGACCGACTCGACCTTTTGCGGTATCAATTCGAAAAGGTGGTCATTCCTTCCGCCGTCCTTGAAGAATTGATGCCGGGCAAGGACTATCCCGACAAGCTCGCGATTCAAAAAGCCATCGAAGACAATTGGATATCGGTCGTAGAACCCGCAAATCAAAACTTGGTCAAAGCTCTCATGTTCGATTTGGATCGGGGTGAATCCAACGCGATAGCTTTGGCTTTACAGCTTGAAATTGAAACTGTCCTGATGGACGAACGCGATGGCCGGGCAAAGGCCAGGAATTTCGGATTGAAACCAACCGGGATTTTGGGCATTTTATTGCGTGCAAAATCGGACGGCAAGATTCTTTCCTTGAAATCCGAAATCGACGTACTCCGGAAAAATGCAGGCTTTTTCATAGCGGACTCCTTGGAAAAAGCGATCCTTTCCGAAGCAGGAGAAGCATGAACAGGTAGTATCGACGGTCTGCACCGAGTCCCGTCAGGGACGGCAGACCAAAGAAGCTCGAAATGGCGGATTGCGGCCTTCCACCGTATTTTCAAGAAACAGGAATTGCTCCCGGCATCTTCGACCTGTAAGGCTGGCGCGTTTGCGACGTCGGGCTCCCACGGGAAGAACCAAAGTCGGATATCCCGGTAGCGCCGCCTTCCATGGCGGCGCAGCGCCTCGTGCATTCGAATCGCATAAGTCCATTCGGATTGCATAAGTTCACCACGAAACAAATCGTTCTGATTATAACGGATTTGGGGGAGCAGGTGTAGGTTGGGTTGAGCGGGCTTCCATGTTGGGTTTCGCTTGCAGGCTGCGTGCATCGAGTACCTTCCAGTTGCATTTGAAAGAAAAAATTAGCGAAACCCAACAATTAACGACGCTCAACCCACGGGGATGTCGGACAGATCCGACGATCCCTGCACAACCATATCAACGTCTGCATCGACGGATTCATGAAGTATTATCAGGATTACGATATCCGGGGAATAGAAATAAATCCCGACGATGCCGTCAGTTCCCTGGGCTCTCTCGTAAATTCCGTCCGCATGACGGGCCGCCCCGTCTATCTGCTCATCGACGAATACGACAACTTCGCCAACGAGGTCATGATGGGGGTGCGCCGGGAAAAGCAGGACATCTACGAGGGACTGGTGTATGAGGAAGGGCCTCTGCGGACGATTTTCAAGGCCGTGAAATCTTCCACGAAAGAATCCCTGTTCGACCGGATTTTCATCACCGGAGTCTCGCCGGTGGTGATGAGCGATATTACGAGCGGATACAACATTGCGAAAAATATTTATCTCGACGCCGAGTTCAACGATCTGTGCGGATTCACCCATGCAGAAGTGAAAAAAGCAGTCGCGGATACGGCGGACGAGTGCGGTCTGAAACAACAGGAGGCTTCCGAGGCGCTCGACATGATGCGCACCTATTACAACGGGTACAAGTTTGCCCCGGATGCGGAGGCCCCTCTCTACAATCCTACCCTGGCTATCTATTTTCTGGATGCCTTTTTTGCAAGGTGCAAATATCCGAGAAAAATGCTCGATACCAACCTGGCTATGGACGCGGGCAAACTGGAGTATATTTCTCAAATTCCCGAAGGCGGGCAGGTCATTCTGAATCTGATGAGAGAATCCCACCGGGCAATGACAGCCGAATTGGCCGACCGGTTCGGGATTCGCGAAATGCTGACGGACAAGAGCAAAGACCATACATTTATGGTGTCGCTTCTCTATTATTTCGGCGTGCTGACAATGGAAGGAGACACGCCTCTCGGCAAAATCGCGCTGAAAGTTCCGAATCTGGTCGTCCGACGATTGTACGCGGAAAGAGTTCGGACAATGCTTCTTCCTTCGCCTGCGGAGCGCGACGACGGCATTATGGCTGCGGAGCAGTTGTATCAGAAGGGCGACATGCAGCCCCTGTGCGAATTCGTCGAACAGAGATATTTCAAAGTCTTTCACAATCGAGACTACATCTGGGCCAACGAACTCACCGTGAAGACAGCCTTCCTGACCCTGCTCTACAACGATATCCTCTATATCATGGACTCCGAAACGGAGACCGACCGAAGATACGCGGACCTCACCATGATCATCCGTCCCGACACGCGACGGTTTACCATTCTGGACATCCTGGTCGAGTTCAAATTTGTAAAGCTGAAAGAAGCCGGACTGACCGGAGAGCAGGCCTGCAAACTGACACGGGAGCAACTTCGATCTCTCCCGCAAATGACCAGGGAAATGCAGGACGCGAGGGCACAGGTGGCCGATTACGGGAATATATTGGAAAAACGCCACAAAAATCTCCGACTTCGGAAATATGCGGTCGTGTCCCTGGGGTTCGAGCGGATTTGGTGGGAGGAATGCTAAGGAACGAGGAAGAAGCCGCCTTTCTGCCGCCGAGACGCGGGGACCGTGGAGCGCCGTTCGGCTCGCTCCGTCCCTCCGCTCGCGCGAATGGCGCTCCACGGTCCCCGGTCTCGGCTCTCCTCCTGGATCTGCTTTCTTTCCCGCCCGCTTTTTTTCTTCCTTTCCCCCTGCCTCAGCTCGCCGACCGACCTGGAAGCAGGACAAGCCGGAAACCCAAATGGGCGAGCCGGTAGCCGGGGTGGTCGTAGGAGCGGTAGGCGGCCCGGCAATGGCGGGGCGAATCGTACCACGAACCGCCGCGAACGACCCGGCGCGAGCCGGTTTCGGGACCTTGCGGATCGGTCGCTGGATCGCTGGAATAATCTCCACGCCAATCCTTGCACCATTCCCAAACATTGCCGTGCATGTCGTGCAATCCCCAAGGATTGGCCCCGAGTTTTCCCACTGGCCGGGTACAGTCCCCGGAATTTTTTTCGAACCAGGCGTATCGTTCCAAGTCTTTTTCTTCGTTTCCGAAAAACCAGGCGGTTTGCGTGCCTGCGCGGCACGCGTATTCCCATTGCGCTTCCGTCGGTAGATCGTATGATTCGACGCCCTCCTTCCGGTTCAGCCACTCGATGAACGCGCGAACTTCGTTCCAGGAAACGCAACAAACCGGGTGGTCCTCCTCCTGGGCGAATTCGGGTTCGGCCATTGCCTTGCACTTCCAATTGTACTCAAAATCGTCTTTGCAATTTGTTTCCGTAGCAAACGTCCGCCACTGTTTTCTGGTCACCGGCGTGGTCTGCATGAAAAAACCTCGGGTGAGCGTCACCTCGTGTTGCGTTTCATCGCCATATCTTCCAGGTTCGCCCTCCGGGCTTCCCATCAGGAAACTGCCGGGCGGAATGAAAACAAACTTCATCCCCAAGCCGTTCTCGACACATGCGCCCTCGAAGTCGCAGCCCGAAAGGTCGGCCTTCAAAATCCCATATTGGAAACAGACGCCTTTGCATTTGGCCCCGGCCAGCTTGGTGTTTTCAAATTGGCACGCTTCAACTTTCGTTCCGGAAATGTCCGCGCCGCTCAGGTCGCAGCCCGACAGGTTGCCCCCCGACAAGTTCGACTTGGCAAAATCCGCGCCGCTCAAATCTGCTCCGCTCAAATCCGAGCCGCTCAAATCCGCTCCGGGAAGCTGCAACCCCCGCAAATCCTGCCCGGATAGCTTCACGCTCTTGAAATCGAGCCATTCGATATATTCGGGCTTCTTTTTCTGGATGGACATCATCTTGAGCATGAAATCCGTGACCGGGACCTTCGAGCGAGGTTCCATAGCAACGGTTTTTTCCAACAGCTGCTTGGCGACCAGAAATTCCTGGATGCTTCTGTGCGAGAACTGGTAGTCGCCCTGGGAGTTGCGGTTGATCAGGGAACGGCCTTTGATTTCGATGTTTTTGACCGGCCGGACCGTGGCGATCTTTTCGATGAGCCGGTCCAGGCGGTCTACCGGGATGGCTCGCATATTGTTGGACAGCATGTAGGTCGCCAGGATTGTGCAGGCCTTTAGAAGGTTGTCCGGCGAGATTTCCTTCTTTTTGATGCGCTCCCGGTCGAGCCAGCTTTTCACCAAGGCGTCGTATACGCCGTATTCGGTGTCGCCGGTTTCCATGGCGCTGGGTTCCATCAGATCGCCGATGTAGGCCAGCAGCATGGGGCGGCAGCGAAGGCGGCCCATCTTTTGGATGATCGTCTCCGCCTCCGCAGCCATCTTGTTGGGAAACAGCCAGTATTTTTTCGGGTACCTCTTCTGCAAATACGCGCGCACCTTTTCGTCGTCGAACAAGGACAGGTATTTTACGGAACAGTAATAGCCCCCGAGGGAAACCTTTCCCAGGCGGTTCAGAAGGTTGTCCTCCACGTTGGGGAAAAACTGGGTGCGGCAGGTGACGATGACCTTGAAGAAATCCCTGGAGGCGTCCAGGATTTCCAGGAGGCGTTTTTCGACCCGGCCGTAGGCGCAGGGGTCCTCGTCGAGGGAATCCAGAAGAAGGATGGTCTTGCGCTTTCCCTCCACGGCCCCGAGTTCCTCCACGGTCTTTTCCCCCAGCTTTTTCAGAACGCACTCGTTGTCTTTCGGCAGAAACGCAGTCAGATGCATCAGTTTGACCATGGTCAGAAGAGAGGTTTTGCCCATGCCCGCGTCGGAGAGAAAGAACATTTGGTTGTCGCCTTCGCGAATGCTTTTCTTGCGGAAAAACTTGTCCACCGTGTCCATGACCGGGGTTTTGGACAGAAGGTCGTCCTCGGCGGGGTCGTCGGCCGGATTTCTGTCCTGGCAGTCGGGCTCCACGTAGTTCCGGGCGATGTCCAGGGGGTCGCCGTAGATGATCGTGTTGATGTATTCGAGTTCCTTTTCCCTGGCACCCTGGATGCCCATCAGGCGTTTCCAGAGATTTCCGATCCAGTCGGCCCCTGCCTTGAAAGTGATGAATTCGTACATTTTCTTGCAATTCTCTCCATCGACGGTTCAACTTCATGGTCTCTTTTACCTTCAGTGCAAGGCTTTCCGCAAGGAGTTTTTGACAATCGTTTACACTCGTTCCCGCGCTCCCGCATCCCGTATCAGGGAAACACATCTTGCTCGGCCGTTTATGGAAACTCACTCCCGCAAAAGAATGGCCATCCAATTTCTCCTTGCATTGTCGCCGGATTCATGATTTTTATTTTTCAAGAAGCGATTCAGGACCTTGGCAATACGAATACCGACTGTCGCCCCGGTGGTGGCCGTCGAAACTCATTCGAAACAGAAAAGAACGAATAAATGGAAAAGGCCAAAATGAAAAAGGCCATTGTTCGCATACTGGACGGAAATGACAATCCTGTCGGCACCGGGTTTCTCGCGGCGAAGGATGTCGTCGTCACCTGCGCCCACGTGGTCGGAGACGCCCTGGAAGGCGACAAGTGGCTTGAAGAGCGTCCGTCGCGGCCGGTTTCGCTGGATTTCCCATTTCTCGATGACTGCCCCCGAATCCAGGCATCCGTAAGACGGTGGTACCCTGCCAACCCAGGTACCGAACTTGGAAAGCCCGAGGACATCGCCATTCTCGAACCTCTGCTCGAAACGCCCGTGCCCGACGCCGCGCGACCGGTTTCCGGAATATCCCTGGATGACGGCAAATACACCGGACGCAAAGTCCGGATGTACGGGTTTCCCCCGAACCACAATGCGGGTGTCTGGTCCAAAGGGGAGCTGGTGGACGAGACGACTTCGGGCTGGATACAAATCGCCCACCAAAAGGGAGAAAATTGCGTGGCACCCGGCTTCAGCGGCGCGGCAGTCTTCGACGGGCGCAGGAAAAAGTGTCTGGGCATGCTGGTATCAGAATACGAATTGAAAGGCGTCGAAACGTCCTACATGATTCCCTACGAAACCATTCGCTCGGTTAGCCCCGGCCTGGGGAAAAAGCCGAAGCGCAAAATCGGCCGGACACCCGCGCTTGCGGCGGCCGCTTTGCTTTTTTTATTGGCCGCCTTTTTATTCGTCGATCCGTTTTCCTTGTTCGAACGACCCCGATTCGGGGTCGACCCCCCCGTGACGAAGCCGGACGGGAACATTGTAATCAAAGCGCTCAACGACATCGCCGACCAGAACCGCCACTTGGATATAGAGTTCGACGATTTGATGTTCCACCAAAAAGGGCTCCCGTTAAAAAAGGTGGAAAATCAACCGCAAACCTGGCGATTCTCCATGTCCGACAATCTACCGCAGTCTCTTCTTCAAAAGAATTATTACTATTTGCGAGCTGCGTTTTCCGGAGAGTGCTTTCATCCGGACAACAAAATCAAAATCGCAGTCGTTTCCGATCCGTTGCTGGTCGGGGCCAAAAGCATACCGCTCGAAGATTCCGAGAACAAGAGAATGATCAGGGGCATCGCCGGGTCCGAATCCCAAATACCGGAAAACAGGATCGATATTGAAATCGTCACCATGCGCGAGGGACGGGAAAAAAGGCGCCCTGTTCCCGTCGTTCCCAAGACCGACAAAAAAACCGGCTTGTCCTACTATGCATTCGAAACGGTGATCGAAAGCGAACCCGCCATTTCTCCCCAAGACCCTCGATATCGACAGCCGTTCTTCAAAATCATCGTAAAGGACAGAGCAGGCAATGTGTTCGATCACGAGCAGACATACGAGGAATTCAAAACAGGGCAGGAGGAATTCTTCGGGGTGGACGACTTCGGCGCCAGCCCTCTGGCCGCTATTTCGATGGATAGCCCGATGGACGACGAAGTGGCCCCGGTCAATCCGGTAGAAGACCAGATCGTGAAACAGCTTGCCGACGGGAAGCCTCCCGTCATTCTCACCGTATCGAGCGTCGGGGAAAACAAAAGGAGGCTCGAATGGAAAGTCAGGGTCTCGCAGACCCATCCGGTTTTCGTGGTCTTTCGAAACAACGTGGAAATCAAAAGAACAGGCACTGCCAGCTTCACGGATTCTGAAATCATAGAAATGGAAAAGGCGGAGTACAAAGTGGAATTTGTCGGGCCTGACGGTCGAAGATATGTCAGCAATCCGGTCCTTTGGAAACCGGCCGAAAACCGGAAAAATTCTTCCGACGCCGACGGGGCCGCTGAAGGACAGGACGTTTTGGATCGCGGCATCGGCGACAGGGAAAGGATTGCCGTGGAATTGCCGACGGCACCGCAAACCGTTTTTGTAGAAAAAGAAGAGTCTTTGGAGGGGGAAAGCTCGCTGGAAAAAAAAGGAACTTCGCAACCGGATTTCACCAATTCGATCGGCATGGAATTCGTCTACATAGAACCAGAGGAATTCATGATGGGAAGCCCCGAAAACGAACCGGGCCATTATTGGGATGAAACCCTACATAATGTTAAATTGACCCACGGTTTTTTCATGCAAACAATGGAGGTGACCCAAGGCCAATGGAAAGCGATCATGGGAAACAATCCATCCTATTTCCAAGAATGCGGGGACGATTGCCCAGTGGAAAACGTATCCTGGAATAATGTTCAGGATTTCATCGAAAAGCTGAATCGATTGGAGGGAAAAGAGGCCTACCGCCTTCCCACGGAGGCCGAGTGGGAATACGTTTGCCGTGCTGGAACGACGACGGCATTTGCCAATGGGGAGCTTACAAACGAAATATGTTCCGATCCAAACCTTGACAAAATCGGCTGGTATTGCGGGAATGCAGATGAGAAAACCCATCCCGTTGCTCGAAAAGACGCCAATAAATGGAACATCCACGACATGCACGGCAACGTATGGGAATGGTGCCAGGATTGGTACGGCGAATATGACCCTGAAAATGCGGTCAATCCGGAAGGGCCTGCAGATGGCACATCCCGGGTTGTCCGGGGCGGCGGCTGGGGCGACCACGCCAGGGATTGCCGTTCTGCGAATCGCGCCGGGCTCACGCCGGGCTATCGCTACCAGATTTTGGGTTTCCGCCTCCTGAGGTCGGCGCCTTAGATTTTGGTCTTTTACCCTTTTACACTTTTCGGGCTTGCGCCCGACAGCCGGAGTGAGCAAGCTCGCGAAGCGGCGTAGGGAACTCCGGCTGTCGGGCGCAAGCCCGAAAAATTTTTTTTTGCAACCGGGTTTACCCATTCATAAAATGAAAAGTTCGTTGCGGATTTGCAGGGAATTCGCGTAGGGAACGAAAACAAAATTAATGTTACAAAGATATGCTGGAAGGTTTTAACAGGCGCTACGGTGTTCATCGACCGTCATTCCGGGCGCAGCGGGCAAGTTCTACGCAATTCCGATAATTATCGGAGCTTTTGTCCGGCGCGAGATCGGGAAAATGAGAAAAACCAGCGGAGACCCGGAATCCAGGCGCCCCGTAAGAGAGCCTGGATTAAGAGAGCCTGGATTAAGAGAGCCTGGATTCCGGGTCTCCGCTAAGTTCTATTGTTCTCCGAAATCCCCGCAAACCTGAAGACCGTTGTTTTTCGGGGAATCTTTGCAGTATGCCCGCTCCGCCCGGAATGACGGTCCGACGAGGCCTTCATTATTCTTTGAAAAAATGTTTCAGTTATTTAATTGTTGTCCATAGGTTGGGTTGAGCGGGGCGCTGTGTTGGGTTTCGCTTGATTTCTGCTCCTGTCGCGAGCGTACAAAATTGGTTTGAATGTAAAACGCAGCGAAACCCAACAATCGACGGCGCTCAACCCAACGATTACTGGCTTGGAAGCCCAAGGAATGCCAGACCAGGATGGTCTGGTTGCCTTCGACACGTCTTATCCTGCAAATACGCTATGAACAAAAAGAAACTTTTTATAAAATGCAGATCAAGATTTTCAATCTCAGGTTCTCCGACCGGATCGATGGTTTCGATGACGAACCGGTCAGGGATTTTCTCGCCGACAAGGAAATCATTTCCTTGAAGGAATATTTTTTCATCCGAAAAGGCGTGCCATTTCTGACGGTAATCGCCACATACAAGGCCGGGGATGAAACGAAAATGCCGGCAAAAGTCCAAGGCCGAGAATCCGACGACTTCGAACCGAGAAAAATACTCGACGACTCTCAAATGAAGATTTACAACAGTTTGGTCGAATGGAGAAACGAAACGGCGAAAAAGGGCGGACATCCGCCATTTATCATGTTTTCCAACCAGCAAGTGGCGGACATCGTAATGAAGGACCCTAAAACCGAGAACGACCTATCATCCATAAAAGGAGTGGGAAATGTGAAAATCGCCAAATACGGCAAGAAAGTCCTTGAAATCGTCAGAAAACACAGGGGCAAATCGGCGGCATCCAAACAGGGGACGCTCTGGGAAGACCCGGAAAAAAAGTGAGACCGCCGCCGCATTCGAACCATTCTTCAGGCCTACCAGCTGCGGCGGTCTTATCGATATTCGTCCGGGAAACTCCCGGAACTGGACGAGGATCTGGCCAGCGCCTTGTGCACACGACCGCAATCCTTGGACAACGGCCACCGGCGAGAAGATTGTGTGGTGGACTCAGGAGGCGGAAACCCAAATTCTGGTTGCGATTGCCCGGCGTGTTCCTGTCGCGATTCGCAGAACGGCAATTCCTGGCGTGGTTGCCCCAGCCGCCGCCCCGGACAACCCGGCACGCCTCTTAGATCCTCGTCCCAACTGGGTCACTAAATGGTCCAGGGCATCCAGATAGAGGTTTGCAAACCACTGGCTGGTCAAATTGCCGATGGGGACCCCTTTTCCGGCATTTTGTCCCGGATAGGGATGATCGACGATTACAAAAAGAAGCTCCAAGAGCCTTTCGTCCTTGATTTTTTTGACCAGCATGTTTTTCAGCACCGCATGGTCCATGGAGGCGAAAAATTTCTCGATGTCGGATTTCAGAAAGTATCCGCCTCGTTTACAGAATTTCACGGCTCGTTTCACGGCCTTGTGCGCCCCCTTTTGCACCCGGCAGGCATAGGAAATCGAAAATGAAGGATTTTTCGAACAAGGGACCTAAAAAACTGCATATCGCGTGATGCACGACTCTGTCCCGGAACGGGGCCGCGCAGATGTGACGGGGCTTCGGCTCGAATACGCGAAAAACATGGTATGCTCCAGGCCGATAGGCGCCCGCCGCCAGTTGCCTTTCCAGCTCCAGAATTTCGAACTCTTTTCGAAAAATGAATTCCGCAATCCGTACCTTGTCCCTTTTGCCTTTGGCGGCTCGATCCGCCGCCTTCGACAGATTTTCGAAGGAAATGATTTTTTCGAACAAATGTCCCGCTCTTTTCATGGCATCCGTTTTCCCTACTGCCGTTTGTTTAAGGGTTTCTGGCTCTTCATCCAACCGCCCAGCATACTGCCGCACTCGTAAAGCTCCTGAATGGCGAATTTGAACGAACGGCTTCCGATGTAGCGATTGCGGTGGCATATTCGCAAAAGGACCCGCAATTTTTCCACGTTCAGATTCGCTCTTTTCAGTATGTCCGCCTTGTCCTTCGTGTAGGCGGCCTCCACAATGCCCTCCAGGACGTCGAGGGCGAGATTTTCCAGGCGAAGCGAGATCGAACCCCGGATTCGCTTGGGAAGCTTTTCGGTAACGCCGAGCAACCAGTCCAGAAAGGACGACCACCTGGTAAATACTGGCAATTCTTCGTGGCTTTGCATTTTCATACGGTTCTCTCAACAACAGAGGAAATTTGCTGGTTATAACGGATTTGGGGGTGAGGCTGAAACGTAGGTTGGATTGAGCGTCGTTAATTGTTGGGTTTCGCTGATTTTTCCTTTCAAATTCGACTGGAAGGTACTCGATGCAAGCAGCCTCCAAGCGAAACCCAACATGGAAGCCCGCTCAACCCAACCTACGCCTGCTCCCCCAAATCCGTTCTTATCAAGAAATTAGTTCCCGCTCGCGCCGGTTTTTCATTCCATTCGCTGCTAGCGCACGCTTCATGGAATGAAAAACCGGCGCGAGCGGGAACTAAAGTGTAAAAGGGTAAAAAACCAAAATCTAAGGCACTGACCTCAGGAGGCGGAATCCCAAATCCTGGTTGCGATTGCCCGGCGTGCTCCTGCCGCGATTCGCAGAACGGCAAAACCCGGCGCGGTAGCCCCAGCCGCCGCCCCGGACAACCCGGGACGTGCCATCTGCAGGCCCTTCCGGATTGGCTGCATTTTCAAGGCCGTATTCGCCGTACCAGTCCTGGCACCATTCCCATACGTTTCCGTGCATGTCGTGGATGTTCCATTTGTTGGCGTCTTTTCGAGCAACGGGGTGCGTTTTCTCACCTGCATTGCCGCAATACCAGCCGATTTTGTCAAGGTTTGGATCGGAGCATTCCTCGTTTGTTATTTCCCCGTTTGCAAATGCGGTCTTGCTTTCGGCACGGCACGCATATTCCCATTCCGCCTCTGTCGGAAGACGGTAAATTTCGCTCCCCTCCAATCGATTCAACTTGGCAATGAATTCTTGCGCCTCTTTCCAGGATACATTTTCGACGGGACAATCATCGCCGCATTCCTTAAAGTCCGATGGATTGTTTCCCATGATCTGTTTCCACTGCCCTTGGGTCACTTCCGTTGTCTGCATATAAAATGGCCGTGTCAATTCGACCGGGTGGAGAATTTCATTATTGTATCTTCCCAGTTCGTTTTCCGGACTCCCCATCATGAATTTTCCCGCAGGAACATAAGCGAACTCCAGGTTCATTGTTCCCGAAGGCGGTGGCTGTGTCAAAGGCTCGGGCACCGGCACCGCGAAAAAGAAAACAAGAGACAAAAACATGAATAAGGCGAACCGGACCGCCGAGCGGGTCCCGAACAATGGAATGCCGTCGCGGAACAGAATTCGTTTGAGGCGTTCGGGAAGCCGGATGACCAGGGGGGACCGGGGCGGGGATTCCAGCAGGCGCAGGAGGGTGTGGTCCTCGGCGATTTTGGCGGGGTCGAGCAAGGCCGCCATTTCCTTCATCTTTCTTCGTCTCTTTCTCGGTACCAGGGACGAGTGGACCGCGAGGTTCAGGCGGTAGCCGTCGAAGGCGGCGCTGTCCTCGGGCGGAGGGTTTTTCTCCAGGACTTCGAAAATGAAGCTCCGGATGGCGGCGAGCCTGTGGGATTCGAGCCTGCGGATCAAATCGAGGCGAAGGCTTTCCGGCATGAATCCGGTCTTGAACCAGGGCAGCCGGACGAGCCTGAGCAGTTGCGCCTCGGTGGGCTGTCCGCCGTCCAGGCAGAACGACGCCAAGTGAAGGGTGAGGTCCCAGTGCAATTCGGGATACACGGCGCAGGCGCATAGCCATTGGAACAGGTCGGGTTCTGCCAGATAGGCTTTCAGCGCTTCGGGGTCTTCGATGCGATCCGGAGCCGGAACCCCAGTTCCCTTGTCCTTGCGGACCCATTTTTTCAAATCCCGCAGGTCCGGTTTTCGAAGGCGCCGGTCAAGGCGGCGAACCCCTCCAGGCGGGCGGGAAGCACAGCGAAGGTTTCCGCCAGAGCCTTTTCGCGAAGGGTCCATTCGCAAGCGTGCCTGGGGGTCAGCACGGCCCGGTCCTTCCAGGTTTCGAACACCTCCGTCCAGGGTTCCGGCAATCCCGTGACCGGATCGAAAAGCGCGTCGCCCTCTCCCGCGAGAACCAGGCGTCGATGGCGAAATTCGCCGCACAAATCCTCCAGGTACCTCGGGTCCGCATCGGGCTGTTCGAAGCATATCCGGGGATCGTCCCTGTAATGGAACATCCTGACGTAAACGCCCTCCTCCTTCCACTTTTCGACGAGCGAAACGACATACCGTGAGAAATGGTCGCGAAAGCCGCCGGTATTGTTGAGCACCAGGTATTCGGGCGGACGGGTGGCGGGGCGGTAGGAGAAATCGGGGTATCCGAAGGCCCCCACGGTTTTGCGGACCGTGCCGTCGATGTCGATGCGGCGGGTCTCGCCCTCGGTCCTTTTTCTAAGCCGGGCGGCGCAGGCGTAGAACAGCGCGCTTTTCAAAAACGGCGGTTCGGAAGGCCCCACGCGAAGGGGCCAGACAAAAGGCGGCTTTTTGCCCCGGGCTTTTTGCAGCGCCAGGCGTCGAAACTTTCGCCGCCTGTATTCCGTCAGAAGGAACCAGACCGGCGGCGCAATGACAAGCGCCAGGCGCACCCACCGTCCGTAGCGTTGCCACCAGGTCGGCTCGACCGTTTCCTTCGGGGCAATTTCGTATGTCACCTTCCTAATTTTTCCGGCGTTTTGGTCGGGGGCGCCGGGAGCGCCAGGGACGATCTCTTCGCCGGAAACTGTCACTTTGGGCTTCTGCTCGATGCGCTCGTGAATTTGTTCCGGTATGAACACGACCGTCAGCAATAGCAACGCCATCAGCAGGACATACGGGCGAAGGCGCAATGCCGTCTCCACCTCCTTCATCGGGTCCGGCTTTTCCTCCTCGCCAGTCCCCTCCTCCGCCTCCGAATCTCCCGATTTTTCCGAACCCTTTTCCGCCCGGATGTACGCGTGGAAATAGGCGTCGAAGACGCGGTGAAATTCCCTCTGGCTTTTTTCGTCGGAAGCGAAAACAGGGCAAAGGTAATCTTTCAGCTCCGACAGGGGAACGCCGGGCCCGAGGAGTTCCAGGGTTTGTCGCAGGCGCAGGTAGCAGCCCACGCCGGGGGAGAAACCGTGCGCTTTGAGGACCTCGATGAAATCGTAGAAGGGCAGGTCGTCGTATGCGGATCTGTCGGACGAGAGCATTCGGGGACCCTTCAGGATTGTCCTGCCGCGCTTTCGCGCAGGTATTGCGCCATGGTTTCGGCGTCGTCGCGGTTTTTGGCCAGGATCGAATAGGAGACGACCACGTCCTCGAAATCTTCGGAAGATAGGTTGTCCAGGTCCACGCCCATGGCGTCGATGGCCGAAAGCCAGGCCAGGAATTCGGCGGTGGCGGGTTTCTTCTTCAAATCCAGGGTGTCGCGAATGGCGACCAAGTGCTTGATGGCGGCGTCCACACGGGCCATGGCGCCGGGCATGCGCTTTTCGACGATTTGTCTCAGCTGCGTTTTCGAGGGAAACTCGATGTGATGGAACACGCACCGGCGCAGAAAGGGGTCCGGCAGGTTCTTTTCCGAATTGCTGGTCAACACCAGCACGGGACGGTACTCGGGGTCGATTTCGAAGGTTTCCCCGGTTTCCGCGATGGTGAATCGCAGGTGTTCGAACTCGTTTAAGATGTCGTTGGGCAGGTCCCTGGGGGCCTTGTCGATTTCGTCGATGAGAACGACGGAGCTTGCGGGTCCCGCGTTTTTCAGGTTGTCGGGGAGATACCGGCGGGCGACGGTATCGGAGACGGGCTTGGTGAGCAAAATGGCCTTTCCGAGAGCGTCGCAGGCGATGTATTGCTCCACGGCTTTCTTGGGCTTTATTTCCGGGTCCTGGATGTCCTGGAATCGCCGGATGGCATCGTAGCGGTAGAAGAGGTCCTTGGCCTCGGAGGCGGTCTTGGTCTGGAACCGGAAAAGGGGAAGCTTGCCCAGATCGTGGGCGATGCTCTGGGCAAGGCGGGTTTTGCCCGTGCCCGGCTCGCCGGTGACCAAGAGGGGCATTCCCAAAGCGAGCGCCACGTTGACCGCCTTTCGAAGCGCGTCGCCCGCGATGTAGCCTGCGGCGTCGTCGGGGTCCCAGTCGAAGGCGGACTCGGCCAGGCGCTTTTCCGCGTCGGTGATTTTTTTCGC
The DNA here is from genome assembly GCA_963674505.2 of Desulfobacterales bacterium. Taxonomy (GTDB): domain Bacteria; phylum Desulfobacterota; class Desulfobacteria; order Desulfobacterales; family SKZT01. Next base: position 3,930,436 of record CAXXIG010000003.1, read on the forward strand.
ATTTCCCGTATAGAGGGCTTTCCTTGTCGTCTCGTTCATTGCTTTTTATCTCCGAGGTTTTGGTTTTAGCGTCGGCCGACCAACACCGTCATTCCGGGCGGAGCTTGCTTTAGACCCGGAATCCAGGCGACGACGGAAACTGTCGGATGAAGACCGGCCGAAGTTGAAACCAAGCCCGTCTCCGATTACGCAAGCCTTATATGTTCCTTGTAGATTTCCAGCAGCTTCGATTCCACGATTTCCATGCAGACTTCCGCCTGGTTTTCAAAAAGTTCTTGCAGCTTTTTCAAATGCGAGCGGTCGATCTCATGGGTCAAGAGCCAGTTTAGAACATGCTTTTCCTCCACGCCTCTCAAACGCTCTATCAACTTGCAAGGACACCGGCCTCCCCGGTCGCTTTCGATCTGGGAAAGCTGCCTTTCGATTTTGGCGACAGGGGAAGCCTGGCGGCCGAAAAAGCCGGGCTTGCCATCCCTGTCTTTGTACATGACGTTAAAAAAAACGAGCACCTGCTTGAATTGTTTCCGTTTCATGAACAAAGGCCAGAACTCGTTCTTGTACCACAGGATCAATTTCCGGGTTTTGCCGTCCCAGCAGGACGCGTCGATGTTGTGAACCACGACGATCTTGTTTCGTCGTTTGAAATCGGGGGTCGAACAGACATCGTCGAGCGTACACTCGGGCCGGGCGTTTTCCTCGCCTGCGAAACAGCAGAAGAGCTGCCTTTTTAAAAACGCCTGTCGCCATTTCAAATCCCTGCGCTCCGGCCAGGCTTTGACGTAGCGAATGTCCGGGTTGGCGTTCACCCGCCATTTTTTGTTTTCGAGCTTCTTGACGTATGTGAAGCAAAACCGCTCGATCAAGCTGTAGGGGGCTTCCTTTTTCCAGCCATGGAGGATGTAGAACTGCGGGACGAAAGGGTCTTTGACGCTCCATTTATAGTAAAAAGACGAAAAATCGCTGTCCTGGTCGTCCCGGTCGCATTTTTTGGGGATCAGGTCCCCGGCCGCCCTGCCCTTGCTTTTTTGCAGGTCATGCAGGGGGCGCAAGACGGTGGCAAGCGTTCGCGCGGGAATCATGTACGCGGATTTCACGCCGTTTCTGACATGGACGGCGACGATCATGCCCGCCGCTTGCGTTTCGCCGTCTTCCTCGACCCAGGCAGCGGCCCCGCTGAAGCCTTCGGCAATCTCCGAACCGCACGGATCGTGGTCGATCTGGCGCCATCCGCCCGCCACGGCCCCGGCCACCGTTCCACGGGTCCAGTCCCCGTCCTCGCGGCCTTTCGGGAAACCGAACATCTTCACCCGCCGTTCGTCCCAGTCGTCCTTGGCGAAGCCGAACGAAGCAGGCCTTGCTTCGGGGGGAATGGCGCAATCCGCAAACGGCTCCAGCAGGGCGATATCCTCCAGCCCTCTTCCCGGAAGCGATCCCGCCGGATAGAACGACCGAACTTTGGCACGGACCCTCTCTTCCGGGGCGACCAGCGGAAAATCCAGCTCCACCTCGGCGTCGGCCCTGCCCACCACATGGGCGCAGGTCAGGACAAAGCCGCCTTCGACGAGGAAACCGGCGCCGAGGACCGCGAGATCCTTTTCGCCGGGTGCGAGTATGCGTGCTACGGAAGCGTTCACGACGGTTCGGTCGGCTTGTCGGGCTGCGGCTCTTCGGGTTGCGGCTCTTCGGGTTGCGGCTTTTCGTTGATCCATTTGATGTTCACCTTGAAGGTGGCGCTGGAGTCGGCGGAGGCGATAAACGCACCGGTCTTGGCGCCGAATTTCAGGCCGAACTCGATGCCGATCTCGTTGGGGGAGTTCATTTCCCGGAACATGTTCACGATGCTCTCGGCAGCCGGCTTGACGCGGCGAATCGCCTTTTCGAACTTGCCTGCGGACTCCTGCAAGACCTGCTCTTCGTCCGTGCCTCGCGAGACCCTGCGATATCCGCCCTGCTCCTCCGGGACCTCGATTTCGATGAAAATGGGCTCGCTGTCCTTCAAATCGTAGGGGATCAATTTTTTCATAACCGGGGACTCCTTTCGTCTCATGGATTAAAGAAACCGACTCGAAATTCGATTTCTACTGAAAAGCAAGATGGATGTCAATGTTCCCAGCAATTCTAATTTTACCAGGCTCTTCTCTGCGTACCTCTGCGCCTTTGCGCCTCTGCGTTTAAATCACCCTTGCCATCGAAGGGCCGCGTGTATTCAACGCAGAGGCGCAGAGACGCAAAGGTACGCAGAGTGCAACATCAAGAAAAGACCATGAGGGATCATTCCCTATAATGCCCATCGGCAGATGTTCAGGGCCTTTGCAGGAACGAAAGACACCATTGCGCAAGCCCGTCAAAATTAGAATCGCTGCTTAGGCGGCGCCTGTCGCATAAAACGCTTGAATTTTGCGTTTTTTTTGGATTATGCCTTCTTAAAGCAGACAATTTTCCGGTACGCGCAGCCCGCCGCTTTTTTTCTAACGAGGAGATTCGAATTGCCCGATCAATATGGCGACCAGAAAGGCAAAGCGAACGTCCCGCAGTTTCATTTTCAAGACGGAAGGCTGTTTTTCCGGTCCGCCGGCGCAACGGGCGATACCCCTGAATTCAAGGACTTGACCCCCGCCGACTTCGACCGTTTCGACGCGTGGATCGCGGGGTACCGACTGGCGCTGGGCCGCCCGGACGCTGCCGAGAGCTTGCTTGCCATCGGGCGCGAGATGTACCGTTGGTTCGACGGCAACCCTCGCCGGATGGAAAGGACGATCATGGCTTCGTCCGCCGTCCCCCTGGTGGCTGAGTTTCGGGTCGGGGAGAGGCCCTCGCCCGAGGAACTCGCGTTTCTGGAAACGCCCTGGGAGCTTCTGGCCGACGAGCACGGGCACTTGGCGGCCGACGCACGGGTGCGTTTCAGCCCGGTTCGTCGGATCGGCGCGCCGTCGCGGGAAGGAGGACCTTCCCAGTACCGCCTGTCCGCCGTGTTCATGGCGGCGGAGGCCAGAAACGGCGGATCCCGTCTGCAATACGAGCGGGAGGAGGCCTCGGTCATGGAAGCGACCGGGAATATCGGCATGGACCTGGTGGTGGAGGAGAGCGGCAGCCTTCCGCTTCTGGCCGAGCGCGTGGCCAGGGAAAGGCCTGTGGACGTCTTGCACATCTTCCTGCCACGGGACCAGGGACGGCCACGGCGGAAAGCCGTTTCTGTGCCTGGAGGACGAAAGCGGCGACCCGGCCAAGGCCTCCCCGGAGGACCTCCACCAGGCTTTGGAGCGCAATTTTCCCCGCCTGCTGTTCTTGTCCGCCTGCATGAGTTCCGAGCCCGACCGGCTGCTGCACTCCTTCTCCTCCGACACGGTCCTTCTGGGCGCGCCCGCCGTCCTGGGATGGGGAGGTGCGGTGGAGGACGCCGAGGCCACGAAATTCGCCGCCCGCCTGTACGAGAGCCTGGCCAAAAAGACGGACCTGGAAACGGCGGTGGCCTTCGCCCGCCACGCCCTGATCGCCCCCGACCCGGACCGTCCCGACGCCCCGCCCTCCAGAGACTGGCACCTGGCCCGGCTGTACCTGGGAAGGCAGGGCGGCGGCCCGGTCTGCGGGGGAGAACGACCCCGAAGGCGCGGTTCGCGGCACAGAGGGCACAAGGAATTCCTGGACGCCAAGGCCGAAGTCCCCGTGGCCGGGCGCGACGAGTTCGTCGGAAGAAGGCGGCAGCTGCAAGCCGTGCTGCGGGCCTTCCGGGAAGGCGCGGACGTTTTTTCCGGCGTGCTGGTCCACGGGTTCGGACGCCAGGGCAAGTCCAGCCTGGCCGCGCGGGTCGCCCACCGCATGCCCGACCACAAGACCGCCGTGGTGTTCGGCAGATACGACGCCGCCTCCATTCTAAAGGCCTTCGACGAAGCCGTCCCGGTCCCCGCGGTGCAGCGGATCGTCCGGGAATCCATGGCGTCGGTAGTGGAAGACCCCATGGCGCTCAAAGGCGCGTTGCGGCTTCTTCTGGAGGGGCCCTGCGCGGACCTGGAAGCCGACCGGGACGCGGGCGGATTTCTGCAAAAACTGCGGCGGGCGACCGACTGGGCGAAAGGTCGCTCCCAAGACCCGGCCCGGCCGGTGCTGCTGGTCCTGGACGATCTGGAAAAGATTTTGCAAAAACCCGACGGCAGGGGCTTGCACAAGGTGGACGCAAGGCACGTCGATGCCCTGCGGTCCACCATCCAGGCCTTCGCGGGCGCGCGTACCCTGTCGCGGCTACTGCTCACTTCCCGGTATCGCTTCGAGCTGGACTCCGAGTCGGGAAAGCCCCTGGGGCAAAGGCTGTTTCCGCTGTCCCTGCCGAAAATGGACGGCCACGAAGGGGAAAAGCAGGCCCAGGCCAAGGTCCGGGCCATGGGCCGGGACGCCGGGGAAAAGGCCCTGGCGCGTTCCCTTCTCGTGAAGCGCTGCGTCGTGTCCGCCCGGGGCAATCCCGGACTCCAGGACCTGCTGTTCAACATGGCGCTGGAAAACCCCGTCGAATGCGAAAGGGCGCTGGAGGACATGGAGGCCTACGCCCAGTCGGGAAAGGCCCCGGACGAGGAATCGCTGCACGAGTTTTTAAAGGACCTGGCCGTGGACCGCCTCCTGGGCATGCTCTCCGCCTCCGAAAGCGACCTTCTCAAGGCCTCGACCCTGTTTCTGGCGCCGGTCCCCCCCGAGATCTTTTCCTCCCAGAGCTTGGGCGACGGGCAACGCCTGGCGGTCCTGGGCCTGTGGGAGATGTACGAGGACCTGGTCGTTCCGAAAAGCACGGCCGCAGCCGTCAACGAGATCGCGCGACCCAAGGCCGGAAGGCTTTCGGAAGAGGAGGAGGGCTGCCTGGCGAAACTTCTGCTTCCGGGGCTGTTCGAGGCGTGGGGCGGGCAGGACGGTTCGCGGAGACCCGCGGCGGCTAACCTGGAGCTTGCCCGGGTGGCGGTGTTCGCCAAAGACGCCGGCGTGCTCCTGTCCGCCGCGACCAGCGCGCTGCTCCTGCTGGAAGAAAGGTTCGAGTACAGGAAGGCGACGAAAATGGCGGTCGAAGCGGCCGAAATCCTGGACGACGAGGATGCGGGACCGCCGTCCGGCCTGCTCCGGATCGCGAGCGAGCGGTGTTCGCGGATCGGCGACATCCAAAAGGCCTTTGAACACTTGGCAGAATCCTACACAATCAACATGAAACTCGGAAGGCTGGATGGCATCAGCTCCGTGGGATTGTACCTTGGCCGGATTCTTTGCCAGGCTGGCCAAACCGAGCAGGGTCTGGAAATCCTGGAACGTTCCCGCCGGGGGTTCGAACGGCTGGGGCAGCCGCAACTGTCGCGGCAGGCCGAGCAGGCCATGGCCGCTTGCGGAAAATAGGCTTTCCTCCGGGTCCCGTTTCGCGGAAAGCCGGCAAATTCGAGGTTCGTTGTCGATTCGAGGGGAAATGCCGGTGCGGAAGCCATCCATCCAAAGGACCTTGTTTCGACCCTCAACCTTGGCAGGCGACGGACTCTCCCGGACCAACCTTATTGCCTTGTTGCCTCATTCCCGGGTGATGAAAATGCTCCCTGTTTGGCCGCAACAATTCCGCCGGGTTTTATTCCGCCCAAGCTATCGCGGGGCCTGTTTGGGATCGTAGGGTGGGTGGGTTTGTACCCGGAGGTTGTCGCAAAGAAAACCTCTGTTGACTTAGACGGCTCGACAATCTTGCACCGAGTCCAACCCACCATTTTTTGCGCCTCTTCGCGGCTTCTTCGAACACGCCCCGCAGCCTGCGCGGAAATGGTGGGTTGGACCTCGTACAATGTCATAAGGGCGCGGGCGCAGACAAGCCGGGAACCAGTGCCGAATTCCGGGGTTGCAACCTGGGGTGATGAAAATGATCTTTTTTCAAGGGTATTTTTTTCTGTCGGAATTTTTTCCGCCAAAATGCTCGAACGCTGTCGGCGGCGAATGCAATAAGGGAATTTCGTTTTGGATGCCACAAAACCTTATTTTTTGTCCTTGACCTTAGTAGCATGGCGAATCCCCTTCTCAATCCAACCTTATTGCCTTATGTTTCGTGATCGAAAGGAAAGCCCGGATTCAAAGCGATAATCTATCCATAAGGTAATAAGGTTATGGGAGAGAGAACCCGGCATGCTACTAAGGTTTAAAAAGGAAAAATAAGGTTTTTCTTTTGGAAAAAATCAGGTGCGATGAAAAGCGCACCGAAAATATGCCGATTATTCGGCAAGGTTTTCTTCGTTTTTTAAGGGAGAGGTGTAAGGCGGGGTGATGAAAATCATCCAATTCCGGGAGATTTTCGCCGCCGTCTGCCGCTGCTCCGCCGGGACTTGAACGGAAGTCTGGATTCCGGCTCTCCGCGCGCGCTTTCAAGTGCGACGCCGCCGGATTTCAACGGACTCTCGGGCATGCGCGGAATTTGCGCCCGACTCGGGAAACGCGCGTTCCGGCCGGAATGACTGGGCACGGAAATGCCGGAACGAAAAAAGAACGGAAGGTCGGCCGCAACGACTCGGATTCGATTCCGCTCCGGTATTCCCGCGCCTTCTGTCGCTTTGCCCCGTCCCGCGCCTCCGACCTTCGAGCCTCGACGATCTGCCTATGGCTTGGTTTCAACGTCGGCCAACCCGCTCCGTCATTCAGGGCAGGGCTTGCGGAGAGCTGGAATCCAAGCTATAGTCGAGGCTTCCGGGTAACAAATCCGGCTTAATTAAAACCAACCCCATCCAACTGTTCAGGCCCCGCAAAGCCGGAACAGATATCGGAGGAAATTTCATACCGGAAACCGGATGATTTTCATCACCCCGCATCCACCCTACGACCCCGAACCAGGTTTGGCTTTTGTATTGACCAAGCCTCTGCGAAACGCGGACGCGATGCGTCCTGGTATGCATTCCAACGCGAAGCGTTGGAACGAGGCGGACGAGGCGGCGAGGGTATGGCTGAAATAGAAACCAAGCCCATCGGCGCAGCATAAAGCCAGGCGGAAAAAATCCATCAAAAAAATCAAACTTTTCATCACCCCGCTTGGCAGTTAAGGGCTAAGGGCAAACAGCTAAAAGCTATCCGCCAACAACCAACACCAAGCTAAGCCACGGCCAGTACGTGATAACCAGCACCGCGAGAAGCAGAATCACCATGAAAGGAATTGTGGAGATGTAGAGATCTGCGATGGATTTCTTAAACCTGTAGGACGCGATGAACAGGTTCATTCCCACCGGGGGGGTGAAGTATCCGATCTGCATGTTGGCCAGAAAGACGATTCCCAGATGCACGGGGTGGATACCGTAGCTTTGGGCCACCGGGAGAATCAGGGGGACCATGATCACGATGGCGGAAAAGATGTCCAGGATGGCCCCCAGGAGCAGAAGCAGCAGGTTGAGCAGTATCAGGAACGTGATCTTGTCGGTCACGTGTCCCTGTATGGTTTCGAACAGCTTCGTTGGGATTTCCGCGTCTATGAGATAGTTGGTGGAGGCCAGGGACACGCCCAGGATCAGCAGGATTCCTCCCACCATGATCATGGAGTCGCGCATGATGCCCGGCAGCTGGCGGATGGAAACCTCGCGATAGACCAGGACTTCGACTACGAGCACATACAGCGCGGTCACCGCCGCCGCCTCCGAAATGGCGAAGTATCCGCCGTATACTCCCCCCAGCACGAAAAAGGGCAGGGGGATCTCCCAGATGGATTCCCTGACGGCGGCCAGCATTTGCTTGAAGTCGATGGCGTCGGTTTTCATGGGCATTTTTCGGTTGGTCCACAGGCTCCATACGGAGAGCATGACAAGCATCAGCAGACCCGGAAGCAGGCCTGCCAGAAAGAGCTTCTCGATGGATACTTCTTCGGCCGAAGTCATCTGCTGGGCGATGATTCCGTACAGGATCAGGGGAAGGGACGGGGGAAACAGCAGCCCGAGGCTTCCCGACGTGGTCACCAGCCCCATGCTGAATTTTTCCCGGTAGCCGTCCTGGAGAAGCGCCGGGAGCAAAAGGGCGCCCAGCGCCACGATGGTCACGCCGGACGCGCCGGTGAAGGCGGTGAAAAGGGCGCACGCCACAAAGGAGAGGATGGCGAGGCCGCCGGGCATCCACCCCAGAAACACGCGGGAGAGCCTTACCAAGCGCTCCGAGGTGCGGCTTTCTCCCAGGAGGTAGCCTGCGAAGGTGAAGAGCGGAAGCGCAGGCAGGACCGACGCGTCGGAAATGCGGTATATTTCGATGGCGATCACCGACAGGTCGATCCCCTGGCTGTAGAAGCCGACCATGGCCGCCGCCACGATCACCGCGAACAGGGGCGCGCCCAGGATAGCCAATATGATCAGGGCCATTGAAATCAGGATCGCGGTCATGTGGATTTCGAAAACAGGGAGCGCACGCCGCACACGGTATGGATGGAATACCGCAATGCCATGGCGAAGAAGGCGATCGGAATGATGGATTCGCAGACCCACACGGGGACTTGTTCGAAGGCCTCGAACCCGTCCAGGTACTCGAAATGCACGAACTTGACCGCGAAATAGGTGACGATCCAGCACACGACGGCGGTGAACAGGTCGGTCAGGGCGTTGGCAGCGGCTTTCCATCGGGGAGGCAGATACCGGGAGACCAGGTCGATCTTGATGTGGTCTCCCTTTCTGCTGGCGGCCATGGCACCGAACAGACCCACCCATAGCACGAGGATGCGCACCAGAATGTCTCCCCAGGATATGCCTGAATCGAACAGGTTTCTGGAAAAGATCTGGGCTGCGGCCAGCAATATCATGAAGAGCAGAAGGGCGGAGAGGGCGGCGTCTTCGATTCGCCGAATCGCCAGCTGGATTTTTTCCGCGACGCTTCCGGCGACAGCCTTGTCTTCGCTGTTATTCGTCTCTGCTTGCATGACTGGAACGGTAGTCCTTGAGATGGTATGTCAAAGAATCGAAGATGTCCTTGGAAAGACGTCCCTTCTCGATGAGCTGTTCCGGGATGTTGGCGACGCCCTTTTTCCAGATGGCCACGGAATCCTCGGACAATTCCACGAAGTCGATGCCTTGGTTTTTCAGGGCTCTCAAGGCTTCGATATTGTCTTTTCGGTTGATTTTGTCCAGCTTGTCGAAGGTGGCGTCCATGGTTTCGCGAACGATTTGCCTGTCGGGCGGGGAAAGCTTGTCGAAATCTTTCTTGTCGAGGACCATCAGGGCATAGACATAGAGAAGGGGGACGTCCATGAGGTATTTGAGCTGGGTATGCCATTGCAGGGCGATGGCGCCGATGGGAGAGGTGCCGATGGTGTCGATCAGCCCGGTTTGCAGGCCGGTGCGCACTTCTCCTAGAGACAGAGCGATGGGGGAAACCCCGAAGGACTTGATGGCCTCCAGGGATATCTCGTCGTTTTCCGGAACCCAGACCTTGAGTCCGGAAAGGTCGGAAACGGTCCGCACGGGCGATTTGGACATGAGATAGACGAAGCCCCCCTCGGCGGGGCCAAAACCTACGAACCCGTGTTTTTCAAGGCCTTTTGTCAATTCCGAATCCATGCGTTGGCGAACATAGTCCACTTCGGCCAGGGAGTCGAAGGTGAAAGGAAGGGCGTAGACGCAAATATCGGGAAAGATGTGCGACAGGCTGCCTGCGACCACTGCGCCACCGTGCAGCTGTCCGATCCGTATTTTTCGAAGGACCGCCTGGTCGCTTCCCATTACGCCGCCGGGATAGAACTTGAACTTGACCCGGCCTTCGGTCTTCTTCTCGATGGATTCCGCGCCCTCCCGCATGATTTCCATCCAGACGGAACCTTCGGGGGACAATGTCCCGATCTTGAATACGGTCGCTCTGGCGAGAAAAGGCGTGGCGACCACAAGGGCGCACGCCGCAATGAACACTTTGAAAGGATTGGCTTTGGATAGCATCGTATTGATCACCTTTTAAAAATAATCGTCGGCGGTTTCCAGAAGCGTTCGCGCCTTTTGCTTGGCGATGGCGTTTGCCAGCCGGTATCCCACGACGTCGGGCTTGGCTTCCAGGACCTCGTTGAGAAGCCGGTCGTGCAGCTCTCGGTCGAACACGAGCCGGGCGTAGCGCTGGGCGTAGAGGTATTTTGCGTAGAGGTTGTTGCCGCCGGACAATTCGATGGCCTTTTCGAAATACGCCCTGCCTTCCTCCGGTTTTCCGCCCAGCGCGGGCGGAAGCATCGTGGCCAACGCGCCGAGATACAGGTATGGCTGTCCGTCTTCGTATTCCGGGTCCAGCTCGATTGCGCGCTTCATGATCGCCTCCACCCTGGAAAGCTCCGCGACCGCTTTCCAGTCCCTGCGATGGGCCTGTATCCAGCTCGCCCACACCCCCGACAAGGAAAAGAGTGCGTCGAGGTCGTCCGGGCCGGATTCTACCACCACCTTTTCGAAAACCGAAAATTCCATGCGTCGCAAGTCGCACAGTCTTGGGTTTTCCAGGCATGCGGATTGACTGGCCAGTCCCAGTGCCTTTTCCGTGAGGATTTTCAAGCGTTCGGAATCCTCCACGAACATGTCGGCATAGGCGGCGTTCAGCTTGGCTGCGGCTCTGATCATGGAATAATCGTCGGGATTGTCCCGGATCAGGGCGTCCATCATCAAAAGGTAGGCCGGCGCGCCGTCGGCCACCACCGCAGGGTCCTCGCTGTTTTGGAACGCGAAGGCCAGGTTGTCGGAAAACCGGTTTGTGGCCGACGACATCATGGCGGAGCAGCCGGAAAGAACGAGGGCCGACGATGCGAAAAGCAGAAGGGCCAAGGCAAGGCGCCGCTTTTTGCTCCTTTTTATCAATCGAAACCTCCCTGGTGGCGGAATTCGATTCGACTGCCTCCCGCCCGCGTCGATTTGAACGGGACCGCCTTTGACGTGGGAAGCTCCCGATAGACCCAGGATTCGAGATCTTCGAGAGGACCGCTCAGCATCAGCGCGTAGCAGACGCACGACGGTTCCCCATAGCAGGCCTGGTCCGCGCGACGAAGATCGAGCATGCCGGGGGCGCTGTCGAGCACGGGGTAGATCCGTTTCACATAGACGTCGGTAAAATCGTAGAAGCAGGCGGTCGCCGCTTCTTCGTAAACCGGAAGAGGGGTGGCATAGACTTGGCCCGGGGCGGTGGCGCAACCGGAGCCCGTCGCCATGACGCACGACGACGCAATCAGCAGAATCAAAAGTTTGCAGCGCGCCGCTCCTGCGCTGGCGGCATTTTTCGCAAGTGTTTTGTTCGTTTTCAAATCTACCTCCCGATCATTGGTTTTGAACATCGCATCTTTCCATCCAAGCCCTCCAGGCGGCGCCTGGGGAGTGCCGTCCGCACTTCCCGGGGCCTATTCGAAACCCCTTCCCTTGTACAACTCCGCGTTGTATTCATAAGGCCCCTCTGTTCCTTGTTCTATGGAAAACTCGTCTGCCATTGGCTTGAACCCCGACTTTTTCAGCTCCAGCCTGTGGTTGCCCGGTTCGACGGGGCCTTGGAAAGGCGTGACACCCACCCATTTGCCGTCGATGTAGACATTGGCCCCCTTGGGCTCGGATTCGATGAGAACCAAGCTTTTTGCGGGCGATGGTTCCGGTTTTGGTTCCTGTTCGGCGGCGGGCTCCGCGGAGGGGACCGTCTCTTCCTGCGGCGACACTTCCGGTGCGGTCTCAGGGCTTGCCAGCGGGGATACCGTTTCCTCAGGGGATACCGATTCCTCAGGGGATACCGATTCCTCAGGGGATACCGTTTCTTCAGGGGAGACCGTTTCTTCAGGGGAGACCGTTTCCTCTGAGGTTTCCACCGTTGGTTTTATCTTGTCCGGCTGTTTTCCGGGTTCGACGCTCGAATCCGTGCCAGACCGATCTTCATGCGTTTCTTCGACCGGTTCGGACACTGCGGTCTCTTCGCCCGGGGTTGGCAGTGCCCCCTGCCGTTCGTCCGTGGTTTCTTCTACGGCGGGACCCGTATCGGATATTGCCGCCCGGGTTCGAGCGTCTGCGGAAGCATCGGGAGCCTCGGTGGATACGTCTTGCGACGCGTTTTCCTCGATTTCAGGCGCCTTTTCCGATTGTTCTATTTCGGGTTTGACATCCGGACCGTTTTCCGGGCTCTTGCCAATCCAGTGCCAGATCCCCGCCCCGGCGATGCCTACAACCAGAAGGATCGCCAGTGCCACCACCGCCATGCGGTTTTTGCCCTGAGGTTTGGGAGGGTGTTCGATGACAAGAGTGGGCGAGTTTTCAATGGTTTCCTGAATAGCGGCCAGAAATTGCCTGGCGGTCTGGTACCGTTCCTCAGGCTTTTTTGCCAAAGCCTTGGCGAAGATGTCCCGGAAGGCTTCCGGGAGGTCGGGATTCAGCGAGCAGGGGTCTCGGGGGGTCTCGTTGAGGATCTTGTGGATTAGGGTTGCGAGCTGGGCGCCTGCGAAGGGGCGCTCGCCGGCGATCATTTCATAGAAGATCACCCCGGCGGAAAACAAGTCGGAACGGGCGTCCACCTTTTCCGCGCGTATCTGCTCGGGAGACATGTAGACGGGAGTTCCCAGGACCATTCCCGGCTTGGTCAGATCGGAGGACTCCATTTTCGCGATGCCGAAATCCGAAAGCTTCACCTCCAGGTTTTCCAGGATGAAAACGTTCTGCGGCTTGATGTCCCGGTGAATCACGCCTTTGGAGTGGGAATATTCGAGGGCGTCGAGCAGCTTTTTCATGATGGAGTACGACTCTTTCACAGACAGCCGCCCTTTCTGCTTGATGTACTGCGCGAGACTGACCCCTTCCATGTATTCCATAACCAGATACGGCGAACCGTCGTCCTCGCCGTACTCGTGGACCGTGACGATGTTGGGGTGCAAAAGGCGTCCGGCGGCCTTGGCCTCTCTCTGGAAGCGGGCCTGAAGCTCGGCCCATTGGGATTCCGAGACCTGGTCCCTTTTGATGACCTTGATGGCGACCACGCGTTCGATATGGGGGTCGAAAGCCTTGTAGACGACGCCCATGGCGCCTTCGCCGACCACTTCGGCGAGGCGATACTTGCCGGTGGTTTCCGGGTGGCCTTGGCGGGAGCGGGACCCGCGACCCTTGTTCGGGCCTGGGGCACCGCGTCCATTCTTCGCCGAGGGGCTCCCTGTCGATTTTTCCTCCGCAGCCATATTTGTTCTCCTGTCGCCTCGACTGGTTTGCAGGCGCAATGTTCGTAAAAAACGATGTCCGTCAAAAGAATGCGGACGTTTCTTTTTGTCCCTGCGTTATTGCCAGGGAATCTCCGAATTCGAAAACCGTTTTTCGGAGGGCTTGTTCTTTCCAATAATTAAAGGGAATCCGATAAAAAATCAAGGCGAAAGGAGGAAGATCAGGGATTCTAATTATGGGTGTTCACAGTGCCTTCAAGGTAACCAGACCATCCTGGTCTGGTTCGACGCGTCGGGCTTGGTTCTAAATTCGGCCGCCTGGATTCCGGGTCTACGCTACATGTTCCAGTTAAGAAATTCCCTGAAACGACGGAATCCAGCTGTTTTATCGACATCCGGGGTACATACCGCTCCGCCCGGAATGACGACCGCCGCGACGATATTCCCTGAAAGTGGCCGATGTTAAGACCAAGCCCGACGCGTCGGGAAATTTCCCTTTACTACGGGCCGCCAGACCAGGATGGTCTGGTTACCTTGGTCGTTGCAACATCTTCGGCATGGAATTTGGCACAAAATTAGAATTGCTGGAGGAAGGTCGGCAATCATCCCGAGCGAGACCGGTGAAGAAAAAAGGGGAAGGAAGAACGGGAACCGCAAGAGCGTCGAAATTCGAATCGCTTAAGAAACATTGGCCCCGTCCGCAGCCGCAGGCGGCGGACAGGGCGGCCTGGTTGGTTAATCGAAGCCCCCGTCGAACATGACGTCGAGACGGTTGGCGCCTCTGGGAATCATGCGAAAGGCCAGGACCTTATTGGTTCGCAGGTTTTGTCTCAGGTAGGCCTCCAGATCTTCCTGCGGGCCGGTGTATTGCACCGCGTAGCAGATGCAGCGAGGGCCGTCGCACAGATCGTAGATCCTTTGCACGCCGGTTACGTTGGGCGCGTCGGTCAAGATCGGATAGATGCGCTTTTGGAAAACCTCCGTGAATTCGTAGAAGCATACGTCCAGGGCGCCGACCGTCACCGGCGCTGGCACGTAGGTCTGGGGAGTCGGAGGCGTGTAGACTTTGCGCGGGGGGGGCGTGTAGACATTGCGTACGGGAGGCACATAGACGGTCCTTGGGGGAGGGGTCGCCACGACGGGCATGCCGATGTCGTCCGAGTACAGGTACGCCTTGGCGGTGAATCCCGAGAGGTAGGTCCCGGCGACGTTGGTCGGAATCAGGTCTCCGGTATCGGATTCCAGGGGGCCGATCCGCCACAGGGCGCGAAGCGCCACCCCCACCTTGTCTCCGTCGGAGTGACGCAGGGAATCGACCATCAAAAGAACCGTGCCCGCCGTGAACTTGGTTTCCTCCAGGTGGAAAATTTCGTAGTTGCGCCGGTAGAAGTCGATCTGCTCGAAAGCGGGGCCGAAATCCTCTTTGCTGACCACGCAGGTGAATCCCCGGTTGCTCACGACGGCCTGCTGCAAGGCGTTCTGGATGCTGTAGGCCATGGTCGGTCCCACATCCAGCGGCGGCTTGTTATATAGAAGGACCCGGACTTCGCGGTCGCTGGGCTTTTGGCCGTCGGCCGACACCCCGGTCCGGTAGGCGTCGGCGAGTTCCGCCGCCAGGCTGAACGCGAGCCTGTCCAGCGAATCGTAGGGGCGTTCCTCCAGGCCTTCGGGATACGGGTTGGTTGAGGGTTCGGCGAGATACAGCTGGCGCGCGGGCGAGTCGTAGTCGAAATCCAGGTCGCAGGCTGCCATGACGCCCGGTACGGATTTGCCGTCGGCGTCGGAGGCCACGATGTTCACCGTGGCCTTGGCCAGGACGTCGTCGGCCGAAACCTTGACCTCGTATGCGACGAGGTTGCGATAGTAGTGCCGCTGGGTGTAGGGCTTGTCCTTGAAATCGAGGGGGCGGCCTTCTCTAAACTCGAACCAGTTCTGCCTGGAAAGCTTGCAGACGTCGTGATTCTGGCGCAGCCGCATGGAGAGCCTTTCCATGACGATCTCCTCGAGCCTGGAAAACCTCGTTCCACCCCTCAGGGATCCGGGCATGACCGCTGCCGGGGCCATTTCCGCAGTCGTGTAATGCTCCCTGTCGAGCAAATTCGCCATGAGTTCGTCGAGCTTGCGGTCGAATTCCGACCTGGGGTCGTAGACGGTTTCCTGCACGCTCGTGGAAGCGCAGCCGTGCGCGAGAAGCGCGATCAGAATCAGGGAGAACAACCAGGCGAAACGGCTGCGAAACGATTGGCTTTGGGTCGGTTTCATTCTTCTGCTCCTTAATCTTGCTGGTTATCGTCAATTCCGGCGCTTTTGGCCGGGCGATTTACTCGAAACCCCGATTTCCCCAGCCGAAGTCGGGACGATGGCCCCGCGCGGCATGATTTCTGTTAGCATGTTTTTGCTCGCGAAGCAACGGACGATCCATCACGAACTGAATTTCCTTGCTCGTGGACTGAAACGGCCGGATGTGCCCCAGGCTTTCGAAATCCCGCTCGGAAGGCATGAAGTTGTACGCGATGGTGGGCGCGTCGGGGCTTTCTTTGGAAATGTCACGCAGTATGCGATAGATGCGGCTTTCCAGCTCGAAAACGCCGATGTCGGCCGTTTGAATTCTCCAGGTGACGAAGCAGGATTTCGGCCGATCCGGGTCCAGGTGCAGCCGTGTCCGCGCAGCATCCACCACGCCGGGAGTCTGGGTCAGAATGTCGTTGAATATCTCGGTGACCGCGTAATCGGCGACCCCCGTCAGGGTCAGATGAACGATATTGAGATCGTTTTGTCCATGGACGCAATCCTCCCAGGCATTTAATCCGCCCGCGTCCGCGCGCGCCGCCGGGGAAAAGAAGAATATGCAGGCCGCCGCCAAACATGCGGCCGCGAAAATCGCATTGTCCTTGAAATTTGCTTTTTGAATGGAATTGGTTTTCATGTCATCCTCCTTGATAAAACCGCTTGGGTTGTTGCATTCTTGTTTTTCTTTCGATGTTTTGCCTTATCGAGGGAGGGACGTTTTTTTCCATTCGATGATCGAGTTTTTTCCGCCGACCGGACCGAGGCGACCGTCGGGCCTGGTTTTAACGTGGGCAAACCAACTCCGTCATTCCGGGCGCAGCTTGCTTTAGACCCGGAATCCAGGCGAGGGTCGAGGCTCGTGGGTTAAAAAGCCGGCCGAAGTTGAAACCAACCCACGACAATCTCATCGCAAGCGTAGACGGCCATGCCTGGAAGACAGCGAGACGATCCCGCCGGAAACCCGCTCTTGACCTGGTCCCTTGTCCGTGTATAATCTCATGCTTTCGGAAAAAACGCGCTTCGTCGCTCTTTTTCCGTCGATTTGGACTTGGGATTCGGGGCCGAACCGAAGCATGAAGGGGCCGGTCCGAATCCGAACGGGACCCAGAGGTGAAAATGACAAAGGCAGCGTCGAAAGAGACACCGTCGGCTCGGAACGCCGATTTTGATTTCTTGATTGAAAAAACCCGCAATTGCAGGCTGAGCGCGGGCGAAGTCGCCGATCTGGCCGAGAAGACAAGGGACATCGAGGTCGAAGTGTGGGAACAGGCGGTCGTCCATTTGATGGACGAGGCCGAGGACAAGCAGCTGGGCGTGCTGCTGAGCGCCTGCTCGGTCAACGGGATCGCGCTGGGGCCGGAGCTTTTGGCCGAAACATTGAAGGTCGTGGAGCCGATCGTGGTGTACGGCTCTCTTTTCAATTGCCAGGACGCTTCGGCCATCGAACCTTTGCTGCGCATTTCCAAGTCCGAGGAACTCACCGAGCAGCGCAAGGTCATTGCCGTATTTACGGCGGCCGAATTGGCCGTCAGGCACGATAGCGACCCGGAACCGGTCTTGAAGGCCGTCCGGTACCACGAAGTCTGCGGGTACCGATGCGATTTTATGATGCTGTACGAGGCCGAGATGATCCTCAAGCACAAGACGCCCCCCTTCGATCTCGACCGGTTTCTTATTGAAAAGGACGTGCTGGAAATCCTGTCGGAAATAAAGCCGGAGTCCGTCATCTCCACAGGCCAGACCATCCGCAGACCCGTGCCCAAGGTCGGCCGCAACGAGCCCTGCCCGTGCGGCAGTGGAAAAAAATACAAGAAATGCTGCATCGACAAGGACCAGGAACAGCTGCGGGACGCCTCCAACTACCAGGGCCTGACCCGCACCCAGGTCCTCAGGTCCCCCGAGCTTGCGCCGGACAATGAAATCTTCATGGAAATGCGGGCCTATCACATCAGAAAGATCGATGCCAAACAGTTGAGGACCGACCAGCTGATCCTGGCCTACAAGCGCGCCACCGTTTTTGGCCTCGTCAGAAAAGGGTACGAATTTCTGCTGGAAAGAGAACGCCGCACCGACGGCGACTGGTTCGACCGGGGACATTTCGGGGACCTCTTCTACGAAGCCATCATCGCAGGCGACGTGGAACTGGCCGAGAAAATCATCGCCAACGCCCAGGAGGAGGACGTCTACGAACCGGAAGTCGCCGCGCTGCTTCTGGACATGCTGAAAAACCGGGAAATCTTCGACCGGCTCGACGCCGCCATTGGCGAAGCCATGGGCGAGGATACCGAAATGTCGGACACCGAACTGCTCTACAGGCTTGTCTTTGATTTTACGAAAATCTGGCCCGCACTGTCCATTGTCTTCTCCAGGGCCGTTCTGATCGGCGAGCCCGACCGCGCATTCGACAACGAGATGCTCATCGAGGAGCTTCGAAAGGTCCGCGCCGATATCGGCCTGGACCCCTACGGCGACGATCTGGAGGACTTCTACGACTGGTACCTGGAACGCGCCCAAGACATCGAAGACGACGAAATGAAAAGCGAACGCATCCGCCAGCTGGAAAAGCAGATCGAAAAGGAAAAGAGAGAGGCCGGTTTCAAGGAGAAAATCCTGAAGAAAAAGCAGATGCAGCTCGAGGAACTGACCGAGGAGCTGAACAAAAAGCTTGCGGAGAAGAAGAACGAGAGCGCGGCAAAGACGGCAAGGACTGCAAATACAGGAAAGCAGGAACGCGCGAAGGCGACGGCCCCGGCGCCCGCATCGGGCGCCAATGGAAGTCGCTCCGACGCAGACCAGGACCTGGTGCGGCGCTTGAAAGACCGGGTCGTGTCCCTGAAGGAGGAAATTCGCAACCAGCAGGACATGCGCAGGCAGCTGCGCCTGGAGCTGGAAAGCGAGCAGAAGATCGCCAAAAAGCGCATCGAGGAGACCCGGACCGAAGACGCCGAGGAATCTGCGGCCTTGTGCCCTGTCGCCGACCTGGACGAAGATCTGAAGACAGTCCTGGTCCCCGAATACGCGCAGGCTTTCCGCCGCAGCCTGGAATCCCTTCCTCCGGCCATCGGCGCCAAGGCCCTCAAGGCCGTTGCAGGCTTCGCCGCCAGGGACAAGAGCGTCTTGGACAAGACCCGCCCGCTCAAAGTGCTCCCCGGATACTACCGCATCCGGATCGGCATCGACTACCGCCTCATGCTCAAATGGCTCCCCGACAAGCAGCTGGAAGCCCTGGACCTGATCCCGCGCTCCCGGCTGGAGACGTGGATTCGCGGGATGGCGGGCAAGGCGTGACGGAAGGAAAGGGGCTGTACGAGGGCGGTGTATTCAACGCAGAGGCGCAGAGAACGCGGAGGTTCGCAGAGGACATTGTTCTACTCGTCCCCACGCTCCTGCGTGGGAACGCCTTGGGGACGCTCTTGCGTCCCGTGTCGAGGGAATACGCTTTGAGCGGTCGTTTGCTAAAACTCGACGATCAGGTTTTTTCTGAGGTGATGAAAATCAAACTTTTTGAAGGCCTTGTTTTTCCGCCGGAATTTGTTCCGCCAAAATGCTCGAACGCTGTCGCGGCGAATGTAGCATGGGAATTTCGTTTTAGACCCCAAAAAAACCTTATTTTATGTCCTTAACCTTAGTAGCATGGCGAATTCCCATTTCAACCAACCTTATCGCTTGACAAATTTTCGACCTGTGCGGTTGACATCGATGTACCGGCGAAGAATTTCGTTTGCCCCGGTAGCGCCGCCTTCCACGGCGGCGCGGTGTCCGATGCCTTGCCATGATGGAATCCGAAGAGAGATCCCGCGCCGCCGTGGAAGGCGGCGCTACCGGGGGTATCTGGCATTGGACCTTTCTGTGAGAATCCCAACCGCACAGGTCGCAAATTTTCGCCTCGAATCCCGGCTTTCCTTTCGATTACGAAAAATAAGCCAATAAGGTTGGGTCGGTGAAGATGCGACGTGCTACTAAGGCCAAGAACCAAAAATAAGGTTTTTTCAGATTGCAACGAATTTCAGGCAACGGTCGAAAAGCAAGTGGAATGTAGGTTGGGTTGAACGCCGTCGATTGTTGGGTTTCGCTACGAAATTCTATCAAACAAACAGACAAGGCGCGCGAAATGGTTGGAAAGCAAGCGAAACCCAACGTGAAACCCGCTCAACCCAACCTACGCATTGCCGCTCCCCCAAATCCGTTACAACCAGAATAACGAGGCGGCAAGGGCGCGGCCGGAAATAGAAACCAAGCCTACCCGAACCCGGAGCGTCATACCTGCGAGCGCGTTCCTCCAAATCCGTCCAAATCAGTCTTTTCGCGAGCGACATCGGCCTGGGGCCTGGCATTTCTTCGGATGGTTCCCGGCGCATGACATCTGTGCCGAACAGCTCCGTGTCCAAAGCCTCCACAATATTTCCAAAAAGGAGACGTTGCAGATCGGTACCTTCCACCTTGCCGCCCTCCTGATTCGAACCGGGAGCGGCAAGCCGCCAAACCGTCCCCTTTTCCGCCGCGCGGCAAATCAACGGGCTGTGCGTTGTAACGAAGAACTGAATATTCGGAAAATATTCCAGAAACCAGCAACCGATTCGTTTCTGCCATGACGGATGCAGATGGGCGTCGATCTCGTCGACGACCACCACGCCGGGCAGGTCGGTATTCATTTCATTTTTCCTAATATTCCGGAAAACATCCTTGTAGCCGAAAAAATCCACCATTTGGCGAATCAAATCGAGGGTCAGACTCAATACGGACCGGTAGCCGTCGCTCAGCTCGGCGATGGCCAAACTGGTCCCGTTCGGATCTTTGAAAAGCACATCGTCGCTGGTCACATCCTGAAAGACCGCGCCGTCGGGCAACAAACGCCCTTCGTTGACGAATTTTTTCAGAAGCGGAAGAATGTTGCCTTCCTCCTTTTTTTCCAGTTGCTTGAACCGCAATTCCTTGGTCCATTCGAGGCATTCGGCCAGCGCGAACCCCTCTCCGAACAAGGACAAGTGGGGAACGAGCCTGGGATAGGACGTTTTAAGCTTTTCCTCCGTGTCCTTGGCCCCGCCGCCGAAACGCCTGAACGGTCCGTAGGAGGCGCTGAAGACGGCTTGTTCCATGCCCTGGTTTTCCGTCTTGTCACAATCGCCAGAGCCTCTGCGTTCTCTTGGTTTGACAGTTTTGGATTCGGATTTTTCCAAACAGACTCCGACGGTGCGTTGGCCGTCGGTATTTTCGTCTTTAAAAGTCAGCTCGACGCAGCCTTTTTTGCATCTCTTTCTTAGCCAGTTGCCCCAGTCTTCTCGCAAGCCCGGCGCTTCGGACGCTCCCACAAGTCCCAGGGCGATGGCTTTGGCAACCGTGGATTTGCCCGATCCGTTGTCTCCGATAATCACATGCCAACCTGCGGATTCCTCCGGGCCGAAACGAAATTCGACATCTTTTATGGATCTGATGGGCCGTCCGCCCATGAGCAAAGAGGATATCGTCGAAGTGCTGAGAACGGCGTTATAAATCGGCTATATAAGGAAGGAGCGCATACAATGGAAATCAAGAGAAACGGCTCTCAGCCGTCATTAAAAGGACCGGCAGAATGGTTTATCGGCGCGGTTCGCATCGATCCCCTGTTTCTTCAAGCAAACGACCCGTCCCGCGCGACCGGCGCCAGCATCACTTTCGAACCGGGTGCCCGTACCGCCTGGCACAGCCATCCCCTGGGGCAAACCCTGATTGTCAGGGCCGGATGTGGCCGGGTTCGGCGCGAAGGAGGACCCGTAGAGGAAATTCGTCCGGGGGATACCGTCTGGATTCCGCCCGGCGAAAAGCATTGGCACGGCGCATCGCGCGCCACATCCATGACGCACATCGCCGTCCAGGAGGAACTGGACGGCAGCGCCGCCGACTGGTTCGAGCATGTGAGCGACGAACAATACGACGGGTGATCCGAGCGCCAAAAACAAGGCTTTTCTGGAACATGTTGATCAGACATGCAGAATGCTATCCCGCATCGTCCGGGCCTGTCGCATCGTTTCGAGGAAGCGCGGACAAAGCGCTTGCGGCTGTCCGGTCCACGCTCCGAAGGTGCAGGTCGCGCTGGGGAAACGGAATTTCGATGCCGCGTTTTCTGAACTGAAGGTCGATCTGCTGGTTCAGTTCGCTGCGAACCACGTTTATGTAGTCGATATTGTCGATCCAGACCCGCAGCTGAAAGTCCAGCGAGCTGTCGCCAAACCCCATGAACAGGATAGACGGGGCGGGTTCTTTGAGTATGTGCGGATTTTCCCGGGTGCACTCTTCCAGGGTTTGCAGCACCATCGGGACGTCCGAGCCGTAGGCTGCCCCGACAGTCAGGATCAGGCGCATGTTGCGGTCCGCCAGGGTCCAGTTGGTGACCTGGTTGGTAATCAGGTCGCTGTTGGGAACGACGATGTCGGATCGGTCGAAGGTCTGAATGGTGGTGGCCCGGAGGCCGATGTCTCGAATCGTGGCCCATTCCCCGCCTATCTGGATAATGTCGCCCACCTTGACGGGCCTTTCGAACAACAGGATCAGGCCGCACACGAAGTTGTTCACGATGGTCTGCAAGCCGAACCCGATACCCACGCTGAGGGCCGAGGCGATGATGGTCAGATTGGTAAGCTCGAATCCCAGGGTGGCCAGCGCCAGCAAAATCCCCAGCAAGACAATGGCATAATGCACCAGGCGGGCAATGGACATACCGATGCCCGGATCGACCCGGCTTTGGGTAAAGAGCTTGCGCATCATGAGAAATTGCAGCGTGCGGGATGCGATCAGGGACCCGTAGAGACAGGCCCCAGCCGTCAAAACGAGCCAAAGCGTTATTCGGGTTTCTCCCACCGCGACACCGAAGTTGAAAATCCGATGGATCAGACCCCAGGACGTGGTGGACAAACGCCAAGTCTCGAGCACGGCGCCGCAGAACAACAACAGGATTATCAGGTTGAGCATTTTGGAAATACGGTCGATGACCAGGGTGGCCTGTGTCCGCAGCAAGGGGACTCTCCGGGCGGACCGGCTTCGGAACGCGGATTCCAGCAAGCCGCGAACCAGAAGCATCGACAGCCAGGCGATCAGGACGATGAATATCGTTGTCAATGTCGATCTGAAAATATGCAGAGCCAGGGCGCTGTAGCCGATGATTTCGATGAAGGTCACGACCGCGCTGTTCAAAGCGATGCCGATCAATATTCCGATATAGATACGAGATCTTTCGTTTTCATGGGGCCGCAGCAGAAAGCGCATGGACAGAATGCCGAGGCTTAAAGCCGCCGAGGCCAAAAAGATGCGGAAAAGCGGCGAAGGAAGTTGAATGGCGGTCAGCAAACGGGTGGCGAATATGCATGCCACAAGCAAATAGACCAGCAGGACCCGGCGTCGGTTTGCGACCATTACTCCCACTAGGCGGGCGGTCGTCGCCAAGACGATGATCTCCATCAGCAGCAGCCAAATTTCCGGAATGGGTTCGTAGAGGTTCCAGCACACGACTGCGGAAATCAGCAGCCCTACGGAATACGGTCCGCGCCGCATAAACCGGAGCGATGCAATGCCTTCCAGCACGGACTCCGATTTGCGGATTCCGTTTGCAAGCAATAAGGCCAGGGCAATCTGAAGCGCGACTACCCAGATTTTTCGGACAAAAAAACCGCGGGCGGGGAGCGGGACCTCGGCAATACCGGACATCATATCATAGGTCAGCCAGCCGCCGAACTGCGAAAAGAAGCTCGGGCTGTACATGGGAGGGGAAAAATCGCGGAGAAATTCGCCGCGGGCGACGCCAATCAGCGAATCCAGTTCGATCAGCATTTCGTTGATGTCAACCTGCACGTCGAACGCCCGTTTCTGGGCGGCCATAAGTGGCCCCATTCGCTGGAGTATGCCGATCCGGGCGGTTTCGATGACATTTATCGCGTTGTCGAAGGCGGTCTTGACCATAGCCAAATCCATGTCCTCGCCGACGCCGGACTTCCAGGCTTGCCAATACTCCCATTGCTCCCGCCATTCGCTGCGCCATCGGTCGATTTTGCGAAGCCCGGCTGTCAGCGGTTCGTTGAGAACCGCCAGCTCCTCGTCGACAGCCTCCAAAGAACGTCCGAATTGCACCAGCCGTTTGTATTGCCGGCGCTCTTGCTGTTTCATCTCCGCCAGTCCGGCGGCAAGGCCTCCCACTTTGGCCTCGATGGTCTCCAGTTGGGATTCGATTCGATTGGTTTCCGGCAGGGCCGAAAGCTCGCGCGTCAAGCGGGCCGAATTCTCCCTTAGCTTGGCGGCTTTGGGAATCAGCTCCGCCAAGCCTTCGGGCTGTATAATTTCCGTATCCGAAGTCTTAGACCCGCTATCCGAAGCTTTTTCTGAAGCGGCCATTCCGGGCACGGCCGTGAATACGGCAACGAGCAACAAGACGACCGGCAAGTACAGCCGCCGCCTCGTTTTAGCCGGCACAGCGTGGTTTCCGGGTATCAATGCCCGCCATAAGGATTCCGTATTGCAGCGTAGATCAAACGCCATCGGTATGCATTCCTCCTGGTCCCTGTTTGTTTCGCGTGGACTTCGCGGTCGAGACCGTTTCCGCTCATGAGCCGCTTGCATGTTACTTTGCCGTTATCCAGTCATAGAGTTACCTTTGACACGCCTTTTCCCACAAATCCGCGATGATTCGGAAACGGTAATCCGCGCCGAGACAGATCAGCCCCCTCCCGCCATCCAGAGGCCGATTGCCTGCCTGTCCGCCTCGCGCCGGAAGACTTCCCCGACGATCTTTCCTTCGTACATCACCGCGATTCGGTCGGACAGAGAAAAGATTTCGTCGAGTTCGGCCGACACGAGCAGGACGGCGCAGCCGTCGTCCCGCATTTTCAGGATTCGTCGGCGAATGAGGTCCGCCGCCCCCACGTCGATTCCCCGCGTGGGCTGCGACGCGATCAGAAGCTTGACCGGTCTCGACATTTCCCTCGCAGCGACCATCTTCTGCTGGTTGCCTCCGGAAAGCTCCTTCGCCATGGCCCCGACGCCGGAAGTCCTGATATCGAAATCCTTTTCCAATTTGAGCGCGTTTTCGAAGATCGCGTCGTTGTTCAAGACGCCTCGGCGAGAAAAGGGGGGGCTGTGGATGGTTGTCAGGACCAGGTTGCGGGCGACCGAAAAACTCTCCACCATGCCGTGCCTGTGCCGGTCCTCGGGAATGTGGGCGGCCCCGCCGTCCAAGATGCGACGAGGGGGACTTCCGGTCACCTCCTTTTCATCCAGAAAGACCTTTCCCCCGGCGCACCTTCTCAGCCCCGCCAAGGCCTCCACCAGTTGCGTCTGCCCGTTTCCCTGAACCCCCGCGACGCCCAGAATCTCGCCTTCCCGGATCGTGAACGTCGCCGAATCCACCGCAAGCCCTTCCCCGCCGTCGTTCTCCACGGAGAGGTTTTCCACGCGCAGGACCGGCCTGCCCGGACAATACTCTTTCTTCTCCATGGCGGACGACAACTGCTTTCCCACCATAAGAGCGATCAGCTCTTTTCGGGAAGTCTGTCCGGGAGCCAGCGTTTTTTCGACCCTTCCGCGTCGCAGCACCGTGATCCGGTCCGCCGCCGCCATGACCTCGTCCAGCTTGTGCGTGATGAACACGACGGATCTTCCGCGCTTCGCCAAGTCCTTCAAAGCCGAAAACAGATTTTCCGCCTCGCCGGGGGTAAGGACCGCCGTGGGTTCGTCCAAAATCAGTATCCTGGCGTCTCGAAACAGCGTTTTCAAGATTTCGACCCTCTGGCGCAACCCCACGGGAAGAGTCTCGACACGAGCGAAGGGATCGATTTCCATCCCGAATTCTTCGGACAGGCGTCCGATTCTTTCCGCAGCCTTCTTCATATCCAGAAATGGACCGAATTTTAGGGTTTCGCTTCCGAGCATGATATTTTCCGCCACCGTCATGGCGGGCACGAGGGTGAAATGCTGGTGGACCATGCCGATGCCCATCTCGATGGCTCGGGAGGCGCTTTCGAGTTTCGCGGGCTTTCCGAACACTCGAATTTCGCCTTTCTGCGGACGGTAGATGCCGTAGGCGATCTTCATCAGCGTGGTCTTTCCCGCTCCGTTTTCCCCCAGAAGCGCGTGGATTTCGCCCTGCCTAAGAACAAAATGCACATTGTCGTTGGCTATGGCGCCCGCAAAGGTCTTGGTCACGCCGATCAATTCCAGGGCCGGAGGCAATGGGCCGCTGTTGCGATCATGGCTCGCTTCCTCCCAGCGCGCCGCGCGGGAACGCTCTTTCGAGGCCCCATGTTCCGTTGTTTTCCGCACCTGTCTCCCTCCTTTACAGGGCAATGAAAATCGGCTCATCGCGGATTTGCGGGAAAAAACGCGTCGATGGCGACCAGACCATCCTGGTCTGGCATGCCCTGGCTTCCGGGCGGCGGCATATCCGCGACATGGGACCAGAGCTGGAAGCTCTGGTTACCTTCGCCGCTCCCCGCAAATAAACGATGAACCTCTTTTTTTTAAGTCCCGGATTTCCGGTCTTTTCGCTGCTGGAGCAACGCCCCGGCCAGTATCATGGACAGGACCAGGAGAACCGCGCCCCATCCGGTCAGCGAGGGAATGGGCTGTTGCGGTTGCCGGACGATGCCCGGGCCTCCCGGTTCTGCGATTTGGCCGTTGACCTCCAGATCGTCGTCCCCCCTCTCCCCATCGCATAAATGCAAAACAATCCGGGTGCGTTCCGCCTCGTGAAAGATTTGCGCCCCGGTACGGCCGTCGTACGAAAATTCGTACCAGCGGGGAGTCGGGTAGTCGGGGGTGCGGCCGTATTTGTAATAGGTGTCGATGCTCTCGTTCCGGGGCAGATACAGGGAGATCCCGGTGCATCCGCCGGGGGACGGGGCAGTGGTTCGGAAGCCAAAGAATCCGTAGGGAAACTCGATTCCATCGGGCAAGTTTCCGGGCGAGGGATTGCCCGTGGCCGTCACCTCGTTCAACGCGAGACCCGAGCCGTTCGGGACGGCAAGGGTGGCGTAGGCGTCGCCCGACGCGGCGGAAAGGGAGGCCGATCCGGCCTCCTGGTAGTCCGGGACGCCGTTTTCGTCGCCGTCGTAGGAGGGTTCGTCGCCGCCGGGACCGCTCTCGGAGGCGTCCGGCACTCCGTCCCCGTCCGTATCGCCGTTTCCGCTCTGCGACCCGAAACGGGCGACAATCCGTTTGTCCTCGTTCATCGCTATGCTTGCCGGATTGTCCGTTCCGGAGAGCGCCCCCTCCCATCCTATGAACGTCATACCGTCGGCGGCGTTGGCGGTCAGTTCGACTTGCGCGCCCGGACAATAATACGACCACTCGCAATTCGATCCGCAAGCAATACGGCCGTCGTTGCCGGTCACGCTTCCGGCCCCGGAGGGAGTCGCCCCGACCGTCAGGCGATGCAGTCGTGTCACAAAAGGAATCGACTGCCAGGGCGCGACGCTCACGCCGGAGGAGATTTCCTCGCCTTGGCCCGGACCGGAACCGCCCGGCCCCGATGGATCGCCCCACCAGTTCCCGACCGCTTGAATCGTTGTGCCCCCGGGCAGAACGTTGACAACGCCATACCCCGTGTTGCAACTGATGTCGCTGCTCCGAACAATGGTCTCGCCCTTTGCCCGGATGCCGTCTCCGCCGTTGGAGACAACCGCCAGATGAACCGCGTCGAGGCTGCCTTGCGAGACCAATATGCCGCCCTGTCGGTTCTGTCGAATACTGCTGAAATGATCCGGAACGATCGCTTCCCCCAACTGCGTATTGACGCTCACATCCCCGCCATTCGCGTGAATGCCCCAACTGCCGTTCTCCATTGCATCGACGCCATCGATCCGGATAGCTTCTTTTGAAGCATAGATCCCATAGCGCGTATGCCCGCCGACCTGGTTCTCCACGCCTGCAATCGCCACGGACGGCCGTGTTTTGCACGATTCGAACTCGTCGAGAATCGCGGAGGTGTAGGCCACGATTCCGCAATCCTTGTTATTGAGGACCGTGACGTTGCGGACATAGACTCCGAACCACCCTTCGATGCCGTCTCCGCCGGGCTGCGACAGATCGGCCAGCGCCGTCCCGTTGTCCTGCACATCCAGAAGATTTCCGGCCACGTAGCCTCGTTTGGCATAGATGCCGCCCAGACCGTTCCGGTGAATCCGACTCGTCTGCGGATAGACGGGGTCGGCGATCGTGCCGTCGCAGTTAACGCCGGTCTCCTGAACATTCAGCAAGATATTCCCTGCGCTATGCAAATTCTCATTGGCGCAAATCCCACATCCGCCATTCTGCTTCACCTCGACAACATCAAGACGTATCGCTCCCCTTGAAGCATGAATCCCGTCGCGCTCGTGCCCGCCGACCTGGTTCTCCACGCCTGTGATCGCCACGGACGGCCGTGTTTTGCACGATTCGAAATCGTCGAGAATCGCGGAGGTGTAGGCCACGATTCCGCAATCCTTGTTATTGAGGACCGTGACGTTGCGGACATAGACTCCGAACCACCCTTCGATGCCGTCTCCGCCGGGCTGCGACAGATCGGCCAGCGCCGTCCCGTTGTCCTGCACATCCAGAAGATTTCCAGCCACGTAGCCTCGTTTGGCATAGATGCCGCCCAGACCGTTCCGGTGAATCCGACTCGTCTGCGGATAGACGGGGTCGGCGATCATGCCGTCGCAAGGAACGCCAGTCTCTTGGACATTGATCGCAACATGATTTTGCGTCCCCCCGTCTTCTCCCATTGCCGCGATGCCCCAGCCGCCATTGTCTATAGCCTCGACCAGGTGGGCCAGAATCGTGCCAGACACGGAGAGAATCCCCGAACCGGGATGATCGTTAAAACGATTGTCCGTGCCGGCAATTGTCAATATACGATCCGGACCGGCGAACCAGACGCCGTGCTGTCGGTTCCGCAACACGGAAACGTCGGTCAATGAGACCTCCGAACCGACGACATGGATTCCATCGCCAGGAAAGTTCGCAACGATCAAACCGGTAATCTCGGTTCCATCGGCCTGAACGAGATCAAGTCCATGGTCGCCGTTCTGCCATGCTCCATCCAGCTTGACCCTGCCGCCGGGCTGTGTCAGACCGTCCAGAACGACGGCTTCCATAATCGGCGGCAGGGGCGTGGCCGGTGCGAGCACCGGAATTCCACCGCCGGGAATGGCAAAGGCGATATGCTCCTTGCCGGGGGTGTCATTGGCAAAATCCAACGCCGCCCGCAGAGAAATCTGCCGGCCCGGCGTCGCCGGATCGACATCCAAAACGCCGTCGGCCGGATCGGCGTCGGCGTCGTCGCCGGTCACATTGACAACGAGGCTGACCACCGAAAATTCGGATGTATTGCCGTCCGGGTCGATCGCCGTGGCCGTGATCGAAACGCACGGTTCGGCAAGTGCGGCGGTGGTAAAAGTCACGGCCGCGTTCCCGGATGCGTCGGTAGTGACAACCTCTGCGCCGAGCGAAATATCCCCTTGCGGCATATCGCCCTGTAACGGCGCATGTTCCGCCATCGTACAGAAAAATTCCAATTCGAATGGCGTCGCGGGTTTGCTGCTCAAAGTTCCGGTCACTGCGATGGTGTTGCCGCTCTGGTTGGCGGTGTCGATCACCGGATAGTTTTGGAATCCGTTCGGGCCGCTGTCGGTGTCGCACGCATCGTTCAGGGTCACGCCGTCGCCTTCCTGCGTGTATGTTGTCGGAATCTGGCCGGCGACATACCGGGCGCCGAGGTCGATCCCCAAACCTTTGTTCAGATAGATCGCGTTGGCGCGGATCAGATTGCCGGTTCCACTGACGACCGTCATCCCATGCCGGAAATTTTCCGCGATTTGATTGTGTT
Organism: Desulfobacterales bacterium; assembly: GCA_963674505.2. Taxonomy (GTDB): domain Bacteria; phylum Desulfobacterota; class Desulfobacteria; order Desulfobacterales; family SKZT01. Next base: position 3,959,643 of record CAXXIG010000003.1, read on the forward strand.
CAATCCGCGTCCGGTTTGCGTCCACAAGCGCAATGCCGCTATAGGTTCCGCCGCCGAAGGGTTCGTGATCGCCGTTGAACGCAATCCGATTGCCGTCCGCCGCGTTCGCGCCGCCGATGACGGTGCGGTCCGCGCCATGCACCTTGATCCCGTTATTAGCATTACCCATCGGGATATCGTTCCCTCCATGGTTGCCTATCGGGCGAGTCGTGCCGGTGTCGTCCGGACCGATGAAATTGCCCTGAATCATATTGGGCGGGGCGGTATCCGGGACAGTCGTCGCTGCCGGATCGAACGGGACATCGACCGAGATATCCTGTTCCGCGCATTCCGGGAGGTAGCAGATTTTGACGCCTTCCCGATAATTGCCCGAAACAATGTTCCGGGCGGCCGCGGTCGCGCCGCCGATCAGATTGCCGGGCGCATTCCAAAGATACACCCCTTCGTAATTCGGCAGGGCGCGCCTGACGCTGCCGTCCACGCCGATGAAATTGCCTTGAACCTTGTTGCCGGCGGCTTCGGGTCCATATATCAAGACTCCGCTGCCTTCATTGTGCGCGACAATATTGCGCGCGTCGGCCTCCACGCCGCCGATCAGATTGCCGGGGGCTTGTTCCACAAAGATGCCGTTGCCGCCGTTGCCGAACGTCACCTTCGCCATCGTGCCGTTTTGATTGACGCCGATGAAATTGCCTCGAATCTTGGTGTTGGTCGCGCCGACGCCTTTGAGATGGATGCCGTTGCGACGGTTATGGGAGATCACGTTCTCCCGGATCAGCGTGCCCGGCGCGTCCTCGATCAAAATCCCGTCGGTATTGCGCAAATCGTCGCCCACAAACCCGACCACATCAATGCCCACCGGATCCCATCCGACGCCGATATAATTGGCATACGCCAGATTGTCGGTCGCCTGCGCACCGAAAATATGAAGACCGTGCTGCCGATTGCCCGAGAGGTAGTTGCCGAACAGCTCGTTATTGGCGGAATTCGTGATATATACGCCGCTGCCGGTATTCGGACAGGGGATTTTTTGGGAGTCGAACATCCCCATGCCGATGTAATTGTCGCGTATGACATTCCCGCCCGGGCCTTCCAGCAGAATCGCATGGCCGTTGAATCCGCCTAGAAACAGCCCTTCCACCGTGCTGTCGCCGGCGGTAATGTGCAGGCCATGGTTGGGGGTGCCTATCCTCGAAGCGCATACCCCGACCGGATCGCCGGTCTGGGTCGAACCGATAATCGCGATCGGGTCGGTAATTTGCGGCAGCGGAGAGGCCACGGGAATATCGTGGTTCCGTTCCGCGATGGCAAACAGCAGTTCATCCTTTCCGGGTAGGGCATTCGCTTCCTGCAGAGCGGCTCGCAATGTACAGGCCAGGCGTTTTTCCCCGGATGGCAAGGCAAATTCCCGACCCGTCGAGCACAGTCCGTCGCCAGGATTGCCGTCCGGTTCATCGCCTGTGATATTTGCGAACTCGTCGCCGGCCGTATTGACCACGAGATCCGCCGGGATGATCGTCCCTGTCACGGTTGCGCCGCCGCAGTCGGCAGCCGAGCCGTTCAGCGTCGCTATGACCTGCTCCGGGCCGATGGACGCCCCCATGCTCAGGCTGAACGGCACATCGGTCAACCGCTGCCAGCCGAACTCGAGCAGGTAGCAGGTCTGCCGGCCGCTTGCCAGCGTTTCGTTCACCGGAAATCCGATCGTCGCCGTGTCGAGAGGAGACACGACCCCGATCAAATCGTCCGCATCCGGCTCGCCGTCGCATGCGGCGTCGCGAAACAGACGCGCTTCGGTTCCGAAGAACGGGCCGTTCTGGATCGTGTAGGTCAGACGGCTCAACGTCGCCGCGGAATCGGCGTCGTTGCTGAGCTGGAGTTGATTAACGACCGCTTTGCGTTCGGCGTTCACCTGCACCGGCCGGTCAATCGGATTCTGCGGGCCGGGTGCGAGGCTTAAATCATTGTCTTCGGGCAGGTCAACCTGGCAGGCTTCGCCATATTCCGTGATTTCGAGCCGGCCGCCCGGTTCGACGACCAATGAGCCATAACGCAATTTAGCCCGAACAACGAATGTTGCGCCGGCTTTGATTTCCAGTTCCTTCACGTACAATGCTTGCGAATAGGGATCGTTTCCATACCCGTTCAATCTCGCCTCCGACAAGGTATGGGGCTGGATCGTCAGCTTGTTTAGGGCGGAATTGTTCACGAATCCTTCCGGCGTACACCCTTTGTCTTCTCCTTGGACCTCGATTGTAGGAGGGGCCTTGTGGGGATCGTCGGCGATGTCTGCGGGGTCGGTAATGTTGAACACAAAATGCGTGTTGTCCAGCCCGGTTCCCTGGATAGGATGGTAAGGATCGGAGATAACTCGCAAGCGGTTCGCGATCTCCAACGTGACGCCGGGAGAAGCATCGTACCGGCAACCATGCATGGTGAATTCATACAGCTTGAATGGAACGGGCACATCTGCGATGGCGCAGCGTCCTAAACAATACAGCAAGCCCAATTCCGCGTCCACGGCTCCCGACAATGTGACATTGCCGTCAAAACCACTCCAAAACGAGCCTGTGATGCGTGGGGTGCCGCTCAACGCCAGTTCCCCTCCCTGATTTGCCGAGAGTGTCCCGTCGCCGGCTGGACTTCTGAGAATGTTCACGACGCCATTCGTGATGGTCATCGTGGAACTTTCGATTGTACCCCCGCGTCCAGGAGCAAGGCGCAATCGGCCACCATTCATCGTAAACGAACTTGGCGAGGACATCCGCAATACCGACAAGACATCGAGATTGCCGTCGGAAAAGTTGAAGGTTCCGTATTTTATGTTCAGATCGATGGCCTTTATTTCGCCGCCGGTCATATTGAAGGTCCCGGAAAGCATATCAATGTCGCGCAGTTCGTAAGACCCCTCCGAAAAATCGACGGTTCCCCCGGCATGGATGTGGGCGGAATAGTCCGAAGAGATAGTATGGCCGCAATCGTTGTAATTGCAATGGTTGGCACCCCATGGGCCGCGACACCAGTTCGGCCCCCAAAAATCGCCGACGGCCCCTTGATCCCAACACATCCACTGGGCTAAAGAGACAGGCGCGTTCAGTCCGCCTGTCAACAGAAAACCGAACGCCATTATGACGATGCGGATCCATAAGATTTTTTTGCCATGATATGAATTGACGATCATGTTCATCATTTACCTCTTATCGCGTGGAAACTCCCGATAGCGCCGTTTTTCCGTCGGTAAAGCGCCCCATCCGCCTGAGATGTTGCACAGCACGGGCTGACGAGGACGATGCCGAGCAGGATGCTCCGAACTCTATGCCTACTATTTCTTTTTTGCCCGATCTTGTCTAACAAATGGAAATAACGAATAACAGGAATTTTTTTCTATTGACCGACCGCCATAGCCGGAAGGGCGTCCAGCATTTTGCCGTCGGAAGAGGCATTCAGCTGGAAACCGACTACCTCCCGGTCCGAAGAAAAGGCAATATATGTCGCTTCGCCGATGTCGTTTCCGGAAAACACCTTCTCGGGGGTATCCACGAGCTTCTGGAAAGGATTTAAAACGATATCCTTCGCGGCAACGGAATCGCCTTTGTCGTCGTACGCGATCAACGTGATTTTCGCCGGACCGTTTTCGATATTGACGAACGCGATTCCGGTGGCTCCGTTCACACCATCCTGGTCTGGCATGCCTTTGCTTTCAGGCGGCGGCATATTCGCGATACGGGACCAGAGCTGGACGCTCTGGTTACCTTCGCCCCTCCCCGCAAATCCGCGATGAACCGGAAAATCTTATGTTGTTTTGTCTCTAATAGAAAACCGTCCGGGTCCTGTGTCTCGGCTTCGTCCTTTTATAATATGGATGCTGTCCCCTGTTCCATAACAGATAGTCCAAGCCCATGGAGGAGACCTTTTGGCCGTGATCGTTCAATGCCGCCTTGATCCTTTCCACCGCATCCAGCGCGCACGCCCGGATTTCGATCTCCTCCTCGCCGTCTTTCGGAATCAATTCTTCGGAGTCGATTCTTCGCAAAAGCCCGGGATCGTATTCGAGAATGCCGTCCATTCTCAACACATGGGGGACCAAATTGTCCGCGAATATGGTGAGACGTTCCAAATCGCGGAACTCCCCGAACCCTTTTCGGTCGAAAGCCATGGCAAGATCGGCCGCAGTCAGTTGCGCTCTCTTCAGAAAAAACACTTCCTGTCCCTCGTAAGACTGGATATCCCGGAAAAAAGGCATGCCGGTCAGAATGGAGGCGAGCCTTTCGCACGAATGCTCCGCCGCGTCCAGCAGATTGGAAAAGACGCCGTCGAATTTCGCCTCCACGTAGTCGCCCAAATCGTTCAAAGCCCGTGCGAAAAGCCCCATCAGTTCGGCCACCGTTTCGTTTTCCGGGTCCTGCCCGAAAATGGAGAGGCAATCTTCCGGCCGAATCGCGGAAAGCTCCCGGCAATCCATGGGGCCGCGCTTCTGGAAATGGTCGTTCAACGAACTTGCCACCGTGAAATATCCGGACATGCCGGGTCGTTTCTTCAAGTGCGGAAAAAATCCCGACCCGAAATTGATGGAATCCAAGACCAGGAAAAAAGCCAGCGTGCCCTCTCCCCGTCCCAGATAGTGTCGTTCCGGATGCAATTCCGGGGTCTGGATGGTTTCCAGCGGAAGCGAACCGGCATATTCTTGGATTCGAGCCGGACGGATTCGAACGAAGCTTGCCTTTTCCGCCACTTGGCGGCAGCTATTTCGAACTTGGTCCAACAGGCCCAAAGGAGAAACCGGGGGTTCGAAATTCTTCTCTTTCATGGCAGTTCTCCGGATTGCACTTTTTTGCGGATGTCCCCGAGCGCTTCCTTCACCGGGGCAGGCACGGCGGATTCCGCCTCGTGAAACGGGGCCAGGCCGATGCCGTCGTTTTGGACGTCGAAGACCAAGGTCCCGCCCTTGAATTTTCCATCCGCCATTTTTTTCAACGCGCTGTAGACCGCGATGTCGATTCGTTTCATGGCGCTGGAGAGGACTCTGTTCGCTCCGGGCGTCTTGCCGTTTTTAAACGTGGTTTGGTATTCGTCCTGATCGACCCCGATGACCCAGGCGCCTGCTGCGGAAGCCCCCATGATCGCTCCGGAACCGGTGGTGCCGCCCGCGCCGAAGATCACGTCGGCGCCTTCGTCCATCTGGGACAGGGCCGCGGCCTTTCCTCTGGCGGGATCGTTGAAGCTGTCGATATGCACGGCCAGGACCTCGCAGTCGGGACAGACATGCCGCACGCCCGCCTCGTAGGCCATTCTGAACCGCGCCACCGGGGGAATCTCCTTGCCGGCGACCATCCCCGCGATTTTGCTCTCGGTCATGAGTCCCGCCAAAGCGCCGGCCAGAAAACCGGACTGGCTTTCGGAAAAAACGAGTCCCATCACGTTTTCCAAGGGGGGCTCGTAGGCGAAGTCCACGATGATAAACTCGATTTTCGGGTGTTTTTTCGCCATGGCGCGCGTGGCGTCTCCCAGCATGAACCCGACTGTTATGATCACATCGTAGCCTTCCTCGATGAACTGGGCGATGTTCTTGACATAGTCCGTGGGCTGGCGGGTTTCGATGAACGACGTTTGAAAACCGAACTCCACGGCGGCCTTCGCCATGCCCTTGTAGGCGTACTCGTTGAAGGTCTTGTCGTCGATCTTTCCCATGTCGGTCACCAGTCCGACCTTGAGCGGATCTTGGGACGACGCCCAAGGCGTCGCGGGAATTGCCGCAAACATGCAGACAATGAAAAGGACAAGCGCTGCTATTTTCTTCATGGACCCTCCATAGGCTGTCAAAGGTTGTCGAACCCGAAACAAAACGGCCGTTTCGGAAGAAAGCGGAAACATCGCCAAGTCTGTTGGCAATGTCGAAAAAAATATATCACAATGGCGAATGTCGCTCAACATTTGAGCTTGGAGGATTGACGGCTTCAATGGCCAAAAGAGGTTCATAAGACCTTGAAGTTCGGTCCGAGGCGTGTTACAAAATCCGATTGCCGAAAAATCCGGCGTCGCATTTCGACATCGTCGAAAAATTATAAAACAACAAAGGGAGAACCGGGCTTCAATCATGATTCTTGCGAACCGATTGCGCTTGACGGACAACATACGGGCGATCCTGTGGGACATGGACGGCGTCCTTTTAGACACCCTCGGCCTGGATGTGACCGTATGCAACGAACTTGTCAAAAAAACCTTCGGCGACCATGTCGGACTGAGCCGGGAGTACATCCGGTCCATCTTTGCCTATCACCCGGAGGAATTCTGGCGAAGGCTTTTGGAACACGTAGGAAGGGAATTCGGCGTTTCCGTGCCCCAAGACGGCGGAGAGAAAATGATATCCCGATACCTGGAAGCCCGCAACAACGAGTCCTTTCAGGCCAACCCAGGCATCGTCGAGATACTGAAAAGCGCCCGGGAACAAGGCGTGAAATGCGCCGTGGTGTCCAACAACAAGACCGCCGACGTGGAAAAGATCGTCGGGCAGGCGGGCTTGTCTAAGTATTTCCACATGATCGTCGGAAACGACATCGAAAAGCTGGAAAAAAAGCCCGCGCCGGACACCTACCTGTTCGCCGCTCGCACCATGGGCGTCGAGCCCGCCGAATGCGCGGTGGTGGAGGATTCAACCGTGGGGGCCGAGGCCGGTGGCAGGGCCGGGTGCTTCACGGTGGGGGTCTGCACAGGAAGCGCGGACTTCAAGGACCTGGAGGCTTCTCCCTGGACCAGCCGGGTCCATACGTCCTTCGCGCCGTCCGAAATTTCCATGGAATTCGGCCCGGTCACGGATAAACGCATTTCAACGCCCAACGATTTCGTCAGCCACATGGTCGAGCATATCGCGTGGCGGCTCGGCTGCGCCATCCGGTTGTCCTTTTCGAGCAACGACTGGGAACTGCTGGGAATGCAGCTGGGGGAAAAGATTCGCGGATTCGAGGCGATAGCGAGCAAGGGAGCGGCCCTGGGCATGATCGACGACGGCAGCGCCGAAGTGCTGATCGATCTGGAATCCCCGGCGGAACTACGCATGGAATCGGGCGCGATGCAGGACCTCGACTGGTTTCTGTCCCTTCGCTGCGAGCAACTGGAAAACGGCGCGCCCCTGGTTCGCATGCTGGAGGGCTTGTCCAAAGGCCTCGACGCTTTTGTCAACATCGTGGTCTGCAACGTGGAGGACCCCCATCACGCATGGGAAGGCGTCTTTCGTTCCCTTGGAATCGCCCTGAACCGGATTTTCGGAGAAAGGTTCGAGGACGATTCCTGCTTTGCGTCGGTCCCCCTGGAACAAAACGTGTCCCAAGGGGATGTCGGCGTGGAAGCGCGTTGCGCCAACAGCGCCAGGGTCGTTCGCAAGACCGCCGAAAGCGCAACCTCCGTGGAAATCGATTTCACCCGAAAAGCCCCGAGCCGCTGCCGCTTTTCCGTTTCCGATTCCATCCGCGTGGAAGGCCTATGCGAACTCGTCCAGTCCATGGCAGACGCGGCAGGTTTTTCCATCGACCTGGACTTCAACGCCTCGGTGTTGTCGTCGAGCCACGTGGCCGCCGAGGACACGGCCCTGGTGATCGGGCGGGCGCTGAAGGAAATCCTGGTCCTTCGGATGCAGGCCTGCGGGGCGAACGGGGCCGGAAGCAGCATCTACAGTCCCGAAGATTTTTTCGACCAGCCCGTGCGCGTCGGAGTCAGCGTGGAGGGCCGAAAATTCTGGAAACTGGTCCCCTTGAACGATTCTGCGGAGAACCTTCGGAAAAATTTCATCGTCGGCCAAACCGTCGCGGGCCAACTTTTCTCGGAGGACCTGGACGATTTTCTGGACGGTCTTTCCGGCGGTCTCGGCTGCGGCATCCTGGTGCATGTCAAGGAGACGGTGGAACCGGACCAGGGCTGGAAGTCGATTTTTCGAAACCTGGGGGCCGCGTTGAAAATGGCGTTCTCCCCCAACCCGAGACGCAAGGGAGTCCCGCCGGGAGTAAAAGCCACGCTGGCCTGATTATAAATTGGAGAACATAAATATGATTCGAGTCAAATCCCATATCGCCGCCATGGCCAAGTACCAGCCGCCCTGGACCGGGCTCGACCGCTCCGGTTATCTTCGGCTGGACCTGAACGAAAACACGCTGGATCCGCCGGAGCACGTCAAGGCCGCGATCAAGGCCTACATCGACGACAACCGCATCCAGATGTACCCGGAGTACGAGCGGTTCATGGAAAAGCTGAGCCGGTACGCGGGAATGTCCAAAGAGCAGATCATTCTGTCCAACGGCTCCGACCACGCCATCGAGCTTTTGCTGCGGGCGTTTTTAAGCCCCGGCGACACTATGCTGGTGGCGCAGCCCGAGTTTCCCATCTTTTCCCAGGTGGCGGGCGTGTTGAACGCCAAGGTCAAAGGCGTGCCCTTCCGGCAGGACATGGCGTTTCCCTTCGATGAGTTCATGGAGGCGCTCACCCCGGATGTGGATCTGGTGGTGCTGATCAACCCCAACAATCCCACGGGCACGCCCCTGGAACTGGACCGCATCGAACAAATCCTGGAAAAATGCCCGGACAAGCCGGTGCTTCTGGACGAAGCCTACTTCGAGTACACCAACGTCACCGGCCTCGGCTTTATCGAAAAGCACCCGAACCTGATGGTCACCCGCACCTTTTCCAAGGCCTTCGCCATGGCGGGGCTGCGGCTGGGATACGTGATCGCGCATCGGGAAATCGTCGCGGAGCTGTACAAGATTCGCGGACCGTTCGACGTCAATTCGGTCGCCCTGGTGGCCGCCGAAGCGCAGCTGGACGCACCCGAGCTGTGGCGGGCCTACATCAAGGAGACCATGACCCGGTCCAAGCCGTACTTGGAAGAGTTCTTCCGGGAAAACGGGGTCGAATTCCGCAGTTCCGCCGCCCATTTCCTTCTGGTGAAACCGAGGAACAGGGACGAGGCCTGCGCCTTTCTGAAAGAACGCGGAATCCTGGTCAGGCCCATGTTCCCCAAGCTGATCGAAAAGACCTTCCGGATGTGCGTCGGAAGCCTGGAACAAACAAAGCAATTCGCCCAATGCTACGAAAAATACCTACAGGAGTGCAAGTTATGAAAATAAACGTTTTCGAACTGGACAAAATGTCCGAGGAGCAGATCGGAAAAGTTCTGAGACGTTCCGAAACCGATATCGAGCAATACCAGGAGGCCATCCGCCCCGTGATCGAGGATGTCGCGAAAAAAGGCGACGCCGCCCTGGTGGAATACTGCAAGAAATTCGACAAGGTGGACCTGTCCGCCTCCGCCATCAAAGTCACCGAAGAGGAGTTCGATGCGGCGGAGAAAAGCCTGGACCCCGAGATCAAGGAAGTCATCCGGATCTCCCACGCCAACATCAAAAAGTTCCACGAAGCCCAGATGCCCGAGGACATCTGGTTCGCCAACATCGACGACGGCATCGTGGCCGGCGAGAAAATCACGCCGATCACCTCCGTGGGCATCTACGTGCCCAGGGGCAAGGGCTCGTTTCCGTCGGTCATGCTCATGCTCTGCGTGCCGGCGGTCATCGCGGGCGTGCCGCAAGTGATCGTCTGCACCCCCCCCACGCCCGAGGGCGGCGTGGACGACGCCTCGCTTTTCACCGCCAGGCTCTGCGGCGTCAAGGACGTCTACAAGGTCGGGGGCGCGCAGGCCATCGCGGCCATGGCGTTCGGAACAGAAACCGTGCCCAAGGTCAACAAGGCCCTGGGACCGGGAAACATCTACGTGTCCGCCGCCAAGCGCCTGCTGTATGGAAAGATCGACGTGGGCACCCCGGCCGGACCCAGCGAGTCCATCATCCTGTGCGACGACTCCGTGAACCCCAGGATCGCCGCGCTGGACCTGCTCGTGGAGGCCGAACACGGCCCCGACTCCTGCGCCCTTCTGGTCACCCACTCCCGACGGGTCGCCGACGAAGTCGCAAGCCTTCTGCCTGCACTGGTGGACGATCTTCCCGAAGAACGCCAGAACTTCGTCAAAACCGTGTTCTCCAACTACGGCGGCATCATGGTCACCCCGGACCTTGCGGCATCCATCGGTTTTGTGAACGATTTCGCCCCCGAGCACCTGGAAGTGCTGGTGGAAGAACCCATGGCGGCATTGCAGAAGATAAACAACGCGGGCGAAATCCTGCTAGGGCCCCACACGCCCATCACTTTGGGAAACTTCGCCTTGGGAGTCAACGCGATCCTTCCTACCGGGGGCTTCGCCAAGACCTTCTCATGCGTCACGGTCTACGACTTTCTGAAAAGAAGCTCCATCGGCTACGCCACGGCGGAAGGGTACGAAAAGATCGCCGAGGTCGCCAGGAAGTTCGCCGAATACGAAGGGTTTCCGTCCCACGCGAACGCCATTTCCAAGCGAAAAGACATATAGCAATATAGCAAAGGAGAACGAGCACATGACGGAAACAGCAGCCGTAAAACCGGAACGTCCGGGAGGCTTCCTCGATTTTCTCCCCGCCGACTACCTGGCGAGGGAAGACATGCTGAAGAAAATCGAGAGGGTGTTTCGCTCCTTCGGGTTCGACCCCATCGAAACCCCCCGGATAGAATTCTTGAAAACCCTGGCCGGGGAGACCAGCGACACCGGTAAGAACATCTTCCATATCAAAAGCACGGCCGATGACGAACCTTTGGCCATGCCGTTCGACCACACCGTGCCCTTCGCGAGACTTCTGGCCGCAAACCCCTACGACCCCAGGAGACGTTCCGGGATACGCCTGCCGTGGAGAAGAATGGCCGTGGGCCCGGTCTTTCGGGCGGACACGCCCCAGAGCGGACGCTACCGCCAGTTCTACCAGTTCGACATCGACATCGCCGGCACCGCCTCCATGATGGCCGACGCGGAAATTGTGGCGGTCATGTACGAAACCATGAAAGCCCTGGGAGTGGAGAATTTCAAGATTCGCATCAACGACCGCAAGGTCTTAAACGGCCTGGCCGTGCTGGCGGGGGTGGAAGACCGCGAAGGCGTAAAGTCCGACGACATCGTCAAGGAAATGATGCGAATCCTGGACAAGCTGGACAAGATCGGCCTGGAAAAGGTCCTGAAGGAGCTTCAAGCAAAGCCGGAAAACCCGTACTTCCCCTCCCCCAACCTTTCGGAGCAAGCGGCGCAAAGCATCCGGGCCTTTCTGGAATTGAAAGGAAACAACTCCGAGAAAATCGCCCGCTGCCGCGAGGTGTTCGAGGGAATCGAAATCGCCCGGGAAGGCCTGGACGAACTCGCCCAGATTCTGACCTATCTGGACAGCATGGAAATTCCAGAAGAGTTCGTCGATATCGACTTTTCCATCGCCAGGGGCCTGGACTACTACACCGGGCCGGTGTTCGAGACGGTCCTGCTGGACGCCCCGGAGTTCGGAAGCGTGTTTTCCGGCGGACGATACAACGACCTGGTGCGGCGCTTCACGGGAAAAGGGCTTCCCGCCACCGGCACGTCCATCGGCGTGGACCGCCTGTTCGCGGCCCTTTCCCACCTGGGCGTCCTGGACAAGAGCAGGCAGACCGTCACCGAAGCCATGGTCCTGAGGCTGGAAAAAGACCGCGACGAAGACTACCTCAAGATCGCGTCGAGACTCCGCCGCATGGGAATCAACGCCGAGGTCTTAATGGTGGAGGACGCCAGCTTCAAGGGCCAGTTCAACTTCGCCATCAGCAGGGGAGTCAAATACGCTATCATATGCGGCGCCTTCGAGTTCGAAAAGAACACCGTGCAGGTGAAGAACCTCGAAACCCGAAAGCAGGAAGAGATACCGGCCGACCAACTGGAAGACTATTTCAGGAACGACCGGCAATAGCCCTTTTTAAACCCTCGACGCAATTCATTCCCGACATCGTCGATTTCGTTCCCACGGTACGCGTGGGAACGTTTTTTAACGACGGAAAGATTCAATGAAAGAACACACGGGAAAACCAGAACTCGCCCGAATCGAAAAAAGGGCCATCGAAGCCTTGGCCATCATTAGTCGGAACATCTCAAATTCAAAATGTACTTATTAAACCACAAAGCTGACTTGAAAATGTTCATTGGCCGTAATCATAAACAGGGATTTTCATTCAGATAAAAAAGGTACCTCAAGAATATGTTCCGGTTTCAAAGGATATTATTGCACCAAGCCATGACAATTTTGTGGAGCATTTCATCCACGGGACATCGAGAAGTAAAGGCAGATGCGTTTTCTTTTTCAAAAAAACTTTTATCCGATCTCCGGCAATTTCCACGGAGGCGCCGTTTTCAAGAAAATTTCGGCTTATTGTTTCGACGGTGCATTTTTCAAAACCTTCAAGATGGCTTGCCAATATCCGATACAGGTTGTGGGCCAAAAGGGAAATCGTCAGGTCAAAATCCACCTTGACAACAATTGAAGAGGAAGGATTGTTCAGGTTGAAAAACGCCACATGCTCGGCAATTTCCTGTTCCACCAGCCATCGGCCTGCATATTTTTTCACAAGCTTTCCCACATCCGCGTCAAAGTCGTTGGTAATAAGAAAGGTCGGTTTTCGTCTTCCATGGTCGGTCATAACGATTTGTCTTACTTCGCCTTTGTAATGTCGCAATTTGCAGTGCTCTTCGTATATTCTGATTTTCTGATATTTACCCTTCGAACGCTCGACGGATATCTTTCGCCAATGGTTGCTTTCGATTTTTTCCGCCTTTTCGATCAGGCTTTTACTTCTCCTTCTTATGGTCAGGAACTTGATTTTTTCCTCGCTCTGATTCAACTCGCTCAAATTCTTGTAGGTCGTGAACTTCGAATCGAAAATCAACATTTTCGGGGCCACGCCGCGACCTTGCTTCCAAAAATCGACGAAATCGAAAACGGCGTCGCTTTGGTTCCTGTGCTTTACTTCCGCATTGGTATAGGAAAGATTGCCAGTTGAAGGATCCTGCGCAACCAGGGCGAGAAGGCTCTTCATCGCCTTCGATCTGGAACCCGCCCAGTTTTTTTCGAGAACGCTGGCGTCTCCCCAATGCGGTATCGCTTTGAAATCCAGATTGAACTCGCCATTTTCGAGTTCGTCGTCGCGGAAAATGCGCGACAGCGCGGAAAGGAACCTTTTGTTCTGCGACCTTGACACGCGGTAGGAATAGGTTGAAAGAGTAGTCGATTTCGGCAGGACGTTGAGTCCGGCAAACAACCCGAGAGCCCTGTCCATGTTCCATTTCGTATCGTGGGACCATCGGAGGCCTCCCAGCAGTTTCAAGGCCAGAAAAGACAGAACGCTTTGAAGGTCGTCGAGTTCGGACGTACGGGGAAATCCGGCGCTTTTGATCGCCTCCGCCAAGCCGAGTTTTTCCATGAGGGGTAAAAAAACGAGGGGACCGGCGCCGTGTTCCGTTATGAACTTTTCGTCGGTCAGTTCTATCGACACGCTTTTCGGCGCCTCGATTTTTTCCGGAACGGAAACTGCGAGCCTTTCCATTCGAGTCCTTTTGGGCAAAGGCGCGAAGCCTTCGGCCTTCAGCACTTTATCGATGGTGTCGAGCGAAACGGCATTTCCCTTGGAATCAAGAAGGACCTTGATGTCCGTGATGGAATAATTCCGCTTACGCAATGCGACAATAAGCTCTATCGTTTGGTCGCTTGTGGAACGCTTTTTGGGACCGGGCTTTTTTTTCGAGAAAAACGGATTGATTCCCTTTTTGAGATTTTGCAAAAAAAGATGGCGGAGTTTTTTGAAATAGGCTGGCGACAATCCGTATTTTTCGGCCGTTTCAGCCGAACCAAGTCCGTCGCAATAAAAAGCTTTCAAAGCTTCGTAATTTCGATGGTCTGGCAAAAGCGGCTTTTTGAAATAATCAACTGGATCCATAATAAGAAGGTTACTAAAATATCCTGAACGATACGTCAATAAAAAAATGTATGTTGTTATAAAAAATCAGCCGAAACGTTTATATTGGTTGTTCTTAGTAAGTCTGTTCGCGAACAAATCGATATAAATGCACAACTATATGCAAAATACAAAAATGTTAAATTGAATTAAAATCTTATGGTTCAGGTAATTCCAGTGCCGTTTGGCGAGGGAGGGTTGAGGGATGGAAACATAACATCCTGAATATACGGGATTATTCCGTTATAGCCTTGACTGTTAGAACTCTGTGCGGTTACCTTGAAAAACAGAATGAAAATCCCTGATAAATACTACATCGATAAATGGGATAAATTTTGCAATGAAGGTCGAATTTCTTAATAGTTGAGCCTAACAATAAAACCTTTCGACCTGTGCGGTTGGCGCATTTGCAACGTTGTGCTTTTACAGAAAGGACCAAAGTCGGATATCCCGGTAGCGCCGCCTTCCACGGCGGCGCGGCGCCTCGTTCATTCGGATTGCATAATTGGCGGAGGATAGTACACCGCGCCGCCGTGGAAGGCGGCTTCACCGGGTCTATCCTGGGGTGATGAAAATCCCCCGGAATGGCGAATAATTTTTCAGCCGGGTTTTGTTCCTTTCCGTAGTGCCGGCTTTCGGTTTGCGTGATTCACCTGAACCTCGGATTTTCAAGAGGACCGTCATTCCGGCCGGATCGCGCGCGCGCTTTCAAGTGCGATGCCGCCGGATTTCAACGGACTCTCGCCCATGCGCGGAATGAGGCGCCCGACTCGGAAAACGCGCGCTCCGGCCGGAATGACGGGGCACGGAAATACCTGAATAGGCCTCCCAAAGCCGGAACAAATTTCGAAGGAAATTTCATACCGAAAACAGAATGATTTTCATCACCCCAAGTCTTTCCTGCATTGAACCTTAATGGAAGAACACCAACCGCAACGGTCCAATTTTTGTGGGATTTAATGAATTGGTTCATCGCGGATTTGTGGGGAGCGGTAAAGGTAACCAGAGCTTCCAGCTCTGGTCCGAAGCCGTGTATATGCAACCCTCTCGGAGCCAAACCACGCCAGACCAGGATGGTCTGGTTACCTTCGGGACGCGTTTTTCCACAAATCCGCGATGAACCAATGAATTTTCGTTCTTTAGGCCAAAATAGGAACGCTGTGGCTTGCCATGGTTGGGTCCGAAATCGGCAATTTCTTGGCGGAACTCGGACGCGAAGCGTCCTGGTATGCATTCCCACGTGAAGCGTGGGAACGAGGCGGAACGAGGCGGAATCCAGATGGCCGAACCAAGTTCCCCCTTGGCTTGCCACTCGGAGGGCATTGGAAGGGGCCGCCAGTGAGCCAAGCCCGGGGCTTGTTCGCGCTTCCCGGGCTTGGCTCGGCGACGTTACTGGATCGGACCCAGGACTACAGGTCCGACGTTGACTTGCGTGGTGAAGTCGGGATCCCAGTCGAGTTCGACTGTCACTCCCGGACCGATAATCATTTGTTCCAAATACAATTCGGCCCCGATGCGAACCGTCGCGCCGTCGGGGCAAAATCCGATTCCGTCGCCGATTTTCGCGAAGCAGGGCGTGTTGCCGCCGCATTCGGCTTCGGGTTCGACGTACACGAATTCGACGTCGTTTCCGACGGGTGGGGTAGTGAAAGTCATCTCTTCTCCCGTCGAGGTCCCCAGGGCATTCTGGGCGACGACGCGGAAGCCGTATCCGGTCATCGGAATGAGTCCGTAGGCGGTCGCTTCCACCGCTACCGGTTCCAGGCCCGCAGCCAGTTGGGAAACTGCGGTTTGCCGCTTGTCCGACGGGTCGGTCCAGTATTCGAAGTACCAGGTCGTGTCCTCGCCGTTGGGGTTGACCGTCCCGGCCAGGACCGCGTTGGTTGGCAGGACCGGGTCCGCTTCCGTGGTCGCGGCATCCGGGGCGGCCGCCACCGGTATTACCTCGATGTCGAAGGGGCCGAGGGAGTCGGACGCGCCTGCCAAATCGGTCACAATGATCGCAATGCCGGCGTGCGTCCCCGCATCTATGCTCGTCGGCGTGCCGGTCAGCGCGCCGGTTGTTTCGTTGAAATCCGCCCATTCGGGTTTGTTTTCAATGGCGAAGGACAACGTGTCTCCCAGATCGATATCGGAGGCGGACGGGTAGAATTCGTAGAGGGAGAAGGCGTCGATCTCGGTCGCGGGGTCGCCCTCGATGGCGGGCGGGTCGTTGACCGGTCGGACAGTCACTTGGACGGTCACCGAATCGGTTTCGCCCTGGCTGTCGGACACTTGCACCTCGAAACTGTCCTCGCCGTTGAAATTCGGATCGGGATCATAGTCGAAGGTTTCCGGAGAATCCCCTTGGCCGCTTACGACCGCATTTCCGTCGGATGCAGGCGACAGCACGGACCATTCCAGGGCGTCCCCGTCCCCGTCGGTGGCAGAGAGCGACGGTCTGGTCCATGGTACCGGATCTTCGTCCTCGTCCATGACGACCAGCAAGGGACCGGCCTGCGTGATGATCGGAGGAAGGTTTTCCTCCTCGTAGCATCCCATGTCGAAACCCGCGCCCTTGGGGCGGGCTTCGCCTTCCAGGTCGTCGCGGGGGACGCCCGAAGATGTCCCCGCGTTTCGGCAGGGGGAACCCGAACCGAGGCGGTAGCTGTCGGGAGAAGAGGTGAATAGCGGATCCAGGGCGATGTTGCCTACCCCCGGATAGACGCCGCTGGTCTGTTGCACGTCGGAATATTCCACCGTTGCCGGGTCGGAGGCGGTCAGGTTCAATTCGTCTCCGCCGTTGAACAGAATCGTGTTGCGAACGGTCAGGGACTGTTCCACCGCGTTGGCCCGAATGCCGTCGCCGTCTTGTTCGGCCTGGTTGTCCGCCGCCGTGCAGCTGACCAGAAGTGCTGCCGATACGCCGTCAAGGTAGGCAGCGCCGCCGTTTTGCGCCGTGTTTCCGACGACAAGGCAGTTTCTGAACTCCGGCAGCGTGGTGTCGGCTATATACGCGCCGCCGCCGTTGCCGGTCGCCGTGTTGCCGGAAAGCACGCATCGCTCCAGGATGGGCGTGGACGCATCGACAAGCGCGATGCCCCCACCATCGTCGGCTTGGTTGCCCTTCAACTGGCTATCTGCCAACACGATTCCGCCCAAGGTCGCGTAAACGCCGCCGCCGCGATTTCCCGCTTCGTTGTTTTCGATCACCGTCGATTTCAGCCGGGGAGACGAAGAGGAATAGGCGTACAGTCCGCCGCCGCTCTCGCTCGCCTGGTTTTCGCGGATTTCAACCGTGAAGATATCCGGCGACGACGAATCGTAGCAGCCGATTCCGCCGCCGCGCGGGGCGTTGTTGTACTTCACGACGCTGTCGCGAATCAACGGGCTGGAAGAGTTCATGGCCGCCACGCCGCCGCCCCCTGCGTAGCCTTTGTTGCTTCTGATCAGACTGTTTCGGATCGTGGGCGAGGACCCGTCGCAATGGATACCGCCGCCGTACTGGGCGCATCCGTTGCGGATGGTGAAACCGTCGAGCACGGACCCGGCGTTCTCGCCGTCCAAGAAGCTGACGACGCTTCCCGAGCAACGGCCTTCGATGACGGTCGCATCGGGCCCGTCCACCGACGACACCCGGACCGCCTTGCCTTTGAAACGGATGTTTTCCAGATATACCCCGGCATGGACCCGGATTTCGTCGCCGTCGAAGGAGGCGTCGATGGCGTCCTGGATCGTCATGTACGAGCAACTTCCATCCGGGCATACCTCCAGCACTTGCGCGCTGTCGACCGCGCGGATGTATTCGCTGCGAACCATCTGATCCTGTCCGCCCTCCGATTCCACCGTCAGCGTCACTTCATACACGCCTTCCTGATCGTACGCGTGGGTGGGATTGGGCTCTCCGGAAACCGGGGAAGAGTCCCCGAAATCCCAGGCCCAGGAATCGATGGGGAAGTAGGACGACGAGCTGTCGTAGAAATCGACGGTCAGGGGCGCGTTGCCGATACGGGGGGAACCCCGGAAATCGGCCGCAGGAGAGGTGTCGATCACGGTTACGAAACCGACCTTTGTCACGGAATCGGCATCGCCGTCTTCGTCGATCACCGTCAGCCGCACGGTGTATTGGCCATCCTCCGAGTAGGAGTGGCTGGGGTTCGGTTCGTCGCTTTCGGTCCCGTCGCCGAACTCCCAGAGCCACGAGGCAGTGCCGTCGGGAGAATAGGACTGGTCGGAGAACGACACGGTCAACGCGGCGTAGCCGGTCGTGGGGCTTGCGTCGAAGTCCGCCGTGGGCTGTTCGCCCTTGGCTTCGATGTAGTTGTATCTCGTATTGACGGCGTAGCCCCCGTCGTTTTCGGTGATCGCCAAGCTCACGGTGTAGTCGCCGGGCTCGGCGTATACGTGGATCGGGTCTTGCTCTTCGCTGGTCTCGCCGTCGCCGAACTCCCAGAGCCACGACAGGATTCCGGACTGGGAAAAAGACCGGTCCGTGAAGACGACTTCCAACGGAGAGTAGCCGCTTGTTGGCGTTCCCGTGAAATACACGCCGGGGATGTCGCCGTTCCATTCGTCGGCGCCCATATCCGCTGCGTCGCCGTACGGTCTGGTCTCGCCGTCGAAATCGAGGGCCGGGGCTTCGGCCGAGTTGGCCGCGTCGATGCAGGCGGAACCCTCCTGCAAACGGTAGTCTCTTCCCGTCGAGGCGAACATCGGTTCCGCGTTGATGTTGCCCTCGCCTTCATAGACCCCCTCTGCCTGCTCCACGTCCGAATAGGTCACGAACGCGGAACCGTCGCCGTCCAGATCGATTTCGCGGCCGTTGTTCCACAGGATGCTGTTTCGAATTGTGGCCTGGGCGCTGTCGCCGTAGAGCCCGCCGCCCAGGGCACCGTCGTTGTCGGCCACGGTGCAGTTCAGAACGTTGGCTGTGGAAGACGGTCCCAGCAGGAAAAAGCAGCCGCCTTCGTAGCGTGCCGTGTTGCCGGTCATCATGGAGTTGACAAACGCGGGGGACGCGCCGCCCGAAATATGGACGCCGCCTCCGCCTTCGAAGGCGTAGTTGTCTCGAACTTCGTTGCGGTCGAAAGACGACGAGGCGCTGCCGGAGATCTTCATTCCGCCTCCGTCGCCCAGCGCCCAGTTGCCGACGATTTGCGTCTGCGAAACCTCCGGAGAGCAATCGCTTGCGTGAATGCCGCCGCCGTCGGTTTCCGCAATGTTGTAGTTGACGGACCCCAGTTCGATTTGGGGTTCGCTTCCCGCGTCGCAGGCAACTCCGGCCCCCCGGTCCGCGGAATAGTTGTCGTCGATGGAGGTCCGGAAGAATTCCGGGAAAGCCCCGTTGGTGGCGTAGACGCCGCCGCCTGCGATGTTCGCGTCGTTCATGGCGATGTCGCAGTGGCGAATCAAGGGCGACGCACCGTCTATGAAAATACCCGCGCCGTAGTCCGCGCAGCCGTTCTCTATGGCGAACCCGTGCAGGATCGACGTCGAAGTCTCCCCGGAGGCGAACCGCACAACGCTGCCCGAGCAGTCGCCGTTGATGGCGGTCTTTGCCGCCCCGCCGGTGGACTGAACGGCTATGGCCTTGCCCTTGAAATCGATGTTTTCATAATAGGTACCAGGCTCGACCGCCACGGTGTCCTCCTCGAACGAAGCGTCGATGGCCGCCTGGATGCTTTCGAAATCGCAGCCCGAGGCGCAGACCGACCAGGTGACCGGCGTACGGTCGTTGTCGATGATGGTGTAGGCATGCTGCTTGTTGTCTCCCAACTGGGCGTTGGAAGGCGCGTACAAGACCACGGTGAAATACTCGTCGTCCTCGTCTTCCTCGTCGTCGATCACCGAGAACGCAATGCTTCCGACCGTGGTTCCAGGTTCCAACGTCAGCTCTCCTTCGGCCAGTTCGAAGTCCACGCCCCCGCCGACGGCAGTGCCTTCGATTACGGCGTAGTGCACCGTCGCGGGCAATTCCGACTCGGGGGAAAGGGTGACGGCGATATCGACGCTCGTTGCGGTTTCGTCGCCTTCCGCAGATGCCAGGGCGAACTGCACGTGAGGCGCAGGATCGTTGTCCTCGATCGCCATTTGGTCCTCCCCCGATGTCCATCCAGTCGCAGACGCCGTGACGGCAACGGTTTGGGGCCCGTCGAACACGGTGTCGTCGATAACCGTCAGGCCGAATGAAGCAGACGTATACCCCGCCGGGATAGTGACCGAGGCGGGCACGGAGACTTCGCTTTCGTCCGACGAACCCAGAGTCACCAGGAGTTCGGAATGGTACATTCCCGTCAGGGACACCATGCCGGCGTCCGCAGGCAGACTGTCGCCTTCCGACGCGGTCTCCGGGACGTTTATGGTCAAAACCATGGTTTCGTTGTCCAGCACGTCGATGGCATCGCTTCCCGGCGTCCAGCCTTGGGCCGACGCCGTTACGACTGCGGTTTGGGTTCCGTCGATGAGATCGTCATCGGCCGCTTGGATTTCGAACGCCGCCGAATTTTCTCCGGAGAGAATCGTCACATTTTCCGGAACGACGATCTCCGACGTGTCGCTCGAACTCAAATCCACGGTCGTGTCGCTTTCCACCACGCCGCCGGCGTTCACGATCCCCGGCGTACCCAGAACGCCGTCGCCTTCGGTCCCGGAGGCGGGAATTTCCACGGAAAACTCGGCGGTTTCGTCGTCCTGGACATCGATGGAGTTCTCTCCATCGTTGTAGTCCCTTGTCGAGGCCGTGATCGTTACGGTCCTGATACCATCCAGCAGATCGTCGTCCTGGACGGCCACGTCGAATGTCGCCGAAAAGCTTCCGGCAACAATGGTCACTGTGGCAGGCACGGTCGCTTCGGACTGGTCGTCCGAAAAAAGGCTCACGATCAAGTCGTTCTCCGGGGGCGCATCCGCAATCACGACCACCTCGGCGACGACCGGATCGTCGCCCTCGGTCGCGGTCCCCGGCAGATCGACGGCCAGGTCGCCCAGGATGCAGGGACGGTATTCGCTCAAGTCGCTTTGAACAAAGTCCTCCGGGGTCCCGTCGCCTTCGGAAAGGCCGACCACGACGTCGGACGTTCCGCAATCGAGCCATGTGACGCGAACGGTTTCGTCGAAGAACAGCTCCACCTGGAAGCTTACGGGATTGAAAACGTCGAAGCGGGGAACATCCTGCCAGGTCACGGCCACCCTGTCGTCCAGCCGCTTCCAGGAAACGACGCCCGACTCGGCCGGGTTCAAATCATCGAACAAGGCCGATATGCGGGGAAGTTCGAAATGGGCATCCAGGCTGGCATCATAGCCGTCGTCTCCCGCCCCGAAGGTGATATAGCCGTTGCTGCCGACGTAAAAGGAAGACCACTCGGTCCCGTAGAGGAAAACCGGGCTGCCTGCCGGGAGAACGACCTCGACGTAGTCGTCGTCTTCGAGGGACAAGGAAACGCCTCCGGCGGGATCGGTCGGAAATTCGTCGATGGATTCGACGCAGGCTTCGTAGAAATGCCCGCCGCCGTCCGGAGCAAAGGTCAAACTGCGGTAGTTCAAGTCGTATTCGCTCGAGTCCGCGCCACTGGCGCCCGTTGCGAAGACCTCGGTGAAATAGTCTCTGATTTCGTTATCTTCGATGGCAAGGGTCGCGTTGTAGGGTTTGACCAGCGACGCCCCGCCGCCAGCATCGCTCAAGACGAGATCAAGGGTTTCTTCCCCCTCTATTGCATCGTCCTCCAGGATTTCCACGGAAAAGCTCGCCTGGGAAACGCCGTCTTCGAAAATCAGGGTGCCGGAGGCGGCGACGTAATCCTCTCCGGCGACGGCCGTGCCGTCGCCCGTGGCGTAGTTCACGGTGATTTCGCCGCTGACACTTTCGATTCTTTCCACGGTGACAACCGCTTCCGCATCGCCCTCGCCGACCCGGAAGACGTTCGTACTGAAGCGTAGCGCCCCCGGGTCGTTGTCCATAACCGACACATCGGCGCTGTCGGAAGCCCATCCGGTGGACTGGGCTGTGATCGTGGCAATCTGCGTGCCGTCGATCTCGGAGTCGTCCATGACAATCAAATGGAAGCGCGCAAGGTTTTGCCCCGCGACTATGGTTGCGGTCGAGGGTACGACCAGTTCGGACAAGTCGTTGGAGGACAACCGCACCAGGAGGGCGTAATCGAGCTTTCCGGGAATTTCCACCGTTCCCTGGGCCGTCAGCACTCCGTCGCCCTCGCGCACCGAGGCCGGGACCGACAGGGAAAGGTCGTAGGATTCATTGTCGTAGATTCGGATCGTATCGCTTCCGGAATTCCAGCCGGTCACGGACGCGGTGATCGTCGCTGCCTGCGCGCCGTCGTAGAGAAAGTCGTCCACGACCGTCAAGTCGAACGACGCAGAGTTCTGGCCGGAAGAAATTATCGCTGTCGCGGCAACGACCGCCTCGGTTTCGTCGCTGGAAGCAAGCGCGACTGCGATGTCGCTGTCCGCGACGACATCGATCGTCACGACGCCTTGCCCTGCCAGGGTGCCGTCGCCTTCGTTCGCGGCGTCGGGAATTTGAACCGTCAGGGTCGCGATTTCGTTGTCGTGTACGTCGATGGTTTCCGACGCTTGCGCATAGCCCGGAGCGAAGGCAAAGACCGCGACGGTCTGGGTGCCGTCGAAAAGCGCGTCGTCCATAACCTCCACATCGAAATCGACGGACAAGTCTCCGGCGGAGAGGACGACCGAAGCGGGCACGACGACTTCGCTCTCGTCCTCGGAAACCAATTCGATCACGACATCACTATCCGCCGCTTGCAAAACGCTCGCCGTCCACGGGAGGGCGAGAACGCCATCGCCTTCCCTTACGGCGGCCGCCGGGAGGGAAAGGTGCAATCGGGGCACAATCTGCTCGCCCTCGACGGAAATGTCGTCCCATTCCCGGCCGTCGGACGGATAGGCGTAGTTGTCGTACTGCTGGAACTTGATCCGGAAACGGGACGTGTACCCGAAATCGGGATCGAAATTGTTCCGGATGTACTCGACCTGGGCGTCCAGATCGACTTCGTAGGCTTGTCCCGTTTCTCCGGAATCCAAGTCCGAAGCGTTCATTACGGTATACCAAGTCACGCCATCGTTGCTTATGCAAACGCCGTCGCCGTCGGCATGGCCCTCGAAGGAGTCGGGCAGTGTCGCGGCCTCGTCTCCGTATTCCGCATGGAAAAAGCGGAGGAGCAAGCTTTCGAAGCCCTCCGTGTCGAGAGTCAATACGGCTTCGTTCAGGCAATATTCGCCGTTGGACGCGACATCCATTCGCAGTCTGCCGTCGATGTTCTGGATTCGTCCGTTTTCGTTCGAGGAATAGTATTTCCACTCCTGGAAAATCGTTCCGGCCTCGAAGTCCTGGTAGTAGGGGGGAGACGGGATCAGGTCGTTGTCTACGATTTCGAGAACGGCAGTGTAGGGGCTTGTCAAAACCGCGCCGCCTCCGGGGTTCGAGAGGACGAGGTTGACAATCTCGGGACCTTCCAAGAGGTCGTCGTCGATGATCGGTACTTCGAAGGTCGCGCTCGTCTGTCCGTCCGCGAACCACAGCGAGCCGTGCGCGGGCGTGTAGTCCGACCCCGCCTCGGCGCTGCCGTCGAGAGTTTCGAAATCCACCGTGATCGCGCCGCTTACGCTTGCTGTCCGTTCGACAGTGACTACCGCAAAGCCGTCATCCTCTCTTGCGAAATAGGCGCTGGAACTGAACCGGAGAGCGCCGAGATCGTTGTCTAAAACGCAGACGACATCCGAAGACGAAGTCCATCCTTCGGCCGACGCGGTTATCGAAGCGAATTGGGAGCCGTCGATGTCCAGGTCGTCCATGACGGAAAGGTCGAAATCGGCGGAAAGCGAACCGGGCTGGATGAAAACGGTGGAAGGCACGGTGGCTTCGGTGGTGTCGTCCGACCAAAGGGCGATCTCGAGACCCGATTCCAGGCAGCTCGAAACGCTTACGGTCCCGCCGCCTGTCAAAACGCCGTCGCCTTCCGTGGCGAATTCGGGAACGGTCACTGTCAGAATGGCCGGATCGTCGTCCCGGATTTCTATGTTAGCCGACGTCGAACCCCACCCCGTGCTGGATGCGGTTATCGTGACGAACTGAGAGCCGTCGGCGCACAGATCGTCCATGATGGTGATATCGAAGGTCGCCGACGTCTGCCCTGCGGCAATGGTCGCCGACGCAGGCACGGTCGCTTCGCTTTCGTCGTCCGAGGACAGGTTCACGACAAGTTCGGCTTCCAAGGGGGAAGGTATGGATACGAAGCCGGCATCCGACAGAACGCCGTCGCCTTCGGCCACGCTTGTCGGCACGGTCAGGAATATGGATTGCAGCGAGGTCGAAGTTTTGACGCCGAAGTCCGAAGAATGGGAATGATCGAATGCGATCCAGCCGATATTGTTTCCCCAGGCATGGCCCGAAATAAGTCCGGTGCCGAGATCGATGACCACGCCGTAGTCCACTGTGGCGCAACTGTCCGTGTTTTCGCAGGAAAAGCTGATCCATCCCACGTTCGGCCCCCACGCCCATCCGGAGAGGTTGCCGTTTCCATCGTGAACGACTCCGCCAAGGTCCGGATCCATGTCGATCCAGCCTGCGGCATAGTTCCAGGCGTAACCGCCGACCTGCGACTCCGTCACAGTGACACCGCCGCCGTGGACGGGCTCGAAATTGACCCAGAAAATGCTCTCTCCGTAGGCGAACTTGTGGCCGTCGCCTTCGGGATCGATGGTACCGGCCGCGCACGGCTGAAACAGCATTGCAATGGAAAGAAGCGATGCCAGAACGACAAACGACACTCTACTTGCTGCAATCTTCATTTTTTACTCCCCCGGCGACGTTTTTTCCTCATATAACGTGGATTCTCACCGATTGACACTTTTCAGTAGATAGGGTTAAAAAGTCAAAAGAGCTTACTTTCTGTCCCGAACAGGCCACCCGTACATAAGAGATTCACGTAGGGTCTTGCCGGTAGTTCCATGTCCGAAATCGAGGTAGATGACATAGTCCAAATCGTGCACAGGCGAAGAACTCGACCAGTATTCGCGTCCGGCCAGGTCGCCAAGGAAAGGATTGCCCAGGGTCCATTGCCCGGCGCCCTCCGTGTCGGGCAAAGCCGGATACGAATAGTCCCAAGTGACCAGGCTTTGCAACTCCTTGCCATTGGCAAGGCGCCAATTGCCGGCGACGGAGCCGTCGGAAAGACCGCAGTCGTCGTCGCTGCCGTCGCCGACGATGTCGCAAAGACCGTTGGCGAAATCAAGGGCGTCACGCCAACTTTTCGGTCCCGAGCAACTCGCGTCTTCCAGCCACACCAAGTTGGTCAGGTTGTCCGTCACGGTCCCGTCACCGTTTTTCGTGAATCGCGGAACGGGCCAAGCCGCGCCTTTTTGCAATTCTCCGTCGTCGCCCGGCCAGTACGACACGGTCTGGCCCGTCTTGGGGACCTTCGTCTCGTTGCAGCTTCCGGCGCCGGTTTGCAGCCCCCACTGTCCGGAAGTCAGCCCCCAGAAGGTCTTGCCCCCGGCCACGTCGGAAGCCGCAGCGCCGTTGGCGTCGTCCATAGCAGGCGCGATTTCCATAATTTCGTTGATATTGTATCCGGCAGCGCCCGGGTCGGGAGATGCGGACGGTTCCGTCTGCGCGCTCGGCGTGCCGGGCGCGCCCGTGTCCAGCCGGTGGTAGAGGTCCTCCATGCGGTAGGAATTTGTTTCTCCGGGCGACGACGCCGGCGACCAGTCGCCGCCGAACAAAATGCCCGGGCAAATGAAAATCGCCGCAACCAAAACCAAGCCCTTGCCGATCGTACCGCCTGTCGTCCATCTGCCGTCCATTTATTCCCTCCTTGCCAAAGCGTGGAAACCCTGCGTCCAAATATCTCTCTAAAACAATGGAAATGAAATTCTTCCGAATTGCTTGTTCAATGTACACGAGATAATTTAAAAAAGCAAGCGTCAATTACAATTTTTCCGAAACGAAGGATTTCGCTTCCCGCAGTATGCGCCAAGTATTTTCCGAACCCTCCTTGCCACATATATGCGTTGCAATATCAAAATGTTACAAATGTTTTCGAAACAGATCGCAAGCACCTAATTTTATTGAGAAAAATAGGATCGGCCGATTTTGGCGCATGTTTTACGAATGTATTGTAATTGATATTTTATTTTCTTAATAGTCTATATTGTATATTTTATTTTTAGCTGTTTATCGATTTTGAGAAGATAAGAACGAATTTGGAAAAACAGGGGGTCGAATCGAAAGCAGACCATCTAAGCCATAGACCTGTTTGCAAGCCCCGTGGTTCAAATGAACCGTCTGGAAAAAAGTGTCCCCCTACCGTCAACACCCGCTTGATTATCTGAAAAACATCATTTAAAGTGCGCTGTTGGACGACGGGAGACGATGGCATTGAGAACGGCGCTTGCAACTCGCTGGATAAACGACCATCGCGTCACGTAGAAACAAAGCGTCGCCGCCTGGCAACCGGAGGTTCGCTCCGGACGGGCAACCGGAAAACGGTTTTTCCGGCAGGAAGCGACGCGCAAGGAAATACAAACCGGGAGGTTAACCATCGAAAACGGGAATCTTTTTGACAGCATTTCGAGCAGGGACTACGACGCATCCTCTCTGGAGGTCCTGAAGGGTCTGGATCCGGTCAAGCGCAGGCCCGGCATGTACACCGACACCGGCCGACCCAACCATCTGGCCCAGGAGGTGATCGACAACGCCGTGGACGAGGCCATCGCCGGGTTTGCGAAGAAAATCCAGGTGGTCCACCACGAGGACGGCTCCGTGGAGGTGGCCGACGACGGGCGCGGGATGCCCGTGGATCTGCACCCCGGAGAGAAGATGACCGGCGTGGAGGTGATCATGACCAAGCTCCACGCGGGCGCCAAGTTCGGCAACAAGAATTACCGGTTCTCCGGCGGTCTTCACGGCGTGGGGGTCTCCGTGGTCAACGCCCTTTCCAAGAGAGTCGAGGTGGAGATTCGCAGAGGGGGCAAAAAATACGCCATTTCGTTCGAACACGGCGAAAAAACCACCGAGCTGGAGGAAATCGGGACCGTGGGAGTCCGCAACACCGGTTCCACCATCCGGTTCTGGCCCGACGAGAAATATTTCGACACCGTCAAGATTTCCATTCCCCGGCTCAAGCACACCCTTCGGGCCAAGGCGGTCCTGTGTCCCGGGCTGACCGTCGCCCTGACCGACCAGGTTTCCGGCGAGACCGAAACCTGGCTTTTCCAGGAGGGGCTCAAGGACTATCTGTTGGAAAATCTCGCGGACTACGAGAAAATCCCCGAGGTACCCTTTGTCGGAAGCTTCGAGGGCAAGGAGGAAACCGTGGACTGGGCCGTTGTCTGGCTGCCGGAGGCGCCGGAGAACATCGCGGAAAGCTACGTGAACCTCATTCCGACGCTTCAGGGCGGAACGCACGTCAACGGCTTCAGAAGCGGCCTGCTGGGGGCCATCCGGGAATTCTGCGAGTTCAGAAACCTGATCCCCAGGGGCGTCAAGCTATCCCCCGACGACATTTGGAACAAGTGCAGCTACGTGCTTTCGGTCAAGATGAGCGATCCCCAATTTTCGGGCCAGACCAAGGAGCGGCTCTCCTCACGGCAGTCGGCGTCGTTCGTCTCGGGCATCGTCAAGGATTCCTTCGCCCTGTGGCTCAACCACCACACCGAGGCGGGGGAGGCATTGGCGGAAATGGCCATCGAGAGCGCGCGCAAGCGCCTCAATTCGGCCAAGAAGGTCACCCGGAGAAAGGCCGGTTCCGGCCCCACCCTGCCGGGAAAGCTCGCGGACTGCATCTCCCAGAACCCGGCAGACACGGAGCTTTTCATCGTCGAGGGCGACTCCGCCGGCGGCTCCGCCAAGCAGGCCAGGGACAAGAACACCCAGGCGGTGCTTCCCCTGCGAGGAAAGATCCTGAACACCTGGGAGGTGGATACCCAGATGGTTTTAAAATCCAAGGAGGTCCACGACCTGGCTGTTGCCATGGGGGTCGATCCCGGTTCCAACGACATCTCGGACCTTCGCTACTATAAGATCATCGTGCTGGCCGACGCCGACTCCGACGGGCTTCATATCGCGACCCTGCTCTGCGGCCTGTTCTTCCGCCATTTCAGAGCGCTTATCGAAACCGGAAAAATTTTCGTGGCCATGCCCCCCCTGTATCGCATCGACCAGGGAAAAAAGGTCTACTACGCCCTGGACGAACACGAAAAGGACGCCCTTTTGAAACGTTTGGGCAGCAATTCGGGGTCCAAGGGAAAGATCAACGTGCAGCGCTTCAAGGGCTTAGGCGAGATGAACCCGTCCCAGCTGCGCGAAACCACCATGCTTCCCGACTCCCGCCGCCTGGTGCAACTGACTCTGGACGACGAAAAAAAGGGGTTCGAAACCATGGACATGCTCCTGGCCAAGGGGCGCTCCAAGGACCGCAAGCACTGGCTGGAGGAAGAAGGCGACCTGGCGAGGCCGGAAGATGTTCTCTGAAGGAATGCAAACCGGAAAAACCATCTACGCTCATAGATCCATAAATCATAATAGATCCACAAATCATAAAGGACTGACATGTCGCAGGATCAAGCATTGGCATACGACGGGGTCGAACGGATTTCCCTGGAGGATTTCGTAAGGCCCTCCTATCTCAACTATTCCATGTACGTAATCATGGACCGGGCGCTTCCGTTCATCGGCGACGGACTGAAACCGGTGCAGCGCCGGATTGTATACGCCATGAGCGAGCTGGGGCTTCGCAACACGGCCAAGCACAAGAAATCGGCCCGCACCGTGGGCGACGTTCTGGGCAAGTACCATCCCCACGGCGACACGGCCTGCTACGAGGCCATGGTGCTGATGGCCCAGGATTTTTCCTACCGGTACCCGCTGGTGGACGGCCAGGGCAACTGGGGATCCATCGCGTCTCCCAAGGAATTCGCCGCCATGCGCTACACCGAGGCGAGGCTTTCGGCCTACGCCGATATATTCCTTTCCGAATTGTCCATGGGCACGGTGGACTTCATCCCCAACTTCGACGGCACTCTCACCGAACCCCAGACCATGCCGGCAAGGCTGCCCAACATTCTTTTGAACGGCGGCTCCGGCATCGCGGTGGGCATGGCAACGGACATTCCCCCGCACAATCTCTATGAGATCGTGGAAGCCTGCATCTACCTGATCGACCATCCCGACGCGGGCCTCCAGGAAATCTGCGAAATCGTGCAAGGTCCGGACTTTCCCACCGGCGCGGAAATCATCACCCACAGAGACGAGATCGCCAGGATTTACGAATCGGGCAACGGCATGCTCCGCATGCGGGCCTCCTACGAGTTCGAAAACGGAGACATCGTCGTCACCGCCCTGCCCTACCAGGTGTCGGCGGAAAAAATCATCGAGCAGATCGCGGCCATGATGGCCGCAAAAAAGCTGCCCATGATATCCGATGTCCGGGACCTCTCCGACCAGGACGAGCCCACCCGCATCGTCATCACCCCGCGCTCCAACCGTGTGGACAAAATCGCCCTCGTGGAGCATCTGCTTGCCATCACGGATCTGGAAAAGGGGCACAAGGTCAACATGACGGTCATCGGGCTGAACCGAAAGCCGCAGACCGTCGGCCTTCTGGAAATTCTACAGCAATGGCTCCAGTTCCGGACCGAAACCGTCACCCGCAGGCTGGAATTTCGCCTCGACAAGATCAACGAGCGCCTGCACATCCTGGAAGGCCTTCTGATCGCCTATCTCAACATCGACGAAGTCATCCGGGTCATCCGGCAGAGCGACGAGCCCAAGTCCGAACTGATGGAACGCTTCGACCTGACCGACATCCAGGCCGAGGCCATCTTGCAGATCCGCCTTCGCCAGCTCGCGAAACTGGAAGAGATCAAGATCAAGAAGGAAAAGAGGGACCTGGAGAAGGAAAAGGACTGGATCGAAAAGACCCTGGCGTCCAGTCAGCGCATGAAGACTCTGATCAAAAAGGAGCTTAGGGAGGACGCCAAGAAGTTCGGCGACAAGCGCCGCACGCGAATCGTGGAGCGCAAGGAGGCCAAGGCCATCAGCGAGGTGGAACTGACCCCGGCCGAACCGGTCACGGTGGTGCTGTCGGCCAACGGGTGGACCCGTTCCGCAAAGGGCCACGCCGTGGATGCCGTAAACCTGAGCTACAAGGCTGGCGACGAATTCCTGTGCGCCGCCCAGGGAAAATCCAACCAGCAGGCGGTCTTCCTGGACACCACCGGACGATCCTACGCCTTGCCCGCCAACAGTTTTCCGTCGGCCAGAGGACAGGGAGAACCCTTGACCGGAAGGCTTTCCCCGCCGGAGGGCGCGCGCTTCATCAGCGTTCTCATGGGAAAACCGGAGATGACAGTCCTTCTCGCCAGCGACGCGGGCTACGGCTTTGTCACGGAGCTTTCCAACCTGATCACCAAGAACACCAAGGGCAAAGCCATGCTCAGCGTCCCCAAAGGCGCCGAACCTCTGACGCCGCTCGTCCCCGAAGATCCCCAAAACGGCCTGCTCGCCGTGGTCACCGAGCAGGGCCGCATGCTGGTCATCGAACTGAGCGACCTCCCCGAGCTGCCCAAAGGCAAGGGAAACAAGATCATCCAAATCCCGCCGAAACAGGTGAAAAAACGGGAGGACTTCGTCAAGATCGTCTTGGATTTCTCCGAGGGCGACACGCTCAAAATCCACTCGGGAAGACAAGCGATGAAGCTCACGCCCGGCAACATCGAAAACTTCTACGGCAAACGGGGCCTGCGGGGGAGAAAGCTGCCCAGAGGATATCAAAAGGTGGATCGCATAGAAATCATCCGGGAACAGCCTGAGGAAGCGCCGGAAGAACCCGACGCACAGGTCTGAAAGCGTCGAGATTTCTTCGTTGCATTCCTTTTCAGGCTGGCAGATCTGTAAAAGGACCGTTGTCTATGAGGATGTTTCGCGAGATCGATGCGCAGTTCGGCGTCCCGGTCATGCTCATAATCCTTTTGAGTTCCCCGTCGAGTTCGCGGATGAGTTCGGTGACGCCTTTTGTTCCCTCGGCGGCCAGAGCGTATAGGATGGGGCGGCCCAGGCCAACGAGGGAAGCGCCCAGGGCAAGCCCTTTCATAACGTCGCTTCCCCGGCGAAATCCGCCATCCCGGTCCACATGAGGCTGCCGGCAGCCTTCAGAGCATAGGCGACCCGCACCAGGCCTTCGTCGATCATGCCGGGAATAGGAGCGGTCATGGCGGCCATGATCACAGGCGTTCGGAGCGTCACCCCCAGGATTTCGATACTCGTGGACGGTTTCGGAGCGTCGATGCATTTTTGCCGGAATGTGTAGCGGGCCATGGCGCGCCTGTTGCTTTCCAGCACGGACTGCGTCTCCACGCCGTCGAGACAAAACCCGAAGTCGCGGGATTTCAGTAGCGCGCGCCCCTTTTCGTACATCTCCGAAAGGTTCAATTCTCGTTTTCCAGACGGCTCATTCGGAAAACCTCTTTCAGGTTCACCGAAAAGCCTTCCAATATCTTGGAGGAAACCGTCCCTTCGTTTTCGCCTTCGGCGAACAACCGGAATTTTCCGTCGATATTTTCGAAAACCTCGATTCTCTTTATTTCCGGATCGACTACCCAATATTCCAGCACGTGCTTTCGTTCGTAGACGCGATACTTTTTCCTGAGGTCGTAATAGCCCGTGGAGGGGGAGAGGATTTCCATGATCAGATCCGGAGCGCCGTTTATTTTTCTTTTCCCGATGATATGCCTGCGGGCGTTGCTCACGAACAGGATGTCCGGCTGATACACGTCGTGTTCGGCGAAATGCACGTCCAAGGGGGCGTAGAATACGAACCCCGAACCGGTCTTTTTTACGTAGTCGAAAAGCGCGTATTCCAGGTTTCTGGAAAGGTCCTGGTGGAAGGTCGTGGGAGAGGGGTTCACGATCAGTTTTCCTCCAATGAGTTGATAGGGTGCGCCTTCGGGGAGCGACATGTAGTCGTCGATGGTATATACGCGGTCGGACGGGTCCTTTTCTTCCCGGGGATCGGGTTCGTACGGCTCGGCGGTCGCGTGCTTTTCTTCCGCCAAGGCTTCCGGCGATGATTGCATTTGAAGCTCCTTGCGCCCGAATGTTTATCGGTTGGCGGCCGGGGCGGAAAAGATCCAGGCACCCTTCTTTCCGCAGGGCCGCTTGATTTCATCGGCTTGTTTTTTAATTCGGCCGATTTTCCTTAAAATATGATACGCAAAGCTCCATTCAATCGTCAACGAAGAAATACACTGGCGGTTGAGCGTTATGGGCCGGTGCGATTCGTCGCGCGCCCTTTCGCCCGGGCCTCCTTCAGGTCCGGATAGCCGGTGACGAACACGGCGGCCAGAACGAGCAGGCCGCCTGCGGCCTGCGTGGAGTTGAGGGTCTCTCCCAGCATCAGCCAAGCGGCGACGGCGGTCACCACCGGTATGCCGTTGATGAAAACGGAGGCCCTGGCCGCCGGGATTTTGGTCAGGGCGTGGTTGTAGCACAGGTAGGCCGCCACCGTGGCGAAGACGGTCAGATAAATAAGTGCCGCCAAGGAGCGTGCGTCCATGGCCGACCATCGCACGTCGGGCAGTTCCCACAGGAACGGAAACGCGAAGAAGACCGCCCCGTAGAGCGTCTGCATGGTGGTGATGTCCAAGGAGGAGTATCTTTTGCCAAGATTTCTAGCGCCCACGATGTAGAGGGCGGCGGAGAACACGGCGCCGAAGACGAGAAGGTCTCCCAGAAGGGCGCCGTTCAAGTCCCACCGAAAATTGGGCGCGCCGGTGACCAGCAGCCAAAGCCCCCCGAGGGATATGAAAATGCCGAATATGCTGGCGACCCTGGCCCTCTCCTTTAGAAACAGCGCGGCCAGCACCAGCACGGCCAGGGGAATGGTGGCGATGATCAGCGAGGCCTTGGGCGCGGAGGTGTACTGCAACCCCTTGGTTTCGAACATGAAATAGAGGCAGGGCTCGAACAGGGCGGTCAGAAGCACAATCCACCGGTCCCTGGAAGAAAAGCGCGGAAATCCCCGTCTCCATATCAATGCCAGAAAGAACAGGGAGCCGAGCAAAAACCTTGCGAAAACCAGGGTGAATGCGGGGATGGTCTCCAGGGCGATCTTGGTGACCACAAAGGAGAGCCCCCAGAACAAGATTGCCATCAAAAGGC
Organism: Desulfobacterales bacterium; assembly: GCA_963674505.2. Classification (GTDB taxonomy): domain Bacteria; phylum Desulfobacterota; class Desulfobacteria; order Desulfobacterales; family SKZT01. Next base: position 3,992,680 of record CAXXIG010000003.1, read on the forward strand.
CGCAATAGGTCGCGACCGCGTCTTTTTTCTCCAAATCAAATATCAACGGGGGAACAGGCCTGGGCGGCCTTTCCCCCGTTTCCCTTCGTTTGTTTCAGGTTTTCAGGCGGAAAAATCCGCCGCATGTTCTCCTACAGTCCCGCCACCTCTTTTCCGCAATGCTTGCAGATTTTCGCCTTTCTCTTGATGATTTCGGCGCAAAACGGGCATTCGCGGGTGAAGGACCTTTCGTGGATTTGCTCCAGGGCTTCGTCGGCCCTTTTCTGCAAAATGTCGTTTCCGAACCTGAAGTTGCGGATGGCGTCCACTACATCGAGGTTTCCGTAATCGCCGATGATCTCGGCGGCCTTGACTCTGACCCTGGGCGGTTCGGTCGGGTCCAGGAGCATTCTGGTGACGCACACCCAGTCCTCTTCCACGATGCAGGTGGCCAGGATGTTGAACCCTTTTTTGGTGTTCTCCTTCAGCACTTCCTGCTGGGCGACCACTTCTTCGTCGATGATCTGCCCTGTTCCGCCCATGGGGCTGAACACCGGCATGCACTCGAACTGCGTCGTACCCGGATAGCACAGGCATCGGTAGGACGCCTTGTGCGAGTAGTTTTCCTCCAGGTCTCTCCAGCCTTGCACGTACATGGGACAATCGTCGTTGAAGCACATGTACAGGTAGGGCGTACCCCATCCCAGTCCGTCGCTGAAATTGATCGGAGGCACTTCCCAAAGGCTCATTTCCACGCCGCAGTGGGGACATACGGGCTTGTCTTGCGCCATGATCTTTTCCAGTACTTGCTCCTTGGTTTCAAAAGCCATCAATCGACCTCCAGTTGGATATTCCTCGCGAGTTCCCCGAACATGATTGACAAGCGGTTCGAAAAGCTCGAACGGAAATGTTTAAAGTTTGCGTAACTAGCCGATATGACAAAGCAATCAGCCGATTTAAACTCAACAAAACTAAGCCGCCGTTGATCTTTGTCAATCGGACCGGGTTCGCCGCGAACCCCAGCAATTCTAATTTTGGGTATCTCCGGCGTATTCAAGGTAACCAGACCATCCTGGTCTGGTTCGGCGCGTCGGGAGATTCCCCTTTAATGCGGACCCACCAGACCAGGATGGTCTGGTTACCTTGGTCGTTGCAACCTCTTTGGCATGGAATTTCCGCCAAAATTAGAATTGCTGGGCGAACGCCTTTTTTCTTGACCGCGACGGATCGAGTCGGATATGAATAAAGTTTTGGCGTTCGAAACGCAAGAAGGGAAGAACGGAACGGATTATGTGTCCTGAAATGAAACGGGAAAACAACGGCGGCGACATCCTCTGGCCCCCGCTGATCCGAGGGACGCTTGTCAGGCGCTACAAGCGCTTTTTGGCGGATATCCGGCTGGAAAGCGGGGAATCGGTCACGGCCCACTGCCCCAACTCCGGCGCCATGACCGGGTGCCGCGAAGCGGGGCGGCCGGTGTTCGTGTCCTTTCACGACGACCCCAGGCGCAAGCTGAAATACACCTGGCAGCTCATCGAGATGCCCGATTCTCTGGTGGGGGTCAACACCATGGTGCCCAACCGTCTTGCCGGCCAATCGATCATGGCGGGGAAAGTCGGGGAGCTTTCGGGCTACGACCGCGTGATTTCGGAGGTGAAGGTCGGGGAGAAGTCCCGCCTGGACCTTTTGCTGGAAAAGGACGGGAGGCGGTCGTGCTACGTGGAGGTGAAAAACTGCACGCTGGTGCAGGACGGGCGCGCGCTTTTCCCGGACGCCGTGACCGCGCGGGGAAAAAAGCACCTGGTGGAGTTGCAGCGTCTTGTCGCCGACGGTTTTCGCTGCGCCATGTTCTTTCTGGTCCAGCGCATGGACGCCCGCGTGTTCTCCCCGGCGGACCTGATCGACCCGGCCTACGGAAAAGAGCTGCGCAAGGCCGCCTCCAGCGGGGTCGAGCTTCTGGCCTACGACGTTCGGATCGACCTGGAAAAAATCGGACTCGCAAAAAGGGTCCCGGTCGAACTGTGAGGGGTTTCAATGGCGGAACAAACCGCGCAACGGAAAGGACCTGATTTGAACATCGACAGAATCCTGTCCAGCCGGGAAAACCTGGTGCGGATTTTGGACAACCTGAAGGAGGGCATCATCGCCCACGACCTGGAGCGCAGGATTTTCTTCTTCAACCGCGCGGCCGAGCAAATCACGGGCTATGGCCGGGAGGAGATCCTCGGCAAGGACTGCCACGAGGCGTTCGGAGCGCCCTTTTGCGGCGAACGGTGCGCCTTTTGCGGAAAAGACCTGCCCGAGCTGGGCGAAAGGACGGAATATTCCCAGAACATCGCCACCAAGGACGGCGACGCCAGAAGCATCGACATGACCGTCACCAAAATGCTCGACGAAAACGGCGAATTCTTCGGGGTCCTGGCGTCCTTCCGGGACGTCACCGAGCTGATCGACCTGAAAATCAGAAGCGGGGAAAGCACGCGGTTCGCCAACATCGTGGGCCGCGACCGCAAAATGCAGCAGCTCTACACCCAGATCAAGGAAGTGGCCGGATTCGACATCCCCGTTCACATCTTCGGGGAAACCGGCACCGGCAAGGAACTGGTGGCGGCCGCCATACACAACGAAAGCCCCCGGGCGTCGGGACCGTTCGTGCCCATCAACTGCGGCGCCCTTCCGGAGGAACTCATCGAGACCGAGCTTTTCGGGCACGTCAAAGGCGCCTTCACCGGCGCGGTCAGGGACAAGAAAGGCCGTTTCGAACTGGCGGACAAGGGCACGGTCTTTCTGGACGAAGTGGCCGAACTGTCCCAGAGAATGCAGGTGAAGCTGCTGCGGTTCCTCCAGGAAAAAACGTTCGAAAAAGTCGGCGGGGAAAAGACCATCTCGGTGGATGTCCGCGTCATCAGCGCGACCAACAAGGCCCTCAAAAAGGAAGTGAAAAAAGGATCATTCCGAGAAGATCTCTTTTTCCGCTTAAACGTCATTCCCATAGAGATTCCGCCCCTTCGGGAGAGAAGAAGCGACATTCCCTTGCTGATCGACCATTTTCTGCGCCGGGCGGCCGAAAGCACCGGCTCCAAGACACCCACCTTTTCAAAGGAGGCGATCCCCTACGCGCTCAACTACCAGTGGCCGGGAAACGTACGGGAGCTGGAAAACGCCGTGCAGTACGCGGTAGTCAAATGCAACGGGGGCTCGGTCGGCCCCGAGGACCTTCCCCCGGAAATCCGCAAGTGCGACATGGTCTGCCAAAGACCGGGCCCTGCGCCCAAGCTGACTGCGGAAGCAATCGAGGAAGCACTGAAAAAGACCGGCGGAAACAAATCCAAGGCGGCCCGGTTGCTGGGAGTGGGTCGCGCCACTTTGTACAGGCGGCTGAAGGATGATGACTGAAAGGGGGACGGGGCGGAAACCTTCCGATTATCACGGATTCGGGGGCGGGGGGGAAGCGTAGGTTGGGTTGAGCGTCGTTAATTGTTGGGTTTCGATAGTTTCTTCTTTCAAATGCAACCGAAAGGTACTCGACGCAAGCAGGAAGCAAGCGAAACCCAACGTGAAACCCCGCTCAACCCAACCTACGCTTCCCCCCCGCCCAAATCCGTTTTAATCGGGAAAAACCAAGCACCGTCTACGATGGGTTAGCACTACCCCAGTCAACTGTTCGGGCCTTGTCCAATACTTCCCGCACCGTCCGGGCCATGGTCCTTTTGACTACGGGCTTGTAGAGCAGGGCCTTGACGCCGAGTTGCGCGGCCTTTTCCTCCGACATCTCCTTGTGGTAGCCGGTGCAGAGCACGACGGGAATGTCCGGCCGGATTTTCCTCAATTCCGCAGCGAGCCGGTCGCCGTCGATGTCCGGCATGGTCATGTCCGTGACGACCAGGTCGAACCCGTCGGGGTCCGACCGGAACAATACCAGCGCGTCCATGCCGCGATACCGCACGGAAACGTCGTAGCCCAGTTTGCGAAGAGCTTCCGTATTCGCCTCGGCAATGGCCAGGTCGTCGTCGACGAACAGGATCCGTTCGTTTCCCCCGACAATCTCCTCCTGGTCGCAGACCTCCGAATCGCCGACGCATTCGGTGGCGGGAAGGTAAATGGTGAATACGGCGCCCTTTCCTTTTTCGCTTTCGACCGAGATTTCGCCGCCGAGCCCCGCGACGATGCCGTGAACGACGGCCAGGCCCATCCCCGTGCCGTGTCCCGGCCCTTTGGTGGTGAAATAGGGTTCGAATACCGAATCGATGACGTTTACGGGAATGCCTTCCCCGGTGTCCGACACGGTTATCCTGACATGGGGGCCGGGCTTCAAGGTCTCGAATTTCATGGCTTGGCGGGCGTCCAGGAGCGTCTCTTCGACAACCAGCTTCAAAGTCCCTCCGCCGTCCTTTTCCATGGCCTGCGCCGAGTTGGTGAACATGTTCATGAAAATCTGGTGGATTTGGGTGGCGTCTCCCAGGACGAAAGCGTCGCTTCGGACATTTTTTTCGATCATGACGGATGACGGAAGGGCGGCTCTCAGAAGCGCGGCCGTTTCCTCGGCCACATCGGCGACCTTCACCGGCTTGGACTCCACATCGGCCTGCCTGGAAAAGGAGAGGATCTGCCCGACCAGACTGGACGCTCTCAGGGCGGCGTCGAATATCTCCCGCAAACGAAACGCCAGCTTGCCGCCCTTGGGCGTCTCTTCGAGGGCCAGCTCCACGTAGCCGATGATGCCTGCCAGGATGTTGTTGAAGTCGTGGGCGATGCCGCCCGCCAGGTTCCCGATGGACTCCATCTTTCTGGCCTGGTGGAGCTGGGCCTCCATCTTTTTCCTGCGGGTGACGTCCCGGACCGTGCCTTGCGCGCCGCAAAAACAGGCGTCGCCATCCCGGAGCGCGTGGGCGTTTATCGAAACCCAGACATCGCGACCGTCGGCATGGGGGACCATCGCCTCGAAGCCTTCGACCCGGCCGTTCTCCCGCAGCTTTTCCGCCAGCGTTGCGCCCAGGCCTTTGTCGATGAAGCAATCGACGAGCGAAGTGCCTTCCATCCGCTGCCTGCTCCAACCGAATATTTTTTCGCAGGAGGGCGATACGATGTTCAGATGAAAATCCCGGTCGGTCCTGAAAAAGACGTCCTGGATGGATTCGAAGATCTCGCGGTATTTTCTTTCGTTCTCTACGATGATGTCCTGGCTTAGCGCCTGCTTGAGGGCGAGGGCCGCGATGTCCCCGAAGGACCGCGCGATGTCCGCGTCCCGACGGTCGAAGCCGCCCGGCTTGTTGGCCAGGCCGATGACGCCGACGGTCTTGTCGCCGAAATTCAAAGGCGAAAACATCGCCTTCGCCAAGACGATGTGGCCCTCCGGAAGGAACCCGGCCCATTGGCTGTCGTCGAAATCGTTGCAGAAGGCCACGTCGCGGCTTTCGTACGCGACGGCCCTCAAGCCCCGGACGGGCATGGGCAGGTCCGGGTCCACGGCGCAGGGCAGGCCGCCGTCGTCCAGAAACAGGACCTCGTTTTGGCTCCCGTCCTTCGACATGAGCGCCACGTAGCCGCAGGTCGCCCTCACGCGGGCCTTGCAGATGTCGTAGATTTTCCTCGCCGACTCCTCGAACGTGCTCGCCAGGGGGATGCTCCGGGTCGCCTCCAGCAACATGGCGATATCCAGGGTCTTGTCCTGCGAATCGGCCAGCGCCATGGACAGTTTTTCCTGCGCGCGCTTCTGTGGGGTAATGTCCATGATGCTGCCGATCACCTTGGCGACGTGGCCGCCGTTCATCACCGGCTCCGCAGACGTCCGAATCCAGGTCCTTTCGCCTGCGGCATTGACGAAAGGAAATTCCAGGTCGTAGGGCTCGGCGCGTTCCAGGCAATCCTCGAAAGCCTTCGCGATCCGGGGCCGGTCCTCGGGCTCGAAGCATCGCAGGCTGGCCTGAATCAGTTCCTGCGCCTCCTGCGTCTTCTCTCCGGGCGCGTAGCCGTGGATGCGGAAGGTTTCGTCGGTCCAGAAGGCGGTGCGGGTCTCCGCGTCGTACTCCCATCCCCCGATCCGGGCCTGCCTCTGGGAAGCGTTCAGAAGCGTTTCGCTGTGGCCGAGCCGTTTTTCCGTCGCCTTTCGCTCCGCGATCTCCCTGGCCAGGGCCTCGTTTTTCTCTTCCAACTCCCTCGTTCGCTCTTCCACGGCAGCTGCGAGCTTCTCTCTGCTCGCCCAGGACAGGCGCACAGCCGAAAGGACCGCGAATACGACGGCCAGGCCGGCCACCCACAGAAAAAGCCTTCCGGAGTCCAAGAAAGACGGTTGTCCTCTTCGGCCCAAGGCGATCATCCATTTCCTGTCCGCGAACTCGACCGTTGTTTCGACGAATTGTACGGCGGCATTTTCCCGGCCCAGAACGGCTTCCCCGTTTTCATCGACGATTCGATAAACGATTTCCGGGGGCAGGTCGCCGTAGAACGTTTCACCAACCAGCGCGGGTAGATCGACGATTCCAGTCGCAATACCCAGAAATCCCTCGCCGTTGGAAACAGGAGACCGCACCGCTATCGCAGGCACCCCTAATCGGAATTCGAAAGGTCCCTGGACCGTCGCGCGTCCTGTTTCGATGGCATTTTCCCTGAAAACGCCGCTTTTCTCATCCGACGGCAAACGGTCGGCCTTTTCGACTGGAATTTCGTCGCCCTTTCGAGGATAGGCGTAAACGGCAACTGCGTCGGCGTATTGCAAGGACCGCAAGGGAGGATTGTTTTTCAATACATGCCCGGCGAACCGGTCGAACTCCTCCTGCGAGGGGTCCGGACACAGAACGAACAAAGCCCCCAGAGCATCGACAGCCCCGAGGACCGCAAAAGTCCCGCTCTCCACCCGTTCCCGGCACATGACGGCCAGCTCGGACAGCTCCCGCAGTTGCTGTTCCTCATGTCGGTTCGTTCGCCATTCGTCGAACACCATCACGGTCGAAAGCCCGACAAACAACATGATCGCCATGATCGTTCTTTGCATGAAGACTTCTTCCTCCCGATAAGCAGGGATGTCACTTTCCATGGGAAACGTTGCGCCATTGGACGGACCGATTGCGGCATTCGGAGAAAATTCATGGGGACGGGTCTGGACCGAATATGCAGATCGGTCAAACGCAGATCGGTCATATGCAAGCCGGTCGGAACCTACAGTCGCTTCATCCGCTTTTTGGGCGGATTATGTTTCCCGTAAAAATCTCGCTTGAAACACAATTCGGCTGGATTTTACCAATGAATCCGTTTCCTTGTCAAATGCGCGAATGGGGGTTGGTTCTAAAATCGGCCGTGCCTTGGCAGAACTCGGACGCGAAGCGTCCTGGTATGCATTCCCACGCGAAGCGTGGGAACGAGGCGGACGAGGCGGTAAGCGATTGGCCGAAATCAAATCCAAGCCCCGCGAATGGAACAAACCGCAAGACCCTACTGGTTGCCAAAGCCGTTCATCTGATTGCATTCGGGACAAATCCAGGTGATGTTGTTGCAGGAGAAGGAGCCAATGTCCTTCTTCATGCAGTCCATGCAGATCTGGAAGCCGCAGCGGCACTGCCAGCAGAAAGGCAGGATTTTTCCGCATCGCGCGCATTGGTAGGAACGATTTTTCGGACGGCGCTTCCGATATCGGCTTTCGCCGGTCGATTCTTTCATTGACTTTTTCCCAGCATCAGGTTTTTACGGCATTCGAAACAAACTTTTTCCACAAAAGCAAAAAGCCTGATTCGGCGCCGGAGTTCGTTTTTTCAGGGATTGGAGTCTATATGTTTATGCTTTCGAAATCAAATGGTTTTGCCGCGCTGGCATCCTGTTTTTTGCATGGAAGTGCAAAACATTTTTTCTTTCCCGACATTTCTGGTCGATTTTTGGCGCGCCCTGGTTATAATTTCCCGATTATGGGGATGCGTACCGCATTTTTCCATGATTTGCCTTTCGCGTCGGGAATAGCGAAAAAAAGCGGAGAATCGCGTTTCAAAATGGGCGGCTTCAGCGCTGACGAGGAACCAAAGAACGAAGTCTAAGTGTGCCACGTGCAATCGAGGGGGAATACGGCTTATGCAGGACAGGGAAAAAATTTTCATCACCGGCGGTTGCGGCATGGTCGGCGGGTTGACGGCGATCAAAGCGTTGAGGGAAGGTTTCGGCGTTCGGCTTTTGGCGAGGCCGAAACACTGCGTTTCGGCGGAAGAAAGAGTTCGCAGGCTGTTTTCCGTTTTCGGCGTTTCTTCGAGCGAATGGGACGCGATGAAGGGTTCTGTCGAAATTTTCATCGGCGATGTCGAAAAACCAGTGCTGGGCTTGCACAGGAGCCAGATCGGCCGACTCGCCGAGGACCTGTCGTGCATCATCCACACGGCGGCCAATACGAGCTTCGACGATTCCCAGGCGGCCGCATCCGCCGCAGTCAACATCGACGGCGCCAGAAATATAACGAGGCTCGCCGAGTCTTGCGGCGCGCGGCTCGTTCATATCTCTACGGCCTACGTCGTTGGCGATTCTCCCGGCAAAGTGTTCGAAAAGGAACACACTGGGGAGCATCCGTGGAAAAACGTCTACGAAAAAACCAAGTTCGTCGCCGAGCGCGAGGTCCATCGGTTCTGCCAGAGCAAGGGACTCGACTACTGCGTATTGCGCCCCGCCGTTCTGATCGGCGATTCCGTCCGGGGCAGGACCGTCCGGTTCAACAACCTCTACAATTTCATCAAGGTCGCCTATTCGCTTTCCTTGAGAAGAAAAGGCGCCCGAGCCGTGGTCGAGGCGGACCCGGAGGCGCGTCTGAACCTTGTTCCGGTGGATTTCGCGGTGGACGCCATATGGAGTATCTCCCGAGATCCCGGCGACGACCTTATTTTCCATATCGCGAACCCCAACCCTCCGAAACTCCAAGACTTGGTGGATGTGTACGGCAAAATCCTGAATATCCGAGCCGAATGCATCGATCCCAGGGTCGGAGAAAAAAGGAGCGGCGACGACGGGGCCAAGCGAATCGGGGCTGCTTTTTCCGAATACAACCGGTATATGTTCGGCGAACCGGAGTTCGACATGGTAAATACCCGAGCGGCCATCGCCGACTACGACCAGCGCTTTCCCGCCATGGACGAGACCTACTACCGAAAAATCCTGGACTATGCCGTGGAACAACGATGGGGGAAGAGTTCGAAAACCGCGCCGTCCAAATCTTTCGTCAAGGTGGCCGACAGATTCGTCGAACTGTATTTCGAAGAATTTCTCCGGGGCAAACTCGACCGCAGACTGCTGTCGAATTTGAAAAGCCTCGACGCGGTCGTATCCATCCGCATCCGGGACGAAGAAAACGCCGTCTGGGTCTTGGTGTTGAAAAGAGGAAAGCTGACGGCCATCTCCAGAAACGGTCTCGCTCCAGAGTGCGGCTATGAAACGGACCTCGCCACGTTCAAGGCCGTGGCAGGCGGAAAAATTCCTCCGCAAAACGCCTTTTTCGAGGGCAAGGGCGACATCACCGGGGACATCGAAAAAGGACTCAAGGTGATCACGGCCCTGTCCGAATTTTTCGTTCGATACCCGTTCGATCCGGAAAGTTTTCGGAAATGAGAAACATCGGCGAATTCATAGCGAAAAACGCGGTCGCGCTTTCCATCGTTCTTGTGCTGGCCGGGCTGTGGCCGATATCGCAGCTTCCAAAAATACGGATCGACAACGCCATCGACGTTTGGCTCGACCACCAGAGCGCGGATTACAAGGAGTATGCGGATTTTCAGAAAGAGTACGGAAACGACGAATGGGTCATGGTCGCGTTTTCCGTCGAGGGCGTGCCGGAAAACAAGGCAAAGGAGCAAATCCGGTCGGTCGGCGACGACCTGCAGAAAATCGATCCGGCGATAAGTGTCGTAAGCGTCGTCAATGCGGACCCCATGACAATAGAAGCCCTGGGGGGGCTTCTGATGTCCTCGGACGGGAAAACCGCCGGGATTTTCCTGAACCTGTCCGGCCTCGGAAAAATCGAAAACCGACGGGCGATCATACAAAAAATCGACGCTGCCCTGGCGCCTCATTCCGAGGGGCGCGTGTTCCACCTCGGCGGGCCTACGCTGATGAACGCCGAGTTGGACCGCATATCGGAACATCAATCCAGGGTGTTCATGACACTGGCTTCCATCGTAGCGACGATTTGTCTGTACGCGGTGTTTCGCTCCGCCGTGTATGCGGCCCTGGCCTTGGCCGGGGCCGGGACGGCGGTTGCATTCACCCTGGGTACCGCAGTCGGCGCGGGCATGACCTTGAACATGATCACCACGGTGCTTCCGGTGCTGATTCTGGTACTCTCTCTGACCGGCGCAATCCATTTGATTCATCGGTTTAGAAAGAACTTGAACGGCGGGGACGATCCCCGCAGGGCGCTCGGCACCGCCATAGACGACGTAATCAGGCCCTACGCCCTGGCCGCCGCGACCACGGCCATCGGGTTTCTGTCCCTGCTGTTCAGTCATATGGGGCCGGTGCGAGACCTGGGGCTGTGGGCGGCGGCGGGGATTTCCATCGGGTTTGCCTGCAACATGGTCCTGATACCGGCCGTCTTGACACTGTTTTTTAAAAAAAATTTCCTGAAGAAGCGGTTGCAGACGGAAACGTTCCGTATCCGCCTTCGTCCATCTGCGATCCGAAGGTTCAAGTGGCCAATAGTCGCCGCAGGCTTCCTGCTGCTCGCCGGACCAGCGTTCCTGGTCCCCTCCCTTCGCGTGGAGTCCAACGTGCTGACCTTCTTTGAAAAGGACTCTCGCATCCAGAGAGACTACCAGTTCATTTCCCGCCACCTGACGGGACTGTCCACAATGGAGATGGATTTTCGGGGGCCTTTCGCCGAAACTTGGCCCTATGTGCAGAGGCTGAAGGAAAAACTGGAGGACATCCCCGATTTGAGTCCCACCGTGTTCATGTCCGGCAACGCCTTTCGCATGTCCGTATTCGTGGACAAGATGGAATCCATGGCGTTCAACAAACTGGTGGAGAAGGTCCGGGAGGCGGTCTCGGAAAGCTGGCCGGGGGCGGTGGAGACGAGACTGACCGGGACCGTCTTGCTATTGAACAGCGTCCAGGAGGAGCTGGTGCGCACCCAGGTGGAGAGCTTCGGCATTGCCCTGCTGTGCATCGTTGTTATTTTCATCGTGGTCTTCCGGTCGGCGGCGCTTGTCATGACAGGGACGGCCGTCAACGTTTTTCCCATTACCGTGCTGGCGGGAGCGGCCGCTGTTTCGGGCATCCCCTTGAACGTGGCGACCATCATGATCGCTTCCACGGCGATCGGAATCGCGGTGGACGACACGGTGTTCTTCCTGGCGCGCTTGCGCTCGGAAACAGCAACCGGCGCCGACGCGGAAAACGCCATCGATTCCACGCTGAGACAAATGGCCGGACCCATTACTTCCACGACGCTGGTCGTATCCATGGGCTTTTTCACGTTGATTCCGGCGGAGTTCATTCCCGTCCGGTACTTCGGCATCCTGGGGGGCCTGACCATGATTTCCGCCTGGATCGGCGACTTGATTTTGTTGCCGGCGCTTTTGTACGCTTTTCATTCTCGAACGGGGGGCAGGACGAATGAACCGAGTTGAGACAGCAGGTGCCAGCGAACGGTTGAGAGAGGTCGTAGAGCTTCATTTCCATCCGACCCAGGGGTCCCGCTACTGGCTGGAAAAGGCGAGCCGCCTGGGAATCGAGCCTCTGAAGGATATCCGTCGGCTCGAAGATTTGGCTGTCTTCGGCCCCATGGACATCGGCGACGTGGGGAGGCGCCCCATGGAGGAATTCGTCCCCCTGCCCTTCCACAAGGACAAGTCCGTCTGGGTGGTGGGGGAAACGGGCGGGACCATAGGCTCTCCCCGGCCGTCGGTGTACCTGGAGGACGAGTTCTACGACGCTTTCGTCAAGCCGTTTGTGACGGCCGCCGACTATCGCGGTTTTCCCAAGGGACTCAACTGGCTGTGGGTCGGCCCGAGCGGCCCCCATATCATAGGAAAGGCGGCCAGGGCCTGCGCCAAAGCCCTGGGATCGCCGGACCCCTTTTCCGTGGATTTCGACCCCCGGTGGGTCAAAAAGTTTCCTCCCCAGTCCTTGGCGTTCAAACGCTACCTGGATCATGTGATCGAACAGGCCCTTCGCATCGTCGAGACCCAAAACGCGGGCGTTTTGTTCAGCACGCCCAAGGTCCTGGTCAGCCTGGGGCAGGCCATGTCGAACAAGAAAAGGGAAGCAATCCAAGGGGTCCATTTCGGGGGCATGGAATTGGACCGCGAAATCTTCAAGCGCATAGCCGAGCTGTTTCCCAATGCGGTTTTCATCTCCGGCTACGGCAACACGCTGTTCGGCATGTGCCCGGAATTTGCGGGAGACCCGGACCTGCCTATGGAATATTTTCCGTCGGGAAACCGGCTGATATTTTCGACGGTCTCTCTGGATTGGGAAACGCCGCCGGGGGAAAAGCTCGCAAATCCGTCGGGACCGGGGGAAACCGGCCAGATCGTCTTCACCAGGCTCGACAAAAGCTTTCTGATCGTAAACCAGTTCGAAAGAGATTGCGGTGAGCTTCTGGAACCCGATCCTGTGTTGCGGAGCCACGGATTTGAAGGCTTCGGGATTCGCAATCCAAGGCCCATGCCTGCGGGAGGTGACCATGGACAGGTCGCAGTCGGACTCTATTGAACAGGCCATAGAAACGGCGGAGATCTTCGAAGAGAGAGTCGCCATCCCTTTCGAAGATGGGACCATGGAGGGCGAGCTGGTCTACGATCCCCTGGGAGAGACTTGCGACGCCGTTCTGCTCCTGTCGCCCCACCCAAACTTCGCCGGGACCATGGACAACAACGTGATTTGCGCGCTTTCGCGGCAATTCGGAAAGAGCGGATATGCGGTCCTTCGATTCAACTATCCCGGCGTGGGCGCCAGCACGATCCGTCTTGACGAACACGAATCGAGCTTCGATTTCTGGGACGCGGTGGAAAGAGAACAGCGGTTCGAAAAGGCGGCAGGGCCTTCCCGGGAAGCGCTCGCTTACCTGCGTGAGGCCATGGGACCTTTCGTGCGGGACATCCACCTGGTGGGGTATTCGTTCGGAGGAGTGGTGGCCATGATCATTGCGGGCGGCGACGACCAAGTTCGAACCGCCACCGCCATTTCCATGCCCTGGATTTCCAGGTACGACTACGAATTCCTCGAATGTGTGCGGGTTCCGAAATTCTTCGTTTCCGGCGACCGCGATTTCGCTTTCGACCGGGAAGTTTTCGAAAGAGTCTGGCCGAAAATCTCCGGCCCCAAGGAATTTCATCCGGTGGAAAACGACCACTTTTTCAGGCAGTCCGAAGAACGGTTGGCGCAGTTTGCCATTCAATATTTCACAAAACGGGAGGCGATACGACGAAATGACTTTTAAGCAGACACAGGAAATTCTGGACCGCAAGAGAAACCTGTTGATCCCTTGCGTGTATCATTTTTACCGAAACCCGCCGGTGTTGGTCGAGGGCGACGGATGCCGCCTTTACGACCGCGACGGCAAGGAATACCTGGACATGTTTTCGGGCGTGTCGGTCAATCATCTCGGGCATTGCCATCCGGCGGTCAAGGAAGCCATCGTCCGGCAGGCGTCCACTCTCTGCCATACGACTTCCATCTACTTGACCGAACCCATGCTGGACCTGGCGGAAAAAATAGTCGCCGTCGCGCCTGTGGATCGAGGAAAGGTGTTCTTCTGCGCAAGCGGCTCCGAAGCCAACGAAACGGCGGCGTTTCTGTCCTGGAAGCACACGGGGAAGAAGGGGCTCGCCGCGCTGGAGAACTCTCTTCACGGCAACACGGCCCTGACCTTGTCCCTGACCGGCATCGGCTTTTGGAAAAACGACCTGGATCCCGTGGAAACGGTGATTCACGCTCCGGCGCCGTACTGCTACAGGTGCCCGTTCGGCAAGGAGGAAAAATCCTGCGACCTGGAATGCGCTCTCCAGCTCGAAGGCGTCATCGCCGACGCCAGGGAACCCGTGGCCGCCCTGTACATCGAAATCGTCCAGGCAAACGGCGGAATCGTGGTGCCGCCTGAAAAATGGTTCGAGCGGCTGAAGCAAATCGTGGCCCGTCAACGGGTCCTTTTGGTCGCCGACGAGGTGCAGACCGCGCTGGGAAGGACCGGACGGATGTTCGCCAGCGAGCATTTCGACCTGAAACCGGATATCGTATCGGTGGCGAAATCCTTCGGAGGGGGTCTGCCGTTGGGAGCGGTGGTCGCTTCGGACGAAGTCGCGGAGAAATTCACCGGCCCCAGGGCTTCCACCTTCGGCGGAAACCTGGTCGCCGCCAGGGCCGGGTGCGCGGTGGTGGACACCGTACTGGAGGAAAGACTGGCGCAAAAGGCGGCAACAAAAGGGCAATTTCTGAAATCCCGGCTGCTCGAACTGAAACGTAAATATCCCCTGATCGGCGATGTCAGGGGACTCGGGCTGATGATGGGAGCGGAGCTGGTCGGGCAGGACAAATCGCCCGAACCGCAGATCGCAGACGATGTCCTGGAAGCCATGAAAGACGACGGGTTCATTGTCGGAAAGGCCGGGCAGGGCAGAAACGTCCTGGTTTTCATGCCCCCGCTGATCGTCTCGACAAACGATATCGAGCTGGCCATGGACGCGCTGGACAGCATTCTGGAAAAAAAGGGGTTTGGAAAATCATGACCTATTCGGGGAAGAAAATGGAGCTGCTCGCCCCTGCGGGCAGCCTGGAAGTCTTGAAAGCCGTGGTGGACGCCGGGGCCGACTCGGTCTACATCGGCGGCAAGCTTTTCGGCATGCGCCAGCACGCGCACTGGCTCAATTTCGAAAAAAAAGACATGGCCGAGGGAATCGAATACGCCCGCGACCAAAACGCAAAGATCTACGTGACTGTCAACAATCTTCTGTCGGACACGGAAACAAGGGAGGCGAAGGACTATCTGCTGTTCCTGGAGGACATCGCCCCGGACGCCATCCTGGTCCAGGACCTCGGCCTAATCAACCTTGCCCGGGGACTCGACCTGCGCATCCCGCTTCACGCCAGCACCATGATGAACGTCCACAACGCCCACGGCGCGAGCTTTCTCGCCCGAAACGGAATCACAAGAATCGTATGCTCCCGGGACATATCGATCCGCGAAGCCGCCGATATCAGGAAGGACTCCGGCGTGGAAGTGGAATATTTCCTTCACAACGACATCTGCATCAGCCAGGGCTCCCTGTGCTATCTGAGCGGCATGGCCACGGAAAAAAGCTCCAATCGGGGACTTTGCATCAAGCCCTGCCGGTGGACCTACGACCTGGTCGATGCAAGGACGGGAAAGGCTTTCCAAGACCTTTCCGGCAAATACTTCATGGCGAAAAAGGACATCTGCCTGTATCACCAGCTTCCCGAATTGATATCCGAAGGAATCGACGCGGCAAAAATCGAGGGCCGGGCCAGGCCTGCGGAATATCTGGTCCCGATCGTAAAGGCCTACCGAAAGGCCATCGACCGATATTACGAAGAGCCGTACGCGTACGCCACCGATTTCGAGGATTTCGAAAAACTTCATGGAAACCGGGTCCGGGACTATACCACCAACTACGCCTTCAAGGACACGGGACCGGTCGCGTGCGACCATACGGGAAAGCGCGAGCCCCGTTTTTTTTCTCTCGCGGCAGAGGAGAAAGGGATTGACGGCGCCCTGAAGCAAATTTTCAAGAAGAACCGTCTCGATGGAAAACAAAACGAACCGACGGTTCTCGCGGCCAGGTGCGGAAGCTGCCGCGCGGCGAGACAGGCGCTGGAAGCCGGGGCCGACCTGGTCTATGTGGGGGGCGAGTTTTTCGACAAGAAAAAACAAGCCCCTTGGACCAGTGCGGAAATGAATAAACTGGCGGAATGTGCGCGGGAAACGAAAAAACAGGTCGGAATCGCCACGCCCCGGATCATGACGAAAAGAGAGCTTTTCGAGTTCGAACGAATGCTCGACCTTGCGACGGGACTGGAAATTCGAACCGTGCTGGCATCCAACCTCGGGGCGCTGGAGTTCGTGCAAAAAAACGTCTCCAGGCACGACGGCTTTCAAATCGTGGCGGACTTCACGTTCAATATTTTCAACGGCCAGGCCCTGAAATTCCTGAAAAGAAGCGGGGTCCGGCGCGCGACGCTGTCGCCGGAACTGAGCTTTCCCCACGTGGCGAATATCGTGCGACAGGCCTCGCTTCCGGTGGAATTGCTCGTTCACGGAAGTCTTTTCGGAATGCTCGTGGAAAGCTGCCTCATTTCCGGGCTGATCGGCCAGACCACGAAATTCGACCCGTGCAAGGGCTTTTGCACGCGCACCGACTACGCGCTGCGTGACATCCTTGGAAAAGACAGGCTTCTGGCACCGGACCAGTACTGCCGAAACCACCTGCTCATGGAAAAGGACCTTTGTCTCCTGGACGTGCTGGATTGCGTGATCGGACCGCAGGTGGAAGCATTGAGAATCGAGGGCCAGTTTTATTCCGAGGACGTTCTCGCCGAAACAGTTCGCTTCTACAGAAAATACCTGGATACGGTGGAGAGGATGCGAAAGGGGGAGGCCCTGGAAATCGAAAAGGATGACTGGAAGCGACTGGCCGAAATCGATCCCCGGGAGCTGGGATACGGCGCCTACGTCAACGAAACGGTGGATTTCGCGAAACCCGGCGACGGGCTTCCCACCGACGAAATCATTTTGTACAAAAGCGAAAATTGAAACGAGGGAGGTTCATTATGCGAAGCTTGAATAAACTGTCCCATGGTTTTCTGGTCATATTTGCATTGACAATGGCGGCGGGATGCGCGCACACGCAAATCCCCGCACCCCACGAACGCTCGGAGCCGCTGGATCCCCAGGACAAGCTGATCGTGGACAAAAAGCTCAACGACGCCCGCTACGTGAGCATCGAAGGGTTCGAGCACATGAAAGTGGGCCGCGCCTTGCTGGAGCGCGTCGAAGACTACGATTCCCTGCAAAACCTCGCCGCCAAAAAGGCGTTCGTCGAACAATTTCTCAAGGACGCCTACGCCCTCAACGACCAGGTCATCGTCGAAGCCGCCGACAAGATGACCGACGAAGAAATTTCCGAGTTTCTCTCCGCGCCCATCCCCAGGGAAAACGAATACGGCGAGGAAGAATTCGATCCCAACGCGGAGGGAGACAGCCCCCGGGAAAAATTCGTCAACGCCTACCGCAAGCACGCCGCAGACGAGTTCCACCGCGAGCTTGCGGGATTTCAATCCCTGAACACGGAAGAATCCGTGGACCGGTACTGGAAGGAACTGGTTTCCAACATCGAAGAATCCATCTTGACCAAGGGCAGAGCCATGCGGCTGGTGAAGACCGCCCCCCTGGTTCCGTTCGTCTACGCATGGATCTGGTACCACGCGGAAACCGACGACAGAAGCGCCCATACGCCCGACTTTTCCGAAAGGACCGTTTTCTACCCGGAAGACGCAGGCCCTGTCCTGGGCGGCGAGGACCCGTCGCAAATCGGCGACGACTGGTCCCTTCTTCGTAGGTACGCTCCGGTGGTGGCGCAGGAAAAAGCCGAAGACCCGTCCTACGATCCGTCCATCGACCGTTTCGGAGAGGTCTTCATGAAAGGAACTTCGCTGGAAGACGCTCAGCCCGGAGTCGATACGCAAAAGCCTTCCTTGTACGCCTACGCGGAGAAAAAAAGAATCCAGGGCAAGGTCGCCCGCCAGCTCGTCTACACCCTGTGGTATCCCGAACACCCGAAGCTTCACAAATTCGACCCCGAGGCCGGTCCCATGGAGGGATGGACCTTCCGGATCACCCTGGACCGTCACAACGATCCCGCAATTTACGAATCGGTTTCCAACTGCGGCTGCTACTACAAGGTCTTTCCCACAAAAAATCTGGAAAATCGAGCCGGGGAGCAATACAAGGAAAAGTTGAAAGGAAAGTCCTTCTACCTGGAGAATAAAATCCCGGGAAAGATCGATGTCGTCCTGCCCGAAGTCGTGGACCAGGATCAAGACCCGGCCGCGCGATCGGTCATCTACTATACCGCCGGAAAACACCAGTTCGTGACGGTCCGCCCAGCGACGCAGATGTCGGAGCAAGACCGGGCCGCCCCACGGGAAACCTATCGCCTCCTGCCCTACGAAACGCTGGAGAAACTTCCTTTCGGCGACCACCGGGCGAGCCTGTTCGACGAAAACGGCCTCGTGAGAAACGCCCACCGCCCGGAGTGCACCCTGCTGGCGCCGTCCGGCCTGTTCCACGCGGGACACCCCAGGCAGCGCGGCACCCAGCTGATCTATTTCGACCAGGCGGAATTCGACGACTCCAAGTTGTTCGAAACCTACTTGAGGCTCCCGACGGAGGCGTTCGCGAAATAGTCCCGAGGTTTTGACTCGTTCCCACGCTTCGCGCGGGAATGCATACCAGGACGCTTCGTGTCCGTTTTGCGCCAAAGCCATGGCCAAATCAAACCCTCGCCCACGATGAAAAAAACAATTTGACAGCTGCGCTCATTCGTTGTAAGAATTTTCGATTGAAAAAAAGGAGAACACATTACATGAACAATTTCGAAAATATGGCAATAACTACCATGCGGACCAAGCGCCGACGGGCTTGGTGCGGCCATATTTCGGGAGGTTCGCTCATGTAGATTTCTCCTGAAATACGGATTCCACAAGCCTGGACGCGACAAGCGCCCGGGCTTTTTTTTTGCCGAAATTCAAAAAAAATGCGAGGAGGATTGAAATGGAAAAAATCGCGGTAGGCGTGATCGGCGCCACGGGCATGGTGGGCCAGAACTACATCCGGCTGCTGGAAAATCACCCCTGGTTCGAGGTTTCATATGTGGCCGCATCGCCGGGTTCCGCAGGCAAGCGATACCAGGACGCGGTCGCCGGACGCTGGCATATGCGGACTCCGATTCCGGAAAGTGTGCGCGATCTTGTGGTCGCGGATGCCAACCAGATATCCCAGACCCTGGGAAAATGCCGCCTGGTGTTTTCCGCCGTGGACATGGACAAGGCGGCCGTGAAGCAACTGGAACTCGACTACGCCGCCAACGGTTTCGCCGTTGTATCGAACAACTCGGCCCACCGGCATACCCCGGACGTGCCCATGATCATTCCAGAAATCAATCCGCACCATCTGGATATCATTGCCGCGCAAAGAAAAAATCGGGGATGGGACAGCGGGCTGATCGCGGTCAAGTCCAATTGCAGCATCCAGAGCTACATGGCCCCGTTGTATGCGCTTCTCAAGGCCGGCCACGGCGTTCGCAGGATGATCCTGACCACGCTGCAAGCGGTGTCCGGCGCGGGATATCCCGGCCCGGCGTCCATCGACCTGATCGACAACATCGTCCCCTTCATCGGCGGAGAGGAGGAAAAGTCCGAAATCGAGCCTCTCAAGGTCCTGGGCAAAATCGAAAACGGGACGATTGTCAACGACGTTTCCATCGACATTTCCGCGCACTGCAACCGTGTGCCCGTGATTCACGGGCACACCGCCTGCGTCAGCCTGCAGTTCGATGGAGAAAAACCGGGGCTGGAGGAAATAGCAGCCATCTGGCGCGATTTTTCCGGGGTCCCCCAGGAACTGGACCTGCCCTTCGCCCCCAAACGGCCGATCATCCTATGCGAAGAAAAGGACCGCCCGCAACCCCGCATAGACCGCGACCTCGACAAGGCCATGGCGGTGACGGTCGGCAGGCTTCGGCCATGCAACGTGTTCGATATCCGGTTCGTCGCGCTTCACCACAACACGGTGCGCGGTGCCGCAGGCGGGGCCATCCTCACGGCAGAATTGCTGAAGGCGCGGGGTGATATCTGATTGCCGCCATTCATGCATTGAATTGACAAAAGGCAAGCATCTGATTTATCAACGAAACAGGAGGACGAAACGGGGAATGTCCTTATTTCGACATTTCCCGGAAACGCCCGGAATGGAATGGCAGCACCGGAAACAATCTGCGTTTTTCGGTGGTGCCAAACAAGCAGTGGCAGTGTGAAATAATAACGGAGCAAAAATCTCATTCTGGTGTATTTCGTGTATTTCGTGTATTTCGTGTATTTTGTGGTCTATGTTTGTTTGTTTTTATGACTGCATGTTTGGATCCGCCCGTTTTTCATGCTCTGTCAAGTACTATGGAAAAGGCTTGCAGGACATGCGGAGGAGCGGAGGATGATCGAAATGAAAAACCTGCCTTTGGGCATCAATACGCTATCGGCCATACGCGGCGAGGACATGGTCTATTTAGACAAGACCGAAATAGCCTGGCAGATTTTGAAAACTACCAGCCGCTATTTTCTTTTACGTCCGAGGCGTTTCGGCAAGACCTTGTTCCTGGATATCTTGAGGGAGATTTTCGAAGGTCAGCTTGTTCAGCGGGATCAATCAGCTCACGGACATCACGGTCAGCAAAAAGTTCTCCTCTCCTTGCTTCTACATCCACGGAAATCTGGAAAGGGAGTTCTCCGAACATTTGAAAGGGGTGGATTGGCCGAAAGGCTTGGTTTTAACGTCGGCAAACCAACTCCGTCATTCCGGGCGGAGCTTGCTTTAGACCCGGAACCCATACGATGGTCGAGGCTCATGGGTTAAAAAGCCGGCCGAAGTTAAAACCAACCCCACCTATGCGGACGACACTGCCGCCCCGGCGGCCTTCATGAACCTAAGCCAAGAAGGAGGCGAGACGATGAAATATTTTTTACTTTTATCCGCGTTTGTCGCGGTAATGGCGGTGCAACCGGACGGATATGCGCAGTTGACGCTCGACAAAGACGGGGACTTGGAGGTCGCGGAATACAATGAACTTCGATTTATGCATTTCGCCGGCGGAGAGGTCGATTTGCGCGCGAACTCCTATGGTTTCGGCATTTTCAGTTTTTCCGGGAAAAAGCTGTATTTTTCCACCTCGGAAAATCAAACCTCCTCCACGGCCCGGATCATCATCACCCCGGACGGCAACGTTGGGATCGGCGCGTGGGACCCGACCTACAAGTTGCAGGTCGCCGGCTCCGCGGCAAAAAACGACGGGAGCAGTTTATGGAACACGTATTCCGATCGGCGATTGAAAGACATCAGAGGCGATTACGCCAAGGGGTTGGAAGAAGTCATTAAACTGCAACCTGTCAGCTTTCGCTACAAGCAGGGAAACCCGCTCGATCTTCCCAGCGATTCGGATGAAGTCGGATTTGTCGCCCAGGACTTGCAAAAGGTGTTCCCCGAGGCGGTGGGGAGCGGCAAGGACGGCTATCTCGATGTGAACATGCACGCGGTAAACATGGCGGTGATCAACGCTATCAAGGAATTGTACGAGGAGAATCGGGCCTTGAGAGAAGAAATCGCGGCCCTGAAATCGGCTTTGAAACCATGAACCATTTCAGGACCGCTCGACGGTGTTATGTTTGCAGAAAACAAGACACGGGGCGGAGCGGCATTTTCCCCCTGTTTTCTTATTCCACCCAGTTCTCGATTTTCAAATTTGGAACCCGGATAAATTCTTTTTCGTTGATGGTGACCAGGGTGCAGTCTTTTGAAAGCGCGTGAGCTGCGATCAACATTTCGAGGGATCCAATCGGCGTGCCCTTCTTTTCCAAATACGCCCTTAGGTCTCCATAATGATCGGCAGCGTCGTCGCCATAGGGCAAGATTTTCAGCGGAGCCACAAACTGGGTCAAAGCGATCCGATTCTGGATAGGCTTCGAACTCTTGAAGACGCCGTACATAAGTTCGCTGAAGGTGATTGAAGAGATGCCGATTTGTGAAATTTCGGTTCGGATAAAGCGTTCAAGCACCGCTTGAGGCTTCCGCCCAATGATGTAGATACACATATTCGTATCCAGCATATATTTCATCATAGACTCTCCCGAGACCCCTGATCAGGTTGTTCTCGGTCGTTCATAAAGTCATCTGTGAACTGGTCGAGGGAATTGACAAGCGAGGACCAAGGATCGTCCTTGGGCAAAAGGACAACCATTTTGCCGATCTTTTTGATAAATACATCTTCCCCGGTAAACCTGCAATCCTTCGGCAACCTTACGGCTTGGCTGCGGCCGTTTAAAAACAATTTTGCAGTTTGCATGACGGGCACCTCCGCTTTTCGTTGATAGATACCGGAGTATATATCTGCTGTCGCGAATGTGTCAACCACATTATTCCTCCAATAGTGAAAAAATTCTTGGATCGTTCGAGACGAGAACCGAGACGACGCTTTCGCCGCTTTGGTGATAATCCATGGTTTTGGCGGCGTCGGTGGGGACGGCGGTCGGGTAGCGTCCGAAAGGCAGTTCGAGGTTCCATGCGGAGGGGGGCCTTTCAGGCGGTCTTAGGCGGCGGGCAGGTTGTTTGCATAGGCAGCAGGGCGTCTTTGATTTCCTGGGTCCGGAAAGAACCAGGGAATGCTCTTGAAGGTCACGATAAAGAATGTTGACAAATCGGATATTTTTTCCAATACCTTATGCAATCAGATACGTTTTTTCGACATGGATGAACCATGAGCATCCCAGACTTTTCGATTGATAGAAACTAATTGACAGCAACTACAGGAGCCCGTGCAACATGGAGCAGCGCGAAAAAAAATATATCGCACCGGAGGATTACCTTGAGGCGGAAGCCTCTGCGGAGGTCAGAAGCGAATATTACCATGGCGAAACCTTCGCCATGACCGGTTCCTCATTCGACCACAACCTGATAGCGGCGAATGTTTCAAGCTTCCTCCACATGGCCCTTCGGGAATCGGGGTGTTTTGCGCTTTCGGCAGGCATGAAGGTCCAAGTGGATGCCAAAAAACATTACACATATCCCGACATAGCCGTGATTTGCGGAGAAGTGGAATTCGCCGAAGGCAGAAACGATGTCGTCAAAAATCCCGTCGTCATCGTAGAGATACTTTCCAAGTCAACGAAAAACTACGACCGGGGCACGAAATTCACGGCATACCGGGAAATAAAATCTCTGAAAGATTACATACTCATCGACCAGTACGATTATCGCGTGGAACATTTCCACAAAAAGGAATCCGGCCAATGGGTCCTTGACGACCACAAGAGGCTGGAAGATTCCCTCACGATTCGCTCCGTAGAATTGGAGTTGCCCCTTGCGACGATATATGACCGGTTGGACCTTGGTCTTCGGAGAACCGCGTTGAGTAAAGACGCATCCTGACCTCTTCAAGGGCCATTGTCCCCGCATAGCAAGTTCTCCTGCCAGATCGGACGCGCGCCCCTGATCGATGGCGCTCGCATAGCGGTTTGTCGAATTTTGAAGACAGGAAGGGCTTGGTTCTAAATTCGGCCACCTGGATTCCGGGTCTACGCTACATTTTCCACTTGATAAATTCCCGGAAAAGACGGAATCCATCTATCTTTTAGGCACCCGGGTCATATACCGCTCCGCCCGGAATGACGCCTGCCGATACGATAGTCTTTGAAAGTGGCCGATGTTAAAACCAATCCCGACAGGAACTTGCATTTTTCCAACGAATATACAACATGCTTTTCAATATCGTCGCGGAATCGAATCCGAATCGTTTCGGCCTGCGTTCCGTTTTTTTGCTCCGATATTTCCGTGTCTCGTCATTCCGGCCGGAGCGCGCGTTTGCCGAGTCGGGCGAGAAAGCCGCGCCTGCATGAAAGACGATTGAAATCCGGCGGCGTTGCACTTTAAAGCGCGCGAAGAGCCGGAATCCAGGTGTCCGTCCAAGGCCCCGGCGGCGCGGCGCCAGGCGGCGGCGAAAAGTCCCGGTCCGCAAGCCGCCACATCCCGACGGGACGCGAAAGCCTTTCTGTCAAAGGCTGGCTACCCGAACTTCGAATCCCGAACATTGCCCCTTCCCATGTTTTTAGAAAACTCGCCCAAGCCTGGATTCCGGCTCTCCGCGCGCGCTTGACCTTAAAAAAAATACGGAAAACTTCGAAAATGCCCCCGGGAGAGGTCGAAAATTCGCTCCGCCGACAAATGCGCGCGCTCCGGCCGGAATGACGGCACACTTTAGGATTCGAGCGAATACGCGAGGTCCAAGCGAATCCCGCAAGCCGAATGCCGAAAGCCGCAACTACGGAAAGGAAAAAAACAGGAGGATTTTTCTGATTATAACGATTTTTTTGGGGGGGGGCGAAATGTAGCTTTGGTTAAGCGTCGTATATTGTCGGATTTCGCTGCGTTGTACCTTCAAACCGATAATATCTTCGTGCTCTTCGTGTTCTTCGTGGTTGCAAATCGAGGCCTTTTACCACGAAGGACACGAAGAGCACGAAGGACGACGGGTCTGAAAAAAATATCAGTCCCCGGATTGTTTACAACCAGTCCACATATCATGAAAATTGCCTGCAAAACCTTTTGACCTTTTGACTTGTTCATCCGTGGTAGGGGTTAGACACAATGCCCCAATTCCGAAATAACCAGGGATTTTTCAATACGCAAAATTCGAAATTTCCATCACCGCAGATGGCCTCCGATCAATAGGCTTTCCGCAGCGTCGAAGACGTTTAAATCATTGACACAAACCAAGGTGTGTCCCCACGCACGGATTCGGCAAAGGACCGTTTATCCGATATTTCCTACGAAGCTTTCATCACAATGCGGCGCAATCGCGAGGGGATGCATGACAGCATCCAACCTCTGAACGCCAGATACTCGTTTTCCGGGT
Source organism: Desulfobacterales bacterium (assembly GCA_963674505.2). Lineage (GTDB taxonomy): Bacteria > Desulfobacterota > Desulfobacteria > Desulfobacterales > SKZT01. The sequence goes on from CAXXIG010000003.1 coordinate 4,017,309, forward strand.
TTTCCGAGTCGCGTATGAAATCGCGGATTAAACTCTTCAGCGCTCCCAAGGATTCCGTGTCATTCTTTACGCTGTAGGCATACAGCCTCGACCTGAGCCGGTTCATGAAATCGTCGTAGACCTTTTTTCTCCTGTCGTTGGCGCTGGGCCTGTCGATTCTGCATGTTTCGATGGTATACCGCACTCTGGGATCGTCCGAATCGATCTTGCCTTTCTTCGTAAATTTCAATCGGCCTCTTACATCTTCCAGTTCCGGATGGACCAGCTTCGGCTTTTCCGCCTCGTTGTACCTTTCGGCCAGGCGGTGAATGTCTCCGAGATCGTTCGCGGAAAACGCGATGTCGTTTCCATCGATTTCAAATGCCGCATGTTTATAGACATTGCATTTGTCGCAGCAAACCAGCAGATTGTCCCAAGAGTATGCCAGCCAGTAATAGACGGATTTGGGCCTGTAATGCTCGATGTGAAAGAAATGATCGCTAACGTCCTGCTCGCAATACGCGTATTTGCCGTGATAGGTCGTCTTCAGTGCCGATTTGATATCGTCTTGTTTATACCTGCTGTCATACGCCGATTCGCGGATATAACCCTTGTTTTCGACGAGTTCGTTGCGTCTTCTGCCCGTGAGATCCGACTCCAGTGAAGGCGGAACCGCCGAAAGGTCCTTGTCGATTTTAATCATCGCCAGCCTCGAAATGATCCAACTCTTCGGCGACCATTTTTAAAATGTCGTCATCCGTGACCCCGCCCTTGCCCTTTAATCGTTTTGCGATCTGCCTGTGAATCGCCGAATGGAGATAGCCGTCGCTGGTATCCACATCCTCGTCGCTATGCTTTGCCCGAGCCTGTTCGAGATTGAACAGCGGCGAATTTTCCGGCTTGTGCTTGTGGCCGAACAGGATCAGGTCGGCATTGTCTACGAGGCGGTTGCGCGAGACCCTGTCGAAGCCGTGGTGGCAGGAGAAGGGATGGTGGAAGAAGGCGACGGTGAGGTCGGCGGGTTCGTCCCGCTCGTCCAGGGCGGCTTTGACCTGGAAAAGCCCCAGAGCGAGCTTTCGGTCGTCGTCGCCGTCGTACCCGGCCAGGATCGCGGAGTTCAGGCCCAGCATGCGGATCTTTGCCGCCGACGCCTCGCCTTCCCTTTCCAGCCGCAGGGTTTCCGTGTAGTGGAACGATTTGCCGTCGTACCTTTTCGTTTTCGTCGCCTCTTCGGCGAAACGGTGGAACGCGGCGAATTTTTCCATGAGGTTCGGAAAGAAGACCGGGTCCGCGACCTTGCGGTGGAAATCTTCCTGGGTTTCGCAACGGTAATGATCCAGATAGTACTTGTTGATGGCGTCGCGGTCCACGTCGTGGTTGCCGGGCACAAGAAAAAGCCGGTCGGGCTTCGTCTCCAGGCGCGCGGCTTTCAGAATGCTCCGGCACATGACTTTGGCGACCGCGTAGTCCGCCTCCTTGCCGCCGTAGGCCAGATCGTATGTTCAATGGTATTCCGTGCGCAAAGCTTCGTCAGGGATTGGTTTTAACATCTGCCACGTTCAAAGAATATCGTCCCGACAGTCGTCATTCCGGGCGCTCTGCCATGATGGCATCCGAATGCATGAAGCCCCGCGCCGCCGTGGAAGGCGGCGCTACCGGGGCAAACGAGTTTTTTCGCCTATCCGTCGATCTCAAGCGCACGGGTCGAAACCGGGGTGATGAAAATCATCCTTTTTTCGCTCCGATATTTCCGTGCCTCGTCATTCCGGCCGGAGCGCGCGTTTGCCGAGTCGGGCGAGAAAGCCGCGCCTGCATGGAAATCTATTGAAATCCGCCAGCGTTGCAACCAACTGATTCGGTGCAATCGAGGTGGAGCCTCCTGGTATGCATTCCCAGGCAGAGCCTGGGAACGAGGGCCTCCCCCCAAATCCGTTATAACCACCCTGTTTTGCCGTAAAAAATCCGCCGGGTTTTATTCTGCACGATCAATCACGGGGCCTGGTTCGGTAGCGTAGCGTGGGTGGGTTGAAACCCTGGCGTTCGGGGCTGCTTCAAAGCTTGTTAACGCCTGTGTCATTCGAACTTGTACGAAGCCCAACCCACCATTTCCCGAGCCGCTGCATTGCCATTCGTTCGAAGAATCGACGAATTGGCGCAAAAGATGGTGGGTTGGACTCCGTGCAAGCTTGTCAAGCCATCTGTTTCAAGAGAAGTCGAATTGGCGACAACAACCGGGTATCGACCCACCCACCCTACGCTTCCGAACCAGCCCGTGCAGATTGCCGCGAGGGGGGAACAAATCCCGGCAGAAAAAAATCTTCCGAAATTGGACGATTTTCATCACCCTAAGTCTACGCTACATTTTCTATTCGAGAAATTCCCGGAAAAGACGGAATCCAGCTATTTTATCGACACCCGGGTGATATACCGCTCCGCCCGGAATGACGACTGCCGGGACGATAGCCTTTGAAAGTGGCCGATGGTAAAACCAATTCCGGGCATTTTACCGGGCGTATGAAAAGGCATGTGGCATGAAAGCGGTCGCCGGTCCGTTTGCCTGCCGCTGCGCAAATATCGGTCGGAAAAACGCGGCGAGCTTTTGTGTCGGGCCTTGGAGGCGTGTTCGCAAATCGACATTTTCAATCTGCCCCTCCCGGCCCCGCGTCGCGTCGGAATCGGGAATCGTCGGGCCTGCTCGTTCGTCCCTCTCTCGCGCCCGCCGATTCCCGATTCCTCGCGACGCTACCTGCCCTGCCCTGACTCCCTTCCCTCTCCCTCCTTCCCTTTTCCCACTTAGCTCGCCTGCCGACCTGGGAGGAAGACAAGCCGGAAGCCAAGGGAGTCGAACCGGTCGGACGGGACGAAGTCGAGGCGGAATGCCGCACGGCAGAGGTCGGCGTGCTCGTACCACGAGCCGCCGCGAACGACCCGGCCCGAGCCCTTATCCGGGCCCTTCGGATCGACGGACGGTCCATCGGGATATTCGCCGTACCAGTCCGAGCACCACTCCCATACATTGCCGTGCATATCGTGCAATCCCCAGGCGTTGGGCTTTCGCGTTCCGACGGGATGGGTCCCTCGGCCGGAGTTTTCCGAAAACCAGGCATACTCGTTCAGCTGTTGCGGATCGTCCCCGAAGCAATACGCGGCTTTCGAACCGGCGCGACAGGCGTATTCCCATTGGGCCTCCGTTGGCAGGTCGAAGTCGCCTTTCCCTTTCTTGCTCAGCCATCGCGCCAGTTCCATGGCGTCGTGCCAGGAAACGCAGGTTACCGGGTGCTCGTCGGTTTGCTCGAAGCCAGGATGTTCCCATTTGCCGGACTCTGGACTGTGTCCCGACTGCTTGACGAATTCCCGCCATTGGCCCACGGTCACGGGTGTCTTCTGCATGAAAAAACCACGGCTCAAAACAACCTCGTGGTGCTTTTCGCTTTTGGGACTTCCCATCGCAAACGATCCGGGGAGGATGCAAACAAACTCCATGCCCAATTCTTCCACCTGGAGGCATTCGCTTCTTTTTTTTCCGCATAACAACGCGTTTTCGAAATCGATGCTTTCCCAATCGACCTTTTCGAAAATGCAATCGGATATATCGGATTCCGAAAACCGCGCACCCTTCAAACGGCATTCCGCGAACCTCGTCCCGGCTAATTTGCATTCAGAAAAATCGCATCCCGAAAAATCGCATCCCGAAAAATCGCATCCCGAAAAATCGCCCCCGGACAAGTCGGCTCCAGAAAAATCTCTGCCGGAAAAATCCGAACCCGGCAATTTCAGGCCCCGCAAGTTTTTATTCGTAAAATCGACCCCTGAGAAGTCCAGCCGCTCGGCGAAATTCGCGACGCGCTTTCCCAGAGCAATCAAGTCCATCATGAAGTCCGTAACGGGAATGGGGCGATGGGGGTCCCAGACGGGTTTGTCTTCCAACAGCTGCCTGGCGACCAAAAATTCCTGGATGGTCTTGTGGGAGAACCGGTAGTCGCCGTAGGAATTGCGGTTGAGAAGGGAGCGTCCCTTGATGTGGATGTCTTTGACGGGCCTGGCGTCGGCGATCTTTTCGATCAGCCGGTCCAGCTTTTCCTCGGGGACCTTCCGGGTATGTTCGACCTGCATGTACGTCGCCAGTACGATGCAAGCGGGCAAAAGGGCCTTCCTCGAAAGGGTCGGGTCCTTTCTCTCCTCCCGGAGCAGCCAGTTTTCGACCAGAAGATCGTAGATTTCGTATTCGTCGAGATTTTCGACTTCCAGCGCGTTTCGGCCGTCCTCGCCTTCCCGCGGCCCCATCAGGTCGTCGATGTAGGCCAGCAGCATGGGGCGAAAGCGCAGGTAGCCCATCTTTCGGATCAGCCGGGCGGCGCGCTCCGCCTTTGGATTGGCGCTTTGCCAGAATCTCCGGGGAAATCGCTTGGCCAGGTACTGCTCGACTTTCTCGTCGCTGAAAAACGACAGGTACTTGACGGGACACCGGAACCCCTGGATGGTTATTTTGCCGAACTTTTCCAGCCGCTCTTCTTCCACGTTGGGAAAAAACTGGGTGCGACAGGTGACGATCACCTTGAAAAACGGCTGGGACGCCTTCAGGATTTCGTACAGGCGATCTTTGACCCTGCCGAAGGCGGCGGCGTCTTCGTCCAGGGAGTCCAGAAGCAAGATCGTATGTCGCTTGTCTTCGATTTTCCCGATTTCTTCCACCGTTTTATCGTCGAGCTTTTTCAGTTCGCATTGCCGGATCGACGGCATGAACCGATTCAGGTGCATCAGCTTGAGCATGCTCAGCAGCGAGGTCTTGCCCATGCCCGCGTCGGAGAGCACGAACATCTGGTTGTCGCCCGGCTGGTTCTTGTTCTTCTCCTTCTTGAAGAACTTTTCCACGACCTCCATAATGGGCGCCTTGTTGAGCATGTCGTCCTCGTCGAGCTGGTCCGCCGGGTTTCTGTCCTGGCATTCCGGCTCCACGTAGTACCGGACGAAATCCAGAGGATCTTCGTACAGAATGTCGTTGATGGCGTCCAGCGCTTTTTCTCGCCTGGATCGAGAACGATTGAGCATTCCGAACAGCTTGAGCGCCCAGTCCACGCCGGTTTTGATCGCTATGATTTCTCCGGGCATTCCTTGTGTCTCCCATGTAAATCCAATAAGAAAATGGTTTTGTCGATTAGGGACAAAAAATAAAATATCTGAAACTCTTTTTCAGCCACCTTATCTTAAATAAGCGGGGGATGGAAATCCCCGACTTTCCAAACTATTTTTCCACAGAAAATCTTTCCCTTTTTTGATTCCGGTGTCCTGTGTTGGATTTCAGGACGAAAACAGGTTCTTTTCGGTGTCTTTTTTTCCTAATATACTCCACAGGAGCTATTCCTTGCAACGAATAATGAAAGCCTCGTCGGACCGTCATTCCGGGCGGAGCGGGCATACTCCGAAGATGCCCCGAAAAACCATCGGTCGGGGTTGGTTCTTGCTTCGGCCATCCGCACTCCGTCTCGTTCCTACGCTTCGCGTGGGAACGCATACCAGGACGCTTCGCGTCCGAGTTCTGCCAGGGCATGGCCGATGTTAGGCACTTGGAAACAAATAGATCTGCCATATCGCCTGTCTTTGTGCCCGTATACCGCCTTTCAACCAGAAATCCGACGCGATCTTGGGCGTTTTATTAATTTCCAAGTCCCTTAGATCCAACCTGGGGGATGAAAAAGATCTGGTTATAACGGATTTGGGGGTGGGTAAAATGTAGGTTGGGTTGAGCGCCGTCGATTGTTGGGTTTCGCTACGGAATTCTATCAAACAAACAGATAAGGCGCGCGAAACGGTTGGGAAGCAAGCGAAACCCAACATGACACCCGCTCAACCCAACCTACGCATTGCCGCTCCCCCAAATCCGTTACAACCCAATATCGTTCGGCACGGAACTTGCTTAACGGGTCAGGCGTATTCCGCAAGAATAAGTATGATATTTCTGTTCATTTTTTCAGCGAGAAGGTTTTGAAGCCCATGCAGCCAGTGAATGCTTATTTTCCAGTTCTTCTTTAGTTTTTCTCCAAGAAGGGAGACCAGGCCGCACACATAGCTCCTCCCGTCCTCGGGATTCTCTATCGAGGCCGGATCGAATGACGGGGCGCCTTCTTTCTCCGACAATGCCTTCGTTCCCGAATCTGTCGGAGGATGGCATTCCTGCTTGAAATGCAAGGTCAGAAGGTGAGCGATCATGTACACGTAGAATTGAATTTCTATTCCTTGGGGTTCCCTGCACCACAGGTGAATTCCTTTCAAGGTTCTTTTGAGAAATCGAAAATACAATTCTATCTGCCAGCGATACGCATAGAGCATGATTATCTGATATGCGCTCAAATCGAATCTGTTGGTGGCCAGAACATAGGACTCTCCGAGAGACGTGAATTTCACGACGCGATAGAGGATTTGATTCGGATCGTTTTTAAAGACGACCGCCATGTCTTCGATGCCGTCGAAGAATTTCAGAAAGCATTCCGGCATTTGTATTTCGAAGGCTTCGATTTTGTCGCATATCAAATTGCATTTGCTTCTGATGACAAAGAACGCCTCGGCCCTGCAAATGCGCTTGAAAATCTCGAACGAAAAATAGCCGCGATCGCATACGAAGGTAGCGCCTTTCTCGATGATGCCTTCGAGGAATTTCCTTTCGGAGAAATTGCCTTCGGTGCAGAGAAATTGGACAGGTATCATCCGGTTGAGTTCGAAGGCAAGATGCATTTTCAAAGCATTGGCTCCTTCCTTGTATTTCGCCCAATCCATGGTCAGGATAGCTGGAAACAGCGAACCGTCGACCAGAAGAATACGACCGAGGCTCTGCATTTCCGGAATCGGCGCGAAATTGCAGGAAAGCAGCAGACAGGCGAACATTTTACGGAACAAGCCCGGGCTGTACCTTCGAAACGACTCCGAATACATCGATCGAGACGCGACGACCAGTCCGAGTTCCCTGGCGACCCTGGATGTCTTTATTTCAACGGTTAACAGAGCAATGCTTTTTATTTGGCAAACAATTCCATAGATCAGATTGATCGTGAAAACCCCGAACGAAAGCGTGTAATCCCGGGAATCGTTCGGCATGGATTGGGCGGCTTCCTTCAAAAAGGGTCGCAGCGGTTGGCAAATCTTCTCAAATACTTTTTTTTCAATATTGTCATTCATAGCGCCTCCTTGGTTAAATGTTGCGCTATGATCATATTGAATTTAACCGTTTTTGTCCATAGTTCATATACCTAATTATTTCAGTATGTTATAGAAAGGCGCGCTTCTTGTTACGGCTAAAGCAATTTATGTGCCGAACGATATTGGTTACAACCAGAAAAAGATCTTTTTTCATGTGTATTTTTTCTGTCGGAATTTGTTCCCCCAAAATGCTCGAACGCCGTCGGGGGAGAATGCAGTAAGGGAATTTTATTTTAGATGTCACAAAACCTTATTTTTTGTCCTTAACCTTAGTAGCATGGCGAATCCCATTTATAGCCCAACCTTATTACCTTATGTTGGCAATCGAAAGAAACACCGGGATTCAAGGCGAAAAGTTGCCAATAAGGTAATAAGGTTACGGGAGAGAGAGAGAGAGAGAGAGAGTCCGTCATGCTACTAAGGTTAAAAAAATAAAAATAAGGTTTAAAGCCTTGCATCTTACAGCTTGCACCTGGGGTGATGAAAATGTTCCCTGTTTTGCCATAAAAAGTCCGCCGGGTTTTATTCTGCACGATCCATCACGGGGCCTGGTTCGGGAGCGTAGGGTGGGTGGGTTGAAATCCTGGCATTTGGAGCTGGTTCAAAGTTTGTTTGCGCCCGCGCCCTTCGAGTTTGCACGAAGTCCAACCCACCATTTCCCGAGTCACCTCGGTGTCGTTCGTTCGAAGAAGCGACGAATTGGCGCGGAAAATGGTGGGTTGGACTCCGTGCGAGATTGTCGGGCCATCTATTTCAAGAGAAGTTGAATTGGCGACAGAACCCGGGTATCGACCCCATACGCATCAGGCTAACAGTTGCGAGGAGCTGTAAGCTTGATGATACCATGAAAAAGACAGGAGCATTCCCTGTTTTTTAACCAGCCAGTCCCGTTAGGGACGACAGACAGTAGCCCGGCAATTTATTGCCGGGGTGGATTCGCCAAGGAATTCCAAGTCCCGTCAGGGACGACAGAATGACATACGATATTGAAAAACGGTACCGCAAGTTGCCCGCGCCGGATTGTCGCGAAACAGGCGGTACTGCCAGGCATGCACGGGTTCAAACTGGCGGCGCAATTCACCGGCGTTTTTTTGCCGCGACGTCTCGATGTTTCGGGGGCCGCTGTCGATAACTGGCGCCTGTCCATTCATATGGGAAGATTTCGGGCTGAAGCGCGGACCCTTCAAAGCCGGGGAGGTTCATCGAACCGGAATACAGTCGGACATCAAACGACTTTTTTTTCGTCGGAGTTCATTTTTCAGGGGACAAAAAATTTTACATATGGCATAAGATACTATTTACTCTTTTTTTATGAAAGGGAGACAATGAAAACGAATCAAAAAACTTGAAATCCATCGAGGGCAAAATCGAAAAAGACATCCTGAACATATTCGACCGGGCCGAACTGAGCAGACTCGCGAAGGAAAGCAAGTTCATCCAACGCTCCACCAGCAGGCTCGAGGGCTTCGACTTCGTCTTTCTTTTGGCCATAACATGCATGCTGGAACCCAATATTACCCTGGAAGGTCTTTGCGACTGTCTGACGGAAATCAACCCGGAGGCCGAAATGAAGCCCCAGTCGCTGTCCGACCGGATAAACTCGGAATATTCGGCAGCCTTCATGGAAAAGGTTCTGGAGTTGGCGCTCGAAAAAAACCTCGAGCACGTCAGGAAAGGAAAAGCGGCCGAGGCCCTAAATGGCTTCAACCGCGTGTTTCTCCAGGACAGCACGCAAATCAAACTGTCGGAAAAGCTTTCGGAAATTTTCAAGGGAAGCGGCGGAAGCGCCAGCAAATCGATATTGAAAATAGACCTTTTGTACGAGCTTCATAGCGACGAACTCGAAAACATCCTGATAACCGACTGCAAGGAGCCGGACCAGTCGCTGGCGGCGACGGCTTTGAGCCACCTTCGCCGAGGCGACCTTATTATCAGGGATTTAGGATATTTCGCGCTTTCAAGATTAAAGGAAATAGTGGATGCGGAAGCCGATTATCTAAGTCGATTGTTCAGCTCGCTCCAGTTGTATCTGCCCGATTTCAGCGCGGATGTGATCGAAGATCTCGGGGAATTTTTCATGAGGAAATTCCCCGGGGAATCTGTGATCGAGACGGAGGCGCTGCTTGGACGCGATGAGAAATTCCCCGCCAGGCTCGTCGGTTACAAACTGCCCGACAAAGTTGTCAACGAAAGAATCAGAAAAGCCCGCAAAGCGGCTGCAAAGAAAGGCCGAAGCCTGACAAAAAAAACAATAAACTGGCTTCGGTTCGCTTTTTACATTACAAGCGTAGACGAAAAGATTTGGCCCGCGGAGGTGGTCGGAACCATATACAGAATTCGGTGGAGAGTGGAGCTGATTTTCAAAACATGGAAGTCTCTGCTGGGCATCGACTTATTGAAGGGGGCCCGCCCGGAAAGAATCACATGCTTTGTCTATGGACGCCTCATAGCAATTGCCGCAATGACTTCTCTTTACGCGTACGCCGCATGGTATGCTTTTTGGGAGTACGGTCGGGAAGCGAGCGGACATAAATTCTTTAACTGGCTGAAAAGGCGGGAACGCATTAAAAAGGCCCTTTTTTCCGGCATACTGGAATTAATGTTCGATGAAATCAAGCGGGATGTTCTGAAAAATTGCAAACAGCAAAGAAAGCGCAAAACTAGCCTCGAACTTATTGATCAAATGGTTCCATTCATGGATAGCTTCGAGTCCCAAGAATCCAATTCTGAAAAAGCAGAATGCTTAGCCTGATGCGTATGGGTATCGACCCACCCACCCTACGCTTCCGAACCAGCCCGTGCAGATTGCCGCGAGGGGGAAACAAATCCCGGCAGAAAAAAATCTTCCGAAATTGGATGATTTTCATCACCCTGGGAGCAGGCCAATCCTTTCGGCCTCCTTGTTTCTCCACGCCCTGAGCTTGGCGAACAATTGGAAATCCTCCGTGGAGAGCACCTCCATGTAATCGACCTTGGGCTTTTTTCCTTTCGTTCCCCTGCTCTGCCGTTCGCCTTCGCTTTCCAAATATTCCACGCGTATGCTGTAAAAGGAATCCTGGCCCTGCTCGACGAAGGTTTCCCGCACCTTCAAAACGCGGACCGAAGCCACGAACTGGTTGTATTCGTCCTCGGCCTCGCGGGGATTGTCTGCGGGAATATAGAAGAATTTTTTGAACATTGTTCAAGGCCTTTCCGGCCGCATTTTTTCGGATACGACCTTTGCCGGCAATTGCCTGCGGAATTTCGCGCATTCGCGCATTTCGCGTTCGCCGTTGATCTGCTGCCTCTCGCGAACCCGCGTCGCGTCGGAATCGGGAATCGTCGGGCCTGCTCGTTCGTCCCTCTCTCGCGCCCGCCGATTCCCGATTCCTCGCAACGCTACCTGCTCTGCCCTTCTTCCCTCTCCCACCTTACCCTTTCCTGCTTAGCTCGCCTGCCGACCTGGGAGGAAGACAAGCCGGAAGCCAAAGGAGACGCCCCGGTAGGACGGGTCGTCGTCGCCGCGGAATGCCGCACGGCAGAGGTCGGCGAGCCCGCCCCACGAGCCGCCGCGAACGACCCGGCCCGAGCCCCGAGGTTCGTCCACCCAGGCGGAACCATCAATCGGAGCGCCCTCATAATTTTTGTGCCAATCGTCCTCGCACCATTCATATACGTTTCCGTGCATATCATACATTCCAAATTTGTTGGGCTCTTTTTCTCCCACGGGATGCGTTCGCCCCTCGGAGTTTTTACCATACCAGCCCGCCCGATCCAAATCCTTTTCCTCGTCGCCCGTGTAATACCGCGTGGTCGTCCCGGCCCGGCATGCGTATTCCCATTGGGCTTCCGACGGCAATTCCAGCCCGGCCCATTCGGCGAATTTTTTCGCGTCGTGCCAATCGACGCCCACCACCGGCTGTTCGGGGCGATTGAATTTGCGCTCGCCCCAATATTTCGGTTCCTCGACACCGGGGTTGGCTTTCAGGAATCGCTCGTATTCGGCGTTGGTTACGGGATATCGTCCCATGTGAAAAGGCCCCACGCGCACTTCGTGGACCGGGCCTTCGTCGTTGTCGCGTCCCTTTTCCGACGGATCGGAACCCATGAGAAACGTTCCTCCGGGGATGGGCACCAGCTCGTATCCGCTCGGACCGGGCTTGATCGCCCCCCCTGCTTCCGAGCCATCCTCGCCCCGCGCCCATCGGACGATCTTACGGGACGGATGGCTTTCCAGGGCCTGCAAGACCGGTCGGAAAAAGTCGGCGTGCTTCAGGTCGGGAACCAGCCGCTCCAGAATTTGTAGGGCCGTCAATTGCCGTTTCCACAGGGATTCGTCCCGTCCCGGGTCTTCCTTCAAAAGCGTAAGAAACGGTTCGGGGGACGGACCCGAGGCGTCGTCCAGGCACATTTCCAGCATTTCCGAGCTTTCGGGATCGGCGAAGGCGTCTTTGCGAACCAGGCGCTGAAAGAAAGGCTTGAACATGGAGGGGTCCCGCAAGGCGAGAAACAGGAGGATCACCTCCTGGAACCAGGGCTGGCCGAATCTTTCCGCGAGTTCGTCCAGGGCGTCGTGATCCACGGCGGCGCGGTTGCGAAATTCCCTGGCGGCCAGGTATTCCTGGAATCCGAGATGCATGAAGCCGTAGGAGCCGTCTCCCCAGTCGGTCAGAAGGCCGCTTTCGTCCCTGACGATTTTTAAAAAATCTTCGGCCGAACCGTGCTCCCATCGGGCCTCTTTCAGCGGGGCCTCGATGGCTTCGGCCAACTCCTTGCCGTCCGCCCGCTTTCGCCCCTCCTCGAGGTGCATCCAATAGGCGGCGGGCTGCAAGACGGCAAGGCCCGTCTTTACGTCGAGCCGCGTTTCCACGCCCCCTGCGCGACGCCAGCGCTCCAGCAGCACCTCGATGCAATCCTCGTACAGGTCGGCGCGGCTTTTGGGCAGCTCGCCCTTGTCCCGGTGAACCAGGCACAGGTTGGTCAAAAGCAGGGGATTGCGGGTCATTTCGAAGACCTTGCTTGCGCGAAACTCCCCGCTGCCCAGGCGGGCGACCAGGTCCTTCGCCCGCTGTTCCGCCTTCTTTTCCGCCCGCGCCCTCCGGCTCGCCGGGGCCAGGCCGGTCTCCACGACGCGATACCAGTTGCCCACGAACCGCTCCGCGCTTTGCTTCGACAGCGGCCGCACGTGCATCTCCAAAAAATGGGGGCCGAGGCGGGTTTTTTCCGCGTACCCGGCGAACCGGCAGGTCACGGCGAACCAATGCCGGTTGCGGTACGTATCGATGGCGTCGTCGATCCAGTCGGAAACCTCGGCGCGCCGGAACGGGTCGGACACCTCGTCGAGGCCGTCCAGAAGAAACAGCGCCCGCTTTTTCTCCACGAGCTTTTCCGCGAACCCGTCGGGCATCCGGATGTTTCTGACGGAGAGCTGCTGCTTCAGAAACGTCTTCAGCCCGGCGTCCACGTCCGTCAGGTCGCGCAGGGGCAGAAACACGGGCACGGCGTCGGACGGCAGGCCCAGGCTGCGGGGGCCTTCGTGGTAGCAGTAGAGCAGGAGGCGCTTTAACAAAGTGGTCTTGCCGGAGCCGGGATCGCCCAGGATAACCAGCCCCCGGCGGTTGTAATCGGCGGCCAGGAAAAACGCCTCGGTCAGGTCCACGTCCTCGCGCTCGCGCAAGCCCCCGGAACCGCAGAGCTTTTTTTCCGCGTCGTCGGCGCAGGCGTAGCGTCCGTCGGAGCAGGCGTAGCGTCCTTCGGAGCAAGACTGCACGTGCGCCATGGCCCGCAGGGGAACGTAGATGTCCTCCACCAGGATCGGGACCTTGACGTTGGTCTTGAACCCGGCCAAAGGAAGCGTGGAGTGCCGGGCGGCCGCCTTGTCGAAATAGGTCTGGACGTCCATTTCCCACCGGCTTTTCTCGGTGCGGGCGGTTTTCCGCGCTTTTTGATCCTCTCCGTCGCCCGACCCCTTGCCGCCGGGGTCGGGGTCGGTAAGCGCCGGCAGGTCGAAACGAAAGACCCCGTATTTGTCCTTGGGGTTCGCTTTCGCATTGAGGGCCCAGGCCTGATGCTCCGGAACATACTCGTAGAACTGCACACGGCCTTCGCGCCTGGTCAGGTCGATTTCCACCACGTCGAACGCGTTTTCGCTCTCGCGCGTGCCGTAGCACGCCCCGGCCCCCACGAACGCCGCGCCGCCCGCGTCGTCTTTCCGGAAGAAATTTTCCGGCTTGTGCTTGTGGCCGAAGAGGATCAGGTCGGCCTTGTCCGCGAGGCGATTGCGCGAGACCCCGTCGAAGCCGTGGTGGCAGGAAAACGGATGGTGGAAGAATGCGACGGTCAAATCGGCGGGTCCTTCCCGTCCGTCCAAGGCGTTTTGGACCTGGAAAAGCCCCAGGGCGAGCTTTCGGTCGTCGTCGCCGTTGTACCCGGCCAGGATCGCGGAGTTGAGGCCCAGCATGCGGATATTGACCGCCGACGAATCGCCGCCCCTTTCCAGCCGCAGGGTTTCCGCGTAGTGGAACGACTTGCCGTCGTACCTTTTCGTTTTCGTCGCCTCTTCTGCGAACCGATGATACGCGGCGAATTTTTCCATGAGGTTCGTGAAGAAAACAGGATTTGCGACCTTTCCGTGGAACTCGTCATGGGTTTCGCAATGGTAGTGAACGAGATAAAACTCGTTGATGGTGTCGCGGTCAACGTCGTGGTTGCCGGGCACGAGAAAGAGCCGGTCGGGCTTGTTCTCCAGGCGCGCGGCTTTCAGAATCCGCTCGCACATGACCTTGGCGACTGCGTAGTCCGCCTCCTTGCCGCCGTAGGCCAAATCGCCGGTGACGACGACGAAATCGAAGGTCTCGCCTTGGGCCGCAAGCGATTCCACCTTCTCCGCCAGGCTCCGGGTGACCATGTCCTGCTTGAATTCGCTGACGGGATCGCCTTTCCCTTTCAGGTGAAAGTCGGACAAATGCAGAAATCTGACGATCATGCGTTTCGCCTCCTGTCTTTCGGCTGGAAGAAAGCCCTGTCCGTCGCAATGCCGGCCGCTTCGGCCCCTTGCACGGCATACCCGAAAAGGGCGCTATGGAAAAACGGTTTTTAACACGGGCGGATCGTATGTTCAATGGTATTATTCCCTACGCAAAGCTTCATCGTGTATATGTAGAGCCAGAAAGCTACGAACTATGCACGTTCGCAACATAACGTCCCGATAACGTCTACCCGCTTTGCGCCCCCCATGAGGATTGACTATTTTCCATTTACTTTCCGCAGCTGTTGTAGTGGGGAAGCACCTTTATGGAGTCGATTTTGGATAGGGGGATGACGGTCATGGACAGATCGGCTGACGGGACGTCGATCATGGAGTAAAATAGGAAGATTTTATCTTTGTGTTGAAAGAGCATTCGATAGCATCCCTGGTCGAGAGGAGGGCGCATTTGAGATAATTCTTGTTCCTTGTCGTCCGAAATGTGGACCTCAACTCTTGGGTATGAGGGGTAGTCCTTGTGTTTTTGCCCGAGAAAATGGGCGTCGCCAGCCTTTTCGCCCAAGTAGAAGCATAGGCGGAAGCATGCAAGGAAAGCTGCGGCGCACAGGCATATGGTCAAAACTGCGGAGAGTTTTTTTATGCGGGGCGGTTTTTTATCTTTTTTTCCGATGTATTTCGACAGGTTGGTGGCCGACAAAACAATCGACAGGACGATGATAAATAGGACCAGGATCAGAATCGGGAGCCAGAAGCTTCTGAATGCCATGAAGCCGTATACGAAATAATACTCTTTCGGCAATTCCAGGGTCAGAAGCCCAATGTGAAAGCGTTCAAAGTATCGATAAGCGAAAGACCATCCTGCACAATACAGCAAAGATGCGACAAGGGCCAGTAAAAAGGCGACGTCTAAGATTTTGGATAAATCGAGCCGTCCGTTGTTTTTTTCGACGGAATTTTTATTCATTTTTATTTTTCTCCCGATTTTTCGCAGTTTTGGTCTCCGCCTTTGGGGACGGGATTGTATTTGACAGAGGGTTTGGGAAGGCAGTCGTGGCCCGTTATCCTGATCCAGTCGTTTATATTTTTGGGAGAAAACTCTGTATAATCGCTCTCGAAATCACCCCTGCACAAGATGGAGGGGCTGGCATCGTTGGGGCCCTTGATTTGTATGCAGTCAAACATCATGCTGCCGGTGTCCTTGTGGCGAAAACAAAACGGTGCCTCATCGCCAGCTGTTGCGTGAAAACCGGCAAGGAGGATGAAAGTGATCATGGGAGCAATTAATTTTCTTTTCATAATAGCCTTTTGTATGGTTATGATCTATTTGCCTACCAGCACATACGGTGCCCAGACATCGGGATCGACGTCTTTGCGGATGTAGGCCAGACGGGTTTGTCTTAAAGCCGCAGCCGGATCGCTTACGGGCTGCTGGAGCCAGTTTTGATAAAACGTTGTCATAAAATCTTTTGCTTGGTCGTCCTTGACCGACCACAAGGTCATCAAAACGGATCTGGCACCGGCAGTGCGAAGGGCTTTTACCAGGCCGTAGATGCCTTCTGAGTAGTCCACGACCCCATGCCCGGTATTACAGGCTGACAAAGAGACCAATTCGGTTCCTTCCAGGTTGAGGCCGAGGACCTCCAGGCTGTACAGAATTCCATCCTCGCCGTCCGGGCCGACTTCGCCCTTCAGTCCCCTGTTGGCACCGGAAAGGGCAAGGCCCGAAAGAACCATGGGGCGCTCTACATATTCATCGGACCAGAGATAGAAGCCGTGGGTGGAAAGATGAATGATTCTCGGGGCGGTTTCAAGGTTTTTCAAATATGACTCGCATGCGTGCTCGCCCTTTAAAACGACGGGTTCGTCTTTTTGGGCGACTTTGTAAAACACTCCAATATCCGATACTTCCAGCCCGCTGTGTGGCAGTGATCTAAATTTTTTCAGTTGGTTTACAGCCCTTGTATGAGACAGATTCTGCTTTTCCCTGGCGGGTCTGTTTTGGGCCGACGGATCGGGGTATCTGTCGAAATCGACGCCGCCGAGGGCCAGAAGGCCTTTTTCGGGAACCTGCCAGTCCTCCATGAGCAGGTCTCTTGCATTTTGCAGTTGCCTCAGGGACTGGCGCTGCACCCAGAATTTTCCATCAGGAAGAACCAGTCTGGAAAAGGACATTAAATTCAGCACGCCGTCCGGGGCGATATAAACGACGCCGGAGTCCTTGATTGCAGGTTCGATCTTTCCAAACAGCATGTCATAAAGCTCGCCCGCTTTTTTTTTCCGGTCGCCGGGTTCGGCGATTTTCATTGAGAGCCATTGAATGATCGCCTCTTTTTCATGGCACAGATTTTCGAACAGGACGTCGTCGCGATCCGATCGAATGACGAGAGCGGCGAAGGCAGGCTCGTTGGAATCTCCGGTTTTAAAATCAACGGGGAAATATATTCGTATTTCGATCAGGGCGCTGTTCGGAGGGAGGGCGAATCTAACCTGGTCCGCCGCTACACCGCGGACTTGCAGGCGCCTTTTATATTTTCTGCTGATCGCGGCGAGTTCGAGTTCTTTTTGCTCCAGTCGGGAAAGGATGGAATCGTATTGGCTGCGCAGGGAAGATTGCTCCGGTGCGTTATAGGCTCTTGACAATTGAGAGCGCAGCGAAAGAACGGCCTGGCTCAAGGTCTTGATGGTCGAATCATTGCTTATTTTTGAAAGACGGGCGACGTAGGCCTCCTCGTCGCCCTGGATATGCTTCCACCGGACCATTACGTCGGCGGCGAACCGGACAGCGTCCGAGGTTTTGTTCATGTTCGCCAAGGTGAAAACTATGTCCTGGAAGTTCGATATGGAAAAGAGAAATTGATTTCGGACCCGCTGTTTTATTGTGGTTTTCAACAACAAATTCGCTCTTGATAGCAGCCGGTCTTCCAGTTTTTTAAGTTGTGAAAGAGCTTCCTTATATTTTTTTTTTCGTATTAAAAGAACGGAATAATTCATCCAGGTAGTAAGCGTATCCGGGTGATCCTCTCCCAACACTTTTTTACGAAGTTGAAGCGTCTTTTGATACAGCGGCTCGGCATCAGCGTAACGGCCCTGGGATTCATACAATGCGGCCAGGTTGTTTATGTTGGCAAGCGTTGATGGGTGAAGATCTCCCAACGCCTTTTTCATCAGTTGGAGGGACTTTTGAACCAGAGGCTCGGCCTCCGCGTAACGGCCCTGGGCTTGATATAAGAAGGCCAAATTGTTCATGCCGACAAGCGTGACCGGGTGATCGTATCCCAGTGCCTTTTTACGAAGTTGAAGGACCTTTTGAACCAGCGGCTCGGCATCAGCGTAACGGCCCTGGGCTTTATAAAATGCAGCCAGGTTGTTCATACCGGAAAGCGTGTGCGGGTGTTCATCTCCCAACGCCTTTTTACTCAGCTGAAGGGTCTTTTGAAACAGCGGCTCGGCCTCGCCGTAACGGCCCTGGGCTTGATATAAGAGGGCCAGATTGTTCATGCTGGTAAGCGTGTGCGGATGATGGTCTCCCAGCGCCTCTTTACGAAGTTGAAGGGTCTTTCGGACTAGCGGCTCGGCCTCGCCGTAACGGCCCTGGGCTTGAAACAGGAGGGCCAGGTTGTTCATGCCGACAAGCGTGTGCGGATGATGGTCTCCCAACGCCTTTTTCATCAGTTGAAGGTTTTTTTGATACAGCGGCTCGGCCTCTGCGTAACGGCCTTGGGATTTATATAATGCGGCTAGGTTGTTCATGCTGGTAAGCGTGGATGGGTGATCTTCTCCCAACGCCTTTTTCATCAGTTGAAGGTTTTTTTGATACAGCGGCTCGGCATCCGCGTAATGGCCCTGGGATTCATAAAATCCGGCCAGGTTGTTCATGCTGGCAAGCGTGGATGGGTGATCTTCTCCCAACGCCTTTTTCATCAGTTGAAGGGTATTTTGATACAGAGGCTCGGCCTCTGCGTAACGGCCCTGGGATTCATATAATGCGGCCAGGTTGTTCATGCTGGCAAGCGTGGATGGGTGATCGTCTCCCAACGCCTTTTTCATCAGTTGAAGGGTATTTTGATACAGAGGCTCGGCCTCTGCGTAACGGCCCTGGGATTGATATAAAAGGGCCAGGTCGTTCATGCAGGAAAGCGTGTGCGGGTGATGGTCTCCCAACGCCTTCTTTGCCAGTTGAAGGGTCTTTTGATACATTGGCTCGGCATCCGCGTAACGGCCTTGGGATCTATATAACGCGGCCAGGTTGTTCATGCCGGCAAGCGTGGATGGGTGATCTTCTCCCAACGCCTTTTTCATCAGTTGAAGGGTATTTTGATACAGAGGCTCGGCCTCTGCGTAACGGCCCTGGGTTTTATATAACGCGGCCAAGTTGTTCATGCTTGCAAGCGTGTGCGGGTGATGGTCTCCCAACGCCTTCTTTGTCAGTTGAAGGGTCTTTTGATACAGCGGCTCGGCTTCTGTGTAACGGCCTTGGGCTTGATATAATCCAGCCAGATTGTTCATGCCGGCAAGCGTATCCGGGTGATCGTCTCCCAGCCCCGTTTTCTTTAGTTGAAGGGCCTTTTGATACAGCGGCTCGGCCTCTGCGTAACGACCCTGATCTTGATATAATCCAGCCAGATTGTTCATGCTGGTAAGCGTGTCCGGATGATAATCTCCCAGCGCCTTTTCCATCAGTTGGAGCGTCTTTATATACAGCGGCTCGGCCTCCTTATAACGGCCCTGATCTTGATATAACAGGGCCAGGTTGTTCATGCTGGTAAGCGTCTCCTGGTGATCGTCTCCCAGCGCCTTTTTCATCAGTTGAAGCGTCTCTATATACAGCGGCTCGGCCTCTTTATAACGGCCCTGAGCTTGATATAACAGGGCCAGGTTGTTCATGCTGGTAAGCGTCTCCTGGTGATCGTCTCCCAGCGCCTTTTTCATCAGTTGAAGCGTCTCTATATACAGCGGCTCGGCCTCTTTATAACGGCCCTGAGCTTGATATAACAGGGCTAGGTTGTTCATGTTAGTGAGCACGTCCTTGTGATCGTCTCCCAGCGCCTTTTTCAACAGCTGAAGCGTTTCTTTATACAGCGACTCGGCCTCTGCATAACGGCCCTGGACCTGATATATGATGGCCATGTTGCTCATGCATGCAAGCGCGGCCGGGTGATCGTCTCCTAAATAATTTTCAGCAAATTTAAAGGCAGCCTCGGCCCGCTTTTGCGCATCCGCGTAGTTTCCTTCTTGATAAGATTTTACGGTTTTGCGGTTCAGTTCATCCATTTGTTTAATTGCATCATCGGTTTGAGCAATGGATGGACAGGGAGTGAAGAAGATCAAAAATGAAACAAATAATAATATTTTTTTTACGAATGATATGGTCATACCAGCGTCCTTTTTAATCATCCAAGAATATGCCGATCATACGAACCATCTTTCTTATCAAAATTTTGATTTTGCCGCATCGTTTAACACAATGCAATAAGTTTTTCGGTTTTGTCGGCGCAAGCGGCGGCAGGACGGCGTGCGCGAGGCATTATCGCGCGATTGAAGGTGGGAAGCCGTTGAGGCTTAGAGTCCTCAGCGGGGCCTATCGGAGGCAACCGAGAGTCGATGGCAACTGCGTCGTCGCGAGGCGACGTGGGCTGGGAGCCATAGACGAACCACAGCACTGAACGAGAGTGAAGCTCTGATCAGGCTGTTCCGGACGGGTCAGCATCCGCAGCAATACGACACCCGATATCCGATCATGTCCGGAGTCGTATAAGAGACAGAGGCGGTGGGACATTTCGCGAGCCTGCCCTCGGAGATCTCCCCGAGTCCAGCCCCCCTTCGCAGGGCTTGCTCTGGCGCTGGGATATACGGCTGGTAGGGGGCAAAGGAGGAAACGACCTGCCTCAGAAGCCTTGAGAGAAGTTGAAATGACTAATAGTAGTGAGGATGCTGGGTCGGGCCCCGGGCTTTTTCGCTGCTCCTGAAGTTCTCGAATTCGACGGTCTGCCGGTCTTGTACGGAATCCAACCCACCGTTTTCCGAGCTGTCCGGCCGCCTTTCGCCCGAATGGAAGCGGCAGGGAGATTCGAAAAAATGGTGGGTTGGTCGCCATGCAAGACCGGCAGGCACGAGCCCCCAGAAAGTCCGTAACAACGCGCAACGCAAAGGTCCCCGACCCACCCACCCTACGATCCCGCCCCTGGCCTGCTATGGTCGCAGCGGAACAAAATACGGCGTAACTATTTCGAACTGTGCGGTTGGTGCTCCCGCAGAAATGTCCAAAGCCGGATAGCCCCGGTAGCGCCGCCTTCCATGGCGGCGCGGTTTCCGATGCTCTGCCATGATGGCATCCGAATGCATGAAGCCCCGCGCCGCCGTGGAAGGCGGCGCTACCGGGGCAAACGAGTTTTTTCGCCTATCCGTCGATCTCAACCGCACAGGTCGAAAAATTTCGCCTTGAATCCCGGTTTTCATTTTGATCGCGGGCTTGGTTTTAACTTCGGCCGGTTTTCATCCGACAGTTTCGATTGTCGCCTGGATTCCGGGTCTAAAGCAAGCTCCGCCTCGAATGACGGTGTTGGTTGGCCGACGTCATAACCAAAACCTGAATTTTGCCAATGAATATGACCCGTATTGAACAGGGTGCGGCACATTCCCGCCCGGTCGCCGATCTCGCGCACAAAGGAAAGCGACTCGTTCCCACGCTCCGGCGTGGGAACGCATTCCAGGACGCTCCGGCGTCCCTTCAACCACAGTGCATACACCTGTTTTCCCAATGCATCTCCGCGTGTACGCTATCGCCAACAGCTCCGCAAGTCCCAAGGCTTTGGCACGGGACGCTGGAGCGTCCGTCAGACGTTCCCACGCCGGAGCGTGGGAACGAGAAGCCAGAGCCAGCTCCGGCCCCATATCGCGAATATGCCGCCGCTTGGAAGCCAACGCATGCCAGACCAGGATGGTCTGGCTACCATGGACACTCCTTTTCCCGCAAATCCGCGACGAGCCAAAAAACTTCGCGGTTCTTTCCTTGCATTGAAACGACCCTCATGCTAACAAAACCGATCATGATGGATCAACCGAACTCGACGAAAGGTGTCGTTCCTATGGAAACCACAACACGGGAAAAACGAATTCGTTTCATCGATATCGCCCGATTTTACGCAATGGCGCTGGTTTTCTACGGCCATTTCATCGAAGAGCTGATGCTGCTGAAAAACCCGGCCGCCGCCGCCCAATACAAGTTCATCTATTCCTTTCACATGGTGCTTTTCATCGTGCTGTCGGGCTACGTAGCCAAGGAGCGGGACCTTGCATGGGGGATCGGCAAATTCCTGAAGCATCGTTTTTTCTCCCGGCTGCTGCCTTTTATCTTTTTCACCTTTCTCATGATGACATCAATCCGCCGGCCGCCGGATGGGTGCAGGCCAATATGCCCGATTCGGGCCCGAGCATATTTATAATCGGCGCTTTCATGACTGCGGCAAGCCTGGCGATATGCGTCCCGCTCGTATATTTGTTTGAAAAATATGTACCCCAGCTGGTGGGAAAGCCCAAGATCGCCGGGCCGATTTTAAGAAGTCTGGTTTGAAGCGGGAGGAGACAACCGGGGTGATGGAAATGGTCCTTCTTTTGTTGTATTTTTTTTCACCGGTTTTTATGCCTCGACATTTAAAACGGGGCCTGGTTCGCGAGCGTAGGGTGGGTGGGTTGAACGTTTGGCATTCGGGGCCGGATCACGGCCTGTTTGCCCCCGTGCCGTCGATCTTGCAGGAAGTCAAACCCACCATTTTTCGAGCCGGCTCGGCGTCTTTGACCCGAAAAAGCGACGAAGAAGCGCGGAAAATGGTGGGTTGGAAGCTGTACAAGATTGGAAGACCACGGTTTTTAAGAGAAGTCGAATTAGCGACAATTCCCGGCCCCCGACCCACCCACCCTACGCTCCAACCAGGCCGCGGCAAATTTCCGGAGAAACAAATTCCGACAAAAAATATACACTGAAAAAGGATGATTTTCACCACCAAAGGAGGCAACCATGCGCGTTTTGCTCGTATCGGCCAACACGGAAACCATCAACATGCCGGTGCTTCCCGTCGGCCTTGCGGCCGTGGCGGCCGCCGTCGAATCTGCCGGACACGCGGTCGAACTCGTCAATCTCATGGATGTCAAAAACACCCGAGACGCCATCGCCGAAGCCATAGCCGGCTTTCGCCCCAACGCCATCGGCGTGTCGGTGAGAAACATCGACGACCAGGCCATGGAAAACACGAAGTTTCTTCTGGCCGATGTCAAAAGGATCGTCTCGGAATGCAAGGCATTGTCCAAAGCCCCTGTGATCGTCGGTGGCGCAGGGTACAGCATTTTCCCGCAAAGCTGCATAGACTATCTCGGCGCCGACTTGGGGCTTTGTGGCGAGGGTGAAAAAGCCCTGGTCGCGATTCTCGAAAAGATCGAAAAAAAGGGCGGCCTCGAAGGTTTTCCCGGACTGTACCTTCCCGGAAAGACCGCAGGGACGAAGCCCGAACGCATCCAAAATCTGGACGCCTATCCCCTGCCCCGCCCGAGTCTTCTGTTCAAGCCTTCCCTCCTTGCCGATGAAAACGAGATTTGGCTGCCCGTCCAGACCCGGCGAGGGTGTCCCATGAAATGCATTTACTGCTCGACGCCCGCCATCGAAGGACGGACCCTCAGGTCGCGCAATCCCGACAGGGTGGTGGAATCGCTGCGCTCCTATGCGGACGCCGGAATCAAACGCTTCTACTTCACGGACAACACGTTCAATTTTCCGCCGTCCTACGCCCGAGAGCTTTGCGACAAAATCGCGGAGGCCAGGCTCGACGTCTCATGCCGCTGCATCGTCTATCCCATGAAAATCGACGAAAGACTCGTCGAAAAAATGGCCTTGGCGGGATTCAAGGAGGTTGCGCTTGGGTTCGAAAGCGGATCGTCGAAAATGCTGAAGAACTTGAGAAAACGGTTCGAGCCCAAAGAAGTTCGCCGCATCTCCGAAATTTTCGGAAAATTCGGGATACACCGCCTCGGCTTTCTTCTGCTGGGCGGCCCCGGCGAAACCAGGGAAACGGTGGCCGAAAGCATCGAATTCGCCCAGGAACTCGACCTGGAAGCCGTGAAGGCCACTGCGGGCATCCGTATCTATCCAAAAACGGAGCTGGCGCGAAAGGCGATGGAAAAGCGTTTCATCTCCTCTGCCGACGACCTTCTCGCACCCAAGTTCTACATCGAGGACGACCTCGGGGACTGGCTCAAGGCGACGCTGGAAAATCTTCGACCAGATCATCCCAACTGGTTCATATGAAGAGAGAAACATTCCAACCGCGATCAATACGCTGGATCGAATTCACTCCTGTTTGCCTTATCTTTGAGCCCTTTGTTGACAAGACGTACTCTCCAAGGTACAAGATGGCTTTGACGATAGAATCGAGTCGGTTTAAACGCGCCGTGCCCTTTGGGCCGCATGCTGACAGAACGGAAAGGAGCAAGAAACAATGATCGAGACAACAGATCTCATGCGGATGGTCTTTCAGCGAGCCGAACAGATGGGCTTGGACCGGAAACTCGCACGGCTCTCCGGATTGGAGGACTCGCGATTGGAAAAAATTCGCCAAGGAGATCCCGTCTCCTCCACTGAGTTCGAGCTGCTTTGCCGGTCGTTGGCGGTTGATTCCGGCGCCATGTTCAAGGGGCGTGCCTCCAGTCCCACCCGGTCGCCGGCCCGATTCCGTGCGGCAACGGCTCTCGAGAATCCCAACCCTGATGACGTGCGACTGCTTGCGCTTGCCGCCGAGCAAGGGAGAATCCTGGGGGGTCTTATGGGGTTGTTGGGAAAGGAGGTTCGACTCCGTCGGCACAGGCGCATTACGGGTATTCAGGCGGGGGGAGACGAGCTTTGGAAGGAAGGGTACAGCCTCGGAGAAGCCGCGAGGTCGGCCTTGGCACCCGGCTGCGGCCCGCTGTCGAACCTTCCCCGCCTGATGAATGAAGCCGGGATCCATGTGGCCTTGATCCCTATGAGTTCCGAACACATAGATGCCGCGAGCATCTGGGAACCCGAAGCCGTACCCGTAGTGTTGGTGAACTCCAAAAGCCATGTTTTCGATCATCCAGGGGCGCGCCATGCCTGCCTGGCGCACGAGATGTGCCACCTTTTGCACGACGCCGGAGAGCGCGACCTTACTACCAACGTATCGTGGGGGCCAGACGGACCAGGAAATTATCAAAACGCTCTGGAAGTGCGAGCGCGCGCTTTCGCGCCCGCCTTCCTCGCTCCTCGGGCTTGCGTGCGAGCTTGGCACGAAAGTACCCCCGAGCGTTTGAAAAACGACGCACAGGGATTGATCAAATCTCTGGCCGAAACCTGGGGATTCTCTTTCGAGGGAGCGGCATGGCATGCCAAGAACTGCGGCATAATTGAACCGGCCGAAGCCGACCACCTCGCAAACCTGCCCAGAAAGCCCGCAATCTCACTGGAAGCTTTCAAACACAATGAAAAGCACTGTTGTCCGAACATGTTTCATGCCGAGTTGCCGGAAGAAGCCGCTCCACTGTGGCAGGGCTGGGCTTGTATCCAGGCGCTGGAAGCCTTGGAGGAAGGTTTAATTTCGGTCGGCCGCGCCCGCGAACTGCTGACTTGGAGATAGTACGCGCCATGACAGCCTGGATTCTGGACGAAAACCCGGTTCGATAACCTTTGCGAAGCTACACGCAAAGTCATTCAGGGCGAGATTCCCTGGAGGTTCAAATGACATTCGATAGCCGGATCCATCTTGGCTCGACGAACTTTTCGATCTGGTGGTCCTTCCGAAGAAGGGAAAGCTTTCGAAGGAAGACAGGAAGCGGCAGGGCGACAAGGAATACAAAAAGGTCAGGAAATGGCACTCGGGCATCGAGTCCGCCATCGGCGCCCTGGTCTTCGGCAACGGCCTCGGAAAGTGCAGGGACAAGGGCCGGGACGGATACAAAAGATATCTGGCGATGGCGGTGCTTGGAAGAAATCTCCAGACATTTGGAAACATCCTTGTCGAACGGGAAAGGCAAAGGAGGAGGGAGGAAAACGCGCTGCTCGATCTGGCGGCTTAGAGCGACAAGCTAAAAAGACTGATTTTCAACCGGTGATGGAGAGGTGCGCTTTGAAAAGCCCAAAAAGCCCGGCCAGGAAGCAATAAAGATAGTCTTCAATGCTTTTTCGGGTAGTATTTCAGAAGGTTGCGCATCTGGCACGATTATTGCTTGTGCTATGCTTCGAAAAAAAAGGCCTTTTTCGGACGGGCACTAAGTTAGAATTGCATGGAATGAAAAATTCGAGTAGACGAAACTCATACTTTTGTCCTATAATCTATCTGTCGTTTTTTGGGTATCGAACCTGGAAATAGGGGGAAAAATGAAAGTTTCTTTATTGGGCAAGAAAAAAGGCACTGTTTTATTCAATTTTGTCCACATCGTGTTTTTAGCCGTCGCGGCTGCGGCTTTTCTTCAAGGTTGCGCCAGCGTGGGACCCGACTACGTAAAGCCTGAGGAGCCTTCGATGCCGGACCGCTGGACCCGGGAACTGGTCCAAGGCATGTCGGAGGGGCAAGGCGCGCTGCAAACCTGGTGGACGGTCTTGAACGATCCCGTGCTGAACGATCTGATAGACGCGGCTGCGGAGGGTTCATTGAGCCTCAAGGCCGCCTACGCCAGAATCGAGGAATCCAGGGGGGTATTGGGAATCGCTTCCGGAGAGCGCGTTCCCGACGTCAACGCCGGAGGCACGGCGGTCCGCCAAAGGTCCGGGGACGATTTCGCCTCTCCGTTGGCCGACAACCCGGACAATTATGCGAGCCTGGGGTTCGACAGCAGCTGGGAACTCGATTTCTGGGGGCGAATCAGGCGGTCGGTGGAGTCCGCGCAAGCCAGCCTGGATGCGTCCGTCGAAGACTACCGGGACACGCTGGTCATCCTCTATAGCGAAATCGCCCGCAACTACGTGGAGGCCAGGACTTTGCAGGCCAGAATCCATTTCGCGCTGAAAAATATCGAGACGCAGAAGAACACCTTGAAGGTGACCAAGGAACGGCTCGACGCCGAAATATCTCCCGAACTGGACGTATTCCAGGCCGAATTGAACCTGGCCCGCACCGAATCGCTCCTTCCGCAGCTCTACACGGCCTTCACCCAGGCGGTCAATAGAATCGGCGTTCTCGCGGGACAACAGCCCGGCGCCATGAGCGAGAGGCTGACCCCGCCCGGGCCCATCCCCGGAATCAACGGCGAAATCCTGGTGGGCGTACCCGCCGACCTGCTGAGACAGCGCCCGGACATCCGCCGAGCCGAAAGGCAGGTGGCCGCGCAAACCGCCCTGATCGGGGTGGCCAAGGCGGACTTGTATCCCCGCTTCACGCTTTTCGGCGAATTCGGACTCGAGGCGACATCGAGCCTTTTCGACTCCGACAACCGGTATTATTCTTTCGGGCCGTCTTTTCGCTGGAACATTTTCGACGCCGGACGAATCCGGAGTCGGGTCATGGTGGAGGATGCCAGGACCGAGCAGCTTTTGGCGGCCTACGAACAGACGGTGCTAAACGCCGTGGAAGAAGTGGAGAACGCCATGGAGGCCTACGCCCAGGAACAAAGCCGCAGGAATTCGCTTGCGCGTTCGGTGGAGGCCGCCCGCAAGTCGGTGGAACTCGTGGACCAGCTCTACAAGCTCGGCCTGACCGATTTCCAGAACCTTCTGGACATGGAGAAGTCCCTTTTCGAACAGCAGGACCAACTGGCGGCGAGCGAGGGGCGCATGGTGCAAGCCCTGATTTTGCTGTACAAGGCCATGGGCGGAGGCTGGGACACGGAGCAGACAGAGGCTTCGGCGCAAATGTGATATTCCACAGGGAAATCTCGAGTTTCATCCCCAACAATTACAAATAAGCCAATTTCAATGGAAAGGAGTTGAATAATGGGTACGAAACAATGGGGCGGTATCTTTTTCACATTGCTGGCCCTGGCCTTGGCGAACGCCGGGTGCAAGGAGGAAGTCGCCAAGGTGGAACCGATTCGCCCTGTCAGGGCCATTCAAATCGGCACGACCGATGAACTTGTAGGGAGATCCTTTCCCGGCAAGGCCAGGGCTTTCAACGAAGTCAACCTGGGGTTCGAGGTTGCCGGCACACTGGCCGAAAGGCAGGTCAACAAAGGCGACGAGGTCCAAGAAGGTCAGTTGCTGGCGCGTCTGGACCCGAGGGACTTTCAAAACGCTTTGAACGCGGCGCAAGCGGAACTGGATCGGGCAAAGGCCCACCGGGACCGCATCGCCAAAGCCGCCGCCACCGGCGCCGTGGCCAAGCAGGAATTGACCAACGCCGAAGCTCGTCTGAAAGTGGCGCAGGCGGAGGTGGAAATCAAGAAAAAGGGCCTGGAGGACTCCAAAATCGTCGCGCCCTTCAAAGGGGTCATATCCGCGACATACGTGGAAAATTTCCAGAGGGTCCAGGCCAAGGCGCCCGTGTTGAGACTTTTGGACGAGTCCCGTTTGAAATTCGACGTCAACATTCCGGAAAACCTCATATCCAAAGTCAAAGGTGTAAAAGATGTTTTCGTCCAGTTCGACGCATTCGAAGACGTCGAGGTCCCGGCCGAAGTCGGGGAGATCGGCAACGAAGCCTCGGAAACCACCCGCACATACCCGGTGACCCTCTATCTGGACCAGCCGGAAGGCATCCAAGTCAGGGCGGGAATGGCCGGCAAGGCCTACGCCAAAGGCCAGAATGAGCAAGCGCAAGCTCAGGAAAGCTACGAAGTCCCGGTCACCTCGATCTTCGAAAAAGACGGCAGATCCTTTGTGTGGATCATCGATGAAAAATCCATGACGGTGCGCCTGCAACAGGTGGAGACCCTGGAACTGACCAATTTCGGCATCATGGTCAAAGGGCCGTTGAAGCCCGGCGACTGGATTGCCACCGCAGGCGTCCATTTTCTCGAAGAAGGCCAGAAGGTGCGCCTGCTGGAAGAAGCAAAAGACAACGGCAAGAAAAAGGAGGCCTCGTCATGAACCTGGCTCGCATGGCCATCGAAAAAAGGACCCTCACCTATTTCACGGTCTTTCTCCTGGTCGTGGGGGGAATCGCGAGCTACTTCGCCCTCGGACAGCTGGAAGATCCCGAATTCACGGTCAAGACCGCAGTGGTCGTCACGCCCTACCCCGGCGCCAGCGCCGAGGAAGTGGAGCTGGAGGTGACCGACCTCATCGAACAGGCCATCCAGGAGATGGGGGAAGTCAAGTTCATCGAGTCCAACTCCAAGCCGGGGATCTCCACCGTGAAGGTGGAGATCAAGTCCCAGTATTGGTCCGACAAGCTCCCCCAGATCTGGGACATGCTCAGGAGGAAAATCCGGGACGTGGAAGGCTCCCTTCCTCCAGGCACGGGCCGCCCGATCATTTCAGACGATTTCGGCGACGTCTATGGCTTCCAGCTGGCGCTGACCGGCGACGGCTTCGACTACGCCGACATGGAACATTGGGCCAAGGAAGTTCGAAAAGAGCTGAGCGTCGTGAACGGGGTCGCCCGCGTGGATCTGTGGGGCGCGCAGAAAAAGGTCATCTACCTGGATGTCTCACAAACACAGCTGTCCCAGCTGGGCCTCACAGACGAAAACATCCTCAACACCTTGAAGCAGCAGAACATGGTCGTGGATGCGGGCAGCCTGGACCTCCAGACACGAAGGTTCCGCATCGCCCCCACCGGCGAGTTCCAGTCGCCCGAGGACATCGCCAGCCTGAGCATCCGCCCTTCCCTTCTGGATTCGCTGCACAGCGCCTCCAAATCCAAAGGGGAAACCCCGGGGCGCTCGTCGGAACTCATACGCATCGGCGACATCGGAAAAATCCGCCGGGGATACGCCGAACCGCCTACCAACATCATGCGCTTCGACGGCCACCCCGCCATCGGCATTTCGATCACCAACGTGGCGGGAAGCAACGTCGTGGAGGTGGGCAAGAACATCGACCGGCGCTTAAACGAGCTTGCCCCGACCGTTCCGATCGGCATCGAGATCCAAAGAGTCCATTGGATGTCCGATGTGGTGGAAGCAGCCGTGAACAGCTTTCTGATCAGTTTTCTCGAGGCGGTGCTCATCGTGCTGGTCATCCTCGCCATCTTCATGGGATGGAGGATGGGCCTGATCATCGGCACGGCGCTGGTGCTAACCATTCTGGGGACGTTCATTGCCATGGCCATGTACGATATTCCCTTGCAGCGCATGTCCCTCGGCGCGCTGATCATCGCCCTGGGCATGATGGTGGATAACGCCATCGTGGTCGCCGACGGCATCATGGTTCGCATCCAGGGGGGCATGGACCGAAAGAAGGCTGCGGAAGAAGCCTCCTCGCAGCCCGCCTGGCCGCTTCTGGGCGCCACAGTGGTCGCCGTCATGGCATTCTACCCCATCGCGGGGTCCCCAGACAGCACCGGCGAGTACTGCAAGTCCCTGTTCCAGGTAGTGGCCATTTCCCTTTTGATCAGCTGGCTCGTCTCCATGACCGTCACCCCTTTGCAGTGCATCGATATGATCCCCGCGCCCAAGGAAGGCGATAGCGGAAAAGACGCCTACGGCGGCAAATTCTACAACGTTTTTAGAGGCCTTCTTTGCAAGGCCATCAGGTTTCGCGTCCTGTTCATGGGCGGAATGGTCGTTTTGCTGGTCCTCTCCGGCATCGGATTCGGACAGGTGAAGCAGTTGTTCTTCCCGGATTCGTCCATGCAGAAGTTCATGATCGACTTCTGGTACCCCGAAGGGACCCGGATCGAACACGTCGCCAACGACATTCGTCTCGCCGAGAAAAAACTGGCGGAAGACGAACGCGTGGAAGCCGTGGCCTCTTTCATCGGCATGGGTCCTCCGCGGTTCTACCTGCCAGTGGAGCCGGAAGCCGCTTACCAGTCTTACGCCCAGTTCATCGTGAATGTGCATGATATCAAGGAACTCGACGGATTGATCGAAGAAATGGAGCCCTGGTTCGCCGAGCATTACCCCAATACGCTGGTCCCGGTCAAAAAGTACGCCGTGGGTCCGGGAAAAACATGGCAAATCGAAGCGCGCATTTCGGGCCCGGCCTCCGCCGACCCCGATTCCTTGCGGAAATTGGCCGGAGAGTACCTCCAGATCATCGACGAGGAGCCGCTTGCCGCCTACGGGAGAACCGACTGGCGCCAGCGGGTCCAGAAAATCGTGCCCGAATACGACGAGGAGCGCGCCCGATGGGCCGCCGTCACCAGAAACGACATCGCCAGCACCACCAAGAGAGCGTTCGACGGAATGAAAGTCGGACTCTACCGGGAAGGAGACGACCTCATGCCCATCGTCGTGAGGCATTTGGAAGAGGAACGACAGGACGTCGAAAACTTCGACGTGCTCCAGGTCCGTCCTTCCATGTCAGTCGATACGATCCCCATGTCGCAGGTGACCGACGGCACCGCCATCGAGTGGGAAGATCCCCTCGTCTGGAGAAGGGACAGGAAAAGGACCATCAAGGTCCAGTCGAATCCCATCCGGGGGGAAACCGCGCCCACGCTTCATTCCAGCCTTAAGGCCAAATTCGAGGCAGTGGAGGTTCCGCCCGGATATACCTTCGAGTGGGGAGGCATCTACGAAAGCAGCCGCGACTCCCAGAAAGGCCTGCTGCCCGGAATCATACCGGCGTTGGCCATCATGGCCTTGATCATCGTCGCGCTGTTCAACTCCCTGAAACACCCGGCGATCATCGCGTGCACCATACCGTTCGCGGCCATCGGCATCACGGTGGGCCTGCTGGCGTTCAACACGCCCTTCGGCTTCATGGCACTGTTGGGCGCCATGAGTCTTTCGGGCATGATGATCAAAAACGCCATCGTGCTTCTCGACGAGTTCAACCTGAACCTGTCCCAGGGCAAGAGCCACTACGACTCCATCATGAACGCCGCAGTCTCCCGCCTGCGCCCCGTAGCCCTCGCAGCCGCGACCACGGTCCTGGGTGTCGTGCCATTGCTCCAGGACGTCTTCTGGATCGGGCTCGCGGTCACCATTATGGCCGGACTCACCTTCGGGACGGTGCTGACCATGATCGTCGTGCCGACGCTGTGCGCTATCTTTTTCAAGGTGCCTTCGCCCAAATAGGCTGGATGTGCGGGACGGAAACAGTTTCTGTCCCGCGCCGTCCCCCGCGACAATAATCGAGAAGCGGAACGGCTCGAAAACTCGAAAATCGAAGAGTTCGGTTCTGCCGCCCATGTCGAGCAGAAACCGATGGGGGTCCGCTTCTCGGATTTGCGCCAAGTCCCAGTCTTTGACTTCCAGCACGATCAGCCCGGTTTCTTTCGAAAACAGGACGAAATCGGGTTCTCTGCCTTGCACGTCCGGCAGATACCATCATACGTATCGGTCGTCTGGCACGGCGATTGCCTCCAGGAAACGATAGGCCCGCCTTTCGCCATTGGTTGCAAATTGTTCGACTTCCTCCGGAATCATTGTCGCCATTGTATCACCGCCTTTTCTTTGAAAGGTCCCCTCGCTTCGATTCTTATCCGCATTTGCTTCCATCATTTCGAATACTGCTTTTCGGGCATTTTTAGATGCCCGCGCCATCCTTGTCAATTCATTTTCGAGACAGAAAGAAAAAGGGATAAAATTGGCTAACAGTCGTAGACAATGAACTCAAACCACATCTTACGTTTCCAGAGCATCTGCAAGGCGAGCCTTTGCGAAACCTTCCTTCGGCTGAGAAACAGACCGGGGAATTATCGCATTTGCTGTTGACAAGAAGCGAGTTCCCATCCTATATGGGGACACACGAGGCGAAGAGTCGGCAGGGCGTTTTCGTCGGAAATTCGGGACGCAACCAGTCGAAAGAGCGTTGCGCGAGATTCGAAGCGGTCGATTCGACGTCTCATATTGTGCTAATATTGCAGCGTTATATACGAGAATTTTTTTTTGGGGGGGGTTGTGATACGAAAATGAAACGCATACAATTATCGAAAATTCTGTCGTGCATGCTTTTTTTCCTGGTCATGGCCTCCGGTATCCGGGCCGAAGACATGCCGGATTTCAAGATCGCCCTGTTTGTCAATCCTTTGGGAGAAGAGGATTACCAGGAACTCGTCGTCCACGAGATCACCGCGCTTCTGGCGCCGAGGTACGACGTCGATATCCAGGTCGAACATTTCGATCCCCATGTTTTCGACGAAAGCGTCGCCAACGTGACCAGGGTGATGAACGACCGGTCCGTCGATTGCGTGGTGGGTCTGGAACTCGACGTGTCGGACGTCCTTTCCAGACACAGCAGCTATCCCAAGCCGGTGATCGCGGGGGTGATTCTCGACCGAAGGCTGCAGGGCCTGCCCATGACGCCCGACGGAACAAGCGGCATCGACAATTTCAATTACATCCAGTCTCCCTTCGACATCGAAAAAGACATCGCGACCTTCAAGAAGCTCTTCGATTTCAAGCACCTCGCCTTTCTCTACGACGCGAGGGAATCGTACATGTTCCACAACGTCTACAGCTATTTCGGCAGGGTCATGGAAAGGATCGCGCCCGACGCGAAGACCTCGCTGGTGGACATCTATGCCGACGATATAGAAGGAAGCGTGGCCGATATTCCGCCGGATGCCGACAGCGTCTACCTGCCCCCTGTGTTCATGGGAAAGGAAAACGACAAGCAGAGGGAATTGATCCGGCTGGTCAACCTTCTCAAACTGCCGTCGTTCGCTCTTCTCGGGGAAGAAAACGTGAAAATGGGCGCCATGGCCTCCATCGCGCCGGACAGGAACGTCAACGCCATGACCAGGCGCATCGCCATCAATCTGCTCAATATCGCCGAGGGGCAGAACGCCGGTGACCTTCCGGTCCGGATCGCGAAAAATTTCGACAATTTCGTCATCAACGCCGAAACACTCCACCAGATCGATTGTTACCCGAGCTGGGAGGCGCTCAACGACGCTCGTCTGATCAATCTTACGGAAATGGCGTGGGGCAACGGTCCGAAGCTCGATCTCATGGGCGCCATAAGAGAGGCGCTGGAACGAAATCTCGTACTCCAGATCGAACGGTTCAACACGGAAATCCAGCAGGAGCAAGTGGGTCTTGCCAGATCTTCCCTCCTGCCGCAAATCGGGCTGTCCACCGGCATAGACCTGATCGACGACAACAGGGCGGACAAGGCGCCGGGCAGTCCGGCCCGGTCCACCTGGTCGGCGAGCGGCGAAATAAATCAATCCGTCTATTCCGACGACATCTGGGCCAATTACACCATCCAGCAACTGCTTTTGGAATCGGAAAAGTACGCGGAAAAGTCGACTTCTTTCGATACGATCATCACTGCGGCCAAGGCCTACATCAATCTTCTCTTCGCCGTGAGCAGCCAGGAAATCCAGAACACGAACCTGTCGGTGACGCGCAAGAACCTGGATATCGCCAGAAACAAGGAGGCCGTCGGCGCGGTGGGCGCATCGGAGGTGCACCGCTGGGAAAGCGAAGAGGCTATCAACCAGATCGATCTGAACGACGCCTACAAGGAGGTGCAGCTTGCGCGGATGGACCTCAACCGGGTATTGGACAGAAGCGTCCGCCAACCGCTCGGCGCGACGGATATCGAAATCGGAAAGTCCTCCATCGAATTGCTGATTAACGACCCGGAGGTATACAAGTATCTGGACAATTTCAAAAGACTGGAGACTTTCAGCAATTTTCTGGTCGCCGAGGCGGACCGCAATCTCCCCGAATTGAAGGAGATCGACGCGACCCTGCGGTCGGTCGAACGGGAAATCGTGAACAAGGAGCGCGCCTTCTACCTGCCTGATTTTCAGATTCAGGGCGGAATCGACAAGATCGTGGACGAGTACGACGTCTACTCCGACACGCCGTCGGACCTCGACCACCCCTGGACCATCGCGGCGGTCGCCACCTGGCCGCTGTACTCCGGAGGACAAAGGCGCCACGACCTAGCCCAGAGCCGCATCAGGCTCAAACAGACGACCCTGCAGGAAAAAAACCTTCGCAGCGAGCTTCACCTCCGTGTGCGCTCGAGCCTGGAGGCCGCCGCCGTCTCGGCCAGGGCTATCAAACTGTCGAAAATCAGCCTGGAGGCGGCAACAAAGAACTTGGACATTGTTCAGGCGGGATATTCGGAAGGCAGAAACACCATCGCCGACCTGATCGACGCCCAGAACTCGAAAACCAGCAGCGAGCGGGCGGCGGCCATCGCCAAGTACCAGTTCGTCCTGGATTGCCTGGTGCTGGAGCGGTCCATCGGCAGGTTTCAATTTCTCGATTCGCCCGAGGATAAAACGCATTTCCTGAGTCGCCTGAGCGAATACATGGACACGAAATAAACTACCCATAAAAAAACAGGATTATTCCATGAAACCCCAAGCAAACAAAATCCCGCGTCGTTTTTTCATATTCCTTTGTTTCATCTCTTTTTTTCTTTTGTTCGGTCCGTTTTGGACGGGTTGCCAGAAAAAAAAGGAGGCCGAGCCCGAAAAAGCGGTTCGCCCCGTGCGATACGCCGTTCTCCGCGCGCAAGGCCAGGAAAAAAGCAGGGCCTTCAGCGGCACGGCAGTCTCCGCCAAGCAGTCGGCGCTGAGCTTCAAAGTGGCGGGAACCATGCAAACCATTCACGTCAAGGTCGGAGACAAAGTCTCCGCCGGGACCCTCCTGGCCGAACTCGACACCACCGATCTGAAGGTCGATCTGGACGCGGCCCGGGCCAGCCTGAAAACGGCCGAGGCCGACGCCAAGGCCGCCCAGACCAACGTCCACACGACCCGCTCCAACTACACCCGGATCGAAAAGCTGTATGAAAGCGACAATGTTTCGCTGGCCGAATTCGAACAGGCCAGGGGCGACTACAACACCGCCAATGCGCAATTGCAAGCGGCCAATTCCCAGATCAAGACCCAGACTTCCAGAGTTAAGGCCGCCGAGAACCAGCTCGGATACGCCAAGCTCACCGCGCCTTTCGAAGGCGTTGTCAACGCCGTCAACGTGGAGGAGAACGAAGAAATCACCCCCGGCGAACCCATCATCGCCCTGAGCGGGCTCGGGAACCTGGAGGTCACAGTGAACCTTTCGGACCGGTACATCTCCAGCGTCAGCACCGGCATGAAATGCAGCGTCTCCTTTCCCGCCCTGCGCGGGACTTCCTTCGAGGGGGTGGTGACCGAAGTTCCCTATGCCGCCTCCGACGCCCCCACCTATCCGGCGACCGTCAGCATCCAGTCGAAAAACGAACAGCTGCGCCCGGGAATGGCCGCCGAGGTGCTCTTCAGCTTCGGCGAAACCGGCGAAAGACTGTATCTGCCTCCCGACGGCGTGGGAGAGGACAGCGAAGGCAACTTCGTCTTCGTTCTCGAAAAAAGCGGCGAAGATACCGCGACGGCCAAGAGACGAAAGGTCAAGGTCGGTCCCCTGACAGAAAAAGGCTTTGCGCTCGTGGAAGGCCTTGAAGAAGGAGACTATATCGCCACCTCCGGCTTGCAGATACTGCTGGACGGCATGGAAGTCAAAATGACGAAGGATATGCAGGAAAACAAATGAACCTCACCCGTTTTTCCATCGAAAAAAACCGGATCTCGCTGAGCCTTCTTTTCATCGTGATCCTTCTCGGCGTCTCCATGTACAAGGCCCTGCCCCGCGACAGCATGCCCCCGTACACCGTCCGCGTGGCCACCGTCGTGTCCAATTTTCCGGGGGCCAACCCGGAACGCGTCGAACTGCTCGTCAGCAAGAACATCGAAGAGGTCGTCCAGGAAATTCCGGAAGTCAAAACCGTCAGCAGCCAATCGCGCACGAACCTCTCCGTCGTCACCGTCGAATTGAAGGACGAAGTCAAGCCGGAAGACCTTCAGAGCATCTGGGACGAACTCAGGCGCAAGCTCCAAGCCATGGACAACCTGCCCCAGGAGGTGACGCCGCAGCTCAACGACGACGACATCGGCGTGGTGTACGGCATCATACTCGGCCTTCTGTCGGACGAATTTTCCTACGCGGACATGGAGGATGTGGCAAAAGACATGCGCGACGAGCTGATCAAGCTGCCCGACTCGGCCAAGGTGACCCTCGGCGGCGTACAGGAGCAGCAGGTCGTGGTCGAATTCGACAGCATTCGGCTCGGCGAATACGGTCTTACGGTGGGAAAGCTGCAGCAAATCATACAGGCGACCAACATCCTCGATTCGGGCGGGGAAATCAACATCGGAGAAAAACGGCTGATCCTGGAGCCCACCGGCAACTACGATACCATCGAAGACCTGGAAAAGACCATCATTCCCGTCGGCGACAAAGGCCAGACGGTCTATCTCGACGAAATAACAAACATCTACAAAACCTACAAGAAACCGGCCCGGAACCTGGTTCGCGTCAACGGCAAACGAGCCATCGCCCTGTCCATTTCCCTGAAGGAAGGCGCCAATATCATCAAGCTGGGACAGATGGTGGATGAAAGGGTCGCCGAATACAACCGCACCCTGCCCCTGGGCCTGGAGGTCATCAGGCTCGCCTCCCTGGACGGCTACGTTCAGAAATCCATCGACAATTTCATCGGCAATCTTTTGCAGAGCATCGCCATCGTACTGGTCGTCATGCTCATGTTTCTGGGACTCAGGACGGGACTTGTCGTGGCGAGCCTCATTCCCATGGTCACCATCATGACCCTGATGCTCATGGGGACAATCACCATGGGGCTGAACCAGGTCACCCTGGCGGCCCTGATCATGGCGCTGGGCATGATGGTGGACAACGGGATCGTCGTGTCGGAATCCTTCATCGTCAAGATGGAGGAGGGCCAGGACCGGTTCAAAGCCGCCGTGGACACTTGCCAGGAGCTGATGATCCCCCTGCTCATCTCCACGCTCACCACCTCCGTGGCCTTCCTCTCCTTCTACCTGGCCGAATCCACCATGGGAGACATCATGGGGCCGCTCTTCGTGGTCATCTCCTTCGCTCTCGTATCTTCCTGGATCGTCGGTCTCACCATCATTCCGCTGCTCGCCTACTATTTCATCCGCGTGAAACAGAAAAAGGCGGGGGCCGAGAAGAAGTCGATCTTCGACATCCTCCAGAAATTCTACGTCTGGTTCCTGCGCTGGGCGCTCAAGGTGCGACTTCTTTTCATCGTAGCCATGGTGGTTCTTTTCGTCGTTTCCTTGAAAGGGTTCGGCTATGTTCCCTTCATATTCTTTCCCGACAGCGACAGGAACATGGTCACCGTCGATATCAACCTGCCCCTGGGGACGAAAATCGAAAAGACGCGAGCACTGGTCGAAAGAATAGAAGAGCATATCATGGAAAACCTCAAAGTGGGCGAAAACCGGGAGAAAGGCATCGTGGACTGGTCCTCCTACATCGGGGAAGGTCCCGAATCCTACGATTTGGGGTACACCGCGGACGAGCCCAATTCCTCCTACGCCCACATTCTCGTCAATACCAGCAGCGGGGACGACAACGCCGACATCATCAAAGACCTCGACACCTTTTGCTTCGACACGTTCCCCAACGCCGACATCCGCGTCTCCCTGCTCGGCCAGGGCGGGAGCGGCACGCCGGTGGAAATCCGCATATCCGGCGAAGACCAGGAGGTCCTCTACACCCTTGCGGCGGAAACCAAAAACGTTCTAAGCCGGATTCCCGGCACAAAGAACGTCATGGACGACTGGGGACCCAAGCTGCTCAAGTTCGTCATCGACATCGACAGCGCCAAGGCGCAGAAATCCGGCGTGACCAACGAAGATATCGCCATCAGCCTGCAAACGATCCTAAGCGGCTTCAAGGCGGGCACCTATCGCGAAGACCAGGACAGCCTCGCCATCCTCATGCGCAGCGGAACGTTCGAGGAGCTGACCCTCCAAAACTTGGAAAACGCCAACGTCTTCGTCCAGTCCTCGGGCAAGGCCGTGCCCTTGAGCCAGGTCGCCGAAATCGTTCCCCAGTGGGGCTACGCCAAGATCATGCACTACGATCTCGCCCGCACCGTCACCGTCTCCTCGTATATTCACGAAGGCTACACGGCAAGCGAGGTGACCGATCAGATCAAGCAGTGGCTTGACGAACAACAGGCCAAATGGCCCGCCGGGTTCGGCTACGAGCTGGGCGGCGACGCGGAAAACACCAAGGAAAACATGTCCGCCGTCATCAGCTACCTGCCGCTTTCCGGCTGCATCATCCTGTTTTTGCTCATCATGCAGTTCAACTCCATGAGAAAGACCTTCATGGTGCTCACCACCATCCCGCTGGGCGTCATCGGGGTAGTCATCGGACTGATCGTCTTTCGTTCCTATTTCGGCTTCATGGCGTTTCTGGGAGTCATCAGCCTGGCCGGAATCGTCATCAACAACGCCATCGTCCTGATCGACCGCATCGAGATCGAAATCACCCAGTTCAACAAGCCCCCGGCCACGGCCGTGGTAGACGCCTGCAAGCAGCGCTTCCGGCCCATCTTGCTCACGACCTTCACCACCACCCTGGGACTTATCCCCCTCTACCTCGGAGGCGGCGTCATGTGGGAACCCATGGCCGTCGCCATCATGATCGGCCTGCTCTTCGGCACCACCATCACGCTGCTGTTCATTCCGGCCATGTACAGTCTTTTGTATCGCGTGCCAAAGGGGTAACATGGGTAAAGGCTGGTTATAACGGATTTGGGGGAGCGGCAATGCGTAGGTTGGGTTGAGCGGGTTTCATGTTGGGTTTCGCTTGCTTCCCAACCATTTCGCGCGCCGTATCTGCTTGTTTGATAGAATTCCGTAGCGAAACCCAACAATTGACGACGCTCAACCCAACCTACATTCCACCCATCCCCAAATCCGTTATAACCAGAAAAGAGGAAAGCATGGGAAGACGTATCGAAACGAATCCGAAGGTTTGCCACGGCAAACCGGTAATCTGGGGAACGAGAATCCTTGTTCGAAATGTCCAGGGATCGCTCGCGGGCGGGGATTCCATTGAGGACATTCTTCGAAATTATCCCGAATTGACGCGCGATGACATCAATACCGCCATAGCCTATGCAATCGAGTTGATCGACGACACGCGCATCAGCTTCAAGGCCTCGGCATGATTCGCATTCTTCTCGATCAAAACATTCATTCTCAAATCGAACCCTGGCTGCAAACCGTCCTTGGCGACAAGGCGATGGTAACATCGACCTGAACGCTCGGCATGCAACGCATGAGCGACGATGAATTTTCTTGTTCTGCCAGAATCGGAAAATGGTCATCGTGACTTTCGACGACGATTTCCAGAACCCGCTTGCGCTTGAAGACATTCCGGGCTACGGAGTCGTCAGACTGAACATTTACCCGACCGGTTTCGCGCAAACCCGAGACGCGCTAAAACGCCTGATCGATAGCTATCCGGTCGAAACATGGGAATTCGCTTCGATTGTCGTCGATTTCCTAAAAATTCGCTATAGGAAAAAGAAGTAGCTATGCTCTCGCTGGTCCAACCGATGCCGGTGTTTTCAGCTTGTAGCAACCTGATTGTGGCTGCCGGAAAAAAGAAATCCGTGTTTCATCCGTGCCCCCCCCTCCGCGCCTAAGGCGCAATACCATACCAGCCTGGGTCGATCAGGCCCAGGGTTCCGGGACATCCTGCGGCACAAGCCCTGAAGGGGCGCAATATATGTCTATTTGTCCCCGCCCCGCGATTTCGTATTTGCCCGTTCTTCGATACGACAATCCATTCGATGCGCATGTTTCGCCCCTTCAAGGCTTCGGCGACATCCGGAACTGCCAGTTCATAGGCCTGACAAACCCTGACAGGCGTGGCGCTGCGCCTTCGGCGCGTCGATCCCCTCAATACCGATCGCGAGCAATAACCGAAAAAACCTTATTTTCGGTTCTCAACCTTAGTAGCACACGACGGCCTCCCTCTTACTCAACCTTATTGGCTTATTCGTCCCTGTCGTTCCGCAACCGTCATGGAAATGATTGCGAAACCGATCTTCCGGATCTCTTTTTGATTATCCGTTTTCGAGACATTGCATCCGCGAATGTCGAGCCGTAACCCCGAAACATAAGGTAATAAGGTTGTGGGAAATAGAAAATCCGTCATGCTACTAAGGTTAAAAAAATAAAAATAAGGTTTTTCTTGTTTTCTTTTGAAAACCTGGGGGCCATGAAAAGCTCTCCGAAATCATGCTGATTATTCGGCATAGTTTTGTTCGGTTTTTAAGGGAGAGGTGTAAGGAGGGGTGATGAAAATCATCCGGTTTTCGGTATGAAATTTCCTCCGAAATTTGTTCCGGCTTTGCGGGGCCCACTCCCGTATTTCCGTGCCCCGTCATTCCGGCCGGAGCGCGCGTTTCCCGAGTCGGGCGCCTCATTCCGCGCATGCGCGAGAGTCCGTTGAAATCCGGCGGCGTCGCATTTGAAAGCGCGCGCGGAGAGCCGGAATCCAGGCTTCCGTTCAAGTCCCGGCGGCATACGGCGCCGAAAATCTCCTGGGTATGACGGATTTGGGGGAAACACACGCAGGTTCGGCGCGCGGGTTTTCCAAGTTGATATTCTCCCTTGCCAGCATTCGACCTGCCTTACAACCGATGCCCAAAATCCGTTGCTCTCTGAAAAACCTTATTGATCGAAAATCCGTTCCTCCGACAACCGCGCGCGCTCCGGCCGGAATGACGGTCCGCTTGAAAATCCGAGGTCCAGGCGAACCCCGCAAACCGAAAGCAGGCGCTCCGGAAAGGAACAAAACCCGGCTGAAAAATTATCCGCCATTCCGGGGTTTTTTCATCACCCCACCTTACGCCTTACACCTCTCCCTCGAAAATGGAACAAAATCCTGCGGAATTATCAGCATGTTTTCGGAGACATTTTCATCACCCCAGGTGTAAGGTGGGGGGACGAAAATGGACATTTTTCGGCCTTGAAATTTTCATGGCGTCTTGTTCCCGGAAACGGACCGCAGGATACCGATAGCGCCGTCTTCCACGGTGGCGCGGCGCCACAACGCGGGCTTGGTTTTAACTTCGGCCGGTTTTCATCCAACATTTTCGATCGTCGCCCGGACTCCGGGTTAAAAGCAAGCTCCGCCCGGAATGACGGTGTTGGTTGCCTGACGTCATAGCCAAACCCAACAAAGAAACACGAACAAGAAGCGCCTAAGTATGCGTTCTTGCGCGAAACGCGGGAACGAATCAAATTAGGAAAATGGCGGTGGCATCCAGCCATCTCATCTGACGTATCCAAGGCTTTTCAGCGCTTTTTTGGTCTCTTCGTCGATATGCTGCTGCGGAGCGACGGCAGTTGCCGGGGGCGGCAGGGAATCGACATACCGGGCCAGGGTCGATTCCATTTTGCTCGCGATCTCCGGGCGGCTGGCGACGAGGTTGTTGTCTTCGCGGGGATCTTCGGCAAGGTGGTACAGCAGGTGGTTTCCCAGGCTGTTCCAGACGAATTTATATTCGCCTTCAAAGAGCGCCCGGTAATGTCCATTGTCGGTGAATGCGGCCAGCGGATAGGTTTCGGAAAAAACCGGGTGGCCGATGTCGGGCGGGGCGCCCGCCTGTATATGGGCGGGGAGCGGCAGTCCGAGATAGAAAAGGATCATCGCCATGACGTCGTTTAATTGAAGCGGCGTGCCGATCTTCATGGGCGGATGATCGTTGTCGGGATATCTGACAATCAGCGGAATATGGATTTCGCCCTGAAACAGGGACATGCCATGGCCGAACAGACCATGTTCCCAGAGCAGTTCCCCGTGATCGGCCGTGATGATGACGAGAGTATTGTCCAGTACCCCCAGATTCGCCATCGCGTCCATAAGCTTTCCCAGATAATGATCCGCGTACCGGATTTCGCCGTCGTAAAGCGCGACCATTTCCCCGATGGTCATGTGGTTGCTTTGATCAATGATCGTATCTTTGGGCAGAAAAGACAAATCATAGCCTTCCGTCGGCAGAAAGGGACCGTGGGGGTCGAAATAATTGAGGAAAAGAAAGAACCGGTCCTTTTTTATCGTGTTCAGCCAATTGACGGCGCTTTCCGTGACCTGTTTCCCAAGGCGGCCGTTTGTGGTGCTGATATCGGCATCATCGTAGAAGTCGAATCCTTTGTTCAAGCCAAATACTTTTTTCATCCACGGGCCGGCCACCACCGCGCCGGTTGCATATCCCTTGTCCTTCA
Organism: Desulfobacterales bacterium; assembly: GCA_963674505.2. Taxonomy (GTDB): domain Bacteria; phylum Desulfobacterota; class Desulfobacteria; order Desulfobacterales; family SKZT01. The sequence continues at coordinate 4,059,570 of CAXXIG010000003.1, forward strand.
ATATGTCCGCCAGGGTTGTCTCACTCGGCGACAATCCTCTTGCCCGGTAGGAATGCCATGCCTCGGGGCCGTCGATGGCATTCGTCAGAGCGAGGGGGCCGTTGGGATCGTAGGTTGCACCGTGACTGGAGGAAAATTGCCCTGTAAACAAAGATGCGTGGGAGGGAAGCGTCCAGCTCGAAGGGGCGATGGCCCGCATATATTGCACGGATTTTCCGGCCAGCTTATCGACATTCGGCGTGGTTTTCCGGTGGTATCCCTAGCGGCTCAGGTGATCCGCCCGGGTAGTGTCCAGGGTCACCAGAAGAATGTTCGGCCGTTTTGTTTTGCCGCCGCAGCCGTTTACGAGGAGAAAAGGCGACAGTCCGGCGATGAAACTGCCGTAAGCTCCGTATTTGAGAAAATCCCGACGGCTGATGCCTTTATTTCCGGTATGGGATGGATGTATAGCAGGTTTCATGGTTGTGTCTCTGATTTGAAAAAATGATTATCGTCTTTGCGATCCGCATCATCCGGTTTCGACATCATGAAAGTATCGTGAGCGGATTAGATTTAACTTAAAGTTTATAAAAAGGAGCATTTTCAGTTAACGCTTTATTTTCAACCGTATTTTGGGTTCCCAAACAGGAAGGCTCTGGCATCGATTTTTTGCATTTTTTCACAATTCCGCCTCTTTTTCTTAGAGCCGGGTTTTATTCCGCCCAAGCTATCGCGGGGCCTGGTTCGGGTGCGTAGGGTGGGTGGGTTGAAACCCTGGCGTTCGGGGCTGGTTCAAAGCTTGTTAACATCCGCGAACTTCGAGCTAGTACGAAGCCCAACCCACCATTTCCAGAGCCGCCTCGATGTCATTGGTTCGAAGAAGCGACGAACTGGCGCGAAAAATGGTGGGTTGGACTCCGTGCAAGATTGTCGGGCCATCCATTTCAAGAGAAGTTGAATTGGCGACAGCGCCAGGGGATCGACCCACCCACCCTACGATCCCGAACCAGCCCGTGCAGATTGCCGCGAACGGGAACAAATCCCGGCAGAAAAAAATCTCCCGAAATTGGATGATTTTCATCACCCCAGCCAATATCATCAGGGTTGTTTTTCCGGAACGAAACCTTTTGGTTTGGCTTGAGCGAAATCAGACGAATCCAAACAGCGCCTCACTCGATATTTCCAAGCTTCTCCAGCAGGCTCCTGGCGTTTTCCAAGTCCTTGCGGGCCTTGGGGTGATTTGGGTCGAGGGCGAGGGCGGCTTCCCATTCGGCGATGGCCTTTTTCAGATCTTCGTTAACGAAATAGCGCACGCCTTTTTTGTAGTGGTCTTCGGCGAGGTTTTTCGTTTTTTCGAGCAGGCGCTCCGAGAATTCCCTGGCCTGGGGGTAGTCCGGATCGACTTTGGAAATGGCTTCGACGGCCTCGCCGTATTTTTCGTACTGTTCGAAGTTTTTCGCGATCTGCAGATAGGCTTCGTTTTCGACAAAGGCGGCCTTTTTGTTGGCGGGATCGTACTCCTGTACGATGCCGGCGATCACGGCCGCGTTTTCAAACCGGTCGGATTCGAGCAAATCGACAGCCGTCTGGAGGTATTGTTCGATATTTAAAAGGGGCGGCTCGTTTTCGAGATCCCGGTCGACCTCGAAAGCGACAGGTTCCTCATCCGGATTTCGATCGATCTCCAAAGCGGGCGGCTCTGTTTTCCGGCTCGCGGCTTTGCGTTTGGGAGAAGCGGGAGGTGGCGGGAGCTTGGCGGCCGGAATCGGGGGAATGATCAACGTGGTTCCGGGTCCTGCGGTTTCGGACGCCTCCATGTCGTTGAAGTACGCGATCAGTTCGCTCTTGGACGAGTCCCCGTAGAATTTTCTGGCGATTTCCTTCAGGCCGGTCTTTTCTTTCACCTCGAACAGTGTTGTTTCCGGATACTGTAGCTTGTCCACGACGCAGACGAGCGCGCCCTTGTGTTCGGGGTTGATGCGCAGGGCTTGGACAAACGCCTTCAGGGCCTCGTCGTAGTTGCCGCCGTCGAACTTATCCTTGCCGATTTGATACAAGCGTTCGGATTGATCTTCGATTTTTTCCGTCAGCGCAGCGATTTTGGACCCGTTGCCTGCGTCCTTGTCGTCGGGCGCCAGCGCGGCGGCGGCTTTCAAATACTCTCGGGCCAAGTACCATTCTTCCTGCAACAGGCTGTCTTCCGCCTTTTGGCGATACTGACGCGCCAACTCTCGGAATTCCCCCCCTGTCGCGAAAGGAGTGGACAAGTTGGCGCAGCCAGCGAAAAGCAGCGCCAAGAGAGAAAAGGCAAGAGCAAAAACATGGCGGAGTCTGGTATCAGTAGGCATTCGCGGCAAAGGCCTCCCAGACAGTGAGGTTTTCCACGAATTCGTCCAAGTCGAACTCGCCGTAGACGACGGAGCGGCCTATGTCGTAGCGCTTTGAAAAAAACGGGGCGCTTCCTCGCTCCATGGTGAAGGCGGCGCGGTAGCCTTTTTTCCTGACGAGCGAATTCACCAGGGAATCGGTTCGTCCGAAGGGATAGGCCAAGTAATTGCACTTCGCCCCCGTATGCTCCTCGATGGCCTTTTTCGCGTCGTCCAACTCTCTTTCGATCTCGCGCAAATACTGCTCGAAGGATTCGCCCTTTTTAATTCGGGTCAAATCGCGGTGGGTCCTGGTATGGTTCTGGATGTCGAAGCCGTTTCGGGACATCTCTTCGACCTGGTCCCAGCTCAGGGCCTTGGGGCCGTCCACGAAATCGGTATACAGAAAAAGCACGGCCTGGAAACCGTACTCTTTGAGGATCGGATAGGCGATCTCGTAAGCGGAGAGCCATCCGTCGTCGATGGAGATCACCACGGCTTTTTCCGGAAGCGAAGATTTGAATTCCATGAAATCCAACAGCTGGTCCAGCCCGACGGTTCGATATCCGTTTTCCTTCAGGTACCGCATCTGCCGCTCGAAATCATCGGCCTTGACGGTCATCCTGTCGGAGCTTCCAATAGAAAACTTGTGGTATGTCAGAATCGGGACGGTCTGAAAGCCCTGGCTGTCGAGTCCGCCCCGGTAGAGCGGGACGGAGGGAACGACCAGGAGCTTTCCGGGCTCGAGAGATTTGAGCCCGTTGTATCTGGCGATCAGCCACCCCTTTTCTGGATCGCCCAGATATCTGGCGGCCAGGCTCTGGAAAGTGTCGTCGTCGGCCGGGCGAACCACGGTGAAATCCAGTGTCGCAAGCTCCGCTTTTTTCGGACCGCTTTGCCGGGTCCCGGCCTGCTTCGGCAGGCAAGAGGAAAAGATCGTCGCGAAAATGGCGGCGATCAGCAAGGACCTAGCCGCATTTTTCCATGAAATTGTATACATTGTTCGCCTTTTCCCGCTTTTCTGGTCTTTGCCGCCCTTCCTGTTCCATTGGATCCAGAAGGGTTTTTATCCTGTACGTCTTGACCAGTTCCGATTTGCCCTTGATTTGCGCGGGCACAAGGGCCGTTGCCTTGAGCAAATGGCCCAGATGCTCGTAGATGGTGCTTCCCACGATCAGTTCCCCCGGCCCGGCCAGGCTGTTGATGCGCGACGCCAGATTGACCGCGTCGCCGATCACCGTATATTCCATCTTGGATTGGGAACCGATGTTTCCGGATACGACCAGCCCGGAGTTGGCGCTAAGCGCCGCTGCGGCCAGAAGCTTGTTGCCGCCTTTGCCCTTCATGCGGAAAATTTCTATCATTTCCAGACAGGCGCGCACCCCTCGCCACATGTGGTCCGGATAGTTGACGGGCACGCCGAATACCCCCAGCACGGCGTCCCCGATGAATTTGTCCACGTAGCCGCCGTGCGAAGTAATGATTTCCGTGGCGATCTCGAAAAATTGGTTGAGTTCCTCCACCACTTTCTCCGGTTCCCTGGATTCGGAATAGGAAGTGAAGTTCCTGATGTCGGCGAAAACAACGGTGGCCTCGTTTTTTTCGCCCTTGAGCCAGTTCTTTTCCGGGCTCCGGAGAATCATGTCCAGGATCTCGTTTCCCACGTATTTTCCGAAGGACTTCTTCATGAGGTCCTTGGCCAGCAGCTCTTTGCTCATATCGTTGAAAGCCCCGGCCAGTTTTCCGAACTCGTCCTTTCGATTCAGCGCCACTTTGTGGCCGTAGTTGCCCCGGCGGATTTCCCGGGTGGCCTCCAGAAGCTCGCGAGTCGGACGGGAAAAGCCGATACCGTAAACGATCGCGGCGAAAATGCCGACAGCCAATATGAAACCGGTCATTTTCACGATTTTCCAGGTCTCGTTCCGGACGGATTCCTCGATGAAATCCAGCGACACCCCCACATGCACCTGTCCCACCACCTTGCCGGAAAAATCCACGGGCCTGCCGAGGTTCAGGGCCTTTTTTCCCGACGGCATGGCACGGACGATCTGGACGATTCCGTCTGCGGATATCTCCTTTTCCCGGCCCGCCAGAAAATGCTGCGCCCTGCCGATCTGGTCCATGTCGGAATGCGCCGCCACCACGCCGTCGTTGTCCAGAATGAAGGCATACAAAATTCCTTCCACCTCGTTGCAGTCTTTCAAAAGACTGTTGAGTCGGAGAGTGTCGTTTTCCAGCAGGGGAACGGCGGCATTGTTTTCGAAATAGTTCAAGGTGACCGTGCCGATTTTGACGGTCTGGTCGTAGAGGTGCCTGCGCAGACGCTCGCGCATGCCGATGCCCAAAGTCAACACCACCGCGACAATGATGATCGTCACGGCAATGGACAGCTGAAAGCCGATCGAATGGACAAATCTGGTCGGTTTTGCGGCGGGCCGCGCGGACAACAGTTCGTGGTCTTGGGTGCGTTCCTTCATCAGGCCTGTCGTTTCAGTATAGCTAGGTCCGGTCTCCAATTCGCCACCGGTACCTTATCCATTCCTTGCGTCTTGTAGAATTCCCTCCAAATGACAGGCCGATTGTATACCATCGACAGGAGAAATACAACCCTTGGAAAAGACGCTCGGGGACAAACGTCTCGCACCTCGTCGCGGATTCGTGGAAAAAGGCGTCTCGATGGTAACCAGACCATCCTGGTCTGGCATGCCTGGGTTCCTAATCGGCGACGCATTCGCGAAACCCCGATGAGCCCGTTTCGTACGAACGGGAAACCCTGCCCGCAAGGCGTCCGCCCGATAGGATTTCTTTCGAAAACTTCGGCGCAAAGATCCAGGGCGGCCTGGGGGCATGCCCTGCTTTTTTCCTGATTATAACGGATTTGGGGGTGGGTGGAATGTAGGTTGGGTTGAGCGTCGTCAGTTGTTGGGTTTCGCTACGGAATTCTATCAAACAAACAGATAAGGCGCGCGAAATGGTTGGAAAGTAAGCGAAACCCAACGTGAAACCCGCTCAACCCGACCTACGCATTGCCGCTCCCCCAAATCCGTTACAACCAGCTTTTTTCCTTTGGGGACCGTCCCCTCCCCTATTTGCCCTGCTTGAAAAAAAGGTAGGTTTCGTCTCGCAACGCAAGGACCCGCCCGACGATGCGCGAGGACGAGACACCCTGGGAATGCAGACGGGTCAGTGCCTCCTGCGCCTGGTCCGCGGGAAGGGAGCAGAGCAACCCCCCGCTGGTCTGCGGATCGAAGGCGATCTCCTTCAAATGGCGGTCGATGCCGGAATCGAATTGCAAATAGTTTTCCGTCAGCTGCCGGTTCGGGCCGTTCATTCCCGTGTTGACCCCCTGACGGTACATCCGCACCGCCCCGTCCATGATCGGCAGCTTGTCCATGTCGATCTCCAAGGCCACCCGGGACGCCCTGGCAATCTCCAGAGCGTGCCCGGCCAATCCGAAACCCGTGACGTCGGTGGCCGCGTGAACGTCGAAGAACTCGAAAACCTCCGCCGCCGCGCGGTTCAAAGTGACCAGGGTCCGAATGCAGGCGTCCATCTCTTCTTGGCTGGCGAGCTTTTTCAGGTTGGCGTTGAAAACCACGCCGCTGCCTAGGGGTTTGGTCAGTATCAGCGCGTCTCCCTCCCTGGCACCCCGGTTGGCCCAGAATTTCTTCGGGTGAACCACGCCGTTGACCGACAGCCCGAACTTGGGTTCGTCGTCCTCGATGGTATGCCCTCCCGCCAGAACGGCCCCCGCTTCCTGGATCTTGTTCAGCGCGCCCTGGACAATTCCCTTCAGCACGCTCACATCAAGCGCGCCGGCCGGAAAGGCCGCAATGTTCAGGCAGGTGATCGGGCGTCCCCCCATGGCGTATACGTCGCTGATGGCGTTGGCGGCGGCGATCTGGCCGAAAAGAAACGGATCGTCCACAGGAGGGGTGATGATGTCCACGGTGGAGACAATGGCGATGTCGTCGTTCAAGCGGTAGACGCCCGCGTCGTCGCTGGTGTTGTATCCCACCAGCAAATTGGGATCGTCGGACTGCTGCAACGATTCGATGAGCCCCTCCAGCCCGACCGGGCTAAGCTTGGCCGCTCATCCGCAGGTTTTGGACAGACCGGTCAGCGTGTTTTTCCGCAAGAATTTGCCGGTCGCGATCTGAAATATGCTCTCTTTGAATGACATGGTCGATCTCCTGGCGAATTTCCGTTGAACCTTTCGAATCCCCGGACCCCAGAGCGCCCGAACTCGAAGCGATCCAGTTTTGTAACCGACTTGTCAATCCATTGCAAATAGGTAATTCAAATGATGCGCGACTTGGTCATTGCCCAAATCGAGGCCCGCACGGGCCCTCAGGAGCAGCCTCATGCAGGCCCCTTGCAAAGCGGCGTCGATCCTTTTCCCTCGGGCTTGGTTTTAACTTCGGCCGGTTTTCATCCAACAGCTTCGATCGTCGCCTGGATTCCGGGTCTCCGCAAGCTCCGCCCGGAATGACGGTGTTGGTTGGCCGACGTTATAACCAAAACCGTTTCCCTCCATGCGATCATGATGATGCGCATGGGTCTCGTGTCCGTGTTCCGAACCTCCTGCGCCTGCCGCGAAAAAGCCTCGCAGAATTGCGGAAACAGGCCGACGACTCCACAAGAAGTCCCCATGCCTCCGCCGCAATTTTCGCAAGAATTTTCATTTCTTCCTCCATTCTATATTCTGAGCACTTTCGCCCCCCGTATCTTGCCCTCCTTCAGTTCCATCAAGGCGCGGTTGGCCTCTTCCAGTGAAAATTCCTGGACTTCCGGCCTGATGGGGATTTGCGCGGCGAGCGCAAGAAAGCCTTCGACATCGCCGGGGGCCACGTTGGCCACGCTTTTGATCTCCTTTTCCATCCAGAGATGCTCGGCATAATCCATTTTCAGGAGGTAATCCTGGTCCCGGTTTTCCTTGCGGATGGCGTTGACCACGAGACGTCCGTCGGGCGCAAGACATGAGAGGGCCTCTACCACCGGCTTCCATGCGGGGGTGGTGTCGATGACGGCGTCCAGAAGTTCGGGAGGATGTTCGGCTGTGTCCCCCGCCCAGACCGCCCCCAGTTCACGGGCGAACTCGCGCTCCTTGGGGTTGCGGGCGAATACGAACACCTTGGTGCCGGGGTATTTTTTGGCTGCCATTTTCAGCACCAGGTGGGCCGAAGCCCCGAACCCGGTCAGCCCGAGATTTTCACCGTCGGAAATATCGGCCAGCCGCAGGGAACGAAAGCCGATGGCCCCGGCGCAAAGCAGGGGGGCGGCTTCGGAATCGGTGAAGATCTCCGGAATCTTGAAGGCGAAGTTTTCGCCGACCTTGGCGAACTGGGCGTATCCTCCGTGGGCGTCCCTTCCTGTGGCCTTGAACTGGTCGCAGAGGTTTTCGAGGCCCTGCTCGCAGAAACGGCATTTCCGGCAGGAAGAAAATACCCATGCAATCCCGACCCGGTCCCCCAATTTCAATCTCGTAACTCCGCTTCCGGCGGCTACGATCTCGCCCACCACTTGGTGGCCGGGAATCATGGGAAATATCGACGGCGGCGTCCGTCCCTCGATTTCGTCGAGTTCCGTATGGCAAACGCCGCAGGCAGAGACTTTCAACACCACTTCGTCGCCTTGGGGTTCGGGTTCGGGCATGTCCCGCAATGCGAGAGGCTCGCGGTCCCTGGTCATGTCGCAGATCTTCTCGATTACCATGGCTTTCATAACTGAAATCCCTCCATTATATTGTTTGCGTTCCTTCCGATTTATATACCACGATTTTTCAAACAAGATCGACCGAATAGTAACGAGCGTGACCTTTCCAGCAAAACCAATCGCTTCCGGCACGGTATTTGCTTTCTTCAATTTCAATCTTGGCAACGATGCCGGCGGCCGAAGCCCGCACGAGGATGGATTGCGATGCCGAAGCGTCATTTTGAAAGCGTCGATCAACGGACTGAATCGGCAAGGCAGGCAGATTGCAGACCGAAGCGGGGTTGGCGGGTCGAATCGAACCAGGCGATGGTCAGATCTCGACCGTGCCGGTCCCCGGGATAATGGAGAATTCAATCGAAACTAATCTTTCTCGAATATCGGCGCCTTAAAAGACGCGTTTCCGATCAAGCCGGCTGTTCGGCCAACCGAGGGCGGCGGAATCGAAAACGCAATGATAACAGGGGCTTACAAAAATGGCATGTTTGTTGCTAAAATATGCTTGCCAATTAAGAATTTTGATATATAATTCCCTGAATGCGATTTAGTTTATACACTGTAATATAAATTGTAACTCATATTACAAGGGCGTCAAATGGAAGAAAAGGATTTGGAATATTTCAAGAAGCTTCTTAGCGAGCAGCTCGAGGAATTGGTCAGACACGGAGAGGACGCTGTCAGCGGCATGCTGGAGACAGGAGACAATCTGCCCGACCCGACCGACCGGGCGAGCTTCGACGCGGACCGCAGCTTCATGCTCCGGATCAGAGACCGCGAAGCCAAGCTGATCAACAAGATTCGCGAAGCCCTGGAGCGTATCGACGAAGGCATGTTCGGAATATGCGAAACATGCGGCGAAGAGATTTCGGTCGGGCGCCTCAAGGCGAGACCAGTGACCAGTCAGTGCATCGACTGCAAGACCAACGCGGAAAAAAGGGAAAAGGCCATCGGGGAATGAGGCTTGCCATTGCAACGCCCAGGTCCCTTTTTAACGTCTGCGACAATCGCAAGCAACGGAGAAGAAACGACGAGGGAAGGCGAATTTCAATCGTATGTTCGGTCCTGAAACAGGTTGAGCATATCGGTACGGGAGAACAAGACATGAAAAGAAACATCAAGAAGCCCAAACCACTGAAGAAGCGTGTCAACACTGGCAGACGATGCAAGAAATGCGGCAAGGACCCTTATCCGAACTATTTTTTCTGCCCCAGTTGCCATCATAAGCTCAGCGAATACGAGGAAGAGGACGACTTCATCTACACCGGAGAAAGCGCATTGAACGCGGCAAAATTCTTCTGAAAAGGGGCACGAGCCGAAGACAGTCACATGGGCGAGTCCATCGCCCTGTCGTACCCGGTAAGTTCCGCGTACCCCGAGCCCTCCACCTCGTCATGCCCCAGATACCCGCTTGCGGAGATGCTTCCTTCCCAATAGGTCACCGAGGTGCTATCGGGGGTTTGCATCTCCTGATCCGGGAGATTTGCGGAAATGGACAGCCGCAGTCCCAGCGAGGGAATCGACATCTTCCAGGCCGAAGGGTATTTCGCTTTCGACGCCTTGCTTTTCCAGAAGTCCACGATTTCGACAGCGATTTGGTCCCTGCCCAGAGAGGTGGATTTGCCGGACGAATCGACGAAGGTGCCGCTGGAAGCCATGGCAATTCCTCCGGCTTTTTTCCTGAGGAAATAGACCATCAGTTCGGTCTGGTTGTCGAGCTGGATGCCGAACCAGTCCCAACCGGCAAGGTCGGATTCCAGAGGGTTGGTGCTGAACTCGTGGTCCATCCAGGCGAGGCCTTCGACCCGGTGGACGCGTTGTCCCGAACCGACGGTCCCCGACGCCCGCAACCTGGTCATGGAATAGTAGCAGCTGGCGCTTTCGGGCGAAACTCCCTTGCGGCTGCAGCCCCGGTCGCCGTGCGGCACAGGGGCTTTCAGAGGGACAAGAGACAGGTCCAGGGAGAATTCGCGTGTTTGCGCTTTCAAACGATGCTCTTCGGTTTCTATGTCGGCACGCCAGTCCTTCAGAAATACCCGGACAACTTCGCCGTCCGCCTTCGCCCCCGCAATTCCCAAGGCCTGCCGGGCCGTCTTTTCCGCGTGGAAATGCTTCTGCATTCCAATTTCCGACAGCGCCGCGTGGGCGAGAAAGATCTGGTTGGTCCTCCAAGCGGAACGTTTCGAAGCAGCCGGGTTTTCCCGATGCTCTTGGGGGCTTAGCTGGCTGCGGAAAAAAGTCAGCTGAAAACCGAATCGCCTGCCCTCCACATCCGACACATTTCCCGTATAATACCACCACTCCGTCTTATAGCCCGGATGCGGCCCGTGATCTCGCGGAAACGTCAGGTCGCATGGGCCGCGAACCCTCAGAAAACCATCCTCGGCTTTTGCGCCGATGCAATGGCAGGCAAGGGCAAGCGCCAACAATACGCAGATCGAGCGAAGGCACTTGTATTTGGAATCGTCATTGCCGTTCATTCATCTTTCCCTTAGCAAAGCGGCGGGAGGCTGCCGGAAGGCCGTTTTCACTGCGGGAAGCGCGGCCGCCAGCGCGGTGGACACGATCAGCGGCACGGACAGGGCCAAAGTCGAGACATCCACTCCGTAGAGAAATGTCCACCCGAACGATTGCTTGTTGATCACGAAAACCAGCAGGTAGGACAGCGCGAAACCGCACAAAATGCCGGACACCTCACCCGCCAGCACCAGCAGAAGGGCCTCCCAGAAAATCATGGCCCGAATCTGGCCGTAGCTTCCTCCCGTGGCGAACAGGGTGTTGAGTTCCCGGCTTCTTTCCAGGACCGTGACCGTAAGGGTCGATGCGATTCCCAAGGCAGCCACCGCCAAGGCGATCACCAGAAGCACCGTGGTGATGGCGAAGGTCTCGTCGAATATTTCCAGTATCGCTTCCCTCAACCGGGTCCCCTCCGTGACTTGGATCGAATCCCCGCAGAATGCCAAAATCCGGTTTTTCAACGCGGACACAGACTCGGCAAGGCCTATTCCCCGGTCCTTGAAAAAGATTCGCACGCCGCCCCAGTCCGTGTCGCCGGTCTTTTCCCGGAAATGCTTAAGCGAATAATAGACCACCCCGCCCCTGGTCCGATAGTCCCGGATGATCCCGACAACGGGAATTTCGAATCGAGCGTCAAGGATGGACGCTTCGAAGACGTCCCCTGCTCCCAGCCCCGTCCGATTGGCGAACACCTCCGAAACCACGAGCCCTTCGCCTCTCCGGAGACTTTCCGCCCCGGACGCAGGGTCGCCGTCCAGCCAGAAAAACCGTCCGTACTTTAGATAGACGTCCCATGTGAGGGGCTCGAACTGGTAGAGACTGCCGTCGCGGGTCAAGTAGAAGCGCCGGTAGACGTCCATTTCGAATGGGCCTTTCAGCTGCCGGAGGAATCGTACCGCCTTTTGCGGAATGGGATCTCGATACTGGTTGACGTCCGCCATTTCCGCGCGCAGGAAGATGTCTCCCACGACGGTGTTATCGACCCAGAGTTCCACGGTTTGCCGAAAGCTGTGAACCATGATGACCAGGGCGCAGAAAAGCGCTGCGGCGGTGATCAGGGCGCCTGCGGAAATGGCGGTGCGCGCGCCGCTGTCTCTGATGTGCATGGCGGCCAGGTATGCGGGTTGTCTTCCGATTCTTCGAAGACCGGGCGCGGCCCATTGCCCGACCTTGGAGAGCATCCAGGGAGAAAGCATGGAAAACCCGGCGAAAAGAAGGAACACCGCCAGATATCCCGGCAAGGGCACGCCGTCCGGCGGCGGGACCTTCGAAAGCGGCCAGACCGAAAGCACCAGCGCCAGTCCCGCCAGGCCCAGCTTCTTTGAAATCCTGCGGTATTGAACTGCCGGCCGCCCGATTTCCATGGCTTCCTTGGGCGGCACTTTCATGGCCTCCCTGGCCGGGTGCAGGGCAGCCAGCAGGGCGACAAACACCGTGGCGGCAAACGACAGCGCCACCTCCCATCCGCTCAAATGGAGGTTGTCGGCCGAAACCCGCACGAACAATGTGGATATGGTCTCTCCGACGCCCGTAAGCAGAAATTTGGTCATGACCGCGCCCACCGGCAAGGCGGCGCCCCACCCGACCAGGCCGAACAGGACGCCCTCGGACAGGAACACGCCGAAGATCAACCCGGCCGACGCCCCCATGGACCGCAGGATCGCGATCTCCTTTCTCCGGGACGCCGCGTTCAGCGCGACCAGGCTGTAGACCAGAAACATGCCCACGAACAGGGACACGAAGCTGAGGACGGACAGGTTGAGCCGGTAGGCGTCGATCATCTCCCGCCCGCTCCTTCGGTCCTCCCCCGGAAACCCCATGAATACGCCTTTGGGAAGCAGCTTTTCGGCTTGTTCCAGTTCCTCTTTCGAAACGGGTGGATCGAACAGGAGGTCGATTCGATCCACCTGGCCGAGCTTCCCGGTGAATTCCTGGAACGTCGCGATGTCGCAGACGGCTGCCTTGCCTCCCTCCACAAGGCCGAAGCCGTTGGAAGACAGGGTCCCCAGCACGACAAACTCCGATTCGCGCCCCACGTGCTCCAAAACCGCCGTATCGCCGGCCTCGAGCCCCAGGCCGTCCAGCAGCGCGCGGCCCGCGATCATGGTCGCGGGCGTGCGGACGAGATCCATCCACATCTCGGCCTCGCCGCTCCATCCGGGGCTTTCGAATTCCCCGCTTCTCACCGGACGATCCATGACGGGATCGATTCCGATCAGGAGAAACGGTTCGGCGTCTCGGATGTTCGCGCGAACGTAGGCAGTGGAAACCGGGGCCGCGCTTTTCACAAAAGGAAGTTTGGACAGCGACGCCACCAGGTTTTCGGGCGTGCCTCCCCCCGGACGGGACACGACCCGGTCGGCCTTTCCCGAAATGGCTTCCATGCTCTGCTCGAAAGAACGCAGGGATGCGTGAACGGAGAGGCGCACGCTTGTGAAGACAGCCGCCCCCAGGGCGATTCCCAGCACCACCGCCAGGGCGCGTCCCGGATGCCTTGCGATATGCCTTACGCTGAATCGGTGAAAAACCAAAAAGAAAAATCCGATGGCGCGCATCGAAATCATTTCAGTATTCCACCGACATCAGGAAAAGACCGCAGGGGGGCGCGGTCGCGCCCGCGAGGCTTCTGTCCTTCGAAGAAAAAATTTCGGGGACCCGGTCCGGGGAAATCTTTCCGCATCCCACCTCCGCCAGGGTTCCCACGATGCTTCTGACCATGAACCGCAAAAAACCGTTGGCCTCGATTTCATAGGAGAGGAAACCATCCTCTTGGACATGCAGCCGCGATTCGGACACGATACGCACGGTATGCGACCGGGGGCTGCCGGCCCCCTCGAAAGCCTTGAAATCCCGCTCGCCCGCGAAATGCACGCACGCTTCGACCATGGCATCGACATCCAGCGGCCGGCGGATATGCCACACGTATTGCCGCCCCACCGCCACCGGCAGGGCACGGTTCAATATCCGGTACAAGTACTTCTTTTTCTTGACGTCGAACCTAGCGTGGAACTCCAGCGGGACCGGCTCGCACGACTTTATCACGATATCTTTGTCCAGAAGGCTGTTGAGTCCTTTCTGGAACGCTTCGGGGGAAATGGATGTTTCGCATCTGAAATTGGCGGTCTGGCCCAGGGCGTGCACGCCCGCGTCGGTCCTGCCGGAGCCGTTCAGGGAAACTTTTTTCCGGGTCATGATCTCCAGCGCCCTCTCGATTTCCCCCTGGACCGTCCGGTCGTCCTTCTGCCGCTGCCATCCGCAGTACGCGGAACCGTCGTACTCGATCACCAGCTTGAAATTTTTAAGAGCGAACACGGGAACCGGGCTGTTCAATACGATCATCGGGACCTCTGGCGGACGGGGCGGTCCTTGGGGGCCGATGCGGATATCGCTAAAGGCGGATATGGGGAAAGGGACGTGGACATGCCCCGTGGGTCGAACTCAAAACAAGAACATTTGAAACCAAGTCGGTCAAAATCGGTCGCATCGTACATTCGCCAGCATCTCTTCGATTTCGTCGTCCATAAGGTCCTTGATGCTTTCCAGTTCGTACTCCTGGCCGCAGAACCCGCAGCGCAGACATACACGGGTTCACCCTTTGGCAAGGCGCAACGGGCCGCCGCATTTTTCGCACATGATTTTTTTCATTCCCGTATCTCCCCATTCATCGGCTCCGCGCATCCCGAGGGCGAACCAGCCGAATTCGCAGTTTTTACTCGATTTTCAAACCAAATCGGACCATTTTGGACAATCGCCGATCATCCAGCCAGCCAGAATTTTTCGAATACTAAGGGAAAATGCATCTTCTGTCAAACAAACCGGTCGTAACGGGAAATGCCGCTATAAACATGGATACACGAAAGCCTTGGACGCATGGCTCCTCGACCGGCCCCAAGTTCATCGATGGCGCTAAGAAACCGCAAATAATTTCCGGCTATACACAATTTCCCCGATTGACAAGCCCGCGATTATCTGTCAAATGAGACTCTTTAAAAAAATGTTCGTCTGGAGATGTTTTTTACGAACCGGGCCTGCTTTCATCCTTGCGAGTTCCAAAGTCGCGGAAGCGGTCCGTTTCGAGATTCAAAATCGACAAAGACAGGTTGAAGAACATGGAAAGAATCGTTTGCCCGGGGTTTCGGGCCGCAGGCGCGGCGGCCAGCATCAAAAAGGAGGGAGTTTTGGATCTGGGGCTGATTTTTTCCGATAGACCGGCAAAGGCCGGTGCAGTGTTCACCCGCAACCTGGTGAAGGCGGCGCCGGTGCTTCTGGACAGAAAGCGGATTGATTCCGGCGCGGCCCGGGCGGTCATTGTCAACAGCGGAAACGCCAACTGCTGCAACGGAGACCGGGGAATTCGCGACGCCGAACTCATGGCGGAACTGACGGCTGCGGAGCTGGGAATCGCCCCGGAGGAGGTGCTGGTGGCCTCCACGGGCGTCATCGGCGCCCCCATGCCCATGGAACGGATCCGGGCGGCCATCCCCGGACTTGCCCGAAGCCTCGTCCCCGAAGGATTTTCCGACCTGGCCCTCGCCATGATGACCACAGACACCGTCCCCAAGCTGGTCAGCCAGACCGGACGGTTCAACGGCAAGGTCTTCCATCTGACAGCGGCGGCAAAGGGCGCCGGAATGATCCGCCCGGACATGGCCACCATGCTGTGCTTCATCTGCACCGACATCGACGCCGACCCCGACTATCTGTCCTACGCCCTTTACACCGCCTGCGAACGCTCCTTCAACCGAATCACCATCGACGGCGACACCAGCACCAACGACACCGCCATCATCCTGGCCAACGGAGAGTCCGGCGCGACCATCGAAAACTCCGTGCACAAGGCCGTCTTCCAGCGGGTCTTGGACGACGTGCTTCTGACTTTGGCCAAAATGATGGTCAAGGACGGCGAAGGGGCCACCAAGTTCGTGGAGATCAAGGTCGCGGGCGCGAAAAACGACAACGACGCCTACGCCGTCGCCTCCACCATCGCCAATTCAAACCTGGTCAAAACCGCCTTTTTCGGAGAGGACGCCAACTGGGGACGAATCCTGGCCGCGGCCGGACGAGCCGGGGTCGAATTGGACCCGGACTCCATCGACGTCTATTTCGACGACGTCGCCATGTGCGCGGACGGCATGGGACAGGGGATGGTCGCCGAACAGCGCGCCACCAAGGTCATGAAAAAGGACGAATACACAGTGACGGTGGATCTGAAAATCGGAAACGGAGAGGCCTCCGTCTTCACCTGCGATTTTTCCTACGACTACGTGAAAATCAACGCCGATTACCGTTCCTGACCGGCCTTTTTTTTTCCAAGCGGGACCTTTCAAAACAGGCCCTTTTCAACCAGGCTTCTCGAATCCGAACTCATGCGACTGCAAAAATACATTTCAAGAGCCGGCTACTGCTCCAGGCGCCATGCCGAAACACTGATCGTCGAAGGCAAGGTGGCAGTCAACGGCAACGTCGTCACCCAGCTGGGAGCAAAGGTCGATCCCGACCGGGACCGGGTCGTAGTCGAGGGAAAAAAGCTGTCTTTGCAGGAAAAACCCCTCTATATCGCCCTGAACAAGCCCGCTGGCTACGTCACCAGCTGCGACCATCCGGGGGAAAAGATCGTGATGGACCTGCTCAAAGGCGTCAAGGAACGGGTGTACCCGGTCGGACGCCTCGACAAGGACTCCACCGGCCTTTTGCTTCTCACCAACGACGGAAAGCTGCACCTTTGCCTGACCCACCCCTCCTTCGACCATGAAAAGGAGTACCTGGTGACCGTGGCCGAGCCCATCCCGGCCGGGGCCTTGAAAGCCTTCGAAAAGGGCCTGAAAATCCTGGGAAGCAAAACCCGCCCGGCACGGGTCAAAATCCTGTCGCCCACGCGCTTCAAGATCGTACTGAAAGAGGGAAAAAACCGCCAGATCAGGCGGATGGTCCGCAAGGTGGGAAACCGGGTGGTGGAACTCAAACGCATCCGGGTGGCCAACGTCCGCCTGGGAAACCTGCCGGAGGGAAAATGGCGCCACCTCAGCGAGGCGGAGAAAAAGCACCTGCTGGCATCCGTTTCATCCTCTCCAGAATGAACCCGGCTCGCTGCTCGACCGTCATCACAGGCACGCGGATCGGTTCGTAGCCCAGCATCCGATAGGCCTCCGTCAAAAACCCGTCCAGCCGCTCCGCGATCTTCTCGTCCTCCGCCCTGGCACGGTCCTTTTCAAAACCGAGCCGTTCGAAATGGAAGACCGCCAAATACCGCACGGCCCTGCTTTTCTCCAAGGGGTCTTCGATGTCGAACCCCGCCGCCCTGAAATACGCGATACTGTCCGGCACCGCACGGTCCAGAAAGATCGTCTCGTCTCCCGGCAAATTCGACTCCAGCCTCGCTTTCCGACGAAGTATCTCCCGCTCGAACCACAGCTCGTCGGCCTTGATTTCCGCCAGGGTCCTGCCCTGCGCAAGCAACTCCTCGATCAGGGCCCGCGCCGTTTCATGAACAACACGGAAACCCATCTTCGATAAATACCGCACCACCGAAGTCTTGCCCGAACACGGCGAACCAGTCAATACGGCCCAATTGGTTTGTCTCACGCTCAATCCTCCTTGCCACCAACACTGGATTCGCAATTTTTTCGTTCTTCCTGACCGAAGGACTAAAAAAAAATCGTTGCTCCAAGCCATTCCATCTCGAATATCCCAGCGAAAACAATAAGACTCGATGATCAAGTTTTTTTTCGTCATTCCCCCGAAAGCTTCGAATCCAGGCGCGTCTGCGGATATCCTGGATTCCGGGTCTCCGCTGCGCTGCGCCCGGAATGACGGTCGCCTCGATCCGGTCGGCGGAAAAACTTGATCATCGAGTAAGAAGCTTCTGGCTATAACGGATTTGGGGGTGGGTGGAATGTAGGTTGGGTTGAGCCCCGTGATTGTTGGGTTTCGCTGCGGAATTCTATCAAACAAACAGATACGGCGCGCGAAATGGTTGGGAAGCAGGCGAAACCCAACATGAAACCCGCTCAACCCAACCTACGCATTGCCGCTCCCCCAAATCCGTTACAACCAGAAAAGCTTCATTGGTTCCCCCTTGGCACAGTTGAGTTCAAGCCCTCTTCCAGTGATTCTTTCGTTTCGAACAAATTACATGAGACAGCTCTCAAAATCAAGTGCCTTGGGTCGTCAATCAACGATCTGGTAGCCTTGACTTGCAAAAAATCGCAACCCTGCGAGCAAAGATTTGTCGATGGGCTCCTGAATGTTGGCATCGTCCCTGACAGTATTATGGGAATCTATGATCTCGCCCGTGCAAGCGGACAGAGACGATTGCTTGATTTGGTCCAGTGCGATCAGACTCTGAACAAAGGCTGGCAAGAGTACAGGCAGGGGCGATGAAAATTTTTGTCATGTCAATTTCCATGGACAAGTGAAGTAGACCCGCTTCACATCGGCCGCCTTTTGTTCTGCCCACTGGTCCACCCCCATTTTTCGAATCAGGCAAAGGTTGAACACCTTGGTATTGTGGGGAACTTCCGCAGCCTTGTCGGCGTAGGGGTGGAGGTTGTCGCAGGGAAATTCGTCGCAATCGCAGCAGAATTTCGAATTCTTCTCCTTTGAGCATTCATAGGCGGCGCAGCGATGCGCATCGCCGAAAAGATACAATTGAAGGGGTATGATTCCGTCGTGGGCGCGGCATCCCCGGCAATGCATTTTTTCCACCGGGACGCCATATTCCTTCGACCATCCCTCTATAACCGCCATCGATTCCGCGCTTTCGGACGCAAGATAAAAATGGCAATTGAAGCAGTCCAGCCCGCATGGGGCCGTCATCCATTCGTAGTCCATGAAATTTCTCCCCTCCCCTTTTCTATTGGTTTTTAAAAGCCCTTTGCAGCTTTTTCAAGAATCGGATCGCATCGGCAGTCTCCTCCTCGGACAACTCGGATGTGAATTTCGCGCTCGATTCGTGAAAAACACCCATGCAGTCCCGCCAGACCGCGCCGCCCTCCACGGTTTCGGAAAGCAGCGTCATTCGACGGTCCCCGGGAGCCACAGACACGTCGATCAGATCTTTCTCCTGCAAAATACGAACAATCTTCGAAACGTTGGATTTTTCGAAAAGAAGCCGCTCCACCAGCTCCTTCTGGCTGATCGGCCCGTACCACACGATTTCGTTTAGCACGCTGAACTGCTGCTGCTTGAGTCCGAATTGCCCGCAGGCGCGGTTCATCTCCCGCTGGAGAAACAGCCCGCACTTCAACAGCATCTGCACGATACGGGTTTCGCTTTCCAGCCGCTTTTGCGTTTTTTCAGCCGTCGAGCCCGGCCCGGTGTTGTTCTTTGCCATTCCGATCTTCCGTCCGCCTGGTGAACATTTAGTTTCCGCATCAACAAATAGCCCGGAATGGTCGCCGTGTCAACCCAAAAATGCCAATCCTTTGGTTCATGGATCGGATTGAAGCCTGTATACGAAAAATTTCAGAAAAATACTTCGCGATGTCTCCTGAGGAAGCTTTGAAAATATTTTTCGAAGGTCAGGAGGCCGTCGTCGACAGGATTTGCGAACTCGACGAAACCGTCCGTCACCAGGAGAACAAAATCGAGGCGCTTGAAAACAAAGTCGCCAGGCTTTCCAAAAACTCTTCGAACAGCGGCAAGCGTCCGTCGTCGGACGATATCGTAAAACCCGAGCCCTCCGGGAAGAAAAAAGGGGGCGAAAAACGGAAAAGCGGCGCCCAGCCCGGCCACCCGAGGCACGAGCGTCCTCTTTTCTCTCCCGTCGAAAAAGACGTTTTCAATCCCCTCGTCTATCCGAGCTGTCCGGACTGCGGGGGCGAAGTGGCTCCTACGGACGGACCTGCTCGGACAATCCAGTAGATCGAGCTGCCGGAAGAGCCCGTGATCAGGTTCGAACAACGCTCCCATCCGGTACGGTGCGAAAAATGCGGCGGGATTCATTACCTGCCTTTCGACGACAACATAGTCAAGAGGGGCTTTTCAAAGAGCGGCTCACCGCTCTGGTCGCCTGCATGAAATACGTGTGCCACCTCTCTTTTTCCACGCTGAGGAAATTCGTCCGGGACATCCTCGGCGTAAAGGTTTCCCGGGGATATTTGTGGAAACTGATCCAAAAGATCGGCACTGCCATCGACGCTCCGTACAACGAACTGCTCGACCGCCTGCCCCTGGAGAAAATCCTGAATGTCGATGAAACCGGACACAAGGAAAACAAGGAAATACTCGTAACCGCATTGCAAGACGCGCCGAGCCGGATCGAGGAAAACGGCAAGGAAAAAAATGGCGAAGCCCAAAACATGGCGAAAAGGTTCCGGGACTACGGCGAGGCGCATTTCGAGTTCATCACGCCCCCCGGCGTCGATCCCACGAACAATGTCGCCGAACGCGCCATAAGTTTCATTGTCATCGACCGCCATGTGACCCAGGGCACCCGAAGCGCAAAAGGAGCCAAAGATGGAAGATCGAAATAAAGGATCCGGATACCTGCAGGAGGACGAGGGCTTTGAAAAGGAACCCAATCTTCGGACTTACTCCGTTGTAATGGTGGACCCGGCGAACATGCCGGTCTGGCATTCGGACTGTGTTGACGGCGTCGACGAGGAAACTCTCGCCTCCTCTTTCCGAAAGTTCGTTGAAAAAATCGAATTCAAAGTTCTCGGAGTGACCAAGGACAAATGGGCGGCTTCGACGAACGCCTTGAAGTCTGTATAATCCGGATAGCCGCCGGGCAGCCAGTCGGTGCCGTTGATGGTCAACGGGCCGTAAATATCGAGATCGCCGGTCGCATTTGCGTCTTCATTGGAACCGGCCTTGGTGAGCGTGTAGGTTTCTGATAGAAGAAAGATTACATCGGCGCCATCCCCTTCTATGCAATCCCCTTGTCCTTGGTCATCGTTATTCGCGTTCATGATCGCTTCGCGAAGGGAGCAGTAGCCGTTGCCGTCCATTCCGTCCAACTCGTCGTTGGCCGTATTCACATATAGATTCGCGGCGCAAACTCTTGAAACAAATAAACGAGGAAAAGCAAGCTGAAACAACATCAAGGCGATGAAAAATCCCGCGATTGGCGTAAAATGGATTTCGACTCTGACAACATGTTTTTTTTTCATTATCCCCCCCTTTTTTTACTTGTCATATACGGTTGATAAGATTCGACGGAAAGCAATCCTTTTGTCAACAAGTTCGAGTTTCCTACCGCCCGACCTCGAAACTGCCGCCGCTGAAGATCAGGCATCCGTTCAGAATTTCCACAGGGCCGATCACATTGATTTTCGACGGTGTGGAACAGGTCGGGTCCCATCCCTTCAATTCCAGCCTTTTTCGGGAATTCAGCACCAAGTCTTCCACCGGGTCGTCTTTCATCACGTGGACTGTCCCCGGGCTGATGATTTTTTCGAACGCCGAATCGGTGTAGCTATTGCACGGGCACTTGTCGTCGCAGTCGCCGTGTCCCAGGTATTGGACTCCGATGACGGCCCCTCCCACCTGGACGGAATGCTGTCCGACAGTCCAGAAGCTTTGCCCGCAGGCATTTTCCGCACGGACGCGATAATAGTATTCTCCGTCTGGAAGTCCTTTTTCCTCGCAGGTGGTCGATGAACCGGAATAGATCGTTTCGGTTTCCGAAAAACTCACGTCGGAGGACCTTTGCACAAAATAGACGGATGCGCCGTCCGACGCCAACCATTTCAGGTCGAACAAGCCGTCGCAATCTCCGACCGAGTGGATCAGTTCCCCGGGGGCGTCCGGGGCCGTCGCGCCCTGGATGGCCACTTGCGCCACCTCCGACCATTCCCCGAGACCGCAGCGGTTCTGCCCTGCGACCACGTAATAGTAGACAGTGTCCGAACACCTCGAATTCGAATGGTTGAACGACAGGCTCGTTCTGGACGAGGAGTACGAGGTCGCCCTGCTGAAGGAAAGGTCTCTGGATTCCAGGACGGTATATTCGCTGGCGTCGTCAAGCTCCGACCATCTCAGGGTATAATTTTGACCGGATGGAACCGGCGAGCTGGGAGCATCGACGGTGGGCGCGGGCGGAGTCTCGCATTGGGTTTCGAAACTCCAGGACTGGGACCAGGCGCTGGCGCCGCAGCCGGTGCTCGCCTTGACGCGCCACCAGTAGGTGGATGTCCCGTTCAGATCGACGGGGACGGTCCAGGAGCTGTCGACCGCAAGGTCGTTTTCCGCGACGATGCGATTGCAAATGGCGTCCGCACACAACTGCACGTAGTAGGTCGATGCGTCGTGGACGGCGTACCAGTCCAGAATCGGGGACAGGGCAACGTTGGCGGCCCCGTCGGCGGGACTGGCAAGCGAGGGAGAGTCGGGGGTCATGTTCGGATTCACCGTCATGTCCACCGGCGTCTTCTGCCAGGCGCTGGCACCGCATGCGTTTTCGGCCTTCACCCGGTAGTAATATGCGACGCCCGAACATCCACCGACCGTGTGGGAGAACGCTTTCGAGGTGGAAGCGGTCGTAAAGCTCGCGGGATTGGAAAAATCATCCTCGGTGGATTCCTCTATCGTGTAATGCGTCGCGGGAAAAAACGGGTCCCGGTCCCACTGGACCGTATAGGTCTCCCCCGAATCGATCCGGATCCCCGGATCCGTCAGAGAAGGCGTGGGGGGGGTCCAGCAATCCACGGTGGCGAAGGAGTAAATCTGCCCCCAGGAACCGGCGCCGCAGGTTCTGTGGGAACGAATCCGCCACCAGTATTGCATGGAATGATCCAAATCCGGCGTCGCAGTCCATTGATATCCCATCAATTCGAACTCGGATCTCGCAACGACCGAACAATTGGAATCGGCGCAAACCTCGATGTCCCATGGCCCCGGGTAGACATACTGCATATAAGCGCCCGACGTGGGAACATGCCACGTGAAAGAAGCGTTTACAGGCACGCTGGCGAAACCGTCGGACGGAAAATCCAGCACCGGCGGCGGGGGCGTCACACAATCCGTGGTGGTAAACGAACGGACGGCGCTCCATGCACCGGTGCCGCAATTGTTGACGTGCCTGGCGCGCCAGTAGTATTGAACGTCTTCGGACAATGCGGGATCGACCGTCCAATGGTTGTCGTAGTAAACGGACTGGGAATCGACGACAGTCGAGCAATCCGAATCGGAGCACACCTGGACTTCCACGGTATCGTAGCCGCTCGGATACGGAATTTGTTCCCAGGACAGGTATGCGTTCAGGGAAATACCCGAAGCGCCATGGGAAGGATTGGTCAAAACCGGGACGACAGGATCTGCGCAAGTGCGAAATTCCCGGTAGGCGCTTCTGTTCCCGATTCCGTTCGCGCTTTGGGAAAGAACGCTCCAAGTGTATAGCGTATTTTTTTCCAGCGGAGGGGACACGGTCCACTGCGACGTTGCCAAGCCGCTGGCTGTTGCCGCGGGAGGATTGCACACCCCTCCCTGTTCGCAGACCCGAACGTCGTAGGAGACGGCCCCCTCGGCGTGAAACCAGTCTAAAAAAGGCGTCAATCCAAGCCCGAGGCATCCGTCGGAAGGCGCGAAAAGCTCGGGCGCGCCTGCCTCCACAACAGTGCTGAAGACCCAGATGCCGGACCATTCGCTCGACCCGCAGAACTTGTTCGCCTTGATTCTCCACCAGTAGTTGCTGGACATTTCCGCATTGAACACCCACTGCTCTTCGTCGGTGTTGTGCTCTTCCAACACAGAGGAGCACAGACTGTCCCCGCAAACCTGGACGTCGTAGTCCGTTGCCTGGCCGAAGCCGGCCCAGGAAAGCTCCACGGCGATGAAGAGGTCTTCCGCGCCGTGGGCGGGGGAAAGATGTACCGGATGGTCGAGGGGCACGCATTGGGTGGTGAACTTTCGTATTTCGCTCCAGTCGCCTTCCATGCATTCGTTTTTGGCCCGGACCCGCCAGAAATATTGCGCCCCTTCGGTCAGCGCGGGGGACAGGACCCAGTAGTTGACGGTGCGTTCGGCCGAAAGCTCCACCGACGAACAGGACGAGTCGCCGCACACCTGGACGTCGTAGGCGAGCGCGCCGGAAATGTACTCCCAGTTCAACGTGGGCGTCACGGAAGTGTCTGTCGCGTTGTCGGCGGGAATGATCAGGTAGGGGGCCTTCATGAAGGGACAAAAGGTCTCGAAGGTCCTGATCTGGCTCCAGGGGGTGATCTCGCAGTTGTTGCGTGCCCGGACCCGCCACCAGTATCGGGTGCCGTGCTCCAGGGCAGGATGGACGTACCACGAGTTCATGCTGATTTCCTCGTCCCGGACCACGTCCGTGCAGACGCTGTTTTCGCAGACCTGGAGCTGGTAGTGGCCGATTCCGTACTGCCAGGTCCAGCCCAGGATCGGGTTTAAGCCCACATCGACCGCGTCGTCTTCGGGAAGACCAAGTTCCGGCGTCGTCACTGGCTGGCCGCAATTTTGGGCGATGGCGAAAATGGCGGATATCTCGTCTCCGGGAGAAGGGCCGATATCGACGATGTTCCAGACCCGGACCCCGGTATTGTTCAAGTAGTAATCATCGCTGGAAGGAGCGCTTTCCGGACCGAAGACGTCCCCGGGACTGTAGAGATCCACGGCGGTGGCGTATTGGCAGTGGGAGTCTTCCGCGCAGCTCTTGCCGCTGTTTATGCAGCAAAAACCCCAGGGATCCGTCTTCGGGTCGGCGGGCGGATCGATGCAGTGGTCATCCTCGATCGCCTCCAGTCCGTCGGCCTCCATCAGCCTCAAGAGCTTGTGGACTGTATTGCTGTTGTTGAACGCGAAGTTGTCGTCGTCGTTCAAAGTGGCATCCACGTGCCAGATGGCGAGACCGTCCGGCGTGTAATAAAAGGATTCGTCGTTTCCCGTGTCCTGCCTGTTTTCCACCAGGAAGAATTCGGAAAAGATGTCCTCCAGCCCGGCGCCCGGCCAGATCATCACGCAATCTCCGCTTGTGGCAACATCGTCGAGCACGATGGTCTCGTCTCCCATGTAGACCACCGCAGGCGTCACCCAGTCGAGCATCCACTTGCTGAAGCAGTTGTGATCGCCCTGGTTGGCGTCCATCATGTCGAAATTGCCGAGCCCACCGTCGGGGCCCACCTCGTCGTCGTAGTCGTAATAGTCCGGAAGCCCCAACCCGTGGCCGGTCTCGTGAATCACAGTGCCCGGATGATCCTTCTCCCGCTGCCAGGAATAGGATCGCAGCCGTTTTCCGTCCAGAAAAAAGAACCCGTCGTTCCAACCGGTCTGGTAGGCCCACCAGAAAGTTCCCCAGCCCGTGTTCTCCCCGGTCCAGAAAACCATGAAATAGTCGATGAAGCCGTCGCCGTCGTTGTCGTATTGGGAAAAGTCGTGTTCGTCTTCGTAGTGCCGCAAGACCTCCTTGATCAGGTTTTCCCGGCCGTCGCGGTTTTCCAGGACATCGATCCGGTCGTAGTCGGTCTTGTACCACCCCAGAGTGGCGCCATTGCTCAAATCCAAAAGTCCGTAGGAGGAACGGTCGTAGTAGTTCGCCAGGCTATCCAGCGGATAGTTTGCCGGGTCGCCGTCTCCAAAGAGCATATCGTCGATGGTCCCTTGGGAAATCGTATGGGGAATATCGTCGAATTCTATGAGAATCGCAAAGGTTTTCACGGCGCCGGTTGACGGCATGCCGTACCTTCCGGCGGGAAGCGCTCCCCGCGCTGTATCCGGTTCTTTCGCAGGCAACCCCTCGTATTCGAGCCGTATGTTTCTCAGTTTGCCCGCGAGTTTCTCCGCCAGGCCCGGATGGACCTTATGGTTGCCGACTTCCTGGACAAACCGAAGCCTCTCTTCGAACAACCCCGCCGCCTTCAACGCCTCGATCTCCCCCGGATCGGGCGGGTCCGTCGCCCACGTGCTCCCGGTCGTCGCCAAAACAGTGGCCGCGACTACCGCGACAAAAATCCATCTCCCGAATAAAAATCTTCCCCCATTCTTTCTTTCCATGACAAAGCTCCCCCCCTTTTGTATAGAGCCATCCGAAATGCGGTCGCATCGGATGAAAACGCCATTTGCCTTTCTATGATGGCAAATGGAACATCCCATCGAAGGACGGGCAGTGCCAAACTTGTAGCGATCGGGAATTGGGCCACGAAATTTCACAAAAGAACACGAAACGGTTTGCAGGCCATTTCGTGGATTTTCGGGTCCTTTCGTGGCCTATTGCCACTACTTGCCAAGCACCACCCGCACGACGAAGTCTTTTTCGTCGTTGCTTGATCCTGTGCCTTGGAAGAATTATCGGCAGATAAGAATTTCGACTACGAGAATCTTTTGACAATCGCGTAAAAAATCGATTGTTCGAAGTCGAATGGGATTTGCGGGAAACAAGGTCCGGACAAAAATCCGTTTGAAAAACCAGCGGTAACACTTCTTTGTAAAAAATTTATCGCACACCGTCAAGACCTAATTTTGCCGCTTCCCATTTCGGCAGGTCCACTTGAAAACGTGGATCAGTTGGAAACTGGGGAGCACGCGAACCCGAGATGCGAAGGTTGGGTTGAGCGTCGCCAATTGTTGGGTTTCGCTATTTTTTTCTTTCAAAAATCAACAAAAGGTACCCGATGATAGCAGCCAGCGAGCAAAACCCAACATGAAACCCCGCTCAACCCAACCTACAGCTTATCGACCCCGACTAAAAGCCGACCCTGTCGATTTTTCCGCCGTCGCACCCTGCCCCGACCGTCTGGCCTTCTTTCAACAGATCGGCAATGGGCGTATCCGCTTCGATTTTTCCCTTGAGATTGATCCACATCTCGGAGATCATGCCGTCGTCGCATTTTATTTGCACCTTTTGCCCGGCGCCCGATCCGAAGGCCTCGTCGAATTTTTCGCGAATCTCGGCGCTGGTCAAGGATTGGCCGATGGCGCCTGCAAACAGGTCTCTGACCGTCGAATCGTTGACCTGCTCCACCAGCGAGATGGACTCCAAAAAGTAGATTTCTGCCGGGTCGTCGTAGCACGAGCCGTGCTTGTACCATTCATGTCTCTGCAAGTAAGAGGCCGTGCCCGGCATGACTTCCATCAACAGATTGAAGGTCGAGTCGGAAAGATTCAACTGCGGAAGCTGTTCCCATGAACCGCGTTCGTCCAGCTTCCTGTTCTTTTCGCTCACGCCGCAATAATCGTTTCCCTTGGGTTGGGGCCAGAGTCCGTGCAGGGTGAAATGGTCGGCGTCATACCGGCCTTCGGTCTGGGTTTCGCATTCTTTTTTTGCCTGATGGGTCTGGCAAAATGCGGGCTGCCAGCTGATGGCGAGCAGATACTCCGGCGATTTTTCGGATTCGGCGCTTTGCCGACCCTCGTCCACGGTGCAGTCGGTAAGAAGAATCCCGCATGAGTTGGAAACCCAGCGACCGGAGGGCTCGGCCCCTTCGATTTTTATTTGGTAATGCGTGGCTATGGCTTTGTTTTTCCCCAATACCTCGTAAGCCATGCCCTTGACAATCGCGACATCTCCGGGATTGGTCTTGTTCCTGATGGACTGGTAGGCCGGACACTCCTGTTCGGCGACAAAATAGCCGTCCATGGCCACAAACGAAAAAGCTGTGGATGCAAACAGAAAAACAACGGACATTGCGATACAAAATCGCCCATAAAATGAATTCATTGACGCCCCCTTTGTTAATTGTTCAGCCAGTGCGATGCTCCCATGGAACTGGAAGCAAAACCATTTTTTTCTTTTTATGCCGATTGTTCCCTGCAACAAATTCGAAATATAGCCGATGCCGTCATAAGTTGCAAGAACCAAACAGATCGGAAAGCAATTCCAATTTTGTCGGAAATACCATGCCGAAGAGGTTGCAACGACCAAGGTAACCAGACCATCCTGGTCTGGCGGGTTTGCGGCAAAGGGGAATTCCCTGACGCGCCGAACCAGACCAGGATGGTCTGGCTACCTTGAAGGCACCGTGAACCCCCTTAATTGGAATCGCTGCATGCTGCCGCTTTTCAATTGACATACCCATCCGAATTGTATACAGAATTTTACTTTTTAGACAATGGCGCTGTTCGATCACAGGGCTGGGTTCATTGAATAAAGATAAAATTCTTGGTGGAAGGGCAAAACGCTTTGGGGATGCCAAGGGTGCCAGGCCAATTCTGTGAACCAACGGATCAGAACGACTATTCGACTAACGACTATCTATGTCCGGATTCGGGAATTTTTCCAGCCGCACGTTGGCTCGACGGGGCTTGACATGCATGAAGCGCTCCCAAAGTCTCTGTCTTATTTTTTCGGGCGAACCGGATTGTTCTATCAGCTCTTACGCCGAAATTGTTTTTTGATTGGCCACCCAGAGAGTTTTTATCGAATTCCGGCCTTTATCCGATTCTGAAACGATGTTCAGACGCCTTTCGTTTTCCCAAAAATTGCAGGAGGGAATCGAAACGAACAAATAGATTCGCTTGTTTTTGACATCGCTTCCGGGTCCTGCTTCGCCCCTTGAATTCGAAACATCGATAATATTTGCGCATTTCGCATGTTTATGCTTGAGATAGACCATCATCGACTGCGGAAACCGACTGCGGTTTTCGGACAATTTTATTTCAAGACCCAAACCTTTGACTGGCCTGACGATCTTCTGCGGACATCGAAGCACCCTGCCGCCTTCCGGGTCCCTTTCTTCCAGCTCCGCCATGCAAACAATCAGCAGAAGAGAGACGAGAATGAAAAGCTCGTCTCGATTAATCGGCAGATACCAGCCTTTTTGCAGTTTTTCCGCATTCGGGCGGCGAACGGCCCAGAGCCACTGCCAAAGAATCAACGGGCCATACCAGCTCGGCCTCTCTTCGCTCTTCTCATGCTCCAAAAGGCAGTTCCATAATCCGAAATACCTGCCCGGGAGTTCTTCGTTTCCTATGAGATTTTTTTCGCATTCGCCATTAAATGCATCGAAGCGGCAAGGACCGTTTTTGGACGAAGCTACTTTCACGGAAAAACCGGTCTGTGCAGGATACAGCCTTTCCATCAAAAACCAGCACCACTTCAAGGGGTTGTCCGTCAATTGGTCGAGCCAGTTGTAGAATATCGAGCCTCTTTTCGCACGCCGCATGATCAATCTTCCGAAAGCCGCCTGGAACAGGCGTTTGAAAAATACGTCCGATGGAAGTTTATCATCCACGGGGCCTATCCATTGGCCGTCTTTTCCGCTGAAAAAGTTGAACAGAGCGCCGTGCAGAGCCTTTTGCATCTTATCGTCGTTTTCTTTCAGGTGGGCTTCGACAAAAGAACGGAGTATTTGCAATTGCGGAAAAGAAATATCGCGGTGGGCGCACATGAAAGGAGCATTCGGAAGCCGGGCGATTTTCTCCAGATCCGAATTGTTCGTTTCCTGGTTTGCGGATTCTTCGGATTTGCCCCTATCCTGGCTTGCAAATTCTTCGGATTTGTCCCATTCCTGGCTTGCGAATTCCTCGCTGATGGATAGCGCGGTATGCCGGACCTGCGGTTCCTCGCTGCCGAACCCGCAGAACAAAAAATTTCTCCTCCTTGCCCTGTCCCTGAAAAGGTCCTGCGCCCAGCGCTCCCCCCGAAATGTGTGAAGCTGCCTTTCCGTCAGTATGATGCGGTCTGCGGCATTACGCATCTCAATGGGATCGGAGCTTCTGGCTTTTTCCCCAAATTGCTTTGCGCAACCGTTTATTTTGTAAAGATGGAGCACCGGAAAATCGTCGGGGACCGTGCTTTGGAAACCGCCTTTTTTTCGATATTCATCGATGTCTCGGACAATTGCCAGGGGGTTTGAAGACACGTCGTCGTCGTTGAACAGATCGGTGTCGTCGAAGCTCTCTTCAAACGCTTTTTCGATGCAACAGTCGTAGTTGGTGCTTACGATTTCCCGTATAAGGCCTTCACGAGCCAAGTATGCGAGGTATCTATGGCCCTGGAGAGGTTCGAGACACTCGTACTTGTCTATGCCGATGGTTTGACAAACCTCATAGCTTCCCCACAGCCAGGTCCCCAGTTCGGCAAGACGATCCAGGTACAGGTCTTTTTTGACAGCCTTTGTTTTCTTCCCAAAAGCATCGGTTTTCTCGTCGAAAAGAACCGGAATGATTTCTTCCTGTTCAATTTCGTTTTCACCGATTTCCTTTTCGAATTTTTCTTTTAAAGCATCTACCATGGAACTAGGAGCGGAGCGAAAAGGCTGGCCGTTTTCGCATTTGGCGTTATAACTGACTCCCGC
This sequence comes from Desulfobacterales bacterium, assembly GCA_963674505.2. Lineage (GTDB taxonomy): Bacteria > Desulfobacterota > Desulfobacteria > Desulfobacterales > SKZT01. Next base: position 4,089,331 of record CAXXIG010000003.1, read on the forward strand.
GCCGATAAACGTTACCACGCCCTTGTCCATAAGCCGGTCCAACAATCTTTCCAAGCGGTCCTTCAATGGAGATGTATCGGCCATGCAAACCCTAACTGCTGATTGAATCAGCATGTTTCAGTTTTGTCATACTCCGTAAACGGCAACTACGATCATGTTAATCGGTCCGACAAAATCACAACTGAATCATTCTGTTTTGAGATTTGCTTGTTAATAGATTGGGAACGGTCTTTTTGTCAAGGAAAAAAAGAGCAACTCCGACATGGGCCGCCGCTTGCCGACCTCCGATCCGCCAGGGCCTCGCAAGACAACCAGGCAGAGGCATCCGAAAATCCAGCTGCAAAACTGTGGAGGACCTTGAAATGGCATTTCCTATACGAACATTTCCCCTTCTACGATGCCGGATGGTTTCAAGCCGATTTGAGCTGAAGACGGCGAGCGGCTACTTACTCAATGAAAATATCTATTCGAAAAAAATAATATTTCTTGAATGACCCATCCGTAAAATCGTCTTGCATTTTATGCGTACCTTTATCATAATGAAACCTTTAGTTGAAAATGGGGGCTGTATACAAAAACATTAATTCTGTCAAAAAGGAGGGGGGGCTTGATGAAAAACGTTGCCAAAGTCTTTGTCTCAATCGCAGTGATCGCTTTTGCGGCGTTTCCGGGCAAGGTGTATTCCCAAGCTTCGGCAGAGCGTGTAAAACCGCCTGTCGCATTGGAGGCCAAAAACATCCTGCCTGCGGACATTCTTGCAGGAGAAAATTTCACTATTGAAAGCCAAGTTCAAAACGACGGTCTGATCAACACCTATCGGCTGACCACCAATTACGGTCCGCTGGAGGTGGAAAGCACGGCGGAATTGCTGGAGCGTGTCAATGAACTCAAAGCCATGATCGCCATGGAGGCGATGGATCGGAAAAAGGTTTTCGGAGAGTCGGTGGTCAAGGGCGTGAAAGCGCCCATACAGGGGGCCGTCAACCTGGTCAAGGACCCCGTGGATACCGGCAAGAACATCGCCAAGGGCGCGGGGCAGTTCTTCAGCAATATCGGACGATCCATTGTAAGCGACGACCCCTACCAGGACAACGCGTTGAAGGTCGCCGTGGGGTACGATGCCAGCAAAAGGGCCTTTGCCTACGAATTGGGAATCAACCCGTATTCCAGCTACGACCCCGCCATGACCATGCTCGGCCAAATCTCGCAGGCCGCAGTCGCCGGCGGCATCGCTCCCAAGGTCGCCCTGGGGGCCATCGGCACCGACGTGACCCGTGTAATCGGCGCATTCGGCGCCGCGGAAGGATTGCGGAAGCTGGTTCGGGACAATCCGCCGGGAGAGCTTCACAAGATCAACGCCGAAAAGCTTGCCAAGATGGGAATCTCCGAATCCTTGGCCGACGCGTTTCTGAACAACTACGCATACGATCCCCAGGTGGAAACCATTCTTGTCGGGTCTCTGGAACAGCTCGAAAACGTCAAGGGAAGGGACCGGTTCATCGCTGCGGCTGCTCTCGCGTCGGAGCGGTCGGTGGCGCTTCTCTATCAGACGACCGCGCAGATGATGGCCGGGTATCACACCCGCGTGGCGCCCGTGGAAAGCATCGACCGTCTCCACGGAACCCCTTTTGCCTGGACCAAGGACAGCAAGGCCGTTGTTCTGCTGCCTTTGGATTTCGTCTTCCGAACCGAAGAGGTGCAAGCAAAACTGGACAAGTTGGACAGCGCCCTCGGCAGCGCCAGCGCGTTGGCGGCAAAGGAGCTGTGGATTGCCGGGCAAGTCGATGAAAGCGCCAGACAGATGCTGGAGGCCGCCGGATGGCACTGCGAGGAGAAGGCGGGCAAAAAGCTGATGGAAAAATAGGGATTTATAGATCGGAACATGTGGCTTGACAGTGGCTGCAAGAAGGAGAGAATATGCATCGAATACTTATCGTTCTTATGATCGGAATACTGGCCGCCGGTTGCGCCTCCGGCCCTTCGGCAACGGATAATTCGCGAAATACGGACCCCGACGCTGTTGTCGGCAGAACATGGTTGTGGGAATCGACCGTCACTCCGGTCGAAAAAATCGAAGTGCCCGAACCGGAGCGCTACATGCTTTACTTGAAAGACGACGGAACAATCCAGGCCCTGTTCGACTGCAACCGGGGCGGCGGGAATTACTCGATTTCCGACGGCAAGCTTACGTTCGGCCCGCTTATCTCCACCCGCATGGCCTGCCCTCCCGATTCTCTGGACAGTCTGTTCATGAGGGATTTGCAGAGGGTTTCTTCCTTTTTCGTGGAAGACGGCTCTTTGTTTCTGGAATTGCCGATGGACAGCGGGACCATGAAGTTTCGCCAGGCGCCTTGACTCTTACACCTTAAAACCTTCGCCAAGGAGGATCAAAGGTCGGGCCCTCCACGGCTTCTCCTGCGTGACTGGATACGGCAATGAAAACAAAAAAGAGAAAAATACGTATTTTCCTAGGCGCGCTGGTACTTTTGCCGATGTTCGCGCTGTTCAATTTCGTTTTCAATCCAATGGGACTGGGCCCGGAAAAGGAGACGGTACTGGCGCCCGATTTTTTTTCCGGTCCCGCCGGCGATTTGAGCGGGCTGGAACTTCTGACGGACGGCAGGGAGGCTTTCCAAAAGATATTCGCCGCTATCGATGCCGCAGAAACTTCCATTTACATCCAAACGTTCATCTGGAAAGACGACAAAACCGGGCGGACGGTGGCCGAAAAGCTCAAGGCCGCCGCGGACCGGGGCGTTGAAGTGGTCGTCAGAAAGGACATGCTGGGAACGTTTTTCGAACTGGGAGACTTGCTCGGCGGAAAACCGAGCCCGGTTTTCACCCGAACCGGCTTGAAAGGCCGCAAGAACATCCGTGTGGTCACAGACCTCTTCGCGGACACGGACCACAGCAAGTACTACATATTCGACCGGCGAAGCGTGGTTTTCGGCGGGATGAACATCGCCGACGAATATCACAACGAGTGGCACGACTACATGGTTCTGCTTCGAGGAGAGGCATTGGCGGAGGCCTTCGAAAGCAAAGTGCGGAAGTCCTCCCCCTGGCCGAAGACGTCTCCGATGGTGCTGGCGGTCAACGACGCCGGGCAAACGGAAATTCGCACCGCCTTGGTGGAAATCATCGACAAGGCCAAGGACTCGGTGACGATAGAACACGCCTATTTCTCCGACGACAAGATCATAGAAGCGGTCGAAAGGGCTGCCGAAAGGGGCGTCAACGTGCGGCTGGTACTGCCGGAAAAACCGGATACCCACCTTTTCGCGAACATGGCGACCATCGACCGGCTGCTGGCTTTCAAATCGGACAATGTCCCCGCCATCTATCTGTATCCGCGCATGTCCCACGCCAAAGTGATCATGACTGACGGCCGCATCGCCGCCATAGGCTCCGCCAACCTCACTCCGCGAAGCATGCTGACAAGCAGGGAAGCCACCCTTTTCGTACGCGGGACGCCCGACACCGCCTTTATCAGGCAACTGCGGGAGCAGCTCGAAAGCGATATCGCCGCAAGCCAGAGGGTCAAGACCCCCTTTCATCTGGGATTTCTTGACAGAGTCAAAGCCCTCCTCGGAAAATACGTCTGGTAATCAAAGCTCCGGGGCCTCTCGATCCCGCGATGCACGCGGAAACGATTCCGACGAATTCGTCAAAATTGGTTAACAGTTCGAACGGATCGGCGGAACGAAAACTTTGACGCTCGATTTCCGGCTCGTCACCGTCGGCAATCGGAATCTGGCCGAGGAGGTCGAAAAAGAACGATTCCGCGCGGACCTTTTCTGCTGGCTGAACGTCATCCGATCACCGTGCCGCCTCTGCGAAATCGCAAGGACGATATTGCGCTTCCAGTCAAGCACATAGGAAAATTTGGATACCAGTAATCAGTGAAATCCAAACTTCTTTTCATGAATACCAGCATATATTCAAAGAGATTCAATTTCAGCAAACACTGTTTCCAGAAAATATGTTCCAACTCCTTCGCTCTGCGAGTCATAGAAATTTCGCCCTTTTTCTAAATCATCAAAATCCGAAGGTGTCTCGAATACCACATTACACGATAAAATAAATCACGCATGGAATAGATTTCGTCGTATTCACGTAATTCCATTTTGTTTGTAAATTTTGCATCACTTTCATTTTTTTGAAGATTCGGGCAAAGTGACGCCATTGAATCTGGAATGCCAACTGTGAAATCAAGGTCATCAATTATTTTAGTGCCCCAAAGAAAAGCCCATAAAGCCTCAATATACCATTAAAAATCAATACTTTCCTGATCAGAATCAATTTTCATTGTTTCTCCAACGCAAAAATCACGGGTCGGGCGCCGAATCACGAAAGCGGCCAGTGAACGAAAAAGGTTGAAAAAAGAAGGTCTTCAAACACTGCACGCTCACGCCCGGTCACGTGCATTTTTTTGTTCGCTTTTTCATTAATATATATCTTTTCGATGCCCGATTTTAACTATCCAAATTGTCAATTCTTTATCTTGAATCGAATAAATTATGCGATAGCGACCATACCGTAATCGATATTTTCCTTGGCCGCTGAGTTTTTTGCAAATGGTTTGACGGGGATTCGATTGAAGACTTTCAATAGATGCAAGAATTTTTGTTAAATCCTTGTCAGGTATTGACTTTAGATCCTTCCAAACAGAACTCTTAAAAAAAATCCTATATTCGGCCATCTTTTTTTAGTCTCTTAATCATTTGTTCGTAGCTGATTAAGGGTTCATCCGCCCGCTCTTCGAAAGCGGCCAAATCTTCAAGATCCTCTGCCAGAGAATCTTTCAATGCCTCATTAATAAGGTCTGACATTGAACGTGAAGTTTCAATGGATTTAATTCTCAAAGCTTTATGGATGGCCGGATCAAGATAAACCGTTGACCTTTTTGATAAAGACGCCATAAATATTCACCTCCAGTAAATGTTTACAACATTATAGCGTCATGATGTCATAATGTCAATTTTGAAAACATTAAGCTCACCGGCACCGAGGGCGGAGCGCGGCGGAGTCCTCGGTGTCCGCATGGAGCGACGGGTTGACAGCTTTTGAGATTTGTTTTTGGCAAGCCGACGTTTATGCAATTTCGGATGCTTGGCTTTTCATTTCAGCAAACGGATGAATCCCGCTTGTTCGAAATGATGATCTGTTGTCAGTGCTTCTGATATCTTGAGTTTTTCCATGACAACAGACGAGAAAGATTTCTGTAAATACCTGCGGTCTCTTCATGATATTTTTGTGTTGAACAGGGATTTTCATTCTGTTTATCAAAGTAACCCCACAAGGCTCTAACAATCAAGGCCATAACAAGATAATCCCCTGTTTACAACGGATTTGGGGGTCGGTGGAATGTAGGTTGGGTTGAGCGTCGTCAATTGTTGGGTTTCGCTACATAATTCTGTCAAACAAACAGATAAGGCGCGCGAAATGGTTGGGAAGCAAGCGAAACCCAACATGAAACCCGCTCAACCCAACCTACGCATTGCCGCTGCCCCAAAACCGTTATAACCAGCAAGTTCCTATCTTATCATGCGGGCTTGAATGGATAAGGGATTTCAAATACATTGAAGATCGGAAAGCAAATTCTTATCCATCCCTCACCGGATGGGAGTGATCGGAGGCTAAGACTATGAAAAGGTTCCTATTCGGACGGCGGTCTTTTTGTTCACTTCGTTTGCGTCGGACGCTTATTCTTCTGACGGTTTTTCCTGTTGCCGCCGGATTGACTCTCCACTTCGACGCCGCCCATTCGGCCCGATTGTTCAGTTGGCCAAGCTTACGGCCTCGGACGGGGCGGGAGATGATAATTTCGGAGGTTCCCTTTCCGTGAGCGACGAAACGATCGTGGTCGGGGCTGAAGGGGACGGCATCAGCGACGCAGTGGAGAACGCCGGACCGAACGGTGGCGACGGCATCATTGACCTCGTGGAGAACGCCTCGCCCTGCCTGTCGGCAAACGATGCGGACACGGATGACGACGGGATTATTGACGGTAATGAAGATGCGAATCACGACGGTATTGTCGATCCGGACGAGACGGACCCGTGCGATATCGATACGGATGGCGACGGCATCCAGGACGAAACGGAAGAGTGATTGGTTGCCGGCCATGGGGATGATACGGATACCGGACTATTTCAACCGGATGAGGATTATTCCACAACGACCGGCCCCCTGGACGAGGATTCCGACGACGACGGGTTTGATGACGGCGAAGAAGATACGAATCATAACGGTCGGCTGGATTCCGGCGAATCCGATTCCAGTGATGAAAACTCGTATCCCTTGGCGCAAGGCGATATAGACGGCAATGGCGTTGTCGATCTGACAGATGTCGTTCTTTCGCTTCAAATCGTTGCAGGTATCTTCCCTGCCCAGGCAATATACGATGTAGAAGCCGATGTGAATGGCGACAGTAAAATCGGGATTGAAGATGCGGTTTTTGCCTTAGATAAAACAACCGATCTGAGCGATTAGAAAAACCTATATCGCCGATCAGAAACATCACATTCCCATCTCATACCGATGCTTGAATCATCGATTGTCAGAATAAAAGGGCTCATCGCGGATTTGTGGGAAAAGGCGTGTCGATGGTAACCAGACCACCCTGGTCTGGCATGCCTTGGCTTCCGAGCAGCGACCTCTTCGAGATGTGGGTCCAGAGCTGGAAGCTCTGGTTACCTTTACCGCTCCCTAAGAATCCGCGATGAACCAATAAAAGAAGCGTGTATGGAGAAATTCCAAGCCCTCGAAGTCGAAGCCTATCTGGCTTACGAACTGGGACATGCCATCAGCCGCATCGAGGATTGGACCATTGACCGTTTGGAGGAAAAATGTGAAGATGTTCATTGAACATCTATGCAAGACAGTATGTCTTATCCCACAAATGAAGCGAATCACAAAGGTTTGTTTTCGTTGCCAAGGAACAGACATGGCCGGAGACTTCAAACTCCGGCCTGTTTTCTGTCCGCCCGGAAGGACCATATTGCAACTTGGGCATCGAGTGAAAAAGCGTCAGCCCTTTTTCCGCAAAGGTCCTTCATTGAAAAGGAAACCGAGAATCCAATCCAGGCCGAGAAGCAAAAGGGCGGTATCGTCCCGGCGCACTTGAGCCAGCCGCTCTTCCGGCAGCTCGAACCGTGACAGGAAACTGCTTTCAAACACAAAGCGCTTGAAGGTATCCACATTGTAACTGGCCATGAATGCCATTTTCATGGCCGGGCTGTCGATCCCCCTGGGGCCGAATGTGTTGTCTTGAAACCGGGCGGCAATCTTGGCCCAGCGGGCGTTGATATCGTTGAAATCGTTCATCTGCTGATCGGCCATCCAGGTTTGGGCGGTCCACTTCTGCTTTTCGCGATGGCCCAGACAGTGGCTGTGCCGGGCCACATAGAACTGGGTGTGGATCCGGCCCTCTTCGTCGCCGTACATGGCCGGCTCCAGGGGATAGGCCCGGCACGAATAAGGCCGGTCTTCATAAACCGTACACCCTTGCTCCGATAAGAAGGTGCATGGATGGCCCTCCTGATCGCTCATCTTCAGCATCACATTGGGAAAACAGGGCATATCGCGCAAGGCGGTGATAGTATGCTTCGTCAAAAACTCTTCCGATGTCAAATTCATACGGTGCTTTAACCGGACAATGTCATAGGGGTACAAATACATGTCCGCATTGTGGCAACAGCGGGTAAAGCAGGCAACACCACTATGGCAGGCGAACTGAAAAGCATCGTCGCCCAACAGATAACGGTTGGGCTGTATTGGGGCTGTTTTTTTGTGCATATGGCTCTGTAATCCTTTTGTCACTAAAATTGTTATCGATCTTAGCCATCGGCTTCGAGCGATTCGGAATCGCCATTTTATTTGCCAGTTTTGACATAAATGGAAAGGTCGGAGACCTTTTGGATGGTATTGCGGCGGCGTCAGGGGGCCACGGGAAACCCCGCGTTGGACCAGGCGAACAGGCCGCCTGCCTGGGACTTGACATTGGAAAAGCCCGCCTGCCTCAGAATGCTGGCGGCGATATTGGAGCGGTAGCCGCTTCCGCACTGCACGACCAGTTCCTCGTCCTTTTTCGCGTCGGGCAGCTTGTTCTCCAGAATCTGGGAGAGGGGGAAATGCTCGGCCCCGCCGATTCTGGCCATGTTCCATTCGGCGGGGGTGCGCACGTCGATGACGCGCACGCCGCCGTTGCTTAGGCGTTCGGACAGCTGATGGGGGGAGATCTGCTCCAGCTGCTCCACGGCCCTGCCGCTCATCAGCCAGGCCATGATCCCGCCGGACAGGTAGCCGAATATCAGGTCGTAGCCGATGCGGTGCAGTTCGGTGCTCATGCGGTCGTAGTCTTCCTTGTCGTCCACCACCAGAAGTATTTCCGCCGCAGGGTCCACCACCATGCCGACCCAGTTGGCCATTTGCTTCTCGAAGCCGATATTGATGCTTCCGGGAATGTGGAAACCGCCGAAGGACGCCGAATCGCGCACGTCGATGACCGTGGCGCCGTCCTTCATCATCTCCTCGAACTGGCGAGGGGTCAGTCCCTTGTCCATGGGGCAGGCGTCCAGGGTGGCGGCGCCCTTGATGTTGGTCTGTATGATGTGCGAAAAGCTCTTGGGACGCAGGGGGAATACGGACATGACTTCCTGCTTGAACGCGTCGAACGACGGAAATTTAAGCATGCGGTTGGCCCTGCGCTCGTATCCCAGCGTGGAGCTTTTCTTGGCGCTCATGCCGCGTCCGCAGAGCGAGCCTTCGCCGTGCGCCGGAAAAACTTCCAGATGGTCCGGGTATTCGGCCAGCTTGACATATAGGCTGTTGTAGAGATTTTCGACCTGTTCGTCCAGGATTTCGGCGCCGGGCAGATCCGGGCGTCCGATGTCGCCTACGAAGAGAAGGTCGCCGGTCAAAATCATCTCGGGCTCCTCGGACCTCACTTTGTCGGTCACCAGAAGCGAGATGGAGTTCGGGGTGTGTCCGGGGGTGTGGAGGATCTGGATTTTCGCGGCCCCCAGCTCGAACACGTCGCCCTCCTTGACGTCCTTGTGCTTGTATTCCACAGGGGCGCTTTCGTGGATGTAGATGTCCGCGCCGGTGGCAAGCCTCAGCTCCTGGTCCCCGCTGACATGGTCCGCGTGAACATGGGTGTTGAAGACATGGGTGACCTGCATGCCTTCCTCACGGGCGATGTCCAGGTAGTCCTGGATGTCCCGCTTGGGATCCACCACCGCCATGGCTTTGGCGCGGGGACAGCCGATCGCGTAGGACAGGCACCCCAAGCCGGGTACTGCGATTTGATTGAAATACATTTACATCTCCTTTCTTCGGCCGCCGGGAACCGGGCCGGGTACCATCTTTTTTCACTGCCGATTCCCGGCGACGCTACGGTTTGTCAGATCAGTCGAAAGCCATTTCGGTCTTCCATACCTTCCAGACATTGCCGACCAGGTCGGGCCCGGGCTTGAGGGTGGGCTTGCCCGGCCGCCATCCTGCCGGGGTGGCCTCCGCACCCTTGGTTTCCCGAATCAGCTGGAACGCCTGTATCTGGCGAATGGTCTCCCCAACGCTTCTTCCCACAGGCGGAGAAAGGACCTCGTAGGCCTGGATCACGCCGTCGGGATCGATGATGAACCGGCCCCGGTTCTCCACGCCCGCGTTCTCGTTGAACACGCCGAACAGCCTTCCGATCTTTCCGCCCGCGTCGGACAGCATGGGAAAGGGAACTCCTCCGTCCACCATCTTGCTCAGTTCGTGGTCGTTCCACATTTTGTGCACGAACATGCTGTCTATGCTCATGGAAAGCAATTGCACGCCCAATTTCTCGAACTCAGGGTACTTCACGGCGACCGCCGATAATTCGGTCGCTCAGACGAATGTGAAGTCGCCCGGATAAAAGCAAATAAGGACCCATTTGCCCAGATATTCGGACAGTTTCACGTTGACGAATTTACCCTTCAAATATCCCGGCGCTATGAAATCCGGCGCTTTGTCTCCCAAGTGTATCATCCGCATTTCCTCCTTTTTCGGCGCGGCCGCCACGGCCGCAGTTTCTTCGATTTCTTCTCCCACTGGTCCTCCGGTCGGCCGGGCGCACCCGACACTCTCTTCTTCTGGCATAGGTTGCTCCTTTCGTTTGAATTCGACTCGTTTGGATTCGACCGTCTCTCGCCATAAAACCTTGCGATGGCGGCAAGGCAAAATTCAGAGGCGCGAAAAGCCCCTCCGAATTCTCTATTGATAAGGGAAAGGCACCTCGCTTGTCAACGATAAATATTATCAATTAACAATCGGTACGCGCAAGAATAGAAATTCAAACTTAGTCCCATTCATCATTTCGATACCCTGGGCCGCTCCCCAGACCGGCCACGCTCGAACCTCTCCTTTCTGACAGGATACTAACCGCGGCCTAACGCTCGACAAACCTCCATGTTGCTATATTTGACCACGATTTCGGAAGCCTGGATTTCCGGCGGAAAAAGTCTGGCGATTTAATTCCGGCGATTGAACAAAGACGGTTTTGACGATCGAATTGGAAAGAATGGAGATGGTGACTGAAATGAAAAAGGTCTTGATGGTGGACGACGAAGTGCCGTTTCTCGAGGCCGTGCGCGAGGGTTTGTCGGAGTATGCCGAAGAATACGACGTGCTGACCGCCGAAGACGGCCTGGAGGCCGTCAGGGTGCTTTCGCAGACGCGGCCGGACATCGTGGTGACCGACCTGAAGATGCCCCGTATGGACGGTTTCGAACTTGTGGCCTACATGACCCGGGAACACGGCGACATTCCAATCATTGTCCTGACGGGCTACGGCGACTCGAAAATAAGCGCGCGCCTGAAAAAGATGGGCGCGTTTCGATACCTGGAGAAGCCCGTCGAATTTTCTGCGCTGGCGGACCACATTCGGGACGCGGCAGTTGCTGGTTCCGCCGGATATGTGAGCGGCATCGGCCTTGCCAGCTTCCTCCAGATCGCCGAATACGACCGGAAGTCCCGTTCATTGAAGGTCTATTCGGAAGGAAGGACCGGCTACGTGTACCTCAAAGACGGGGACCTCGTGGAAGCCAGATACGGCGACCTTCACGGCGACAAGGCCGCCGTCAAGATGCTCGGTTGGAACAACCCCCGAATCGAAATTCTCGGCGAGCAAAAAGAGGTGCGTCCCAACGTGAGTTCCTCGCTTTACCAGCTGATCTTACGGGCGAGCGAGGAAGAGGAGCAAAGGGAGGCCGAGGAGCAGGAAGCGAACCCGAAATTGCTGGAGGAGGGCATCGCGCTCGCCGAAGGTCTTCATTTCAAAAAAGCGAGAAAAGCGCTCCATCAGTATCTGAAAAGTTCTCCCCGGAGCCTGAGCGCGTGGTTGTGGTATTCCCGTGTCGCTCTTAAGAAGAAGTCTTTGGAAACCGCCCTGAAAAACGCCAGGTTTCTGGCCCCGGAGGACGCCGAAGTCCGGGAGGAGATCGGAAAGTACAAGGCCTCCGTCCATTTCATAGAGGGCGAGACCCTGCGGCACTGCCCTCTGTGCTGGGCGCCCACGAGAAAATACGCGCCCCAATGCTCTCACTGCCTCAGCCTTCTGGTGATCGACAAGTCGGGGTTCAAGGCGGTCGGGCTGGGAAGGCAGGAAGTGTTGCGGCAGGCCAGGGAAAGGCTTCTCAAGGTGCGCATGGCGGAACCCAACGCCAAGGCCAACTATTATCTCGCCGTGGTGTTCTTCAACTTGCAGGAATACGGGGAGGCCTCCCATTATTTGAGGGAGGCGATCCGGCTCGCCCCGGACAAGAAGTTCTTCTCCGCCCAGCTGGACGAACTGATGGCGTTCATCGGCTCCGGGAGCGCCGAGGACGAGGAGACAAAACGCCTGAGGGCGCTGGAGATTCTCACCTCCGAGACAAAGGCCGCGGGCGGATGGGGAAAGAGCGTGCTGGTGGTGGAGGACAGTCCGACGACCAGAAAGGTTATTTCGCTGACATTGGCGAAAAACGGCTTTCAAATCCAGGAGGCGGGCGACGGTCTGGAAGCCTTGAGCCGGCTGAGCGAAAAAAAGCCCGACCTGATTCTGCTGGATATCATACTGCCGCGCATGAACGGCTACGAGATCCTGGCCCTTATCCGCCGAAACCCGGAATTGAAGCATATTCCCGTCGTCATGCTCACCAGCAAGGACGGACTGATCAACAAGATGAAAGGACGCCTCGCCGGTTCCAACGCGTACCTGACGAAGCCATTCGACCCGAAAGAACTTGTATCCACAGTCGAGAAGTACCTTGCCTGACATGCCTACTCCCAGCAACCAAGTCCGTGAAGAAAAAAACGAGCCGTTCTCCGCCGTTTTCCGAAATGAAGGCCACGAAACGGAACGCAGCGCCTTTTTTCCGCTCCTGGAGACGATAATCGAGCGAATCGACGCCGAAATGCTCGGAGCGTCGAAGCAGAATGCCGGCGACGAAAAGAAAGTCCTCGACGAAGGCGTCCAGTACATTTGCTTCGCCGTCGGTGGACGGCGCCTGGCGGTGGCGATCGTTTCCACGGCCGAAGTGGGCTACGTTCCCGAGATCGCCCCCCTTCCCGATCTTCCGAACTGGGCCGCAGGCGTGAGCAATGTCCGGGGCGAGATCGTTTCCATGGTGGACCTGGCGGTTTTCCTGAAGTACAGGGAGAGAATCGAAGACCCGAAAAGACGGCGGCTGATCGTCCTCCAGCACGGCGACATGAAGGCGGGGATTATTGTGGACGCCGTGTTCGGCATCCTCTATTCCCTGCGACCCGGAGTTTCGCTCCAGGATTACCAGAGCGGGAAAAGCCCCGGTCCGGACATGCTCGGCGATTACGCGGAGAAAACCGCGGTTTTCAAAGACAAGGCGTTTCACATTCTGGACGCGGAAAAGCTTCTGCACTGCCCGCGCATGAACAGGTTTTCCCGATGAGCCAGCCCGCACTGCCTCCGGAAATCCTGGCCGGGTATTTCGACGAAGTCCGGGGCTACGTTCCCGTCCTTACAAAAAGCCTGGAAAAGCTGTCAAGCGATCCTCGCTGCCAAGACCGCAAAAACCTTCTGGAGGAAATTCGAAGGCTTTCGCACACCATCAAAGGGGCTTCGGCCATGGTGGGAGTGTCCGAACTCAGCCGCATGGCGGAGCGCATGGAGACCGCCGCGCTTCAAATCATGGAAGATCGCCTGGCCATGACCCCCGCCGCCGTCGAGGCCATGAGACAAACCGCAGTCGATTTCGGCGCCTTCTGCCACGCGTACCAGCAAGGCGGAGTCGAGGAAGGCAAATTTTTAGAAACGACGATCAGGGCGTTCGAGGAACTCGAAGGGGCTGCGGCGGAACCGACCCGGGACGCGCCTGATACCCGAACGCATCCCGCCGCGCAGAAAAACGTTCGGGAAGAACAAGGCGAGTCGGCCTCCCCCGGTCGTTCCGAGCAGGGCCGCCGATTCGTCTGCTCCAAGGACCCGGACATTCCCGACGAGCTTTTGAACGACTTTTTCCAGGAGGCCGACGAGCATGTCGCGGAAATCGAAGGCATCCTGGAGGGCTTGCACGAATCGGTCCAAGGGCCGACAGCCATGACGCCCGGCCTGAGGGAGGATTTGCGGAGAATCCGGCGCGCCGTGCACACCCTCAAGGGAAGCGGGGCGATCATGGGTCTGAAGGACTTTTCCCGATTCGCCCACGCGGCCGAGGACCTTCTGGATTGGCTCTACGAGACGGCGGAAGAAATCAATCCGGACATTCTCGAAATGGTGACCGATTCCCTGGGGGTCCTGGAGAACTACCTGGAAGCCCCGCAGCATTTCACCCCCGAAATCATGGAGGACCTGGTCGCAACCTTCAAGGAGAAATCGGGGGAAGTCATCGGCCCGGAATCGGGGGCGCCGGAGCACAAGGCGGACTCGCAGGAGATCGACGAGCCGCTTTCCGAAGAGGCAGGGCAAGCGGAAACGCCCTCCCTTGAAGAGAAAGAGAATTCCCTGCTGCAAGAGGCCTCCGTCCCGCCCGAACATAGACGCGCCCAGGCCCTGCGGGTGGACATGGAGACCGTGGACAGCCTGGTCAATCTGGCGGAGGAAATCATGATCGCCTCCGGGGCCATGGAGCAGAAACTGACGAAACTGTCCCTGCTTCTTCTGGAGATGGAGGCGGCGGGGGAACGTCTCAAGAGCGTCGCGCGGGACATCAACGAGCGGCTTGAAGTCAGAGCTTTGGAGCAATTCGGGGCCAAGGCCACCGACGGAGGCGAGACCGCCGACGGGGTCGGGGACGGGGACGGTCTTTTCGACGATTTCGACGACCTGGAGCTGGACCGGTATTCCCGCCTCAACGTCATGATACGGTCGCTGGACGAATCTGCCATCGACGTAGCCACGCTGTCGGCCCGGCTCTCGGAGCTGTCCGGGGAGATGGACGGCCAGTTGAACCGGGAACGGGTCGTTCTGGGAGAATTCCGCGACCGTCTGGCGAAGGTGAGAATGGTCCCCCTGTCGGCGCTTTCGCACCGGCTGAAAAGGACGGTCCGGGAAGCCTGCGCCGCGCTGGGAAAAAAGGTTCGCCTGGAGATTTCCGGAGAGGAAACCGAACTGGATCGCTTGGTCTGGGACAAGCTGGCAGACCCTCTGATGCACCTGTTGAGAAACGCGGTGGACCACGGGATCGAATCGGAGGAAAAGCGTCGGAAAACGGGCAAGCCGGAGACGGGCGAAGTGAAGCTGTCCGCGCGTCGCCAGGGAAACCAGGTCGTGATCCGGATCGAGGACGACGGCGACGGCATCGACTACGACGCCATAAGGGAGTCGGAGCAATGGCGGAAACATCGGGAGCAATACGGGAAACTTTCCGACGATCCCCTGACGGACTTCATATTCCGCCCCGGCTTTTCCACCAGCGACGGCGTCACCGAAATCTCCGGACGGGGGATGGGTCTCGACGTGGTGCGGGAAAATGTCCGCCAACTGAAAGGCGTCGTGAAAGCGACGTCCCAAAAGGGCGAAGGCGCTCGGTTTACGATTCGCCTTCCCCTGACGCTGGCGGCAGCCCAGGTTCTGATCTTCAAAGCCTACGGAAAGACTTGCGCCCTGCCCTTGGGAGACATCCGGGAAATCATGAGAATCCATCCGGGACAAATCGAATCCGAGCCCGAAAGATTTTTGGCCAGCGACGGGAAAAAGATTCCCTTGTATTTTTTCGAAGAGCTTTGGGACAGTGTTTCCGTCGAGTCGGACATCCCGCGCGGGACAGCCGGTCCGCTGGCGTTGTCGGTGGCGGTCGCAGACCTGGAGGCGGCGATTCTGATCGACGAACTGGTGGCTCGGAAGGAAGTGGTGGTGAAAAGCCTGGGCGCCCATTTCCGCGGCGTCAAGGGGGTCGCCGGCGCCGCGATCCTGGGCGACGGTTCCGTGGCGCCCGTCCTGAACCTGCCGGAACTGCTGGCGCCGTTTGAAAAATCTTTCAACAAAAACCGTAAAAAACATCCGAGGACCGAACCGAGCGCCTCAGCCGCGGACATTCTCGTGGTGGACGATTCGGTGAGCATCCGGCACGTGGTATCGAAAATGCTCGCGGATCGGGGCTGGACCGCCCGGACGGCGGCAAACGGCATGGAGGCCATAGACAGGCTGCGGGAAAAAACCTGCGACCTGATCGTCATGGACATCGAAATGCCCCGCATGAACGGATTCGAGTGCCTGAGCGCCCTGAAGAACCAGGACGAATTCAAAGACATTCCCGTGGTGATGCTCACGTCCCGGACCGCCAGAAAACACCGGCAAAAAGCCAAGGCCCTGGGAGCATCGGGGTTCATGGTCAAACCCTACAACGAAAAGGAGTTCGTCGCCGTCATACGCGATCTGCTCGGAAATACCCGCCATGAGAAACAATGCGTCGCCTGCTGACATGAACGGGAATGCAGCGCGAAAGATCGCACCGGGAGGCAAGGTCCTGATCTATCCTGCGGTCGCCCGGCCGGTCTGGGGAAAACGCGTCTATTTCCTTTTTTGCATATCCCAAATCAAGTACATCATCATGGATGTGAAAATAAGCGAGGCCCCCGAACTGCCGCCCCACATCTGCGGGGTGACGCGATGGAGGAAGCGAAAACTCCCCGTCATCTGGCCGGAAATGCGGCTGGGACTCGCGCTTTCCGCCAAAAAGCCGCCGCGGAGATTTCTTGCAGCCGAATTCGGAAAAAACGGGACCACAGGCCATGCCGTCGTAAAAGCTGCCGCGCCCATGCGGATCGAAAGTCTGCCCCTGGCCTGCCAGCCAGCGCAGATCATGCCCCCTTTCGACAACGATCTGGTAGCGGGCGCATACCATTGGGAGGACGGCATTCTCGTCGTGCCGGATTTGAACACGATGCTTGCCGGAAAGACAATCCGCGACGGCAGTCTGGCCGATGGGTAACAAGGAAGTCAATAACTTAGACAATATGCCAACATGGGGTTGGTTCAAAAATCGGCCATGCCTTGGCAGAACTCGGACGCGAAGCGTCCTGGTATGCATTCCCACGCGAAGCGTGGGAACGAGGCGGTAAGCGATTGGCCGAAATAAAAGCCAAGTCCACCGATACCAATTCAAGCAACGGAGACAAGACAACCAATGAGTGCAAAAACGATCCTTGTAGTAGACGACAGCCCCACCGAACTTCGAATAGTGTCCAGCATTTTGGAAGAAAACGGCTATCGCATCGTCACGGCCAAGGACGGCGCCGAAGCCTTGGCCAAGACCCGTAAACACAATCCCGAGGTGGTCGTGCTCGACGTGGTCCTGCCCGACACCAACGGCTTTCAAATCTGCCGCCAGCTCAAAAAAGGAGCGGAGACGAGCGGAATCAAGGTCCTGATGCTCACCTGCAAGTCCGAAAAGATCGACCGGTTCTGGGGCATGAAGCAGGGCGCCGACATCTTCATGACCAAGCCGTTCGAGCACGAAGATCTCCTGACGAACGTCGCAAAGCTTCTGTAGGCCAAACAGGATCGGAGGATGCACATGAAAAAGACAAAACCGAAAACCGGAAAGGTCAAGCTGCCGTCGGTGTTGAAAACGATCACCGGCAACATCCGCAACACCCTGCTGGCGTTCTTTCTGCTCTTCTCCCTCTCCCCGCTTCTCATGCTTTTCATCGTCGGCTACCTGGCGGGTCCTGCGGGCGGCCCCTCCGCAGGCCTGGCAATAGCATGCGCCGCATTGTCGGCGATCGCCGCCGCTTTGGCGGTGGCATGCTCCAAGGCTTTGGCCGACCGGTACAACACCCAAATCAACCAAATCCGCATGCTCACCCGCAAGCTGGAAGACGGGGATTTCTCCGCGCGCATCAATGTCGTCAGAGAGGACGAACTGGGCGAAGTCGCCGTCGCCATCAACAACATGCTGGAGCAGACGGTCCCGCTGATTCAAAGCAGCGAGGAACGCGACGCCATCCAGAACTCGGTCATGAAGCTTCTGACGGAAATCAGCGACCTGGCCGACGGCGACCTGACCATCCGCGCCGAAGTCACAGAAGACATCACCGGCGCCATCGCGGACTCCTTCAACTCCATGGCCGAACAGCTGTCGCTGGTCGTCCAGAACGTAAAGGACGCCACTCTGATGGTCTCCAACACCTCCGGGGAAGTCACCGTTTCCACGGAGCATCTGGCGGAAATCTCGGAAATGCAGGCCGCGCATATTTCCGAAGCCATCGAGGCGGTAAACGAGATGGCGGGGTCCATTCGGCAGGTCGCGCAGAACGCCGCCCTCTCCGCCAAGGTCTCCCGCAAATCCACCCAGAACGCCAAGGAAGGCGCCGAGGCGGTCCGCAACACCAACGGCGCCATGAGGCATATCCGCGACAACGTCCAGGAAACCGCGCGCGCGGTCAAGCGTCTCGGGGAAAGCTCCCAGGAGATCGGCGCCATCGTGCAGCTGATCAACGACATCGCGGACAGGACCTCGATCCTGGCACTGAACGCGTCCATCCAGGCCGCCATGGCCGGCGAGGCGGGAAGGGGATTCGCCGTGGTCGCCGAAGAAGTCCAGCGTCTGGCCGAGCGCTCCGCCAACGCCACCAAGAAGATCGACACCCTCATCAAGAACATCCAGGGGGAGATCAACGAGGCGGGCATCAGCATGCAGGAGAGCATCCGGCGGGTCGTGGAGGGTTCTCACCTGGCCGACGACGCCCACCGCAAGCTCGAAGAGATCGAATCGGTGTCCGCCCGCCTGGCCGAGCTGATCGAGTCCATTTCGGTCGCCTCGGTCGGACAGGCCAAGGCCTCTCAAAGCATCCTAGCAACCATGGAGGAGGTGGGAGAAATCAGCTCACAGACCTCCACCGCCAGCCGCCAGACCGCCATGGCCATGCAGAACCTGTCCAAGACCTCCGACCAGCTGCGGGTGTCGGTCTCCGCCTTCAGGCTCAGGGAGGAAAAGATTTTCGCGCGGGAGGTCAAGGCGGCTTGATTCGCCGGAGCCAGCAAGGATTCGGGTAGAGCCTATCCAGTTTGGTGAAATGCCGAAGGACGCAAAAACGTTCAAAGGGGCGGGGCCTGGCATAATTGAAATTGCTTTGAAATACGACAAGGAGGCTTACCGCTGTGTACAGGCGGTTCAATTGGGAGAAAAAATCTACGTATTGCATGCCTTTCAGAAAAAATCAAAAAGAGGCATTGCCACCCCGAAAAAAAGACGTCGATTTGATCAAAAAGCGTTATCAGGAAGCACGGGAGCTTTCCAAACATGAGAAAAAATAAAATGAACATTGAATTTGAAAAAAGCTCGGGCAACGTTTTTGCCGATCTCGAATTGGAAAATGCCGAGGAATTGCAGGCACGGGCCATGATCGGCTGCCACATCATACGGCTCTTAAAGGAAAAAAACTTGAAACAAAAAGAACTTGCCGAGGTCCTCGGAGTGAAACAGGCGGAGATTTCACACCTGCTAAACGGTCATTTCATCCGTTTTACCACCGACAAGCTCCTTGCTTTTCTCAAACGGATGGATTTGAAAGTAACCATTCAGATCAGCCATCACAAAAGCGGAGAGCCTTATCAGAATGTTTTTTTCGATAACAATCCGAAGCAACGGCTTAACCCGGATACCGAACATCTTTCCCAGTAAACCCGAGCCCTTAAATTCCCGGAGAACAACCGTTGGTGCGTGGCGTCGTCCTTACTAATCGAGCTGATTCCGGAAAAATAACAGCCTCCCGATGCCAGGTCCTTACAATCGGCTATCCCGGCTGTCGCGGATTCCGCGTCAGTTTCGTTTCCCGCTCCACCGTTCGGCGCTTCATGGAGTATGCGAAGGCAGTAGAAAAAGCCTTCTATTCGAGATCGTGGACGACCGGGTAAGGCCCGTTTTCGAAAAGGTGCCTACGCAGGCGCTCCAGCCAAGCCCTTCCACCGGCGGTCGTCTCAAATCCCAAGCCGGTCATGTGTTCGAGTTTTTGAGGTTCGCTCAACACTTCTATTAGCGACGAGTTGCGCATTTGGGTGTGCAGTTCCTGGAAATAGCCGGAATTGACGCCTCTGCGGCAGGCTTCCACTGCTTTGTCAAGCAAGTCGTTTTCCACATTGCAGTCAATTCTCAGAAAACTGAACAGAGGTTCGGGTATCTCGCAACGATTCTAATTTTGACGGGCTTGCGCAATGGTGTCTTTCGTTCCTGCAAAAACCCTAAACATTTGCCGATGGGCATTATGAGGAATGATCCCTCATGGTCTTGTCTTGATGTTGCCCTCTGCGGACCTCTGCGCCTCTGCGTTGAATAAACGCGGCCCTTCGATGGCAAAGGTGATTTAAACGCAGAGGCGCAGAGGTACGCAGAGAAGAGCCTGCTAAAAATAGAATTGCTGGCGATTTTGCATCAGAATTGACACCTAAAAGGAATAACGATATGGTAGGATTTTTTGCATGCGACAAAGGATTTCAGATCGGAGGAGATTTTTCGGTCAAAACCAATCGCCGTGAATTTTAAGGAAATCGCGTAACCGCTAAATCCATCCGGCGCAAAAAGACGCGCCTCCGATTTCGGTCGTTATGCGGTGGATTGATCGGAAAATATCTCAAGGGTGAAAAAATGCAAAAATGGGTTTGGTTCTAACATCGGCCGCGCCTTGGCGGAGATCGGACGCGAAGCGTCCTGGTATGCATTCCAACGCGAAGCGTTGGAACGAGGCGGACGAGGCGGCCAGGGCATGGCTGGCATAGAAACCAAGCTCGCAAAAAAATATTCTTTGGGAGGCAGCAAGATATGAACGGCACGGAACTCGTTCTCAAATTCTCCGGCAAGGCCGCAGTCGATGTCTGGTTCGACGGCACGGATTCCGGGCGGCTCGAATTCGTCAATCCCGTCACGGACAAGGACCGTTCGGATATTCGCTGGTACGTGGAAACGTACGGCGCCATGTCGCTGGCCGATCCGGACGACAAGGAAGCAAGTCGCATCAAGGCCCGGCTTTCCGCAATCGGCGAGGCGCTTTTCAAGGCCGTTTTCAAAGAGCGCGAGGCGGCGCGCCTGTTCGACCGCTTCCAGGACGCCGACGACCGGCAGCGCGTGCTGACCATCGACTCCCAGGACGCCTCGATTCTGGCGCTGCCCTGGGAACTGCTGCGCGATCCCTCCGGCACGTTTCTCTTTCGGGAAAAGCCGCACATCAGCGTCCGCCGCAGGATTTCCGGCGCCACGGGCGGACGGCGGCCGTTTCGCATCGACGCCAAGGACCGCCTTCATTTGCTGTTCGTCGTCAGCCGTCCCACCGATGCCGGGTTCATCGATCCGAGGGCCGATGCCCGGGCCGTTCTCGACGCCCTGGAGAAATACGCGCCGGGTCGCGTCGATTGGGAATTCCTGCGGCCCGCCACGCTCAACGCGCTTTCCGACCGACTCGACGACGAGACAAAGCCGTCCGTCGATATCCTCCATTTCGACGGGCACGGGGTCTTCAAAGAGGTGTCCGAAGAGGACGCCGAAAAGAATCCCGGCCTGTTCGGAAAATCGATCCTCAGCGAGATCCAGCGGGAACGCCGGGTCCGGGGGGACGGGACTGCCGGGAAGAAGCCCGTGGGGATCGGCTTTCTGCTCTTCGAGAAGGAGGATCGCACCAGGCATCTGATCCCGGCCGAGGACCTGGCCGACAACCTGTTCCGGTCCAAAGTCGGGCTGGTGGTACTGTCCGCGTGCCAGACCGCCGCCCTGGACGCCGAGGGCGATCCCATGTCCGGGGTCGCCGGACGACTCACCACCACGGGAATTCCGGCGATCCTGGCCATGACCCACGCGGTGCTGGTCGAAACGACCCGGATGCTGTTCGGCAAGTTCTACGAGAGCCTGGCTCGCGGCCGGGGCATTGCCGCTGCGCTGGACGACGCCCGGGCCTGGCTGGCCAACAATCCCGAAAAATACGAGGTCCGGCGCGGCGACAAGCGCCGGATGCTGGAACTCGACGACTGGTTTCTCCCCGCGTTGTTCCACGGGGGCGCCGATTCCCCCATGCTGACCGCCCGGCCGACCGGTTCCGCCGCCGATGCCACCGCCGGGGCCGCCGTTGCGAAGCACAATCTCCGCCCGGCACAGGAGGCGGGGTTCTTCGGGCGGCGCAGGGAACTGTGGGACATTTCCCGCTGGTTTGCCGCCGGGGAAACGCGACGGATTTCCATAACCGGGTTCGGCGGCCAGGGCAAGACCGAGCTGGCCATGGAAGCCGCACGCTGGCTGGTTCGAACCGGCATGTTCGAGCGGGCGGTTTTCATCGACTACTCGCGGGTGCAGGCCGAAGACGCCCGCTCGGTGGCCGTAAGCGCGATAAGCAGCGTTCTCCAAGAGTCGCTGGTCGATGCCGACGCGGCCGCCGAGGCGCTCCGCGATACGCCGACCCTCGTCGTCCTGGACAACTTGGAAGCCGTTTCGACAGACGCGCTGAACGAGCTGCTGGACGCGGCGGTTGCCTGGTCCCGCAGTGGCGGCTCGCGGGTCCTGCTGACCAGTCGCACTCCGGATTTCGGCCATCCGGACTATCGCGTCGAGGGCACGCGAAAACATCGCCGCGTCGCGTTGGAGGGGCTTGGCAGCGCCGCATATCCGGACGACGCCCTGGACTGGTTCGCCGCCCTCGCAAAACTGCCGCCCGCGCCCAGCGTCCCGCCGCCCAAGCGAAAGGACTTGATCGGGCTGTTCGACCGCGTCGGGTTCCATCCCCTTTCCATCGCCGTGCTCGCACAGCAGCTCAAGACCCGCACGGCCAAGAAGCTTGGCGAGCGCCTGGAAAAGCTCCTGGGCCAGGACGCCGTATCGAGCATCGCGGAAGAAGGCACGCCCCGGAGCCTGATCGCGTCGCTGGAAATCTCCCTGGAACGTCTGAGCGAAGTCGAACGCCACGCCGTCCGCCGTCTGGGCGTGTTTCAGGGCGGGGCGTTTGAAGACGATCTGCTGGCCGTCACGGAACTGGGCGAAAGCGGCGAGCGAGAACAGCTTCAGGCCCTGCTGGCGGCGCTGGACACCGGCGATCCGCGCGTCATGCTCCGCATGATGGGCATGGAGGTTCCCGACGACGCCGAAATCCCGGCGGAATTGTCGGCCCAGCTTTCGGGAAATCCGGAACTCGAAAGGCATGTCGAGCAGCTTCGGGCACGGCTGGCGGGCATGCCCGAAACCGCGGCGGAAAACCTCTGGCCCGGCTTGCGCCGCCAGCTGGAAGCCGCCGCCCTGATCGAAGCGGAGCGCATCCCGGGCGTCGGCCCGCCCTTCCTCCGCTTCCATCCCACGCTGGCTCCCATGCTCTGGGCAGGCCTTGCGGCCGACGAGCGCGACGTCCTGACCCTTGCCCATCGCCGGCGGTACTACGCCCTGGCGGGCTACCTCTATCACGAAGACGACAGGAACCCGCATCAGGCCCGGGCCATCGCCCGCCGCGAATTGCCCAACCTGCTGCACGCCGTCCGCAGCGCCCTGGACGCCGGCGACGCCGATGCGGTGGATTTCGTGGACTCCGTCAACCGGTTCCTCAACTACTTCGGCATGACCCGCGAAGCCGCTTTGCTGACCCGCCGCGCCGAGCAGGCCGGGGGCCGGCGCGGTTCGAAGGCGTGGTACCTGGCGCAATCGAACCGCGGCGAACAACTGCGCGCTTCCGGCGCCGTCGGCGAAGCCGCCCGGATCTTTGCCGACATCCTGGATGCGCTCGGAGATCGGCCCGGCTATGATCGCGTCCTGACGCTCTTACGTCTTGGCCGCTGCTACAGGGCCGGCGGTCGTCCCGATCTGGCGGAAGCGACCTATCGGCAAGGCATTGCGGTGACGGAGCAACTGGAGCCGACCGATCAAGTCAAACGGCATGGCGGCGTACTCCGGACGGACCTGGCCGATGTGTTGAGGCATCAAGGCAAATACGCCGAGGCCCGCGCGCAATACGAACTCGGCCTGGAGCCCGCCAGGGAACTGAACGACCTGCGGCAGCAAGGCGTCATCCTCGGACAACTCGGCACGCTGGCCATGCTGGAAGGCGATCTCGCCGACGCCGTGAAGCGTTACCGCGAAGCCCTCGAATTGTTCCGGCGTCTCGGCGAACCCGCGAGCGAAGCCGTCATCCAGCACCAGCTTGGCGTGGCGTTTCAGGAAGCACGGCAGTGGGAGCAAGCCGAGCAGCATTATCGGGAGGCTGCCAGGTTGCACGAGCAACGCGGAGACCTGGCCGCAGCCGCGCGAACCTGGAACCAACTGGCGGTCGTGAACCAGTCCGCCGGAAAGCCGGAGGCGGCGGAGACCTGGTATCGCAAGGCCATCGACGGCGGCCGGCAAGCCGGCAACATCTTGCCAACCAGCACAGCGCTCAACAACCTCGCCGATCTCCTGCAAACCCAGCCGGGACGCCTGGACGAAGCCCGCCAACTGGCAGAGGAAGCCCTGGCCATCAAGAAGACCCTGGATCCCGGTGCCGCGACGATCTGGGCGACCTACACCATCCTGGCCGAAATCGCCGATCGACAGTCGCAGCCGGACCGGGCCGCCGAATACCGCCGCCTGGCTCGCGAAGCCAAACGCAACTTCGCCGGCACGGCACACGAGATGAAGAGGCATTTGCCGGTCATTCTGGGCGCCTTGCAAGCCGTTCGACAACCCGACAAAGCCGATGAGTTCGACGCCGCCTTATCCCGGATGGAAGAACATGGCTGGTCCGATCTCGTTGGCGCGATCCGAAAGATCCTGTCGGGGGAACGAAACGAAGAATCACTCTGCAAGGACCTGGACCTCGAAGATTCAATGATCGTCGCGACCATCCTCCAGGCGCTCGAAGACCCGTCGATTCTTACAGGCCTGCTCCCGGAGACCGACAATTCCGAATGAAACCATACCACCTCCATAACCAACTCGACCCGAACGGCCGGAAACTCGAATTCCAATGGTCCGGCCGATCCGCCATCCGTGCGGAAGGCTCCCGCAAATTCATCCTTCGGGAGGGCGAATCTCCCGCCGCGCAGCCGGGGATCGACCGGTTCGGCAGGCGTCTCTCCTTCCCGTCGATTTCTCCTCTTCCCGGTCCCGACGGTTTCCTGATCGATCTCTATTGGGGTGATGAAAATCATCCGGTTTTCGGTATGAAATTTCCTCCTAAATGTGTTCCTGCTTTGCGGGGTCTACTCAGGTATTTCCGTGCCCGTCATTCCGGCCGGAGCGCGCGTTTCCCGAGTCGGGCGGAAATTCCTCGCATGCGCGAAGTACGTTGAAATCCGGCGGCGTCGCACTTGAAAGCGCGCGCGGAGAGCCGGAATCCAGGCTTCCGTTCGAGTCCCGGCGGCGCGGCGGAAGACGGCGGCGAAAATCTCCGAACCGCAAGCCGCGGCATCTTGACGGGACAGGAACGCCGATGCGACGGGAAACGAACGCCTGCTTTCCAACGGTTCGGAGCCAGAACATTCCGCCTTGCCCCGTTTGCGAAAACTCGCCAAAGCCTGGATTCCGGCTCTCCGCGCGCGCCTGCCCGCAAAAAACGGCGAACCTCGCAAAGGCTGCGGGAGAGATCGAAAATACGTTCTTCCGACAACCGCGCGCGCTCCGGCCGGAATGACGGTCCGCTTGAAAATCCGAGGTCCAGCCGAACCGCGCAAACCGAAAGCAGGCACTCTGCATAGGAATAAAACCCGGCTAAAAAATCATCCAATTCCGGGAGATTTTTTTCTGCCGGGATTTGTTCCCGCTCGCGGCAATCCGCACGGGGCTGGTTCGGGATCGTAGGGTGGGTGGGTCGATCCCCAGGCGTTGTCGCCAATTCAACTTTTCTTGAAATGGATGGCCCGACAATCTCGCACGGAGTCCAACCCACCATTTTCCGCGCCAATTGGTCGCTTCTTC
The DNA here is from genome assembly GCA_963674505.2 of Desulfobacterales bacterium. Taxonomy (GTDB): domain Bacteria; phylum Desulfobacterota; class Desulfobacteria; order Desulfobacterales; family SKZT01. The sequence continues at coordinate 4,114,671 of CAXXIG010000003.1, forward strand.
GAACGAATGACATCGAGGCGGCTCGGGAAATGGCGGGTTGGGCTTCGTACAAGCTCGAAGGGCGCGGGCGTTAACAAGCTTCGAACCAGCCCCGAACGCCAGGGTTTCAACCCACCCACCCTACGCTCCCGAACCAGGCTCCATGATAGTTTTCACAGAACAAAAATCGGCAGATAATTTACAGCAAAATAGGGAACATTTTCATCACCCCAGGTGTAAGGCGGGGTGATGAAAATCATCCAATTCCGGGAGATTTTTTTTCTGCCGGGATTTGTTCCCGCTCGCGGCAATCCGCACGGGGCTGGTTCGGGATCGTAGGGTGGGTGGGTCGATCCCCAGGCGTTGTCGCCAATACAACTTCTCTTGAAACAGATGCCCCGACAATCTCGCACGGAGTCCAACCCACCATTTTCCGCGCCAATTCGTCGCCTCTTCGAACGAATGGCACTGCGGCGGCACGGGAAATGGTGGGTTGGGCTTCGTATAAACTCGAAGGACACGGGCGCAAACAAGCTTCGAACCAGCCCCGAACGCCAGGGTTTCAACCCACCCACCCTACGCGCCCGAACCAGGCCCCGCGATAGTTTTCACGGAACAAAAATAGGCAGATAATTTACAGCAAAATAGGGAACATTTTCATCACCCCAGGTGTAAGGCGGGGTGATGAAAATCATCCAAATTCGGGAGATTTTTTTCTGCAAGGGTTTGTTCCCGCTCGCGGCAATCCGCACGGGGCTGGTTCGGGAGCAAGGGTGGGTGGGTCGATCCCCAGGCGTTGTCGCCAATACAACTTCTCTTGAAATGGATGGCCCGACAATCTTGCACGGAGCCCAACCCACCATTTTCCGCGCCAATTCGTCGCTTCTTCGAACGAATGACATCGAGGCGGCACGGGAAATGGTGGGTTGGGCTTTGTACAAGCTCGAAGGGCGCGGGCGCTAACAAGCTTCGAACCAGCCCCGAACGCCAGGGTTTCAACCCACCCACCCTACGCACCCGAACCAGGCTCCATGATAGTTTTCACGGAACAAAAATCGGCAGATAATTTACAGCAAAATAGGGAACATTTTCATCACCCCAGGTGTAAGGCGGGGTGATGAAAATCATCCAATTCCGGAAGATTTTTTTCTGCCGGGATTTGTTCCCGCTCGCGGCAATATGCACGGGCTGGTTCGGGAGCGTAGGGTGGGTGGGTCGATCCCCAGGCGTTGTCGCCAATACAACTTCTCTTGAAATGGATGGCCCGACAATCTTGCACGGAGCCCAACCCACCATTTTCCGCGCCAATTGGTCGCTTCTTCGAACGAACGACATCGAGGCGGCACGGGAAATGGTGGGTTGGGCTTCGTACAAGCTCGAAGGGCGCGGGCGCTAACAAGCTTCGAACCAGCCCCGAACGCCAGGGTTTCAACCCACCCACCCTACGCACCCGAGCCAAGCCCCGCGATAGCTTGGCGGAAAAAAACCCGGCGGAATTGCTGCGGCCAAACAGGGAGCATTTTCATCACCCCAGATCTCTACTGGGGTGATGAAAATCATCCAATTCCGGGAAATTTTCACCGCCGTCTGCCGCCGCGCCGCCGGGACGCCGGGACTTGAACGGAAGCCTGAATTCTGGCACTCCGCGCGCGCTTTCCAGTACGACGCCGCCGGATTTCAACGGTCTCTCTCGCATGCGCGGAATGAGGCCCCCAACTCGGGAAACGCGCGCTCCGGCAGGAATGACGGGGCGCGGAAATGCCGGGTGAAAAAAAAACGGAACGTCGGCAGCAACGACTCGGATTCGATTCCGCCGCGGTATTCCCGCGCCTTCTTTCGCCTTGCCCCGTCCCGCGCCTCCGACCTTCGAGCCCCGGCGATCAACCATGGCTTGGTTTCAACGTCGGCCAACCCACTCCGTCATTCAGGGCGGAGCTTGCGGAGAGGCGAGAAGCTCCTTTATCCCGGTAGCGCCGTCTTCCACAGCGGCGCTTTAACCGCAACTCGCTCCTTTCCGAACACCCGAGGCGCCGCGCCGCCGTGGAAGACGGCGCTACCGATCCCGACCGGCTTTGGCTCCGGTCGAAAACCGCTATCCGCGCAGATCGGCAATTTTCCAGGGGGGTTGGTTTTGAGGTCGGCCAACTCCTGGAGTGTTTTCAGAGCGAAGCGAGAAGAATACAGGACCAATGGGACAAATAGGACAAATAGAACAAATAGGACGAATAGCTGGCCGATTTTGTAACCAAGCTCTTCCAGGGATACGTTCTCGCCAGCGGCTCAACAGGATGTGTTCCTATGGCACAGGACGCGGGAGCATCCAGCGGGCGTTCCCACGCAGGAGCGTAGGAATGAGGCGGACAAGGCTCCGCAAGCGCCTTCGCGTGACGCGATCCTCCGGCACGGGACGCGGGAGCGTCCGGCAGGCGTTCCCACGCCGTAGCGTGGGAACGAGTCAAACGGGCCGAAATCTGTCGTCCCTAACGGGACTTGGCCTGCCTCGGCGAATCCACCCCGGCAATGAATTGCCGGGCTATTGCCTGTCGTCCCTTGTATGGGACTGAACTCCGAAAACACCCGCGTGTTGACGAACCCGGCCGCCTTTGCGTATATTAACGGAACATTAGCCGTTTCCGCGCGGCTTCCGAGAGCGGAGGCGGCCAACCCGAAACCCCTTGCCGGAGGATTGTTGCATGAACATAGCCATCGTGGGCGGCGGGCATCGCTGCAAGGAGCTTATGGAGGTCATCGAGAGACACCAGTTCAAGGAGATCCATCCGAAGGTCGTGGCGGTGGCCGAGATCGACCCCAAGGCGCCCGGGGTGATCAAGGCGACGGAGAAAGGCCTCTACATCACGTCCGACTACAACGACCTGTTCGACAAGGAAGACATCGAGCTGATCATCGAACTGACAGGACGCATGGAAATATACAACGATATTTTGAAGAAGAAGCTGCCCCACGTGCGCGCCATATCCTCCCGGACCGCTCTTCTGTTCTGGGAAATCTACCGGATTTCGACGCTGCAGAAAAAGACCGACCAGAAGCTACACGAAGCCCGGGCAATGTACAGCACGGTCTTCAACGAACTGATTCAGGAGGACGTGATGGTCATCTCCATGGATCATCGCATCATGGACATCAACGAGAGCATGCTCAAAAAGCTGGGGCTGGACCGCAAGGAGGTGATCGGGCAGCCGTGCTACAAGATCACCCATCACCAGTGCGAACCATGCTCCGGGGAAGAGCACCCCTGCCCTCTGGCCCAGACCCTGGAGTCGGAAAAACCGTTCCAGACCACCCATATCCACAAGGACAAAAACGGGCGCGACGTGTTTTTCTCCATATCCACCTACCCCCTGTTCGAGGGCGACGACATCGTCGGGGCCATCGAGATTTCCCGGGACATCACCCGGGACATGAAGATGCAGAAGGTCATGATGCACCAGGAGAAGCTGGCCTCCATCGGGAGGCTTTCCGCAGGGGTGGCCCACGAGATCAACAATCCGCTCACCACCATCCTCACCACAGCCATGCTGATCCAGGAGGACCTGGAGAAGGACGACCCCATCTACGAGGAGTTGCAGACCATCACCAACGAGACCCTTCGCTGCCGAAAGATCGTCACCGGCCTGCTGAATTTCGCGCGCCAGACCAAGCCGGCCAAGAAAACCGCAGACCCCAACCAGGTGGCGGCAGACAGCATCATGCTGACCAAGAAGCAGGCGGCGTTCAAGGACATACAGATCGAATTCGCTCCCGAAGACAATATTCCGTCTATCTGCCTGGACCCCGGCCAAATCCAGCAGGCCCTGATCAATCTGATCATGAACGGCGTGGAGGCCACGGACCCGGGCGGCAAGATCACCGTGAGCGTGACCAGAAACGACGAAAAGAATTTCATCGAATTTCGGGTGTCGGACACCGGGTGCGGCATCGCCAAGGAGGACCTGGACAAGGTGGTGGACCCGTTCTTCACCACCAAGGACGACGGCACGGGCCTGGGGCTCGCCATCACCCACGGGATCGTCGAACAACACCTGGGCACGCTGAAGGTGGAAAGCGAACCGGGCAAGGGCGCCACCTTTATATTCAGGCTGCCCATAGACCGGGGCGAATGCAATGACTGACAGGCCCCCCCGCATACTGGTGGTGGACGACGAGCCACAGATCTGCAAGAACTGCGTGAAAATCCTGGAAAAGCTCGACTACGAGGTCCGATACGCGTTAAACGGCCGGGACGCCCTGGAAATGATCGCCGAGGACGGTTTCGACGTTGTGGTCACGGACCTGAAGATGAGCCGCATGGGGGGCATGGAGGTCTTGCGGCAGGTGGCGGAGCGTTTTCCGGACACCCGCGTGGTGGTCATCACCGGGTACGCCAGCGTGTCGTCGGCCGTGGAGACCATGAAGCTGGGAGCGTTCGACTATCTGCCCAAGCCCTTCTCCCCGGACGAGCTTCGGTCGGTGGTGGGGCAGGCCCTGGAGGAACGGCGGTCTCTTCTGCAAAACCGCAGGCTCAGACAAGAACGGGAGCGCCCTTCCGGACCCGTTTCCCACCAGCTGGTGGGCAACAGCGGCAAGATGCAGAAAGTGGTCTCCATGATCCAGAAGGTGGCGCCCACGGACGCCAACGTGCTGGTCTACGGGGAGAGCGGCACGGGAAAGGAACTGGTTTCCCGGGCGGTGCACGCCAACAGCCTTCGCAAGGACCGGGTGTTTTTCGCCGTGGACTGCGGCACGCTCTCCGGCGACCTCTTGGAAAACGAACTTTTCGGCCACGCCAAGGGGGCCTTCACCGACGCCCACCAGGAGAAGAAGGGCATTTTCACACAGGCAGACGGGGGCACCGTGTTTCTGGACGAGATCGCCAACGTTGACACGGAGGTCCAGGGCAAGCTGCTTCGGTTCCTGGAAAGCCGCGAATTTCTTCCCCTGGGATACACGAAGCCGGTCAAGGTGGACGTGCGCCTCATATTCGCCACCAACAGGAACCTCCAGGAGATGGTCCTTGAGGGCTCGTTCCGGGAGGACTTCTATTATCGCATCTTCGTCTATCCCATCATGCTTCCGCCGCTGCGGGAACGACGGGAGGACATCCTTCCCATCGCCTACCATTTTCTCGAGCAGTTCAACCGGAAAATGAACAAGTCCATCGAGGGTTTCGAACGGGAAGCCGCCAACCGCATGACCAATTTCCAGTGGCCGGGCAACGTGCGCCAGCTCAGAAACGCGGTGGAACGCGCCGCCATTCTGTGCGAGGGCAGGCAGATCACCATGGCCGAACTGCCGGTGCTAAGCGAGATCGAAGAGATCGAACATCTGATCGAGCACGTGCCGTCCACCAACGAAGAGCTGAAAAAAATCAAAAAGGAAATACGCCAGAAGGCCGTCGCCCAGGTCGAGAGGAACTTCGTGAGAAACGCCCTGGCGCAAAACGACTGGAACGTGACCCAGGCGGCCAAGGCCGTGGGCCTGCAAAGGCCCAATTTCCACAACCTGATGAAAAAGCACAACATCACCCTTCCCAAATAGCGAAATCCGCTTTGTTTTCAGATATTTGCGCAAAATACCGATTGCAAAATCCGTCGCATTTTGGCACAAGATAGGCGGTTGATACTCGAATTTCGCACACATTGCAAAAACAGGATGATGGATTGCCCCAATGGATATGAAAAAGGACGCCGCGCCAATCGGTGGAGACTGCGACGGTTCGCCCCCCGTCAAGGTCCTGATCATCGACGACGACATGGACTTGAACCGTACCCTGGCAAGGGTGATCAGGGTCAAGCTGGGATACGAAGCGGTTTCCAGCTTTCATCTCGAGGATGCCCGTCGCCGAATCGAAGAAGATTTTTTCGACGTGGTCTTTTTGGATGTCCGCATGCCGGACGGAAACGGAATCCAGGCGCTCCCGGCCTTCCGCGACAGCCATTGCCGTCCGGAAATCATCGTGCTGACGGGAGATCCGGAACAATTCGGCGCCAAGCAGGCCCTTTTATGGGGCGCCCGGGACTATTTGATCAAACCGTTCGACATAGCTGAAATGCTCGGGCCGCTGGAAAGGGCGCTCGAATTCAGAAACGAGAAGCGAAACGCGCCGGACCCCGAGGAGCTGGACCTTGCGGGCATCGTCGCAACGGGCTTTTCGATGGAAAGCTGCCTGGAGGTACTGGCGTGCGCCGCGAAGTCCTGCGCAAACGTGCTGATTGCGGGGGAAACCGGGACCGGCAAGGAGCTTTTGGCCCGAGCCATTCACAGAAACAGCGACAGGGCTGCGGGAAAATTCGCCGTCGTCGATTGCTCGACCATTCCGGAAACTCTCTCGGAGAACCTTCTGTTCGGCCACGAAAAAGGCTCCTTCACCGGGGCGGACACCAAAACGGAGGGGATGGTTATGGACGCCCGGGACGGCACGTTGTTCCTGGACGAAGTGGGGGACCTTCCCCTGAGCGTGCAGGCCAAATTTCTGAGGCTTATCGAAGAACGCCGCTTTCGACGGGTAGGCGGCGACAAGGAGATCCATTGCGATTTTCGCCTCGTGGCCGTCACCAACAAGAACCTGAGCGAAATGGTGGACAACGGTCTTTTTCGAAGCGACCTGCTCCACAGGCTCCAGGGCTTTCTCATAAAAATACCGCTCTTAAAAGACCGAAAGGAAGATATCATACCGATCGCCGAGTATCATTTGGACAGGCTATGCAAAGAATACGGCATGGAAAAAAAAGCCGTTTCCGATTCTTTTATCGGAAAACTGATCTCGTATTCATGGCCGGGAAACGTCCGGGAACTCGTGGGAGCGCTCCGCTCGGCCATCGAAGCGGCCAGAGATCTCCCCACGCTCTACCCGCGCCACCTTCCCGTGACAATCCGGGTCGAAACCGCGCAGGCAAGCATCGAAGAAACAGCCCCGTCGGCGGAGGAAGCGCCCTGTGAAGACGACGAAGGGGAACTGGCGACCCCCTGGAAGGATGCCCGGTCCGAAAAAGTCGCCGAGATGGAGAAAACTTATATAAGCAAACTCATGACCGCGACCGACAACGATGTCAAAAAGGCCATGGAGATTTCCGGGCTTTCCAGGTCCCGGTTTTACGGGTTGCTGGAGCAATACAAGATCAAGTGAAGGAGCTCCATTTTTCTTTCGGCGGGTTGAAATACCCGAACATGAGACTTGGAAAACGCTCCCTTACCATTGCCAGAAGATTGCGCATTCCCGTTGGCTCGCCAAGCGGGCAAGCCTCGGACATGATGTCGTAGTATCTGAGCGGGTCGAAATTCAAATTGCGCCATTGGATCATATGGACAGGGTAATCGTCGAGAAAGGCCAGGAACACCTCGATTTCCTCCGGGCTGTCCGTGAATCCCGGCTGGTTGAGGTAGTTGAGGGACACGAACCTGTTTTTCTCCCCGGCGATCACGATGCTTTTTACGACATCTTCGAAGGTGTACCCCCTGGGTCGGTAATAGGCGTCGTAGCAGTTTTTCCGGACGCTGTTCAAGCTGACGCGAATGCTGTCGAGGCCGGCGTCGAACAGCCTTTCCAGAACATCGGGCAGGCTGGCGTTGGTGTTCATGTTGATGGTGCCTTCGGAGGTTTCGGCCCGGATCATCCGGATGGCCGGCTCGATGGCTTTGGCCGCGAACAGCGGATCGCCCTCGCAGCCCTGGCCGAAGCTTACGACCGCGTTTCGCACCTGCCCGATGTGGGCCAGGGCGACCTCGGCGATCTCCTCCGGAGTTGGCACGAAGGAGATTCTGTTCTGGCTGCACGGGATTTCGTCGCCCGATTGAAGGGATATGCATCCGAGACAGGCGGCGTTGCAGGTTTTCGACGTGGGCAGGGGCGCTTCGAAGCGTCTCAGGAAAAAATTCTTTCCTGCGGGACAACCGTAAACGAGGGCGCATTTTTCCAGGTGCGCCCGCAGGCGGTTGCCGGGCATTTTTCTTCGCATCCTGGCGACCCCGGCCTGGACCTTGCCGATGTCCATCAGCCGCAGGTCCTGCCTTTTTTCCGTGTCCACGCAGATGGCGGGAGTCACGAGCCGGTTGCCCAGCCATCCTGTCGCAGCGTATGAAAACAGGGGGAGCCATCCCGCCCCCTGGTTTTCCTCGTAGGCGCACAAGCCGGCGACCACGTAGCCCGGGGAATTGAAAACGGCCACCGGAAACAGCGGCTGTCCAGGGTCGTAAGGGTTTTCGGCCAGAACTTCCAGGCGCTCTTCGGCCAAATTGTAGGCCACCGGCCGACGGTCGGGCAGCAGCATCGGTTCTCCCCCGTGGGGCATTGGAACGACATCCTCTGTGGCAAGAACGGTCCTGGTCTTTCCCGCCATGGCGACGGCCGCGTATCCCTCGAGTTCGAAAATCTCCCCGTCCGCGTTCGCCACCACGGCGCCCGCTATATTGTCATTTTTTCTCACGTATCCCATGTCCTCGCTTGTCGGTTTCATTGGTTTTCAATCCTTGTCTTTTAAACCCATAGGTCGGAGAAATCAATCGCAAGCGCGAACTTCGGGCTTGGTTTTAACATCGGCCTCTTTCAAAAACTATCGTCCCGGCAGTCGTCATTCCGGGCGGAGCGGCATACAACCCGGGTGTCGATAAAACAGCTGGATTCCGTCTTTTCCGGGAGTTTCTTAACTGGAACATTTAGCGTAGACCCGGAATCCAGGTGGCCGAATTAAGAACCAAGCCCCGAACTACGACAGGGAAAAAGGCACCTCGATGGTAGCCAGACCATCCTGGTCTGGCTTCGAATGGACTGGCGACTTCGTGGCATCGGACCAGAGCTGGAAGGTCTATCGACCGGTTGACAATATTCTGCGATAACACTATTATTGTCGAAATTGGCCGTTCGGTGCTTGGCTGGTGATTCAAAAAGCATTGGAAACACTCAAGCCGTCCGGCATTTTCGTGTAAACGGCATGATTCTAACTTCAATGGATTAGGAAAGGAAGGAAATAATGGCTGAAGGTATTCTGGAAGTCAGTGATGGAAGTTTCGATTCGGAAGTTCTGAAAGCGGACAAGCCCGTTCTGGTCGATTTCTGGGCCCCCTGGTGCGGTCCCTGCCGGGCCATCGCCCCTGTCATCGAGGAGTTGGTGAAAGAATACGGCGACCAAGTCAAGTTCGCCAAATGCAACGTGGACGACAATCCCGTCACCCCCGGCCAATACGGCATCAAGGCCATACCGACCCTTATCTTTTTCAACGACGGAAAGGTCGTGGACCAGATCACCGGAATGGTCGCCAAGTCGAAGCTCGTGGACAGCATCAAAGGCGTCTTGTAGGACCGCCCCGTCCGTCTCGGCCCGTTTTTCCCGGGATATGGCGTTGCCTGTTACAATAGCCGAGGGGGACGAATTTCACAAAAACAATCAACGCAACTCTGAAGTATATGCGTACCAAGATTTTTTTCCTTGTTTGGACGGTCTTTTTTTTGTCCCTTTCCGGATGTTCCTGGTTTCAGGAAAAAGATGTGAAATCGGCGTCGGAACTGGCGAGGGACGGCATGGAAGAGTACAAAGAGGGCAACTACAATGCGGCCATCGAAAATTTCGAAAAGCTCAAGGATTGGTATCCGTTCGACAGGTATGCGATTCTGGCCGAGCTGAAAATCGCCGACGCGCATTACCAATTGAAGCACTACGACGAGGCGGTAGTCGCGTATCAGGAATTCGAGAGTCTGCACCCTCTGAACGAGGCCGTGCCTTACGTGATCTATCAAATGGGACTGTGCTATTACGAACAATTGGACGCAGTGGACCGCGACCAGACTTCGGCAAAAAAGGCGCTGGAAAATTTCGAGAGACTCCAGAAACAGTATCCCGGCCATCAGTATTCGAAACGCGCGGGGGAACATATTCATTCCTGTATCAAGAGTCTGGCCGGCCACGAATTCTATGTCGGCGAATTCTATTACAAGACCAGGCATTACAAAGCGGCCATGCACCGGTTCATGACCGTGGTCTACGACTACCCTGATGTCGGCATCCATCGCAGGGCACTGGAATACATCGCGCAGTGCGAACAGGCTTTGTCGGCGATCAACTGAAAATCGAGCCGCTTTCGGCCAAATCCGCAACCCCCTTCGGACAATCCGCTGGGGGTTTCTTTTTGTGGTTCATCGCGGATTTGTGGGGGAGCGGTTAAGGTAACCAGAGCTTCCAGCTCTGGTCTCATATCGCGAATATGAGGCCGTTTGGAAGCCAAGGCATGCCAGACCAGGATGGTCTGGTTACTTGAGGCGCCTTTTCCCACAAATCCTCTGGGGGTTTCTTTTTGTCGCCCGCAAATCCACAATATTCTTGAAAATACGCGAAACCTTTGTTAAGCATTCCCATTGTTTCTCGAATGCCGTTTCATTCGGCATTCGAATCGCGACGAATCGAAAAAAAAAGAACAACGCGTTTCAAAGGAGATTGAAATCATGACCCGTGTCGCAGTCGTGGGGGCCACCGGATATGCGGGCGCCGAATTGGTGAGGATACTGGCGGGACACCCCGAGGTGGAGCTTTCCATGCTGACATCCCGTCAGCACGAGGGAAAAAAATTCTCGGAGGTCTACCCAGCGATGGCAGGCGTCGTGGACGCCGTTTGCGAAAAATATTCGGATGACGCCGTGGCGCAAAGCGCGGACATCGTCTTCACGGCCCTGCCGCACAAGCTTCCCATGGCCATCGTCCCCGCCATGCTGGAAAGAGGAAAGAAGGTCGTCGATCTTTCCGCGGATTTCCGTTTTTCCAATCCCGCTGCGTACGAGGCCCACTACCAGCCCCATTCCTGCCGGGAGCTTCTGGAAAAGTCGGTGTACGGCCTTTCCGAGGTATACGCCGACCGGATCAGCACAGCGGACATCGTCGGCAATCCGGGCTGCTACCCCACCAGTACGCTTCTGCCCTTAATACCCGTCGTAAAGTCGGGAATGATCGACACGACGACCATCGTTGTCGATTCCAAGTCCGGGGTGAGCGGCGCGGGTCGCTCGCCCTCCCTGACGGTCCACCACTGCGAGGTCAACGAATCGTTCAAGGCGTACAAGATCGCGGCCCACCGGCACAATCCCGAAATGGACGAAGTCCTGAGCGCCGAGGCGCAAAAGCCGGTGCACATCGTCTTCGTGCCGCACCTGGTTCCCATGACCCGGGGAATGGAAAGCACGATCTACGCGTCGGTGAAAGGCCGGGTGGACTCCAAAGGCGTACGGGAATGCATTGGGAGCTTCTACGAGGGGCGTCCGTTCGTAAGGCTTCGGCCGGAGGGAAAAGCGGCGGACACTCTTCACGTGAAAGGGACCAACTTTTGCGACATCGGGGTCCATATCGACGAGGACGCCAACCGCCTGATCTTGACGTCGGCCATCGACAACCTGGTCAAGGGCGCGGCCGGGCAGGCCGTCCAAAACATGAACATCATGCTGGGCATCAAGGAAACCACCGGCCTGGACGCGGTCCCCTACCCTCTTTGAAGGCGGACCTGCTTCGACCGAAGAACCTTCCCGGAGGCGGCGATGACATCGAAAATCGAACAAATCTCCATATTTATTGAAAACAGGTCCGGGCGCCTGGCGCAAATCGCCACGGCCATGGGCGACGCGGGCGTCAACATACGGGCCATGTCCCTTGCGGACACCTCGGATTTCGGAATACTCCGGGTAATCGTAAACGACGTGGAAAAGGCCTTGGAAGCCTTCAAGGAAAAAGGGTTCACGGTCCGCGTTTCCCACGTGATCGCCGTGACGATCCAGGACCGTCCGGGAGAACTCGGCAGGTTTCTGGCTGCCTTGGAGCGGGCCGGAATCAACGTGGAGTACATGTACGCGTTCGTGCAGAAAAGCGGCGAAAACGCCGTGGTCATTTTTCGTTTCGAGGACCTGGACCGCGCCATCGAGACCATCCGGGAGGCCGGATTCGAAGTCTTGAGCCGCGACAGGGTTTTGAATCTCTGAACAGGGTTGCGGCGCCTGAGCGGAGGGGGCCGCTTAAAATTGCGTTCTTCTGGCAGGGTTTGTCGGAAAACGTGTCAACAACATCATAACAAGGAGGTACGGCCCGTGAAAAAAAGAATCCTGATCGCAACGGTCGCGGCGGCTGTCTGTCTGCTTTTCGCAGCCAACATCTGCGCGGAGGACAAGGAGTACCACGTGGGGTGCGCTTTCGCCACCACCGGCAAGGCGTCCTGGCTGGGCGAACCCCAGAAGAACACGGTCGAGATGATCGCAGAGGAGATCAACAGCGCAGGCGGCATCAACGGCCACAAGCTGGTACTTCACATCGAGGACACCCAGGGCGACAACACCCGCGCGGTCAACGCCGTCAAGAAGCTGATCCAGAAATACAAGGTGTCGGCCATCATCGGCCCCTCCCGCAGCGGCACCAGCATGGCGGTCATTCCCATCATCGAAGCCCAAAAGATCCCGCTCATCTCCTGCGCCTCTGCGGAAATCATGCTGCAACCCATCGAGGAGCGCAAGTGGACCTTCAAGGTCGCTCCCAACGACAGCGACGCCATCCGAAACATTTACGACCACATGAACGCCAGGGGCATCAAGAAGGTCGGCGCGATCACGGGGACCACCGGGTTCGGCGCCGCCGGAAGAAAGCTGCTCGTTTCCATGGCACCGGAATACGGCCTGGAAATCGTGGCGGACGAAACCTACAGCCCTGCGGACACCGACATGACCGCCCAGCTGATCAACATCAAGAACGCCGGGGCCGAAGCCATCGTCAACTGGTCCATCGTGCCCGCGCAGTCCATCATTCCCCAGAACGTGCAGCAACTGAAGATCGACATTCCCCTGTACCAGAGCCACGGCTTCGGAAACGTCAAGTACGCGGAGGCGGCCGGAAAATCGGCCGAGGGCACCATATTTCCCTGCGGACGAATCCTCGCGGTGGACACGCTTCCCGACGACAACGAGCAGAAACCGGTCCTGAAGGACTACAAGACCAAGTACGAGGCGAAATACGGCGACCATGTCAGCACGTTCGGAGGCCACGGCTACGATTCCTTGCATTTGATCGTAAACGCCCTGAAAGCGGTGGGAGACGACCCGGCCAAAATCCGGGACTACCTGGAGACCGCCAGGTTCGTGGGCACTGCCGGAATTTTCCAGTTCTCCCCGACGGACCATTGCGGGCTGGACAAGACCGCCTTTGAAATGCTGACGGTCAAGGACGGCAAGTTCGTGGTTTTGGGACAGTAACAAGCAGTTCCCTTTTAGGCTCGGCCTAAAGAGGCCTTTTTTTTGACATCTCGCGGGGGAAGGCATCCCCCCGCGCTATTTTTTTTCGGTTATCAAAGCATATGGATTCCGGCGGAAGCTTCACGGATTTTCTCCAGTTTATCTTCATGGGATTGCAACGGGGCTGCATCTACGCGTTGGTTGCCATGGGGTTCAACATCATCTACAACGCCACGGGCGTAATCAATTTCGCCCAGGGCGAATTCGTCGTCCTGGGCGGTCTGATGATGGTTTCGCTGACCATGGCGGCCAACCTGTCCATCGTTTTCGCGTTCCTGCTGACAGTCGCATTCGTCACGGTGGTGGGAATCCTCATGGAGCGGTTCACCATCAACCCCGTGAAAAGCCCGTCGGTGCTGAGGCTGATCATCATCACCATCGCGGTGTCGATTCTATTGAAAGGCGCGGCCATGTGCTTTTGGGGCAAGGAGTCCCATTTCATGAGACATTTCTCCGGCTCCGAACCCTTTGAAATACTGGGCGCGACCATTCTTCCGCAGACCCTCTGGATCATCGGTATTCTGGCCGTCGTCGTGGTGGCGTTCGTCCTGTTCTTCAATTTCACCATGACCGGAAAATGCATGCGCGCGTGCGCGATCAACCGGGACGCCGCCCGTCTGGCGGGAATCAACGACAGGAAGATGGTGATGCTGTCGTTCGCACTGTCCGCCGGAATAGGCGCGGTGGCCGGGATCATCGTGACGCCCATCATCCAGATGGACTACGCCCGGGGCGCGCTTCTGGGCATCAAAGGCTTCGGAGCGGCAGTGGTGGGCGGACTCGGAAACAGCCTCGGGGCCGTTGTGGCGGGGATTCTCGTGGGAATCCTGGAAGCCCTGGGAGGGGGCTACATCTCCTCGCACTACATGGACGCCATCGCGTTGCTTATTTTGCTCATCGTCCTTTTCATTCGTCCAAGCGGACTATTCGGCAGTAGCGAAGCGTCGAGGCTCAAAGAATTTTGAAATCGAAACACCGGCGTTATTTTAAATTCAGACTTGATCTTCTTTTTTTGGAAGAAATCGTTACTATCGAATAAAAAACGCTTAAAAATCAAGCAGGAAAGCATTCTATGAAATTAAAAGTTGTCATACATGAAGCTGAGGAAGGCGGCTTTTGGGCCGAAGTTCCGTCCATACCTGGTTGCGCGACCCAAGGAGACACATTCGACGAGCTTTTGAGAAACATTTACGAAGCCGTCGAAGGATGCCTATCCGTCGATGTTAGTGATATAAATCTTTCCGGAACGGATAAAATAATGGAGATAGCCGTTTGAAATCCGTCAGCGGAAAGAAATTTTGTAAAATTTTGGAATCAAAAGGATGGCAATGCCATCGCATTTCCGGAAGCCATCACATTTATGCCAAAATCGGAAGCACCGTCCGAATTTCCGTTCCCGTCCACGGCAATTCCTCTTTGAAAATTGGTTTGCAGAGGCATTTAATGGATGTTGCGGGCATGGACGAATCGGAATTATAACATGTCAAAAAGAGATTATTTGGGGCTATCGATCCTGATCGTCGTCGTTTCCATCGTACCGTACATCATAGAAAACGATTATTACCTCGGCATCCTCGCCTTCACGGCCCTGAACTGCCTGACATGCATCGGGCTGTGCCTTCTGCTGGGATATGCCGGGCAGATTTCCCTGGGGCACGCGGCCTTTTACGGGCTGGGCGCGTACACCACCGCCATCCTCACCACGAAAGCGGGCTGGTCCCCGTGGGCGGGCATGGCGGCCGGGGCGGCCTTGTCCTCGGCGGTGGCCGTGGTGGTGGGCGTGCCTTCGCTGCGGCTCAAAGGGCACTATCTCGCCATGGCGACCCTGGGTTTCGGGGCCATCGTCCACATCGTATTCACGGCGGCGGTGGACCTGACCGGGGGACCCAGCGGAATCGTGGGCATTCCGCAACTGGTGCTTTTCGGCCTGGAACTGTCTTCGGACAAAAGCTTTTTCTATTTCAGCTGGGGCGTTGTGGCCCTGGGGATGTTTTTCGCGCTGAACCTGATTCACTCCCGCGTGGGACGCGGCCTTCGCGCGATACACGGAAGCGAGGACGCCGCAGGCTCGTCGGGCGTGGACACCGCAAAATATAAAATTCGGATTTTCATCCTGAGCGCCGTGTACGCCTCGGTGGCGGGCAGTCTCTACGCCAACTACGTCAACTATATCGATCCGGGCCCCTTCGACGTGATGCATTCGGTGCTCCTGGTCACCATGGTGGCCGTAGGCGGGATGCACAACATCTGGGGCGCGGTCACCGGCGCTGTGCTGCTTTCGGTCCTGCCCGAATTTCTCTCGTCGCTTTCCGACACCTTCGGCGACCTGGGGATCGCCTACAATCCAGACTACGACACCTTGATATACGGCGGAATCCTGCTTTCGATCATGCTGTTTCTGCCGGGCGGGCTGGTAGAGGGAATCCGGGGGCTTTTCCGGCTGTCCGTCGCATCCGTATCGCGGTTTTCGAAAAGAGAGGGGTCGTAAGTGGCCGAATTCATCCTGGAACTGAAGAATCTCAGCAAGCACTTCGGGGGCGTAATCGCGGTGGACTATTTGAACATCGCGGTGGCGTCCCGGACCATCACGTCGGTGATCGGCCCCAACGGCGCGGGAAAGACCACGATTTTCAACCTGATCACCGGCTTTTTGAAACCCACTTCCGGCAGCGTCCTGTACCGGGGCGAGGAAATCGGCGGGTTGAAATCCCACCGGATCGCCAGGAAGAAAATTTCGCGCACGTTTCAAAACGTGCAGATTTTTCCCCAGATGACCGCGCTGGAAAATGTCATGCTGGGACGGCATGTTCGTTCCAACCTGGGATTTATTCCCTCCTTGCTGGCACCTCCGATATTTCGGGTGGAAGAGAGACAGATCAGGAAGGACGCCATGCGCTGGCTGGAGTTCGTGGACATCGCCGGCCTGGCGGCGGAACCGGCGGGCAGTCTTCCTCTGGGCAACCAGCGAAAGCTGGAAATCGCCCGAGCGCTGGCCATGGAGCCCGAACTGATTCTTCTGGACGAACCAGCATCGGGCTTGAACGCCAGGGAAACCCGCGATCTGGGAACGCTGATCGGAAAAATCAAAGGGATGGGCATCACCGTGATCCTGGTGGAACACGACATGGAGCTGGTGATGGACATATCCGATTGTGTCAACGTGGTGAATTTCGGAAGGTGCATCGCCAGCGGAGACCCCGCGCAGATACAGAGCAATCCGGAAGTGGTCGCCGCATACCTGGGAGAATAAGGAGAAACGGCCGAGTAGATCATGCTTCGTCTGGTAAATGTAAACAGCTACTACAATCTGGTTCGCGTCCTGCGAAACGTTTCTCTGCACGTGAACAAGGGGGAGATCGTCACCCTGATCGGCGCCAACGGGGCGGGCAAGTCCACCACCCTGCGCTCCATCAGCGGACTCCAGCCGGTCAAGGGGGGACAGATTTTTTTCAAGGATACGGACATCGCCAACAAGAGGACCGAAAAACTGGTCAAGCTCGGCATCGCGCAAGTCCCGGAGGGCCGCCAGATTTTCTGGCCCATGAGCGTGATGGACAACCTCGAACTGGGGGGATACCCCGTCTATAAAATCCACGGGAAAAAACAGGTCAGGGCCGACATGGACAAGATGTACGAATTGTTCCCGATTCTGAAGAAGCGCCGGAACCAGTTGGCCGGAACCTTGAGCGGAGGCGAGCAGCAGATGCTGGCCATCGCCATGGCCCTGATGGCAAGGCCCGAGCTGCTCCTTCTCGATGAGCCCTCCATGGGCCTGGCCCCCCTGATCGTCAAGGAAATCTTCCGGGTGGTGTCCGAACTCAAAGAGGAAACCGGCCTGACCGTCCTGCTGGTGGAACAGAACGCCGGCGCCGCGCTTAAAATCGCGGACCGGGGATATGTCATGGAGACCGGAAAGATCATCCTGGAGCAGGAGGCCTCGGCGCTCTTGCAGAACCAGGAGGTCAAAAGAGCATACCTGGGACGCGACAAACGGGAGATATGGGAATAAAAATGGAATGCTGGGACAACAGAAACGAGTGCATGGACCGGGGCGAAATCGAGCAGCTTCAGCTTGAAAGGCTTCAGGCCACGCTCCACCGGGTGTACAAGAACGTCAGTTTTTACAGGAACCTGTTCAGGCGCATCGACTTCATGCCCGAGGACCTGACCGACCTCGGGGACTTTTCAAAGCTTCCCGCCACCACCCGCAGCGACCTGATGGACAACTATCCGTACGGCATGTTCGCCGTGCCCCTCAGGGAAGTAGTCCGCCTCCTGGCCCCTGCCCTGACACTGGACAAGCCCATGGTGATCGGTTTCACGGCCAACGACCTGGACCGGTGGGGGGAACTGACCGCCAGGAACCTGACGGCCGTCGGGGTGGGAAAGGACGATGTGGTACAGATTTCCTTGACCTTCGGCATGCTCACCGGGCCTTTCGGCATGCAATTGGGCGCGGAGAAGATCGGAGCGTCGGTGATTCCCGTCTCCGGGACCAACCCCGGAGGACAGCTGAGAATCATGCGCGATTTTCGCACCACCACCTTGGTTTCCACTCCCACGTTCGCCATGGGACTGATATCCGCCATGGAGGCGGGGAAGATCGAGCCGGCCGCCCTGTCCTTGAAGTACGGCGTGCTGGGTTCGGAGCCTTGGCCGGAGGAGATGCGCAGGCAGATCGAAAACTCACTGCATATCGCCGCCACCGACGCCTACGGTCTCACCGAGGTGTTCGGCCCGGGCGTGGCCTGGGAATGTCCCGAAAAAAACGGCCTGCATATTCCCGAAGACCATTTCTATCCGGAGATCGTCGATCCGGAAACCCTCGCCCCCGTGCCTCCGGGAGAGGAGGGGGAACTGGTGATCACCACCTTGACCAAGGAGGCATTTCCCCTGATTCGATTCAGGACGGGCGACATCACGCGAATCGACAAGACGCCGTGCGCGTGCGGGCGCTCCCACTGCCGAATCGCGCGCATCTTCGAACGCAGCGACAACATCGTGGTCATGCGGGGCGTCAGCGTCATACCGGAACAAATCGGCCTGGTCCTGGCCCGTATCAACGGAACGGTCCCCAAATACCAGCTGGTGGTGGAAAGAAAGGACCAGAAGGACCATTTGCTCGTCAAAGTCGAAATCTCCGACCGGTTCTTTTTCGACGAAATGAAAAAGCAGCGGCGGTTCGTCGAGGAGCTGCACCGGGAATTGTCCGAATTTCTCGGATGGGAGGTGAACGTTCGACTGGTGGAGCCCGGGGCGCTGGAAGACGGCGTGATCGTCATGGACAAGCGCCGCTTCTGATTTTTCAGGTTCTTTCCGACGGCTTTGTCGAAAAACATGCGTACCGTTGAAAATGCGATCTTCGATTTTCGCATCCGGGTTCTTGACATAACGGTCCGTTTGGATTAAAAGGCATCTTTTGGCAGTACGGAGGGCGGCAACAAGTTCGTAATTTCGACAACCAATTTAGGAAAGGAGAGAGTCAATGACCGCAAAATTAATCAAAGGGACCGAAATCCGGGAAGAAATTCTCGAGGAAATCACCAAGGAAGTCGCTGACATCAAGGAAAAGCACGGGGTCGTTCCCGGGCTGGTGACCATTCTGGTCGGCGAAAACCCCGCTTCGATTTCCTATGTCACCCTGAAGATACAGACCGCTCACAGGGTCGGTTTCAAAGAGATCCAGGACAGCCAGCCGGTGGATATTTCCGAGGCAGATCTCCTGGCCCTGATCGACAAATACAACAAGGACGATTCCATCAACGGCATCCTGGTCCAGCTTCCCCTTCCCAAGCACATCGACGACAAGAAAATCCTGAACGCCATCGATCCCGACAAGGATGTGGACGGTTTCCATCCGGTCAATGTCGGACGCCTCATGATCGGCGGCAACGAAGTCAAGTTTCCGCCCTGCACCCCCTACGGCATCCAGGAAATGATCGTCCGCGCAGGCGTTGAGACCAGCGGCGCCGAAGTGGTCGTCGTGGGTCGCTCCAACATCGTGGGCAAGCCCATCGCCAACATGATGTGCCAGAAAGGCCCCGGTGCCAACGCCACCGTCACCATCGTGCATACCCGCACCAAAGACCTGGCCGCCCATTGCCAACGCGCCGACATCCTCATCGTGGCCGCCGGCGTGCCAGACCTGGTCAAACCCGAATGGATCAAACCCGGCGCCTGCGTCATCGATGTCGGAGTCAACCGTGTCGGCGAGAAGATCAGCGAAAAGACCGGCAAGAAAATCGCCATCCTCAAGGGCGACGTGGATTTCGACGCTGCCAAGGAGATCGCCGGCTTCATCACCCCCGTTCCCGGAGGCGTCGGCCCCATGACCATCACCATGCTCATGCTCAACACCCTCAAGTCCCTTAAGTTCAAACTGGGCATCGCCTAATTTTCCCGGCGCTGCCGGTCTGAAATAACATGCCTTTTCATATCCCCTCTTTCGACGGTTGTTGAAAGAGGGGATTTTTTTTCATCTTGAAATGCGGAGAAATTCATCGTAATTTGTGATAATGAAAACAGCCATGGTTTAAAATTATTGCAGGGGGTTGTCATGACATCTTTGCTTCAAAAAGCCTTTGAAAAGGCATCAAGCCTCCCTTTGAATCTCCAGGACATGTTGGCTAAAGAGATGCTGGATGAAATCGCATGGGAGGAAAAATGGGACGATTCGCTGGAAAAATCGAAATCGGAAATAGATGAACTGGCCCGAAAGGCAATGCTGAAGTACAAAGCCGGAAAAACAGTCGCCAAAGGGTTCGACGAACTGTGAATTCTCATCTTACGGACGATTTCATAGAGTGCTTTTCCAAACTGCCTGAACGGATAAAAAGACTTGCTCGGGAGAATTACAAGCTTTGGTTAAGCAATCCCAATCATCCGAGTCTTTCTTTCAAATTGGTCGGAAAGAAATATCCCGCATATTCCGTCCGCATCGGCATCGGTTGGCGAGCGCTTGGTTTCAAGGACGAAGATACGATGGTGTGGTTCTGGATTGGCTCGCATCCCGAATATGACAGATTAATCAAAAAGCTTTAGTTTCATCCTCGAAAAGCGAAACCCAATGACGAGTATGGCGATGAGATCGAAAATTCTGATCGTAGACGACGAGCCCGCGATAGCAGACAATATCCAATACGCGCTGGAGACTGACGGTTTCGAGACCATCCGCTTGTCTTCGGGACTTCCCGCGATGCCCCTTCTCGAATCCGACCGCGTGGACCTGATCGTTTTGGACGTCGGCTTGCCGGACATCAACGGGTTCGAATTGTGCAAGATGATTCGAAAACGCTACACGGTCCCGGTCATCTTTTTGACCGCGCGCAGCGACGAAATCGACCGGGTGGTGGGACTGGAAATCGGCGGCGACGACTACGTGGTCAAGCCGTTCAGCCCCCGGGAGCTTTCGGCTCGCGTGAAGGCGGTGCTTCGTCGAACCGCCGCCGCGCCCCCGGGGCCGACGCAGGCCTTTCGTATCGACGAACCAGCAAGAAAAATCGAGTATTTCGGCAAGGCCCTCGATCTGTCGCGATACGAGTACGAACTTCTCAGGATTTTCATCCGAAGGCCGGGCCGGGTCTATTCCCGGGAACAACTCATGGAAATGGCCTGGGAACAGCCGGAGACCAGCATGGACCGGACGGTCGATGCGCACATCAAGAACCTGCGGGCCAAGCTCAAAGCCGTCGAACCCGACAAGGACCCCATCGTCACCCGCAGAGGGGTCGGCTACTGCCTTCGGGAGGACCTGTGAAACTTCGGGAGGACCTATGAAACTGGGGACCCGGATTTTTCTCTGCTACGTCGTCATCTCCGCGGCATGCCTCTATTATCCCATCGACTGGTCCCTGGACAACCTGAGGACCCGCTATCTGGAAGGCGTCGAGGACCCTTTGGTCGATCAGGCCAACATCTTGGCCGCCTTGGTCGCGGACGCCATGGAAAAAGGCGAATTCGCCCCCGACGATTGGTATGCCGCCTTTCAAAAAGTGTACGAACGCCCTCTAAATGCCCGAATCTACGAATTGAACAAGACCGGAGTCGATACGAGAATCTACATCGCGGACCGGAAAGGCCGGGTCGTGTTCGATTCCAGGGGCAAGGAAACTTTGGGAGAGGACTATTCCCTGTGGCTGGATGTCGCCCTGACACTCCAAGGCCGTTATGGCGCGCGAACCACCCAGGCGGACCCCGACGATCCGCTGTCTTCGGTCCTTTTCGTGGCGGCGCCGATCATGATCGATGGAGAAATCGAGGGCGTGCTCACCGTCGCGAAACCCACCACCAACATCAACAGCTTCCTGGCAAAGGCCAAGCCCAAAATCTTCAAGGTAGCCGCTGTCGCCACGGCATTTGCGGTCGCCTCCTTTCTCGTAGTGTCCGCGTGGATCACCAGGCCGATCATCCGCCTGACCCGATACGCCGACGATGTCCGCCTGGGCAAACCCGCGACCTTTCCCAAGCTGGACAGCACCGAGATCGGCGAAATGGGCGCCGCCTTCGAAAAAATGCGCAAGGCCCTGGAGGGCAAGGAGTACGTGGAAAACTACGTGCAAACCCTGACCCACGAGATCAAAAGCCCCCTTTCGGCAATTCGGGGGGCCGCCGAGCTGCTCGAGGAAAACATGCCCGAAGAACAGCGAATGCGCTTTCTGGACAACATCCGCAACGAAACCAACCGAATCTCCCGCCTGGTGGAGCGCATGCTGGAACTGTCCTCGCTCGAAAACCGCCGCAGGCCCCCGAAAATGAAACGGGTGAGACTCCGGGCCGTCGTAGAAGCCGTGCTGGAAAGCAAGCGGCCGCTTTTGGCCCCGAAAAACCTCGAGGTTTCCCTGGACATCGACGAAAATCTCGAAATCGATGCGAACCTCTTTCTCATCAGGCAGGCTGTGGCCAACCTGATTCAAAACGCCATGGAGTTCAGCCCTGAAAACGGAACAATTCAGGTTACCGCCCGAAAAGACGGCGAATGCGTTCGATTCCAAGTCGCCGACGACGGTCCCGGCATTCCCGAATTCGCCCTGGAAAAAATCTTCGACAAATTTTTCTCTTTGCAGCGTCCCGGCGACGGCAAAAAAAGCACCGGACTGGGACTCAATTTCGTCAAGGAAACCGCAGCCCTGCACGGGGGAACACTTGCCGTGCAAAACAAAACAGACAAAGGCGCGATCGCCATCCTCTCGCTCCCCATTACACGATCCTGATCAATCCTTCGCTGTATAAAGCATCCGTTCCAAATTCAAGCACCAGCCTTCAAATCACAAACCATCATTTTGTTAACCGGCCTTCGCCGCGCCGCGATTTCAAATAAACCTTGATTTAACAATCCAAGTGGTAACTGTTATCGATAAGTCGGTTTGAAATTGGAACATGGGTTCGATGCAATTCAAATTGTAAAGTAGTCCGTTTTTTTCCGGACACCCCGCTGAAATTGCACGTTTTTGAAAGTCCTTTTTTTGAAAACCCCTAATGTTTCACAAAAGAAATCATCCAATTTTTCGACAACGAAGCGGACTTCGAGGACATGGATTGTTCGAGTCCGTTCATTCACCAATGGAGGTGGCATATGATCATTCGCAATCGCACTTTTCGTTATTTGGCAACTTTTTTCGGCGTGTTCGCAGCGTTATTTTTCACGGCTGGCATCTTATCACCGGTATACGCCCAAGCTAATCGCCTGGATGTGGAGTACAAGGTCTACATCCCCCATCTGACAGGCGGCTTGCAGGACTGGACCGACACTCTGGTCGTCAACAACAAGGGGCCGCTTTTGCAGACTTTCACGGTATCGCTTTTCAATGCGGGTTTGCCGGCGGGCTCGGAATCCTTTCTCGTGCAACCCAACGGGGAGGAGGCCATCGACATCAAATCCATCAACATGAATGCGACATTGGGAATCGTGGAATACAAAAGCCAATACCTGACATTCAGAATGGATTACCAGCACGTCAGCGGAGGCCTTGCCGAGTTCCGGCTGAGCGAGAACATTTATAGCCAATCGATCTTAAACTTTTCAAACATTTTTCCGGGGGTCGTCGAAACCAAGGGACTCGCCGTGGCGAACTTCGAAGACCGCGCCGCGACCGTCACCATGACGGCCATCGGCGCCAACCGCCAAGTGCTCGGTTCTGAGATGGTAGCCCTCAACAGAAGGTCGAGAATCGTGGGCCTCTACACATCCTGGTTTCCCAACATCGCATTCGACGACATCACGGCCATCATCGTCACTTCCGCAGACGTCAAGCTGGGCGGCATCGTGATTTCATCAAATCTGGACATTTCGAAGCTCCTGTTCACTCAAGCGGAAGACGCCTCTACGTTCACGACGGAAAACATTTCTACTCAAGTGATGATCGAGGATTACTTCCCTGCCAAGACCCTCACCTACGAGGGAGGCGAAGGCGAAACCATGACCTATTCCAGAAGCAGCGGCAATGTGACCATTCATATCCAGATAGACGAGGCGTTTTTCCGCCAAATGAATTTTCAAATCGATGGACAAGGCGCTCTGAGGTATCAATCCGCGAAATACCCGTGGGGACAGAAACAGACCAGTTCGTCGTTTGAAATCATCCCTGCGGAAGTCGATCTGAACCGCAGTTTTTCGAAAACAGGGACCTGGGATTCGATCAACAAGTTCAACAGCAGTGACAGCAATATCACCGGCATGTTCGAAGTCGCCATCGAAGGACCCTTTTACATGGTGTTCGATTCCGGGACTTTTCCGGGACTTCTCAAAGTACAAATCATCGAAAAGCTTTTCCACAACCATTTCGAATCGTCGGAAGCCGTTTCCTACGATTTCATAACCCTGTGGCTATCCAAGGAATTCGGCCCGGTCAAAGTGATGCACAACGGCTTCGTTTTCGAGTCGTCCTTCATCCAAGAACAATAGAGGGTCACCCATTCCATTCCGTCGATTTTCCGTCGGTTTCGTCCGATTAAGTCGCTTTCGTTCCCACGCTCTGCCGTGGGAACGCTTTTCGAACGCTTCGCGTTGGAATGCCTACAGGGACGCTTTGCGTCCGCATTCCGCCAACCATGGCCGAATCAAGAATCGTCCCTGCCCTGTCTTCTTTTTTTTCCGGTTTGACAACCATCCCTCCTCCTGTTAGCTTCATCTCCGGTCTCTGGGGCCTTGCACTCGTACAATGCCTGACACCCAAAAAACATCAAAGCGATTCGAAAAAAGATACGAGCCATGAAAAAACAGAAATGTTCGGTCTGCAAGAAAAAGAAGACGACCTCCCGGATATGCCGGGCCAGAAACGGCAAGAAAATCTGCGTCCAGTGCTGCAATAAGATCAAGGACGAAACCTGCCGGTCCTGCCCCCATTTCGAAATCTTGGATGCGCCGGTTCGCGGCGACCAGGAAAAAATCGCGGGCAGCCCCGACGAAATCATGTCCATGGCCATGGAACACCAGCGGGAAGGCAGGCTCTCGGAAGCGGCCCGCCTATATGAGCATCTGTTGAAGGACAACCCCAAAGACGCCTCCGTTTCCAACTTCCTGGGCACGGTCCGGCTGCAAACCGGCGATTTTTCCTCGGCGGTGAAAAATTTCGAGAACGCCGTCGAAAACGATCCGTCGGAGGATTTCTATCGCCAGAACCTGGCGGCGGCATACAACAGCCTGGGGGGCACGCTGCTGTCCAAAAAAGATGAAAAGGGCGCCATGGAGGCCTTCGAAAAGGCCGTTTCCGCCAACCCCGAATACGTGGAGGCCTACAACAACCTCGGCTGTCTTCAAAAAAGCGCGGGCCGGGTGGCGGAGGCTGTCGAATCATTCCAAAAAGCCGTTTCCATCGCCCCCGATTCGGAAAAGGTCCTCAACAACCTGGGCAACGCGCTGGACGCCGCCGCCCGTATCGACGAAGCCATCGACGCCTATCGCAAGGCCGTGGCCATCGCCCCCGGATACGCCCGCGCCCATTTCAACCTGGCAGTCACACTGGCTTCGGTCGGAAGAATCGACGAGGCCGAAGAGTCTTATGAACGCTGCATCAAAGCCAATCCGAAATTCCACGAGGCCTATAACAACCTGGGCAACATATGCAAGGAGCGCGAAGATTACGACTCGGCCGTCGCGCATTATCGGCGGGCCGTCGAAGCCAGGCCCGAATACGCCGAGGCCCACTGCAACCTGGGCATCGCCCTGCATGCGCTGGAAAATTACGAGCAGGCAGCCGAAGCCTTTCTGAAGGCGGTGGAAATCCACCCCGATTACGACGAAGCCCACTACTGCCTGGGGCTCGCCATGCAAAAACTGGGCGATACGGAAGACGCCCTGTTCGCCTATCAGCGCGCGGTGGAGATCAACCCGCACCACTACAAGGCGTGGTACTCTCTCGGAAACGTCTACGTCTCCGTGGAAGCCCATCAGGAAGCCGCCGAAGCCTACGAACACGTGATCGACTTGCACGGACGCTTCGGAGCGGTGTACTACAACCTCGCCCACGCCTATCGAAACATCGGGGAAAAGCAGAAGGCCATGGAATATTTCCAGTTGGAACTGGACCACGACCCCGACGACTATTCCTCTCGATACATGCTTTCCGCCCTCGCGGGCGACGGCCCTGCCAGCGCGCCGAAACGATTTGTCAGGGACGTATTCGACGAATACGCGGAAATCTTCGACAGCCACCTGGTCGAGGAACTGGAATACAGGACCCCGTCGATTCTTAAGCGGTCCATGGAAAAACTGCGGGGCGCCAACTGCGTCTTTGAAAACGTCCTGGACCTCGGATGCGGGACCGGCCTGTCCGGACAGGAATTCCGAAAAATGGCGAAGCGAATGGAGGGCGCGGACATATCTCCGCTGATGATCGAAAAGGCACGGGAGAAAAATATCTACGACCGATTGGAAACCGGGGACTTTTTCGAGATCTACCGGGATGCCGAGGATATGTACGACTTGATGATCGCAGCCGACGTTTTCGTCTACATGGGAGATTTGGGACCGGCCATGTCCCTTGCGGCCAGGATTTGCGCGCCGGGAGGATACTTCGTTTTCTCCCTGGAGCATTTCGCCGGAGACGGATTTTTATTGGACGACACCGGACGTTTTTCGCACGCGCCCGACTATGTGAAAGAAATCGCTGCCGAATCGGGCTTTGCCCTTGAACTCTTGGAAAGGGCCAACCTGCGAAAGGAAAGAGGAGAGTGGGTCGAAGGAGACGTGTACGTCCTTCGGAAAGGGCCGGTTTGAGGTGTCGGGTGGGGTGATGAAAATCATCCAATTTCAGGGGATTGTTTTCTGAAGGGATTTGTTCCGATTTTCAGGTGTAAGAATGTCACCCGCGAAACCAGAAACCGGGAGCATACTTCGTCTCTTAACCCGACAGTCCCGTTAGGGACGACAGACAATAGCCCGGCAATTTATTGCCGGGGGTTGGCCCGCCGGTATGCGCCAAATCCCGTTAGGGACGACAGAAATAACAGGTCCGGTAATGGGGTATTCCACCTGATTTGCAAGAACCAAGAAAGTCTCCACCCTGAACCCTGACACCTGAAACCTCAAAATCGGATGATTTTCACCCCCCAGTACCAGGGCGGGGAGGTCGAACGCCCGGCCTTTGGAGCCGGATCGCATCCTGTTTGCGCCCGTGCCGTCGATTTGTCTTCTCGTTCCCACGCTCCTGCGTGGGAACGCCTGACGGACCCTCCAGCGTCCCGTGCCAAAGCCTCGCGCCTTGCCAAGCCGCTTGCTATAGCGTACACGCGGAGATGAATTGGGAAAACAGGTGGATGGACTGCGGTTGAAGGGATTCCGGAGCGTCCCGGAATGTGTTCCCACGCTGGAGCGCGACAACGAGAGGAAAATGCCTTGCAAACACCCCCTTGTGAATTTGTCAGAACCACATTTGGCAGCATTCTTCCAAAATCGAAAAATCATTGCAATACGGTTCTTTGAATATTAGAATTAGTATTCATTTCAACGTCCGGTGCCGGAGGAATATAATATGATTTGCAACATAATACTAAGCAAGAAAAGAAGCCGCTTTTTTGCTCGCGTAAAAGAATGGCCTGAAATAACTGCAGAGGAAGTATCGAGAGAAGACGCGATAAGAAAGATCAAAGCTCGATTGAGCGAATTTTTGGAAACCCAGGGAGAAATCGTACAAATCGAAATACCCTCGCAATCGGAAGAGAGGAACCCTTGGATAGAGACTTTTGGAATGTTTCGGGATGATCCTACATTCGAAGATCTGCAAGAAGAAATCAGCAAAAATCGAGAAATCGATAACATCCCGGCTTCTGAATGACAAACTACATACTGGACACAGACCACATCAGTCTCCATCTACGAGGGCACGAGCCTATCCGGCATCGCCTTTTGACAACCGATCCGAAGCTTGTAAGCATTTCGATTGTCAGCGCCGAAGAAATATTGAGAGGACGATTGGGGCAAATCAGACGGGCACGAAACGGAAAAGCTCGGATCTCTTCCTATTATTGGCTGGAGAAAACCTTGGCGTATTTCGAAAATGTCGATATCCAAAGCTACGATTCAAAAGCGGAGAATTACTTTGGGATATTTTGCAGACAAAAAATAAGGATTGGCAGTCAAGATTTGAAAATTGCCGCCATTGCGCTTAGTTGCAATGCAATACTGGTTTCCAGGAACCTGAAGGATTTTGAAAAAGTCCCCGGTTTGATAATCGAAAACTGGGCAGACTGAATGTAAAGACAAATCTGCAAAAACGCAGAAATTCTGATTATAATGGAATTTTGAGGGGAATGCGGGTAGGTCGGGTTGAGCGGGGCGGGGCGTTGGGTTTCGCTTGTTTAATGCCCCTGTCTATAGCTTGCGAAATTGGCTTGGAGGTACAACCCAGCGAAACCCGACAATCTACGACGCTCAACCCAACCTACGCAGCTGCCGGAATTTGCTCCTTACGCAATCTGCCGTGGTCTGGTTCGGGATTGTAGAGTACCAGGGTGGGTGGGTCGGGGAGCTTTGCGTTGCTCGTTGTTTCGCACTCTCCGAGTGGCCGTGCCTGCCGGTCTTGCATGGCGACCAACCCACCATTTTGCCTAATCTCCCTGCCGCTTCCATGCAGGCGATAGGCGGCTGAACAGCTCGGAAAACGGTGGGTTGGATTCCGTACAAGACTGGCAGACCCTCGAATTCAAGAAATTCAGGACCAGCGAGAAAGCCCGGGTACCGACCCACCCACCCTACGATCCCCGCCAAGGCCGACAGCGCATTTGGACGGAACAAAAACCGGTGGAATTATCGACCGGGAATCCAAACGGACGGGAATCGACCGACCGGGCGCAATTGGTACGGTCTTGGCTGAAGGAAAAGATCGCCGAGAAAACCGCTGGGAAATACGCAACCGGATAAATCGGGCTCGGTCGAAACTCGGTCGGGAGGGTGGTTTGCTGTTTCGGCCATGCATCGGTGGAAAGCGGACGCAAAGCGTCCTGGTATGCATTCCAACGCGAAGCGTTGGAACGAGGCGGTGAGAGAGAGCATGGCCGGGATGCTGTTTTCGGATTCGGCCATCGAGTTTCTCCAATTCCTTGATATCGACAAGGTCAATGTCTCTTCCCGCGCCTTTTTTCCTCATGATCAAATCGTCTTTTGCGGCGACCTATATCTTAAAACCCGCAAGCGAACCCTGTTCTTTATTGTTCAAAAGACCGACGAATTCGGCGGGAGGGATCAGGACATCCAGGTTTAAGAAACAAGCTAATGACCGAATGAGCCACATCGTCATCGCGAGCGAACAGCAAAAACCCTGTTGCTGTGGCTGTAGTCCAGGTTGGGCCAATACTCATAGCCGCCGGTGAAGTCGTAGACCCACGCGGCGGACGAACCTTTTTTTTCCCCAGACCAAACCCACCAGCCTGTTGTTTTAAACAGAGGTGTCATGTTCCTTGGGCCTCGTCCTTTTTCATATAGTTTTGAAAGCTCATCTCGCGCAGGCATCCGCCATCCACCGCCCGCCACTGTCAGATTCACTACCCATTTTTCGGCCTCGTACCAGTTAGTGTCTTTGTCCGGCCCGGCGTACCATTGAAGGCCGTTTCGAGTATCGACAACCACGCCGTTCTCCAATTTCGCGAAATGACGGTCTCTCTCGACGACTTTCCCCTGGACCAAATTGGAAATGGGAAACGAAGCATTTTCCGGTCCGTAAAATTTGGCGTCGCCAATAACAACATCGGCATCTTCCGAGATATTCAATACAACTTCCGGAATCAAAAGCGCTGGATTTTCATAATATAGTTTCGCCTTCGATTTGGGTATGGCGCATGTCCCTCCATGGGCCTTCTTGTCTATGTTCAGATCAAGATCGAAGCATTCCTCTTCAGGATGATATTTCACCAGCTCAAATCCGACTCTCTCCGGCCCGAGCGTATAATTCACGCTGGTCAGTTCTTCCCTCTGCTTCAGCAGGTCGGCCTTTTCTTTTTCCAGCAATGCGAAAACGTTGCCCTGTATCTTTTTTCCTTGGCGGCTTGCTCGGCGCGAAGCGTCTCGGCCTCTTTCCGGCTTTTTTCCAGGCGGACCCGATAATCGTCCTCGGTTTCGAACATTTCATCCCGGGGAGAGATGTTTTCCACTTTGGCCAGTCGCGTCGCGTACTGTTCCCTCACCGGTGCCAACTGCGCTTGAAGACTCGAGTCGAAATCGTCCTCCATTTTTTGAATGAGGGTGTTGATGCGCCGGATTTCCGTTGCGGCTTCCTCTATTCCCAGGGCATGGGCCGGGGAGCCAAGTTCCTCGCGTATCTTTTCGGCCTGGAGTTTCAAGCTCGCAAGCTGTTGCTGGCGCTCGGCTTCCCTTTGATCCAGGAGGTCCTTGTCCTTCTTTTCGGCTTCCTCGGCGGCCTGTTTCATTTTGGCCTCGTTGCGGGCCGCCTCTTCTCTCAGGCGGGCATTATACAGCTCGGTCTTTTTCATCAGTTGCTGCCGTTCCAGGTCTCTGAGTCTGGATTTCTCCCGCCTTTTTTCCGCGCTGGTTTTCAGGGCCTTGAGCGATTCCAGCTCCTGTTCCAGTTTCCTCACCTCGTCCTCGGCCTTTTGCCTGCGCTTGGAGGCGTCCGGCACGAACACGAAATCCCCGGTGCCGTATATCTCGCCCACCAGGGGCATCTGGTTATGCCCCCTGGCGGCGGCATCCCCATGGACCGATTTTCTGAGATCCAGGCCCAGACGCTTGGCGGTGACGTAGCTTTCCACGGAATTCAGGGCCTGGATGAACCTGCCGGTGAATACGGAATGGCCGCCTGGGCCGCCGTCGAGGACGGCTTGGTCCTTGCCGCCCGCAGTGATGATCTGGCGAACTTGCTCGCCGGTGATTTCCTCCAGATAGGCCATGGTTCCCGACGGTTCCATGGACCCTGCCCGGGTGGCGAGAAGCAGACCGCCGAAGCAGGCGTCCGCGACGATCAGCACGTGCTTTGCGCGAATCATGGGGCAGACGTCGAACTTGATTTGCTGCATGGAGATGTTCTTGTACATCTGATCGTGGCGAAGAGAGCCGTCGTGGGGAACGAGAAACCCCAGGTCGCCCTTGGGCGTGGATCGGGTGACGCCGTGGCCGGCGAAATAGATCAGGACCGCGTCCTGCTCGCCGGTGGTGGAAAAGTCCCCTTGGAGGACCTTCATAATTTGTGATTTCACGGCGTCTTCGTTGTACAATTCGACGATCCGGTCGAAACTCTACCTTTCCCGCAACACGTCGGCCACGCCTTTTGCGTCGCGAACCGCGTACTGCAACTGGCCGTCGGCAGAAAGGTCGCTATACCGGTCGATACCGACCACCAGAGCGATCATCCGGTCGTAGAGCCGAACATCGCCAGACACCCCGCCGTCCTTGCCGGCTTCGAAATAAACAGAAACGCCCCGGTGATCCCCGAACGCCGATGCGACGGAATGTTGCGCGTAAACGGGAGATAGGGGCTTGGTTTCTAATTCTGCCATGCCCTCGTCGTCTCTTTCCAGCGCTTCGCGTTGGAATTCCTGAGGCGCTTCGGGTCCGCGTTCCGCCGAGGTCTGACCTAAATCAGAAACACACCCGTAAAAAAGCATCAAAACCAAGAACCAAACCCCGAAAATCCTTTTCATTTTCACCCCCATGCCTTTTGGTTTGCGGTCGTTGGAAATGCACATAGAAAAAACCGTGCCAAAACCTATCGGAAGATCCTTTTCTCACAAGAGTTTATGTCAAAACGTCAAGTCATTGTCAACGATCAGGTCATGAATTCTCAACAGACGATGCCAATAAGCCAATAAGGTTGGTTCATATGATGCGACCTCCCTGCTATTAACAGGGATTTTCATTCAGATAAAAAAGGTACCTCAAGAATATGTTCCGGTTTCAAAGGATATTATTGCACCAAGCCATGACAATTTTGTGGAGCATTTCATCCACGGGACATCGAGAAGTAAAGGCAGATGCGTTTTCTTTTTCAAAAAAACTTTTATCCGATCTCCGGCAATTTCCACGGAGGCGCCGTTTTCAAGAAAATTTCGGCTTATTGTTTCGACGGTGCATTTTTCAAAACCTTCAAGATGGCTTGCCAATATCCGATACAGGTTGTGGGCCAAAAGGGAAATCGTCAGGTCAAAATCCACCTTGACAACAATTGAAGAGGAAGGATTGTTCAGGTTGAAAAACGCCACATGCTCGGCAATTTCCTGTTCCACCAGCCATCGGCCTGCATATTTTTTCACAAGCTTTCCCACATCCGCGTCAAAGTCGTTGGTAATAAGAAAGGTCGGTTTTCGTCTTCCATGGTCGGTCATAACGATTTGTCTTACTTCGCCTTTGTAATGTCGCAATTTGCAGTGCTCTTCGTATATTCTGATTTTCTGATATTTACCCTTCGAACGCTCGACGGATATCTTTCGCCAATGGTTGCTTTCGATTTTTTCCGCCTTTTCGATCAGGCTTTTACTTCTCCTTCTTATGGTCAGGAACTTGATTTTTTCCTCGCTCTGATTCAACTCGCTCAAATTCTTGTAGGTCGTGAACTTCGAATCGAAAATCAACATTTTCGGGGCCACGCCGCGACCTTGCTTCCAAAAATCGACGAAATCGAAAACGGCGTCGCTTTGGTTCCTGTGCTTTACTTCCGCATTGGTATAGGAAAGATTGCCAGTTGAAGGATCCTGCGCAACCAGGGCGAGAAGGCTCTTCATCGCCTTCGATCTGGAACCCGCCCAGTTTTTTTCGAGAACGCTGGCGTCTCCCCAATGCGGTATCGCTTTGAAATCCAGATTGAACTCGCCATTTTCGAGTTCGTCGTCGCGGAAAATGCGCGACAGCGCGGAAAGGAACCTTTTGTTCTGCGACCTTGACACGCGGTAGGAATAGGTTGAAAGAGTAGTCGATTTCGGCAGGACGTTGAGTCCGGCAAACAACCCGAGAGCCCTGTCCATGTTCCATTTCGTATCGTGGGACCATCGGAGGCCTCCCAGCAGTTTCAAGGCCAGAAAAGACAGAACGCTTTGAAGGTCGTCGAGTTCGGACGTACGGGGAAATCCGGCGCTTTTGATCGCCTCCGCCAAGCCGAGTTTTTCCATGAGGGGTAAAAAAACGAGGGGACCGGCGCCGTGTTCCGTTATGAACTTTTCGTCGGTCAGTTCTATCGACACGCTTTTCGGCGCCTCGATTTTTTCCGGAACGGAAACTGCGAGCCTTTCCATTCGAGTCCTTTTGGGCAAAGGCGCGAAGCCTTCGGCCTTCAGCACTTTATCGATGGTGTCGAGCGAAACGGCATTTCCCTTGGAATCAAGAAGGACCTTGATGTCCGTGATGGAATAATTCCGCTTACGCAATGCGACAATAAGCTCTATCGTTTGGTCGCTTGTGGAACGCTTTTTGGGACCGGGCTTTTTTTTCGAGAAAAACGGATTGATTCCCTTTTTGAGATTTTGCAAAAAAAGATGGCGGAGTTTTTTGAAATAGGCTGGCGACAATCCGTATTTTTCGGCCGTTTCAGCCGAACCAAGTCCGTCGCAATAAAAAGCTTTCAAAGCTTCGTAATTTCGATGGTCTGGCAAAAGCGGCTTTTTGAAATAATCAACTGGATCCATAATAAGAAGGTTACTAAAATATCCTGAACGATACGTCAATAAAAAAATGTATGTTGTTATAAAAAATCAGCCGAAACGTTTATATTGGTTGTTCTTAGTAAGTCTGTTCGCGAACAAATCGATATAAATGCACAACTATATGCAAAATACAAAAATGTTAAATTGAATTAAAATCTTATGGTTCAGGTAATTCCAGTGCCGTTTGGCGAGGGAGGGTTGAGGGATGGAAACATAACATCCTGAATATACGGGATTATTCCGTTATAGCCTTGACTGTTAGAACTCTGTGCGGTTACCTTGAAAAACAGAATGAAAATCCCTGATTAAGGTAAAGGACCGAAAATAAGGTTTTTCGGCTCATCGCGAATTTAGGGGAAAAGGCGTGTCGATGGTAACCAGCCCATCCTGGTCTGGCATGCCTCGGCTTCTAAGCGGTGACATATTCGCGATATGTGACCAGAGCTGGAAGCTATGGTTACCTTTACCGCTGCCCACAAATCCGCGATGAACCTGTTTTTCGGATTGCAACCCGAGGATATCGGGGACAATGACGGGCTTGCTTACGAATTTCAGTGTCGGAAATTTGAAGGACGGGATTAAGCGATACGTTCCATAATCCCTTCGTGGGCTTCGTGTCCTTCGTGGTGGAAGATGTTTGAAACGAGGGCTTCCGCATTCATGCCGGCCTTCTTGCCAAGTACTCCCGACAGCCAGGTATCCAAGGAAAATTTCTGCCGCCCACGACGGGATTTCAGCACCTTGCGAACCGTCTTTTCTTTTCAGATGTTCTGGTTATAACGGATTTGGGGGTGGATGGAATGTAGGTTGGGTTGAGCGTCGTCAATTGTTGGGTTTCGCTACGGAATTCTATCAAACAAACAGAGAAGACGCACGAAAAGGTTGGGAAGCAAGCGAAACCCAACATGAAACCCGCTCAACCCAACCTACGCATTGCCGCTCCCCCAAATCCATTATAACCCGAAGATGTTCATTGAAAAGACATCATTCTATTCAACGATCTTCGACGATCGTTTCAAGATCTCGGATGAACTCTCTGATCAGGGAGCGCTCCATGTCGATAGTCACGGTCCCTCCGCCCGGATGCGCGAGTTTCAGGGTGGCGCCGTCCTGCGTTTTTTCCACCCTCCATTTTTCTCCCGGCCCCAGCTTGACCGAGGAATCGAGATAGTCGTCCGGGTCGAATTGGGCCAGTTGGATCAGGACCCCGAAGGCGTCCTTGGGATGGATGAACAGCTCTTTCCATCCTTCCGCCTTATCGTTGAAGCCGAAATACGGGATGCCGTTTCGTTCGAGGGTTACGGCGGCTTCCCGGATGTCCGGGGTTTCGAACGTGATATGATGCACGCCGCCCGAGGGGTTCTTTTTCAGAAAATTGTCCAGAAAACTGTCATCGCCGGTGGGATTGAGCAATTCGAAACGGGAAAGGTCCCCGATGGAAAACACCCGCCAGGAATATTTCATGTTCGGGTCCGTCTCTCCTGCGCCAGGCTTGGCGCCGAAAATCCCGGAGAAAAACCGCACAGCCTCTCGATGTCTCCTACCGCGACCGAAACGTGGTCGATTCGCGAAATCATGTCTCCGCCCTCCTTTTTTTTACGCCGTTTGTCAACGGTTAACGTCGAGCAATTCCCGCAAAGCATCCTCTTTCAATCCTCGTCGTCGTACAGCTTCAGGTCGGGGTAGTATTTTTTTGCGCATTCCCTGCAAATACTGTGGCTGAACGCGGCGTCGGAATGCTTTTCGATATATGCCTCGATCTGGTTCCAGTAGCCCTGGTCGTCCCGGATTTTCTTGCAGTGCGTGCAGATCGGAAGCAACCCGCTCAGGGTTTTCACCTTGGAAAGGGCTTCCTGCAAATCGCGCGTTCTCTCGCATACTTTGTGTTCCAGCTCCTCATGGGACTTTCGAAGTTTTCGTTCGGCTGTTTTCCGCCTCGCGATGTTTTCCTTCAGCCGCCGGTTCAGCCGCACCACGCTCCTGTACCGCCAAAAAGCCATCAGAGCGACAGCGAAAACCGTCAGCGCGCCCATATAGAGAGCCACTTTTCGCGCGGACCAAAACGGTTTCGGCTTTGCGTACCACTTCGAATAGATCGCCGTATACGCGTCCGATTTCAAGAACCGCTTCAAGGCATCGTCGATTCTCCTCATCAACGCGAAATTGCCCTTTGCGACCGACATCCCCCTCCGAACTTCGATCATGGGATGGCCGACAACTCTTACCTTGTCGTCAATCCCGGCGTCACGGGCGACTTTCCACAAAACGGGCTCCGGGAATATCAAGGCGTCCACATTGCCCGACAGCAACCCCAAAAGGGCGTCCTGGACGTGATCGTAATTTTCGACATCCGCATCCCGGATTTTTTCCACCAGCACTTCCCCGATGTTGAGCTTGACGACCGCTATTGTTTTGCCGGACAGATCGGCGATTTCCGATATTTCGTGGCTGTTTTTCCTGACGAAAATCGAAACCGAAAAGGTTTCCAAAGGACGGGTGAAAAGAAACCACTCTTTGCGCCTGTCGGTGATTCCCATGTTCGGAACCAAGTCGGCCCGCCCGCTTTTCATCGCTTCGTACAACTCCGACCAACTGCCGAAGACGACATACTCGATTTTCATGCCGGCAATCTCTGCCACGGCTTCAACGACATCTACGGCAAAACCGGACGGCTCGCCGCTTTTCGAAGTTTCGTACTGCGGGGGGAAATGCTTCAGTACAGCGACTTTCACAGGAAGCTCTTCGCCCTCGGCGCGACAACAAACCGATGGCAGAGTATGCAGCACCGCAAACGCACACAAAACCATCCGAGCCAGATATTTTCCAGGTACCTTATATTTCATGGCCTGATTATGGGTCGATATTGCGATATTCCAGAAATTAAATATCTTTCTTCGTCTCAAACCGAAAAGCACCCTTTATTTTTGAACCAAAATTCCGGTTTCGTCAATAGTTACAGGGATTTGAATGAAAAACGGCATTGCATATTGGCTTTCCACCCCTTCCGCCCAAACCTATATTGTTGACACAGGCGTCGCCGTAGACCCACAATGAACTGTCCGAAAACGCCAGGCAATCATTTTCAAGGGGTTTCGCGAAGGAAATCTCATGGGCGACGATAACACGAGCGAACCAGAAACCAAGAAGAGGCAGGACTACCACACGCCATGGAAAAAGGTGCTCGTCGCGTATTACAAGGAGTTCGTCCATTTCTTTTTTCCGGACATGGCGAAGGAAAAAGAGCTGGCCGAGTTTTTCTTGGACGCCCAAAGCCTTGACGAAATACGAGCCAGGGCCGACGAGTTGCGCAAAAGCGGAAAAAAGGATTCTTCGGATTGACGAATAAATGGTCGTACGCATAAAAAAACCCCGCCGAGTGGTTTGCACCGGCGAGGTTTTTCGAACAGGGCGGCCGGACAATGAGCCGGCGGTAAAAAACTATCCCTCTACAGCCACCAGGCTGATTCCCAGCTTGCCTTCCAAGGACTGGATGCTGGCGAGATCGGCCTCGCTGATCTTCTGGGGTTTGAGTTCGTGGCAGGAAAAGGCCAGAAGGGTTTTCCCCATTTTTTCCTCCAAGGATTTGATTTCGCCCAGAGCCTTCTCGTCGAGTTTCGTGGAAAGACTGCAAATCATGGTTCTACCTCCTTTTCAATATTGGATTGATATCCGAGGCGCTTGCCTCGTTGAACTGATTCGGATATTAGACGATTTGGATCCATAGGGCAACGGTTGACGAAAAGCGGTATATCGGGTGGAAAAACCTACCGATAATCGACGAAGCAAGTTTCCGGACCAAGGGGAAAACTCCGGCGAAAAAATCGACAGAAACAAGGCAACTGGTGCTGGAAGCTTCAGGAAACCACGTAGACGCCCTTTTCCACCATTTCAATTTCTCCCCGCTTTTTGAGCCTGTACAGGTTGTCCTGGACCTTCCTTTTGGCGAACCCGGTGGCTTCCATGATTTCCTCGGTGGCCAAAGGCGTGTTCTTTTCGGCCATGAAGGCGAGAACAGTATCGATGGCGGTCTCGGGTTTGTCGTCTTCGGCAGCGACGGCGTCCGCCGCATCGGTTGCCGAAGCCTCCTGCCTTTCCGGCTCGGTTTCCGCAGGCTCCTCCCTTTCCTGATCGGCACTTGAAACCTCCTGCCTTTCCGGCTCGGCCTTCACGGCCTTCGCCCTTTTCGGTTCGGTTTGGGAAAAGTCCTCCGGAACCCGGTGCGAATCGGGCGGTGAAGCAGTCGTTTCGTAGGCGGGCTCTGAGGGGGGCTTTGCGGTATGGGGGGCGGAAGGGACATCTTCGGATTTCGCCGACTCGGCCGGGGGGCTTTTTTCCCGGGGGCTTTCCGATTTGGCTTCTTTCTCCGGCGAAGCCTCGTCATCCTCGCTTTCGGCCTGGGGGACGTTTTTTGCGGCGATCTCCAAAAGGCTGTTCATGTTTTCGACGCTTTCCTGGGCGATTTTCATCCCCATGGCGGCGGCCTTGAAAAATAAATCCATGCCGTACATTGTTTCCTCCTGTTGTTCGATGCTTCGATGCGGCATCCATGGCGGAATGGCAGCCAATTTATTGTCAAAGGATTTCGGAAAATCGGTGCATAATGAATATCATATTGCATTTCAAAATGCAAACTCGTGTTCCGTTCGGAGAATCGTTTCACACCGACCGGGATTCTGCTATAATACCGATGATCGCGAACCGGAGCTTACAGTTGCGCGTACCGACTCCAAAGAGACGAAGGTAGAGGTGTCGCCTGGGGTGATGAAAATTGTCCAATTTCGGAAGATTTTTTTCTGCCGGGATTTGTTCCCCATCGCGGCAATCTGCACGGGCTGGTTCGGAAGCGCAGGGTGGGTGGATCGATACCCGGGTGTTGTCGCCAATTCAACTTCTCTCGAAACAGATGGCTTGACAATCTTGCACGGAGTCCAACCCACCGTCTTTCGCGCCAATTCGTCGATTCTTCGAACGAATGGCAATGTAGCGGCTCGGGAAATGGTGGGTTGGGCTTCGTACAAGCTCGAATGACGCAGGCGTTAACAAGCTTTGAAATGGAAGGCGATGAACGAATCGAAAGCAGTCGAATATTTGGATTTCGTCAGGCAATGGGTTTTGTCCAACGAAACGCTCCTGGCGATTTTGGGGGGCGTTTCCGTAGCCATGTTTTTCGGGACCCTTGCCGTACTGGGAACCGTCATCGTTTCTCTGCCCGAAGGCTACTTTTTAAAAAGCCATCGGGAGTCCCCTCGCCAGCCGATCTCGAACCCTGTGACATGGTTCGTCTATCTTGTCGTCAAAAATATGCTGGGCGCGGTCTTGATCTTCGCGGGCATTGCGATGCTGTTTCTGCCTGGGCAGGGCCTGCTGTCCATACTGATCGGGGTTTCCATCGCGAGTTTTCCGGGAAAGCGCCGCATGATTCGATTTTTGGTGGGGCGCAAGGCCATCCTGAAATCGGCCAATTGGCTACGGCGGAAGTTCGGTCGCGCGCCGTTTCGCGCGCCTGAATCAGACTGACTTGAGGCGGCTGTTTCGCCATCGTCGGGGATTCGTTTCGGGGGTTGCAGGGGCGGGGCGGATGGTTTGCCGGGGCCGGACGCGAAGCGTCCTGGTATGCATTCCCACGCAAAGCGTGGGAACGAGGGGCCATTCAGTCACTCAAGTCCATTCGGGATCGGCGTCGAAAGCCGTTCCCACGCAGAGCGTGGGAACGAGATTGCGAAAATCGTGACGATGAATCTCTCGACGGCGGTTTAGGTTCTATTAGGTAATGGCCTTGGGCCCTTTCTGGTAGTTGCCCAGAAGCTTGTAGAATTCCGTTTTGGATTTCAAGTCCTCCAGGACTTTCAGGTTCGCCTTGTCCTCCAGTTCCATCTCCAGGTCCATATAGAAGAGGTATTGCCAGGGTTTGGTCGGGTTGGGCCGGGATTCCAGCTTGACGATGTTGATCTGCTTGTCGGCGAAGATCTTCATGGTCTCGTACAACTGGCCGGGCTTGTCCTTCACCGAGAAGATGACGGAGGTCTTGTCCTTGGTTCCGTCGAAGACATCGTTGCGGGCGATGACCACGAAGCGGGTGAAGTTTCGGGGATTGGTTTCGACGCCTTCCTTGAGGACCGCGAGGTTGTACAATTCCGCAGCCTGCTTGTTTCCGATGGCGGCCTCGGTCATGCTGCCGCTTTTCTGGACCCTTTTGAGCCCTGCCACCGTGTCCTTGACCGCGATCAGGTCCCATTCGGGATGCAGGTCCAGAAATTCTTTGCATTGCTCGAAAACCAAGGGGTGGGAATAAACCTTTTGAATGTTTTCGACCGAGGCGCCCTCCAGGCCGATCAGGTTGTGCACGATGCGAAGCACCACTTCGCCGACGATCTTCACGTCGTATTCCAGGAGCAGGTCGTAGTTTTCATGGATGCTTCCGGCAAGGGAGTTTTCCACCGGGATCAGCCCCAGGGCGGCGTCCTGCTCCACCACCTGCTCGAAAATCTGCCTGAACGAAGTGCAGCTTTCCAGCGGCGTCTCGGTACCGAAGAACTGTGTGCAGGCCTTGTGGCTCGAAGTGCCGGGAACGCCGTGGTACAAAGCCTTGGCCGTCCCCTTGGCCTTTCCGGCGGGTTGTTTCATGGCCTTGGCCTTTTCCAGATATCGGAAATCCACCTGCTTTCCCACGACCGGGGCGATCACGTACAGGTCTCTCATGAGCTGTTCGAACTGTTCCGGGTACAGGCTCTGGGGACCGTCGGACAGGGCCTTGTCCGGCTCCGTATGGACTTCGATGATCAGGCCGTCGGCCCCGGATGCGATGGCCGCTCTGGCCATGGGGCTGACCTTGTCGCGAATGCCCGTGGCGTGGCTGGGGTCTATGATGATGGGCAGGTGGGTCAACTGCTTTATGATCGGCACCGCAGTGAGGTCCAGGGTGTTTCTGGTGTACGTTTCGAAGGTCCTGATGCCCCTTTCGCACATGATGACCTGCTCGTTGCCCTCGGACAGGATGTACTCGGCGGCCATGAGCCATTCCTTGATGGTGGCGGACAGGCCGCGCTTGAGCAGCACGGGCTTTCCCAGACGCCCCACCGATTTGAGCAGCTCGAAGTTCTGCATGTTGCGAGCGCCGATCTGTAAGACGTCCACGTATTTCATCGCCAGATCGATCTGGCTGGGCGCCACGATTTCGGTCACGATTCCCAGGCCGGTTTCCTCGCGCACTTCGGCCAGGATCTTGAGCCCCTCTTCGCCCATCCCCTGGAAGGAATAGGGGGATGTCCTGGGCTTGAAAGCGCCGCCGCGAAACAGGACCGCGCCGCTTTTTCTCACCGCGCGCGCGATGTCAAGCGTTCTTTCGCGGCCTTCCACCCCGCAGGGTCCGGCGATCACCACCAGCCGGTCGCCTCCCACGGCCACGTCTCCGACCTGCACCACTGTGGGTTCGGGGTGCAGCTCGCGACTGACCAGCTTGTAAGGCTTGGAGATGGGGATGGCCTTGGACACGCCGGGAAGGTTCTCGTAATACCGGATGTCCCGCGATACTTTTCCCACCACGCCCATGATGGTCTCTTCCACGCCTTGGATTTCCTTGATGATGCAGTTTTCGGACCGCAACTCCTCGTCGAGGCGCTTCCTTTGCGCCTCCGTGATATTTTTTTCCAGAACCAGAATCATATTTTTTTCCTCTTGATGCTCTCTTTGTCGATTGTTTTTATTTTTCGGGTCGAACAGAAGGTCATATTCGGCCCGACGGTCAATGTCAACAAAAAAAATCGCCGCAAGCATAGAATGGAATACGCGCAATTGGCAACAGGGCTTTCCCCGGATTTGCATGAAACAGGGAATGCTCCCGAGGGCAACGACAAATGAGGTTGCTTTTTTTCGAGGGGGCGGTTATTTTCGACTTGTCGTTTTCGTATTTTTAAATTTTCGGTTTCAACGAAAAAAAAGTTTCATCGCGGATTTGTGGGAAGCGGCAAAGGTAACCAGAGCTTCCAGCTCTGGTCCCATATCGCGAATATGCCGCCGCTTGGAAGCCGAGCCAAGCCAGACCAAGATGGTCTGGTCACCATCGACACGCCTTTTCCCACAAATCCGCGATGAGCCAAAAAAAGTCGGTTCTGTTCCGGCATGACAGAATTCTTATTTTTCATTTTTAGGAGGATCAAAATGATCACCTGTTTTTTGCGCTATACCATAGACCCGTACAAGAAAAAAGAATTCGAAGCTTATGCGAGAATGTGGATTCCCATCGTAAACAAATTCGGCGGAAAGCATCACGGGTATTTTCTTCCGTGGGAGGGGCCCAACGACATCGCCATCGCGCTTTTCAGCTTCCCGTCTTTGGCTGCGTACGAGGAGTACCGAAACAAGATTTCGGGAGACCGCCAGTGCCAGGAGGCTTTCGACTACGCAAAGGAGACTCGCTGCATCCTCCGATATGAAAGAAGCTTCATGAAGCCCGTGTTCGGTTTCGACGAATGCTGATCGGATGGCCCCTCGACCATCGACGCATTTTTTTGCGCATTTTTGGCAACTCATTTCTAATAAGGAACCGCATTTGGAAATAATCTACGCTTTGGTTTTGGGAATCGTGCAGGGCCTGACGGAGTTTTTGCCGGTCAGCAGCTCGGGGCACCTGGTCTTGTTTCAGAACATGTTCGGGTTGAAGGAACCCGAACTTCTGCTGGATGTCTGCCTGCACGCGGGAACGCTTGCGGCCGTATGCGCCGTGTTTTTCCGCGAAATACTGGCGATCGTAGCCGCCGTATTGCACACCCCTCGTCTTTATCGGGAACACGGCGGAATCAAGGAAATGCTGAAGCAAAACCAGGAAGTGCGAATGGCTTGGCTGATCGTCGTCGGAAGCGTGCCGACCGGGATTCTGGGCCTTCTGTTT
The DNA here is from genome assembly GCA_963674505.2 of Desulfobacterales bacterium. Classification (GTDB taxonomy): domain Bacteria; phylum Desulfobacterota; class Desulfobacteria; order Desulfobacterales; family SKZT01. The sequence continues at coordinate 4,156,859 of CAXXIG010000003.1, forward strand.
CACGACATGGCCGACCGCATCTTCGGATCGGTAATGATCGTGGGATTCATGCTGATTGCCACCGGAACATTTCTGTGGCTGACTAGGCTGGCTTCCGCCCATGGCCGTCCCATCGATAAGATGGGCGCGGTCGATTCCTTGGTGGTGGGGGTCGCCCAAGGCTTGGCGATCATGCCGGGCATATCCCGCTCCGGGGCGACCATCTCAGCCGCGCTTTTCCTGGGGATCGACCGGGACCTTGCAGGAAGGTATTCCTTCCTGCTGTCTATCCCGGCCATCGTCGGCGCCTTGCTCCTCGGACTGGAAAGCCCGTCGATGCGCTCTTCGATTCCACTACCCGGAATCCTCGCAGGAGCATTGGCAGCCGCTCTGACCGGTTTCTTCGCTCTGAAGGCGCTTTTGAAGCTGGTGCGGGGCGGAAGACTCCACTATTTTTCGGGATACTGCTGGATCGCGGGCATTTCTGCCTTGCTGTGGCATTTTCTGTGATAGAACAGAGGGGGTTCTCTTTTCGCCGGCGATCAAACGACTTTTTTGGAGTAAGAAAAGCCAAGCTCGATGAAAAAAATGACGGCGAAAAACCGCGTGGAAATGGCGTTCATGGCCTACACGGGTGCGGCGCGCGACCTTGCGCAACAGATCGAATACCTGTACTACGACCTTTCCAAGGCCGAAGCAGTCCTGGGTTTCCATCTGGAATCCGTGGAACTGGCCGAGGAACTGAAGGCAGCGAACCAGCAAAGGTACGACAACGGGATGGCCTCCAATCGACTGAAAAACCTTCTGGAGGCGGAACCCGGCGATCCTTTGTTCGACAGCGAGTTGCGGACCCTGCCCCTGCCACCGGCCTCCGTCCCCTGCCCCCTGTTCGAAAAGGCCTTGGAAATCGCCCTGGAAAAACGCTCGGACTTGAAAGAGATGCGAATCGCGCTGGAAAACCAGGACCTGACCATCGCGTATTTGGAAAACCAGAAGCTCCCAAGGCTCGATTTCATCGCGTCCGCCGGGTTGAACGGCCTTTCGGGCGAAGACGATCCAGCGAACCTGTTCGGCAGGACCCAGGGAAGCTATCATGACGGCAGCTACGCGAGATCTTTTTCCAGGATGCTGGAGGCCGACGGCTACCAGTGGGCGGCCGGCTTGCAACTGGAATATCCCATAGGCAACCGCGCCGCGCACTCCCGATATGTCAGAAGCAAATACGAAAAACGCAGACTGAACAATCTGATGCAACGACTGAAAGGGCAGATCCGAACCGAATTGCGCAACGGCATCGTCGCCGTGGAAAGAAGCCGAGAACGCGTGGAAGAGGCGCTACGCTTCATCGCCCTTGCACAGGAAACCCTGGACCAGGAAAACGAGCTGTTGAACGAAGGCCTCTCCACGACATTCAAAATTCTCAGCCACCAGGAAAAACTGGTGGCCGCCAGGGTCAGGCACGCCAGCGCACTGGCGGACTTCCAAAAAAGCCTCGTGGGACTCTACCGGGCCACGGGGGAAAACCTCGAAAGGCGGGGAATTTTTTTCCAAACCGCCGCTACGCCCTTCTCAGGCGACGATTGATTTCCAGTCTCTCCAGCGACAGTCTGATGGCGTCCTTGATCTTGGGGTTCTTTTCCATGTAGGGATCGAAAAAGGCTTTGACTTTTTCCGCCTTTTCAATTCCTCCGACAGGCACGATCCCCGTGATCACCCGTTCGAAATGCAAGGGATGCATCTTTTCCAGCTCCTGCAGATTTTCCAGGAACCAGTCCCACAGCAGGGGTTCGGCGTCGGCATTGGCACCCATGGCGGCGATGGGCATGAACTTGTTGCGACTCGGAATTTCGTCCAGAACAAATTGCAAGGCCTTGCGGATCAAATCCGGGGTGTCGAAGCAGGCAAGCCCCGCCATGATGTTCATCCGTTCGTGTTCGCTTTCCGAGCTTGCGAACCGCTTGATCATCCAGTCCAGGGCATATTCCTTTTCGTGCCGCGCGGAAGCCTGAAGGACCGCCTTCATGATGTCCGCATGGACCTCCTTTCCACATGTCAAATCGTGGAACTTTTCAGCGACGAACTTTTCCGCTTCCTCGTCGCCGTAAAGACAGGCATGCCATAGCAACTGGTCCCTGAGAATGGAGATGGTCACCGGTTCGCCCTCTTCGGGAGCATGGCCGATTCGCGACAGCACCTCGGCGGCAAATTCCCCGCCGAACTCCTCCACCGCCGTTTTCTTGTCGCCGTCCAGAACCACGTGCAGATGGTACAGGTTCGACGCGATGCTGGTCAGCGGCAGATATTCGTCCTCGTACTTGTAGTGTCTCAAAAAGACGGTGTATCTGAAGGCATCCAGGCTCCCTGCCCGCACCAGGGCGAACAGGTCGTTCTGGAGTCCCCATCGGTCGAAGGAGTTCAATTTCTTTTCCGCCACGAGAGTTCCCAGCGCGGACAGGTCGTCTATGTTCACATACCTGGTCCTGTAAAACCCGGTCTGGTCGCTGTTGACCTTATATGCGACCGCGTCCTCTCCCAGGTCGATATGGGCGGTCTTGCCGTCCATAAGCATCTCGACCAGCCTCGAGTTCCCGCCCTTGTCATAGATTCTCACCGTCAGGGGGATCAGCCAGGTCTGTTCGGAGTCGTTGGGAAGGCACGTGAACCTCTTCTGGGTCAAAACGAGCACGTCGTCCTGTCGAACCACTTCCACGATGGGATACCCGGGTTGCCCGACCCAGTTTTCCATCATGGCGGTAACCGGCTTGTGGGAGGCCTCCTCGAAGGATTTCCAGAGATCTTCGCTGGTGGCGTTGTCATAGGCGTGGCTGGTGAGATACCGGTTGAGTCCCTTGCGAAACGCCTCCTTGCCGATGTAGCCTTCCACCTGCCGCAGTATGCTTCCGCCCTTGCTGTAGATGATGGGGGCCGTGCTGGAATTGATCACCACGTGCTCTCCGCCGGGAATCTCGATGGCTTGGTCCACGGTGAGCTGATCCCGGGACATGGCGGAATCGGTCTGGCCGACCAGAAACTGTCCCCAGGTGTCCCACTTGGGATAGTACGAATCCACGATGCGGTAGGCGCAATAGGTGGCGAAACTTTCGTTGAGCCAGAGATATTTCCAGTCCGAGGGCGTCACCAGGTTTCCGAACCACTGGTGCACGATTTCGTGGGCGATCACCTCGCAGATTCTCTGCTCCCCGGCCTTGGACGTGGTCCCCGAATAAAAGAGGAGGAGATTTTCCCTGAACGTGATGGCGCCCCAGTTTTCCATAGCCCCGAACGCGAAGTCCGGCACCGCGATCAAATCCATCTTGGGAAGCGGATAGGGGATTTGGAAATATTCTTCGCAGAATGTAAGAGCCATTCGGCCGAATTTCGCGCCGTATTTTCCGTAGGGGGTGGAACCGGGAAGGGTGAGCACCTGGACCCTGGGGTCCTCGACATCTCTTACAATCTCGAAATCGCCGACCCCCATGAACAAAAGGTATGTGGACATCCGGGGTGTCCGGCGAAACTTGACGGTCTTCCTGCCTTCGCCCGTCTTCTTCTCTTCCAGCACAATCTCGTTGGAAACGGCCCTGAGGTTTCGATCCAGCACCATCTCCACATCGAACGAAGCCTTCATGCCCGGATGGTCCATGCAGGGGATGGCCCTGCGCGCGTCGCTCTCCTGGAACTGCGTGACGGCGATATACCTTTGCCTGCCATCCTCCTTGTACCCGCTTCGATAGAAACCAGCCATCTTGTCGTTGATCCTGCCTTCGTAAGCGATCTTCAATACAAGCTTTCCACCGGTCTTCTCGGGCAGGTAAACCGTCAGAACCTCTCTGGCCGTATCCACCGAAAAACGGCAAGGCGCGTACTGGCCGTCCTTTTGAACGACGCATTGCCATATGGCCAGCTCCAGAACGTTCAGCTCGACCTCCTCGACCGGCGCGGAAGCCTCCAGCTCTACGGTGGCTTCCGCAGAAAACGAAAAATCCGAAAGCTCCGGTTCGATGACAAGAGAATAATGTATAGGTTTGATTTCGGTCATGCAGTCCCCCCTGTTTTTCGAAAAAGAATATTTACGGCCAAAAAAATTCCACTTCGGACCAATTAATCAAATAGGGAAACTAAGCCGTTGAAAGGGTGTCGTCAATGCCGGACTCCCCGTGCAACCGCACTTTATCGCGCATGCGTTCGCGGCGCTTTTTCTCGGCCTTCTGCGTATGAGTGAAAATCGACGTCTTGCCTTGCTTTAAAATTCGGAGCATAATGATTATCATCGCTCATGGGATTGAGAGGCGAGGAGAATCGCATTTGAAAAAATCAACGAGGAAAGGAGAACAAACATGGCAAAAAAAGTTTTGATTGCTTTCGACGATTCGGATAACGCGATGAGGGCCGTGCAACATGTCGCGGACACCTACAGGACGGACAACAAGATCACGCTGTTTTCCGTGATTCCGGACACCGCCGACATTTGCCGGATGGACAGCAAGGAGCTGACGCCCTATTTCAAATCACAGCAGACCGCCTTCTGCACCCTTGAGAACAAGAAGAAAGACCTTCTGGAAAAAGCCATGGGCAAGGCAAAGAAGATTCTGCTCGAGGCGGGTTTCGACCAAAAGAACATCAAAACGCAAATATCCAACAAGAAGAGCGGAATCGCCCGGGACATCGTGGCGGAGGCCGACAGCGGCTACGACGAAATCGTGATCGGCAGACGCGGCATCTCGGGCATCAAGGAGCTTTTCATGGGAAGCATCTCCCAGAAAGTCCTGAACCTCGCCAAGGAAGCCTCCGTTTCCATCGTTAACTGACCATGACGGACGGTTTCCGAAGTTGACTGCCAGACAGCTTTCTCCGAATCCAAGGCCGAGCCCTGGACTCCGGAGGGGTTGCTGTCATCGAAAATTCGGACTTTGAACAGTATGGGGCAACTCGTTCCCACGCTCCGGCGTGGGAACGCACATCGGGACGCTCCGGCGTCCCGTCAATCGTACCTCGCGCCTGGGGTGATGAAAATGTTCCCTACTTTGCTGTAAATTATCTGCCGATTTTTGTGCCGCGAAAAGTAACATGGAGCCTGGTTCGGGAGTGTAGGGTGGGTGGGTTGAAACCCTGGCGTTCGGTGCTGGTTTGAAGCTTGTTTATGTCTGTGCCCTTCGAGCTTGTACGAAGCCCAACCCACCATTTCCCGTGCCGCCGCAGTGCCATTCGTTCGAAGAAGCGACGAATTGGCGCGAAAGATGGTGGGTTGGGCTCCGTGCAAGATTGTCAGGCCGTCTATTTCAAGAGAAGTTGAAGTGGCGACAACACCCGGGTATATACCCACCCACCCTACGCTCCCGAACCAGCCTGTGCAGATTGTCGCGAGGGGGAACAAATCCCGGCAGAAAAATATCTCCTGAAATTGGATGATTTTCATCACCCCACCTCGCGCCCCTGTCCCTCGTTCTTTTCATGTCCTCCCCGCCATAGCTTCCAGTTCCGACCAATCCGCAGATTTCCATTCGATTTTAAAAACCGAAGCCATCTGCCGTTTCATGGCCTCCCTGGCCTCCTCCATGGAAATCTCGGCGGAGGCTTCGGCCGACAGCGAAGTAGCCGAGATCCCCTTCAAGCCGCACGGATTGATCCAGCCGTAGGGTTCGAGGGAAAGGTTGACGTTCAAGGCGAATCCGTGGAATGCGATTCCCCGCCTGACGGCGATTCCGAGGCTTCCCAACTTGCGATTCTCCACCCAGACCCCCCTGTTCAAGGCGTTCCTGCCAGCGGGCACGTTCCATTCCAGCGCGGTGCGAATCATGGCTTCCTCGAGTTTTTCCACGTAGCTCAGGACCCCCAGCCGGTTTCTTCCTAGCCGGATCAGGGGATAGCCCACCAGCTGGCCGGGGCCGTGGTAGGTGACGTCTCCGCCTCGTTCCACATGGACGACCTCGACGCCCGATTCCGCAAGGAAACGTTCGGAGACTTTCAGGTTGTCCCTGCCGCCCCTTCGTCCGAGCGTGAGGACCGGGTCGTGCTCCACGAAAATGGCCAAATCCGGAAAGGCGGGATCTTTCTTCCCGGCCTCTAGGATATTCTTCTGCATTTTCCAGACCGCATGGTAGTCGGAAACCGGGCTTTCGATAAACAGCCAGGTGTTATCGCATCGATTCGCCAACATATTGTCATTGCTTTTTCCCGAGTCGATCATTGACGTGCCTTTCTTTCCGGTTCATCGCGAATTTGCGGTACAAGGCGCCACTATGGTAACCAGACCATCCTGGCCTGGCATGCCGGGAGCATTCCCTGTTTCTCACAAATCCTACGCAAGGCCATCTTTCCGTACCTCTTTTTGGTTCACTGCGAATTTGCGGGAAAATGCGCCTCTATGGTAACCAGACCATCCTGGTCTGGCGTACCGGGAGCATTCCCTGTTTCTCACAAATCCTACGCAAGGCCATCTTTCCGTACCTCTTTTTGGTTCACTGCGAATTTGCGGGAAAATGCGCCGCTATGGTAACCAGACCATCCTGGTCTGGCATGCCTTGGCTTTCAAACGGCGGCATATTCGCGATATGGGACCAGAGCTGGAAGCTCTGGTTACCTTTGCCGTTCCCCGCAAATCCGCGATGAACCCTCTTTTTTTCTATCTTCTCTAACGGGACATGGTGTTCTTTGACGATTTTTACGTGTACCCGTTTTTTCGAACCGCCGGACGATCGCAATCCGAATTTGAACTTTTCTCTTATACCATTATTATTCATACTCAGACAGACGAACGGAAAAAAACAGCGCTCGACGCAAACAAAAAGAAACGGAGTAGCGAACATGAAAACAACCTTGCTGATGGCAATCACGCTGGACGGCCGGACCGGCAAAGACAAGACGCATTTTGTCGATTGGACCGAAAAGGAGGACAAGAAAATCTTCGTGGAGATCACCAAGCGAGCGGGCGTGATCGTCATGGGTTCAACGACTTTCGACACCCTCGGCAGGCCTTTGCCGAATCGCAAAAACGTCGTGATGACCAGAAATCCCGAAAGAAAATCCCAGTGGGACAACCTCGAATACACGGACAAGTCCCCCGCAGAAATCCTTAAGGGTCTGGAAGAGCAGGGGTTTTCCGAGGTCGTGCTGGCCGGAGGGCCGACGATCAACACATTGTTCGCCCGCGAAAAGCTCATCGACGAGGTAATCGTGACCGTCTCGCCCCTGGTTTTCGGATTCGGCACGTCCCTGTTCACCGAGGAAATCTCCATGGAGCTGCGACTCAAGGATGTCTCCAGGAGAGGCGACCACCTGGTTGTCATCGCCTACGACGTGCTCGGCACCACCGTGAAAGAACAGGAGACTTTATGAAAACGATCGCTGTCATTTCGGACACCCACGGCATGCTGAGAACGTCTGCGGAAAATGCCCTGCAAGGTGTCGATGCCATCATTCACGCCGGAGACGTGGGCTCGGCGGAAGTCTTGCGGGTCTTGAAGGAAATCGCGCCGGTGTACGCGGTCCGGGGCAACATGGACCGGGGAAAGTGGGCCTGGGTCCTGCCCCCTGTGGAGGCCATGGAAATCGGCGGCGTATTCTTCTATGTGCTTCACGACATCGCGACGCTGGATCTGGATCCGTCGGGCGCGAACATGGACGTGGTGGTCTACGGCCATTCCCACAAGCCGGACATGCATGAAAAGGACGGCGTGCTGTATCTGAATCCCGGCAGCGCCGGACCGAGACGCTTCACTCTTCCCATCAGCATGGCGGAGATCGTCCTGGACGATGCCTTAGAAAAGCCGGAACTGAAAGTGCGATTCATCAACCTGGAAGAATAGCCTGGAAGAACAACATAGAAGAAAAAGCTGGAAAAGCGGTATAGAATCATGAAAGCCATCACCGTCTGCACCATGGATTGTCCCGACGCCTGCTCGCTTGTAGCGACAAGCGAGCCCGACGGTTCCCTTCGCATTCGGGGCAACCCGGAACACCCGTTCACCAAGGGTATAGTCTGCGGAAAAATCAAAAAGCACGTCGAACGGCTGAAAAATCCCGCCAGGATCGCCCACCCCATGCTCAAAAAAGACGGCGCCTGGGAGCGGATTTCCTGGGAAGAAGCATTGGACTTGTGCGCGGAGAAGATCGACCGATTGCGAAAGACACCCGAGAGCATCCTGCACATCCACGGAGAGGGCGCCAAGGGGGTGGTCAAGCAGGTCGGAAAGCTTTTTTTCAATCTGCTGGGCGCAACCCGTTTGAAAGGGTCCCTGTGCGACGCCGCCGGAATCGTGGCCTACTACAAGGACTTCGGCTCCCGCAAAAACCACGACCTCGCCGACCTTCTCGACAGTCGCAAAATCGCGATCTGGGGAAAGGACCTGTCCCGAAGCTCCATCCATACGGCGGACATGGTCAAAAGCGCCAAAAAGCGGGGGGCGTCGGTCTTGTCCATTTCCCCGGAAGGCGGCCAAAACCGCCTCTTCTCGGACCATGGAATCGTGCTTCGCCCCGGCACGGACCGCCTGTTGGCCGCAGCCGCGATCCGAAGGCTGCTCCAACGTCGTGGCGCAGCGCCTTGCGTCGTCTCCGCCAGCGCCAACTGGGACAAGTTCCGAAGACTGATCGAGAAACAGTCGGTTTCCCGGCTGCTTTCCGAATGCGATGTTTCCGAAAAGGACCTGGAAACGCTGTGCGACTATTATTCCGACGACGCCCCCTGCGCCACGCTGGTGGGCGCGGGCATCCAGCGCTACGAATTCGGCGGGGAGAACGTCCGGTTCGTCAACGCCCTGGCCATGGTGTCCGGCAATATCGGAAGGCCGGGGGGCGGCTCCTATTTCCATCTCAATTCCCTGGGAAATTTCGACACCGGCTGGACCAGGCCAGACGATGCTCCACCGCAGCGAGTATTCCGGGAGCCTCTGGTCGGAAAAGAAATCCTGGCCGCCGACCCTCCCGTGAAAATGGTCTGGGTGAACGGTTCCAACATCGTAAACCAAGCCCCGGACATTGAAACCATGCGAAAGGCCTTCGAACGGATCGAGTTCAAAGTCGTGGCGGACGCCTTCATGACCGATACGGCCCAGCTCGCGGATTTGTTTCTTCCCTGTACTCTCATGCTGGAGCAAGACGACGTGGTGGGAAGCTATGTCCACCACTTCGTGCACCTCGCGGATGCGGTGGCAACCCCTCCTGGCCTTGCCAGAGACGACCACTGGATATTCAGCCGGGTGGCCGAGCGTCTTAGCCCCCCGATCCGTCTTCCGGACAAGCCGACATGTATCCGAAAGTCCCTCGAATCCGGCATTTCGAATCTGTCGCTGGATGAGCTTCGGCGCAGACGTTTCATTATGGTCGAACGCGAACGCATCCCTTACCAGGGGCTGGTCTTCGACCACCGGGACGGCAAATACCGTTTTCCCAGAAGTCTTCATCCGGAACCGTCGCCGCCTCCCGGATATCCCCTGAGGCTTCTTTCCCTTGTCAGACGAAACGCCATACACTCGCAAATTCCCCCGGAAAACCAGAGTTCGCCTCCCCTGGTCCGGGTATCTCCCGAAACGTTGCGCTTTTTGAATATCGATCCGGAAAGAAAGGTCTACCTCGTATCGCCGCTGGGAAGAATGGAAGTAAGGATCGAAACGAAAGCCGGGCTTTACCCCGGTGCGCTGGTCTACCGACGAGGAGACTGGTATTGCCAAGGCGGCGGCGTCAACCGCCTGGTAGAGGCCTTCGCCACGGACATGGGCTCGGGCGCGGCATTCTACCGACAGTATGTCCGTCTGGAGAACTAAAAAGGAGCGCATCCGATGACAAAAACATCGAGCATCCCGGAACGCGTGGTCCGTCTTTTCGAAACCTGGGCCGAGGCCCTGCGCGGCATGGCGGACGACCGGTCGCGCATCGAATACGTTCGAAAGCGGCTGCCTCCATTGATGGCGGACACGGACTTTTTTCGCGCCATGCTGGAAAAAATCGCCAAGGGAGGACCTTTTCCGGACATCGGCCGAAGCGGGCTGTTCGAAAACGAAATCACGCTGTACACCAATCCCTCCAGCCTTTTCTCCCTTCGCATCGCCGCTTATGAACCTGACGAATACACCATCGTGCACGACCACTCCTCCTGGGGCGTTTTCGGCGCCCTTTGCGGACAACTGGAAACCATCCGGTACGTTCGCAAGGACGACGGCTCACGGAAAGGCTATGCGAAAGTATCGGAGAACGGTCGGCGCCTGCTCGCGCCCGGAGAGGTCGATTCCACCCTGCCGCTGGATCGCGGCATCCACAGCATCGGCAACCCCGGCCGGGAAATGATTCTGACAGCCAGCGTATACGGCAAGCCCGTCCGCAGGCTGTTCATCCAGCGCTTTCATCCCGAAAACGACCGGGTCGAAAAAATTTTCCCGCCCAAACTCAGAAAGAAAATGCAGGCGCGACGTGCCTTGCCATTGATCGGGGAAGTCTGCGGAGCCAATCGCGAATGAAATTATTCTTGACACAAGGATATTTTTTTGCAATTTGTCAATGGCTATTTGACGATTGGTAGATCGTGCCCTTTTTCTCTAGGGAATGTGTTATCGCGCTTCAAAATTCGGACTTGCATTGGAAGAAAAAAATGGATCTTTTATCTACAGCTACCGAAAAAATGCTTTATCGTGTCGTCGTTCCGGAAAAGACGACATCATTCGTGCTGGATTCGCGCATGCTGATGCTGCTGGTTGCCCTCGACGAGAACAAAAACATTGCCAAAATCTCCGAGGAGACCGGAATCTCCGGCTTCGCCCTGTCCCAATCCCTCCGAAAACTCCTCGAGATGGGCCTTGTGGAACCGATGTTCAAGGAAGAGGAACGCGAGGCCAAGCACCTTGGGACCGAATTCGTGGAAGCATTGGTGGCCGGGTTGACCAAGTCGGTCGGACCCATGGGGGCCATGCTCGTCTCCGAAGCCCTGGCCGACCTGAAAATCCCTGCGGAAAAAATCCCGCTGGCCCAGGCGGCCGAAATCATCAATGTTTTGGCCGTTGAGATACCGAAGGAAAGGGCCAAGTATAGGTTCCGGAAGGAGATGCTCAACGTGTTGAGAGACAGCTGACTGTTCCAAAGGAGACAAAACCCATGGCGAAAGTAGTATGCGAAAGTTGCGGAAAGCAGTACAATCTGGACGAAAACAGAATCCAAGGCGATACCCTCAAATTCAAATGCAAAGCATGCGGGCAGGTTCAGGAGACTGTAATCGAAAGACAAGCCCGACCAGATCTTTTCGAATCGCTGTCCGAAGAAATCGACGCGACTTCGGCACATACCGACCGATCCACCCCGGCCCCGCCCTCCGAGAAGAGAAGGAAAACGCCGGTCAAGGACTACAGAAAGGATTATAGAAAGGACGACAACGAGGCCCGGTCGCAGACCGGCCTTGCCTTCCGATCCGGAATCGGCACAAAACTTGTCGTCGCCATGCTCTTTGTCAGCATCGCCCCGATGCTCATGCTATGGTTCGTAACCATGAAGCAAACCAGCGACGGCATCGCAAACGGCGCGCACGCATTGCTGGCGCAAACCGCCATGGGGCTGTCCGGCGAGGTGGACCAGTGGGTGGACAAGAATGTCAGGGTGCTGAAAACAGCTGCGGGACTGCCGGGCATCCTTTCCATGGCGCAAGCTTCCCAGGAACCGATCCTGAAGCAAATCGAAAGGCAGTATCCCTGGATGTACCTCGTTTTCACCCTGGACCCCTCGGGCATGAACGTTGCCAGAAACGACGGCAAGCCCCTCAAGGACTACTCCGACCGACAATACTACACGGAAGTGTTCGAAGGAAAGGACCTTTCCTGGCAGAACCTGATCGGAAAGACATCCAAGAAGCCCGCGCTGGTGCTGGCGACCCCTATCAAATCCGGCGACCGGTTCATCGGCGCGATGGCCGCCGCCATGACCGTCGGAGACATTTCCAGAAACATCGCCACCTGGAAAAGGGGCGAAACCGGGTTCGCATTCCTGGTGGACGAAAAGGGAAAGGTCATCGCCCACCCCAACGCCAAGTATACGGAAACGCAGAAAGACCTCTCGGGCCATCCGCTGGTCAAAGCCTTCAGACAGGGAAAACAGGCGGATACCATGCAGTTCGTCGATGAAACCGGCAGGCACTGCCTCGGCTGTGTGCAGGGGACTTCGCACGGGTGGGCGCTGTGCGTCAGGCAGGAAATGGACGAGATCTTCTCGGACATGAAAAAGGCGCGGGTCCTCGGGTCGCTTCTGCTCGCCGTCACCCTTTGCGTGACCCTCTTTTTGGCCTTTTCGTTGTCGAGAACCCTGGTGCAGCCCATTCGGGACCTCACCGTAGCGGCCGATCGAATGAGCCTCGGAGATCTGGACCGGGAAATCGCCGTGTCCGGAAAGGACGAACTCGGTCGCCTGGCTCAGGCTTTGAACCGCATGCGAGTGAGCATGAAAATGGCCATGGACCGCTTGCAAAAAAACAAATAGGCAACCTATGAAAACAAGGGCAGTAGCATTTCTTTCGAAAAAAAAGACCCCTTTCGAAATCGTGGAATACGAACACGATGAAAAGGGCGCCGTGTTCGCCGCCCAGGCCACCGGATTTCCCTTGGAAAGGACCATCAAGACACTGGTGGCCGATCTGGGGCCTTCGGGCTACGCCCTGGCGCTTATGCCGGGCGACCAAAAGCTCTCCGTCAAAAAACTCGCAAAGGCGTGCGCAGCAAAAAAAGCCGCCATGGCCGACACCGAAACCGCGCAGCGGCTCACGGGCTACTGGGTCGGAGGCATCAGTCCCTTCGGCACCGCCCGCAAGATACCCGCCGTCATGGAAGAAACCCTTCTCCAGTACGACAAGGTCATGATCAACGGCGGACAAAGGGGCATCATGCTCGTCATGAAACCCCAGGACATCCTCGCGGCCTCCGGAGGAAAGTCGGCCGACTTGATCGCCTGACAATCGACTTCAAGCCAGGGATGTGGAAATAAACCGATAAAAAAAGGCGCCTGCCGTTCGACAGACGCCTTTCGTATTTTGTTCGACGATTCAGGATATCTTCCGAATCCTTACCTACCTGTCCATCACATCCGCGACACCCTCTGCTTCCAGTTTGAGATGGTGGGACCTCCACACATTGTTTTCGCTGGCGAACGCGCTTACGTTTCTCTCCGTGAGCATGGTCACTGTTTCGATGTCCTCCTGGGCCAATTCCTCGTTTCCGGTCTTCGCATGCACCGCCGACCTGCTGTAGTAAGCCGCTCCGTATTCGGGATCCAGTTCGATCGCCCGGTCGAAATCCTTCAGGGCCTTCTCGTGGTCTCCCCTCTTTTCGTACTCCAATCCTCTCAGGTGATACGCCCTGGCATAGTCCGGTCTCAATTCGATCGCCTTGCTGAAATCCCCGATGGAATCCTCCTGCCGTTCCAAGCGGGCGAAAGCCGCGCCCCGGCTCACATGGGCCAGCGCGAATTCAGGTTCTTCTTCGATCATTTTCGTGAAACGGTCAACAGCCGTGTCGAAGTCGTTGTTCACAAACGCATATACACCCTCGTCGAATTTGTCTCTGTTTGTATGATTGTCGAGCATGGTCGTTACCTCCTATGTTAATCGGCATTGTTTTGACAGTCTTAATCGTAGTTTATTGGCGAAACCTTCTATCAATGACGGATGCCGTTATGTTTCTTCGAGCATACTTTAATCTTGGCGCAAGCTTTGTCAAGAACCCCGGCCGGAGACGGTCGATCCCATGGCCAACCTACGGCTTGTCGAAAATAGCGGAAGCCCATGTTCGCCCGCCGGGCTGCGAAATTACTGGTTATAAAGGATTTGGGGGTGAGTGGAATTTAGGTTGGGTTGAGCGTCGTCAATTGTTGGGTTTCGCTACGCAATTCTATCAAACAAACAGATAAGGCGCGCGAAATGGTTGGGAAGCGAGCGAAACCCAACATGAAACCCGCTCAACCCAACCTGCGCATTGCCGCTCGCCCAAATCCGTTACAACCAGCGGAATTATTCTCGATTTGCTTTTTCGTAGTGATCGTAGGGATTGCCGGAATAATCAGTTTTCAACCCGCCGACCTCGGCAGCGGTTTTGTCGCTCAGGTCGCACTGGTTTTGGCCCTTGTAATAATCGAACGACCGGCACCACGGTTCCCGGTCGCAGGCCGCCATGCAGTCCCGCACACTCGCATTGGACAGGTGCTTCGTGTTGTGGCCGCTGATCGCGGCGTTCAAAACACGTGCGTAGCCATCAAAGACCGTAGCGGGCGGGGGGGTATCCAGCTTGGCATAGTGATCGTAGGGATTGCCGGAATAATCGGTTTTCAGCCCGCCGACCTCGGCAGCGGTTTTGTCGCTCAGGTCGCACTGGTTTTGGCCCTTGTAATAATCGAACGACCGGCACCACGATTCCCTGTCGCACGCCTCCATACAGTCCTGGACACTCGCATTCGACAGATGCTTGGTATTGTGGCCGCTGATCGCGGCGTTCGGAACATGCGCGTAATTACCGGCCCACACGCCGATGCCTGATGCCAGAATTCCAAGCATTATTCCTGCAATCGTTTTGAATCTTTTCATGTTTTTTCTCCTTATAAATGCAGGTTTGAATGGTCTGCGACGAATTCAGCGAAGGCGCATGTCCAAGCGAGCCGGAAACCCGCAGCGCCCGCTGCGTACTCGCCTAAAATACAGCATTTCTCTTGAAAAGAAAGACTCGATCCGCCAAAAACTTCAAGCTGAAATTGCCACCTTCGATGTCTCTGCAAAAAGGCTGAAGAGACCATGAATATTGGAATCGACGGTTTTGGAGTTTTTCCGATTGACAAACTTCTTGACACCCAGACCATATTTGGGCATACCATTTCGGCATGGACAAGGGCAGCCCATTCCAAGGATGATCTTATATGAAAACGAGCCGATGGTTCTCCAAGCTATCTATTCGAGATAAATTCCTGACGGTCTTTTTGATCTGTTTTATCCCGCTGGCCTCTATTGGCAGCGCCATTTTATACCAGCAGGTCAAATCGGCGATTCAGACCAATATCGAAAGCGAGTTGCGCAACACCTCGGCCATCATTCGTAACATGGTTCGAACCGCCGCCGGTGTATCCATTCGAAACCGGTTGCGGGCCATCGCCGAAAAAAATTTGGAACTCGCCCATTATCTCTATGCGCAATACACGGAGGGACAGATTTCCCACGAATCCGCCGTTTCCAGAATACGTGAAATTCTGTTGAGCCAGACCATCGGCAAAACCGGTTACATCTATTGCATCGACAGCCACGGCACTGCGGTTGTGCATCCCAAAAGCGGAGTGGAAAACAAAAATTTCGCCGATTTCGAATTCATCCAGGAACAGATTCGGAAAAAAGAGGGCTATATCGAATACGACTGGAAAAACCCCGGCGAACGGAAGGCCCGTCCCAAGGCGACCTATATGACGTATTTCGAACCGTTGGATTGGATCATTTCGGTGTCCACCTACCGCGGGGAATTTCTGGAACTCGTGGATATCGACGATTTTCGAAGCGGTCTTTTATCTATTAAATTCGGGGTCACCGGCTATCCGTACATCGCCGACGACGACGGCAATGTCATCCTCCACCCGCAGCTGGAAGGAGCCAACATCTTCAAAAGCCCGAACATGCCCACGGAATTCTACCGGGAAATGCTGCGGCGAAAAAACGGCCGGATTCGCTATACGTGGAAAAACCCCGATGACGAGCGCCCTCGCGAAAAACTCGTTTTTTTCAGCCACTTGCCCGAATACGGTTGGATAGTGGCGTCGTCCAGCTATATCGACGAGGTATTCGCCCCCCTGTACCGGGTGCGAAACGTGGTACTGGCGGCCCTGGCGGCGGCCCTGCTGGTCGTCACCCTCATTACTTTTTTGCTGACCAACGCCATCAGCCGCACCTTGAAGGCGCTGATGAACAAGTTTGCCGAAGGGGAGAAGGGCGATTTTTCGGTTCGCATGACCTCCGAGTCCGAAGACGAGCTGGGGCAGTTGGCAAGGTATTTCAACTCTTTCATGGAACGGTTGAACGCTTACAGCGACAACCTCAACCAGGAAATCCGGGAACGCCGCCAGACGGCCGAAGCCCTTCGGGAAAGCGAAACGCGCTACCGCCTGCTCTACGAAAAATCCCGAGGCAACGAGGCCTTGTATCGGTCGCTGCTGGATGCGGCCCCCGACGCCATCGTCGTATACGACATGGCTGGATGCGTTCGTTTTTTGAATCCCTCCTTTACAAAGATCTTCGGCTGGACGTTTGACGAAGCCAAGGGAAAACCGGTGCCGTACGTCCCGGAAACCGAACGAAATAAGACTTTGCGAATTATCGGGGACCTGATCGAAAACGGGACCCAGTGCCGCGGCTTCGAAACCCGTCGCTACACCAAATCGGGCGACGTGCTGGAACTAAGCGTCAGCGCCGCCCGGTATCAGGACCACCAAGGCAGTCCGACCGGCATGGTGGTTGTCCTGCGGGACATATCGGACACCAAACGCCTGGAAGCCCAAATTCGCCATTCCCAGCGGATGGAATCCATCGGCACGCTGGCCGGGGGCATTGCGCACGATTTCAACAATCTGCTGATGGGCATTCAGGGACGAATCTCGCTCATATCCCTGGACCTCGCGCCCGACCATCGCTCCCGCGAGCATCTGCGAGCCATCGAGGACCACATTCAAAGCGCCACGAACCTGACCCGGCAGCTTCTCGGCATCGTCAGGGGCGGAAAATACGAGGTCAAGCCACTGGATGCAAACGAGCTGGTGCAAAGCAGCGCAGGCATGTTCGCCAGGACCCGGAAGGAACTGCGGGTCCATGTCGCGACCGAGACCGCTCCCATGACGGTGCAAGCGGACCGAAGCCAGCTCGAACAGGTGCTTTTGAACCTGTATGTCAACGCATGGCAGGCCATGCCCGACGGTGGCGAACTACGCCTGGAAACCGGCTTGGTTATCCTCGACGACGCCTTTTGCATGCCCCATGCCGTCAAATCGGGATCGTATGTGAAGATTTCGGTGACCGATACCGGTTCGGGCATGGACGAATCCACCCAGCAGCGCATTTTCGATCCTTTCTTCACCACAAAGGAAAAAGGCAGAGGAACAGGTTTGGGATTGGCCTCGGCCTACGGCATTATCAACAACCATGGCGGTATCATAACGGTATACAGCGAAATCGGCCTCGGAACCACCTTCAATCTTTTTCTGCCGTTTTCCGACCGACAGGCTTTGCCTGAAAAGCCAAAAGTGTCGGGAGCAATACAAGGGGGATCGGAGACCATCCTGCTGATCGACGACGAGGAGATGATCACCGATGTCGGCCAGGCCATGCTGGAAAGCCTGGGATATCGGGTCATCGTCGCAAACGACGGGGAGCAGGCGGTGGAAACCGTGCGAAACAGCACGGGCCGAATCGACCTGGTCATTTTGGATATGATCATGCCGGGAATCGACGGAGGAAAAACCTTCGATCGAATTCATGCGATTCGGCCCTCGCTGCCGGTGCTTCTATCCAGCGGCTACTCGATCGACGGGCAGGCGAGCAGCATTATTCAAAGAGGATGCAATGGCTTCATACAGAAGCCGTTCAATCTCTCCAGGCTATCGGTGAAGGTTCGCCAGGTTTTATCCTCCGTAACTACTTCCTGAAACGGACCTGTGGTTTGAAAAAAATTGCAGAATAACTGAATAAAACGGATTTGGGGGTTTGGGAGTGAGGCTGGAACGTAGGTTGGGTTGAGCGTCGTCAATTGTTGGGTTTCGCTAATTTCTTCTTTCAAATGCAACTGGAATGTACTCGATGCAGAAAGCCTGCAAGCGAAACCCAACATGAAAGCCCGCTCAACCCAACCTACGCCTACGGACCTGTGGTTTGTAAAAGATTGAAAACATTTTTCAGTCTGGTTCAACCGGATACCAACGCGCGTTCACCCAGATTGCCGTATCTGTGATGATTGTCGCAAATGCTCTGCTCCTGGAAGTATTGCAGAAGCTCGATCCGTCCCTCCATGAACACCTTTGTCCTGGAAATAAAAAATCCCGTCTTAGCGGCTTCCTCCAGAACGGCTGCGGGAACGCGCTCGGGGGAGGCGTAGCGGATGCGTCGCACCTTTGGAATATGTCGAATCAGTTCCGAATCGCTCTGGCGCAAAACCTTCGCGTCGCCCGCAAGCCGCCCGCCCTCCTTTCCCAGCAGAAAAGCGGTCACGCCGTTGTTCAAATCGGTCGGAACGCTGATTTCGAGGTCGCAGCCAGACACCTTTACTGCCGCGATTCGGCCCAGGACGTCGAACAGGCTGTCGTCCTCGTGAAGCCGGACCAGGACCTTGCCCACCGGAAGGTAGCGCAGGATGTTGTCCTGGCCGCGAAGGTGGAAATAGTCTTTTTCCAGGGAAAACTCCTGCTCGAAGTTGTAGAGGTAGCTTTTAATCGCCTTGGTCGTTTTTTCCAGGTCGGTTTTCCATTCCTTGTGCTTTCCCCAGAGCAGCTCCACTCTCCACTCCCTGGCAAGGCGCAGCAGGCGGGATTCGCCCCGTATCGCGCCTATGGGCGGATCGGCGGTTTCCTCGAACTCCATGAATTGGGAAACGTAATTGGGCCCCCCGACTTTGATCCCCGCGCCCAGGGCGGATTTTCCCATGCCTCCGAAGGGCTGGCGCAGGACGATGGCGCCGGTGGTGCCGCGGTTGACATAGAGGTTGCCGGCCTTGATCTGCCGCTTCCATTTTTCCTGTTCGCGTTTGTCGAGGCTTTCCAGACCCGATGTCAATCCGTACCCGGTCTGGTTGACCAGCTGGATGGCATGATCCAGGTCCGACGCTTTCATGACCGCCAGAAGCGGTCCGAAAAATTCGGTCATGTGGGTGTAGCTTTCGGGTTCGACGTCGTACTTGATTCCGGGGGTCCACATGTGCGGATTGCCATTCAGGTTCTCGGGCTTCAGCGCCCAGGTCTCGCCGGGTTCCAATGAGGTCAGCGCCCTGTGCAGGTCCTGGTCGGGCTTGTTGACCAGAGGTCCCATCTTGTTTCGAAATAGCCATGCCGAGCCCGTGCCCAAGCTTTGGGCGGCGTCCACCAGCTGCCGCTTGAAATGGTCGTCCTCGTAGACTTCCTTTTCCAGTATCAGAAGCGAAGTCGCGGAGCATTTTTGTCCGCAGTTTCCAAACGCCGAATGGATCACGTTCTTGATGGCCTGGTCCTTGTCGGCCATGGCGGTGACGATGGTGGCGTTCTTGCCGCCGGTCTCGGCCGCCAGAAAGACACCGGGCCTATCCTTTAAAATGCGCATGCCCGTTTCCGTGCCCCCGGTCAGGACGATGTAGTCGATATCCGGGTTCTTTGCGAGTTCCGAACCGGTTTCGCCGCCCGAGCAGGGGAGAAATTGAAGCGTGTTTTTCGAAACGCCGGCATTCCAAAGGCACTGGCACAGCTCCCACGCCACCATGACTGCGGCGGACGCAGGCTTGAATATGACCGTGTTTCCGGCCGCCAGCGACGAAACCATGCCGCCGCAGGGAATGGCGATGGGAAAATTCCAGGGGGTAAGCACCAGGGCGACTCCCTTGCCCCGGCATCGGATGTTTTCCATCTGGTCGTACTTTTTCACCGAAAAGGGATAGTATTCGGTGAAATCCACTGCCTCGGACACCTCCACGTCGGCCTCGGTGAAGACCTTGCCGGTGTTGGCGGCGGCGGCCCCGATGAGTCTCGCCCTGGCGCGGCGCAGTTCCATGGCCGCGCGGGAAAGAATCTCATGGCGCTGCCGGGCGGTTTTTCGCCTCCATCCGTCGGGATCGGCCTTGGCGGTTTCCACGGCGCGGCGCGCGTCGTCCGCGTTTCCGAGCGCGTATTTTGCGACGCGAACCGACTCGCCGTTTTTTTCGTTCGCGCACGACAAATCCATATACTCCCGGACTTGCCGGTCGTCGAAAATTTCCTGCCCCGCCACCACCAGCGGAATTTCGACAGGCTCGTCGCCGGGTTTTTTTTTCCATTGTTCGCGGATTCTCCGGGCCCATCGGCGGTTGCCCGCAAGGGACCAGTCCGTGTCCGGCTCGTTGTGGAATTCGTTCTCGTAGTACGTCCCCGCTTTTTCGGGAAAGGTTTCCTCGGATCGGTTCTGGATGCGATTGGGGGTCCTGGACGCCTTGTCCATGTATTCGACCGAGGCGACAAATTGTTCCTGCAAAAATTCCCACTCCTTGGAGCCCGTTTTGAGATTGCACGAGTATCGGAGGAAATTCTCCCCGGCCGTGTTTTCGTCCAGGCGCCTTATCAGGTAGGCGATGGCGTTGATGAATTCGTCCTTCTTTGCTACCGGAGCGTAGAGCAGAACGTCGCCGGATATTTCGCCCAGCGCCCTGCGGACGTGGTCGGCCATTCCCTCCAGCATCTCGAAGTAGAAATAGTCGGCCAGGTTTCTCTCCTCGGCCAGCTTGCTTGCGAAGGCCAGTTCGAACAGATTGTGGGAGGCGATTCCCAGCTGGACCGCGTCGACGTTTTCGGGGCGCAGGCCGTATTCCACCATCCGCTTGTAGTTGGCGTCCACTTCCATTTTGTTGTTGTAGGTGGCCAAGGGCCAGTTGGACAAGGACGACTCCACCTGCTCCATCTCCATGTTCGCCCCTTTGACGATCCTGATCTTAATGGGACTTCCGCCTGCGGCCACCCGTATTTTTGCCCATTCGACAAGCTCCTTCTGGATGTCGAAGGAGTCGGGAAGATACGACTGGAGCACGATTCCGGCCGAGTAGTTCTTGAATCGCTCCTGGTCCAGGGTCTCCATGAACGCGGTCTTGGTGATGTCCAGGTCGCGGTATTCCTCCATGTCGAGGTTCACGAATTTCGGCACCTTTGTGCCGTCCGCCCGCACATAGGTGTTTTCGGCGGCCACGCTGTAGAGTTCCGTAAGCCTTTCTTTCAAAACGGACACGGTATGGTCGAAAGCGATGGGCATGATTTGGGAATAGATGGTGGAAATCTTGACGGAGATGTATTCGATTTCCGGATTTCTCATGTCCTCAATGTAGGTGTCGAGCCTGCGGCGGGCCTCTTTTTCGCCCAGCAGGGCCTCGCCCAGGTGGTTGATGTTCATGCGGACGCCCTGTTTTTTCCTCTTCAAAAGGTGGGCGTGCAACACGTCCTTTTCTCCCGGAATGATGGCGCGGCTGCTGCTTTCTCGCATCCGGTCGATCATCTTGGGCACGGTGAGCGCCGGAAAGTGCCTTCCAAGACCCAGAAACATCTGGATCAGAAGCCTGTCCACCTTGGGGAAGAAATCGGGGATTCCGAAGGACGTCAATATCGCGTTGACCTGATCCGCCACACGGGAGCTGTCGTGCGGACGAAAGCTCTGGTCGATCATCTTGGTCAATACCGCCTTGTCGATCGGGTGGGTCAAAAGCCGGTTCATTTGCTCCTGGATTCCCTTTTCCTCCGAAGTCAGCAGCTGGTTCGCGCGGTCCTGCCAGGCGCGAGCAAGGGCCAGGGCGTCATTAACCGTCGATTCGAATTTTTTAGATTCCATTGTTCTCCACCTCTCTTTGTTGATCCGAACCATCGAATATCCGCAGGGTTTCCTCGGATGGCTTGTTTGTTTTCAAGCTTACCAGAATGATCGCCGCAAATGCAAGGATAAAACCAGGCAACAATTCGTAGAAGTATTCGCCTTCGATCTTGACATAGTTCTTGACGACGAATATCGTGACCGCCCCTACGATCATTCCGGCAAGCGCCCCGGATTTGGTCGTGCCTTTCCAGGTCAGCGACAAAATGACCAGAGGGCCGAAAGCCGCTCCGAACCCTCCCCATGCGTAGCCGACCATGGCAAGGATCGTGCCGCTGCTTGCGGAAGTGATCAAGTATGCGATCAACGCGAAACCGACGACGCCAAATCTGCTGATCCATGCTTTTTGCTTGTCGTCGTACTTGCTGAAGAAAGGAAGGTCCTCGGTCAGCGCAGAAGTCAGAACCAGCAGCTGCGAATCCGCCGTCGACATGACAGCCGCCAAAACCGCCGCCAGAACGAACCCTCCGAATACAGGATGAAACAAAGCGCTTACCATGGCCAGAAAAATCCTCTCCTTGTTGCCGTCCGGCCCGGAAACGCCATCCATCGGGGAGATTACATTGTAGCCGATCCCCATCAACCCGATGGAAACCGACAAGAGAAGACAGACGATCATCCAGCTCATGCCGATTCGTCTCGCCTTGGGTACTTCATCGACGCTGTTGATACCGATGAATCTGGCCAGAATGTGGGGCTGTCCGAAATAGCCGAAACCCCAGGCCATCAAAGACGCCCCCGTGATCCATGTCGTGGTGAAATTCAATGCCTTCGGGTTGGCCGCAGGGATATCGACACCGGAACCCCATACGGCGAAAAAGGCCAAAAGCGAACAGAACGCCAAGGCGCTCAACATGAGAAGCCCCTGGATCAGGTCCGTCCAGCAAACCGCCATATAGCCCCCCAAAAATGTATAGGAAACCACCACCAACGTGGTGACGATCAGGGCCGTTTGCTCGGTAGCGCCGAAGCTGTGGGCAAAAAGCAGCGTCCCGCCTTTCAGCCCGGAAGCGACATACAAGGTGAAGAAGAAAAGAATCACCACGGCGGAAACCGTCTTGAGCACTCCCGAAGAATCGTCGAACCGGTTCGACAAATAGGTCGGCAAGGTCACGGCTCTCAGCTCTTCGCTGTGCGCTCTTAGCCTGGGGGCCACGACATACCAATTGGCGTAGGCGCCCAACGTCAGCCCCAGAGAAATCCAGACGCCTTCGACCAGGCCGGCGGCGAAGACGGCACCCGGCAGGCCCAAAAGCAGCCAGCTGCTCATATCCGACGCTCCGGCGCTGATGGCCGACGTCACCGGCCCCAGAGTCCGGCCGCCGATGATGAAATCCTCGTTGTCCTTGGTCTTCTTCATGGAGTAGTAGCCTATCGCCAGCATAAGCACCAGGTAAAGGCCGAATTGTATGGATACCATTATGCGTCCTCCTTTCCTTGCATTGCTGCCATGGTCGAAGATTGCTGTTTCATGGCGATACCTCCTTGTTTTGGGGTTTGGGTCCGGGTCGGCGTCCTGCTTTTGCAGCGCGCGATTTGCTTGGGACGCGGCGCGTCCGCAGCATTGTAAATGGTTTAACCATTACATTCATTTTATTTGTAATGGTTAAACCATTTGATTGTCAAGAAAAAAATGAACCGTCCTCAAAATAAATCGGGCCGTTCTGTTCGGGCGCCATCCGGCGAATCCCGCCGCCGCAAAGCTTGTCGATATGCGTGATTGGGGTTTGGCTATAACGTCGGGTAACCAACACCGTCATTCCGGGCGGAGCTTGCGGAGACCCGGAATCCAGGTGATGCTCGTAACTGTTGGATGAAAAACGGCCAAAGTTAAAACCAAGCCCCGTGATTGGTTCGACGAATATCCAATGCAATTCTCACGCAAAGCCGCAAAGACACCAAGGCGGCCAAACACGGAGCTTCGCGCCTTTGTGCGGGGATTTTGAAGGGCAACCGCGCCGGTCCAAGCTTTTCGGCTTGACACAAAATGGTTCGACCATTTATGATTCCTCTTGCGACCGCAACCGTTGCGACGCCGATCATTATCGAAACACGAGCCATTAACCAGCACGGAGATTTTTTTCGATGGCAATAAAGCGCAGTTCGACAAAAAACAAAACCGGTTTCCGGGCCGCCAGGCAAAACCGGATTTTTCAGGATATTGTGGAGCAGATTCAAGAGGCGATCCTGGGGGGACAGTTCAAATCCGGCGATGTCCTGCCACCCGAAAGGGAACTCAAGGAGATGTTTCAGACCAGTCGGGGGACCCTGAGGGAGGCGTTGAGGGTCCTGGAGCACAAGGGCCTTATCGAAATTCGTCTGGGAGTCAACGGCGGGGCGTATGTGAAAGGGACCGTCAGCGACCCCCTGGTGGAAAGCCTGGGACTGATGCTACGCTCCAGACAAATTTCTCTGGAACATCTGAACGAGTTCCGGGAGGATGTGGAGGGGTTTGTCACGGCACGGGCCGCCGAGCGGGCCGACGAAAGCGATATCCGGGAATTGACGGACTTATTTTCCCAGGCCAGGGAACACATGGAAAAAGGTCTGGATCATCGCCAGGAATTTCTGGAAGTCGATAAGCAATTTCACAAGCAAATTGCCCGGATTTCCCGCAATCCCATTTACATCTTCATGCACGACGTCATCCACAGCAACATCCAATCCTACTACGACGAATTTCTGGACATGGACGAAGAACTTCTGCGGAAAAACTACAACGACCTCGGCGACATCCTGGAATCGGTGAAAAATCGGAAAAGCGAACAAGCCCGATCACTGGTCCAAAACCACGTGCGCCGATTTACCGAACATATGGCAAAACATAACCACAGTTCCTGAAAACAAACGGCTCTTGATTTTCTTGGACTTCCTCGAAGATCTTGCCGAGCTTGGACGCATACGGCCCTGACCTTGTGTTTGCGAAGGGTGCGGGACAGTCGGCCCAGGAAGTACTCGGCGTCGCCCATGGGCGGTGCCTGGGTCGATGAAAATCTTCCTGATTTATTGGGCTTAATAGATGTGAAAACGCACGAAAGGCAGAAATAAAGCGCCTTTCGTGCGTTTTTTACGAATCGGCCCGCTTAGAGTCTCGCATGATGGAGACTGCGCGATTGTTTCCCGGCGCGACAGCGCTGCCCGAGGCTATGGCGTTTCCAGAAACAGCTCGTACTCGCCGGACCCGTTCCCGTTGTTGTCGTGTACCTTGATCGTATATTGCTGGCTCTCGGTAAGAGTGAAGCTTTGGGAGGTTTCGCAATACTGCGGATAGCCGACAACGTCGCCCGACTGGCCGTACAAACTGAAGCAGGGCAGGAACAAATCGGACGTGCTGTTGTTCACTACGCCGATATAGATTTGCTGCTTCGCCGTACCGTCGAAGATGTAACTGTCCGAAGCGTGGTCCGATTCCGTCGTGCCGGAGACAGAGGAGTCCAATTCGATCGGCGTTGCGCAGGATGTTTCGCCGTCGAACAGGGCGCTTACGGGTTCGAGACGGACGCTGTAGCTGTCGTAGCCGACGGAGTTGCTGTTTCTGATTCCAATTGTGTACATCGCGTCGTCTTCCAGGTGGAAAATCTGGTTGATTTCGCAGTATTGGCTGTATCCGACAACCGATCCGGAACCGTCGTAGAGGGTAAAGCATGGAGTGAAATTTGACGCGTCGCTCGTATTCTCGACTACGATTTCCACGGCTTCTCCCTCTTTGGCCGTAAACCTGTAGGTATCGAAGGAAAGTTTCGAGGCAAGGGTGGTGTTGAAGGTTTCGCCGCATTGCAACGGGGTCGCGCAATTGGTTTCGCCGTTGAAATCGGCGCTTACCGGTTCCATATGCAGGTCGTACGTACCTGTGGCGTCTTGATTCTGGTCGATTACCTTGATCAGATAGGCGCCGCTTTCCGGAAGAGAGAAGATTTCTCTGGTTTCGCAGTAGAGCGGATAGCCGGTTTGATTCCCGGAAGGATCGTACAACGTCCAGCACGGTCTGAAAGAAGCCGATTCGGATTTCTTTTCAATGGCGATGGACACCTTTTCGTCTTTCATGGCGCTAAATTGGAATACGTCTGTCGCGGTCGGACTGTCGATGTTCCCGCTCAAGGTATCGCCGCAACCGATCATGGTCACCGGCTCCAGGGTCGTCGGAGTCGCAGGGGTGAAAAGAAGGTGCGACAAGTCGGCGTCGCTGGATATCACGATGCCGCAGAGCGACTTCGAAGTGGTGGCGGCGATGATCGAATCGATCGCGGAAAAATCCACCCCCGGAAACCATGCCGTATGGACCCCCACGATTTTTTCCTTGGCCTCGATCTGGAGCGAGAACTCTCCCTGGATGGCATCGTCGCCGTAAGCGTACAGGGTGACGTCGGCAGTGGAATCTCCCAGGTTGGCGATGGCTGCGCCCTTGAACACCACCGAAGGCGTAAAGTCGCTGAAGTACAGGCCGATGGCCGTTCCCAAAGCATCGACGCTCTTGAATTCGGCCACGCCCCCGCCTTCGTTTTCATATGACACGCGAAAATTGAGCCTGGATTCGTCGTATTCGACCATGCCGAGTTCCGCCTGGCGACTCAGGGATTTCAGCTCGATCAGCAAATGGCCGTATGCAGGCACCGTGTGTTCCCCGGAATACACCTGGGCGCCCTTGCCGTATAGGGTCAGGGTGAAGCCGACTTCCGCAGGGGTGTTGTTGTTCGCCTGAAGATAGTCGTCCCAGTCGGGCGAACCGTATGTGATGTGGGGAATGTAGGTTTCCAAGGCGCCGGCGTTGCCGCAAAGAAACACGCCGGCGAGCAGGAACACTAAAATGACCAGTGACTTTTTCATTATCTCCCTCCTCGTTAAAATGAAAAACGTACCGCGTTTATGGGCTGCCCATTTCGTTCTTCCGCGCAAATTCGCTTCGCCATCGGCTTGGAACCGATGGCGAAGGTTCGCGCGAACCTTCCGAAACGGCATTTCAAATTTACGTGGAACGAGCATCCGAGTCAAGAGAGGATTGCGGCGAACTTCAGATCGCCGCAATCCCGGCCAACCATGTATGCGTCGTTTAAGAAAACGTCGCAAAAGATCGTATATGATGATCTTGCAATGGTTTTCAAGGCTTTTCGAAATAGCGCACTCGGAGAAGTATTTCCCAAGGAGCGAAGAAAAAATTCGAGAGACTTTAGAGTTCATAGCCATCGAGTGTCCGCGTCATCTTCCGCCCTTGGGTGGAGAATTCTCTCATGCTGCATGATTCCTTGCAATCCGACAGTGGGGAGATCACCGGCACCCGCTATGTGACCTTTTATTCTTGCAAGGGTGGCCTTGGACGGACGATGACCTTGGCCAACGTGGCGGCCTAGCTCGCAACCGAGGCGCACAAGCGTGTTTTTCTTATGGATTTCGATCTGGAAACACCCGGACGCGAATCAGACCCCGCTGGCGACGGAACTGCCCGTCCCTGGGCTCGTGGAATATTTCACCCATTACCGCCGGACGGCCACTCTGCCCGACTTGGAGAAATATGTCGCAGAGGAGGATGAAGATCGATTGTGAGAGGGGAAGCTGATATTCATGGGCACCGGAAAACACGGTTCGGAAACCCATGCAACCGACCTGGCAAAGTTGGACTGGCAGGCCCTTTACGCCTCCGGGTTCGGTTTCGAATTGATGGAGCATCTGAGGGCCGAGATCGAACGAACATTCAAGCCGGATATCTTCTTAGTGGAATCCCGTACGGGGCTTCACGGCATCGGTTCCATCACCGTTCAGCATATCCCGACTTGGTCGTGATCGTTTTCGGGTTGAATTTGCAAAACCTTTAAGGCGTTCGATCTTGTTTCCGCGTCTTCGATATCCCAGAAAATGCGCAAAAGCTTTTCATCCGCTCTTTGTATCCACGCGTCTGAAAAATCGCGGGCTTTTTTTTCGCGATGTCATTTACGCCGCTCCAGTCCGCGCGCGGCTTTCTATCATGTCGTAAGCAATGTCTCCCATGCAGATAAAAAAAATAAAGGGTTGCATGTTCCTGAAATTTGAGTGTAAAAAATAAAAATCAGATTCATTTCGCTTGTGTGCCAATTCGAAGTCCCTGCCTTGACCGGAAAAAAACGTTCGATCATTTTTCTTACGGCACAAAAATCGCGCGATGGCAAACGGTATTGAAAAATATTGGAAGCGTCATTTAATAAAAAAACAGGAGGAATGATATGAAAGCATTTTCATCAGCAAACCGGAGACGCGTGGCTATGCCGATAGTTTGGACAAGCCTGAGCCAAAATCGCCTTCGCTTTTGCCGCAAAGACGTTGTCCGCTCTTTGTCGGGAATTCTTTCTCAGGGGGTCTTCATCTTCTTCCTGCTGCTTGGTCTGTCGGTCGGGCGGAGCGCTTTTGCGGCCTCTGTTCCGGACGACGTCAATTGGGACGACAAATTCGGGCCTGTGGGGCTCGACAACACTGTGAATGCGGTAGTCCCTGGCAACGGGACGGAAATATACGTCGCCGGAAAATTCGGGACTGCCGGAAAGGCAAATGCGGGACTTGTGGCCATGTGGGATACAGACACAAGCACGTGGTCCGGTCTGGGAAACGGCCTGAGCGGGGGAAACTTTCCGGAGGGACGGGCAATTGCGGTGGATGCGGCCGGCAATGTGTATGTAGGCGGGACATTTACAACCGCAGGTGGAAATTCCGCCCAGAACATCGCGAAATGGGAGCCCTCCACCTCCGCTTGGTCCGCTCTTGGCGCGGGCGTAGCGTATACTTCCTATGGTACTGGAGGAACCGTAAACTCCATCGAAGTCGTAGGAACGGATATATATGTCGGGGGTTATTTCCTGTACGCAGGCGGAGTTTCGAGGAATTACATAGCCAAGTGGGATGGGATTTCCTGGTCCGGCCTGGGAAGCGGATTGAACAGCGCGGTTGTCGTCTTGGAGGCCGACACGGACGCCGGGAAAATTTACGTCGGCGGGTATTTCACCACAGCCGGGGGTACATCCGCAAACCGAATTGCGGCCTGGGACACGGCAGGGTATAGCTGGTCGGCATTGGGAAGCGGTATCAACGATACGGTATACGGCATCAGCCTTCACGACGACGGAATATACGCAGGCGGCTATTTCACTACCACAGGCGGAAATGCGGCGAATGGTGTAGCAAAATGGGATTCAACATCCTCTTCATGGTCCGCCCTCGCCGACAGCGAAACGGGGGAGGAGGGAACGACGACCTACGTCTACGGCATGGCTTCCGTTGGAAATGTGGCCTATGCGGCAGGCGCGTTTCACCAGATGGGGGGAAAGGCAGCGGCGGGAATCGCCGAATGGGACCCGATAGAAGAACGTCCCGGGCTCCCCTTGGCAGCGGCTTGCTGAACACGGGCGGATCAGGTTCTTTTTCATGCCAGGCCGTTGCCTGGCAGGGTGAAAACGTATACATAGGGGGCACATTCACCAAGGCCGGCGATAAGCCGTCCTGGAATTTCGGGCGCTGGAACGAACCCCTCCCGTAGGCCGACCTTGAGGTAACCAAAACCGATCTGGTCGATCCCATCGCAACGGAGCTTACCAATACTTACACGGTAACGGTGGCAAATAACGGGCCGGAAGGGGCCATCGGGGTAACAATGGTCGATACCCTGCCTGAGGGAACCACGTTCGAGACGGCAACACCCGACCAGGGAAGTTGTTCCCATCTGTCGGGGACGCTTACATGCGCCATTGGAGCAATTGCAAACGGAGAGAGTGTGTCGGTCGAAATCGAGGTGGCCATGCCGAGTTCCACGGGGATGATCACGAATACGGCGCTGGTCTCCTCGACGAGCAACGATCCGGATCCCGCCGACAATGAAGCGGAAGAATCTACCACGGTGGTTGTCCCTGAGGCGGATCTTTCCATCACCAAGGACGACCAGGTTGAAACGGCAATCCCGGGACAGGGAGTGACGTATATGATCGTCGTGGGCAACGCCGGGCCGAACGACGCCCAGGGAGCGACGGTTTCCGATAGTTTCCCGGCAGAACTGACAAGCGTGTCGTGGACATGCGTCGGGGCCGGCGGGGCCACCTGCACAGCCAGCGGCACGGATACGCTGAACGACACGGTCGATCTTCCTTTGAACGCAACCGCCACATACACCGTCACGGCCACGGTCGATGCCGGAGCCTCGGGCGATACGCTGGAAAATACGGCTGCTGTGACGCCGCCAGCGGGTGTGACGGACAACAACGCCGGCAACAATACGGCAACAGACACGGATACCCTGGCCCACGCCCCTTCCATCACAGGGTTGGATGCGGATCCGGAGGAGACCGACGCCACGCTCATGGCCACGGTTTCTCCCAATGCGGCCTCGACGCTCGCCTGGTTCGAGTGGGGCCTCACAGTAGCCTTTGGAGAGACGACGACCCCTCCCAGCGACGTGGGAAGCACGGGGCAGACCGATTTGGATATAGACATCTCCGGGCTCGCGGAGGATACGGTTTATTACTATCAGTGTGTCGCGGAAAATGCGGTTGACACCACTTCGAGTTGGACTTCCGTGTTCAAGACCGGCACCGAAGGCTCCGCCTACAACGGTCATTTCCCCGTGGCGATCGGCGGGGGGCAGGAATACCTGACCTTGCAGGAGGCTTGCGACGCCGCCCTGGACAATGACATAATCTTGCTGTGGGAAGGCGTGTACACAGGAGACCTTGACGTGCTTCTGGGCGATTCGACCCATGCTATCCTCATTCAAGGCGGATGGAACGGCGATTTCAGCGAGCGGGCGGGAGACTGCTCCACAATTCAAGGGATGATAACAATATCGCTCGGGGAGGTTACGCTGGACGGTATCTGCATCCAGTAGAAAAAGGAAAAAAAATAGAAGCCCTCCGATGAAGATTCAAGACAGTTTTCGGGCGGAAGAAAAATAACCGGCTACCTGAAGATGCGGACGGCTTCAGGTAGCCTCCGACTCTCGATTTCGCAAGACGTGAAAGATCAGCTATGGGTTGGTTTTAACTTCGGCTGGCTTTTTAACCCATGAGCCTCGATCATCGCCTGGATTCCGGGTCTAAAGCAAGCTTCGCCCGGAATGACAGCGTTGGTTTGCCGATGTTAAAACCAAGCCCGATCAGCTAAAATGTCACACTTGATTCTCCTTTTATCCCCCACAAAGTCGCCAATCTACTAGTTTATCCGAAAAACAAAGATGAAAAACAAACGGCGTATATTTACAATGCGAATTGTTTCGACAAAATTGTCGAGAATGACATTCGAATTGTCGAGTTTGGCCGACCAGAGAAAATTGATGAAAGAGCCGCATAATGCCCGATTTCGAGGTGTTTTCGAAAAACACGTTCGCTGCGCTTTTCCATTGCGCCAGCCTGTTTGAAGACGAGTGCGATCCGGTATCATCCTGATTTGACGGGGCGTCTCCGTCGCTTGCCTGCGTTCTTGGCACATTTTTTGATTCACTGCGCTAACGTGATGCTAACAAAAATCCGTGGCGGGTCTGTTTCCTCTCTGTTTCGGCAATCGGACGCATGCCGGGAAAAACGGAAGCTTCCCCGGCGCGACTGTTGGATATCAAATTGAAAAAGTACTGCCAAGTGTTCACTTTGGCTATACCTGGGTGGCTCCTCGACCGGTTCGGAAAAAGACGGCCTTTACGAAGGCGGGACCTACAGCCAGGGCAGCAAATATACGAGTTTCACCGTAACCTTCGTCGTAAGGGACTTGGAAAGAAAAAGTTCGGCCAAAAATGCGCTGGATTTTGGTTCGTACGGGCCAAAAGACAAGCAAGATGGCAGATTTATTTGTTTCCAAGTCCCTTACGACCATCGGCAACAATCCCGGACCAGGACCGGGGTTTTGACGATCACCGCCTGTCGTTGCGCTTTTTTATTTCATACTTGCCCATCTTATACCTCAGGACCCTTTCGCTGATGCCCAGAAACTGGGCGGCCCTGGTCTGCACCCACTCGTGTTTTTCCAGGGCCGCAACGATCATCTCTCGTTCCACCGCCTCCAGGCGTTCGTTCAGGGCGCCGGTTTCCATGGCGTTGTAGAAGCGGATTTCGGGGGGCAGATCCTCGATCTGGACCACCGAGCCGCGGACCAGGGTGACAGTCCTTTGGATGATGTGCTCCAGTTCTCTCACGTTGCCGGGGAAGTTGTACTTCAAGAGGGTGGAGATGGCGTCTGGGGAAAACCACACCGGGCGGGTGCTGTGGCGCTGCACAAAAAAATCCACCAGGGCCGGGATGTCCTCCTTTCGCTGTCTCAGCGGCGGGATTTCTATTTCCAACACTTTCAGCCGGTAAAAGAGGTCTTCCCGAAACCGTCCTTGTTCCACGAGGTTTTGCAGGTCGCGGTTGGTCGCAGCCAGAATGCGGACATCCACGGGTATGTCCTTTTCCCCCCCGACTCGCGTGATTCTCTTTTCCTGCAGGGCGCGCAGCAGCTTGGGCTGGAGACTGGGGGGCAGTTCCCCGATTTCGTCCAGAAACAGAGTTCCTTCCGAGGCCAGCTCGAATTTTCCTCTCCGGCGGTTGGACGCGCCGGTAAAGGAGCCTTTCTCGTGGCCGAACAGCTCGGATTCGAAAAGGTCCTCGGGGATCGCTCCGCAGTTGACCACGATGAAGGGGCCTTCGGCAGCGGGGCTCAGAAGGTGCGCAAGGCGGGCCACCAGTTCCTTTCCGGTCCCGGTCTCTCCCCGGATCAGCACGTTGAAGGGCGACGGGGCGGTCCGTCGCACCAGAGACAGGACTTCCTTCATGGCCGGGCCGTTTCCCACCATCTTGACAGGCAGCTCTTCCTTGTCGTCGATCATCCGGGCGACATCGTCCACGTCCTCGTCGATCATGACTTCCTGTTCGATGGTCCTGATCTTTTCCAGAAGCTCGGCCAGGTCCACGGGCTTTTCCAGAAAATCCGAAGCGCCCAGTTTCAATACACGGACGGCCTTGTCCACGTCGCCGTAGGCCGTGATCATGATGGCCCTTACCAGCGGGTTGGCCGCCTTCATTTTTTCGAGAAGCTCGTCGCCGTTCATGCCAGGCATGCGGTGGTCCAGAAGGACCAGCTGGAAAGGCAGGCGGCGGAAAAGCTCCAGCGCGTCGCCGCCATTTTCGGCCTGCTCCACTTCGTAGCCTTTCTTTTCCAGAAAACCTTTCAGCAATTCTCGCTGCATGTGTTCGTCGTCCACGATCAGTATTTTCATTTCTGCTCCGTTTCTTTTCTATCCTGCTTCGTATCTGTCCTGCGGGAAAAAGGGCAGGCGCATGGTGATTTTGAACACGCCGTTTTCATCGGCTTTCGCCAGAAGCTTTCCTCCGTGGGCATCCACGATGCGCTTGGCCACGGAAAGCCCCAGGCCCGTGCCCCGGGTTTTGCCGGTGAAATACGGGTCGAATATCTTTTCCACGTCTTCCAGGGGAAGATCGAACCCCTGGTTTTCCAGCGACCATATGCATTCCTGATTGTTCGCCGCGCATCGCACTTTCAGGTATCCGCCGGAGGGTTGCGCCTCCACGGCGTTTTTCACCAGGTTTTCCACGACTTCCCCGATCAGTTCCGCGTCCGCGTACATCTTGCTCCTGCAACTGTCCTCGCGCAATATATCGATGTTATTGTCCTTGCATTGGTTTTCGTACAATTTGAGAACGTGGTCGGATATGTCGTCCAAAACGATTTTTTCCCGGCGGGGATTGAAGGGGGAGGCGTAGCGTTTCAAGTCGGTGACGATTCCGTTGGTCCTTTTGACCGCGACGAGCAGATTGGCCACCAGGTCGCGATGGTCCGGGGCCAGGTCGTCGGCTTCCATTTGAAGCCGCTGCAAGCCCATGCCGATGGCGTTCAGGGGGTTTCGGATTTCGTGGGTGATGGAGGCCGCCGCTCTTCCGAGGGAAGCGTCCTCGTGCTCCCGCGCGATTTTTCCGTCGAACTCGCGCACCTTTTTCAGGTAGGCCGCCTGGTATTTGTACAAAAGCCACGAGAAAAACAGTCCGAGGCCCCCGAGGACTGCGGCGAAGAGAAAGAACTCGTTGCGGAGCTGTTCGACCCGCCGCAGGAAAGGGGTGGTTTCGAACCCCACCGCCAGAACGTCGTCTCCCATGGCGAGTTTCGCCACCACCACGCTTCCGTCGTTTTGTCCCGCCAGCTCGATCTGAAAGGCGCCGGGAGCGCCCTCCTCCAGGGTTTTCGACGCGTTCTTTTCCACCCGCGCGAAACTGATCCCGGCGACTTTGGAAAGCGACCTCAGAAAAAAGGGCAAGGCCACCTGTTCGTGCAGGGTTTCGATGCGGCCTGTCTCGATTCCCACCCGGATGCGGCCGGTCCCGGAAAAACCGGGGATTTGCAGAATGTAGAGATGGGCTTGGGGAAGGTGGGTCAGAACATAATCGGCAGTTTCGCCGAAGGAATCCAAGTCCCCGGACCAGCCGGGAGGGCCTTCGGAAACGTCGCCGCCCGTCCGATGGATGCTGATGCCCGAAAGGCCCGCTTCGGCGGCGAAGGCCGTCAGCTCGTTTTCGGAAAACGGCTGCACGTCGTCCAGGTAGGCCACGAACCGGGCCGTGTTTCCCAGGTAGGTCGCCAGTATTTCCTCCACCACCTCGTGGGACAAAACGGCCCGGTCGATGTTCATCCGGACAATCCCGGCCAGCATGCGGGTGTGTTGCCTGACATGGTCGTGGAAAAGCCTTTGCGCTTTTCCCGTCTGCCAGTAAAAATAGGCGAGGGTCGCCAGTATGAGGAGTCCGAACAGGATCAGGTTGCCTTTCCAGGAAGGAAGGAGCCTTGTTAGGGCGGATGTTTCGGATATTTCCGGGGCGACCTTTGGCTTGGGGTGCGACCGCCGGTTCATCACGGGCCCTTTCCGCCGGGCTTGGGAGGTCCGGGCCTGAGCGGCGGGCCGATTCCTCCGGGTCTGTGGAGGCCTTGCGTGATGCGGGACCGCACGCCGGTGGGATCGGGCGGCGGAGGGGGCGCGCCCGGAGGTCCGCCGCCCGGCGGCGCGCCTCTCAGAGGAGAAAACGCGACACCGGTTCTGGCATCCGGTGTCCAATCCCCCCAAACCCTGACGCGAGCGCCGTCCACGACAAAGGACGGAAGCCGGTCCGGCGACACCGATATCTTGATCGTTTCGCCGTCGGGTCCGTCTTTTTCCGCCCCGAGTCCCAAGGGACGAACCTCCACCTCACCGTTTTCCCGGTCCACCGACACGACGGAACCCACCATGACATTTCCGGCCCGGGCCGGAGACGCCGCCAAGGCGAGCATCAATGCTAAAATGACCAGGAAACGCCGCATTGGGTCACCGTTTGCCGGTAATCTTCGGTTTCAAAATCGGAGTCCGCATCGGTCACGTCGATTCTCGCATACAGTTCGAAAGCATCCAGGAAACGGCTGATTTTCAACCCGGCGGCGCGGACATTGTCACTTCTCGATCGGCCCAGGTCGTCGCGGTCGAAATCGTATTTCGCAGCGGAAAGCGACAGAACGCACCGCCAATCCTGTTCGGGTTTCCAGTCGAAGGCGAAATACCCGCCGGTGGAGTCGTACGATTCTCCCTTTACCGACGAGCTGTTCGTCTGGTACTCCGCAGTGAAGGTCGCGGTGACCGACGGACTCATGTAATAGACCAGGGAAAGCGCGGTCGAGGAGAGACAGTCGTCGCGGGACTTCTCGGAAGCATACGGCTGGGGGGGCTCCATGTCCCCTTCGGGAACCGAATCCAGCCCGGAAAGCCCCGAATCCCCGTAGTCTCCGGCAAACCCCGAATCCGAATAATCTCCGGCAAATCCCGGTTCCAATGGCATCCCGCCGCTCTCCGACTGCGCAGGCCATCGATACACCGTGCTCTTGTTCCGAAAATCGTTCCATGAAAAGCGCTGGCGCAACAACGCTTCCGTCTGTCCCGACAAGATCCAGCTTGCGCCCGCGCCGACCGACACGCCGTCGAAATCGTCCTCCGGGATCAGCTTGTCACGATACAGGCTCGCCTCGCAAAACAGCTCGCCCGCCAGAAGACCGTCCAGAAATTCCCGCCTCGCCGCCCCACCGGCCGTAGCCGAATACCGGTCCTCGAAGCGAAAATAGTCCTGGTACTGCCCCTCGGCGTACACTCCGGCCGTGTAAAGGCCTTGCTCGTATGCCAGCGTCTCGGACAATCGCATTGCTCCAAGCAGGAATCCGGACCCCCGAGCGTCCCGGGTCATCTCCGCGTTGTCGTCGTAGCCCGCCGACAGCTCGACTACGCTGTCAAAAGCTGACGATTCGCATGCAAACAGAATTGGAAACATCATGACAACGCACAACGATATGCAAAATCCTACGGCTTTTCCATCGAACCGTTTTCCAATCGAATTCAAAATCTCTACGCGCCCCTTTTCGTCTTTTTTTTCAAACGTCCCGGCTTCCGAGCCTCCCGGCTTTCGAGTTCGAGACTATGAAGAAAAAAGCGTTCGAGTCAAGAGCTTTTTCTCGACAAGGGGCGCACCAATCATTTAACGGGCAAAAATGGCGCCAAGGCAAAACATGCGCAGGACGGCGCGCTGGAGGGCAATCCGCTAAAGGGCATCGACAAAAGCCCGAATCGTTCGACAATTTTGTCGATGCCAGGCTTAAAAATCGTGTGTTTTCCCGGTCATGATGGACCAAACGAGAGCCAGAGTCCTTTTCTGCCTGACACTTGACCGACCCGCCTTGGGGTGATACGCCGTATTTTTAGAGGGGGATTCTAACCAAAAACAAGGAGGTGCTTTTCATGAAAAAGGCAATCACAGTAGTCTTGATCATTTTATTGGGGTTTGTCGGGGGCGTATCTGCCGAATCATTGTTCGGGGACGATGGCTATTGGCCCACACAAGAAGAATACGAAGCCGCGATGGTCATCGTGCATCGGTATCACCAACGGCAACAACAGCTGAGGGGGGAGGCGGAAAGCGATGCGACAACCTCTGCCGACCAGGATGATGCGTCGTTTATTCCAGACGATCGGGAGGAAGAACCGGCTGTTTCCGTTCGGGCCGTTAGCTCCCCGCCAGTGACCGTTTTCGGAAATGGGGAAATCGAGGGCTCCTCGGTTACGGCCATTACCGCCGACGGCGTGAACGGAAGCGTGTGGATCGGATATCCGGATTTGACAAACCAGGAGCAATCCGGACGACTGGTTTTCACCGAAAATCTGTACAAATTTCGAGAGGGTTCGGGATTTTGCGGTTTCGAATTCGTCCATGACGGAGACGCCGATACGTTGACGCTCCAAAGCGTTTGCGACTCCACAGATCCACCTAACCCCATCGTCGCCTTCAAACGTGACAGCGGTCCCATCATGTTGGAAAGAAGCGTAGGAATCGGCGGTTCGTATTTCGACGGCTCGGCGGGAGGGGGCTATCTTCCGGTAATGTTTTTGGGCAACAACGACCTGACATGCAACGCTGTTTGCGGAAATCACTTGATGACCTGCCAGTATGCCGTTGACATGACCAGGGATTTTCATTCAGATAAAAAAGGTACCTCAAGAATATGTTCCGGTTTCAAAGGATATTATTGCACCAAGCCATGACAATTTTGTGGAGCATTTCATCCACGGGACATCGAGAAGTAAAGGCAGATGCGTTTTCTTTTTCAAAAAAACTTTTATCCGATCTCCGGCAATTTCCACGGAGGCGCCGTTTTCAAGAAAATTTCGGCTTATTGTTTCGACGGTGCATTTTTCAAAACCTTCAAGATGGCTTGCCAATATCCGATACAGGTTGTGGGCCAAAAGGGAAATCGTCAGGTCAAAATCCACCTTGACAACAATTGAAGAGGAAGGATTGTTCAGGTTGAAAAACGCCACATGCTCGGCAATTTCCTGTTCCACCAGCCATCGGCCTGCATATTTTTTCACAAGCTTTCCCACATCCGCGTCAAAGTCGTTGGTAATAAGAAAGGTCGGTTTTCGTCTTCCATGGTCGGTCATAACGATTTGTCTTACTTCGCCTTTGTAATGTCGCAATTTGCAGTGCTCTTCGTATATTCTGATTTTCTGATATTTACCCTTCGAACGCTCGACGGATATCTTTCGCCAATGGTCGCTTTCGATTTTTTCCGCCTTTTCGATCAGGCTTTTACTTCTCCTTCTTATGGTCAGGAACTTGATTTTTTCCTCGCTCTGATTCAACTCGCTCAAATTCTTGTAGGTCGTGAACTTCGAATCGAAAATCAACATTTTCGGGGCCACGCCGCGACCTTGCTTCCAAAAATCGACGAAATCGAAAACGGCGTCGCTTTGGTTCCTGTGCTTTACTTCCGCATTGGTATAGGAAAGATTGCCAGTTGAAGGATCCTGCGCAACCAGGGCGAGAAGGCTCTTCATCGCCTTCGATCTGGAACCCGCCCAGTTTTTTTCGAGAACGCTGGCGTCTCCCCAATGCGGTATCGCTTTGAAATCCAGATTGAACTCGCCATTTTCGAGTTCGTCGTCGCGGAAAATGCGCGACAGCGCGGAAAGGAACCTTTTGTTCTGCGACCTTGACACGCGGTAGGAATAGGTTGAAAGAGCAGTCGATTTCGGCAGGACGTTGAGTCCGGCAAACAACCCGAGAGCCCTGTCCATGTTCCATTTCGTATCGTGGGACCATCGGAGGCCTCCCAGCAGTTTCAAGGCCAGAAAAGACAGAACGCTTTGAAGGTCGTCGAGTTCGGACGTACGGGGAAATCCGGCGCTTTTGATCGCCTCCGCCAAGCCGAGTTTTTCCATGAGGGGTAAAAAAACGAGGGGACCGGCGCCGTTTTCCGTTATGAACTTTTCGTCGGTCAGTTCTATCGACACGCTTTTCGGCGCCTCGATTTTTTCCGGAACGGAAACTGCGAGCCTTTCCATTCGAGTCCTTTTGGGCAAAGGCGCGAAGCCTTCGGCCTTCAGCACTTTATCGATGGTGTCGAGCGAAACGGCATTTCCCTTGGAATCAAGAAGGACCTTGATGTCCGTGATGGAATAATTCCGCTTACGCAATGCGACAATAAGCTCTATCGTTTGGTCGCTTGTGGAACGCTTTTTGGGACCGGGCTTTTTTTTCGAGAAAAACGGATTGATTCCCTTTTTGAGATTTTGCAAAAAAAGATGGCGGAGTTTTTTGAAATAGGCTGGCGACAATCCGTATTTTTCGGCCGTTTCAGCCGAACCAAGTCCGTCGCAATAAAAAGCTTTCAAAGCTTCGTAATTTCGATGGTCTGGCAAAAGCGGCTTTTTGAAATAATCAACTGGATCCATAATAAGAAGGTTACTAAAATATCCTGAACGATACGTCAATAAAAAAATGTATGTTGTTATAAAAAATCAGCCGAAACGTTTATATTGGTTGTTCTTAGTAAGTCTGTTCGCGAACAAATCGATATAAATGCACAACTATATGCAAAATACAAAAATGTTAAATTGAATTAAAATCTTATGGTTCAGGTAATTCCAGTGCCGTTTGGCGAGGGAGGGTTGAGGGATGGAAACATAACATCCTGAATATACGGGATTATTCCGTTATAGCCTTGACTGTTAGAACTCTGTGCGGTTACCTTGAAAAACAGAATGAAAATCCCTGATGACCTCTTTCCTCGCTTCGACTTGCAGCGCGACCGCCAGCGATATTCAGTTGCAGCTCTGCGCCTGCGGCAACTGATGCGATGGATGCCGGGCGAGTCGATTTCAGTTGCTTTCGGCGTGTTTTGAAGACCGTTCGTCCAATGCCGCCAATTCCACCCACCCTCCTGTTCGCGCGGCTTCGCGGCAGGCGTGGCATATCTTGACGGCCGCCAGCCCCTCCGTTCCGGGAATCGGGTTCTCCGCCCGGCCTGATAGATGGCTGTGCCAGTCGCGAAGAAGCGGCGGCAGGGTCGGGCCGGGTGGTTCGACCTCGACCGGTTTGATTGTTGCTTCGCGTATTTTGGAGAGCATGCCGTGAATATGGTCCCCCTGAAGGACCCCGTTCTCGCAGACGAACTCGTACCGGCAGACACGCGCCGGGCCGACCTTGCTCGCATCCACGACCCCGGAAACCTCGTCGTCCATGACGATCTCCGCCACCAGCCAATCCTCCAGCCTGGGATTGCAGATTCTCGCCCTGCTTGCCCGAACCCGGACGAATTCGCGGCCGGTGATAAATCTCAGGGCATCGAACAGATGCACCGCTGTGTGAAAAATCACCCCGCCGCCAGCCACTTCCGGGTCCTCCAGCCATCCGAGGTTCGACGGCTCCAGGCGGTGGCAGGCGGAAAAGCCGAAAAGCCTGCCCATGCCAGTGAGCCTTTCGCGAAGGCCGCAAACGATGCTATTGTATCTCTGCGTCTGCCCGATTGTCAAGCTGACGCCCCGCTCTTTGAAGCAGCGGACCATCTCCCTGGCCTCCCCGTAATCGGTGGCCATGGGCTTTTCCAAAAGCAACGGCTTGCCGAGTTGCGCGCACAGCAACCCGATGTCCCGGTTGAGGTTCGGAGTGGTCGCCGATATGATCGCGTCGATACCGACGTCGGACACCAGCTCCCGCCAGTCCCTGTGCCACCGAGTCCCCCAAGCCTCCGCCTGGGCCGCCCCCTGCTCCGACCTCCGGCTTATGCCTGCCAGAGCGAACCTGTCTTCGAGATCGTTGACGATATGAGAGGCATACCGGCTGCCGTGAATGCCGGTGCCGATTATTCCTACGCGGATGATTACATTTCCCATGTTGCGACTCTCCAGAAAAGGCGAACTGGCGAAATACCATAGCGTCCTGCCTTTTTACCAATCCCTTAACGAACTGGTTCCGTCTTCTGTTTTTATCAGATTGACGGGACAATTCTTCTGACAGGGCAACGATTCAGTTTTTCGTTCCACGTTCTTTCGTTGAAAACTGCTACTCCGTCGATGTAAGCGCCCGGCCATGGTGTATTTCCGGGTCCATCAAAACAGGTCGAGAGCTTCAAACGATCCGTCGAATGGGCCAGCGTCGCCATGTCGAGACTTTCCAAGGCGATCAGCACGAAGTATTTCCAGCCTTTCTCATGGCCTTTTCAATCTCAAGATCGTATATGCGCGAAAACGGGTCGGAAATTTTATTCGGCATCAGGCCTCGATAGGATTGCGCGCTTTTCATCGAGACCGCTCCGAACTCGTTATTGTAAAGTGAATGGAAACACATGGAATGTGTTTCACGCTGAAACTCGAACTCTTTGAGTACGACGTATCTGTGAGTGGCGATAAACATTTGCATTCCCATACGTTCCAGCGCCAGCAAGGTTTTCACGACGACCGGAATTGTGGAGGGGTTCAAGTTCGTTTCCGGTTCGTCCCAATAGAGAGTGGCACCGTTGTTCAAAGAACCGTTTCGAATGAGGACCCAGAGCAGAGCCAGCTTTCTTACACCATCTGCCTCGAGGGTGAACTCTATGTCTCCTGAAGATGTCTTTAAATAGAAATGTTCGTTTTTAGAATGTATTTTTCCGCCCATCTCCGCTTGAAGGGCCTGCAACATTTTTTTACTGCTCGAGAGACAGGCGTTTGAGAGGTGGAAGAAACGCCTTGTCGACGATGTCGTAATAAATCTCTTCGAAATGAACCTCCCTCGATCTATACAAGGACCTGAACCCTGGCGCGTTTGCAAGCATTTCCTTGACCGGAATGTAAACCGCTCTGCCAAGCTCTCCATCCCATTTTGTCGCGAAATCGAGCCTGCCCTTTCCATTGGCGGATAGCTCGAATGCGTAAGGTTTGTTATCGATTCTTACAATCGCGCTACTTTTTTTGAACCCTTTGCCATTTCGAACAAGCCGCGTTAACGAGTCGGGCAAGAAAACGTTCCTGAGTTTGTTTCCGAGGTCGGGCCCAGACTCGCCAGTTCTTTCGGCACTTTGGATCGAGTACAGGACTTTCAGCAAATGCGTTTTTCCGGTACCGTTTGCGCCGATGAACAAGTTGGCACCGGCGGAAAGGTCGGCCTCAAGGTGTTCAAATACTGTGAAATTGTTTGTTTCCAACCATTCTATCATGCTGGTTCCTACCTGTAACAAATGAGAGTTGAAGGAATTTCATTGTGGTTGAGTTCCTAAAAACTCAACAGAACCAAGGGAAGGAGCCTCGATCATGCCAGCTTCTTCTGTAATTAACTCAAAACGCCATTGAGGTCAATAATGAACGTTTGCCAACAGCTCTGACGCATCTATGTTTTTTCGGATCATCCAGCGCGAAATTATACGGCGCAGACATGCCCATTTCTACGGAAAGGCCTTGAAATTTGTCGGAAAATCTCGTTTGACGCCATCCGCAGGGTCGGGTTCATGGCTGGATACGGAAACTTGAAGGCACCTGTGCGTCTTTTTTTTAGCGGACGGCGTCGGATTCATTTCGATTTTGGGTTATGCCAATCTCAGCTGGTACTTTTTCCGCAGCCTCGCTTCCGTCGATTCCTTGTCGAGCCATGGACCGCTCAAAGTTTCCCGAACAAACCCGATGAACCTGCGGAATCCTTTCTCAATAAATTCTTTGCAAAGCGCTTCGCTGTTCCTGGCCAGTTCGTTAATCGCCACGGCAATGTTCATCGGAAAATGGAAACCCTTCATCGCGTTCCAGTTGCAGGCGTAGCGATGGCTGTAGTTGTACCCGTTGCATTTTTCGTCCTGGATTTGGTTTTCCATGTTCCAGCGTCGGCGCGCCGCAAGATTGCACCGCGCGTGCAAATTGTACGCGTCGAGCGGCATGCTCGAAATCCACGCGTGCTTCGAGTTCTTTTCGACGGGTTCGCTGGTCTTTTCGTCGATTTGCGTCCAGCTTTCGCGGCATACCGCCAGGTGAACGACTTGAACCTTGCCGTCCCCGTATTCGCAGGCGATGTCGTTGACCCATCTGAAACGCCGCAGTCTGCCCTTGACTTTCATCGAACGCCGGTTCTCCGGGCACAGTTCCTTCAATCCGTCGTATTCGTCCCGTACGCTCTTGAGGCTCTTGTCCTTCAATACTATCATGAAGTCCCAATTCCTATTCCGGCACGCCTCGAACACCGGGCCGTTCGGATACAGGCCGTCGAGAAGCACTATTATCGGAAGGCGTCTGAATTCCTTCTTCAGAAGTGCGGAAAGTCTTTTGAAGGCCTTGAGTTCGCAATCCTGTTTTTCCGAGTCGGGATCCCCGTCGTCGTAGTTCGGAAACACGCTGGCAAGCGGAATTCCCATCGAATTGGAGAAAGCCGGGCTCGCCTCGAGCACGTATACGCAATATCTTTTCTCGTCCGAGTCTCCGGGCACGGCGCGCTCCAAAAGATTTTCGTCCCATAGACGACTTCCCGACAACTTCCCGGTGCCGTCCGCGGCCACGGGGTACCTCCCCCTTATCAGGTATCTTGCGAATTTCTTTTTTCCGATCAGATCCCTTATCAGGTCGAAATGGGGCAGGCTTTCGAGTTCCGGAAGAAAAAGCCTCAGGTTCTCCAGGAAACATCGGACGAGTCATGGTTTCGTTGGCTTGCCTCCTCGAAGACATCTGGAAAACGAAAATCAGAATCCCGTATGTCGTCAGAAGGGAAATTGCGAACTTTATCTTCTTCGGGTTCCTCGGATCCCTTATCTCCTCCGCGCCCGCGCGCTTTGCCGATTCCCTCACGACGCCTCCTTTCGGAAAAGATCTTCGCCGAGCAGCAATTTTCTGAAATCCTTCCTCAACGCCTTGACGTAAATCCTTTTCGGGGTCGTCTCGTAGCTTTTTCCTTTCCTGGCCAGTCCGGTTCCCGTCGTCTTTCCCGGATATTTCCAGTTGGCGGCCTTGTAGCACGCTCCGTCGTGGAGTTCGGCATCGACGAAAGTCTCCATCAGCACCGGCCTGTAGTTCCAGCGCTTCTTCCAGTCTTCGCAAACCCGGCGGCCAAGCTTGCCGAGCACGTGGCTTGCCAGATTCCCGACTCCGACCCAGGGAAATATCAGAAAGCGCGTGTTGTTTATCAACAGGCCCAGGTTGTTCGACCGTTCGATTCGATTCCATCCTATCCATTTGTCCCTTGCGCCTGGCGCCCTGGCCGCGCCGGCGAAAAGAGCGCAGCCGAGCAATCCTTCGCGGCATCGGAAAAAATACCGAATATGGCAGCCGAAAGGCCTGCTTGCTCCCAGATAGTGGTGCCGTGACATGCAATATTCGAACAGGCGCCTTGCCTTGTCGTCCTCCGCCGCTTCCAGCTCGACATTTCCCAAATCCTTCAATCGACCGACAATCGGACTGCGGCCAAGTTCGATTCCGGGCTCAGGGCGGGAAACGACCTTGCCTGCGCAGCCGCGCCTTCGTTTTTCGGGAAGCTTCAGCAATCCGGCGGATTCCAGTTTTTCAAGAAGCCCCAGGCATGCGTCTCTTTTGTTCCGACCCGAGAACGTTCGCCATTCCAGGTGTTCCCCCACCGTTTGGGCCAGTTCGGTCAGACTCAATTTGGGAAACAGGCCGACCGTTTCCTTTATTTGACCAATCTCCCATGCGGAAATCCATCGGCCGCAATGTATCAGACCCTTCTTTTCAATACGTTTCATAAAGCGCCGTCCCCCTTGTTGCGATTCTCAAAAAAAAAATAACTCGACGTTAACGTATCAAATTTTGAAACTCGCGTCTATAGGCTTTTTGCGACATCTTTTTCAACGCAAGCTCTGAGTTGCGCTGCCCAAGCGGTTCGGCGTGATGTGCGTCAGAGCTGCAATGGGTTTCTTCGAATCTCAAATATGGGAAGAAATATGGATAAAAAAGTTTGATCAAAAATATATGAGTTGCTATAATTGTCTGCTGATTGATTGTCTACTAAGAACATCTTCGACAATAGATCCAAGCCGGGAATGCAAGAATTGCATTTTTGCATCCCGGAACAAAGGAGATTCCCATGAAATTTCCATATGGCATATGCGATTTTCGAAAGATTGTTACCAAGGGATATTTCTATTGCGACCGGACAGACCGGATTCCCCTGCTGGAGAGGAGAGAATACCTGCTTTTTCTCCGCCCCCGGCGGTTCGGAAAAAGTCTGCTCCTTTCCATGCTTTCCAACTACTACGATGTGGCGAAAAAGGATGAATTCGAGTCCATGTTCGGCAATCTCAAAATCGGAAAAGACCCCACTGCTTTGCGCAATCGCTATTTCATCCTGCAATGGGATTTTTCCTGTGTGGAAAGCTACGGGGATGTCGAGCAGATCAGGCGGGCGTTGCATGATCATATCAACGCATGCATAAAGGAATTCAAGGTTTATTACAGAGACTTCCTGGATACGGAAATCGAAATCGATCCGCGGAATGCGGTCAGTTCCATAAAATCTCTGGTGACTTCCGTCCGAATGACGGACTATCCCGTCTATCTTCTTATCGACGAATACGACAAC
Source organism: Desulfobacterales bacterium (assembly GCA_963674505.2). Lineage (GTDB taxonomy): Bacteria > Desulfobacterota > Desulfobacteria > Desulfobacterales > SKZT01. Next base: position 4,201,703 of record CAXXIG010000003.1, read on the forward strand.
TTCGCCAACGAAGTCATGATGGGGGTGCGCCGGGACATGCAGGAGACGTACGAGGCCCTTGTATATGAGGAAGGGCCGCTCAGGACCATTTTCAAAGTGGTGAAATCCTCCACCGGTCATTCCCTGTTCGACCGGATTTTCATCGCCGGCGTTTCCCCGGTGGTGATGAGCGATATAACCAGCGGGTACAATATTGCGAAAGACATCTACCTCGACCGGAAGTTCAACGACATGTGCGGGTTTACCGACGCGGAAACGGACAACGCCGCGAAGGCAGCATCCTCGTCACGAGGTCTGAAAGGGGGCGCCGCATTTGAACCCTCGACATGATGCGGTCGTACTACAACGGGTACAAGTTTTCCCCGGATGCGGAGGAATCGGTCTACAATCCCACGCTGGTCCTCTATTTTCTCGATGCCTTTTATAAAAACCGCTCTTGTCCTAGAAAAATGCTGGACGCCAATCTGGCGATGGATTCGGCCAAATTGGAATTCATCTCCCGAATCCAGAAAGGCGGCCAGCTCCTGCTCAATCTCATGAAGGAAGACCGCCGGACGGTGGTGGAAGACCTGGCGGACCGTTTCGGAATCCGGGAAATGCTTGCCGAGCAAAGCAAGGATCACACCTTCATGGTTTCGTTTCTCTATTATTTCGGCGTGCTGACCATCTGCGGCCTGACGGAGGTCGGTGAAATCGAGCTGACGGTCCCCAACCTCGTTATGCAAAAGCTGTATGTCGAACGCCTGCTCGCACCGCTGCTGCCGGAGCCCGCCGACAGAGACGACGGAACATTCGCGGCCAAGAAACTTTATCAGCGGGGCGACATGGGGCCCGTATGCGAATTTGTGGAACAAAAATATTTCAGAGTCTTTCACAATCGCGACTATAAATGGGCCAACGAATTGACCTTGAAGACGGCCTTTCTCACCCTGCTATTTAACGACATCCTTTATATCATGGATTCCGAAACGGAGACCGACCGGCGGTACGCGGACCTGACGATGATCATCCGCCCGGACATGAGGAAATATTCCATCCTGGATATTCTGGTGGAGTTTAAATTCGTGGCATTGAAGGAATCCGGATTGAGCGGCGAGCAGGCCCGCAAATTGACACAGGACGAACTTCAGGCCCTGCCGCAGATGATCAGGGAGATGGAGGACGCAAAGGTTCAGGTGAAAGCCTATGGCGAAACATTGGAGAAAAGGCACGGGAACCTGCGGCTTCGAAAGTATGCGGAGGTTTCGCTGAGGTTTGAGCGGATTTGGTGGGAAGATGCGAATGACGGGCGATGATGCGCCGGACTGCCATGCAAAGTCTCCAGAGCGATTCGTTTTTGAGGCCGGGAAAGTGTTACGGCCAAAAGAGCATCGCCTTCCGTCCGCAAATGACCATTTTGGTCCGTGTTCGGTACGTGCTACTGCAACCCCCAAAAAAGCGCCTTGAACCGTGTCACGGTCCAAGGCGCTTTTCGAATACGGATTGTCCGCCTGGAGTTGCCAGGGGGGGACTTCGCGTGTCAGCCCAAATAGGTGGGCATGCCCATGAGCGGCCACAGGACGTATACCGCGAAAGCGGTCACGACCATCAGCAGGATGCTCGCGGGGATGCCGTAAAGGAAGAATTCGCCGGTGGAAAACTGCTTCGAATCGTAGGCGATGGCGTTGGGGGCGGCGCCGACCAGAAGCAGAAACGGCATGCCCGCCACGATCAGCGAGGCGAAGAGGATGACCTCTCCGGCGACGTTCAAATATGGCGCGATGACCAGGGCGACCGGAAGGGATATGGCGATGGCCGCCACGTTCATGATGAAGTTGGTCATGATCATGACGAAGAACGCGATGCCCAGGACGAACACCAGCCAGTGGGATTGCTTGAACATGGTCAGCCAGTTGATGGCCAGCCACTCGGCGGCGCCGGTCTGCCACAGGCAGAAGCCGATGCTCATGGCGCCTGCGAAAAGCAGAATGATGTTCCACGGAATCTGCTCCAGATCGTCGATGTCCAGAATGCCGGTGATAAAAAACAGGATGGTGGAAATCAGCAGCACTGCCGTCTTATGCGGGGGCACAAATCCCGGCATGGTGGTCTTGAGCACCGCCGACGCGCCCAGCACGATGATGACCGTTCCGACGATCACTGCGGCGATCAGCTCTTTTTTGGTGATGCCGCCCAGTTCGGCGTTCAGTCTCTTCGCTTTTTCCCTCAGGCCGGGGATGCTCTTCTTTTCGGGTTTGAGCACCACCATGAAGAAGATCCACAACGCGAATGTCATGATCCAGCCCACGGGAAACATATAATAGGTCAGTTCGAAAAAGCCGATTTCCTTGCCCATGATGTCCTTGAAAAAGCCGACGGCCACGGCCCCGCGCGCGGCCCCCAGCAGGGTGATGATGCTTCCGGCGCCGGCCACGTACGCCATGCCGATGAACAGGCCCTTGCCGAACTTGGTCTGCTTGTCGCCCTCCCCGTATAGCGCGTAGATGGCCACAAGCAGGGGATAGATGGTGGCGGCCACCGCCGTGTGCGCCATGATATGGGTCAGGGCCGCCGTCACCACGAAGCACCCCAGGTAGATCATGCTGGTCTTTTCGCCCACGACCATGAGCATCTTGTACGCCAGGCGCCTGGTCAGGCCGGTCTTGGTGAACACCAGGCCGATGACGATGGAGCCGAAGATGAACATGACCGACGGGTCCATGAAGTCCTTGAAGGCCTCGCTGGCCGGACGGATGAGAAAAAGGGCCTGCAAAACGCCGATGGCCAGACTGGTGACGCCGATGGGCACGACCTCGAAAACCCACCAGGTGCCCGCCAGCAGAAACACCGCGATCGCGCCCTTGCCTTCCTTGCTAAGCGCGAAATGCTTCCCGTTGGGATCCACGGCGTCCGGCCACAGGGGCGAGTAGAAAACGGCCAGAAACAATACGGCCCCGATGGCCAGAAACATGTGTTTCTTCCAATTGAAGCTGTTGTTATCAGGCATGGCAATTGAATCGCTTGACATCCTATTTTTCCTCCATTTCTATTGAGAATTTACAAATAATTTTTTTCGAACGCCTGGCCCGATGCTACAGCTTGCACGCCGCGACCGCATCGGAGACCTCTTCGAAAACGTCCGTCAGTTTCAAAATTCCGACAATGTCCTTTCCCTCGGTGACGAGCAACGACTGGTGGTTTCCCATGACCAGCTGATGGATCGCTTCGTCCAAGGTGGCATTGCGATCGATATACTCGCCCTCGGTGGGCGTGGTCATGAAGCTTTCCACCTTTTTAACGGCGGCTTTTTTGCAAATGTCCTCCATGGGCAACTCCCATAGCTTCAGTTGTTCCAGCACGGTCTTCTGGAACTGAAGGGGAAGCCCCATATGCATGGAACCTTTCCGGGGCAGCATCTGGTCGTATTTTGGCTCCAGCGACCGCAACGCGCAGATCATATCGACCTTTCCCACGATGCGCCCGTCTTCGTCGAATATCAGAACGGCCCTGTGGGGATACTTGCTGCCGGTCCCCTGTTGCGACGCTTTCAAGGCCGCGAAGGCTTCGCTCAGAGTCGCGCTCTTGGATACTGTCGCATACTCGGATAGCGGCACCATCAAATCATTGACAGTTTTTGTTTTCACAATCTTCCTCCTAAAAGTCGGTTAATCCATATCTTATTGAACCGGCCCTGCCGGTTTCGATAACTCGGTGCCCGCCGACATCCTTCAGGCGGCTTCCGGTCGCGCCCCCCCGGTGTTGCGGGGCATTGCGGCGATCTCTTTCAGGATATCGGCCAAGTGGACGATTCCGACCATTTCCTCGCGCTGGACCACGGGGACAAACCCGACCCGGTGTCTGTAGAGACGAAAGATGGCCTCCATGAGGCCCTCCGTCCCGCCAAAGCAGGTCGCAAACGGGGTGGCGATTTCGCCGACTCGCCTTTGCAACGCGTCGGAGCATTCGTTTTCAAGCTGCCCGTTCCAGAAAACAGTTCCGCTGTTTGCGGCGCCTTTCAAAAAGCGACGAGCGATTCGAAAACGACCTCCGACGGCGTCACATACCCCTTGATCACCTTTTCTTCCGATTCGCAGATGCCAACCACGATCAGAAGCGACCGCGCACCTTCCTCCTGCGCCGCAGCCAGAATACCAAGGGCCCTGTCGATACGCTCGTTTTCGTCGATCAGCGGATAGAAGCCCACGGGCCTCATGATGTCTCTTACCAACTTTTCCGAAACCATTTCTTTTTCGGTTCCTCAAAAAATCGACGGCCAATTGAATGAAATATCACCGGGGAAACAACGATTGGCGGGCTGCGTGGGGGCTTCCTCTCGAAGACCTCGTCGATACGATATCTTGGTGGCGGGAGGCGCGAAGGCTTGCATGCAAGCAAACAAAGCGCACTTCTATCGTCGTCGAGGCCCTACTACCCATGGGCGTGTCCTCAAATTGTAAAAAATAAAAAAACAGCAGCGGAAAGAATCCGTTTCAAGTTCGCTGATCGTTTCCTTCCAACCCGGCGGCAGGGGGTACCGAAAATTCCGGACGAAGCGTGGCGAAAACTTGGGACCCAGGTTTTATGGAATAACCATGGATAAAGGCGTTCACCGAATGAACCTGAAAAAGACGACCATCGAAACGCAGGCTTCTACACCCATTTTTCGGAAATGTCAATATGGAATGCGAGGGATACGATCAGGTTTCAAAAATTCCTGATTATGGCCATCCACGCTCTTTCATCTGGGCTCGTTGCATGGTTTCATTTTTCAATCAAAGATGATAAATATTGCATTTGATATGGAAAAAAACAACCGATACGGTATCCGTCGATTCTTCATTGGAATCGCCGTGGCTTTGCCGATGGTGCTTCTTCTTTGTTCATGGGCATACGCTCGGGGGCAGGTACAAAATATCAGGTTCGACCGGGTTGTCGGCACGGGTTCCATGCTGATTCCCGGTCCAATGATCCAGGATCGGGACGGGTTCATTTGGATCGGCGCCCAGGGCAGCGGCGTGATCAAGTTCGATGGCTACGACATCATGAGATATACCGCCGGACCCGGATCGATTCCGGACGACAATGTCGCCTCGCTTTATGAAGACAGGGATGGAATCATCTGGATTGGCACTCTGGGCGGGCTCGGCAGCTACGACAAGTCGTCGGACGCTTTCCGTTGCTATCTGCACGACGAAGATAGAGCGGACAGCATCGGCAGCAACCGTATCAGCACGTCTTCGCAGGCGATCCTGGAAGACGAGGAGGGAAAAATCTGGGTCGCGACCGCAAACGGGCTGAATTCGTTCGACAAGAGCGCGGAGACTTTTGTCCGCTATCTCCATGATCCCGGCAAAAACGACAGTCTGGACAGCAACAACATTCTTGCCGTTTACGAAGGTCGAGAAGGCTTTCTTTGGGTTTACACGGATAGGGGGCAAAACAAATTCGACTGGGCAAGCGGGACCTGTATCCGTTACAATATCTACCCCGGCGGGCGGGCGGATGCGAGCGAAGGCACCGTTCACTGCGTTCTGGAAGACAAGGACGGCGTCCTCTGGATCGGAACCGACACCGGGCTTGTCAAGTTCGACAAGGCGGCAAATTCCTTTTTCCGCTACAAATCCGATCCCGACAATCCCCAAGGACTGCCCTGCGATCTGGTCCACGTCATCCACGAGGATGGAAACGGAATTCTCTGGATAGGCCACGGCAACGAATTGAAGGGGCTGACCCTTTTCGACAAGAAAAAGGAAGTATTCGCCAACTACAGGCATGACCCGAAAAATCCCTTCTCCATCAGCAGCGATTCGGTGGTGGGAATCCTGGAAGGCGCCCAGGGGATCATCTGGCTGGCGCACCTGAACGGGTCTTTGGACAAATACGACGAGAAAAGCCATAAATTCGAAATATACCTGAGCGATCCGGACGATCCGGACACCATTGGCGACCAGTTGATCAATACCGCCTACGAGGACCGCAACGGCGCGATCTGGTTCGGCGCGGGAAACGGGCTCAATAGGTACGACAGAGACAGCGGGCGATTCACCCGCTATCCGAGCAATTCCGACGATCCCCAAAGCATACCGGGCGGTTTTATCTGCGGCCCATTGGAAGACAGCCAGGGCGATTTCTGGGTGCTGTCCTCCGACAATTACATCTCGCTGTTCGACCGGGAAAAAGGCGCGGTAACGGCCGTTTATAAAACAGTGAGTTTTCCGGTCACGGTCATCGAAGACCGTTTCGAACCGAATATCCTTTGGATTGTATCCTGGGGCGAGGGTCTCGCCAAATTTGACAAGCAAAGCCATAAAACCGCGGTTTTCGCGCACGACCCCGACAATCCGGAAAGCGTCGGCCACAATCACATGGCCCATTTGTACCAGGATGCGGACGGATTCATCTGGCTGCCCACCATGGGGGGCGGGCTGGACAAGTTCGATCCGAGGAGTGAAAAGGTACTCAAGAACTACAGGCATGATCCCGACAATCCGACAAGCATCGGAAACGATACCGTCGCCCACATCTTCGAGGATTCCGCCGGTAACTTCTGGGTCGGCACCTACGGCGGCGGATTGAACAAGTTCGACAAAGATAGCGGGACCTTCAAGCGATATACGGTCAAAAACGGATTTCCTACCAACACCGTCACGAATGTTCTCGAGGACGACCAAGGCATTTTGTGGCTGGGGTCGAAGATCGGATACATCCGGTTCGATCCCCATGCCGAAACGGCGAGGGTCTATACCAAGGAAGACGGCCTGGCCGGCAACGAGTTCCAGGAGGCCGCCATGTGCAAGGCCCGCGACGGCAGCATCTGGATTGGCACGATCACCGGCGCGAACAGCTTCCGTCCGGAAGATCTCGCGGACAACCCCTATGTTCCGCCGGTCCATTTCACCGCCATCAGGCAGGGGGGAGAAAAGATCGAACTGGGCAAGGCTCCGGAAAGAATAAAAGAGATCGAACTGGATTGGCGGAACAATTTTTTCGAGTTCGAGTTCGCGACTTTGAATTACACGAACCCGCGGAAAAACCGGCATGCCTATATGCTGGAGGGCGTGGCTCAGGGTTGGTATTTTTCGGGACCCAGACGGTTCGGACGGTATACCGGCTTGTCGCCGGGCGAATATGTCTTGCGAATCAAAGGATCCAACGACGACGGGGTATGGAACGAACAGGGCAGCGCCATCGCCATTAGGATCTTGCCGCCTTGGTGGCAAACGGGCTGGTTCAAAGTACTTGCCGCAATCGTTTTTTCAGGGCTGTTGTTCGGGAGCTATCGGTGGCGGGTGAGGGCGATCGATAGCCAAAGAAGACGGCTTGAAAGACAAGTCGCGGAAAGGACCCGGGAACTGCGAATCGCCAAGGAGGCCGCCGAGTCCGCAAACCGGGCCAAAAGCGATTTTCTGGCCAATATGAGCCATGAGCTGCGCACCCCGTTGAACGCTATCCTGGGCTATTCCCAATTGATGCAAAGAGACCGCTTGTTGCAGCCCGATCACCGAAAAAGCCTGGATATCATCAACCGCAGCGGAGAACACCTGCTGGCGCTGATCAACGACGTGCTGGAAATATCCAAGATCGAAGCAAGGCAGATTCGTCTGGAGATCGCCGCGTTTGACTTGCACTCCTTGCTTTGCGACCTGGAGAGCATGTATCGCGCCAGGGCGGAAGCCAAAGGAATCCGGTTTGAGATACCGGGAAAAGACAAAGTGCCGCAACATGTGAAAACCGACAAGAACAGACTGCTTCAGGTATTGATCAATCTTCTCGACAACGCCTTCAAGTTCACGGAAAAAGGAAGCGTCGTCCTGCATGCGGGCGCCGCCAAGCCCGGAAAAACTCCGGGGCCTTGCTGCAGTACCCCGATAAGCAGTTCCGAACAACCGGTTGCAGACACCCGTCTGTTTTTCGAAGTGTCGGATACCGGCGTTGGCATAGCCGAGCACGAACTGGACATGGTGTTCGAGTATTTCGAGCAGACGCAAAGCGGCAAGAACCTGAAAAGCGGCACCGGCTTGGGACTTGCCATCAGCCGGGATTTTGTCCGCGTCATGGGCGGGGACATTTCCGTGGTCAGCGAAACGGGCAAAGGCAGCTCCTTCTTCTTTGAGATAGCCGTCGAAAAGGCCGACGAGTCCGAAATGGACGAACCGATTCCCGAGCGGCGCGTCGTCGGTCTCGCGCAGGGCCCCGGCGGTCGGGTTGTCGCGCCTCGAATTCTGGTTGCCGACGATGTCGAAGAAAGCCGAGTCCTGCTGGCGAAAATTTTAAAGGCTGCGGGATTTCAGGTTCGAGAAGCCGTCAAAGGAAAAGAGGCGCTGGATATCTTTCGACAGTGGCGCCCGCGTTTCATCTGGATGGACATACGCATGCCGGTGATGGACGGCCTGGAATCCGCGCGGCGCATCAAGGAAACCGACGCGGGCAAATCGACCGTCGTGGCGGCCCTCACCGCCCATGCCATGGAGGACGAAAGGGAGGAAATCCTGGCGAAAGGCTGCGACGACTTTGTGCGCAAGCCCTTCCGGGAGAAAGAAATCTTTGACGCAATGGCAAGGCATCTTAATGTGAGGTATGTGTACGAAGACGGATTGGACCGGATGGACATCGCAACACAGGATTTTGATTTGCGTCCCGAACAATTGGAGGCATTGCCCAAGGAAATGGTAGATCGATTGCTTCAGGCGGTGGTGGAATTGGACATGGAAAGGACTTTGGCGTTGATCGAAAAGATTGCCGAACAAGACGCCGAAGTCGGCGGCGCGTTGAAATCCCAGGCGGAAAAGCTCGATTACCGTCGCCTGCTGAACATGCTTGGAATAAAGGATACCGAGGACGGGAAAAAATCGTGACCGAGCTTGAAAGAACAAACGCAAATCGTCGGGAAATTCTTGTCGTCGAAGACAATCCGCTCAGCCTTCGGTTTTTGACTCGCGTGCTTGCGGAGCAAGGGTACCGAGTACGTCCGGCCACGGACGGCCCTCTCGCGCTGCAATCCGTGGCGGCCAAAGCGCCGGATTTGATCCTGCTGGATGTGAAAATGCCGGACATGGACGGGTATGAAGTCTGCCGGAGGCTCAAGTCCGACCAACGAAGCCGAAGGGTCCCGGTCCTCTTCATCAGCGCCCTCAACGACCTTTCGGAAAAGGTGAAGGGGTTCCAGGCCGGGGGGGTCGATTACATCACCAAACCGTTCGAGGCAGAGGAGATACTGGCGCGGGTCGAGATTCATTTGAGCCTGAAGGAATTGACCGAGGACCTGGAGGAAAAAGTCAGGGAGCGGACGGAAGAGCTTCAAAAGAGCGAAGAAAACTACAGGCTGCTGATCGAAAGCCAGGCGGACCTGGTGGTGAAGGTCGATACCGAAGGCCGGTTCCTGTTTGTCAGCCCCTCCTACTGCCGGATGTTCGGCAAGACGGAAGACGAACTGCTGGGGAAAACGTTCATGCCTCTGGTTCACGAAGAGGATCGAAAAGCAACCGCCGAGGCGATGGAAGGTCTTTATCGACCGCCGCACGCGATCCATGTGGAGCAGCGGGCCATGACCAAGGACGGCTGGCGGTGGCTGGCCTGGGCCGATACGGCAGTGCTGGACGAAAACGAGAACGTGACGGCCATTATCGGCGTCGGCAGAGACATTTCGGAGAGAAAACAGGCGGAAGAAGACAAGAAGGAACTTGAAGCCCGGCTCCGCCAGGCCATGAAGATGGAGGCCATCGGGACGCTTGCGGGGGGAATCGCCCATGACTTCAACAATATCCTCGGCGCGATCATGGGCTATACGGAACTCGGCATGCTGGAGGCCCCCAAAGGGAGCCGCCTCGAAACCTACCTGAACGAGGTAATAAACGCGACAGGCCGCGCAAGAGATCTCGTCCGGCAGATCCTGACATTCAGCCGCCAGACCGAGCAGCAACTCAAACCCACGCAAATAAGCCTTATTGTCAAAGAGGCATTGAAACTTCTCAGAGCCACTTTGCCTTCGACCATCGATATTCGCCAGGATGTGGCAAGCACCGGAATCGCCATGGCGGACCCCACGCAGATTCACCAGGTATTGATGAATCTGTGCACCAACGCGAGCCACGCCATGGAGGAAAAGGGCGGCGTGTTGGAAGTGAGCCTGGCCGATCTGGAACTCGATTCCGACTTCGCGAGCAGAAACCCCGACATCAAGCCCGGTCCGCACCTGCAATTGACGGTGAGCGACACCGGCTGCGGAATGCCGCCCGAAGTGCTGCGCCGGATCTTCGACCCGTTCTTCAGCACAAAGGAAAAAGGCCAGGGGACAGGTCTCGGGCTTTCGGTCGTCCATGGGATTGTAAAAAGCCATGGCGGGACCGTTCTCGCCTACAGCGAGCCTGCAAAAGGCTCCAGCATAAAGGTTTATCTGCCTGCCATCGAGAGGAGGGTCGCCGCTGACGCAAGAGAGGAAAAAAAGCTTCCCACGGGAACGGAGCGCATACTGTTCGTCGATGACGAACCGGTCCTGGTGGATGTCGGAACACATATCCTGGAGACTTTGGGCTATCGGGTCGCGGCGAAGAACAGCAGCCGGGAAGCCTGGGAGCTTTTCAGGTCCCAGCCCGACGGGTTCGACTTGGTGATCACCGACCAAACCATGCCCGATATGACCGGAGACGAACTGGCCAGGGAAATCATCGCTTTAAGGCCCGATGTTCCTGTGATCATCTGCACCGGATTCAGCGCGAAGGTCAACGAGGAGAAGGCCCGCGAGATGGGAATAAAGGCCTTTGTCATGAAGCCGTTGGTCATGAGGGAGATGGCGGAAACGATACGGAAAGCTCTGGATAACAAATAAAAAAAAGCTCTATCGGTCCGTCGGCCGGGACAAGCTAAACTACACTCTTCCGATTTATCGTCACAGACCGTCGGTTTCCGGGAATATGCTTATGCTTGACAAATGTCGCTATTCGTCCTACAAACGAATTTGAAAGCGATAATTGGCCGTCAATTTCTACGACGACAAGGCGACATGTCGCAGATTTCGCATTTTCGAGCCCCATCCAGGACGAAAAGGAGGCTTACATGAAAGAGTTTAAAAGCATTCTCTACCCCGTCGCACTGACCGAAATTTCGCCCAAGGTCGCCCCCTATGTCGCGACCCTGGCCAGGCAACTCGATGCGCAGGTCCATCTGCTGCATGTTCTGCATCGTTTCGAATGGTTCGTGGACACCTACGTGTCCGACGATTCCGCAAAGCCCGATTTCAAGCGCATCGCAAGCGACTTCGAAGGCCAGGTTATGTCCCGGGCCCGGCAAAAACTCGAGGCGTTTGAAAAAAAGTATCTGAACGACATCCGCATTGCCAAAGCGACCGTGGTTTCCGGGACCCATTACGAGCAGATCTTAACGTATGTGGAATCCGAGGGAATCGACCTCATCGTCATGGGGACCGGGACCGCGATTCACAAGCTGATTTTCGGTTCGGTCGCCGAAAAAGTCTCCAGGCTGGCCCCTGTGCCCGTGATGCTGATCAAGACCGTCTGAAGCCAATAGCGTTGAACCTACCAGAAGAACAAAGGGAGAAAGACATGGACACCAAACCGCAAAAGCGCGAACCTTATCTGTGGGAAGCATTGATTTCGATCCTGGGATTGATCGTCTTTATCAGCCTGGCGATCCTGCGCTACGAGACGGACCCCCAGGTACCCATCCTGATGGGTGTATTCGTGGCGGCTATGGTCGGCTTGCGGGCCGGTTTCAGCTGGAAGGAGATCGAAACCGGCATGCTCGACGGCATCACCAATTCGCTCCAGGCCCTCGTGATTTTGGCCATCATCGGCATTCTCATCGGCGTCTGGATATTGAGCGGCGTGGTCCCCACGCTGCTTTACTACGGGCTGAAAATACTGCATCCCAAGATATTCCTGCCCGCCACGCTGATCATATGTTCGATTACTTCTCTGGCCACAGGCTCCTCCTGGGGCACGTCGGGGACCATCGGCATCGCCCTGATCGGCATCGGCGACGGACTTGGCTTTCCTCTTCCGGTAGTGGCAGGCGCGGTGCTCTCCGGGGCCTATTTCGGAGACAAGATGTCTCCGTTGTCCGACACCACCAACATGGCGCCCGCCATGGTGGGCACAGACCTGTACACGCACATAAAGCACATGACCTATACGACCGGCGTCAGCTACGGGATTACCCTGGCCATCGAGGTCGTGCTGGGTTTCCTCTACGGCGGCGGGCAGGCGAACCTGGAAAGCGTCGATCAAATCCTGGCAGGCCTCCAGGCCCAATTCAGCATCAATCCCCTGCTGCTTCTTCCCCCGGCCATCGTCATGGCTCTGGCGTTTCGAAAGATCCCGGCGGTGCCCGGCATCGTGATCGGAATTATCGCAGCCGGCATCCTGGGGACGATTTTTCAGGGCAATTCCTTCGGCGACCTGCTGTCCGCGGCCTATGGGGGCTATGCCAGCAACACCGGCGTGGAGGCGGTGGACAACCTTCTGACAAAAGGCGGGTTCGAATCCATGATGTACACCGTGTCCCTGGTGATCTGCGCCATGATGTTCGGCGGAATCATGGAAAAAACCAACCAGTTGCGCGTCGTCGTGAACGTCATTCTGAAAAAGGCACAGACCTCCGGGTCCTTGATCACCGCCACCGTTCTGACCGCCATCGGATCCAACCTGATTCTGTGCGACCAGTACATGTCCATCGTGATGACCGGAAAAATGTACGCCCAGTCCTATAAAGACAAGGGCCTTCATCCCAAAAACCTGTCGAGGGCCATCGAGGACAGCGCGACGGTAACCGCCAACTTGGTCCCGTGGAACTCGGGCGGCGCCTATCAGGCAGCCACTCTGGGCGTGCCCACCATCGCCTATCTGCCTTTCAACTTCTTCTGCTGGATTTCACCGGTTGTCTCCATGCTCTACGGCTGGTTCAACATCACAATCGCTCCCCTGGAAGAAGAAGTCGAAATACCGGACGGGGCGGCGGCGGATTCGGTTTAGAATCGGGGCGCTCCGGTTTGAAAACGACAGAGACACAAGAAGAGACAAAAGACAAGGAAGATACGGATATGCTTAAGACAATCTGCTATAGAACAATCGTTGCCCTCGTGTTGATGGGGCTGTGGATGGCTTCGAGCAGCGGGACGTCCATGGCGGTGGATATGGAACTGTCGAAAGACTCGACACTGGAAGGGATTCTGCGGCGCGGGGAACTGCGCATCGGCGTGGAGGCGGGCTACATGCCCTTTGAAATGATCGACAATCGCAGCGGCCTGCGCCAGAAAAACATCCGCCATGGCGGTTTTCGACGCAAGGGCCGTCAACTCAGCCTCATGGGGTTCGATATCGACATGGGCATCGAAATGGCCAAGGAGCTGGGGGTCAAGCCGGTGTTTGTCGATACGTTTTGGCCCAGCATCATCCCAGCCCTAAATTTGGGCCGCTTCGACGTCATTTTCGGCGGAATGTCCGTCACCGAAGAGCGCGAGAAGCTCGTCGATTTCGCCGACCCCTTCATGACCGTGGGCCAAACCGTCCTTCTCGACGCCAAGCACAAGGACGCCGTGAAATCCTACAAGGACCTTGACGATCCCAAATACGTGGTCGTATCCAAACCCGGAACCACCGGCGAGCAAGCCGTGCAACGTCTGATCGCAAACGCCACCTATGAAACCGTCGATACGGAAATGGAGGGGGCCATGCGCGTTCTGGAAGGCACGGCGGACGCCTTCGTCTACGACCTTCCCTTCAATGCCGTGTTTCGGGCCATGCACCCGTCCGACCAGCTTGTCTTTCTGGACGAACCCTTCACCAAAGAGCCCATTGCCTGGGCGATTCGAAAAAACGACCCCGATTTTCTCAAATGGCTGAACAGCTTTTTAAAGCAAATCAAGCAAGACGGACGGTTCGAGAAAATGCACGACAAGTGGTTCAAAAACACCGACTGGTTCAAGTATGCACGCTGACGTAGTCGGGTGCTGGGGTGATGAAAATGTCTCCGAAAACATGCTGATAATTCCGCAGGGTTTTATTCCATTATCGATGGAGAGGTGTAAGGTTTAAGGTATAAGGTATAAGGTTTAGGGCCTTACGCCTTGAACCTTACGCCTGGCCCCCCTGCAAAACCGGAACAGAATATTGCCTGGTTATAAAGGATTTGGGGGTGGGTGGAATGTAGGTTGGGTTGAGCGCCGTCGATTGTTGGGTTTCGCTACGGAATTCTATCAAACAAACAGATACGGCGCGCGAAATGGCTGGGAAGCAAGCGAAACCCAACATGAAATCCGCTCAACCCAACCTACGCATTGCCGCTCCCCCAAATCCGTTACAATCAGAATATTGCAGAAAGATCAACCCGGCAAAAAAGATGATTTTCATCACCCCGGGTGCTGCCTATTGCTCAGTAATTCATCCGGTCGACCAGCACCTGGCGGGGTTTGGCGCCGTCGGACGGCCCTACGATCCCGTTTTTCTCCATCAAGTCGATGATTCTGGCTGCCCGGTTGTATCCGATTCTCAAAACGCGCTGAACGCCCGAAATGGAAGCCTGTCGGGTGGAGAGAACAAGCTCTATGGCTTCCTGGTATTTTTCGTCGTAATCGTCCTCGTAGACCTCCTCGTAGGCTTCCTCCCTTTTTTCCGTAGTGATCTCGAAGATATATTTCGGCTTTCTCTGAGCTTTCAGAAAATCGGTGATGGTGAGAAGTTCCTCCTCGGACAGATATGTGCCGTGGACCCTTACGAGTCGCGCGGTCCCGGGCGGAACAAACAGCATGTCCCCCTTGCCCAAAAGGGTTTCGGCCCCGTTGGAATCGATGATGGTCCTGGAATCGGTCTTGGACGAGACCTGGAACGATATCCGGGTGGGGAAGTTGGCCTTGATGATTCCGGTTAGAACATCCACCGAGGGCCGCTGTGTGGCCAGGACCAAGTGGATGCCGGCCGCTCGGGCCATCTGGGCGATGCGGGTCAAGGAAAACTCGATGTCCTTGGCGGCGGTCATCATCAGGTCGGCCAACTCGTCGATGATGATCACAATATAGGAAAAAGGCTCGAAAGGGTCATCCTCCTGTTCGGAAAGCTCCAACAGCTGCACTTTTTCGTTGTATTGCTCGATGTTTCTCACTTGCAGCCTGGCCAGGATTTCGTACCGCCGCTCCATTTCCCTCACCACCCATTGCAGTGCGATATTCGCCTTTTTCATGTCGGTGATCACCGGTGTCAGAAGATGGGGGATGCCGTTAAACAGCGACAATTCGATGCGCTTGGGATCGATCATGATGAAGTTGACTTGATCGGGGGTCGATTTGTACAGGATGCTGGCGATCATGGCGTTCAAGCCCACGCTTTTGCCCGTTCCCGTAGCGCCGGCGATGAGCAGGTGCGGCATTTTGTCCAGCTCGACCACCACGGGCTTTCCGATAATGTCCTTGCCGAGACAGATGGGAAGCTTGGAGGTGCTGTTGATAAAATCGTCGGATTGCACGATGTCGATGAAAGGCACAAGGCTCTTTTTCTCGTTCGGGATTTCGATGCCGACCACGTCCTTTCCGGGAATGGGGGCGACGATGCGGATGCTGAAGGCGCTTAGCGCCAAGGCCAGGTCGTCGGCTAGGTTCGCGATCTTGCTGATCTTGACCCCCGGATCCGGACGGTATTCGAAGGTGGTGATCACCGGTCCCTTGGATACCTCCATGACCTCTCCGGTCACGCCGAAATAACTCAGTTTCTGTTCCAGCAATTCCGCGTCTCTTCTGATGGCCTCATGGTCGATTTCGATCCGCGCTCCGCCTTCTCTTAAAAAAAACGGGGGAGGGCAGCATGAATTCGGCGTCGGAGTCGGGTTCGGACCTCCAGGACAGGCGACCTTGGACGTCTCATCTGCGTCGTTGATCCTCAATCGAGAGAGGTAGAGCAACCATCCTCTTCCACGGAAAGGGACCTCTCTTCGTCATAGGGCGAGGGCGAACAACCCCTTCAGATGCCACTGCGGCGGGGGAGACTGTATCTGAACCTTGTGTCGTCAGGGAAACCGGCGTCGTGGCCTGGATTCCAAATTCGGCCCAGTTTCCTCGATTCGAAGGTTCGGGAATACCGGCCTTCGTTTCGGGCCAGGAGGCCTCCCGGGGAGGCGTCGGCGGCACGGACGGCCCGGCAGACTGCTCTTGCGACTTTGTCTCCGGCAGGGACCGGGAATGCGGCTGACGGCACTGGCGCCTGCGGCGACCGGCTTCCTGCGGCTTTCGTCTCCGGCAAGGACCGGGAAGGCGGCGACGGCACTGGCGCCTGCGGCGACCGGCTCCTGCGGCTTCGTCTCCGGCAGGGACCGTGAAAGGCGGTCGACGGCACTGGCGCCTGCGGCGACCGGCTCCTGCGGTTTCGTCTCCGGCAAGGACCGTGTGAAGGCGGTCGACGGCACTGGCGCCTGCGGCGACCGGCTCCTGCGGCTTCGTCTCCGGCAGGGACCGTGTGAAGGCGGTCGACGGCACTGGCGCCTGCGGCGACCGGCTCCTGCGGCTTCGTCTCCGGCAGGGACCGTGTGAAGGCGGTCGACGGCGCGGCTGACGGCTCGGCGACCGGCGCCTGCGGCTTCGTCTCCGGCAGGGACCGTGTGAAGGAGGTCGACGGCGCGGCTGACGGCTCGGCGACCGGCGCCTGCGGCTTCGTCTCGGGCAGGGACCGTGTGAAGGCGGTCGACGGCGCGGCTGACGGCTCGGCGACCGGCGCCTGCGGCTTCGTCTCCGGCAGGGACCGGGAAGGAGGCGACGGCGCGGCGACGGCGGCACCCGGCTCTTGCGGTTTCGTCTCCGGCAATGACCGGGAAGGCAGTGCAGGCTCGGACGATCCGGCTATCGGCCTTTGCGGTTTCGTCTCCGGCATATGGTCGCTGGCCTGACACCTCTTGCATGGGTCTGCTCGCCCCTCCCCGCATTGTCACCTGGGTGATCGACTGGCCTTGGCCTGCTTGAGCGACCGGCTTCGAGGCGATATTGTCAACCGGAAAGCCTGGCTTTCCGTCCTTGTTGGTTTCAAGCCGCTTCCGGTACAACAATTTCAATTTCTCGTTTTCTTCTGACCAGGCATTTGTATTGCTGTTCCAACTGGACATATTTTTCCGAAAGAATCAGGTTGGACAAAAGCAGTTTCGCATACGATTTGGACCTGTCGCTGCCGTTTTTGAATGTTTTCTCGGCCTCTTTCATTTGACTGACCATCAGTTCCGCGATTCGCGGGGCATTGGTCAGTTTCGATTCGTCGTCTATTTTAAACTCATAGTCGCCGCGTTCGGTTCGGATTGTTAAGATGTTGTTTTCAAGACGGTAATTTTTGTTTTCCACACTGCCAGCTTTCTTGTTCGATTTAAACCATCCATCTATTCATACAGGCATGAAACCCATAGAGATCGTTTCCATGGCGTCTTCGAAAATGTAGAGCGTATTTTAAAAAAAATGGAACGATTCCACAAGTTTTTTTCTCGGGATCGCAATGCCGTCGATTTCATTTTTCGACGCAGCCTCGGAATTGGACGCGATGAACCTCTCGCCTGCGATCTTGTCCGGATCGGTCAATGTTTTCCCGGAAATCACCCGATGCCGTATTTTCTTATTTTGTCGTATAACGTGTTTCGCCCGATGCCCAAGGTCTTGGACGCCTGGGTTTATGTTTTCGATCAACTTTCCCACCTTGCGCGAAAGTTTTTCCACGTAGTATCGGGCCAGGGGCGAGATGTCTTCCTGTCTGGTTCTCAGGGGCGGAAGCGCGATGGCGATGACGTTGAGCCGGTAGTAAAGATCTTCCCGGAAGCGTCCTTTGGAGACCTCTTCGAAAAGGCCCTTGTTGGTGGCGGCGATAATGCGGAAATCGACGGGGATTGCTTCTTTCGTCCCTACCGGGGTGATGGCCCTTTCCTCCAGCACGCGCAGGAGGTTGACTTGCATTTCAAAGGGCATTTCGCCGATCTCGTCCAGAAACAGGGTCCCTCCGTTGGCCATTTCGAACTTGCCTGCGGAGCCTCCGCGCCTGGCCCCGGTGAAGGCGCCCTCCTTGTAGCCGAAAAGCTCGCTTTGGACCAGCTCCCTATGAATAGCCCCGCAATTGACGGATACAAAGGGCCCTTTGCGATAGTCGCTGGCGCTGTGGATTGCCTGCGCGAAAAGCTCCTTTCCGGTGCCGCTTTCGCCCAGAATGAGCACCGACGATGGCCCCGGAGCGACCCTTTTCTCCATCTTTATGCTATGCCGTATGGCTTTGCTTTCGCCGATGATGTCCGCGAACCCGAAATGGACGATATCTCCCCCGACGGGTTTGTGGCAAAATGGTATTTCTTCTGCGGCGAAAAGGTCAGCACGAACCCCCTGCTGTCGCCTTTGTCGGAAAAGACGGGATTTACAGTGGCGGCATAGGCCGTCCGCCCGCCGGACATCTTGAGGACGACCTCCTCTTTTGTTCTCCCGGTGGCCTTTGACCGGAAGAAATTCTGCATCTTACCGGAATTTTGCAGCATAGCGTTGATGGTTTTGCCCGTGATTTCCATGGGGTGGCAGCGAAAGGCCTTCACTGGTAGATACCATCAGTTCGGCCCCGGCATCCACGGCAGCGCGGACCATGGCTTGGTCGAAAAGGTCTATGTGGATGGTGAAGCCAGGCGCGCGCGTTTCAACAACCGGTTCGCCCGGCAGATGGGTCTTCATCGCTCGAATGGGTTGCGAGATAAACGACTTGGCAAGTCTTCCAGGACCCACTTTTCGATGTCGGCGGGGGCGTGGATGAGGTTGTTCAGTTCGCCCATGTCGTCTGGCTTGATCTTGTACATCCACCCCTGGGTGCGCGACCGCGCCTCGGCCACCAGCAGCACCGGCGCTACGATAATATGAACCATGCGGGTGAATGGAATCAAGGCAATAAGCGCACCGATTAAAATCGCATGTGCATACCATGCGAAGCCGTAAATATTGGCGATTGCGTCCATGTCCCGCAGCAAGAAGCCGGTGATATATCCGACAAAAGCGTACTGAGAACCGTCGGGCCATCCGGTCATGGCGATCCGCAGTCCCTCCAGCATGAATCCGGCCAGGACGACCATGCCGAGCAATGCCGTCATGGCCCGTCCCGGCGCGGGCAGGTCCGCGAATTTTCCCCGGTCGTTTTCTGGGCGGAAAACCGCCGCCAATACCCCGGTGGCGATCATCAGGCCGGTCAAATCGAAAAACAAGCCGCGAACCGGATTGTTTTTGTCCAGAATGGCCCGGGCCAGATCGGTTTCCGAAAAAGTCAGCGATAAAATCAGCGCGGCCATGCCGATTCGACCTTGTAGGCGTCGTTCATCGCTTGGGCAAAAGTCATATTCGGCATTTTTCAATCCTCCTTGTCTTTTTTTCCTTTAATGGTAAAGTCGGCCTGTCATGCGTTTAGCTGTAGACGTCCTCGGTCAGTTCGGACACGTCCGGAAAGGGGCTTTCCTCCGCTAATTTCTCGGCTGCGGCCAAGTCTTCTCGAAGGGACTTTTTGGCAGAATCGATCTTGTCCTCCGTGAGCACGCACATTTCGAGGAGTTTTTGCTCCAGCCGCGGGATGGGGTCCTTTTCCTTCCATTCCGCCAGTTCGTTGTCGTCGTGGTAGACGCATGCGTCGCCTTCGAAATGCCCCGGTGGCGATAGGTCTTGCACTCGATCAAAGACGGGCCCTTGCCCTGCCGCGCCCGGGCGATGGCCTCGGCTGCGGCCTCGCAGACCGCGACCACGTCGTTTTCGTCCACCACCACGCCGGGCATGTCGTAGGCGGCGGCCCGGTCGGCGATGTTGGGAACGCACATGGAGTTGAGCGTGCAGGAGGATATGCCGTACATGTTGTTTTCGTTGACGAACACCACCGGCAGTTTCCAGCAGGTGGCCAGGTTCATGGCCTCGTGGGTGGCCCCTTGGTTGGACGCGCCGTCGCCGAAAAAGCATACCGCCACGTTGTCGGTGCTCAGGTACTGGCAGCCCAGGGCCGCGCCCGCCGCCAAAGGAGGACCGCCGCCCACGATGCCGTTGGCGCCCATGATGCCCAGGTCCAGGTCGGCGATGTGCATGGAACCGCCCTTGCCCTTGCAGTAGCCGGTCTTTTTGCCGAAAAGCTCGGCCATCATCAGCTTGATGTCGCCGCCCTTGGCGATGAGGTGCCCGTGGCCGCGATGGGTGCTGGTGATGTAGTCCTTGTCGGTCAAGTTGGTGCAAACCCCGGTGGCGACGGCTTCTTCGCCCACGTACAGATGGACGAACCCCGGAATCTTGCCGTCCGCGAAAAGTTCCGCCACCCGGTTTTCAAAGTTTCGAATCTTGTTCATGCAGACATACATCTCCATGAGCTTGTCGTTGGTCAGCTCCATTGCTCCCCTCCTTTTTTTGTTGGCTGACCGCCGATTTTTAGTGAATTCTCCCTTCGATTCTGATGTTTTAAGATGCGGTTGTTGGCCAAGTCCCTTAGGGACGGCAGACAATAGCCCGGCAATTCATTGCCGGGTTTGCGAACCGGGTTTTCCCCCAAGTCCCGTCAGGGACGACAGAAAGCTTGCCCGGTGCAATTCTGTCGTCCCTGACGGGACTTGCCGGAAATCGGAATTCCACCCCCGGCAATAAATTGCCGGGCTATTGTCTGTCGTCCTTACAGGACTTTTTAGCTGGCTTGGTTTTCATCACCCCACGCTCAATCCAACCCGCGCTCGGCTGAAACAAAAACCGTCACGGTGGCCCCAAGGCGAGAAGCGAGCAGCCAGCGATTTTCAAGTCCGCCAGGGTTTGCTTGATTTCGCTTTTCGTTTCTCCCAGTCCCAGCATGAGCCCGGATTTGGCCGCAAGTCCCTTGCTCGCCGCGTAGGACAGAACAGCCAGAGAGCGGCGGTATCTGGCGGGCGAGCGAATCCTATCGTACAGTCGCGGCACGGTTTCGATGTTGTGGTTGAACACGTCCGGCCGCGCACGGCACACCGCCTCGACGGCCGGAACGCTTCCCCCGAAGTCGGGCGTCAACACCTCCACGGACACGTCCGAACATTTTTCTCGAATCTGGCGGATGGTTTCGGCAAAATGTTCCGCGCCGCCGTCGGGCAAATCGTCGCGGGTGACGGACGTGACCACCGTGTGCGTTATTCCCATCAGCCGCACCGCCTTGGCGACCCGTCCGGGTTCCTCGCGATCAACAGGGCCGGGCGTTTGCTTGTCCACCGCGCAAAACAGGCATCGGCGCGTGCAGCGCGTTCCCAGGATCATGAAGGTGGCGGTCCCCCGGGAAAAGCATTCTGCCAGGTTGGGACAACGGGCGCTTTGGCAGACGGTGGGCAGATGCAAATGAGAAAGCTTCTTTTCCATGCGATTCGCCGCTTGCAGATCGGCCGCCTCCTTCACCAGCCATCGGGGCCGTTCGCCTGCCTGGGCTTTTTCCTTTTGCGGCGGCAGATACCCGCGCAGGTCGCAAAAGCTTGCGGCAAATCGCTCTTTTACTTCTTCAATGTCCACGAAAGCGCCCGTCCTACGTTCCATGGAAGTGATCCGCTCGTCCGGCATTCCGCAGGGCACGATCAGGTCGAATCATCTGGGGGCCGTGGAAACGTTCAGGGCTACCCCGTGGTAGGTTACCAATTTGCTCACCGCCAGGCCGACGCTGGCGATCTTGGCCCCGTTGACCCAGACGCCGGGCTTTCCGTTTTTGAATTCGGGAGTCAACCGGTAGCTTCGCAGCACCTCGGCGACGACGTCCAGCAACCGTTTCAGAAAGGCGTGAAGGTCCTTGTCTTCGATCTTGACGACCGGATAAGCCACAAGGGTTGGCCCGGACCGTGAAAGGTGGCCTTGCCGCTCCTGTCCACGTGATGCAGGGCAATATTCCTTTCTCCCCAAGCCTGTTTGTCCACTCGTAGATTTTTCAGGCTTTCGCTGCGTCCGACGGTCACCGTAGGCGGATGTTCCACAAGCGCCAGAAAGTCCGGGCGGCGGCCTTCTATCCGTTGGTCCACAATCCGCACCTGACGGGATAAGGCCTCGTCGTAGGACAGCCTTCCCCAGTCCGCGACTCGAATCTCTTTCAATCCCCTGCACCGCAGAGCATGTCGTATAGCAAATTGAAAAGGGGCCATTGAATCCACTTATTTATTTCGTGCGTTTTGTGTGTTTCGTGGTCATACCACCCCGGTCCCACCACCGCCCAAACCCCGAACTCGCATCGAAGTGTCAGCTCCTTGGCAGATACAGGGCCCACCCTCCCGCGTCCCAGGCTGCATCCACCACCGCTTCGGAGAAGGTGGGATGGACCCGGATGCTTCGTGCCAGTTCCTGCGCCGTGGCTTCCAGTTGCATGGCCGTGACCGCTTCGCCGATGATCTCGGTGGCGTTGGACCCGACGATATGCACACCCAGAATCTCTCCGTAGCGGTCGTCGAAAACGATTTTGACGGCGCCGTCCACCTGGTTTCGAACCATGGCCCAACCCGGACTTGGTTCTAAAGTCGGCCATTCATTAGCCACCTCGTTCCCACGCTTCGCGTGGGAATGCATACCAGGACGCTTTGCGTCCGCGTTCCGCCATGCTCTGGCCGAATTAAGAACCAACCCCGCCAACCCGTTGATGGAAAACGGGAAGACGCGGGTTTCGATCTCGTAGCCCTGTTTTTCTGCGTCTTCTTCCGAAAGTCCCACCGCTCCCACCCCCGGCTGCGTCCACAGGCACCGGGGGATGAGATGGAAAGGAAAGCGCCTGCCTGTTCCCAAGGCGTTTTCGGCCGCAAAGACCGCCATGGAGGATGCCGTATGGCTGAACATCGCCCCGCCGGTGGCGTCGCATGTGGCAAAAATGCCTCCGACCGAGCTTTCCAGCCGGTTGTCGACCCGAATGCCTCCATCGTCGTTCAGGGCCACACCGACCTTCTCCAATCCCAGGCCGAATGTGTTCGGCCTCCTTTTGGCGACCAGGACCTTTTTCGTGAAATTCGAGCACGTCCGACTCCTTGATCTTTCCTCCCGGGCCGCTGCCCGGCACCGAGGCCAGGTCGATCCCCAACTCTTTGGCCACGCGACGGGCCGACGGGGTGGACAATATTTTTTTCTTTTCCTTGGGCGCGGCTTCTGCTTCGGTCTTTGCGGGCAAGGCCTTCGCGCCTGCCATATCCGACGCTTTGCCCGCTTGGATGCCTTCGATGCGCTCGGGTTGCTCGCCGTCCTGCGCAATGACCGCCAAGACTGTCCCCACAGGCACCACCGTCCCTTCCGGAACCACGATTTGAAAGAGAATTCCCGCTTCAGGAGATTCTACCTTGTTGGTAATCTTTTCCGTTTCAATTATGGTTCGGTCTCTGCGTACTGCCCGTCCCTAAAACCAGCCTGACCTTTCGCGCAAGGCCCTTCACGGTGAAAGGCTTTTGCAGAAACTCGACGTCTTCTTCCAAAATGTCGTGAGCGGCAATGACGTTGTCGGTGTAACCCGACATGTATAAGACTTTGGTTTCGGGATGAATGGTCGATAGTTCATCATACAGCTTTTTGCCGTTCATCACCGGCATGATCACGTCGGTCAGCAAGAGATGCAGGGTTCTTTTGCGTTTGGAGGCGAGCCGGAGGCCTTCCTTCGGATCCTTGGCCGACAGGATCTCGTAGCCGTTCGCCGCCAGGCATTCGCAAACCAATTGGCGGACCATCTCCTCGTCTTCGACTACCAGGATGGACTCCGTTCCAAAAGTCGAAGACGGTCCCTCTTTCTCCGTTTTCGATGACTGGACTTCGCCTTTGGCTCGCGGCAGATAAATCCTGAAAATCGAGCCATTGCCCGGTTCGCTGTACACATGGATGTTCCCGCCGTGCTGCTTGACTATGCCGAAAACGGTCGATAGCCCCAGTCCTGTGCCTTTCCCCTGTTCCTTCGTGGTGAAGAAGGGATCGAAAATTTTCTGTTGGGTCTCGGCATCCATGCCGCAGCCGGTATCTCCGACGGACAACAGCACATGCGGACCCGGCGTCAGCTTTTCCGCGTATTTTTCAATGTAGGTTTCATCCAGTTGGACATTGGCGGTTTCGATAATCAGTTTACCGCCCGTCGGCATCTCGTCGCAGGCGTTGACGATCAAGTTCATCAGCACCTGTTCGATTTGTCCCCTGTCGGCCTTCACCATGGCGATATCGGAGTCCAGAAACGTCTTCAACTCGATGTCCTCTTTGATGAGATGGCGAATCATCTTCTTGAAGTCCGCCACGACGGCGTTGAGGTCGAACACCTCCATCTTGAGGACTTGCTTGCGGCTGAACGCCAGAATCTGGCCGGTCAACTTCGCGGCCCTTTCCGCAGCCTCCTGCACTCGCTCCAGGTTGGCATAGAGCCTGTCGTCCGGGGACAAAGCCATCATCCCCATTTCCACATAGCCGAGGATGGGAACCAGAATGTTGTTCAAATCGTGGGCAATGCCCCCTGACAGCGTGCCGATGGCCTCCATCTTCTGCCCGTGACGAATCTGCTCCTCGTAAGCCTTTTTTTCCTCTTCCGCTTTCTTTCGAGGCGTAATGTCCTGAAATATGGCGGCAACCTGGTTTTCCGCAGGGCTGTAGACGGTCATATCGAAATGCTTGTCCAATTCCTCTATGTAGTGCTCGAAAGCGGTGGAGTCGCCGGAGGAGGCTGTTTTGCCGTAAATCGCGAACCAGTGTTCTTGCGCTTCGGGATGGGCCTCCCGGACCGTCTTGCCGACGTGCGCTTCGTGGCGAAGCCCCGATATTCTTTCCAAGGCGGGGTTGATGCCGATGAAGCGGTAATCCATCGGCGTTGCGTCGCGGTCTCTGACGATTTCGTGGATCGCGCAGCCATCGGGCATTTTCTCGAACAGGTTTCTGAAATTCTTTTCGGCTTCGCGGACTTCGGTTATATCTCTGGCGATGCCTCCCACCCCGGCGAGGTTCCCGGAATCGTCGTATAGAAACGACGACGACCACAGAAGGGTATGCGACCTGCCTGTCTCCGCGTTGACTTGCCTGTTCTCGATATGCGCCTGCTGCTTCTTTTGCGCCACGCATTTTTCGAGCCACTCCTTGGTCTTTGGGAGGTCGTCCGGGTGGATGAATTGAAACGCAGACATCCCGAGGCATTCCTCCGGGGAGAAGCCGAATATCTTCTCCGCGACCCGGTTTGCGAAAGTCATTTTGCCGTCCTTGTTGATGTAGGTGATCAGGTCGCTCGTTCCTTCCACCAGCTTGCGGTATTTTTTCTCGCTTTCGTGAAACAGCAGCTCGACCTTGTATCGTTCCTCCGCTCGATGGAGAAGAAGGCCGCCTAAAAATATCCCGAGAAAAATGGCCGTGCCGAACGGAAACGCCATGGCCTTGGTCAATTGCCAGCCGGTCTGGAGGTCCCCGACAAAGAGAAAGCCTGGCAAAATGAGGAGAGAGGCCAAAAAGGAGCCGACGGCCGCCTTGCCCAGCGATTTAAAGCAGCCGGAAAACAAGTGCATCCCCGTCCCGGCTGTCGCCGCCAGACAAACTCCGATCACGCCCGAAAAAGCGCCCCCGCCTCCGAGGTATATCCGAAAGCTCCCGGCCAGCGCAGCGCTTACGATGGCCGACAGCGGACCGCCGAAAGCCCCGCTTAGCGCCACGATCGCATTTCTCTGATCGACGATCACCCCTTCGAATACGGGAATCTTGGCGAACATGCACCCGATGGCGAAAGCGCCGAAAGACAACCCCAGTATGATTTGACGCATGCACCAATGCGCAGATTGCTTGAAACGGACAAGAAGGTAGCTATAGATCGCGACCAGCGCGATGAAAATCGCCAGGTTGTTGAACAAGGCGAAAAAAAGATCGATGCCATGGACCATGAAATACCCCCTGAAAAATAGCGCCAAAGACCCCCAAGTATTCCAATGATACCGAATTCCCTTTTCGATTGGAAGGATCGCGGAACGAACAATTTGAAGTGCCAGCATTTAAAACAAGTCGTACCGAGCGGCAGCCCGGTCGTAAATAAATACTGAATACCAGCATATACGGGGATTGTAAAGGGCGTGGTTGGCTCCAACTTCGTCCCCCCGTGTTCGCACAATATTTAAAGGGCTGCCCGCCTCGCCCACGAGGTCCGCTCCGTCCACCTCGTCCACCTCGTCCACTATGTCCATGCCGCAGGAATCTGCCGAATACCCGAAAAACAAAGTTAGTGCTGTTGCCTGAAAGAAACGCGCCTTGTCATCGATCAATCGATCTGGAAGACTCGCCGTGAGTTTTGGAAGTATGATGCGACAAAGAAAAAGTGATAGCCGGGAAGAATCATGCACATCCAATTGACAGAAATGGACGAAGCGCGTCTCTTTCCGGGTCGCCCCGGCAAGTGGAGCGGATGCTGGGAGAGTATCCGGAGGCATCGCCCAAGTTTCCGGCGGTGCCGTCCGAGTCCCCGGAGGACTAATCTTGAATGACGGCGTGGCCTTGTGCCGCAATTTTCTCCCGCAGGCCGTCTATAAAACCTTGTGGCATAGTACGAAACCGGAGGAGTTCCCGAACCATGGATAACGTTATGCTTGTGCTTTTCGAAAAAAACAGGGGAAATTTCGAAATTCGCTGTTTCCAGGAAGAAAGCTGATCTCCCGACACCCCCTGCCCTCCGACGAGCTGGTCGCGTTCATCGACCGGGTCGAAAAGGAATACGGCGGTGGACAACCGTCCGCTGAGGGAGCTGTTTATGGCTTCTGATGAAAAAAACGAGATAAAGCCGGTCTGTCCCCAGCTGGACGGCGTATTCGGCCGCCCTGGGTTTGGTTATAAATTCGGCCAGTTATGGCAACACGGACCAACACGAACGAACACGAACGAAAAGCAACGATCTTTGCGGCCGGAATTGAGACCAAGCCCGCCGCTTTCCACTCTCCGATTGTGACTCCTCACGCTGGCTCCCGGATCAACCGAAGCAATTCCTCCGCCGAAACCTTGCCGCTCATGTCGGCGCCTTCCAGGAGGCTGTCGGCCAGGTCGCGTTTTTCTTTGTGGAGGCGAAGGATCTTCTCCTCGATGGTGTCCTTGGCCACGAGTCGGTAGACGGTCACGGGGGCGGGTTTGGCCGATGCGGTGCGCGCGGTCGGAGGCTTGGTCTTCCACGGCGGGGTTCCACCACGGGTCCATGTGGATGACGAAATCGGCGGCGGTCAGGTTCAAGCCGGTGCCGCCCGCCTTCAGGCTGATCAGAAACATCTCGCCTTCTCCGGCCTGGAACGCCTTGACGCGTTTTTCGCGTTCCTTGGCCGGCGTGGAACCGTCGAGGTACTGGTGCGAAATACCTTGTTCGTCCAAATACTCCCGGATGATCTCCAGGTGGCCGACGAACTGGCTGAACACCAGTGCTTTGTGCCCGTTTTGCAGCAATTCCTCGGCCAGTTCAGCGAAGGCGTCCAGCTTGGCGCTTCCCATGGAGACGTCGGGATGCACCAGTTTCGGATGGCAGCAGGCCCTGCGAAGTCTCATGATTTCGGCCAGGATTTGCAGATGCTTCGGAGTGCCCGATTCGTCCGCGCCGGATTCGTCGAGTTTTTCCAGCGCCCTTTGCCTCAAGGCTTCGTAGAAGGCCATTTGCTCCTTTGATGGTTCCACGCGCAGGACGATGTCTGTGCGGGGCGGAAGCTCTTCCAAGACTTGGTTTTTCGAGCGGCGCAGCATAAACGGCTGCACCAGTTTTTTCAGGCTTTGCCGGGCGTTTCGGTCGCGGTATTTCTCGACCGGAACGGCGAATTTCTCGTTAAACTCTTTCAGCGATCCCAATAGACCCGGATTGATGAAGCGAAACAGGTTCCAAAGTTCCCCGAGATGGTTTTCAAGGGGAGTGCCTGTGGTGATCAACTTGAAGCCGCCTTGAAGTTCCATGGCGGCCTTGGAGCGCTGGGTGGAGAAATTCTTGATCGCCTGTGCTTCGTCCAGGACAATGGTCGCGAAGTTCACGGACGAGAGCATTTCGGCGGTTTTCTTCTGTTGAAGAAGGCCGTATGTGACAAGGAGAAGGTCGAACGGGCCGAGATTGTCGATCATGTCCTTGCGGTTGGCGCCGCCGAATTCCAGCACGTTCAGTGTGGGAGCGAACCTGGCGGCTTCGTCTTTCCAGTTCATGCGGACGGAGGTCGGGGCGACCACCATGGACGGTCCGTTCGGCGCGTTGTTCAAGATCGCGGCCAGGGCCTGGATCGTTTTACCGAGCCCCATGTCGTCGGCCAGGCAGGCACCCGTTCCCCAATGGGAAAGCCGTGCCAGCCACCGAAAGCCCTCCTCTTGGTACTCTCTAAGGCTTCCCTTGAAGGTGGAAGGCAGTTTAGGGTCCAGTTTTCTGGCGTCGTCCAGCTTCTTCAGATGGTCTTTCCAGTCCTTGTCGCCCTTGAGTCCGCCGAGTTCGTCGGACAAGTCGTGCAGGGCGAGGGCGGCCAGGGGATGGAATCGTCTGTTGTCGCCGGAAGGCCTGGACCAGGCTTCGATTTCCTCCAGGCGCTTCTTGAAAGATCTCGTCAAGGCGACAAACTGGCCGTCGCCCAGCCGGATGAAACGTCCGGGAGAGTGTTCCATCAGTTCCAGAAGCTGTTTCAAGTCGAGTACGAGATTGTCGTCGATCTTCAACTGCCCGGATACCGAGAACCAGTCCCGGGATTTTTTGACACCGAGGAAAAAGTGGTTCATGTCGGCTTTGCCGCGAATGCGATAGTACTCGCCCTCGGGCCACGCGACCGCCGCCTTTTCGCCCAGTTCCCGCAGTTCGGAAAGGGCTTCCAGGCAATCTTCGGGTCCCGGCAGTCGCAAGCTCCAGTCGCCGTCGGAGGATTCCTGAAAGGAAAGCAGGGTAGGGCAGGCGGACAAGGCTTCTTCGGCCAGGCGCTTTTCCTTCTCCAGGTCGCGCCGCGCGCGCATGGTTTGGCCGTCGATGTCGGTGATGACGGTCTCGCCCCCTTTTCCGGGACGAAAATAGGGACCGACGGATGAAAAGGGGCGGCAGAAGAACTCGACCCTAAGCCCCTGATCCAAGGGGAGAAGATGAATGTTCGGAAGAGCGTCGGATTGGGTTTTTTCAGCATCAAGCCCGGCACCCTCGATTTCCGCGTGTACGGTCACGATGGACGATACGCTGTTGACGGCCTCCAGCACCCGGTCCTTGGCATTTGCCGGGATTTTGACGCCGTTGCCGACCAGTTTCGCGATTTTCAGAAGGTCCTCGGAGACTTCGACCACCTTGATCCGGTTGGGTCCCTCCTTGATCAACTGAAGATTGTGCTTGGTGTCAAGGTCGAGAGGAAACGACATCTCTATCTTTCCTCCCGTGGCTTTTCCCACGAGCAGCTCCGGGTCTCCTTTCACGATCTCCACCGGGGTGGTTGGAGAATTCTCCCAGAAGACCAGGGGGTGCCCTGCCAGGGCGAGGGGCGTTTTGTCGTCGAAATAGTAGCTCGTCTCGGTGTAGCCCCGCCAGACATAGCTGTCTTCTTCCACATGCCTGCAAATTTCGATGTCCTGGGAAGTCAGATAGTCGAAGGTCTCCAGTTCGTACAAGAAACGCTTGAGCGCGATTTTTCTTCCCTTGCTCCAGACGCCCTTGGGGTTTCTTTTCTGCTCCCTGGGAGATACTTCCCAGTGTCCGGATTTCTCGTTGAGTTTGAAAAGCCAAACCATCCGGGATGTGTTTTCGACCTTTTTTCCGGAAGCATCCGCAGGTCCCTTTTTCAAGGCGATCATGGCGTCCAGCACCCTCTCCCACGTGGCCGATCGCCGAAGCGTGTCCGCCAGGGGCGCGACGCCGGTTTTCTTTTGGAAGGCCGCCGCCTGATTTTGGAAAGTCTTGGCGGATTTGTCGATGCGAGAGCACAAATCCGCAGCCTCCGCCTCGAGCCATGCTGCGCCGCTTTTTTGGGCTTTCGCATGGAGTTTCTCGAGAGAAGTCTTGAATTTGACTCCTCCCCTGGGGCTGGTCCATAATACGCACATCGCCTGCAACAAGATGGTAAGCGCCGGGTGGTATTCCGACAACGGAGATTCGCTTCCGAGGCTGCCTATGGCATCCGGATCGGCATTTCTGGATTTCACGAGCATTTCCAGAAATAGATAACCTGTTTCGAACGGGTTTTCGATGTCGCAGGCGGCGACCGAACAGTATCCTGAAGCCCGGAACAAATCGTCCGGATTTCCCCTTTGAATCAGAGCCAAAATGAAAAACAGTCCCGCCGGGTGCTTGAAATAGATTTTGCGTTTCCGGGTTGTTTTTTTCAACGCTTCGAAAGCGTTTTCGTAGAAAGAAATCGCTTCGTCGGTCCGGCCCTTGACAAACGACGCGAACCCTTTCAGCAACAACGCTTCCATGTCGTTTAGGCCCGATATGTGGACTGCGGCTTCGTCGAATTGGCCAGCGAGCATTTTCCACCAAGCCATTTGAGTTCCGGCCGGTTCCAGAATGTCCTTGTCGCGGACCTTTTTGACCTTTTTTTGCAGAATCGCAAAAACTTCGCCGGCGGCAGGCGACAGGTACGACGCGTAGTAGTCCAGAAGTGTTGTCGAAACACCGACAGAAAGGTCTTCTGGAAGGTATTCCAGAAGCCATTTCACCCCGGAATAGTTTCTGAATATGAATACGTAGGGATGTCTTTTGGAGAAATCCCCGAGATATCTTTCCCTGTGGTTCGACAACAATTGGCGGACACGATAAGCGTTCTTTTCGTAGAGCGCCATTCGAATTTCGTTGATCAAATGGTCGTAGTCGCGCGCTACAAAGTTGCCATAGCCGTCCCTTACCAGCTTGTACCCGCTGCGCACCGCGTCGGCGAACGCCTCGATACGCCCCTGCTCCACGATGTCCCTGGCGATGGAATCGACTGCATTTCGGCTGCACCTGAAATGAATGCCTTCCTTTTCCACCAGTCCAGCATTTGCCAGTTCGTCGATATACGGTTCGATGGTTTTCCCTATAAACGCTTTGCCTTTCGGCGTGCTGATATGGAGCTTTCGAAGGCAATTGACGAAATTGGTTTTCGAAGTGTAATCGTAAACGATGGAAAGCGCTTCCATCATGGACTTTTCGAGGGGCGGCAATTGGCGGAAATCTTCAAGATAATTCGGTTTTCGGGTTTTGGATGTCTTTTTGCTGCCGGCGTTTTTTTTCTTCATTTTTTTGCTTAGTCCTTATTTCAGTGGCAGTGCGCCGATATTTCAATGGATTTCGAATCCCAACTCTTGCAAAGCGGCAACTTATTAAAGACACGAAAAAAATTCAATCCAAAAAAATACGACCGGAGATTGCCGATGGAGGGTCGTTTGAAAAAACGTTTTGCCATTCCCGAATGGATTCGATATTTGTTATTTTGCGGAACCGGGAATTTTACAGACGATAGTTTGCAAAAGGAAGCAAGCGCGACTAAACCATGCAACACCTCTTATATTTTTTCCCCGACCCGCAAGGGCAGGGCTCGTTTCGTCCGACTTTTTCATTTCCCGAGACCGGGTTCGTGTCCCGCCCCGCTTTTTGGTCGGCGGCGGCCTTCCGGGTCATCTTGTAATGTTTTTGGAGCCTTTTCACGTAGGCCTTGTCGATGAGAATGTCGGAGGATACGACGTCCAGGATGGCCGAGGCGTATTCGGACTGGGGATATTTTTCGTCCAAAAAGGGACCTTTGCGCGTTTCCGGCTTATGGATAGAGGGGGCTGTCGATTGCCTGGCGTAGAATTTTTCGCTTTCCAATCCGAAATTGATGGCCGCCAGCATCTTGGGCTCCGATTCCGAAAACACGAAAAACAGGACCCTTCGGCAATCGCAATTTGGGTCCTCGCAGTACATTTCCTCAAGGTAATACATGTCGGCGGGAAGGTCGCTCGCCTTTACAATCTGAAAAAACCTTGTTTCCGCGTGCGCGAGTTCCGGAAAATACTTTTGAAACGCCGTAAACTGCATCGTGTGATGAACCCTCCTTTTTGTTAAAAAATTTTTGTAGCTTTGAATGGCGAATCCGAAGAAAAAAATGGCCTGCCATCGTCTTGGTGTCAGAAAGTTTTCCCGGATCATTCCGGCCAATCTGCGAGCGCCGATTCCGTCAGCTCTTTCAATTCGTCGTTTTCGGAAGAAACCTCGGCATGCCGATCGGCGGATTTTTTTAGGGCTTCCCGCTCCAATTCCCTCCTGAAGCATCCGATGGCCGCTTCCAGCATCTCTCTTTCGTCCTGGAAACCATAGGTTTGGAAACGGCCGAGAAAATCGGCGTGTTCTTTTTCGGTTCGAAGCCATGTACGCGGCATTTTTGCCCCTGTTTCCCCCATAAATTCTCGATTGTAAAACACGTAACCTTAATAGTTTCATTAAAAAGAATCAAATCGAAATATCCTCGAATTTCGCCAAAGGTTTCAAACACATGCAAAAAGCTGTTGACGGAATGCGGTCAATTTGGTTACGGATACCTTTTTGGTGTATGGGATGAAAATCGAAAATTTTTATGGAGACGCATTTTCAATGAGCGACCGAATCAGCGACGAGCCCGGTTTCGAGGAGGAGCCTGGCGAGGGGAAAGAGGACGGGGAAGAGATGGTCGAGGAGAATTTCGAGGAGCTTCTCGACGCTTACGGTTCCGGCATGGACGACAGCCTGTCGGTGGGGGACAAGATCGAAGGCACGATCATATCCATCGGCAAGGACGCGGTCTACATCGACACGGGGACCAAGATCGACGGCGCCGTGGACAAGGAGGAACTTTTCGACGAGAACGGGGAACTGACCTGTTCGGAGGGCGACAAGGTGGAGCTTTACCATCGTGGCGCTTTCCGAACACGAGATCCGCTTGTCCAAGGCGCTTTCCGGCATCGGCGGCCTGGAGATGCTCAAGGATGCCTACTACGGAAAAGTCCCGGTGGAGGGCAAGGTGATCGCGACCCAAAAAGGCGGGTTCCAGGTGGAGGTCCTTCACAGGCGGGCCTTTTGCCCCGTCAGCCAGATCGACGTCAAGTACGTGGAAAGCCCCGGCGAATTCGTCGGGCAGGCCCTTGAATTTCTGATCGTCAAGCTGGAGGACAACGGAAGAAACATCGTCCTGTCCAGGCGCAAGCTTCTGGAGGCGGAGATCGCCGAAACCCGTGCGCAGTTTTTCGAAACCCTTTCTGCGGGCCAGACCCTGGACGGCGTGGTGATCAAGCTTATGCCTTACGGCGCGTTCATCGAGCTTGCCCCCGGCGTAGAAGGCATGGCACACATTTCCGAACTGAGCTGGTCCCGGGTGGAAAAGCCGGAGGAGGCCGTCTCCGTGCATCAGAAAGTTCCGGTCAAGGTCCTCGGCATCGAAAACGCCGACCAGCCCGACCGCGCCAAGATCTCCCTGTCGGTCAAGCAGGTCGGAAACGATCCCTGGGAGAGCGTGGAGGACAGTTTCGAAGAGGGACAGAAGGTGGATGGCACAGTCGTTCGCATCGCCAGCTTCGGCGCGTTCGTGGAAATCGCCCCCGGCATCGAGGGGCTGGTCCATATCAGCGAATTGAGCCATACCAGGCGCATTCCCAGGGTCGAGGACGCCGTGTCCGTCGGCGAAACCGTGCAGGTGTCAGTCAAGGAGATCGATTCGGCCCGGCGGCGCATCTCCCTGAGCATCAAGGACACCGAGCAGGATCCGTGGAAAACCGTTGCGGAAAAATTCCCGGCCGGGACCAAGACCCAGGGAATGATCGTGAAAAAGGAATCCTTCGGATATTTCGTGGAGCTTTTGGAGGGCGTCACCGGCCTGATGCCCAAGTCCAAGATCAAGGCCGCAGGGGTCTCCGAGATCGACAACGCCAAGGTGGGCGACACCGTGCCAGTGACGGTCCTCCAGGTGGACAGGGATGCCAGGCGTATCACTCTCGTTCCCTGCGGGGAAGATTCCGATGATAACTGGCGGGAATTCAAGAAAGCGGAGGAAAAGCCCCCCATGAGCGACTTGGCCGCGAAGTTGCAAGAGGCGTTCAAGAAAAAATAGGGGCAAGGGCCAAGGTGGAGTAGTTTCGGGGCTCGGGGGTGGACGTCGATAGAGGGGGCATTGTTCGAGAGCAGGGGAGGTGCGAGTGAGGTACGAAGGTCCGATCTACCGTCCGCCCAGCGAGGCCGGTTCTCTTTTGGTACAGGCCACGGTGGGGTGTCCGCACAACCGTTGCACCTTCTGCATGGTTTACAAGGAGGGGCCCCGGTTCAAGGTCCGCCCGGTTTCCGATATCATGGAAGATCTGGACGACGCCAGGCGCGCCTACGGCGACGGCGTGGAGACCCTCTTCTTTCCCGCCGGAAACACCATCGCCATGAAAACCGACGATCTTTGCCGGATCTGCGAGTACGCGAGAAAGGTGTTTCCCCGGCTTCGGCGAATCACAGTCTACGGTTCCTCCCAATACATCGCCAGGAAGGGGGTTGGCGGTCTCGAGCGGTTGGCACGGGCGGGGCTGTCCCGGATTCACGTGGGGCTCGAATCGGGAGACGACGAGATTCTCAAACGAATCGAAAAAGGCACCGACAGCCGGAAGCAGATCGCGGCGGGAAAAATGGCCATCGAAGCCGGAATCGAATTGAGTCTGTACGTCATTCTGGGAATCGGAGGAAAGGAACGCACCCGGCGGCATGCCGAATCGACAGCGCGGGTCCTGACCGAGATTTCGCCCCACTTCACCCGTCTGCGAACGTTCGTGCCCAAGATCGGCACGCCGCTTTTGAAGGACGTCGAAAATGGCGTATTCGAGATGCTCGGCCCGCACGGCATTTTGAAAGAGACTGCTGCCATCGTGGAAAAAATCGATTCTCCCACGTACTTGACCAGCGACCACTACACCAACTATGTAAATCTGGAAGGGCGGCTTCCAGAGGCAAGGTCCTGGCTTCTGGGGCAAATAAAGGCGGCGTTGACAAGAGACGAGAGCCAGTTCAGGCCGTTTTTCGTCGGAAACCAATGAACCAATAACTTGAAAAGTAACTTGAAAAGGAGCGGGAGCTAATATGGTAACATTCGAATCGTTGATAGACAGGAAGGACAGAATCGCGGTAATCGGCCTTGGCTATGTCGGCCTTCCGCTGGCAGTGCATCTTTCGAGGCATTTCGACGTTCTGGGGTTCGATTTGAAGACCCAGAGGGTCGAAGAGCTTCGTTCCGGCGTGGACCGCACGCTGGAGGTTTCCGATTCCGAATTGAAGGACGCCGCCATCGAATACACCGACAATCCGGAGAAGCTCTCCCTATGCCGCCTGATCGTCGTGGCGGTCCCAACGCCCATCGACCAGTACAGAATTCCGGACCTGACCCCGTTGAAAGGCGCGGCTACCACCGCCGGAAAGCACATGTCCCCCGGCACCTGCGTGGTTTTCGAATCCACGGTCTATCCGGGCGCGACCGAGGAGGACTGCGTACCCATCATGGAGAGGGAGTCCGGGCTCGTCTTCGGAAAGGACTTCACCGTGGGCTATTCCCCGGAGCGCATCAACCCCGGCGACAAGGTCCACTCGGTGGATAAGGTCGTCAAAGTCGTGTCGGGGTCCGACGACGCCACCCTGGAGCTTCTGAGCCGGGTCTACGGCAAGGTCGTGACCGCCGGCATTCACAAAGCCGCGTCCATCAAGGTGGCGGAGGCCGCCAAGGTGATCGAAAACACCCAGCGGGACCTCAATATCGCTCTTATGAACGAACTGTCCATGATATTCGAAAAAATGCATATCGACACCTTGGACGTTCTGGAGGCGGCAGGCACCAAGTGGAATTTTCTGCCGTTTCGTCCAGGATTGGTCGGAGGGCACTGCATCGGCGTCGATCCCTACTACCTGACCTTCCGCGCCGAAGCTTCGGGATACCATCCGGAAATGATACTGGCCGGCCGCCGAATCAACGACGGCATGGGCAAATACATCGCCGAACGCGCGGTCAAGATGCTGATCCGGGCCGGACGGAAAGTGAACCAGGCGCGGGTGGCGGTCCTGGGCATCACGTTCAAGGAAAACGTGCCGGACTTGAGAAACACCCGCGTGGTGGACATCATCGAGGAACTGGAGGATTACGGCATCGACGTGCTCGTCCACGATCCCATGGCCGACCCCGTCGAGTCCGAAAAATACTACGGCGTAAAACTGAGGGACATGGGCGAGATCGTCGGCATGGACGCCGTGATCATGGCTGTCAGCCACGACGAATACCTCAAGATGGGACTTCCGGGCATCGCGGCCATGTGCGGCGACAGCGCCCCGGTCGTGCTGGATGTCAAGGGAGTGTTCACCCCGGCGGAGGCCGAAAAGAACAATGTGAATTACTGGAGACTGTAAAGGTTCGGCGACCAATTTACAGTTGACGGCGACCAGTTGACAGTGATCGGTGGTCGGTTGACGGTGGTCGGCGGCCAGTTGACAGAGGCCGAAAAAGTGTCGGGAAAGTGGCGAGTCCGGGTCGTTCGTTTCTCCGAGGCTTCAATCATATACGGCCGGAAAGAACGTCGTCCAAGGCCTTCAGATGCTCCCAGTAGAAATGGTCGGCGCCGTCGATGATTTCGAAGGCTGCGGACTCGTTCCAGACAGGGATGTATTTTTCGACGGCCGCAGGGGGCGCGATCTCGTCTCGCCCGCCGGTCACCACCAGAGTGAGGTTTTCCACGGGTCCCCCCTCGCCGAAATCCATGAACGCGGCGGGCGGGGACACCATGATCTGCTGGTCGAAGGAAACGTCGTCGCAACGCACTGAAGCGTTGACCCACGCGCCGAAGGAATATCCCGCCAGATGAATTTCTTTCGCGCCTTTTTCTTTCAGGAATCTTGCGGCTGCGCATACGTCTTCCGCTTCGCCTCGCCCTTCGGAATAAGCTCCCGAGCTGGCGCCGACACCCCGGAAATTGAACCGAAGCGTGGAAAAACCCTTGCTCTTGTAGGCCGACGCGATCAGTTCCACCACCATGTTCTCCATGTCGCCGCCGTAGAGCGGATGGGGATGGGTCACCAAGGCTGCCCGGCTGCCCGGTTGGGCATCGTACAGCCCTTCGAGTTTCAGGTCCCCGGATGGGAAAAAAAACCTTTCCTCCATGTTGGTCCTACCTTTCGAGTGTTTTGGAAATCATCTGCATTTCGCGAGAAGGTCCAGGATTTTTTTCCCGAACTCCTTTTTTTGCCAAGTCTTCATGTCGTCGATTACGTCGAGTTCGTCCAGGTTTTTGGGGTTATGGACGGCCAAATTGGTTATGATGGCCTTGGTGGCCACGATGGCGGGATCGATCTTGAGCTTTTTGGCGCAGACGTCCCGCCACGCCTTGAGGGCCTTGACTCGGGCGGGGACCTTGGGATCGATTACGGGGGCTTTTTTCCGGGGGTATTTCGGAAGCTCGTTGTACGGGATGTCGTACGACGACCGGATGGCATCCACCAGGGCCGCCCCGAACATGTTGATCTGCTTGGCGCTCAAGGCCTGGGTCTCCTTCAGTTCCTTCGCGGATGTCGGCGCGGTCGTCGCAAGCTTCATGGCAGAGGTGTTGGAGAACACCTTGAACAGCGGACGGTCCTTTTCTTCCGCGATCTTGAAGCGAAGTTGCAAGATCGACTCCAGCACGGCCAGACGCCTCCGGTTGAGCCGACCGGCACCTTTGAACCTGATGAAAAGCGGTTCGCCGTTGTTATCGGGAGTGCGCACCTGGCTCAGCAAGTCGCACTCCTCCCTGACCCACTCCGACCGCCCCTTCTCCGCAAGCTCCTCCTGCAGGATTTTGGCCAGAGGCAACAGGTAGATCGTGTCCCTGGCGGCGTAATCGATCATTTTTTCCGACAGGGGACGTTCGGACCAGTCCTTTTTCTGGTATTTCTTGTTCAGCTTGACGTCGAAACGCTTGGCCACCACAGCCTCCAGGCCCGTGGCTTTGGCACCCACGAACCGGCTGGCCAGCTGGGTGTCGAACAAATTATTAATCACGATTTCATAATCCCTGAATAAGGATCGGACATCGTAGTCGGCACCGTGGAAAATTTTCTGCATGGCCGGGTCGGCGAAGAGAGGCTTCAACGCCGACAGGTCGGGAACCTCGAACGGATCGATCACATAGCTGTCGTCGGCCGTTGCCACCTGGATCAGGCACACTTTTTCCCGGAAATGGAACATCGAGTCCGCTTCCAGATCCACTGCCACCGCTTCCTGGTTCCCCAGGTGCTCGACCAAGGCCTCGAATTGTTCCGGTCTTTCGATTATTTTATATTTCAGCGCGCACATGGTATATTCGGTAAGCTCGTATCCTCCTTGTTATTAATAGGCCCCACTTTCCCGTAGAATTCGAGGCAACTTTCTAAAATAGCAAAAAACTCGGCGAACAACAATGTCAAATTCAAGGTGCTTTCCGGTCGGTTTCAGTTTTTTCTTTACATCCCGACCATCTTCCTTTATCCTTTCCCACTGCATCGTTTGCGTTTAATATTAACAATAAAAACAAAGAATTCGACCGTTTATTTGAGCATTGCCGATGGTTAACATAACATTTCCGGATGAGACCGTAAAAACATTTGAGACCAATCCCACGGGGTTCGACGTCGCCAAGAGCATCTCCGAAGGCTTCGCAAGAAACTGCGTCGCCATGGAGATCGACGGGCAGATGATGGACTTGGGACGAAAGATCGACGAGGACGCCCAAGTGCGTTTCATCACCTCCAAGGACCCCGAAGCCCTCCATGTCCTGCGCCACACGGCCGCGCACGTCATGGCCCAGGCCATATTGAGAGTTTTCAAGGACGCCAAGCTGACGATCGGCCCGGCCATCGAGGACGGCTTCTACTACGACATCGACATGGAATCGGTCTCCGAGGACGATTTCGCCAGGATCGAGGCCGAGATGAAGAAGATCGTCAAGGCCAAGTATCCCGTTACAAGGCGGATCGTTTCCAAGGAGGAGGCCCTGGAGTTCTACAAGGGCGAACCCTACAAGCGCGAGATGATCTCGGAACTCGACGGGGAGATCATTTCCTTCTACGACCAGGGCGAGTTCACGGACCTTTGCCGAGGCCCCCACGTTCCCAATACCGGTTTCGTGAAGGCCTTCAAGCTGACCAAGGTTTCCGGCGCCTACTGGCGGGCGGATCAAAACCGCGAGCAGCTCCAGAGAATTTACGGCACGGCCTTCTTCGACAAGAAGGAACTCAACGCTTACCTGACCATGCTGGAGGAGGCCCGTAAGAGGGACCACAGGAAGCTGGGGACGGCGTTGGACCTGTACAGTTTCCACGAGGAAGCTCCGGGCATGCCTTTTTTCCACGCCAAGGGTATGGAATTGTGGAACGAGCTGCTGACCTACTGGCGCGAAGAGCATCGAGCGGCCGGGTACGTGGAGACCAAGACCCCGATCATGCTTCACAAAAGCCTCTGGGAGCGAAGTGGCCACTGGGAAAACTACCGCGAGAACATGTACACCACCACGGTGGATGAGACCGAGTACGCAATCAAGCCCATGAACTGCCCCGGCGGCATGCTGCTCTACGGCAGCCGTCCCCATTCGTACAAGGAGCTTCCCCTTCGGGCCGCCGAAATCGGCATGGTCCACCGGCACGAACTCAGCGGCGTTCTCTCCGGCCTGTTCCGTGTCCGGGTGTTCCATCAGGACGACGCCCACATTTTCATGCGGCCCGACCAGATCCAGCAGGAAATTCTGGGTGTGCTCAATCTGGTGGAGCGCGTGTACGGCACGTTCGGCCTGACGTTCCACCTGGAGCTTTCCACCCGGCCCGACAAGTCCATCGGTACCGACGAGCAGTGGGACATGGCCACCGGCGGCCTTCGGTCCGCGCTCGACGAGTACGGCATGGAATACAAGATCAACGAGGGCGACGGCGCCTTCTACGGTCCCAAGATCGACGTGCACATCAAGGACGCCATCGGCCGGACGTGGCAGTGCGGGACCATCCAGCTGGACATGTCCCTTCCCGAACGATTCAATCTCCACTATATCGGCCAGGACAACGAAAGACATCGCCCCATCATGATCCACAGGGTCATCTACGGGTCCATCGAGCGCTTCCTCGGCATTCTGGTGGAGCATTTCGCGGGCAAGTTCCCGTTGTGGCTGGCGCCGGTGCAGGCCAGGCTGCTGCCCATAAACGACGACTTGGTCCCGTTTGCCTCCGAAATCGAAGAAATCATGCGAAAGGAGGGGCTTCGCGTGGAGACCGACGACCGCAGCGAGAGCCTCAAGAAGAAGATCCGGGACGCGCAGATCAGCCAGGTTCCATTGATGATCACCATCGGGGAAAAGGAAAAGGAGAAGGGGACCCTGGCGGTGCGCACACTGGACGGCGCCGTGAAATACGGCATATCCCGGGAGGAATTCTTCGAACAGGTTCATAGGCACGTCAAGGAAAGAAAACGGGACCTGGAGATTTTTTCGGACTAGGCGGACGCAGGGTCAAGCGATGAATGGCGACAGGAAGAAAGTGGACGAAAACGCGGGGGTGACCACCCACAGGATCAAGTGGTGCGACCTGCGCTGCGAACACGCCGAGTTCGCCAAGATCGACGCGCTGGACGGAAGTTGCCGAACTTTTCAGTCCCTGTGGTGCGCGAAACTTGAAAAACACGTAACCAAAAACGCCCCTTGCGAGGTCGAATTCGGAAGCCGTCGGCCGACTAGGGGGTTTTAACCGAATACATTGTTTTTTAAACCCATTCAAGGAGTGTGAATACAAATCATGGCGGAAAAAAACATCATCACCATCAACGGACACGAGTTCGTGTTCGAGCCGGGGGAGACGATTCTCGAGGTTGCGCAGAGAAACTCGGTCGATATCCCCACCCTGTGCCATTTGAAGGGTGCGACGCCCACCGGCGCCTGCCGGGTCTGCGTCGTTGAGGTGGAGGGTGCCAGAAGCCTTATGGCCTCCTGCGCGACTCCCGCAGGCAACAACATGGTGGTCCGCACCGAAAGCAGGCCCGTCATCGAGGCCCGCAAGCTGATCATCCAGCTTCTGCTTTCCTCCGGAAACCACAACTGCGCCGTGCGCGGCTCCGACGACAAAGATTGGAGCCAGTTCCAGCTCAACGTGCAGAAGGACGACGCCAGCAGCGAACTGTGCCCGGTCTGGGGCGACTGCCGCCTTCAGGACCTGGCCTACCGCTACCAGGTGTCCGGCGACATTTTCCCGGCGACCGAGAACAAGTACCCCATGGAAACGGTCAACCCGTTTATCGTGAGGGACTTTTCCCGCTGCATCCAGTGCGGGCGCTGCGTGCAGGCCTGCAACGAGGTGCAGGTCAACAACGCCATCAGCTTCGGATACCGTGGCGCCGAGACCAAGATCGTAGCTTCGGGCGACCGCGCCTTGAAGGACTCCGACTGCGTGTTCTGCGGCGAGTGTGTACAGGCGTGCCCCGTGGGAGCGCTGGTGGAAAAGGACGTACGCTACCAGACCCGTCCCTGGGAGACCAAGAAGGTCCGCACCACGTGCAGCTACTGCGGCGTGGGATGCCAGCTCCAGCTCCATGTCAAGGACAACAAGGTGGTCAAGGTGACCGGCTACGACGCCGCCCCCAACCACGGAAGCCTCTGCGTCAAGGGCCGCTTCGGATACAACTTCGTCAATTCCCCGGAACGTCTCACCAAGCCTATGATCAAAGAGAACGGCAAGTTCAAGAAGGTCCCCTGGGAGACCGCGCTGGACTTCGTGGCGAAGAAATTCTCCGAGATCAAGGAACAGCACGGCGGAGACAAAATGGGCGTTCTCACCTCGGCCCGAATCACCAACGAGGAAAACTACGTAGCCAACAAGTTCGCGCGGGCGGTGTTGAAGACCAACAACATCGATCACTGCGCGCGTCTCTGACATAGCTCCACCGTGGCCGGTCTGGCCGCAGCATTCGGAAGTGGAGCCATGACAAATACCATCGGCTGCATCGAAAAAGCCGATGTCATCCTCGTAACAGGATCCAACACCACCGAAAACCATCCCGTGCTCTCCAGCTTCATCAAAAGGGCCGTCAAGTTCAAAGACGCCAAGCTGCTCCTGGTGGACCCCAGAAGAATCAAGCTTGTAGAACACGCCGACATGTGGCTGAGGCAG
Organism: Desulfobacterales bacterium; assembly: GCA_963674505.2. Taxonomy (GTDB): domain Bacteria; phylum Desulfobacterota; class Desulfobacteria; order Desulfobacterales; family SKZT01. The sequence goes on from CAXXIG010000003.1 coordinate 4,243,675, forward strand.
AACCTCGGTACCGACGTGGCCTGGATCAACGGCATGATTCATGTGATCATCAAGGAAGATCTCTACGACAAGAAGTTCGTGGAGGAGCGCACGGAAAACTTCGACGCTCTGAAAAAGCTCGTGGAAAAATACACCCCGGAATACGTGGAGGAGATCACGGGCATTCCGGCCGCAGAGCTGGCAAAGGCCGCACGCATTTACGCCAAGGCCGAGCGGGGGAGCATCTGCTACTGCATGGGCATCACCCAGCACACGACAGGCACGGACAACGTCAAGTCCCTGGCCAACCTGGCCATGGTTTGCGGAAACATGGGAATCGAAGGCGGGGGCGTCAATCCGCTTCGCGGGCAGAACAACGTGCAGGGCGCCTGCGACATGGGCGGACTTCCCAACGTGTTCCCCGCATACAAGCCCGTCACGGACGTGGCCGCCAGGAAGCTGCTGGAAGAGACCTGGGGCGTCGAGGGCATTCCAGACAAGCCCGGCCTGGTGGTCACCGACATGATTCCCAAGATCCACGACGGCGATATCAAGGCCATGTACATCATCGGCGAAAACCCGTTCGTGTCGGACCCCGATCTGGGACACGTGGAAGACGCCTTCAAGCACTTGGATTTTCTGGTCGTGCAGGATATTTTCCTGACCGAGACCGCGCAGAAGGCCGACGTCGTGCTTCCCTCGGCATGCTTTGCCGAAAAGGACGGTACCTTCGCCAATACAGAGCGTCGTGTGCAACGGGTCAGAAAGGCCGTGAATCCGCCCGGAAACGCCATGGACGACTGGTGGATCACCTGCGAAATCGCGACCCGCATGGGCTACGAGATGAAATACGAGAGCAGCGAGGAAATCCACGAGGAGATCCGAAAAGTCACGCCCTCCTACGCGGGCATCACCTACGAGCGGATCGACAAGGTAGGTTTGCACTGGCCTTGCCCCAATACCGAGCATCCGGGAACGCCGGTCCTGCATATCGGACAGTTCACGCGAGGAAAGGGCATGCTTCACGCCATCGAGTACATTCCGCCTGCGGAACAGAT